>NZ_PTIX01000001.1 GCF_002934265.1 Actinokineospora auranticolor
CGCCCGGTCCCATCCCGAACCCGGAAGCTAAGCCCACCAGCGCCGATGGTACTGCACTCGTGAGGGTGTGGGAGAGTAGGACGCCGCCGGACTCATTTTCGCGATAGCCCCCTCACTTCGGTGAGGGGGCTATCGCCATTTCCAGGCCTTCCGACGCGGAAAGGCACATCACCGGCTCCGCGAATTGAGGCGCGCGGCCTGCCGGGTCAGGTGGTCGCGCTCCGCCAGGTTCGGCGCCTTCGCCGCCGCCTCCGCGTACAACCGGGCCGCCGCGTCCAGATCACCGTCCCGCTCGCGCAGGTGCGCCGCCACCGCCGCGTACCGGGGGAGCGAGTCGTCCAACGCCGCCAGCGCGGCCAGACCCGCCCGGGCCCCGTCCGCCTCCCCGACGGCCACCGCGCGGTTGAGCCGCACCACCGGGTTGTCCGTGAACCGGATCAGCTCGTCGTACCACTCCACGATCTGCACCCAGTCGGTTTCCGCCGCGACGAGCGCGTCCGCGTGCAGCGCCGCGATCGCCGCCTGCGCCTGGAACTCGCCCAACCGGTCGCGCGCCAACGCCGCCTGGAGGACCGCCACCCCCTCGGCGACCGCCCGGGTGTCCCACCGGCCGCGGTCCTGCGCGGCCAGCGGGACCAGGCTGCCGTCCGCCGCGGTCCGCGACGCCCGCCGGGCGTGGTGCAGCAGCATCAGCGCCAGCAGCCCCGCCACCTCCGGGTGGTCGACGGCGGCGGCGAGCTGCCGGGTGAGCCGGATGGCCTCGGCGGCCAGGTCGACGTCACCGGAGTAGCCCTCGTTGAACACCAGGTACAGCACCCGCAGCACGGTCGCCACGTCACCGGGCCGGTCGAACCGGACGCCGGAGACGGTGCGCTTGGCGCGGCTGATCCGCTGCGCCATCGTCGCCTCCGGCACCAGGTACGCCTGGGCGATCTGGCGGGTGGTCAGGCCACCCACCGCGCGGAGGGTGAGCGCGACGGCGGACGACGGCGTCAGCGACGGGTGCGCGCACAGGAAGTACAGCTGGAGCGTGTCGTCCACGTCGGTGGCGTCCCCGGCCGCGGGCTCGTCCTCGACCAGGTCCTCCCGCCTGCGGCGCGCGGCGTCCGCCCGGGTGGCGTCGACGAACCGGTGCCACGCCGCCGTGACCAGCCACCCCTTGGGGTCGCGCGGCGGATCGGCGGGCCAGGTCTCCAGTGCCTTGATCACCGCCTCCTGCACGGCGTCCTCGGCCGCCGCGAAACCCGCTCCGCGACGGACGAGGACGCCGATCACCGCGGGCACCAGCTCCCGCAGCACCTCCACGCGCACGGCTACTCGGTCACCGTCGGCGCCTCGCCGTACAGCGGGCGCAGCTCCAGCCACTCGTGGATCGGCCGACCACCCGCCCCCGGCGCGGCGGAGAGCTCGCCCGCCAGCTCGACGGCGCGCTCGTAGCTGTCCACGTCGATGATCATCCAACCCGCGATGAGGTCCTTGGTCTCGGCGAACGGGCCGTCGGTGATCGGCGGGCGGCCCTCCCCGTCGTAGCGGACGAACGTGCCCTCGGGGGCCAGCGCCCGGCCGTCGACGAACTCGCCGCTGCCCTCCAGCCGGTCGGCGAAGTCGTTCATGTACTTGATGTGCGCGGTGACCTCCTCGGGCGTCCACTGGTCCATGGGGACGTCGTTGACCGCCGCAGGGGCGCCGCGGTAGTGCTTGAGCAGCAGGTACTTGGCCATCTGACGAACTCCTCGCTCCGGTGCGACCCCATTCTGGCCGCTCGCACCCCGGGGACGGAGCCGGGTGGGCGGTTCTCGACACGGCCGCCCGAACTTTTCGAGAAAAACTCGTCCTGCCTGTTCAGAGGGCACAAAGAAGCGAGCGCCGCGGGAGGCGACGCTCGCTATGGGTTGGGGGGAACCGTTCCGCTAGCCGATAGGCAGCTCTGCTCGAACATCGTCACCATGGTGGGTCAGTGTCGCTCCGCAGGTACGTAACGCGCCCAGCGCCGCGGCGTTGCCGGTACTGGTGTCCGCCACGATCGTGCGGACCCCGGCCGCCGCGGCCTCGGCCAGCAGCGCGCGCAGCGCCGCCGTGCCGATGCCCTTGCCCCGGGCCGACCGGCCCAGCCACATGCCCGTCTCCGCCTCGTCCGGGGAGATCCGGGCCATCCGGATCATCCCGGTGAGGCTGCCCTCCGCCTCGACCGCGTACATCACGGTCCCGTTCGCACCGTGGAAGTGCGAGCGGTGGAACTCCCGGAAGGCGTTCTCCGTCGCCGGGGTCCAGGTGTCGGGCGTCCACTCGGCCCGCGCGGGCGGCATCACGTCCGCCGGTCTGGCCTCGTGCACGGCGACCGTGAGCAGCCGCTCGGTCGTCGCCTCGTCCAGCGGCAGCAACCGCACCACCGGGTCCGACGGCTTGTCGGCGCGGACCACGTCGTGCATCCGCTCCAGGAAGCGGCGGGCCACGGCCAGTTCCGCGCCGTCGAACTCGCGCATGGCCGAGACCATGTCGCGGGTGATCCCGCCGAAGAACGCCCAGCCGAGGCGGACCGCCTCGTCCTGGACGGTGAGCAGCACCCGTCTGCGGTCCCGGTTGTCCCTGGTCCGCCGGACGTAGCCCGCGCGGACCAGCCGGTCCACCAGTGCGGTGACCGAGGCCGAGTTGAGCGCGAGCTTGCCGCTGAGCCAGCCCGGGGTCGCCGGGATCTCCTCGCGGCGGGCGTCGAGCAGGTGCACCAGCGCCCGCAAATCCGTGGGGTGCAGCCCGTTGGCCGCGGCGAACTCCGAGCCCATCAGGTCGAGTCTGCCGGTGATCCGGCGCAGCAGGTGTACCAGTTCCAGTCCCGCGTCCCCGTCGTCCACGTCCACGTGGCACCTCCGCGTGCGCACTGTCGTGTGTGGACAGTGCGGATGATAAGTCCGAATAGGAATGCCCGTGCCGCCCGCCGCCGAAGGACGACGGCGGGCGGTCTGGCGGGCCACACGCGGCTGTAACGGGCTGAGCGGCTGCCCGGGGTTGACCCGAGCAGCCGCCCACATCCGGCCCGTCCCAGCCGGAGACTAGCCGCGCAGCGCGGAGATCAGCTCGCCGTTGCTGGTGTCACCGGACAGCTCCCAGAAGAAGGTGCCGCCGAGACCCTGCGAGTTGGCCCAGTTGCGCTTGCCCGCGATGGTCGCCGGGGTGTCGTAGCCCCACCAGTTGCCACCGCAGAACGCGTACGCGGTGCCACCGATGGTGCCGGTGGAGGGGCAGCGGGTCTTGAGGACCTTGTAGTCCTCGAAACCGGCCTCGTAGGTGCCCGGGGCGGCACCGGTCGCCGTGCCACCGGGGGTGGCCTGGGTGACGCCGGTCCAGCCGCGGCCGTAGAAGCCGACGCCCAGCAGGATCTTGCTCGTCGGGACGCCCTTCGACTTCAGCTTGGCGACAGCGCCCTCGGTGGTCCACTTGTCCTTCGGGATACCGGGGTACGAGGTCAGCGGCGAGTGCGGGTTGGTCGGGCCCTTGGTGTCCCACGCGCCGAAGAAGTCGTAGGTCATGGGCATGATCCAGTCCAGGGACTGGGCCGCGCCCGCGTAGTCGGCCAGGTCGAGCTTGCCGCCGTCCTCACCGTCGGCCGAGATGGCCGCGGAGATCAGGTTGCCCGCGCCGAACTTGGCGCGCAGCGCCGAGGTGACCGCCTTGAGCGAGTCCGGACCGCTGGTGTCGCAGGTCAGACCGCAGGCGTTCGGGTACTCCCAGTCGATGTCGATGCCGTCGAACACATCGGCCCAACGGGGGTCCTCGACCAGCTTGTAGCAGGAGTCGGCGAACGCGGCCGGGTTCTTCGCCGCCTGGCCGAAGCCGCCGGACCAGGTCCAGCCACCGAAGGACCAGAGGACCTTCAGGTTCGGGTACTTCTTCTTCAGCTTGCGCAGCTGGTTGAAGTTGCCCCGCAGCGGCTGGTCCCAGTTGTCGGCCACGCCGTCGACGCTGTCGGCGGCGGTGTAGGCCTTGTCGTAGTCGGCGTAGGAGTCACCGATGGTGCACTGGCCGTTCTGGACGTTGCCGAACGCGTAGTTGATGTGCGTCAGCTTCGCCGCGGAACCGCTGGTGTCGACGTTCTTCACGTGGAAGTTGCGACCGTAGACGCCCCACTGGATGAAGTAACCGACGAGCTTCGACCCGGGCGGGGGCGGAGTGGTCGGACCAGTGGTGGTCGTGGTGGTCGTCGTCGTGCTGGTGGGCGTGGTGGTGGTGCTGGTCGGCTTCGTGGTCGAAGTCGAAGTCGTCGTGGTGGTCGTCGTGCTGGTGGGCGGGGTGCCGCCCTCACACGCCGCGCCGTTGAGCTTGCAGCCCGTCGGCGAGCCCGACCCGGAACCGTTGAAGCCGAAGGACGCCGAGGCGCCCGCGGCGATGTTGCCGTTCCAGGACAGGTTCACGAACTTGTAGTGGTCGCCCGTCTTGGTCATCTGGGCTTCCCACGCCGACGGGATGCTGGTTCCCGAGGGCAGGTCGAACTCGACGGTCCAGCCGGAGAGCGTGGTCGAACCACCGTTCTTGACGGTGACCTGACCGGTCCAGCCGGAGCCCCAGTCCTGGGTCTTCTTGAACTCGGCCGTGGGGGACGCCGCACCACTGGCGGGTGCGGCCACGACGCCGATCGTGACAGCGGTCGCGGCGACCGCCGCCGCGACCAGATGCCATCTGAACCTGGACAATTGTTCACCTCGAAGGGGAGCAGGGATAACACTGTCTACCGTGGTCCAGACCAATTGTTTGGGACAAGGTCTAGACCACAGGTGTCACTCTAACGGAGTAGCCGAACAAGTCCACACCGCGATTCGTGGTGCGGTGTTGCCAGTTCGGCGGCCGCCGATCCGCGGGACGCCCCAGGCGCGTCGATCCGTGCCGCCGCCCCGGGACCGGGGTGGGAAACGCGGATCCGCGCGCGTGGTGGCCGGATCGGTGTAGACCAATATCGCGACCGGGTCGCGGTCGACCGCGCCCGGGGTGGCGGGGTGTGAGTCGGTGCCGCCGGTTCGTCGACCCGGGTGGTCCCGCCGGTCGGGTCGACCGTCGCCGCGCGGGGTGGCGCAGCGACGCGAGCGCTCAACTCATGTCCCGTCCTTTCCCGTGCATTGCGTGTCACGCAACAGAAGTCTCACTGGCGGCAACCGCAAGGATGGTAGAATCTGCCCATCCCGGGCACAAGATAACCCCGGTTCGGCGAAACGCGCGATAGCGCGCCACGGACGGTTATCTCGCCCGCCACGCCACCGGGTGCTCCGGTGGCCGGGTCGCGCGGCGTCGGAGATCGTTGTGGGCGACCAGGGGCCGCCCGTCCACCCTTGTGGTCTGAACAACTACTGGTCTATACCTATGGTGCCGACCATCGGAGGATTGTGTGTCCAGTTGCCCCGCGTCCCGCCTGCCCGCCGTGCCGAGGAGTCGCGCATGACCAGGGTGATCCCGGCCCCCGTGTCGGTCGAACCCGATCGCGGCGCCGACTTCGAGCTCACCGCTGAGGCGGTCATCCGGGTCGGTGGCGGCGCCGAGGAGGTCGGCGAGTACCTCGCGGGCGTCCTGCGGCCGTCGACCGGGTACGCGCTACCCGTGGTGCGCGGTGGCGGGGCAGCGGGCATCTCCCTGGAACTCGGGGACGTCGGCGCCGAACTCGGCGCCGAGGGCTACCGGCTGGACGTCGGCACCGCGGGCGTCGACCTGCGGGCCAACACGGCGGCGGGGCTGTTCGCGGGCGTGCAGACGCTGCGCCAGCTGTTGCCCGCGGAGGTCGAGAGCGCCACCGCGCAGCCCGGGCCGTGGCCGGTCGAGGGCGGGCGCGTCGTGGACTACCCGCGGTTCGCCTACCGCGGCGCGATGCTCGACGTCACCCGGCACTTCTTCACGCCGGAGCAGGTCAAGCGCTACATCGACCAGATCGCGCTGTACAAGGTCAACCACCTGCACCTGCACCTCACCGACGACCAGGGCTGGCGGATCGAGATCGAGCGCTGGCCCCGGCTGACCACCCACGGCGGCACCGAGGTCGGCGACGGCCCGGGCGGCTCCTACACCAAGGCGCAGTACCGCGACCTGGTCTCCTACGCGGCGTCGCGGCACATCACGGTCGTGCCGGAGATCGACCTGCCGGGGCACACCAACGCGGCGCTCGCGGCCTACCCGGAGCTGAACCCCGACGGCGTGGCGCGCGAGCCGTACACGGGCATCGAGGTGGGCTTCAGCTGCCTCGACATCGACAGCGACGTCACGTACCGGTTCGTCGAGGACGTCCTCACCGAGGTGGCGGAGCTGACCCCCGGCCCGTACCTGCACCTCGGCGGCGACGAGGCGCTGCAGACCCCGGACGCGGACTTCATCAGGTTCTTCGACCGCGTGCTGCCCATCGCCCAGGCGACCGGCAAGCAGGTCGTGGCCTGGCACGAGTTCCTCAAGGTCGAGTCCGCGACGTCCGTGGTGGGCCAGTACTGGGGCAACCCCGCCGCGCCGGACAACACCGCGGACGCCCTGGTCCGGTCCGCCCTGGACCGCGTCGACAAGATCATCATGTCGCCCGCGAACAAGTCGTACCTCGACATGAAGTACGACGAGGACTCGCCGCTGGGCCTGAAGTGGGCGGGCTACGTCGAGGTCGACGCCGCGTACGACTGGGACCCGGCCGACTTCGTCGACGGCCTGCCGGAGGCCAAGGTGCTCGGGGTCGAGGCGCCGCTGTGGTCGGAGACGCTGGAGAACAGCGACCACATCGAGTACATGGCCTTCCCCCGACTGCCCGCGATCGCCGAGATCGGCTGGTCGCCGCGGTCCACCCACGACTGGGAGTCGTTCCGGGCGCGGCTGGCCGAGCAGGCGCCGCGCTGGGCGCACCGGGGGATCGGGTTCTACCGCTCGCCCAAGGTCGACTGGCCGTGACCTGAGCGCCGGACCGCGGTGTCGCCGCGGTCCGGCGGCGAGCGCGGCGGCACAGTGGTGAATTCCCGTTTCGCCCGGCCGCGGGTTCACCGCGCACCACAGCCCGCTCGGCGGGCCATCCCGCGAACGACAAGAGCCGGGCACCCCTGCGGGTGCCCGGCTCTTCGCCTTCGTCTCCCGGTCGCCCACCACGAGCGTGGTGGGCGACCGGGAGACGAGCGGGTGGCGGCGTCGAGCCTGGTGACGTCGCCACCCGCTCGTCAGCCCTTCACGGCGCCCGCGGTGGTCCCGGCGACCAGCTTGCGCTGGACGAGCAGGAAGAAGATCAGCGCGGGGACCGCGTAGATCATCGAGGCGGCCATGGTGGCGCCCCAGTCGGTGCCGAACGCGGTGCGGAACGACGACAGCCAGACCGGGAGGGTCTGCTTGTCCTTCTCGCGCAGGAACACCAGTGCGTAGAGGAACTCGTTCCACGCGGTGATGAAGCTGAACACCGAGGTGGCCACCAGGCCGGGGCCCAGCAGCGGCAGCGTGACCCGGCGGAACACGCCCCAGCGGCCGCAGCCGTCGACCATCGCGGCTTCTTCCAGGTCGATCGGGATGCCCTTGACGAAGCCGCGCAGCGTCCACGCGGTGAACGGCAGCGTGAAGGCGACGTAGATCAGGCCGAGGCCGAGCAGCGAGTTGAGCAGGTCGGCGTCACGCATGATCAGGTACAGCGGGATGAACAGCGCCTCCGCCGGTGCCAACTGCGCGACCAGCACCAGCAGCAGGAAGCCCTTGCGGCCGCGGAAGCGCATCCGCGCGAGCGGCACCGCGGCCAGCAGACCGGCGGCCAGGGTGAACGCGACCGCGCCGAGGGTGACGATCAGGCTGTTGGTGAGGAAGGTCGTGAAGTTGGGGATGCTGATCGCGTTGCTGAAGTTCTTCAGCGTCGCCGACAACGGGATCAGGTCGTAGGCGGGCGAGAGCACCTGGGCGGGCGTCTTCAGCGACGTGGTGAACATCCAGTAGACCGGGAACAGGAAGAACCCGGCCACCAGCAGCCCGAAGACGGTGAGCCCCACGCGCTGCGCGGGTGACTTGAACAGCATGGCGCTACAGCTCCGTTTCGGGTGAGCGGATCAGCAGTCGCATGTACCGCCAGGTGACCGCGACGAGGACGATCAGCATCAGCACCGCGACCGCGGCACCCGAACCGAAGTGGCTGCCCGCGATGCCCCGGAGGTAGCCCAGCACCGGCAGGGTCGTGCTGCCGCCGTCGGGACCGCCCTGGCGGATGGCCCAGACCTGGGTGAAGACCCGGAAGTCCCACAGCACCGACAGGAAGGTGACCAGCGCCAGCATCGGGCGCACCGAGGGCCAGGAGACCGCGCGGAAGGCCTGCCAGCCGGACGCGCCGTCGATCGCGGCGGCCTCGTACAGGTCGCGCGGGGTGCTGATCAGACCCGCGTAGAGGGTGAAGGCGATGAACGGGACCGCCTGCCACACCACCAGCAGACCGATCACGGCCAGCGTGCTCGCGCCGCTGGCGAACCAGGAGTGCCCCTTGAAGGAGTCGAAGCCCAGCAGCACCAGGGTCTTGTTGAGGATCCCGTACTCCTGGTCGAACATCCACTGGAAGACCGTGGTGGCCGCGATGATCGGGGTACCCCAGGCCAGCACCAGGCACAGCTGCAGCACGATGCGCACCCAGCCGCTCAGGTGCCGCATCAGCACCGCGATGCCCAGGCCCAGCAGCAGCGTGGCGGCGACGACGGTGGCGGTGAACACCACCGTGCGGAGCGTGATCTCCCAGAACTCGGGGTCCGAGAGGATCTTGGTGTAGTTGTCGAAGCCGACCCAGGTCACCTTGCCGCGCACCAGCTCGCCGAGGTCGAGCTTGCGGAAGCTGATGAACAGCACCTGGACGGCGGGCCAGGCCAGCAGCCCCAGCATGATGACCACGCCGGGCAGCAGCATCAGGTAGGGCACGGCCGTTTCGGACAATGGGCGACGGGCCCGGCGCCGGGCACCGGGCCGCGCGGCCGGCGGGGTTGCCCCCGCCGACCGCGCGGTGTCCACGGATGAGGTCATCGTGTCCCGATCTAGCCCGAGAACGCGGTGTTCAGCGCCTTGTTGGCGTCAGCCGTGGCCGCGTCCAGGGTCTTGGCACCGGTGAGGTACGCGGTCAGCATGTCCTTGAGGGGGTTCTGACCGGCCTCGATGGTGGCCCAGCCCGGGGTGGCCGGGACGGCCTTGCCGTTGGTCGACGCCTTCGCCATCGCGGCGTTCACCGGGTCGGACTGCAGCGCGGAGACGTCCTTGGAGGTGCCCGGGATCATGCCCGCCTTGGCGAAGTCCGCCTGGTACTTGTCGCTGGTGATCAGCTTCAGGTAGTCCTTGGCCAGGTCCTTGTTCTTGGCCTTGGCCGGGATCGCCAGGTTGGAGCCACCCTGGAAGACCGGCGCGGTCTGGCCCGCGGTCTTCGACGGGATCGGGAAGCCCGAGGTCTTGTCCTTGATGGTCGGGTCGGACTTGGCCGCGGTCGCGACCTCCCACGGCAGACCGATCATCATCGCGACCTTGCCGCCGCCGTAGATGCCCGCCTGCTCGGGGGTCTGCTCGTCGGCGTCCTTCGGGGCCTTGGTGCCCGAGGCCTCAAGCAGCTGCTTGTAGAACTCGATACCGGCCTTGGCCTCGGGGGAGTCCAGCGTGGCGGTGAACTTGGTGCCGTCCTTCTTGGCGATGTCGCCACCCTCGTCGTAGATGAACGAGAGCAGGGCGTACCAGTTCTGGCCCGGCAGGTACAGCGGCTGGAAGTCCGGGTCGCTGCCGTACTTGGCCTTCAGCTTGGTGATGGCCTCGAGCCACTCGGCGCGCGAGGTGGGCGGGGTGGTGATGCCCGCCGCCTCGAACATGTCCTTGCGGTAGAGCACCTCGCGGTTGGCGGCGTAGAACGGGATGCCGTACTGCTTGCCGTCCCAGTTGCCGGAGTCCTTGAGGCTGGTCAGCCAGTTGGCGCCGTTGAAGTCGTTGACGCTGGCGGTCAGGTCCTCCAGCACGTCCTCGCTGGCGAACTTCGGCGCCTGGGTGTTGCCGACCTCGATGATGTCCGGGGCGTCGTTACCGGACAGCGCGGTGGTCAGCTTGTCCTGGATGCCGTTCCACTGCTGCTCTTCGAACTTGACGGTGACGTCCTTGTGGGAGTCCTGGAACTCCTTGTGCAGGGCCTCGACCAGCGTCTTGGGCGCCGAGCCGTTCATCAGCCACACGGTCAGCGTGCGGGGGCCCGCGGGCGGGGCGGCGGAGGTCGTGTTGGTGCCCGCGTCGCCACCCGACCCGGCGCAGCCCGAGACCGCGAGGGCGATCGCGACCCCCCCGACCATTGCCTTCGACCAACTTCTCACAGTGATGCATTCCTTCCGGACGCTGCTCCGCCCGACGTGGGTGGAGCGAAGGACTTGAGTGGTTTAGACCATTGCGATTAGAGTGGTCCGTACTTCTCGGGCTTGTCAAGATAAATGCTTAAACGTGACATCAGATGTCCGTCTCGACGCGGGTCGCCGACGCATGGGCGAGCAAGGAACAACATGGGTGAGAACCTGCCCGGCGATGCCGTGGAAAACGGTAAGAAATCGCCTCGAACGCCGAAGCACTGGGAACTCAAGGAGCGGCTCGCGGAGCTGCTGCGGGTGGTGTCCCCCGGTGGGTCGCTGCCCGGTGAGCGGGCACTGGCCAGCGAGTTCGGCGTGTCCCGCACGACCGTGCGCAAGGCCCTCGCGGAGCTGACCGCGGAGGGCAGGCTGACGCGGGTGCACGGCAGCGGCACGTTCGCGGGGGAGGGCAAGCTGACCCAGCGGTTGCAGCTGTCCTCCTACACCGAGGACATGCGCTCGCACGGCCGCAGACCGACGTCTTCCCTGCTCGACGCCCGGATAGGGGCCGCGGACCCGGAGCTGGCGGCGCTGCTGGGCATCCGCTCCGGCGACGACGTGCTGCGCCTGCGCAGGCTCCGGCGGGCCGACGGGGAGCCGATGGCGATCGAGACCTCGCGGCTGCCGCTGCCCCGGTTCCCCGGCCTGGACCGGTACGTGGGCGACAGCTCGCTCTACGGCGTCCTCTACGAGCACTACGGCGTGGAGCTGGGGCACGCCGAGGAGACGATCGAGACCGCGCTGGCCACCCCGGCGGAGGCGGCGCTGCTCGGAAACGAGGCTGGCGCGCTCATGCTCCTGCTCTCGCGGCATTCCTTCGACACCGAGGGCAGACCCGTGGAATGGGTCCGCTCGGTTTACCGGGGCGACCGTTACAAGTTCGTTGCGACCCTCGTGTCGCCGCAATCGCTGGACACGTGAGCAGGATTTCCGGCCCGGCGGCTCTGTCGGGCCGGAATGTTTTCGACTAGCGCCCCGCGCGCCAGTCGGACTTGTTGTCGGACCGGTTCTGCCTCGCTTCCTCGGTGGGGACCAACCGGTGTTCACCGGCCCGGGATCGCGCGGCCCGGCACGCCGGGTCTGCGCTGCCATGGCCGGGGACCCGCCGGTGGGCGGTACTCGACCCCCAGCGCGTCGAGCCTGGGCAGGTGGTGGTCGGCCACCCGCGCCAGGAACTCCGCCTGGACCCGCTCGTCGGTCTCCGCCCGTGGACTCCAGACCACCTCGGCGAAGGCGGCGAGCCGGGGGAAGGCAGCGTAATCGACCCGGCGCGGATTGTCGAAGTGCTCCGACCACAGGTTGGCCTGCGCGCCGAGCACCCGGTGGTGGGCGCTCGCGGGCAGGTCGGGCGGGATCGGCTCGTAGGCCCGGACGTCGGCGAGGGTGCGCACGTACCCGACGGGCACCGGCTCGTCCGGGTGGTCGGACTGCCGGTGGTCGAGGTAGACCTTCGTCTCCGGGCACATGACGACATCGTGCCCCGCGAGCGCCGCCCGCACACCTGCGGCCTCACCCCGCCAGGAGGCGACGGCCGCGCCGTCGGGCAGCTCGCCCGCGTCCAGGATCTCGTCCCAACCGAGCACCCGGCGGCCGTGCCCGGCGAGGTGTTCGGCCAGCTCACGGAGGAACCAGCCGTGCAGCTCGGCCACCGAGTCCAGGCCGAGTTCGTCGGCGCGCTGCTTCACCGCGACCGACTCGTGCCACTGGTCGGCGTGCACCTCGTCGCCGCCGAGGCACACGAACGGGGCGTCGAAGACGTCCACGACGTGGTCGAGCACGGTCCGGTAGAAGTCCAGTGTGGATTCCGCCGGGTCGAGCACGCACCTGCTCTCGCCCCAGGCGTGCCAGACCGCCACCGGCTCCTTGGTGACCCCGAGCTCGGGGTAGGCGGCGATGGCGGCCTGGCTGTGCCCGGGGACGTCGACCTCGGGCACCACCGTGATCTGCCGGGCGCGCGCGTACGCGACGATCTCCCGCAGGTCGGCGGTGGTGTAGTAGCCGCCGTGCGGGCGGTTGTCGTGGGTCTCGTCGCCGTCCACCTGGCGGCCGACCCACGAGCCGTGCCGCCAGGCGCCCACCTCGGTGAGCTTCGGGAAGGCGGGGACCTCGAGCCGCCAGCCCTGGTCGTCGGTGAGGTGGAAGTGCAGCACGTTGAGCTTGTGCGCGGCCATCAGGTCGAGGAAGCGCAGCACCCCGGCCTTGGGGATGAAGTGCCGGGCCACGTCCAGCAGCACGCCGCGCCAGCCGAACCTGGGGTGGTCCTCGACCTCCCCGCAGGGGAGCGTCCACGCGCCGACGTGGATGTCGGCGGCGCGGAACGCGTCTGGTCCCAGCAGCTGGCGCAGCGTCTGCGTGGCGTGGAAGGCGCCAGCGGCGTCGTGCGCGACGGCGGTGACACCGTTCTCCGCTATGGAAAGCCGGTATCCCCCCGGAGCGGGCACGGCGACCGGGTCCAGTGCCACGGTGGCGGGGTCGAGCACCGCCGCGACCGAGGCCACCGCGTACCGGCCCGGCGCGGGGCGGGCGGCGACGGGCCTGGGGAGCAGGGTCTCGAAGCCGGTCATCCCGCAGGAATCCCTTCCACCTTTGGTTGCGCCATGTGCAACCACTGTTTCACTGCCCGCAATGCCGCAGATCGTAGATCGGCGACCGAACCGGCACAAGTTCCCCCGATCAGGGGGCGAGCACGGTCACCCAGCAGGCGCCCTGGACGGTGGCGGCCTTCTCGGGGGTGCCCAGCCGGCCCGTCGCCGGGTCCCTCGGCAACATGGTGACCAGGCTCGACCGCTCGTTCGCCACGTACAGCCAACGGTCGTCGCGGGCGAACGCGCAGTGCCTCGGCCAGGCGCCTCCGGTCGAAGCGGTCTGGACCAATTTCGGTTGGCCGGACTCTACCCCCAGCACCGCGACCGCGTCTTCCCCCCGGGTGGTGGCGTAGACGAACCGGCCGTCCGGGCTGACCAGCACCTCGGCCGGGTAGGTCGGCGACGGCGCGCCGGAGCCGAGCACGCTCGTCTCGGACACCGCGGTGAGCGTGCCCGCCGTCGCGTCCCAGCGCGCCTCGATGAGCACGGCGCGCTGCTCGCCGAGCAGGAACACGCGCCGACCGTCCGGGTGGAACGCCAGGTGCCGGGGGCCGGTGCCCCGGGTGGTGGTCAGCTTGGAGTGGGTGCTGATGGCACCCGAGTTCTGGTCGACCTTGTGCACGAACACGGCGTCGGCCCCCAGGTCGACCGACAGCAGCCACTGCCCGGTCGGGTCGGGGATGACCTGGTGCGCGTGCGGCTGCGCGCCCTCGTGCCGCACGACGCTCGCCATCGCGCCGATGCGGCCGTCGGTGCCCAGCGGGTGGGTGGCGACCCGGCCGTCGGTGTAGTGCGCGGTCACCAGGAACCGGCCGTGCACCGCCAGGTGCGTCGGGCCCGCGCCGCCGGATGGGCGGGTGCTCAGCACCCGGGGGACCAGCGGGTCCCGGACGTCGATCGCGGTCACCTTGCCGGTGGGCACCAGTTCCGACGTCGCGTACAGGGTGCGGCGGTCGGCCGAGAGCGCCAGCGCCGACGGCTCGCGCACGGCGCCGAGGACGCCGGGCGCGCCGGGGCGGTCGTCGGTCGCCCCGGCGTAGCCGAGGCCCTGACCGCTGAGGGTGCCGATGTAGAGGGTGCTGTGTTGGACCACGTCACGCTCCTGCTCTGGTCGTGGTGGGCTGGGCGCCGCGGTCCCCGACCGGTCGGGTAACGCGACCGCGTCGGTGGGCATTCAAGCGCCCGCCCGTCGGATGGAGTGGCCGGGCAGCGCCCCGGTGGGGACGCCGTCCGAGAGCACCGGCACCCCGTTGACCAGCACGTGCGGGATTCCGCGCGCTGCCTGCCGGGGTTGGTCGTAGGTGGCGGTGTCGCTGATGGTGGTGGGGTCGAACAGGACCAGGTCCGCGGCGTAGCCGGGGCGCACCAGGCCCCGGTCGGTCAGCCGCAGCCTGCGCGCGGCGCGCCCGGTCAGGTGCGCCACGCACTCCTCGACGCTGAGCACGCCCAACTCGCGGACGTAGTGGCCGAGGTAGCGGGGGAAGGTGCCCCAGGCCCGCGGGTGCGGGCGGTCGCCGACGAGCAGCCCGTCGCTGCCGCCGGTGTGCGCGGGGTGGCGCATGATCGCCCGCACGTTGTCCTCGTGGCCGACGTGCATCAGGCACGACGTGCCCAGCCGCTCGGCCACCAGCGTGTCGGCGAACAGGTCGAACGGCGCCACGCCCGCGGCGGCGGCCGAGTCGGCGACCGTGCGGCCGACCAGGTGCCGGTGCTCGTCGCGGCGCACGCCGTTGATCTCGATGGTGCCCCAGTCCACGGGCACGCCGTGGCAGCCGTCGGAACCGGTGACCTCCAACGCCTCCCGGATCCGCGCCCGCCCGTCCACATCGGACAACCGGACCACGGTCGCGTCCGCGCCGCCCTCGGCGGCCCAGCTCGGCAGCAGCGCGGAGAGGTAGGTCGCGCCCGCGAGGTACGGGTACGTGTCGAGGGTGATGTCGGCGCCGCGCGCGATCGCGTCGTCGAGCAGCGCCAGCAGGTCGACCGCGCGGCCCTCGTTCACGGGGAAATTCATGGTGGCGTGGGCCAGGTGCAGCGGGCAGCCGGTGCGCAGGCTCAGCTCCACCATCTCCCGGTACGCCGCCAGCGCGCCCGCGCCGTAGCTGCGGTGGTGCGGGCTGAAGAACCCGTCGTGCGCGGCGACGACCTCGCACAGCGCGGTCAGCTCGGCGTTGTCGGCGTACATGCCCGGCGCGTAGGTCAGCCCGGCGGACAGGCCGACGGCGCCCTCGCGCAGCCCCCGCGCGGTGATCTCTCGCATCCGCTCGACCTCCGCGGCCGTGGCCGGGCGGTCGTCCCAGCCCAGCACCAGCATCCGCACGGTGCCGTGCGGCACCAGGTAGGCGGCGTTCACCGCGATGCCCAGGTCGAGGCGGCCCAGGTAGCAGCCCACTTCCCGCCAGTTCCAGGAGAACCCCTCGGGATCGCCGTTCCAGCCCGCGAGCTGCGCGCGCAGCACCTCCAGCGTGCGGTCGTCGACCGGCGCGTACGACAAGCCGTCCTGGCCGAGCACCTCCAGCGTCACACCCTGCGACACCTTCGCCAGGTGGTCGGGTTCGGCCAGCAGCCGCAGGTCCGAGTGCGAGTGCATATCGATGAACCCGGGCGCCAGCACCAGACCGTCGGCGTCCACGACCGTCGACGCACCGGTCAGGGCACCCGCGGGGTCGATCTCGGCGATGCGCCCGGCGGCGACCCGGACGTCGGCCCGGTAACCGGGGGAGCCGGTGCCGTCGACGACGGTGGCTCCGCGGAAGAGGAAGTCGGGTGCGGTCATGTCAGAAGAAGGTACGGACAAGGTCGACCACGGTCTCCCCGTCGGTACCGGTGAGCGGCAACAGTTGCCACTTGTCGAACACCGTGCACGGGTGCGACAGGCCGAGGCCCACCCAGTCGCCCACCTCGACGCGCGTACCCGGCTCCAGGGCGAGGAAGCCGTGCTGGTCGTTGAGCGCGGTCATCCGCGCGCCGCTGAGCGACCGCGTCCCCCCGGCGGTGCGCAGCAGCTGCGGCTCGGGGAGATCGATGTCGTACGGCACGTCCCGCTTGCCCACGGCCAGCAGCGCCAGACCGGGCTCGGGGCACGACGTCACCTGCGCCCACGCGCGCAGCGCGGATCGCAGCGGCGGGACGGAACCCAGTCGGGACCGCTCGCCGAGCGGGGAGATGCCGCGGTAGAAGCCGTCGTCGTGGGTGATGTAGGCGCCGCTGCGCAGCACCGGCAACACCTGGAGACCATCCGGCCACGGCGCGGTCAGCGCGTCGGCGACGCGGTCGAAGAAGGCGCTGCCACCGGCGGTGACGATCACGTCGTCGGTCTCGAACCGCTCGCGCAGCATGACCGTCGTCGCGCGCACCCGGTCGAGGAAGGTGTCCACGGCGCGCAGGGACTCGGCGCTGGAGTCGTGGCCCGCCGGACCCTCGTAGCCGCCGACGCCGACCAGGCGCAGCACCGGGCTCGCCACCACGGCGTCGGCCACGGCGCGCGCGGTCGCGTCCTCCCGGACCCCGGTCCGCCCGCCGGGCACGCCGACCTCGACGAGCACGTCGACGGGACGGGTCGCGCCCGCGGCGGTCAGGTGCTCGGTCATCAGCTCGGCGCCGCGCGTCGAGTCGACCCAGCAGGCGAACTCGAAGCCGGGGTCGGCGGCCAGTTCGGCGGCCAGCCAGGCGAGGCCGTCCGGGTCGAGCAGCTCGTTGCCGAAGAGCACCCGGCTCACCCCGAACGCCCGGTAGACGCGCAGCTGGCCGATGGTGGCGGCGGTGATCGCCCACGCGCCGTGGTCGATCTGCCGGGCGAACAGCGCGGGGGCCATGGTCGTCTTGCCGTGCGGGGCGAGCAGCAGGCCGCGCTCGGCGGACCACGCGGCCATGGTGGCCAGGTTGTGCTCGACGGCGGCGTTGTCCAGGGCCACGATCGGGCCGGTGAACCCGTCGCGGAACAGGCCGGGGCGGGCGGCCACGGCGTCGGCGACGGTCCGGCCGAACAGCCGGTGCGGCACCGATTTGAACCGCCAGTCGAGCGTCTCCCCGGCCAGGCGGGCCACGGCGTCGCGGTCGATGCTCGCCCGGTCCGACACGGGTGACCCCCTTCTCGGTGCCTGCTCGCCATCCCGACTGTTGCGTGTCGCGCAACGGCAAGTGCGCTATGTGATACACAGTGTGTAGCATTCCGCGGGTGCCGGTCAATTTCACCGGTTGCCGAAGGGTGGGTGCGGGTGGACGCGGGCTCCAAGGGCACTGCGGTGCTCGGTACCGGGGTGCTGGGCAGCGAGGTGCTCTGCATGGGCGAGTCGATGGTGCTGTTCGTGCCGGGCGAACCCGGTCCCGCGCACGAGGTCACGACGTGGACCCGCACGGTCGGCGGCGCCGAGTCGAACGTGGCCTGCACGCTGGCCCGGCTCGGGGTGCCGTCGGCGTGGGTGAGCGCGCTCGGCGACGACCCGTTCGGCCACGCGGTGGTCGCCGCCGTCGCGGGCGCCGGGGTCGACGTGTCGGGGGTGCGGTTCGACGCGGTTCGGCCGACGGGCCTCTACATCAAGGAGAGCGACGCGGCCGGGAGCCCGGTCCGCTACTACCGGCGCGGGTCGGCGGCGTCGGCGATGGGACCGGACGTGCTCGACCGGGTCGACCTCACCGGTGTGCGCGTCGTGCACGTCAGCGGCATCACGGCCGGTCTGTCGGAGTCGTGCCGCGCGCTGCTGTGGGCGCTGCTCGACCTGCCGCGCGACGGGTTCGCGGTGTCCTTCGACCTGAACTGGCGCCCGGCGCTGTGGGCCGAGCAGGACCGAGGCGTGCTGCGCGACCTGGCCCGGCGCGCGGACATCGTGCTCGTCGGCGCCGACGAGGCCGAGACCGTCTGGGGGGTCGGTACCCCCGCCGGGATCCGGGAACTGCTGCCGGAACCGTCGACCGTGGTGGTGAAGCAGGGCGCCGACGGGGCCACGCTGCTCGAACTCGGCGCCGAGCCGGTGTTCGAACCCGCGCTGCGGGTGGAGGTCGTGGAGCCGGTCGGCGCGGGGGACGCGTTCGCCGCCGGGTTCCTGGCCGCGACGCTGGCGGGCGCCGCGCCGTCGCGGCGGCTCCGGGAAGGGCACCTGCGCGCCGCGACCGTGCTGTGCACCCACCACGACGTGGCCGAACCGCTGCCCGTCGAGGTCGCGTCCGCGTTGCTCGACGCGGATCCGGGGGAGTGGTCGTCGGTGAAGCTGACCGCACAGGGGGTGACGCGGTGAGTCAGAGCCTCGACCGCGCGTTGACCGTGCTGGACGCGCTGGCCGGTGGGCCGCGCACGTTGGACCAGTTGGCCGTCTCGGCCGGTGTGCACAAGACGACGGTGCTGCGGCTGCTGCGCACGTTGGAGTCGCACCGGTTCGTGCAGCGCGACGACGCGCGCCACTACCGGCTGGGGACGGCCCTGTTCGACCTGGCCAACCGCGCGCTGGACGACCGCGACGTGCGCAAGGCGGCGGAACCGGCGCTGCGGGAGCTCAACGAGCTGACCGGGCACACCGTGCACCTGGCCAGCTACGAGGGCGGGGAGGTGGTGTACATCGACAAGTACGAGAGCCGCCACCACGTCCGCATGTACTCCCGCGTCGGCAAGCGCGCCGCGCTGCACTGCACGGCGGTGGCGAAGGTGCTGGTGGCCAGCTTCCCGCCCGCCCGGCGGGCGGAGGTCGCCGAGGGGATCACGTACACGCCGATGACGGCGAACACGATCACGTCGGCGGAGGAGTACCTGGCCGAGCTGGAGCGGGTCGAGGCGCGCGGGTACGCGCTGGACAACTCCGAGCACGAGGACTTCATCCACTGCGTGGCCGCGCCGGTGCGGGGGCAGCGCGGGGAGGTCCTGGCGGCGGTGTCGGTGTCGGTGCCGAAGATCCTGCTCGACCTGGAGGGCCTGATGGCGTTGATCCCGGACCTGAAGCTGGCCGCGGACAAGGCGTCGATCGCCTGCGGCTGGACTCCGGACGTGCGCGCGGGGGAACGCTGACTCGAACCAGCAACCCCTCGATCAACAGTCGAATGCTCGCGCTGTCCGTCGAGCGCGGCGGCCCATAGGTTGGGCTGTGTTGATGTAGACCTGCCCCCGGTTTCCATGCTACCGGAGGGGCGCGACAAGACCTGGGTCCTGATCTTGGGGCCTGTGGACAACTCACGACGCCGGTGGTCGGGGTCGGTTGGAGAGAGGGAAGAACATGCCTAGGACCGCGTTGACACCCGCCGGGAAGCCGCCCGCGGTGCCGCTGTCGCCCGGGGTGCGCAAGGGCAACATCGTCCAGGTCGCCGGTCAGGTGGCGTTCCACCCCGAGACGGGTGAGGTCATCGGCACCACCGTCGCCGAGCAGACCCGCCAGGTGCTGGCCAACGTCTCCGCTGTGCTGGCCGAGGCGGGCGCGACCGAGGCCGACGTGGTCATGTACCGGGTCTACCTGACCGACGTCGCGCACTTCGCCGAGATGAACGAGGCGTACGCCGAGTTCCTCAGCGAGCCCAAGCCCGCCCGGACCACGGTTTACGTCGGACTACCACCCGGTCTGTTGGTGGAGATCGACGCGCTGGCCGTGCTTGACTGAACCCAAAGCCGCCCTTGGGCGTCCGATGGGGCGGAGTTCCACAGTGGAAGATCCGCGCCGAGGGCGCGGGTGAGAAGGGGCTGAGGGATGGTCTTCAAGAAGATGCTGCGGGCGCTGGGGGTCGGCGGTCCGTCCGTCGACACGGTGCTCACCGACTCCCGCGTGCACCCGGGCGGCGTGCTGACCGGTGAGGTCCGCCTGACCGGCGGCGAGGCGCACGCGGACATCGACTACGTGGCGCTGTCACTGGTCACCCGGGTGGAGCGCAGCGACGACAGCTCCGCTCCGGTCGAGTTCGACCGGGCGGTCGTCGCGGGCCGGTTCGCGCTGCCCGCAGGCGCGCACCACAGCATCCCGTTCCAGCTCCCGGTGCCGTGGGAGACCCCGGTGACCGAGGTGTTCGGCAGCCACCTGCACGGCATGGCGCTGGGGCTGCGCACCGAGCTGGCGGTCGCCAAGGCCGTGGACAAGGGCGACCAGGACCCGGTGCACGTGGTGCCGCTGGGGTCGCAGGCCGCGGTGCTCGCCGCGTTCGGCGACCTCGGTTTCCGGTTCAAGTCCGCGGACCTGGAGGCGGGCCGCATCCACGGCGTGCACCAGCAGCTGCCGTTCTTCCAGGAGATCGAGTTCTACCCGCCGCCGCACCTGGCGGGCGGGTTAAGCCAGGTCGAGCTGACCTTCGTCACCGACCCGCACGGGCTGGCCGTGGTGCTGGAGGCCGACCGCCGCTCCGGTCTGTTCCGCCAGGGCGGCGACGCGTACGGCCGCTTCCACGTCAGCCACCACGACGCGGAGCGCACCGACTGGCGCGGCCGGATCGAGCAGTGGCTGCACCAGGTGTCGAGCACCCGCCACAACCCGGGCCACGGCCACGGGTTCCACGGCGGGCACGGTGGCCACGGCGGTCACGAGGGCCCGGGTGTCGGCGGCGTGGTCGCCGGTGCCGCGGCGGGCATCGTCGGCGGCATGGTGCTCGGCGAGGTCTTCGAGGGCATCGGCGACTTCTTCGGCGGCGACGACGACTGACGTCCGGCTACCCGCCCCGTCGGTCCCGGCATCCGGTCGGGACCGACGGGGCGGGTAGCGTTCACGCCCGTGTCGGACGAGTTGGAACTGTTCTTCGCCGAGCGCCACCTGGCGACCCTCACGACCCTGCGGCCGGACGGCACGCCGCACGTGGTCCCCGTCGGCGTCACCTACGACCCGGTCACCCGGGTCGCCCGCGTGATCACGTCACGGGATTCCCGCAAGGCCCGCAACGTCGCCGCCGGGAGCCGCGCCGTGGTGTGCCAGGTGGACGGTCGCAGGTGGACGTCGCTCGAGGGCCCCGCCGTGGTGTCCGACGACCCCGCGCGCGTCGCGGACGCCGAGCGCCGCTACACCGAGCGGTACCGGCCCCCGCGCGCGAACCCGGAGCGGGTGGTCATCGAGATCTCCGTCGACCGCTTCCTCGGGACGGTCAAACCGGCTACTGGGTCCCCGCGGCCTTGAGCCCCGCGTAGTCACCCGCGCCGAGCAGTCGGCGGGAGGTGTCGCACGGCGCGCTGGCCGGGGTCATGGTCTGCGCGGCGTTGCGGGTCTGGTCGACGTGCGCGAGACCGGCGGTGTGCAGCCGCTCGTGCGTCATCGTGGTCTCCAGGTCGTAGAGCTGGCCGCTGCACGTGGCGGGCTTGGTGGTGAACCACGTGTAGGCCACGTTGTCGATCAGCAGGTCCGTGGCGATGACGACGCCCTTGGAGTTGAAGTAGGTGCAGGTGTAGGCCAGCACCTTGGGCGGCAGCGAACCCCAGCCGGTGACGGACTTGTTGTCGTTGCCGGTGCAGGTCAGGTCGCTGGCCACCTGCGGCTTGGCCGTGGTGGTGCCCGCGTACTTGTAGACGGTGGTGAAGCTGGCGGGCAGCCCGCACCGGTTCGCGCCCTTGGCCACGGTGTCCCCGGACGCGGTGATGGCCCCGAGCGCGGTGCTCGCCACCGCGGGCGGCACGCCGTCGCCGTTGTAGAGCCAGTTCAACGTTCCCGCGACCTTCCAGGTCTTGAGCGCGTAGCTGCTGTCGCTGCACGAGGTGTCGTCGCGCGGCACCGTCGCTCCCGCGTACTGAGCGTCATCGACGTCGGCCGCGTAGATGGCCTCCCCGACGACGTGGAGTTCTTCCTCCGGCGCGGTCCCCTCAGACCCCGGTACCCCCGCCACGAACGCCGTGGCAACCAAAACACCAGCCAAAACCCCAAACGAACCCCGACGCATGACGTGTCCCTCTCGGCTCGAACCAGTCTTGGTTGGGAGATTTCCCACCTATCTCTTACCCGGTTTGGGAGCGCTCCCGGTTGCGACTTGGGTGCAGCGTGCAACCGAGCGGGTGAAAGGTTCCGGCGGCAGTCCGGCGGTTGGGACCGGTGCGGGCCTCGGACGTGGTGCGGCCCCCGGTCTGAGGATGACCGGGGGCCGCGGTGGGGAGGTGGAGAGTCTTAGCGGGTGGCGAGCGCCTTGAGCCCCGCGTAGTCGCCCGCGCCGAGCAGTCGGCGGGAGGTGTCGCACGGCGCGCTGGCCGGGGTCATGGTCTGCGCGGCGTTCTTGACCTGGTCGACGTGGCCCAGGCCCGCGGTGTGCAGGCGCTCGTGGGTGAGGGTGGTCTGCAGGTCGTACTTGGCGCCGGAGCAGTTCGCCGGGAGGGTGGTGAACCAGGTGTAGGCGACGTTGTCGATCAGGGTGTCGGAGGAGACCACGACGCCGCGGGCGTTGTAGTAGGTGCAGGTGTAGGCCAGCACCTTCGCCGGGAGGGCGCCCCAGCCGGTGACGGACTTGCCGTCGTTGCCGCCGCAGGTGCCGTTCGAGTTGACCTGGGGCTTGAGGGTGGTGGTGCCGCCGTACTTGTAGGTCGAGCCGGTCAGCGGGGCCAGGCCGCAGCGGTTCTGCGCGCTCGCCACGGAGTTGGTCGACGCGGTGATGGTCGACAGGGCCGTCGAGGAGATGCCGGCCGGGACGCCCGCGCCGTTGTACAGCCAGGTCAGCGTGCCGACCTTCCAGGACTTCAGCGCGTAGGTGCCGTCGGTGCACGCCGTGTCGGCGGTCTTGGCGGCGGAGACGGTGTTCGCGTCACCGTGGACACCGACCTCGACGCCGCCGTTGTCGAAGGTGAACGCCTCGGAGACCAGGTACAGCTTCTCCGGCGCGGCCGACACGGCCCCGGGCGCGGCGGCGGCGACCACGGCGGACACCGCGAGAACAGAAGCGGCGAGGGCGGTGATCCGGCTGCGGCGCATTGGTGTTCCCCTTCGACTTTCGGCTTGTTGGCACAAGCTTCGAGTTCGGGGGGAGCGCACCGGGTATGCGCACGGGTGTGTTTCGGGTGCGGCCCGCCGGGGTAAGGCCCGGGGCCATTTCGACAGCCCCGGGCCGGCTTTAGCTCAATTCCAAGTGATCTCCGACAAGTCCGCCAGTGGTTCGCGCTGACCTGCGGATTCCGGGCGGTCCGGCGCGGTGTCGGCGGATACCAGCGCGGCCGGGAATTGTAAAGAGGCGCGCGACCCCAATTCCGTGATCGGCACCTGGAAAACCCGGAACTCGGCGAACTCGAGGCTTTCCAACTGGTTGAGGTTCTGCGTCAGCAGGAAGGCGCTCGCGTTCAGCGCGCCGTCCTGCACGGAAGCGATGACCTTCCAGAACTCGCGGGGCAGCCGCACGCCCCGGTAGAGCCGGTCGTCGGCGGCGAACAGCGGCCCGCCGAACACGCTGACCCGCAGGTCGTCCACCTCGACGTCGGCGAACAGCGCATCCTCCAGCCGACCCCACAGCCCGGACCGGGCGCTCTGGTTGAAGTCGTCCATCTGCGGGGTGATGTTGGTGAAGAAGAAGGAGTCCCGGTTCGCCTTCGCCGCCTCCTCCGGCGTCCCCCACAGCAGGTCCGCGCGCCGCGCCAGGTGGCCGCGGTCGAGCCGGTTGCCCTGGTACACCTCGTCCCCGGCCTGCGCGGTCGCGGGCAGCCGCGGGTCCTTCACGAACGGGATCCCGCTGCGGTTCAGCTTCCGCAGGCCGCCGCCGTCGATGTTCCACGCGACCCAGAACGCGAACTTGCGCGGTGTGCTCAGCGCCAGCGAGAAGTGCGTGTAGTCGATCCGCGACGAGCCGTCGAGCAGGCACGCGTCGCCGCGCACCGACGGGTCCAACTCCGGCACGGGCAGCGCGACCCCGAGGAAGTCGTCGTCGTAGCCCGCGGTGGGCTCCGGCGCGGTCTCCGGTCGCAGCAGCGTGATGTCGAGCTTGTCGAACACCGACCGCGGCAGGCACGCCAGCGCGTGCTCGTCCGGGTCCCCGGTGCCCTCGCCCGCGAAGTGCAGCCCCGCCAGCACCTTCGCGGGCCGCCCGTTCGCCGCCTTGAACAGCCACGCCGCGCCCGAGTCGCCGCCCTCGCTGATCTCCCCGCCCCGGGGCTTGCGGTGCGGGTCGACGCCGATCTCGAAGCAGCCGACCTCGACGACACCGGCCGCGGTGCCGTAGTCGAGCTTCACGATGGTGTCCACGCGCCGCACGACGCCGTGCGTCACCCCGGTCGTGCGGCCGCTCTTGACCACTTTGTCGCCCAGCTCCGGCTCGCCGAGCTCCGCAGGCGCCACGTCCAGCTCGATGACCGACGCGTCGAGCCCGCGGCCGGTCACGGTCGCCAGCGCCGCGTCCCCGGCGATCCCCAGGTACGACCGCACCAGGGTGCCGACGTGGTTGCGGTCGACCCGGTTGTCGTCGTGCCGACCCGGCTGCACGACGACGTCCCCGACCTCGCCGTCGGGCCCGTTCAGCACGTGCCAGTTGCTCAGCACGTAGGGCGTCCCGTCCTGCCGGTCGTAGACCACCGCCCCGACCGTCCCGCAGGTGATCTTCGGGTGCCCGATGCTCACACCCGGCCGCACCGGGTCGACCCGCGACTTGCGCTCGTTCGCCGCCGCCTCGCCGACCACCCGGAACGACGGCCGGTAGGAGCGCTCCAGCACGTCTGTCAGCACCTCGACGCCCGCCACGGTGATGCTCGCGGGCAGCGGTTCGGTGCCCAGCTCGCCCAGTGCCTCCGGCGCCGCCTTGGTGCCGACGGTGAACTGGATGGCCACCTCGTCGGTGCGCCTGCCCCCGCGCACCCGGTGGCCGACGCCTATGGACGTGACATTGGAGTCCTGGAGATATCCGGAACCCCGGGCGCGGATGAACTCGCGCAGCGCGGCGAACAGCTCGGGGGTGGGTTCGGGAGGGGCTTCCGCCATGACAGTCCTTCGTCTTGTATCGAACGTGGGAGATGAAAAGAAATCGGAAGTGTGATCACGGCCCAGATGATGGCCGAGATGATCACGGATAGTTCGCAAGGTTCCCCGATCGGGCGACCAAAGAGACAGACCATACGGGCGAACCTGGTGTGACCAGCAGGTACAGCGGACGCGAACAGCGCGTGAGCGTGGGCGGAAAGGGGTATGAGTCGGCCGCCCGGACCGGCCGGGGCACCCGTGATAGCGCCCGCGGGAGGGTCTCAGGACACGGACCGGTCACGTCAACTTTCGGGTGAACCGCTACGCTGCTGACTCGCGTACCGCGTGCGGTTGGCGGCGCTGAGTGAGATTGATCTTGTCCCTGCGGGGTCGTTCACTCGGCGGTGTGATTACCCGTCCGGTGCGTGCTGCGCGTGTCCCACGCCAGCCCGATGACCTCGCCGAAGACGGAGAGCCGTGAAGCGCACCAGCGGGTCCCCCGCGAAGTCGACGACGACGATCCGGTCCCGGCTCACCGGAGTGGTGGTCGTCCCCAGCGCGATCCTGCTGGTCATGTGGGCGGTGTTCTCCTCGTACACCGTCTTCGACGGCATCTACCTCAAGGCCGTCACCAGCGGCGTCAAGGACGCCTCCATCCCCGCCGTGGACACCTTCGCCGCGCTCCAGCGCGAGCGGCAGCTCACCATGACCGCGCTCAGCGCCGTCAACCCCGACACCCTCGCGCTCAAGACGCAGCAGCAGACCACCGACAAGGCCGTGCAGGAGCTGCGCACCGCGCTCGACGCGCTCTCGGCCAACGCCCCCGCCGAGGTCAGCGCCCGCGTCCAGGCCCTCAACCAGGCCCTGGCCCCGCTGTCCCAGCACCGCGCCCAGGTCGAGGCCGGTCGGGCGAACAAGAACGAGGTCTACTCGTACTACAACAGCGTCCTCGACGCCGGGACCGCGCTGTTCGACACCCAGGCCCGCATCGTGCCCGACCCGGTCGTCGTGCAGGCCGGTCTGACCGCCACCGACATCTTCCGCGCCGCCGACCGCATGTCGCGCGCGTCGTCGCTGGCCGCCGCCGCCATCGCCGCGGGCGCCTTCACCCCCGAGCAGCACGTCGAGTTCGCCGGGCTGGTCGGCTCCTACCGGTTCCTGCTGGCCACCGCGGCGGGCGCGGGCACCGACGTCACCAAGGCCCACTACCAGCGGCTCTCCACCGCCGAGTCCTGGCTGCGGCTGACCACCCAGGAGAACACCCTCATCGGCGCCGCGCCCCGCGCGCCGGAGAGCACGCCCACCCCGCCCCGGCGCGGCAGCACCACCAACACCCCGGAGCCCGCCGCGCTGCCGGTGTCGGCCGCGGACTGGGAGGCGGTCAGCGGCGCGGCCTCCGAGGAGCTGATCAAGCTCGCCGTCGAGCAGGCCACCGGCGGCGTGGAACTGGGCCTGGACCGGGCCGACCAGAAGTTCTTCGAGGTCATCGTCGGCAGCCTGATCGCGCTGCTGGCCGTGGTCACCGGCATCGTGGTCGCGGTCCGCGTGTCCCGCCGACTGGTCAACAAGGCCCTGGTCACCCGGCTCGACCGGCTCAAGGCCGACTCGCTGAAGCTGGCCCACGAGAAGCTGCCCGGCATCGTCGAGCGGCTGCGCCAGGGCGACCGCGTGGACGTGGGCGCCGAGGTCCCACCGCTGGACTACGGCACCGACGAGATCGGCCAGGTGGCCGACGCGTTCAACGCCGCCCAGTACACCGCCATCGCCGCCGCGGTGAAGGAGAGCCAGGCCCGCGAGGGCGTCAACCGGGTCTTCCTCGGCATCGCGCACCGGCACCAGGGCCTGGTGCACCGCCAGCTCAAGATCCTCGACCGGATGGAGCGGGAGGAGGAGAACCCCGAGCACCTCGACGCCCTGTTCCAGCTCGACCACCTGGCCACCCGCGCCCGCCGCAACGCCGAGAACCTGATCATCCTGGCGGGCGAGCAGCCCGGGCGGCAGTGGCGCAAACCGGTGCGGCTGCTCGACATCCTGCGCGCCGCGGTCGCCGAGACCGAGCAGTACGTGCGGGTGCGCGTCCAGCAGGTGCCGGACGTGGCGCTGACCGGCGTCGCGGTCGCCGACACCATCCACCTGGTCGCCGAGCTGGTCGACAACGCCGCCTCGTTCTCCCCGCCGCGCTCCCAGGTCGAGGTCTACACCAGCCTGGTCTCCGGCGGCGTGGCCGTGGAGATCGAGGACCACGGCCTCGGCATGACCACCGAGGACCGCGAGCAGGCCAACCGGATGCTCGCGCACCCGCCGGAGTTCGACGCCATGGCGCTGCGCGGCGAGTCGCGGCTGGGCCTGTTCGTGGTGGCCCGGCTCGCCGTCCGCCGCTCGATCCGGGTGGAGCTGCGCGAGTCGCCCTACGGCGGCACGGTCGCGCTGGTGTTCATCCCTTCGGACATCGTGGCCGAGACCGTCGAGTACGTGCCCGACGCCGACGCGCCCAGCCCGCGCCCGCGCCGCGCCATCGAGCGCGGCCAGACGACCGTGGTCGACGGGCCGCCCACCGGCCCGCCGCGCCGGGGCATCGACAAGATCTGGTCCGACGCGGACCGCGACGCCGAGCAGGCGGCGTGGCCCGCGACCGACGACGAGGCGCCGGAGCCGTTACCCGGCCCGCGGGTGCCCGAGGCGGCGCCCGCCGACGAAGTGGGGGAGTCCCTGGGGGACGCGCAGAACGGGCAGGCCGGGACGCGTCCCGTGCTGCCGCGCCGCAAGCGCCAGCAGAACCTCGCACCGCAGCTGCGCGAGGAGCCGAGGCTCGTCGAGTGGGCGGACTCGGAACCGGACGCGGAGCAGACCGCGGAGCGGGTCCGCGACACGATGTCCGCGTTCCAGCGGGGGACCCGGGAAGCGCGGCGCAGCGAGGACACCGGTGAGTGGTGACATGACGGCGACTCCGATCCCGACCGCGCGGGCGGAGCGGGCGAGTAGCGGGGCCTGGGACATCAACGGGGAAGGACAGCCCAAGGTGAACGACAAGATCGGTCAGGACCACCAGCTCAACTGGCTTCTGGACGACCTGGTCCGCCGGGTGGTGGGCATCCGCCACTCGGTCGTGCTCTCCGCGGACGGGCTGCTGCTCGGGCGCTCCGCCGAGCTGTCCAAGGACGACTCCGAGCACCTGTCGGCGATGGCGTCGGCGTTCCAGAGCCTGGCCCGCGGCACCGGCCGCCAGTTCGGCGGCGGGCAGGTCCGGCAGACGATCGTCGAGATGGACCACGCGTTCCTGTTCGTCACGGCCGCGGGTCGCGGCGCCTGCCTGGCCGTGCTCGGCGAGGAGGACGCGGACGTGGGCATGATCGCCTACGAGATGAACATGCTGGTCAAGCGGGTCGGCGCGCACCTGGCGTCGGCGCCGCGCGCGGGCGCCCCGGTGCTCTCCGGTGGCCCCGGCGGGCCCGGTGGTCCGGCAGGCCACGGCGGCCCCGGGTTGCCGGGCCGCCTGCCGTCGTGATGCCCGGCGACGGCGACCTGTGGGTCGACGAGGCCGCCGGACCGCTCGTGCGCCCGTACGCGATGACCAGCGGGCGCACCCGGTCGACCACGCCGAACCTCAACCTGGTCACCCAGGTCCGGTGCTCCGGGGCGGCCTCGGACACCTCCGGGTTGAGCCCGGAGCACCTGCAGATCCTGCAGCTGTGCCGGGTCCCGCTGTCGGTCGCCGAGGTGGCGGCCTACCTCAACGTCCCGCTGGTGGTGGTGAAGGTCCTCATCGGGGACCTGGTCGAGCGCGGCGACCTGGTGGCGGGCGCCCCGTTCCAGACCACGGAGATCCACGACCCCCAGTTCCTACAGGCGGTACTCGATGGCATTCGGAGGATCTGATCAGGTGAGCGACACCCCGGTGGTCCCCACCTCGCTGAAGATCGTGGTCGCCGGTGGCTTCGGCGTCGGCAAGACCACCCTGGTCAACTCGGTGAGCGAGATCCCGCCGCTGCGCACCGAGGAGGTGCTGACCGAGGCCAGCGTCGGCGTCGACGACATGGCGGGGATCGAGAGCAAGGAAACCACGACGGTAGCCCTGGACTTCGGCCGGATCACGATCAACCCGCAGGTGGTGCTGTACCTGTTCGGCACCCCGGGCCAGAACCGCTTCTGGTTCATGTGGGACGAACTGGCGTCCGGCGCCCTCGGCGCGATCGTCCTGGTCGACACCCGCAGGCTGGATTCGAGCTTCCCCTCCATCGACTTCTTCGAGCGCAGGGACATCCCCTTCGTCATAGCCGTCAACGGCTTCGACGGCTCGTTCGACCACACGATCGACGAGGTCCGCCAGGCCCTCGACGTGGACACCGGCGTCCCCATCATCACCTGCGACGCCCGGCGGCGTGAGTCGAGCAAGGAGGTGCTGGTCGAACTCGTCCAGTACACGATGACCAAGCTCCGCGAGCGCACCCCGGCCTGAGCCCGGGGTGCCCTTGGGCCCGGAAGTCCCTGTGCCGGTTGGCATCGGTTGATCATCTTGCGGTCCCGCGCGGCGATCGGCCGGCCACCGGGTTGGTCATCTTCGGCCGGGACCGTCGGTCCCGGCCGGTGGAATGGTTGCCGGGGGCGTGCGCTCGCTCAGCGCACCGGCTCGACGCGGCAGTTGAAGTGGCGTAGCAGCGGTGGTGCCTCGACGACGCGGTAGCCCGGGACGCGTTCCGGGTGTTGGGCGATTTCGGCGACCACCTCCGCCACGTACTCCAGGTGGCTCTGCGTGTAGACGCGGCGGGGGATGGCCAGGCGGACGAGTTCGTGCGGGGCCGCCTTGACGAGGTTGCCGTGCTCGTCCTCCTGACCCAGGTACAGCGAGCCCAGTTCCGCGCACCGGACGCCGCCCGCCAGGTACAGCTCCGTCGCCAGGGCGTGCCCCGGGAACCGGGACGGGGGCAGGTGGGTCAGCAGCCTGCCCGCGTTCAGGTACAGGGCGTGGATGCCCGCCGGCCGCACGATCGACACGCCCGCCGCGGTGATCAGGTTGCCCAGGTGCTCCGTCGCCGCCGCGCGGGCGCGCAGGTAGTCGGGTTGGACGACCTCCGTCAGGCCCTGGGCCAGCATCTCCAGGTCCCGGCCGGACAGGCCGCCGTAGGTGCGGAAGCCCTCGGTGGCGATCAGGGTCAGTTCGCACCGCTGGGCCAGCGCGTCGTCGCGGAGGGCGAGGAAGCCGCCCATGTGGGCGATGGCGTCCTTCTTCAGGCTCGCCACGGCACCGTCGGCCAGGTCGAACGCCAGCCGCGCGACCTGTTCCGGGGTGTGGTGGGCGTAGCCGTCCTCGCGCTGGATGACGAGCCACGCGTTCTCGGCGAAGCGGGCCGCGTCGAGGAAGAACGGGACGCCGTGCGCGCGGCACAGGTCCGACACGGCGCGCAGGTTCGCCATCGAGACGGGCTGGCCGCCGCCGCCGTTGTTGGTGATGGTCATGAGCACGACGCCGACGCGCTCGCGGTCCGGGCCGGTGAGGGCGGCGGTCAGCCGGTCGAGGTCGATGTCGCCCTTGAACGGCGCCGGGCTGTCCAGGTCGGCGGCCTCCGGGCACGGCAGGTCGACGGGCACGCCGCCCGCCAGCACCACGTTCGCCCGCGTGGTGTCGAAATGCGTGTTGCTCAGGCACAGCTGCCCCGGCGTCAACAGCGCGTTGAACAGGATCCGCTCCGCCGCGCGGCCCTGGTGCACCGGCAGGATGTGCGGGTACCCGGCGAGCTTCTCCACCGTCTCGCGGAACCGGTAGAACGACCGCGCGCCCGCGTACGTCTCGTCGCCGAGCGCGCCCGCCGCCTGTTGCGCGGCCGATAGCGCGCCGGTGCCGGAATCGCTGAGCAGGTCGATGGTGATCTCGTCGGCGCGCAGGTTGAACGGGTTGTAGCCGGCGCGGACCATCGCGACCTCGCGTTCGGCCCTGGTCAGAATCGGAATGGGTTCGACGACCTTGATCCGGTACGGCTCCATCAGCGGCATGGGCATTCCTCGGCGATTCTCACGCGGCGCTCGCGCGGGGCGCGGTCACCCCGTGCGCCTCGGCGGACAGGTACACGGTGACACCGGAGCGGGGGCGGCCCAGGCGCAGCGACACGTGCGCGACCAACCCGGTGCCGGACCCGAGTGGACGGTCGGTGACGGCGCGCACGGCCGCGCGCAGCAGGTCGGTGTCGTGCCCGTGCTTGTCCAGCACGCACGCGGTCCGCTCCAGCGCCGCGGCGTCGTCGGGCACGTAGTCCCGGATCGGGACGTAGAGGGAGAATCCGTCCGGCCGCGCCTGGCTGCCGGACAGGAACGTCGTGCTCGACACCAGCGGACGGCCCCGGAAGGTCTCGACCTCGCCGAGGATCGCGGCGAACTCGACGACCTCGACCGGGTCCGCGTCCGGGAAGGCGGACGCGAGTCGGCGGACCTCGGCCAACCCGGCGTGCCGGTGCGTCTGGTACACCTTCACCCGCGAGCGCGGGGTGTCGTCGAGGTCGAGCGCGAAGAACGAGTAAGTGTCCAAACAGGACTCTTGGCGCGCGGCGTGCGCGCGCAGGTGCGCGTAGGCGCCGGTGAAACCCAGCCGGTCGAGCCCGGCGCGGACCAGGCCGGACGCGACGGCCCGACCGGACACCTCGGGGTTGAGGTACACCTTGACCCGCACCGCCGCCGCGGTCACCACGACGGAGAACCACAGCGAGAACGCGCCCACCGGGGCCGCGGGCAGGAACAGGTCGCGGACCGCGTCGAACCGGTCCAGGGAGAGCGGGTAGCGCCGCGCCAGGCGTTCCAGGGAACGCAATCCGGCGTTCATGTTGGCCCGCGGCCCCGGTCGCCGCGCGGTGCTCTCCACCAGCAGCCGCAGCGTCGTCGAACCGTCCTCTTCGAACGCCAGCGAGTACTCGACGGGACAGTGGTCATCGGCCACATCGGACCGCCACGCGGGTGGTCGGTCGATTCCCCGTTGCCCGGCCGGGCCCAGCAGGTCGGCCAGCAGCTCGACGACCTCGTCGGCGCGCTCGGTCAGGCCCGCCGCCGCGCAGAGCCGCCGAACCTGCGCGCCGGTGTGGTCGTTCACGGAGATCGCGCGCTTCAACGCAGCACACCTTCACTCGTCGGCGTAGATCGTCACCGGGCAACGTAGGGGGTGATCTCCTGCCGGGACTACCGCCAAGTTGGTGATCGCTTCCCTGTGGTTCTTACCGAGCGTAAATGGGATCGGGGCTTTGTCGAAGCGTTGATTGGGTCACGCTTGTCCGTCTGACCAGGGCGATTCGCTCACTGAGCGTGCAATTGCGACGTGGTTCGCGGTGTGCGGTGCGGAAAGCTTTTGTTTATGTCGTACGCTGTCCAGGTGGGCTGATCAGTGGTTATTTGTAGGCCACCGAGATTTCCAGTCTACAGTGGACGTAGCCACGGTTGGTAGCGGTCCGGGCGCGCGACGCGACGGGGATCACGCCCCGGCGCTGGGCCGAACGGGTCGCGGTCCCACCGGTCGGGAGTCCTTCGTGGAAGGTGACTCACCCCCGACCGTGTTAGCGTGGGGAACATGAACGCCCCGGAAGGTGATAGTCCCGGGCCGGGTGACGCCCGGCGCCAGCGACACCGCACCCCGCTGCCCGTGAACCGACCGGAGCGCCGGTGCTGATCCTGATCGGACTGCTCTCCGTACTGCTCCTCACCGCCGCGACGGGCTACTTCGTCGCCCAGGAGTTCGCCTACGTCGCCGTCGACCGCAACCGGCTGCGCCAGCTCGCCGACGAGGGCGACCCGGCCGCCGAACGCGCCTACCGCGTCACGCAACGCCTGTCGTTCATGCTCTCCGGCGCCCAGTTCGGCATCACCGTCACCGCGCTGCTGGTCGGCTACGTGTCCGAGCCGTACCTCGGCGGCGGCATCGCCGAGCTGCTCGGCCTCGCGGGTGCGTCCGGCGCGGTCACCACGGCGCTGTCGGTGGTCCTCGCGCTGGTGATCTCGACCGTCGTGCAGATGGTCTTCGGCGAACTCGCGCCCAAGAACCTCGCCATCGCCAAGGCCGAGGCCGTCGCCCGCGCGCTGAGCCGCTCGACCCTGGTCTACCTCGCCGTGGCCGGACCGCTGATCAAGCTGTTCGACACCGTCTCGACCCGGCTGCTGCGCGCCGTCGGCATCGAGCCGATCGAGGAGCTGCCCCAGGGCGCCACCGCCGAGGACCTGCGCGGCATCATCGGCGAGTCCCGCGAGGTCGGCAGCCTCGACGCGGGCACCTCGCGGCTGCTCGAGGGCGGCCTCGACTTCCGCACGCTCACCGCGGGCCAGGTCATGACCCCGCGCGTGGACGTGCACGTGGTGCGCGCGGGCGACCCGGTGACGCGGGTGGTGGAGCTGCTGGACACGGGCCGCTCCCGGTTCCCGGTCGTCGGCGCGGACATCGACGACGTGGTCGGCGTGATCGGCATCGCCGAGGTGCTGACCGTGCCGCCCGCCGAGCGCGGCACCACCGAGGCCCGCGCGGTCGCCACGGCCCCGCTGTTCCTCCCGGAGAGCCTGCCGCTGCCGGAGGTCCTGGAGCGGCTGCGCGCCGAGCACCGCCAACTGGCCTGCGTGGTCGACGAGTTCGGCGGCTTCGCCGGGGTGGTGTCGTTCGAGGACGTCGCCGAGGAGGTCGTCGGCGAGATCCTCGACGAGGACGACCACATGGAGATCGGCGCCGTCTCCCACCCCGACGGCTCCTGGTCGGTCCCCGCCCGCTGGCGGGTCGACGAGGTCGCCGAGGTCACCGGCATCGAACTCCCGGGTGACGCGGGCTACGACACCCTCAGCGGCCTGGTCATGCAGCACCTGGGCAGGGTCCCGCGCCCGGGCGACAAGGTGGAGGTCACCGCCGCCTTGGCGGACGCCGACCTGGACGACGCGCCCCAGACCGCGGTGGTCTCGGTCACCGAAGTCCACCGCCGCGTCCCGCACACGGTCCTGGTCAGCCTCCGCCCCGAGGTGAACGCGTGACGCGCGCGCGGGAACCCCGCTCGGCGGTGCGCGGGTCGGTCCCGGCAGCCGCCCGTCCGCGCGGCGCGCGGACCTCGGCGTCGCTCCTGCTCGGCAGGCCCGCGGTCGCGCCGCGGGCCGCGGGCGATGAGGAGTCGCCGCGCTCGACTGGTCGGGCCCCGGTCGTGCTGTGCGTGGCGGTCGGTGGGGCACCGGTTTCGCGGTGGCGATCCGGTGCGGCCTCGGGCGGCTCGGCGTGTGGCCGAGCGCGCCACCACGGACCCGCCGTCGCGCGCGGTCCACGCATTTCTCCGGGAACGCCCGTCGATCGGGCGGGCGTGACCGCGGTTGTTCTCGCCAGCTCTCGTGAATCGGAAGGTGGGGCGTGAGTACCGGGCCCGCGTTGTTGGTGTCGTTGGTCCTGTTGGTGGCCAACGCTTTCTTCGTGGCGGCCGAGTTCGCGCTCGTGGCCAGCAAGCGGCACCGGTTGGAGGAGGCCGCGGCGGACGGGAGTCGGGCGGCGCGGGCGGCGGTGGCCGGGACGCGCGAGTTGTCGCTGATGCTGGCCGGTGCGCAGCTCGGCATCACGCTCTGCACGCTGGGGCTCGGCGCGCTCGCCAAGCCCGCCGTGGCCGCGTTGTTCGAGCCGTTGTTCACCGCGCTCGGGTTGTCCGAGGCGTGGGCGTACCCGATCGCGTTCGTGCTCGCCGTGGTGCTCGTCGTGTTCCTGCACATGGTGGTCGGCGAGATGGCGCCGAAGTCGTGGGCCATCTCGCACCCCGAGCGGTCCGCGCGGCTGCTGGCGCTGCCGTTCGTCTGGTTCACCCGCGTCACCCGGCCCGTGCTGACCCTGCTCAACGGCGTCGCCAACGCCACCTTGCGCGCGGTCAAGGTCGAGCCCCAGGACACCGTCGCCCAGGCCCACGGCCCCGACGACCTGCGCGTGCTGCTGCGCGAGTCCCGCGAGCACGGCCTGCTGCCCGAGCAGCAGCACCAGATGCTCAGCGGCGTGCTCCGGGTCCAGCACACCACCGTCGCCCAGGTCATGTCGCCGCGCGCGGACGTCGTCACCGTCCCCGAGTGGGCCACGGCCGCCGACATCGAGGACGCGTCCCGGGCCAGTGGCCGGTCGCGGCTGGTCGTGGTCGATGACGACGACCAGCCGCGCGGGATCGTGCACGTGCGCGAGGCCGTCCGCGCCACCATCGCGGGCGGGGCGGGGACCGCGCGCGACCTGATGAACCCGCCGCTGGTCTTGTCCGCCGACACCACCGCGGGCGACGCCGTCAGCCGCATGCGCGCCGAGCGGGCGCAGCTCGCCCTCGTCGGCGACCAGGGCGCGATCGTCGGGCTGGCCGCGCTCGAGGACCTCCTCGAGGAAATCCTCGGCGAGTTCGACGACGAGACCGACCAGGGCTGAAACGCACAGGAACCCTGCCTAGTCTGGGACAGAACAGACACGGGAGGTCGGATGCGCGCCGGTGCACTGGGCGTGGTGGGGCTGCTGGCCGGGGTCGGCACGCTCCTGCTGCTGCACGTCATCCCGCCGACCGACGCGATCAGCCCCACCACCCGCACCCTGTCCGAGTACGCCATGGGCGACAACAAGTGGCTCTTCGACCTCGCGGTGCTGCTCGTCGCGGGCGGTTCCGTGGCCGCGTTCACCGAACTGGCCCGCGCCCGCGTCGCCCGACCGGCCGCGCTGGTCTTCGGGGCGGTGTGGGTGCTGGGCCTGGTCGCGGTCGTCGCGTTCACCAAGACGAACTGGGCCGTCGGGCCGAGCGTCGGCGGCTACGTCCACCGCTACGCCAGCGTCGCCGCGTTCTTGGCGCTGCCGATCGCGGTGCTGATCGCGTCGGGCCGGGTGGTGTCGCCTTTCCCGCGGTGGACGGCGCGCGGGCTGGGGATCGTGTCGCTGCTGTGGTTCGGCACGATCGTCGTCGGCGTCGTCAACATGGCGGGCGGCGGCGAGCCGTGGTGGCGGTTCGTGCCGCTGGGGCTGGTGGAGCGCGTGATCGCCGGTAGCGCCGTCGCCGCGCTGGTCGTGCTGCTGACAGGTGTGGTGACTGGACCATCCCGCCCACAACGGGTGAGTGCGACCGGTGTCACATCGGACGTCCGACCGGCGATAGGGTCTTCGTGATCGAAGCCTGCACCGAGGAAGCCTGGCTCCCGGGCACCGCCCCGGCCGTCGGCGTCTACCCGTTCGGCCTCCCCGTCCTCCGCCGCACCCCGCGCCTGCCCGACGCCGACCGCGCGGCCGCCCTCGTCCTCGGCGTGTACCCGAGCGCCCTGCACGTGCGGTGGCGCAGGCCGGGCCACCGCCCGATCGCCTCCCTCGCCGTGGACGACGAGCCCACCATGTTCTGGACCGGCGACCAGACCACCCGCATCGACCAGTGGCGCCGGCGCGTCGACTGGCGCGACGCCTGGGGGACCGTCGGCCCCGCGGGCCCCGGCGGCGGCTCCGGTCGGCTGGTGATGACCGACGTCCTGGAGCCGCTGGGGCTCGACCCGTGCGCGACGTACTTCACCGACTGCGTGCCGACGTACTTCGTCAAGACCGGGCCGCGCCAAACCCGCGCCATGAACGAGTACGACCGCTTCGCCCTCACCACCGGTCTCCCGCTCGCGCGCCTCCCACGCCGCCCCGCCAAACCCGACCTGGTGCGGGTGGCGCTGCGCACCGAGGGGCGGGAACTGCTCAGGCAGATCCGGGAGGCCGACGCGCCGGTGGTGATCACCCTGGGCAAGGAGGCGGCGGACATCCTGGCGGGCCTGACCGGCACCGACCGGGTCCCGTTCCGGGTGACGGGCGACTACGGCAGCACCCGCGTCGTCCCCCTCGGCGGCCGGGAACTGCGCTGGATCCCCCTGATCCACCCCGGCACCCGCCACGACGTCGCCTGGCGCAACTGCCACACCCGCTGGGTCCTGTCCCGCCGCTAGCGCCTGGCCACGTCCCGCACCACGGCGGCCAACGCGGCCAACCCCAGCGCGGCTGACACGACGATCAGGGCCAACGCCGTGCCGGAGATCTCCGGTGGGGTGCAGGGGCCTCCCAGGCACTGCGTTATGGCATACCCGCCGGACCCCGGTGCGAGTGCGTCCTCGGCGACCCACCACACCACCAGCGCCAGACCGAGCAAGGCGAGACCGATCGCCGCCACCACTCCGCGCGCCCACCGCAACCACATGGTCGAACCCCCGATTCCGGGGGACAGTACCCAAGCCGCGTCTCCCGGTCTGCGACCAGGTCAGGAACGCAGCAGGCGGATCACGGCGCGTTCGAGGGGTTCTCGGACCTCGGGTGCGTCCAAGTCCCGCGCGGCCAGCCTGCGGACGGTGGGTTCGATCGTCTCGCCCGCGCGGAACGCCTCCGTCACCCGGGGGTCCACATAGGACTTGCGGGCCATCGCCGGGGTGTTGCCCAGTTGCTCCGACACCGCGCGCATCACGGCGGCTTCGGCTCGTTTGGAAGGGGGGCCGTCGTGGGTGGCGAAGGTGGTGGCGGCCAGGACGGTCGCGGTCCACGTGCGCATGTCTTTGACGGTGAAGCGGTCGCCCGCCAACTCCTTGAAGCGCTCGTTGACCTCCGCCGCGCGCAGTTCGCGCCGGTCGTGTCCGTCGCGGTAGGCGAAGAGGCGGTCGTCGTCGGCGCGGTTGCGGCGCAGCGACGAGATCAGGCGGGACAGTTCGGGGTCGCGGATCGTCGCCGACCGGTCGATGCCGCCCTTGGCCGGGAAGTCGAAGGTCAGCTCGTTGCCCTTCAGCCGCACATGGCCCCGCAGCAGGGTCGACACGCCGTGGGTGTTGTTCTCCTCCGCGTACTCCTCGCCGCCGATCCGGAACACGCCACGGTCGAGGACCCGCAGTGCCCCGGCGAGCACCCGCTCTCGTCCCAGGCCCGGCCTCGTCAGGTCTTCCAGCACCCGCGCGCGGACCTTGGGCAGCTTGTGGGCGAGGGACAGGACCCGGTCGTGCTTCTCGGCGTCCCGGTCCTCCCGCCACCGCTCGTGGTAGACGTACTGGCGGCGACCCGCGTCGTCCAGACCGACCGCTTGGATGTGGCCCGCCGGGTAGGGGCAGATCCACACCTCCCGCCACGCCGGGGGGATCACCAGGCCGCGCACGCGTTCCAGGACCGAGGGGTCGCGGACGGCGTCGCCGTCGGCGTCCACGTACCGGAAACCCCGCCCGTGCCGCACCCGCCGGATACCCGGCCCCGAGCAGTCGCTGCGCCGCAGCCGCATGTCCGCCTCCCTCCCCGTGAGCAGGTGAATTCCCCGGCGCACCGAACCGCAAACGTCGGTCGCGCCGTCATCGAGGCTCGGCGGACGCTCGCCGGACGAAGCTTTCCTCCGGCCAGAAGGTGTCGCCCAGGTTCAGCCGGTCGAAGAGCACGCTGACGGCGCCAGGTGTGTTCTCGATGACGGCAGCCAGTTCGCGGTCGGTCGCGGCCTCGACGCGGAGCGCTTGGCGGGACCGGGTCATCGCGTCGGGGTCGACCCACAGGTGGTGTTCGACCCGTCTGGCCACGTAGCTGTCGCGCGCGGCGGTGTTGGTGACGAGCGGGGGATCACCGTCAGCGGGTTCGCGGGCCCACAGAGCCGCGTCGAAGCAGGCCGCCAGCCACTGCGCCTCGCCCTTGCTCGGAATCGTGTCCGCCACCAAGGGCACGCCGGGCAGCAGACTCGGTCGACCACCGGGGTGGAAGTGCTCGACACCGTAGGGTTCCGGACACCAGTCGAGGTCGCTGTGCAGCAGGGTCGCGAACCCCTCGCCCGGGCGCTGCCAGAAGATCAGGTCCTCGCCGTGCACGTTCACCTGGTGCTGCACGATGTCCCACGGACCGAACTCGACGCCCGCCATCTCGCCCAACTGGGCCTTGCGCCACGAACGGCCGCCTTTGACCTGGATCTTGACCAGGTCGCCGGTGACCGCACCGTTCTCGGTGAACGTGACGTGCAGGTCCTCGCCGAAGTCGTTCTGGCCGTCCACCTCTTGCACGATGTGGTTGTGCCGCTCCAGGAGCGCGCGGAGTGCGTTGACCGCCGCTCTGCCGGGTCCGCGCGAGTCAGGCACTTTCGGCAACGAATCCCCCGGCTCAGTGGCGTGCGGCGATGGATCGTCCACGACGGTACGGCTTGGTCGGAGGATATCTGCTACGCGTGGGCCAGGACTCGTTGGTCGGTGTCGGTGAGGTGGGTCAGGAGGGTGGCGGTTTCCGTGCGGGTGAGGGCGGCGGCGAGCAGGGTCGCGGTCAACGCGCGGTATTCGGTGATTTCTTCCGGGGTGTCGATGGCCGGTTGGTCTCCGTCGGTGTGCACGGTTGTCGGTTCGTCGCGGAAGGCGCACAGGGTGAAGGCTCCGGTGACCAGGCCGGGGTGCATGCGGTCGAAGGGGATTACGCGGAGGTCGATGGTTTCGGCCATGGTTCGCAGGTGTTTGAGCTGGGCGCGCTGTTCGAGTGGGGACACGACTCGGCGGTGCAGGGCGGGTTCGTCGATCAGGACCGTGACGTCGACGTTCTCCCGCGCGAACAGCGTCAGCTGACGGCCCGTCGCCAGGCCGACGCGGCGGTTGTTGGGCCTGCCCGGGGTCAGCGCGTGGCGGCAGGCGACCACGGCCGCGGCGTACTCGGTGGTGCGCAGGATCTCCGGCACCAGCGCGGGTGCGTAGGTGGTGACGGTCGTCGCCCGCGCCTCCAGGTCCACCGCGTCCCGCCAGTCCGGGGTCGCGGCCAGCCCGCGCCGCCACCACCAGTGCGGCGCCGACTCGGCGAGCAGCAGGTCCAGCACCTGCCGCTCGGCGTACCCGGACACCCCCAGCGCCCGCAGGTAGTCGGTGACGTCGGTGATGTGCGGCGGCCGCTGCCCGGTCTCCAACCGGCTGACCTTCGACGGCGACCACTCCAACCGCCGCGCCAACTCGAGCGCGTGCAGGTTGGCCGCGACCCGCAGGTCGCGGAGGCGGGTGGTGGTGCGGCGGTAGCGGATGCTGCTCATGAGGGCCTTCCGGGTCGTGGGATCAGGGGTGCCGCTCGTCGGGCGGCGGTGCGAGCACGGCGTCGCGGAGGGCGGCGCGCAGGCGGCCGATGTGCAGGGGAGTGAGGTGCACGAGCCCGGCGTCGGGGGTGCGCAGGACGACCCCGTTGTCGACGGCGGTGACCTCCAGGTGCCCCCGGTGCCCGGCCTGGTCCCGGCAGGGGACGCGCACCGAACCGGGCCCACCCACCCGGATCCGACGAAGAAGGGCCCGAAGGCGGCGGTAGGTCATGGGTGGCTCCCGGAGGTGGAGGAAGGGACGCGAAGGGGATTCGGAGGCACGCGGCGCTGGTGATTGGTTCCTCCCGGGGGATGAAGGTGGCCGGACACCTTGCGGCACAAGGGGTTCGGCGCGGCGGAAGCGATGGGCGACGGCGGTCAGCGGCGCGGATCGGCGGCTGGTAGGTGGGGGCGGGTTCGGTGGAGGGGGCGGGTGGGTGAATCGGGTTCGGGGCGAGGCCGACAGAGTCGATGGGGTGGGACGTCCGGAGGGCGTGCGGGAGCTGGCGGTCGCTATCGGAGCGGTGGGGAGGGAGCGGGTTCGGCGCGGCTGTGGGCGGCGAAAGGGGCGGGGGCGTTCTGGAGGTCGTGGAGTGGGATGTGGCGCGGCGTTGGGGGTGTTGGAGGGCTGGGGTGGGTTCGGCGAGGGCTTTGGTTGGGTTGGGGGAGTGGCGCGGCGATCGCGATGGCGGCGAGTGGGTGAGGTGGGCCCGGGGGAGCCGGCGGTTTGCGGCGTTGTGGAGGTCGTGCGGGAGTGGCTGTCGGTGGGAGCCGGGCGTTGGGGAAGTTGTGCTGGCTGGGGTGGGTGGTGGCTGGGTGAGGTGAGGTCGAGGTGGGGCGAGGGACTCGATGGGGTGGGGGGCGTGAGGGCGGCGCTCGCTATGGCGGTGGGTTCGACGCGGCTGGGGATTGATGGGCCGGACGCGTGGGGGGTGTGGTGGGGGCTTCCGGGCTTCCGGGCTGGGCACCTTGAGGCGGCGGGGGAGTGGCGCGGTGGCGAAGGGGCCGGTCCGCACCCGTCGGTAGGGACGGCGGGTGCGGACCGGCCCAGGGGGCGACGGGCTCCGGGTTGGACCACGGTGGAGGTGGCGTGGTCGTGGCCGGGGGAGCCCGTCGCGGTCCGGGGGTGGCAGGCTCATTGTGTGCTATCGGTGGTCGGGCTGATCATCGGGTGTTGCTATCCCTGCAACAGGTGAACTGCGGGGTCTGGGGGTTGTCGGGGTCTGCTGTTGTGGAGGATTGTTCGGGGGTGCCGGTAGAGTAGACCGTACGGTGCGTACGTACGCTGAGAAAATACTTCGATCGAGTGAATGGGGTACGTACTTGGCGTAGTTGTGTGCAGACTGTGCGGCATGGAAGATCGAGACGAACTCAGCCCCGGTTCCCTGGTTCGACGCTGGCGACTCGGCAAGCAGCTCCGCGAACTGCGCGAGGCGGCGGGCAAGTCGCAGGACGACGCCGCCGAGTACCTCGGTGTGAAGCGGCCGACGATCAGTCGGATCGAGAACGGGCGGCACGCGATCCTGTCGCGCAACGTGCGGTTCCTGTGCCAGCTCTACGAGATCGGCGCGCCACAGGTGGACACGTTGGTGCGGCAGGCGGAAGAGAGCAACGAGCGTGGCTGGTGGGTCAGCCACAGCGACACGATGCCGGACTGGTTCCAGACCTGGGTCGGCTTCGAGTCGGACGCGCAGGAGATCCGGATCTACCAGTCCGAGTTGGTGCCCGGCTTGCTTCAGGTCCCCAGCTACGTCCGCGACGTTCGGGCTGCCTACCTCGACAAGCCCGACGAGGCCGAGTTGGAGAACGCCGTCCTGTTCCGGCGGCAGCGGCAGAAGCGGCTGGAGACCAACCCGCCCCACCTCCACGTCATTCTCAACGAGGCCGTTGTCCGGCGACCGGTCGGCGACATGAAGGAGCAGCTGGCCAGGCTCATCGAGGTTTCGGCCGAGCCCTACATGACCCTGCAGGTGCTGAACTTCGAGGCTGGCATCCACCCCGGCATGACCAACCCGTTCACCCTGCTGACCTTGCCCGAGGAGGAATCCCCTAACTTTGTCTTCTTGGAGCACGCAGACGGCGCCGTCTACCTGGAGCGGCCCGCCGACCTGGCCAGGTACTCGAACAGCTTCGAACGGATGGCGCTGCTGGCGCTCTCGCCTGAAGAGACCCGCGCGTTCTTGACTAGCCTGATCGGCAGCTAGGCACTGCCGATCGGGAGGATCAAGTAATGACGCAGAACCAGATCCGCTGGCGTAAGAGTTCCTTCAGCGGTGGAAGCAACGGCGACTGTGTGGAGCTCGCGCACACGCTCACCGCTGTCCGGGACAGCAAGAACCCGGCGGGCGCGGCCCTTGCGATCGACGCAATGGCCCTTGTCACCGCGGTGAAGTCCGGCATCCTGGGCCGGTAGCGGTTGGCCCCGCCCCGCGAGGGGCGGGGGCAACGCAAACAAAATCCCCGCCCTCCGGGGCGGGGTCCCTCAGACCGGCGGTGTCACGCCCCTTCTTCGGAACAGCTCCGCCCGCTCGTTCTCATCCATCCCACCCCACACCCCGTACGCCTCTCGCGTCGCCAGCGCGTGCTCCCGACACCTGCGCAGCACCGGACACCCCGCGCACACCAGTTTCGCCTGCCTGACTCGTCGTTCGCGGGCTTTGCCGCGTTCGTTGTCCGGGCTGAAGAACCGGTCCGACGACACCTGCCTACAGGCACCCAGGGCCTGCCACGCCTCAGTCGCAGTGCTCACTCCTGCGTGCTACCCGAGCTACTCGACCAGCAAACGACGCGTTCGGGGTTCAGTCAACTACTCTCCGCGCACACTTGCGGGTAATAAAAGACCGCCGATCGGACCGGGGTGGGGGGTGGTCCGATCGGCGGTTAGTGCCACCTGCGGCGCGGCCAGGACGTGCGTCCAGCGATGTCGGGGGGTACATCTGCCGGGAAACGTCCGTGGGGTTCCTCGCTGCGGTGACAACCGTACTAACGCGTAACCCCCGCGCGGCGTTCCCGACCGGAGGTGGTCTTGATCACGCTCCGCTATCGAGGGGCCCGATGGGCCCATCAGTCGACCAGCGCGTCCTCGACCGTCGGCCTTAACTCCAGCACCTGCGACAGGCCGCTGATCTCCAGCACCCGGTTTGCCATCGACGCCCCTACGACCAACCGGAAACCGGCGCCCACCTCGCCCGCGCGTTCCGCCGCCCGGGCCAGGCCCGCCACCCCGGCGGACCCGAAGAACGACACCTTGTCCAGGTCGACCACCACCAGCCGCGCGCCCGAGTCGAGGGCGCCCGCCATGCGCGCGGTGAAGCGCGGCGCGGTCAGCAGGTCGATCTCGCCGTGGGGTCGGATCACGACGGCGCCGTCCGGATGCTCGTCGACCACGACGTCGAGCAGCTGCGGCGGGGTGGAGGCGTCGGGCATGGGGGCATTCTCCCAGGAGTACACGCGATTTGGCAGCGCCAGGCCTGCCCCGGCGCGTCACCGGCGGTAGCGTCGGCACATGATCGGTCTGCCTGACGGCGTCGCGGCCTGCCTGTTCGACCTCGACGGGGTGCTCACCAGCACGGCGACCCTGCACGAGATCGCGTGGCAGCGCACCTTCGACGCCTTCCTCGCCACCCGCACCGACGGCGACCGCGCGCCGTTCACCAAGCACGACTACACAGCCTTCGTCGACGGCCGCCCCCGCGCCGACGGCGTGCGCACCTTCCTCACCTCCCGCGGCATCCGCCTCCCCGAGGGCGAACCCGACGACACCCCCGATGCCGCCACCGTCAACGGTGTCGGCAACCGCAAGAACGAGGCGCTGCTGGCCCTCATCGACGAACGCGGCATCCAGCCGTACCCGGGCTCGGTGGCCTACCTCAACGCCGCGCGCGACGCCGGTCTCAAGATCGGCGTGGTCACCTCGTCGGCCAACGGGGAACACGTCCTCGACGTCGCCGACCTGGCGGAGTTCGTGCAGGCCCGGGTGGACGGCATCACCATCGCCGACGAACACCTGCGCGGCAAACCCGCCCCCGACTCCTTCCTCGCGGGCGCCCGGGCGCTCGGCGTCGCCCCGTCGGAGGCCGCCGTGTTCGAGGACGCCCTGTCCGGCGTCGAGGCGGGCCGCGCGGGCGGGTTCCGCTACGTCGTCGGGGTGAACCGCGCCGACCAGGCCGAGCAACTGCGCGACCACGGCGCCGACGTCGTCGTCGACGACCTCGCCGACCTGCTGGGGGGATCCCGATGAGCGGCGGTTTCGACCTCGACCCGTGGCGGCTGCGCTGGAGCGACCTCGCGCTCGACCAGCTGCACCGAACCGAATCGGTGTTCGCCCTGGCCAACGGGCACATCGGGCTGCGCGGCTCGCTCGACGAGGGCGAACCCGTCGGCCTGCCCGGCACCTACCTCAACGGCTTCTACGAGGAGCACGCCCTCCCGTACGCGGAGATCGGCTACGGGTACCCCGAGGCCGGGCAGACCGTCGTCAACGTCACCGATGGCAAGATCATCCGACTGCTGGTCGAGGACGAGCCGCTCGACCTGCGCTACGGCCGGGCCCTGCACCACCACCGCACCCTCGACCTGCGCACCGGGATCCTCTCCCGGGTCACCGAGTGGGAATCGCCGACGGGCAAGCGGGTCCGGGTGTCCAGCCAGCGGATCGTCTCCCTCACCCAGCGCGCGGTCGCGGCGATCCACTACGTCGTCGAGCCCATCGACGAGAGCGGCCAGACGCAGCTCGTCGTGCAGTCCGACCTGCTGGCCAACGAACCGATCGAGAGCCGCACCCGCGACCCGCGCGTCGCGCTCGCGCTGAAATCGCCGCTGGAGGGCGAGTTCCAGCGCGCCGAGGGGACGCGGGCCGTGCTCGTGCACCGCACCCGGCAGTCCGGGCTGCGCGTGGCGGCCGCGATGGACCACGAGATCGAGGTCCGCGACGGCCTGCGCACCGACATCACCGTCGAGGACGACCTGGCGCGGCTCACCGTCGCCGCCGACGTCCCGGTGGGGGAGGCGTTGCGGCTGACCAAGTTCCTCGGCTACGGCTGGTCGTCCACCCGCTCCGCGCCCGCCCTGCGGGCCCAGGTCGAGGCCGCCCTGGCCGGTGCCCGGCAGACCGGGTGGGACGGCCTGCTCGCCGAGCAGCGCGCGTACCTCGACGACTTCTGGGAGGCCGCCGACGTCGAGATCGACGGCGACGACGAACTCCAGCAGGCACTGCGCCTCGGCCTGTTCCACATCCTCCAGGCCGGTGCCCGCGGCGAGAGCCGCGCGATCCCCGGCAAGGGCCTCACCGGCCCCGGCTACGACGGCCACGCGTTCTGGGACACCGAGACGTTCGTGCTGCCCGTGCTCACCTACACCGTCCCCGAGGCCGCCCGCGACGCGCTGAGCTGGCGGCACGGCACGATCCCGCTGGCCCAGGCACGGGCGAGGGTGCTGGGCAAGACGGGCGCGGCGTTCCCGTGGCGGTCGATCAACGGCCAGGAGTGCTCCGCGTACTGGCCCGCCGGTACGGCCGCGTTCCACGTCTCCGCCGACATCGCCGACGCCGTGGCCCGCTACTACGCGGCCACCCTCGACGCGGACTTCGACGCCGAGCAGGGCACCGAACTGCTCGTCGAGACCGCGCGGTTGTGGGCGTCGCTGGGTCACCACGACCCGCACGACGGGTTCCGCATCGACGGCGTCACCGGGCCGGACGAGTACACCGCGGTCGTGGACAACAACGTCTACACCAACCTCATGGCGCAGAAGAACATGCTGGAGGCAATCAAGGCGGCCGAGCGCAACCCGTCGGTCGCCGCGCACCTCGGGGTCACGCCGGAGGAGATCGAGACGTGGCGCACCGCGGCCAACCGGATGCGCATCCCGTTCGACGACATGCTGGGAGTCCACCAGCAGGCCGAGGGCTTCACCTCACACGAGGAGTGGGATTTCGAAGGCACGCCCGGTAAGCACTACCCGCTGCTGCTGAACTACCCGTACTTCGACCTGTACCGCAAGCAAGTGGTGAAGCAGGCCGACCTCGTCTTGGCCATGCACCTGCGGGGGGACGCGTTCACGCCGGAGCAGAAGGCGCGCAACTTCGCCTACTACGAGGCGCGGACGGTGCGGGACTCGTCGTTGTCGGCCGGTACGCAAGCAGTGCTCGCAGCGGAGTGCGGGCACCTCGACCTCGCGCACGCGTACCTGGCCGAGGCGGCGCTCACCGACCTCAACGACCTGCACGACAACGTCGGCAACGGGCTGCACATGGCGTCGCTGGCCGGGGCGTGGCAGGCGGTCGTAGCCGGGCTGGGCGGCATGCGCGACCACGACGGGCAGCTGTCGTTCGCGCCGCGGCTGCCGTCGGCGCTGGCGCGGGTCGCGTTCCGCATGTGCTTCCAGGGCAGTCGGATCCAGGTCGAGATCACGCAGGGGAGCGCGGTGTACCGGCTGGTGTCCGGCAAGCCGGTCGACGTCGCGCACCACGGCGAACCGGTGCGGATCGAAGGCGAGGTCGCGCTGGACATCCCGGCGCCGCCGTCGCACCCCGCGCCGTCCGCGCCGAAGGGCCGGGAACCGCGCAGGCGGACGAAAGCCGGTGGCAGCTGACGGTTACGCTTCCCGCCGTTCCCGGGGGAGGAGAGCATGGAATCGGACGAGCACGCTGCGCTGCGCGCCAACAATCCGTTCAATGCCAAGCGGGCGGCGCTCGCGGGCCACTGGGGTTGGGAGTTCGCGCCCGACGCCCAGTGGCTGCTCGGCCGCTGGCCGGTGCTGCCCGTGGTGGCCCGCTGGTCGAGCCACTACCGCGCCGCGCACGCCGACCGCTGCTACGGGGCCGTGATCGGCGCGATGAGCGGCGTCGAGTTCACCGTGTTCGACTTCCAGCACGACCTGGTGCGCGGGCCGACGGCGCCGTCGTGGCTCGCGTCGAGCTGGATGAACTTCGTCACCGACACGGTGTGGGTGGTCTCCCTGCCGACGCCGATGCCGCACGTGCAGGTCCTGCCCAAGAAGAACGGCTACTGGTTCCTCGGCTGGAAATTGGGCCGCCCGACCACCCACCACGCGGCCTTCAACCAGCAACACCGGCTCGTTGACACCGACCCCGACGTGGCCGCGCGGGTGCTGACCCCGGCTGTCGTCAACGCGGCGGTGGCCCTGGACCTGGGCACCTGGGCGCTGATCGGCAACGACCTCGTCTACACCGAGGCGTCCCTGCACGGCGGCACGCCACCGGAGCGGATCGTCGAGGTGCTGGGCAAGCTCACCGCCTTCCTCGCGCATCTGCCCTATGACGTGGCGCTGAACCCGTAGGGTCGGGCGGTGGATTCCGAGCGCAACATGAGGTTCATCCGCCGCTTCAACTTCGATGTCGTCAACCAGCAGCGCGTCGGGCTCGCCGCGCAGCGGGGCTGGCGGTTCGACCCGGATGCGCCGTGGCTGCTGGACCAGTGGCCGGTGCTGCCGTTCACCGTGCGCGGGGACATGCGCCACGTGTATGGCGCGGTCACCGGTGTGGAGAGCGGCATGGAGTTCACCGCGTTCCAGTACTTCCGGCGCCCCACGGTGGTGAACCACAAGGCAGTGGGGATCACCGTTCGGCAAACCGACCAGTACGAGGTCGAGTCGGTTTTCGTGGTGTCACTGCCCGTGGTGATGCCGTTCGCGCAGGTGTGGTCGAAGCGCCAGTGGTACCCGGGTGGGCCGGAAAGGTGTCCGCGCCCGCAGACCCACGACCCGAAGTTCAACAGGCGCCACCGCTTGATCGACACAGACCCGGCGGTGGCGGCGGCGCTGTTGACACCTCAACTCGTGGGGACGGTGATGGCGTTGAAGTTGGGCACGTGGTCGCTGGTCGGATCCGACTTGGTGTACACGGAAAGCGCGGTGGACACCGGCTCCGGCCCGGAGGGTGTCTTGGCGGTCCTCGCGCGGTTGGCGCAGTTCGTCCCGTGGCTGCCGTATCACCTCGGACAGCCGAAACCGGGCGCTCAACCGCACCGCGCTCATCCGGGACCGCAGCAGCAGCAACCGGTGTACCCGCCACAACCGCGGTATTCGGCGCCGCAGCCGTATCCGGTGCAACAGCCCTACCCGCAGCAGCCTTATCCCGGTCCGCCCTACCTGCGCCGCCTCTAGTCCTCCATCATCGTCTCGCGCAGCTGCGCGAGGGTCTTGGAGAGCAGCCGGGACACGTGCATCTGCGACAGCCCCACCTGCTGTGCGATCTGCGTCTGCGTCTGGTTCCCGTAGAACCGCAGCAGCAGGATTCGGCGCTCGCGTTCGGGCAGGTTCGCCAGCAGCGGCTGGAGCGTTTCGTGGTACTCCACGCCCGCCAGGGCCTTGTCCTCCACGCCGATCCGGTCGCCGACCGACGTGTTGTCCTCGTCCGGGCCGATGATCTCGTCCAGGGACTGCGACCGGTACACCGCGCCCGCCTCCAGGCCCGAGTACACGTCCTCCACCGGCATGTCCAGGTGCCTGGCCAGCTCCGACGGCGTCGGCGCCCGGCCCAGCCGCTGCGACATCTCGCCGGTGGCCGCGTTCACGGCCATGTGCAGCTCCTTCAACCTGCGCGGCACCCGCATCGCCCAGCTGGTGTCGCGGAAGTGCCTGCGCACCTCGCCCATCACCGTCGGTACCGCGAACGACAGGAAGTCGCTGCCGCGGTCCGGGTCGAACCGGTCCACGGCGTTGATCAGGCCGAGGGTGGCGACCTGCAGCAGGTCGTCGTAGGGCTCGCCGCGGTTGGCGAAGCGCTGCGCGATGTGCTGCGCCACCGGGAGGAACCCGGTCACCAGCTCCTCGCGCACGCGGGCCCGGGCCTGGCCCTCCGGGAGCCGGGCGAGGTCGTCGAACAGCGGCAACAGGTGGCCGTAGTCGCTGTTGTCGTTGCGCTTCGAGTTACCGCGCCGGGCCGTGTCGGTCAGATGTGGCTGGGTCACGCGACCGCCGCCCTCCTCGCCATGCACAGGTCGATCACGAGTTCGGCGAACACCTCGCCGTCGAACACCGCCGTGGAGACCGTGTCCACCAGCGTCGAGATCAACCGCCACCCCAGTCCGGACCGCGCCAGCGGCGTCTCGTTCAGCACCGACACCGAGCACCGCACCCGCACTTCGGTCGGCGTCGGGTCGAACTGCACGACCAGCGTGGAGAACGGCAGCGCCCGCGCCAGCAGCAGTCCGCACGCCTCGTCGACCACCAGCCGCAGGTCGGCGATGGAGTCGATGTCGTAGTCCTGGCGCATGGCCACCGCCGCTGCCATGGTCCGCACGAGCGGCAGCTGCGCCAGCGTCGCGTCGAGCCGAAGTTCCACGGCCTCGCCCGCGCGGTTGCCCATGGTTACACCCCGTTCCACAGCCAGGTGCGGCCGCGATACGGCGCGGTTGTGGTCTCGCGGCTTGGTCATGGGCAGCGGGTACCCGGATGGGCGGATTCCACACCTGGGTGGTGTGCGGTGTCGCCCGGGGTGGGTAGCCCACGACGGTCAGTCATCCGATTCGAGGGAGGCACGCATGACCACGGCCCGCGACATCATGAGTTCCGACGTCACCTGCGTCGACAGCTCGCAGACGATCCTGGAGGCGGCCCGCATGATGGCGGCGCTCGACGTCGGCGCGTTGCCGGTGTGCGGGCAGGACAACCGGCTCAAGGGCATGATCACCGACCGGGACATCGTGATCAAGGTCATCGCCCAGGGCCACGACCCGCGCGCCTTGCACGCCAGCGAACTCGCCCAGGGCCCGGTCATCACCGTCAACGCCGACGACGACGTGGACCAGGTCCTGTCGAAGATGTCCTCCCACGGCGTCCGGCGGCTCCCGGTCCTCGACTCGAACCACGAGCTGATCGGCATCGTCGCCCAGGCCGACGTCGCCCGCGTCCTGCCCGCCCCCCGAGTGGGTGAACTGCTCGGCGCGCTGTCGTCCGCCGGATAGGCCGCCATGGCGTAACCGTGCTTGGACCTGGGTAACCCGGTGGGCATGAGCGAGCAACGGGAGCTGTCGACCGGGGAACTGGTCAGCCGCCTCAGCGAACAGGTCTCGCGCCTGGTGCGGGACGAGCTGGCGCTGGCGAAGGCGGAACTGCGGGACAAGGGCAAGCAGGCGGGCCTCGGCGCCGCGCTGGGCGGGGTGGCCGGGGTCGTCGCCTGGTTCGGCGTCGGCGCGCTGGTCGCCGCCGCCGTGGCCGGGCTGGCGGTGGTGCTGCCGGTGTGGGCGTCCGCGCTGGTCGTGGCGGGAACGTTGTTCCTGGTCGCGGCGCTGCTGGGCGTCGTGGCCGCCAACCGGTTCGGCCGCGCCACGCCGCCGATCCCGCGCCAGGCCATGGACAGCACCCGCCGAGACGTCGAGACGGTGAAGGAGAGTGCCCACCGATGAGCGGGAGGTCCGAACGCGCCGAGCTGCGCGAGGAGATCGAGGAAGCGCGCGAGGAGTTGGCCGAGACCGTCGACGCGCTGGCCGCCAAGACCGAGGTGGGTAGGCGGGTGGGGGAGAAGGCAGACGAAGTCAAGGGAGCCGTCGTGGAGAAGGCCGATCAGGTGAAAGACACCCTGACCGAGCGCGCTCACGAGGCCAAGGAGCGGGTGGAGGACCTCACCGAGCAGGTGGGCGCGCGGGCCGGTGAGGCCGTCGCGTTCGCCCGGCGCAAGCCGGTGCCGGTGGCCGTCGTGGCCGCGTTGTTGGCTGGGTTGGTCGGATTGGTGGTGTGGCTGCGTTCGCGGTGATACCAAACCGCGTGTCGTAGTGGCGCGAATGACGGACAGTGGGGCGGTCGGCGCGCGACCGCCCCGGTGTCAGTCCTGCTCGGTGGGGGAGTGTTCCGGATCTTCGGGCTCTTGCTCGAGGCCGTCGGCGGTGACGGCCTCGACCGGGATGGGGTGGCGGGTGTGTTTGCGGGTGTAGTCCGCCAGCGGGGCGGTGCTGCGGTCGAGATCGTCGGTGATGTCGGCGTCGTCCTTGGGGTCGGTCACGTGCGTGAGGTATCCCGTGGTCGGGTCCGCCACACCCGGGCGGCCGATGTTGCGTCCGCCGGGCGCGCGGGGAAGGCTATCGCCTGGGCCATCGCCGGATGCCCCTGAGATGGGCGAGGGGGACAGGCAACTGCACGAGATGGACCCCGCGGCGCTCGCCTTCGAAACCGCCCCGGCGATCATGTGGATGTTCGCCGGGCCGGACCACCGCGTCGTCGCGGCCAACCGACTGGCCAGGGCCAGCGTCGGAGACCGGCCGGGGCTGATCGGTACCCCGGTCCGCCAGGCCGTGCCCGAGGCCGACGGCTACCCCGTGCTCGACCTGCTCGACCAGGTCGCCCGCACCGGCGAGCCCGTGCTGGGCCTCGAACGGCGCGTCGAGGTCGACCTCACCGGCGGCGGCGCCCCGGCCGAGGGCTACTTCACCTACAGCGTGCTGCGGCACACCGCGCCCGACGGCAGCCACGTCCTCGTCGCGCACGTCGTCGACGCCACCGACTCCGTCCGGCAGCGCCGCGCCGCGGAGGCCGAGGTCGCCGACGTCCGGCAGCGGCTCGCCGTGGAACGCGACGTGGCGCTGCGGTTGCAGCGGGGTCTGCTGCCCGCCGGGCTGCCGCTGCTGCCCGACCTGGGGCTGGGCGCGGCGTACGTGCCCGCGGGCGAGTGGCTGACCGCGGGCGGCGACTGGTACGACGTGGTGCCGATGCCGGGGGACCGGGTGGGGCTGGTGCTCGGCGACGTCGTGGGACACGGGCCGACGGCGTCCGGGGTCATGGGGCAGTTGCGCGCGGTCGCGGCGGAACGGTTGGTACGCGGTGGGGCCGTAGTAGAGGTCTTGACCGCATTGGACGCTTTCGCCGCGTTGTGCCCTGACGCGCGCGGTAGCACCGTCTGCGTGGCGGTGTTCGACCGGTTGACGCGAGTGCTGGAACACGGCAGTCGCGGCCACCCGCGTCCGTTGTTGTTGGACGCCGAAGGCGTGCCTGGATTCCTCGACGGTCCTATCGGGCCACCGTTGGCGTTCGGGGACGGCTCTTCGCCGATAGCGCACACCACGCTCACGACAGGCGAAACGCTCGTCCTGTACTCCGACGGCGTGGTGGAGGCCCCCGGCCGCGGCTTCACCGAAAGCCGCGACCTGCTGGCGGACAGGGTTTCCCGCGTAGCGGCGGAAAACCCGGACGTGGATCCCCGGGAGCTGCCGACGCTGGTATGCGCCGCCCTGGCGTCGTTGGTGGATAACGAGACCTCACGCGACGACGTGAGCGTCCTCGCCGCGACGGTGCTCGCGGGCCCGGGGCCGCGGTTGTCGCTGGCGCTGCCGGGTACGGCCGAGCAATTGGCCGTGCTGCACCGCGAACTCAACGCGTGGCTCGACGCGCTCTCCGCCCACCGCGACGACCGGAACGCCATCGCGCTGTGCGTGGTCGAGGCGGTCACCAACTCGATCGAGCACGGCTACCGCGACCACAGCGGGACGGTCACCGTCCTCGGTGAACTCGACGGCGTCGGCGGGGTGCGGGTCACGGTCTCCGACGCGGGCACCTGGCGCGAACCCGTCGAACGCAGCCCCTACCGGGGCCGGGGCATGCTGATGATGCGCGAGTGCAGCGACCACCTCAACGTGGACACCGCCGAGGACGGCACCACCGTCACGATGCGCCGCTCCGTCCGCCGGCCCCCGGTGCCGCTCCCCGACGCCGACGTCCTCCCGCGCGCGCCGGTCACCCACGCGCTGGAGGTCAAGATCGGGTTCGAGGACTCGACCGTCCGCATCGCCATCAGCGGCATCGCCAACTCGTCCAACGCCGAGGACCTGCGGGTGCCGCTGCGCGAGGCGGCCCGCAGCGGCGTCCACACCTGCGTCTTGCTGCTCGACGGCGTGGAACTGCTCACCAGCGCGGCCCTGCGGGTGCTGTTCGAGCAGGTCGCCGACCTGCGGGCCACCGGCTGTGCGCTGCGCATGGTCGCCGCGCCGACCAGCCCGGCCGCCGCGGCCCTGTCCGCCAGCGGGCTGGACCGGGTGTTGGCCATGTCGCCCACCGAGTAGCCGGTCAGCCCTTGCAGGACGCGGTTCGCTCGGCCCCGTCGTGGAACTCGACCGGGTGGTGGTCGGACTGGGCGATCTTCACGCAGCGCCAGGCCCGGTACCCGGGGGGTTGGGCGGCGGAAGCGACTCCCCAGTCGAGCTCGGAGCGGCTGTGGGTGGGCTGGCCGCTGCGGTAGATCACGCCTGCGGGGAGGCTGGGCACGGCGCTGGTCTCGATGTTCATGTCGCCCAGCAGCAGCCACGGGACGGGCGTGCCGTCGGCGGCCGTGCTGTGCGTGTTGACCTGCGTGACCTTCGTCCGCACGTCTTCCAGGGAGAACTGGTCTTGACCGGGGGTGGCGTGCATGGTCCAGATGAACCCCTCGCTGAACTTCAGCCCGAACGCCGCGCGGAAGAGGCGGCCGTTGCGGCTCGGGGGCACGATCACGCAGCGCGGGATCAGTTCCGGGTCGGCCTTGGTGGCGATGCCCAGGTGCTTGCCGGTGTTGCGCCGCTGGTCGAGGATGGTGACGTAGAAGTACTCGCGCTGGTACTTGTACCGGTACACCGGCAGCTTCTGCGTGCCCACCGGGTCCACGGTGTCGCAGTCGATCTTCCGGAACGGCCTGCCCGAGGGGATCTTGACCTCTTGCAGCGCGACCACCGTGTGGTCCTTCATGAGCTTGCCGATGTCGGACAGGCTGCGCTCGTAGGTGTTGAAGGTGGCCGTCGTGCCCCAGTCCGTCGGGTCCGCGGCCGCCACACCGGGCACCGCCACCAACCCGACGAACAGTGCCAGCACCGCGGAAACCGCCCGGTTGCGTGACTTCATCGCGCCTCCGATCCTCTCGGGCCCATGCTGCTGGCCCGCCGTCCCGGTGCGCCAGGTCAGCCACCCGGCCCGTCCCGCGTCACCCGTTCCCGCCGGTCGACACCACCCTCCGCGAACGCCCGACGCCCCGGACCTTGATCAACTAGGGTGGTCGGCGTGGACGAGGCGCGCGGATCGGGAGTCGAACGGCACGAGTCGCGGCACGACGGGTTCGTGCCCGCGGCGGGGCTGTCCTCGGCGGCGGCCGACGCGATCGAGCGGCACGTCGAGCGGTACCTGGGGCCGGTCGAGTACGTGCTGCACGAGTTCGTGTCGCACCTGGTCGAGGCGCACGTGCTGGTCACCGGGCCGACCGCGGACCGGCCGTACCGGAGCCTGGTCACCGCGGGCATGAGCGGCCGCCCCATGACCGTCCCCGACGGGGTGAACCCGTTCGCGGAGGTCATGACCACCGTCCCCGCCGCGTGGTCACCGTCCCCGGAGGACTGGCCGGTGCGGGTCCTCAAGCAGGTCGCGCGGCTGCCGCACGAGTACGGCACGTGGGTCGGCGAGTGGCACTCCCTGCCCAACGGCGAGCCGTACACGCCCGACACCCCGTTCGCCGGGGTCGTCGTCGCACCGATGGTCACGGTCGCCCCCGAGGCGAGGGTCATCCACGTGGGGGACGGCACCGCGATCGACCTGCTGGCCTTGGTCCCGTTGCACCCCGCCGAGGTGGCGTTGAAGGTCGACCGCGGCACCCAGGCCCTCGTCGAGGTGCTGGACGAGGGCGGCGTCACCGAACTGCTCGACCCGGACCGCCCCTCGCTGCTCGACTAGCCTGTCTGGTTTGTCGGCTCACCTGCCCGGGTAGCACCCGCCCATGAGCACCGACGGCTATCCCGCGGACCTGAGCCAGGCCGAGGCCCTCGACGAGGACAACCTCCGGGTCGACCCCCTGGAGGAAGGCGTGGAACCCCCGGAGCGGTGGGCCGAGGCCGACCGGTTCGGCATGACGGTCGCCGAGCAGCGGGCGGGCGAGACCCTGGACCAGCGCCTGGCGGAGGAGGAGCCGGACGTGGCCCCGGATGACAGCCCGGGCCCGGACACCCCCTTGCGCGAGGTCGACGACCGCATCGACACCCGCACGGACGACCTCGACGACCCCGCCCCACCCGAACCCCACCAACCCCTGCGCACCGAAGCCGAACGAGACGGGCGTTCCGCCGACGAAGCGGGTGGCTCGGTGGCGGAGGCGCTGCGGGAGGGCAGGTGACCTTCGAACTCCCCGGCGGTGGGGAATTCCGCGCCGCCCAAGGGAACCCTTGACCCTCGGGCGATCATGGGGGAGTGGAGAGCCGCAACCACCTGATCGGCGACGTGGGCCAGGCCGTCATGGCCGGCGCGATCCACGGGGGCGTCCACCTGCACGCCGCCGCGCCGTCCGGTCCCCACCGGTACGACCAACTCCCGCTGCGCGCCGCCGCGTTCCAGGCGCGCGACCTGCCCTTGGGTGACGGCTGCACGATCCTGGTCGGCATGGGCGGGGCGGGCAAGACCCAGATCGCCGCCGACGCCGCGCACCGGGCGCGGGCCGAGGGGATCGAGCCCGTTTGGATCATCGCGGGGTCGCGGGACCAGGTGAAGGCCGCCTACGCCGATCTCGCCGCGCGGGTCAGCGGGGTCGAGCGGAGCGTGGACGACGCCGTCCGCTGGTACCTGGGCTGGCTCGACGACCACCCCCACCTGATCGTCCTCGACGACGTCGCCGCGCCTGCCGACGTGCACGGGCTCATCCCCAGCGGTCGCGTCATCGTCACCACCCGCGATCGCGGCTCCGCTTGGCGCGCCGACGGTCGGGACATCGTCGAGGTCGACCTCTTCACCCACGACCAGGCCCGCGCGTGCCTGGCCTCTTGGCTGGAGGACCACCCCCACCTCCTCGACGGCGCCGACGACCTGGTCACCGAACTCGGCCACCTCCCGCTCGCCGTCGCCCACGCGGGCGCCTACCTGGTCGACCTCGGCATCACCTGCGCCGACTACCTCGACCGCTTCCGCGCCCACCACTCCCGCCTGCCTGACCTGTTCCCCGACGACCACGACCGCGTCGTCGCCACCACCTGGACCCTGTCCATCGCCCGAGCCAACGAACGTCGACCCGTCGGCTTGGCCCTCCCGCTCATGCGCCTGCTGTCGTTCCTCGACCCGGCGGGCATCCCGCTGCAACTCCTCACTTCGCCGACCCTGCACGAGTACCTGGGAGCCGACAAGACCCAGGTCCACGACGCCGCCCACGGCCTGGCCCGGCTGAACCTGCTCTCGATCGACACCCACCCGGCCGCCGCCGGGGTCGCCATCTGCCTGCACGCGCTCGTGCAACGCGCCACCCGCGAAGCTGGCCCGCCGGACGCCGAGATCGAGACCGCCGCCGAGGCGCTGTGCGAGATCTGGCCGGACGTGGAAACCGACGCCGCCCTCGCGGACGCGCTGCGCCACAACGCGACCGCGCTCGGCCGCAACGCCGAACAGGCCCACCCGAATCCACTGTGGACACCGAAACCGCACGACGCGCTGATCCTCGCGGGCCGCAGCTGGAAGAACGCTGGGCAGTTCACCGCCGCGCGCGACCACTTCACCGCCCTGCTCGACTACGGCACCAGGGTCCTCGAACTCGACGCCGCCGACTGCTGGCCGGTTCGCTACTTCCTCGCCGACATCCGCGGCCACACCGGCGACGCGACCGGCGCGGCGCGGGATTGCCGGGCCCTGCTGGCGGAGCTGGATCCCGACGAGCGCACCGCCTTGGCCGTGCGCGGTGACATCGCTCGCTGGGTGGGTGAGGCGGGTGACGCCAAAGGCGCGTCCGGTGAACTGCGGGCGTTGTTGGCGGACCAGGAGCGAATGCTGCCACCCGACGACCGCGAGACGCTGACCAACCGAGCCAACATCGCCCACCTCCGGGGCGTCACAGGGGATGTCGCGGGCGCGTTGGCCGAACTCAGAGCTGTCCTGGGCGTCCGCGAACGCGTTCTGGGCGTCGACCACCCCGATACCCTCGGTACCCGCCACCGCCTCGCCTACTTCCGCGACGCCTCGGGCGACAGCGCGGGCGCCTTGGTCGACGGTCTCGAGTTGCTGACCGACCTACAGCGGGTCTTCGGGCCGGACCACCCGGACGTTCTCCTCGCCCGCGCCAACGCCGCGGGCTACCGCGGCGGGGCAGGTGATCCCGCCGGTGCCGTGGCCGAGTTCGAGGTGCTGGTGGCTGATCGCCTGCGCCTGTTCCCGCCGGACCACCCCGCCACGCTGCACGACCGCGAGAACCTCGCCTACTGGCGCGGTCAGAGCGGTGACCTCCATGGCGCGTTGACCGCCTACCGCGCGCTGCTGGCCGACCGCGAGCGGATCCTGGGGCCCGGCCACCTGCACACCGTCGAGTGCAGACTCGGTGTCGCCGTGCTGCGCCACCGCGCCGGTGACGCGATCGGCGCGCTGGATGACCTCGACGCGGTGGTGGCGGGCAGGCACCGGCTGGTGGGGCCCGACGACAAGCTGACCCTCAGCCTCCGGCGGGCCGCCGCCACCTGGCGATTCGAGTCCGGGGACCCGGTGAGTGCGCTGGCCGAGGCCCGAGCCCTCGCCGCCGATCAGGCGCGGGTGCTGGGTCCGGACCACCCCGAGACCTCGGCGACCCGCTACCACCTCGCGGTGTGGCGGCAGGCGAGCGGGGACACCGCGGGTGCGCTCGCCGATTTCGAAGCCCTGCTGCCAGACCAGCGACAGGGGCTGGGACACGACCACCCCCAGACCCTGTCGACCCGCCACCACCTCATCCGGCTCGGCAGCGGCGACGCGAAAGCGAAGCACGCCGCGATCGGGGCGTTGTTGCTGGATTTCGTCGCGGTGTTCGGCGCCGACGACCCGCAGACCCTGATGGTGCGCGACGACCTCGCGTACCAACGCGCCCAGTGTGGCGACCTCGCGGGCGCGCTGGCCGATTTCGAAGCCCTGCTCCCCGAGGAGGAGCGCGTCTTGGGCGCCGATCACCCGACCAGCATCGGCACCCGCCACTACATCTCCGTGCTCAGGTCAGGTCGCGCCTGAGGTCTGTCGGGCCAGCATCCTCAGCACCCCGTCCACGCTTCCCGTGCGGTGGAACGCTTCCCGCTGCCGGTGAGCCCCGTCTCCGTTGTGCGTCAGGAAGCTCAGCGTCTCCTCCACGAACGGCAGCTCCCCGGACGCCTTCAACGACGCCGAGTGCCGGTCCACCAGATCCCGGACCACCGCCATCGCCTCCCGCAGCGTCCCCGTGCGCGGGTCCGGCACCGACGCCACCAGCCCGTCCTTCGCCGCCCGCCACTGCGCCGCGCTGATCACCGTGCCCGGTACCCGCGGCGCCGGGTCCGGCGACTCCACCGCCTCCGCGACCAGGCACCGCACCAGCACCGCCAGCAGGGCCGCCTCCTCGACCGTGCCCAGCACGTCCGCGACCCGCACCTCCACCGTCGGCTGCGCCTCCGACGGCCGCACGTCCCAATACACCATCTTCCGGTCCATCGCCGCCCCCACCTCCAGCAGCCGACCCACGATGTCCTCGTACTCCTCGACCGAGTCCACATAGGGCGGCGGGCCCGCCGACGGCCACCGGCCCCACAGCACGTGCCGGGTCGACGCGTAGCCCGTGTCCACGCCGCCCTGGAACGCCGAGTTGCCGCTCACCGCCAGCAGCGCCGGCAGCCACGGCCGCAGGTGGTTCGCGACCCGCAGTCCGGCTGCTCGGTCTTCGACGCCCACGTGCACGTGGCACCCGCAGGTCAGGTCCGCGAAGATGAACGGCCCCACGTGCCGGGCGATCCGGTGGTAGCGGGTGCCCGGGCCGATCTCCGAGATGTCGCGCTGCGCGTGCGGCACGGTGCCCGCCGCGATCAGCACCGCGTCCCGCTCCGCCGCCGCGTCCGCCAGCCGGGCGCGCAGCGCCGCCAGCTCGCCGCGGATCTCCTCGGCGTGCCGCAGCACACCCGTCGCCGACTCGACCTGGCAGCGCAGCAGCTCCGGCTTCAGGTCGACGTCCGTGATACCCGCCACCGCCTCGGGGCCTTGGTCGACCAGGTCGCCGTCCGCGTCCACCAAGAAGAATTCCTCTTCCACACCGACTGTGTAATCCTGCTCAGCCAAAGCCGCTCCTCGAAACGTACTGGTCAGCGGCCGAATGGCCCCGTCTCGAAGGCAGAAGTACCCATCCCCGCGCCCGCTCACCCGGTGACATAGTGGGGGGATGCCTACCCGAGTACGCGAGACCGAACGCAAGTACGAGGCGCCCGCCGACTTCGCGCTGCCGGACCTCACCGCGGCCGAACCCGTGCACACCACCTCGGGCCCCGTCCGGTCCGAACTGGACGCCACCTACTTCGACACCGCCGACCTCCGGCTGGCCCGCGCGGGCATCACCCTGCGCAGGCGCACCGGCGGCAGCGACGCGGGCTGGCACGCCAAACTGCCCGTCGCCCCCGACGTGCGCGACGAGATCCGGGTGCCGCTCGGCCGGGCCAAGACCCGCGTGCCCGAGGACCTCGCGGTCCTCGTCCGCGCCCACACCCTCGGCGCGCCGCTGGCCCCGGTCGTCCGGATCACCACCGAGCGGCACGAGTGGGAGCTCAAGGACGCCGACGGCGGCACCATCGCGTTACTGGCCGACGACCGCGTCACGGCCCACCCCGTCGACGACGAGCCGCACGCCTGGCGCGAACTGGAGGTCGAGGCCACCGACCGCGACGTCCTGGCCGCCGTCGGCGCCGTCCTCGGCGCCCAACCGGCCCAGTCCACCTCCAAGCTCGCCCAGGCCCTCGGCGACCGCGCCAAGACCACCCGCAGGCCCGACCTGCCCACCGACCCCACCGCCGCCGACGTCGCCCTCGACTACCTGCGCGCCCAGGCCGCCGCCCTGCGCGCCCACGACACCGGCGTCCGCCTCGACACCGACGACGCCGTCCACCAGTTCCGCGTCGCCGCCCGACGGCTCCGCAGCGCCCTGCGCTCCTTCCGGCCGCTGCTCGACCGCGACCGGGTCAACGCCCTGCGCGTCGAGCTGAAGTGGCTCGCGGGCGAGGCCGCGGTCGCCCGCGACACCGAGGTGCTGACCGGCGAACTCCAGGCCGAACTGGCCGCACTGCCCACCGAGAACGTCCTCGGCCCCGTCTCCGCGCACCTCACCGCCGAACTCGGCCGCGCCGCCGCCAACGGCCGGACCCAGGTGCTGTCCGCTGTGGACAGTGACCGCTACCTGGCGCTGCTCACCGACCTCGACGCCTTCCTCACCGCACCGCCCTGGACCAAGCGCGCCACCCGACCCGCCGCGCGGGAACTGCGCAAACCCATCCGCAAGGCCTGGCGTGCCCTGGCCGCTTCCGTCGCAGCCGTCGACGCCACTACGAACCCCACCGATCGCGACAGCGCACTGCACCAGGCCCGCAAGGATGCCAAGAAGGCCCGCTACACCGCCGAGGCCGTCGCCCCCGTATTCGGTGCGAAGCTCGACACCTGGCGCAAGCACATCAAGAGTGCTCAGAAACCACTAGGACTCCACCAAGATGCCGTAGTAGCCCGCACGACTTTGCGCGACATCGGCGTCCGGGCATACCTTTCCGGCGACAACGCCTTCACCTACGGCCTGCTGCACGCCCGTCAGGACGCGCGAGCCGCCCGAGCCGAGACCGAGTTCACCCGGGAGTGGAAACGACTGCGCCGCGCCCGGGCGCCGCGCTGGCTGCGGTGACGCGCCGTTTTGCCGGAGTTCACCGGTGGTACCCACCAGGTGACCGACAGACGCTTGTCCGAGAAGGGGCCCATCGTGGACGACGGCACCTATGTCTTGTTCCTGGTCCTCGGTATCGCACTCGTGGTGGTGGACGGGCAGATCATCTACCGCAGCGGGCTGAGGTACCTGTCCGACTCCTACGGCGACCCCGGGTCGGCGCGATCGATGGCCCGCCTGGTGTCGGTGCTGTTCCACTTCGCCGTGCTCGGCGTCCTCGCGCTGATCTCCGCCATCGACATCGGCGGTGACACCGTGCTGATGGCCGTCGTGCGACGCCTCGGCGTGGTTCTGCTGCTGCTGGCCGTGGCCCACGCGCTCACCATCCGCATGCTCACCCGGATGAGGGACCGCCTCGACGCGGAGAACCTCACCAAGCAGCGCCAAGAGCACATGCAGACGCACGGCGTCCCGCTCGACCCGAGCGCTCCGACCCCGCCCAGCGGTGCCATCGACAGCGAGGCCATCGCCCGCGCCAACGGCAACGCCGAGACCCGCCTGTCCCGCGCCCCCGGCGCCGAGCCCGGCATCGGCACCGTGCCCACCGGCCCGGACGCCGCGGTGCCCGGGCAGGACGTGCCGGTGCAGCAGCGCCGCGCCGTGAAACCGAACCTGGGCACCGAGGCGGTCGCGCGCCGCGGCGGCACCGTGGGACCCGAGGAGCTCTGATGTCGCAGCCGCGGCCCGCGCCCAAGCGGGCCGCGGTTCCCCTCGCTCTGGCCGCACTGGCCACCGCCCCCGGCGTCTACCTCGGCGCCACCGGAACCCACCTCGCCCCGCCGCTGGCCGCGGCCCTGTTCGGCATCGCCGTGATCGGGGCCGCGTTCGTGCTGTCCTGGGTCGCCGAAGCCATCCAGGTCGACATCTCCGCCGGGCTCGCGATCACCGTGCTGGCGCTGATCGCGGTGCTGCCCGAGTACGCCGTCGACTTCGTCTTCGCCTCCGAGGGCGGCAACGCCTTCGCCGAACACGGGCCGACCTGCGTCCCACCGGGCTCACCCGACCACTCCAGCTGCGGGCTCGCCCTGGCCAACATGACCGGCGCCAACCGGATCCTCGTCGGCGTCGGCTGGGCACTGGTCGTGCTGCTCGCCGCGTGGCGCGCGCACCGCGACCGGCTCCGCTCCGGCGACCACCGCAAGGCCCGCCACGCCTCCGAGACCCGCGTGTCCCTCGACCGCACCGACGCCGTCCCGCTGGCCTTCCTCGGCCTGGCCACCCTGTACTCGCTGACCCTGCCACTACGGCACAGCATCACCATCGTCGACGCCATCGTCCTGGTCGGCATCTTCGCCCTCTACGCGATCCGCGTCGCCAAAGCACCCGCCGGGGAACCCGACCTCGAAGGCGTCGCCGCGCTGCTGGGCGGCCAGCCCAAGGCCCGGCGGCGGGTCAGCTGCGTCGCGCTGTTCGCCTTCGCGGCTGCGGTGATCCTGCTGGTGGCGGAGAACTTCGCGCACGCGCTCGTGCAGACGGGCACCGACCTCGGGGTCAGCCAGTTCTTCCTCGTCCAGTGGGTCGCGCCGCTGGCGTCGGAGGCGCCGGAGCTGCTCGTGGCGGGCCTGTACGCGTGGCGGCTCAAGACCACCGACGCGCTGGCCACGCTGGTGTCGTCCAAGGTCAACCAGTGGACGCTGCTGGTCGGCACGCTGCCCGTGGTGTTCGCCGTGGCCGCGGGCTCCACCGCCGGGCTGCCCATCGACGCGGCCCAGCGCGACGAACTGCTGCTCACCGCCGCCCAGTCGCTGTTCGCGGTGGCCCTGCTGATCCGCCTGTCGATCACCGTGCGCGGCGCGCTCGTGCTGCTGGGCCTGTTCCTGGCGCAGTTCGCCCTGACCGCGCTGCTACCCGCGTCGATCAAGGGCGTCGAGATCGTCGCCCTGTCGATCGTCTACCTGGTGCTGGCCGTGGGCGTCGCCGTCCACAAACGGGCCGACCTGCGCACGCTGGTCCGCGACGGGTTCCGCACGCCCTACCGCGACCTCGCGCACCACGAGGAGTCACCGGTGCGCGAAAAGGTGCGGGGCCAGTAGCGCCCGCCGGTCGGCGTGCACGCGGAACGACTGCCGCAACCCCGTCACGTCCAGCGGCCGCAGCACCGACCGCCGGTCCGCCACCAGCCGCAGGTCCACCGCCCGCGCCCGGGCCCGGTCGCGCACGTCCACCAGCACACCCAGCCCGGCCGCCGCCAGGAAGTCCACATCGGACAGGTCGACCACGAGCAGCAGCAGGTCCGGTGGCGCCAGCGCGCCGAGCAACGCCGCCCGCACCCGCGGCGCCGTGACCAGATCGATCTCGCCGCGCACCGCGGCCACCGCCGCCCACCGGCCCACGAGGTCCACCCGCGTGGCCACCGGGTACCGCGCGGGCGCGGCCCGCCGGGGCGCGGGGATCAGCTGGTTCGGGATTCGAGGTGCCATGCCGACCTCGGTTCGCGAGACGGGTGCCCCGGTGCCTGCCTGGGGTCTTCGAATCATAGAGCACCGCTGCCCGCGGACAAGGATCACGCGCTGGCTTCGCCCGATGGGCGCAGAAACACCGCTGGGCCGGGCGATCGATGGTGATTGGGTGTCACTGTGCACGGGTAGGTAAACGACAACGGCGGTGACCCGAGGAGAGAGCCGATGCTCCGACGCTGCTACCGACTCGCCTGGCTCGCGCTGGCCGCGGCCGTCGCCATCCTGGGCGTCGGCACCGGGGCGGTGCTGCTGCGCTCGTGGACCCTGCTGTTCCTCGGCGTCACCGCGGGCTGCCTGGCGATGGCCACGGCGGCGGCCCGCACCGACCCGGACAGCGCGCGCCCGGACCGCGGCACCGCGCTGCTGACCCTGCTGTTCTGCGCCGCGCTCGTCGGCGTCGCCGGGCTGGTCATGCTGGTCGAGTGGGTGGCGTTCGCGGTCGTCGGCGCGCTGGCCGCGGCGGCGTACCCGCTGTTCGGGCTGCGGGCCATGAGCACGTCGAGGCTGTGCGAGCGGTGGCGGACCGGGCTCGACACGCTCCGCGCCGCGCAGACGCCCCTCGCGGCCGCCGCGGTGGTCCGCGAACGGCAGAAGTGCCTGGACGAGCTGGAGCGCCGTGACCCGATCGGGTTCGCCCGGTGGTTGGAGACGCCCGGCGCGGACCCGGCGACGATCCTGCGCCCCCGGCAAGGGACCCGGTAGTGGCCCGCTGCCTGGTACTCGGCGCGGGCGGGTACGTCGGCACCCGGCTGGTCGCCGCGCTGGCGTCGGCCGGGCTCGCGGTGGTGGCGTCGTCGAGGACCATCGACGCGGAGGCCGTCCCGGTCGGGGTGCGGGTGGTGCGGTCGGACGCCCTCGACCTGGGGCCCGCCGAGCTGGAGGGCGTCGACGTCGTCTACCACCTGGTGCACTCGTTGTCGTCGCCGGACTTCGCGGTCCTGGACGAACGCATCGCCCGCGCGGTGGCCGAAGCGGCGGGCGCGGCCGGGGTGCGGCAGCTGGTCTACCTGGGTGGGCCGCGACCACGAGACGGTGAACCGTCCGACCACCTGGCGTCGCGGGCGCGCGTCGGGGACGTGTTCCTGGCGTGCCCGGTGCCCGCGCTGGTGCTCCAGGCGTCCATGATCATCGGCGCCGGGTCGGCCAGCTTCGAGTTGCTGGCCCGCGCGGCTCGGGGTGGTCCGGTCATCCCCAACCCGGCGTTCCTGCGCAACCGCAGCAGGCCGATTGCCCTCGATGACGTGATCCGCCACCTGCTGGCGGCCACGGGGGAGCCGGTGAACGGCTGCTACGACATCGGTGGGCCGGAGGTGTTGACGTACTGGGACCTCATCCAACGGTGCGCCCGGGCGGCGGGGCTCCCGCGTCGCGTGCCGCTGCCTGCCGCGTTCCCCACGTCCCTCGCCGCCGCGGCGACCCCGGATACCTTGACCCGCGCGCTGCTGGAATCCCTCCAGCACGACCTGGTGCCCAGCGCTGTCCTGCCGCTCGACGGCCGCACGAGCGTCGACCGGGCCCTGCGGCAAGCTCTCGACATCCCCACGCCGCCGCTCCCGCCCGCCGACGGTGCGCTCACCGATCACCAGACCCTCCAGGTCCATGCCGATCCCGCCGCCCTCTGGCACGCGATCACCACCCGCGGCGGCTCCGCCTTGCCCGCGTTGTGGGCCCTGCGTGGTGCGTTCGACCATGTCGCCGGTGGTCCGGGTCTGCACCGGAACCGCCCGCCCCATCCGAGGGCGGGGGACATCGTGGACAGCTGGACGGTCGTTCACCGCGACGACGACACCCGCGAACTCCACCTGCACGCGGACATGCGCCTGCCGGGTAGGGCGTGGCTCACCCTGCGCGCGGAACCGGGGGCCGCTCCGGGGGAGAGCGTGTTGCGTCAGACGACCACTTTCGCCCCCGATGGCCTGCTGGGGCACCTCTACTGGCGTGCGCAGAAACCGGCGCATGTCCTCGTGTTCACCCTGATGGCGCACAGCCTCGCCCGCACCGCCGAGACCGCGCGGCGGGGGAGCGGCCGGTCCGGTTGAATGGCGGGGTCCGCCTACCGCCGGTGAAAGGTTCCCCTGTGGACGATCGACTCGCCGTACTCGCCGCCGCGCACGGGGTCGCCGTGGAGTACGAGAACGGTGCGCGGCAACGGGTCGAGGTCGATCCGGCCGTGGTGCGGGCGATCCTCGACGAGCTCGGCGCGGACGGGCCACCGGCTGCCGGCGCGGTGCCGACGGTGGTGCGGCAGGGGAGTCGCGCGGAGGTCGGGCACGGCACGGTGCTGCTGGAGACCGGTGCGGAGGTCGCCGTGCACGGCACCCTGCCGGAACTGCCGCTCGGCTGGCACACGCTGCGCGTCGAGGGGCGTGAGACGTCTCTCGCCGTTACGCCCGCGGCGCTGCCCCCGGTGCCGCGGACTTGGGGGTGGATGACGCAGCTCTACGCCATCCACACGCCTGACTCCTGGGGGATCGGTGACTACGCGGACCTGGGGGCGTTGGTCCGTCGGGCGGTCGCGGACGAGGCGGGCGCGGTCTTGGTCAGTCCCGTTGCCGCGGGTGCGCTCACCCATCCGGTGCGGAAGTCGCCGTACTCGCCGTCGAGCCGCCGGTTCCTCAACCCGCTGCACCTCTCGGTCGCGGACCTGCCCGAGTTCCGCGACGCCGACGCGGCGCTCCGCGCGCGGGTCCTGGCCGCCAAGCCGGCCCTCGGGGAGCAGATCGACCACGACGCCGTGTGGGCGGCGAAAACCGGCGCCTTCGACCTGCTCACCCCGCGTCTGCCCGATCTGGGGTCACTTGATCGGGCAACCCTCGACTACGCGACGTACAGCGCGTTGGCCGAACTGCACGGCCCCGACTGGCGCGTCTGGCCCGCGGGGCTGCGCCACCCGGGCCGCCCGGAGGTCGCCGCCGCCCGCCGTGAACTCGCCGGTCGGGTCGCCTTCCACGCCTGGCTCCAGCAGCGCGCGGCCGAGCAGCTGGCCGCCGTGCACGAGGCCGCGCGCGGCATGGCGGTCGGCGTCATCCACGACCTTCCCGTCGGCGTCGACCCTGGTGGCGCCGACGGCTGGTCGCTCCAGGACGTCCTGGCCTCACGCGTGACTGTCGGCGCCCCACCGGACGCCTTCAGCCCGCTCGGCCAGGACTGGGTGCTCCCGCCGCTGCGGCCCGACCGCCTCGCCGCGACCGGGTACCTGCCGTTCCGCGACATGATCCGAGCCGTCCTCACCCACGGCGACGGCATCCGGGTCGACCACGTCGCGGGGCTTTGGCGGCTCTGGTGGATCCCACCGGGCGAGTCGCCCGATCGAGGGACATACGTGCACTACGACGCCGAGGCGATGCTCGGTGTCCTCCTGCTCGAAGCGCACCGCGCCAACGCCGTCGTCATCGGGGAGGACCTGGGGACGGTGCCCGAGCACATCACCCGGACCCTGCACGACACGGGTGTCCTGAGCTGTGCCGTGGCTTGGTTCCAGCGTGACCGGGCGGGCAACCCGCTGCCGTCGGCGGAGTACCCGACCCAGGCCGCCGCGAGCATCTCGACCCACGACCTACCCACCGCCACCGGCTTCCTGACCGGCGAACACGTCCGGGTCCGCGCGGAGTTGGGCCTGCTCACAGACCCCGAACAGGAAGCCGAAACCGCCAAGGCCGAACGACAGGCGATCATCGACCTGCTGGGTGCGGAGGGGCTGCTCCCCGAGGAACCGACGACGGACGACATCGTCGCGGCCCTGCACCGGTTCATCGCGCGCACCCCGTGCACGCTGGTCTTCGCCGCGCCGCAGGACCTGATCGGGGAACCCCGGCAACCCAACCTGCCGGGCACCATCGACCAGTACCCGAACTGGCGCCTCCCCCTACCCCTCGACGTCGAGACCCTGATGAACCACCCCGCCGTCCGAGCCGCCACCACCACCTTCCGCACCCGCTGACCCAGCGCCGACGATCCCGTCCGCTGGGTAGCTCGGTCGGGCGCGCGGGGATACCGGTCGTGAACCGGCGGCCAGCCGGCCGACCCCGGGCATGACCGGACCCTGATGGGCGGCGCGGCGACTCCCTCTCGCCGTGGACCAGCCTGCCCGCTGCGCCACCTCGGACGAGGCGGGCCGCACCGTCGGGCCGCTCCAGTGCCTGCGGCGGGCGTGCTGTTGCCTGAGCCCGTGGACCTGCCGGGGGCGGTGCGCGATCTCAACCGCGGTGTACCCAGCCATGTCAGGGATAGCGGACCAGCGTGCTACCGCTGTTCCCGGTGGCAGCCCCCGCATGCGGCAGAAAACCGCAGGTCGGGCCGGTCGATGGGCGGCCCCGCCGCCTCTGCCGTACCGAATCCGCAGGATGCCGGGCGTCGGCCGACGAACCCTCCCCGGACATGACAGACCCGCGGGGCGCCGGGACTCCCGGCCTGCGCGGCCCGCGGGTCTGGTGGTCGACTACTCCGGTTGGTCGTCGTCCGGAACCGGGGTCACGCCCTGTTCCTCGATCAACGCCGTGTAGATCGGGTTCGGGTCGGTCTCCCGCGTGGTCGTGGTGCTCATGTCGGCCCCCTGGTATTCGTCTCCCCCGGACTTCCCGGGACTCCATCTGTCTTCCGCTGTGTAACCAAACCGCCATCCCCCCACACGTCTGATCGGGTGAAGGTTGCCGGTTCGCAATACACGAGACTAGTTCAGTTTGTTGCTCGCAGGAGATCCAGGTAGCCGTCACTGGCTTGCCACAGGGCGTCGGCCACCGGTTCCAGCTTGCCCGGGCGCCAGCGTTTCCGCTGGTAGTCGGCTGTTCGATCACGCAAACCGGCCAGGCTGACGGCCAGGTCCGCGGCCAGTCGCTCCCGCGTCTCGGCCTCCGACGGGGCCGCCGCGCGCACCGATTCGGCGTCACCCTCGGCGATGCGGTCGATCACCCGCTCGTCGACGCCGTCGTCCGCCGACCACACCCGCGCGGGGCGGTGCAGCACGTGGTTCCACACCGGCACGCGCGTCGAGCGCCAGAAGACCTCGACCGGGGCGTGCGGCAGCCGCGCCGCCGCCGCCCAGTGGCGGGCGCCCGCGGGTTCGGTGCGCCAGGGCACCTCCTCGACGTCCACCGTCAGCGCCACGATCAACGTCTCGACCTCGACGGGACCGGACAGCACCGGCCCCGCCACCCACAGCTCCGCCACGCGCAGCGGGTAGATCGACACCGGTCGGGTCGCCATGTCGGCGCAGGTGTCCGCCAGGGAACGCAGGTGGTGCAGCGCACGCGTCCAGTTCACGGACCGACATCCTGCCAGGCGGGCCCCTAGATCCGGCTCGACTCCAGCGCGCTGACCAGGATCGCCCGCGCGCCCACCTCCCACAGCTCGTCCATCACGATCGCCGCCCGGTCGCGCGGCACGAGGGAGCGCACGGCCATCCACCCCTCGCGGGCCAGCGGCGACACCGTCGGCGACTCGACGCCCGGTACCAGCGCGCACGCCTGGTCGAGGATCGCCGTGGGGCAGTCGAAGTCGATCATCACGTAGTTGCGGGCGATCAGCACGCCCTCCAGCCGCCGCTGGACGCGGTCGATCCCCGCGCTGACCTCGGGCGTCAGGTCCGGCCTGCGGATCAGCACCGCCTCCGACCGCAGGATCGGCTCGCCGAACACCGCCAGGCCCGAGTTGCGCAGGCTCGTCCCCGTCTCCACGACGTCGGCCACCGCGTCGGCGATGCCGAGCTGCACCGACGTCTCCACCGCCCCGTCCAGCCGCACCAGCTTCGCCTCGACGCCGTGCCGGGCCAGGTACTGGCCCACCAGACCCGGGTAGCTCGTCGCGACCCGGCGGCCCGCCAGGTCCGCGACGGTCGTCAGCTCGTCCGGCCGCGAGGCGAACCGGAACGTTGACTCCGAGTAACCGAGCGCCAGGGACTCCTCCGCGCCGGTGTCGGCGTCGATCAGCAGATCGCGACCCGTGATGCCCGCGTCCAGCGTGCCGGTGCCGACGTACAGCGCGATGTCGCGCGGGCGGAGGAAGAAGAACCGCACGTCGTTGCGCGTGTCATCGATCATCAGCTCGCGGTTGGCGCGATGGACCCGGTACCCGGCGGCGGCGAGGAGCTGTTCGGAGGGGAGGCTGAGCGACCCCTTGTTGGGTACGGCGATCCGAAGCGTGGTCACGCGCTGGAATCTTGCCACAGCGCCGGGCACCCCTCCTGACCCGGGCCTTAACGCCCGGTAACACCTGAACGGGCCCGGTCGGCGGTCATTGACAAAGAGAGTTTTTACGTACAAACTCTTTTTTGCCATGAAGAACGTCCACTACCTAGACCGCATCGAGCAGGCCGAGGCCCTGCTGAAGCCGCAGCGCATCGAGGTGCTGCGGCAGCTGGCGGAGCCCCGGTCCTGCACCGAGGTCGCGAGCCGACTCGACCAGACGCCCCAGCGCGTCTACTACCACGTCAACAAGCTGGTGGAGGTCGGCCTCGTGACCCGGGTGGCGGAGCGGAAGGTGCGCGGCATCAGCGAAGGCGTCTACCAGGCGACCGCCCGGTCGTACTGGCTCTCGCCCGCGCTGGTCGGCCGCGTCGGGCCGCGCGGCGACGACCTCGCCCTCGGCTACCTCGTCGAGCTGATGGAACAGGCCCAGGCCGACATCGGCGCGCTCGACCGCACCGCCCCCGAACTCCCGTCGCTCGGCGTCTCCGGCGCCATCCGGCTGCCCCCCGAGCGGCGCCAGGAGTTCTTCGACGACCTGAAATCCACCCTCCAAGACCTCTTCACCCGCTACGGCGGCACCGAGGGCGACGCCTTCGCCCTGCTCGTCGCCTGCTACCCCAAGGAGAACGCCGATGACTGAGACCCTCGTCGTCAAGGCCCGCATCGCCGCGACCGTCGACCGCGTCCACCGCGCCATCACCGACCCGGTCGAACTGCGCGCCTGGCTCGCCGACAACGCCGAGTCCGACGCGGACACCTTCAGCTTCTGGGGGCCGACCGTCCTCGAGGGCGACAAGCCGCACCAGACCCTCACCCGGGTGAGCGCCACCGAGTTGGTCTTCCACTGGGACCTCGGTGGCGAAGACTCCACGGTCGAGATCACCCTCGCCCCGGTGGGTGAGGAAACCTCACTCACCCTGTCGCAGAGCCACTTCCCCGGCTGGGCCGCCGCCGCGGTCGGCGAGGGCGGCGCGCTCGGCCAGGTCGGCACCTGGTGGAGCCTCACCATCGCCAACCTCGTCGAGCACGTCGAGGGGCGCGAGCTGACCCCGCGCGCCGACTTCACCTCCTCCGACCTCAGTGCCGTGGTGGACATCGCCGCCAGCGCCGAGGACATCTACGACGCGATGGTGAACCCGGCCCGCTTCGCCGAGTGGTTCGGCTACCCGGTCGGCATCGAGCCGCGCGTCGGCGGCAAGTGGGCGATGGGCGGCCTGGAGAACAACCCGCACCCCGCCACCATCACGCGGCTCGAACCGGGTCGCGGCATGACCATCGACTTCGGCACCGGCTTCGGCGTGACCTCCTGGGAGCTCGAGGAATCCGGCGGCCGCACGCGACTGTCGTTCTCGCAGAGCGGCTTCGACGTCGAGCGCACGCCGTACGGCGGTTGGCTCGGCTGGCTCAGCGGTCTGGCCGAGCTGCGCCGCTACGTCGAGCAGGGGCAGAACTGGCGCTCCACCTGGGTCGACCTCGTCATGCCCGCGTGACCGCCGAACGAGCGGTTCTCAGGTGGGGGAAACCCGCCTGAGGCGCCCGATCGGGTGAGTCTCCACCGGTTGACGCCTGGCTGGGCGAGAGATGACCGAAAACCGAAGCCCCGCGTGTCTTCCCCACCGGTGCCGCGCAAGGGACCCGGCGAGGCCGGACACGCAGGGCGTAGGTCGCGTGTCCGGCCCGTACCCGAGGCCGGCCCACCATTCGGGCGGCCCGGGGCCCGGAGCCGTCGGCCGGTTTCCGCGGCGGCCGACCTGCTCCGATCGGAGTGGTGCAGGGTGACTAGAGCATGCCCGACCGGTCACCCGCCGCGCCCATCCCAATAACTCATAGCCTCGAGTTATGATCACGAGGCGTCAGAGTCGGTCACTGTGGATCACCGCGCGGAGTGACTACGCTGGTAGGCCGATCGTGCTCCCCGCGCCGCCGCGCGCTGCCGCCGGACCGCGGCGATCACGTTTGGTCACAGCGGAAACCGGGCGGTGCCGTCAATCGGGGTCGCACCCGCGCCGCGCGTCACCCCTCGCGCGTCCCTGCCGGGATCGCTTCCGGCGTGATCGGCGCCCCGGGGCGCCCGTCGACCACACTGGACCGCCGTGCCTGTGGACAGTCCACGCCGTGTTGTCGTACCCCGCCGCTAACGTCGGCGCCGGACGGCTTCAACCACAGGTGAAAGAGGCTCACGTCATGGCGCTCTCCGTGCGCAAGGTGGACTGCACGCTCGACTGCGCGGCCCCCGCGGCCCTGGCCGAGTTCTACAAGCGGGGTTTCGGGTACGAGGACGAACCGCCGCCGCCCCCGTTCGCCACCCGCGAGGAGTGGCTGGCCCAGTTCGACGACCCGGAGGACGACGCCGACGACGGCGCCTGGCTGCACCACCCGGCGGGCACCGCGCCCCGGCTGTTCCTGCAGCAGGTCAAGGAGCCCAAGGTCGGGAAGATCCGGTTGCACTTCGACTTCCGGATCACCGACGCGGACACCCCCGAGGGGCGCTGGCAGCAGGTCGTGGCGGCCGCCGAGTTCCTCACCGGGCTCGGCGCCACCGAGGTCGCCGTGGCGACCGGCCACCACGTCGTGCTGGCCGACCCCGAGGGCAACGAGTTCTGCGTGGCCTGAGGATCCACAGAGGACCGGTCCGGGCGGGGTGCGCGCCTCGGGGGTCGGTGCCCGGGGGCGGTGGTCTCGCGGTCGAAGGCTGTGATCGCTCTCGCCGCCGCGCCTGCCGCGGAGGGAGGCACCGCGGTGGTCGTCGGCCCGTCGAACCTCGACCGGTCGCGGCGTTGCCGTTGGTGCCTGCTCCTCGGCCCGCCGGGGGCGATCGGGAGAGCCGCCGCGGGCTTCGACGTGGCCGTCGAGTCGCTCTCCACGGTAAACCGGGGCGAGCGTGGCTACACTTGACGGCCATGCGGCTCTGGGGTGGCGGGTGGCGTCCGCGATGAAGTCATTGCTCAGCTTCGCCCGGTCGGCCACGGCCGGGTGCTCGGTGCTGGGCGTGTCCGGTGAAGTGGACATGTCCAGCGCCCACCTGCTCGACAGCGCGCTGAGCGCCGCCGCCGACGAGGTGGGCGCCGCCATCCTCATCCTCGACCTCGGCGACGTCCGCTTCCTCAGCGCCGCCGGGGTGGACGTGGTCCTCAACGCCCACTGCCGCAGCGACGAGTCGGGGCCGCGGCTCATCGTCGTCGCGCCGGACGGTGGTCCGGTCCACCGAACCCTGATCCTGGCGGGTCTGGACGCCGCGATCGCCCTGCACCCGACACTGGCCTCCGCGCTGACCGCCGCCAGCGGCGCCTGACCGTCCCGGTCCCGTTGTCCTGTGACAACGTTTTGTGGCGCGACGTCCACTGGGCGACCAAGGGGCGGCGTGTGGGGGTTGTCACCTATTCCGGTCGGGGTGGGTACTCGGGTGGGGTCAGCGACGCGACCAGTTCGGCGAGGCGTGCTAAGTCCTTTGTGGACTTGGTGGCGTCCATGATGGCCCAGTCGGGGCGGACCGCGGTGTACCGCGGGCGGCGTGGTGCCGGGTCGACGACCGCGGGCGGGGTGAGCAGGTCGTCGGTCCAGCCGTCGGGGGTTCTCCGCTGGGGGAAGAGGGTTCCGGCGAGCCGGTGGCGGGCGATCAGGGCGGAGCGGCCGAGTTTGGGGGAGGAGTAGCGCGACGCGGCTGCGGAGACGCCGGGGATCGCCACGGCGGCGCGGATCGCGGTGCGGCGTGCGGGACCGGCCGTCAGGGCCCAGCCGATGACCTGGGCCGCGCGGATCGTGCGCACCGCGTGCGGGAGGCGTTCGGGTTGGTACGTGCGGAGGATCTCGTCGTTGCCGGTGCGGAGGGCGAGGTCCAGTTTCCACACGAGGTTGTGCGCGTCGCGGAGGCCCGCGCCCAGGCCCTGCCCGGTGAACGGGGGCAGTTGGTGCGCCGCGTCGCCGAGGAGGAAGGTCCGCCCGGTGTGCCACCGGGTGGCCACCTGGGCGTGGTAGGTGTAGGTCGCCGCGCGCAGGATCGTCATGGCCTCGAACGGGATCGCGCCGAGGTGGACCAGCCACGGGGTGAGGAGTCCGCGCAAGTCGTTGTGGGACAAGGGGTAGCGGAACTCCCAGCGGTAGTGGTCGCCGGTCACGCGCATGAAGGTGGCCGGGTGGCGGTGGTCGCAGACCTGGTGCACGCCGTCCCAGGTGGTCAGCGGTCGAGGGGACTCGGCGTCGACGACGAGCCAGTCGTGGGGCTCGCCGAGTGCCCGGGTGGGGATGTCCAGGAGGCGGCGGACGGTGCTGTCGGCGCCGTCGCAGGCGAGGATCGCGCGGGCGGGGACCGGGCGGGCGTCGGTGAGCAGGGTGTCGCCGCGCAGTCCTGTGACGGTGACGCCCCAGCGGACGGCGGCGCCGACTTCGCCGCGCAGCAGGCGCTCCAGGTCGGGCTGGTTGAACATCGACGCGTCGGGGTGGCCGTTCGGGCCGGTGCGCGCGTCGCGGCGGAACTCGGCGAGGACCCGGTGGCGGCGGTCGACCAGGCGCAGCCCCGGCATCGGGCGGCTGACCGCGTGGAACCGCGACGCGACGCCCGCGTCCTGGAGCACGCGCAGCGCCTCGCCGTCGAGGTGGACGGCGCGGGGGAGCGGGTAGGGGGCGGGGTGCCGCTCCAGGACCACGGTCGGCACCCCGCGGCGGATCAGCAGGGCGGCCGCGGTCAGCCCCACGGGGCCCGCGCCGACCACCACGACAGGATCGGTCACTCCCGCAGCCTGCCACGGACCCGGACCACCTGCGCCTGCCGCTTTGCCCGCGGCCCGCGCCCGCCCGAGCGTTGTTCGGCGCCCAGCCCCTTTAGTCATTGAGCCAGATACGTATCTAACTATCTAGATAATGGGTATTGGGCGATTGGGTGGTGCGAGCGGGGGATAGCAGGAAAAGAGAAGGGCAAGCAGAGAAGGGCAAGCAAAGAAGAGAGGGTGAAGACGGGGAGTGTGGAGGAGGAGCGTGTCAGTGCTGTGGTGCCACGCCGCGCAGGGTTCGGGCCAGGAGTGCCGTGGCCGCGCCTGCCGCCACCACGGTCAACAGGGCCACGCGCAGGCTGGTCGCGTCGGCGAGGAGGCCCACCAGCGGGGGCGAGACGAGCAGGCCGACCCGGAGCATCCAGCTCACCACCATCAACCCCAGGCCCGACGGCAGCCCCGGTAGCTCGTCCGCGCTGTGCATGGCCGCCGGGATCTGCGTCGAAGCGCCCAGGCCGGCCAGCGCGAAGCCCCCCAGGGTCGTCGGCACCGTCTGGAACGCCAGCGCGAGGGCCATGCCCGCGGCGGAGAGCAGGCCGCCGAAGCGGACAACTCGTTCCTGGCCGAAGCGGTCCGTGACGCGGTCGCCCAAGAGCCTGCCGGTCGTCATCGCCACCTGGAGGGCCACGTACGCCATGCCCGCGGTCGCCGCGCCCGTGCCGAGGGAACCGGACAGGTAGACCGCGCCCCACGACGAACCCGCGTCCTCGACCAAGGCCCCGCAGGCGGACAGCACACCGAACGCCAAGACGAGCCGGACCACCGCGGCCGGGAACCGGCGCCTGCCCGGGGCGACCGCCGGTTCGGTCCGCTCCTCGTCGTCGTCGCCCGGCAGCATGAACCGGAAGCACACGACCGCCACCGCGCTGAACAGCGCGCCCGCCACCACCAGGTGCACCAGGACCGGCACCCCCAACCCCGCCGCCGCGGCGCCCATCAGGCCGCCCGTCACCGCGCCGATGCTCCACAGCGCGTGGAAGGAGTTGACGATCGAGCGGCCGTAGCGGCGCTGCACGCGCATGCCGTGGGTGTTCTGCGCGACGTCCACGATCGAGTCCAGCGCGCCCGCCGCGAACAGCGCCGCCGCCAGCGCGAGCCAGCTCGGCGCCAGGGCGATGCCGATCGTGGCCACCGCCAGCGCGACGATGCCCAGGGTCGCGACCCGCGACGAGCACCACCAGCGGATCACCGTCGAGGCGAACAGCCCGGCCAGCAGGGCGCCGAGCGGCATCGCCGCCAGTGCCGTGCCGAGGGCCGCGTTGGACAGGCCCAGGTCGTCCTTGATCTCGGGGATCCGCGGCACCACCGCCGCGAACAGGGCGCCGTTGGTGAGGAACACCCCCGCCACCGCCGCCCGGGCCCGGGTGTCCACCGTCGTCCGCACCGCCACCCGACCGACCCTACCGAGGTGGTCCGATCATCCCCACCCGGTTTCCGGTGACCACCGGTCGTGTCCGGAACCGGTCGGCAATTCCCGATCGGGTGGATTCCCCCGTGGCCCCTTGGCGCACACCGTCGCGCACTGGTTCTCTTCACCGCGTCCCAGGTCACCAAGACCAACACCGTCGGGGAACACCCCAGAGAGGCCGGGCCGCCCATGCCGCAGCCGTTCCAGCTGCCGGAGTTCTACATGCCCTACCCGGCCCGGCTGAACCCGAACCTGGAACAGGCCCGCCTGCACAGCAAGCGGTGGGCGCGCGCGATGGACATGGTCGACGTCCCGCAGCACGGCACCACCATCTGGTCCGAGGCCGACCTCGACGCGCACGACTACGCGCTGCTCTGCGCGTACACGCACCCCGACTGCGACGGCCCCGAGCTGGACCTGATCACCGACTGGTACGTCTGGGTCTTCTACTTCGACGACCACTTCCTGGAACTGTTCAAGCGCACCCGCGACATCCCCGGCGCCCGCGCGTACCTCGACCGGCTGCGCCTGTTCATGCCCGTCGAGGGGCCGATCACCGAGACCCCGACGAACCCCGTCGAGGCCGGGCTGGCCGACCTGTGGAACCGCACCACGCCAGCGATGTCCGCCGACTGGCGCGGCCGGTTCGTCGAGAGCACCAAGAACCTGCTCGACGAGTCCCTCTGGGAGCTGGCCAACATCAGCGAGGAGCGCGTCTCCAACCCGCTGGAGTACATCGAGATGCGCCGCAAGGTCGGCGGCGCGCCGTGGTCGGCCAACCTCATCGAGCACGCCGTCGGCGCCCAGGTGCCCGCCGCGATCTCCGCGAGCAGGCCGATGCACGTCCTGCGCGACACCTTCGCCGACGGCGTCCACCTGCGCAACGACCTGTTCTCGTACGAGCGGGAAGTGCTCGACGAGGGCGAGCTGAGCAACGGTGTCCTGGTGTTCGAGAAGTTCCTGGGCATCGACACGCAGGCCGCGGCGGAGGCCGTGAACGACCTGCTGACCTCGCGGTTGCACCAGTTCGAGCACACCGCCGTCACCGAGGTCCCGCCGTTGCTCGAGGAGCACGCCATCGACCCGGCCGGACGCCTCGGGGTGCTGGCGTACATCAAGGGTTTGCAGGACTGGCAGTCCGGCGGCCACGAGTGGCACATGCGGTCCAGCCGCTACATGAACGGTGGTGGACCCGGCTCGGACCTGCTGCGCGGCCCGCTCGGACTGGGCACGTCCGCCGCCCGGATCGTGCCTTCGCTGCTGTCGACGTACCGGCAGCGCGCGCGGTCGTTCAGCCACGTCCCGTACGAGCGGGTCGGCCAGGTCAAGCGGCCCGACCTGCGGATGCCGTTCCCCGTGCGCAGCAACCCGCACCTCGAGGAGGCCCGGGAGAACCTGGTCGACTGGGGCAAGCGGGTCGGCATCGTCGACGAGCTCCCCGAGCTGTGGGACGAGGTGAAGCTGCGCGACTACGACCTGCCGCTGTGCGCGTCCGGCATCCACCCCGACGCCTCCGCCGAGCAGCTCGACATCACCTCCGGCTGGCTGGCCTGGGGTACCTACGGCGACGACTACTACCCCGTCGTGTTCGGCCGCACCGGGGACATCACCGGGGCGAAGCTGCTGACCGAGCGGTTCTCCCAGTTCATGCCCGTCAACGGTGAGCCCACCCCGACCCCGGCCAACGCGCTCGAACACGGTCTGCACGACCTGTGGCAGCGCACCGCCGGGCCGATGGCGCCCGATGCCCGCGCCCAGTTCCGCCGCACCATCGAGGAGATGGCCGACAGCTGGCTGTGGGAGATGGGCAACCAGCTGCAGAACCGCATCCCCGACCCGGTCGACTACATCGAGATGCGGCGCAAGACCTTCGGCTCCGAGCTGACCATGAGCCTCTCGCGCATCGGCCACGGCCGCACCGTGCCGCCCGAGGTCTACCGCAGCCGTCCGGTGCTGGCCATGGAGAACGCCGCCATGGACTACGCCTGCATGATCAACGACATCTTCTCCTACCAGAAGGAGATCCAGTTCGAGGGCGAGCTGCACAACATCGTGCTGGTCGTGCGCAACTTCTTCGACACGGACTCCGCCACCGCGATGGCCATCGTCGGCGACCTCATGGACAGCCGGATGCGCGAGTTCGAGCACGTCGTGGCCACCGGCCTACCCGCCCTGTTCGAGGACTTCGACCTCGACGAGGACGCGCGCACCACGCTCACCGGGTACGCGGAGGAGCTGCGCAACTGGCTCTCCGGCATCCTCGCCTGGCACGAGGGCTGCCGCCGCTACACCCAGGCCGACCTGCTGCGGCACTACCCGGAGAGCCCCGGCAACCCCGAGGTCGGTCTCCGCGAACTGCGCGGCCCCCACGGCCTCGGCACCGCCGCCGCCCGGATCACACCGCGCAAGGTCGTCGCGGTCGGGTGATCCACCCTGGTTCTGCCTTCGAGTCAACTGTGCGGGTGGCCAAGTCGACCGCGCGACTGTCCCGTCGCCCCCACGCGGATCGGCCCAGTCCGCGCCGGCGGCAGCCCCTAGGGTGAGGGGGTGCTGGACCTCCGCCTGGTCAACGCGACCTTTCGCACGATGGACCCGGCCCGGCCGCTGGCCACCCGCCTCGGGGTGTGGCGCGGTCGGGTCGTCGGGCTCGACGAGGAGGTCGACGGGCTGCCCGCGCGGCAGGAGGTCGACCTCGGTGGGGCCGCGGTGCTGCCGGGGTTCCTCGACGCGCACGTCCACCTCGCCTGGACCGGGCTGCGGGCCGGGGCGGTGTCGGTGGCGCCGTGCGCCCGGGTGGACGACGTGCTGGCCGCGATCGGGGACGCGGCTGCGGCGGTAGCGCCGGGGGAGTGGCTCGACGTCGTCGGCTACGACCAGCGGCCGCTGGGGCGGCACCTGACCTCGACCGAGCTGGACCGCGTCGCGGCCGGGCGGCGGGTGCTCGTCCTGCACGACTCGGGGCACGCGTGCGTCGTGAACGGGCCGGTGCTGGCCGCGCTGCCCGCTGGTGCGTCGCATGTGGACGGTTTTCTCGCCGAGGGCGGTATGGCGGCGGTGCGGGCGTTGCGCCAACCGTATTCCCTGGGGGAGTTGACTTCCGCTCTTCGTCGCGCGGCCTCGGTGTGCCTGTCCGAGGGGGTGACGACGGTCGCGGAGGCCGGTGTCGGCGGCGGGTTGATCACGCACAGCCCCATCGAGGCCGCGGCCTACCAGCGCGCGGACCTGCCGATCCGGGTGCAGCTGATGGTCGCGGGGACGTTGCTGCGCGACCCGGGCGCGCATCCCTCGGACGAGGTGCCCCGGGCCATGGACCTCGGCCTGACCACCGGGTTCGGCGGCCCGCGGCTGTCGCTGGGCGCGCTGAAGATCTTCACCGACGGCGGGATGATGGCCAGAACAGCCGCCATGACCGCGCCCTACGTCGGATTGGACCACAGTGGACAGTTCTACGACGACCCGGACGTGCTGCGGTCGCTGATCGTCGACGGACACCGGGCGGGGTGGCAGCTGGCCGTGCACGCCATCGGTGACCGGGCCGTCGACCTGGCGCTGGATTCGTTGGCGGCAGCGCAAAAGGCGTTCCCGCGCGAGGGAACCCGGCACCGGATCGAACACGCGGGCGCGGTGCGCCCGGACCAGCTGCCGAGGTTCGCGTCGCTGGGTGTGACGGCCGTGGTGCAGCCGAACTTCCTGTACTACCTGGGCGACGACTACGCGGCCATCATGGGCGAGTCGCGCGCGGACTGGCTCTACCGGGGTCGCGGGTTCCTCGACCACGGCGTGGCGCTGGTGGGGAGTTCGGACCGCCCGGTGACGGCGGGCGCGCCGCTGCGGTCGATCGAGTTCATGGTGAACCGTCGCACCGAGCGCGGGAACGTGGTCGGCCCCGAGGAGGGGGTGACCGTCGAGGAAGCGTTGCGGGCGTACACGATCGACGCCGCGCGCGCCTGTTTCCTGGAGTCGGAGCTGGGCAGTCTGACAGCCGGGAAGTGGGCGGACCTGGTGGTGCTGGGGGAGGACCCGGTGGGGGCGCCCAGCGTTGGCGACATCGCGGTTGTGTCCACTGTGGTGGGTGGTGAGGTGGTTTCGGGCGCGCGGCTGTGGTGAGCGCTACCGCCGGATGAGGCCGTGGCGGTGCGCGTAGACGACGGCGTGCACCCGGTCGCGGAGGCCGAGCTTGGCCAAGACGCGTGAGACGTGCGTTTTCACCGTTTCCTCGCCGATGTGCAGCTCCGCCGCGATCTCCGCGTTGCTCAACGCGTCCGCGACGAGGAGCAACACCTCTCGTTCCCGCGACGTCAACCGGTCCGGCTCGGCGTCGTCGGGCCGCAGGCTGGCCGTGAACCGCGACACCAGCCGCTTCGTCACGGACGGGTCGATCAACGCGTCCCCGCGCGCGGCGACCCTGATCGCGGCGATCAGCTCCTCCGGTGGCAGGCTCTTGAGCAGGAACCCGCTGGCTCCCGCCCGCAGTGCCCGGTAGACGTACTCGTCGAGGTCGTAGGTGGTCAGCACGAGGACCTTGGTCCGGTTGGCGGGGTCGGCCAGGATCGCCTCGGTCGCGGCGAGCCCGTCGAGTTGGGGCATGCGGACGTCGAGCACCGCGACGTCCGGCCGCAGCCGCGCCACCTCGCGGACGGCGGCGGCGCCGTCGCCGACCTCCGCGACGCAGTCGAGGTCGTCCTGGGTGTCGAGCACGGCACGCATCCCGGACCGGAACATCGCGTGGTCGTCGCCCAACAGCACCTCTACCGCCACTGTTCCCCCTCTTTTAGTTGGCTTCCAACGGGATTGACACCTTGACTGTCCACTTGAGACCGTCTGGGTTCGGGCCGCAGTCGGTGCGGCCGCCGAACATGGCGGTGCGGTGGCGGATCCCGGTGAGGCCGCGGTGGCCGGTGGCGCCGTTCGAGGCGGACCGGGTGATGTCGTTGGTGACGGAGAGGGTGATCTCGGCCGGGGTCCGGTCGATGGTGAGGGTCGCGGAGCCGCCGTGCCCGTGGCGCAGGGCGTTGGTCAGGGCTTCCTGGGTGACCCGGTAGAGGGCGATGTCGACGGACTGGGGGACCGTGGCGAGGTCGCCGGACGTGACGACGCGGGTGGGTAAGCCCGCCTCGCGGACGACGGCGACCAGGTCGTCGAGGTCGGCGAGGCCGGGTTGGGTGCTCTCCTCGCCGCGGTGCAGGACGTCGAGGAGCCGTCGGAGGTCCGCCATGGCGGCGCGGCTGGCGGACTCGACCGCCGTCAACGACACCCGCACGGTATCCGGGCGGGACTCGTCGACGGGCAACGCCAACCGCGCCGCCCCCGCGTGGATGTTGATCGCGCTGACGTGGTGGGAGATCACGTCGTGCAGGTCCCGGGCGATGTCGGTCCGCTCCCGCGCCACCGCCCGCCGAACCGCCTCCCGCTCCTCCGCCGCTCGACGGGTGGCGAGGTGTTCGAGCCCGGCGATGTACCCCCGGCGCGCGGTGGTGTTGCGGCCGACCAGCCAGGGGAGCAGGCCGGTGGCCAGGATGTGCAGGACCGAGAGCCGCCAGTCGGTGCCGTAGAAGAAGCGCGCGGTGGCCAACCCGGTGGCCACGAAGGCCAGCGCGAACAACGCCTCGCGCGTCCCCAGCCACGCGCCTGCGCGGTAGCCCGCGACGAGGACGCCGACCTGGTTGGGCCCACCGAAGTCGAGCTGCCACACCACCGGCGTCAACGCCTCGGCGAGCCCGTGCACGAGGGCGACGGCACCGGCGTAGCGGGCCGGACCCGCGAGCAGCAGATCGGCCGCGACGGTGACCGCGATGGCCGCCCAACCCCGCCACCCGACGAACAGGTTGGGACACCCCATGACGAGAAACCCCACATCGGCCACGACGCACACCGCCGCGACCAACCACGCCTGGCGCCGCAGCGCCACCGCCGTGTTCAACACGGGCACAGCTTGACTCACCCGGGTGGGCCTGCGGAACCCGGACATACCTCACGTCCACGGCTGCGGGTGTTGAGAGTGGCGCACCGGCTCTGATCCGGGGAGGTGGGGGGCTTGCGTGATCATGGCGCGCCTCCGGCCCCCGAAATCCATTCGGGCCAAGGGGGCCGACAGTTCCGGCCGAAGACGATCAAGCCTGTGGATAGTGTGGGCGGCCGCAGTGGATCGCCTGCCACCTGCCGCTGTCGATGCTTCGCCGCCTTGCCGGAACCCACCGCTCCCACCGCCGCTCGACCGGTGTCACCCACCCCGCCCTTCCGTCAACCCACCCCGCAACCGTCGCTTGAGCCCAGCTCGCACTCGACGCAACGTGTTCCCGCCACGACATTCGGTTCGTCTCGGCTCTTCCCTGGCCACCCCGAAACCGCCGCAGAAGCCCAGTCACCGCAGAAGCCCTATCCCCGCCGAACGCAACGCGGCTGTACCGGCTCTACCCCATAACCACCGCAGGATCCCTCTCCCCGCAGAACGCAACGCGGCTGTACCGGACCCACCCCATAATTACCGCAGGATCCCAGCTCCCACCGAAGGCAGCGCGGCTGTACCGGACCCACTCCGAATCCGCCGCAGGATCCCAACCCCCACCCAACCCAACACGGCCGTACGGGACCCATCCCGAAACCGCCGCAGGATCCCAGCCCCCGCAGAACGCAACGCGCCCCTGCCACACGCCTTGATTGGGTGGGCTTGCTTTGCGTGGGGGGACGAACCTGCCAAGCTTCCCGGCGGGTGGGGTGGGCTTGCCCATCCCCACCGCTCTTCCCCACCGCAGGTCCGTAGGGGCCCCGCGCAAAGCAAGTTCACTCAATCGAGGCCGCGCATCTTTTCCGCGAACAGCCGGACCGATCAACCCAGCCACGGCTCCAACCGGCACCCCCGCAGCACAAAGATGATCAACGCATGCCTCCGGCCCCCAATGTCCATCCTAGCGACGAGGACCGACAGAACCGGAAGATCAACAGCGAGCCTGTGGACAACTCGAGATGCAACCAACGGCATCCCGATCGGCCCCCGCTCGCCGCCGCGAACCCAGCGAGAGCGGTGCCGCCGGCGGGAAGGCGGCGGGTGGCAACGATCGAACGATGATCGATGCCTCCGGCCCCCGACATCCATTCTACCGACAGCCACCGACAATTTCGCGAGAAGACGATCAAGGCCGGGGACAACTCGGGGTGACCCCGTGGTGACCCTGAGCGGGGTGTCCCCCTTGCGGGGGATCACGAATCCCCTCCTGCCGTGACGATCCGGTGCCGTGGTCGGCGATAGCGTCTTCGACCGTGGGGACAGGGGTGCGACTGGTGGTCGCTCTGGTGTTGCTGCTGCTCGGGGGAACAACCGCCGCCGCGGCGGACGGTGGGCCAGTCGGGGCCGACCTGCACGTGGCGCAGACGGTGGGGGAGCGCGAGTTGACCGTGGTGATCCGGCGGACCGACGGCGCGCCTGCACCGCTGCGCGTCGACGTGGTGGCCCACGCCGGGGACCCCGGTGGGGTGATCAGGGTGCGGGCTGTTCCGACCGGCGCCCGCGCGGTGAGTGAGGCGGCCGTCGAGCTGCGGCAACCGGGTCCGGTCGGGGTGTCCCTGTCCGTGGACCGCTTCGGCGCCTGGGAACTCGAGCTTGACGACGGTACCCACGTGGCCCGCATCCCGTTCACCGTGCCCGAGCGGATCACACCCGCCTGGGAACGGACCGCGTTCGGCGGTTTCGTCGCGGCCGGGGTCTTCCTGCTCGCCGCACTCGTGATGGCCCCGCGCGGCGGCCGGAAAGCGCTGGTGCCCGCGGCTGGAGTTGTCGCGTCGGTGGCGGTCGGGATCACCGCGGCGTTGCTCTCCGCTACGGTCGGGCCGAAAGCGGTCGTGGACACCGGACGCCCTCCCGTGGCGCTCGCGGTGACCCCGGACAGCGAAGCCAAAGCGGGGCAAGGCGTTTGGCTCTCGCTGGACTGGTACGACGCGGCCACCGGACGGCCGGTCGACGACCTCCTCGTCCACCACGGCGCCCTCGTCCACCTCGCCATCATCAGTCCCAACGGCACGCCGACCCACGTCCACCCCATGCGCGTCGGTCCGGGGCGGTACCGCATCCTCTACAAGCCAGCAGAACCCGGCAGGCACGCCATGGCCGCCGAGATCGCCCGCGCGGGCGGCGGGCAGCAGCAGATCCGGGCCGAGGTCGAAGTCGCGCCGGGCACCTCCCAAAAGTCCACTGTGGACAACACGGGCAAGGTCGACACCGGCGCGCCGGTCGCGGGCCGACCCGCGACGCTCACCGCCGACTTCGGCGGCCCCGACGACCTGCAACCCTGGCTCGGCATGCGCGGCCACCTCATCCTCGTCGGCCCCGGCGAAACCCTCTGGGCCCACGCCCACGCCCTCACCAGCCCCATGGCGGGCGGCCAACCCGACGAGAGCGTCGCCGCCTACCCCGCCAAGGTCTCGTTCACCTTCACCTTTCCCACCCCCGGCCGCTACCGGCTCTGGTTCCAGGCCGAACGCGACTACCGGATCCTCACCCTCCCCGCCGTCGTCGACGTCGCCCCCGGCGGGAGCCCCCGGTGAAGCCCCGGGGGAAAGCCCTGCTCGCGGGCGTCGTCGTCGCGCTCGTCGCCGTCTTCGCCGTCATCTGGACGACCCGGGACAAGCCGGTCGAGTTGACGGCCGGGACCGCCAGCTACGCCGTCCGGCTCACCGTCGACTCGCCGCGCATCGGGGGGAACGCCGTGCTCGTCGAGGTCACCGACCTGGCCGGGGCGCCGGTCGTGGCCGACGAGGTGACCGTCGAGCCCGTCATGGCCGACATGGGGCACGCGCTCACCCCGGTCCCGGCCACCGCCGCCGCACCCGGGCACTACCGGGCCGACCCCACGGACCTGCCGATGGCGGGCCTGTGGGAGTTGACCGTCACGGTCCGCCGGGACCGCGCCAGCGAGCACGCCGTCTTCACCCTCGTGATCTGACCGGAAGGAGACCGAAGTGGACCACGATGTCCCGACCACCAGGGAGATCCGCGCCCTGCCGCCCGCCGCCGCCCTGCTGACCGGGGGGCTGCTCACCCTGATCGGGCTGACCTGGGACGTCCAGTGGCACACCGACGTCGGACCCGACACCTTCTTCACCCTCCCGCACCTCTTCCTCTACGCGGGCAGCGCCGTCTCCGGACTGGCCAGCCTCACCGCCGTCCTCATGACCACCGCCGCCCGCCGCGCGGGCAGGCCGACCGACCCGGCCGTCGGCGGTGCCCCCGTCGGCGTGTTCGGCCGGGTGTTCACCGCCCCGCTCGGCTACCTCGTCGCGGGCTGCGGCGCCGCGTCGTTCCTGCTCTACGGCCTGTGGGACCAGTGGTGGCACGGCCTCTACGGGTTCGACGCCGTGATCGACTCGCCGCCGCACATCGGGTTGCTGACCTCGGTCATGGCCACCCTCGTCGGCACCGTCGTCGTCTTCGCCGCGGCCGTGGACCAGCGGTGGGGTCGGATCGGCGCGATCGTCTCGCTGGCCGTGCTGGCCGCGTTCAGCACCATCACGGTCGTGGCGTTCGAGACCATCAGCAGGCCGGTCAACGCCGTGCACGTGGCCATGGCCGGGCTGATGGTCCTCATCGTCGCCACCGGCGCGGCGTTCACCCGGTTCGGCGGCGTGCTGGTCGCCGCCGCGCTCGCCGTCGTCCAGGCGGTGAGCTGGTGGTTCTCCCCGTGGGCCGCCGAGGTCTACGCCGACGCGGTGGGCCTGCCGCTGCGCGACTACGTCGACGGCGTGCCGGTCATGCCCGCGTTGATGCCCATGGTGCTGATCCCGGCCGCGCTGCTGGTCCACCCGCTGCTGACCGCCCGCGCCCGCTGGGCCCCGGCGCTGGCGGGTGCCGTCGCGGGCGCGCTGGTCGCCGGGTTGCAGGTCGTGCAGAACTCGATCGTCTACGACTTCCCCACCCCGGCGGTGAGCAGGCTGCTGCCGACCGCGCTCGCCGGGGCCGTGCTCGGCCTGCTGGCCGGGCACGCGGGCACCCGCCTCGGCGGCGCGCTGCGCCACGCCAAGGGCTTCCCCACCGACGAGAGCGAGGCATCGTGAAGCGCACCATCGCCGCCGCGGTCACCACAGCGGCGCTGCTCGTGGGCACCGCCCCGGCGGCCCTGGCCTACGAACCGGTCAACGTCGTGCACACCGAGACCGTGCAGGCCGGGCCGTACCGGGTGGTGGTCGGGTTCAGCACCTGGCCCGTGCGGGCCATGCAGTCGTTGGACTTCACCTTCGCCCCGGACGGGGGGCTCGAGGGCAAGTCCGGGTACCTCACCGTCGTCCCGGCCGCGGCCCCGGACGTCGCCTGGGACGAGCCGCTGGCCCGGCACCCGCGCAAGCGCGACGTGTGGGGTCTCGACATCCGGGCCATGCCCGTGGCAGGCGACTACACGTTCGGGTTCCATCTCGAAGGCCCCCAGGGACCGGGCGAGGGCACGCTCACCGGGTTGGAGGTGCTGGCGCAGCCCGGTCCGCCGATGGGGCTGAGCTGGGCGTTGAGCACGCTGCCGCTGATCGGCCTCGTCGCGTTCCTGGCCATCGCCTGGCGCCGACACCGCAACCGGACCGCCACCCGGTAGGGAGCTTTCCTCAGGTTCGCCCGGCCCGTGCCGACCACCTCCGAAGGCGGCAGGTATGACCGGATGCTCTTAATGCGAACGTGAGGTAAACGATGGCTGCGGTGAACGCGTCAGAAGTCAAGGCATCGCGTGCCTCAGGTGCGCGGTTCGGCAGTTGGGGGATCCGCGCGAAGATCCTGGGCTCGTTGACGTCGGTGGTCCTGGTGGCCGTCGTGATCGGCATCGTCGCCATGATCCAGATGTCGCGGTTGGACGAGCGCCTGAAGACCGTGGCCACCGGCAACGCGGCCGCGCTGAGCGACCTCGGCGACATCCGCGGCGCGCAGGGAGACGTCAACCACTGGGCCGTCATGTGGTACGTCGACAACTCGCCCGAGGGGCAGAAGCGCGCCCGCGACGGGCAGCACACCGCGGACGCCGCCAGCGACGCCGCGATCACCGCGTACCTGGCCCACACCACCGAGCAGTCGGGCCGCGAGCGCGCGGCGCAGCTGCTGGCCGACCAGAAGAAGTTCCGCACCGAGCGGGACATCAGCTACGGCGACCCGGTGCCCGCGGGCTACACCCCGATCAGCGACATGAACGAGTTCAACACCCTGGTGATGAACATCGACAAGGGCATCACCGAGCTGGCCGTGATCGAGAAGACCAGCGCCGAGAAGGCCTCCGCCGAGGGCGAGTCCGCCTACACCGCCGCCTGGACCACCGTGCTCATCGCGATGATCGTCGGCCTGGCGGGCGCGATCCTGCTGGCGCTGGTCGTCTCCGGTCGCATCGTGCGCCCGCTGCGCCAGATCACCGGCGTGGCCCAGGCCATGGCCGCCGGTGACCTGAGCCGGGCCGCCGAGGTCCGCGGCAAGGACGAGGTCGCCCAGCTGGGCACCGCGTTCAACCAGGCCCGGGAGAACTTCGGCGACGCGGTGTCGGCGCTGGCCAACACCGCCGAGACCCTGCAGGCCGACTCCAACCGGCTGGTGCAGGTCTCCGACCGGCTGCTGACCAACACCAGCGGCGCCAACACCCAGGCCACCCAGGTCGCGTCCGCGGCCGACCGGGTCTCGCTGAACCTGCAGACCGTGGCCACCGGCGCCGACGAGCTGGGCTCGTCGATCAAGGAGATCGCGCACTCGGCCAACGAGGGCGCCACCGTGGCCTCGCACGCCGTCGAGGTCGCCGCCTCCACCACCGACGTGGTCGCCAAGCTGGGCGACTCCTCGGCGCAGATCGGCAACGTCGTCAAGGTCATCACCGAGATCGCCGAGCAGACCAACCTGCTGGCGCTCAACGCCACCATCGAGGCCGCCCGCGCCGGTGAGGCGGGCCGCGGGTTCGCCGTCGTGGCGAGCGAGGTCAAGGAGCTGGCGCAGGAGACCGCGAAGGCGACCGAGGACATCGTCCGCAAGGTCGAGGCCATCCAGTCCGACACCGCGCAGGCGGTCGGCACGATCGGCGAGATCAGCTCGATCATCGCCAAGATCAACGACTACCAGCTGGTGATCGCGTCCGCGGTCGAGGAGCAGACCGCGACCACCGCGGAGATGGGCCGCAACATCGCCCAGGCCGCGTCCGGCAGCACCGAGATCGCGGGCAGCATCTCCCACGTCGCCGACGCCACCAACACCGCGGCGAACGAGATCGACGAGAGCCGCCAGGCCGCCGTCGACCTGGAGAAGCTCTCGGCCCACCTGCGCGAGCTGGTCGCCAAGTTCAAGATCTGACCCGTCCCCTTGCTTCCCGGCGGATCACCCTCTCAGGGTGGTCCGCCGGTCGGCGTTTCAGGGGGACCCGTTCCCGGTCCACGCGTCGCCCCACGCCACGTCCCGCGCGTCCCGGTACGACTCCGGCGTGCGCTTGGTGACGGTCACGTCCGCGAGCGCGCCATCCGCGCCGCAGACCCGCAGCGACACGAGCCCCTTCCGCTTGACCGGGTGCCGCACCACCCGCCCCGGCGCGGGCGCCCAGTCGGCGCGCGCGGCGGCGACGTAGGAGAACTTCTCGTCCTCGAAGCCGAGCGTCGCGTCCTTGATCTTGCGGTGCACCGCGCTCCGGTTCAGCCGCGCGGTGAAGTGGCACCAGTCCTGCCCGGTCGGGATCGGGCAGGCGCCGCTGTGCGGACAAGGCGCCACGACCCGCAGCCCGGCCGCCACCAGCACATCGCGCGCCGCCAGCACCCGCTCGTACCCGGCGGGTGTCCCCGGTTCCACCACGACCACCAGCCCACCGGCCCGCGCCAGGGCGGCCACCGCGTCCGCCCGCGCCCGCTCGGTCAGCTCGTTGAGCACGTAGGACATCGTGACGACGTCCGCGGGCGGCACCTCCCCGATGCCCGCCCGCCGCCACTGGACCCCGCGCAGCCCGCCCCGCCCGGCCAAGCGCTTCCCCAGCGCCAGTGCTTGCGCGGACTGGTCGATCACGGTCACCTCCCGCAACGACCCCCACGCCGCCAGCGCCGCCCACACCGCCGCCCCGGTCCCACCGCCGACGTCGACCATGGACGCGGGCTCGAACCCGGGCGCGAGCCCGGACACGACGTCGAACACCGCCCCGAGCGCGGCGTGCGTCGCGGGCATCCGGTACGCCGCGTACGCCACGGCGGCCACCTCGGAATCGAGCACCACCGACCTCGGGTCGACCCCGGTGCGGTACCGCTCGATCAGCCCCCGAACCACCTCGCCGAGCCGCGCCGGGGGAAACCCCGACACCTCGTCCGCCAGCGCGTCACCCAGATCGCCCACAACCGGCCATCATGCCCGCCACCTCGCCGCACCCCGTGGGCGGGACCGGCGGAGCGGACGCGGTGGGTGACCGGGTGTCACTCTCGGTCGAACTAGTGGGAATCTTAGGTTAGTTGGGAATTTTTCTTCCGTGAGTGCCGTCATGAGGCGTGTGGGTCGCGCGTCCACTGGGTATGCGGATGCCCAGGACGTCGGACGGTCGGGGGCTCATACCTGAGCCCCGGCGCGGGGCGGTCGACCCCATGTCGACCCTCAGCCCCCTACAGCGGCACGTCCTGCGCCTGCGGGTCGTCGACGGGCGCACGGCCGAGGAGGTCGCCGTCGAGCTGTCGATGTCGCCCCAGGCCGTGCGGGTCACGCAGCACCGCGCGCTGGAGGCGTTGCGGGCGCACCTCAAGCGGCGCAGGCGCGACGCCGAGGACGACTCGGTCGAGTGATCTTCGCGGGGCCGCCCGGCGCGCGTCCTGGCGGGCCGCGAGGCGCGGCCTAGCCTGCCCGGCTATGAACGCGGCGGAGATCCACCGGCGGCACTGGGCGACCATCGACCGCTACGACTGGGAGGGCATGCGCGCCCTCTACCACCCCGAGTACCGCTACACCGACGTCACCGGAACCACCTTCGACGACACCGACACCCCGGTGGGCGTCATGGCGTACCTGCACGCCGCCTTCCCGGACGTCGTCTTCCACTACCGGGACTTCCACCCCAGCGCCGACGGCGGCACGTCCTTCGTCGAGGTGCGCTGCGTCGGCACCCACCTCGGCCCGCTGGGCGACCTGCCCGCCACCGGCAGGCGCGTGGTCAGCGTCGCCTGCCACGTCATCGAGGCCCGCGACGGGCTGATCACCGCCGAGCGCGACTACTTCGACATGGCCGCGATCGGCCGCCAGATCTCCGGCGAACTCGTGGTCGGCGAATAACCCACGTCACCCGGCAGTCCACGCAACCGACACGGCCCGGATTACGTCCCAGAAGCGGACATCCGGGCCGTTCCCATATGTAACTCAATTCTGTGAATAACGAATTGAGCAAATAGGGGCCACGATCCCCGGGCATCTGCCCTGGCCCGGCTGGTCCAATGTGGCCTTGCGCCGTTCGGTTCATCACCTCGTCCTATAGTTGAATGTGATGGCCGAAATGGCCGTTGTAATCAGCCCGTGATCTGAGATAACCGGATTCTCCTCTACTGTTTCGCCAGGCTTCACCAGGAGCCGACTGGTACGAATCAGGAGGAATTAGTGCGCCGAAGACTGGTCGTGGCTATCGCCGCGGCGACGGCGGTCGGCACCGGGGCGGTGATGGTCAGCTCGTCCGCCACCGCGGCTCCGATGGCCGCGCCGCAGGCTCCGTCGGCCGCTGCCGAGCACTCCGATGAGGTGGTCGCGCCGCTGGAGCAGAAGCGCCGGGCACTGCGCCAGGAAGGTCTGGCCCAGGTCCTGTCCGGGGAGGCCCGCGCGGAGAAGCGCGGCGCCAGCACCGTGGTCAAGGTGGGCAACAAGCCCGCCGCCAAGGGCCGCAACACCAAGGGCGTCGACCAGTACGTCGAGCTCGCCCGGGAGAAGACCGACAAGATCTTCGTGGTGCTCGCCGAGTTCGGCGATGAGCGCCACCCGGACTTCCCCGACCGCGACACCAGCCCCACCACCCCCGGTCCGGCTCGCTTCGACGGTCCCCGCCACAACCAGATCACCAAGCCCAACCGGGCCGTGGACAACAAGACGATCTGGCAGGCGGACTACTCGCAGAAGCACTACCAGGACCTCTACTTCTCGGCCGACCCCAAGGTCGAGTCGGTGAAGACCTTCTACGAGAAGGCCTCCTCCGGTCGGTACTCGGTCGACGGCCAGGTCACCGACTGGGTCAAGGTCCGCTACAACGAGGCGCGCTACGGCCGTTCCGACGGCTACCCGTGCCCCGGCAAGATCTGCGGCAACTCCTGGTTCCTCGTGCAGGACGCGCTGGACCAGTGGGTCGCCGACCGCAAGGCGCAGGGCGCGAGCGACGCCTCCATCAAGGCCGACCTCGCCTCCTACGACCAGTGGGACCGCTACGACTACGACGGCGACGGCGACTTCAACGAGCCGGACGGCTACCTCGACCACTTCCAGATCGTGCACGCGGGTGGTGACCAGTCCGACGCCGACCCGGCGCAGGGCGAGGACGCGATCTGGGCGCACCGCTGGTACGCCTTCTCCAGCAACACCACCGGCCCGGCGGGCAACAAGCTCGGCGGCGTGCAGATCGGCAACACCGGTCTGTGGGTCGGCGACTACACCATGCAGCCGGAGAACGGCGGCCTGGGCGTGTTCGCCCACGAGTACGGCCACGACCTCGGCCTGCCGGACAACTACGACACCGTCGGCCCCGGCGGTGCGCAGGAGAACGGCATCAACTGGTGGTCGCTGATGGCGCAGAGCCGCGTGTCCAGCGCGGACGAGCCCATCGGTCTGCGCGCCAACGACCTGTCGGCGTGGGACAAGCTGCAACTGGGCTGGCTGGACTACGAGACCGTGGTCGCGGGCCAGGACAAGAAGCTGGACCTCGGTCCGGCCGCGTACAACACCGACAAGGCCCAGGCCGTCGTGGTGGTCCTGCCGGACAAGCAGAAGTCCACCGTCTACGGCCCGCCCTTCGCGGGGCAGCGGATGTGGTGGAGCGACCGCGGCGACAACCTCGCCAACACGCTCACCCGCACCGTGGACCTGACCGGCAAGTCGGCGGCGGAGCTCAAGCTCAAGGCCCGCTACGACATCGAGGACTGCGACTGCGACTTCCTGTTCGTGGAGGCGTCCACCGACGGCGGCGCGAACTGGACCGCCCTCGACGGTGTCGCGAACGGCAAGCCGTTCATCCGCGACGCGCTGGGCACCCCGGCCATCGCGGGCACCACCAACAACCAGTGGGCCGACGTGTCGGTCCCGCTGACCTCGCTGGCGGGCAAGAACGCCAAGATCCGCTTCCGCTACCGCACCGACGGTGGCCTGGCGCTCAACGGCTTCTTCGCCGACGAGATCTCGGTGGTCGCCGACGGCACCCCGCTGTTCACCGACGGCGCCGAGAACGGCGACAACGGCTGGACCGCGGCGGGCTTCCGCACCACCACCGGCACGGAGACCGCGACGTTCGACAACTTCTACGTCGCGAGCAACCGCACCTATGTGGGCTACGACAAGTACCTGCAGCCCGGCCCGTACGACTACGGCTTCCCGGACCGGCCGAACTTCGCCACCCGGTTCCCGTACCAGAACGGCCTGCTGGTCACGTACTGGGACACCTCCCAGCCCGACAACAACACGTCGGTGCACCCGGGTGAGGCCCTGCTGTCGGTGGTCGACGCGCACCCCGAGCCGATCTACAACCTGCAGGGCCAGGCGTGGCGGCCCCGCGTGGCCGGGTACGACGCGCCGTTCTCGCTGGAGAAGTCGGACTCGTTCACCCTGTACGCGGGCGGTCGGGCCAGCTACATCCGCGGTACCGCCGCGCAGCCGCTCTTCGACGACAGCAAGTCGTACTGGAGCGCCGCGCAGCCGAGCGCGGGCGTCAAGCTGCCGAACGCCGGCGTCAGCATCAAGGTGCTGAAGCAGGAGGGCACCTCGCTGCAGATCCGGGTCTTCGCGACCAAGACCAAGTAGCGAGTCGCGTCGCCTGACGGACGGCAGCGGTGGTGGGGCATACCGCCGCTGCCGTTCCACAGAGGACACCGGGCCGGTGGTGGGGTTGACCCCACCACCGGCCCGGGTGCGTTCCGCATGGAGGCAAGATCACCGGATGCCTAGCGTTGGTGGTGCGAAACCAGCCCACGCAAGGAGTTCCGAGATGCCACAGACGTTGTCGCAGGCCACCAAACGAGCACCCTGGGTGGTGCCGGTGGCCGCCGCGATCATCGCGTTCCTGGTCTACGCCCTACCCCCGTACCTCGGCCTGCGGCCCGACATGTCGCGGGTCCCCGCCACCACCTCGTGGCACTACCCCGCGCTCGTCGCACACATCGGCTTCGGCCTCATCGCGATGATCACCGGGTTCCTCCAGTGCTGGCCGTGGTTCCGCAACCGGCACCTGGCGCTGCACCGCAAACTGGGGCGCGTGTACGTCTTCGGCGGGGTGCTGCCCGCCGCGACCGCCGGGTTGCTCGTCGGGATCACCTCGCCGTTCGGCCCGGTCGCCCGGTTCAGCCACGTCGTGCTCGTCACGCTCTGGTTCACCAGCACCGTCATCGGCTACCGCAAGGCCCGGCAGCGCGACTTCCGCGCGCACCGCGAGTGGATGATCCGCAGCTTCGCGCTGACCTTCTCCACCATCACCAACCGGATCTGGTCGCCGCTGCTGGTGCTGCTGTTCGAGCCGCAGCTGGACACCACCTTCGGCGGCAGCGAGCTGGCCATGTTCCAGGCCATCGGCGGGCTGTCGTCCTGGCTGGGGTGGACCGTGCCGCTGCTGGTCGTCGAGTGGGTGCTGCTGCGCAAGAAGCGCCGCGCGCCGCGGGGCGCGCCGGTAGAGTCGGCGGCCTGACAGCTCCTGCTGGGGGGTGGGCGTGCGGAATCCGGTCGCGGTCGACGGCGCGGCGGGTCGGTGGGTGGTCACCGAGCCGTCCCGGTCGTTGAGCGGTTGGCACCACCGGCTTATCGGGCTGGACCTCGTCATAGGGGTGCCGGTGGTGCTGGTCACCGCGGTCCTGATGTTCCTCGCGGCCGTCAACCACGCGGCCCTGCTGGCCATGGCCCCGCTGCTGCTCGGCGCGTCGTTCTTCGCGCTGACCTGGCTGGCCCGGCGGCGGGTGGCGGCCGACCCGCCACCCGCCGCGGTCGGCTCGGACGAGTTCGCGGACCTGCCGGACGGGGTGCGCGAGACCGGGCACCAGCTCGTGCTGTCGATGGCGAGCCTGTTCGCCAGCCGCACCGTCGTCGCCGGGTGGGTGGACGAGGCGACGCTGGCGACCGCGCACCAGGTCACCTGGCAGGCGCTGCGGTCGCTGCGCGACACCGCCGACCTGCGCGCGGCGGTGCGGGAGGCGGAGGGTTTCGCGGAGCTGCGGGAAACCGCCGACCTGCGGCGGGCCGAGCTGGCCGCGGTGGAGGCCGCCGCGGCGGAGATCGCCGACCGGATGGCCGACGTGGCCCGCGCGGTCGCCGCGTCCGACGCGGAGATCGCCGCGGTCGAAGCCGAACGGGCCCGCGACCGCAGGGTCGCGGAGCTGCGGGAACGGCTCGCTGGCCAGGCCCTGCCCGCCGACGGCCGGGGCGCCGCCCCGCGCCCGTCCGACCTCGACGCCATCGCCGCCTCGGTCACCGCCGCCGCCGAGGTCTTGGCGGCGGGCGGGTACCGGGGCGAGGAGGACCCGGCGGGTTAGGCCGTGGTGTCCCGGCGCGGTGTCAGTACGAGTAGCCGAACGTGCGGTGGGTGCTGGAGCCCCAGGTGTTGTAGGCCCAGGTCTCGACCTTGACGTAGCCGCCGACGCTTCCGGCGCTCGGGCCGGTCAGGCTGTAGGTGGCGTTGGTGCCGCAGCCGTTGGTCGCCGTCGCGGACTTCGTCCACAGCGTCACGTAGTTCCCGGAGCCCCGGTAGTCCTGCACGGTGACCTGCACCTTGGCGGAGCGGCTGTCGCAGCCCTTGTCGTAGACCGTCCCGGTGACCTGCGCCTGGCCGTCGCCGCAGCGCTCGACGGTGATCGAGTAGCTCGCGGCCGCCACGTCGTCGCCGACGGTTCCGCTGGACTGCGTGCCGCCGCAGGCCCACGCCGTGCCCGCCGGGACGACCGCGATCCCGGCCGCGCCGAGCGCGACCGCGAGTACCGCCTGCCCGAGCCGCTTTCCCCTGCCCGCCATGCCGACTCCCTTCCGTGGGGTGATCGTCGCGGACGATACACGCGGGAACGGCGGCGGGGGAGTGGTCGCCAAGGCGAGATCGTCGAGGCAACGCAACGAGATCACGCGGTGCCGGGTGGTGCCCGGAATTCCTCTTGAGGTGCGAAGTGGACGGACATCCGCGCGGTTCGGGGCATTGGGGCGGTTTGCCGTGCGGGGCGGATCACGCCGCGTCGGTGAGGTGCGGGGCGTTGTCGCGCAGGGCGCGCAGGGCGTAGTGGAGCCTGCTCTTCACCGTGCCGACCGGGATGCGCAGCGCCTCGGCGGCGGCCGCGGCGGTGCGGTCGGCCAAGTACACCTCGACAACCGTGCGGCGGTGCGGTTCGGGGAGGGCGTCCAGGGCGGCGTCGACGACCACCCGGTCGATCACCTCGTCGACCCGGGCCGGGGCGCTGGTCGGGTCGGCCTCGGGCAGCGCGACCTCGGCGGGTCGGGCGGCGCGGGTGCGGTGGTGGTCGACGGCGATGTTGTGCGCGACGCGCAGGAGCCAGGCCCGCACCGAGCCGCGGTCCTCCGTCAGCCGGTCGCGGTGCCGCCAGGCGCGGATCCAGGTCTCCTGCACGACGTCCTCGGCCCGGTGCGCGTCCCGGGTGAGCCCGCGGACGTGGGCGAGCAGGACGTCGCGGTGCGCCGCGACGATGGTGTCGAAGTCGACGGTCTCCCCGGTGGCGGTGACGGTCATCTCGGTGCTCCCTTGTCGGTGTGCCACCAGATTCCCGCGTTCCACCGGCGAAATCGCTGGGTATGCCCCCCGGACCGCGGGGTGCGGGCCCGCGTCTTCGCGGAGGGTGCGCCCCGCCCCGGGGTGGGGATACCCCTACCCGGCCTCAGCCCGCGTGCCAGCGGCGGCGGCGCGCGCGGGCCACGACGGCCGCCGCCGCGCCCGCGACAGCGGTCGCCCCGGCCAGGCCCGCGACGAACCACAGGGCCGTCGTCGCAGGCCCCCGGTCCTCCACCGCGGGCAACGGCACCACCATCCGCTCCGGCCGCGCCGCGACCGGACCGCCCGCGGTCACCACGGTGGTCACGGCGGCCACCGGGTCGACGATCCCGTTGCCCACCAACGGATTGGGACTGGGACCGGACGGCCGGTCCGCGGTCTCGGCGAGGCGCCGCACGACCTCGGCGGCGGACAGCTCCGGGTACTGGTCGCGCACCAGCGCGGCGGCGCCCGCGACGAAGGCGACACCCAACTCGGGACCGGTCGCCACCCGGTGCCCCGGCCCCGACGGCCCGATGCCGACCAACTGGTCGGCGGGCGCGGCCAGGGTCGGCTCCGCGCCGAGCGTCGCCTGCACCGGACCGTTCGGGCCGACGGGCGCCACCGCCACGACCCCGTCGAGCGAGCCCGGGTACGCGCGCTGCTTCGGCTGCCGGACCGCGGCGGGCGCGATCACGACCACGTCCCGCTCGCGGGCCAGCGCCACCGCCGACCGCAGCTCCGGCGCGTCGACCGCGGTGGTGACTCCCACCGCCACGACCCGCGCCCCGCTCGCCACCGCCGCCCGGATCCCGCCCGCCAGCAGCGCCGCGTCCACCCGGTTCGGGTCGTCGGTGATCCGCACCGGCACGACCCGGGCGGCGGGCGCGACACCGGTGAACGGCGTCTTGTCCCTGGGGCGCGCGGCGATGAGCCCGGCGAGGAACGTGCCGTGCCCGGAGCAGTCCACGGTGGCCGACGCGGCCCCGGTCAGGTCGACACCGCCGTCCACCGCCCCCGCCAACGCGGGCGCCGCCGCGCTGACGCCGGTGTCGACCACCGCGACGAGCACCGCGCCCTTCGTGATCGGCCACACCCGCTCGGCGCCCATCCGCTGCTGCGCCCACCCCCGCTCCCGCGCCGCGGTCGCCTCCGGCGGCGCGCACTGCCCGCCCTGCTGCGCCAGGGCGGGCGTCGGCAGCAGAAGTCCACTGAGGACCACTACGGCGACCAGGGACCTCATGCCTCCTCCGTCCACGCGATCTGCAGGAGGCTGGAGTCGCGGCGGGTGACGAGCATGGCCCGCCCGGGCGGCAGCTGGCGCCCGCGCTGCCCGTTGAGCAGCGGCATCTCGTTGGGCGGCATGGAAAGCGCCAGGTCCGGGGTGTTGGACTCCTGGAGCCTGCGGACCACCGAGTCCATCGACATCCGGCCCGACCCGGCGGCGGCGCGCGAGAGGAGCACGTGCAACCCGATGTCCGCGGCCTGCGGCAGCAGCTCGACGAGCGAGTCGAGCGGACCGCCCGCGCCGTTGTGCACCAGGTCGTAGTCGTCGACGACCACGAAGTACTCCGGCCCGGTCCACCAGTCCCGGTCCCGCAGCCTGCTCGGCGCGATGTCCGGCCCCGGCACCCGGGCCTTCAGCTCGGCGGCCAGCGGCCGCACCAGCTCCGCCGCCGGGCCCGACGACACCGCCACGCCGTGCCGGTACGCCTCCGGGACCGACTCCAGCAGCGACCGGCGCGGGTCCACCAGCAGCACCTTCGCCTCGTCCGGGCCGTAGACCTTGGGGATCGCGGTCGTGATCAGGCGCAGCACGGCCGTCTTGCCGCTGGCCGCGTCGCCGACCACGGTCAGGTGCGGGCGCGTCGCGAAGTCGTGCCACACCGGTTTGAGGTCCAGCTCGCCCGCGCCCAGCGCGATCCGCATCCGGCCCTCCGGCGCGGGCAGCTCGGCCACCGGCAGCGTCGAGGGCAGCGTGCGCACCGGCGGCGCCACCGGACCCGTCCACGACTCGCCGACCGCGCGGGCCAGCTCGCGCGTCGCCTCCGCCAGGTCGTCCAGCGCGGACCGGCCGTCCGCGCGGGGGATGGCGGCCAGGAAGTGCAGCTTGTCCGCCGTGAGACCGCGGCCGGGCAGGCGCGGCACCTGGCCCGCCTTGCGCATGTCGATCACCGAGTCGATCGCGTCGCCCAGCCGCAGCTCCAACCGGGTGCCGAGCTGGTCGCGCAGCGCGCTGTGCACGTCCGACCAGCGGCCCGTGGTCAGCAGCAGGTGCACGCCGTAGGCCAGGCCGCGCACGGTGAGCTGGCGGATCGCCTGGTCGTGCTGCTCGAAGTCGGCGCGCAGCGAACCCCAGCCGTCGACGACGAGGAACACGTCGCCGTGCGGGTCGTCGGGGAACTCGCCCGCCGCGCGGCGCGCCCGGTAGGCGGCCATGCTCTCCACACCGTGCTCGGCGAACACCTTCTCCCGCTCCGCCAGCACCGCCTTGACCTCGGCGATCGTGCGGCCGACCCGCTCCGGCTGCAACCGCCCGCAGACCCCGCCGACGTGCGGCAGGCCCTCCAGCACCGAGAGCGTGCCGCCGCCGAAGTCCAGGCAGTAGAACTGCACCTCGGCCGGGGTGTGGGTCAGCGCCAGCCCGGTGATCACCGTGCGCAGCAGGGTGCTCTTGCCGGACTGGGTGCCGCCCGCGATGCCGACGTGCCCGCCGGACCCGGACAGGTCCACCATGTGCAGGTCGCGGACCTGCTCGAACGGCTTGTCCACCACCCCCACCGGCACGGTCAGGCAGCCGCGGCCGGGCCAGTCCGCCGGGGTCAGGCCCAGCTCGGGGTGCGGCACCAGCGGCGGCAGCAACTGGTCCAGTGGCGGTGGGGTGTCCAGCGGCGGCAGCCACACCTGGTGCGCGGGCGGACCCTGGCCCAGCAGCTTGTCCACGGCCACGTCCAGCACGGTGTCCACGTGCTCCTCGGCCACCGGCGCCCCGACCTCGGCGACCGACGCGGCCTCGGCGGGCAGGCGGCCCGCGCCGAAGGCCACGACCTGGCGGCGGACCTCCTCCTGCCGCTGCTCCCGCGTGCGGCGCTGGTAGCGGCAGGAGACATAGGCCGCCTTGAACCGCACCAGGGTCGCGACGTCGCTGCGGAGGTAGCCGTTGCCGGGTGCGCTGGGCAGTTGGTAGGCGTCGGGGACGCCGATGACGGAGCGGCTTTCCATGGCGGAGAAGGTGCGCAGGCCGATGCGGTAGGAGAGGTGGGACTCGAGTTTGTGCATGCGGCCGTCGTCGATGCGTTGCGAGGCAAGCAGGAGGTGGACGCCGAGTGAGCGGCCGAGGCGGCCGATCATGACGAACAGCTCGGCGAAGTCCGGGTTGGCGGCCAGCAGCTCGCTGAACTCGTCGACGATGAGGAACAGGGTCGGCAGCGGGTCGAGCGCGGCACCGGCCTGGCGCGCGCGTTCATAGTCCAGCAAGGAGGAGTAGTTGCCCGCCGCGCGCAGCAGCTCCTGGCGGCGCACCATCTCGCCGTGCAGGGAGTCCTGCATGCGGGTGACCAGCGGGGCCTCGTCGGCCAGGTTGGTGATCACCGCGGAGGTGTGGGGGAGGCGGTCGAGGCCGAGGAAGGTGGCGCCGCCCTTGAAGTCGACGAGGACGAAGTTGAGGATCTCCGAGCTGTGCGTCATGGCCAGGCCGAGCACGAGGGTGCGCAGCAGCTCGGACTTGCCCGAGCCGGTGGCGCCGATGAGCAGGCCGTGCGGGCCCATGCCGCCCTGCGCGGACTCCTTGATGTCCAGGTCGACGGACGAGCCGTCCTCCGCGATGCCCAGCGGGATGCGGAACCGGTCCGAGCCCATGCCGGTGCGCCACAGCGACTTCGGGGTGTACAAGTCCAAATCGGACACACCGAGCAGGCGGGGCAGGTCGAAGTCGGCGACCATCGGTTCGGCGACGTCACCGGTGGAGTTGATGCGGTACGGGGAGACGACCCGGGCCAGCGAACCGGCGCGCGCGACGCTGAGCGTGTCGGGGCGGCCGAGGTGGGTGCGGACCTCCTGGCCGGTGCGGTCCGTGCGGACGGTGTGCAGCTCGGTCGAGGTGACCTCCAGGCGCAGGCGGGAACGGCCCGCCGCGCCGTCGAGGGCGCCGGAGACGTCGAGGACGACGGTGTTGCGGTAGCCGGCGGCGGCGAGCCGGGACTCGGCGGGCACGGTCGTGCCGTCGAGGACCACCACGACGTACGGCTCCTCGCGGCTGGGGGTCGCGGCGGCCTCGAACCGGGCGCGGTCGGCCAACTCGGCGGCGAGGAGTTCGGTGAGGGCGTCGACGCCGTCGGTGAGCAGCCGGACCTGGCCCGCGCCGTCCTGCTCGACGGGGTGCTGGGCGTGGGGGAGCCACTTGACCCAGTCCCAGTCGGGGAGCCGGTCGGGGGTCGCGCAGACGGCGATCCGCAGGTCCTCGGGGGAGTGGAACGTGACGAGCTGGGCGATCAGGGCGCGGACCGAGGCGCGGATGGTGTCGTCGTCGCCCCGGTAGCGGACCTGGGCGAAACCGCGGAGGAACAGGGCGGTGGGCTGGTCGGCGATCGTGGTGTAGGCGTTGGTGAACCGGCGCAGCGCGCGGGCGGAGAGCGGTTCGAGGTCGGCCACCGGCTTGGTGTTGAGCGGGGTCATGGTCATGGCCAGGCGCTGCGGGCCGACGCCGATGCGGACCTCGGCGAAGTCGGCGTGCGCGGCCCGGCGCTCCCACAGCCTGCCGGTCATGGCGACCGACCAGAGCGCGGCGGGCTCCGGGTGCCGCCAGCGCAGCGCGGTCCGCTGCCGGTCGGCCACGGCCCGCACCTGGACCCGGGTGCCCGCGAGGTACCGCAGGTAGTCCCGCCGCTCACCCCGGAGCCGCTGCCTGCGGTCGGCCCCACCCCGGCCGAGCTGGGAGACGACCATCATGACGCCCATCAGCCCCATCATCCCGGCCATCATGAACGCCATCTGCGGGTTCTGCGGCCCCATGAAGAACAACATGGCCGCCCCACCACCGATGGCCATGGGCAGGTACATGAGCGTCCCACCCATGCCACCCCCCACGGTCTCGGGCAACACCGGAGGCTCCTGGAGCGACAACTCCCCACCCGGCATCTCGGGCGGCTTTTCCCTGGCCTGCCTGCGGAACAGCGTGGTGCTCATCGCCTGGACTCCCTGACTCGGTGCCGACGCCCCCTACACGGGCGGCACCCCCGCGGAAGTTCACCCGATCTCGCCGCGGGCTTGTCACCTGAACCGGTCACTGCTGTCCACAGGCTCGCTGTTGATCTTCCGGTTCTGTCGGTCCCCCTGGCTAGGATGGATGGTGGGGGCCGGAGGCGTGCGTTGATCATCTTGTGGTCTGCGGGGTGCCGGTTGGGGTCGTGGCTGGGTTGATCGGTCCGGCTGTTCGCGGAAAAGACGGGCGGCCTCGATTGGGCGAACTTGCTTTGCGCGGGGCCCCTACGGACCTGCGGTGGGGCAAAAGCGGTGGGGATGGCAAGCCACCCCACCCGCAGGCAAGCTTGGCAGGCTCGTCCCCCCACGCAAAGCAAGTCCACCCAATCAAGGCGTAGGGCAGGGGCGCGTTGCGTCAGGTGGGGGGCTGGGATTCTGCGGCGGTTTCGGGGTGGGTCCGGAATGGCTAGGTCGCGGGGTGCGGCGGGCGCGCGGACGGCGGATCTGGGATGGACCAGGCATGGCCAAGTCGCCCCGGAGCATGGCGGGCGCGCGGGCGGCGGCTGAGGCGTGGGTCCAGGCGAGGCGGCGGAGCGTTGGCAACGGCCACGCGGGCGGACCGTTGCCCGCTGCCCCTGTTGTCCGTAGCCAAGATCAATGTCGCGGGTGCTGTCGGTACCCGCCGGTAAATGGACCTGGGCTCGTCCCTGTGGTGCGGTGGGGTTGGATAGGAGGTGGAGGTGAGCGGCGTGCGTCCCTATGTGCTGGCGAGTGTGGCGGTCAGCGTCGACGGCTACATCGACGACCGCACCGACCAGCGCCTCCTGCTCTCCAACGCCGATGACTTCGCCCGGGTCGACCGGGAGCGGGCCGGGGTCGACGCGATCCTGGTGGGTGGGGAGACCGTTCGCCGGGACAATCCCCGGTTGTTGGTCAATGATCCGGAGTTGAGGGCCCAGCGGGTGGCCCGGGGGCGGTCCGCGTACCCGCTCAAGGTGGTCGTGTCCGGGTCGGGGGAGCTGGATCCGGGGCTGAACTTCTTCCACCACGGCGACGGCAAGGTCCTCTACACCACCGACGCCGGGGCCGCGGTCGCCCGACGGCTGGACATCGACACGGTCTCCCTCGGCGCCACGATCGACTTCGGCGCCCTCCTCGACGACCTAGGCCGACGCGGGGTGCGGCGGTTGATGGTCGAGGGTGGGCAGCGGATCCACACCGCCTTCCTCCAAGCCGGACTGGTCGACGAACTCCACCTCGTCATCGCCCCGGTCGTGGTCGGGCAGACCGGCGCGCCCCGCTTCCTCGGCGACGGCGACTTCCCCCGACACCGCATGCGGCTGGTGGACGCAACGCGAATCGGTGACGTCGTCCTGCTGCGCTACTTCCCCAAGGAGACCTCGTGAACCAGGACGAGCGCTGGATGCGCGAGGCCATCCGCCTCGCCCACCACTGCCCGCCCGCCGACGGGGCCTTCTCCGTCGGGGCCGTCCTCGTCGGCGCCGACGGCACGCCCCTGGCGACCGGGTACTCCCGCGAGACCGACCCCGTCGTGCACGCCGAGGAATCCGCGCTCGCCAAGCCGGTGCCGCGCGACCTGTCCGGGGCTACCCTCTACAGCACCCTCGAACCCTGCTCCGAGCGCAAGTCGCGGCCGCGCACCTGCACCCGGATCATCCTCGACGCGGGGATCGGCCGGGTCGTCATCGCCTGGCGGGAGCCGACGCTGTTCGTCGACGGGGAGGGCTACGAACTCCTCACCGCCGCCGGCATCGAGGTCGTCGAGCTGCCCGACCTCGCCGACCTCGCCCGGGAACCCAACCGCCACCTGCTCGACGGCGCGTAATCCAGTGTTCACCGAACCGGTCTGAACCCCCGGCCGCCCGGCGCCCGTGTCCTGGGCATGGCCACCACCGCAACCGCGGGGTCCGGCGAGATGTGCAGGCTCACGATCTGCGGGCCCGCGTCGCGTGTGGAACTCGCCGTGCCCGCCCACGTCCCGCTCACCGACCTGATGCCCACCGTGCTGGGGCACCTCGACCCGGCGCTGGCCACCACCGGCCTCGCGCACGGCGGCTGGGTGTTGCAGCGGCTGGGTGAACAGCCGCTCGACGAGGACCAGGGCACCGCCGCCCTCGGCCTCTACGACGGCGACCTGCTGCACCTGCGGCCCCGCGACGCCCTGCTGCCGCTGGTCGACTTCGACGACCTGGTCGACGGTGTCCACACCGGACTCACCGCCCGCGACGACCGGTGGCGGCCCGCGCTCGGCCGCCGCGTTCTCCTGGCGGTCATGGGTTTGCTCGCCGCGACCGCCGTGCTCGCGGCCGGGCTCACCGGCACCATGATGGTCCTGTCCGCCGGATCGCTCGCCGCCGTCCTGCTGCTCGCCGCCGCGGCCGCCTCGCGCGGGCTCGGCGACCGACCGGCCGCGTTGGTGCTGGCCACCGCCGGGATCGCGTCGGCCGCGCTCGCCGGTCTGGCGGTCCCCGCCGCCGACCACCCGTTCACCGGACCGGGAATCCTGGCCGCGGCGGGTGCCGCCGCGGTCGCCGCCGCTGCCGCGCGGGTGGCGGTCGGCGGATCGGACGCGCCCTTCACCGCCGCCGCCCTCGCCGCGGTGCTGGCCACCGCGGGCGCGGGCGCCGCCGTCGGGTTCGGGCTCGGCGGGGCCGCCGCCGCGTCGATCGCCCTGGTGGTCGCGCTGTGCCTGGTCCGGGTCGCGCCGCTGGTGTCCGCGCGGCTCGCGGGGCTCGGCGTCGACCAGGTGCCGACCAGCGCGGCCGAGTTCCAGCAGGACCTCGACCCGAGGCCCAGCGCCGAGGTCGTCGACCGCGCCAACCGCGCCGACGCGTACCTCACGGCGTTCTTCGTCGCCCTCGGCGCGGTCTGCGCCGCCACCCTGGCCATCCTCGCGGTCAACCCCAGGTGGGACGCCAAGACCCTCACCGCCGTGACGGCGGTCCTGATGTTGTTGCACGCCAGGGAACTCACCGCGGTCCGCCACCGGCTGGCCGCCCTGCTGCCCGCGTTCGCCGGCCTCACGACGCTGCTGGTCGCCGGGCTAGGCGACGCCGACCCGCCGCTGCGACCGCTCCTGCTCGCCGCCGTAGTCGTCGGCGTCGGTCTCGCACTGGCCGCCGCCCACCTGTTGCCCGGCCGCAAACTCGTGCCGCGCTGGGGCCGCTGGGGTGACCTGCTGCACTGGGCGACCGCGCTCGCCGTGATCCCGCTCGCCCTCTCGGTGCTCGACGTCTACACGCGACTCGTCGCGAACTGGCTCTGAAACCGTTGTCCGGTCGGTGAACCATTTCGCCGCGCCACCCGTGTCCAAGGTAGACAGCGAAGGAGGTAGACCGTGTACAGCAGGCGGGACCAGGTCCAGGCGCACTCGTTCCTCGTGGGCAGGCTGGTGAGCGCGGTACTGCGGGTCGACCCCGACGCCGTCGACCGACCACTGCGGCGGACCGTGGTCGGGCTGGCGGGCGGCACGGCCGTCGCCGGGCTGGTGTTGATCGTCGTCCTGGTCGTCGGCCTGCTCTCGCCGGGCGGCGCGACCGCGTGGCGCCAACCCGGGACGCTGGTCGTCGACGAGGACACCGGCAGCCGCTACCTCATGGTGGACGGCAGGCTCCGGCCCGTGCTGAACTACGCCTCGGCGCGGCTCATGCTCGGCAAGGACCCCAAGGTCGCCACCGTCGACACCGCCGACCTCGCGGGGGTCCCCCAGGGCGGGCCGATCGGCATCATGGGTGCCCCGGACTCGCTGCCCGCCGCGGGTGGCCCGGTCCGCCGGTGGGCGGTCTGCGCGATGTCCACAACAGACGGACCCGGTGTGGCGCTGGCGATCGGCACGACACCCGACCCGGTGCCCGCGGCCGACGGCGCGCTCCTCGTCCGGGCCCCCGACGGGGCCACGCACCTCGCCTGGCGCGACCGCCGCATGCGCGTCACCGCCACCTGGGTGCCCGCCGCGCTCGGCCTCGACCCCGGCACCGCCGTACCCGTGACCGAGTCCTGGCTCAACGCGTTGCCCGCCGGACCCGACCTGGGCCCGCCCAAGGTGCGCCGCGGCGGCGAAGGCCCCACGATCGCGGGCAGGCCGACCGCGGTCGGACAGCTCATCCAGGTGCCGGAAGCCGTTGTGGGACGCAAGTTCTACCTCGCACAGCCCACCGGGCTGCTGCCGGTGACCGACACCGTCGCCGCGCTGCTGGTCGCCGACCCCGCCGCCGAGGAGCCGCCCCGCCAGGTCACCGCGTCCGCCGTGGCCGAGGCCACCCTGCTGCCCGCACCCGACTGGCAGACCGCCATGCCCGCCGAACTCCCGGCGCCCCTCGACCTCGCGGGCGGCACCCCGTGCGTGCGGTGGGACGGCGACTCCGCCGAACTCGTCGTGCGCGGGAAGATCGGCGGGGAGCGCGCCCCCGACACCCAGGGCGCCGAACGCGACACCCGCACCGCCGACCGGGTCGAGGTCGAACCGGGCGCCGGGACGCTGGTGCGCACCCGGCCCGCGCCCGGGGTGCCCGGCGCGGGGATGTACCTGGTCACCGACGCGGGCACCAAGTACCCGGTTGCCAGCGCCGACGCCGCGACCGCGCTCGGCCACCCCGCTGACACCGCGGCCCAGGTCCCGGCCGACCTGATCGCGCTCCTGCCCACCGGGCCGGTGCTCGACCGCATCACCTGACCGACGACGAAGCCGAGCGTTCCGCCCACTCCGGGCGGAACGCGGGAAAACCACACCCAGAAGGAGAAACCGACCATGGCACGCTATGCCTACGACGACGCCACCCTGCAGGGGATCATCACCGCGACCGACACCGCGCTGCAGGGCATGGCCGACCTCAACAAGGGCGTCATGAACATCCAGGGCATGCTGCCCGCGGTCAACAACTCGACCTCCGGCATGAAGCTGGCCGCCGCCATCGGCGACTGGACCGCCGACTTCGCCCTGGTGAAGAACCAGCTCGACGTGCTCAACGGCAAGGCCAACGGCCTGCTGCAGACCAACCGCAACACCCAGAACGACGCCGACGGCGCAGCCAACGTCTGATCCCGCGAGCCTTCCCCACCCTCCCGAAAGGACACACGGACATGACCGCGTTCGACATCGACCACGACGGCTACCTCGAGCTCAACGAGCAGCTCTACATGTACGTCCGCCAGCTCGGCGACATCCTGACCAACCTCAACGCGTCGCTGAAGAACATCGAGGTCGCCACCCAGGGCAAGGCGACCCCGGTGTGGCAGGAGGCGCAGACCACCTGGACCGGCACATACACCGACATGGAGACCAAGCTGAACGCCCAGTCGCTGGGGTCGATCAACGCGCAGGAGATCTTCGGCGAGGGCGACCTGCGCGGCCAGGGGATCATGCTCGGGTGACCCACCCGGGACGCCGGTGTCCACAGTGGATAAATCCACGTGGACCCGGCGCCCGGCCGGTCCCCACCCCATCCGAGACGGAGAAGAAGAGTCATGGGTCAGCACATCACCTTCGACGAGACCAAGTACAACCAACTGATCGCCGTGCTCGACGACATGGAGCACGACCTGCTGCACGAGGCCACCGAGTCGCCGACCAACCCGCTCGACGGCGACTTCGAGCTCCAGCCCGGCACGCAGAAGTGGGACGCCGCGCTGGACCTGGTCAACAAGGGCAAGGGGTTCGGCGGCTCGGTCGAGCAGCAGAACGAGAAGATGCGCCAGGCGATCGTCAGGTTCCGCAACGCGCTCGTCGCGGCGAAGGACGTGTTCAAGGAGACCGACGACCTGGCCCAGTACGACATCACGCGGTTCGTCGCGGAGTACCCCGACTTCAACACCGGCGGCCGCGCCTGAGCCGGGTACGCCCCGCCCCCACCCCCTCTTCCCCGCCCGGCGCCGTCCCCGACCCGGCGGGCCACCCGCCGCCCGCGTGCCGCGACCGCTGACACCCGGGCTCGACCAGTCGGAAACCACGGGACTTCAGTCGAGGAGCCACCATGCCAGACCCCAAGGTCCCACCCACCGGGGACTTCAGCCGAGCGACGTTCTCCGAGATCCTGTTCGCGGTCACCGGGCAGGGCAGCGACCTGCACGCCGTGCTCGACAGCGCGGCGGGCACCGGCGAGACGCCGCAGACCTGGTTCAAGTTCACCCCGCCGGGCTCCTCGGCGAACTCCTACTCCTACCACGCCTGGGACAAGTACTACTTCGGCGTCGACCACAACCAGGGCGCCTACCACGCGTGGAACACCGCCACCAACGACATCGAGAGCATCGCGCTGCCGCTGTTCTCCGGCAAGACCGGGCTGATGGACGTCCAGCGGTTGCGCGACTCCTCGACCGTCGTCACGGCCTACACCACCTTCCTCTCCAACAAGGCCGACATCTCGAAGTACTGGGCGGACGGCCTCGACAGCGACGACAGCGCCTTCAAGGGCAAGGCGGCGTTCGCGATCCAGTCGAACCTGCGCAGGCTCGCCTTCACCTTCAACGACCTGCGCCACCAGATCACGGAGGACCGGACCCCGGCCACCGCGACCGGGCTGACCGAGGCCGCGGACGCGCTGTCCACCTTCGGCAAGAACATGGCGGGCATCTGGTGGGATTCGCGGACCTTCCTCTGGGAGGAGCCCGCGAAGACGGCCATGCTGTTCATCGAGAGCGTGCACCAGCACATCCAGCACCAGGGCCTGGACCGGGCCACCAAGGACATGGCGAGCTGGGGCCTGCCGCCGTACCTGCTGGACCAGTGGGGTGCGAAGGACCGCGCGAAGGCCGAGCAGTACATCAAGGACTCGATGGCGCTCTACGCCTCCAACCGGCTGGCGAAACCGGTGATGCCGACCGGGATGCCGGTCGTCGACGGCGACCTCACCCTCCAGTCCACCTGGGACCAGGCGAACACCGCCATCAGCACCTACATCCGCACCGAGCTGACGAAGATGGACGAGCGGGCGCGCGTGGAGTTCGAGAAGCTCCAGACCGCGTACCGGCGCAGCGCGCGCGGCCTCGGCACCCTCAAGGAGAACGCGCCGCCGACCATCGGCACGCTGCCCCCGACCCCACCCGACGGCGGCCCCGACGGCACCGGCGACACCCCGCCCCCGCCGCCACCCACGACCGTCCCGCCGCCCCCCAACGGCAGCGGCGGCGGCAACGGCAACGTGCCGAACCTCAACGGCAAGGGCGACATCGACCCGCCGAACGGCGGCCCCGAAGGCAACGGACCGAACATCCCGGGGCTCAACGACTCCCTCACCGGCGGCCCGAACGGCCCGAACGGCGGTCCCGGCGGAACCGGGAACCTGCCCGGCCTCCACGACCCGAACGGCGGCCCCGGCGGGGTCGGGAACCTGCCCGGCGCGGGCGGCCCCAACGGCGGCCCCGGCGGCTTCCCGACACTGCTCCCCGGTCCGAACGGCGGCGGTGTCGGGCGGTTGCCCGGCACCGGACCGGGCCGCGACCCGGCCAACGGCGGCCCCGGCGGCATCGGGGACATCCCCGGTGTGGTCGGCGACGGACCCGACGGCACCATCGGCGACGACGGCTGGCAGCCAGGCCAACGGGATCCGCTGTCCCCGCAGCTGCCCGGCTCCTCGGGGGGCGCCAACGGCGGCGCCAGCTTCGGCCCCGGCTCCACCCCGGGCTCCCTGCCCGGCGTCGACCTCAACGCCGAACAGCTCGGCAAGCTGGCCGAAGGCGCGGGCGGCGGCGCGGGCGGTCTCGACGCCTGGGGCGCGGCCGGTGGCGGCGCGGGCGTCGGCTCGGACGGGGCCTTCGGGTCCGGTTCCGGCGAGGGGTGGTCGGACTGGTCGGGGCGCGGCGGCGACGCGGGTGCGGGCGCGGGCGGCCCGGGGTCGGTCGACGGGCGCGAGGACCAGCGCGGCGGGATGCCGTTCATGCCGCCGATGATGGGCGGGATGGGGGGCGCGGGTGGCGCGGGCCGCGAGGAGAAGGAGCGGGAGCGCACCACCTGGCTGTCGGAGGACGAGAAGGTCTGGGGCACCGACACCGACATCGGCGACGGCGTCATCGGCCGCCCGGACAGCGGCGCCCCCGAGATCGACGAGCCGCTGGTCACCACGCACGTGCACCTGCGCACCGGTGCCCGGAGCAAGCCCGTCGAGCAGCCCACCCGCACCACCGAGCAGACCGCGACGACCTCGTAGGAGGAACGGATGTCGACACCACTGCACAACGAACTGGCCGCCGCGCTGGTCGAGCTGCGGGAGCAGCAGACGCGCATCACCGAGGCCGTGGCCAAGGTGGCCGAGGCGAGCACGACCGTCGCGGCCGACGACCGGATGGTGGAGGCCACTGTGGACGGCCAGGGCAAGCTGGTCGGCCTCAAGTTCCACGGCCGCCGCTGGCGCGACCTGGCCCCCGGCGAACTGGCCGCCCGACTGGTCGACGTGGTCGCCAAGGCCCAGGACCAGGCGGCGGCGGCCACCGCAAGCGTTTTCGCCGGGGTGATGCCGAACGGCATGTCGTTCACCAAGGACAGTGCCGACGACCTGATCAGCGAACTCGACGCCATGTTCGACACCGCCGTCGCCAACGGCACCCCGCAGGGGGGACCGCGGTGAGCAGGCTGGCGGTCGACCCCGAGGCGCTGCGCAACGGCGGCGTGAACATCCGGGCCACTGTGGACCTGGCGGTCGACATCTGCAACCAGCTGTTCATCGCCGCCGACACCAACCGCGGCGCGGGCGGCACCGGCGAGATCGGGGAGAAGTTCGACTCCGGCTACCGCCCCGGCGAGGAGCAGGCGCTGAAGTTCCTGCGCCTGCTGCAGAAGTCCCTGGGCGAGACCGGGAGCCGCACCATCACCACCGCGGGCGTCTTCCGCGAGACCGACGAGGACGCCAACGCCGCCGTACCGCCCTGACCGGTCCACGCCAGTGGTCCCTGACGTGATCGACGTGGAGGTGTGACCGGCCATGGCCATGATGGTCTCCGACGAGGTGCGCAAGCTGTTCCAGGTCCTCACCGGCGAGGAGTGGCCGGACGCCAACGAGGACAAGCTGCGGGCGCTCGCGGACGCGTGGGAGACCACCGCCAACCGGCTGACCGGCGAACTGGCGCCGGACCTGCGGCGGGCCGTGGCCGGCATCCGGTCCACCTTCACCGGGGCCGCCGAACTGGCTTTCGCCAACCGGATGGCCCCGTACGTCGAGGGCAGCGACAACTACCTCTCCATCGCCGACGAGCAGTTCCGGGCGCTGGCGAAGTTCCTGCGGGACCTGGCGCTGGAGGTCGAGTACGTCAAGATCGTGTCGATCCTGACGCTGGTCTCGCTGATCGTCGAGATCGCCTGGGCCATCGCCATGGCGGGCCCGACCGCGGGCGGCAGCATGGCCTGGCTCGCCGCCCGCATGGCGATCGTGCGGTGGCTGCTCAAGACGCTGCTGGGCAGGCTGCTGATCCGGGTGCTGCAGGCGGAGCTCCTGGGCATCGCGTTCCAGCTGGTGATCGACGTGCTGGCCCAGCTCATCCAGTTCGGCATGGGCAGCCGCACGGAGTGGAACCCGAAGTACACGCTGTCGGCGGTGGCGGTCGGCGCGCTCGGCGGCGCGCTGACCCTGCCGCTGGCCGGGATCGGCAAGGCCATCGCGCACGTCTCCACGTCCGGTCTGGACTCGTGGCTGGGCAAGATCGCCAAGGGCAAGTTCGACTGGCACAAGGCCGTGCCGCACCACCTCACCGAGATCGGTGTCGAGGCGTTCCACGAAACCTTCACCGAGGCGCTGTACAAGTACATCACCGAGGGCGAATGGGAGATGAACCCGTACTCCGCCACCTCGGGCGCGGTGTCCGGCACGGCGGGCGCGGTGGGTACGACGATCGGCGACGCCCTGCACACGCCGCCGCCCCCGACGACCCCCGGCGCGAACGGCACGGGGGAGAACCCGGTGACGAGACCGGACATCGTCGTGGAGGACGACAAGGTCTCGGTGGACGACCCGACGGCCCCGCTGCTGGGACCGAACACCGGGCCGACGGACACCGTCGGCGGGCTGATCGGACCCAAGACAGGCACACCCGTGCCGGTCACCGGCGGCACGCTGAGTCCCCAGGTGGGCACCGGGCAACCCGGCGGCGCCGGGCCCGGTCCGCAGGTCCCCGGTACCGCGACGAACACCGGCGGGCAGGGGCAGAACGGCACGGTCGGCCAATCCGGCAACCAGACCGGGCAGCAGACCAGTACGTCACAGGGCACCACGCGTGGTCAGAACGCGGGGCAGCCCACCACGACTCCGAGCACGACCCCCTCGACCACGACTTCGACGACGACAGCCCCCACGACTTCGACGACCAACACCCCGGCCACCGCACAAACGCAGCCGGTCTCGACGACGTCCACGAGCACGTCCCAGACCTCGACCACCCCGGCCACAACCGCTCAGACCTCGACGACCTCGACCTCGACGACCTCGACGACCAACGCCCCGAGCACAGCGCAAACCACGTCCCAGACCGCCACGACCGCCACCCAAACCGGCACCACCCAGTCCAACTCCGGCCAGAGCGGCGCCGCGCAGTCGCAGTCGACTTCGAACAAGGTCGCGGTGGGCCAGGGCGGCACGCCGAGCACGATGAGCCAGACCAGCTCGACCCAGGCCGGGACCACCCAGTCCACCTCGGGGCAGAGCGGGGCCACGCAGTCGCAGTCGAACAAGGTCGCGGTGGGGCAAGGCGGTACCCCGAGCACGGTGAGCCAGACCAGTTCCACGCAGGCAGGCACCAGTCAGTCCAACTCCGGTCAGAACGGCGCCGCGGCGAACAAGGTGGCTGTGGGCCAGAACGGCATACCGAGCACGGCGAGTCAGACCGGTTCCACGCAGGCCGGGGTCAGCCAGACCAACTCCGGTCAGAGTGGCGCCGCGCAGTCGGCCGCTACCAAGGCCGTGGGCCAGGGCAGCACGTCAAGCACGGTGAGCCAGGCCAACTCGACAGCGACCACACCTGGTCCGTCCGGCAAGGGACTGCCCCGCGCCACCCAATCCACCGCAGGCGGAAAGCGGCGGGCGGACGCGGGTCGCAAGGACAAGGTCGGCGAGTCGGAACTCACCCGGCCCACGACCAGCACCCCTTCCCTCCCCACCACCGCCAAGACGCCCCAGACCGCCGTCGCGACCGCCGGGCCGGACGGCCAAGGCGTGAAGCGGCGCAAGGTCGAGGTCGCCCCGCAGGTCCAACGACGCAAGCCCGCCTTCTCCGTGCCCGGCCGGTTCAGCGACTTCCGCCGGTGGGTCGGGTCCATCAACCCCGCGGGCGGCACCCTCAACTGCGTCGACGCCACCGTCGCGTTCCACTCGACCTGGCGGGGTCAGGCCACCGACGCGGGCACCGGCAGGCAGAGCGCGGGCCGGGCGGGGGAGCGGACCGGGTACGCGCCCCAGTACATCGGCGAGGGCAAGGCCGCCGTCGACGAGGTGGTGCGGCGCGTCCGCGAGGGCGGGCACGGCACCGACGCCCTGGTGTTCACCACACCGCCCGGCGCCAAGGACGGGCACGCGTGGAACATCGTCAACCAGGACGGGGTCGTCTCCCACGTCGATGCCCAGGACGGCACCTGGGGCACCAAGACCCCACCCGCGGGCAAGGTCTGGGCGATCACGCTCGACCCGGCGGGGGAGTTCATCGGCGGGCCGACCCTCGACAACGCGGGCAGCACCGGGCCGCAGGCGATCGGTGACTCGTTCGGGCGGCGGCCCATCGCCAACGTGGCGAACCTCGCCGCGCAAGCCGTCACCGACGCCCGAGGCCACCAGACCGCGGCCGAGCGCTCGGTGCTGGCGGCCGAGCAGCAGCGCCGGTCCGCGCAGGCCCAGGTTGTCGCGGCGAACGAGGCCAACCGGCAGGCCCAGGCCGCGGTCGCGGCCACCCAAGCCGTTGCCGCGCCGCTGATCCAGCGGCTCAACCAGATCCGCGGCCAGATCAACACCGAGGTCGCCACCCTGGAGGACCAGGTTCGCGCCGAGGGCCTGCTCCAGCAGCGCAACGACCGGGCCGACCAGCAGGAAGACGTCATCGCGCAGCGGGTCACGGACGCGCAGACCGGCATGAACAACGCGGCCACCCCCGCGGCGGCCCTGGTCGCCCAGACCGCACGCGACCGCGCCCAGATCGAACTCGACACCCTCGTCGAGACCCACCGTCCACTGCGGACCCAACTCGAGACCGCCACCCGGACCCGGCGCGGCACCCAGGCGCGACTGGCGGCCCTGCGCACCCAGGAGGCCGCCGCGCACGCCGCCGCCCGCGGTCCGCACGTCTCCGCGACCGCGGCCAACACCAGCGCCCAGACGGCGGGCCAACGCACCCAGGCCGCCACCCAAGCCGCCACGCAGACCAACACCCACCACCAGACCACCATCACCCAGCGGCAGGCCGCGGCGGACGCGGTCGCCACCGCCGTCGGCCTCCAGACCCGGATCACCACCGAGGCCGCCACCGAACTGCGCCTGCACAACGAGGCCCAGCGCCGCCTGGGGCTCGCGGACACCGCCGCCGAGGACCTGCGCCTGCTCACCGAACGCGAAGGCCAACTGACCCAACGCATCGAAGGTTTGCAGAACCAGGTCGACCAGACCAAACGGGACATCGCTCGCGACAAAGCGGCGGCCGCACAGCAGAACGCGGGTCCCAGCAACGCCCAGCAGAGCGCACCGCAGAGCACCGCACCGGATCCCCGCGAGCGGACCGTCGCGGAGCAGGAAGCCGAGATCGTCACCCTGACCGGTCAACGCGACCCCATGTCCGCGCAGATCGTGCGGGACACGCGGACCGCGGGACAACTGCGCGACGAGGCCAACGAGGCCCAAACCCAGGCCGACCAGCAGGCCGATCTGGTCGACAACCTGTACAACCAGCTCACCACCGCCCGCGACGACGCCGACACCGCCGCCCAGGCCGCCGCCGCGGCGGCCACCTCGGCCGCGAACACGGCCCGCAACGCCAAGGACCTCGCGGCGGAGGCCAAGAACGCCGCCAAGCAGGGCGACGTCGAACGCGGCCTCACCCTGCTCACCGACGTGCCCTTCGCCGAGCGGATCGCCGTCGAGCGGATGGGCGACACCACCGGTGTGCAGAACTCGGTCACCGGCCTGTTCGGCGACCAGAACGCGGCCATCGCGGGGCAGGCGGGGCAGGCCGCGCGCCAGGCCGTCGAGCAGCACCTGGACGACATCATCAACCAGGGCCACGAGATCACCGTCACCCTCGGCGACGGCACCCAGGCCCGTGTCCTGCTCACCGGCACCCCCAAGCGCCCCGGGGACACGCGCAAGTCCGCCACCGTCAACGCCGTGCCCAACTCCCACCCCGACGTGGTCAAGACGGTGCGCGACGACGCGGCCAACCCCGTCGCCATCTCCACGTCGTCCAACCTGCCGGTCCGCGTGCCGTTCGTGTCGCTGGTGCCGATCGTCGACGTCGTCCCGTTCCTGCGCCCGGTCGCCTCCGCCGGGTTCACCCTCAGGCGCAACCAGGGCATGACGTCGAACAACACCAGCAGGCCCGGTGTGCGGACCGCCGACCGGGCGTGGGTGGAGACCGACATCGAGATCACCGCCACCCGGATCGGCAACCCCAACCCCGCGGTGTCCACAGTGGATGTCGGGATGCGGGTGCCCGCCGTGGTGCCGACCAACACCGCTCCCGTGGCGCTGCCGGACAACGGCCGCGACCAGCTCACCTCCGACGCGGTCCGGGTCCCCACGGCCTTCACCGACGGCATCACCACGCAGGTCGGCGCCCAGCACCGCAAGTCGGTCGCGGACCTGTTGTCCTCGCCGGGTGTTCGGCACATGCGCGACAACGGCCGCGTCACCGAGACCATCGGCGGCCAGCAGGTCGTGGTCACGCCCAACGGCGCCCCGCAGGTGAGCCTGCTCGGCCCGTCCAACAAGGTCGACGAGCAGCGCACGGGCACCGCGCCGTCGTCGGTCATCAACAAGGGCAGCGACATCACCGCCGCCCTCGGCATGGCCGCGGGCATGGACACGAGCGACTTCCAGTGGTTCCTCGGCCTGTTCAGCGACTTCGCCAGCCAGCGCACCGGCGGCTACACCCGCGGCAACGAGTCCGCGGTCGAACGCAACGCCACGCAGCCCGAGCTGGTCTACCAGGTCACCCGCACGCTCGACGTCGCGGTCGGTGCGAACGCGCCCACCCAGGGCACGGTCACGGAACTGGTCACCATTCCCGTTCCCGTGGCGCGGGAACTCGGTTTGCCCATCCCGCAACACCTCTCGCCGACAAACTCCTCGCCGCGCACCGCGGGCAACCAGCCCTACCGGATCGGCACCGACGACATCACCGCCGTGCCGCGCAAGAACGACATCGTCACCTTCATCACCAACGGGCTCGACCAAACGGGCCAGGACGCGGTCAACGAGAAGTTCGACAGCGACCCCAAGACGGTCACCGCCCTCTACAACGCGCTGCACGGCGGCGAGGAGGTCAACTGGATCTCCGGCGGCTTCCAGCACACCCTCGAGATCTACGCTTCCATCACCCCGCCCGCCGGGAGTTTCCCCTCCGGGCAGGCGAAAGCGACCGTGCAGGACCACGCGACCTCGCAGCGCAGGCGCAACGACCAGCTCAGCCGCAACGCGCGTCTCGGCCTCGGCTTCGAGTTCCGGCCGATCTTCAAGGACCGCCCGTCCGGCAAGCCCGAGGGCGGCGGTACGCAGTCGTCCGCGCTGCCCAGGTTCGTCGTCTCCGGCACCTGGGAGCGGAGCCGCGCGTCGATCGTCGGCACCAACGGCCGCGACGGGCGCGTCACCGCGTACGGCGGCGAGTACCGGGGCTTCGACGGCACCATGGAAATCGTCGTCGTCCACCGGCAGACGGTGGAGCCCAACTGGTTCCGCCGGGTCTTCATGGGCGGCAAGATGACCCTCGGCCCCAACTCGGCCGACAGGCTCACCGAACCGACCGCCGCCGAAATCACCAACGCGCTCACGCAGAACGTCAACCTGGCCGCCAACACCCCGCAGCTGAGCAAGCGCACGTTCCACAACGCCGTCACGGTGTCCGCGCCGGTCGACAAGTTCGCGTGGTCCGACCAGCCGGTCACGGCGAGCACGATGACCCCGGGCCTGTTCGTCGGCACCCCGCCCGCGTTGGCCAACGGCACGGTGGTGGTCGACCCGGAGCTGTTCGGCGAGTTCGCGGGCATCGAGCACGTGCGGGTCACGCAGAACAGCGTCGACGCACTCGACATCGTGCTCGCCAAGAGCGTGGAGACGCTGCCCGTGCCCGCCCCGCCGCCCAACATGCCCGCGCCGGTCACCCGGCGTTCCCCGTGGGCGGGCGGCATGTGGCCGTCGTGGGGCACGCGCACCGTCACCGAGACCAACCGCGGCGGTGGCCTGCCGAACCGGCAGATCCGCTACAAGCTCTCCAACCTGACCCGCCCGGGCACCGCGGCGGCCAACGCGGTGCGCGGGTTCGTGTCCCAGGTCGGACGGCGCGGGTTCAGCGTGCTGGGCCTCAACGGTGAGGTCGGCGGCCCGCACAAGCTGGTCGAACCCGGCCGGTTGACCGACATGAACGGCTCGTTGTCCGCCACCGCGGCCTATTCCGCGCCGCGCGTGGTCGATGTGCGCAAGGACGGCCAGTTGCAGCGCAGGCAGGACGGCGACCTGGTCGTGAACAACACCAAGCACCGCCAGTTCGGCGCCGAGGCGGAACTGGCCTTCGACGCGATGCCCCGGCGCGTGTCGCCGTGGGGCGCCCGGGTGCGGATGGTGTTCGGCGGGAACAAGCGCTGGGGCAGGGGAAAGACGAGCGAACTCACGCCCGGTGGCCGTCAGCTCTACAACTACAAGGGCCCGACGGTGTGGGTGGCGATGGACGTCCGCTACACCTACACCGGCGACGTCAACATCCGCAACAGCATCAAGACCGCGACCACGGAAACCGTGCCGGTCACCGTGGACGAGCCGGATGGCGTGCTCGTGCAGCTCCCCGCGCGCACGGCGGCCGAGCTGTTCACCCAGAGCGGCCTGCCGGTGCCGCCGGAGATCACGGCCGTGCTGCCGAACGCGCCCGCCCCCACCGGCGCGACGCAGCACCTGATCAACGGCGGCCCGGGCTACGTTTCCCACGGCACGACAACGGTCTTCAACTCCCGCATGCACGGGCCGGACCCGCTCGTGGGCGCGCGGGCGCGGCTCGACGAGCTCGGCGTGACGGGCAAGTGGCAGCGGGACGTGCTGGAGCGGCTGACGGAGCTGTTCGGCAGTCCACGGGGGATGTTGTCGCTCAAGGACGTGCTGAGCGACAGCGGCATCGTGTCCATCCCGAACAACGACCCGTTCTACCAGGACGTCGTGGACATCCGGATCGTCGCGACGCCCACGGCCCAGCCCGCGCCCCCCGCGGTGGTCCGGCCCGCGTCGCGGATCACGCCGCTGGTGCCGAACTCGCAGACCACCTACTCCTACATCACCACCACGAACGCCCAGCAGAACACCGGCTCCTACCAGCTCTCCGCCGGGTTGCAGACCGACGCGCTGCACCGCACGGCCGCGCCGCGCACCACCAACCCCGACGGTTCGGTCACCGTCGGTCCCGGGTCGAAGCTCGGCATGTTCGGCGCGCTCACCGGTGTCAGCAGGCAGGTCGCGGAGTCGGAGGTCGCGCCGGGCAGCAAGACGCTCAAGCCGATGCGGCTGCTGACCTTCGACCAGCTCGACCGCGCGTCCCACGACGTCACGTACTCGCTGGAGATCTCCCGCGTCCGCACCCCGCTGCCCGCGGCGGACACGATGACGCTCAACATCACCCGGTTGTTCAACCGCAGTGACATGGCCACCACGCCGGTCACGGTGAACGGGTCGGTGGACCTGGTCGCGCCGGACCCCCGGTCGTCGCCCGCGATGACCGCGCCGACCACCGCGCCCACCTTCGACGTGCTGGCGCAGAACCCGCTGAAGCTGCCGCCGACCGACGCCAACCACGTCCAGCAGCAGACGCTGGACCCCGATGCCCAGTGGCACATCGAGTCCATGGGTTCGGACACGGTCAAGGCGATCCGCGAGGCGGTCTTCGCGCAGATGTCGAACCAGCCGGTGGGGAACGGGAACAACCTGCCGCGCAACAACTTCACCACCGCCGCCGCGAACCGGTCCACCTACACCAACAAGGGCACGACGTCGGAGTACGCGCTGCACTCGCTGACCACCGGCACAGCCCTGCACAACGGTGGCTGGTCGCTGTTCAGCGGCCCCACGTACACGACGAGGGGGATCGTCGGCGCCAAGCACGCCCTGTACGACGACCTGGTCGACCTGTCGATCGCCGGGCGGTTCGTGCCGGGCACGTTCCGGCAGGTGCAACTGCCCGGGGGCGGCGGCAAGGTCGACCACGGCCGGGAAACCGAGGACGTCAGCCTGAGCGGGTCCTCGCGCACGGTCACCTGGACGCGGGGCATCACCGCGGCCGGGCAGGGCGGCGGCACCGTGCTGAACCCGAACGACAAGCTGACACCCGGCCCCGCGAACCTGTCGACCGCCCCGACCGCCGGTACCGACAGCGGCATCGCGAACCCGGACGCCAGGACGAACGGCCGGTTCGACCTGACGGTCGAGTCGCAGGGCGGCCGGTCGTACCTGTTCGACGTGACCACCGAGTTCTTCGTGGACGTCAAGCCGCGCAACACGAACTGGGTCCCGGCTCTCGGCCGCAAGATCAAGGGTTGGTTCGGCGGCGGCACGACCCCGCCGGGCACGGTGAAGGTCACGACCACCGACGACGTGCGGGTCCGGGTGTGGGAGGCGGACGCGCTGCGCGAGGGCCTGATCACCATCGCGGACGTGTGGACCGGCACGAACACCGCGCCGCCGACGGGGTTGGGGATCACCCGGGCCGGCGACGGGGCGACCCTGCACCCGAACGGGACACCGGCGCCCGCACCGCCCGCGCCCGCTGTCGTCGGTCGCGACGACCAGGGCCGGACCCTGCACGTGGCGCCCGGGGTGGCGCTGAACCAGGTGGTCGACTTCGTGGCCGGGTTGGGGCTCGACGTGCGACCGCACAACTTCACCGTGCCGAACGGGAGTGCTTTCACCGCAAGGGACATCGCCGACGGGGTGGCGGCGCGGACGGCGGCGCCGGACATCCAGCAGCCCGCCGTGCGACCTGATCCGGTGGTGCCGCCGGAGGGCGCGCCCCGGCCGGTTCGGGTTCCGCCGACCACGTCGAACCTCGGCTCGAGCTCCCGGACCGGTGGGCTCAGCACGGTTCAGGAGGACCAGGCTTGGGAGGCGGATCCGAACAACGCCGGGAGCAGCCAAGGGATCCCGTTGCGCCGGTTCGGGGTGGACGAGGTCACCGGCCCGTGGGCACCGTCGACGCCGAAGGCCACCCCGACGTCAGGTCCGGGCCCGGCGGACGGCCCGCGCGGGACGAAGCGCTCTCGGGACGACTTCGAGGCCGACTCCGGTCCGGTGACCCAGCCCGAGCCGCCCGGTCCCCGTGCGATCCGGGACGTCCTGGCCCCCGCCACGCCGTCGGAAGTCCACGCCCTGGAATCCGTGGTGCCGCCCGGAACCCGCTTCAGCGACCCGAACACCTGGGTGGACCTGGTCAACGGCGTCCGCTCCGACCCGGGCCGCGACATCAACTGCGTGGACGCCGTGGTCTCCTTCCACTCCACCTACCACGGCGTGCCCCGGGTGGCGGGCATCGGCACCCCCGGCCAGGCCCCGCGCGGGGCGGTGACGCAGGCGGCGGAGTGGACCTCGTACGCGCCTGAGTTCATCGGCACCGGCCCCCAGGCGTTGGCGGAGGTGATCGAGCGGGTCACCCGCGCGGGCCACGGCGCCGACGCCATGGTCATCGCCTTCGGCGCGGGCGGCGGACGGGGACACGCGTGGAACGTGGTCAACCACGAGGGCGTGGTCTCCCTCGTCGACCCCCAACAAGGCACGATCGTCCCCGCGACCCCCGACGCCATTCCCAGCCTCGGCCGGGTGCACGCGATCCCACTGGACGCCCAGAACCGTTTCATCCCGGGCGATCCGGTACCGGGCGCACCCCGCGGCCTACCCCACGGCATCGCGACCGACTACGCGTCACTATCCACTTCGGACAATCCGGATTGGCTGTCCCACGTGGACGAGGTAGGCGAGGAACTGGACACGGCCCTCGAATCCGCCGACGACACCCCAGGCGCGAAGGAGCGCGCGGAAGCCCTGGCCCGCCACCTCCGCACCGCCGACGCCCAACGCATGCGCGACCTGGCCCGCCGCGGCGAACCCATCCCCCTGCTGGGCACCGACATCGTCATGGACTTCACCGGCGGCCGCTACCGAGTCATCACCGACGGCCCGGTGGACGCGGGCTTCATCGCGGAGATCGCCGCCGCCATCGGCACGTGGAACATCATCGCCCTGGTCATCGGCTCCGACGCGGAGGAACCCCGGGTCCTGGAGTTCCCACCCCGAGGCCGCCCCTTCCCCCCGGCCTCGGTCGAAGACCCCGACCCGGACAACGAGAACCCGACCTGACCCACAGCCGGAGACCTCGCTCACACCTGCCTGCCGGCAGGTGCGAGCGCCAGGCCGACCTGATGCCGCTCGCTCGCGCAGGGGTCCCCCGCCAGGGGCACCCCTATTTCTTCAGTCTATTCGGCGCAATTGGTCACTGGGGTGGTCGTGGTCGGCCTGTGGACAACTCAGGTCTCGGCGTCGCCACGGAGTTGGTGGCAGGAGCAGCCGAGGTCCTGGCCGTGGCTGTTCTGCTCAGGAAGGCAGGCAGTTGGCCTCGCTGAGCAGTGCGTCGCGGCTGTGGTGCCGGGGAGGTGGTGGCTGAGGCCACCGAAAGTTCACCGACGGTGGTGAACCGCCGGGGGCCGCCCGGCCGTGTGGTGGGTGCGGGGCAGGTGCCCGGCGGGAAGTTCCGGCGAGGAGGGTGTCGTGGCGGTCGCGGTGGAGCGGGCGGGGCACGCGGTGGTCGTGCGCGAGCCGGGTGCGGACGAGCAAGCCGTGGCGTACGCCGCCGCCCTGGCACCGGAGCCCGACCGCACGTCGGTCGTCGTCGGGGAATCGGCGCGCGAGGCCGTGTCGCGGTTGGACCCCTGGGTCGTGGCCGACCTGGACGACCACGTCGGACCCGCGATCCGCCTGCACACCCCCGCCCACCCCGCCGACGGCGTCGTCCCCCTCGCCCGCAGGCTGGCCGACCGCCTCGGCATGGAGGTCACCGCCCCCGACGGCGACCTCGTCACCCTCCCCGACGGCCACGCCTTCGCCCCCACCGGCTGGACGACCCACGGCGACGACGAACCCCGCCCCGCGGGCAAGCGCTTCCCCGAGCCGCCGTGGCAGGCGGACCTGCCCGACGACCTCCCCGCCACCGTCGAGGAGATCCCGGTGGGGCTGTGGATCCGCGCCACGACCGCGCCCCGTCCCGCCGACCCCATCCGGCAGGCGGTCCCCGACCCCGACCGGCCCACACTCGTCGTCGGCGCCCCCGGTGAACCCACCCCCACACCCCGTGCCGTGGCCAACGTCCTGCGCCGGTTCCCCGACGACGTCCGCGTGCGGACCGTCCTGACCCACTACGGCGAACGCGACGAGGTCGACATCGCCCAGGCCGTGGCCTTCGAACTGCGCGCCGCCGTCCGGATGCGGCACGGCGCCCCGGTGCGGCCCACGTGGGAACCGTTCGTGGTGGAGAGCGTCTACCGGCCCGCCTGCGCCCCGGTGGTCGACCGCTGGTCCGCCCCGGTCACCGGCCTGGCGCAGACGGCCCCCGCCCGCTACCGCCTCGCCCCCGGCTGGTCCCTCGACGTCATCGCCCGCGGCCTCCTGGCCCGCCCCGACACCACCGTCCTCGACGCGGCCCTGAACACCCCGACCGGCCCCTACCCCGAACTGCTGGTCGCGGCCGACGAGCTGCCCGCCCCCGTGTTCGACGCCCTGTGCGCCCTGGTCGCGGACCTCCCCGCCGACCTCCGCGCCACCCTCCTCGTCATCGCCGCCACTCCCGGCGCGGTGAAGGCCACCCGCGCCCTGGCCGAACGCCTCAAACCCCCGACGAAGTCCGAACGCGCCCCGTCCACCATCACGATCGACCGCGACGGCGTCCTTTCCGTCATCGAACTCCCCGACGACGTCGACCCGTCCGCCACCGCGCGCGTCAGCCGAGATCAGGTGGCGGCGCTCGAGCGGACGCCGGGCGACCCGGCGGTCACCACTCGGGTGCGCCAGGAGGAAGCATCCGCTGCCAAGGAGTTCCGACGGTCGTTCGAGGCGGCAACCGGAGCGCGTTCGACTCGGCTCGGCGATCAGCTCGCTGTCGCCCCGGCCACCACTAGGGGCAGCCAGGCTCCGCTGCCTCCCCTGCACCGGAGGCCGAGCGAGCCGCCCGCCACGCGGGTGCGCCGGGAGGAAGCGGCCCGGAGGTCGACCGACTCGGAGACCGCCACCCGGGTGAGCCGGGACCAGGTCGTGTCCTTGACCAGGGCCGAGCCCGCGCCGCCGGTCATCGAGCCGTTGCCCGACCTGCCGCAAAGCCCCCAGCGTCCGCCGACCGGGCTACCCCTCGTGACCACCGCCAAGTCGGCGGCGCCGACCACCAGCGCCCCGCCGCCCCTCACCGAGACCGCCTCCGCCACCGCGGGCGACGTGTTCACCCCGCGTCCAGTGGAGGTGAAACCTCCCGTCCCGACCAAGGCGCCCGCGGTCACGGCAGCCCCGACTCCCACGAAGGTGCCCAGCGTCGTGCCCGCCGGGGCCGTGAGCACCGAGGCGCAGCGGCGGCAGGTCCGTGCCGCGCTCGGCACGCGCTACGACTCGGCCACCCAGGCGGTCGTCCGGCTGCTCGCCGAGCGACCGGGCCTCAGGGCCGCGGGCGAGCACGCCGCGCTGGTGACCGAACTCGCCGTCGTCCGCGTGTTCGCGGAGGAACCCGGCAGCTACGACACCGCCTTCCACACCTGCCTCGCCGCGGGCCTCCGGCGGTTGCCGACCTGGCGCGGCGTCGTCGTCCGGGGCGCCGAGCGGGGCGAACGGCGCGAAGGGGAACTCCTCAACCTCCCCGAACCCATGCTCGCCGTCGCCACCGTGGGCGCCGCCGTGCCGGGCGACGTCGAGCTGCTCATCTGGAGCGCTACCGCGCGCAGGCTCGACGGGCTCCTCGACGACGACCGCGGGCACGACGTCGTCCTCCCCGCCCACACCGCGCTGCGGGTGCTGGCCGTGGAGGCCGATCGCGTGCTGCTCGCCGAGGACGGCGCCCCGGTCGAGCGGGCCCTCACCGCCCTGCGCGCCGCGGCCGAGGCGCGCTCTGCCGTCGAGATCCCGCACCACCCCGACGCCGCGCACTGGTTCGGCGCGCTTCCCGCGGCGTGAACCGCACCCCAGGTACCGAGGAGAGCCGATGAGCCAGCGACCCCCCACCCCCACCGAGCACGCCGTCGCCGATGTCCGGCGGGTGGTGGCCGGTGTCGACGAGCGGCAAGGGCTCCTGGACTACCTGGGCGGCAACCCCCACCGCCCGGACACCGACCAGACGGGAGCGCCGGGATGGCTGGACGCGTGAGCGGGACCCGGTCCGTGCTGGGCGTCTCCGCCACCGACGCCGACTGCTTCCGCACCATCAACGACGCCATCGCCGCCGCCGTCGACGGTGACGTCATCTCCGTGCGGCCCGGCGTCTACCGGGAGTCCGTGGTCATCGAGCGGGAGATCACCCTCTCCGGCGCGGGCGCGGCGGGCGAGGTCCGTATCGAGTCGACCGGCGAGCCCGCGCTGAACCTGGCCGCCGAGCACGCGTCGGTGTCGGGTGTCGTCATCGCGCACCGCGACGGCGAGGTGGCCGTCGACCTGCGGGCCGGGGCGCTGCGGATGGAGGAGTGCACCGTCGCCGCCGAGTCCGGCGTCGCGGTGGCCGTGCGCGGCGGCGCCGAACTGTTCGGCCGCGACTGCGTGGTCACCAACCCCGGCGGCGCGGGCGTGCTGGTCTTCGACGGCGGCGGCGCGGAGCTGCGCGGGAGCGAACTGCGCGGTATCGCCACCACCGCCGTGGTCGCGCGGTCCGGCGGCGCGCCCCGGCTCATCGACTGCGTCGTCACGGAATCGGCGGGTGCGTTCCTCGCCGCGGACGGCGGTGGCGGCACGCTGCGGGACTGCCGCATCAGCCGGATCTCCGGGCCCGCCATCGTGGTGGAGGAGAACAGCACGCTGTCCGTCGGCAGCACCACGCTGTCTGAAGTGGACGCTGTCGGTGTGCTCGTCGGAGCGGGCTCGACGCCGTCCCTCCACGACTGCGTCATCGACCGCCCCGGCGCGCAGGGGATCGTCTTGGTCCAGGGCGCCACCGCGACCATCGAGCGCACCCAGGTCCGCGGCGCGCGTGGCCACGGCCTGCACATCCTCGACGGCTCGCGGGCCGAACTCACCGACTGCGCCTTCACCGACTGCGGCCTCGACGCCGTCCTGGTCGGCGGTGGGGGATCCGCCCGGCTGACCAGGTTCGCCGCCACCGGCGGCGCCGGAACCGCCGTCACGGTCGAGGAAGCGGGCGAGGTCGCCCTGGTCGAACCCCGGGTCGAGCGGGCCAAGTCCGCCGGGTTGCGCGCCCGGGGCAACGCGCGCCTGCTCGTCGAGGGCGGCTCGGTGCGCGAGTGCGCGACCGGTGTCGTCTGGGAGGGCGCGGCGTCCGGTGGGATGACCGGCTGCGTGGTCGAGGGCAACTTCGGCGACGGTGTCGTGCTGCGTTCCCAGGAACAGGTCGACGTGCGCGGCTGCCGCGTCGAGCGCAACCGGGGCAAGGACATCCGCGACGAGTCCGAGAAATCCACAGTGGACTCGGTGGCGCCCGCGGCGGGCATCCCGGCGCCGCGGCACGCCGAGTCCGGCGCCATCGCGGACCTGCTGGAGGAACTCAACGGCCTGGTCGGGCTCGACGGCGTCAAACGCGAGGTCGAGACCCTCGTCCGGCTGCACCAGATGGCCGAACGCCGGGCCGCCGCCGGGCTGCCGTCGCCCCCGCTCGGCCGCCACCTCGTGTTCACCGGCTCCCCGGGCACGGGCAAGACCACCATCGCCCGCCTCTACGGCCGGATCCTCACCGCGCTCGGCGTCCTGCGCACCGGTCAGCTCGTCGAGTGCGCCCGTGCCGACCTGGTCGCGGCCGTTGTCGGTGGCACCGCGCTCAAGACCCAGGAGAAGTTCGACGAGGCGCTTGGCGGAGTCCTGTTCGTCGACGAGGCGTACACGCTCTCCGCGGGCTCCGGCGGCAGCGGTCCCGACTTCGGCAGGGAGGCCATCGACACGCTGGTGAAGCTGATGGAGGACCACCGCGACGACGTCGTGGTCATCGTCGCCGGGTACACCAACGACATGCGCGCCTTCCTCGCCGCCAACCCCGGGCTCTCGTCGCGATTCACCCGCACCATCGAGTTCGCCGACTACTCCGCGCCCGAGCTGGTGACCATTGTGGAGGGACTGTGCCGGGCGCACGACTACCGGCTGGAGTTCGAGACCCGCGCCGCCGTGCACGCCTACTTCACCAAGCTCCCGCGCGACGCGTCCTTCGGCAACGGCCGCACCGCGCGGAAGGTGTTCGAGGAGATGGTCGGTCGCCAGGCGTACCGGCTCGCCGAAGACGAGGAAGCCTCACCTGTGGCCCTGACCCGACTGCTGCCCGACGACCTCGGTCCGCTGCCGGGCAGCGGGGTCGGCGCGGGCGCGGGCCGCGTCGACGAGGAACAGGTGGAGCGGTTGCTGTCCGAGCTGCGCGGACTGGTCGGACTCGATGACGTCAAACAGGAAGTGGCCAGCATGGTCGACCTGCTGGCGTCGGCCCGCAGGCGGCAGGAGGCCGGTCTCCCGGTACCGTCGCTGAGTCGTCACCTGATCTTCGCCGGGCCGCCGGGTACCGGTAAGACGACCGTCGCCCGGCTGTACGGGTCGGTGCTCGCGGCGATGGGGGTGCTGGCGCAGGGACAGGTCGTCGAGGTCAGTCGCGCGGACCTGGTGGGGGAGTACATCGGGCACACGGCCAAGCGCACCACCGAGTCCTTCGACCGCGCCCGCGGCGGCGTGCTGTTCATCGACGAGGCCTACACGCTCTCCAGCCGCCCCGGCGGCGGTCAGGACTTCGGGCGGGAGGCCATCGACACGCTCGTGAAGCTCATGGAGGACCACCGCGACGAGGTCGTGGTCATCGCGGCGGGGTACGCCGACGAGATGACCGGGTTCCTCGCCGCGAACCCCGGTCTGTCGTCGCGGTTCTCCCACCACGTGCACTTCGCCAACTACACGGCCGATGAACTGGTCACCATCGTCAGCCAGCACGCCACCAAGATCGGTTACGAGTGCGCGGCCGCCACCGTGGTGTCGCTGCGCGAGCACTTCGCCACCATCCCCCGGCACGCGTCCTTCGGCAACGGCCGCTACGCCCGCCAGGTGCTCGACGAAGCCGTCACCCGGCACGCCCGCCGCACCCGGTCCATCCCCACGCCGACGATCGCAGACCTGTGCGTTCTGTTGCCTGAGGACATCCCCGCGGCGAGTCCCTCGGGCAAACCACCCGGACAGCGGTGAACGCTTGATGTGACTATCGGGCAACGGTCCTGCTCCAGGGGGAGGAGCTGGTCCACACCAGTCGGAGATCCGGATAGAGTGCCGTACCGGAGCGGGCGGCAACTCCTTTCGGGAGAACTTCATGGGCTACGGCCTCGGTATCGACCTGGGCACCACCTTCACCGGGGCGGCGGTGGCGAAGGGTGGTCGCACCAGCATGGTCTCGCTGGGGCGGCAAGCGGTCGTCGAGCCGTCGGTCGTGTACGCCGGGGTGGACAAGGCGTTGCGCACCGGTGACGCCGCGGTGGCCGCCGGGGGTGGGGAACCGCACCGGCTCGCGCGGGGGTTCAAGCGCAGGCTGGGAGATCCGACGCCGTTGGTCGTCGGCGGCGCGGCCTACTCGCCCGCCGCGCTGCTGGCCGCGCAGCTCAAGGACGTCCTCACGCGGGTCACCACCACCCTCGGCGGCCCGCCCGAGTCGATCGTGCTGACCTGCCCCGCCGTCTGGGGCCCCTACCGGCGCGAGCACTTCGACGAGGTGCCCCGCCTCGCGGGCGTCACCGGCGCCGTGCTGGTCACCGAACCCGAGGCCGCCGCCACCCACTACGCCGCCGAACGAAGACTCGGCGACGGGGAACTCGTCGCCGTCTACGACCTCGGCGGCGGCACCTTCGACACCACCATCCTGCGCGCCAACAACGGCGGCACCGAGATCGTCGGCACCCCCGAGGGCATCGAACGCCTGGGCGGCATGGACTTCGACGAGGCGCTGTTCGCGCACGTCGACGCCGAACTCGGCGGCGCGCTGTCCGCATTGGACCCGACGGACGAGTCCGCCGCGGGCGTGCTGACGGCGGCGCGGCTGGAGTGCGTGCGCGCCAAGGAGTCGCTGTCCATCGAGCCGGACGTCATCATCCGCGTCGGCTTGCCCGATGGGGCACGCGAGGTCATGGTGACCCGGCTGGCCTTCAACGACATGATCCGGCCGTCGGTCGAGCTGACCGTCGAGGCGCTGCACCGCACGATCGCCTCCGCCGGGCTCACCCCGCGCGACCTCGCCGCGGTGCTGCTCGCGGGCGGCTCCTCCCGGATCCCGTTGGTGGACCAGGTGGTCTCCGCGGCGTTCGGACGTCCAGTGCGGACCGGTCTGCACCCCAAGTTCACCGTCGCGCTCGGGGCCGCCGCCATCGCCGCGCGCGGGTTGAGGGCGCCCGTACCGCCGCCGCCACCCGCTCTGCGAAAGCGCTTGCGCGCCAAGGTTTTGGTCCCGCTCGCCGCGGTAGCGCTCGTCGGTGTCGGGATCGCCGTTGTGGCAAGCGGCGGCGAACCCTCCGGCCCACCCGGCGTGGACGCCGCGGTCCAGCCCTCCCGGCCCGGCGCGAGCCTAGACAAGCCCGCGGTGGTGGGCAGCGTCACCGGGTTCGGCAAGCGACCGCGCGGCGTCGCGGTCACCGTCGACGGGTCCAAAGTGTACGTTCCAGGTGGCGCGTCGAACTCGATCGCCGTCGTCGACCGCGCCACGCGCAAGGTCGTGCGCACGATCAGCACACCGGCGCCCGCGCAGTACGCCGTCGTGGTCCGCGACAAGGTGTACGTCACCCTCGACACGCCGAGCAACGCCGTCGCCGTCATCGACACCACGCGCGACGAGATCACCGCGACGATCCCGGCGGGCCACGCCATGTTCGCCCCTGGTACCGACGGCTACCGCGTCTTCATCCCCGACCACGACGCCGGTCAGGTGCTCGCCCACAGCGCGGGCGAGCCGACCGCCGCGCCGTTCGCGAACGTGCCCGAGGGCCCGCGCGGGGTCGTCGTCGCCGACGGCAGGCTCTGGGTGGTGAGCGCCGAGGCCGGGCAGGTGACCGCGCTCGACGCCGCCACGCGCAACGTGCTCGGCACCGTCGAAGTGGGCGAGGGCGCGGTTTCCCTTGCCGTGGCGCCCGATGGGGAGACCTTGTACGTGGTCAACAACGACGCGGGCACGGTGCTGTTCGTCGACGCCGACACCTACAAGGTCACCGACACGGTCAAGGTCGGCGGCAGGCCGCTCGCCGTCGCCACCGCCCCGGACGGCAGGCACGCGTACGCGGTCAACAACGCCGACGGTACCGTCACCGTGATCGACACGCTGTCCGCCAAGGTCACCGCCACCGTGCCGGTCGGCAGGGAACCGTGGTCGATCGCGGTCACCCCCGACGGCGCCGAGGCCGTGGTCGCCAACGCCGACTCCCTGTCGGTGCTGCGCGTGGGCAGCGAGCGGTGAGGGGTAGGGATATCCCTACCCCGGTCGGGGGTTGGCCCCGTTGCCCGAGCCGGTCGCGCGCGAGCACGATTAAGCGATGAACGGCATCAGGCGGGACGTCCGGCTCCGCCCGGTCGACCCGGGCACCTGCGCGCTGCGCCGGGGCCTGGAGCGCGACCTCAACGACGGGCCCGCGCAGCGGGTGGCCGCGCTGTCGGTGGAACTGGGCCTGTTCGCCGCCGACCTCACCGACCCGGCGCTCGGCGCGCGCGTCGCCGGGTTGCAGGCCGCGCTGGCGGTCGTGCTGGCCGAACTGCGCGAGATCGGCGGCGCGCTGTACCCGCCGGTGCTGGCCAGCGACGGGTTCGAGCCCGCGCTGCGCGCCGTGGCCGAGCGGCACGGGCTGGCCATCGCGGTGCGCGGCGAGCAGGTGGCGCACCTCGACGCCGACACCGCGGACGCGACCTGCCTCGCGGTCGCCGACCACCTCAGGTCCGTGCCACCGGAGACCAAAGTGGACGTTCAGGTGCGGGCGGCGGCGGGCGGCGTGCGGGTCGACGTGACGGAGGAGCGGGTGCGGTGCGGGTAGCCATCGCCGACGACGGGGCGCTGTTCCGCGAGGGGCTCGTCATGCTGCTGCGCGCCGCCGGGCACGAGGTGGTCGCCTCGGTCGCCGACGGCGACACCCTGGTCGAGCGGGTCAGCGCCGACCCGGTCGACGCGGTCGTGCTCGACATCCGGATGCCGCCCGAACCCGACGGCGGCCTCGCCACCGCCGAACGCCTGCGGGCGCTGCGCCCGGAAACCGGGATCCTGCTGCTGTCGCACTACGCCGAGACGCACTACCTGATGCGGGTGCTGGAGATCGGCACCGAGGGCATCGGTTACCGGCTCAAGGAACGCGTCGCGGGCGTCCAGGTGCTCGACGACACGCTCACCCGGATCGCGGGCGGCGAGATCGTCATGGAACCGTCGCTGGCCAAGCGGTTGGTGCAGCGGCCCGCCGGTGGTGGCGGCCCGGTCGGCACGCTGACCGAGCGCGAGCACGACGTGCTGCGGCTGATGGCCGAGGGGCGCACCAACGCCGCCATCGCCAAGGAACTGTTCGTCTCGGCCAAGGCCGTGGAGAAGCACGTCGCGGCCATCTTCGGCAAACTCGACCTGCCCGGCGACCAGACCGTGCACCACCGCCGGGTCCTCGCGGTGCTGGCCTACCTGCGGGCCGGCCGGGTCGACGGGTAGCGGCGGGGTGGCGCGAGGGCCGGTGGCCGCGCTGGTCCGTGAACTCGCCGAGAGCACGGGACTCGGCGCCGTCTACTACACCGAGGGGCCGGACGGTCTGTCCGTCGCCGCCGCGTGGCCGGAGCACCCTTCCGGCCCGGTACCCGGTGTCGCGGTACAGGTTCCCGGCGGTGGGGTGCTCGTGCTCGTCGCGGTCTCCCTGGGGAGCGCGGACATGGACCGCCTGCGTCGGTTCGCGGATCGCATCGCGCTGGCCGCGGCGGGGGAGCGGCTGCGCGCCGAACAGGACCGGCAGCGGTCGCGGACCCGCGCGCTGGAACGGGAAGTGCTGACGGCCCGGGAACGCCTCGTCCACGTCCGGGACCTCGAGCGGCGCCGCATCGCGGGCGCGCTCACCGGCGTGATCGGCCGCGACTTCGCCCAGCTGCGCTCGCGGCTGGAGGCGGGAGAACTGGCGGAGTTCCGGACGACGCTCGACGACGTGATCGACCGGTTCCGCACCGTCGTGCGGGGCGTGCACCCGGCGATGCTGCCCGAGCGCGGACCGCTGGCGGCACTGGAGGAACTGGCCGCGACACTACCGCGCCCGGTCCGGTTCGCAGGCGACCTCGGGCGCCGAGCGGGCTGGGAGGTCGAGTCCGGCCTCTACCACGCGGCGGCGGCCGTACTGGCACTCCTGGCCGAAAACGCTTGCGTCCAGCCGGTCCAGGTCTCCTGTTCACGCGAGGACGGGCTCCTGTCACTGACCTTTGTGGACCCTTCATCCGCGGTGGTGGACCTGCGATCGGCACTCCGCGACGACGCCGCCCGCCTGTCAGCCTTCGGCGGAACCCTGGAAACCTGGGACGAAGGCGGAACCGCGACCATACGAGTCCGCCTGCCGGAACGTTTCGACGTCGCCGCAATAGAGCCCGTGGGCCTACTCGCCCGGGTACGTGAAGTCGTGGCCGCCGGTGTGCGCGCGTCGGTGGCAGGATGGTCGGAGCTCGCCGAGCTTCTGGACCGACCGCCGGTGGTGGCGTTGGTGGGCCCGGGAAGCACCGCCGCGGTCGAATCACTGACCGGCCACGAAGTACTACGGCACCTGACCCTGACCGACACCCCGGCGGAAGCCGACGTCGTGCTCGCCTTGGACTCCACTATGGACTTGGTTCACCCGACCGTGAGCCACGTAGACGACCCGTCACCCGCCCTACCGGACTTGCTGTACCGGCGAGTGGTCGACCGAGCCGACCTACTAGCAGCCCGCGGGGTGTTGACGGCGGCACGCCAAACCCCCCAACCGGAGCCGCTGGCCCGCCTGCTGGACCAGGTACTGGCAGACGCACACGAGCTGGTGGAACTGGACCTGGTCGACGCCCTGGAATCCGGCACCACCGCACTACACGCCCTGACCACCGAAGCCCTGCGACTCCTGGGCGCCTCCGGCCGCGCCCCCCACACCCGCCTGGGCCTACCCCGCCACGCCCCACCAGCAGACATCCGCACCGCCGCGGCCACAGCGACCACGGCGTGGCGCACCCACGCGGGCAACCCGGCGCTGAGCACCCGCGCACACGAGGCGTGTTTGACAGTGGTACGAACCTGCGAAGGCTTGGCGATGGGTTAGCGGTCGCGCGGCCCGGCCCGATGTTCCCGATGATCATCCGCGCGCCTTCCGCGCCTGGCCGCCGGTCGTTCCTCGGTGGTGGTGGGCCGATCGGTCATCCCGCCCGCTACGGCGTGTCCGACGCGAACAGGCCGGACCGCGCCGCGGACTTTGTGCGGGTCGCGCACCGGCAACCCCGTGCCACGGCACCGTGTCCGGGCGCCGGGGACCGGTTCGGCGGGAGTGCGGCGGACCTGGGCATAGCTCGTCAGGGAGCGCTCAGTCTGCCGATGCTGATGGCGCGTCTTCCCCTCGGGGACTCGGAATCTTGCCAGGACACCGCACTAGGCAGGGGACCGATCCCGCTGTCCGGCCCTGTCGCGGCAGGCGGTCGCGGTCTGGGACGCTCCTCGACCCAGGTCGACCGGCGGCCTATCGCCGTATGGTCCCGACGGCCAGGCGTCGGGTGCTGGAGGTTCCATGCTCGGTGTTCCCGATGATGGCAGCCGCGCCCTCTGCCGGGGTGCCGAATCCCCGGGCTGTCCCACTGGGCTGCGAGACGGGCTCGCGGCGGTTCTGGCAGTGCCTTGACCCGCGGCGATTGGATGGTCTCACCGGGCGGGGTCGCAGTGGCCCCGCCGCGCACCAGGAGGTGGATCGTGTGGTGGAGCGGGCATAAGAGATCGGCAAGGGGAATGCTCCCCTTGCCGATCCGGGTCCTGCCTGGCCTAGTCCGTGCCGAACTCCATGGCCGCCCGGTCGAGGGCGTCCGGGGTGTCGTCGGCCCCGCCGTCGGCGGCGGCGATCTCGGCGGCGCCGCCCGGGGGCAGCTCGCCGATCAGGCCGTCCCACGGCGTGAGCTGGCCGTGCGCCGCGTACTGCTCCAGCTTGCTGCGCGAATCCGCGATGTCCAGGTTGCGCATCGTCAGCTGGCCGATGCGGTCGTCCGGGCTGAACGCCGGGTCGCCGGTGCGCTCCATCGACAGCTTCTCCGGGTGGTAGCTCAGCAGCGGACCCGTGGTGTCGAGGATCGAGTAGTCCTGGCCGCGGCGCAGGCGCAGGGTGACGCTGCCGGTGATCGGGAAGCCGATCCACCGGTGCAGGCTCTCGCGCAGCATCAGGGCCTGCGGGTCGAACCAGCGGCCCTCGTAGAGCAGCCTGCCGAGGCGGCGCCCCTCGCCGTGGTACATGGCGATGGTGTCCTCGTTGTGGATGGCGTTGAGCAGCCGCTCGTAGGTGATGTGCAGCAGCGCCATGCCCGGGGCCTCGTAGATGCCGCGGCTCTTGGCCTCGATGATCCGGTTCTCGATCTGGTCGGACATGCCCAGGCCGTGCCTGCCGCCGATGGCGTTGGCCTCGTGCACCAGGTCGACCGGGGAGTCGAACTCGCGGCCGTTGATCCGCACCGGGGTGCCGTGCTCGAACTCCACGGTCACGTCCTCGGTGGCGATCTCCACCTCGGGGTCCCAGTACGCCACGCCCATGATCGGGGAGACGATCTCCAGCGACGTGTCCAGGTGCTCCAGCCGCTTGGCCTCGTGGGTGGCGCCCCAGATGTTGGCGTCGGTGGAGTACGCCTTCTCCGCCGAGTCGCGGTACGGCAGGCCGCGTTCCACCAGCCAGGCCGACATCTCCTGCCTGCCGCCCAGCTCGGTGACGAACGCCCGGTCCAGCCACGGCTTGTAGATCCGCAGGCCCGGGTGCGCCAGCAGCCCGTACCGGTAGAACCGCTCGATGTCGTTGCCCTTGAAGGTCGACCCGTCGCCCCAGATGGACACGTCGTCGGCGCGCATCGCCTGCACCAGCAGGGTGCCCACGACCGCGCGACCCAGCGGGGTGGTGTTGAAGTACGTCTGCCCGCCGGTGCGGATGTGGAAGGCACCGCAGGCGAGGGCGGCCAAGCCCTCCTTCACCAGCGCCGCGCGGCAGTCCACCAGCCGCGCCCGCTCCGCGCCGTAGGCCAGGCCACGGTCCGGCACCGCGGCCAGGTCGGGCTCGTCGTACTGGCCGATGTCGGCGGTGTAGGCGTACGGGACCGCCCCGCGCTCGCGCATCCACGCCACGGCGACAGAGGTGTCCAACCCGCCGGAGAACGCGATACCGACTCGTTCACCGACCGGGAGTTCACTGAGGACCTTCGACATGCGCCAGAGCCTACGGTCGGTGCTCGTCCCCGGCGCGGGAGGGTCCACAAGACGCGGCCACCCGCGCGCACTCCCGCCACACCGCCGCGCACGTGTCCGGGTCGGTGGCGAAAGCGGGCCATTCGGTCGGCTCGCCACGGCGGTCGTAGTAGCCGCCAGCGCGCCCTTCGACGCCCGGGTCCGTGGCCAGGAACACGCTGGAGCGGGACGCGCGGGCGATCGCCGCCGGTCCGGAGAACACCGGCAGCAACAGCTTGAGCAACGGAGCGAACGGCCGGACGGCCAGTGGGAAGGAGGTGGTGGTCAGCGCGCGGTTGCCAGGGGTGTAGCCGTGGCCGGGTTAGGCGGCGTTGATCGTGGCCGCGGTCGCGGGGACGCGCCGGGCGAGGTCGCGGGTGAGGGCGAGGACGATCCGCTTGGTGTGGTTGTACTGCGTGTCGAGCACGCCGGTGTAGGACTTCTCGCCCTGCGGGTTGGCGAGGTCGACGCGGCCCTTCGGGACGCCGCCGGTCAGGTTGATCACCCGACCGGGGCCCGCAGAGCAGCTCGAGGGTGAGCAGGTACGGCGCGACGACGTTGGCGGCGAACGAGGTCTCCACGCCGTCCTCGGTCAGCTCGCGGCGGGGCCGGTTGGCGGCGGCGTTGTTGACCAGCGCGTGCAGGGTGCCGAGGCGGTCGGTCACCTCGCGGGCGAGGCGGCGCAGGTCCCGCTGCCGGGTGACGTCGGCGATAAGTGGGTGCACGTCGTCGTTGCCCGTGTCCCGGGCCGGCTCCTCGGCCGCCTCCGCCGCTCGGCCCGGGTGCCGTCCCACGACGAGCACACGCGCCCCAACCGGGCGAGGGCCCGCGCGGTCTCCTTGCCGATCCCGCCCGTCCCGCCGGTCACCAGCGCGGTCTTGCCGTCCATGGTCGCCTCTGTGTGTCACTCGGTGTCGACTTCGGCATCTAGTGTCCGAAGACACACTGGGTGGCGTGGACGGGTTGCGGGACCGGACCAGGCGGGCTGTGCGGGCCGACCTGGCGGAGCGGGCGATGGTGCTGTTCCGTGAGCGCGGCTTCGACGAGACGACCGTGGACGACATCGCCCGGGCGGCGGGCATGTCCAAGCGCAGCTTCTTCCGCTACTTCGCGACCAAGGAGGACGCCGTCCTCGGGCTCGTGGACGAGTTGGGGGAGCGGGTCGTCGAGGACATCCGCGCCCGCCCGGCCGACGAGCCGCCCTGGGAGTGCCTGCGACAGGTGCTGCGCCAGTCGGAGGAGCGCATCCGAACATCAGCCGACGCCCTCCGGCTGATCGAGTCGACCCCCGCGCTCCGCGCCGCCCACCACGGCAAACGCGATCAGACCCGGGCCCTGATCGCCACCGCGCTCCGCGACCGGCCGGGCTCGACCCTCGCCCCTTTCGCCGCGGACCTGCTCGCCACCGCGGCGGGCGCTGCTCTGGACGCCGCCGCCCGCGAATGGCTCCGCACCGGCGGCACCGCCGACCGCGCCCACCTGCTCGACCAGGCTTTCGCCGCGCTGCGCCCCAAGCTCGCCTGAGTCGCCCCGCCCCGCCGCCGCGCGGAATCGCGTCCACTCGTAGTGTCCGCGATGTGCGTGCGGCCCACCGCGCAGCGCTTCTGTTTTTACCGGCATCCAGCGAAGGGCCTGTCTTCGCGGTCATCGACGCGACCATGGACAACCCGTCCGAATCTCCACGTTCTGATCGCCGAACGTCGCCACCAACGGCCGGGCAACTACGACCCGTTCTTCCCGTTCGGGGTGTCTGGCGCGTTCACCGGTGCCGCCACGGTGTTCTTCGCGGTTTTCGGCTACGACGCGATGAGCACGGCTGCGGAGGACTCCAAGGACTCGGTTGGCACGACTGATTCACCGTCACCACCGGCTTCTCCGACGGCGTCGCCGCGACCAACGCGACCGTCAGCGCCACGACCTTGAACGGCACTACGCAGCTGTTCACCACTGCCCCCGACGGCCGCGTGATCTCGACCTTCTGGTCAACCGACACCGCCGCCAACGGTGGCTGGCACGACTGGTTCGGCATTCCCGGCGGCACCGGGAACGGCCTGGTCCGCATCTGATCACCCCAAGCCCGGAGCGGGTCCAGCAGCTCCGGGCTTTCCCCATCCCAAGGCGAGCAGCGCCGACTATCGCGGCAGGCGTTGAGCCGATCCGCGCGGCGCACCCGGTGTCGATTCCGGGTGAACCCGCCGGTTTCATGCCAACTCTGGTTTGCATGTGCTTGGCCGCGCTATCATGGTGGGGTCATGGAGACCGAAGGCGTTCCCGGGGACGAGTTGGGCCAGGTGCTCGCCACGCTGGCCAACCCGCACCGCATGCGGGTGATCGCGGCGTTGGCCGGGCGGCGGGAGTACGTCAGCGGGCTGGCCCGCGAGCTGGGCATCAGCCGTGCCCTGCTCCAGGTGCACCTGCGCAAGCTGGAGGCGGCGGGCCTGGTCGCCTCGACCCTGGAGTTCTCCGCCGACGGCAAGTCGCTGAAGTTCTACGAGGTCGTGCCGTTCCGGTTCGTGCTGACGCCGGAGAGCGTCACCGCGGCCGCGCGCACGCTGGGACCCGCTGGGGGAAGGGAAGACTGACGTGGAGGTTCGCGACTGGCAGGAGGTCTTCGGCGTCATCGGCGTCTTCGTCCTGCTCACCTGCGTGATCACCGTGACGATCTGGCAGGTCGCCGTGACGGCGCGGGCCAAGGCCGCCATCGCCCGCGAGGCCGCCTACCAGGACCTGGCCCAGCGGTCGGTGCGGGCGCAGGAGGACGTGGTCCGCGAGCTGGTGGAGACCCGCGAGCAGCTGGCCGACCTGCGCGCCAGGATGGGCGGCGTCGAGCACGTGCTCCGCGAGGTCGAGTAGCCCGGGATGCGGTCCGCCGGAAGTCGAGTAGCTTGACGGCATGGCCGCATCGGACGTTCAGTACGACGCGTTGGCGCAGCAGTACGAGCGCGCCAAGCACATCCCGACCGGTCTGGCTGAGCGGGCCACGCTGCTCGCCGCCCTCCCGGACCTGACGGACCGCTCGGTGCTGGACGTCGCCTGCGGCACCGGCTTCTACGCCCGCCTGTACCGCGACCGCGGCGCCACCCGGGTGGTGGGCGTCGACTCGTCGGCGGAGATGGTGGCCCACGCCCGCGACGTCGAGGAGCGCGAGCCGCTGGGCATCGAGTACCACCACCTCGACGCGACGAGCCTGCCCGTGCTGGGCTCCTTCGACGTGGTGACCGCCGTGTGGCTGCTCGGCTACGCCGCCGACCCGACCGCGATGGCGACCATGGTCGCGAACCTGCGGGCCAACGTCGTCCCCGGCGGCCGGGTCGTGGTCCTGGTGCCGAACCCCGACGTCGACTGGGACGTCATGGACGGGTACTTCCGCTACGGCTACGTCGTCCACCGATCGGGCGCCGACCGCGTCCCCCAGCCGGTGACCGTGCACGTCCTCGGCGACCCGCCCTTCGACTTCGACTCCTTCTTCTGGCCCCCGGGCACCTACGAGACCGCCCTGGCCGAAGGCGGCCTGACCGGCATCTCCAGGCACCCCACCGTCATCCCCGCCGACGACCAGTCCGAGGCGTTCTGGGAGCCGCTGCGCCGCAGCCCCAGCTTCGCCGTGTACAGCGGCACCACCTGAACGTGGTAACCCGAGTGGGTGAAACTGGCTGCGCAGTGTACAAGCCTTGGGGTGCAAGAGATCGCAACCGCGGTTGCGCGACGGGTGCGGCTCGGGGGCTGTGCCGGTGTGGCTCGAGACAAGGCCCCGCCGGCCGGGCAACCTTGGTGGTGTGACCGCAGCCACCCCGACCCGGGAGCCCAGGATGACCGAGACCGTCCTCACCGCCCTCCGCGACATCGCCGACGAGTCCGTCCTCTTCCACAGCGGACTCTGGGGCGGCCCGAGCGGGTACCGCTGGGCGTCCGCCGAGGGCACCGCGTCCGGGCACGTGCCCCAGTGGGAGGCCGACGCCATCGCCCTGCTGGTGCGCCGCGGGCTCGTGCGGATCGAGAAGGCGGCGGGCGCCCAGGACGACCGCGTCCGCCTCACCACCCGCGGCGCCGGGATGCTCGACTACGCCCTCGCCGCCTGACGGCCCCTCAGTGCGGGAAGACCCGCCGCGGGCGGGTGGTGACCTTGTACCGGTGCTCTTCGATGATCATGGCGACCTCCACCATCGTCCCCGTGTCCCGCAACCGATCCAGGTAGCCGACCGACGCGGCCAGCAGCATGAGGTCGACCGAGAAGTACACCCCCATCAGCGGGTTGACGAACAGCTCGCTCCCGCCGGTCCGCTCGGTGATCGGCACGTTCCCGAACTCCCCGCGCAGCGCCGCCGCGATCTGGCCGTTCACGATGCTCGGCCGCGTCGGCGTCGACGCCGCGGCATCCGCCACCGCCGCCACGTAGTCGCGGGCCTCGGTCGAGTTCGACGGGATCGACAGCGCCCCCAGGTACCCGCCGACGCGGTCCAGCGCGGCGAGGTTCTCCAACACGTGCGAGTGGCAGACGCCGTGGTAGAAGTCGATGCCGAAGCCGAGGGACGCCACCAGCTTCTCGACGCCCGCCAACTCGAACACCGCCGCCAGGCTGGTCATGTCCTCCTCCGGCGTGCCGACCCCCGCCTCGTCGCCGCGCATCAGGATGTCTGTGCCGCCGTCGACCAGCACGACCGCGTCCACCTCAAGGTGCTCCACGAGACGCCGGTATGCCTCCGCCAGCGGGCGGACCCCGACGCGGGAGAACGCGTAGACCGTCGACGGCAGCCCGCGCCCGGCCAACCAGCGCGCCAGCGTGCGCTCCGGGAAGTACGTGTCGCTGCCCGCGCTCTCCGGTCCGACCGCGGCCACCTCGGGCGCCAGCCAGTCGTCGAGGTCGAGGCGGCTCAGGTCGCTGAACGCCAGGTTGGCCAGGTGTACGCGCTTGCCCAACCCGCGCAGCGCCGAGGCCAGCGGCAACCCCGCGTAGACGTCGAACCCGCCACCGGCGCCCGCCACCAGGACGTTCGACGCGTTCGCGAGCCGGCTGAACAGGGGCGGTTGGGCCAGGGAGAACATGCGGAGATCATATGGTGATCCGCCCCGCACCCAAGCGCTTCCGCCCCCAGGCCGGGCAGACTCGGGGCATGCGACTGGGGGGAAAGTGCGGTGTGGTGGGCGCGAGCCTGCTCGTCATGGTGTCCGCGTGCGGACAGGCGTCGGCGGCGTCGGACGGGGGAGTGACCTCCCGCGTGCCACAGCCGAGCGCGGTGGCGTCCGGGTGCCCGGCGGAGGGCGTGCGGATCACGCGGACCTCCTACGACGGCGCGATGGGGCTGCGGCTCGCGGGCTTCGAGATGGCCAACTGCGGCACCGAGCCCTACGAGGTGCGCGGCTACCCCGACGTCCGCCTCTACGACGCCGACGGCGAACCGGTCACCGTCGAGGCGGGCGGCGGTTCCCTGGGCATCGCGGTGCTGCCCGACTTCGACGCGCCGCCCACGACCGTACTGCTGCAGCCGGGCGAGATCGCGTCCACGGCGCTGTTGTGGCGCAACCTGGTCACCGACAGCACGGTTGACGCCACCCTCGCCGAATCCCTCGACATGGCGCCGCTGGCGGGAAGGTCCTCCCAGCACCTCACCGCGCACATCGACCTCGGCAACACGACGAAGCTCGGCGTCAAACCGTGGGTCGAGGAGGCCAGGTCGAACCGGTCCGCCCCGGACGAGTCCACTTCCAACAAGGCCTAGGCGCGGGCCGGGTCTGCCGGACAGCGGCTAGCCCGGGACGAAGCCCTCGACCGTGGTGCCCGTGCCGAGGGCGGAGTCCACGCGGAGGGTGCCGCCGAGCGGGGTGAGGCGCGTGGTCAGGTTCGCCAGGCCCGTGCCGGTCGCGGTCGGTTCGAAGCCGGGACCGTTGTCGGACACGGAAAAGCTCAACCCGGCCGCCGAGCCCCGCAACCGGACGTCGATCGACGCGCCCACCGCGTGCTTGTGCGCGTTGCCCACGGCCTCCAGGCACACGAAGTACACCGCCGTCTCCACCGGCGCCGGGTAGCGCGGCAGGTCCGCCGCCAAGTCCAGCCGGACATCGGTGTGCGTGCCGAGTTCGGCGCCCAGCGCCGCGGCCAGGCCGTCCGCCAGCGGCTCCGGCAGCACGCCCGCCGCCGTCCGCACCAGGGTCGCCTCGGCCGCGTCGAGCCGGGGCCCCAGGTCGGCCGACGCGGGGTCGTGCTCGGCCAGCGCGACCGCCAAGCGCAGTGCGACGAGGTGGTGCTGGGTGCCGTCGTGCAGGTCCCGCTCGACGCGGCGCCGCTCGGTGTCCATCTCCGCCGCGGCGCGCCAGCGGGTGTCGGCGAGTTCGGCCGCCGCCTCGGTACCCGCGCGCCGCAGTTCGTCGACCGACAGGGCCAGCCGCACGAGGTCCGGCACCGGTCCCAGCGCGTCCGCCACCGCGCCCAGCCGCCGCGCCGGTCGCACCCGCAGTTCCGCGTGCTCGTCGAGGCGGGCCCGGCTCCACGCGCCGGTGCTCTCCGCGCCCCAGCGGTGGGTCACGCCGTCGACGACCAGCTCGCACTCGGCCGCGCCCAGCGCCGCGCCGATCGCCTCGGCGACCAACGCGGGCCGGGGGGCCCGGTCGGCGACCAGTCGCGCCACGGCGGCGAGCACCGCGTCCGCCCGCTCCTCGCGATCTCGTTGCCGCACGGTCCGAACGGTACCGCTAGACGCCCCGGCTGCTCACGACCGTGACCTGGTCGATCTTCCATTGACCGTCCAGGTTCACCACGACGTAACGGTGCTGCTCCTGGATCGCGCGGCCGTCGGTGAAGACGTAGTTGACCGTCGCGTTCACCACCGTGCCCGCGTCCGCGACCACGTTCGACGTCTTGACCGAGGTCACCGACGCCCAGAACCTCCGGTAGCTGTCCATGCCCTTGGCCGGGTAGCCCTGGAACCTCGGGGAAAGCCTGCTCCACGCCTGCTCCACGCCGCCGGGCATCATGGCGTAGTAGTCCGCGACCGCGGCCTGCTTGGCCTGCGGGCTGTCGTCCGCGGGCCGGTTGACCGGCGGCGCGGCGGGCGGTGCCGTGGTGACCGGCGGGTTCGCCGTGGGCACGGGCTGCTCGGTCGTCGCCTGCGGTTGGGTCGACTGCGCCGTCGTCGGCGCGACCGTCTCCACGGTCGTCTCCACCACCGTGGAGGGCGCCGCGCTCGGCGTGACCGTCCCGGCGTCCTGCTCGCCGCTGCCGCGCAGCGCGACCGTGAACAGCACGCCCGCCACGGCGATCAGCAGGGCGAGGGTCGCGACGAGGTAGGCGGTGCGCGGACGCTGCCGCTCCGGCTCGACGGACGGCAGGTCCGCCGTCGCGGCGTCGACCGGCGCCCCGGTCGGGCCCGCTGCGAGTTCGTCGCGGACCTCCGCCATCGTCGGCCGCGCCTTCGGGTCCGAGGCGAGCATCCGCTCCAGCAGCGGGGTCAGCACACCGGCGCGGGTCGGCGGGTTGTGCTCACCGGTGGACACCCGGTACAGCAACGCGATCGGGTTGTCGTCGCGCCCGAACGGCGGCACGCCCTCGGTCGCGGAGTAGAGGGTGGCACCGAGGGAGTACACGTCCGACGCGAACGTCACGGGTTCGCCGCGGGCGATCTCCGGCGCCAGGTACGCGGGGGTGCCGCGCACGGTGTTGGTGACGGTCCCGGTGAGCGTGCCCGAGACGTCGATGGCGAGCCGGGAGATCCCGAAGTCGGTGATCTTGACCTGTTTGCCGCCGACTCCCAGGAGCACGTTGCCCGGCTTGACGTCGCGGTGCACCACACCCGCCTCGTGCGCGGCGGCCAAGCCCTCCGCCACCGCGGCGCCGATGCGGACGACCTCTGCCGGGTCGAGCGGCCCCTGCTCGGCCAGCACCTCCGCCAGCGTGGTGGAGGGCAGGTACTCCATGACGAGGTACGGCGCGTCGTCGGAATCGCCGTCCTCGGCGACGTCGAAGACGGTGATCGCGTGCGGGTGCTGCAACTTGGCGGCGATGCGTCCTTCCCGGACCGCCAGCTCGCGCACCCGATCGGCCTCGGGGCCGGGTGGGGTGCGCAGCCGCTTGAGCGCGACGGTCCGGTGCAGGCGCTCGTCGTAGGCCTCCCAGACCTCGCCCGCCCCACCGCTGCCGAGCCGGGCGACCAAGCGGTAGCGGCCGGACACCAGGTCCCGCTCGGAAGCCCGTTGCTCTGTCACATCGAGGTAACTTACCCGAACGGGCGATGTCTGAAACGCAATCAGTTGTGGGTCATGCCCGGCGTGTTGTTGTGCGTCATGCCGGGGTCGGTCCCGGCGGAGGCCGGGGAGGCCAGTACCGCGCCGGTGACCAGAGCGGCGGCTGCGAGCAGGGCGGCGATGATCGAACGCTTGGTGCGCATGGGTTCTCCGTCGATCGGCCGCGCGGGCCGGTGCGGCCCGGGCGGGCTCGTGCACGATGGTCGGGCGGTGCCGATCGTGGCGGGGGCCGACGACGGGGCGGGGAACGTACAGTGAACGCCTGGCCAAACCCAGTGGAGGAATCGCTCACCCACAGTGGTGAACCGGTCAACTCCGCTGCGCCATTGGGCTCATTCTTGCTGTACACCCATTGTTTACCTGCGATTCACGTCCATATCCTGCTTCGATGCCCGTTCCGCTCATCGGTCGCACCGCCGAGCGGCGCCGCCTCGACGCCGCGGTCGACGGCCTGCTCGCGGGCCGCGGCCGGGCGCTGCTGGTGGAGGGCGAACCGGGCATCGGCAAGACCGCGCTGACCCGGGCCGCCGCCGACCGGGCCGCCGGGCTGGGCGCACCGGTCCGCTGGGGCAGCGGCGACGAACTCGGCAAGGCCCTGCCGCTGCTGCCGGTCCTCGACGCGCTGCGCGACGACCGGGACCCGCGCCTGGACGCCGTGGACCGGTTGCTGCGCGGGGAGACCGGCGCGGCGGATCCGGTCGCCGCCGCGTCCCGCCAGCTGCTGGCGCTGGTCACCGACCTGTGCCGGACCGGGCCGCAGGTGCTCGTGGTCGACGACCTGCAGTGGGCCGACCGCGCGACCGCCGCGCTGTGGTGCGGGCTGGCCCGGCTCGCCGGGACGCGGCCCCTGCTGCTGGTCGGCATCGCCCGCCAGGTGCCGCGCAGGGACGAGCTGGTCGCGCTGCGGCGCAGCGTCGAACGGTCCGGTGTGCTGACCGTGGACCGGTTGTCCGACCGGGCCGTGGCCACCCTCGTCGGCCAGCTCGCGGGCGGCCGACCCGGCGACCGGCTCCTCGCGCTGGCCGACGGCGCCGCCGGGAACCCGCTCTACCTCACCGAACTCGTCGACGCCCTGCGCCGCTCCGCCGCACTCGTGTCCGCGGCGGGGCGCGCCGAGCTGACCGGCGACCCCGCCCCCGGCTCACTCGGCGCGGCCATCGCCCACCGGCTCGACTTCCTGGCCGAACCCGTGCGGGCCGTGCTGCGCGCCGCCGCCCTGCTCGGCGTCGAGTTCGACCCCGCCGACGCCGCCGCCGTCCTCGGCACCCGGGCGGGCGACCTGGTCGGCGCGCTCGAGGAGGCCCGGGCCGCGGGCGTGCTGCGGGAGAGCGGTGACCGCCTGGCGTTCCGGCACCCCCTGATCCGCTCCGCCATCCACGACGACGTGCCCGCCGCCGTCCGCGCCGTCCTGCACCGCGACGCCGCCGTCGCCCTGGCGGGCTCGGGCGCCCCGATCCGCCGCGTCGCCCGCCAGTTCCTGCGCGCCGTGGAACTCTCCGACACCGCCCACCTCGACGCGTGGTCGACCGCCTGGCTGGCCGACGCCGCCCCCGCCCTCATCGCCCAAGCCCCCGCGCTGGCTGTGCGGCTCTTGGACCGAGCGCTCCGCGACACCGGCCTCTTGACCGCCCAAACCGAGTACTGCCCGAGCGAGCAGCCGGTCGCCGAACCGGTCCGCGCGGCCCATCGGGGCCGCCCCACCGCCGAGCACCCAGGAGCCGCCGTTGACGGCGGTACCGCTCGGGCGGCCATTGGGTACCAGGCGTCTGCGGAACGGCTTCCGTTCCCTGCCGACGCGGCAGATCCGGCGACTGCCGGTTCCCGACCGAGCGAGCAGCCCGCCGCCGAACCGGTCCGCGCGGCTGATTTAGATCGCTCCGTAGCCGAGCTCCCGGGCGCCGCCGCTGACGGCGAGGGCGGTACCGCTCGGGCGGCCACCGGGTTTCAGGCGTCCGCGGAACGGCTTCCGTTCCCTGCCGACGCGGCAGATCCGGCGACTGCCGGTTCTCGACCGGGTGAGCTCGCGGCTGCCATCGGCCGTGACGGCGGCCAAGCGCAGACCGAGTGGGTCGCTGCGGGTGATCCGCTCGACCGGGGGCCGAACGACTCCACGGCTGCTGCCGCTGTCCGCGCGACCCCCACCCACCGGGCGGGCGCCGCGCAGACCGCCGCGAGCGCCCTGGCCGCGCGGCTGGCCGACGCCCGGTACCGCACCGGTGACCACGCGGGCGCCGAGCAGGTCGCCGCGAGTGCCCTGGCCGTCACCACTGACCCCGAGCTGGTCGTCGACCTGCACTGGACCCTGGCCCAATCCCGCGCCATGACCGGCCGCGCCGCGCTGACGCTCACCACCCTCGCCGCCGCCGCCCCCGGTCTGCCGCCCCGGCACCGGGCCCGGCTGCTGGTCCTCACCGCCCGCGCGCACCGCGACGTCGGCGACGTCGACCGGGCGGGCGCGGTGGCCGCCGAGGCACTGGCGTGCGCGGGCGACGACCGGTGGACCGTGGGGTGGGCGTTGCACGTGCTGACCGTCGTCGCGGTCATGCGCGGCGACTGCGCCACCGCCCTCCCGCTGTTCGACCGGGCGCTCGCTGTCACCGCCGCCGACCCCGCGCTGCTGGACCTGCGGCTGCTGCTGCAGATCAACCAGGCCGTCGCGCTCGGCGACCTCGACCGCTACCCGGAGGCCGTCGCGGCCGCCACCGCCGTCCGCGCGCTCGCCCAGGAGTCCGGCGGCCTGGTCCGGCTGGCCCAGGCGCACAGCGCCCTCGGTGAACTGCTCTTCGACGTCGGCCGCTGGGACGACGCCACCGCCGAGGTCACCGCCCTGCCCGACGAGGTCAAGGACCCGGCCGTGGCCTGCTGCGACCACGGCGTGGCCGCCCTCATCGCCTTCCACCGCGGCGACCCGGACGCCGCGGTCGGGCACCTGGCCGCGGCCAAGCCCCTGGCCCGCCACCTCGGCAACCGGGTGGTCGGCTCGCTCGCCCTGGCCCGCGCCCTGGACCTCGAACGTCGCGGCGCCGCCCGGCGGGCGCTCGCCGCACTGCTGACCCGCCTGTCGGGGCCCGAGGAACTGGAGGAGATGGAGGACCTGCTCCCGGAGACCGTCCGGCTGGCGCTGGACCTGGGTGACCCGGGGGCCGCCGAGTACGCGGCGGGTCTGGCGGAGAAGATCGGGCCACCGGTCGCCCACCGGCGGGGCGCGGCACTGCTGTGCCGGGGCCTGATCAACGAAGACGTCACCTTGGTGGCTGCCGCCGTGGAGCACTTCGCGACGGCGGGCCGCCCGCTGGCCCGGGCCCGCGCACTGCACGCGGCAGCGGTGCTGTTCGCGAAAGCCGGGGACGCGGTCTCGGCCCGAACCGCGTTCACCGCGGCCGACGACGTGTACGACACGCTCGGCGCCACCTGGGACGCGGCTGGTCTGCGCGCGGCGCTGCGCCCCCACGGGATCCGGCGCGGCCCCCGCGCCCGACATCGCGCGGAGCGCTCCGGGTGGGGCAGCCTGACGCCGACCGAAGTGCGGATCGCCGCACTGGTCGCCGAGGGCCTGTCGAACCCCGCCATCGCCGCGCGGCTCGTGCTGTCGCCGCGGACGGTCGCCACGCACGTGTCGCACATCCTGGCGAAGCTGGACATGGCCTCCCGCACCGAGATCGCCCGCGAAGCCGCCACCCGCTTCCGCGAGTCCGGCTGACGGGGCCCGCCGCGCACGGCGGACCCCGCGTCCTCACCGGTCCTCTTCGCTCCGCGTCCCGTGCCGCCTGCTCCACAGCGGCGCCGCGAACCAGAGCCCGGCGAACCAGGTGATCGTCCCGCCGGAGAGCCACAGCGCCTGCCTGGTGCCCAGCACCACGTCGAGGATCAACAGCAGCGACGCGCCGAGGGACAGCATCAGGAAACCCAGGCCGCACAGGGTGAACCACCCCGTCGCCGCCACCAGGTGCCGCTTGAGCCTGCGCCGGAACACCAACCGGTGGAACGGCGCGGGCGCGATCAGCAGAGCGGTGGCCGCGGCCCCCAACAACAACGCGATGACGTAGATGTCCCGCTGGAACACCGATATCTCGGCGAAGCGCGGCGTGAAGGCCAAGGCGAGCAGGAAGGCCAGGAGGAACTGCACCCCGGTCTGCGCGACCCGGACCTCTTGCAGCATCTCGCCGTAGTTGCGGTCGAGGCGCTGCCTGGGGGTTTCGGTGCGGGGTTCGGGGGTGGGGGTGATGTCGGTGATCATGTGTGTGCTCCAGTCGGTCGAACTGGAACCAACTCTGCTCGCCACGCCGCGCGGAGACATCGGTCCACTGACGGATGTCCGAAGCCCCGGCTCACCCCGTCCGCGGCACGAAGATCAGGAAACCCGGGAAACTCGGACCCGCGAGTTCGCGGAACTCCGCCGGGAACCGTTCGTGCGCGGTGGGCGCCGGATCCGGCTCGCTGATCACCTCGATCCGGAACCCCGCTGTGGCGAAGGTAATCGGTCATCGCGCGCAACGGCCGGTCCCAGAAGCGCATCGAGACGGTGTGGCCGCCCGGGGTCCACTCCTCCGTTCGCTCCCCGATCGCGGAGTAGTCGGGGCGGTCCCCGGCCAGCCGCCGCATGAGGTGGATCGCGAAGGGGTGTTCGACCGAGACGAGGAGCCTGCCGCCGGGCACCAGGATGGCCGGACGGAAAGCCCCGCGGTCAGCGGCGGGGTTCGTGGGTGATGTCGACGACCATGGCCTCCGGGATGGTGATCGCGGCGTCGTCCCAGTCGTAGTCGAGGAGGGTGTGGACGTCGACCACGCCGTCGATCTGGCGGGTCAGCGCGTCGGCCACGGTGGCCCAGCTGCGGCGTTCCACCCGACCCTCCAGCGTGACGATGCCCCCGGCCAGGGTGATCCGCACGCCCTCCGTGCCGATGCCCAGCCCGCGCATGAACACCTCGTCCGCGATCTCCGTGAGGATCTCGGAGTCGGGGCGGCTGAACATCTTCAGCAGGTCCGACCGGCTGACCACGCCGAGCAGGCGGGCATCGGGGTCGATCACGGGCAGTAGCTTCACCCGGCGGTCGACCATCATCCGGGCGCCATGCGGAATGGTGGCCTCCGGGGCGATGGTGACCGCCGGTGACGACATCAGCTCGCCCGCCGTCGTGCCGCGGGCTCGGACCCGCTCGGCGTGGCGGCGCAGCAGCGCGGAGATGGCGTGCGGCCGCTCCTGCACGCTCTCCTTGGCCAGCAGGTCGGCCTCCGACACCACGCCCAGCACCCGGCCGTCCTCGTCGAGCACCGGCAGCGCGCTGACCGACCGCGCGGCCATGAGCCGCACCAACTCGGCGAACCCCGTGTCCACCCGCGCCGTCGCGGGGTCGCGGGACATCACTTCGGCGATCGTGTGGTGCCGCATGGTTCCTCCTCAGGTGACCGGGCCGCACTCCAGGATTACCGCCCCGCGCCGGGAACACACCGGCTGGGGCGGGAATCCATCCGACCGTGGCACGGTTTTCAGCGGAGCCAGCGATTCCGGCCGACCAACCGGGCCCACCGGCGGCCCAGGCCCCACGTGTCGCCCGCGGCCAGCACGGCGAGGACGACCAGCGCGGCGGCGTAGACGACGTGGTAGTCGACGAGCGGGTTCGACGACCGGGTCAGCTCGCCGACGTCGGTGTGCCGCGCGAGCGGCCACTCGGCCACCCACATCAGCGCCATCATCAGCGTCCCGCTCACCGCCGCGATCCGCAGGCCGATGCCCAGGACCAGGGCGAGGCCGACGCCGAGCAGACCGAGCATGAACAACGCGTCCGCGACCGGGTTGCCCGCGATGCCCCGCAGCGCGTCGGCGAACGGGCCGTGGTCGAGTCCACTGAGGAATCCCCTGGTCGGCGCACCCCCGTCGAACCAGCCCTTCCCGCCCGGGGTGGCGTAGCCGAGCCCGAACGCCTTGTCCAGGAAGGCCCACAGGAAGACGAATCCCAAGAGGACTCTCGTGACGGCGAGCACCCGGCCGCCCACCGGGCCGTTCGTGGTCGTCGGGGTGTGTTCGCGGATCGTGGGGCGGGTCTTGGTGACCATCGGAGCCTCCTCGGGCTGTCGCGTTCCCATGGTGGTCCCGACGCGGGGGCGTTGTCCGGTGCCCAAGGTCCCGTCCGGGCGGGCCCAAAGCGATCGGTGGGGTCCGCGCCGCGCGGGTAGCGTGAATCGTGTCGAACCGTCGAGAGGAGACACCCGATGAGTGAGCAACTGCCCGTGCTGGTCGCCGTCGACGGGTCCGAGGAGTCCGACGCGGCGGTGCGCTGGGCAGCCGAGGAAGCCCTCCGGGCGGGGGTGGGGTTGCGGATCGTCACCGCGTACCCGTGGCCGATCGGTGGCTACCCGCAGACCGTCGTCACCGTCGACCAGATGCGCGACAGCCTGCGCGCGCAAGCCGTCGAGCGGCTGGCGCACGGGCGGGAGGTGGCCGAGCGGGACGGGCTGGAGGTGCACACGTCCGCCGTCGAGGGACCGGTGGTGCCGAGCCTGGTGGAGGTAAGCCGTGACGCTCGGCTGACGGTGGTCGGCTCACGCGGCCTCGGCGCGTTCGAGGGCATGGTCCTGGGGTCCACGGGCGTCGCGCTGGCCGCGCACGCGCACAGCCCGGTCGTAGTGGTGCGCGGCGAGGTCGACACCGACGCGCGCAAGGTCGTGGTCGGCGTGGACGCGGAAGAGGACGCCGCCCTGGAGTTCGCCTTCAAACACGCAGCGGCCATCGACAGCACGGTCGTCGCCGTCCACGCGTGGAGCGAGTCCCTGGTGGAAATCGCCTACCTGGGCGAGTTCAGCGCGGTGGACTGGACCCCGCTGGGCGACCGCGCGGGTGAAGACCTGGCCAAGCGCCTGGCAACCTTCCGCGAGCGCTACCCGAACGTGCCGGTGGAACAGGTGGTGGACCGCGCCCGAGCCACCCGCCTCTTGTTGGACAACGCCAAGGACGCCACCCTCCTCGTCGTAGGCACCCGAGGCCACGGCGAGTTCACGGGCCTGATCCTCGGCTCCGTAGGCCAAGCCCTCATCCGCCACGCCCCCTGCCCGGTAGCCATCATCCGCCCCACCACAAGTTGATCACCACCGAGTTGATCACCGCAGTCCGTCCTCCGTCCCCCATACCCCGAAGTTGTCCACAGGCGACTCCTGACCACTCCGATTCGCCCGCCGCCGCGACTACTGTTGTAGACAAGGGGTTCCCCTTCGCGGGGGACCTCTTGGGGCCGTTGGAACGTGCTCTGGTGGAGGTCGTATCGGCGGCACTCGCGGATAGCGACGGCGGGAGGCTCGCATCCCGCTGGCCTCGGGTGGGGGTGTGAGCTACCAGGTTTCGTCGAGGGTGTGGTCGCGGTGGAGGAGGATCTCGGCCCAGACGACCTTGCCGTCCGCCGTGGGCCGGGTTCCCCAGCGGGTCGCGAACGACTCGACGATGTGCAGGCCGCGGTGGTGTTCGTCGGTGGGGGCCGCCGGGATGGGGTGCGGGACGGTCGGGTCGCGGTCGCCGACGCCCATGGCGAGGCGGCTGCGGTCGGCGTGCAGGCGCAGCGTCGTGGGGCGGCCGGTGTGGCGGACCGCGTTCGTGACGAGTTCGCTGGCGATGGTCACCGCCCGGTCGACCAGCGGACCCAGCCCCCACGCCGCCAGGTGCTCCGCGGTGAACCGGCGCGCCGTGGCCGCCGCGGCGCTGTCGGTGGTCAGCGGTAGTGTCGCGACGCGGCGGTGGGTGCCGGTGTGGTGGACGTGCAGCACCGCCACGTCGTCCTCGTGCCTGCCGCCGGTCAGGTCGGCGATGAGGGCATCCAGGGCAGAACCGTCGGGCGGCATCTCGGCCAGCCCGCGGACGAGCGCGTCCACACCGTCCGGCAGGTGCCCGCCGCGGGTCTCGACCAGCCCGTCGGTGTAGAGCACGAGCCGCGAGCCGGGCGGGAAGGCGACCTGCCGCTGCGTGAACACCGTGCCCACCCCCAGGGGCATGCCCATCGTCTCGGCGATCAGGCGGGCCGCGCCGTCCGGGGTCAGGTGCACGGCGGGCAGGTGGCCCGCGCCCGCGAACGCCAGGGTGTCGTCGGCCGGGTCGTGCACCGCGTACAGGCAGGTGATGAAGTCCGCGTCCGGGGTCGCCATCGCCAGCTCGGACGCGTGCCGCAGCACCTCCGACGGCGGCAGGTCCAGCAGCGCGTACGACCGCACCGCCGTCCGGATCTGCCCCATGACCGCCGCCGCGGCCACCCCGCGCCCGGCCACGTCGCCGATGACGAACGCGGTCCGGCCGACGGGCAGCGCGATCACGTCGAACCAGTCGCCGCCGACCTCGGCGCCGGTCGCCGCGGGCAGGTACCGGGACAGCACCCGCAGGCCGGGCGTCTCCGGGATGGTGGGCAGCATGCTGCGCGCCAGCTCGGTGGCCATGGTGCGCTGCCGGGCGAACAGCCGCGCGTTGTCCAGGGCGATCGCGCTGTACCCGGCGATGCCCTCGGCCAGCGCCTCGTGCCGCCCGGTGAACCGGCCCGGCTCGGGGTGGCCGAAGAAGAAGCCGCCCAGCACCTCGCCGGACGACGGCGAGACCACCGGCACCGCCAGGTAGCTGCGCACCGGCAGGTGCCCCTCCGGCATGCCCCGGTACGGCGGGTTGTGCCCGTAGCGCTCGTCCGCGGTGATGTCGGCCGACCGCACGGTGCCCACGCCCTTGAACGTCGGCGCGAACACCCCGGTGTTGCGCGGCATGGGGAACCGCTCGAACGCCGACCGCGGCACGCCGGACAGGGTGAACAGCGTGTACGACTCGCCGTAGTCGTTCACCAGGTTGTAGAAGAACGCCCCGAACGCCGCCCCGGTCGCCTTGGTCGCGGCGTCGGTCGCGTCCTGCACCAGGGTGTCGATGTCGAGCTGCGCGGTCAGCCGCCGCCCGACGACCTGCAACGAGTCCACCAGGTCCGCCTCGGCCCGCAACCGCGCCACGGCCTGCTCGAGCGCGGTCGCCTGGCGGCGCGACGCCTCCTCCAGGACCGCCAGGTGCGCCCGCACCGCGTCCCGCTCGGCGGGCAGCGACGCGTCGCCGCGGAAGTGCGCCAGCAGCCCGACCCGCACCCCGATCGACACCGCCTGGAACTGCTCCGCCGTCTCCGCGGGCACCGCGACCCGGGAGAACAGCAGCACGCAGAACGCCGTCCCACCCGGCAGCACCCCACCGAACCCGACCACCGACGCGATCCCGTGCTCGACGACGAACCGCTGGTCGGGCACGAACGCGCTGCCCAGCGCGTCGGGCACGTGCACCACCCCGAACCCGCCCGAACCCGGGAGGGGCCCGGAGATGACGTCGTCGATGGCGAGGCCGAGCCTGCTCGCCATGGCCGCCACCATGGGCAGGGTGCTGGGGGAGGGCACCGGGATGATCCGGCTCCACCGGGCCGTGCCCGGGTCGTTCCACGCGGGCAGCTCACCCGCGCTCGCGGCCAGGACCAGGCAGCGCGCGTCCGTCTCGCCGTGGTGGCGGGCGACGTGGGCGCGCTGCCGCGGGGTCAGCTCGGCGTGGTCGCGGGTGGTGTAGAGGCGCACGAGCGGCAGCACCGGGGCGCCTGCCGCGTCGGTGAAGCTGTCCCGCAGGCCCCGCACCAGCGACTCGACCGCGGCGGCGAAGTCGGGCGCCTCCTCGGCGCGGCGCCGCAGGTCGGCGGTGGTGCGGACCATGTCGGAGAGCCCGAAGCGGGCGATGTCGTAGGTCCGCGCGTCCGGTCGGCTCACCGCGAACCGGCGCCGTCGTCGCCGGGCAGCGTGGCGCGGATGGTGAAGAGGCGGTCGAGGGCGGTGGCGGCGATGGTGGCGGCCACCTGGGGGCGCGGCCGGGCCAGGGTCAGCGAGCCGCCCGCCGCCGCGGCGGACTTGTGCAGCCGGACCAGGGCGCTCAGGCCGCTGGAGTCGCAGAAGGACACGGCGGCCAGGTCCAGCACCACCGGGCGGGCCGACTCCGTCAGCGGGGTGGCGACCCTCAGCAGGTGCGGGGTCGTGCCGAAGTCGAGCTGGCCGTCGACGACCACCACCGCGGCGCGGTCGGGTCCCCGCTCGTCCACCGTGATCGTCAACAGCTCCGGGTCACCCAAGGCAGGCTCCTTCCGCGAGCGTGGCCCGGAGATCGTAACCGCGCGCGGCCCGGGTGTCCCGCGGCACAGCGGGGTTGACGGCGGGGGCGGGGGTCCGGATACTCGGTGTCACTATGGTGATCTGACCTCGCGTCCTGCCCGCGTCCGCGGCGTGTTCCCCGTGCTCGTCAGTCGGGGGAACCGGTATGCCCGGCGGGCCTTCCGCACGATTTCAGCGGACAGGTGTCGTATGTCAACCCTCCTCGCGCATGACCTCGTCAAGATCTACACCGACCGGCGAGTCCTCAATGGAGTGTCACTGTCGGTCGCCCCGGGGCGGCGCGTCGGCTTGGTCGGCGACAACGGCGTCGGCAAGTCGACGCTGCTGCGGCTGCTCGCGGGCGTCGAGGCGGCCGACTCCGGCAGTGTCGCCAGGCCACCGGACTGCGGGTTCCTGTCGCAGGAACTCCCGTATAGCGGCAAAACCACTGTCGCGGGGGTGGTCGCGGATGCGCTGGCCGACGTGCACGCGGCACGTGCGCGACTTGACGACCTCGCCGCGCGCATGGCGACCGATCCGGAAGCGCCTGCGGCGTACGGGGATCTGCTGGAGTGGGCGTGTGACCACGACCTGTGGGACGCGGATCGCCGTGCGGACAGGGTATTGGATGGTATCGGACTGGCCTCTGTGGACAGAGAGCGGCCGATTTCGGCTTTGTCCGGCGGTCAGCGCTCCCGACTGGGCCTGGCGGCGCTGCTGATCCGCAGGCCGAGCGCGCTGCTGCTCGACGAACCCACCAACCACCTCGACGACGAGGCCGTCGCGTTCCTGGAAGAGCAACTCGCCGCCCTGCCCGGCGTGGTCGTCCTGGCCTCCCACGACCGCGTCTTCCTCGACGCGGTGTGCACCGACATCATCGACCTCGACCCGTCCCGCGACGGCGTCACCCGGTTCGGCGGGGCCTACACGGACTACCTGTCGGCCAAGCGCGCGGAGCGGGCGCGGTGGGAGTGGCAGTGGGCCGAGGAGCAGCGGGAACTGGTCGAGCTGCGGGAATCGGTCGACGTGACGGCCCGGGCCATCAACCACAACCGGGGCATCCGGGACGGCAACAAGATGGCCTTCGGCCTGCGCGGCAACCGCGTCGAACAGCAGATCTCCCGCCGGATCCGCAACGCCCGGCACCGACTGGACGAACTGACCCGAACCCAGATCGCCGAACCCCCGGCCCCCTTGCGATTCGCGGCGGACCTGACCGGCCAAACCACTTCCGACCACCCCGCGATCTCCCTGCGCGACGTCCACCTGCCAGGCCGATTGCGCGTCCCGGAATTGGAAATCACCACCTCCGCTCGCCTGCTGGTACGCGGCGGCAACGGCGCGGGCAAGTCGACGCTGCTGGCCGTACTGGCGGGCAGACTGAAACCCGACCACGGCGCGGTGACCCGAGCCGACGACGTACGGGTGGGCCTGCTCGAACAGGACGCGGTATTCCCAACCCCGACCCGCACCCCGCGAGAGCTGTACCAGCGGACGGCAGCCGAAGAAGCGATCCCCTTGGTGCAACTGGGTTTGCTGGCCGAACGCGACCTGGACCGCCCAGTGGGCCACCTCTCGGTCGGCCAACGCCGCCGACTGGCCCTGGCGTTGTTGATCGCGAGCCCACCGGAAGTCCTCCTACTGGACGAACCGACCAACCACCTCTCCCTCGCCCTGGCCGAGGAACTGGAGGAAGCCCTCCACACAGCCCCCGGAGCCGTCGTGATAGCCACCCACGACCGCTGGCTCCAACGCGGCTGGACCGGCCCGGAACTACACCTCGCCGACGGCGAGGTCGTAACCGCCACCGCTTGAGGGGTGCGCGAGGTAGAGGTCGAGTTGGCCTGCCGCGCGCAGCATGGCCAGGGAGCGGGTGGTCAGGGATTGTTGCCAGTCCGCCAATGCGGAGGACAGGGCGTCGGTGCCGCCTGCCGTGCGGATTTGGTGGATGACGGTGGCGACGCGGTCCAGTGGGTAGCCGCCGCGGCGGAGGAGGTGGGTCAGGTCGGCGTCGCGGGTGTCGGTGGGGTGGTAGAGGCGATGGCCGGTCGGGGTGCGGGTCGGGGTGAGGATGCCCGCGCTCTCCCAGTTGCGCAGGGTCGCCGGGGTGACGCCCAGGCGGTGCGCCAGTTCGCCGATCGTGCGCGGGCTGCCCGCGGCGAGCGGGGTGTGGGGGAGGTGCGCGATGGCCTCGCGGACCGACGCGAGGGTTTCGCGGTCGTTGAGGAGTTGGGTGTGGCCGCGGTCGATGAGCGTCAGCGCGCGGTCCAGGTCGTTGTCGTGGACGGCGGTCATGACCTGTCCCGCCGCGCGGTGGCCGTGGGCGGGGATCAGGGCGAGGTAGGCGCGTAGGGCTGCCGCGTGTCGGGGGGTGTAGACGCGGTAGCCGGTGGGGGTGCGGTCGGCGGGCGGGAGGAAGCCGTCGCGTTCGTAGTTGCGGACGGCCTGGGTCGAGAGGCCGTGTTCGCGGGCCAGGTCGGCCGGTCGGAGGGTGCTCACTGGTTTGAGACTTTTCCGGGTGTTTGCGAGGTCGAGAGCGTGAAACTGTCAACTGCTGTTTCAAGGATACGGTTGAGACCCATGACCCAGCGCATCCAAGACGTCCTGACCCCCACCTGCGAGCTGCTGGCCCTGGGCGAACCGACCCACCAGGAGGCGGCCTTCCCCATGGTCCGCAACGAGCTGTTCGCCCAGCTCGTCGACCTCGGCTTCCGGTCGATCGCACTCGAAACCGACCGGGTCTCCGCCGTCGCCGTGGACAACTACGTCCGCCACGGCGTCGGCAGGCTCGACGACCTCACGCGGTCCGGCTTCACCCACGGCTTCGGCGCGATCGACGCCAACCGCGGCCTGGTCGCGTGGATGCGCGACCACAACAAGGACCTGCCACCGGCCGACCGCCTGTCCTTCCACGGTTGGGACATCCCGACGGAGAACTTCACCGCGCCCAGCCCGCGGCCCTACCTCGCGCACGTCCGCGACTACCTGGGCCTCGACATCGACATCCCCGGTGACGACGACCCGTGGACCCGCACCGAGGCAGTTATGAACCACGCCGAGTCACCCGGTGCCACCCCCGAGGCCGACCGGCTGCGCGAAATCGGCGGTGCACTGCTCACCGCTCTCGACGCCGGAACCCCCGACCAGACCGCCACCGCCCGCTGGGTCGAGGCCAGGACCCACCTCACTGCGGGCCTGGGCCTGCTGCGCTACCACCGCCAGTGCGCGCAACCCATCGACGACCAGGACACCCGCGTCGCCCGGCTCATGGCCACCCGCGACGCCCTCATGGCGCGGAACCTCCTGGACATCCACACCCTGGAAGCCCGCCGCGGCCCGACCCTGGTCCACGCGCACAACCTCCACCTGCGGCGGAACCCGGGCACCTACGGGAACCACCCCTTCGTCGGCGCGGGCGCCATCGTCGCCGCCCTCCTCGGCGACCGCTACGCCTTCATCCCGGGCAGCCTCGGCCGCGGCGCCACCCTCGGCCTGGCCGAGCCCGCCCCGAACACCTACGAGTCACACCTCCAGCCCCGCGTCGACACCTGGGGCCTCACCACCCCCGACCTGCCCGCGTCCGCGCAGACCCGAACCGACACGACCCCGCGCATGGGCTACTTCCCGCTCGAGCCCGCCACCTTCGACCCCGCCGACGCCATTCTGCACATCAGCGACACCGGCGCCGTGTAGGCCACGGCCCGTTCCGCTCAGAGCAGCGTGCTTGGCGGCAACACACGCTTCTGTGATTACCTGGCTACGCGTTGAACTCTCACAGCGACTGGCGTGCCTGCCTGCCGCCGTATCCGGGCGCCCCGACGGAAGTCGGCATGGCCCACCGGGACTCACCTTCGTCGCTCCAGCGGTGCATCCCGCGCGGGGCTCGGTGAGCGGCGTGTTCGGCCAAGTCCCGATCCGGCATGGCCCATCCAGTCGACCGCCGCGTGCCAGTCTCCCGCGACCCCGCCATCGCGCGACGGCGACAGCGGGGTCGGCGGGCGGCTCAGGGGTAGTGGCGGGGCGTGTAGACCACCTGGCCGCCGTCCGGCTTCGTGACCACCCGCGTGCGGGAGGAGCCGACCAGGACGAGGCAGCGCATGTCGACGGTGGTGGGGTCCAGGTCGGCCAGGCGCACGACGCGGATCGACTCCTCCGGCCCCCCGACGTCTCGGCCGATCACCACCGGGGTGTCCGGGGCGCGGTGGCCCAGGAGGATGCCGCGCGCCTCGCCCAGTTGCCAGGTGCGGGACTTCGACGCCGGGTTGTACAGCGCGATCACCAGGTCCGCCGCCGCCACGGCGGCCAGGCGGGCCGTGATGACGTCCCACGGCTTGAGCCGGTCCGACAGGGACAGCACGCAGAAGTCGTGCCCCAGCGGGGCGCCGACCCGGCTGGCCACGGCCTGGGCCGCGGTCAGGCCCGGCAGCACCCGCACCGGCACATCCGTCCACTGTGGATCTTCCGCGACCTCCAACACGGCCGCCGCCATGGCGAAGACGCCCGGGTCGCCGGAGGACACGACCGCTACTCGGCGGCCGCGGCGGGCCAGGTCGAGGGCGAACTCCGCGCGTTCGGCCTCCACCTGGTTGTCCGAGGCGTGCCTGCGCTGGCGCGGGTTCACCGGTACCCGGTCGAGGTACGTCTTGTACCCCACCAGGTCGTCCGCCTCCGCCAGCGCGGCCACCGCCTCCGGCGTCATCCACGGCCGACCCGCCGGACCCGTGCCGACGACCACGACCTCGCCCGAGCCAGAGCCCAAAGCCGGGCCCGAGCCGGAGCCGGATTCCGAGGCCGAAGCCGGGGCGGAGTCCGAAACGGCGTCGGCAACGGCGTCCGAAACCGAGCCCGGAGCCCCAGCGGCGGCGGGCGCTGTGGTGGAGGACAGCGTGGTGAGGCCGTCGTTGCTCGGGCTGGTGAGCATGGCCAGCGAGAAGTACGGCACCGATTCCGGATCCACTTCGGACAGCGGCAGACTGCGCCCCTCGCCCCACGTGGCGCGTTCCACGTAGAGGGCGCGCTCCAGCTTCCCGGCGGCCTCGAAGGCCGCCCGGACCTTGGTGAACGTTCGGCCCAGCTTCAGCACCGCGGCGGAATCCGCGCGGGTGAGGTGCTCGGTCAACACCTCTTCCGGCAGGGTACCGGGCAGCACCGACAACACCTCCTCGCCTTCCACAAGCGGCTTGCCCAGCACCGCCGCCGCCGCGCTCACCGACGTCACACCCGGCACGACCTCCGTCGGGTACCGGTCGCACAGCCGCTTGTGCATGTGCATGTACGAGCCGTAGAACAGCGGGTCGCCCTCGGCGAGCACCACCACGTCCCGGCCCGCGTCGAGGTGCGCGGCCAGGCGGGCGGCCGCGTGCTCGTAGAACTCGGCCATCGCGCCCGCGTACCCGCCCGGGTGGTCGGTGGTCTCGACCGTCAGCGGGTAGACCAGGGGTTCCTCGATCTGCCCTGCGCGCAGGTACGGCGCGGCCACACCGCGCGCGATCGAGCGCCCGTGGCGGGCCGAGTGGTACGCGATGACGTCCGCCGCGGCGATCAGCCGGGCTGCCTTGACGGTCACCAGGTCGGGGTCGCCGGGGCCCAGCCCGACGCCGTAGAGGGTGCCGGTCACTCGTCCTCGCTCGCGATCGCGTTCACCGCGGCCACGGCCATGGCGCTGCCGCCCCGCCGCCCGCGCACCACCAGGTACGGGATGCCGCCGCCGTGCGCGGCCAGCAGGTCCTTCGACTCCGCCGCGCCGATGAACCCCACCGGCAGGCCCAGGATCGCGGCCGGTCGCGGGCCGCCCGCGTCGATCAGGTCGAGCAGCGCGAACAGCACCGTCGGCGCGTTGCCGACCGCCACCACGGCGCCCTCGAGCCGGTCGCGCCACAGCTCGACCGCCGCCGCGCTGCGGGTGTTGCCGAGTTCCTCGGCCAGACCGGGGACGCGCGGGTCGCCCAGCGTGCAGACGATGTCGTTGTCCGCGGGCAGCCTGCGCCGGGTGATGCCGGAGGCCACCATCTGCGCGTCGCACAGCACCGGCGCGCCCGCCAGCAGCGCGGACCGGGCCGCGCGCACCACATCGGGGGCGTAGGCCACGTCCTCGACCAGGTCGACCATCCCGCAGGCGTGGATCATGCGCACCACCACCCGCGCCACGTCCGCGGGCAGCCCGGCCAGGTCGGCCTCCGCCCGGATGGTGGCGAACGACCGGCGGTAGATCTCCGCGCCGTCCCGGATGTAGTCGGTCACCGCTGCTCCTGCCTGCCCAGGGCGACCGCCGTGGTCACCCGCTCGCCGGACACCGCCCGGCCGTCGACGAGGTAGCCGTCCTCGGTGGCCACCACGTCCAACACCTCTCCCACCGGCCGCCCGCACCGCCGCCCGCAGCCCGACCAGTGCACCGGGCCGCCCGGGGCCGTAGTGGCCAGCGCCATCGCGCGCACGTCGGCCAGCGCCTTGCGGCACTGCGGCTGCCCCGCGCACGCGGTCACGCCGACACCGGGCGCCGACGGGTCGGTGAGCAGTCCCAGTTCCGCCAGGCCCGCGCCGTCGCCGCTGACCACCAGGCCGCGCCACGGCGTCAGCACCACGTCGCGCCCGGTGGCGGCGAGCGCGCGCGCCTGCGCGGCGGTGAGCCTGCCCAGCGGGATAGCGACACCGAAACCGGGTTCGCCACCGGCGAACACCACGGGACCGATCGGACCGGTGGTCGACGGACGTCCCGCCCGCACCCGGTCGGGGCGGAGTTCGCGGTGCGTGGTCGCCGCGACGCGCCGCGCGATCTCCCGAGCTCGATCGCCCAGTTCCGCGACCCGCCACTGCCCGTCGCGCACCGCCAGGAACTCCCGGGCGCAGGCGAGCGCGACGGCGACCACCTCGTCGCGATCCGCGCGCAGCCCGTGGTCCACGCCGCCGAGCAGCACCGCGTAGCGGAAATCCGGCCCGCGCCGTCCACACAGTCCGGAACTGTCCACAGGAAGCCGCTGTCCCGCCCGGTTGTCGGTGGGCCCCGATAGAATTGCCGTGCGCTGTACCGCTGTTTTCTGGTTTGCTGGATGTGGCACCACGGTCCCGGTCGTCCGGGAATCGGACGTCGGCGAACCGCCGAACGGGACAGCGTGGTCGCCTTGGTCGCGTACGGGAACGGCTCGGTCACCGAGGGCAGCCTCGGGTGCTCGTGCTTCCTCGACGACGACCGGGGAACCCGCGGTCGGGGGTCCGGGGAGTGGACCCACCGCGCGGGGTGAGGGGGATGACAGGTGCGCGGCCGCGAGGCGGGCGCCCGGCTCAGCTGCCGGGGCGTCGCCGTCGGGGACCGCGCCTCGTGTGGGGGTGACAGTGATGGTGTTCGTGATGAGTGGATCAGGTCGGGGGGACGCGTCCGCCTCGGACGACTCCGCCGGTAAACAGGTGGCGCCCGCCGCCCCGGTCGCGTTGGCGGGCAAGGGGAACGCGTCCCCGCGAGGCTGGACGGATCGCGTGGTGGGGGGTGTTTCCCTGCTCGTCGCGCGGGCTTCGGGGGTGTCGCGCGGGCCCGGGTTCTCCTGGTAGCGCGTCGGGTGTGGTCGAGCAGTCACTGCGACCTCGGCCACACCCGGCGGCTCCGCCCCGGTCGGCACTGAGAGGACGGTCACGTCCGCGCCGAGCCAGGCCACGTCCCCGCCGCCGTCGTCCACGCAGAACAGGAACCGACCGGGCAGGTCGGCCAGCTCGGGCGCCGCGCACAGCGCCGCGTCCAGCTCCCGCGCCAGGTCCGGCGGGCCCAGCGGCGAGGCGACGATATTGCGCACCTTCTCGTGCGCCGGGGAGGGGAAAAGTCCGGCCGCCGCCAGCGCGGCGGCCAGCTCCAGCTCGGCTCCTTCTGGCAGCCCGCGGATCTGGAGGTTCGCGCGGGAGGTCGCCTCCAGCGCGCCGTCGCCGAGCGAATCGGCCAGCTTCGCGAGGACGGCCAGGTGAGCGGTGGTTAACCGGCCGCCGGGCACCCGGATCCTGGCCAAACCGCCGTCGGCCGCCCGGTGCACGTCGAGTGCGCCCGGGCAGGCGTCGGCACCTGAACGGCGCAGCGGTGAAGGCTGGGAAGCGGCCACCCCTGGAATATAGGGTGAGCCGGAACGAGCGATGGCACGCGGAGGAAGCCGGTGTGAGTCCGGCGCGGTCCCGGCAGTTGGCGGGAGGGCGGGTCGGCAAAGATCAGCCACCGGGGAGCGGACCCGGCCACGGCGCGAGCCGGAAGGCCGAGGGAGCGGTGATCCGGGAGTCAGGACACTCCGGCCACCGCACCCACGACCCGGGGCGAGGACCCCAGGAAGGGCCTCATGATCCTGCTCTTGTCGACCTCGGACACCGACCTGCTCTCCGCTCGCGCGAGCGGGGCCGACTACCGCCTGGCCAACCCGGCCCGGCTGCCGTTGGACGACCTGCCCGGCCTGCTGGACGGCGCAGACGTCGTCGTGGTGCGGCTGCTCGGCGGCCGTCGCGCGTGGGAGGAGGGGCTCGACGCGCTGCTCGCCGGGCCGCGCCCCGTCGTGGTGCTCGGCGGTGAGCAGGCCCCCGACGCCGAGTTGATGGAGTGCTCCACCGCCCCGGCGGGCGTGGTGGCCGAGGCGCACCGGTACCTGGCGTTCGGTGGTCCGGACAACCTGCGTGAGCTTGCCCACTTCCTGTCCGACACGCTGCTGCTGACCGGCACCGGCTTCGCCCCGCCGGTCGAACTGGCGCCGTGGGGCCACTTCGAGCGCGCTCCCCGCAACACCGAGGGGCCGCGCGTCGGCGTGCTCTACTACCGCGCCCACCACCTCGCCGGGAACACCGCGTTCGTCGCCGCCCTGGCCGACGCGGTCGAGGACGCGGGCGGCGTCGCCGTGCCCGTGTACTGCGCGTCGCTGCGCACCGCGCCCCAGGAACTCCTCGCCGTTCTGGGCACTCTCGACGCCCTCGTCGTCACGGTCCTCGCCGCGGGCGGCACGCTGCCCGCCGCCGCGAGCGCGGGCGGCGACGACGGCGCGTGGGACGTCGGCGCGCTCGCCGACCTCGACATCCCGATCCTCCAGGGCCTGTGCCTCACCTCCGACCGGTCGGCCTGGGAGGAGAGCGACGACGGTCTGTCGCCTTTGGACACCGCGACCCAGGTGGCGGTGCCCGAGTTCGACGGTCGGATCATCACTGTCCCGTTCTCCTTCAAGGAACAGGACCGCGACGGCCTGTCCGTCTACGTGCCCGACCCCGAGCGCGCCGCCCGGGTCGCGGGCATCGCCGTCGCGCACGCCCGCCTCCGGCACACCCCGCCCGCCGAGCGCCGCGTCGCCCTCATGCTCTCGGCCTACCCCACCAAGCACTCCCGCATCGGCAACGCCGTCGGCCTCGACTCCCCGGTCAGCGCTATCCGCCTGCTCAACGCACTACGCGACGCGGGCTACGACCTCGGCGCGGAAGACGCCCTTCCCGGTCTCGCCGCGGACGACGGCGACGCGCTCATCCACGCCCTCATCGAGGCGGGCGGCCAAGACCCCAACTGGCTCACCGAGGCCCAGCTGACCGGCAACCCCGTGCGCATCGGGGCCGCCGAGTACCGCGCCTTCTACGACACCCTCCCCGCCGACCTGCGCGAGTCCATGGAGGAGCACTGGGGACCGGCCCCCGGCGAGCTGTTCGTCGACCGCTCCCGCGACCCCGAGGGCGAGATCGTGCTCGCCGCGCTCCAGGCGGGCAACGTCGTGCTGATGGTCCAACCGCCGCGCGGGTTCGGCGAGAACCCCGTCGCCATCTACCACGACCCGGACCTGCCGCCCAGCCACCACTACCTGGCCGCGTACCGGTGGATCGCGGGCACCTTCGGCGCGCACGCCATGGTCCACCTGGGCAAGCACGGCAACCTCGAGTGGCTGCCCGGCAAGAACCTCGGCCTCTCCGCGTCCTGCGGCCCCGACGCCGCGCTCGGCAACCTGCCGCTGATCTACCCGTTCCTGGTCAACGACCCCGGCGAGGGCACGCAGGCCAAGCGCCGCGCGCACGCCACCCTCGTCGACCACCTCGTCCCGCCCATGGCCCGCGCCGAGAGCTACGGCGACATCGCGCGCCTGGAGCAGCTGCTCGACGAGCACTCCAACATCGCCGCCATGGACCCGGCCAAGCTGCCCGCGATCCGCGCGCAGATCTGGACCCTCATCCAGGCCGCCAAGCTCGACCACGACCTCGGCCTCGACGACCGACCGCACGACGCCGAGTTCGACGACTTCCTGCTGCACGTCGACGGCTGGCTCTGCGAGATCAAGGACGTGCAGATCCGCGACGGCCTGCACACCCTCGGGGACGCCCCCACCGGCCCGGCCCGGGTCAACCTGGTCAACTCGATGCTGCGCGCCCGCCAGATGTGGGGCGGGCAGGCCGCCGCGCTGCCCGGCCTGCGCGAGGCCCTGGGGCTCAACGAGGACGGCTCCGAGCGCCGGACCCGGGTCGACGAGGTCGACGCGACGGCGTTGGCGCTGGTCCAGGCCATGGAGGACGCGGGTTGGGGCGACGCGCGTCCGGTCGTCGAGTCCGTGCTGGGTCGCGCGGACGAGGCCGTTACGGAGGTGCTGACCTTCGCCGCCACCGAGATCGTGCCGCGCCTGGCCCGCACCACCGACGAGATCGGCCACGTGCTGCACGCCCTCGACGGCGGCTACGTCCCGGCCGGTCCCAGCGGTTCCCCGCTGCGCGGCCTGGTCAACGTGCTGCCCACGGGCCGCAACTTCTACTCCGTCGACCCGAAGGCCGTGCCGAGCAGGCTCGCCTGGGAGACCGGCTCGGCGATGGCCGAGTCGCTGGTCGCCCGCTACCGCGCCGACACCGGCGAGTGGCCGCGCTCGGTCGGCCTGTCGGTGTGGGGCACCTCCGCCATGCGCACCTCGGGCGACGACATCGCCGAAGTGCTGGCGCTGCTGGGTGTCCGCCCGGTGTGGGACGAGGCGTCCCGGCGGGTCAGCTCGCTGGAGGTCGTGCCGCTGGCCGAGCTGGGACGGCCGCGCATCGACGTCACGGTCCGCATCTCCGGGTTCTTCCGCGACGCCTTCCCGCACGTGGTCTACCTGATCGACGACGCCGTGCGCCTGGTCGCCGGGCTGGACGAGTCCGAAGAGGACAACTACGTCCGCGCGCACGCCACCGCCGACGCCGAGCGCGGCGAGCGCAGCGCCACCACGCGCATCTTCGGGTCCAAGCCCGGCGCGTACGGGGCGGGTCTGCTGCCGCTGATCGACAGCCACAACTGGCGCGACGACGCCGACCTCGCGGAGGTCTACGCGGTCTGGGGCGGTTTCGCCTACGGCCGCGACCTCGACGGCGTCGCGGCCCGCGCGGACATGGAATCGGCGTACCGGCGGATCAACGTTGCCGCGAAGAACGTCGACACGCGCGAGCACGACATCGCCGACTCCGACGACTACTTCCAGTACCACGGCGGCATGATCGCCACGGTCCGCGCGCTCACCGGCCGCGCGCCCGCCGCGTACATCGGCGACAGCACCCGCCCCGAGTCGGTCCGCACCCGCTCGCTGGCCGAGGAGACCAACCGCGTCTTCCGCTCCCGCGTGGTCAACCCGCGCTGGATCGAGGCCATGCGCAGGCACGGCTACAAGGGCGCGTTCGAACTGGCCGCGACCGTCGACTACCTGTTCGGCTACGACGCCACCACCGGAGTCGTCGCGGACTGGATGTACGACAAGCTCGCCCAGACCTACGCGCTGGACGAGGAGAACCGCAAGTTCCTCACCGAGTCCAACCCGTGGGCCCTGCACGGCATCGCCGAGCGGCTGCTGGAGGCGGCCGAGCGCAAGATGTGGGCCGAGCCGGACCCCGCGACGCTGCAGGCGTTGAAGGAGCTGTACCTGCAGGTCGAGGGCGACATCGAGGCCGGGAGCGAAGAACGCTAACCAGCCAGTGAAGGCATCCGAACTGGTCCCGCCCACCCGCGGCGGGCCAGGCTCGGGGGCATGTCACTGCTGGTACCGCTGATCACCCCGTTCACCGCCGACGACCGCGTCGACACCGCCGCGCTGGCCCGGCTGGCCCGCGAGGTCCTCGACGACGGCGCGGACGGCCTCGTCGCGCTCGGCACCACCGCCGAGGCCGCCACGCTGACCCCGGACGAGCGCGCCGCCGTCCTGGAGGTCTGCGCGGCGGCGGGTGCGCCGCTGGTCGTCGGCGTCGGGTCCAGCGACACCGCCGCGACCGCCCGCGCGCTGGAGGCCCTGCCCGCGGGCGTCACGGGGGCGCTGGTGCCGGTGCCGCCGTTCACCCGACCGTCCCCCGACGGCGTCGTCGCCCACTTCGCCGCGATCGCGGGCCTGGTTCCCCTGATCGTGTACAACGTGCCGCAGCGCACCGGCACCGTCCTGTCCGTCGAGACGCTGGCCCGGCTCGCCGCCATCCCGGGTGTCGTGGGCCTCAAGCACGCCGTGCCCGTCCTCGACGCCGACGCCGTCGCGTTCCTCGCCGACCGGGAGGACTTCGCCGTCTACGCCGGTGACGACGTCCTGGCGCCCGCGCTGCTGGCTCTCGGCGCCGACGGCGGCATCCTGGCCTCGGCGCACGTCCACACGCGCCGGTGGGCCGACCTGGTCGGCGCGTGGCGGTCCGGCCACCAGGCTCGCGCGCTCGGTCACCGGCTGTCCCGGCTCGCCGCCGCCCTCTTCGCCGAACCCAACCCGGCCGTCATCAAGGCCGTCCTGCACGCCGAGGGCCGTATCGCTACACCTGCCGTACGGCTGCCGTTGCTGCCCTCCTCCTCCGAGGCGCTGGCGCGCGTGACCGCCGAGACGGCCCTACCGTGGCCGCGGGAGGGGTTGACCGCGCTCCGCGCCGGGTAAGACCCAGGCGACTGAACGCACCGAGGAGGGTTGGGTTGTCCAACGACGTCATCGAGCTGATCCTGGCTGACCACCGCCGCTTCGAAGACCTGTTCCGGAAGCTGCGGGACAACTCCCAGGACCGCCCGGCCGCACTGCGCGAGCTGGCCCGGCTGCTGGTCGCGCACGCCGAGGCTGAGGAGTCCGAGGTCTACCCGGCGCTTCGCCGATTCCACGACGTCGACGACCACGAGGTCGAGCACGGCGCGGAGGAGCACGCCGAGGGCCACCAGGCGCTGCTCGCCCTCATGGAACTCGACGGTCCCGAGTCCGACGACTGGGACGACAAGCTCGAAGAGCTGGTGAAGGCGATCAACCACCACCTCGACGAGGAGGAGCGGACGATCCTCAACGCGGCCCGCGACACCGTGCCCGAGCAGCGGCGCGCGGAGCTGGGCGCGAGGTTCGTCGAGGTGCGCGACGAGCGCGTCGCCGCCGGGTGCGGGGACCTCGCGCACGTGCGTGAGCTGGTGGAAGCGACCAAGGACCGCGTGGACTGATCTTGAGGAAGGACGTGGAGCGATGATCCTGCGCAGGCTCGCCCGGCCCATGCTCGCCGCCATCTTCATCAGCGGCGGCATCAACGCGCTGCGGTCCGCGGAGGCCCACGCGGAAGCCGCGAAACCGCTGCTCGACCCGCTCGCCGAGCGCTACGGCGACAAGCTGCCCGGCCAGGTGCCGACTGACCCGGTGACGCTCGTGCGCATCGACGGCGCGGTCAAGGTCGGCGCGGGCATCGCGCTGGCCCTGGGCAAGTTCCCCCGGCTGGCGGCGCTCGCGCTGTCCGGCAGCCTGGTGCCGACCACGCTGGCCGCGCACCGGTTCTGGGAGGAGAAGGACCCGGCGGTGCGCCAGCAGCAGCAGATCCACTTCGTGAAGAACGTCAGCCTGCTCGGCGGGCTGCTGATCGCGGCCGTCGACACGCACGGCAAGCCGTCGGTGGCCTGGCGGGCGCGGCGGGCCGGCCACGACCTCGGGGACTGGATCTCCGACACCGGTGGCCACGTCGGCCACGCGGTCGCCGTCGCGCCGCGCAAGGCGCGCAAGGCCGTGGTCGGGGTGCTGCCGGGCTGAGGCGGGAATCACCGGGAGCGGCTGGTTGTCCACCTTGGTGGATAGGTTTGTGCCAGTCGCTCCCTGGAGGTGTTCGTGACCGTGCCCGCCGAGTCGGCGATCCGCCGTGCCCTGCGCCGCGCCCGCGACGGTGTCGCGCTGGACCGGACCGAGGCCGAGGTCCTGCTGCACGCGCGCGGTCCGCACCTGGCGGACCTGTTCGACACCGCGTCGCGGGTGCGGGACGCGGGCCTGGTCGACGCGGGACGACCGGGTGTGATCACGTACTCCCGCAAGGTGTTCATCCCGCTGACCCGGCTCTGCCGCGACCGGTGCCACTACTGCACGTTCGCGACCGTGCCGGGCAGGCTGCCCGCGTCGTTCCTGAGCCCGGACGAGGTGCTGGAGATCGCCCGCCAAGGCGCGGCGCTGGGCTGCAAGGAGGCGCTGTTCACCCTCGGTGACCGGCCGGAGGACCGCTGGTCCGCGGCCCGCGAGTGGCTGGAGGCGGCGGGCTACCCGGACACGCTGTCGTACGTGCGCGCGATGGCGATCCGGGTGCTGGAGGAGACGGGACTGCTGCCGCACCTGAACCCGGGTGTGCTGGGGTGGCAGGACTTCCAGCGGCTCAAGCCGGTGGCGCCGTCCATGGGGATGATGCTGGAGACGACGTCGACGCGGCTGTGGTCGGAGCCCGGCGGGCCGCACTACGGGTCGCCGGACAAGGAACCGGCGGTGCGGCTGAGGGTCTTGGAAGACGCCGGGCGCTCGTCCGTGCCGTTCACCACCGGGGTGCTGATCGGCATCGGGGAGACCCTGGCGGACCGCGTCGAGTCGCTGTTCGAGATCCGCCGGGTTTCCCGCCAGTACGGCGGGATCCAGGAGGTCATCATCCAGAACTTCCGCGCCAAACCGGACACCGCGATGCGCGGCATGCCGGACGCGGAAGCGGAGGAACTCGCCGCGACCGTCGCTGTGGCCCGGGTCGTGCTGGGTCCGCGCGCCCGCGTCCAGGCACCCCCCAACCTGATCGGCGGCGAGTTCGACCTGCTGGTGCGCGCCGGGATCGACGACTGGGGCGGCGTGTCGCCGCTGACCCCGGACCACGTGAACCCCGAGCGCCCGTGGCCGCAGATCGAGACCCTGGCGGAGCGCACGGCGGCGGCCGGGTTCCGGTTGGCGGAGCGGCTGACGATCTACCCGGAGTACCTGCGCGAGCCGTGGCTGGACCCCCGGTTGGCGGCCCACGTGTCGGCGTTGGCCGATCCGTCGACGGGGTTGGCCGTCGAGGACGCCCCGGTGGTCGGGCGGCCGTGGCAGGAGCCCGAGGTCGCCCTGGTGGACTCGGGTCGGACCGACCTGCACGCGTCGATCGACACCGTCGGCCGCACCGCGGACCGCCGGGACGACTTCGACTCCGTCTATGGTGACTGGGAAGAACTACGCGGCCAGGTCGCCGCCCCCGCTTCCGCGGTCGGCTCCGGCGGCGCCATCCGCCCCGAATTCCTCACCGCGCTGCGCCACGCCGAGAGTTCTCCCGCCGGACTGTCCGATTCGGACGCGTTGACCCTGCTGTCGGCGGGCCCCGGCCCCGAGATCGAGGCCCTCGCCTCCTTCGCCGACGCCCTGCGCCGAGACGCGGTCGGGGACGAGGTGACCTACGTCGTCACCCGGAACATCAACTTCACCAACGTCTGCTACACCGGCTGCCGCTTCTGCGCCTTCGCCCAACGCCGCACCGACGCCGACGCGTACACGTTGTCGTTGGCGCAGGTCGGCGCCCGAGCCGAACAGGCCTGGGGCGTCGGTGCCACCGAGGTCTGCATGCAGGGCGGGATCCACCCGGACCTCCCGGGAACCGCGTACTTCGACATCGCCGCCGAGGTCCGCAAACGAGCCCCGGGCCTGCACGTCCACGCGTTCTCCCCGATGGAGGTCGTCAACGGCGCCTCCCGGACCAATCTGTCCATTGAGGACTGGCTTACCGCCGCCCGAGAAGCAGGCGTGGACTCGCTCCCCGGCACGGCCGCCGAAATCCTCGACGACGACGTGCGGTGGATCCTGACCAAGGGCAAACTCCCCACGGCCACGTGGATCGAGGTCGTCACCACGGCCCACCGTCTGAGCATCCCGACCACATCCACAATGATGTACGGCCATGTCGACACCCCGGCTCACTGGGTGGCACACCTCAAACTGATCGCCTCCCTCCAGTCGGAAACCGGCGGCTTCACCGAGTTCGTCCTGCTGCCCTTCGTCCACACGAACGCGCCCCTGTACCTGGCAGGAATCGCCCGCCCCGGCCCCACCCACCTGGAAAACCGCGCCGTCCACGCCCTGGCCCGGATCCTCCTGCACGGCAAGATCTCCAACATCCAAACCAGCTGGGTCAAACTGGGCGACCAGGGAGTGGTCGACGTCCTCCGCGGCGGCGTCAACGACCTGGGCGGCACCCTCATGGAGGAAACCATCAGCCGCATGGCGGGCAGCGACAACGGCAGCTACAAAACCATCGCCGACCTCGAAGTCCTGGCCACCGCCGCGGGCCGCCCCTCCCGCCAACGAACCACCACCTACGGTGAAGTCCCACCCGAACGCCGCACCACTGCCCTAAACCACGACGGTGTCTGGCGCCCGACCCTGCTGCCGTTGACAACGTAACGCCGTACGGGACCGCCGCGATAAGTTGATCACGCCCGGCGGTCCCGACCTCCTCACCCGGTTGTTCCCCTACGGCGTGGTGGTCGCGGTCACCGCCGTACTCCTCTTCGCCACCCGGCGCTTCCTGGGTGAATACCTCAAGAAGTCCGGGGCCAGTGCCTTCGAGCGCTCGTCCCGCTGGTACTCGCGCCGGGCCAAGTTCGGCAGGCGCCTGGCCAGCCGCTACGCGGAGGTGGTCGAACAAGACTTCTCCCGCCACGCCATGGGCTTCGTGATGGACGCGGTGGTCGACATCGACCAGGGCAAGTCGATGCTGCTGAAGAACTCGATGCTGGTCTGGGCGCGCCAGGTCCGCGCGGGCCGCGCCGCCAAGGTGCCGGTCTTCCTCGAACTCCACCGCTGCACCGGGTCCACCGACACCCTCGTTGACCTCATCGTCGCCGAGCGCGCCCGGTCCCGGGTCGACCGGGAGGGTCGCCCGGACCGCATCCGGGACCTGACCCTGCGCGGCCTCCGCGACGGCGCCTTCGCGCTGTTGCTCGACGGCCTCGACGAAGTGGGCCGCGACGACCGGCAACGAGTCTTCGCGGCCCTGCTCGACATCGCCCGCGAGTACCCGGGGTGCCAGTTCATCGTCACCTGCCGGGACGTGGTCTACCAGGGCCAACCGATGGGCGCGGGCTTCGCCCACGTGGTCCGGGTGGCCGAGTTCGACGACGCCGCGGTCATCCGGTTCCTGGGCAATTGGCGCGGCCTGGCGGACCGCGCGGAGGTCGCCGAACTGTTCACCAGCCTGCGCAACAACCCGGCGCTGATGCGCGTGGCGCGCAGCCCCCTGCTGCTGACGATGATCGCCTACCTGCACACCGAGGTCTTCACGAAATCGGGCAGGCGCCTGCCCACCTCCCGCTCGGCCTTCTACCAGGAGGCGATCACCCACCTGCTCGGCCGCGACACCGACCTCGGCCGCGCCGGTTCCCTGGCGGTCTACGAGGTGGGGGAGAAGCTGGCTGTGCTGCAACAGGTCGCGCTGCGGTCGATGGTGTCCGCCGACCGCCTCACCATCACCCGCCGCGACCTGGAGGCCACCACCAGGGAACTGCTGCCCGACCTCGACCTCGACGCGGGCCTCGCCAAGAACGTCCTCGACGAGATAGTCACCCGCAGCCAGATCATCACCGCCACGGACAAGAGCCGCACCGCCTACACCTTCCGCCACCTCACGCTGCAGGAGTACCTGGTCGCCGCCGAACTCGCCGGTGCCCCGGACGACCTGTTGGCCCACTACGCCGCCGATCCCCCGGCTTGGCGGGAGACGGTGAAGCTCTGGTGCGGCACCACCACCCGCGACTGCACCAGGGTCGTCGCCGAGATCTTCGGCGCCGCGGACCCGGCTCGGCGGGTTCTGGCCCTTGAGTGCCTCGCGGAGGCCCAGCGCGTCGACCACGACTTCGCCGACCGGGTGATCGAACACTTCGCGGGCAGCCTCGGGCAGGGGGATCCCCATCGAGAGGCCATCATCGCGGCCCTCGGTTCGGTCGCGGCGGACAGCCGACCTCGGGGTCGGCGGGTGATGGCCCTGCTCTCCGACTTGGCCGCGGCCGGTGGCCGGGCCAGGGTGGACGCCATGCTCGCCCTCTCCGCCTCCGGGCGCGTGGAGGCCGCGCACACCCTGGGCGGGAGCGGGCGCGGACGACGACGCGCGAGCCGCGTTGCGCGGAATGGGGGAGTTGGCGTTGCCCGCCCTGACCGCCCAGGTCACCCGGGGACAGCTCTGGGCGGTCGACGACCTCGCGGTGGTGGGCACCCCCGCGGCGGCGGACGCGCTGGTGCGGGTGATCTGGACCAACGACTGGACCGCGCACCGCGCGGCCTGGCGACTCGCCGAGTTGATCAAGGCCCCGCTCATCGAGCGGCAACTCGGCCTCTGCACACCGCCCGCGGCAGCCGAGCCGCGGATGACCTGGGTGTGGCAGCCGTTCGCCGCTGGGCGCCACGACCCCCTGCTGGTGATCTGCGGTCGGATCGCGGACCTGGTGCGCGCGGCCCCGCCCGGTCCGGAGGAGATCAGCGCGGACCAGCGCCTGGCCATCCCGATCGCGGTCGATTCGTTGCGCCGCAACCAGGGTGACAACGGGCAGCGGCCGACCGGAGACGACCACCGGCGCTGTGTCGCGCTGCTGGACGATCGGGTGAGAGCGGCCTTCGACCGGGAAACTCGCGGCCCGATCCCCACCTCGGAGATCAGGATCGCGGACTGGTCGAAGACGCGGGACACCAGGCCGCCAGGCGGGGGCGCGCGGGTCGCCGCGTTCCTGGTCCTGGCGCTGTTGGGCGCAGCGGCCGGATTCCGCTTCCTGGCGAACGTCAGCGTCGACCCGGCACTGGGTCCACTGTGGTTGAACTACCTGTTGCTCGGCGTTGGTGTGGCCGCCGTCCTGGGCGCGACCAAGATGAGCGGGATGCACATGTTCTCCCGACTCCTCCTCCTGACAGGCATGGGCGCCCTCCCGGGGCTGTGGCTCGTGGCCATCGTCGAGGGGGAGTACAGCCACGCGCTCGCTGGGGTCTCGCTCGCGACGGTGGCGATGCTGGTCACCGCCGTCGTTCTCCTCCTGGAGGCGGAAGAGCGGGAGCTGCCCCGGTTCAACGTGTTCCGCAGGTGCTTCGACGCGGCCGAGATCCAGGTAGGGGACCGGACCTCGGTCATCGGCGACTGAGTCAGGCGGGTTTGGCTTCCGGGCTCTCGGTGGAGAAGGTGATCACCACGCACAGGGCCAGGGCCGTGACGTGGGCCACCAGGAGCGGCCAGCTGACGCCGAGGGGTTCTTCCTCCGCCGCCGGGAAGATCAGCGCCACCAGGTCGTAGACCGTGAAGCCGAAGAAGGCCAGGCCGAGGATTTCGGCGAAGATCCGGCGCAGCGGCGGGTGGAGGGCGGCCACCAGTGCGAACGCGCCGAAGGCCAGGTGAAGGACGGCGGCCAGTGGGTTGCCGAAGGCGCCTACCGTTCCGTCGTCCGAGGCGCCGGGCATGATCGTGGCGCCGGTGGCGTAGGTGATGATCGCGATGGTGATCAAGCCCGCCGCGAGGAAGAGGCACTCCGCGGCACCCGCGACCGGGTGGGCTTGGTGGTGGCGCTGGGTGGGGACTAGTCGGAAGTGGTGGGCGTGGGTCGACATGGCTCCTCCCGAGGTGTGCTCTGGCTCACCCCGGCGTACCCGGCCCCGACCCGCGCAAACTGCGACCGCGCCGGCGGCGCTGGCGGCGCGGTGCACGGATCGATCTACTCTCCCGCCGCCTGCCAGCCCAGCAGAGCCGCGCCGACCCGGCCCGCGTCCTGGCCAAGGGCGGCTCGGACGACCTCCGGTCGCCGCTGGAACTTGAGGCGGCTGAGGAGTTCGTCGCGGACGGGCCCGACGAGAGCTTCACCCGCTTCAGCGACACCGCCGCCGATGACGATCACCGCGGGGCCGAACAGGGTGACCGCCATCAGCAGGGCGGTCGCCAGGGCGTCCACGGCGTCCCGCCAGACGGCGCGGGCGTCGGGGTCGGTCGCCAGGAGCGCGGCGACTTCGGCGGCGTCGGCGATGGTGCGGCCGGTGCGCTCGGCGTAGCGGCGGGCGAAGGCGGGCGCGGCGGCCAGCGTCTCCAGGCAGCCGCGGGTGCCGCAGCCGCAGACCGCGCCACCCGGGTCCACCACCACGTGGCCGATCTCACCCGCGTAACCGGACGCGCCCAGCATGCGGCCGTCCACCTGGACCGCCGCGGCGATGCCCGTGCCCAGCGGCAGGAACAGCGCGTCCGCGGCGCCCTTGCCCGCGCCGACGGTGAACTCCGCGAGACCGCCCGTCCGCACGTCGTGGCGCACCAGCAGGGGCACGCCGGTCGCCTCGACCAGCCGGTCGCGCAGCGGGACGTCCACCCAGCCCAGGTTCACCGCCGCCCGCACCAGGCCCAGGTCGTCGTCGACGATGCCGGGCACCGCGATGCCCGCGCCCACCACGTCGTGGCCCTCACCGAGGCGGTTGACGAGCTCGGCGATCTGCGCGACGTCGACGGTCTCCCCGGTCCGTCTGGTCGGCTCGCGCAGCACCTCGACGGCGCGCAGGTCCCGGTCGACCAGTGCCGCCTTGATCGAGGTGCCTCCGACGTCCACGGCGACCACGTGCCGCTCCGCTGTCATGCGTTTCCTTCCCCTGAGGCCGGTCAGTGCGCTCGAATCTGCTCGCACGCGCCACGAATACTGCGTGATCGGTCAGCCGATGCCAAGCCTGTCGGTCGTTGAATGTGCCTCGACGGGGCGATACTTTGCAACGCCGCGCATGCGCGCGGGGAACGCGGAGGTGGCGACGGGTGGACCGGTACGAGCGGCTGAGCGCGCTGCTGGACATGCTCGGTCAGCGCGGCAAGGTCGACGTCGACGACTTGGCTGGCGAGCTCGACGTGAGCTCGGCGACGATCCGCCGTGACCTCGACCACCTCGCCGAGCAGCAGTTGCTCACCCGCACCCGCGGCGGCGCGGTCGCCAACAACGTCGCGTACGACCTGCCGCTGCGCTACAAGACCGCCCGGCACGCCTCCGAGAAGGAGCGCATCGGCAAGGCCGCCGCGGCGATGGTGGCGCGCGGCGGCGTCGTCGGCCTCAACGGCGGCACGACCACCACGGAGATCGCCCGCGCCCTGGCCATCCGCCCGGATTTCAGCCAGACGGATGAACCGGCACTCACGGTGGTCACCAACGCGCTGAACATCGCCAACGAACTCGCCGTTCGCCCGCACGTGAAGATCGTGGTCACCGGCGGTGTCGCGCGGCCCCAGTCGTTCGAGCTGAGCGGCCCGCTGGCCACCCGGATCCTGGACGAGATCACCCTGGACGTCGTGTTCCTGGGTGTCGACGCGATCGACCCGCTGCACGGCGCCTACGCGCACCACGAGGGCGAGGCCAGCATCAACCGCCTCATGGCCGAGCGCGCGCGGCGGGTGGTGGTCATCGCGGACAGCTCGAAGCTGGGTAGGTACGCGTTCGCCCAGATCTGCCCGGTGTCGGCGGTGCAGCTGCTGATCACCGACTCCGCCGCGCCCGCCGACGCCATCAAGGCGTTCCGCGACGAGGGTGTCGAGGTCCGCACGGTCTAGTCGGCACGGACACCTGTGCCCGGTGAGGATGCCTCCGGCCCCCGGAATCAATTTTGCCGGCGCACCGACAGAACCGGAGGATCGACGGCGGGGCTGTGCACAACTCGCGGTCTTGGGGCGAGAGGGGCGGGGTGTGGTCCGATCAGGGCCTGGGGGCGGGGTTGCCGCTGGTGGGTGAGGTCGGCGAGGCGCGGGGCGGCTCGATCGGGTGAGCGGCCACGGGTGCCGCGCCGAGGTCGCGTCGGTGGTGGGGTGGTCGTTCAGCCCGGGTCGACGGCGGCGGTGCGGATCTTGGACATCGCCGCGCCCACCGAGGTGAGTTCGTCCGGGGACAGCACGTCGACGACCAGGCGGCGGACTTCGAGGACGTGGTCGCGGGCCGCGGCCTCCAGGACGGCGCGGCCCTTGTCGGTCAGCGAGGCGTGCACGCCCCGCCGGTCCTCCGGGCAGGCCGAGCGGACCACCAGGTCGGCGCGCACCATCCGGTCGACCGTCTGGGTGACGCGGGCCCGGGAGTGGCTGACCTGCGCCGCGAGCTCCGACATGTGCAGGTGTCCCTCGGACAGGTGCACCAGGATCTCGTACTCCGCCAGCGTCAACCCGTGGGTGTCGCGCAGGTGGCGGTCCACCCGTGCGAGTAGTCGACCTGCGCCCTCGACCAAGGCGCGCCAGGCTCGTTGTTGCGCGGGATCCAGCCACGGTGTCACCACCGCAGTCTAGGCACCCCGGGCCACTTGTTGACACGACAACTACGGCGGGCTAGGGTTCGACTAGTTAAGCCATTAACTACTTGGAGGACACGGTGAGCGATCAGGTCAAGGTCGCGGTCATCTACTACTCGGCCACCGGCAGCGTGCACGCGCTGGCCTTGGCCGCCGCCGACGCGGCGACCGGGGAGGGCGCCGAGGTCCGCCTGCACAAGGTCCGGGAACTGGCCCCGGACGCGGCGATCCAGTCCAACGAGGTCTGGGCGGCGCACGCGGAGCAGACCGAGTCCGTGCCGGAGGCGTCGATCGACGACCTCGAGTGGGCCGACGTCATCCTGCTCGGCAGCCCGACCCGCTTCGGCCTGCCCGCCGCGCAGGTCAAGCAGTTCATCGACCTCGCGGGCCCGCTGTGGGCGCAGGGCAAGCTGGTGGACAAGATCGCGTCGTCGTTCACCTCCACCGGCACCGCGCACGGCGGCCAGGAGACGACGATCACCGCGATCAACAACACCTTCTACCACTGGGGCGCCATCATCGTCGCGCCCGGCTACGCCGACCCGATCCAGTTCAAGTCCGGCAACCCCTACGGCACCAGCCACATCTCCAACAACGGCGCCAACCCGCCGGGGGAGACCGAGCTGGCCGCGATCGCCTTCCAGGCCCGCCGCGCCGTCCAGGTCGCCGCCCGGCTCAAGCGCGGAACCCAGGCGTGACGCTCTCCGGCACCCAGGTCGGCGAACTCGCCGCCGCCCGCGACCGCCTGCGGACCGAGCTGATGGTGGCGCGGGCGGACCGCCCCGCCAGCACCGCGCGCGGCATCCACCACACGGCGCTGCTCTCGGGTGACGTCCGTCGGACGGTCGAGTTCTACCAGGGCGTCCTCGGGTTCCCGCTGACCGAGGTGCTGGAGAACCGCGACTACCCGGGGTCCACGCACTTCTTCTTCGACGTGGGCAACGGCAACGCCATCGCCTTCTTCGACCTGCCCGGCCTCGACCTCGGCCCGTACGCCGAGGTGCTGGGCGGGCTGCACCACCTCGCGGTCTCCCTGGAGCCGGAGCAGTGGCACGCCGCCCGCGCCCGCCTGGACGCGGGGGGCGTGCCCTACCTCGAGGAGAGCGGCACGTCGCTCTACCTCACCGACCCCGACGGCGCCCGCATCGAACTCATCGCCGACCCCCTCGGCGAGATGTACGGGGAGAAAGTGACATGACGGCTGTGATCCCGGGCGTCGACCTGCGCCGCGCCACCGACCGCTTCGCCACCGACATCGGCTGGCTGGACTCCAAGCACTCCTTCTCCTTCGGCCGCCACCACCACCCCGACAACACCCACTTCGGCCTGCTGCTGGTCAACAACGACGACGTCGTCACCCCCGGCTCGGGGTTCGAGACGCACCCGCACCGGGACATGGAGATCGTCACCTGGGTGCTGCGCGGCGCGCTGGTGCACCAGGACTCCGAGGGGCACAACGGCATCATCTACCCGGGCCTGGCCCAGCGGATGAGCGCCGGGACGGGCATCCTGCACTCGGAGAAGAACGACTCCTGGCGGCTCTCCGGCGGCCCGCGGCACGACGACCCGGTCCACTTCGTCCAGATGTGGGTGGTGCCGGACGAGGCGGGCAAGGCGCCCGGCTACGAGCAGTTGGAGATCGACGCGGAACTGCTCGGCGGCGGCCTCGTGCCGGTCGCGTCGGGGATGGCCGAGCACGCGGGGGAGTCGGCCATCACCATCGGCCAGCGGCACGCCGCCCTGTACGCGGCCCGGCTGGCCCCCGGCGGTTCGGTGGCGTTGCCGGACGCGCCGTTCGTGCACCTGTTCGTCCCCCAGGGCGCGGTGACGCTCGAGGGCAGCGGCCTTCTGTCCACAGGGGACGCCGCCCGGATCACCGCCACCGGCGGCCAACGCGTGACCGCCGGACCCGAAGGCGCCGAGATCCTCGTGTGGGAGATGCACGCCACACTCCGGATCGGCTGAGCCCGCGCGTGGGCGGCACCCCCTCCGCCCACGCGCTTCCCCTTATGCGGTGGACGTTCTCCACACCCGCCCCCTAGCGTTCGCCCCATGACAGAACGACGCGCCATCCTCAGCGGCTCGACCTTCGAGGAACGGATCGGCTACGCCCGCGCCGTGGTGGACGGCGACCGGGTGCACGTGTCCGGCACGACCGGCTTCGACTACACCACGATGACCATCGCCGACGACGTGGTGGCCCAGGCCGAGCAGTGCCTGCGCAACATCGCCGCCACGCTCACCGAAGCGGGCTGCGGCTTCGCCGACGTGGTGCGGGTCCGGTACCTGCTGCCGGACGGCGCCGACTTCGAGCCGTGCTGGCCGGTCCTGCGGGAGTGCTTCGGGGAGGTCCGCCCCGCCGCCACCATGTTCGTGTGCGGCCTGATCGACCCCCGCGTGAAGATCGAGATCGAGGTGGACGCCCACCGCCCCACCGAGTAGCCCGCGCCGATCGCTGTCCGCTCCGGGCCATGTGGATAACTCGCGAGTAGCGGAGTGTGGGCGCGCTGACGGGGGCGGGTTCGGGTTAGCCGAGGAGGTCGATCAGCGGGGCCAGGGTGGCGCGGTGCATGCCCGGCGTGCCCAGGGCGATCTCGTTCGCCTTGGCGCGTTTGAGGTAGCGGTGGGCTGGGTGTTCCCAGGTCATCCCGATGCCGCCATGCAGTTGCACGCATTCCTCGGCGGCGCGGACCGCGACAGTGGCGCAGAGGGATTGGGCCAGGGAGACGGCCACGGCGGTGTCGACGCCGGTGGTCAGGGCGTCGGCGGCGTTGCGGGCGGCGGCTCGGGCCAGCACCAGCTCCTGCCACAGGTCCGCCAAACGGTGCTTCACCGCCTGGAACGAACCCACCGGACGCCCGAACTGGACCCGTTGGCGCACGTACGCGACCGTCGTGTCGAGGCACCACTGCGCCACCCCCACCTGCTCCGAAGCCAGGATCCCCGCACCGACCAGCAGGGCCCGCCGGACGGCGTCCAGGCCCGCGAGTCGGGTACCGGGGGCGGCGGAGAACTCCAGGTCGGCAACCGGGCGGGTCTCGTCGAGCGACGGCACGGGGGACACCCGCACATCGGCCGCCTCGACCAGGTACAGCCCGTTGTCGGCGGGCACCAGGAACCGGTCGGCCGCCGCCGCGTCGGCCACGCTCCGGATGGACCCGGTCAGGCCCCGCACCCCGACGACCGCGCCCCACGACGACAGCGGCACCGCCAGCACCGGCGTCCCCGACAGCGCCAGCCGAACCTCCGGTGTGTCCCCCGCGTGCAGCAGCGCCGCCGTGGCCAGCACCGCGCTGCCCAGGAACGGCACCGGCGCCACCGACGCCCCCAGCTCCTCCGCCACCACGGCCACCTCCCGGTAGCCCGCCCCCTGCCCGCCCAGCCCCTCCGGCACCGGCAGCGACGTCACCCCCAGGCCGACCAGCTCCCGCCACAGCCCCGCGCCCGCGCGGGCGGTGAGCAGGGCGCGGACGCTCGAGCGCAGGTCTTCCTCGACCTCGCTGTACCGCAGGTCCGGCTCGGTCATCGCGGGAGGTCCTTCCACGGCAGGTCCTTGTCGGCCCGGGGTTCGGCGGGCAGCCCGAGGACGCGTTCGGCGATGATGGTGCGCAGGATCTCGGAGGTGCCGCCCTCGATGGAGTTGCCCTTGGCGCGCAGGTACCGGTAACCGGCACCCCGCCCCAGGTAGTCGACGTGCGCGGGGCGGCGCTCGGTCCAGTCGTCGTAGCGGAGGCCGTCTTCGGCGAGCAGTTCGACCTCCAGGCCCGACAGGGCTTGGGCGATGCCCGCGAACGCCAGCTTCATCGCCGACCCCTCCGGGCCCGGCGACCCGGTCCGCAGCCGGATCCCCGCCAGCCGCAACGCCTCCGCGCGCACCCACAGGGCCACCAGCCGGTCGTGCAGGTCCGGGGTGCGGCGGTCGGGGTTGTCCCGCCACGTCCGCGCGACGACACCGACCATCCCGCCCTCGCGCGGCACCGGCCTGCCGCCGATCGCGACGCGCTCGTTCATCAGGGTGGTACGCGCTACCCGCCAGCCATCGCCCACGTCGCCCAGGCGGTCCGTGTCGGGGACGCGGACCTCGCTGAGGAACACCTCGTTGAACTCGGCCTCGCCGGTGATCTGGCGCAGGGGGCGCACGTCGACACCGGGGGCGGTCATGTCGCAGACGAAGTACGTCAGGCCCGCGTGCTTGGGCACGTCGGGGTCGGTGCGGCCCAGCAGGATCGCCCACCGCGCGTTGTGCGCGGACGACGTCCACACCTTCTGGCCCGTCACCACCCAGTCGTCACCGTCGCGGCGCGCCCGGGTGGCCAGCGCGGCCAGGTCGGAGCCCGCGCCGGGTTCGCTGAAGAGCTGGCACCACACCTCCTCACCGGTCCACAGTGGACGGAGGAACCGCCGCCGCTGGTCCGCCGTGCCGTGCGCGAGGATCGTGGGGGCCGCCATGCCCAGCCCGATGCCGATGCGCCGCGGGTCGTTGTCCGGTGCCCCGGCGGCCGAAAGCGCCGCGTCCACCTCCCGCTGCGCCTCGCGCGGCGCGGCCAGACCGCCCAGGCCCTCGGGGAAGTGCACCCACGCCAACCCGGCGTCGAACCGCGCGCGCAGGAACGCCGCGCGGTCGGTGGTGGCCGGGTCGTGCGCGGCCACCAGCGCCGCCACCCGGTCGGTCCACTCGCTCATCACGCCTCCAGTTCAGGGGACCAGCAGGACAACGGCCTCCGCGACGCACCCCGGTCGCGTCGACCCCTCGACCTCGACGGTGTAGGCGAACACGGCGATCACCCCGCGCCGGTCCGCCGCTGCCGACCGCAGTTCCACGCCGACCCGCACCCGCGACCCGACCCGCACGACCCCGGGGAACCGCACCTTGTTCAGCCCGTAGTTGACGCCCATCGAGAAACCCGCGAACCGGTAGACGCCCCGCCCGAGCGCGGGCAGCAGCGAGAGCGTCAGGTACCCGTGCGCGACCGTGCCGCCGAACGGGCCGTCGGCCGCCCGCTCGGCGTCGAGGTGGATCCACTGGTGGTCCCCGGTCGCGTCGGCGAACGCCCGGACCCGCTCCTGGGTGACCTCGACCCACTCACCGAACCCCAGGTGCGTCCCGACCGCCGCGGTGAGCGCGGGCAGCCCGTCGAACACGATCACGGCGTCAGTCCCTCGGCCCGCCCGCGACGTAGATTACCTGCCCCGACACGAACCCGGCCTCCTCGCTGACCAGGAACGCCGCGACCGCCGCCACGTCCTCCGGCTGCCCGATCCGCCCGACCGGGATCGCCGCCGCCGCACCCGCCTTGAAGTCCTCGAACGGTATCCCAACCCGTTCCGCCGTGGCCGCGGTCATCTCCGTCTCGATGAACCCCGGCGCGATGGCGTTGGCCGTGACCCCGAACTTGCCCAGCTCGATCGCCAGGGTCTTGGTGAAGCCCTGCAGCCCCGCCTTCGCGGTCGCGTAGTTCGACTGGCCCCGGTTGCCGAGCGCGGACGTGCTGGACAGGTTGACGATCCGCCCGTACCGCTGTTCGGTCTGGTACCGCTGCACCGCCCGGGTCATCAGGAAGGCGCCCCGCAGGTGCACTCCGATCACCGAGTCCCAGTCGTCGTCGGTCATCTTGAACAGCAGGTTGTCGCGCAGGATGCCCGCGTTGTTCACCAGCACCGTCGGCGGGCCGAGCCGCTCGGCGACCTCCGCGACCGCCGCCTCGACCTGCTCGGCGTCGCGCACGTCGGCGCCCACCGAGATCGCCGTGCCGCCCGCGGCCTCGATCGCGGCGACTGTCGCCGCGCCCGCGTCGACCGTGAGGTCGACCACCGCGACGGCGAACCCGTCGCGCCCCAACCGCACGGCCACGGCCGCGCCGATCCCGCGTCCCCCACCAGTCACCACCGCGATCCGCCGCGCCACCGCTCACCTTCCGCCTGGTCCGGACCTCATCGAGCAAGCACCCGGAACCTACCGCCGGAGCGGGGTGGTGGGGTAGCGGTTCGCGGGAGGAAACTCACCAACCGGGTGGCCCCGGTTGTTCCCCTAGGGGGTCGCTGGCTCGCCTAGGGGACCGACCCAGGTCGAAGATCCGGGTTGAGACCTGATTCGCCGGGGCCGCCGCGCTGACAACCTTCTCCCCAACACACGTTGAGTCCATTTCGTCCAGTGGGGGGAAATCCACTATGGCTAGGCAGATGTTCACCGTGCGGGTCGCGAGGTGGAGTGCTGAGCACCCCTGGCGATCCATCGCCGCGTGGGTGGTGTTCGTCGCGTTATGCATCGGCGTTGGGGGCGCCGCGGGGACCAAGACGGCCGACTTCGACGACAACGTCAAGGGCGAGTTGGCGGTCTACCAGCAGATCGTCGACGACGCCGGGTTCGACCGGCCGTCGACCGAGAACGTGCTCATCACCGCCCGCGAGGGCACCCTCGACCCGGCCGAGGGCGCCGCGGTCGCCGCCGAGGTCCAGCAGCGCATGGGCGCGCTGCGCGAGGTCGCGAAGGTCAGCGACCCGGTCCCGTCGCCCACGGGCACTGCGACGCTGGTCAGCGTCGACATCGCCGGTGACCGCGACACCGCGGACGAGCGCGTGCAACCGCTGCTCGACGCGACCGCCGCGGTCCAGGCCGCGCACCCGGACCTGCGGGTCGAGCAGGTCGGCGGCCAGTCGCTGAAGAAGGCGCTGTCGGACACCGTCGGCAAGGACTTCCAGCGGGCCGAGCTGATCAGCCTCCCGGTCACCCTGCTGATCATGCTGGTCGCCTTCGGCGCGATCATCGCCGCGGGCGTGCCGGTGCTGCTGGCCATGTCCGCGGTCGGCGCCGCGATCGGACTGTCCTCGCTGGCCTCGTACCTGGTCCCGGCCTCGGACAACACCTCCAGCATGATCCTGCTGATCGGCATGGCCGTCGGCGTGGACTACTCGCTGTTCTACGTGCGCCGCGAACGCGAGGAACGGGCCAAGGGCCGCACCCACCTCAGCGCCGTCGAGGTCGCCGCCGCCACCTCCGGTCACGCGATCGTGGTCTCCGGCATCGCCGTCGTGGTCGCCATGTCCGGCATGTTCGTGGCCAACGACGCCATCTTCTCCTCGATGGCCATCGGCTCCATCCTGGTCGTGCTGGTCGCCGTGCTCGGCTCCATCACCGTGCTGCCCGCGCTGCTGGCCAAGCTGGGCCGCTGGATCGACAAGCCGCGCGTCCCGCTGATCTGGCGGCTCGCCGCCCGCTCCAACGGCGAACCCCGGGTGTGGAAGGCGATCCTGCGCCCGACGCTGCGCCGCCCGGCCGCCGCGCTGCTGATCGCCGTGCTGGGCCTGCTGGCGCTGGCCTACCCGGCGCTGTCGATGAAGCTCAACTCGCCGTCCGAGGCGGACCTGCCGCGCAGCATCCCGATCATGCAGTCCTACGACCGGATGACCGAGGCGTTCCCCAGCACCGGCGCCGTGCACGCCATCGCGGTGCGCCTCCCGGCGGACAAGGTGGCCCAGGGCGAGGCCGCGGTCACCGCACTGACCGACCGGATCAAGGCCGACCCGGCGTTCGCCCACGACCGCGAGCCGGAGGTGACCCGGGCCAAGGAGGGGCGGATCGTGCTGATCAGCGCGCCGATCCCGGTCACCGCCAACGACCCGGCCGCCGACTCGTCGCTGACCTGGCTGCGCACCACCGCGCTGCCGCAGACCATCGGGACCGTCGCGGGCGCCGAGTTCGCCGTCAGCGGCCAGACCGCGGGGGAGAACGACTTCGTCGACTCGATGAACGAGTCGCTGCCGTGGGTGATCCTGGTCGTGCTGGTGCTGACGTTCATCATGATGACCTGGACGTTCCGCGCCCCGATCATCGCGCTGTCGTCGATCGCGCTGAACATGCTCTCCGCCGGTGCCGCCTACGGCGTGCTGGTCCTGGTGTTCCAGAACACCTGGGCCGAGGGGCTGCTCGGCTTCACCTCGACCGGCGGCATCACCGCGTGGCTGCCGCTGATGCTCTTCGTCGTCCTGTTCGGACTGTCGATGGACTACCACGTGTTCGTCGTCAGCCGGATCCGCGAGGCGCGGCTGGCCGGGCTGGACAACCGCGCCGCGGTCGCCAAGGGCATCACCTCGTCGGCCGGTGTGGTCACCAGCGCCGCGGTGGTCATGGTGGGCGTGTTCTCCGTGTTCGCCACGCTGAGCACCATCGACATGAAGCAGATGGGCGTCGGCCTGGCCACCGCCATCCTGCTCGACGCCACCCTGATCCGCGCGGTCGTGCTGCCGTCGCTGATGGCGGTGCTCGGTGAGCGCAACTGGTGGACGCCGCGCTTCCTGCGCCGCGAGGACGGGCTCGTCCCGGTGTCTGCGGAGGAGGAGACCCGCCAGCTCGACCCGGTTGGCTGAGTCCACTTCGGATGTCCGATCCGGACAGAGGAACGCCCCGCTCCGATGAGGAGCGGGGCGTTCGGCCCGTGGTGGGAGGAATCGGGCTCCCTCGTGGTTACCGGTGCACGTGGCGACGGCCCTTGACACCGGAAACCAGTGCCACGCCGATCGCCGCCAGGCCGACCTGGAACGCGATCTCGATCCAGTCGATGCCGTCCGTGGTGGCCACCCCGACGGCCCGCGCCAGCGCGGTGCCCAGCAGAGCCGCCACGATACCGACCACGATGGTCAGCCAGATCGGGATCGACTGCTTGCCGGGAACCACCAGGCGTCCCAGGGCGCCGACGATCAATCCGATGATCAGCGCGGTGAAGATGCCGGTGACGGTCATGACCTCTCCTAGCCTGTCGGTGGGGCCCCTATGGGTCTCGCTCACCCGGTAGATACCCCGTTTCGCGGGCACTCACGCATGGGCCAGGTCACGGTTCGGCGGCACGGTCCCGACCGGACACGCCCCCACACGTGTCACCAGCTCCGGAGCGCCTCCGCCGTGGCGGTGTCGGCGGGGAAGAACGACTCGATCGCCAGTTCCGCGACGGTGATGTCGACCGGCGTGCCGAACGTGGTGACCGTGCTGATGAACGCCAGGTCCCCGGTCGGGCCGCGCATCCGCAGCGGGATCACGACGTCGGCGGTGTGCGGGTCCAGGTCCGACACGGGGTCGTCGCACGGGTACGCGACGAGTTCGTCGTGCAGGTCGGTCAGCGCCGCGTCGGCGGTCAGCGCGATCTGCGCCCGCAACCGGGCCAGCAGGTGCGCCCGCCACGCGCCCAGGTTGGCGATGCGCGGCGCCAGGCCGTCCGGGTGCAGGCTCAGCCGCAGCACGTTCACCGGCGGCACCAGCAGCCCGGGCGCCACCCCCGCCAGCAGCGGCGCCAGCCCCGAGTTGGCGTCCAGCAGGTGCCAGCCGCGGTCCACCGCCACCGCCGGGTACGGCTCGTGCCCGGTCAGCACCTGCCGCACGGCCGCGCGCACGGCCACCATCCGCGGCGAGTCCAGCGGCTCCGCGCCGAACACGGGCGCGTACCCGGCGGCCAGCAGCAGGTGGTCGCGCTCCCGCAGCGGCAGGTCGAGGGTGTCGGCGAGCAGCAGCACCAACTCCCGGCTGGGCGCGGACCGACCGGTCTCCACGAAGCTCAGGTGCCGTGCCGAGATGTCCGCGCGCAGCGCCAGCGCCAGCTGGCTCAGCCGCCGCCGCTCGCGCCACCCCCGCAGCAGGGTGCCTACCGAGCTCTCGCGGGAAACCGACCGGGTCATGCCTCCACACGCTACGGGCGGCCCGATCGCCGGGCGATTACCCGGGAGGTAATCCAGACTGGTGGGCATGCGCTACGCCGACCGCGCGGAGGCCGGTCGGGTGCTCGCCGGGCACCTGGCCCACCTGCGCCGCGCCGACCCGGTGGTGCTGGGCCTGCCGCGCGGCGGGGTCCCGGTGGCCGCGGTCGTGGCCAGGGCGCTCGCCGCCGAGCTGGACGTGGTGCTGGTCGCCAAGGTCGGCGCCCCCGAGTCCCCGGAGCTGGCCGTCGGCGCGGTGGGGGAGGGCGGGGTCGAGGTGCGCGCCGACCGGGTGCTGCGCCTGCTGGCACTGTCCTGGTCGGACGTGACCGGTGTGGCCGAGCGGGCCCGGGCGGCGGTGGCCGACAAGGCCGCGCGGCTGCGCGGTGGCGCGCCGCCACGCGGGTTGGTGGGCCGGGTGGCGGTCGTCGTCGACGACGGGGTGGCGACCGGGTCCACCGTCGAGGCCGCCATTCGGGTGGTGCGCGGCCTGGGCGCCGCGTGGGTCGTGCTGGCGGCGCCGGTGGCGCCCGCGTCGACGCTGGCGCGCCTGCGCGAGATCGCCGACGAGGTGGTGTGCCCGCTGGCGCCGCGCGAGTTCACCGCCGTCGGTGCCTTCTACGACGACTTCACCCAGGTCACCGACGCTGAGGTCCGCGCGCTGCTCGATCGCTAGCGCCGCAGGGCGAAAACCGTCTCGGTTATCGCTTTCGTTCACCGGCTTGACGATTGCTCGATGGTGACCCCGGAGTCGGCCACGGCGGGCCCCAGCAGCTCCACGATGCGGTGCAGCGACGCGGGCGGGTTGCGCAGCACCAGCCTGCTGTCGCCGGGCAGCGTGCCCGCCGCGCGCAGCAGGGTGATCACACCGGACACGTCGATGAAGTCGAGTTCGGCGAGATCCAAGTGGACGTCACCCGAGGCCTGGCGGCACAGCGCCAGCAGCAGCTGCTCGAAGTCCGGGCGGGTCCGCAGGTCGGCGGGACCGGTGAACCGGGGTGCGGGGGACGGGTCCACGCTCGGCGCGGACACCGGTGGCTGCTCAGCGATCGCGGCCACCACCCCGGGTGCCGCGGTACGGCTCGGCGGTCGGGTTCGCGCGACGGGGCGACCTCGTGTTCTGGAGCACGGCCAGCCCTCCCAGCGCCGTCGGAACCGAGTGGACGGGAGCCTACGCGGCCCCGACGGCGCTGTCCTGAGGTCCAAAGACCTCACCCGAGCGGCGCGCCCAGGTCGTACACCGTCTGACCGCCGATCGTGACCTGAGCGAAGTTCTCCCGTACCCAGCTCGCGATCTCGCCACCCCCACCGCGGCCACCGAAACCGCCGCCACCGCCGCCACCACCGATGTAGTAACGAACCTGTCCGGACGCGACATACGCCTGGAACCGCGCCAGCGTCGGGGCCGGGTCGCCGCCGTTGAAGCCGCCGATCGCGATGACCGGACGACCCGAGGCCAACTGCAGTTGCGCGGCGCCCTGCGACCCGGTGCTCGCGGCGGCCCACGTGCCGGTCGTCTCCCGCAGCGCGGCAACCAACTCGTCACTCACGGTACCCATACCGGGACCCCCTATGCCGCCGCGACCTTGGCCGGAGGGACCCGAAACCGGGATCGATCCCGCGTGCGGGGTCGACGCGGTGGCCACGGTGAACATCGCCGTCGCGCCGAAAGACGCCACCAGCGCGGCCACCGCCACGCCCGCCGCCGCCCGCCGGAACCGGTGCGCGCCCACCGCGACGGCGGTCGCCGCGAGCACGCCCGAGACCGCCACGACCCAGCGCAGCCACGGCAACCAGTCACCCGTCCGGTCGAGCAGCGCGAAGCCCCAGATGGCGCTCACCGCCACCATCGCGGCCAGCACGACCCGCGCGGGCCGGTGCTCGCGCCCCTGCCACAGCCCCGCCGCGGCGACCCCGACCAGGGCGGCGGTTCCCGGGGCCAGCGCGATGGCGTAGTACGGGTGCACCGTGCCCTGCATGAAGCTGAACACCAGACCGGTCACCACGGTCCAGCCGCCCCACAGCAGCAGCGCGGCCCGGGTGCGGTCCGTGCGCGCCGCCCGGCGGGTGAACCACAGCCCGGCGACCAACCCGATCAGCGCGGCGGGCAGCAGCCAGGACACCTCCTGGCCGAACGCGGCGCCGAGCATCCGGAACAGCCCGGTCTCCCCGCCGAACGACGTGTTCCCGCCGCCCATCGGACCGCCACCACCGCCGCCGTTGCCCGCGCCGCCCAGGATGCGGCCGAGGCCGTTGTACCCGAGCGCGAGGTCCAGCTCCGTGTTGTCGGTGGAGCCGCCGATGTAGGGGCGCGAGTCGGCGGGCCACAGGTCGACCACGAGCACGTACCAGCCTGCCGACACCGCTACGGCGACCGTGGCGCCCAACAGGTGCAGCGCGCGCCGCAGCGGCGAGGTGGGCGCGGCGACCGCGTAGACGAGCGCGAACGCGGGCAGCACCAGGAACGCCTGGAGCATCTTGGTCAGGAACCCGAACCCGATCGCCGCGCCCGCCAGCGCCAACCACCACGGATTGGCCCGCTCGGTGGCCCGCACGACGCAGTACGCGCCCGCGACGAGCAGCAGGACCAGCAGCGCGTCGGGGTTGTCGAAGCGGAACATCAGCGCCGCCACCGGGGTCAGCGCCAGCCCGGCCCCGGCCAGCAGACCCGCGACCGGACCGGACCAGCGGCGCACGGTCCGGTACAGCAGCCACACCGACGCGACGCCCGCCAGCGCCTGCGGCAGCAGCAGACTCCACGCCGAGAAACCGAAAACCCTTCCGGACAGCGCCATCAGCCACAGCGCGGCGGGCGGCTTGTCGACGGTGATGACGTTGCCCGCGTCCAGCGACCCGAAGAACAACGCCTTCCAGCTCTGCGTGCCCGCCTGCGCCGCGGCGGCGTAGAACTGGTTCGCGGTGCCGGACGCGCTCAGGTCCCACAGGTACAGACAGGCGGTGGCGGCGAGCAGCACCAGCGCCGACGGCAGCTCCCAGCCGGGTCTCCGCGCGGCGGCGGACGCGCGCGCGGCGGGCCGCTCCGGGGCGGCGACCGCGGTCATCGCGCGCCCTCCAGCACCGGCTCGTCGGCGCGGCGGAACACCCAGCCGCGCAGCAGCAGGAACCGCAACACGGTCGCCAGCAGGTTCGCCGCGACGAGCACCACGACCTCGGTCGTGCCGCTGGGCGCGGTCAGGCCGTGCAGCAGGGCCAGCGCGCCGCTGGTGAGACCGAGGCCGAGGGCGAACACGAGCAGGCCCTGGAACTGGTGGCGGGCGGCGCCGCCCGCGCCCCGCACACCGAAGGTGAGCCGCCGATTGGCCGCGGTGTTGGCGACCGCGGTCACCAGCAGCGCCACCAGGTTCGCCGCCTGCGGGCCGGTCTGGCCGCGCAGCAGCACGTACAGCAGCAGGTAGGCCAGCGTGCTGACCACGCCGACGGCGGCGAAGCGGACCAGCTGCCGCAGCAGTCCACTGGGGACGCCGGGCGGGTCGGGGGTGATGGTGCCCCGGGCCAGTTGCGCGCGCAGCTCGGTGATCGGCAGCCGTCCGGTGGCCAGGCCGCGGCCGAGCCGGGCGATGCCGCGCAGGTCGGCGACGGCGGTCGAGACGATGTCGACCCGGCTGTCCGGGTCGTCGACCCAGTCCACCGGTACCTCGTGGATGCGCGAGCCCGCGCGCTGGGCCAGGACCAGCAGCTCGGTGTCGAAGAACCAGCCGGTGTCGGCGACGTGCGGCAGCAGCGCGCGGGCCACGTCGGCGCGGATCGCCTTGAACCCGCACTGCGCGTCGGAGAACCGGACGGCGAGGGTGCCGCGCAGGATGAGGTTGTAGCAGCGGGAGATGAACTCGCGCTTGGGACCGCGCACCACCCGGGCGCCACGCGCGAGCCTGCTGCCGATCGCCACGTCCGAGTGCCCGGAGATGAGCGGGGCCACCAGCGGGGACAGGGCGTTGAGGTCGGTGGACAGGTCGACGTCCAGGTACGCCAGCACCTCGGCGTCGGAGGCCAGCCAGGTGGCGTGCAGCGCCCGGCCGCGACCCTTCTGCGCGAGCTTGACGGCCCGCACCCCCGGCAGTTCCCCGGCCAGGCCCTCGGCGACCGCCCAGGTGCCGTCGGTGCTGGCGTTGTCGGCGACGGTGATCCGGAAGCGGTAGGGGAAGTGCTCGCGCAGGTGCGCGTGCAGCCGCCGCACGCACGGCTCCAGGTCGCGCTCCTCGTTGTGCACCGGCACGACCACGTCCAGGACGGGGGCGGGACCGGTGGTGCGCACGGGACCGCGCGGGTCGGTCTGGGTCGCTGTCATGGTGCCGACGATCGGGGTCCGCGCTGGGTGGGTCGTGTGATCCGCCTGTGCGGGAGCTGTGCGGGTCATCGGCTCAGGTCGTACAGGGTGACCCCGCCGACGGTGGTGGACTCGTAGTTGGCGGCGACCCACTTGGCGATCTCCCGGGACGCGTCGCTGCCGGAGTCGCTGTTCATGAGGGTGCCGCCGATGAACCAATGCACCTTGTGGTCGGCGACGAGCTGCTGGAACCCGGCGAGGGTGGGGGCGGGGTCGGTGCCGTTGAAGCCGCCGACCGCGAAGACGGGGACGCCCGCGGCGAGCTGGTACCCGGCGGCGTTGTTGGAGCCGACGACCGCGGCGGCCCAGGTGTAGTCGTTGGCATCGGTGGCGAGAAGCGTCGAGACCTCGGCACCTGGGGTCGGGGCACCCAGGAGCCCGCCCATCCCGCCGCCCCGGCCGCCCGTGCGCGGTCCACCTTGGCCGGGACCGCCTTGGCTCGCGGGTCCGACGGACGGGAGGGCGCCGGAATGGGTTTGCGCGGCGGTGGCGACCGAGTACGCGGCGGGTGCGAGCAGCGAGATGACGACGGCGAAGGCGGCGACGTACCGACCGGCGGACCAGGGGAGTCCGGGGAGCAGCAGGATGAGCACGGCGGCGGCGAGGGCGCCGAACATGACAACCGGTCGCAGCCAGGGCAGCCAGTCGGATTCCCGGGACAGCAGGAGGGATTGCTCAACGGCCGTAGTCGCCACGGCGGCGGCCAGCAGTCCCGTGGCGGCGGGGTTCGACCGCGCGCGCCAGGCGGTGACCGCGCCGATCCCGACCAGCGCGCCGATGGCGGGGGCGAGCGCGACGGCGTAGTAGGGGTGGATGATGCCGTCCATCAGGCTGAAGGTGGCGCCGGTGACGACCAACCAGAGCCCCCACAGCAGCAGCGGTGCCCGCGTGCGGTCGGTGCGCGGGGCCCGTCGGGTCAGCCACAGGCCGGTGAGCAGGGCGAGGAGCGCGGCGGGCAGGAGCCAGGCGATCTCGCTGCCCATCTCGGAGCCGAAGAGCCGCGCCCAGCCGGACTCGCCCCACCCGGCGCCGCCGCCGACGCTGCCGACCTCGTCACCGGTCAGCCTGCCCAGACCGTTGTAGCCGAGGGCGAGTTCGAGCACGCTGTCGTTCTGCGAACCGCCGATGTAGGGCCTGCTGCCCGCCGGGACGAGCTCGACGACCAGCACCCACCACCCACCCGCGACGACCATCGCCCCGAGCGCCGCCCCGAGGTGTGCGAGGCGCTTGCCGAGCCCGGTGGGGGCCGCGATCAGGTAGGCGAGTCCGAGCGCGGGGAGCACGAGGAAGGCTTGGAGCATCTTGGTCAGGAACCCGAAGCCGATGAACGCACCGGCCAGCACGAGCCATTTCGGACTGGCCTTTTCCAGCGCCCGCACGGTCGCGTAGGCGGCGGCGGTGAGCAGCAGGACCAGCAGCGCGTCGGGGTTGTTGAAGCGGAACATCAACGCCGCCACGGGAGTCAGCGCGAGCGTCGCCCCGGAGATCAGCCCGGCGGTGTGCCCGGACGTCCGCTTGACGGCGGCGTAGAGCAACCACACCGCGCCAACCCCCGCGAGCGCCTGCGGAACCAGCACACTCCACGAACTGAGCCCGAAGACCCGCACCGAAAGCCCCATGACCCACACCGCCGCGGGCGTCTTGTCGACGGTGATCCCCCCGGCGCTGTCGGTCGCCCCGAAGAACCACGCCCACCAGCTCTCCCCACCGGCCTGCGCGGCGGCGGAGTAGTAGGCGTTGGCCCAGCCGGAGGCGCCGAGGTTCCAGAGGTAGAGGGCTCCGGTGCCGAGGAGCAGGAGGGTGAGGGAGATCCGTTGGGGGCGGAACCGCCGCCCGGGAACCCGTTCCGCCACGACCACATCGGAGCCGCGCTCCGCCACAAGTGCCATACCGCAAACACTCGCGGCCCTGACTGGGCAGACAATATGTCCACCCTGTGCCATGGCTGTGCTCCCGGGCTCAGGCCGCCGCGGGGAGGCGGACGGTGACGACGGTGGCGCCCGGTGCGCTGTCCACTGTGACCTCACCGTGGTGGGCCTGGACCACGGCCGCCACGATCGCCAACCCCAGTCCCGTGCTGCCCTGCGCGCGCGACCGCGAACTGTCCCCGCGCGCGAAGCGTTCGAAGACTTCCGGTTGGAGTTCCTCGGGGATGCCCGGGCCGTCGTCGGCGACGGTGAGGACGGCGGTGCCCGCGTCCAAGCGCAAGGTCACCGTGATGGTCGTGCCCGGGGGAGTGTGGGTGCGGCCGTTCGCCAGGAGGTTGGCCAGGACCTGGTGCAGGCGGGCCTGGTCGCCGACCGCCTGGACCGGTTCCTCCGGCAGGTCCATGCGCCACTTGTGTTCCGGGCCCGCGACCGTGGCGTCGCTGACGGTGTCCAGCACGAGGCGGGACAGGTCGACGGTCTCGTAGAGCAGGGGGCGGCCGGAGTCGAGGCGCGCCAACAGGAGCATGTCCTCCACCAGCGTGGTCATGCGCTTGGCCTCGGACTCCACACGGGACAGCGCGTGGGCCACCTCCGGTGGCACCTCCGCGTCGCGGCGGCGGGCGAGTTCGGCGTAGCCGCGGATCGCCGCCAACGGGGTGCGCAGCTCGTGGCTGGCGTCGGCGACGAACTGGCGGACGCGGGTCTCGCTCGCGTGCCGCGCGGCCAGGGCGTTGCCGATGTGGCCCAGCATCCGGTTCAGCGCCGAGCCGACCTGACCGACCTCCGTGCGCGGATCGGTGTCCGCCTTGGGAACCCGCACCGACAGGGCGACCTCGCCGCGGTCCAGCGGCAGTTCCGCGACCCGCCGGGCGGTCGCGGCCATGCGGTCGAGCGGGCGCAGGGTCCGGCGCACGATGAGCACACCCACGACCCCCGCCACGGTCAGACCTATCAGCGACACGCCGCCCAGCACCAGGCCGGTGGTCCACAACGTGTCGTTGACCATGTCCAGCGGCAGACCGGCCACGACGACGGCGCCCTGGGGGGTCGGGAACGCCATCAGCCGGTAGTCCCCGTAGTCATCGAGGCCGCGGGTGCGCGCGCCCTCGTTCACCGGCAAGGAGGTGAACGTGCCGTACAGGCTCTCCGGGATCGCTTCCTGCTCCCCGTACCTGGTCGACCGCTGCGCCAGGGTGACCTTGCCCGCGCTGATGACCACCCGGATCGCGCCGGGTGCCTGACCCGGCCCCCGGGGGGAGTCCGGACCGTTCATGCCGCCGTTGGGCGGCCGGAAGCCCTCGACGCTCCTGATCGCGCCGACGCCCGCGTCGGCCAGCTGCTGGTCCAACTGGTTCACCAGGAACGCCCGCAGACCCACGATCGTCACCACGCCGATCACCACGCACACCATGCCCAGCAGGGCGACCTGCTCGGTGATCAGTTGCGCGCGCAGCGAAAGCGGGCCGCGCTTACCCCGCCGGTTTGAGGACATAGCCCGCACCCCGCATGGTGTGGATCATCGGCTCCCGGCCCGCGTCGATCTTCTTGCGCAGGTACGAGATGTACAGCTCGACGATGTTGGCCTGGCCGCCGAAGTCGTAGTTCCACACCCGGTCGAGGATCTGCGACTTGCTCAGCACGCGGCGCGGGTTGCGCATCAGGAACCGCAGCAGCTCGAACTCGGTGGCGGTCAGGGTGATCGCCTCGCCCGCGCGGAACACCTCGCGGGTGTCCTCGTCGAGGGTGAGGTCGCCGACGACCAGGGACGCGCCCGCGCCCGCCTCGGTCACGCCGGTGCGGCGCATCAGGGCGCGCAGCCGCAGCACGACCTCCTCGACGCTGAACGGCTTGGTCACGTAGTCGTCGCCGCCCGCGGTCAGGCCCGCGATGCGGTCCTCGACGGAGTCCTTCGCGGTGAGGAACAGCACCGGCAGCGAGTCGACCTCGGCGCGCAGCTTGCGCAGCACCTCCAGCCCGTCGAAGTCGGGCAGCATCACGTCGAGCACCACGGCGTCCGGTTTGAACTCGCGCGCGGTCCGCACCGCGGTGGCGCCGTCGAGCGCGGCGCGCACCTCCCAGCCCTCGTAGCGCAGGGCGAGCGTCACCAGCTCGGCCAGCGTCGGCTCGTCGTCGACGACGAGCACGCGGACGGGCAGGCCATCCGGCCTGCGCAGCTCGGGACGGGACGCGGCGTTCACGGTCATGCCCCCGATCGTGCCGGTCGCCCGTGGGCGGTTGCTGTGCCGATCCTGTGTATCACCTGTGCGCCCGACCGTCCTGTCGGGTTCATGGTCATAGCCGGCGCCCAATCACCGCACAGGGCGCGCACAGGGTCGGTGCCGATCGTTGGGTTACCGGCGGCACGGTGCCGCGGGGACACCAGGAGGAACGATGGCCGAGCAGACGACCGGACAGCACGACGCGCCGACCGGGCAGCCGGGGGAGTCGGGTGCCTGGGGCGCGCCGGCGAGTTTCGCGCCGCCCGCGGGCAAGCCGCGGTGGACGTGGCAGAAGACGGCCGCGGCGGCGGCGATCGCGGCGGGCATCGCGGCGGCGGGCGGGTTCGCCGTGTACGCGGCCAGCGGCGCGACCGCGGACAGCTCGAACAGCCGCGGCGGGCCCGGTGGCATGGGCGGGATGGGCGGCGGCATGGGTGGCCGCGGCGGTGCGGGCGGACTGATGAACGCCCTGCACGGCGAGTACGTCGTCGCGGCCGAGGACGGCAGCTACCAGACGAAGGTCATGCAGACGGGTGAGGTCACCGCCGTGAGCGACACCTCGGTCACCGCGAAGAGCGCCGACGGCTACACCAAGACCTACACGATCGACTCGGATACCGTGAAGTCCGCGATCGAGAACGGCGACACCGTCACGATCGTGGCTACCCCGTCGGGGGGCACGGCGAAGGCGGACTCGGTGTCCGAGCGCGGCACGGGCGGCGGGCCGGACGGCGGCATGGGCCCGGGCGGGGCGGACGGCGGACAGCAGGGCGTGATGCCGCGCCGTGACGACACCGACAGCGCTCCGCCGACCCAGTGACCCCGACGGTGGACCCGGCTACTTGTCGACCGGGTCCACCACCTTCGACGCGGCGGTGATGATCGACCACAAGGGACTGCGGGTGCGCTCGTAGTAGACGCGGCGGTTCGCGGGCTCGCGGTGCTCGGTCAACATGCCGAGGTCCACCATCCGGGTCAGCTCGACACCGCACGCGCTCTGCGCGATCACCGTCTTGGGTGGCTCGGACTGGAAGAACCGGGGCCCGGCGTGCTGGTGGATCCACAGCGCCAGCCGCAACCTGCTCGGCCGCCCGAACATCAGCCGCCCGACGTCGCCCGCGTCCATGGTGTGCTCCGAATGAGTCGTAGGCAGTATCCGGTATCAAGATAGCGCGGGTGGGTGGGGGAGATCAACAGGAGGTGTGGGTAGGTGTCGTCGCGCGGGTAGGAGTGGCGGCAGGAGTGGGGGTGGCAAGGGCGGGCGCGGTGGCGGGAGCAGGCGGGGCGGCGGGAGCAGGCTGGGTGGTGAGAGCGGGAGCGGGCGGGGTGGCGGGAGCGGGCGGGGTGGCGGGAGCAGGCGGGGTGGCGGGAGCAGGCGGGATGGTGGGAATGGATGTGGTGGCAAGGGGGCGTCGGCGGGAATGGATGCCGTGGCCGGGCCGCTGTCGTGGTGTGGCGCCGCCTCGTCGCGCGGCCCGCGTGGTTCAGCGGGCCGGCGTGCCGTGACCGGGCGGCGTGCCGTGGCTCGGCGCAGACCCATGCGGCGGTCGCGGCGGGAAGGGGGTGCGGCGGCAACCGACGCCGCAGTCGTGGCAGCCGAAGGGCTGCCGCTGTCGTTGTGGGGCGAGGCGTTCGGACCGGGCGTCCGCACGCGCACCTGACGGATTGTGGGCGGGCAGTCCACGTTGCCCGGAGCGCGACTTGACTACCTCACACCGCGCGGGCGGAACTGGGCGCTGATGCGCGGTCCCACCGGCTTGCGGGTCTTCGGGATCGCGTGCTCCCAGGTGCGCTGGCAGGACCCGCCCATCACCAGGAGGTCGCCGTGGGACAGGGGGAAGCGCAGGGACTCGCCGCCGCCGCGCGGGCGCAGCAGCAGGGGGCGGGTCGCGCCGAGGGACAGGATCGCGACGAGGGTGTCCTCGTGGGCGCCGCGGCCGGAGTTGTCGCCGTGCCAGGCGACGCTGTCGCCGCCGTCGCGGTAGTGGCACAAACCGACCGTGGCGAACGGGATGGGGTAGTGCGCGGTCAACGCCTCCCGCGCGTTGACCAGCGCGGGGTGCGGCAGCGGCGCGCCCTCGGCGTAGAACTTCAGCAGCCGCGGGACGTCCACGACCGCGTCGTACATCGCGCGCCGTTCGGCGTACCACGGAACCTCGCGCACGAGGGTGTCGAACAGCGCGTCCGGCTCGGGCAGCCACCCGGTGAGCACGTCGACCCACGCCCCGTGCGCGAGGTCCGTGCGCGCCGCGCGCGCGAGCGGGACCGGGCCGGGCTCCGGGTCGCGGAAGTCCAGCGCGCCTTGGAAACCTGTGGTCATGTCCACATGGTACTCGAACACCCGTTCGACGGGGTGGGGTTGTGCCGGTCTGGCAGACTGTGACCCGGCGATGGCGTGCGCCGCGAGCCCGCCGGTGTCGGTCTTGTCGTTCACCCACCGGGGTTTGTCGCCGCCGCGTTCGGGGTACCCGTTGTCGCCGCTCGAGTTTCCGCCGCCGAAGATCCGAGGTTGCCCCATGGCCACATCTGTCGCGCCGACTCCCTTCCCCACCGCCTTCGACCGTCCGCGTCCCCGGCGCGCCGCCACCGCCGCGGTGCGCCCCGCCACGCCCGTGCGGATCGGCCTGCGGCTGCGGTCGGCGATCGAACGGGTGCTGCCCGCCATCACCGCGCCCACCGCGGCGGCCGAGCTGCGGGCCGGGCTCGCCTGGACGGCGGCCTCCGGGGAGACCTGCCGGATCACTCGACCGGTCGATGAGGTGCGGTCGGCGATCACCGCGCTGCGATCGGGCGACGTCGACACCGCGCGCACCGCGCTCGACCACGCCCTGGCCGCGTTGCTGGAGGCGCCGACGCTGCCCGCACCCCGCCCGGCGACGTCGTTCGAGCGCCGTTCGATCTAACCGGGTTCATCCGGTCGAGTGGACCCTGCGTCTCCGAGTTCAGCCCCCGGCGCCCGAAGGGGCAATCTCAAGCGACTGGCTCAACGAAGCGCCGGACAACCAGGGAGACGTCCATGACCCGACAACTCGACGCGCTGCCGTATCCCGGAATCCCCTCCCCGGGGCTGGAACTGCGGCGCGCGGTCGACTCCGCACTCGCCGCCCTGCTCACCCCGCCCACCGCCGCGGCGGCCCGCGCACTCGCCGACGACCTGCTCGGCGCGCTCGCCCGGACCGCCGCCGCGGGCGACACCTGCCTCGTGCTCGCCGCGGCCGAGGCCGTCGGCCAGGCCCGCGCCCACCTCGTGGCCGGGCGCGGCGTCGAGGCGCGCGCGTCCCTCGTCGCCGCCCGCGGCCTGCTCGACCGCCGCGAACGGTGATTGCCCGGCGGGCGAACCGGGTACTGAGGTCCCTGTGACGCACTCCGAACACCACCGCCCGGACGGGACCGACGACGCGACCGTCGCCGCGGTGGGCAAGCTGACCGAGGCCCTGGAAACCGTCGAACGGGCCCGGGGTCACCTGTACTCCTTCCACCAGCTGACCGGCTCCGCCGATTTCGACCTGGGCGACGCCGCGGAACTGCTGGAAAAAGCCGGGCACCACCGGGCGGCCGACCGCGTGCGCGCGGAACTGGTCGGCCGGAACGTGCTCGAGGGCCGCTGGACTTTCCAGGTGGTCGAGGAATACGACGACGGCTACTACGGGGTCGTCAAGGCGGCGGAGCGCGACATCAGGAATGAACTGGTGGCCGGGCGCAGGCACGTGTACGAGGCGGAGCTGAAGGAAGCCCGCCGCACGCACGGTCGACCCGGCCACGAAGCCACACCCCACCAGGCGGTGTCGAACGAAGCCACACCCCGGGAGTAAGTCCCCACTCCGTGGACGGCCCCGCCTCCGCGCGGGGCCGCCCTCCTCCTGGGATTCGAGCAGGGCACGCCTCCGGCCCAATGCCACTAACTTACGGAGCATCGTTGCAGGTCAACGGCATCTTGAGGGTGCCGTGCGAGAGGCAGGCGGCACGTGCGACGACGCCCTGCGGCACACCATAGTTCCATGGCCCGCATTGGGGCATCGAGCGAACACGCAACCCACTGTCGCAAGTGGACTTGATCCGAGTGTTCCAGAGGTCGATCGCCAATCGCTTAGACCGATACTGGCCAGCGAAAACGCGCTAAGTTAGTGGCATTGCGCCTCCGGCCCCCGGAATCAATTCTATCGGCGGGTGCCGACATCTACCGTCGAGTAGTGATCTTCCTGTGGACAACTCCGGGGCGGTCGCATACCCCGTGGCATACCCCGTCGCGGGGGTAGGCTGCGGCCATGGGGAGCATCCCGGTGGTCGACATCGGTCCGCTGCGCGACGGCGACGGCCGCGCCGTCGGGGCCGCCATCGGTGCGGCGTGCCGGGAGCACGGGTTCTTCCACATCACCGGCCACGGCGTCGACGACGGTCTCCAGGCGGACCTCGAACGCCACAGCCGCGCCTTCTTCGCCCAACCCCTCGCCACCAAGCTGCGCGTCGCCATGCCCCTCGCGGGTTCCGCCTGGCGCGGGTACTTCCCGCCCGGCGGCGAACTCACCTCCGGCGTGCCCGACCTCAAAGAGGGCTACTACTTCGGTCAAGAACTCCCGGTCGACCCGCGTCCGCTGCATGGCCCAAACCTCTTCCCCCAAGAGCCAAGCGGACTCCGGGAAACCGTACTGGCCTATATGGACGCTCTTACCGACTTAGGCCAGGTAGTCCTACGCGGCATAGCGCTCAGTCTTGACCTGGACGCCACCTACTTCGAAGACCGCTTCACCGCGTCTCCCTTGACCCTCTTCCGAATCTTCCACTACCCCGCGCAACCGGCGGGCACCGCCGGATGGGGAGTCGGTGAGCACACCGACTACGGGTTGCTCACCATCCTCAAGCAAGACCACAACGGCGGCCTGGAAGTTCGCGCCCCCGCAGGGTGGGTTTCCGTCGACCCGATCCCCGGCACGTTCGTCTGCAACATCGGCGACATGCTCGACCGGCTCACTGGTGGCACCTACCGCTCCACTCCGCACCGCGTACGGTCCGGGGCGCGCGACCGGTTGTCGTGGCCCTTCTTCTTCGATCCCGCATTCGACGCGGACGTCACCCCGGTCGCCGACGCCGTCTTGGCCGACGGTCCGCGTTGGGACGGTGTGAGCCCTCACGAGTTTCGCGGCACCTACGGCGATTACCTGCTCCACAAGGTCGGGAAAGTCTTCCCCGACCTGAACGAAGGACTTCCGGACTAGCGAGAGGCACACCCATGGCCCTTGTCGACCACGCGCGGATACCCCTGACCTTCGGGCCGTCCCCCGTGCACCCGCTCGCGCGGCTGAGCGAGCACCTGGGCGGGGCGGCCGTGTGGGCCAAGCGCGAGGACTGCAACTCCGGGTTGGCCTTCGGCGGCAACAAGGTGCGCAAGCTGGAGTACCTCGCCGCCGAGGCCGTCGCCACCGGCTGCGACACGCTGGTGTCCGTCGGCGGCGTGCAGTCCAACCACACCCGCGCGGTCGCCGCCGTCGCCGCGCGGCTCGGGTTGCGGTGCGTCGTGGTGCGCGAGTCCTGGGTGGACTGGCCGGACTCCGTCTACGACCGGGTCGGCAACCCGCAGCTCACGCGGCTGCTCGGGGCCGAGGCGCGGGACGTGCGCGGGGAGTTCGGGCTGGACGCCAAGGAGAGCTTCCTGCAGGTGCTCACCGAACTCGACCTGCGCGGCGGCAAGCCGTACCCGATCCCCGCGGGCGCCTCGGACCACCCGCTCGGCGGGCTCGGGTTCGCCCGCTGGGCCGAGGAGCTGGTGGCCCAGGAGCGCGAGCTCGGTGTCCGGTTCGACACGATCGTCGCCGCCACCGGGTCCGGCAGCACCCAGGCCGGGATGGTCGCCGGGTTCGCCGCGCTGGGGGAGCGGCGGCGCGTCATCGGCGTCGACATCACCGGCAAGCCCGCCGACAGCCGCGCCGTGGTCGCCCGCGTCGCCCGGCGCACGGCCGCGCTGCTCGGCGTCGAGCGGGCGCTGGACGAGGACGAGATCGTGGTCGACGAGCGCTACCACGCGGGCGCCTACGGCGTCCCCGACGAGGAGACGCTCTCCGCCATCCGGCTCGGCGCGCGGACCGAGGCGATGATCACCGACCCGGTGTACGAGGGCAAGTCGCTGGCCGCCCTGGTCGACCTCGTCTCGACCCGTGAGATCCCGGCCGACGCCACCGTCCTGTACGTCCACCTGGGCGGACAGCCCGCGATCAACGCCTACAGCGCGGTCCTGTGACCAAGGCCCCCGGGCCCGCGAGTTGGTCAAGCCCGCCGACCGCGCCACGGCTACGATCTGGCGACTGAATTCCCGCCGGTGAGCGCGATGGAGCAGGTGTGCATGGATGCTGTCGTGGCATCGCAGGACGTGGTGCGCGTCCTGCTGGTCGAGGACGACGCGGGTGACGCCCTGCTCGTCGAGGAGTTGCTCGCCGAGGTGTCCGCGCCGATCCAGCTGACCAGGGCGCACAGCCTGGGGGAGGCCCAGCCGCTGCTGGCCGGGCAGGACTGCGTGCTGCTCGACCTCGGCCTGCCCGACGCCTCCGGGTTGCAGGCGCTGCGCAGGCTGGAGCAGGCCGCGGGAGACGTGGCCGTGGTGGTGCTCACCGGCCTCGCCGACGAGCAGCAGGGCGTGGCCGCGGTCGCCGCGGGCGCTCAGGACTACCTGGTCAAGGGGCAGGTCGACGGCGACCTGCTGAGCCGGGTCATCCGCTACGCCGTGGAACGCGCGCGCACCGAGGAGATCCAGCGGCAGCTGCACGAGGAGCGGCTGTACGCCAAGGAGAAGGCCCGCCTCGAACGCGGCCTGCTGCCCAAACCGGTGCTCTCGGACCCGCGCCTGGCCCGCGACTTCGCCTACCAGCCCGGCAGGCAGCGGATGCTGCTCGGCGGCGACTTCTACGACCTGGTCGAGGCCGACGACGGCACCGTGCACGCGGTCATCGGCGACGTCTGCGGCCACGGCCCCGACGAGGCCGCGCTCGGCGTCCACCTGCGCGTGGCCTGGCGCGCCATGGTGCTGGCGCAGCGCCCGGTCGAGGAGGTGCTGTTCACCATGCAGCGCATCCTCGCGCACGAACGCCACCTCGACGGCCTGTTCGCCACCGTCTGCATGCTCTCGGTCGCCCCCGACCGCCGCACCGCCCGGCTGCGGCTGGCCGGGCACCCGCCGCCGGTGCTGGTCACCGCCGACCGCGCCGCCGGGCTGCTGTCCGCGCCCGTCGGCGTGCCGCTCGGGGTCACCGGCAAGGCCGACTGGCCCGCCGCCACCGTCGAGCTCGGCGAGTCGTGGTCGGTCCTGCTCTACACCGACGGCCTGATCGAGGGCAGGCTCGACCGCTCCGCCGAGCGGCTGGGCCCGACCCGGCTCGCCGACCTGGTCGGCACCCTCGCCGGGCACCACCCCGACTGGCGCGCCACGGTCCTCGACGACCTGATCCGCGAGGTCGTCGACCTCAACGCGGGCGACCTGACCGACGACGTCGCCGCCATGCTGCTCACCCGCCTACCGGAAGGTCCGAATGCCTGACGAGGTCGCCCCCCGCTGGTCCCGCAGTCGTCGCGGCGCGCGCTGGCCGCTGCGCCGCTGGCTGACGCTGGCCGTCGGGCTCCTCGTCGCGGTGTTCGCGGGCGCGGTGGTGGCGGGCTCGCTGGCCATCGCGGGGCTCTCCGACGCCCGCACGACCATCGTCGACCGGATCGACCCGGCCGTGCAGGAGGCGCTGCGGCTCGACACGGCCCTGGTCGACCAGGAGACCGGGCTGCGCGGGTACGCCCTCACCGCCAACCCCGAGTTCCTGGCGCCGTACACCTCCGGCGTCGACCGGCAGGGCGCGGCGATCGGCCGGTTGCGCCAGATCATCGTGACCCGCACAGACCTGCTGGACCGGATCGCCGCCATCGAGACCGAGGCGCAGCGGTGGCGCGCGGACTACGCCCAGCCGACGATCGCCCGCATCCAGGCCACCGGGGCGCTGGACGCGGCGGGCACCGAGGACGGCAAGCTGCGCTTCGACGCGGTGCGCGAGGCCGTGGCCGGGCTGCAGGCCCAGCTGGACGCGGCGCGGGAGGCCGGGCGGGCCGACCTCGCCTCGTCGGCGAACACCCTGGTGTGGGTGTGCGTGGCCATCGCGGTGGTGCTGCTGCTGGTGTTCGTGCTGGTCACGATCGTGCTGCGGGCCGCGGTCGCGGGCCCGCTGGCAGGCCTGGCCCGCGGCGTGCGGCGGGTCGCCGACGGAGACTTCCAGCACGAGCTGCGGGTGACCGGCCCGCACGAGGTCACCGAGCTGGCGGGCGACGTGGACTCGATGCGCCGCCGGATCCTCGACGAGGTGTCCGTGCAGCGGCAGATCAACGCCGAACTGGACGCGCGCACCGAGGACCTGAAGCGGTCCAACGGCGAGCTGGAGCAGTTCGCCTACGTCGCCTCGCACGACCTGCAGGAGCCGCTGCGCAAGGTCGCCAGCTTCTGCCAGCTGCTGGAGCGCCGCTACAAGGGGCAGCTCGACGAGCGCGCCGACCAGTACATCGGCTTCGCGGTGGACGGCGCGAAGCGGATGCAGGTGCTGATCAACGACCTGCTGGCGTTCAGCCGGGTCGGCAGGCACGCCCGCGACCGGGAGCCGGTGCGCATCGCCGACCTGGTCGCGCAGGCCCGCGCCAACCTCGCCGAGGCGATCACCGACGCGGGCGCGGAGGTCGAGGTGGGAGAGCTGCCGACCGTGCTGGCCGAGGCGCCGCTGCTGACCGCGGTGTTCCAGAACCTGATCGGCAACGCCATCAAGTTCCGCGGCGCCGAACCGCCGCGGGTGCGCGTCGAGTCCGAGCGCGACGGCGACACCTGGCTGTTCACCGTGACCGACAACGGCATCGGCATCGAACCCGAGTTCGCCGAGCGCGTGTTCGTCATCTTCCAGCGGCTGCACGGCAAGGACGCCTACCCCGGCACGGGCATCGGCCTGGCCATGTGCCGCAAGATCATCGATTACCACGGCGGCCGGATCTGGCTGGACCCGGAGCCGGACGCGGCGGGCACCCGGTTCCGGTTCACCCTGCCGGTCATGACCCCGGCTACCCTGGCCGAAACCGAACGCGAGAGAGTCGAGACATGACCGGACCCACCGACATCAAGGTCATCGACGTCCTGCTGGTCGAGGACGACGACGGCGACGTGCTGATGACGCGGGAGGCGTTCGAGCACTACAAGATCCGCAACCAGCTGCACGTGGTGCGCGACGGCGAGCAGGCCGTGCAGTTCCTGCGCCGCGAGGGCCAGTACGCCGACGCCCCCCGCCCCGACCTGATCCTGCTCGACCTCAACCTGCCCCGCTTCGACGGCAGGCAGGTCCTGGCCGAGATCAAGGCCGACGCCGAGCTGCGGCTGATCCCGGTGGTCGTGCTGACCACCTCGGAGGCGGAGGAGGACATCCTGCGCAGCTACGAGCTGCACGCCAACGCGTACGTGACCAAGCCGGTCGACTTCGACCGCTTCATCGAGATCATCCGCAAGATCGACGAGTTCTTCGTGACCGTGGTCAAGCTGCCCCGCTGAGGTTCGCCCGGACCAGGCGTGATCACCTCGGGTGACCGCGGCGTCAGCCGAGCGCGCTATTGCCCCACCCTCCTGCCGGACTACGGTCGACAGCCGTGCTGGAAGAACCCCGCGGAATCACCACGGACCCGCCCGACGACCGCTTCGTCGTGTCGAAGCGGCGCGGGGACGAGTGGTTCCCGGAGTTCCTGGCCCAAGAGCGGGTCGCCACGCGGATCGTCGACGGCTGCCCGCTGGTCCTGCCGAGGCTGTTGCAGACCGCCGACTACGCCCGCGCCGTGCTGACCACCAAGGACGACCTCGACGCCTGCGTGCGGGCCAGGTTGGGGCGCCAGTCGGTGATCACCGGCGCGGACGGGCCGACGCCGTACACCGCGTACCTGTACTGGACGGTGTTCGAGCGCCCCGTCGTGCCCGCCGCCGCGATGGCCGCGCAGGCCAGGCACGTGGTCGCCCTGGCCGCGCGCGACAACATCACCATCCGGGTCCTGACCCGCGACAGCGGCTACACGCCGCTGCTCGACGGCGCGTTCACCTACCTGGAGTTCCGGGCCGCCACCCCGGTGACCCAGTTCGAGCACCTGACCTTCGGACTGGCGTCCTGGCACAGCCGGGTCATCGGGGGGATCCGGGACACCCTGGAGGCGGCCGACCGCGCCGCGCTCGACGCGGCCGCGTCGGCGGACTTCATCACCCTCGTCGCCGAGAAGTGGGACCGCCAGGCCTGAGCGCGTCAGCGGGTCGCGCGCGGCGTGGGGGCGGTGTTGGTGGTGGGGCTGGAGCCGAAGGCGCCACGGGTGCCCAGCCTTCGCGGGCGGTGCCTGCGGTGGGGCTTGTCGTGGTCGTCGGTCGCCGTAGTGGTGGGGACGCGGGGGCGGAGGCTGGCGGCGAAGCAGGCGACCCCCACCCCGCCCAGCAGGGCGGCCATGACCGTCCACAGGGTGGCCGACATGTGGGTGGCCACGGCCGCGCACGCGGCGGCGCCCGCGATGGCGAGGAAGCCCTCCAGGAAGTACTTGCGCACGTTGACCACCGACCTCCCGCTCGTTCTCACCGGTGAGGTACCCGTTCTCGCCGACTTCACGCGCGCCCCGGCCACCCGATCGCGGGATCCACTGTGGAGAGTGGTCACGCTGGCGTGTTGTTGGTCGCGCTGACGCTGATGCTCTGCGACACCCCGTGCACCCCCTTGGGCCACACGGTGTAGGTGTGGGTGGTCTTGCCGGGCGTGGTCTCGCACGGGAACGACAGCTCCAGCTGACCCGAGGCCGGATAGTCGCTGCCGTACGAGCCGTACATCGACGGGCTGTCGACCGAGACCGCCGCCCCCTCGGCACCGGTCACCTTCCACGCGATCACCACCGGCGCGCCGGGCGACGAGAACGGCGCCCCCGGGCTCGCCTGGACCGGGCACGCGGGCTTCTTCACCACGGTGAGGCTCACGACCTTCGCGCCCGTGGACGCGGGCTTGGTCGTGGTCGTAGTGGTGTCCGTGTTGTTCTTGCGCGTCGTAGTAGTGGTCGTCGCCGTGGTGCGGTGCGTGGATTTGTTGCTCGCGTTGGCTTCTGCGGTGTCACCGCCCGCGGACGGTTGCGCGGTAACGGTTTCCGTCACCGTCGACGGCGATTTGGTCGTGTTCGGGTCGCCACTCGCGTCCGCGGTGCGCACCGTCGTGCAGCCGACCGCCCCCACGGCCAGAACCGCGCCCAATAACAGCCCCTTGACCACATTCGCCCGCATTGTCCCCACCCGTCCCCGTTAGCTGTTTCTCTCACGCACAGAGACGCGGGGCCAGGGGGAAGGTTGCTGCTTGTGGTCGTCGCCGAGATCACCAGGCGGCGGGCGCGTAGTCCTTGAGGAAGCAGCCGCGGATGTCCTCACCGGCTTCGCCGCGCACGATCGGGTCGTACACCCGCGCCGCGCCGTCGACCAGGTCCAGCGGGGCGTGGAACCCCTCGTCGGCCAACCGCATCTTCGTCGGGTGTGGACGCTCGTCGGTGATCCAGCCGGTGTCCACGGCGGTCATCAGGATGCCGTCGGCGGAGAGCATCTCCTCAGCGCTGGTGCGGGTCAGCATGTTCAGCGCGGCCTTGGCCATGTTGGTGTGCGGGTGGCCGGGGCCCTTGTAGGCGCGGCCGAACTGGCCCTCCATCGCCGAGACGTTGACCACGTACTTGCGCCGCGCCGCGGCCGCGGCCAGCGCCGGGCGCAGCCTGCTCACCAGGATGAACGGCGCGGTCTGGTTGCAGAGCTGCACCTCCAGCAGCTCCATCGCGTCCACCTCGTGCACGCGCTGCGTCCAGCTGTTCACCGGGTGCAGGTCCGGCACCAGCCCGCCCGCGTCGATCGCCGTGTTGTCCGCGATCCGCGCCGGGCTGGCCGACCCGGCGGTCAGCGCGAGCGCCGTCAGCGGGTGCACGTCGTGCGTGTGCGCCTCCACCGCGCCCACCAGGGCAGCCGGGTGCGCGGCGCTGGCGCGGCCGAGCGTGAGCACCTCCGGCAGCGGCCCGGGCGGCAGCGGCGCCGCCTCGGCGTCGGCCAGCGGCGCGTACGCACCGGGCGACCGCCGCACGGTCTGCGCCGCGTTGTTGATCAGGATGTCCAGCGGCCCCTGCGCGGCCACCGCGTCGGCCAGCTCCACGACCTGCGCCGGGTCGCGCAGGTCGATGCCGACGACCCGCAGCCGGTGCAGCCAGTCGGCGGAGTCGGGCATCGCGGCGAACCGGCGCACGGCGTCGCGCGGGAACCGGGTGGTGATCGTGGTGTGCGCGCCGTCGCGCAGCAGCCGCAGCGCGATGTACATGCCGATCTTGGCCCGACCCCCGGTGAGCAGGGCGCGGCGCCCGGTCAGGTCCGTGCGCGCGTCGCGGCGGGAGCGGTTCAGCTCCGCGCACGGCGGGCAGAGCTGGTGGTAGAAGGCGTCGACGACGTGGTAGCGCTGCTTGCAGGTGTAGCAGGAGCGGGCGCGCAGCAGCGTGCCCGCGCTGGCGCCGGGGGTGGCCGAGACCAGCGGGATGCCCTGGGTCTCGTCGTCGATGCGGTTCGGCGCCCCGGTCGCGGTGGCGGCCGTGACGGCCTCGTCGGCCGCGGTGACCGCCGCCCTCTTCGCCGCCTTGCGCCGCTGCCGCACGGACTTGTAGATGCCCGCTGTGGCCCGGCGCACGGCGACGGCGTCGGGGTGCTCGGTGGGCAGGTCGTTGACCTCGGCCAACACCGCCAGACAGGCACGCATGCGCTCGGGGTCGATCCCGGGCCCGTACTCCTCGTCCTGGTCCGCCGCCGTGTCCTGAACCGCTGTCATGCCGCACTGCCCCCTGGTCGGTGAAACCCCATCACTGTAGATGCCGCCGAGGTGGTACCCATGCCCCGGGACCGACGAGGGGAGTGGCCGTGACCGAGGTGCGGGTGGACCGGGTGGGCGGGGTGGCGGTGCTGACCGTCGACGCGCCGTCGCTGAACCTCTACACCGCCGAGCTGCACGAGGACTTCGCCCGTGCCCTCGACGCCGTCGAGGCGGACCCGCCGCGCGCGGTGCTGGTCCGGGCCGAGGGCAAGGTCGTAAGCGGCGGGGTCGACGTGGCGCTGTTCGCGGCTCGGGGTCGGTCGAGGCGGCGCGGGCGCTGTTCGACACCATGATCGAGCTGCCGAACCGGATCGCGGCGCTGGACTGCCCGACCGTGTTCGCCGCGCACGGCCTGTGCCTGACCTGGGCGTTCGAGGTGGCGCTGGCCTGCGACCTGATCCTGGCCGCCCGGCAGGCCCGGTTCGGGCTGGTGGAGCGCGTCATCGGCCTCACCCCCACGATGGGCGGCACCCAGCGGCTGGCGGCCCGGGCCGGGGTGGGGCGGGCGAAGGAACTGGTGCTGACCGGCGACAAGTACGACGCGGACACCCTGGCGGGGTGGAACGTGGTCAACGAGGTGCTGCCGGAGGACGGGTTCGCCGCGGTGGCGCTGTCGTACGCGACGCTGCTGGCCGAGGGGCCGACGCGGGCGCACGCGGCGACCAAGCGGGTGATCCGGCACTTCGAGGCGGGCGGGGTGGGGGAGGCGAACGCGCGCGTCGCGGGGATCGCGGCTGACCTGTTCGCGACCGAGGACCTGCGGGCCGCGGTGGCCTCGTTCCTGACAGACGGACCGGGCCGGGCCACCTTCACGGGCCGCTGAGCCGGGTTGGCGCGTCCGGCCCCGGAGCCCGGCTGTGGTGCTCGCGGATGCTGAGCCGTTCGGATCGGCGCGAGCTGCGCGGGCCGGGCGGGTTGATCTTGGCATGCCTCCGGCCCCCGAAATCGATTCTACCGGCGGCTACCGACGATTCGGCGCGGAGATGATCAAGGCTGTGGACAACTCGGTTCCGACGGGCGCGGAGAGGGCGCGGGGCGCAGTGGCGCCTCGGAGCGGTGGGGAGTGGGCGGTGCGCGTGGGGCAGGCAGTGCTGCGGGCGCGGTCAGAGAGGGGAAGCGCGGTGGTCGGGCGACATGCGCGGTGAAGGTGGGTCAGGGGCGTTGAGGTGGTGGGCGTGCGGTGAAGGCCGTGTTCGGGGAGACGCGAAGTAGGTGAACGGGGACGGATGCGGCCGGGCGATGCCCTGAACGCCGCGTCGAAGGGCGGGCGCGAGTGGGTGCGGCAGGGGGCCGGACAGCGCGAGGGCCGCCGTCCCCGGGAGTGGGTGCGGCGGCCCCGACGCGGGTGCGGCTCAGCCCTCCTGGAGCTCGGCGAGCGCCGCCTTGACCTTCGACAGCTCGGCCTCGAGCTCCTCCATCCGCGCCCGGTGCTGCTCGCGCGCGGTGTCGAGGACGGTCTCGATGGCCTTCGAGATGTCCTCGTGCAGCTCGGCGGCGGCACGGGACACCGCGGCCGCGGGGACCGTCAGGCCCTGCAGCAGCCGCTTGCCGCCCTGGGTGAGCTCGGCCTGCCACTCGCCCTCGGCGGTGCCGGTGACGGTGAGGGTCAGCTCCACGGTGCGGGTCTTCTTCGCGGTGCTCTGGGTGCGGGGCGCCCTCGGCTTCTTGGCGGGTGGCGCGGCCTGCTCCTCGGCCGCCTCGGGCTGCCCGGCCTCGGGGACCAACGGGGCGGCCGCCGAGGTCTCCGCCTGCTCGTTCTCAGTCTCGGTGGACAAGATCCACTCCCTCTCACGACGCCTGGTGAATCCGCTGAATTAGAACACTCGTTCGCCTGTTCGACGCGGCCGGGGCAGGCATAGTCGATCGTCACCTGATCGGGCGTACCTCCCGTCAGGAGCCGAACCCGCAGGTCAGCGCCGTCTGATACTCGGGGGGTGACCACGGTGGGATGGGATTCGGAGATCCAGCGGCTCGCGGCGGTGCGCGCGCTGCGGCTGCTCGACACACCGCGCGAGGAGCGCTTCGACCGCATCACCCGGCTGGCGCAGAGACTGCTCGGCGTGCCCATCGCGCTGGTGAGCCTGGTCGACGTGGACCGGCAGTGGTTCAAGTCCTGCGTGGGCCTCGAGGGGGAGAGCACCCCGCGCGACGTCTCCTTCTGCACGCACGCCGTCGCTGCGGGCACCCTGCTGGAGGTGTTCGACGCCACCGAGGACCCCCGGTTCGCCGACAACCCGCACGTGCTGGGCGACCCGTACATCCGCTTCTACGCGGGCCAGCCCATCGCCGCCCCCTCCGGCCACCTGGTCGGCACGCTGTGCGTGGTCGACCGGGTGCCGCGCAAGCTCACCCCCGCCGCCCGCCAGGACCTGCGCGACCTGGCCGCCTGGGTGGAGCTGGAGTGCACGGTCGTGCAGGCCCAGCAGTGGGAGACGACCCGCAGGGACTTCGTGTCCATGGTCAGCCACGAGCTGCGCACCCCGCTGACCTCGGTGAGCAGCTCGCTGGAGATGATCCTCTCCGGCGACTTCGGCGAACTCGACCCCGACATGCGACCCCTGGTCCAGATCGCGGCCCGCAACGCCGAGCGCCTGGTCCGGCTGTCCACCGACGTGCTCGACCTGCAGCAGATGCGCCGCGGCCAGCTGCGGCTGCGCCTCGACGACATCGCGGTCATGGACGTCATCGAGTCCACGGTCGCCGCCGTCGCGCACGCCTCGCTGGAGGCCCGGGTGCGGATCGAGGTGGTGTGCGCGGACCAGGCGTACCTGCGCGGCGACGCCGACCGGCTGGTCCAGGTGCTGACGAACCTGCTGGCCAACGCGGTGCGGGTGTCGGCGGCCGGGTCGCGCGTCGAGGTGAGCTGCGAGCTGGTGGGGCAGTGGGCCACGATCGCCGTGCGCGACTCGGGGCCGGGCGTGCCGCCGGAGCGGCTGGAGGCGATCTTCGAGCCGTTCGTGCAGTTCGACATGCCGGTGCAGCGCACGGCGGGCAGCGCGGGCCTCGGCCTGGCGATCACCCGCGGCATCGTCGAGGCGCACGGCGGCCGGATCACCGCGTTCCCCGCGGTCGGTGGCGGCAGCGTGTTCGAGGTGATGCTGCCCGCGAACGGCCCGTCCGACGACAAGCCCTGGTGGTAGCTACTCGGTGTCCCTGAGCACCGCCCGCGCGGCCCGCCTGCCGGACACCAGCGCGCCCTGGATGGACGGGGTGTCGCGGTGGTCGCCGCACACGTAGATGCCGTCGCCCAGGGCCACCGGCTTGCGCAGCGACCCGTTGGCGACCGGGAGGGCGTGCGGGACGCGGTAGGTGCGCACGTGCCGCCACGCGCTCGTGTCCTGGTGGTACAGCTTCGCCAGGTGCGCCCGGACGGCCTCCTCGCCCGGGTCGTCCGGGCCGATCGAGGTGGACGAGACCAGCACGCCCCGGGGCGCGTACTCCGGGGCGGCGTTGGTGAGCACGACGGAGTTGGCCACGGGCCCGCGCCGCTCCGCGTCCACCACCAGCGCGCCGTCGGCGACCGGCGGGAAGTCGGCCAGGTGGTAGTGCGTGACGCAGCCGCGCGTCGGCGTGTTCGGCACCCGGTCGCCGAGCAGCGACGCCGCCACGTGCCCGCCGACGGCGACGACCACCGACCGGGCGGTGACGGTGCCGAAGTCGCCGGTGACGCGTCCGGGGGCGACCTCCCGGATCGGGTAGCTGTACTGCACCGAGTCCGCGGGCATGCCCGCCGCGAGCTGGTCGGGGATGGCCCGCATGCCACCCGCGGGCACGCCGATCTCGCCGCGCGCGAGGCTGCGCACCACGAACTCGGCGAACCGGCTCGGCACGGTCAGGTCGGGGTCGAGGAAGACACCGGAGAGCAGCGGCCGCACGAACCGCTCCAGCACCGGCCCGGTGATGCCGTAGTTGGCCAGGCGGACGCGGAACGGGCGGTCGTCGCGGCCGCGCAGCGTGCGGGCGGAGGCAGCGGCCAGGGCGGCGGCGTACGCGCCGAGCATGGCCTTGCGCGGCAGCGAGCCGATCGGCGCCCTGAGCGTCTCCCGGAACCGGGCGGGCAGCCTGCGCGGGTCGGCGACGATGTGCAGGCCGTCGCGGTCGCTGACCAGCACCGCGGGCAGGAACGGCCGCAGGCGCAGCGCGTCGATGTCCAGCAACTCCCGGGCGGCCGGGTAGGCGGCGTTGAAGACCTGGAAGCCGCGGTCGAGCAGCAGCCCGTCCACCCGGTCGGTGCGGACCCGCCCGCCCGGGGCCTCGTCCGCCTCGACCACGACCACCTCGCGGCCCGCGTCGAGCAACGTCCGCGCCGCGGCCAGCCCCGCCAGCCCTGCCCCCACCACGACGGTGTCGGTTTCGATCGCCACGGGCGCAACCGTAGTTGAGCGGTGTGGTCCGGGTGGCCGTCGACAGGCCACCCGTCCGGGGCTCACGGCAGCGCGGCGACGATCTTCGCGGTGTCCTCGGCGGAGAGCCGCAGCCCGAAGCGCTCGCGCAGCAGGGCGGGGACCTCGGCGTCGGTGACCTCCGAGCGCTCCTCGGCGCCGTCGGGGCGCACGAGGGTCAGGACCCGGTCGTTGAGGTTGAGCCGCCAGTCGTCGGTGATCCGCCCGAGGTAGACGCGGCCGACGAACGGCGAGCGCGGGTGCGTGGAGATGAAGTGGTTGGCGACCACGACGTCCACCTGGTGGTGGGGCTCGTCGGTGAACCGGTAGAGCGGGAACCAGTGGTCGACGCGGTGGCGGGCGAGCAGCCACCGGCCCGGCGCGGGTTCGCGGGTGACCCGGTAGCGGGTGCCGCTCTGCACGACCTCGGCGCCGTCGACGAGCGGGACCGGCTCGGTCGGGCCGTCGTTGCCGAAGCCGACGTCGGTCAGGTAGGTCCCGCCGTCGAGGTGGACGAGCAGGGTCATGTGGGTGCGCGGCCGGGGCCGGGGCGCGTCGAGGTCGGTGCGGGCGATCAGGCGGGTCACGGTGAACCCGAGCCGCTCCACGGCGGCGCCGTAGAGGAGGTTCTGCTCGTAGCAGTAGCCGCCGCGCCCGCCCCGGACGAGCTTGGCCTGGATCGCGTCGAGGTCGACGTCGACACCGCGGCCGAGCACGACGTCCAGGTTCTCGAACGGGAGGCTGAGCGCGTGCGCGCGGTTGACCCGCGTCAGCGTCGCAGGCGACACGGGGAGGTCCCCGGTCACCCCGATGCGCTCGAGGTACGCGTCGAGATCGAGCCGGTCACTCTGCCATTCGTCCACGTGCGTCCCCCAACCCAGTGACAACCCATACCTAAAGTAGTGATCCTGGGCCGTGGTGCCACCAATGGGCGACGCAGATCTCAGGTGGGCAGCGTGATCCGGATGCGGCAGCCGCGGGACGAGTCCACCACCGCGATGGTGCCGCCGTGCAGGTCCACCACCCAGCGGGCGATGGACAGGCCCAACCCCGTGCCGCCGCCCCGGGCGCGCTCGCCCCGGGTGAAGCGCTGGAAGACCAGGTCGCGCTCGGCCACCGCGATGCCCGGGCCGTCGTCGCGGACCTCCAGCAGCACCCCGGCCTGCGAGCGGGCGGCGACCAACCGGACCTCGCCGTCCGGCGGGCCGTGCCGCACGGCGTTGTCGACCAGGTTGACCAGCACCTGGTGCAGCCGCTCCCGGTCGGCCACGACCAGCTCGGCGTTGTCCGCGACCCGGGTGCTGAACCGCGCCGAGCGGCCCGCCGCGACCGCGTTGACCTTCGCCTCGGCCACCACCTCGGTGAACAGCTGCCCGACCGCGACCGGCTCCTGGTCGAGCTGGTGGGCGCCCGCGTCGATGCGCGAGAGGTCCAGCAGTTCGGTCACCAGCCTGCCCAGCCGCTCGGTCTGCGCCAGCGCGGTGCGCATGGTCGCCGGGTCGGCCTCGCTGATGCCGTCGACCACGTTCTCCAGCACCGCCTGCAGCGCCGCGATCGGGGTGCGCAGCTCGTGCGAGACGTTGGCGATCAGCTCCCGGCGGTGCCGGTCGGCGGCGTCGAGGTCGGCGCTCATCTGGTTGAACGCCCGGCCCAGCTCGCCCACCTCGTCTCGGGCGGTCACCCGGACCCGGCGCGAGTAGTCGCCGCGGGCCATCGCGCGGGCCGCCGCGGTCATCTCGCGCAGCGGCCGGGTCATGCCGTGCGCCAGGATCTGCGAGACGACCAGCGCGCCGACGATGGCGGTGATCGAGGTGTTCGTCGGGATCCAGCCGATCATCAGCCAGAAGTAGGACAGCCCGGCGCTGCCGGAGAACACCAGCAGGATGCCCAGCTTCAGCTTGATCGAGCGGACCGGGTCGAGGGGGCGCGGCAGCCAGTCGGCCAGGGTGCTCAGCCGCGCCCGCAACCCGCTCACTCCGGCACCTCCAGCGCGTAGCCGACACCGTGCACGGTGCGGATCAGGTCGGCGCCCAGCTTGCGCCGCAGCGCCTTGACGTGGCTGTCGACGGTACGGGTGCCCGCCGCCTCGCCCCAGCCCCAGATCTCGGCCAGCAGCCGCTCGCGGGGCTGCACCGCGCGCGGCCGGGCCGCCAGGTACGCCAGCAGGTCGAACTCGATCGGGGTCAGGTGCGCGGGCGTGCCGCCCCGGCGGACCCGGCGCTGCACCGCGTCCACCTCCAGGTCGCCGACCACCAGCGGCGCCCCGGCCGGGTCGGCGTGCGCGGCCCGGTCCACCCGGCGCATCAACGCGTGCACCCGCGCCACCAGCTCGCGCGGGGAGAACGGCTTGGTCATGTAGTCGTCGGCGCCGACGCCCAGGCCGACCAGCAGGTCGGTCTCGTCGTCACGCGCGGTGAGCATGAGCACCGGCACCGGGCGCTGCGCCTGCACCCGGCGGCACACCTCCAGGCCGTCGAAGCCGGGCAGCATCACGTCGAGGACCACCAGGTCGGGCCGGTGCTCGGCGGCCGCGGCCACCCCCGACGGGCCGTCGTGGGCCAGGTCGACCTCGAACCCCTCCGCGCGCAACCGCGCGGCCACCGACTCGGCGATGGTCTGCTCGTCCTCGACCACCAGCACCCGACGCTTGTTCCCCATGGGTGGTGACTGTAAGCAATCGGTGTGCGTTTCGGTGGTGTCCGGTGTGAACGTTGTGTGGAGGTGCACAGCTCACCGGGCACGGGGAAACCGGGATGAAGCGCACCGGGGGCATTGCCTACGCTGGTAGGGAGATGAGCAGCACAGACACCAGCGCGGGCCCGGCCGACCTGCGCGCCGCCCTGCCCGACTTGACGCTGCGCGACGAGCAGCGGCTCGGCCGCAGGCTCGAGGGCCTGCGCAAGACCCGCGACCCCAAGCGCAGGCAGGCGGCCCGGGAGAAGATCGCCGAGGAGATCGAGGCCGCCAAGCGGCGCGTCGACGCGCGGCGGGCTTCCGTGCCCGAGCTCAAGTACCCGGAGGAGCTGCCGGTCAGCCAGCGCCGGGAGGACATCCTCGCGGCGATCCGCGACCACCAGGTCGTCATCGTGGCCGGTGAGACCGGCTCCGGGAAGACGACCCAGCTGCCCAAGATCTGCCTGGAGCTCGGCCGGGGGATCCGCGGCTTCATCGGGCACACCCAGCCGCGCCGGATCGCCGCGCGCACGGTGGCCGAGCGGGTCGCCGAGGAGGTCGGCACGCCGCTGGGGGAGACCGTCGGCTGGAAGGTCCGGTTCACCGACCAGGTCGGCGACCGCACCCTGGTCAAGCTGATGACCGACGGCATCCTGCTCGCCGAGATCCAGAACGACCGGCTGCTGTCGGCCTACGACACGATCATCATCGACGAGGCGCACGAGCGCAGCCTCAACATCGACTTCCTGCTCGGCTACCTGGCCCGGCTGCTGCCCCGGCGCCCGGACCTCAAGGTCGTCATCACGTCGGCGACCATCGACCCCGAGCGGTTCTCCCGGCACTTCGGCGACGCGCCGATCGTCGAGGTCTCCGGCCGCACGTACCCGGTGGAGGTGCGCTACCGGCCGCTGGTCGACCCGGAGGACCCCGACGCCGACCCGGACCGCGACCAGACCCAGGGCATCCTCGACGCGGTCGACGAATTGTGCGCCGAGGGGCCGGGCGACGTCCTGGTGTTCCTCTCCGGCGAGCGCGAGATCCGCGACACCGCGGAGGCGTTGTCCGCGCGGAACCTGCGCGGCACCGAGATCCTGCCGCTGTACGCGCGGCTCTCCAGCGCCGAGCAGCACCGGGTCTTCCAGGCGCACAGCGGTAGACGGGTCGTGCTGGCCACCAACGTCGCCGAGACGTCGCTGACGGTGCCGGGCATCAAGTACGTCGTCGACCCCGGTACCGCGCGGATCTCCCGGTACAGCAACCGGCTCAAGGTCCAGCGGCTGCCGATCGAACCCGTCTCGCAGGCCTCGGCCAACCAGCGCAAGGGCCGCTGCGGCCGCACCTCCGACGGTATCTGCGTCCGGCTCTACAGCGAAGCGGATTTCGAGTCCCGGCCCGAGTTCACCGACCCCGAGATCCTGCGCACGAACCTGGCGTCGGTCATCCTGCAGATGAGCGCGGCCGACCTCGGCGAGATGGCGGACTTCCCGTTCATCGACCCGCCGGACCGCCGCCACATCGCCGACGGCGTGCAGCTGCTGCAGGAACTGGGCGCGCTCGACCCGGCCGAGAAGGACCCGGCCAAGCGGCTGACACCGTTGGGGCGCAAGCTGGCCCAGCTGCCGGTGGACCCCCGGCTGGCGCGCATGGTCATCGAGGCGGACCGCAACGGCTGCGTCACCGAGGTCATGGTGATCGCGGCCGCACTGTCCATCCAGGACCCGCGCGAGCGGCCGCAGGAGAAGCAGCAGGCGGCGGCGGAGAAGCACGCCCGGTTCGCCGACCCGGACTCGGACTTCCTCAGCTTCCTGAACCTGTGGGAGTACGTGCGGGAGCAGCAGAAGGAGCTGTCCGGCAACCGGTTCCGCCGCCAGTGCAAGGCGGAGTTCCTGAACTACCTGCGGATCCGCGAGTGGCAGGACATCCACTCGCAGCTGCGTCAGATCGCCAAGCAGCTCGGGATCACGCCGAACGACGTGCGGCCCGACCCGCGCAACATCCACATCGCGCTGCTGTCGGGTCTGCTGTCGCACATCGGTTTCCGCGACCCGGCGGGCAAGGACTACTTCGGCGCGCGCAACGCCAAGTTCGCGGTGTTCCCCGGCTCGGCGCTGTTCAAGAAGCCGCCGCGCTGGGTGATGGCGGCGGAGCTGGTGGAGACCACCCGGCTGTGGGCGCGGATCGCGGCCCGGATCGAGCCGGAGTGGGTGGAGCCGCTGGCCGAGCACCTGGTGAAGCGGATCCACAGCGAGCCGCACTGGGAGGCGCGGCAGGGGTCCGTGGTGGCGACCGAGCGGGTCACGCTCTACGGGCTGCCGATCGTCGTGGACCGCAAAGTCCACTACGGACGGATCGACCCGGAGATGTCGCGGGACCTGTTCATCCGGCACGCCCTGGTCGAGGGCGACTGGCAGACCCGGCACCACTTCTTCCGCGACAACCGAGCCCTGCTGCGCGAGGTGGAGGAGCTGGAGCACCGCGCCCGGCGGCGCGACATCATGGTCGACGACGAGACGCTGTTCCGCTTCTACGACGAGCGGATCCCGGCGGAGGTCGTGTCGGGGCGGCACTTCGACACGTGGTGGAAGAAGACCCGGCACGAGCAGCCGGAGCTGCTGAACTTCTCCAAGTCCATGCTGGTCAACGACACCGCGCGGGACATCAGCGAACAGGACTTCCCGGACACGTTGCGGCAGCAGGGGTTGTCGCTGCCGCTGAGCTACCGGTTCGAACCGGGCCGCGCCGACGACGGCGTGACGGCGCGGGTGCCGATCGCGGTGCTCAACCAGCTGTCGGGGGACGGGTTCTCGGTGCAGGTGCCGGGGCAGCGGGAGGAAGTGGTGACCGCGCTGATCCGGTCGCTGCCGAAGCCGCTGCGCCGCAACTTCGTGCCCGTACCGGACTTCGCCAAAGCCGTTGTGGCGCGGTTGAAGGAGGCCGAGGAGTCGCTGCCGGACGCGGTCGGGCGCGAGCTGCGGGCGCTGACCGGTGTGGTGATCCCGCGGGACGCCTGGCAGCTGGAGTCCGTGCCGGACCACCTGAAGACCACGTTCCAGATCGTCGACGGCGACCGCACCCTGGCACAGGGCAAGGACCTGGGCGCGTTGAAGGAGCAGCTGAAGTCGCAGCTGCGGGCCTCGCTCGCCGAGGCGACGGTGGACCTGGAGCGGCGCGGCCTGACGTCGTGGACGATCGGGACGCTGCCGAAGGTCGCCCGGACGGAGCAGAACGGGTTGGTCGTCACGGCCTACCCGGCACTGGTCGACGAGGGCCAGTCGGTGGCCGTCCGGATGCTCGACACCGAACCGGACCAGCGCGCCGCGATGTGGACGGGAACCCGGCGGCTGGTGCTGCTGATGGTCCCGTCGCCGGTGAAGCACGTGGTGCGGAGCCTGTCGAACCAGGCCAAACTCGCGTTGTCGCACAACCCGCACGGCGGAGTCCCGGCCCTACTGGCCGATTGCGTCGAGGCGGCGGCGGATTTCCTGATCACGCGGGCGGGCGGGCCCGCGTGGACCGAGGCGGACTTCGACCGGCTCAAGGAAGCGGTGCGAACCCGGCTGAACGAGACGACCGTCGAGGTGCTCGACCGGGTCCGCAAGGTCGTGATCGCGTGGAACGACGTGCAGAACCGGCTTTCCCGGACGAAGGGCCCCATCTTCGTGGAGCCCTTGGCGGACATCCGCGAGCAACTGGCTGGGTTGATCTTCCCGGGATTCGTGGCGGCGACCGGTGTGCGGCGGCTGGGCGACGTGGAACGGTACCTGCGCGGTATCGAGCGGCGGTTGGACAAGTTGCCGGAGCGGCCGGATCGGGACCGGACTTGGATGCACGTGGTGCAGGACCTGGAGGACTCGTACCACGAGGCGGTGGAGCAGTTGCGGCCCAGCGCGCGGGATGCGGAGGTCACCAGGTCGGTGCGGTGGATGATCGAGGAACTGCGGATCAGCTACTTCGCGCAGACGTTGGGGACTCCGGGATCGATTTCCGACAAGCGGATCGTGAAGGCTATCCAGCAGTTGAATCCCTGAGGTGTGCTGGTCCTTGCCGCCTGGGAGGATTCTGTTGGTGCGGAGTTGTCCACAGAGGCTTATTCACGCCCCGGGATGATCACCCCGATGTAAGAGGCGGCGGCCCGTTTGAGAGAATTCAGTTACCACACATTATTCTCGAAAACGGACCGCCTCCATGTATCATGCCGCCGGCCTCACTCGGGACCGTGTCGAGGAATTATGTGCCCTGATCGGCGAAGCGACCGGGGAGTCGGTTCGCCGGTGGCCGCCGGTTCTGGGTTTGTACCGCTCCGTGGTGGTCACGTTGGCGTACTTGCGGCGGAATCGGGTTCAAGCGGAGTTGGCGGAAGCGTTCGAGGTGTCACAGCCGACGCTCGGTCGGGCGATCGCGGCGGTGACACCATTGTTGGCCGGCGTGCTCGAACAGTGCGTTCCCGCGGCCGACGATCTCGACGACCGCAACTCCCCCATAGTGGACGGGACACCGCTGCCGTGCCGGTCATGGGCTTCCCGCCCGGAGTTGTCCTCCGGGAAACACCGCACGACCGGGCTCACCGTCCAGGTCGCGTACACGCCGGACGGACGTCCGAGATGGGTGTCGGATCCTAGGCCGGGATCCCGTAACGACATCGTCGGCCTGAACGCCTCGCGGGTTCTCGACGGACGAGAGCCCAGCACCTGGCTCGGCGACAAGGGCTACATCGGTAGCGGTATCCTGACCCCGATCAGAAAACCCAGAAACCGAGAACAACCCGACTGGGAAGTGGAGTTCAACCGACACCACAACTCCATCCGTGTCGTGGTCGAACGCGCCATCGCCCAACTCAAAAGACGGCGTGTTCTCCACACCGACTACCGGCGTCCCATCGACACTTTCACCGACACCATATCGGCCGTTATCGCCCTCTACTTCTACGCCGCTGAATAAGCCTCACAGGCTTGATCGTCTTCGCGCGGTTCTGTCGGTGCTCGCCGGTAGAGTGAATATCGGGGCCGGAGGCGTGCGTTGATCATCTTGTGGTCTGCGCGGTGCCGGTTGGGATCGTGGCTGGGTTGATCGGTCCGGCTGTTCGCGGAAAAAATGTGGGGCCTCGATTGAGTGAACTTGCTTTACGCGGGGCCCCTACGAGCCTGCGGTGGGGAAGAGCGGTGGGATGGGCAAGCCCACCCCACCCGCGGTAGAGCTTGGCAGGCTCGTCCCCCCACGCAAAGCAAGTCCACCCAATCAAGGCGTATAGCGGGGGCGCGTTGCGTTCGGTGGGGGAGGGGATCCTGCGGCGGTTTCGGGGTGGTTCGGAAGGAAACGAAACGGCCTGAGATGTGGTGGGGACCGTTGCGTGGGGCGGGGTTGGGTTTCTGTGGTGGTTTCGGGGTGGTTGAGGAGAAGCCGAAATGGCCGGAGGGGTAGGGGCGCGTTGCGTTCGGTTGGGGCTGGGCTCAAGCGGCGGTTTCCGGGGATGGCTTGTGAGGGCGGGACAGGTGGTCTGCCTGCTGCCGTGAGGGGGATGAACTCGTCGCCCGAGTGGAGATCGTGTTGTGCGGGCGGGGAAATCAGCTTATCGGCGGACGTGCAGGCGGACCATCGTCCCCGTGGCCGGGGTGGAGCGGATGCGCACCAGGTCGCACAGCTGGTTGGCCAGCCACACGCCCCGACCGCCCTGGACCGAGGGGAGGGGGGCGACGCGGCCGACCATGGGGTCGGTGATGTGGCCGCTGTCGGTGATCTCGCAGACCAGGGACTCGCCCTCGGTCCACAGGCGCAGGGTGCCGCGTTCGCCGCCGTGGCAGATGCTGTTGGTGACCATCTCGTTGGTGGCCAGCGTCAGGTCCAGCGCCCGGCCGCGCGGGAGGCCGAACTGCCTTGCCCGCACCGCCACCAGGTCCCGCAGTTCGGGCAGGTCGTCGAGGCAGAAGTGGACCATGTCGCTCACCTCGCCCGGGTCGGGCAGCGGGGTGGTGAACAGGTCCAGCGCGTACTCGGGGTCGTACGCGCCGGGGACGTGCGCGCCGCCGAGCAGGCACGGGTGGGTGCGGCGCGCGGTCGCCATGACCGACGGGGGCACGTCCGCGTCGAAGGCGCAGCGCAGCGTCAGGTTCGCGGCGTCGGCGAAGGCCAGGTTGATCAGGGCCTCGTGCAGCGCGACCTCCGCGAACTCGTCGGCGGTGCGGCCCAGCCAGGCCGATTCGCCGATGCCGCGCACCCCGCGCCCGTCCGCCTCGGCCAGTTGCGCGCGGACCGCCGGGATGAGCCGGGCCGGGTTGCGACCGATCTCCACCACGTCGAGGAAGTGGACCTCCTCGGCCCGCGCGCCCAGCGCCTCGCGCAGCAGCTTGGCGGGGTGCGGTGGCAGCACGGCGAAAACGGACTCACCCGCCAGCAGGCCGTCGCGCACGAAAACCGCCGCGCCGTCGACGAAGGAGGACGGGTCGCGGTAGACCAGTGCCTCGTGGGCGAACCCCGGTGCGCTCATGCGGTCACGTCCTCGAACCTGGAATGGGGGCGGTGTCCTCGCTCTCCAGGACGCGGAGGGCCCGAGCCAGTTCCGACCGCCCGCCGATGAGGCCAGTCACATACCGGGCCGAATCCTACCCTCGCGCCACGCGCGCGGCGACCGCTCCGCCGCCACTGCCGCGTGGTGAACACCAACGGCCCAAGGGGGTTGTCGGTTAACCGGGAACCATACTCCGTCCTATGTGGACTGATCGATCCCGTCCACCACCAGTCGTGCGCGGTCGGGGTAGAAGCAGAGCAGTCCCGCGATCTTCTGGCTCTCCGCGAACGGGGCCGGGTAGCACCACACGAGATCGCGGTGCGTGACGCCGTTTACCACCGCGTCCAGGTACGTCGCCGTCCCCTTGTACGGGCACATCGTCGTGGTGGCCGACGGGCGCAGCAGGTCCAGCCGCGCGTCCCGCGCGGGCAGGTAGAAGCGCGGCGGCAGGCCGGTCTCGAACAGGACCCTCGGCTGCCCGCTCTCCGCCAGCCGCACCCCGTCCAACTCGACCACGACGTGCCGCGACGAGGCCAGCACGTCGACCCGGGTGCACGGGTCGCGCGCGTGGACGTACACCGGTTCGTCCTCCTCGTACCACTGGTCCACCGCGCCCCAGTCGACCCCGACGAGCCCCGGCAACCCGGGCGAGGTCCGCACCGCCCCCGCGGGCAGCAGGTCCGCGCGGACGTCGGCGTCGGGGAACCAGTACGCCGGGTACGGGCGGTCCACCCACACCAGCCGCACCTCGGCGGAGTCGACGACGTACGCGCCGCCGAGGGTGGCGCGCACGTGCTTGGGGGAGCGCTCCACGCGCCGCGGCTGGTCCACGCCCCGACGCTACCGGCCCGGCGAGTGGCCTCCGCCCCGGTGCCGTGAAAGGTTCTGCCCATGGTCATCTCCCTTGCCCCGCGGCCGCGGCACCGGGTGAGCCTGGACGACTGGCTGATGCTGGCGCTCGCGGTCGTGGCGGTCGGCCTGCTGGCCTACCGGGTGTTCTGGCACCCGCCCGCGGACACCGCCCGGCTGGTCGTCTGGCTCGACCGCGGCCTGTGCGCGGTGTTCGCCGTCGAGTTCGCCTGGCGGTGGGCGCGAACGGGGTTCAGCCGTCGCTTCCTGTGGGTGAACTGGTACGACCTCGTCGGCCTGATCCCCCTGACCCACCTGTGGCTGCGCGCGTTCCGCCTGCTGCGGGTGGTGCGGATCGGCGTGCAGCTCGCCCGCGTCCACCGGCCCGTGGACCGGTCGGTGGGGGAGGAGTTGGCGCACCGGGCGATGGCGCGCTTCGGCGGCGTGCTGATCGACGTGATCAAGAAACCGCTGACCGTGGCCGTGCTCGAAGAGGTCGTGTCGGTGCTGCGCACCGGCCATTACGCGCGGAACATGGCCAGCGCGCTGGAGGAGAACCGGGCCGAGATCCGCGCCATGGTCCTGGAGAAGATCCGCGACGACCCCCAGGCGGGCAGGCTCCGCAGGCTGCCCTTCCACGACGAGATCGTCGGCGCCGTCACCGACACCACGCTGCGGGTGGTGCTGGAGATGCTGGCGGACCCGCGCACCGACGAGCTGATCTCGGACCTGCTGCGGGAGAACATCGACCAGATCCGGGAGGCCGTGCGCACCGACGCGCACAAGAACCTGCCCGACCCGTCGCCGCCGGACCGACCGGCGCCCGCGTGAGCGTTCGGGCAGGTGGATCTGCCCGAACGAGCTCCACCGGATCGCGGGCCGGGTGCGTGAAATCCTGACAGAATCCCTCCGGTGATGATCTCCGACTTAAGCGCGGACCCCGCCTTCGACCTGGACCCCGGGGTCGTCCACCTCAACCCCGGCGCGTTCGGCGTGGTCCCGCGCGCGGTGCTCCGGGCGCGGAACGGCTACCAGCGCAGACTCGAGGCCAACCCGACGCGCTTCCACCGGGTGGAGCTGTTCGACCTGGTCAACCGGGCCCGCGCGGCCGCCGCGGGGTTCCTCGGCACCGACGGCGTGGCACTGGTGCGCAGCGCGTCGGAGGCGATCGCCACGGTGCTGGCGGCCATCCCGTTCGCCGAGGGCGACGAGATCCTCACCTCCGAGCACGCCTACCAGACCGTGCTGTTCGCCTGCCGCGAGCGCGCCCACGTGCGGGCCGCGCCGTTCCCGCTCGACGCCGGGCCGGACGAGGTCGCCGCCGCGTTCGTCGCCGGGCTGCGGCCGACGACCCGGCTCGTGGTCGTCGACGCGATCACCTCCGCGACGGCGCTGGTGCTGCCGGTGGCGAAGGTGGCGCGCGTGTGCCGCGAGCGCGGGGTGCCGGTGTTCGTCGACGCCGCGCACGTGCCCGGCCACATCGACCAGCGGCCCGCCGACCTCGGGGTGGACTTCTGGGTCGGCAGCTTCCACAAGTGGGCCTACGCCCCGCGCGCGGTGGCGGGGCTGTACCTGGCGCCGCGGTGGCGGGAGCAGGTCAAGCCGCTGGTGCCGTCGTGGCTGCACCCGAGCGCCTTCCCCCGCTGGTTCGACCACGCGGGCGGCGACGACTACTCCGCCTGGCTCGCCCTGCCCGAGGCCATCGACTTCTGGCACGACGCGGGCGGCTGGGACGCGGTCACCCGCAGCGCCCTCCTCCTCGACCGCGGCGTCCGGCTGGTCGCCGACGCCATCGGCGTGCCCGGCCCCGTCACCCCGCGCCACGCCCCCCTGATGCGGCTGCTGCCGCTGCCCCGCCACTGGGCCCCGGACGTCGCGGGGGCCCGCGCGCTGTACGAGGAACTGAGCACCCGCCACCGCATCGAGGTCCCGGTGGTCCGCTGGCGGGACGACCCGTACCTGCGCATCGGCGCCACCATCGTCAACCGACCGGCCGACTACCAGGCCCTCGCCTCGGCGCTGTCCCAACACCGCTCGCACCTCAGCCGAACCAGCTGACGCGGCCATCTCGCGACTCGGCTGCCCCGCCACCCGCCCCGGGGCGCTGCTGCCGCGAACGCGATTTCGCATGACGCCCGCCCAGCCGGTGGCCGCGAGGCCCTCCCGACCGGAATGCCACGGCCGGCGCCGAGGAACCGAGCAGAACGCGGACCTGAGGCCCGCGCGGCTGTCGTGTCCGCGCGGCAGGTGGCCACCGCGGCGTGCTTGAGGTCGAGCTCGCCCGTCGCGGTCGAGGAGCTCGGACCCTTGGTGAACCGGCGCCCGGGCCGCCCAGCCGCGGCGGCGTCGGCTCAACGCCGCCGCGAAACTCGACGGATCCAACCGGCCGCCGCCTCGTCACCCGGCCGCCGTGAACCCGTCGTCGCACGACCCGCACCCGCCCAATGCCCGGCGAGAGGTCCCCGGGACCGGAGAACCCCCTGGTCTCAATTCTCTCGCGGCGCGGCCGGTGATCGGCGGTCCTCCGGCGGGCCTGTGGACAACTTCCGGAGATGTGGACAGCGGTGTCGGAAAGCGCGTCGAAGGGCGGACTACTGGACCTCGCTGTCCGGTGGTGGGATGCCGAAGTCGCCGCAGGCGGGCTCGACTTTGTCCACTCCGGACACCGCGCGCAGGGTTCGGATGGCGCCGGTGGGGGCCGAGCCGGTGATGGTGCCGATCTCCGCGAGCACGTGCTCCACCCGCAGGCCCGCCGCGGTCAGGTCCGCGACGACCTCCGGCAGGCGGGACGCGGCGTCGGCCGACACCACCACCAGGACCGGTTCGCTCACGGGGATTGGACCAGGCCCGCGCCGACGTCCGTGCTCGGCAGGGGCAGCCTGCGGGCGGACTGGGACAGGCGGGCCCACAGCTCCCACCCGCGCGCGCCGGTCGCCTGGGCGATCAGCGCCGCGACGCCCGCGACGTGCGGGGTGGCCATGCTGGTGCCGCTGATCCGGTTGTAGTTCTTCGGCCGCGGCCACGACGAGTACACGTCCAGGCCGGGGGCCACCACGTCCACCGCGCCGATCTCGTCGACGGTGCCGCAGGAGAACCACGCCAGCGCGGACGCCACGTCGATGGCGCCGACGGCCAGGACCGACGGGCAGTTCGCCGGGTGCCCGACCGGCCAGATGACGCCGTTCTGCCGCTTCGAGTCGTTGCCCGCCGCGGCCACGATCAGCGTGCCCTGCGCCAGCGCGCGGTTGGCGACGGTCTCCCAGGTCTGCGAGTACGGCGTGCCCGGCCGCACCGTGGCGCCCAGCGACATCGACACGATCTGGCAGTTGTTCGACACCGCCCACGCGATGCCCGCCAGGATGCCGCCGTCGGTGCCGGAGCCCTGGTTGCTGAGCACCTTGCCCGTGAAGATCTCCGCCTTGTACGCCACGCCGTACCCCGGGCCCGTGCCCGGCTCGCGCGGACCGGCGGCGCTGCCCACGCAGTGCGTGCCGTGCCCGTGGCCGTCGTCGGGGGACTCGCCGGGGACGAACGAGATCCGGGTGACCGCGCGGCCCGCGAAGTCCGGGTGCTCGACGTCGAAGCCGGTGTCGAGCACCGCGATCCGGATGCCCTCGCCGGTCGCCGCGCTCAACTGGGCGCGCACGGCCTGCAGGCCCCAGGTGAACCGCGACTCGTCGGCGCCCGCGGGGGCGGCCACCTCGGCGTCCGGGGCCTCGGTGCTGATCGCGTACACCCGGCGTTCGGCCTCCAGCGCCACGATCGGGCCGGGTTCGTCGACCGCGCGGGCCAGCGCCGCGGCCTGCTCGGTGTCGGCGTCCACCACCGCGACGCCGAGCCGGTCGTAGACCAGGTTCTCGGCACCGGCGAAGTCGACCCCCGCGGCCTCGGCGGTGCTCGCGGTGCTGATGCCCGCGACCCGGCGCAGCTCGTGGGTACCGGCGGCCACCGCGTCGTCGGCCAGCAGCACCAGGTACCGGCCGGTCGTCTCGGTCTCCGCCGGGGAGTCGTCTGGGGTCGTTCCTGGCTCGGACATCGCATCCGCCCTTCGTCGCGGCTAGCCCACCTGAAAGTGTGATCGCAACCCACGCTTGGGTGTAACGCTCATCACACTTTTGCCGTAACTGCGACCATCGGGTGACAGGGGCCGGATCTGTTCCCGGCGGTCCACCCCGTGGCACACCCCGAAGTGGTCGGCCCGTGCGTTTACTGTCGGAGCATGCAGACCTGGCAATCCCACCCGGTGCCGCGGGTGGAGGGCACACCGCGCCCGCTGCGGTTGTTCGACACCGCCGCGGGCGAGGTCCGGCCTACGGCCCCCGGACCGACCGCCACGATGTACGTCTGCGGGATCACCCCGTACGACGCCACCCACCTCGGGCACGCGGCCACCTACCTGGCCTTCGACCTGGTGCACCGGCAGTGGTTGGACAACGGCCACGAGGTCCACTACGTGCAGAACGTGACCGACATCGACGACCCGCTGCTGGAGCGGGCCGCGCGCGACCGGGACGACTGGGTGGTCCTGGGCATGCGCGAGACCGCGCTGTTCCGCGAGGACATGACCGCCCTGCGCGTGCTGCCGCCCCGGGAGTACGTCGGCGCGGTCGAGTCCATCCCGGAGATCGTCGAGGCGGTGGCGAAGCTGCTGGCGGACGGCGCCGCGTACCGCGTGGACGACCCGGAGTACCCGGACGTCTACTTCGACCACAACGCCACCGGCCGCTTCGGCGGCGAGTCCAACTACGACGAGTCCACGATGAACCGGTTCTTCGCCGAGCGCGGCGGCGACCCGGACCGCCGGGGCAAGCGCCACCCGCTCGACGCGCTGCTGTGGCGCTCGGCCCGGCCGGGCGAGCCCAGCTGGGACAGCGAACTCGGCGCGGGCCGCCCCGGCTGGCACGTCGAGTGCAGCGTCATCGCGCTCAACCGGCTCGGCATGACCTTCGACCTGCAGGGCGGCGGGTCGGACCTGATCTTCCCGCACCACGAGTACAGCGCGGCCCACGCCGAGGCGCTGACCGGCCAGCACCCGTTCGCGCGGCACTACACGCACGCGGCGATGATCGCCCTCGACGGCGAGAAGATGTCGAAGTCGCGCGGCAACCTGGTGTTCGTGTCGCGGCTGCGGGCCGACAAGGTCGACCCGATGGCGGTCCGGCTGGGCCTGTTCGCGGGTCACTACCGCACCGACCGGGCGTGGACCGACCAGGTCCTGGCGGACGCCCAGACCCGACTGGCCACGTGGCGGGCGGCCGTGGTTGCACCGGCGGCGGCCGACGCCCGACCGCTGGTCGCGGCCCTGCGCGACCACCTCGCGAACGACTTGGACACCCCGAAGGCGCTGGCCACGGTCGACGCCTGGGCCGCCCGCACCCTCGCGGGCGGCGAATCGGACGCGGAGGCCCCGGCCTTGGCCCGCGACGCGATCGACGCCCTGCTCGGCATCGCGCTCTGACGCGGGCGGTGGTGGCGGTGCCTCGGGCGGAGGTGCCGCCACCACCGACGAAGTGGCGATGCCTGCCGAGCGGGCGCTGTGGATCGACGCTGTCGCGTGGACGGTCGTTGGCTCGTGGCCATCACGCGGGTGGGCGGGGCATCGGCCTTGGCATTCCCCCGACCGGCGCGACCCGATGGCGCGGCGCGCGTGCCTCCGGCCCCCGATATCCATGCTACCGGCCGGGGCCGACAGTGCTCGGCGGAGATGATCATGCCTGTGGACAACCGCCGGGGGTGTCCACAGGGGAGTGGTCCGGGGGAGTGGTCCGGAGGGGAGGGCTACGGCCCTTCGGGGGCCGGATCCGGTTTGCGGGGGCGGTGCAGGGCGAGGGTCAGCGGGGCGTTGACCGCGACCAGGGCCGCCGGGATCAAGAAACCCAGGGCCGGTTCCGCTTGGTACAGCGGCGTGAAGGCCAGCGGGGACACCGCCGCGCCGGTGAAGCGGAGGGATTGCACCACCGATACCGCGCCCGCGCGGTTCGGGCCCTCCCCGCCGAGCACCAAAGCGTTGACGCCCACCAGGACCAGTTGGGCGGTGATGCCCGTCAGTGCCCAGAGGACGGTCACCGCCGGCAGCCACGGCAGGGTGCCCACCAGCGCGATCGGCACGGCGCCGACCACCGAGCCGATGAGGACCGCCCGGCGCGCGCCGATGCGGTCGATGGACCTGCCCACGTACCTCGCGCTCAGCAACCCCACCACGCCGAAACCGGTCAGCACCAGGCCCCTGGACGCCGCGCTCAGGTTGAAGACCTCTTCGGCGCGCAAGGCCAGCAGGACCGACATGCCGCCCAGGCACGCCCAGCCGACCAGGGCCAGCCAGCCCGCGCGCAGGACCGAGGGGCGCCAGGCCGAGCGCAGGGTGGCGGTGGTGCGCTGCCGTTCGCGCATCTGCTCCGGCAGGCCCGCCATGGCCAGCGCCAGGGACACGACCGCGACGCCGACGAAGGCGACGCGCCAGTTCACCTCCGCCGCCACGCCGCCCAGCAGTGGGGCGCTGGTCTGGCCCGCCGCCTGCAGCGAGGCGAACAGGCCGAGGGTGCGGCCCAGGCGCTCCGGCGGCGTGATGGTGGCTATCGCGGCCAGCAGCAGGGGCGTGGTGAACGCGTTCGCCCCGCCCTGGACGGCGCGGGCCGCGAGGAACAGCGGGTAGTCACCCGCCACGGCGCACAGCAGCGACGCCGCGACGTACACCAGGTACGCGACGCGCACGCTGCGGGACGCGCCCCAGCGCGCGCCCAGGGTGCCCGAGAACAGCATGAGGGCCGCGAACGGCACCAGGTACGCCGTCAGCGAGTACGACGCCACCTGCGGTGACACGTCGAAGTCCCGGCCGAGCTCGGGCAGCATGGCGGTGGTGATCCCGCCCGCGAACGGACCGAGGAAACCACCCGCGTAGAGCGCGGCCAGGGTGAGGCGGGGGTTCACACCCCGGTCGGGCCGGGACCCGGGCCACCGCGGCCCGGGCGGCGCCTGCGCAGGTAGCGCTCGAACTCCGCGGCGATGGCGTCACCGCTGGTCTCGTTGAGGGTGTTCTCCGCGTCGCCGCGCTCCTCCAAGGCGCGCACGTAGTTGCGCACGTCCTCGTCCTCCTCGGCCATCTCGCTGACCGTCTGCTGCCACTCGTCGGCCTGGTCGGGCAGCGTGCCCAGCGGCACCTCCACGTCCAGCACCTCCTCCACCCGGTGCAGCAGCGCCAGCGTGGCCTTCGGCGACGGCGGCTGCGACACGTAGTGCGGCACCGCGGCCCAGATCGAGATCGCGGGCACGCCCGCGCGCACGCACGCGTCCTGCAGCACCCCGACGATGCCCGTCGGCCCCTCGTACCGGGAGCGCTCCAGGCCGAAGCGGGCCGCGGAGGTGGCGTCGTAGGCCGTGCCGGTCACCGGGACCGGGCGGGTGTGCGGGGTGTCGGCCAGCAGCGCGCCCAGGGTGACCACCGTGGTGATGTTCAGGTCCTCGATGTGGCCCAGCAGATCGGCGCAGAACCGGCGCCAGCGCATGTTCGGCTCGATGCCGTGCACCAGCACGACGTCCCGGTTGGACCCCGGCGGCCTGCACAGGTAGAGCCGCGTGGTCGGCCACTCGACCCTCCGGCTGACACCGTCCACCATGCGCACCGTCGGGCGGGTGACCTGGAAGTCGTAGTAGTCGTCCGGGTCGATCTCCAGCAGCGGGCTGGCGTCCCAGGTGAGTTGCAGGTGCTCGATCGCGGTGCTGGCCGCGTCCCCGGCGTCGTTCCATCCCTCGAACGCGGCCACCATGACGGGGTCGACGAGGTGTCTGGGCTCCGGAGCGGGCTCGTCCAGAGGTGTCGGCTCGGGGGTGGGCAGGTCGGTCACCGGGTTAGCCTACGGCCCGGCTCGGACAGGCGGAGATCGTAGGCTGGGGACAGGCCGGTGCGGCCCGCTACGCCGATGGCGAACCGGGCAAATCGGGTGAACGCGAAACCTGGGGGAACACCTTGACCGGACCGTCCACTGCGGATGGCCTGCCCGCCGCCGTGCTCTGGGACATGGATGGCACGCTGACCGACTCCGAGAAGCTGTGGGACATCCCGCTCTCGGAGTACTCGCTCAAGCTGGGCACACCGCTGGGTGACGACACCCGCACCGCGATGATCGGCTCCAACATCCCCACCAGCATGGCGCTGCTGTTCGGCCAGGTCGGCCGGGTGCCGACCCCGGACGACATCGACGAGGCCATGGGCTGGATCAACGAGCGCATGGTCGAGCTGTTCCGCACCCGCCTCGTCATGCGGCCCGGCGCCCGGGAGGCGCTGCGGCTGGTCCGCGACACCGGCGTGCCCACGGCCCTGGTCACCTCCACCGAACGGCACCTGACCGAGGTGGCGCTGGACACCATCGGCCGCGAGTTCTTCGACGTCACGGTCTGCGGCGACGAGGTCGACGGCCGCAACAAGCCCCTGCCCGAGCCCTACCTCAAGGCCGCCCGCCTGCTCGGCGTCGAGCCGACCCGCTGCCTGGCCATCGAGGACTCGCCCACCGGCACCGCCGCCGCCGAGGCCGCGGGCTGCGCCGTGCTGGTGGTGCCCTGCGAGGTCGCGGTGCCGGAGGGTCCGGCCCGGGTGCTGCGGTCCTCGCTGGTCGGCTTGGACGAGGCCCTGCTGCGCGAACTGGTGGCGGTGTCGGCGAGCGCGGGCGCGGGTGGGAGGATCGGTGCTCGTGAAGACCTTCGATGAGCTGTTCGCCGAGCTCACTGACCGCGCCAAGAACCGGCCCGAGGGGTCGGGCACCGTCGCCGCCCTGGACGCGGGGGTGCACGCGCAGGGCAAGAAGGTCCTGGAGGAGGCGGGCGAGGTGTGGATCGCCGCCGAGTACCAGAGCGACGCCGAGCTGTCCGAGGAGATCTCCCAGCTGCTGTACCGGGTGCAGGTCCTGATGCTCGGCCGCGGCCTCACCCTCGACGACGTCTACAAGTATCTGTGACTAGCCCTTCTCGGGCTCCCGCTTCCGGACCATGAGTGCTTGGGCGCCGCGCGCCGCGGCGCCCTGTTCGTCGTGCAGGGTGGATAGCGCGAGACCGGTCCCGGAGGGGCCGAGGATCGAGTGCGCGTCCAGGCCGATCCATTCGCCGACCGGGTGCCGGGTGAGGTGGACCGTCAATTCCGTGTTGATGAACCACCATTCCCGGGGGTCCAGCGAACCCGACGCGCCGCTGCCCGAATCGGCGACCGTGAGCAGCCGCTGGAGACCGGTCGGCGTTTCCCCGGGCACGAGCGGCACCAGTTGCCGCGCCCATATGGTGGCCGGGCCGGGCTCGCCGAGCGAGCCCTTGAGCGAACGCCATTCCAGCGCGTCCAGGTAACCGGGTCCCCACCCCTCCGGCCGCGAAATCGGCGTCCCGGATTCCGGCGGGGCCAGCGGCGGGACGTCGTCCCCGGTGGCGACCGCCGAGGTGTCCGCCGTCGCGACCCGCCAAGCCGCCGCGCGGGCGGCCACCCGGTCGTTCGCCCGCAGTTCGGCGCGCAGCAACTCCACCGACCGCCCCGGCCGCTCGATGGCGGCCGTGACCTCCACGTCGGCGACCGGCACCGGACCCAGGATCTCCACCGTGACCCGGGTGATCAGCGTCGGCACCGCTGACGGCAGCGCCTCCAGCGCCCGGGCCAGCAGCGCCGACGGCGGCCCCAGGTGCTGGCTGCGCGCCGTCCACGGACCCGCCGTGTGGGTCGTGGACCAGTACCGGTCGCCCCCAAGGGGCTCGTAGAACGACACTGCGACATCTCCTCCCACCACCCACCCCCGCTTCCCCGCCCGGCTCGGCAGGTCCGGGGCGCCCACGCCGGTGGGCGACTCGGTCAACGGTCAGTCGGCCCGGTCCAGTGCGCTCTCCTCGCCGGGGTCCGGTTCCGGCCAGCCCGGGTACTCCGGGGGCGTGCCGCCGAACTCCGGACAGTGTTGCTGGTACGAGCACCAGTCGCAGAGCCTGCCGCGGTTCGGGCGGAAGTCGCCGGTGCGGCCCGCGCGCAGGATGGCCTCCCAGATGGCCTCCAAGGTGCGCTCGAACCGGGCCAGCTCGGCCTCGTCCGGGGTGTAGGCCAGCGACTGCCGGTCCGCCAGGTACATCAGCCGCAGCTGCCGGGGCACCTCGCCGCGCAGCCGCCACACGGCCAGCGCGTAGAACTTCATCTGGAACAGCGCCTTGGCCTCGCCGATCTCGCGCGGCGCGGCGCCGGTCTTGTAGTCCACGACCCGGATCTCGCCGGTCGGGGCGACGTCGAGGCGGTCGATGTAGCCGCGCAGCAGCACCCCCGACGGCAGCTCCGTCTCCACCAGCAGCTCGCAGGCCTGCGGCTGCAGCCGCCGCGGGTCCTCCAGCTCGAAGTAGCCGTCGATCAGCTTCGACGCCGACGCCAGCCACTCGCCGGGGTCCTCGCCCTCGGCGAAGATCTGCCCGAACTCCGGCCGCTCGGCCAGCAGCGCGTCCCAGGTGGGGGACAGCAGGTCGTGCGCGACCGCGGGCACCCGCTCGCCCGCGGGCAGGCCGAACAGCCGCTCCAGCACCGCGTGCACGACCGTGCCCCGCACCTGCGCCTTCGTCGGAGTCTCGGGCAGCCGGTCGACGGCGCGCAGCCGGTACAGCAGCGGGCACTGCTTGAAGTCCCCGGCCCGCGACGGCGACAGCGCGGGCCGCCGCCGCGCCTGCCTGGGGGCGGTGGCCTGGTCGGTGCCTGCCTGGTCGGTGCCTGCCGGATCGGTGCCGGACTCGGCCGTGGTGGTGTCGGTGCTGGTCGGGGCGGTACCGGGAACGGGGACCATGGTCAGCACAGTAGTGACCACCACCGACACTCCCGCCCGGGACACGGTCACGCCCCGTGCCGGACCCGTGCTACCACCCGACCGGCCTGCCAGGCAGGATCACCCGAACCCCACAGCGACACCGTTACGCTGTGCGAGGTGTCGACCGACCCGCCCACCGCGCACGGCGGCGGCCTGCTGCTGTTCCGCTACAGCGGCGTGCCGGTCGTGCTCGCCCACTCCTGGTGGCTGGGCGCGCTGGCCGTGGTCGTCTTCTACGCGCCGCTGGTCGGGTCGCTGCTGCCCGGCGCGGACACCACCACCTCGATCCTGCTCGCCGCCGCGTTCGCCGTGCTGCTCGGCGTCTCCGTGCTGGCCCACGAACTCGGGCACTGCGTGGTCGCGCTGCGGCTGGGGCTGCCGGTGCGCAGGCTGCGGCTGTTCCTGCTCGGCGGCCTCGCCGAGATCTCCCGCACCCCGCGCCGACCTGGCCACGAGGGCGTGGTCGCGGCGGCCGGTCCGGCGGTGTCGATCGCGCTGGCCGGGGCCTGCGGGTTGGGGCTGCTGGTGATGCCGTCCGAGGGCCCGGTGTGGCTGCTGGTCCTCGAGTGCGCCTTCGCCAACTCCGCCGTCGCCGTGTTCAACCTGCTGCCCGGCCTGCCGCTGGACGGCGGCCGGATGCTGCGCGCGGGCGTCTGGGCGTGGACCGGCAGGCGCGGCGCGGGGACCAAGGCAGCGGTGGTCGGCGGCTGGGCGGTCGCCGGGCTGCTGGTGCTGTGGGCGCTGTGGGGCCTGGCCGAGGCCAGCCCGGACCGCTGGCTGCGGCTGGGCGTGTGCCTGCTGACCGCGTGGTTCGTCGTCGCGGGCGCCTCCGGTGAGCTGGCCGCCGAGCAGCGCCGCTCCTGGCCCGCGGGCCTGACCCTGGCCGACGTGGTGCGGCCGGTGCTGCAACTGCCCGCCGAGAGCCCGGTCGCCGACGCGCTCGCCGCCGCGGCCGGGCGCGGGGTGGTGCTGGTGCGCGCCGACGGCGTGGCCGCCGGGCTGCTCGACGAGGTCGCCGCCCGGGCGCTGGCCGCGCGTTCCCCGTTCTCCCCGGCCGAGCAGGCCGCCGAGCCGATCCGGCCCGAGTCGGTGCTGCTGTCGTCGGAATCCGGCGAGGACATCGCCGAGCGCGTGCACGAGACCCCGGCCTGGCAGTTCGTCGTCGTCGACGACGAGGGCCGCCCCTCCGGCGTGCTGCACCGCGAGGACCTGAAGGCCGCCCTGCGGGCCCGCGGCGCGGGCTGACCCGGGTGCGGTGCCGGGCACCGGCCTCTGCGACGATTCCCCGTCGGTTGACGGAGCAGGTGGAAGGCGAGGCGCGGGTGTCGGCACGCAAGGTCAGCGGTCCCTTCGAGGCGGGGGACCGGGTGCAGCTCACCGACCCCAAGGGCAGGCACTACACGCTGGTGCTGACCGCGGGGGAGAAGTACCACACGCACCGCGGCGCGCTGGCCCACGACGACATCATCGGGCAGCCCGAGGGCTCCATCGTCAGCTCGGTGGCGGGCACCGCCTACCTGGCGCTGCGCCCGCTGCTGTCGGACTACGTGCTCTCCATGCCCCGCGGCGCCCAGGTCATCTACCCCAAGGACGCCGCCCAGATCGTCATGCAGGGCGACATCTTCCCCGGCGCGCGGGTGCTGGAGGCGGGCGCCGGGTCCGGCGCGCTGACCTGCTCCCTGCTGCGCGCGGTCGGCCCCACCGGCACCGTGACCTCGTACGAGATCCGCGACGACCACGCCGAGCACGCCGAGCGCAACGTCCGCGAGTTCTACGGCGAGCACCCCGAGAACTGGACCCTGGTCGTCGACGACCTGGCCAACCACACCGGCGAGGTCGACCGGGTCATCCTCGACATGCTCGCCCCCTGGGACGTGCTGCCGATGGTTTCCACCAACCTCATCTCCGGCGGCGTCCTGGTCGTCTACGTCGCCACCACGACGCAGCTGTCCCGGGTCACCGAGGCGCTGCGCGAGCAGACCTGCTGGACCGAACCGCACGCCTGGGAGACCCTGATCCGCCCCTGGCACTCCGTCGGCCTCGCCGTCCGCCCCGAACACCGGATGATCGCCCACACGGCGTTCCTCATCACCGCCCGCCGCCTCGCCGACGGCGTCGTCACCCCGCGCCCCCAACGCCGCCCCAGCAAGGGCTAGACGCACGGCGCCCGGGTGACCACACGGGTCACCCGGGCGCCGGGCACGTCAGGTCAGCGGGAACACCAGGTCAGAGGGTGACGCACCAGCCCTTGGACCCCTTCTGGAACACCACCGGGAAGCTGATCGGGTCGGTCCCGCCGAAGGTCACGTTCAGCGGCACCTGCCCGGTCGCGTTGTCGGCGTAGACCGTCGGCTCACCGGCCACGGTCACCTCGCCGCCGTTGGGCGCCACGCTCGTGTAGAGGATGCCGGGGTCGGTGCCGTCGCAGGTCAGGCCCTTGGCCGCGGCCTCGTCCTTGGCGTTGACCGCGTCCGCGTACGCCTTGCCCGCCGCCTTCAGGTCGGCGCCGCCGCCACCCGAGCCGCTCGAACTGCTCGGCTCCTCGGAGGGCTCCTCCGACGGCTCCGACTTCTTCGTCGTCCGCGTCGACTTCTTCGTGGTGGTGGTCGGTTCCTCGCTGCTGCTCTCGCCGCCGCCCGCACCGCCGCCGGGGTTCGCCGAGGTGGAGCCGCTGTCGCGGGTCATGAAGTAGATGCCGACGCTGGCGCCGCCCAGGACCAGCACGACGATGGCCACGATCGCCACGATCTTGCCGACGTTGCGCTGCGGCGGCTCGCCGCCGGGGCCGCCGAACCCGCCCTGGTAGTAGGGCTGCGGCTGGCCGTAGGGGTCCTGGCCGTAGGGCTGCTGGGGCTGCTGCCCGTAGCCCTGGTACGGCTGCTGCTGCTGCTGGCCGTACGGGTCGGGCTGCTGCTGGTAGGGGTCAGGCTGCTGGTACGGCTGCTGCTGGCCGTAGGGGTTGGGCTGCTGACCGTACGGGTCCTGCCCGTAGGGCCCCGGCTGGTTCGGTGGTTGGGTCATTGCTCCCAGGCTCCCCTGACTCCTCAACGTGTCCCCGGTCGGTTTCCCACCCGGGACTCCTGTACCCGACGGGCCGCCCCGACGCGGTGACCCGGTCAGGCCGACGCGGCGTGGACATCCGGGGAGGATACGCGGCCCCCACCGGCCCCTTTGGGGGTGTGACCCGCGGACCGCCCGCGCGCGGGGCCGCTCAGCGCGGCTGCTCCCCGCAGAACCGCCAGCGGCCGTCCTCCTTGACCATCTTGATCTCGATGTGCGCGTTCTTGGTGCGACCGCCCTGGTCCAGCACGAGCGCGATGCGCGCGGTGGCCTTCTCGCCGTCCACCTTGGGCTCGCCGTCCGCGCGGGCCGTGACGTCGTAATCGGCCAAGCCGCGCTCGAGCTCCTCGGCGGTGGTGCCGAACCTGGTGCGGTACGCCTCGCACGCCTCGGCCAGCACGTCGTCGAAGTGCTTGGCCTCGTAGGCACCCATGTACATGTCCCGGACGGTCTCCGGGCCGCTCGCGCGCTCCGGCTCGGGTGGGGCGCCCCGGTCGCGGCTGAGGTAGTAGACGCCCACCCCCGCGCCGACCACGAGCACCAGCGCGACGGCCGCGATCAGCAGGACCCGGAGAGCGCTCCGGCGGCGCGGTGGGGGTGTGGCACCCGGGTACCGCGGGTCGCCATCGATCGGCGGGGTGGGGGGCTGCGGGGGGTGCGTCATGTGGCCTCGGCTCCCTCGCTCGGGTCGTCCGGCGGGCCGCCCGCCGCCGCACTGTTCTGGCGCCCGCCCATCCTATTGGCCCAGGTACCCGCCGCCGCGTCCGACCACGGGTCCGGTGGCGGGCACCGCCACCGGACCCGACCGGCTCAGATCCCGATCCGCTCCACGCACCAGGTGTCGCCGGACTTCTTCAGCCGGGCCCGGGCGGTCTGCTCCTTGTCCTCGACCGTGATCTTGATCTCCGCGATCGCGCTGTCGCCGTTCTCGGTGACCTTGTCCACGTGCACGTTGGTGAACTTGGGGGTCTTCTCGGAGTCCACCTGCTGCTGCGTGACCTGGTCTTCCTTGTCGCACAGCAGCTTGTTGTAGGCGTCCGCGTCCTTGTCGCCCAGCGCCGAGGCCACCAGCTCCGCCGTGCCCTGGGCCGAACTCGTGCTCCCGCCGCCGGTCAGCACCAGGATCAGCGTCACCACCACGGCGATGACCACCAGGCCGCCGCCCGCGAGCAGCAGCGGCTTGCGGTTGGTGCGCGGCGGCTGCGGGTAGGGCTGGCCGTAGGGGCCGTAGCCCGGCCCCGGGGGCTGGCCCTGGCCGTACTGGCCGGGCTGCTGGGGGTAACCCGGTTGGCCGTAGGGCTGCTGCCCGTACGGCTGGCCGCCCTGCGGGGGCTGCTGGCCGAACTGTCCGGATGGTGGGAACTGGTCGGCCGGGGGGACCTGGCCCGCGGCGGGGTCCGGCGCGCCCGGCTGGGGCTGGGGCGGCAGCTGCGGGTACGGCGCGAACTGCGTCGGGTCCTGGCTGCCACCGGGCTGCGGCTGCCCGAACGGCCCCGTGCCGGGTGCCTGCCCCGGCTGCGCGGGGTATCCGCCCTGGTCGGGGTGGGGGCCGGGCTGCCCGGGCTGCTGCCCGTACGGGTCCGGTTGCTGCGGTGGCTGGGTCATCGTCCCCCGGCTTTCTGGCTGCGGTGGGTGGCTTGAGGGGTACTGCTGGGCGCGCGCGGTCGGCCTAGTACACGGACGCACCGTAATGGCCGGCCGGTTCCCGCCGGCACCGGGATGGCCCATTCGGTGCCGCCGTTCCGGTGTTGCACTTCGGTGACACGCGGGTTCCTGGCCGTTCATGCTCTGTCCTTGTCGGTGATCGCCGGTACCGTAGGGGTACGAGTTCGGGAGGAGGTGCCGACGTGCAGCACGATCGTCCCGGCAGTCGGCCGGAAAACGCCGACGGTGAGCACGGAGGCTCGGCGGACCAGGGGCGCGAGCGCCCGGATCGGTCCGATGCCGCGCAGATCCGTTTCCTCGAAGAGGAAGTCGCTCTGCTTCGCCGGAAACTGACGGAATCACCACGGCATTCGCGACTGCTGGAGCAGCGGCTGGCGGAGGCGTCCGAGCGGGTGAGCCAACTCACCGAGCGGAACGCCAAGCTGGTCGACACGCTCCGGGAGGCGCGGGGCCAGCTCCTCGCCCTGCGCGAGGAGGTCGACCGCCTCGCCCAGCCGCCCAGCGGCTACGGCGTGTTCCTCGAAGGACACGAGGACGGCACGGTCGACGTGTTCACCGCGGGACGCCGCATGCGGGTCTCGGTGTCGCCCGCGGTGGAGGGCGAGAGCCTGCGCCGCGGCCAGTCGGTGCGCCTCAACGAAGCCCTGACGGTGGTCGAGGGCGGCGGCTTCGAGCGCACGGGTGAAGTGTCCACACTGCGCGAGCTGCTGGTCGGTGAAGGCGAGGAGGTGGCGAGCCGGGCGCTGGTCGTCGGGCACGCCGACGAGGAGCGCGTGGTCTGGCTGGCCGACCCGCTGACCGCCGCGCCGCTCAAGCCCGGCGACTCGCTGCTGGTCGACGCCAAGTCCGGCTACGCCTACGAGCGGGTGCCCAAGGCCGAGGTCGAGGACCTGGTGCTGGAGGAGGTGCCCGACGTCGACTACGCCGACATCGGCGGCCTGTTCCGGCAGATCGAGCAGATCCGCGACGCCGTGGAGCTGCCGTTCCTGCACAAGGACCTGTTCGCCGAGTACGAGCTGCGCCCGCCCAAGGGCGTGCTGCTCTACGGCCCTCCCGGCTGCGGCAAGACGCTCATCGCCAAGGCGGTGGCCAACTCGCTGGCGAAGAAGGTGGCGGCGGCGCGCGGCGACCAGGCCCCGAAGGACGCCAAGTCCTACTTCCTCAACATCAAGGGCCCCGAGCTGCTCAACAAGTTCGTCGGCGAGACCGAGCGGCACATCCGGCTCATCTTCCAGCGGGCCAGGGAGAAGGCCTCCGAGGGCACCCCGGTGATCGTGTTCTTCGACGAGATGGACTCGATCTTCCGCACCCGCGGCAGCGGCGTCTCCTCCGATGTGGAGACCACCATCGTCCCGCAGCTGCTGAGCGAGATCGACGGTGTCGAGGGCCTCGAGAACGTCATCGTCATCGGCGCGTCCAACCGCGAGGACATGATCGACCCGGCGATCCTGCGGCCGGGCAGGCTCGACGTGAAGATCAAGATCGAGCGGCCGGACGCGGAGGCGGCGCGGGACATCTTCTCCAAGTACCTCACCCGCAACCTGCCGATCCACGCGGACGACCTCGCCGAGTTCGGCGGCGACAAGTCCACCTGCATCGACGCGATGATCCAGCACACGGTCGAGCGCATGTACGAGGAGACCGAGGAGAACCGGTTCCTCGAGGTCACCTACGCCAACGGGGACAAGGAGGTCCTGTACTTCCGGGACTTCAACTCCGGCGCGATGATCCAGAACATCGTGGACCGGGCCAAGAAGGCGGCCATCAAGTCCGTGCTGGAGACCCAGCAGCCCGGTCTGCGCGTGCAGCACCTGCTGGACGCGATCGTCGACGAGTTCGCCGAGAACGAGGACCTGCCCAACACCACCAACCCGGACGACTGGGCGCGGATCTCGGGCAAGAAGGGCGAGCGGATCGTCTACATCCGGACACTGGTCACGGGCAAGAACCAGGAGTCCGGCCGGGCGATCGATACGGCCACCAACACCGGCCAATACCTCTGAGTGCCCCACCCCGTCCCGCGCGGACGGGCGGAATGGACAGTGCACAGTGGCCCCCGACCGACCGGTCGGGGGCCACTGGCCGTTCGGTCGGTTCTTTTCCCCCGCTTCCCCTTCGCACATTTCTTTCGGGCGGGGAAATGACGGAGTGCGCGGGAAATCGGTCGGCGGAACCGGTTTCGGAGAGTGACCGCGGCTGGGCGAGCCCCCGGAGCGGGGAGGGGCGCGGTCACCGGTACGGTCCGAGTCGATCACCCGGAAGAGTCGAGACGAAGGACGACCGTTGCGACGCGTCCACGCCGCCGCCATAGCCGCCATTCTCCCCGCCACCCTGGTCGCGGCCTGCTCCAACCGCCCCAACGACCTCTACACCTACTACGACGACCCCACCGCCACGACGACCACCGCGGACGCGCCCCAGCCCGCCGCCATCGCCTCCACCCCGGCCGCGGCCCCGACCTCGACCGCGTCGAGCTCGGAGGGCCTGGTCGCCGCCGCCGCGCTGACCCCGGCGGACCTGGCGGAGGAAGAGGTCACCGCCGCGCCGGACCAGCCGGTGGAGTCGTGGGAGCTGCCGTGCGCGGTCACCGTCGGCGCGGGCCGCGACGCGGGGACCGCGACGGCGTGGCGGTACGCCAGCGGCGCGGAACTCGTCCAGTACGTCGCGCACACCCGCGAGGCCGTCTCGGCGACGGCGGCCATCAAGGTGGACAAGGCGCGGTGCGAGCGGCGGCCGTCGACCTCCTCGGCACCGACCTCGACCCCGGCTGCCCCGTCCGGCTACCGCCTCGACCAGCCCGCCGCGCTGCCCGAGTTCCCCGGCGTGGACGCCAAGGCGACCTGGTGCGCGGGCACGGCGAACCGGGCCACCTGCGCCGTTGTGCTGGCCAGTGGCGAGGTCGTCTCGGCCGTCGCCGTGACCGCGTCCAGCGCGAGCCGCGCCCGCACCGCGCTGACCCGCGTGTCGGCGAAGGCGTACGCGGCGCTCACCCGCGACGCCTGAACCACTCCTCGACCGCCAGCCGCCCGTCCGGCACGAAACCCCACGACGGGTCCGCCAGCCGGGCCCGCAGCTCGGTGAGCGTCAGCCACCAGCCGTCGGCGACCTCGGACTCCTGGTGGGTGATCGGGCCGTCCCAGCGGGCCTCGTAGGCCCACAGGTGCTCCCGCACGGGCGGGTCGGCCAGTTCCATCGGAAGGGTGAACAACGGCGTCAGCGGCACGCCCGAGATCCCCAGTTCCTCGGCCAGTTCCCGCTGCGCGCACACCTCGACCGGCTCGTCGGCGGCCACCACGCCACCGGCCCAGCAGTCGTGCAGGCCGGGGTAGACGTCCTTGCTCTCGGTGCGCCGGTGCACGTAAACCCGCTGGCCGTCGCCGGAGAGCACGAGCACCGACGCGCACGCGTGCCACAGGCCCTCCGCCCGCATCCGGTCCCGGGGCACCGCGCCGATCCGCGCGCCCGCCGCGTCGTAGAGCGCCACTTGTTCCACGCCCGCCACGTTAGCCCCCGGTGAGCGGTACGTGTCCCGGCGAACCGGACGGTTCCCGCCCCGTAGGCTGGGCGCATGCGGCGGATCATGGGAACCGAGGTCGAGTACGGCATCGCGGTGCCGGGCGACGCGACGGCCAACCCGGTGTTGACATCGACCCAGGTCGTGCTGGCCTACGCGGCGGCGGCGGACATCCCCCGCGCCCGCCGGGCCAGGTGGGACTACGAGGTGGAGTCGCCGCTGCGCGACGCGCGCGGCTTCGACCTCGGGGTGCCCGGCATGGCGCCCACCGACCCCGACGTCGAGGACCTGGGCGCGGCCAACGTCATCCTCACCAACGGCGCCCGCCTCTACGTCGACCACGCGCACCCCGAGTACTCCGCGCCCGAGGTCACCAACGCCCGCGACGCGGTCATCTGGGACAAGGCGGGGGAGCGGGTGATGGAGGAGGCCGCGCTGCGCGCCGCCACCGTGCCCGGCCAGCCCCGGCTCCAGCTGTACAAGAACAACGTCGACGGCAAGGGCGCCAGCTACGGCACCCACGAGAACTACCTGATGGCCCGCAGCACCCCGTTCGTGTCCGTGATCGGCGGCCTGACCCCGTTCTTCGTCTCCCGCCAGGTGGTCTGCGGCTCCGGCCGGGTCGGGCTCGGCGCCTCCGGCGAGCACGCGGGCTTCCAGCTCTCCCAGCGCGCCGACTACATCGAGGTCGAGGTCGGCCTGGAGACCACGCTCAAGCGCGGCATCATCAACACCCGCGACGAGCCGCACGCCGACGCCGACAAGTACCGCAGGCTGCACGTCATCATCGGCGACGCGAACCTGGCCGAGACCAGCACCTACCTCAAGGTCGGCACCACGGCGCTGGTCCTGGACATGATCGAGAGCGGGGTGCGCTTCGACCACCTCAAGCTCGCTGACCCGGTGCGCGCGGTGCACGTGCTCAGCCACGACCCGACGCTCAAGGCCACCGTGGAGCTGTCCAACGGCCGCAAGTTCACCGGCCTGGACATCCAGCACGCCTACCACGAGATGATCGCCGAGCACCTGGACCGGGTGGACGTCGACCGGGTCCAGCTCGACGTGCTCAGCACCTGGGGCGAGATCCTCGACGCGCTGCGCCGCGACCCCATGGAGTGCGCCGACCGGCTGGACTGGCCCGCGAAGCTGCGGCTGCTGGAGGGCTTCCGGGCCCGCGACGGCCTGGCCTGGTCCTCGCCCCGGCTGCAACTGGTCGACCTGCAGTACTCGGACGTGCGGCTGGACAAGGGCCTCTACAACCGGCTGGTGGCCCGCGGCTCGATGAAGCGCCTGGTCACCGAGGAGGAGGTGCGCGCCGCGGTCACCAACCCGCCGCTGGACACCCGCGCCTACTTCCGCGGCCGCTGCCTGGAGCGCTACCCGAACGCCATCGCCGCGGCGTCCTGGGACTCGGTCATCTTCGACCTGGGCCGCGAGTCGCTGGTGCGCATCCCCACCCTGGAGCCGCTGCGCGGGACCAAGTCGCACGTCGGGGCCCTGCTGGACGCGGCGAACACGGCCGAGGAACTGGTCGACGCGCTGACCGGCGCCGCCCGTCGCTGAGCGCGACGCCCGACGGGCGGAGATTCGATCTTGTCCCCGGCGCGGCCCGCGACGAACAGGGGTTCGGCTGGGTAGTGTTCGTGGCAGGGCCAAGCCAACACCGGGAGGCGACATGTCCCAGGAGCAGACGCAGCGGCAGGGCGGCGGCGACGGCGACGACGGCGTCGAGGACAGCACCGCGGCCGGGCAGGAGCGCCGGGAGAAGCTCGGCGACGACACCGACGCCATCCTCGACGAGATCGACGACGTCCTCGAGGAGAACGCGGAGGACTTCGTCCGCGCGTACGTGCAGAAGGGCGGCCAGTAGGCGCCCCGCGCCACACCGGTCGAAGATCGCGTCCGCCACCGACAGGCAGGATTGACAGCAGGTATGGAAAACACCCCGTCCCGCGGGCAGTGGGCGCCCGGGCTCCCGGCCGCCTACCTGACGGCGGGCACCTCGTCGTTCACCGACTTCCTGCGCGCCCAGGCCCCCGAGCTGCTGCCCGGGGGTCGCGGCGCGGGTGACCAGCGGCCGGTGGTCGCTGGCCAGCGCTCGGCGGTGGACGCGGTCCCGCACGGAACGACGATCGTCGCGCTCACCTTCCCGGGCGGCGTGCTGATCGCGGGCGACCGGCGGGCCACCTCCGGCAACGTGATCGCCCAGCGCGACATCGAGAAGGTGTTCGTCACCGACGACTACTCGTCGGTGGGCATCGCGGGCACCGCGGGCCTGGCCGTGGAGATGGTCCGGCTGTACGCGGTCGACCTGGAGCACTACGAGAAGATCGAGGGCGTCGGGCTGTCCCTGGACGGCAAGACCAACAAGCTGGCCAGCCTGGTGCGCGGCAGCCTCGACATGGCGATGGCAGGCCTGGCCGTGCTGCCCCTGTTCGTCGGCTACGACCTGCACGCCGAGGACCCGGACAGCGCGGGCCGGATCGTCAGCTTCGACGTCACCGGCGGCCGCTACGAGGAGCGCGCCGGGTACCACGCGATCGGCTCCGGTTCGGTGTTCGCCAAGTCCGCGCTGAAGAAGCTCTACCGCCCCGACGCCGACCGCGAGACCGCGCTGCGGGTGGCCGTCGAGGCGCTCTACGACGCCGCCGACGACGACTCGGCGACCGGCGGACCGGACCTGGCGCGCCGCATCTACCCCAGCATCGTCACCATCACCGGTGCCGAGGGCGCGGTGCGGGTGTCCGAGGACGAGGCCGCCGCCGTGGCCGCCGCCGTCGTCGCGGCCCGCGCCGAGCACCCGCGCGGCTGAGCCGTGCCCCCCGAAGCCCCGTCGCCAGACCCGAATGAGCCTGCCGTGAGTGAGGAGCCCGCCCCGTGACGATGCCGTTGTACGCCTCGCCCGAGCAGTTGATGCGCGACCGCTCGGAGTACGCCCGAAAGGGCATCGCCCGGGGCCGCAGCGTCGTCGCGCTCAAGTACGCCGACGGCGTGGTGTTCGTCGCGGAGAACCCGTCGGCGACGCTGCACAAGGTCTCCGAGATCCACGACCGGATCGGCTTCGCCGCCGCGGGCCGCTACAGCGAGTACGAGAGCCTGCGCCGCGGCGGCATCCGGCACGTCGACCTGTGGGGCTACTCCTACGACCGCCGCGACGTCTCCGCCCGGCAGCTGGCGAACGTGTACGCCCAGACCCTGGGCACCATCTTCACCGAGCAGGTCAAGCCGATGGAGGTGGAGCTGTGCGTGGCCGAGGTCGGCGCCACGCCCGCCCAGGACCAGCTCTACCGGCTCACCTACGACGGCTCGATCGTCGAGGAGACGCAGTTCCTGGTGATGGGCGGGCAGACCGACCCGATCGTCGCCTCGCTCAAGGACAGCTACGCCGACGCGCTCGCGCTGACCGACGCCATCCGGGTCGCGGTGAAGGCGTTGGGCGCGGGCGCGCCCAACGGTGCCGCGGACGGCCCGGCGCTGGACAAGCTGGAGGTCGCGGTGCTGGAGCGCACGCGCCCCCGCCGCGCGTTCCGGCGGATCCAGGGTGCCGCGCTGACCGCGCTGCTGCCCCCGGTCGACGCCGAGCCCGCGAAGCCGGTCGAGGACGTCGAGCTGCCCCCGGACGGCGCGGGGGGCTGAGCTGCCAGGAAACCCCCGAGAAATCCACTGTGGACTTGGTCTCGTCCGCAGTGGATTTTTTCGTCTACGGGTGCATTCTTGGTTTACCGGGATGACCCGCCCACTCGTGGTGATCATCCGTCTACGCCTGGTGGCCGACCCGGGCGCGGAGGCGCTACCCGCCGGTTCCACACGCCGCGTGGCGAAAATGTGCCTTTCTTCCCAGCGGGGTCCGCGGGGTTTGCATAACGTGGCGTTAGCGGGCATAACTCAGATGTGAGTGAGTTGGAACTCCGTCATCTGCGCGTCATCCGCGCGGTCGCCGACGCGGGCAGCCTCTCCAAGGCCGCCGTGCGGCTGGGGGTCTCCCAACCGGCGCTGACCGCGCAGCTGCAACGCCTGGAGCGGCGCATCGGCGGCCTGCTGTTCGCCCGCACCGGCACCGGCGTGGTGCCCACCGACCTGGGCGACTACGTGCTGGCCGCCGCCCGCGTGCTGCTCGACGAGGTGGACGAGCTGATGGCGGGCGTCCGGGCCAGGACCCAGGCCGCCACGCTCAGCGGGCAGGTCCGGGTGGGCGGTCCGCCGGGGCCGATCGTGCCGCTGCTGGCCACCGCCATCGCCGACCGGCTCGGCGGTGCCGAGGCGTCCATCGACATCGACATGCACCCGGCGGAGCTGGTCCGCAAGGTGCTCGACCGCAAGGTGGACTTCGCGTTCCTGGAGGAGAACCCCGGGTTCCGCACCCCGCTGCCACCGGGCTTGCTCAGCCGCGTCGTGCTGCGCGTCCCGCTGTTCGTGGCCATCGCCGAGGACCACGAGTTCGCGGGCAGGCGGGAGATCGCCCTGGCCGAGCTGGCCGGGGCCAACTGGGTGATGCCGCCGGTCGCCGAGGGCACGGAACAGCTGGCGTTCACCCGGGCCTGCGCCGCCGCCGGGTTCACCCCGACGATCAAGCACCAGCTGTCGGACTCGACCACCATCCGCACCCTGGTCCAGAACGGCTCGGTCACCCTGGCCAAACCCGTGGCCAGGGAGAACGGCGGCGTGGTGATCCGGGCCCTGGAGGGCGCCCCGCTGCGCCAGGAGATGGTCCTGGTCTGGCACGAGGAGAGCGCCTTCACCGGCGCCGCCGACCACGGCCCCGACGCGCTGCTGCACGCCTTCGGCCAACTGACCGACACCAACCCGCTGTTCGCGCGGTGGTGGGCGGAGTTCGGCCCACCCGAGTCCCGCTGAGCGGTCACACCCCTACGAAGATCAGCGTGCCGATCGAGATGAGCGCGACCGGCAGCGCGAAGCGGCCCCAGCGGGCCAGCGCCCGCGCCACCGGCGGCCTGCTCGCCAGGAACCAGCCGAGCGCGCACCAGACGGCGGTACCCGCCAGGAAGACGGCCGAGTAGCCCGCCATCCCGCCGATCCCGGTGACGGCGAACACCGGCACGTACACGCTGATGTTGTCGCCACCGTTGGCGAAGGTCACCGCGGCCACCGCGAGAGCACCCGCGCCGCGGTCGGGTTCCTCCTCCTCGACGTGGGGCCTGCCGCGATCGCACCACAGTTGCCAGGCCGCGCGTCCGCCGATCATGAGCGGCAGCAGGCCCAGGACGGGAAAGACCGACTCCGGCAGCAAGCCCGCACCCAGCGCGCCGACGATCGACACGGCCAGTATCGCGCCCATGCCCAGGAACTGACCGACCACCACCCGCCACCCGGCCGCGCGGTCACCGCCCGCGCGGCCGAAGTACAGCGCGAGCAGCAGCAGGTCGTCCACGTTGGTCACGACGAACATGCCCGCCGCCTTGCCGAGCAAAGCCAGGTCCACGGCGGCGGACCCTACCGGCCACTACCCCCGGTAGATCGACAGGGCGCCCGGCTCCGCGCGGAATTCGAAGCGGTTGCCGAGGGGGCCCACCTCGCCGTCGGTGGCGATGCGGCGGTTGCCGTCCAGCAGCCGCACGTCCAGCGAGCGCACGTCCCGCTGCCGGTACACGTGGCTGGTGGACAGGGTCCTGGTCAGGGTGCCGATGACGAACCGGGCCCGCGAGTACGGCACGTCCGCGCGCAGGTAGCGGACGTCGAGCAGGCCGCTGTCCAGGGCCGGGCGCCGGGTCGGCGCGAAGCCCTTGGGGGTGTAGGTGCCGTTGCCCACGAACAGCATCCACACCAGGTGCGGCTTGCCGTTGAGCGCCAGCCGGATCGGCTGGGCCGAGCGCAGGCTGCGGATCAGCGCCACCGCGCCCGCGGGCCACTTGGGCCACCCGAGCGACCCCAGCTTCTCCCGCATCCGCACCATCTCCGGGTAGCCGCCCAGGCTGGCGGTGTTGACGAACCACCGGTGCTCGGTGCCGTCCGCGCCGGTGATGGTCACCCCGCCCAGGTCGATGCGCTGCCCGGTGCCCTCGTCCACCGCGGCGACCGACTCGCCGACGGACTCCACGCCGACGTCGCGGGCGAAGTGGTTGAGCGTGCCCGCCGGGATGAGCACCAGCGGCAGCTTGAACTCCGCCGCGACCGTGGCCACCGCCGCCACCGTCCCGTCGCCACCGGCGACCCCGACCGCGCGCACGTCGTTGGGCGGTGCGCTCAGCTCCTCGGTGAGCTGCGCCACCAGGTCGCGGCCCGGTTCGGAGTAGACGACCGTCGCCTTCGGCCAGTGCGCGCGGATCTCGTCGCCGGGGTCCACTCCCGACACGCCCGAGTTCGGGTTCACCAGCACGAGCAGCCCGTCGCCGCCCTCCAGCGCGGGCAGCGCGGCGCCCTGGGCGGTGTGCGCGGGCCCGTCCACGGTGCGCGGCCACCAGTGCCGGGTGGCGTACGCCGCGCCCGCGCCGATGGCCGCGCCCGCCGCGATGTCGGTGGGCCAGTGCACACCGGTGTGCATCCGGGAGTACGCCACGGCCGCCGCCAAGGGGGCCAGAGCGATGGCCGCAGCCGGTGACTCCATGGCCACCGCCGCGGTGAACGCCACCGCGGAGGCCGAGTGCCCGGACGGGAACGACGAGCTGGTCGGCCGCTTGGTCAGCCTGCGGTGCTCCGGCAGCAGCTCGGCGGCCGGTCGCCTGCGCGGGAACAGGTTCTTGCCGACCAGGTTCGCCGAGGTGCTGGCGAACCCGATGGCCGCGACACCGCGCAGCGCGGCCCGCCGGTTGCGGCCCTTCACGCTGGCCAGCGCCGCCGCGACGCCGAACCACAGCAGGCCCTTGTTGGCTGAGCGCGACAGCTTCTTGAGGGCCTCGTCCGCGCCCGTGCGCGGCAAGGCCGCCGAACGCCGCATCAGCTCCTGGTCGAACCGGCCCACCTGGCGGCCGGTTCGCCGGACATGTCCGAACATGATCGTAGATTCAACCCGAAACCCGACCCGTCCGCCGCGCGGGCCGTCCCTGGTGAACGCCCGGTTACCGTCCGCTCGATAACGGAATGTGGACCACCCCGAACGGCGCACGGTCCTGGGAGCGCTTTGCGCCTACGCTGAGAGGATGCAGCGGCGGATCTTCGGCATCGAGACCGAGTTCGGCGTGACCTGTACGTTCCACGGACAGCGGCGGCTGTCGCCGGACGAGGTCGCGCGGTACCTGTTCCGGCGGGTGGTTTCGTGGGGGCGTTCCTCGAACGTGTTCCTGCGCAACGGTTCACGCCTCTACCTGGACGTCGGATCGCACCCGGAGTACGCGACCGCGGAATGCGACGACCTCGTGCAACTGGTCACCCACGACAAGGCGGGGGAGCGGATCCTGGAGGACCTGCTCGTCGACGCCGAGCGCAGGCTGGCCGACGAGGGCATCGGCGGTGACATCTTCCTCTTCAAGAACAACACCGACTCGGCGGGCAACTCCTACGGGTGCCACGAGAACTTCCTGGTCACCCGGGCAGGCGAGTTCTCCAGGATCGCCGACGTGCTGTTGCCGTTCCTGGTCACCCGGCAGCTCATCTGCGGGGCGGGCAAGGTCCTGCAGACCCCGCGCGGGGCGGTGTACTGCCTCTCGCAGCGCGCCGAGCACATCTGGGAGGGCGTCTCCAGCGCCACCACCCGGTCCCGGCCGATCATCAACACCCGCGACGAGCCGCACGCCGACGCCGAGCGCTACCGGCGGCTGCACGTCATCGTGGGCGACTCGAACATGTCCGAGAGCACCACGCTGCTCAAGGTCGGCACCGCGAACCTGGTGCTGGAGATGATCGAGGACGGGGTGCAGTTCCGGGACTTCAGCCTGGACAACCCCATCCGCGCCATCCGCGAGATCAGCCACGACCTCACCGGCCGCAAGCCGGTGCGGCTGGCGGGCGGGCGCGAGGCCTCGGCGCTCGACATCCAGCGCGAGTACCACGCCAAGGCCGTCGAGCACGTCGCCCGGCGGTCCCCGGACCCGATGGGCACGCGGGTCGTGGAGATGTGGGGCAAGGTGCTGGACGCGGTGGAGGCCCAGGACCTGTCCCGGATCGACCGCGAGATCGACTGGGCGATCAAGCACCGGCTGGTGGAGCGGTACCGGGCCAAGCACGACCTGGACCTGTCCAGCCCGCGGATCGCGCAGCTCGACCTCGCCTACCACGACATCCGCCGCGGCCGGGGCATCTTCGACCTGCTCCAGCGCAAGGACCTGGTCGAGCGGGTCACCGACGACGGCGAGATCGAGGCCGCGAAGGACACCCCGCCGCAGACCACCCGGGCCAAGCTGCGCGGCGACTTCATCGCGGCGGCCCAGCAGGCCGGGCGGGACTTCACCGTGGACTGGGTCCACTTGAAGCTCAACGACCAGGCCCAGCGGACCGTGCTGTGCAAGGACCCGTTCCGGGCCGTGGACGAGCGCGTGGAGCGGCTCATCGCGTCGCTGTAAACCTGTTGCTCGCGGGCGGGCCGGGTCGGGACCATCCCGGCATGGCCCGCCCGCTCTTCACGCCCGCGACCCGTCCCCCCGAACTGCTGGTGGGGGAGGGCTTCGAGCTGCGGCGCAAGACCCCGGACTCGGCCGCGGACCTGGTCCGGGTCGTCGCGGAGGCGCGCGAGCACCTGCGGCCGTGGATGGCGTGGGCGCAGGGGGACTACGACCTCGGCGCGGCCCGCGAGTACCTGGCCGCGATGTCGCGGTCGTGGGAGGCGGGGTCGGAGTTCGAGTACAGCCTGTTCGTCGGCGGGGAGCTGGCGGGCGGGTGCAGCCTGATGGCCCGGATCGGCCCCGGCGGCTTGGAGGTCGGCTACTGGCTGCACCCGGCCCACGTGGGCGCGGGCCTGGCCACCCGCGCCGCGGCGACCCTGGTCGAGACGGCGTTCGCCATGCCGGACGTCGACCGGGTCGAGATCCTGCACGACACGGCGAACGAGCGCAGCAGACGAATCCCGCGGCGCCTCGGCTTCCGCGAGGTGGCCCGCGAGCCGCAGACCACGGAGCCGCTGAGCCCCGGCGAGGACGGCATCGACATCCGCTGGCGCGTGACCCGGTCGGAGTGGCGCGCCCGCACGGCCTGACGTCCTGATCACCTCCCCTGGGTCGTCATGCTCAGTGAGCCATGTAAGCAAAATCAATTATCGGCTATCCAGATAATGGGTATGGGTGGAGGTGAGGAGGAGTGGTCGGGTGGGGGCGGTGGTGGGTAGACGGCGGTGTGCTGTCGGAGGAGGTGTTGTGGCGGTTGGGTGGGTGGTGACTGCAAAGCGCCATGAAGACGGGGATTTGACTACTCGGCGTCACTTGAACCCCACCCTTCGAAGTTGTCAGGATTTCGCACGTGTGTTCGGGTGTGGCGGGTGTCGGTCGCGGGAGCTGGGGCGTTATGGTGCGCGGGTGTCCGTCGCACGCGCCGAGCGCCTTGTGAATCTGGTGCTGTGCCTGCTGTCCACGCGCCAGTACCTCAGTGCCGAGCGGATCCGGGGCATCGTGCCCGGGTACGCCGACGCCCCGACCGACGAGGCCTTCTTCCGGACCTTCGAGCGGGACAAGACCGAGCTGCGGGAGCTGGGGATCCCGCTCGAGGTCGGCCGCACCTCGGCGTTCGACGCCGTGGACGGGTACCGGATCGCCCGCCGGGACTACGAGCTCGGGGAGATCGACCTGGAGCCCGACGAGGCCGCCGCCGTGGCGCTGGCCGTCCGGCTCTGGGACTCCCCGGAGCTGACCGGCGCCGCCCACGGCGCCCTGCTCAAGCTCCGCGCGGCCGGGGTCGACGTCGACCAGGCCGCCCCCACCGTGGTCGAGTCCAAGGTCCGCACCACCGAACCCGCCTTCGGCCCGCTGCTCGCCGCCGTCCAGGCTGGGCAGGCCGTCGCCTTCGACTACCGCCGCCCCTCGCCCGCCGAACTGCGCGAACGGGTCCTCGAACCCTGGGGCGTCGTGTCGTGGCGCGGTCGCTGGTACGTCGTCGGCCACGACCGCGACCGCCGCGCGCCCCGCTGCTTCCGCCTCTCCCGCGTCGTCGGCGAGGTGCGCAAGCTCGGCAAGCCCGGGGTGGTCCGCAGACCGGACGACGTCGACCTGATGGCCTTCGTCGCGAACACCAACACCGTCGGCGGTGAGCCGCCGCAGGCCGCGCCCGCGCTGCTCTGGGTGGCCGACGGCCGCGCCGCCGGGTTGCGCAGGCGCGCGAAGGTCGTCGGGGTCCGCGAGGTCGACGGCGTCCAGGGCGACCTGATCGAGATCGACCTGCTCTACCCGGACAGCGCCGCGACCTGGATCGCGGGCTACGGCGCGGACGCGCTGGTGCTGGAGCCGGAGATCCTGGCCAAGTCGGTGCGCGAGCGGCTGATCGCCGCGGCGGAGGGGGCGTTGTGACCGCGGCGCAGGAGCGGCTGCCGAGGCTGCTGGCACTTGTGCCCTACCTGCTCGCCCACCCGGGCGTGCGGATCGACGACGCCGCCGATGACTTCGGGGTGCCCGCCAAGCAGCTGCGCAAGGACCTCGAGCTGCTGTGGATGTGCGGTCTGCCCGGCTACGGCCCCGGCGACCTCATCGACATCTCCTTCGACGAGGACACCGTCACCGTCGCCTTCGACGCGGGCCTGCGCAAGCCGCTGCGGCTCACCGGCGCCGAGGCCACGGCCCTGCTCGTGGCGCTGCGCGCGCTGCTCGACGCCCCCGGCGTGGCCGACGCGGACGCCATCCGCCGCGCCGTGGCCAAGATCGAGGCCGCCGCGGGCCAAGCGCGCCCCGGCGGCGTCGCGGTCGGCCTGGGCGTGCGGGAGGGCGAGAGCGCGGCGCGGGTGCGCGGGGTCGCGCAGTCCGCGTTGCAGTCGCGCAAGGCGCTGCGCATCACTTACTACACCGTCTCCAAGGACGAGGTCACCGACCGCGTGGTCGACCCGATGCGGGTGCTGATCGTGCAGGGCCGGGCCTACCTGGAGGCGTGGTGCCGCCGGGCCGAGGCGGTGCGGCTGTTCCGGCTCGACCGCGTGGACGAGGTGGAGGTGCTCGACGAGCCCGCCGCCCCGCCGCCGTACGCGCGGCCCATCGACACCACCGACGGCCTCTTCCAGGCCACCCCCGACCAGCGCTCGGCGGTCCTGGTGCTGCACCCGGACGCCCGCTGGGTCGCCGAGTACTACCCCGTCGAGGACGTCGAGGAACTGCCCGGGGGCAGGCTCCGGGTCCGGATGCGCTACTCGGACACCTCGTGGATCGTGCGGTTGCTGCTCGGCATGGGCGGTGACGTGCGGGTTGACGAGCCCGCGGAGCTCGCGGCGACCCTCCGCGAGCAGGCTGCGGCGGCGGTGCGGCGGATCGACCGCCACCTCGCGGACATCTGAACACCACTTTTCCCATGCCCGTGGCTCTGTGCCCGGTTACCCACCGGGAGGTAGAGTCCGCTCGTGCCTTACCTGCCGAGTGCGGCGCTGCTCCTGATCGGGTTCGCGCTGCTGGGGTTCTTCCTGGCGCGCACCGCGCGTGGGCTGGGCCGTACCCGTGCCGTCCTCGCGGCAGCGAAGGGCGCGTTCGGTGCCGAAACAGGGCTGCTGCGTGCGCGTTCCGCCGCCGTGCGGATAGCGGTGGCTGATCGAATGCCCGCGCGTCGCGTAGAATCGGCGGCGCGAGGCGAGACTGGAGGACGGTCGTGAACCTGGGTCCATGGGAAATCCTGATCATCGCGGTGGTGGTCGTGCTGCTCTTCGGCGCGCGCAAGATGCCGCAGATGGCGCGGTCCCTCGGGCAGTCGATGCGCATCCTGAAGGCCGAGACCAAGGGCATGCGCCACGACGAGGACGGCAACGAGGTCGCCGAGAAGGCGCAGCCCGCCGCGGCGCAGGCGCAGCTCAACGCCGCGAAGCCGGAGCAGACCCCCGAGCAGATGCGCGCCGAGATCGATGAGCTGCAGCGGAAGCTGAACCAGCAACAGGCGCAGAAGAACGCGGGCTGAGAGAGGTCCGGTCCCCACGGTGGCTGGCGAAGAAGCCCAGCGCCGGGTCGGTGGCACTCGTCGAGAGCGCCGCAGGTTGCACAGCCGTCGGCACAACCCCGACGGCACGATGTCCCTGCGCGATCACCTCTACGAGCTGCGCAACCGGCTCGGCTGGGCAGCCCTGTTCATCATGCTCGGCAGTGTGTTCGGGTTCATCTGGTACGCCGTGCCGATGGGTCCCGTCCCCTCGCTGGGCCGCATCCTGCTCGACCCGTACTGCGCACTCCCCCCTGAGGTCCGGTTCTCCCCGAACGGCAAGTGCCAGCTGTTCCAGTCGCAGCCGTTCGAGGCGTTCATGGTCAACTTCAAGGTCGGCGTCGCTGCGGGCATGGTGCTGACCGCGCCCCTGTGGCTGTACCAGGTGTGGGCGTTCATCACGCCCGGCCTGTACGCCAAGGAGAAGCGGTTCGCCTCGACGTTCGTGGTGTGCGCGTCCCTGCTGTTCATCACCGGCGGCGTGCTGGCGTTCTTCGTCATCCCGCAGGGCCTGTCGGTGCTGGTCAGCTTCGGCGGCGACACCTTCATCACGGCGCTGAGCGCGAGCTCGTACATCTCGTTCGTCCTGGTCATGCTGTTGATCTTCGGCGTCAGCTTCGAGGTGCCGCTGCTGATCGTCATGCTGAACCGGGTCGGCATGCTGACCTACGAGCTGCTCAGCAAGCACCGGCGCGGGATCATCTTCGGCTTGTTCGTGTTCGCGGCGTTCGCCACGCCCGGCACGGACCCGGTGTCGATGGTCGCGCTGGCGGTCGCGATGACGGTGCTGGTGGAGTTCGCGATCCAGCTCGCGCGGGTCCACGACAAGCGCAAGGCGCGGCGCGAACTGGCGGACGACCCGTCGGCGGGCCTGTCCGACGACGAGGCCACGCCGATGACCTTCCACACGGAGCCGGTGGAGCGCTCACCGCTGCCGGTGGATACCGTCGTCGGTGACTCGACACCGGAGAGGCCTCCGGCCGACAAGCCCGAGAAGAGCGGGTTCGACGACGTGACGTGACCTGACGGCCCGCCGGGTCGGATCGGTCGAGATGACCGGTTCGGCCGGGCGGGAGTTGGGTTCATGGGCGTTCGGGCCGCGCTGGCGGTGCACCCCGGTTCGGGCCACGGCGCCGCCGCGCGCGCCGCGGCGGAGGTCGAGGCGCGGATCCGCGAGGTGGCGGACCACCTCACGGTCGTCGCGGCCGACACGGTCGCCGAGGCGCGGTCGCTGATGGTGCGGGCCCGGGACACCGGGCTCGACGTCCTCGTGGTGCTCGGCGGCGACGGCTCCGTCCACCAGGGTGTGCAGTTCTGCGCCGACCACGACGTCGCCTTGGCCGTGGTGCCCGCCGGAACCGGCAACGACCTGGCGCGGGCCCTCGGCGGCCCCGTGGAGCCGCTGGCCGCGGCGGACGCGGTGGCGGCGGCCATCGCCTCGGGCGCGCGGCGCCGGATCGACCTCGGTCGGGTCGCGGGCGGGCCCTGGTTCGCCAGCGTGCTGTGCGCGGGCTTCGACTCGGCGGTCAACGAGCGCGTCAACCGGATGCGGTGGCCGCACGGCAGGCGCCGCTACGACCTGGCCATCGTCGCCGAACTGGCCCGGCTGCGGCCTCGCGAGCTGGGCGTCGAGACCGAGACCGAGCGGCTGGAGCTGGAAGCGACCATGGTCGCGGTCGGCAACACCCGCTTCTACGGCGGCGGCATCCCCGTCTGCCCCTCCGCCGACCCCGCCGACGGGTTCCTCGACGTCACCCTGGTCGAGCGCGCGAGCAGGCTCGACCTGCTCCGGATCCTGCCGACCCTGCGCACCGGCGACCACGTGCGGCACCGCTTCGTCCGCACCCTGCGGGCGCGCCGGGTCGAGCTGGGCCCGGACAACGGCTGGGTGGCCTACGCCGACGGTGACCGGATCGGGCCGCTGCCCGCGGCGGTGGATTGCGTGCCGGGAGCCGTCGAACTGATCGGCTGAGGCACCGGCGGCAGGCACATCTCGAAAAGATCGCGCGACGGCTGTCGGGGTGATGTGGAAGTCTTGGGGACGTGTCCGCCAGTTCCCCCCACTCCGGGGCCGACCAGCACGAAACCGAGGGGCGCCCGGTCAGTCCGGCCGAGGCCTACTCCGCGGCCCGGAGACGATCGGCCAACCCCAAGCTGGCGGAGTTCACCGCCGAGCTGTCCTTCGACCTCGACCCCTTCCAGGCGAACGCGTGCGCGGCGCTGGAGGACGGCCACGGGGTCCTGGTTTGCGCGCCCACCGGCGCGGGGAAGACGGTGGTCGGCGAGTTCGCCGTGCACCTCGCCCTGTCCGAGGGCCGCAAGTGCTTCTACACCACCCCGATCAAGGCGCTGTCGAACCAGAAGTTCGCCGACCTGACGGCCCGCTACGGGCCCAAGGCGGTCGGGCTGCTCACCGGTGACACGGCCGTCAACGGCAACGCGCCCGTGGTGGTCATGACCACCGAGGTGCTGCGCAACATGCTCTACGCGGAGTCCGCCGCGCTCGAGGGGCTCGGCTACGTGGTCATGGACGAGGTGCACTACCTCGCCGACCGCTTCCGCGGCGCGGTCTGGGAGGAGGTGATCCTGCACCTCCCGGAGTGGGTGAACCTGGTGAGCCTCTCGGCCACGGTGAGCAACGCCGAGGAGTTCGGCGAGTGGCTGCTGGCCGTGCGCGGCGACACCACCGTGGTGGTCGACGAGCACCGGCCGGTGCCGCTGTGGCAGCACATGCTGGTCGGCGGCCGGATGCTGGACCTGTTCGCGGGCGAGGGCCCGGACGGCGAGGCGCGGATCAACCCGCACCTGGTGCGCCGCACCGAGGAGGTCGGCCGGGTGCACGCGCCGTGGCACAACCCGCGCGCCAAGGGCGGCCGCGCGGCCGGTCCCCGGGGGCCGCGGTTCAAGCCGCCGTCGCGGGTCGAGGTCATCGAGCGGTTGGACGCCGCCGGGCTGCTGCCCGGGATCGTGTTCGTGTTCAGCCGCGCGGGCTGCGAGGCCGCGGTCGCCCAGTGCGTGCGGTCCGGGCTGCGGCTCAACTCCGAGGACGAGGTCGCCGAGGTGCGGCGCGTCGTCGACTCCAAGACCAGGGACCTGCCCGACGCCGACCTGACGGTGCTGGGCTTCTGGGAGTGGCGGGAAGCGCTGGAGCGCGGGTTCGCCGGGCACCACGCCGGTCTGCTGCCCGCGTTCAAGGAGACCGTGGAGGAGCTGTTCGTCCGCGGCCTGGTGAAGGCGGTGTTCGCCACCGAGACGCTGGCCCTGGGCATCAACATGCCCGCCCGCACCGTGGTGCTGGAGCGGCTGGTCAAGTACAACGGCGAGGCGCACGTCGAGCTGACGCCGGGGGAGTACACCCAGCTCACCGGCCGCGCCGGGCGGCGCGGCATCGACGTCGAGGGCCACGCCGTGGTGATCTGGCAGCCGGGCGTGGACCCCAAGCAGGTCGCCGGCCTGGCCTCGACCCGCACGTACCCGCTGCGCTCGTCGTTCCGGCCCGGCTACAACATGGCCGTCAACCTGGTCGACCGGCTCGGCGCCCGGCAGGCACGTGAGATCCTGGAGCAGTCGTTCGCCCAGTTCCAGGCCGACCGGTCGGTGGTCGGCCTGGCGCGGCGGCTGGAGCGCAACCAGGAGGCGCTGGCGGGCTACGCCGAGTCGATGACCTGCCACCTCGGCGACTTCACCGAGTACGCGACGCTGCGCCGCAAGATCTCCGACCGGGAGAAGTTCCTGTCGCGGCAGAACAGCGCGGTGCGGCGCTCGGAGGCCGCGCGGTCGCTCGAGGCGCTGCGCAAGGGCGACGTCATCGCGGTGCCCGCGGGCCGCCGGTCCGGGCTGGCCATCGTGATCGACCCGGGGCTCGACCCGATGGGCGAGCCGCGTCCCCTGGTGGTCACCGAGGACCGCTGGGCCGGGCGGCTGTCGGTGTCGGACTTCCCGGCGCCGGTCACCGCGCTCGGCCGGGTGCGGCTGCCCAGGCAGGTCGACATCCGATCACCGAAGTCCCGCCGGGAACTGGCGGCCACGCTGCGCGCCACCGGCATCGAGGTGCCCGCCCGCGAGCGGCGCCGCTCCGGTTCCGACGACGACGCCGAACTGGCCGCGCTGCGCCGGGCCATGCGCGCGCACCCCTGCCACGGCTGCCAGGACCGGGAGGCGCACGCCCGCTGGGCCGAGCGCCACCACCGGCTGCTGGCCGAGACCGAGCAGGTGGAGCGCAAGGTCGCGGCGACCACGCACTCGCTGGCCCGTTCGTTCGACCGGATCCGGGCGCTGCTGGCCGACCGCGGCTACCTGGCGCCGGGCACCGGGGACCAGCAGGGCGAGCAGGTGGTCACCGAGCACGGCAGGCGGTTGGCCCGGCTCTACAGCGAGTGCGACCTGCTGGCCGCGGAGTGCCTGCGGCACGGCGTGTGGGCGGGGCTGGGCCCGGCGGAGCTGGCCGCGGTGGTGTCGTCGCTGGTCTACGAGGCGCGCCGGGACGGGCCGATCGAGGCGCGGGTGCCCGGCGGCGCGGTCACCGACGCGTTGACCGCCACCGCGCGGCTGTGGGCCGACCTGGAGTCCGACGAGCGCCACCACCGCCTGGAGGACCGCACCCGCCAGCCGGACGCCGGGTTCGCCTGGACGGTCTACCGGTGGGTGCGCGGCGAGTCGCTGGAGAAGGTCATCACGGCGGCGGACTCGGCCGGTCAGGAGCTGTCGGCGGGCGACTTCGTGCGCTGGTGCAGGCAGGTGATCGACCTGCTGGACCAGATCCGGGACGTGGTCGCGCCGGGCGACCCCGTCGGCAAGGCCGCGGGCGAGGCGGTTCGCGGCATCCGGCGTGGCGTGGTGGCTTTGGCCACCGCGTGACCCGGTTCGGTGGGAACATCGGTGGGAATCCAACGGGTAAGACACACCGACCGGGTTGGGTGTGGCGGTGCTGTCAGACTGTGGTTGGATCGCGCCCAATGGTGTGCAAGGCGGCGGTACCCCTATTTGGCGGAGGCGTGAAATGAGCAGCCCCTACGGGCCGTCCGGCGGGCAGCAGGACCCGCAGCAGCAGTGGGGCCAGCAGCCCTACGGCGGACCGCCCACCGGGACCCCGTCCGGGGGTTTCCCCGCGCAGGGTGGACAGTACGGTGCCCCCGGGTACGGCCAGCAGCCCTACGGCCAGCCGGACCCGAACCAGGGCTACGGTCAGCCCGATCCCAACCAGCAGCAGTACGGCCAGCCCGACCCCAACCAGGCGTACGGGCAGCCGGACCCGAACCAGCAGTACGGCTACGGCCAGCCGCAGCCCACCCAGCAGTACCCGGGCTACGGCCAAGACCCGAACCAGGGTTATGGCCAGCAGCAGCCGTACGGCCAGTTCCAGCAGCCCGGCTACCAGGGGTCGCCGCCGGAGGAGAAGAAGCGCGGCGGCGCGTGGATCTGGATCCTGGTCGCGGTGCTCGTCGTGCTGGCGGGCGCGGGCGCGGTGCTGGGCTTCGTCACCCCGGGCTTCCTGAACAAGAAGGTCTTCGACAACGCGGCCGTGCAGACCGGCGTGAAGTCGATCCTGACCGAGAAGTACAGCATCGAGAACGTCGACTCGGTCACCTGCCCGGCGAAGCAGGAAGTGAAGAAGGACAACCACTTCACCTGCGACGTGGTCATCTCCGGTGAGAAGCAGACGGTGAACATCACCGTCCGCAACGACAACGGCGAGTACGAGGTCGCCCCGCCGAGCAGCAAGTAGCGGGCGACCACAGAGGACGGACGGGCACGGGCGCGCGGGTCGGAAATCGACTCGCGCGCCCGTCGCGTTCGAGGGCACGATGCCCGGATGGGTGACATCGAGATCCGCCGCGTGCCCGACGCCGACCTGCGCGCCGCCGCGACCCTGTTCCGGGGCGCCGTGCACTACGCGCCGCCCACCGAGCAGGAGTGGGAGTGGGTGGCCGACTCGTACGAGCCGGGCCGCACCTGGGGCGCGTACGCCGACGGGCGGCTGGTCGGCACGACCATGGCGTGGTCGTCGGACCTGGTCGTGCCCGGCGGGCGGGTGTGCCCGATGGCGGCGGTCACCCGGGTCGGGGTCAGCTCTGATTTCCGCAGGCGCGGGGTGCTGCGCCGGCTGATGACGGCCCAGCTGCGGGAGTGCGCCGAGCGCGGTGAGCTGTTCGCCGGTCTGCGGGCCACCGAACCGGGCATCTACGGGCGCTTCGGCTACGGCGTGGCGTCCCGGTTCGTGAAGTACGCCTTCGACGCCCGGCAGACGAGCCTGCGGCCGGAGGTGCCGTCCGGTGGCGAGGTGCGGATGCTGGACATCTCCGTGCCGGAGGCGGTTCCGGCGGTGGTGTCCGCGATCTACGAGCGGGTCGGGCGGGGCCGCGTCGGCACGATGGCCAGGCCGCCGCAGTGGTGGCGGCTCAACTACGACCGGCCGTTCCGGGCCGGTGAGTTCCTGCGCGTCGCGGTGCACCGGGGTCCCGACGGCGACGACGGTTTCGTCGCGTACCGCACCACCGCGGGCAGTCCGGGCGAGGGCGCGCGGGTGTCGGTGGAGGACGTGGTGTCGGCGTCCCAGGAGGTCGCCAACGCGCTGTGGCGGTACGTGCTGGGCATCGACCTGGTGGCCGAGCTGGTGTTGTGGGCGCGGCCGGTGGACGAGCCGGTCCCGGCGATGCTGGTCGACCCGCGCGGGATCACCGCGACCGAGATCCGCACGGACCTGTGGGTCCGGCTGGTGGACGTGCCCGCGGCGCTGGCCGCGCGCACCTACGGCCCGGGTTCGGTCGTCGTGGAGGTCGATGACCCAGTGCTGCCCGCCAACTCCGGGCGCTACCGGGTCGGCGCGGACGGTGCGGTGCGCACCGAGGAGCCCGCCGAGATCGCCGTGGACCTGGAGGTGCTCTCGATGCTGTACCTGGGCGGCTGGCGGGCGGGCGCGCTCGCGGGCATCGGCCGGGTGCGCGAACGGGTGCCGGGCGCGGCGGCCAGGGCGGATGTCGTGTTCGGGACGGCCGGGGAGCCCTGGAGCGGGACGTTCTTCTGATCGGGTTGGTCCGGCTGCGCGTTGTTTGCGCGGCCGTTCGAGTGCTCCTTGGTGTCGTGGGAGGCGCAACCGGGGTAACCGCAAGCGAATCCGCCGTCCCGTGATCTTCGCCAGACCTAGCCTTCGGCTCGTTGTCCACAGACACGGGCAGGGAGGTCCCTCTATGCGGGCGAAGTTCAGACCCGGGGCTTGGTTAACCGTGACGGCGCTGGTGGCCGGTGCGACGGTGGGGGTCGCGCCACCGGCCATGGCGGAGGTGGTGGGCGCGGGTACGCCCGGCGCCGTCGCGGGTAGTTACATCGCGGTGTTCAAGGACGGGGTGGCGGCGGACTCGGACCGCTTGGCGCGCAAGTACTCCGGGACCGTCACCCACCGGTACGACCACGCGCTGCGCGGGTTCGCCGCGAAGCTGGACGAGCGGTCGGCGCGGCGGCTGGCCGCGGACCCGGCGGTGGCGTACGTGCAGCAGAACCGGGTGGTGCGCAAGGCCGACGAGCAGGACCGGCCGTCGTCGTGGGGGCTGGACCGGATCGACCAGCGTTTCGGCCCGCTGGACCACACGTACCACTACTCCACCAAGGCCACCGGCGTCACCGCCTACGTCGTCGACACCGGCATCCGGATCACCCACGACGACTTCGGCGGGCGGGCGGTCTGGGGCACCAACACCATCGGCGACGGCAAGGACGAGGACTGCGACGGCCACGGCACGCACGTCTCGGGCACCATCGGCGGCACCGAGTACGGCGTGGCCAAGGGTGTGAAGCTGGTCGCGGTCAAGGTCCTCGACTGCGACGGCTCGGGCACCAGCGAGAGCGTGGCGGCCGGGCTGGACTGGGTGGCGGCCAACCACGTCTCCGGCCCGGCGGTGGCGAACATGAGCCTCGGCGGGGACGCGCCGGACCTGGTGATGGAGAACGCGGTCAAGCGGGTCATCGCCGACGGCGTGCTGGTGGCGGTCGCGGCGGGCAACCAGGACGAGGACGCCTGCCGGCATTCACCCGCGCTGGTGCCGGAGGCGTTGACTGTGGGCGCGGTGAACGACGGCGACCAGCGCTCGTCGTTCTCCAACTACGGGTCCTGTGTGGACCTGTTCGCGCCGGGGGAGTACATCTGGTCGGCCAGTTCGGGCTACAACCAGGACTTCGACCTGCTCAGCGGCACGTCGATGGCGACCCCGCACGTGACGGGCGCGGCGGCGCTGCTGCTGGCCCGCGACCCCGGGCTGACGCCCGCGCAGCTCTCCGCCGGGATGCTGATCGACGCGACCAAGGACGTGGTGACCGACCCGCAGGGGTCGCCGAACCGGCTGCTGGTCGTCAACACCGGGTACCGGCCGGGGTACCCGTTCGTCAACGACCCCGGGGTGCGGGCGGGTCGCGTGGGGACGCCGATGAGCACGCAGCTGTCGGTGGTCGGCGGCACGGCGCCGTACACGTGGACGACGACCGCGCTGCCGCCCGGTCTGACGCTGAACGCGACTACCGGGCTGATCTCGGGGACCCCGACCACGACCGTGGTCAACCGGTCGGTGAGCGTGACAGCCAAGGACAAGAACAACCGCACGGGTGCGGTGACGTTCCGGATGTTCACCACGCCGCCGGGGTGGCAGTGCTCGTCGAAGGGGCAGAAGTTCCGCAACCCCGGGTTCGAGGACGGCCGCGAGGTCGGCAACGGCTGGGACAAGAGCCGGACCCTGCTGATCACCACGAGCTCCGGCGACGACAAGCCCCGCACGGGCACCTGGGCGGCGTACTTCGCCGGGGCGGGTTTCTCGTGGGACGACTCGCTGTCGCAGGAGGTCGCGATCCCGGCGGACTGCCCGTACACCACGTTCTCGTTCTGGGTGCGCACCACGACCGCGGAACCCGCGTCGTCGGGCCCGGTCGACACCCTCACGGTCACCGCGGGCACCAAGCGGCTCGCCGTGATCTCGAACCTGGACGGCAAACCGGGGTGGGTGCAGCGCACCTACGACGTCGGCTCGATGGCCGGGCAGACGGTGCGGTTCTCGTTCTACAGCGGTGAGAACGACGGCGGCCCCACCGCGTTCGACCTCGACGACACGGCGTTGAACGTCAGCTAACCCAGGGCCTTGAGCAGCCGGTCCACGGCCGAGCCGAGGGCCCAGCGCTCCTGCAGGTGCCGCACGCGGTCGAGGTCGACGGCGTGCGGCACCTCGGGTGTCCCGGTCGCCTCGATCTCGATGTCCGTGGCCACCCGCACCACCAGCGGCGCCTTGGACAGGTAGTCGGCGTCGGCCTCGAAGGCCAGCCGCACCTTGGGCGGGACGTCCTTGGAGCCTGCCTGGGCGGCCTCGACGAGGGCGGCGAGGGAACCGAACTTGGTGATGAGCTTGGCGGCGGTCTTCTCGCCGATGCCGGTGATGCCGGGCAGGCCGTCGGACGGGTCGCCGCGCAGGACGGCCATGTCGGCGTAGGCGAGCCCCTCGGCGGGCAGCCCGTAGCGGTCGGCCAGTTCCTGGGGCCCGACCACCTCGGCCTTGGCCCACCCGCGCCCGACGTAGACCACCCGCACGGCCGTCGGCTCGTCGCGGACGCACTGGAACAGGTCGCGGTCGCCGGTGACGATCTCGACGGCCGCCCCGGCCTCGCGGTGGGCGAGGGTGCCGATGACGTCGTCGGCCTCGTAACCCCGCGCCTGGGCCGTCGCGATGCCGAGGGCGTCGAGCAGGTCGAGGATGATCGGCACCTGCGGGGTCAACGTGTCCGGCACGACCTCGACATCACCCGCGGGCGCCTCCTCGGCCACCCGCTGCGCCTTGTAGCTGGGGATCGCCTCAACCCGGAACGCGGGCCGCCAGTCCGCGTCCAGACAGGCCACCAACCGCCCGGGCCGCCGGTCGGCGAGGATCTGCGCGATCATCCCCGCGAACCCCCGAACCGCGTTGACGGGCACACCGTCGGGCGAGGTCATCGACTCGGGCAGCGCGAAGAACGACCGGAAGTAGAGACTGGCCGAGTCCAGGAGCACAAGTGGTCCACTCACAACAGTGAGCCTCCCACACCCCTCCGACAGCCCCCACCAGCCACGCCGCCCCGGACGGGCCACGGTGCGCCGGCCGGAATTCGTCGGCGAGCGGTCATGGGCGTCGCGCGTGGTCACCCGGCGCGTCTCCCCGGTGTCAGGGCAACGCACCAGCGGAGGCGTCATGACCGACGAAGTGGCATCCAGTGGCTCTGCCGGGGGTTCACCGAAATCGGAGCCAGATCGCCCACCCGTCAACTTCTCCCCGCTCGGTCTTGTCGGAGGTATCGCCAGTACCGTGTCCCTGCTGGCGAACTCGCTGGCCAATTCGGTTGTCGCGTTGCTCATTTCGCTGGTGGTGGTGTTCGCGTCGCTCTTCGCGCTTCTACATCTCTACCGGCGCGACCCGGCGCACTACACGAGTTCGTGGCGAAACGTCTGGCGGGTGGTGCTGGACCTGGGGCTGGTCGCGACCACCCTCAGCACCACCCTGCTGGTGACGGCTCAGCCCGCCACCTCGTCCGGCGCGTCGAGCCGGGCAACGGCGACCGGAATCGTCGCTCCTGCGGACGGTCAGGCGGTCGGCAGGTGTGTCGGTGTGCTGGCGAATGCCATTCCGAAGGCGGGCGAGAAGATCGCGTTCGGAGTGGGGATGATGCGTCCAGACGGCATCTTCCACTACATTTCCCGGGAAGCGATTGCGGAGGGCGGCCAATGGAAGACCGGTGCCCCTCTCGTGCTGGGGACATCGGCGGACGAGGCTGCCTACGTCCTGTTGTACGTGTATTCCATCCCCGGCGACCGCCGGATTTCGGACTTCGTGTCCCACGGCGAGCCCGAGGCGCTCAGCGTGGAGCGTCTCCGGGCGGAACGCGTGACGCCCCTCGCGAAGGTGGTCGTGCACCGCCTCGGCGACGGCACCGGCTGCTCCTAGTCCCTGCCGGGAGCGGGCCTCTGCGGACGCGGTGTCCGTGGTCGGTGGGCCTTGTCGCTGCTTTTGCGGCTCAAGGACGGGGTGGGGGCTCGTCCGAACGGCCGTGGCTGGTGGGACTTGTGGGCTTGGTGGGGTGTGGGTGGGTGATTTGCTCGGGTTGACGGCCGGGAACCGGGGGTGGTCCGGCAGTTGTCCTTGATCGTGCCTGCCGGGTTTGGTCTGTTGGACCCCGGACGCTTTTCGTTGCGGCAAGGGGGAGTGGTGAGTCGGGGTCCGCTGATTGCCTTGCTCAGCGCCAATGCGCTGTCGTTGTGCGGGTCCGCCATGTCGGTGCTGGCGGTCCCGTGGTTCGTTTTGCAGACCACCGGCAGCGCCGCGAAAACCGGGTTGGTCGCCGGGGTCGAGATGGCGGGCACGGCCGCGGCCGCGCTCCTGGGCGCCCCCTTGGTCGACCGGCTCGGGCGCCGGGTGAGCTCGGCGCTCTCCGACCTCTGCGGCGCGGCCGCGGTCGGCGCCATCCCGTTGCTGTGGGCCACCGTCGGCCTGCCGTTCGGCGTGCTGCTCCTGCTGACCGCACTCGTCGGTCTGCTCACCTCACCCGGCACCATGGCCCGCGCGTCGATGATGCCCGCGCTCGTCGCCCGCGCGGGCATCCCCGCCGAACGCGGGGCGGGCGCCTACGACGGCGCCTCCAGGGGCGCCCGGATGCTCGGCGCGCCACTGGCGGGCGTGCTCATCGCGGGCTTCGGCCCGGGTGCGGTCCTGATCATCGACGCGACGACCTTCGTGCTCTCCGCCGTCCTGGTCGCCGCCCTCGTGCCCTCCTCGCCGGGTGGCCGCGCCGCCACCGGGTACCTGCACCGGTTGCGCGGCGGACTCGACTACCTGCGCGACGACCGCCTCATGCGGGCCATCCTGTGGCTGCTGGTCCTGCTCAACCTGCTCGACGCCGCCTGGATGTCGGTGCTGCTGCCCGTCTACGCCCAGCAGGTCTTCGACAGCAGCGTCGCGCTCGGCCTCATGCTCGGCTTCTTCGCCGCGGGCGGGCTGGCGGGCACCGTCGCGTTCGCCTGGATCGGCGCCCGGCTGCCCCGCAGGCAGACGTTCCTGCTGGCCTTCCTGATCAGCGGCGCGCCCCGGTTCGCCGTCCTCGCCGTGCAGACCAGCCTGGCCACCCACCTGGTCGTGCTGACCCTGTGCGGAGTGGCGGTCGGCGCGCTCAACCCGATCCTGTCGGTCACCCAGTACGAACGCGTCCCCGACGAGATGCGCCCCATGGCCATCGGCGTCCTCAACGCCGGTGCCCTCGGCGGGATCCCCGCGGGCGCCCTGCTCGGCGGACTCGCCGTGGAGACCGTCGGCGCCTACTCGACCGCCGCCGCCATCGGCGTGCTGTACCTGGTCATCACCGCGATCCCGTTCGTCCTCCCGGTCTGGCGCGGGCTGGACCGCGCCGCGGTCCCGGCGTCGGCGTGAGCGGGACAACGCGCCCGGGGGGCGCGTTGTCCCTTGTGGAGCTAGCGGAAGGCGACGGGGACGTCGCCCTGTAGACCCCACTGGGTCGACGAGGTGGTGCCGGAGGCGCTGTCCTTGACGTACCAGACGCCGTTGGACGGCCGCCAGACCGTGTAGTCGTCGCGGGCGTCGTCGGTGAAGTCACCGGAGACCGGGACGTCGCCCGCGAGGCCCCACTGCGTGGCGGTGGTGTTGCCGGTGGCGCTGTCGTAGACGTACCAGACGCCGTTGGAGGGTCGCCAGACGGTGAAGTCGGCGCGGCCGTCGCCGGTGTGGTCGCCGGGGACGGGGATGTCGCCGACCAGGCCCCACTGGGTGGCGGTGGTGGCGCCGGTGACGGCGTCCTTGACGTACCAGGTGCCGTTGCTCGGGCGCCAGACCACGTAGTCGGTGGCGCCGTCGCCGTTGACGTCCTCCGCGGCGGGCACGTCGCCGCCGGTGCCCCACTGGGTCGACGACGTGGCGCCGGTGACGCTGTTCTTCACGTACCAGACCCCGTTGGAGGGTCGCCAGACCGTGTAGTCGCCGCGCCCGTCGTTGGTGTAGTCGCCCGCGGCGGGCACGTCGCCGCCCAGGCCCCACTGGGTGGCCGAGGTGACGCCGGTGATCCGGTTCTTCACGTACCAGACGCCGTTGCTGGGCCGCCAGACCGTGTAGTCGCTGCGGCCGTCGCCGGTGTAGTCGCCGCTGACCGGGACGTCACCCGCCAGCCCCCACTGGCTCGACGCGGTCACCCCCGACTGGGTGCGGCGGTACCAGGTGCCGTTGGACGGCCGCCACACCACGAAGTCGTTCTGCACGGCCGTCGTGCCGACCTCTTCCGCCGCCGCGGGCGCGCCCGTCAGCGCCACCGCGCCCGCCACGAGGGCCAGCGCGCCCGCCACCGAGATGGATCTGAGTCGTCTCATTTCTCGCTCTCCGTGCTTATCGCCGGATGTCCGGTGAATCCGGACGGCACGAAGATAGGGGCGCGGGAGTCTCGGTGGGCCACGGTCGAAATGCCCTAACACCACCGTGTCCGCTGATTCCCCCGAATATCGCAGCGGTGGCGCACACCCTGTTCCCGGTCGCTGCCTCAACCGGGTGGGGTGGGCGGCCGTCCGTGATGCGGTGTCTTTCCTCCCTGGTGGGCGGATTTGATCACCCACTGTGGACTCTTGATCGGCTCCCGTGATCCGCTCACCGGTCCTTTCCTTGGGGATTCCGCAATTGTTGCGGTGACGGAGATACTCCGCGATCGGGTCGATTAGGCGGAATCCCGCCCGCCTAAAGGGTCGTGCGCTATTTTGCCCCTATCGCCGAATGTGACACCGCTCCACTGTGAATTCCCGTTTTCCGCGACGAGAGGAACACCCGGTGCGACTCCCCGCCAAGACGTATCTCCCGGCCGCGCTCGGACTGGTCGGGGTGACCCTGCTGGCCCTGCTGGTGCCGTCCGCCACCGCCGACCCCCGCGCCACGGGCGCGGCCGACCTCGCCGCGAGCACCCCGAGCCCCGGCAACCCCGACCCGACGGTCCCCACCACGTCGAACCCCACATCGACCTGGATCCCCAACACCACGTGGGCACCCAACCCGCCGTGCACCACTACGACCACCCCGACCCCGCCGCCGCAATCCGGCCCGACCGGCCCCCGCCCGACAGCTCCCACGCTGCCGCCGACGACCCCCACCGCGCCCACGCTGCCCCCGTCAACCCCGACCTTGCCGCCGTCGACCCCCACCCTGTCGACGACCACCCCGCAGTCACCGACGGTAACCAGCGTCCCCCACCCGCCGGGTGAGAACATCGCCCGCGGCGGCTACGCGGCCGCCTCCTCGAGCTTCCCCGGCTACCAGCCCGCCCGCGTCAACGACGGCAACACCGACACCGCCCTCAGCTGCCTCACCAGCTGGACCAACGACGCCGCCCAACCCGTCACCGACTTCCCCGCCTGGGTCTCCGTCCGCTGGTTGTCCCGCCGGTCGGTGAGCCGTGTCGTGCTCTGGACCACGGTCAGCTACGAGCTGCGAGACTTCGACGTGCAGGTCCTGAACCCGAGCGAGACCTGGTGGGACACCGTCGCCACGTACAACTACAACCGGGCGACCCTGCTCACGGTCCGGTTCACGGCCCGCGAAACCCGCGGCGTCCGCGTCCTCGCCAAGGTGGGCCCCTCCCACCAGCCCGCCTTCGCTCGGATCAACGAGATCCAGGTCTTCAGCCGCTGACCCCCGTGGCACCCGACCCCGTCGGGTGCCGCTGTCCCACCGATCGACCAACGCCGGTTCCCGTGCCGAGGCCCGCTCGGTCGTGCCCCGGGTCCTTGGTTGGTTCGCTGGTGGCGGTTCACCCGTGCCCGGGCCTTCGACCGTTGCCGGGCCGCGCACCTCTCGTGCGCGGCCCGGCAACGACCGTCTAGGCCTCGGGCGCGGTGTCGCCGCGGGCCTTGCGGCGCTGCTCCTCGGCACGCTCACGGCAGCGGCGCAGGAACTCCTCGTCGGACGCGGCGTCGGTGGCGGCGAAGCGGCCGGGCCGGTCGTACTCCGGGAAGGACGATGCCTGCCGTTCGTACGCGCCGCGCGAGCGGTACACCGTCGGGCGTTCGGTTTGCGGTCTGCCCGCGACGAGCCAGAGCACCGACCCGACCAGCGGCAGGATCAGCACGATCAACAACCAGCCTATCTTGGGCAGGTTCCTGGTCAGCCCCTCCGGTGTGGTGATCACGTCCACCAGGCAGAAGATCCACAGCCCCATGGTGAACAGGCCGAAAAGGCCCCCGAAGTACAACATCGAACATCACCCCCATGATGGATAGCGCGGCACATCGTAGGGCAGGCCCACGCACCCCCGGCCGGCGGTTGCCGGTCGGGAGCGGCCGAGGGGCTCTCCAGGTGCGCGCGGGTGCAATCGGCCGTTGTGGCCCGACTCTTGTGAGTACGAGCACAACCCCCCGGCGCACCCTTGGAGGCCACGATGACCGAGAACGAGATGTCCGCCCTGCGTGACGTGGCCGACCGCGCCGTCCTGTTCCACGCCGGCGTGTGCGGCGGGCCGACCGGCTACCTGTGGGCGTCCGCCGAGGGAAGCCCCGCGGGCCGATTGCCCCAGTGGGAGGCCGACGCCCTCACCCTCCTCGTCCGCCGCGGCCTCGTGCGCGTCGAGGCCAAGGCCGGTGCCACCCGCCCGGACCCGGTCCGCCTCACGCCGACCGGCGCCCGCCTGTTCGCCGCCTGAGACCCACCGTCGGGCCGGTGCCCCTCGCGTCGGGGGCGAGGCGCACCGGCCCGACGGTCCACCAACCCAACCCACCCCCACACCTCCCCACGAACGGTGACGTACGGTCACCTGCCTTACCGGGCCAACCAGCCGCTACTGGCACCCGGTCCGCTTGCCGGCAGATCGGGCTCGGCCCGTTCAAGCACGTCGCCCGCCGGACCTCCGCCCGACCCGCCGCGGAAGCGGCCTGTCCAGCCGATCGCGGAGCCGTGCTCGATCAATCCCTTGGTGCCGGGTCGACCGGCTCGCCGCCGGCCCTCGGTTCGCCACTCCGTGCGGCCGCCCCCGCCCAACGCGGAGCCCTGCGCGATCCACCCCTTCCTGCACCGGCTCGCCTGCCGGTATCTCCGCCCTGCCGGTATCTCCGCCAAGCCCGCCATCCGAGCGCCTGGCCCAGCCACTCTCGCGATGGCCCTCGGTCTTGTGCCGGGTCCACCGGTTCGCCGCCACCACTCGGGCGATTAGCCCTGTCCATCACGGGCCCAGCTCGGTCTCTCTTCTTGTTCTGTGGCTCGCCCGCCGGTATCTCCCAAGTCCGCCGCGCGAGTGCTTGGTCCAACCAGTCGCGCGGTGGCGGTCGGTCCTACCCTTCGTGTGCCGGGCCCGCCGGTTCACTGCCGGCGGATCGTTCTGTTGCCACCGGGGTGGCTGGCTTGGCCGATCGTTGAGGCCATGGTCTGCCCGTGCTGTTCGTGTGTCGGGCCTGGCGACCCGCCGCAGGCCCGGTCGTCCAGCTCGCTGGTTGAGTGGCCAGTCAGCTGATCGCGTGGTCGTGTTTCGTTCTGGGCTATCGGTTCGCCGCGGCTCTGTCGTTCTGTCTGCCGCTCGGGTGGCAGGTCTATCCGATCTCGGGGTGGCGGTCGGTCTTGGCTGCTGCGCGTAGGTTCCGGCTCGGTTCGCTCTGCGAGTGGGTGGTGGCCTGCTCCGAACGTGGCCGGTTGGCCGGAACCGGTGGACCGGAATGTCGTGCTGGGTAGTTGGTCTGGTCCATTGTGGCTACCGTCAAACCGCCTACCGTGTGAACGTGGTGGGGTGGTTCTGTGGTTGGTGGGGTGGATCTGCTGGAGGGTGCTTGCCTTTGGGGGCGGTCGACCCGGCCCGGCGATGAACCACTGGGGCTCGGTTCGCCGGGACAGGTCCGGCCACCTTGGCGGGGGCGGTGCACCCCGGTCGACACAGCGGGGCGGTGTCGCGTCGACCGGGGGCTCCGCTACGGCCCGACCACCGGATGGGGGTAACTCAAGGGGCGCGGTGGTCGAACCGTTCCCGACCACGACAGGCGTGGCCGGGGGTCCACGCCGTACCCGCCGCCGGGCTCTCCGACGTCGTTGGCAGAGAGCTCGGCGGCGTGGTCGTGGCGGCCGTTGGTGGCAGGTCGTCGACCGCCGGGCATGCCCGCGCGGCGGCTGCCGACAAGTTGCCGCACAACCGGTCCGCGCACGGGTCCGTGCGATCACCCGATGACCGCCGGGAGGCGGGGCATCGACCGAATCCATGGTGATCGCGGCGGTCTGGACCACGGCACGCGCTCGGCCCGACGTGGTGGTTGAGACCGGTTCTCGAGGTCCGTGTGCAGCGGACCCCGGCCAACTGGTCCAACCAGTGGTCCGGCCACAGCCGGACCACGGCGATCGAGCCGACCACGCGGAAACCGGTTGGTCTGCTCACGAGCCGGGTCGATCGCGAACCGCGTGGTCGGGACGGTCACGGGTCTTGTGCGCCGGGCCGAACCCGAGGCTGCTCAGCGGTCGTTCGAGGTGGGGGACGGCGGTCTGGACCACCGCTTGGGCGCGGGTGATGGTGTGTGGCGGCGGCGCGCACGGGTGTGCTCCGGTGTGCCGCAGGCACCCTTGCCGATCGGCTCGCCCTGCCCGGGTGTCGGCTCTTGTCCTCCTTTCGCGGTCGGTCGTTCGAGTTCCGAGGTGAGCAGGAAGTACTGCTGCGCCACGACCCACACCGTGCAAGCGCCCCCGCGCAGCCCGCGGCCGCACAGCGGGCACCGGCCCCGGTGGTCCGGGCGGTGCAGTGCCAGCAACGCCCGCCACGACGCCGACAACCTGCTCACTTCCACGTCGGCCAGCGACATCCGCGAGCTCAGGTCGCCGCGGGCCACCACGGTGTCGAGCCGGTCGAGGTGCGCCACCGCCGCCCGCCAGATCGCGTCGCGCCGCCCTCGGGCGCGCCCGGCCCTCATGAGCCCGACCTGACCGACGGCCACAGCCGCGGCCGCAGGTCCGGTGGGATCAGGTCCTCCAAGCGCACGTCACCGCTGACGGCGAGGTCGGCGGCGGCGCGGAAGCGGGCGCACGGCCACTTCTCGGTCGAGCACAACGGGCAGATCATCGGGCGGTCACGGGTGGGGAGGTGCGCGGACAGCTCGTCGACGGCGGTGGACACCGTGCCCACGGGGCTCTCCACCGCCACGATCACCGCCCGCGTCTCTCGCCTCATGGTCATCTCGTCTCCGTGTCGGGGGTTCCCGGTCGGTGTGGGGAGTTTCCGGTTGCGGTCCCTCGACTTTGCGGTAGCCGGGCGGTGTCCGGGAAGCGGCAGACCCATCGCCTTGACCGATCGCTGCGGTGATCGGCGGGGCCGATCGGTTTGACCGATCGGTCCAGTGCGTCGGGCCGATCTGCCTACTACCGTGGCGGAAGACCGGTCTGGAGGACACATGAACGTCCTGCCCATCCCGCACCCGATAGACCCGGCGACCTGGGAGCGGCCCGCGATGCGGGACGCGCTCGCCCGACGGGACATCGGCGAGGTCTTCCGGCTGTTGGGGACCAGCGGGGTGTCCCAGCGTCGCATCGCGGCGCTCACGGGGCAGAACCAGTCCGAGGTCTCCGAGATCGTGAAGGGCCGCCAGGTCCAGTCCTACGACGTGCTGGCCAGGGTCGCCGAGGGGTTCGGCATCCCGCGCGGGCACCTGGGCCTGGCGCACACCGACGACACAGCCTTCCGCCCCGTGGGGCGGCAGACCCCGCTCGGCGGAAAGGAAGATGACCCGATGGAGCGTCGCGCCTTCCTCGGTCTGGTCAGCAAAGTGGTGGTGGGTGCCGGTCTCACGCCCGCCGAGCACGACATGCTGTCGATCTCCCCCATCGATACCCCCACACCCCGGCGCGTCGGCACCACCGACGTCACCAGATTGCGCGCGCTCACCGGGTCCCTGCGCGCCTACGACGCCGCGCACGGCGGTGGCTCCTGCCGCGACGCCATTCTCGCCCACACCCGCTGGGCGGAATCGCTGCTCGACGCCACACACGCCGACCACGTCCGGCCGGAACTGCTCTCCGCCGTGGCTGAGGTGAAGACCCTCGCGGGCTGGGCGGCGCACGACCTGGGCCGCCCGACGGAGGCGCGCCGCTACCTGTTGCAGGCGGTGCAGGACACGCAAGCCGCGGACAACACGGGCCACGCCGCGATAGTGCTCTACCACCTCGGGCGCGTGCCGCTCGACAACGGCGACCCCGGCGACGCCCTCAAGGTGTTCCAACTCGCGCAGATCCCCGCGAAGGCGTCGCGCTCCGCCGCGACCGTGGCGCTGCTGCTGGCCAACGAGGCCCTCGCCTACGCCTCGCTCGGCGACCCCGGGCAGGCGATGACGGCGCTGCGCCGCGCGGAGGACGAGTACGCGCACGCGACGGACCACGAGCAACCGGAGTACCTGGAGTTCTTCGACCAAGGCGCGTTGCAGACCCACATAGCGCGCACGCACACCATTCTCGGCCTCACCGACCCGACGCACCGGGTCGCGGCCATCGACCACCTGCACGACGCGCTCGCCCAGGCGCCCGCCGACCGGTGCAGACAACGCGCGTTCAACCTGTCCTGCCTGGCCACCTGCACCCTCGCCGAGGGCGACCTGCCCGCGGGGGCCGCGATCGGCCGGGAGGCGTTGGACGCCATCGCGGGTCTGCACTCCCCACGCCTGCTGGCCAGCCTGCTCCCACTGCACGCCCAGGCCCGGCGCCACCCCCACCACAGCGACCTCCGTCAACTCGCCCACGATATCCACCGCCTCCGCACGGCCGTCTGATGTCCTTTGTGCACTGACGCGTCGCCGCGCGCTAGCCCGCCCGCCGGGCCCGCGCGTCGGCCTCCCGAGCCGCGTGTTCCAGCCTGTCGCGGTAGTCCCGCCACCAGTCCGGGTCGCCGCCGGGCATGTTGTCCCGGTCCACCTGCAGGCCGACCGCGCCGTCGATGGTCTCGCGCAGGATGTCGGCGTGGCCCGCGTGCCGCTGCGTGTCGACGATCATGTGCACGAGGACGCGGTGCAGGCTGGTCTCCGCGCGGTCGGGGGACCAGTGCGGCACGCGGCCGAGGGTGTCGAGGTCGTTGGTCGCGATCGTGACGTCCGAGTGCGCGGTGACCGCCTTGTAGAGCCCCACGATGTCCGCGCGGGTCTCGTCCGGCGTCGCCCACATGTCGGCGTTGTCCTCGTACTCCTCGGTGAGCCACGCGGGGCCGTCGAACGGCCTGCCGAACGTGGCGCCGAAGTACGCGGACTCGCACGCGGCGACGTGCTTGACCAGACCGAGCAGGTTCGTGCCGGTGGCCGTCATGGGGCGGCGGACGTCGTACTCGGACAGCCCGTCGAGCTTCCACAGCAGCGCGTCGCGGCCGTCTTGCAGGTATCGCTGGAGATGTGCCTTCGTCTCGTTCATGTTCGAAGCGTCCCACCGGGCGCCGACACTTTTCCACAACGTATCGGTCACGGTGCCTGTTCAGTCCTCAGTGGATAGTCGTTCGGCGGGTCCGCTCGATGCCTTCATCGTGGGGATCCGCGTTGCCTTGTCACCCGGTCGAGTGGACCTTGGCCGCGGAACGCCCTGATGGGTGGCAGCCGGACCCGGAACTGTCGGTGCCCTCGGCCACCCTGGCACCAACGAAGACGAAACGAGTTGGGGGAACCCATGACCATGACCAAACCCCGAGCCGGGGCCAGACGCGCCGAGCCGCTGGCGGAGCTGTCGGCGCCGTCCTGGTTCGGCCACGCCGACGAGGTGATCGGCGCGAGCCTGGGGAAGTTGTTGCGCTCCCTGCCCGCCGCGATGGCGATGGTCGGCCGCACCGCCTGGCGCGCGGACCGGCGCGCGGTGCTGCTCGGCTTCGGCGCGCAGGTCGTGTCCGGGCTGGTCACCGCGCTCGGCCTGCTCGCTGTCACCGGCGTGCTCACGTCCCTGTTCGTCGCGGGGCCGACACCGGACCGGCTCTCGGCGGCCGCGCCGTCCCTGGCGGTGCTGGCGGCCGCGTACGCGCTGCGCGGCGTGGCTGATACGGCGGTTTCCGCGGCCACCATGCGGTTGCGGCCGAAGGTGCGCCACCAGGTGGAGCGGGACCTCGCCGAGGCCATCTCGCGGATCGACCTCGTCACCTTCGACGAACCCGACTTCCACGACGACCTGGCGCGGTCCCGCCACGGCGGCATGGACGCCGTCGACACCGCCACGCTCCAGGCCGTCGCGGTGGTCGGCGGGCTCGTCTCGCTGGCGTCCACGGCGGCGACGGCGGCGTTGCTGCACCCGTTGCTGCTCCCGGTGTTGCTGCTGTCGGTGGTGCCGGAGACCTGGGCGACGGTGCGCACGGCGCGGTTGGAGTACGAGTTCGTCGCCACCATGATCGAGACCCGGCGGCGGCGGTCGCTGATCACGGACCTGCTGGCGTACAAGGAGTCCGCCGCGGAGGTCCGGGTGTTCGGCGCGCAGCCGTTCCTGCTGGACCAGCACGACCGGCACTCGCGCGTGATGGAGCGCGCGCAGATCGAGTTGGGGGCCAAGGAGACGCGGGTGGCGTTGGCGGGCCGCGCGTTGTCGGGGCTGGGGATCACGCTCGCGTACGTGACGTTGGGCTGGCTGCTGTACACGGGCGCGACGCCGCTGGCCGTGGCGGGTGCGGCGCTGTTGGCGATCCGCACGGTGCGCGCGTCGTTGACGCAGGTGGTGCTGGCGGCCAACCGGTTGTTCGAGAAGTCGCTCTACATCTCGGACCTGCTCGCGTTCTTCGCGCGGGCCCGGCGGCGCACGCCCGAGGTCACGGGCCGGTCCGCGCCTGTCGACCCGGAGGTCGTGTCCCTGCGCGGGGTGTCGTTCACGTACCCGGGTGCTTCGCGGTCCGCGCTCGCGGACATCGACCTGACCATCCGCCGGGGAGAGGTGGTGGCCTTGGTGGGGGAGAACGGCTCCGGCAAGTCGACACTCGCCAAGGTGCTGGCCGGGCTGTACCAACCGACAGCCGGGGCGGTGTGCTGGGACGGGGTAGACCTGTCCACGGTCGACCGGGGTTCGGTGGCGGACAACGTCGCGGCGGTCATGCAGGAGCCGACGCGGTGGCCGCTCACGGCGCGGTACGCGGTCACCCTGGGGAGGCCCGACCGACCCGACCCAGGGGACCGGTACCTCGACCAGGTCGCACGGGACTCGGGTGCGGACGCGGTCGTCGACACGTTGAGCGACGGGTGGGACTCGTTGTTGACCACGAGGTTCCGCAACGGCCACGACCTGTCCGGTGGGCAGTGGCAGCGCCTCAGCGTCGCCCGCGCCCTGTACCGCGACGCGCCGATCCTGATCTGCGACGAGCCGACAGCCGCACTCGACGCCCGCGCGGAGGCAGCGGTGTACGAGTCTTTACGCACACTGCAATCAGGGCGCACGGTCGTCCTCATCACCCACCGCCTGGCATCGGTCCGCCACGCCGACCGCATCGTCGTCATGCACCACGGCCGCGTCTTGCAGGTGGGCACCCACACTGAACTGATGGCGTCCAACCCCCACTACGCCGACCTGTACAACCTCCAAGCCGACTCTTACCGCGACGACCCGGCAGGCGAATCGGCACTCGGAGGGCAGACAGTGGCCTGAGGACGACCCTGTCTTAAGAGAGCGCCGCTATGCCGGGACTCGCGTAGTGGCGCGTGTGTGCGGTAGGTGGTGGCGGACTAAGACCGTGTCCTATATGGCGATTTTGAGGAGTCGTTTCCAGCGGAGCATGGCGGCGGTAAGGTCGAGGTAGGCGAGGTGGTTGCGTGGAAGCCTTTCGTGGCACGGGGAGCAGTCGTCGGTGGCCGGTGAGCCGGGACGGGGTGCGTTCGATGGCCCAACGGTGTCGGCCCAGGCGCTGGGAGGACTCGACGCCTTGGCGGGCGATGCGCACCCCGATCCGCTTGCCTCGTAGCCACATGAGCGGTGTCCAGCAGTACCCGGGACAGGTCGATCAACCCGGTCTCACCCGTTGTGTCGAGCACCGCTCGATGCGGACGAGCCCACACCCGCCCGAGCCCAGATCACGAACCTGCGGCGCACCGTCGACGTCGACGCCCTGAAACACGGCGGCAACGCCCGCCACGCACACCCCGACACCAACACCTACACGATCGCCGCGAACACGTCCTCATCATCGATGTTCTGCGTCCCACCACCTTGCGGGCGCACTCCCGAGGGCGGCAGCAACGGCCGCGCCACCTCCCACGACCCCTCCGGAACGATCCACGACCACCGACCCTCAACCATGATCAACTCACGGCGTGCCGCCACGTAGGACGCGGTCTAAGACCGTGTCCAACATCGTGGTGTGTCGTTGAGTTGATCATGGGTTCTTGAGGGATCGTTTCCAGCAGAGGATTGCCGCGGCCAGGTCGAGGAAGGCCAGGTGGTTGCGGGGATGTCGTTCGTAGCGGGGTGTGAGGCGGCGGTGGCCGGTCAGCCACGACATGGTGCGTTCGATGGCCCAGCGGTGACGACCAGTCGTTGGGAGGAGTCGATGCCGCAGCGGGCGATGCGTGCCAGGATGCGGTGGCGGCGCAGCCAGTTCCGAACCTCGGCACTGTCGTATGCCTTGTCCGCGTGGAGTTTGCGGGGTTTCCAGTGTCGACCGCGGTCGGGGCGGTGCCGCGACAGCAGGGCGGTGATCATCGGTTTCAGGCCGTCGATGTCCGGGGTGTTGCCACCTGGGACAGCGGTGACGAGAGGCATTCCGGTCCGGTCGGACAGGATGTGCACCTTGGTGCCGGGTTTGCCTCGGTCCACGCATTCTCTCCAGGATTTCCGGTGCAGGCGCGCGAACACCTCGGTCCTTGCCCAGATCGTGAACCGGCGGTGCGCCGTCGACCTGGCCGCGCCGAAACACGGCGGCAATGCTCGCCACGCACACCCCGACACCAACACGTACACAATCGCGGCGAACACCGCCTCATCATCGATGTTCCGCACCCCACCACCCCGCGGCCGCACCCTCGCCGCGGGCAGCAACGGCCGGGCCACCTCCCACCACCCCTCCGGAACAACCCACGACCACCGACCCTCAACCATGATCAACTCAACGACGTGTCGCCATGTAGGACACGGTCTAAGGCGGCGGTCAAGGTGAGAGGAGCCCGTGTCTCATTCAACGTGGTGGCAGCTCGTTGGGATGACTCGTCGGTCGGCTTTGGATCGTCCTGTTGGGATTGTGGGCCAGCGCAGCCGCTGTCTCACGTAGCCGTGTCCGGGGGTGCCGTCTCCGGGTCGGTTGTGGGCTGTTCCACTGTGGAGGAAGTGTCGACGGCGGGGAGGGTGAAGACCATGCGGGTGCCCGGGGTGTGGGCGGTGTCGAGGTGGATGGTGCCGCCGTGGTGTTCGATGATCTTGCGGCACATGGCCAGGCCGATTCCCGTGCCCGGGTAGGTCTCCTTGGTGTGCAGGCGTTGGAAGATGGCGAAGACGCGGTCGGCGAATTGCGGGTCGATGCCGATTCCGTTGTCGGTCACCGAGAAGGTCCAGTGGTCGGCCTCGCGGGTCGCGGAGAGGTGGACTTCCGGGGCGGTGGTGCCGCGGAACTTGACGGCGTTGCCGATGAGGTTCTGGAACACCGAGGTCAGCAGCGGGGACTCGCCGCGGATGGTGGGGAGTGGGTCGATGGTGACCGTCGCGCCCGCGTTCTCGATGCTGTCCGCGAGGTTGCGGGTGGCCTGGGTGGCCAAGGTGGTGGCGTCGAGGTCGCGGTGCTTGGTGGTGTGCCTGCCGACGCGGCTGAAGGCGAGGAGGTCGTTGATCAGGCCCTGCATGCGCTTGGCGCCGTCGACGGCGAAGCCGATGTACTGGCGGGCGTTGTCGTCGAGCTTGTCGGCGTAGCGGCGCTCCAGCAGCTGGCAGAAGCTCGCCACCTTGCGCAGCGGCTCCTGCAGGTCGTGCGAGGCGATGTAGGCGAACTGCTCCAGTTCGGCGTTCGACCGCTCCAGTTCGCGGCGCGTGGCGTCGAGTACGGAGTTGCGCTCGTTGGCCTGGTCGAGTTCGTCGACGATGCGCCGCCGCATCGCGTCGACGTCGTGGCCGAGCGAGGCGATCTCGCGCGGTCCCGCCACGGTGACCTCGTGGCCGAACTGGCCGTCGGCGACGCGGCGCACCTGGTCGGTCAGCCTGCTCAGCGGGCGCACGACGGTAGTGGTGAACGAGATGACCGCGCCTACCACGACCACCAGCAGGGTGCTCAGCGCGATCACGCAGGTCAACGCCAGGCGGGAGGCGGAGTCGTTGAGCGCGCCCCTGGCCTCCGCCCTGGTCACCTCGATGTCGCCGACCAGCCGCGACAGGGCGGCGCGGACGTCGTCGAACCGCTGTCGCCCGGTCTCGGCGGTCGGGACCGGGGCGCCGCTGCCCACGGCCGCGATGGCCGGGTCGGCGTAGTCGGCGCGCCACCGGTTCAGCGCGCGGTCGACCCCGGCCAGGTCCTCGCCCAGGTGCGGGATGTCGGTGACCGCCCCGGCGACGAGGTCGCGGGCGGCGCGGTAGCGGGCGAAGCCGTCGCCGTACGGGATCAGGAACTCGTCGCGGCGGCTGAGCACGAAGCCGCGCAACCCGGTCTCCTGGTCGACCGCCGCCGTCTCCAGTCGCTGGGTGGTCACCACCGCGGGCCCGATCCGGTCCAACAGCCGCGCCCGGGCCGTGCTCAGGTCCGCGATGGCGATGGCGACCCCGACGATCGACCCGATGAGCACCAGCACGACCACGACCGACGCCGCGACCCACCGCTGCCGCAGCGACCACCGCCCCTGCGCGACCTCCGGTACCGGCGGCACCCCCACGGACTCCACGACTGGCGACTCGTTCATCGGCTCCGACTCCCCGGGCGGACAGGTTCGGCATAGTTGATCACGCGAACGGCACCGCCGCCCGCACCGTCGCGGGATCGTAGTGCCACGGGGCGCGAGGTGCGCCCGCGTCTGCTGGGTGGCGGGCCGGACTGTCCGGTTGCGACGGTGCCGGGCCGGGTATTCCCTGGTCGTCGCCGGCGGAAGGAGTCGACCATGCGCAACCGGGCGCGGTTCGCGGCGCACCCGATGCTCATCGTCTTCCCACTGGGACTGCTGGTCACGGCCGTCGTCCTCGACGCGCTGCACTACGTCACCGGCGGCCACGACTTCGCCGTGTCCGGCGCCTACACCACCGCCGCCGGGGTCATCGGCGGCTCGTTCGCCGCGATGTTCGGCTGGGTCGACTGGTTCTCCATCCCACCCGGCACCCGCGCGCGGCGGGTCGGTCTGCTCCACGGGCTGATCAACGCGGCCATGCTCGCGCTCTTCGCGGTGAGCTGGATCCTGCGGCTGAACGAGGGCACCTGGCAACCGACCGGCACCTCGGTGATCCTGGCCCTGGTCGGCCTCGTCCTAGCCGTCCACGGCGGCTGGCTAGGCGCCGAACTCGTCGAGCGGCTGGGTGTCGGCGTCGACGAGGACGCCGGTCTCGACGCCGCCAGCCCCCTCAAGCACACCGCCCGGCCGTCTCCCCGCCTGAGCGGCACCTGACGGGGCTAGCCGCGCGCCGGATGGAGAACTCGCCGCAGAGCGCTCGAACGTCTTGATCATGGGTTCGAGCTGCGGATGTGGGCGCGGGTCGGATAGATGATCTTGACGAGGTCGGCCCTCGGCCCCCGACTTCCATGCTAGTGGCGCGCACCGACAAATCGGTGGGTTGATCTTGGGGGCCTGTGGACAACTCGGGGACGCGGTGAGGCTAGGTGGCCGTGGGGAGTTCGACGCGGACCAGGGCGCCCGTCCCGTTGGGTGGGTCTTCGAACCGGACGGTGCCGCCGTGGGCGGTGATGGTGTCGGAGACGATGGCCAGGCCCAGGCCGGAGCCCGGTAGGGCTCGGGCGTGGGGTGAACGCCAGAAGCGGCCGAAGACGAGCGGCCGGTCCGTGGGCGGCACCCCTGGCCCCTCGTCCGCCACGGTGAGCCAGCCGGGGGCCGAGCGGACCGTGATGCGGGTGTCTTCGGGGGTGAACTTCACCGCGTTGTCCAGCAGGTTCAGGACCGATCGCTCCAGCGCTACCGCGTCGCCGACCACCGTCCACGGGCGTACGCGGACGTCCAGCACGCGGTCGCCCGCTCGCACCGCCGCTCGTTGGACCGCTCGGTCGATCACTTCGGCGACCGCCACGGGTTCGGCGCTGAGTTCTCGTTCGTCGCGGGCCAGGACGACCAGTTCGCTGACCAGGTCGCCGAACTCGCGGGCCTGGGCCTGGATCCGGTCCAGGACCCGGGCGCGTTGGGCCGGGACCAGTGGTCGGCCGGTGCGTTCGCTGCGGACCAGCAGGTCGATGTTCGTCCGCAGGCTGGTCAGGGGGGTGCGCAGTTCGTGGGCCGCGTCGTCGACCAGGGCTCGTTGGCGGCGGCGGGACTCGGCCAGGGCGGTGGTCATCCGGGTGAACGCGCGGCCCAGTCGACCTACCTCGTCACGGCCTGACACCGCCACCGGGGTGGTCAGGTCCTCGGTGCGCGCGATCTCCTCCGCCGCGCTCGTCAGGCGTGCCATCGGGGCCAGTGCGCCGCGGGTCAGGAGGGCTCCGGTAGCGGCGACCATGGCCGCGCCCAGTACCGAGACCACGATCAGCACGTTGCCCAGGTTGGTCAGCGTGTTTTCGATCTCGACCAGGTCGCGGCTGAGCAGCAGCACCTCGCCGTTGCCCACCGGGTGCAGCAGCACCCGCACCCGGGCCCCCGAGCGGGTCACGCCGTCGCGCAGGCGGTCGGCGCCGCCGTCGCCGTCGCCCGGTTCGGTCACCACCGCGTCGGCGCGCGATGGCGCGCAGGTGGTGCCGTCGGCTCGGAGCAACTGGATGTCGCGCATGAAGCTCTGCGGGTCGCCGCCCGCGCACAGCCGGTGGAAGTCCGGCCGCGGCGGTGGTGGCGCGGCCGGCGGGGGCAGCCGACCCAGCAGCGTGTCGTCCACCTGGGCACGCAGGTTGTGCCGGGTGGTGAGCCACACGACGACGCTGATCGCGGCGATGGCCAGCGCCATCACGCACGCCGTGCCGAGCGCGATCCGGGTGCGCAGCAGCAGCCGCCGCTCACCGGTCACGGCTGCGTGCGCAGGATGAAGCCGACACCGCGCACGGTGTGCAGCAGCCTGCTCTGCCCGCCCACCTCCGTCTTGCGCCGCAAGTAGCCGATGTAGACGTCGAGGTTGTTGGTACCGGGGTCGCGCCCCCACACCGCCCGCTGCAGGTGCGCGCGGGTCAGCACCCGGCCCGATGCCTCCAGCAGCACGGCCAGCAGGTCGAACTCCGTCGGTGTCAGGTCGATCGGCCGACCGGACCGGCTCACCTCGCGGGTGTCCAGGTCCAGCCGCAGGTCGTCGCACTCGTGCGCGCGCGGCGGCCGGGCCGGGCCGCGGTTCTGCTTGAGCAGCGCCCGCACCCTGGCCAGCAGCTCCTCCAGCGCGAACGGCTTGACCAGGTAGTCGTCGGCGCCCGCGTCCAGGCCGGTCACCCGGTCGCCCAGGCTGTCGCGGGCGGTCAGCATCAGCACCGGCATCCGCTCCCCGGCCGCGCGCAGCCGACGGCACGTCTCCAGCCCGTCCACCTCGGGCATCATCAGGTCGAGGATCGCCAGGTCCGGTCTGCGCGCGGTCAGCACCAGCCGCAGCGCCTGCGCGCCCTCGGCCGCGGTCACCACCTCGTAGCCCTCGAACTCCAGGCTGTGCCGCAGGCTCTCCCGCACGTCGGGGTCGTCGTCCACCACCAGCAACCGCATGCCATCGCCCTTCTGCGTGGCTTAACAGGCTACTGATCGACCGGCGGCGGGCGGAGGGGGTGGTTTTGCCACGGGGGACTGGGATGGGCTCTCACGAATCTCTCAGCGGGTGCCAAGGCCGTTCTCATGCGGTCCGGGCCACCGTGAGTGACGACCGGTCACGATCCGGCAGAACCAGGACGGCAGGGAGACATCGACGTGTCGGTGGCGGCGAGCCCGGGACGGCCGAGGGCGGGGACCCCGCCGGTGCTGTCCACAGTGGACATAATGGTACCGGTGCACAACGAGGAACGCGCCTTGCCCGGTTGCGTTCGGGTGCTGCACGAGTACCTCACCGAGCACTTCCCACACGACTGGACGATCGTGGTGGTCGACAACGCCAGCACCGACGGCACCCGCGCGGTCGCGGTCGACCTCGCGGTCAGCCACGACCGCGTCCGCGTGCAGCACCTCGACCGCAAGGGCCGCGGCCTGGCGCTGCGCGAGTCCTGGGGGGCGAGCAGCGCGGACGTCGTCGTGTACATGGACGTCGACCTCTCCACCGGCCTCGACGCGCTCGCCCCGCTGGTGGCGCCGCTGCTCAACGGGCACTCCGACATCGCCATCGGCTCCCGCCTCGCGGCGGGCGCGCGGACCGTGCGCGGCCCCAAGCGCGAGTTCGTCTCCCGCTGCTACAACAGGGTCGTCCGGCTCACCCACGGCGCCCGCTTCTCCGACGCCCAGTGCGGTTTCAAGGCCGCGCGCACCGCGGTGCTCCGCCCGCTGCTGGACCGGGTCCGCGACGACGGCTGGTTCTTCGACACCGAACTGCTCCTGCTGGCGCAGTACAACGGCCTGCGGGTGCACGAGGTCCCGGTGGACTGGGTCGAGGACGTGGACAGCCGGGTCGACGTGGTGGGCACGGCGCTTGCCGACCTGCGCGGCCTGGCTCGCGTGGCGCGCGCCAAGGCCACCGGCGCGGCCCGGGTCCCCGGCCTGCCCACCCGACCGGCGCCCAGCGCCGCGCACCCGGACGCGGTGCTGGGCCGCCGCACCGGCGCGCTCTCCTGGCAGCTGCTGTCGTTCGCGGCCGTCGGCGTGGTCTCCACCGTCGCGAACCTCGCGCTGTACAGCGCTTTCCGGCTCTGGTGGCCGGTGCTGGTGGCCAACCTGGTCGCGCTGGTGCTGACCACCCTGTTCAACACCGAGGCCAACCGGCGCTACACCTTCACCGGAACCGTCAAGGGCCGCGGCCACGCCCACCTCCAGGGCTTCGCGGTGTTCGGGTTGTACTACGCGTTCACCTCGGGCGCGCTGCTGGCGCTGCACCACGTCGACCCCAACCCGCCGCGGTTGCTCGAACTGGTGGTGCTGCTGGTGTCCTCGGTGCTGGGCACCGCGGGACGCTTCCTCCTGCTGCGCGGCTGGGTATTCCGCGCGCGTCAACGAAAAGGATCGACGATGAAGGACGAGTCATGACCGTCACCACCCCCACCGAGGCGCCGCAGCCGGACGAGGCCAGGCCGGTCGCCGAACCACCCGGGGAACCCCGGCGCGCCCGATGGGCGGTGTGGACGCTCGTGGCCGTATGCGCGGGCGCGGCGGTGCTGTACGCGTGGCGGATCGGCGCGGGGCAGATGGGCAACACCTACTACGCCGCCGCGGTGAAGTCGATGACCCACGGGTTCGGCAACTTCCTGTTCGGCTCCTTCGACCCGTACGGCGTCGTCACGGTGGACAAGCCGCCGATGTCGTTGTGGCCGCAGGCGATCTCGGTGCTGATCTTCGGTTTCCACGGCTGGGCGCTGCTGCTGCCGCAGGTCGTCGAAGGCGTGGCGGCGGTGTTCCTGCTGCACCGCGCGGTCCGGCTGTGGGCGGGGGAGAAGGCGGCGCTGCTGGCCGCGCTGGTACTCGCGGTCACCCCGGTCACCGTCGCGATCAACCGGGACAACAACCCGGACACCCTGCTGGTCCTGCTGCTCGTGGCCGCCGCCTACGCGTTCACCCGCGCGATCAAGTCGGCCGACAGCGGCGCCCGCACCCGCTGGTTGCTGCTGTGCTCGTCCTTGATCGGCTGCGGCTTCCTGACGAAGATGTTGCAGGCGTGGATCCTGGTGCCCGGACTGGCGGTCGCCTACCTGGTGTTCACCGCGGTCCCGTTGCGGCGCAGGCTGTTCGACCTCGCCGCGGCGGCGGTCGTGCTCGTCGCTTCGTCGTTCTGGTGGCTGGCGGCGCACGCGCTGTGGCCGGGCCGCAAGCCCTACATCGGTGGCAGCACCGACGGTTCCGCGTGGGACCTGGTGATCGGCTACAACGGACTCGGCCGGGTGTTCGGCGGCAGTGGCAACATGTCGCCGGGCGCCGGTCCACCGCCGGGGTTCGACCCGGGGAACGCGCCCGGTGGCGGCCCCGGCGGTCCGGGTGGCGGGCCGGGGTTCGGTGGGTTCGGCGAGACGCCCGGCGCGGGCCGGATGTTCAACGACTCCGTCGGCGGCCAGATCTCCTGGCTGCTGCCGCTCACGCTGGCGATCCTGGTCGGCGTGGTGATCTTCGCCGTGGCGCGGCGCACCACGGGAACCCCGGCGGAGCGCGCGTTGTGGGTGCTCTGGGGGAGTTGGCTCGTAGTCACCACGGTTGTGTTCAGCTTCGCACAAGGCATCTGGCACCCGTACTACACGACGATGCTCGCACCGCCCATAGCGGCCATCGTCGCCGTTGGCCTGCGGTGGTTGTGGCGTGTTTACCGCGACCCGGAAGGATTCGGCTGGACGCTGCTGCCGCTCGCCGTGGCCGGAACCGCGATCTGGGCCTCGGAATTGTCACTGCGCGCGAACTGGAACGGCTGGACGTCGTGGGCCGTTCTGGTGGTGGCCGCCGTCGCGGTCATCGGGTTGGTGGGCGGTCGGTTCGTGCCCGCGTTGAGCGGTCCTGGGCTCGCCGCGGGACTGCTGGCGTTGCTGCTGGTGCCGGTGGTGTGGAGTGTCGGAACGGCGGTGCAAGCGTCGGGGAACGGGGTGATGCCCGCCGCCGGACCGTCCGGTGACTTCGGTGGCTTCGGGATGCGCGGCGGTCCCGGTGGTCGCTTCCCCGGTGGAGGTGGCCCCGGCGGACAGTTCCCGCCGGGAGGCCAATTCCCCGGTGGTGGCCGGTTCCCGGGGGGCGGCATGCCCCCGGGTGGACCGGGCGGCGGTCAGGTTCCCCGCGGCCAGTTCGCGGGTGGTCGCTTCCCCGGTGCGGAGACCGGACTCACCGCCGAGCAGCGCAAGGTCCTCGACTACGCCAAGCGCAACTCCGGTGGTGCCGCGATCACACTGGCGGTCAACGGCCCGTCGATGATGGCCTCTAGTTTCATCTTCGGCAGCGACGAGGTCGTCATCGGTATGGGCGGCTTCATGGGCGCCGACAACGCCCCGTCGGTCGAGCAGTTGCGCACCTGGTCCGCCGACGGCACCCTGCGCTACGTCCTCGGTGGTGGCGGTGGTTTTCCGGGGGGCGGCCGAGGCGGACCCGGTGGTCCGGGTGGGTTCGGCGCCGCGACGGGCAGGCAGCAGTGGATCGACCAGAACTGCCGCGAGGTCCCAGCGACCGAGTACGGCGGCACGACCGCCCCGACCGAGTCCGGCGGCTTCTTCGGCGGCGCACAGGGTCTCTACGACTGCGCGCCCAGGTAGCCGGAGGGCGGGTCCCGGTCGACGCCGGGACCCGCTCAGCGGCAACTGGTGAGTCTGCGCTCCACCCGGTGCGCCGCCGCCAGCAGGTCGGGTTCACGCAGGTGGTGGGCGCGCGCGTTGGCCGAGTCCGGCCCCAGGCGGGACAGCATCTCGGTGAACCGGTCACGCAGCGAGACGCGCGTGCCCCGGTTGTCCACCGTCTGGTCCGCGTAGGTCAGCGCGTCCGAGACGGGGGAGTCCTCGTACGGGTAGGTCGCCATCTGGCGACCCAACCCGAGGAACGGCGCGGTGAAGCGGGCGCCGGAGTGGTGCGCGACGAGTGCCGCGATCCGGTCCGGCCAGCCCGCGCGGGTCAGGTACCGGGCGCCGTCGATCGGGTGGAAACCGGTCTCCACCAGGTCGGGCGCGTAGCCGATGTCGTGCAGCCACGCGGCGCTGACCAGGACGGACCGCTCCGCCCGCGACACCGTCACGGCCAGCTCGGCCGCTCGTCCCGCAACCGCCACGGTGTGCCGCCAGCGGTTCCCGAGGGAACCCAGCAGCGCCGCGGCCAGTTCCGCCGCCCGGGTGGGCCCGGCTTCGTCGTACACCGCACCAGCCTGACCGGCCCGGCCGACGCGGTGGCGCACCGGTCGTGAACGGCACCGTCCGACCGCGTGAACCCGGCCCCAACAACAGTTCTTTCCCAGTCCGCAGTGGACCTTCAGTCGAGCAGTCCCGAGATGATGTCGGCGAGCGCCTCGCGGTGCCGGTCCGCGCGGGCCACCGTGGCCCACTCGGCGGCCAGCGAGGTGATCCGGGGGAACCGCGCCGGGTCCAGCTCGGCGAACACCCGCCGCAGGTGCTTGGGCTCCCCGGCCGCGGCCTGGCGACGGGTGCGCTGGTAGCCGATGTGCAGGTCCCCGGCCGTGTAGTACCAGATGACGCGGTAGGCGTAGACGGCCCGCTCCGGGGACAGCCCGCACGCGATGGCCGCGTCGAGGATGTCCTCGACCAGCCACAGCGCGGACGGCGCCGCCAGGTCGTCGGTGGCCAGCACCTCCACCACCCACGGGAACCCGGCCAGCAGCTCGTACATCGTGGTGGCCGCGGCCAGCAACCGCGCGCGGGGCTCCGCGGGCAGCTCGGGACGGGGCAGGTCGCGGGCGTACTCCTCCAGCACCAGCATCAGCAGCTCGTCCTTGTCGCGGACGTGGTGGTAGAGCGCCATGGGCGTCGACGACAGCTCCTTGGCCAGGCGGCGCATCGAGAGCCCGTCGACGCCCTCGGCCGCCACGATCCGGGTCGCCGCCGCGGCGATGGCCTGGACCGACAGCCGCGCGGGTCGCCCGACCTTGCGCTTGCCCGCGTCCTCGCCAGCCATGGTCCCCCCTCGACCGGCCAACCCTAATCCCCTGTCGCGCGCCCCCGCCCGCGCGGACCCCCAGGACCGCGCGGGCGGGTCACGCGTCCACCGCCGTCCGAGACGCGCGCGGCAGCACGACCGCGCCGACCACCGCCGCCGCGAGCAGGCAGGCGCCCGCCAGGACCAGGCCGACGCCGTAGCCGTCGGTGGTGGCGGAGACCTCCTCCCGGCCGCCGGTCACCGCCACCTGCGCGGTCACCAGCGCGGCGAGCCCGATCGCGCCGCCGATCTGGCGGGCGCTGTTGAGCAGCGCCGACGCGGTGCCCGCCGCGTGCCGGGGCAGGCCACCGGTGGCGGCGGCGGTGAGCGGCACGAAGCACAGCCCGATGCCCAGCCCGGTGGGGACCGACGGCGCGAGCACGGCGGCGGCGACACCGCTGTCCGGGCCGATCGCCAGACCCAGCCACAGGAACCCGGCCGCGGCGAGCAGGCCACCGGCGATCAGCAGCGGCCGGACGCGCACCCGGCGCAGCAGGCGCGTCGAGGCGGCGATCCCGATCACCACGGCCAGGCACATCGGCAGGAACGCCAACCCGGCTCGCGCGCCCGGCAGGCCGAGGACCTGCTGCAGGTACAGCGACACGAAGTAGAACGCCGCGAACTGGCCCGCGCACAGCAGCAGCATGAACAGGTTCGCGCCCGACACCGAGCGGTGGGCCAGCAGTTCCAGGCGCACCAACGGCTCGGGAGCACGGCGTTCCCACCACGCGAAAGCGATGAGCAGCGCCACCGCGCCGGCCAGCGTCAGCAAGGTCGTAGTCGACGTCCACGGGTGGCCCTCGGTACGCGTCACACCCAGGATCAGCGCGCCGACACCGGCGGTGGCCAGCACTGCGCCGACCGCGTCCAACCGCCCTCGCACGCCCGCGAACGCGCCCGGGGGCACCGCGCGCACGGCCAGCGCGACCACGGCCACCGCGAACGGCACGTTGACCAGCATGACCCACCGCCAGCCCGCGTACTCGGCGAGCAGGCCGCCCGCGAGCACCCCGAGCGAGCCGCCCACCGCCGACACCGCCGCGTAGACCCCCAGCGCCCGCGCCCGCTCCGGGCCTTCCCGCTGCGTCAGCGTGAGCAGCGCCAGCGCGGCCGGTGCCATCAGCGCCGCGCCGAGTCCTTGCAGCGCGCGGGCGCCGATCAGCTGCCACGGGTCCCGCGCCAGCCCGCCGACCAGCGACGCGGCGGCGAACACGGCGGTGCCCAACACCAGCAGCCGCCGTTGCCCGAACACGTCCGCGGCACGGCCGCCGAGCAGCAGGAACCCGCCGAAGAACAGGGCGTAGGCGTTGACCACCCAGGGCAGTGCGGACGGGTCCACGCCCAGGCCCGCGCGGATGGCGGGCAGGGCCACGTTCACGATCGACATGTCCAGCGTCGCCATGAACTGCGCCAGGGCCACGGCGGCGAGCGCGCGCCCTCGATCCGGATTCCCCACGATGGCATCCCCCATGATGCTCGGCAGTTTGTATACGCGTATACAATCATGGTCGCGCGGTCGTCGTCCACCACGTCAGCCGTGCCATCTGACAGAAGCCGGCCAAACGTCAGCCCGATCGGGTGGTCGTTGCCAAGATCGCGGATCGCGGGCCGTGTTCTCCATACCCTGGAATCCCCGGCGGTTCAGGAGTGGACGGTGGAACAGGACCGAACGGTCTCGAAGTCCGTGTCGCGCAACGAGATGACCGGTGTCGTGTACGGCACGGCGATCCAGGCCGCCCATCTCACGCAAGTGGGTGGCGACCAGCACCTGTACTACGACGACGGCGTGCCCGCGCAGCGGCGCGCGGTACCGGGACGCGTCGAATCGGACTGCCCCTACCCGGGTCTGGCCGCATTCGGACCCGAACAGGCCGCGTGGTTCTTCGGGCGGGAGCGGGTGGTCGCGGACCTGGTGGCGCACCTGGACAGCAGGCAGACGGCCGGTGGCGTGCAGGTCGTGGTCGCGCCGTCGGGTGCCGGGAAGTCGTCGGTGCTGCGCGCCGGGCTGCTGCCCGCGTTCGCCCGCGGCGCGGTGCCCGGTGCCAGGCGGCCGTCCGTGGTGCTCACCCCGACCGCGGAACCCATGCGCGCGTTGGCCGCGCACATCGCCGCGTTGACCGGATCCGGCTCGCTGCCGGACAACCCGGCCGACTGGGTGTCCCTTGTGGACTCGGTCCGTCCGCTGATCGTGGTGGACCAGTTCGAGGAGCTGTTCACGCTGTGCCCGGACCTGGCGCAACGCCGGGCCTTCATCGAACTCCTGGTGCGGCTCGCCGCCGCGCCGAACCCGGCCGCGCTCGTCGTGTTCGGTGTCCGGTCGGACTTCTACTCGGCGTGCGTGGACCACCCCGAGCTGCGCGTCGCGTTGCAGGACAAGCCGCTGGTGATCGGGCCGATGGCGGAGGCCGAGCTGCGGCAGGCCATCGTGTTCCCGGCGCGCGCGGCCGGTCTGCGGGTCGAGGACGGGTTCGTCGAGGTGCTGTTGCGCGATCTCGGCGCCTCGGGTGGTGACTACGAGGCCGGTCGGCTGCCGCTGCTCGCGCACGCGCTGCGCGTTGGTTGGCAGCAACGCCACGGTCACCTCCTCACGGTCCGCGGGTACCAGGACACCGGCGGCATCCGGTACGCCTTGGCCACCTCCGCCGAGCGCGTCTACAGTGGACTCGATCCGGCCGGGCGGAACGCCGCCGCCTGGCTGTTCCCGCGCCTGGTGCGCGTCGGCGACGGCACGGAAGACATCCGGCGCAGGCTCTCCCGCGACGAACTGCTCTCGATGAGCATGGACCCGGCCCGCGTGGCCGCCGTCGCCGACGCCTTCACCCAAGCCCGGCTGCTGACCCGGCGCGCGGACACCGTCGAGATCACCCACGAGGCCCTGCTGCGGCACTGGCCCCGGCTGCGCGGCTGGCTCGACGCCGACCGCGCGGGTCGGTTGCTGCGCCAAGACCTCGAGGACGCCGCCGTCGCGTGGGTTCGCGGCGGGCGCGACGGCGCGTTGCTGTACCGGGGAAGCAGGCTGGAACAGGCGACCGGGACCCACCCCGGCGAGCTGAGCGCGACCGGGTGGGCGTTCCTCGACGCCGGGGTGCGGGCGCGGCGGCGCGCGAGCGGGCTGCGCACCGCGGTCATCGCGGTTCTGGGCGTGTTGGCGCTGGTGGCGTCCGGCGCGGCGGTGTGGGCCGCGCAGAGCAGGCAGGACGCCGTCGAACAGCGCGACCTCGCCGTCTACCGGCGCGTGGTGTCGGAGGCGGACCGGCTGCGGCCGGTCGACCCGTCGCTCTCGGCTCAGCTTTCCCTGGTGGCGCACCGGATGCGCCCGAGTCAGGACACGTACTCGCGGCTGGTGGTCGCGGGCAACGGGCCGTTGTCCACACCGCTGACCGGCCACACGGATGGCGTTTGGGGGCTGGCCTTCAGCCCCGACGGCCGCACCCTCGCCTCTTCGGGGGCGGACCAGACGGTCCGGCTCTGGGCCGTCGGTGATCCACGGCGCCCGGTCGCGCTCGGCGGCCCGCTGATCGGGCCGGAGGGGCAACTCGGGTCCGTGGCGTTCAGCCCCGACGGCCGGGTGCTCGCGGCCGGGAGCTCGGACGGCAAGGTCTGGTTGTGGGACGTGTCGAATCCGGCCCACCCGGCCCGCCTCGGCGCACCGCTGGCGGTGGCCACCAGGGGAGCGGTGCCGGTCGCGTTCAAACCGGACGCGCCCGTGCTGGCGACCGGCGGCGCGGACCACCGCGTGTTGCTGTGGGACGTCGCCGACCCGGCGCACCCCCGGCCCGCGGGTCCGCCGATCGCGGCGCACGACGGGCCGGTCGGCGCGCTGGCGTTCGGCCTCGGCGGACAGGCGCTGGTCACCGGCGGCGACGACGGCGCGATCCGGCTCTGGCGCGTCGCCGACCCGGCGGCACCCGCGCCGCTGGGCGGGGTGGTGATCGACAAGAACGTCCGGGTGACCTCGGTGGCGTTCAGCCCGGACGGGCGCCTGGTCGCCACGAACGGCGACACCAAGCTGCGCATGGTCGACGTCACCGACCCGACCGCGCCGCGACCGCTCGCGGAATCGCCGCCGCGCCACACCAACGCGGTCAACGGCGTCGCCTTCAGCCCGGACGGCGCGACGGTCGCCACCGCCAGCACCGACCAGTCCGCTCGGCTGTGGAACGTCGCGGACCCGGATCCACCTGTCGCGGTGGGGGAACCGTTGACCGGACACACCCGCGCGGTGCACACCGTCGCGTTCGGACCGGGCGGGCACACGCTCGCCACGGCGGGTGCGGACCGGGTCGTGCGGTTGTGGGACCTGCCGCCCAGTTCCCTGGACGCGGGTCTGGGCGTGGTCGCGTCGACAGCCGTCAGCCCGGCGACGGGGATGCTGGCCACGGGTGGCGTGGGCGGTGGGGTGCGGCAGTGGTCGATGACGGAACCCGCCCAGGTCCGGCAGGCGGGGCCACCGCTGAAGGGGCACACGGAGATCGTGTACGCGCTCGCCTACCGGCCGGACGGTCGGGTTCTGGCGTCCGGCAGTCAAGACCACTCGATCCGGCTGTGGGACGTCTCCGATCCCGTGCACCCCAGGCAGTTGGGGGAGCCGGTCGTGGGGAGCGAGACGGTTTACACCTTGGCGTTCAGCCCGGACGGGCGCACGTTGGCCTCGGGGGCGGGCGACGACAGCGTCGCGGTGTGGGATGTGGCAGATCCGTTGCACCCCAAGGTTCTCCGGTCGATCACGGAGCACAGCAGTCCGGTGTACACGGTCGCGTTCAGCCCCGACGGGCGCACGCTGGTGTCCAGCAGCTTCGACAAGTCCGTGCGGCTGTGGGACGTGTCCGACCCGGCGCGGCCGACGGCGCTGGGGGAGCCGTTGGTGTACGACTCGCCGGTGTACGCGGTCCGGTTCAGCCCGGACGGTCGGATCCTGGCGACCGGCGACTACTCGACCGTGCGGCTGTGGGACGTCACGGACCGCGCGCGTCCCGTGCGGCTGCCCGAACCGCAGGCGGGGCACACCGACACGATCTTCACCATGGCCTTCAGCCCGGACGGCCGCACGTTGGCCACGGGCGGTTTCGACCAGGCGGTGCGGTTGTGGGACGTCTCCGACCCGCGCGCGCCGGTGTTGTCGGAGGAGTCGCTCGGCGGCTACGGCGCGGGCGTGCTGTCGGTGTCGTTCAGCGCGGACGGGCGGACGCTGGCGACGGGGAGCATGGACCGGACCCTGCGGCTGTGGAACCTCGACGTGGTGGGCGATGCCCGTCGGGTCTGTGACACCACCCGCGGCACTCTGACCCCGGACAGCTGGCGCGCGCACGTCGGCGAGGACGTGCCGTACGCGCCGCCCTGTCCGTGACGGTACCGAACGGTACCGTTGTGGGTGCTATCCTCGTCCGATGCCGACCCATGCCCGCGAGCGCCTCCTGCGCGCGGCGCAGGAACTGTTCTACGCGGAGGGCATCCGAGCCGTCGGCGTCGAGCGGCTGTTGACGGTGTCGGGTGTCGGCCGGGCGTCGTTCTACCGGCACTTCGCCAGCAAGGACGACCTGGTCGTCCTCACGATCCGAACCTTCAGCGACACCTGGCTCGCCTGGCTGTCCGACGCCGTGGCAACCCGCGGCGGTCCCCGCTGACCGTGTTAGACGCCCTGGCGGAGCGCTTCGTGGCCGATGACTACCGGGGGTGTGCCGCCATTCACACGATGGTGGAGTCGGCGGATCCGGAGAGTCCGGCTCATCAGGTCGCGGCCAGGCACGAACTGGCCACGATCGCGTACCTCCGTGACCTGCTGGTGGCGGCTGGGTACAACGATGCTGATGGCCTTGCTGAGACCCTCAACCTGTTGGCGGATGGAGCGATCATTACCGCTATCCGGCTGCGGAATGCTCGTCCTGCTGAAATGGCCAAGGGCATCGCTGCCGACCTGTTGGCCCGGGACAAGGCGGGTGCTGCTTCCGCCGGGCAGTGAGTTGTCCACAGGCTCGCTGTTGATCTTCCGGTTCTGTCGGTCCTTGACCTCAAGGAGTCGATGCGCCAGGCATGAGATGATCTCGGGGATGAGTGATCAGAGATCATGCTGTGGCGTGTGGTGTTGAGTTCCGAGGAGCGGGAAACGATTTCGCGGGAGTTGAGAGCGAGGCGGTCTTTCAGGTTTATCGGGCGGGCGCTGGTGCGGCGTCATTCGGTGATCGCTCGGGAGGTAGCCCGTACTGGTGGGTGGCTGGCTTATCGAGCGGTGAAGTCGGGGAAACGCGCTGCGGCGATGCGTGCCCGACCGTAGTCGCGCAAGTTGGAACGCGCGGGCGGGTTGCGGGCCATGACGCACAAGGCTTTGCGATCCGGGTCGCGCGAAACGTGTGTCACCGTGACGGAAGCAGCCTCGACATGACCTGATCGTGGGCATGGTCAACATCGGCGAACGCCCGAAAGAGGACGAGGACCGGGCCGTGCCCGACTTCCGGGAAGGCGATCCAATCCTCGGGTCCGCGTGCAAGTCTCAGATCCCGACCCTGGTGGAACGCCAGACCCGGTTCGTGATGCCACCGGCGAACAAGATGACAACAACGAACTTCTGGTCAAACACCGTGTCGCAATGACCCCTTGAGGTCAAGGGCCCCTACGAGCCTGCGGTGGGGCAAGAGCGGTGGGGAGGGGCAAGCCCACCCCACCCGCAGGAGAATTTGGCAGGCTCGTCCCCCCACGCAAAGCAAGTCCACCCAATCAAGGCGAATGGTGCGGGCGCGTTGCGTTAGGCGGGGGGGCTGGACTCAAGCGGCGGTTGTGGGGTGGGTCCGGTGTTGCCGCGTTGCGTTGGGTGGGGCTGGGATCCTGCGGCGGTTGTGGGGTGGCCGGTGCTCGACCGTGTGGGAGCGGGATCCGTTGTGTGGGATTGGGGGAGTGACTCCCTCCCACTTCAACATATAGCGCACTGGGGGGCTTGTGGCAAGGGCTGGGTTGTGGTCCAGAATTGCCCGCCGTAGTGGTTGGGGCCTGTGGGTGTGGGGGTGTGCTTAGTGGATGGGCGGTTCATGTTCGACGTGGTCATTGTCGGGGCTGGTCCGACCGGCTTGATGTTGGCGGGCGAGTTGCGGTTGCACGGTGTGCGCGTGCTGGTGCTTGATCGGGACGTGGAGCCGACGCCGGTTGTTCGGGCGTTGGGGTTGCATGTGCGCAGCATCGAGTTGATGGATCAGCGTGGTTTGCTGGACCGGTTCCTTGCCCTCGGGACCAAGCATGCGGTGGGGGGATTCTTTGCGGGGCTTGGCAAGGGGTGGCCGGAGCGGCTCGACACCAGTCACTCCTATGTTCTTGGTATTCGGCAGACTGTTATTGATCGGTTGCTTGCCGAGCGTGCTGTTGAGATGGGTGCCGAGGTTCGTCGTGGTGTTGAACTCGTTGGGCTCACTCAGGATGGCGGGGTTGCGGCTGAGCTTGCCGATGGGACTTGCTTGCGGGCTCGGTACCTCGTTGGTTGCGATGGTGGTCGTAGCACGGTTCGCAAGCTCGTCGGTGTGGACTTTCCCGGTGAGCCCACCACCGTGGAGACGCTGTTGGGGGAGATGGCCATCGCGGAGTCGCCGGAGGTGGTGGCTGCTGTGGGGGCTGAGGTTCGCAAGACGCAATCTCGGTTTGGGACCATGCCGCTCGGCGAGGGGTACTACCGGGTCATCGTCCCGGCGGACGGGGTGGCGGAGGACCGTGCGATCCCGCCGACCCTCGACGACTTCAAACGGCAACTCCACGCTTACGCGGGAACGGACTTCGGTGTCCACTCCCCGCGCTGGCTGTCCCGGTTCGGTGACGCCACCCGTCAAGCCGAGCGCTACCGGGTGGGCAACGTCTTCCTGGCGGGCGATGCCGCGCACATCCACCCGCCCACCGGTGGGCAGGGGCTCAACCTCGGCATCCAGGACGCCGTGAACCTCGGGTGGAAGCTCGCCGCGGCGGTCGCGGGTTGGGCGCCGGACGATCTGCTCGACACCTACCAGGCCGAACGCCACCCGGTGGCCGCGGCCGTGCTCGACAACACGCGGGCGCAGATGCACCTGATGTCGACCGATCCCGGCCCCCAGGCCGTGCGGCGGCTGTTGGCGGAGTTGGTGGACATCGACGAGGTGAACCGCAGGCTCATCGAGAAGATCACCGCTCTCGACATCCGGTACGACCTCGGTGAGGGCCACGACCTGCTGGGCAAACGCCTGCGGGACGTGACGCTCAAGACCGGTCGTCTCTATGAGCGGATGCGCGGTGGTCGGGGTCTTCTGCTCGACCAGACGGGTGGGCTTCAGGTGGCGGGCTGGGAGGACAGGGTGGATCACGTGGCGGAGGTGACCGAGGAGTTGGACGTGCCCGCGCTGCTCCTGCGGCCGGATGGTCACGTCGCCTGGGTCGGTGGCGACCAACGGGAACTCCAGGTGCACCTGACCCGCTGGTTCGGCGCCGCCACGTGACCGACTCGAGCCGGTCGTCGTGGCAGGAGGGGGTCGACACCGCGGTGTGACCGGGCGGTGGCGGGTGTCCGAGATCGTCCGGCTCGGCTGGTGCGGTCGCGTGGTTCGGCGATCAGACCGCGACCGCGCAGGTGTCCGATGCCGAGCCGCCGTAGACGCTGACTATGCCGGTCTTCCCGTCGGCGTAGAAGCGGGTCATGATGCCCGCCGGGTGGGAGCCGAAGAGGAGGGGGCCGAGTACCGGGGCGACTTCCGCCTGGTGGGCCTCGTCTCCCTCCTCCGGGATCACCCACAGGGAGCAGGTTTGCGGGGTGACGTGTTCCTGGACGACGCTCGTCCCCACCTCCGCCGCGGCGGTCACCGCCGACTCCCACTCGCCGGGGGCGGTGTCGCGGCCGATCATGACCTGTTCACCACTCATCCCCAGCCCCGCCTTCAACACCAACCGCTCCTGAGTGTCCACTGTGAAGCGGAGCAGGTCTACCTCGCGGTCCTCCCAGGTTGTTCGGCGGTCGGTCAGGACTCGGGTCCACGGTAGGTACTTCGCGACCAAGGCGCGTTCGGCGGTGGTCATCCACGGCCGTCCTTCCGACAGCAGGCCCATGGTCACCTTGCTCGACAGGAAAGTCGACGTCTGCGTGCCCACCAGCAGGCACCCGTGGTCCAGCGCCTCCTGCACGGGTGCCATGTCGATCCCCAGGCCCTCCCAATCCGGGATGGTGAAGTTGCGCAACCCCACCCCGTACCGCGACTCCGGCGCGCAATCCCAGGCTCCGTGCAGATCCTCGGGCTCGAAGAACCGCGCGTGCAGGCCCAAGGCGCCGAAGTACTCGGACTCCAGGTCGAAGTACCGCGTCGACGACACCCCCTGGTCCCGCGCACTTCCGACGATCGCCACCCTCGGCGACACACCGAGTTCCACGCACAGGTCCCGGAACATCGCGGCCCGGGCGCCGAACGGGCTCAACCCGTCGATGCCGTAGAGGTCACGCCACACCGCCATCCGGCAGTGCGTCTCGATCGGACCGCCCAGGGCGCCGCTGACGTTGAACTCGAGGAACTTCGGGCCGTCCGGGCCGATCACCACGTCCGGGCGGGCCACGCGGTCGGCGTAGCGCTCCTCCAGGAGTTGGTCCGCCACGAACAGCCGGTGCTCGCTCTCCGGCATCCGGTACGCCTTCAGCCGACCCTCGGTCGTGTCCGCCGTCTCCAAGGCCGTGCGCCGCACCAGGTCCAGCAGTGCCGAAGCGGCGCGGAACAGCTCGGCGTGGGAGGCTCGGGGCAGGGCGATCGGGGCGGCGGGGAGGAACGGCTGGTACGGCCAGCCCGTGTCGCGGATCTCGTAGTGCAGCCGCTCGCGGATGACGGGGGCTGGTGCCGTCGGCGCGAAACTGTAAGCTCCGAACCAGGGGTGCGTGGTCATCGGTGAGCACTTCCTTTGCAAACCAACGTGAAGGGGCGGGCATGACGCTGCGGCAGGTGGGGGACGACGAGTTCGTCGAGGAGCACGGGGGCGACTACGAGGACTTCGAGCCCGGCATGGTGATCCGGCACTGGCCCGGTCGGACGCTCACCGAGACCGACAACACCTGGCTCACCCTGCTGACCATGAACCAGCACCCCCTGCACTTCGACCGCGCCTACGGCGAGGGCGCCGAGTACGGGCGGATCCTGGTCAACAGCGGCATCACGCTGTGCCTCGTCGGCGGCATGACCGTGCAGGCCCTCTCCGCGCGGGCCGTGGCCAACCTCGGGTGGGACCGGGTCCGGCTCAAGGACCCGGTCTACGTCGGCGACACCCTCTACGCCACCAGCCGGATCCTCGGCAAGCGGCTCTCGAACTCCCGGCCCGGCAACGGGATCATCACCGTCGAGACCACCGGCACCAAGTCCACCGGTGAGACCGTCATCGTGTTCGAGCGCTCGTTCATGGTCCGCTGCCGCACTCACCCGGACGCCTCGTAGAGCGCCGCCGCGGCAGCGGTGTCCTCAATGGCCATACCGACACCGCGGAACACCGTGGTGCCAACGGGTCGATCCGTCACGGTGCCCAGGTCGTGCAGGTCCGCCTCGGTGATCAGGCCGCGGGCCAGCGCGGCCCGCACCTCACCGGCGTCCTCGACCGCCGCGGCGCGCTCCTCGACCACGACGAAGGCCGCCGCGAGCAGCGCCGGGTCGACCTCGACGGCATCCTCGTGCGTGCCGCCGATGACGTTGACGTGCGCGCCGCGCGCCACCCAGTCGGCCGCCACCAACGGTTCCGAGCCCGAGGTCGACGTCGCGGTGCAGATGATCGGGGAGTCCACCACGGCGTCCCGCACCGAGGCGCACACCGACACCGGCAGGCCGTGGCTCTCCCGAACCCAGGACGCGAACTCCCCGGTCCGCGCCGGGGTCCGGGAGAACACCCGAACAGTCCTGATCGGACGTACGGCCGACACCGCGTTCACCAACGCCCTTGCCTGAACTCCAGCCCCGACAAGGGAGAGTTCGTCCGCACCCGGGTCCGCGCACACCCGCGTGGCCAGGGCGGCGACCGCGCCGGTCCGCACGGCGGTCAGTTCGGCGCCGTCCAGCAGCGCGGTGATCCGGCCCGTCACCAGGTCGGTCAGCACCACGACACCGTGGATCAGCGGCAGCCCGCGCGCGGGGTTGTCCGGTGTCAGCGTCGTGATCTTCACGCTGCCCACCCCGCGACGCTCCCACACGGCTGTCCCGGCCAGCAGCTGGCTGTCACCGTGTTCGACGACCGTCCGCGACGGCGAGCGAGTCGCCCCCGCCGCGAGGTCGGCGAACACCTCAGCCAGCGCGTCGACCACCCGCAGCATCCGCTTCGGACCGGACATCCGCGCGGCGGTGACGGTGGTGGTCACGCGACCTCCCGGCGGCCCAGCTCGGCGACCACGTCCACGATCAGGTCCTCCTGGCCCGCGATCGCCTGCCGCCTGCCCAGCTCGAAGAACACGTCGCGGGGGTCCACCCCGGCCCGGCCCGCCGCGTCCAGCACCTGGTGCTTGAAGCCGGAGAACACCCCGGCGAGCCCGCTGACGATGCTCAGCGACCCGGTGACCGGCGGCGCGGGCATCAGCTCGCGCTCGGCGAACTCGGCCGCGTCGAGCAGGCCGTAGAGGTCGATGCCGGTGTCGAAGCCGAGGCGTTCGAGCACCGGCACCAGCACCTCCAGCTGGGTGTTGCCCGCGCCGGCGCCGAAGCCGCGCGCGCAGCCATCGATGATCGTGGCCCCGGCCTGCGCGGCGGCGACCGAGTTGGCGACCGCCATGCCCAGGTTGTTGTGCCCGTGGAAGATGACCGGCACGTCGACGGCGGCGGCGATCGCACCGATGCGCGCGGACACGTCCGGTGGCAGGAAGTTGCCCGCCGAGTCCATCAGGCCGACGGCCCGCGCGCCGTAGCCGACGGCCGCGACGGCGTGCTCGGCCAATTGGTCGGGGGAAGCCATGTGGCTCATCATCAGCACGCAGTGCCCGTCCGCGCCCTGTTCCGCGAGGAAGCCCAGGTGCCGCTCGGCCAGCGAGGTCTCGGTGCAGTGCACCCCGATCCGCACCACGTCCGCGCCGTGCTCGAGCGCCCGGTGCAGGTCCGTGGACGTGCCCCAGCCGGGCAGCATGAACACGCCCATCCGGCTGTGCCGCAACGCCTCCCGGACGGTCGAGAGCATCACGTCGTCGCTCACGGCGGCCCGCCCGACCTGGAGGGACGACGCCCCCAGCCCGTTGCCGTGGCCGACCTCGACCACCGGCACACCGGCCGCGTCGGCGGCCTCGGCGTACCCGCGCAACGCGGCGACGTCGAGCTGGTGGCGCACCGCGTGCTGCCCGTCGCGCAACGTGGGGTCGTGGATGATGACTCGGTTCATCGGTGCACCCCCGGTTCCCTGGACCACGCGTGACAGGCCGTGTGTTGATGGGCGGATATCGGCTGGCGGCGCACTGCCGAGCGGTGGATGGCCATCCGGGTCATCGGTGCACCCCGGTTCTCGCGGAGCGCGCCAAGCGGCCCGCGTGCTGCTCGGCGGCCAGGATGGCGGCCGCGTTGATGATGTCGAGGTTGCCCGCGTAGTGCGGCAGCACATCGCTGTTGGCGGTGACCTCGACCGACACCACCACGCGGTCGCCGGTCACGGTGCAGCCCAGCACCTCGTAGCCCGGCGCGAAGGTGCGCACGGCCTTCGCCGCCGTGGACACCGCGGCCCGGACCTCCTCGACCTCGGCGCCCGGGACGATCGCGCGGACGGCCGTGCGGAACGTCGCGGGTGGGACCGCCGGGCTGATGTTGAGGATCGCCTTGGTGTCGCGCACCCCGGTGAACTCGCTGAGCGCCTGGCGGGTGGTGGCCACGTACTCGTCGAGGTTGATCCGGGTCGCGCGGCCCGCGATCGTGCTGGCCACGGTCGACACGGCCTCCAGGTACTCGACCCGGTACCGGCCCGCCAGCGCGTGCGCCACCGGCACCGCCGCCTGACCGCCGCAGCTGACCAGGCTGATGTCGGCGCACTCCGGCACCCCGGTGACCGTCGGCACCACCATCCGGCCCAGCTTGCTCGGCGTCAGGTCGACCAGCAGCGTGCCCAGCGGCTCCAGCAGCCGCCGGTGCTCGGCGTGCGCGGCGGCGCTGGTCGCGTCGAACACGACCGCGAACCGCTCCGCCGCCAGGATCGCGTCGACGCCGTCCGCGCTGGTCGGGCAGCCGAGCCGGGCCGCGTGCCGCAAGCCCGCGGACTCCGGGTTGCGCCCCGCCACCAGCGCGCAGTCCAACACGGGCGACCGGAGCGCCTTGTGCACCAGGTCCTGCCCGATCGCCCCGGTGCCGAGCACCGCCACCCGCACCGGCGCCACGAGGTCCGTGGCCGGGATCTCCACCGCCGTCACCGCGCACCCCCGCGCCGTCCGACCGCACCGTCCCCATCCGCCGGAGCGATCCGGTCGACCGTCGTCCACGTCGTTCTCACCGCGCACCCCCACGCTGCTCGACCACGCCATCTCCCCCCAGCAGTGCGGTCCGCGCACCTCCGAACCGCGCTGTCCACGCGTCTCCCCGCACCGCCGTCATCTCCGCCAGCCGGGCGAAGGGCGGGCCGACCATCGCGCCGTCCAGCACCGCCACCCCGCCGCCCGCCGCGTGGACCGCCTCCGTCACGCGCCGCGCCCTGGCCAGTTCCGCCGGGTCCGGGCGCAGGGCCGCGTTGATCGCGGGCAGCTCCGCCGGGTGCACGGTCGCCTTCCCGTGGAAGCCCAGCTCCCGGATCCGGGTCAGCTCGTCGGCCAGCACGTCCGGCGCGGACAGCCGGAAGTTGGCCGTGTCCACGCACGCCTTGCCGTGCCGCGCGCAGGCCAGGGCCATCGCCTGGCGGGCGGCGAGCATCCCGGCCCAGGTGATCTCCACGCCCAGCGTCGCGGCCAGGTCGGCCGAGCCGAGGACCAGGCCGTCGGCCGCCGCGGTGATCGCGTCGAGGTCGGCCAGCGCGGCGACGGTCTCGACGGTCACGTAGACCTCCGGCGCGGCCCCGGCGCCCGCCAGGGTGTCGCGCAGCAGGCGCACCTCGACCGCCGACTCGACCATCGTCATCACCACGAACCCGGGCCGCACCGCCGACTCGGCCAGCAGCACCAGGTCGTGGACCGCCTCGACCGTGCCCAGCGGGTTCACCCGGACGGCGACGTTCTCCGGTCTCGGCGCCTTCGCCAGGGCCGCGCGGCACACCTCCCGCGCCGCCGCCTTCTCCCGGGGCGGCACCGAGTCCTCCAGGTCGACCAGGTGCACGTCCGCGTCGTACGACCACGCCTTCACGACCCGGTCCAGCGACAGCGCCGGGGTGTACAGGACGCTGCGCGGGATGGCCCCGGTCACCGCAGCACCCCGCCCGGCACCTCGTCGGCCAGGGTGACCGCGTCGGCGCCGACCTCGACCAGCACCCGGCACAGCGACCGGATCTGGTCGACCGTCTGACCGGCTCGCATCATCACCCGCAGCCCGGCCGTGCCGCGCGGCACGATCGGGAAGAACACCGGCGAGACGTAGAACCCGGCCTCGAACACCCGCCTGCCCGCGTCGATGACGGCGTCGTCGCCCATCGGCACGACCCGGATCGGGAACTCCGCCCCCGACTGCGCGGTCCGCACCAGCGAGTCGAACAGCTCGATGTTGGCCGCCAGCCGGGTTTGCCGCGTGACCAGCTCCGGCGTCCGGTGGATCGCCGCGGACGCCAAGGACGCGCCGACGGCGGCGGTGTTCATCGGCTGCGAGTAGCTCAGCGCCCCGGCGAACCGCTCGATCACCCGCAGCACGGACTTGTCGAAGCCGTCCAGCACGATCGCCGCGCCGCTGGTGCCGAACGCCTTGTTGAGCGTGGCCACGGTGACCGTGCGCGCGTCCTGCAGCCTGCTGTTCTCCCGCACGTACCCCATGCCGCGCTCGCCGTAGGCCGACACGGAGTGCGAGTCGTCGAAGTAGACCAGCAGCCCGTACCGGTCCTGGAGGTCGTTGAGCTCCTTCACCGGCGCGTACCCGCCGAGGCTGTCGGCACCGTCGACGACGTAGCAGACCCGCTCGTAGCGCTTGCACATGTCTTCCAGGAAGCCGAGGTCGTGGTGGGCGCAGGTGACCACCTCGGTCTCGTCCGCGCACGCGGGCTTCGCGTTGGCCATCGACACGTGGCAGTACTTGTCGAACACCATCAGCGGCCGGGTCCCGTCACCGAGGTGCCCGGACGCGACCAGCGGCAGCAGTCCCGCGCTGGCCACCCCCGCCGAGATCGCGGACACCACGTCGGCGTCCCACAGCTCGCCCAGCGACGCCTCCAGCTCCAGCAGCGCCGGGATCTGCACGCGGCTGCGCGGGATGCAGTGGTCGAGCACGCCGAAGCGGCGCAGCGCGGCCACCGCGCCCTCGATCACCTCGGGGTGCGAGTCGAGGTCGAGGTAGGAGCAGCAGGTGAAGTTGACGAACTCGTGCCCGTCGGCGGTGCGCAGCAGGCCGTCGTCGAGCTCGGCGACGATCCCGGCGAGACCGTTGCGCTCGGACATGTCCCAGAACGCGTTGCCGATCCCGACGGCCTTGTCGTTGTCCCGGTACCGGTGCGGCGGGGTGATCGACTCGCGCCCGGTCACGACTGCGACTCCGCGGGCTGGTAGTTGTAGACGCCCTTGAGCTTGCGGTAGAGCGCGGTGTAGAGCGCGACACCGAGCACGTACGGGCGGCGCAGGATCTTCGTGTCGCGCAGCCAGAAGTTCATGTTGATGTTCATGTCGGCCAGCGACTCCGCCTGGTGCCACCAGCCCAGCGGCAGGTACAGCATCTGACCGGGCTCCAGGACCAGCTCGCGCCGCTCGGCCAACCGGCCCACCAGCTTGGGGAACCGCCGCGCGTCGACGTTGTCGAAGTCGAACGCCTGGGACTTGTCGCCGAAGCCCTTGCGCAGCGAGCGCGGGTAGTAGTCCCACGACCCCGGCGGCGCCAGCACGAACCGCTTGCGGCCCTCCAGCGCGATGTTGAAGTTCTCCAGCTCGTCGAAGTGGCTCTGGGTGAACACGCCCTTGTGGCTGATCCACAGGTTCGCCGCGTTGAGCGAGCGCCGGTAGTCGAACAGCTCCCCGGCGTCGAAGCCCAGGATCGCGTTGACGTCGGCCGGGTTGTTGCGGATGTTGGACACGATCCGGTTCCACGTGCCCGGGTCGGTCAGGTACCGCTCGTCGGCGAAGAACTCGCGCAGCTTGATGTCGCGCGTGGTCCAGCGCGCGGAGTTCTGCTTGTCGCTGGGCTCGGTGAACAGCGTCACCGACATGTCGCCCAGCCGCTCCGCGACACCCTCGCGGCCCAGCCCTTGGACGCTGTCGGGCAGCGTGATCACCACGGGCACGTCCGCCCGGATCAGCGCCTCCCGGCCGAACGCCAGGAACTCGTCGAAACCCAACCGGGGCACCGGGACCCCGCCCAGTTCCTCGGTGACCGGCTCAACCGACTCTGTTGTGCTCATGGTGTTTCCCTCACCTCTCCACGACCGAACCACTACCCGCGGGCACGTCCCGGGTGCCCGCGTGCAACGCGGACTGGCCCAACAGGCTCAACGCCAGCGCGACGACCCCGCCGCCGACCGCGGCCAGCGCCGCGTGCGACGAACCGCCGGACTCGGCGAGCCGCCCGCCCACCGCCGTGCCCGCGGCGATGCCGAGCGCGCCCGCGCTGCTCAGCCACGAGAACCCCTCCGACAGGGAACCCCTGGGTGCCAACGACTCCAACAACGTGCTACCCGCGATCAACGACGGCGACAGGGCCACCCCGGCCACCACCGCCAACCCCGCCATCGCCAGGGACGACCCGGCGAACGCCAGCGGCACCGTGCCCACCGCCACCGTCCCGGCGGTGATCGACAGCAGCCGGGCCTGCGACAGCCGCCAGTCCACCGCCCCGTACACCCCGCCCGCGACCAGGCTCCCCACCGCCGTGAGCGACAGGAACACCCCGGCCATCCCGGGCGACCCCTGCTCCTTCGCGAACGCGACCATGGTCACGTCCACCGCGCCGAGCAGGAAACCCAACCCCGCGTAGGCGACGATCAACACCTGCACGCCGCGCACCGCGATCGCCCGCCGCGGCCCGCTCGGGTCGACCGGCTTCACGCCGGGCTCGGACGGCTTGTGCAGCGCCAGCGCGATCGAGCCCGCGGTGGTCAGCACGACGCACGCCACCAGCCCCGCCGCCGGGTGCGCCGCGGTGGCCAGCGCCGTGGCCAGCAGCGGTCCCAGCAGGAAGATGGTCTCGTCCAACATGGACTCGAGCGCGTACGCGGTGCGCAGCCCGCCCTGGTCGACCAGCGCGGCCCACCTGGCCCGCATGAACGACGTCAGCGACACCGACGAGCAGCCGGTCACCACCGCCGCGACCACCAGCAGCCACAGCGGCGCCCGCAGCACCGCCGCCACCAGCAGCCAGACCAGGCCCAGGCCGTGGCCCGCGCACGCGAGCAGCAGCACGCGCCGCTGGCTGTGCCGGTCGGCCAGCCGCCCGAGCACCGGGCTCGCCAGCCCCTGCGCGACCAGCAGCGTCGCCGCGACCACCCCGGCCTGTCCGAGTGAACCGGTCGCCGCGGACACCAGCAGCAGGCAGGCCAGCGAGCGCATGGCGATGGGGAAGCGCCCGACGAAGCCCCACAGGCCCAGTGCCGCGGCCCCGGGCGAACGCAGCAACGTCGAATACGCCAGAAAGCCGGATTTGGCGCCCCCTGCGGACACAATGCTCCTGTTCTGTGAATACTGGTAATGCCCCGCCGAAAGGCCGAACCGCCGCGCTGCTCGCTAAACGCGGCGACGCCGGGTCACGCTAGGCGGGCTCCCACCTGCTGTCAATGCCCCAAACGCGCCGCGACCCGGGGCTGAAAGGCGCAACCGGGTACGCATTCCGGTATCGCGTTTCGCCGCACGGACAAACGCGAGAACGGGTCGGGTCCAGGGTGCGTTCCGCCCATATTCCACCTCCGGGAAAGCCGCGTCGATCAACCACGATACCCATTACCCCGCCGGGTCGCTTTGTGGTCATCGTGTGGCCAAGGTGGACCGTTAGGGTGGACGGTGTGATCCGGACCGCACTGGGCCGCCGTTCAGCCGGTGGTGTGGTGACCGAGGTGGACAGCCGCCCGCGCGGGCGCCCGAAGGGGCGGGATCAGGCCACGACGGTGGTGCGGCCGTCGCGCCAGACGACCAGGCCGGTGCGGTCGGGCCGGGTGCGCAGCCAGGTGGCGGCGTCGCGGCCGTGCGCGTAGGCGGCGGTGGCGTCGATGTCGGCCCAGGTGAGGGTGTCGGCGACGACGGTCACCGAGGCGACGTCGGCGGGCGGGCGGCCGGTGCGGCCGTCCACGATGTGCTCGCCGCGGTGCGCGGTGCCGGAGGTCGCGACCGCGCCGGAGCGGATCGGGATGACGGCGATGATCTTGCTGGGGGAGCGCGGGTCCTCGACGCCGACGCGCCACGGCGCGCCGTCCGGGTCGAGGGTCCGGCAGACCAGGTCGCCGCCTGCGGAGAGGCAGAAGCCGGTGTCGGGCAACGCGCGCAGGTGCTCGGCGGCGCGCTCGGCCGCCCAGCCCTTGACCACGCCGTTCGGGTCCAGCACGGACTCGCCGTCCGGGCCCGGGCGCCGGACGCGGAAGGCGCCGCCGGAGTCGTGCTCGGCCCACTCGGCCAGTCCGAGCACCTCGGTGACCTCGGGTGGGCAGTCCACCGGGCCGATCTCGCCGCGGCCGAGGCGGGAGATCACCGAGTCCACGCGGAACGTGCTGAACACGCGGTCCACCTCGCGCAACTCGGCCATCACCGCCGCCCACGCCGACCGCGCCGACGCGTCGTCGGTGTGCGCGCCGCGCAGGGCGAGGCTGATCGGCATGCCCATGACGTGCTCGACGTAGCGCTTCGAGTCCGGTGTGGATGGTGCCATCACAGCCCCGCCTCGTCGAGCGCGCCCTGGAGGGACTCGCGGTAGCCCTCGCTGGTCACCGTAGCGCCGCTGACCATGTCGATGTCGGCGCTCTGCGCGTCGAGCGCCTCCTCGGTGAGGATGGGCAGCGCGCGGGCGTTGATCTGCTGGTCCTTGCGGTTGGCATCGGGGGACTGGAGCACGGTGACCGCGGTGACCTTGTTGTCCGCCAGGGTGATCGCGACCTGCACCGCACCCCAGCGGGTCTGCGCCACCGGACCGGTGACCGTCCGGCCACCCGACGACGTGCCGACCGCGACCACCTCCGAACTCGCGGGCAGCGCGGCGGAGGTCGAGGTGTGGTAACCGAAGAGGAGCACGAGGACGGTGAGCGTGCTCAAACCCCACATGACGACGCGTTTCATGACCTCACCACTCGAAGTGCTCGACGTGCAGCCGCGCGGCCGGGAGCCCGGCGGCCTGGACCGTGCGGCACACCAGCGCCGCCCACGGCGCCGGACCGCACACGTACACGTCGTGGTCGGCGATATCGGGTACCAGCGCGCGCAGGACCGCCAGGTCGTCGAGCCGCGCGACGCCGTCGCCGAGCCAGGAGTCGTGGCCGCGGCGGTGGCCCGGGAGGGGCACCACCCGGAGCCCGCGTTGCCGGGCCAGGTCCTGGAACTCGGTCTCGAAGAGGGGGCGGTCGGTGAACCGGTGCAGCACAACGGCTTCGCCCGGCGCGTACGCCATTCCCCCGGCCAGCGCGCGCAGCGGCGCGATGCCGACACCCGCGCCGATCAACGCCACCTTCCGACTCGCACGGGCGCGTTCGGTGAGCCTGCCGAAGGGGCCTTCGAACAGGACCCGGGTGCCGGGTCGCAGCTGTGCGACGCGGATGCTGTTGTCGCCCAACGCTTGCACAGTGATGCGCAGGCCGCGGCCGTCGGGCGCGGCGGAGAGGGAGTACGGGTTGCCGCGTGTCCAGCCCTTCCGGTCGAGGAACCGCCAACCGAGGAACTGACCGGCCTGAGCCGGGAAAAGGCGCAGGTCCCGTCCGGTGAGGTGCACCGAGTACACGCCGTCGCCCTCCGGCACCACGGCGCTGACGCGCAGCCGGTGCCGCAGGTTCCGCGTGATCGGGACCCCTAGCCGCCAGACCAGCACCGCGCCGACGGAGGCGCCCCAGAGGGACCACCAGAACACCGTGGTCGCGGTGGAGGACAGGAAGTCCTGGCCGGTCCACAACTGGTGCGGCAGCGCCAAGCCGACGCCGAGGTAGGCGTAGAGGTGCAGCAGGTGCCACGACTCGTAGCGGATCTTCCGGCGCGCGGCCTTGACGCTGGTCACGGCCGTGAGCACCAGGCAGACCGTGCCCGCGAGCGCCAGCAGCATGCCCGGGTACTCGGTCACCAGCTGCCAGGACGTCGCGGGTGTCTCGACCAGGTCGCCCGCCGCGTAGCCCCAGGTGATCAGGACGACGTGGGCCAGCATGAGGTTGACCGAGGTGAACCCGACGACGCGGTGGTGGCGGACGAGGCGGTCCTGGCCGAAGGCGCGTTCGAGGACCGGGACCCTGGCCATCATCAGGACCTGCGCCAGCAGCAGCACGGACGCGACCAGGCCGGTGAGGCGACCGAGGGAGGTCAGGCCGGACTCCCACTCCGCCAGCGCCCCGAGGCCGCCGCCGGTGGTCCACCAGTACGTGACCAGCAGCAGCGCCGCCCACAGCGCCGAACCGGCGGCGATTCGCACGCCGCGGTCGACACCCGCGGGCGAGGTCGTCGGGACGGTCGCGGGCAGCGTCGGCGGTTCGGTGAGGGCGGTCACGGGCGGTCCTTCCGGTCGACTGCCCCTACCGTCGCCGACGGTTCTGGGAGCGCGTTGGGAGCGACCTGTGCGTCCGCTGTGCGTGGGAGCGGACCGGTGAATGGCGGGATTTCCGCGGTTTTGTACGCGAATGCGAACTGGACAAAAACGGGACGGGCGAGTCTTCCGCGTGGCCGGAAGGTTGCCCACACTTTCGGGTGAATATTGCGCCTAGGGGTGGGCGGAGCGCGGTCGTCTCCGGTATTGATCTTCAAAAAACTTCGTGACATCGCCTGGTCCACTGGCATTTCCCCATGCCGCCAGTGGACTACCGGCGCTCCACCCGATGGGGTGACAGTCAGGCGTTTCCCGGTCTGGGTAAAGTACGCGTGTCATTGCGAGTCGCTTCTCGGTACTCCCACCGTCCCCCCGTTCTCCGCGACCGTTCGGCTCCGCGAAGGAGCGATTCGTCGCAGACTCGGCGGTCGGTTGGAAAACCGCGTGGGGCTTCCTGCATGATTGCCGCGAGGGCGGGATGGACGTGAAAGTGCGGCTCCCCGGTAGGCGCCGGGGAGCCGCACGTCCAGACCGGCCCGCACCTCTGGACCGAGTGTGAAGCGAACAGGAGGCACGAACCAAGTGGTGACCTTACAAGTGTGCGCGGCCGACGAGCCAGGCAGACACGGTCATCTCCCCGGCCGGGGGGAACGCGATCACCCGGTCGGCAGCGGCGGCCGGACGCCGCTCGTGCTCATCGAGTTGGACGGGCGCGGGAGTCGGTCGCCGGAAACCCCGGCGCGGCCGGACAAGGCGGCCGCGCGGCGGCGCGCGGCGGCGCGCGGCGCGGTACGACTTCGCCGTCACCATGGTGTTCATGGTCGCGGTGCTCGGCGCGGTCCTGCTGCTGTTCCACGTGCTGGCCCCGGTCGCGGTGCCGACCGTGGGAGTGGTCGCGGGCGTGGCCTTCGTCGGGGAGTTCGTCCAGCAGTTCCGACGCAGGCGCGTCACTCCCTGAGGGAAAACCTTTCCGGGCAAGGGAACGCGCCCGGGAGGCGGGGGCGGAGGCTGATGATGCTGACACCAGCCTCCACCCCCTGTTCGGAGACGGCGGCCCGCCTGGTCCGGGAGCACCTCGCCCCGGCGGGCCGCCGTTGCCCTGCACGTGATCATGCACGTGCAGCACGGTCTTCCAGTAAACGACAGCTGTTCGCGATCGGTACCGATCGCCACACGATAGTGTGGATCTTGCCGCGTGCACCTTGCCCGCGGGCGTCTCAGTCGTCGGTCGCCACCCAGAGCACGCCGCGGCTGTGGGGCTCGGTCGTGGAGTAGGCCTGACCCGCCGCGGAACCGCGTTCGTTGGTGTACTCGGGCGATTCGTAGCCGGTTCCGGGCAACAGGGGCAGTTCGGCGATCCGCCCCGAGGGGGACCAGCGCACCGTGCGGGTCTCCGTGCGGTCCGGGTTCGTCGAGGTCCCCACGGCCGCACCGGATCCGTTGATGGCGTTCGCGGTCGCCCAGTCGTCGCCGGGGAGCGGCGCGAGTTCGGTCGGTTTGCCCGATCTGTTCCACCGAAACGCCTTCTGGTGGCGGTCCTCGAGACCTTGCCCGCTCCCGAGGGTCTCGCCGCGCGCGTTGACGCCCCAGACGTACGGCCACTCGAACCCCTCCGGCTCGAGGACGGTCACCGTGGTGGCGTCCTCGCGCAGGTTCCACCGAACCGCGGCGCTGCGACCGTTCGGGAGGCCGACGCTGCCGTAGGCGAACCGGCCGCGGAGGCCGCGCAATTCGGACCCGGTCGCCCACGACGGCACCGGCAGCGCGGTGGGCGTGCCGTCCGGGCCCCAGCGGACAGCGGCGGACGGGGCGCCGGTCGCGCGCTTGCGCGCGGAGAAGCCATAGGCCACGCCGTCGTCGGTCAACCCGGTGACCGAGCTGTGCTCGTCGCCGGGCAGCGGCTCGAGTACCTCGATGCCACCCGCCGGGTCCCACCGCACCGCGTGCCACGGGTGGGCCGGGAGCCGGTCGTTGGTCGCGAAGCCGCCCACCCACCCGCTGTCGGTCACCCTCATCGCGGCGGTCTCCGGGAACCCCGGTGCCCCGGGCAGTTCGGTCACCCGCCCGTCGAGATCCCACCGCGCGGGTCGCTGGACGAGCGTGGCCTCGCTGTAGACCATTCCCGCACAGGTACCTTCGTTGTTGATGCCGTACGCGTACCCGGCGTCGGCGTCCTCGGGCAGCGTCAACCGGGTCAACCCGCCATCGCGCCCCCACCGCACCGGTATCGTGTCCCACGGGTACTCGTCCGGTATGAGCACCCCGACCGCCATGTCGGAGTCGTTGAGCCCCGTGACCCGACTCACCGATCCCGGCGTCTCCAACGCCACAACCGTGAACCCGCGCGCCTCCGCGCCCGCGGCCACCGCCGGGATCGACACCGAGAGCAACAAACCGACAGCAGTGCACACCATTCCCTTGCGCAGCAACATATCTCCCTCCCCGGTACGCCCCGCGCAAGTGTGCCGCCCCGGCGTGCGCGCACATCAGGGCCATGCGGCTGTGACCTGTCCTCGGTTCCACCGGGACGGGACAGCGGTGTGCCCTCCGCTCACCGGTGGGTCGGCAGCCAGAGCTCCGCGCGGCTCCAGAAGCGGTCCCCGTCCGCGAGGTAGCCCTGCCCGGCTATCGCGCCCCGGTCGCTGATGTGGAAGGGGGTGTTCGTCGTCGTGCCGCGCAGCGTCGGCAACCGGGTGGGGGTGCCCCCCGGGTTCCAGCGCACGGGTTCGAAGTTCTCGTTGGTGTAGCGGTATGACTGGCCCACGGCGGTGCCCGAACCGTTGATGGCGTACACGTACGTGTCCAGGTGGCCGGGCAGCGGTGCCGGCGTTGTTCACATCCGCGACCGCGCTCCACACCCCTGGCGTCTCAAGGCCGACGACCCGGTACCCGCCCACCTCGGCCGCCGCGGGCACGGCGGTCAGCAGGCAGAAGACCCCGCAGAGCACGATCGTCCGATACGCACACGACCTCCCCGATCCCGACGCCCGCCCCCAGCCTGTTGCCCCGGCGGCGGGCCACGTCAGGGCCGTACGGCCGCGACACCGCTCACCAGGTGACCGGCATGGTGTAGAGCCCGTAGATCGTGGCGTCGTCCTTGTACGGCAGCTCGTCCGCCGGGGTGGCCAGGGCGAGGGTGGGGACGCGGCGGAAGAGGGTGGCGAAGACGGTCTCGAGTTCCAGGCGGGCGAGGTTCTGGCCGAGGCACTGGTGCGGGCCGTAGCCGAAGGCCACGTGGTGGCGGGCGTCGCGGTGGACGTCGAAGGTGTCCGGGTCGGGGAAGGCGGCGGGGTCGTGGTTGGCGGCGTGGCCGACGGCGAGGACGCCCTCGCCCTCGCGGATCGGGGTGCCGCCGATCGCCAGGTCCGCGGTGGCCACGCGGGACAGGGCGCTCTCCACGACGCTGAGGTAGCGCAGCAGCTCCTCGACCGCGCCCGGCACCAACCCCGGGTCCCGGCGCACGGCGGCCAGCTGGTCCGGGTGCTCCAGCAGGGTCATGGTGCCCAGGGAGATCATGTTCGCGGTGGTCTCGTGGCCCGCGATCAGCAGCAGGGTGGCCAGCGACACCAGCTCGGCGTGGTCCTCCGCGCCCGCCGCGCGCTGCCGCCGGACCTGCCTGCCCAGCAGGTCGTCGCCGGGGTCGGCGGCCTTGGCGGTGATCAGCCCGCTCAGGTACTCCTGCAGCTCCCGGATCGCCCGGTCGCGGTCGTCCGGTGCGGTCGACCGCCGCACGACCGCCGCGCTGCGCTCCTGGAAGAACACGTGGTCGGCGTAGGGGACGCCGAGCAGCTCGCAGATCACCAGCGACGGCACCGGCAGCGCCAGCGCCGCGACCAGGTCGGCGGGCCGGGGACCGGCCAGCAGCGCGTCGACGCACTCGTCAACGACTCGCTGGACCCGCGGCCTCAGCTCGCGCATGCGGCGCACGGTGAACTCACCCAGCACCGCCCGCCGCGCGGGGCCGTGCTCGGGCGGGTCGAGCGACAGCATCGGCACCCGGTCCCGGAAGGTCAGGTTCGGCTTGGCGCGCAGCAGGAACGGGAACCCGGGGGCGCGCCGGTCGGAGCTGAACCGGGTGTCGGCGAGCAGCGCCCGCACCTCCGCGTAGCGGGTCACCAGCCACGCGGGCTCGCCGTTGGGGAGCCGCACCCGGGCCACCGGCTCCCGCTCCCGAAGCCGCGCGTACTCCGCCGACGGGGTGTACGGGCAGGTCCGGGGCACCGGAACCGCCAGTAGGGTCTCGTCGGTCACGTCGGCCATCGCCCGCCCCTCCACCTCGACTGAACCACTCACGGTAATCGGGCGGTGGCTCCGCGTCTACATCGGCTGGTCAGGGGGCGGGTAGCCGGAACGCGGCGGTCGCCTCCGCGACGGTCGCCGTGGTCGCCAGCCCGCGCTCGACCGGCCCGACGGCGTCGATCGGGTCCTGGACCCGCAGCAACCGGGTGAACCCGAGCCCGGTGACGTTCTGCCAGGCGGTCGTGACCTCCGCCGCGCCCGGCCACGTGATCGACGCGGGCCTGCCCGCGAGCCCGGCCGCCGCGTCACCGGTCGACACCGCCTCGGCGACCTGGTGGGTCAGCCGCCGGGACAGCGGCCCGGCGGCGGCCAGCGACACCCGCACGTCGAAGGCGCGGTCGGCGTAGCGGTCGACGGCGTCGGCGAACAGCGGGACCGCGGCCGCGGCGAAGTCGTCCGGCGCCCGCCTGCGGCCGAACACGCTGCCCGTCGGCGAGGGGCCGGAGCGGGACAGCTGCCGCAACCGCTCCGTGTGCCCGGCCAGCAGCGACTTCAGGTCGTCGTCGACGCGGAACGGGCGCAAACCGGTGGAGACCAGGACCGGCACCGGCTGCGCCACCAGCTCTGTCCACAAGCGACGCCACGTCATCGGCGTCGAACCCCGCCACGGTGTCACGGCCGCGATCCGGGGCGCGTCCGTGTCGCCGCCCGCGCCCGGCCGGGCGCTGATCGTCTTGCCGATCTCGACGATTCCGTTGGGGTCCAGGGGAAAGGGCAGGAGAATGCGCTTCAGGTCCGACTCGGCGGTGATGACCGTTGCGGTCAGCCCGGGTGGGACGCGGTCGGCGATCCGGGACACCAACTCGGCGGCTCCCGGCGCGCGGACCAAGAGGTAGGTGTCCACGCGGTGCTCACGGGGGTCGGTGACGTGGCGCAGTTCCAGCCGCGCGCCAAGGCAGGTCTCCCAGAGCGAACCCAGCCAGTCCGCCTCGGTCAGCTGCTCGGTCGTTCGTTCGGTGAGGACGTCCGTGCCACCCGCGCGCGCGGCCAGTCCGGTCGTCGCCGCCGAAACGTCCGGAGTGGATACCCCGGCCCTGGTGAGCACCAGCCCGGCGATGCTGTCGTCGTCCTCGGTCGACACCACGGCGACGCCCATGAGACCCCCTCGCGACCCCGGGCTCCGCAACGCCCGGATCGCCCTTGAGGTCGCGACGCGGGTGGCCGCTGTTACCCGTGATCGAGAACTTGTCCGATCACGACCATCCCACCCGCCGGGCGGCTCGGTGAACGCCGAGGGAGCGAGCGGAAAGGATGACCGACCGGTCCGGTCGGCCCGCACCGACCCACAAATGGTCCTTTGTGGACATATTTGGCCCGTGGCGAACCCGCGGGTGTGGCCGCGGCGAGATCGGTAACCCTGTTCTTGTCGACCGGGGCCCGGTGGCGACCGTTCGATCGCCGAGTACTTGCGCGAGCGGCGCGCCGGAGCTACCGTGACTGAAAGGAGTGTCTTCACTACTCTGAGTGTCGAACGTGCCGTGTTCGGGGATCACGACGAAGAGAGGTGCGGGGATGGTCGACCGTTCGAACAGCAGCACCGAGAGCGACGTGGAGCGGCTGAGGCGGGGCGAGGCGGCGGCGCGGATGCGGCGCGCCGACCGCAACGCCCCCGACCGCTCGCGCCGCATGTCCGATGTGGAAGCCGTGCGCTGCGGGGTTTGGCCGCCGCTCAACTGGGTCCGGTGAGTCTGGGTCCGGTGAGTCTCGGTCCGGCGGGCGCCGCATAGCGAAAAGCGCGGTCTCGGCCAAGCCGAGACCGCGCTCGTTCGGGTCCGATGTGGACTCAGTCGTCGGCCAGCACCGCCTCGATCTGCCCCATGGCCCGCCGCAGGCCGTCCTCGATGCCCATCTCCGACAGCTTCTCCAGCTGCTCCACCGAGGCGAAGGTCGTCACCGACACCACCCGGGTGCCGCCGCCCGCGGGGGAGAGGGTGACCGAGGTCCGCGTGGCGCCCATCGCCTCGATCGGCTGGCCGGCGTCGTCGGCGAAGCCGTCCTCGAACTCCAGCCCGGTGGGCGGGGTCAGCGCGGTGATCTTCCACCAGCCGTGGTACTTCTCGCCCTCCGGGCCGCTCATGTAGTACGCCGACCGGCCGCCGACGGTGAAGTCGTGCCGCTCGAAGGTCGCGGGCCAGCCCGGCGGCCCCCACCACCGCTCCAGCCGCCGCGGGTCCGACCACACCCGCCACACGCGCTCCACCGGCGCGCCGAACTCCGCCTCGAACGTCAGCGTCAACGCCTCGATGTCCTTGTGCGAGTTGATGACCACCATCACGCGTCCTCCTTGTCCTCGTCCTCGGCCAGGATGTCCTCGATCGCCAGCGCGCGGTGCCGCCAGATCCGCTCGTACTCGTCGAGCAGTCGCGCGGCCCGCCGCAGCCCGTCGGGGTTGCCGGACACCAGCCGCTCCCTCCCGTGCCGCTGCTTGCCGACCAGACCGGCCCGCTCCAGCACCGCCACGTGCTTCTGCACCGCGGCGAAGCTCATGTCGTACTCCCGGGCCAACTCGGTCACCGACTGGGCCCGCCGCAACACCCGCGACAGCACGTCCCGCCGCGTCGCGTCGGCCAACCCGTGGAACAGCCGGTCGATCTCGTCCGCAGTCGCCTTATCTACAACCACATGGTTGTACGTTAGTGCCGTCCGGTGGTTCGCGCAAGTGGCCCACCGACCCTGCGGCGGCGCGCCTGATCGGGCCGTTCCACCGGGTGCGCGGGCGTTCGCGGTGGGCCGTAACGGGTGCGCGGACCGTGCGATGTACCGGGCGACTCGATCTTCGGCGGAGGGGTGGCGCGTGGCTTTGTCGCCAGGGGGGTTCCGCGACGGGTTCGCCGAGCTGGCGGACAACGTCGAGAAGCACATCCACGGCAAGCCCGACGCCGTGCGGCTGGCGCTGGTGTGCTTCTTCGCCGAGGGCCACCTGCTGATCGAGGGCGCGCCGGGGGTGGCGAAGACGTCGTTGGCCAAGGCCATCGCCGGGTCGGTGCACGGCGGTACCGCGCGCCGGGTGCAGTTCACGCCGGACCTGCTGCCCACCGACATCACCGGCGTCGACGTGTTCAACGAGCAGACCCGGCGGTTCGAGTTCCGCCCCGGTCCCGTCTTCAGCAACGTGCTGATCGGCGACGAGATCAACCGGGCACCACCGCGCACCCAGGCCGCGCTGCTGCAGGCCATGGCCGAGCGGGAGGTCACCGCCGGGCTCACCACCCACCCGATCGACCCGCCGTTCTTCTGCGTGGCCACCCAGAACCCGTACGAGCACCAGGGCACCTACCCGCTGCCGGAGTCGCAGCTCGACCGCTTCCTCATGCGCATCCGCATCGGGTACCCCGACCCGGTGGCGGAGAAGGTGATCGTGGCGCAGGGCATCGCCAACGGGCACGTGCTGCCCGTGAAACCGGTGCTGTCCCTCGACGAGGCGCGCCGTCTGCTCGCCATGCCCGCCACCGTGGAGGTGAACGAGCCGCTGCGCGACTACCTGGTGGGGATCGCCGCCGCGATCCGCGCGCACCCCAAGGCGCTCGGCGGCATCAGCCCGCGCGCCACCATCGCCTTGGCGCGCGCCGCGCAGGTGGTCGCCGCGGCCGCCGGACGGCCCTTCGCGGCACCGGGGGACGTGAAGGACGTGGCCGTGCCCGTCTTGGCGCACCGGCTGCCGCTGAGCCCGGCCGCCGCGCTCGCCGGTACCTCCGCCGAGGACGTGCTCGCCGAGGTGCTGGACGCCGTGCCCGTACCGAGGCGAACCGGGTGAGCGCCCGGCCGACCGGCGCGGGCTGGGCCACGGGCGGCACCGCGGGTGTCCTCGTGGCCCTCGGCGTGCGGTTCGACTACCCGGAGGCGGTCGCGCTCGGGTTCTGCGCCGCCGCCCTGCTGGCGTTTTCCTCGGTGTGGCAGGCGGTTGGGGCCCGGATACGGGCCACTCGCGTGGTCGAGCCGAACCGGGTCACGGCTGGCAGGTCGGTGGAATGCCTGCTGCGGGTGCACAACGCCGGTTCCCGCACGGTTCCCGCGCTTGAGGTCACCGAGGTGTTGGACGGGCGGGAACGCCGGTTCGCGCTGCCGCCGTCGCGCGGTCGGTCCACTACCCGGGTCCACGGCTATCACCTGCCCACCGACCGACGCGGCGTGTACCGGCTCCCGCCGCCGGTGCTGACGGTCCACGACCCCGCCCGGCTCATCCGACGCCGGTTCGCCACCGAGGGCGACACCGTCATCCACGTGCACCCCGATCACCACCCGCTCACCTCGCCGTGGCCCGGCGGCGAACGCCTCACCGTCGACGGCGTCGCCGCGCGGCCGCGTGGCACCGGGATGGCCTACTACGGCCTGCGCGAGTACGTCGTCGGCGATGACAGCAGGTACATCCACTGGCCCGCCACGGCCCGCATCGGCACGCTCATGGTGCGCCACCACGGCGTGCTGGACACACCGGGCCTGTTCGTGCTGCTCGACACCACAAATCTTGCCGTGGGGGAGGAGTTCGAGGACGCGGTCCGCGTTGCCGCGTCCCTCGCGGTCTCGGCGCTGCGCGCGGGTGCCCGGCTCACCCTCTGCACCACCGACCTCGGCCACGTTCCCGATCTCGGTGCCACGCCCGAGGCGCGGGTGACGGCGGTCCTCGACTTCCTGGCAGGCGTCGAACCGTCGGAAACCGTGCGACCGCCGAGGTTCCGTGCTCCGGGCGCGGAGACGGCGACCACCGTCGTTGTCACCACCGGGCCGAATGCCGCACTCAGTCCGGGGGCTTTGGTCGTGCGGGTAGATCCCGACACCACAGGCCCCGAGGTCGATGGCGTGCTGACGGTGGCGTCCAGCGCGGACTTCGCCGCCAAGTGGAACAACCGGTGACCGGCGCCCGCGGTGTCGCCGCCGACCTCGGGCTGGGGCTGCTCGCCTTGGTGCCGTCGGTGGTGCTGTACCGCGGGTTCTTCGAGTCGGCGGCGTACTGGCCCGTGGCCGCGGTGGCCGGAATCGTGGGAACGGGTTGTGCGGTGGCGGCGTTCGGGTGGCGGTGGTCTCCGCTCGTCAAGGTCTTGTCGGCGGTCGCGGGGTACGTCGTGGTGGTCCTGCCGGTCGTGCTGCTCGCTCGTGGCGGTGAGCCGTGGACGTGGGCCGGGGCCGCTCGTGAAGTGGCGACGGGGACCGCGCGTGGGTGGGTGACGGTGCTGTCGGTGGGATTGCCCGCCCCGGTCGATCACCGCGTGCTGGTTCCGTTGGCGTTGGTCACGTTCCTGGCCGCCTACGCGTCGGCCGGGCTCGCGATCGGGTCGCGTTCGCCTGTGGCGCCTGCCGGGCCGCCGGTTCTGGCGTACGGGATCGGGTTGGTTGTGGTCGCCACGGTGCCGGGGACGTCCCTGGGGCTCGCCGCCGCGCTCGCGGCTGTCGTGCTCGCGCAGGTCCTGTACCGGGCGCGGCCCGCGTCCGAGGTGTCGGTCCGCTGGGGCGCGGTCGCCTGCGCCGTTGTGGTGGTGGCGGTCGGTTCCGGGTTCGCGGTCCGCGCGACCTCGGTGTTCGGCACCGGTGCCCTCCGCGCCGACCCGCGACCGCTGGACCTGCGGGCCGCCGAGACGCCGCGCGTGCTCACGCCACTCGCCGATGTCCGGCCGCAGACCGATCTCGACCCGCCGCGGCCGGTGTGCGCGGTCACCTTGGCCGCTGACGCGCCCGGGCTGCCCGGTGTCGCCATCGCCGTGCTGGACCGGTTCGACGGCACGATCTGGACCACCGGTGGCGAGTTCCGGGCCGCCGGGCAGCGGCTGGCGGGTGCTCCTGGCGGCCCCGCGTCGCGTCGGGTGAACGCGCGGATCACCGTGGCGCGCCTGCGGTCCCCGTTCGTGCCGGTGCTCGGCCAACCGGTCCGGCTCGACTTCCCCGGTGCGCGCGCGGCTGTCGGTTTCGACGAGGCGTCCGGTTCGCTGTACTCTCCGGACATCGCGCGCGGCGGAGCGGTGTACGACGTCACCGCCGAACTGCTGTCCGCCGACCCGCCAAGCCGTGCGGTCCGCCCCAGCGAGAACCCCGACGACGAGGTCTACCGGAGGCTCCCGCCGGGACTTCCGCCCGTCGTCCGGCAACTCCTGCACGAGGTGACTGACCCGGAGCCGACGCCGACCGGCAAACTGGCCGCTCTCAACACCTTCCTGCGAGGGCTGCCCTACAACCGCGACGCCCGACCCGGGCACAGCTACGCCGACATCGCGCGCGTGATCGCCGCCCGCCAGACCGACGACGACGGGTACGCCGAACAGCACGCCGCCGCGTTCGCCGTCATGGCCCGCGCGCTCGGCTACCCGGCCCGAGTCGTCGTCGGCTACCGGATCCCCACCACCGCGGGTGTGCACCTCGTATCCACAAAGGACGCTACCGCGTGGGCGGAGGTGCGTTTCCCCGACGCCGGTTGGGTTCCCTACGACCCCACCGACCCGACACGCACCGAGCGCCGCACACCGCCGCGCGCGGTGTCGAACCCGACCCCCGCCGACGAGCCAGGGCCCCCGGACCTGGCCTCTGCGGCGAACCGCCCCGAGTCGCCACATCAGGACCAGCCGCCGGGTGCGCCGTGGTCGGTGGTCGTGGCGACGGGTGCGGGTTCGGCGGTGTTGGCGGCCGCGCTGGTGGTCCTCGGCGCGAAGTCGTGGCGCAGACACCGGCGCAGGCGCCGCGGCGACGACGCCGACCGGGTCATCGGCGCGTGGGCGGAGTGCCTCGACCTGCTGACGGAGTTGCGCGTCCCGGCCGCCCGCCACCGCACACCGGGGGAGGTCGCCTCGGACGCCGTGACCGCGCTCGGCCCCCGCGTGGCGCCCCTCGCCGACCTCGCCGAGGCTGCCACCGCCGCGGTCTTCGGTCCACGCCACCTCGGCCCCGACGACGTCCGGCTGGCCTGGGCGACTGAGCGGGGACTGCGCCGCGCGCTGTACCGGGGTGCCCGCCTGCCGCTGCGGCCGATCAACCGGCTGAACCCGCGTCCACTGCGCAAGCGCTGGCGGTACTGATGCGCGGGACGCCGACCAGTGCTCAACGGGCCGTCGCCTTGGCCTGCCTGACGGTCCTCGCGGCCGCGGCGGTGATCGCGGGCGCGGACCCGGCGCCGCCGGTCGTCCGACCGGACCTGTTCGCGGGCAAGGTGTGGCTGCCGTCCCGGGCGGTGGGCCAGGCGACGCTGGTCGACGGGGTGGCGGTCCAAGTGGTGGCCGGTGTGCCGGTCGCGGGCGTCAACGGCAGCTTCGACACCGACCAGGTCGGCGGCGACGGCTACGCCTTCGACGCGGCGACCGGGCAACTCGTGGGGATCGACGGCGCCACGCGCGAGAAGCGGGCGACCAGGTTGTCCGGCCGCGCCACGGATCTCCGCTACACCGCGACCGGCGTGTTCTCGCTCGACCGCGAGCGGGGCGTGCTGCGGGCACTGGACCGCCACACCCTCCAGCCGACCGGCGACGCCCTTGCCCTGCCCCGAACGGTATCCGCCGACACCACCGACGACCGGGCCCTCTGGGTAGCCGACGGCTCCGACGGTTCGATCACCGCGTACACGCTCGGCGCGACGGGCCCGACCGGTCGCCGGACGGAGCACGTGTTCCCGGGCGAGCGCTCACCCCGCCTGACGTCAGCTCAGGGCGCGCCGGTCTTGGTGGCGGCGGGAAGGGCGATGTTGCTGACGTCGACCGGTGCCGTGGCCCGGACGCTGTCGGTCGAGATAGGTGCGGGTGACGTGGTGCAGGGCGCGGTGGACGCCCCGGCCTTCGTGGTGGTACGCGGCGGGTCGCTGACGGTGTGCGATTTCGAGGCGCGCGCGTGCGGCCCGGAGATCGCGGTCGGCGCGCACGGGTCGGCGAAGCCGGTTCTGCTGGGCGGCAAGGTCTTCCTCACGGACGGAGACGGCAACCGCGTGCTGATCGCCGACACCGCGACGGCATCGGTCAACCGGACGGAACCGCTCTCCGACCACGTCCGCCGCTTCGACCTGGTGGAACACGACTGGATCGTGTACTTCAACGACCCGGAGACCCGATTCGCGGGGGTCATCTCCCCGGACGGAACGGTCCGGAGGCTGGAGAAATACCAGGACGACCCGCCCGCCACCGCTGTGACACCGGGACCGACCCCCACCAGCGCGGGACCGACCACGCGCACCGGACAACCCGGTACCAGCACGGGGAAACCGGCCCGCGCGCGGACGACGGGTGGCACGATGGCGGAGTCGATCAAGCCCTCCGGCCCGCGGCTGCCGGAGTTGCGGGTGGAGGAGATCGTGACGAACCCGGCGACCCCGGAGGTGCTGGTGCCGGTGGCGTTCAGCGCACGCGTGACGGGGGCGCCGACCGCGTGGCGGTGGACGGTGTCGAAACCCGACGGGACAACGGAGGCGACGAGCACGGGGGCCGAGTTCAGCCACTGGTTCAGGTTTGTGGGCAAGTACCGGGTCAGCCTGGCGGTGAGCGCGGGGAGCCGGAGGGACGAGCAGACGGTCACGCTGATGGTGATCAATCCGCCGCTGCCATTGCATTGTGGGGACGTGGTGCGGCAGAGCACGGTCCTGCGCGCGAATCTGACCTGCGAAGGCCCCGCGCTGACCATCGGCGCCCACGACGTGTTGATCGACTTGGACGGCCACACCGTCGTGGGAGACATCAAGGTCGACAACAACGACGGCTCGGTCTTGCGACGGGGCACAGTGCAAGGCCAGATCAAACTGGACGGGGCAGGCGCCCGGATCGAGGACTTGACACTGATCTCGCTCCAGGTTTCCGGTTCCGATACCCGGGTCACCCGGAGCCGCGCGGAGCACATCTCGATTGTGACCGGCGGAAGCGACTATCGGATCTCTGATTCCGTGATCACCGGCAGCTTCTCCGCAGGAAGTTCGAAACCTTCGGTCGGTGAGATGGTCGGTTGTGAGCTGATCGGTGCGCATGTCGGGTTGCCCGGACGGACTCACTCCGTCTTCCGTAGCAACGTCTTCCGCTCCGCTACCGTCCTGCTCAGCCAGTCAGGTGGTACGGAGATCACGAACAACATCTTCGACGCGAGCACGGTCGAGCTGAGAATCAGCAGCGGTGTCATTCTGGCCGGTAACTCCTTCGGTGGTGCGGATGTAGCGGTCACCATTGACGCGTCCCCAGCCCAAGGCATCTTGATCGAGCGGAACACCTTTGAAGGCAACAAGGTCGGCCTCCATTTGGGGAGTTCCGTCCCCCAAGGCTTGCGGGAAACCAGGGTTTCCGGGAACCACTTCGAAGGCAATGGTGCTGCCGGGGCGACTGTATCGCTGGGCAGTCCCGGACCGGAGTCGATGACCATCGAGGGCAACACCTTCGTCGGCAACGGTCACCGGTCCGATGGCCTGGTTGACCGCCACGGCCTTGCCATCGATGACGGGCTGCACATCGACACCGAGGTGGGCGGCGGGGTCGAGATCGCGAGCAACTCAACTCGCAACAACGCGGATCACGGGATTGAGGCGCCGCGCGGCGCGGTGGTCGATCTCGGGGGGAACACCTCGTCCGGTGACCCGGCGGGGTGTACCGGGGTGGTGTGCCGGTGAACCGAACAACCAGAGGAGGGTGAGCGTGGCGCTGGTCTACGTGCACGGGATCGGCAACCGGCTGGACGGGGGGTATGTCGAGGCACAGGAGCTTCGGGACGGGTTGTTCCGGGGGCACCTCGTGTCGACCGCCTTCCCCGAGCGGCCGGACACCCGGATCCTCTCGCCGTACTGGGGTGCGCACGGCGGGGCACTCCACTGGGGCCTGGCCAGCGCCGACCTGGACGGCATCGAACGCCTCGGCGGATCCGACGACCTCGCCGAGTCGATCGCCGCAGGCGGCGAAGGCTCCGCCGAGGCGCGGCTGCTCTCCATCGCGCGCACCTCCCTCCCCGACGCGGTCGACGCCCTCTACACCGTCGCCGAGGACACCGGCGGCACCGAGGACGCGATCGGGTTCGCCGCCGCGGTCCTCGACTACACCGCACTACGGGAGTCCCTGTACCCCGACTCCCCGGAAACCGAGCGCTACCCGTGGCTCGCCGAGGTCCACGACGACCTCGCCCTGGTCGACCGACTCGTCGCAGAGGTCGGGCCACCGGCCGACGACGAGGTCGAGACACTCGGCGGCCTCAGCACCGTCCGCGAGTGGCTCGCCTCCGGCGCCAACAGGCTCCGCCGCGCGGCGGTCACCGCGGTCACCGTGCCGCCCGTGCACCTGTTCCGCCGCCACCTCGGCCCGTCCATCGCGCGGACCTTCGGCGACGTCCTCGCCCACCTCGCCCACCGCGGCACCCCCGACCGGCCCGGGCCGATCGTCCAGGTGGTCGCCGACGCCGTCGAACGCGCCGCCGCCGACGGGGGACCGGTGATCGTCGTCGCGCACAGCATGGGTGGCAACATCGTCTACGACCTGCTCAGCCACTTCCGCCCCGACCTCACCGTCGACGTCCTGGTCACCGTCGGCTCCCAGGTCGGCCTGTTCGAGGAGCTGAAGCTCTTCGCGGCCAGCACCCCCGCGAGCCCCGTCGTGCCCGACAACATCCGCTCGTGGATCAACGTCGTGGACCGGGCCGACCCGCTCGCGTTCCGGGTCGCTCCGATCTTCGACCGCGCCACCGACTACCTCTACCCCTCCGGCGCGGTCTGGGCGCACGCCGCCTACCTGCGCCAGCCCCACTTCCACCGGCGCATCGCCCACCGCGTCGCGGAGGCACTGGCGTGACCTTCTTCGACCAACCGGGCGACGGCCCGCGCACGCACGCACTCGTCATCGGCGTCGGCCGCTACCCGCACTGCGAACCGGGCAGCGGGCACGCCCACCTGGAAGCCGCGCTGGCCCGCCGGTTCGGCGGCCTCACCGCGCCGCCCGCCTCGGCGGTCCGGGTCGCCGAGTGGCTGGTCACCGCCCAGCGCGCCGACCCCATCGCGCCGCTGGGCAGCGTCGAACTGCTGGCCTCCGACACCCCGGGCACCGACGCGCCGACCTTCGAGGCCGTCCGCGCGGCCTTCGACCGCTGGTACGCCAGGTGCGACTCCCACGAGGACAACGTCGCCCTGTTCTTCTTCAGCGGCCACGGCTGCGCGGGCACCCACCAGTTGGCCCTGCTCGAAGACCTCGGCGCGGTCTCGCACCGGTTCTTCGCCAACGCCATCGACATCGACCGGTTCGTCGACGCCATGGCCAAGTGCCGCGCCCGCACCCAGTGCTTCTTCGTCGACGCCTGCCGCACCACACCACCCGAGCTGCTCACCATGTCCGGTGTGGACACCAATGTGTTGTTGCAGCCGAGCGTGCACCGCCGGGCGCGGGAGATGTGCACCATCTTCGCCACCGAGCCGCAAACGGAAGCGCTGGGTGTGGCAGGCGGTACCACGATCTTCACCGAGGCCCTGCTGGCCGCCCTGGACGGCGCCGCCGCCGTGCGACGCGACGCCACCGGACCGTGGTGCGTCGAGACCGGGCGGATCGCGCCCGCCGTCAACAGCCTGCTGGCGTGGCAGGGCGAACGGCGCCAGCGCTGCTCCCCGCGCACCGAGGGCACCGGCAGCCAGATCCGCCAACTGCCCGCGGACCCCCGGGTGCCCTTCCAACTCGGCTGCGACCCCAGGGAAGCGCTGGGCGTGGCCGAGCTGTGCCTGCGCGACCCGCGCGGCGGACCGGAGCAGCGGCGCGGCCCGCGACCCGCGCTCTGGCAGGGCACCGGGACCGCGGGCATCCGCACCCTGTGCGCCGAGTTCCCCGGCGGCGAGTACGAGCCGACGGTGGAGTACTTCGCGCTCGCCCCACCGCACCTGCGCTTCGACCTGCCCGTGACGCGCCGGGAGGAGCACCATGGCCACCGCTGAGCTGCGCTACGCCGACGAGCACGCCCTCCCCGGCGCGGTCGTCGGCGCGGTCGAGGTGCTCGACGAGCACCTCGCGACCGTGGCCGCCACCGTGGTCCGCGCGGACCACGCGGTCCCGGTCGAGCTCCCGCCCGGCCGGTACGTGGCCCAGGGCTGGCTGCCGTCCGGGGAGCACGTGCGGGCGTCGTTCGTCATCTCCGCCCCGGGCGACACCGCCGCCGTGGCGCTGCGGCCTCAGCACACCGAGCCCGACACCGACCCGGTCGTCCCCAGCGACGGCTGGCTGCGCGGCTGGCGGTACACGGGCCGGGTCTGGCAGACCGGTGTGGACGTCGAGGTCGAGGGTGTCGTCGCGGCGACCGCGTCGGTCGTCCTGCGCGACAGCCGGAGCCCGAGCCACGCGCTCCAGGTCGGCGGCCAAGGTACGTCGCTGATCACGGTCGTGCCGCCGGGCACCACCGTGTGCGTGGAGGCCGCGCTCGACAGCGGGTGGCGGGTGCGGCTCCCGGCCGGACTGGACGCCACCCTGCTCGGCTACCTCGACCGCGGCGACCTCGCCGCGGCGCACACCGTGGCGGCCGAGGCACTGATCGAGCCGCTGTCGCCTCTGCGGGCCCTGGTCCTGGGCTACTACCTGGTGCGCGCCGAGGACGCGCGGGCCAGGTCGTGGGTCGACGACCTGCTGTGGGCCCAACCGGACTCGCCCGACGCCGCCGTGCTCAACGCCTGGCTGTGGCGCCGCGACCTCGCCGTCGAGCCAGCCGAGATCGCCGCCGAACTGCGGCGCGCCGTGTCCTGCGGACCGCCGGTGCTCGCCGGGGTCCTGCGCCTGCTCGTCGACAGCCTGCGCGCGACCGGGCAGGTGGACCGGGTCAAGCGGATGGCCGAATACCTCGGCGCCGCCGTGGCGGGTTCGCTGACCGCGTTCACCGGCCGCTCCCCGGGGTACCCGGAAGTCGCCCCCGAAGGCGCGGACCGGCTGGGCTTCCGCGCGCGGCCGCTGACGACCTACCCCGAAGGTCCCCCGTCCGGCCTGTTCGGCTCGGCGGCTCCGTTCGGGAACGGAGTCCCCTTCGGCAACGGCTTCCCCAATGGCGTCCCCTGGGCACCTGAAGGGGTCTTCGGTGGGGCCTTCGCAGGTGCGGAGGAGGCGGCGGACGAGGAGACGGACATCGACCTCTCCGCGTACCTGGATGACGACGGCTCCGCCGCGGCGCGGCTCCCCGTATGGCACGAGGTCGACGCCCACACGACCGAGATCGACGACGAGCTGTCGCGGCCGCGGGTGACCATCAGGTCCAACGGTCCGCATACCGCGCACCTGGACCTGTTCGCGCCCAACGGTTCCCCGCCACCGAACGTCGTCGTCGCCTTGAGGGTCGATGACGTGCAGCACTTCCTCGGCACCTTCGACGCCAACGGCCGGTGCACCCTGTCGTACCTGCCGAACGGCCGCTGGGCGCTGGCCCTCCTCGACCGCGCGGGGCCGGGTGCCCCGCTGCCCGTGGCGGACGCGCCCGCGGTCGTCCGGGCGGCCCAGGAAGACGAGCAACCGGAAGTCATGCGCGTGCTGCTCCCGAACACCACCGGGACGCTGGTGCTGAGCCAAGATCGCCTCGGCCGCCACACCGCCGAACTCATCACCCACGCCTTCCGAGAGCGGTACCTGGGGATCGCCTACCGGGCGGTCGACCGGTCCCCACGTTTCGCGCCGTTGGAGAACTCCGCGCGAGTGGGGGAGACGATCAGCTGGTCGGTCCCGCTGCCGGGCTTCGACCCCCGGTCGCCGTGGTACCTCGTCCCCCGTGGCGCGGTGTGACCGGGGCCGCGCTCGCGGAGTTGGACCGGCTGCTGGCCGGGCTCACCGCCGGGCGCTCGGACGCGCCGACCCCGGGTCGGCTGCGCGCCCGCATGGTGCGGGGGCTGTGGTGGCGGGTGTGCGCGGAGGCCGCCACCGCCGACCCGGCGCGGCTGCGCGCCTGGTACGCCGACGACGACCCGATCACCGGTCTCTTCGGCGAACACCCCACCGACCCGACCAGGTCCGCCGCCCGCGCCGTCGCGGCGGTCGCGCTCGCGGCGGCCGGTGAGCACGCCGCGCGGATGTCCGCCGCCGAGCACTGGGCGGGCACGGGCGTGCTGACCGGGACCGAGGCCATCCCGCCGACCGACCTGTTCCCGCGCACCGACCTGCCCGCGCCGGTCCGCGCCGTGCTCGGACCCCTGACCCGGCGCGCCGCGTCACCCGCGGAGGCGTACGCGGTCATCGCCGCCGTGCTGATGGCCACCGACCCGCCCCGGTCCGCACCGCGGCCGGTGGCGCTGCTGTTCGACGCGGTGGGCACAGACCCGGGGGCCACCGGCACCCTCGAACTCACCGTGCTCCCGGGTGGCCCGCCAGGGCTGTACCCGGACCCCCGGACGATGGCCTTCCTGCGGGTGGACGCCGACTTCGCGCCCTCCGCCGCGGCGGCCTGGCGGCGGTACGGCCGCCCGGGCGACTGCGTGCTGTGGTCGGTGGCCGTGCACGACACCGAGGACCTGCCGCGCATCCACGGCGGCTCCCTCGGCTTGGCGTTCGCCGTCGCGCTGGCCGACCTGCGCCGCTCCCGCGCGGCCCGGTTCGTGCTCGCGCACGACTCGTCCTGCGCGTTGACCGGCACCGTCACCGCCGACGGCGCGGTAGGCCCGGTCGGCGGCCTCGATGGCAAGTTCGCCGCCGCGAAGCGCCGGGGGTGGCGGGTCGTCGCGCCGTCGGACGACCGGGCGGGAGCCGAGTGCAAGGCGGCGGGCACACGCGTCCGGTGGGTCGACACCGTCGACCAGGCGTGCCGCGCGTCCCGCCGCGCCGTGCGCGGGGTGCTGGTGTCCTGCCTGGCCTTCCTGCTCGTGGCGACGGGCGCGGTCGTCGCCGTGTCCCGGATCTCGGCGGAACGCGCGGCGGCGTCCGAACACCTGCGGGACCGGGTGGTGCGGAACCTGCTCGCGGACGCGGACCGCCAGCGGCCGCTCGACCGCGAGGGCGCGTTGCGCGCGGGCTTGGCCGCCGTCGCGCTGCGCGACGACTCCTCGACGCGCGCGGACCTGACGGCCAGCCTGGTGACCGATCGGCCGGTCACCAGGTTCATCGAGGGGCGGGAAGCCGTGTCCGCCGCGGCATTCGGTCCACAGGGGACGATGGTGACCGGCGACGACCTCGGCGTGCGCTTGTGGGACGCGAGCCGGGTCACCGCCCCCGCGCTGCGGCGCGTGCTGTCCACCGGGACGAGGTCGACGGCCGTCGCGATCTCGTCCGACGGACTGCTGGCCGCGGCCCTGCTCGAAGACCAACCGGGCAGGCGGTACGCGCGGCTGTGGGACACCAACGGGGTCGACGACAACGGACGCGAGGTCGAGGTGCCGCCCGGCTGCGCGCCCGTGTCGTTGGCGGTCGCGCCCCGCGAACGCGTGCTGGTCGGTTGCGAGAACGGCACCGTCGCGCTGTCCGACGGCGCGGGAGCGCGTCCGCTGCCCAAGGGGCACAAGGGTTTGCGCTCGGTGGCGTTCGGCGCGGACGGCGCGGTCGCGGTCGTCGGCGCGGACGACGGCCTCGCGGTGTCGGACCTCGCCGACCCGCGCGCGCCCCGCGACATCACCGGTACCTACACCTTCGGCAACGACCCCAGGGCAGAACCGTGGGGAGTGCGCGCCGCGGCGGTCTCCGCGGACGGTCAGACCCTCCTCCTCGGCGGTCAGGCGGGCGAAGCCCAGGTCCTGCGGTCGCGCGGTACGCGGCGCGAGAAGGAGCCGAGTCGATTGACCGTGGTGGACGTGCCCGAGGTGGTCTCCGCCGTGGCGCTGAGCGCGGACGGGACGATCGCGATCACCATCGGCATGCGGACCGGGAAGCGCAAGGGCGTCGCCCGCGTCTGGCGCCGGTCGGACGACCCCACCCGGGGCTACGTGCCGGTGCTGGCGCTGGACCGGCACGACGACGCGGTGCTGTCGGTGGCGGTCAGCCCGGACGGCCGGATGGCGGTGACCGGCGGTGCCGACGGTGCCGCGGTCCTGTGGGACCTCTCCCTCGACGGCATCGTCGAGAGCAGCCAGACGACACCGCGCACGTCGGGGGAGGGCGGGCGGCGGGAACGGGAAACCTGCCACGCGGCGCAACCGCTCTGCGTGCTGGTGGGCGCCGACGGGCAGGCCGTGCTGTGGGACGTGACCAGCCCCGGCTCCCCGCGGCGCGCGGCGGGCCTCGCCCGCGGCGGCGCGATCGCCTGCTGCGTGGCGTTCGCCCCCGTCGAGCCCGTGGTCGCGGTCGCCATGGCGGACGGCAGGGCGGTCCGCTGGGACGTGCGCGACCCCGACGAACCCGTCCAGCTGCCCGACATCCCCACGGCAGCGGCGGAATCCACCGCTGTCGCGTTCCTCGGCCCCACCGTCCTCGCGATCGGGTCGAACGACGGCGCGGTCGCGCTGTGGGACCTCACCAACCCGGACCACCCGACCCGCCGGACGGTGATCCACTCGGCGGCGCACGCGGTCAGCGCCCTCGCCTACCACCCCCGGTCCGCTGTCCTCGCCGTCGGTCACGCGGACGGGGCGATCACCCTCTACGACGCGCGCGACGTCGCCGCCCCCGCGCGGCTCGGCGTGCTCCCCCAACGCGCTGGTGCCGTCCTCGACCTGGCCTTCCACCCCTGGGAACCGACCCTCGCCGCCGCCGACGCCAGCGGCAACGGACCCACCCTCTGGGACGTCACCGACCCCGCGAGCCCGGTCGAGTCCGGCAGGCTCGACGGGCACACCGACATCGTCGAGTCCCTCGCGCTGCACGCGGGCACCGAGCTGGCCGCGACGACCAGCCAGGACGGCACTGTGATCATCTGGAGCCTGCGCGACCCCCGGCGCCCGGTCCGCCTCACCCGCCTGGCTGGTCACACCGGCACCGTCCACACCGCCGCGTTCGTCACCGACGGCACCACGCTGCTCACCACCGGTGGCCCCACGACCCTCGCCTGGGACACCGGCGAGATCGCGGGCATGGCAACGGATCCGGTGTCGGCCGCCTGCGCCAAGGTGACCCGTCCGCTGAACCGCCAGGAATGGGAGTACCGCGTCGCCGCCGAATTTCCCTACCGGCAGAGCTGCTGATGGTCTTTCCGGGCGGGGGGAAGCAAATCACGTTGACCGCGGTCGGGGGCGTGAGTCAGGATATGGGTGTTCAAGCGACAGGGGAGAGGGTCATGAGCGCGGTGCGACGACGAGTGCAAGGCCGTTACTCGGCGCTTGCCGCCGTTGGCGCGCGCCGACAGCAGGCCCGCCGCTGTGGCTTCCTCCCGTGACGTGAGTCGCGTCCGGTGTGGAGCCGCCCGTCGGGAAACCGACCCGGGCGGTTTTTCCTTTGGGCTGCCGATTTTCTGATCGGCGTCTCATTTTGCCCTTGTAGCTCAGTGGATAGAGTGCCGCGCTACGAACGCGGAGGCCCAGGTTCGAGTCCTGGCAGGGGTACGTCCCATTCCCGGTTGGTGTAGTGGCAGCACGGCGGATTTTGGCTCCGCTCGCCCAGGTTCGAACCCTGGACCGGGAGCGCGCGAGGGGGCTCACCGCGGATGGCGGTGAGCCCCCTCGGCGGGTCAGGCGCCCAGCAGGGCGCGGATGCGGTCCGCGCCGACGGCCAGGAGCAGGGTGGGCAGGCGCGGGCCGGTGTCACTGCTGACCAGGAGCCGGTACAGCAGCACGAAGAACGCGCGCTGGGCAGTCTTCAGCTCCGCGGTCGGCGCGGCGTCGAAGGTGAGGCCGGCCTGGAGCTTCGGCACGCCGTAGACCAGGGTCGTCAGGCCCGCGAGGGACCAGTGCTCGTCCAGGCCGTCCAACAGGACGCGCAGCGACTCGCGCTGCGTGTTGTCCAGGCCGCCCAGCAGGTCCGCGTCCGGTTCGGTGCGGACGTGGGTGCGCTGCTCGGCGGGCATCCTGGTCTCCACCCAGGTCTGCGCGCGGTCCAGCCGGGGCCGCAACTCCTCCAGACCGGACAACGGGTTCTCCGGCTCCAGGTCCCGCGCGATGCGCAGGGTCTGGGTCGGGTCGCCGGTGGTGACGTCCACAATGGACGCCAAGGTGCGGTACGGCAGCGGGCGCGGGGTCTGCGGCAGCGGGCCGGCCGCGGTGCGCACCGAGCGGTCGTGCGCGGCCAGCTCACCGGCCTGCGCGGTGCCGTCGGCCACCTTGCGGCGCAACGTGTCCCACTCGTCGTAGAGGCGGTGGATCTCCTGGTCGAAGGCGATCTTGAAGGACTGGTTCGGCTTGCGCCGGGCGTAGAGCCAGCGCACCAGCGGGGCCTCCATGATGGCCAGCGCGTCCGCCGGGGTCGGCACGCCGCCCTTGGAGCTGCTCATCTTCGCCATGCCGCTGATCCCGACGAAGGCGTACATCGGGCCGATCGGCTGGGCCGCGCCGAACACCTCCGCCACGATCTGCCCGCCGACCACGAACGAAGACCCCGGCGACGAGTGGTCCACACCGGACGGCTCGAACACCACGCCCTCGTGCGCCCACCGCATCGGCCAGTCGACCTTCCACACCAGCTTGCCCCGCCGGTGCTCGCGCAGCACGACGGTCTCGCCGTGGCCGCACGCGCAGGTGTAGGCCAGCTCGGTGGAGTCGTCGTCGTACGCGGTGACCGTCGTGAGGTCGCGGTCGCACACCGAGCAGTACGGCTTGTACGGGAAGTAGCCGCTCGACCCCGCGCCGTCGTCCTCGCCCGCCGCGCCGGAACCCTCCACCGCCGACTTCTCCGCCTCGTCGGCGTCCTCGGCGGGCGCCTTGCCCCGGCCCTTGGTGCGGTACCGGTCGAGGATGGCGTCGATCTTCCCGCGCTCCCGCATCGCCAGCAGCGTCTGCTCGACGTACGCGCCCGAGGTGTACTGCTCGGTCTGGCTGATCGGCCGGTACTCGACCCCCAACTCGGCCAGCGCCGCCACCATCGGCGCCTTGTAGTGCTCGGCCCAGTTCGGGTACGCGCTCCCCGGCGGCGCGGGCACCGACGTCAGCGGCTTGCCGATGTGCTCGTTCCACGCCTCGTCGACCCCGGCGGGCACCTTGCGGAACCGGTCGTAGTCGTCCCAGGACAGCACGTGCACGCAGTCCAGCCCGCGGCGCCGGATCTCGTCGGCCACCAGGTGCGGGGTCAGCACCTCCCGCAGGTTCCCCAGGTGCACCGGCCCGGACGGGCTCAACCCGGACGCGCACACGATCGGCTTGCCGGGCGCCCGCCGTTCGGCCTCGGCGATGACCTCGTCTGCGAATCGTGAGACCCAGTCGGCCTCAGGGCGCTCTGCCACGGGAAAAGCCTCTCCAGATGCGTGCGGTGTGGGACCAATTGTCCCGCAGCAACCCTCGCCCGCCGCGACCGCCCCTTACAGTGCGGCCCATGACCGAACGACCGCCGTTCCTGGTGCGCCTCGACGCCGGGATGAGCGACCTGACGTGGTGGATCCACGCGGACTCCCCGGAGCAGATCGCGCAGACCCTCGCCGAGGTCGAGGTGCTCACCGACGCGCCCGCGGGCGATGTGCCGGAGGCCATCGCCTTGGCCGACGTGGGCGCCGTCCCCGCCCTGGCCCGGCTGCGGGAACAGCGGGACCGGCAGCGGGCCCGCCCCGAGTTCGGCGCGCTCCTCGGCCGCGAGCGGGTCTACCTGAGCCAGCGCGACGAGGAGTGCGGAGACGACGGCACCTACCTCGTGGAGGTCGACAGCGGCGGTTGGCGCCTGCGGCAGGTGGGACGGCGCCCCGACGGCGCGTCCTACCGGACCGGGCCCGACGACTGGGCCTTCAACTTCCGCCAGGACCTCTACGACCCCGACCTGGTCGAGGACGAGATCAGCGCCGAGGAGTTCGAGGAGGCGTGGGCGGGGGCGTCGCCCGGTCCGGGGCCTGACCCGTTCGGGTGAGCCCCGGTGCCGCCGGGGATGACCGGCGGGGGAGCAGCGGCACCGTCGCGAACATCAGCGCGCCCGCCGCGAACAACCCCTGCCGCACGCCGACCAGGCTCGCCAGCAGCCCCCAGCACACCGTCAGCGCCGCGATCGCCAGGCCGCTGGAGATGGACCACGCGGACAGGACCCGGGCGACCCGGTCGGTGTCGGTCTGCTCCAGCCGGACGGTGACGCACAGCGGGTTGAACACCGAGATGCACGTGATCAGCCCGAACTGCAGCCCGAGCACCAGCAGCAACCCGGCCGTCCCCGGCGGGGTGAACGCCAGCCCGACCGGCCAGCAGACCCGCAGCACCCCGGCCGTCCGCAGCACCCGGTGCGCCCCGAACCGCGCGACCAGCGGTTTCACCAGGCGCGCGCCCAAGAGGCCGCCGAGGCAGGGGAGGCCGAGCGCGAGGCCGTAGTGCACGGGCGTGAAGCCCAGTTCACGCAGGAACAGGGTGGCGAACAGCGGCGCCGTGGCCATGATCAGGCCGTTCACCAGGGTCATGTTGAGGAACAGCGGCCGCAGGTACGGGTGCCGCAGGATGTGCCGCCACCCGACCCCGATCTCGGCGAGGGTGAGGCGACCGGCGCGCGGCGTCGGCGTGGGCTCGGCACGGCCCATGGCCCGGACGCACAGCGCGGACAGCAGGTAGCTGACCGCGTCGGCGACCGTGGTGGCGACCGGCCCGAACAGCCCGATCGCCGCCCCGCCGACCGGCGGCCCGAGCGCCGTCGTCGTCCAGGTCGTCGCCTCGAACCGGCGGTTGGCGGTCAGCAGGCGCTCCGGCCGCACGACCGCCTTGAGGCAGGCGCCGCTCGCCGCGCCGAAGACGATGTTCGCCGCGCCCACCGCCACCGCGACCACCACGAGCTGAGTGAAGGTCAACCACCCCAGCGCGTACGCCGCGGGCACCGACGCCACCGCCGCGAACCGCGCCAGGTCCATGGCCACCATCACCGGCCGCTTCCGCCGGAACTCCACCCACGGCCCCAGCGGCACGGCGACCAGCGCCCCGACCGCCCGGCCCGCGGCCGCCAGCAGCGCCAGCTCGACGGTCCCGCTGCCCAGCACCAGGATCGCGATGAGCCCCATCGAGTCCAACGCCACCGTCGACCCCACCGCGCTGACCGTGAACGCCGCCCACAGCCACCCGAACTCCCGCCCCATCCGCCCCCCAGCGCTCGTGTGCACCGGGTGATCCTGCCGCCCCGCCCGCGCCGGGGTTTTGCCGGGTCCGCGCGCGGAATCGAAGATCTTCGGTAAATAGGATTGACGCCCGTTGGTGGGTGGGCAATGATGAGCACATCAAACCGAACGAGGAGTGAGTCATGGCGAGCAAGTGGCGGGGAGAAGCGGGGCGGTTTATCGCCGTCGCGAACTCCCGCACGTGCCCGATGGCCTGGTCCTCGATCCGGCATGCGGTCGTGATCAAGGCCATGACCTGCGCGGACTCTCCGCCCTGACGCCGATGAGCGTCTAGGAGACGGATGAGCCGCCCCTCGGAGAGCCGAGTCGGGCGGTTTTTGTTTTCCCGGTCAACACAAATCGGCGAGCTTGGGAAGCGGAACGGACTCCAAACCCGTGTCCCGGGGGTTCGACTCCCTCCGCCGGTGCTCGGCGCTGCCCTTTTTCGGAAAGGTGCGGCGTGTTCATTGAAATCTGCATAGCGGAGCACAGACTATTTCCCATGCGCTCGTCTCGGTCGTCGTTCGGGCGGTCGACGCGAGCAGGGGCGTGGCGCGGGGTGACCCGTGTCCGCCACAGGTCGCTAGCTCAATGGTCAGAGCAGTCGCCTCTTAAGCGACGGGTTCGGGGTTTCAGTCCCCGGCGACCTACTGGCCCCGGTGCGCCGGGGCCGTGCGATGTCCCCCCACGGGGTGTGGGGGACTGCTTCGGAGGCGGCCCGTTGCGCAGGCGAGGGTTACTCCATCACTTAAATGGGCAGGTCGCGGGTTCGAATCCCGCCCGAGCCGCCACCTGGCTCGGTAGCTCAGTGGCCAGAGCGGCTAAACCTTCACCGACTCCATCTCGGGCCTCCTCCGAAGCGCGCGCACCGTCGCCAGACGGCAACTTCCTCGACAGAGCGCACCGACTACCCCCGCTCCCGTTGCGAAGCCCACGGTTACTTCGCTTGGAAATCGATCACAGCCGTGCGCACCCAACGACCTCGGGAGCACCGAGTGACCCCGCTGCGAAGCCGAACGGTTACTTCCTGAACAGAAGCCCAACCGTACGGCGCCAACCACCTCGGGAGTCACGACCGGCCACAGCAGGCCACCGGGTTCCCCCGACACGAAGAGAACAGCCATGCCCAAGTTCAACCTCCGACGCGCGCGACCGGCGCCGACCTCCCCGGTCACCGGTGAGGCGGTCGCGTCCGGTCGCACCTTCGAGGGTGGCCCGGGCTACGTGCGCGACACCCGTTCCGAGCTGTTCCTGCTCGCCGTCACCAACATGGTCGGTGAGCACACCTACTACGAGTCCGCGGACCGCCGCGACACCCGCTACGCCAACCTGGTCCGGGCGGCGGCACTGTCCGATCCGGACTGGACCGCGCAGTTCCTGCGCTGGCTGCGCACCGAGGCGAACATGCGCACCGCGTCCCTGGTCGGCGCGGCGGAGTTCGTCAAGGCGCGGCTGGACGCGGGCGTGCGCGGTGGCCCGGTCACCAACCGCTCCGTGATCGACTCCGTGCTGCGCCGCGCGGACGAGCCGGGTGAGCTGCTGGCGTACTGGACCGCGCTGTACGGCCGGGCGCTGCCCATGCCGGTCAAGCGCGGTGTGGCGGACGCGGTCCTGCGGCTGGGCACCGAGTTCAACTACGTGAAGTGGGACTCCGAGGGCCGCGGCTACCGCTTCGCGGACGTGCTGAACCTGACCCACCCGGGTGACCGGAGGGGCAGCGCGCAGCGCATCCGCGGCCAGTGGCAGCACGACCTGTTCGGCCACATCGTCAAGCGGCGCTACGAGCCGGGCCTGGCACCGCCGGAGACCCTGCCGCTGCTGACCCGCCGCAAGGCGCTGTTGGCGCTGCCGGTCGACGAGCGCCGACAGGTGCTGGAGAACCCGGACCTGCTCGCCGAGGCGGGCATGACCTGGGAGGCACTGGCGGGCTGGCTGCAGGGCCCGATGGACGCGGCGGCGTGGGAGGCCGTCATCGGGTCCATGGGTCTGATGGCGCTGGTGCGCAACCTGCGCAACTTCGACGAGGCAGGCGTGTCCGACGAGGTCGCGGCGCGGGTGGCCGAGCGGATCTCCGACCCCGAGCAGGTCGCGCGGTCCAGGATGCTGCCGATGCGGTACCTGTCCGCGTACCGGGCGGCGCCGTCGGCGCGGTGGGCGTGGCCGCTGGAGCGGGCGTTGACCCACTCGCTGGCGAACGTGCCGACCCTGCCGGGTCGGACCCTGGTGCTGGTCGACACGTCCGGTTCCATGCACGTGCCGTTCAGCAAGGACGGCACCCTCGCCAGGTGGGACGCGGCGGCGGTGTTCGGCATCGCGCTGGCGAGCCGGTGCGCGTCGGCCGACGTGGTGTCCTTCTCCGACGACTGGCAGGGCCGCCCGCCGAGCCGCGTGTTCCCGCCCCGCAAGGGCGAGTCCCTGCTGCGCGCGGTCGACCGCTGGCGGAGCGACGGCTACTTCATCGGCGGCGGCACGGAGACCGCGGACGCGGTGCGCGCGAACTACCGCGCCCACGACCGGGTCGTCATCCTGACCGACGAGCAGGCAAGCGCGGGCGACGTCGACAAGGCGCTGCCCCGCGACACCCCGCTCTACACCTGGAACCTGGCGGGCTACCAGTACGGCCACACCCCCAGCGGCGGCACCAACCGCCACACCTTCGGCGGCCTGACCGACCAAGCCTTCACGATGGTCCCGCTGCTGGAGGCAGGCCACAACGCGAGCTGGCCGTTCTGACGCGGTGGTCATCCCGGCAACGGGATGACCACCCGGCGGACGGCCGAGGGGGACGCGCCGGTGCGCAGGCGATCCTTGCAAGATCGCCGTGGAGGGTTCAACACCCTCGTTCTCCACGTTTCCCGCTGACCGAACCCGTGGCCGCCGTCAGTTCGGCGCCGACACCGGCAGAACCCGTTTGGCTATGGACGTCAACTTCGCTTCCACCAGGAACACGTCGACCCGGTTGAACACCGGTATGGCGATTTCTCGCGGTCCCCGCGGGTTCATCGGCGTGAACTCCTTGATTCGAACGACGACGCTCCCCGCGGGCTTCTTCTGCTGCTTACGTGTCACCCACGCACTGGTTCCGGTCCCAGGATTCGCGACCAACCTTCCCCTTGCCCTTGACGCGTGCGTCAAGGCTTACCGTCCGGGCTGGAGAGGGTCGAGGTCGGGAAGGGGAAGCCATGAGCGTCGCCGTGCACCGTGAGGTGCGGTTGGTCGGTAGGCCGCAGGGGGTGCCCGGGCCCGAGCACTTCGCGGTGGTCGAGGTGCCGGTGCCGTCGCCCGGCGTGGGGGAGTTGTTGGTGCGGAATCGGTTGATGGGGGTTGCCGCGGCGATGCGGACGCTGATGGGGCCGGACGTCGGGTTGCCGATGCCGGGCTACTCGCCGGGGTCCGTGTTGTGGGGGCCCGCGTTGGGGGAGGTCGTTGAGGGGGACGGGTTCGAGCCCGGCACCCTCGTCGCCCACAACCTCGGGTGGCGTGAGTACGCGGTCGTGCCGCGAGATCAAGCCCGGGTGGTTGAGCCCGGGTTGCCGGAGGCCGCGCACCTGTCGCAGGTGTCGACGGCGTGGTTCAGCGTCGAGCGCGCGGCGCGGGTCCGGGAAGGCGACACCGTTTTCGTGACGGGTGCGGCGGGTGGCGTCGGCACGCTGGCCGGGCAGTTCGCCCGGGTACGCGGCGCGGGGCGGGTCATCGGGAGCACCGGGTCCGCGCACAAGGCGCGGTACCTGGTCAACGAGCTGGGGTTCGACGGCGTGGTACTCCGTGGCGCCGAACCGATCGAGACCCAATTGCGCGCACAGGCGCCCGAAGGCGTCGACGCGGTGATCGACAACGTGGGTGGTGAGCACCTGGTCGCGGCACTCGCGGTCGCTCGGCGCGGCGCGCGGATCGCGCTCGTCGGATCGCTGTCCACCCAGGTGGGCGGCGGGTTCAGCGCCCCGGTGCGGATCGACGCCGCCAGCCTGATCCTCCGGAGCATCACCCTCACCGGCTTCTCCGGCGCCGACCACCTCGACGCCCGCGCCGAGGCCATCACCGCGTTCGCCGCCGCCCTGCGGGCGGGCACGGTCGTGTTCCCGCATACCCGGTTGTCCGGCCTCGACCAGGCACCGCGCGCACTGTGGGAACTGCTTGAAGGCCGCCACACCGGTGCGGTAGTCGTGGAGGTGTGAATCGAGGGATGCGCATCGGGGACGCGGCCGCCGCCGCGGGCCTGACACCGCGCGCGCTGCGCTACTACGAGCAACGCGGCCTGGTGGCGGCCCGCCGGACCCCGTCCGGTCAACGCGAGTACGACGAGGCCGACCTGCGCCGCCTGGGCGCGATCCGCGAACTCCTGGCCGCGGGCCTGACGATCGCCGACGTCGAGGCCCTGGTCCGACTCATCGACGACGGCCCCCGGGAGTGCGGGGCCGCCGTCGCCGTCACCGCGGGCCGCCTGGCCGACCTCGACGACCGCATCGCCCGGCTGACGGCCACCCGCACCCGGCTCGCCGACACCCTCGGTCACCGGTTCGCCGCCCTGATGGGCCACCTCGCCGATCCGGTGACCTGACCGCGCGTGGCCCGGTGGCCACTGGGAGCTCATATCTCCCGGGCGCCTGGTTCGACCCCAGGACGCGCGACTCTCCGCTATGCCCCGACCCGGGCCGTCTCCTCCTGGGACTCGGGTGTCTCCGCCTTCCACAAGGGATACCGCACGCCCACGGCCCGGTTGAACACCGCGCCGAGCACCAGCAGCACCACCACACCCAGCAGGATCAGCCCGAGTTGCTTCGGCGTGTGCAGCACCCCCAGCGCCACGATCAGCGTCGTGGCCCCGGCAGGCGGGTGGGGTAGACGCGACAACGCCATGCCCGCGCAGGTCAGCGTGAGCGCCATCGTGGCCGCGCCCGCCCGCGCCCAGTCCATGTGGGACAGTGCGGCCTCGGTGTGCCAGAGGCCGAACGCGGTCAGACCGGCCGCCCCTGCCGCCACACCGATGAGGTGGCCCGCCAACGTATTGCGCGGGCTCGCCGCCGGGTGGGTGGGGGTGGCGAACAACAGGTACGCGGTAGGCCCCAGCGACGGGAACAAGAGGGGTTCGCTGGTACCCACCGCCAACCCGGCGATCGCCAGGGTGACCAACAGCGCGCCGAACCCGCAGCGGGCGATCACGCGTCGTCCCAGCCGCGGCGGGGCGCTCGGGCGGCCAAGCGCCGGTCGTCGCGCGACCGGTAGACCACGTACGGGCGCGCCAGGTAGCGGACGGGCGCGCTGAAGGCGTGGACCAGGCGGCTGAACGGCCACAGCATGAACAGCGCCATGGCGAACAGGGCGTGCAGGCGATACGGGAGCGGGACACCGTCCATCAAGGACGGGTCCGGTTGCAGGAAGAGGATTCCCCGGAACCACGGGGAAATCGTCGCTCGGTAGTCGTAGCCACCGCCCAGGCCGTTGGTGAGGACCGTGGCGGACATGCCCAGCAGCAACGTGCCGCCGAGGGCGAGGTAGGTCACCCGGTCGTCCGACGTGGTGGCGCGGCGGACGGCCGGGGTGCGCAGGCGGCGGTAGAGCAGGACGCCGAGTCCGGCGATGGTCGCCGCGCCCGTGACCGTGCCCGCGGTCAGGGAGAGCAGGTGGTACAGCTCATCCGGCACCCCCAACCACCGGGTCACCGACGCCGGGACCAGCAGGCCCGCCACGTGCCCGCCGATCACGAACAGCAGTCCGAAGTGGAACAGCGGACTCCCGATCCGCAGCAGCCGGGACTCGTGCAGCTGCGAACTCCGGGTCGTCCAGCCGAACCGGTCGTGGCGGAAGCGCCAGGTGAGGCCGAGGGCGAACACCGCGATCGTCAGGTAGGGCAGTACCGCCCACAGCAACACGCCGGTCATCGGTGTGACTCCGCGAAGGTCGGGTAGCCGAGCAGGACGGGTTCCAGGCCGACCCGCTCCACCGGCGCGGCTCGGGGGACGGGGGTGGCGTCGTCGCGTTCCGGCACGTCGCGCAGCACGTCGGCGACCACGGCCGCGTACGGCGTGCCCAGTGCCACGAGGTTGCGGTGCAGCATCGCCACCGACGGCCGGAACCTGGTCAGCAACCGCTGCGAACCGGTCAACGCGGCGAACTCCAACAGAACCGGGAGGTAGTCCGGCAGCTCGTCCGGCGCGAGCGCGTAACCCCGCTGCCGATACTCCGCCTTGATCGCGGCCAGCGAACCGCCGCGGTTGCGGGTGTCGCCGTCCGAGTACCACGTCAGGTGCAGGCACCGGTTCGCCTTGGTGTCGAACACCTCCACGTAGTGCCGTGCCGCCGCTACGGGCGAAATACCGTCCACATAGTCCAGAACGGCCTCGACCCCGGGCGCCGACACCTCCGCCAGACATCGCCGCAGCAGCGGCACCTGCGGTATGAGGTCATCGGGGTAGTGCAGGCAACACGACGCCAACCGGTGCCGCAGCCGAGTCTTCCGGTCCACGGGTCACCCCTTCCCCGGCAGCGTCGGGAACAGCCCCGAGGGCCGCTCGTCGTCCCGCCAGGTGAACAGCTCCGTGCGGCCGTCCAGCATGCCCGGGCCGCCGTAGGTGTCGAGGCTGCACGTCGTCGCGATCCCCTCCAGGTCGTGCGCGCGACCGATCCCGGAGGTCGGGATCACGTACCGGTCGGCGTACTTCGCGACCGCCAGCAACCGGTACATCGACTCGATGGACTCCGCTGTCATCCCCACCCGCGACGGCCCCCGGGGGTCGTGGGGCTCGCCGAGGTTGATCGACCGCATGTGCGACCTCATCGCCGCCAACCGCCGCAACGCCAGCCGAACGGGTTCCTGGTCGCCCGCCGTGAACAGCCCGGCCAGGTAGTCCAGGGGGATGCGCAGCGTGTCGATGGCCCCGAACAGGTTCCCGGCGTCCTCGCCGTCGAAACCGGTGCCGGACAAGGCGTCCACGACCGGCGACAGCGGTGGCACGTACCAGACCATCGGCATGGTCCGGTACTCCGGGTGCAGCGGCAGCGCCACCCGGTGCCGCATGATCAGCTCGTACACCGGTGACCGCCGCGCCGCGGTGATCCAGTCGTGCGGGATCCCCGCCCGCTCCGCCGCCGCGGCGACCTCGGGGTCGTGCGGGTCGAGGAACACGCCGAGTTGCGCCTCGTAAAGCCCCTGTTCGTCCGGTGTGCTCGCCGCCGCCGTCACCCGGTCCGCGTCGTAGAGCATGACCCCGATGTACCGCAGCCGCCCGACGCACGTCTCCGCGCACACCGTCGGCTCCCCGACCTCGAGGCGCGGGTAGCAGAACGTGCACTTCTCCGCTTTGCCCGTCTTGTGGTTGAAGTACACCTTCTTGTACGGGCACCCCGAAACGCACATCCGCCAACCACGGCACTGGTCCTGGTCGACCAGCACGATCCCGTCCTCGGACCGCTTGTACATCGCGCCCGACGGGCACGACGCCACGCAGGACGGGTTCAGGCAGTGCTCGCAGATGCGCGGTAGGTAGAACATGAACGACTGCTCGTACGAGAACTTGACCTCACGCCCCAGTTTCCGCACCACCGGGTCGCCCGCCGCGTGCTCCGGACCGCCGCCGAGGCTGTCCTCCCAGTTGGGCCCGTACCGGACCTCCGTCGGCGCGCCCGTCACCGCCGACACCGGCCGCGCGGTCGGCACGTCGTCGCCCAGCGGCGCCTCGGTCAGGTTCCGGTAGTCATACGTCCACGGCTGGTAGTAATCGTCCAATTCGGGCAGATCGGGGTTGGCGAAGATGTTCAGGAGCTTCTTGAGCCGACCACCGGCCGCCGGTTTCAACCGGCCGCGCTTGAGCGCCCAGCCGCCCTTCCACTCGTCCTGGTCCTCGTACCGGCGCGGATAACCCTGCCCCGGCTTGGTCTCGACGTTGTTGAACCAGGCGTACTCCACACCGCCCCGGTTGGTCCACGTCTGCTTGCACGTGACCGAGCACGTGTGGCAGCCGATGCACTTGTCCAGGTTCATGACCATCGCCAGCTGCGCCATGACGCGCATCAGTAGTCCACCTCCTGCGAGCGGCGGCGCAGCACCGTGACCTCGTCGCGCTGGTTGCCGGTGGGGCCGTAGTAGTTGAGCGCGAAGCTGAGCTGCCCGTAGCCGCCGATCAGGTGCGTCGGCTTGATCTGCAAGCGGGTCAGGGAGTTGTGGATGCCACCGCGCTTGCCGGTGGTCTCGCTGCGCGGCACGTTCACCGTGCGTTCCTGCGCGTGGTAGAGGTACACGGTGCCGGTGGGCATCTTGTGCGACACGATCGCGCGGGCCACGACCACGCCGTTGCGGTTGACGGCCTCGATCCAGTCGTTGTCCGACACGCCGATCGCCGCCGCGTCGGCCGGGCTGATCCAGAACGCCGGGCCGCCACGGGACAGCGTCTGCATGATCGGGTTGTCCTGGTACTCGGAGTGGATGGACCACTTCGAGTGCGGCGTCAGGTACCGCACGGTGACCTCCGGGCCGTTGGGGCCGATCCGGGGTTCGCCGAAGAGCCGGTGCAGGTCCAGCGGCGGCCGGTAGACGGGGAGCTGCTCGCCGATCTCGGCGACCCAGTCGTGGTCGAGGTAGAAGTGCTGGCGCCCGGTGAGGGTGTGCCACGGTTTGAGGCGTTCGACGTTGATGGTGAACGGCGCGTACCGGCGACCGCCGGACTCGTCGCCGGACCACTCCGGGCTGGTGACCACCGGCGCGGGCCGCGAACGCGTGTCGGCGAACGTGACCCGGTGCGCGCGGTGGTGCTCGACCAGCGGCCGCAGCGGCTTGCCGACCCGCTCCTCCAGCCACCGGAATCCCTCGTCCGCGATCCGGCCGTTCGTGGTGCCGGACAGCGCCAGCACGGCGTCGGCGGCCTTGCGGTCGGTGTCCAGCAGCGGGCGGCCCGCCGCCGGGCCGGTGCGGGCGACGCCGTTGGACTCACCCAGCCAGGCCACTTCCGGGGCCACCTCCGCCGTCCACCCCTTGGTCGTGACGCCGAGCTTGTCGACGAGCGGACCGAGGGTGGACAGCTTCGCGGCGATGGCGGTGTGGTCGCGCTCGACGACGGTCAACACCGGGAACGTCCGCCCGGGAACGGGTTCGCAGTCGCCGTCCCGCCAATCCCGCACCACACCGCCGGGTTGCGCGATTTCGCCCGGGGTGTCGTGTTGCAGCGCGGTCGCCACGACGTCGCGCCGCGTGCCCAGGTGCGTCTCCGCCAGCTCGCTGAGCTTGCGCGCGATGGCGTGGAAGGCGTCGAAGTCGGTGCGGGCCTGCCAGGGCGGGTCCACGGCCGCGTTGAACGAGTGCACGAAGGGGTGCATGTCCGTGCTGGACAGGTCGTGCTTCTCGTACCAGGTCGCGGCGGGCAGCGTCACGTCGGCGAACAGTGTCGTGCTGGTCATCCGGAAGTCCAGCGCCAGCAGGAGATCCAGCTTCCCCTCCGGTGCCGCGTCCCGCCAGCGCACGTGCCGCGGCCGCTGCTCGGGCGGTGTCTCCTCGGCGCGCGGGTTCCCGTCGGCGCCGAGCAGGTGGCGCAGGAAGTACTCGTTGCCCTTGGCCGACGAACCCAGGAGGTTCGCCCGCCACACGGTCAGCACGCGCGGCCAGTTCGCCTCCGCGTCCGGGTCCTCGCAGGCGAACCCCAGCTCGCCGGAGCGGACCTGGTCGAGGACGTGCGCGACCGGGTCGCGGCCCGCCCGTTCCGCCTCGTCGGCCAGGTCGAGCGGGTTGCGGTCGAAGGTCGGGTACGACGGCATCCAGCCCAGCCGCGCCGAGTCGGCCAGGCAGTCGGCGACGCTGTCGCCCGCCAGCGCGCCCGCCGAACCCGGCCAGGTCAGGGCGTCGGTGGTGAGGCGGTCGTAGCGCCACTGGTCGGTGTGGGTGTACCAGTAGCCGGTGCCGATCATCTGCCGCGGCGGCCGCTGCCAGTCGAGGCCGCCCGCGAGGGTGGCCCAGCCGGTGAGCGGGCGGACCTTCTCCTGGCCGACGTAGTGCGCCCAACCGCCGCCGTTGCGGCCCTGGCAGCCGGTGAGCAGCAGCAGGGTCAGGAAGGCCCGGTAGACCAGGTCGGAGTGGAACCAGTGGTTCGTGCCCGCGCCCATGATGATCATGCAGCGGCCCTTCGAGCGGACCGCGGTGTCGGCGAACTCGCGGGCGATCCGGGTGATCCGGCCCGCGTCCACGCCGGTGAGCCGCTGCGCCCAGGCCGGGGTGCCGGGGGAGTCCGGGTCGTCGAAGCCGGTGGCCCAGGTGCCCGGCAGCCCGGGGCGGGACACGCCGCGCTGGGCCAGGAGCAGGTCGAACACCGTGGTCACCGCGCGTCCGGCGATCCGCCGCACGGGGACGCCCCTGGTCACCGCGTCGCCCCGGCCCTCGGGGTTGTCGAAGCGGGGGAGCAGGACCTCGGCGGTCTCGGACTGTCCGGTGTAGAGGGTCAGGCGGGGCGCGCGGCCCTCCAGGTCGAGGTTCCAGCGGCCGGGTTCGGCGGTCCAGCGGAAGCCGAGGGTGCCGTTGGGGGCGAAGGGCTCGTCGGTGGTCTTGTCCAGCAGGACCGGCTTCCACGGCCCGTCGGGGGACGTGTCGCCGAGGTCGGCGGCGGTGAGGAACTTGCCGGGGACCAGGGTGCCGTCGCGCTCGTCGAGGGAGACCAGGAAGGGCAGGTCGGTGAAGCGGGTGACGTAGTCGGTGAAGAACGGGACCTGGTCGTCGACGAAGCACTCCCGCAGCACGACGTGCGCCATCGCGATGGCGACGGCGGCGTCGGTGCCCGGGTGCGGTGCCAGCCACTCGTCGGCGAACTTGGTCGCGTCCGAGTAGTCCGGTGAGCACACCACGACCTTCTGGCCCCGGTAGCGCGCCTCGGCCATGAAGTGCGCGTCCGGGGTGCGGGTCACCGGGACGTTGGAACCCCACAGCACCAGGTACGCCGCGTCCCACCAGTCGGCGGACTCCGGCACGTCGGTCTGGTCGCCGAACACCTGCGGCGAGGCGGGCGGGAGGTCGGCGTACCAGTCGTAGAACGAGAGCATGGGCGCGCCGATCAGCGCCATGAACCGGGAACCGACCGCGTGCGACACCATCGACATGGCGGGGATCGGGGAGAACCCGGCGATCCGGTCGGGACCGTGGCGGCGCAGCGTGTGCACGTGCGCGGCGGCGACCATCTCCACCGCCTCGTCCCACGTGACCCGCACCAACCCGCCCCGGCCCCGGGCCCGGTGGTACGCGCGGCGCTTCATCGGATCATCCACAATAGACGCCCACGCGCCGACCGCGTCGTCGTGCGCCCGGCGGGCCTCGCGGTACATCTCCACCAGTACACCCCGCGCGTACGGGTAGCGCACGCGCAGCGGCGAATAGGAGTACCAGGAGAACGAAGCGCCGCGCGGGCAACCGCGTGGCTCGTACTCGGGGCGGTCCGGTCCGGTGGAGGGGTAGTCGACGTCCTGGGTCTCCCAGGTGATGATGCCGTCCTTCACGTAGACCTTCCACCGGCAGGACCCGGTGCAGTTGACCCCGTGCGTGGACGGCACGACCTTGTCGTGGCTCCAGCGGTCGCGGTAGAACGCGTCGCCTTCGCGACCGCCGCGGTGGTAGGCGGTGCGCAGGTCGGTCGAGACCTCGGCGGAGGTCAGGAACCGGCCCGCGGCGAGCGGCAGATCGCTCGCTCGATCCCCCGCGGACCCGATGTCCGCAATGCCCGGAAAAGCCGCGCACATACGTGTTCCTCCCCGACTAACGAGATCCGATGGCGCGAGTTGAACCTATTGAACTCTTCGAGAATACGCCAATCCAAGGGCGATGTGATCCACGACACGTCATTGCCATTCACTTTACTTGTCCATTTTGGACTGTTGGCTGCGAGCTTGGGATCAAGGATTGTGCCTGATCTCCAAAAGTTCACTCGATTCGGGGAAGTGGTGATTGTCCACCGTTCCCCTATGGTGAGAGAACCGACGAGAAAAGGATGGCCCGCCCATGAGCGCCGACGCGCGTTTGTTGGTACAGGCGGCGGTCTGGGGCGGTGGCGACAACCGCGTCGCGGTGCTGCTCGTCGAGGGGCGCGGCGGATCGGCTCCCGCGCTCACCGCCGCACTGCTCAACAGTGGCCTGGTCCTGGTCACGGAACTGGACCGGGTGGCGCTGCCCAGGGCTCGCGGGTGGCGGGTGCGGGTGGCCCGCGACCGCCGGGTCAGCGTCACGTGGCCGTTTCGCGGTCCATTGCTGCGCGCCGCCGACCTGGAGCTGCCCGGCGTTTGGCGCTGGGCCGCGCGGGAACGCGGTGCGGTGGTCCTGTTGGCCGGTTCGCGTTTAGGGCTCGCCGAATCGGACGCCGGGCGCAGACGGGAGTTGTTGCGCGTCGCGGCGGAGAGCGGAACCATCGCGGGCGCGGCCGTGCCATTTGTCGAATTTGATCACGGAAAAGAGGTGGCGTGATCGCGTTAACGGTGAATAGGACCTGAACGGGGATCGCGGGCGCCGCTGAGCGGTGTCCACAACCGCTCGTTGTGTGCGACGCGTGTCTTTTGTTTGACGCCGCCGCCCACCCGGGGCTGCAATGGGTGCACGACCCGTTCCGCGGCCACCCCGGGAGGTGCCGGTTGTCCTCGTTCGTCCACCTCCACGTGCACACCGAGTACTCGATGCTCGACGGTGCCGCGCGGGTCGGCCCGCTCGTCGAGGAGGTCACCAGGCTCGGCATGTCCTCCGTCGGCCTGACCGACCACGGCAACCTCTACGGCGCCGACGAGTTCTACCGGCGCACCACCGCCGCGGGCGTCACGCCGGTCATCGGGATCGAGGCGTACGTCGCGCCGTCGAGCAGGCACCACCGCAAGCCGGTCTTCTGGGGCGGTCGCGGCTCGGCGGGCGACGTGTCCGGCGGCGGCGCGTACACGCACCTGACGATGTTCGCCGAGAACGCCACCGGACTGCGCAACCTGTTCCGGCTGTCGTCACTGGCCAGCATGGAGGGCTTCTACCGCAAGCCGCGCGTCGACCGCGAGCTGCTCGCCGCGCACGCCGAGGGGATCATCGCCACCACGGGCTGCCCGTCGGGGGAGGTCCAGACCAGGCTGCGGCTCGGGCAGCGGGCGGAGGCGCTGCGGGCGGCGGCCGATTACCGGGACATCTTCGGCGCGGGCAACCTCTACCTCGAGCTGATGGACCACGGCCTGACGATCGAGCGCGCGGTCCGTGCCGACCTGCTGTCACTCGGCCGTGACCTCGGCCTGCCGCCGGTGGCCACCAACGACTCGCACTACGTGTCCCGCGAGCACGCCGACGCGCACGCCGCGCTGTTGTGCGTGCAGTCCGGCAAGACCCTCGACGACCCCACCCGCTTCCGCTTCGACGGCGACGGCTACCACCTCAAGCCCGCCGCCGAGATGCGCGCGTACTGGGACCCTGAGGTGCCCGGGGCCTGCGACAACACGCTGCGGATCGCCGAGCGGGTGCGGCCGTACGACGACGTGTGGCGGCACCGCGACCGGATGCCGGTGTACCGGGCACCCGAGGGGCACGACGTGGACTCGTGGTTGCGCGCCGAGGTCGAGCGCGGCCTGCGGTGGCGGCTGCCGGGCGGCGTGCCGCCCGAGTACACCGCTCGGGCGGCGTACGAGGTGGACGTCATCACCGGCAAGGGCTTCGCCGCGTACTTCCTCATCACCGCCGACCTGATGAACCACGCCCGCGAGGTCGGCATCCGGGTCGGCCCCGGCCGCGGCTCGGCCGCCGGGTCGCTGGTGGCCTACGCCCTGGGCGTCACCAACCTCGACCCGATCGCGCACGGCCTGCTGTTCGAGCGGTTCCTCAACCCCGAGCGCACCTCGATGCCCGACATCGACATGGACTTCGACGACCGCCGTCGCGGCGAGATGGTCCGCTACGCCACCGAGCGCTACGGCGCCGACCGGGTCGCCCAGGTCATCACCTTCGGCCGGATCAAGACCAAGGCGGCGATCAAGGACGCCGCGCGCGTGCGCCTCGGGCAGCCCGGGTACGCGGTGGCCGACCGGATCACCAAGGCGCTGCCGCCGCCGGTCGCCGCGCGGGACATCCCGCTGCGGGGGATCACCGACCCGACCCACGAGCGGTACCCGGAGGCGGCGGAGGTGCGGGCGCTGATCGGGGCGGACAGCGCGGTCGCGGGGATCGTGGAGACCGCGCGCGGCCTGGAGGGCCTGGTCCGCAACGCCGGGGTGCACGCCTGCGCGGTGATCATGTCCGCCGAACCGCTGCTCGACGTGATCCCGCTGTGGCGGCGCGACGACGGCGCCGTGATCACCGGGTGGGACTACCCGTCGTGCGAGTCCATCGGCCTGCTGAAGATGGATTTCCTCGGCCTCCGCAACCTGACCGTGATCGGCGACGCCATCGCGAACGTCGAGGCCAACCGGGGCGAGACCATCGACCTCGACACCCTGCGCACCGACGACCCCCGAACCTACGAATTGCTCGCCCGCGGCGATTCCCTCGGCGTGTTCCAATTGGACGGCGGCCCCATGCGCGACCTGCTGCGGCGACTGCGGCCGACGGGTTTCGAGGACATCACCGCCGTCAACGCGCTCTACCGGCCGGGCCCGATGGCCATGAACACCCACAACAACTACGCGGACCGGAAGAACGGCAGGCAGGCCGTCGAACCGATCCACCCCGAGCTGGCCGACCCCTTGGCCGACATCCTCGCCGAGACCCACGGACTGGTCGTGTACCAGGAACAGATCATGCAGATCGCCCAACGCGTCGCGGGTTTCTCCATGGGCCGCGCCGACGTCCTGCGCCGGGCGATGGGCAAGAAGAAGAAAGAGGTGCTGGAAGAGGAGTTCACCGGCTTCCGCGACGGCATGCGCGCGGCGGGTTTCTCCGAAGGCGCGACCCGGTCACTCTGGGACACGATCCTCCCGTTCGCGGGCTACGCCTTCAACAAGTCCCACGCGGCGGGCTACGCGCTGGTCGGTTACTGGACGGCGTACCTGAAGGCGAACTACCAGCCGGAGTACATGGCCGCGCTGCTGACCTCGGTGTCGGGCAACAAGGACAAGTCGGCGGTCTACCTGGCCGAGTGCCGCGCCCTCGGTATCCGGGTGCTCCCGCCGGACGTCAACGAATCCGCACCCCACTTCGCCGCCGTCGGCCCCGACATCCGGTTCGGCCTGGGCGCGATCCGCAACGTCGGCCTCCCCGCCGTGGAGTCGATCATCGCGACCCGCCGCTCCCAAGGCCCCGCCACCTCGTTCGCCGACTTCCTGACCAAGTCAGAACTGTTGTGCTGCAACAAGAGACTGGTCGAGTCATTGCTGAAATCCGGCGCCTTCGACTCTTTCGGTCACACCCGGCGTGGGTTGTCGATGGTCCACGAGGAGGCGGTCGACGCGATCGTCGCCTTGAAGCGACGGGAGGCCGAGGGGCAGTTCGACCTGTTCGTGGCGGAGTCGCCGTTGGCCCACCTGCGGATCGACCCGGAGGAGTGGCCTCGTGATCGGCTGCTCGCCCAGGAACGGGAGATGCTGGGCCTATACGTGTCCGGGCACCCCCTGGACGGTGCCGAGTCCGTCCTCCGCCGAGCGGCACCTCGATCATTGGGCACGGTGCTCGCCGACCCGCCCAGATCCGGAGACCTGGTCATCGCGGGCCTGCTGTCCTCCGTGGAGCGAAAGGTGACCAGAAAGGGCGAACCCTGGGCGGTTGCCGTCCTGGAGGACTTGGACGGTAGCGCGGAGGTGTTGTTCTTCCCCCGCTGCTACGCGGCCGTCGCCGCCGACCTGGTGGAGGACACTGCGGTCGCCATCAAAGCTCGCCCGAACCGCCGCGAGGACAAGATCTCCTTCTTCGCCGCCGACCTGGCCCCCTTGGCACTCGAACCGCCACTAATCCTCGAACTGGCTACAATGGACACCCGGAGCGTCCTCCAACTCCGCTCAACCCTCCGAGCCCACCAGGGCCACACCCCGGTCCACGTCCACCTCACCACGGGAACGCGCCCCATCCCACTGGCCTTGGACGACTTCCCAGTGGCGGTGACCCCGGCACTCTTGGTCGAACTCCGCTCCGTAGAGGGCATCCGCATCCACCACCGGCGCTGACCGAACGGCTATTCGGAGACCACCGCACCCCGCAGCCCGCATCGCAGGACTTCCCAACCGTTCCAGGGGACCGTGCGCCCTCGACGGTCGTAATGCGCCCCACAGTTCTCCAGCCAGGCGGCGAGCGCGTCCAGGTAGTCGGGGAGGGTGAGGGTGTCCCAGTTCGCAGGCGACCCATCGGACCACTCCGCGCGCAACGCCCGGATCGCGGCAACCCGCCGGCCCCTGTGTCGGATGGCGGAGGCTGAGGGGCAGCCGAGAACGCCGCAGTCGTCATCGGGTCGGCGATCCCGTGCTCGAAGGCGTAGTGGAAGCGCACGTAGTGCATGCGCTCGAACACGTCGTAGGAGTCCCGACCCAACCGCACCGGCTGGTCACACCGACCACAGATCAGACCACCACTGTCCTCAGCCACCAGCACACCATCGCAGCCCACCCCGCAGACCCCGAGCCGTTTTCACACACGCGCCCCCGCTCGGGCCGGGTTGTCCACAGCCTTGATCATCTTCGCTCGGAATTGTCGGACCCCCTCGCTAGAATGGATATTGGGGCCGGAGGCACGCGTTGATCATCTTGCCGCCCTTCCTGCCCAGGCACACCACCCACCCCGGGAACCTGCGCCCGAATCCCAGGCACACCCAACGCACTTCCCTCCGAGCCACCCCCCCCGCGACCGCCGCAGAAGCCCAACCCACCACTCAACGCAACGTGCTCCCGCCACCCAGTCCAGCAATTTCGTTCCTCCTCGCACCCACCCCTCAACCGCCGCTTGAGCCCAGCCCCCCACAGAACGCGACGCGCCCCCACCATTCGCCTTGATTGGGTGGACTTGCTTTGCGTGGGGGGACGAGCCTGCCAAGCTTTCCGGCGGGTGGGGTGGGCTTGCCCATCCCCACCGCTCTTCCTCACCGCAGGCTCGTAGGGGCCCCGCGCAAAGCAAGTTCGCCCAATCGAGGCCTCCCAGCTTTTCCGCGAACAGCCGGACCGATCAACCCGGCCACGACCCCGACCGGCACCCCGCAGACCACAAGATGATCAACGCACGCCTCCGGCCCCCACTATCCATCCTAGCCAGGGCGAGCGACAGAACCGGAAGATCAACAGCGAGCCTGTGGACAACTCGAGGGCAACCAGCGGCATCCCGATCGGCCGCCCCGCTCGCCCCCGCGAACCCGACGAGGGCGGTGTCGGCGAGGAGGCGGTGGGCGGCGACGATCCAGCGATGATCAAGTCCAGGCCTCCGGCCCCCGGTATCCATTCTAGTGATGGGGACCGACAGTTCCGAGCGAAGACGATCAAGCCTGTGGACAAGTGTTGGTGGGGCGGGGAGGCCGGCCACGCGGTAGCAGGCAGTCGGACGACGAGAGGCTTGACCAACGCGCGGGATCCAGCGAGGTGCAAGGCGAGATCCGGTCGGCGAGCTGGAGAGGTGCCAGGAGCCTTCTAAGCTCTTGGTCGCAGGCTCGAGTCCCGTCTGGGAGTGGGATCGGAGCGTGGGTCCGGGCCGGTACGCAGCGGCAACGGCCATGCCGAACGATCCACGCTGGATGCCCGAGTTGTCCACAGGCTTGATCGTCTTCTCCGAGGAGTGTCGGTAGGCCCCGGTAGAATGGACATCGGGGGCCGGAGGCGCACCTTGATCATCGCCGCCAACCCGATCCCCACTGCTCAACGGCGCAGGAACTCGCGATCAGCGGTGGGCAGCCACACCTCCGCCGGGTTGTACGGCCGGAACCGCGTCCGCACGTGCGTGATCAGCCGAGGCAGCGCGGTGTGCGGGTTGCGCCGGTGCCACAGCAGCGACCACGGATACGCCGGTCTCGGCGGCGCCACCGCCAGCCGGACCACGCCGGGATGGGTCGGGACCTGGCAGCGCTCGCCGATGAAGCCGATGCGGTCGGTGGTCGTGCCGATCTCGCGGACGAAGTGCTCGTACCCGAAGTCCGGGCCGGTCGTGTCGATCCGCATGCCGAAGGCCGCGCCCGCCGCGTCCCAGAAGTCGGCCCATTCGCTGTTGGGGGCGTTGCCGGGCATCCACGCGGTGGCGCCCGCCAGCTCCGTCATGGTGACCCGCTTGCGCCCGGCCAGCGGGTGCCGCGCGCCGACCAGCACCACGGCGGGTTCGAGGAACGCCGGGATGCTCGCCAACCCGTCGTCGGCCAAGGGGCTGGTGACCCGGGCGAAGGCGGCGTCGACGGTGCCCGCCTTGAGGGTGGCGCGGGCCGCGCGCAGGCCGTTGGAGGTCACCACGTCGACGGACAGGCCGGTCGTGGTGGCGTAGAAGTCGCGGATCAGCTCGGCGCCCATGAGCCGGGTGTCGAGCACGTCGACGCGCAGGGGGCGGCCGTTGCGCAGCGAGCGGGTGGCGCGGTCGGCGGTCGCCAGCAGGGCGCGGGCGTGCGGCAGGAACACCTCGCCGTCCGGGGTGAGGTGGGTTCCGGAGCGGTGGCGCGCCAACAGGACCGCGCCCAGGTCGCTCTCCAGCTTGGCGACCCGCTTGGAGACCGCCTGCTGGGTGATGCCCATGTCCACCGCCGCGTCCCCGAAGTGCCGGTTGTCCGCCACCGCGACGAAGGCCCGCACCGCGCCGAGATCCAGCTCTGCCACCCGCGCAGCCTACCGCGCCGACCCGCTATTCCACTGTGGACTGTGTCAACCAGGCGCGCAGCGCGACGGCGAGGTCGCCGACGGTGTCCGCGCGGGCCGTCCCGTGCGCGGTGAAGTACGCGATCACCGCCGCCGCGGCGGGGGAGTCGCGGTCGCAGCGCGGGCAGAGCCCGACGGTCCGCGAGCCGGTGACCCGGTGCCCGTCCGCGCGGGCGAACGAGTGCGGGACGCGGGCCGCGCACACCAGCTCGCCCGCGCACCGGTGGCACGTCAGGTCCGAAACCAAATCCACTTCGCATTCACCGTTCATAGTGCCGCGCAGTCGACCGCGGGCCCGGCGCCGCCGTCCAACAAGCGACACGCGCCGCGCACAACCCACCGTTGTCCCTCACCCGGGTGGGTGGGTCACGATCGTGGGGTCGACGCGCGTCCCGGCGTCCGCGCAGAATCGGAGTCTGTCCGCACGCGACACCGAGGAAACGGAGAACAACCAACATGCGCGGCATCCCGGCACTCCTCGCAGGCGCCACCGCACTGGCCGCGAGCGTGGTGTCCCCCCAACCCGCCGCGGCCGCTGTCGGCGACTTCAGCTACTACACGACCGCGGGTCAGGTCACCCTGATCGACCCCCCGGACGGCTCCTGCGACCCGCTCCAGGACCTGTGGCTCGGCCAGATCATCGAGAACAACACCAACTCGACGGCCCTGCTCTACTCCGTCCCCAGCTGCGCGGGCAGCCCCCAGGTCATCCCACCCAACGGCTGGCTCCGCACCTACCGCCCCGTCCGCGCCGTCCTCTTCGTCCCATCCTGACCCCGCGGGTCGCCGCTCACGCTTCCCTGTCGGATCCGCCGGAGATCGACGCCTTCCCCCTAGTGGACGGCCACCTTGCGCTGATCGCCCACGAATAACGCTGAGATGGCCCCCGCGCGCAGCCCGCGGGACATGATGGGGCGTGGCGTTTACGCGGTGGCGCGGAGCGAGCGGGCGCGGGTGGATTTCACCCTGGACGTGGCCGAGGTGCAGTCGTTGCGGCGGGAGGTCGTGACGCGGACGGCGGTGGCCAGCGGGCTCGTCGTGGTGGAGGTCGTGGGGCTGGTGCTGGGGGCGGCGCTGGTCGAGCGGGCGCCCGGGGTGCTGGTCGGGTTGGCGGTGGTGTCGAGTTGTTTGTGGCTGCTCTGGCTCGACCACGCGATTCACGCGCAGAAGGTGATGGCCTACCTTGAGGCCGAGCTGGCGCCCCGACTGAGCCAAGTCGCCGGGCGGCCGGTGCTGGGGTGGGAGAGCTACCGGTACCAGCTCGACGGCTCCGGCTCCGCCCGAACCCCCCGCTCACCCGACGGCCGGGGCATCGAGCACACCTTGCGGCCCGAGTGGCACAGCCAAGTGCTGTTCGGCCTCGCGCCGCTCGCGCTCGGGGCCACCTACGCGGTCACGAGCCACAACGGCTCGATGTGGCTGGCGGGCCTCGGTGCGTAGGCAGTGGTGTGGATACTCGCGCTCGTGCGATTCCGCGACTACCTCAACAACGCCCGCGCGGTCCGGAGAGCCATCGTCGCCGCGGCGGTGTGCGGGCCGGTAGCCAAGGATGTGTCCAATAAGGACTGATGTGGCGGTCGAGCAGCAACGACCGCACGCCGAGCCGACGCCGGGCCTGGTTGTCGGACAGGGAATCGACGATGACGGCGGCGCCCAACCACCGGGCGCCCGCCGCGGTGACCAGGCTGTGCGCGCCCGCCGCCTGGCCGCCCGTCGCGATCCAGTCGTCCACCAGCAGCACGCGGTCCGCCGGTCCCACGAGTCGCCGGGGGAAGCCGAGGTGTAGTTGGCGGTCGCGGTAATCCGGTGGCGTCGTGCACCGGTACCAGGCGTCGCTGTCGCTGAGTTGCCTCGGGTCTTTGCGCACCTCGACGAATCCGATACCCAGCGCCGCCGCCACGAGGGGGCCGATGATGAACCCCCGGGACTGCAACCCGAGCACCACGGTCGGCTCGGTGTCGGCGAACAGGCCCGCCAGCGCCGGGCCGAGGTCGCGCAGCAGGTCGGGGTCGCGCCACCAGCCGGTGAGGTCGGCGAAGACGGAGTCGTCGGTCCGGTCACCGCGCCAGGCGAACCGGTCGCGCAGGCGCGTTCGAAGCTCAGGTGACACCGGGCCAGGGTGCTGCGGCGGGCCTGGTAGGTCAACCGAGTTCGCGGTGGGTACAGCGAGAGGGCGTCCCCGGGCATTGACGGCGCCGGTCGCCGGACCCTAGCGTCGTCACCCTCGGTGAGGAGGGGCGCGGTGGTGGCTGGCTGGTGGGACCTCGACGGGGCCGAACGCGCCCGGCGGGTGGGCGAGGCGGCGGCGCAGGCCCGTGGCTCGGCGCACGGCGACTGGATCGAGGTGGCCAAGGACCTCGCGCCGGGGGAGGGGGTCCTCGCGGGAATCCCCTTCTCGGTCAAGGACAACATCGACGTCCGGGGATTCCCGACCACGGCCGGGAGCAGGCTGATCGACGATTCCCCCGCGGCCGTCGACGCCGCCGTGGTCAGCGCTTTGCGGGACGCGGGCGCGGTTGTGCTGGGCAAGACCAACCTGCACGAGCTGGCGTTCGGCATCACCAGCAACAACGCGGCGTTCGGGCCGGTGCGCAACCCCGCCGACCCGACGCGGTCGGCGGGCGGGTCCAGCGGCGGCAGCGCGGTGGGCGTGGCGCTGGGCGTCGTGCCGTTCGCGCTGGGGACCGACACCGGCGGATCGGTGACGATTCCCGCCGCCTACTGCGGTGTCGTCGGGTTCCGCCCGACGACCGGTCGGTACCCCGGTGACGGTGTGGTGAACCTGTCGACCAGCCGCGACACCATCGGCATCCACGCCCACGCCGTCCTCGACGTCCGCGTCCTCGACGAGATCATCACCGGCGACCGCGGCGCTCCGGCGTCCCTGGAGGGGCTGCGCATCGGCCTGCCCCGGCACCGGTTCCTCGACCTGGAACCGGAAATCGCCGACCGCGCCGCGACCGCGGTGGCCGCTCTGGAACGCGCTGGTGCCGTGCTGGTCGACGTCGAGCTCGACGACGACGTCTCCGGCGACGACCTCGTCTTCCACGAAACGCCGCGCCTGCTCGCCCGCCGCACCGGGATCGCCCCCGCGAAGTGGCCCAAACACATCGCGTCCCCCGACGTCCGCGCCATCATCGCGCGCATCCTCGACTCGCCGATCACCGCGGACGCCTACGAAGCCGCCCGCGCCGCCCGCTGGCGCCTCCGCCGCGACTACTCCGACCTCTTCGACCAGGTGGACCTGCTCGCCTACCCCACCTCCCCGGTGCTCCCGCCCCTTCTCGGCCAAGACGACACCATCACCCTGAACGGCCGCGAACTCCCCGTTTTCCCCACTGTCACCCGCAATGTCAGCCCCGGAACCGTCGCGGGTCTGCCCATGATCTCCCTGCCCGTCTCCGCGACCGCAGGCATCTGCCTCGAATCCCGACCGTTCACCGATGCCCGCCTCCTCGGTGTCGCCGAGGTGGTGCAGTCGCTGCTTTCCTAGGCGCGCAAACCGATCCGGCTCAGCACAGCTCGAAGCGACTCCACCGGGCTGTCCACTCCGGCCTGTGTGCGCCACGCGACGAAACCGTCGGGGCGGACAAGGACGGCGCCGGACGGGGTCACGCCGTAGGTGGCGGACCAGTCCGGGATCGGCGGTTGGTGGATCTGGAGCCGCAGGGACTCGGCTGCTTCCCACCAGGGTGCTGCGTCGGGGCCGACGACGAGGGTGAACCCCGGGCCGTAGTGGTCCAGAGTGGACTCTCCGTGGCCGAGGTTCACGTGCGGGGCGCGGGTTCCGGGGGTCGCGGTGAGGTGGTGCGGGTCCAGGAATGGTGTGTCCGTCGCGGATCGTTCCTCGATGACAGCGGCCGAGTGGTAGCGGTAGCCGAACATGACGGCGTTGTCGTCGTGGATCCGGGGCTCGGTGTCGCCGTCGAACCACCGGCGCAGGCGGGCCAGCGCCTGGTCCATGGTGTGCAGGGCGACCGGGCGGCGTTCCTGCTCGTAGGTGTCCAGCAGGGCCGGGTCGGCCTCGCCGCGCAGGACCGCGGCGAGCTTCCACGCGAGGTTGTGCGCGTCGTGGATGCCGGTGTTGCCGCCGAAGCCGCCGGTCGGGGGCATGACGTGGGCGGCGTCGCCGACCAGGAACACGCGCCCTTCGCGGAAGCGGTCGGCGACCAGGGCAGCCGACTGCCAGGGCAGGGCGTCGACGAGGTCGACCTGCGCGTCAGCGCGGCCCAGTGCGGCTTTGATCAACTCGACGCATCGGTGCTCCGGTAACCCTTGGCTGTCGCACGGCACGGTCATCATCCACAGTCCGTTGGCGCGCGGGATCAACGTTGCGCCGGTGTCCGTGATGATGCACGCCGTGACCTGCCTGCCGCGCAGTTGCGGCGCCACGTCCGTCTTGAACAGCACGCTCATCCGGTGCTCCAGCACGCCTGGGCCGCTACGCCCGATGCGCAACGTGTCCCGGATCCGGCTTCGCGTGCCGTCGGCGGCGACGAGGTAGCGGGCGTGCACGGTGTGGCGCGCACCGTTGCTCCGGTCCTCGACGACCGCGCGCACCCCGTCGGCGTCCTGCTGCCACTGGATGAGTTCGGTGCCGAAGCGCGTCTCGGCACCGGCCCGGACGGCGTGGTCGCGCAGGACCGGTTCGAGCTGGTCCTGGTCGCAGGTCGTGTGGGTGCTCGGGCTGAACGCGGAGATGTCCGCGTCCCACGGCGTCGGCAGCCAGTTCACCTCGTCCGCGGCGAAGTTCGCCGCGCGGCCGACACCGCCGAGGCGCTGGTGCTCGGTCGCGGCCCCGGCGATGGCGGACTCGGCACCCGCGCTCCGGTACAGCTCCATCGACCGCGCGGAGACGCCGCGGAAGCGGAAGTGCCGGGACGTGTCCGGGTGCCGTTCGACCACCAGGCAGGCGACGCCGTGGTGGCTGAGGAACACGGCGGTGGACAGGCCGTTGAGGCTGCCGCCCACCACCAGGACGTCGGTCGTGAGTTCCACCGTTCCCCCTTAGTTCATTGCTATGAATCATTCACTGCCATGAACTATACACGGTGGCCTATCGTTGTGCGCATGACCGCTTTCCTGCTCGCCCAGCTCGGCGCCCACGCGGCCGACCGCTTCGCCGAGCGCATCGCGCCGCTGGACCTGGCGCCGCGGCACGTGGGCCTGTTGCGCTGGATCGCGGCCCACCCGGGTGCGAGCCAGCGGGAGATCGCCGCGGCCTTCGGCGTGCAGCCGAGCCGCGTCGTCGTGCTGGTCGACGAGTTGGAGCGGCGGGATCTCGTGCAGCGGCACCAGGACCCGGGGGATCGGCGGAGTCGGAGCGTGCGGCTCACGGAGCGGGGGGAGCGGATGCTGGCCGAGGTGGGGCGGGTGTTCCTCGCGCACCAAGCGGACCTGCTCGCGGCGCTGACCGAGGAGGAGAGCGCGGTGCTGGGGGAGTTGCTGGGGAAGGTGGCGGCGGCGCGGGGGCTGACCGACGGGGTGCACCCGGGGCACGCGGCGGCCGACTCCGGGGCGTGAGTAGATCTTGGTGACGCCTCCGGCCCCCGGAATCCATGCTACTGGGAGGGGCCGACAGTCCGGAACGAAGACGATCAAGCCTGTGGACAACTCGGGTCCGAGCCGAGCCGAGCTGGGTCGAGCCGGGTCGAGTTGAGTTGAGCCGAGTTGAGCCGAGTTGAGTTGAGCGGCGCAGGGGCGGTCTGGCCGGGCCGGGCCGAGTTGAGCTGGGCGGGGCAGGGCAGGGCAGGGCCGAGTCAAGTTGAGCTGGGCTGGGCAGGGCAGGGCAGAGTCGGGCCGGGCCGAGCAGGGGCAGGGTCGAGCGGGCACGGCCGCGCAGGGGCGGTCTGGCAGGGCGGGGTCATGAGGAGTTGGGCGGGGTCGGGCGGAGTCGGGCGGGGCATGCGGTGTGGGCGGGTCGGGCGGGTCGGGTGGCGCTGGTCAGGCGTCGTCGGCGCGTAGGGAGCGGATCATGCTCCGCAGGATTCGGGACGCGGCCGATCGCTCGGCGTCGGTCATGTCCGCCAGCATCCTGACCTCGACGGAGCGGACCGCGACGGTGGCCTTCTCCAGGCTTCGGCGTCCGCGCGGTGTGAGTCGCGTCGGAAGGACCTTGCCGACCGGGGCCGCCGCGGGTCTGGTCACGTAGCCGTCTCGTTCCAGGGCTTGGAGCAGGACGTTCATCGTCTGCCTGGTCACGAACGCGCCCCGCGCGAGGTCGGAGTTGGACAAGCCCGGTCGTTGTGCCAGCAGTTCGAGGCAGGAGTAGTGCGTCACGTTCATCCCGAGCGGCCTCAGCACCTCCTCCATCGCCACGCGCAGGGCGCTCGACGCCTCCTTCAGCAGGTAGCCCAGGGACGTGTCCAGGTCGATGCCCGCGCCGTCTTGACTCATGTCAGCATTCTGACATAGCTTGGTCTGTGTCAGAAGACTGACATGAAAGAGAGGATGCCCGCGATGCCCGTCACCGGACCCGACTTCATCTCCCTGCAAGCCCGCGACCTCGACGCCTCACGCGCGTTCTACGAGCGGTACCTCGGCCTCGTCCGCTCGCCGGTCGGACCGCCGCACGCCGTCGTCTTCGACACGAAGCCGATCGCGTTCGCGCTCCGCGACGTCGTCCCCGGTACCGACCTCGACTCCGCCGCCCACCCCGGGGTCGGCGCCGCGATCTGGTTGCGCGCCACGGACGTCCAGGCCATCCATGACGCTCTCGCCGCCGACGGCCACGCCATCGTCGCCGAGCCGATCGACGGCCCCTTCGGCCGGACGTTCACCTTCGCCGACCCCGACGGCTACCGGATCACCCTCCACGACCGCGCCTGACCGGCGGTCGCTCAGTCCCAGGTGAGGGGGAAGCGGGCCGGCCCCCGGGTGGAGACGCCGCGCTTCCAGTCGATGGGGGCGTCGGCGGCGCGGAGGCCGGGTAGGCGTCGGAGGAGGGTGCCCAGGGCCACCTGCAGTTCCATCCGGGCCAAGGGGGCGCCCAGGCAGTGGTGGGGGCCGTGGCCGAAGCCGACGTGACCGGTGCCCGCCCGGGTGAGGTCCAGGTGGTCGGCGTCCGGGTAGACCGACTCGTCGCGGTTGGCGGAGGTCAGGGCGGGGAGGACGGCCTCGCCCGCGCGGACCAGGACGCCGCCCAGTTCGACGTCTTCCGTGGCGTAGCGGGGGATCCCGCCGCCGACGCCGAGGGGGACGAACCGCATGAGCTCCTCGACGGCCTGGGGGAGCAGAGCGGGGTCGGCGCGCAGTTTCGCCAGCTCCTCGGGGTGGTCCAAGAGGACGTAGACGAAGTTGGGGATCTGCGACGCGGTTGTCTCGTGGCCCGCGATCAGCAGGCCCATGGCCAGCGAGACGAGTTCGTCCTCGGACAACCGGTCCTCTTCGTCCCGTGCGACGACCAGGGCGCCGATGAGGTCGTCGGTCGGGGTTTCGCGGCGTTGGGCGATCAGGCCCGCCATGTACGCCATCATCCGGTCGGTGTGGTCGCGGACCTCGTCCGGCGTGTACTTCGTCGTCGACAGGAAGGCGTCGGACCAGACGCGGAAATCGACGCGGTCCTCGAAGGGGACGCCGAGGAGTTCGCAGATCACCGTGATCGGCAGGGGGAGCGCGAACAGGTCCACCAGGTCGGCGGGCGGACCGGTGGCGATCATCTCGTCGACCAGCCGGTCGGCGATCTCCTGCGCGCGCGGGCGCAACTGCTCGACGCGGCGGACGGTGAACGCCTTCATGACCAGCCTGCGGAGGCGGGTGTGGTCGGGCGGGTCGAGGCTCAGGATGCTGCCGGGCGGGTTGAGGTGCGGGCGCAGCCGGGGCTCGTCGCGGCCCGCGCTCGCGGCGCGGCTGAAGCGCGGGTCGCCGAGGACCGTCTTGACGTCCTCGTAGCGCGTGGCCATCCAGGCGGGTTCGCCGTAGGGGAGGCGGACGCGGATCAGCGGGTGCTCGGCGCGCAGCCGGTCGAACAGCGGCTCGGGGTCCAGCCGCTCGGGTTCGCTGAACGGGTAGGTCACGGGGTTGGTCATCGTCATGGTGACTCCTCGCCACGTGGAGACTTGTCCGTTTGGTTACGTTCAGTACTCAGACGGTTGTCTTAGGCCACCATAGCGCGGTTACCCCCACCGGCGTCTTGCGGCGGTTTCGGCCCACGCTCGCCCCGGGAGGGCCAAGATGACCGACATGAGCACCGAGACAATGGCGTCGACACGGGGTTCGGTGAGCGCCATGGACGGACGTCCCTCGCCGCGCCGCGGCCAAGCCGAGGCGACCCGCGCGCTGCTGCTGCGCACCGCCGAGCGCCTGTACGCCGAGCGTGGCCTGGCCCAGGTCTCCAACCGCCAGATCGTCGAGGCGGCCGGGCAGGCCAACAACTCCGCCCTCACCTACCACGTGGGCACGCGGACCGACCTCATCCACGCCATCACCCACGCGCACGGCCAGCCGATCGCGCACCGCACCAGCGAGATGGTGCGCGCCGCCCGCGGCAGCGCCGACCCGCGCGTGCACGTGGCGAGCCTGGTGCTGCCGTACACCGAGCACCTGGCCACCCTCGGCACGCCGAGCCACTACGCGCGGTTCACGGCCCAGGTCACCGCCGACCCGGCGTTCGCGGGCGGCATCCTGGCCGACCCGCTGCTGGCCCCCCACTTCCAGGAGGGGTTGACCGCCGTCTGGTCGCACGTGCCGGACCTGCCCCCGGCCGAGGCCGCTCTCCGCAGCCAAACCGCCCGACTGGCGATCATCCACACGTGCGCGGAACAGGAGCGAACCGCCGCCGAAACCGGCACCCCCGCCGACTGGCTCCTCATCGGTCACGCCCTCACGGACGCCGTGACCGGCCTTCTCCTCGCCCCCCGGCACACCCCGGGAACCTGACCCGATCGCACCCGCGCGATCCGCGCCGCGGTGGTGGACGCGGCAGCGGCGTGCGCTGGGTTTCAGCGGGTGTGGCTAGGCCTCTTCGGTGCGGGTCCAGGTGACGACGAGTTCCTTGCGCTGCCCGAACCGCTCCAGGTGGGAGCCCAGGACGTGCTCGACGCGGGCGATGCCCTCGGGGTCGGTGCCGGTGGCGGTGAGGGTCAGGACGCCGTCGCCGATGATGACCTGGCCGGTGGTGTCGGCGATGGTGGTGGTCGAGGTGGGGCCGTCGGTGCTGAACTCGATCTTGCGGCTCAGGTGGGCGACCAGCTGCTTGGCGTAGCGCTCCGGGCTGTCGGTGGCGACGTCGGCGCGTGAGGTGTAGGTCGGCAAGGGGATGTCCTCCAGGCATGGCGGATGGGCTTGTTCGTTCAGCTTCACCAGGTTTAGGTGAAACCTCAACCAACCCGGCCTGTGGCTTGGGTCATACGGATCGTGCACCGACCGCGCGGAAGCCGCACGCGGTCACGGTGTGCCGATCGCGGTAAGAGGGTCGGTCCTGGCTGCCCGGCGCGCGGGCCAGAGCGCGGCTACTACGGCGAGCACGACCATCCCGGCCAAGGACAGCGCGATGACGCCGTAGGGGACGGTGAGATCCCACAAGCGTTGACCGAACATCGCGTGCTGCAGAACGGCCCCCACGACCAGACCGACCACAACCCCCAGCAAGGCGCCGAAGAGCGAGATGACAACGCTTTCCGCGCGGACGGTGTCCCGGACCAGCGATCGCCGGGCGCCGACAGCGCGCAGGACCCCGATCTCCCGCGCGCGCTCCATGACCGACAGCGCCAACGTGTTCACCACGCCGAACACGGCGATCACGACGGCCAGGCCGAACATCGCGTACATCAGCGCGAACGCGGCCCGCTGGGCGGCGATGCCCTGGGCAGCCAAGCCCTCCCGGTCGGTCACGGTCACGTCCGGGCGCCCGGCGAACGCCGCCGTGACACCAGCCCGCGCCGCCGCCGGGTCGGGGCCGGTGGCGTAGATGGAGGTCTGCCGGTCGCGGATGGACCGGGGGGCCAGCGCGACGTCGTAGTAGATGCTCGCCTGCAACTCCGTCGCGTCGTAGATGCCCACTACGGGACGGGAAACCGGATGCTCCGAGACGAGCGTCACGACGTCCCCGAGGCCGAGTCCCAGCATGTCCGCCTGGTTCCGCGAAATGACCAGGCCCGCCCGTAGATCCGCCACCCCGGCGGTGATCCTCGGCGTGAGCACCGTGCCCAGCGCGTCCGGTTCGATCGCCGACGCCTTCCGCTCCGTCTCCCCACCCGCGTACCGGACGCCGACGACCACCTCCCGGCTCGCCGCGACCGCGGACACCCCCGGGGCCGACGCCACCGCGGCGAGATCGCGGGGCGTCAGCACCGCGCCGGGAGCGGGCTGCGCGACCGTCGTCGACGGCGGCACGGTGGCCAGGGTCGTCGACGCGATCAGGTCCGTGAACGTCGCGCCGACCGTGCCGAACGCGACGACCAGCCCCAGGCCGACGGTGATCGCCGACGCCGTGCTCGCGGTCCGGCGCGGGTCGCGGGCGGCGGCGCGCACCCCCAACCGCCACGCCGGACGACCCCGCGCGGGCAAGCGCCGGAACAACGCCGATGCCATCACCGGAGCCAGCAACAGCACCCCCGTCGCCCCCACGAGCGCCGCTCCGATCCCCACGAGCCGAGGCAGCGTCTCCGCGCTCGGGTCCGCCGTCGCCACCACCGCCACCACCGCGGTAGCCACCAGCGCGAGCCCCACCACCGTCCGCCCGAGCACGACGCGCGTCGGCTCCACGGCGTCCGTGCGCAGCGCCGCCACCGGAGGCACCTTCGCCGCCCGACGCGCTGCCCCGTGCGCCGCCGCCACCGTCACCAGCAGAGCGAGCCCGTATCCCAGGGCGATCGCGGTGAACGACACCGAGTAGGTCATGTCGTCACCCGGGCGCATGGCCGCCAGCACCAGTGGACCGAGACCCACCCCGAGCCCGCAGCCGACCGTGCCACCGGCGAGACCGAGCACCACCGCCTCGCCCACCACCGCCATCCGCACCTGGCGGCGCTTCGCCCCGACTGCGCGCAGCAGGGCGAACTGGCGGGTCCGCTGCGTGATCAGGATCGTGAACGCGTTGGCGATGACGAACAGGCCGACCAGCAACGCGACCACCGCGAACGGCAGCAGCGTCGCCCGCAGGTCCGCCGCGTCCTCTCGGGCCTGCGCCCGCCCGGCTTCCGCCACGTCGGCGCCCGCGCGGACCGCGGCACCCGGCGCCGCCTGCCGCACCCGCTCCAGGTCCAACCCGGGCCCGGTCAGTTCCACGCGGTTGACTTCGCCCAGCAGCACACCTGGACCGTCGAACGCGACCGCGGGTTCGGGGTCCTCGTCGCGCGGCCCGAGCGGCGTGTAGTCGAACACGCCGGACACCTCGAAGACCCGACGGCGTCCCTCCGACAGCAGCACCTCGACCTTCGCGCCGACCGCCACCCCGAGGGACCGGTCGACCGCCACCTGCTCGGGCCCCACCGGGCGCCGACCGGCTGGCAGGTGGAACCGCGGCGAGTCCGACCACGTCGTGCCTGCCTGGTCCAGCGCGGTCTTCGTCGATATCAGCTTCCCGTCGCGCCCCAGCGGCCCCGCGCGCCCGACCACCACCTCGTCTACCCGCACCACCCCCGGCAGCGCCCGCAACGCGTCGGTGGCCACCGGCCCACGCACGACGGCACCCACGTCGTCGCGCGTCGTGGCACCCGCCAGCGTGGTCGCCACCGAGTCCGACACCACCCAACTCGCCACCGCGGCCGCGACCCCTAGCGCGATGGACAGCAACGTCACGACCAGCCTGCCGCGGTGGGACAGCAGGTCCCGCACCATCGCCTTGCGCATCAGCGCCGCTCCAAGGCGCGCATGCGGTCGATGACGTCGTCGGGGGAGGGCGCGCGCAGTTCGTCCACGACGCGACCGTCGGCGAGCAGCACCACCCGGTCGGCGTACCCCGCCGCCACCGGGTCGTGGGTGACCATGACCAGCGTCTGCCCCAGCGCGTCGACGCTGCCGCGCAGGAACCGCAGCAACTCGCCCGAGGTCGCCGAGTCGAGCGCCCCGGTCGGCTCGTCGGCGAACACCACGTCCGGGCGGGTGACCAGGGCGCGGGCACAGGCCACCCGCTGCTGCTGCCCACCGGAGAGCTGGCTCGGCCGGTGCCGGACGCGGTCCGCCAAGCGCAGCGTCCGGATCACCCGGTCCAGCGTCTCCTGATCGGGCGAGCGGCCCGCCAGGTCGAGGGGGAGGGTGATGTTCTCCAGCGCGTTGAGCGTGGGCAGCAGGTTGAACGACTGGAAGACGAAGCCGACCCGGTCGCGGCGCAGATCGGTGAGTCGGTCGTCGGGCAGACCGGTCAACTCGGTGTCACCCAGCCAGACCCGGCCCGCGCTCGGGCGGTCGAGCCCGGCGGCGCAGTGCACCAGGGTCGACTTGCCGGAGCCCGAGGGGCCCATGATCGCGGTGAACCGGCCGCGTTCGAACGCGACGTCCACGTCGTCGAGCGCGACGACCTCGGCGTCACCGCCGCCGTAGCGCTTGGTCAGGCCCGCCACCCGGACGGCGGCCGTGTGTCCATCCATGATCACCAGCGTGGTCGGCGGTCGGGGCGGGCGCGTCGGCCGGACGTCGACGGTCGCGGTATCGAAAGTGACGGCCCGGGCCCTACCGGGGACGGATGTCGGCCGGTCCGCCGATCACTAGCCTGGGCGCCGTGTCCAGGTCGAGGGGGATCGAGCCGGTCGTGCTCGGGGCGGTCGCCGTGCTCGGCTGCTTCCTGCCCCGCGACGCGCCCAGCCGCCACATGTGGGAGTGGGCCGGGATCGGCACTGTGCCGCCGCTGGTGTCCTCCGCTGTCCTGGCGGCGTTGTGCCTGGTGGCGTTCGTGGTGCGGCCGCGGTGGCCGTTGTACGTGGTGGCGGCGGTGGCGTGGTCGCTGCGCTCGCTGTGGCCGCCGTTGGTGGTGGCGTCCTATTCGGCCGCGGTGGGCGCACGGCGACCGGGACACGTGTTCGCGCTGACCGTGGCTGGGACGGCGCTGGCGGTGCTGCCGGAATACGTCGGCGTCGGGGTATCGGACCTGCCACCGTCGATGCTGGTCACGTCGTTCGGCAGTGCCGCCCTGTTCGTGTGGTTGCCCGCCGCGGTAGGGTTGTGGGTGTCGGCGCGGCGGCAGGCGGTGGCGGCCGCGCTGGAGGCCGTGCGCCGTCAGGCCACCGAGTTCGCGGAGAAGGTGCGGCGGGTCAGGGGCGCCGAGCGGGCTCGGATCGCGCGTGACCTGCACGATGTGGTCGCGCACCGGGTGTCGCTGATGGTCCTGCACGCGGGCGCGCTGGAGGTGAACGCCCGGGACCCGGAGACCGCCGACGCCGCCGGGCTGATCCGCTCCACCGGCCGGGAGGCGTTGTCGCAGCTGCGGGACGTGCTCGGGCTGCTCAACGCGGACGACGAACCGGGGGAGCGCCGACCGGCCGCGACCCTGTCCGATGTGGACGAACTGGTGGCGCGGTCGCGGGCGGCGGGGGTCCCGGTGACCCGGCGGGACGAGGGAGAGCCGCGGGACCTGCCGTTGGTGGTGGAACACGCGGGTTACCGGGTCGTCCAGGAGGCGCTGACGAACGTGCACAAGCACGCGGGTTCGGCGGAGACCGAGGTCGTGCTGCGGTACTCCGCGGCGGCGTTGGAGATCGAGGTGGGCAACCGCGCGGGCGAACCCGCGGACCCGCTGCCCGGCAGCGGACTCGGGTTGGTCGGCCTGCGCGAGCGGGTCGAACTCCTCGGGGGCGAGTTCACCGCGGGGCCGCGACCGGACGGGTTCGTGGTGTCCGCCCGGATCCCGGTGCGCGCCCGGTGATCCGACTGCTGCTCGTGGACGACGAGGAACTGGTGCGGGCGGGGCTGCGCATGATCCTCACCTCGGCCGACGACATCACCGTCGTGGCTGAGGCCGCCGACGGCCGCGCGGCGCTGGACGCCGTCGCCGCGCACCACCCCGACGTCGTGCTCATGGACATCCGGATGCCCGGCGTGGACGGGCTCACCGCGCTCACCGAGCTGCGTCGCGCGGGGAACTCGGTGAAGGTCGTCGTGCTGACCACCTTCGACCTCGACGACCACGTCCACCACGCCTTGTGCGCCGGGGCGTCCGGGTTCCTGCTCAAGGACGTGCCTCCCCGCGACCTGATCACCGCCGTGCGCACGGTGGCGGCGGGCTCGGCGATGCTCGCCCCGACGGTGACCAAGCGGCTCATCGCGGCGTTCGCCGAGCGGCACCCGGCCCGCGCGCGCGAGGCCCGGCACCGGCTCGCCGTGCTGACCGACCGCGAGCGGGCCGTGGTCCGACTGGTCGCCCGGGGCCTGCCCAACGCCGAGATCGGCCGCGACCTGGCGATGAGCGAGGCGACCGTCAAGGCCCACGTCAGCCGCGCCCTGGCCAAACTCGGCATGACCAACCGGGTCCAGGCCGCGATCCTCGCCCACGACGCGGGCCTGGACGCCTAGTGCCGCATCTCGGAAGGTTGACCCGTTGATCGGTGTGGTGGTCCGGGCTGGTCCTCTCGTGTCGAGCGGGTGGTGGTCGTGGGTGTTCGTCCGGGGTGTTGGTCGGGTCGTCGTCCACACTGCGCGACCATCCGCCCGCCGACGGCCGGGCGATCCGTGTCGACGAGTTCGGGCCGCTCACCCTCGCGCCCCGCAAGGGGCACGGCATGGCGACCGAGTGGACCACTGCGGCGATTGCGCGCCACCTACAACCGACGGCACGGCGTCACGCACCTGCTCGCCGCACTCGACCTGACCACGGGGCTACCTCACCCTCAACGGCTCCGATCACCACAGCCACCCCGAGCAGAACGCCGCGATCGCGGCCTACATACGCCGACGCAACGCCCGAGCCAGACCCAAGACCGGCCTCGCCACCGACTCACCCATCCGCACCGGGACCCACTACCCGATCAAGGTCGCGTGACGCGGCACTAGCGGTCACCGCCCAGCCGCGGTTTCGCCTCGAGCCGACGAATCTTCGCCACTGCACCCGGATTGGTGCGCCGCTCCTGCCGTTGCTCCGTCGGTTCCGTGCGTCGATGCGGCATCGTGGCGATCGACGTGGGTCCGAGGGGCAGGCCGCGTGAACCGTGAGCCCACAACGTGAAACCCGAGCCGGGAAAGCGGTTGCGGGAGCGGCGGGTGACGGTTACCCGGGCTAGGTCGGGACGCAGACGCCGGTTCGCCAGGCCCAGGCGGCGACCTCGACGCGGTTGCGGGTGCCCAGTTTGCGTTGGGCGTTGGACAGGTGGGTCTTCACCGTCGCCTGGGTGACGTGCAGGCGCGTGGCGATCTCCTCGTTCTGGTGGCCCTTGGCGACGAGCCGGACGACGTCCAGTTCGCGTTCGGTCAGCGGTTCGGTGGGGTCCGGCTCCGGGGTGGTCTCCGTGGTGCGGCTCGGGGCGAGGTGAGCGAGCAGGCGCACGGTGACGGCGGGGGAGACCAGCGTCGTCCCGGCCGCGGCGGCGCGGACGGCCTCGACCAGCAGCGCGGGGGACATGTCCTTGAGCAGGAAGCCGCAGGCGCCGTTGCGGAGCGCGCGGTAGACGTACTCGTCGAGGTCGAAGGTGGTGGCGATGAGGACGTTGAGCGGGGCCCGCACCCCGGCGCCCGCCAGCAGCCGGGTGGCCTCGAGACCGTCGAGGTGGGGCATGCGGATGTCGAGCAGGCACACGTCCGGGCGCAGCCTGCGGGCCTCGTCCACGGCGGCGCGGCCGTCGGCGACCTCGGCGACGACGGTCATGTCGGGCTGCGCGGCGAGGATCATCCGAAAGGCGGAGCGGACCATGTCCTGGTCGTCGGCGATGAGGATGCGGATGGTCACGGCGCGCTCACCATGGCCGGGAGGACCGCCCGCACCCGCCAGCCGTCGGTGGTCGCCCCGGCGGTAAGGCTGCCGCCCACCGCGGTCACCCGTTCGGTGAGGCCGACAAGGCCGTGCCCGTCCTGGGGCCGCGGCTCGTCGGGCTGGCCGCCGTCGTTGGTGACGCTGAGTTCGAAGCGGCTCTCCGGTCCGGGGCGGGCCACGATCTCGACGCGGGTCGCGGTGGGGGCGTGGCGCAGGACGTTGGTCAACGACTCCAGCACGACGTGCTGGGCGGCGTTGACCGTCGGGTGCGGGAGCATCAGATCGGCCACCCCCGGGTCGAGCGCGGTGGTCGGGGTCGGCCCGGCGAAGCCCGCGACGGCGGCGGCGACGACCTCGGTCAAGGTGGTCACGGGGTGCTCCGGGGCCTTGCCACGCATGACCGTGACCATGGTGCGCATGGAGGCCAGGGCGCGGGAGCCCGCCTGCTCGATACCGGCGAGCATGGCGTCCAGGTCTTCCGGGTCGGGTGGCACGCCCGCCGCGGTGACGTAGCGGACGGCCTTGGTCTGGGCGACGATCGCGGTGACGTGGTGGGCGACGAAGTCGTGCAGGTCGCGCGCGTAAGCCAGGCGCTGGGCCTGGCGGGCGAGCTCGTAGGCGTCCGCGCGGCGCCGGTCGTGCAGCCGCAGGTACAGGCCGAGCAGGCCGATGAACCAGATGCCGACGCAGAGAATGCCGATCAGGACGCCCTTGTGGTGGGTCTCCGCGGGGTCCAGCCGCAGGGGCAGGGTGGCGATCACCGTGGCCAACCCGAACGCGAACCCCGCCGCGCGCAGCGGCGCGCACTGCACGATGACGCGCGCCAGCAGCCAGTACAGCGCGGCCGCCTCGATCGTGCCGAACGTGTTGTCCGGCCGCGCGGAGACGAACAGGCAGACGGTGGTGAACGTCCCCGACGCGCCCACCACCGTCAGTACCTGACCCGTGCGCGCGGTTGCCGACATCAGGGCCAGTGCGGGTAGCACCCCGCACACCACGAGCCCCACCCCGATGGGGACCGTGGGCGCGGACAGCCCTTCGATGATCAGCGCGAATCCCGCCGCGGCCAAGACGACCGCGATCGTGATCCGGATCCACACCTCTCGCACACGGCCAACGCTACGGCGACCAGTGGTGCCCCCACCTCCTTCTTTCGGCTGACCCTTGGCGAGTGACCGCGGCGTCCTCAGCGGGCCCGGCGCCGGGCCGCCGCGCCGGGATCGGGGGAGAACAGCAGGTGGCGGGGCGGTCGGCGGTGTCCGGTGTGGACTGCCTCGCCTCATTCGATCGGTCGAGTGGACGGTTGTCCCGGCCGGGTGGATCGAGTCCCGGGTGCGCGTCTCGGCCATTCGGTTGAGTCGGGCCTCCGAAGATCAGCGGTGTGGAGGAGGTGGCGGGACGGCGGGCCGGTGGATGCTCGCCAGGCACAACCGAAACGACACGGGGGAGCGGATGAGTGACGTGGTGGCCGAGGTGCACGACCTCGGGAAGGTGCACGGCGGCGGATCGGCGCGCGTCGTGGCCCTGGACGGGGTGACGGCCGCGTTCCGGAAGGGGGAGTTCACGGCGGTCATGGGGCCGTCGGGGTCGGGGAAGTCGACCCTGCTGCACTGCCTGGCCGGGTTGGACACCCCGACCTCGGGTGCCGTGCGGGTCGGCGGGACGGACCTGTCCACCCTCGACGACGACCGGCTCACCCGGCTGCGGCGGGAGCGGATCGGGTTCGTGTTCCAGTCGTTCAACCTGGTGCCGACACTCACCGCCTGGGAGAACATCACCCTGCCGCTGACCATGGGCGGGGTGCGACCGGACCGGGACTGGGTCGAGGGGATCGTGGCCGCGGTCGGGCTGTCGGACCGGCTGCACCACCGGCCCGCGGAGCTGTCCGGCGGGCAGCAGCAGCGCGTGGCCTGCGCCCGGGCCATGGCGACACGGCCGGACATCATCGTGGCCGACGAACCCACGGGCAATCTCGACACCCGCTCCGGCGCCGCGGTCCTGGGCCTGCTGGCCGGCTGCGCGCGCCAGTGGAACCAGGCGGTCCTCATGGTCACCCACGACCCTATGGCCGCCGCCCACACCGACCGCATCCTGTTCCTCACCGACGGCAGGCTCGCCGACGAGATGCCCGCGCCGACCGCGGACCGCGTGCTCGACCGCATGCGCGACCTCGACCCGGAGGCGGCTCATGGCTGAGCTGTGCCGTCCACCGGGTTCGCGTTGTCAGGCGGGGGAGTGATGATGAGGTACGCGGTAAGGGCCGTGGTGGCGGCCAAGGCGCGGTATGTGTTGCCCGCCATCGGGATCGTGCTCGGGGTGGCGTTCGTCGTGTCCGCCCTGGTGTACGGGGAGGCCGTTCGCGCGATGGCCGAACGGGACGCGGCGCTGGCGGACGTGTCCGTCGAGGTCGGTCCCGATCGGACCGAAACTCCACTCGACTCGGCGTTGGTGCGCAGGTTGGCGCAGGTGCCCGGGGTCGCTGGTGTGCGGCCGATCGCGCGGGGTTGGGCGTTCCTGGTCGACCGCGAGGGCGGTACCGACCGGGCGGCGGCGACCAACTACCTGCCGTCCCGACACACCCTCGACGCCGGGCAGGCTCCCCAGGGCGCCAACGAGGTCGTGCTCGATGACAAGGCCGGGTACTCCGTTGGTGACCGCGTGCGGATCGTGGTCAACGGGGTTGTCCGCGATGTTCGGGTCTCGGGGACCACCGCCGCGTCGCGGTCGCTCATCGTCCTCGACACCGCGACCGCGCGGAAGGACTTCGCGGCGGCGCCGGACGCCTACACCGAGGTCGACCTCGTGGCCGCTGCGGGGACCTCGGAAAGCGCGCTCCTGGCCGCGGTCAAGGAGGTGTTGCCGGATGAGTTCGGTGCCGTGTCCGGGACGGAACTCGCCGCGTCCGCGCAGGCCGACGCGGAGAAGATCACCGAGATCCTCCTCGGGTTCGCCGCCATCGCGCTGTTCGTGGCGTGCTTCCTCATCGCCAACACGTTCACCATGCTCTCCACCGCGCGCGCACGGGAGAACGCCCTTCTCCGGGCGATCGGCGCGTCCCGGCGCGCGGTCTTGCGGCGGGTGCTGGCCGAGGCCGCGGTGCTCGGGGTCATCGCCACGGTTCCCGGCTATGTCGTCGGCATCGGGGGAGCCGCGCTCCTGGGGAATCTCTTCTCCGACGGACCGCCGCTGCAAGCCCTGGCTCTGACGCCGATTCTCGTGGCCCTGTGCGTGGGGCTCGGTGTCACGGTCGTGGCCGCCTACCTGCCCGCGCGTCGCGCCGCCGCCATCCCGCCGATCGCCGCACTCCGCACCGGGCTGCCGGTCGACCAGCGGAGTCTCAACCGCAGGTCCGTTGTGGGCGCCATCAGCACGGCCGCCGGTCTTGCCGCGATCTGTGCCACGCCCCAGACCTGGGAGCTGATCTACCTTGGCGCGCCGCTGCTCATGCTCGGCCTCATCGCGCTCACCCCGTGGCTCGGTCTGCGCCTCACCGCGCTCATCCGGCGTCCGCTGACCCGGCTCGCCGGGCCACGGGCGACGCTGGCGGTGGAGAACGCCCGCCGGGTCCCACGACGGACCGCGGCCACGGCCAACGCGCTGATGGTCGGCTTGGCCATCTGCGCCGCCGCCACCGTCCCGCTGGCCTCGCTCGCCGCCGAGGCGGAGCGGGCCGCCGACACCGGGGACACCGCCGACCTCAGGATCACCCCGGTCGACTTCGCTGCCCTGGCACCCGACACGGCTGCCCGGGTCGCGGCGGTGCCCGGGGTCCGGCTGGTGTCGCCGGTCGGGAACGCCCACCTGGACCTCGGGGGTGGGCGGGCGCTCGACGCCGCGGTGGTCGACCCGGTGAGCCTGCCCCAGTTCGTTCCCGTCACCGTGCGCGCCGGGGTGTTAGGCAGTCTCGACCACGCCATCGCCGTCACCACCGAGACCGCGACGCGACGCCAGTGGGCTGTTGGTACACGGGTTTCCACGTACACCGTGGCCGCGATCGTGGACCTGCCCGCCGGGTTCGGGCACGACGCGTTGGTCGCGAGTGATCCCGACGGACAGCCGCCCGCCTCGATCCTCGTCCGCGCCGATCCGGGCCAGGCCGACGCCGTCCGCGACCGGATCCGGGCCGCGCTGGACAACCCGACGGTACGGGTGCACACCCGCACCGAGTACCGCGAGGCCGCGGCCGAGCCGTACCGGCGGTTCCTCGGGATCCTCTACGCGCTGCTCGGCGCCGCCGTGCTCATCGGCGCGCTGGCGGTGGCCACCACCATGACAATGTCCACAGTGGAGCGAACCAGGGAGGTCGGGTTGCTCCGCGCCATCGGTATGACCCGCGCCCACGTTCGCGCGGCGTTCCGGTGGGAGTCCGTCGTGGTCGCGCTCCTCGCCGCCGTTGTGGGGTTGCCCGCCGGGGTGCTGATCGGCTCCTCCGCCGTCTGGGGACAGGACAGCGTCGCGCTGGCGATCCCTTGGCCGACGCTCGGGTTGTTCGTAGTGCTCACCGCCATCATCGGCGTGGTCGCAGCAGCGTGGCCAGCCTGGCGAGCGAGCCGGTTACCCGTGCTGGACGCCCTGCGCTCGGACACCGAGTGAACGAGCGGGCGCGCGCCGGGCGCCTTACCGCGGTCCCGACCATGGTCGCGGTGGACGGGGGCGACGATGGCGGGCCGGTTCTGTGGCGGGTCGTTCGGTAGCGGGTCGGGTGTGTTCCGGCGCAAGCCGATCGACCGGATCGAGGGCGAGCCCGGTGGCGGGCTGACCAGGTCGCTGGGGCTGTAGCAACTCACCGCGATCAGGGTGAGCGGCATCATCGGCGTGGGGGTGTTCTCGCTGGCCGGCACGGTCGCCGACAAGACCGCCGGGCCCGCGGTGGTGCTGTCGTTCCTGATCGCGGGGATCGCCAGCGCCGCCGCCGCATTCTCCTACGCCGAGTTCGCGGGCCTGATCCCCCGGGCACGGGCAGGGTCGGCCTACACCTACGGCTACGCGGTGCTCAGCGAGATCGTCGGCTGGTTCATCGGGTGGGACCTGCTGTTGGAGTACACCGTGATCGTGCCGGTCGTGGCCATCGGCATCAGCGGATACTTCTCCAACACGCAAACGCGGGATCCATCCCCACTCGGAGTATGACGCTCCGTGGGCCCGCACCGTACTGGCACTCCTACTCCTACGATGCTGTCTCGGCAGCCGCACCTCCGAGGTCCTGCACGCCACGGGAGGCGACACCACCCGCACCTACACCTAGCCCGCCGCCGGGCAACCGCGACGGAACAGCCTGACCCAGGTCAGCACCACGAAGACCGGCCAGCCCACCGCAACCGACTCCTTCACCTCACCCACCTGGGTGCCCGGGAGTACGACTCGACCACCGGCCGGTTCGTCTCGGTGGACCCGGTGCTCGACACGTCGAACCCGCAGCAGATGCAGGGCTACACCTACGCCAACAACAACCCGGTCACCTACGCCGACCCGTCCTCTCTTCGTCGATTGCGGTTGCCCATCCGACAAGTACGGCGCCGACAACATCCTCTACGAGGCCAATGGCAACATACCGCTCACCGCCCAGGACGCGGCCAGGTTGCTCGCGGTCAAACAGCAGAACCGATGGCAGAAGGCTGCGAAAATATCAGGTAAGGTGGCAAGCGGAAGTCGCCAAACTGCTCCAGGAGTGCACGAAACTCAGCTCGAAGTGCCCCGCCTCCGCCAGAAAAGCTAAGTCCAACGCCGCTGCTTCGAGACCCCGATCCCGCCCACCACCATGAAGGACGTCGTCGCTTCGTGGGCAGGCATCCCCAGGGTGATCCTCGACTGGACCACCCCGATCTTCGACGTCGCCGACTGTGTCGACGATCCCGGGGCCATCAGTTGTGCGGCGGCTGGAGCGGCCTTCCTCCCAGGTGTGGGCAAGCTGCTGGGCGAGGGCGGCAAGAAGGTACTCGAAGCCAGCGAAGTGGTCGCCGAGGACACGATCAAGGCCGATAATGTTCCTGCGGTCAAGCTGCACTCCGATCGAGTAAAGGGAGCGGAGTCGGCGACCATCGACTCTCGTAAACTCACTGAGTATGCGCTCAACCCCGATCACCCGGTCGGTGGGAATAAGGCCAGAGTGTTCGAGAGTGCCCTTGGCTTCAACCTCTCGAACGCCGACGACCTCATGAACCAGTTGAAGCGCGGAGTGCTCGAGAACCCCGCAGTCGCAGGTAAGGCGGATCAATACGGCTCTCGGTGCACCGTAGAGATTCCTGTGGTCGGTCCGAAGGGCAACGGTAGGGTGGTCACTGGATGGATGGTGCCCGCCAACGGAGGTCCGACGACCTCGAATACCTTGTTTGTGAAGTGATCATCATGTTCAGACAGCTTGATGTGGTTCGCATCAAGACGTCCTCGCCAGAGCATGGCCTCGACGCGGGCGCCCGTGGTGTGGTCGTGCAAATCTACGAAGCTCCGGGTCTCGGATACGAGATCGAAGTCGCCGATGAGGACGGACGTACCCGCTACCAGGGGGCCTTCGCGCCTGAGGACCTTGAGCCTTGGTGACATCTCGATGAAGCCGAGCGCCTGGTAGTCCGTGCCACGCCGGTTCGTCAGAGCCGCCCGCCTGTCAGAAGTTCATCGACGGTGGGCGGCTCCGGCGCGATCGGCGCCTTCGGCCCGGATGTGGGTGAGTTGCTGAGGTGGAAGGTCTTGAAGGCGCGGGCAAGGCCGCAGGGCGGTTGATGAGGCCGCGGGCAAGGTCGACGAGGGTGCCGAGGGCGAGTCCATGGCGGCGCGTGGTGGGCGGCCTCGACCGTCGATGACATCGACCGACCTGGTGGCGAGCTGATCGGCCAGGCCGGGAGCATGGCGTCGATCCGTGAGGTCAAGGGCGGCATGGCCGAAGCCGAGGCGATGTTCCAGCAGTTGGCCCGAAACGGTACCGGGGTGGCCCAGAACGACGATTTCATTTGAGTCAAACTGGACGATGGTGGAATCGTTCAACTCCGCTGGGTCATGTCACGGAGTCCGAACTCCGCGGCTACCATTGATGTGAATATCGCGGGCCTGCCCATCGAGAAGGTGAAGTTCAACCCATGATCGAGTCGGAGTTGATAGCGGTGATGTCCGTGGTCGTGGACATCAGTCGAGAACTCGAGGACGATCACGTCGAGCTGTGGAAGCTGCCCAAGAACCTCCGCGCGGTGTTGCCTTCGGCCGATGACGATCAGATCCAGGGGATCACCCGCGCCATGCTGATCGCCTTACTGGACAGCAATGTGGTACTGGGCGATCTCAGTGGCAAAACCGGACTGTTCGAGCCATGGCCCGAGCCCGTGGCGTCGATTGACATCGCGATGGCGATGTGGCGTGACCTAGGACGTGATCCGAACATAGGCGATGTGGCCTGGCTGTCGCGACTGCCCAGAGCTGATTGAGAACATCTTGAACGCACGGCGCGACCACAACCTGACTCGGCTTGAACTCGGCCGCTTTCCTGCCTGTAGAGCTGAACGTCACCGAACCGAGAGGGCGTGGGAATGAACACACCCATGGAGGCGACCCGGTCCGCGGTCGCGCAAGTATGGCAGGGCGTGCTGGACGGCACCATCAGCCGCGACGAAGCCCACCGGTGGGCCGCGCCGTGGGTGGAGGGCGATTCAGGCGTGGAGGATCCGATGACCAACTCGGGCTTGCAGCACTTGCACGGGTTCGACCTGGTGTGGGTCGACGACGCCCGTACAACCGTCCGGCACGGTGGTGGCGGGCTACCCGCGCATACGCGGACGGATGTCCAGCAGGCGTTCGCGGCCTGGCGCACGGCTTGCGACAGCTATGACGCCGACCCGGCGGGGTACCTCCGCCGGGTGAAGGCGGCGGCGTTGGCTGCCCTGTCGGAAGAGTCGCGCTGACCGCGGCCGCCCGGGACGGATCCAGTCTCTCGACTCGCCGGTCACGCGAACCGGCTGCGAGATGAAGCGAAGGCTGCCGGTTCTGCGAGGCTGCCACCACGTGGGAGATAGTCGATGACTGTCAAGGGCGTGTAGAGCGGGGCGACGGGATCATGTCGCGCCAGACTGTCAACAACCCATGTCAGTTTCAGACTCGGAGTGTGGCACTCCGTGTTGGGATGGTCATCACCGAATTGTTGGACCTGCTCGGTGTGCACCGTGGATGCTCGGGGCGCCCGGTACCGAGGGCGCCGATGAGGGCGCCGGGCAGCTACGTGGTGAACCTGTTCGCCGCGCTGCTGTGCCTGCTGATCGCGTTCGTGCTCAACCAGGGCATGAAGAACGCCGCGCGGTTCGAGACGGTTCTGGTCTACCTCAAGGTCGCGGTGGTGCTGTTGGTGATCGTGGTCGGTGTCTTCCACATCGACGCGGGCAACTACGACCCGTTCTTCCCGTTCGGGGTGTCCGGCGTGTTCACCGATGCCGCCACGGTGTTCTTCGCGGCGTTCGGCTACGACGCGATGAGCACGGCTGCGGATCACCTTGTTGCTGGGTGGCGCGGCGGCGGTGATCGTCGGGTTCCTGCCGATCGGGGAGGCGGCCGAGCTGACCGACATCGGCATCCTGCTGGCGTTCGTCGTGGTGTGCGTGGCGGTGGTCGTGTTGCGGTACAAGCGGCCCGACCTGCCGCGCACCTCCCGGACCCCGGGGATGCCGGTGGTGCCGATCGTGGGTGTGGTGTTCTCGCGGTGGCTGATCACGTTCCTCCAGGTCGAGACCTGGCTGCGGTTCGTCGTCTGGTTCGCGATCGGGCTGGTGGTGTACTTCGTCGCCTACGGCAGGCGGCACTCCGCGCCGGCCCGATCGGCTGCCGAGGACGAACAGGGCACCGCCGAGCAGTTGTAGCGCGACCATGCCGACGATCGTCGTGCGGTCGCCGAGCGCCGCGTACGCGACGCCGCCCGCGACGAGGCCGAGCATGCCGCCGACCAGGATGATCGCGGAGATCAGGGACAGGGTGTGCGTGCGGAGGCCGGGTGGGACGCGGGTGAGTTGCACGGCTCCCGCCGGGCCGTTGGTGAGGCCGTTGAACACGCCCGCCACGCCGAGGCACGCGATGAGCAGGGTGGGTGTCAGGTCGATGAGGAGTACGCCGAAGAGGAGGGCCTGCGCCAGTTTGCCCGTGGTCGTCAGCGGGATCAGCGGGTAGCGGCGGACGGCGCGGGTGGCGGCCAGGCTGCCGACCAGCGCGCCGCCGCCGAAGGCGCTCAGCGCCGCGCCCACCACGGTGACGTCGCCGCCGAAGCGGGTCGCGGCGAGGACGGGGATGCCGACGAACAGGGTCTGCCAGGCCATTTCGGTGAGCACGGTGGCCGCGGTCCAGCAGAGCAGCAGCCGATCCGCGCGCAGGCAGCGCCAGCCGTCGGCGGGTTTGGTGGGTGCCGTCGGGCGCGGCACCGGGGCGGGGACGCGGCGCCAGAGGATCGCGGCGGTGGTCAGGTGGGCCGCGGCGGCCAGGTAGAGCACGGACGGGGTGCCGAACAGGGTGATCAGCGCCGCCGCCAGCGGGGGACCGGCCAGCAGCGCGGTGCGGACGGCGCCCTGGAGCAGGGAGGTGGCGCGGCCCAGGGCGATCTCGTCGGTGCCGATCAGGTCGGCGACGATCGTCTGCTGCGCGGCCAGGTAGGGCGCCGTGCCGACGCCGATCGCGAAGACGAGGGCCAGCAGGACGGGGAAGGCGAGCAGGTCCAGCGAGTGCAGGGTGGCGATCGCGGTGACGAGCCCGGCGCGGCTCAGGTCGGCGCCGATCATCCAGCGGCGCGGGCCGACCCGGGCCGCCCACCCGCCGCTGACCACGCCGAGCAGGGCGATCGGCAGGACCTGGGCAGCCAGCACCCAGCTCATCCGCGCGGGGGAGCCGGTCGAGGTCAGCACCAGCCACGGCAGCGCCACCAGCGCCAGCTCGGCGCCGGTGGTGGCCACGACCTCGGCGGTGAGCAGGGGGCGCAATCCGGGGGTCGACACCGAGCCAAAATAACACGAGCGCTCGTTTTAGATAGCTGATCGCTCGGATAGGCTGTTCGCATGCCCCGCACGACCCCCGAGTACGCCGAGGCCCGGCGCGTCCAGGTCCTCGACGGCGCCCGCCGCTGCTTCGCCCGCCACGGGTACGAGGGCACCACCGTGCGCGTGCTGGAGTCCGAGATCGGCCTGTCGAGCGGGGCGATCTTCAACTACTTCCCGAGCAAGCTGGACCTGTTCGTGGCCTTGGCGGAGCAGGACACCGCCCGGATCGCCCGGCTGTGGTTGTCGGGCGGCCTGCGCGCGGTGGTGGAGACCTTCGCCGAAGTCGGCCAGGAACTCTCCGGCAGCTACCTCGAACTCGGCCGCCGCGTCTGGTCGGACCCCGAGTTCCGGGAGAAGTGGGAGACGCGGGGCGCGGAGCTGGCGGCCGCCATCGATGAGGGCATCGCCGCCGGGGTCCGCGAAGGCCGGTTCCGCACCGACATCCCCGCCGCCGCCCTCGCCGACTTCGCCACCATCGTTCTCGACGGCTTCATGCTCCGCATCCGCATCGGCGGGCTCCCCGCCCACCGCGAACAGCTCTACGTGCTGTTCGAAGACGCGCTCGCCGCCCTGCGCGCACCCGTGAGCTGACCGTCGCGGCGGTTGGTGGTGGACGGGCGGAGCGGCTTCGGCGTGAGTCCACACAGGACTAATCCGTGCGTTGTCACACCTGGGATCTCAGCACGTCGACCTCGCAGCCCGGCGCGGCCGGGTCGAAGCCGTGCTCGAGCAGCCAGCGGACGCCGAGCTGGCAGCGCGCGGACCGCCACCCGCTGATCACGTCCAGGTCGACGTCGGTGCCGTAGCCCTCGATGACGTCATCGAGGTGTTCCCGGTGCCCCGAGGTCAAGGAGGCCAGGTCGAACAGCGGATCGCCTTGGCGCGCCTCGGACCAGTCGAGCACGCCGGTGACCTCGTCGCCGTCGACGAACACGTGGGCGAGCTGGAGGTCGCCGTGGGTGAACACCGGCGTCCACGGGCGCAGCGCGGCGTCGGCGATTCGGCGGTTGCGCGCGACCAGGTCGGCGGGGAGCACGTCGTTCGCGACGAGCCACGCGCACCCCTCGTCGAGGTGGGCCGCGATCTCGTCGAGGCTCGGGCCGCGACGCCTTCAGGAACACGTCGCCGACGCGCAGGGTCGCGCGCTCGCGCTGGGCCACGACGACCTCGACCTCCGCCACGCCCGCGAGTATCGCGGGCCTGATCACCCGCTGTCGCGCGGGTTATCGCCGCCGCGGTGGTCGGAGGAACACCGTTCGCCGTCGGGGCTTGCCGCATTCCGTCTCCCGCACCCGATCTACCAGGCGGTTTCAGCCATACCCACGGTACGCCGGGGTCTGGCGCGTTCTCTCCATGCCGACCGCGTGCCGACGCGGGAACTGGGGGGAACGAAACCGATGCTGCGAATACACTTCGACTCCGACGACCTGGCCAGGGTGCGGGTCGCGGACGCGCCGGATCTGCTGTGGGAAACGCTGCTGAGCCTGCACGTGCTGCAGGGCACGATGGGCGAGGTGGTGTTCGGGGCCTGGCGCTCGCGGGTGCGGGGCAGGCTGGACCAGTCGGTGCGGATGCTGATGGCGTTGACCCCGCCGCGCGGGTACTCGCCGGACTTCCTCACCCCGTGCACGGGCGCGACCGAGTTGGCCGCGGCCGTCGACGCGCTGCTGACCACGCCGAAGTCGGCGCTCTGCACCGACCTGACGCTGCTGGCCTGCGAGCAGCGGCTGCCCCCGTGGGCGTCGTCGCTGGCCCGCGGCGACGTGGACACGCTCAAGGAACTGGGCGCCGCGCTGCGCCGGTACCACACCGTCGCGCTGGAACCGCACTGGTCCGCGATCTCCAGCCAGGTGCGGGCCGACCGGCTGCGCCGCGGCGAGGACGTGCTGCGCGGCGGCGTCGAACGCCTGCTGGCGACCCTGCACCCGTCGGTGCGGTGGCGCTCGCCGGTGCTGGAGGTGGCCTACCCGGTGGAGCAGGAACTGCACCTCGGCGGGCGCGGGTTGCTGCTCGTGCCGTCGATGTTCTGCTGGCAGGCGCCGATCACCCTGCTCGACCCGGCGCGCCAACCCGTGCTGGTGTACCCGGTCGAGCGCAACCCGAGCTGGTCGACCGGCGTCGGCGGCGCGCGGTCGACGACGGCGCTGCTGGGCCGCACCCGCGCGGCCGTGCTGGAGGCCATCTGCGGCAGACCCGAGCTGACCACGACCGAACTGGCCAAGGAGGTCGGCATCTCGCTGGCGGGCGCGAGCCAGCACGCGACGGTGCTGCGCAACTCGGGCCTGATCACCACGGACCGGGCGGGCGGTACCGCCCGGCACCGACCGACGCCGTTCGGGATGACTTTGCTGACCGTCGGTGCCACGTGACCCGAAAGGGTCGTTGTTCGTTCCCCTGAAGGGGCGGCGGTCTCTCGGGTCGTGACTGCCTACCCTGGAAGCACAGGCGATCGGGCGGGGGCGCGCGCGTGGTGGACGGGGATGGATCGAGCGGGGACGGGACCGATCAGGCGGGCCGGGCTGGACCGACTGACCGGGCCGGGGACGGCGCTGGAGTGCGCAACGAGCTGAGCGGCACGGTGGTGGGGCAGGCGATCCTGGCGGGCAGCCTCACCACCGTCGGCGGCGACCAGCACCTGCACTTCACCGACGGCGTGCACGAGCTGCGCCGCGTCCTCCCCGGCGCCATCACCCGCGACTGCCCCTACCCGGGGCTGGCGCCGTTCGGGCCGGAGCAGGCCGAGTGGTTCTTCGGCCGCGACCGGCTGGTCGCCGACCTGGTGCGCCGCCTCGACCGGCGGTGCGCCGACGGTGGCCCGCAGGTCGTGGTCGCGCCGTCCGGCGCGGGGAAGTCCTCGCTGCTGCGCGCCGGGCTGGTGGCGCGGCTGGCTCGGGGCGCGCTGGCGGGCTCGGACCACTGGCGGACGCTGGTCTGCACCCCCACCGCCACCCCGCTGGCCACGCTCACCGCCGCGCTGGCCCAGATGACCGGTGCCACCGTCACCGACCCGTCCGAGTGCGTTGCCGCGCTGCGCGAGGTGGTGCCCGACGGCGACCGGGTCGTGGTGGTCGTCGACCAGTTCGAGGAGCTGTTCACCCTCTGCGCCGACGAGGACGAGCGCCGCGCGTACACCGACCTGCTCGCCGAACTGTCCCAGCCGCCGATCGGCCTGGTGGTGCTGGGGATCCGGGCCGACTTCTACGCCGACTGCGCCGACCACCCGGCGTTGCGCGCGGCGCTGCAGGACGCGCCGCTGGTCGTCGGTCCCATGTCCGTGGACGAACTGCGCGCCGCCATCCTCTTCCCGGCCCGGTCGGTGGGGATGATCGTCGACGAGGGCGTCGTCGAGGTGCTGCTGCGCGACCTCGGCGCGACCGACGACCGCTACGAGGCCGGTCGGCTGCCGCTGCTGGGCCACGCCCTGCGGGCCAGCTGGCAGCACCGGTACGGCACCCGCCTGACCGTGCGGTCCTACGAGATCACCGGCGGCATCCAGCACGCCATCGCCCGGACCGCCGACGAGGTCTACGAGAGCCTCACCGAGGCGGAACAGCGGTTGACGCGGTCGCTGTTGCTGCGACTCGTGCGCATCGGCGACCGCGAGGAGACCCGTCGACGGGTCCCGCACACGGAACTGGCCGCCCTCGCGGACCCGGCCGCGGTGGCCCAGGTCGTCGACGCGTTCACCCAGGCCCGGCTGCTGACCCACCACCAGGAGACCCTGGAGATCACCCACGAGGCGCTGCTGCGGCACTGGCCCTGCCTGCGCCGGTGGATCGACGGTGACCGCGCGGCCCGGCTCACCCGCCAAGGCGTCGAGGAGGCGGCGACGGCGTGGGTCGAGCACGACCGCGACTCGGCCATGCTGCACCGCGGCAGCCTGCTGGACAACGCCGTCACCTGGGCCGCGACGGCCGAGCCGGACGAGCTGAGCCCCCTGGCACGGGATTTCCTCCTCGCGTCCAGGCGCTCCCGGCGGCGCACCACCCGCGTCCGGACCACCGTCATGGCGCTGCTGGCGGTGCTGGCGGTCGTCGCGTCCATCGGCGCGGTCACCGCCTACGACAAGGCGGCCGAGGCCGAGGAGCAGCGGGACCTGCTGCGGTACGGGCAGGTCGTGACCGCGGTGGGCGACGCCGAGAAGGTCGACACGGCACTGGCCGCGCGGCTCGACCTGGTGGCCCACCGGATGAAACCCGGACCGGACACCGAGACCCGGCTGATCAACGCGGCGGGCTACTTCCCCCTGTCGGCGCCGCTGGCGCCGGAGGTGAAGTTCACCGGCGCGGTCGCCGTGCACCCCGGTACCGGGCTGATGGCCGCCGCCACCGACGACGACAGCGTGCGCCTCTGGGACCTTTCCGACCCCCACAAACCGCGTCCGGTCGGCTCCCCCCTGCGCGGCCTGGAGTTCGGCCGCACCACGCTCGCGTTCCGCCCGGACGGCAAGGTCCTGGCCATCGGTGGCAAGTACGGCACCAGCTACGCGATCCGGTTCTACGACGTCTCGGACCCGACCCGCCCGCGCGCGCTGGGCGCCCCGGGACCCGCCGCCCCGCAGGAGTTCGGGCGGGTCACCCCGGCCACCGTGGAGCGGATCACCACCATGCGGTTCAGCCCGGACGGGCGGATGCTGGTCACCGCGGCCGTGCACCCCCAGGGCACCGAGCGCGCCGCGCTGGTGCGGTTGTGGGACGTCAGCAACCCGGAACTGCCCGTGCTGCTGGTCGACCCGGTCGCGGAGGAGTCGGGGGACGTGAACGCGGTCGCGTTCGGCTCCGGCGGGCGGCTGCTCGCGGCGGCCGTGCAGGGTCAGATCCGGTTGTGGGACCTGGCGGACCCGCGGAACCCGACGCCGCTGGGGACACCGCTGGGCGGCGCGGAGACGGTCTACGCGTTGGCGTTCGGCCCGAACGACCGCTACCTGGTCAGCGGCGGGGACAGCCAGGTGGTGCGGTTGTGGGACCTCACCGACCCGGCGCGCGGCAAGCCGTTGGGGCAGCCGCTGCCCGGGCACTTCCGCGGCGTGGTGTCGATGGCCATCAGCCCGGACGGGCGCGCGCTCGTGACGGGTGGCGCGGACGCGGTGGTGCGCCTCTGGAGCGTGGCCGTGCCGTCGGCCGTCACGCCGCTGGCGTACGCGCCGGGGCACGCGAACACGTGGGTCGACTCGGTGGCGTTCGCCCGCGACTCCCGGACCGTGGTGAGCGGGGGCGTCGACGGGGTGCGGGTGTGGGACATGCCGTCACCGTGGGTCACCGGGGCCACCAACGGGGTCTCGAACTCGATGAGCGCCATGGCGTTCAGCCCCGACGGGCGGTGGCTGGCGACGGGGACCGTGGGGCCGGTCGTCCGGTTGTGGGACGTGGCCGACCGCGGCCGTCCGGCCGTGGAACTCAAGGGGCACACCGAGGAGGTCTGCGGGATCGCCTTCGGCGGCACCCTGCTGGCCACCTCCGGCGGCGACGAGTCGGTGCGGCTGTGGGACGTGTCCGAGCCGACCCGGCCGAAGGCGCTCGGGCCGCTGCTGGGCCACGGCTCCCGGGTGTGCGCGCTGGCGTTCAGCCCGAACGGCCGGGTCCTGGCGTCGGGGCGTGAGCACATCCAGCTGTGGGACGTCGCCGACCCGGCCCACGCGGTCGCGCTCGGGTCGCCGATCGACGTGCAGCGCAACTACGTCAACGCGGTGGCCTTCAGCCCGGACGGCCGCCTGCTCGTCGCGGGCGCCAAGGACTCGACGATCCGGGTGTGGGACGTCGCCGACCCGGCGCGCCCGGCAGCGCTCGGGGGACCGGTGGTGGGACACACGGACGAGGTCACCGACGTCGCGTTCAGCCCGGACGGCCGCACCCTGGCGTCGAGCGGCAAGGACCGCTCGATCCGCTTCTGGGACTTCACCGATCCCGCGCACCCCCGTCCGCGGGGAGCCCCGCAGACCAACCACACCGGACAGGTCAACTCCATCGCCTTCAGCCCGGACGGCCGCTTCCTGGCCTCGGGGAGCACCGACATGACCGTCCGCCTGTGGAACGCGGACGACCCGTCGCCCTACGGCCTACCACTCGGGGGCAACGTGCTCAGCGTCGCCGCGGTCGCGCTCAGCCCGGACGGCCGGTGGCTCGCGTCCGGCGCGGACCAGACGGTGCGGTTGTGGGACAGGGACGTGGGTCACGCGTTCGACCGGATCTGCCCCAATACCAAGGGGGTGCTGACCCAGGAGTCGTGGAACCGTTCCGTCGGGCCGGGGGTGGACTTCCTGGACCCGTGCTAGCCGGAGAGCAGGTTGACGGCGAACACGGCACCGCAGGCGATCACCACACCGATCAGCGCGACGATCGTCGAGTCCGGTGTGGACCGCGCGGCGAAGCTCATCGCGGCGAAGATCCCCGCGCGCGCGATCGCGGGCGCGCCGACCCGTTCCCCTCTGCCGAGGCAGCCGCAGACGACGGAACCCTTGGTGTTCAACAGGACTGTGAGGTATCCGGCGAACACGACGTAGAGCAGCCCGACGGCGGTCAGCGCCCCGGGGATCGGGGCGCCGAACACCGCCGCGGCACCGGCGACGCCGAGTACCACCTGCGCGACCTCGATCAACGCCGCCGCGGCAGCCCCCCGCGCCCAACGGGGCGCGACGTCGTGTGCCGCCAACGCCGACCGGAGCGGGGGTCCCCACAACACCCGCCGCGCGACGGCCAGTACCAGCAGGAGGCAGCCCGCCAGCGCGAACCCCGCCACGATGATCACTGCGGGCATCCGACCGAGGTGCTGCCCCGCTTCGGCGTACCCGCGCCAGTTCCCCGCATTGGCCGAAGATAGCAAGGCTCCGTCCCGGTCGACCTCGGTGCTCGCCAGGGCGGCCGACTCGCCCGTGGATGCGCGGAAACCGCGCCGTGGAAACGACTTCACTCGATCAGACCAGTCTCGGTCGGTTGACACGCGATCACGCTCCTGGTTCAGTCTGGGTACTCGTGAATCACTGTGAATCACCGGGTTCTACGCGTTAGGGGGCGGCACATCTCAGCGCTCGAACGCGGGTCAGCGCGCCATCTGGTAGCGGAGGAGTTGAAACGCCTGCGGTCGCGGTCCGGGCTCTCCGGTCGTGAACTCGGCAAGCGGATCGGCATCAGCCAGTCGAAGGTGTCCCGGATCGAGTCGGCGGTGAGCCTGCCCACGGTGCCGGAGGTCGAGGCTTGGGGCACGGCGGTGGGGGTGACTCCCGAGGGAGTGCGCGGGCTGGTCGAGTTGGTCGACCGCGCTTTCCGGGAGGGTCGGTCGTGGCACACCGCGCTCGCGGGCCGAGCGCACCTGCAGGATGAGATCCGGCAGCGCGAAGTCGCCGCGACGCGGGTGGCGACGTACCAGCCGTCCGTCGTGCCGGGTCTGCTGCAGACGGCGGACTACGCGCGCCGGGTGTTCTCGTTGCCGTCGGCCCACTACGACGACGAAGCGCTGGCCGCGGCGATCGCGGCGCGGATGGACAGGCAGTTGGCGATCTACCGAGGCGGCAAGCGGTTTGATTTCCTCATCACGGAAGCAGCACTGCGCTGGCGCCCGGGCAGGCAGGAAGACCTGCGCGCCCAATGGCATCGTCTCGCCTCCATCAGCACGCTGGACAACGTGTCACTCGGTGTCATCCCGCATGACCAGGAGGCGGTGACAACCTATTCACACTCATTTGTCATCTATGACGACGAAGAAGGTGGTTTCGTGACGGTGGAAATGGTGCACGGCCCGCTGGTCCTGGAGGACGACGCCGACGTCGTGGCCTACCGCGAACGCTGGTCGTTGCTGTGCCGCATGGCCTTGTTCGGTGACCGGGCGCGGGACTACCTGGCGACTCGCGTCGGCCAGGCAGTCCCGGCGCCGTCCGCGGACTAGCTCAGGCCGAACTCGCCCGCCAGCACCCCGTACAAGAACGCCACCCACTCCATCCTGGTGAACCACAGAACCGGTCCCGCCGGGTTCTTGGAATCGCGCACCACGACCCCGTTGTCCGCCATGGCGACCTCGACGCATTCGCCGAAGCTTTCGCTGAACGTGCTCTTGCGCCACTCGTATGCGTTGTTGTCCATGGCTTCTCCTTCGTTTCGGCGACCTGTTATCGCCGTTGGTGACAACCATGGATTGGGGGACTGGGTGGGTTGATGGGTGCGGAACGCCGTCAGGTGGGCATGGTGGTGGGTGTCCAGGTGGGGACGGATCCGGAACCGAAAGGAGGACCGCTGGAAATGACTCATGGTTCGACCGGCGCCAAGGAGTCGGAACCGATTTTCCGGCTCTGGGACGAGGTAGGGATCTTCCGCGACGGCGTTCGGGTCGGCCCCGAGCGGCAGTTGGAGCGCCGGCTGTTGGCGGCTTTGCTCCTCGAGGGTCGGATCCCGAGAGGTGGGGTCGTCGATCGCGTATGGGACGATTCGCCCCCGGCCAGCTCCGCGGGCGAGTTGTCGAAGTTCAACTCGAACCTGCGCACGCATCTCGGAAAAGCCTGCCGCGGAGCGAAGTTGGACACTTCGGGCGGCATGTGCCACCTGCTGGTTCCGGACGACAGCGTCGACCAGCGCCGCTTCACCCGGTTGGTCAGGAGCGCCCGATCATTCGGCTCGGCCTCCCCTGAAGGAGTACGCGGCGCTTGGCCGCTGCTGGTGGAGGCGTTGGACCTCACCGCAGGCGCACCGCTGGGCGGTCTCACCGGCTTGCGTGTCGAGACCCAGCGGCAAGCCATGAGGCAGGAACGGTTCGCCGCCGAACTGCGCTTCGCGCGGACCGCGATCGAGCTGGGCAAGTCCGAGGAGCACCTCGCCCTCGTACGGCGCCTGGCGCGCGAGTCGCCGGAGAAGCCCGAGGTCACCTGCCTCGCGATGCGTGCGCTGTACCTGACCGGTCGGCAAGACGAAGCGAACATCGTCTACCACGCCCACCGGGAAATCCGAGACGAAGTGACCGCGTCTCCGCCGAGCCGGGAGGTCCTCGATATGCAGCAGAAGATCTTGACTGATCACCCGAGCCTGCGCCCGATCGCCGACGAGGCGCCTGGCTCCACGTCCGCGAACCGTGAACTCGTCTTGGCCTTCATGCCGGAGGCAGGCGATCCGGAGGCGCTGCGCGAACCGGTCGCCGAGGCGTTCGCCGGGCGGCGGATCGATGTGGACGTCGCAGACGGGGCGCTGCTGTGCGTGGTGCCGTCCGAAACGGAAGCGCTGGACGCCGTGGGCGTGGGTCTCGACCGGCTCTCCGGCCGGTTGGCGCACCGGGTGCGCGTGGGTGCCGCGTTCACCGACCGCCGCCGCGCCATCGCCCTGGCCGAATCGGAAACGGCGTTGCGCGTGCTGTGGAACGCGGCGTCGAAGTCGCTCGTCGTCACCGTTGCCGAGGAGCTCTACCGCATGGTCAACCGCTACGACACCGGCGCTTACCGACCAGCCGAAGACGGGACCGGTGGCTGGATCCGCGTTCCGGGCTACTCGATCCCGCCGGGGCCTGACCAGCGTGTGCCGCCACGCCCGGACCAGGCGCGAGGACCCATGACCATCGCACCCACGATCATCCTCAGCGGCAACTCCCGAATCGACAACCAGAGCATCGGGGACGTCGTCAACAACAACCACTACGGCAACGTCATCAACCTGCCCGGGGGAGGCCCCCGATGAGTTCCGACGGCGCCACCGAGGGTGGGGCACCCGCAGCCGACCAGCAGGCGGCGAGCGCTGCCGCTCCAGAGGGAGACGGTGGCGGCGCGGGCAGGGAAGGCGAGCAGGCGTCGGCGGCCAGGGATGAGCCGGAGAGACAGCAGTTCAGCGAGGCGTACGAGCGCGGGCGGAAGCTGACCGCCGACGGACCCATGGCGTTCATCCGCGACTCGGTCGTGGAGGACATGCACATCGGCGACCGCAACACCTACTACACCTTCGCCTCCGGTGGCCGCGCTTTCCGTACCGGTTCGGTGCGCAAAGAGGTCCTGGACTGGGTACGCGCTCGCTACACACCGGTTCGCGGGTATTCGCGCATGCTGGCCACGTTGCGCGAGCGCAACGTCCTGGTGTTGTACGGGCGCCCGGACACCGGCCGCGCCACCACGGCGCTGCGCCTGCTGGACGAGGTGGTCTCGGGGAAAGTCTCCCGCTTCGACAGCGGCAAGGGCCTGTCCGCCTTGACGGAGCAGAGCTTCACAGCGGGTGATGGGTACATCACCGAGATCCCCCGCGCTGCTGTGGCCGATTTGACCGAACTCGAACTCGACCGCGTTCACGACATCGCCATCGAACAGACGGCTTACCTGGTGGTGATCTGCGGCGATAGTGACCTGGATCAGGCCATGACGGCTCCTGCCGACTTGGAGGTGTCCGCGTTCGATCCCTCGGTGCCGCGCGATGCACCGGACGACACCGACGACGTCTCCGAGGTACTGGGTGGCTACGCGATCGTGTGCCCACCGCCGGAGACGACTTCCCTGCTGCGGAGCCACTTGATCGCGGAGTTGGCCGAGGGCCCGGATGTCGTCGACCCGCTGCTGGACCGGGTGTTCGTCGAGCGGAGACTGCGCGATGCCATAGGTCCGGCGCCGCTGCCCTGGGAGACCGCGCGGATGGCCAAGCTGGTCGCCCAGTGGCACCGGGGCGAGATCGACCTGCCGGAGGTGGAGACCAAGGCCGCGCAGCTGCTGCAGGAGCAGGTGGCGGAGTGGTTCTCCTGCCTGTCCGACTCCTCGTCACCGCGCAGCGCGGAGTTGCTGCGGATGACCGCCTTCCGGATCGCGCTCGCGGTGTTCGACTCCTCTCCGTACGAACTGGTGATGGACGCGGGCAACCGGCTCGCGAAGCTGCTGTTGGAACGGACGGGTGAGACCGGCAAGAAGGAGAAGGGAGCGCTGGTCGTCGACAACCACGCCATCACGCTGCCCGCCTCCCGTGGGCGCATGTACGAGGGCGGCCTGACCTACGGGGTCGCGGTCATCCGGGAGGGCTTCGCGCGGTTCACCGACGACCGGTTCCCGATCACGTTGCTCGCCAGGCTCTGGCGGCACCACCACAACATGCATGATGTCGTACTCCTTTGGCTCAAGGACCTCGGAACCGACGGCCGCCCCATGGTGTGGGTACGGGCAGCGCAGGCGACCGGGCTGTTCTGCTCGTTGTCGTTCGTCAAGGTCTTCGAGAAGACGATCTTGCCTTGCGCGTTGGCCGAAGGTCGGGGACACGAGCGGGAACGGCAGTTCGCGGCGGTCGCGCTCGATCACGCCGCCCGGTCCCCCCGGATAGCCGACGTCGTCTACGAGCGGTTGCGTTCCTGGCGCCGCCAGGGTCCCGAGCCACTCCGGTACACCGCCGCCATGGCGCTCCGCTATGACTTGGGGAAGCAGGACATCTCCCGTGCGCTCGAGGAGCTGCGGGTGTTGGGGACGCCGTCCGAACTGCGCCCGGTGCTGGAGGATTGGCAGGACTCCGCGCTCGTCGAGGTCGCGGCGGGAAGCCTCGCGAACCTGCTCGCGTTCGGCGCGGTCAAGCCGGTGCTGGCCAAGCTGGCCGAGTGGAGCGGTGGCGACCGGCAGAGCCTGCGCGAGTTGGCGCTGCGGGCGGTGCTCGAACTGGTGCGACTCCGGGGATTCGACCTCACCTACCTGGACCGCTCGGCAGGCCGCACCGATCACACCATCGGCAACCGGCGCGCGCAGTGGCCGCTGTTGCTGGTCCTGAGTGCGCGGGACGGCGCGCTCACCGGCCTGATCGTCGAACTGCTCATCTGGGCGTTGCGGGGACGCCGCGGTGACGTGGTGGCGACGAGCCTGCTGCGCACCTGGTTGCGCGCGGTTGAGCACGACGCGGCGTGCCTGGTGCCGATCGTCGACTTCCTGCCGCACCTCGTGCGGGACCACAGCGACACCCGGCGGCTGCTGCACGTGATCAGCAGGCTGCGCCACGACTGGTGCGACCCGCTCGACGACGTCACCGCCACCGCCCTCGAACAAGCCATCACCGCTACCCGAACGGAGCAGGAAGCCTCATGACACGCCGCTTGGTCGACACCGACCGCGATGACGACGCCCCGGTGCGCGAACCACGTCCGCGGGAGTCCGGACCGGGGACGGACCGCCCTCGCGGCAAGGCGCGATCCCCGCGGCCCAGCGCGGCCGACGGGGTTCGCTTACCGGGCAACGACTTCACGCCCGTGGTCCGGGAGCAGCCGTTGAGCCAACGGGACCTTCTGGCCGTGCGGCTACCGATCGATGCGCGCTTGGCGCGGGTGTTCGTGACGCGCGCGGGTGAGAACCTGCTGTTCCCGCCGGAACGCCAACCCACGAAGGGGGAGCTGCTGTGGCGGCGCGCGCGCCGGGTGTACGAGGTCGACACCGGGACCCACATGACCCACATCGAAGCCGAACTCCCCAGCCGGGGTGATCGGTTCGCCTTCCGCGCGGTCATCGATCTGCGTTGCCAGGTGGTGGATCCGGTGCTCCTCGTCACGAGCGGGGTGCGTCGCCTGCGCGAGATGGTGGCGCCCGCGCTGCTCGCCCGGCTGCGGGCCGTGACCCGGGGGTTCGACATCGCCGAGGCACACCGCGCCGAGGACGCCGCCACGCAGGAGTTGGGCAGCGGCCCGTTGGGAGGCGAGTACGGGGTGCGGGTGGAGGTGTTCATCCGCTTCGCGCCGGACGCCTCCTCGCTGGAGCACGCCGCCGTCCAGCGCCGGGTGGAGCAGTTCCGCGAGATCATCGCGGCGGGTGACTTCCAGCAGTTCGCGCTCCAGCTCGCCATGCGGCCTGAAGACATCGGCGCGGTCGTCGAGAAGCTCGCCGACGAACGGGACAGCAGCCGGGCGGCGTTGTTCGACTTCGTCACCAAGATGCTCGAGTCCGACGCCTTGGAACGGTGGCAGGTGGAGGAGCAGTTGCAGTCCGTGCTGAAGTGGCTAGCCGAGTCGAGCCACAAGGTGCTCACGGGGACCGACGAGGCCAGGTCCGTGTCCTTCGGCACCGCGTCCTTCGGTGACAAGCGAACCGGTGTGCGGTGAGCGATGGTCCCGCGCTGCTCACCACCTTCCTGCTGACCACCGGCACCTGCGTCGTCGTCAAACCCGCCCTGCTCGGGGCGTTGCGCCTGACGAACCGGTTCGTGTGCGGCGGGTTGCTGATCGCCTGCGCCTTGTTGACGTTCCCCGAATACGCGCTCAGCTCGACGATCAACCAACCCGACCGTCATCCTCCGCGCATCGCCTATGCCTACAGTGACGCTGTCGCGTGGATCGTCGCGGTGCTCGACCGATTGACCGCGGCACTCCTGCGCGGCGTCGAAAACCTGGTTCGCGCCATCCCCGCTCCGGGGTTGGCGCTCGCGGCGGAGGTCGTTTCCGTGGTGGTGTTCCTGATCTGACACCGGACACAGTGGAGGGCAAGGCGAGTCGCGGGCCCGCCCTGTTCACTTGCCCGCACAACTAGACTTCGCTGACGCGCGGTTCATCCCGGTTTTCCGGTTTCCGGTCGCCCGTCGGGTTCCCCATTCACCAGTCGGTGGTGTTCACCTCGGGTGAATGGTGGATGAATGTTCTTGTTCCGCAACGGGTTCGTCGCCCCGGGTGCGGTTTTCCCGCTGGCGGACGGGGTGTGTCCGACTGCGTGCTCGGCGTGAACGATCACAGGTCGGCGGGTGGGAACGAACTGTCGTTGTTCCGCGTGGAAACCCCGCGCAACGGTAGTGGGCGAGCCGGTCCGCAGTTCCCGGCCCGTGACCGGCGGGTTTGTCCCGTTTCCTTCCCTGCAAGGAGAACACTCGTGGATCGGACATCCATCAGGCGCTGCCTGCCCGGCGTGGTGGCGGTGGCCGCCGCGTTGGGCGCGGTGGTCGTCATGCCGTCCGCGGACGCGGCCACCGGTGACCCGGCGGCCCTTCCGCACGGCCTGATCAAGACCGTGGACCACTACCAGGTCAAGGAGGTCACGCCGGTGCGGGCGCCGCTCGACGCGGCCCCCTTGGCGGCGAAGAAGCTCAACTTCACCGAACAGGTGCAGCAGCAGGACCAGTGGTGCTGGGCCGCGACCGGCTCCAGCATCGAGCGGACCCTCGGCGCCACCGTCTCGCAGGCCGCGTTCTGCGCGGCGGGCAAGGGCGGCTCCGGTGGCTACTGCCGCAACGAGGGCGCTGAGATCCCGGAGATCGTGCGGGCGTTCCAGGGCACCGGCTTCAACGCCCAGGACGCGGGCGGCGCGATCAGCTTCGCCTCCGTGCAGAAGCAGATCGACTCCGGCATCCCGCACCTCACCGGCATCTACTGGACCTCCGGCGGCGGCCACGCCAACGTGATCTACGGGTACGACGCGACCAACAAGTCGATCATGGTCGGCGACCCGTGGCCCTCGTACCAGCGGTACCAGACCTGGGCGTACACCCAGTACCGGTCCAACGCCCGGTTCCGCTGGAACGACACCGTCGTCAACATCGCGAAGCGATAAGGGGCGACGGTGCACACCTGCCGGAAGCTGGTCACCCTGACGATCGTCACGTTGATCGCGGTGTTCTGCTGCGGTGCGGCCTCCGCGCGCGAAGGGGTGGCGCGCCCGTCCTCGGCGGAGTACGCGGCCGCGCTGAACGCCGCGCGGGACCCGTCGGCGATCGGCTTCGCGAAGACCAACTTCCGGCAGGTCACCGGCGCCGACCCGGCGTCGGTGACCGTCGCCGACCACGGGGTCGCCGCCTACGTCCTCAACCCGGACTTCGTCCGCGGCGACGCCGACGCCCCGGCGGGCGTGCTGCAGTACATCGCGGTGACCGCCACGGCCGACAACGGCACGCGCGCCACGCTGCGCGCGACCCCGGACGCCCCGGGAACCTGGGTCGTCGGCAGCGTGTTCTCGGGGGATGACGAGGACGTGATGAGCAAGCGGCTGTCACCGGACTCGGTGCTGCTCAACGAACCCCAGATCAACGGGTGGTACGAGCTGCGGCCGACTGGGGTGGTGCTGTTGCAGGCGAGCCTGCCGCAGAACCCGGTCGGCGCCCTGATTCCGCTTGCCGAGTACCAGAAGCAGGTCAACCACCGGTACGGGGACAAGTTGCCGGGCTCGGACTACGAGAAGCGGAAGGGCATCGGCTTCGACCGGACCCCACCGGCCGAGGGCTGGTCCACCGCCGCGGTGGTACTGACCACAATCGGCGCCGCCGTCGTCCTGGCCGCCACCTTCTTCTTCTGGCGCCGCCGCTACCTCGCCCGCCACCGGGCCAGCGCCACTCCCACCGAGTAGCTCGACTGGTCGGTGGAGCCGCCTCCGTGACCTCTTCGATGGTTGCCTTGAGGTGCCCGCCGACTGCTGTCCTGGCCGCTACGGACGTCATGCGACCGTGCCGCTGCTGAGAATGACGGCTGAGTTGGCCGACCCCGCCGCGAGTGAGCTGCCGAGTTCGCCTGCGTTCTCAACGGGCACGGCTCACGGTCTACCGCGAAGGCGCTGCGGTTTGCCACATAGGCGTCAGTCGAGCTTCTGGCCGTAGACGTGGTCGACCGCCAAGGTCAGCAGGACTCGGCGGTCGGCGACCATGACCTCGCGGTACTCCGCCCAGTCCGGGTGCTCGCCCGCGGCCGCTCGGTAGTAGTCGACCAGGGCTTCCACCTCCGGACCGTGTGGGTCGGTGCCCGGGCCCGTCACCGTCACCGTGCCCTCCGCGGTGGCCCAGGACAGGCCGTTCGCGCTGGTGACCTCCAGGGCCGCGCGTGGGTCTCGGCGGAGGTTGGCCGTCTTGGCGCGTTTGTCCGTGGCCGAGATGTAGATGATCCCCGCCGCCCGGTCGTAGTACGGCTGGATCGGGGACAGTTGGGGGCGGCCGTCCGCCTTGATGGTGGCCAGGACGCCGATGCGGCTCGACGCGAGCAGGGCGTGCGGGTCGAACGTCATGCCCCCATCCTCGACCCTCACGCCGTGTCAAGGTCAAGGGTCGCCTGTGGATGGACCACCGCGCACTGTCGGACCACCCCGCTAGCCTTCTGCTCGTTCACCGAGACAAAGGGGCAGGAGGGGACCGTGGGCTGGCTCGACGCCGCGGCCGGGTACCAGGTGCGCGTGGGGGAGAACGGGCGCGTGCAGTGCCGCAACGCCAAGGGCAAGGTGCTCGGCGCCGTGCCCGCGGCGCTCAAGGAGGACCCGGAGGTGGTCCGGCTGCGCCAGCTGGTGGAGTGGCTCGACCGGCACCGCGCGGAGTGCCTCTCCACAGTGGACGACTGGCTGGTCCGCTCCTTACCGGTGCCCACGACCCTGCTCGCCGAGGTCTGGCCCGACACCGCCTGGTCCGACGCGCTGCGCGACCTCGTCGTCACCGCCGGTGCCGAGACCGGTTTCCTGCGCGACGCCGACCCCGAGCGCGGCGTCGGCCTGGTCAACCTCGACGGCGACACGGTCTGGCGCCACCCGGAGACCGTCTCCATCCCGCACCCCGTGCTCCTCGACGACCTCGACGACCTGTGCGAGTTCGCCGCCGAGCTGGGCGTCGAGCAGCGCGCCCAGCAGCTGTTCCGGCAGACCTCCGCGCGCCCCGCCGAGCCCCCCGCGGGCGACCACGTGAGCGACTACGCCGACGGCCGCTTCGAGCAGCTCAACCACGCCATGGCCCGCTGCCGCGCGCTCGGCTACCCGGTGCGCGGCGGCGACGCCGTCTACTCCGCGTACGAGGGCGGCGAGGTCGTGCAGGCCCGGTTCTGGATCGGCGCCGACTACCCCGAGGGCGAGACCTGGACCGGCGACCTGCGCTGGGTCCGCGCCGACGGCACCACCATCCCGCCCGCCGAGGTCGGGCCGGTCGCCTGGTCGGAGGGCATGCGCATGGCCGCTTCCGTGTACGCGGGCCGCGTCGTCGAGGAGGTGGCCGCGTGAGCAACCACAGTGTGAGCGCCGACAACGCCCTGCTCGCCGCCGGTGCCGTGCTGCCCGAGACGGACCTGCCCGGCGACGACCGCGACACCCTCGTCGCCCGCCGCTACGCGCACCCCGGCCTCGACGACCGCGTCGTGGTCCGGCTGGTGCCCGCCGTGCTCGGCGCGGCCGAGGACCTCACCTGCGAGTACCTGGGCTTCGACGCCCCCACCCGCACCGAACCGGTCGGCACCGCCAAGCGCGCGGCGCTGGGCTTCCCGGCCTGGGCGCTGATCCACGACCCGACCAACGCCCACCACGCGCTCGCCCTGGTCAAGGAGATCGAGCGGTTGGCCCGGGTCGCGAAGTCCCGGGCGGGCGCGGCCCGCGAGGGCTTCACCGAGCTGGCCGACATGCTCGGCCGCGCCGCACCGCACTTCCTGCCCACCTTCTTCGAGGAGGCGGGCCGGATCTTCCTGCGCCACGGCAACACCACGTACGCCACCAGCATGTTCGGCAAGGCCCGCGAGGCCGAGGAGGTGCACGGCCTGGCCGTGGACCCGGACCGGGTGCGCGCGGTCTTCCTGGAGTTCGCCTTCGCGGGCGCCCTCTCGGCCAAGGCGCTCACCGCGTACGCCAAGGACCTGGCCCGCCGGTACCCGGCCGAGGAGGCGTACGAGCAGTTCCACACCCTCTGCGTCGAACGCGTCCGCGGCGGGCTCCCGCCGCACGCGGGCATGCCGGAAGACCTGCGCAGGCTGGCCAAGGCCGCCGGTCGGGACGCGCGCGCCGAGGACGAGCGCACCCTGCGCGGCGTGCTCGACGCGTCGGCCATCGGCCGGGCTGCGGGCACGTTCTGGAAGTCCTACCGCGCCGTGCTCATCGCCATGGCCACCGCGGACGCGGAGCTGCGCGCCCGGCTGCTGGAGTTCGTCCCGGTCCAGACCGGCGCGCTCGACCTGTGGCTCGACATCCTCGGCTCCAGCGGCGCCACCGCCGCGCTGACCGGCCCGGTCGACCCGGCGGTCAGGACCACGCCCGCCGCGTGGCTCTCGGCCGTGATCACCACCCGCAACAGCGGCTGGGGCCGGGTCCCGCGCTCGTCCGGGCTGCTCGACCTGGTCACCGCCATGGTCGACCGGCTGACCGCCGACGCCGCCCCGGTGTCCGGCCCGGGCCGCTGGCGGGACCGCGAGATCGACCTGACGGACCTGCTCTACCACCACGGCATCCCGATCGCCGACCCCGAGCACGACTACCGCAACCCCGATGTCGACGACTGGCTCGCCGACCCCGGTCCCGGCCGCCGCGACCTCGTCGCGCTGGCCGCGCACGAGCCCGCCGTGCTCGGCGAGGGCGTGGTCCGCCACCTGTTCAGCCAGTCCGGTGACGACAACCTGGCCCGCCCCGAGACGGTGCGCGAGGTCCTCGCCGTGCCCGGGCTGCGCACCGCGCTCAACGCCTGGCTCACCACCCACGCGGGCGCGTTCGCCGCGGCGGGCGGCGGCGCGAGCCTGGTCGACCTCGGCCGCAACCTGCGCGAGCTGGCCGTGGTCCGGCTGCCCGAGGTGTTCGTCGACCAACCCGGTGCCGCCGTCGACGTGGCAGGCGTCGACGTCGCCGCCGCGCTGCGCCGCACCCTGCGCGCCGGGTTGTTCGACGAGCTGGGCTGGCCCGCGCTGGAGGAGGCGGTGTCCCGCTTCCCCGCCAAGGCGCGCGAGGACCTCGCCGTGCGCGGTGAGGGCTGGCCCGCGCTGGTGCTGGGCGTCAAGGACCACTTCGTCGTGGTCGGCCCGGAGGGCGTGCTGGCCGAGCACCACGCCCAGGTGCCCGCGAAGCTGCGCCACCACTGGCACAACGACCTCGGTGTGGCCTGGTACGACGGCACGCTGCTGGTCAGCTGGTTCGGCGAGGACGAGCGGTACGGCTACTGGAGCGGCGACCCGCGCCGCCACCACGAACTCGGCGGCGGCAACCCGTGGCAGGTGCGCGAGTTCCACCCGTCGATCCCGATGCCCGACGGCGGCCGGTTCACCGGCAGCCGGGTCGTGCACCCCGGTGACACCGCCGTTCCCGTGCCGCGCACCGCGCACGGCGACGGCCAGTCGGTGTGGTCGGGCGAGTACCGCAGCACGTCGTCCGGCGGGTCCTGGGTCTGGCACGAGATCGACCCGGCCACCGGCGAGAAGGGCCGCGCGGGCGTCCCCGCGTTCCTCGACGACTTCGCCGCCGACGGCGCCACCCTGGACCTGCGCAACTGCGACCTGCGCCCCACCACCCCCGGCACCGAGGCCAGCCCGCTGGGCGCGGCGGGTGGGCTGCACGGCTGGCGGGTCCGCCAGGAGGCGGACGGCACCTGGACCGGTGAGGGCATCGACGGCCGCCGGGCGACGGCCGCCCAGGTCGTGGTCGGGATGGTGGACGTGCCCGGCGCCCGGCTCACCATCGCCGAGCACTACTCCGGCCCGCACCTGCTCGACGCCGACGGCGTGTCCGTAGCCGAGCTGAGCGCGTCCGGCAGCCACGACGACTTCGCCGCGGGCACCCCGCTGATGCTGTCGTCCGCGTGGTGGCACGCGCTGCGGCCGCGTGACGAGGCCGGGTCGGCCGCCCTGCGCGCGGTCAGCCTGGAGTCGGCCCGGGAGATGGTCGAGGCCGCGACGGCCGAGATGCCCGCGCCGGACGGCAGGCTGGACTGGCGCGACCTGGACCGCGACACCGACGTCAACCAGGTCACCTACGACCGGTTGCAGCGCGGCGACTACACCGCGCTCGACAAGGCGGTGCTGGCCGCGCTACCCGGCCTCACCCACCCGGCGCTGCTGGCAGGCGTGGTCGGCGTCGTGCGCCGCGCGGCCTGGCTCGGGCTCGCCGTGCGGGAGTTCGCCGAGTTGGGCGCCGCCGCCGAGCACGTGACAACCCCGGCCGCGGCCAGCGGCACGGCGGTCACCGAGGGCGAGGTCAAACTCGCGCTCGACTGGGTGCGCGCGGGGCGCAACGACGACGGCTCCCAGGCCCGGTCCACGCTGCCCGCGCTCCTCGCCGCGCTGCGGTCGGCGGGCGAGCGCACGGCGGGCGGGGCCGACCTGCCCGCCGAGGACCTGCCCGAGTGCGACAGCGCCGAGCGCTGGGTCGACCTGGTGCCGCACCTCGGCGCGGTCGCCGCGCGCGCCGCGTCACCGCTCACCCCGGACACCGAGCGCGCCGCGCTGGCCGAGGTGCTGCGGTGGACCGCGGACAGCGGCCTGCTCGACGGCGCGGGCCACTGGCGCGTGGTCGTCGTCCAGTCGCCGAAGGAACGCCCGGCCCGCCGCTTCCAGCTCGTCCCGGTGGCCGACGGCTTCTTCACCTCGCTCGCGGGGAGCTGGTGGGGCCCTGGCCGAACCGGCACGGGCTTGCAATACACCCGGACAGCGGGGGTCTTCGCCGCGACCGGCGACTGGACGCTCAACCACCACTACGACCTGTCCGACCGGATCGACGGCGCCTGGGTCACCCGGTTCCTCGACCTGCTGGCCGAGCGGGGCCCGGCCCAGTGGCGGCCCGAGGCCGTGGCCGACCTGGTCGCGCGCACCGGCATGAGCACCGCCGACGCCGCGTACCTGCTCGCGGGCACTCCGGGGCTCTCGCGGTGGGGCGCGTCGTTCATCAGCACCGCGGACCGCGCCGTGCTGGGTCTGTCGCAGACCGGTGCCAAGGCGGCCAAGGAGCGCATGCGCCAGCTGAACGACCCGCTGCGCCGGGCGCTGACCGCCGCGGCGGCACCCGTCGACCCGGAGGCGCTGTGGACCACGGGGCCGGACACGACCGCGGTGGCCGCGGTGTGGACCGAGCGGTTCGGCGCCGTGACCCCGGTCGAGGACAGCGTGCTCCTCGACGCCGCGAAGCTGGTCCCGGTGCGGGGTTCGGCGGCGTACGTCACCGCCGTGCTCAGCCCGACCGCCTGCGAGTGGTTGACCACCGACGCCGAGTACCGGCTGGAGGACCGCAGGCTCGTCGCCAAGCACAAGGGCGGCTTCGACGAGTCGGACCTGTACGCGGTGGCCGTCGTCCTGCTGTGGCTCGCCCAGCGGCTGCCCGCCGGGTCGCCGCACCGGGCCGCGCTCGGCGAGGCGCTGGCGCTGGCCAGGCAACGGGTCGCGCACCCGGACTTCGCGATCGACGTCGGCGGCTGGCTCGACCCGGAGGAGGTCCAGGCGCTGGGCCTGGAGCCGCGCACCGAGGTGGGCAACGCCAAGTACCGCGACTGGCTCGGCACCTACTTCGACGGCCACCACCAGCGGTTCTACCTCTGGCCCGCGCGCATCGGCCCGCACGACGGCGACCTGCTGTCCGCGGTCATGGAGGTGACCCACTCGCACACCATCGAGGAGACCCTGGCGCTGCTGGCCTCCGACGGGCTGACGGCGGCCTGCGCGGTGGAACCGCTCGCCGAGGCCGACATCTACCACCAGGACCCGACGCGGTCGGTGCCGCACCTGGTCGAGGAGGTCGCCGCGCGGCACGGGCTCGACCCGGACGCCGCCGCGCTGTACCTGCAACTGCTGGCGCTGCCCGACCCGACGGACGCCAACGTCGCCCGCTGGACCGGGTGGAAGCCCGCGCGGCTGCGCAAGGCCCGCGCCGCCCTGGCCGAGTCCGACCTGGTGATCAGCGCCAAGCGGGCCCGGGCAGGACGGTCGCTGTTCCTGCCCGGCGGCTGGCTCGCGCTGTCCGCCCCGCACCTGCCCCTGGAGACGTGGAAGACCACCATGTTCGGCTTCGAGGCGCACCCGATGATCATGGTCGTCGCCCGGGAACCCGTCGCCGAGCTGTTCACGCGCGCCTGGCGGCGGGTCCTCGACGGCGACGCGCCCGCGTACGAGAAGCTGGAGACGGGGCGGAAGCGATGACGGTCAAGCAGGCACCGGGTCGGCAGGTCGACCCGGCGGAGGACGCGTACCGCGACGAGTTGGCGTTCCTGGCCGCGTACGACGACGGGCCCCGGCCGCCGGGGTGGCGGCTCACGCCGCGCGCGGTGGTCACGTTCGTCGTGGGCAGCGACGCGCTGGCCCTGCCGTCCCCGGTGGACGGTCTGCCCGCGCGGCTGGCGATCAGCCCGAAGTTCGTCGGCGAGCGGGCGCTGGTCGAGCGGGCCGTGATCACCCTGGCGGGGGAGCGCGGGCTGCTGCTGGTCGGCGAGCCCGGTACGGCGAAGTCGATGCTGTCGGAGCTGCTGGCGGCGGCGGTGTCGGGCAGCAGCCAGCTCGTCGTGCAGGGCACCGCGGGCACCACCGAGGACCAGCTCCGCTACGGCTGGAACTACGCGCTGCTGCTCGCCGAAGGCCCGAGCCCGCGGGCGCTGGTGTCCTCGCCCGTGCTCACCGCGATGCGCACCGGCGGGGTCGTGCGCGTCGAGGAGGTCACGCGCTGCCTGCCGGAGGTGCAGGACGCGCTGGTGTCGATCCTGTCCGACCGGCGGATCGCGGTACCGGAGCTGTCCGGCACCGACGACGCCACCGTGCACGCGGCCCCGGGCTTCACCGTGATCGCCACGGCCAACCTGCGCGACCGCGGCGTGTCGGAGATGTCGGCGGCCTTGAAGCGCCGCTTCAACTTCGAGGCCGTCGGCCCCATCGGCGACCTGGCCGCCGAGACGGCGCTGGTCCGCAGGCAGGCCACGGCGGCGCTGGAGCGGGCCGCGGCCCCGTTCGCCATCGACGACGTGGTGCTGGAGGTCCTGGTCACCGCGTTCCGCGACCTGCGCGGCGGGGTGTCGGTGGAGGGCTGGGCGGTCGAGCGGCCGACGACGGTGATGAGCACCGCCGAAGCCGTCTCCGTCGCGACCTCCCTCGGCCTGGCCAACGCGTACTTCACCGCCGACCGCGACCCCCTGTCCCTGCTGCCGGGCCACCTCCTCGGCGTCGTCCGCAAAGACGACCCCACCGACGCGGCCCGCCTGTTGGCCTACTGGGACAGCACGGTCCGCCGCCGCGCCGAAGCGGGCACCCACACCTGGCGCCGCCTCTGGGACCTCCGCGATGTCCTCGAAGCCTGACCCCGCACCGGCTGCCGGGTTGTCCGAAGTGGACAATTCGGCAGCCGCGGCGGCACACCGCTCGTCTGGCGGTGCGACCGGCCAGGGCGCGAGGTGGCGCGCGGGCGACGACACGGGCCTGTTCCGACCGCTCGGGCAGGCGCCGGTCACCAAGCAGGTGTGCCGGATCGCCCTCGCGGATGGGCGCACCGAGCAACGGTTCCCCGAGTGGGGAACCCCGCCGACCTCCGATCTCACCGGCGAGGCCACCGTCTTCTGCCAACAACCCGCACAGGTGCCGACCGGGCCCACGCTCACCCAACCCGTCACCGGGTGGGCGCGTCGCGGACCGAGTGGCGGCCGAGCGGAGTCGGCTGAGCCGGTCTCGTCGAGGCTTGATGGGCTTTCCGGCGGGCGGGGTGACCGAGGCATGAGGTTCGGCGCGGGCAGGGCGGCCGGGCTGGAGCGGTCGGCCGCGCGTGCGGTGCGGGTCGGTCGGCGTGGACGTGCGGGGTGCGGGGTGGTCTCCGGTCGAGGGCCAGTGCTCGGCGCGGCTCCGGGCCGGTCGAGTTGGGACATGGCAGGCCGTCTGACCGGTGGGTCGGTGGGGTTGGGGGCTGGGGCGTGAAGGCCGAGACGGACATCTCGACGGTGGACCGGGTGGTGGCGCACCGGGAACCGTTCCTGATTGGGGTTCGGCATCATTCGCCTGCGGTGGCTCAGGTGGTGCCTGCCTTGTTGGGGGCGGTGGAGCCCGAGGTGTTGTTGGTCGAGTTGCCCGAGGAGTTGGGGGAGTGGTTGCCGCACCTGGCCGATCCCGGGTTGGCGGCGCCGGTGGCGTTGTCGGGGGTGGCGCGGGACGGGAGTGGGCTCGCGTTCTACCCGTTCGCCGATTTCTCGCCGGAGTTGGCGGCGATTCGGTGGGCCTTCGCGGCCGGGGTGGAGGTGCGGACGTGTGATCTCCCCTTGGCGTTGCACGGCGCCGACCGGGGAGAGCCGGAGTCGACAGCCACGCCGTTGGCGGATGCCTTGCGCGGCAAGATGACCGGGCGCGACGAGGAAGACCTCTGGGATCGGCTGGTGGAGGCCGCCGCGCCGGGGCAGACACCGGAGGCGATTCGGCGGGCGGCGCTCTACGTCGGGTGGGCGCTGCGCGCGGATGGTCGGGTCAGTGCGTTCGACGAGCGGCGTGAGGCGTGGATGCGGCGGGTCATCGCCGAGCACGCCGGGCGCCGCACGGCCGCGGTCATCGGCTCCTACCACGCCGCCGCGCTGCTCCAGCCCGCCGCGGAAGTGGAGGCGGTGGCGAACGGCTCGGACATCGTGACTTCCCTTGTCCCGTATGCCTTTTCGATGCTGGACGCGCGTTCCGGCTACCCGGCGGGCATTCGCGACCCCGAGTGGCAGCAGGCCGTGTTGCAGGCGGACGGGGATCCCGCGGCCGTGGAGGCCGCGGCTGCCGCGGTCATCGTGCGGATCTGTGCCAAGGTCCGCGAGTTCGGCCACCCGGCAGGCCCGGGGGAGGCACGGGAAGCGTTGCGGTTGGCCGTCGACCTCGCGCGGCTGCGGGGGCTGCCCGCGCCCGGACGCGGTGAGGTGGTCGAGGCCGTGCAGACCGTCCTCACCCACGCCGAACCCCTCGGCCGCGGCCGGGTCGTCGCCAAGGCGGCCGGGGAAGTGCTGGTCGGCAAGCGAACCGGCGGACTCGCGCCGGGGACGCCCCGGTCGGGGTTGGCGCCGTCGGTGGAGGAACTGCTCCACCGGGTGCGGTTGCCGGGCCCGGGCAGCCGCGACCCGGCCGATCTGCGCCTCGACCCGCTGCGCTCCGACCTCGACGCGGAACGCGAGGTGACGCTGCAGCGGTTCGTGCTGCTCAACATCCCCTACGCCGAACCGACCGCCACCACCGGCGTCGGCGGCGGCGACGCCATCACCACCCGCTGGACCGCCGCGTGGACACCGGCCACCGCCGCCACCCTGCCGGTCGCGGGCCTCTGGGGCCCCACCCTGCCGCTGGCCGCCGCCGGGCGACTGCGGGCGCGGCGGGCCGAGCGCGACGGGCACACCGCGCGCGACGTCATCGCCGACCTCGCCGCCGCGGCCCGCTGCGGCTTCCCCGACCTGGTCGCCGAGGTACTGGCCGACGCCGCGACCGTGCTGCCGACGTCGGCGAGCCTGCCCGACCTGCTGGCCGCCCTCGACCTGCTCGATCGCCTGCGCGCGGGCCACCTGCCCGGAGTTGGCGCCACCCTCGTCGACGACGACCTGACCGTCCGGCTGGAAACCGCCGCCGTCGCGCAGGTCGAGGCGCTCGCCGGGTCCGAGAGCCGCGACGACGCCCGGTCGCTGGTCGAACTCGGCCAGCGGCACGACACCCACGGCACCGGACTGCGCCTCGCGGCGGCCCTGCGCGACCTCGCGGAACGGGGCGCGCCGCTCATCGCCGGTGCCGCCGGTGCCACCCGCGTGCTCCTCGGCCTGCTGCCCCCGGCCGAGTTCGGCGCGCGCGCCGCGTCCCTGCTGGACACCGCCACTACGACGCCCGGTCGCCAGGCCCTGCGCGGTTACCTCACCGGTGCGCTGGCCGCGGCCGGTCCGCTGCTGGAGACCCCGGAGGCCATCACCCCGCTGGTCGACCGCGTGATCGCGGTGACCGACCGCGACTTCCTCGACCGCCTCCCCGCGCTGCGCGGCGCGTTCGGCACCGTCGGCCCCATCCCGCGCAGGCGAATCGCCGACGTCGTCGAACACCACACCGGCACCCGCGTCGACCCGACCGTGACCCACGACCCGCGGGTGCTCGCGCTGTGGCTGGAGGCCGAGCGCGACGCCCTGGCCACGCTCGCGGCCCACGGACTCCAGGCGCCCGCGCTCACCGACACCCTTGCCGTGCCCGGATCGCCGACGCCTCCACAGTCCACATCGGACATCGCGCCCGCCGTGCGGTGGCGGCTGGTGCTGGGCTCGCGCGACGACCAGCTCGACGGCCGGTCCCGGCGCTACGCCGCCGCGCTGGACGAGCTGTACGGCGCGGGAACCGGGGAAGGTGCCGCCAGTGCAGGGATCGGGGGCGGTCGCGGGCTGTCCTTTCCGGACACTCGTGACTGGTCGGAAGAACTCGCCGCGCTGTTCGACGACCGCGTCCGCGAGGAGGTGTTGGCCGCCGCGGTCGACGATGGCCGGATCGACGCGGCGCTGCACCTCGACCCGGAGGCGGTGCGGCCGTCGGTCGACCTGCTGCGGGCCGTGCTGTCGCTGGCGGGTGGCCTGTCTGAGTCGGCGCTGGCCAAGCTGCGGCCGCTCGTCGAGCGGATCGTGCGCGAGCTGACCGCGGAACTCGCCGTCCGCCTGCGCCCGGCGCTGACCGGCATCACCACACCGTTGCCCAGCAGGCGCCCGGGCGGCGGCCTCGACCTGCGCCGCACCCTGCGCGCGAACCTCGCCACCGCCCGCAGGCAACCGGACGGTCGGGTGATCGTGCTGCCGGACCGACCCGTCTTCCGCACCCGCGCCCGCCGCTCCAGCGACTGGCGCGTCGTCCTGGTGGTCGACGTCTCCGGGTCGATGGAGTCCTCGACGGTCTGGTCCGCGCTGACCGCCGCCATCTTCGCCGGCGTCCCCGCGCTGACCACGCACTTCCTCGCGTTCTCCACCGAGGTCATCGACCTCACCGACCACGTCGCCGACCCGCTGTCGCTGCTGCTGGAGGTCCGCGTCGGCGGCGGCACCGACATCGCGGGCGCCCTGCGCCACGCCCGCACCCTGGTCACCGTCCCCGAACGGACCCTGGTCGCGGTGGTCAGCGACTTCGAGGAAGGTGGCCCGGTCGCCCCCCTGCTCGCCGAAACCCGCGAACTAGTGGCGGCGGGCATCACCACCCTCGGCTGCGCCAGCCTCGACGACACCGGCACCGCCCGCTACAACGCGGCCACCGCCCAGGCCCTGGCCGCCGCGGGCATGCCGGTGGCCGCCCTGAGCCCCCTCGAACTGGCCCGCTGGGTGGGGGAGAAGGTGCGCGGATGAGTTCGGGGACGGAGGACCGGCGCTTGTCTGGTGGTGCGGGCATCGTGGTGGTCGAGGCGGAGGAACCGCGTGCCACTCATGCTTTCCGACGGGGTGGGCTGGATTTCGGTGCTGGTGGCCGTGGTCCGGCCGTCCGCGCCTGCTCGTTGGAAGGTGCGCGGATGAACTTGGCGTCCAGGGGGATGGCGGACCGGCTCCTGCCTGGCGGTGCGGGCGCCGTGGTGGTTGAGGCGGCGGTACCGCCTGTGACCTGTGCTCTCCGGCGGGGCAGGCGCGCGGTGGGCCGGACTCTGGTGGCCGCGGTCCGGCCCGCGCTCGGCGAAGGGGAATGAGGATGAGCCAGGTCCCGCAGGTCACACCGAACGTGCCGCCTGCCGTCCTCGACGAATTGCCGCCCCGGTTGCGCAAGCGGGTCGACGCGGCGCTCGATCGGGTCAAGGAGTGGGTGATCACCCGGGACGGTGATACGGCCCAGGCGGTTCTCGACGCGGACACCACCGTCACCTGGGTGTTGCGTGGTGGAACGCTCACCGGCGCCGACGACCTGACCTGCAGTTGTCTCCTGGCGCCCAAGTGTCTGCACCGCGCCTTGGCTGTCGCCACCGCGCCCGTCGCGCTCGGTGGACCGGAGCCGGAAGCCGAGGTCGGCGCCGAACCGGAGGCTGTCGACGAGAGCGCGCGGGCCGACGAGGTCGCGGCGGCGGGTGCGCTCTGGGCGGCGTGTGCGGAGGTGTTGCGCGTCGGCGCCACCGGGAGCGGGGCCGTGGTGCGTGGCGAGGTGCTGCGGGCCGTGCACTCCGCGCGGGTCGTGGGGCTGCACCGGGCGGCGGCCGCGGGGGTGCGGGTGGCCACCGGGCTCGCCGACGCGCGGGCCGGGTCCGGGGAGTTCGACCGGGCGGTCCTGGCCGAAGACCTGGCGGAGGCCATGGTGGTCTGCCACGACCTCCGCACCGGCACCGGTGACCTCACCACCCTGCGCGGCACCGCCCGACGCGAGTACCGGCCGGTCGGGTCGCTGCGGCTGTACGGGTTGTGCACGGAAGCGGTCGTCACCTCCTCCGGGTACGCGGGCGTCGTCACCTACCTCGCCGACGACAACGGCACCCTCTGGACGGTCCTGTCCCTGATGCCCGGCGGCCCCGAACGGGTCGCCATCGCCGCCGAGGGCCCGGTCGCGATCGGCGAGTCGGGCTTGACCCACCGCGCGCTCGGGAAGTCCGGGCTCCTGCTCTCCGGCGCCACCGCCTCCCCGGACCGCAGACTGGGCGCGGGCAAGAAGGTCCGCGCGGTCTCCGCGAAGGGCGCCGCCTGGACCGACCCACCGCTGGACGCGCTCTGGGCGACGCCGTTGGCCGAGCAGGTGGAAAGGGCCTTCGCCGCCGACCCCGCCTCCGGGGCCGACCTCCTCTTCCTGACCGGCACGGTCCTCGACGCCACCCCCGCCGCGCTCCGGCTCCAATTGCCCACCACCGTGGTCAACCTGGTTGGCGACACCACCTGGGCCCGGGACAACCTGCGGCTGCTGGCCGACCGCCCCGGACTCGAACTGCGGGTCATCGCCCGCCTCGTCCCCGACCGACCCGAGACGGCCACCGCCCTCGCCGTCCTCGGCGACCTCGCCACCCCCGGCCCGATCGACCTCACCCTCGACCGCCTCCAGCGATCCCACCTACCCGCCGCGCCTGCCGAATCGGTGCCGACCCTGCCCACGACACCGGTTGGGACGGATACGCGGGCCGAGTCCGCCCTGCCGACCGAACCGGCTGTGCCTGCCGTGCCGGCGGAGTCGGTGGAGCTTGCCGCGCAGGTCGAGCTTGCCCAGTCGGCTGAGCCTGCCGCGCCCGCCGAGCTTGCCGCCTTGGTGGAGCCTGCTGCGCCAGCTGCGCCCGCCGAGCTGGCAGAGCCGGTGGAGCTTGCCGCGCTCGCTGAGCTTGCCGCCCTGGTGGACCATGCTGCGCCGGTCGAGCTTGCCGTGCCGGTGGAGCTTGCTGCGCCGGCTGAGTCTGGCGGGCTGGCTGAGCCTGCCACGCCGGTCGAGCCTGCTGGGTCGGGTGAACCTGCCGAGCGGGTGGAGCTTGCCGAGTCGACTGAGCTTGCCGCGCCGTTGGAGCTTGCCGGGTCGGCGGAACTAGCTGCGCTGGCGGAGCCTGCTGGGTCGGTTGAGCCTGCCGGGTCGGGCGAACCCGCCGAGCGGGTGGGGCTTGTCGCGCTGCCTGCGCCTGCCGAGCCGGCGGATCTTGTCGGGTCGGTCAAGCCTGCTGCGCCGGCTGACTCTGGCGGGTTGGCTGAGCGTGCCATGCCGGTCGAGCTTGTTGAGTCGGTTAGGCCTGCCATGCCGGTCGAGCCTGCCATGCCGGTCGAGCCTGCCGGGTCGGGTGAGCCTGCCGGGCCGGTCGGGACCTTCGCGGTCGTCGAGGACGCGGTGCCTGCCGCCGCGCCCGTGTTGCGGGCCGCGTCGACGCCTGCCGGTTTGCTGGCCGCCGTGGTGTGCCGTGTCGTGGTGGGTGGGCGGGCGGTGGTCGCGTTGCCTTCGGCCGGGCGCGATATCGCCGCCCTCAGCCGGATCGGGCTCACCGGTACCGCCGCGCTCCTCGACGCCCTCGTCGGCTCCGCGCGGGATCGCGGGCGGGACCACTTCGGGCGCGTCATCACCGACACCGACGACGCGTTCCCCCTCGCCTGGCTCGCGGCGGCCCTGCACGCCAAGGGGTTCGCGTCGGCGGTGGTGCGCCGTGGGTGGCTCGACGAGCCGGACGGGGGCTAGTCCGGGCTCGCGGTGCGTTGGTGGCCGTCCCAGGTGAAGCGGGCGGTGGTCACCGCGTCGTCGCCGTCGGTGGCGGTGATGAGTTGGTGGATGGCGATGCCGTCCAACTCGCGGTACTGGCACCACTCGTGGTCCGAGGTGAGGACGAGGTCCAGGTCCAGGGCGGCCAAGAGGCCGAAGACCTGGCCGCGGTTCACCGTGTCCACGCCGACGAACACCTCGTCCAACAAGATCACCCGGGGCGCTTCGGGGACCGCCTGGTAGTGGGCGGCGACGGCGGCGAACAGCGGCAGGTGCAGCGCGATCGCCTTCTCCCCACCGGAGAGGGCGCCGTGCAGGCGCTTGGTCAGCACCTGCCAGCCCGCGCCGTTGGCCCGGTCGAGCTTGACCACGAACTGGTGCCAGCGGGTGTAGTCGAACACCTCCGCCAGCTGCTGCTCCCAGCTCGCCGCGCTGTCGTTGCGCCGGGCCAGCTCCACCTGCTCCCGGAAGAACCTGTGCAGTGCCTCCCGGTCCTCGTCGGACAGTGAAACCGGGTTCTTCAGCAGCAGGTCCCGCGCGGCGCGGGTGCCCGGTGGCTGGTCGGTGGCCACGTCCCAGACCAGTCGCACGGCCACGTTCGACGCGGTGCGCACGAGTTCGAGCCGCGCGTTCATCGCGTCCACCAAGTCGTTCGCCTGCCGGATCCGGTCGGCCAGGTGCCGTCGGGTGTCGCCGGTCAGGGTGCGGTCGAACAGGTCGCGCTCGTGCTCGGTGATGTTCTCCCGCGCGCTCACCGCCTCCCGCTCCAGCAGCGCCGACAGCTCCGCCGCGCCGATCCGGGCGCCGTCGACGACCGCGGTGAACACCGCCACCTCGTCCCCGGTCTCCACCTCCAGGTCCGCGCGGTCGCCCAGCCGGGCGCGGCAGGCGTGCAGGGTCTCGGTCAGCTGGTGCAGCGAACTCGCCACGTTGCGCGGCTCGTGCGGCACCGTCGGCCAGTGCGCGGCCAACCCCCGCGCGGCGTCCACGGCGGGGCGGACGGCGGCGGTCGTGCCCAGCGCCTCCCGGAACTCCACCGGCGCGCCCGCGTCCTCGGGGAACGTCCCCGCGCACAGCTCCCGGAACCGCTGGGCCCGCGCGGTGCGGGCCGCGCCCGCCTCGTCCCGCGCACGCGAGTCGTCGGCCCTGCGCTGCCGCAGTTCCCCGAGTTCGCCCGCCAGCGCCTGGATCCGGGTCGTGGCGGCGCGTTCCTCGACGCGCCACCCGTCCCGGTCCGCCCGCAGTCGGGCCAACCGGTCCAGCAATTCCCGGTACGGCGCGTCGACCGACTCCCGCGCCGCCTCGTGCGTGGCCGAGAGCCGTTGGTGCGCCTGTTCGGCCTCGACCGCGACGCCCTCCCGCTCCGCCGCGTCGGCCGCCGAGCGCTCCGCGACCTCCGCGCGTTCGGCGGCCGTGGTCTCACGCACCCGTGCGGCGTCGTGGTTGTCCACCCACACCTCGGCGAGGTCGCGGAACCGCTCCACCAGCTCCGCGACGCGACCCAGCGCGTCCCCTTCGGTCGGCAGGCCGTGTTCGGCGGCCAGCGCGGCGAGGTGCCGCAACGCCTCCGCCACCTCGCCCTCGGCGTCCCGCGTCGCCACGACCGCCCGCGCCACCGCGTCGTCGCGCGCCCGGGTCAGGGATTCGGCCTGGCGCAGTCGCCGCGCGCACTCGTCGACCGCGTCGTGCGCCGGGCGCGCCTCGCGCTCGGCGTCCAGCACCGCCGTTCTGGTGTCCAATTCGGACAGACGAGACGCGGTGGCGACGAGTTCGGCGTCCACCTCCGCGAGTTCGGCGGTCAACTCCGCGATTCGCCGCTGCCTGGCCAGCTCCCTGGCGTGCGCGCCGATGTGCTCGGCCCGCGGCTTGTGCCAGCTGCCCGTCAACGGCCCCAGTCGCCAGGCGCCGCCGGACGAAATCGCCGCGATGTGCACCGCGTCGAGCGCGATGACCTCCAGCAACCGCCGCACCGCCTCGGCGGGCACCGCGCCGTCGGACTCCGGGACCAGCACGTCCGCCAGCGAGCGCCCGGGCGCGGGCGGCAGCGACGACGGTTCGGCGAACGTGTCGTGCCCCTCGACCTCGCCGTCCGCGCCGACCCAGGCGTCGAGCAGACCGGCTGCCTGCAACGCCGCCTCGATCGGGCCGTGCGTCGCCGGATCGGTGTCGTCGGCGAAGCGCACCAGCCGCCACAGCGGCGCGCCCACGCGCCCCGCCCGGTCGGCGGTCCGGGTCGACGGGGGCGCGGGCGGTAGGTCCCGTTCCCGCGCCAGCCGCTCGACCTCCGCCGCCAGTTCGTCCTTTGTGGACAAGAGGGTGTCGCGTTCGGACTCCGCCACCGCGGCGGCCCGCGTGATCTCCCGGGACACCGCGGCCGCGGCCTCGATGACCAGCCGCAGCACCGCCGACTCCGACTCGACCGCGTCGGCCAGCTGCTCCGGGTCGGCGAACCGCAGCTCCCGGCAGTCCCGCGCCCACCCCACCAACCGCTCCGCCAACACCGCGGCCTGTTCGCCGTGCTCGTCGCGGCGCTCCCGCTCGACCCGCGACGCACCGGTCAGGGCCGTGCGGGCCTCGTCGAGCTGCCGCTCGTGCATCAGCCGCCGGTCCACCGCGCGGCCGTGCCCGGCCAGCGCCGCTCGCACGGCGTCGATCCGCGCGAACCGGTTCTTCACCGCCGCCCGCAGCAGCGGCTTCGGCTTTCGGTCCAGCGCGTCGGCCAGCTCCGCGTGCGTACCGGACATCGACGCGCGCGCCGCCGCCTGCCGCGCCTCGACCAGCAACCGGTCCGCCTCGGCCCGCTGCGCGCCCGCCCCTTGACGTGCCCGCTCCGCCGCGTCCGCGTCGAGTTCGGCCGACCGCCGCGCCCGCTCGGCGACCTGGCGCTCGCGCGCCGCCTGCCGCGCCGCCCCGTCGACCCGGTCGCGGAGCTGGTCGAGTTCGCGGCCCCGCTTGTACTCCTGGCTGTCCCGGATCCCGTCGATCGCGCCGTCGGCGGTCAGGACCCGTTCCGACAGCAGCTCCACCTCGGACTCCGCCGCGGCCCGCGCTGCCTCGATCCGCGCGTACGCCTCCTCCGACGCGCTCGCCTGCCTGCTCAGCCGGTCCACCTCGGCGGTGGCCGCGACCAAGTCGGCGGCGGCGGCGCGCAGCACCCGCCGGGCGTAGGTCCGTTGCCGGGCAGCGAGTTCGCCTGCCGCAGTGACCTGCTCGTCGAGCCGCACCAGCTGCTCGCGCTGGCGGTCGAGCCGTTCGAAGCCCTCGGCCAGCTCCGAGATCTCGGACTCGCCCAGGGGTGGTAGGGCGGCGGAGAGCAGCTTGGAGAGCATGCCCGGGTCCAGGTGTTGCGACAGCTTGGGCATGCGCAGCTGCAGCAGGGCGGTGATCAGCGAGTCGTACCGCTGCGCGCTGATCCCGCCGAACAGCGCCGCCCGCACCGCCGCCCGGTAGTCGCCCGCGTTGCCGTGCAGGGTGCCGCGCTCGCCCAGTGCCCCGGTCAGCGCCTGCCGGGTCAGCGGCTGGCCGGACGACGTGGTCAGGTCCAGGTCGGTCCCGACGCGGCGGTCGGTGGTGAAGTAGTCGGCGTGCACCTGGGTGGTGTGCTTGCTCGCCTGCAACCGGGCGCCGCAGGTGAACCACGCGCCGTCGCGGCCGAACTCCAGCCACACGTAGCCCACGCGCGTGGTGCCCCGGGCGCCCTCGCCCATCAGGTTCCAGTGCATGGTGCGCTCGCTGGTGCCGAACGTGGACAGCCGGTTGGCCCGCAGGTTCGCGTCGAACAGGAACGGCAGCAGCAGCTCCAGCGCCTTCGACTTGCCCGTGCCGTTCGGGCCGCGCAGCAGCAGCCTGCCCCGGTGGAACTCGAACACCTCGTCGTAGTAGCGCCAGACGTTGAGGATGCCCGCGCGCACCGGGTGCCAGCGCGTCTCGTCGGACTCGTCCGGCCAGGCGACGGCCGTGGGCAGTTCGGTCACGGTCACGTCCGGTCCTCGCTGGTCCTGGTGCCGGAGAGGGCGTAGCGGTACCCGGCGGGCCGCGCGGTCACCACGCCGCCGTGGTGGGTGACGAGGTCGAAGGACACCAGCACGGCCAGCGCCTCCCGCACCAGCGCGGCCGGGCCGTCCTCGCCCTGGTACGCCTTGGCCCAGTTCGGATGCGCGCGCAGGACCTCCGCCGCCGTGGTCGCCAATCGTTCCTCCGTTGTCGTGCCCGCGGTGTCGGCGGCCGTGATCGCGTCGAGCAGCAGCAGCGCCGCCACCTTCGCCGTGCCGGAGTCGTCGGGGAAGCGGGTGTCGGTGGCGATGCCGTCCGGGTCCACGAACATGATCCCGTCCGCGCGCTCCTCCAGCGCGAACCCGCCCTGCTCGGCGGCCTCCCGCAGCAGCCTGCGGCCGGTCGGCGAGGCCAGGTAGGCGCGCTGCTCATCGGTCAGGTCGGCGAGGTGGACCACCGGGTCGTCGACCAGCCGCCGGAACACCGAGTGCCGGTGCCACAGGTTGCGCCGCGCGTCGGTGGTGGTCTCGGACTCGGTGCCGTAGCGGCGTTCCCGGGAGATCTCCGCCAGCAGCTCGGGGAACCGGGACGCGATCCGGTTCGCCGCCGCGCGCCCCGGGTCGGCGGACTCCCCGGTCGCCACGCGCGACGGGCCGACCGGCGCGGCCAGCAGCCGCATCAGCAGCGCCGCGTCCACCCGGTAGAGCACCTTCGCCTCGGTCGAGTCCACGAACGCCTCGGTCGCCCCGTCCAGCACCTCCACCGCGCCCAGCCGCTCCAGCAGCGTCAGCGCGTCGGCGAAGGCGCGCCGCTCCGCGCGGGCCGCGGTGTCGAACCGGGGCAGGTCCGGCTCGGCGGCGGTGGCGTGCACGACCCGGTCGGCGAGCAGGCCGATCGTGGTCAGCGGCACCGCCAGCAGCTCCGCGGCGATCACGCAGAACAGGCTGTAGCGGCGCCGGTCGAACGCCGCGCGCCCCGACCGGTCGCGGCGCGCGGGCCGCGTCGGGTCGGCCCGGGTGCCGACCTTCGCCAGCCGCGCGTACCCCAGCCGCGGCTCGACCAGCAGCGACCAGCCGCAGTAGCGCTCGAACCACTCGGCGACCATCCGGTGCCTGCGCCGCACCACGTCGAAGCCCTCCGGGTCGGCCCGCTCGGTGACCAGCGGCGTGGCCAGCAGCAGCCGGATCGCGCGGGCGATCTCCTCGCGTTCCCTGGCCGCGGCCAGGTTGCCCAGCGTGCTCACCGCGCCCGCCGCCGCTGCCGACGACCGCCACCGGCCTCCACGGCGGTGATCTCGACGTTGTAGTCCGGACCGGAGAACACCCCGTGCGGGGTGCGCAGCCGCGCGGTCGCGTCCGTGGCGGGTGGCCGCAGGACGATCTCGACGCGGCCGTCGGCGGTCACCGCGCGCCGGGCACCGGAGCTGTCCGGCGCGGTCGACAGCGCGCGGCCGAGCAGGTCGAGGAAGCGGGTGAACACGTCGTACGGCAGCTCGCCGATCCGCGACAGCCACACCGGGCCACCGGTGTCGAGCATGTCCCACGCCGCCTGCACCTCCAGCTCCTGCCGCAGCGCCTCCCGGGCCCGCTCGGCGCGGATCTCGGCGACGTCGCGGACCCGGCCGGTGCGGGTGAACCGCTCGGCCCGCCCCGACGAGCGCAGCAGCGCCGACACCGGGACCGGGTCGCTGCCGCGCCAAGCGGCGGTGCTCGCGTGCAGGTCCGGGTCGGGGTGGAGCAGGTGCGCGTGCCGGGCCGAGGACAGGCCGAACGCCGTCGACCACAGCCGGTGCAGGTCGTCCTCGGTGGGGGCGTGCGCGAACCAGCGGGCCAGCTCGCGGAAGTCGGCGGCGGCGCTGCTGGCGCGGCGCCGCGACTCGGTGATCCGGTCCAGCACCTGCAGCAGCGTCACGATCGCCCGCCGCGCCTGCCGGTGCAGCCGGTTCACCCTCGGGTCCGGGCCGTGGAACCAGTTCCGCAGGCCGTCCCAGCGGGCCCTGCGGTGCGCCAGCCACGGCGGGCCGGGGTCGCCGTCGCTGACCGGCGGCAGCTCGGCGCCGTGCAGCGCGCGGTGGTGCAGCAACCCGAGACCGAGGTCCTCGACCAGGTCGATGCCGGAGCGGATGGCGTGCGCGCGCTGGTCGAGGTTGATCAGGAACTCCTCCAGGTAGGCCACCGTGGCGGCCTTGACCTCCCGGAACGTGGCCAGCTCGGCGCCTTCCGCGCGCAGCAGCCGGTGCAGCTCGGCGGTGAACCGGGTGGTGTTCGACCGCAGCGCGTCGAGGTGGCCCTCCAGCTCGGTGAGCGCGGTGAACACCTTGCGGTCGGTGCCGGGGGAGCCGGTCAGCAGGCGGTGCAGCTCGCCGAGGCGGTCGGCGATGGCGTCGAGCACGGCGGTCTGCAGGGCGCCCGTCGCGGTGAGCACCTCCATCGCGCGCACCGCGCCCGCGAAGGCGGCCTCACCGCGCTTGGTCAGCGAGTACTGCAGGTTGCGGCGCTCGTACTCGCGGGCCGTGCGGTAGTTCTCGGTGTGGTTCTGCACCACGTCCACGAGCTGCCACGCGCGCAGCTGGTCCAGCGCGGCGGCCAGCGCGTCCTCCGTCGGCTCGCCCAACCAGCCGACGGACCGCAGCCCACCGAGCACGTCGTCGAGGCCGAGCGCGGTCTCCATCCGCTCGGTGGCGTCGGCGAACACGGTGAGCACCGCGGTGTGGAACTCCGCCGACTCGCCCGTGGTGAACCGGAACATCTCGGGCGGGACCCGCACCCGCTCGGACGCCCCACGTGCGGGGTGGTGCTCCACGCGACCTCCGTTCGGACCTGACCGCGCTGTTCATCTCCGCGCGGGCCCCGGGTGTTTCGTCAACCGGCGTCGATCTCGTCAAGTAGGACGGTCGCCACCCGTTCCTCCGGCACCGCGACACCGCGCGCGGTGAGCGCGGCGGCGAGACCGGGGTCCCAGGGCGCGTCGGTGACCCGTCCGACCGGGGGGCCGGTGGGGCCGACGGCGGCGAGGTAGTCGGCGGTGGTCATCCGCCAGGGGACCGCGCCGGTCCGGGCCATGACGTGCGCGGCGATGCGGAGGCCCTCGCCGTCGAAGTCGCCGTGGTAGCGCAGGGTGTGGCCGGCGTCGGCGAGGAGGCGCAGCAGTCGGATCGCGGCGCCGTTGGGCCAGCCGGAGACGCAGACGATCGGCGGGCAGTCGCGGCCGAAGCGGGTCAGGGCCAGGGCGAGGACGGTGGGGTTCTCCACTGTGCAGACGGTTCGTGGTGGGCCGTTGAGGTCCGCGGCGGCGCGGAGGTGGCCGAGGGTGAGGCAGGCGGCTTGACCGGCGTCGGCGCAGGCGCGCAGGAGGGTGGCGGTCAGGTGCTCGTCGGTGGGGCGGAGTCCGGCGGCGAGGACGGTGGAGGACAGTTCGTCGTCGGCGACGCCTGCCTTGGCCCAGAGGTCGCGGCGCGCTTGGGCGTCGTTCGGTGGGTCGACGGTGTGGATGGCGGCGAGGGCGCGGAGGACGAGGGTCGAGTGCGCGGTGCCGTCGTCGAGGGCGTGGGGGTCGTGCAGGAGTTCGTCGGCGAGGGCGGGGAGCGGGGTGCCTGGGGCGGGGAGGTGGTCCAGCACGCGCAGGACGGCGTCGAGGCGTGTGCGGGTTTGTGCGATGGAGCCGTTGACCAGCCCGGCTTGGCGGACGGCGCGCGTCCAGTCGTGGAGGGCGGGTTGGGCGGTCACGACGGGGTGCGCGGCCAGCCAGGCCCAGAGGTCGGCGACGTCGTCGCGGCGTTGGGCGCGGTTGGCGAGCGGGCCGAGGAGGTCGGTGACGAACTCGCTGGTGGTGCGGCCGGTGGCGGCGCGGATGGCGGTGTCGAGGTCGTTGAGCGGGACCGACGGGGTGGGGCCGGGGAGGCGGTCGGCGCCGAGGAGGTCGGCCAGGGCGGATTGCTGAGCGGGACTCAGCGGACCCAGCCGGATCCGCGCCACGGCACGTCCGGAGGACAGGCGGTGGTGGACGGATTCCCAGACGGGGACGAGGTCCCGGGGGAGTTCGCTGTTCACCATCGCCGATCTCGCGCCGTGGGGGACTGGGGAACCCAACCTAGCAAGGGGGAGAGAAGACTGGGAACAGCGTGCTGACCGTGCCCGGCCGGGGTCGCCTGTCCGTGCCCGGTTGCCGGGCGGTTCTGTTCGCTCGGCGTGGCGAGGGTGTGGTGGCGGAGAAAGGAAAACCGGGCGCGGACATGGTGGCCGCGCCCGGTTTCCGGTCGGATCTGTTCGCTCAGTGCGTTTGTCAGCCGGTGAAGCCGACGGTGATGCGGGTGAAGTCCCAGTTGGGACGGTCCCGGTTGACGGCCCAGAAGGACAGGCGGCCGATGTGGTTGGCGTTGGACCAGTCACGGATCTGGGTCCAGATCGCGGTGGTGGTGTTCTCGTTCGAGTCGCTCATGTTGTTCATGCCGGAGATGCCGACCTTGGCGTAGGCCTCGGCGTCGGTGAGGCCGAAGACCGACTTCACCTTGTCCTTCAGGCCGTTGGTCGACTTCACCGTGTTGCCGTACATGTCGGCGCCGCCGCCGAAGTTGAACGGCATGATGGTGAAGTTGTCGATGTCGGCGTTGAGCACCTTCGACTGCTCGATCAGCCGGTTGCCCCACGAGTTCGGGCCGGTGTTGAGCGTCGGGAAGGTCAGGATCGTGCGCAGACCCGGGTTGTTCTGCTTGACGATCTTCAGCGCGGTCAGGATCCGGTCCTGCACCGCGGCGCTCTCGAACTCGTCGGTGTTCTCGATGTCGACGTCGATCGCCTTGAGGCCGTAGGCGGTGATGACCTTCTGGTACGCCCCCGCCAGCGCCTCCGCCGTCGAGCAGTTCGGGCCGAGCTTGTTGCCGCTCCAGCCGCCGATCGACGGGACGACGTCACCGCCCGCCGCGCGGATGGCCTTGATCGCGGACTCGTCGGTGCCGCCGAGCAGCGGTCGCTGGCTGTCCCACGCGGGGTTGCAGCCGTTCTGCGCCAGGATGAACGCCATGGTGAACCACTTGACGCCCGTGGCGCGGATGACGTCCGCGGGCGCGGGCGGGTTGCCCCAGCCCAGGTAGAGGTACGGCGCGGCCTGGATGAACCGGCCGGGGCCGGGGCCACCGCCACCCTCGGTGGTGGTCGCCGTGACCGGCGCGGACGCGGGGGACAGGTTGCCCGCCTTGTCCTTGGCGCGCACGGTGAAGCGGTACTGCGTGCTCGCGGACAGGCCGGTGACGGTCGCGCTGGTGCCGGTCACCGAGGTGGTGGCGCCGCCCTCGCGGATCACGTCGTAGCCGGTCACGCCGACGTTGTCGGTCGAGGCGTCCCAGGACAGCGACACGCTGTTCGCGGTGGCGCCGGTGGAGCGCACGTTCCCCGGGGTGGTGGGAGCCTGGGTGTCGCCGCCGGGACCGCCGCCGGGGCCGTCGAGGCTGAGGTCGTCGGCGTAGTAGGTGCCCTGGCCGTACCAGCCCTGCACGTACACCTCGGCGGAGTTCTGGCTCGCCGCGGTGGTGAAGCTGATGGACACCCGGGTGTAGTTGCCCGCCGACGACGTCCAGGTGGACGTGCCGCCGTTGACGCCGAGGTACACGAAGTTGCCGCGCAACCACCCGGAGAAGGTGTACGCGGTGCTGGGCTGGACCGCGACGGTCTGCGCGCAGCGGGCGATGTTGCTGCCGGACGCGGCACCGGCCAGCGCGTTCGAGCCGCCGTGCACCGGGGTGGACACGATGGACCCGGAGCCGGCCGCGCAGTTCCAGCCGGAGAGGGTGCCGGTCTCGAAGTCGGGGTTGGTGAGCAGGTTGGCCGCCTCGGCCGTGCCCGCCGCCATCACCACCCCCGCGGTGGCCAGCGCGGCGGCGCTCAGACTGGCGAGCAAGCGATGTCGGGTACGCACATGGACTCCCGGTGCGGATCAGGGGGACGGCAGGGTGCGGCCCGGACCGGTCGCCCGCCGGGGACACAGCGCGGAATTGGTCCAGACCATAAGCGGATTGAAGTGCACCCCCGCCGGGGTGTCAATAGCCCACCAGACGTTGTCCGCACTGGGAACATGGCAACAAACAGCACCGTCGAGACACTTGACGAACGGGTCGACGCGGCGGTCTACCGGAGCGCGTCGGCCAATTCCGTTGGTGTTCCGGTGAATCGCGGCGCGGGCGCGCCGAGCGCGGCGGCGAGGTCGGTCAACGCCTGTTGTTCATCGGTGGGAACGTGGTAGCCGATGATGCGGAAGTCGAGGGAAACGCCCGAATCCCGCGCCTTGTCCGCGACGGCGCGGTGCACGGCGGATTGGTCGGTCCGGCAGCGGTCGACGCCGCGGGTGGTGACGAGCACGATCCGGTTCCGCTCGCTGCCCGGCAGCGGGAACCAGCTGTCGAAGTCGTCGATGGCGGCCAGCAGCCCGCTCTCCAGCGTCGCGGCGCCGCCCGGGGCCAGGTTCCGCAACTGCTCGGCGAGGAACTCGGGGCTGTCGCCGTTGACCATGAGCGAGGTGTTCGCGCCGTCGCACGGGCCGCTGAAGCCGCGCAGGGAGAGGTACTCCTCCTCGCCAGCGTTCCGCGCCGCCGCGCTGACGGCGTCGGCCACCCCGACGAAGTCGGCGCTGATGTTGCTCACCGAGGTGTCGACGACGAACGCCGTCCGGCTGTCCGGGCGCTGCAGCCACGGTTGGGCGGCCGCGCTGATGATGAGTACCGCGAGCAGCGGCGCCCAGCGTCGGAGTTTCACCCCAGATCTCCCCATGGCGCCGAGGATAGCGGTGTCACCCTCGGCGACGGCGTTTTCCGGGCTTGGCGGCGGCGGTCTTTCCGCGACTCGTGGGTTTCGGTTGCGGCTTCGTTCTCGGTGTTGTCGTCTGCGGTTTCGCCGGGGTGCGGCCGCGGGTGCTGTTGGGGGTGCGGCCGCGGACGATGCCGATGAAGTCGTCGATGGGGTCGGTGGTGCCGTCCTCCAGCCAGGACAGGGCGACGGTCGACTGGGGGGCGTCGGTGAGCGGGCGGTAGGTGAGGTCGCGGCGGTGGTGCAGGCGGGCCAGGGACTGGGGGACGACGAGCAGGCCGACGCCGGCGGCGACGAGCTCGATGGCGTCACCGGTCGTATCCGGACGGTGCAGCGCCGCTTGGCCCGGGGGACGCTCCCAGCCGAGGGTGTCGTCGTGGGGGTGCAGGAGGACCTCGTCGACCAGGTCCGAGGTGGACAGTTCGTCGGCGTCGGCGAACAGGTGGCCCTTGGGCACGACCACGACCGTGACCTCGGTGTACAGCGGGATGGCGTGCAGCCCGTCGCGGTCGGTCGGCAGTCGCAACAGGACGGCGTCGACCCGCCCGTCGCGCACCAGCCCGGCCGCGTCGGCCGCCGCCACCTGCGTCAGGTCCAGCGGGGCGGCGGGGAAGCGCTCGGTCCAGCCGGTCACCCACTTGGCTGGCGTCACACCCGGGACGTACCCGAGTCGGAAGGGGGCGGGCGCGTCCGGGCTGGTCACGGACCCAGGTTACTGGGCGTGAGCGGATGGCCGCCCGGTACCCTCGCCCGCATGACCTCGCCGCGCAAGAGCAGCCAGACGATGAAGCCCGCCACCGCGGCCAAGAAACTCGGCGTGTACCTGGAGGCCACCCCGGCGGAGTTCCGCGACGGCGTGGTCTCCCGGGACGAGCTGAACGCCCTGCAGACCGACCCGCCCACCTGGCTCCGCGACCTCCGCCGCGACGGCCCCCACCCGCGGCAGGTGGTGGCCGCGAAACTGCGCGTGTCGATCGGTGGGCTGACGCGGGCCGGGGTGACGGAGGCGTTGACGACGGAGCAGATCGAGGCGATCAAGACGGAGAACCCGGATTGGTTGCAGCGGGAGCGGGCGTTGCAGGTGGAGGTCCGCAAGGAGGAGACCCGCTTGCGCGGGGCCCGCAAGCCGGACTGAGGTCGGGCTCGCCGGCTGCGTGGTCAAGCGGCTCGAGTGGTCGCTGGGGACCGGTCTGAGCGGGGCGGGCTGTGGCTTGTTGATGAGCCCGTGGTCGCGGTGGTGAAAGTCCGGTTTGGTCGGCGTCTCGCAACTTCGCCCCCACCGAGCGTGGCGTCTGGTCGGCCACGAGTCGGTTACTACGGCCCCGATCTGTGCGACGCCCATCTCGCTCTGGGGCGATGCCATCTCGATTGGTCGGTAGATCGCGCCATCGCGGACAAATTGCTCAATTGTTGAACAATGCGATCGGCGGGGTTGTCCACATGGCGCCGACCTGTCCACAGCTTCTTCGGTCACCGCCGAAAGACCTTGCTCCCCCACTAAGGGATGTCACGTAACTGATCTTATGGTTGGCGGCTCGGGTAATTCTTGGCCAGCCGGTGAGGGTGAGGTTGTGGAGGTGGGCGATGTCTGAGGCGGTGTCGCGCAGGGTGTGGGCTGCGCGGCGGTAGTCGCGCAGGATGGTCCAGTTCTTCATGCGGGCCAGGGCGTGTTCGGCGCGGGCCCGGATCGAGCGGTGGACGGTGTTGAGGTCTTCCTGCCAGTCGGCGAGTTCGCCGCTGTCGCGGGGTTTGCGGTAGGGCCCGATCACTTCGGGGTTGCCCTGGTAGCCGCCGTCGGCCATGACGGGGCGGCCGTCGAGCACGTCGGCGATGCCGGAGTCGCGATAGACGGTGCAGTCGTTGCGGTTGCCCGGCTTCGGCTCGCCGGTGGCGATCACCAGGCGGGTGTCGGCGTCGATGGCGACCTGCGGGTTGGTCGAGTAGCGGTGGTTCTTCGACCTCGCGGCGAGGCGGTGGTCGCGGGTGGGCACCCGGGTGCCGTCCACGATCGCGACCTGGCCGACCCCCGAGGTGGGTTGGGGGCCGTGTGTGGTCTGAGCGGGGTTGGCGGGAACAGTGTGCGGGGTTGGCGCGAGTCGGGCTCCGGTGGCGTTCTGGCTGGTAGGACATGTGGTCGACGAGCGAACTGGGCTTGTTGGGGGGGCGCGCCGCGCGACTTGGGACCGAGCCGTCCGCCGTGAGTTCTGGAGCCTCCGGTGGACGGCTGTCGGTCTTCGGTCGTGTTCGGTTGTCCCTCGCCCGGGACGATGTCCCGGGCGAGGGAGTGGGGGCGAGTGGGGTCAGCCGGCGCGTTGGGGGGTGTCGGCGGTCAGCAGGTAGGCGATGGTGCCGCTGATCAGGAGGCCGTGGTCGTGGTGGTCCACGGTCATCTCGCCGCCTCTGGTCTGGACCCGGATGGGGAACGGGAGTTGCCAGACGGTGTTCGCCACGTAGGCGGCGCCGCCCACGCCGGTGCCGCAGGCGAGGGTTTCGTCCTCCGTGCCCGGTTCGTATGTGCGAATGGCGATGTGGTCGGCGTGGCGTTGGACGAAGTCCACGTGCAGGCCTTGGTGGCCCAGGTGGGCGGCCAGTTTCTCGTCGAAGCGCAGGGTGGCGCCCTCGCGTTTGACGTCTACGGCGGCCAGGTCGGGGACCTCCACCACCAGGTGGGGTAGGGCGCTGAAGACGAACCAGCGGTCGGCGTCCACCTGCTGGAACTCGCGGCCTTCGCCGAGGGCTACGCGGACCTCGCCGCCCGCGGCGGAGACCCATTTCGGGCCGTCGTCGGTGGCGACGAAGTCCTGGTCCGCGGGTAGGTAGCCGCGGTCCACGCAGTACCTGGTCAGGCAGCGCAGGGCGTTGCCGCACATCACCGAGTGCAGGCCGTCGCCCTCGAAGTAGGTCATCTTCACGCCCGCGTCTACAAACGACAGGAAGGCGATGCCGTCCACGCGGATGGCGGTGAAGGTCTGGCAGATCTCCTTGGCCAAAACACTGTCCACATCGGACCGTTCAAGTCCGCTGCGGTCGGTGTCCACGACCAGGATGACGTTGCCGTTGCCGTGCATGAGCGCGAACACGAGCCCGTCCAGCCCCACACCGCGCACCGCTCGGCGGCGCAGGCGGTCGTGGTCCGAGGCGAGCACCCGCGGGTCGACGTCCATCGTTTGCCCTTTCCCTGGGAGTGGCGGCTAGAGCGGTCGGGCCGGGATGCCGCGCCAGCCGCTGGTGTCGGGCAGCACCTCGCCCTTCATCACCAGCGAGTCGGCGTCGAGGAACGACCCGGCGGACACCTCGGCGTCGTAGAGCACCACCGCGTGGCTGCCGACCGTCGAACCCGCCGACGCCTTGGAGTACGACATCTTCATGACCCGGTCCTCGAACAGGTGGGTCTGCAGGTCCGCCTCTTCGCCGACCGCCGCGTCGTCGCCGACGCGCACCAGGTCGAACTCGGTGAACGACACCGTGTTCAGCCACACCCGGCGCCCGACCCGCACGCCGAAGAGGCGGACCAGCGGCACGATCCACGGCGAGCCGACGAAGTTGCCGATCAGCCGCGGCACCGCCACCGCCTCGTACAGGCCGGTGATCAGTTCCGTGCCGCGCACCCAGGTGCCCCAGTACGGCTCCGTGCGCGGCCGGTACACCCGCATGACCAGCCACTTCAGCACGACCACGACCACCGTCTCGGCCAACCCGACGCCCAGGGTGATCGCCGGGAGCATGGTCACCAGGACGAACGGGGAGAAGTGGCCGAGCAGGTAGACCATCGCGTAGATGCCCGCGAACGTGCCCGCGGTGGTCAGCATCGTCGGCAGGAACACCCGGAACAGCTCCAGGAACAGCCGCACCGCGACCATGGTCGGCGTCGGCCGGTAGGTGAACTTCTCCGGGAAGTCCTGGCTGGTCTGCCTGCGCGGCAGGAAGAACGACGGTGAACCGAGCCAGGTCGTCTCCGGGTCCATCGGCCGGTCGGCGGGCGGCACCGACATCACGCCGAGCAGGCTGTTCGAGCCCATCCGCGTGCCGCCCGGCACCAGCGCCACGTTGCCGATGAAGCTGCGGTCGGACATCTCCGCCATCCGCAGCGCCACGAGACCGCGGTGGTGCACCGGCGGCGACACCAGGATGCCCGCGGCGAGGAAGCACTGGTCGCCCATGGTCGTCATGTCGACGTTGATGTGCGTCGGGATGGCGATCTCGCACCACTTGCCGACCCGCAGGCCGAGCCCGCGCAGCAGCGGGATCGCGTAGAGCGTGCAGAAGATCGTCCGGACCTGGGCGACGACCATGTCCAGCAGCCGGTGCGCGAACCACAGGCGCAGGCCGAAGAAACCCTTGTCCGAGTAGATCCCCGGCCGCGCCCGGAACAGCACGAGCCGCTTCAGCGCGGTCAGCACCAGGCACGTCGTGAACACGAACACCGGGCCCGCCGCGACGGCACAGCCCACGATCCACCCGACCGTGCCCTGGTTGATCCCGTAGAAGATCACCGCGCCGCTGGGCACGAGCAGCGCCAGCGGGAGGACGATCAGGAACAGCAGACCCACGAGGTAGCCGAACAGCACGGTGACCGGCCAGCGGCGGGTGTCGGCGCGGTCGGCCATCTCCCGCAGCTGCTGCGGCATGGCGGGCAGCTTGCGCAGCGGCGAACCGATCCAGTGCTCACCCCCGGGGACCCGAGCCCCCGCGTGCACCAGCGACTGGTGACCCACCGTGGCGTTCGCGCCGATCTCGGCACCGGCCATGACCGCGGAGTTCGCGCCGACGTGCGCGCCGTCGCCGATGCGCACCCGCGCCAACCGCAGCCAGCCGTGCTCCACCGCGTACGTCTCCACCCGGGCCCGGTCGCCGATGCTGACGCCGTCGCCGATCTCGACGAACCGCGCCAGCCGGATCAGCGGGGTGGAGAGCTGGCAGTCGCGGCCGACCTTCGCGCCCATGAGCCGCAGGTACAGCGGCAGCAGGGGAGTGCCGGACAGCAGCGCCAGGGGCGCCAGCGCGGCGACCCTGGCGTGGAACCAGAACCGCAGGTACGTCCGGCCCCACAACGGGTACCAGCCCTCGCGGACCCGCAACATGACCAACCTGCTGGCGATGATCGGCAACCCGAAGCTGGTGAACAGGAACCACGCCACCCAGACCGGGATCAGGACCCCCAGGCTCGCGCTCTCCGCGCCGAGGACCGCGCCCGACGAGGCGCCCTTCGCCCGCACCGTGACGACGTACGCCAGGGCCAACACCGGGGAGGCCAACAGCGCCAGCCAGGTGTAGAGCAGGACCATCTGCGCCACACCGCACGCCCACACTCGCAACCCGGAGTGCTTGCGCGGCTCGGGCTTCGCGGTGTCCACGGCCGTGTCCTCGGTGGGCGCGGCGGTGGACTCGACGTGCTGGGCGAGCGCGCGGACCGTGGGGTTGGCGTAGAGGTCGCCCATCGCCAGGCCGCGCAACCCGGGCAGCGCGCGCAGCCGGGAGACCACGCGCGCGGCGGTCAGCGAGTGACCGCCGAGGTCGCAGAAGAAGTCCGCCTCGGCCGAAACCTGCTCGACCTCGAGGATCTCCGACCACACACCGGCCAGATCTGTCTCAAGTGGACCCTCTGGTGGGACGTGTGGTCCCGTGTTCGCGCCCAGTGGCGGTGACGTGGGGGCGGGCAGCGCGGCGCGGTTGACCTTGTCGGCGGCCAGCAGCGGGAAGCTGTCCAGTACCTCGAGGTAGCTGGGCACCATGTAGGGCGCCAAGCGCCTGCGGAGGGTGGCGTGCAGGCGGTCCCGCAACTCGGCCTCGTCGGCGTCCGCGACGGACAACGTGAGGTAGGCGACCAGGTTCGGCACCCCGTCACGGTCCAAAGTGGTCACGACCGCGTTCTCGACGGCCTCGTCCTCGCGGATCACCTGCTCGATCTCGCCCAGCTCGACCCGGTAGCCGCGGATCTTGACCTGGGTGTCCATCCGGCCGAAGAACTCGTACTCGCCCGCCGGGGTGCGGCGGCCCAGGTCGCCCGTGCGGTAGACGCGCGGCACCTCGGCGCGGTCGCGCTCGACGGGGTTGGTGACGAACCGCTCGGCGGTCAACTCCGGGCGGTTGAGGTAGCCGATGCCGACGCCGGGACCGCCGATGCAGATCTCGCCGGTCTCGCCCTCGGCGACCTCACGCAGTTGGTCGTCGAGGATGTAGAACCGGTACGTGGGGAACGGTGTGCCCAGGGTGACCGGCTGGTCGGCGACCAGTTCGGCGCAGCTGGAGGACACCGTGGTCTCGGTGGGGCCGTAGCAGTTGAGGATCCGCCGGTCCGGCCCCGACCACTTGCGCACCAGGTCCGGCGGCATCGCCTCGCCGCTGACCAGCAGGCAGCGCACCGTCGGCGGCACGTTCTCCACCGTGGTCAACAACGTCGGCACGCTGCACAGCACGGTCACGCGGTGCTCGGTGAGGAAGTCGGTGAGGCCCTGCCCGAAGCGGCGGGCGTCGTTGGGGCCCGCGACGAGCGCGGCGCCGCCGACCCAGGCGGGCCACATCTCCTCGAGGTGGAAGTCGAAGCTGATCGACATCCCCTGGTAGACGCGGTCGTCGCCGGTCACGCCGTAGATCGGGGTGGCCACGTCGAGGAAGTTGACGATGCTGGCGTGCGAGATGGCCACGCCCTTGGGTTTCCCGGTCGACCCCGAGGTGTAGATGATGTAGCACGGGGTGTCCGGGTCGATCTCCAGGTCGAGCCGGTCGCCGGAGCGCGCGGCGATCTCGGCCGCGGACTCGTCGAGCGCGAGGACCGGGCAGGCGAGGTCGGCGGTGCGGTCTGCGGCGCCGGACCAGGTGACCAGGTGGGTCAGGCTCGCGTCCTCGGCCATGAACCGCACGCGGTCGGCCGGGAAGGACGTGTCGATGGGCACGTAGGCCGCGCCCGCCTTCATCACGCCGAGCAGCGCGACGTAGGTGTCCGTGCTGCGCCGCAAAAGGATCCCGACGTTGTCGCCCGGGCGGACACCGCGCTCGCGCAGCAGCGCGGCCAGGCGGTTCGCGGCCCGGTCGAGCTCGCGGTAGGTCAGCCGCTCGCCGTCGCACTCGACGGCGGTCGCGTCCGGGGTGCGGTCACAGGTCAGTTCGAAGCACTCGGGGAGCACCCGCGCCCGCGTGCTCCCCCGCTTGTCGAATACCGCAGTCCGACCATTTGCGCTCGCCATATTCCGTCCTTTGACCAAACACGTCGGGCCGGTGCCCGTGCCACATCGTCACGACGCTCGAAATAACTGGCGGAGTCGCCACTGGAGGGTCTACGCGTCGTGGGAACGACACCAAATTAGTTCGGGTACCTATGGGTTGCTACCGCCGTACGCGCGCCTGGCTTGAGCTGAAGGCAGGACATAATCGCCGAACATAATATGTGCCGATGTAGGCGGCCGATCGCGGCCGGGATGCGAAGTTTCCTCCGATCGTAGGGCGTTTATCTGTGAACATTCCTTCTGTAGATGTGAACGCACCGACAATCGGCCGGGTTCAAGTGGGTGACGTGGAATGGAAAACTGTTTATGAAAGAATGTCGCTATCGGGCCTTTCGGCGATCGGCACGGGCACCCGGCGGCCGGTAGGATGACATCGCATGACGCATTCGCCCACTGTCGCGTGGGGTCACTGCGGCGTTCGAGTGACCCGGCGTTGCGACATCCGAGTGGCGGTCGACCGGTGAGCGAGGATTTCACCGTCAACGTCGTCGTCTTCCGGCTCCGCGCCCCCGCCGGTGCGGTGTTCGCCAGCACCCCCACCCGCGACGACGCCGCGATCCGCCGCGCGTGGCGCAGCGCCACCCGCCACCGCCGGGTGGACCCCACCGAGGTCGTCGCCGTGCACAGCGAGTGGGAGCCCTCGTCGGCCGACAAGGACTACCTCGCCACCACGTTCCCCGCCGCCCACTGCACCCACCGCTTCCCCCGCCCCACCGCCGAGGGCTGGGACCAGGCCTTCGCCCGCGCCCGGCACGCGGTCGCGGAGGTGGTCCGCCTGCGCGCCGCCGACCGCGGCGCCGAGCTGCTGCCGCTGCTGTGGAGCAGGTCCGCCCCCGCGTCCGCGGCCCTGTCGCGGCTGCCGCACGCCCCGCTGGTCCCCGGCCGGGTAGCGGTGTCCCTCGCCTGGCTCGACTGGGCGGGGGCCCCGGCCGCGCCCGACCACGTCACCACCGACGACTACGACGAGATGGGCGCACCGCCGTTCGCCGAACTGCTCGCCACCGCGGGCCGCAACCTGACCCAGGGCCTGCGCGTCGACACCCAGCACTCAGACCATGGCGACCTGCTCACCCTCACCCGCCAACCGCGCCTGGCCGCGTCGGCGGTGGCGGTCGAGGGCTTCCACGCCCGCATGGCGCGCCGCCTCGCCGACGACCGGCTCGTGGTCGGCCTGCCCACCCCGGACTACCTCCTCATCGCGGGCGCCCGCTCCGACTGGCTGGACCTCATCCGTGAAGAGGTCCTCACCACCACCCCCCGTGCGGCGGATCCCCTACTCCCCACGGTCCTGCTCGTCGAACCCACCGGCATACGCGTGGTAGCCGAGCGGATCGGCTGAGTAGACCCGCGCTGTCGTCCCTGCCCGCGAGGCGGTGTCGAAGCCGTCGGACACGGGTGGTCGGGAGTCAATCGGTGACTAAGAGTCCCCGAGCGTTCACCCCGGGGCTAAGGTTGGTGTAACGCGGCGGCCGAATGGGCCTATTACCTGCGGTGTAAGCACCAAACGAGGGGGCGGGTACCGAGTGACGACGGCCGAGTGGACTGTGCGCGTTCCCACCGAGGGGAGTGTCGAGCTCCCACCCGATTCACGGACGATGGAGGCCATCGGTCGCAACCACTCGTTCGAGACGGCGCTCGCCGATCTGGTCGACAACTCGATCGACGCCGACGCCACGAACGTCCTGATCCGGTTCGTACGCGACCGGGGCCGCCTGTGCTCGCTCTATGTCGTGGACAACGGGCGCGGGATCGCCCCGGATCGGATCGACGACGCGATGACCGTGGGCGGTCGCCGTGCCTACGGTGACGCCGACCTCGGGTGGTTCGGGTTGGGTCTCAAGGCGGCTTCCTTCAGCCAGGCCCGCGAGCTCACCGTGCTTTCGCGGGCGCCTGGCGCGCCCGCGGTCGGGCGGCGTTGGCGCCTGGACGAGGCCCGGACCGGTTTCCTCTGCGACGTCGTCCCGGAGCTCTTCGCCGATCGGGAACTCGCTCAGGACCGCGGCTTGCCCGCTACCGGCGGAGGCACCATCGTTCGCTGGGACCAGGTCGGTGGGTTTCCCGCCACCACCGATGAGCGCCTCGTCGAGCGGTTCGTCACGCAGAAGGTCACCACCGCGTGCAACCACCTCGGGCTGGTCTTCCACCGCCTCATCGAGCGCGGACGCGTCACCATCGCCTTCGACGTCCACGAGGCGGGTTCCGCGGCTTCCACCTCTCCGGTCACCGTGGAGCCGATCAACCCGTTCCACTACCACCGCACCGGTGCCACTGGCTTTCCCAAGGATCTCAACGCGACCGTCGACGGCCGCTCGCTGAGCTTCCGCTGCCACATCTGGCCACCGCGCTCGACCGCTCGTCAGTTCAAGCTCAACGGCCGCCCCGCCGACCACCAGGGGATGTACTTCTACCGCCGGGACCGACTCCTGCAGCCCGGGGGGTGGGAGGGCGTCCACGCGCCCCACCCGAAGCTCCAACTCGCCAGGGTCGAGGTCGAGATCGACAGCGACGTTGAGGCATTCTTGCGGATGAACCCGGAGAAGTCGCGGGTCCAGGTCCGCCCGGAGTTCGGCCAGGCCTGTGAGTCGGCCCGTGCCGACGACGGGAGCACCTTCGCCGACTACTTCTACCAGGCCGAGCAGGTCTACCAAGCGGGAAACAAGCGCCGGACGAGCCGCAAGCCGATGATCCCCCCGGGTCGTGGGTTCACCCCCGGGCTCAGGGACACACTCGAGTCGGAGATCGAGGCGCTCAAGGCCGACCCGGTGGACATCCGCTGGCGGGATTTCGACGACGACCAGTTCTTCGACATCGACAGAGATGAACAGACGATCTGGTTGAACAAGCGGTATAGAAAGATGCTGCTTGGTGACCGCCACGGCGGTCTCAACGACCTGCCGCTCATCAAGACGCTGATCTACCTGTTGATGGAGGATGTTTTCCAGGGCGAGTACCTCGGCTCTCGCGACAAGGACAACATCGAGCTCTGGAAGTCGGTACTGACCACGGCCGTGCGGGCGGAACGACGGTGACCGCCACGCCGCGTCCTGAGCGGCACCTCGTACCTGGACATCTCGATCGAGTTCTAGCCGAGGGCGTGCCGTATCTTCGGCCCATCGCGGGCGATCCGCCTGCCTGGCTGTTCGTAACCCCTTCATCAGGCCATATGGGTCTACGGGTGCATGTGCCGGAGATCGAGTCCGCGCCTCCCACTCGCCTGCGGCACGTTGTCAGCCGTGTGACCCACCACGGCGAAGGGCGAGCCTTTGAGGTCGTGGTCACCGTCCCCGCGCTGTTCCAGGCCGCGTATCCGTTGCTGTGCTCGATCGCTGACCGGGTCCAGCTCGATGGGATACGACCCGCCGACGCCTTGGCGCTCACACTGCGCGAGTTCGCGGCCCTGCTCAGACGCGAAGACGCCTTCCCGAGGGAACGTGAGATCGGACTGTTCGGGGAACTGCTCAGCCTCGCCGGGCTTGTCTGCACAGAGGGCGTGGCGGCCGCACTAGCCGCTTGGCGGGGGCCGGGGCGCGAAGAGCACGACTTCGGACTACCGGGGCATGACCTGGAGGTGAAGACCACCAGTGGTGAGCGGCGCACACACTGGGTCGAATCGTTGACCCAGCTTGTGCCTACGCGGGACCGGCCACTATGGCTCGTCTCACACCAGCTCACCCAGGCGGGGGTCGGGACAGGTGCGCGGTTGCCCGAGCTCATCGGGCGGGTGCGTGGCCTCGTCGGGGCCGGTGCCAGCCGCGACGACCTGGAGTCCGGTCTGGTTGCTTGGGGGTGGGACGACGACTTGACCGATCGATGCGAGACCGGGTGGACCCGTCGCACCTCGTCGGCGGTGTACTCGGTCGATGAGTGCTTTCCCCGGCTGACGCCGGATTCGTTGGCGAGCGCGGGTGTCGCGCTCGATCGACTGGCCGAGGTTCGCTACCGAGTCGACCTCACCGGACTCGCCCCAATCGGCCGTCCGGCGCGGTCGCTGGCGGCCGCTGCGGATTTCGAGGAGGGATGATGACGATGTCCGACTCCATGGCGAAGTCCTATCTGGCAGCCCTGGACGCCATGAACCGCTCCGGTCCACGTGATTTGCGACGCAACGCGTTGGTGCAGGCGGAGGAGTTCGGTAGCGACATTGAGGTCTCCGACGCGGCGCTCCGCGCCTACCTGGCCGCCTCGTCGGCCTCGGACGACGAGCTGCGCAACGAGTTGCACATCAAGCTGGCCAAGTGGGACAACGCCCGCCCCGAGGACGCGGACTGGACCGCGGGCACGGGCGCCAACACTCCTGAGCGCCGCGCGGTGGTCCTGGCCAAGCTCGGTGTCGAACTGGAGACCGCCCAGTTGTTCGGCTCGTTGTTCCCGGTGCATGGCGGCGACGGCACCGTGGTGATCGCCAAGGAGTGGAATCCCTGGTACAGCGAGGAATTGATCCGCGCGCGTGACTTCTATTGGAGTCACTACGCCAACCACCTGCGTACTCGGCGGGGGTGGGACGAGCGCGCGATCACCAGCCTGCACAACGCGACCCGTCACGTGGTCGAACGACTCAGCGAGCCCACCCGGTCCGAGCCCTACCAGGCCAAGGGATTGGTCGTCGGGTATGTCCAGAGTGGCAAGACAGCCAACTTCACCGGGGTCATCGCCAAGGCCATCGACGCGGGCTATCGGCTGATCATCGTGTTGACCGGTACGACCAACATGCTGCGTGAGCAGACCCAGCGCCGGGTTGACATGGAGCTGGTCGGTCGGGAGAACATCCTGCGCGGCGTGGATATCGACAGCCCCGAGGCGCTGGCCGCCGTGGACTACCAAGAGGACGAGGACTGGCGGGACGGCAAGTTCGTCGAGCATGGCTGCAGGCCCGCCGACGTCGGCAAGCCCGACATCCACCGGATGACCACTCGCCGGTTCGACTACCAAAGCCTGCGACAGGGCATCTCGGCCCTGGACTTCGATCGACCGCACCGGAGCAAGCCGCTCAACCACCCCGATAACCTGCTGGCCACCGACGCCCGCCTGATGATTGTCAAGAAGAACGGGCCGGTGCTGACCAAACTGGTCAAGGACCTCAAGAGGATCACCGCCCGACTGCACCAGATCCCAGCGCTGATCATTGACGACGAGTCCGACCAGGCCTCGGTGAACACGACCAATCCCAAACGCTGGCAGGCGGGGAAGAAGAGCCGGACCACGATCAACCGATTGATCTCCGAACTGCTCGGCATGCTCCCGCGCGGGCAGTACGTCGGCTACACCGCGACCCCGTTCGCCAACGTCTTCATCGATCCGAGCGACGCGCAGGACATCTTCCCTAAGGACTTCCTCATCTCGTTGGAACGTCCGCCCGGCTACATGGGCGCGGAGGACTTCCACGACCTCGATTCAGACGTCCCACTCGTGGACCGGACGTTCGAGAACTCGAAGGAGCGGGCTCATCTCCGGCTCGTCGACGACCCGGACTCCGACGGCGACCTGCGCCGGGCAATCGACATCTTCGTACTTGCCGGTGCTGTGAAGCTCTACCGCCAGGACCGTGGCTACCCCCGGTTCAAGCACCACACCATGTTGGTCCATGAAGCCATGCACACCGACATCCACAGGACGACGGCCGAGCAGATCCGGCGGATCTGGGACGAGGCGGGGTATTACTCCTCGGCCAGTCATGCAAGATTGCGCGCCGCGTTCGAGAACGACCTGTCACTCGTCTCGTCGGCCTTGGTCGGCGAACTGCCCACTCCGGCGGCGTTCGAGGACCTGATCCCCTACCTGGGAGAGGCCACGCGTCGGATCAGTCCGGCGGGCAACCCGGTGCTTGTGGTCAACAGCGACCAGGATATCGAGCAGGATGAGGTGAACTTTGACCACTACTCGGTCTGGCGGATCCTGGTCGGCGGCAACAAGCTCGCCCGGGGATTCACCGTCGAGGGCTTGACCGTGTCCTACTACGTCCGTGCGGTGAAGAACGCCGACGCGCTTATGCAGATGGGTCGGTGGTTCGGTTTTCGCGAGGGCTACCGCGACCTGGTTCGACTGTTCCTCACTCCCGATCTCAGGGACGCCTTCGAGTCGGTGTGCCTGGACGAGCGGAGTTTCCGTGAGGAACTCGAACTCTATGCCGCGGCCGACGAGGATGGTCGCCCGAGGCTCACCCCGGCTGAGGTTCCGCCGCTGGTGAGCAGTCACGGGATCCGTCCAACGACCGCAGCGAAAATGTACAACGCGGTACTGGTCGAACGCCGTGGCGGCAACATCAGTGGCAACATCGAACGCAGTTCCGGCTACCCTCCGATGAGCGAGAAAGCGGTGTTGGAGCGCAACGTTGACGCTTGCGTACCGCTCATCGCTGCTGCCTCGGAGCTGGAGACCTTGTCGGATAAGGGAAAGCCGTCTTTCGACGCGTTGATCGGTACGGTGAGTCACGACCGGATGGTTTCTGTGCTGGGCGAGCTGACCTGGGCCACGCCATCCACGTTCGCGCCTGATCTGGAGTGGATTAGAAAACTGGGCCCCGATGTGATCACGGACTGGCGCGTGATCCTTCCGCAGCAGAAGAGGGGCAGGCGGGCCAGCCTGCGGGCACAACGACCTGTGAGCTTGCACGGACGCGCGGTGGACAGCAATGACAAGGTACGTGGCAACTCGACCAGCGCGCACCGTGAGGTGATCCACAATCTCGAAGTCGGTGCCACGACGGGCAAACTGATCCTCTATCCGGTGGTGGACCGGAAGCGGGAGATGGTCGCGGGAATCGTGGAGAACGACCCGCCCGGTGTCGTGATGGCGGTTGTCTTGATGATGCCCCGCACCGTGTCGCGTTTGGCGAAGACGAAGACTTCGGGCGTGCTGCAGTGGCGGACTGTGGATTCGAGCAAGCCGCCGTACGCCCTGGTCGATGGCTGACGCCGCGGTCCGGACAGGTGCCTGGTCACCCTGTGTCGTTGATGGGACCACGGTCGGCGGTGCGCTAGGCTCCCGCCGACGCCTGAAAGTATGGAGACGAGACGATGACCGACCGTACCTCGGTGGAACTGTTCGCCGGGGGTGGCGGGCTGGCGATGGCGGTGCACAAGGCGGGCTTCCGCCCGCTGTTGCTCAACGAGTTCGCTCGACACGCGTGCGACACGCTCTTGGCGAACAACATCGAGCTGCGTGGTGAGGAAGAGCGGATACCGGAGCGTGGTGACAAGTGGCCACTCGTTCCCGGAGACGTGCAGGACTTGAAGATGGGGTACCTGCAAGGCAGGGTCGACGTCCTCGCGGGTGGGCCACCCTGTCAGCCGTTCAGCCTCGGAGGGGTCGCCAAGGGTGACGAGGACAAGCGGAACATGTTCCCGGAAATGTTCCGAGCGGTTCGTGAAATCCAACCCAAGGTCGTGATCTGCGAGAACGTCAGGGGGCTGCTCCGCGCGTCGTTCAAGCCCTACTTCGACTACATCGTCCGTGAACTGGGGTTGCCGTTCCTGGAACGTGATCCGGAGTCGAGCTGGGAGTCTCATGACAAGGCGCTCCGCGAGACCGAGATCGCGTCGGTTGACCCGACCAAGCGGTACGACGTGGTCATGACCCCGGTCAACGCGGCGGACTACGGCGTCCCGCAGATCCGCAACCGAGTGATCATCGTGGCGTTCCGGGCGGATCTGGGCGTCGACCTCGACACGTTCAAGGCACTGATCCGACCGACGCACTCCGAGGCAGCCCTGCACGGGTCGATCCGTGACGGCCGGTACTGGAAGCGCCATCCCGGGGTACCCGATCACGTCCGCGCTCGTGTTGAAGCAGCTCTCCCGGATGTACTCCCCGGAGTGAACCCGGATGACGGGTTGTTGCCATGGCGCACGTTGCGTGACGCCTTGAAGGGTGGGAAGGGCGAGAAGAGCTTGCCTGATATCCCCGAACATCGCCTCGATCGGCAAGAGTTCGACGAGGAGAAATACACCTACCACGTCGGCTGGCCTGATGCGCGGATCTACCCCGGCCACACGCCCAATGTGCTGGACCGCCCAGCGAAGACGGTCAAGGCGGGCGTACACGGTGTTCCTGGTGGGGAATCCGTGATGCTCACCGACGAACTGGTCAAGGATCCGACCAGCAGCCCGGACGGCTACCGCTACCGGCACCGGTACATGACCGTGCGGGAGACCGCGAGGGTGATGACGTTCCCCGACCGCTGGAAGCTCAGCGGACCGCGCGGTGAGAAGATGCGCCAGCTGGGCAACGCGGTGCCCGTCGCGCTCGGGAAGGTGTTCGCCGACGCGGTGGCCAAGTGCCTGGACGGGGTCGCTGCGGAATCGTGAGCGTCGGTGACCGGGCATGGAAGCCCAAGCCAGGTCGTACCGCAGCCGAGACGATCGCCGAACAGGACCGGGCCGCGGGCGGCAGGCACCTCCGGATGGTCGATCTCGGCGCGGATCGCTACGCGCGAGCGTCGGTCGACCTGCGGGTGAACCGGTCCGACTCGGAGGTGACCGCTCGCTTGCGCTGGTCGAACCGGGGCAAGGTGCACACCCATGATCTCGGAGTGGTGCCCCATCCCACCCGCGCTCGCAACCTGGTCGAAGCCTGGACGATGGCTCGTAGAGCTGGACTCGTCACGCCCGAACGGTTGCCCGAAGGGTCGTGGGCGTCATCCGCGGGTGTGCGTGCCTCAATGCGGGGAAACCGCGGCCGTGACACCGCTCCGGAGTTGGCTTTGCGTACCCTCTTGCACGCCCGCGGACTGCGGTACCGGGTATCCGCCCGTCCTTTGCCCGGGTCTAGGCGCACTGCCGACGTCGTCTTTCCCAGAGCTCGCGTAGCGGTCTTCATCGATGGTTGTTATTGGCACGGTTGTCCAGAACACCACCGGCCGTCGACGGTGAACTCGGCTTTCTGGCGAGACAAGATCGAGGGCAATCGCAGGCGTGACGCGGAGACGACCACCCTGCTGGAAACCGCGGGGTGGTCCGTCATCCGGGCTTGGGAACACGACGACCCGAAGGTGACCGCGGACCTGGTTGAGGTCGCGGTGCGTGCTCGGGCGACCAATGGCTAGGGAGGCATGGTGGCGAAGGAGAGGTTGCCCGCAGCGGTGCGCGAGGCCGTCTGCCGTGAACTGTACCGGCAGGTGGTCGAGTTAGACTGGGAGTCTTTGAAGGACTCGCAGCGGACCGCACAGTACTCCCGCTGGGTGGATGACGCGGCGATCGGTGGTGAGTTGGCCGACTACCTCACCGCCGAGGGGATGCGCGTGTGGTTGAAGGACGGCCCGATGAAGGAGTACATGCGCGCGCTCGAAGGGGTTGGGCAGTACGCGCAATACGCGACGAAGCGGTTCGTCGACATCGGTGAGACCATCCGTGAGGCGTTGGGCCCACGGTGGCGCACCGTGCCCGGGACTCTGGCCGAGAAACCAATGCACGTTGACATCACTGACGGTGACGCCGAGCGGTATGTGTGTTGGGGGCAGCCGCACACGTTCCGTGACCTGCTCTGGGCGGCGGTCGGCAAAGCGATCGACGCCCGGGTGCCGCCCTTGATCCTTGTCGTACTGCGCGGTGGCAAGACCTTGACTTCCGGTGAAGAGGTCTTCCAGGACAAGGTCGCCCAACACTGTGGGCTTGATCTGATTAGGGTCACGCGCCACTTGGTAGACCGGGTCTGAGAGTCGCGAGCATCCGTTTGAGAGCCACGCGAACGACATCGTTCCTGGACCGGTGAGATGATCCCGCCATCACCGGATGAAGGGGAGTGGCTGATGTACGACGAGCGAATCGGGGAGTTCCTCGAGCGGTTGGCCGATCGGGTGCCCGCGCCCGGGGGTGGGGCTGCCGCGGCGTTGCAGGTGGGGTTGGGGGCGGCTTTGGTGGGGATGGTGGGGCGGTACTCGTTGGGGGAGAAGTACGCCGCGCACCGGGATGTGGTGGAGCGGGTGGTGGGGGAGTCCGATCGGCTGCGCGTGGCGGCGTTGCGGTTGGCGGAGGAGGACGCGGTCGCGTTCGGGGCGGTGGCGGCGGCGTACGGGTTGCCGAGGGACGGTGCGGAGGCGAAGGCGGCGCGGTCGGCGGCCATCGCGGAGGCGTTGGTGGGGGCTGGACGGCCTCCTGTGGCTGTGGTGGGGGTGGCGCGGGAGGTTGTGGGGCTCGCGGAGGAGCTGCTGCCCATCGGGAATCGCAACGTGATCACGGATGTGGCGGCGGCGGTGGAGGCCGCTCGGGGCGCTGCCGCGTGCGGGCGGGTGAACGTGGAGATCAATCTCGGGGGGATCAAGGACGAGGCCGCCCGGGCGGAGTTGGTGGCGGGGTGCGCCGATGTGGACGAGATCCTCGCCCGCTGCGACCGGGTGACCGCGGCGGTGCGCGAGCTGATCGCGTGGTGAGTGGAATCATCGGCTGAGCCTGCGGTGGAGTTCCGCGGCGTTGCGGACTATGTGGCGGCAGGGCGCCGCGACTTTGTGTTGTGGGCTGTGTGTTGTGGGCGTTCGCGGGTGGAAAGGGTGTTCTGGTGAGTGCGCTGGTGTTGTCCGGAAAGGAACTGGCTTCGGCGATTCGGGCCGATGTCGCCGAGCGGGCGAGTGCGTTGGCCGCGGCCGGGGTACCGCCGCGGCTGGTTGTTGTCGTGGCGACCGCGGACGAGGCCAGTGCCTGGTATGTGCGGTCCATCGCCAAGGCGGCGGGGAAGGTCGGGATTGTGTGCGATGTCGTCGACCTGGGGCCGGACGCGACCGCTGAGGTGATTCGGGGGCGGTTGGGGGAGTTGTCGGCAGATCCGGCCGTGCACGGGGTGATTCTTCAGACGCCGTTGCCTGAAGGGTGTTCGGTGGAGGAGTTGGCGGGGGATATCGCGTTCGAGAAGGACGTGGATGGGGCGAATCCGTTGTCGCTGGGGCGGTTGGCGGCCGGACTGCCCGCGTTCGCGCCCGCCACGGCCGAGGCCGTGGTGCGGTTGCTGGAGCACCACGAGGTCGAGCTCGCCGGGCGGCACGTGGCGGTGGTGGGACGGTCGACCGTGGTCGGGAAGCCCGCCGCGCACCTGCTGCTGGACCGGAACGCGACCGTCACCGTCTGCCACTCGCGCACGCGGGACCTGGCCGCCGTCACCTCGACCGCCGACGTCGTGGTGGCCGCGGTGGGCCGGGCCGGGCTGATCACGGCCGCGCACGTGGCCGCGGGCGCGGTCGTCGTGGATGTCGGCACCAACCCGACGGCCGACGGCGGCCTGGTCGGCGACGTCGACGTCGCCTCGGTCGACCACAAGGCGGGCGCGGTCACACCCGTACCGGGCGGGGTCGGTCCGGTGACCACCGCCCTGCTGCTCCAGCACACCGTCCAGGCGGCGTCACACTAGGTCGGACCTGATGTCCCGCAGGAGTTCCCGGCGGCACTCGTCCAGGTAGAAGTGTCCGCCCGGGAACACCCGCAGCCGGAAGTCCGCCGAGGTCTGCACCCGCCACTCGCGGATCTCGTCCACGGGGGTGTAGGAATCCTCGCGGCCCGCGAAAGCCGTGATGGGGAACGACATCGGCGGTGTCGGGCAGTGCCGGTACCGCTCCACCATGGCCAGGTCCGCGCGCAGCGGCCGCAGCAGCGGGCCCAGCAGCCGCCGGTCCTCGGGCACCGCGTCCGCGATGGAGTCGAAGGCGCGGCGGGCGGCGGCGAGCAGTTCCTCATCGGACAGACCGCGTGCCCGGAGCCGGTGCGGGGACGGCAGGTGCGGGGCCGGTCCGGCCGAGACGAACAACCGCCGCGGTGGCCGACCGCGCGCGGCGAGGCGGCGGGCGACCTCGAAGCCGACGAGCGCGCCCATGCTGTGGCCGAAGATCGCGAAAGGCCGGTCGGCCAACGGGAACAGCGCCTCCGCCGCCTCGTCGGCCAGCTCGGCCACCTCGGTGGCGGCGGGTTCGCCGAAGCGCGATTCCCGCCCCGGCAACCGGACCGCCAGCGGGTCCAGCCCCTCCTCCTGCCACCGGTGGTACATCACGCTTCCCTTGCCCGCGCCGGGAAAGCACAGCAGCAGTATCCCCCTGGCGGGCGCCCGGCCCACCCACGGCGTCCCCGGGACGCACACCCGCCAGTCCAGGTCGCCCAGGGTGTCCGCCCTATGCACGGCGAACCCCGGCCGCGGGCGGGAAACCCGAGCACTGACAACCGCGTGCACGCGGCACGAAACCCATGGCGGCGAACACCTTCGACCCCCAGACAATCCCCGTGATCCCCCGGCGACAGGTGCTCGAACCCCCTCGCACCCGTGCCCCGCTTTCCGAAGTTACCACAGCCCGCAAGGCTCGCCGGGGCGTTCGCGCGCCGCCACCGGTATGGCGGCGATTATTCGGAGAGCGCCGAACGGCGCGGGCGAATCGACCGGACCTCGACCGGTACGCCGCCTTTCGGCCACATCGTGGCCACGCCGACGGGCTGGATCGGTGGCCCCGACAGCGCCAGGTCGGTGCCGCGGGCCAGCTCGGCGATCAGCGCGCGCAGCTCCAGCTCGGCGAAGGTGAACCCGATGCAGTGCCGGTAGCCGCCCCCGAAGGGCACCCAGCTGTACGGCTCCGGCTCGCGGTACCCCGGCGCGGACTTGTCCCAGCGCAGCGGGTCGAAGGCCAGGGGGGCGTCCCACAGCGACGGCAGGCGGTGCGTGACGTACTGGGAGTAGAGGACCTTAGTCCCGGCGCGCACCACGTGCCCGCCGAACTCGAAGTCCGCCACCGCCGTGCGGCCGGTCAGCACGCCCGGGGTGTAGAGCCGCAGGATCTCCTGGATGGTCCAGCCGACGTACTCCATCGACTCCAGGTGCGCGTGCGTCAGCTCCTCGTCGCCCGCCACCTCGGCGACCTCCGCGCGCACCCGCGCGTACACGTCCGGCCTGCTCAGCAGCGCGTACACCGCCCAGCCCGCCGCGGCGCTGCTGGAGTCGTAGCCGGAGGCGATCAGGCTGATCACCTGGTCGCGGATCTCCAGGTCGCTGAGCCGGTCGCCCGCGTGCGTGCACGACCCCAGCAGCGCGTCGAGCACGTCCGCCCGCTCGCCCGGCTCGGCCCGCCGCTGCTCGACCTCGGCGCGCACCAGGTCGTCCACCCGCCGCCGGGCCGCCACCGCCCGCCGGTACGCGGTGCCCGGCAGGTCGCGGTCGAACCGCAGGAACGGCGACCGGTTGATGTACTTGAGCGCGGTCTCCAGCTCGCGTCCGATGTGGTCGGTGTGCTCCTGGAGCCGGTCGCCGAACAGCGACCGGATCGCGATGCGCCGGATGCACGACCGGATCGCGGTGAACGCGTCGACGGTCTGCCCCGGCGGCCACGCGGCGAACATGCGGTGGATCTCCTCCACCATGATCGGCACGTACCGCTGCAACCGGCGGTAGGCGAACGCGGGCTGCACGAGCGAGCGCCGCCTGCGATGGTCCGTCCCGTCGCTCACCACCATCGCGCAGCTCCCGACGACCGGAATGAGCAGGCTGAGCACGTCCCGGGACAGGAACCGCGGGTTCTTCGGCGAGTCGTCGAGCAGCAGCTTGTTCGCCTCGGCGCCGAACATCATCACGTAGTGGTTGGACCCGAAACCGAAGTCGCACACCGGTCCGTACTCCTGGTGCAGCCGCAGCAGCGCGTCGTACGGGTCGCCCAGCAGCCCCTTGAAGTACTTGAGGTGGCCCAGTGGTGTCGGGCCGGGCAGGCCGCGCATCACCGGCTCCCGCGGTGCGGCAGCCGCGGCAGGCCCAGGTCGTCGTAGAGCGCGCGGACCAGGGCGTAGCGGCGGGCGAAGGTCTTGACGTCGTTGAGCCGCCCGTTCCAGTACACCGCCACTACGAGGTCGAACAGCGGGTCCACGAGCAGCGTCGAGGTGTTGCCGCCCGCGTGTCCGTAGGTGCGGAAGGAGCAACGGCGACCGAAGACGGACGGCAGCGTCATAATGCCAAGCCCATAAGGGAAATCCGTGTCGCAAATGGACTTCCGGGGCGTTCCGGGCCAGTGCGTCGACGTCAGCGCCTCCACGGTCGCCGACCCCGCCACCGCCGTGTCCCCGTGCTTTCCGCCCGCCAGCAGGACATCCCCGACCACGCGCAGGTCGCTCATCGTGCCCCACACGCCCGCGCCCGGCAGCGGCAACGCGCTGACCAGGTTCATCGTCTGGAGCCCGGCCTCTTGGTCCGCCGCCGCGCGCACGGTGACCCGCTGCTCCGCGGGCAGCGACCAGTCCGCGCCGAGCGTCGCCGTCTTCAGCCCCAGTCGGTCGAACATCGAACGGTAGCTGTCGCCCGAAGCGCTACCACCGACGGCCGCGAGCAGCCTGTCGAGCACGAACCAGTTGGTGATGGCGTTGTAGCTCATCGACGTGCCCGGCAACGTCCGCGTCTCGGCGCTGCGGATCACCGACCACAGCAGGTCTTCGACGTCCTCCCACGAGTTGATCTGCGCACCCGAGGGGTCGACGCTGGTCAGCGGCTCCGGCAGGCCGGTGGTGTGGGTGAGGAGGTCCCGCACCCGCACGGCTTCCTTGCCCCCGCCGACGAACTCCGGCAGCACCTCGTGGACCCGCGTGTCCAGTCCGATCGCCCCGGACTCCCACGCCGCCGCCAGCGCCAGCGCGCCGATCGGCTTGGACGAGCAGGTCCACGGCACCCGGGTGTCGGTGGTCAGCTCCCCACCCGCGCCGTTGTCGCCGACGGCGAGGTCGACGACCTGCCCCGCGTGGCTCACCGACAGCTGCACGCCCGTCTGCACGCCGCGGCCGATCTCCTCCTCGAACAGCCGCCGGACGGTGTCCAGGTCGAGTCCCGCGCGCACGGTCATGGCCGCGTCCCCACTCCGGTGGAAGAGCTTCTCGTAGGCGCCGCGCAAGGAGACCGTGTCCCAGCCGTCCGTCAGGTCGGCCTCGGCCCGCGCCGACGGGTGCTCGGCCATCTCGTCGAGCCAGGCCAGCACGGCGTACTCGCCCGCGGGCAGCGCGCCGAGCGCCGTGTCCGCAGGCGCGCCGCCGGCGACCGGCGCGGCGAACTCCTCGTAGGACGGCGCCGCGCTCACGACGGCGACACCATCGACCGCACGGCCGACTCCAGCGCGCCGAAGGTCGCGAACGTCTCCCGCACCAGCAGCTCCTCCGGGAACTGGGTGCCGAACGTCTCCTCGATGTCCACCACCACCTCGATCGCGGTCATCGAGTCGAGGCCGAGGTCGGCCAGGGTGACCGCGGTCCAGTCACCGTCCGGCGGCAGCCTGCGCAGGTGCCGGGTGAGCACGTCGGCGAGCGCGTCGGACGTGGTGCTGGGCAAGGGTGAACCGGTCATGGTGCTACCTCCCGCGGCGCCCCGCGTCCCCGGCGAGCACGCGGAACCCGATGTAGGGCACGGCGGACAGCTCGTCGGCGGTGAACGCGGTGGTGTTCTCGAAACTCTCGGGGTTGCGCACGGTGTAGGCGCCACCCTTGATCACGCGCGACCCGACCGCGGTCGCGTCCCGGTCGGCGCACCACTCGAAGACGTTGCCGGTCAGGTCGCGCACGCCGTACGCGTTCGGTGGCGTGGCGCCGACGGGACGCGGCCCGGTCGCCGACGGCGGGGCGTAGACCTGCCGGTCGAACACGTCGCCGAGCGCCCAGCGCGACCCGAGCGACCCGCCCGCCGCGTACCGCCACTCGGCGGCCGTCGGCAGCCCGCACGGCCTGCCGACCTGCGGGGAAAGCCAAGCGCAGTAGGCGAGGGCACCGTGCCAGGTGACACCGGTGGCCGGGAGCGCGCCCAGGTCCTCGTCGAGCACGACCCCACCTCCCACCGCGCGCAGGCCGGTTCCGGGTTCGGCCGGGAACCCGTGCAGCCGCGGATCGGGTGCGTCGCGCAAACCCGAATCCACGAGATAAAGCCAGTACTGGAATACCGTCGTCGGCACCACGGCGAGACCGAAACCGGGGGAGTCCGCCCCTTCGGGCAGCGTTCCGGGTGGGATCTCCGCGAATTCGGGTAGTTCGCGCCGGGTGTCGGGTATCGCGCTCACCGGGGCATCGCCACCCGGAAGCCGTAGACCTCGCACTTGGTGTCCTCGAAGGCCGCGAGCCTGCTCGACGGTCCCAGCTCGGCGGCCGGGTCGATGAACGAACCACCGCGCACCACGCGGAAAGCGCCGCGCTGCGCGCCGCGCGGGTTGCGCTGCGGCGCGGACCGGTACGGGCCGTACCGGTCGTGGCACCACTCGCGCAGGTTGCCCAGCATCTCGTGCAAGCCGGCGCCATCGGCGGGCAGGCTGCCCACCGGCACCGGGCCCGGGCTGCCCGGCGGGAAAGCACCCGTGCCGAGCTCACCCGCGCGCAGCGCCCGGCAGGCCGGGCTCGCGTCCGCGCTGTTGCAGGCGGCGGGATCGGGGGCGCCCGCGCGGCAGGCGGCCTCCCACTCGGCCTCGGTGGGCAGGCGGTAGCCGTCGAGGTCGAGGTCGGCCGTGCGGGCGGTGACGTCGTAGACCGCTTCGCGGCCCTCGGTGCGCGACAACCAGTTGCAGTACGCGGCGGCGGCCCAGAAGCTGATCTGGATCATCGGGAAGTCGGCGCACCCGGGCCGCAACGCGAAGCCGTCCGCGCGGTGCACGACGAAGGCCGGATCGATGCAGTCGACCATCGTGTGGTCCACGTCCTGCGGGGCCTCCCGCAGGAAGGCGTGGAAATCCCCGGCGCTGACGCAGCGGTCGGCCAACGCGAACGCGTCCAGGGTGACCTCGTGCGCGGGACCGGCCGAGGGATCGGATGACCCCACCGTGAGCGTGCGCTCGCCGAAGGGCACCAATGCGAACTTCCGGTGTTCGGCCACTCGATTCCACCCCGCGCGCGTTCGTCCACCCCCGAGAATGCTTCTGACCACCTTGCCCGACCGTCGGCCCTTGAGGCAAGGTTCTCGTTGTCCGCTTGATGAGGAGCGTCCTGCCGTGACCGACTGGGATTCGCTGAGCTTCATCGTCCCGCCGCACACCCGGGGTTTCGGCGTCGGTGGCCCGCTGCCGGTCAAGTCCTATCTGGACAGACTGGTGGACTACGCGCGCGCGGCCGAGGACATCGGTGTGACCGGCGCGTTCGTCTACGACTTCCCGGTCGCCATGGACCCGTGGCTGGCCACAGTCGACGTCCTGGCCTGTTCGACCGCGCTGGAACCGATCGTCGCGGTGCGACCGCACCAGGAGGCGCCGGAGTCGGTGGCGCGGCGGGTGGCGGACCTGGCGTACCGGTTCGGTCGGCCGACGCACGTGAACGTGGTCGCGGGGGCGACCCGGTCGTCCCGGGCGTCGGGGGACCAAGGGGACGAGAAGGCGGCCAAAGTGGCGGCCCGCGCGCGGCTGGCGGAGTTCGCGGGTCTGCTGCGGGCGGACCTCGACCGACGTGAAGGGGATTCGCGGGCGCTGGTGGTGACGCCGTCGTCGTCGACACCGGGCGTCGTCCCGGCGGACGCCGTGCTGATGATGGCGCGTCCGCGCGAGACGCTGGCGGCGGACATCGCGCGGGTGCGGTCGGAGCAGGGGGTCGAGCGGGTCTTCCTGTTGGTCGGCCTGGTCGTACGGCCCACGGACGAGGCGGCGTGGACGGTGGCGGCCGAGTCGTACCGGCCGGACCGGCGGCAGGTGGTGGCGGGGCAGCTGTTCGTGTCCCAGGTCGTCTCGAGCGAACACACCGCCAGCTACGCGCTGGTGGAGCGGGGCGAGGTCCACGACGAACGGCTGTGGTACGGCGCGCCCGCGCGCGGGATCGACGCGCCGAAGCTGGTCGGCGCACCCGAACCGGTGCGCCGGTGGCTGCGGTCGTGCGCGGACCTGGGGGTCACGGACGTGATCGTCGACCTGGCCCCGGACCCCGCCGAGTACGCCCACTTCGGCGACGTGCTGTGACCGGCCCGCACCGAAGCCGATCTTGAACGTGGTGCGCTCGCGGGGTTTTCCCCCAGGTGCGGGACTTGTCCACAGGCACGGCTCGACCGCTTCCAGCCGCCCGCTGCGCCGAATAGAATCGGAAATAGGGGTTCCCCTATGGCGGGGGACCCCTCGCTGGCGTTGCGGCGGGGGAGCGACGACGGGGAAGCGGCTGGCGGCTCGCTTAAAGCGGGCGGGTGCGGACGGCCAGGGTGTGGCGCGTGAAGTCGAGGGCCTTGTCGAGGGTGGGAAGGTCCGGGCCGGTGAAGAGGACGAAGATCCGGCGCTGCATGGAGGAGACGGCTGGGGGGACTGTGTCGCCGATGTCGACCAGGACGCCCGCGCGGTCGACGGTCGGGTGTGCGCGGACCTCGTCCAAACCCTCGATGGCGGTGACAACCCCGGGGTCGGTCAAGGGGAAGTAGCCCGCCGCCGGGGTCGGGGTGCGGGGCTGGGCCTCGAGTACCGGCATGCCCAGGGAAAGGCGGACGACCAGCTCGAACCAGTCGCGGTCGTGGCTCAGGCAGATCAGGTCCATCAGGAAGTCGCCCGGCGTGCGCACGGCGACCTCCATCAGGGTTGGGCCGTCCGCCGCGACTCGGTATTCCAGGTGGACTATCCCCGTCCGCATCCCCAGACCCGTGAGCACCCGCGCGGCCAAGTCCTCGACGGCCGCCGATTCGGCGGGGTCGAGCAGCACGCCCGTGCGGTGGCCCGTCTCGATGAACCGCGGCGGGCCCGTGGTCTCCTTGGCGGTCACGTTGGCGCACAGCACTTCCCCGTCGCGCACCAGCGCTTCCCAGCTGTACTCCGGTCCCTCGACCATCGACTCGACCAGCAGCGGCGACTCGCCCGCCCGCCGGGCCGCGGCGTCGGCGAACGCGTCCGCGTCGGCCACCGACTCCACGCCGTCGCTGCCGGTTCGGGAGACCGCCTTGACCACGACCGGGTACCGGGACGCCGCCCAGTCGGCCGCGTCCGCCAACCGGCCGGTGATCAGGTGCTCGGGTTGCCGCACCCCGGCGACGGCGAACCGGCCGCGCTGCAACGCCTTGTCGCGGGAGATCGCCGACGCGCGCAGGGACGGCCCGGGCAGGCCCAGTTCGTCCGCCACCAAGGCGGCGGCCAGCACGTGCTGCTCGGCGAACGCCAGCACCCCGTCGGGCCGCCTGCGGGCCGCGGCGTCGAAGGCCGCCGCGGCCCAGGCCTCGTCCGTGTCGCCCGCGGCGATCGTCAGGTGCTCGACCTCACCCGTCAGCGCCGCCGCCCGGTCCGCCGTCTCGATCGCGTGCACCGCCACGCCCAGCCGCCGCGCGGCCGCCAGGTACGGCCTCCCCATCACGCCCACGCCCACCAGCAGCAGTTCCGGCACCGGGTTCTCCTCCGAGGTCCTTGGGACGGGCGCGCTCCAGCACCACCACGAGCGCGCCCGCGCCCGCCAGCACGGCGGCCAGCGCGCCCCAGCCCGCGGCGCCCGCGGGCAGCACGGCCGTGGTGATCACCCACGGACCGGCGATCATCGCGCCGGTCTGGCCCAGGTTGTAGATCGACAGGAAGTAGCCGCGACGGTCCTCCGGGGACAGCGCGTAGGACAGCCCCCACGCCCCGACGGCCTGGTAGACCTCGCCGACCGTGAGGGCCGCCGTCGCGGCGAGCACCAGTCCGGCGGTCACCCAGGCGGACGTGGAACCCGTGGCGGCGACCAGGAGGCAGCACGCGGCCAACGCGGCTCCCGCGCGCGCCTGCCGCACCGCCGCCGGACGCGCGCCGTCGACACCCCGGCTGAACCGCATCTGCAGGCCCACGGCCAAAACCGTGTTCAGCACCACGATAGCGCCGATGAGCGCCCCCGGGGCCTTCGTGTAGTCCGCCACCCAAAGGGGCAACGCGACAGTCAGGAGAACCGCGTGCAGGTAAAGCAAACCGTTGAGGCAGGCCAAGAACAGGTACCGGGCGTTCGGCCGCACCTTGACCTCGAGGGCCGACTCGGTCCTGGTCGGGACCGGCACGTGCGTGCGCACGCGCAGCAGCAGGACACCGGAGACGAGGAACGACGCGGCGTCGAGGAACACGAGCGTTGTGTACACACCCGCGCCGCCCGCCGCGATGGCCCACGCCGCCGCGGCGGCGCCCGCGGTGAACCCGACGTTGCGCACCAGCATCAGCGCCGACATCGACCGCACCCGCGACTCGGCCTCCACCAACGACCCCACGAACGACTGCACCACCGGCGGCGCCGCCCACTCGCCCGTGCCGCCGAGGATCGCGACGATCAGGAACAGGGTGAGGTTGTCCGCGAACGGGTACGCCGCGAAGCACGCGCCGCGCCACCACTGCAACCCCACCAGCGCGCGGTGCGCGCCGATCCGGTCGGCGAGCCGCCCGACCAGCACCGAGCAGGCGAACCCGGCGATCCCGGCCAGGGACAGGCCGAGGCCGACCTGGTCGGCGGTGAGCCCGAGCGAGCGGGTGAAGAACAGCGCGGACCCGGTGAGGAACAGGCCGGTGCCCAGCGAGTCGACGAACGAGACGCCGAGCAGCATCCGCATCGGGCGCCCCGGCGGCAGCCACGACGTCGCCGCGCGCGCCAAGCGCCCCCCGCTCCGTGCCATGCGGCTGATCCTCCCCGTGTCCGGCCGAACATACCGCTGCGCGTTGCTGAGCGTTCGCCCCCTGGTCAACCCGGCTGTGTGCACCAATGGGCACTTCCTGGACACAGGGGTTGACGTGCGACGTCACCGAGCACGAGCCTGCTCACGGTGTGTGTGGTCGGGGTCACTATTTCACGGACAAGCCCGGGAGTGCGACGAGCATGAGTGACTACATCTACGCGATCGAGTTCAACCTGGGAGCGCGGGGCGACGCCGCCGAGGAGATCCTGGCGGACGCGGCCCGCACGTGGCCGAAGGTCTGGGGCGAGATCCCCGGTGTGACGAGCACGGTGCTGTTGTCGAGCGCGCTGGCGCTCGGCGGTGAGTTCGACTACCAGCTGCGGGTCGGCCTCGAGTCGCTGGCGACCCTGGCCCGCGTCGACGAGGCGATCAAGTCCGGCGCGAACGGGTGGCGCAAGGCGAGCGCGTCGTGGTTCCGGCACCGCACGGCGGCCCGCGCGCACGTGAGCCAGTACGTGGACGGGGACCGGGGCTACAGCCAGGCGGGTGAGGGGCGCGCGGGCGCCATCCACATCGCCTTCCAGGCCGCGGACAGCGGGAAGGCGCTCGACACGGCGTCGCTGGAGTCGGTCTCGGGCGTGGTGTCGACGCAGGGGCTGCGGCCGGTCCTCGGCGGGGCGGGCGCGGAGCAGCGCTGGGTCCGCCTGGAGAGCCTGGAGAGCCTCGACCGGGTGAGCGAACTGCTCGGCGCGGGCACCGCCGCGGTGTTCGGTGAACTCCGCGAGGTCGACGGCGCGTTGTTCGCGGGCGCGTGACCTCGGACCGCTACGACGTCGTCGAGCGCGTTGACGTGCTCGACGACGTCTCCGGCCTGGCCGACCGGCGGGTGGCCGTGATCGGCTGCGGCGCCTTGGGATCGGCGGTGGCCGCACACCTGGTCCGCGTCGGCGTGGGCGCGGTGCGGGTGGTCGACCGGGATGTGGTCGAGGTGCGCAACCTGGCGCACCAGGTGCTGTACACGCAGCGGGACGCCGATGAGGCCCGGCTGAAGGCGGAAGCCGCGGCGGAACACCTCCGCGCGGTGAACCCCGGGTGCTCGGTGGAGGCGGTGGTCGCCGACTGCGCCTCCGGCAACGCCCGGCGGTTGGTGGCCGACTGCGACCTGATCGTCGACGGCGTCGACAACATGGAGACCAAGCTCCTGCTCAACGACGTGGCGGTGGCCACGGGGACGCCGCTGCTGTACGCGGGGTGCGCGGGGACCGAGGGGTCGGTGATGGCGGTCGTACCGGGCCGGACCCACTGCCTGCGGTGCGTGTGGCCGGATCCGCCCGCGTCGGCCGACCGCCGCACCTGCCAGACCCGGGGTGTGCTGCCGGGGACGGTCGCGGCCATCGCGGCGTTGCAGGCCACCGAGTCCCTGAAGGTTCTTCTGGACCTGGACGCCCTCTGCGGCTTGGTGCGCCTGGACATCTGGCAGGCCGTGACCCGACGTGTTCCCCTGCCTGCCTACCGCCCGGACGAGTGTCCCGCTTGTGGGGCTCGCGACTTTGTCTACCTACGCGGCGAAACCGCCACGACGGCCCGAGCCCTGTGCGGCGACGACACGGTACTGCTGGTGACACCGCAACCGGCCGACCTGAACAGGATCCAGGAGCGCCATCGCGACAACGCCACGCTCCAGGCAGGCCCGGAGTCGATCCGCCTCACCCTCGACGGCTGCCGGATCCTGGTCTTCGCCAGCGGCCGCACCCTCATCCACGGCTCCGGCGGCGTCAACCGAGCCCGAGCACTGCACGCCCGTCACCTGCAGGGGTGAGTTGCGCCAAGGGGTCGAAGGGCGAGAAGGAGGCGTGTCGTTGGGGAGCCTGGCGTAGAGGACGTCGCAGCGTCGGCGGGCCAGGCAGATCAGTGCGGCGTTCTGCTCGGCAACCTGCTTGCGTTGCTGGAGAACGATTTTCGGGCTGTCCGCGAGCCGCGGCAGGACGGTGTCCGCAGCGGCGGTGCCCGGGACGGTGACGGTCTGCTTGCCCAGCGCGGTCAGGATCGTCTCCACCAGCCGCTCGCCCATGCGGGGCGCGTGCTTGGTGGCGATCCCGGCCGGACCGCCGCAACGCGAGAGGATCTCCAGGACGGCCGGCTGATCCGCGGGCCGATGGCGTGTTCGAGGGTGGGGTGGATGCCGGTGAGCAGACCCCGGATCCGGTTGGTGATGCGGGTGGCTTCGCCTGCCAGGTCGTCGCCGAACCCGACCAGCACCTCCAGTTCGGCCAGGGTTTCGTCGCCGACATCGACCGGGCGCAGGGGGTGGGGCAGGGAGCGGGCGGCGTCGGCGGTGACGAACGCGTCCCGGGCGTCGGTCTTGGCGCGGCCGGGGTGGAGGTCGGCGATGCGACGCATCGCCAGTCCGGGCAGACAGGCGACCTGATGCCCGGCCGCGCGGGTGACCGCGACCGGCAGCACCCCGATCGTGGCGGGCTGATCGACGACGACCAGCAGCGGTCCGTGCTCGGCGAGCTTGCCGAATGGGTTCGACTGGGGGCGTTGGTCACGCCGGGCCTGGTGACCACAACTCCCTGGTCGGGAGCCACGAAAAGGTAACGGGGGCTTCTTCCGTGCCGGGCTGTTCCTCATCAGCGCCGGGTCGTCCCGTTCTGCCTGGCGGCCGAGCCGTCGACTCGGCGGATCGCGCGCCAGTGCCTGACCCGGCCGGTGACCATGATCGCCCGCGGGCTCGTGGTCGCGGGTCTTCCTGGTCTCCGGAGCGCAAGGAGGACGGCAACCGCGGCGTTGTCGAACGGTCTCCCGTCACCCGGACAGGTGGTCTCGGACCATCTCCGCCACCGACGGACGGTCGATCTTGCCCTGGTTCCCCGTCGACGGCAGCCCTGCCCGCCCCAGCAGGTGCCGGGGGACCATGTGGCTCGGCAGCTCCTTCCGCAGGAAGGCCCGCAGCTCCACCTCGTCCACCCCCGCCGCGCTGCCGTAGGCCAGGGCGATGTCCGCGCCGATCTCCACGTTCGGCACCCCGACCGCCACGCACGCGTCCACCCCCGGGAACCGGCACGCGACCTCCTCCACCTCCGTCGGGCTGACCCGGAAGCCGGAGGTCTTGATCATGGCGTCGCGGCGGCCGACGAAGTACAGGTAGCCGTCGGCGTCCCGGGTGACGATGTCGCCGCTGAAGACGGCGGTTTCGCCGGGGTGGGTGGGGAGTTCGCGGAAGCGCTTGGCGGTCTCGGCGGGGGCGTTCCAGTAGCCCTTGGCGACGCAGCCGCCGCGGTGGACGAGTTCGCCGCGTTCGCCGGGGGCGACTTCGCGCAGGTCGTCGTCCAGGACCAGGAGTTCCACGTCCGGGATGGCGCGGCCGATGGAGCCGGGGCGCAGCGCCAGCTGCTCCGGTTCCAGGAAGGTCGAGCGGAAGGCCTCGGTCAGGCCGTACATGAGGAAGGTCCGCGCGTGGGGGAACGTGGCGCCGACCAGCTTGAGCATCCGGTCCGACACGGGGCCGCCCGAGGTGCAGACGGTGCGGACGGACGAGAGGTCCTCCTCCGGTTGGGACCGCAGCAGCCTCGGGTCGAACATCCGGGTGATGATGACCGGCATGACCGGCAGCACCGTGATCCGCTGCCGGGCCGCGAACTGGAAGAAGCTCATCGGGAACACCAGTTCGTGCAGGCACAGCCGCGCGCCGGTCAGCAGCGACTGCCACAGCTGGTTGAGCCCGTAGTCGAAGTTCAGCGACAGCACCGAACCGATCCGGTCGTCCCGCCCCACCCCCAGGTACCGCGTGGTGATGTGCGCGCCGTGCCACAGGTTCCGGTGCGTGACCATGATCCCCTTGGGCCGCCCGGTCGACCCCGACGAGTAGATGATCGCCGCCAGGTCCTCGCTGATCGCCCGCTGCGGCACCGCATCCCCGGTTCGACCCGACATGGGCAGCACGTCGACCGAACCGGTGGCCGGGGCCGTGCCGTAGAGCAGCGGCACGGCAGGCGCCGCGCCGCGCACCTCGTCCGCGCGCGCCTCGTCGGTGATCACCAGGCGGGCGCCGGAGTCGGTGGTGATGTGGGCGATGTTGTCGTGCTTGAGGCCCGGCAGGATCGGCACGATCACCGCGTCCGCCAGCAGCACGCCCAGGATCGCGACCGCCTGCTCGGTCGACTTGGCCATGCAGACGCCGACCCGGTCGCCGCGCCCCACCCCGCGCTCGCGCAGCGCCCCGGCGGCGGCCATGGCGGCGGAGCGCAGGTCGGCGAAGCTCAGCTCCGTGGTCTCGTCCGTGATCGCGATGTCCGGACCGAACCGCGCGGCGGCCTCGTGGACGAGGGCGTGCACCGTGAACAGTTGAGGCGAGGTCACCCGCCGCAGCCTAACCGCGAACGCGGCGCCGCGGTATGGGCGACAAGGGTCAGCAGAACAGGTCCCACTCGGCGGCGGGCATCGCGCGCTCGACCACCGGGGACTTCGCGGCCAGCGCCGCGCGCATGGCCCGGTTGTGCGCCAGGACGTCGTCGTCGCGGCCGATCAGCGGGCTGCCCTCGGTCAGGTCGAGCAGCCACAGTGGACTCAGCTCGGCGCCGCGGAACGCCTTGCCGTCGGCCGTGCCGATGCCGCAGTGGATGCGGCGCACGCCGGGGAGCCGGGCCGGGACGTAGCAGTGCAGGTTGAAGTACTCGGCCGCGTCGCGCAGTTCGTCGTAATCGAAACCCACCGCGCGGATGTAGACGGTGTCGCCCTCGTGCATGTAGAGGCAGCTGCCCACGGGCTCCTCGTCACCGACCGAGCACAGCAGGACGTGCGCGCGGTCGCCCGCCAGCTCGGCGTGCTTGCGGAACGCCTCGACGTACGCGGCGGGGTCGGCCTCGATGCCGTACCGCCGTTCGGTCTGCGCGCTGAGCCTGCCCACCTCGGCGTAGGCGTCGGGCAGCGTCCGGTGTTCCACGCGGTAGCCCGCCGCCTCGAACTTGCGGACCTCGCTGCGGACCCGGCTGCGCTGGTGCTTGGACCCCGCGGCCAGCCACGCGTCGAAACCGCCGTCCGGGATGTCGATCCACGCGTCGGCGGCCAGCGCGACCGGCGGCGCCTCGACCCCGGCGGCGCGCAGGGCGAGCACGTCCGGTGTGGTCAGGTACAGGGCCACTCGGGCGACATCGTGCCCACTCGGACCGACGGCGCGCACGGCCTCCAGCAAGGTCGAGGTCGCCTCCGCGCGGTCGGCGTCGGGGGTGGCCAGCAGGTGCGCGAGGTAGCCGCGGCGTTGGCCGACGAGCAGGCCCCGGGCCGGGGGCGTGGGGAGACCGCGCTCGGTGAGCAGTTCCGTCCAGCGCAGGTGCGGGTTCGCCAGCTCGGACGCGTCCTCGACGTCGGCGACCGGGACGGCCGCGCTGCCGCCGCCGGGCAGGTCGACGTGCACACCGCCGGACACCGCGCCCGGTTCCAACGCGACCAGGCGCAGCCAGAACGCCGACGAGTAGAACCGGTCGCCCGCGGCGCGGTCCCAGACGTCGTCGGGGACGCCGCCGAGCGGGTCGGTGAAGACGTGACCGTTCGGGTGGCGGATCTGGCTGTGTGAGGCGGGCACTGCGCTAACATAGCCGGTCATGGGGCCGGTTTCCGGAGATGAGAAGTACCTGCTCGTGCTCGGCGCCGCGATGTCCCTGCGGGAGCGCGCGATCGTCGCCGCGCTGCGGGTCTTCGACGGCCCGCTGGTGACGATCGCCCGCGGCCGCGACAGCCGCGCCGCCAAGTTCTTCGACCACGTGCTGGTCGGCGACTTCAGCGACCCCGACGACTCGCTGCGCGCCGTCGTGGAGCACGAGAAGGAAACCGGGCGCGTGCCCGCCGGGGTCGTGCCGTTCTTCGACCCGGGGCTGGTGCCCGGCTGGGCCATCGCCGACCACTACGGCCTGCCGTTCCTGAGCCGGGCGGCGGTCGACGACTCGTCGATCAACAAGAACCGGATGAAGGACAAGCTGCTCGCGGCCGGTGTCGCGACCCCGCGCTACACGCAGGTGGACAGCGTCGAGGCGGCCCTGGCGGCAGCCGGGGGATACGGGTTCCCGTGCGTGATCAAGCCCTCGGCCTTCGGCGGCAGCCTCGGTGTGCGGCTGGTGTCGGACGCGGCGGAGGTCGAGCGGGCGTATTCGTACGCCCGTCGGATCATCGACGAGAACGCCGCAGTGTTCACGGTGAAGAACCGCGAGATCCAGGTCGAGGAGTTCTGCCCGCTGGTCGACGAGGTGTCGGTGGAGGTGCTCAACCACGGCACCGAGCAGGTGGTGCTGGCGGTGACGGACAAGATCCTCGGACCGCGCCCGTACTTCGCGGAGATCGGGCATCGGGTCCCGAGCCGGTATTCGAGCCGTTCGGACGTCGATGACGTCACCAAGCGAGCCTGTGCGGCGATCGGCCTCGACCGGGGTATCGCGCACGTGGAGCTGCGGCTGGAACCGGGGGCGGCCCCGGTCGTCATGGAGGTCGGCGCGCGGACGGCGGGCGACGGGATCCTGGACCAGGTGGAGCGGGTCTGCGGGGTGTCGCCGTACGAGCTGCACGTGCTGTCGTACCTCGACCGGTTGGACCGGATGCCGGAGTTGCCCGCGCCGAGCGGGTTGGCGGGGATTTCGGTGCTGAAGGCGGCCCCGGGTCGTGTGTCGGCGGTGCGGAAACCGTCCTCTGTGGACCCGGCGGTGCGGGGGTACGAGGTGTCGGCTGTCGCGGGGACCCGATCGGGCGCGACCCAGGCCAACTACCTGGATCGTGAGGGGTACGTGGAGTTCGTGTGGCCGGGGGCGGTGCCGGAGGACGTTCCGCTGGACACGCAGACCGTCATCGCCCGCGACCTGTCGGCCCAGCTCTTCGAGGTCGACGATGCGGACCTGCCCGCCGCGCCCTGACCCGAGGTAGGCACTCCAGGAACCGCAAGGCTCGGGCACCCGCACCCTGAAGTCCGCTGGCGCCGAAGGCTCTATCGCCCGCACGACCGCCGCCATGGCGCTAGCCGCTCCCGCTCTGCCGCCCAGCCGGCACCGGGGCCCGGCTTCACCATCTACTCCCGCTCCGCCCCTGACATCCACGGCCTGGTCGGCGCCGCGGAACCTGCCGAACCTGGTGGCCCGTTCTCGCCGCCATCGTCGCTGGGGCTGTCCTCAGCCGCCGACAACTGCCGTCGCGCCTCCCGCGCCGAATGCCAATGCAGTGCCGGGCACCGCTGCGGCCAGCCCCGCTCGTGCCACGACTCTGGCGGCGACTTCTCCCCGCAGTCGCCGCCAGCGCTTCCGTTCCCAGCGCCCGCGAGGGGCCCCGCAGTAGGGGGAACCCCTATTTTCGATCCTATCGCCGGATGGCCAGCGGGCGGGAGCCCGTGAGGCTTGGCTGTGGACAACTCCGGACTATGGGGACGGCATCCGATCGCGCTGGTGATCCATTGCGGGGGCTGTCAGGCCGTGGGTCCAGAATTCGTAGTGGTGGTCCAGGCACAGGTTCCAGTGGGCGTGCGGTAGGCCGCAGGCGGTGGTGGCTACGCGGAGGATGTCTGGGGTGGGGGTTCCTTGCCAGGCGCCGCCGGTGACCAGTAGGGAGGTGAAGTTCTGGGGGGTGAGGGTGCCCTGGTGGGTGAGGCGCCAGAGGGAGAGGTAGAGGCAGGTTAGGAAGGCGGTCTGGGGTGTAGGGATCTTGCCTTCGCTGAGGGAGTGGTAGAGGGATCGGGCTTGGGGTGGGTCGATGGCGGTTGCCAGGTCCATCAGGCCCGTGTGGGTGGCCAGTGCGCGGTGTGGGTTCGCGACACCCAGATCCGTGAAGACGTGGTGGGTGTTGTGGTGGATGGTGGTGGTGGTGCCGCCGATGTCCACCAGGAGGAAGGGGTGGGTGACGTCGGGGAGGAAGTTGTCGCGGGTCAGGCGTTCGGCGGCGACGGTGAGGATGGTGGGGGTAGGCAGGATGGGGGTCTCGGTGGCGCCCGCCAGGGGGCGGAGTCCTTTGTGGTCTACGAGATCGCCGAGGTGGAGGTTGTGGATCAGGTCGGACAGGCCGCCGGGCGACGGGCGCAGGCGGTGGTCCAGGACGTTGGGGGCGCGGTGGTCGACGGGCAGGTGCGCGACCAGGTCCGGATCGTCGGCACCAGCCCAGACGAGGACGTCGTGGGGGTGGTCGGCGAGCCTGGTGCGGGACAGGCACGTCCGCAGGTGGGTGTGGTCGGCGCCGTCCACCCCACCCGCCATGACGAGGATGTCGACGTGGGGGAGCGGCGACGCGGGCCGCTCGCCGAGCAAGTGGGTGTAGGCGACGTTTCCAGCCGCCGCGGCCGGGGCGCTGTGGCCGCGGGTAAGGCCCAGGACGCCGACGCGAGGGGCCGCGTTGGCCGAGCTGCACACGCGCAGGCGGTCCGCGCCGTTGGTCAGTGACAGCACTTGTTCGCCCGGCGAGATTCCCGGGGCCCGCGGCACTACGCGAACGGCGCGCGTGCCCGCCTCGCACAGCTTGATCGTCGTGCTGCCGATGTCGACGAGGAGCGTGGTCACGTCAGCACCCGGATGTCGCGGAGCAGGCCCTCCCACAGGGGACCGTCCTCGGACTTGGGGCCGCGCAGTTCGCGTTCCCGGCGCATGCTTTCCGTCGACAGCGGCACGGAACCCGGCTCCAGGACGCGGATCCGCCGACCCGTGCCGCGTACGGCGATGAGCGCGGCGGCGTTCTGCTCGTGCGGGGCGAACGGCACGTCGATCACCCCGTCGAGGACGGCGTGGTGGACGGCGGACAGGAACGACGGCGCCGGGTGGTCCAGTATCCGGGTCAGCACCTCGGTGACCTCGCGGTCGAGGAGGTCCCGTTCGCACTCCACGACCTCGTTGCTCAACGGCCGACAGGCGGGGAACATGTCGAGCACGTAGCGGACCGCGCGCACGGACGCGGCGTTGTTCTCGATCGAGGGGATCCCGACCGCCTCGTCCGGGGTCTTGACCACCACCTTGTCCGCGCCCACCAACCCGCTGATCGCCGCCGACACCGCGATCAGTTGCCACGCCAGCGAAGGCTCCGCCGGAAACGCGCCCATCCACTGGTGGTACGCCAACCGGACGTCCACGGCGAACCCGAACCGCGCCAGCAGGTCGGCGGCGTGGGCGCGCAGCACGGTGGCGATGGCCAAGTCCTGTTCGAAGCTGCCCGTTTGCCCGTAGCTGACGGTGAAAGCCGTGACCCCCTGCTCGGCCGCCAACAGCAATTCGCACAGCTGCACCACAACGGTGATGACCGGCGGCACCAGGGTCGCCGTCAACGGACCGAACGACTCCCGCTGGACGGGCGCGTCCGCCGGGCCGACCTCGGCACACAGCCGATCCACGTACTGCCAGTGCACCAGCGCCCGCTCGACCGGGAAGGCGCGCGAATAGGGCAGCGAATAGCTCAACCCGCCGCCCTCGATCTCGGTGATGCCCGAGGCCAAGGCGAGTTCGGCCAGGAGCCGTGCGTCCGGTGTGCCGTGTCGCAGGCTGACCGGGCGTTCGATCCCCTCGAACAGCCCTCGGGTCGTCGTGACGCCATGAGCCACCAAGGGGTAGCCGTTGAGCAGGTCGCGGCCCTCGGCCAGGCTCGCGGCGAGGAGGCGGGCCGCTGTGTCGTGGTCGTTGTGGCGGGTGTGGCTGTCCACGGTCAACGGGATGAAGTCCGCGCCCGCCGCGTCGAAGGCCAGGGTGAGGGCGCGTTGCTTCGCCGCGGACGGGAAACCGCCGCGTGGTTGGACGAGCGGACCCGGGCGCCGGTAGGCCACGGACGCGAACCGGGCGCGCGGCAGGGCGGCCAGGTGGTCGGCGGCCGTCGACGGGGTCAGGTCCGGCGCGCCGTACCGCTCGATGAGCCGGTGCCGGTCCGCGGCGAGGTCGCCGACGCGGGCGTGGTCACCGGGCGCCGCCACCGCCGCCCCTTCCGACGAGCGCGGGCCCGATCCCTTCCAGGGCAGAGCGAGCGAGGTCGGCGCGCAGCGCCTCGAACACCGGGTGCAGGCTCGCGGGCCGGTGGAAGACGCGGTGGAAGCCGAAACCGGTGTAGAGCCGCGTCACCTCCGCCGCGGGCCGGTCGCCCAGCGCCAGGTTCCCGCCGACGTACCGGAGCACGTCCGCGAGGCCCGCCGCGGCGAAGCGCGCGCCGAAACCCGCGCAGGACTTCTGGCCCTCGCCGTTGACCGAGGCGACGAGCACCGCTCGCGCCCCGGTCTCCAGCACCGCGTCGGCGAAATCGTCGACGGTGTTGTTCGTGCCCAGGTTGTACGGCCGGAAACCGTGCTCGGCCATACCGATCTCCAGCACCCGGTTGGCCACGACGTGGATGTCGTTGCCCACCAGGCCCAGCACCACGCCGGTACCCGGCGCGCCCGGGCTATTTCCGGACACTCGGCATGGGCAGCGCGGTGAGGCCCGTCTTCTTCTGCGCCTCCGTCTGCCCCGGGAAGTCGAAGTGGCGGAAGCAGGAGAACGTCTGGTCCTCGTGCTTGCTCCGCACGAAAGCCTGCAACCGCGGGCTGTTCTCGTAGATGGCGAGCATGTCCGTGTCGAACACGTTGCCGATGACGTCCGGGTTGCCCAGCTCGCAGATCATCACGTCGCCGTTGGAGTGCAGGTGCAGCTGCGCCTTGCCCTCGATGCAGCTGGCGTAGATGACGCCCGGGTCCTGGAACAGCGGCTGCAGGCGCGCCCAGTGCGCGCTGCCGGGCCGGAAGTAGGCCGACAGGCAGCTGAAGAACATCGTGGTCTCGGGGCGGCGGGCCTGGACGAGCTCCACGATGGAGTCGCAGATCCGGTCGTGGTCCAGGGTGTTCTCGTAGCCCTGGTGCAGGCTCGGGATCTCCATCTGGATCTCGTGCTTGGCGACCCCGAGGTCGGCGGCGAAGCGGTGCACGTCCGCCATCGTCTTCTCGGTTTCGTTGAAGAGGATCGTCTCCACCACTGCGTCGATTGTTGGCGACGCGACAGCCCGCTCGACGGCGTACACGATCTTCGGGAACATCTTCTCGGTGACCTTGTAGAACTCGGCGTGTCGGGCCGCGTCGGTGTGGTTCAGCGAGAAGTGCAGCACGTCGAGACCGGCCGCTTCGAGGCGGTTGAATTTCTCGTCGTTGAGCAGCGTGCCGTTAGAATTGATCTGCGTCGAGATGCCGTGCGCGGTGCAGTACTCGATGATTCCGACGCAGATGTCGAATTCCAGGAGCACCTCGCCGCCGGACAGTTTCACGCGTTCCAGGTCGGGCAGGCTGTCAATCACCCGAGCCACGTCCTCGACCGAGAGGATCTTGCGTTCCAGCAGGTCATACGCACCGCAATAGCTGCACCGGAAGTTACACCGGGACGTCACCCCGATTTCGATGGCCCGCAGGTTGCCTGGACCCAGTTTGCGCATCTCCAGCGATTTGAACGTCAACGGTGCCCCCTGCAACTCGTGACAAGTGACTGATCTCGCAGGCTACACTCAGGTGATTTCGGACGCAAGGCATTCAGGGTCCCCTTACTCGGCGTGATAGTGGAAGGAATCGGGCAATCAGGTGAACCGCGCGGAACTGCTCCAAACGAGTGAACGGTACGGAACCCCGCTTTACCTCTACGACCTCGCGGAGGTTCGGGATCGCGCGAACGAGTTGTTGGCCGCGCTCCCGGGGGGAACGTCGCTGCTCTACTCCCTGAAGGCCAACCCGCTGCTCCCCGTCGTGGCGGAGTTGCGCGGGGTCGGTTGCGGCGCCGAGGTTTCGTCGCTGGGCGAACTGGATGTCGCGGTGGCGGCGGGGTTCCGGGCCGCGGACGTGCTCTACACCGGACCGGGGAAGTCACGCGGTGAGATCGATGCGGCGATCGCGCGCGGCGCGGAGCTGTTTTCCTGTGAGTCGGAGACCGAACTGGACCGGCTCGGCGCGGCCGCGGCCGACGCGGGGCGCCGGGTGCGCGTGCTGCTGCGGTTGCAGCCGGGCGACCGGCCCGCGTCCGGGCTGTCCATGGCCGACGGCAGGCAGTTCGGTCTCACGGCGACCGAGGCGGTCCGCGCCTGGCCCGCGGCGGCGGAGTCGGTGGAACTACTCGGGTTCCACGTCTACCTGGGGTCCCAACTGGGAACGGTCGAGCACCTGTTGACGGGGTTCACGTGCGCCAAGGCCGTGGTGGACGAGGTCGTCGCGGGCACGGGTGTCCCGCCCCGGATCGTCGACCTGGGCGGGGGTTTCCCGTGGCCCTATGCCGCGGAGGGTGTGGGTTGTGACCTGATCGGGTTGCGCGAAGGGCTGACGGACCTGCTGTCGGACTGGGCGGAGTCCGCGCCGCGTGTCTGGTTCGAGACCGGGCGGCGGCCGACGGCGGCGGCGGGGACGCTGCTGACGACCGTCATCGACGTGAAGGAGCGCGAATCCGGTGTCGTCGTGGTGGTCGACGCGGGCATCAACGTGCTCGGCGGGATGGCGGGCCTGGGGCGCGTGTTGCGGCTGAACACCACTGTGGACAACCTGAGTGCCGCGGACGACCGCCCCGAGGTCGCCGTGGACGTCGTCGGTCCGCTGTGCACGCCACTGGACCGGGTGGCCGCCAGAACCCCGGCCCGGAAGCCCGCCCCGGGGGACGTGCTCCGGGTGCACAACGTCGGTGCCTATGGGGCAACGGCGAGCCTGACGGCGTTCCTGAGTCGACCCGGTCCGCTGGAGTTGGTCGTGGACGGGGACGAGGAAGTCGGCGCGTGGCGGATCGACGCGCGGGCGGTGCCGGTCACCGGGTGACCGGGTGACCGGATCAGCCGAGGGCGGCGAGGGCCGCCTCGATGGAGGTGGTCAGCGGCGGGGGCTCGTCGACGGGCTGGAACTGGGCGTTGAGGGTGATGGACTCGGCGGGGCCCTGCATCTCGTAGAGGGGCTTCTTGCTGATGTGCCCCATCTGCGGGTCGACCCAGTAGACGTTGCCGTTGTGGTTGACGCCGTTCACCGCGTGGATGGTGCCCCGGTCGAAGATCACGATGGCGACCGCGCCGTGGCCCGCCGACTTCAACCGGGCCTCGATGTCCGACCAGGTGGGGCCGCGGCCGTTCTCCGAGGTGCGCCACTCGGTTTCCAGCCACTGCTTGGTCTTGCCGCCGCCGTCGCTCTCCAACCCGGGCGCCGGGTCGTGCACCCCGGCCGCGGCGGTCGGCCTGCCGTACCAGGACTTGAGGAAGGCGCGGGCGGCGTCGATGCAGTTGCGCAGGAACGCGGTACCCGGCTCGTCGCGCTGGCTGTTGATGTTGGCCACCCAGTCGGCCGTGCCGTAGGTGTTGGCCGCGGGCCCCTTGGGGGACTTGGCGTTGAGCCAGTGCGCCAGACCGGCCCCCGGCAGGTGCGCCGACGGGTCGGGGAACTGCTGCGGTTGCCCGTTCTCCTGGGGGAAGCTGTTGGCGAGCCGCTGCTCGGCGGCGGTGGAGGCCGGGTCGAGCCCGCCGGGCTGGCCGAACTGGCGGATGTTGTCGAGGTCGTTGAGCGTGGTGTCCATGTCGCGGGTGCGCTGCACCATGAGCCGGTTGACGCCGCTGTTGCCCACCTTCTGCTGGAGGGCGTGCACGGGGTGGACGCGCTCCTTGGGCCGCGCGGTGGTGGGCTGGTCCTTCTCGGGTTCGCCGGGCCGGTGCCGGTGCATGCGTCCACCTCCTCGCCGTCGAGCGTCTCCCGGCCCGGTGGCTCAGGCGAGGCCGACGAGTGCCTTGTCGGGGGCAGGGAAGGTGCCCCGGGTGCCGAGTAGGGTGCCCCGGATGGAGCCGACGCGGGCGGACGCCCGGCGCAACCGGACCCGGGTGCTCACGGCCGCGCGGCAGGCGTTCGCCGCACAGGGACTGCAGGCGCCGCTGGACGAGATCGCCGGCTCGCGGGGGTGGGCGCGGGCACGGTGTACCGGCACTTCCCGACGAAGGAACTGCTCTTCGAGGCAGTGGTCCTGGACCGGATGTCCGCCCTCGTGGACCGGATGCGGTCGGTGGCCGCGTCGGAGCCGGGGGAGGCGTTCTTCTCGGCGCTGACCGCGGTGGTGTCGAAGGGGATGGGCGACCGGGACCTGGTAGACGCGTTGACCAGGACGGCTGTGACACCTGGGTTGACGTCGGCGAACCTGGAGTTGCGGACCGCGCTCGGCGTCTTGTTGGTGCGGGGGCAGGAGGTGGGGGAGGTTCGGGGGGACGTGTCGATCGGGGTGCTGATGACGCTGGTTCGAGGGGTGCTCTTGGCCGCGTATTCCGGGTCGTGCGAGGTTGCCGGGGCGCTGGCGGTGATCGGGGACGGGCTTCGGGAATCCGGTCACCGGTGAAGGGGAAGCCCGAAACGTTCACAGTTGTCGCAGCCGCCGTTTGGCGGTGAGGATTGCGGCCAGAGAGGCGATCGTGGTAACGGCGGTGCCCGCGGTGCCGAGGAGGAGGGCGGCGCAGGTGAGGAAGATGGTGGAGCAGAAGGTGGTGGCTTCCGTTCGCCTGGGCTGAGCACAGGCGAGTTCGCCAGGAGCGGGTCGACCTTGCCGGGCTCGCGGGTGCTCCGCCAGATCGCCTCCCACGCACTCCCGGGGATGCCGTTGACCTCGACCCGGGCGTCTGTGAGGTGGCTGTCCTCGTCCAGCAGCCGCAACTGGATCGTGTTGACCCGTGGGACCACGCGCAGACCCGGGACACCGGGATGATCGCCATCCGAACGCGTCCATGTGAGGAGGGAGCGGAAGAAGTCGTCAACGACCTCGTTCTCCAGATCGACCACCAATCCCGCTGTGCGCGGACTGACCGCGCGGTAGACGCGGTCCGCGTCGCAGTAGCGCATGGTCAACAGCAGGGATGTCTCCAGGACCCGCTGGTGGGGTGAGTGCGCTTCGGGGATCAGTCCGGCGCGCAGGGCAGCGGGGTTCGGGGACTTGGCGAGGTTCCGCAGGCAGTTCGTGGCTGTGTGCTTGGACTCGGCGGTGAAGCGGTAGCGCATGGCGACGAGGTCGTCGAGCTGGATGTGTGAGTGGGCGTTCCCCGCTCCCATGTCTCCCATGCGGCGCGCATCGACCTGGAGCGGTTGTTGGGGCGAGGCGTGTCGCTCTTGCTCAGCTGGCGCAAGCGCAGGCCCTCAACACCGATGGGGGCAGCCGGGTGTTGGAGGGAAGCTGAGACATCGGAGTCGTCGGGGGCACCTCGCCACTCGACCAGTAGGTCGTCCATGTGACCGCCGTCGACCTTCAACGACCACACCTGGCGGAAGAGTCGGATTCTGCGGAGCAGGTCGCTCGCCAAGTGAGCGGGCGTGTACAGGCGTGGGTAGCGGTCCTGGTCAGGGGGTGCTTCGGCATTCGTGGCCGCCACGTACCTGTGCGCTGCGAGCCAGGTCTGTTCGGACACGCCGGTGGCTATCACTCGCGCGCCCGTGGGGTCGTCGACCGGGGAGAACTCGACCTGCTGTGCTCGGTGTCGTGCGTGGACCGGCACCGCGCCGGTCAGCAGTTCCATCAGGAGTGGGCCGAGCAACTGGGGCGCCAAGCGGACGCGGAGCACGTCGGGCTCCGGCCGCACCTCCTCGATGACCTTGTCGAGTCGCCAACTCCAGATGCGGGGGTTGAAGACCAGGTGGTCGAACCCGCGGAGCAGGGCGTTGAGCAGTACCGCTTCCAGTTCCTGCTGACGCTGTCCCGCCGCGCTCGGGAGGATGCGTTGCCGCAGGTCGTGCGGCACGGTGACGTCGTCGCCACGGAAGGCGTGTACCAAGATCTCGCGGTCGGCGGGGGAGAGGTCCCGACGTAGTGTCGTGGCTCATTTGGGTAGACCGCGGACGGATTCGCCCGTGCGGGCGTGGCGGAGGTCGAGCAGATGGGTGGTGAGGTAGTCCTTGCGCACGTCAATCCCGTTCCGCCGCCCGGCACGGCTGACGAGGATGGAGCGCATGGCACTACGTAAGACTGGTCGACTTCTTCGCGCGGGGCGCCCGAGCGCTTGGGAGTGGTGTTCACCCAAGCCGGGAGGGTGGCCACTCAGGCTGGCGGACCGCGCCCGCCGAGGGTGACCGTACCACAGACGCCCCGCGCCTGGGGTGGCGTGGGGCGTCTACTGTGGACTATCAGAACGTGGGTGTGCTGTGTCTGCCCTCGTTGGCCCACCAGCGGCGGAAGTACTCGTTTCGGGAGCCGGTGCGTTGGTAGAGGGCTATCAGCTCCGCGCAGATCTCGCCGATGTGTTCGGCGACCCTGGTCTCCGGGCGGTACACCACCCGCAGGCATTGGCGCAGGGGGCTGCCCACCAGGCCCCGCAGTCGGATGCGGCCCGGGATGTCCTGGCCGGTGATCAGGGCGGGGGCTATAGCGGCCCGGGTGGCCACCAGCTCGTGCGCCGTGGGTGTGTACAGGACCTCGTGCTGCTGGTCCATCGTCACCCCGTGGCGGTGGCACACCTGCCTCAGGTACACCGGCCACTGGCTCATCCCCGGTGGCTCGTCCACCCACGGGAACTCCGCCAGCGCCTCCAACTTGACCGCGTGCTCGTGCGCCAGCGGGTGGTCCGGGGCGACCATGACCAGCACCGGCTCGTCGGGTACCAGGACCTCGCTCTGCACCCCGTCCGGCAGGCGCGGGGTGAAGCCCGGCCACTCGTACACCGTGGCCAGGTCCAGGGCCCCGTTCGCGACTTGGTCGACGGTTGCTTGCGGGTCCGCCTCCTCGGTGAGGCGCACCCCCGGCACCCACTCCAAGCCGGACAACCAGCGGCTCAGGTCCAGGTGCAGGTAGCCGCCGCAGCCGCCCAGGCGGACCGGGGGTGTACCGGCCAGGCGGGCCTGGGACTCGGCTCGCCTGCGGATGCCCTGCAGCCCGCGCAGGACGGCGCGGGCCTCGGCCAGGACGTTGTGGCCGAACGGAGTGGGGCAGGAACCCCGCTCGGCCCGGAAGAACAGCTGGCCGCCCAGGGTGTTCTCGATGCGCTGGAGCTGGCCGGTGAGCCCGGGCTGGGACAGCCCGAGCACCTTGGACGCGCGGTTGAGGCTGCCGGACTCGGCGATGGCCACGATCACGCGCAGGTGGCGGATCTCGACCTCCATGTGGTGACTCCGTCCGCAGGGTGGGGGGCGCCTCGCATCCGGTGCCGGTCGGCCACGACGCACCCGTGGGGTCCACGGCGCCCGCCCCGGGGACTCCCACCCGGCGCGGGCCGGGTGGGCGGGTGGTGCGGATTCGCCGCGCACAGGAGAAATGCGGTCGTGGAGACCGCCAGCCCATTATAGGGCCGGTTGGCGGTAACCGGTCTATCCCACCATTGCATAGCGGACGGCTATAGCGCCGCCGGATCTATGTCCCGGTATTGCGGTGGTGTGAATGTCAGTCTTGGGTCAGTTTGCACGAATGTTCCCAAAAGCTGGTCGATCTGTCCCAGGGTGTCCAAGTCCAGCGTCACCCCGGACGCCCCCGCGTTCTCCCGCACCTGCTCCGGCCGGGTCGCCCCGACGACCACCGTGCCCACCAACGGGTTCTGCAACACCCAGGCCAGGGCCAGTTGCGCCATGGTCAGCCCGCAGTGCCGCGCCACCCCGCGCAGCGGCTCGACGCGGGTGAGCAGCTCCTCGTGCAGCAGCGGCCAGATCAGCGCCCGCGCCAGGTCGCCGCCCGCCGCGACCCGGGAATCCGCTGGGAAATTCCCATCGGCGTAGCGGCCCGCGAGCACGCCCTGGGCGAGCGAGACCGCGGCCAGTTGTCCGATTCCCAACCGTTCACACGCGGGGATCACCTGGGATTCCGGTACCCGCCACAGCATCGAGTACTGCGGCTGGTTGCCGACCAGCGGCACGCGGTGCTTCTCGGCCAGCGGCGCGGCCTGCTGGATCTGCTCCGCGGTCCACTCCGAGGTGGCCACGTAGTGCACCTTCCCCTGCCGCACCAGGTCCGACAGGGCGACGAAGGTCTCCTCCAACGGGGTCTGGTAGTCGTAGCGCAGCAGGTGGTAGAGGTCGATGTGGTCGGTGCCCAGCCTGCGCAGGGAACCGTGCAGCGAGGCGAAGACGCTCTTGCGGCTCAACCCGCCCTGCGTGGTGCCGTCGTCCTCCGGCCAGTACACGCCGGTGGACAGCACGATCGAGTCGCGGTGGGCGCCCTTCAGCCCGCGCGCCAACGATTCCTCCGCCGCGCCGCGGTCCCACGCCGCCGCGGTGTTGAACAGCGTCACGCCCTCGTCGACCGCGGCGCGCACGCAGTCGGCGGCGTGCTCGGTGTCGTGCGTCAGCCAGTTGCCGTAGCCGATCTCGCTCACCACGAGACCGCTGGCGCCCAGGTTGCGGTAGCGCACGGCTCAGCCCCGCCCGTTCGGCTGCCCGAGGCGCACCGGTTGCGGCGCCTGCATTGTCGGCAGCGTGGCCACCGTCTCGCGCAGCCACTCGTCCGGGCACGCGGCCTTGTGCGCGTAGTCCACGCCCGCGCTCGGGTGCGGCAGGATCAGCAGCTTCTCGTGGGCCATCGCGGTGAGCACCGACTCGGCCACCTCCTCGGGCTCCAGCAGCGGACCCATGGACACCACCGCGTTGGCCGCCGGGTGGTTCGCGCGCACACCGTCGACCAGGAACGGCGTGCGGACCCCGAGCGGGCACAGCGCGCTGACCCGGATCCCCCGGCTGCGGTAGGTCACCGCGAGCCACTCGGCCAGTGCCACGGCCGCGTGCTTGGTCACCGAGTACGGCGCGTCCCCCGGCAGGCTCAGCAGACCCGCGCTGGACGCGGTGATCACCAGGTACCCGCTGCGCGCGCTGAGCATCGCGGGCAGCGCCGCCTGCGCGGCGTAGACGTGCTGGAGCACGTTGAGGTCGAAGGAGCGGCGCCAGTGCTCGTCGTCGGCGTGCACGCCGGTGCCGAACGCGATGCCCGCGTTGGAGCAGAACACATCCAGGCCGCCGAACTCCGACACCGCCAGCGCCGCCAGCCCGCGCAGCTCGGCCTTGTCCGCGGCGTCGGCGGGCCGCGAGACCGCGCGCCCGCCCGCCGCGTTGATCTCCTCGGCGACCCCCGCGGCCGCGGTGCCGTCGAGGTCGGACACCACGACGCCGCGCGCCCCCGCCGCGGCGAACCGTCTGGCCATCGCCGCCCCGATTCCGTGTCCCGCCCCGGTGAGCACGGCCACGCGACCGGTCAGCTCCATGAGTTCTCCCCTTGCCTGCCTTGCGAAGTACCTGGGTTGGCGTCCGTGGACCGGTGCGTCGCGAATCGACGGCGATTCACCTGCGCCGATGTCGTCGGAGGGCGCGGGAATTCGCCACTGGAAAGCCCGCGCGACCTCGACGCTAACACGTCCGCGAGCCCCGGGTCGGGCGGCTGAAATCTCGCTCAAGCGACGCTCAAACCCATTCTTCGAATGTGGCGACGCCGGATGGCTCGCGGGCATTGTCACCCGAAGCCGCTCCTGCGGTGTTCACATTTTCCCGGAAATGGCCGTAACCGGCTCGGCGGCCGAGAAGAAGTGCGGAAATAGGAGGCGCGATGTCCGACGCGCAGGTCGGCGCCCGGTGGCGCGTGCTGGGGTGCGGCCCCTTCGACATGCCCGACCCGCGGCTGGCCGCCGCGGTGAGCCGGGGTGGCGGACTGGGTGTGCTCGACCTCGGCGCCGACACCGCCGCGGTCCTGGCCCGCGCGGCCGGGCTCGCCGACCGGATCGGCGTCCGCGTGCGCCCGGGCTGCCCGCTGCGCCCCGCGGACCTGCGCGGGCGCGCGGGCGCCACCGTCGAGGTCGTGCTGCTCGGTCCGGACGCGCCGTGGTCGGTCGCCGAGACCGCCGCGCACCTGCCGGTGCTGGTCGAGGTGACCGACCTCGACCAGGCCCGCGCCGCCGTCGACGACGGCGCCACCGGCGTGGTCGCGGTGGGCGGCGAGGCCGCGGGCGCGGTCGGCGAGCTGACCTCCTTCATGTTGCTGCAACGACTGCTGCGCCTCGGCGCGCCCGTCTGGGTGCGCGGCGGCATCGGCCCGCACACCGCTGTCGGTGCGGTGGCGGTCGGCGCGGCGGGGGTGGTGCTGGACAGCCAGTTGGGCCTCTTCGGCGAGTGCGACCTGCCACCCGCCCTGCGCGCCCGGCTGGCCACGGCGGACGGGACGGAGACGGAGGTCCGCGGCGGTCGCAGGGTGCTGCGCGGAACCGACCTCCCGCTCGGCGAGGACGCGTACCTGGCCGCGGTGTCAGTCCGGCGCCACGGCTCGGCCGAGGCGCTGGTGCGCGGCTTGGTGCGCGACCTCGACACCGCCGGGGTCGACGTGGACCCGCGGGCCCAGGGCGAACCGGTGCGCCGCACCCTCGGCGTCGCGCACGCCGTCGCCCAGGGCCCCATGACGCGGGTCTCCGACCAGCCCGGCTTCGCCCTCGCCGTGGCCGACCGGGGCGCCATGCCCTACGTGGCCGTGGCGCTGGCCGACGGCCCCCGCACCGAGGCGTTGCTGCGCGACACCGCCGAATTGCTCGGTGATCGGCCGTGGGGCGCGGGCATCCTCGGGTTCGTCACCGAGGACCTGCGTGCCGCGCAGCTCGCCGCGATCCGCGCCGTGCGCCCGCACAGCGTGCTGGTCGCGGGCGGTACCCCCGCGCAGGCCGCGGCCCTGGAGGCCGACGGCATCGCCGCGTACCTGCACGTGCCGTCGCCGACGCTGCTCGGCCAGTACCTCGACCAGGGCGCCCGCCGGTTCGTCTTCGAGGGCTCCGAGTGCGGCGGCCACATCGGCCCGCGCACCAGCTTCGGCCTGTGGGAGGCGCAGCTCGGCGTGCTCGCCGAGCGCGCGGACCTGACCGGGGTCGAGGTGCTGTTCGCGGGCGGTGTGCACGACGAGGTCTCCGCCGCCGCCGTGGCCGCGATGGCCGCCCCGGCCGCCCGGCGCGGCGCCGGGATCGGCGTGCTGATGGGCACCGCGTACCTGTTCACCGAGGAGGCCGTGCGGCACGGCGCGATCACCGACCGGTACCAGCGCGAGGTCATGGTGGCCGAGCGGACCGTCACCGTGCGGACCGCGCCCGGGCACGAGACCCGCTGCCTGCCCAGCCCGTTCGTCGACCAGTTCGAGGCCGTCGCCGCCGACCTGACCGCGCGCGGCGTCTCCGCCCGCGACCGGTGGCAGGCGCTGGAGGAGCTCAACGTCGGCAGGCTGCGCATCGCCAGCAAGGGCCTGCGCCGCGACGGCGCGGTCCTCGTCGAGGTCGACGAGGACGGCCAGGTCGCGGAGGGCATGTACATGGTCGGCCAGGTCGCGGTGCTGCGCGACCGGCTCACCGACATCGAGGCGCTGCACCGGCAGGTCACCGAGGGCGCGGCGGAGTTGTTGCGCACCGGGGAAAGCGCGCGGACGCCGACGCGGGCGCGGGACCGCGAGCAGGCGCCGGTCGACATCGCGATCGTCGGTATGTCGTGCGTGTTCCCCGGCGCCGACGACCTCGGCGCGTTCTGGTCCGGCGTGCTGCGCGGCCGCGACGACGTGACCGAGGTGCCGCCGCACCGCTGGGACCCGGCGGTCTACTTCCGCCAGGGCGGCGGCGAACCCGGCACCACACCGTCGAAGTGGGGTGGCTTCCTGCCGCCCGTCCCGTTCGACCCGATGTCCTTCGGCATCCCGCCCGCGTCCATGGGCAGCGTCGACCCGGCCCAGCTGCTGTCGCTGGAGATCGCCCGCCGCGCGCTGGCCGACGCGGGCTACCTCGACCGGGCCTTCGACCGCGACCGCACCGGCGTGATCTTCGGCGCGGAGGCGGGTGGCGACCTGGCCAACGCGAACGTGGTGCGCGCGCTGCTGCCGTCCTGGCTCGGCGAGGTGCCCGACGAGATCCTGGACCAGCTGCCCGCGCTGACCGAGGACTCGTTCCCCGGCACGCTCACCAACGTCATCTCCGGCCGCATCGCCAACCGCCTCGACCTCGGCGGCGCCAACTACACCGTGGACGCCGCCTGCGGCTCCTCGCTGGCCGCGCTCGAACTGGCCTGCCGCGACCTCGCGCACGGCGGCGCCGACATGGTGCTGTGCGGGGCCGTCGACGTGCACAACGGCATCGCCGACTACCTCATGTTCACCTCGGCGGGCGCGCTGTCGCCAACCGGGCGGTGTAGACCCTTCGACCGCGAAGGCGACGGCATCGCCCTCGGTGAAGGCGTGGCCTGCGTGGTGCTCAAGCGCCTGGCCGACGCCGAACGCGACGGCGACCGGGTCTACGCGGTGGTCCGCGGCGTCGGCTCGGCCAGCGATGGCCGTTCCCTCGGCCTCACCGCCCCGCGCCCCGAGGGTCAGCGCCGCGCGCTCGACCGCGCCTACCGCATGGCGGGCATCTCCCCGGCGGCGGTCGGGCTCGTCGAGGCGCACGGCACCGGCACGGTCGTCGGCGACGGCACCGAACTCACCACGCTGACCGACTTCTTCACCACCGCGGGCGCCGAACCCGGCAGCTGCGCGCTCGGGTCGGTCAAGAGCCAGATCGGGCACACCAAGTGCGCCGCCGGGCTCGCCGGGGTCATCAAGTCCGCGCTGTCGCTGTGGTTCGGCGTCATCCCGCCGACCCTGCACCTGTCCGAGCCGGTCGCCGCCTGGGACCGGCGGCACAGCCCGTTCACCTTCAGCACCGCGCCCCGGCCGTGGCTGACGCCGCGCGCCGAGCGGGTCGCGGGCGTCAGCGCGTTCGGCTTCGGCGGCACCAACTTCCACGCCGTGCTCACCACCGGCCCCGGCGCGCCGCTGGAGCGGCACGCGCTGCGGGACTGGGACTGCGAGCTGTTCCTGCTGCGCTCCACCCAGGCGGTGCGGGACCTGTTCGAGCTGACCGGGGGCGAGCACTCGCTCACCGACCTCGCCGTGCTGGCCGCCGAGTGGCCGCGCACGGAACCGGTGCGGCACGCGATCGTCGCGCGTGACCTCTCCGAGCTGGAATCGGCTCTGCGCGCGGCCCTGGACGGCCGACCGGACCGCGCGCTGCACAACGCCGACCCGGACGCCGACCCCGGCAAGGTCGCGTTCCTGGTGCCGGGCCAGGGAAGCCAGCGCACCGGCATGCTCGCCGACCTGTTCGTCGCCTTCCCCGACCTGCGCGCCGGGCTCAGCGGACCCGCCGCCGCGCTCGCGTTCCCGCCGACCGCGTTCGACCCGGACACCGCCGCCGAGCAGGACGCGGCCCTGCGGGACACCCGCGCCGCCCAACCCGCCCTCGGACTCGCCGCGACCGCCGTCGCGGAGCTGTTGGACCGGGTCGGCGTGCGGCCGGACCTGCTCGGCGGGCACAGCTACGGCGAACTCGTCGCCCTGTCCGTCGCGGGCGCCTTCGACCGCGACACGTTGCTGCGCCTCAGCACCCGCCGCGCCGAGGCGATCATGACCGCCGCGGGCGGCGACCCCGGGACCATGGCCGCCGTGCGCGCGTCCGCCGACCGGGTCGCGCCGCTGCTGCGCGACTGGGGACTCGACGGGGACGTGGTCCTGGCCAACCACAACGCACCCGAGCAGATCGTGCTCTCCGGCCCCACCGACCGGATCGCCGACGCGGTCGAGCGGCTGGTCGCGGAAGGCCTGTCCGCCAAGCGGATCCCGGTCGCCTGCGCGTTCCACAGCGCGGTGGTAGCCCCCGCCGCCGCCCTGTTCGCGGAGGCGTTGGCCGACGAGCACGTCCGCCCGCCGGAACTGCCCGTGTACGCCAACCGGACCGCCGACGCCTACTCGTCCACTTCGGACGTCCGGGCCGAGCTGGCGGCGCAGGTGGCCGCGCCGGTGCGGTTCGTCGAGCAGGTGCGGGCCATGCACGCCGCGGGTGCCCGCACCTTCGTCGAGGTCGGCCCCGGCACCGTCCTCACCGGACTGGTCGGCGCGATCCTGGCCGACGCCCAGCACACGGCGGTGGCCTGCGACCCCGGCGCCCCGGGGCTGCGCGGGTTCCTCACCGCGCTGGCCCGGCTGGCCGCCGCGGGCGTGCCGGTCGACACCGACTGGCTGGTGCGCGGCCGGGCCCGGCACCGGGCCGCCGCCGCGCCGTGGACGGTCGACGGCCAGCTGGTCCGCCGTGCCGACGGCTCCATCCCGCGCGGGGCCCTGGTCCCCGCCCGACGAATCACGAGGTCCCTGATGTCCCCCGAGTCCCCGGCCGCCCGCGATCCCCGTGACGAGGTGGTCGCCGCCTTCCTGCGCACCAACCGCGAGATCGTCTCCGCGCAGCGCGACGTGCTGCTCGGCTACCTCGGCTACGCGGGTGCCCCCGCCGCCCCCGCCGCCCCCGCGGCACCGGTGCTGGTCGCCGCCGCGCCGCTGCTGGAGCCGGAGCCGGTCCTGGCGGAGCTGCCCGCGGTCGAGCACGGGACCAACGGGAGCAACGGCGTCAACGGGCACCACCGGCCGGTGCCGGAGCCCGAGCCGGAGCCGACCGCGTCGCCCGCCGACGTGCTCGCCGCGGTCGTCGAGGTGATCGCCGCGCGCACCGGCTACCCGCCGGAGATGATCGACGGCGACCTCGACCTGGAAGCCGACCTGTCCATCGACTCCATCAAGCGCACCGAGATCGCGGGCACGCTGATCGCCAAGCTCGGCGTCGACGCCGAGGGCTCCGTGCACGACGAGCTGCACCGCAGGCGCAGCGCCCAAGCCATGGCGTTCTGGCTGGAGGAGCGGCTCGGCATCATCGCCGAGGAGCCCGCGCCCAGCCAGGACCGGGTCGTCGACGGCGTGCGGCCGCGCCGGTTCCTGCCGGTCACCGTGCCCGCCAAGCCGATCGGCGTGGCCCCCGACCTCACCGGCAAGCGCGTCCGCGTGGTGCACGACCCCGACCGCGCCGAGCACGCCGCCGCGGTCCGCGCCATGGCCGTGCTGCACGGCGCGGTCGACGGCGAGGTCGACGACCCCGACACGCTCATCCTGCTCACCCCGCTCGCCGTCGCCGACGAGCCGGTCGCGCCCCGGGTGTTCGCCGCCGTGCGCGACGCGGTCGGCGCGGGGGTCGACTCGGTGCTGGTCGTGTCGCCGCAGGTGGACGGCCAAGCGCCGTACCACGCCGCCGGTCTGCGCGGCCTGGTCCGCTCGGTGCTCGCGGAGCGGCCGAAGCTCTTCGCCCGCCTGGTCGAGGTGGCCCCCGACATCGCCCCCGGCGCGCTGGCCGACGTGCTCGCCGTCGAACTGGCCGAACACGACGGGCAGCCCGTGGTGCGCCACGTCGGCGCCGACCGGTTCGGCTTCGAGGTCGCCGAGGCCGAGCTGGACGACGCCGTCCCCGGCGCGCTCGGCCTCGACCGCGACTCCGTGGTGCTGGTGCTCGGCGGCGCCCGCGGCATCACCGCCCGGTGCAGCACCGCCCTGGCCGCCGCGTCCGGCTGCCACCTCGAACTCGCGGGCCGCACGCCGTGGCCGCCGGAGTCGGCGCCGCCGCCGGAGCTGGCGAACGCCGACGAGCAGGGCCTGCGGCTGGCGCTGGCCGCCGACGGGCGCCCGCTGGCCGAGGTGGAGCGCGCGGTGCGGTCGATCCTGACCCAGCGCGAGGTCTCCGCGACCGTCGGCCAGATCCGGGCCGTCGGCGGGCGGGTCGACTACCGCTCGGTCGACGTGCGCGACGCCGCCGCGGTCCGCCAGCTGGTCAAGGACGTCTACGCCCGGCACGGCAGGCTCGACGGCGTCGTCTACGCCTCCGGCATCCTCGACGACAAGCTCCTGCTGGACAAGGACGACGACTCGTTCCAGCGGGTCTTCGCCACCAAGATCGATGGCGCCCGCGCGCTGCTCGACGGGCTCACCGAGGCGGGCGTGCGCCCGGCGTTCACGGTGTTCTTCGGCAGCGTCTCCGCCGTGTTCGGCAACCGCGGCCAGGTCGACTACGCGGCGGGCAACGACGCGCTGGAGACCCTGGGCACCGCCTACGCCGAGCGCACCGGCTGCCGGGTCGTGACCGTCCACTGGGGACCGTGGGTGCCCACCGGCGAGCACGGCGGCATGGTCTCCGACGCGCTGGCCCGCGACCTCGACCGGCGCGGCATCGGCATGATCGACCCGGTGGCGGGCACCGAGTGCCTGGTGCGGGAGCTGGCCGCGGGCGGCCGGGACACCCGCGCGGTCGTCTACACGGCCTGGGTGTGAGGCGTGGACGCGAGCCAGGCCCGGGAGCCGGTCGCGGTCGTGGGGATGGCGGTGATGCTGCCGGGCGCCCCCGACCTGGACACCTACTGGCACAACCTGCGCACCGGCCACGACGCGATCACCGACGTCCCGCCCGACCGCCGGGACCCGCACTTCCACGGTGACGTCCCGGACCCGGCGGCCCCCCTGCCGCCGGACCGCACCTACTGCCACCGCGGCGGGTTCCTCGCGCCGTTCTCGCTGGACGCCGCCGGGCTGGGCATCATGCCTAACTCGGTGGACACCATCGAGCCGGACCAGCTGCTCACGCTGCGGGTCGCGTCGGCCGCCGTGGCCGACGCCGGGGGACTGCCCGCGCTGGGCGATGCGGGCAAGGTCGGGGTGATCCTCGGTCGCGGCGGCTACATCGGCCCCCGCATGGTCGGCTTGGAGCAGCGCGTCCGCACGGTGCGGACGGTGCTGCGCGTGGTCGCCGAGCTGAACCCGGGCATGGGCGAGGGCGAGTTGGCCGAGCTGCGCGCGGCGCTGCTGGACCCGCTGGGGCCGGTGCAACCGGAGTCGGCGATCAACCTGGTGCCCAACCTCGCCGCCTCGCGCGTGGCCAACCGCCTCGACCTGCGCGGACCCGCCTACACCGTGGACGCCGCGTGCGCGTCCTCGCTGCTGGCGGTCGACCAGGCGATAGGTGAGCTGACCACGCGCCGCTGCGACGCGGTGCTGGCGGGCGGTGTCTACCACGGTCACGACGACACGTTCTGGGCCGTGTTCAGCCAGCTTCGCGCTTTGTCGCCCACGCAGGGCATTCGGCCGCTGTCCGCCGACGCCGACGGACTGCTCATCGGCGAGGGCGCCGGAGTCGTCGTGCTGCGCAGGCTCTCCGACGCGCGCCGCGACGGTGACCGGGTCTACGCCGTCATCCGCGGCGTCGGCACGGCCAGCGACGGCCGGACGCAGAGCCTGTTCAACCCGGACTCGGCGGGGCAGCGCGTGGCCCTGCGCCGGGCGTGGTCGGCGGCCGGGCTGGACCCGGCCGTACCGGACTCGGTCGGCCTGGTCGAGGCGCACAGCACCGGGACCCCGGTCGGCGACGCGGCCGAGCTGAGCGCGCTCGGCGAGGTGTTCGGCGCCCCGCCCGGGGCGTCGGCGGTGATCGGCTCGGTCAAGTCGATGATCGGTCACACCATGCCCGCCGCGGGCATCGCCGGTCTGGTCAAGGCCGTGCTGGCCGTGCACCACGGGGTGCTGCTGCCGACGCTGCACTGCGCCGACCCGAACCCGCTGCTGGAGCCGACCCGGTTCCACGTCCTCGACGCCGCCAAGCCGTGGGAGGGCGTCGGGCCCCGCCGCGCGGCGGTCAACGCGTTCGGGTTCGGCGGGATCAACGCGCACGTCGTGGTCGAACAGGCCCCGGACACGCCGATCCGCCGCCCCGCGCGGGTGGTCGAGCGGGAGAGGGTGCTGCGCCTCGCCGCGCACGACCCGGCCGAGCTGGCGCGGCTGCTCGACGAGCACGGCGACTGCCCGCCCGACGAGCCCGTCGGCGACCCGACCGGTCGGTTCCGGCTCGGGGTGGTCGGACCGACGGCGAAGCGGCTCACGGTCGCGCAGCGCGTCCTGGCCCGCGCCGACCAGCCCGGCTGGACCTGGTCCTCCGGTGACGTCTGGTTCACCGGGACGCCGCTGCTGCGCGAGCCCGGCGCCAAGACCGCGTTCGTGTTCCCCGGCCTGGAAGCCGAGTTCGCGCCCCGGATCGACGACGTCGCCGCGCTGCTGGGCGAGGAACCGCCGGGTGCCGAGACCGGCAGCGTGCCCGAGCACGTGGCCGCGGTCGCGGACGCCAGCATGCTGCTCGACCGCGCCCTGGCGCGGCTCGGCGTGCGGCCCGACGGCCTGGTCGGGCACAGCATCGGCGAGTGGACCGCGGCCGTGCTGGCGCGCATGTTCACCGGCGACCGACCGGGCATCGGCCTCGACGGCTTCCCCATGCCCGCCGTCGACTACCTGGCGCTGGGCTGCGCGGTCGACGAGGCAGAACGCGGCATCGCCGACGAACCGGATGTCGTTGTCTCCCACGACAACGCGCCGCGGCAGAGCGTGGTCTGCGGGCCGCGCGAGGCGATCGAACGGCTGGCCGAGCGGTTCCGCGCGGCCGGGGTGTTCGCCCGCCCGCTGCCGTTCTCCACCGGCTTCCACACCCCGATGATGGCGCCGTACGTCGACCCCTACCTGCACGCGATCCGGGCGACCGGGATGCGCGCGGGCACGCTGCCGGTGTACTCGGCGACCACCGCCGACCGCTACCCGGACGACTCGGACTCGCTGCTGCGCCTCTCGGCGGACCACCTGGTGAAACCGGTGCGGTTCCGCGAGGTCGTCGCGCGGATGTCCGCCGACGGCTACCGCGTGTTCGTGCTGATGGGCGCCGGACAGCTCGGCTCCTTCGTCAGCGACTCCCTCGACGACGCGCCGCACCTGGTGATCAACGCGGCCTCCTCCGTGCGGCCCGGCCTCGCGCAGCTGCGCCGGGTGGCGACCGCTCTCTGGGTGGAGGGCGCCGACCCGGACCTCGCCGCGCTCGAACAGTCCACAAAGGCCGGTTCAACCGCCTCCCAAAAGGACAATGCCTCGGCGGTGGGGGAGATCCCGGTGCGCGTCACCAGTCCCACCCTCACGGTCGACCCCGAGGCGCGCGGACGGTTCGCGCCGTCGCGCGGGCGCCCGGACCTGCCCGCCGGGCTGCCCGCGGACATCGCGGGGGAGCTGTCCGCGCTGATCGCCGACACCGACGCGACCGTCCGCGCGGTCACCGCGGCCGTCCGGAGCCGCCGCGCCCCGGCGATCCGACCCGCCCCCGCGGCGCTGCCCGCCCAGCGGGCGCTCCCGGCGGCCGAACCCGGCGCGGTGCGCACCACGCTGCTGCGCGTCTCGGTGGCGGACATGCCCTACCTGCGCGGGCACCGGTTCTTCCGGCAGCGCGCGGACTGGCCGGACGAGACCGACCGCAGACCGGTCGTGCCCGCCACCACGCTCGTCGAATGGGCCCAGCGGGCCACCGAACGCGCGTGGCCCGGCGAGTTGGCGGTCGCCGTGCGCGACATCCGGTTCACCCGCTGGCTGATCGCCGCGCCCAGCCAGGACGTGGAGATCACCATGACCCGGCCGGTCCCCGGCGGACCGGTTCAGGTGCGGCTCGGTGAGTTCGCCGCGATGACCGTCGACCTCGCCGACGCCTACCCCGCCGCGTCCGCACCGGCCCCGCACCCCGGCCCGGCCACCGGACCCGCGCTGACCCCGGTGGAGATCTACGGCGGCAGGCAGATGTTCCACGGCCCGCAGTTCCAGGGCCTGACCGAGGTCACCGCGCACGACGGCGACCGCGCCCACGGCCAGATCAAGGTGCTGCCCGCGCCCGGCTGCGTGCTCGACAACGTCGGCCAGATGCTCGGCTGCTGGCTCCAGGCCCGGGTCGACACCAGGATCCTGGCGTTCCCCACCCGGGTCGACTCGATCGTCTTCCACGGCCCGCCGCCCCCGCTGGGCGCGGTCGTCGACTGCCTGGCCGACGCCCGGATCCCGGACGAGGCCGCGGTGGAGATGGACGCCGTGGTCAGCCACGCGGGCCGGGTGTGGGCGACGATCACCGGCTGGCACGACATCCGCCTCGACTGCGACCACACCGACCACGGCGTCTACGCCTTCCCGCGCGACCACGCGCTGTCCCGGCCGCAGGCCGACGGCACCTGGTTGGCGCAGGACCGGTGGACGACCCTGGCGTCCCGCGACGTGTTCGTCGGCGTCTACCTCAGCGCGCCCGAGCGCGCCGCGTACGCCGCCGTGCCGCCGCGCGGGCAGCGCACCTGGCTGCTGGGACGGGTCGCGGCCAAGGACGCGGTGCGCGGCTGGCTGGCCGCGCGCCCCGACGAGTGGGGGACGGAAACGCTGTTCCCCGCCGAGGTCCTGCTGACCGGGGACGGCGAGCGGCTGGTGGTGCGCGGTCACCACGGCCGCGCGCTGCCCGACCTGCGCGTCACCCTCACCCCCGCGGGTCCCACCGCGGTGACCGCCCGAGTTGAGAGGACCACCGGAGATGACTGACACGACCGCGGAGCACTCCACCGACGTGTTCGACGGCGTGGTGGAGTTGATCAGCGGCCTGGTCGGTGACGACCTGGACATCCTGGGTGTCGAGGTGCGCCCGGACACCGCCTTCCACGAGGACCTCGGCCTGGAGAGCATCGACCTGGTGACCCTGGGCGGCCTGCTCGCCGACCGGTACGGGCCCCGGGTCAACCTCGCCGAGCACCTGGCCGAGTTCGACCTCGACGACGTGATCGGGCTGACCGTCGGCCAGATCGCCGACTACGTCGCCGGGGCCCTCCGGGAGGGTGACTGAGGTGCCGGAGCTGAAGGTCAACGGGCTGCGCACGAACTACCAGGTGCTGCCCGGGGCCGGGGCGGGGGCGACCGAGGCGGTGGTGTTCATCCACGGCATGGGCACCGACAGCCTCGCCAGCTTCTACCTGACCCTGGCGCCCCCGGTCGCCGCCGCGGGCATCGACGTGATCAGCTACGACCTGCGCGGCCACGGCAAGTCCGAGCGGCCGGTCAGCGGGTACACGCTGACCGACTTCGTCACCGACCTCGACGAGCTCCTGCGGGCGCTGGCGGGTGACCGGCCGGTGCACCTGGTGGGCAACAGCTTCGGCGGCACCATCGCCTACCGCTACGCGGCGAGCTTCCCGGACCGGGTGCGCAGCGTGGTGTCCATCGAGTCCGAGCCGCCGACGGAGATCTGGGCGGTGAAGATGCGCGCCATCCTCGCCGCCACCCTGGAGATGCTCCAGGTGGAGGAGAACTACGAGTGGATCGAGGCCACCTTCGGCGCCCACCACCGGCGGCTGGCGCGGTTGGCGGCCAAGCGGATCACCTCGACCACCATGGCCGAGGAGGTGCCGACCGGCACCATGATGACCATCGACGACGTGGCCGCGATCGACGTCCCGGTGCTGTCCATCCTGGGCCGCTACGGCTACCAGTCCGACGACCTCGACGCGCTCACCTCGCTGATGCCGCGCGGCGAGCTGTTCGTCTTCGACGACCAGGGCCACTCGGTGCTGGTCGAGCAGCACCGCGCCGTCCGCGGCCTGCTCGTCGACTGGGTGCGCAGGCACAGCGGGTGAGCGCGCGGCGATTACCCGACGCGGAGGGAGGCAGATGAGGAAACGGCTGCTGTTCGTCGTCCCACCGCTGGCCGGGCACGTCAACCCGTTGGTCGGGGTGGCGGCCGCGGCGGTGGCGCGCGGGCACGAGGTGGCCTGGGTCGGCCCGTGCCCACTGGTGCGCGACCTGGTGCGGGAGCGGGTGTACCCCGCCGGGTCCTATTTGGAGGGACGTCCCCCCGGCCTGCGCGCCTTCGCCGCCCTGCGGTTCCTGTGGGCGGAGTTCCTGGTGCCCCTGGCGGACGCGATGGTGCCGGGGGTGCGGGCCGCGGTGGAGGACTTCGACCCGGACCTGCTGGTGGTGGACCAACAGGCGTTCGCGGGCGCCCTGGTCGCGGAGCGGCTGGGGTTGCCCTGGGTGACCTCGGCCAGCACGTCGACGGAGCTGGCGGACCCCCTCGCGGCGCTGCCCCGGATCGCGGAGTGGGTGCGGGAGCAGCAGCGGGGGCTGCGGGCGCGGCACGGCGTCGAGGGGGCGGGGGACCTGCGGTTCTCGCCGTACTCGGTGGTGGTGTTCAGCACGGCGGAACTGGCGGGGGAGCCGGTGGTGGCGGTGTCGGACCCGCGGTACGTGGGGCCGTCGCTGTCCCGGCGCAGGCCGGTGGAGTTCCCGTGGTCTCGGCTGCGCCCGGGGGCGCGGTTGGTGCTGGTGACGTTGGGGACGACGAATTCCGAAGCGGGCGGGCGCTTCCTGGCGGAGTGCGCGTTGGCGCTGTCGGAGTTGCCTGAGCTGCAAGGGGTGGTGATCGATCCGGGCGGGTGCCTGTCGGCTTCGGGGGATGCGGTGGTGGTCGCCTCGGCGCCGCTGCTGGACCTGATTCCCCGGGCGGCGGCGGTGATCTGCCACGGCGGCCACAACACGGTGTGCGAGACGTTGGCGCACGGGGTGCCGTTGGTGGTGGCGCCCATCCGGGATGACCAGCCGGTGGTGGCGGACCAGGTGGTGGCCTCGGGGTCGGGGATACGGTTGCGGTTCGACCACGTGCGGGCGCCGGACATCGCCGCGGCGGTGCGGACCGTGGTGTCGGATCCGTCCTATGTGGAGTCGGCGGGGCGGGTGCGGGCGTCGTTCGAGGAGGCGGGCGGGGCCGAGGCCGTGGTCTCCCGGCTGGAGGAGCTGGCGCAGTGCCCCCGGGTGGCTCGGAGGTAGGTGGGTTCCCGGCAGTCCGGGAATGCGCGGAGGCACCCGGGTGTTGGTGGTGTGGGACCCACACCACCAGGGGGCGAGATGTCCGAATCGAAGCACAAGCCGCGTTCGCGGTCGTTGACCACCGCCGAACGTGAGGAGTTCCTCGCCGTGCCGCAGGTGGCCGTCCTGGCCATCAACGCCGAACCCGGGCGCCCACCTCACGCCCACCCCACCTGGTACTCCTACACCCCGGGCGGCCACATCGGCCTGGTCCTGCGCGCGGGCAAGCGCAAGTCCCGCCTGGCCCGCGCGGCCGGGCTGGTGGCGCTGGTGGTCCAGCGGGCCGAGGTGCCGTACCGGTACGTCTCGGTGGAGGGGACCGTGGTCCGACAGGGCCCGCCGACCGCGGACGACCTGGCCGCCGTCGGCCGCCGCTACCTCCCGGAGGAGGCGATCGCGGGCTGGGTCGCCGGTGAGCTGGCGGGCGACAACCCACTCGGACCACCGGAGTACCTGGAGATCCGCCCGGACCGTTGGACCACCAAGGACTTCTCGGGCGACAGGTGACCGGCCGGTTCACTGGTGTGGAGCCGTGCGGATCGCGGTCTTCGGCGACGTCCTGTCCGGGCTGACCTGACGCGCTAGGTCGACGCGACCTGGCGGGGGCGGCGGTCCGGGGTGGGGGGAGCCCAGGGGCCGGGGGCGCGGCGGGGGGATCTGGCGCAGAGTTCGCGGATCGCCCGTAGGTAGAGGGGGTCCAGGCGGTAGCGGGTGTCCGCTCGGGGGCCTCGGGGCGCTGGGTCGGCCAGGCGCAGGGCGGTGAGGCGGTCGAGGAGTTCCGTCGACGCCGGGACGGAGAGTTCCAGGGCTCGTGCGACCCAGTCCGCGGAGAGGGCTTCCGGGCGGCCTTCGCGGTGGGCGAGGCGGATCAGGGCGGACCACTGGACCCGGTCCAGGCCCGCCGCGCTGCGGGCTACGGCGGCGGGGAGGTCCAGTTTGCCCGCTGCCAACGGGGGATCGGTTGCCAGGCGTTGGGCCAGGCGGCCCAGGGACCAGTGGGGGCGGTAGCGGGCCAGGTCGGCGAGGACGGCGGCCACCAGGGGGAGGCCACCGCAGCGGGTCATGAGGGACCACGCCGCCGACGGTTCTCTGTCCACTCGGGACTGCCCTACCCGGGAGGCGAAGAGAGCGAGCAAGTCCTCGACCGGCAGGCGCGGGAGGTCGACGGCGGGGATGCCGGAGGGGCGAGCGGCGCACCCCAGGAGCACAGTGCTGTCCGGGGACGCGGGGGTGAGGGCGGTCAGGTCGGTGCACTCGACCACGTTGTCCAGCACCACCAGCAGTCGTGAATCCCGGGTGTGGCGGTGGTACAGACGCGCGCGAGCCGAGAGGCCGTCCGGGACGGGGGCGCCTGGGCGCAACGCGCGCAGGAACGAGCCCAGGATCTCGACGGGGGAGTGCTCGGCGAAGTCCGCCAGCAGCCTGCCGTCCGGGTAGTCGCCGCGGGCCTGGTCGGAGACGCGCGCGCAGAAGGTGCTCGTCCCCACCCCGGGCGCGCCGACCACGGCGAGTACCGGGCTCCGCCGCAACTCGGACACCGCGAACTCGAGTTGCGGCCCGTGACCGAACACCGGGCCCGCGGGCAGCACCTGCTCCGGGCGTTGCCGGGTTCCGCGCAGCGGACGCACTCCGGGGGGACCGACGGCGGTGGGCCCGGACCGCCCCGGCTCGTCCCGCAGGGCCCGCTCGAACGCCGATCGCAGTGCCTGCCCCGGCTCCAGCCCGGACTCACGGGCCAGCCGGGTCCGCACCTCGTGGAACAGGTCGGTGGCCCGGGCCCGCTGGCCCGCCAGGGCGAAGCCCAGCAGCAGCGACGCGTACAGCTGCTCGTGCCGCGGGTCTTCCCGCACCACGCGGTCGACCTGGGCCAGCACCGCCTCCGGGTGCCCCAGGTCCAGTTGCACCCGCAGGTACCGCTCCAGCACCCCCACCCGAACCAGGTCCAGCCGCGCCTTCTCCCGGCGCAGCACCGGGCCCAGCGACACGTCCGAGAGGACCTCGCCGCGGCACAGGTCGACCGCCGCGCCGAGGACGTCCGCCGCCGCGCGCGGGTCCTGCGCGCGCAGGTGGGCCTCGGCGGTGTCGCGCAGCCGCAGGAGGTGTTCGGTGTCGAGGTAGTCCGGTGGCGACAGCGCCAGCCGGTAGCCGACCTTGGGGGTGTGCGCGCACACGTCCGAGGTGCCGAAGAGCTTGCGCAACTGGGACACGTAGGTCTGCACGATCCGCGCGAGCTGGGCCGACGGCGGGCCGGACCACAGCTCCTCGGTGATCGTCTCGTGCCGCACCACGGTGCCCGGGTTGGCCGCCAGCAGGGCCAGCAGCCGCCGCAGCTTGGGCTGCGACGGGGTGACGGCCGCGCCGTCGAGGCTGCCGCGCAGGGCGCCCACGATCTCGATCCGGATGGTCATGGGAGATGGGTTCCTGGTCAGGTGGTTGCTGGGCATGGCGGTCCTCGTTCAGGCCGACCGGCGGAAGTTGCGGGCGGCGGCGGCGCCACCGCCGAGCGCGGCCACCATGGCGAGCAGCACCGCGAGCGGCAGCGCCCAGCCGGGGGACCGGCCCAGCGCGAGCGCGCGGGCGGCGTCGATCGCGTAGGTGAGCGGGTTGACCGTGGCCACCGCGCGCACCCACGCGGGCATGTTCTGCAGCGGCATGTAGGCGCTGCTGGAGAACATCAGCGGGTACATGGCGATGAACGACACCGCCTGCATCAGCTCCACGTTGCGCTGCCACGTCGCGATGGCCACGAAGACCCAGCTCAGGCCCCAGCCCACCACGAGCGTCAGCAGCACGGCGGCGGCGAGGCCGAACGGGCCGCCGTCCGGCCGGAACCGCAGCAGCAGCACCGCCGCCACCACGATCACGACCAACTGCACCGCCAACCGGGCGGTGTCGGCGAAGGTGCGGGCCAGCAGCACCGACACCGGGCTGATCGGCAGGCTGCGGAAGCGGCCCACCACCCCGGTGTAGGTCTCGGCGACCAGCCCCGCGCCCGCGCCCATCGCGGTGATCATGGCGATGTTCACCAGGGTCGCGGGCATCAGGTAGTTGATGTACCCGTCGTAGGCGGCCACCCCGGGCAGCGAGCCGACGCCCGAGAACACCTGGCTGAACAGCAGCAGCAGCACGACCGGTTGCAGCAGGCCGAAGAACACCAGCCGGTAGTCGCCGAAGGCCGCCCGCAGCGACCGGGCGGTCAGCACCCACACCTGGGTGCGCAGCGTGCTGCCGGTCCAGCCGGTCCGGTCGTGGGGCTCCGGGGCGCGGGTGGTCCGCGCGTGCCGGGCGTTCACGCCGTGTCCCGTTCCACCGCGGCGGGCGCCGGTGGTTGCTGCCACTTCGCCCGGTGCAGGCTCAGGTAGACCTCGTCGAGCGTGGGCTCGGTGACGGTCAGGTCGGCGAGGTCGAGGCCGTAGCGGTCGAGCGCGCGCAGCAGCGCGAGGATCACCCCGGCGTCGGGCAGCGCCGCGGTCACCGTGTACGCGTCCGGGTCCAGCGTCGGCGCCAGGCCGATCCGCTGGAACTCCTCGACGGCCCAGCGCGCCGACCACTCGTCCCGGAAGGTGACCGTGGTGGTGCGCGCGCCGACCCTGGCCTTGAGCTCGGCCGGGGTGCCGCCCGCGACGACCGCGCCCGCGGCCAGCACCACGATCCGGTCGGCCAGCCGGTCGGCCTCCTCGAGGTACTGGGTGGTGAGCACGACCGTGGTGCCCGAGCGGGCCAGGTGTCGCACCGTGGCCCACAAACCGGTGCGGCTCACCGGGTCCAGGCCGGTGGTCGGCTCGTCGAGGAACAGCACCTCGGGCGAGCCCACCAGGCAGGCGGCCAGGTCGAGCCTGCGCCGCATGCCGCCGGAGTAGGTGAGCGCGGGCCGGTCCGCGGCCTCGGTGAGGCCGAAGACCTCCAGCAGCTCCTCGGCGCGGGCCTTGGCCGCCCGCGCGGGCGCGCCGAGCAGCCGGGCGAACAGCACCAGGTTGCCCCGCGCGGACAGGGTCTCGTCGACCGACGCGAACTGGCCGGTGAGCGCGATCCGCCTGCGCACCTCGTGGCCGTGGGTGGCCACGTCGTACCCGCACACCGACGCCTTGCCCGTGCTCGGTCTGGTCCGGGTCGCCAGGATGTCCACCAAAGTGGTCTTCCCGGCGCCGTTGTGCCCGAGTACCGCGAGCACGCTGCCCGCCGCCACGGTCAAATCGACTCCGGTCAGCGCGGTGACCGGACCGTAGGTCTTGCCGAGTCCGGTGACATCGATGCGCGCGCGTTCCATTTTTCCCAGTTTTCTCACCGTCCCGCCAAAAGAGTGACCCAGTGCATTTGTCCGTTTTTCCGGCACTGGATCGTCCCTTCTGGCGAAATGGTCGGCGGTGGCCGCGAATCACTCCTCGATTGTTGATTGTGAATCACTGACCGGGGTAATCCCATCCACTTATAAGATCGACATCCGGGAGCGCCACCCGCTTGGTGGCGATCCGCGCGCGCGGTGCTTCCCGGGGTGGGGGCGGTGCGGGGGAAGGGGTCCGGCCGGTCGCCAGGTGCCGGGCCAGCGCGACCGGGCTGGGGTGGTCGAACACCAGGGTGGGCGGCAGGTTCTGGCCGGTCGCGGCGCTGAGCCGGTTGCGCAGTTCGACCGCGGACAGCGAATCGAAACCGAGCGCGCGGAACGGTCGCGCCACCTCGACCGCGGTGGGATCGCGGTGCCCGAGAACGGTCGCCACTTCCCGGCGCACGAGCGCGAGCACGTCCGGTGTGGTGTTCTCGGCCGCCGTCGATGGGTAATCCGGGAAAGCAGTACGACGGTGGGAATCTTCGGCCGCTGAGATTTTCATCTCGTTTCCCGGCGCGTATCGCGCCGGGCGCAGCACGGGATCCGGAACGCGCAGCGCCCGGTCGAACAACGTCAGGAAATCCTTTGTGGACACCGAGTCGCCGCCCGTGAGCGACAGCGCGGCCAGCCCGCGGGCGCGCCGGTGCCTGGCCAGCGCCTCGAGGTGGGTGCCCGCCGCGCCGAGCACCCCGTCGGCCGCGGACAGCAGGACGAACAGGTCCAGGTCGGCGCCCGCGGTCAGCTCGTGCAGGTGCCACGCGCCCGCCACCTGGGGGCGCAACGCGCGCTCGACCTCGAGCGGCGTGAGGGTGTCGAGCGCGCCGTCCACGCGGTCGGTCGCCGCGTGCACCACCCCCACCAGGGGACGGCCCGGCGGTACCCGGTCCAGCACGTCCGCCAGCGCCTCGCGGTCGGTGACGTCGCACGGCCGCACGACCACGCTCTCCGCGCCCTCGGCGGCCAGCTCGTCGGCCAGCGGGTCGTCCCGGTCCGCGGTGCGGCTCACCAGTAGCAGGTGCCGCACGCCGTGCGCGCGGACCAGGTGCCGGGCCAGTTCCCGGCCGACCGCGCCCGTGCCGCCGGTGATCAGCACGGTGCCCGCGCCGAGCCGCCGCGACGGCACGGTCACCACGAGCTTGCCGGTGTGCGTGCCCGCGCGCAGGCGGCCCAGCGGTTCGGCGAGTTCGCGGATGTCCCACGCCTGCGGCGGGTGCGGGTCGAGCGGGTCGCGCTCGGCCAGGTCGACCAGGTCCGCGAGCAGCTCGCCGATCCGGTCCGGCCCCGCGGTGTCGAGCGGGCCGTGCCAGGCGGCCAACCACGCCAGGGGAAGCGCGGCCGCCGTCGCCGATGACCAGCCCGCCGGGATCCGGGCCAGCAGCCGCCGATCCGTCACCGCCCGCGTCGCGAAGGACCCGGGTACCAGCCCGAACACCCGCTCGCCCGGCGCGAACCCGGTCACCCCCGGGCCGACGCGGGTCACCACGCCCGCCGCCTCGCTGCCCAACCGCCCCGGTCCGGGGTCGTCGCCCAGCACCAGCGCCAGGTCGCGGAGGCTGACCCCGGCCGCGCGGACCTCGACCTCCACCTGACCCCGGCCGAGCTCGACCGCGTCGGCGGGCTCGGGTACGACGTCGTCCACGCCGCCGGACGGCCCCGGCACCAGCCGCCACGGGCCGCGCGGCAGGCTGATGCCGCGGGGCCGGTGCGGGACGGTGCGCGGCACCAGCACGGTCGACTCGACCGACACCGCCTCGCCGACCGCGGCGGCGGCCAGCGCGGCCACCTCCAGCGGTTCGCGGCGGTCGACCACGGCGAAGCGCCCCGGGTGCTCGGCGCGGGCGGCGCGCAGCAGACCCCACACGGCGGTACCCGGCAGGTCGGTCGGCACCTCCGCCCCCGCCGCGCCGCGGGTCACGACCGCGAGGACGCCCCGCGCCCACGGCTGGTCGAGCCACGCGCGCACGGTCTCCACCGCCCACGACACGGCTTCCGCCACCGCCGCCCCGCGCCGCTCCACCAGGACGAGGTCCGGGACCGGCGCGCCCGCCGCCACCGCGGCCGCCAGCGCGGGCAGGTCCGGGTACCGCGCGCCGCCACCCACCCACGCCGAGTCGCCGAGCAGCGCGACCGCGCCGGGGTCGGCCAAGGGCGCGCCGGGCGACCACTCGCCGGTGAACAGCCCGACGCGCGGCGGGTGCGGGCTCAACGACTCGACGACGACCACGGGGTGCCCGTCCGGGTCGGCGGCGGCGATCGCCACCTCGCCGTCCGCCACGGTGATCCGCAGGCGCAGCGACCGCGCGCCCGCGTGCCGGGACCGCACACCGGTGAAGGCGTGCGGTACCCCGTCGAGGTCGGTGTCGCCGAGCACCTGGAAGGCGGCGTCGAGGAGCGCGGGGTGCACGTCGAACCCCATGACCCGGTCGGCGCCGACGATCGACTCCGCGTAGAGGTGGCCGTCGTCGCCGTGCCAGGCGCGGCGCAGCGCGCGCAGCGACGGCCCGTAGTAATAGTCACGCGCGTCGAGGTCGCGGTAGAGGCGGTCGAGGTCGATCGGGCGGCCCGGCGGCGGCCAGGCGGCGGTCCACGGCAGCGCGGGCACCGGCGCGCCGTCGGCGCGCAGCAACCCGGTCGCCACGGTCGTCCACTGCGCACTCTCCGGGTCCGCGCCCGGCGCGGGCACCCGCGCCTCGACCCGCAACGGCCGGGTGCCGTCGCCCGACGGCCGGGCCGTCAGCCGGATCTCGCCGCCGACCACCGGGACCGGCGCGTGCAGCACCAGTTCCGCCACCACCGGGTGCCGGGTGCGGCGACCCACGTGCAGCGCGCAGTCCAGCAGCGCGGAGGCGGGCAGCAGCGCCACACCGCCGACCTCGTGCTCGGCCAGCCACGGGTGGGCCTCGAACGTGCCCGTGAACACCGCGTCGCCGCTCGCGTCCTCGGACCCGTTGTCCAGCACCGGGTGCCGGGCGGCGGGGGCCCCGGACTCCAGTGGTAGGTGGTCGAACAACCAATACCGCGCGCGCGGGCCGTCCGGGGCGGGCGGCTCGGCGGGCCACGGCGCGTCGCCCTGCTCGAGGACGAGGTGCGCGTTGGTGCCGCTGATCCCGAACCCGGAGACCCCGGCCCGCCGGGGACGGCCGCGGTCGGGCCACGGCTCGTTGTCGCACAGCACCTTGATGTTCCCGGCGGCCCAGTCGACGCCGTCGTTGAGGCCGCTGCCGGACGCGCCCGTGCCGTCTTCGACGTGCAGGCTGCGCGGCAGCACGCCGTGCGCCATCGCGGCCACGACCTTGATGACACCGGCCACTCCCGCCGCCCCGGCGGAGTGGCCGATGTTGGACTTCACCGCCCCCACCCACAGCGGCGCGGTCCGGCCCGGTCCGTAGGCGGCGACCAGCGCCTGCCCCTCGATCCGGTCGCCCACCGGTGTGCCGGTGCCGTGCGCCTCGACCAGGTCCACGTCGTCGGGGCGCAGCCGCGCGTCGGCCAGCGCCCGGGCGATCACCCGCTCCTGCGCGCGGCCGCTCGGCGTCCGCAGGCCCTCGGTGGCGCCGTCGGAGTTCGTCGCGCTCCCGCGCAGCACGGCCAGCACGCGGTGCCCGTGCCTGCGGGCGTCGGAGAGCCGCTCCAGCACGACGACCCCCGCGCCCTCCGCCCACACGGTGCCGTCGGCGCGGTCGCTGAACGTCTTGCAGCGGCCGTCGGGCGCCAACCCCCGCAACTGCGCGAAGTCGACCAGCGCGCCCGGCGTGCACATCGCGGCGACACCACCGGCCAGCGCCAGCGTGCTCTCGCCCAGGCGCAGTGACGCCGCGGCCAGGTGGATGGCGACCAGCGACGACGAGCACGCGGTGTCGACGGTCAACGCGGGACCGGTCACGTCGAGGGTGTAGGCGAGCCTGCCGGACAGCACGCTGCTCACGCTGCCGGTGATCCGCTTGCCCGCCACGAGGGCCGGGCTGTGGTGCAGCGGCATCCCGTAGTCCAGGTACGCGACGCCCGCGAACACGCCGGTGTCGGTGCCGCGCAACGACTCCGGCTCGATCCCCGCGTGCCGCAGCGCCGCGTGGCCGACGTCGAGCAGCAACCGCTGCTGGGGGTCCATGGCCAGCGCGTCGCGCGGGCTGATGCCGTACCGGTCGGCGTCGAACAGCGGCAGGTCGTGCAGGAAACCGGCCTCCCGCGTGTAGGTGCGGCCCGCGCGCCGGGGGCGCCGGTCGTAGAGCGCGTCGAGGTCCCAGCCCCGGTCGGTGGGGAAGGGGCCGATGCCGTCGCCGCCGGAGACCACCAGCTCCCACAGGTCGGTGGCGGAGGTGACGCCGCCCGGGTAGCGGCAGCCGAGGCCGATAACCGCGATCGGCTCGGTCAACGGGGTTTCGGAGTCCACGCGCCGAACATAAGACGCGGTCGGTGTTAATCGCTACCCCGCGTCCGTTGGCAGGGTTATAAGAAACAGTCATAACATGTGTTGGTAATAATTCCGGTAATGTTTGGGACCTTGGCCCCGTGTGCGCACTGTGTCATGCTGGCCCAACTTCCGCCAGGACGGCTCACATGGCGGAATTCCCCTCGGCCATATGGATGTCGGAATGACTCAGTCGACGAAATTCGCCCGTCACCGCCTGCGTTCGGGTTTTATCGGCGCGATTGTCAGCGCTATTGTCGTCGTTATATCCGATTTGCCCGCTCCCGTCGCGTCGGCCACGCCGGTCGCGACCGTGCCGGTGCTGCACACCGCCGCGGACACCGTCGCGGTGCAGCGCTTCCTCTCCCGCCCGGACCTGGTGCCGCCCGCGATCCAGGTGACCACGGCCTCCGCGCCGACCTCGCCCGGCCTGATCCTGCTGACGCCCAAGGCGACCACCAACGAGCAACTGGGCCCGCTGCTGGTCGACGACACCGGCAGCCCGGTGTGGTTCGCCTCGCGCGGGGACAAGCTGCGGCTGGTGATGAACGCGCAGGCCCAGACCTACCGCGGCAAGCCGGTCATGACCTGGTGGGAGGGCGCGTTCATCGAGCTCGGCTGGGGCATGGGCAGCGTGACCATCGCCGACCAGAACTACCGCAAGATCGCCGAGGTGGGCACGGACCGCAGCGTCGACCTGCACGCCATCAAGATCACGCCGCAGAACACCATCATCGTGGTGACCTACCGGACCACGACCCCGGTGCCCGGCCAGGTGAACGTGCGGCCGATCGTGGAGAACGTCGTCCGCGAGATCGACATCGCTACCGGCAAGGTGCTGATGACCTGGAACAGCCTGGAGCACATCCCGGTCGGGGAGTCCTACCTGCGGTCCAACGAGGTCACGGCGTGGGACTACCTGCACATCAACGCCGCCGACCTCGACGCCGCGGGCAACATCGTGATCAGCGGCCGCAACACGCACACCGTGTACACCCTCGAGCGCGGCACCGGAAAGATCCTGTCCCGCCTGGGCGGCAAGTACTCCGACTACGCGATGCCCGCCGACGCCGTCTTCGCCTGGCAGCACAACGTGCGCGCGCTCCCCAACGGGGACATCAGCATGTTCGACAACGAGGCCGCCGCCGCGTTCCCGCCGGTGCCGCCCACCCGACCCGCGTCCCGGGCGCTCATCCTGCACCTGGACAAGACCGCGCACACCGCCACCGTCACGCGGTCGGCCAGCCACCCCGAGGGGATCTCGACCGGCGCGCAGGGCAGCAACCAGCTCATGCCCGACGGGCACATCTTCGTCAGCTGGGGCCAGACCGGCCGGTTCACCGAGTTCGACCAGAACGACAAGATGATCTACGACGCGCGCTTCACCGGCGCCAGCGTCGACACCTACGTGGCCAACCGGGTCGACTGGCACGCCACCCCCGCCGAGCCGCCCGCCATCGCCGCCCGGCGCTCCGCGGACGGCGGCGTGACCGCCTACGCCAGCTGGAACGGCGCCACCGAGCTGCGCCGCTGGCAGCTGCTCACGGGCCCCGACCGCAACCACCTCACGGTGGCCACCGAGGTGCCGCGCGGCGGCTTCGAGACCGTGATCACCGCGCCCGGCGCCGCGTTCGCCGCGGTCCGCGCGCTGTCCGCGGACGGCAAGGTGCTCAAGACCTCCGCCGTCGTCCCGGTGCCCGCGACATGAGCGGCCACGGGGCGAACGGCCGCGCGGTGAACGGTCCGGGCGCGATCGGCTCTGGTGTGAACGGGCACGACGGGTACAGCGTGAACGGGCACGACGGGTACAGCGTGAACGGCCGCGGTGGTGGCGGTCGGGTCGCGGACGGGAGCGGACGGGGCATGGGCGAACCGGCGGGTGAGCGGGAGACCAGGCGCGGCACGGTCGTGTGGCTGACCGGGCTCTCCGGGGCGGGCAAGTCGACCATCGCGCGGCTGCTGGCGGTCGAGCTCGGCCGCGCGGGCACGCCGGTCGAGGTGCTCGACGGCGACGAGGTGCGGGCCGCGCTCGCGGGCGAACTCGGCTTCACCAAGCGCGACCGCGACATCCAGGTGCAGCGCGTCGGCTACCTCGCCGCGCTGCTCTCCCGGCACGGGGTGACCGTCGTCGTGGCGCTCATCTCGCCCTACCGCGAGGCCCGCGACGCCGTGCGCGACGCGCTGGAGTCCGCGCTCGTGTCCTTTGTGGAGATCCACGTGCGGGCGCCGCTGGAGGAGCTGGTCCGCCGCGACACCAAGGGTCTCTACCGCAAGGCGCTGGCCGGGGAGATCACCGGGTTCACCGGCATCAGTGACCCGTACGAGCCGCCGACCCGCCCGGACCTGGTCGTCGACACCGACACCTGCGACCCGCGCACCGCCGCCGCGCGGATCGCCACGCTGCTGCGCGCCGACCCGGCCGAGGCCCGCGACCACCTGCTCGCGGGCGACCTCGCCGCGGCGGCGGGCAAGCGGCTGCTGGACCTGCGCGCCGAGCGCGGGTTCGGCGAGCCGGACGCGCTGCGCGACGCGGGCGACCAGACCTCGCACGCCTACCTGGCCGCGCGCATCGCCGAGCACCGGCCCGGCGACGGGCTGCGCTCCGAGGAGTCCGCGGGCGACGGGCGCGGCGACCGGCTCTGGATCATCGATCCGCTCGACGGCACCCGCGAGTTCGGCGAGGCGGACCGGGGCGACTGGGCGGTGCACGTGGCGTTGTGGTCGGGCGGGTCACTGGCCGCGGGCGCGGTGTCGCTGCCCGCCCGCGGCCTCCTGCTCACCACCGCCGACGCCGTCGCCGCGCCCCGGGCGCCGGGCCGGTTCCGGATCGCGGTGAGCCGCACCCGGCCGCCCGCGCTGGCCGAGTCGCTGGCCGAGGCGCTGGACGCGGACCTGGTGCCGATGGGCTCGGCCGGGGTGAAGATCGCCTCGGTGCTGCTCGGCGAGACCGACCTGTACGTGCACGGCGGCGGCCAGTACGAGTGGGACTCGGCCGCCCCGGTCGCCGTCGCGCTCGCCGCCGGGCTGCACGCCAGCAGGCTCGACGGTTCGCCGCTGGTCTACGGCCGCCCGGACGCGTGGCTGCCGGACCTCGTGGTGTGCAGGCCGGAGGACGCCGACGGCGTCCTGGCGGCGATCCGCGAGGTATCCCAGGCCACCGCCGCCGCACCGGCCGCGGCAGCACACAAGGAGGACGCATGAAGGTCATCGGCGCAGGGCTGGGCCGCACCGGGACGGCCTCGGTGAAGGCCGCGCTGGAGCGGCTCGGCTTCGGTCCCTGCTACCACATGTTCGAGGTGCTGGAGCGCCCCGACCACGCGCGGCGGTGGCTGGGCGGGTTCGAGGGCGAACCGGTCGACTTCGCCGCGCTGTTCGACGGCTTCGGGTCCACCATGGACTGGCCGGGCTGCTCGTTCTGGGCCCAGTTGGCCGACCGGTACCCGGACGCCAAGGTCGTGCTGACCGTGCGCGACCCCGAGGGCTGGTACGAGTCCATGGCCCGCACGCTGCTCCCGGTGTGGCGGATGACCGGCCCCGGCGCGGGCCGGGTCCCCGGCTACGAGTCCTACGGGCAACTGGTCGCGGCGATCGCCGCGCACAGCTTCGACGGTCGCATCGACGAGCGCGCGCACCTGGTCGCCGAGTTCGAGGCGCACAACGCCGCGGTGCGCGCGGGTGTACCCGCCGACCGGCTGCTCACCTACCAGGTCGGCCAAGGCTGGGAACCGCTGTGCGAGTTCCTCGAGGTGCCGGTGCCTGCGGAGCCGTTCCCGCACCTCAACGACACCGCGTCGTTCCAGGCCATGGTCGAGCGCCTGATGGCGGTCTGACCCGGACCCACCCACCGGAACCCACCGACAGCACGACTGAGGTGAGTCGCTCGACCGTCGACGCGCAACCCCCGGCCGCTGCACCGCTCGACGCTGGAAGCAGGCACAACCGATGGACGAGCTCCTTGCCGAGGTGCGGCTGCTGCGCGCCCGGGTAGCCGAGTTGACCGAACCGATCGCCGTCGTCGGCGTCGGCTGCCGCTTCGCGGGCGGCGTCGAGTCGGCGGAAGACCTGTGGTCGGTGGTCGCCGGGGGCCGCGACGCGGTCTCCGGCCCGCCCACCGACCGCGGCTGGGACACGCGCGGCCTGTCCGGCGGCGGGTTCCTCGACCACGCGCTGGACTTCGACGCCGACCTGTTCGGCGTGAGCCCCCGCGCGGCGCTGGGCATGGACCCGCAGCAGCGGGTGCTGCTGGAGGTGTGCTGGTCGGCGCTGGAGGACGCGGGCGTCGACCCGGCGGGCGCGGACCCGGTCGGGGTGTTCATGGGCGTGGCCCACCACGACCACCAGTCCCGGCTGCGCTCGGTGCCGCCCGAGGCCGCCGCGCACCTGGGCCTGGGAAGCGCCACCAGCGTGCTGTCCGGGCGGGTCGCGCACACCTTCGGGTTCACCGGGCCGACCATGACCGTCGACACCGCGTGCTCGTCGGCGCTGGTCGCCGTCCACCTCGCGGCGCAGTCCCTGCGCCGGGGCGAGTCGGAACTGGCTCTGGCGGGCGGGGTGACGGTGATGTCCACGCCCCTGACCTTCACCGAGTTCGCCCGCTTGGGCGCGCTGTCGGCCGATGGCCGCTGCCGCGCGTTCGCCGACGGCGCCGACGGGTTCGGGCCATCGGAAGGCGCGGGGGTGTTCGTGCTCGAACGCCTCTCCCGGGCCCGCCGCCACGGCCACCGGGTGCTGGCCCTGGTGCGCGGTTCCGCGGTCAACTCCGACGGCGCCGCGGGCTGGCTCACCGCGCCGGACGTCGACGCGCAGACCAGGGTGATCGCCGCCGCGCTCGCCGACGCGGGTCTGCGACCGTCCGATGTGGACGCGGTGGAGGCGCACGGCACCGGGACCGCGCTGGGCGACCCGGTGGAGGCGCGGGCGCTGGCCGCGGCCTACGGGCGCGGCCGGACCGCGCCGCTGTGGCTGGGCTCGGTGAAGTCCAACGTCGGCCACGCCCAGGCCGCCGCCGGGGCCGCGGGGCTGGTCAAGGTCATCGGCGCCCTGCGCCACGGCGTGCTGCCGCGCACCCTGCACGCCGAGCACCCGGTCGACGTGGACTGGGGTCCCGTGTCGCTGCTCCAGACGGCCGTGCCGTGGCCGGACACCGGTCGTCCCCGCCGGGCCGGGGTGTCCGCGTTCGGCATCAGCGGCACCAACGCGCACGTCATCCTCGAACAGGCCCCCGAGCAGCCCGCGCCTGCCCTGGCACCCGACCCCGCGGCCGGTCTCGGACTGGTGGGGTCGACCGTGCCGCTGCTGCTCTCCGGCGCGTCGGCCGCCGCACTGCGCGCGCGGGCCGAGTTGGTGCGGGAGTCCTTACCCGGCAACGGCATCGGTGGGGTCGGCGTCGCGCTGGCCCGCGGTCCGGTGCTGGGACACCGCGCGGTCGTCCTCGCCGACTCGACCGCGTCCGCCGACGCCGGGTTGGCCGAGGTGGGGACCGGGGGAGTGGGGGTCGTCGTGGGGCCCGGGGACGTCGGCCGGGCGGACACCGGCGCGGTGCTGGTCTTCGGCGGCCAGGGCTCGGAATGGGTCGGCATGGGCGTTGACCTGCTCGGCTCGTGCGCGGCGTTCGCCGAGCGGATGGCCGAGTGCGCCGCCGAGTTCGGCCGACTCGTCGACTGGGACGTGCGCGCGGTGCTGACCGACCCGGACGCGCTGCGCCGGGTGGACGTGCTGCAACCGGCCCTGTTCTCCGTGATGCTGTCGCTGGCCGCGGTCTGGGAGGCGGCGGGGCTGCGCGTGGAGGCCGTCGCCGGGCAGTCGCAGGGGGAGGTCGCCGCCGCCTGCTTCGCGGGCGCGCTGACCCTGGCCGACGCCGCCCGGGTCGTGGTGGCCCGGTCGAGCCTGGTCGCCGGGCTCGACGGCGGCGCGATGGCCTGGGTGCACGCGCCGTGGGACTGGGTGCACGCGGCGGCGCACACCATCGCGGGCGCCAACGGCTCGGTGTGCGAGCCGGACGGCTGCCCGATCACCGGGATCTGGCTGGCGGCGGTGAACTCGCCGTCGTCGGTCGTGGTGTCCGGCGCGCCGGAGGTGTTCGAGCCGCTGCTGGCGCACTGCGAGCTGCACGGCGTGCGCGCGGGCCGGACCCCGATCGGCTACGCCTCGCACTGCCCGCACGTGGCCGTCGTCGAGGCCGACCTGCTCGACGCCCTGCGCGACATCACCCCGCTGCCGCCGCGCGTCCCCATCGTCTCCACGGTCACCGGCGCCGAGGTCGACCACCTCGACGGGGAGTACTGGTACCGCAACCTGCGCGCCCCGGTCCGGGTCGACCGCGCGGTGGCGGCGCTGGTCGCGCGCGGGCACACCGCGTTCGTCGAGTGCACCCCGCACCCGATCCTCACCCCGGCGCTGCACCAGAACCTGCACGGGTACGGCGTGCACGCCGTGATCCCGAGCCTGCACCGCGATGACGGCACGCCCGCCAAGCTGCTGGCGAACCTGGCGCTGGCGCACGTGCACGGCATCGGCCTGGACTGGCGCGCGCTGCTGTCCGGCCTGCCCGACGCGCCCGCCCGGCTGCCCGGCTACCCGTTCCAGCGGTCCCGCTACTGGATCCCCGCCGAGCGGCACACGCTCGGCGCGCTGATGAGTCCACAGTGGACGAGAGTCGCCGCGGTGCCCGCCGGGGGACCGGTGGTGTGGCTGGAGCACCTGGCCGAGGGGGACGAGCCGGCCGGGGCGCTGGTGCTGCCGGTCACGGCCACCGAACCCGTCGCCGCGCTGCGCGCGGTGTCCGAGCTGCTGACCCGGTGGCGCACCGACCCGGCGTGGTCGGCCGCCCGTCCGGTGGTGCTCACCCGGGGTGCGTCGCTCGACGACCCGGCGTGCGCCGCCGTGTGGGGGTACGCGCGGTCCGCGCAGATCGCGCACCCCGGTCGGATCGGCCTCCTCCACCTCCCCGTCGACGAGCCCGCGGGCACGGTGGCCGCCGTCGCGGGCACCGGCGACCAGGTGGAGGTCCGCGCCGACGGGGTCTACGAACCGCGCCTGGTCGCCGCCACCGGTCAGTGCCCGCCGCCGGACCTGTCGTCCGGCACCGTGGTCGTCGTCGGTGGCTCGGACCCGGACCGCACGGCGTTCGCCGCCGCCATGACCGACCTGGGCGCCCGGGACGTGCTCGTCCTCGGTGACCCGCTGCCCGGGCTCGCCGCCCCGGTCCGGTTCGCCGACCTCGACCTCGCCGAGGCGCTGGCCGGGCCGGTCGCGGCCGTGGTCTACGCGGGTGGCCGCTACGACGAGGCGCTCGTCGTGGACGACCTCGCCGGGTCCGCCCCGCTCGTGCTGTCCGGGTCGATCACCGGCCTGCTGGGCGGCAAGGGCGCCGTGCCCGCCGCCGCGCTCGATGCCGTCGCGCGCCGTCGCGCCGCGCGGGGCCTGCCCGCGCTGTCCCTGGCGTGGGGGCCGGACGAGGAAGGCCACCTCGGCATCACCGTTCTCTCCACAGAGGACAAACGAGCGCTGGTCGCCGCCGCGCTGCGCACCCCCGGTCCGGTGCTGGCCGCGATCGAGCTGGACCCCGCCGCGGTGCGCCTGTGGCCCGCGGTCCCGGCACCGCTGCGGCACCTCGCCGCCGCCACCGAGCCCACCGCCCGCGTGGCCACCGAGAACCTGCTGGACCTGGTGCGCGAGCACGTGGCCGCCGTGCTGGGCCGCGCGGGACTCGACGCCGTGCACGCGGGCGCCCGGTTGCGCGACCTGGGCTTCGACTCGCTCACCGCCGTGGAGCTGCGCAACCGGCTCAGCCTGGCCACGGGGGTCGCGCTGCCGCCCACGCTGGTCTTCGACCACCCCACACCCGCCGCGGTGGCCGAGTGCCTCCGCGTGGAACTCGCATAGCCGAAACCGGTTCGGAGGAACCATGGGTACATCCAGGAGGCGCTCGCTGTCGCGGCTCACCGCCGCGATCGCCGTGCTGGGCACCGTGCTCAGCAGCGCCCAATTCGTCTCCGCGCAGGCGGCGGACACCCCGGTGGTCACCGGCGGCCCGGGCGGGTCGCGCACGGTCACGCTGATCACCGGCGACCGCGTGGACGTCGACGCCATGGGCAACCGGTCCATACGCCCCGGCCCGAACCGCGAGCGGACCCAGTTCTCCGTCTCCGAGCGCGACGGCCACCACTTCGTCATCCCGGTCGACGCGCTGCGCCCGATCGCCGACGGCAGGCTCGACGAGCGGCTGTTCGACATCGACACCCTGCTCGCCGACAACTACGACGACGCGCACACCGCCACCCTGCCGCTGATCGTCACCTACCAGCCCGGACTCGCCCCGGTCGCGCTCGCGGGCGCGCGCCCCACCGCGACCCTGGCCGCCGTCAACGGTGCCGCCGTCGCGGCGAACCGCGACGGCTCGGCGTGGCAGTCCGTGCGCGACCCCGGTGTGCGCAAGGTCTGGCTCGACGGCGTGCGCAAACCGATGCTGGACAAGAGCGCCGCGCAGATCGGCGCCCCGACCGCCTGGCAGGCCGGGTACACCGGCGACGGCGTCAAGGTGGCCGTACTCGACAGCGGCATCGACCAGACCCACCCCGACCTCGCGGGCCGGGTCGACGCGGCCAAGGTGTTCTCCGACGCGCCCGACGGCGTCGACCGGCTCGGCCACGGCACCCACCTGGCGTCGATCATCGGCGGCAACAACGCCAAGTACCGGGGCATCGCCTCCGGCGCCCGGCTGCTCGACGGCAAGATCTTCGACGACTCCGGGGCGGCCCGCGACTCGTGGATCATCGCGGGCATGCAGTGGGCCGCCGAGCAGGGCGCGAAGGTGGTCAACCTCAGCCTCGGCCGCGACGACCTGCCCGAGTCCGACCCGCTGGAGGACGCGGTCAACGCGCTCTCGGCCCAGCACGGCACGCTGTTCGTGGTGGCCGCGGGCAACGCGGGCCCCACCGCGGGCACGGTCGACTCGCCCGGCAGCGCCGACGCGGCGCTGACCGTGGGCGCGGTGGACCGCGCGGACAAGATCACCTCGTTCTCCGGCCGCGGGCCGCGCGTCGGCGACGGCGGCGTGAAGCCGGACATCACCGCGCCCGGCTTGGCCATCGTCGCGGCGCGCTCCTCGGCCTCGCCCGGCGACGGGCCGTACGTGGCCGACTTCGGCACCTCGATGGCTGCCGCGCACGTCGCGGGCGCCGCGGCGCTGCTGGCCCAGCAGCACCCGGACTGGTCCGGCGAGCAGCTCAAGGACGTGCTGATGGCCAGCGCGAAGCCGGGCCAGTCGCAGACCATCTTCCAGGAGGGCACCGGCCGGGTCGACGCGGCCGCGGCCATCACCCAGACCCTGTCGACCTCGCCCGCGTCGGCGCACCTCGGCGTCGAGCGGCTGCCGGACACGGGCGGGCAGACCTTCACCAAGACCGTGACCTACCGCAACACCGGCACGGCGGAGCAGTCCCTCGACCTCAAGGTCGTCCTCCTCGCGCCGGACGGCAAACTGTCCACTGCGGTCTCCGCATCCCCCGCGAAGCTCGTGGTCCCCGCGGGCGGCACGGCGACAGCGACCTACGCGGCCGACGTGAAACTGGCCAACCAGCAGGGGCTCTACGCGGGCATGGTCATCGCCACCGGCACGGGCGCCGCGGTGCGCACGCCGATCGTCTTCGGGCGCTCGGAGCAGACCTACGAGGTCAAGGTGACCCAGATCGGGCTCGACGGCGGCCCCGCGGTCGACAGCTACGCCCGGTTCGTCACGCACGCGGCGGGCGCCCGCCAGTACCAGATCCCGGCGTCCAACCGGCTGCGGCTGCCCAAGGGCGAGTACTCGATCGACGCGCTGCTGGTGGGGGACAACCTGAGCTGGTTGTTCCAGCCGACGTTCACCGTCACCGGCGACACCGAGGTCGTGATCGACTACCGCAGGACCAAGCCGCTGAAGATCACCCCGCCGACCAAGGCGCGCAGCACCTTCGCCGACGTCGCCCTGACCTACGGCGACTTCGCGACCGGCCTCGCGGCCACGGACATCACCCGAACCGCGACCGCGGGCGTGGGCGCGCCCGTGCCCGGGACCGCGCTGACCACCAAGGTGCAGACCCAGTGGCTGGGTGACAACGGTGAGTTCTACGGCTTGGCCTACTTCGGTCACGGTGCCCTGCCGACCGGGTTCACCAAGCACCCGTCCAAACGAGACCTGGCGCACGTGCGGGCCGACCTCCGCTCGACGGCCGCCGGTCGGCTGGGCATGCGCGGCGCGTTCCCGTACCCGACCGAGGGCAGCGTGCTGGACTCCAACGCGGGCTACGAGACGGCCGCGCTGCCCCGGGTCCGCGACGAGTACTACACGACCGAGGCCGACGGCGCGCAGTGGACGACCCAGCTCGTCCAGCTGGGGCAGGGCACCACCGCGGACAGCACGGTGCTGAGCCCGGTCCGGCGCTACCGGGCGGGCCGCGACTACACGGAGGTCTACAACCAGGGCGTGTTCGGCCCGGTGTTCCCGCCGATGCCCAAGGGCCAGGCGTTCCTCAGCCGGACCAAGGAGACGATCCGCGCGTCGATGTCGCTGTTCGGCGACGGTGGCGGCAACGCGGGCGACGCCGCCCCGGCGAGCCGGATCACCACGCTGTACAAGGGTGACGCGAAGATCGGCGACTGGACCGACCCGGCGCCCGCGGTGTTCACCGTGCCCGCCGAGGAAGGGGACTACAAGCTGGTCGCCGACTCGACCCGCGCCCCCGGCACGGCCGACACCTCGACCCGCGTGACCGCGACGTGGACGTTCCACTCCGGCCACACCGACACCCTCCAGCCGCTGCCCATCTCCACGCTGCGGGTGCTCGCGGGGCTGGACAAGGACAACGCCGCGCGCAAGGGCAAGACGTTCCCGGTCCGGTTCGCCCTCCAGGCGCAGGGCGACACGGACACCCGGAGCCCGCGCTCGCTCACGGTCGAGGTGTCCTACGACAGCGGCAAGACCTGGCAGAAGGCGCCCGTCTTCGGCAGCACCGCCGTGCTGTCGCACCCGGACGCGGTGGGCACGGTCTCGGTGCGCGCCAAGTCCGCGGACCGCTCGGGCCAGTCCGTGGAGCTGACGATCATCGACGCCTACAAGCTCCGCTGACCGACGCCCCCGGGGCGGCCCACCCGCGGCCGCCCCGGAGGCGCCCACTTGTCCGCCAGGTGGTTCCGGATCTCCCGGTGCGGGAACCGCACGGCGCTGCCCGAGACCCGCAGCACCAGGTGCGAGCGCGCCCAGTCGAGGAACGCGAGGTAGTCGCGGGGCCCGCGCCCGGTGGCCGCCATCGCGCGGAACAGGGCCCGGTACTGCAAGGTGGGGAAACCGCCGAAGACGAACCAGCAGCACGCCCCGGCGCTGATCGCGAGCGTGAGCGCGTAGGCAGCGGTCGCCGCCAGGCCCCAGGTCGGCACCATCAGCGCCGTGCGGCCGACGGCGATCACCGGGCCGATCGTCAGCGCGCTGATCCAGGCCACCCGCGCGGACCGCCGCAACCGCGCTCCCGGCGGCGCGCCCGCCCGGTTCGGCCTGCCTTCCGCCTCGATCGTGGTCGCGAGGAGCGCGGGCAGGTTCCCCAGGGTCAGCGCGACGCCGGAGAGCAGGGCGCTGTCCGCGACGGCCAACTCCGCGAGGAGCCCGGGGAGCAGCAGCACGACCGCCACGGTGCTGGTCATCATGGCCAGGACGGCGGTGACCCACCGCCACCGCACCCGCCACGTCAGCCGGATGGTGTCCCCGGTCCCGAGGTAGTTCGACCGGACGCTCCACACCGTCATCCCCAGCACCGGCGCGAGGTGGAGCAGCGTCACCTCCGGCAAGATCGGCGCGACGAGCACGGTGACCACCGCCCCGGCGCCCAACCCGAGGAGGAGCGCCGCAGTGACGACGACCCGTAGCCCCGGCCGCCGGTGGAGGCCGTACGGCAGCACGTCGCGCAGCCAGTTCCCCGGCACCCGGTCGACGTAGAACTCGTGCGCGTCGTGCGACCGCATCCACCACGCCAGCCAGGCCAGCCACCGCCGCGCGTCCGCCGCGGTCCACCCCTTCGGCGGACCGCCGCGCCGGGAGATCATCGAGTCGACGTAGCGGCCGAGGATGTGCCCGCGCCTGCGCTTGGCCGAGCCGGAGACCAGTACCGGCTCGTCCGGTGCCGTGGCGGCGAGGTGCGCGATGACCCCCAGCATCAGGGGCTCCCGCGCCAGGTCCCACCACTTGGTGTCCCGCGCGGACACCTCGGCGGCGGTGTCGCCCGCGCGTGTGCCGACGATGCGGAAGTAGTCACGCGCCGCGTCGAGTTCGGGTCGCACCACGCGCACCGCGTAGGTGAACGCGCCCGGGACCGCCAGGCCGGTGAAGTCGTCGGTCCGGCAGCTCAGCACGACCGGAACCGGTCCCGCGTCGAGGAACCGGTCCAGCTCGTGGAGGAACCCGGCCCGCTCGTCGCCCGCCTCGTCGAGGCCGTCGACGAGCAGCACCACCGCGCGCTCGGCCACCCACTGGGCGGCCTTGCGGGGCGGGACGCCGGGGTAGGCGTCGACGATCGCCTCGACCAGCCACCGCTCGAACGAACCGCCCCGCCACGCCCCCGGCGTGACCAGCACCGGCACCACCGGGTCGTCCCGCTCGGCCTGTTCCCGGCACAGGTGGACGCACAGCCGGGTCATGAGCGTGCTCTTGCCGCCGCCGCCGTTGCCCAGCAGCAGCAACGCGCGCCCGGTCGTCTCGTAGACCTCCACGATGTCGGTGTGGTCGCGGGCGGGTGGGGGCCGCTTGCCCGGCGCGGCCAACTCCGGTGCGCAGCGCAGGGTCAGCAGCAGGGGAGGGACGGTGGCGAAGGTCTGCGCCAGCGCGCTCTCGGTGGCCGCGAGCACGCGGGACACGGCCTGCCGCCGCGCCGTCCGCTTCCGCTCCGGGGACTCCGCGCTGATCCACTTGTGCACGCCGGGGTGATCGCCGGGCCGGGCGGCGGCGCTACGGGCCTACCGCGGTCGGCCCGGGGTCCTCGGGGTGCCGGTCCCCGTCTTGCACTGGGCCTTGGAACCGACGACGACCGCCCCGCCGGAGCGGGAACGTTGGAAGCGGACCCACGCGTCACCCGGGGCCGGGGCGGCCGAGCGCGGGCGCAGGACGTTCACCGAAGCACCCCCGCATTCGGCCTTGGCGAAAACGGCAGCGTAGCGGTTGGTCGCGTTGTCGAGTTGGCGGATAGTGAAACCGAGCCGGTAGCAGACATCGTCATCGGGGTCGACGATGCCCATTCCGCCGTCGTTGTCGTAAAAGGTGAAAGTTCCTCTCGCGGCGCTCGCGGGTGGGGTGATCATGACCGCGGACAAGGTGGTGGCGATGGCCACCGCCAGGAGTCGGGTCGTGGTGCGCATGGAGTCCGCCTTCCGCATAGCTCTCCGGTTTTTGATTCTGCTCGCCCCCGGCCTATCGCGCCGGGGGTGATCATCCGTCGACGCCATGGTGCTGCCGATGGGGCGGCGCGGCACGCCCGAAGGGGCAACGAGCCGTAGTACCACTCATTCGTGTGGACCTGGCGCGGGCAATGGGCTGTTAATCTCCAGTCGTTTCTGTCCGCTGTGGAATACTCCGATTGCGAGAAGACAGTGAGATCTCTCTTGCGCAATTCCCTGGCGATTTTCACCACGCTGGTCGCGGTGGGCGCCGCGACCGCCGCCCCCGCCGCGGCCCAGCCCGTGGGCGCGCGGGGGCTGCTCGACAGCTGCGCCGCTCTGCGCGCGGTGCTGCCCGGCGCGCCCGACGGCAACTACATCCTCGCCGGGAACCGGTACCTGCTCGGCGTCTACTGCCACGACATGGCGGGCACCCCGCGCGAATACCTGAACCTGTCCAACACCGGGGCCTCGGCCAACTTCTCCCAGTACACCGCGGGCGGCGCCGCGCCCGGCACCAACGTGCGCTCGTCGTTCACCAAGCTGCGGGTCAACCCGAAGACCCTCGAGGTGGACATCAACGACCTGACCTTCGCCGCCTCCAGCGGCTCGCTCACCCACGGCAGCGAGACCGTGCGGAGCCTGCCCTACGGCGTCGGCATGGCCTGTGCCGGGAACGGCACCAGCGGCATCGGCAACGTCGACCTGCGCGGTACCGCGTTCGCGCTGAACAGCGGGTTCCAGCCCGGCGGCTTCCAGCCGTTCGGCACCGCGACGGTCAGCCCGGACGGCCAGGTGGCGGCCCTGTCCGGCGGCGGCTACTGCGGCTGGATCGCCGGACCCGGCGCGTACAACCCGTTCAACCCGACGGGTGCCAACTACAGCCTCAAGCTCAAGTGCACCTGGGACGGCGTCTTCCGGCCCCAGCCGTGTCTCGACCTGGGTCTCGGCCTGAGCTGAGCCCGGTCGACCCGAACCGGTGGTCCCGGGGCGCGCCGGGGCCACCGGTTTACCCCCGCCGACGATGCGGGTACCTCATCGACGCGACGTGGAGGGGGACCCGGATGGTCGGCACCGACGCCCGGACCATGGGCGTGGAAGAGGAGTTCCTGCTGGTCGAGCCCGCGACGGGGGCTACCGTGCCCGCCGTCGCGCGGGTGCTCGCGGAGGCCGCCGGGCGGTCGCTGCCCTCGGGCGCCATCGTGCAGCGTGAGCTGCGCGCGTCCCAGGTGGAGACCGCGACCGGGGTGTGCGCCACGGCGGGGGAGCTGCGGTCCCAGCTCGCCGCCCTGCGGCAGGCGCTGGCCGAGGTGGCGCGGCGGGCGGGGGTGGTGGCCGTGCCGATGGGCACGCCGCCACTCACACGGGACACGACGACTGACCCGATCGGGGGACCCCGCTTTGCGCGCATCGACGGCGCGTACGCGGGGGTGACCCGCGACTACGAGGCCTGCGGGCTGCACGTCCACGTCGGCGTGCCGGACAAGGACACCGCGGTCGCGGTCGTCAACCACGTCAACCGGTGGTTGCCGACCCTGCTGGCGCTGTCGGTGAACTCCCCGCTGCACGGCGGCCGCGACACCGGGTACGGCAGCTGGCGGGTGGTGCAGCAGTCCCGGTTCCCCGGCTCCGGCCTGGCGCCGTACGCCGCCGACCACCAGGCCTGGCAGGCCGAGGTCGCGCGCCTGGTGGACTACGGCGTACTGGCCGACGAGGACCAGTCGTTCTGGTACGCGCGCCCCGCGCCCCGCCTGCCGACCGTGGAGTTCCGCATCGCCGACACCGCCGCCACCGTCGACGACGCGCTCCTGCAGGCCCTGCTGAGCCGCGCCCTGGTCCGCACCGCCCTCGCCGACCTCGAACGCGGCCGCGAGGCCGCCGCGATCCCACCGTCCGACGCCCAGGCCGCCGTGTGGGCGGCCAGCCGGTACGGTCCCCGAGGCCAAGCCGTCGACCTGGGCAACCGCGTCCCCGCGTCGGCCGTGGTCCTCCTGCACGGCCTCCTCCTCCACACCCGCGACGCGCTGGCCGACACCGGCGACACCGACGAGGTCCGGGCGCTGCTGAGCGGCCAGCCCCGGACCGGTGCCCAGCTCCAGCGCGACCTGGCCAAGGTCGTCGGCGTGGCGGGCGTCCCACGGCGGATGGCGTTGTCGGTGGGCAGAGGACTGGAACCCTCGATCGCCGGGTATGCGGGTGGGGTGACTCAGGAGGGCCCATGACCACCACGCTCGACCGCCCCACCCTGCCCGCCCCGCGCGGCGAGATCTCCGACGCCGTGTCCACCGCGCTGCGCGGCGGGCGCCTGGGAACGCCGTCCCCGGCGGCGGACCCGCTGGGTGACGACGCCCAGCTGGCGCTGCACGTCTGCTACGAACTGCACTACCGGGGCTTCGCGGGTGTCGACCCCGCCTGGGAGTGGGACCCGTCCCTGCTGCGGCTACGCGCCGAACTGGAGCGCGGATTCCTGGACGCCCTGCGGGCGCGGGTGGCCGGTGGCTCCGATGTGGACGGTGAATTGTCGGGCCTGCTGGTGGAAGAGGTACCCGGGGACGGCGTCAGCCACTACCTGCGCGACGAGGCGCGGTGGTGGCAGATGCGGGAGTACTTCGCGCACCGGTCGATCTACCACCTCAAGGAGGCCGACCCGCACGCGTGGGTCATCCCGCGCCTGTCCGGCCGCCCCAAGGCGGCGCTGGTGGCCGTGGAGTTCGACGAGTTCGGTGGTGGACGCGAGGACCGCGTGCACGCCCGCCTGTTCGCCGACCTGCTCACCGCCGCCGGGATGTCGGCGGCGTACCTGGGCTACCTGGAGCACGTGCCCGCCCACGCCCTCGCCACGGTCAACATGATGTCGCTGTTCGGGCTGCACCGGCGGTGGCGGGGCGCGCTGGTCGGCCACTTCACCGCGGCCGAGATCACCACCGGCCCGAGCGCGGCCCGGATGGACCAGGCGCTGACCCGGCTGGGCGCGTCCGCACCGTGCAACCGGTTCTACACCGAGCACATCGAGGCGGACGCCGTGCACGAGCAGGTGATGCGCAAGGACGTGGTCGGCGGTCTGCTCGAACAGGAACCCGACCTCGCCGCGGACGTCGTCTTCGGCATCCAGGCGACGGAACTGCTCGAACAGGACCTCGCCGACCACCTGCTCACCCACTGGCGCGCGGGCGAGTCGACTTTGCGCGAGCCGTTGTGACGCCCGGATCTCAGTCCGCGCGCACCTTGCGGCGGTGGCTGGTGTCACACAGCGGGTAGCGCTTGCTGCGCCGGCACGCGCAGATCGCCACCATGAACCGGTCGTCGCGCACGGTGCTGCCGTCGGGCAGCACCAGGTCGACCGGACCCTCCACGAGGATGGGACCGGCGGGTTCGATGACGACCCGGCGCGTCTCAGGCCCGGGAGGCACGGACCACCACCAAGTCCTCGTGGCGCGTGCCGGGCTCGATGAGGCCCGCGTGCTCAAGAGACCGCGCGCGGGCCCGCATCACCGGGCCGAACGGCACCCGCTGCCGCGCCACCACGTCGCCGCGCAGACCACCGGAGCGCAGCCGGTCCAGTGTCGCGTCCACTCCCGACACGGCGGAGTGGACGAGCAGCATGGTGCCCGTCTCGGTGAGCAGTCCCGGCGCGGCGTCGCACAGGGGGTCGAGGAGGGAGCGGCCGTCGAACCCCGCGTCCCAGCGCGGGTCGCGGTCGACGCGCGCGGGCACGTACGGGGGATTGGCGAGGACGAGGTCGAACCGCCGGTTCGCCATGTCGAGGAAGGACATCCGGTGCACCTGGACCGGAAGGCGGTGCCACCAGGCGTTCGCCTTGGCCGACCACACGGCCGACCGGGAGATGTCCACCGCCGTGACCGCCCCCGCGCCCACGGTCGCCGCGGCCAGGGCGAGCGCGCCGGTACCGGTGCAGAGGTCCAGCACCCGCGTGCCGAACGGCGCCGGGTAGTCGGCGGCGACCGACGCGAGCAGCCTGGTGTCCTCCTGCGGTCGGTAGACCCCTGGCAGCCGGAACAGCACTCGGGGTACCCGGTGCCCCCCGCTCGCAACCACACCAACGGGTTCCCTAGTGGTGGTCATGGCCCGCCCTCCCAATCCAAGTCGGACCGTGGATACCCACTCCGCCGACCCGAAACCACAGCGGACGCACAGCCACCACTTCGAAAACACCCAGGTGCGCTGCCGATGCTCAGAGCGACCACCAGGGAGGAACCATGAACGACGACACCCGGCCCACCCCGGCCGACGAGCCCACCGCGCAGCCCACCCCGGCTGCGCCGCAAGCACCCCAGCCCGCCACCGCGCACGAGGCGCGGCCCGCCGGTCCCCGCGACTGGGCACCGCCCGCGCGGACCCGGAAGCGGCTGTCGTTGCGCGACCTCGCCGTCGCGGGTGTGGCCGCGGCGCTGCTGCTGGTCGGCGGTATCGGCGGGTTCGCCATCGGCCACGGGACCTCCGGGCCCGGCCGCCCCGAGATGACCTCGTCGGACGGCCGCGGCGGCGGTGACAACGACCGCGGCGGTTCCCGGGGTGACGACCGGTTCACCATCCCCGAGCAGGGCGGGCGTCGCGGCACCGCGCCCGAGCAGGGTTCCCGGTCCGGGGACAGCGGGAGGTGAGTGGGCGCGTGGTCCCGGCCGTCGTGGCGACCGGGACCACGCCCGGGTTCAGGCCAGGCCCGCCAGGTACGCGGTCAGCGCCCGCCGGTACGGCTCGACGGTGGTGAGGTCCGCGTACTCCTCCGGGCCGTGCTGGCCGTCGCCGCCGACGCCGAAGATCACCGCGTCCACGCCGCGCTGGTGGTAGAAGCGGGAGTCGGCGGCGCCGTGCTTGCGCAGCGGGTCGCCCGAGTACCCCTGGGCGCGGGCCGCGGCGCGGAGCGCGCGCACGTCCGCGCTCGCCGGGTCGGCGCGGTGCGGCGGCTCCACGCCGTCGACCTCCACCGGCACCCCGGCCAGCCCGCTCAGGTGCGCCGCCACCTCCTCGGCCGTGCGATCCGCGAAGTCGGTGTCCTCGGCCGGGTACCGGACGTCCAGCCAGACCGTGGCCTCGGCGGGGACCTGGTTCACCGCGGACGAGCCGCTGTCGATCCGCGCGACGTTCACCGTCGTGCGCCAAGCCTCCTCGGTGGCCACCGGGTAGGCGGCCAGCATCCGGTCCACCGCGCGCACGGCCTTGAGCACCGCGTTCTCGCCCAGCCACTGGTACGCGCTGTGCGCGCCGCGGCCCCTGACCCGCAGCCGAGCCGTCAGCAGCCCCTTGGACTCGGTCACCAGCCGCAGGGCGCTGTGCTCGCCGATGACGACGAAATCGGTGGCGACCCCCTGCTCCAGTTGGTGCCGCGTCCCGTCCCGACCGCCCACTTCCTCGTCCGTCACCAACTGGAGGCCAACCGCCGCCGACCCCGCGAACTCCCGGAACACCTGGGCCATCACCAGCGCGGACAGCTTCATGTCCTGCGCACCGCGGGCGTACAACCGGTCCCCGACCAGTCGCGGCCGGAACTGGTCGTCGTTGCCCGGCACCACGTCGAGGTGCCCGTTGAGCACCACCCGGAACCGCGGCCGCCGAACACCCCGGTACACCAGCGCGCTCGGCTTCCCGTTCGACTCGAACCGCTCCACGGTGCACCCGGGGCCCGCCTCGGCCAGCGTGAAGTCCAGTGCCCGGGCCAGGTCGACGGGCCGATCGGCCGTCGACCGGATCGCCAACAACTCCTCCGCCACCGCCAGGAACCCCGCCACCGGCCACTCCCTTCCCGCGCGCCCTCGACCGACATCGTGTCAGGCCCTCGCACACCAGAGGCTTCCGGCCCGGGGATTTCCTTGTCCCGGTGGGGCATTCATCGCGGACCGCATGGTCCAATCGCGTGACTTCGGTGCGCGGCAACGGATCCCGGTGTAATGCCGGTGGTCCAGACCGCGATTCCCCCGGTGGACCGAGCTCGCCGGACACGCGTGGATCGGATGGTCGGATGACGGACATGGCCCACCCGGAGGACACCGACACCGGGGCGGCGGTGACCGTCGCGCTGGCCGGGGTGGCCAGGGCCGCGATCGCCGCGGCGGCACCCGGTGAACTCGACTACTTCGACCTGGTGGCCGTCTCGTGGCACGACGGCGGGCGGCGCGGCGTGGCGGGCGCCGCCGCCGGGACGGTCGGGTCCGGTGCCGGTCCCGTGGTCTTCAGCGACGTCGTCTTCCCGCTGCTCACCGGCGCCGTCGCCCAGGTCGTCGGCGCGGCCGCGTTCGCCGGGCTGCGCAAGCGCCGGTGGTGGCGCCGCCGCCGGGAACCGGCCGCGGTGGCGATCCGGCTCGACCAGGTGGCCGCCGTGCGCGCGGCCTGCGTCGCGCACGGGATGACGCTCGGGCTCTCGGAGTCGGAGGCCACCCTGCTGGCCGACGCGATCAACGGTGCCCTGCGCGCCGCCGCGGGCGGGCAACCGGAATGAGTGCCGGGCGGGAGCCCACCGCGTCCCCGCGCCCCGCCGCCGCCCCGGACCGGGTGTGGTGGGTGTACGCCATGATCGTCCTGGCGGCCGCCGCGACGGGTCTCGGGGCCGCGGGCGCGTTCGCCACCACGCTCGGCTTCGGCGGACCCACCCGCGCCGTGGTCGACTGCTTCGCCGCGCGGGGCTTCTCGGTCGCCGACGAGGCGGGCTTCCCCGGGGCGGTCGGCGAGGCCGTCGCCGGGGCCTGCGGCAACGACATCGAGCCCGCCCGGCTGCGGATGCTCCTCGCCGGTGTCTTCGTCCTGCCGGTCGTCGCGCTGCTGCTCATGACCGCGAGCGGCCTGCTCGTCCGGTGGCAGCTGCGCCCGTCCCGGGTCGCCGTGCCCGCCGCGGTGCGGGAGGGGCTGACCGCGCGGTTCGCCGAGCTGTGCGACAGCCAGGGCCTGACCGGCCGCCACCGCCCGCTGCTCGTGGTCGCGCCACCCACCACCGGGGTCCGGGACGCGTTCACCACCGCCCTGCCCGGTACCCGGCACCGGGTGGTGGTCCCGCTCGGGCTCGCCCACGCCGACCGCGCCGCGTTCGACACCGTGGTCCTGCACGAGATCGGGCACGTCCGGGCCCGGGACGTGCGGTGGGCCTCGGCGGCCTGGTGGGTCGGCTGGCTCGTGGTGCCCGCGCTGCTCGTCGGCCTGCTGCCCGTGCTCGGGCTCCCCGCCACGGCGCTGGAGCTGTTCGGCCTGTCCCTGCTCACCGCCGTGGTCGGCGCCGTCGCGCTGCTGGTGCTGCGCGCGGCCCTGCTGCGCAGGCGCGAGCTGGCCGCCGACCGCTACGCCGTCGAGGCCACCGCCGACCCGACCCGGCTGGCCGCCCTGCTGCGGTCGCGGCGGGCGCCCACCGGTCTCCGGCGGCTGTTCGGCCACCACCCGGCACCGGCGCGCCGCCTCGGGCCGGACCCGGTGCGGCGGTGGGGCGGGTTCGTGCTCGCCGCCGCGGTCGGCGTGGTGTCGATGGCGACCACCCAGTCCCTGTACGTGCTGGCCGTGAGCGTGAACGCGGCGGACCGGACGAGCTGGCAGTCCGACCTCGGGGTGGTCGTGGGCGCCTTCGTCTGGGCCTCGGTGACCGTGCCCGCGTGGACGCGGCGGGTCGCCGCGGGCGCCCCCGGCTGGCCCGGTACCTGCGCGGGGGCGGTGGTCGGGCTCGTCGCCGGGTACTTCCTGCCGATCCCCGGCCTGCCGTACGTCGTGCCCGACCTGTACGGGTCGTACGTGGTCCCGTTGGTCGTCGCGCTCGTCGTCGGCGCGCTCGCGGTGTCCGTGTTGACCGCGGCACTCGCGACCCGGCTGGCTGTCCCCGCGCCGAGTGGGCCGCGGGATGTCCTCAGTAGACTCGGGGCGGTACTGGCCGTAGCCGTGACCCTTGCCCTGATGTGGAACGCGACCACCTCGGGGGTGCTGGGGCTGCACATCACGGGCGACCTGCTCGGCGTGCGCACCGGGAACATCCGGAGCCACCTCACGACCGCTGGGTTCACCCGGCTGTTCGACTACGGACCGGCCTTGCTGGTACTGGGTTTGGTGCTCGTGCTCGTCCGGGGGCGCAGGCCGTGGATCGGGTGGACGACCGCGCTCATCACCGGCGTCACGGCCGTGCTGGGTGCCGCGATCGCGACCCTGTCCTGGGAGTTGCGCGTCCAGGAAGGGCTTTCGACCGCGCGGATGAACTTCCTGCTGTACCAGCGGTGGTGGATCTGCGGTATCGCCGGGCTGGTCGCCGTCATCGGGGTCGCCCTCGCCCGGCGGCGGGTGCTGCGCGAGTTGCCCGTCGCTGTCCTGTGTGGACTTGTCAGTGCGGCGGTCGCGGGTGGCGCGCAGCACCTGCTCGTGCTCAACCTCAGCGGTTACGGCAAGCACGCCTATGTCCTGGACCACGTGATGCGTGGCCCGCTGTGGCCGACACTGGTCGCCGCCGTGGTGGCGCTCCCGCTGCTCCTGCCCGTCGCGGCCGCCCTGGCGCGGTGGGTTTCCCGGCGTGGACCGGTGTTCCTCGCGGTCGGCGTCGCCGCGCTGGTGGTCGTGCTCACCGGGCTCCTCCTCGACGGCAGGCTCTCCCGGGTCACCATCAGCGAGGGGGACGGCGAGGTGAGCATGGCGGAGTTGTTCCTCGCCAAGCAGTCGTCGAGCGCCGCGCCGTACACCGTCGCCAACAGCACGGCGCCGCCGACCTCCACACCGGCCGAGGCGCCGCACGGCCGCGTCCTGGACCAGGCCGGGATCGTCGCTGTGCTGGACCGGGTGCCCGCGATGTTGCCCGGCGGGGCGAAACCCGCCGACAAACCGGACTCCGGGCACACCACGGTCACCCCCGCGTCGTGCGACGCCGAGCTGGTGAAGTACGACGCGGTCAAGGACACCTTGCCGCACACCGGGGATCTCGCGCGCGCGTATGAAGTCCCCGCCGCGTCGACGCTCACCGGCATCACCGTGCTCGTCGAACTGACCTCCTACGCCGCCGAGCCGCGGCCGCTGACCGCACTCGACGCCCAGCTCGCCGCCTGCTCCCGCTTCACCATGCCCAGGAAGTCGCCGAGGGGCGGCACGCTCGACGTCCGGATGGCGCCCCAGCGGCCCACGGGCATCCGCTACCCCGCCAACGGGTATTCCCTGGCGGTGCCCAGCAGCCAGGGGAAGACGCGTTTCACCGTCATCCAGCAGCAGCGCGTCGCGGTCGTCGGCCACAACGAGGTCGTGGTCGCCGTCAACTACGCCTACGTGAACCCGCCGCCGCAGGCCACGCTCGACCTGATCGACCGCGTGCTGACCGGCACCGTGAACGGGGTGATCGAGGCCATCTGATCGGCCGGTCCACAGTGGTGTTCCCGTGCTACCTTGGGTTCCGGCCGCCTCGGCGGCCCCGGACGAGCGCGTCGTACCCGGTTACGCCAAGACGACGCAGTGATGTGGTCGACCATTGCTGCGGAGGTTGTCATGGCTTGGGTTGTGCTCGTGGTCTCGGGTCTGTTCGAGACGGTGTGGGCGGTGGCACTCGGTGCCTCGCGGGGGTTTTCCCGGTTGGTGCCGTCGGTGGTGTTCGCCGTCGCGCTGGTGGTGAGCATGTCGGGACTCGCGTACGCGCTGCGCGCGGTGCCGGTGGGCACCGGGTACGCGGTGTGGGTCGGCATCGGCGCGGTCGGCACCGCCGTCTACGGCATGGTCGCGCTGGCCGAACCGGTCGCGGTGGGCCGGGTGCTCTGCCTGGTGCTGATCGTCGCGGGCGTCGTCGGGCTGAAGGTGTTGCACTGAGCGGGAATCGCCCGCTCGATCGTGAAGGTTCTTCGCGCCGCGGTGGACAATTGCTCGACAGCGGCACTTCCGCGCTTTCGCCCGCTGGACCGGCGTAGTGGCGTGTGCCAAGGTTGGGGTCGGCGGTGGGAGGCGGATGCTGGTGTCCTGGCGGTCAGCTCAGCCGCCGTGGGCGGGGGCACGGGGGCGGTCGTGGGCGGTGCGCGACCGCGCGGTCCGGGTGTCGTACGCGGCGTTCCTGCGGATCCCCGACGACGGTTGCTATGTGTTGGTCCACAACCGTTCCCGCCCCGGGGCCTACGGTCCGCCGGGCGGGGTGTTCAAGTTCTTCGAACCCGGCGCTCGGGTGCTGGACCAGCTGGGCTTCCGCCCGGAACGCCCGGCGGCGCGCGGCGCGGGCACCCGGTCGGACGTGCGGGGCCTGCTGCCGCGCCGGTCGCTGCGGGGGTTCCGGGCGTGGTTCGACAGCGGGACCTACCGCGAGGACGCTGTCGAGTGCCTGAACCGGGAGCTCGGCGAGGCGCTGGCCGAGTCGGGGTTCGCGCACGTGGCGTCCGACCTCGGCGGGTCCGCGTTCCGGCCGGTGCGCACGGTCGTCGAGGGGCCGTACGCGGTGCCCGGGGTGTCGTGGTGGCAGGTCCGCCGCTTCGAGATCCACGAGCTGGTCGCGACGACGGCCGCGGCGGCCCGGCTGCGGCACCGGGTGTTGGAACTGGCCGCCGACCCGGCGGTGCCTTCGGTGATCGGAGCCACCACCGAGGACATCATCCACGGCCGCTGCGGACCGGCCCTGGTCGCGCCGCCCACCGCGTACCTGATCGGCGACCGCAGGCTGCACCCGGACCTACCCCCGCTGCGGTGATCGACCCGCGCCGGGGTGTTAGCTTGCCGCCATGGCGGATCAAGCACAGGGCGCGGTGCTGGTGGAGCGGGTGATCGAGGCGGTCCGGGTGAACCCCACCCGCTCGATGCTGAGCTACGCGCGCGAACCGTGGGTCGAGGGCACCCCCACCCCGATGTCGGCGGAGGCGCTGGCGGCGGCCCGGTTCCCGTCCGGGCGCCCGCTGTCCCCGAGCCTGAAGGCGTGGCTCGCCTACGACACCAGCCTGCTGGCCCGCCACGGCTGGTTCGCCGCCGACGGCACCTTCGCCCCGCGCCCCATCGACCGGTTGGTCGGTGCCGAGTTCGGCGACCCGTGGGCACCCGAGTTCGCGCCGCTGAACGACGCGCTGCCCGAGGTGTTCCTGCTCCCCGGTGGCTCCGACTCGCGCCGCGTGCTGGCCGTCGGCGAACCCGACGACCTCGGCGAGTACCCGATCCTCGCGCTGGACTTCGACGACCTGCCGTACCTGGGGCTCATGTACCCGGGTTTCGACGTCTACCTGGCGCACACCGCGGGCCTGCTCGACATCAACTTCGAGACCTACACCGACCTGACCGAGGACGACGCCTACCACTCCCGGTTCAAGCAGCACGCCGCGCACTACCTCAACGGCGAGCGCGAGACCCAGTTCCCGTTCCCCTGGTCCTGATGCTCCTGAGCGGCTATCCGCCCAGGTCGAGCAGCAGGTCGTCGAGCGCCCGCACCGCGCTGTCGGCCGCGTTCACCGACCCGCCGCACGAACTCGCCGACCGCAGCACCCGGTCGACGGCCACCGCGTGGGTCAGGGTCGGGCCGTCCGCCGCCGCGCACACCCCGGTCCCGCCTTCGGGTAGCCGCGACGCCGCGACCGCCGACCTCAGGTCCAGCAGGCGCGGTTCCGGCAACGTGCCCGTCCACATCTCCGAGGTGGTGCGGATGCGCCGCCACCGGCCGCCCGCGTCGACCGCCAGCAACTCCCCGCACGGCTCGCCCTGGCACAGTCCGCCGTTGACGCGCACCGAGGCCAGGAAGCCCGTCGCGGGAGGTGGGCTTTTCGGGGTGGGAGCGGCGGTGGCGCACCCGGCGACCGCCAGCAGCAGAAACGCAACACCCATTCGCATTCCCCCCACCTCCAGCCGGAGGTCGGACAGGCGGTGGGCGGCGTTGTGCGGATCCCGGGACGTGCCCGAAACCCGCGTCGCGGTGTCAGCAGGTCGAGGAACTGGCCAACTGCTCGGGCTCGCCCGTGGACTGGTCGACGTCAACCACCACCGGCGGCTCGTTGTGCCACACGGCCACCCGCACGCGGTGTGGCCCGACCCAGTCGACGGCGAGGCTGCCGCCGAGGTCTTCGAAGACGCAGCCGAGGTCCCACTCGCGCGCCACCAAGCCGTGGCCGTGGCGCACGCGGAGGGAGTAGTTGTGGTCGAACAGCCCGCCCGCCATGCCGGGCTGGACGATCACCTCGTGGTCGCCGGTGGGCGAGGGATACCGCGCGACCACGTCGTCGTCGCCCGCGCCGGCGCCGAAAATGAAGGCCACGCCCGCCCACAGCACGGCGAACACCACCAGCACCGCGGTCGTGAACAGCCGCCAGGCCCCGCTCCGGATGGCGAGGAAACAGGTGAACGCGATCAGCAGGATGAACAGCGTGCCGAGCAGACCGGGGAGGCGCAGGTACCGGAACACCAGGAGGTGGCCGGGTTCGACCACGCTCACCACGAGCAACACCGACACCGGCACGGCACCCGAGGCGGGCCACCCCCACCACCGGCGCCGGTCGACTCGGGTCGACTCGTCCATGATCAGCCGAAGACTACGCCCGGTCCGTCCACTCGGGGAGCGCTTCGCCGCCCTGGATCCGCGGTGATCTCAGGCACCTCCCGGCGGAGTGGCCCCGCGGTGCCCGTCGGGAAAGTTCCGGGGAGGATGTCGAGACGGCGTCGGCGGCTCCGACATGGGGGTAGCGCGCCAGAGGGGCGCGGCCACGAGGAGGACTCTCGGATGAGCAAGGTGACCTGTGACATCGCGGCGTCGGTGGACGGCTACGTGGCCGGTCCGAACCAGAGCCTGGACGCGCCGCTCGGGGAGGGGGTCGAGCAGTCCCTGCACAGCTGGATGTTCGACGCGGCGGAGGACAACGCCGAGGAGATCGCCGCGATCACCGAGGCGGGTGCCTACATCATGGGGCGGAACATGTTCGGCCCGAGTCGCGACGCGTGGGACCTGGACTGGCAGGGCTGGTGGGGTGCCGAGCCGCCGTACCACGCGCCGGTGTTCGTCCTCACCCACTACGAGCGGGAGCCGTTGAAGATGGAGGGCGGCACCACGTTCCACTTCGTCACCGACGGTATCGAGGCGGCGATGGAGCGTGCCCGCGCCGCGGCGGGGGAGCGGACCGTGGCCGTCGCGGGCGGCGCGTCGACGGTCAACCAGTACCTCGCCGCGGGCCTGATCGACGAGCTGCGCCTGCACGTCGCGCCGGTGCTGCTGGGGCAGGGCGAGCGGCTGTTCGAGGGCACCGGCCGGGTGGGCCTGACGCCGGTCTCGGTGCGGCACACGCCGCTGGTCACGCACCTGACGTACGCCGTCGAGCGGGCCGCCTAGGCTGGCCGCGGAAGTTCTCGGAAAAACTTCCGGCCGTGTGTCGATCCGCGACGGTCCCCGTTCGACCTGGGGGTGTACGCGGGCCGAGCGCCGGTCCGCCAGTCGCAGAGGGAGTCACCACCATGAAGTACATGCTGATCATGCGGGCCACCGACGAGGCGTTCGCGGGCATGGTGAACATCGACTTCGGCCAGCTGCTGGAGACCATCGGCAAGTTCAACGACGAGCTGATCCGGGCGGGCGTGCTGGTCGCCGCCGAGGGCCTGGCCGACGCCGCCGAGGGTGTGGTGGTCGACTACTCGTCGGAGCCGCCGGTGGTCACCGACGGCCCGTACGGGGAGACCAAGGAGCTGTTCAACGGCTTCTACATCCTCAACGTGGCCTCCAAGGAGGAGGCCGTCGAGTGGGCCAGGCGGATGCCGGTCCTCGGCGCGGGCGCGGGCTTCAAGACCGAGATCCGCCGGGTCACCACGATCGACGAGTTCCCGCAGGACAACGAGTGGATCCAGAAGGAGCGCGCCTGGCGCGAGTCCACCGGCCAGCTCTGATCCCCCGCCCGCCGGACCGGGCCCGCGGGGGCCCGGTCGGCGCGGGTTAGGGTGGGGGCGATGGGTGAGCACAGCGGTCGCGCGGCGGTGGCCGCCGTGTGGCGGATCGAGTCGGCGCGGATCGTGGGCGCCCTGGCCCGGTACACCGGCGACTTCGCGCTGGCCGAGGACCTGGCGCAGGAGGCGTTGGCCGAGGCGCTGGTGACGTGGCCGCGCGAGGGCGTGCCGCGGGAGCCCGCCGGGTGGCTGCTGACCGTCGGCAGGCGCCGGGCGATCGACGTGTTCCGCCGTCGGTCCGCGTTGGACGACCGGTACGCCACCATGGCCCGCGACCTGGGCGAGGCCGTCGAGGAGTCGTGGGACCCCGAACGCATCGACGACGACGTGCTCGCGCTGATGTTCGTCTCGTGCCACCCGCTGCTGTCCCCCGAGGCCCGGGTCGCGCTGACGCTGCGTGTCGTCGGCGGTCTGACCAGTGACGAGATCGCGCGGGCGTTCCTCGTACCGACCGCGACCGTGCAGGCCCGCATCACCCGGGCGAAGAAGACCCTCGGCGCGGCGAACGTCGCCTTCGAGGTGCCCCCGTCCGAAGAGCGCGCGGGACGGCTGGGCTCGGTGCTCAGCGTCCTCTACGTGATCTTCACCGAGGGCTCGTCGCCGACCTCCGGCGAGTCCGCGATCCGCCTCGACCTGGCGGGCGAGGCGCAGCGGCTGGCCCGGGTGCTGGCCCGGCTGGTGCCGGACGAACCCGAGGTGCACGGCCTGCTGGCGCTGCTGGAGCTGACCGCCGCGAGGTTCCCCGCCCGGACGGACCCCGACGGCGAGCCCGTCCTGCTCGAAGATCAAGACCGCCGCCGCTGGGACCGGTCCGCCATCACCCGCGGTCGCGCGGCCCTGGCCCGCGCCGAGTCGATCGGCCGGGGGTTCGGCTACTACGGGTTGCAGGCCGCCATCGCCGAGTGCCACGCCGTGGCCCCCTCGGTCGCGGAGACGAAGTGGACGCGCGTCGTGGCGCTGTACGAGGCGCTGGGCACGCTGGCGCCGTCGCCGATCGTGGACCTCAACCGCGCTGTGGCGGTCTCCATGGCGCGGGGCCCGGCCGCCGCGCTCCCACTGGTGGACGCGCTGGCCGCCTCCGACGCGCTGGCCCGGTCGCACCTGCTCGCCGGGGTGCGCGCCGAACTGCTGATCCGGCTGGACCGGCGCGCGGAGGCCCGGGCGGCCTTGGCGGCGGCCATCGACCTGTGCGGCAACGACCGGGAACGCACGGTGCTCAACCGCAAGCTCGCCGACCTGGGCTGAACGGCCCGGCTCGGCCGGGCCGTTCACTCACCCCTTGACGCAGACGACCTGCTTGAGCTTCGTGACGATCTCCACGAGGTCGTCCTGGTTGCGGATCACGTCGTCGATGTCCTTGTACGCGCCCGGGATCTCGTCGACCACACCCGAGTCCTTGCGGCACTCGACGCCGGCCGTCTGGGCCTTGAGGTCCTCGGTGGTGAAGGTCTTCTTGGCCTTGGTGCGCGACATCCGCCGACCCGCGCCGTGCGACGCCGACTCGAACGACTCCGGGTTGCCGAGGCCGCGGACGATGTAGGAACCGGTGCCCATCGACCCCGGGATGATGCCCAGCTCACCCCGGCCCGCGCGGATGGCGCCCTTGCGGGTGACCAGGACCTCCTCCCCGAAGTGCACCTCCTCCGACACGTAGTTGTGGTGCGCCGAGATCGGGTCCTCGAAGGTGACGATCGGGAACTGGCGGCGCAGCACGTCGCACACCAGGCGGAGCATGACCCCGCGGTTGCGGCGGGCGTAGTCCTGCGCCCAGTACAGGTCGTGGCGGTACGCGGCCATCTCGGGGGTGCCCGCGAGGAACACGGCCAGGTCGCGGTCGAGCAGCTCGGTGTTGTGCGCCAGCTTGCGCGCGACCCCGATGTGGTGCTGGGCCAGCACGTTGCCGATCCCGCGCGACCCCGAGTGCAGCATCACCCAGACCTGCCCGGTCGTGTCCAGGCAGATCTCGATGAAGTGGTTGCCGCCACCCAGCGTCCCCATCTGCTGCACCGCGCGCTTGCTGTTGGCCTTCACCACCGGGGTCAGGTCGTCGAAGGCGTTCCAGAAAACCTTCCAGTCCCGCGCGTCCCGGCGCGAGAACGCCGCGTCCTTGTGCGCGCCGAAGCCCACCGGCACCGCCGCCTCGATCGCCTTGCGCAGCGGCGCCAGCGTCGCGGGCAGGTCGGCCGCGGTGAGCGACGTGCGGACCGCGGTCATACCGCACCCGATGTCGACCCCGACCGCCGCGGGCGAAACCGCATCCCGCATGGCGATGACCGAACCGACCGTGGCGCCCTTCCCGAAGTGGACGTCGGGCATGACGGCCACGTGCTTGTAGGCCCAGGGCAGGGCCGCGATGTTGTAGAGCTGCTGCATGGCAGCCCACTCGACATCCTCGGGCTTGGCCCAGAGCTGGATGTCGACGTTCTTCCCCTTGAGGGTCGTAGCTGCCATGGGGAGAAGGGTAAGCGCGAAAACCCCATCGCACGAACGCTTTTACCGGGGGGCGTGCCGATCGGTCCGAGTCGGGTGGCCACGTGCTCCCCGGCCGCGGCGGGTCGCTGCTGCCGCCAAGGCGGACTTGGGCCCGTGTCCGGGAGCAACGCCCCGCCCGCTACCTTGTTGGCACGCCACCAGGACCAGCCGCCTCCTGCTGTTGCCACGAACGGCGAACCGGCCCGGGGAAGTCCACTCGCGATAGTCGAAGTGGAGTTCCCCGGGCCGGTCGCGTGGGCCGGGCGGAACGGGGCGGTCAGAACAGGGAGGTCGCCTCGGTCAGGGTGTGGCGCAGGATCCGCTCGATCTCGTCGAACTCGGCCTGGCCGCTGATCAGCGGCGGCGCCACCTGCACCACCGGGTCGCCCCGGTCGTCCGGGCGGCAGTACAGGCCGTTGTCGAACAGGGCCTTCGGCAGGAACCCGCGGATCAGGCGCTCGCGTTCCTCGGTGGTGAAGGACTCCTTGGTGTCCTTGTCCTTCACCAGCTCCACGGCCCAGAAGTAGCCGTCCCCGCGCACGTCGCCGACGATCGGGAGGTCGAGCAGTGTGCGCATGGTGTCGCCGAAGGCACCCTCGTTGTCCAGCACCCGCCGGTTGAGGCCCTCGGTCTCGAAGATGTCGAGGTTCGCCAAGGCCGCCGCGGCGGCGACGGGGTGGCCGCCGAACGTGTAGCCGTGGGGGAACATGACCTTGTCCCGCAGGAACGGCTCCGCGACGCGGTCGGTGGTCAGCATGGCGCCGATGGGGGCGTAGCCGGAGCTCATGCCCTTGGCGCAGGTGATGATGTCGGGCACGTACCCGAACTTCTCGCACGCGAACGTGGTGCCGTGCCTGCCGAACGCGCAGATCACCTCGTCGGAGACGAGCAGGACGTCGTACTTGTCGCAGATCTCGCGCACCCGCTGGAAGTAGCCGGGCGGCGGGGTGAAGCAGCCACCCGAGTTCTGGACTGGCTCGAGTACCACCGCGGCCACGGTTTCCGGGCCCTCGAACAGGATGGCCTCTTCGATCCGGTTCGCCGCCCACAGCCCGAAGGCCACCGGGTCGTCGCCGTGCTCGGGGGCCCGGTAGATGTTGGTGTTGGGCACCCGGAAACCACCCGGGGTCAGCGGTTCGAACTGCTGCTTCATCGCGGGCAGACCCGTGATCGCGAGCGCGCCCTGCGGGGTGCCGTGGTAGGCGATCGCGCGGCTGATCACCTTGTGCTTGAGGGGGCGGCCGGTCAGCTTGAAGTACTGCTTGGCGACCTTCCACGCGCTCTCCACGGCCTCGCCGCCGCCGGTGGTGAAGAAGACCCGGTTGATGTCCCCCGGCGCCGCGGCCGCCAGCCGCTCCGCCAGCTGGACCACCGGCGGCGTCGCGTAGCCCCACACCGGGAAGTAGGCCAGGTCGGCGGCCTGCCGGGCCATCGCCTCGGCCACCTCGCGCCGACCGTGGCCCGCCTGGACGACGAACAGCCCGGACAGCCCGTCCAGCACCTTCCGGCCCCGGTCGTCCCAGATGTAGGTGCCCTCGCCCCGGGTGATGACCGGGGTGCTGCGGCCGCCCAGCCGGGTGAAGTGCGGCCACAGGTTGCCCCAACCCGCCTCGGGCAGGCCGCTCGCGGCGGTGTCGTGCTCGGTGAGCGTCATGTGCCGTCCTTCTCAATCGTTCCGGGGGAAACCGAGGTTGAGGCCGCGGTGGTTCTCGTCGGGCCAGCGGGAGGTGACGACCTTGCCGCGGGTGAAGAAGTGCACGCCCTCCGCGCCGTGCGCGTGCGTGTCGCCGAACAAGGAGTCCTTCCAGCCGCCGAAGGAGTAGTAGGCGACCGGGACCGGGATCGGCACGTTGACGCCGATCATGCCGACCTCGACCTCGTGCTGGAACTGCCGGGCCGCGCCGCCGTCGTTGGTGAAGATCGCCGTGCCGTTGCCGTACGGGTTGCCGTTGACCAGCGCCAGCGCCTCCGCGTAGGTCTCGACGCGGACCACCGACAGCACCGGGCCGAAGATCTCGTCGGTGTACACGGTCATGTCCGGGGTGACCCGGTCGAGCAGGGTCGGGCCGAGGAAGAAGCCGGAGCCGTCGGCGTCGGGCACCACCTCGCGGCCGTCCACCACGACCTCCGCTCCGGCCTCGGCGCCCGCGGCGACGTAGCCCGCCACCCGGTCGCGGTGCTCGGCGGTGACCAGCGGACCCATGTCGCAGCCGCGCCTGCCGTCGCCGGTGCGCAGGCCGCGGGCCCGCTCGGCGATGGCCGGGACCAGCCGGTCGGCGACGTCGCCGACGGCGACGACCACGCTGATCGCCATGCACCGCTCGCCCGCCGAGCCGAACCCGGCGTTGATCGCGGCGTCGGCGGTGATGTCGACGTCGGCGTCGGGCAGCACCACCATGTGGTTCTTCGCCCCGCCCAGCGCCTGCACGCGCTTGCCCGCCGCGCTCGCCCGCTGGTGCACGTACTTGGCGACCGGGGTGGAGCCGACGAACGACACCGCCTTGATCGACGGGTGCTCGAGCAGCCCGTCCACGGCCTCCTTGTCGCCCTGCAGCACGGTGAACACGCCATCGGGCAGCCCCGCGCGCTGCCACAGCCGGGCCATGAACAGCGCCGCCGACGGGTCCTTCTCGCTGGGCTTGAGCACCACGGTGTTGCCCGCCGCGATCGCGACCGGGATGAACCACAGCGGCACCATCGCGGGGAAGTTGAACGGGCTGATCACCGCGACCGGGCCCAGCGGCTGGCGGATCGAGTGCACGTCCACGTCGGTGGAGGCGTTCTCGGTGAAGCCGCCCTTGAGCAGGTGGCCGATGCCGCAGGCGAACTCCACGACCTCCAGCCCGCGCGCCACCTCGCCCGCCGCGTCGGAGAGGACCTTGCCGTGCTCGGCGGTGATGACCGCGGCCAGCTCGTCCTTCGCCTCGTCCAGCAGCTGCCGGAAGGCGAACAGGATCCGGGTGCGGCGCGAGAGCGCGGTGTCGCGCCAGCCGGGGAACGCGGCCGCTGCGGCGCCGATCGCCCGCTCGACCTCGTCCGCGCCCGCGAGCGCGACCCGCCGGGCGAGCTTCCCGGTGGCCGGGTCGAACACGTCCGCGGCGCGGCCGGACCGGCCCGGCACCTCCGCGCCGTCGATCCAGTGGCCCACGATCTCCGTGCTCATCCGCGTCCTTCCCGTAGCTCTGGCGAGTCCAGTACAGCCTCGGCGCCGCGCGGGCCCGTTGCCAGTGACACAGTGCTGGTGATCGGGTCGTGGACCCGACGGTGTGTAAAGGCGCGTGTTAGGGTCCGGCGGTGTACCCGACCGTGGCGGACGTGCTGGCCACGCCCGCCGTGCAGGTGGGCGACCCGAGGGTGCGCGCGGGCGAGGAGCACCTGGACCGGCCGGTGCGCTGGGTGCACGTCAGCGAGATCGCGGACGTCGAGGGCACGCTGGAGGGCGGCGAGCTGCTGCTGTCCACCGGCATCGTGCCGAGGGCCCCCGGCGCCGACCTGACCGCCTACGTCACCCGGCTGCGGGACGCGGGCGCGGCGGCGCTGGTCGTGGAGCTGGGCAGGCTGCTGCCCGCGCTGCCCGAGCCGATGGTCCGCACCGCCCGGCGACTCGGGTTCCCCCTGGTCGAGCTGCGCCGCGCGGTCCGCTTCGTGGAGATCACCGAGGCGGTGCACGCGCGGATCCTGCACGCCGGGCACGAGCGGCTGCGGTTCACCGAGAAGGTCAACGAGGTGTTCACGACGCTGACCGTGGAGGGCGCCCGGGTCGAGGAGATCCTGGCCCAGGCGAGCGCGCTCGGCGGCCACCCGGTGGTGCTGGAGGACCTGGCGCACCACGCGGTCGCGTTCAGCGGGACCACGCGGGCGGGGGAGTTGCTGCGCGACTGGGAGTCGCGGTCCCGGCTGGCCGTGGCGGGTGCGGAGACGGCGGTCGCGGGGCCCGAGCGCTGGCTGTGCGCGCCCGTCGGCCCCCGGCGGGGGCGGTGGGGTCGGCTGGTGGTGCCGTTCGCGGTGGCCGAGTCCGATGTGGACCGCGCGGTGGCCGTGCTGGAGCGGGCGGCGGACACGCTGGCCATCACGCGGATGTTGCAGGGGGAGGGGCGCGACGTCGCGCTCGACGCCCACGGCGGGCTGCTGCGCGACCTGCTCGCGGGCCAGGTGACCGACGAGGCCGCGACGAACGCACGGCTGCGGGCGCTGGGCCTGCGGTCGGGACGCGCCTACGCGGTGCTCGTGCTCGCCGTCGGCGCGCCGGGCTCCCCGTCCGCCGAGGTCGACCAGGCCGCGCTCGGCGCCGCCGCGGCGACCGCGCGCGCCCAGGGCCGCGCGGCGCTGACCGGCGTCACCGCCCCGGGCCGGGTCGCGGTCGTGTTCTCGTGCCCGGCCGAGACCGACGAACCCGCCGCGGTCCGGTCCTTCCTGGCCGCCATGACCCAGAACCCGTTGCTGCCCAAGGGAACCATCGCCGCTGCGGGCACCCCCGCCACCCGCCTCACCGGCCTGTCCGCGGCCCTGGAGGAGGCCACCCACGTCGCCGACGCCGTGGCCGCCGACCCGGCGCGAGTGGGGGAGCGGGACGTGTACCGCGGCCGCGACCTCGGCGCGCGCGGTCTGCTGTGGTCGCTGCGCGCCGACCCGCGCCTGCACCAGTTCGCCGAACTCCAGCTGCACCCCCTGCTCGCCCACCGCGGCGGGGCGGACCTGCTCGACCTGCTCCGCGCGTACCTGTCCACCAACGGCAACATCGCCGACCTGGCCCGCAGGCTGCACGTCAGCCGCCCCGCCGTATACGCCCGCCTCACCCGCCTGACCGACGTCCTCGGCCGCGACCTCACCGACCCGGAGACCCGCCTGTCGCTGTACCTCGCGGTACTGGCCCACGACCAGACCGCGCGCTCGCGGGGCTGACCGCACGAAAACGGGGGTCGAGCAGGACTCGACCCCCGTTCCGCCCCGAGGCGAGGGCTAGTGGGCGGCTTCCGCCGCGGCGGGGTCGTCCGAGGGGCCCTGGAGTTCCCACTGGCCGCGGCGGCGCAGGACCAGCACGTAGTACAGGGCGGCCACCACGCCGACGCCGAGGGTGATCAGCAGGCTCGGGCGACCGGTGGTCGGGTCCTGGGCGTTCTGGATGACCACGTACACCAGCGCGGCCAGGGCCAGCACCGGGGCGACCGGGAACAGCGGCATCTTGTACGCCGCGTGCGCGGTGCTGCCGTTGCGGCGACCGCTGAGGACCGCCAGGCACAGCATCGCGTAGACGACCACGATCGAGGTCGCGGTGACCACGAGCAGGAAGTTCTCCGGCGCGAAGCACAGCGCGGTGCTGATCGCGCCGGTGACCAGCGTGGCGATCCACGGCGTGCCGGTCTTCGGGTGGATCGACGACAGCGCCTTGTTGATCGCCTTGGGCCACACCGCGTCGCGGCCGGTGCTGAAGACCATCCGGGCGGTGATCAGGATGATGGCCAGCACCGCGTTCAGGATCGCCAGGGCGATGGCCAGGCTGATGACCGTGTTGACCGTGGAGCCCGCCGCCGAGGTGACGAAGTAGCTCATCATGTTGTCCGCGCCGAACAGGTCCGGCAGCGACGGCGCGCCGAGCAGCACGGCGGTCACCGGTACCAGCTCCGCGAGGACCGTGATGCCCAGCGCCCACAGGATGGCGCGGGCGATGCCGCGGTGCGCGTCGTTGGTCTCCTCGCCGAAGTAGACCGCCGAGCCGTAGCCGTTGTAGGAGAAGATCGCGACCGCCGCCGCGCCGACCACCAGGCCGAGCGCCGCCGGGCCGACCACCCCGTCGGGCCCCGCCGCCACCGGCGAGCCGAGCAGGTCGCCCATCGGGCGGGCCGGGTCGAAGAAGCCGAGCGCGCTGATCACGACCAGGGCGATCATCTCGATGGCCAGGAAGACGCCGGTGATCCAGGCGTTGAGCTTGATGTCGAAGATCGCCAGGACGGCCGCGCCCGCGGTGGTGACCGCCGCGACCAGCGGGCCGGGCAGGCCGGGGATCAGCACGCTCAGGTAGGTGCCGACGCCCAGCGCGATGACGGCGATGATGAGCACCTGCGTGACCATCAGCAAACCGAGCGTGACGAACCCGGGCAGCCTGCCCAGGGTGCGCGCGACGATCGCGTACTCACCGCCGCTGAGCGGGTACGACGAGGCCAGCTCCGCGTAGACGAACGCCATGAACACGCCGACCACGGCCGCGATCACGAAGCTCCAGAACGCGCCGCTGCCCGCCTGGCCGATGACCCCCGGCGCGATGATGAAGACCGAGGACGCGGGGGAGATCGCCGACAGGGTGATGAGCAGCGTGCCGAGCACCTTCAGGCCCCGGCGCAGCGCCGCTGTGGACGGTGGAGATGTGGACAGTGGGGTGGTCGGGTCCGACATTGCGGTCTCCTCGGGAAGGGACGTCGAGCGCAGCGGTTCTTTGACTGGTCATCAAAGAACTCGGTGTGGCGTTCGTCAATAACTTGGCTGAAAAAGACTGTGTTACGGCTTGGTCGCTTGCGTTCTTTGATGATCAGCTGAACAATCGGGGGTATGCCCAGACCCAGCCGCGCCCATGAGCGCCGCGGCGAGCTGATCGCCGCCGCCCGCCAGGCCGTCCTCGACCGGGGCGTCCTCGACCTGCGGCTGCGCGACGTCGCCGACCAGGCGGCCATGTCCACCGGATCGGTGCTGTACTACTTCCCGACCCTCAGCGACCTGCTCTACGAGGTGCAGCGCGAAGCCGTCGAACGGTTCTGTGTGGACCGCGAGGAAGCGGCCCGCCAGGAGCCGGACCCGAGGCGGCGGTTGGTGCGCACGATCCGCGCCGGGTTGCCCAGTGGTCTGGACGACGAGCTGTGCGTGCTCATCTACGAACTCGGCGCGTACGCCCGCCGCGACCCCGCCTACGCCGCCGAGCACATCCGGCTGTGCGAGCGGCAGGTCGCGCTGTACTCGACGATCCTGGAGACCGGCGCGGCGCTCGGGGTGTTCGAGCTGACCCGCGACGCCACCACCATCGCGCGCAGCCTCGTCGCGCTGGAGGACGGGCTGGGGTTGCACCTGACCCAGGCCGTGCCCACCTTCACCACCGACCAGGCCGAGGCGATGCTCATCGCGTACGCGGCCGACGCCACCCACTGCGAACTGGAGTCCTGATGCGCGCCCGCGACCTCGGCCTGCCCCTGACCGGTGCCACCGGCCCGCACAACGCCATCACCGACGTCCCCGGTGTCGAGGTCGGCTACACCACGCTCATCGAGGGTGACTCGGTGCGCACGGGCGTCACCGCGATCCTGCCCCGCGCCCGCGCGGAGGTGCACGTGCCGTGCGCGGCGGGCCGCTACTCGCTCAACGGCAACGGCGAGATGACCGGCAGCGCCTTCCTCGACGAGACGGGCCTCCTGCGGCTGCCGGTGCTGATCACCAACACGCACGCCATCGGCCCCTGCCACCGCGGCGTGATCGACTGGACCGCGCGCGAGCAGCCCCGGGTCGCGGACCAGTGGCTGCTCCCCGTGGTCGCCGAGACCTGGGACGGGTACCTCAACGACATCAACGGCCCCCACATCCAGCCGTCGCACGCGGTCGCGGCCATCGACGCCGCGGCGGGCGGACCGGTCGCGGAGGGCTCGGTCGGCGGCGGCACGGGGATGAACTGCTACGCGTTCAAGGGCGGCAGCGGCACGTCGTCCCGGGTCGTGGCGTACGGCCAGGACAGCTACACGGTCGGCGCCTTCGTCCAGGCCAACTTCGGCTCCCGCACCGAGTTGACCGTCTGCGGTGTGCCACTGGGGGAGGCCTTGGCCGACGACAACCCCATGGAAGGTGGGGACTGGCTGATCCCGGCGGGGGCGGGGTCGGTGATCGCCGTCATCGCCACCGACGCGCCCATGCTGCCGGGCCAGTGCACGGCCCTGGCCCGCCGAGTCCCCCTCGGCCTGGCCCGCACGGGCACCACCGGCTCCCACTTCTCCGGCGACATCTTCTTGGCCTTCTCCACGGGGAACACGTTGACCCCGTCGGAGTTCCCGGTCGGCGAGCCCGGCTACGACACCCTGCGCACGGTCCCGTGGAACCGCATGGACGACTTCTACACGGCCGTAGTGCAGGCGGTGGAGGAAGCGGTGCTCAACGCCCTGGTGGCCGCCACCGACATGACCGGCCGCAACGGCCACCGCTCACCCGCGCTCCCCACCGACCGCCTGGTGGAACTGGTCGTCAAGCGCTGATGGAGTTGGGGACCAAGGCCAGGTAGGTGTGCTCGGTGGCCGCTTCGAGGACACCCGGCCCAGGCCGGGAGCGGAACCGCACCGGGTGAGCGAGCAGCGTCGCCCAACTCCTTTCGCTCCCGGTCTCGAAGGACGCGGCGACCCCGGCCAGAAAGGGTTCGAGTCGTTCCCGTTCTTGCCGCCAGTAGAACGGGTACAACTGCTCGTGTTCCTTGACGCGGTCGGTGGGGAGCACCGCGGGGTCGGGGGAGTCCCGGTAGTCGGCCACCATTCCGCGCGTCCACGGGTCGCCCTCCGGGGCGTCCAGCGAGTCCCAGTAGTCGTCCTCGATCATCTCGGCGATTTCCCGCTGTGCGGTGGCGAACGCCTCGCACGCCGCGAAGAGCCCGCGTGACAGGCCGACGACCAAGTCGGTGCCGGGAACGGGGCCGGTGAGCATCCACCGCGACGGCCCGCCACCCCGGCTCCCGCCACGGCCGAGATCCGCCCGTTCGCTCGCGGTCGACTCGTCGGCTTCCAGCAGCGTCAGCGAGCTGCCGCCGACACCGGATCCCACGGGCAGCGCTCGGAGGTCTCGCGGCGACAGGGCGCGCAAGGCCAGGTACACCAGCATGTTCTCGCGCACGAGCGCCAAGGTGTCCCCGGCCGGTGGCCGCGGGTCCTGGCCCGCTGACCGCTGCGCGTCGATGGTCATGAACAGCTGGTCGGTGAGGCTCGTGCCGCACAACACCTTCATGTGCCGCGCGGAAACCAGATCGGGACGCGTCAGTTGTTTGGCGCCCTCGGCGAGCATGCTCCTGCCGAGCCGTTTCGAGCCCTTGGCCTCGACCAACCAGAGCTCCTCGGTGTCGTGGTGGCGGCCTACCAGGTCGGGCAGCCCGGGCCCGGTCGACCACCCGGAGCCGAGGTCCGGCGAGGTGAACGCCTCCGCGTGCAGCGTTCGGCCGAGACCCATCAGGCCACGGCAGGCCCACTCGGCCATCGTCATACCGATGCGGTAACCGAACGCCGCCTTCGCCGATACCTCGGTGCCGTGGGTGTAGACCACGTTCGGTTGCACCGCGTAGCCCGTGGTCGTGGGGTGCCCCCGGCCCACCTCGGCGCGGGTGAGGTAGGCCATCAGCGGGGAGCGGCGGGCGATGAGTTCGGCCTGCGCCAGCGCGGGTACGGCGGCCATCCAGCCTGTCGGCTCGCGGCCGACCGAGATGGCCGCCTTGACCACTTCGCGCCAGGTGGTGGGCACCCGGTAGGCGCCCTTCTCGGGGATCTCTTGCTCAGGGGGCCACGCCTTGCGGGCCTGGGTGACCTGCCAGGTCGGCGGCCTGCCCGCCGGGTTCAGCGGATCGGACCACCGCACGAAGACGGGTACGTCGAAGGCGTCGTCGGGGTGGATCAGCGAGCCCTTGGCCCCCGGTGGTGGGTGCATGGGGCGATCGTGCTGGCGGCGGTAACACGGGCGAGAGCGGCATCGACTCTTCGGGTGAACCGGGTGTGGAAGGGGCTGTTGTGCGGGTTCGTCGGGGTGGGCTTGTGGTAGGCGCGATGGCGTTGGTTCTGGTCACGGCCGCCTGTGCGACCGAGGTGCGGGGCATGCCGGTCCCGGTGCGGTCGGCGACCGTGGCGCCTTCCGAGTCGACGCGGCCGTCGCGGGTGCCTCAGACCACGCGGTCCAGTGCGCCGCCCACCACGGCCGAATCGGTGAGCGAACCGCCCACTACGACCCAGGCGCCGACCACCACCACCACCACCACGGCCGCCGCGGAAGGTCCGGCGGCGGTGGTCACGGCGTACTTCGACGCCATCAACGCCAAGGACTACCGGCGCGCCTGGGAACTCGGCGGCAAGAACACCGGCCGGTCCTACGACCAGTTCGCCGCCGGGTTCGCCCAGACCGACCTGGACGTGCTGACCGTCGTCGGCGTCGAGGGCAACGTCGTCACCGTCGACCTGGTCGCCGTGCAGACCGACGGCACCAAGCGGTCCTTCCACGGCACCTACACCGTCAGCGGCGACACCATCACCGACTCGAAGATCAAGGCCACCGGCTGAGGCGCCTAGCGCGTGAAGGCCCGGGTGAAGTCGGCGGTGACGACGGTCCCCGGCGCGTCCGGTGTGCCGCGCGTGATGGTGTGGTGGTGGCAGACCGCGCGCAGGATGGTGAGGCCGCGCCCGCCGATCGAGATGCCGTGGACCTGGTGCGGCGCAACGGGTTCCCGCCAGTGGCCGTCGTCGGCCACGGTGATGCGGATCGACCCCTCGGCGGGGCGGAGTCGGGCGGTGAGGTGGACCGCGCCGGGCGGGAGGTCGCGGTAGGCGTGTTCCACGCAGTTGGCCACGACCTCGTCGACCCCCAGGATGATCTCCTCGGTGTCGGCCGCGGGCACACCGCGCGCCGACAACCACGCTCTCAGCGCCATCCTGATCACCACGACGTCCGCCGCGCGGGCGCCGATCTCCAGCCGCAGTGGGCGTGTGTCCGGTTCGGCAGTCACGTTTTCGACAGGCCCTCCAGTCGGGCCGCCCACTCTATCGCCGGCTGCCGGTCGGCGGTCGCGCGGCACTCGGCAGGTGTGCGAGCATCGTCGGATGATCATCATCCGGGCCGCGCGCTGACCGACGAGAAAGGACGTCCGATGTCGTCATCCCCCGCTGTCCAGGACGTCCTCGCGAGCCGGTACCGGCTGGACGCGCTGGTCGGCGTCGGCGGGATGGCGAAGGTCTACCGCGCCAGGGACCTGCGGCTGGACCGGGCGGTCGCGGTCAAGGTGTTCCGACCGGACATCGACGCCACCGACAGCCTGCGCTTCGCCGTCGAGACCCGCGTGCTGTCCGCGCTCGCGCACCCCGGCCTGATCCCGATCCAAGACACCGGCGTGCACGACGGCCACGGTTTCCTGGTGCTGCGCCTCGTCAACGGCCCCACCCTGCGCCGCGAGATCGCCGACGGCGCCCTCCCCGTCGACCGCGTCCGCCACCTCGGCGCCCAACTCGCCGACGCGCTGGCCCACGTGCACGCCAACGGGGTGGTGCACCGGGATGTGAAACCGTCCAACATCCTCCTCGACGAAGGCGACCGCGCCGTGCTCGCCGACTTCGGCCTCGCGCGCGTGCTGGGCACGACCCGCCTGACCCGCAGCGACCACATGGCCGGGACCGCCGCGTACCTGGCGCCCGAACAGGTCACCGGCACCGAGGTCGACTGCCCCGCCGACATCTACGCCCTCGGCCTGGTACTCCTCGAATGCCTCACGGCCCGCCGCGAGTACGAGGGCGGAGACGTGGAAACCGCCGTCGCGCGACTGCACCGCCCACCGCAGATCCCGCGAACCCTCCCACCCCCACTGGTCCGGCTGCTGCTGCTCATGACGTCGCTGGCGCCCCACCGCCGCCCCACGGCGGAGGCCTGCGCCGAGGCGCTCCGCTCGGACGCGTCCCCGGTCGTGCTGCCGCCCGCGCCGGTCGTCGTGGCCCCGACCAAGCGGTCCCGCACGCCGCTGGTCGTACTCGCGACAGCCGCCACCACCCTCGCGGCGTCGGGCGCGCTGTACTGGGCCTTCAAAACCCCCACCCCGGCGGCGACCCCACCCGCCCTCACACCACCGACGACCTCCACCACGACTACGGCAACCACCCAGGCCACCCAGACCCCCGAACCAACTACGACGACCCGATTACCGAAACCGGTCGCCCGACAACCAGCCTTGGCAACCCAAGCCCAGACGACCAAGCCCTCGGAGGTCGTCGAAACCACCAACCAACCCGTCCCCGAAGCACCCCCCGCGGCGGCCGTCACCCCACCACTGGCGACGACAACCCCGGCCACCGCAACCACAACGTCGGACAAGTCCAAACCCGGCCACACCAAGACTCCGCCGCCCCAACGGCCCAAGTAGCTCCCCGAACGGCCGAACCGCCACGGCGTCCACCCACCGACCAGCCCGGCGACAACCGCGCCGACTCGCCCCGCCGCCAAGCCGAGGTGGTGTGGTCCTGGAGGCCGCCGCCGCTCTGATCGCGCTGGTCGACGGCACCCCGCACCCACCTCGCCCGGCTCCGCGGCGCTGGTCGCCTGCCTGGGATCATCGGATGCCAGCGCTGAGGCATCCTCAGTGGATCGGACTGTCAGTGTCCCCCGATAGTGTGAACCGCAGTTCACCCAAGGGAGGCAACGAGCACATGTCCGCCACGACGACGTACCTGGAGCTGTCCGAGAGCGGGGGCGGCGCGCACAAGTACTACGAGGTGCGGGTCGAGGACGCCGAGGTCACCATCACCTACGGGCGGATCGGGGAGTCGGGGCAGGTCCGGACCGCGAGCTTCGCCGACCACACCAAGGCGCTCAAGGCGGCGGAGAAGAAGATCGGGGAGAAGGTCCGCAAGGGCTACGCGCCCGCGGTCAAGGGGGTGCGGCAGCGGCGGCCGGTCAGCAGGCGGCAGATCGTCAGCACGACCTCGAGCGCCCGCCAGGCGCCGGTGCTGTGGCGGTTCGCCTCCGGTGCGCCCGCGTTCGGCATCTTCATCGGTGAGGACCGCGCCTGGGTGGGCAACGAGAACGGTGACGTCTACACCCTCACCCACGACGGCACCGTCACCGGCCGCTTCGGGCTTCCCGACTCGGTGAAGTGCATCGTCGCCGACGACTTCTGGATCTACGCGGGCTGCGACGACGGCAAGGTCTACGACCTCGGCGCCAAGGTGCCGCGGGTGGCCTACGAGATCGCCGAGGACGTCGACATCTACTGGCTCGACATCCACGACGGCGTGCTCGGCGTCTCCGACCGGCACGGCGGCGTCACGGTCGTCGACCACGAGGACGAGTTCCAGTGGTCCCGCCCCAGCCACGGGGACAGCGCCTGGATGGTCCGCAACAGCGCGGAAGGCGTCTACCACGGTCACTCCGGCGGCGTCACCCACTACTCCGGCCGCGGCGACCGCGTCTGGCACGCCGACACCACCGGCGCGGTGCTGTTCGGCTGGCAGGAGCGCACCGAGGTGTTCGCGGGCACCAGCCGCGGCTGGGTGCACCGGTTCGCCAAGTCCGACGGCCGCGAGGGCGGCGCCTACCGCTGCGACGCCGCCGTGTTCTCCTGCGCCACCTCCCCGGACGGCGAGTTCGTGTTCGCGGGCGACAACCAGTCCTCCGTGTACTGCTTCGCCGCCAACGGCACCCGGCTGTGGAAGCTGGCCACCGGCTGCGGTTCGGCCTACTCGATGCAGTACCGGGACGAGCGCCTCTACCTGGTCACCACCGACGGCTCCCTCGCCTGCGTCGACGCCAGCCCGGCCGCGGTGCGCGCCGCCGAGCAGGGCCAGCTCCCGACCCGCCAGGACATCAAGGCGGGCAGCATCAACCGCGTCGAGGCCACCGCCGAGGTCGAGGTGGTGACCCACGTCGAGACCGGCGAGGGCGTCATCGTCGAGTGCACCCAGGAGGCGGGCCGCGTCCGCGTGCACGTCGTCTCGGACGGCTACGACCGCTCCTGGGGCGTCCAGTTCCCCAAGAACATCCGCGTCCCCGGCGCCCGCTACGTCGTGTCCGAGGTGCTGACCTCCGCCAGCGGCTCGTTCTACCGCGCCCGCGGCGAGATCAAGCGCATCCGCTAGTCGCGCGGGGCGCGGCGGTCGGCGGCCGCCGCGCCCCTTGACCTTTCCCCTTGGGCAAGCCGCAGGCTCGTGGTGTCCACACGAGGGAGGATGTCGAACATGGGCCTGCGGACCATCGGCGCGTTCGCCCGCGCCACGGGGCTGACCCACAAGGCGCTGCGGCTCTACCACGAACTGGGGCTGCTGCCGCCCGCCGCGGTCGACCCCGAGACGGGGTACCGGTACTACCGCGAGGAGCAGGTCGCGCGGGCCCGGTTCATCGCGAGCCTGCGCGGACTCGGCATGCCGTTGGCCGAGATCGGGCCGGTGTCGCGGATGTCGCAGGCGGACGCGGCCGGGGCGGTCGACGCCTACCGGCGGCGCATCTCGTCCGACGCCGCGGCCCGCGACCGTCTGGCCTCCTCCCTCGTGGCACACCTATCCGAGGGGAGTTCCACCATGTCCTACCTCAGCCACGCCACCCGCTGCGATCGCGGTGCGGTTCGCGAGTCCAATGAGGACGCCGTGTTCGCCGGGACGCGCCTGCTGGCCGTCGCCGACGGGGTTCGGGGACCCGGCGGTGCGGCGGCGAGCGCCGCCGCCGTCGACGCGCTCCGGCCGTTGGACCGGGACGGCGACGTCGATCCGCTCACCGCGTTGGCGAACGCGGCGGCCGCGGCCGAGCGGGCCGTCCGCGACCTGGCGACCGAGGACCACGTCCCGCTCACCACCCTGACCGCCGTCCTGGTCACCGACGACCACCTCGCCCTGCTCCACGTCGGCGATTCCCGCGCCTACCTCCTGCGCGACGGTGAACTCCACCAGCTCACCAAGGACCACACCCACGTGCAAACCCTGGTGGACAAGGGAGATCTGACCCCGGCGGAGGCCGCCACCCACCCCGAGCGCGCTCTCCTCACCCGGGCCATCGGCGCGGGACCGCGGGAAACCGACCTGGCACTGCGGACCCCGCAACCCGGCGACCGCTACCTGCTGTGCACGGACGGCGTCTCGGCCGTGCTCGCCCGAGCGGAGATCCGCCAGGCCCTCGCCGAGAGCACCCCCGACCTGGCCGCCCAGCGCCTCGTCGACTTGGCCCACGACCACGGTGCGCCGGACAACGCCACGTGTGTTGTCGCGGACCTCGCCGAGGTGTGAGCGCTTCGAGGCGCTGGGCGTGATCGCTCAGCGCAGGAACTTGACGTGGGCGGTGTGGTCGGTCCCATCATCCAGTCCTGAGTGGAAGGTCCGGCACGTGCCGACCACAGCGGGCTGGTCGCCCAGGTGTAGACGTAGTGGCCGGTCAGCGGGTCGTAGACCAAGGCGCCGGTGATCCGATCGGGGTGAGGGTCGCGCAGTCGACCCGTTGCGAGGTGGGCGATCCGGCGGCGAGGACGCCCAGCCCGTGGTAGCCGACGATGCTGAACCGCGCGAGGACAGGTCGCCCCGGCACGCGGATGTTGAGCGCGGGCGGGTTGCGGACCGGGGCGAAGAACCCGGCGAACGGGTAGGTCGTGTTCGCCGTCCCGGTCCCGAACGCGATCGCGGTGGGCACGTCGAAGCCGCCGAACGTCTGGGTGATCGTGTTCGTCGCCGTGTCGACCACCGAGATCGTGCCGTTGGTGTAGGACGAGACGTAGGCGCGGGCGCCGTCCGGGCGCACGGCCACCGCGGCGGTGTGGACGAAGCCGGTAATGGTGAGGACCGCGTTGTTCGCGGTATCGATCACGGACAGTTCACCGATGCCGTGTGTGACGTACAACGTGTCACCGGACGGCGTCATCGCCATGCGGTAGGGCGTGTCCCCGACGGCAATGGTGGCGGTGATGGCGTTGTTCGTGATGTCGACGACGGACACGGTGTCGGCGTCGCTGTTGCTGACGGCTCCAATCGCACTCAACAATGGTTCACGCGACGATGTCCGGGTGGTTGATATCCCTGCCGGGTGTGGTACGACGAATTCCAGCCAACGGCGCGCTCCCGGTTGGACGGTGGAATTCGGTCCGGTGGAAATAAGATTTCAAATGGTTCGGGGTGCTCCGGTTGCGAAATTCGGCCGGGACTCACTTCGTGTTCGGCGCGGAGTCGGGGTGCCACACGAGCCACTTGCGCTCGACCTGCTCCGCCAGGTCGACGCCGTGGTGGCGGGCCAGCAGCAGCACGTGGCACAGCACGTCGGCCAACTCGGCGCCGAACCGGTCGACCAATTCCCCGGGGGTGTGGCCTTTCGCCCTGGCTTGGCCGGTCCGCATCAGGAATGCCTGCGTCAGCTCGCCGACCTCCTCCTGGAGTTTGAGCAGGAACCAGGTCTCGTCCCGGGTGATCCCGTTCGCGCGGGCGTACCCCTGGGAGATCACTTCGGCATCGTCGCTCAGTCGCGCCAAGTCCATGGGCGCAGTCTAGGGATTACCGGGGGTCGCCCGCTTGGAGCCGTCCGGCCAGCAGTTCGGTTGCCCAGCGGCGGACCTGGTCTTCCGGGTCGTCGCGCGCCAACTCCTCGACCGCGGCCTCCGCCGCGGCGGGCCACGCGGATCGGGGCCAGTGGGCGAGGGTTTCCATGGCCACGCCGCGGTCGTAGACCTCCGGGCCGCGCAGGCTCGCCAGCACCACGTCTCCGCCGATACCGGGAAAGGCACGCAGTCCACGCGCGCGAGCGGCGATCGGGCCGGGGAGTGCGATGAGGCCGCGAGCCCGGTCGGCGTCCGCCTGCTCCCACGCCCCGACCCACCAATCCGCGCCAGGCTCGGCCCAGATCCACCGCACGTGCTCCTCGAACGTATCGATCCCTTTGCCGCGCGCGACTCGCGCGGCGTCCCGGAACACCAGTGGATCCGACGACGACAAGCCTTCCGCGATGAGCCGGTCCCACCGGCGATCCGCCAGGATCCGCGCGCACGCCTTCTGGCCGTCGAGGCCGCGAATCGCTTCCACGCAAAGAAAATCAATCAAGGCCGGTGCGTACTCCTCGACCACCGCGAGGTACGAGTCGATCGCCTCGGACGCCTGCCCGTAGTCGCGGATCCCGTCGGCGGGACCGACCTCGATCAACGCCAACAGGATCTCACCCGCCGCCGTCAGCAGGTCCCGGTCGACCGGCCCGCGCAACGCCGCCGCCAACCCACCCGTCTCCGCCGCGATCAACGCCAGATACCCGTGGGAGACCGTGTTCCGGAACCCGCCCCGCAGGATCCACTCCCGGATCTCCGGGTCTCTCGTCCCCCGAAGCCGCTCCACGCAATGAATCCGCCCCCACCCGCGCACCGCCAAGGCCATGCGCCACAGCTCACGCTCACCCGCCGCGCAATACAGGGTGAACTCGTCGTGCGCCGCGAAAACCCGCACCACGTCCGGGTCGCTCCCCGCGATCCCCAGCAGCACAAGCCCGACCTTGACCGCCCCGCGATCCGCCGCCGTCGTGGCCAGCCAACGCCCGACCGCCCCGACCTCCGCGTCCGCCAGCCGAGGTGCCAGACCCTCGAAGTACCGCACCACATCGTCCGCGGCGACAACCTCATACAGCGCGGGCAATCTCGCGCTGCCAGCACATGTCGCGCGCACGGCCTCCGCCACCTCGTCCGCCCGCGCCTCGTCGACCGCCCGGTGGCCGTGGTGGACGAGCACCCCGTCCCACCCGCCATCCGGCAGTTCGAGCCCGTCCGGCCGCTGCCGGAGGTGGTCGTAGAGGGAACTCATCAGCTCACCCCCGCAAGTAGGCCAGCACCGCCAGGACCCGGCGGTGGTCGTCGCCGTCCGGTGGGAGGTCCAGTTTGGCGAGGATGTTCGCGATGTGCTTGGCGACGGCGGCATCCGTGACGACCAGGTGCCGCGCTATGGCCGAGTTCGAGCGACCCTCCGCCATCAACCCCAGCACCTCGACCTCCCGGGGCGTCAGCCGCCGCAGGGGAGTGGACCGCTGGTGCACCAGCTGCCGCACCACGTCCGGGTCGATCACCGTGCCGCCGCCCGCGACCCGCGCGACCGCGTCCACGAACTCCGCCACGTCACCGACGCGGTCCTTGAGCAGGTAGCCGACCCCGACGCCGCCGCGCGAGTCCAGCAGCTCCGCCGCGTACGTCCGCTCCACGTACTGGCTCAGCACCACCACCGGAACCGGATCCGGTCCGGACCGCAACGCCACCGCGGCGCGGATGCCCTCGTCGGTGAACGTCGGCGGCATGCGCACGTCCGTCACCACCACGTCCACCGGTTCCGCCGCCACACCCGCCAACAGCTCCGCCGCGTCGCCCGCCGACACCACGACCCGGTGCCCGAACCGGGCCAGCACCTCGACCAGACCCCCGCGCAACAGCGCGCCGTCCTCGGCGATGGCCACACGCAGACTCACGGACAAGGCATCTCCACCCGCAGCACGGTCGGCCCGCCGGGCGGGCTGGACAGGGCCAGTCTGCCATCGACGACGGCCACCCGGTCGGCCAACCCGGTCAGCCCGCCACCCGCCGGATCCGCCGCCCCGACCCCGTTGTCCCCGACCCGCAAGGTGAGCACCCCTCCACGTAGTTCGCCAGTTATCCAGCACCGCGTCGCGCGGCTGTGCTTGGCGACGTTCGCCAACGCCTCCGACACCACGAAGTACGCGGCCACCTCGACCGCCTCCGGCAGCCGCGGCAGATCCAGTTCGACGTCCACCGGCACCGGCGAGCGGTCTGCCGCCTCCGCCACCGCAGCGGCCAACCCCCGGTCGCTGAGCACCTTCGGGTGCACGCCGCGGATCAGCTCCCGCAACTCCACCAACGCCTCTTTCGCTTGCCGGTGCGCTTCCTCGACCCGGTGCGCCGCGACCGAACCCGGTTCCAGGTCCAACCGGGCCAGACCCAGGCTGACCGTCAACGCGACGAGCCGCTGCTGAGCGCCGTCGTGCAGGTCCCGCTCGATCCGCCGACGCTCCACTTCGAACACGTCGACCAGCCGCGCCCGCGACCGCTTGACCTCACGCAGCTCGGCGTCCAACGACCCGCCCATCGCCGCGCGCATGCCCGCCCACGCGGTGACCGCGTAGGCCAGCAGCGGTATCGCCACCACACCGGCGAACGGACCGGCGAACCTCATCCACAGACTCGCCCCGGGGTTGAGCGGCGCGGTCAGCAGCACGGACGGCACCAGTGCCGCCAACACCGCCACCGCGACATCGAGCCACGACAGGACCAGCGCCGACACAAGGGCGAACACCATTTCCCGCGCGGTGACGGGACCCGTCCGCGGCTCTCGGTCGACCAGACGCCGCCGCACGCGATCGAAACGCGGCAGCCCCACCCCGGCGGCGACCAACGCGACCACCCCGATCGAAGCGACCGCCACGGGCCCGAGCGAGTCGTAGCCGAGCACCAGCAGGCAGCCGACCGCGGGCAGCAACCCCAGGACCAGGCTCGACGCCAGGTAGATCAGCGACCGCGAGGGCCACGCCGATCGGAGGAACCGCCCGGGCGGCAGGGTGAGGGCTTGCAGCGACGTCCGGATCACCCGGCCAACCTAGCCGGCGCGGTGAGCAGTCGGCACTAGTGCGGGCACTACCTTCGAGTGTCGCGCTGGCGCCCGTGTTCCGGGTGTCGGTGAACGGTTGAGTTCGTGCCATGACGGAACACACGAACACCGCGGCGGTCGAACTCCGCGCGGTCCGCAAGACCTATGGTTCCGGCGCGCGGGCAGTGGCGGCACTCGACGGCGTGTCCCTGGACTTCGCCACCGGCACCTTCACCGCGGTCATGGGACCGTCCGGCTCCGGCAAGTCGACCCTGCTGCACTGCGCGGCGGGCCTGGACCGACCCGACGACGGCACGGTCCGCATCGGCGGCGTCGACCTCGGACCCCTCGACGAGACCGCGCTGGCACTGCTGCGCCGGGAGCGGATCGGGTTCGTGTTCCAGGCGTTCAACCTGGTGTCCGCGCTGACCGCCGAGCAGAACGTCGGGCTGCCCCGGCAGCTGGCAGGCAAGCGGGCGGACAGCGACGAGATCCGGGCGGCGCTGACCGCCGTCGGCCTGGCCAACCGGGGAACGCACCGGCCCAGCCAGCTCTCCGGCGGCGAACAGCAGCGGGTGGCGATCGCCCGGGCCCTGATCACCCGTCCCGCCGCGGTGTTCGCCGACGAACCCACGGGCGCGTTGGACTCCAAGACTTCTCGGGGTGTTTTGGAGCTGTTGCGCGGAATCGTGGACCGCGACGGGCAGACGGTGATCATGGTGACGCACGACCCGGTCGCCGCCGCCCACGCCGACCGGGTCGTGCTGCTCGCCGACGGCAGGCTCGTGGACCGCATCGACAACCCCCAGGGCGCGCAGGCCATCGCGGCCCGCATGGCCGTGCTGGAGGCGTCGTGCTGAGCGTCCGGACCCTGCGGCACCGCTGGGTGAGCCTGGTGGGCACGTTCGTGGCGTTGGGCCTGGGCGTGGCGATCCTGGCGATGAGCGGGCTGGTGATGTCGTCGGCGCGGGCGAAGGTGCCTGAGCGGTACTCGGGCGCGGCGGTGCTCGTGGCGAGCCCGGAGGTCAGCCAGGAGGACAACGCGTTCACGCCGAGTAGGCCTTGGTCGACCGAGGTTGGTGGGGACTTGGTCGACCGGGTGTCGTCGGTGCCGGGCGTGGCGCGGGCGGTCGAGGACCGGTCGTTCTACGCGCAGGCGGTGATTGACGGCAGGCCCGTGGGCGGTGCTTCTGCGGAAGCGTTGGGGCACAACTGGAACAGCTCGACGTTGGCGTCCTATCGGGTCGAGGGGGCGGCGCCCGCGCGGGATGATGAGGTTGTGTTGGACCGGTCCCTGGGACTGGCGCCCGGGTCGAGGGTCTCGTTGCTGACTTCCGCCGGTCCCAGCGGTTTCACGGTCAGCGGGACGGTCGACGCGGACGCGTACTTCGTGACGGAGGCCGTCGCCGAGCGGCTGTCGGGCGGGCTGCGGGTGATCGGGCTCGACCTGTCGCCTGGTGCGGACGAGAAGGCCGTGGTGGCCGCGGTGCGCGCCGTGGTGGGGGACCGGGGACGGGTGCTTTCGGGGGAGGCGCGGGCTGAGCTGGAGGTGCGCGGCGAGGCGAAGGTGCGGTGGATCGGGGATCAGGTGCTGACCGCGATGGGCGGGCTGGGGGCGTTCGTCTGCGTGTTCATGGTGGCGTCCACGTTCGCTTTCGCCGTCTCTCAGCGCCGCCGGGAGTTCGGGCTCCTGCGGCTGGTCGGGGCGACCCCCCGGCAGGTGCGGGTGCTGGTGTTCGGGGAGGCGTTGGTCGTCGGCGTTCTCGCCGGACTCGCGGGGGTGGCACTGGGTGCTGCTTCGGCGCCCGTTGTCGGCGGGCTGCTGGTCGACGCGGGGTTGGAGCCCGCCGGGTTCGCGATCTCGTACGGGTTCTTCCCGCTCGCCGGGGCCTCCGGGATCGGCGTGGTGGTCGCGATGCTGGGGGTGTGGGCGGCGTCGCGGCGGGCGGGCCGGGTCCGGCCGATCGAGGCGCTGCGCACGGCGGAGGTTGATCCCAAGCCGATGACGCGGGCGCGGTGGATCGGTGGTGGGGTCGCGATGGCTGTCGGGGTCGGGCTGTTCCTGCTGACCGCGACCGGGGTGGCCGAGGATCTGCTGAACGCGCCGCTGTACGCGGCCATGGCGTTGATCGTCGGGCTGACGCTGCTGGGCCCGGTCGTCCTGCCGCCCTTGGTGCGGCTGGTCCCGGCCACCCTGGTGCGGGAGAGCGCGCTGACCGCTATCCGCCGGACCACGTCGACGGTGTCGCCGGTGCTGATCACGGTGGTGTTCGCGGTGCTGGTCTCGGGGATGTTCAGCCTCACGGTGACCGGTGTGTCGCTGGAGAAGTCCATGGCCATCGGACCATCCACAGTGGTGTCCGCTCGCGACACACCTGGCCTGTCCGACGAGGTAGTGTCCACAGTGGGCGGTGCCTCGCTGCTGCCGACGACCCTGTACACCGGGTCGAACGACCACCTCGATGCCGTCGGCGTCTCCCCGGAGGCTTTCGCCAAGGCGCACCAGGGTTTGAGCGTCGTCGAGGGCTCTTTGAACGACCTGACCGGGACCGACACCATGGCCGTCAACTCGCCCACGGCCTCCCGCATGGCATGGCACCCCGGCAGCACCGCCGACATCACCTTCGCCGACGGCAGCACGACCAAGCTCCGAGTGGTCGCCGTGTTCTCCAAGACCTCGGCGGCGGCCAGCGCCCTAGTGACCAGGGAGACGGTCCGCACACACGACCCGTCCGCGCTGACGTCGGCCATCTACGTCGACCACCCCGTCGTGGGCGCCGACTGGCCCGCGTTGGGCGCCCAGGTGATGACCCGGGCCGAGTACGCGGAGTTCACCGAGGCCGAGGACAACCGCCTGGTGGGGATCTTCGTGACCCTCCTGCTCGCCATGTCCCTCGGCTACTCCGCGCTGGCTATCGTCAACACCCTGGTCATGGCCACCGCCGACCGCGCCTCGGACTTCCGGGTCCTGCGCCTCGCGGGTGCCACTCGCCGCCAGGTCTTGGGGTCCGTTGCCGCCGAATCGGCCTTGGCGGTCGCGATCGGCAGCCTCCTGGGGGTAGTCGTCGCCTTCGCGACCCTGGCCACCCTGACCTCCGGGGTCGCCCACAACCTCCCGGACGCGGACGTGTCCTTCTCACCGCCGTGGGGAGTCCTCGCCGGAACCGTTGCCTTGTGCTTGGCCCTCGCCGTGGGCGCGGGCTTGTTCTCGGCCAACTCGGCGCTGAAGGCCGACCGCGCCGTCCACCGGATGCGTAGTTTCGGGCGCGCGTCGCGGGGAAGACCGCTGGGGTGATCGGACGACTGCGCACCATCGTGTTGGACACCAGGGACCCGCGGGGCTTGGCGGAGTTCTACGCTGCGTTGCTGGGCGGTGAGGTTGTCGTGGACGAAGGGGATTGGGTTGTGGCCACCGACCCCGACGGGCGGCGGATCGCCTGCCAGCTGGCGCCGGAACACCGCGCCCCGGAGTTCCCGGACCCGACCGGGTCGCAGCAGGTGCACCTGGACATCGAGGTCGACGACATCGACGAGGCCAGTCGGCGTGTTCTCGGGATCGGCGCCCAGCGGGTGACCGAACTCCACCCGGAAACCGACTTCCGCGTCTTCCGCGACCCCGCCGGACATCCCTTCTGCCTCGTCTACGGGGTCATCCCGGAGCCTTCGTAACTTGTCTGGATGAGTGCGCAACAGATCGCGGGCTGGTGTAGATGTCTTCGGCATGAGCCGTCGTGTGAAGGTCGCCGGACTGATTGTCGTGGTGCTCGGTGCTGCGGCGGCGGTGGTGACCAACTACGCCACGGCGGAGGTGCCGGAGTTCTTCCGGGATCAGTGGCGAGTGTGGCTGGTGCTGGCGGTGTTGGTGCTGCTGGTGGTGGTCGTCACGCTTCTGCAGGGTCGCGGTGACGAACAGGAACCAGTGGTTCCGAAGTTGTCGGTGCTGGCGCCGGCGTCGTTGCGGCCCCCTGCGGGGAGTGTGGAGGTGTTGCGCGGTCGAGAGACCGAGCTGGCTCGGGTGATGGAGTTGGTGCGTTCGCCCGGAGGACGGTTTGCGGTGGTCTCGGGTGCGGGCGGGATGGGCAAGACGACCTTGGCGCGTATCGCCGCCGAGCAGGCGCAGCAACGGGGAGTTGCGGTGTTCTGGATCCGTCGGCGCGATGAGGAGTCGTTGGCCGCGCAGATGGTCGAGGTCGGGCTGACCTTGGGGCTTGCCGGTGGCGCTGTGGTGGCGGCGCAGCAGTCGGGCGCGAGCGTGGCGGATGTGGTGTGGCGCCATCTGGAGACCGTGGAGCGGTGGCTGCTGGTCTTGGACAACGTCGATCAACCTGATGCGCTCGGCGCGGGCGACCCGGTGGCCTCCTACCGAGGGTGGGTGCGGCCGGGCGGGGGCGGCCTGTTGCTCGTGACCAGCCGTGACCGTGCGACCGAGACCTGGGGACGTAACGCTGAGCAGATCGAACTCAGGGCGTTGACGCCGCAGGAGGGCGGGCAGGCGCTGCTCGACCTCGCCCCCGGAGCGGGGACACCGGAGGACGCCGAAAAACTATCCGCGCGACTGGGCGGGTTCCCGTTGGCGCTGCATGCCGCTGGTACCGCGCTGGCGTCACCTACCGCCCGATCGCGCACTTTCACCGCCTACCAACAGGCCCTGCTGGACAAGTCCGCACAGGTATTGCCCGAGCACCCCGACATCACCGACCGCGACACCGCCCGCACCCTCATCGGGCACACCTGGGAGGTATCCCTGGACCAACTAGCCGACGAGGGCCACCCGCTGGCCCGACCACTGCTGCGCGCCTTGGCGCTACTCGCGGAGGCTCCCATCCCGCTGCCCCTGATCACCCCGGCCCTGATCCACGGCACCACCGACGACGCAGCCGGGCGCGCGGCCGTGGATGCCGCGTTGGCGCAACTGCACCGTTATGGCCTCCTGGATGACCACGAAACCAGTGACACTGCCACCCTGCCCACAGTGGCGCTGCACCCCTTGGTCCGCGAAACGAACACCCTCCTTCTAGAGCGCCACCGCGAAATAGCCCAGTGGCGGGCCACCGCCGAAACTGCCGTGCTCGACCTCGCCGATGCCTGGGCCCCTAAAGGCCGCCCCTCATGGACCCTGCTGCATCTGCTGACCCCGCACCTGCTCGTACTCTGCACACTCGAAACCAAGGGCGACCTCGCGGCATTTACCGCCACACGCGACACCCTCGACGCAGCCGCCCGACAACTCCGCGCCAGCGGGGACGCCGCCACAGAACTCGCGCTGCGGTACCACGTGTTCAACGCCGAGAAGACCGCCCTCGGCGCCGAGCACCCCGATACCCTCAGCAGTCAGAGCAATCTTGCCATCGCGCTGGGCAGCGTGGGGCGTTATGGCGAGGCCGTGGAACTGCATCGCGGCACGCTAGATATCCGCACCCGAGTTCTTGGTGCCGAGCATCCCGACACCGTCAGAAGCAAGAACAACCTCGTCGCAGTATAAGAAGTATTGGGTAAGCGAGGGGTGGAGGCAATTTATTGCGCGCGCTTGTAAGCGTCTGACGAGGTAGCGCAGCTCCTTGTGCGGCCCGACTGTCCGCACCTCTGCCATCGCGGCGGGTACGGCGGTCTGCGGGCCTTGGGTGAACCGGGTCAGGTTCGGGGGCCGACCCCGTGGAGAAGGGTGTTCAGGACGAGGGTGGCGAGGGTGTCCGGGTCTGGGATGTCGGTGGGGGTGTGGGCGGCTTCGCCGAGTAGGGCGTAGTAGACGCGGCGGGTCCAGGGGAGGTCGGTGTTCGGGGGGAGGTGGCCGTCCGCCTGGGCGCGGAGGAGGAGGGCGTCGCAGCGGGTCGCTATGCGGGCTTGGCCCTCCGCCAGCGGGGAGGTCGGGTCCATGGACCAGGCCATCGCGAAGGGCCAGGCGAGTTTGACGCGCAGGACGCCTGCCGTGATCCGGTGCAGGGCGACCAGGGGTGGTGCCGTTTCCGGGCGGGCCTCGTCGATCAGGGCGTCCAGTTGGCGGACGACGTCGGTCGCCATCGCGTCCAGGAGGGCTTGGCGGGTGGTGAACCGGCGGTGCACGGTCGCCCGCGCCACCCCCGCGGCCTCCGCGATCTGCTCCATCGACGCCGCCGGGTCGCGGGACAGCACGCGTTCCGCCGCCTCCAGGATCGCCCGGACGCTGCGTTCGGCGTCGGCGCGCAAAGGGCGCTGCGTGGTCACGACACCTATCCTCCCATCCGTGATCTGAGACAGTAGTGTTGCAGTTAGGACCGTAATCGTGTCTACTCTGTCTCAGATCGACCCTAAAGGAGAACACATGCGACCCGTAGCCCTCATCACCGGCGCCTCGGCTGGCCTGGGTGTCGAATTCGCCGACCAGCTCGCCCGGAGAGGTCACGACCTGGTCCTTGTCGCCCGCTCCGCGGACCGCCTGCGCCAGGTCGCCGACAAGGTCACCGCCGCGCACGGCGTCACCTGCACCGTCGTCCCCGCCGACCTGGCCGACCCCGCCACCCCGGCCCGGATCGCGGAGGACCTCGAAAGACGCGGCATCGCCGTGCACACCCTGGTCAACAACGCGGGGTTCGGCTCGGTCGGGCGGTTCGAGGACATCGCCGCCGGTGTCGACCAGAACCAGGTCATGGTCAACGTCGCCGCCCTCGTCGCGCTGACCCGCGCCCTGGTCCCCGGCATGCTCGCCCGCGAGGACGGCGCGGTGATCAACGTCGCCTCCACCGCCGCCTTCCAGCCGTCCCCCTACTTCGCCACCTACAGCGCGGGCAAGACGTTCGTGCTCAACTTCAGCCTCGCCCTGCGCCAGGAGTACCGGGGGCGCGGCGTCAAGGTGCTGTGCCTGTGCCCGGGCGCCACCAAGACCGAGTTCTTCGACGAGATCGGCACCAAGGCCGCCGTCGGTCGGATGATGCCCGCCGCCCCGGTCGTGTCCGCCGCGCTCAAGGCCCTCGACCGCGACCGCGCCTACATCACCCCTGGTCTGCGCAACGCCTTCAACGCCCACTTGCTCCCGCGGCGCCCCCGCGCGTTCGTCGCCGCCGTCGCCAAGATGGTCACGCGATCTGCGGCCTGACCTGCTGATTATTTTCTGTTATGCCAATTGATACAACAGGAAGTCGGCGGCTAGCGTTCCGACCATGACCGAGGGCAGGGGCCGCGGCAGGCCCCGCAAGGACGCGGACGCGCTCGCCAGGTGGACGCCACCGGAGGGCTGGTCGCGGCTGGTCGCCTGGGTGTCGCCGGAGGAGAAGAAGGCGCTCAAGCACGTCGCCGTCGAGGCGGGCGTCTCGGTCGCGGATCTGGTTCGGTCGCTGGCCGCCGGGCTCACCGCCGGGGTCGTCTCGGCCGAGGAGCTGGTGGGTCAGGTCGTGAAGGGCAGGCACGTCATGGAGAAGATCCCCACGCTGTTCGAGCGGGACGACCGGTTCAAGGTCGTCGACCGCCCGCGCGCCGAGTGCGCGTGGGTGTTCGACGGCGCCGGTGTCGGCACGGAGAAGCTGGACGGCACCAACACCCGCCTCACCACCCGCGCCGGGCACCTCGTGCGCGTCGAGAAGCGCCGCAACCCCGGCAAGGACCACAAGGCCCGGGGCATCGTCGACGGCTGGTACGTCGACACCGACCCCTCCGCCGCAGACGACAAGTGGATCCTCGCCGCCGCCCACAACACCGACGTGTCGGCGTGGCCCGACGGCGAGCACTCCTGCGAGGCGCTCGGTCCCCGGATCCAGGGCAACCCCCTGGGCCTGGACGACCACTTCTGCCTGCCCTTCGACCTCCAGGCCCCGCGGTACCCGGAGGTCCCGCGCACCTTCGAGGGCCTCCGCGGCTACCTGTCCACCCTGGACAGCCGGTTCGCGCCGGGGCACCTCGCCGAGGGCATCGTCTTCCACCACCCCGACGGCCGCCGCGCCAAGATCAAGCGCAAGGATTTCGCCTGACCGGCACGGCGCGCCACCCGAGGGAGTCCGGATGTCGCAGTACGTCGTGGTCGCGGCCACGATGACCATCGCCCAGCCCCGGCTGCGGTCCTACCTGCGCGCGCCGGTCGCCCCGGCTTCCACCTGGTCCGAACAGGACTGGGCGGGCGTCTGCGACCCGTGGCCCCGGTACCGGGCGGAACTGCCGTCCGCCATCGCCGAGTGCGACCGCTGGATCAAGGGCGACTACGCGGACCTGCTGCGTGACTTCGACGAGCTCACGCTGCGCCACGACGACGCCACCGACTCCCTCCTCCTCGAATTCGACACCCGAGCCGACTTCCAGCTCCCCACCCTGATCTGGGCCTGCTGCGTCCTGCGCGGCGTCACCCCGTTCATGGCCGACGACGACTCCGGCTGCGCCACCATCACCACCGACTGGGACGACGACGCGGAATTGCGCCTGCGCCTGTCCCCGAACCGTTCCGCGTTCCTCGACCCCGATCGGGACCGCGCCGCCATCGCCAAGGCGAAAGACGCCGATTTCGACGTCCGCCTCGCCATTTCCGACGCCGACCCGGACGAATCCGGCGCCGACGTCCTCGACCGCCTGACCTGACCTCCACCGCGCGCCGCAGGCTAGGGTCGGAAGGGACGAGGGGAGACGTCCGTGGACGGGATCAGGCGGCGGATCGCGGCGCAGGTGTTCGAGCGGGTGGCGGGTCCGGAAGGACCCGAGAACCGCAGGCGGATCCACGAGACACCGGGGGAGCGGTGGTTCGCCGAGGACAGTCCCATCCGCGTCGTGCACGGCGACGCGTCGATGTTCGTCGGTGGGCTCCGGGCCCTGCTGCTCCAGTCCCTGCACCCCGTGGCGATGGCCGCCGTCGCCGCCCACTCCGGCTACCGGGGCGACCCGTGGGGCCGCCTCCAGCGCACCAGCACCTTCCTCGCGACCACCACCTACGCCACCGCCGAGGACGCCCAGGCCATCGTGGACAAGGTCCGCCGCATCCACACCAAGGTGCGGGGCACCACCGACGAGGGCGTCCCCTACGTCGCCGCCGACCCGCACCTGCTGACCTGGGTGCACATCGCCGAGATCGACAGCTTCCTCCGGGCCCACCGCCAGTTCGGTGCCCACCAGCTCGACGAGGACGGCTACGACGGCTACGTCGCCGACACGGCCAAGATCGCCACCGCCCTCGGCGTCCCCGACCCGCCCACCACGCAGAAAGAACTCGCCGACCGCCTCGCCGAGTACCGCCCCCTGCTGCGCTCAACGCCCGCAGCCCGCGACACGGCCAAATTTCTCCTGCTCACCCCACCCGTCCCGATCCCGATGCGCGTCCCCTACGCGTTCCTGGGCGCGACCGCAGTCGCGATGCTGCCCACCTGGGCCCGCAAGGAACTGGGCATCCCACACGTCCCCGGCCTCAGCAGCCGCGTCGGCATCTTCGCGGGCCACGGCATCGTCCGCACCATCCGCTGGTTCATGACCGCCCCCGCCAACGGCTGAGGGCCGGTCCGAAGACCGGCCCCCAGCCCACTTGGTATCGGGATGCGCCAACGTCGCGTTGCGACATTGTGGTGTCGCCATCGACGCACCCCGAGTCTTCAGAGCGCCCCCGGTGGCACCGTTTCCACCTCGTCGGCCACCACCCGTTCGGTGACCCCGGGGGACGCTGGCCGCCTGCGCAGCTTGGGCAGCACCGCCCACCAGACCAGGGCCGCCGCGCACGTGTAGGCAGTCGCCATGGTCATGCTCATGGTCAGCGCGGTGGTGCCGCCCAGCGACACCAGCGGCGCGACCAGCGGGCCGACCGCGAACCCGGTCGTGCCCAGCAGCGCCGCCGCCGTGCCCGCCCGGTCCTTGTGGTCGGCCAGGGCCAGCGCCGTGCCGTTCGACTGCGCGCCGCCGCTGAGGAGCATCAGCAGCGCCAGCGCGACGAGCAGGGCGACCAGCCCCGCGTCGAACAGCACCGAGGCCAGCATGGCCACCGCGGCCAGCGCGGTGATGGCCGTGCCGATCGAGTACATCCGGGCCGGTCCGGCGCGGCGCACCACGACCCGGTTGATCTGCGCGCCCACCACCGACATGACCGCGTTGGCGGCGAAGCACACGCTGAACAGCTGCGGGCTCAACGAGAAGCCGTCCTGCAGCACGAAGCTGATCGAGGCCAGGTAGGTGAAGAACCCGATCCCGCCGAACGACCCGACCAGCAGGAAGCACAGGAACAGCTTGTCCTTGAGCAGCACCCCGAACTCGCGGACGCCGTCACCCTTGGTCCGCCGCCCGTCCGGCGGCAGGCTCTCCGGCAACGCCGCCCAGGCGAGCACGAACAGCGCGACCCCGATCCCGGCCAGCACGGCGAAGATGCCCCGCCAGCCCATGACCGGCGCCAGCTGGCCGCCGACCACCGGCGCCACGATCGGCGCGATCGCCCCGACCGTGGTCAGCATGGCCAGCAGCCGCACGAGTTCCACGCCGTCGGTCAGGTCGCGCGCGACCGCCAGCGCGATCACGATGCCCGCCGACCCGCTCAGCCCCTGGAAGAACCGGGCGGCGAGCAGCAGCTCGATCGACGGCGTGATCGCGCAGACCAGCGACAGCACCGCGAACAGGCCGACCCCCACGAGCAGTGGGGGCCGCCTGCCGTAGCGGTCGCTGAGCGGGCCCACGAGCAGCTGCCCGAGGGCCAGCCCCAGCATGCAGGCCGACATCGTCGCCTGCGCCAGGCTCGAACTGGTGTGCAGATCGCCCGCTAGTTCCGGTAGCGCGGGCATGTACAGGTCCATCGAGATGGGCCCGAACATCTCCAGCAGGCCGAGCACGACGGCGACGCGGCCCAGCTTCACGGTGTGCCGGTACCTTCCGCCGGGCGCTCCGGGCCGAAGATCCGGCGCAGCCAGGACAGCCGCGTCGCCTCCGCGGTGCGCGACACCTCGGCGTCGGGCGAGAAGCCCGAGAAGCCGTGGTAGCCACCCGCCCAGATGTGCAGCTCGGCCTGGCCGCCGGTCGCCCAGATGCGCAGCGCGTACTCGGTCGCCTCGTCGCGGAAGATCTCCGCGGCGCCGACGTCGATGAACGCGGGCGGCAGGTTCGACAGGTCCGCCATCCGCGCGGGCACCTGGTACGGCGACGCCTCGTCGGTGAACCGCTTCGAGCCGAGGATCGCGTCCCAGGCCGTGTCGTTGTTGTTGCGGTCCCAGGCACCCCGACCGTCGTACTGGCGGGTGGACGCCGACTCGTTGCGGTCGTCGAGCATCGGGCAGATCAGCCCCTGCCCGGCGATCGCGGGGCCGCCGCGGTCGCGGGCCAGCAGCGCGACACCGGCCGAGAGGCCGCCGCCCGCGCTGGCCCCGGTCACCACGACCCGGTTCGGGTCGATGCCCAGCTCGTCGGCGTGCTCGGCCAGCCACACCAGACCGGCGTAGCAGTCCTCGACCGCCGCCGGGGCCGGGTGCTCCGGCGCCAGCCGGTACTCCACCGACACGCCCACCGCGCCGAAGCGCAGCACGTCGGCGATCAGGCCGGCGATCCCGAAGAACCGGTTGCCCAGCACCATGCCGCCGCCGTGGATGCAGTAGATCGCGGGGGCCGGGGTTGCGGGCAGGTCGCGCGGCCGCACGATCGTCACGACGATGTCAGGCTCGCCCGCCGGACCGGGGACCGTGCGGTCCTCGATCTCGACCGGCTGGTCGCCGACCATCACCTCGACGGGCGGGATGATGGTGGCGAAGTGCTCCCGGTTGGCCAGGATCGTGTCCGCGCGCAGCGGGATCTGCTCGACCAGGTCGAGGAACGCCGCCAGGCCCGGCTCGAGCTCCGGGTCGTAGGGGACCGGGGGCAGTGGCTGGTAGTCGCTCACTCGCCCTCCAGACCCAGCACGCGGCGGAACCAGGAGTTGCGGGTCTCCAGCGCGATCTTGCTGACCGGCCACTCCGGTACGTACATGTCGAAGCCGTGGAACGCGCCGCTCCACACGTGCAGCTCGGCCTGGCCGCCGGTCTCCCAGATGCGCAGCGCGTACTGGGTGTCCTCGTCGCGGAACGGCTCGGCGCTGCCGACCTCGATGAACGCGGGCGGCAGGTTCGACAGGTCGGTCGCCCGGGTCGGCGCCGCGTACGGCGACACCGCGTCGGTGCCGACCTTGTCGCCCAGCAGCGAGAACCAACCCGCCAGGTTCGCCTCGCGGGTCCAGGTGCCGATGCCCTTGTACTGGTGGCTGGCGACCGTGGTGTTGGTGTCGTCGATCATCGGGCACAGCAGCAGCTGACCCGCCAGCGCCGGACCGCCGCGGTCGCGGGCCAGCAGCGCGACACCGGCGGACAGGCCGCCGCCCGCGCTGCCGCCCATGACCACGATGCGGTTCGGGTCGACGTTCAGCTCGGCCGCGTTCTTCGACATCCACACCAGACCGGCGTAGCAGTCCTCGACCGGGGCCGGGTCCGGGTGCTCCGGCGCCAGCCGGTACTCCACGTTGACCGCGACGACGTTGAGCTCGAGCACCAGGGCCAGCAACCTGCCGACGTCCATGTTGCGGTGGCCGACCATCATGCCGCCGCCGTGGATGTTGTACAGGCCGGGCACGGTCCCGGTGAGGCCGCGCGGGGAGATGATGGTGATCTCCAGGTCCGGCGCGCCGTCCGGACCGGGGATGGTCCGCTCGACGACGTCGACCGGCGCGTCCCCGACCTGCACGGCGGCGGGCGGGAACATCGCGGCCATGCCCGCGCGCATGGCGGGGATGGTCTCCGGGGTGAACGGCGGCGCGTCGGGCTGCGTGACCTGCGCCAGCGCGGGCTCGATGTCCGGGTCGAACGGCACGGGTGTGGTGCTCACGGCAGGCTCCTCGCTCGCGGGTAGGGGGGTGCTCACGGACCCTCGGGGTTGACCAGGTCGCGGTCCACCCAGAACGGCTCGACCAGCGCGCGCAGCTCGGCGGCACCGACCTGGGCGACCAGGTCGACGGCGGCCAGGTTGTCCTGCAGCTGCGACATCTTGGTCGCGCCGAACAGCGTGGTGATGTTCGCCGGGTGGGTCAGGGTGAACGCCACGGCCAGCCGCGCCGGGCTGGTGCCCAGGCCCTCGGCGACGGCGGCGAACTCGCCCGCGCGCTCCTTGATGGCCGCCTGCACGCCACCCGGGTCGCGGCCGACCTCGCGGCCGGACGAGCTGCCCACCAGCAGACCACCCTCGAGCACGTCCGAGGACTGCATGGTGAAGCCGTCGGCGAACAGCGCGCCGAAGGGCTCGCCGTCCGGGATGGACCGGCGGGCCACGCTGTACTTGAGCTGCGCGATCGACGGGCCATCGACGCCGGTCTCGGCGGCGATCTCCTGGAGCTTGCGGATGTTGCTCGCCGACCAGTTGTTCACGCCCCACGCGCGGATCAGGCCCGCGGCCTTGAGGTTGGCCAGGTCCGCGACCAGCTCCTCCAGCACGATGTCGTCGCGCCGGATGTCACCGAGGATGACCAGGTCGGCGATGCCGAAGCCGCCGCGCAGCAGCGCGTTCTCCAGCTGCGGGCGGAACCCGTCCGCGCCGAAGCCCTCCAGCCACAGCTTGGCCGAGACCAGGTACTCCTCGCGGGCCACGCCCGCGGCGCGGATGGCCGCGCCCCAGATGACGTCGGTGAACACGGCGGGCATGCCGGGGAAGCCGTACACGCCGACGTCGAACAGGTTGATGCCCGCGTCCACCGCCGCGCGGAGCAGCGCCACGGTGTCGGCGAAGTCCATGCGGTCATAGGTGTGCCACGAGCCGATGGAGAGCTGCGAGATCTCCAGATCGGTGGTGCCGAGCTGCTTGCGGGAAACGGGGGTCATGCTGAGGGCCTCCTGCTGCTTTGGGGGAGACGGATCTGGGGGTGGTGGTTTGGGACTACGGCAGACGCGGGTCGATGACGGCCTTGACCTCGTCGAGCCGGTGCATGGCCTCGATCCGCTCGGAAGCGGCGGAGAGGCCGACGGGCTCGCCGAAGAGGCGGTCCCACGGGAAGCGCCCACCGAACGCGCCGAAGAACTCGATCGCGCGGTGGTAGTCGGAGATGTCGCCGTTGAGCGAACCGGAGATGGTCAGCTCCTTGCCCATCACCATGCCCAGCGGCAGCGGCGCGCCGACCGGGCCGGTGCTGCCGACGATGACGACCTGGCCGCGCTGCGCGGCCATGGCGACGGCCTCGGGGCCCACCGACGGGGCGCCCGCGAAGTCCATGACCAGGTCCGCGCCGCGGCCGCCGGTCAGCTCCTGGACCTTCTCGATGATGCCCTCGGAGCCCGCCGCGATGTCCACGGTGGCGTCGGCGCCGAAGTCGCCCGCGAGGGTGAGCCGGGACTCGGGCGCGCCGACGGTGATGACCTGGGCGGCACCGGAGATGTGCGCGACGGCGGTGGCGAAGATGCCCAGTGCGCCGGAACCCTGCACCACGACCCGCTTGCCGGTCAGCCCGCCGACGTAGGTGAAGGCGCGCAGCACGGTCTTGGCCGCGCAGCCCGCCATCGCGGCCCAGGTGCTCGGCACGGTCTCGGGCAGCAGCAGCTTCGCCGCGCGCGGCACGACGTAGGCGTACTCGCACAACCCGGCGGTGGCGTAGGGCGGAACATCCGACCTCTGGAGGAATCCGTAGCCGCGGCGCGAACAAGCGACAGGTTCGCGCAGGACCACGCAGCCGAAGCACTCACCGCAGGTCGACTCGGACCACCCGATGCGGGCGCCCACCTCGACGTCGCGGCCCAGCGCGTCCTTGGTGCCCGCGCCGACGGCGACGACCTCGCCGACCATCTCGTGGCCCAGCACCATCGGCAGCATGCCGGGGAAGCTCATCTTCCCGGACCAGATCTCGACGTCGGTGCCGCACAGCGTGGCGCAGGAGACGTGCACCAGGGCGGCGCCGGGCTCGATCTCGGTGGGCAGCGGGAGTTCGGTGAGGGTGAGCGGCGCGCTGTGCTCGGTCAGCACCGCCGCGCGGGTGGAGGTCGGGACAGTCATCGGCAAAGCCTTTCCGTGGCGCCGGGCCCGCAGTGGATGTGCTGCCCGTCTCGTTAGTCTACGGATGTCGATTAAAAAGTCGAGAACCCGGGTATCCCGTGCCACCGCAACCGATCCGGCCGGGTGGACGGCCCACCGCTCGTCCACTGTGGTCGATCGGGCCGGGTCGCGCGCGGTGCGCGGCTCCGGCGGGTGGCGCAGGACGTCGGACGTCGGCTGCCCGACGTCCGGTGTCCGGTTCTTCGAGCGGGCGCGGTGCGCGCGCCGGTTTCGGGCCACTGGTGTCGGCTTAGCGGCGGATCACCCGATTTCACCCGGTAAACGAGTGGAGCGGGGCCGGTTTCCCGGCCCCGCTCCGACATCAGACGAGCAGCTGTCCACCGTCGACCGGCAGGCTGGTGCCGGTGATGTGCGCGGCGTCGTCACCCGCGAGGAACACCACGGCGGCCGCGACCTGCTCCACGGGAGCCAGTTGTCGCAGCGGGATCCGGCTCAGCCAGGCCTCGCGCGCGGGCGAGCCCTCGGGCAGGCCCATGGCCAGCATCGGGGTCAGCACCGGGCCGGGGGCCACGGCGTTGACCCGGATCCCGTTCTCCGCCAGCTCGATGGCGGCCCAGCGGGTCAGCGCGTCGACGGCGGCCTTGCTGCTCTCGTAGCCGCCCATGCCCGGCGTGGGCTGGCGACCGCCGATGGAGGACAGGTTCACCACGACGCCGCGCACCCCCCCGTCGATCATCCGGCGGGCGACCTGCTGCGTCATCAGGAATGTGCCCTGCACGTTCACCTGGAGGATGCGCAGCATGTCGGCGGCGGGCAGGTCGAGCAAGCGGCCGTGGATCGCGAGCAGCCCGGCGTTGTTGACCAGGACATCGATCCGGCCGACCTCGTCGAGTGCGCGGGAAATCGACTCGTCGTCGGTGATGTCCAAGGTCACGCCGCGCACACCGAGTTCGGTCGCGGCGTCTTCTACGCCGTGTACGTCGGCGATCACGACCTGGTCACCGGTGGCGTGGAACGCGGCGGCGATCGCGCGGCCGATGCCGCCCGCCCCTCCGGTAACGAGCACGGTGCGGGCAGAGGTCATCGTTGGTTCCTCTCGGCCGAGGCGTTCGGGTCAGTATACAAGCGTAGAAAATAAACCGCCTGATCCACAAGGGGATCCGGTCGGGTCCAGGGTTGCGGTTCGGTTTCGCCCCAGGGTGCGCCCCGGTCGCGACCCGCGCAGGCGGAGGTCGGGTGACCGGGTGTCGGGGCTTCCACGGAAGCACGGGTGGGTGTCATCCGACTGGGTGGATCTTGTCGGTGGCAGGTATCCGACGATCTTGGCTGTAACGTTTTGCGTGCCGCGATGCCGATTCGTGACTTTACTGTTGTCATTCGTGACTTCGTCGCTGTAACACTCGACCTGACCACGGCGAACAGCGGCATAAGACCTGGAAAACCCGTTTCATATACGATTTTCTCCCCACCCCCCGCGGACTGAGGGCCAGTAACCTCCGAGAAAACTCCTGGTCGTCAAACCGTTGATTTTTTTGCCGACGAACGTAGACTATCCCGCACCACGGTGAGCCAGGTCTCACTTATCGATCTACATGCTCGAGGCGAGGACCAGCCCGCGCTAGCGGCGCGTGTCCCCCACCGGCAGTCCATCACCCGAGAGAGGGACTTGATGACGAGGACTCGGACAGCGGCGGCTCTGGTCGCGACCGCGGTCGCGGCAGCCACCGCACTGGCCGGATGTACCGGCGCGACCCCCACCACCTCCGGTGGCGGCACCGGCGGCGGCGGTACCGGCGCCCAGATCAACGACCTTAAGGCGGGCGTCTTCCTCGACGTCACGTCGTGGGACCCGGCCCTGGCCGACATCGGCTTCGACGGTCCGTACCTGTCGGCGGTCTACGACCCGCTGGTGTCGCTGGACAACGCGGCCAAGCCGATCCCGGCGCTGGCCAGCAAGTGGGAGTACTCGGCGGACAAGCTCACGCTGACGATGGACCTGCGCACCGGCGTGAAGTTCGACGACGGCCAGGCGTTCGACGCCAAGGCGGCGGTCGCGAACATCAAGCACCTCAAGGCGGGCGCGCGCTCCGGCCAGGCGTACCTCAACGTCGCCGACGTCACCGCCAAGGACGACGACACCATCGAGCTCAAGCTCTCCAAGCGCGACGACTCGCTGCTGTACTTCATGGGCCTCGGCCGCTCGTGGATGGCCTCGCCCGCCGCGATCGAGTCGGACGCGCTGGCCCAGGGCCCGGTCGGCTCCGGCCCGTACACGTTCGACAAGGGCGCCTCCGCGCCGCAGTCGCAGTACGTGTTCAAGAAGAAGGAAAACCACTGGGACAGCGCGACGTTCCCGTTCCCCAACGTCACGCTGTTCCCGATCACCGACCAGACCGCGAGCTTCAACGCGATGCAGGGCGGCCAGCTGAACATGCAGTTCGCCAACGCGGCGAACAACGCCAAGGCCAAGGAGGCGAACTGGAACATCGCGTCCAAGCCGTCGTCGTGGGTCGGCGTGCAGTTCGCGGACCGCACCGGCACCCAGGTCAAGGCCCTCGGTGAGCAGAAGGTCCGCCAGGCCATCGCCTACGCGTTCGACTCCGCGGGCATCCTCTCCGCCGTCGGCAACAACTCCGGCACCGCCACCAACCAGCTGTGGCCGGTTGACGGCAAGGTCTACGACAAGTCGATGGACGACAAGTACAAGACCGACATGGCCAAGGCCAAGGCGCTGCTGGCCGAGGCGGGCTACGCCCAGGGCTTCAGCGTGAAGATGCCGATGTCGCCGATCTTCCAGGCGTGGCAGCCCGCCGCGAACCAGACCTTCGGTGAGCTGGGCATCAAGGTCGAGTGGGTCGACATGGCCATGCCCGACTACCAGAAGAACGCCCCGACCTACCCGATGTTCCTCGCCGTGATCGCCATGAGCGGCAACGACATGGCCACCCTGTCCGACCAGGTCACCACCTCCCAGTGGTACAACCCGAACCCGTCGGTGGACAAGTTCCCCGAGGTCAAGGCCCTGGTCGACCAGGTGGAGAAGGCCGACGAGGCGCAGCAGACCGACCTGCTCAAGCAGCTCAACACCAAGCTCGTCGACCTCGCGTGGTGGGACGTCTGGTACCAGGCGGACAACACCTACTACAGCGTTCAGGGCATCAAGGTGCAGCCGGTCACCGGCATGATGTTCCCGACCCTGCGGTTCATCCAGCGCGGCTGACCCCACCAGTTGCTCCGGCGGCCCGCCCACCCCAGGGTGGGCGGGCCCGCCGGTGAGGAGCCGAGACTTATGTTTTCCTTCATCGCCAAACGCCTGGTGTCGGGGATCGTCCTGCTGTTCGTCGTCGCGACCGGCACCTTCTTCCTCGCCCACGCGGCCATCGGGGACCCGACCCCCGGTCTGCTCGGCAACAGCGCCACCGCCGTCCAGCAGGACGCGCTGCGCCACAAGATCGGCGTGGACCGCCCGCTGCTCACCCAGTTCTGGGACTGGTTGTCCCACGCCGTCACCGGTGACTTCGGCACCTCGTGGCGCACCTTCACCCCCGTCAACGCCGACCTGGCGCAGCGCCTGCCGGTGACCCTGTCCATCGTCGTGTTCGCGACGCTGCTCTCCGCGGTCTTCGGCGTCATCATCGGCGTCGCCTGCGGCCTGCGGCCCGGCAGCGTGCTCGACCGGATCCTGAAGTTCGCCTCGGTGGTGCTCTTCGCGCTGCCCGGCTACTGGGTCGCGATCGTGCTGGTCAACGTCTTCGCCCTGGGCCTCGGCTGGTTCAACGCGGTCGGCTACGTCGACCCGGTGGTCTCGGTGGGCGGCTGGATCCAGTCGATCACCCTGCCGTCCATCGCGCTGGCGCTCGGCGCGATCGTCATGGTGGCCGAACAGCTGCGCAACGGCTTCCTGGAGATCAACAACCAGGACTACGTGCGCACCCTCCGCGCGCGGGGCCTGTCCAAGGGCCGGGTCACCCGGCACGTGCTGCGCAACGCCTCCCCGGCCGCGCTCACCGTGCTGGCCATGATGTTCGTCGGCCTGCTCGGCGGCGCGATCGTCGTGGAACTGGTGTTCTACCTACCCGGCATCGGCCAGCTGACGCAGCAGTCGTCGCAGAACGGCAACATCCCCGTGCTGCTCGGCCTGACGGTGGTCACCGTCGTGTTCGTCGTCGTCATCAACTTCCTGCTCGACCTCGTGCTCGGGTGGGTCAACCCGAAGGTGCGCGACCGATGACCGCTGCCCCGTTCCCGACCAACCTGGCACCCGTCAAACGGGTCTCCCTGCTGCGGCGCTTCATGCGCAAGCCCGCGGGCGTCATCGCGCTCGTGGTCATGGTCCTGATCGTGCTGTCCGCGGTGCTCGCGCCGTGGCTGGCACCGTTCGACCCCAACCTGGTCAACTTCAAGATCACCAACGCGGGTCCGGGCAACGGCCACCTGCTCGGCGGTGACTCGGCGGGTCGCGACATCCTCAGCCGCCTGCTCTACGGCGGTCAGCTCACCCTCTTCGGCGCGCTGATCACCTGTGTCTCCGCGGTGCTGATCGGTGTCCCGGCCGGTGTGTGCTCGGGGTACTTCGGCGGCGTGACCGACCGGATCTGCACCTGGATCAGCGACGGGCTGCAGTCGATCCCCGGCCTCATCATGCTGATGGTGGTCGCGGCGGGCACCGGGCAGTCGTTCCCGGTCCTGATGGTGGTGCTGGGCCTGTTCATGGCCCCCGGCTACTTCCGGATCACCCGCGGTCGCGCGATGGCGGTCCGCAAGGAGCCCTACATCGACGCGGCCCGCGTCTCCGGCGTGACGAACCCGCGGATCCTGCGCACGCACATGGCGCGCGCGGTGTACCCGCCGATCGTCGTGCAGTCGGCGCTGACCGCCGGTATCGCCATCGGCATGCAGGCCGGTCTGCAGTTCCTCGGCATCGGCTCCGCGCAGACGCCGTCGTGGGGCCAGATGATGGCCAACGGCATGCAGGTCATCCAGAACTACCCGCTGATCCTGCTGTGGCCGTCGATCGCGCTGGGCCTCACCATCGCGGCGCTGGCGTTCATCGGCACCACGCTGGCCGACCTGATCAGCGTGCGCGTCGAGCGGCCCACCCGGCGGATGCGGCTCAAGGCCCGGCAGCTGCTGGTGACCCCGCCCGCCACCGCCGACCTGCCCAACCGGGTCGCCAGCGGCGAGCACGCCCACCGGGTCGAGGACTGCGCGCTGCGGATCGACAACCTGCGCGTCGGGTACCCGGCCCCGGACGGGGTCAAGGAGGTCGTGCGGGGCGTGTCCCTGGACGCCGCCCCCGGTGAGGTGCTCGGCATCGTCGGCGAGTCCGGCTCCGGCAAGACGCAGACCATGTTCTCGGTGCTGGACCTGCTGCCCGCGGGCGGCACGGCCGTCGCCGACGGCATCTACGTCGGCGGCAAGGAGGTGGGCAAGCTGTCCACCACCGCGCGCGCGGCCCTGCTCGGCCGCTCGATCGGCTACGTGCCGCAGGAGCCGATGACGAACCTGGACCCCAGCTACACCATCGAGCACCAGCTCGTGGAGCCGCTGCGGCACGTCCAGGGCATGGCCAAGGAGGACGCGCGCAAGCGGGCCAGGGAGGTGCTGGTCCGGGTCGGCATCAAGGACCCGGAGCGGGTGCTCAAGTCCTACCCGCACCAGATCTCCGGCGGCATGGCGCAGCGCGTGCTCATCGCGGGCGCGGTGTCCGGGCGGCCCTCGCTGCTGGTGGCCGACGAGCCCACCACGGCGCTGGACGTCACCGTGCAGGCCGAGGTGCTCGAACTGCTGCGCGAGCTGCAGCAGGAGTACGGCATGGCGCTGGTCATCGTCACGCACAACTTCGGCGTGGTGGCCGACATCTGCGACCGCGTCGTGGTGATGAAGGACGGCCGGATCGTGGAGAGCGGGCCGGTCGAGCGGATCTTCCGCCAGCCGGAGAACCCGTACACCGCCGAGCTCATCGCCGCGTCCCTGGACGACGCCGAGGGCAGGCACGAACTGGACCGGGCGTGGGCCGGTGCCCCCGCCGCGCACGTCGGCGGAGAGGAGGACGCGCGATGACCGCGCCGAACAACACCGCGCCGCTGCTCGAGGTGCGCGACCTGGTGGTCGACTACCACATCACCCGCAAGGTCAACTTCCGTGCGCTCAAGGGCGTCTCGATCACGGTCGGGGCGGGCGAGTGCGTCGGCCTGGTGGGGGAGAGCGGGTCCGGCAAGTCCACCCTGGGGCGGGCCCTGCTCGGGCTCGCGCCGGTGGCCGCCGGCGCGATCTCCTTCGACGGCAAGGACATCACGCACGCCAAGGGTGCCGCGCGGCGCAAGCTGGGCAACGACATCCAGGTGGTGTTCCAGGACCCGTACGGCTCCCTGGACCCCACGATGACCGTCGGCGAGGTGCTGGCCGAGCCGCTGGAGGTCGTGGGCGCGTCGAAGACGCAGGCCCGCGCCACGGTCGCGGAGATGCTCGACCGGGTGAAGCTGCCCGGCGACGCCGTGCACCGCTACCCGAGCGAGTTCTCCGGCGGCCAGCGCCAGCGCATCGCCATCGCGCGGGCGCTGGTGCGCAGGCCCCGGCTGATCGTCTGCGACGAGCCGGTGAGCGCGCTCGACCTCACCACCCAGGCGACCATCCTCGACCTGTTCATCGAGCTGCAGCGCGAGACGGGGGTGTCGTACCTGTTCATCTCGCACGACCTCGGTGTCGTGCGGCGGGTGTGCCACCGCACCTCGGTGATGTACCAGGGCGAGATCGTCGAGTCCGGGGACACGCACACCGTCACCGAGGAGCCCAACCACCCGTACACCCAGCGGCTGCTGCTGGCCGCGCCCGTGGCCGACCCGGCCAAGCAGGCCGAGCGCCGGGCGGCGTGGCTCGCCCTGCGCGAGTCGGCCTGAGCAGGGTCCTGAGACGGCCTGCACAGGCCATTGGAGTGAGCTGCCATGCCGAAGGTCATCGACCATGATCAGCGGCGTCGGGAGATCGTCGAGGTGTCCAAGAAGCTGATCGCCGAGGGCGGGTTCGAGGCGGCGACGATGCGCAGCATCGTCACCGCCGCGGGCTTCGCCAACGGCGCGCTCAAGCACTACTTCGCGGGCAAGGACGGGATCATCTCGGCGACGTTCCAGAGCGTGCTGGAGGACACCGCGACGCGGATGTCCGAACTGGACCCCGACCTGGGTCCGGTGGAGGCGCTGCACGGGTTCGTCGCGGCCGCGATGCCGCTGGTGCCGGAGCAGATCACCTCGGCGCGGATCCTGCTGGTGCTGTGGGGCCACTCCGTCGCCAACCCCGACCTGGCCCGGCAGTACCGGGAGCTGCTGGTGACCTGGCGCGCCGAGCTGTGCAGGCGCATCGCCGCGGCGACGAGCGAGGACACCGACCCGGAATCGGCCGCGGTCGGGGTGCTCGCCGACGAGATCATCTCGGTGACCATCGGGGCCAACGTGGCCAGTCTGATGCACCCGGTGGGCGCTCTCGTCGAGCGCTACACCGAGTACGTCGACAATCTGATGAAGCGAATCGCCGGATAGGGTGGAAACACTGGACCCATAACGGGTTTTGCGTCTACGATCGTAGAATGACCAGTGTTTCCGCCCTGCCGACCACCCGGACCCAGCCGACCGCCGAGGTGTCCGGCCCGCCCGTGGTGCTGATCCACGGCTTCGCCGCCAGCGGCGAGCGCGACTGGCCCGCCGAGCGCTGGGCCGAGCCGCTGGCCGCCGCCGGTCGCGAGACCGTCGTGGTGCACCTGCCCGGCCACGCGGGCGGCCCGGCCGTCGAGTCGGTCGACGAGGTGACCACCGCCCACCTGCTCCAGCGCATCGCCGCCGCCGTCGGTGACGCCGAGGTGGACGTCGTGGGCTACTCGCTGGGCGGGCGCCTGGCCTGGGACCTCGTCGCCAGTGGCGCGGTGCGGGCCCGCAAGCTCGTGCTGGGCGGCGTGAGCCCGATGGAGCCGTTCGCGGTCGTCGACCTCGCCGCCGCGCGTGCCGCGGTCGCGGGCGGACCGCAGCCGTCGGACATGCTCACCGGCATCATCACCAGCATGGTCGCCGCGCCCGGGCAGGACGGCGAGTCGCTGCTCAAGCTGGTCGAGGGCCTGGCCAGGGAGCCGTTCGACCCGAACGCCACCGCCCCCGCCGTGCCGACGCTGTTCCTCGCGGGCGAGGAGGACCCGATGTCGCAGGGCGTCGAGCACCTGGTCGGTCGGGTCGAGGGCGCCGAGGTCAAGAAGGTGTCGGGCGACCACATCGGCGCCCTCACCGGTGACGAACTGCGTGCCGAGGTTTTCGCTTTCCTCGGGATCTGATGAGGTGAAATACCCACTGACCCCCGCCGGGATTGTCCCGGCGGGGGTCAGTGGTCTTTGTTGCCGGTTACCGGATTACCTCGGTAGCGCGCATCCCGGCAGGGTCAGGTTGAACTGGTTCCCAGTGGTGATGCACTTCGGGATGTCGTAGGTCTCCTGGGCGTACCCGATGCCCGACCGCACGGTGACCTGTCCGGTCTGCGAGACCTCGCAGGGGTTGTTCTGCGTGCAGCGCTGGCCGCTCTCGTTGATCGTGTTGTTCACGCCAACGACCCGGCCGGAGCCGTCGATGACCGGGGAGCCGGAGGTCCCGCCGATCACGTTGCAGGAGCGGGTGTAGCGGATCGAGTCCTTCCACGTCCAACTGCCCTCGCGCAGCGTGTAGGCGAACCCGTCGACGGAGCAGGAGTAGACCCGCTTCCAGTAGCCGGACACGACCTGGATGCTCGCGCCCTGCGTCGGGTGGGTGTCCAGCATCGGCAGCGCCCGGGTGCGGTACTGCGACTGGATCTGCGCGTAGGTGGCGCTGAGCTGGTAGAACGCCGCGTCGGTGTTCTTCATGGTGGCGTAGGCCAGCTTCGTGGCCCGCAGCGTGCCCAGCGACGACCCGGACGGGCCCAGCAGCGTGAACGTGCGGCTGGAGGCCTGGTTGACGATGACCTCGTTGGCCCCCATCAGCTTCACGCAGTGCCCGTTGGTCAGCACCAGCGCCGGGTCGCTGTCGGCGGCGGCCGGGGGCCGCACCACGGACCCGGAGCAGTTGTCGAGCGCCACGATCGCGGAGAAGTCGGCGTACGCCTGCTCCTGCGCCTGCGCGGGAACGGCCAGCGCCGCCCCCGCCAGCGCGGTGGCGACGACGGCCACCATTCTCTTGAGCATGGAAATTCCTTCCGGTAGCAGGGATACCACCGGAAGGATCGACGCCCCTCCATTCACTCACCACCTCCATTCGGGTGGGAATAATCAACCGAGAACGGGCGATTTCGAACGGTTTATCGCCTATTGTTCTTTCTCGTGGATAGGAACCGGGCCGGTCCCCGGGGGAACCGGCCCGGTCGTTGTCCGCCGGGTCAGGGGCAGGCCACCTCGAAGGTGGCCTCGTGCGTGGCGGAGACGCTGCTGCCCCAGTTGCCGAGCACGTCCTTCATCTGGACGCCGTAGTACGAATGCAGCCGCCAGGAACCCGGCTGACTCTTCATCCGGCGGTTCTCGGCGCCGTTGTAGTCCACCCACTCGCCGCCGCAGTGCGGTTCGACGATGGTGCGGGGCGTCGCGGGGCTCTCGGCGCCCGCGGTGGTCGGGGTGAACAGCGCGGCGAGGGCGAAGACGCCGACGGTGAACAGGCGGCGCCAGGGTCGGCGCGAGGGGGTCATGGTCGGATCGTGGCGAAACCGGTGATCCGATGATCTGTCCAAACCGTACAAATCACCGGGATGTGTGATGGGGGACTAGAAGACGGTCAGGGCGAGCCAGTGGTCGAGCAGGGCGCGGTCGCCGGTGACCGTGACGCGGGGGTCGTCGACCGGGAGGCGGCGGTAGAGCAGCCACAGCAGGTCCGCGGTCGGGGCGGTGGCGGTGACGTCGGCTTCCCCGTCCGCGCGGTCGAAGGTGACGCCGTCGGGGGTTCGGGTGATGAGCCAGCCGGTGGTGGTGGTGGGTTTGAGGTGGAGGGTTTGGCCCGTGCCGCGCAGTTCGGCCAGGTTGGGGCGGACCGTGGTGACGGCGGGGTCGGACAGCAGGTCCAGGCACTCGGCGATGGCCTCGGCCGCCAGGTCCGCGGCGACCTCGGGGACCCCGCCCGCGGCGAGGACGGCGTCGGCGTGGTGGACCGTGGTGTCGGCGACCATGCGGCGCAGCCAGAACGCGGCCGGGCGGGGGCCGAAGAACGTCCACACGTCCCGCGGGTTCTCGGCGGCGATCAGGTCCTCCGCGCCGTCGGCCAGCCACCGCGCCCACTCGGCGGGTGGGCCGGGCTCGGCGGGCGGTTCCTGGGTGAACTGCCCGGTGCGCACGATCCCGGCCGCCCGGCGGTGGGCCTGGCCGACGTGCGCGACGAGGTCGCGCACCCGCCACTCGGGGCAGGTCGGGACGGGGGCGTCGGGGTCGACGGCCGCCGCGGCGAGGGCGGCGGTCTGGTCGCGCAGGGCTGTGGCGAGGTCCATGGTGGTGCTCCTCCCGGTTCGGTTTCCCCTACCGTAGGAACTCCACCGGGGTGGAGGTTCCAGTGACTGTGATCGGCGACACGTTGGGCATCGGTGACCTGGCGCGCCGCACGGGCGTGCCCGTCCGCACCATCCGCTTCTACTGCGACGAGGGCGTCTTGGCGCCGGTGCGCAGCGCGGGCGGCCACCGCCGCTTCGCCCCGGACGCCGTCGGCAGGCTGGACCTGGTCCGCCGCTTGCGGGCACTGGGCCTCGGCCTCCCGGTCATCACCGCGGTGCTGGCGGGGGAGCGGTCCCTGGCGGAGGCCATCGCCGCCGAACGGGCCGGGCTGGACGTGGAGTTGGCGGCGATGGCCTGGCGCCGGGCGTCGTTGCGCGCGGTCGAGCAGGCGAGCCCCACCGAGCGCGCCGCCCGGTTGGCACTGCTGGCCGCCGCCCACGACGGCCCCGCCGCGCACGACACCCTGGTCACCTTCTGGCGCGACCGCTTCACCAACCCCCTGCCGAGCGCCGCCATCGAGATGTTCCTCGACGCGAGCGCCCCACCCCCGCCGCCGGAGCCGACCCCGGATCAGGTCGTCGCCTACGCGGGCATGGTCGCGGTAGTCGGCGACCACGCCCTGTCGGCGGAACTGCGCTCCAGCGCCCACGCCAACCGCATGGTCATCACCGACGAGGCCGCGCTCCAGGACGGCGTCGGCCTGGCCTGCAAATCCGCCCTGCCCCGCGTCGTGGCGGGCGAGGCGCCGGGGCCGAGCCCGGAACTGGACCTGTTCATCGCCACCCACGCCGCCACCCGCCGCCGCCGCGACACGGAGTCCTTCCGCCGGGAACTGCTCGCCGATGTCGCGGTGGACCGCCACCCCCGGATGCGCCGCTACTGGGCGAACGTCCGAGTGGTCACCGAGGTCCCCGCCGCCCTCGGCGAGGCCCACACCTGGCTGCTGGACTCCCTGGCCCACACCCTGGAGGGCGACCCGCGCCAACGGGAAGCCAGGTAGTCCCACCGCGACCGGGCTACCACTGTCCCTAGTGGACTCGTGTTTGTTCGGTCCGGTGGCGCATGATCTCGTTGGCCCGGCGGGCGAAGTCGAGCAGCAACGCCTGTTGTTCGACCGGGTACCCCGCCACCAGCGCCGCGTAGGCGGTCCCGAGTTCGTCGAAGACCGCCCGCAGGTGCGCGTACGCGCCGTCGGGGACGAGTTCGACGAGTACCTTCCGTCGGTCCGCGGTGTCCCGTTGGCGTCGGACGAAGCCCGCCTTCTCCATCCGGTCGACCACCGCCGTGATGGCCCCGCCCCGGGACAGGCCCATCCGGGTCGCGAGGTGGCCCGCCGGCATCGGTCCCTCGTTGTCCAACACCGCCAGGCAGTGCACGTCCGTGACGTGGATGCCCGCTCGGCTCGCGACAGCGGCGTGGAACAGCACCGCGTGGTTGGCGGCCAGGCGGTGCTCGGCGCGTAACGCGTCGACCAGGTCGGTGGGTGATGTGAGCATCCCAACCCTCTCTGAGATAGAGAGAGTACAAGGTCGTTCTACTCCCTCGCGGTGACACCGCTCGGCAGCGTAACTCGCGGGTGGGTGCTCAGACGAGCACCGCCTGCCGCGCCGACCCGGCTCGGCGGCGGATGGTCGGGCGGAGCAGCAGCTGCCCGGTGGCGCCCGCCAGGCCCGTGCCGAGGCAGGTCAACCACAGGGTGGTGCTGCCGAAGTCGTGCAGCAGCCAGGTGCCCGCCAGCGGTCCCAGCATGTTGGCCGCCGACCACGCGACACCGTGCACGCCGTTGTAGCGGCCGCGCAGTTCGGGCGGTGACAGGTCGGCCACGATGGTCTGGGCGACGGTCATGAACACCACCTCGCCGACCGTCCACACCGCGACGGACGCCATGTACTGCCACGTCACCCCGGCCAGGGTGGCCAAGCCGAAACCCGCGCCCAGCAGCGCCATCCCGACGGCCACGACCCGGCTGTGGTCGCGGGCGGCGAGGGGGCCGACGATGAGGGGTTGCAGGACCAGGACGATCACGCCGTTGATGCCGATCGCGAGTCCGTAGTCCGAAGGGGACAGACCCGTGGCGCCCATGGCCAGGGGCAGGGTCGTGATGGACTGCACGTGGACCGCCGCGAACGCGAACACCACCAGCGTGTACGCGACCATCGTGCCGTCCTTCAGCACGGTCAGGTACGAGCCGGTGTGCGCGGGGGGCCGCGCCGCGGTCTTCGGCACCGCCCGCCAGATCAACACCGCGAACACCAGGCAGGTGAGCGCGTTGGCCAGGAACAGCAGGTAGAAGCCCTCCCTGGCCAGCGCGCCGCCGATCACCATGGCGATGGCGAAGCCCATGTTGACCGCCCAGTAGAGCAACCCGAACGCGCGCGGCTGGTCCCTCGACGGGACGACGTCCGACACCGCCGCGGCCGACGCGGGCCGGTACATGTCCATCGTCGCCCCGACCGCGAACACCGCGACCACGATGCCCGCCAACGACTCCGCGTAGCCGAGCGCGACCAGCGACAGCGCCGCCGCGACCATGCCGCCGGTCAGCGTCGCCCGCCGCCCGATCCGGTCGGCCAACCAGCCGCCGAGCAGGTGCGAGACGAACGACCCGCAGCCGAACACGACCAGCACCACGCCGACGGTGATCAGCGGGAGGTGGCGGACCCCGGTCAGGTAGAGCGCCAGGAACGGCTCCACCATGGTGCCCAGGCGGTTCACCAGCGTCCCGCCCCACAACACCCAGAACTGCCGGGGCAGCCCGCCGACCTGCGCGACCACCCACCCCCGAACACCACGACGCCGCGTGGATTCCCCCGACATCCGCCCCTACTCCCCGGTCACGCGGGCGAACCACTGCCCGCGGTCCGCGAGTGCGGCAGGCGCGGGGCGGTGGTCAGTTCGAAGATCGCGCTGTAGGCGATGTCGAGCGGGTGGAAACCGGTGAGGTTCCAGGGAGTCTTGGCGAACAGGGTGCGCCATTCCTCGATCGACGGGATGTGCTGGCCCATCATGGCGTGGGTGTACTCGAAGCCGAGGGTGAAGATCGGCGTGTCCGGGTGCGTCAGGCGCTCGGAGCGGTAGGTGTCGGCCAGCAGGAACGTCCGGGCGTCCGGGAACGCGGCCCGGATGCCGGTCAGCGCGCGGACGCAGTCGTCCGCGGGCCACAGGTCGTGGCCGAGGAAGAACGAGAACACCAGGTCGTACCCGGCGAACCGGTCCGCGGCCAGCCGGGAGATGTCCTCGTGGACGATCTCGACGCGGTCCTCGACGCCCGCCGCGCGCACCGCGGCGCGGGCGACCTCCACCGCCGCCGGGTTGACCTCGACACCGAGGTACCGGCCCGCGGGCCGGGCCAGCGCCAGGCGGATCAGCCGGTTCGCGCTGCCGCAGCCGAGGTCGGCGGCGGTGGTGAACTCGCACTCGTCCAGCACGGCGTCGAACCGCGGGTCGACGAACTGCGCGCCGTAGTCCTTGCCCGCCCTGGCGATGACCCCGCCGTCGCGCACCGACGTCGACGGGTCCGCCGCGGCCAGGACACCCGCCTCGGACAGCATCCGCCCGTAGCCGCCGACCAGCCACAAGAAGTAGCCCTTGTTCTCCCACACGTCCTCGAACGCCGGTCCGCGCGACACCTGGGTGTCCATACAGGACACAGCGTCGAGGTGGGCCAGCGCGGCGACGATGGCGCGCACCGGAGCCACCCGCACCCCGTGCCGCGCGGCGAACTCCTCGACCTCCACGAACGGGCCGTCCGCCAACTCGCGCAACAGCCCCAGGTCGAAGGCCGCCGCGATCGCCGACGACGCGACGGCGCCGTTGAACGCCTCCCGCGCGGTCAGCCGACTGCCGCGCGCATCGGCGGTGGTATGCGAAAAACTGGTCTGGGTACTCACCGTTCTCCCACTCCACGAAGAATCGTCTCGAGGTCGCGCAGGAACGCGCGCACCTGCTCCACCCGGCCGACCGACACCCGCAGGTGGTCCGCGAGCCCCAGGTCGGCGGTGTCCCGCACCAACACCCCGAGCGCCCGCAGGGCCACCGCGACCCGGGACGCGACCCCGGGCAGCCGGATCAGCACGAAGTTGGTCCGGGACGGCACGTACGCCACCCCCAGGGCGTCCAGGCCCGCGCACAGCACCGCGCGCGTCGAGTCGTTCTCGCGCCTGCTCAGCTCGACGAACTCCTGGTCGGCCAACGCGCGCACGGCCGCCGCCTGCGCGAACCGGTTGACGTGGAACGGGAACGCGCCCTGCAACGCGGTCACCCGCGCCACGACCGCCGGGTCGCCGACCAGGTACCCGACCCGCAGGGCGCCCAGCCCGTACGCCTTGGAGAACGTCCGCAGCACGCACACGTTGTGCCCCGACGCCGCGTGCGGCAGCGCCGACTCGAACTCCCCGGGCGGCACGTACTCCCCGTACGCCTCGTCGAACACCACGACCGCGTCGTACCGCCGAGCCGCCTTGCACAGGGACCGCACCGACGCGGCCGACAGCACGGTCCCGGTCGGGTTGAGCGGGTTGCACACGAAGGCCAACCCGACCCCGTCGGCGAACGACTCGGCCATCCGGTCGGCGTCGAGGTCGTAGCCGCGCAGCGGTTGCGCCACGTACGGGACCCCGGCGGCCCGCAGGCTCCGCGCGTAGCTCTGGAACGTCCGCGCGCTGACCGCCGCCGGACGGGGATCGGCGCGCCACGCCAGCGCCAGCATCAGGATGACCTCGTCGACCCCGTTGCCGACCGCCACCCGGTCCGGTCCGACCACGGCGTGCCGCGCGATCGCCCCGATGAGGTCGGTGTGCGCGGGGTCGGGGTACCGGTTGACCGACCGCAGTTCCGCTTCCACCGCGGCCACGGCCTGCGGGCTCGCCCCCAGCGGGTTCTCGTTGTAGTGCAGGCGGACCGGCTCGGCCGTGACCGCCGGGGACTCGACCGGCATCACGGCTCCATGACCGCGCGCAGGGTCTGCTGGGCGCGCGTCAGGGTGTCCGCCAGGCCCGCGTGGGTGGGGCCGGTGGCGAGGATGTGCGCGAACATCACGCTGGGGTTGCGCGGGAAACCCTCCGGCACGTACTGGCCCTCGCGCATCACCCACCTGATGTCCCGCACCCCGGGCATGGCCCGGACCTCGGCCTCCCCCTCGAAGCGGGCGATCCGGCCGGTCCCGACGACCGGGACGCTGGTGAACCCGGCGTGGCCCGTGGTGGTCGGGTGGGTGGGCGCGGTGATGCCGCGACCGGTCACCGCGCTGAAGTACTGCTCCGGCCCCCACACCCCGCCCGCCAGGTGCAGGGACTCCTGCACGAACAGGCTCGGCCCGCCGATCCGCCCGTTCACCTCGATGATCTTCGGACCGGCCGGCGAGATCCGGAACTCCACGTGCGCCGCGCCGACCGTGGCGCCGCTCGCGCGCAGGGCGCGGACGGTGATGTCCTCCAACTCCCGCTGCGTCGCCGCGGGCAGGTGCGTGGGGCTGACGAACACCGTCTCGGCGAAGTACGGCTCGGCCCAGACCTGCGGCTTGTCGATGTAGCCGAGGAAGGTGTGCGCGTCTTCGGTGTAGACGACGTCGAGGGACAGCTCGAAGCCCTCGACGTACTCCTGCAGCAGCACGCCGTGCGCGCCCGGGTAGAACAGCAGCGAGCCGACGTTGGGCACGGCGGTGTCGCCCGCGCCGAAGGTGGCCTCGGTGAACAGGCCCGCGATCATCCGGTACCCGGCGACCAGGGCGTCCCGGTCGTTGACCTTGACCACACCCTGGCTGGCCGCGCTGGCCTGCGGTTTCATCACCAGCGGGTACCCGATGCGCTCGCCCGCGGCGACGGCTTCGGCCTCGCTGGTGGCCAACGCGGTCAGCGGCACGGGCAGACCCGCGGCGGAGAGGACCTGCCAGCTGCGGTACTTGTCGCGCATGTTCCGCACGGCCTCGCGGGAGTTGCCGGGCAGGCCCAGCTCGTCGCACACCGCGGCGGCGGCGTGGATGCTGCCGTCGAACACGCACGCGACGGCGTCCACCCGGCCACCGTCGTCGAGGTACCGCTTGACCGCGTGCACCACGGCGTCCTCGTCGGTGGCGGACGCGGGGAGGAAGTCGTCGTACAGCGCACCGTCGGCGGGTGGGCGCTCGTCCACCAGGGCCACGCGCAGGCCCATCTTCCTGGGTGTCTCCAGCAGTTCCGGGCGGAACCCGGCGGAGACGACGAGCACGTTGCTGCTTTCCTGCATCAATCCCCCAACATGGTGAACGGTCCATTTTGGACAGATGGCCTCGGCGCGGGAATCCACGCGGCCCCCGGGGAATTCCTACGCCCGGTCCGGTGGGGAGTCAAGCAGTCGTGAAGCAACGCCTTAATCGTCCGATGGTATGAACGATCGGCGCTGGTCACGTCGCCGGTGCTGGAGTATGGCCGTCCGAAAATCGCGAGGTCGAACCCTTTTCGCTGGCCGTGCCCCGGCCGTCGACGTTCCCGAATGGGCAACCCTCGATGTCCATTCCGGCGTCCGGTCGTCGGTATTTGCGGGAATGGACGATCGAATTTGCGCTGACGGGTGAACCCGGTTTGGGCGCACCGCCGGGCGCCGGTGGGGCATGATGCCCGGGTGACCGTGCGCCGAGTCGTCCCCGACCTCGCCAGCGCCTCCCTGGCCGAGGCGACCCGCTTCTACACCCGCGTGCTGGGCATGGAGGTGGTCATGGACCACGGTTGGATCGTGACCATGGCCCAACCGGACAACCCGGAGGTCCAACTGAGCCTGATGACCCACGACGCCACCGCCGGGGTCATCCCCGTGGCCTCCATCCAGGTCGACGACGTGGACGCCGCCTACCGCGAAGCCGTGGCCTCCGGCGCCGAGATCGTCCACCCGCTGACCGACGAGCCCTGGGGCGTCCGCCGCTTCTTCGTCCGCGACCCGGACGGCAACGTCGTCAACGTCCTCAGCCACTGACCACTCGGGCCACCTCGGGCTTGCCGGATCGGCAAGAAGGTTTGCGCTCGTCGCCGGGTGTGCCGCACGGTGGTCGCGGAGGTGGTCAAGGTGACCGAGTTCGAGGTCGTTGTGGTCGGCGGCGGCGCCGCGGGTCTGAGCGGGGCGTTGATGTTGGCGCGGGCCAGGCGCTCGGTGGTGGTCGTGGACGCGGGGGAGCCGCGGAACGCGCCCGCGTCCGGCGTGCACGGGTTGCTGGGATTCGACGGGATCGCACCCGGCGAGCTGCTGGCGCGCGGTCGCGCGGAGGTCCGGCGCTACGGCGGCCTGCTGGAGCGCGGGTTGGTGGAGAGCGCGGTCCGGGACGCCGACGGGTTCGCGGTCGGGTTGGCCGACGGGCGCGTGCTGCGGGCCCGTCGGCTGCTGGTGACCACCGGCCTGGTCGACGAGCTCCCCGACATCCCCGGTCTGCGCGCGCGGTGGGGGCGGGACGTGGTGCACTGCCCGTACTGCCACGGCTGGGAGATCCGCGACCAGGCGGTCGGCGTGCTCGCGACCGGTCCGATGTCGGCGCACCAGGCGCTGCTGTTCTCCCAGTGGTCCGGCGATGTCCGGTACTTCACCCGGGACCAGGCCCTGACCGACGAGCAGGCCCGGCAGTTGGCGGTCCGGGGAGTCCAGGTTGTCGAAGGCGAGGTTGCCGGTCTGGAGGTCGTCGGCGACCGGCTGACCGGTGTCCGGCTGGCGGACGGCACGGTCGTCGCGCGGGACGCCGTGGCCGTGGCGTCGCGGATGGTGGCGCGGGCCGGGTTCCTCGCCGGTCTCGGCCTGCGCGCCACCGAGCACCCGATGGGCGAGCGGGTGGCGGCCGACCAGGTCGGGCGCACGGCCGTGCCCGGGGTGTGGGTCGCGGGCAACGTCACCGACCCGTCCGCCCAGGTCGGCGCCGCCGCGGCGGCGGGCGCGCTGGCCGCCGCGCACCTCAACGCCGACCTGATCACCGCCGACCTGGTCGCGGCGGGCGTCGGCTGAGGCTCAGACCGTGCGCAGGACCGAGACGACCGTGCCGAGGATGACGGCGTTGTCACCGTCGATGACGTCGTACGCCGGGTTGCGCGGCTCCAGGTACACGTGGCCGCCGCGGCGGCGGTACACCTTGACCGTCGCCTCCTCGTCGATCATCGCCGCGACGATCTGCCCGGAGTGCGCCTCCGGGCCCTGCCGCACGACCACCATGTCGCCGTCGCAGATGGCCGCGTCGACCATCGAGTCGCCGCGCACCCGCAGCGCGAACACGGTGCCCCGGCCGGTCAGGTCCCTCGGCAGGGTCAGCACGTCGTCCACGTGCTCCTCCGCCGCGATCGGCACCCCCGCCGCGATGTCACCGACGACCGGCACGCTCACCGAGTCCCCGGACGACGGCTCGGCGGCCTGCCCGAGGAACCCCCGCACGTCGATCGGCCGGGCCACCCCGGCGCCGCGCCGCAGGAACCCCTTCTCCTCCAGGCTGGCCAGGTGCCTGCCCACGGCGGAGGCGGACAGCCCGACGGCCTCCGCGAGCTGCCGCGTGGTCGGGGAGTAGCCGTACTGCACGGCCCAGTCCCGGATGGCCACCAGGATCCCCTGCTGCCGCAACGGCAGCCCGGCCGCGTCCTCGAACTCCTCAGCGATCACCGCGCGATCCTACGGTGTCGTCACCGCCGGTCACCGGGCGCGTCGCGGTGTCCGAAGTGGAGGCTGCGTCGAGGAGCCGGTCCAGCACGTCGAAGTGGCGCTGGCCCGTCCACAGCTCGCGGTTGCCGATGACGTACAACCGGCGCTTGGCACGGCTGGCGGCCACGTTGAGCAGGTTGGGCTTGCTCGCGGCCCACCGCCGGGAGCCCGCGCGGCGCGGGTCGCTGCCGAGCACCAGGACCACGATGTCGGCCTGCTTGCCCTGGGCCACGTGGACGGTGCCCGCGACCAGCCCGGGGAAGCGGCGGGCCCGGGTGCGGACCTCGTCGGCCACCGCGAGGAACGGCGCGATGACCATGACCTGGCCCATGTCCACGCCCAGCTTGTCCAGCGCGGCCAGCACCTGGTCCAGCTTGGCGCCCTCCTCGGGCACCCAGTGCCCGGCCGACCGCTCCGCGCGCACGTCCAGCCACTTCGACTCGGGCAGGGTCGGGAACCGCTGCGCGTAGGCGGCGCCCCCGCGCGCGCCGGTGGCGTGGATCATGAAGCCGTCGTAGGCGATCTCGTTGGCGATGCCGAACATCGGCTCGTCGCAGCGGCGGTGCACGCTCAGCGGCGTGCCCACCCAGATCCGGCCGTCGTCGGTGGGCAGCGACGTGCCCATGGGCGTGAGCCGGTCGGCCAGCCGCTGCACCGAGGTGCGGCGGGTGAGCCACTGCTCGTCGACGCCGACCTCCCGCCGGATCGCCTGCTCGACCCGCAGCGGCACGGTCGTGATCGGCTCCAGTTGCAGCGGGTCGCCCACGATCACCGCGCGCCGCGCCCGCCACAGCGCGCCGACCACGCTCTGCGGTGTCGCCTGGCCCGCCTCGTCGACCAGCAGCCAGCCCAGCGACTCGCGGCCCAGGTGGCTGAACATCCGGGCGAACGACGAGAAGGTGGTCGACACCACCGGGACGACCAGGAACAGCGACTGCCACGCCGCCCGCGCCGCCGCCTCGTCCAGGTTCGACGGCGCGGTCCCGGACAGGATGTCCATCGCGCCCCGCAACGACTGCCGCAACTGCCGCGCGGTGTGGTGGATGAACACCTTGTGCAGCCGCAGCGCGGCCAGGAACAGCTCGGTGCGCGCCCGGTTCCACTCCGCGTCCGTCCACAGCGCGGTCAACTCGCGCCGCGACCGGTCGGTGAACCAGGTGGGGTCGGGGAAGTGCTTGCCGAGCAACTCGTGTCCCCGGGCCAGGACCGCGACCAAGGCGTTCAGCTTGTCGTCGGCGCGCCGCGCTTCCTCGTGGGCGGCGTGGGCGCTCGCGTCGGCGGTGGACGCCTCGTGGGAGAGGCGCCCGGCGGTGGTGCGCGCCGCGTGCAGTTCCCGCTCCGCCGTGGAGATCCCGCTCGCGAGGTGGTCGTCGCGCTCGCGCCAAGCGCGCGTGGCCTTGCCGAACGAGGTCAGCCAGGCCCAGAACCCGGGCTTGAAGCGGAGGTTCTCGGTGCGGTGGCGGGTCCGGGTCGCGTGCTCGCCGGTCCAGCCCCGCACGTGGCCGTCGGCCTCGGCGAACCGGGCCCGGGCGGCGTCCCGGGCCCGCGCGGCCCGGTCCGCCTCCTGGGCGCACCGCCGAGCGTGTTCCTCGGCCCGGGGCTTGGCGAGCAGCGTCCGGTGCAGTTCGTCCCGCTCGGCGCCCAGCGCCCGCGCCTTGGCCAGCGCTCGGTTGAACTCGACGATCGCGCCCGTCCACGAGGGCGGTGTGGATTTTTCGTAGTCCTTGAGGATCGCCATCAACCCGGAGCGGTCGTGCCGCGCCTTGCGGTCCCCGGTCGCGGGGCCGCGCGGCGGTGTGCGGAACCAGAACGCGTCGATGAACCGGGAGCGGTTGGCCTTGTTGCCCAGCCGCGCGGCCAGCAGCGCCCACGCGGTGTCCACCTCGTCGCCGCCCGGCTCGCCCGCCAGCAGCGCGGACCCGACGCCCGCGAAGTAGTCCACCGCGGCGGCGGGTGCCCGCCACCACTCGTCGATGGCGCCGCGGTCGGGGATCTCGTCGGTGACGTTCTCGACCGCGCCGTTGTTGGCCGACGCGACCACCACCTCGAACCCGGCCAGCTCCGGCCGCGGTCCGCGAACCCGCCGGACGTAGTCCTCGACCTTCCACACGTGCGCGTCATCGGTGAACGCGTCACCCGGCACGACCAACGCGGCCAGCGCGCGACCCCGTTCCACCAGCAGCCCCGCGATCAGGTCGCGCAGCATCGTCGTCTTGCCGGTGCCGGGCGGGCCGTTCACGGCCAGCACGGTCCGGTCCGTGCCGCGCGCGGCCAGCGCGTTGTTGACCGCGAGCTGCTGCCCGAGCGCCAGCGGGTGTTCCGGGTCGCTCGGCCACCGGCCCAGCGGCACCCGGTTCGGGGCGGCGGCTTCGAGCACCGCGTCCAACCGGTCCCGGACGTCCACGCGTCCGAGGACGTCCAGCTCGGCGTCGTGGCGCAGGTAGTCGCGCAGCCCGGAGCCCACGTTGGCCGCCCTGACCTCGTCGGCGACCGCGGTCAGGGCGGCGGAGATCATGCTGTTGACGAAGTCCGCGCCGTCGGTGTTGTTGGCGTTGCGCGCGGCCACGATCTGGCTGTGGACCCGGATCTCACCGCGCGGAACCGCGGTGCCCAGCCGCACGACGTCGTTGGCGAGGCGGAAGCAGGCGGCCAGCGCCCGCTCGTCGAGCACCTCCGTCAGCTCGTGCAGCGTGCCGTTCTCCCTGGCCTCCTGCACGGACTCGTCATCCGGGCCGAGCAACGCCTCGAACCGGCCCTGGAACTCGTCGTTCGCCACGTCGAACCCCGTGAGCCACCCGGGCTCGTCCGGTCCGGGGCTCACCACGCGGCTGGTCGCCCACGCGCAGCCGGAGAGCACCTGGGAGTCCAGCAGCGGTCGGCCCTCGGCGTTGACGGTGAACGCGGCGAGGGTGCCGTCGCCCGCCGGGCGCTGGTCGTAGCTGTCCTCGTCGGAGGGGAACACCTGGTGCAGCAGGTCGAACACCGACTTCAGCGGGTGCGCGCCGAGGTAGACCACGTGCCGCCAGGCCTGCTTCGGGCCGAGTTCCCGCCGCGCCAGCGGGTGCCCGGGCTCCCAGGGCAGCGGTTTGCCCGGCTCCACCGTGCACACCTGCTTGCGCGGGTCCGCCTTCGGCGCGGACTGCGGGCTGAACAGCTCGACCATGTTCCAGAACTCGACGACCCGCGCGCGGTCCTCCTCGGGGCCCCGGCTCGCGGTCGCGGTGTCCGGTCGGGCGGCGCGGGTCGGGAAGGTGACCGGGTGCACGACGTTCGCGTCGGCGAGCGCTTGGGCCAGCGGTCCGACCCGGCTGCTCTTCGGGCGCGGCGGGGGCGGGGCGAGGTCCGCGACGGTCGTCGGGTCGACCGCGCCGCCCATGAGGACGAGGTGGTTGGCGGTGTCGGTCGCCCGGCGGTGGGGTTCGGGCAGGCCGAGCCCGCGCAGGTGCTCGCGCACGTGTTCGTGGATGCCGTCCAGCGTCAGCGGTGTGGGGCTGGCGAAGGCGCGGAGCAGGGCGTCGGTGAACGCGGTCAGCCCGGCGTCGGGCGGGGCGAATGACGGCTCGGTGGCCGAGCTGGAGGTCAGGGTGTAGGTGCCGGTGACGTCCAGCTGGCCCGCCACCAGGGCGTCCGGGGCGGACATGGCGGCGATGGCGCGGCCGGAGAAGCAGCAGTCCAGGATCAGCACCCTGGCCCGGGCGCGGGCCTGGCCGAGGTCCTGCTTGATCCGCGAGATCGCGATGCCGGTGTAGCCGACGTTGGCCTGCTCGGTCTCGGACAGCGCCAGGTGCAGGCTGCCGTCGTCGTCGAGCAGACCGTGGCCGGAGTAGTAGACGAGCAGCACGTCCGCGGCCTCGGTGGCGGCGCGGCTGAGCGCGGTGCCGAAGCCCGCCATGGTCGCCGGGTGCGCGCCGTCGCCGACCACCAGGCAGTGCTCGGGCGCGAAAAGACCTGCCCCGGGTGCGGAAAGCGCTTTTCGCATTGCGGTGACGTTGCCCGCGACCGCCGGAATCGACGCCAGCTCGGTCGACCGGTATTCGCTCGCACCGATCAGCACGGCCCGCGACGCGCCGCGCTCCGGGAACCACCGCTCGGTCATCCGCCCACCTTCCCGGGGTGCGGCAGGCGGGTCCATCGGCAGGTCGGGCTCGTGATCAACACAGTCGGCATTATGCAGGTGGGACGGTTGGCCCGTGGCCGGAGGGCACAATGCGAATACTTCTCCGCACATCTGGAACAGTCGACGAACAATCCGCTGGGCCACTCGGGGCAATCGGTCGAACAAATGAGCGGTGCGGAGTCGGGAATCGGAGGGCGGTGTCCGTGAACGGGCGCGTGTCGGGGTTGGACCGCGGGGCGGCGCGCACTCGGACAAAGCGCCTGAACCGGCCGGGGGTGATCCCGTTCGGGGCGTGGTCCGGATCACCGGGCACCGGAAACCCCCTCCCCTCCAAGGCCGGTGTTCACTACTCTCCCCGGGGAAACCAGTCGCGAGTAGAGGGGAACGGGCCATGCGCCAGCACCGCGCCGTTGTTCCCGCCTCGCGCTTCGAGGTGATCCTCGTGTCTTCGCCGCGTCCGGTGTGTGCCGCGCGGCTGCACCGGTCGTAGCGCCGAACTCCCGTAGTCCCGGGTCGTTCGACGCCGGAATCGCGCTGTCCACGACTCCGGACCACCCTCGAAGGGTTCCACCATGCGCACCGACCTGGCCGCTGTTCGCAACCGCGGCATCCTCGCCCACGTGGACGCGGGCAAGACCACCGTCACCGAGCGGATCCTCTACGCCACCGGCACGACCCACAAGCGCGGTGAGGTCCACGACGGCACCACCGTCACCGACTTCGACTCGCAGGAGCGTGACCGCGGCATCACCATCTTCGCCGCCGCGGTGAGCTGCGCGTGGCGCGGGCACCGCGTCAACCTCATCGACACGCCCGGCCACGTCGATTTCGCCGACGAGGTCGAGCGGTCGCTGCGGGTGCTCGACGGCGCGGTCGCGGTGTTCGACGCCGTGGCCGGTGTCGAGCCGCAGAGCGAATCCGTGTGGCGGCAGGCGGATCGGCACGGTGTGCCGCGGATCGCGTTCGTCAACAAGCTCGACCGGCTCGGCGCCGACCTCGACACCGCGGTCGAGTCGATCCGGCGGCGGCTGCACCCGGTGCCGCTGGTCGTCCAGCTGCCCATCGGGCGGGAGGACGCTTTCACCGGCCTGGTCGACCTCGTCCACATGACGGCGTTGACCTGGGTGGACGACACCGTCCACGTGGGACGGATCCCGGACGACCTCGTGGCCGAGGCGCGGCGGCGGCGCGGCCTGCTCGACGAGGCCGTCGCCGAGTCGCACCCCGCCGCGCTGGAGGAGTTCTGCGCGACGGCGACGATCTCCGCCGGGACCATGGAGACCGCGCTGCGGGACCTGACCCGCAGTGGGGACGGACTCGTCGTGCTGTGTGGTTCGGCCTATCGCAACCGCGGTATCGAACCGCTGCTGGACGCGGTCGCCGCGTACCTGCCGTCGCCGCTGGACGTGCCGCCGGTTCGGGGCACGGTCGACGGCGTCGAGCGGGAGCGCCCGGCGGACCCGACCGCGCCGTTCGCGGCGCTGGTCTTCAAGGTCGTCGCGGCGCCGACGGGCCGGATGACGTACCTGCGCGTCTACTCGGGCACGCTGCGCAAGGGGGAGGAGGTGCGGGACGTGGGCGCCCGTCGGAACGAACGCGTCGCGCGGATCCTCCGGATCCAGGCCGACCGCCACTCCGAAGTGGACGAAGCCGTCGCCGGTGACATCGTCGCGGTGTCCGGGCCGAAGTCCGCCCGGGTCGGCGCGACGCTGTGCGCGCCGGGTGCCCCGCTGCTCCTCGAACCACCGGTCGCGGGCGACCCCGTGGTCGCCGTGTCCGTCGAACCGCGTCGGGCGGCCGACAGCGGCAAGGTCACCGCGGCCCTGGCCGCGCTGGTCGAGGAGGACCCGTCGCTGGTGCTGCGGACGGACCCGGAGACCGGGCAGACCGTGCTGTCCGGCCTCGGCGAGCTGCACCTGGAGGTGGCGGTGGAGAAGGTGCGCCGCGCCCGGGGGCTGGAGATCGCCGTCGGTCGGCCGAAGGTGGCCTACCGGGAGACCGTCGAGCGCGGTGTGACGGGCCTCCGTTACCGGCACGTCAAGCAGGACGGCGGCGCCGGCCAGTTCGCCCACGTCGTGCTCGACGTCGAGCCGCTGGCGCCCGGCGAGTTCGAGTTCCGGTCCACTGTGGTCGGTGGCGCCGTGCCGCGCGAGTTCGTGCGCGCGGCCGAGACGGGCTGCCGGGACGCGCTGGCCGACGGCCCGCTCGGCGGCCACCCGGTGACCGGCCTGCGGGTGACGCTCACCGACGGCGCCACCCACGTCAAGGACTCCTCGGAGTTGGCGTTCCGCGCCGCCGGTCGGTTCGGTCTGCGGGAGGCGCTGCGCGCGAGCGCGATGCGCTTGCTGGAGCCCGTGGTCGAGGTCGTGGTGACGGTCCCGGACGACGCCGTCGGCACGGTCCTCGGCGACCTCGCCGCCCGGCGCGGCAAGGTCGTGGCGTCGGCGGTCCGCGCGGGCACCGCGGTGGTCACGGCCACCGTCCCCCTGGCGGAGCTGTTCGGCTACGCGAACCGGCTCCGCGGCCGCACCCACGGCCGCGGCACCTTCACCACCCGCCCGACCGGCTACGCCCCCGTCCCCGACGCGGTCGTGGCCACGACGGTCTGACCCACGCGGATGGCCCCGCCCACCCGGGCAGGGCCATCCCCGCGGTCGGCCGGCCGACAACCTTGGTTGTGCGAATCCACCACCAACGCCGCTAGTGGGGGCACCCGTCCCGCCGGTTAGCTGGTGCCACGTGACACCGGAGCGAAGTGGGTAGTGGTGATCGAAGCGAGTGGGCTGTCCAAGAGGTACGGGTCGACGGTGGCCGTTGACAACCTGACCTTCACCGTGAAGCCGGGAATCGTGACGGGCTTCCTGGGCCCCAACGGGTCGGGCAAGTCCACCACCATGCGGATGGTCCTCGGCCTGGACACGCCGACCAAGGGCACCATCACCGTCGGTGGCAAGGATTACCGGTCGTTGTCCGCGCCGGTCCACGAGGTCGGCGCGCTGCTCGACGCCCGAGCCGTGCACGGCGGCCGGTCGGCGTACAACCACCTGCTGTGGGTGGCGCAGGCCGCGGGCCTCGGGCGGGACCGGGTGGAGCAGGTGCTCGGCGAGGTGGGGCTGGCGGAGGTGGCGGGCAAGCGGGTCGGCGGGTTCTCCCTCGGCATGCAGCAGCGCCTGGGGATCGCGACCGCGCTGCTCGGCGACCCGCCGACGCTGCTGTTCGACGAACCCCTCAACGGCCTCGACCCCGACGGCATCCGCTGGGTGCGCGAGCTGGTCAAGCGGCTGGCGGCCGAGGGGCGGACGGTGTTCGTCTCCAGCCACCTGATGAACGAGATGCAGCAGACCGCCGAGCACGTCGTCGTCATCGGGCGCGGCAAGCTCGTCGCCGACGCGCCGATCGCGGAGCTGACCAAGGCCAACGCCCGCAGCCACGTGCGCGTGGTGACGCCGAGCCCGGGCGACCTGGCGCGGGCGCTGACCCGCGGCGGCGCGACCGTGTCCACCGCGGCGGACGGCTCGCTCGTCGTCGTCGGCCTGGAGGCGGCCCGGATCGGGGACATCGCGCTGGAGCAGCGGATCGGCGTGCACGAACTCACCCCCAAACTCGCCAGCCTCGAGGCGGCGTTCATGGACCTGACCCACGACAGCGTCCAGTACCGCGCCACCGAGGACACCCACGACCGCGCCTTCGCCGGGAAACGGAGCGACACCGCATGACCACCGCACTCGACGCGCCCGCGACCGCGCCCTCGCTGCGGGAGACCACGCGGTCGGAGTGGACGAAGCTCCGGTCGGTGCGGTCCACCTGGCTGCTCCTGCTGATCGCCGCGGTGGTGGCGATCGGGCTGTCGTTGCTGTTCACCTTCGCCGCCACCACCACGTTCGACACCATGACGCCCGAGGCCAGGGCCCAGTTCGACGCCGCGGGCACCACCCGGGTCGGGGTCGACCTGAGCCTGATCCTGTTCGTGGTGTTCGGTTCGCTCGCCGCGTCGACGGAGTTCAGCAGCGGCATGGTGCGGCTGACCCTCACCGTCACCCCCAACCGCCTGCGGGTGGTGCTGGCCAAGGCCATCGTCGTCGCCCTGCCTTGCTACCTGGCGGGCGCGCTGTTCGCCACGGTCGCGTTCCTCGGCGGCCAGGCGATCATCCGGGGCGCCGACCCGACGCTGGCGCTGGACCTGGGCAGCCAGAACGTGGTGACCAGCCTGCTCAACTGGGGCAGCGAGGCCGCGGCGTTCGCGCTCATCGCCCTGTGCCTGACGCTCTTGCTGCGCAGCGCGGCGGGCGCCATCGCGGTGTCGATGGGCGTCATCTTCGGCCCGCTCCTGATCGGCGGTCTGCTGCCGCTGTGGGTCAAGCAGAACGTCCTGGCCTACCTGCCCGCCTCGGCGGCGGAGAACCTCACCAACGTCCGCCGCGACCCGACCGTCGCCACCTACCTCGACCCGCAACTGGCCAGCTGGGTACTCGGCGCGTGGATGCTCGCCTTCCTCGCCACCGCCTACCTGGTCCTGGGGAAGCGGGACTCCGGCTGACCCACAGGAGAGCAGCGCGGCGGGCACACCCCCACCCGCCCATCCCGGCGACGCCCGTCGCGCCACCCCCAGGGTGCGGCGGGCGTCGCGCTGCTCACGGCAGGGTCGACAAGATCTCCTTGGCGGCGCGCTGGTGGCCGCCCGCCGTCTGGCAGTGGGTGCTCATCGCCCGGACCCGCGCGGCTGTGGCCGGGTCGGTGGCGACGGTGAGGACCGCGTCGCGGATGGTTTCCGGGGTGAGGTCGTCGCGGGACAGCCGGGAACCCAAGCCGAGTTCCACGACCCGCTCGGCGTTGACCTCTTGTTCGCCGTGCTGGGGGACCACCACCATCGGGGTCGAGCAGGACAGCGACTCCATGATGGACCCCATGCCGCCGGGGCAGACGAACGCCGCCGCGTGCGCGAGGACGGCCGGGTGCGGCAGCCAGCGGTGCGCGGTGACGTTGGGGGGCAGGGGTTCCAGCTCCGCCGGGTCGGTGCCGCTGCCCAGCGTCAGCACCAGGTTCCACGGCAGCCCCTCGAACGCCCGCGCGCAGGCCCGGAAGAACGCGGGCTGGTCGTTGAACGACGAGGTGCCCAGCGACACCAGCAGCACCGGGTTGCCGTCGGCGGGCGGTGCCCAGCTCCCCGCGAGCCTGCGCGGGCCCAGGCAGGGGCCGACGAAGGTGTGGCGGTCGTCGAAGGTGTCGCCCGCGAACTGGAACTCCCGGGGCAGGAAGACCACCTTGCGATCCCGGGAGTCACTCAGGACCGCGCCCAGGTCCCCGACCACGCCCAACCGCGCGAGCACAGCCACCATGTCCACCTCGACCGGTTCCCCCGCCGACACGTGCGCGGCCACCCGGCCCGGCAGTGAGAAGTCCGCATTGGACACGAAACAGGGGCTCAATTGCACGGTGGGGCAGGGGAACAGGTGCGCCAGCACCCGCCCGGCGAGCCACATCGTCGCGTCGAACCCCAGGACGTCCGGCGGGTCGTCGGCCAGCCGCGCCAGGACCGGGCCGAGCGGGTCCCCGAAGTCGGTGACGCCGGTCAACGCGGCGGCCACGGCGTGCGCGTCCGCCGGGCCCTCGTACTCGACCGTGGCCGCGCCCGCGTCGGCCAGCATCGGGGCGAACCCCGTCCCGCAGGCCGCGGTCACCCGCACGCCTTGGGCGACGAGTTCCCCGACCACGTCCAGCAGTGGCGTGACGTGCCCGTACCCGGGGACGGTGGCGAGCACGACGTGCGGGATTGTCATGCCAGGAGCACACACGATGACCTTGTGAGGGATTTCCTAGACCTCCCGCCCGGCCCCGGCCACCCCGACCGCGCGGGGCACACGATGCACTTGTGGTCACACCAACCCGTGCGCCCAAACACGTCGTGTTCCTGCCGTACCCGTCGGCCGGGCACGTCACGCCGACGCTCGCCGTCGCCGAGGAGCTGATCCGCCGCGGCCACCGGGTGACCTACGCGGTGACCCCCGCCGTGGCCGCGACGGCGGCGGGGACCGGCGCGGCGGTGATCGAGTACGACACCGCGCTGATGTCGACGGTCACCCCGCCCGCCAAGTGGTCCGACGACGAGGTGGGCCGCGCGTTCCTCCAGTACGTCTCCGAGATCATCGGCACGACCGCCGCCATCGAGCGGCAGCTCGCGGACCGCGCCGACGCCATCGCCTACGACTCCACGGTCTGGGCGCCCGGCCGCGTGCTCGGCCGCAAGTGGGGTGTGCCGACCTGCCAGCTCCTGCCCGTCTTCGCCTCCAACGAGACCTACTCGCTCATGCGCGCCCAGGTCGACCACGCGGGCCACCCCGAACTCGCCGCCGACCACCCGGCTGTCCTCGCCTTCGGCGAGCTGATGCGCCGGTTCCTCGCCGACAACGGCCTCGACCCGGACGACGCCGACGAGATCACCACCGGGAAGGGTGAGCGGAGCCTGGTCTTCCTGCCCCGCTCCCTCCAGCCGCACGGCGACACCTTCGGCCCGGACCACCTCTTCGTCGGCCCCTGCCCCCGGCCCGGCCGCGCGCCCACCTGGGCCCCGCCCGGCGACGGCCGACCGGTCGCGTTCGTCTCGCTCGGCACCGTGGTCAACGACCAGCCGGAGTTCTTCCGCGTCTGCGCCGACGCCCTGGGCGACCTGCCGTGGCACGTCGTCCTCGCGACCGGCGACGCGGAGGTCCCGCCGCTGCCCGCGAACTTCGAGGCGCACCCCTGGGTCCCCTACGACGACGTCCTCCCGCACGCCGATGTCTTCGTGACGCAGGCGGGCATGGGCGGGATCCTCGCCGCGGGCCGCCACGCCACGCCGCTGGTCGTCGCCCCGTTCCAGCCGGAGCAGCGGATCAACGCGGCCCGCCTCGTGGAGCTGGGACTCGGGCGGCGCGTCGACCCGAGCGGCCTCACCGCCGCCGACCTCCGCGACGCCGTGCGCGCGGCGGTGGCCGGCGGGCGGGCTCATTTGGGGGCCTTCCGAGCTGACATCGCCGCAGCGGGGGGCGCGCCGAGGGCCGCGGACTTCCTCGAGTCCGGCCTCGACGACACCGCCATCGACCTGCCACGACGCCGTGCCTGTCCCTTCGACCCGCCCACCGGCTACCGCGATCTCGCCGCGGAGCGGCCCAGGCGGTTGAGCTTCCCCGGTGGCGGTGAGGGCTGGTTGGTCACCCGGTACGAACACGCCAAGGCCGTGCTCTCCGACGCGCGGTTCAGCCACCGCAGCGAACTCCTCGCGTCGCCGCTGCCCCCACCGTTCGAACTCCCGCCCGGCGACCACCGTCCGCCTGCCGCCGAACCGGGCGCGTTCAACAAGATGGACCCGCCTGACCACACGCACTACCGGCGGGTGATCGGTCACCTGTTCAGCCCGCGCGCCGCGACGGACCTGCGTCCCGCCATCGAGGCCGTCGCCAGTGAACTCCTCGATGCCATGGCCGTCCAGGGGGCCGCCGACCTGGTGCGTGACTTCGCCCGTCCGCTGCCCGCCCGGGTCATCTTCGACCTGCTCGGCGTGCCGGTCGAGATCCGGGATCCGTTGCAGGACAACCTCGACACCATCATGCGCCTCCAGATGACTCTTGAGGAACTCATCGACGCGGTGACCGTCGTGGGCCAGCTCCTTGATGACATGGTCGCGAACGGACTGTCGACTGGAGCGCTCGCGGACCTGGCTGCCCGGGGCGACCTCAGCGCGGTCGAACTCCGCAACCTGGCCTGGGCGCTGCTCGGCGGCGGCACCGACACGACGTCCAACATGATCTCGCTCGGCACGTTCGCCCTATTGGTGGATCCGGCTCGGCGCGCGGGCTTGTTGTCCGATGTGGACAATACGGTGGAAGAACTGTTGCGGTACCTCACGATCTCCCAGTTCGGCGCCAGCCGGTGCGCGCTGGAGGACGTCCAGGTCGGCGGGGTCCTCGTGCGAGCGGGGGAGACCGTGGTGGTGTCGCTGCCCGCCGCCAACCGCGACGCGGCGCGCTTCCCCGAGCCGGACCGCCTCGACCTCGCGCGGGACGTGCGGGGTCACCTGGCGTTCGGGCACGGCGTGCACAAGTGCGTCGGCCAGTACCTGGCCCGCGAAACGCTGCGCGTCGCGTACCCGGCGCTGTTCACCCGGTTCCCCGATCTGCGCCTGGCCGTCGAGCCGGAGGAGTTGCGATTGCGCGACGACATGGACCACTACGGCGTGCACGAGATGCCGGTGACCTGGTGACGCGGCACCTGGGGGACCGCGGCTCGCCCATCGCGACCGCGTTGCGCGCCGGTCGGGGTTCGACGCTGGGGTTGGTGCTGGTGAGCGCGGTCAACACCGCGGTGATCATCGCCGTGCCCGCGCTGCTGGGCGCCGCGATCGACGCGGCGCTCGAGCGCGGCCCGGGTGATCGGCTCGTCCTCGTGGTCGTCGGGCTGCTGGTGGTGGGCCTGATCGCGGAGAGCCTGACCGAGGTCGCGGACTTCTCCGCCCGCACCCGCGCCCTGCGGCACCTGCGGCTCGGCCTGCTGGGCCACGTGTTCACCCTCGGTTTCCGCGGCCAGCGCGGGTTCACCCAGGGCGACCTGCTCAACCGGCTGACCGACTCGACCGACCAGACCGCCCAGTCGGCCAACCTGGTCACCCGCGTCCTCGTGCCGCTGCTGACCTCGCTCGGTGGCATCGTCGCGCTGTTCGTCATCGACTTCCGCATCGGTCTGGCGTTCCTGCTGCTGGGCCCGGTGTTCGTGCTGCTGACCCTGCGCCACATCAAGCGGATCACCACCCTCAGCGCCGAGGCCGCCGTCGCCCAGGCGGACGTCGCGACCCGGCTCACCGACGCGATCCGGGGCCTGCGCACCATCCGCGCGAGCGGCACGGTCGACCAGGAGACCGAGCGCGTCCTGACGCCCGCCCGCGACCTGCGCGGGCTGTCGCTGAGCATCTGGCGGCGGCAGCGGCGGGTCAGTTGGGAGACGGCGATCCTGGCGCCGCTGCTGCAGGTCTCGGTGCTGGCGGTCGCCGGGTGGGGTGTGCTCGCGCACCGGATCGGGGTGGGCGAGATGCTGGCCGCGTCCGCGTACCTCGCGCACGCCATGGGCATCTTCGCCCAGGCCGGGAGCGCCCGGGAGATCGGCCAACTGCGCGCCGCGGCCCAACGGCTGCGCGCGGTCGCCGACGCGCCGGGCCTACCGGGCGGGACGCGCCCGCTCCCGGACGGCCGGGGCGCGCTCGGTTTCCGGGGAGTCGGCGCGCGGGTCGGCGGGCGGTCGATCCTGCGGGACGTCACCTTCGAGATCCCACCGGGCAGCACGGTCGCGGTCGTCGGGGAATCCGGCGTCGGCAAGACAACCCTGACCGCGCTGGCGGGCGGCCTCCTCGCCCCCGACACCGGCACCGTGACCCTCGACGGCGCCCCGATCGGCGACCTACGCCAGTCCGACCTCCGACGTGCCGTGGTTTACGCCTTCGAACGCCCGAACCTGCTCGGCCTGACCATCGCCGACGCCCTGCGCTACGGCGACCCCGACGTGCCGGACGCCCGGCTGCGGGCGGCACTGCGCTCGGCCGGTGCCGAGGAGTTCGTCGCCCGCCTACCCGCCGGCGTCGACACCCCACTCGACGGCCTGCGCCTATCCGGCGGCGAGGTGCAACGCCTGGGCCTGGCCCGAGCCGCCTGCCGATCCGCCCGCCTGATCGTCATGGACGACGCCCTGTCCAGTGTGGACACCGCGACCGAGGCGGCGATCAGCGCGGCCCTGCACGTAGCCGCCCGAGGCTGCACCCGCCTCCTCATCGCACACCGTGTGGCCACCGCTGCCCGCGCGGACTTCGTGGTGTGGCTGCACGCGGGCACGGTCGCGGGCATCGGAACCCACCGCGAGCTGCTGAACGACCCGTTGTACCGCGCGGTGTTCGCGGTGCGCGAGCACCCCGCCCCAGCCGAGACAGGGGGCTGAGTCGTGGACACCGTGATCGCTCTGCGTCCGGCCACCGGTTGGCGGCTGTTGGCCGAGACCGCCCACCGGCACCGGCGTGACCTGGTTCGGTTGCTGCTGTGGTCGCTGCTCGAAGCCGGGCCGACGCTCGTCTCCGGTGCGCTGGTCGCGGCGGCGCTCGACCGCGGGTTCCTCGCGGGTGACCTCGCCACCGGCCTCCTCCTGCTCTGCGGTTACGCCGCGACCGTCGTGCTCGGCGGCCTCGGTGCCCGCCAGGCCGTGCTGCCGCTCGCCGGGATCGTCGAGTCCCTGCGCTACGACCTGGTCGAGCGCACGGTGCGGGCAACCCTGGCGCGCGGTGTCGTGCCGGGGGAGTCGGTCGACGGTCGCAGTGTCGAGGGGGTCACCAAGCACACCGAGGTGCTGCGGATGCTGCTGTCCCAGTTGCTGACCGTGCTGCGGACGGCCGTGTTCTCGCTCGTCTTCGTCATCGCGGGGTTGTTCTGGTTGGCTCCGCCGGTTGCCTGGGTGTCGGTGGCGGCGACCGTGGTCGTCATCGTGGTGTTGGCCACCACCGCGAGCGGGTGGCAGAGCCGGGTCCGGGAGGCCTTGTTGGCCGAGGAGCGGTTGTCCGGCACCGCGAGCGCGACCCTGCTGGGGCTGCGGGACGTGGTGGCCGTCGGGGCCGCCGAGCGGGCGACTGCCGACCTGACCGCCGACATCGACCACCACGCCCGCGCGGTCAACCGAGTCGGTCGGGTGGTCGCGGGCCGGGTCGCGGTCCTCGCCCTGGGTGCCCGGCTGCCGTTGGTCGCGCTGCTCCTCACCGCCCCCGCCGCCGTGTCCTCCGGCGTCCTGACGCCGGGCGAGCTGCTCGGCGCGGCGACCTACCTGGTCGGCAGCCTCGACCCGGCACTGCGGGCGATCGTCCGCGTCGTCGGCGACATCGGGTTGCAGATCGGCGTGTTGCTGGCCCGCATCCAGGAATACGCCCGCCCCCCGGCCCACCCGGAGCCGGCGCCCACCGCGACCACGACCGGTGGTCGGCTGGTGCTGCGCGACGTCGAGTTCGCCTACGGCGCCTCGGCGGAGAAGATCCTCGACGGGGTGGACCTGGCGATCGCCGCGGGGGAGCGCCTGGTCATCGTGGGGCCCAGTGGCGCCGGGAAGTCCACGATGGCCAACCTGTTGGCCGGGCTCGACCGCCCATCGCGGGGCACGGTCACCCTCGACGGCGTGCCGGTCGCGGACCTCGACCGGACCTGGCCGCACCGGGCCATCACCCTGCTGCCCCAGGAGGCGTACGTGTTCTCCGGCTCGGTGCGGGAGAACCTGGCCTACCTCAACCCGGGCGTCACCGACGCCGAACTGGCGCGGGCCTGCGCGGCCGTCGGCGCCGATGAGCTGGTCGAGGCGCGCGGCGGGCTCGACGGGCGGATCGACGCGCCGAACGAGCTGTCCGAGGGGCAGAAGCAGCTGGTCACCCTGGTCCGCGCGTACGTGTCCCCCTCACGGGTCGTCGTGTTGGACGAGGCGACCTGCCACCTGCACCCCGAACGCGAGCGCCGCGCGGAGGACGCCTTCGCCGCCACCGGCCGCACGGTCGTGATCATCGCCCACCGGATGAGCTCCGCGATGCGCGCGGACCGGGTGGTGCTGCTGCACGCAGGCTCCCCGGACGTCGGCACCCACCAGGAACTGCGCTCGACCTCCCCGCTCTACGCCGACCTCGTCGGCTACTGGCACGAGAGCTGAGACCCGAGGATGGCATGAGATGAGCCCTGGTCACGTCCTGTTCCTGCCCCTGCCCGCCTACGGGCACGTGATGCCCACCCTGGCCGTGGTCGCCGAACTGGTGGCGCGCGGCCACCGGGTCACCTTCGCCACCACTGCGGAGTTCGCCCCGGCCGTGGTGGCCGCGGGCGCGGAACCGTTGCTGTACGAGTCGGAACTGGCGGGCAAGGCCCAACCCGAGCGGTTCACCACCGACTACGTCTCCCGCGAGCCCCTGCGCTGCATCACGGAGAACATCGTGACCACGCGGCTGTTCGACAAGAGCCTGCCGGAACCGCCGGACGTGTACGTGTACGACGTCAGCACCTTCCCCGCCGGTCGGGCGCTGGCGCAGAAGCACGGCGCCCGCGCCATCCAGCTGTTCCCGGTGTTCGCCTCCAACGAGCGGTTCGTGTTCGGCCACCTGCAGGCCGCGGAACTGGACGAGCCGATCTCGGCCGAGCACCCGGCCATCGTGGACTTCCTGGCCAAGGTGGCGGAGTTCATCGACGAACACGGCCTGGGGGTCAGCGTCGAGCGGTTCCTGACCCCGTGCGACGCGACGAACCTGGTGTTCATGCCCCGGGAGTTCCAGATCAACGCGGCGGACTTCGACGCCCGGCACACGTTCGTCGGGCCGTGCCTGAACCCGTCGTCGGACGTGTCGTGGGAGCCCCCGGCCGACGGTCGGCCGGTCGTGCTGATCTCGCTGGGCACGACGTTCAACCGGAACCCGGAGTTCTTCCGCCGTTGCGCGGAGGCCTTCGCGGACCTGCCCTGGCACGTGGTGCTGACGCTGGGATCCCGGGTGGCGGTGGCGGAGCTGGGCGAACTTCCGTCCAATGTGGAGGCTCACCGGTGGCTGCCGCACGCGGCCGTGCTGCCGCACGCCTCGGTGTTCGTGTGCCACGCGGGCATGGGGACGATGATGGAGGCGCTGGCGTTCGGCGTGCCGCTGGTACTGGTGCCGCCGGACGTGACCGAGCACCGGATCAACGCCCGCCGGGCCGCGGAACTGGGCCTGGGTCGCTCGGTGGACGCGTCCGCTCCGGGGGTGCGGGACGCCGTGCTCGCGGTGGCGGCCGACAGCGCGATCCGCGAACACGTGAACCGGATGCGCGACGTACTGTCCGCTTTGGACGGACCGGCGGTCGCGGCGGACGTGGTCGCGGGCGTGCTCCAGCCGTAATTCGCTTGCGGGGTGCCCCGGCCGTCGAAACGATCAAGGCCATGGGGCCCCTGCTGTTCGTCACGCTGTTCGGCCACGGCCACGTCACACCGACGTTGGCGCTGGTGGCGGAGCTGGTCCGGCGCGGCCACCGGGTCGAGTACGCGACCGGTGCCGAACACGCCGAGGCGGTGGTCGGCGCCGGGGCGCGCTGGGTCGAGCTGCCCCGGCTCCCGGACTTCCGCCCCGGGGGACCGAACCCGGCCGAGTCGTGGTTCCGGCACTACTTCGCCGCGATCCGGGCCGCGCACCCGGTGCTGCTGCGGCACTGCCGGGCCAACCGACCCCGCCTGCTCTGCTACGACGCGACGAACTGGCAGGGTCGCGTCGTGGCACGGCAGTGGGAGATCCCGGCCCTGCGCTACCTGCCGCACCTGGCGTCGAACGCGTCGTTCCAGCTCATGGACCTGACCCCGGTGCGGGTGCTGGCTCCGGAGTGCGCGCGGTTCGCCCGGGAGCACGGGGTCGACCTGGACGTGACGACCGTGGTCGAGGCACCCGAACGGCAGAGCCTGGTATTCGTCCCCGCCGAGTTCCAACCCGCCGCCGAGAGCTTCGACGACACCTTCCACTTCGTCGGCCCCATGCTGGGTCGGCGGGCGGAGGAGGAGTGGTCACCCCGGCACGGGGACCAGCCGCTGCTGTACGTGGCACTGGGCTCGATGATGTCGGACCCGGCCCTCTACCGGACCTGCGCCACCGACTTCACCGACGGCGCGTGGCAGGTGGCGATGAACGCCCGCGACACCGGCCCGGTACCACCGAACTTCGACGTCCGCCCCTGGTTCCCCCAACCCGCCGTCCTCCGCCACGCCAGGGCCTTCGTCACCCACGCCGGGATGAACTCCACCATGGAAGCCCTCACCCACGGCGTCCCCCTGATCGCGGTACCCCAGACACCGGAACAAGCCATCAACGCCGACCGCGTCGAGGAGCTCGGTTTGGGTGTGCGGCTGAAGGACCTTTCCGCCCTCCGGGAGGTCGTGGACCACGTCGCCAACGACCGGACCATCCGCCACAACCTCGCCGAGATGCGTGCGGCGATCGAAACCTCGGGTGGCGCCACCCGCGCGGCGGACATCATCGAGGCGTGTTGCTGAGTTCACGACGAACCGGTCTGGTTCCACCCACGCACCGGCAACCAGCCCGATGCCTGTAGGACCAGAATGGTCGTCAGACCGGTGGTCACGAGACCGCCGACCCGCAGGAGAGCCAGACTGGTCCGGGCGAGGCTGGCGATGACGAAACCGACGGTCCAGCCGATCACGACAAAGAGGTGCCGTTGAGCCCGGATTCGCTCGAGGATCTCTTCCCGCAGTGCGGCCCCTGGTGCGTGCCAGGGCCGAGGTCGTGGCGGCCCGGCGAGCGACCGGCCGGGCCACCGCCCGGCGCAGGGTGTGGTGGTTGCGGGCGCGGGGGCGTTCACCGTCGCCTGGGTGGTCTACCTCGTGCAGATGCTCCCCTAGAGCAGACCGCGGTCCCGCGCGTGGATGGCGGCCTGGGTGCGGTCGCGCAGGTTGAGCCTGGTCAGGATCCGGGAGATGTGGTTCTTCACCGTCCCCTCGCTCAGGTAGAGCGCGGCGGCGATCTCCCGGTTCGTCGCGCCCCGCGCGATGTGGCGCAGGATCTCGGTCTCCCGAGCCGTCACCTCACCCGTGTGCCCCGACGACAGCGCCGCCGTCACGTGCCGGGCCGCCGCGGCGTCGAGTTGGGTGACGCCCGCGTGCGCCAACCGCACGGCTTCGGCGAGGTCGGCGGCCGGGAGGTCCTTGAGCAGGTAGCCCACCGCGCCCGCGCGCAGGGCCTGCACGACGTACTCCTCGTCGTCGAAGGTCGACAGCATGAGCACCCGGCTCGCGGGCGCGCGGTCGCGCAGCACGGCCACCGCCGCCACGCCGTCCATCTCCGGCATGCGGACGTCCATCAGCACCAGGTCCGGTGCCAGGGCGAGGGTCCGCTCGATGGCCTCCTTCCCGTTGGCCGCCGTCCCCACGACCTCGATGCCCTCCCGCAACCCCAGCAGCGACGCGATGCCCTCCCGGATCAGGCGCTGGTCGTCCACCACCAGCACCCGCACGCTCACGCCCCCACCGCCAGACGCACCGTGGTGCCCGCCCCCGGCGCGCTCTCCACCGCCACCACCCCGCCCACCAACGCCGCCCGTTCCCGTAGACCCACCAGACCGAAACCGTCCACCTGCTCTGCCACCACGAACCCGCGCCCGTTGTCGCGCACCGTCAGTCGAACTTCGTCCGCGGTGTACTCGACGGAAACCCGCACCTCGTCGGCCGCGCTGTGGCGGTGGGCGTTGGTCAGCGCTTCCTGTGCCGCGCGGTAGAGAGTGGTCACCGCGGCCTGGCCGATCGGCCGCTCCGTGCCGACCACCCGCAACGTCACCTTCTCACCGTCGACCAGATCACCCAGCGCGGCGACCAGCGAGACCGGGGCACGCAGGGCGCCGACCGACGCGCGGACGTCCTCCAGCGCCAGCCGGGCCGACCGACGCGCGTCGGTGAGCGCGCGGTCGGCGACGGACGGATCGTGCGCGCGGAACGCCTCCGCCTTCTCCAACTGCACCGAGATCGCCGTCAGGTGGTGGCCGAGGCTGTCGTGGATGTCGCGCGCCAACCGGTTGCGCTCCACCGCCGCCGACAGCTCACCCACCCGCGCCGCCGACCGGCGCTCACGCAGCACGACCTCGGCCATCGCGACCGCCAGCACCAGGCCGAGGCCGAACATCAGCAGGTCCGAGACGACCGCCGCCTGCCGGTACCACTCCGGCACCCACACGGCGAACCCGCCGACGAGCAGCCCCAGGCAGACCGCGCCCAGCGCCGACCCGGCGGCGCGCCCGAAGCCCAGGTACGCCAGGAACGGCAGCAGCACGAACAGCGCCCGCGACAGCCCGGACCCGTCCAGCAGCGCCACGGCGACGAACAGCGCCAGCCGCGCCGCCAGGAAGGCCGCCGCGTGCTCGTGGCGCGCCGCGAACCACTCCAGCGCGAACAACGCGGCGACGCCCGCGCCGAACCCGATCGTCCTCAGTGGATCGTTCGGCCCCAGTCCGGCGAACACCCAGTACAGCCCGGCGACCAGCACGATTCCGTACACCGCACTCGTCACCCACGGCATCCTGCGCACTGGCCGAACACTACGCGCCACCGCGGCACCACGGGAATTCCTTGGCCGAAAGGCACATGACCTCCGGCCACCGCCTTGGCCGCGCGGCACTTCCGCCGGTACCGCCCGCGCTCCTACCTTTCCGGCGATCACAAGGGAGGAACCGGAATGAACACGACCAGACTGGGCGCCTGGTGCGGTATCGCGGCGGGCGCGCTCATCGCGCTACCGGCCGCCGTCGAGACCGTCACCGGCGAGACCGCCGCCACCAGCTTCCTGCTCGGCCTGTCACCGGCGCTGGCGGTCCCGCTGCTCATCGCCCTGCACCAACGCCAACAAGCCGCGACCGGCCCGTTCGGCGCCACCGCCTTCACCCTCAACACCATCGGCCTCGGCCTCTTCGGTGGCGCGGCGTTCATGCTCAACATGGGCATCTTCTACCTCCCCGAACCCACGGCGAAGACGCTGCTGCAAGGTCCGACCATGTACGCGCTGTTGGGCAGCGCCCTGGTCTTCACCGTGGGAACCGTCCTCTTCGGCATCACGATGGCCCGCGCGGGCGTCCTCCCGCGCGTCCCCTCGATCGCCTACACCCTCGCCCTGCCCGCCCTGGCCCTCGCCGCTCCGCTCCCCGACACCCTGTTGACCAGCTCCTTCCACATCGTCTCCGGCGCCGCCCTCGTCTGGCTGGCCGTGGCGCTGACCCGGTCGACGGCGCGCGAGGGCGGACGGAGCGCCGCGCGGTCGTGACGGGGCGTATCCGGGCAGGCTCCTGAGGAGGCCCTATATCGTTTGCCCGCCAAGGGACCATGGAGGAACCCGCCGCGGCTCCGCGAGCCCGGTGGGTCACTCCACATCGGACACGGGGAAGGCGATGCGCACCCAGGCGATCATCCGCAGGACACTGCGCGTACCGCGCGTCGACGGCGAGCCGGGAGACGGTGCCGCCGTCGCCCGGCAACTGGACATCGCGCTGGTCAAGGTGGGGTTCACCGCCGCGCGGGACCTGCTGGAACACGTCAGCGGCCTGGCGCCCGCCGCCGCGACCGGGCTCGCCCGGGAGGTCGTCGACGCGGTCCGCGAGCTGGTCGGAGCGCACGTCGAGCACAACTCGTACTTCATCAACTTCCCGAACCGGGTGCCCGACACCGTCGAGTTCTGGGCGAAGTGCCTGCGGGAGGCCCTGGCCCCCGCCGAGCGCGGCCGGTGGCGCAAGCGCGTGCCGACCGACGACGAGCTGCGCGCCCGCCTCGGCGCGGGCGTCGACCTGCTCAGCCTGCCCCGCTACGGCCGCTACCAGCACACCTTCGCCGAACTGCTCGCCGCGCACGACGAGCTGGTCGCGCTCGGCGCGGAGCGGATCACGGTCGTGCACCTCGGCGACTCCCTCGACGCCGAGACCAGCGCGCTGTACGTGGCGCTCGCCGGGTCCACCACCCCGCTCGGCGAGGTCGACCTCGAGCTGCTCGCCGAGCTGGCCCGGCTGTGCCCGAGCACCGAACTGCCGGACGTCCCGGTGCGGGAGAACAAGGCCGTGATCAACGCGGTCCGGCTCGCGGGCGGACGCCCCCTGATCGGCGTCGACACCGTCGCGGACGTGCTGCGGGTCGCCTGCCAGGCCAGTGGCGGCGACGTGACCTTGCAGCAGACCAGCAGGTTCCGCCGCTTCCGCAGGCCGGAGCGGCGCGTGCTCATGGCCGCGCTGAACTCGGTGACCGGGGGCAAGCTCGGTGACGTCGCCCGCCACCGCGAGCCGCTCAAGCGGCTGGGGGAGGGGCTGCACCCGCACGAGTACCCGGCCTACCCGCACGCCCAAGAGGTCTTCGCCGTCGCGCGCGGAGAGCGCACCGTCCGGTCGCTCGCCGCCCGGGCCGAGCTGGCGTTCGCGGCGGGGGACGTGGTGCGCGCGGCCGAAGTGCTCGGCAGTGCGCCGGCGATGTTCATGCGCTCCCTGGACCGGCTGCTGCGCTCGTGCGCCACGGAGTCCGAAGTGGACTCGGTGGCGGACGTCGCGGCGCTGGTGCTCGACTCCGTGTCCGGCCGCGTGCTGTGCTCGGTGCGCGAACACCTGGCCACCCGCACCGGCACCGGCGGCGCGCGGGTCTTCCCGACCCGGTCGCGCCGCGCGTGGGTCACCCAGGACACCCGCGACCCGCTGCCGCGCGCCGCGGTCGACCGGATCACCTCGCTCATCGACGCCGAGCTGATCGATCGCCTGCCCGCGTACGAACACCTCGTGGTCGACCCGGCCGTGCTCGACGTGGCGATCCCGTTGTCCGGCAAGGCGACCGAGGACGGTTTCGCCGTGCTGCCGCGCGGGTCGCGGACCCGGGTGGACGGCTCGGTGCTGCGGATGTTCACGTACTGGCGCCAAACCCGCGAACGCACGGACTTCGACCTGGGCGCGCTGCTGCTCGACGACCACTTCGGCTACCTGGGCCACGTGTCGTGGACCAACACCAAGGACGGCCTCATCACCTACTCCGGCGACGTCACCGAGGCGCCGTCCGGGGCCACGGAGTTCATCGACATCCCGCTGGGCTCAGTCTCCGCCGCGCACATCGTCCCCCAGGTCTCGGTCTACGCGGGCGAGGGCTTCGACGAGGTCGCGGAGTCGATGTTCGGCTGGATGACGCGGGAACCCGCGCAGCGCGGCGCCCCGTTCGAGCCCCGCACCGTGCGCACCCGCTCGGGGATGCGCGGCGCGGGCCGGGTCGCCCTGCCCGTGATGTTCTCCCGCGACGCGTCCGGCGCGTGGACCGCGACCTGGCTGCACCTGTACCTGAACGGCTCGCCCACCTTCCGGCAACTGGAGTCCAACCGGATGAGCACCGCGCTGCTGGTCCGCAACCTGCTGCGGCGCCGGTACTTCACGATCGGCTACCTGGTCACCCTGCTGCGGGCCAAGGCGGGCAAGGTCACGCTGTGGCGCGACCAGGACCGGTTCGACGCGCCGGTGGTGTTCCTCGGCCTGCACCGCCCCGACGGCCTGCCCGCGGGGTCGACGGCGATCACCACCGAGAACCTAAACCTGTTGGTGCCGCGCTGATCCGGGAGTAGACTCGGCGACGCGAGGCAATGCGGGGACTTCCTTCTCCATCGTTGATGAACAGGCTTAGTCCCCGCGCTCTCCTCGCCGAAGGGGCCCGCGCACCGCGCGGGCCCCTTTCACCTCGTGCGGATCAGTCCCACCAGAACGCCCACGAGTGGTCGTCGACGAGCCGCTCGGCGTAGGCGGTCAGCGTTTCGGTGTCCTGCCACACGTTGTCCGGGCAGAAGGCGAAGTGCTCGGCGGCCACGACCAGCGCCTCGGCCAGGGTCGCGGGCGGGGCGGCGACGCTGAGCAGCAGGGTGTCGAAGCCTACGGCGACGACCCGCGCGCCGAACCGGTCCTCCCAGTCGCGCAGCACGGCCGACAACTCCGCGGTGTCCTCGGTGTAGTTGGCCGGGCCGGTCCACCCCGCCACCGCCACCGCGTCGGCACCCCGCTCGGCGGCCACCAGGCCCAGCCGCATCGACGGGTGCCCGTCGAGAACGTGCTCCGCCAGGTCGTCGGCGGCGCGGTCCGCGTCGACGCGCGCGGCGGGCGCGGGAGCCGGACCGGGCCAGTCGCGGCCGTATGGCGCGGTGACCGCGGCCCGCTCCGCCGGTGAGAGGTCGTCGTCGCCGTTGTCGCCGATGCCGGTGTGCTCCGCCCACCACCCCGCCAACACCGCGGCCGCGTCGTGCCCGCCGGGCGCGGACATGGCGCCGGGGCACACCTCGCCGCTGCCCCACGGCCGGTACTCCGCCGCGTCGTCGTCCAGGGCGTCGAGCAGCAGCGGCCACAGGCCGGAGCGGGCGTGCTCGGCGCGCAGCCGCGCCCACAGCCCCTCGGGCGCGGACCCGTCGCTGAACCAGAACGCGGGTCGGTCGCCGACCTCCTCCTCGGAGCGCACGGCCCGGCCGGGCGGCAGCGGGACGGACAGGACGCGGGACGCGGCGCCGTCGGCGAACAGGGCTCGCAGGTCGGCGGGTAACGGCTGTTGGTCGGTCACGCGCGGATCGTAGCCGGCCGTACCGACACCGCGTGGTCCGTTCCCGAATCCACGGAGGGTGAGCCCGCGCACCGGCCCCGCCACCGACGGGGCAGGCCGATCCGGTGCGACGACACGCAGCGGACCCCTCCCGACCGCGCGGCCACACGATGGGGGGCTGACACGTTCGAGAGCTGGTTTCCCGGGCAACTTCCCCTGTGTCCGAACCGGAAGCACCGAAGGAGGAATCGCCATGGCTCGCCTCACGCGCGTCCTCGCGGGCACCGCGCTCGCGGTCGCCGCGACCGCCATCGTCACCCCCGCCGCCGCGGCCGACGGCCCGAGGTCCGGGGAAACCACCAACACCCGTCCCGCCGAGACGTGCGTGCGCGCGGGTGTGGTGTACGGCCAGAGAGCCACCGCGCCGGTCGCCTACCCGGTCGACGGGTGCGCGGGCGACGTCGCCCGGCTCGCGGAGACACCGAGCTTCACCTACAGCGGCCCGGCGGGCGTGGTCCGCGTCGGCGACGTGCCGGACCGGCAGTGCGTGACCACCCAGGGCGGGGCCCCGGGTACCCGCGCCGTCAACGGGTCCGACCGGATCGTGCTGCTCTACAACGGAACCAACTGCCGGGGCGTCGCCAAGGTCGTCTTCCCGGACGGCGAGTTCGCGGGCGCGTTCCAGTCGCTGCTGTTCCTGAGCATCCCTCGGTGAAAGCCCTGGGGCAGGGCGGTTTCCACCGCCCTGCCCCAGGTGTCCGCACGGGGGAGGCGCGTCAGCGGAGGTAGCGGCGGAGGCGGGACAGTCCCGACCGCCCGGCCTGCCCGGCGAGGTGCCGGAACCGGTCCCACGGCAGGGCCCGCCGGTCCACCTCGGCCTCTGGGTCGGCCAGTTCCGCCTTCAACCGGTTGATTTCCCGCTGCTGCGAGGTGATCGTGTCCACCAGGGCCGCCCGGTCCGCCTCGTTCGCCGCCGCGTCGTACTGCTGCTGCAGGACGCGGGTGTACAGGGCGATCCGGTTGTTCTCCATCGTCGCCAGCAGTTCCGACCCGGTGTACGGGCGCAGCGCCTCGGCCAGGTCCTCGGCGTACGGGGCACCACCGGGGACCAGGATGCCGAGCCCGAAGACGGCCGGGACCACGCTGAAGGTCCAGCCGGGGTTGAGCACCAAGGCGTCCTCGACCGCCGTCAGGACACCGTTGCGCTCGCCACCCGCGCGCTCGGCCACGGTGTACGCGCCCGCGCCGATGAAGCCCGCCGGGCTCAGCCCGTCGTGCCACGCGCTCGGGCCGTCGTGGCTGGCGGGGTGCTTGTCGCCGCCGCGCAGGGGCGAGGGCTCGTAGTACATGTCGCGGCGCGCGGCGGGCCACAGGACGTCGTGCATCAGGATGACCGCGTCCGGCGCGTGGGTCATGATCCAGCGCAGCTCCTCGCGGACCACCGCGTAGTTGTGGTCGCCGTCGAGGACGTACACGTCGGCGAGCGGCAGGTCGGCCAGTGCCTCCGGCGACGGCCGCTCGACCAACCGCAACGCGGGGTTGGCGGCGAACGTGTCACGCACCCGCGCGTCCGGGCTCGGCTCGACCCCGTACACCGCGGTCGCGCCCAGCTCGGCGTAGACGCCGCTGACGTGACCCGACTCCACGCCGACCTCGACCACCGTGGACACGCCGCGGTGCGCGAAGACGACGGCGAAGATCTCGCGGAACACCGCCATGGAGTGCAGCAGCACGGGGAGCTGCCGGGCGTGCCGGGCCTGGGCGTGCGGGTCGGTGCGGCTGCCGGTGGTCACGCTGTTCATCAGTCTCCTGTCAGCTTCCTGGCCGCCACCCTGGCGGCACCGGCGATCACCCCGACCGGCCCGCGGGCGCGGTACTCCTCGACGACCCGCGTGGACAGCGCCACCTGCGCGGGGATCGGCGCCGGGTCGCGCTCCTCCGGCATCCGGGGACCGGGCAGCGACCACGACTGCGGCAGCATCGCGAACGCGACCGTGACCTGCCCGGACGACACCGCCGCCCCACAGCGCGCGGCCAGCGGGAGCCACACCGCCGCGTGCGGGTGCTCGAACTCCACCAGGTTGCCGCCCAGCCACCGGCAGTCGACGAAGGTCAACTCGGCGAACTCGTCCGGCTGCTCCCAGCGCAGCGCGCACGCCCGCCCCTCGCGGCCGGTGACGACCCGCGCCTCGATCCAGTCCACCCGCACGATCGCCGGTCTGCCCGGGATGGCCAGCGACACGTCCACGACGTCCGGGCCGCGGAAGTCGACGCGGGCGAAGGACAGCCCGTTGTGGTTGATCCGGACCCGGCGGCGCGGGGTGTCGTGCCAGGTGTCGTCCGCCAGCCGGTACCGCAGCAGGGTGCCGAACGGCTCCCCGCTCGGCTCGAACACCGCCCGGTCGACCGCGCCCTCGGCGACCGCCCGGGTGGCCGCGGCCAGCCCCGGGTCGGACGCGGCCAGCAGTGCGGGCCAGAAGCAGTCGCGCATGTCCAGGTCGTCGAGGTCGTTGGGGGACAGGTACGGGATGGCTGCGGCCAGGTCGTCGGGCACCACCGGGGTGACGACCGCGGAGCCGAAGTTGTCCTCGTGCGCCCAGTCGCCCAGGAACGCGGCCTCCCGCGCGTCCGGTGCCTGGAGCGCGCGGGTGAGCACGGTGGCCAGCCGCGGCGCCGCGGTGGTGCCGAGCAGCGGCCAGTTCTTGTCGGTGCCGACGTAGCGGGCCCAATTCGCCTGGAACGCGCGGATACCGGCCTTCGCGGCGGCCCGCTCCGCCTGCTGCGCCGCACTGCCCTCCACGGGCCCGAGCACCGGCGCGCCGTCCTCGTCGAAGGCCAGCAGCGACCCGCAGAGCGCGTTGACGCACTGCTCGACCACCTCGGGGCTGCGGCTGACCGCGCGGACCACCTCGCGGGGGTGGTCCACCTGCCCGAGGTAGCCCTCCACGCGCAGGCCGTCGAGCAGCACCCCGGCGGCGCGCTCGTCGGCGACCAGGTAGAGCCCGGCGGGCGCGATGTCCACGCCCGCGTCGCGCAGCGCCTTGGCCAGCTGGTGCTGGATCGTGCCGCCCCAGCCGAGGTCGACCAGGGTCAGGTCCTCGGCGTCGAGGGCGCCCGCCGCGCGCAGCGACCGCACCAGCCGCTCGCGCGCGGTGTCGACCACCTTGGACAGCCGGGTGCGCAGGTGCTCGGTCTCGGTGAGCGCCCGCCCGACGGAGTCCACGAGCTGCTCGTCGTCGAGCAGGGAGTCCAGCGAGCCGACCAGCCCGGGCACGTCGCCGGGGCGCAGGCGCAGCATCTCCAGCAGCTGCCGCGCGCTGAGCCGGTACCGCTTGCGGATGAAGGCGCGCACGGCTCCCGGGTCCAGCGGGTCGAGCGCGGCCACCGAGGTCACCTGGCGCGAGAGCCACACCGGCTCGGCCCGCACGGCCCAGCCGCGGGCCTCGGCGGCGGCGTTGACCATGGCGGCGAGCAGCTCGCCCTCGCGCATCGGGCACCACAGCACGGATGTCCCCGCCTCGTGCGCCCGGTGCGCGGCCCACTCGGCGAAGCCGGTGAGCACGGGGCCGAGCACGGCGGCGCCGTAGCGCCAGGCCGCGGTGCGGGACGCGGTCGCGGCGGGGGCGTGCGCGCCCAGGGTCCGGGCGCGCAGGGTGGTCATGCCGAAGTCGCCGTGCGCCGGGTCGACCAGCGCGCCGAACGGGCCGAACGGGTCCGTCGTCTCCGACTCGCGCTCGATCACGCGGGTGAAGTCGGCGTCGACGCGCTCGTAGTGCAGGGTGCGCACGCCGAGCGCGGCGGGCACCTCGTGGTCGGCGACGCGGTTGTCGCCGATGTGCAGGACCTGCCGCGGCGCGCGGTCGAGGGCGCCGAGCACGATCGGCCAGAGCCCACCCGCCTTGTCCGCGCCGTGTTCGTGGGAGCGGAACACCGCGATGTCGTCGAGGGGACCGATCTCGGGGCGGTCCAGCAGCGCGGCCAGCTGCTCGGCGGTGAAGTACGTGTCGGACACCAGCACCACGGGCACGCCGTGCGCCCGGGCGACGCCGATCAGCGCGGCGACGTCGAGGTCGACCACGGTGCACGACCGCTCGACCCGCACCTCGGCGGCGACGAGCGCGTCCAGCCCGACCGGGTCCACCACGGCCTCCGGCATCGCCCGCCAGATGTCGAACAGCGACACCTCCGGGCCGAGCGCGCCGCGCCCCGCGCGGGCCCGCTGCTCGGCGCCGATGCGCATCCGGCGGAACGCGGCGTCGCCGATCCAGCCGGGGAGCTGACCCGTGGCCCGCAGGTGCGCGGCCAGCACGGTGAACACGTCGGTCGGCCGCGGTACCCGCCGCCACAGCAAGGTGTCGAACACGTCGAGCGAGAGCACGGCGCACGAGCGGTCGGCGATCATGCCGACGACGGGACCCAGTTGCGCGTGCTCGGCTATGTCAGGCACTCCGGCGCCGGTCATCTGTCTCCCCTGTGGTATCGCGCTCACGGCTTGCGGGGATGCTCAGTTTATGGACGGCCCGGACAATTCCCCGGACGGCGCACGGGGAATGCGAAGACTCTTTTCGGTAATGCCGGATCGAGTGAATACGGCGCGGAATTGCCTACGACCGGTAGCGGATTGGCACGGCCCTTCCCGGTGGCGCGCCGGGTCTCCCGATCGGAAGTCCTGAGTGGACGGTGAAGGTCCGTTCGCGTCACGGGCGGGCCGGGTTGCCCGGTGCCGCGCGGCACCGGGCAACCCGGTCGTGGTGCGGGTCAGGGGCCGGTGACCAGCGGGTGGTCGTTGAAGAACTCCCAGAACGTGTCAGTGGCCTTGATCTGCGCGGTCACCTTGCCGTTGCCGCTGGAGCCCGGCGCCGCGCCGGGCCAGGTGTGCGCACCGGTGATGATCTTGTAGTGCACGATGTCCCGGTTCTGCGGGCAGAGGTCACGGGTGATCCGGACGACCTCGGAGCTCAGCGGGGTGGACACGATCGTGGACGAGCAGAGGTTGCGGGTGGCCCAGGTCTGGGTCCAGTCCGCGATCGAGGGCAGCACCTCGTGGTGGTTGTCGTCGTCGCCGTTGTACTTGATGACCTGGTCGTCGTCGCCGTGGAACTCGACGATCGGCGCGCGCTGCTCGACGCAGTCCGACCGCGTGCCGGGGTAGAAGGCCCCCGCGACGATGCCGAACGCGGCGATCCGCAGCGGCAGCCTGCACGCCAGCAGCGCGACGAACCCGCCGCCGTTGGACTTGCCCGCCGCGAAGATCCGGTCCGGCTGCACGCACAGCGTCTGCTGGAGGTGGTCGAGCAGGTCGGCGACGAACTGCACGTCGTCGAACGGCGCCGCGTAGAGCGGGCCCTGCCAGGCGCGCTCGTTGTCCTGGTCCGGGAGGCCACGCGGGTAGACGGCGATGGCGTCCAGGTCGTCGATCTTGGAGTAGGCCTCGATCTCAGCGCTGTCGCTCTTGCGGCCGTGGAAGGCCAGGATCAGCGGCTTCTGGTGCCCGGGCTGGTAGGTGGTGGGCAGGTGGATCAGGTACTCGCGGGTGAGGCCACCGGACTGGACGGAGCCCGGCGCGGTCACCCCCGGGGTCAGCGTGGTGGACGTGAGCTGGCACCCGGTCGACGCGACGGGGTAGTTGTGCGCGGGCGGTGTCGCCCCCGCCACCTGCGGGGTGACCACGGTGGCGGCGACGGCGGCGGTGACGACGGCGAGCTCGGCGAATCTCATTGACACCTCGGGTGGAGGAGGGTTCACGGCTGGTCGTTGACGCTCGTGCCCCTCCACTGCTCGGCGGGAGCACATCCCGTCACACGGGGGACCCCCGCGGCCGGTTGCCCCGAATCCTGATCTTCATCCCGAGGTCGCTTCGGGGCACTGTCGCCCTTGACGACGAGGAAGTCTATATAGATAGACTTCCTCGCATGGCACGTCGACCCTCGGCCCAGACCCTGGCGGTGCTGGAGCTGCTGGCCCGCGACCCGGACACCCCGCGCCACGGCTACGAGCTGGGCAAGGAGCTGGGGCTGAAGGCGGGCACGCTGTACCCGATCCTGATCCGGTTGTGCGAGCGGGGTCATCTCGCCGCGTCCTGGGAGTCCGACCCACCCGCCGGGCGCCCGCCCCGGCACCTGTACCGCCTGCTCGGCACCGGCCTGCGCCTGCTCGACCAGGCGCGGGAAGCGGCTCCGGCGACCACCAGCCCGGCCCTGGGCGGCGCGTTGTGACCACCGACTTCGCCGACCGGCTGCTGGCGGTCGCGGTCCGCGCGCTCCCCGCGCACCGCCGCGACTGGGGTCGGGCCATGGTCGCGGAACTGGCCGCGTTGACCGACCGCGCCGAGCGGCGCCGGTTCGCCCGGGGCTGCGTGCGCGCGGTCGCGTTCAGCGGCCCGGCCCTGCGCGCCACCACCCGGGTGCTGGTCCTGCTGGCGCTGTCGGCGGTGATCGTGGTCGAGGCGACCCGCCTGCGGTCGGTCGGCGTCGCGGTCGAGGCGGTCGGGTTGGCGGTGGCCGTCCTCGGGCTGGTGTGGCGGGACTCCCGCCGGGACGCCGTCGGCCCGGTCGGCGGTCGGGTCGCCCGCCAGTGGGGGTACGCCGTGGTGCTGGCGACCGTCGCGGTGCTGCTGACCACCGGCGTCAACGACCCGAGCGGGTGGTGGCTGGCCGCGGCGGCCGTGGTCGTCTACCTGGCGGCCCTGCTCCGGATCACCACGCGCCGGGCGGACGGGATCGTGTCGTTCCCGCTCGTCGGCGCGCTGACCGCGGCGGGCCTGGCCGTGTGGTGGGTGCCGATGCTGCTGCTCGCGGCGGTGCGCGCGGCGCCCGCGCTGACCTTCCCGGTGGCCTTCGCGGTCGTGCTCGCGGGCGCGGTCCTCGGTCCCCGGGTCGGCTCGCGGATCCGGGGCCTGATCAGCGGCCTGGTGGCCGCGGGCGCGCTGTTGCTGCTGGTGTTCCTCGCCGCGGTGGTCACCTACCGCGTCGCCCCAGGACTTGCTCCTGACCTCTTCGGCGCCGACTGGGGCGCGTTCCCCAAGGCCACCCGGCTGGAGATGAACAGCGTGGAGGCCGTCGACCCGTACGTCGCCGACTTCCTCCTCGGCGCCCTGGTCGGCGCCGGTCTGATCATCATCACCGAGCGGTTGGTCGGCCGGACGGGACCCGCCCACCCCCGGTAGGAGGTGGGCGGGCGTCCGATCGTCCTGGCAGGGATCAGGGCGTCGGGGTGGGGCTGGTGGTCGGTGGTCGCGTGGTGGGCGGGGGACCGGTCGGCGGGGTGGGCGGCTGCCCGGTGCCGGGCGGCTGTCCGGGTCCACCCGGGCCACCAGGTCCGCCGGGACCGCCCGGGCCACCGGGGCCTTGGCTGTCGTCGTCGCCGACCTCGGTGTCGGACAGGTCCAGCGCGATGCTGAACTCCGCGGTGTGACCCTGGTGGGTGCGGCGCGGCTGGAGCGTGAGCTGGTCGCCGCCCTGCAGGTAGATGAAGTCCTTGGCGTTGGTGGTGTCCGGGGTGCCCTTGGCCTTGTACGGGTCCTTGGCCAGGTAGCCCGCCTTGAACTCCTCGGTGAAGTAGAGCTGCGAGGTGAACTCGTAGGGCTTGCCGTCGGTGCCGGTGGTCTGGATCTTGATGTGGATGTGCACCGTGCGGCCCCGGTACCAACCGGGCAGGACCGTGGTGAACCGGACCCGGCCCGCGCGGTCGGACTTCTGGTAGCCGCGCAGGAACTTCTTGCCGGACGACCCCTCGCTCGCGATGTCGGAGTAGACCCCCGCCGCGTCGCAGTGCCAGATGTCCACCACCGCGTCGCGCAGCGGCAGGCAGCGCTTGTCGCGGATCTGCAGGACGGTCAGCTCGAGGGCCAGCGGCGCGCCGGGGGACCGGACGCCGGTGGTCGGGTCCGAGCGGATGTCGGACCGGTTGAGCCCCTCGTCGACGAAGTACGGGCCCTCGACCTGTTCCGGTTTGGCCACGCAGTTCACGTCGCAGTCCGGTCCGCCACCCGGTCCGCCGTCACCCGATCCGGTGGCCGCGAGGGCCACCCCCGATCCGGTGACGGTCAGCGCGGCACCCGCGAAGCCGAGCAGGGTCAGCGCCTGCCGCCTGCCCAGGACGCGGCCGACCGGCTCGTCGTCATCGTGCATCGTTGAAGCTCCTCACTCACTGTGCCAGTTCGGATACCAGCGGTGAGGAAGCTAGGTGCGGTTCCTGGGCGCGCGGTGTGCGCCACCTGTGCGGTAGTTGTGTGAACGCCGTCCCCACTTGCCAAACGGCGCGGGGACGGCGTTCTCGGGTTGCGCGCCGTCTACCGCTCGAAGACGATTCGGCCGTCCACCACGGTCATCGCCACCCCGACGTTCGGCAGGTCGGCCGGGGCCAGCTCCAGCGGGTTGGCCTCCAGGACGGTCAGGTCCGCGACCTTGCCGACCTCCAGCGTGCCCTTCCACGACTCCGCGCCGTCCTGCCGCGCGGCGTTGACGGTGTAGGCGCCCAGCAGCTGCCGCATCAGGGCCGGGCTCGGCTCGGCGCCCATCCACTGCGCGGCGGCGGCGATCCACTGCCGCCAGTCCGGCTCGATGACCGGCGCGTCGGAGCTCAGGCACACCGGGATGCCCAGGTCGAAGGCCTCGCGCAGCGGCCACGCGGTGCGCGCGGCGTCCTCGTCGAGCGCGGCGGCCAGCCACGGCGCGGTCATCACCGCGATGCCCGGCTGGGTGTTGAGGCCGATGCCCAGCTCGGCGGCCCTGGCCAGCACCGCGCGGTCGACCAGGTCGCCGTGGATGAGGTAGTGCCTGCCCTTGGGGCCGTGCGCGGCGATGGCGTCGGCCATGGCCGAGACGGTGACCTCGATCGAGCGGTCGCCGGTGGCGTGCACGCCGATCTGCGCGCCCGCCTGGTGCGCCAGGTCGACCATGCGGCGCAGGTTGGCCTCGCGGTCGGCCAGGTCGGCGCCGTCGACCAGCAGGTGGCCGGAGCTGCCGTCGGCGTAGCAGCGGTGCGTCCAGGCCGAGCGCATCGGCGGGATGCCGTCGGCGAAGATCTTCACGCCCGCGATGTTGAACCAGCGCGGGTCGCCGTCGGGCTGCGGCGAGACCAGGCCGCGCTCGAAGTCGGCCAGCGTGCTGGGGCCGTCGAGCTGGCCGAACAGGCGCAGCACCGTCACCCGGGCGCGCAGCTTGCCCTCGGCGGCCACGGCGGCGTACTCGCGCAGCACGTCGGTGGAGAAGCACCCGGTCGAACCCTCGTCCTCACCCGGGCCGAGGCCGGGCTCGGTGTAGCTGGTGATGCCGAGTTCGGCGGCGATGTCACCCGCCTTGATGATGGCCGCGCGGCGCTCGGCCGCGTTCTTCAGCAGCGGCTCGCCGTCGCCCGCGGCCTCCAGGCCGCCGCCGAGCAGCGTCTTGGGCCACATCGCGCCCAGCCAGGCGCCGTGCAGGTGCGAGTCGTTGATGCCGGGCAGCGCGGTGCGGCCGTAGAGGTCCACGACGTGGGTCTTGGGGCCGATGAGGTGGTCGACCTCGCCGACGGCGGTGATCAGCCCGTCGGTCACGGCGACCGCGCTCGCGACGGTGTCGGCGCCGTCGAAGGTGAGCACCGTGCCGCCGGTGAGCACGAGGTCGGCGGGCTGCGCACTGGTCACGGTGTTCCTCCGGTCAACAAACGTAGAAGATGCGGCCTCAGTATAGGGGCCAACGGGATGTTCTCCCGGTTTTTCGTCTATGTATGTAGACTAAACCAACCACTCTCGGCAAGGAGGGCCACTCATGGGCGACGCCCAGCGCATCCCGGTCAGGCAGCTCGGACCCGGCGGTCCGGACGTGCCGCTGTTCGGCCTCGGCTCCTGGAACACCTGGGACCGGATGGAGTTCGACGACGCGGTCGCCCTGGCGCGCCGCGCGGCGGCCGCGGGTGCGACGCTGTTCGACGTCGCGCACTACAACTTCGGCCCGCACGCCGAGCAGGCCCGCACCGACATCATCTTCGGCGAGGTCGTGCGCGCGGCGGGCATCGCCCGCGAGGACTACCACCTGTGCGGCAAGCTGTGGCTGTGGGAGTACCCCACGACCACCTTCGACTCGCAGATGACCACCTCGCTGGAGCGCATCGGCGTCGAGCGGGCCGACAGCGTCGTGGTCGGCGACTACATGTCGCCGCCGGACATCCCCGCGGTGGTCACCGACGTCAACGAGCAGATCGCCAAGGGGCGCTTCGCCGTCTGGGGCGTCAACAACTGGATCGCGTCCGACCTCGAGGCGGCGCTGGCCTTCGCCGACCGCGAGGGCCTGGTCGGCCCCACCTTCGCCCAGCTGAAGTACAGCATCGCCCGGCGCACCATGGCCGAGGGCCCGTTCTACGCCCCGTACTTCGCCGACGGCCGCCTCGCGCTGCAGGCCTCCGACGTGTTCGAGGGCGGCATCCTCGCGGGCCGCAAGTTCCCCGAGCGCAAGATCGGCGCCGACCCGGGCGGCATCCGCGACACCATCCGCGAGGCCGCCGACGCGGTCGCCGAGATCGCCGCCCGCTACGGCGCGACCGCGGCCCAGGTCGCCATCGCGTTCTGCCTGACCAACCCGGCGGTGGCCAACGTGCTCTTCGGCGTCAGCCGGATCGAGCAGCTGGAGGACAACCTCGGCGCGATCGAGCTGGCCGCCGAGCACGGCGCCGAGCTGCACGCCGCGCTGGACCCGCTGTGGTCGGACAAGGCGGTCAACGCCGACGGTTCCTGGTCGCTGTAGGTCGGTCGCCCCGGAGTCCCCGCCCGCCATGCCCCGACGGGCGGGGAAGCGGGCCCCCGCACGCAGGAGTCGGTGCGCGGTAGTCGGGTCTCCCGGGGCGCGCATACCGGCGGTGTCGCTTTCTCGAACGGTGTGCTGTGGTGGGGGTCGCCTCCTGGGAGGCGGAAACGACAACGGGGGCGGTCCGGGAAATCCCGGACCGCCCCCGTTTTCCGTTTACGGGCGCGCGATGCGCTCGAAGAAGGAGTCCAGGTGCTGGCGCTGCAACTTCCGCGTCGAGTACCGCGGCCCGACCAGGCTCATCACGTTCGAACCCGCGTTGATCAGCACGATCTCGTCCACCAACTGCTCGTCGGGCAGCTCGGTGCGGATATCGCCTTCCGCGCGGCCTTCGCGCAGGTAGCGGTGCAGCAGCGAACGCCACGACTTGAGGTGCGCCAGGTAGCGGTTGTGCAGCCGCTTGTTCGACAGCGACATCTCCCAGAACGCGAACAGGACCCGGCCCGCGGTGACCCGTTTGGCGTCCAGGGGCATCGTCGCCGTGCACATGATGCGCAGCGCGTCGAGCCCGGTGTGGTCGGCCACGACGGCCGTGATGTGCTCGTGCATCATCGCCAGCGCCCGCTCGAACGTCGCCTCGACCAGCACGTCCTTGCTCGGGAAGTACCTTTTCAGCGCCCCGTTGGCGAACCCGGCGGCCTCGGCGATCTCCCGCATCGTGGCGGCTTCCAGCCCACCTCGAACAATCAGCCCCCACGTCACCTCCACGATATGCGCCCGACGCTCGTCGTGGTCGATGACCTTGGGCATCTTTCTCCTCAAGCACTGGTTAGAGCGTTACGACTACCGAGGAAGTGTAACGGAGCAACGCGCCTGTTCCACCACCAATCCGCACCATTCTTTTGCACCACGGTTGCCGGGATCTGTACCATGGACGTGAGTGATGGTCATGATGGGCGCGTTGTGTGTCCCCACCTGGGAACCTGGGCCGTTCGGCCACTCGATGTGATCGTCGCGGTCACGCTGGGGACATGTGGTGTTCGGATCTTTCGCCGCTCAAGACACGGTTCTCCATACCCGGTGAACGATATTTCACCGATCACCGGCGATTGGGCGGACTCGCTTTGTGTGAATGCCGCGATCGGTTGCCGCGGTAGGTCACCCGGATAAATCGGGTCCGCCCAATCACGCGTCAGACCAGGGTGCGCCGGGTCCTTGGCGGGCACGGCTCGCGGGCGTGGGGGATTGCGGCCGGTGCGGTTTCTCGACGGCTCGGGGGATTGTCGAGGGGCGCAAGCGGGCGAACTCGGTCGCGGGCTGCCCTCGGGTCAGCGCCGTGGTCGACCTTGTGGACGAACAGCGGAATCGGGATCCGCGGACGCCGCGGGGGCTGGTGCGGGCGTGGGTCCGCGTCTGTTTCCCTCGACAGCGGAGACGGTCGTGAGCGCAGGGCGCGTGAGGTGCGCCTGGGTCGGCCGCGGTGCCCCGGCAGCACCGGGGCACCGCGGGCGGCATTCGGCCTAGCCCACCGGTCGGATGCCGATGACGACGCGTTCGCCGCCGGTGTCGGGGTCGGTGTGGACGTCGACGTGCACCCGGTCGGCGTAGACGGGGTGGGTGACCACGATGGCGCCGTCCGAGTCGGTGACGCGCAGTTCCCGGGTCGGGGTGTCGAGGGCGCCGGAATGCAGGTGCGCCAAACCCTTCAGGGTCGACGCGGATGGGGGTGCGCGGTACAGCTCGACCGTCGCCGGGCCGTCCGCCGCTCCTCGGACGCAGATCCAGAGCGAGTCGTTGTCGGCGTGCACCCAGTCGGTGACCGGGTTCCAACCCGCGTGGCGGGCGGTGGTGGCGGTGTCGTCGACGAAGAGCAGTCCGCGGGTGAACGGCAGGGTGAAGGCGGCGATGAGGTCGTCGGTGTCCACACTGCCCTTTCCCACGTCGTGGTCCGGTCGAGACTAGTCGCAGACCCGGACGTCGAGGATCCGCACGGGCTTCTTCGGCGCGCCGTCGGTGGCGCCGTCCGGGGTGATCCCGGCGGCGACGATCCGGTCGAGGACGGTGAGGCCGCGCGTGACCCGGCCCAGGACGGTGTAGACGGGGCTGATCTTGGCGACCGAGTGCACGATGAACCACTCGCTGCCGTTGGTCCCCGGGCCCTGGTTGCCCATGGCGATGGTGCCGCGCGGGTAGGTCTCCTTGCCGGTGACCTCGTCGGGGAACCTGTAGCCGGGCCCGCCCTCCTCGGCACGGTAGATGTCGCCGCACTGCAGGACCCCGAGCCGTTCGCTGTTGGTCAGCCGCCAGCACTGGGACCGGTCGTAGAAGTCGGAGCGGGCCAGGTGCACCAGGTTGTGCACGGCGCACGGCGCGTTGTCGCGGTCCAACAGCAGTTCGATGGACCCGTAGTTGGTGCGGATCGTCACCTCGACCTCGCCGTGCGCCTTGGCCTTCGAGCCGGGGACGCGCACGGGCCGGGCCGCCGGGTTCTCCGGCGTCGGGGTGAACTGGCAGCGGACGGTTTTGTGCCGCGCGGTGGTGGGTTCGGCGCTCGCGGGGCTGGTGAGCAGCAGGGACGCGCCAAGCGACAGGGCGAGGGTGACCAGTGTTCGCTTCATCCACCGGACGCTAGTGGCTGCGGCGTACCCGGTCGATCCCCCGTTCTCCGGTAGTCGGTTGCCGCTGCCGCGCCCGGCCCGCTAGAGTCGGCGACGTGACTGCCGGGTCTGCCGTGAGGCAAGAGCGAGTGGGGTCCCCGGCCGGGGCGTGACCGGCGTTCGGGCCGCCCGAGGGCCGCCCGTCGACTTTCCTTCCTCAGCCAACCATCCCGCTGACCCGAGGAAAGTCCTTGCCCAACGATTTCAACGACGCCGTCATCGCCGAGTTCCGCGCGAACTCCGGCCAGGTGGGCGGTTTCTTCGAAGGTGCCCGTCTACTGCTGTTGACCACCACCGGTGCCCGCACCGGCAACCCGCACACCACCCCGCTCGGCTACCTGCCCGACGGCGACGGCCGGGTCCTGGTGATCGGCAGCGCGGGCGGCTCGCCCCGGCATCCCCAGTGGTACCGCAACATCCAGGCCAACCCCCTGGCCACCGTAGAGGACGGCGTGTTCACCTACGAGGCCAAAGCGACCATTGTGGACGGTCCAACCCGAGACGCCGCCTTCGCCCGAGCCGTGGAAGCCGACCCCGGCTGGGCCGACTACCAGGAGAAGGCGGCGGGCCGCGTGATCCCGGTCGTCGCCCTGGAACCGGCGGTGGCGGGACCACCCCCGTTCCGCTCGCTGGCCGATGCCCTCCTCCAGGTGCACGGCGCCTTCCGCCGCGAACTGCGCCTGATCCGCGCGGAGATCGCGCGGTCGGGGTCGGGGATCGGGGCGCAGTTGCGGATCACGTGCCTGTCGCTGTGCGCGGGCCTGCGCAACCACCACGTGGGGGAGGACACGATGGTGTTTCCCATGCTGGCCAAGCGGTACCCGGAACTCGCGGACGTGCTGGACCGGCTGGGCCGGGAGCACGAGCAGGTGGCGGCCTCGGTCGAGCGGCTGAAGGCGCTGCTCGAGGGGAACGGCGAGACCCTGCTCCCCGAGTTCGACCGCATCGCGGCGGAGCTGGAGGCACATCTGTCCTATGAGGAGGAACAGCTGCTGCCGCTGCTCTAGCCGGAGCCCCGGTCGCGGACGCCTGCCGGGTGGCGCGCTAGCGGAACAATCCATTCGACGCCAGGGCCACCGGCCGGACGGCTATGGCTGGCGCATTACCAGGGTGTGTCGCAGCGACCATTTGGGTCTTGGCTGTCACAGTGGAATTTCGCGGCGTAGCCCTGAATGGGCTAAACATCCCGGTTTTGCGACTGGAATCCTGCCGCCGCTCGAACGCCGAGGCCGACGCGGCGCTCGGGTTCAAGGCGCCCGCAAACGCCTTCGGCACCAACGGGATCCTCGTCTGCTCGGATGGCCTGCTGTGCCTCTTCGAGCACGTCAACGGCGGCGGCAGGCGGCTGCTGTTCAGCGACGAGTACTGGCACAACCTCTCCACCTGGACCTTCGACGAGCAGACTTCGTCGTGGTTCACCATGCAGGACGGTCCGCCGCTGTGCACCTCCGCCGCGGACCCCGGTGATCTGCAGGACTGGCAGTACTACAGCATCACCCTGAGCGCGTGCAGCGGTCAGAACTCCATGGGCGCGTGGAACGATCGCGCCACCAAGGTGCACGGCTGATGATGACCGGTTGGTGGCGCCGCGGACCGCGGCGCCACCAACCGGTCATCGGAAATCGGCGTGGACGTAGGTCTCGTATTCGATCACCGCGGGAACCGTCACGTTGAGCGAGCCCGCCGACGTGGTCAACAGCTGCTCGTTCCCGAGGAACTCGCCCGAATCCGGGGACACCAGAAGGGTGTACCGAGTCGGTAGTCCGGCACAGGCGGAGTCCATCGAGAAAGCCTCGGCGGCCCGGCCGATCCGGTCCGTTGTCGCGCCCTGGTAGCGGACGTCGGGTAGCCGCCCCAACAACTCCAGGGTGGCTGCCCGTTCGGGTGGGGTGAGGACGCGTTCGCGGAGGAGGTCGGTGACGGCGACGAGGGTTTTGATCGGGCCGATGTCGTCCGGGGGGTTCGGCCTGCGCGGGTACCGGTCCAGTTCCGCGACCGTCGACGGTGGCCTGCGGTCGCCGAACGACGTGGCTCGGCCGCCCGGCTGCCAGTTCTCGGAGCCGGTGCCCGCCCGGGGCGACGCCCAACCGCCGGGGTCCGTCCCGTTCTCGAACTCCGGTTCGGCCCACTCCACCTCCGTGCGACCGGAGCCGTCCGCCTCCCGCCAGGTGCGGTGGACCCGCGGCACCACGGCCGACAGCGTGAACCCGCCGGACACCTGGCTGTTCAGGTACCAGGCCCGCGTCTCCAGGTACTCGGTGCGCCCGCTCGTCGCGGGGGTGCCAGTTCGGTGCTGTGGGCGCGCTGACCACAAGCGGCGGGGGAGTCGCCCGCGAGCCCAGGGCGCGGTCGGGCTCGCGGCCTGCCCACAGCAGCAGACCGGTGGCGGCGACGATCACCGTGGCGCCCGCCAGGGACCAGCGTCCCGCCACCGGTGGCCGCGTGGGCTCGAAGACGAGGTGCGGCGGGTGCGGGCGGGCGCACCGCGGGCTCGTCGCGCATCGGGTCCAGGGGCTCAGCAGCTCGCGGATCAGGGTTCGCATCAGTGCACTTCCGGCGCGAACGACCCGTGATCGTTGATACCGACGTGTTCCAGCGCTCCGCACGGCCGCTGTCGTCCGCGCGTCGCAGAGGCGCACGGCGTAGGTCGGCTGCTCCTACGCGACCAGCCGAAGGACCTCTTGGTCGTGTTCGGCCGAGGACCAACCGGTCAACCGCCGTCTGCCTGGCCGCGAAACTGCCCATCCCCAGCACGAGCAGGCGGTGTCCGCTGCTCCAGCTGATTCGCGGTATCCGCTTGGCGGCGGGACATGCCTCCGCCCCCGGTATCCATTCCACCGAGGAGCACCGTCGCTTCCCGGCGAAGATGATCAAGCCTGTGGACTACCTCGCCGTGTGTCGTTCGTTCGGGTGACCGTTTCGCCGAGAGCGGAGAAGGTGGGGCTCTCCGGGCGCGTTGTCCACAGAGGCTTATTCACAACCCCGGGGTGAGTACCCGAAAGTAAGAGGTGGCGGCCCGTTTGAGAGAATTCAGTTACCACACCTGGTTCTCGAAAACGGACCGCCTCCATGTATCACACCACCGGCCTCGTGTGAGACCGTGCCGAAGAATTATGTGCTCTGATCCGCGAAGCCACCAGCGAATCGATTCGCCGGTGGCCGCCGGTTCTGGGTTTATACCGCTCCGTGGTGGTCACGTTGGCGTACTTGCGGCGGAATCGGGTTCAAGCGGAGTCGGCGGAAGCGTTCGAGGTGTCGCAGTCGACGATCGGTCGGGCGATCGCGGCGGTGACACCATTGTTGGCCGGCGTGCTCGAACAGTGCGTTCCCGCGGCTGACGATCTCGACGACCGCAACTCCCCCATAGTGGACGGGACACTGCTGCCGTGCTGGTCCTGGGCGTCCCGCCCCGAGTTGTTCTCCGGGACACACCGCACGACCGGGCTCACCGTCCAGGTCGCGTACACGCCGGACGGACGTCCGAGATGGGTGCTGGATCCTAGGCCGGGATCCCGTAACGACATCGTCGGCCTGAACGCCTCGCGGGTTCTCGACGGACGAGAGCCCAGCACCTGGCTCGGCGACAAGGGCTACATCGGCAGCGGCATCCTGACCCCGATCAGAAAACCCAGAAACCGCGAACAACCCGACTGGGAAGTAGAGTTCAACCGACACCACAACTCCATCCGTGTCGTGGTCGAACGCGCCATCGCCCAACTCAAAACATGGCGTGTTCTCCACACCGACTACCGGCGTCCCATCGACACTTTCACCGACACCATATCGGCCGTTATCGCCCTCTACTTCTACTCCGCTGAATAAGCCTCACAGGGTTGATCATCTTCAGCCGGAACTGTCGGTGCTCGCCACTAGAATGGATACCGGGGGCCGGAGGCGCGCGCCAGGGTCAGCTCGGCCAAGGTCAGCTCGGCCACGGCGGGTTCGGGATCTCGCGGTCGAGGGTCGGGGCGATCGCCGACTGGAACAGCTCCAAGGTGTCCCGGTGCTGCTTCCGCGTCAGGCCTTCCCGGTCCGCGCCCAGGTGCAGGACCTGGTGCCCGAACTCCTTGTGGTACCGACCGACCTTGTCGATGATCTGCTCCGGGCTCCCCACCAGCGCCGAACTGCGCTCGACGAAGTCCGCCAGCGAGTGGAACGCCGGCTCCACCCCGAGCCGCGTGAACAGGGCCAGCCGGGCCTCGAAGATCGGTCGGTACACGTCCAGCGCGTCCTGCGACCGCGCCGCCGCGTAGTACCCGGCCGTGCCCGCGCCGACGATCGCCTTCGACGGGTTGTGCCCGTGGTGCGCCCACCGCTCGCGGTAGTGGCGGATCAGGTCCGCGTACGGCTCGATCGGGTTCGTCACGTTCGCCGAGAACAGCGGATCCCCGTACCTCGCCGCCAGCTCCACCGACTCCCGGCTCGTCGCGCTGCCGTGCCAGACGCGGATGGGGTGCTGGAAGGGTTTCGGCCACACCTCCGCGTCGACCAGGGGTGGCCGGAACTTGCCCGACCACGTGACCTTGTCCTCCCGCCACAGGCGGCGGAACAGCTCGTACCCCTCGGCGTTGCGCTCCCACTGGTCTTCCGGGGTCACGTGGAACAGCTCGCGCTGGGCGTTGCCGTTGCCCTTGCCGATGATCAGTTCCAGCCTGCCGCCCGACAGGTTGTCCAGGGTGGCGTAGTCCTCGTAGGCGCGCACCGGGTCCAGCAGGCTCAGCGTCGTCACGGCGGTGAACAGGCGGATGCGGGAGGTGCGGGCGGCGATGTGGCTGAGCACCACCGGCGGCGACGACGAGATGAACGGCCGCTCGTGCCGTTCACCCACGCCGTAGCCGTCGAAACCCAGTTCCTCGGCCAGCACGGCGTTGTCGACGACGTCGCGCAGCCGTTCGGCGGGGCTGGGCTGGATGCCCGTGACCGGGTCCGCCGTGTAGGTGATCAGCGTGATCAGCAGGTACTTCATGCCGGGTCAGACCCCCAGGTGGTCTCGCAGCGTGTCGCCGCCGTACTCGGTGCGGAACACGCCCCGCTCCTGCAGCAGCGGGACGACGGTGTCGGCGAACTCGTCGAGCCCGCCCGGTGTGACGTGCGGTACCAGGATGAACCCGTCCGCCGCGTCCGCCTGAACCAGTTCGTTTATCCGCTCGGCGACCGTGGCCGCGGACCCGATGAAGTTCTGCCGACCGGTGACCTGGATGACCAGCTCGCGGATCGACAGGTTCTTCGACTCCGCGATGCCCCGCCACTCCTGCGCGGTGGCCAGCGGGTCGCGGTGCATCCGCACGCTGGCGCGGCCCCGCGCGATGGTGTTCTCGCCGTCCACCGGGTCGAAGTCGGGCAGCGGGCCGTCGGGGTCGTACCCGCTCAGGTCCGCGTTCCACAGTTGCTCCAGCAGCTTGATCGCGGTGGCCCCGCTGACCTGCTGGTGGCGCACCACGTCCGCGCGCTCCTGCGCGTCCGCGTCGGTGTCGCCGAGCACGAAGGTCGCGGCGGGCAGCACCTTGAGCTGCTCGTGGGTGCGGCCGTACTTCGCCAACCGCCCCTTGACGTCGGCGTAGAACGCCTGGCCCGCCTCCAGCGTGCCGTGCCGGGAGAAGATCGCGTCGGCCGACGACGCGGCGAACTCGCGGCCCTCGTCGGAATCGCCTGCCTGCAGGATCACCGGCCGCCCCTGCGGGCTGCGCGGCACCGGGAACCGGCCCGAGATGTGGAAGTGGTCGTCGCGGTGGGCGAACGACCCGGCGTCCGGGTCGCGCAGGAAGACCCCGTGCGCCTTGTCCACCGCGAGTTCGTCGCCGCGCCACGAGTCGATCAGCTCCAGCGCGGTCGACAAGAACGTCTTGGCCCGCGCGTAGCGCTGGTCCTGCGGCAGGAACCCGCCGCGGCGGAAGTTCTCGCCGGTGAACGCGTCCCACGACGTCACCACGTTCCACGCGGCCCGCCCGGCGGAGAGGTGGTCCAGCGACGCGAACTGCCGCGCCACCTCGAACGGCTCGTTGAACGTCGAGTTGATGGTCCCGGCCAGCCCCAGCTTCGAGGTGACCGCGGCCAGCGCGGCCAGCACGGTGAACGTGTCCGGTCGCCCGACGACGTCCAGGTCGTAGATCTCCCCGCCCTGCTCGCGCAGCCGCAGGCCCTCGGCGAGGAAGAAGAAGTCGAACTTCGCCCGCTCGGCTGTCCGCGCCAGCTTGACGAACGAGCTGAACTCGATGTGCGAGCCCGCCTCCGGGTCGCTCCACACCGTGGTGTTGTTCACGCCCGGGAAGTGCGCGGCCAGGTGGATCTGCTTGGTCATGTCAGCTCCTCTAAGCCGCGTAGCGGTTGGCGGGACGGGACAGGCCGAGCAGCCCGCGCAGGGTGTCGGCCTCGTAGGCGTTGCGGAACAGGCCCCGCGACCGCAGTTCCCCGGCCACGCCGCGGGTGATGCCGGTGAGGTCGTGCGGCACCGCGCCCGGCCGCAGCCGGAACCCGCTCAGCCCGGCAGCGTGCCAGTCGAGCAACAGGTCCACCAGGTCGCCGGGGGTGCCGGTGAAGACGTGGGCGTCGGAGCGGTACTCCGCGCCCGCCAGGTCGTCGAGCCGCTTCTTGTGGTCGCGCGCGGTGGCGGTCGTGCCGTCCAGGAACACCACGACGTCGCCGAACACGTGCAGGGTCTCCTGCTCGCGGCCCGCCTTGGCCTGCTCGTCGCGGATCTCGGCGACGGTGCGGGCGGCGTCGGCGCGGTCGGTCGGGGTCACGAACACCACGTCGGCGGACCGGGCCGCCAGCCGGTTCGGCACGATCGCGTGCGACAGCGTCGCCACCACGGGCTGCCCCTGCGGCGGTCGCGGCGTGATCGACGGGCCCTTGACCGAGAACCAGCGGCCCTCGAAGTCGATGTAGTGCAGCCTGTCCCGGTCGACGAACCGCCCGGTGGCCACGTCGCGGATCTCCGCGTCGTCCTCCCAGCTGTCCCACAGCCTGCGCAGCACTTCGACGTAGTCGGCCGTCTCGTCGAAGAGGTCGGCGATGTCGCTGCGCTGATCGCCGAGGTGCGCGTCGGCCAACCGGGGGGTCCCGATGTCGCGCCTGCCGAAGTGCGCGTTCTCCTGCGGGGTCCACCCGATCCGCACCCGCACGCCCGCGCGCCCGGTGCTCACGTAGTCCAGGGTGGCGATCGCCTTGGACAGGTGGAACGGCTCGGTGTGCGTCGCCACCGCGGTCGGGATGATCCCGATGTGCTCGGTGGCGGGCGCGATCCGGGCCGCGACCAGGACCGAGTCCAGCCTGCCCTGGACCCGGTCGGTGCCGTCGGTGGACGGGTTGAACGGGTCGTCCTGGAGGGCGAGCGTGTCCTCGAGGGTCACGAAGTCCAGCAGCCCGCGCTGGGCCTCGACGGCCTGGTCGAGCCAGAAGCCCGCGGTGAGCACCTGCTCCGGCCGGGCCTCCGGCAGCCGCCACGCCGCCGGGTGCCACCCGACCCCGTCCAACGCCACGGCGAGATGCGGTCCGCTCGTCACCGGCGGGCTCCCTTCCCAGAGTGTTCCCTGATCAACCTGACCGGATTGTGCGCCGGTCCGGGGACACCGGGCACGCACGGCCAGGTGGTGGGACGCCTGCCGGGGGCGGGAATAAAGGCGGGGCGCAAACGAAAGTCGGGTGGTCGCGCACGCGCGACCACCCGACTCGTCCGGCTTCTCCTACAGTGACAGACCCGCGTAGAGGTAGGTACCCGGGTTCTCGGGGTCGTCGACCAGCACGACGCCCTCACCGGGGCGCGGCACCGAGATCCGGGGCACGATGGTGCGCAGCCCGATCGGCCTGTCGTGGCCGTCGACGGACAGCAGCAGGTCGACGACCGGGTCGTGGTGCACCTGCGCGCCGGTGTCCACGACCGACTCCACCCGCCCGTACGTGCCCGGCACGCCCGTGGACAGCAACTGCTGCGCGGTCGGGCCGGACCGGGCGATGGTGACCGCCTGGCGCGCCGCGGCCATCTCCCACCCGGCCGCGTGGCCGCCCCCGCCGCTGAGGACCTTCTCCCGCCGCTCCTTGCCCTTGCCGAACCACCCCATGGGGCTCTTCCTCTTCCGCTCTCCACCCGACCGGTGTGGACACCTGGTCACTGTCGGAACAAAGCGTACGGTTACCTCTCCACGGCGGGATCCGGGGGGATACCGTTGTGGTGTACGACATATGGCCGGGTGGTGAACAGTGCTCGGTTTGTCCTGTGTGGAACCCGTTAACCCTTCACCGCGCCCGCCAGCCCGCTGACCAGCCGCCGCTGCACGAACACGAAGAACACCAGCACCGGGATGGTCATCAGGGTGGAGCCCGCCATGATCGCGCCCCAGTCGTTCTGGTCCGGTTTGACGAACACCTGCAGCGCCAGCGGCAGCGTCTGGTTCTCCGCCGCGGAGATGATGAACGTCTTGGCGAACAGGAAGTCGTTCCACGCGTGGATGAACGACAGCACGCTGGTCGCCACCAACCCGGGCGCCACCAGCGGGAACAGCACCCGCCACAGGAACCCGAACCGGCTCGCCCCGTCCAGGGTCGCCGCCTCCTCCAGCTCCACCGGCACCGCCGCGACGAACCCGCGCAGCATCCAGATCGAGAACGGCAGGCTGAACGCCAGGTGCACCAGCACCAGCGAGCCCAGGTGGTTGAGCCCGAACGCGGGCACCGACTGGCCGACCGAGCGCATCAGGAAGAACAGCGGCACCGTCAGCGCCTCCACCGGCACCATCTGCACCACCAGCAGCATGATGAGCATGGTCGTGCGGCCCTTGAACCGGAACCGGGTCAGCGCCGCCGCGGCGAGGAACGCGATGGCCATGCTCAGCACGACCACCGCCAGCGCCACGACCACGCTGTTGACGAAGTAGCGGCCGAAGTTCTGTACGGTCAGCGCCCGCACGAAGCTGTCGAACGTGGGGCGCAGCGTCCACGGCCGCGGTTGCGCGGAGATGATCTCGTCCTCGGGCTTGAACGCGGTCAGCACCATCCAGAACAGCGGGAACGCCACCACCCCCGCGACCACCACGGTGACCACCTCGGCCACCCCGCGGCCGCTGCCCCCGGTCCGCTTGACCGGTCGCCGCTCGACCCGGGCCGGGGCCGGTACCGCCGTGTCCACGCTCACAGTTCCTCCCCCGACCGGCGCAGCGCGCGCAGGTAGAACAGGGTGACGGCCAGCAGCACCACGGTCATCACCACGCCGATCGCCGCGCCCAGCCCGTACTCCGAGGCCGCGAAGGCCTGCTGGTAGGCGAACACGTTGAGCACCAGGTTCTGCCCGGCGATGCCGCCGCCACCGGTCATCACGTAGATCTGGGTGAACACCTTGAAGTCCCAGATCACCGACTGGATGGTCACCACGACCAGGATCGGCCGCAGCAGCGGCAGGACCACCGACCGCGCGGTGCGCCAGGTCGACGCGCCGTCGAGCGCGGCGGCCTCCAGCACCTCGCCGGGGATGGCCCGGATGCCCGCGTACAGGGTGATCATCACGAACGGGAACGAGCACCAGACGACCTGGGCGGCGACCAGCCCGAAGGCCGTCCACTTGCCGTAGGTCCAGGAGAAGCCGTCCAGCCCGAGCAGGTGGTTGACCAGGCCGAAGTTGGCGTCGAAGAGGAACAGCCAGATCGTCGAGCCCGCCACCGCGGGCGTCGCCCACGCGCCCAGCGCGGCCAGGAACAGGCACATCCGGGCCCACGGCCGCACCCTGGTGGCCAGGACCGCGAGCGCGGCACCGACCACCAGGGTGGTGACGACGCAGACGGCCGCGAACCCGACCGTCTGCGCCAGCACTTCCCAGAACCGCGCGCTGCCCAGCAGCTCCTCGTAATTGCCCGCGCCGAGGAACTCCAGCGGCGCGCCGCCGCTGACCTGCTCCTGCCCGTAGTCGAAGAGCGAGATGACCACGAGCTGGTACACCGGGTACGCCAGCAGAGCGCCCAGCACGAGCAGGGCGGGCGCCAGGTAGCCCAGCGCGGTCCGGCCCTGCCCGCGCGCGGCGGGCCCCGCGGTCACGAGCCGAAGGCCGCGTTCATGGCGTCGGCGGCCGACTTCGTCGCGGCGTCGACGTCCTTAGTGCCGCGCGCGACCTCCTGGAGCATGGTCGGGACCACCGCCTGCGCGTCGATCTTCGCCCAGGCCGGGGTGTTCGGCACGAACTTGACCCCGGAGGCCAGCGTGTCGGTGAACGGCTTGATCGCGGGCACCGAGTCGGCCAACTCGCGCTGCAGACCCGAGAAGGTGGGCAAGTTGCCCATGGCGTCGAACATCTTGCGCTGGTACTGCTTGCCCGCCAGCAGTTGCGTGAACTCGAAGGCGAGCGACCGGTGCTTGGTACCCGAGAGCAGGCCGAGCAGGTTGCCGCCGCCGAACGCGGGGGCGATGACGCCGGGGGCCTTGCCGGGCAGCGGGACCACGGCGTACTTGCCCGCCGCGGCGCTGGCGTCGACCGACCTGCGGTTGAAGTCGCCGCCGATGGTCATCGCGGCCTTGCCCGCGCGGAACGCCTCCACGCTGGCGTCGCCGCCGTTCCCCGCGCACTGGGCGGGCGGGCAGATGTCGTCGCGCAGCAGCTCGGTGTACTTGGCCACGCCCGCCTTCGCCTGCGGGGAATCGATGGCGGCGGTGAACTTGCCGTTGAGGCTGGTGGCGAGCTCGCCGCCCTCACCCCACACGAACGGCAGCGCGCCGTAGGTGTACTTGCCGCCGACGGAGATGCCGAGCAGGTCGGGCTTGGCGGCCCGGATCCGGCGGGCCAGCGGGGCGATCTCGTCCAGTGTGGACGGTGGTTTGACGCCGAGTTCGGTGAAGACGTCGGTGCGGTAGTAGAGCGCGCGCACGCCGATGTACCACGGGATGGCGTAGACCTTCTTGTCCACCTTGGTGGCGTCGAGCGCGGCGGGGAGCACGTCGTGCACGTCCTCCCAGTTCAGCGCCTCGCCGCTGATGTCGGCGAGGCCGCCCGCGGACACGTACCCGGCGAGGTCGGTGTTGCCGAACTCGGCCACGTCCGGCGCGCTCGCCGGGTCGCTGAACGCGGCCTTGAACCGCTCGGCGCGGGACTGGACCTGGATGTACTGCACGTCCACGGTCACGCCCTGGTGCTTGCCCTGGAACTCCGCGACCGCCTCCTGGACCACCTTCTCCTTGGCGGCGCGGTTCACCTCGTCGAACAGCCAGACCCGGAGCTGGCCGGTCCGCTCGTCGCCCGCGGGCTGGGCGGGACCGGACTGCACGGGCGCGCAGGCCGCCAACGAGACGGCCGCCGCGATCCCGGCTAACCACCGTGACTTCCGCATCTCTCGACCCCGTCCTGAGTGTTGCGCTGCACGCAACATTCGTTTCATAGAGAGCAACGTGTGGGCGATGGTAGAAGCGCGGTGCGGCCGTGGCAAGGTCTGAACCATTCGGACCAGTGGCCGGTGATTCCCCACCGGTCCTTTCCGGACGGTGCGGGCGGTATCGCGGGCCGCGCGCGGGCACGCGGCCCGGCGAACGGGTGGGAACGCGAAGAACACCACCCGCCGCGGCGGGTGGTGTTCCGGTGGGGCGGGTGGTGACTAGTTCTTGGCGCGGTCGCCCATCAGGCTCCGCAGCTGCTCCTCGGCCCACTGGTCCTCGGCGATCTCGCGCTCGGTGGCCCCGATCCCCACGGCCAGCAGGGAGAGCGCGGAGAGCACGCCGAGCACCATGGCCAGCGGTCCGAAGAAGGAGAACGCCTCGAGGCCCTGCACGTCCGAGGCACGCGCGCCGGTGACCTGCCCGACCTCCATGGCGGCCATGCCGACGTAGTGCATGCCCGACACCGCCACGCCCATGATCAGCGCGGCCCCGGCGGTGGCCACGATGCCCCGCACGTTGGAGGTGGCCCACAGCGCGGCGGTCGCGGCGACCACGGCGATCACGACGGACAGCACCACCAGACCCGTGTCGTAGCCGACGTGGGCGTTCATCGCCATCGCGGAGATGCCCAGGTAGTGCATCGAGGCCACGCCGACGCCGGTGATCGCGCCCGCGCCGATCAGCCGCGGCCAGGTCGCCTTGCCGCGCGCCACCGACCAGAGGCCGATCCACACGATCCCCACGGCCACCGCGAGGCTGATCATCGTCCGGAACAGGTCGTAGCGGATCGGGGTGCCGTCGACGGAGAAGCCCATCATCGCGACGAAGTGCATGGTCCAGATGCCGGTGCCGCCGATGGACACCGCGCCGAGCGCGAGCCAGGCCTGCTTGGGCAGCCCGATCTGGGCCCGGGCGCGCTGCATGCTGAAGAGGCCGAGGGTGCAGCCGAGGCAGGCGATGAGGTACGACAGGACGGGTGTGACCGCCCCGACGGAGAAGTGGTGAACGTGGTCCATCAGCCATCTCTCCTGTTTCGACCCTCAAGGCAACTTCGGGTGAGCACATCACGCTGCGTGCCTGTTGACCAAGGCGCGCGGGTGCGAGATGAGTCATGTTGATTGTGGTCTGAACAGGGATTATTGCGCCGCGCGCGGGATGGTTGAGCTTGGTCGCTGACCCGACGTGACATTGCGGAGGGTGATGAACCGTCGAGAGTGTCTCACTGTTCGCAATTCTTGCCCGCCAGGAAGGTTCCGGTTTCGCCGAAACGGTCGAGTGTGGCCATGTCCTGGCGACACGCCCACAAGATGTGGGTGCGCTGGCGGGCCGGCACCCCTATGTATTGTGTCCCGCAGCTGGTTCGACCGGTCCGCCAGATCGGTCGTCGCAAGAGGGAACCCGGTGTGAGTCCGGGACTGCCCCGCAGCGGTGAGTGGGAACGGAAGCCGTCACGAAGCACTGGACCCCGGGTCCGGGAAGCGATGGCCGGTAGGCGCCGATCGGCACGCCCACGAGTCCGAAGACCTGCCAGCACCCCGGCGCGCGTCCGCGCGCGGGTGTCCGCGGCCCCGAGGGAGGGTGGGAGGACGTGGCGGTCGCGCGCGCCCGTTCGCTCCCCGCTGTCCCCGGCAGGCCGCCCGGCTCGCGAGGAGACAGTTCTGTGACGGTCGTCGACTCAGTCGTGACCACCATGCGGGTGCGCAAACGAGATGGCGCGCTCGAACCCGTCGACGTCAACCGGATCGTGCGCGCCGTGGCGCGCCGCGCGGTCGGCCTCACCGAGGTCGACCCGCTGCGGGTCGCCACCAAGACGATCAGCGGCCTCTACGACGGCGCCACCACCGAGGAACTGGACAAGCTGTCCATCCAGACCGCCGCCGCGCTCGTCGCCGAGGAGCCCGAGTACTCCAGGCTCGCCGCGGGCCTGCTCAGCGCCTTCATCGACAAGGAGGTGCGTAGGCACGGCGTCGGCTCGTTCAGCGAGAGCATCGCGCTCGGCCACGCGGAAGGGCTCATCGGCGACACCACCGCCGCGTTCGTCGCGGCCAACGCCATCGACCTCGACGACGCCATCGACCTCGACGCCGACCGCCGGTTCGAGTACTTCGGCCTGCGCACCGTCTACGACCGCTACCTGCTGCGCCACCCCGCGCGGCGCACGGTCATCGAGGCGCCGCAGTACTGGCTGCTGCGCGTGGCCTGCGGTCTCTCGCGCACCGCCGCGGAGGCCGTCGGCTTCTACCGGCTCATGTCGTCGCTGGCCTACCTGCCCAGCTCGCCGACGCTGTTCAACTCCGGCACCGTCCACACCCAGATGTCCTCCTGCTACCTGCTCGACTCGCCCCGCGACGAACTGGAGTCGATCTACGAGCGGTACGCGCAGATCGCCCGGCTCTCCAAGTTCGCGGGCGGCATCGGCGTGCAGTGGTCCCGCGTGCGCTCCCGCGGCGCCCTGATCCGCGGCACCAACGGCCACTCCAACGGCATCGTGCCCTGGCTGCGCACCCTCGACGCCTCCGTCGCCGCGGTCAACCAGGGCGGCCGGCGCAAGGGCGCGGCCTGCGTCTACCTGGAGACCTGGCACCCGGACGTCGAGGAGTTCCTCGAGCTGCGCGACAACACCGGTGAGGACGCCCGCCGCACGCACAACCTCAACCTGGCCAACTGGATCCCGGACGAGTTCATGCGCCGCGTCGAGGCCGACTCCGACTGGTCGCTGTTCGACCCCGACGAGGTGCCCGGGCTGGTCGACCTGTGGGGCGACGACTTCGACCGCGCCTACCGCGCCGCCGAGGAGGCGGGCCGCGCCGTGCGCACCGTCCGGGCCCGCGACCTCTACGGCCGCATGATCCGCACTCTGGCGCAGACCGGCAACGGCTGGATGACGTTCAAGGACACCGCCAACCGCACCTGCAACCAGACCGCCGAACCCGGGAACGTGGTGCACCTGTCCAACCTGTGCACCGAGATCCTCGAGGTCACCAGCGACGACGAGACCGCGGTCTGCAACCTCGGGTCGGTCAACCTGGGCGCGCACGTGCTGGTGGATGGCGCCGGGGGCGACGCTTCCGGTGGAATCGACTGGGAACGCCTGCGGGCCACGGTCCGGACCGCGGTCGTCTTCCTCGACCGCGTGATCGACATCAACTACTACCCGACCGCCCAGGCCGCGGCGAGCAACCCGCGCTGGCGGCCGGTCGGCCTCGGCGTCATGGGCTTGCAGGACGTGTTCTTCAAGCTCCGCCTGCCCTTCGACTCACCCGCCGCGCGCGAGCTGTCGACTCGGATCGCGGAAGAGATCTACCTGACGGCGTTGGAGTCCTCCGCCGAACTGGCCGCGTCGGCGGGTGCGCACCCCGCGTACGCGCGGACCCGCGCCGCGCGGGGTGACCTGCAACCGGACCTCTGGGGTGTGACGCCGACGCAGACCGAGCGGTGGGCCCGGGTGCGGGCGCGGATCGCCGAGCACGGGCTGCGCAACTCGCTGCTCGTCGCCATCGCGCCGACCGCGACCATCGCCTCCATCGCGGGCTGCTTCGAGTGCGTCGAACCGCAGGTGTCGAACACCTTCAAGCGCGAGACGCTGTCGGGGGAGTTCCTGCAGATCAACTCCTACCTGGTGCGCGAGCTGAAGGCGCGCGGCCTGTGGACCGACGAGATCCGGTCCCGGCTCAAGCGCGACGACGGGTCCGCGCAGGGGGTCACCGAACTGCCCGCCGACGTCCGCGAGCTGTACCGCACCGCGTGGGAGCTGCCGCAGAAGGCGCTGATCGAGCTGGCCGCCGCGCGCGGGCCGTACGTCGACCAGAGCCAGTCGCTGAACCTGTTCGTGGCCGCGCCGACCATCGGCAAGCTGTCCTCGATGTACCTCTACGCCTGGAAAGCCGGGCTCAAGACCACGTACTACCTGCGCTCCCGCCCGGCGACGCGCATCCAGCAGGCGACCGTGGCCGTGCCCGAGGCCACCGTCGACGCCATCGCCTGCTCCCTGGAGAACCCCGAGTCCTGCGAGGCCTGCCAGTGACCACCCTGAACGACGACGCGACGCACAACAGCGCTCTGCGCAACACCGCCCGCAAGCACGCCCTGCTCGACCCGGGCATGGACCTGACGCTGCGGCCCATGCGCTACCCGCTGTTCTACGACCGCTTCCGCGACGCCATCAAGAACACGTGGACGGTGGAGGAGGTCGACCTGCACACCGACCTCGCCGACCTGGGCAAGCTGTCCCCGGCCGAACGGCACCTGGTCAACCGGCTCGTCGCGTTCTTCGCCACCGGCGACACCATCGTCGCCAACAACCTGGTGCTCAACCTCTACGAGCACGTCAACGCGCCGGAAGCCCGGCTCTACCTGTCCCGGCAGCTGTTCGAGGAGGCCGTGCACGTCCAGTTCTACCTGACGCTGCTCGACACCTACCTCCCCGACGAGGACGACCGCGCCGAGGCGTTCGCCGCCGTCGAGACCATCCCGTCGATCCGGGCCAAGGCCGAGTTCTGCTACAAGTGGATCGACTCGATCTCCGCGTTGACCCGCCTGGAGACCCGCGCGGACCGCCGGTCGTTCCTGCTGAACCTGATCTGCTTCGCCGCCTGCATCGAGGGCCTGTTCTTCTACGGGGCCTTCGCCTACGTGTACTTCCTGCGCTCGCGCGGCCTGCTCAACGGCCTGGCCTCCGGCACCAACTGGGTGTTCCGCGACGAGTCGATGCACATGGCGTTCGCGTTCGACGTGGTGGACACCGTCCGCCGCGAGGAACCGGACCTGTTCGACGACGACCTGCGCGACCAGGTCCGCGAGATGCTCCGCGAGGCCGTGGAGGCCGAGACGCAGTTCGCCCACGACCTGCTCGACCTCGGCGTCGCGGGCATGTCGGTGACGGACATGCGGGCCTACCTGGAACACGTCGCCGACCGGCGGTTGCAGGTACTCGGCATCGAACCGATCTACGGCAGCAAGAACCCGTTCCCGTTCATGGAGTTGCAGGACGTGCAGGAACTGTCCAACTTCTTCGAACGCCGCGTCTCGGCTTACCAGGTCGCGGTCAGCGGCACGGTCACCTTCGACGAGGACTTCTGAGGACACGGCGCGGTCGCTCGGATTCCCTGGCGACCGCGCCGTAGTTTGTGCGCCATGCGCGTGATGTTCGTGAGCCTTGCGTCGGTCGGGCACGCCTACCCGATGGTCCCGTTCGCCGCGGCGGTGCGGGCGGCTGGGCACGAGGTGCGGTTCGCGGTGGGGGAGGAAGTGCACGCGCCGCTGGCCTCGGTCGGGCTGCGGCCGTTCCGACCGGCGGACGTGTTCTACGAGGTGTACGCGGAGGACCTGGAACCGGAACTCGACCGGTGGCGACCGGACGCGGTGGTGCACGGGTGGGGTGTGCCGGAGGCCGGGGTCGCCGCGCGTCGGGCCGGGGTGCCTGGCCTGTGGCACGGGTTCGGGCGGATGTTTCCCGAGGGGATCGGGCTGGTGCGCCCGGTCGGTGGCACGCACCTTGACATTTGTCCGCCTTCATTGCAGGACAAGGGTTTTGAGGCGGAGCGGGTGTTGGTGCGGCCGGTGCCGTTCGCGCCGGGGGAGTTCTCGGTCGAGGTGCCCGGTCGGCCGCTGGTGTACGTGACGTTGGGGACGGCGTTCGGGACGGCCGATGTGCTTCGGGTGGTTGTGGCGGGGTTGGGGCGGGTTGACGCTCAGGTCGTGGTCGCTACGGGGCGGGTGCCGGTCGCGGAGGTGGGGCCGTTGCCGGGGAACGTGATCGCGCGGTCGTGGGTGGGGCAGGCTGAGGTGCTTCGGCACGCGTCGGCGGTGGTTCACCACGCGGGTAGTGGCACGACTTTGGGGGCGCTGGCGGTGGGGGTACCGCAGGTGGTGCTTCCGCAGGGGGCGGACCAGTTCGCCAACGCGGAGGCCTTGGTGGCCGCGGGGGTGGCGGTGCGACCTGGTGAGGTGACCGCGGAAGCTGTTGCGGATGCGGTGGCCGCGGTGTTGACCAGTCCGGATCTTCGTGCGGCCGCGGGTGGGATCGCGGAAGAGATCCGCCGGATGCCGGGGCCGGAGGAGATCGCCCGACGGCTCCCGGACCTCATCGCCGACTAGCTTGAGTTTTAACCTGTGCGGCGGGGTCGTGGGGTGTTGGACTGGGTCTTGCTGTTGCGGGTCTTGTGTGTGTCGGCGCTGGTGGCGGTGTGGACGTCGTGGCGTGGGGCTGGTCGTTGGTTGGGTTGTCCGGTGGGGCGTCCTGGACCTGGTCGGGTGGGTTTCGGTGCGCTGGCTGGTGTATCGATTGTTGCGTGGAGGTGCCGAAATCCGCGGCGGACCCGAGCCGGGGTCAGTCGGCCAGGGCGTGCGGTTTTCTCCCAGGGACGGCGCAGGTCGGTGGCGAGGTCGCGGGCGAGGCGGAGTTGGGTGTAAGCGGTCAGAATGAGCCAGGTCCACCGATCCGCCTGGTCGGGCGTGCGGAGTTTCGGGGTGGTCCAGCCGAGGGTTTGTTTGAGCATGCGGAAGGTGTGCTCGATGTCGAACCGCCGCAGAAACGCCTGCCAGAGAAGGTCGACCCTCGTGGCGTCGAGATCGGTGGCGGAATGCCAGAGCCAGACCGGTTTTGGGATCGCTCCGGAGGGCAGTCGGTCGACCTCGAGGCGGATCACGGTGCCCTCGATAACCGGGAGCTTCCCGAAGTGGTTTGCCCAGGCGGTGCGGTGGGTCAGACGAGGATGCAGCCGGTTCCAAGCGCGAGCCAGTGCTGGACCGTAAAGCCGGGTTTCCGTGCGTGTGGTGACCTCCGGCTCGCTCCAGGTGGCGGGGTCACCGAAGACGAACTCGTCGCCGTGGCGGCGGGGCCGCCCCAGGGTGCCGGGCAGGTGAGCAGGCGCGGGGCGGCGCAGCACCCGGTCCGAGCGCATTCGAACCAGCACGACCACCGGCAGATCCTGGAGCAGGAACGCAAGCCGAGGACCGTCGTAACCGGCGTCGGCCACCAGCATGATCGCCGGGTCGCCGGGCTGCCAGTGGCCTGCCTCGATCAGGCGGGTCACGACCTGGCGCACTTGCCGGGCGGTCACCGTTGCCGCGTCGTCTCCCGGCGCCAGCCTGACCGCGTCCAAAGGGGCGGTCCAGGAGCCGCGCCCTGTCTCCAACGCCACCACGATCGAGTAGGGCCAGCCAGGCACCATGATGTGCGTGTCTTTGCCGCGTCCGTAAGTGTAGCACAGGATCCGCTCCGGCGAGGTATGCGCTTCCGGCCGCAGCCAGCAGGTCACATCGACCGCCAACACCAACCGGCCGTCCGCCGCCCGCGGTAACGGGCAGGCAGCCAGAGCACATCGCAGCCGATCAACGTCCACCCGACCATGCGCCAAGCCGGCATAGAGGCTGCCGTGACCGCGACGATGTTCGCCTACCAGGGACAACTCAGGCAACGACCGCACCGGCCCGTCCGCGCACAACATCGCGTCGACCAGCTCGAACAACGCATCTCCCCGCTTGGACAAGCTCTGGTAGAACGCCTGACGGAACCGGGCGAGGTGCCCGGACACGCCGGCCGAACCGGCGTCGTGCACACTGATCAACTGAAGCCCTTGGTTGTGGTCGTCCTTCTGTCGCAAGAGGAATGATCAACCAAGGGCTTCGTTCATGATCGACAGGGGGCAGCCACCAAGCCCAGCACGTTAAAACTCAAGCTAGGCCATCCCGAGACCAGACACGTTGAGCGGTTGCTCTCTTGGTGGAAGGCAGCGCTTTATGGGTCTCATTATTGACTAGTCACTATCAAGATAATGAGCGTTTGAGAGGGGCGGGTGGTGGTGGGCGGGAGAGCGAGAGGGGGAGTTGGAGAGGTGGAGTGGGTGAGGTGGCAGCCGCAGGTCCAGGTGGCAGCGGGGTGTCTTGCGAAGGCATGGATGGGCGGAATCAGCGGGCATGGGGGCGGTTGCCTCGGAGTGGCTTCCAGGTCGCGGGAGCGGGGGATGGCTGGCGGGCAGGGGATCGGATGGGTGCGGCGGGTAGGTGGGGTGTGCGGAAGGGACCGTCGCGGGTCCAGGTGGCAAGGGGATGTCTTGTGAAGACATGGAGTGCGAACCAGGAGGGCAAACCGGCGGGCATGGCCTGGATGGGTGCGGTGGGCGGGCAGAGAGGGTTGTGGGTAGCCGCAGGTCTGAGTGGCGGTGGTTGTCTTCGAGGCAGGGATGGCGCGCCCAGTGGGTGTGCCGTGGAGGTGGTTGCCTCGGGGTGGTGGATCAGCGCGGTCGCGGCGCGTGGGGCTGGTGGTCAGGCCAGGGTCGTGGCGAGGGTGTCGACTACCGCTGTGACTCGGGTTGGTTCGTTGAGCTGCCTCGACCATAGCGCGGACTCGGTGGCCCTGGCCTGGGTCCAGCGGCGGAGGCGGTCGATCTCCAGTTCGGCCGCCTCCGTGAACTCGGCGATTCGGCGGTCGATCGCTCGGGCGGGGTCGGGCTCCGCCGCGATGGCCTGCCAGTCGCCGCGGAGGAGGGGGAGGAGTTCATAGGCGGGGTCGCCGGTGAAGCCGTTGGGGTCGATGGCGCGTAGGGCGTTGGTCGGGGTGTTGGTGCGGAGGATGTTGCCGAAGTGGAGGTCGCCGTGGACGAGCAGGGCCGGTTGGTCGGTGGCGAGGTCGCGGGCGTTGGCCACGCAGGCATCGATCACATGGCGCGGCAGCGGGTTTCCGAGTCGTTCCGCGTGCGCGGGTACGTCGACCGTCCACGCGCGGGCTTTGTCGGCCAGGGACGGGATGCCGGGTGGGGCCGGGATGGCCAAGTGGTGGGCCAGGCGGCCGATGGTGGTGAACGGGGTGGGCTCCGGGCGGTCCAGGGGCTGGAGGCGCTCCAGGAGCATGGCGAAACGGCTGTCGTCGCGGTCCAGGAGTCGGACGGCGCCGTTGCCGTTCCACGCGGCCAAGGCGAGCGGTTCAGCGGTGTTGTAGGTGAGTGGGAAACCCAGCTTGAGGACGACTTCGAAGCCGTCCGCGCGGGTGGCCGGGATCGCCACGCCCACGAAGCCGTGCAGCACGGGGCCGGACGCGACGCACGCCCACCGGTCGAGGAAGTCGGCGGCCAAGGCGGGCAGCGAGTCGATCCACCGCCTGCCCGCCTCGCCCTCGCGGGCGATCGTGGACTCGGCGAATCCCGGTGGGACGGTCAGCATGCGAACCCCGCGTTCGGCGAATGGACCTGGCACGGGGATTGTGCCAGGTCCATTCCGCACGGTTACAGCGTCGACAGGTCCACCGCGGCGGCCATGGCCCGGTAGCCCGCGTCGCTGGGGTGGAGGTGGTCGCCGCTGTCGTAGGCGGGCAGCAGGCTGTCCCGATCCGCCGGGTCGGCCGTCACGCGGTCGAAGTCGACCACCGCGTCGAACTCGCCGGAGGTGCGGATCCAGGCGTTCACCTCGTCGCGGACGCCCTCGCCGCGGTCGGAGAAGTACATCGCCCCCTTGTACGGCAGCAGCGTCGCGCCGACGACCCGGACGTGCTTGGCGTGGGCCTTGCGGATCAGCTCGCGGTAGCCCGCGATCAGGTCGGCGGCGGTGACCGCCGGGTTCGGCTTCGCGCAGACGAAGTCGAAGTCGCTGAAGCCGATGTCGTTGATGCCCTCCAGCAGGATCACCGTGCGGACACCGGGCTGCGCCAGCGCGTCCCGGTCGAACCGGGCGGTGGCCCGCTCCCCGAAGCACGGGGAGTCGTTGGTCACCCGGTTGCCGCCGATGCCCGCGTTGACCACGGGCCGCTTCCCGCGCAGGCGCTCGGCCAACTCGTCCGGGTACCGGTTGTCGCCGTTCATCGTGGACCCGGCGCCGTCGGTGATCGAGTCGCCGAAGGCCACCACGACGTCGCGCCGCGGTGCGGGGTCGACGGTCTCGACGCCGCTGAGGTAGTACCAGGCCTCGGTGGTCTCGCCGAACGCGGCCGCCGCGGTGTCCGACCGGTGGTCGCCCGCCGCGCGGTAGCTCGTCGCCGCGGCGAACGTGTGGCCGGTGGCGGGACCGGTCTTCTCCGGCAGGTACAGCGTGACGGTCAGCTTCTCCAGCGGCGACACCGGGAGTACCGCCAGGTCCGTCACGACGTCCCGGCCCGCGGGCACCACAACGGACCGTTTCCCGTCGAACGCCAGGTTCCGCACGGTCCCGGGCCGGACCGCCGCGCCGTCACCGGCCCGCGCCACGGTCGCGCCGCCCACCCTGAGCGGGGTCGACCCGTACGCGTTCGACAGCCGGACGCGGAGCGCGGGTCCGCCCGCGCTGACGCGCACGACCTGCCGCACGGTGTGGTTGTCGAACCCGTCGACTCCCCAGTTCGGCCCCAGGTCCGCGCTCTGCCGGTGCGGGGAGGCCGACCACGTGGCCGTCGTCCATCCCCGCGCCTGCCCGGCACCGGCGGTGCCGGGCACGAACGCGGGTACGACCGCAGCGACGAGCACAAGCGCCGCGAGTCTCTTCATTGCCTTACCCCCAACAGTTTTTTGTGCGGTGGTCCCAGGTCACCCGACCACCACTGGCACCAACCTACGGCCGACCCCCGACAATTCCCGGCGGCGCCGACGGGATCAAGGCGTGGACAGCGCGGCCGTGGGGGAGAGGTTGGCGGCGCGCACGGCCGGGTACAGGCCCGCGGCCACGCCGATCAGCAGCGTCGCGGCCACCCCGCCCGCCGTGGCCCAGGCCGGGACGACCGTCCCCCAGGACCGCGTGCTCGAATACAGGGCCGTCGCCGCCACGCCGAGCACCACGCCACCGGTGCCGCCCAGCGCCGAGAGCAGCAGCGACTCCGCCAGGAACTGCGTGCGGACCTGCCCCCGGGTGGCGCCGAGCGCCCGCCGCAGGCCGATCTCGTGCCTGCGCTCCAGCACCGAGATCACCATGGTGTTCGCCACCCCGACCCCGCCCACCAGCAGCGCGACCGCGCCCAGCCCGAGCAGCAGCCCGGTGAACGCCTCGTCCGTGGCGTGCCGGGCGGCCAACGCGTCGGAGGGCCGGGACACCCGGACTTCGTTGGGCGCCTCCGGGTTCGCCGTCGCCGCCAACACCGCGCGGACGGCCTCGACGGCGTTGTCCGCGCTGCGGGCGTACACCGTGGTCGGTTTACCGTCGAAACCCAGGTGCGCCACGGCCTCCGGCCACCCGACCAGCACTGACGAGTCCAACTCCGGGGCCAGCGGGACCGGCTCAAGAATGCCCAGCACGGTGAACCAGGAGCCGCCCACGTACACCCGCTCGCCGACCGTGCCGAGACCCAGCAGGCGCGCCGTGTCCGCCCCGAGCACGGCGGTCGGGTACCGCTCGGTGGCCGCGTTCAGCCAGGTGCCGGACGCCAGCCGGGCGCCCACGGTCGCCGGGAGGTCGAGGTGCGCGGCCCGCACCGAGATCCCGCCGGTCTCGATCGAGGGAATCCGGTCCGTGCGGTACGCGCGCGTGTCCGGCACCTTCCCCGTGGCGGCGACCTGCCGGACCGGCCCGATGCGGGCGATCATCGCCACCGACTCCGGCGGCAGGCTCGCGCTGTCCCCGGCCAGCGTGCTGCCCGGTGCCGCGGTCAGCAGGTTCGTGCCCAGCGCGGCCAGTTCGCGGTCGACCTGCGCGCGGCTGGAGCTGGAGATGCCGACGACGGCGGTCATCGCCGCGATGCCGATGGCGATGCCCAGTGCGGAGAGGAACACCCGCAGCGGCCGCGCGCGCAGCCCGGCGCCGCCGACGCGCACGACGTCGCGGGGACCCAGGCGGGCGGGGGTCAGGTCCATCAGGCCACCACCCGTCCGTCGCGCATGGTGATCCGCCGCGGCAGGGTCGCGGCGAGCTCCCGGTCGTGGGTGATGACCAGGACCGTCGCGCCCGCCGCGTGCAGGGTGGCCAGCACGGCCAGCACGCGGGCGCCCGCGGCGGAGTCGAGGTTGCCGGTCGGTTCGTCGGCGAGCAGCAACGGCGGGTCGCCGATCACCGCGCGGGCGATCGCGACTCGTTGCCGCTCGCCGCCGGACAGCTCGTTCGGCAGGTGCGACATCCGATCCGCCAAGCCCACCCGGTCGAGCGCGGTCTCGGCGCGGCGCTGACGCTCCCGGAGGGAGACTCCCGCGTACAGCAGGCCGTCGGCGACGTTGTCCACCGCTGACTGGCCCGGGGTGAGGTGGAACTGCTGGAACACGAACCCGATCCGGCGCGCCCGCAGCGCCGACACCCGCCGGTCGGACAGCGCGGCGACGTCGTGCCCGTCGACGCGCACCACGCCGGCCGACGGCCGGTCCAGCGCGCCGATCAGGTGCAGCACCGTGGACTTCCCCGAGCCCGACGGCCCCACGATCGCGGCCATTTCCCCGTAGTCGACCGACAACGTCACCCCGTGGACCGCGGTGACGCCGCCGGGGTAGACCTTGCTGACCGCGTCCAACTCCACGACCGCGCTCATCCCGGCACCCCCACGGACTGCCCCTCCGACACCCCGGTGACCTCGACCCGGCCGTTGGCGAACATGCCCGTGCGCACCGCGACGGTCCGCGTGGTCCCCGCGTCGACGACCTGCACCCCGTAGCCGCCCTCGGCCAAGGCCAGCAGCGCCGAGACCGGCACCGTGAGCACGTCCGCGCGGCGCGACGAGGTGAACTCGACGCCGACCGACGCCTGGTCCAGGCCCACCAGCGACCCCTCGTCCGCGGGTGCGACCGTCACCTTGAGCTTGGTCTCCGGTTCGGCGTCCGGTGCGCCGTTGCCCTCGTCGACGACGGTCTCCGCCGCGGTGACCTTGCCGGGCACGGTCTTGCCGTCGGGCAGCCGCACGGTCACCTCCGCGCCGACCGGCGCCATCCGCTGGTCGTCCATGGTCAGCTCGACCGTGACCAGCCGGGCGGATCCGGTGTACTCCACCACCGAACCGCCCGGCTGGACCCCCTGCCCCACGGTCGTCTTGTGCGAGTCGACCCGGATGGACCCGGCCGCGTACACGACGCGCCCGAGTTCGACGGCCCCGGTTTCCGGCAGACCGAGGTCCTCCTGCCAGTCCTCGACCGCTTTCGCGGTCGACCGCGTGTACTTCTCGTCGACGGTGAAACCCTTGTAGCCCAACGCCGCCAGGTTCTCCTCGAACTGCCGCACGTCCGCGCCTTCCGCGCCCGTGTCCAGCGCGCGGTAGGCGGGCAGCGACCCGTACAGCAACACGACCGGCGCGTTGTCGATCCGGCACAGCGCTTGTCCGCGCTGGACGGTGCTGCCCACTGCGGGTGCGGCGGTCAGCGTCCCGGGCAGTCTTGCCTGCACCGCCGTCGTGGCGCCGAAGCCCAACCTGCCGTCCTCCTTGTGCGTGTCGATGAGCGTTTCCCGCGTGACTTTCACTGTTCCCTGCGGACTCCGCTCCCGGCGTGGCTCATCCCGCGTCGAACCGTTGTCGAAACCGACCCCGGCCGCCGCCGCGGCCGCGCCGCTGACGGCCAGCACGACCGTGAGCCCGACGGCGACCCGGCCGCGCTTCGACGACCCGCTCATCCGCCGTCCTTGTCGGTCCGGGGCTCGCCCGCGCCCTTGGGGCCGAACTCCTGGCACGCCTGTTCGGCGGCCTTGAACTCGGCGCTCCCCGGGTCGAGGCCCTGGCCGCTCTCGATCCGGATGCCGCCGGACTCGTCCGGGTCGGGGAACCGGGGGAGTCCGTGCTCCCGCATGCACCGGGACATCTTCCTGGCCTGTTCCAGCATCCCCGGCGAAGCCTTCGGCAGTTCGCCGCCGTCGGGCGCGTACCGGCGGCACGCCTCGCGGGCCGCGTCGACCTCGCCCCGGTCGGCGCCGCGCGGGATGACCATCTCCACGCCGCCGCCGTCGCCGATCTCCGGGTCCGGCATGTCCACGCCGTGGTCGCGCATGCACTTCGCGAAGGCCAGCATGTTCTCCTCGGTGCCCCGGTTGTCGCCGGGGGTACCGCTCGGGGGCGCGGCGGCACCGGCGCCGTTCGCCGACGCGACCCTGTCGCCGTCGTCCGACCCGCCAACCCCGCACCCGGCCAGGGCGAACACCGCCAAGGCGACGACCGGGCCGTTCCGCAGACGCATCTCGCTCCCTCCCGCCCCGGGGCCGTCCCGGTGGCGGGGGCCAGTGAAGCCAGGTCGGGATTTCCCGGGCGTCACCGCGGGTGTTGACGCCGGGGAAACGCGGTCACCGGTCACCATGGGGAATGCGGATCCTGGTGGTCGAGGACGAGCCGCTGCTGGCCGACGCGGTGGCGCGGTGGTTGCGCGGCGACGCGCACGCGGTGGACGTGGTGCACGACGGCGGCGCGGCCGTGGAGCGGATCGGTGTGCACGACTACGACGTGGTGGTGCTCGACCGGGACCTGCCCGTGCTGCACGGCGACGAGGTGTGCAGGCGGGTCGTCGACACCGGCACCCCGACCCGGGTGCTGATGCTCACCGCCGCCACCGAGGTCGACGACCGGGTCGCGGGCCTGGTCCTGGGCGCGGACGACTACCTGACCAAGCCGTTCGCCTTCGCCGAACTCGGCGCCCGGGTGGCCGCGCTCGGCAGGCGGGCCCGGCCCGCGGTGCCGCCGGTGCTGCGCCGTGCGGGCATCCGGCTCGACCCGCACCGCCGGGAGGTGTTCCGCGACGGCCGCTACGTCCCGTTGTCCCGCAAGGAGTTCGCGGTGCTGGCCGAGCTGCTGCGGGCGGACGGCGCGGCGGTGTCGGCCGAGGTGCTGCTGGAGAAGGCGTGGGACGAGCACGCCGACCCGTTCACCAACGCGGTGCGGATGACGGTGCTGAAGCTGCGGCGCAAGCTCGGTGACCCGCCGGTGGTGCTGACCGAACCGGGAGTGGGGTACCGCATCCCATGACCCGACCGTCGCTGCGCGTCCGCCTCACCCTGGTCTACGGCGGCCTGTTCTTCGCCGCGGGCATCCTGCTGATCGCCCTCACCTACACCCTCGTCGCGCAGCGCATCCCGCACGGGGACAAGCTCATCGTGTCGGGGACGGGGCCGAAGCTCGACCCGGCGCCCGACCCCGAGCCGACCTTCATGGTGGGCTCGCTCAACCGGGTCATCGCCCAGACCGGCGATGACGCGCTGGACGCGCTGCTCACCCAGGGCGGGATCGCGCTGCTGCTGGTCGGTGCCGTCGCGGTCGCGTTCGGCTGGCTGCTGGCGGGGCGCGTGCTGCACCCGCTGAACCGGGTCACCGAGACGGCCGGGCGGATCGCCCGCTCCGCCGACCGGGGCCTGCACGAGCGCATCGGCCTGCGTGGCCCGCGCGACGAGGTGAAGGAACTGGCGGACACCTTCGACGCGATGCTGGAGCACCTCGACCGCGCCTTCGACAGCCAGCGCCGGTTCATCGCGAACGCCTCCCACGAGCTGCGCACACCGCTGACGCTCAACCGCGCGTTGCTGGAGGTCGCCGTCTACCGCGAACCGGCGTCGCCGCAGGTGCGGCAACTGGGGTTGGCGCTGCTGGAGATCAACGCCCGCAACGAGCGGCTGATCGACGGGCTGCTGCTGCTCGCGCGCGCCGAACGCGAACCGCTTGAGCGGTCCTATGTGGACCTGGCGGACATCGCCGAGCACGTCGTCCACCAGACCCCGCGCGACGGGGTGGACGTCCAGGTGGCCGCGGCGGAGGCCGCGACGGCGGGCAACCCGGTGCTGCTGGAGCGGTTGGTGCAGAACCTCGTGGACAACGGGATCCGGCACAACGTCGAGGAAGGCGGCTGGGTGCGGGTCGAGACGCGGCGGGTCGACGGGTACGCCGAGGTCGCGGTGACCAACACCGGGCCGGTCGTGCCGCCCTACGAGGTGCCCGCGCTGTTCGAGCCGTTCCGGCGACTGGGGCGGGAGCGGCTCTCCGCCGCGGGCGCCGGGTTGGGGCTCTCGATCGTCCAGGCGATCGCCCGGGCGCACGGCGGCGAGGCGCGCGCCGAGGCCCGGCCCGGGGGCGGGCTGGTGGTGACGGTGCGTGCGCCCGCGGCCGAGGCCCGATCACTCGGGGGCCTCGACCGCGGGTGAGGTGCTGCGGGCGCGTCCGGTTGCCCCATGAGGCCGGATGGTTGCCCTGGCGGGCGGCACATCGGGTGGGGTGCGCCCGCCGAGTCGGGAGCGATGCCGGGTGGGGAAGTGGGGAGCGGGAGGAGTGTTACTGCTCGTTCTCCATGGCGTCGATGAGGCTCTTGGGGCGCATGTCGGTCCAGTTCTTCTCGACGTAGTCCAGGCACGCCTGGCGGGTGTCCTCGGGGTGCGCCACCGTCCAACCCTCGGGGACCTCCTTGAAGCCCGGCCAGAGCGAGTGCTGGCCCTCGGCGTTGACCAGCACCAGGAAACGGCCGTCGGGGTCGTCGAACGGATTGGTCACGTCGCCCTACCTCCAAGCTTTCAGCGGGTGCCGCCGGAGCGCGGCGGCGGAGTCCAGTCTGGCCGCCCCGCGATCTTCGCGGCAAGCGCGTCCGACTTTCGTCGGTAGACGCGGTCCGCCGTTCGTTGGTTGACGATGTGCCCGGGATCTGGGTGACTGACGGGGAACGGGCGCTGACACAGGGGGAAACAGTGTTCGACAGCCGATTCGACACAGTGATCGCGGACAAAACCGACAGCAACACCGAGTACAAGACCCAGATCAGACACGACGCGAACGACAACCACCGGATCACCTTCACCGACGCGGACCTGGCCCGCACGCGGGTGGCGCCGACCCTGGGGAGGGCGGCGGAGACGGTGTTCGCGCTGGAGGCCTACACGCAGACCCGGACCCGCACCGGGTTCGAGGCGTGGCGCCGCACGGCGCACAACGCCCTGGCGCAGCGCTCGCCCGCGCTGCTGGGGCACCTGCAGGGCCTGGGCCGCTCCCGGGCGGCGCGCCAGGCGCTGCTCAGCGGCGACCCGGCCGAGCAGCGCACGGTGGCGCTGCTGCGCGAGTTCCACGCGGTGGCGGTGGCGCCGTACTGGGCGTCCATCACCGCCGAACTGGAAGCGGAACGGGAGTGCCGCGGCCGGGCGCTGCTCGCGGGCGGCATCGAGGAGCTGTTCGGCACCCTGCACCCGCGCGTGCGGTGGCAGACGCCGAACCTGGTGGTCGCCGGTCGCGGCGACCAGGTGGCGCTGCGCGGGCGCGGGCTGGTGCTCGCGCCGTCGCTGTTCCTGTCCGGCCCGCCGCGCACGATCGTGCCGGTGGCCCCGGACCGGCCGGTGACCCTGGCCTACCCGATCAGCCTCGACCGGGCGGCGCTGACCACCGTGTGGTCGGGCGGGCGGCAGGACGCCCGCGCGCTGGGGCCGCTGCTCGGCCGCACCCGCGCGGCCATGCTGGTCGCGCTGACCGACAGCCGGGCGTCGGTCGAGCTGAGCCGGTCGCTGGAGATCTCCTCGGCCGCGGTCAGCCAGCACACGTCGATCCTGCGGGCGGCGGGGCTGATCTTCTCCCGCCGGGACGTGAACTCGCTCTGCCACACCCTCACCCCGCTGGGTGAGGCGCTGCTGCGCGGCACCTGCCGCGCAGGCTGAACGAACTAGGAACCGACCGAAGCGACCGATCCACGGGCGGCGGTCCACCGAGGCGACTCGGCGGACCGCCGCCCGTTCGCGTGGGCCGCGTCCGGTTCCCGGGTGTCATCACGCACCCGATGACCCACCACCGGGCGTTCTCACGCCGGGCAGGCGTCTCGGACCTCGTGGCGAACCCCGGCGACCGTGATCGGTGCCGGACTTGGATACCCGAGGAAGTCAGCAATGGATCAAGGTGCGCGTGGCGAACTCATCGGTCGACTGTCCGAGGTGATCGGGTCCGTCACGACCGCGCACCCGCTGCGGGTCGACGTCGACGGGCCACCCGCCGCGGGCAAGACCACGCTGGCCGACGAACTCGCCGTCGTCCTGCGCGCGCAGGGTCGCGTCGTTGTCCGCGCGACCGTCGACGACTTCGTCGTTCCCCTCCCGCGGCGCTACCGGCGCGGCCGGTACTCGGCCGAAGGTTGCCGACGTTGTCGTGCACAACGAGAACCCCCACCGGCCGACCTGGGAGGTCCGCGCTCATCGACGCGCGGGACCCGACTCGGCTTGACAAGAAAGTTTGTCAATGCGACGGTGTGCGGGTGCGCGAGGTGGCGGTGATCGAGGACCCGGCGGTGGCCGGGGTGTCGCTCGACCCGGTGCGGGCCGGTTTGCTGGCCGCGCTGGTCGAGCCGGGGTCGGCGACCACCTTGGCGCGTCAGGTGGGGTTGACCAGGCAGAAGGTGAACTACCACCTGCGCGAGCTGGAGCGGCACGGGCTGGTCGAGCTGGTCGAGGAGCGGCGCAAGGGCAACCTGACCGAACGGGTGCTGCGGGCGACCGCGGCCTCGTACGTCATCTCGCCGAGCGTGTTGGCCGCTGTCCAGCCGGACCCGGCCCGCGATCCCGATCGGCTGTCCGCGCGGTGGCTGTTGGCCGTGGCCGCGCGGATGGTGCGGGAGGTGGGGGAGTTGGTCACCGGTGCGACCAAGGCCCGCAAGCGGCTGGCCACCTTCGCCATCGACGGGGAGGTGCGGTTCGCCTCGGCGGCCGACCGGGCCGGGTTCGCCGAGGAGCTGACCCGGGCGGTGACCTCGTTGGTGGCCAAGTACCACGACGAGTCCGCCGAGGGCGGGCGGGCGCACCGGATCGTGGTCGCCGTGCACCCGAAGGTCAAACGAGAAGAGCAGGAGTGACGATGCACATCCCGGTGACCAGCATCCTGGTCGACGACCAGGCCAAGGCCCTGGCGTTCTACACCGAGGTGCTGGGGTTCGTGAAGAAGACCGACATCGACCTCGGCGGCGGCGCCAAGTGGCTGACCGTCGTCTCGCCCGACGCGCCCGACGGGGTGGAGCTGCTGCTCGAACCCGACGGCAACCCCGGCATCCGGATCGACGACAAGCCCGCCGCGCAGGTGTGGAAGAAGACCCTCTACGACGCGGGTATCCCGTTCACCATGCTCGGCACCAAGGAACTGGACAAGGACCACGCGCGCATGGTGGAGCACGGCGTCCGCTTCACGCAGGAGCCGACCAAGACCGGGTTCGGGGCACAGGCGGTCTTCGACGACACCTGCGGCAACCTCATCCTCCTCGCCCAGCAGGACTGACCGTGGCGGATGAGCGCCGGAGCCTGGCGAAGCGGATCGAGCTGGCCGCGACGCCCGAGCAGGTCTGGCAGGCGGTGTCCACACCGGACGGTCTGTCGCTGTGGTTCGTGCCGCACGAGAACGCGGGCGGTGAGATCGAAGGCGACTTCGGCGGTGGCAACAGCCAAGCGGGCCAAACCCTGGAGCTCGAGCCCGGCCGACGGGTCGTCTTCGGCGCGCCCGGCCCGGACGGCGTCCCCCCGATGACCTTCGAGTTCCTCGTCGAGGGCCGCGCGGGCACCACCGAACTCCGCCTCATCCAGAACGGCTTCTTCGGCGACGACTGGGAAACCGAGTTCGACGGCTTCGGTCGCGGCTGGGACATGTTCCTGCACAACCTCGCCGAGTACTTCCGGCACTTCCCTGGCCTTCCCGTCACCAACGTGGTCGCCACCGCGTTCACCGCGCGCCCCGGTGGCGAGGTGTGGACCGACCTCACCACCCGACTCGGCGCGGACCCGGCCCTGAGCCTTGACGACCAGGTGCGCCTCACCCCCGACGGCCTTGACCCCATCGAGGGCGTCGTCGACCTGCGCGGTGACCGCCTCCTCGGCATCCGCACCGAGAACGGCTTCTACCGCTTCATGTCCGACGACATCCACCACATGGTGAACACGTCGCAGTACTTCTACGGCGTCACCGTGGACCGCGCCACCCGCACCGCCGCCTGGCAGACCTGGATCGACGGCCTCGCCGGGGTGTGAAAGCGGTCAGGGGGCGTTGGCTACCGGCGATCGTCACCGGCAGTGAGGGGGCGGCCGTGCCCGGTGCGGGCAGGAACAGCCGCGCCAGGTGGTCCGGGCCGTCGTGGCCGAAGTCGGCCAACCCCGGGCCCGCCAGGGTGACGCGGGCCATCCGGGCGGAGATCAGCCGTTTCGCGATCACCTCCACCGGGATCGCGTAGTGCGTCCGAACCGGTGCCCCCACCGCCGAGCCTGTTGCCAGCCCGGTCCAACCCGGGAATATTCCCTCGAACAGATCACCGTGCTGGACGAGACTGACGTCCTGCTGGATCCGCCTGCTCCCGACGGCGTGACGCCGTCACCGGACAACGCGCCACTGACCTGGGAACGCCCTGGGGCAGAGGCTGCCCGCCGTCCAGGCGGGTCGGTCCACCCGGTGCCCGCGTCGCCGAGCGCCGCGCTGGAGCGGATCAGTGGCTTCGACAGGGGTGTTGGCCGAGCTGGGAGGGTGATCCGGGCATGTCGGGGGCGATGGGTGCGCGGGGTGTGCTGGTCCGGGCAGTACGGCGGCACCTGTCCCGGTTGGTCGCCGGGGCGCTGCTGCTGTCGGTCCACCAGGCCGCCGAGGTCGCCGTACCGGTGGCCATCGGCCTGGTGATCGACCGCGCGGTCGCGACCGGTGACCGCACCGCGCTCGCCTGGTCGGTGGTCGCGCTCGCCGCGCTGTTCGCGGTCCTGTTCTTCGCCTGGCAGTTCGGGGCGCGGCAGACCCTGGTGGCGCTGGAACGCGAGACGCACCTGCTGCGGGTGGCGGTGGCCGCGCGGGTACTCGACCCGCGCGGCCACCGCACCGGCCTGCGCACGGGGGAGTTGCTCTCCATCGCCGCTTTCGACGCCCAGCGCACCGGCGTCGTGCTGCGCGCCTTCGTGGTCGCCGTCGGCTCGGTGGTCGCCCTGGTGTCCGCCGCGGTGATCCTGCTGACCATCGACCTGTGGCTCGGGATCGGCGTGCTCGTGGGTGTCCCCGGGCTCGCGTTCGCCACCCAGGCCATCGCGCCGCTGATGACCCGCCGCAGCGGTGCGCAGCAGGAGGCCGCGGGCCGGACCGCCGCGCTGGCCACCGACCTGGTCGGCGGGCTGCGGGTGCTGCGCGGCATCGGCGCCCAACACGCCGCGGCCGCGCGCTACCGCCGCTCCAGCGAGACCGCGCTGGCCGCGAGCCTGCGCGCGGCGGGCACGAGCGGGCTCTACGAAGGTGTCACCACGGCTGCGGGCGGTCTGTTCCTGGCGGCAGTCGCCGGGTTCGCGGGCTGGTTCGCCCTCACCGGCAGGCTGACCGTCGGGGAGCTGATCACGGTCGTGGGGCTCGCCCAGTTCATCGCTGAACCGCTGCGCGCCCTGGGCTGGTGCGGTGGTCAGGTGGCGAGCGCGCGGGCCTCGGCGGCGCGCCTGGCCGAGGTGTTCGACGCCGACCCGGACGCCGCGGGCGGCACGCGCGACGTCGACACCGCCGACGGGATCACCGTGGCGCTCAAGGGCGTTTCCTACCGCACGCTCCAAGACGTCGACCTCGACCTACGCCCCGGCGAACTCGTCGGCGTGCTCGCGAGCGACCCCCGCGACGCGGACGCGCTCGTCGCCGTCCTCGCCGGACGCGCGGCCGAGCGCACCGGCGACCTGCTCATCGGCGACGTCCCCGATGGTGAACTCCACCTCGACGCCCGGCGCCGCGCGGTGCTCGTCGAGCAGCACGACACCGCCCTGTTCGCGGGCACGCTGCGCGGCAACCTCACCGCCGGTGTCCACAACGGACAGCTCGCCGACCCCGAGGAGGAAGTCCTGCGCGCCGTCGAGGCGGCGGCGGCCCGGGATGTCGTCGACGCGCACCCGTCGGGGCTCGACCACCCGGTCACCGACCGGGGCCGCTCGCTGTCCGGCGGGCAGCGGCAGCGGATCGGCCTGGCCCGGGCCCTGCTCTCCGCCGCGCCCGTCCTGGTGCTGCACGAACCGACCACCGCCGTCGACGCGGTCACCGAGGAACGCATCGCCGAACGGCTATCCGGCCGCCGCACCGGGTTGACCACGCTGATCGTGACCAGCAGCCCCGCGCTGCTCGCCCGCGCCGACCGCGTGGTGGTGATCGAGGGCGGTCGCGTCACCCGCACCGGCACCCACGACGAACTCCGCGCCGCCGACGAGACCTACCGCCAGGTGGTGACCCGATGACCGCACCAGTAGGTGGTGACGTGGTGGCAGCGCCCATCCTCCCGGTCGCCGACGCCCGTCGAACCTGGTTGCTGCTGCGCGACGAACTCCTCGCGCACCGCCGGTCCGCCGCCGCCGTGCTGGTGGTCATGCTCGCCGCGAGCGCCGCCGGGCTCGTCGCGCCCTGGGTGCTTGGCCTGCTGGTGGACGACGCCGGTGCGGGCGCGGGCACCGACCGCCTCGTCCCGCTCGTGGTGGTCATGGTGGTCGCCGCGCTGGTCACCGGTGTGCTGGCCGCCTTCGGTGCCACGCTGGTGGCACGGCTGGGGGAGACCGTGCTGGCGCGCGTGCGGGAACGGGTCATGGACCGCGCGTTGCACCTGCCGTCGGCCACCCTCGAACGGGTCGGGGTCGGCGACCTGCTGTCCCGGGTCGGTGACGACGTGTCGGTGGTGACCGGCGCGATCACCACCACCGTCCCCGAGATCGTGCGCGCGTCGTTCACCATCGTCCTCACCGCGGCGGGCCTGTTCGGCCTGGACTGGCGCCTCGGCCTGGCCGGTCTGCTCTCCGCGCCCGCCTACCACCTCGCGCTGCGCTGGTACCTGCCGCGCTCGAAACCCTTCTACGCCGAGGAACGCCTCGCCGTGGGGGAGCGGACCGAGGCCATGGCCTGCTCCCTGTGGGGCGGCGAGACCGTGCGCGCCTACCGGCTGGAGCACCGGCACACCGCCGTCATCGAGGAGAAGTCGCAGGCGGCAATGGACCTGTCGATCGGTGTGTTCCGGGTCTTCACCTGGTTCGCGGGCAGGCTCAACCGCGCCGAGTTCGTCGGCCTGACCGCCGTGCTGGTCGTCGGGTTCTTCCTGGTGCGCGGCGACCTGGCCGCGTCCGGCACGGTCACGGTCGGCACGGTCACCGCCGCCGCGCTGTACTTCCACCGGCTGTTCAACCCCATCGGCTTCCTGGTGATCGAGGTCGACCAGATCCAGCAGGCCGGTGCGGGCCTCGCCCGGCTCGCGGGTGTCGCGAACCTGCCCGGCGCGGAAACGCCCGAGAACCCACCCGTGCCCGCCGACAGCGGTATCGAGTTGGAGGGCATCAGCCACCACTACGAACTCCAGGACGGCAAGGCCGGTTCCGAGGTCGTGCGCGCGGTGACGCTGCGGATCGCACCGGGGGAGCGGGTCGCGCTCGTGGGGGCCAGTGGCGCCGGGAAGTCGACGCTCGCCGGGATCGCGGCGGGCATTCTCCGGCCGACCACCGGGACCGTCCGGCTCGGCGGTGTCGACCTCGACGCGCTCGGCGAGGCCGCGACGCGCAGGCACATCGCGCTGGTGAGCCAAGAGGCGCACGTGTTCGCGGGCACCCTCGCCGACGACGTCCGACTGGCCCGCGAGTCCGCGACCGACGCGGAGGTCACCGCCGCGCTCGACCGCGTCGGCGCCCTGCCCTGGGTCGAGGCGCTGCCCGACGGCATCACCACCGTCGTCGGGGAGGGCGCGCACGGGCTGACCGCGGCCCAGACCCAGCACCTCGCGCTCGCCCGGGTCCTGCTCGCCGACCCCGCCGCGGTCATCCTCGACGAGGCCACCGCCGAGGCGGGCAGCGCGGGCGCCCGGACCCTGGACCGGGCGGCGGAGGCGGTCACCGAGAGCCGCACCGCGCTGGTCGTGGCGCACCGGCTCAGCCAGGCCGTGGCCGCCGACCGGGTCGTGGTGATGGACCGGGGCGCCGTGGTGGAATCCGGCTCGCACGCCGAACTGCTGGCCGCGGGCGGGGCCTACGCGGCGCTCTGGCGCGGGTGGACCGGGCCGATCACGCACACGGGGTGAAGTCGGGGCGCGGGACTTGCTCCTAGCGTCGGCGCGTGACACTTCCCCCCATACCGCGCGCCGTGCAGATCCTGGTCGGCCTGGCGTCGGTGGCCGTTGTCCTGCAAGGGATCTCGTACGCGTCCTGGCTGCTCGGACCGCTCGCGCTGGCCATGATGATCGTGGTCGCCGTGTCCCCCATCCCGCAGTGGTTGCGGGACCGGGGATTACCCTCCTGGCTCGCCACGACGGTCCTCGTCCTCCTCGTCTACGCGGTCATCGCCGTGCTCGTCCTGGTGGTGGTCGTCTCCATAGCCCAACTGGCGACCCTGTTGCCCGCCTACGCCGAGCGCGCCGACGCGCTCGTCGCGGAACTGGCCTCGGCCCTGGCCCGCTTCGGCGTCGGCGCGGACGAGGTGCGCGCCGCCGTCCACGGCCTGGACTTCGGTCGGGTCGTCGGCTACCTGCTCGACATCGTCGGCGCCGTCGGCACGATCGGCGGCGGCCTGGTGTTCCTGCTGTCGCTGCTGCTGTTCCTCAGCATCGACGCCGCCACCGTCCGGCTGCGCCAGCGCTCCGTCGCCGCCGACCGGCCGGAACTGGCGGCGGCGCTCTCCGGGTTCGCCCACGACACCCGCCGCTACCTGTGGGTGACCACGGTGTTCGGGTTCCTGGTCGCGGTGCTCGACGCGATCGGGTTGCTGCTGCTCGACATCCCGCTGCCGCTGCTGTGGGGCGTGCTGTCGTTCGTCACCAACTACGTGCCCAACATCGGGTTCATCCTCGGCGTGGCGCCGCCCGCGCTGCTGGCCCTGCTGCAGGGCGACTGGCAGCTGATGATCGCGGTGATCGTCCTGTACGTCGTGGTGAACTTCGTGCTCCAGTCGGTCATCCAGCCGCGGGTCATCGGCGACACCGTGGGCCTGTCGTCCACCGCCACGTTCCTGTCGCTGATCGTCTGGAGCGCGGTGCTCGGCCCGCTCGGCTCGGTGCTCGCCGTGCCGCTCACCCTGCTGGTCAAGGCGGTGCTGGTGGACGTCGACCCGCGTGCCCGCTGGGTCGACGCGCTCGCGGGCGCGCCGTCGCGGGTACCCACGGCCGCACCCGCTGACGCCGCCGAACCCCACACCGAACCCCCTGCCGAATCCGCGGAACCCGCCGAGGAGAAAGGGACGACCGACTGACCCCGCGCACGCCGAAGGGGCCCGGCCGCGATGGCCAGGCCCCTTCGTCCTTCGGTGACGTTCCGGTACCGCCCGCTCAGTCGCCCAGTTCGCGGCCGTGCACCACGATCGCCCACATCACCAGCACGTCCAGCGCGATGGCGATCAGCGACCACACCGGGTACGCGGGCAGGAAGGCGAACTGGCTGATGGCGTTGAGCGCGGCCAGCACCACGGCGGTGACCCGCGCCCACGCCGCCCCGGAGAACAGCGCGAACCCGGCCGCAGTCGCCAGGGCGCCCAGGATCAGGTGGATCCAGCCCCAGCCGGTGAGGTCGAAGACGAGCAGCCCCTCCGGGCCGACCACGTAGTAGTTCTCCTGGAACAGCGCGACCAGGCCGAAGATGACGGTGAACAGGCCGAGCAGCACCAGCATCACGGCGCCGAACCAGATCCAGCCGATCCACGCCGACCGCTCCCGTTCCCGGTGCCGGGCGGCCGCGTACTCCTCCGTGCGCTCACTCATGACATGTCCTTCTCTCCAATAGGTCCACGGGTGCACGCCGGTCACCCCGGGTACACGCAGCGGAAGCCGATGTCGCCCGCGGAACCGTCCTGGGTGTTCGCGCCGCGCGCGGCCACCCGGTAGCGGTCGCAGTGCGACTCGTGGCTCAGGTACGACCCGCCGCGCAGCACCCGGTGGCTGCCCGAGCGCGGCCCGGTCGGGTCGTCGATCCGGCTGGTGGCGTAGGCGGTCGGGTTGAACCAGTCCGCGCACCACTCCCAGACGTTGCCGGTCATGTTGGACAGCCCGAACCCGTTGGGCTCGTAGGTGTCCACCGGCGCCGTGCCGACCCAGCCGTCCAGGCCCAGGTCGCCGTCCGGGAACTCGCCCTGCCAGATGTTCATCCGGTGCGCGCCGCCGGGCTCCCGCAGGTCGCCCCACGGGTACCGGCGGCCGACCAGACCGCCCCGGGCCGCGTACTCCCACTCGGCCTCGGTGGGCAGCCGGGCGCCCGCCCAGCGGCAGAACGCGCGCGCGTCCCGCCAGCTCACCTGGGTCACCGGGTGGTCGCCGCGGTCCAGCACGGTGGACCCCGGTCCCTCGGGGCTGCGCCAGGTGGCGCCGTGCACCTGGCGCCACCACGGCGCCCGCACCGAGCGGGCCACCGGGTGCCGGTCGGCGAGCAGGCCCGCGAACACGTACGACCAGCCGTAGTGCTCGGCCTCGGTGGTGAAGCCGGTCGCCGCGACGAATTCGGCGAACCGGTCGTTGGTCACGGTGAACCGGTCGATGCGGAACGGGCTGAGCCGCACCACGTGCGCGGGTCCCTCGCCGTCGGCCGGGTGGCCCTCGCCGCTGTCGGTGCCCATCAGGAACTCCCCGCCGGGCAGCGCGACCGCGTCCCCGGCCAGCGGTGCCGTCCTCGTGCGGTTCACGCGCCCACCGCCTCCAACGGCGGCACCACGACCGCGTACACGACCAGCACGCTCAGGGTGATCGCCACGATCGACCAGAGCGGGTACGCGGGCAGGAACAGCAGGTGCCCCACCACCGACAGCAGCGCCAGCGCGAGCGCGCCGACCCTGGCCCACAGCGCGCCGAACTGCACGCCGATCCCGGACACAACTCCGATCAGGCCGAACACCAGCCAGATCCAGCCCCACGCGGTGTAGTCGAACACCAGCAGGTCGCCGTCCGGGGTGCGGTAGAAACCGCTCCGGGTGAGGGCGACCAGCCCGACGCCGACGTCGATCGCGCCGACCAGGAACACCACCAGCCCGCCGAAGGTCAGCCAGCCGGACACCCGCTTGCGCTCGCGCGGGGAGGTCCACTGCGGACCGCTGAGCATCGCCGCCTCCTCCCGCGCTCAGGCGAACGCCGTTCGCAGCGCCTGTTCCTGCCGGTCGTCGAGGTTGGTGTGCACCAGTTCCGCGCGCCCGCCCGGGAAGGCGTCGTGGATCCGGTCCAGCACCACGTCCTCGGTCAGCAGGAACAGCGCCGACGTGCCGGGCACGACCTTGGCCCGCACGTCGGAGATGAACCCGTCGTCGATGCCGATGTCGGTGAACTTCCCGCCCAGCGCCCCGGACGCGGCGCCGATGGCCGCGCCGATGAGCGGCATGAAGAACAGGATGCCGAACAGCAGCCCCCAGAACGTCCCGGTCAGCGCGCCCGCGCCGACCATGCCGTGCAGCTGCTTGGTGCGCGGTTTCGACTCGCCTTCCGGCCAGCTCACCACCGCCGCGTCCACCAGGGTGAGCGCGCCCTCGCGACGCAGCGACTCGACCGTGTCCCGTGCCTGCTCCGCGCCTTCCGCCGTGGGGAACTTCCATACCGTCAACGTGGCCGACATGCGTCGTCCCTCTCGTCCGTGGCCGCTGTGGCCGTCGGTGGAGCCCGGGCCAGCGCCGGGCAGACCCAGCATTTCGGCACGCCCCGCGCCGCCGCCTCCCCTCGGGGAGGTGAAGCCCGGTGCTCCACAGTGGACGAATCCGACCTACTTCGCCGCGGTCAGCAGCCTGCTGGGCCAGTCGACCGAGCGCAGCAGGTCGAACACCCCGATGACGGTGGTGACCACCGGGCCCGGTTGCTCACCGGGGCTCGCCGACCGCTTGGCCGAGGCCAGCAGCACCAGCACGAACAGCACCGTGAGCAGCGACCGCGGCCGCCGTCGCCGCCCGATCACCGCCGCCGCCCCGGCCGGGGAACAGTCCCTTGTGCCCGCATCCCGCGCTCCTCCCGACTAGAGCAACCCTTGTCTGCGCGCGGCCACCACGGCGTCCCGGCGCTGCCGGACGCCGAGCTTGCGGTAGATCCCGCGCAGGTGCGTCTTGACCGTGTTGGCCGAGACGAACATCGACTCCGCTATCTCGTCCACCGTCCGCATCGACGGCAGTTCCAGCAGCAGCTCCAGCTCCCGACTCGTGAGCGGGTCCGCGGTGGTGGCGTCCGCGGGCAGCGCGGACAGGGTGTCCACGGCGAACCGGTCCAGCCTGCCGAAGCGGCCCGCGCCCTCGGCGAGGATGTCCCGGACGGACCGGCGCGCGGTGAGGAAGGGCCGAATGGCCCGGATCGGCTCCGCGGCGCGCAGCGCGCGGGTGACCGCCTCGTGCGCGCGTTGCGGGTTCTCGCCTCGGTCGACCAGCGTGGCCTCCAGCAGCCACGCCTCCACCGCCGTCGTGCCCGCCAGCGGGCTCAGGTCCCCGGCCAGCACGGGACCGAGCAGCCGTCGCGCCTGGATGACCCGGCCGTGGTGCGCGTGCGTTATCGCGTGCAGCACGGGTAGTTCCGCGTGCCCGCCCAGCGCGGACCCGGCCGCGTCGACCAGTTCCGCGGCCCGGCCCGGTTCGCCCACCCGCAGCGTCATGCGGACCAGGGTGGGCATCAGCATCGCGACCAGCTGCGGGCTCACCCGCCGCGCGGTCAGCCCGCGCCAGTGCTGCAGCGCGGTGCGGACCACGGTGTGCGGGTCGGCCGCGCCGTCGAACTCCGCGAACGCGGCCATCGTGCGGCGGGCCAGCTCGATCGTCGGTTCCTGGTGCGCGGGCGCGGTCTCCGCGGCCAGCCTCGCCCACCGCCTCGCCTCGGCCGAGTCGCCCTGCTGGTAGGCGTACGCACCCAGTAGGACGTACGCCGTCGAGCACGGCCACTCCCGCTCCCAGTGGTGCGCCGCGGCCAGGTGCACCGCGCGGCCCGCCCGGCGGTCCATCTCCGGCAGGTCGCCGCGCAACGCCGCGGCGACCGCGAACTGCACCTTGGCCTGCAACGCCAGCCAGGGCAGGTTCTCCCGCAGGCACGACTGCACCACCCGGCTCAGCTCGGACTCCGCGGCCTCCGGGTCGCCCGCCCACAGCGCCGTGGCACCGCGCGCCTGCCGGGTGAGCGTGTCGGCCGCGGCGTCCCCGGTGGGCGTCGCGCGGGCCTGCGGCAGCACGCCCGTGGCGTCCAGGTGGGCCCGTCGCGAGAGCACGGTCTCGTACACCGCACGCACGCGGTCCGTCCACGGTGCCGCGTCGGTGTCGTCGATGCGGCCGAGGAAACCGTCCGCCGCCGCGGGATCGGGCGCCTCCAGCGCCGCGAACGCCGCCGTCACCGCGAAGGTCGGCTCCGCCAGCCGCTCGTCCGGCAGGGTGGCCAGCGCCGCGCGCAGCGGCGCGCCGTGTCCACGCAGGATCTGCCCGACCCCGTCGCCCGCCACCAGTTCCGCCACGAGTTCGGTGTCCTGGGCTTGAGCGGCGTGGTGCAGGGCGCTGGTCACGTCGCCCTCGGCGCGGAACCAGCGCGCCGCGCTCTGGTGCAGCCGCTGCGCCGCGCCGGGCCGGGTCCTGGCCAGCTCGGCGCGCAGGTGCTCGCGCAGCAGCGGGTGGTACCGGTACCACTCGCCCGGCACGTCGTCGCAGCGCGTCACCAGGAAGTTCGTGCGCGCCAAGCCGTGCAGCACGGTGCCCGCGTGCCGCTGTCCGGACAGCACCGAGGCCAGTTCCACCCCGACCCGGTCGCACACGCTGGTGGACAACAGGAACTGCCTGGTCTGCGGCGGGTGCGCGCCGAGGACCTCCTCGGCGAAGTAGTCCCCGGCCAGCGGGTCCTCGGCCGGGAACGCCGTCAGCGAGCGGTTTTCGGCCGGTTGCCCGGCCAGCCAGAGCGCGGCCAGCCGGGTGCCCGCGACCCAGCCCCTGGTCAGGTCGAGCAGGTCCGCGAGCTCCGCCTCGGACAGCGCCACGTGGTGCTCGGCCAGCAGCGCCTCGGCTTCCGGTGCGGTGAGCGCGAGTTCGCGGCCGTCGATCTCGCGCAACCGCCCGTCCAGGCTCAGCTTGGACAGGTGCACCGGGGGCGTGCGGCCCGCCAGGACCAGTCGCAGGTGGTCCGGTGCGTGCCGGACCAGGGTGGTGAGCACGCCGAGGACCTGCTGGTCGGACAGCTCGTGCACGTCGTCGAGCACCAGGCAGGTCTGGTCGGCGAGGCCGTCCATGGCGCGCGTCAGGTCGCCGAACGGGTCGGCGGACTCCGGCGGCGGGCACTCGTCGCGGTCGTCCGCGCCCGCGAGCGCGGCGTGGATGGTCGTCCACAACCGCGTCGGGTCGTTGTCGTGCCGGTCCAGCGTGGCCCACCGCACCGGCCGGTCCGCGGGGCGGGTAGCCGCCCACGCGGCCAGCGCGGTGGTCTTGCCCGACCCGGCCGGACCGTGCACAACGGTCACCGCGGGCGGTGTGCCGGGGTCGGTCACGTGGGCGTCGAGCGCGGCGGCCAGGCGCTCGCGCCACGGCCGGGTCGCGGCGCTGGTGGGCACGCGGACCTTCCCGGCGGGCACGGTCGGCCGGTGCCCGGTTGTGTCGGAATGGGCGCGCATGTCGTTCAGGTCCCGCATCGTGCGTTCTGCTCCTCTTCCGCTGTTCGTTGGCCGGGGTTCGCGCACATTCCGGTTTGCCCCATGCGATACCCGCGGCCACCTATATCCCCTTCTTTCGGCGAGTAGATCGTCGGTTCTTGATGACCGGCGTCACCTCATGTGGGCGAAACGGCTCACAAAATGAGGCCGCGTGCTGAAATCATTGCGGCGTATGCCGGTGCGTAACCGCGATTGGAACCGCATTCACAGTTTCCCCGTGGAAAGTGGTAATGGTCTGCGCTCACCCGCCACGGGTGATGATCATGACCGCCGAACAGCGAAAACGCCCCGAGGCGCGGGCCTCGGGGCGGTGTCGGGTGGTTCGGTCGGTCGTGCTCGGTCGGTTGTCGGTCCCGGTGTCGGTTCAGGTGAGGATGCGGGCGGCGCTCGCCGCGGCGGGCAGGGCCGCGGCGGCGACGGCCAGGCCGATGGCGCAGCACAGCACCACCAGCCTGGCCGCGGCGGGCATCCGCCGCCCGCGCCGCCCGGGCCGGTGGGGCTGCCCGGCACCAGGGGGGTTCAGAGGGTTGAGTGGGTTGAAGGGGTCGGCCGCCGCCAGTGCGTTCGTCAGGTTGGTCATGTCGGACCTCTCGTCGGACCGGTGCGGACACCGGTGCCGGACCCGGCCGTAACGAGCGCCTCCGCGCGGCCCCGACTCCGCTTGGGGGCGCGCCGGGTCCGGCACCGGCGGACGGGCGCGGGGACCGTGGTGGCCCGGTGGTGGCCCCGGCTGCTCCGTCTGCGTCGATCATGTCGCCCCGCGCCGGGCCGGTTCGTCACCCGAACAGGAGGAGATCGGCACCGACGGTCAGCACCCGCACTGCCGCGGCGTGCAGCCCGGGGGCCGCGACCAGGAAGTCCGCCGCGCCGGGCGTCCACGGCGCGCCTGCCGCGGTGCTGACCACCGCGCCCGCCTCGGCGGCGACCAGGCTCGCGCCGAGCAGGTTCTCGCTGTCGCGGCCGTACTGCCAGAACAGGTCCACCCGGCCCGCCGCCACGTCCGCCACCTGCCACGACGTCGGCCCGAGGTTGCGCACGGCGGCCACGGTGTCCAGCACCCGGGGCAGCGCGAGCCCGGCCAGCCGGTTCGCGTCGGGCTGCCGGACGTGCGGGTGGCTCGTGGCGGCGAGCGCGGCGGCCGGGTCGGTCTTGGTCGACGGCCGGATCGGCGCGCCGTCGCGGTGCGCGCCGCCCCCGGCCACGGCGGTGTAGGTCTCGCCGAGGTGGGGGGAGTGCAGGACGGTGAGGGTCGGGACCTCGTCGACGAGGAGGGCGACGGACACGCACCACTGGGGGAGACCCTGCAGGTACTGCACGGCGCCGTCCAGCGCGTCGACGACCCAGCAGCCGCCTGCGGGGGTGAGCGGGTCGAGCCGCCCGCGCAGCGCCGCGCACAGGGCGTCGTCGAGCTCGGTGAACTCGCGGTGCAGGGCGTCGAGGGTGTCCGGGGCGGTGGTGCCGCGGCGGTCGGGGATGGTCGCGGCGACCGTGCGGACGATCTTGGTCACGGTGTGCAACATGGGACAAGCGTGGTCGCGGGTGCTCGGTTATGGTGCCTGTGAGCGTCGCAGTGAGCGGAAGTGGACACCCGTGGTCGAGGAGTTGGGTGATTTCGATCAGCGCGTTGCCTCGGCCCTGCAGGTCGACGGCCGCGCCGCGCCCGGCCGCCTGGCCGAGGTGCTCGGCGTCTCGCCGCGCACGGTCACCCGGTCGCTGACCCGCCTGGCGGACCGGATCCGGGTCGTGCGGGTGCCGGACCCGCGCCACGGCCTGCCCGCGGTCACTCTGCTGCGGGTGCGGGTGTTGCGCGGTCGGGTGGAGCGCTTCGCGGACGCGCTGTCCCAGCATCCGGAAACCCTCTTCGTCGACATCCTCGAAGGCGGGGAGGAAATTAGCGCCGTCGTGGTCGGACCTAAACCGCATCTGCCGACCGCGGGCGCCATTACCAATGTCCAGGTGCTGTCGGTGCTGCACGTATTCTCCGATGCCGCGGACTGGCGCACGGGCCGCTTGTCGAAAGCGGAAGTCGAGGCGTTGACCCCGCCGCCCGCGACCGGGGCGCACGCCCCGGACGAACAGGACCGGCGATTGCTGGAACTGTTGACAAAGGACGCTCGAACGGGACCGTCCGCGTTGTCCGTCGCGTTGGGCGTGCCGGAATCCACGCTGCGCAGGCGAATGGACCGGCTCACTTCGGCCGGATTGGTCCGGACCTGCGTGGTGGCCGATCCGCGACTGTTCGGTCTCCAAGTGGACGCCAACCTCTGGCTGACCGTCCCACCCGGACGGTTGGCCGAGATCGGCGGCAGGCTCGCCCGCGACCCGATGGTGCACGGCGTGCTCGCCACGACCGGGCCGACCAACCTGATGGCGGCCGTGTTCTGCCGCGACTTACCCGCGCTCTACGACTTCGTCACCCGGCTCGACGGCGTGCCCGCCGCGGAGGTGACGGTGGTGGGCGGCGCGGTGAAGCGCGCGGGGCACCGGCACCCGGTCTGAGGTGCCCGGTACGGACCCGGGTCCGGGTCGGACAAGTCATCCCCGGGGGTCCTCCCCGGGGATGACGTCGGCTCAGCGCCGGGCGGCTTAGCGTCCGGGGGTGTGGGGATGATGGTGTTCAGGCGCGTGAGCGCGGTTCTCGTCGTGGCGGTCGGGCTCGTGGTCGCGGCGGCGGCGGGGTTGACCGGGGCGGTGGTCGTCGCGGCGGTGACCGACCGGCTGTGGCTGATCGCGGCCGCGGGTTTCGCGGCGTTCGCGGTGGTGATGGCCGCCGCCGGGTGGGCCGGGTTCGCGGTCGGCGGGGCGGGGCGGGCGTGGCGCGACGGGAGCGTGCTGGCCGGGGTCGTCACGGTCGCGGTGACGGTGGTCTGCGCCGTGCTGCTCAACGCGCCCGCGGTGCCGCCCGACGCGGCCGTGCCCGGGGACGTCCGGTTCTGGCAGCTGCCCACCGGGTCGCGCCTCGCCTACGTGTACGAGCCCGCGCAGGGGACCAAGCGCGCGAACCCGTGGTGCTGCTGCACGGCGGGCCCGGCACGCCCGCCGAGGGGATCTCGGCCACGGGGCGGGCGCTGGCCGCGGCGGGCTTCGACGTCTACTCCTACGACCAGCTCGGCTCCGGCCGCTCGACCCGCCTCGACGACCCGTCCGGCTACACCGTCGCCCGGCACGTCGCCGACCTGGAGGCCGTCCGCGACCGGCTCGGCGCCGGGAAGCTCGTGCTGGTCGGGCAGTCGTGGGGCGGGTCGCTGGCCGCCCAGTACCTCGCGGCGCACCCGGACCGCGTGGCGCGCGCGGTGTTCGCGTCACCGGGCGAGCTGTGGCCGCGCGCGTGGCGGGACGGGGTGGGCGAGCCCAGGCTCAACCGGGCGCAGCGGGACCGCCGGGACGACCTGGTGACCTCGCCGCGGTTGCTGCTGGCCTCGGCGCTGCTGTCGGTCAACCCCCGGGCCGCGCACGACTTCCTCGGCGACGCGGAGGCCGACCGGCGGATGCGGGAGATCGGCGTGGCGATCAAGGACGCGACCGGCTGCCCCGGCGCGCCACCGGCGGCCGTGCACGACAACCCGCCCGGCTTCTACGCCAACCAGCGGACCGTCGCCGACTTCGACGACGTCCCCGACCCGCGCCCGGCGCTGCGCGCGGTCCGGGTGCCCGCGCTGGTGCTGCGCGGGGAGTGCGACTACATCAAGGAAGCGGTCACGGCCGAGTACACCGCTGTCCTCGCCGGCGCCACGCTGGTCACCGTTCCCGGCGCGGGCCACAACATCGCCGCGGCCCGCCCGGACGCCCACCGCGACCTGATCACCGCCTTCCTCCTGGACGAACCGCTTCCCCAGCCGTGAACAGGTAGTTGCGGTGACCGTCGACCAGCCCCGGTACCGGCTGCCAGGCGCCGCGCCAGACCCGCGGTCGGTAGCCGAACTCGCCGAGCCACGCGAGGAACTCCGGTGGGGCGAGGCCGTAGCGGGCCAGGTGGCGGGGCTCGACCTCCAGCAGCAACGCCGGGCGGTCGCGGCCCAGCAGGTCCGCGCCGCCGCGCAGGACCGACCACTCGGAACCCTCGGTGTCCGCCTTGACGAAGTGGACCCGCGGCAGGCCGAGCCGGGCGGCGAAGTCGTCGAGGCGCTCGGTCGGGGTGCGCACCTCGACCTGCGCGTCGAACTCCCGGTTGGCGCCCAGCGCGGCGGTGCCGCCGGTGAGGAAGGCCCGGCCGGTGACGAACCGGGGACCGCGCAGGGGCACGCTCAGGTGGGACCGACCGGTCACCTCGGCCAGCGCCAGGGCGTGCGCCCGGACCGCGGGGCCGCGCCGCAGCGCCAGCAGCTCGGAAACCGCGCGGTGGGCGAAGACCAGCGGTTCGATGCTGTGCACCTGACCGCCCGGACCGACGAGGCGGGCCAGCTCCGCGGTGTAGATCCCCGCTCCCGCGCCGATGTCGAGGCACACGTCACCCGGTCGCACCAGCGCCGAGAGGCCCAGCACCTCGCTCTCCACCCACGGCGTCAGCCGGGCCAGCGCCCGGGTCGTCAGGGAAACCGCTTGGTCCACAAGGGAAGTCACGGCACCGACGCTAGGCGCCGGTGGGCGCCGTGCCGTCCCGCGCGGGAGCCCGGCCCCGGCCCCCGCCAAGGGGTGCCCGACGGGTGGTGTGGCTCCCAAGAGTGATGATCACGAACCCCATCGGGGGACCGCACCCGGCGCGCGGCGCCCTACCGTGGGGGTATGCACACGCGGAACGGACAGCGGGCGACCGTGGTGGCGGCGACCGCGGTGTTCGTGGCGGCCGCCGCCTCGGCCGGTGGGGTGATCTCGGGGCGGTTGTGGGACTGGGCCGTGTGGCCGGTCGCGGTGGCGCTCGGCGCGGCCGTCGCGGGGCCGCTGCCGTGGTGGCGGACAAGACCCTTCCCGGCGTGGCTGGTGGCCTGCGCCGCGACGGTGGCGACGCGGCTGCTGGAGGTCTGGCTCGCGGTCCCGCCCGGCCTGCTGACCACCGCCGCGGTCTTCGCGCTGACCCCGCTGCTGGTCGGCGTCGGCATGGCCCTGCGCCGCCCCCGCGCGCTGGCGGTCGCGGCGATCACGGTGGTGGTCATGGCGTTCACCCAGCCCGGCGCCGACTTCGGCGTCGTGCTGCTCGCCGCCGTGACCGCGACCCTGCTGGGCATGGCCACCGCCGCGCGGAGCCGGGCGGAGGCCGAACTGGACCGGGAACGGCTGCGCCAGGAGACCCTCGCCGCCCGGGCCCGGATCGCCCGGGAACTGCACGACGTCGTGGCGCACCACATGTCGCTCGTCGCCGTCCGCGCGGAAACCGCGCCGTACCGGCTCGCCGAGGTGCCCGACGCGACCGCCGCCGAGTTCGCCGACATCGCCGCCGCGTCCCGGTCCGCGCTGGCCGAGATGCGGGTGCTGCTCGGCGTCCTGCGCGCCGACACCGAGGCCGACCGCGCGCCCCAGCCCACCGTCGCCGACCTGCCCGACCTGGTCGACCGCGCCCGCGCGTTGGGCGCCGAGGTCCACCTGGCGCTCGACGAGCCGAGTCGCGGGCTGTCCGGTGTCCGCGCGCTCGCCGTGCACCGGATCGCGCAGGAGGCGTTGAGCAACGCCGTCGCGCACGCGCCCGGGCAGGCCGTCGACCTCTCGATCACCACGGCGGGCGGGGTGGTGGTCGTCGAGTCGCGCAACCGGCTCACCAGCACCGCGCACGGCACCGGGCTCGGGGTGCTCGGGATGCGGGAACGGGCCGAACTCCTCGGCGGCACCCTGGTGGTGGACCGGACCGGCGACGAGTTCCTGGTCCGCGCGGAGATCCCCGTCCCCCGCGCGGAGACCGCGTGATCACCGTGGTCGTGGTGGACGACCAACCGGTGGTGCGCGAGGGGTTCGCCGCGCTGCTGGACCGCCAGGACGACATCTGCGTCGCGGGCACCGCGGGCGACGGCGAACACGCCTTGGCGCTGTGCGGGCGGGAACGGCCGGACGTGGTGCTCATGGATGTCCGGATGCCCGTCCTCGACGGGGTCGCCGCGACCGGCAGGCTGGTGGCGGACCACCCGGACACCCGGGTCCTGATGCTCACCACCTTCGACATCGACGAGTACGTCTACGCGGCGCTGCGCGCGGGCGCGAGCGGCTTCCTGCTCAAGGACGCGACCGCGGCCGACCTCGTCGCCGCCGTCCGCGCGGTCGCCTCGGGCGGCGCACTCCTGGCCCCGACCGTCACCCGCCGCCTCGTCGAGCGGTTCGTGGCGCAGGACCCGCTGCCACCGGACAGCACCGCGATATCCCGGCTGACACCCCGCGAACGGGAAGTCCTCACCCTGGTGGCGCGTGGGCTGTCGAACGCGGAGGTGGCCCGCGCGCTGCACCTGGCCGAGGAGACGATCAAGACCCACGTCGGCCGGGTCCTCGGCAAGCTGGGGCTGCGGGACCGCGTGCAGGCCGTGGTCTTCGCCTACGAGAACGGCGTCGTCACGCCGCGGGCGGGCGGCTACGGTCGACCGCGTGCCCCGACTCGCCATGGTGAACCTCAAAGCCCGGGATGACGCGGCGCTCGGCCGGTTCTGGGCCGCGGTGCTCGACTGGGTCGTGTTCCACGAGGGGCCCGGTTCGACCGCGCTCGGACCGGCGGGCTTCGCCTGGCCGGACCCGGACGCCCTCTGCCTCGACGTCGTCGCGGTCCCGGACCCCGAGGCGGTGCGCGGCCGCGTGCGCCTCGACCTCGCCGCCGCCTCCGCGACCCACCAGGCGGAGTTGGTGGCGCGCCTGGTGGCGTCGGGGGCGAAGCGCGTCGGCGGTGGTGACGAGCCGTGGACCACCCTGACCGACCCGGAGGGCAACGTCTTCCGCGTGCGGCGGGAGACCGACCGGGACACCGGGCCGATCGCCGCGGTGGTGGTCGGCTGCGCGGATCCCCGTGCCATGGCCCGGTTCTGGGGCACGGCGATGGCGTGGACCACGCACGAGGCGCGCGACGACCGCGCGAGACTGCGCGCGGCCACGGGGATCGGCCCCTACCTGGAGTTCGTCCCCGACCCGCTCGTCACCCGGAACCGCTTCCACCTCGACCTCACCCCGAGTCCGCGCGCGGACCACCCGGCCGAAGTGGCCCGGCTGCGGACCCTCGGCGCCGCCGACGCCGACATCGGTCAGGGCGCGGTGCCGTGGGCCGTCCTGGCGGACCCGGAGGGCAACCGGTTCTGCGTCCTCACCCGCTAGCGGGTGAGGCGCACCGGGAGGCTCGTCAGGCCGCGGTTGCGGAACGACGGCAGCCACCGGGGTTCGAAGTCGGGGGTGGCGGGTGCGCAGCCGCGCGCCAGCAGGGCCGCGATCGCGATGCCCGCCTCCACCTGGCTCAGCCGCGAGCCGAAGCTGCGGTGCGGGCCGTGCCCGTAGCTCAGGTGGGGGTTGGGGTCGCGCCGGAGGTCGAGGGTGTTCGGGTCCGCGAAGACCGCCGGGTCGCGGTTCGCCGCCGCGATGCCCAGCAGCACGGTGTCGCCCGCCGGGATCACGGTTCCCGCGATCTCCACGTCCGTCCGCGGGAACCGGCGGATGGCGAACTGGAGCGGCTGGTCGTAGCGGGTCAGCTCCTCGACCGCCGACGGCAGCACATCCGGGTGGGCACGCAGGTCCGCCAGCTGCTCCGGCGCGGCGAACAGCGCCCACACGCCGTTGCCGATGAGGTTGACCAGGTTCTCGTAGCCCGCCCACAGCCCCAGGAACGCCAGCGACACCAACTCGGCCTCGCTGAGCCGGTCCTCCTCGTCGCGCACCGCGATCAGGGCGGACAGCAGGTCGTCGGCCGGCGCCGCGCGCTTGGCCGCGACCAGGTCGACCAGGAACCCGTACATGGCGGCCACCGCGTCCCGGGCGGCCGTCGGCGGCTGGTCCGGGCGCGGGGTGAGCAGCACGCTCGTCCACGAGCGGAACCGGTCCCGGTCGGCGGCGGGTACGCCGAGCAGGTCGCCGATCACCCGCACCGGCAGCGGCGCGGCGAACGCGGCGATCAGGTCGACGGGCTCGCCGACCGGTACCGCGTCGAGCAGTTCGGTCGCGGCCGCCTCGATCGCCGGTGCCAGCGCCGCCACCCGCTTCGGGGTGAACGCGCCCGCGATCAGGGCGCGCAGGCGGGTGTGGTCCGGCGGGTCGAGGTTGAGCAGGTTGGCGTCGAGCGCGGGCGGCAGCGCGAAGCCCCGGTAGCCCGCGCCCGCGTTGGCCCGGTCCAGGGACAGCCGCGGATCGGCGAGCCCGGCCCGCACGTCGGCGTACCCGGTCACCACCCACGCCTTGGCACCGTCCGGTGTGGACACGTGGTGCGCGCCGCCGTCGGCGCGCAGGCGCGCGTAGGTGGGGTGCGGGTCGGCGAAGAACTCGGCGTCGAAAAGTTCGCTCATCGGTTCCCCACCTTAGCGCGGCCGTCCGCGGTGAAGGCCCGCGATACCCGGACCAGCCAGTCGGTGCCGGTGTCGTGCGGCGGCGCCTCGGATTCCGGGCGCGTGACCGCGTCGGGGCCGTCGCGCAGCGCGGCGGCGATGGCGGCGGCCTCGACCGACGCCCGAAGGTCCGCGCCCGCCAACCCGGCTTCCCGCCCCCGCGCCGTCGCCGCCTCCACCACCGAGGGGTCCTGGTACGGCTGGAGCCACCGGATGCCGTCGCGGATCTCCACGACCCGCCGGTGCAGGCGGAAGTCCAGGTCCCGCACCGCGCGTCGCGGCGCCTGCCGGTCGAGCACGAGGTCCGGGTTCGCCTCGCTCAACGCCGCCCACAGCGGGTAGAGGTCGTTGTGGCGCCGGTAATCGCGCATCCGCACGCGCAGGGCGCTCACCTGCGGCCCCCACCCCGGCACGCTCCACCCGATCAACGTGAGGATGCCGCCCAACCCGGCACCCAACCGCGCCACGAACTCCCACCGCTGCGGGTCCAACCCCAGCGGCGCGGCGATGACGTCCGCGTAGCGGGCCGCCGAGTACAGCAGGCCACCGGTGGCCCCGATGGCCGCCATGCGCAGCCCACGGCGCAGCCAGGGGCCTTCCAGGGCCCGCGCGTGCCGCACGCACCGCGACACCAGCACCGCCTCGGTCACCGCGAACGCGGTCACGTAGAGCATCAGGTAGACCGAATACAGCCCTTTACCGGCAAACCGGATCGCGGCCGTCGTCGTGTCTTCTTCTGTGAGGTCGGCCAAGGCGAACAGCACGGCCATCGCCACTACTACGGCGCCGAAACCCACCACCTGCCGACGCACCATGGGACGGGCGTGTTCGGCGTCGTGCGCCCAGAACGTCAACGCGGCCAACTGCGTCGCGGCCACCCCGATCACGCTGCCCTGCGACAGCAGCAGCGACAGGTTGGGCACACCGGCCGACCGGTCGACCAGCGCCCACACGCGCGGGTCGCTGATGGTGAACGTCAACCCCATGAACAGGAAGAACAACGCCACCGCGACCGCGGCCGGACCGCGACCCGGGCGGGACAGCGCGGGCAGCTTGAACAGCAGGCTGACCCACGCCACCCCCGCGCACAGCGGGTAGAGGACCGCGTTCACCGGCCGCTACACCGCTTCGGGGTGCGTCGAGTGGTTGAGCGAGCCCGCGATCCGCGCCGCCACGTCGTCACCCGGCGGGGGAGCGCCGCGCAGCACCTCGCCGAGCAGGTACGCCAGCACCTCGGCCTGCTGCTCCTGCTCGTCGCTGTAGGTGGTGCGGCCCAGCATGTCGCGCACCAGCGCCGGGTCGATGTCCGGGAAGAACACCGCCGCCGTGTCCGCGTCGAGGTGGCCGCCGCCGCGGTGGCAGCAGATCATGTGCCCGATCTCGTGCAGGATGATGTGCTCCTGGTGCGCCGCCGGGGCGGCCTCGTCGAAGAAGATCCAGTCCGCGTCGCCGGTGGCGACCCAGATGCCGCACGGCTGCGACGCGAGCATCGCCACCGGGACCACGTGCAGCGGCCGCCCGCGCGCCCGCGCCAGGTGCGCGCACAGCCCGGCCAGGTCGGTGTGCGGTGGCAGTTCGAGCCCGGCCAGCAGGGCGGCGCAGTCGCGGCGCACCCGGCGCAGTCCCCGACGCGGCACGGCTTTCAGTCCTCGGGCCGGTCGGTGTCGGTGTCTGTGACGGGCGGCAGGCCGCGCTGCCTGCGGGCCTGGTCGAGCAGGGCCGTGATCAGGTCCAGGTTCGACCGCGGCAGGCCGACCGCGCGCTGCGCGATGCCGACGACGCCGCGCTCGCGCAGCATCGCCAGCTGCTCGAGCTGCGCGCGCACCCGCTCGCCGTGGCCGTCCTCGTCGTCGAAGAAGTAGCTCGGGTTGACCCCGAAGAACCGCGCCAGCGCCACCAGCAGGTCCATCGACGGGCTCGTCCGGCGGCCGGTGCGCAGCATGGACAGGTACGGGCCGCTGACCCGCAGGTCCGGGTTCGCCTTCTTGACCTCGGCGGCCACCTCGGCGTTGGACCACTGCCTGCCGCGCGGGAGGCTCACCCGGAACAGCCGGTCCAGCCGGGCGCCCAGCGAGGTCCCGGGCCGCTCGGCGGATGTCCCCGCCGCACCACCGGTTTCGGGATCCCCCACGGTTGGCCACCCTTTCGTGACTGTGACTCCCCCACAAGTCTCGCAGGGTAACTGTGAGTTGACAACGGGCCCGCACCGCTGCGTACCATGGCCACGCATGGGTTAACTGCCAGTTAGTGGTGGTGACCGGACTCGACGCGCGGCGCTCGGCCGCGGCTGATCGGGGAGAAAAAAAGGAGTTCCGCGCTCAACCGGCCTGGGGGTTACCGGGAGCGCGGAACTTCATCAAGCGTAGTACGAACTCGGCGATTGTGCACACCGACCCCCCGAATTCGTGTCCTCGGCGTGTCCTCGCGCCGGTCAGAGCCGGTAATCGAGGGTCGCTCACGAGCGCCGGGACCGGTCGCGCCCCGGGGTGAGGGGTCCGGGGGCGCGGCCGATCCCGGGTCGGATCGTCGGATGACCGGGCGTCGCCGCCGCGGGTCAGGGGTGGGACTGCTCCCGGTCCTGCGGCCCCGGTTGGGTGGGGACGTGCGGGCCCGCGGCGCCCACCACGGCGACCTGGTTGCGGCCGTTCTGCTTGGCGACGTCGAGCGCCTGGTCCGCCAGCTCCTGCAGGTCCGCCAGGGTCGTGGCGTGCTGCGGCGCGCAGGCCACGCCGATCGAGATCGTCACCCGCGGCACCTCGCGTCCCAAGTGGACGGACGGGCCGTCCGCCGGGGTGGTGATCGTCGTGCCCAGGGCCTCGACACCCGCCCGGATCCGCTCGGCGATCTTCAGCGTCTCGGCCGGGTGGGTGTCGGGCAGCACCGCGGTCAGCTCCTCGCCGCCCCACCGGGCCACGAGGTCACCCGCCCGGGTGTTCTGCCGCAGCGCGCGGGCCACGGCCTGCAGCACCTGGTCACCGCCGAAGTGGCCGAGGCGGTCGTTCCACCGCTTGAAGTGGTCGAGGTCGAGCATCAGCACGCCGGTCGGCCTGCCGTTGAGGCGGTCCAGCCGGATCGCGGCGGTGGCCAGGGGCAGGAAGCCGCGGCGGTTGCTCAACCCCGTCAACGGGTCGGTCGTGGCGTCGGCCTCGAGCCGGTCGCGGTCGGCCGTGCGCATCGCCAGGCTGCCCAGCAGGCGGGTTTCCATGACCGCCACCGCCAGCACGCCGAACAGCGCCACCGGGGTGATGGCGGCGGCCCCCACGGCCCCGAGGCCGACGAGCAGGGTGTGCAGCAGCAGGAGGTTGTCCTCCCGGCTGCCCCAGGTCTCGCCCAACCGCCAGGTGCGGAAGCGGACCGCGCGGTACACGCCGACGATCGTCCCCTCCACCAGGAAGTACACCAGGGCCGCCAGCACGAACAGCGCGGTGATCCGCAGCCCGCCCGCGTCGGGTTCGGTCAACCCGTCGTAGGGGCGGCCGGAGCCCACCATGAGACCCCGCAGCAGGCTCACGAACGCCACCGACAGCAGCACCGCGGCGGTGTTGCTCACCCACAGGGTCAACGGCCGCATCGCGATGCGCCAGCGGCGCACCCGCACCATGACGACCAGCGCCCCGGCCAGCATCGGCGGCAGCAGCAGGGCCGAGCTGAAGAACCAGATCGAGGCCTGGTCGATGAACTCGACGGTGCCGCGCTGCCTGCGCATGCTCCGGCGGCGCTTCTCGCTCGCCGCGGTGACCTCGGTGTAGGCCAGCGCGCACGCGCACAGCATCGCGAACAGACCCCAGTCCGCCGTCGTGATCCCCGGCGCCCGCGTCACGGCGTAGGCCAGCCCGACCACGCCGACCAGGTTGGTGATCAGCAGCACGACGCCCGTCGGCACGCCGAACTGCCAGAGGCCCCACCGGGTCGGGTGCAGTGCCGACCGCGCGCGCTCGGGCCCGCGCACCCCCGCGAAGGGGCACTCCGGGCCGTCGTTTCCCCCCATACCGCATGCCTCCCCTGAGCCGCCCACCCGTGCCGGGGTGGGCGCGCGCATCACGCGAGGCTGACCTGGCGCGGGCGGGCTCGGGTCGGCGCGACTGCGAACGCGCCCCGGAGCGACCGGACTCCTGGGCGGGTGCACGGGCGCGGCGCGGGCGGCTCGTCGGTCGTTCCCCTGGACCTGACGAGCCACCGGGGTGCGCCCCCGGCTCCCGGCGTCGCGCGATCGTCCCCCCGCGTCCCCCCGCTTGAGTTTCCTCGCGAGGAAACCATAGGGCAGTTCGCATCCCGGACAACCGAATTGGGCTGAACCACTCATTCGGCGGAGCGGGTGATCGCGACCGGGCCAGCGAGGTGAGGCCGATAGGGGGACGCGCCGTCACACTCGCGGCGTAGCGCGCGGCGGCCGTTCGCGGGAGGGGGGCCACCCTGAGCTGTCGGGTGAACGCGAACAGCGCCCGCGTCGGGCGTGGGGCACCCGGTCCGCCGGTAGGGCCGTTCGACCCTCCCGTTTCCCGTTGTGGACCGGACCATTTCCTCTTGTGTCCACTGTTGACGGTGTGCGGTTCTCGTTGGCCCGCAGGGGATCGGGGCCGAAACGCGCTGCCGCCGTTCAGCGGAGCGTCACCCCCCGGTACGCGGATAACATCGAGAATCCCCCGATTCCCCAGGAGGACGGGCATGACGCAGACCGCGCCGGTGGTTCCCGACCGTGGCGGGTTCCCTTTCCTCGACATCACCGCACCGGACTTCACCTACGACGCACCGGAAGTCGCCGCCGCGCGCGACCGCAGCTGGTGCGCCGAGAGTCCGATCGGCCTCCTGGTGCTTCGGCACGCCGAGGCCCAGCAGCTGGTGCGCGATCCGCGCCTGACCCACGACGGCGCCCGGTTCATGGCGATGAGCGGCGTCGCCGACGGGCCCGTGTACGACTGGTGGGTCCCGATGATGGTCAACCACGACGGCGTCGACCACCGCAGGCTGCGCGGCCTGGTGCAGAAGGCGTTCACCCCGCGCACCCTCGACCGGCTGCGCCCCTTCACCCGGGCGCGGGCCCGGCAGTTGGCGGGTGACCTGGTCGGCGCGGGCACGACGGACTTCTACGCCGCGTGCGCCGACCCGCTGCCGCTGGCGGTCATGTCGGCGCTGCTCGGCGTGCCGTCGGAGGACGTCGGCGTGTTCGGCACCTGGACGACCGACCTCGGGCTGGTGCTCAGCCTGATCCACGAGCGGTCGTTCCTGGACCGGGTGGTCGCCGCGGTGGTCGGGCTCGACGGCTACGTCGACCACCTGATGGACCTGCGCGCCGCCGAGCCCGGCGAGGACGTGGTGTCCGCGCTGGTCTCCGAGCGCGTGGCCGAGGGCGTGGTCACCCGGGAGGAACTGCGGAACCTGTTGGTGACGCTGGTGTTCGCCGCGCACGACACCACGCGCCACCAGCTCGCCAACGCCATGGTCGTCTTCGCCGAGCACCCCGACCAGTGGCGGCTGCTGACCCGGCGGCCCGAACTGGTGCCGGACGCGGTGCAGGAGCTGATGCGGTGGGCGCCCTCGGCGGCCAGCGTGTTCCGCTTCGCGGGCGAGGACTTCGAGTTCGGCGGTCGCCTGATCGAGCGGGACGAGTTCCTGCTCGTCCTGGCCCCGATCGTGCAGCGCGACCCGCTGGCGTACCGCGACGGCGACGCCTTCGACATCACCGCGACCGGCCGCGCCCCGCTGATCCAGTTCGGCGGCGGACCGCACCACTGCCTCGGTGCCGCGCTGGCCCGGATCGAACTGGAGGAGGCGCTGGCCGCGATGACGGCCGTGCTCGGTCCGCCGGTCGTCACCGAACCGGTCACCTGGCGGCCGCCGATCGGCATCCTGGGACCGACGGCCCTGTCCGTCCGGTTCGAAAGCCCCTAGCGGCGAACCCGGTCACGGGCGCGCAATCCCGTGCCCGTGACCGGGTCGACGTGGCGGGAACCGGCCCCGGTGTACTTCTATGGGGGAATGCGTACCCAGGTCGCCATCATCGGGGCGGGCCCCGCCGGTTTGCTGCTGTCCCACCTGCTCGGCGCCGCGGGCGTCGAGTCCGTCGTGCTGGAGACCCGGTCCCAGGAGTACGTCCTGGCCCGGATCCGCGCGGGCATCCTGGAGGACACGTCGGTCCGGTTGCTGGAGTCGGTCGGCCTGGCCGACCGGCTGCGCCGCGAGTCGATGCCGCACCGGGGGATCTACCTGCAGTGGCCGGGGGAGCGCCACCACCTGGACTTCGTCGACCTGGTCGGCCGGGGCATCCACGTCTACGGCCAGACCGACCTCACCCGCGATCTCGTCGACGCTCGCGAACGCGCCGGGCAGGCGCTGGTCTACGAGGTCACGGGAACCGCGCCGCACGACATCGACACCGACCGCCCGTCGGTGACCTATGTCGATCGCGACGGCAACCCCGGGCGCGTCGAGGCCGACGTCGTGGTCGGCTGCGACGGGTCGTTCGGCCCCAGCAGGCAGGCCATCCCCGAGGACCGGCGGCGGACCTGGGAACGCGCCTACCCGTACGCCTGGCTCGGCGTGCTCGCCGACGTCGCGCCGTCCACCGACGAGCTCATCTACGCCCGCCACCCCGACGGGTTCGCCATGCACTCCATGCGCTCGGACACCGTCAGCAGGCTCTACCTGCAGGTGCCGCCGGGGGAGGACATCGCGGCGTGGTCCGACGACCGGATCTGGACGGCGCTCGGCACCCGCCTCGACGTCGACGGCTGGACGCTCACCCCGGGCCCGATCACCGAGAAGTCCGTGCTGCCCATGCGCGCCGCCGTCACCGGCCCGATGCGCCACGGCAGGCTGTTCCTGGCGGGCGACGCCGCGCACATCGTGCCGCCGACCGGCGCCAAGGGCCTGAACCTGGCCATCGCCGACGTGGCCGTGCTCGCCCCCGCGGTGACCGCGCTGCTGCGCGGCGACGAGCGGCTCGCCGCCGAGTACGCCACGACGGCCGCCCGCCGGGTGTGGCGGTGCCAGCACTTCTCGTGGTGGATGACCACCATGCTGCACACCGGCGACGACCCGTTCGACGAACAGGTCCAGCTCGCCCAACTGCGCTGGGTCGTCGAGAGCGAAGCGGGCGCGCGGGGCCTGGCCGAGAACTACACCGGGTTGACGTTGGACGGCGCGTAGCAGGCACCGGATGTCCACAATGGTCCGCGATCCCCGGCGGGCCCGGATCGCCTACGTCAGGCAGAGTTCGTTGCCCTCCGGGTCGGCGATGGTGATCCAGGCGAACGGTCCCTGCTGGGCGCGGTGCAGCAGGGTGGCGCCCTTGGCCGTCAACCGCGCCAGCTCGGCTTCCTGGTTCTCCTTGCCCACGCGGACGTCGAGGTGGACGCGGTTCTTGACCGCCTTGGACTCCGGCACGACCTGGAACAGGATGCGCCTGCCGTCGGGGTGGCGGATCGCGGCGCCGACGCGCCACACCAGGACGCCGTTGTGCGTCTTGGTGTCGGACTCGGCGGCGTGCCCCTTGGCCACCAGGTCCCGGATCATGGCCTCGTCGCTGGGCTCGACCGCCCAGCCCAGCGCGTCGGCCCACCAGTCGGCGAGGGTGTGCGGGTCGGCGCTGTCGAAGGTCACTTGCACGTCATAAGCCATGCGCCGCAGTGTAGGGGCGGGCACCGACAACGACCGGTCAGCGGAACTCGAAGAACACCGTTTCCCCTGGTCCTTGCAACCGGATGTCGAACCGGTACCGGCGGTCCGTCTCGCGGGTGGCGACCAGCGTGGACAGTCGGTCGGACAGCGCCGCGAGCGCCGGGTCCGCGCTCAGCAGCGAAGAGTGCTCGGGTAGGTAGATCCGGGTGTACAGGTGGTGCAGCAGACCCCGCGCGAAGACGGCCACGGCGAGGTAAGGGGTCGCACCGGGATGGTGAGGGCCCGGTGGCACGGTGTGCACCGCCCAGTGACCGTCGGCGTCGGTGGGGATACGGGCGAACCCGGTGAAGGCGGTGCCGTCGCGGCCCAGGACCGCGTCGGTGACGGGGTCCCGGCGGATGGTGCCGACCGCCGTGGAGCGCGCGCCTTCGGCGTCGGTCTGCCAGATCTCCACCAACGCGTCCGGGATGGGCTGGTCGGCGCCGTCGAGCACCCGGCCGTGGACGGTGATCGCGCCTTCCGCGTCGCGCGACACGATCTCGGCGCCACGGGTGAACGGTAGGGCGTAACCGAAGAAGGGACCGATGGTCTGCGCGGGGGTGGGTGGTAGGTCCATCACAGGTCCTCGTCCTCGAACAGTGTCGCCGATGGACCGTCGAGCACGATGTCCCACCGGTAGCCGAGCGACCACTCCGGCACCGAGAGGTCGTGGTCGTAGGTCGCCACCAGGCGTTCCCTCGCCGACTGGTCGGTGACCGCCTGGAGGATGGGGTCGTAGGGGAACAGCGGGTCGCCGGGGAAGTACATCTGCGTCACCATGCGCTGGGTGAACGCGGTGCCGAACAGCGAGAAGTGGATGTGCGCGGGGCGCCAGGCGTTGTCGTGGTTGCGCCACGGGTAGGCGCCGGGGCGGATCGTGGTGAAGGCGTAGCGGCCGTCGTCGTCGGTCAGGCAGCGGCCGAAACCGGTGAAGTACGGGTCCAGCGGCGCCGGGTGCTGGTCGACCTGGTGGGCGTACCGACCGGCCGCGTTGGCCTGCCACACCTCGACGAGCTGCCCGCGCACGGGTTTGCCGGAGCGGTCCGTCACGACCCCGGTCACGGTGATCCGCTGCCCTTGGGGCTCACCGGGTCCGCCCCGGGTCAGGTCACTGTCCAGTGCGGTCACATCGGTCACGCCGAAGACCGGGCCGCTCAGCTCCACGGCCTCCGGGTCGCGCACGACGGCCAGGGCCTGCTCGGGGTGCCGCAGGACGCTGCTGCGGTACGGGCCGTAGTCGCGGTGCGGGTGGAAACCGCCGGGCAGCGCGGACAGCCGGGCGATCGCGGCGTCGATCTCGCGCTGCGTGGGGAGTTCGGTCATGGGTGCTCCGGTGTGCGCACGGGCGCGGCGGTGTTCGCCGCGATGTCGGCCTCGATGGTGCCGGGCGCGAGTTCGACCAGCGCCAACCCGGATCCGGTGATGTCGAAGACGCCCAGGTCGGTGATGACGCGGTCCACGCACGCGCGGCCGGTCAGCGGCAGCGTGCACTCGGGTACCAGCTTGGCGGTGCCGTCCTTGGCGGTGTGCGTCATGACGACCACGACCCGGCGGGCGCCGTGCACCAGGTCCATGGCGCCGCCGATGCCGGTGACGAGCTTGCCGGGCACCGCCCAGTTGGCGAGGTCGCCGCGCGCGGAGACCTGCATGGCGCCCAGCACCGCGGTGTCGATGTGCCCGCCGCGGATCATCCCGAAGGACAGCGCCGAGTCGAAGTAGCTCGCCCCGGGCAGGACGGTCACGGTTTGCTTGCCCGCGTTGATGAGGTCGGGGTCCACCGCGTCCTCGGTGGGGAACGGCCCGGTGCCGAGCACGCCGTTCTCCGAGTGCAGCACGACCCGCACGCCGTCGGGCAGGAAGTCCGGGATGAGCGTGGGCAGGCCGATGCCGAGGTTGACGTGCTCGCCGTCGCCGAGCTCACGAGCCGCGCGGGCGGCCATCTCGTCGCGTGTCCAGGGCATCAGGGCTCCCGCCGCACGGTGCGCTGCTCGATCTTCTTGTCCGCCGCCTGCTCGGCGGTCAACTCGACCACGCGCTGCACGAAGACGCCGGGCAGGTGCACGTGGTCCGGGTCGATGTCACCGGGCTCGACCAGCTCCTCGACCTCGGCGATCGTGACCCGGCCCGCCATCGCGGCCAGCGGGTTGAAGTTGCGCGCGGACTTGGCGAACACCAGGTTGCCGTGCCGGTCCCCGCGCGCGGCCCGGACCAGGGCGAAGTCGGTGGTGATGCCGCGTTCCAGCAGGTACTCGACCCCGTCGAAGACCCGGGTCTCCTTGGCCGGGGAGGCCAGCGCGACACCGCCGTCACCTGCGTAGCGCCACGGGAGCCCGCCCTCGGCGACCTGCGTGCCCACCCCCGCGGGGGTGTAGAACGCCGGGATGCCGCAGCCGCCCGCGCGCAGCCGCTCGGCGAGCGTGCCCTGCGGGATCAGCTCGACCTCCAGCTCACCGGCCAGGTACTGGCGGGCGAACTCGGCGTTGGTGCCGATGTAGGACCCCGTCACCCGGGCGATGCGGCCCGCCGCGAGCAGCACCGCCAGCCCGGACTCCATCGCGCCGCAGTTGTTCGACACCACGCGCAGGTCACGGGTACCGGCCGCGTGCAGCGCCGTGATCAGCGCGGTCGGCACGCCCGCCAGCCCGAAGCCCCCAACCGCCAGGCTGGCGCCGTCGGCCACGTCCGCCACCGCGTCCGCCGCGGTGGCCACCACCTTGTCCATCCGACTCCTGTTCGTCAGGTGAACATTGTTTCACTCGACAGCCATGAGTCTTGTCCGGCCGGGAGCGTGTGTCAACGCCCCGCCCCGGACAACCGAGGACGGCTCAGTTGTGGTGCACCGCGGTGAACCGCGACGTGACGTGCAGGTCCGCCTCGATCCGCGCGGCGGTCTCCCGCAGGTGGGGCAGCACCTCGGCGAGGAACTCCGCCGGGGTCCGGCCGCCGCTGTGGGAGGCGACGTTGACCGCTGCCACCACCTTGCCCGCCCGGTCGCGCACCGGCACGGCGACCGAGCGCAGGCCGACCTCCAGCTCGGCGTCCACCAGCGCGTACCCGTCCCGCGCGACGGCGTCGAGCACGGCGTCCAACCGCTCCGGGTCGGTGATCGTGTGCGGGGTGAGCGCGGCGGGCGGCGCCGCGGCCAGCCGCGCGCGGTACTCGTCGACGGGCAGGTGGGCCAGCAGTGCGCGGCCCATGGCGGTGGCGTGCGCGGGCAGCCGGGTGCCGACGGCGATCTCCACGGACATGATCCGGCTGACCGAGGCGCGCGCGGTGTAGCGCACCTCCGCCCCGGACAGCACCGCCAGCGACGACGAGTCGCGCACCCGCTCGGCCAGCGCCTTCAGGTGCGGCGCGGCGATGACGGGCAGCGTGGTGCGCGACAGCGGCGGGAAGCCGAGGCCCAGCACGCGCGGGGTCAGGCTGAACCGGCGGCCGTCGGTGGTGACGTAACCGAGGTGCTCGAGGGTGATCAGCGCGCGCCGCGCGGTGGCGCGGGCCAGGCCGGTGGTCGCGGCGACGGCGGTGAGGGGCAGTTCCGCGCGACCGTCGCCGAACGCGGTCAGCACGGTCAGGCCCCGGGCCAGCGACTCCACGAAGCCCCGCCCCAGCTCCTGCTTGGTGGTCCCGGTCCAGGCGGCGAGGCCCAGCGCGTGCGGCGCGGGCGCGGGGGCGATCCGGCCGACGAGCGCGGCCTCCATCTCGGCCACCGCCGCGCACAGCCGGGGCAGCAGCTCGCGCTCCATCGAGGCCGTGCTGTGCCTGCTGGAGTGGCTGACCACGCTCGCCGCGCACGCCGTCTCGCCGGAGGGGTACCGCACCGGCACCGCGACGGCGAGCAGGCCGGGCTCGATCAGCTGGTCGTCGAGGGACCAGCCGTGCGCGCGGGCGAACCGCGCGCGCTCGTCGAAGTCGAGGTCGCCGCCGGTGCGCGGGGCCATCGGCGGGAAGCCGCGGTCGTCCGGGTCGGCGGCGCGCCGGGCGCGCCAGCGCGTCCAGTCCTCGTCGGTCCAGGACGCGGCGATCACGGTGCCCGCGGCGGTGCGCTCGGCGGGCAGCAGGTCGCCGAGCCGGAAGGTCACCGACATGGCGCGGCGGCGGGTCACCTGGTAGACGAACCGGATGCCGTCGCCGTCGCCGACCGCGAGCGACACGGACTCGTCCACCTCGTCGGCCAACGCGCGCATATAGTCGCCGAGGCGGCCCGGTAGGCCCGTCGCGGCGAGGTAGGCGTTGCCGAGGGCCATCAGTGCGGGGGCGAGCGTGACCGTGCGGCCCTCCAGGCGCACGAAACCCATCTGCGCGAGGGTCGCCACCAGGCGGTCGACGGTGGCCCGGGCCAAACCGGTGGCCCGTTGCAGGTCGCCCAGGGTGGGCGTGTGCTCGGCCGCGGTCAGCGCCCGGAGCACGGCGAGACCGCGGACCAGGGGGGCGACCGCCTCCGCGGGCTCCTCGATGTCCTCGGCTGCCGACATGCGCGCACTCCGTCTGCTCGGTCCTCGATCGCGAACCACCACAGTGAACACCGCCCGTCGCGACCCGGCCGACCCGCCCTCGGTCGGGTGATCTTCCCCCGGCGCGTCGGGGCGCGTCGCCCGCATCCTATAGGTGCATTGATTCAGTCAAGCAGGAATGGCGGGACGGGGCTTTCTCGTGGACGACTCGCGCTCGCGGGCCGGTGTTCTCGGCGCGGGTCGGTACGGGTGATCGCCGCCGGACCGATCGTCCGGTGGTGGCGCGGCAGGCAGGCGGCGGGGCGGTACTCGGGTGCGGTGGTTCGGCGGACTTTGGCTTGGCCAAGCCGAGTTCGCGGTCGCCCGCATGGCAGATCCGATGGTCTCCCGGTGTCGGCCGATGCGGATCCGGGGGTTTCCGCGCGCCTCTCCCGGGCTCCCCGGATATGGTCGGCCGCGCTCGACAACCCACCGGGGGAGCGGTGCGGATTTCCCATTCCGCGGGCGGCCGTGCGGCGCGCCGCGGCAGTCGGCACAGCCAGGGCCCCGGGCCGTGCCCGCTCGCGACCCGCGTGCGGCACCATGGATCATGGAAGGGTGACCGCCCACGCCGTCTTGTCCCTCCCCGACGGTCGCCGGATATCCTATGTGGACAAGGGCGCCGGATCGCCCCTGGTGGCCCTGCACGGCACCTTCGGCCGAGGCGCCGTCTTCGACCGCCTCGCCCACGACCTGGGCGCCGCCGTCCGCGTCCTGGCCCCCGACCAGCGCGGCCACGGCCTCAGCGATCCCGCCGACGACTTCTCCCGCGCGGCGTTCGTGGCCGATGTCGCCCGCTTCATCGAGGCCTTGGACGTCGGCCCGGTGGCACTGCTGGGCCACTCCCTCGGCGGCGTCACGGCCTACCAGGTCGCTGCTCGCCACCCACACCTGGTGGCCGCCCTCGTCATCGAGGACGTCGGCGCCGTCACGGACAGCTCGGTGGTCGACACCCCCGTCCTCGACACCCGCGGGTGGCCGCGATCCGCCCCCACCCGCGCCGCACTGGCCGCCGCCCTCATCGACCGCGGCATCCCCGACCCGACGTACTTCCTGCTCAGCGCCGTCGCCGAGAACGGCCAGTGGCGGTTCCTGTTCGACTGGGAACAGATGATGGCCGTCCAACGGGCGGGCGCGGGCTCCTGGTGGTCCGACTGGACCGCCGCCACCTGCCCCACCCTGCTCCTGCGCGCCACCCAGAGCCCGTTCCTACCCGCACCCCTGGCCGACGAGATGGCGGACCGCCGCCCCGGCACCGAGGTACTCACCTTCCCCACCGGCCACTGGATCCACGACGACGACCCGACGGGCTTCGCCACAGCCGTGGCGGACTTCCTGGACACCGTCAGCGGGTGACGGGATAGCCCGCCTGGAAGGCCGGTCGGCGTGGCGCGTCGGCGGTGACGCGATCGAGTTCGTCGTCCAACTCCATGAAGACCTCCCAGTCCGGCTTCCCGCTCGCCGCGGCCAGGCGGGCGACGACCAACCGCTCCAGATCGGTTACCCGTTTTCCCTTCCACACCTTGTCCGCCAAGCTCACCAGCAGCCCCTCGAAGTCCGCCGCCGTCCACGACGCGTGGTCGCGGGCGAACCGCGCCAGCCGCTCCTCGACCCCGCGCGCCAGCAGGAGTTCGTAGCCCGCCCGCTCGTGCTCGCTCCCCGACCCGCTCCGGCAGCGGTCGCATCCCCGGCTCGGTCCGCCCGGACACCGCCTGCCTCAACAGTCCCTCGATCACCTCGGCGACCGTACCCGCGCCGGCCCGCCGGTGGGGTGAACCCGGGCGGCTGTTCGGTGGACACCCCGACACGAGTGGTAGACCGGGAATGGCTCCTGCCCGTCGAAACCCTGGTGGTGCACATGAGCGTGGTTCCCCCACCCACCGGCGAGCCGAACCGCGACCCGGTCGGCGGCCACCCCACCGACTACCCGACGCACCAGACGATCGTCACGTTCGACGTGGAGGGCTACAGCGCGCCCCACCGCGACGACCGGGCGCGGGCGGTGGTCCGGGCGACCGCGTACCGCGTGGTGGAACAGGCTTTCCTGGCGGCGGGTGTGCCATGGGGCATATGTTTTCTGGAGAACACGGGGGATGGTGCGATCGTGATCGTGCCGCCCCAGGTGTCCAAGGTGCTCCTGCTGGACCCGATGCCGGGCTGCCTGCTGGCCGCGCTCGCCGAGCACAACCGCGGCGCGGAGTTGGGCCACCGGGTCCGGATGCGGCTCGCCGTGCACGCGGGGGAGGTGTCGGAGGACGAGCACGGCCGCTCCGGTGACGACCTCGTGCACGCGTGCAGGCTGCTCGACTCCGCGGACCTGCGCACCGCGCTCGCGCACGCCGGGGTGCCGCTCGCGGTCATCGTGTCCGACGCGATCTACGACGGCATCGTGCGCCACCGCTACCGGGGCATCGACCCGACCACCTACCACCCGGTGTCGGCTCGGATCAAGAACGGCCGCGCGCACGGCTGGATCCACCTGCCCGGCACCACCGAGATCCCGGTCACCGGCGCCCCCGCGGCCCCCGAACCATCCACATCGGACTCGCCGACGCCGCGCCAGCTGCTGCCCGCGCCCGCGTCGTTCGTGTGCCGCGAAACCGAGATCGACGCCCTGGACGCGGCCTCCCGCGAACACCGGCTGCTGATGGTCGTCGGCCCGCCCGGCGTCGGCAAGACGGCGCTCGGGCTGCGGTGGGCGCACCGGGTCCGCGAACGCTTCGACGGCGGCCAGCTCTACGCCGACCTCGGCGGTCCGCACGACGAGGTGTCCCCGCAGGACGTCCTCGGCCGGTTCCTGCGGGCGCTCGGCGTCGCCGCGGCCAAGGTCCCCGTCGACCTCGCCGAACAGGCCGCCCTGTTCCGCTCCCTCACCGCGCGGGCGCGGCTGCTCGTCGTCCTCGACAACGCGGTGACCACCGCGCAGGTGCGGTACCTGCTCCCCGCGTCACCGGACGCGGTCACCCTGGTCACCAGTCGATCCCGGCTCGGCGGTCTGGTCGCGCACGGCGCGCGCACCGTCGAGCTGGCCCCGCTGTCCACAGCGGACGGTACGGCCCTGCTCGGCCGCCTGGTTGGACCAGCCAGGGTGGCGGCGGAGCCGGACTGGGCGCGACGGCTCGCCGCCCTGTGCGCGGGGCTGCCGATCGCGTTGTGCGTGGTGGGCGCCCGACTCGCGACCCGGGTCCGGTGCTCGCTGGAACGCGCGGTGCGCGACCTGCTCGACGAACGACGCAGGCTCGCCCGGCTCACCTTCGGACCAGACCTCAGCGTAGAGGTGGTTTTCGCCATGTCCTACCAAGCGCTCTCCGCACCCGCCGCCCGGCTCTACCGGCTCGTCGGCCTGCACCCCGGCGCCGACTTCACCCTCGGCGTCGCCGCCGCGGCCGTCGGCGACTCGCCCGGCCACGCGCAGGCGTGGCTCGACGAGCTGATGGAGGCCAACCTCGTCGACGAACCGCTCGCCGACCGGTACCGCTTCCACGACCTCATCCGCCTGCACGCCGCCGACCGCGCCCGCGCCGAGGAGGGCGAGCGGGCGAGCGCGGCGGCGGTCCGGCGCATGGCCGACTGGTACCTGCACTCCGCGGCCGCCGCCACCGCGAAGACCACGCCCCACCGCACGGGCTTCCACGTCGACGTGGCGCAGGAGCCGGTCGACCCCACCGAGTTCACCGGCCACGGCGACGCGCTCGACTGGCTCGACACCGAGCGGACGAACCTGCTCGCCGTCGCGGGCGAGGCCATGGACCGCGGCTGGGCGCCCACCACCTGGCAGATCGCCGACGCCATGTGGGGCCTGTTCCTCTACCGCCAGCACTACGGCGACTGGCTGCGGTTCGACACGCTCGCCATCCAGGCCGCCCAGAGCGCCGCCGACCGGGCCGCCGAGGCGCTCGCGTCCGACCGCGTCGCCCTGCTGCACCACGCGCTGCGCCGCAACGACGAGGCACTGACCCACATGGCGCGAGCCCGCAGCTGGTGGCAGGAGTCCGGCGACCGGCACCGCGCGGCCGGGTCGCTGGAGCGCTTCGGGTTCGTCTACCTCGACCAGGGCGAGGTCGAGCTGGCGCTGCGGCACTTCCGCGGCGCGCTGGCCGGGTACCGCGAACTCGACCAGTCCCGCAGCGTCGGTCTGGCGCTGATCAGCGTGGGCCGGGCCCTGCTGGCCGCCGACCGCCCCGGGGAAGCCGCCGGGTACCTGCGCGAGGCGGTCACCACCCTGGGCACGCTCGCGGTGCCGGACGAGTACAACCGGCCGCGGGCCCTGATCGCCCTCGGCCGCGCCGAGACGGCACTGGGGGACGTCGACGAGGCGGGGGAGCGGCTGCGGGCCGCGCTGGCCGCGATGGAGTCCGCCGACTCCCCGCTGGGCCAGGCCGACGCCTACTTCGCGCTCGGGGAACTCCACGAACGCCTGGGCAACCGTGTCGAGGCACGGCGCCACTACGAACGCACAGCGGCGCTCTTCGACGACCTGGGCAACCCAGGCGCGAATGAGGTCCGCGAGCGGGTACGGGCGTTGTAGCGCGTTCAGACCAGGAACACCCGGTGGTAGGTGGCCGCGACCGGATCGTCGGCCGCCTCCACTACGGGTTCACCCGACACCTCGACCCACGCGTGGAAAGTCTGCGGGTCGACCGCGAAGCCGAAGCACCAGTCCACACCGCGCTGGAGGACCGCGCCGATCAGGACCGCCGTGAGCGACAGCTCCAGGCACGCCACCCGCCCCGGGTAGTGCCTGCTCACCCACCTCGCCGCGGCGAGCCAGGCGACCACCTGCGCGGGCGTGGCCGTCTCCCGTACCCGGCCGCGCTTGACGCGGCTCACGGCAGTCGTGGAGAGGCGGAACGGTAGGCGTAGGAGAAGCAGGGCGACGGGAAACGCCACTACGGCGGCGAGGCGCTCGGTGAGACCGCTCGGGCGTTGCACCGGCGGTAAGGCCATCAGCACGCCGTGCGCCTCGCGGCGCTCGGTCGGCTCCACCAAGCCGAAGCGGACCAACTCGGCCACGAGCGCCTCCACGTCGTGCCGGATGCGGTCGGCCGGTACGCCGGGGAACCGGTCGACCAAGGCGGTGACCGCGGCGTCGACGTCGTGGTGGGCCTTGAGGTGCGCGAAGAACTCGGCGCCGGTCGCGTTGAGCCGGTGCCAGTGCCCGGTGGTCGCGTTGAGCAGCACGAGGTGCCCGTTGCCGTCGTCCCGGGAGTGCACGGTCTCCGGCACGGTGAACCAGCTCACGGGGAACCCCTCTCACGCAACCACAACTCGACCGCGAACACCTGGTTGAGCGCGCTCCACGGCACCGGCAGCCCGTCGATCGCGCCTTCGAGCACCGGCCGGACCCGCGCGGCGTCGAGCAGCCCGTGGTCGGCGGCGGCGGACTCGGCGAGCAGCGCCCGCAGTCGCGGCGCGGCCCGGCGGACCCCGGCGTAGGCGTCGCGGGAGTAGGCGCCCTTGGTGGGTCTGGTCAGCACCGCGTCCGGGACCAGCCCGGTCAGGGCCGCGCGGAGCAGCGGCTTGGGCGCGCTCGGGTCGGCGCGCCGGGCCGCGGTCAGGGAGAGGCAGGCGCGCACGACCGCGGCGTCGAGGAAGGGCGCGTGCACGGCGATGCCGTACCGCTCGCCCTCCACCCGCAGCGCGCGCTGGGTGAGGTTCTGCAGCCGCAACCAGCCCCGGGTGACGAGGTCGCCCAGGTGCTCGTCCCGGTCCGGCTCGTCGGCGAGCGCGGCGAGCCGGTCGGCGAGGCCCGCCGCGGCGGCCCGGGTCAGCCAGTGCGCCTGCGGGGTGCCGACGAGGGTGACCTGGTCGTCGGCCCAGTCGGTCGGCCCGCGCTCGCAGCCCCGCCGCAGGTGCGCGGCGAGGTCGAGGAGGGCGCGTCGGCGGCCGGTGGTGCCGACCTGGACGGCGCGGCGGAAGAGGCGGGTGGGGGACAGGGTGCGCAGGCGGGCCCAGGCGCGGCAGTGCCGCCAGAGGGTGGTGAGGTCGCCGTGCCTGGCGAGGTCCGCGAGGTAGGCGGCGGGCGGGCTGAGCAGCACGTCGCCCGCCTCGCCGACCAGGTGGGCGCGCGCGCCGAGCGCGGCGGCGTGCGCCAGCCGGGCCCGGAAGCTGCCGAGCGAAATCGGGGTCACGTGCGGTTCCCCGGTCGCGGCGACCAGCCTTTGGTAGGGCAGGTGTTCGCCCGATGTGGTCACGACGTGGTGCCGCAGGACCGGGGAAAGTGCCACGTATCGCGCCGCCCGGTCCACGTCATCGGCAACGGGGGCGTCGGGGTTGCGGAAAGTGATGACCGGTAACTCATCGGTGTACTCCGCCGCGAGGAATGCCAGCGACGTGGAATCCAGCCCTCCGCTGAAATCGGACACGACCCGCGGGGTATCCGCGACCCGGAGCCGAATCGATTCGAGCAGCGCCGATCGCAGTCGATAGGCGGCGTCGGCGATCGTCGCCGCGGAATCGACTCGTATCGGGTCGAGATTGTCCACCCGCGTACCCTCGGCGGCCATTCGGATCGTCGCGCCGCCGGGCACTTGACAGACGCCGGTGAACATGGTGGCCGACGCGAAGAGATCGGCGATCGAGGGGCAGGCCAGGCAGGCCGCCGCGGTGCCGGTGTCGAGGGGCGCGCGGACGGCCGCGGCGACCGCCCCGGGGTCGTCACCGACCACCGCGCGGGTGGGGGAGCGCGCGGTGTAGAGCGGGAACTGGCCGGTCGGGTCGGTCCGGAGCAGGATCTCGCCCGGCCGCTCGACGGCGACCGCGAAGGCGCCCGGGGCCCGGGCGAGCGCGTCGAGCCGGTCGGCCGCCGTCCGCCCCGCCGTCGGGTCGGCGATTTCTCGGAGCCCGAGGCAATTCCCCACCACGAATGCGCGGCAGCTCTCGTCCTTGAATTGAAGCGAATCGGAATTCGAGACGGTGAACCGCCATTTTTCGCGGCGGTCCGGCCCGTCGTGGTCGGTGGCGTCAGCGACCAGTAACACGCGGTTTCACTATCGGCTCAGCCGTACTCCTGGCCATTGGCATCCGGCGTTCCCGAGCCACTGCCGAACGTTACCTCGAAAGCGGGTCCGAGGTCGATCACGACCGGTGGCTGATAGTTGGGCTCAGGTGTGCGGGGCTGGACTTCAGCCGTAGCGGCGCTGTCGCTCAAATTCGCCTCCGAACGTTCTACTTCGGACCGTCAAGACCCAATTACCAGGAGTTAATGGTAGCGGCGCGTGTCACCACCCGCCAGGGGTGATCCTTCACGCGTATTGACGGAACTTGGACACGCGGCGAGAACCGAGAGTTCCTTAGGTTGGAGGTTGATGTCGGGTCGAACTGAACACAATCTCGTGTTCACGCCGCGGTGCATTGGGCGACCCGACTACCATCTCGCGTAGGGTCTACGGTAGGCAGTCTTCAAGTAGAAGACAACGGGGAGGGCGTGGTGAGCGCAAGTACATCCGAGGGAACGGTCCCCAGCGCGCGCGCGTTGCTGTGGACGCCGTCGGACTCCGTCCGCGACGCGAACCGCCGGAAGATCATCCGAGCGGTGATGGCCGGTCCGGGCACGCAGGTCAGCATCGCCCGGCAGGCCGACCTGTCCCAGGCCACGGTCTCCACCGTCATCACCGAGTTGCAGGGCGAGGGGATCGTCCGGGTCGACAACACCGAGGGCGAGCGCGGCAAGCGGGTGCGGCTCGGCGCGGTCCGCGGTGTCGCGGTGGGCGTGGAGGTCAACCACAACGGGCTGACCGTCGCGGCCCGGCGCGTCGACACCTCGACCGTCGAGCACGAGTCCGTCGACTTCGGGTCGGACCAGGGCGGCGCGATGTGGGTGCGCGAGGCGGCCCGGCTGATCCGGGAACTGGCCGCGCAGACCGGGCTCGACGAGGAGCACATCGTCTCCATCGGGATCGGGCTGCCCGCCGCCGTCGACCCGCGCAGCGGCGCCATCGCCCAGGTCGCCGCGTCGCTGTCGTGGGACCTGTCCGGCAACCCGCAGAGCCGGTTCCAGGACCACTTCCCCAACGTACCGGTCATCGTGGACAACGAAGCGAACCTCGCCGCGTACGGCGAGCAGGTCTACGGTGCCGGGCGCGGTCGGGAGACCATGCTGTTCGTCAAGGCGTCCACCGGCATCGGGTCCGGCCTGATCATCGGCCGCCGGATCTACCGCGGCAGGCACGGCCTGGCGGGCGAGGTCGGGCACCTGACCATGGACCCGCAGGGCATCGTCTGCCGCTGCGGCAACCGGGGCTGCCTGGAGACCGTCGTGGGCGGCACCCGGCTGCTCGACCAGGTCCGGCAGGCCTACGCCGGGTACCGGATGGACCTGCCGACCAGCCTGGAGAGCATGATCGAGCGGGCCAAGAGCGGCGACGTGGTGTGCAGGCGGATCCTGCAGGACGCGGCCCGCACCATCGGGGTCGCGCTGGCCAGGGTGTGCAACGTGGTGAACCCCGAGATCGTGGTGCTCGGCGGCGAGCTCGGCCGGGCGGCGGACTTCCTGGTCGACCCGCTGCAGTCCTCGATCCGGCTCTACGCCCTGCGCGGGATGTTCGACAGCGGTGTCGAGCCCATGGTGGTGGCGGGTTCCGAGCTGGGACTGCTGGCCGGGGCGCGCGGTGCGCTGGCATTCGCCCTGCAGATCGATCGGACGGTCGAATTGTAGACAACTTGGCTCGCGCTCTGACTTTGCCTTGACTTCGAATCGAAGAGTCGTACGCTTTCGGTAGCGGACCCGAGGTTCGCGTTCGGGGGTGGGGAGAGCGGGGTGGCGGCCGGTTCGGTGCGTCGGACGTGGTGGTGGCTGAGGGGCGACCACCACGGCGGGCGCGCGCGGCAGTAGCGCGGTCTTCGGCCCTTTCCCCTGAGATGGAGGAAGGGTGAGTGCCATGACGACTCCTGCGCCGTCCCCAGGGGGCGAGAACCAGCGGTCCCCGATGTCGCGGCTGAGCGAGCGGTACCCGGCGATCCGCCGCGTGCCGTCCGCGCTGCGGCGCCGGATCCGGGTCGTGGAGCGTCCGGACGAGACCGTGGCCCGGGTGGTGGAGGCGCGGCCCGAGCAGGCCCGCTGGGGCAGCACCGGCTACCGGCGGACGGTCCTGCTCGGCGCCCACACCGTGACCAGCTTGATGCGGTTGGAGGACATCTGCGTTCTCCTCGAAGACGACCCCCGCGTGCAGCTGGTCTACACCCAGGTGCCCGACCGGCTCGGCACCGGCGTGGCGAAGCGGCTGGGCGAGCTGGAGGTGCGGGTGGTGCCGTGGGAGGAGGCCGTCGACACCCGGTACGACCTGGCCATCTCCGCCAGCCTGCACCGCATGGAGGACGTCCCGGCGCTGCGCCGGTTCGCGGCCCCGCACGGCGCGGGCTACAACAAGCTGTGGCCCCGCTGGTCGCACCCGGGCGCGGAACGGCCGGTCTACGGCCTCGACCGGGAATCCCTGCTGGACCGCGATGGCTCGCTCGTCTTCGATTCGCTGGTCCTGCCGCACCCGGACCACCTGCGCACCCTCGCCCGCCAGTGCCCGGAGGCGGTGCCCGCGGCGATCGTCGCGGGCGACCCGTGCTTCGACCGGCTGGTCGCCTGCCAGGCCGACCGCGAGCGGTTCCGCGCGGGGCTGGGCGTGCGCACCGGTCAGACACTGGTCGCGGTCGCCTCCACCTGGGGTCAGGAGTCGCTGCTGTGCAGGCAGTTCGACCTGCTGGCCGCGCTGCCCGCCGCCCTCCCGGCCGACCACCGGGTGATCGCGACGCTGCACCCGGCGGTGTGGTCGGAGCACGGCTCCCGACAGGTGCGCACGTGGCTGCGCAAGGCGCGCGAGGCCGGGGTGGACCTGGTCGACGTCGGCGAGGACTGGCGGGCCCTGGTCGCCGCGGCCGACGTGCTGATCGCCGACCACAGCTCGCTGACCGCGTACGCCGCCGGGGTGGGCGTCCCGGTGCTGCTGAGCCACTTCCCCGACCTGGACATCGACCCGGACTCCGTGCTGGCCGAGCTGGCGGCGTGCAGCCCCCGGCTCGACTCGACGGTGCCGCTGCCCGTCCAGCTGGGCGCGGCCCGGGCCGCGCGGGCCGAGCAGTGGGAGATCGCCCGCCGCCGGGTGGCGACGGCCCACGGCCTGTCGGCCGACCTGATCCGCCAGACCCTCTACCGGCTCCTCGACCTGACCGAGCCCACCACCTCCGCGGCGTGGCCGGTGGTCCCGGTCCCGCGCCTGGTGGTCAACATGTGACTACCGGATCGCCGCGGGCCGGGCCCGGAAGGCACCACGCGCCAAGGCGATCAGCAGGACGGTGGTGAGGAGCAGGGCGCCGCCATCGGTGACGAGGGAAGGGAGGAGACCCGCCGGGCCGTAGCGGTCGGCGGTGGCGTCGGAGACCTCGAACGGGATCATGAACACCCCGGCGGCCTGGCAGGCGTTGACGGCCAGGGCGACCCAGAGCGGCCACCGGTGCGAGGTCAGGGCGGATACACCCAGGGCGTTGCCGACGATGAAGACGCAGCCCACCAAACGGAAGGCGGACAAGAACCCCGGCGCGTCCGCGGCGGCCTGGTCCGGGGTGTTGCCCGCCAGGACCATGGTCCGCTCGATGAGCGGCAGGTCGACTATGCCGAAGTTCTGCACCGCGGTGCCGATGGTGAACACCAGTGAGCACACCGCGACGGTCCAACGGAATCCGGTCACCTCGAACCCCCTTTTCTTGGTGATAAGGAGATTCTGGCACCGATGGGGTGCCTCGGGTGGCGTTCGGGACTACCGGTCCCGGCGGACCTCGGTCCGCAGCGTGGGCTTGTGGACCTTGCCCGATGCCGTGCGGGGCAACGAGGTCACGAAGGTGAAGCGGGTGGGGACCTTGTAGCCCGCCAGCCGCTCCCGCAGGTACGCGCGCAGGGCGTCGGCCTCGGGTGCCGCGGCGGCGCCCACGACGAACGCGTGGCCGGTCTCGCCCCACTTGGTGTCCGGTACGCCGATCACCGCCGCCTCGGCCACGTCCGGGTGCCCGGTCAACGCGTTCTCCACCTCGGCCGGGTAGACGTTCTCGCCGCCCGAGATGTACATGTCCTTCACCCGCCCCACTATGTGGTGGTGGCCAGCGTCGTCGACGCGGGCCAGGTCGCCGGTGCGGAACCAGCCGTCCGGGGTGAAGGCCGCCGCGGTCGCGTCGGGGGCGTTCCAGTAGCCCGGGGTCACGTTCGGGCCGCTGACCTCCAGCTCCCCGAGGTCTGACAGGCGGACGTCGGTGAAGAACACCGGCAGGCCCGCGGACCCGATGTGGGTGGCCGTCCGGCTCGCCTCCAGGTACGTCACCCCCGGCGCCGTCTCCGTCATCCCGTAGCCCTGGCTCAGCACCAACCCGCGGTCGAGGTACGTCCGGATCAGCGACTCCGGCACCGGCGCGCCCCCGCACATCAGCTCCCGCAACGAGGACAGGTCCGCCGACGCCCACCTCGGCGACGCCGCGAGCGTGGCGTACATCGTCGCCACGCCGAACATCCAGGTCACACGGAACCGCTCCACGAGGTCCAGGCAGTGGTCCGGGTCGAAGCCGGGGGTGAGCACCGCGCAGCCGCCCTTGGCCAGGGTCGGGAGCAGGGTCTGGGCGAGGGCGGCGATGTGGAACAGGGGCGCCGACACCAGGGTGACCTCGTCGGCCGAGACGTCGACGCCGACGAGCACGTTGGCCGTGTTCCAGATCAGGTTGGCGTGGCTGAGCACCGCCCCCTTCGGCCGCCCGGTCGTCCCCGAGGTGTAGAGGATCATCGCGGGGGCGTCCACCGGCACCGGGGGAGCGGCGGGCGCGTCGCCGCCGCCCCCGGGCCAGTCCGCGTCGACCTCGATCGTCCGTGTGGCGCCAGGCGCCGGGTGCGCGGGGTCGTGGACCAGGACCGCAGGGGCGGCGTCGGTCAGCTGGTAGGCCAGTTCGGGTCCGGTCAGCCGGAAGTTCAGGGGGACGAAGATCGCGCCGACCAGTGTGGTCGCGAACAGCGTGTCGACGAACGCCGGGTGGTTCTGGCCGAGGTAGGCCACCCGGTCACCGGCCGCCACCCCCGCCGCGACCAGCCGGGACGCCAGCGCGTTCACCCGGCGGGACAGCTCCGCGTAGGTCGTGGACCTCCCCTCGAAGACCAGTGCCGTGCGGTCCGGCGTCATCAGCGCGCGCCGGGCGGGCCAGCCGCCGATTCCGTTGCCCCACACCTCAACTCCCCTCCGCCGGAAGCTCTCCGCGACCGGTCTCCCGCAGCGCCAGCACGCACGCCGCGGACACGGCGCAGAACACCGCGATCGTCACCGACACCGGGACCGTCGACGCGCCGGACCCCCGCTGGAGTTCCGCGAAGATCAGTGGTGCGAACCCGGCGCCCAGCCCGGCGACCTGGTAGCCGAGCGACGCCCCGGTGTACCGGCTGCCGGTGGCGAACAGCTCCGCGTACAGCGCCGCCAGCGGTCCGAACAACATCGGGTGCAGTATTCCCTGTCCCACCACCAAAGCGAGCACGAGTGGCGCGTCCCCGCCCGCACGGACCAGTGGGAACAGCCCGAACCCGAACAGCGCGATCAGCACGGCCCCGGCGAACATGACCGGCCGCCTGCCGACCCGGTCCGAGAACGCCGACCAGGCGAGGACCCCGACCACCGCGGTCGCCGACGAGATCGTGAGCGCGTCCAGCACGTCCTGCCGCCCGTGTCCGACCCGCACCCCGTAGGACAGCACGAACGTGGTCAGCGTCGCCTGGAAGACGAAGGCCGCCAACCCGGTCCCGATTCCCAGCAGCAGCGCCCGCGGGTGTTCGCGCAGCACCGCCACGACCGGGATCCGGTGCCGCTTCGCGGAAACGAACGCGGGCGGTTCCTCGACCCGGGACCGCACGAACATCCCGACCGCCAGCAGCACGATGCTGAACAGGAAGGGGATCCGCCAACCCCAGGCGAGGAAATCCGCCTCGGAGGTCAGCCCGGCGGTCACCGACAGCGCCACGGTCGACAGCAGGCTGCCCGCCGGGCCGCCCGCGTTGGTGAACCCGGCCCACAGCCCGCGTCGAGACTTCGCGTGCTCGACGGAGAGCAAGACCGATCCGCCCCACTCGCCGCCCACCGAGATACCCTGCACGACCCGTAGCAGCACCAGCAGAACCGGGGCCGCCACGCCGACTTGCGCGTAGCCGGGCAGTAAGCCGATCAGGAAGCTGGACCCGCCCATCAGGATCATGGTCAGCACCAGCATCCGCTTGCGCCCCAGCCGGTCCCCGAAGTGGCCGAACACCAACCCGCCCAGCGGCCGGGCCAGGTAGCCGGTCGCGAACGTCCCGAAACTGGCCACGGTCGCCAGACCCGGTTCCAGGCCGGGGAAGAAGACCTTGCCGAAGACCACCGCCGATGCCGTGGCGTAGAGCAGGAAGTCGTAATACTCGATCGCGCTGCCGAGGAAGCTGGACGCGACCGCGCGCCGCAGCACCGGGGAAGTGGTCATGGCGGGCCCCTCGTCATTGAGGTACCGGATGGGGGAGTCAGGCGTAGTGGCGGTAAACCGCGCGCGCGACGCAGGCGGGCTTGACCGAGCCCGCGATCTCGATGGTGAAATCGCAGGACAGCTGCACGCCGTCGCCGGGCACGTCGAGCACCTCGACGACCTTGCCGGACAGGCGGATCTTGGCTCCCGACGGCACCGGCGCGGGGAAGCGGACCTTGTCCAGCCCGTAGTTCACGCTCATCCGCACGTCCTCGACCACCAGCAGGTCGCTGAACAGCGGGATGAGCAGCGACAGCGTGAGGTAGCCGTGCGCGATGGTCCCGCCGAACGGGCCCGCGGCGGCCCGCTCGGGGTCGGTGTGGATCCACTGGTGGTCGTCGGCGGCGTCGGCGAACCCGTCGATCCGCTCCTGCGTGACCTGCATCCACGCACCGGGGCCGAGGTCGACGCCGGTCAGCCCGCGCAAGCCGGGCAGTCCCTTGGCGGTGGTGGTCATCGCGGGTCTCCTTCCGTGGTCAGGCCGAGCAACCGGGCCGCGTTGTCCTTGAGCACGCGGGGTCGCACCTGGGGGTCGATGTCGAGCTTGGCGAAGTCCGCCAGCCAGCGGTCCGGTGTGAGCACCGGGTAGTCCGAGCCGAACAGGACCTTGTCCTTGAGCAGCGTGTTGGTGTAGCGCACCAGCTGCGGCGGGAAGTACTTGGGGGACCAGCCGGAGAGATCGATGTGCACGTGTGGTTTGTGCGTGGCTACCGCCAAAGCCTCGTCCTGCCAGGGAAAGGAAGGGTGGGCGAGGATCACGCGCAATTCCGGGAAATCGACGGTGACGTCATCGACGAGCATCGGGTTGGAATACCGCAGGCGGATTCCGCCGCCGCCCGGGACGCCTGCGCCGATTCCCGTCTGTCCGGTGTGGAACAGCGCGGAGACGCCCAATTCCTCGATGGCCTCGTACAGGGGGTAGGCCATCCGGTCGTTGGGCGCGAAACCCTGAAGGCTGGGGTGGAACTTGAACCCGCGCACGCCGTGCTCGGTCGCCAGCCGTCGAGCCTCGCGCACCCCCGCTTTCCCGCGCCAGGGATCGATGCTGGCGAACGGGATGAGCACGTCCGGGTGTTCGGCGCAGTCCTCCGCGATCTCCTCGTTGGAGAGCCGCGGGTGGCCGGTGGCGTGCTCGGCGTCCACTGTGAACACCACCGCCGCCATCCGGCGTTCCCGGTAGTGCGCGGCGATCTCGGGGATCGTCGGCTGCCGGTGGTCGTGAGCCTTGAAGTACCCGGCGGACGCGGCCAGCAGCTCCGGGCTCAGCGAGCCGCGGCCGTCCCGGGAGACCTCGGCGTGGGTGTGCACGTCGATGGCCACCAGGTCGTCGAGGGCGATCCCCATGTCAGGAAACCCTCTGCGGGGCGGGGATCCCGTAGGTCTCGGGTTCCGCGCCGATCCCGGTGGCCCAGGAATCGGCGATCTCGTCGGCGATCCAGCCGCCTTCGGAGTAGGCGACGGTCTTCTCCGAAGGGTGCGACCACAGGGAGAGCTTGTCCCCGCCGATTCCGATCGCCTGCCCCGTAACGCCTTCTGCGGCATCCGAGGCCAGGTAGACCACGAGCGCCGCAGCGTCCTCGGGGGTGCCGAAGCCCTCGTCGTGGCGCAGCCAGGCGGGTAACGGCGCGCCGGTGCGCTCGGCCTCGCCGATGGCCTCGGTGAACGCGGGGATCGTCTTCGTCATCTCGGTCGCCGCGATCGGCACGATGGCGTTGACGGTGATCCGCGACCGGGCCAGTTCCATGGCCCAGGTCCGCGCCATGGCGGCGATCCCGGCCTTGGCGGCGGCGTAGTTGGTCTGCCCGAAGTTGCCGCGCTGCCCGGCCGGTGAGCCCACCAGGACCAGGCGCCCGCCGCCCTGCTCGCGCATCCGGATCGCCGCGGCCCTGGCGCAGGTGAACGTGCCGCGCAGGTGCACCCGGACCACGTCGTCGAAGTCCTCATCGGACATCTTCCACAGCACGCGGTCGCGCAGGATGCCCGCGTTGGTGACCATGACGTCCAGCCGCCCGAACTCGGCCACCGCGGTGTCCACGAGGCGCTGGGCGACCTCGCTCGTGCCGACCGGCGCGACGACCACCGCGGCCCGCTCGCCCTCGGCGGTGATCGCCGCCGCGACCTCGTGCGCGGCGTCGGCGTCCACGTCGTTGACCACGACCGCCGCCCCCGCCGCGGCCAGCGCCGTGGCGTACGCGCGGCCGAGCCCGCGTCCGCCGCCGGTGACCACCGCGACCTTGCCTGACAGATCCATCTCCGCCTCCCGTGCTCGTCGACCCAAAGTACGGCACTCTCGTTACGGCCGTCAATGAAGTGCCCAACGTTGGCGGCGGTTACGCTGCGGCCATGACCGACGCACCGCGGCCCCAGGCCCTGATGCTCAACTTCCTGGGCCTGCACGTGCTCGGCCGGGACGTGGCCGTCTACTCCGGCAGCGTGATCGAGGTGTTCGCGCGGGTCGGCGTGTCCGAGGAGGCCGTGCGCTCGACGCTGACCCGGATGGCGGGCCGCGGCCTGCTGGCCCGCCACCGCAGCGGTCGGAAGGTCTACTTCGGACTCACCGCGCGGTCGGCCGCGGTGCTCGAGGACGGCAGGAAGCGGATCTGGGAGACCGGCGCGGTCAACCACGACACCGGCGGCGACTGGACGCTGGTCGGGTTCTCGCTGCCCGACAGCCGCCGCGGCGACCGGCACGACCTGCGCACCCAGCTGAGCTGGGCGGGTTTCGGGCCGCTGCAGAACGGGCTGTGGATCGCCCCCGGCCGCCGGGACGTTGACGCGATCGTCGACCACCTGGGCCTGGCCGACCACGTGACGGTGCTGACCGCGCGCCCCACCGACACGACCGGGTCGGCCGACCTGGTGCGCAAGGCCTTCGACACCGCGACCATCGCCGCCCGGTACACCGGGTTCCTGACCACATGGGACGTGCCCGAACCGCTGCCTGCGGTCCCCGACCACCTGGCCAGGCAACTGCTCCTGCACACCGACTGGCTCCAGGTCGTCCGCCAGGACCCGCACCTGCCCGCCGAACACCTGCCCGCCGACTGGCCCGCCAGCCCGGCCGAGCAGGTGTTCCGCCGCCTCGACGCGGACTTGCGCGGCGAGGCGGCGGACCTGGCGGCGGCGATCCTGGACGAACTCCCGGACCGCCCGCCCGCCTAGCCCCTGGTCAGGGGCACGGGCCGGAAGGTGGCGTACGGGGAGAACGCGCCCAGGTCGGCGGCCTTCGCGGCCGCGTTGAGGGACGCGGGGGTGGTGCGGTCGGCCCAGGAACCGGTGTCCAGCCGGTACTCCAGGGCGCGCAGCGCAGCGAGGTAACCCGCGGGCTGGAAGGCGCAGTGGCCGCTGCCCTGCACGAAGGCCTGGCGCAGGAGGTCCTGGGAGCCCGCGCGGCGCACGCGCGTGGCGTAGGACTCCTCGTGCTCGACCGGGATCAGCTGGTCGGCCACGGTGTGGATGTTCAACTCCGGCACGGCGAGCTTGCCGGTGGCGGTCGACGTCGCGGTCAACGTCCGCACGGCGCCCGGGTCGGCCTTGATGTCGGCGCGCCGGGTGAGCCGGGTCAGGTCCGCGCGCAGGTCGAGGCCCGCCTGCCGGTACAGGGCCGTGACCTGCGCGTACTGGGGGCTGCGGGTGATCAGTGCCGAGTAGTCGACGCCCGCGGTGGCCGCGCTGTTGCCGCCCGCGGCCAGCTCGACCTGGTAGCGGCCGGTGACGGTGAACGGCAGGACCAGTTGGATCAGCTGCGCGGCCTGCTGCCGCTGCTGGGCGGCGTAGTCGCGCGGATCGGGCGCGGTGGGGCCGGTGAACCAGGTGGGGGCGTTGTAGAAGGCGGCCGCGAGCGCGGTGCGGGCCCGGCCCTGGGCTGTGTTCTGGGCCTTCTTGGTGGCCTCGACCAGCGCGTTCGCCGCTGTCGTCGCCTGCTGGGGGTTGGCGTAGCGGACCAGTTGGACGTGCTGGTCGGCGGCCAGTAGTTCGCTGATCGCGTAGGCGCCGTCGAGTTGGTAGTCGTTCAGGCTCACACCGCCCGCGACCAGCCCGCACGTGGTGAGCGCGCCGTGGATCCGGCTCGCCCCGCGCTCCGCCTCCAGCGCGCTGACCAGCCCGCCCATCGACTGCCCCCAGGCGATGACCCGCTTGGCCTTGCCGGTGTGCGCCTCGGCGGCGGCGAGCGCGCCGAACTGGTCGTCGACGGCGGTGGCCAGCGCCCAGTCCGACGGTCCGGAGTAGGAGGAGCCGACGAGCGCGTACCCCTGGTCGAGCAGGGCGTCGTGGGTGGCGGGGTCGGGGGCGTTCTGCGGCCGCAGCGGGCCGAAGCCGTGGCTGAACAGGACGGTCGTGCCGTTGGGGTGCTCTGGCACGTCGGCGATCCAGGCCGCGCCGTCGGGGAGGGTGCTGGTGTAGTGGGTGCTGCCGGTGGCGGCGTCGGCGGCCACCACCCCCGCGGTGACGGCGGCGGTGGCGCAGGCGGCCGCGAGCAGGGTTCTCACAGTGCGCACAGGTACTCCAGGGTGGAAGTGGTGAACTTGGCCGGAAGTCGGCCAGTGGAATGCGCGGGCCCCGTGGGATCGGGTGGCGCCGCGGTGAAGAGCCACCAGCATCGCCACCGACCGCGACGGCTGTCAACCGCCGGTTTTTACCGGATGCGCTGGTGTGGCAGGGTTCTGCGGCGTCGACTCAGGCGGAGTCGTTTCCGGAAATGGTGAAGTTATGCGCGCAGGGCGATTTTCTGTGTGGACGCTTCTGCGTCGATCGACGGTTTGTATCGGAGCGGACTAGCTATTCTTTTCCGTGGAGTTCCAATAGTCGACGGCGCCTTGCAGGACCGTGCGGAAAAGCGCGAAGTTGACCGGCTTGTAGATGTAGCTGTCCGCGCCCGCGGCGTAGCAGCGGTCGATGTCGGCCGATGTCGTCGAGGACGTCAGGACGATGATGGTGAGGTCCGCGAAGGCGGGGTCGGCGCGCACGTCGGCCAGGACCTGGTAGCCGTCGGTGGCGGGCATCGACAGGTCGAGGAACATCAGGGCGGGCCGGGGCCGGGTCGTGTCGCGCAGGCGGTCGAGGACGGTGTCGCCGTCGGGGAGGAACTCGAGCGTGAGCTCCGGGTGCGACCGGGACAGGGCGCGGTCGATGGCCTCCCGGTCGACCTCGCTGTCCTCGACGACGAGCACCAGGCGGTCGTCGGGCGCGGGCCTCACGCCACCAGTTCGGTCCACGCCTGGTCTCCGTTCGCGTCGGTCAGGTCGATCCGGGCCCAGCGGGCGTCGCCGGTCACCGTGGCGCGGATCTCGCCGGGGTGCTCGGCGAGGAACGCGAGGAGCTCCTCGGGCGGGGGGAGGTCCGGGTTCAGCGCCCGCACGGCGGCGGTGACGGCGTCGGTCACCTCCGCCGACGGCAGCGCGCGGTCGAGCACCGGCGGGCCGAGGTAGCGGATGGCCAGCACCGCCACGTCGTCGTTGACGTGGTAGCGGTCCGACCCGGTGAGCAGGGCGTCGACCAGTCGGGCCGTCGGCAGCGCCCGCAGCTCGCCCAGTGTCCGCGCCAGCTCCGAGTCGCCGAAGAAGCCGCCGTCGGGGTCGCGGGCCTCGATCAGGCCGTCGGAGAACAGGACCACGAGGTCGCCGGGGCGGAGCAGGTCGACCGCCGAGCGCAGCCGCAGGTCGGCGAGCACCCCGACGAGCCGACCGGTGCAGCCGCACTCGTGCACCGTTCCCTCCCGCCGCACGAGCAGCGGCGCCGGGTGCCCGGCGGCCAGCGTCTCCAGCCGCAGCCCGTCCGGCTCGACCGGGCCCAGGGTGGCGGTGGCGATGGTCAGGAACCGCGAGATGCGGTTGCGCAGCATCTTCGCGTTCAGCGTCCCCAGCGCGTGCCGGGGCGACCCGCCCTCGGCCAGCACGGTCTCCAGCGTGTGCCGGGCCAGGCCGGTCAGCGCCGCCGCGGGCGCCCCGCGACCGCACACGTCGCCCACCAGCGCGATCACCGTGCCGCCGGGCTGGTCGACCACGCCGTAGAAGTCGCCGCCGACCTCCATCGTGTGGTCCGCCGCGTTGTACCCGGCCGCCAGCTCCACGCCGGGCACCTCCGGCAGCACCGCGGGCAGCAGGTGCTGCTGCAGCGACACCACGTCGTGGCGGCGCTGCTCGTAGAGCGTCGCGTTGTCGATCGCCAGCGCCGCGCGGCTCGCGAGGTCGCGCAGCAGCCGCGTCGAGTTCCGCCTGCCCGAGCCCCGGCGGTGGAAGAACGTCAGCAGGCCCACGTCCCGGCCGCGGGCGCGGAGCACGCCGATCGTCATGGTGTCCAGCCCGACCTCGGGGGGCAGCCCGGCGGGCCGGGCCTCGTCGTCCAAACCGGACCGGTCCGCGCCGTCGACCAGCGCCTGCCCCGCCCAGCGACCCGCAGCCAGGTGCTCGGTGAGCAGGCGCTCGCGCTGGGCGTCCACGTGCGCGGCGGCGATCGGCGCCATGCCGCCGTCCTGTCGGATGTGGATCGCGGCGCCGTCGGCCAGCGCGGGCACCACCATGCGCAGCACCGCGCGCAGCGTGTCCGCGATGTCGAGCGAGGCGTCCATCCGCAGCGACGCCTCGGCCAGCAGCGCGTCGAGGGCCTGGCGGTCCTCCAGCACGCGCTGCTCGCCGATGCGGTGGTCGGCGGCGATGACCACCTCGGTCGCCTGGGCCAGCGCGGTGGTGACCTCTGGTCGGGGCTCGTCGACGGCTATCCCGAGCACGCCCTGCCCGCGCTCGGCGGCGTCGAAGGCGACGACCAGCAGACCGGCAGCGGCCAGCCGCTCGGCCAGACCGGGGGAGAGGTCGGTCACCTCGGCCAGGGTGAGGTGGCGGATCGGGTCACCGGAGGTGAGCGCGGACACCAGCCCGCACACCTCCTCGGCCAATCCCGGCGGACCGGACTGGAGGCCGGTCGCGTCCGCCCAGCGCGTGACCTGCACCCGACCGTCCGCGCCGACCCGCACCCCGAACACCGCGCGCACACCGGGCAGCGACAGCAGACCCGTGTACAGCTCGCGCGCGAGCTGCCGCGTGCTCAACGCCCCGAACGCGGACCGCCACAGCGTGTGCAGGCGGTCCGGCCAGGAGTCCGATCTCGGGTCCAACTTCCCTCTCCGGTCGGTGTTCGGCGCGCGGCGGGGACGCCGCGCCAACTGTACGGTTTAGTCGAACAGCGGACCGGACGCCGGATGACCGGCCGCCCGGCCAGGAAGCGGACCGCGTGGGCGACGACTCGACATGGCAGCCGGACGAGCGCGACCGGGCGGCGGAGGTCGAGTCGGGGACGCCGTTCGACCTGTCGGTATGCCTGAACGAGCCCATCCACCGCCTCGGCGGCATCCAGTCCTACGGGACGCTGGTCGCCGTCGCCGCGGACGGCCGGGTCGAGGTCGCCGCCACCAACGCCGGTGCCGTGCTCGGGATCACCGACCCGGTCGGGCTCCCGGCCGACGCCGTGTTCGGTGTGGAGGGGCTGGCGGCGGTCCACCGCACGCTCGCGGCACCGACCGGCGACCGCGGCCTGCTGAGCCTGGCCGTGGCGGGCCGCGAGTTCGACGCGACGGTGTACCGGGCGGACGGTCGCGTCGTGGTCGAGCTGGAACCGCCCGTCGACGAGCGGCCGTTCGTGTTCTCCCGGTTCTACCCGGCCGTGCGCACCGCGCTGACCAGGCTCCAGCACGGTCGCACGGTGGTCGACGTGTGCGCCGCCGCGGTCGCCGAGATCCGCGCGCTGACCGGCTACGACCGGGTCGTGGCGTACCGGTTCGAGGGCCCGGCCGGGCCGGGTGAGGTGGTCGCCGAGTCGGTCGCGGACGGGCTGGAGCCGTGGCTCGGGCTGTGGTTCCCGGCGACGGACATCCCGCCCCAGGCGCGGCGGCTCTACGAGCGCAACTGGATCCGGGTCATCCACGACGTCGACGACGACACCGCGTCGCTGGTGCCCGCCGTGGCCGAGCCGCTGGACCTGTCGGACTCGACGCTGCGCACGGTGTCCGGCTTCCACCTGGAGTACCTGCGCAACATCGGGGTCCGGTCGTCGATGTCGGTGTCGCTGCTCGACCGGGGACGGCTGTGGGGGCTCATCGCCTGCCACGGCCTGGCGCCGCGGCGGCTCGGCGCCGAGGTCCGGGCGGCGTGCGAGTTCTTCGGCGTCACCCTGTCGCTGCAGCTGGCGGCGGTGCAGGACGCGGAGGCCGAGCGGGCGCGGCAGCGGGCCCGGTCCGCGCTGCTCGCCCTGGTCACCGAGCTGCCCGACGCGCTGCTCGACCACGGCGCCGAGCTGGCCGACCTGGTCCGGGCCGACGCCGTCGCGCTGCGGCTCGACGGCCGGTCGTCGCCGCTGGTGGACGCGCTGGTCGAGCACCTGCCGCCGCTCGCGGCGGGGGAGGTGTGGGGCTGCGAGAGCCTGGCCGAGCTGGACCCGGCGCTGGGCCGGTACGCCGACGAGGTCAGCGGTGTGCTGGTGCTGGCCCTCGACCGGCCCGGTGACCTGGTCGTCTGGACGCGGCGTGAGCGCCGGGCGGCGCGGACCTGGGCGACGGACCCGGAGCGGCCGGTGCGGGTGGGTCCGCGCGGCCAGCGGCTGACGCCGCGCGGGTCGTCGGCGGTGTACCGGGCCGTGGTGCGGGGCCGGTGCCTGCCGTGGACGACCGCGGACGAGGCGGTGGCCGTCGAGTTCGGCAACGCCGTGCGCGCCGCCGCCGTGCGCCGGGCCGCCCACCTGTCGGCGTTGAACGACGAACTGCGGCGCGCGAACGAGGACCTGGACACCTTCACCCACGTCGCGGCGCACGAGATGAAGGAACCCTTGCGCGGCATCGCCACCACCGCCGCCTTCATCACCGAGGACGCCCCCACCCTCGACCCCACCACGACCCGCCGCCTGGGCACCATCCAGAACCTCGCCCAGCGGATGGACGAACTGATCAACAGCCTGCTGCACTTCGCCCAACTGGGCCAAGCCGACCTCCGCCGGGAACCGGTCGACCTGCGCGAGGCCACCGAACGCGCCCTGGAGATCGCAGGCGGCCGACTCGCCGAACAGGACGTGACCGTCACCCTGCCCCCACCAGGCACCACCCTCCCCGCCGACCCGGAACGACTACAGGAAATCCTGGTCAACCTCCTGGTCAACGCGGCCAAATACGCCCGAACAGAACCCCCGCGCACGGTCGAGGTAGGCATGGCCGAGGACGCGGTCTACATACGCGACAACGGAATCGGCATCCCCGACGCATACCGAGAAGACGTCCTCCGACTGTTCCGCCGCCTCCACCCCCGCAACGCCCGCGGCGGTGGGCACGGCGCGGGACTGGCGATCGTCGACCGCATCGTGGCGCGGCATGGTGGGAGGTTGTGGGTGGAGTCGGAACTGGGACAGGGGACCGCGGTGTGGTTCACCCTGACCCCGTCGTCCACTTAGGCCTCGACGAACCGCTGTCGGGTGTGCCTGGAGAGGAGGAGGTCCACCGGCACGCTAGGCCACGGATGCCCGTCCGGCGCGCCGGGCCGTGGGCGTCCGGCCGCGACGAAGTCGCCGTACTCGCTGTCGACGACGGCCTGGTTGACCCAGCGCCCGCCGAGAACTGCTCGACCGACTTCCCGCGCCGCAGGGCGCCCACGAGGTAGGACTCCGCACGGTATCGCACCTGGTCACGCTACCGCGAGCCACCGACAGGCTCGAGCCGCGCTGGTGATCACGGGGTGGCGGTGGCCCGGGTCACGGGGGCCTGCTGTCGGTTCGCCACTGGGTGGGATGGGGCTCGGGGGATTAGGGACCTCTTTAGTGGTGCTTCCTAGCGTTGTCGGAGTCCCGGAGTCGGGGCGGGAATCCTCGGCAATTCCGGGAGGGACGGACGGTGGGCGGGTTACCGGCGCGGGTGTTGGGTGTGGGGACGGCGCTCCCCGGGGGCGCGGTCGACACGGCGGCGTTGGCGGGGCGGTTCGGGATGAACCAGGTGTGGCAGCAGTGGGTCGACGCGTTCATCGGGACGCGGACGCGGCACCTCGCGATTGACCTGGCGACGGGGGAACAGCGGTACTCGTTGGCCGATCTGGCGGAAACGGCGGCGCGGCAGGCTATTGAGGACGCCGATGTGTCTGTTGAGGACATCGACGTGGTGGTGTTCGGGACCGCGACGCCGGACGACCTGATGCCCGCGACGGTCAACGTCGTCGCCGACCGGTTGCGGATCGACGGGATCCCGACCTTCCAGCTGCAATCCGGGTGTTCCGGCGCCGTGCAGACCTTCGACGTGGCGACGGCGCTCCTCTCTACCGGCCGCTACCGCACCGCGCTGGTCATCGGGGGTGATGTGATCGCCAAGCACTACGACGTCACGGCCGACCTGACCGGTGTGCCGCCGGAGGAGCTGGTCAACTACGTCCTCTTCGGCGACGGCGCGGGCGCGGCAGTGCTCAGCACCGAGGAACGCGAAGGTGCGCCCGTAGTGAGATCCGTCCTTACCAGACTATCCGGATTGGACCGGCAGCCCGGGCAGGTGTTGCGCTGGTTCGGCATCGTCGACCGGGATGGCGCGGCGGTCCCGGCCAGCGAGGACTACCGGGCCATCGCCGAGTCGGTCCCCGTGCTCGCCCGCGAGGTCGCCGACGAACTCCTCGACGACCTCGGCTGGGCCCGCGACGAGGTCGACTTCCTGCTGCCGCCCCAACTCTCCGCGACGATGACCGCGAAGATCACCGAGGCGTTGGGCTTCCCGGCCGCCAAGGAGGTGTCGCGGGTCGCCGACATCGGCAACAACGGCAACGCGTTGCTGTTCTTCCAGCTGCGGGACCTGGTGCCCGCCATGTCGGCGCCGAGCCGGGCCATCGCGGTGGCCATCGAGTCCAGCAAGTGGATCAAATCGGGTATCGCCCTCGAAGCGGCGTGAAGGAGACACACGTGACCACCGCGGAGTTCGTCCGCATCATCCGGGACGAGATCGGCCTGGACGTGCGCGCCGACGACCTGGACCGCGACCTCGACGAGGTCCGCGACTGGGACTCGGTGCACCTGCTGGCCCTGGCCATCTCGCTGGAGAAGCACAGCGCGGCCCGGGTGTCGCTGCCGGACCTGCTGGAGGCCCGCACCCTCGGCGCCATCCACGGCCTGGTGACGGCATGACCGCGCCCCGCCCCATCCCCGCGCAGCGCAGGCACACCCTGCTCTTCCTCGACCAGATCCGCGACTTCAGCCCCGTCCACCTCGACACCGAGGTCGACGCCACCGCGATCGTCGCCGCGCGGGCCGGGGCCGAGGCCGACGGGCGCAGGCTCTCCGTGGTGACGCTCATCGTCAAGGCCGCCGGGGAGGTGTTGGCCAAGCACCCCGGTGCCAACTCGGCGATCCACGGCACCGAGATCATCACCTTCGACTCCGTCAGCGCGAAGGTGACGCTGGACAAGCGGTTCGACGGTGCGCGGGTCGTCCTCGCCACCGTCCTCCCGGCCGACGCCGATCTCGCCGACATCCAGGCGGGCCTCGACGACGCCATCGCCGCCGACCCCGACACCGACCCGCGCTTCGCCGGGATCCGCGCCCTGCGCGAACTGCCCGCCGAAGCCGCCCGGAACGCCTTCCGCGAGTCCGCCGCCGACCTGACCCGCCGCGCCCAGCTCACCGGCACGTTCGCCGTCACCTCCCTGGGCCACCGCGACGTCGACGGGTTCCACTCCGTCGGCGGCACCACCGTGACCTTCGGCGTCGGGCGGATCGTCGACCGGGCCGTGGTGCGCGCCGGGGAGATCGTCGTCGCGCCGGTGTTGCGGCTGTCCCTCACCTTCGACCACCGGGTGATCGACGGCGCCGAGGCCGCCGACGTCCTGACCGAGACCAAGACCGCCCTGGAGGGACTCGCGTGAGCGACCTGGCCGAGTTGAAGCAGTTCGTCGTCGCGCACGCGATTTCGCAGAACCTGCCCGCCGACCACTACACCCGCCTGCTCGACGCCATCACCACCGCCGACGGCGACGGCCCCGGTTCCTGGGCGCACGAGTGGATCGCGGCGGGCGACGCCGAGACGGACCCACAGGCCGCCACCCAGTACTACGTCCTGGGGCGCTTCCCGTTCGTCGAGGGACCCGGCCGCGCCCGTGCCCTGGCCAAGGCCATCGAGTCCTTCGACCGTTGGCGCGCGACGGAACCCGCCATCGAGCCCCGCACCGTCGAGGTCGAAGGCGAGACGATCACCGTCTGGACCGCCGGACTGTCCACATCGGAACTCAAGCCGCTCCTCGTGCTCAGCGGCGGCATCGTCAGCCCCAAGGAGCAGTGGGCCGCCGTCCTCCCGCAGATCGCCGCCTTCGGCCTCGCCGGTGTCGTCACCGAGTACCCCGGCGTCGGCGAAAGCCCCCTCACCGCCCACAAGGAGAGCTGGCGGCTCTTCCCCGCCATCCTCGACGCGCTCAAAGCCGAGGCCAAGGTCGACCAGACCTACCTGCTGGCCCTCAGCTTCAGCGGCCACCTGGCCCTCCGCGCCGCGCTCGACGACCCGCGCGTACGCGGCGTCGTCGGCAACGGCCCGCCCCTGCGCGACTTCTTCACCGACACCACCTGGCAGGGCAAAGTCCCCGCCATCACCCGCGACACCCTCGCCCACCTCGCAGGCGTCACGCCCGACCTGGTCTGGGACCACGTCCGCGACTGGGCGCTCTCCGAGGACGACCTCCGCGCCCTGAGCATCCCTGTCGCCGCCGTCACCGCCCGACGGGACGAGATCATCCCGGCCTCTGACACGGCGTTGCTGCGCGCGGCCGTCGCGGACATCACGATCAACGAGCACGACGACGTGCACGGCGCGCCCTCCCACCTGGCCGAGACCCGGGTCTGGAGCCTGCTCGCCGTGCTGCGCCAGTGGCCCGACGCCCACCCCGCCGTCCTGGCCGCCCTGTCGGCCGCGGTCGACGCCGCCCGGAAGCCCGCGGACTGATGCGCTGGCTCCGCCGGTTCGCGACCACCCCGCCGGGCGCGCCGCGCGTCGTCTGCTTCCCGCACGCGGGCGGCGCCGCGGGCGCGTTCGTCCCCCTGGCCAAGGAACTGGCGCCGCACGTCGAGGTGCTCGCCGTGCAGTACCCCGGCCGCCAGGACCGCCGCCAAGAGTCCACTGTAGACTTGAGGACCGCCGCGCGCCTGGTCGTCAACGAACTCGCCGCGCTCCCACCCGCGCCCACCACCGCCTACTTCGGACACAGCATGGGCGCGATCGTGGCCTTCGAGGCCGCGCTCCTGGTCCGGCCGGAGGTCCTGTTCGCCTCCGCCGCCCGCGCGCCGTCCCGGGTCGACGTCGACCCCGGGCTCCTCGACAGCGAGCAGGCGCTGGTCGCCGAGGTGCTGGCGCTGGGCGCGACCTCGGCGCGCGTGCTGGCCGAGCCCGACCTGCGGGCCATGGTCCTGCCGCCGCTGCGGTCGGACTACCGCGCGCTGCTCGGCTACCCCGGCAACCGGTCCCGGATCGACGCGCCGATCGTCGCGCTGGTCGGCGACGCCGACCCCCGCGTGGCCGAGGCGGACGCGCTCGTCTGGGCCGACCACACGACCGACTTCACGTCGCGGGTGTTCCGCGGCGACCACTTCTACCTGATCCCCGGGCTGCGCGAGGTCGCGCGCGTCGTCGGGGCCGAGCTGGCCGCGCTCGTCTGAGCGCGACGGGAAAGGTGAGCCCCAGGTGTTCTCCCAGTCGACAGGGCCCGAGCCGATCGCGGTGGTCGGGGTGGCGTGCAGGCTCCCCGGCGCGCCGGACCCGACCGCGTTCTGGCGGCTGCTCGCCGACGGCGGCTCCGGCGTCGGCGCCGTCCCCGCGCACCGCGTCGACCCGGACGCGCTGGCCCGGCAGGTGGAACTCAGCCCGGGCGCGCGGTTCGGCGGCTACCTGGAGCACATCGACCGGTTCGACCCCGAGTTCTTCGGCCTGTCCCCGCGCGAGGCCGCCGCGACCGACCCGCAGCAGCGGCTCGTCCTCGAACTCGCCTGGGAAGCCTTGGAGGACGCGGGAATCCGGCCGCGGGACCTGCGCGACGGCCCGACCGGCGTGTTCGTCGGTTCCATCGCCGACGAGTACGCCGCGCTCGCCAAGCGGGGCCACATCACCCGCCACACCCTGGCGGGCACGACCCGGGGCGTCATCGCCAACCGCGTCTCCTACGCGCTCGGCCTGCGCGGCCCCAGCATCGTGGTCGACACCGCCCAGTCGTCGTCTCTGGTCGCGGTGCACCTGGCCGTGGAGAGCCTGCGGCGCGGCGAGTCCGAGGTCGCCATCGCCGGTGGCGTCAACCTGATCGTCGACCCGGCGGGCACCGCGGTCGTCGCCGAGTTCGGCGGCCTGTCCCCGGACGGCCGCTGCCACACCTTCGACACCCGGGCCAACGGCTACGTCCGCGGCGAAGGCGCCGCGCTCGTCGTCCTCAAGCCCCTGGCCAACGCGCTGGCCGACGGCGACGACGTGTACGCGGTGATCCTCGGCGGCGCGGTCAACAACGACGGCGCGGGCCAGGCCACCGGCCTCACCGTGCCGGACGCCGACGCGCAGGCCGACGTCATCCGCGCGGCCCGCGCCGCCGCCGGGGTCACCGCCGACGAGGTCCAGTACGTCGAGCTGCACGGCACCGGCACCCCGGTCGGCGACCCGGTCGAGGCCCGGGGCCTGGCCCTGGCCGGACCGGCGGACGTCGCCGTCGGCTCGGTGAAGACCAACGTCGGCCACCTCGAAGGCGCCGCGGGCGTGACCGGCCTGGTCAAGACCGTGCTCAGCCTGCGCCACCGGCACATCCCGGCCACCCTCAACCACGTCGAGGCCGCCGTCACCGGCGTTGACGTCCGCACCGAAGGCGGCGACTGGCCGCGCCCGGACGAGCGGCTGGTCGCCGGTGTCAGCTCGTTCGGCATGGGCGGCACCAACTGCCACCTCGTCCTCGCCGAGGCCCCCGCGCAGACCCACCCGGCCGCGACCACTGCGGGCCCGCTGCTGCTCAGCGCCCGCACCCCGGCCGCCTTGCGTGCCCTGGCGACCGCCGTGGCCGCGGTCGAGACCGACCACGCCGCCGTCGCGCGCGCCCTGGCCACGACCCGGACCGCGTTCGCCGTGCGGGCCGCGGTGACCGGGGACGTCCGCGCTGGGCTCGCGGCCGTCGCGGCGGGGGAGACCGGCGTGATCGGCGATCCCACACCGGAGGCGGAGCGGTTCGTCGCGGGCGACGACGTCGACTGGACCGCGGTGTTCGGCCCGCGCGGCGCCCGCGTCCCGCTCCCCACCTACCCGTTCCAGCGGCAGCGGTACTGGCTCGACACCGCCCCGACTGACGCAGCCGCCCGACCCGCCGACCTCGACGGGATCGTGGCCGCCGAACTCGCCGCCGTCCTCGGCCACCCCGACGCCGTCGACCGCACCGCGACCTGGTCCGACCTCGGCCTCGACTCCCTCGGCGTCACCGAGCTGCGCGACCGGCTCACCGCCGCGCTCGGCGTCGAGGTCACCACCGCCGACATCTACGGACACCCCACCGCCGCCGCCCTCACCGACCGGCTCCGCGGCCCACGCCCCAAGATCACCACCACTCGGCGCCACCGGGACGAGACCGACCCCGTGGTCATCGTCGGCATGGGCTGCCGCTACCCCGGCGGCGTCACCTCACCCGAGGACCTGTGGCGGCTCGTGCTCGAAGGCCGCGATGCCACCAGCGAGTTCCCCACCGACCGCGGCTGGGACCTCGACACCCTCTTCGCCGACGACCGCCCCGGCACCACCTACACCCGCCGCGGCGGCTTCCTGCACGACGTGGCCGACTTCGACGCCGAGTTCTTCGGACTCTCCCCGCGCGAGGCCCTGGCCACCGACCCGCAACAGCGCCTCCTGCTCCAGGTCACCTGGGAAGCCCTCGAGCGCGCGGGCATCGACCCGTTGTCCCTCAAGGGAACCGAGACCGGCGTCTACATCGGAGCCACCACCTCCGACTACACCCCCCGCCTGCACGAGGGCGACGGCAGCCTCGACGGATACCTGCTCACCGGCGGCACCCCCAGCGTGGCTTCCGGCCGCATCGCCTATGTCCTGGGCCTTTCCGGCCCCGCGCTGACCGTCGACACCGCCTGCTCCTCCTCCCTGGTCGCCCTCGACCTCGCCGTCCGGTCCGTCCGGTCGGGGGAGTGCTCGCTCGCGGTCGCGGGTGGCGCGACCGTGCTCGCGTCACCCGGCATGTTCGTCGAGTTCGCCCGCCAGCGCGGCCTGTCCCCGGACGGCCGCTGCCGCGCGTTCGGCGACGGCGCGGACGGCACCGGCTGGGCCGAAGGCGTCGGTGTGGTCGTCGTCGAACGCCTCTCCACTGCCCGCGCGGCCGGTCGCCCGGTCCTCGCGGTCGTCGCCGGGACCGGCGTGAACTCCGACGGCGCGTCCAACGGCCTGACCGCGCCCTCCGGCTCCGCGCAGGAACGGGTGATCGCCCGGGCGCTCGGCGACGCCGGTCTCGGACCGTCCGATGTGGACCTGGTGGAGGCGCACGGCACCGGCACCCGGCTCGGCGACCCGATCGAGGCCCAGGCGCTGATCGCGGTCTACGGCGGTGAGCGCGACCGGCCGCTGCTGCTGGGGTCGCTCAAGTCGAACATCGGCCACAGCCAGGCCGCCGCCGGGGTCGGCGGCGTGATCAAGGTCGTGCAGGCGCTGCGGCACGGCACCGTGCCCCGCACCCTGCACGCCGACGCGCCCACCCCGCACGTCACCTGGGCCGACGCGGGTGTGCGGGTCGCGTCGCGGCAGACGCCGTGGCCCCGGGTGGACCGGCCGCGTCGCGCCGGTGTCTCGTCGTTCGGCATCTCCGGCACCAACGCGCACGTCATCATCGAACAGGCCCCGACCGTCGACGAGGCAGGCGTCGACGTCCCGGTGCTGCTGACCGCACCCGACCAGGAAAGCCTGGTCCGGCAGGCGAAAGCGCTCCTAGACAACCTGCGGGACGCGCCTGCCGGGGAGATCGGCGCGGTCCTGGCCACCCGCGCCCGGCACCAGCTCGGCATCGCCGTGCACGGCGAGTCGATCGCGGACGCGCTCCGCTCGTTCGTCGACGGCGAGCCGCACGACGACGTGGTCCGGGGCGCCCGCCGACCCGGCAAGACCGTGTTCGTCTTCCCCGGCCAGGGCTCGCAGTGGGTGGGGATGGCGCGGGCGCTGCTCGACGAGTCCCCGGTGTTCCGCGCGGAGATCGAGGCCTGCGCCGCCGCGTTCGCCCCGCACACCGACTGGTCCCTCCTCGACGTCCTCGCCGGTGACGGCGCCGAGCTGGCGCGGGTCGACGTCGTGCAGCCCGCGCTGTTCGCCGTGATGGTGTCCCTCGCCGCCCTCTGGCGCGCCCACGGCGTCGAACCCGACGCGGTGATCGGCCACTCGCAGGGCGAGATCGCCGCCGCGTACGTCGCGGGCGCGCTGTCGCTCACCGACGCCGCCAAGGTGGTCACGCTGCGATCACAGGCGATCATCCGCATCACCGGCGACGCGGGCATGACGTCCGTCGCGCTGAGCGCGGACGACCTCGCCGAAGTACTCCCCACCTGGGGCGGAGCCCTCGAGATCGCGGCCAGGAACGCGCCGCGCTCGACCGTCGTCGCGGGTGCGGCCACCGCTCTGGACGAGCTGGCCGCGTGGTGCGACGAGCGCGGCGTGCGGGCCCGGCGCGTCCCCGTCGACTACGCCTCCCACACCCGCGCCGTCGAACCGCTGGAGCCGCACCTGGCCGCTGCGCTCACCGGCATCACCCCGCGCGCCACCGGCCCGGCGTTCTACTCGGCGGTCACCGCCACGAGGCTCACCGGCACCGAACTCGACGCGGGCTACTGGTACACCAACCTGCGGAGCCAGGTCCGCTTCGCCGACGCGGTGACCGCCGCCCTCGCCGACGGCCACGACCGGTTCATCGAGGTCAGCGCCCACCCCGTGCTCGTCGGCGGGATCGAGGCCGTGCTGGACGGCGCGGGCGGCGTGCTCGGCAGCCTGCGCCGCGACCGGGGCGACACCGCCGAGTTCCGCCGCGCCCTCGCCGCCGCCGACCTCGTCGGCGCGCCCGTGCGCTGGCCCCGGCCCGGCCGGTGGGTCGACGTGCCGACCTACGCGTTCGAGCCGCGCCGCTTCTGGCTCGCCCCGACCGCCCGCTCGACCGACCGCGACGGGCACCCCGTGCTGGGCGCGCTCGTCCCGCTCGCCGACGGCGGCGCGGTGGCGAGCGGCGTACTCGACCCCGCGATCCACACCTGGGTCGCCGACCACAGCGTCCTCGGGACCGTCCTGGTCCCCGGCACCGCCCTCGTCGACCTCATCGCGCACGCCGTCCCGGAAGGGCTCGGCTCGCTCACCCTCGAAGCGCCGCTGCCGCTGGCGGCGGTGACCCGCGTACAGGTCCGAGTGTCGACTCCGGACGAAGTGGGCAAGCGCTCGGTGTCGCTGCACTCGCGGACGGGCGACGGCGACTGGACCCGGCACGCGCACGCCGTCGCCGGACCGGTCGACCTCCCCGCCGGGCACGTGGACCCCGTCGGCGACCCGATCGACGTATCGTCCGTCTACACGCGACTCTACGAACTCGGCTACGACTACGGCCCCCGCTTCCAAGGCCTGACCGCGGCTTGGCGTGAAGGGGACACCGTGGTCGCCGAGGTCGCCGCCGCGACCAGCCCCGACGGCTACGGCCTGCACCCCTCCGTGCTCGACGCCGCGCTGCACCCCGTGGTCGCGGGCCTGACCCCGATCACCCCCGGCGCGGCGGGCCGCCCGCTGCTCCCGTTCGCCGCCGAGGGCGTCCGCCTGCCCGCGCGCGCCGAGGGCCTGCGCGTCCGCATCGAACCCCTGGGCGAGTCCCGCGTCCGCCTGGTGCTGGCCGACGGCGACGGCGTGATCACCGGCGGCATCGACTCCCTGTCGTTCCGCCCCCTCACCCCGACCCGCCCGCCGGTCCACCGCGTCGACTGGCGACCCGCGACCTTCGGCACCGCCGACGCCACCGTCCTCCCAGGCGCAGGCGACACCACCTTCGTGACCGGTACCGGCCAGGCCACCGACACGTTCGTGCTGCCGATCGCCTCCGGAACCGGGCACACGCCATCGGAAGCCCTGGCACTGACCACCTTCACGGTCGCCGAGCTACAGCGCGTCCTCGCCGAGCCAGACGGCCGCGTCATCGTGGTGCGCCGGTCCGACGACCTCGCGGCGGCGGCCGCCGACGGCCTGGTCCGCTCGGCCGCCGCCGAACACCCCGGCCGCGTCGCGCTCGTCGTCGTGGACGAACCGACTCCCGTGGAGGTCATCGCCGGTATCCGCGAACCCGAGGCGCGCGTCACGCCGGACGGCGTCCTCGTGCCCCGGCTCGTCACCGCCGAACTCGGCGACGCGGGGGAGTGGCCGTCCGGCACGGTACTGATCACCGGCGGCACGGGCGCCCTCGGCGCGCTGGTCGCCCGCCACCTCGCCGCCCCCGGCCGCCACCTCCTGCTCGCCAGCCGATCCGGCCGCGCCCCCGACCTCGCCGACGAACTGCGCGAGCACGGCGCGGAGGTCACCGTCGCGGCCGTCGACGTCGCCGACCGCGCCGCGCTCGCCGCTCTGCTCGACACCCTCCCCGACGACAAGCCGCTGCGCGCGATCGTGCACGCCGCAGGCGTCCTCGACGACGCCACCGTCCTCGCCCTGACCCCCGAACAACTCGCGACCGTCCTGCGCCCCAAGGTCGACGCGGCCTGGCACCTCCACGAACTCGCCCCCGACGTCGAGCGGTTCGTCCTGTTCTCCTCGGCCGTCGCCGCCGTCGGCGCGCCCGGCCAGGCCAACTACGCCGCCGCCAACTCCTTCCTCGACGCCCTCGCCACCCACCGCCGCGCCCAGGGCCAGGCCGCCACCTCCATCGGCTGGGGCCTGTGGTCCACCAGCGGTGTCATGACCGACCACCTCACCGCCGACGACCACACCCGCCTCGCCCGACGCGGCATCGGCCTCATCGCGCCGGACTTCGGCCTCGACGTCCTCGACAGCGCGACCCACCCGCACCTCATCGCGTCCACCCTCGACATCGCTGTGCTCCGCAAGGAAGCCGTCGCGGGCACCCTGTCGCCCCTGTTCGCCACCCTCGTCGGCACCCCGATCAAAGCGTCCGGCAGCGCCTGGACCCAACGCCTACGCGGTGCCGCCGACCCCACCCGAACCCTCGTCGCCCTCCTACGCGAACAGACCGCCGCCGTCCTGGGCCACCCCGACGCCACCCGCGTCGACACCGACCGCGCCTTCAAGGACCTCGGCTTCGACTCGCTCACCGCCGTCGAACTCCGCAACCGCCTCACCGCCCAGACCGGCCTGCGCCTCCCCGCCACCCTCGTCTTCGAACACCCCAGCGTCACCGCCCTCGCCGACCACCTCCTTCCCCAGCTGACCACAGTTGTCCACAGCCCCCATCCGAACGCCCCGAAACTGTCGTCCCCCACCACTACGCTGGAACTCGGGGGGCCGACGGCCGCCCAAGATCAAGACTTCAGTGATCCGGTCGTCATCGTCGGCATGGGCTGCCGCTTCCCCGGCGGCGTCACCTCACCCGAAGACCTCTGGCGCCTCGTCCTCGACGGCCGCGACGCCACCGGCGACTTCCCCACCGACCGGGGCTGGGACCTCGACACCCTCTACGCCGAAGACCCCGACCGCCCCGGCACCACCTACACCCGCCGCGGCGGCTTCCTCCACGACGCCGCCGACTTCGACGCCGAGTTCTTCGGCATGTCCCCCCGCGAAGCCCTCGCCACCGACCCGCAACAGCGCCTCCTGCTCCAGATCACCTGGGAAGCCCTCGAACGCGCGGGAATCGATCCCCTGTCCCTCAAGGGTTCCGACACCGGCGTCTTCATCGGCGCCATGTACGAGGACTACGCCTCCCGCCTCCGCGAGGTCCCCGCCGAGCTGGAAGGGCTGTTGCTCGCGGGCAACCAGTCCAGCGTCGCGTCCGGCCGCATCGCCTACGTCCTGGGCCTTTCCGGCCCCGCGCTGACCGTCGACACCGCCTGCTCGTCCTCGCTGGTCGCGCTCGACCTCGCCGTCCGCTCGGTCCGCTCCGGAGAGTCGACCCGGGCCATCGCGGGCGGTGTCGCGGTCATGGCCTCACCCGGCGTGTTCGTCGAGTTCGCGCGCCAACGCGGCCTGTCCGCCGACGGCCGCTGCCGCGCCTTCGCCGCCGACGCCGACGGCACCGGCTGGTCGGAAGGCGCGGGCGTCGTGGTCGTCGAACGGCTCTCCACCGCCCGCGCCGCCGGTCACCCCGTCCTCGCCGTCGTCCGCGGCTCTGCCGTCAACCAGGACGGCGCGTCCAACGGCCTCACCGCCCCCAACGGCGCCGCGCAGGAAGCCGTCATCCGCAAGGCCCTCGCCGCCGCCGCGCTGGCCCCCGGCGACGTCCAGGCCATCGAGGCGCACGGCACCGGTACCCGCCTCGGCGACCCCATCGAGGCCCGCGCCCTGATCACCGTCTACGGCGGCACCCGCGCCACCCCCGCGCTGCTCGGCTCGCTCAAGTCGAACATCGGCCACACCCAGGCCGCCGCGGGCATCGGCGGCGTCATCAAGATGGTCCAGTCCCTGCGCCACGGCGTCCTCCCGCGCACCCTGCACGCCGAGAACCCCACCCCGCACGTCGACTGGCGGGACGCCGGCGTCACCCTCGCCACCGCCACCACCCCGTGGCCCGCGACCGACCGTCGACGCGGCGCGGTCTCCGCCTTCGGCATCTCCGGCACCAACACCCACGTCGTCCTCGAACAGTCCCCGGACCAAGACCCCGAACCGACCCCGGACACCACCGACCTGCTGGTGCTCTCCGCCCGCACCGAACAGGCGTTGCGCGCGCAGGCGGCCCGGCTGGTCGACGCGCCGAACGCGGGCTACACCCTCGCCCGCCGCGCCAGGTTCGGCGTGCGCGCGGCGGTCCGCGGCGCGGAAGGGCTGCGGGCACTCGCCGAAGGACGCGAACTCCCCGGCAAGGCCGGGGACGGCAGGCTCGGCGTCCTGTTCTCCGGCCAGGGCAGCCAACGCGCGGGCATGGGCGCCCGGCTGCTCGGCGACGGGCTCGACGAGATCGCCGAACACCTCGACCCGCTCCTGGACGTCCCACTCCGCGACCTGGTCCTGGACGCGGAACTCCTCAAGGAGACCCGCTACGCCCAACCCGCCTTGTTCGCCGTTGAAATCGCCGGATACCGGGAGATCGAAAAGTTCGGGATCACCCCGGACGTCCTCATCGGACACTCGATCGGCGAGTTCGCCGCCGCGCACGTGGCCGGGGTGCTCAGCCTGCCCGACGCCGCGAAAATCGTAGTGGCGCGCGGCCGGTTGATGCAGTCGGCCCGACCGGGCGCGATGGCGGCGGTGGAGGCCACGGTCGAGGAGGCCGAGGCTTTCGAGCACGTCGAGATCGCGGCGGTCAACGGGCCGCGCGCGGTCGTGGTGTCCGGCGACGCCGACGCGGTCGACGCCGTGGTCGCCGACTGGAAGGCCGGGGGCCACCGCGCCACCCGCCTGCGCGTCGGTCACGCCTTCCACTCCGCGCACATGGACGACGTCCTCGACGAGTTCCGCGCTGTCCTCGCCACCGCCACCTTCCACGAGCCCCGCGTCCCGATCGCGTCCACGGCCCTGGGCCGGATCACCGACGAGGTCACCGACCCCGAGTACTGGGTCCGGCAGCTGCGCGGTCGGGTCCGGTTCGCCGAGGCGGTCGAGGCCGCGCACGCCGACGGCGTGACCACCTTCCTGGAGGTCGGACCCGACGGCGGCCTGGCCGCGGCGGCCCGGCAGACCGTCGACGTCGTCGCCGTGCCCCTGCTGCGGCCCGGAAAGGACGAGTTCGAGACCCGCGACACCGCCCTGGGCGCCCTGTTCACCGCCGGGGTGCCCGTCGACCTCACCCCGCTCTACCCGCGCGGCCACGTCGTCGACCTGCCCACCTACCCCTTCCAGACCCGCCGCTACTGGATCGACGCCACCCCCGGCCGCGGCGACGCGACCGGACTGGGCCTCACCCCCGCGCCGCACCCGCTGCTGGGCGCCGTGGTCGACCTGCCGGACGGCGGACTCGTCGCCACCGGCCTCCTCGCCGCGAACACCTTCGCCGACCACCGGATCGACGGCCGGACCGTGGTCCCCGCGGTCGCGCTCCTCGACGTCATCACCGCGCTGGTGGGCCCGAACGTGGACGACTTCGTCGTGCACCGGCCGGTCGAGGTCGAGCAGGACACCCGGCTCCGCGTCACGGTCACCCCGGGCGGCGACGTCACGATCGCCGCCGGACCGGACTGGGACACCCACGCCACCGCCGCCCGCGGCACCGCGACCGACACCCCGACCGCACCCCGGACAACGCCCGCCGACCCCACCGACCCCTACCGCGAGCTGGCCGGCAACGGGTACGAGTACGGGCCGACCTTCCGGGGCCTCCGGGCCATCGCCCGCGTCGGCGACACCGTCCAGGCCGAGGTGGAGGTGCCCGAATCCGCGCACAGCGCCATCGCGCTCCTCGACGCCGCCCTGCACGCGTTGGTCATCGAACGACCGAACCGCGTCCCGTTCGCCTTCGACGGCGTCTGGTACAAACCCGGCACCGCGCGCCGGGCGACCGCGTTCCTGACCGAGATCGACACCGACACCTACCGCGTCCTCGTCACCGCCGACGGCGAACCCGTGTTCCGCGTCGACCGGTTGCGCCTGCGAGGACACGCCACCGACGCCGACCTCTACACCGTGCGCTGGACCCCGACCGCGACAAGCGACTCCGTGCCGCACGTGGTCGTGGACGTCACCGACGTCGACCAGGTCCGCCGAGCCGTGCTCACCGACGGCCCCCGCATCGTCTTCCGCGCCAACGGCATCCACACCCCCGAAGTGGCCGCCGCGTGGGGCTTCATCCGCGCGGCACAGGCCGAACGCCCCGGCCGTTTCGCGCTGCTCGACACCGACGGTACCGCCCCGGACACCGCCGAGTTCCCGGAAGCGTCGATCCGCGCGGGCCGCGTCCACCGCCCGCGCCTGGTCCCCGCCGGGAACACCCCGGACACCCCCGACCTCACGGGCGGGACCGTCCTGATCACCGGCGGCACCGGCGCCCTCGGCACCCGGCTCGTGCGACACCTGCGGGAACGGCACGGCGTCGGTGAAGTCGTCGTCGTCAGCCGCGGCGGCCGTGCGGTCGAAGGCGCCCGATCCATCGCACTCGACATCACCGACGCCGACGCGGTCGCCGTGCTCCTGACCGAACTCGGCCCGCTCACCGCCGTCATCCACGCCGCCGCCATCGCCGAAGACGCCATCATCGAGCGCGTCGACCCGGAGGCGTTGCGCCGCACCTTCGACGTGAAGGTCCGCGCCGCCCAGACCCTGGACGAACTGACCCGCGAACACCCACCCGCCGCGTTCGTGCTCTTCGGCTCCGTCGCCGGCGTCCTCGGCACGGCGGGCCAGGCGGCCTACGCGGCAGCGAACTCCGCACTCGACGCCGTCGCGCGCGCCCGCGTCGAAGCGGGCCTACCGGCCACCGTCGTCCACTGGGGACTTTGGGACCTCGCCGACGGACTGGCGGGCGGCCTCGCCGCCCGCGACCGCGAACGCCTTGCCGCAGCGGGCATCCGACCGCTCACCGAGACCGACGGCCTCGCCCTTTTCGACCGGGTACTCGGCGTCCAGGGCAGTGTCACCGCGGCCCGACTCGACCTCGGCGCCGTCGCCCGACACCGCGCCTTCCCGGTGACCGCGACCGCCTCCGGAGACCTCGACGACGTCGTCCGCACCGCCATCGCCGCGGTCCTCGGCCACGACTCCGCCGCCGACATCGACCGCGACCGCCCCTTCACCGAACTCGGCTTCGACTCCCTGATGGCCGTCGACCTCCGCAACCGCCTCACCGACCGCCTCGGCACCCGACTGCCCACCACCATCGTCTTCGACCACCCCACCGCCGCCGCCCTCACCGACCACCTCCGCACCCAGCTGTCCGCAGTTATCCACAGCCCCCACCCGAACGCCCCGAAACTGTCGTCTCCCGCGACTAAACCGGAACTTGGGGGGCCGACGGCCGCCCGAGATCAAGACTCCAGTGATCCGGTCGTCATCGTCGGCATGGCCTGCCGCTTCCCCGGCGGCGTCCGCACCCCCGACGACCTGTGGACCCTCCTCCGCGACGGCACCGACGCGATCACCGAGTTCCCCACCGACCGCGGCTGGGACCCCGCCCTGTTCGACCCGGACCCGGACCACCCCGGCACCTCCACCGTCCGCCACGGCGGTTTCCTGCACGACGCCGCCGACTTCGACCCCACCTTCTTCGGCATCAGCCCCCGCGAGGCCCTCGCCGTCGACCCGCAGCAACGCCTGCTGCTGCACACCGCCTGGGAGGCCGTCGAGGACGCGGGCATCGACCCCACGACCCTGCGCGGCAGCCAGAGCGGCGTGTTCGTCGGCGTCATGTACTCCGACTACGGCGCCCGCCTGCACCAGCGCCCCGGCGCCAGCGGCGACCTGGAGGGTTGGCTGGTCAGCGGCAGCGCGGGCAGCGTCGCCTCCGGCCGCGTCGCCTACACCCTCGGACTGGAGGGCCCGGCGGTCACCGTCGACACCGCCTGCTCGTCGTCGCTCGTCGCCCTGCACCAAGCCGCGCAGGCGCTGCGCGCGGGGGAGTGCGACCTCGCGCTCGCCGGTGGCGCCACGGTGATGGCGAGCCCGGCCACCTTCATCGAGTTCTCCCGCCAGCGCGGCCTGGCGCCGGACGGCCGGTGCAAGCCGTTCTCCGCCGACGCCGACGGCACCGCGTGGGCCGAGGGCGCCGGGATCCTCGTCCTGGAACGGCTCTCCGACGCGCGCCGCCACGGCCACCGCGTGCTCGCCGTGGTCCGGGGCTCCGCGGTCAACTCCGACGGCGCCTCCAACGGCTTGACCGCGCCGAACGGCCCGTCGCAGGAGCGCGTCATCCGGCGCGCCCTGGGCGTGGCCGGGCTGCGGCCCGCCGACATCGACGTGCTGGAGGCCCACGGCACCGGCACCCGGCTCGGCGACCCGATCGAGGCCGGGGCGGTGCTGGCCACCTACGGCGCCGACCGCGCCGGGCGCGCGCCGCTGCGGATGGGCTCGGTGAAGTCCAACCTCGGCCACACCCAGGCCGCGGCGGGCGTCGCCGGGGTGATCAAGCTCGTGCAGGCCATGCGGCACCGCGAACTGCCCGCGACCCTGCACCTGCGCGAACCGAGCCCGCACGTGGACTGGTCGGCGGGAACGGTCGTCGTGCCCGCCGAGACCACCCCGTGGGACACCGACGGACCGCGCCGCGCGGCCGTGTCGTCCTTCGGCATCGGCGGCACCAACGCGCACGTGATCCTCGAAGAAGGACCCGACCCCGCCACGCCGGACCGGCCGGACGACGGCACCACCCGCGTCTGGGCGCTGAGCGCGAAGACACCCGAGGGCCTGCGCTCCCAGGCCGCGCGCCTGGCCGAGCACGTGCGGACCACCGACCCCGACCTGACCGACCTGGCGTTCTCGCTCGTCACCACGCGCACGCGTTTCCCGGTGCGCGGGGCCGTTGTGGGCGCCTCCCGCGAGGACCTCCTACGCGGTCTCGATCACCTCGCGGCCGGGACCACCGGCGACGGCGTGGTCACCGGGTCGCCCGCCAAGGGCGCGGTCGCGCTGCTGTTCACCGGGCAGGGCAGCCAGCGGACCGGCATGGGAACCGCGCTGCGCAGCCGGTTCCCCGTCTACGCCGACGCGTTCGACGCGGTCGCCGACGAGTTCGGCAGGCACGGCATCGACGTCCGAGCCGCCATCGCGGGCACCGAACTCGACCAGACCCGCAACACGCAGGCCGCGCTGTTCACCGTCGAGGTCGCCTTGGCCCGGCTGCTGGAGTCGTGGGGGCTCGTCGCGGCGGGCGCCGCCGGGCACTCGATCGGCGAACTGGCCGCCGCGCACGCCGTCGGCGCCCTGTCGCTGGCCGATGCGGTGGCGGTCGTCGCCGCTCGGGGCACGCTCATGCAGGCGCTGCCGACCGGCGGGGCCATGGTGTCCGTCCGCGCCGCGGTCGACGAGATCCCCGACGGGGTCGACATCGCCGCCGTGAACGGGCCGAACTCGGTGGTGCTGTCCGGGCCGGAGGACGTCGTCACCGCCGTCGCGGCCGGGTTCGCGCGCACCAAGCGGCTCACCGTCAGCCACGCGTTCCACTCGGCGCTGATGGACCCGATGCTGCCCGGCTTCCGCGACGCCATCGGCACCCTCGACGCGCGCGAACCCGCGTACCCGCTGCTGTCCACCGTCACGGCCGCCCCCGCCGACGCGCGGCGGCTCGGCTCGGCGGACCACTGGGTCGACCAGGTGCGGGGAACCGTGCGCTTCGCCGACACCGTGGCCGCGCTCGGCGCCGGGGTGTTCGTCGAGGTGGGGCCGGACGCGGTGCTGACCACGCAGGTGGGGGAGACGCTGCCGGACGCGGTCGCCCTGCCCGCGCTGACCCGCCGCGCCGACGACCTGACGGCGGTGTGGACGCTGGTCGCGCGGGGTTTCGTCGCCGGGATCGGCTGGGACTGGCGGGCTCTGTACCCGGAAGCCGCACCCATTCCCTTGCCCACCTACGCCTTCGCCCGCGAGCGGTACTGGCTCGACGCGCCCGCACTGGCCCGGCCGGATGCCCCCGGTCACCCGTTGCTCACCGGTGCCGTGACGATCCCCGACACCGATCAGACCGTCTACACAGGACTTGTCTCGCTCGCCGCTCAGCCGTGGCTTGCCGACCACGCGGTGTTGGGGACCACGCTGGTGCCCGCTGTCGCGCTGGTCGAGTTGGTGGGGTGGCTCGGTGCGCGGCACGGCAAACCCGTTGTGGAGGAACTCGTCCTGCACGCGCCGCTCATCGTCACCGAGACCGTCGACCTTCGGGTCACTGTGGATGGCGACTCGCTACGCGTGCACAGCAGGGTCGGCGACGAACCCTGGTCGCTCAACGCCGAAGCCACCGTGGCCGACTCGGGACCCGAGGACGTCTGGGATGGCCACCGTCCTGCCGCCGAGCCTGTTCCCGTGTCGTACCAGGCACTCGCGGCACTCGGGTACGACTACGGCCCGGCGTTCCGGAACCTGATCGCGCTATGGCGCGACGGCGACCACCGGTACGCCGACGTCGCCCCGGCCTCGGCGGTCGGCGCGCTGGACGCCGTGTTGCACGCGTGGATCGCCGACCGTGAACCGGGAGCCCCGGTCGAGATTCCCTATGCCTGGCGCGGAGTCCGTACGCACACCGTGCCGGAGGGGCCGCTACGGGCGCGGATCACGTCGACCGGCGCGGACTCGTTCGCCGTGAGCGTCATCGACCGAGCCGGGCGCCCGGTACTGACCGCCGACGAGGTCCGGCTCCGCCCCACGAGCGGACTCGGCGGAGTGCGCGTACCCGCGCCCTACGAGGTGGTGTGGGTACCGACCCCGCTGCCGTCGGGCAACGCCGAGGTCCGAGTCGTCGAGCCGGACACCTCCGACCCCCGTGCGGCCTTCCGCGAGGTCCGGGACCTGATCCTGACCGCGCCGGAGCACGTCGTCGTGGTCACCCGGGGCGCGGTGGCCGCCGTCGACGGCGACACCGTGGCCGACCCGAACGCCGCTGTGCTGTGGGGCCTGGTCCGCACGGCCCGCGCCGAGCGACCCGGCCGCGTCAGCGTCATCGACACCGACGACGACCCGTCCAGCATCGCCGCGTTGTCGGCGATCGCCGCCGGGCGGCCGGGTGAGGTGGCCCTGCGTCGCGGTGGGGTCTCGGTTCCGCGCCTGCACACCCCGACCCGGTCGGACACCCCGGTCGACTTCGGCGACGGGACCGTGCTGCTCAGCGGCGCGGGCGGTGCGCTCGGCGCCGCCGTGGCCCGGCACCTGGCCGACACCCACGGCGTGCGGAAGCTGCTGCTCGTGTCACGGCGGGGGCAGGCCGACCCGGCGCTCCGGGCACTCGGCGAGGAGTTGGGCGCGGAGGTCCGCGCGGCCGACCTGGCCGACACGGACGCCACCCGTGCGCTGCTTGACACCGTCCCCGACCTCACCGCCGTCATCCACGCGGCAGGTGTGCTCGCCGACGGCGTCCTCGAGAACCTGACGGACGACGACGTGGACCGTGTCTTCCGCGCCAAGGTGGACGCCGCCTGGACCCTGCACCACCTCACCGCCGACCGCCCGCTGCGCGTCTTCGCGCTGTTCTCGTCCATCGCGGGCGTCATCGGGAACGCGGGCCAGGCCAACTACGCCGCGGCCAACACCTTCCTCGACGCCCTCGCCGCCCACCGTCAAGCCTCGGGTCTCCCCGGCACCTCCCTGGCGTTCGGCCTCTGGGACACCGGCATGGGCGCCGAACTGGACGCGGCCCACCGAGCCCGGATCGCCGGACTCGGCCTCCGGGCCGCCACCATCGCCGAAGGGTTGGTCCACTTCGACGCGGCCCTGTCCTCCGGTCGGGCGACCACCGTCCCCGCGCTGATCTCCGCCCGCCCCGGCGGTCCGGAGATCTTCGCCGACCTGGTGCCGCGCCAGAAGACCACCACGGTGACCCTGGTCGAACGAGTGTCCACTGTGGATGTCGAAGCCGCGCGACGGATCGTCCGCACCACGGTGGCCGACCGGATCACGGAGGTGCTGGGCCTGGCCGTGGTCCCCGACGACACCGGCCTGTTCGACCTGGGGCTCGACTCGCTGACCGCCATCGAGCTGCGCACCAAACTCGGCCTCGACATCGGTGGCCAACTCCCGGCGACTCTCCTGTTCGACCACCCCACAGCCGCTGCCCTCACCACCCACCTCCTTGACCTGGTCACCGACACCAAACCCGACCTGTCCGCCCTGGACGCACTGGTAAGCACCGCCCACCGCGACGACAACACCCGCGCCGACATCATCGCGGCCCTCAAGGCGGCCTTGGCGGACCTGGGTGACACCCCGGACGCCTTCGGCGTGGACTCGGCCACCGACGACGAGCTGTTCGGGCTACTGGACAAAGAACTCAGCGAATGAGCGAGTGCAACGGACGGTGGCGGGGTTCTCCGACCACTGTGATTGGGGCATCTCCTCGCCGCTCGCCCGCGAGATCGCGCCGGTCTCCGGACTGAGCGATTTCGCGGGGCCCCCTGGGGCCTCGCGAAATCGGGAGGGAAGAGATCGGATCAAAGGCGATCTGGCCGCCGAGGCGGAGCCTCGGCCATTGTCACAGCTCTCGCCGCCTCGGCGGAGCCGAGGCCATGTCACAGCTTTGGTGGCGGTTTGGCGCGCGGTGATGAGCTGGTGGCGTTGCTGGAAAGCGAACTGAGCGAGTGACGGGAGCCGTGCCGCCGATGTCTAGCGAGGACACACTTCGCGACTACCTCAAGCGCACCACCGCGGAGTTGCTGCGGACGCGCACGCGGTTGGAGGAGGTCACCTCCGCCGCGCGGGAGCCGTTGGCGGTCGTGTCGATGGCGTGCCGCTACCCCGGTGGGGTCGGCACCCCGGAGCAGCTGTGGGACCTGCTGGCCGACGGCCGCGACGCCGTCGGGCCGTTCCCCACCGACCGGGGCTGGCCCGCCGACCTGGTCGACCCCGACCCGGACAAGCCCGGCACCACCTACTCGGGGTCCGGCGGCTTCCTGCACGACGCCGCCGACTTCGACGCCGAGCTGTTCGGCGTCGGCCCGCGCGAGGCGCTGACCGTCGACCCGCAGCAGCGGCTCCTGCTGCACACCGCCTGGGAGGCGTTCGAACGGGCCGGGATCGACCCCAGGTCCGTGGCCGGGCAGCGGATCGGCGTGTTCGTCGGCGTCATGTACGCCGACTACGGCTCCCGCCACGGCCGCGCCCCCGACGGTTTCGAGGGCTACATCGGACTCGGCAGCGCGGGCAGCATCGCCTCCGGCCGGGTCGCGTACGCCTTCGGGCTGGAGGGACCGGCGCTGACCGTCGACACCGCGTGCTCGTCCTCGCTGGTCGCCCTGCATTACGCCGCCCAGGCCATCCGCCGCGGCGAGTGCGCGCAGGCCCTGGTCGGCGGCGCGACCGTGATGGCCACCCCCGGCACGTTCGTCGAGTTCTCCCGGCAGCGCGGCCTCTCCCCGGACGGCCGGTGCAAGGCCTACTCCGCCGACGCCGACGGCACCGGCTGGGCCGAGGGCGTCGGCCTGCTGCTCATCGAACGCCTCTCCGACGCCCGGCGCCTCGGCCACCCCGTGCTGGCGGTCCTGCGCGGCAGCGCCGTCAACTCCGACGGCGCCAGCACCCAGCTCTCCGCCCCCAACGGCGCCGCCCAGCAGCGCGTCATCCGCGCCGCGCTCGCCGACGCCGCCCTCACCCCGGCCGACGTCGACGTCATCGAGGGCCACGGCACCGGCACCCCGCTCGGCGACCCGATCGAGGCCGGTGCCCTCGCCGCCACCTACGGCGCCGCGCACTCCGCCGCCGACCCGGTGCTGCTCGGCTCGCTCAAGTCCAACATCGGCCACACCCAGGCCGCGGCGGGCGTCGGCGGCGTGATCAAAGCGATCCTCGCCCTGCGCAACGGCACCCTCCCCGCCACCCTGCACGCGGCCACCCCGTCCCCGCACCTCGACTGGCCCACCTCAGGCCTGTCCATCGCCACCACCGCCACCCCGCTCCCGCCCCGCGACCGACCGCACCGCGCGGCCGTGTCGTCGTTCGGCATCAGCGGGACGAACGCGCACGTCATCATCGAAGCCGTCCCCGAACCGGCCGCCGCGGAACCGACCCTAGGCGAAGACGGTGCCCCGGTGCCGTTGTTGCTGTCGGGTGCGAGCGCGGCGGCTGTCCGGGCGCATGCCGAGAGCATCCGCGCTTTCCTCGCCGCGGGCGGCGACCTCGCCGACACCGCGCACACCCTCGCCACGGCGCGCGCACGACTCGCGCACCGGGCCGTCGCGGTCGGCGGCACGCTGGCGGAACTGGACCAGGCGCTGGCCGCCGTCGCCGCGGACCTCCCGTCGCCGCGCGCGGCGGTGGGGGACAGCGTGCGGGTCGAACAGCCCGTGTTCGTCTTCCCCGGGCAGGGCGCGCAATGGGTCGGCATGGCCGCCGCGTTGCTCGACCAGGCGCCCGCGTTCGCCGACGAGATCCGGCGCTGTGCCGACGCCTTGGCCCCGCACACCGACTGGGACCTCGTCGACGTGCTGCGCGGTGCCGACCCGGAGGTGTTCGCCCGGGTCGAGGTCGTGCAGCCCGCGCTGTTCGCGGTGATGGTCGGCCTCGCCGCGCAGTGGAAGGCGGTCGGGGTCACCCCGGCGGCCGTCGTCGGCCACTCGCAGGGCGAGATCGCGGCGGCGTACGTCGCGGGCGCGCTCGACCTCGCCGACGCCGCCAAGCTCGTCGCGCTGCGGTCGCGCGCCATCGCGGCCATCGCGGGCAGCGGCACCATGGCGTCGATCGAACTCGCCGCCGACGAGGTCACGGAGCACCTGCGGGACGGGGTGGTGATCGCCGCGATCAACGGCCCCCGCTCAACCGTCGTCGCCGGACCGGTCGACGCCGTCACCGCGCTGGTCGAGTCCTACACCGACGTCCGCGCCCGAGTGATCTCCGTCGACTACGCGTCCCACTCGCCCGCCGTCGAGGCGCTCCGAGACGACCTGACCACCGCCTTCGCCGAGGTCCGCCCCCGACGATCCGCCGTCGAGTTCCACTCCACGGTGACCGCGGGCCCGATCGACACCACCACTCTCGACGCCGGGTACTGGTTCGACAACCTCCGCCAACCGGTCCGCCTCAGCGACACCGTCGCGGGACTGGCCGCCGCCGGGCACCGGGTGTTCCTGGAGATCAGCCCCCACCCGGTCCTCACGGCCGCCCTCGGCGACACCGTCCCCGACGGCACCGCCCTCGGCACCCTCCGCCGCGAGGACGGCGGCCTCGACCGGTTCCTCGTCGCCGCGGGCCACGCCCACGCCGCAGGCGTCGCCGTCGACTGGTCCGCCCACACCCCGGGACGCGTCGTCGACCTGCCCACCTACCCGTTCCAACTCCGCCGCTACTGGCTCGACACCGTCACCACGCGCGGCGCCACGTCCGCCGAACACCCGCTGCTCGACGCCGTCGTCCACGGTGCCGACGGCAGCGCCTTGGTCAGCGGGCACATCCCGGGCACCGGCTGGACCGCGGCGCACCGCGTCGGCGACCGCACCGTGCTCCCCGGTACCGCCCTGGTCGACCTCGCGCTCGCCATCGGCGCCGAACTCGGCCTACCGGACGTGCGCTCCCTTTCCCTGCTGGCACCCGTAGACGTCCCCGAACGCGGCATCGACCTGCAAGCCACCGTCAGCCCCGACGGCGACCTGACCGTCTACACCGGATACTCCCGTGCTTGGGTCAAGGTCGCCACCGGAGTCCTCACCGCCGACGACACCCCGGTTCCACACCCTCCAACCTTCCCCGAAGGGCACACCGTCGAGGTCGCCTACGAGACGCTGACCGGCGTCCACTACGGCCCGGAACTCCGCGCCCTCAACGCAATCACGCGCGGCTCGAACACCGTCACCGCCGAAGTGGCCGTCCCCGAACCGATCCCCGGCCACGCCATCATCCCCGCCCTGCTCGACGGCGCGATCCAGGCCCAGTTCCTCGCCCGCCCCCGCGACACCATCACCGCCCCCTTCGACTTCACCGCCGTGCGACTGCACGCCCGCAACGCCACCGCTCTCAGGTTCCTCATCACCGAAACCGGCACCGACACCATCGCACTCACCGCTGTCGACCAATCCGGTCTGCCCGTCCTCACCATCGACGCCCTCACCTTCCGCACCATCGACCCGACCACCGTCGCGGCCACCACCCACGCACCTGCCCCACGCACCCGCCAACTTCGCAGCGCGGACGCGGGCAACGGCATCGGCGCCACTCCCGACGCCGCGCTCGCCACGGTCCGCAAGGTCGTCGCGGGCCTCCTCGGCCACGACTCACCCAACGCCGTCCGCCCCGACCTGCCCTTCCGCGACCTCGGCCTGGACTCCATGACGGCAGTCCAAGTCCGCGACCACCTAGCGAAGCTCACAGGCACCCCACTCCCCGCCACCCTCGTCTTCGACCACCCCACCCCCCGCGACCTGGCCCGTTTCCTGACCTCCCAGGCCACCGAAACCCGCCAGATCACCAGAAATACCGACGAACCGATCGCCATCGTCGCCACCGCCTGCCGCTACCCCGGCGGCGTCACCTCTCCCGAGGACCTGTGGCGGCTGGTCGAATCCGGCACCGACGCCATCGGCGAGTTCCCCGACGACCGCGGCTGGGACCTGGCCGCCCTCTTCCACGACGACCCGGACAACCCCGCCACCTCCTACGCCAGGCACGGCGGCTTCCTGCACGACGCCGCCGACTTCGACCCCGCCTTCTTCGAGCTCAACCCCCGCGAGGCGCGCGCGGTCGACCCGCAGCAGCGGCTGCTGCTGGAGACCTCGTGGGAGGCGGCGCAACGCGCGGGCATCGACCCGACCACGCTGCGCGGCAGCCGCACCGGTGTCTACTTCGGACTGATCTACACCGAGTACGGCGCCCGGGCCCGCACCGCCCCCGGCGAGCACGGCGGCTACCTCGGCACCGGCAGCGCGGGCAGCGTCGCCTCCGGCCGCGTCGCCTACACCCTCGGCCTCACCGGGCCCGCGCTCACCGTCGACACCGCGTGCTCGTCGTCGCTGGTCGCCCTGCACCTGGCCGCGAAGGCCCTGCGCGACGGGGAGTGCGACCTCGCCCTGGTGGGCGGCGCGACCGTGATGGCGACCCCGGACACCTTCGTCGAGTTCTCCCGGCAGCGCGGCCTGTCCCCGGACGGGCGCTGCCGAGCGTTCGCCGACTCGGCCGACGGCACCGGGTTCAGCGAGGGCGCGGGCGTGCTGCTCGTCGAGCGGCTCTCCGACGCCCAGCGCAACGGCCACCCGGTCCTCGCCGTGCTGCGGGGGTCGGCGGTCAACCAGGACGGCGCCTCCAACGGCCTGACCGCGCCGAACGGCCCCTCCCAGGAACGGGTCATCCGCGACGCCCTGCGCGCCGCCGGGCTCGGCCCCGCCGACGTCGACGCCGTCGAGGCGCACGGCACCGGCACCACCCTCGGCGACCCGGTCGAGGCGAACGCGATCGTCAACACCTACGGCGCGCCGCGACCCGAGCCGGTGCGGCTGGGCTCGCTCAAGTCCAACATCGGCCACACGCAGGCCGCCGCGGGCGTCGGCGGGGTGATCAAGATGGTCGAGGCGCTGCGCCGCGAGACCCTGCCCCGGACCCTGCACGTCGACGCCCCGAGCACCCGGGTCGACTGGTCCGACGGCGTCGCGCTGCTCACCGAGAACACGCCGTGGCCGCGCGGCGCCCGCCCGCGCCGGTTCGGGGTGTCCGCGTTCGGCATGAGCGGCACCAACGCCCACGTGATCATCGAGGAGCCCCCGATCGTCGAGGACCACCAGGCGGTCGAGCCCCTCGCCCGCCCGGTCCCGCTCGCGCTGTCCGCCAAGTCGCCCGCCGCGCTCCGCCTGGCCGCGAGCCGACTGCGCGACTACCTCGACGCCGAGCGCGACCTGGCCGACGTCGCGGCCGAACTGGTCCGCTCCCGGCCCGAGTTCGACCACCGCGCCGTGATCGTCGCGACCGGCACCGAGCAGGCCCGGGAAGCCCTGCACGCCTTGGCGTCCGACGAACCGCACCCGTCCGTCGTGACCGGGCACGCCACCGGACCGCACGAGCCCGTCTTCCTCTACCCGGGGCAGGGCGCGCAATGGGACGGCATGGCCACCGCGCTCCAGCAGTACCCGCCCTTCGCCGAACGGCTCGCCGAGGCCGCCGCCGCGGTCGACGCCGTCACCGGGTGGTCCCTGCTGGGGCACCTCGCCGGGCAGGGCCCGGACGCGTCGGTCGACGTCGTGCAGCCCGCGTTGTGGGCGACGATGACCGCGCTCACCGCCGTGTGGCGGTCCTTCGGTGTCACCCCGGCCGCGGTGATCGGGCACTCCCAGGGCGAGATCGCCGCCGCCGTCGCCTCCGGCGCGCTCGCCCTGCCTGCCGCGGCGGCCGTCGCCGCGCTGCGCAGCCGGGCCATCCGGGCCATCGCCGGGCGCGGCGCGATGCTGTCGATCGCCGCCCCGGCCGCCGAGGTGGAACCGCTGCTCGAACCGGGCGTCAGCGTCGCCGCGCACAACGGCCCCCGCGCCACGGTCGTCGCGGGCGACCCCGACGGCGTCGCCCGGGTCCAGGCCCGGTTCGACGAACTCGGCGCACGGACCCGGCTGATCGACGTCGACTACGCCTCCCACACCGCCCACGTCGAGTCCATCGCCGACGAGATCCGGTCCGTGCTCCCCGAGGTGGTGCTCGGCGAGCCGACCGCCCAGGTCTTCTCCACCGTGTCCGGCGCGCTCGCCGAACCGGACGGCCTGTTCCAACCGGACTACTGGTACCGGAACCTGCGCCAGGCGGTCCGCCTCGACCCGGCCGTGCGCGCCGCCGCGGCGGCGGGCCACCGGGTGTTCATCGAGATCAGCCCGCACCCCGTGGTGTCGGTCGCCGTGCAGGACACCCTCGACGAGGTGGACCGCCCTGACCTCGCCGTCCTCGGCACCCTCCGCCGCGGCGACGGGGGACTGGACCGCGTCCTCGCCTCGGTCGCCGAGGCCTGGGTGCGCGGCGTCCCGGTCACCTGGGCGGGCTACCTCGGCGACCGGCGCCGCGTCTTCGACCTGCCCGCCTACGCCTTCGACCGCAGGCGGTTCTGGCTCGACGCCACGACAACAGCTCCCGCCCGCCCCACCGGCCACCCGTTGCTGGACACGGTCATCCGCACCCCCGACGGTGTCCTCACCCAGGGCACCGTCGCCCTGAGCACCCACCCGTGGCTCGCGGACCACGCCGTCGAGGGCACCGTTCTGGTCCCCGGCGCGGCACTCACCGAACTCGCCGCCCACACCGCCGGTCTCCTCGGTGCCCCCACCATCGCCGAACTGGTCCTCGCCCGCCCGGTCGTCCTCGGTGACGACCCGGTCGAGATCCAGGTCGCCGTCGACGCCGACCGCGCCATCACCATCTCCACCCGCCCCGGGACCCACGACACCCCGCTCGGCGCCGAGTGGACCGTCCACGCCACCGGTTCCGCCACCGCCCCCGCACCACTCGGCGAGTGGCTCCCCGCCTGGCCGCCCGCCGGCGCCGAGCCCGTGCCGGTGGACGCGGTCTACACCGACCTCGCCACCGCGGGCTACCACTACGGCCCGAGCTTCCAAGGCCTCCGCGCCGCCTGGCGCCGCGCCGACGAGGTCTTCGCCGAGATCGAGGTCAACGGCCCCACCGGCTTCGCCCTCTCCCCGGCCCTGCTGGACACCGCGCTGCACGGCGTCGGCCTGGTGGGCTGGTTCTCCGGCGCCACCCGCCTGCCCTTCACCTGGCGCGGCGCCACCCTCACCCCGGCCGACGGCAGGCTCCGCGTCTGGCTCCGCAAGGGCGACGACAGCGTCACCGCGCGCATCGCCGACCCCACCGGCCGCGTCGTCGCCGACATCGCGGGCATCGACTTCCGCGCCGTCGACCTCGCCGACGTCCCCCTGCACCACGTCACCTGGGAGGCGGCCACGCCTGCCGAGGCGCCCGCGCACACCGTTCTGCACGTGCCCGCCATCGGCTCGACGAGCCTGGAAAGCCACCTGGCGGACTTCGCCGACGCGCTCCGCCGGGCGCTCGCCGCGGACAGCGGCACGATCGTCGTCCGCACGACCGGCGCCGTGGCCGCGGTGCCGGGGGAGCGGCCCACAGTGGACGGTGCCGCCGTGTGGGGGCTCGTCCGCAGCGCCCAGTCGGAGGAGCCGGGCCGGATCGTGCTGCTCGACAGCGCGAACGAGCGCGTCGAGGCGCTCGCCGCGGACGAACCGCAGCAAGCCGAACGCCACGGTGGCCTGCTGGTCCCCAGGCTCCGCGGGCTCGCCGCGCCACTGCCCACCCCGGACGCGGAGGACTGGCGGTTGGCGGCCGGGGCGGGCGGATCCGCCGACGACCTGGTCCTCAACCCCCTTGCGCCGCAACCCCTCGGGCCGACCGACGTGCGGATCGCCGTGCGCGCCAGCGGTCTCAACTTCCGCGACGCCATGCTCGCCCTCGGCATGTACCCCGGCGCCGCCGACCTCGGTACGGAAGGCGCGGGCATCGTCACCGAGACCGGCACCGACGTCACCGGACTCACCGTCGGCGACCGCGTCTTCGGCCTGATCAGCGGCGGCATCGGCCCGTCCGCCGTCACCGACCACCGCCTCGTCACCCGCATCCCCGCCACGAGGACCTTCACCGAGGCAGCCGCGATCCCGGCAGTCTTCCTCACCGCCTACTACGCCCTACGCGACCTCGCCGCCGCCAAACCCGGCGAATCCGTGCTCATCCACTCCGCCGCGGGCGGTGTCGGCGGCGCCGCCATCCAACTCGCGCACCACTGGGGTCTGACCATCCACGCCACGGCCTCACCCGCCAAGTGGCCCGCCGTCGCACACGCCGCGACCATCGGCTCCTCCAGGGACCTCACCTTCGCCGAACCCATCGCGAACGCGGGCGGCGTCGACATCGTCCTCAACAGCCTCGCCCGCGAGTTCGTCGACGCCTCCCTCGACCTCCTCAGGACCGGCGGCCGGTTCATCGAGATGGGCAAGACCGACATCCGCGACACCGTCCGCCCCGACATCACCTACCGCGCCTTCGACCTCATCGAAGCGGGCCCCGACCGCATCGCCGAGATGCTCGCCGACCTCGTCGCCCTGTTCGAAGACGGCACCCTCACCCCGCCACCGGTCACCGCCTGGCCCGTCGACCGCGCCCCCGAAGCCATCCGCCACCTCCAACACGCCCGCCACATCGGCAAGGTCGTCCTCACCCTCCCGACCCCGCGAGACCCCGGCGGCACCATCCTCATCACCGGCGCCCCCGGCGGCATCGGCGCCCACCTCGCCCGCCACCTCGTCACCCGGCACGGCGCCGAACGCCTCCTCCTGCTGAGCAGGCGCGGCCCCGACTCGCCGGCCGCCGCCGAACTCAAGGCCGAACTGGGCGACGCCGTCGAGTTCGCCGCCGTCGACGTCGCCGACCGCGACGCACTGGCCAAGGTCATCCCCGACAACCTCACCGCCGTCTTCCACGCGGCGGGCGTGCTCGACGACGCCACCCTCCCCGGCATCACCGAGGACCGCCTGCGCGCCGTCCTCGCCCCCAAGGTCGACGGCGCCCGCCACCTCGACGAGCTGACCCGCGACCACGACCTCGCCGCGTTCGTCCTGTTCTCCTCGGCGGCGGGCCTGGTCGGCAACCCCGGCCAGGGCGGCTACGCGGCGGCCAACCTCGCCCTCGACGCCATCGCCGCGCGCCGGGTCCGCGACGGCCTGCCCGCCACCTCCATCGCGTGGGGGCTGTGGGCGTCCGACAGCGCCATGACCGGCGACCTCGCCGCCGCCGACCGGGCGCGACTCCGCCGGACCGGGCTGCTGCCGTTCACCCCGGCTCAGGGCCTCGCCGCGCTCGACGCCGCCATCGCCGCCCACGTCCCCGACCCGGTCGCCGTGCGGCTCGACACGACCGTCCTCGCCGCGGGCGAACCACCCGCCGTGCTGCGCGGCCTCGTGGCCAAGCGGCGGGCCGCGCCGCCCGCGGAAACCCCCGACCTGGCCGCGCGCTTGGCCGCCGACCCCGAACAGGGCCGCGATCTCGTGCTGGGCACCGTGCGCGGCACGGTCCGGGCCGTGCTCGGCGGCGGGGTCGCGGGCGACGAGGACCGCACCTTCAAGGAACTCGGGTTCGACTCGCTCACCGCGGTCGAACTGCGCAACCGGCTCGGCAAGGTGACCGGACTGCGGCTGTCGGCGACGGTGGTGTTCGACTACCCGACCCCCACCGCCCTGGCCGACCACCTGCTCGGCAGGCTCGCCCCCGCGCCCACCCCGCAGGCACCGACCGACGTGGACGAACTGTTCGCACTCATCGACGCGCAGCTGCGCTGAGGGGACGCCATGACCGACGAGCGGAAGCTGATCGACTACCTGCGCCGCGCGAGCGCGGAGCTGGCCACCACCCGGGCCGAGCTGGCCGCGGCCCGCGCCGAGTTGGCCGCGCGGCGCGACCCCGACCCGATCGCCGTGGTCGCCACCGCCTGCCGCTTCCCCGGCGGCGTCGACTCACCCGAGGACCTGTGGCGGGTCGTGGACTCCGGCACCGACGCGCTGGGCCCGTTCCCGGACGACCGGGGCTGGCCCGCCCACGACGGGGTGGGCGGGTTCTTGTCCGGCGCTGGCGGGTTCGACGCCGGGTTCTTCGGCATCGCCCCGCGCGAGGCGCTGGCCATGGACCCGCAGCACCGGGTGCTGCTGGAGATCGCGTGGGCCGCGCTGGAACGCGCCGGGCTGCGGCCTGCCGACCTGCGCGGCAGCCGCACCGGGGTATTCGCCGGGGTGATCCAGCAGGAGTACGCGCCGCCGGTCACCGCGGGCCCCAGCCCGCTCGACGGCTACTTCATGACCGGCAACGCCGCCAGCATCGCGTCCGGCAGGCTCGCCTACACGTTCGGGTTCGAGGGGCCCGCGGTCACGGTCGACACCGCGTGTTCGTCGTCGCTGGTCGCGCTGCACCTGGCCGCGAAAGCCCTGCGTGACGGGGAATGCGACCTCGCCTTGGCCGGTGGTGTCACGGTGATGGCCACACCACGCGTGTTCAGCGAGTTCGCCCGGCAGGGTGGGCTCGCGGGGGACGGGCGCTGCAAGGCGTTCGCCGACGGCGCGGACGGCACCGGGTTCGGCGAGGGAGCCGGCCTCGTTGTGCTGCAACGACTCTCCGACGCTCGTCGCGACGGGCGGACCGTGCTCGCGGTGCTGCGCGGCTCGGCCATCAACTCCGACGGCGCCAGCAACGGCATCACCGCCCCGAACGGGTTGGCCCAGGAACGGGTCATCCGGGCCGCCTTGACGAACGCCGGGTTGGCGCCCGGTGACGTCGATCTGGTGGAGGCGCACGGAACCGGGACCGCGCTCGGCGACCCGATCGAGGCAGGCGCGCTGCTCGCCGCGTACGGGGACGGCCGCGCGACGCCGCTGTGGGTCGGGTCGGTGAAGTCCAACATCGGGCACACCCAGGCCGCCGCGGGCATCGCCGGGGTGATCAAGGTGATCGAGGCGCTGCGGCACGAGACCCTGCCCGCGACCCTGCACGCCGACACGCCCAGCACGTTGGTCGACTGGACCGACTCGGTTCGCGTCATCCGTGCGGCGCGGTCATGGCCCGGCGGGTCGGTGCCTCGACGGGCGGCGGTCTCGTCCTTCGGGATCAGCGGCAGCAACGCGCACGTCATCATCGAAGAGGGCGACCGCGCTTCGTCCGAAGTGGACAATTCTGCTCCCGCGGTTCCGTGGGTCTTGACCGGGCGGTCGGCCGAGGCGGTCCGGGCGCTGGCGGACCGGCTTCGGGGTCGGCTCGTGGCAGGTGATGATCTGGCATCCGTCGCTCGAACCCTCGCGCACCAACGGACTCACTTCGCGCACCGGGCGGTGGCCGTCGGCGCTGATGCCGCGGAGCTGCGCCGCGCGCTCGACACCGTGCGACCCGCCGAAGCGGGCAGTCCGCGAGTCGGGTTCGCGTTCAGCGGGCAGGGGACGCAGCGGGTGGGCATGGGAACCGAGTTGGCCGAGGCGTACCCGGTGTTCGCCGAGGCATTCGACACCGCTTGCGCCGCAGTCGATGCCGGGGGATACGCCAACGCGCCGCTGCGGGACTTCCTCCGGGAGGCGCCGCGCGATGAACTCGACCGCACCGAGAACACCCAGCCCGCCCTGTTCGCCTTCCAGGTCGCGCTCGCGCGGCTCGTGGCGAGCTGGGGCGTGCGACCGGCTGCCGTGCTCGGCCACTCCGTCGGGGAGATCGCCGCCGCGCACGTGGCCGGTATCCTGACCTTGGCGGACGCGGGCAGGCTCGTGGTCGCGCGGGCCGCGGCGATGCAGGCGGCCCGGCCCGGTGGCGCGATGCTTTCGTTGCGGGCGGAGGAAAGCGAGGTGCTGCCGACCCTGGACTCCCGCGTCGCCATCGCCGCGGTGAACGGCCCCCGGGCCACTGTCGTCTCCGGCGACGCCGACGCCGTGCGGTCGCTCGCCACCGCTTGGCGCGCCCGAGGAGTGCGGACCAAGGCACTCGCGGTCAGCCACGCGTTCCACTCGTCGCACATGGAGCCCGCGCTGCCCGTTCTGCGCGAGGTCGCCGGTTCGATTCCTCTCACTGAGCCGGAAGTGCCGCTGGTGTCCACTGTGACCGGTGCGGTCGCGGGCGCCGGTGTGCTCGCGGGGGAGTACTGGGCCGAACAGGTCCGGCTCCCGGTCCGCTTCCACGACGCCGTGCGCGCGCTGGGCGACCTGGGCGTGGACACCGTGCTGGAGATCGGCCCGGACGCCACCCTCACGGGCATGATCGCCGACATCCGCCAGGCCACCGCGCTCGCCGCGTTGCGGCACCCGGCGACCGAGGCGGTGTCCGTGGTGTCGGCCGCGGGTGCGCTGTTCGAACGCGGCGTGCCCGTCGACTGGGCGGCTGTCCTGGGGGAGGGGCCGCACGCGGAACCCGCTTCCGTGCCCACGTACCCGTTCCAGCGCGAGCACTACTGGCTGCGGACGATCACCACGACTGCCGTCGCCGTCGAGTCCGCGCCGCCGGAGGTCACCCTGGTCGACCCCGCGGACGAAGACGCGCACGAGGTCATCATGTCGGCGGTCCGCGAGTCCGTGGCCGCGGTCCTGGGCCACGATTCGGCCGGGCTCAACGTCACCGCCGACCTCCTCGACCTCGGTCTGACGTCCTTCGGCGCCTTGGAGATCGCCGACCGGATCACCCGGGCGACCGGTCTGGCGCTGCCACCGGCAACCCTGTTCGACACCCGCACTCCCGCCGCGCTCGCCGACCGCCTGCACGCCCTGCTCGCGCCAGCGGGCCACGCGAACTGAGGACACCCATGACCACCGAGGACATCCACCGGGCGCCCGTTCGGACCGCACTGGACGAACTGCGCGCCCTGCACCACGACGGGCTCCTGGCGACGCACTACGACCGCGTACCCGCGCTGCTCGCCGATCCCGCCGACCGCGCCGCCGCGGGACGACTGCTGGCCCGCGTCGACCCGGACGAAGTCGCCGCCCTGCATTCCGGTCTGCCGACCGCGTCTGTCGCGATCACCGGCAGCGGCACCCTCAACGCGCTCGGCACGGCGCTGACCGCGGAACTCGCCCGTCACGGCTACCTGCCGCGTGTGCGGGTCGCGGACTTCAACACTTACGCGTTCGATCTCGACGACCCGTCCAGTGATCTGTACGCCAACCCGGCTGACGTGACGATCGCGGTGCTCGATCACACGGCGGTGTTCGGTGAGGTGCCGTCGCCGTTCACCGTGGCCGATGTCGAGACCGCGCTGGCCGCCAAAATCGCGCACTGGACCCGCCTCGCCAGCCGCTTCGCCGACCACGGCACCGGGACGCTCGTGCTCAACACCGTGCCGCTGCCCCGCGAATGGGTGGGGCGGATCATCGACCACCCCGGCCGCGCGCGCCTGAGCGCGGCGTGGCGGCGGGCCAACGCGGACCTGCTCGACCTCGGGTCGGCGCCCGGGCCGGTCACGGTTCTCGACCTCGACCCGCTCGTGGACGGGGTTCCGCTCGCCGATCCCCGGTTCGCCACCTATGCGCACGCGCATCTGTCCGACGAACTGCTTGGCCGCTACGCGCGGGATGTCGCGCACCTTGTACGAGCGCGCACCGGTCGTCTTCGCAAGGTGTTGGCTCTTGATCTCGACAACACGTTGTGGGGCGGGGTTCTCGGCGACGACGGTGTCGAGGGGATCGAGGTCGCGCACACGCCGCGCGGGGAGGCGTTCCAGGCTGTCCAGCGGCTGGCGCGGCAGTTGCAGTCGCAGGGGGTTCTGCTCGCCGCTGTCAGCAAGAACGACGCGGACACCGTCGCCGCCGCCTTGCGCGACCACCCGGACCTGGGTGTTCCGGCGGACGCGTTCGTCCGCGTGATCGCGAACTGGCAACCCAAACCGGACAACCTGCGTCGACTTGCCCGCGAACTCAACGTGGGCATCGATACCGTGGTATTCGTCGACGACAGCGCACACGAGATCGCGGCCGTGCGGGCCGAATTGCCGACAACCACGGTGCACGTGGCGGGAGACCCAGCCGAGCACACCCCCACAATCCTCGCCGACGACTGGTTCGCGACCACCGAGATCACCGACGAGGACAGACACCGGACCCGCCTCTACCACGAGGAGGCGGCCCGCGAGGAGTTCCTGTCCGCCTCCGACTCGATCGGTGAGTTCCTGGCAGACCTGGGAATCTCCGTGCGGCTCGCCCCCGCCACACCCGCCGAGATCGCCCGCGTCGCGCAACTCACACTGCGCACCAACCAGTTCAACCTCACCACGATCCGACTTCAGCAGGATGACGTGGTGGCGTTGACCAAGGACCCGGCCGCCCGGGTGCTGACGATCACAACAGCGGATCGCTTCGGCGGCAACGGGATCGTCGGCGTACTGGTCCTGCGGGCCGCTGGTGCCGAGTTGAGGCTGGAGAACTTCCTGCTGAGCTGCCGGGTGTTCGCGCGCGGGATCGAGCAGGCTGTGTTGTCGCTGGTGTTGACGGCCGCGCGGGAGGGTGGGTTCGTTGCGGTGACCGGTGAGTTCCGGCCGACGGCGAAGAACGGGAAGGTGGCGGAATTGTTGCCGCACTTCGGGTTCGAGACGTTGGCGGAGGGGACGTTCCGGCACGACCTGGGCGAGATCGTGACGATTCCGGAGCATCTGGTGCTTGATGTTGCGGAGAAGATCGTGCCTGATCGGCCGTGACGGCGCGGGCTCTTGGGTGCGGTTCCAGCGGGGTTGCGTTCTCTCGTGGTCCAGGCGCGAGTTTTCGAGCTGCGCTCGATGGGGTGAAACGTCTTTGTGCGGGGCCCCTACGAACCTGCGGTGGGGCAAAGCGGTGGGAGGGGCAAGCCCACCCCACCCGCGGGCGAGCTTGGCAGGTCCGTCCCCCCACACAAAGACGTTCCACCCCATCGAGCAGAGGGTGGGGCGCGGTGGATTGAGTGGTGGGTCGGGCTGGCACACGTCGGCGGGTGGCGGGTTCGGCTTGGCGGGGTGGGGAAGGGTTGCGAGGCAACCTGGGTGGGGTGGGCGAGCGGGGCTTAGGGGGTGGAGTCCAGGCTGGCGCAGGTCGGCGGGTAGTGGGCCCGGCCTGGCGGGGTGGGGACAATTGCGTGGTGGCCTGGCCTGCGCGGGCGTGTGCGGCCTGGCTGGGACTGAACTCCCTTTTGTTTTGAACACCCCACCCGGACCCAGGACAGCCCCCGCCCTCCGCCGGGGGTGTGTGTTCGTCGGTGGTCGCCGGTTCTCGGTTTGTGTCGCTCCGTGGTGGTCGCGGTGGCGTATTCGCGTCGGAATCGGGTTCAAGCGGAGTCGGCGGATGCGTTCGAGGTGTCGCGGTCGACGATCGGCCGGGCGATCGCGGCGGTGGCCCCACTGTTGCTGGACGGGCGTGTGAGGTGGGTGTCGGATCCGATGCCGGGACCTCGGAACGACATCGTCGGCCTGGAGGTCTCGCACGTTCTCGAGGGACGGGATCCCGGCGCCTGGCTCGGCGACGAGGGCTGCGTCGGCGGCGGAGTCCTGACCCCTATCAGAAGACCCGGAGACCGGGAGCAGCCCGACCGGGAACGGGAGTTCAACCGACACCACGACTCCCTCCGTGTCGTGGTCGAACGCGCCATCGCCCAACACGAAACCTGGCGCGTTCCCCACACCGACCACCGGCGCCCCGTCAACACCTTCGCCGACACCAGTTCCGCGGTCATCGGCCTCTACTTCTCCGCCGCTGAATAACCCTCTGTGGATAGGTACAGCGGATGGGGACAACTCGCGATCAAGGAAACTCTCCCGCCGGGCAGGCCGCGCGGAGCTGGTTGGTGAACGCCGGAGTCGGTGGTCGGCCCGCTGAGGTGGGGGAAGTGGCGAGATCGCTGTCGTGAGGGGGCGGGTGCGGCCTGGGCAGCGGGGTGAAGTCGATCAAGCTTGACAAGGGGAGGGGGCCTCGACTTGACTTGGGGGTAAGTCGAGTGTGCCTCCGGATGGGGTGCGGGAGGAGTGGGTATGGGGAAGGCTGTCGCGGTGTCGGTGCACGACACGGCGCCCGTGTGGTCCGGGGATACCGCTGGGGACGCGTTGCGGCGCAGTATTTCGTTGGCCGAGGCGGTGGACGAACTGGGGTACGCGCGCTACTGGGTCGCCGAGCACCACAGCACCCCCGCGCTGGCCACCTCGGCGCCCGTCGTCCTCGCCGGGCAGGTTCTCGCCGCCACCTCCACCATCCGCGCCGGTTCGGGGGCGGTGCTCTTGCCCAACCACTCCCCGCTGGCCGTCGCCGAGCAGTTCGGTGTGTTGGCCTCCCTCTACCCGGGTCGGGTCGACCTGGGGCTGGGGCGTGGGTCGGGTGGGTCGCCGGTCTCCGCCGCGCGCCTGGGGGATCCCGTGCGCCGCGAGTTCGACGCCCAGTTCGCCGAGCTGTCCGGCTACTTCGCCAACGCGGGCCGGGGCGTCGGGGGAGTGCGGGCGGTTCCCGAACCCACCGAGCCGCCCGCGTTCTGGATGGTCGGGTCGAGCCCCGGCAGCGCCGCCTACGCGGGCCGACTCGGGCTGCCCTTCGTCTTCGCGCACTCCATCGTGCCCGGTCTCGCCGTCGAGGCGCTCGCCGCCTACCGCGCCTCCTTCACCCCCTCCCCGTGGCGCGCCGAGCCGTACGCCGGGGTCGCCGCCATCGTGGTCGCCGCCGACTCCGAGGACCGGGCCTGGGAACAGGCCAACGCGTTCGTGCTCGGGCAGATCCGGATGCGCACGGTTGACCCCAACACGACCCTGCCCACCGCCGCCGACGCCAAGGCCCACCGGTTCTCCGGGGCCGAGGAGCGCTTCCGCCGCGAGAAGACCGACCCGCAGTTCATCGGGACCCCGCGCACCATCACGCCGCGCCTGGCGGCCTTCCTGGCCCAGACCGGCGCCGACGAGCTGATGGCGCTGACCCAGGTCCCCGACCACGACGCCCGCGTCCGCTCGTACGAGCTGCTGGCGAAAACGGTCCTCTCGCTCTGACCCGCGCCGAGCGCCGCGCCGTCCACCCCGGACCGCGCGGCGCTCTGAGCTGCGCAACCAGCTCTTGATCCAGCCAGTGGACGCGTTCAGCGTCGCTTTAGCGCCGTTCGCCACGGTGTGCCCGCTCCGCGGTCTGCGGGGCGTCGAAATAGCAGGTGAGGAAGAGGTATGAGGTCGCGGTCTACAAAGGCGATAGTGGGTACGCTGCTGCTGGGCACGGTGGCGTCCTGCGGCGGGACGACGGAGGCGGCGGGGCCCAGCGGCGCACCCGTGCGGGGCGGCACGCTGCGGGTCGCGGTCGCGGATGAACCGGAGTGCCTGGACCCCCAGCAGAGCCCCACGGCGGCCAGCAGATTCCTGGCCCGCCCGCTGGTGGACTCGCTGGTCAACCAGGGCGGCGGTGGGCGCATCGCGCCGTGGCTGGCCACCGAGTGGCGGGTCTCGACAGACCGGCTGGCCTACACCTTCACCCTCCGCAAGAACGTGAAGTTCGCCGACGGCGCGGTGTTCGACGCCGCCGCGGTCAAGGCCAACCTCGACCGCGTGGTCAACCCCGCCACCAAGTCGCTGCTCGCCGCGAGCCTGATCTCCGCCTACGACAAGTCGACCGTCGTCGACGAGCACACCGTCGAGATCCGCCTCAAGCACCCCGACTCCACCTTCCTCTCCGCGCTGGCCACCCCCAACCTCGGCATCCAGTCGCCCGCCACGCTCACCGGCGACCCGGCCGCCCGCTGCGCCACCGTGATCGGCACCGGCCCGTTCCGCAGCGCCGAGGGCTTCGCGTCGCAGAAGGGCATCTCCTACACCCGCAACCCGGACTACGCCTGGCCGCCGGAGGGCGCGGAGAACGACGGCGCGGCCTGGCTGGACGCCATCGAGATCCAGATCGCCCCGGACGCGGGCGCCCGCTACGGCGCGCTGACCAGCGGCCAGGTCGACGCCATCGCGAACGTCTCGCCGACCAACGCCCGCGAACTCGGCTCCACCAACGGGTTCGTGCTGCACTCCACCCCGTACCCGGGCATCCCGTTCAGCTACTGGCCCAACACCGCGTCCGGCCCGTTCGCCGACCGGAAGGTGCGCACCGCCTTCCGCCTGGGCATCGACTGGCCGCGCATCACCGAGAACGTCTACTTCGGTGTCTACGGCCCGGCCAAGGGCGTCCTCACCCCCACCACCCCCGGCTACGACGCGTCGCTGGAGTCGCAGTACCGCTTCGACGTGGCCGAGGCCAACCGGCTGCTCGACGGCGCGGGCTACGCCACCAAGGACAGCCAGGGCTACCGCACCAAGGACGGCAAGCGCCTCACGGTCCGGCACATGTGGTCCGACGCGGGCGTGACCGACCTGGCCACCCAGGTGCAGGCAGGCGCCAAGGAGATCGGCATCGAGACCGTGGAGGAGAACCTCGACGGCGGCACCTTCGTCGACCGGCTGCTCAAGGGCGACTACGACCTGATCGACACCAACTTCGCCGCCCCCGGCCCGCAGGTGCTCCAGGTCCTGCTCGGCGCGGAGAACATCCCGACGCCCGAGCGCGGCATCGCCAACAACATGGCCCGCTACACCGCCCCCGCGGTGCAGGCCGACTTCGCCCGCGCCCTCGAGGCGGCCGACCAGGAGTCGCAGTTCAAGGCGTACGCCGACGCGCAGCGCAAGATCACCGACGACGCCGCGGTCTTCCCGATCTACGACGACCGCACCACCTTCGGCGCCACCAGCCGGGTCAACTCGGTCGCCTTCCTCGCCGACGGCGCGCCCGACTTCCACCAGATCTGGCTGTCCCAGTGACCTCGTTGGCGATCAAGTCCGAGCCGCGGCGGGTTTCCCCCGCCGCGGTTCGGGTCCTGCGAGTGGTGGCCGTGCGGCTGCTGGGCGCCGTCGGCGTCCTGGTCGGCGCGGCCACCGCCACCTTCTTCCTCATCCAGGCCATGCCCGGCTCCACCACCGACGTGCTGCTGGCCCGCACCCAGGCCAGTCCGGCCGTGCGGGCCCAGGTGATCGCCGAGTACCGGCTGGACGATTCGCTGTTCACCCAGTTCTTCGCCTACCTCGGCAAACTGGCCACCGGCGACTTCGGCACCAGCTTCGTGCTGCGCCGACCCGTCTGGGACGCCATCGGCACGCAGCTGCCCCGCACACTGGAACTGGTCGCCGCGACGCTCGTGCTGACCGTGGTCGCCTCGGTCGTGCTCGCGGTGATCGGCGCGGGCAGGCGCCGCTGGGCGCGGTCGCTGTTCTCCGGCGTCGAAGGGCTCATCGTCGCCGTGCCGCCATTCTGGCTCGGATTGGTGCTGCTGGGCGTGTTCTCCTTCTCGCTGCACTGGTTCCCCGCCATCGGCTCCAGCGACTTCTCCGGCCTGGTGCTGCCCGCCATCGCGCTGGCCGCGCACCCGGTCGCCGTGGTGACCCGCGTGCTGCGGGAAGGTCTGCTGCGCACGCTCGACGAGCCGTTCGTGCTCGCCGCCCGGGCCCGGGGCATCAGCGAGGTGGCGCTGCGCGCGCGGCACGTGCTGCGGCACGCCGCGCTGCCGGTGACCTCGCTGCTGGGCTGGATCACCGGGTCGCTCATCGGCGGCGCGGTGATCATCGAGATCGTGTTCTCCCGGCAGGGCGTCGGCAGGCTGCTGCTGTCCGCGGTGCAGAACAAGGACATGCCGCTGGTGATCGGTGTCGTGCTGTTGGCGGCCACGGTGTTCGTCGTGGTCAACGCGCTCGTCGACGCCGCGGCCTGGCTGCTGGACCCGCGGACGAGGGAGCACTAGTGGTCACCGCGCTCGACACACCGACCCCGGTCCGCCGCGTGCGGATCCCCAGGGCCGGGATCGCCGCCGCGCTCGTCGTCCTCGCGGTCGTCGCCATCGCCGCGCTCGCGCCCGGGCTGCTGACCGGCGTCGACCCGAACCACGCCGACCTCGGCGCGACGCTGCGGCCGCCGGACTGGGACCACTGGTTCGGCACCGACCAGAACGGCCGCGACCTGTTCGCCCGGGTCGCGCACGGCGCGGGCGCGTCCGTCCTCATCGGACTCGGCGCCACCGGGCTCGCGCTGCTCGGCGGGATCGTCATCGGCACGCTGGCCGCGCAGACCGGGCGGTGGGGCGACGAGATCATCAGCCGACTGCTCGACGTCGTGCTCGCCGTGCCCGGTCTGCTGCTGGTGTTCCTCGTCGCGGCCGTGATGGGCGCGAGCGGGTTCACCGCCACCATCGGCCTCGCCGTCGGCACCGTGCCCGGGTTCGCCCGGGTCGTGCGGGCGGAGGTGCTGCGGGTGCGGGCCTCGACGTACGTGGAGGCCGCGCACGGGCTCGGGCACCCGGGTCCGCGCGTGGTGCTCGTGCACGTCGTGCCGAACGCGGTGGGGCCGGTGTTCGCGCTGGCGACCGTGAGCCTGGGCGCGATGATCGTGGCGTCCTCGTCGCTGAGCTTCGTCGGTCTCGGCCCGAAACCGCCCACCGCCGAGTGGGGCGCGATGCTCGCCGCCGGCCGGGACCTGGCGTCCGTCGCGTGGTGGCCCACGGTGTTCCCCGGCGTCGCGATCACGTTGACCGTGCTGGCCGTCACCGTGCTGGGCCAGCACCTGCAGGCCCGATTCGAGCGGAGGACCGTGTGAGCCCCCTGGTACGCGTCCGCGACCTGGTCGTCGCGTTCGGCGGACGGCCCGCCGTGCGCGGGGTGTCGTTCGACGTCGAGCGCGGCCAGGTGGTCGCGCTGGTCGGCGAGTCCGGCTCGGGCAAGAGCGTCACGGCCCGCAGCCTGCTCGGCTTGTGCGGTCGCGGCGCGGTCGTCGAGGCGGACGAGCTGGCTTTCGACGGGCTGGACCTGCGGTCTCTCGGCGAACGCCAGTGGCGCGGCCTGCGCGGGCGGCGCGTCGGGCTGGTCGCCCAGGACGCGCTCGGGTCGCTGGACCCGCTGCGCCGCGTCGGCGCCGAGGTCGCGGAACCCCTGCGCGAACACCGGATCGTGGACCGGGTGCGGCCGGAGGTGTTGCGGCTGCTGGCCGACGCCGGTGTGCCCGAGCCCGAGGTGCGGGAACGGCAGTGGTCGCACCAACTCTCCGGCGGTCTGCGGCAGCGCGCGCTCATCGCGACCGCGCTCGCCGCCCGCCCGGAATTGCTCATCGCCGACGAACCCACGACCGCTCTCGACGCCACGGTCCAGAAGCAGGTGCTCGGCCTGCTGCGCGCGAAGGCGGCCGCGGGCACGGCGTTGCTGCTGATCAGCCACGACCTCGCCGTGGTGGCCGACCTCGCCGACTACGTGCACGTGATGAAGGACGGCGCGGTCGTCGAGCACGGCGTGCCGGCAGACGTCCTCACCAACCCCCGGCACCCGTACACGCGCGCGCTGCTCAACGCCGTACCGACCGCCGAGCGGCGCGGACGCGGCCTCTCCGGCACCATCCCGGCACTGGATCAACCCGACCGGCGCGTGCCGGGCCGGGAACTGATCACCGTCACCGACGTGGTGAAGCGGTACCGGGTCCGGGGACGGCCGCCGATCACCGCGGCGGCCGGGGTGTCGTTCACCGTGCGCGCGGGGGAGACCCTGGGCATCGTCGGCGAGTCCGGCTCGGGCAAGTCCACCGTCGGCCGGATGCTGCTGGGCCTCGTGGCACCGGACTCCGGCGCGGTCGAGTTCGACGGCGTGCCGTGGTCGGCCCGCGCGGGCGCCGAGCGCCGGGCCGCGCGGCGCCGGATCCAGATGATCTACCAGGACCCGCTGGCGTCCTTCGACCCGCGCTACACCGGCAGGCAGATCGTCACCGAGGCGAACCCCGACCCCGAGCGGGTCGCGGAGCTGCTGCGCCTGGTCGGCCTCGCCGAGTCCCAGGTGGACCGACCGGCGCGGGAGCTGTCCGGCGGGCAGCGGCAGCGGCTGGCCATCGCCCGCGCGCTGGCCGCCGACCCGGCGGTGATCGTGTGCGACGAGCCGGTGTCCGCGCTCGACGTGTCGATCCAGGCCCAGGTGCTCGACGTCCTCGTGGACGCGCAGCGGCGTCTCGGGGTGGCGTACGTGTTCATCTCCCACGACCTCGGTGTCGTGCACCACATCGCCGACCGGGTCCTGGTGATGCGCGACGGCGCCGTCGTCGAGTCCGGGTCCGCCACCGCCGTCCTCGCCGAACCGCGCCACCAGTACACAAAGGACCTGGTCGCCGCCGTGCCCGGAACCGTGCTGCGCCAGGCACAATCGGTTCTGAAGCCCGGCTAAACGATCCTTGCCCAGTCGAATCCCGGAAAATACCTTTCCCACCATGACCGCTGCTCCGCCGTACCCGCAGAAGCGCACCTGCCCTTACCAGCCGCCGGAAGGCTACGCGGCGGTCGAGGAGCAGGGGCCCGTCCTCAAGGTCACCCTCTTCGACGGGCGGGAGGCGTGGATGATCACCGGGTTCCAGGAGGCCCGGGAGATCCTGACGCACCCGAACCTCAGTTCCCAGCGCACGCACCCGAACTTCCCGATCGTGGCTCCCAGGTTCCGCTCCGGCATCGCGCGGAACCTGGCGCTGATCGCGATGGACCCGCCGGTGCACGACACCTACCGCCGGTTCCTCAACCCGCACTTCAGCCTCCGGTCCGCGCGCACCATGCGCAAGGACATCGAGGAGGTCGTCAAGGGGTACGTGGACGACATCCTGGACCAGGGCCCACCCGCCGACCTGATCCCGGCCCTGGCGGTCCCGCTGCCGTCGCTGATCATCTGCAAGCACCTCGGCGTCCCCTACGCCGACCACGACTTCTTCCAGGAGGCCAGCGGGCGGGTCATGCTCGGCACGGAGGAGGACTCCGTGGCGGGCGGCCAGGCGCTGGTCGACTACCTCGACCGGCTGACGCACGACCAGATCGCGAACCCCACCGACGGCCTGCTCGGCACCCTGGTGCGCGAGCGGGTGCAGACCGGCGAGATGAACCACGACGAACTCGTCTCGATCGCGCTGGTGCTGCTCATCGCCGCCCACGAAACCACCTCGTCCTCCCTGGCGCTGGGGCTCATCACGCTGCTGGAGCACCCGGACCAGTGGGCGCGGCTCCAGGCGGACATCTCGGGGCTGCCCCGGGCCATCGAGGAGATCCTGCGGTACGTGGCCACCACGGACCTGGTCGCGACCCGGGTGGCCAAGGGTGACATCGAGATCGGCGGCCACACGATCAAGGCGGGTGAGGGCGTGCTGGTCTCCGGCACCATCGCCAACCGCGACGAGGCCAACCACGCCGACCCGCACACCTTCGACATCGGCCGCCCCGACACCCACCACCTCACCTTCGGCTTCGGCATCCACCAGTGCCTGGGTCAGAACCTGGCCCGCCTGCAGATCGAGATCGCCCTCGAGGCCCTGATCACCCGCATCCCCACCCTGCGCCTCGCCAAGCCGGTTTCGGAACTGCCCATCCTCGGCTCGGGCACGGTCCAACGCGTGCTGTCCCTCCCGGTCGAGTGGTGACCTCGTGAAGATCACCCTGGACCGCGACCGCTGCATCAGCGCGGGCCGCTGCGCCTACGCCGCGCCGACCGTGTTCGACCAGGACGACGACGGCGTCGTGGTCCTCCTCGACACCGATCCCGGGGAGGACGTGGCCCACCTCGTCGAGGAGGCCCAGTACCTCTGCCCGGCGATGGCCATCACGACTGCTTGAACACCTGGAACCACACCGAATACCGAACAGCCCGCCTGCGACCCGGCGGGCTGTTCGGTATTCGGGGCTCGTGGGACCGCGGAGTGCTCAGCGGTTGACGAAGGACATCGAGTGCTCGTTCCACCGCTCGCCCGCAGCGGCGCCTCGCGGCCAGATCGCGTCGATCGCGGCCAGGTCCGCGGGAGTCAGGGTGAGGAACGCGGCGTCGGCGTTCTCCTCCAGGTGGGCCTGGGTGCGGGCGCCCGGGATGGGGACGACGTTCGGGCCCTGGTGGTGCAGCCAGGCCAGGGCCCACTGCGCCGGGGTGGCGCCCGCCTGGGTCGCCAGGTCGGCGAACCGGTCGACCAGGACCAGGTTCGCCTCCCGGTTCCCGTCCTGGAACCTGGGCTGGGCCAGCCTGCGGAAGTCGTTGTCGGCCAACGACTCCAGCGTTCGGATCGCGCCGCTGAGGAAACCCCGGCCCAGCGGCGCGTACGGCACGACGGTGATCCCCAGCGACCGGGCCAGCGGCGCGATCTCCACCTCGATGTCGCGCGACCACAGCGACCACTCGGTCTGCAACGCGGCGATCGGGTGCGCGGCGTGCGCGCGGCGGATGGTCGCGGGTGCCGCCTCCGACAGGCCGATCTCCCGCACCAACCCCTCGCACACCAACTCCGCGAGCGCCCCGACCGTCTCCTCGATCTCCACCGACGTGTCGACCCGGGTCAGGAAGAACAGGTCCAGGTGGTCCACGCCGAGCCGCCGCAGTGAGTCCACACAGGACTGGCGGACGTAGGCCGCGTCGCCGCGGACACCCACGCCGACACCGGGTCCCGGCCGCTGCACGCCGAACTTGGTCGACAGCACGGCGCGGTCCCTGCGGTCGGCCACGGCCTTGCCCAGCAGCTCCTCGCCCGCGCCGAACCCGTACACGTCGGCCGTGTCGATCAGCGTCACCCCGAGGTCCAGCGCGCGGTGGATGGTGCGCACCGCCTCCGCCGGGTCGGCGGGGCCGTAGGCGTCGGACATCCCCAGGCAACCCAGGCCCTGGGCGCCCACCTCCAGCGCGCCGACGCGGCGGCGGGGGAGTCGGGTGATGGTCATGGGTCAGGCCCGGTACAGCACGATGGCCGACTCGTAGACCCGGTGGGTCTCGTTCGCCACCGGGCGGAACGTCCGGTAGCCGACGGCACCGGCCAGCGGCCCCTCGACGACCGTCGCCGGGAACGACGCCCACTCGCCCCCGGTCAGCCTGCCGTCGTCGACCAGGCCGCCCGCGCGGATCACGTTGCCGTCGTCGAGGGTGATGGTCTCGCCGAAGTACGCGAGGAAGGTGCCGGACCCCTGCTTGTAGAGCATCCGGCCCGCGCCCTTGGTCCGCCCGATGCGCGTGTCGCCCGCGAAGATCTCCAGCTCGACGGTGGCGAAGTCGTGCTCCGTCGGCGTCTCGCCGGTCGGGTCCGGGTTGTTCGACTCGTACGCGACGACCTTCTCCGTCAGGTCGCGCAGGACCAGGACCGCCGAGGGGTCCAGGAGCCCCGCGACCCGGTCGGACGCGGTCTCCGGCGGCACGTCGAACGACGTCCGGGCGGCGGGCTCGGTGTGCTGGGCGGTCACGGGTGCCTCCAACGGCAGCTGCGGACTGGTGCAGCGCGACGCTAGGTGGCTCCGCCTAAGGAGTTCTAAAAACCGGTCTCCTGGGTCAGGGCCAGCGCGAGCTGCACCTGGGAGCGCACACCGGTCTTGCGGTAGATCCGGGTCAGGTGCACGTCGACCGTGCGCAGGCTGATCTCCAGCGCCTCCGCGATGTCCTTGCGCTTCATGCCGGAACTGACCAGCAGTGCGATCTCCCGCTCCCGCCGGGTCAGCTCGCCGAGCACGGCCACCTCGACCGGCGCCGCGTCCACCGCCCGCGGTTCCGGGCAGGTGAACCACGCCAGCAGCGTCTGCGCCGCGCACCGGCGGGCCACCTCGCGCCCCAGGTCCGCCCGGTCCGCCGCGCCGTCGCGGTGCCCGGTCGCGGACAGCAGCCGGACCGCGTGGCCCAGCGCATAGGCCTGCTCGACCTGCATGCCCGCCATGGCGAACAACTCCGCCGCCCGGTCGTAGTGGTGCACCGCGCGCATCACCAGCCGCTCGGCGCGCCGCTCGTGGCCCCTGGCCAGTTCGGCGTACGCGACGTTGTGCGGCAACGGGAACCGCTGCGCGTGCTTGATCGCGTGGTTGGCCGACTCCTCCGCCACCGACATGCCCGCGTCGACCGCGGCGGCGCACAGCAGCTCCCAGGTCGCCGCCCGGTGCCAGATCGGGATACCGAGCAGCGCCACCCCTCGACCCTCGTTGAGCAGCAGCGTCACGCAGTGCTTGGCGTCGCCGTCGAGCCACGCGCACTTGGCCAGCGGCAGCGCCGCCAGCGACGCGCAGCCGTTGATCCCGCCCCACGGCACCGACTGCTGGGCCAGCGCCTGCTGCGCGAGCACCCGGGCCCGCCCGTCGCCCGGCGCCTCCCGCCACACCTCGGCCAGCGACTTCAGCGCCAGGGCCTGGGCGTGCCGGTGGTTGTTGCCGCCGGACTCGATGATCGCGTCGTCGGCCGCGTCGTACGCGGGCCGCAGCCGCCCCAGCTGCCGCTCGGCCTCGCTGAGCAGCACGTGCAGCGTGGGCAGCAGGAACTGCTGCTGCCGCGCGTTGGCGACGCCGACACCGCGCACCAGGTACCGGCGGGCCTCCGGGTAGCGGCCCGAGTAGAGCGAGCCGAGCGACAGGAGCACGACCGTCGGCAGCGCCGCCGCCAGTTGGTGCTCGGGTGCGCGGTCGACCAGTTCCCCCGCTGCGGTCAGGTCGTCGGTGGCCTCCCGCACCCGGCCGGACGGGATCGCCTCCAGCGCGCGGATGGCCAGCAGGCCCGCGGCGACGAGGTGGTCGCCGTGCCCCCTGGCCGCCTCGATCGCGCCGTCGAGGGGCGTCGGTTCGCCCCGCCAGCCCGCGAAGTGCTCGCGGAACGCGTTCGCCAGCACCAGCGCGGGCCTGCCCGGGTCGGTGCTGGCGGTGCCGCGTAATCGCTCGGTCAGCAGGTCCATGACCTGCACGTCGTGCCCGAGCACGCCCTCCACCACCGCGACCGCGGCGACCTGGCGGGACAGCTCGACCGGGTCGGCGGTGCCCGCGTCGTGCACGGTGAACAGCAGCTCGCGGCTCTCCGCGACCCGGCCGACCTGGGCCAGCGCGCCGCTGAGCGCCAGCCGGGCCGACACCCCGACCTCGCTGTCCAGCGGCGCCTCGGTCAGCACCGAGGTCAGCCACGAGATGGCGGAGGTGATGTCGCCCGAGGTCAGCTCGCCCGCCGCCGCGACGATCCTGGCCAGCTCGCCCTCGCGCGCCCGCGACAGCGAGTTCACCAGGTGGAAGCCGAGTTCCCGCTCGGCCAGCCCGCGCGCGGTCAGCCGCTGGATGGCCCGCTGGTGCGCCCGCGCCGACCAGCACGGGTCGATCGTGCGGTGCAGCAGCGTGCCGAACACGTCGTCGCGCAGGGACAGGCGATCACCCTGGTCGGGCCGCAGCAGGTCCCGGCGGGCCAGCGACTCCACGGACGCGGCCACCACCAGCGGGTCGACCTCGGCCACCTCGGCGAGCAGGTCCCGGTCGAACCGCGACCGCAGCACGGCGGCGGCGTGCAGCACCACGCGCTCGTTGAGGGTGAGGTCGCGGGTCTCGCGCAGCACCGCGAACTCGTACGGTGCCACGGCCGTGTCGGTGCCCAGCCGGGCGCTCTCGTCGAGGGCCTGCAAGGCCAGCAGGGCGAACGGGTTGCCCGCGCTGCGCCTGCGCGCGTCCAGCGGCGCCGGTGACACGGCCAGCAGCTGCTCGTCCGACAGCGGTCCCAGGTCGACGCGCACCGCCTGGCCGTACACCGCCGCCATCCGCAGCGCCTCGTCCAGGTGCGCCGGGGTCTGCCTGCCGCGCAGCGCGATCACCACGTCGGCCAGCGGGGCAGTGGTGCCCGCGGCCATGTCGCACAGCTCGGCGACGGTGGCCTCGTCGGCGAGGTGCGCGTCGTCGATCACCACCAGTTCCCTGGTGGACCGCCGGGGCCGCAACCGGGAGACGACCGCGACCTCGCGCTCGTCGGCCCGCCGCGCGCGCCGCAGCAGCGTCCGCACCTGGTCCATGGTCGCCCGACCGGTGCCGGGACCGCGCCGCGCGCACTGGTGGACGGTCGCGGGCCGCTCGCTCCACTGCCGCTCCCGGACGAGTACCCCCAGCAGGTGCGTCTTGCCCGAGCCCGGCTCGCCGACCACGGCGATCACCCGCCCGGGGGCGTCCGGGTCGAACACCGCCGCCAGCAGCAGCGCCAGCTCGGCGGCGCGCACCGAGTCCGTCCTGGCCAGGGCGTCACCCAACCGGGCGCTCCCGTCGGTGTGCGTCATCGACCGTCTCCCCTGGTGCGATCCGTGTGGACCGTGGATACCTCCTGTAGCGCTGCGGCGGCGCTGCCACCGGTGAATTCAGCCGGCGGACGGGGGGAAAGCAAAGCCCATCCGCATCGTAGGAACGCCCGTGCCGTGGGCACGATCACGATCACCGGGCGGTCAGGCCGCCCACCAGCAGGTCGATGAGCCGGTCGGAGTCGTCGCGCTCCGGTCCGGTGGTCTCCCGCACCCAGGCGATGCCGTGCAGCAGGTCGAACAGCTCGACCGGGGTCAGGTCGGCGCGGATCGCGCCCGCGTCCTGGGCGGCTGTGAGCAGGTCGGCGCCGCTGCCGTGCATCTGCGCGCACATGGCGTGCGACGGCGTGCCCTCGTCGTACATGCTCCGCACGAGGATGCCGACGAGGCCGCGGAAGGTGCTGAAGTGCAGCACCGCCTGCCGCATCCAGGCGACCAGCGCGGCCAGCGGTTCCTCGGTGCCCGAGACGTGCTTGGCGTGCGCGACCAGGTCCTCCAGACCGTTGCGGGTGGACGCCTCGACCAGCGTGGCCCGGGTCGGGAAGTGCCGGTACAGGGTGCCGATCGCGACGCCCGCCTTGGCCGCGATGTCCTCAAGGGACGCGCCCGCGCCGTGCTCGGCGAAGGCGGTGCGGGCGGCGGCGAGGATCGCGTCGTAGTTGCGCCTGCCGTCCGCGCGCTTGGGCCGCTGCGCGATCAAGGGCGCGACCTCCTTGGCCGCGTCGTCGTCGGTCGCGGCGTCCCGCGTAGTGGAATCCGTACTGCCCGTCATGGTCCTCCTTGACTACCTGAGGCTGCCTCCGGTTCACTGATCGCGAACCAACCGGAGGTGGTCTCATCTTAGTCCGACCGCCGCCCGGAGATGAGGAGGAAGCGATGAGCACCGAGACCAGCCCCGACGCGGCCGACCAGGGGGCGTCACCCCCGGCCGCCGCGCCTGCCCGGGCCGCGGCCGCGTTCGGGCTGATCCTGGCGGCCATCGTCGGCGCGGAGTTCCTGCTCCAGCTCGACGGCACGATCGTCACCGTCGCCCTGCCCGACCTGCAGGACCACCTCGGCGTCGGCGTGGTCGCCGCGTCCTGGGTGCCCAACGCGTTCCTGCTCGCCTTCGGTGGGCTGCTGCTGTTCAGCGGCAGGCTCGGCGACACCATCGGCCACCGCCGGGTGTTCCTGGTCGGCATCGGCCTGATCACCGTCGCGTCGCTGGTCGCGGGCCTGGCCCCGAACCTGCCGGTGCTGCTGGTCGGCCGCGCGCTGCAGGGCGCGGGCGCCGCGCTCGCCGGACCGGCCGGGCTCGCCCTGCTGACCACGGTGTTCGAGGGGGAGCGCCAGGCCAAGGCGTTCGGCCTGTACTCGACGGTCACCGGCCTCGGCGCCGCCGCGGGCATGATCCTCGGCGCGGTGCTGACCCACCTGGGCGACTGGCGCTGGAGCCTGCTGGTCAACGTCCCGGTCGGACTGGTCATCCTGGTGATCGCGCTGCGCACCCTCGGCGTGCGCGGGGACGTCAAGCGCGGCCACTCGCTCGGCCTGCCGAGCGCCGTGCTGGCCACGGGCGCGCTCGTGCTGCTGGTGTTCGGCCTGGTCGGCGCGGCGGAGGCGGGCTGGGGCAGCACCCGGGCGCTGCTGCCGCTGGCGGCGGGTGTCGTCGCGATCGGCGCGCTGGTCGCGGTCGACCGCAAGGCGAGCGAGCCGCTGCTGCCGGGCCGGGTGTTCGCGCTGCGCGCCCGCGCCGGGTCGTTCGTCGTGTTGCTGCTGCTGGCCTCGGTGCTGACCGGGTTCCTGCTGTACCTGGTGCAGTTCCTCCAGGTGGCGCTCAAGTTCACGCCGCTGCAGGCGGGTCTGGGCATCCTGCCGTTCGGGTTGGCGCTGCTGGTCGTGATCCAGTTCGGCACGCCCCGGCTGGCCAAGGTGGACATCAAGGTGCGCGGCCTCGCCGGTCTCGCGCTGGTGCTGGTCGGTGTGCTGTGGCTGACCGGTCTGGACGGCGCCGACAGCTACGCCGCCGGGGTGCTCGGCCCGATCATCGTGCTCGGCCTCGGTGTCGGCCTGGCGATCGTGCCGGTCAACATGGTCATCCTGACCACCAGCGCGCCCGAGGACATCGGCATCACCTCCGGCCTGCTGCAGACCAGCCTGACCATCGGCGGCGTGTTCGGCGTGGCGATCCTGCTGGTGCCGTACACCGGCGGCGCGCCGGGCGACAGCATCGGCACCCTGTTCGTGTGGAGCTCGGTCATCGTGGCCGCCGCGCTCGTGGTCGCGGCTCTGACCTGGTTCGGTGGCAGGAAACCGGAACCCGCGGCGGCCGGGTAGCGCCCGCCGTCAGCCCGCGAGCGACAGGTCGCGGTCGGCACCGAGGATGTGGGACTGGAGCCTGCGCATCGACTCGCGCGGCTCCAGTCCCAGCTCCTCGCGCAGCACCCGGCGCGCGGACTGGAACACCGCCAGCGCCTCGGCCCGCCTGCCCGACCGGTACAGCGCCACCATCAGCTGCTCGCGGAACGCCTCGTGCAGCGGGTACTCCTCGGCCCACTTGGCCAGGTCCCCGATCACCTCGCGGTGGCGGCCGGTGACCAGCGAACCCCGGGCCACCGCCTCCAGGCACTCCAGCCGCAGCTCGTCGGCCCAGCGGCCGAACCCGCCGACCACCAGCCCGTTGCGGATGTGGCCGAGCACCGGCCCCCGGAACAGCGCGGCGGCCCGGGTGAACGCGGCCAGCGCGGCGTGCGGGTCGCGGTCCACAAGGGACTGCCCGAGGGCGTGCTCGCGCTGCAGGTCGGTGACGTCCAGCCGGGACTCGTCCACTTCCAGCAGGTAGCCCTGCCCGTGGGTGCGCAGCACGGCCGCGCCCGGCTCGTCGGCGGTGAACCGCTTGCGGATCTGCGAGACGTAGACGTGCAGCGCCGAGCGCACCCGGCGCGGCGGCTGCTCACCCCACAGCTCACCGATCAGCTCGTCGGTCGAGACGGCCCGGTTCGCCCGGATCAGCAGCGTGGCGAACAGCGTCTCGATCTTCGGCGCGGTGATCGTCAGGGTGGTCTCGCCTGCGATCTGCAAGGGGCCCAGCAGCAGATAGCGCACGGGTGTCCTCCAAGGGTGGGGCCGGGGATGCTTGATGCAGGCATCCTGTCCCCGCGCCCTCGGGCCGCACATCAGCGGATGTGCTTACTGTCCACACTGTGGGTACGTACCGCCACACCTGGTGACAACAATAGCCAGTGCCGCTAAAGCACACCACAGCCGTCCACCACCGCGAGACAGCCGTCCACCACCGCGAGATCGCGCTCCACCCGAGGCTGACCACCACCGCGAGATCGCGCCGGTCTCTGGACTGAGCGATTTCGCGAGGCCCCCTGGGGCCTCGCGAAATCGCGAGGGAAGAGATCGGCTGAAAGGCGATCTCGCCGCCTCGGCGGAGCCGAGGCCAAAGACACAGTGCCAAAGACACCATGAAGCCGGGCTGAAGCGGCGTTGGCGGTCCGGCGGTTCGCTCGTAGCGTCCCGGCGGGCGTCGATCCGTTCCGGCCCGGGAGGACCCACCATGCTGCAGTACCCGCAGGACCGCCAGTGCCCGTTCCAGCCGTCCGGCGCCTACCAGCCGCTCGGTGCGGAAGGGTCCCTGCACCGCGTCGAGTTGTGGAACGACGAGACCGCCTGGCTCGTCACCGGCCACGCCACCGCCCGCGCGCTGCTGTCCGACCCGAGGGTGTCCGCCGACCGGACCCGCCCGGACTTCCCGGTGGTGCTGCCCCGTTTCGAGGCCGAGATCTTCAAGCCGCTGGCCCTGATCGGCATCGACCCGCCCCGGCACAAGGCCCACCGCGAGCTGCTCGCCGCGCACTTCGGCCTCAAGCAGGCCCGCGCTCAGCGCGACGAGATCACCGCGCTGGCGCACTCGCTCATCGACGCGATCGAGGCCAAGGGCGCGCCCGCCGACCTCCTCGCGGACTACGCGCTGCCCATCCCGTCCGCGGTGATCTCCCGCCTGCTGGGCGTGCCGTACGAGGACCACGCCTTCTTCGAGAGCGCGTCGGCCGCGCTGTTGCAGGCCACCTCCGCCGCCGGGGCCGAGGAGGCGGGCCGGACCCTGTTCGACTACCTGGACCGCCTGGTCACCGCCGAGCGGGCGGAGCCGACGCACCGGGGTCTGATCACGGTGCTGGCCGGTGCGATCGGCGACGGGCCGGACGCGGACGTGACCCACGAGGACGCCGTCCGCATCGCGTTGACCCTGCTGCTCGGCGGCCACGACACGACCGCGCAGATGATCACCCTCGGGGTGGTCACGCTGCTGGCGCACCCGGAGGCGCTCGCCGCGATCCGCGCCGACCGGGACCTGCTGCCCGCCGCCGTCGACGAACTCCTGCGCATGGTGTCGGTGACCGACCTGTCCGGGGTGCGGGTGGCGGACGCGGACATCGAGATCGATGGCGCGGCGATCCGGGCGGGGGAGGGGCTGATCTTCTCGTCGTCCATGGCCAACCGGGACCCGGCGGTGTGGCCGGAACCGTACGAACTGGACTTCCTCCGGGAGCGCAAGGACCCGAAGGCGTCCGGGCGCAGGCACCTCACCTTCGGCTACGGCATCCACCAGTGCCTCGGCCAGAACCTGGCCCGCCTCGAACTGGAGATCGCCTTCGACGTCCTGTTCACCCGCCTGCCGGACCTGGCCCTGGAAACCCCGTCCGACGCCCTGCCCTACCGCAGCGGCGGCACCATGCAGGGCGTCCACGCGTTACCGGTCGTCTGGTAGACCACCGGTACGGATGACCCCCGCGAGTCGGACCACGGCCCGGCCCCGGTTCCCGCGTAGCCTGACCGAATGGCGGTCAACCGCAGTAGGAGCGCACGGCTGTCCCGCAAACGCAGGCGCCGCATGGCGAAGGTCGACCACGACCTGACCGACACCCAGTGGCTGGCCCTGCAAGCGGCCTGGGCGGGGTGCGCCTACTGCGGTTCCACCACCGGCCCCTACCAGCGCGACTGCGTCCTGCCCATCTCGCGCGGCGGCCGCTACACCGTGGACAACGTCGTCCCGGTCTGCGGCTCCTGCAACTCCAGCAAGTGCAACACCGAGGTGACGTCGTGGTTGCGCCGCAAACGCCTCGACGAGCGGGCGTTCCTCACCCGCCACATCGAGATCCGCGCGGTGCTCGCCGCCGAGGTCGACGACATCGACGAGACCCCGGCGGCCGAGCACGACGACGTGGACGTGCCGGGCTGACCCTACTTGGGTTCCAGCACGAACAGCGGGATCAGCCGGTCGGTCTTGACCTGGTAGTCGGCGTACTGGGGGAACGCGGCCACGGCGCGCTGCCACCACTCGTCGCGCTCGGGGCCCTCGAGTTCGCGGGCGGCGTAGTCCTTGGTCACCGCGCCGTCCTGCAGGGGGAACTCGGGGTGCGCCTTGATGTTGTGGTACCAGGTCGGGTGCTTCTCGTCGCCGCCGTTGGACGCCACGACCACGTAGCGGCCGTCGTGCTCGACGCGCATCACCGGCGTGTAGCGCAGCTTGCCGCTCTTGGCGCCGCGCAGGGTCAGCAGCACGATCGGCCTGCCGAGCACCTTGATCCCGTCGGTCGTCCCCTCCTCGAGGATCCGCTGCGTCTGGTTCCGAACCCACTCGGTGGGGCTGAGCTCTGCGGTCATGCCACGCCGAACACCGAACCACCCACCGCTATTCCGCCGTCACCCGGTGGTGTGGTTCAGCCGGGTCGGCAGGCCTCGATGAGGAAGCGGTGGGAGAGGGTGCGCAGGGCGCCTTGCGCGCGGATCTGCTTGTCCAGCAGCAACAACCGCTCGCGGTAGGGGTCGACGGCGAAGTCGGGGATGAACCAGACGATCTTGCGCAGCAGGTAGACGACGGCGCCGATGTCGTCGAACTCGGCGCGCAGGCCCGCCTTGCGCAGGGCCACCACCCGCAGCCCGGCGGTCTCGGCGGCGGCCGCCTCCTGCTCGGCCAGGCCGCCGTCGGCCTCCTGCGGGCCCAGCATGGCCTCGACCAGCTCGCGCCCGTAGCCGGAGCCGTACTGCTGGGCCAGGTACGTGCCGCCCGGGGCGAGGACGCGGGCGACCTGCGTCCAGTCGGTCGACCCGATCCTCGGGTGCCTGCTGACGACCAGGTCGAACGCGCCGGGCGTGAGGGGCAGGTAGCCGTCGTCGGCCCGGACGAGCACACCACCCAATCGGGCGAGGACGGGCTTCGCGCGGTCGAGCAGCGCCGGTCTGCTCTCGGTGGCCGCGAACACCGCAGGCCTGGCGCTCAACGCCGAGGCGATCACCCGGCCGTCACCGGTCTGCGCGTCGAGCACCCGCTCGGCCGAAGCCGCCCGTTCGGCCACCAGGTTCGCGTACCCCCACGGCGTGCGCTCCTCGCGGGCGCGCCCCGCCAACCAGGAGAAATCCGACCCCAGGACGTCGACCGACGCGGCCTCGCGGACGAGTTCGTCGAAGGAACGCACGGCCCCAGTGTGGCAGGACACCGTACGGCCCGCAGACCCTACTTCCCGAGCGCGTCCGCAAGCTCCTTCTTCGTCATTTTCGACCGCCCCCGCACACCCCGCTTTTTCGCCTCGTTGTAGAGCTGGTCCTTGGTCGGTCCCTTCGGCCCCTTGCGCCCGGACCGCTGCCCACCGCGCTTCTGCGGCGACATGTCCCGCGTGGACGTCCTACTGGCCTGTTTGGACTCACCGGCCTGAGCACGGTTCTTGTTCACCGTGCGCGCCGCGATCTCCTCTGCCCGGCTCTCGGAGGCACCTCGGTCCTCGGCTGAATCCTTGATGTGCTGGTACTGCCGCTCCCGTTTCCTGCTCCACGCCTGGGGCACGTCAACCTCCTCGAATGGCCGTGTCGACCTCGGGGTACCCCGCCCGTGACGGGTCATGCGAACGGCCCATCCGGGCACCGGACGTCCTCGGTGACGACGTCTTCCACGCCGAAATCCTGGCCGCCGCGGTCTCGACGAGGACGGTGGCGTCGCCAGGGTCTGGTCACCAGCCCCACCTCGCGTCGTCGCCTGACCGCCTCGCCGACAATTCCACCCGTGCGCCGCGGCATCGCCGGCAAGATCACCGCCATGACGAACCTGACCGTCGAGGCCGCGCACGAACTGGCGGCGGTGTTGCGGGCGCGTGCGGACGACCTGGCCAGCGACGAGTTGGCCACGGTGGCCGAGGCCATGACCGCCGTGCGAGTGGCGGCCCGGGCGGTCGAGGCGGCGCTGACCGCCCGGGGCTGGGGTGGCGATGTGCTCTACGGCTTCGGCGACCCCGTCCACGACGACCTCGACGACGCGGACGATGAGGACGACGCGGACGAGGAGGACGTGGAGGACGAGGACACCGGCGACGTCGAGGAGTTCGTCGCGCCGCGGGGGCGGCGCATGACCTACCAGTCGCGGGTCGACTTCGTGGTCGTCGACGAGGACGCGCTGCTGGACCACGTCGAGCGGCGGGCGGCCGAGCTGGGGGACACCGGCTGGACCCGCGACTCGATCATCGAGCACAACCCCGCGTTCGTGCTGTGGTTCCTCGGGGGCCCGGGCACCCGCGACTTCGAGGGGGCGGGCATCGTGTCCGCCGGTGCGCAGGACGTGGTGGCCGAGGTGCCCGTCACGCTGTGGGAGTTGGACCACGAGGCGAGGGGCGACTGCTACCCCGTCAACTAGCGGAGCGGGCGACGGGATCCCGGGTACGGCTCGCCAGGAGGGCGAGCAGCAGGCTCGGCACCGCGAGGATCGCGAAGGCCGCGCCGAAGCTGAGTCGGGTCGCGGGTGCCAGCAGGCTGAACAGGGCGGAGGACGCCGCCGTGACGCCCAGTTGCCCCAGGTTGCGCGACGTCATCATCGCGCTGCTCGCGGAGCCTTGTCGCCCCGGTTCGGCGTGCGCCAGGGACAGCACGGTCAGCATCGGTGACACCATCCCCATGCCGATCGCCGCGAGGACCAGGGACGCGGCGGGGAAGTACGCGGGCAGGCCGAAGAACGGGCCCGCGGCGGCCAGGGCAGCCGCGGCCACGACCAGGGTCGCCCCCATGGCGACAGTGCGGTGCCGGGGCACATCGACCAGAAAATGGCTCTGCGCCCACGACGACCCCGCCCACGCCACGGCCGCGCCGGTGAACACCAGACCCGTCAACGCGGGCGGCACGTCCTCCGCCGTGTCCAGCAACAGCGGGACGAACGCCTCCAGCGTGCAGAACGTCCCCGACGCCAACCCGTTCAGCAACACCGTCGCCGGGAGTCCCCGCGCGGCCGTCAACGTACGTGGCGGCAGCATCCGGCGGACGAAGGCCACGACCAGCACCACCGCGACCGCGCCGAACACCAGGTGCGCGACGTCCCCGCCCGTCACCGCGTACTGACCCGCCGCCGCGCCCGCGCTGACCGCCGCCGCCACCAGCAGGCCCGGCCGCCTGCCCTCGGACGGTGGGGGAGGGGCGTGCCGGGTCTTGCGCAGCAACAGCACGACGGCGACGGCGGGCGGCAACGTCAACGCCGCCAGCCCGAAGAACACGACCCGCCACGACGTCCACGACACGACCAGGCCCGCGAGGGGTGGGCCGAGCAGCGACGGGCCGACCCAGCTCGCCGCCATCAGCGCCAACACCCTGGGACGCAACCGGTCCGGGTACGTCTGCCCGATCGCGGTGTTGATCGCGACGATCGTCATCCCCGCCGACACACCGTCCAGGAACCGGCCCGCCGCCAGCTACCACACCGAGACGCTGATCGCCGACACCACCAGCGTCACCACCGCCAGGGCCAGCGCGACCGCCAACGGCCGCCCCGCACCGACCCGGTCGGCCCAGTTGCCGCCCAGGACGCCGCCGAGCAGGCTCGCGGCCACGAACGAACTCGCCACGAACGGGTACAGCCACACCCCGTCGAGGTCCCGCACCGCCATCGGCAGCGTCGGCACGACCGCCAAGGCCGCCAGCCCGGCCAGGGCGTTCACCGCGACGAAACTCGTCGTCGCCGCCAAGTAGGTCCGCGAGAACACCCCGGCGGGGGCTTCAGCCGTGGTTCCGGACACGCGCGGGATCGACCTCCCCAGGTGGTCAAGCGCTCAATGACCATCCTGGTGCGGGCCGGGGGCCGCGGGCAACGCGATTACGCCCGGTCCAGCTCCCGGACCGCGACGACCTCGACCTCGACGACGACGTCCGGCAGGAACAGCCGCGACACCTCGACGACCGTGCTCGGCGGCAGCGCGTCGGCGGGCAGGTACTTGGCGCGGGTCTCGGCGTACGCGGCGCGGTCGTCCATGTCGGTCAGGTACGTGCGGGTGCTGGTGATGTCGGCGAAGGTCGCGCCGTGCGCGGCCAGCAGGATGCCGATGATCTCGAAGACCCGGTCCGTCTGGCCGACGATGTCACCGGGCGCCACGACCGAGAGGTCGTCGCCGATCGCGCACTGCCCGGCCAGCGTCAGCGTCACGGTGTCGGCGATCTCCACGCGCGAGACGTGCGAGTAGCGCCCCGGCGGGGGCGCGGGCACGCCCGCCGGGTTGTCGACGAACTTCTTCACGAAGGCCCCCAAGGGTGGAACGGTCCACCCTGGACACTACCCCGTGGTCAGGTAGCGGGGCGCGTGCCGGGCCGGGTTGGCCTTCTCGAACGCGGCGGCCAGGGCGAGGACCTTGGCGTCCGACCAGCGGTCGGCGAAGAACGACAGCCCGATCGGCAACTCGCCGCCGTAGCCCGCGGGCACCGTGACCGCCGGTAGCCCGCCGCGGCGGCCGGGGTGGAGGTGCCGAGGATGTACGCGTCGCCGTGCTCGTAGTCGGTCTTCCACGCCGGGCTGTTGGTCGGTGCGATGAGCGCGTCCAGGTGCTGGGCCTTCAGCGTCTCGTCGATGGACCGGCGGGCGAGCGTCGTGGCCGTCTCGCGCTGCTGCTTGTACGTCGGGTCGTCGGGGCCCGGCGCCTTCACGGCCTCCTCGAACAGCTCCTGCCCGAAGTACTTCAGCTCCACCGGGTCGTTCCGGTTGAAGTCGACCAGCGCCTGCATGGTCTGCGGCGCCCCGGGCCGCGTGCGCAGGTACGCGGGCAGGTCACGCGCGAACTCCGTGATCAGCGCCGGGTACTCCACCGCTCCGATCTCCGCCTGGTACGGGAGGTCGACCTCGACCACCGTCGCCCCCTGGGCGCGCAACACCTCGACGCTGCGCGCCACCACCCGGTCCGCGTCGGGGTCGACCCCGCGCATGCTCCACAGCCCGAGCCGCGCACCCCGCAACGCCCCCGGCCGCAACGCCGCCGCGTAGTCACGGGTCTGCGACGCCGGGTAGTCCAGGGTCGCCCGGTCGGCGCGGTCGCGGCCCTGCAGCACCGACAGCGTGATCGCCACGTCCTCGACCGTCCGCGCCATCGGCCCCGCCGTGTCCTGCTCCAGCGAGAGCGGCACCACCCCGCTCCGGCTGACCAGCCCCAGACTCGGCTTGTGCCCCACGACCCCGTTCGCCGCCGCCGGGCACACGATCGACCCGTCGGTCTCCGTCCCGATCGCCACCTGAGCCAACGACGCCGCCACCGCGGCCCCCGACCCCGACGAAGACCCACACGGGTTGCGGTCGAGCACGTACGGGTTGTTCGTCTGCCCACCGACGCCGGACCACCCGGAGCTGGAGTGCGTCGACCGGAAGTTGGCCCACTCGGACAGGTTCGCCTTGCCCAACACCACCGCCCCCGCGTCCCGCAGCCGCCGCACCAACGCCGCGTCCGCGGCGGGCGGCTTGCCGAGCAGGGCCCGTGACCCGGCCGTGGTCTGCACGCCCCGGGTGTCGATGTTGTCCTTGAGCAGCACGGGAATCCCGTCCAACGGCCCCCGCGCGTGCCCGGCCCGCCGCCTGCGGTCACTCGCCTCGGCCTGCGCCACGGCGGAGTCGTCGAGGGCGATGACCGCGCGCACCTTGCGGTCGACGGTGCGGATGCGGTCGAGGTACTCGCGGGTCAGGCGCGCGGAGCTGAGCCTGCCGCGGTCCATCAGGTGTTGGAGTTGGGGGATCGTCGCCCGGTCGAGGTCGAACCCGAGCCCCGCGGGCGCCGCGACCGCCGCCGGACTCGGCACCGCCGCGACGACGGCGACCAAACAGGCGACCGGGAAGATCCGCTTCATCCGCACCCGCGTGATTCAAACCAGGGCCGCCGACCTCGTCAACCACGCGCCGTTCCCGTTCCCAGTCACGGGAAAACGCCCCACATCAACACGAACAAGTACCACGGCACGCGTGCGCCCGGCGGCGGTGCCGCCACCACGGGCCCGCCGCCGCGAGCACTGACACGACGGCCACGGCGATGAGGGTGTTGGTCAGCACCGCCGCGCCCGCGCCGGTCAAGACACCGGCCGTGACGAGCAGCGGGGCGGCGCCGACGGCAGGCCCGACGCCGATCTTGGCCGCGCACGGCGGCTCGGTGCCGGTCATCGGGTGTCACCGGTGAAGGGATGGGCAGCACGGGGTGGCGGCGCACGTGGCGAGACCGTCGAGGACCCCGACCCGGCTGACGGGATGGAGATGTCCACGCTCAGGTGCTCGTCGCGGTCGAAAGCGAAGGTGAAGAACGAGCAGCACTCGGTCTCCCTGGCCGCCAGGTCACGTGCGATGGCTTCCACCGAAGCGTCCAGCACCAGCCGCAGCCGGGTCGGCTCGGGTCGCTCGACGGCTCGGAGAGCGGTGAACAGCGCATCGAACTCGGCCAGCCTGAGCGGCTGTTCGGCGGTGGGCAGCGCGCACGCCCGGGGAACCCAGGCAAGGTCCACAGTGGTGTCTGTTGATGCTATGCCGCCAAGGTAAACCTATACCTGGGTGCCGAATGCGACCCTCGGGTCAGGTTTGGTACAGGTAGAACACGGTCCCCTCCGGGTCCGCGCAGTCGGCGAGCAGGCCGAACGGGCGTTCCTTCGCCTCCCCGGCCTTCCCCCCGTGCGTGGTCACCGCCCGCAGCGCGGCCTCGATGTCGGCTACACGGAAGCACAGCTGGTTGGCCGGTTCGTCGCCGTTCGCCCACAGGCCGATGTTGCTGTGGTTGGCCACCTGCCACGCGCCCTCCACCGAGCCCGGGACGAACTCCCAGCCCAGCACCGCCCCGTAGAAGCCCTTCGCCCGGTCGGCGTCGCGGACGACCATCGTCAGGTAGTCCGACTCGCCGACCGGGGTGCGGGAGCTGCGGACCGGGGTGCCCGTCACCAGCCAGCGGTGGCCGAACGGGTCGACGAGCACCGCCACCCGCCCGTAGTCCTGGTCCTCGGGGTGTCGTTCGACGGCCGCGCCCTCCGCCACCGCGCGGGCGAAGGTCGCGTCCACGTCCTCGACCTGGATGTTCAGGGAGTGGGTGAAGGTGGTCGGGTTGTCCGGTGCCACGACCGGCACCTCACCCACCCCGCCCTCGGCGAGCATGAGCACCGCGTCCCCGATCCCGATCTCCGCGTGCCCGATGCGGCCGTCGGGCATCAGGTACGGCTCACCGCGCCGGTGGCCGTCGAACACGCGCACGTACCAGTCGATGGCGCGTGGGGCGTCGGCGACCGCGAGGTAGGGGGTGATGGTGGCGGGACGGGTGAAGGACGTCACCGGCGTGCTCCAATCGGGAGGGTCGCGCCCATCATCGTCCTCGACCACCCCGCCGCGCGACCCTACGCGGCCACGAGTTGGGTCAGGAAAACGAACTCCCGCCCCGGCCGGTCCGCCGCCTCCCGGACGTCGAGCACCCGGTACCCCGATTCGACCAGCGACGCCTCGACCTCGTCCCGGTCGCGGAACCGCAGCGTGGAGTCCGATGTGAGCGTTCCCCCGTCGGGGAACTCGTAGGTGAAGCGGAACGACACCAGCGGCAACCGCACCTCGGTGACCGCCATGCGCCGCCGCACGGACCCGACCCCGTCGACGTCCAGGGTGTGCCACGCCGTGTCCGCCGCCCAGTCCTCCCAGAGTCGACGCTCCGGCCGACGGGTCTCGAAGACCAGGTGCCCGCCGGGCCGCAACGCCCCACGGACACCGGCGAGAGCGGTGGTCCAGTCGTCGTCGGTCAGGAACACCTGGGCCACGTTGGCGGTCATCACCGCGAGGTCCGCCGCCACCGCGGGCAACGTCGCCGCGTCACCGCGCACCCACGTCGCCCGCGGTTCGCGCCGCCGCGCGATCTCCAGCGACGCCCCGGCGGGCTCCACCCCCACGACCTCGACCCCGCGCGCCACCAACAGCGCCGCCAGGTTCCCCGTTCCGCTCCCCACGTCCAGCACCCGAGAAGCGCCCAACTCGGCCGCGATCGCCACGTACGCGGCCAAATCGTCCCGAGGTCCGTCGAAGGCGTCGTAGGTCGCGGCCAACCGGGGGTCGTCGAAGATCGCGTCAGGCATCCGATCACCCTAGGGATCAGCCGAACAGGTCGTCACCCCAGAACCGGCCCTCCGCCAACCCCGGCGGGCAGGCGAAGTGACCGGAGCCGGTGTGCTCCAGGTACTCCATCATCCGGTCGTGCGCGGACAGCGCCTGCTGCATCGGGATGAACTGCTTGCGCGAGTCCCGGTTGAAGCAGACGAAGAACAACCCCGCGTCCAGGTGGCCCAACCCGTCGGACCCGTCGGTGAAGTTGTAGCCGCGACGCAGGATCCGGGCGCCGCCGAGGCTCTCCGCCGACGCCAGCCGGATGTGCGAGTCGTCCGGGATCAGCGGCACCCCGCCCGCGCCCCGCACGTGCAGGTCCACCGGGTCGAACTCGGCCGTCTGGCCCAGGGGCGCGCCGGAACCCTTGGCGCGGCCGACGATGTCCTCCTGCTCGGCCAGCGACGTGCGGTCCCAGATCTCGATGTGCATCCGGATCCGGCGGGCCACCAGGTACGTGCCGCCGACCATCCACCGCGGACCCTCGGTGACCCAGACGTGCTCCGCGAGCGCGGCCGGGTCCTCCGCCTTGAGGTTGTTGGTGCCGTCCTTGAAGCCGAACAGGTTGCGCGGGGTGGCCTGCGCGGTCGAGGTCGACGACGTGCGCCCGAACCCCAGCTGCGACCAGCGCACCGCGACCTTGCCGAAGCCGATGCGCGCCAGGTTGCGGATCGCGTGCACCGCCACCTGCGGGTCGTTCGCGCACGCCTGCACGCAGATGTCCCCGCCACCGCGCTTGGCGTCGAGGTCGTCGCCGCGGAAGTGCGGCAGGTCGACCAGCGCTTCCGGCCGCCGGTCGGCCAGGCCGAACCGGTCGTCGAACAGCGACGGGCCGAACCCGATGGTCAGCGTCAACGCCGACGCGGGCAGGTCCAGCGCCTCCCCTGTGTCCGCGGGCGGCGCCTGGCGCGATCCGCCCACGGCACCGCCCTCGGCGGCCTCCCGGCCCGCCGTCATCCGCTCCGCCGCGGCCGTCCACTCGCGCAGCAGCTCCACCAGCGCGCCCCGGTCCCGCGTCGTCACGTCGAAGGCGACGAAGTGCATCCGGTCCTGCGCGGGCGTGATGATCCCCGCCTGGTGCTGACCCCGGAACGGCACCGGCGCCGACGGATCCGGTCCCCGGGGCGCGGGCGCCGGTTCACCCGAGGCGAGCACCCCGGCCGCCGCGCCGATCCCGACGGCCGCGACCCCCGCGCCCGCCAGACCCAGTACTCCCCGCCGCGACAGTCCGCTCACTTCTGGGCCACCACCTCGGCGACCTTGCTGATCGGCTCGCCGAGCGCGTCCACGGCCTCGGCGAACGCCTTGACCTCCGCCGCGGACAGGTCCGTGTAGAGCTTGAACCCGTCACCGGCGCGCTGCTTGTCCAGCAGCGACTGGACCGCGGCGAACCGCTCGTCGATGGTCTTGGCCAGCGCGGCGTCCCGGCCCTCCACGACCGGCCGCAGCGCCGCGACCGCCGCCTTCGAACCCTCCACGTTGGCCTGGAAGTCCCACAGGTCGGTGTGCGAGAAGGTGTCCTCCTCGCCGGTGATCTTGCCGGTGGCCACCTCGTCGAGCAGCTCCTTGGCGCCGTTGGCCAGCTGCAGCGGGGTCAGCTCGACGGTCTTGGCCCGGTTGACGATCTCCGTCACGTCGGTCTGCAGCTGGTCGGCGACCTTGCCGCTGTCGGCCCGCAGGCCGCTGACCCACAGGTCCTTCTCCAGCCGGTGGAAGCCGGTGAACTCCTGCCCGGGCTCCAGGTCGGCCTCGCGGGCGTCGATCCTCGGGTCGAGGTCGCCGAAGCTCTCCGCGACCGGCTCGATGCGCTCCCAGTAGGTCCGCGCGACCGGGAACAGCGCCTTGGCCTCGTCGACCTTGCCCGCCTTGACCGCCGCGACGAACTCGGCGGTCTTGGTCTGGAGAGGCTCCACCTGCGCGTTGACGTAGCGCTGGTAGCCCTTGGTCGCCTCGCCGAGCTGGGTGTTCGCGTCGGCCTGGCGGGCCGCGGCGCCCTTGACGGTGAACTCGGCGCGGATGCCGTCGCCGGTCATGCCGGGGCGGCACGAGGTCTGGTACTTGCCGCCGTCGGCCACCTCGACGATCAGCTTGCGGGTCAGGCCGGGGGTGATGTTCTCGACCTCGCCCATGATCCGGTCGCCCTCGCCGTAGAGGTAGAACTCGGTCACCCGGCTGCCGCCGTTGGTCACCTCGAAGGTGATCGTGCCCGCGTCCGCCTCGGCGCGCGCCACCCCGCACGCGTCGTCCTTGGCCTGCACCGCGATGGGACCGCCCGCGCCGCCGGGCGCGGCGCCGCTGTCCCCGCACGCGGTCAGGGTCACCAGGGCGGCGACGCCGGTGAGGCAGGCGCGGAGGGGTCTGGCGGTCACTTCGATTCTCCTTGGGCGGTGGCAGTGGCGGGGACGGGCGCGGTGGTGCGCGCGGGTCGGAGGAAGAGGTAGAGCACGACCACGACGTAGATCGCCCAGGCCCAGGCCTGCAGCTTGGTGGTCTGCGCGGAGTAGTTGAAGATGCCCTTGAGCAGGGCGCCGTACCAGGAGTCCTCGGGTACCGGGCCGGACAGGTCGAACGCGTGCGACCGCAGACCGGGCAGCACGGCCGCCTCCTGGAGGTCGTGCAGGCCGTAGCCGAGCACCCCGGCCGCGACGAAGATCAGGAATACCCCGGTGATCTTGAAGAAGCGGGTGAGGTTGATCTTGATGGCGCCCCGGTAGATCGCCCAGCCGAGCGCGACGGCCAGCGCGATGCCGATCAGGAAACCGATCAGCGGTCCGCTGTCGCGGCCCGCGGACTGCGCGGTGGCGTAGAAGAAGACCGCGGTTTCCAGCCCCTCGCGGCCCACGGAGAGGAATGCCACGACGACGACCGCGACCGGGCCGATGGCGACCGCGTCGGAGAGCTTCCCGCGCAGTTCCCCGCTGATCTTGCGGGCCGTGTTGCGCATCCAGAACACCATGCCGGTGACGAACACCACGGCCAGCAGCGACATCGCGCCGCCGAAGGTCTCCTGCGCCTCGAAGGGGAGGTGCGCGCTGGTGAACGTTATGACCGCGCCGACCAGCACGGACAGCAGCACGGCCGCCGCGACGCCCGCCCACACCCACTTCAGCGCGCCCCGGCGCTCGGTGCGCACGAGGTACGCGAGCAGAATGCTCACCACCAGCGCGGCCTCCAGGCCCTCGCGCAGGCCGAGCAGCGCGCCCGTGAACGCGTATTCCATGGTCACCTCCCGTCCGGCCGTCAGCTGATCAGCCAAGGCTTACCTGAGGAAACGTAGGTAAGGCTTGGCTCAATTGTCCAGTGCGACGCGCGCTACACCAACCGGTTGATCAGCGAAAATGTCCGGATCGTCCTCGATACCGCCGACTCGGGTCCGCGCCAGGGGTATAACAAATCGGTAGCCTGCCGGAGACGGGTTGGTGTGGGAGGGTGTCGGGGTGCGGGAGTTGCGGGCCGGCGATCCCACGCGGATCGGTGACTTCGCGCTGGTCGCCCGCCTCGGCCGGGGCGCCATGGGCACGGTCTTCCTGGGCCGGTCGCCGGGCGGTCGCCCGGTCGCGGTGAAGGTCGCCCGCGCCGAACTGGCCGACGACCCCGCCTTCCGCGCCCGCTTCCGCCAGGAGATCGATATGGCCCGCGCGGTCGGCGGCTTCTGGACGGCCGCGGTCGTCGGCGCCGACCCGGACGCCGAGCGGCCCTGGCTGGCCACCGAGTACGTCGCGGGCCCGACCCTGTCCGAGGCGGTCTCGACGAACGGGCCCCTGGCCGAGCCGGTGGTGCGCGCCCTGATGGCAGGCCTGGCGGAGGCGCTGGCCGCCATCCACGGCGCGGGCCTGGTGCACCGCGACCTGAAACCGTCGAACGTGCTGCTCGCCGCCGACGGCCCGCGCGTGATCGATTTCGGCATCGCCAAGGCCGTGCGCGGCGCGGGCCTGACGCTGACCGGGATGGTCTTCGGCACCCCGGGCTACCTCTCCCCGGAGCAGATCTCGGGCACCGAGGTCGGCCCGGCCTGCGACGTCTTCGCCCTGGGCGCGGTCATGGTGTTCGCCGCGACGGGGCGCGGGCCGTTCGGGGAGGGCGAGATCCCCGCGCTGCTCTACCGCGCGGTGCACACGGGCCCGGACCTCACCGGCGTCCCCCGGGAACTGCGCCCAGTGGTGTCCCGGTGCCTGAACGTGCGGCCGGAGCTGCGCCCCACCCCGGCGGACCTGCTGGCCGAAGCGGGTACCGCCACCACCGGCGACTGGCTGCCGGGCTCGGTGCTGGCCATGGTCGACGAGCGCACGACCGCCCTGCGCGCCCACCCCGCGCCCCGCCGCCCCACCCTCGTGGACACCCCGTCGGGCGCCGACCCCGCCCGGGTCGCCGACGCCACGGCCGCCGCCCGGGCCGCCGAGTCGGCGCGCGCCGCCGACTCCGCCCGGGCGGCGAGGGCGGCCGAGGAGGCCCGGACCGCCGCCGCGGCCCGCGCCGAGCGGGTCCGCCTCGCGACGGCCAAGGCCGCCGAACTGGTCCGCGCCCGCACGGCGGCGGCGAGCGCCCCGGCGGTGTTCGCCAAGTCCCGACTGCCCGACCTCGCGCGGGCGCTGCTGGTCGGGTGCGGGGCGGTGGTCTTCGGCGTCGGCGCGGCTTATGGCGTCGATCGCGGCGACCACGCGCTGGCGGCGGGTCTCACGGTCGCGACGGTCCTCATGGCCCTGTCGGCCCTGCGGTCCCTCTACCGCGTCCTCCGGGCCAAGCCGCGGTCGGTGGAGATCTCCCCGTCCGGCCTGGTCATCCGCGATACCGCCGACAGCCGGACCATGGCCTGGTCGGAGATCGGCCGGGTGGAACTGGTCGCCGACGGCCGCGAGACCTGGCTGGTCGTCTGGCCCCGGGACCCCAAGGACCAGGCAGGCGGGCTGGGCAAACGCCACTCCCGCAGGCACGGCGGCTTCCGCGTCCTCCCCGTGCGGGGCCCACGGCAGATCGACGACCTCAGCGACGCGCTCCAGCGCCACGGTGGTCGGCTGTTCGTTATCACCTGATCAGGTGGTGTGCGGGGGCGTTGCCACCGGGTTTCCGTGCCGTGGGTCGCGCTCCTCGTGCGGGGGCCAAGGGGGTCGTACCAGGATTCGCCGTATGAACCCGACGTACGAGGGCAGGCCCCTGGCCCGCCCGGACGACGAGGTCGTGGACCAGGGTTTGGCCTTCGACATCGCGACCCTGTTCGACCGCCGACGCGCCCTGCGCTTCCTGGGGTTGGGCGCCGCGGGGGCGGCCCTGGCCGGGTGCGGCACGAGCGAGACCCCGGGCGGCGCGACCACCACGACGACCGCGTCGACCGCGTCGACCGCCACCGCCGACGGCTCGACGGCCGGGGGCGAGATCCCCGACGAGACCGCGGGCCCTTATCCGGGCGACGGCTCGAACGGTCCCGACGTCCTGGAGCAGAGCGGCGTGGTCCGCGGTGACATCCGGTCGAGCTTCGGCGGCTCCACCACCACCGCCGAGGGCGTCCCGATGACCCTGGAGCTGGCGGTGGCCGACCTCTCCGCGGGCGGCTCGGCCCTGGTGGGCGCCGCCGTGTACGTCTGGCACTGCAACCGCGACGGCGAGTACTCCCTGTACGGCAAGGGCATCGAGAACGAGAACTACCTGCGCGGCGTCCAGATCACCGACACCGCGGGCAAGGTCCGCTTCACCAGCGTCTTCCCCGCCTGCTACGACGGCAGGTGGCCGCACATCCACTTCGAGGTCTACCCGGACCAGGCGGCCATCACGGACTCGACCAAGGCCCTGGCCACCTCCCAGGTAGCGCTCCCGCAGGACACCTGCAAGATCGTCTACGCGACAACGGGCTACACCGCCTCGCTGACCAACCTCGCCAAGGTCAACCTCACCACGGACAACGTCTTCGGCGACGACGGCGCGGCCCTCCAACTCGCCACCGTCACCGGAGACGCGACGAGCGGCTTCACCGTCACCCTCCCGGTCCGCATCGACCCCACCACAGCCCCCGCCGGCGGCAGTGCCCCCGGCGGCGGTACACCTCCCAGCGGCGGTCCAGGTGGCGGTGGCAAACCACCCAGCGGCGGGATGCCCCCAACCCGCTGACGGTCCGCGCCTCCGGCCCCAAAGCCCGGCGTGGTCGAACCATCGCTCAACGCGGCGCGAGGGGTCCCCGGAACAAGGGAACCCCTGTTTTCTGATTCTACCTGGGAAAACCGAGCGGCCGAGGCCGCGGAAGCGCGCCTGTGGACAACTCGCGGGGTCAGCCGGAGAGGAAGCGGTCCAGGACCTCGACGCCGAAGCGGAGGCCGTCGACCGGCACCCGCTCGTCCACCCCGTGCGCCATCGCCCGGTAGTCGAAGCCCTCGGGCAGGAGCAGTGGGGCGAAGCCGAAGCACTCCACGCCCAGGCGGGAGAAGGCCTTGGCGTCCGTGCCGCCGCCCATGCAGTACGGGACGACCACCGCCGCCGGGTCGTGGGTGCGCAGCGCCACGGCCATCGCGTCGAACCAGGGGGAGTCGACGCGGGCCTGGACCGGGGGTTGGTGGGAGATGAACTCGCGGCGGACGCCGGGGCCCAGGAGGCGGTCCACGTCGGCCAGCAGGTCGTCCTGGGTGCCGGGCAGGACCCGGGTGTCGACCTGGGCCTGGGCCACGCTCGGGATCACGTTGACCTTGTAGCCCGCCGACAGCACCGTCGGTCGCGTGCTGTTGCGCACCGTGTTCTCCACCAGCTTCGCCGCCGGGCCGAACCGGGCGATCGTCGCCGCCACGCCCTCCTCCGTCGCCAGGTCGACCGGCACCCCCAACGCCGCCGCCGTCCGCTCGATGAACGCCCGCACCGCCGGGGTCAGCCGCACCGGCCACGGGTGCGCCGCCAGCCGGTGCAGGGCGTCCACCAGCTTCACCACCGCGTTGTCGTCGTTGCGCCGCGACCCGTGCCCGGCGCGCCCGGTCGCGGTCAGCAGCAGGTGTGACACCCCCCGCTCCGCCGTTCCCACCGGGTACAGCCGCACCAGCGACCCGTCCGGCCGCCGCACCGGGACGGTGTGACCGCCGGACTCGCCGATCGCGGCGGCGCAGCCCTCGAACAGGTCGGCGTGGTCGTCGACCAGCCAGTGCGCGCCGTAGAAGCCGGTGTCCTCCTCGTCCGCGACGAAGGCCAGCACGACGTCGCGCTCCGGCACCCGCCCCTCCTCGGCCCAGCGGGCGGCCACGGTCAGCACCGTCGCGACCATGTCCTTCATGTCCACGGCGCCGCGGCCCCACACCCAGCCGTCCCGGATCTCACCCGCGAAGGGGTGCACCGCCCACTCGTCCGCGTCGGCGGGCACGACGTCGAGGTGGGCGTGCACCAGCAGCGCGGGCAGCTCCGGTCGCGCTCCGCTGACCCTGGTGACCACGTTGCTGCGGCCGGGAGCCCGCTCCAGCAGCCGCGGCTTGAGCCCCGCGTCGGTGAGCCGGTCGGCCACCAGCTCGGCCGCGGCGCGCTCGCCGGTGGCCTGGCCGTGGCCGCGGTTGGTGGTGTCGAACCTGATCAGCCGCGCGCACAGGTCCTCGACCGGCTCGATCACGGGGGCCTCCCACGGGGGTCGGGTCGGGGCGTCTCCGCGCTCCACACTGCGCACCCCGGCCGTCCGTCGCAACGCGAACCACGCCGTTCGGCGGCGACCGGGTGTGACCATCCGCACGCCGAAGGTGCGGCCGGACCGACCATTGCGCGGTGGGGCTCAGGTGGCCTGTGTAATCTCATCTCCCGATGGCCACCAGCACCGATCCGTCCTCAGACCTGGAAACTTCCTTGGGCGCACAGAACGCAGACACCGCAGGAGCACCGTCGGAGCCCGACGACACCGTCGACGACGGTCGCGCCGAGCACCCCGACGAGCGGCCCGGACCGCTGCCGGTGCGCACGATCGCGCTCGGCACCGCGGGCAGCCTGATGATCCTGCTCAGCGCGTTCGGGGCGGCCGGGGTGCTGGTCAACGACCCGGTACTGGGCCACGGCCCGCTGTCCTGGCTGCGCTACGGGCACGGCCAGATGCTGGCCACCGCGACCATCTACCTCGGCTTCGGCCTGGTGGTCTGGGCGTGGGTGCGGCTGGGACGGCACGTGCTGGCCGGTCGGGTGAGCTCCCGCCCCGTGCTGATCGCCGCCGCGGCCTGGATGGCGCCGCTGGTCATCTCGCCGCCGGTGTTCACCCGCGACGTGTTCTCCTACATCGCCCAGGGCATGCTGCCGCTCTACGGGCAGGACCCGTACGTGGTCGGCCCGATCGTGCTGAGCATGCAGGACGTCGTGCAGAACGTGCACCCGTTCTGGCAGACCACCCCCGCGCCGTACGGGCCGCTGTTCATCCTGCTCGCCAAGGGCGTGGCGTGGGTGTCGGGCTCCAACATGATCCTCGGCGTCGTGCTGATGCGGATCGTGCTGATGGTCGGGCTCGTGCCGCTGCTGTGGGCGCTGCCCGGCCTGGTCCGCCACCTCGGCGGCCACCTGCCGACCACGCTGTGGCTGGCCGTGGCCGGTCCGATGACGGTCGTGCACCTGGTCGGCGGGCCGCACAACGACCTGATCATGGTCGGCCTGCTCGCCGCGGGCACCCTGTGCGTGCTCGAGCGCAGGCACGTCACCGGCATCGTGCTGGTCACGCTGGCCGCCGCGATCAAGGCGACCGCCATGATGGCCCTGCCGTTCCTGGTGTGGGTGTGGGCCGCGCACCTGGGGGCCACGTTCTGGCGCAACGCGTTCCGCGCGGTCGCCGCCGCGCTGGCCACCTTCCTCGTCACCTTCGGCGGCGTCACCCTGCTCGCGGGGGTGGACCTGGGCTGGTTCAAGGCCCTGCAGGCGCCGACGATGATCGTCAACTGGCTGTCCATCCCGACCGCCGTCGGCGAGTTCGCCCACACCGTCGCGGACTTGTTCTTCGACGCGAACAAGGCCTGGTTCGTCAACACCGCCCGCGTCATCGGCGGCCTGGCGTTCTTCGTCATCGCCGCCCGCCAGTGGTGGCTCTCCCGGCACGGCGGCTCCGACGCGGTCCGCCGGATGGCGTTCATCCTCTTCGCCCTCGCCGTGCTCTCGCCCGCGACCCTGCCGTGGTACGTGACCTGGGGCTTCGTCATCGGCGCCGCCCTGCCGTGGCAGCGCCGCCAGCTGGCGATCCTGGTCAGCGCCGGGGTGTTCCTGGTCCTGACCTACTCCCCGGCGGGCGAGGACCTGCTCTACAACTGGCCGTTCATCGCCTGCGCCATCGCGGGCTCGGTCCTGGCGGGCATCTCCCTGCTCCGCGTCGACCCGCTGGGCCTGTTCGGCCCCCGCCGCGAACTGGTCACCGTCGACGTCCCGACCCCGGCCGCCAAGGTCTGACGGGTCTTTCGACGAAGGCCCGTCCGGGGCTGATCGGTCCCGGACCGATCCGACCGGTCGGTGGATTGTCGGCCCGCCCCGCGGCTGCCCAGAATGATCTCCATGCTGAGACGCGCGGGAGTGGTGGCCGGTTTGGTCGGGATAGCCCTGTCGGTGCTGACGCCCGTGGCGTCAGCCGGTTTGACGCCCGGGTGGGTGGGCCCGTTCGCGGACAAGGAGTCCTGCGAAGGCCAGCGGGAGATCACCATGGAGTACCACCCGGTCGGCTGGTGCCAGTACCGGGACGTCCCCGGCGACCACTCCGACGGCTGGTACTTCCGAGTCTGGACCAACGACTGACCGGAGCGGGCGCGTCGGCTCACCGGTCGACGCGCCCCGTCGCGCTCACTCCCGGGGGTAGAGCTTGGTCACCTTGCCGTCGAGGGTCGCGGACAGGTAGCCGGAGCCGTACTCGTCGTTGACGTAGAGCCGCAGGGACGGGGTGCCGTCGATGATGTCCGAGTCGACGATGATGTAGCGCATCTCCGGCTTCGGGACGTTGAGGTCCTTGTTCGCGCGCTCCCACAGCGCGGGCAGCGCGTCCCAGTTGACCTTGTTCAGGTCGATCAGGACCTGGTCGGCGTCCACGCCGTCGGCGCCGCGGCGGGTCGCGACGCCGTTGCGGTACTCGAACTTGTCGAAGCCGTTCTTGACCGCGGTGGTCGGGGCGGTGGCCATGGCGTACTCGCCGTAGATCGTCAGCTCCGCGACCTTGCTGCCGTGCATCACCTCGGTCAGCGCGCCGACCACCGAGCGCGCGCCCGCCGGGGTGAGCAGGTCCTTCTCCGCCTTCGGCGCGGTGGTCGTGGTCGTCGGCTCATCGGTGGGCTCTTCGCCGCCCGCCTCGCTGACCTTGGTGACCTTGGGCTGGGCCCCGGTGGCCTTCGGCTGGGAGGCCGACGGCGTGTCCGGGTCGCCCGACCCGGGGCTCGCTTGGTCGTCCTTGTTGTTCAGCACGGTGATGAGCACGATCGCGACCGTGAAGGCCACCGCGACCGCGGCTACCGCGGACCACATGGGCGTGGCGCGCTTGCGCGGGGGAGCCATCGGCAGCGGCCGGGACCCCGAGTCGGACGGCTTGTGCACCGGGTGCTGCTGCTGCCAGCCCGGCTGCTGGTAGCCCGGCTGGGCCGGGAAGCCGCCGGTCGGGGTCGGCTGCGCGGGGAAGGCGGGCCCGGCCGGGGTGGGCGGGCCGAGGTACGGCACGGCGCCGTGCTCGGCGGCCGCGAGCATCCGGTCCAGCACCTCGCCGGACGGCCGCGCGTTCGGGTCGGAGATGAGGACCGCGGCGAGGGCCGCGCCGAGCGCGGGACCGGCCCGCCGCGCAGGCGGGACCTGGTCGGTCATCACGGCGGCGAGGGTGGCCATGGTGGTCGCGCGGCGCAGCGGGTGGTAGCCCTCGACGGCCACGTACAGCAGCATCGCCAGCGACCAGAAGTCCGACGCGGTCTTGGTCTCGTCGCCGAGCAGCCGCTCCGGGGCGATGTACTCCGGTGAGCCGATCACCTCGCCGGTCGCGGTGAGCTGGCCGTGGTCGTGCAGGTTGGCGATGCCGAAGTCGGTGAGCACGGCGCTGCCGTCGAGGCGCAGCAGGACGTTGCCGGGCTTGACGTCGCGGTGCATCACCCCGGCCGCGTGCGCGGCGCGCAGGGCGCCCAGGACGCCGCGGCCGATGTGGGCCGCCTCGGGCGGGGTGAGCGGTCCCTCGGCCAGCCGGGCGTCCAGCGAGGTGCCGCGGACCAGCTCCATGACGATCCACGGGTACTTCGAGTCCGCGGACTCGATGATCTGGTAGATCGACACGACGTTCGGGTGCTGCAGCCGGGCGAGCGCGCGCGACTCGCGCAGCACCCGCTGCCGCTGCTGCTCGGCCAGCGTCGGGTTGTTCTCGTGCAGCGCGTCGCTCGGCCGCACCTCCTTGATCGCGACCTCGCGGTGCAGGCCGAGGTCACGGGCCCGCCACACGGTGCCCATACCGCCGCTGCCCAGCCGCCCCAGCAGCTCGAACCGGCCGTCGATCACGCGCCCGGGTTGTTCACGCTCCGACACCGCGCACACGCTAGCAACCGCCCCCGGGGGCCCGATCGGCCGCCGGGTCGCTCGTTCGCACTGGTGAACGCCGTGGTCGACGGTGGGTCGCGGACCGACCACACGGCGCAACCGGACGGCGCCGGATGTCCCAGCCCGACCGATCCCCGCCCGTAGGCGGTACGCGGTCCGCGCCCGGTCGGCGAGGATCCAGATGTCCGCAGTGGACGGCCCGAGGGGAGACAGAACGATGAGACGAACCCTGACCGCGGTGGCCCTGGCAGCGGTGGGCGCGGCCTGCCTGACCGCTCCCGCGCAGGCGAGCCCCTCGGCGTGCCGGTGGACGTGGGTGTACCAGGTGAGCGACCCCGCCGGGGCGGACACGTACTCGCGCAGCGGTCAGCTGGTCGACCACGCGAAGCAGTACGACCTGATCAACGTGACCGAGCGGGGGACGCGGTACTTCGGCACCAACATCGGCACGGACGTGTGGGGCGGCATCGACCCGGTCCACCTGACCTTCACCGGTCAGAGCGGCTGTTTCCCCCTGGGGTGAAACACCTGGACCTCCAGTTAGGTGGAGAGGTTAGCGTCGGTCGCGGGAGGAAGACAGACCACTGGAGGGATCCCATGACCGTCGAGCTCAACCACACGATCGTGCAAGCGTCCGACGACCTGGCCTCGGCCCGGTTCCTGACCGAGCTGCTGGACCTGCCGGAGCCGACCCCGTTCGGCCCGTTCCAGGTTGTCGCCCTGTCCAACTCCGCCTCGCTCGACTACCTGCGCGTGGACGGCCCGATCACCGGCCAGCACTACGCCTTCAAGATCAGCGAGACGGAGTTCGACGCGGTCTACGCCAAGGTCCTCGACCGCGGCATCACCTACTGGGCGGACCCGTTCCACGAGCGCCCCAACCAGATCAACACCCGCGACCACGGCCGCGGCTTCTACTTCGAGGACCCCAACGGCCACAACCTCGAAGTCCTGACCGAGTCCTACGCCGAGTACGCGGAGTAGACCGTTCGATCTGACGCGGGGGAGGGGCGGGTCCACCAGGGTCCGCCCCTCCAGCGCGTCCGGGCGCCGAGCGCTCTGGTCGATGTGCTGGGTTCTTGATCACCCCTTCGGAGTCTGTGGAAGCACCCGGACAACCAGCGTGATTCCCCCGATCGTCACCCCGCGCTGTTGGTCGACCTGATGGTGTTTGGGGTGGTCAAGCCATGCCTGGCGACCCCTCGCGTACGAAGCATCTATTCCGCACCACATGCCCGCGAAGCACCGCGTAATGGCGGTTACCGGGTTTTCCGGTCAAGCTCAGTTGCACGCCGTCGCGACGGTGTCAAGTTCCTTGGCGGCCCGGCAACTCGCGGACGTGCGCGACCTGTGCGGAATTCCTCTGCGACGACTGCTATCCCCCAAGTATCACCCCGAGGACCGCGGGCATCCTGCTGTTCGAGGACCACGACCACCTCGGACTGCTCCAAAGCGGCGAAGTTGCTCCTGCGGGAACGCTCGCCTCGGTCTTCGACCCGTTCTACCCGGATCGTGAGAGGGATCCAGACCGAGGATTCCGCCGCTGAGCCTTGATGGCTTCTCGTCGTGCCGGGGACCGAATGACGCACTCCGGCATCAGGCCTGAGAGTTGCGACCACCCGATCCCCGGAAGATCGGTCAGGTGATGATCTCCAGGACCGGTCGGTTCGCGGTTGCCTCGCGGCTGTCGAGTTGGACGCCGAACGGGCCGCCCGACAAGCCCAGGTGCAGGACGCCCGGGTTGGTGCTCAGCGCCGCCGTCACGTCCAGGCCGATCCAGTCCGCGGCGCGGCTGATGCGGGCCGTCGACAGGGCCGGGCCGAGGGTGGGTTGGTTGTTCCAGGTCACCCCCGTCTCCGTCCACGTCCCGGTCAGCCGGTGCGCCGTGACCGTGGAGTGCAGGTTCTCGCCGTCGCTGACTTTGCCGTGCAGCCACAGCACCGCGCGTCGGGGGGCGGTGGGGAGGGTCAGGTCGAAGCGGAGGAACGCGCGGCGGTTGAAGTTGGTGGAGGCGGTTTTCACGAGGAGGGGGGCGGTGCCGTAGTTCTGGGTCGGGGAGCCGTCGCGGACGTGGGAGTCGGCGGCGGCTTGAACGGTCGAGGCGGTGGCCGGGGTGATGGTCGGGCCGGTGCCGAGGCGGACGACGCGGCTGGCGCCTAGGGTGCCGCCGACCTCGACCAGGAGCTTGGTGGTCGGCGAGGTCCGCAGCACGGTCACCCCTGGGTCGGCCGAAGCCGTGGTGAAACCGGTGTCCGGGAGGGTGATCGTCACGGTGGGGGAGGTGCGGGACGGGTCGGCGACGGCCACCGACAGCGCCGAACCGTCCTGCCGGGCCAGCACCGAGCACGGGGCGTCCGCCGTGATCGAGCCGCACGCGCCCGCCGCGAAGAAGTTCGCGGCCCGCACGGATCCGGCGGTGATGCCTTGGACGGACGAAGTGTTGGCCACGACCGTCACACCGGGCGAGGCGCTGCGTGCGGCGGTGGTCACCGCAGTAGCGCCGGGGAGCAGCAAGTAGGCGTAGGAAGCGTTGGTCGGGTTGGTGCCGTGGTCGTAGTACAGCCCGAGGTAACGCCGAGTGATCGAACCGCTCGAACCGCCGCTATCGATGTCGTGCCAGGAACCCGTGCGCGCGGCCCGATCCGCCGTCACCGTCGCGCCGCCCAGGAACACGTACCCGCCGAACCCCGCGATGGATGCCCACTGCGCCCCGGTGAACTGCTGGTTCCACGGCAACGACGTCGGCTGCGCCACCCCGTTCACCACCAGCGCGTGCGTCCCCGCGGCCCCGAGATTCCGATTGTCCACCACGGACTCCACGACCGCCCCGTCCGTCGCGGTGATCCCCGCCCCAAGGCACACCACGGCATCATCCAGCGGAAACCACGACTTGCGACCGGTAAGCGTCGACTCCAACCCCGTGACATGCTGCCCAACCGCCGAAACCACACCATCCGACGCCCCACCGGCCCAGACGTTCGTCGGCGGCGTCTTGTTCCACGTACCCCCCGCCTCATCCGCCAGCGGTTTGCGCGACGCCGTCACCCCCGGCAGCCGGTACGGGTCGACCGTCGGCCAGAACGCGTCGGAGTACTGGCCAAGGCCGTAATCCTGCCCCCACCAGTACGTCATCCCACTACCGGTGTGCCACCCGCGCAGGTTCTCGCCGTTCCCGGTCTCGTAGAAAGTCGTGCGCGCGGAGTGCATCGACACCGCGAACGCCCACTGTGGACGGTGGTGCACTGCCCGGTCCATCGACCCGAAAACCCGACTCGACGACGGCGACGCGCCGGTGGGTACGCTCCCGTCCGCCAGCAACCCCACCGCCCGCGCCAGGTCCGGCACCGGCATGTGGTCCAGGTACGGCGCGTACGTCTCCCGCGTGATCCACCCCTTCACCAGGCTCCGCCACCGGCCCGCCTCGGCCACCGTGGCCAGCCCGGTCGTCGCCAGCAGCAGCGTCGACGCCATGACGTTGTGCCCGCGCTTGTGGTCGTCCTGGTCCTGCCGCGCGATGCCCCGCCCGGACACCGAGTCGACCATCAGTCCATTGTGGATGAACGGCGCGAACGACGACTCGACGGAGTCGAACAGCACCTGCCGGTTGGGGTCGGTCACCGCCCAGGTCGTGCTCCCGAGCAGGGACATGACCTTGGTGAGGCCGCCGAGCAGGACGGCGCCGTAGCCGCCCGCGTAGGGGACGCGGTCGTGCTGGATGAACGACCCGTCGGCGTGGAAGCCGTCCCCGAGCAGCACCGTCGGGAACACGGGGGACAGGCCGTCGCGGGCGGCGGCGATGCTCGTCGGGTCCTGGCCGAGCACGCCGCGCAGCGCGATCACCTGGCACAGGTCGACCCGGTTCGCGCCCGTGCTGTTCTCCTCGTAGGCCGACAGCAGCGACACGGGCACGTGGTGGTCCACCGCCGCGAGGGTGTCCGCCAGCTCGGCGGCGGGGACGGACAGCAGGCAGCAGATGTCGAGCAGCCGCTGCGGCGCGCCGATCCGCCAGTCCCACCAGTTGCCGGGTTCGCCCCCGGTGGCGGTGTAGGCGTTGTCGAGCATCCACCGCAGCCCGTCCACGACCGCGGTGGCCGTGGTGGCGGAGCCGGTGTGACCGGTCCCCGGCTGGGCCCAGGCCAGCGCTATGGTGCGCAGGCGGGTGCAGCAGGTGGTGATGTTCGCGGACTTCGCGCCGATGGGCAGGTCGGCCCACAGCGCGGCACCGCCGGGGGTCATGTCGTCGAGGTACCCGGTCGCCGAGTCGCCGACGTCGGCCAACGCGCTCGTGAACGGCTCGACGCGCGGGTCGAAACCCACCCCCGTGAGCAGGTCGCGCCACCGCGACCGCATGATCTCGTACGGCGTCACGGCGAACGCGGGCACGTCAAGCCCCAGCGTGATCGCCGCGATCGAACCCACCACCAGGAACCCACGCCGAGACACCGTCACGCGCTTCTCCTCCCAGGTTGATCACCGCCGTCTACACGGCCCGCCGCCCCCGGGGGTTGCCCGCGTCAGCCGCGCGCCACGACCAACCGGAAACCCGCGTCCCATTCATCCAGTTCGAGCAGATCCCGGTGGCGTTCCCGCCAGCGCCCGGTATCGAGGTCGTCGCGCAGGCGGCGCACGCCCCGCTCGACGGCGTCGGGGTCGGCCAGCGAGAGGGCCGACGTGGCGCGGCGGACCCCTGGGTCGAGGTAGGCGTCGGGGCGCCGCCAATAGGCGGGGAACACGCCGTCGGTGAAGTCCCAGGGCAGGGGCAGCGGGATGACCTCGTCGGTGCCGAGTTCCCGGGCGATGTCGGTGGCGGAGGGCCTGCCGCGCTCCAGGTCGCCGATCTCGGGCACGTACTCGCGGACGAACCAGAAGTCCGCGTGGTGGGCCGTCTCGTAGGCGAGGAGGACCTGGCGGGGCGCCACCCGGCGGAGTTCGGCGAGCCCGGCCCGCCAGTCGGTCCAGTGGTGCGCGGTGAGCACCCCCAGCACCGCGTCGACCGCCCCGTCCCGCAACGGCAGCGCCTCGGCCACCGCCCGCACCACCGGCCCCGGCGGCCGCTGCCGAACCATCTCACCGGACGGCTCGATGGCGATCACCAGCCGGTCATCCGGCTCGTAGGACCCCGCACCGGCGCCGACGTTGGCCACGGTCCGCGCGTCCCCGAGGGCGGCGAGGATCGGCGCCATCCAGCGCGGATCCGTCCGCCGCCCCGACGAGTACCCGGTACCGATGCGGTCGTAGAGCGCTGCCACCCTTGCCTCCCGGTGATCGACTCCCCCGAGCGTAGCGACCGGTACGAGCGGTCCACTGAGGATTGTCGGCCCCACCCCCCTAGCCCGCTTACCCGACGGCGACCTGTTCCCGTTGTACCTGGCCGAATGGGAGCACACCTCGCCGGACCTGGCCGAGTTCGACCGGAACACGGGGTCGTACCAGTGGCTACGCGGTCTGGATCGGCCGCGACGCGGACGGTGGCGTCGTCGACTTCACCATCGACTTCGGCGTGGTCAAGCGGCCACCGACGTGCGCGCCTGGCACGGGGCGACCGTGTACGCGGGCGACGCCGACGTCGTGCGCGGCACCGCGGCACCCGGCATCCCGCGTCTGGCGGACTGGGAGGTGGAGATCTTCGCGCAGGTCATCCCGCACGTGCCGCCCGCTCCCGTGTGCGCGGTCGACGTCGAGCTGACCGGCGGCGAAGTGCTCGACTTCGGCGACCGCGCCCGGGTCATCGCCGTTCCCGGCCACACCGAGGGCAGCGTCGCGGTCTTCCTGCCCGAGCACGGTGTCCTGTTCACCGGCGACACCATCGCCCAGTCCCAGGACGAGGTGATCCTCGGCGTCTTCAACGTCGACCCCGAGCGGGCCGCGCGGTCGCTGCGCACCCAGGCCGACCTCGAACCCGCGGTCCTCTGCTTCGGCCACGGCCCGCCGGTCACCGAACACGCCGCCCGACGCCTCCGCGACCTAGTCGAGCGGATGGAGTAGCAGCGGCAGGCCGTCAGCAGGCGCGGGCAGGGAGGTGAAGCGCCAGGGAGCGTCGTAGGTGCTCGGGTACGACCACTTGAACCGCTCCAGCAGCGCCGCCACGACCAAGGCGACCTTGCGCATCCCCAGGTGTTCCCCGACGCACTTGTGGTGGCCGAAGCCGAACGGGAGCCACGCCAGCCGGTGGGGGAGCGGGGTGGCCATGCGGGTCGGGTCGAAGTCGTGCGGGTCCGGCCACAGGTCCGGCAGCAGTTGGGTCGCCCCCGTGCACACCGACACCAGCTGGCCCGCCGGGATGTGGTGGCCCAACACCGAGGTGTCCCGGGTCGTGACCCGCATCGCGATGGGGGACGGGGAGACGAGCCGGATGCTCTCGCGGATGGCGTGGTCGAGGGTCACCCCGTCGGCCCGGGCCTCGTCCTGCCAGACCGGGTGCTTCCCCAGGAAGTACACCGCGGCGATGGTGGCGGCCGTCGTGGTGTCGTGCGAGGCGATGAGGGTGAACAGCAGGTGTTCCGCTGCCTGGCGCGGGGTGAGGCCGTCGACGCGGGAGAGGGTCGAGAGGAAATCCGTGCCCTCGCGGGGGTGGCGCAGGGCGGCGGTCAGGTAGGTCAGCAGGCGGTCGCGCGCCCGGTGGGCACGCTGCCACGCGGTACCGGGAACACGGACCCGCAGCAGCGCGGTCTCGGCGCGCACGCAGGTCTCGACCGCGCGCATGATGTGCTCGGCTCGATCCGACGGCAGGCCCAGGAACGCGCGCGTGGTGACGCGGGACGACAACGCGCGCAGTGCCGGGACAGCGGCGAACGTCCGCGCCACCGGCCACCGGGACAGCTCCGCGTCGATGTCCGAGGACATCGCGGCCAGGTAGCCCGCCATCGACTCCGCGGAGTACGCCGCCGACAGCAGCCGACGGGCACGGAGGTGCTCCGGCGCGTCCAGGGCCAGCAGTCCGCCGTCGAACCACGGCCCGATGGTGTCCGGCCAGCCCGTGCGGAACGCCTTGTCCTGGTTGGTGAGCACGACCCGGCACGCCTCCGGACCGGTGACCGCCACGATCCGCCGACCGAACGCGCGCCACCACGACACGGGGCCGAACCGCCGGTACAGCGCCAGTTGGCACGCCGGGCCGTCCCGGACCGTCTGCACCGCCAACCCCAGCACCGGCGGACCCGGATCACCCAGCACCGGCCGCAGCCCGGCGGGCGCGGGCGCCAACTCGGCGACCCGCTCGGACATCCGCTCCACCAGCCAGTCCATCACGCCCCCGGACGCTACGACCCACCGGTTACGCGACTCGCCGAACTATCCGCATAACCGTGCGCGAACTCGCCGTTCTTACCTTCCGCCACATGCGCCATTCATGGGGGAACGAGCCGGAACCGGTCGCGGTCGTGGGCATCGGGTGCCGCTACCCGCGCACCGTGGCCTCGCCGAGCGACCTCTGGGACCTCATCGCGGCGGGCGGGTGCGCCGCGACACCGGGCTTCCCGGCCGACCGCGGCTGGGACCTCGCCGCGCTCGACACCGGCACGTACGTCCGCGCCGCGTCCTTCGTGGACAACGCGGGCGACTTCGACGCCGCGTTCTTCGGCATCAGCCCCCGGGAAGCGCTCGCCATGGACCCGCAGCAGCGGATCCTGCTGGAGACCTCCTGGGAGGCCCTCGAACACGCGGGCATCGACCCGACCGGCCTGCACGGCACCCGGACCGGCGTGTACTTCGGCGTCGTCGCCCAGGAATACGGCCCCCGCGTCTACGCCGGGAACCCCGAGCACGCCGGGCACCTCACCACCGGCACCACCCCCAGCGTCGCCTCCGGCCGCGTCTCCTACACCCTCGGACTCGAGGGACCGGCCGTCACCGTCGACACCGCCTGCTCCTCCTCCCTGACCGCCATCCACCTCGCGGTCCGGGCGCTGCGCGCGGGCGACTGCGGCCTCGCGCTCGCCGGCGGCGCGAACGTGGTCTGCGCGCCCAGCATCTTCGTCGGCTTCTCGGCACTCGGCGCGCTCGCCCCGGACGGCCTCAGCAAACCCTTCTCCGCCGACGCCGACGGGTTCGGCGTGTCCGAGGGCGCGGGCGTGCTCGTCCTGGAAACCCTGACCGAGGCCCACCGGCGCGGCCACACCGTGCTCGCGGTGCTGCGCGGCACCGCGATCGGGCAGGACGGCGCCTCCGACGGCCTCTCCGCGCCCAGCCAGGCCGGGCAGTGGCGGGTCATCCTCGACGCGCTCGCCGACGCGGGCCTCGACCCGGCGGACGTCGACCTGGTGGAGGCGCACGGCACCGGCACCCGGGTCGGCGACCCCGTCGAGGCCCGCGCCCTGCTCGCCACCTACGGCGTCGACCGGCCCCGGGCGACCCCGCTGCTGCTCGGCTCGGTGAAGTCGAACATCGGCCACACCCAGGCCGCCTCCGGGGTCGCGGGCGTGATCAAGGTCGTCGAGGCCATCCGGCGCGGCGAGGTCCCCGGCACCCGCCACCTGACCCGGGCCACCGACGCCGTCGACTGGTCCGCGGGCACCGTCGAGATCCCCACCGACCCGACCCCGTGGCCGGACCGCGGCCGCCCGCGCCGCGCGGCCGTGTCGTCCTTCGGCATCAGCGGCACCAACGCGCACGTCATCGTCGAACAGGCCCCACCCGGCCGAACCCGCCCCACCCGCGCCGCCGACCCCGTGGTCCCGCTCGTCCTCTCCGCCAAGTCCGAGGCGGCGCTGCACGACCAGGCGACCCGGCTCGCCGACCACCTCGAAGCCAACCCGACCCTGTCCCTGGTCGACGTCGCCCACACCCTCACCGCTCACCGCGCGCGCCTCGACCACCGGGCGGTTCTCGTCGCGGGCAACCACACCGAGGCCGTCGAGGGGCTCCGCGACCTGACGGGTGCCGTCACCGGGAAGGCCGACACCGAAGGCGGGGTCGTGTTCGTCTTCCCCGGCCAGGGTTCACAGTGGACGGACATGGCGAGCGAACTCCTGGCCACCAGCCCGGTGTTCGCCGAGCAGATCAAGGCGTGCGACCGCGCGTTCGGCGAGTTCGTCGACTGGTCGCTGCTCGACGTCCTCAGCGGCGAACCCGGCGCCCTTGACCGCGTGGACGTCGTGCAGCCCGCCCTGTTCGCCGTGATGGTGTCGCTGGCCCGCTGCTGGGAGTCCCTCGGCGTGCGGCCCGCCGCGGTGATCGGGCACTCGCAGGGCGAGATCGCCGCCGCGCACATCGCCGGGGCGCTGAGCCTGCGCGACGCGGCGGCGGTGGTCACGTTGCGCAGCAAGGCGATCGTGGCGATCGCGGGCACCGGCGGCATGGTGTCGCTGCCGCTGGACGTCGACGACGCGACCCGGCTGATCGAGCCGTGGTCGGACCGCGTCGGCGTCGCGGCCGTCAACGGACCCCGCGCCACGGTGCTCTCCGGCGACGCGGGGGCGCTGGACGAGATCCTGCGCGCCTGCGACCTCGAAGGCATCCGGGCCCGCCGCGTCCCCGTCGACTACGCCTCGCACTCCCCGCACGTCGAACCCCTCGAAGCCGCCATCCGCGCCGCCGTCGCCGACATCCGGCCCCGGCCCGCCGACGTCGAGTTCCTGTCCACGGTGACCGCCGCGCCGCTCGACGGCACCGCGCTCGACGCCGCCTACTGGTACCGCGGCCTGCGCGCGCCCGTCGAGTTCGAGAGCGCGGTGCGCCTCGCGCACGAGCGGGGGCACCGGTTCTTCATCGAGGTCAGCGCGCACCCCGTGCTGACCTACGGCATCGAGGACGCGCTCGAGCGCGGCGTGGTCGTCGGCAGCCTCCGCCGCGAGCAGGGCGGCCCGCGGCGGCTGTTCGCCTCCGTCGCCGAGGCGCACGTCGCGGGCGGCCCGCTGGACCTGTCCCGGTACCTCGCCGAGCACCGGCCAACCCTGGTCGACCTGCCCACGTACGCCTTCCAGCGCACGCGGTACTGGCTGGCCCCCGACCTCGCGCACCGCGCCCAGGGGGTCGAGCACCCGCTGCTGGACTCCGCGCAGGACCACCCCGAACACGACGGATTCCAGTTCGGCGGCACGTTGTCGTTGTCCACGCACCCCTGGCTGGCCGACCACGCCGTCAACGGCGTCGTGCTGCTGCCCGGCGCGGCACTGGCCGAGCTGGCGCTGTGGGTGGGGGAGCGGATCGGACTGCCTGCCCTGTCCGAGTTGGTGCTGCACGAGCCCTTGGTCATCACCGACACCGTGGCTATCCGGATCGTCGTCGACGGTTCCGGCGAACTCCGCGTGCACTCCCGGCCCGAGACCGCACCAGGCGACCGGCCCAAGTGGACAAAGCACGCCGAGGGAAGCTTGACCGCCGAAGCCATTCCCACCCCGGACTCCCGTCCCTGGCCGCCGGAGGCGGAGTCCGCCGACATCGCCGACAGCTACCAGCGCCTGGCCGCGCGCGGCTACGAGTACGGGCCGGTGTTCCAGGGACTGCGGGCCGTGTGGCGACGCGACAAGGAGGTGTTCGCCGAGGTCGCCCTCCCCGACGCCGAAGGGTTCGCCCTGCACCCGGCCCTGCTCGACGCCGCCCTGCACGCCTTGGCGTACCTCGACCCCGCCACCGACCCCGATTGCGTTCGGCTCCCGTTCTCCTGGTCCGGGGTCCGCCTGCACGCCGTCGGCGCCACCGCGCTGCGCGTCCACATCCGGGAGACCGGCCCCGACCGCTACCGCCTCCATCTTGCCGACCCGGAAGGCAGGCCGGTGTGCGAGGTCGAGTCGCTGACCCTGCTGCCCATCACCCGCGACCGCCTCCGGACCACCACCGACTCCCTCTACGCCCTCGACTGGCAACGCGCGGAAACCCCGGCCCCCAACGACATCGACTGGGCCGCGTGGCCCACCGAATCCCGCGCCGCCGTCCTCCGCTGCTTCGACACCCCCGCAGGCGACCTCCCCGAACGCGCACGGCAGGCCGTCACGGAAGTCCTCGACGTCGTCCGCGTCTTCCTCGACTCGGACCGCGAAACCCTCCTCGTCCTCACCCACCGCGCCGTGGCCACCGACGACGGCGAGGACGTCCCAGACCTCACCCACGCCGCCGTCTGGGGGCTCCTGCGCAGCGCGCAGACCGAGAACCCCGGCCGGATCGTCCTCGCCGACCTCGACGACCGGAACACCTGGCACGACCACGTCCCCGCCCTGCTCGCCGCCGGTGAACCTCAACTCGCCGTACGCCGCGGCACGCTCCTCGTCCCGCGCGTCGCCCGCGCCGACCGGCACGCCATCGGCGGCCTCGACCGCGTCACCACCCCCGACTGGCGGCTGCGCACCCAGGGCGATGGCACCCTCGACGCCGCGAACCTGGCCTTCACCGCCTGGCCCGAGGCGTCCCGACCGCTGGGGCCGGGCGAAGTGCGGATCGCGGTGCGCGCCGTCGGTCTCAACTTCCGCGACGTGATGATCTCCTACGGCCGCTACCCCGACCCGGACGTCGACCTCGGCAACGAGGGCGCGGGCGTGGTCGTCGAAGTGGCCCCGGACGTCACCGCGCTCGCCGTCGGCGACCACGTGGCGGGCACGTTCCTCGGTGTCGGCCCGCTCGTGGTCCGCCACCACGGCTACCTCACGCGTTACCCCGCGACCTGGTCCGCCGCCCAGGCCGCCACCATGCCCGCCGCCTTCCTCACCGCGTTCCGCGCGTTGCGTGACCTGGCCCGGCTCGGTCCCGGCGATCGGGTCCTGGTGCACGCCGCCACGGGTGGCGTGGGGATGGCGGCGATCCAACTCGCCCGGCACGTCGGCGCGGAGGTGTTCGCCACCGCGAGCACCCCGAAGTGGCCGGTGCTGCGCGACCTCGGGTTCGACGACGACCACATCGGCGACTCCCGCACCACCGCCTTCCGCGACCGCTTCCCGGGCGTGGACGTCGTGCTGGACTCCCTGGCGGGGGAGTTCGTCGACGCCTCGCTGGCGCTGCTGCGGCCCGGCGGTCGGTTCGTCGAACTGGGCAAGACCGACCCGCGCGACCCGGCCGACCACCCGGACATCGAGTACACCGCGTTCGACCTGACCCTCGACGGACCCGAGGAGACCCGGGCCGTGTACGCGGAACTGCTGCCCCTGTTCGTATCCGGCGCCCTCCGGCCGCTGCCCGTGTCGGTCCGGGATGTGCGGCAGACCCACGACGCGCTCACCACCCTCGGGCAGGCCCGCCACACCGGCAAACTCGCCCTGACCCTGCCCCGCGCGCTCGCAGGCACCGTCCTGATCACCGGCGGCACCGGCACCCTGGGCGCGCTGCTGGCCCGGCACCTGGTGACCGCGCACGGCATCCGCGACCTCCTGCTGCTCAGCCGCCGAGGACCCGACGCGCCCGGCGCGGGCGACCTCGCCGCCGACCTCGAAGCGCTCGGCGCCCGCGTCACGATCGCCGCTGTCGACGTGGCCGACCGCGACGCGCTGACCCGCCTGCTCGACGACGTCCCGCTCACGGCCGTGGTGCACGCGGCCGGGGTCCTCGACGACGGGATCGCCACCGACCTGACGCCCGAGCGCGTCGACCGCGTCTTCCGGCCCAAGGTCGACGCCGCCATCGCCCTGCACCACGTCACCCGGCACCACGACCTGGCCGCGTTCGTGCTGTTCTCCTCCGCCGCGGGCGTCCTGGGCTCGGCGGGCCAGGCCAACTACGCCGCCGCCAACACCTTCCTCGACGCCCTGGCCGCGCACCGCCGCCAACGCGGCCTCCCCGCCACCACCCTGGCCTGGGGCCTGTGGGCCGACGGCTCCGGCATGACCGGCCACCTCGACGCCCAGGACCACGCCCGCCTGCGCCGCACCGGGTTCGCCGCCCTGTCCACCGCCGAGGGCCTGGCCCTGTTCGACGCCGCCCTCCGCCACGGCCGCGGCGCCCTCGTCCCCGCCCGCCTCGACATCCGACCGGGCGCGGACCTGCCGCCGGTCCTGCGTGCTTTCGCCCGCCCGACCCGGCGCGCGGCGAGCACCTCGCGGAAACGCGCGGGACTGGCGCCCGACCAGCTGCTCGACCTGGTGCGCGGCGTGGCGGCGACGGTGCTGGGGCACGACTCGCCGGACGCGGTCGACCCGGACGCGGACTTCAAGTCCATCGGGTTCGACTCCCTCGGTGCCGTCGAGTTCCGCAACCGGCTCAAGAAGGCCACAGACCTGCCCCTGCCCACCACCGTCGTCTTAGACCACAAGACCCCGGCCGCGCTCGCCGCCCACCTGCGCACCCTCATCGCCCCGGCCGAGACGGCCCACACGCCACGGGCCGAGGTCGTACCGTTGACCCGCTACCAGCGCGATGTCGCCACCACCGCGCTCGCCTACCCGGATCTCCCGCTCGCTCAACCCAGCGGCTACCTGCGCGTCCCCGGACCCGTTGACGTGGAACGGATGCGTGCGGCCGTTCGCGCCACGGCAGACCGCCACGACGCGATGCGGCTGCGCGTGGACAGCGGGGAGATGACCCAGCGCGCGGTCGCGGACTACGGTGAGATCGAAGTCGTGTCCTTTATGGACTGCGTGGACCCGGTGCGGGCGTGCCTCGACTGGATCGAGCGGACGACCGCGACCGTCATCCCGCTGGACGGCGAACTGGTGCGGACCGCGATCCTGCTCGACGACCGCGACTCGCTGATCGTGTACTGCCGCTTCCACCACGTCGTCGCCGACGCCTGGGGCATCAACCTGGCGCTGGACGAGATCCGCCGCCGCTACCGGGGCGAACGGGACTTCGAGCCCGCGCCGAGCTGCCTCGACCTCGCTGCCGCCGACCAGGACTACCGGGTCTCCGCCGACTGGCGCGCCGACCGGGACGCGCTCGTCGCCGCCACCGCCGACCTGGAACCCGCGCTGCTGAGGCGGACGTCGACCGTGCGGGAACACCGGCGCCGCCGCTGGTCCACCCGGATCCCCGCTGAGGCCGCGGCGAAAGCGCGCGACACCGGGCGGTCGGTGTTCTCCGTGACCGCCGCCGCGCTCGCGGTCTACCTGCGGCGCCTGCACCGCGAAGGCGACATCGTGCTCGGCGTGCCGCTGCTCAACCGCGCGACGCCGGAAGAGCTGGCGACGATGTCGGACGTCACCAACATCCTCCCGCTGCACGTCCCGGTCGACGAGGACCTGTCCCTCCTCGACCTCGCCGACCGGGTCCGCGACGGCGTCTGGGACCTCACGGCCCGCCAGCGGTTCACCCTCGGCGACCTGCTCTCCGCGCTGCCCGAGGAAGGCCACCCGGGACGCGCGTTGTTCGACGTCACCTACTCCTACATCCCCGGCTCCTCCGCCGACGGCACCGTGCTGTCCTCCGGCTACTCCCTGGACGCGGTCAACATCGTCGTCCGCGAGGACGACGCCGACGGCTCGCTGGAGGTCGACGTCTTCTACGCCGACGACATCTTCGACGACGACTTCACCGTCGAGGCCGCCATCGGGCACGTCACCGTCCTGCTGACCGAAGCGCTCAAGGCACCTGACCAGCCCCTGAAGTCGCTACCGGTCCTCACCTCCGACGAGTCCGCCAGGCTCGGCGCGTTCGAACAGCCGTCGACCGCCACCCACGCCGACACCACGCTCGACCGGCTCTTCGCCTACCAGGCGGCCCGCGTCCCCGACCGCACCGCTGTCATCGCCGCCGACGGCACCACCCTCACCTACGACGAGTTCGCCCGCCGCGTCGCGGGTCTCGCGCGTGAACTCGACGGCACCGGCCCCATCCCGATCCTCCTCCCGCGCTCCACCGAACACCTCATCGCTGTCCACGCCGTGCACGCGGCAGGTGCCCCGTACGTGCCGATCGACCCGACCTACCCGCCCGCCCGCGTCCGCACGATCCTCGCCGACTGCCGCGCCCGCGTCGCCATCGCGGGCGACGACTTCGCCGACCTGCTCGCCGAACTCGGCATCGAGCACGTCACCGTCGACGCCACCGAGGCCGAACCCGTTGACAGCGCTACGAACCCGAACGACCTCGCGTACGTCATCTACACCTCGGGGTCCACCGGCGTGCCGAAGGGCGTGATGGTCGAGCACCGGTCGGTGGTCAACCGGCTCGCGTGGGCGCAGCGCGCCTACCCGCTCGGCGCCGACGACGTCGTGCTGCACAAGACCCCCGCCACCTTCGACGTGTCGGTCTGGGAGCTGCTGTGGTGGGCCCAGGCCGGGGCGCGCGTCGTGGTGGCGGCCGTGGGCGCCGAGCGCGACCCCCGCGCGCTCGGCGCCGCCATCCACCGGCACGGTGTGACGATCGTCCACTTCGTACCGTCGATGCTCGGCCCGTTCCTCGACCACGTCCGCACCGCGCCCGACCAGGTCCGCACCCTGCGCCGGGTGTTCGCCAGCGGCGAGGCGCTGAGCCCGGAGCTGGCGCTGCGGTTCCGCGCGGCGCTGCCGGGCGTCGAGCTGGTGAACCTGTACGGGCCAACGGAAGCGGCCATCGATGTCTCGGCCCACGACGTCCCCGCCACCGGCCCGATCACCCGTGTCCCGCTGGGCAGGCCGATCGACAACACCGCGCTGCTCGTGCTGGACCCGCTCGGCCGCCGCTGCCCGATCGGCGTCCCCGGGGAGCTGACCATCGCTGGTGTCGCGGTCGCACGGGGCTACCTGGGGCAGCGGGCCCGCACCGACGAGGTATTCGCCGTCGACGCCGAGCTGGGCCGCCGCTACCGCAGCGGCGACCTGGCCCGGTGGCTGGCCGACGGGACACTGGAGTACCTGGGGCGCACCGACGACCAGGTCAAGGTGCGGGGCAACCGGGTGTCACTCGGCGAGGTCGAGACGGCGCTGACCCGCTGCCCCGGTGTCCAAGCGGCGGTCGTGCTCCCGGAGGAGGGCACCCGGCTCGTCGCCTACGTCGTTCCGCGGGACGAAGGCGACACCGGCCTGGTGAAGTCCCTTGTGGACATCCTGGGCCAGTGGCTGCCGCCCTACCTCGTGCCCTCCGAGTTCATCCCGGTTCCCAGGTTCCCCTTGACCCGCAACGGCAAGGTCGACCGTGCCGCACTCCCGGCCGTGCGGCACCGCGCGGCGGGCAGTGAGCCGTCCGACCCGATCGAGCGCGCCTTGGCGGAGGTGTGGGCCGAGGTGCTCGGGACGTCCGGGTTCAACGTGCACGACGACTTCTTCACCGTCGGCGGCGACTCGATCCTGGTGCTGCGGCTGCGCACCGAGGCCGAGAACCGCGGCCTGGCCTTCGACATCGACCACTTCTACGCGCAACCAACCATCGCCGGGCTCGCCGCCCGGATCGGCACGCACACCCCCGCACCCGCGCGGGAGCCGTTCGACCTCGTCCCGCTGCTCGACCGACCCGCGCTGCGCGCTGCCGAGGACGCGTTCCCCGCGTCCCGCCTGCAACTGGGCATGCTCTTCCACAGCCTGCACAGCGCCGATTCACCGCGCTACAAGGACGTCTTCCACTACCGGCTGCGCATGCCCTGGGACGAAAACGCTTTCCGGCACGCCCACCGCCGCATGGTTCGGTCGCAACCGGCCCTGCGCTCCACCTTCGACCTGACCTGCCGCTCCACGCCGTTGCAGGTCGTGTTCCCGGACCTGCCCGAGACACTGGAGATCACCGACGCGGGCGATGTCGAGGCGTACCTGGAGGGGCGCCACCGCACCCGCTACCCGCTGCTGGACGACGGCCCACCGACCGCGCTGCACGGCACGCGCGTGTTCGTCCGCGACGGCGAGGCCGACCTGGTGTTCCACTTCCACCACGCCATCCTCGACGGCTGGAGCGTCGCCACCCTGGTCAGCGACCTCCTCGCCGACTACCTCGCGCACCTGAGCTCCGACATCGCCGCCGAACCCGGTCCGCTCCCGACCGCCCTGCTCGCCGACCACGCCCACGCCGAACGCGCGGCCCGCCAGGACCCGGCCACCCGCGCCTTCTGGGCACGCGTCCTCGACGGCGCCGAACCGACCACGATCGAATCCACCCGCGCCCACGTGATCACCGAACCCGGACGCGACCGGGTCGTCGCGGTCCCGGCCTGGCTGGAGGGCTGCGTCGACCGGTTCGCCAGGGCATCGCGGGTGCCGGTGAAGTCGGTGCTGCTGGCCGCGCACTGCCTGGCGCTGCGGGCTCTGTCCGGAGTGGACGACGTGGTGACGGGCTGCGTCACCCACACCCGCCCGGACCGCGCCGACGCCGACCGCTGCGCCGGGCTGTTCCTCAACACCGTGCCCGTGCGCGTCGACAACGCGCCGAAGACCTGGCGGGACGTGGTGACGCACGTCGTCCGCTGGGAGCGCGAGGCCGTGCCGCACCGCCGGTACCCGATCAGCGACCTGGTGGCCGAACGCGGCGGACCGGTGTTCGAGACCGCGTTCAACTTCGTCGACTACCACGCCTTCGACGCGGTCCTGGTCGAGATCGAGCTGGTGGATGTCACCGTGCGCGAGGAGACCGATTTCGCGCTCCTCACCACCGCCGTCCTCGACCCGCGCGGCGGCCTGTTCCTCCGCGTCAGCGCGGACACCCTCGGCGCGGACCAGTGCGCCCGGTTCGGGCAGGCCCTCATCGCCGCGCTGGCCGAGATCGTGCGCCACCCCGATCGCGCCGTCGACCTCGCCGCGGCCCAGGCCGACGACGTCGCCACCCAGGTCGCGCACGTCGCCGCCGTGCGACCGGACGCCACCGCGGTGGTCGACGCGGGCGGGACCTGGGACTACCGCGCGCTGTCGACCGCCGCCGACACCGTCGCCCAGAACCTCCTCCACCGGGGCCTGCCGCGCGGCGCGCGGGTCGCGCTCAGCCTGCCCCGCTCGGCCGAGCTCGTCGCGGTCGTGCTGGGTGTGCTCCGCGCCGGTGCCGCCGTGGTGCCGCTCGACCCGTCCTACCCGGCGGCCCGGTCGCGCGCCATGGCCGACATCGCCCGCCCCTGGTCGACCATCACCGACCCGGCACCGCTGCTCGCCGCGCCCACCGAGGTCGTCCCGCTGCCCCGGCCGCACCCGGAGGACACCGCGTACGTCCTGTTCACCTCCGGCTCCACCGGCGAACCCAAGGGCGTCGCGCTCCCGCACCGGGCCCTCACCAACCTCATCGCGTGGCAGAACCGCCGCCCCACCGGGGCCGTCGGCGCGGTGACCGCCCAGTTCGCCCCGCTCGGCTTCGACGTGTCGTTCCAGGAGATCTTCTCCACCCTCTGCGGCGGCGGAACCCTGCGCGTCATCGACGACGAGGCCCGCCGGGACATCCCGGCCCTGCTCGACGCCCTCGACGGCGTCAACCGCGTGTTCCTGCCGTATGTCGCGCTCCAAGCCCTTGCGGAGGCCGCCGCCGGGCGCGGTGCCCCCGCGTCGCTGCGGACGATCGTGTCGTCGGGGGAGCAGTTGCGGATCACCCCCGAGATCCGGGAGCTGTGCGCGGGCCGGACGCTGGAGAACCAGTACGGGCCGACCGAGACCCATGTCGTCACCGCGCACCCGTTGTCCGATGCCGAGTACCCGTCGCTGCCGCCGATCGGGACCGCGATCACGGGTACGACCGTGGTGCTGCTCGACGAGCGGTTGGCGCCGGTGGCGCCGGGGGTGCGGGGCGAGATCTACGTGGAGGGCCCGTGCGTGGCGCGGGGCTACGAGAACCGACCCGGGCTCACCGCGCGGAGGTTCGTCGCCGGGCCGGGCGGCCGGGTCCGCTACCGCACCGGCGACCTCGGCATCGCCCTGCCCGACGGGACCATCGCCTGCCTCGGACGGCAGGACGGCCAGGTCAAGGTCCGCGGCTACCGGGTCGAACCCGCCGAAGTGGAGCTGGCCGTCCTGGCGCTCCCCGGTGTCGAGGAGGTCGCGGTCGTGGCCCGCGCGCTCGGCGGCGCGGACTCGGTGTTGGAGGCGTACCTCGTCGGCGACATCGACGTCACGGCGATCAAGGCAGCGTTGGCGGAGGTACTGCCCGCGCACCTGGTTCCGTCGCGATTCCACCTGGTCGACGCCATCCCGCGCACGCCGAGCGGCAAACGCGACGACGCCGCGCTGCGCGCGCCCGCCACCCCCGGGTCGGCGTCAGGCGACGAACTGGAGCGATCGGTCGCGGCGGTGCTGGCCGAGTTCGCCGGAGTGGACGCCCTCGCCGTCGACGCGGAGTTCTTCGCGGCGGGCGGCACCTCGATCGGCGCCACCCGGGTCGCCATGACCGTCGCCCGCCGCTGGGGCGTCGAGATCCCGCTGCGCGCCTTCCGCGCCGCGCCGACCGCCCGCGACCTCGCCACCCTGATCCGCCGGGACGGCTCCGGGACCGGCTTCGACCCGGTCGTGCCGCTGCGCGAGACCGGCGACCGGACGCCGCTGTTCCTCATCCACCCCATCGGCGGCACCGTCCTGTGCTACCGCGAACTAGTCGACCACCTGCCCCCGGGCCGACCCGTCCACGGCCTCCAGGCACCCGGCGCCGAACCCGGCACCACCCCGCTGTCCACCATGGAAGCCCTGGCCGCGACCTACATCGACGCCATCCGCCGCGTCCACCCCGAAGGGCCGTTCCACCTCGCGGGCTGGTCCTTCGGCGGGTACGTCGCCATCGAGATCGCCCGCCAACTCGGCCACGCCGCCCTCGCCTCGGTCACGCTCCTCGACACCGTCGCGCTCGGCGAGGGACCCCGAGCCCTGATCGACGACCGCGAACTCGTCGAACTCTTCTTCCGCGAACTCCTCTGGTCCACCACCGGCGCCGCGGAAACCCGGCTCGACTTGTCCGAACCGGACACCGACCGGCTCTTCGACACCCTGTTCACCAGGTCCGTCGACCTCGGCGTGCTGCCCCACGACGGCTCACCACGACTGCTGCGCAGGCTCTTCGACGTCTTCCGCGCCCACTACCGCGCCACCGTCGACTACCGCGTCACCAGCGTCCCACCCGACCTGCTCCTGCTGCGCGCCGCCGACAAACCGCCGAGCGGGCTCGCCGACGCGCACCGCCGCTTCGGCGGCGTGGCCGACAGCCCCACCAACGGCTGGCAGCACTGGACCGACCGGCCCGTGCGCGCCCACCGCGTGCCCGGCGACCACCTGTCCATGATGACCGCCCCGCACGCCCGGGTCCTCGCCGGGCACCTGGGCGCCGCGCTGGAGCGCGCGGACACGGCGAACCCGATCGAGATGGAGGTGGCGGGATGACCGAGACCACCACGAGGCCCACGACCACCAGGGCGAACCCGCGCCGGATCCGGCGGCGGCTGAGCCCGATGGAGCGCTGGTACTGGGTGTGCGACCAGCTGTCCCCGCTCAACGTCGTCGCCCGCGTGCGCGTCGAGGGCGCGTGCACCCGCGACGACCTGGCCCGCGCGTGCGCCCGGCTGGCCGAGGAGCACCCGCTGCTGCGCGTGGCCATCGACGCCGACCCCGACGGCAGCCACCCGTGCTTCGTCGGCGCCCGCCACGACCGCCTGCCCCTCCGCACGGTGTGCGCGGACCGGCTCGACGTCGACCGGTGGGAGCGGGAGGTCGACGACGTGGAACTCGTCGAGCCGCTGGACTGGCGGTCCGGGCCGCTGGCCCGCGTCGTCGACGTCGCGCGCGGCGCGCCGGGCAGCGCGGAGGAGACCCACGACCTCATCCTGACGGTGTCCCACGTGATCGCCGACGGCACGACCGCGCTGGCCCTGCTGCGCGGGCTGGTCGAACTGGCCGCGACCGGGCGGTCCCGCGCCGCGGCCGTCGAACCGGCCCGCACCCGCGCGCCGCTGCCGCCACCGGAGGAGCTGCTGCCGCGCCGGATCAACGGCGTGCCGCGCACCGCGCACCTGGTGGCGTCGGTGGTCGCCGACCGGATCACGACCGCCGTCGCCCGACCCCGGCGGCTCGCGCCGGTCACCCCGGTCGCCCCCGAACGCAGGCGCTCGCGGCTCATCCGCCGGGAACTCGACGCCGAGCAACTCGCGCGGCTGACCGACCGGTGCCGCGCCGAGGGCGTCACCGTGCACAGCGCCCTGGCCACCGCCATGGCCGTCGCGGTCGCCAGCGTCGAACCGACCGCGAAGACGCTGCGGGTGTCCATCGGGTCGCCGGTCGACTTCCGCGCCGAACTCGTCCCACCGGTCGAGCCGGGTGACGCGGGCGCCTACGTCGCGACCGTGCCGTCCTACATCCGCGTCGGGCCCGCCATCGACCTGTGGACCGCCGCGCGTGGCGCGTTCCGGACCCTCAAGCGCAGCAGGCGGTTCCACCACCACCTGGCGCTCGTGTCGATGCTGCGGCTGCTGTCGCCGCGCTCGGTGGGGGAGAGCGCGAAGGCCGTGGCGATGGTCGACCGCGTGGGGCCGGGCAACGTGTGCCTGTCCAACGTCGGCCGCTACGCCTTCCCCGACCGCGTCGGCGGGTGGCGGCTGTCCGGCGCGCAGTTCGCCGCCGGGATCTCGATCAGCGGCTACCTGGTGGCGACGGTCAACACCAGCCACGACTCGCTGCACTGGAACTTCACCTACGTGGACGGCGCGGTCACCGGGGAACGGGCGGAGCTCATCGCCGACCGGGCCCTGTGGACAGTTCTCGCCGCCCTGTGACCCCGGGAGGGCACCATGAACGAGCCAGTGCTGATCACCGGTGCGTCCTCGGGCCTGGGCGAAGTCACCGCCCTGGCCCTGGCCGACACCGGGCACACCGTGCTGGCCGGGGTCCGGTCGGCGGCGAGCGCTGAACGTCTCACACGGGTCCACCCCCGGCTGCGGCCGGTGACGCTGGACGTCACCTCGCACGAGTCCGTGCGCGCGGTCGGCGAGCTGGTGCGCGCGGAGTACGGCGGGCTGCGCGGGCTGGTGAACAACGCGGGCATCTGCGTGACCGCGCCACTGGAGTGCGTCCCGCTCGAGGACCTGCGCGCCGAGCTGGAGGTGCACGTCGTCGGCGTGATCGCCCTCGTCCAGCGGCTGCTGCCGCTGCTGCGCGGCCACGACGGGCGCGTGGTCAACATCAGCTCGGGCATCGGCCGGGTCGCCGCGCCCTACCTCGGCGCGTACGCGGCGTCCCAGTTCGCCAAGGAGGGCGTCTCGGACGCGTTGCGCCGCGAGGTGGCGCCGCTCGGGGTGTCGGTCTCGGTCGTCGAGCCCGGCGCGGTGATGACGCCCATCTGGTCGAAGGTGGCCACCGGCGCCGAGCGCGCGCTGGACGGGGTGCCCGACGAGGTGGCCGCGCGGTACCGGGCGCGGTTCGCCGAGTTCGTCGCGCTCAACGACAAGCGCGCCCGGGAGAGCCGGACCCGGCCCGAGGCCGTGGCCCGCGCGGTCGTGCACGCCATGACGGCTCGGCGACCCCGCACCCGGTACCGCGTGGGCCCGGACTCGTGGGCAGCGTCGCTGGCGGCCCGGTTGCTGCCGGACCGCGCGCTCGACGCGGTCATCCGGCGCCAGTTCCGCACGGACCCGGTGCCGAGCGGTTCGGTGGTGGCGGGGTGAAGGCGATCGTGGTCGGCGCGGGTGTCGGCGGCCTCACCGCGGCCCTCGCGTTGCGCGCGCGGGGGATCGAGGTGGAGGTGCTGGAGTCCGCGCCGGGGGAGCGCACGTCCGGCGGCGGGCTCGGTGTCGCGTGCAACGCCTCGAAGGTGCTGCGCGCGCTCGGGGTCGACCTCGCCGCGTCCGGTGTCGGGCGGGTGTGCGAGCGGTTCAGCCTGCGCACGCCGTCCGGCAAGCCGATGCGGGAGCTGCCGATCGCGTCCATCGCCGTCGAACTGGGCGCGCCGGTGGTCAACGTGCGTCGGCACGACCTGATCACGGCGTTGCGGGCCGCGCTCGGCGACACGGCGGTCCACTACGGCGCGAACGTCGTCGGGTTCGACCGCGTGGCCGGTGGGGTCACCGCGATCACCCTCGACGGGCGGATGCGGTCGGCGGACGTGCTGGTCGGCGCGGACGGCATCCGGTCGGTGGTGCGCGGTCAGCTGTTCGGGCCGGAACCGGTGAACGAGTACGGCTACGTGTGCTGGATCGCGACCGTGCCGTTCACCCACCCGAACCTGCCCCCGGGCGCCGCCGCGCACTACTGGGGCCGCGGCAAGCGGTTCGGGCTGCTCGACATCGGCGGCGGCGACGCCTACTGGTGGGGGACCATGAACGTCCCCGCCGGGCGCCGGAGCGGCGGCAAGCCGGAGGTCCTGCGCTGCTTCGACGGCTGGGCGCCGGAGGTGGTCGACATCGTCCGGCGCACGCCGCCGGAGGACATCGTCGCGGTACCGGCCCAGGATCGCGCGTTCCGCGACCAGCCTGGCGAGGGACCGGTCACGCTCGTCGGCGACGCCGCGCACCCGATGCTGACCAGCCTCAGCCAGGGCGCCGGTTCGGCCATCGAGGACGGTTACCACCTCGCCCACGCGCTCGCGGCGGCCGACCACCCGGTCACCGGGCTGCGTGCGTACGAGCGCGCCCGCCGAGACCGGGTCCGCGCGCTCGTCGCCGCGTCCCGGCGGCTCAGCCGCGTCGAGCAACTGGCCAACCCGCTCGCGGTCGCCCTGCGCGACCTCGCCATCAAGCACGCGCCGCGCGCGGTCGTCCGCCGCGGCAACCTCGCCCCCATGCGATACGACCTCCCGGCCTGAGCCGGGCGCACCGAAGGGAACACCATGACCGAGGAGCAGGGACCGGGGAGTCGGCCGGGCACGGGCGCCTTACCGGTGCCGTGGGACATGCGCGCGGGCGTCCGCGCGTGGTGGACGCCGAGCAAACCGCCGCCGGGCGCCAACGACCCGCACTTCGCGCCGACGCCCGAGCACCCGCGCCCGGTGCTGCTGCTGCACGCGTTCATGTCCAACCAGTCGTTCAACTTCCAGGCGGGCGCGCCGTTCTTGCGCAACCACGGGTACTGCGTGTTCACCTTCAACTGGGGCAGGCCGAAGTGGGCGGGCACGCTGGACGTCCCGTTCTGCGGCAACGCCGACCTGCGGCACAGCGCCGAGCAGTTGGCGGAGGAGGTCGAGCGGATCAAGGAACTGACCGGTGTGGACAAGGTCGACCTGGTCGGCCACTCCGGTGGCGGGGGACTGCTGATGCAGTACTACCTCAACGTCCTGGAGGGCTATCCCGACGTGGACAAGGCCATCTCCATCGCCCCCTCCAACCACGGCGTGTCGTTCAGCACCCTCACGTGGGTGTTCCGCAACGTGTTCCCGCGCTCGTACCACCTGTTGTCCCGCAAGCTGTTCCCGCTCGCCGACCAGGGCGCGGTCGGCTCGGAGACCGTCGAGCTGATCTACGGCGACGGCGACACGCGACCCGGTCCCGCCTACACCGTGATCATGACCGAGCACGACCAGATCGTCACCCCGTACACCAGGGCCTTCCTGGACGGCGACAACGTCACCAACATCCTGCTCCAGGACGGTTGCCCGGACGACTACTCGGAGCACGCGAGCATCATCTACAACGAGCGCGCGTGGTTGCACGTGCTCAACGCCCTGGACCCCGCGAACGCGGTTCCGGTCCCAGCGTTCCGGGTCGACCCCTACTTCCCGGGCTGGACGTGATCGCGGTGACCTCCGTCGTCGATCGGCTGCGGAACTGGAAGCCCGACATCCGGCGCCCGATCCCGGGCCCCGGCGAGTCCCTGCCACCCGGCCCGCGCGCGCCCCTGGCCTACCAGTCGGTTCGGGTGTGGGGGAGTCGGAACACGTATTTCCCGGCACTGCAACGCAGGTACGGCGACACGTTCCTCATACGTACCGCCCCGCTCGGTGAGGTCGTCGTGCTCTGCGATCCGGCGGACGTCCGCAGAGTGGCACTGGGCGGCCCGGACCTGTTCCCCGTCGCGGAGAACAACGCCCTCTTCGTCCCGCTGCTCGGCGCCCGCACGGTCCTCGCCTTGGACGGCGAACCGCACCGCCGGGAACGCCGCCGCATGACCCCGCCACTGCACGGCGAACGCGTCGCCCGCGCGGTGTCCATCATGGAGCGACTGGCCTCGGACGAGGTCGCTTCCTGGCCGGTCGGCAGGACGTTCAAGCTGGTGGAGGGCATGCGCAGGCTGACCCTCCGCGTCATCGTCAAAGTAGTGCTCGGTGTCGACGACCCCGCCCGCGCGGAGCGGCTGATCAAGGCGCTGCACCGGGTCATCGACGTGAAGGTCCTCGACATGCTCATGTGGACCTGGCCCCGCCTCGCCGACCACGGCCCCTGGCGCCGCGCCGTCGAGGCGTTGGAGCACGCGGACACCCTGCTGTACGAGGAGATCGCGCGCCGCCGCGCCGACCCGGACCGCGACGCCCGCCCGGACGTCCTCGCCATGCTCCTCGACGGCGAACCGGACGATGACCTGGTCCGCGTCGAACTCCTCACCCTGCTGACCGGCGGCTACGAGACCACCGCCGTAGCCTCCGCCTGGATGTTCGAACGAGTGCTGCGCCACCCCGCCGTCCTGGCCAGACTCCGCGACGGCCTGGACGACGACAAGGACGACTACCGGACCGCCGTCATCAAGGAAACCCTCCGCCTCCGCCCCGTCAGCTACAACGTCGGCCGAAAGACCACCCGACCCACCGATCTCGGCGGCCACCGAATCCCCGCGGGCACCTTCGTCTGGCCCTCCCTCGCGGCCCTGCACACCGACCCGGAGACCTGGGGCCCCAACCCCCACACCTTCGACCCCGAGCGCTGGTTCGACCCGGCCGTCCCCACCAAGGCCTTCCTCCCCTTCGGCGGCGGCGTCCACCGGTGCCTCGGCGCCGTCCTCGCCCAGGTGGAGATGGACGTCATCCTCCGGACCGTCCTGCGCCAGGTGGACATCCACCCCACCCACCCCCGCGACGAACCCCAGACCATGCGCAACATCGTCCTCGTCCCGAAACACGGCACCAAAGCCCGCGTCACCCGCCGCCGGACTTCGGCCCGGTGACAATTCCCGGTCTCTTTAGGGGTCAAAGTTTCCGCATATCCGCACGGCGCCCGGTATAGCCGCGGCGCGTCGCCGAAATGGTCGAAACCCGGTCGAGTCCCGACCCGACACGTGAATGCGATTCGTGGAAACGCCCGGGTCGGCGCGGTGGCGCCCGGGGTGGACGCGAGGCCATCCCGGGCGTCCCCGAGGTCCGCCCGAAGGTGTCGCGCGGCACACCCGCCCCCGCTTGGGGCTCTGCTGCCTGCGTGTTCCCCCATCTTGGCTAACCGGACCGGCCAGTCCGAGACGGTCGTTCCCTCGACACCCAGGTCAGAGCCGAAAGGCCGACTGTCGGGCCGGGAGCCCCGTCGGTCCTCGTCGGCCGAATGGTCGCGCACCACTCCCGCCCGAAATCCGCGCGCTAGGCCGAAAAGGGCAATGCGATTCCAATTATCGGAGCAATCTGTTTGGGCGTCGCTCATGGATACTTCCGAGGAACCGCACGCGGGTGGCGCGTCGTACGGAGGAGAGGGGCGTCAATGGGTGCGGGATCGCCGGATGCCTCGGGCGGTCGGGATATCCGGGATGTCGCCGTGGTCGGGGCCGGGTTGTCCGGGTGCCTCATGGCGGTGCTGCTCGCGCGGCGCGGGTACCGGGTACGGGTGTTCGAGCGCCGACCCGACCCGCGGCTCGGCGCGGGCGACGAGGGGCGTTCGATCAACCTGGGACTGTCGCAGCGGGGGATCAACGCCCTGCGGCACGCCGGTCTCCTCGACCGGGTGCTCGCGCACGCCGCGCCCATGCGCGGCCGGGTCGTGCACCTGCCCGACGGCGACCTCGGCTACCACCCGTACGGCACCAGCGACGACCAGATCCTGCGCTCGGTGCTCCGCCACGACCTGAACGTCGTCCTCCTCGACGCCGCCGAGTCCGCCGGTGTCGCGCTGCGCTTCGACGCGCGGCTGGCCGACCTCGACAAGGCGGACGGCGCCGTGACCCTGCGGTTCGAGGACGGGGCGGTGGTCGAGGCGGGCACCGTCATCGGCGCCGACGGCGCGTTCTCCACCGTGCGGGCGCGGATGCAGCGCGGCGAACCGGCCGACTACCACCAGGAGTTCCTGCCCTGGGGCTACAAGGAACTGTCCATCGCGGCTGGGGCGCCCGGTGACCGGCGCGCGGACCCGGAGTCGCTGCACGTGTGGCCCGCCGACGGCGGCCTCGTCGTCGCGCACCCCAACGCCGACCGCTCGCTCACCGGCACGATCTTCCTCCCCCTGACCGGCCCCGGCGGCTTCGACGCGCTCCGCACCCCCGACGCGGTCCGCGCCATGATCACCGCACGGTTCCCCGACCTGACCGGGCTGGTCCCGGACGTGGTCGAGCAGTTCCTCAGTCAACCCACCGGCCACCTGGTCACCGTGCGCACCGCGCCGTGGCACTGGCGCGGCCGGGTCGTGCTGCTCGGCGACGCCTGCCACGCCGTCTACCCGTTCTACGGGCAGGGCATGAACTCCGCGTTCGAGGACTGCGTGATCCTCGACGGTTGCCTCGACCGCAACGCGGCCGACCACGCCGCCGCGTTCGCCGAGTACCAGGCGATCCGCAAGGCGGACACCGACGTGCTGGCGGACCTGTCCGCGGCGAACTTCGTCGAGCTGCGCGACCGGCTGTCGTCGCCGCTGTTCCTCGCCCGCAAGAAGGCCGACCTCGCGCTCAACCGGCTGCTCGGCCGCCGGTGGGTGCCGCTCTACACGATGATCTCGCACACCACGACGCCCTACGCCGAGGCGCTGCGCCGCTCCCGCAGGCAGAACGCGACCCTGGCCTGGCTCGCCTGCGCGACCGCCGCCGCCGGAACCCTTCTGATCCACCGTTTGTCGCGCCAGGGGAAATGATGCTCACCAGTGCCAACGACCCCGAGCGGATCCTGCTCGAGGTCGGCGATATCGAGGACGACCTCCTCCCGCCGTCCATGACGCCCTACCGGGCGCCGCTGCGCACAGTCCTGGACTGGGCCCGGCAGTACCTCACCCGGCCGCACGAGAGCCTGGGCAGGCGGGGCAGCGTGTGCCCGTTCGTCCAGTCCTCATTGGACCGGGGCCGGTTCTACCTGACCGTCTACCCCGGTAGACCGGCCGACCCGCGCGCGGTCGCCGACGCGGTGCTGCCGTACCGGGACTGGTTCCTCGAACTCGCGCCGACCTCGGCGGGCCCGGCCCAGCTGACCACGATCCTGGTGCTGTTCCCCGACCTGCGCACCGAGGACGTCGACCGGATGATCGACGGCTCGCAGGAGGCGCTCAAGTCCGACTACGTCGACCGCGGCCTGATGATCGGCGAGTTCCACGACGGCCCGCCCGACAAGGGCGGCCTGTGGAACCCGGAGTTCCGCCCGCTGCGCAGCCCCGTGCCGCTGCTGGCGATCCGGCACATGGTGCCGACGGACTTCCCGTTCCTCACCGCCAACCGCGACCACGCCTCGGCCTACCTGCGCCGGTTCGCGAGCGAGTTGCCCGCGTCCGTCCGCGAGGCGATGGTGCGCGCACTCGTCCGCGAACAGGTGGCACTGTGACGGAAACCGCGCCCCAGTCCTTCGCGCAGCGGCGGATGTGGTTCCTCGACTCGCTGTACCCGGGCTCGGCGCTGTACAACGTCCCGGCCGCGGTCCGGGTGCGCGGCCCGCTCGACCTGGTGGCGCTGCGCGCCGCGGTCGACGTTCTCGTCGCCAGGCACGGCGCGCTGCGCACGGTCTTCGCGGACCACGACGGCGAACCGGTGCAGATCGTGCGCCCCAACGGTTCCGCGGACTTCAGGGTGATCACGGTGGACCCTGCCGACGCCGGGCGGCTGATGCGCGACGAGGCGCGCCGCCCGTTCGACCTGTCGACCGGCCCGCTCCTGCGCGTCCTCGTCCTACGCCGCGCCGACGACGATCACCACGTCATGATCACGCTGCACCACATCGTGACCGACGGCTGGTCCCAGGCCGTGCTGTTCGCCGAACTCGGCGTCGCCTACGCCGCCTTGACCCGCGGGGAATCACCCGAGCTGCCGCCGCTTCCATTGACGTACGACGAGTTCACCCGCGAGCAACTCAAAGAGGCGGAGAGCCCGCTCGGCGAACTGTCTCTCCAGTACTGGGTGGACACCCTGCGCGGCGCGCCCGAGCTGCTCGCCCTGCCGACCGACCGGCCCAGACCCGCCACGCAGTCGTTCGACGGCGCCGTGCACCGGCACACCATGCCCGCGGCGGCGATCCGCGCGGCGCTGCCGGAGCTGGGCGGCACGGTGTTCATGGTGCTGCTCGCCGCGTACCAGGCGCTGCTGGCGCGCTACACCGGTCAGGACGACGTCGTGGTGGGCACCGCCGTCACGGGACGGTCCCACCCGGACGTGGAACCGCTGGTCGGCCTGTTCGTCAACACGATCCCGCTGCGCACCTCGCTGGCGGGCGGCCCGACGTTCCGCGAGCTGGTGGCCAGGGTGCGGGACGTGGCGCTGGACGGGATGAGCTACGCCGACGTGCCGCTGGAGCGGATCGTCGCGGAGGTGGCGCCGTCGCGGGGCCAGGGGCACGCGCCGGTGTTCCAGACCGGGTTCACCGTGACCAACACGCCGTCCGCCCGGCTGGAGCTGGCCGGGGCGGAGGTGTCGGAGCCGGAGTTCGTCATGTCCGGCACCGCGAAGATGGACCTGACGGTCGCCGCCGTCGACACCGGCGACGAGATCGTCGTGGACCTCGAGTACGACGTCGCGCTGTTCGACCGGTCGACCATCGAGTCGTTCGCGGACCGGTTCGCCCGGCTCACCGCCGCCGTCGTCGCCGCGCCGGACACCCGCGTCCACGACGTCGACCTGACCACCGCCGCGGAACGCGCCATGACCACCGGCGGGGACTTCAAGCCCGCGCCGCTGGTACCCGGCCTGATCGCCGCGCGGGCGGCGTCGACTCCCGAGGCCGTCGCGGTGGTCGACGGCGACAACGTGCTGACCTACGGCTCGTTGGCCCGCCGGGCCAACGACCTGGCGTGGCGGCTGCGCGAGCACGGGGTCGGACCGGAGACGATCGTGGCGCTCGGGCACTCCGCGAGCGTCGAGGCCGTCGTGGCCATCACCGGGATTCACGCGGCGGGCGGCGCCTACCTGCCCGTCGACCCCGCGCACCCGGCCGACCGCTTGGCCGCGCTGCTCGCCGACGCCATCCCCGCGGTCCTGGTGACCGACCGCCCGGCGGCGTTCCCCGGGTTCACCGGTCCGGTGCTCGCGGTCGGCACCGACGAACGCGACACACCGCCGCCGGTCGATCTCGACCGCGACCACCTCGCGTATGTGATCTACACGTCCGGCTCGACCGGGACGCCCAAGGGTGTCGCGGTCCAGCACGGCACGCTGGCCAACCTCGCCACCGCCTTCGCCGACGCGCACCCGTTCAGCCTCGACGACCGCGTGCTGATGATCCCGCCGCTGACCTTCGACGCCTCCGCAGGCGACGTGTTCCCCGCCCTGATCAGCGGTTCGGCCCTGGTCCTGTGCCACGACCCGGCCGCGCTGACCGGCGCCGACCTGCTGCGACTGTGCACGAACCAGGGGATCACCATGGTCGACACCGCCGCGCCGCTATGGCGCAAATGGGTGGACGACCTGGCCGCCACCGGAGTCCCAGGCCCCTCGCCACTACGGACCATGATGGTCGGCGGCGACGCCGTCGACGTCGCCGCCGTGCGGGAGTGGGTGGCGATGACCGGCGCGACGCTGGTCAACCACTACGGCCCCACCGAGGCGACGGTCTGCGCCACCCTGCACACCACCGTCGGCGACGACCCCGGCGCACGCCTGCCAATCGGTAAGCCGCTACCGCACGTGCGCGCATACGTCCTCGACGACCACCTACGCCCCGCACTCACCGGCCTGGCGGGCGAGCTGTGCCTAGGCGGGGACACCCTCGCCCGCGGCTACCTCGGCCGCGGCGACCTCACCGCCGAGCGGTTCGTGGCGGACCCGTTCGGTCCGCCGGGGTCGCGGATGTACCGCACCGGTGACCTGGCCAGATGGCGTCCGGACGGCACGCTGGAGTTCCTCGGCCGGGTGGACCGTCAGGTCAAGGTCCGCGGACACCGCGTCGAGCCCGCCGAGATCGAGGCGGCCTGCCGGACGCACCCGGACGTCACCGACGCCCTGGTCATCGCCCGGGACGACCGACTCGTGGCCTACGTCATCCCGGACCACCCGGTCGACCTACGAGCGACGCTGCGCGCCTCGCTGCCGGAGTACCTGGTGCCCACCGAGTTCGTCGGCATTGCCGCCTTTCCCCTGACCCACAACGGAAAACTGGATCTCACCGCCCTCCCGGCCCCGGCGCGGCGCCCCACCTCCACCACACCCCCGCGCTCGGCCACCGCCCGCGTCCTGGCCACTGAATGGGCCGCCCTGCTCGACGTCGACTCCGTCGGCGAGGACGACAACTTCTTCGACCTGGGCGGCCACTCCCTGCTGGCCGCCCGCATGATCACCCGAGTCCGCCTGGCCCTGGGCATCGACATCCCCCTACGCGCCGTCTTCGACGCGTCATCGCTGGGCGAACTCGCCGCCATCATCGACCACCGTTCTCCCGCCGCGCACGTCGACCTACGCGCAGAGGCCACACTCCCCGCCGACATCCGTCCCACGCCCACCCCGGACGCGATGCACCGAGCCTGCGCTCCCACCTCGATCCTGCTGACCGGCGCGACCGGCTTCCTCGGCGCCTACCTGCTCGCCGACGCCCTGGAACACACCACCGCGACGGTCTACTGCCTGGCACGCGCCAACTCCGAACCCGAAGCCCTGAGCCGGATCGAACACGCACTGCGAACCTACGACCTCTGGACACCGTCGGCCACCGAACGCATCGTGCCACTACCCGGCGACCTGGGATTCCCCCGCCTCGGCCTCGACGAGCCCCGCTTCGACGCCCTCTCCCGCACTGTCGACACGATCATCCACTGCGGCGGTACCGTCCACTTCGCACAGTCCTACGCGGAACTCAAAGCCGCCAACGTCTCCGGCACACTAGAGGTACTCCGCCTAGCCACCCGCCACGGCGCCACACCAGTGCACTTCGTGTCGACACTAGGCGTGTACCCGCTGCACCTGGCAGGAACCGTCACCGAAGCCGACCTGCCGGACCAGCCCGAGCAACTGGACCGCGGCTACGAACAAACCAAGTGGGTAGCGGACACCCTCGTCCGCGCCGCGCGGGGCGCTGGTCTACCGGTCACCATCCACCGCCCGGCCCGCGTCACCGGCGACAGCCGCACCGGCGCCTGCTCCGGCACCGACCTGTTCGCAGGCGAACTACGCGCGATCACCACCCTGGGCGTGACCCCCGACCTCGACGTCGCCGAGGACATGGCCCCGGTCAACCACGTAGCCACCGCAATCGGCCACCTGACACGACAACCATCGGCACACAACCGCGACTTCCACTACTACAACGCCAACACCATCAGCTCATCCGAGATCGCCCAAACCCTCCGCGACCACGGCTACCAGGTCGAGGAAGTCACCTACGCCCAGTGGTACACCGCCCTCCTCACAGCGGTAGCGGAATCGAACAACCCCGCCCTGGCCGCCATCGCCGCCGCCTCCGGCCCAACCCCAGACCTCCGCCTCCGCGAGTTCGACTGCGCCACCACCAACACCCACCTGGCCAACGCCGACATCATCTGCCCACCCGCGGACCCGGCCCTCCTGCACCGCTACGTAGACCACCTAGTCCGAACAGGCCACCTACCAGCCCCCACCGCGGCGGTGCCCCATGTGCGTTGATGGGCTCGTTCAACCGCCGACCCGAGGCCACTCGCCCCACCACCGCCGCTCCACCACCCTCGAACCTGAGCGGCGCGTGTCGATCCACCCGCCGTCCGGACCACTTCGTCCAAGCCTGTCGCTACCGAGGCGGTGCGCCATGCGCGGTGACGGTTTCGCCAAGACCCGGGTTCACCCTCCGGCAACGTTCGCAAGCCCGCCTGCGAAGGAGGTGACCCGTGCGCGGTGACGGCATCGGACGCTTCCTCGCGATCGGGGCCGGGCAGCTCGTCTCCGTCGCGGGGACCGGGATCACCGGGTTCGTGCTCGGGGTCTGGGTCTTCCAGGTCACCGGATCCGCCACCCGGTTCGGGCTGATCATGCTGCTGGAGGCCGTCGCCGCCATCGCGGTGGCGCCGCTCGCGGGCATGGCCGCCGACCGCGTCGACCGACGGGCCATCCTGCTGGTCTCCGACGTCGTGGCCGCCGCTGCGACCGCCGTCCTGCTGACCCTCGTCCGCCAAGGCGAACTGGACGTCTGGCACGTCTACCCGATCGCCGCGATCACCGCGATGTGCGCGACGTTCCGCGTGGTCGCCTTCACCACCGTGCTCCCGCTCCTCGTCCCCGAACGCCACCTCGGCCGCGCCAACGGCCTGGCACAGGCCCAACCCGCCGTGCAGATCGCCGCACCGCTGGCCGCCGGGGGCCTGCTCGCCGTGGTCCACCTGAGCGGCGTCGTCCTCATCGACCTGTGCACCTACGCCGTGGCACTCGCGATCACCCTGCTCGTCGGCCTGCCCGAGAAGGCGGTCGTGCCGAGCCGGGCGGGCGCGCCGGGGGAGGGCGCCCTGGCGGAGCTGACCGGCGGCCTGCGCGAACTGCGCCGCCGACCCGGCCTGCCCCACCTCCTCCTGCTCCTCGGCGCCTTCCACCTCGCCGCGGGCATGGCGGGCGTGCTCGTCCAGCCGCTGATCCTCACCTTCACCGACCCGTCGACGCTGGGCGTGCTGATGTTCGCGGGCGGCGCGGGCATGATCGCGGGCAGTGCCGTCATGACCGCCTGGGGCGGGCCGGACCGGCGGATCACCGGCGTCCGCGCGTTCCTCGCCATCGCCGGGATCGCCCTCGCGCTGCACTCGCTCGCCCCGTCGGCGCTGCTCATCGGCGTGCTCGCGCCCGCGTTCCTGTTCACCCTGCCGATCATCACCGGCAGCGCGATGTCGTTGTTGCAGACCAAGGTCGACCCCAGCGCGCTCGGCCGCGCCATGGCGAGCGCGCGGATCGCGGCCCAGGGCGGCACCGCCATCGGATTCGCCGCCGCGGGCCCGCTGGCGGACCTCGTCTTCGGGCCGATGCTGCAACCGGACGGCGCGCTCGCGGACACGGTCGGCGCGGTCATCGGCGTCGGCGACGGCCGCGGCATCGCGCTGATCTTCGCAGGCACCGGCGCCGCCCTCGTCGCGCTCGCCGCGTGGGCCACCGCCTCGCCCGCCCTGCGCGCCGTCGACGACCTCCCCGACCTGCTGACAACCGACAAGAGGGAAGCCGATGCTCGACCTACCCCAGGCTGAACGCCAGGCTTTCGCCGACGGCGCCGCCCCCGCGCCGCACCTCGACCTCGTGCACGCCCTGTCCTTCCGCGCGGCCGGGGCGGCCCTGCGCCTGGGCGTGTTCGACCACCTCGGTGACGAGCCGCGCACCGCCGCCGCGGTCGCCGCGGCCATCGGCGGCGACCCGCGCGGCGTCCGGGTCCTGCTCGACGCGCTCACCGGCTTCGGCTACACCACCCGCGACGACGACGGCTACCGCGCCACCCCCGCCGCCGCCTGGTTCGGCACCGGCTACCGCGCCGCGTTCTCCTTCTGGCACCGCGTCCTCTCGGACCGCTGGACCGACCTCGAACAGTCCATTGTGGATGGAAAGCCGCCGCGCGACTTCTACGCCTGGCTCGCCGTCAACCCGAACACCCTCAACGAGTTCCAGTCCATGCTCGCCGAACTCGCCGACGCCGTCGCCCCGGCTGTAGTGGCTGCTGTCCCCGGCGCGGCCCGCAGACTGCTCGACATCGGCGGCGGCCACGCCCGCTACGCCACCGCGTGCTGCGCCGCGAACCCCGACCTGCGCGCCGACGTCATCGACCTCCCCGGCTCCTTCGACGGCAGCCAAGCCCCCGACCGTGTCCGGTTCCGCGAAGCGGACTGGACAACCGACGACCTCGGCGTCGACTACGACGTCGTACTGGTCTTCAACGTCCTGCACTGCCTCCGCCCCGACCGCGCCGAAGACCTCCTCCGCCGCGCGGCCCAAGCCCTGCGCCCCGGCGGCACCATCCTCATCCTCGAGGAAACCGCCGATGTACCAACCGAAGCAGGTGCGCTCGGCGCCGCCTGGGTTCCCGCGTCGAGCCTGAATCTCTTCCACACCCAGGGCGGTCAGATCTACGACCGCGCGCACTTCGCCGAATGGCTCAGCGACGCCGGATTCTCCGTCCCCGACGAGACCCCGATCGCCGCCGCACCAACCTTCACCCTGTTCGCCGCCACCAAGCGGCGAACAACGGGCCGAGCCCTGACCGCCACCCAACGCCAGATGCTCGCCTTCGACCGACTGCACCCGGACTCGACCTGGTACAACGTGCCGCTCACCGCGCGCATCTCCGGGGCCCTGGACGTCCCCCGCCTGCGGGCGGCCCTCCGGCGGAGCTGGCAGCGCCACGAATCACTGCGCTGCACCCACGACGGCGACACCGCCATGACCGGCGTCACCCCGCAACTGCGGGAAGTCACCGTCGTGAGCGAGGCCGAACTCGCCCAACTGCGCGAACGCGAACTATGCACGAGATTCGACCTGACCCATGAGGCGCCGCTGCGCGCGACCCTCGCCAAGATCGACGATGACCACGAACTGATCCTCGTCACCCACCACATCGCCACCGACGGCTACTCCCTCACCGTCCTCCGCCAAGACATCCTCGACGGCTACGCCGACCCGACCCGCCCGTCAACGACCGCGCATCGCCCGGTGCAAGCCGGAAACCACGACGCGGACCTCGCCTTCTGGGACCACGCCCTAGCCGACCTCCCCGACGACCTCGCGCTGCCGTTCGCCGCGACCGGCGACCCGTCACTGGCCGCCGACGTCGTGCGGTTCCGACTCCCCGACGACGTGACCGCCACCGTTCGCCAGACCGCGCGCACCCGCCGCTCCAGCCCGTTCATGATCCTGCTCACCGCCTTCGGCGTCCTCCTCGACCGACTCGGCGGCGGCAAGGACGTCGTCATCGGCACCCCGGTCGCCGGTCGCGACACCCCGGGCAGCGAGGCCGTCGTCGACTGCCTGGTCAACATGGTCGCCCTACGCCTGCGCCTGAGCGAGGCCCGCACCTGGTCGGACGCCATGGACACCGTCCGATCAACCGCGCTGGACGCCTTCGATCACGCCAACGCGCCCTTCAGCGAGGTCGTGGACCGCCTGTCCGCACCGAGGTCGACCCAGCACCCGGTGTTCCAGGTCGTGTTCGCCGCCCCGCCCACGATCGCCGGACGGGCCACAGTGGACGGCGTCACCTTCGACTTCGTCGACGGCACCAGCACCGAGTCGCTGTTCGACATCGAGGTGCAGGTGCTCGACGCGGGCGACAGCATGGGCGGCTACCTCAAGTTCCGCACGACCCGGTTCACCCACGCCCAGATGACCGCGGTGCTGGACCAGTTCCAGAACCTCCTGGCCGGACTGGACCCGACCGCGCGCCTGTCCGACGCCACCCTCCTCACACCCGAGCAGCGCCACTGCGCGGTCGTCGAGTGGAACGACACCGCCACCGACTACCCGCGCGACAGCACCCTGGTCGAACTCGTTGAAGCTCGCGCGGACGAGCGCCCGAACGCGACCGCCGCGATATACGGCGACGACGTCCTCACCTACCGGGAACTGGACGAGCGAGCGAACCGACTGGCCGCGCTCCTGCGCGACCGGGGGATCGGACCGGAGGACCGCGTCGGCGTCCGGCTGGGATTCGGCACGGGCTGGGCGGTCTCGGCCCTCGCCGTGCTGAAAGCGGGCGCCGCGTACGTGCCGCTCGACCCGGCATACCCAGCGGCCAGGCTGGACCACATGTGCGCGGACAGCGGAGTCGAGATCGTCATCACCGATGAGGTGCTGCGGGACTCGCTCGCCTTCCCGCCCGACCGCACGGCCTCGCCCGCGACTCCGGACACACTGGCGTACGTCATGTACACCTCCGGCTCCACCGGCCAACCGAAGGGAGTCGGCGTCACCCACCGCAACATCGTGCGGCTCGTGCGCGACACCAACTATGTCTGCTTCGGACCGGATGACGCTGTCGCACAGGTCTCCACCCCGTCGTTCGACGCGGCCACCTTCGAACTGTGGGGCCCGCTCTGCGCGGGCGGACGGATCATCGGCGTCCCCAAGGACGACCTGCTGTCCCCGCCCGAGCTGGCGAAAACGCTGCGGGACAACGATGTCGCGCTCATGTTCCTCACCACCTCACTGGCCAGGCGCCTCGCCGCCACCGCCCCGGACACGCTCACCGGCGTACGACAGCTGCTCGTCGGCGGTGAACGGCTCGACGCGGACACCGTGGCGCGTCTGCGGTCCGTACCCGGCCTGGCCGTGGTGAACGGCTACGGCCCCACCGAGACCACGACATTCGGTGTGGCCTGGGCGGCCGGGGACGTGCCACCTGGCGCGGTCGTGCCGATCGGGCGGCCCATCGCGAACAGCTCCGCCTACGTCCTCGACGCCTGCCTGCAACCGGTCGCGCCCGGCATGGTCGGCGAGATCCACCTCGGCGGCGACGGCGTGGCCCGCGGCTACCTGGGCAAGCCCGACCTCACCGCCACCCGGTTCGTGGCCGATCCCTTCGGCGCCCCCGGATCCCGGCTGTACCGGACCGGGGACCTCGGCCGGTACCGCACCGACGGCCTCATCGAGTGCCTGGGCCGGGTCGACCGCCAGGCGAAGATCCGCGGGTTCCGCGTCGAGCCGGGCGAGGTGGAAGCGGCCCTGCGCGAGACCGGTCGCGTTGTAGACGTGACGGTGCAGGTGCGCGTCGACGAAGAACTGCTAGTCGGCTACGTCGTACCCGTCGACCCGGCCGAATCCATGGCCGACCTACGCGCACACCTCGCCGGGCTACTCCCGGACCACTTGGTCCCCACCGTGCTCGTCGCGCTGGTCACCCTGCCCACCACCCCGAACGGCAAGCTCGACACCGCCGCCCTGCCCGACCCGTTCAGCGGTGCCCCGACAGAAACCACCGCCGAGCCCACGACGGAAACGGAACGGATCGTGCGCGACATCTGGCGCGAAGTCCTGGGCAACCCGGACATCGGCGTGCACGACGACTTCTTCGCCCTCGGCGGCCACTCGGTCAAGGCCGGTCAGGTCATGGCCCGGATCCGCGCCGAGTTCCAGGTCCCCGTCACGCTGCGCCTGGTCTTCGACAACCCGACAGTGGCCGCACTCGCCGCCGCGCTGCCCGTTCCGCGCTGAGAAAACGCCTGCCACACCTGAAAAAAGTTCGGTTAACCGCTCGTGAACCCGCCCGGTTTCCCGAGCGGGTACTGAGCCGTGCGAGTGATCATCTTGCCGCTACGCCTGCCACTCCCGCGCGTTCGGATGGCCCGGAGTCGATCACCCGCGGCGAACGGGCGTACCGCCTGCGCGACCCGGTGAACGGCCTTGCCGCTGTTCCCGACCGGGCGCCAGTATCCCAGTAGTGATCATGTGCAGGGGCACATGCACCGGGTCCGGCGTGGGCGGCGGCGGACCATGCGGGAGTCGACAGGCCGGTCCGTGGTTCCACGCTGCCCCAAGGGATTCGTCTCTCTCATACCGGTTCGCCGCGTCGCTTTTCAGCCGTGAAAGGAAGTGTCTTCGCCATGCCCGAAGAGACCGGGGAATACGCCCCCGCCAACGGAATCCGACTGTGGTACCGCGACGAGGGCAACCCGGACGGTGAACCGCTGGTGCTGATCATGGGGCTGAACTCACAGCTTATCCTGTGGCCGGAGGAGTTCGTCGCCGCCCTGGGCGAGCGCGGCTTCCGGGTCATCAGGTTCGACAACCGCGACTGCGGTCTGTCGGACAAGATCGAGCCCGCCGCGGGCGCCGAGTCCACCCTGGCCGCCCCGGCCTACTACCTCACCGACCTGGCCGCCGACACCGTCGGTCTGCTGGACCACCTGGGCATCGACTCCGCCCACGTCGTCGGCGCGTCCATGGGCGGCATGATCGCGCAGCTCATCGCGATCCACCACGCCGACCGCGTCCGGAGCCTGTGCTCCATCATGAGCACCACCGGCAACCGCCTGGTCGGCGGCCCGAGCGCCGAAGCGGCCCTGGCCCTCCTCGAACCCACGCCCCCGGAGCGCGAGAAGGCGATCGACCACATCGCCAACGTCTACCGCATCATCGGCTCAAGGACCCACGCCGACGCGGAACAGCCCCGCAGGCGCCAACTCGCCGAAGCCTCCTACGACCGCGCGTTCTACCCGGCGGGCGCCCGCCGCCAGTTCACCGCGATCTCGGTCGCCGTCGACCGCACCCCGGGCCTCCGCGAACTCACCATCCCCACCCACGTGATCCACGGTGCGGAGGACAGCCTCATCAACGTCACCGGCGGCCGCGCCACCCACGACGCGGTCCCGAACTCGACCTACCTGGAACTCCCCGACATGGGCCACGACCTCCCGGAACCCCTGTGGCCCCAGGTGATCGACGCCATCGCCACGAACGCGACCGCCGCGTCCTGACGCCCGTCGACCGGGGAGTGCGCCGGAACACCGGCCTGCGCACTCCCCGCTCGCACCCGATCACCCCTCCAACACCCGCCACGGCTTGGGAATCCACACCCAACGACTACCGGTGTGGACGAGCCCGTCATAGGCCATGCCGCTGTCGGCACCGGGCTTGACGTACTTCCACCGGTACAACGTCACCCCGGGCTTGAGGTACTGCGCGATCTTGGCGTATCCACCGGGAAACTGCCCCGCATCCCCAGAATTCGCCTTGAGGTCCTCACTCGTCGCCGACCACAACTTCACCTCGGTCTGCTCCGGCTTGGCCAACGCGCCGACCTCAGGACTCGACGCACTGTAGAAAGCCTGCGCCTTGGCCGCGAAGTCGGCCTCGAACAAACCCCGAAAGTCATCACCGGTAGGCGCGAGCCCCTTGACCAGCACACCCGGATCGGCACTGGTACGCAACTCCTCCACCACCTTCTCCGCCCCTTCCTGCCCCGCCGGGTACGAGGCGGCAGTGGAAGCCTGCACGGGCGCCTTGGGCGGGCTGTCCGAGTTCGACGAACAGGCGCCGACCAACGACAACGCGACAACAGCACAAGCGGCGGCGATCCGCATAGGTGGACTTCCTCCTCGGTGGCGGCCCACACAGGGCGCATCGACAACGCACAGCACCCTAATGGGTGGAGTCGGCCGCCCGAGGGCAATCGAGCGATTCCCAGGCGCCTCTTGCCCCGCACCGCGGTCGTCGATCAGCCCAACCGCAGCGACTCGGCGAACTGCGGCAGCACACCCGCGACCTGAGCCCCGCGCAGGGTGTTCACGTAGTCCTGATACCGCACGACCTTGCCATCGCGCACCCGCACAACGCCGACGGACGACGGCAGGGCGAACGCCTCACCGGTGGCCCGAACCCTGCCCTCGATGGCGAACTGAACTGTCGCCTCGTGCGGGTCCGCGCCCTGGTGCACCTCCACCGTGACCCGCGTGAACTCCAGCAGGCCCCGCACCGGGTTCGCCTGCCCCAAGTGCTCGCTGATCGCGGCGTACCCCTCCCACCGCGACGGCCTACCACCCAGCACAAACGGCGTCTCGTAAACAGCGTCCTCAGCGAAGTGCGAGAGGAAGGCCTGGTCGTCCCCGGTCTCCATGGCCTGGCGCAAGCTCTCGATGACTTCGTGGGTCCCTGCGGCCGCCAGGTTGCTCGCCTCGGTCACAACACGCTCCTCGGTGGTTAGACTGAACTGAATGGAGAACCGGCTCCGTTTACCACCATACGGAGAGCCTTCTCCGCACAGCAACCCTCGGCGGTGACCAGATGAACAACGCACCCGACGATGACACCCACCCGCGCCGCGCCGACGCCCGCCGCAACCGCGCCCGAATCCTGGAAGCCGCGACACACCTCCTGGCCGAACACGGCGTGTCGGTCTCCTTCGACGAGATCGCCCGCCAGGCGGAGGTAGGCGTCGGGACCGTGTACCGACACTTCCCGACCAGGGAACACCTGTTCAACACGGTCGTCACCTGGGGGATGCGCCACCTGACCGACCAGGCACGAGACCTCCTGACCTCCCCGAACCCGGCCGACGCCTTCTTCCACTTCTACTACCTGATGATCGAACAGACCCTGCTCAACAAGGCACTCTGCGAGGCGTTCGAGAACCAGGGCGGCGAGCGGCTCACCCCACTGGCCACCGCCGAGACCGCTTTCGACACCGCCCTGGCAAACCTGCTCGCCCAAGCCCAGACCACCAGCCACATCCGCGACGACCTCGCCACCGACGACGTGCGGCAGCTGGTCGTCGCAGCGGCAACGGCCACCCGCACCACGGAGCCCCGGTCATGGCGGCTGGCCCGGCTCATCGGCCGGTCCCTGCTTCCCGACCCGGCCACCTATCCGGTACCCGAACCCGATGTAACGAAATTCGCTACACAACACAAGTTTCGTTACATACCCGATCCTGAGCCTACCTCCCGTCACGAAACACCCGGCAGACACCACTGCCCGGTATGCGGCACCACGATCCTCGCGAACCGCGTCGGCCGCCCGGCAAAGTACTGCGGTCCCGCCTGCAGACAACGTGCCCACCGAACACGGACCGGAGCAGGCCTCTAGGCGAGCCCATCGTGGTCCCTCTCCCTGGACCCATGGCCGGGTGGTGCCAACAGGCCATGCCGGTATCGACCGATCGAGACCGGCACTGGCCGAGCGGGCAGGGTGGATCGGTGCGATTCTGACGGTATGGCCGATCGGTCGGGGCCACGACGGGAGTTGGCGCGAATCCGGGACGGCGGCGGTGCCGGGGCAGACGCCGCTCGGGTCGCGCTGGGCGACGGCGCGGTGTCCGAGCGGCTGCGAGCCGCCATTCTGGCGCTGGTGTCCGGGCGGGGTGCGGCAAGCAGCACATGCCCGTCCGACGCCGCGCGGGCGGTGGCCGAGGATTGGCGGGACTTGCTCGATGAGGCGCGGGACGTGGCACGGCAACTGGCGCGTTCCGGTGTGGTGCGGGTGACTCAGCGGGAACGGGTGCTTGATCCGGAGGGGGAGTGGCACGGGCCGATCCGGATCCGTATGGTCTGGACGCGCTGAGCTAGCGCGGCAATACCTGGATCTACCGCGCTGCAAGGGAAATCGCCGTACTCGAGTACGTGAGGGCACCGATTCCCCTGATTCAGGGCAACCGCGGCGCTCGGGGATTCCCGGGCCGGGGCGGAGGCGTGAAGATCGAAACAGGCCGGACCGAGGGGGTCCGCCGACCGGGAAGCCTCCGGGCACCGGTTCCTCGTCGAATTGGAGACGATTCCATGCGCAAGTTCGTCACCGCGGGCGTCACCGCCGCGCTGGCCACCGCCGGGTTGTTGGCGGGTACGGGGAGCGCGAGCGCGATCAACCGGGTCACCTGCAACGAGTTCGGCTACACCTGGCTCATCTCGCCCGCCACCACCTGCTGGGCGAACCGCGGCTCGATCGCCGTCACGCTCTACGACGTGAACCAGATCCAGAGCGGCAACAACACCGGCCAGGTGGCGTCGCCCTCGGGCTACGTCAACTTCCCGAGCAAGTTCGCCACCTACTCCTTCTCGTCGCGCCGCGTCGACGCCATCACCATCTACTAGCGGCGGACCCGCGGAGGGGGCTTCGATGCGGATCAGGGGCATTGCCTTGGTGCCGTTGGTGTTGGTGGTCGCCGGGTGCGGCGCGGTCGACGAACCACCGCTCGGCGCGATCGGCACCATCACACGGGAATCGCAGATCTCGCGGCCGATCGATCAGTACCTGCCCAGCGAAGACGACCTCGCCAGGCTGTGGCAGGTCCGTGGCGCGGCCACGGCCACCTGCTACGCCCGGCACGGCGTGCCCGACCGCACCAGCGTGCCGCCGCGACTGCGGGAACGGTTGCGAGAACAGCGAAAGCACGACCTGACCCGCTCGCCCCTCTACGGGTTCTTCGACACCGGGGACGCCCACGACAACGGGTACGGCACATCGCCCGACTCCGGCCACGGCCTGGAGACCCCCGCCCCGTGGGCGCCCCCGGAGGTCGTCAAGGAGTGCGAGGCCGCGGGCAGCGCCGCGGTCGGCAACCTCCACCTGGTCACTGACGAACGCGTCCTCCCCGACGGCGGACCACCACCGGCGACCGCCGACCGCCGTGTCGCCGAAGCGGTGGACGCGTGGGCCGGGTGCATGCGCGCGGCGGGCCACCCGTACGGAAACCCGATCGACCCACTGCTCGACCCGAAGTGGCGGCGCCCGATCTCGACGGGGGACGGGACGCGGCAACCCACCACCGCCGCCGAGATCGACACCGCCACCGCCGACGTGCGGTGCAAGATCGAGGTGAACCTGGTGGGCACCGCCGTGGCCGTCCAGGCCGCCTACGACCAGCGCTACATCGACTCCCACGCCACCCAACTCACCGAGTTCGCCCAACGCGTCCACGGCTACACCCGAGGCCAGGCGAACTGAACCCAGCCCCGGGAGCGGCCACCCGCATGGCCGCTCCCGGGGCTGCGCCGTGCTCGATCAGATCGGTCCCCGACGCGTCGGTCCAGCCGTCCTGGTGGACATTCGCCAGCCCCGCAGCGGTGATCGAGAACGTCGCGGCTGAGCCGCTGCGCGAGTTCGATCACCCTTACGGCCATCGCGTCCGCCTCGACCCACGTGCGCCGTGGGGAGGTGGCCCGCAGCGGTGGTCCGGGTCAGTTCCCGGCCTTCGGCTCCGCCCAATCCCGGACCAGGTCGTCGGCGACGCCGTTGGCCCACGCCCGGATCTCGGTCCAGTCGCGGGCGTCACCCGCCATCCGCTTCGCCATCGCGCGGTCGAGGAAACCGCTGGCCTTGTCCGGGTCGAGCCTTCCGCCGAAGACAGCAGGCGAGTCCGCGCCGATTCGAGCGGCCCGTCGACGTCCTCCGGCCGTCGGCCGCACCTGGTGTGGGCGAGGTCCCAGCCACCCGCTCTCGAACAGCCACACCCGGCGGTCGGCCAGTTCGCGGTGGAACCGGCGGAAGAACCGGCGCGCGGTGGGGCGCCAGCGGCCCGCGTAGATCGCGGTGCCGAGTACGACGGCGTCGTAGCCGTCCAGGGCTCGGGGTTCCAGCACGTCGTGCACCGTGACGTGCAGGCCGCGCCCCACCAGTTCCGCGCCGATCGCCTCGGCGATCTCCTTGGTGGCGCCCATCTTGCTCGCGTGCAGCACCAATACCCGTTTCATGAGACCAATGCTCGCGCGCGAGTGGTCACGCCGGGCAGTGCCGACGTACCCGGCACGTCGCGGACCTACGGCACCGACCGTTCCAAAAGGATGGGGGCGAAAGGCCCGGCATGAACGGGTCCAGCGCCGGTGACCGTTGCGGTGCGCCGGAGACAGGATCGGTGGTGGACGCAACACCCAGGGAGGAAGTCATGGTGGGTGAGCACATCACCGTCGGCGTCGACGGCTCCCCGGCGGGCATGGCCGCGTTGGAGTGGGCCCTGGACGAGGGCATCCGCTGCGGCTACCGGGTGCACGTGGTGACCGTCGCGCGCCGAGGCGAGTCCGAGGACCCGGCACGGGCGAGGGCGGTCGAGACGGCGATCTTCGCGCACCCGGAGGCATCGGTGTGGCGCCGCCTGCTCGTCGGCTCGCCAGGTGCCGAGCTGGTGCGGGTCGCGTCCGACTCGGCGCTGCTGGTGGTCGGGTCCTGCGGGACCGGCGGCGCGCTCGCGACCCTGCTGGGTTCGGTGAGCGCGCATTGCGTGCGCCACGCCCCGTGCCCGGTCGTGGTGGTGCCCGCCACCAAGCCGTCGGTGGAGGCGGTTCGATGAGCGCCGACGAGCGCGGCCGGGCCGTGCGGCTCCTCGCCACCGCCGCGCACGACGCCGACGACCTGCGGCAACTGCTCGACCTGCTCGGACTTGACCCGGCCGAGGGGCTGCCCGACACCCGCCAATCGGCCTGACCCACCCCGGTGCCCACACCGCGCCCGCCGGGTGGCCGCGCCCTGTCCACCCGACTCCTGGCGAGGTGTCCGCCGCGGTGAGGGCGAGGTGACGACCGGCCAGGTCACCTGCATCACCCCGGACGCCGCCGCGAGCTTGGCGCTGGGGTTGATGGCCCACGCCACCTGCCGGTCATCACCGGCGAGCGCCGCGCTGCCCTGGCACGTCCGGGCGAGCGGCGACGACGCCCCGGTGGCCGGGCCGGTGCACCCGCGGCGGGTCCGCCCGCCGATGTGCGGGAGGTCGCGGCGGCGATGGTCGCCGAAGACACCCACAACGACATCGTCACCGCCGGACCTGGTTCGAGCACTCGCCCGCTGAACCGTGCGCCCGGGCTCATCGCTGTTGCGGTGCCATGCCGGGGAGGTAGGCGAACACGTCCGAGAGTGGTCTGCGCGGGGTGGGTGGCAGTGGGTGGGCCGAGGTCGGGGCGTA
>NZ_PTIX01000002.1 GCF_002934265.1 Actinokineospora auranticolor
GCGATCCAAGCCCGCCATCACATACTCGCGCAGTCGACCAGACTGCTCCAGCTTCCGCGGCTTCGGTCGTTTCCGCATGACCGCGGCACGCGTGCCCGACTTCAACGCTCGATAGGCCAATCTCCCGCCATCACGGGCGACCTCACGAGCGACCACCGAATGATGCCGACCCAACACCCTGCCGATAAACCGAAACGACCGCCTCGCCCGCAACTCCCGCGAGATCGTCTCCCGCTCCTCGGCACTCAAACTCACCCGACACGCCACGACATGATCTCCGATCACCCACCCACGAAGACCATCGCACGCCAGCGCATCGACCAGTTGAGGTCAAGGGCCCCTACGAACCTGCGGCGGGGCAAAAGCGGTGGGGATGGGCAAGCCACCCCACCCGCCGGACAGCTTGGCAGGCCCACACACACAAAGCAAGTCCACCCAATCAAGGCGTATGGCAGGGGCGCGTTGCGTTCTGGTGGGGGCTGGGATCCTGCGGCGGTTGTGGGGGTGGTTGGGGAGAAATGCGTTAGGTGGGAGTGGGGGTGGGGCTTCTGCGGCGGTTGCGGGGTAGCTCGACAAGAAATGCGATGGGTGGGGGCTGGGGAATTCGGGCAGTCGGTTCTGCGATGGCTTGGGAGAGAAGAGTGCTGGAGTGGGAGTTGGCTGGACCAGGTGGCGGTTTACGGGATCGAGGCTCCGGCCGTCAGCGGATGCGCACGGCCAGCGACCGCAGTTCCCCGTACAACTCCTCATTCCCCAACGGATTGACGCTCATCCAAGCGTCCCCGTCCCCATCCCCGTCCACATTCGCCAGCCGGTACCGCCCGCGGTCCGTGTCCAACCACCGCAGTTCCCGTCCCCCACGACGCCACTGGTCCTCCGACTCGTCCCGGACGGCCACCCCGAGCTGCCCGTTCCCCACCACCGGCTGCAAGCTCGACACCATCCGCCGGGCGACGCGGTCGTCGATCCCGTGTGCGTTCAGGAGTTCCTCGATCTCCCGCTGGCTCATCGGCACGGGGCCCGCCCCGTTCTCCGGCATCCGCGACATCATCACGTCGAACGCTGCCTGCAGGGGCCGCAGCGGCAGGCTGAACGGCGTCGTCACCGGTGTCTCCGCGCGCGGGATGAAGGACGCCAGGCGGGCTACCGCCTCGTCCAGGGTCGCCGCCCACAACCAGGTCATCCCGTGTGGGTCCGTGCTGTCCTGGGTGACCAGCAGCGCCTCGTCCCGCAGGGTCAGCACCGCTGCCGCGAGTGGGCCGGATTCCCGGTTCAGCACCAGGTCCAGCACCCCGGTGCAGTTGCGCAGCAGGTAGACGAACTCCTCCGCGACGTCCAGCGGTCCGTCCTCGTCCGCCAGTTCCCGGTCCCGCAGTTCCTGCGCCGCCGCGCCGAACAGCACCTGCCGTTCCACGTCCGAGGTGCCGGTGGACGGTGCTTCGAGCGGGAACGGGGGCTGGACCTGCGCGAAGGTGCACAGCAGGTCCAGCTCGACCGGGTGCAGGGCTACGCCGGGCACCGCGTCCATCAGGCGCCGTAGCGCTGGGCGTTGGCCGTGTCGCTCTGCTCGTAGTGGTTGGCGGTGCGCTCGGCGCTGGAGACGAACTCCTCCATGCGCTGCAGGGCGGTCTCCAGTTGGCCCTTCAGGCCGGACTCGCTGGCCAGGCGGTCGTTGAACTTCTCCGCCAGCTGCTGGCCGACCGGGCTGGTGCCGAGCATCGGCAGGTACGCCGGGCTGGTCAGCTCGGCGACCTCGGCGAAGATCTCGTCCAGGTCGGCGCGGACCTCCGCGACCGCCGCGGCGAACTCGCGGACCTGCTCCGGCTCGACCTGCCAGCCGCTGCCCGCGGCCGAGTTGCTGCCTGGTTCGTCGACGTACACAAGGGCCTTCTCTCTGCCGGAAGGGGGCTACAGGCCGATGACCGGCGGGGCGGCGGTCAGGTCGGCGGTGGTGAACGGGTCTTCCTCGATCGGGACGCGCCTGCGGTACTCGTCGTCCTCTTCCTTGTCGCGCGCACCCGGCGGCATGCCGTAGCCGTTGTTGTTGCGCCCGTGCGGGTCCGCGCCGAACGCGTTCGCCCGGCCGAACCGGCTCGCGCCCCGGGTCCCGTTGCGACCGCCGCGACCCGCGCCGCTGCCGGGCGCGCCGCCGAGACCGCCCGAGCCCGCGCCGACACCGCGGCCCGCGCCGCCGCGGGTGCGGCTGCCGTCCGCGCCGCGACCGTTCGCACCGGGCGCGCCGAAGGGGCCGCCGCGGCCGCCGCTCGGGCCGGAGCCCAGCCGACCGGAGCCCGGTCCGCCGATGGGGCGGCCGTTGCCGAACGGTCCGCCGACCGGCCCACCCGGACCGAACGGACCCGTGCCGCCGATGCCGTTCGCGCCCGGACCGCTGGGCAGCGGGACCCGGTTGTTGTGGCCGTTGTTGGTGATGTCCCGCCAGTGCTGGTCCCAGCCCTTGTCCACGCCGGGGGTGAACGACGGCGTGGTGCCCTGGCTCGGCGCGCCCGGGTAGTGCGGCGGCGGCTGCGTGCCGGGCAGGTGCGGCGGGTGCGCCGGGCCGGGCGGCAGCGTGACGCCGGGGCCGGGCGGGGTGACCTGCGGCGGCCGCGGCACGACCGGCGCCGGGCCGGGGTGCACGCCGTCGGCCGGGGTGCCGAAGCGGGGGGTGGTGCCGTCGATGCCCATGACCGCGGTCTCGAAGCGGCTCATGGTCTGCACGGCCTTGCGCTTCATCTTCTTCTTGTTGCTGCCGAAGCCGAACGCGCTCGCCATACCGCCCAGCGCGGCGCCGAAGGCCGCGCCGATGGGGCCGCCGACCGCGAAGCCCGCCGCCGCGCCGCCACCGGCGCTGGCCAGGAACGGGCTGCTGGGCGAGCCGCCGGGCATGGTGGACTGGGCCGAGCGCAGCGCGCCGCCCGCGTCCTGGATCGGGTCGGCCATGCTCTTGGCCGTGCCGCCGAGCTGGGAGATCCAGGCGGCGTTGCCGACCACGACCCGCTTGGCGTCCTCGGAGGCGGCGCCGGACCAGTACGGCATCAGCTTCGCCAGCGAGCGCGACAGGTCGCGGGAGGCCTGGGCGACCTTGTCGCCGTAGCGGGCCCACTCGGTGGCCAGCATGTCCAGCTGGGCCGGGTTCGCCTGGTCGCCGACCATCCGCTGCAGCGACTTGAGCGAGTAGCCGTCCCAGTTGGTGCCGCCGACGACGTAGCTGTCGTCGACCTCGCGCCGCTGCCTGCGCTGCTGGTCCGCCGCGGCCCTGGCGGCCGAGGCCTGCCGGGCCTGCTGCGTCATCCGGGCGACCAGATCGCCAAGATCGCCGATCATCTCCCGCGCCCCTCCCTCAGCCCGGGGTCACCGGACCGGGTTGTTCTTCCCCTGAATCCCGTTCGTCACGGTAGCTGATGACACCGACGGTCCGTACCCACCGTCACCACCACAGCTCGCCCGCCAGCCCACGTATTTGCGTGCGTAACTCCTCGCGCGGCAACGGGTTGACGCTCATCCACTCGCCGGTCTCGTCGGCGGCCAGCCGGAACCGGCCGCGCGCGGTGTCCAGCCAGCGCACCTCGTCGCCGGACCTGGTCCATTCGTCGCCGTAGCCCCGGCGGACTGCCACGCCCGCCTGGCCGTTGCCCAGCACCGGTTGCAGGTGCGTGGCCATCTTCCTGGCGGTCTGGTCGTCGATGCCGTGCGCGCGCAGCAGCCGGTCGACCTCGTCGGGCTCGAGCCTGCGGGGTGAGCCGTCCGGTTCGGTCGCGGCCTGGATGGCCCGGTGCACGCGGTCGAGCGCGGCGCGCGGCACGCTGAACGGCGCCGACAGCGCGGGGGCCAGGTCCGGCACCAGGTCGACCATGCGGTCCACGGCGTCGTGCGCGGACAGCGCGAGCAGGTGCGCGCGGGCGCCCGCGGTCCGGATGTCCTGGGTGATCAGCAGCCCCTCGCCGCGCTGGGCGAGCACGACCGCGCCGTGTACCTGGCCCCGACGGGCAACCATGATGTCGAGCGCGCCCGCCCCTTCGCGCAACAGGTGCACGAGGTCCGCGGCGATGCCGCGCGGTCCCCGGTGGTCGGCCAGACCTCGGGCGTGGAGCTGGGCGCGGGCCGCGGCGTACGCGGCGCGGCGGTCGCCGAGGGCCTTGGCGCGCAGCGGGAACGGCGCGGCGATCTCGGCGAAGGTGCACAGCAGGTCGAGTTCGGCCGGGTGCAGCCACGCCTCGACCCCGCCCCGGAATCCCGGGTCGGGGTCGAGTCCCGTGGGCAGCTCGGTCACGTGCGGCCTGTGCCCGTGATGTCGGTCTGGTTGGTGGACTCGACGGCGCGGTAGCTGTCGCGGACCTTCTCGGCGCTCTCGATGAACTGGTCCATCCGGCGCATCGCCTCGGCCAGCAGGCCGCGCAGGCCCTCGTCGCCGTTGAGCCGGTCGTCGAACTTCTTGGCCAGCTGCTCGCCGACCGGGCTGGTGCCGAGCTTGGGCGTGTACGCGTCGCCCTGCATGCGCTCGACCCGGGTCTGCACGGCGGCGAGCCCGAACCGGGCGGCGGTGACCGCGAGGCTGAACCCGTGCAGGCGGTCGAGGTCGACGTCCCAGTAGCCGCGCGAGTTCGCGGGCGGCGTGCCGCCGGGCTGGGTCGACCCCGGTTCGGCGCTGCCCGGTTCGACGTGGTCGGGCTGCTCGGTCCCCGGGTCGGTCTTGCCGTTGTCCGGCTTGTCCTTGCCCGGAGCGGGCAGGGTGACGGTGGCGTCACCGGGCTGCTGGCTGCCCTCCGGCGCACCCGGCAGAGTCGTGACCGGCCCGTTGTCCTTGGGCGGCAGGGGAAGCGTGCTGGTCGGCGCGTCCGCGGGGACCACCGGGCCAGGCGCGGTCGGTATCGACGGCGCCGTGGGCGGGGCGGAACCGGACTGCGCGGGCGGGTGGGTCGGCGCGGGCGGCGGAACCGGCGCGCCGGGCGCGGGCGGCTGGCCGACGCCGGGCTGCACGGGCGAGTCCGGCGGCACGACCCCACCCGGCGGAACCGGGATGTTCGGCACGGACGCGTCGGGCACCGGCGGCGGGACCGGCGCCGGGCTGGGCACCGGCGGCACGGGGTCCGGTACCGGCAGCGGATCGGGGCGGTGCACCGGGTCCGCGGCCACCGGGACGCCGCCGTCGGGCAGCACAGAGCCCGAGATCGACCCGGCGGTCAGGTCGCGGGCCGGGATCGCGAACACGTCCGTGACCGGCATCGGCGGCGGGTTGCCCGCGGCCTGGTCCTCGGCGAGCCGGTACTGCTCCATCTCCTGCATTCGTCCCCCTACAGCCCGATGACCGGCGGCGACGCCTTCTGGTCCAGTGCGAACGGGTCCTCGGCGTCGTACGGGTAGCGCCTGCGGTACTCACCGGACTCCGAGCCGCCCGCCCCCATGCCCGCGCCGCCCATCGGCATCCCGCCCACGCCCATCCCGGCGCCCGCACCGGCCGACCCGGAAGCGGCGGCCAATCCGCCGCCGCCCCCCATCGGGACCGGCGCGCGACCACCACCGGTGACGGCCTCCGTCACCCCGACGGACCCACCGGGCTGCAACGCGGCACGACCGGCGTCGGCACCGCCGTACGCGGCACCACCGCCACCACCACCGAACCCACCGCCGATGCCGGCCGAGCCGCCGCCCGCCGACGAGTCGAGGCTCTGCACCGCCGTGCCCGGGTCCCCGGACGCGGTCAGCGACTCCCAGCGCAGCCGCACGTCCGTCTCGTACGAGATCCGCCCGTCGATCCCACCCGGCGGCAGCGACGGTGGCTGCCGGATCGGGGGGAACTGCGGGGTCCCCGGGTCGCCCGGCTCCGGGCGCAGCTCGGTGCCGCGCTCCTCGAACCGGGGCGTCGCCTGGTCGATGCCGATGGCCGCGCCCTCGAACCGCTTCATCGCCTCGACGGCGCGCACCTTGAGCTGGGCCTGCTCCTGCTCGGCGGTGAAGGCGCTCTCCGCGCCCGCGGCCGTGCCGGTGATCGCCGAGACCAGCGGACCGCCCGCGTCCAGGCCGCGCGCGGCGCTGTCGGCGGCCTGCGCGGGTGGGACGGCGGGCTTGTCGGGTAAGTCGGGCATGGCGTCCTGGGCGGCCTTGAGCGCGCCCGCCGCCTCCTGGATCGGGTCGCCGATCTGGTGCGCGGTCTCGCCGAGGTCGGCGACCCACTGCGCGTTGAGCGCGACGTCCGTGCGGGCCTGCTCGGCCGCGGTACCGGACCAGAAGTCCATCAGGTCGTCCAACGCCCGCCGCAGCACGTCGGAGGCGTCCACGACCTCGGTCCCGGCGGCCCGCCAGTCGTCGGCCAGGCGCTCCAGTTGGGGTGCGCTGGCCTGTTCGGCGACCATCTTGACCAGTTGCTCCAGCGAGTAGGACTCCCAGTTGACCCCGCCGGTCACGTACCGGTCGTCCGCCTGCCGCCCTGTCACCATCGCTGCAAAGACCCCCCTCGGCGGCCCACCCGGCCGCCGTTCCCCGGAAAACCCCTAGGACGCCCGCTCCCGACGAACACGCTAACCGTTAGGACGCGGACCCGGCACCAACAGTTCCCTCCCCATCACTCCTCGCTCCGCGCACCGGCATCGATACCCCGCGGCGGATACCGGAGTTGTCACGAAGAGTTCGACCCGGCGCGCGGAAGTGTTTGCCGCGCAGCGCTTCCGGCGCCACCCGAATGGCCTAGGCCCACCAGAAGAACCAGATCGCGACACCGGTCGCGATGCCCACCACGAGCATCGCCAGGGCGGCCTCCGGGCCGCGCCTGCGGTCGGCGAACCACTGCGCGAGCACCGCGACCGCGGCCATCGCGAAGTGCCCGAGCAGCACACCGACGCCGGGCCCCGGCACGCCCTTGCTCCAGGCCACGACCTGCAGAACCAGCACGATGAGCGCGAGAACGCACAGGCCGATGGCGAGCGCGCCGCAGATCTCCCGCCAGAAACCGGACCGCGGCCGCCGCTGCTCGGGTTCGGCCCGTTCCGGCACCGCGTCGTCCCCGGCTTGCCGGACGCGGGGCAGTTCGACGGTGGTGACCTCGTCGTCGGGCTGGTGGTCTTGGGGCAGGCGTTCGGTGGGCCCTGTCACGGGGACAGCATCGCCCATGGGTCCAGCGCCGGTCCAGCGGCCTGCCCGTCGGCGCAGCTGCGCCGGAAGTCGCACCACCCGCACTGGCGGCCCGGGTTCGGCGGGAACAGCACCTCGGGGTCGCCACCGGCCTTGGCGGTGTCGATGGCGAGCTGGAACTCGTCCGCGCTCTCCTCGGCCCGCGACAGGTGGCGGCCCAGCGATTCCTCGGTGTGCTCCCAGGACGCGACCGTGCCCGTCGGCAGGTGGTGCAGTTCGACCTTGGTGCACGGCCTGCGCAGGGTGCGGCGCGCGGCGAGCACGTAGAGCGCGAGCGCCTGGGAGCCGCGGGCGTCGTCGGTGGTGAGGGCGTGCTTGCCGGTCTTGTAGTCGACGATCACCAGTTCGTCGCCGCGCTGGTCGATGCGGTCGACCCGCCCCTCGGCGACGATCGTGCCGACCGGCGCGGACACCCAGCGCTCCAGGCCGACCGGGTCCTCGGTGACGTCGGTGTCCTTGACGTAGTCGTGCACCCAGCCCGCCGCCCGCTCGCGGAACTGGCCCGCCTGCGCCTGGTCGGCGAAGCCGTCGTCCTTCCAGTGCGCGGCGACGAGCTTGGCCGCGGTCTCCGGGGTGCGCCGGTCCGGGGGCAGGTCGAACAGGCCCTTGAGCGCGTTGTGCACCACCGCGCCCATGGTGCTGTGCGCCCACGGGCCGCCCCTCGGTGGCGTCGGCCGGTCGACGTAGGTCATCCGGAACCGGCGGCGGCAGTCCGCCCAGACCCCCAACCGGGAGGGCGTGACCTTGATGAGCCTCTTCGGCATGGCGTCGAACCCGAGCTGCTCCTGCACGCCGCACACGGTACGCACCGGCACCGACACAAATCGCGCCCGGGCAGAATCGCCCCATGGAGATCTGGCACAACCCGCGCTGCACCAAGTCCCGCACGGCCAAGGCCGCCCTCGACGACGCGGCGCCCGGCCACACCGAGCGGCGCTACCTCGACGAGCCGCCGACGGCCGCGGAGCTCGCGGAGGTGCTGACCAAGCTCGGCAGGCAACCGTGGGAGATCACCCGGCTCAAGGAGCCGCGGGCCAAGGAGTTGGGTCTCGCCGACCTGCCGCGCGACCGGGACGCGTGGATCGCCGTCCTGGCCGCGAACCCGGTGCTGATCGAACGCCCGATCGTCATCACCGACGACGGCCGCGCCTACGTCGCCCGCTCCCCCGAGGCCTTGTCCGAGGCGCTGGACTAGCTGCCGCCCGCGATGAAGCCCCGGACCGAGTTCGCCACCAGCTGGACCGCGATGGCCGCGAGCAGCAGACCGGCGATCTTGGCCAGCAGCGTGATCCCGCTGTCCTTGATCAGCCGGATCACCGCGCCGGAGAACCGCAGGCACAGGTACAGGATCACGTGCACGGCCAGGATCGCCAGCCCGAGCGCGACGTAGGACTCGATGTGCCCGCCCGCCTCCCGGACGAACACGATCGTCGCCGCGATCGCGCCGGGACCGGCCAGCAGCGGCGTGCCCAGCGGCACAAGGGCGACGTTGACGTCCTCCACCGCTTCCGGTTCGGTGCTGCCCTTACCGGTCAGCAGGTCGAGCGCGATCAGTAAAAGGAGCAGACCGCCCGCGCCCTGCAACGCGGGGATACCGATTCCCAGGTAGCGCAGGATCGCCTCGCCGCTGAGCGCGAAAAGGCTGATCACGCCGAGGGAAACCAGCACGGCCTGCCGGGCGGCGCGATTCCGGGTGGCGCGGGTTTTGCGGCCGGTGAGGCTCAGGAATACCGGCACGGTTCCCGGCGGGTCCATGATGACCACCAGCGTGATCGTCGCCTCGGCGAACAAGGCGGCGTCGAAGAACGCCATCAGGCACCCACGAGCAGTTCCGCCCCCGTCGCCCGCGACACGATCTCATCGAGCATTTCCGGGGCCGTGGTTTCCGCGCCGAGGCGGATTGTCTTGTTCGTCCCGTGGTAGTCGCTCGACCCGGTGATGACCATGCCGCGGCGGTTCGCGATCTCCCGCAGCTGCACCCGCGCAGGCGGCTCGTGGTCCGGGTGGTCGATCTCCAGCCCGTCGAGGCCCGCGTCGGCGAGTTCCTCGACCACCTCGGCGGTCACCGTCGGGCCGCGCCGGTGGGCGAACCCGTGGGCCAGCACGGTGACCCCGCCCGCCGCCTTGGTCATCCGGATGGCGTCGAGCACCGGTGTCCGGCGGCTGGGCACGTAGAAGCGGTTGCGGCCGTGCAGCAGCTCGCTGAACGCCTGGTCGACCGAGTCCACCACGCCCGCGCGGACCAGCGCCTGGGCCAGGTGCGGGCGGCCCGCGGTGGCGTCGCCGGGCAGCTCGGCCATCAGCGCGTCGGCGTCGACCGGGTAGCCGTCCTCGGCCATGCGGCTGGCCATGGCGTGCAGGCGGACGCGGCGCTCGGCGCGGGTCTTGGCGTGTTCGGCGACCACGGCCTCAGCGTGCGGGTCGAACAGGTAGGCCAGCAAGTGGATCGTGCACTGCCCGCCGCGGCCGTCGGGGGACGCGCAGGTCAGCTCGGCACCGCGCAGCAACCGCTGGCCGGGTGCCAGCGCGGCGGCGGCCTCGTCCCACCCCGCGGTGGTGTCGTGGTCGGTGATGGCGACCGCGTCCAGCCCCGCCGCGCGCGCGGCGGTGACCAGCTCGGTCGGCGTGTCCGTGCCGTCGGACACCGTGCTGTGGCAGTGGAGATCGATCCGCACCGGCCCAGTGTTCACGATGAGCCAGGTCACCACGACGCGGGTGGTCGCCGCCGTGGCCGGAGCAGCCCGCCGGAACGGACTAGCCGACGGCCTTCTTGGACCGCCGCACGCCCCGGGCCAACCGCTGGGCCTTGATCATCGAGAACCGCTCCGCCTGGGCCTTCTTGTCGCCGAAGACCAACTCGGAGATGGCGTCGTAGACCTGCTCCGGCTTGGGCAGGTACTCGATGTTGTTCAGCGCCTGGATCTGACCGGCGGACTCCACGACCATCGTGCCGTAGCCGAAGATCCGCCCGGTCGCCGTGCGCTTGTAGGTGAGGTCGGTGACCTTGCTGATGGGCATCATCAGCACGCGTGTGGTGAACACGCCCGTGGTCATCATGAACCGCTTGTCCGTGACCACGATCCGCTCGACCCACCACTCGATCACCTGGTAGGTGAAGCGGAGCACGACCGCGAGCGCGACGTACCAGAGGATGTTCTGGATCAGCCACGCCGCGGGCGGCAGCAGGTAGGAGATCATCACGCACACCGTGAGCAGCGCGACGGCCTCGAACACCTGCCACGCCAGGCTCGCCCAGTGCCTGCGCACCCGGATCACCCGGCGTTCGGAGTCGAGCAGGTACTCGTCGGGGTCCCTGGGGGCGAACATGCTCCGACGCTACTTCGTGTCAGCTCGAGAAGACAGTGCGCACGAAGGTGATCACTGCTTCGGCCCCTTCACGGAGGGTGGTCAGGATCGAGTTGACGATCCCGGCGGATTGGACCGGCTGCGTCACCAGGAAGAAGACGAGCAAAGCGGCCCCAGTGATGATCAAGACCTTCTTGATGTCCACTGCGATCTACCCCGTTCCGTACGCACCCGAGATGGCGCCTGCATTGAGATCCGTTGTACCGCACCGGGCGGCCCGAGGGGAGGGTAGTCGCGCTCTTGGGGCAACGCGGACGGTCACCACAGTGTGACGGCTACGCTCCGTCGCCATGAGCGGGGAACGCGTTCGGAAGATCAGGTGCGTCGGCGCGATCATCCGGGACGGGCGCGATCGGCTGCTGCTGATCCGCCGCGGCCGGGAGCCCGATCGCGGCCTGTGGTCGATCCCGGGCGGGAAGATCGAGCCAGGAGAGTCGGACACCGTCGCATTGCGACGGGAGGTCCGCGAGGAAACCGGCCTCGAGGTGGCGATCGGTCGCCATGTGGGCAGCGTGGAACGCCCCTCGCCGAAGGGTGTCTACGAGATCCATGATTACCGCTGCGTAGTTACCGGCGGTGATCTTCACCCCGGCGATGACGCCGATGCGGCCATCTGGGTGGATCTTGCGATGTTCACCACATTGCGCGACACGGATGCCCTGGTCACCGCGCTTTTCGAGCAGTTGACGGACTGGGGTGAGCTGCCCGGATGACGGTTATCGGACAAGCCAGACCATGCGCTCACCGTGCATGGCCGCGCGGGCCAGCGCGGTGGCCTCCGGGGCGCCGCCGTCCCACCTGGTGAGCGCCAGGACGCTGAACGCGGTCTGCCCCGGCGCGGGTTCGAGGTCCGCGCGGCCGGGCAGCAGCGGGGCCATGGCCGCCGGGTACGCCTCCTCGCTCACCCACCACAGAGGCCGGGCGGCGGCCAGCTCGCCCAGCGCGGCGGTGAACGCGGCGCGCTGGGCGTCGTCGAGGTAGGTCAGCACGTGGCTGGTGATCACCACCAGCGGCGCGTCGGCGGGCACCCGGTCCGCGGCGGCGGCCAGGTCGGCCACGGCGTCGCCGCGCACCAGCTCCGGCGGGTGCTTGCGCCACAACTGGGCGGCGGTGCTGAACAGCCGCTGACGCTCGGGCTGGTCGGCCCAGATGCACGCCTCCAGCCAGGCCGCCGCGTCCTCGTCGGCGAGGTCGACCGGCGCCCGGTCCAGGCCGACCCGGGCGACGACCGAGAGCTTCTTGGGGATGGTCGGCAGCGCGGCGTCCGGGCCGAGCTCGAGCGCGCAGTGCAGGCCGAGCGCGGTCTTGGTCGGACCGGCCACGACCTGCCCGGACTGCTCGGTCTGGTAGCGGTAGGCGTAGCGGTCGAGGTTGAGCAGCAGACCCGCGCTGCACCCCACCTCCAGCAGCCCGACCGGGGCGCCCGCCTGCTTGGCCGCGAGCGCGACCGCCGGGTACAGCACGGCGGCGCGGCGGACCTCGTTGGTCTGGGTGGTGTGCCCCGCGACCAGGGCGCGGACCTTGTCGGCCCGTTCCAGCACGAAGCCGCGGAACAGCGGCCAGGTGCCCGCGTCGAGCCCGTAGCTGCCGCCCATCGACGGGTAGTAGTTGACCAGCTCGTGGAACGGCTCGGCCTGCAGCGCGCGGTGCGCGGCGGCCAGCAGCAGCGTGGGGTGGCCGAAGCCGGGCTGCGCCGGGCCCAGCAGCGCGGCCACCTCGTCGTCCTCGGCCGCCTTCGCGGCGAGGTGGGCGTAGAGCGGGGACTCCTCACCCGCCTCCACTTCGGCGAAGCGCCGCAGCCGTTGCTTGATCTCGTCCAACGCCACGACCACGGGGCTTCCTCCGCGTCTCTAGGCCAGGGGTTCGGGCCGCCCCGGCTGTTCGCCCCCTCGGGCCTCGCCGTAGGAGCGCTTGGGCACCATAACCTTGCGCCGGAACGTGCAGACGACCGTCCCGTCCTGCTTGTAGCCGCGGGTCTCGACGTAGACCACGCCCCGGTCGTCCTTGGACTTCGACGGCGTCTTGTCCAGCACCTCGGACTCACCGTAGACGGTGTCACCGTGGAAGGTCGGTTTGACGTGGCGCAGCGACTCGATCTCGAGGTTCGCGATGGCCTTGCCGGAGACGTCGGGCACGGACATGCCCAGCAGCAGCGAGTAGACGTAGTTGCCCACCACCACGTTCTTGCCGAAATCCGTGGAGTTCTCCGCGTAGTGGGCGTCGAGGTGCAGCGGGTGGTGGTTCATGGTGAGCAGGCAGAACAGGTGGTCGTCGTATTCGGTGACGGTCTTGCCGGGCCAGTGCTTGTAGACGGCACCGACCTCGAACTCCTCGTAATAACGGCCGAACTGCACGCGCCCTCCCGATGTGACCGGCGAGTAGGTTCCCTTGTGTACGGGGCGGCCGCCCGGGGTGCAACCGGTGTGTGAGCCAGTGCACGGTGGTTGTAAAGTGCGTTTCGTATTCACCGGGGCGTGGTCGACTGGGCCTCGCCCTGGAGTACGCTGTCGGATCGGCAGGGCCTGGGCTCATCCCACGACCGCCGTCGGCTCAAGGAGGTGAGACGCCATGAGCGACCCGCATGGTCATGAATCCGCGACTGGTTGCAGTAGTACCCGCGTCTCCTCCGGAGGTGCCCGCCCCCTGGGCTGACACCGTCGATACCGGCCGGGACGCTCCGTCACCGCCGGGTCCGGACCACCGGACCCCCGGTCCGCCGCGCGGGCGCGGCGGGAGTCGCTGGAGGTCCGGATGCCTTCCATTCCCTCGTTCGGCGGTCTGAGAGGCCGCGCCAACCGCGTCGCGGCGCCGCCTGCGCCGCCGGTCCCGGTGCCGTTGTCGGCGTACGTGGTCGATTGCGGCGTGTACGTCGACGGTGTGCGCCTACCCGGCCGCTGGACGCACGTCGACGCCGTCGCCGAGGTCCGCCGCCGCGGTGAGGGTTTCGTGTGGATCGGTCTGCACGAACCCGACGCCGAGCAGATCCAGGGTGTGGCCGAGACGTTCGGGCTGCACGAGCTGGCGGTGGAGGACGCGGTCAGCGCGCACCAGCGCCCGAAGCTGGACCGCTACGACGACAACCTGTTCATGGTGCTCAAGACGGTCCGCTACGTCGAGCACGAGTCGCCCACCACGGCCAACGAGATCGTCGAGACCGGCGAGATCATGGCCTTCCTCGGCGCCGACTACGTGGTGACCGTCCGCCACGGCAAGCACTCCGCGCTGCACCAGCTGCGCGGCGAGCTGGAGGGAGCCCCGGACCGGCTGCGCCACGGCCCCGCCGCGGTGCTGCACGCCATCGCCGACCACGTGGTGGACACGTACCTGGCGGTGTCCGAGGCGTTCGAGAACGACATCGACCTGATCGAGAAGGCGGTCTTCGCGCCGCGCAGCCAGGTCAGCGCCGAGCAGATGTACCTGATGAAACGGGAGATCCTCGAACTGCGCCGCGCGGTCATGCCCCTGGCCAACCCGCTGCGCAGGCTGGCCGAGGGCTGCTCGCCCCTGGTACCGGACGAGGTCCGCTCCTACTTCCGCGACGTGGACGACCACCTGACCACCGTCTCGGAACGCGTAACCAGCTTCGACGAGCTGTTGAACACCCTGGTCGACGCCACCCTGGCGAAGATCACGCTGCAGCAGAACACCGACATGCGCAAGATCACCTCCTGGGCCGCGATCATCGCCGTGCCCACCATGGTGGTCGGCGTCTACGGCATGAACTTCGAGTTCATGCCGGAAACGAAGTGGCGGTTCGGCTACCCGATGGTGATGGTCGTCATCTTCATCGCGTGCATCGTGCTGTACCGCATCTTCCGCAAGAACCGATGGTTGTAGCCGGACGACCCACCCGCGCTCCCCACCCGCGCGAGTCGTTCAGCCACACCGGATTCCCCGTTCACCCCCGTGATGGGAGGTACCACCATGACCCGGCTGCTGACCAATGTGAAGTTCTGGCTACTGGCGATAATCGTCACCTGGATCGCGGTAGTGACCGTGCTCATCGCGGAAGCCCCGGTCTGACAAGGGATTCCCGTCAGGCGGCGGTCGTAGTGGTGGCAGCGCGCGCGGACGACGGCTGCGCGCGCTGAACCACCTGGTCGGCGAAGTTGTCCAGCATGCGCGTACCGACTTCCTGGGAATAGCCGAGTACCAAGGCGAAAAGCAGCAGTCCCGCGTGCCCCTCGACCAGGTCGGGGAACACCCCGGCGCGCAGCATCAGCACGCCGACCACGGCGAAGATCGCGCCCAGCAGTATCTTCACGATGGCCTGGTAGGGCGTGAGCGTGTACGGCACGACGCTGGGTTTGGTGCGCAGCAACAGAACCACGACCGCGATCGACGCGCCGAGCATCCCGACCAGTTGCAGCCACCACACGTCCCCGCTGGTCGGCACCGTGGCCCCGGTCGCGCAGACGAGGTTGGCCCCTTCCCCGAGGCACAGCGGCAACATCCGCTCGTTGACGGCGGTCAGCCCACCGATCGCGAGGTTTATCGCCAACAGCAGCAACCCGAACAGGATGATCCGGTTCCGCAGGCTCCGCACCGCCGTAGCCGCCGCGTGCGAGGCGTCGTGGACCGCGCGGAGACCGAGGAGCACGGCCAGCCGCTGCCCGGAGTCGTCCATCGTGAAGAACGACACCGGGTCGAGCGCCCGCACCCGAGCGTCCTTCTCGGGCAGCTTCCGCGCCACCCGAGCCCGAACATCGGACACCCGCCCGTTGAGGTCCGGCGCCGACGACACCAGCACCTCCTCGGCGAGGTGCACCGCCCGCCACGCCCGCTCGATGCTCGTCCCGGAGTACCACCGGGCAGGCGAACTCCGCTGCCCCGCCGCCCGAGCCGCGATGGCCATCGCCCCGTAAACCGCCCGGGGCACCCGCCCACCACGCCCGTCGATGTCGGCCTGCAACCGCTGCAACCGCTCCGCGATCCCCATCCGCCAAGGCGAAGCCGGATGCAACTCCTCGATCTTCCGAGACCAATCAGGCCCCACCACCCCGACGACTACCCCAACCCCACCTGTCTCCCGCTCGGCAACCCCTTCCGCGAACAACACCCCCTCATCAACCAACGCCAACCCACCAACACCCGCACCCGCCGCACCATCCACGACCACCCCGCCGCGCTCGCCGCCGATCCGCCCCGGCTCGCCCGCGGGCAACACCGGATCGCCAACCACAGCCGCCCCACCAACAGCACGCCCCGCCCCTGGGCCCGTACCCACCTGGACGCCACCGCCCGTCGCCAGGCCGGCACCTACCGCTGCACCACCGCCAACCTCCACGCCACCGCCTTCACCCACACCAGGGACATCAACCGCGACCCCGGTCGGTGTCCGGACACCGACCGGGACTCGCCCCGGAACCGCCCCTGTCCCGGCGGTCTCTCCCGCAGCCCCGCCGCTCCCCGCAGCCAGGCCCACGGAACTGCCTTCACCAACCACCCCGGTACCGCCGGCACCTGAGGCACGATCACCGCCGACCACCCCGGCCTGCCCCTCCGAGGCAGCGACAGAGGTGGCGACACCAACCACCGCCACACCACCGCCGTCACCCACCACCCCGGAGCCACTTTCCGAGGTAGTGCCATCAACGACCGAGGCACGCCCACCACCGACATCAGGTCGCCCCGCCAAAGCAGCACTGTCGACCACACCACCGGCGCCGCCAACCACACCGGAGCCGCCGTCCAAGGCAGTACCCTCGACCCCCGCCGCACGGCTAACTCCCGCTACTCCAAGCCGTCCCTGCAAGACGGCGCCACCAACCCCACCGCCGCCACCCGCAGAGCTGGCACCCAAGGCAGCACCCGCAACCCCTACGGCCCGGCCATCACCGACCACACCGGAGCCCCCACCCGAGGCGACACCCTCATCAGCCGGGGCACCACCATCACCGACCACTCCAGGCCGACGCTCCAAGACGACGCCACCGGCCACAGCCGCACCGCCAACCACGCCGGAGCTGTCCTCCGCCGAAGCGGCGCCACCGCCTGCGGCACGACCACCACCAACCACATGGATGCGCCCCGTCGAAGCGACACCGTCAACCGCCACCCCGGCGCCACCCACCCGAGCGCCACTCCCGGCACCCATCTCCGACCCGTCCACAGCCGGGTCGACCAGACCAACAACAGCGACCGAACCAGCAGCCACACCAGCGCCGTCCACACCACCGCCATCCGCAACACCAAGCCCGTCGGCGGCAAGCCCGTCGGCGGCAAGCCCGTCGGCGGCAAGCCCGTCGGCGGCAAGCCCGTCGGCGGCAAGCCCGTCGGCGGCAAGCCCGTCGGCGGCAAGCCCGTCGGCGGCAAGCCCGTCGGCGGCAAGCCCGTCGGCGGCAAGCCCGGCTGTGCCGGGCTTGCCGCCGGTCGGTGCCCGAACTCCGGCTGTTGTGCGGGGCTCAGTCACGCCGTGGCCGACCTCCGCGTGGGCGTCAACTGCTTGCGCGTCTGCCTGCGCGGTCGGTGCCTGCTCCTCAACCGGGCCCCGGGCCAGGTCCGGCGCGGCGGGCGGCGTGCCTCGGGAGCCACCGTCGCCCGCCGCGTCGCGGCCGTCCCCTCCCTGGGTGGGGATGGCCCGGGTGCTCAGGGAGAGGGTGAGGCGGATCGGTTCCTCTCCGCCCCCAACCACCTCCCCCTGCGGCGACACGGGCGTGGTGGACGACGGCTCCGGCGTGGTCGGCCGGTTTCCTGGCTGCATAGCGAGTCCCCTGTCGCTGGGCGGACGCGCCTGTGGGTGCGCGTCGGGAAGCCCAACCCCCTATCCGGATGATCGGGGGGCGAGGGGTACACATTACGGTTCGCGGCCGACATGGCGGAGTCTCAAGCCCAGGCCTGAATCCCCCGGACCACGAACGGCGTTGACGGGACATAGGTCCCCAGTCCGGGATAGGTTGTGAAGTCCGCCTCCGTCGCGCACTCCACCGACTCGTACACCGTGACGTCCTGTTTCAGCCGGTTCACGAACGAGCGGTATTCACCCTCCAGTGGCAGGCAGTCACCCAGGACCACGTCCTCGATCCCCACGACTTCCATCGGCCCCTGGAAACCGGGTAGCGGCCACAGGCAGATCGTCCCCGGGTCGCACACCGTGGCCGACGCGGGCGCGGCCAGCCCGAGCATGCCCAGCACGACGACCAGCATTCCCAGCAGTGTTCGCATGGCAGAACTCCGTTGTCCCGTGGACGCTCCCCTGGTGGGAGCGTCCGACGGGGTCAACGATGGCAGGATTCCGCCGGGGCTGGAGAAAGTTGTCCACAGGCCCTTGACAGGTCACTCGACATAGGTCAGCGTGCGCCCGTCGCTCGGGTCGAACAGGTGGATCTTGTCCGGGTCGAACCACACCGACAGCTCCGCGCCCTCGCGCGCGTCCGAGGCCGCCGACAGCCGCGAGACGATCTGCGACCCGCCGTCGGCCATCTCGGCCGTGCCCGACTCCGCGGCCAGTTCCTCCAGCTCGGCCGCCATCGCGGCCTCACCCTCGACGGCGAAGTACGCGTACTTGTCCGACCCCATCGACTCCAGCACCTCGACCGTCGCGGTGAACGCCGCGCCCGGCTCGTCCACCAGCCGCGCGTCCTCGAAGTGCTCCGGGCGCAGGCCCATGATCACCTCGCGCGGCGCCGACCCGCCCTCCAGCAGCCGCCGGATCCGGTCGGTCAGCGGGAAGTCGCCGAGCGGGGTGCGCAGCCGACCGTCCTCCAGCCCGGCGGGGAGGAAGTTCATCGACGGCGACCCGATGAACCCCGCCACGAACAGGTTCACCGGCTGCTCGTAGAGGAACTGCGGCGACCCGATCTGCTGCACGTGCCCGCCGCGCATCACCACGACCCGGTCGCCGAGGGTCATCGCCTCGGTCTGGTCGTGCGTGACGTACACGGTCGTCGTGCCCAGCCTGCGTTGCAGCTTCGACACCGACGTGCGCATCTGCACCCGCAGCTTGGCGTCCAGGTTGGACAGTGGCTCGTCCATCAGGAACGCCTTCGGGCTGCGGACGATCGCCCGCCCCATCGCCACCCGCTGCCGCTGACCGCCGGAGAGGTTGCCCGGCTTGCGGTCGAGGTGCTGGGTGAGGTCGAGGATGCGCGCGGCCTCCTCGACCTTCTGCTGCACCACCTTCTTGTCCACCTTCGCCAACCGCAGCGGGAAGGCCATGTTCTCCCGCACGCTCATGTGCGGGTACAGCGCGTACGACTGGAACACCATCGCGATGTCCCGGTCCTTCGGCGCCCGGTCGTTGACCCGGTCGCCATCGATGCGCAGCTCGCCGGAGGTGATGTCCTCCAGCCCCGCGATCATGTTCAGCGTCGTCGACTTCCCGCAGCCCGACGGCCCGACCAGGATGACGAACTCGCCGTCCGCGATCTGGATGTCCACATCGGACACCGCGAGGGCGCCGTCCGGGTACCGCTTCGTGACCTTGTCCAGGATGATCTCAGCCATAGCCCTAGCCCTTCACCGCACCCGAGGTCAGCCCCGCGACGATGCGGCGCTGGAAGAACAGCACGAACAGGATGATCGGGATGGTGATGACCACGGCGGCCGCGGACACCGTCCCGGTCGGGTCCTCGAACTGCGAGGAGCCCTGGAAGAACGACAGCGCGGCGGGCACCGTCCTGGACGCGGTCGTCGAGGTCAACGAGATCGCGAACAGGAAGTCGTTCCAGCAGAAGATGAACACCAGGATCGCCGTGGTGAACACCCCCGGCGCGGCCAGCGGCGCGATCACCCGCCGGAACGCCTGCGCGGGCGTCGCGCCGTCCATCTTCGCCGCCTTCTCCAGCTCCCACGGGATCTCCCTGAAGAAAGCCGACAGCGTGTAGATGGCCAGCGGCAGCGCGAAGGTGATGTACGGCAGGATCAGCCCGGGCCAGGTGTCGAACAGCCCGAGCGAGCGCTCCACCTCGAACAGCGGGGTCACCAGCGAGACCTGCGGGAACATCGCGATCAGCAGCGAAACCCCGACCAGCGCGCGCTTGCCGGGGAAGTCCAGCCGGGCGATGGCGTACGCGGCCATCGTGCCCAGCACCACCGCGATGAGGGTGGCGATCAGCGCGATGCCGATGGAGTTGACCAGCGCGCGCGGGAACTCGTTGGTGGAGAAGATGTCAACGTAGTTCTGGAAGGTCCACTCGGTCGGGATGAAGCTCTTGTCGGTCAGCGTTTCCTTGGTCTTGAACGACAAGGAGAGGATCCACAGCACCGGCACCAAGGCGTAGACCACGACCACGATGTCGATGAGCGTCCAGCGGGCCCGCACCCCGGGCCTCGTCGCGGTGGTCATCAGCGCTTCCCCCCGTCGTCGCTACCGGGTGCGGCGGCGCCGAACACCTTGACGAACACGAACGCCAGCAGCGCCACGGCGATGAAGATGAGCACCGACATGGTCGAGCCGATGCCCAGGTTCAACCCGCGGATCAGGTTGTTGTAGGTCTGCATGGACACCGATCCGGTTTCCTGCGCGCCGCTGGTGAGCACGAAGATGTTGTCGAAGATGCGGAACGCGTCGAGCGTGCGGAACAGCAGCGCGACCAGGATCGCCGGTTTCATCACCGGCAGGATCACCTTGGTGAACCGCTGCCACGGCGTCGCGCCGTCCATCGAGGCGGCGCGCAGCAGGTCGTCCGGCACCAGCGCCAGCCCGGCCATCAGCAGCAACGCCATGAACGGCACGGTCTTCCACACCTCGGCGAGGGTGATGATCCCGAGTGCCGCGGCGCGATCGGTCAGCGGCGCGGTGGCGCCGAACAGGTCGGTCAGGTAGCCGGTGTTCTCGTCCCACGCGTAGCGCCAGGAGAACGCGGCCACCACGGTCACGATCCCGTACGGGATGAGCGCGACCGTCCTGACCAGACCCTTCATGACCAGTGTCCGGTGCATCACCAGCGCGAGCGCCATCCCCAGCACCAACTCGATCGCCACCGACACGGCCGTGATGAGGGAGGTGACGCCGAACGCCGTCCACCAGTACGAGTTCGTCAGCACCGTCACGTAGTTCTCGAACCACACGAACTGCCGCTCCGCCGGGAACCGCAGGTCGTAGCGCTGCAACGACAGCCAGATCGAGTAGACGATCGGGTACGCGGTCACCGCCAGCATGACCAGCGCGGCGGGCGCGCACAGCCACAACCCCAGTCTGCGCTCGGCCTTCTTGCCCTCGCTCAGCTCTTTGCCGCTCACGGCAGCACCCCCTTGGAGTCGAGCGCGTCCTGCAACTCGGCGCGCAGCCGCTGGGCGGTCTTGTCCGGGTCGATGCTCGCGGGCGGCGAGAGGATGGTCGAGATGAGCGTGGAGACGTTCTGGTACGCGGGGGTCGCGGGCCGGACCGCCGCCTTCTTCAACTGGTCGAGGATGGCATCGCGCATCGGGTACGGCTCGGCCATCTCCGGGTCGTCGTAAACCGACTCGATCGTCGGCGGCACCCCGGAGTTGATCGCGGAGTACTTCTGGCTCTCCGCGTCCCGCAGGCACTTCACCGCCTCGAACGCCTCGGGCTTGTGCCGCGAGTGCGCGCTCACGGCCAAGTCGTAGCCGCCGATCGTCGAGGTACCGACCTTGCTCGCGTCGATCGCCGGGAACGGCGCCCACTTGATCAGCTTGGCCACCGCCGGGTTCTCCTGCGCGGCGGCGTAGACGAACGGCCAGTTGAGCTGGAACGCGGCCCGGCCGCGCTCGAACTCCAGCCGCACGTCGTTCTCCTTGGCGTTGGACAACGACGCGCTGGCCGACGGCGAGGTCGCGAGATCCCGCAACGCCTGCAGCGCCTTCACCGCGCCATCGTCGACGAGCGCGCGGGTGCCGTCCTCGGAGATGATCCGCCCACCGGCGCCCGCGGTGAGCGTGTTGAACTCGACGACCAGGCCTTCGTACTGCGCGCCGGTCATCGCGATCGTGTTGGGCTGGTCGCGCGACCGCAGATCGGCGGCCATGTCCAGCATCTCGGACCACGTCGTCGGCGGCTTCGGCACCAGGTCGCCGCGGTACCACAGCAGCTGCACGTTGGTGTTCTTCGGCGCGGCGTAGAGCTTGTCCTTCCACCGCGCGGTGTCCAGCGGCCCCTGCAAGGTGCCGCGCTCGACGTCCGCCTTGTCCTGGCCGGTCCACTCGGCGACCCAGCCCGCCTCGGCGAACTCGGCCACCCACGTGACGTCGAGACCGAGCACGTCCATCTCGTCGTCGCCCGCGGCGAGCCTGCGGACCATCTGCTCGCGCTGGTCGTCCGCGCCGCGCGGCAGCACGTTCAGCGCGATCCGGTACCTGCCCGCGGCCTCGTCGTTGCACCGCGCGACGACCTTGTCGAAGTTCTCCTCAGTGGCGTAGTAAACGTTGACGGTGGTCCCGCCGCTTTCTGATCCGCAAGCCGCCACGAGCGGGGACGCGACGAGCGCGGCGCCCAGCGCCACCCTCCAGCGTCGACCTCGGCGGCCAGGACCCCGATGAGCACGCCCCATCGACCAGCCTCCTTCCGACGGACACGCCGAGAGGCAGTTCGAGCAACCCGTCCAGCACCTCGACGTGCTCCGACACGCGGGTAGCTCGGTACCCGCGACCGGGTCACCTGAAACTAGGCCGGGTGATCAAGGGCCGCAATTCGATGTGGACGGTCGAGGCGTACGGCTTAATCGATGCCGCTGTTCGGCCGCATGGCAAGCTTGGCCAGCAGGTCGCGCCCCCGCTCGGCGTTGCGCGGCTGCGCCAGCACGTCGTAGCGGCCAGCCACCAGTTGCGTCGCCGAGGCGATCTCGCGGCCGCGACCGCGGGTGCTGGCGTACCCGACGGCGGCGAACACCAAACCGAACACCACGCCGATGCCCAGCCCGACCAGGATCGGCCCGAAGGACGCCTGCTGCTGGTTGAACAGCCCGAGCAGCAGGCCGACGAACAGGCCGAACCACGCGCCGGAGAGCGCGCCCGTGCCCAGCACCTTGGGCCAGCTCAGCCGCCCGATGACCCGCTCGACGAGCATGAGGTCGACCCCGACGATGGTCACCTCCTCGACGGGGAACTCGCTCGTCGCCAGGTGCTCGACCGCGCGGTGGGCCTCCTGGTAGGTGTCGTACGACCCGATCGGCCAGCCGGTCGGCGGGGTCGGGAGCTTGGGCATGCCCTGGTTCGCTCGTCCAGGGCCGGAGAACGCACCGGTCATGGCCCCATCCTGCCAACCGGGGCCAAGGCGTGCGAACCCGGCAGTGTCTACTTCGCCCGGTATTCGCGAAGCAGGCCGCGGGAGATGATCGTCTTCTGGATCTCGCTGGTGCCCTCGCCGATGAGCAGGAACGGGGCCTCGCGCATCAGCCGCTCGATCTCGTACTCCTTGGAGTAGCCGTAGCCGCCGTGGATGCGGAACGACTCCTGGGTTACCTCGGCGCAGTACTCGCTGGCCAGCAGCTTGGCCATGCCCGCCTCGACGTCGTTGCGCTGCCCGGAGTCCTTGAGCCGGGCGGCGTTGACCATGAGCAGGTGCGCGGCCTCGACCTTGGTCGCCATCTCGGCCAGCTTGAACGCGATGGCCTGGTGCTCGGCGATGGGCTTGCCGAAGGTGCGGCGCTGCTGCGCGTAGTCGACGGCGAGCTCGAACGCCCGGATGGCGATGCCGCAGGCCCGGGCCGCGACGTTGACCCGGCCGACCTCGACACCGTCCATCATGTGCGCGAAGCCCTGGCCGGGGGTGCCGCCGAGGACCTGGTTCTTGCAGATCCGGAAGCCGTCGAAGACCGCCTCGGTGGTGTCGACGCCCTTGTAGCCCATCTTCTCGATCTTGCCGGGGATGGTGAGGCCGGGGACGACCTCGCCGAAGCCCTCCGGCTTGTCGACCAGGAAGGTGGTCAGGTTCCGGTGGGGCTTCTCGTCGCCCTCGTCGGTGCGGGCGAGCAGGGCGATGAGGTTGGAGCTGCCGCCGTTGGTGAGCCACATCTTGGCGCCGTCGACGGTGTACATGTCGTCGTCGCGGCGGGCCCGGGTCTTGATGGCGGCGACGTCGGAGCCGAGGTCGGGCTCGGACATGGAGAAGGAACCGCGGACCTCGCCGGTGGCCATGCGGGGCAGGTAGTGCTTCTTCTGCGCCTCGGTGCCGTGGTGGCGGACCATGTGGGCGACGATGAAGTGGGTGTTGATGACCCCGGACACGCTCATCCAGCCGCGCGCGATCTGCTCGACGACCAGGGCGTAGGTCAGCAGGGACTCGCCGAGGCCGCCGTACTCCTCCGGGATGGTGAGGCCGAAGAGCCCCATCTCCTTCATGCCCTCGACGATGTCGGTCGGGTAGGCGTCGGCGTGTTCGAGCGCTTGGGCGTGCGGGATGATCTCCTTGTCCACGAAGCCCTTGACGGTGGCCAGGATGTCCTGCTGGACGTCGGTCAGTCCGGCGGTCTGCGCGAGGCGTGCCATCGCTGATCCCTCCGTTGGGAGCCGTGGTTACCGACGAGTATCACGCGGTTAACGCTCGTTCGCGCCAGGACGTGTCCGGGACCACTCTCCCCCGGACAGCACTCGACCCGGAGGCGCCGCGGCCGTCCGGGTCGATGTCGGTCTTGGGTTGTGGTCAGCCCGCTTGCAGTTCCAGCACGTTGCCGCAGTCGCGGCACCCGTCGGCCAGCACGTACACGTCGGCACCGCAGTCGTCGCAGGACCGGAAGCTGCGGTCGAACAGGTCGTCCCGCTGCCTGCGCCGCCCCGCCAGGATCCCCAGCACGCCGCGCGACTCGACCGGAAGGCTGTGTCTACCCATGCCCCAAGAGCACCCCACCGAACCGCCCCAAGCAAGCCCTCACCGTGATCTGTGCGTTATGTCACGGCAACCTTTCACGCTTCGTCACGTCGCTGACCTGCACCGTGACCTTTCTGTAGCCAATCGAGAAGATCACGCTCGGGTTAACCCTCGAGGGCGAGGAGCCACGAGTCGGCTTCGAGTTCGAACTGGTCGATCAACGTCGCCGACTGAGTGGCCAAGAGAGAACCGCAGCGAGGTTGCCCGCATCCGACCGAAGAGTGAGGTTCTCGGCCGTCGGGGCGAACTGCTTGACCGGGGCGTTGCGGCTGGTGTCGTGAAAGTGGAAGACGCGGCAACCGCGAAGTAGGTCAAGGGCTGCGCCAGCCTTGCCATGGCTGTCGGCCAAGGCGAACAACCGCGTCTCCCGATGACCGCCGCCTAGTTCTTCGACCGTGGCGGCGGAGTGCTCCAGCACCTCGTACTCGAAGATCAAATTGTCACCGGCGCCCGGCACCAGCGCCGCGCGGTACCCACCGCGTGCGCCGGAGAGGCCCAGCCGGATCCGACGGAGGGCCGAGGCGCGGTTCAGCAGAGCCGACGCGCCGCCGTTCAGTCCGGCGCGGCGGGCTAGCTCCTGGTCCGCGATGCGACCGAGGAGCCCGAGGGCATTGTTGAAGTTGCTCTTACCGGTTCCGTTGGCGCCGACGAACACCGTCACCGCGCCGAGAGTGAGCTCGACGTGCTCTATCGAGGTGTAGCCCTCGATCTCGACCCTGTTGAGCCCGAACCTGGCCATGGCGTCATCCAACCGCAGGTAGCGCCAAGTCAGCGGTCCTCGATCGCGGCGGCCACCGCCAAGACTCGGCGGGCGTTGTCGACGTGGAGGTTTTCGATCATGCGGCCGTCTACGGTCGCCACGCCTCGGCCGGTGGCCTTGGCTTCGTCGAAGGCGTCGATGACCTTTCTGGCCTGGGCTATCTCCTCCTCCGACGGGGCGAAGATGCTGTTGCACGGTTCCAGTTGCCCCGGGTGGATCAGGGTCTTGCCGTCGAAGCCGAACTGGCGGGCCTGGGTGCACTCCTCCGCGAAGCCATCCAGGTCGCGGACGTCGTTGTAGACGCCGTCGAGGATGACTTTGCCTGCGGCGCGGGCACCGAGCAGGGCCATGGACAGGGCGGCCAGGAGGGGGCCGCGGCCGGGGACGTGTTCGGCGTGCAACTCCTTCGCCAAGTCGTTTGTGCCCAGCACCAGTACCGCGAGGCGGTCCGAGGCCGAGGCGATCTCGAAGGTGCGCAGCATCGCCAACGGTGTCTCGACCATCGCCCAGATCGCGGTGTGTGCGGGCGCGCCTGCGGCGACCAAGGCTTCTTCGATGCGCACGACCTGAGCGGCCGAATCGACCTTGGGCACCACTACGGCATCCGGCCCCGCCGCAGCAGCAGCGCGCACGTCCTCGGCGAACCACTCCGTGTCCAACCCGTTGACGCGGATAGTCACTTCCCGCCGCCCGTAGTCGCCGGACGCGACCGCCGCGCAGACCTGTGCGCGCCCGTCCGCCTTCGCGTCCGGGGTGACCGAGTCCTCCAGGTCGAGGATCAGCGTGTCGGCGTCCAGGCCCTTCGCCTTCTCCAGGGCGCGGGCGTTGGCGCCCGGCATGTACAGCACGGACCGGCGGGGGCGCAGGTCAGGCATCGGTGTTCTCCTCGGCTGCGTAGGCACGGGCCAGTTCGGGGTCGCGGGCGGCGAGCGCGTCGGCCAACGACACCACCACGCGGCACTGCTTCACCGTCGCGTCGTCCTGCATCTTGCCGTCGATCATCACCGCCCCCGTACCGTCCCCCATCTCCGCGATGACCCGCCGGGCCCACGCGACCTCCGCCGGGTCGGGCGAGAACACCTTCTTGGCGATGGCGATCTGCTTGGGGTGCAAGCTCCACGCGCCAACGCACCCCAAGAGGAAGGCGTTGCGGAACTGGTCCTCACAGGCCACTACGTCCGCGATGTCACCGAAAGGCCCGTAGTAGGGCAAAATCCCGGCGGTAGCGCAAGCGTCCACCATGCGCGCAACGGTGTAGTGCCACAAATCCTGCTGGTACGTATACCGGCCAACAGTGAAGTCCTCCCCCACCGGATCCGTGCGCACCAGGTACCCCGGGTGCCCGCCACCGACCCGTGTCGTCTTCATCCGACGGCTGGCCGCCAGGTCCGCGGGCCCGAGCGAGATCCCCTGCATCCGGGGGCTCGCCAGCGCGATCTCCTCCACGTTGGCCACGCCCGCTGCGGTCTCCAGCAGCGCGTGCACCAGGATCGGCCGGGTCAGCCCCGCGCGCGCCTCCAGCTGGGCGAGCAGCCGGTCGACGTAGTGGATGTCCGCGGCGCCCTCGACCTTCGGCACCATGATCACGTCGAGCTTGTCGCCGATCTCGGGCACCAGGGTGAGCAGGTCGTCGAGCACCCAGGGCGAGTCGAGGCTGTTGATCCGCGTCCACAGCTGCGCGTCGCCGAAGTCGGTCGCGCGGGCGATGCGGACCAGCCCGTCGCGCGCCTCCTGCTTGCGGTCGGCGCGGATGGCGTCCTCGAGGTTGCCCAGCACGACGTCGCACTGCGCGGCCAGGTCGCCGACCTTCGCGGCCATCTTCGGGTTGCCCGGGTCGAAGAAGTGGATCATCCGCGAGGGCCGGAACGGGATCTCCCGCACCGGTTCCGGCGCCCCCACCGCGAGCGGGCGGAAGAAGTCCTTGGCTGAGCGCATGCGGCCTCCGATCCCTGACGCGGCGTACCGGCCGGTAACCACGTGAGAGTTCTAGTCGACCACGCACCCGAGGGGGCCGCACTGTGGCCCGCGCTACACGATTCGACCCGTCGCGGCCGGGCGCCGGGGGGCATGGCCCGGCCGCGACGGGTGGCGAGGTAACAACGGCCGGGACGCTCGCGCGTCCCGGCCGTCCCCCAGTACCTTGCGCGGCATAGGAGACCGCGGCGCCAACCCCGCCAACAACGATTCGAAACGGCTCGAAACGACCTAGGCTACGGCGGTGATCACCGCCTATCTCGACGCCGCCGCCGTGGGGAATGTCCGGCTGGCGATCTCCCCGGCCATCGAGGCCATCTCCTGGCTGCGGCTGACCGTCGCCGGCCGCACCCACCCGATCTACGGCGACCCCGGCGCCGCGGCCCGCTTCGCGCTGCGCGACCCGGACGTGCGGATGATCGCGGGCACCATGCCCCGCGGCCTGGTCGGCTACATGCCGGACCTGCTCAGCCCCAGCCCCGCCTTCGGCGACCCGGACCGCGCGTGGCTCGACCAGGTCGAGCGCATGGCCGCGACCAGCCCCGAGGACGCCGAGTGGCAGGTCGCCGCGACCGACAACCCGTCAGCGGAGGCCATGGCCGCGGTCGACGACGGCACCTTCGCCCGGCGCGCGGCCGACGCGATGACCCGGTTCTGGTCGGTGGCCATGGCCGACAGCTGGTCCGGCCTGCGCGACCGGTTGCAGGCGGACCTGGTGGAGCGCGCCCGGGTGATGGCGACGGAGGGCGTGGGCACGCTGTTGAGCAGCCTGCACACCAACGTCCGCTGGACCGGCGCCGCGGTGGAGATCACCAAGCCGTACAGCCACCCCATCACCCTCAACGGCCTGGTCTTGTCGCCTGCCGCGCTGTCCTGGCCGACGCTGCTGGTGCAGATGGAGGACCCGGACGACGCGGTGATCAGCTACCCGGCCAACGGGCTGGGTATCCCGGAGAACCCGGACCGCGACGCCGTGGCCCGCCTGATGGGCCCCACCCGCGCCAACCTCCTGCGCGACCTGGACACCCCGCGCAGCACCACGGACCTGAGCAGGCGCCACGGCCTCGCCGCCGCCACCGTGTCGTACCACCTGTCGGTGCTGCACGACTCCGGCCTGGTCACCAAGTCCCGCCACAAGCGCACGGTCCTCTACCAGCGCAACGACCACCACGAAGTCCTGCGCTGACCGACCCGCGGCCCCGGCTCGCGGCCCAACAGGCAACCGCTGTCGGACCGCCCACGCCGCCTGCCTCGCGGCCAATCCGAGGCCCGCTGCCCAACGCCGGTCCAGTCGCGACCACGCTCACCTGGTCGCAACAACACCCGGTCCTTCCCTCGGCTGATCGCAACCACGCTCACCTGATTCCCGCTACAACCAAGCTCAACTTGGTTGCAACGCACCTGGTCAGCCCCACCGCACTGGCTGATCGCGACCTCGCCCGGTCGGCGCCCAGCCACGCCCATCCAGTGGCAACCACGCTCAACTGGTGGCAACCACACCCAGCCGCAACCACGCTCAAACACCTCCGACAGCCCCAACCCAGCCACGCCACCACCTGGTCGAGACCGTGCTCGGTCGGCACCGACAACACACGGTCAGTCGTCACCACGCAGAGCTATTTCGCGTCGTGCTCAGCCGGTTCCTCGCGGTGGAGCCAAGCCCTTCTCGTCGGCGACGCGCTCGGCGGTGTCGCGGTCGTCGACGGCGGCGTTGTGGTCGTGCGGCGCCTCGACGAGGTCGCGGATCGTGCCGACGGCCCGCTTCGCCGCAGCCGCGTTCGGCCTGTCGCGGCGGCAGAACTTCGCCGTCCAGGCCGTCTGTCCACATGCGCCAGGTTTGTCCACAGGCGGGCCGCGACCTCTTCTGCCCGTCCACCGGCCCGACCTAAGATCAAAATTAGGGGTTCCCCCATGCCGGGGACCCCTCGCGGGCGTTGCGGGAAGCGCGGGTCGCGGGGCCGGAGGCACGAGTGTGCCGGGGCCGGGAGCAGCGACGCGCGGGGACGATCGTTGACGGGTGGTGCGGGCCGACTCGGGCTAGCCTGGCCGCGTGGCGGGCGTGAGCAAGATCTTCGTGGCGCAGTTGCTCGGTCTGCCGGTCTTCGGTCCGGACGGCGAGTCCATCGGGCGGATCCGGGACCTGGTGGCGGGCCTGCGCGTGGACGGCGCGCCGCCGCGCGTGCTGGGGATCGTGGTCGAGCTGGCGACCCGGCGGCGGATCTTCGTGCCGATGCTGCGGGTCGCGGCGATCGAGCCGAACGCGATCACCCTGGCCACCGGGTCGGTCAACCTGCGGCACTTCCACCAGCGCCCCAACGAGGTGCTGGTCGTCGGCCAGCTCCTCGACGCCCGCGTGCAGGTCGTCGCCTCTGACGCGCGCGCCGTGGTGGTCGACACCGCCATGGAACCGACCCGGACCCGCGACTGGGTGCTCAACCGGGTCGCGATCCGCGAGCGCACCGGCGGCTGGGGCAGGCGCGGCCCGATCCAGGTGCTGACCTGGTCGGAGATCCGCGCCCCCGGCATCACCGAGCTGACCGGCCAACCCCAGGACGCCCACCAGCTCATCGCCGTCTTCGACACCATGCGCGCCGCCGACGTGGCGACCGCCCTGCAGGACCTGCCCCTCAAGCGCCGCTACGAGGTGGCCGACGCGCTCGACGACGAGCGGCTGGCCGACGTCATCGAGGAACTGCCCGAGGACGACCAGAAGGAACTCCTCGCCCACCTCGACGAGGAGCGCGCCGCCGACGTGCTGGAGGCGATGGACCCCGACGACGCGGCCGACCTGCTGGCCGAGCTGTCGGAGATGGACAAGAACCGCCTGCTGGAGCTGATGGAGCCCGAGGAGTCCGAGCCGGTCAAGCGCCTCCTCGAGTACTCCTACGACACCGCGGGCGGTCTGATGACCCCCGAGCCGATAGTGCTGACCCCGGACGCCCCGATCGCCGAGGCGCTGGCCCGGGTCCGCAACCCCGACCTGACCCCGGCCCTGGCCAGCATGGTCTTCGTCTGCCGACCGCCGACCGCCACCCCGACCGGCCGCTACCTGGGCTGCGTGCACATCCAGCGGCTGCTGCGCGAGCCCCCGTTCGACCTGGTCGCGGGCGCGGTGGACAAGGAGCTGGCCAGCCTGCGCCCGACGGACTCGCTCGTGGCCGTGACCAGGTACTTCGCCACCTACAACCTGGTCTGCGCGCCCGTGGTGGACGACGAGGACCACCTGCTCGGCGCGATCACCGTCGACGACGTGCTCGACCACCTGCTGCCGGACAACTGGCGCGACCGCGACACCGCCGACGAGACCTTCGCGGCCATCGAGACGACCGGGGAGGCGAGGCGCCGTGCCTGAACCCACCACCCGCAGGCGGCTCGACCAGCCGCGCAGGCCCCGCGGCCTGCGCTTCGCCATCGACCCGGACGCCTTCGGCCGGTTCTCCGAGCGGCTGGCCCGGTTCCTGGGCACCGGCAAGTTCCTGTTCTGGCAGACGATGATCGTGGTCGCGTGGATCACGCTCAACCTCGTCGCGGTGAGCCTGCGCTGGGACCCGTACCCGTTCATCCTGCTCAACCTGGCGTTCTCCACCCAGGCCGCGTACGCGGCGCCGCTGATCCTGCTGGCGCAGAACCGGCAGGACGACCGCGACCGGGTGTCCCTGGAGGAGGACCGGGCGCGGGCGGCGCAGACCAAGGCCGACACCGAATACCTGGCCCGGGAACTGGCCGCGCTGCGATTGGCGGTCGGCGAGGTGGCGACCCGCGACTACTTGCGCGGTGAACTGGACAAACTGCGCGGCGACCTGAAGGCGAAACGGCCCAAATCGGGTTCGGCGAAATCCCTGCGCGACGACCCGCGCTGGGACGAGGTCACGAGCTGAATTCGCGCACCCTGAGTCATTGTCACTTGTTGTGTCATTCCCGCCATTCCGACCGCCGGTAGCGCTCCCATTCGTGGACGCTCGTCACCCGTAACGGGGGTGGTATGCGCCGATCAGTCCACGAGTTTGCCGCAGAGGTCGCCGAGGTGGTGCAGCTGGTCGTGGTCGAGCCGCGCCACGAAGTGCCGCACGATGCCCGCCAGGTGCGTCCGGGAGGCGGTGCGCAGCACGTCAAGCCCCCGGTCGGTGAGGGTGGCGACGACGCCGCGACCGTCCCCCGCGACCCGCTCACGGGCCACCATCCCGGCCCGCTCCAGGCGGTCGACCAGGCGGGTGACGCCGGAGCGCGACAACAACACCGCGTCAGCGAGTTCTGCCATTCGCAATTTGCGTTCCGGTGCTTCCGCGAGTTGGACGAGAACGTCGTACCCCCCGAGGGAAAGCCGCTGCTCGGCGACCAGTTCGGTCTCCAACGACCGGGTAATCCTGGCGTGGGCGCGCAGAAACGTGCGCCAGGCGTGCAGTTCTTCTCGGGTGGGCCGGGCGGACTGGTCCGGCAAGGTCAAGGTTCCTCCTTGGGCCCAAACAGGGGGACAATGCTACGGAACCCGAGTGGCGGACCCAACAGCACCCTTACCGCCCTTGACAAATGGGCTGTGCATCGCTGTGGTGAGTGCCATCCACGGCGACCGGGCCGCGTACCCGCCCGTAGCATGGACTCGTGACCACCACCGAACAGGTTCCCGGCGTCGAGGCCGTCCGCAAGGCGCTCGCGGGCGTGCAGGACCCCGAGATCCACAAGCCGATCACCGACCTCGGCATGGTCAAGGACATCGCGGTGCACCCGGACGGGCTGGTCGAGGTCGCCGTCTACCTGACGGTCGCGGGCTGCCCGCTGCGGGACAAGATCACCCGGGACGTGACCGCGGCGGTCGCCGCGCTGCCCGGCGTGCGCACCGTGACGGTGACCCTCGATGTGATGAACGACGAGCAGCGCACCACCCTGCGCAAGACCCTGCGCGGCGACGCGGAGGAACCGCGCATCCCGTTCGCCGAACCCGGCTCACTCACCCGCGTCTACTGCGTCGCCTCCGGCAAGGGCGGCGTCGGCAAGTCCAGCGTCACGGTCAACCTGGCGGTGGCCATGGCCGCGCGCGGGGTGAAGGTCGGCATCGTCGACGCGGACATCTACGGCCACTCGATCCCCCGCATGGTCGGCGCGGGCGACAAGCCGACCAAGGTCGAGAAGATGATCCTCCCGCCGCAGGCCAACGGCGTGAAGGTGATCTCGATCGGCATGTTCACCCCCGGCAACACCCCGGTCGTCTGGCGCGGCCCGATGCTGCACCGCGCGCTCCAGCAGTTCCTGGCGGACGTGTTCTGGGGCGACCTGGACGTCCTGCTGCTCGACCTGCCCCCGGGCACCGGCGACATCGCGATCTCGGTGGCCCAGCTGATCCCGAACGCGGAGATCCTGGTGGTGACCACGCCCCAGCAGGCCGCCGCCGAGGTCGCCGAGCGCGCGGGCGCCATCGCCCTGCAGACCCGCCAGCGGGTGGCGGGCGTCATCGAGAACATGTCGTGGCTGGAACTCCCGGACGGCAGCCGCATGGACGTCTTCGGCGCGGGCGGCGGCCAAGCGGTCGCGGAGTCCCTGTCGCGGGCGGTCGGCTCGGAGGTGCCGCTGCTGGGCCAGGTACCCCTCGACCCCCGCCTCCGCGAAGGCGGCGACGCGGGCGAGCCCCTGGTCAAGTCCCAGCCGGACACGGCGGCGGCCAAGGTCTTGACCGACATCGCGGGCAAGCTCTCCGTCCGCGCCCGCGGCTTGGCGGGTCGCATGCTGTCGGTCTCCCCGGCGGGCCGCTGACCCGATTCTCCGGCGCGCGAGACCGGGCCGAGCACCGGAATTGCTACAGCTGTCGACAAACCGCATGGCCGATCCACTCGCGGCGACGCGTGGTCGCGACACGTGACGCGCACGTTTGACTGTTGCGCGTACGCAACATCAGTGGTGTCATGAACGGGTGTTGCAGATACAGGTGCACACACGGTCAGTTATAGGTGTGAGCACTTTGGCGAGGGAGTGATGACGGTGCCGACACAGGTGGCTACGACCGACCGGGATGTCCTGCTGACCGACGAGCGCGACCAGGCGCAGGCGCAGCGTCTGATGAGTCGGCTCCCCGCGTCGGGTGCCCGATTCACCGCCGTGGTGAACGAGGAAGGCTCCGCGATCTCGGTTCCACGCGAATTGTCGGCCATCATCGCCGAGGTGGTCCGCGCCGTGGCGCAGGGGCACACAGTCACGGTCAGCGCGATGCCGGAGGAACTGACGACCACCGCAGCCGCGCAACTGCTGGGCGTGTCACGACCGACGTTGATGCGCAAGGTCGCCGCGGGCGAGATCCCCTCGCACAAGGTCGGCACTCACACGCGGTTGCGGACTGCCGATGTGTTGCGCGAGCGAGGCGCGCGCCTGCAGCGCCAACGGGAGGCGTTCGACGCGCTGCGCGCACTGGAGGACGAGGACTGATCCGATGACTGTCCGCAGGCCAGGCCACACGGCCAAGCGCATCGGGCCGATGGATAGTCTCCCAGGATGATCGCCACGCGAGTGTTCGTCGACGCGAACGCGCTGTTCTCTCGCACGGTGCGGGATTGGCTCGCCCTGCTGCAGTTGCGATCGGGCGGGGGGATCTACACCGTCTACTGGACCGAGGACGTGCTCGCGGAGACGATCTACAACCTGCGCCGGAAGTACCCCGCCTGGAACGGCGCGAAGATCACCCGGGTCCGCGACCTGATCGCGAAGACCTTCGAGGGAGGCCGGGTTGACGACTTCGTCGTCGACGACTCGTTCCCCGGTACTGACAGCGACGACAGGCACGTGCATGCCGCAGCCCTGGCCTGCCGAGCCGACATCGTCCTGACCTGCGACAACGGCTTTTCTGCCGCGGACCCGGACTCGCTGCCCTACGAGGTCTACCACCCCGACGCCTTCTTCGTACTGGTCGATGACAGCGCGCCCAACCTTGTGCACGACGTGACTCGCGAACAGACCCTGTACTGGGCGAATCGCCAGAACGGACGCGCCGATCTACCGAACAAGCTGATCGCCGCAGGGTGCCCGAACTTCGCTGAACGAGTTCGTCACCACCAGGGACAGCTGACCCTGCCCGTCGCCCCGAGGTAGGCGTCCCCGGCGCACAGGCTTGACCAGAGAGTTGCGGTTGAGTGCCCGGTGCGGCACGCGAAGCACCGAGCGACCGGCGGGGCCTCCGGGCCGGATGGGACCTGCGCGAAGCACCAACAACGCCGGAGCTGGATGTGTCTACGCGAGTAGGTTTTGCCAGTTGCCGGATAAGGCGATGCCCGCCTCCGGGAGAGGCGGGCATCGGAAGATCAGGTCGCGTCCGGGTCTACCGGGGGGCGTTCGCCGGGGGCGAGTTTCGGGGGGTCCGGCGTGGCGGCCGGGGGGGCGGGCGGGACCGGGGGCTGGGGCTGGGACGCGGCGGCGAACCCGTTGGGTTTGATGCCGTTGGTGTCGTCGCCGAAGAGTTGTTTGGCGACTATCTGCTTCGGGTCGAAGTTGCGCAGTTGCTGCAGGTCCTGCAGCGGTTTGCGCAGCTCGTCGAAGTCGTTGCCCAGTTCGCCCTTGAGCTGGTCCCGCGCACCGGTCGCGAACTCGCGCACCTTGCGGATGCTGCGCCCGAGCCAGGCCGCCGCCGAAGGCAGCCGCTCCGGGCCCAGGATGAACAATCCGGCGATGCCGAGCACGAGGATCTCGGCCCAGCCGACGCTTTCGAACACCCTCGCTACCTCCGAACTACGCCTCTGCCATCAGAGTAGCCGGTCAATCCGACCCCAGGGTCACCTGAATGGTGAGCTCACGTCCCTGCCTGGCCAACACCACGGGAACCGACTGCCCCGGCTGGTGCTGGCGCACCGCCACGGTCAGCTCGGCCGCGTTGCGCACGAGGCGGTCCCCCACCTTCCGGATGACGTCACCCTCGACGATGCCCGCCTTGGCCGCGGCGCCGTTGTCGGTGACGTTGACGACCTGGGCGCCCTCGGCGGTCTCCGCGGACACCGACTTGACGTTGGCGCCGAGGTCGGCGTGCTTGACCTGACCGTCGCGGATGATGGCCTCGGCGATCCGCTTGGCGTCGTTGGACGGGATGGCGAACCCGAGGCCGACGCTGCCGGTGTTGCCCGCGCTGCTGCGGATGGCGGAGTTGATGCCGACCAGCGCGCCGGTCGAGTCGACCAGCGGGCCACCGGAGTTGCCCTGGTTGACCGCGGCGTCGGTCTGGATGGCGTCGTAGGTGATCGGGGCCTCGCCGTTGTCGCCGCCCGCCACGACCGGGCGGTGCAGCGCGCTGACGATGCCCTGCGTGACGGTGTCGGTGAGGCCGAGCGGTGAGCCGATGGCCAGCACGGAGTCGCCGACCTGCAGCTCGTCGGAGTTGCCGAACTGCAGCACGGTCGCGTCCGGCACGTCCACCTTGATCACCGCGAGGTCGGTCTTGGCGTCGGTGCCGACCAGCTTGGCGTCGACCCGCCTGCCGTCGGTGAACACCGTGGTGATCTTCGCGGACTGGTCGGCGCGGCCCTCGAGGGTGACCACGTGCCAGTTGGTGACGATGTAGCCCGCGGCGTCGATCATCACACCGGAGCCGGTACCGCCGCCCTGCTGGATCTTGACCTCGATGGACACGACGGCGGGCCGCACGCGCTGCGCGATGTCGGCGACCGACCCGGCGGGGCGCTCCTTGGCCGGTTCGACCGTGGCGAGGGTGACGTCGCTGGTCAGGCTGTCGCCGCCGCGCGCGAGGAACCAGCCGACCAGGCCGCCCGCGGCGCCGATGACCAGCGCGACCAGTCCCAGCACGCCGAGGGCCAGGGGCTTGACGCGCCTGCCGAACAGCACGTCGGTGAGGCTGAGCTGGGTGCCCGCCCCGGTGACCTCGGCCTTCTTCTCGGCCTCGGGCTCGTCGACGGCGGGCGGTCCGATGACGGCACCGGCCGCCGGGTCGCGCCACGGGTCGGGCTCGGGCGACCACAGGGCGTCTTCCTGCTCACCGTCGGGCGCGCGCGAGCCCGGGGGCCGCTGCAGCACGGCCGTCTCCCCGCGCGGCCTGCCGAACGCGCTGACCAGTGCCTCCGGCGTCGGCGGCGCGGACGGCAGCTCGCCGAACGCCGCCCGCCCGGCCGCCGCGGGCGAGAACGCCCCCGCGACCCCGGCGGGCCGTCCGAACGCCGCAGCGGCGGTCGGATCCACCGCGGGCCGTTCCAACGGCCGCGGCCCCACCCGATCGACCCCGGTGGGCGACTGCTCGACCGGCGGTGTGGCCTGACTGGGGTCGATGTTCTGGTTCATCACCATCAACATTGCCAAATGAGCGGTGAAGTGCGCGTGCGAACCCCACCGATTCGCTCACTCGTCCAGGTACATGGCCCTGCCCGCCCACCGGGTGATCATGAGCCGTAGAAGGGGCGGCGGGCCACGCGGGGGAGGTCGAGGTGGAGGTCGATGGCGCACTGCTGCGAGTCGGTGCGGCGGGTGCGGAACTCGATGGCGGCCTGGGGCGGCACGACGACCTCGACGTTCACGGGGACGGTGCTGCTGGGTTTGGTGATCGTGCCATGGGCGGCGACGGAGTCCTCGGCGTCGGGGTCCTCGCCCACGACGGTGATGTCCCACTCCACAACGCTGTCGAGGCAGCCGCCGTTGTCGGCGTGCACGGTGCCCATGAGGACCAACTCGGTGAGGCCGGGGTCGATGCCGGACACGTGGTACAGGTTCCGGCCGCGCCCCCCGGGGTCCAGCACCCAGGAGTAGGAGGGGAACGCGTCCCCGGGACGGGTCTCGACGTGCGCGGCGAGCGAGTTGTCCGGCGCCAACGCCACCGGCGCGGGCACGTCCATGTCGGGGACGAACGCCAGCAGCAGCGGCAGGCCGACCGCGGGGACCAGGCCCACGGCGGCGAGTCGGAGCAGCGATCGCGGTCGCCGGGGCCCGCTGGCACCGACGTTGTCCGGACCCGCACCGCTCGCCTGGTTGTCCGGGTCGGATAACCGGTCTTCCCGGGTCAGGGGGGTTGTCCGGGATCGGGTAGGAGTCCTGGACAACCGCGGCCTGGGGTGTCGTGTCCAGGACGTGGATCGCGGTGTCGAGGGTGCCGCCGCCGTCGAGCAGGAGCCGCTCGACGTGGTCCAGGACGCGGCTGTTCTCGGCCAGCACCGGCTCGACCGGACCGGCGGTCGGGACCAGGGCCTGCTCGACCGGGGCGAGGTCGGCACCGGAGCCGTCCGCCTCGACGCTCAACCGCTCGGCGAGGTGCCCGATCCGGGCGTGCAGCGCGGCGGCGGTGGTCATGGCGCGTTCGACCTCGTCGAGTGCGTGGCCGCGTTGCCGGGTCGCGCGGGTGCGCTGCGCGTCCAGCAGTGCCCGGTGCTCCAGCGCCACGCCGTGCGCGCGCACCGCGCCAGGCACCTCGGGCAGCAGCCGGGCCTGCTCGTCGAGCCGCAGGATGATCACCGCCAGCGCCACCGCGAGCCGCCGGAACCGGTCCTCCTCGCGCTGGGTCAGCTCCACCTGCTCCCGCAACCGGGCGATCACCTCCAGGTGCGGCGCCACTTCCGCGCCCGAGCCCGGCGCGCGGACCGCGGGCCCGGGGACGGCCCGGCGCGCGGGCCGGGTCGGCACGGGGGCGTTGACCCGGGCGCGGACCTGGGTGTCCAGCAGCGTGATCCGCTCGGCGACCGCGCGCACCCCGGCCTGGTCGGTCCGGCCCCGCGCCCACAGCCGCAGGAACGCCAGCACCAGGTCCGGCGGCAACGGGTGCCGCATCTTCATCAGCTCGGACAACCGGCGCGGGTCGATCTCCCCGGACTCGCGCAGCACCTTGTGCGCGCGGGCCTGCGCCGGATCCCGCTCGGCCCACCACACCGCGGCGTCCTTGACCGTGAACCCGGCCTCCTCGCGCAGCCGGTAGAGCAGTCCCACCAGCTCCACCCCGGCCTCACCGAACCGCGCGCGCAACCCCTCGGTGTCGACCGTCGGGGTCCGGCCGCCGGACTTCCTCCTCGGCTGCGGCACCGCTGCCACCTCGCTGTTCGTCGAGCCCGGGCACCACGTTGTCCGGCGCGCACTGGCGGGGAACCGATCATGCCGCCTTCACTGGGCGCCGACCGACCCGGGCGTACATCGCACCGGGCACCCCGACCGCAGGAGCCACCCGTGATCACCGCAGCTCGCCACACCATCGCCGCGCTGGCCCAGCCCCTCACCCCGACGAGCGGCCCGCCCGCCCTCTGGCTGGTGACCGGCTACCTGCTCCTCGCCGCCGGACTGCTGGCCCACGCCACCCACACCGCGCTCACCGCACCCGACCCCACCCACCGCAACGACGCCTACCGGGTCCTCAAGCTGCTCACCGCCTGGACCGGCAGCGGCAGCCTGCTGCTGACCACCGCACTGCACCTGAGCGCGTGATCACCTCGGTGGGCCGCGGCGCGCCTCGCCCGCGGGCGTGGTCCGGACAGCATGAAGGCCACCGCCTCGGGGGCTGGTGGCCTTCACGTGTGGAGAGTGGTCTTGTGGGTTACCGCGCGGCCACCGTGCCGAAGCTCGGGGACGAGGTGAGCAGGCCGGGGGCCGGGGCGCGGAAGCCGACGGGTTGGACGCCGCCGGGTTGCTGCGGCTGCGGGGGGCTCTCCGGGCTCGCGCCGGTCGTGTTGACCAGGGCGAGGGCGCCGAGGACCAGGCCGGACACGACCACACCGGCACCTTGCGCGGCCCGGCGGTTGCGCCTGCCGAGGACGACGCGGCCCTCGCCCAGCTTGGTCGACGAGCCCAGGGGGGCGCTCGTGCCGAACGCGCCGGGGGCGCGGTCGGGGCGCTGGACCGCGACCAGTTGGCCGTCGGCCGTCACGGCCAGGCCGTCCGGGGTGGCGGGCAGCTCGGTCTCCTGCGGGATGGCCCGCAACGAGGCCAGCAGCCCGGCGGGCATGGCCGGGGTGTCGGCGGCGCGGACCGCAGCCCTCGCCTGGCGCTGGGCGCTGATCTCGCCCGCGCACCACGGGCAGTTCACCGCGTGCGCGGCGACCCGGTCGTTGGCGGTGCGGCCCAGCTCGCCGTCGACGAAGGCGACCACGGCGTCGGGCAGCAGGTGCTGCTCACCCAGCCCGAGGGCGCGTTCGAACGTCATGAGACGACCTCCGCGGGTACGTGCTCGGTGCTCATGCCCATGCCTCCTGCGCGGCCAGCGCCCGGCGCCGCTCCAGCGACGCGCGCAGGGCCTGGCGGCCCCGGTGGATCCTGCTGCGCACAGTACCGAGCTTGACCCCGAGGGTCGCGCCGATCTCCTCGTACGACAGTCCCTCGACGTCGCAGAGCACCACGGCGGCCCGGAACTCCGGGGGCAGTTCGTCGAGCGAGGCCTGCAGGTCGGGATCGAGGTGGGTCTCCTCGTAGACCTCTTCCGGGCTGGGCTCGTCGCCCTCGATCCGGTCGGTGTCCTCGGGCAGCCCCTCCATGCGCAGCCGCGAGCGGCGGCGGACCATGTCCAGGAACAGGTTGGTGGTGATCCGGTGCAGCCACCCCTCGAAGGTGCCCGGCTTGTAGGACGCCAGCGAGCGGAACACCCGGATGAAGGTCTCCTGGGTGATGTCCTCGGCGTCGTGCGCGTTGCCGGAGAGGCGGTACGCCAACCGGTAGACCCGGTCGCCGTGCTCGCGCACGACCTCGTCCCAGCTCGGGACGGTCCACTCGGCCGCGTCCAGTTCGACGGGCTTGACCTCGGCGGCGGTCTGCATCGTGGGGATCCGCACCTCCTGCTGGCTGTCCTGCCCACTCACCGGCTCAACGTGCGACTGGCCCGCTGTGTTCCCCAACCTCACCGTGGTCCCCGATCTCCCTGCTTCTCCCCTGTTGGTTACCAAGATGGGGTGCGCCCTTATGGTGACGGTGAGAGGCGGCTGAGATGAGGCTGAGAAAACGTGCGGGGTGACCTTCCGGTCAGGTTCACCCGTTTTGGCCACGTCCGCCGCTAATCTGCGTTCCCGTGGGCGGAGAACCAACCGCGGGCGCGGACCTGCGCGACTACGTCGAGGGCTTCCTCGACGAGGACGACGTGCTCGTCGCCGCGCGCACCCTCGGCCAGCAGCTGGGCTGCGCCCCGGTGAGTCCCGGCTGCGGTGCCGCCCTGCGTTTCCTGGCCGCCGCGCAGCGCGCGAAGGCCGTGGTGGAGATCGGTACGGGAGTCGGGGTCAGCGGCCTGTACCTGCTCCGCGGCATGGCCGCCGACGGTGTGCTGACCTCGATCGACGTGGAGCCCGAGGCCCAAGCCGCGGCCAAGCGCACGTTCCGCCAGGCGGGCATCGCCCCCGGCCGCACCCGGTTGATCATGGGCCGCGCGGGCGACGTGCTGCCCAGGCTGAGCGACGGCGGCTACGACCTGCTCTTCGTGGACGCGACCAAGACCGAGTACCCGACCTACCACGAGCACGGCGTCCGCCTGCTGCGCCCGGGCGGGGTGCTGGCGTTCTACAACGTGCTGTGGCAGGGCAACGTCGCCAACCCCACCAAGCGCGACGCGGAGACCCTGGCCCTGCGCGAGGTGGTCCGGACCATCCAGCAGGACGACCGGCTGGTCCCGCTGCTGCTCCCCCTCGACGAGGGGCTCCTGCTGGCCGCCAAGGTCACCACCTGACGGTCCCGCGGGCGGGCCCGACGGTCGGCGCTGCCAGGATCGACCGGTGGATGATCTCCGTTATGTGCGGTTCCAGGCCGCGGTCGGTACCCCGCGTGGCCGGTTTCCCGGCGTGTTCGGCCTGGTCAACGGCCTCGCGCGGGAAGGCAGGTTGACGGCGGAGCAGGAAGCGTTCCGCCGCGCCAACAACGACTGGTTCGAGGCGAACTTCACCAACCCCAGCACCGTCGACCCGACGGTCTACGACCAGGACCTCCACCCCGGCGCGACCGCGTGGTTCGAGTCTTCGGCCGCGCACCTGGTCGAACGGGTCACGGGCTACCTCTCGATCCTCGACGCGCACGGGGTCGGCTGGGTGCGGCTGGAATCGGCGGACCCGGGCCGGGTCATCTACGAGGACACGGAGCAGGTCGTCGTGGTCGCCCACCCGCACAACCACCTTCAAGATCACCTCGACCGCCCCCACGCGGAGGCCCTCCCACCCGGGGGATCCCCCTCTTCGAGACTATCGCCGCAGGTCGGCGGGGTGGAAGAGGTGTCTGAGAGCTGTGGATGAGATGCGGGCATGTGGATGAGTTGTCCACACAGGCGGAGAGTGTGGGCGGGTCGCCCGGGCAGGCGACAGCGGCGCACGGTCGCGTGAGGCCAAGGGGTGGGCGGGTGGCGGGGTCGGAGGCTCGGGTGATGGCCGGGCTATGAAGCGCGGGTGCCCTTGCCGAGGACGACGATCCCGCTGGTGCTCACCGTGTACTGCTCCCGGTCCGCCGCCAGGTCCACGCCGATCCGGACGCCGTCGTCGACGATGACGTTCTTGTCCAGGATCGCGCGGCGGACCACCGCGCCCTTGCCCACGCGCGCGCCCGGCAGCAGGACGCTCCCCTCGACCACCGCGCCCGTCTCGATCACCACGTCGGCGCTGATCACCGAGTCGGTGACCGTGGCGCCGGAGATGATCGAGCCGGGGCCGACGATCGACTCCGTGGCCGTGCCCGAGTTGACGAACTTCGCCGGGGGCAGCGGGGGCATCGCCGTGCGGATGGGCCATTCCTGGTTGTACAGGTTGAACACCGGGTGCACGGAGACCAGGTCCATGTGCGCGTCGTAGTACGCGTCCAGGGTTCCCACGTCGCGCCAGTAGCCGCGGTCCCGTTCGGTTTCGCCGGGTACGAGGTTGTCCGCGAAGTCGTAGACGTGTGCCGTGCCCTGGTCGACCAGCATAGGGATGATGTCGCCGCCCATGTCGTGCAGGGAGTCGCGGTCGGCGGCGTCGGCGCGCAGTGCGTCGAGCAGGGCGGTGGTGGAGAAGATGTAGTTGCCCATCGACGCGAAGGTGACGTCCGGGTCGTCGGGCACCGACGGCGGGTCGTCCGGCTTCTCGAGGAACCGGGTGATGCGGCCGGAGGCGTCGGAGTCGATGCAGCCGAAGGCGGTGGCCTCGCGGCGCGGGACGCGGATCCCGGCGACGGTCACGCCCGCGCCGGAGTCGACGTGCTGCTCCAGCATCTGGCTGGGGTCCATCCGGTACACGTGGTCGGCGCCGAAGACCGCGATGTGGTCGGGGCGCTCGTCGTAGACCAGGTTCAGGGATTGGTAGATGGCGTCGGCCGATCCGGTGTACCAACGCGGACCTAACCGCTGCTGCGCGGGGACCGGGGTCACGTACTGGCCGAGCACGTTCGACAGCCGCCAGGTCGTGGAGATGTGCCGGTCGAGCGAGTGCGACTTGTACTGCGTCAGCACGCACAGCTTGTGGAAGCCCGCGTTGACCAGGTTGGACAGCACGAAGTCGACCAGCCGGTAGTTGCCCGCGAAGGGGACGGCCGGTTTGGCGCGGTCGGCGGTCAGGGGCCAGAGGCGTTTTCCCTCGCCACCCGCCAACACGATCCCGAGTACGCGCGGCTTCCCCTTCACAGTCCTCATCTAACCGTCCGCGTGGTGGTCCTGCCAGACGTGCTACTCCGTGTGGGCGCTCGTTGCCCGTCCGTTCACCCGACGGCCGCAGCGCGTTACGACTGGCGCGCGGCGACTACCGTGGGCACCGTGCGCATCGGACTGCTGACCCGCGAGTACCCGCCCGAGGTCTACGGAGGGGCGGGGGTGCACGTCGGATACCTGGTGCCGCGCCTGCGCGAGCTGGTCGACGTGGACGTGCACTGCTTCGGCGGGCCGCGCGAGGACGCGACCGCGCACAACTCGGCGCCCGGCTTGGAGCACGCGAACGCCGCGCTGCGCACGCTCTCCGCCGACCTCTCGATCACCGCGGCGACCGGCGACGTGGACCTGGCGCACTCCCACACGTGGTACGCCAACCACGCCGGTCACCTGTCCGGTCTGCTGCACGGGATCCCGCACGTGATCACGGCGCACTCGCTGGAACCCCGCAGGCCGTGGAAGGCCGAGCAGCTCGGCGGCGGGTACCGACTGTCCTCTTGGGTCGAACGCACCGCGTACCTGGCGGCGGACGCGGTCATCGCGGTCAGCGACGGCATGCGCGCCGACGTGCTCGACTGCTACCCCGACCTCGACCCGGCGCGCGTGCACGTGGTGCGCAACGGCATCGACTCCACCGCCTACCGCCCGGTCGCCGAGGTCGACGCGCTGCGCGCGCACGGGATCGACCCCGACCGCCCGACGGTGGTGTTCGTCGGCCGCATCACCCGGCAGAAGGGCGTCGGCCACCTGGTCGCCGCGGCGCACCGGATCGACCCGGGCGCGCAGGTCGTGCTGTGCGCGGGCGCGCCGGACACCCCGGAGATCGCGGAGGAGACGCGGGCCGCGGTCGCGGAGCTGTCGGCGGCGCGGGAGGGCGTGTTCTGGATCCAGCGGATGCTGCCGCAGCACGAGGTGCGGCAGTTGCTGAGTCACGCGACCGTGTTCGTTTGCCCGTCGGTGTACGAGCCGTTGGGTATCGTGAACCTGGAGGCCATGGCCTGCGGGACCGCGGTCGTGGCGTCGGACGTGGGGGGAATACCGGAGGTCGTCGCCGACGGCGAGACGGGCCTGCTGGTGCACTACGACGAGTCGGACGCGGAGCCGTTCCGCGCGGGCTTGGCGGACGCGGTGAACGCCCTGCTGGCCGACCCGGCGCGGGCGGCGGCGATGGGCGCGGCGGGTCGGGCGCGGGCGGAGCGGGAGTTCTCGTGGTCGTCGGTGGCCGAGCGGACGGTCGAGGTCTACCGGTCGGTGTTGGGGTGACCTGGGGAACGCACAAAGGGGGAATCGTGACGTGGGACATGCCTGAGAGAACGGTCAGCGACCAGCGCATACGGTGGGGATGTGCCTCGGCGTAACGGTGTTCGGATTCGCTTCACGCGCTACTCGGTGGCGTCGTTGGTGGCGACCGGCATCAGCCAGTTGGTGCTCTTCGCCCTGTACGGCTGGGGTGGGATGGGCGCGACCGCGGCGAGCGCGGTGGCGTTCGCGGTGGGGGCGGTCCCGCACTTCGTGATGATCCGCTGGTGGGCGTGGGGGCAGCGGGGGCTGCCGAGGCTGACCAGGCAGGTCGTGGGCTACATCGTGGTGACGGTGCTGGGCGGCCTGGTGTCGGTGCTGCTGACGACGCTGGCGGATTGGCTGGTGGCGCCGCTGCTGGCCGACCGCGCGGCCCGCACCCTGGTCCTGAACGTGACGTACGTGCTCAGCGGCCTGCCGGTGTTCGTGGCCAAGTACGCCTTCCTGGACCGCGTCTTCGCCACCGACGAGGACGCCGACCACGCCGTGGTCCTGCGGCAGGGCGAACTCACGGGCTGAACCCCTGGAAAGCGAAAACGATCGGCGGAACAGCGCTCAGCACGGCAACTATCGCGATGATAGTCCCGGGGATTCGTTTCGTGTCGCTATTGGCGAGTCGGTGCACGGTGAATCCGATGAGCACCAGAACGGCGATAACTACGGCCCCCACCACCAAAACAGCAAGACTGTCGAAATGCAGCAACAAGGATATCCTCTGACTTTTTCGTCGATTTCAGCGCAGCAACACGACGCGCCGTTGGTCGCGTGACCAGCCGAAGCCTACGACCACCGGAGCGCACGCGAAAGGGCTACCCCCTGTCAGGGTGACACGACCCCACACCGTCACCCGATCGCGAAATCAGCTTGAACCCGATGAATTCAGCAGCCGCAGCGGCCTGAGCTGACCATTTGCCGGACCGGTCACGCCAGCCGGTCGAACAGCGAATTGCCAGCTTCGAGAGAATCGCCCACGGTGTCATGTCGAAGACCTTCGATCAGTGCATCCACGTCTTGCAAACCCGCTCGCGCAAGCAATTTCTTCTCGTTCGTCACCCACTCGCCCCGGGACGCGAGAATCGCGTGGGCGGTACACATGGCGGCGACGGCCAGGGCACCCGCCGCCTCGGTGACGCCCCCTCGGCGGGCGTAGTCCAGGGTCGCCCGGGCTCTACCGCGCCAGAAGGGCGGTGCGGACTCGCGGAGGGGCTCCGGGTAGTCGATCCGCGGGAGGGTGCCGCGCAGCGGCCGGTTGAGCGCCAGTTCGGCCACGACCAGGTAGCTGGGGATACCCGCCAGGTGGAACATCAGGGGCTCCCAGTGGAACCTCCCCCGCGACGCCTCCGCCACCTCGTGCTCCACCACCGCCAGGTCCCGGTAGTGGACGTCCACGGGCACGCCGTCGATCCGCAGCCAGGCACCGCCGTTGAACACGCCGCCGCCCCAGGCGCCGAGGTCGGAGACCTCTCCCTCCCAGCCGACCGCGCGGAGGTGGGCCGGGTCGAAACCGGAGCGGTAGTAGACGCCCAGATCCCAGTCGCTGTCCGGCCCGTGGGTGCCCCTCGCGCGGGAGCCGCCCAGGGATACCGCCACTACGCCCGGCAGGTCTGCCAAACGGTCAACTACGGGGTCCAGCCACATAAGAGGCAACGTATTCGACCAAGGTGCGGGCGGCGAAGCCTGAGGCCCCTGGTACGACGTCGTCGTACGTGCGGTCGGCGCGGGCCGGGCCTGCGATGTCCAGGTGGGCCCACGGCAGGTCGCCGACGAACTCCCGCAGGAACAGCGCGGCCGTGATCGCTCCCGGGCCGGGCGGGCACTGCCGCACGTCCGCGATGTCGCTGGCCACCTCGGCCGCGTACTGGTCCAGCAGCGGCATCCGCCACCAGGACTCGCCGACGGAGGCGCCCGCGTCGGCCAACCGGGACGCCACCTCGTCGTCGTTGGCGAAGAGGCCGCCGATGCGGACGCCGAGCGAGACCTTCATGGCGCCGGTCAGCGTCGCCGCGTCCACCAGGATGTCCGCGCCCAGGTCACGCGCGTAGACCAGACCGTCCGCGAGGACCATGCGGCCTTCCGCGTCGGTGTTGAGGACCTCGGTTGTTCTACCGCCGTAGTGGCGCACGATGTCGCCCGGGCGGTAGGCGGAGCCGGACACGTGGTTCTCCGCGCACGGCACCAACGCCGTCACGCGGACCGGTAGCGCCAACCGCGCGATGGCCAGGGTGGCGGCGATAACCGCGGCCCCACCGGCCATGTCGGTGCGCATGAGGTGCATGCCCTCGTTGGGCTTGATCGAGATGCCGCCGGTGTCGAAGGTGATGCCCTTGCCGACGAGGGCGATGTGCGGTCCCTCGGCGTCCGGCGGTGACCACGACAGGTGCAGCAGCCGCGGGGGTCGGGAGGAGCCGCCGCCGACCGCGAGCAGGCCGCCGAACCCGTGGTCGGCCAGCCACCGCTCGTCGCGGACGTGGGTGTCCAGGCCCGCGATCCGCCCGGCCGCCTTGGCCGCCGTGCGGGCCAGCCAGGCCGGGTCCTTGACGTTGGACGGGGTGTTGGCCAGGTCGCGGGCGAACGCCGTGGCCAGGTCCAGGGTGCTCGACCGGCGCACCGCCGCCGCGATCCGGTCGCGACGGTCCTTATCGGACACCACGAGCGCGGCGGAGCGCAGGCGCGGCTCGGGCTCCTCCTCGGTCACCCGGTAGCGGTAGCCGCCCAGCCGCAGGCCGCGGGCGAGCAGGGCGGCTTCGTCGGCGGTGGTGTCGTCGGGCAGGTGGACGGCCGCGGTCGCGGACGCCTCCGGGTCGGCGGCCAGACCGGCGTCGATCGCGCGAGCGAGTGCCGCGCCCGCGGTGCGCCAGTGCTCGGGCTTGCCCGCGCCGATGCCGACGACCCAGGCGGTGGCCGAGCCGAGCGGGCCGGGTAGCACCTCGCCCGCCTTGCCGGTGAGCCCGACGGCGTCGACCCAGTCGGGAGTGAGGTCGTCGCCGCCGGGACCGATGAGCGCCGGTCCGGCGCCGTCCGACGTGCGGGTCAGCACGATGGACGCCGCGCCCGCGCGGGCCCTGGCGGGCACGTCCACGTCGGGCAGCGTCGTCGGCAGGGTCGGCACCGGCGTGGACAAGTGTTCCTCCGAGCGGCGTGGTTCTTCTGGGCGGGCCTGCTCAGCCCGCGGCGGACTTGAGCGCGTCGCCGAGGTTGCTGGCCTCCTCCGGTGTCATCTCGACCACCAGCCGCCCACCACCCTCCAGCGGGACGCGCATCACGATGCCCCGGCCCTCCTTGGTCACCTCGAGGGGACCGTCACCGGTCCGGGGCTTCATGGCCGCCATAGCGTGCTCCCTCCGTCATAGCCTGCCCACCCGGGCGGCGAACCGACCGGGTCTGGGACATTCTCCCCTATCCGGCTCCCGGCGGTGAAATCGGAACCGATCATCGCGTGTCGGTGACCGGCCGCGATGCGGGCGCCCGCCCCGTCGGCGGGTGGCGCCGGGACCCGGGGGCCTGACAGACTGACCGGTCGTGCGCGCCCGTTCCGCCCTCTTCGACGTCTTCGGTGGCCACCTGCGTGGACGGGGCGGCTCGGCCAGCATCGCCGCCCTGGTGAAGCTGCTGGAGCCGCTGGGCTTCGGCGCACCGGCGATCCGGACCGCGGTGTCCAGAATGGTCCGGCAGGGCTGGTTGGCCCCGGTGCGGCTGGCCGAGGGTCCCGGGTACGCGCTGACCGCCCGCGCCGAGCGCAGGCTGGACGAGGCGGCGGCCCGCATCTACCGCACCGCGCGGTCCACTTGGGATCACCGGTGGCACGTCGTGGTGCTGGAGGAACTACCCAGCCGGGGTACGCGCGACCGGCTGGCGTCGTCGTTGCGGCTGCTCGGCTACGGCCCGCTCGGCCCGGCGACCTGGGTGGCGCCGCGCCCGTCGGCCGAGCTGGCGGAGGTGTTGGCGGCCGAGGAGGTGGCCGCGCGGACCTTCCACGGCCCGCACGACGGCGCCGACGCGGACCTGGCGGCGCGGGCGTGGGATCTCACCGGTTTGGGTGAGCAGTACCGGGAGTTCGTCGACACCTGGGCGCCGCTGCTGTCCGCTGTGGACGACCGCGACCCCGCCGAGTCGTTCGCCGCGGCCCAGCGCCTGCTGCACGCCTGGCGCGGCTTCCTGTTCCACGACCCGGGCCTGCCCCCCGAGCTGCTGCCCGCGGCCTGGCCGGGCGACCGCGCGGCCCGGTTCTTCGACGAGCAAACCGCCCGCCTGGCCCCGGCCGTCGGCGAGTTCCTCGACGACTGCCTCAACCGAGGTGGTAAGCACAAGTCGACGGCTTGACCCGGTTGAGGAGGAACGCGTGGCGCAGGTACTGGCGGTGTCCGACGGCGACGGGGTGCGCACGCTGACCCTCAACCGCCCGGACGCGTTCAACTCCTTGACCGTGGAGCTCAAGGAAGCCCTGCTCACGGCCCTGGTCGAGGCCGCGGCGGACGAGGGTGTGCGGGCCGTGGTGCTCACCGGCGCGGGCAAGGCGTTCTGCGCGGGCCAGGACCTCAAGGAGCACATCGCCCTGCTGCGCGCCGACGACCCGGCCCCGCTGCGGACCGTCGAGGAGCACTACAACCCGATCGTGACGGCCATCACAACCCTGCCGAAGCCGGTCATCGCCGCGGTCAACGGCATGGCGGCGGGCGCGGGCGCGTCCTTCGCGTACGCATGCGACCTCCGCGTCGCCGCCGACTCGGCCCGGTTCCTGATGGCCTTCGCGGGCGTGGGCCTGACGGCCGACTCGGGTGCGTCCTGGACCCTGCCGAGGCTGATCGGGTACGGGCGGGCGATGGAGATGATGCTGCTGGGCAAGCCGGTCGACGCGGCGGAGGCGCTGCGGATCGGGATGGTCAACCAGGTCGTCCCGGCGGCGGAAGTCCTCCCCGCGGCCCTCGCGCTGGCGACCCGGATGGCGGCGGGACCGACGACGGCGTACGCCAAGATCAAGGAAGCCCTGCTCGCGAGCGCGGGCGGCCCCTTGGCGGATGGTTTGGCCGTCGAGGGGCGGACGCAGGGCGAGGCGGGCGCGTCGGCGGACCACCGGGAGGGCGTGGAGGCCTTCGTCGCCAAGCGCACCCCGAACTTCACGGGCCGCTGACCCGCTATTCAAGATCACCCCCGGCCGCCCGGCGAACGGACCCCACCCGCCCGGGGGCAGGCCCTTGATTCGACCCTATCGCCGCAGTTCAGGGCTTCGGAAGCGGTTCGAGGAACCTGTGGACAGTGTGCTGGTATGTGGATAGGTCGACCAGGACCGGGTTATCCACAGGCTTGATCATCTTCGCCGGGAACCGTCGGTGCCCGCCGGTAGAATGGACACCGGGGGCCGGAGGTGTGACCAGACCAGCCCGCGCGGCATCCACCTAGGCCGGAGGTGCTGGAAGCGGCCGAGCGGGCCAGCGCGTCTTGTGCCCCGTGGACACGCGAACCGCACCCCCAGGGGCGCGGCGGGGGTGTGCCGTGGCCAGTGCGGCGAGGGCGGCGCGCGCTCGGGTCAGGCGGCGCGCCAGCAGGTGGCGATGTGGTCGTCGACCATGCCCGTGGCCTGCATCAGGGCGTAGCAGGTCGTGGGGCCGACGAAGGCGAAGCCGCGGCGTTTGAGTTCTTTGGCCATGGCCTTGGACTCGGGGGTCACGGCGGGGACGTCGGCCATCGTCCGCGGGCGGGGGGTGGGGTCGGCGGGGGCGAACGTCCACAGGAGTTCGTCCAGCGGGCGGTCCAGTTCGGCCACCGCGCGGGCGTTGCGGATGGTGGCGTTGATCTTGGCGCGGTTGCGGACGATGCCCGCGTCGGCCATCAGGCGTTCGACGTCTTGGTCGTCGAACAACGCGATCTTCTCGGGGATGAAGCCCGCGAACGCCGACCGGAACGACTCGCGCTTGCGGAGGATGGTGATCCAGGACAGTCCGGACTGGAACGCCTCGAGGCTGACGCGTTCGAACAGTTCGTTCTGCCCGTGCAGCGGAACGCCCCACTCCTCGTCGTGGTAGCGGATGTACTCGGGGGTGCTGTCGCCCCAGGCGCAGCGGGGGCGGTCGGTCACGCGAGGGCCTCCGCGCGCGCGGCGAGGCGGCGCAACGACTCGCGCAGGCCGAGCCGGAACGCCGGGCCGAGCACCAGCCAGCCGAGGTCACCGAGCCTGCCCAGCGGCGGACGCAGGGTTTCGCGCCAGACGAAGGTGGACGCGGCGGCGCCCCGGTCGACGACCTCGAACACGCCCGTGCCGCGCACAACCCGGCCGGTGTGCCGCACCACGCAGCGGTGCGGCGGCTCCCACGCGGTGATCTGCATGTGGTCAGTGAACCCCAGGGGTCCGACACCGGTGAACGCGGCGAGGGTCGAGCCGACGGCCTGGCCGTCGCCGCCCGTCACCCGCACCGACGTGCCGAGCATCCACTCGCCCTGGCTCGCCCAGTCGGTCACCGCCGCCCAGGTCACCGCGGCTGCGGCGGCCACGTCGACCTGCTCCACGACGTGGATCACCGCGGTTCGTCCACCGGGGTCCGCTCGCCCTCCAGCTCGGCGACCCGGGCGCGCAGCCGGTCGAGTTCGCCGCCGACCTGGCGCAGCACCCAGTCGACCTCGGTCATCCGGTAGCCGCGCAGCACCAGCTGGAAGCGGACCTTCCGCACGTCGTCACCGGTGACGTCCGCCGACGGGAGCCGGGTCGGCGACGCGCCGGGCGGCAGGGCGGGCAGGTCCTCGCCCCGGCCGAACACCAGCGACGCCAGCAGGAACACCACGGCCGCCACGAGCACCATGACGACGAGGTAGATGAGCACGGTGGTCACCGGCAGATGGTGTCATGCCCCACCCGGTCGGCGCACCGCCCGCGGTGGGGAAAAACGGTTGCCGGTGGCGGCGGGTTGACCAGAATTCACCGGCATGGGCGCAACCACGGTCCGACGGGCCGCTCGCGAAGACTGGGCCGACCTGCGCGATGTCCGGCTGGCGGCGCTCACCGAGGCGCCGTACGCGTTCGCCTCGAACCTGGCCCGCGAGGTCGACCGACCAGACGCGCACTGGCAGGACTGGCCGGACAAGCACGCGGTCTTCCTGGCCTACGACCCCGACGGCCGACCGGTGGGGCTCGCGGCGGGCATCCCGGGCGACGTGGCGGACCTGATCTCGGTGTGGACCCACCCGGACCACCGGGGCACGGACCTGTCGACCACGCTCATCACGGCGCTGATCGAGTGGGCGCGGGCGGACGGCGCGTCCCGGATCAACGCGTGGGTCGTGGAGAACAACGAGAGGGCCATGGCGTTCTACGTGCGGCTGGGGTTCGCCAAGACGGGTGCGGAGATGGCGTACCCGAACGACCCGTCGCTGACTGAGTACGAGCTGACGAAGGTGCTCTAGACCGCGTTCCCGCGCCAACGCGCGTCCCGGCGTCGAGGGACACGCCCGCCCCGCGTCCGCGCACAGCCGGACCGCTGCACTGCCGCACCACCGCGCTGCCGGGCTGCCGGACTGCCGGACTGCCGGACCGTCGCGCTGCCGGACCACCGCACCGCTGCACTGCCTCACCGTCGGGCTGCCGGGCTGCCGGGCTGCCGGGCTGCCGGGCAGGCTCGCCCCTGTCGCAGCGCCCGCGAGGGGTCCTCCGCAATAGGGGAACCCCTAATTTCAATTCTATCGAGGTCTGACCTGCGGTTTGAAGCGGTTGACGCCGTCCTGTGGACAACTCGGGCGCATGTGGATGGCGACCCAGCAGGCAAGCTCAAAGAGCGCGGTCAGGAGCGGGATCAGCGCTGGACCACCGACATCGGGGGACGGTCCTCGGTCAGGATCTCGGTGCGGTCCGGCAGCCACTCGCCGCCCACCTGGATGAACTGGGTCAGTTCGCCCGGCGGGGTGGGGATGCCGCAGCGGTCCAGGGCGGTGCCGAGGATCTGCCTCGCCATCACGCCCAGTTGCAGCAGCGAGCGGTTGCGGTGCTTGCGCACACCCAGGTTGACCTGCGCCAACCCGGCCAGGCCGTAGCGGGAGTGGGCGTCGAGGAGCAGGCCGATCTCCACCCCGTAGCCGGGGGCGAAGGGCACCGACGTGAGGAACTCGCGGGTGCCCGCGTACTCACCGCCCAGGGGTTGGATGACGCCGGAGAGTTCGGGGCGCAGCGCCGAGATGACCGGGCGGGCCAGCAGTTCGGTGACCCGGCCGCCGCCGGTGCCGATCTCCTCGGACTCCAGGCGCAGCGGGCGGCGGTAGAAGCCCTTGACCAGGTGCACGCCGCTCACGGTCAGCAGTGGTCCGAGCAGTGACGGCACGAAGGTCGGGTCGGGGTCCACCAGGTCGGAGTCGAGGAACACGACCAGGTCGCCGGTGGTCGCGGCGAGTGAACGCCAGAGGACCTCGCCCTTGCCGGGGCGCGGCGGGATGTCGGGCAGCACGTCGTCGCGGTGCACGACCCGGGCGCCCGCGGCGGCGGCCAGGTCGACGGTGCGGTCGGTGGACCCGGAGTCGACCACCACCAGCTCGTCGACCAGCGTCCCCACCAGCGGCCGGACCGAGGCGACGACCGCGCCGACCGTGCGCTCCTCGTCGAGGGCGGGCAGCACCACGCTCACCCGGCGGGTGCCCTTGGCCAGCACCAGTTGCGAGACCGTCCACTCCGGACTCTGCCAGGTGCTGCGGTCCAGCGCGGTCACACCAGCGCCCGCAGCACCCGCGCGGGCGGGCGGGTGCCCGCGATGCTCGCCACCATGTCCACCACCTGCCGGGTGCGGCCGACCTCGTGCGCGCGGAACACCTTCGCCCCCGCCCACGCCGAGACCGCCGTCGCGGCGAGCGTCCCGTCGACCCGGCCGTCGAGCCCGGCGTCCAGGGTCTCGCCGACGAAGTCCTTGTTGGACAGCGCGATCAGCACCGGCCAACCGGTCGCGACCAGCTCGTCGAGCCTGCGCAGCAGTTCCAGGCCGTGCCAGGTGTTCTTGCCGAAGTCGTGCGTCGGGTCGATCAGCACGCCCTCGCGCGGCACGCCCAGCTCGACCATCCGCTCGGCGCGGGCGACCAGCTCGGCGACGACCTGGCCGACGACGTCGGTGTAGCGGACCCGGTGCGGGTCGGTGCGCGGCGCGGCGCCGCCGGTGTGCGAGCAGACGATGCCGACGCCGAACTCGGCGGCCACCTCGGCCAGCCGCGGGTCGGCGCCCGCCCACGTGTCGTTGATCAGGTCGGCGCCCTCGGCGCACACCGCGCGCCCGACCTCGTGCCGCCAGGTGTCGACGCTGATCACCAGGTGGGGGTGGCGCTCGCGGACGGCGGCGACGAACGGCACCACCCGCCGCGCCTCCTCGGCGGCGTCCACGGTCTCGCCGTGCGACCCGGCCCGCACCCCGCCGATGTCGACGATGTCGGCGCCCTCGGCCACCGCCCGGTCGACGGCGGCCAGCGCGGGCGCCTCGTCGAAGGTGGTGCCGCGGTCGTAGAAGGAGTCCCTGGTCCGGTTGACGATCGCCATCACCAGCGCCCGGTCCTGCGGCACGTCGCGTACACCGAACCTGAGTGTGGTCACGGGTCCCGATGGTGCCATGCGTGAGCGGCGTCTCTGCCGCGCGGTAGCCGGGTAGCGCCGTGGCTACAGTGGTGAGGACCTAGGAGGCCTCCTCGATGTTGTACCGCACGCTGCGCGCCGTGCTCTCGTTCCTGGCCAGGCTCTACCTGCGCCCCAAGGTCGAGGGCGCCGAGCGGGTGCCCGCCACCGGACCGGTCATCCTGGCGATCAACCACCTGGCGGTGATCGACAGCTTCGTCGTGCCGATGATGGTGTCCCGCAAGGTCGCGTTCCTGGCCAAGGCCGAGTACTTCGCGGGCGGCTCCCCGCGCAAGGCGCTGGTGCGGACCTTCTTCCGGGCGACGGGGGCGATTCCCGTCGACCGGGACAACAGCCGCGCGGCGCTGGCGTCGTTGGACGTGGCGGGCAAGGTCCTGGAGGACGGCGACGCGTTCGCCATCCACCCGGAGGGCACGCGGTCGCTGGACGGGAAGCTGCACCGGGGGCGGACGGGTGTGGCGCAGCTGGCGTTGGAGCACAACGCGCTGGTGGTGCCGGTGGCGGTGATCGGGACGGACAAGGTGCAGCCGGCGGGGGCGAAGTTCCCCAAGCCCCACCGCATCACGATCCGCTTCGGTGACCCCCTGGACTTCAGCCGGTACGACGGGCTGGCCAACTCGCTCCCCATCCGCCGGGCGGTGACGGACGAGATCATGTACGCGATCCTGGAGCTGAGCGGCCAGGAATACGTCGACTCGTACCACAAGCGCCCCGGCGAAGCCGCCTGACTTTCTCGCTCGATTTATTTAGGGAAATCACTAGAATCCAGTGGTTGCCCATTTGGGTCACTCTGTCCTGTTTCATCCGGGTTAACTCCACGAACAGCCACGACCACCCTTTCAGCGGAGTGCGAGTCGCACACGCCTTGCCTAACGTCGTACGGGCTACGGGAAACTCAAACCAACAAGGGGAAGAGTTAAACAATGCCTATCGTGAAGTTTCGCGCCGTGACCTCCGCGCTGGCGATCGCGGCACTCTCCGGAAGCCTGGCGCTGGTGGCGGAAGCGCCCGCCTCGGCGGATGTCCACGTCTTGTCGTGCCGCTACGTGCTCGCCCAGTCCCTGACCCTGTGGAACGCGCCGTCGGGCGGCGCGAATGTGGGCGCCTACCACGCGGGTGACACATTCCAGGAATCGGGCATCGAGGGCAGCTACCGATTCCGCATCAACCTGGGCACCGGCGCCACCGTCTGGGTGACGGCGGACCCGGCCTATTCGCGCCCCTGCTAATACCGGCGAAAGCTCAACCGGTTATCGCTGGCACCGATTACCCGACCGTTGACTAGAGACGTGTCGCGGTGCGGACGAGGTCGGCGACGGCTTTGGACCGGCTGTGCGGTGGCCAGGCGATAACGGTCGTGACGGCCGGTGCGTCCGGCACCGGCACCGTCGCGTGGTCACGCAGGTGGGCTTTGAGGGACTCGGGAACGATCGCGCAAGCCCGGCCGAGTGCGATCAGCTGGAACAGTTGGGTGTGGTCGCGCACCTGCGGGCCGGGTCCGTCCGGATAGCTCCCGTCACGTCGAGGCCAACGCGGCAGGGGCAGGTCTGTCAGGGTGGCGACCTCGGCTATCGACAGGTGAGGTCGACCAGCCAAGGGATGCCCCGCTGGCAGGACCACGACCTGCCGTTCGGTGCACAGGTCCTCGGTGTCGAGCCCGGCCGTCGTGTCGAAGGGCCGCTGGAGCAGGGCGACGTCGGCACGCCCGTCGCGCAGCAGCCTTTCCTGCTCGCCGGGCCCGCACAGCACCACCTCGACAGCCACCGCGCCGGGCTCCGCGGCGTAGGCGTCCAGCAGCTTCGACAGCAGTTCGCGGGAAGCCCCGGCTTTCGTCGCCAGCACCACACCGGGCTTTTCGGCAGCCGCGCGGCGGGTGCGGCGCTCGGCGGCCTCAACCGCGTCGAGCGCGGCCCGGGCCTCCCACAGGAGCACCGACCCGGCCTCGGTCAGGGCGACCGCGCGGGCGGTGCGGTGCAACAGGACCACACCGAGCCGCCGTTCGAGTTGCTGGATCGCCCGCGACAACGGCGGTTGCGCCATGGTGAGCCGCTGCGCCGCCCGCCCGAAGTGCAGTTCCTCCGCGACGGCGACGAAGTACCGCAACTCCCGCGTCTCCACCGCAGCATCGTATCCAGCGTGCACAGACGGTCGCGCTGTTGACCGGTGCGAGCAAAGGAAACGAGTTCACCAGCAGCCACCCGAACACCTCAGGCCGACCCGCTGCCTTTCCTTTTCAAACCCCGCCCCGCCCAAGCACAGCCCCCACCCTTCCCTGGGGGGACAGCCCTGCTCCACTCTAGTTGGGGAGCAGGGCTGTCGGCGGGAGGCGACGGATCTGTGGACAGGTCTGGGGCATGTGGATAACGCCGACCTGGAAAAATGCGCGAAAAGCGGCCAGGAGCGGCCGAAGTTCACTCGGCTGGGGAGTCGGTGCCCAGGACGGTCAGGGCGAGGGTGTCGACATCGGCCAGGGCGGAGCGCCAGTGGGCGCGGCAGGTGGACTTCTTGGCGCGCTCCCGTTCGACCAGTCGGCCTGCCACGAAGACGACATCCACCGGGACGCCATCGCCCAAGTCCGACAGGAGGCGGCGGATGGTTTCCTCCGCGATCACCGCGTCCTGGTGGTCACCGAGGATGTCCTGGAAGTCCTTGGTCGCCTTGACCAGTGCGCGGATCTTCTTGCGGGCGGCCGGTTCGGCCATTTCGGCCGCGTAGCGGAGGCGCTTGCCGTGGATGCGGAGTTCGTGCAGGTCGTCGTCCGGGGGGTCTTCGCCCAGGGCCTCTGCGGCGCGCATCAGTTTGCGGTGGGGTTTGCGGATCACCGAAATCAGGGGTGGGGGTTCCTCCTCCTCCGGGGTCTCCACCACTTTCCCGGACTTCGACGCCTCGGCCAGGGACTTCAGCAGGCGGGTGTAGCGCTTGCCGCGCAACGCGTTCAGCATCTTCCGGCGGGCCGCGCCGCGTTCGGTGACGAGGCTGTGCAGGAGGGTCTCGACGGCGCGCAGTTCGTCGGCGTCGAAGCCGACGGCCTGGGCGCGCAGGTTGTCCAGTTGCACGTCCAGGTCGCGGACGGCGCCGAGGGACGAGCCGAGCCACTTGAGTTCGGCGTCCAGCTCCGGCAGGGGCATCCCCGCCTTCAGCGCCGCCCGCGCGCGGCGGACCGCCACCCGCATCTGGTGGACGTGCTCCGGGTCGGTGCCCTTGCGCGCGCCGTCGGTGCGGGTGGTCAGCTCGGCCAGTTGCTCGCCGAGTCGGGTGCGGATCTGGCCGCCGAGGTCGGTCACGACGGTCATCCTAGTGATCGCCTGTTCAACCAGTGTTCACCCAGCGAACGGTCCCGCCCGGTGGGAGCCCGGTGGGAGCTAGTTCGAGTGCAGCGCGGCGTTCAGCTCGATGCCCCGACCGTCGCGCGAAACGACCTCGACGACGCCGGTGGTCGAGTTGCGGCGGAACAGCAGGCCGGACTCCCCGGACAGCTCCCGCGCCTTCACCAACCGGCCGTCGGACAGGGTCAGCTTCGTGCCCGCGGTCACGTAGAGGCCCGCCTCGACCACGCAGTCGTCGCCGAGCGAGATGCCGATGCCTGCGTTGGCGCCCAGCAGGCACCGCTCGCCGATGCTGATGACCTCCTTGCCGCCACCGGACAGCGTCCCCATGATCGACGCGCCGCCGCCGACGTCGGAGCCGTCGCCGACCGCGACGCCCGCGGAGATCCGACCCTCCACCATGGACGCGCCGAGGGTGCCCGCGTTGAAGTTCACGAAGCCCTCGTGCATGACCGTGGTGCCGGTGGCCAGGTGCGCGCCCAGCCGGACCCGGTCGGCCTCGGCGATGCGCACGCCGGTCGGCACCACGTAGTCGACCATGCGCGGGAACTTGTCGACGCCGTAGACGGTCACCTGGCCGCGGGCGCGCAGCCGCAGCCGGGTCGCCTCGAAGCCCTCGACCGGGCACGGGCCGTGGTTGGTCCACACGACGTTGGCGAGCAGGCCGAAGACGCCGTCGAGGTTCTGCCCGTGCGGGCGCACCAGGCGCGCGGAGAGCAGGTGCAGGCGCAGGTAGACGTCGTGGGTGTCGGCGGGCGGGCGCTCGAGGTCGTCGATCGTGGTGCGCACCGCGACCACCTCGACGCCGCGCAGCGAGTCCGGGCCGAGCAGGTCGGCGATGCCGTCGCCCAGTTCCGCCGTGGCCTCCTCGGCCGACAGCCGCACGGTGCCCGCCTCGCCCGCGGCGCCGAGCCTCGGCTGCGGGTACCAGGTGTCGAGGACGGTGCCGTCGGTGGTCACGGTGGCGAGGCCGACCGCGTGGGCCCCCTTGGTCTGCGTTGCTTCTGCGCTGCTCACGGGCAACACGGTAGCCAATGGTCCACCGGGTAGCGTGTGGGGCCGTGACCGTTGAGCTGGATCTCACCGCCGACCCCGTCGACCTCACCGCCGCCCTGGTGGACGTGCCCAGCGTGTCCGGCGACGAGGCCACGCTGGCCGACGCCGTGCAGCGCGCGCTGCGGACCCAGGCCCCGCACCTGGAGGTCGTCCGCTCCGGCAACGCCGTGCTGGCCCGCACCAACCTGGGCCGCCCCTCGCGGGTCGTGTTCGCCGGGCACATCGACACCGTGCCGGTCAACGACAACCTGCCCGTCCGCCGCACCGAGACGCACCTGCACGGCCTGGGCACGGTCGACATGAAGGGCGGCGACGCGGTCATGCTGCACCTGGCCGCCGCCGTGCCGGACCCGAGGCACGACCTGACCTTCCTGTTCTACGACTGCGAGGAGGTCGAGGCCGTCCGCAACGGGCTCGGCCGGGTCGAGCGCGACCTGCGGGAGTGGATGGACGGCGACCTCGCGATCGTGTGCGAGCCGTCGAACGCCGTGGTCGAGGCGGGCTGCCAGGGCACGATGCGCATCGAGTTGCGCAAGTCCGGCGTCCGCGCGCACACGGCGCGCGGCTGGATGGGCGTCAACGCCATCCACGCCCTCTCCCCCGCGCTGGAGACGCTCGCCGCCTACCAGCCGCGCACCGTCGACATCGACGGCTGCGTCTACCGCGAGGGCATGCAGGCCGTGCACATCGAGGGCGGTGTCGCGGGCAACGTCGTGCCGGACGCGGCCCTGTTGCGGATCAACTTCCGGTTCGCGCCGGACCGGTCGGTGGCGCAGGCCGAGGCCCACCTGCGCGAGGTCTTCGCCGGTCACGAGTTCGAGGTGGTCGACTTCTCGGCGGGCGCGTTGCCGGGTCTGTCGGCTCCGGCGGCCCAGGAGCTCGTCGCGGCGGCGGGTGGTGAGCCGGTCGCCAAGCTGGGGTGGACCGATGTCGCCCGGTTCGCCGCGTTGGGCATCCCGGCGGTCAACTTCGGCCCGGGCGACCCGCTGCTGTGCCACACGCAGCAGGAGAACGTCCCGATCGCCGACATCCACCGCTGCGTCGATGTGCTGCGCCGCCTGGTCGGCTAGTGCCTCGTGCGGGCTGCGTTCAGGGCACCTGTGCCCAGGGCGGCCACGAGCGTGAGCCAGGCCGCCGTGGTCAGGTTCTGGTCGTCGGGCAGTTCGGCGTTCAGCCAGAGCACGGCCGGGATGATCCCGACGGCCAGGACGGTCATCGTGATCGACGGGCCGCCCGCGGTCGTCGTGCCGAAGAACGCGCCCAGCGCGAGGGCCGTGATGAGCGCGATCACCAGCAGCGCGGGCGCGCCGAAGTCGAGAACCATGCCCCAGAGGGTGAAGGGCCTGCCTCCGGGGACTGAAGTTTCGGTGTACCAGGTCGAACAGGTGAGGGCGACGATCGCCCCGGCGAGGGCGGCGGCACCGAGCGCGTCGGCGAACCGGGCGGCCGAGGTCCGTTGCCACTGCTCGAGATCGCGGACCCGGGCGCGCAGCTTGTCCAGTTCGCCCCCTGTGCCGTCCGTGTCGGACATGGCGCCTCCCGGTTCCGTTCTCCTCCGACGGGGAGACCTCGCTCACCCTAAACTCGCGTTGTGACCAACAATCCCGAAACCGCCGAATCCGAGGAGCACCCCCGGGAGCGGCAGCGCGGCCCCGTGACCTTGCGGCGCGGGCGCAGCGACGAGGCGACCACGACCGACCAGCGCCTGCTCGACTCGCGCGGCCCGAGCGACTGGGTCCACACCGACCCGTGGCGGGTGCTGCGCATCCAGGCCGAGTTCGTGGAGGGCTTCGGCGCCCTCGCCGAGGTGCCGCGCGCGGTCACGGTGTTCGGCTCGGCGCGCACCAAGCGCGAGGACCCCGAGTACCAGCTGGGCCGCGACATCGGCGCGGCGCTGGCCGACGCCGGGTTCGCGTCGATCACCGGCGGCGGCCCGGGCGCGATGGAGGCGGTCAACCGGGGCGCGTCCGAGGCGGGCGGGCTGTCCATCGGGCTGGGCATCGAGCTGCCGTTCGAGCAGGGCCTCAACCCGTGGGTCGACCTCGGCGTGAACTTCCGCTACTTCTTCACCCGCAAGACGATGTTCATCAAGTACTCGCAGGCCTTCATCTGCCTCCCCGGCGGCTTCGGCACCCTCGACGAGCTGTTCGAGGCGCTCACGCTGGTGCAGACCAAGAAGGTCACGAAGTTCCCGGTCGTGCTGTTCGGCACCGAGTACTGGGGCGGCCTCTACGACTGGCTGCGCTCCTCGGTCCTGGGCGGCGGCAAGATCGGCGAGAAGGACATGGCACTGCTGCACCTCACCGACGACGTGTCCGACGCGGTGGGTGTGGTGGAGAAGGCCTACCAGGCTTGGGGTGACGCGCATTGAGCTTCGCGGTAGCGGTCTACTGCGCCTCGCACAACACGGTTCCGCGCTCGTACGTGGACTTGGCCGACGAGGTCGGCGCGGGCTTGGCCGCGCGCGGCTGGTCCCTGGTCTGGGGCGGCTCGGCGGCGTCGATGATGGGCGCGGTGTCCCGTTCGGCCCGACGGGGCGGAGTGTCCACTGTGGGCGTAATCCCGCGCGGGCTGATGGGGCTGGAACAGGCCGACCCGGACGCGGACGAGCTGATCGTCGTGGACACCATGCGCGAGCGGAAACGCGAGATGGACGAACGCGCAAACGCTTTCCTGGCCATGCCCGGCGGGCTGGGCACGGCGGAGGAGCTGTTCGAGGTCTGGACGTCGCGGTACCTGGGCATGCACTCGAAGCCGGTGGTGCTGCTGGACCCGGACGACCACTACGCAGGCATGCTCGACTGGGTCAGGGAACTGCATTCCCGGGGGTTCGTGTCGGATGTGGGTCTGGGCGCGTTGGTGGTGACGCGGACGGTTGAGGAGGCGCTGGACGCCTGCGCGGTCTAGCCGGCGAGGGTGCCATCGGGGTTCAGGCCGAACTTGCGGAGGCGGTCGCCTTCGGGGATGAGGTCGACCAGGTGCTGGAGGGCGTAAGTGTTGCCCGCGTGCAGTTCCGCCCACAGTGCCGCGATGTCCGCGCGGTCGGCCAGCACCTGGACCAGACGCCGACTCGCCTCGGAGTCGCCGCGACGGGCGTGCGGGGTGAGCACCCGCACCGCTCGCTCCGGATCCAGCCAGGCCACCGCGAAAGCGGCTGAGGCGCTGTCCTCGGCGTAGTCGGCGAGTTCGTCGATCCTGCGGTTCGTGCGGAGCAGTTCGATCAGCGTTCGCCTGCACCGGCGACTGGTCTCGAAGTACGGGCGAAGAACCGCCAGTGCCTCGTCGACTTCGTCGGCCCGGACTAGATCCCAGGCCAACGCGACGACCGCGTAGGTGTTCTCCTCGGCCAACTCTCGGAGCTGGGGGATCAGCTCGCGGTCGACCAGCAGCGAGACGAGTTTGCGCTGGGCGGACTCGTCGCCCGCGGCCGACCGCTCCTGGAGTTCACCGAGATCGCCGAGTTCGGCCAGCGCGTCGTCCAGGCAGAGCTCGGCGAGCGCTGTCGTGCCCACGTGCGGCCGTATGACCGCGGCGGCTTGGGCGTGCTCGCCCTTCTCCCTCAGGACACCCGCGAGGGTTCTGGCCGCAATCCCGACTTCAGCGGCATACGGGCGCAACAGCGCGACGGCGACATCCGCGTGGCCGAGCTCGATGAGCACGTGGGCGAACCGGTCGGCCGCGTACGCATCGGAATCGGGCAGGGCGGATATCGCTTCATCAATCGCACCGCGCGCCAGCAGGAGCCTGGCGAGTTCCTCCGCGGCGACGGTATCGCCGCTACCTGCCCTGGAGCGCAGGGTCTTCTCGTCTCCGCGTTCCTTCAGGCTCCTGGCGAGCGCGTGTTGCGCGATGACGTCGCCGCTGTCGGCGAGCGCGGCCAGCTCGTCCCAACGCAGGTTCGTCTCCAGGATGTCCACCAGCCGCTCCCGACTCGTGGAGTCGTCCACGTGCGGTCGGAGCAGCTCCAGCGCACCGTCCACATCACCGCCGGCCGCCAGCTGGTCGGCCAACCTGCGCTCGACCCCGTGCAGGTGAAAGCCATCCGAAGTGGCGGCTGCGATCCGCATGACGTCGATCACCTCGGCCGGACGTCCCCCTTCGTCGAGGAGGTCCACGAGGCTTCTCCAGAACCGGTCGGCGTTGAACCGCATCGCTTGCCGGAGAACGCTTTCGGCTTCGGGTTCCCGCCCCTCGGCGAGCAGGTGCGCCACCCAGACGTCCGCCGCTTCCGGGTCCCCGGCAGCGGCCCACGACGCCAACTCCTTGGTCCGACCTTCCCGCAACAGCAGTGTGGCGATGCCGTACCGGGCCCAATCGATGTCCCAGTGGTCGGCCAGGCGCCGGAAGAGCGCTTCCGCGCACCGGTACTGCGCGCGGACCTGCGCGCCGTCCGCGAGTCGCCGCACATCGGACTCGTCGTCGGCGAGGTCGGTGAAGGCTCGCCAGGTCGGGGCCGGAACCGTCTCGCTGCGGCGGTGGTCGAGCAGGCGGGAGAGCAGGTAGTCGGCGACCGTGTAGCCGACGATGTCGCGGCGTTCGAGGTCGGGGATCGGGAGCAGCGGGGAGGCTCCCCGGTTCGAGGTCGTCAACTCGGCGAGCGCTGGGTCGAACCACGAATCGTCCGGGTGCACTGTGGACAGGTAGCCGCGGGCGGCGGCGACCAGGAGTTCCTTGGTCAGGGGACTTTGGATGCCTAGTCGCCGGGCGTCGGCGGCGGCGTGGATGATCGCGCGTTGTTCGTCGTTGGCGCGGCCGTAGCGGGTCATCAGGTCGCGGGCGCCCGCGAGGAGTTCGGTGACGTTGAAGTCCTTGTCCGCCACCGCGTCCACGAGCCGGGGATCCCGGGGTGCCAGGCGGACGGCCTCGGCGCGTTCGGCGGTGGTGAAGGTGTGCAGTGGGACCTCGTGGAGCCGCCGATCGTCGAGGACGTCGTACGCGGCGGGGTGTCGAGCCAGGCCGTTTTCCTTGGCGCGCAGCTCATCCAGGTAGTTGGGCCAGGCGGCGGCCAGGATGACGACCGGGGTAGGGGCGTCCAGCAGGCGACGGATGGCGGCGGGGGTGATCGGGGTGGAGCCGGGAGTCAGGTACGGGCCGTCGAGGAAACGCTGGAGTTCGTCGAGCCAGACGACGAGTTTCGCGGACGGGGTGGTGTTGTTCACCCGGTCGCCGTCGCCGAGATCCGGGACCAAGACGTCGAAGTCGGCCAGTTCGGCGCGGCCGAGTTCGTAGAGGAGCCGGGACTTGCCGACGGACGAATCACCCGTCAGCAGCAGGAACCCGCCGGTCTCCGCTGCCCGCCGCACCCACCGCCCGAGGTCTGGCCAGACCCCGCGCGGCACGAACAGCGGCAGGTCCGGGTCCAACTCGGTTGAGGCGTCGAGCGGCAGGGGCACCGCCGGGTTGACGCGCAAGGCCAGGGCACGAGCCGAGACGTCACCGAAGCGGGGCAGTGCTTCCATGAACCGAGTGTCGTTTTGCGGCTTACGGGTGTGACAGGCGGGAAACGGCCGCCGCGATGCGCTCGTCCGTCGCGGTCAACGCGATGCGCACGTGCCGGTCTCCGGTCGGGCCGTAGAAGGTGCCCGGGGCGACCAGGATTCCGCGTTCGGCCAGCCACTGGACGGTGTCCCAGGCCGACTCGTCGCGAGTCGCCCACAGGTACAGGCCCGCTTCGGAGTGGTCGATCTTGAAGCCGGCTTCGAGCAGGGCCGGGCGCAGGACGTCGCGGCGGGCGGCGAAGCGGGCTTTCTGGTCGGCCACGTGCGTGTCGTCGGCCAGGGCCGCCGTGATGGCGGCCTGGATGGGTCGGGGGACGATCATGCCCGCGTGCTTGCGGACCTCCAGCAACCCGCGCACCAGCGCCGGGTCACCCGTGACGAACCCGGCCCGGTAGCCCGCCAGGCTGGAGATCTTCGACAGCGAGTGCACCGCCAGCAGCCCGGTCACGTCCCCACCGGACACCGACGGGTGCAGCACCGACACCGGCTCGGTCTCCCAGCCCAGCGCCAGGTAGCACTCATCTGACACGACGATCGTGCCGCGTTCGCGCGCCCAGTCGACGACCTTGCGCAGGTGCTCCACCGGCAGCACCCGACCGGTCGGGTTGGACGGCGAGTTCAGCCACACCATCCCCGGCGCCGCCGGGCCCAGGGCCGTCAGCCCGTCCGACCGGAACAGCTCGGCCTTCGCCAGCCGCGCGCCCACCTCGTAGGTGGGGTACGCCAGTTCCGGGATGACCACCGACCGGACGCCCAGCAGCGTCGGCAGCCAGGCCACCAGCTCCTTGGACCCGATGGTCGGCAGCACCGCGTCCGGGTCCAGCCCGGTGACCCCGTGCCTGCGGGCCATGGCCGCGACGGCCTCGGCGCGCAGTTGCGGCACGCCGTGGGTCTGGGGGTAGCCGGGCAGCTCGGCCGCGGTCCCCAGGGCCGCCTGGACCAGCGGCGGGACCGGGTCGACCGGGGTGCCCATGGACAGGTCGACCACGCCGTCCGGGTGCGTCCTCGCCCGGGCGGCGTGGTCGGCCAGGACGTCCCAGGGGAAGTCCGGCAGCTGGGGGAAGGTGTTCACTCGCCCCGCTGGTCCAGCGCCTTGATCCAGTCCGGGTCGGCGCTGACCTTGCCGGTCTTCGACGCGCCGCCGGGCGAGCCGAGGTCGTTGAAGAAGTCGACGTTCGCCTTGGTGTAGGTGGACCACTGGTCCGGGACGTCGTCCTCGTAGTAGATGGCCTCGACCGGGCACACCGGTTCGCAGGCACCGCAGTCCACGCACTCGTCGGGGTGGATGTAGAGCATCCGGTCGCCCTCGTAGATGCAGTCGACCGGGCACTCCTCGATGCACGCCTTGTCGAGGACATCGACGCAGGGCTCGGCGATCACGTAGGTCACTGCGCTCTCCTGCTCCTTCATGGTGTGACGCGTGCGTTCGGGAAAAACGCGACGTCGACAGTATCTCCCGACCTGCTCCGGAGCACGCACCCGGTGCCGCCTAGCTCACATCCCGGTACAGCGCGCGCTGAATCTCCCCCAGACTCCCCCGGTGGACACCCGCTCGACCCTCGAACAGGTCTGCGCCGCCGCCTGGCCGCCCGTGGTCGCCCGCACGCTCGGCGACTGGCGGCTGCGCGCATCGGGCGGCTACACCGGCCGGGCCAACAGCGCGCTGACCAACGGCGACCCGGGCCTGCCCGTGAACGCCGCGCTGGCGGAGATCACCCGGTTCGCCGGGGAACACGGCATCCGCCCGTACGCGCAGGTCATCTCCGGCTCGTCCTGGGAATCCCCGCTCGCGGCGGCGGGCTGGCGGGTCAACGCGGACCACCCCAAGGGCGCCGAGTCGGCCGTCATGCACTCGCCCCTGACCTCGACCGGCGGCGGCGCGGACGTCGCCGACAAACCGCCAAACGGTTGGCTGGAAGTGGCGGTGCGCGGCACCCCGACCGACACGCAGCGCGCGGTCGTGACCGGTGGCCCGCTGCTCGGCTACGCCACCGTGCACCGCGACGGCCGGGTCGTCGGCACGGCGCGCGGCTGCCTGGTCGGCGCGTGGCTGTACGTCGCGCTGCTGGAGGTGCTGCCCGAGTACCGCAGGCAGGGCATCGCCACCCACCTGCTCGACGGGCTCGACACCTGGGCCGCCGCGCGCGGCGCCACCAGCCGGGTGTTGCAGGTCGCGCTGGTCAACGAGGTCGCCAGGGGGATCTACGCCGACCTCGGGTACGTCGAGTCGCACCGGTACCGCTACTGGGCGCCCTGAGCGACCAGCCACTTGCGGCCCCGGCGCGCGGCGCGCTTCAACGCGCTGCGCTCGCCGAGGTAGTCCCCCGCCATGCCGACGACCGGCAGCAGGCCGATGGCCTTGTGGTAGATCCGCCCCTGCGGCCGCTTGTCCAGTTCGTCGCCGAGGCCCCACAGGGTGCGGCCGACGCGCCACAGCGCCTTGCCCGCGGCCTTGAGCGTGACCCGGCCGTGCTTGCTGGTGGAGGCGTCGATGTCGGTGGTCATCTCGGCGGTGGCCGCGTCCTCCTCCGCGCCGCCCCGGCCCTCGGCGAGCGCCGGGTCGATGTCGCGGTCGAAGAGCACCTTGGCGATCAGCCGGACGCGGGTGCCGACGTCGGTGTACCCGTACTCGACGGCCATCGCCGAGAGCACCAGGCCCTGGCTGGCGGTGGCCAGGGTGTCCTGGATGGGCAGCCGGTCGGCCAGCGCGCCGCCGATGCCGGGGACGCTCGCCACCAGCACGGTGACGCGGCCGACGCGGTTGACCCACCAGTCCGCGCGCTTGTCGTCGGGCAGGTCCCGCCAGGCGGCGGTGCCGGGGAACTTGACCGACGAGAGGCCGTCGAGCAGCTTCTGCCGCAGGCCGCGCTCGACCTTGGCCAGTTCCTCGGTGTCGGCTTGCTCGATGACCGCGGTGTTCGGGTCGTCGGCCTGTTCCTCGGTTCTGGCGGAGTAGTCGCGGAACGCCGTCAGCAGGGGCGTGGTCGCCCGGACGAACGGTCGTAAGATCGCAACGATCTGCCGGTCAGTGACCGCCTCGCTCACTGTCTCCTCCTGCCGCGGATTTGGCCAGCACGCCGCCGACCTTGATGGTGGCCGGGAACGCGCCCGCGGCCATGAGCAGCAGCGTGCGCCAGTCGTCGATCAGAATCACGTCGCCGCCGGGGCCCGCCACGAGGAACACCAGCAGTGTCGCCAGCCAGACGTAGAGCGGTCCGCCCGCGAACGAGGGCTTGGCCTTGATCTTCGCCGCCCGGCCGACCAGCCACGGCAGCGTGACCGCGGCCAGCAGCGCCGTGATGGGGAACTCGATGGCGCCGACGTCCGGCAGCACCCGCCCGTCGAGCCGCAGCGGCAGGAAGAACAGCTCGAACACGGCGAGCACCACGCTCAGGGCGAGCAGTCCGCCGTAGCGCGCGCGCTCGCCGGTGGTCACCGGTCCGCGCCCACGTGCTCGACCGGCGCGAGTCCGCCGAAGACGTCGGTCTCCGCGGCCTCGCCGGACCCGCCCGCCAGCGTGTAGCACTCCTGCTCCAGCACCGGTTGGGCGACGCCGTTGGACAGCGCATAGCTGTAGGTGCCGTCCTGGGCCTGCCAGACGCTCACCTGGGTGGCGTGCGCCCGGAGCGCGCGGAGCTTGGCGGGCAGGTGGTCACCGATCGCGACGGACGTGGTGATCTCCGCGTCGTCCACGGCGGGCAGCTCACCGGGGGCGGGCAGGCGCCAGGGCAACCCGTCGACCCCGGCCAGCGCGGCGACGCCGGCGTCGACGGCCTGCCGGGACACGACGGTGTAGTAGAGGCGCTCGACGTCAGGCACCTCGGCGACCGCGGCGGCGGTGATCTCGTGCGCGCGGACGTGGTCGGGGTGGCCGTAGCCGCCGTCGGGCCCGTAGGTCACCACGACCTGGGGGCGCACGTCGCGCAGGATCGCGACCAGCTCCTGGACCTGCGCGGCGAGGTCACCGGAGGCGAAGGCCCGCGGGTGCGCGTTGGCCGGGGTGTCGACCATGCCGGAGTCGCGCCAGCGGCCCATGCCGCCGAGGTAGCGGTGGTCGGACACGCCGAGCGCCGCGCAGGCCGCGCGCAGTTCGCCGACCCGGTACCCGCCGAGCTGGTCGGCGTGGTCGGCGGCGAGCTGGGCCAGCGACTCGGGGATGATCTCGCCGACCTCGCCGAGGGTGCAGGTGACCAGGGTGACCTGCACGCCCGCGGCGGCGTAGCGGGCGATCGTGCCGCCGGTCCACAGGCTCTCGTCGTCCGGGTGGGCGTGCACGAGCAGCAGTCTGGGTGGGGCTGTCAGCATCGGGTTTCAGCCTAAGCGCTTCTAGGGGCGGCGTCGGGGCGCGGGCAGTGGAACCGCGCACCGGTCGACCGTGGCGGGACGCCAACGGCCCCGGCGGGGGAACCCTACTACGCCCGATTTCGACCGGTACCCAGTACGCGACCGAGCCGTCCGCGCGCTAGCTCTTGGTGACGATGCGTTCGGGCTCGCTGAAGTTGTCGCCGCCGGGCGGCGACGTGCGGGTGATGTTGAGGCGGATCACCCGGTTGTCGGTGCACTTGATCTCGATGTCCTGCAGCCCGCTGTTGATCGTGTACGAGCCGACCTCGGCGATGCCCGGGTGTCCGCTGGCGGCCAACAGGTCGCGGAGGTGTTCGACGAACCGGTCTCGACGCACTCAGATCACCGACTCGGGGATCGCGTAGGGCTGGTGGCTGGGGACACCGGGACCGCTGACTTCCCGGCGGCGGCGGGGTGACGGCGGCCATGCCACCACCCCGCCTCCCACCTGCGCAAATCGCCACACATTAGGGCATTCGAGTGAGCGTCCTCAGGGCAGGACGTTGCGCTCCTCGGCGAAGTGGCAGGCCGAGAAGGTCGCACCATGGCGGATCAGTGGGGGTTCCTCGACGGCGCAGACTTCCTGGGCCTTCCAGCAGCGGGTGCGGAAGCGGCAGCCCGAGGGCGGGTCGACCGGGCTGGGGACGTCGCCGCGCAGGACGATCCGCTGGCGTTGGCGTTCCTGGCGCGGGTCCGGCACCGGCACCGCGGACAGCAGCGCCTGCGTGTACGGGTGCGTCGGCCGGGTGTAGATGGACTCCCGGTCACCGATCTCCACGATCTTGCCCAGGTACATGACCGCCACCCGGTGCGAGATGTGCCGCACCACCGACAGGTCGTGCGCCACGAACAGGTACGCCAGCCCGAGCCGCTGCTGCAACTCCTCCAGCAGGTTGACCACCCCGGCCTGCACCGACACGTCCAGCGCGGACACCGGCTCGTCGAGCACGATGAGCTTCGGGTCCAGGGCCAGCGCGCGGGCGATGCCGATGCGCTGGCGCTGGCCGCCGGAGAACTCGTGCGGGTAGCGGTTGCGGTGCTCGGGGTTGAGGCCGACGAGTTCCAGCAGGTGGTTCACGCGCTGCTGGATGTCCTTGGCGCTGCCGCGGTCGTGGATGCGCAGCGGCTCGGCCACGACGTCGTTGACCTGCCAGCGCGGGTCCAGCGACGCGTACGGGTCCTGGAACACGATCTGCAGGTCCGCCCGCAGCGGCCGCATCTGCGCGGGCTTGAGCGTGGTCAGCTCGCGCCCCTCGAACCGCACCGAGCCCGACGTGGGCTTGTGCAGCTGGAGGATGGCCCGGCCGGTGGTGGACTTGCCGCAGCCGGACTCGCCGACCAGGCCGAGGGTCTCGCCGCGCTCGAGGTCGAAGCTGACCCCGGACACGGCCTGCACCTGCCCGACGGTGCGCGGGATGATCCCGCCGCCGCGCACCGGGAAGGACTTGACCAGCTCGTGGACCCGCAGCAGCGGGGTGTCCGCGCGGTCCGCCGCGGCGCGCGCGGGGGCGGTGTTGGCGTGTGTCATGCGTGCGGACCTTCCTGGGGCAGGCGCAGCTCGATGGTGTGCGCCTCCTCGGCGACCGGCAGGTACGGGTCGGCCTCGACCAGCGCGGCGGGGTTCTCCACCACACCGATCTCGTCGCGGACGAACAGGTCCCGCGAGTGCTGCATGGACGCCAGGTCCGGCCACCGGAAGCAGCGGGTGGTGTGGTCGCCGCGCTCGGTGCCGTGCAGCTCGGGCTCGTCGACGCGGCACTGGTTGGCCACCAGCGGGCAGCGCGGGGAGAACGCGCAGCCCGGCGGCAGGTTGATCAGCGACGGCGGCGCACCGGTGATCGGGGTGAGCCGCTGGCCGAGCTTGGCCGGGTTGGGCAGCGAGCCGAGCAGGCCGACGGTGTAGGGCATCCGGGGGTGGTCGAAGACCTCCTCGACCGGCCCGGACTCCACGACCGTGCCGCCGTACATGACCTGCACCCGGTCGACCATGCCCGCGACCACGCCGAGGTCGTGGGTGATCAGGATGATGCCCGCGTTCACCTCGTCGCGCAGCCGCAGCAGCGTTTCGAGGATCTGCGCCTGCACGGTCACGTCGAGCGCGGTGGTCGGCTCGTCGGCGATGATCACGTCCGGGTCGTTGATGATCGCCATGGCGATCATCACCCGCTGCCGCATGCCGCCGGAGAACTCGTGCGGGTACTGCGCCGCGCGCCGGTCCGGCTGCGGGATGCCGACCAGTTCCAGCGCCTCGACCGCCTTGCGCCACGCGGCCTTCTTCGACACGTCGTGGTGCGCCCGGTAGGCCTCGGCCAGCTGCCAGCCGATGGTGTAGACCGGGTTCAGCGAGGTCATCGGGTCCTGGAAGATCATCGCGACGCCGTTGTTGCGCACGCTCTGCATGTCCTTGTAGGACAGCCCGACCAGTTCGCGGTCCTTGTAGCGGATCGACCCGGTGATCTTGGCGCTGGCGGGCAGCAGGCCCATGACGGCCATGGACGACACGGACTTGCCGGACCCGGACTCGCCGACGATGCCGAGCACCTCGCGCGGCCGCAGGACGTAGGACACGTCCCGCACGGCGCGCACGTTGCCGTCGTCGGTCGGGAAGGTCACGGACAGGTTCTCGACCGACAGCACGGTGTCGGTGCGGACAGCACTGCTCATCAGGCACGCACCTTCGTCTGCCGGGGGTCGAACGCGTCGCGCAGGCCGTCGCCGATGAAGTTCACCGCGAGCGAGAGCAGCACGACGATCACGAACGGGCCCCAGAACAGCCACGGCCGGTTGGTGATCTGCGAGTAGTTCTCGTTGATGATCAGCCCCAGGGAGGTGTCCGGCGGCTGCACACCCAGCCCGATGAACGACAGCGCGGCCTCGGAGAGCACCGCGGTCGCCACGGCCAGCGTGGTGTTCACCGTGATGGTGCCGATCATGTTCGGCACCAGGTGCCGGAAGATGATCCAGTGCGTCTTGGCGCCGGAGGCCCGCGCGGCCTCGATGAACTCGCGCTGCGACAGCGACAGCGTCTCGCCGCGGGTGATGCGCGCGATGCTCATCCAGGCGAACGCGGCCAGGATGAACGCCACCGTGTACCAGGAGCCGCTGAGCGCGCGGACCAGGATGGCGGCCACCGCGACCTGCGGGATGATCAGCATCAGGTCGGTGAACCGGCTGATCACGCTGTCCACCGCGCCGCGCAGGTAGCCCGCGAGCGCGCCGAAGGTGACCCCGACGACGGTGGACCCGATGGCGACGACCAGCGCGATCTGCACCGACAGCCGGGTGCCGCGGATGAGCTGGGCCAGCATGTCCTTGCCGGTCTGGATGGTGCCGAGCGGGTGCGCCCCGCTGGGCGGCAGGTAGCCGCGGCTGGAGGTGTCCTCGACCGAGACGGTCCAGAACAGCGGGCCGAGGAACCCGAACGCGCAGATCAGCAGGAACACCACGAGCGCGACCACGGCGAGGCGGTGGCGGAAGAAGCGGCGCACGATGAGCGTGCTCTGCTTGCGCGCCTTGGTGGCGTCGAACTCGCCTGCGGTGGCCACGGGCGCGGTGCCCGCGGCGGGCAGCCCGGTGGGCTGCAGCGGGTTGAGCACGGGGTCGCTAGGCAAGGCGGATCCTCGGGTCGAGGATGCCGTACATGATGTCGGCAACCAGGTTGAACACGATGACCAGCGCGGCGGTGACCATCAGCCAGCCCATCAGCATGTAGGGGTCGAAGGTGCGGATGGACTGCACCAGCAGGTTGCCCATGCCCTTCCAGCCGAAGACCGTCTCGGTGACGATCGCGCCGGAGAACAGCGCGGCGGCGTTGATGGAGAACAGCGTGGTCACCGGGATCAGCGCGTTGCGGAAAGCGTGCTTGAAGATCACCCGGCGCTGCGAGATGCCCTTGGCCCGCGCGGTGCGCACGTAGTCGGAGTTGAGCGTCTCCAGCATCGAGGCGCGCTGGAAGCGGCTGTACGCGGCGAAGCTGATGAGCGCGAGGGTCAGCGTCGGCAGCACGTAGGTGCCGGTCAGCTTGAATATCGCCTCGCCGAAGGTCCGGTCGACCTGGTCGGGCGTGGGGCTGACGGTGCTGACCCAGCGGTCCATGCCCAGGCTCTCGAGCACGTTGTTGAACTTGATGCCGTAGGTCTTGAGGATGACCGCGACGCAGAGCACCGGCATCGAGAACATGAGGAAGGCACTCGAAGTGGCCAGGTAGTCGAAGATCGAATACTGTTTCACCGCCGCGATCACACCGACCACGACGCCGAGCACGATGGCCAGCAGCTCGGCGAACACGACCAGCCGGGCGGTGATCCACAGCCCGCGCATGATCGAGTCGAAGATGTCCACCTTGGCCTGGCCCAGGGCGATGCTCTGGCCCCAGTCGCCCTGGACGAAGTCGACCAGCCACTTCCAGTACCGGACGATGATCGGCTGGTCGAGGCCGAGGCTGACCTCGAGGTCGTGGATCTGCTGGGCGGTGACGCCCGGCTTGGCCTTCAGCTCGGCCACCGGGTTGCCCGCGGCCGCGACCAGGAAGAAGGCGAAGATGCTGCCGATGCCCAGGATGGGGATCGAGATGAGCAGCCGTCTGATGATGTAGCGAATCACGAGAACTCCTCGGTGGGGACCCAGGCGGCCGGTGTGGTGGCTGCCGCTGGTGTGCTCCCTGTTCCGCCAGTGTGCGCCCGGCGGGTCAGGAACCGAAGCGAAGGGGCCGGACTTCTGGTCCGGCCCCTTCGTCTATCGACCAGTGCGACGCCGCCTGGGGGCGGCGGGTCGACTCAGGAGGTCTTGACCCACTCGTTGACGTTCCAGAGCGCGCCGTTGTAGGACTGGAAGTACACCTTGTCGATGCCCTTGAAGGCCCACATGTTCGGCAGCTGGTACAGCGGCAGCGAGTAGTTGTCCTCCGCCATCAGCCGGTCGGCTTCCTGGAACGCCTTGCGCCCGGCAGCCTCGTCGAGGTTGCTGTTGGCGTCCTTGTAGGCCGCGTCGACCTTCGGGTTGGTGTAGGCGGACCAGTTCTGGCCACCGTTCGTCTCGTAGATCGACTTCTGCGCGGACTTGAACGGCGCGGCCGACCACGCGAACAGCGCGATGTCGTAGTCGCCCTGGCTGACCCGGGTGTCGAGGAAGTTCGGGTCGGTGTCGTCGATGATCTCGATGCCCGCCGCCTTGCACTGCGACTGGATCAGCTCGACGGTCTGCTTGCGCCGCGGGATGTCGGTGTGCGCGATCTTGAGCGAGAGCTTCTCGCCGCCCTTGGTCGCGAACCCGTCGCCGCCGATGGTGAAGCCCGCGCCCTCGAGGGTGGCCTTCGAGGCGTTGGCGTCACCGGTGTAGGCGGCGTAGTTGTCGGTGTAGCCCTCTTCCGCCTGGAAGAAGACCAGCGAGCCGAGCGGCTTGGCGGTGTCGAGCACCGGGCGAATCAGCTTCTCCGCCAGCTCGTCGCGGTTCACGCACTGCATGAAGGCCTTGCGCACGGCCTGGTCCTGCAGCCACTTGTTCTTGTAGTTCAGGTCGAGGTGCTCGAAGGACAGGCCGTTCGACGCGCCGAAGCGCACGCCCTGCGAGGACAGGCCGCGCAGCCGGTCGGCCGCGTTCGAGTCGGGCTGGGCCATCGAGTTGACCTGGACTTCGCCGTTCTCCAGCGCCTGGGCCTGGGCCACCTGGTCGGAGATGCCGCGCAGGATCACCTTGGCCGGGCCGCCGGGCTTGGCCGCCCACTTGGGGTTGCGCTCGAGGGTGACCGCGTTGCCCTGCTCGAAGTGGGTGATCATGTACGGGCCGGACGCGGGCATCAGCTTCGCGTCGAAGCCGTTCCACTTCGTCTTCCAGAACTCCGCGACCTTCTTCAGCGCGGCCTGGTCACCGCCGGTCGGCGTCAGCTTGGTGACGTCGGCGACGCCGGTCTCCTTCTCCAGGATGTGCGCGGGCATGATGTCCAGCGAGATGCCGAACAGGCCCTTGTAGTCCGGGTACGGGTTGTCGAAGGTGGTGACGACCTCGGTCGGCTTGGGGCACTCGACCTTGCCGATCTGGTCGTAGCCCGTGGTGTTCGCCGAGGTGAAGATGTCCTTGTCGCCGTCCTTGGCCTTGCCGGTCGAGGACAGCCAAGCCAGGTAGAAGTCGTCGCAGTCCCACGGCTCGCCGTCGGACCAGGTGATGCCCGGCTTGATCTTCCAGGTGACCACCTGGGGCGACTTGCTGGTGACCTCGACGGACTCCATCACGTCCTTGTTGAGCAGGACCTTGTTGTTGCCGTCGAGCTTGTACGCGCCGGAGATCACCGAGGCCAGCGCGAAGGTGTTGTACGAGTTGTTCGCGTCCGCCGCGGAGTTGTTGTACGCGGTGTACGGGTTGTCGGTCGACACCGTGAAGGTGTCGTTGGACTGCGGGACCTCCGGCGAGGTGTACTCGTCGCCCGCCTCGCCCTTGGCGATGGCCATGGCCGCGATGTCGCCGGTCGGCTCGTTCGCCCCGGTGCTGCCGCCGTTGCCGCCGTTGTCGCTGGTGCCGCCACAAGCGCTCAGGACGAGCGACGCACCGACGACCAAGGAGATCGCCGACAGAGTGCTCTTCTTAGTTGACACGTGCCCTCCTAGCACAGGGCCACCCGCGACCGGTCCGGTCGGGCTGCACCCGTAACCCATCGCGCCCCCAATCAAGCATTGGGTGGCGCACTAGGTGCGCACGCTAGGAACGAAGCAGCACCCCGGTCACCTCCGCGACAGTGATCGTGACCAAAGGGTGACAAGCGCACAGCACCACGCAACGGGACCGTTACCAGGGGGTACCCGTTGGTGGCTTGTCGATGACGGAGAGTGGCCTGAGTCACCCCTCCGCTCGACGCCACTGAGTGGCGGTCGCGAACGGCCCGGCCCAGGGCGGTCCGGTGGACACACCGGACATCACGCGCCCGGTCAGCAGGGTGTCGGCCTCCTGGTAGAGCGGCAGCGCGACCGTCCGGCTCCACAGCGCGGGCTCGACCTGCTCGGCCGCCGCGGTGAACGCCAGCTCGCCGGTCAGCGCCTGGTCGATGGTGGGTTGCAGGCCCGGGTCGCAGAAGCCCGCCGGGTTGTCGGCCTGGGGCGCGGTCGACGGCTGGCCAGGCTCCCCCGGCGTGGTCGGGGCGCAGCCGAAGCGGCCCGCCAGCAGCGTCGCCGGGTCGCCCGCGGCGGGCTGCGGCGCCAGCACCAGGTCGATCCGGTCCGCCTCGGCGACCGCGGCGGTGGCGGGCCGCGGCGCGAGCAGCCGGGTGAACAGGTCGGCGCCGTCCGGGGTGACCAGCCGCGACTGCACGCCGCCGACGGAGAGCTGGCGCTGCAACTCGCGCGCCATGTCCACATAGGACTTGCGGCCCTCCGGCGCGGCGATCACCAGGTTGAGCGGGGTACCGCCGAGCGACCAGCTGCCGTCGACCTTGGTGTACCCGGCCTGGGTCAACAGGTTCTCGGCGAGCGCGACGTCCGGTTTGTCCGGGGTGTTGGCGGGCACGGTCGCGGTGTAGCCGCGCGCGCTCGGCGCCAGCACCTGCGCGTTCGCGGGCAGCGCGCTGCCCGGGCCGCCGCCGGTGCCCGCCGCGGTGAGCGCCTGGCGGTCGATCAGCGCGGCCAGCACGGACCGGATGCGCGGGTCGGCCATGGCGGTGCCGACCGGTCGCAGCAGCAGCGTGGCCACCGTCGAGCGCGGCACGGTCGTCGTGGTGGCCAGCGGTTCCAGCGCCTTGAGCGCGCTCTGGCCCGCGGCGTCCGGGCTGAGCAGGGCGAGCTGGTTGTGCCCGGAGCGCAGCGCGTTGGCCACGCCGGTGGTGTCGCCGCGGCGCAGGATGATCCGGTCCAGCGGCACGGGCGCGGCCCAGTAGCGGTCGTTGCGCTCCAGCACGGCCTCGCCGCGGTCGCGGTCGATGCCCTTGAGCGAGAACGGGCCGCCGGTCACCGGGAAGTTGTCCCGCAGCACGCTGGCCCAGCCGCCGGGCATGTCCTTGAGCAGGTGCGCGGGCAGCAGGTCGGAGAACAGCGTCCGCCAGCCCGGGTAGGGCTTGGTGAAGGTGACCTCGACGACCCGACCCGCTTCACGGGCGGAGATGTTGCCGATCAGCCGGTAGCCCGCGCTGTCGAGCACGCCCGGCTCGGTGCGCAGCTGCTCCCACAGGTAGACGAAGTCCTCGGCGGCGATGGGCGCGCTGTCGGACCAGGCCGCCTCGGGGCGCAGCCGGTACGTGACGGTGTAGGGCTCGGCGCTGGTGACCTCGGCGGAGACCATGAGGGTGCCGTCGAGGGTGGGGGTGCCGTCGGCGGCCGGTCGGAAGACGGAGGGCAGCAGCACGTCGGCCAGCGCGGTGGTGATCGTGGACTGGTCGGCGAGCTTGTGCGGGTTGTAGCCGCCCTGCACGCTGTCGACGCCGACGACGGCCTCGTTGAGCGTGGGGGCCTTGGTGGCCTGGGTCCGCGCGACCTCGGTGGTGACCAGCGGCGGTGGTGGCGCGTTCGTGCACGCGGCGAGGGACACCGCGACCGCGATGGCCGCGGCGCTCCGGAGAACCGTTCTCCGAACGCGCACGAATCCTCCTCCCCCAGGTGACTCGGTGGTCATGCTGCCAGACGACCACCCCGGGTCCGCCACCGGTTATGCGGCCGAACGCATGACGCGCGACCCGGTTCGCGGGTTCCACACGGGTGCTCCGGTTCCCCGGAACAGGTGGTTTCGATCACGGCGAACTCGATCGCCGGCGGGGTCGACCGCCGACGGCACCGATTGTCCGATCTTGACCGTGGCCCTGTCCGGGGAACCGCGCAATTCGACGGTCTTCCGGCGGACCTTCAGCCGACGCCCGCCATGCGCAACGCCGACGCGAGGGTGTGCGCGCCGCGCTCGCGGGCCCGTTCGGCGCCCGCCGCGCGGATCCCGTCGAGGGTGGTGGGGTCGTCGAGCAGCTCCAGCACGCGCGTGCGCAGCGGGCGCAGCTCCTCGATGACCGCGTCCGCCGCCGCGTTCTTGAGCTCGCCGTAGGACGAGTGGTCGTCGGCGACCTCGACCGGCGAGCGGCCGGTGCAGGCGGCCAGGATCTCCAGCACGTTCGCCAACCCCGGCTGGCTGCTCGGCCGGTACTCGAGTCTGGCCTCGTTGTCGGTGACCGCCCGGGTGATCTTGCGGCGGACCAGGTCCGGTTCGTCGAGCAGGAACACCACGCCCGCGCTGTCCTGGGTGGACTTCGACATCTTGCGGGTCGGGTCGGACAGGTCCATCACCCGCGCCGCCGTCGGCGCCATCACCGCGCGGGGCACGGTGAACACCTCGCCGAAGGTCGAGTTGAACCGCCGGGCCAGGCTGCGCGCCAGCTCGACGTGCTGGGTCTGGTCCTGGCCGACGGGCACCTCGGTGGCGTTCTGCAGCAGGATGTCGGCGGCCATCAGCACCGGGTAGGTCAGCAGGCCGAGCCGGACGGTGCCCTGGCCGTCGGCCTTCTGCTTGAACTGGGTCATCCGCGACGCCTCGCCGAACGAGCAGGTGCACTCCAGCACCCAGCTCAGCGCCCCCAGCTCCCGCACCAGGTCGGACTGCACGCACACGCGCGCCGGGTCGATCCCGGCGGCGACCAGCACGGCCAGCGTCTCGCGGGCGAGCTTGCGCAGCCGCGCCGGGTTGTAGGACACGGTCATGGCGTGCAGGTCGCTGACGAAGTACAGGTCCCCGGGCGCGCCCTCGCGGGCCCAGCGGCGGATGGCGCCGAGGTAGTTGCCGAGGTGGGCGTGGCCGGAGGGGGTGATCGCCGAGAGGCGGGTCATCGGGGGTCTCCTTGGGCTGGGGCCACCCGCCCGGGACACGCGTCAGGCCGCCCGGTCGGGCGGCCTGTGGGTGCGCGAAGTCAGGGCCGCCTGCTGGCGGCCCACCACTGAGTGACGTCGTGTGTGCGCATCGAGGTGAAAGGTAGCGCAGCGGCCCCGGGGCCTTCAATCGGTTCAGGCGGCCTTGAGGCGCTTGAGCGCGAGCACCGGGCACTTCGAGCAGCGCGGCTTGGACTGGCAGCACTTCTTCTTGACCTTGCCCGACTTCATCAGCTTCTTGACCTGCTCAGCGGGCGTGCGCGTCTTCTTGCCCCCCACCTGCCACCCCCTCTCGTCCGCGGTGAATTCCGGACTGAGGTTAGGTTAACCTTTCTTGATCCCGCGCGTGGCACTGCTCACACCAGGTGACGGGGTATCCTGGTATCCGCCATCAGCGGCCCAGTCACGGCCGCGCGGGCGCCCCACCAGCGTGATGCCGCCGGGTAGCCCTCAACCGCCAGAGCTAGGAAACCGGAGAGCACACGCGTGCCCACTGCGACCACCGCCGCCGAGCAGGCCCCCACCGGCCTGCGCCGCCACGATCTGCGCAACGTCGCCATCGTCGCGCACGTCGACCACGGCAAGACCACCCTGGTCGACGCCATGCTGCGCCAGTCCGGCGCCTTCACCGCCCGCGCCGAGGTCGTCGACCGGGTCATGGACTCGGGCGAGCTGGAGCGTGAGAAGGGCATCACGATCCTGGCGAAGAACACCGCCGTGCGCCGCCAGACGCCGGACGGGCCGATCGTCATCAACGTGGTGGACACCCCCGGCCACGCCGACTTCGGCGGCGAGGTGGAGCGCGGTCTGTCCATGGTCGACGGCGTGCTGCTGCTCGTCGACGCCAGCGAGGGCCCGCTGCCGCAGACCCGGTTCGTGCTGCGCAAGGCGCTGGCCTCGTCGCTGCCGGTCGTGCTCGTGGTGAACAAGGTGGACCGGCCGGACGCGCGGATCTCCGAGGTCGTCGAGGAGACCCACGACCTGCTGCTCGACCTGGCCGCCGAGCTCGACGACCTGGACGAGTCGGTGCTGGACCTGCCCGTGGTGTACGCCTCGGCGCGCGCCGGTCGGGCGAGCCTGACCCAGCCCGAGGACGGCGGCCTGCCCGACAGCGAGAACCTGGACCCGCTGTTCGACCTGCTGCTGGACAAGGTCCCGGCGCCGCTGGCCGACCCGTCGGCCCCGCTGAGCGCCCTGGTGACCAACCTGGACGCGTCGAGCTTCCTCGGTCGCATCGCGCTGTGCCGGGTCTACGCCGGTCGCATCCGCAAGGGCCAGACCGTGGCGTGGATGCGCGAGGACGGCTCGGTGTCGAACGTGCGCATCACGGAGCTGCTGGTCACCGAGGCCCTGGAGCGGGTGCCCGCCGAAGAGGCGAGCGCCGGTGAGCTGGTCGCGATCGCCGGTATCCCGGACATCACCATCGGCGACACGCTGGCCGATGTGGACAACCCGGTGGCGCTGCCCCGGCTGACCGTCGACGAGCCCGCGATCTCGATGACCATCGGCGTGAACACGTCGCCGATGGCGGGCCGCAGCGGCGGCAACAAGCTCACCGCGCGCATGGTGAAGACCCGGCTGGACGTGGAGCTGGTCGGCAACGTCAGCGTGCGCGTGCTGCCCACCGAGCGCCCGGACGCGTGGGAGGTGCAGGGCCGCGGCGAGCTGGCGCTGGCCATCCTGGTCGAGCAGATGCGCCGCGAGGGCTTCGAGCTGACCGTCGGCAAGCCGGAGGTCGTCACCCGCACCATCGACGGCAAGCTGTGCGAGCCGTTCGAGCACCTGACGGTCGACGCGCCGGAGGAGCACCTCGGTGCGATCACGCAGCTGCTGGCGAACCGCAAGGGCCGCCTGGAGAACATGAGCGGCCACGGCTCCGGCCGGATCAAGGTCGAGTTCGTGGTCCCGTCCCGGGGCCTGATCGGCTTCCGCACCGACTTCCTGACCGAGACCCGCGGCACCGGCATCGCCAACGCGATCTTCGAGGGCTACTTCCCGTGGGCGGGCGAGATCCGCAGCAGGCACTCGGGCTCGCTGGTGGCCGACCGGCAGGGCCCGGTGACCGCGTACGCGATGCTGCAGCTGGCCGACCGCGGCACGTTCTTCGTCGAGCCCGGCGCGGACGTGTACGAGGGCATGGTCGTCGGCGAGAACCCGCGCGCCGAGGACCTGGACGTGAACGTCACCAAGGAGAAGAAGCTCACCAACATGCGCTCCTCCTCGGCGGACGTCATGGAGACCCTGGCCAGGCCGCGGAAGCTGAGCCTGGAAGAGGCCCTGGAGTTCTGCGCCAACGACGAGTGCGTCGAGGTCACCCCGGACTTCGTCCGCGTCCGCAAGACCATCCTGGACGCGACCACCCGCGGTCGTCAGCGGTCGCGGGACAAGGCCCGCGACCAGAAGTAGTGCGCGCGTTACCGGAACTGCTGCGGCCCGCTCTTGTGCGGGCCGCAGCCGGTTTCGGGGTTTCGGTGGGGGACGTGGAGGTCCTCGGCCGGGCCGCGTGGGCGCACGGGGACGCGGTGAGCGTGCGGGTGGTGGTCGGGAGCGCGCAGGAAGTGTTCCTGTGGTCGGGCCTGGCGGATGCCGGTGCGGTGGCGGTGCCGAAACCGCTGGTGCTGGACGCGTGCGAGTGGACCGAGGGGTTGACGTTCCGGGCGGAGCTGGTGAGCCGCCCAGGGGGCGACCCGGTCGCGGACGCCTTGGCGTTGCCCGATTCCTGGTGGCGCGCGTTGGGTTCGGTGCTGTCGGTGGTGGCTAGTCACCCGACGGACCGCGTGATGATCAGCCAGGCCGAGATCGACCGGGCGGTGAAGTACGCCTACGGGCACGGGGCCCGGGTCGAGGTCGAGGCGTGGGAAACCGCCAACGGCAACGTCCGCTGGCCGCACCTGCGGCAACCGACTCCGGCCCTGCTCGACTGGGACCACTGGGGCCAAGCCCCGGCGGGCTACGACGCGGCGACCCTGTGGTGCGATTCGCTGGCGGAGCCGGAACTCGCGGCGGTGGTCGAGAGGAACCTCCCGACCACCCGAACCGCGAAACTGGCGGTGTTGGCCAAAGCCCTCCGCAACGACCTGGCGGACAAGGTGCGCAGGGCAGCGGCGGAACGGCTACTGGCCGAGTGAGACGGCCAAGGCCCAAGCGTTGGGGCTGAAGGAAAGGGTCGCGCCGGGGTTCTTGGAGTCACGGACCGCCACCGGCTCGCCCTCGGCGAAGCGCACCTCGACACAGTTGTCATCCGCGCCGCCGCTGAAGCTGCTCTTGAACCAGCCGGTGTCCCGTGGGGCATAACTCATCAACTGAACCCTTTCACTCTCGCCGCAATCAGTGTCAGCGTGTCGTCTCGACCTAGCGCGAGTTCATCCAGCCGTTTGAACGCACGGGACATGCGCGCGGTGTCCTCCGCTGCGTTCATGTAGGTCGAAGGTCCATAGAGGACCGACAAGAATCCGATCGAGCGCACCAGGTCGCTGAAACCGAAGAGCGACAAGCCACCCCGCTGCGCGGGATTGTCCCAGGTCGTCGCCGGGATAACCCTGACATCCAGGTTGTCATGGAGCTCGGCGAGGTCGAGGATGTGCCGCCCCTGAGCGTGCATGACCTCCGGGGAGCCCACCGCCTGGTTGAAGGTGTCTTCCGTGAAGTACAAGGAGACCCGCTTCGCTTCCTCCGCCTCGAAGGCGCGCCGCTGGCGCTCCAGCCGGAAGGCCGCCCGGCTCCGGCGCAACTTGTCGGACAGCGGTTCTTGCCAGATCCCTTCCGTTGCCCGGATCAAGGCTTCCGCGTAGTCCGCGCTTTGGAGCAGGGCCGGGAAGACGCCGTTCTCGTACGACTGGATGGTCTGCGCCTTGGCCTCGAGGTAGGCCACTCGGCGCCAGGACTCCGGTCCCAGGTCCGTGTACGGGTCGCCGGTCGGGGATTTCCGGGCATCCACACCGAGGGCTTCGAGTTCGGTCAGCCGATCCCCTTCGGCACCAAGGAACTCCGCGAGCTTCGTCAGCTCGTCCGCCGTGAGGGTGGCGCAGCCTTCTTCCAGGTACATCAGCCGTTGGCGACTCTTGCCGATGTGCCGGGAAGCGGTCTCCAACGAGATTCCCGCGTCCACCCGGAGTTGGTGCAGGGCTACGCCGAGGAACACCCGGGGCATCGTCGACGTGCCTTTAGCCATGAGTCTTCCTCCAGACGATCATCGTAGAAGTTCCCCCGATTGAGGGAATGCCATTGGGCACACGTACCCCCTACGGTTTGGGATACAAGTATCCCACCGGGTCCGAACTGGCCCCTCGCGTGATCGCAGCGTAGTCGTGCGTGATCGCAGGGCCATCACCGCACCCCGAACCAATCCCACTGGGAGCGCTCTCATGAGTCACACCGCCCTGACCTTCGACACCGTGGTCACCGTCGCGCCGGACTGCCCGATTCGGGTGGAGCAGGACAAGGACACCGTCGACCTGCACTTCAACGAGAGCAGGCTCGGGCAGCTGTTCTGCCTCCAGTTCACCCGTCCGGCGCTGGACGCCCTCATCGCCCGCTGCCAGGCCGAACTCGCCACCCACTGACACCCCCGGTTCGGTGCGCCCGCCCGGCGCACCGAACCCGTCACCCCAGCAACTCCCCCAGCGCGGGCACCAGCACCCGGTCCGCGGGCAGCCAGTCGACCTGCGCCAACTCCACGCTCCCCACCCAACGCACACCCCGGTGCTCCAAGGCCGCGACCTCCCCCTCCACCACGGACGCCGAGTAGACCCGCAACACCAGGTCACGCCGCAGCGGCACGTCCACCCCCACCGGCTCCCCGACCTCGACCCGGACCCCCAACTCCTCCCGGCACTCCCGCCGCAGAGCGTCCACATCGGACTCCCCCGGCTCGACCCGCCCACCCGGCAATTCCCACTTCCCGGCAACCTCCGCCGGAAACCCCCGCTCCTGCACCAGCAACCGCCCACCGGCCACGATCGCGGCCCCCACAACCACCCGCGCCTCCCGCAGCTCAGCCACCCGCGCCGACACCCGCTCGGCAATCCCCTCCGGCACCACCCCGGACACCAGCACCTCATCACCGGCTACCGCAATGCGCAACACACCCCCCGCACTTGCCGCCTCCGGCCTATCCCCGCCAGACCGCACCACCCGCCCATCCCGCAACTCCGGCGACCGCACCGGCACCGCACCACCCGGAACCGCCCCGGTCGCCTGCACCCCATCCCCGGCAACCGCAATCCGCAACGTTCCGCCTGACCCCTCGGCCACCAACCCGTCCGCGTCGAGCCGCACGACTCGCAGCGCGACGTCACCCACCCACACCTCGTCGCCCTCCGCGAGCAACGGGAAAGGCGCCTTCACCCCGACGACCGAGGCCTCGACCAGAGCAGCAGCGACAGCACGCACGGCTCCATCCTCCCCAGCCGAGGCGAACCACCCCGCAGGACCCGCCGCGCGAGCGCTCAGACCACCGACACGGACCGCCAACTCACCAGGAACCGGGCCCCGCCCTCAGGTGACTCCCCCACCCGCACGGCCCCGCCCCGCCGACGGACGACCTCCGCCACCAACGCCAGCCCCAACCCCGTCCCACCACTACTACGAGCCCGGTCGTCCTGTACGCGATAGAACCGGTCAAGCACCTTCTTACGGTGCTCCGGCGCAATCCCCTCACCGTCGTCATCCACCACAAGTCGGCTCGCCGCGGCCCCGCCGATGACGGTCACCGTGATCCGGGAACGCGCATGGCGGCAGGCATTGCGCAACAGGTTGTCCAGCACCAGGTCCACTTCGGACGGTGCCGCCAGTACCCAGCACAGCCCGGCGGGCACATGCACCACCACGGACGGACCATCCGGATACCTGGCCGCCGCAGACACGGCCGCTGCGGCCAAGTCCACCGGTTCGGCGGGCGGCACCTCCCCCGCATCCGACCGAGCCAGGGTCAACAGCCCGTCCACCAGCGAGGAAAGCCGCTCCGACTCGCGCATGACGTCGGTCAGGACCTCCTGCGCCAGGTCTGGATCCGGATGCGCGACCGCCACCTCCGCCTGCACCCGGATCGACGCGACCGGCGACCGCAGCTCGTGCGCCGCATCTCCGGTGAAGCGCCGAAGTCGGTCCGCCGCTTCGTCCCGACGGGCCAACAAATCGTTCAGGGCGCCCGCCAGGGAGCGCAGTTCGTCGTGCGATGACGGGAGCGGCAACCGCCTGCCCGCACCGAGGCGGGCCGCGGCTTGGCGCATGCGCTCCACCGGTCGCAGCGCCGACCGCACCGCCACCCACGTGGCGAGGGCCGCCGCGCAAGCCGCGATGATCGCCGCGATCAGCTGCCACCGCAGGGCGCTGCGCTGGGCCGCCGCGTACCCCGACAGACCCGTCCCCACGACGACAAGCCGTTGTGACCCGTCCGGGGTCGTGGCGACCGTCCCCAGCCAGCGCGTCGGCGGCACGTCGTCCAGCCGCAGTACCGAGGTACCGGCCTTCAGGACCCGGACGTCGCCGCTCGACAGCAGCGGTCGGGGCAGTCCGTCCACCGGTGCCCCCGAGGTGTCGAGCACGTGCACCTGGACGTTCGGCAGCTGGGCAGGCGCGGCCCCCCGGCTCACGCTCGAAATCGACGACGCCAGCACCGGTGCCAGCTCGTCGTCCGCCGAGCGCACCAGCAGCGGCCCGATCATCCGGCTGCTCACCACCGCCAGCCACAACAGCACCAGCAGCGTCACCGCCGTGGCCACGGTGGTGATCCGGAAGCGCATCGAGCGCCGCAGCCACAGGCCGCTCAAGCGCGGCCTCACCTGGGCGGCGAGTCGAGCGCGGAGTCGATTTCGCTGGTGGACGCCAGGTAGCCGTGACCGCGCACGGTACGCACGATCCCGTCCGCCCCCGCCGCGTCGAGCTTGCGCCGCAGGTAGCCGACGTAGACCTCTACCGCGTTGCGGGTAGCCGCCTGCTCGTCACCCCACACCGCGCGCAAGAGCTCGTCCTTGGTCACTACGGCGCCGGCGCGGCCCGCGAGCGTGTCCAGCACCGCGAACTCACGAGGGCTCAAGGCCACCGGCACCCCCGCGAACCGCACCTCACGCGTCCCCCGGTCGACCTCCAACTGGCCCAACCGCAGCTTGCGCCCACCGCCCTCTTCCGCCCCACGACGCAAGACAGCCCGCACCTGCGCAACAAGCACTACGAAGGAAAACGGTTTAACCAGGTACCCGTCCGCCCCCAGGTCAAGACCGTCCGCCTGGTCGATCTCGCCGTCCTTGGCCGACACCAGCAAGACAGGCGTCCGCACGCCCTCACCGCGCAGCCGCTCCAGGACCCGATAGCCGGAAAGCCCCGGCAGCATGATGTCGAGCAAGATGACGTCGAAGGTGCCGGTAAGGGCTATCCGCAGTGCGCTGGGCCCGTCACCTGCGACTACTACGTCCATACCCTCGGCCGTCAACCCGCGTTGTAGCGCGCGGCGCACACCCGGCTCGTCGTCGACCACCAGTACCCGAGGCTTCACGGGTGTCATCATTGCGCTAACCACGACGGTTGCGGAGCCCACTCTCAGCCGACTCTCAGCAGCCGACTCGCTCTCAGCGCCATCTCAGGCGACGGGGAGCACTGTTCTCGGTGCGGGAACAACCACCCGAACAGGGAGAGAGAGCAATGAACAGGAAGAAGACGGCACTGTCCGTCGCGGCGGCGGGGACGGCCACGGGTGTGGTCGGGCTGGTCCTGATCGCGAGCCCGGCCGGGGCGAACGAGCCGCCCCCGGCACTCCCCGGCATCAGCGCGGAGGCGCTGGTCGAGTCGGTCCTGAGCAAGGACCACATCCCCGCGCTGTCGGGCGCGGTCGAGTTCCAGCAGAACATCGGCCTGCCCATCCCGGGCCTGCCCGCGAGCAGCGCCGAGGGCGACGCCATCGCGCACGTCTACGCCAACGGCGACGGCGCGGGCCGCATCTCGATCGACCAGGGGCAGTCCGAGCGGACCGTCGTGCACAACAACGGCACGACCTGGGTGTGGAACTCCGCGAACCGCTCGGTGACCAAGTACGCCAACACCGACTCCGACACCGAGGACAAGGGCACCCCGGAGCAGCTGGCCGACCCGGCGGGCACCGCCCGCGAGGTCGTCGGGCTCATGCAGAGGGACAGCACCCTGACCGTGGACGGCACCGCCCGCGTCGCGGGTAGGCCGGTCTACCAGCTGGTGCTGACCCCGAAGCCGACCGAGCGCACCCTGCTCCGCGAGATCCGGGTGTCGGTCGACTCCGAGACCCGGCTGCCGCTGCGGCTCGACGTGCTGGCCAACGGCCAGGCCGACCCGGCGGTGCGGGTCGGGTTCACCGAGTTCAAGCCCGGCCCGCAGGACCCGGCGCTGTTCACCTTCACCCCGCCCGCGGGCGCCAAGGTGACCGACGGCAAGGACGCCAAGACCCACGGGTTCGACGAGAAGAACGTCGAGAGCCTGCTCGGCGGGTTGGACTTCAAGACCGTCGGCGAGGGCTGGGACACCGTGCTGACCGGCAAGTTCCCGGCGCAGCTGCTCAGCCAGGGCCTGCCCACCGGGAACGGCCGCGGCGGTGAGACCCCCGGCGCGCTGATCAAGCAGTTCGCCAAGGAGGTCACCGGTCCGTTCGGCACCGGCTACGCCATCTCCACCCACGTGGGTACCGCGCTGATCACCACCGACGGCCGCATCGCGGTCGGCGCGGTGCCGCAGCAGGTGCTCGTCGACGCGCTCGGGCAGAAGTGACGGCCGAGTCCGAGCCGGGGACGGTCGCGGTGGGGGCCGCGACCGTCCCGCCCGCCGCCCGCACCCGCGGTCTGCGCAAGGTCTACCGCGGCACCGTCGCGGTGGACCACGTGGACCTGGAGGTCCCGGCGGGCGCGGTGATGGGGATGCTCGGCCCCAACGGATCAGGCAAGACCACGACCATCCGGATGCTGCTCGGCCTGGTCACCCCCACCTCCGGTGAGGTGGAGCTGCTGGGCCACAAGATGCCCGACGGCGCGGCGCACGCGCTGCCCGGTGTCGGCGCGCTGGTCGAGGGGCCGGGGTTCTCCCCGTTCCTCTCCGGGCGCGACAACCTGCTGCGGGTCGCGGCGGCGGAGCCGCTGCTGACCTCGGCGGAGATCCCGAACGCGGTCGGCGAGGCGCTGGAGCGGGTCGGCCTGGCGCACGCGGCGGGCAGGCGGTTCCGGGCCTACTCGCTGGGCATGAAGCAGCGCCTCGGCCTGGCGTCGGCGCTGCTGGTGCCGCGCCGGTTCGTGGTGCTCGACGAGCCGACGAACGGGCTGGACCCGGCCGGTACCCGCGAGGTGCGGTCGGTGATCGCCGACCTGCACGCGGCGGGGACGACCGTGCTGGTGTCGTCGCACCTGCTGTCCGAGGTGGAGGCCACCTGCACGCACGTCGCGGTGCTCAACCAGGGGTTGGTGGTGGCTCAGGGGGAGCTGTCGGCCCTGCTGGAGGCCGGTACGGCCAACCTGCTGGTCACGACGCCGGAGGTCACCCTCGCGGTGGACGCGCTGCGCGAGGACCGCGTGGCGGCCCGCCCGGTGCCGGAGGGCGTGCTGGTCGACCTGACGGCGACGACCGCGCCGGACGTGGTGGCGTCGCTGGTGCGGGCCGGGGTGCCGGTGCACGAGGTCCGCAGGCAGCGCACGGGGCTGGAAGACCTGTTCGCCCGCCTGACCGAGGACACCGCGGTCGCCGACCTGGCCGACCTGGAGACCCTGTTGCCAGAGGACGCGCGATGACCAAGACCCGCGACACGGCATCCGGGCGACCGGGTGCCGGACCGGCCACCCGTCGGCCCGCGAACCGACCGACCACCACCCGTTCACCGCGTCCGGCCGGGGCAATCCGGACGCGCCACACCGAGGAAGCCGAGGGGGAACGATGACCGCCATGACTGTGGGCGCCGAGGTGGGCGCGCCGGTGCGGCGGGCGCCGTTGCTCCGGTTGTTCCGCTCCGAGCTGCGGATGATCCTGCGCAGGCCGCGCAACATCATCGGGATCGGGCTGCTGGGGCTGGTGCCGGTGGTGGCCGGGATCGGGATCTCCATCGCCGCGTCCGGTTCGTCGTCGTCCGACGGGGACTCGGTCGACGGGCTGGCCGCGCTGGTCGACGGCAACGGGATGCTGCTGCCGATCTTCGCGCTGGTCCTCGCGCTGAACATGCTGCTGCCGCTGACCGGCGCGATGCTCGCCGCGGACGCGCTGGCCGGTGAGTCGGCGCACGGCACGCTGCGCGGGCTGCTGCTCGCCCCGGTCGGCCGGGGGCGGCTGCTGGCGGTCAAGGCGATGGGCGTGGCGACGGTGGTCCTGCTGTCGATCGTGCTGATGGCCGTCACCGGCCTGGTGACCGGTCTGCTCCTGCTCGGCGGCGACGGGATGCTCAGCTCGTCCGGCACGCAGCTGCCGTTCGTCGACGGGCTGGGCCGCATCGGGCTGACCATCGTGCTGCTGACCGTCCAGATCTGGGCGTTGGCCGCGGTCGCGCTCGCGGTGTCGGCCTACACCGAGCACCCGCTGATCGTCATCGTGTGCTCGCTGGGTCTGCTGATCGTCTCCGGGGTGCTCAGCGCGATCCCGGCGCTGGACTGGCTGGACCCGGTGCTGATCATCAGCAGTTGGGAGTCGATCGGCGAGGTGGTGCGCGACCCGCTGGACTGGGCCCCGCTCGGCGAGGGCGTGCTTCGGGCCGTCTGCTACATGGTCATCGGCATCTCGATCGCCTACGGCCGGATGCTCAGCCGCGACGGCTGACGGCGCGCCGGCGGGCCCAGGGGGTGCTCGCCGAACGCCGGGCCGAACGCCGGGCGGTACCCGATCAACCGGGAGCCGCCCGGCGGTGTCATGTCTCCCGTAGGGATTGGGCTTTCTCCTGGGGGAGGACCGCGTGGCCGGTTTCGAAGAGTGGGTGGACAGCCTGTGGGAGCACAGCGAGGTGGGGTTCCGGGTGGCGGGCGCGGGCACGCGGACCTGGTTGGCGGGGGTGTACCAGGGCCACGGTGAGATCAACGGCCGGTGGCTGCTCGACCTGGTCGACCAGCGCCGCGCCGAGGTCGCCGCGCTCACCTTCCCGGTGGTCGACGTCGAGTTCGGCGGCACCGGCCGCATCCGGCGCGACGGCCGCGACCTCTACGCGGCCGACACGCTGCTGACCGCCGTAGACCGCGAGGCGTCGATGGTGGAGATCGCGGAGGCGCTGCAAGAGGACGTGGCCCACCACGACTGGGTGCTGGTCCCGACCTGCCCGGTCCACCAGTACATCGGCATGCACCCGCGCCTGTACCACGACCAGGCGCGCTGGCACTGCGCCGTGGGCCAGCACGCGCCCCGGCGCATCGGCGACGTGCCGTGAGCGGGTCAGCCGTCGGCCCCGATGACGGAGACGCCGTCGGGGTCGACGGCGAGGGTCACCGCGGCGCCGACCGGAGGGGTGGCGGCGACCGGGGCCACGGCGTCGAGGGTCCGATCGCCGACGGCGACGGTCAGCCGGACGTGGTCGCGGCGGTGGACCCGCGCGGTGACCTCGCCGGACAGGGGGCCGTCGCCGACCTTCAGCGCGGTCGGGCGTAGGCCCAGTCGGACGGCGCCGTCCGGTGCCCAGGGGAGGTGGATCGGCCCGAGGTCGGTGTCCACCTCGCCCTGCTGGGCCTTGCCGTCGAGGAAGGTGCCGCAGCCGAGGAACTCGGCGGTGGACTCGTCGGCTGGACAGCGCCAGACGTCGTCCGGCTGTCCGGTTTGGACGATGCGGCCCGCGCGCATCACGGCGACGCGGTCGGCGAGGGTGAAGGCCTCGTCGTGGTCGTGGGTGACGACCAGGGCCGTGGTGCCCGCCGTGCGCAGGAGCCGGGCGAGGTCGACGGCCAACTGCTCCCGCAACGCTCTGTCCAAAGCGGACAGTGGCTCGTCGAGCAGCAGCAGCCGGGGCCGGGGCGCGAGCGCGCGGGCCAGTGCGACCCGCTGCTGCTCACCGCCGGACAGCTCGGTCACCCGGCGCTTGCCGTAACCGCCCAGGCCGACCAACTCCAGCAAAGACTCGACCCGCGCGTCGCGTTCGGCCCGCTCGACCCCGGCCATGCGCAGCCCGAAGGCCACGTTCCCGGCGACGTCGCGGTGCGGGAACAGTTGCCCGTCCTGGAAAACCAGCCCGAACCCGCGCTTGTGCACCGGCACCCCGGCGAGGTCGGTCCCATCCCAACTCACCCGACCCGCAGCGGGCTCCAGGCCCGCGACGGCACGCAGCAACGTCGACTTCCCGCAACCGGACGGCCCCAGCAACGCCACCACCGAACCGTCCGCGATCTCCAGCGAGGCATCCGACACCGCCTCGACCGACCCGAACCGCACGGTCACCCCGTCAACCCGCAACACGGCGCGCCCTCCCGGCATACTGGATCTCGTGCTGACCGTCTTGTTCCCCGGACGCGGCTACCGCGTGACCGCGCCACTGCTCGCCTACGCCGCGGAGGCCGCTGAGCGGCTCGGCTACCACACCCATCCGGTCGACTGGCCGGAACCGGTGTCCGAGGACGTCGTCCTGCGCGGGTTGCCCGCCGAGGTGCTGGAGATCGAGGGCGCCGACCACTCGATGCACGTGCCCGGCCCGATGGCCGCGTCGGCGGCGGTGCTGGGTCAGGTCACGACCGCGGTCGAAGACTTCCTGAGGCACTAGAACTCCCCCACCGAGCCGACCCGGAGCCGGTCGACGATCACCACCGCCGCGATCGTGACCAGCATCAGCAGCGCGCACCCGGCGTAGGCCATCTGGTTGTTCAGCTCCCCCGGCCGCCCCACGAGCCTGCCGATCACGACCGGCAGCGTGGCCGAGTCGGGGCGGGCCAGGAAGCTCGTCGCGCCGAATTCGCCGAGGGCTACGACGTAGCCGAAGGCGGTGGCGCCGAGGAAGGAGCGGGCGGCCAGCGGGACGTCGACCTCTCGCCAGACGCGCCAGGGGGAGGCGCCGAGGGTCGCGGCGGCTTGGCGGAGTCGGTCGTCGATCGAGCGGAGCACGGGTAGCAGCATCCGGATCACCAGTGGTGTCACGACGAGCGCTTGCGCCAGCGGGACCAGGGCGGCGGAGGTGCGGAGGTCGCCGGGCAGGGCGTCGAGGGTGACCAGGTAGCCGAAGCCGACGGTGACCGCGGAGACACCCAGCGGCAACATCAGCGCGGTGTCGACGGATTCCACGATCCCGGGCCGGATCCGGGCCCGCCCCAGGGACACCAGCGCGACGCAGGCGAGGGTGCCGAGGACCAGGGCGATCAGGGTGGCGTCGGTCGCGGCCCGCAGCGAGTTGACCACGGCCTGCCACCCGGTGACGTCCAAGGAACCCCGGTAGCCACGGCCCGCTAGCGCGCGGTAACCGTCCAAGCCGGACTCGAACGACCGGGCCACCAGCGTGGCGACGGGTACCAGCAAGGCCGCGACCACGGCATACGCGGCGGCCACCACGACCCATTCGCCGCCGCTGGGCCGCCGGGCCGTGTCCGCGCGGCCACGCAGCCGCAGGGCCGTAGACCGGCGCCGCACCAAAGCGCCTGCCACGAGCACCGCGACGACCGCCACCACCTGCAACAGCGACAGCGCGGCGGCGCCCGGCAGGTCGAACAGCTGGACCGTGCGCAGGTAGATCTCGGTTTCCAGGGTCCCGTACTCACCGCCACCGAGCATCAGGACCACGCCGAAGCTGGTGGCGCAGAAAAGGAACACGACCGCCGCCGCCGAGCCTATTGCGGGCCGCAGCGCGGGCAGGGTCACCGCGAGGAACGTCCGGACCCGGGACGCGCCGAGCGCCCGCGCCGCGTCCTCCGCTCGTCTGTCCACATGCGACCACAGGCCCGCCACCGTGCGCGCGACCACGGCGACGTTGAAGAACGCGTTCGCCAGCACGATCGCGAGCACGCCCGCCGACGGCAGCAGCGCCCGGAACGCCAGCCCCACGACGACCGTCGGCAGCACGAACGGCACCATCACCACGGCCCGGACGAACCCGTTGCCGCGCACCGAGGTCCGGGCCAGCAGGAAAGCGACCGGCAGGCCCGCGACGAGCGCGATGGCGGTGGCCGCGGCGGCCTGGCCGAGGGTGAAGGCGACCAGGTCCCAGGTGCGACCGGCGGTCAGCGCGCGGGTGACGCCCGGGCCGATGCCGAGCCGGATGATCGCCGCGACCGGCCACAGGAAGAACACCGCCAGGAACCCCAGCGGCAGCGCGGCGGCCGCCAGGGGCCCCGCTAGCCGCGGACGGCCGCGCGCCACTGCTCGATCCAGCGCTCCCGGTTGGCCTGGATGTCCTTGGCGGGCAAGGACGCCGGGCTCGGCGGCTGCGGCGCCGCCTGCTGCCACTCCGCGGGCAACGCGACGCCTTCGCGCGCGGGGTAGACGTACATGGTCGTCGGGACCTGCTTCTGGAACGGCTCGGACAGCAGCCAGTCCAGCACCTTCTTGGCGTCCTCGGGGTTCTTGGCGCCGCTGAGCACGCCCGCGTACTCGACCTGGCGGAAGCAGGTGTCGAGCAGGGCCGAGGTGCGTGCCTTGCCGTCGGTGCCGATCTCGGCCGACGGCGACGAGGCGTAGGAGACGACCAGCGGGCGCGGGCCCTTGCCGGAGGAGCCGGAGAACTCCTGGCTGTAGGCCTCCTCCCAGCCGCTGACGACCTTGACGCCGTTGGACTTGAGCCGCTGCCAGTAGCCGACCCAGCCCTGCTGGCCGTAGTGCGCGATGGTGGCGAGCATGAACGCCAGCCCGGGCGACGAGGTCGACGGGTCCTCGACGACCAGCATGTCCTTGTAGCGCGGGTCGGCGAGGTCCTCGAAGGTCGCGGGCGGGGTCTGCTCGCGCGCGGCCAGCGGCGTGGGGTCGACGTTGACGCAGACGTCACCCACGTCGACGGCGGTGAGGAGGTTGTTGCTGTCGATGCCGTAGCGCTGCGGGCCCTTGTCCGCCTCGGGGCTCTTGTAGGGGAGGAAGACACCCTGGTCGAGCGCGCGGGAGGCGTAGGTGTTGTCGACGCCGAACGCGACGTCGCCGATGGGGGCGGACTTGGTGAGCACGAGCTGGTTGGTCAACGCGCCCGCGTCGCCGCTCTTGCGGACGTCGACGGTGATGCCGGTGTCCGCCTTGAACTTCTCCAGCGCCGCCGGGTCGACCCCGAACGAGTCGTGCGTGACCAGCACCACGGTGCGGGGGCCGTCGCTCGTCCCACCCACCGAACACCCCGCCAGCAGGCCGGTCAGCAGGAGCGCACCCAGTCGACGCATCGAAGTCCTTCCTCGCGCACGTGTGCCACGAGGGACCTCCCTGCGCGGGCATGATCCCGATCAGGTACTCGGACGGTCGAGGGCCGCGTGCCCTCCTCTCAGCCCGACGCGCGCCGGACTCCCGTGGCGCTGATGAGCGTACGCCTGCCGTCCGCGCGAGGATGGGGACCATGGCTGAACTGCTCACTCCCCAGGACATCGGCAAGGCCCTGGGCGACCTCACCGACTGGACCCTCGACGACGGAGCCCTCAAGCGCGTCGTCGAACTGGCCGACTTCACCCAAGCCATGCTCGTGGTCAACCGTGTGGCGGAGATCGCCGAGAACGACAACCACCACCCCGACATCGACATCCGCTGGAACAAGGTGACGTTCCGGTGCAGCACCCACTCCGAGGGCGGCATCACCGCGTCGGACGTGAGCCTGGCCCGCGAGATCGACGGCGTCGTCGAGGCGGTCCGCCAGGCGTGAGCCTGGGCGCGGTGCGAGCGCCCGGACGGCCGGACGCCCGCACCGCGGTCTCAGGCGCGGAAGGGGCCGCTGACCTCGTAGGTGATACCCCCGAAGACGGTGCCCGCGCTGCCGCGCTGCGAGGAGAAGTAGAGCCGCCTGCCGTCCGGGCTGAAGGCGGGGCCGGTGATCTCCGACGACGCCTGGCCCTCCACCCGCAGGAAGGGCGCCACGACACCGTCGCGGGTGATGATCGCGATCTCCATGTCCCCGCCGTCCTCCGCGACGAACAGGTCACCGCCCGTGGTGCGGGTGACGTTGTCCACTCCGGTCAGGGTGGCGGTGCCGGGTGGGACGAGGGAGTCGTCGTAGGTCAGGGAGATCGTGGAGTCGTTCGCGTTGTAGGCCCACACCCGGTTGTCGCCCTTGGTGGTGAACCAGCAGGTGCCCGCCGCGTAGTAGCAGCCCTCGCCGCCGTCGAACCGCTTGGCGCCGGGTACCTGTTTGCGGGTGACGATCGGGAAACCGTCCGGGTCGGGGACGCGGCCCCAGGTGACCGGGCCCTCGGTGAGCGAGTCGGCGGCCTTGAGCACCTCGAGGGTGCCGCTGGAGAGGTCACCCCAGGTGGTGGGCCGGAAGCGGTAGAAGCAACCGTCCGGGGTGTCCTCGGTCAGGTAGACGTACCCGTGGTCGGCATCGGCCGCGCACGCCTCGTGCTTGAACCGGCCCATCGCGGGCCGCGCGACCGCCGACTTCCGGTTCCACGGGTCGGTCTCGAACACCCGGCCGTAGTCGATCTCCTCGCAGGAGAGCCAGGTCCCCCACGGCGTGGCACCGCCCGCGCAGTTGACGTTGGTCCCCGACAGCGTCCGGTACGCGCCGACGACCCGCCCCGCCGCGTCGAACTTGACCGCGCCGACCCCGCCGACCAGCGGAACCTCGCTGTTGGACACGTAGATCCAGCCCGCGTCGTCGGCGAAGCAGGCGCCGCCGTCTGGCGCGGGGTGCCAGAAGTAGTCCGTGCCGGGCACCTTCTGCCCGGTGCGCGCGATGACCCGGCTGGTGAAGCCGAGCGGCAGCCGGATCCCGTTGGCGTCCGGCGCCAGGACCGCCCCGTACGGGCTCGGTCCCGGCTGCGCGGACGCCGCGAACGCCGTGCCCCACGACGCCCCGCCGAACGCCGCCGCGGCCCCGCCGACCACGGCCACGCGCAGGAAGTCCCGACGCTCCACTCTCGCCTCCAGGTGCTCGACCCGTCGCTCGAACGTAACGAGACCGGGTGACACCCAAACGACGACAAAGTGCCTACCGAATGTACGCACGTGCCGTGCTCAAGGGCGGAACCTGCCAAGTGGCCGGCCGTCAGCGGGAGGTGCCCGCCCGGATGCTGCGGACGAAGTCGCCCACCTCGGTGCGCAGCAGCTCGGCCAGGTGGACCAGCCCCTGGCTGTCGCCGAGGCTGCCGGGGTCGCCCTCCACCGCCCGCGCGATGCCCGCCACCAGCTGGTCCATCTCGCCGATCCGCTGGGCCACGCCGTCGAGCACACCCGCGGTCTCGCTCACCGCCTCGCGCACCGACTCCACCCGGTGCACGATCGTCTCGCTGGAGTTGGCGGCCTTGTCCGCGAGGTTCTTGACCTCGACGGCCACCACGTTGAAGCCGCGACCGGCGTCGCCCGCGCGCGCGGCCTCGATGGTCGCGTTGAGCGCGAGCAGCTTGGTCTGCTCGGCGATCTGCGTGATCTCCTCGACCGACTGCAGGATCTCCTGGGTGGCGCCGCGCAGCGCGCCGATGGTGTCCACGCCGCGGTTGGACTCGACGACCGCCTGCGAGGCGAACTGGGCCACCCCGCCCGCCGTCGCGGCCATCTCCGCCGAGGCCGCGGCCAGCTGCTCGGACACCTTCAGCACGGTCGACTCGATCCGCTCGGCCATGCTCAACCGCTCGGCGTTGGCCGACTCGATGCGCTCGCTGGCCTGCTTGAGGCCCACCCGCGTCGCGTTGATCTGGTCGACGCCCCGCAGGAACGCGCCCTGCATGCCCTCCTGCAGGAAGCGGCGGTCGTACTGCCCCTTCTCGGCGGCGGCGAGCACGGCGGAGGACTCGCGCACGTAGGCGTCGGTGACGTCGATCAGGTGGTTGATCGCGGTGCGCACCTCCTCAGCGGCCGGATCGTCCCCCAGCCTCGGCACCCTGGCCTCCAGGTCGCCGCGCGCCACCCGCTCGCAGATGTCGGCGACCGACTTCAGCGGGATCGCCGTCGGGGGGACATTGCCGCGCTTGCCGTTCATCGTGTGCTCCCAGGGGTGATCGACCAGAAGAACTCGTCCCAGCTGCTCCCGCCCAGCTCCTGCCGCAGCGCCCGCTCGCCGGCGACCAGCGCGTCCCGGCCCGCGGTGGCCCGCTCGGCCGCGAGGACCCGGTCGTAGACGGCCTTGGCCTCGGTGACGGCCCGCGGCGACGGTGACCGCCGGTTGGAGTGGTAGCCCACGATCGAACCGCGGTCGTCGAACGACGCGGTGACGTGCGCGAGCACCCAGTACTGGGCGCCGTCCCCGGCCAGGTTGAGCACGTAGGCGAACAGCTCCCGGCGCGCGGACACGGTGTCCCACAGCAGCTTGAACAGGGTCTTGGGCATGTCGGGGTGGCGGATGACGTTGTGCGGCTTGCCGATCACCTCGTCCTCGGTGAAGGCCGAGATCCGCAGGAAGACGTCGTTGGCGTAGGTGATGACGCCCTTGGGATCGGTCTTGGTGACGATCAGCTCGTTCGCGCCGAACTTCCGCTCCACTCCCGTCACCTGGATGGTGCTCTGGCGCATCCCCGCTCCTTCCCGCCGCTGCCCCGTCCCATCCGACACCGCCCGGGCGACCCGCGCCCGCCCCGACCCGCGATCGAGTCCCGCAAACCCCCCGATCACGTGACGCGCGGACGTGGGTCGCCCGGAAGCTCGCGCACCACCCCCGGAGCGCGGCGGACGCGGTCACTCCCCGCGAGCGCGGAGCGCGGCCTCCACCCGAGCGCGGGTCACCCCCCCGGGGAGTTCGTCGGTTTCGTTGGCGGCGAGCAGGCCGAGCAGCAGGTGCTCGGGCCAGATCCGCTCGCCGTCGAGGTCGAGCGACTCGCGGTGGGCCAGGTCGAACACCTTCTTGCCCGCGGGCGCGAACGGCACCGGACCGGACGCCGGGGTGCCGCCGGGGCCGAGTTCGTCGGTGGCCGCGGCGCGGGCGGCGGCGACGTCGGTGGCCAGCGCGGCGACGTCCGGGTCGCGCAGCAGGGCGAGGAGCAGGTGCCCGGGCCGGATCTCGGTGTGCCCGGCGGTCAGCGCCTCCTCCTGCGACCGCACGACGACCTGCCGCGCGGCGTCGCTGTAGCGGGCGAAGATCCGCAGGTCCGCCTCGGCGGTGGCGGGCTCGCTGGGCACGAACCGCTTCTGCGCGGCCTGCTTGGAGACCCCGATGCTGTCGCCGATGGCGGTCCAGGACGCCCCCGAGTGTCGGGCGCGGTCGACGAAGTGGCCGATCAGGTGGTCGGCCACCTCGTCGAGCCTGCGCGCGAGCACGACGGCGTCGGCGAGTCGGGTGAGCGGGTCGGCGGAGCGGCCCTCGACGGTGGTGATCAGGTCGCTGAGCTGTGGCGTGGCGTTCATGGCGTCAACCTTAGGTTGACGTTTGACGAGTCGTCAACCTCGGGTTGACGAATTCAGCGTGGGCGCGTCCACCCCGCCAGCGCGGGTGCCGCGGCGGTGGGGTCGAGCGCCCCGGTGGACATGGCGATGACCAGGTCGTACGCGTCGTCCTCGGGGGCGTCGAGGTCGAGGCCGTTGAGGCCGTAGAAGGTGAAGGCCGACATCCAGGACAGGCGCTTGTTGCCGTCGACCAGCGGGTGGTTGCGCACGACGGACTGCAACAGCACCGCCGCCTTCTCGTGCAGACCGGGATAGGCGTCCTCCCCCAGCACCGAAGTCCGTGGCCGAGCGGCGGCCGATTCGAGCAGGCCGAGGTCGCGGACCTTCGACACACCGAGGTCCGCAGCGAGGAACAGCAAGTCCTCTGTGGACAGGTAGTCGACGTTCATTGGGCCAGCCGCTCCAGCAGGTCGGCGTACCGGTCGCGGCCCTCGCGGGAGAGCGCGCGCAACCGCTCCGCGCGCGCGTGGTCGGGCTCGGGGACCTGGTCGTCCGTGTTCTCCATGGCCGGATGTTAACCAGACCGGGCCCCGACGACCTCCGGATTTACCCGCGCAGGCAGGCTTCGACGGCCCGCGCGTACACCTGCCCCGCCCGCGCCGCGAACTCCGGGCCGCACCGGCTGAAGCGCTCCAGCGAGACGCCGCTGTTGACCTCCAGCACCTTCACGCCCTCGGCGGTCGTCACCACGTCCACCGCGGCGAAGCGCAGGCCGAGCGCCGACATCGCGTCCCGGCCCAGGTCGACCAGTCCATCCACAGTGGACTCGCAGAGTTCCGGGACCGCGCCGAAGTGCAGGTTGTGCCGCCACTCCCCGTTGTCCGCGCGGACTTTGCGGAACACCAGCAGCGGTTCGCCGTCGAGGAACACGGTGCGGTACTCGTCGGCGATCTCCAGGAACGGCGACCACGCGATGGCCGGGTACCTCGGCAGGAGTTCGGCGACGGCCGCCGCCACCTCGTCCGCGGTACGCGCGAGGAGCACCCCGCGACCGCCGTAGGCCACGTTGGGCTTGATCACCACGGGCAGTTCGGGAGTCCAGTCGACGGTCTCGCCGAAGGCCCAGTCCGGTCGGATCAGCCGGTGCCCCACGCACGCGACCTTGGCGCTCTCCAGCACCGCGGACGCCGCGACCTTGTCCCACGCGATCTGCGAAGCGGCCGCGTCGTTGAGCGGGAAGGTGTACCCGATCAGCAGTTCGCGGGCCGCGCCCCGGGAGATCTCCGCGACCCAGTGGTCGCAGTGCCAGGTGACGAAAGCGCCGACCGCCGCGGCGGCCCGTTCCACGTGCCCGACGAAATGCCTGCCGCCGATATTCCCGGGAACACCCTCCGGGAAATCGCCCACCTGCGTCATGATTCCTCCCGAGGGAGGCTACCACGCGACTCCGCCGGTTCCGCGCGGCGGTGCGCGGAACCGGCGGAAAACGGGGGCCGGTCGATTTTCCACTCAGGCGTAGGTGAGGTCGGCCTGGGCGATGCGACCGTCCTTGTACGTGAACTTGTAGTTGGCCTCGAAACCGCCGCCGAGGCCGCTGGGGTTGAAGCGGACCAGCAGGGTCTCGCCGCCGTCGAACGGGGTGCGCCCGAGCACCTCGATCTCGCCGCCGATGACCTCGTTGTCGGCCCACTCGCGGATCTTCTGCCGACCCTCGATGCGCCTGCCGACGTCCACGACCACCGCGTCCTCGGTGAACGAGTTCGCCAGTTTGTCCAGGTCCTCGGACTGCACAGCGTCCACATAGGACTTGCCTTCCGGCTTGACGTCGACCGGCTGGGCAGCCGCCGCGCCACCGCCACCGGAACCCGCACCACTACCGCCACTACCGCTGCCACCACTTCCGGAGTCGGCGCAGGCGGCGAGGGCGAGGGCTGCGCAGGCGACCAGGATAATTCCGACAATTCTCATATACCCAGGCTCGCAAACGCTCCTACGACGGTCAAACAACCACCGCGTAGTTCGTGAAGTCCATTTTCGACAAAGAGAAAGGGCGACCTGCGGACACCGGCGTCCACAGGTCGCCCTTCGATTTCCGACGCCGTCAGCCGACCTCGCCACCGCGAATGGCCCGGATGATGGTCGACGGGTCCGTGTAGGACTTCCAGCGCACGATGCGCCCGTCCCGGACCGTCAACCACTGGATGAACTCGATCTCGAACTCCAGCCCGGTCGCTTTCACCACCGACCGCTCCCGCACCACGCCCATCGCGTGCTCGCCGTCGACGAGCAGCTGCGCGACGCACTCCGCGCGCACCTCGCACACCCCGAGGAACACCCCGAAGCTCGCCAGCGCGGCCTCCCGGCCGCGGTAGGTGCCGATCCAGGGCATGTCGTCGTTGTAGCCGGGTACGGGTGTGTAGTTGATGAACTCGATGTCCTCCGCCATGAGGCTCGACACGGTCGCCACGTCCCCCGTGGTGAGCGCGTCGAACCACGCGGAGGCGACCGCTCGGGTACCGAGGTCGACCGGCGTCTGCGTCATCTGGCGTTCCCTCCAGCGGTTTCGGGTACCCCGTCGCGGTCCAGCGGCGCGAACAGCGCGTTCCAGTCCGACGGCGGGGCGCCCCGCTCGTTGTAGATCTCGAAGGTGGTGTTCACCGCCGAGTCCAGCGCCAGGGCGCGCACGCACGCCTCGGCCACGTCGCCGCGGGCGATCTCACCGTCGCCGGTGTCCCCCTGCTCCAACCGGATCGCCTTGGTGCCACCGCCGCTGCCCAACCAGCTCGGCCGGATGACGGTGTGCGGCACCCCGCTGGCGCGCACGGCGTCCTCACCGCGCAGCCGCCAGTCGAGCAGGTGGCCGCTGCCGTTCATCGAGTGGCCGCGCCGGGTGACGTAGATCTGGCTCACCAGCACGAACCGCCGCAACCCGTGGCCCGCGGCCAGCACGTTGCGCACCCCTTGGTACATCGTCGTTTCCGGCCGGTTCGGCCCACTGGACGAGGTGCCCGGCTCCACGCTGAACACGACGCTCCGCGCGCCCGCCAACGCTTCCGGCAGACCCACGCCGTCGCGGATGTCGGCGCTGAACAGCCCGACCCCGCGCCGACCGAGGTCGGCGGCCCGACCCGCGTGCCTGCTCACCACCCGGGTGTCGACGCCCTCGGCGAGCAGGCGCTCGACCACGAGTCGACCGGTGCGCCCGGCCCCGCCGACAACGACGACGGGGCCGGGGATGCCGCTACTCACTCTCCTCGGCAGCGGCGGAACCCGCTGCCAGCCAGGACGCCTGGGCGACCTCGATCAGGTTGCCGTCGAGGTCCTGGAGCAGGAACACCTGAACGCCCAGGTCCGGGGCGGAGACGATGTCCGAAACCAGGCTCAGGCCCTGGGCCAGCGCCTGGGCCTTGGCCGTGGCGATGTCGTCGACGTAGAGCGAGAGCTGCGCGAAGCCCTGCACGACGTAGTTGAACGGCGGCGCGGGCCGGTGGATGCGCACGGCGGGCTCGGCCTGCACGAGCTCCAGGACCACCTTGCGGTTGCGGATGTAGGCGACCCGGGCGTTGATGGCCGGGAAGTCCTGCCGGGTGACGACCTCGAAGCCGAGGTTGTCGGCGTACCACGCGATCGAGTCGTCGAGGTTGCTCACCGACACGGCGGCCGAGACCTGCTTGACCTGCCGCACTAACGCGCGCTGTGCGGCCTCGACGGTTTCCCCTGCGGTTAGAGTCATGACGCTTTCCTTCTGCTTGGTTGAACCTGGTTGAGCTGCCGGGACTCCCCTACGCCCCCGCGACGGGGGCGGGGGCGACCTGCCCCGGCTCCGCGGTCCGCTCGGTCCCGCCGTCGGTGGGCACGCCGATCCCGCAGCGCAACCCGACGAAACCGATGACCGCCGCGACCACCGAGAAGCAGGTGGCCGTGAGGAAGGCCGCGCTGTAGCCCGCGACCTGCGCTTCCGGACCGTCCCCGACGGTGGCCATGGTCAGCACCCCGCTGACGATGGCGACACCGACACCGACACCGACCTGCAGCGCGGCGGTGACCAGCCCGGAGGCGACGCCCTGTTCCTCGTCGTCGACCCCGCTGACGCCCGCGACGTTGATCGTCGGGAAGACCAGGCCGTTGCCGATGGCGTGCAGCAGCAGGCCGGGCAGCATCAGACCGGGGTAGTTGCCGACGACGCCGACGAAGGTGAAGACGAAGATGCCCGCGCCCTGGATCAGGAACCCGATCCCGGCGATGCGCCGGGCGGGCACCCGGGAGAGCAGCCGCGAGGTGATGAACTGCGCCACCAGGAGGATCACGATCCCCAGCGGCAGCATCGCCAACGCGGTCTGCAGGGCGCTGTAGTGCAGGAAGTGCTGCATGTAGAGGGTGGCGACGAACTGCCACCCGAGGCTGGCGCACCCGAAGGCCAGCGCCAGCAGGTAGGCGGAGCTGCGCGTCCACGAGCGGAAGACGCGCATGGGCACCGTCGGGTCCTTGCCGCCGCGCTCGATGAAGACGAACGCGACCAGCAGCACGACCGCGCCGCCCAGCGTGGCCAGCGTCATCGGGTCGGTCCAGCCGCGCTCGGCGGCGTGCACCATGCCGTAGACCAGCGCCAGGATGCCGAAGGTGGCGGCGAACGCGCCCGCGATGTCGTAGCTGCGCTTGGCGCGCGCCAGCTTCGGTTCCTTGATGACGAACGGCGTGGCGACGATGACCAGCACCGAGATCAGCACCGGCATGAAGAAGATGAGCCGCCAGCTCAGCGCGGTCAGCAGGCCGGAGAACACCAGGCCGAGGCTGTACCCGCTGGCGGCGGTCGCCGAGTAGAAGGCCAGCGCGCGGTTGCGCTCGGGTCCTTCGTGGAACCGGGTGGTGATCAGCGACAGGGCGGCGGGCGCGGTCAGCGCCGCGGCGATGCCCTTGGCCAACCGGCTGGCGATCAGCAGCCCCGGGTCGGACACCAGACCGCCGACCAGGCTGGCGACGGCGAAGAGCACCATCGACACCAGGAACATCCGGCGCTTGCCGAACAGGTCGGCGAGGCGTCCACCGAGCAGCAGGAAGCCGCCGTAGGTGACGGTGTAGCCCGAGATGAGCCACTGCGCGGCCCCCGTGGACATGCCCAGGTCGTCCTGGATCCCCGGCAGCGCCACCGCCACCAGCGACGTGTCCAGCGCGTCGAGGAACATCGCCGCGCACAGCACGACGAGGGTCAGCATCTTCCCGCGCTCGACCGCGGCGCGCGGAACAGTGGTGGTCACAGTTCACCTCCGAGAAGCACGGACCGACCGGTGGTCTTGCTCTTTTCGCGCATCTCCCCACTTCCCCTGGATAACGCGGCGGGCGCATTTCGCCTTCGGACTCGCGCAGCCACACCCCAGCGTGGCCCGTTCGGGGGTGGGTAACCAGAGCGCGCCAATGGTGGTACTCGGAGTTCCACCCTGGCGGAAAGGAATCGAAAAGGCCCACCTGACTATGTACCAGTCAATTCTCAACCGGCAAGGCGCGCGTCGGAAAAATATCCGCCGGTGGCGTGCAACGGGACACGGATGCGGGGCGATGATCACGGTATGAGCGGTCTGCCGGACGGGTCGGCGTCGAGGGTCGTGCTGGTGGGGACGCACAGGTACGAGTCGTTCGACGACCTGCCGTCGGTCCGCGCCAACCTGACCGGGTTGCGGGATGTGTTCACCGACGCGCGGCTGTGGGGCCTGCCGGACGAGCACTGCGCGGTGGTCGAGCAGCCGGTCAACGCGCGCCAGGTGCTCGACCAGGTCCGCCGGAGCGCGGAGCGGGCCACGGACACCCTGATCGTGTACTTCGCGGGCCACGGGTTCACCGATGACCGGACGAATGACCTGTGCCTGGCGCTGCCGGACTCCGAGCCGGGGCTGGAGTACACGATGCTCCCCTTCGACGCCATCCGCCGCCGGGTGCTGGACCACGGCTCCCGTGCCCGGCGGAAGGTGGTGATCCTGGACTGCTGCTTCAGCGCGCGGGCGCTGCAGGGCTGGATGGGGTCGGTCGCGGACCAGTCGTCGATCGAGGGCAGTTGCGTGCTGACGGCGTCATCGGAGACGCGGATGGCTTTAGCCCCACCGGGAGAGAAGTACACGGCCTTCACGGGCGAACTCATCAACGTCCTGGAGACCGGCGTCCCGGGCGGCCCTTCCCTGCTGGACATGGAAACCGTCTACCAACAAGTCCGCTGGGCCTTGGAAGCCAAATCCCGCCCGATCCCCCAACAACGCAACCGAAACGCGGGCGGGCAAATCCCTCCCGTCATCAACACAGCGGCTTCCCTCGCACCCCGCCCAGCCCCACCGGTTCCCTTTGTCCACACCGTCTCCCTGTTGATCACGGACGTGGCGAACGCGCCCCGTCGTCCGGAGGCCGAGGCAGCCATCGCGGCGTACGTCCGAGCGACCCCGCACTCCCTCCACGACCCGTTGTTCCTCATGCCTATCGAGGACGTGTTCGTGGTGACCGGCCGAGGGGTGGTGGTCACGGGCCGCGTCGAGCGCGGTCAGATCGGGGTGGGGATGCCGGTGGACCTCGTCGGGGGGTTGGGCGCGCACCGGACGACGATCACGGGGGTGGAGATGTTCCGCAAGACGTCGAATACGGCGAGCATGGGGGAGAACGTGGGGCTGAGCCTGGGTGGGGTGAAGCGGGCGGAGGTGGAGCCGGGAATGGTGGTCACGGCCCAGAACAGCGTGATGACGAGGACCCACTTCCAGGCGGACATCTACCTGCTTCCCACCGCGAAGGGCGGGCGGCAGGGTGAGATCTTCAACCACCACCAAGCCACACTCCGCCTGCGCACGGCGAACATCACCGCGACCATGGCGAACTTCAGCGTCCTCTCTCCGGGAGAATCCACCACAGCCACCATCACCCTAACCCGCCCCACCGCCATAGACCTCAGCCAACGCTTCACGATCCTCGACAACAACACCCCCATCGGCGCAGGCCAGATCACGGGAATCATCGGTTAGGGATGAGCTGGTCCAGGGTCTTCCATACGACGGAAGCAGGCCGGTCGCCGTTCTCCAGGCGAGCGGCATCGTCGGCGATTGGCACGGCACGAGGCTATGCGCCTGAAGTGAGCAGTCCATAACAAAAACCTCCTCCCCACCCGAAGGTGGGGAGGAGGTGGGAATGGCCGCCGCTTTAGACGTTGAACCTGAACTCGACCACGTCGCCGTCGACCATGACGTAGTCCTTGCCCTCGATGCGGACCTTGCCCGCTGCCTTCGCGGCGGCCATCGTCTTCGCTTCGACCAGGTCGTCGTACGACACGACCTCCGCCTTGATGAAGCCCCGCTCGAAGTCCGAGTGGATGACGCCCGCCGCCTGCGGTGCGGTGGCGCCCTGCGGGATCGTCCACGCCCGGGCCTCCTTCGGCCCCGCCGTCAGGTACGTCTGGAGTCCGAGCGTGTGGAAGCCCGCTCGGGCGAGGGCGTTGAGGCCCGGTTCGGTCTGGCCAACCGACTCCAGCAGCTCCCTGGTCGACTCCTCGTCCAGTTCCAGGAGTTCCGCCTCGACCTTGGCGTCCAGGAAGACCGCGTCGGCGGGGGCCACCAGCTGGGCCAGTTCCGCGCGGCGGGCCTCGTCGGTCAGGATCGACTCGTCGGCGTTGAAGACGTAGAGGAACGGCTTGGTGGTCAGCAGGCTCAGTTCGCGCAGCAGCGTTGCGTCCACGCCTGCCGCGAACAGGGTCTTGCCACTGTCCAAGATGTCCTTGGCGGCCACCGCCGCCTCGAGGGCCGGGCGCGCTTCCTTACGCGTCCGCGCCTCCTTCTCCAGCCGCGGCAGGGCCTTCTCCAGGGTTTGGAGGTCGGCGAGGATCAGCTCGGTGTTGATCGTCTCGATGTCCGACGACGGGTCCACCACCCCGTCGACGTGCACCACATCGGGGTCGTCGAACACGCGGATGACCTGGCAGATCGCGTTGGCCTCGCGGATGTTGGCGAGGAACTTGTTGCCCAGCCCCGCCCCCTCCGACGCGCCCTTCACGATCCCGGCGATGTCCACGAAGGACACCACCGCGGGCACGGTCCGCTCGCTGGCGAACACCGAGGCCAGCTTCTCCAGCCGGGGGTCCGGCAGCGCGACGATGCCGACGTTGGGCTCGATGGTGGCGAACGGGTAGTTCGCCGCGAGCACGTCGTTGTTCGTCAACGCGTTGAACAGGGTGGACTTGCCGACGTTGGGCAGGCCGACGATGCCGAGGGTCAAACTCACGGGGGTTGAGTCTACGGACCACTCACGAGCACACCTCAGACCCCGGCCGTGTGCGAAATAGTTACCAACACTGTTCCCAGTTTTGACTACCAGGAGCTATACGTCCGGGGCTGTCCATACGCACCAAAGCGCCCGTTCGCGAGGTAACAACCTCGCCGGTGGCAACGATGCATGCACACTCAGTGCCAAATCGTCCAGTCCCACTCGGACGGATTAGCCCAAATGGACCCTAGTCATCGGGTCACCCGCAAAGAACACTCCGTGAGCGCCCTGCATCTTCGTCCGCCATCCGGAGGTCACTGGGGCGTGCCCAGCTCACCCGCTGAGGAAGAAGGAAGTGGGATGACCCAACCCCAGAGACGCCTGCGCGGCAGGCTCGCCCTCGGCGTGGCGCTCACCACGGCGGTGGCCAGCGCCATGCTGACGACGGTCCCGGCCGCCACCGCGGCCCCGACACCTGCCCCCGCCGACGAGGGGCCCAGCATCGGCAAGCACGACCTCGAACTGCTGACCAAGGCCGAGCAGGCGGGCGAGAAGACCGTCACGGTCATCATCGCCACCGCCGAGGGCGACCGGGCCAAGCACGCCGACGACCTGGCCAAGGCGGGTGCCAAGGTCGACTTCCGGGACGACAACATCGGCTACGTGCGCGCCGAGGTCCCGGTCGAGAAGGTCCGCGGCATCGCCAAGCTGCCCGGTGTCTCCGCGCTGGACCTCGACGAGAACGTCCCGCTCGACGACCCCCGCCCCGCGGGCGTCGCCGACCCGACGCCGCAGCCCGCCCCCGGGCCGAACACGCCGCGGGTCAACCCCTACATGCCGACCGGCGACACCAACGCCGCCCAGTTCGTCAACGACCACCCCACCTGGGACGGCCGCGGCACGACCGTGGCGATCGTCGACAGCGGCGTGGACCTCGACCACCCGTCGCTCAACAAGACGAGCACCGGCGAGCGCAAGGTCACCGATTGGGTCACCTACACCAACCCCAACTTCACCAACGGGGTCAACGACGACGACGACCCGACCTGGGTCCTCATGTCGACCCCGACCACCGGCCCGGCCAACGGCCTGCCGGGTGAGTCGGGCGAGCTGCGCTACGGCGTGTTCAACGAGCGCGACTCCCGCCTCGGCGGCGAGGTCGGCTCCGACGTCGACCGCGACGGCAACCCCGCGGGCAGCAGCGGCCTGTTCGGCGTGCTCTGGAACCCCTCGACCGGCACCGTCTGGGTCGACACGAACCAGAACAAGAACTTCGGCGACGACAAGCCGATGACCGACTACAAGGTCAAGTACGACATCGGGACCTTCGGCAAGGACAACCCGGCCACCCCGGTCAAGGAGTCCATGCCGTTCGTCGTGCAGACCGACGTCGCGCACAACGCCGTCAACATCGGCATCGTCTCCGGCGCGCACGGCTCGCACGTGGCGGGCATCGTCGCCGGTAACCGCCTCTTCGGCGGCACGATGAACGGCGCGGCCCCCGGTGCGAAGCTGGTCTCGGTCCGGGTCTGCCTGTTCATCACCGGCTGCACCAACCACGCGCTGCTCGAGGGCATGATCTACGCGGCCCGCGACGCGAACGTCGACGTCATCAACATGTCGATCGGTGGTCTCCCGCCGCTCAACGACGCCAACAACGCCCGCGCGCGCCTCTACGACGAGCTCATCGACACCTACGACGTGCAGATGTTCATCTCGGCGGGCAACTCCGGCGCCGGTGAGAACACCGTCGGCGACCCGTCGGTGGCGACCAAGGTCCTCTCGGTCGGCTCCTACATCACCAAGGAGACCTGGCAGAGCAACTACGGCTCGGACCTGGGCAAGTCGGAGAGCCTGCACGGCTTCTCCTCGCGCGGCCCGCGCGAGGACGGCGGCTTCAAGCCGGACATCGTGGCCCCCGGTTCGGCGATCTCGTCCGTGCCCACCTGGCAGGCGGGCCAGCCGGTCCCCGGCACCTACGCCCTGCCGCCCGGCTACGCGCAGTTCAACGGCACCTCGATGGCGTCCCCGCAGGCCGCCGGTGCCGCAGCGCTGCTGATCAGCGCCGCCCGCGCGAAGAACATCTCGGCGTCGGCCGCGCAGATCCGGACCTCGTTCCGCTCCACCGCCCGGTTCATCCCCACCCTGGGCGCCTACGAGCAGGGCAACGGCCTGATCGACGTCAAGAAGGCGTGGAACACCCTCAAGGACAACCCGAGCCAGACCGAGATCTCGACCTCGGTCCCGGTCAACACCGCGCTGTCGTCGCGGCTGGCGACCCCGGGCGTCGGCGTCGGCATCCACGACCGCGAGGGCGTCAAGGCGGGCGACCGCTACACCCGCACCTACACCTTCACCCGGACCACCGGCCCGAACACCCCGGTGACCTACCAGGCGAAGTGGGTCGGCAACGACGGCACCTTCAGCTCGGCGCCGACGGTGCTGCTGCCGAAGAACAGCGCGGTCAAGTACACCGTGACGATCAACCCGCGCACGACCGGCGTCCACTCGGCGATCCTGAACCTCGACAGCCCGCTCACCTCGGGCATCGAGGCGCAGACGCTGAACACCGTGGTCGCGGCCGAGGACTTCACCGCGGCCAACGGCTTCACCGTCCGCAAGGGCGGCCAGGTCGGCCGCAACGAGGTCGTGTCGTACTTCTACCGCGTCCCCGCGGGCACGTCGGCGTTCAAGGTCGACCTGCAGGGCGGCGGCACCGGCGCGGGCCAGGGCCAGCTGCGCTTCCTGCGCTTCCACCCGTACGGCACCGGCGTCGAGACCAACGCCTCGACCAACTGCTACAACCCGCCGGTCGCCGGGTGCGACGCGGGCAGCCCGACCAGCCGCACCCTGGCCAACCCGGCCCCGGGTGTCTGGGAGATCGTGGTCGAGGCCCGCCGCACCTCCGACGCCGCGTACGCGCCGTTCACCCTGACCGCCCAGGTCCTGGGGGTCAGCGTGAGCCCGAACCCGGACACGATCGACTCGGCGGCGGTCAACACGCCGGTCGCCCGGACCTACGCGCTGAAGAACCAGTTCGGTCCCTTCACCGGCAAGGCCTCGGGCACCGCCCTGGGCAGCGCCAAGAAGGCCGTGCTGACCATCGCCAACGAGGAGAACCAGCAGTACCGCGTCGACGTCCTGCCGGGCACGACCGCGCTGCGGGCCAAGATCGGCCACACCGCCGACGCGGCCGCCGACCTCGACCTCGCCGTCTACAACTGCACCAGCGGCACCTGCCAGCTGGCCGGTCAGCAGGCGGACGGGGACTCCGAGGAGGAGGTGACCGTGGCCAACCCGGCCGCGGGCGTGTGGATCGTGCTGGTCGCCGGGTACTCGGTGCCCGCGGGCACCACGACCTACGACTACCTGGACGTGCTGACCAACCCGGTCTACGGCGCGGTGAACATCACCGACACCAACACGGCACGGGGTGCCGGGGCGCAGTGGAGCGTCAACGGCACCGTCACCGCGACCCGGGCGCCGGGTGCGGGCCGCTCGCTCATCGGCAACGTCGAGGTGCGCAACGACGCCGGTGTGCTGATCGGTAGCGGCGACGTCGAAGTCAAGTCGGTCGCTTGACGGTCATGACCGGCCGGTAATCGGCTCAAGAAGTAGCGGGGACCCGTCTAAACGGCGGGTCCCCGCCCTTTTTGTGCGATCACGCGAACCACATGTCTCTTTCCTGCCAGCCCTTCTGTCCGCACGCCGGCAGCATGGTCGGGTGTTGATCGACCCGGAGCAGGGATACAGAGCGGTCGTCTCCCGCGACGCGCGCTTCGACGGTCAGTTCTTCCTCGCGGTCCGACCAACCGGGCTCTACTGCCGTCCGTCGTGCCCGTCGATCGCGCCGCGCAGGCGGAATGCGGAGTTCTTCGCCACGGCGGCGGCGGCCCAGCAGGCCGGGTACCGCGCGTGCAGGCGCTGCTTGCCCGACATAGTCCCCGGTTCCCCGGAATGGGACGTGCGCGGCGACCTGGCCGGTCGGGCCATGCGCCTGATCATCGACGGCGTCGTGGAACGCGAGGGCGTCCCGGGTCTGGCGCGCCGGGTCGGTTATTCAGAACGCCATCTTACGAGGGTTCTGACGGCCGAACTCGGCGCGGGCCCACTCGCCCTGGCGCGGGCGCACCGCGCGCACACCGCCCGCTTGCTCATCGAAACGACCACGATGTCGGTCGCGGACGTGGCCATCGCCTCCGGTTTCGCCAGTGTCCGCCAGTTCAACGACACGATCCGCGCGGTTTTCGCCACCACACCGTCGGAATTGCGTGTTGCCGCCCAACGAGCCGGCCGGTTGCGCCAGCACGCGGGCCCGGGCCGGGTCCGGCTGCGGTTGCCGGTCCGCACCCCCTTCGACGCCGCGGGCATCCTCGCTTTCCTTGGCGCGCGGGCCATCCCCGGCGTGGAGAGCACCCGCCCCGGGCGGTACTCGCGGACCCTGCGCCTCCCCCACGGCTCGGCGACCGCGCACCTGCGCCCGGCGGGCACGCACGTGGAGTGCACGCTGCGCCTGGCCGACCTCCGCGACCTGAGCACTGCGGTATCCCGACTGCGGCGGCTGTTCGACCTCGACGCGGACCCGGGGGTGATCGACGCCGTGCTGGCGGCCGACCCGGCGCTGACGGCCGCTGTGGCGGCCACGCCGGGCATCCGGGTCCCCGGCAGCGTGGACGGCACGGAAACGGTCGTGCGGGCCCTGCTGGGGCAGCAGGTGAGCGTGTCCGCCGCGCGGACCGCCGCCCGCAAGCTGACCGAGGCGGTGGGCGAGGAGCTGCCCACGCCGGAAGGCGAGCTGACGACCCTGTTCCCGTCGGCGGCGGCGGTGGCCGAACGCGCGTCGGAGATCCTGACCGGCCCGGCCCGGCGAGTGGAAACCATCCGCGCGGTGTGCGCGGGGATAGCGTCGGGGGACATCGAACTCCACGTCGGGGTGGACGCGGAAACGCTGCGCAGCCGACTCCAGTCGTATCCGGGAATCGGCCCCTGGACGGCCGGATACGTGGTGATGCGTTTACTGGGCGATCCGGATGTCCTGCTGCCGCAGGACTTGGCCTTGCGCAACGGCGCCCGGGCCCTGGGACTCCCGTCGAGCACGGAGGCGTTGGCCGAGCACGGCCGGTCCTGGCGGCCGTGGCGTTCGTACGCGGGCATGCACCTGTGGCGCGCGGCAGCCGCCGGAATCACCCTGTAGGCGCACCACGGCGGCGCGGCGTTCGGGTCATCCGTGGCCGAGGAGGCTGTGCCCGCCGTACAGGGTGGCTCCAGCGACACCGATGCCGGCGATGACGGCGGTGGGGACGTTTTGGGAGGCGGCGTAGGTCAGCAGACCGATCACCGAGCCGATGACGATCGCGGCGAGCAGTAGCAGCGCCGTTCTCAAGGAGAACAGCGGTTCGTCGTTGGCGTTGCTGTTGGGACCGTTGCCGTTGCTGGGATTGTTCGCGCCATGGGTGTTGGTGCTCATGGTGGTTCGTTCCTCCGGTGAGCTCCTCGACGTGAGTCGAGTCGGGGCGGGCGTGGGGTGTCGAGGACTCCGGGCGCGGCCTCTACTCGTCGTCGGCTTGCTCGTCGAGTTCGACGGGCTCGCCGAACAGGGCGCGAAGACCGACCAGGTGGCGCAGCTGTGCCAGCGGGTCGGAAGCCAGGGCGCCGTTCTCCCCCATGAACGTCGCGAGGAAACAGTCGCGGTCTTCGGCCGGTACCCGGTATGCGGACAGACGGACGACAACTGCGGAGATCCAGTCCATCGGCAGGAAGCGCAGCACCGGGCGCAGTACGCGGTGCCCCGATTTCTCGACGGCCAGAGGAACCGCCTCCCGCATCGGCGGGGCACTTGTACCTGCCTGCGCGAGCGACATCGGCCCGTTTCGACGAAACCCCCCGTCGAAGAACGACAAGCGCTCGCCGTCGGGGGAACTCACGATCGGAATCATGTCTCCAGCATGTGAAGTGTGCTCGTAGCTGAGGAAGGCGACTGGCCGGGGTCGTTCAGCGTTAGCCGGGCGCGGCTCGTTGGGCTCGTTCACGTGCTGGCCTTTCCGGTTAGCTCGACTGCGCTTCAGCGAGCAGGCGGGTTCGAAGTTCGGCCTGCCGGTCCTCGGTGATCCGCTCCGTCGTCTCGACCGCGAGGCTCGCCTGGGTCAGGCCCTCCGGGGAGAGGCGGAAGAAGCGCCGAGCCCTGCGGCCGACGTTGTCGTGGTTCAGCTCGACCGTGCGGGACCTCAGCCACCCGGCCCGCTCGAGCCGCGCGAGGATCGGGTAGACGGTGCCGCTGAGCAGTCCGGTGGCGGCGATGAGGTCCAAACCGAAGTGCTCTTTGTCCGGATTGGCCAAGAAGATCGCGAGCACGGTCCGGACCTGCGGCGTCATCTTCGGTCGAGGCCCGCCGCTCAAGGGCGAGTACCGATCTAGACCGTCAGCCGCAGGGTGGAACCGGTCCGAGCCTTGACGACGTTGAGCTTGGTCGGGACGCGTTGCCGCAGCTCGTCGACGTGGGAGACCACGCCGACGACGCGGCCGCCGTCGCGGAGGTCGTCGAGGATGCCCATGACCTCGTCGAGGGTGCCCGCGTCGAGGCTGCCGAAGCCCTCATCCACGAAGAGGGTGTCCAGCAGCGCGCCGCCGCCGCTCTCAGCCGCGACCACGTCCGCCAGGCCGAGCGCCAGGGCCAGCGAGGCGATGAAGGACTCGCCGCCGGAGAGGGTCTTGGCCGGGCGGGTCTGGCCGGAGTAGTCGTCCAGGACGTCCAGGCCCAGGCCGCCCCGGGTACCGAAACGGCCCGCCTGCTCGGAGTGCACGAACGAGTAGCGGCCCTGGGACATCCGGCGCAGCCGCAGGCTCGCGGCGGAGGCGACCTCTTCGAGCCGCGCGGCGAGCACGTACGAGCGCAGGGACATCTTGGTCGAGTTCTGGCCCCGGCCGTTGACCACGTCGGTGAGCGCGTCCAGTTCGGCGAACTCGGCTTCCTTCGGTGCCAGGCGCTGCCAGGCGGTCCGCAGCCGGTAGCCCAGGGCACCCACCTGCTCGACCCGCGACGCCGCCGCCCGTGCCGCGGCGACCGCGTCCTCCGCGACTTCCCTGGCCTCGCGGGCCGCCTCGATCCGGGGGGTCAGGTCGACGTCCTCGTTCTCGTCGATGCCGAACAGGTCCGGGTCGGCCAGGGTGGCGCGGTGCTGCTGCTCGGCCTCCTTCGCCTCGGCCAGGCGCTCCCGCAGCTTGGCCACGACGGTCTCGGGGCGGGCCGACGTGTGCGCCTCGGCGAAGTCGGCGAACCCGGCGCCGGACACGGTGTCCGCCAGCGCGTCACCCTGCTCGCGGACGCGTTCGCGCGCGGTCCGGGCGGTCGTGTGGGCCTCGACCAGCGCGTCGACGGCCGCGGCGGTGGCCAGCAGGTGGTGGCGGCGGTCGGCGACGGTCGGGTGGTCGCCGCGGCCCCGCTCGATCTTGTCCGACCGGGTCTGGACGAGCTGCGCCAGCTCGGCGGCCTCGGTGGTCAGCCGGGCGATCTCACGCTCCAGCTTGGCGCTTTCGTCGCGCAGGGCGTCGTGCGCCCGCTCGGCTTCCCGCACGGTCCGCTCGAACCCGACGAACCGCGACGCCAGGCCGTTCGCCGACTCGAAGGCGTCCTCGGACTCGGCGTGCGCCGCCGCGAGGTCGCGGTCGCCCCAGACCGCGAGCCGGTCGACCAGGGTGGTGACGGCCGTGCGCGCTTTCTCCACACGGGACACTGCGATCTCGCGCTCCCGCAATGCTTTCTGCTCAACGGTCTGCGCCGCTCGCTCGTCCGTCGCCGTGGGCCGGTCGGCCACCGCGAACGCGGGCGCGGGGTGTTCGTCGCCGCCGCAGACCGGGCACGGATCACCCGGGACGAGCCCCGCCGCCAGTTCGGCGGCCATGCCGTCCAACCTGGCCTGGCGCAGTCGGAGCACCTCGTCCCGCGCGGCCTGGTGCGCGTCGACGGCGGCCCGGCCGACGTCCTCGGCCATCCGCAACGCGGACTCGGCCTTCGGCAGGTTCGCCTTGTCCGCCAAGGCGGCGGCGAGTTCGGCGCGCCGCTTGCGGAGACCGTCCAGCATGGCGCGCGCGGTGGTCGCGTTGGTCAGGTCCTCACGGGCCCGCGTGAGCCGCGCCGGCATCTGCGCGAGCCGCGCGCCGACCTCGGCCGACCGGGCGCGCACGTCCTCGGCCTGCTCCCCCAGCGCGACCAGGCGCTTGCGGTCCACGCGCTGCTGCTCCGCCTCGGCGACCAGGGCCGCGAGCCCGCCCGCTTCCTCCCGGAGCCCGCCCGCCGCCTCCCGCAGGCGCGGCAGGCCCGCGTCGGCGTCGGCGAACCCGAGCGCGGTCGCCTTGTCCGCCAACGCTTTCACGACGTCGTCCGCCGCGTCCGCCCGGCGTTCCAGGCCCATCAGCGCGTTGGCCGCCTCGACGACCGGCACCGCGCGCTCGGCGGCGGCCAGTTCCTCCGCCCACGCGGCGCGCGCGGTCGTCTGGTGGGCCAGTTCGTTGAGCCCGTTGATCGCCCGCTGCGCGCGGAGCACCCGGGACGCCAGCTCACGACCTTCGGCCAGCGCCTCCTCCGCGCGCTCCCGCCGGGCGGACGCCTGCGCGGCCACCGCGGCGGCCAGCGCGTCCGCTTCCTCGGCGGTCGTCATGATCCCGTCGACCCAGGCCGGGTCCGGCTCGTCGGGCGGCTCGATCCCGGCCGCCTGGGCGAACCGCGCCACCAGCTCGCGGGAGCCAGCGCGCGCGTTGTCCAGCGCCTGCCTGCGTTCGCGGCGCTGTTCCTTGAACCACTGCTCGACGCGCTCGAAGTGCTGGGTGCCGAACAGCTTCTCCAGCAGGTCTTCCCGCTCGCCCGTCGACGAGCGCAAGAACTTCGCGAACTCCCCTTGCGGCAAGAGGACGACTTGGAAGAACTGGTCCTTGGTCATGCCCAAGAGGCGCTCGACCGTGCGCGCGACCTCATCGATGCGGGTGACGCCTTCCGAGCGGTGACCGGACGGGGACGCACCCACCCACACCAAGGATGCCTTGGCGTTTTGCTTCGTTGTGCCGCCACCGCGCCTCTTGGGACGTTCGTACTCGGGGCTGCGGGTGATGCGTAGACGGTGGTGTTGGACTGTCAGCTCAAGAGTGACCTCGGTGTGCGTATCCGGGTCCGCGTAGTCGCACCGCAACCTCTTGGCGTCCGCGCGCGCACCGGGCACGGCGCCGAAGAGAGCGAAGGCGACCGCGTCGAGCAAGGTTGTCTTACCGGCGCCGGTATCCCCGTGGAGGAGGAAAAGCCCTTCGGCGCCCAAGAGGTCGAAGTCGACGGTTTCCTTGTTCGCGAAAGGTCCGAACGCGCTCAGCTCCAGGCTGTGCAGCCTCACTCGGGCTCCTTCCCGGCGACGGCGGCCAGCGCCTCCCGCAGCAGGTCCCGCTCGGCCTCGCTCGGCGGGCTGTTGCGGGTGTGGTCGACGAAGCAGCAGGCGATTTCCTCGTCCGAGCGGCCCTTGACCGTCTCGGTGTAGCGGTGCTCGGTCGGGCGCCCACCCTCGGGTTTCCAGTCCAGGTGCAGGGCGTGCGGGAAGCGGTCGCGCAGCCTGCGCATGGCGTCGAGGGGGCGGACCCGGTCGGTCAGCTCGACGGTCAGGAACTTGTCGACCTCGGGTTCGTGGGCCGGGTCGCGCAGCAGGTCGTCGAGGTCGCCGCGCAGGGAGCCCAGGGCGCGCGGGACGGGGAGTTCGCGTCGTTCGACGCCCGCGAGGCCGCGCGCGTCGAGGTCGACGAGCCAGACCGACTTGCGGTGGCGCGCCTCGGAGAACGAGTACGCCAGGGGGCTACCGGAGTAGCGCAGGTGCGCGCCGAGCGTCTGCGGGCCGTGCAGGTGGCCGAGCGCGGCGTAGTCGACGCCGTCGAACAGGGCGCTCGGCACGTGCGGGACACCGCCGACGGCGATGGTGCGCTCGGAGTCGCTGGCCTCGCCGCCGATGACGAAGGCGTGCGCGAGGACGACCGACCGGGCGCCCCTGGCCGCGATGTCGGCCTTGACGCGGCGCAGGGCCTCGCCGAGGACGGCGGTGTGGCCGCGCTGGTCGCCGTCGAGGCCGAGGGCGTGCCGGGCGGGTTCCGGCTCGAGGTACGGGATGCCGTAGAAGGCGACCGGGCCGTGCGCGTCGGGGATGAGGACCGGTTCGTGCAGGTCGGCGATGGCGGTGCGCAGGTGCAGGCCGCCCGCGCGGGCGAAGGCGGCGAACGCGCCCAGGCGCGGCGCGGAGTCGTGGTTGCCGGGGGTGATCACGATCTGGGCGCCCGCCCGCGCGATCGCGGCGAGCACGCGGGCGCACGCGTCGACGGCCTCCGCGGAGGGGACGGCGCGGTCGTAGAGGTCGCCCGCGACGACCACCGCGTCGACGCGCTCGTCGGCGACCAGGTCGGCCAGGCCCGTGAGCACCGACTCCTGCTCGGCGAGCAGGTCGCGGCCGTGGAAGGTGCGCCCCACGTGCCAGTCGGAGGTGTGCAGGACCCGCATGGCGCGCCAGGTTATGCCGATCTTGCCCCCGATCGGGGGAGGCTCGCCGCTCGAACGCGCGTTCGACGCTGGTTCTGTCGGGGGAATGCTGTAGAGATCTTCAGTGGGGACTACTCGAGCTAGGGAGGTGTTGGGGTGACCGCCGTGTTGGGCACGGTCGTGGCCGTGCTCGTGCTGCTGCTGGTCGGCGCCGCCGGGCTGTTCTGGCGGCTCTACACCGACGCGGTGCGCCGGGGCGACGCCGCGCGCGCCGAGGTGGCGGCCGAGCGGGCGCGTTCGGACACGCACCAGTTGGCGCTGCGCCGGTACGAGGTGGCGTTCGCGTCGATCAGCGGGCGCGGGGAACTGGGCGAGCAGGTGCTGGTGGAGACCGCGCGCGCCCTGGGCTTGCGCGAGGGCCTGCACTTCACCCTGCAAACCGACGTCGCGGGCGGCGGCGCGGTCCGCCCCGACCTGCTGCTGGTCGTCGACGGCGACCGCCGGGTCCCCGTCGACGCGAAGATGAGCATGGCCTGCTGGGCGGAGGCGATCGAGACCGACGACGCGGAGGAGCGCCTCGACGCGTTGCGGGTGCACGTGCGCAACATCCGCTCGCGCGCGGCGGAGTTGGCGGGCAAGGGCTACCAGCGGTGGGCGGACGCGATCTACGGGACGGTCATGTTCGTCCCGTCGGACGCGGCCGTGGTCGCCGCGCTCGACACGGATCCCGAGCTCCTGCGCTGGCTGCTGGACCGGCGGGTGTTCCTGTGCGGTCCGACGGGCTTCGCCGTGATCGCCGCGGCCGCCCTGTTCGCCGCGACGGAACGCACCATCGAGGCGGACGTCGCCGCCGTCCGCTCCACCGCCGAATCCGCCCACCGGGCCACCTCGTCGGCCATCGACGCCCTCAACCTCACCAGCACCCACCTCCAGCGCTTCCTGTCCGCCCGCAGGCGGGAACTGGACGCGCTGGAGCAGCTGCGCTCCACGATCACCCCCCTCACCAACGCCGCCCCGACCCCCGCGCCCCTCCCCACCCTGCGCGTCGTGGACGAGCCCTCCACCAACGGCCACGCGTTGGGCGGTGAGCCCAGACCGACCTGAACCGACTGCCCTCGGGGTACCCGAAGACGCGGCTGCACGGGCACAGTTGCCCGCCTTTCCGGGCACGGTCCCGACCACCCGGTGTCGTCGTACGGGGCGACCGGCCCGGAGGTTGCTGAGAGCACTGCCACCCGAGATTTCCTTGAGGGTGCCGGTGGTGCGGAAGTGACGCACTAGTAGCCCAACCGGGTGACAAGTCGGACAAAGTGAACACGGAACCGGTGTCTGAGATCACAACAACGGGTGATCCCGGCGATTTGTTGCGGACGACAGTCGTCAGAGGTGTGACGTGACGGACTAACGTGTGCCGGGTGTCCGCGAGCCGTGATCTAGACGATGACCGCGCCGAGCCCGCGTGGGACGAGCGCCCGATCCTCGGTCGGTCGCGGGGCCTGCCGTGGTGGGGCGCGGTGCTGCTCGCCTTCGGCCTCAGCGCGGTCGCCATGGTGGTCGACATCCAGCAGCACAAGAGCCTGCCCGTGCAGGAGCAGAACAACCTGGGCGCGCTCTTCCAGATCACCTTCGTCGTCGCCTGCGTGGCGGCGGTCTGCCTGGTGCGGCGCAGCAGCCTGTTCGCCCCGATGGTTCAACCACCGCTCGTGTTCGCGGTGGTAGCGGTCGTCGGCAAGCTCGCGCTCACCAACACCGGTGGCGGCGGCCTCAGGCAGGTCGTGCTGACCGTCGGGCTGCCCCTCACCAGCAGCTTCCCGGCGATGGCCTGGGGCACCGGCATCTGCGTCGTGCTCGGCGTCGTCCGGCTGTTCACCCAGCGCGACCCGAACCCGCCGACGCGCCCGGCGAGCAGGCGCCCGACGGACGACCGGCCCGCCCGCACCTCCGGCTCGTCGGACCGCCCCGGTTCCGGCCGCAGCGGTGCCGACCGGCCGCGCTCCACCGCCCCCCGCACGGGTTCGGACCGCCCCGGCAACTCCCCGCGCCAGGGCGAGCGGGGTGGATCGGACCGCGCGAGCGACCGCCGCACCGCCACCCCGAGCAGGCGCCCCGCGCCGCGCAGCGCCGACGAGCGCTGAGCGGGTACCCCCGAGAACGACGAAGAGCCCGGTCGGTCAACCGGGCTCCAGCGTCACGGACAAGCAGCGCCACCACAGCGGATTTCTCCACTGTGGACAGTCCTCAGCGAGCGGGCTTCAGGTCCCGCCGCAGCTCGGGCGGCAGCGCGAAGGCCACCTTCTCGTTCGCGGTGGTCACCTCGTCCACATCGGCGTACCCGCGCTCGGCCAGCCACACCAGCAGGTCCATCACCAGGTTGTCCGGCACCGACGCGCCACTGGTGACACCCACGGTCGTCACACCCTCCAACCACGACTCCTGCACCTCGTGCGCGAAGTCGACCAGGTAGGACGCGTTCGCCCCGGCCTGCACCGCGACCTCGACGAGCCGCTTGGAGTTGGACGAGTTCTGCGAGCCGACCACGATGACCAGTTCGCACTGCGGCGCCATGGCTTTCACCGCGACCTGGCGGTTCTGCGTGGCGTAGCAGATGTCGTCGCTCGGCGGGTTCTGCAGGTCGGGGAAGCGCTCGCGCAGCTGGTCGACGCGCTCCATCGTCTCGTCGACCGAGAGGGTGGTCTGCGACAGCCAGATGACCTTGGCCGGGTCGCGCACCACGACCTTGTCCACGTCCTCGGCGGTGTCCACCAGCTGCACGTGGTCGGGCGCCTCCCCCGCGGTCCCCTCGACCTCCTCGTGCCCCTCGTGCCCGATGAGCAGGATGTCGTAGTCCTCCTTGGCGAAGCGCTTGGCTTCGAAGTGGACCTTGGTGACCAGCGGGCAGGTCGCGTCGATCGTGCGCAGGTTGCGGGACGCCGCCTGCTCGTGCACCGCGGGCGAGACGCCGTGCGCGGAGAACACCACCATCGCGCCCTCGGGCACCTCGTCGGCCTCGTCGACGAAGATCGCGCCGCGCTCGCGCAGCGTCTCGACGACGTGGCGGTTGTGGACGATCTCCTTGCGCACGTACACCGGCGCCCCGTAGGTCTCCAGGGCCTTCTCGACGGTGATCACCGCCCGGTCGACACCGGCGCAGTAGCCGCGCGGCTTGGCGAGCAGGACCCGCTTGGTGGGGGCAGTCATGCCCCCAGGGTACGGCGCGCCCCGATGTGGCCCGGGCCTCGCTGTGCAGATCGCCGCGACTCGGGCAGGCTTATCCCCATGAACACTCTCCCCCTGCCGCTGCGCGTCGCGGCCGGGCTGGCCGCCACCGCCGTCGAGCGGGCCCGTGACCTGCCGACACGGCTCGCGGGCCTGCCGGTGACCGTGGTCAGCCAGGCGTTGCAGGCGTCGATGCGGGTGCAACAGCACGTCACCGAGTTGGCCATCAAGGGCGACGAGGTGCTGGCCGCGCTGCGCCCGGTCGAGGAGAAGCCCGAGTGGGCGACCTTCGACGAGGACGTCGACGACACCGAGGGTGCGGACGGGCACTACCGCCCGCCGTTCGACCGGGTCGCGGATGACGCCGACGCCGACGCGGCCGAGTCCGACGACTTCGTCGAGGTCGCGCAGGACGACCCCGCGGCCGTCGAGGAGCTGTGGGACGAGCGCCGCGGCCCGGAGTCGCTGCCGAACTACCACGACCTGTCGCTGGCCCAGTTGCGCGCGCGGCTGCGCGGTTTCACGGTGGAGACGCTGGAGGAACTGCTCGCCCACGAGCGGGCAGGCGAGAACCGGCCGCAGTACGTGACCATGTTGACCCGCCGCATCGCCACCGTCCGCGACGCCGAGGCGAGCGCCACCGAGGAAGTCTGAGAACACCGCACACGTGAGCGCCCCCACCCCAGAAGAGCCCTGGCCGGTCCGCACGGTCGCCCGCAAGATCGCCGACTGGGTCCACCGGCTGGGCACGGTCTGGGTCGAGGGCCAGGTCACCCAGATCTCCGCCCGTCCGGGTACCGGCACGGCGTTCCTCACCCTGCGTGACCCCGCCGCGGACGTGTCGATGACCGTCACCTGCGCCACGCAGATGCTGCGCAGCCACGAGCCGCCGCTGACCGACGGCGCGCGCATCATCGTGCACGCGAAGCCGACCTTCTACCTCAACCGCGGCACGCTCAGCCTGCGCGCCGACGAGATCCGCGCGGTCGGCATCGGCGAACTGCTGGCCCGCATCGAGCGGCTGCGCAAGCTGCTGGCCGCCGAGGGCCTGTTCGACCAGCGGCGCAAGCGCAGGCCGCCGTTCCTGCCGAAGAAGGTCGGGCTGATCACCGGCCGGGCGTCGGCGGCCGAGCGGGACGTGCTGGCCAACGCGAGCGCGCGCTGGCCCGCGGTCGCGTTCCGGGTGGAGAACGTGGCGGTGCAGGGCGCGATGGCCGTACCGCAGATCCTGGACGCGCTGCGGGTGCTCGACCGCGACCCCGAGGTCGAGGTGATCGTCATCGCGCGCGGCGGCGGCAGCGTCGAGGACCTGCTGCCGTTCTCCGACGAGGCGCTGTGCCGGGCGGTGTCCGACTGCCGCACGCCGGTGCTCAGCGCGATCGGCCACGAGCCGGACACCCCGCTGCTCGACCACGTCGCCGACGTGCGGTGTTCCACCCCGACCGACGCGGGCAAGCGGGTGGTGCCGGACGTCGCCGAGGAGTCGGCCCGGGTCCGCCAGCTGCGCGACCGGGCCCGGCGGGCGCTGCACGGATGGGTGGATCGGGAGCTGCGGGTGCTGGCGCAACTGCGCAGCCGACCTGTGCTCTCCGACCCGCTGACCCCGCTGCGCAGGCACGCCGAGCAGGTCGATTCACTCGTTGGGCGGAGTCGGCGGGCGCTGCAGTCGCGGCTCGCGGAGGAGCGGGCGGCGCTGACGGCTACACGTGCCCGCTTGACGACCTTGGGGCCAGCCGCCACTCTTGCCCGAGGGTACGCGGTCGTACAGCACACCGGTGCCGACGGGACTCCCCGGGTTCTCCGCACGATCGAGGACGCGCCGGAGGGCGCCACCGTCCGCATCAGGCTCGCCGACGGCGCCCTGCACGCGGTCGTGACCGGCGACCGGGAAGCGGCAGGCGAAGGGAGGTAGCGGTGCGCACGTATCGTGAACCCACGTTCCTCCCGCTCACACTGTCCACGGTGGGCGCGGTGTGCCAGGCGGCGGAGTCGGCCCGCGCGGTCCAGACCACCGCCCGCCGCGCCGATTCGGCCGCGGCCGAGTGCTGGGCCGCCCTGCTGGCGGGCTGCGACGCGCCCGGCCGCCACCAACTCCCCGGTAGACTGCGCGAACTGTCCGAGGCCACCTCGGCCTACGCCGGGCAGTCCTGGTGGCAAACCGCGGGCGCGTGCCACCGGGGCCGGATCGACCGGGCCCGCGCGCGCATCGAGGAAGCCGTCGCCGAACGCGACGGCGCCGACTTCGCGGAGGCCTTCGTCGGCTACGACCAGGCGGTCGCCACCGCGCTGGCCGGTGCCCACCAGGCCACCCACCGACTGGAGACGCAATCCCGGTGACCGACCCCGGCTACGAACAGGCCCGCGACGAACTGGCGGCCGTGGTCGCCAAACTGGAAGCGGGCGGCCTGTCCCTTGAGGACTCCCTGACCCTGTGGGAACGCGGCGAGACCCTGGCCAAGATCTGCGACCGCCACCTCGCGGGCGCCCGCGAACGCGTCGAGACGGCGCTGGCGGCGGCGGAGGCCGACGACTCCAGGTAGTGACCGGAGTCACATTTCACGCCGGGTGCTGCTGAGCGCACTCCAGGTCATGACGACCTCCGACCCACCCGCCACGGGCCAACCGGTGGCGCTGCTGGTGACCTCGATGCTCGCCGGCCTGGGCACCCTCTTCGCGACCACGGGCTCCGAACGCGTCACCCTCGTCGCCGCACTGGTGGTAGCGGCCATCGTGCTGGTCGCGATGATCACCGGTACGGGCAGTCGCGCGGCGGAGGACGCAGTGGACGGTTTCGACGACTTCTACCTGGCCTGGTGACCCAGGCTCGTCGCCGTCCTGATCGGTCGCGGCCACACTCCGGCGATCGCGGCGGAGGCGGCCGACGACGCCACGGCCGAGCTGTTGACCTCCTGGGACGACGTCGAGCACCCCAAGGCTTGGACGCTGGTGGTCGCGGGTCGGAAAGCGACGCGGCTGACCGGCGAGCCGACCCGCGAGGTGACCGAGTCGGACGCGGTCGCCCCGGAGGGGTCCGGCCTCGTCGACACGCGGCTGGCGGTCCGGGAGGCGGTCGCGGCACTGCCGGACAAGCAGCGCGAGGTCGTGCTTGGACTTGGCCGGTCTCAACCCGGCCGAGATGGCCGAGCACCTGGGGGTGCCGTCGGAGCAGGTGCGCAGCAACCTCCGACACGGACGAAAGCGCTTGCGCCAACTGCTGGGAGACGACCGGTGACCGACGAGACCACACCCACCGAGGTCGTCGCCTGGTTCAACGGCCTGGTCGCAGACCAGTCGGACGCACTCCGGGACCGCCTGGACCTGGTCAAGCTGAGGGCCGCCCGGCGCGCGACCGCCCGGCGGATGCTGACCGCACCGGACGGGCTGCTGTTCCGGCAGGCCATGGCCGAGGTCGCCCGCTTCTTCCGCGACCCGGACCGCGGCGAGGTCACCCTGCGCGGGGTGTGCCACCAGACCGGGGTACCCCTCAACCAGGCCCGGGCCGCGCTCCGGCTGTTCACCGAGTCGGGGATGCTCACGGAGCGGGTGGAACCGAGCGACAGCGCCAACACCCCGGCGCTGCGCTACTACGCGCTCGCCCCCGACGGCGGCGCACTGGCCAGCGAGGTCGTGGCGCAGGCGGCCACGACCGTGTAAGTCACCACCGAACGAATCTCCATCTCGATGATGACCTGCTGGTGGACGCACCGGGTTCCGATTCGCGACGTCCGGTCGTCACCGCGATCGCGCGGTGCCCACACTTCCAGACCTGTCGATACCTCCGACCAGCGGCGTTCGTCGACGAATCACCGTGATCAACAAGGCGCGTCGGCCGCCTTGTTGCCGTGGCGATCGACCTCACCCCGGCACGCGCTCGAACTGCCCGTTCTCCAGCCATGGTGCCGACCGCACCCAGAAGCCCGACCTGACCACCTAGGCCGTGCTGGCCGTCGCCAAGGTGCGGAAGTCGTTCTCCGAGCCGGTACCGGTGATCAACAACCGCACCCCGTCGACGTCCGCCACCCACGCCTTCTCCGCGCGCCGCCCCGGGAACACGGTCCACTGTGTACCCGACACGTCCACCGTCCCCGTGGCCCCCGCGCCCTCGCCCGTCTCGCTGGCCACCAGCGGCATGATGTCCGCGTCCGACTGGCTCAGCTGCATGAACTTCTCCGGCGTCAGCCACCCCGCGCGCACGACCCGCCCGCTCGGCTCGACCTTGCCGCTGGTGAAGCTGTTCCCGCGCCACCCCTCGGGCACCGCGGGCACCCGGACCCGGAACGGCTCCTTCGCCCGACTCAACGAAGCCGCGACGTCGACCTTCGGGGCGGTGGCCGGGTCCGAGACCGGGGTGCCGGGGCTGAACGAGCAGCCGCGGTTCAGGAACAGGATGGCGCCGATGATCACGAGCAGGGCCAACAGGGACAGCAGCATGTCCCGGGGGCCGTGGGTCAGGCGGTTGGAGGCCACCCGGACATGGTCGCAGGCCCCGCCGGGTGACGAGGCGCACGGCCCGCTCCATAGCCAGGTACACACCCTGATCTGGGAGGATGCGGATTGGTCTGCACAGCGCAGGCGCCCCACCGCAAACCGGGAGGCAAACACCCATGAGCACTCCGTCCACCGCCGCGCGACACCGGGAAGCCCCCGACCGCAACCTCGCGCTGGAGCTGGTCCGGGTCACCGAGGCGGCGGCCATGGCCGCGGGCCGGTGGGTCGGTCGCGGGGACAAGAACGGGGGCGACCAGGCGGCCGTCGACGCGATGCGCAAGCTGGTCGGCACGGTCTCCATGCGCGGTGTGGTGGTCATCGGCGAGGGTGAGAAGGACGAGGCGCCGATGCTCTACAACGGTGAGGAGGTCGGCAACGGCGACGGGCCGGACTGCGACGTCGCGGTCGACCCGATCGACGGCACCACGCTGATGTCCAAGGGCATGCCCGGCGCCATCGCGGTGCTGGCGGTGGCCGAGCGGGGCGCGATGTTCGACCCGTCGGCGGTCTTCTACATGGAGAAGCTGGCCGTCGGGCCGGAGGCGGCCGACGTCGTCGACATCACCGCCCCGGTCGCGGAGAACATCCGCCGCGTGGCCAAGGCCAAGAACACCGACGTCTCCGACGTGACGGTGTGCATCCTCGACCGGCCGCGGCACGAGTCGCTGGTCCGCGAGGTCCGCGAGGCGGGCGCGCGCATCCACTTCATCTCCGACGGCGACGTCGCGGGCGCGATCTCCGCCGCCCGCCCGAACACCGGCGTCGACCTGCTGCTCGGCATCGGCGGCACCCCCGAGGGCATCATCGCGGCCTGCGCGCTCAAGTGCATGGGCGGCGCGATCCAGGGCCGCCTGTGGCCCAAGGACGCCGAGGAGCGCGCCAAGGCCATCGCCGCGGGCCACGACCTCGACCGCGTCCTGCACACCGACGACCTGGTGCGCGGCGACAACGTCTTCTTCTGCGCCACCGGCGTCACCGGCGGTGACCTCCTGCGCGGCGTGCACTACCGATCGGGTGGATGCACGACGCAATCCATCGTCATGCGCTCCAAGTCCGGCACGATCCGGATGATCGACGGTTTCCACCGGCTCACCAAGCTGCGGGAGTACTCCTCGGTCGACTTCGACCGCGAAGAGACCGCCGACGGCAACATCCCGCCGCTGCCGTAGTGGCGAACACCCCGGCGCGTCCCCGCGCGGACGCGCCGGGTAACGGGTTGGTTGCGTGGCACAACCCGGGCGGGTGGTGTGACGTCGTTATGCGCGATGGGTCTGGCTTCGGGACCCCTGGGGAAGGCGGGAGCCGCACATGCAGGTGAAGAGGCTGGTGCTGGGCACGGCGGTCGTGGCCGCCGGTGCGCTGCTGGCGGCGTGCGGGACCAGTGAGGGCGCCACCGCCCAGGCCCCGGCCACGACGACAACGGTCACGTCGACAACGACCTCCACCACGACGACCACCCAGACCACCACGACGACAGTCGAGCCGACGACGACCACTACTACGACCACCACCGTCGCGCCCACGACCACTACGACCAAACCGAAGCCGACCACCACCACCACGAAGACCACCACTACGACGCCCAAGCCGACCACCACGACGCCCAAGCCCCCGCCGCCCGCGAAGGCCGAAGGCGCCCCCTGCGCCGCGACGGTGCGCGCGTGCATCGATCTGTCGGCGAACCAGTCGTGGCTGCTGGAGAACGGCAAGGTCGTCTACGGCCCGGTCCCGATCACCTCGGGCCGCCCCGGCCACCGCACCCCGCCGGGCACCTTCAAGGTGGGCTGGAAGGACATCGACCACAAGAGCAGCGAGTTCAACAACGCGCCGATGCCCTACTCGGTCTTCTTCAACGGCGGGATCGCCTTCCACCAGGGCAGCCTGAAGGTCCAGTCGCACGGCTGCATCCACCTGTCGGCGGCGGCCGCGAAGATGTACTTCAACTCCCTCAAGGTCGGCGACACGGTCCAGGTCGTCCCGTAACCACCAAATACTTCCAGGACGGCCCCGCTTTCCGGCGGGGCCGTTTTGCTTTTCACTCAAACGCGAGGTTTGCACCGCACTACGCCACCGGTCGTATCACGCCCGACCCGACGTGCCCAAACATCGCATACCGGTGACAAGCCGTGAGAGCCGACACTCCCGGTCGATGGGCACGGTGTGCGGGTGAAGCTGGTGCGGAACGCGGGCGGGTCGTACACGGCGCGGTTCCTGGACTCCGGTGAGACGTGGGACTACGACGCGTTCGGGTGGCCGTTGAACCGCAAGGACCGCAACGGCAACGCGATCACCGGTGAGGGCGACTGGAGCCGCCCCCGGTCGCTGGCCGATCCGCTGGGGCGCCAGAGGCTGTTCGAGTACGACACGGCCATCCAGCCGGGCGCCGTCACGAAGGTGGTCACGCCCCGGCAGGCGGTGCCGCCGAGACGTCGTTCGCGGAGAACCCGGACGACACGGTGGTGGAGACCGACCCGAACGGCAACCAGGTCACGTACACCTTCGACGCCACTGGCCGCGGACCTGGAGAAGCGCTCCCACAGCAGCCCCAAGCGGCTCCTGACCGAGGTCACCGACGCCAAGGGCGCCAAGACATGGTTCGGCTACGACGGTCCGGGGAACTTGATCACCGTGACCCCGCCCGCCCCGCTCGGCCAGGCCCGCTACGGCTACGACTCCCTGTCGCGGATCACCAGCATCACCGACGGCGCCGGCAAGAAGGTCGACTACACCTACGACAAGGCGGGCAACCTCAAGACCCTGACCGACCCGGCAGGCACCGCGACGTACAACTACGACGCCGCCAACCGCCTCACCTCGCTGGCGGACGCGTTCGGCCAGACCACGACCTTCGCCTACGACAACGCCGACCGCCGCACTACTACTACGTGGCCCGGCGCGGGCACTCAGTCCAACACGTATGACAACGCGGGACGCCTCACCGCGTTGGTGGCCAAGAACACCGGTGGTACCGAGCTGCTGAAGGCGACCTACAGCTACACGGCCGGGACCGCGGACAGCGACCTGTTGCAGTCCAAGACCATCGCCGGGGTCACCACCGACTACACCTACGACACCCAGCGCCACCTCACCAAGGCAGGTACGACCACCTTCGCCGTCGACCGCGCGGACAACATCACCAACCTCGCCGGGACCGCGCACACCGTCAACACCGCCAACCAGCTCACCGGCACCGGGAGCCAGACCTTCGGCTACGACGGCGCCGGGAACCTGACCTCGGTCACCCACCCCGCCACCGCGCACGAGTACTCGACGACCAACCAGCTCGTACGCACGACCACCGGCGGCACCCAGACCTTCGCCGCCACCTACGACACGGTCAACCAGACCCAGCCGCGCACGATCACCGAGTCCGGCACCGACCACGTGTTCACCCACACCGCGCTGGGCACCAGCAGCGTCGTGCGCGGCGGCACCCGGATCAGCGTGTCCCGCGACCCCGACGGCAAGCTGATCACGGAGAAGAGCGGCAACAACCGGTACAACCTGGTGACCGACCACCAGGGCAGCGTCCTGGGCCTGGTCGACACCACCGGCGCGCTCGCCGCCACCTACACCTACACCCCTTACGGCGCCACCCCTGGAATTACCAGCATCTTCGCCAACCACAACCCGTTCCGCTACAACGGCGGCTACACCCTGGCCAGCGGCCAGACGGTGTTCGACTACCGCTACTACACGCCGACCCTCGGCCGGTTCACCAACCCGGACCCGACCGGCCAGGAGCGGAACTCGTACGCCTACGCCGGATCCGACCCCATCAACAACAGCGACCCCACCGGGGCCTACAGCTGGGCCGACTTCGGCCAGGGCGTCGGGGGTTGGGGTGGCGCCGCGATCGGCGCTGCCATCGCGGGAGCGGCGTGCGTGGGAACCGGTGGCGCGGCCTGCCTGATCGGTGGCGTCACCGTGTCCGTCGTCACGGGCGGCACGGGCGCGGTCATCGGCGGCGACTCCGGGAAGGTCCGTGACGCCTTCATCAGCGGCGCGGTCGGCGGCGCGTTGGGCGGCGGGGTCGGCGGCCTGCTGGGCAAGGCGTACCGCAAGCTCAGGCGTTAACGGCGAGACTGTGGGTGGCCCGGTCCGGGCCACCCCCTCCACCTGGAGGAGACGTGGATTCCGCGAAGAACCGCCGCCGGATGATCCGGCTGTCCGTCCTGATGACGGCCGTCGCGGCGGTCGGCAGCGTGTTGCTCTTCACCACCGGCAACCGGATTATCGCAATCATCCTTGTCGTTGTCCTGGCCGCGCTCGCCGTCCCTACCGTCCGCGCGGCCATCCGAATATTCCGCGAATACACCGAGCGGGAATAGCCGTCGACGTTGGGTAAGGAGCACCGTGCGCACTCGGCGAGTCGCTACAAACCCGAAGGTGAGCCGCCCTCCGCCATGCGGAGACGTCGAGAGCCTGGGTCAGCTCCTCTTCGGTCAGCTTCCCCGCGCTCACGTGCCCCCGCTCCTCCACAACCTGTTGTGTCGGAGCGGCCGCGGTGGTCGGCGGGCTGACAGGGGCTGCGGTGCGGGCTTGGTTCCAAGCTGGGCGGCGGCAGCCCGGAGGAAGTCCGGGTCGACGGTCTGATCGGCGTCGGGGGCGGGATTCTCAAGGGCGGGTCGCGACTCCCCGGCTTGATAGGGAAGTTGTTCTGATGAACGATTCAGACGCGCCGCAGCGCGGCCGGAAGTACTACCTCATCGTCTGCCCGCTGTTGCTGGTCGCCACGGTGGTCGGCATCCTCCTCATCGAGCGGGCGCCTTGGCTCCTGATCCTCTCCGGGACGTTCCTGGGTGGGTTCATCGTCGAGGGGTTCGTCGACTGGAAGCGGCACCGGCGGCGCTGACCGCGGGGCGGGTCTGAATCGACCACCGCGAGGGGTGCGGCCACACCGGCCGCCCCCCTCGCCTGGTCAGCCGCCGTTCGCCATGCGGAGACAGAAACCGCTGTAGCACAACCACTTCCGAGCACAGTGTGGACACCGCCGCCCAGGGTCAACCGCATCCCAGTCGGCACTGGTTTGCGGAAGGGAGCTGCTAAATTGCCCGGCTTGACAGGGAAGATTCTCGGATGAGCGACAACGGATGGCCGCCACACGGTTTGCGTTACTATTTCATTGCCTTCACCCTTCTCTTGGTCGCTTCCATTGTTGCTTTTTTTGTTCTTGATCGACCCGCATGGGCGACGGTTACCGTAGGGGCCCTGACGGGCGGATTCATTTTCGATGCGACCATAGACTGGTTTAAGTATCGCAGAGCAAGGCAAAATAACACCGACTAAGAGTCCAGTCCGGCGGCGCGCTCGGTGTCGCCGCGGCGTGATCGTCCACAAGGGGTGGCACGACTCGTCCAGGTCGTGCCGTAACCCCCAAATATTTCGAGGACGGCCCCGCATCCGTGCGGGGCCGTTTTGCTTTTCACACCATCACGCAAACCGCGGTTCGACTGCGGCGGTTCGGGGAACTTGATCACTGCGCCCCGCTGGACCAGACCCACCTCGAGGAGGCGATGTGGATTCCGGCAAGAACCTCCGCCAGATGATCCGGCTGTACACCGCGATGACGGTCGTCGCGGCGATCAGCATCGTACTGATGTTGACCATTGGCACCCGGCTTCTCGCCCTCATCGTTCTCGTTGTCCTGGTCGCACTAGGCATCCCCACCGTCCGAGCAGCCCTCCGCGCAATTCGCGATTTCCACGCCACCCAAGCGGAACCGACCGACTCGACCGAGGGGGCTGCCATACCTGGTCAATCGCGCCGGAAACGGGCCGTCGTGCTGGGAGCCCTCGTCCTGACGGGGATGAGTGCGGGCGCGATCACGGCCTTCTTGGGAGCCCCACGCGGCGTCGCGATCGGCGTCGTGGCCGTGCTCGCCGCGATCACGTCAGGCGTGATCCTCCGCAAAGGGTGGTTGAACAACTCTTGCTGACCCCGACCAAGCAAGAAATCAAAACCCATGACACCCACCAACCACACTCGGCAATTCGTCATCCTCGCCGCAGGGTTCAGCGCCATCTTTGCAGACAAAAAGGCTGAAGGCGCTCTCGAGGGGGTTCTTCGCAGATGACAACCAAATCCATCGTCTTCATCGCGATCTACCTCGTCGTGGCCATCCCGGCGATGACCTTCCTCCACGACAAGGTCCCCGGAATCAGCGGCATATTCGGCGGCTTCACAGCGGGCTGGATCACCCAGTCGCACATCAAACGCAACCAGCGCAAACACCCCACATGCCCTGCCCAACCACCCCAAGGATGAGAGGCCCGCAATGAGTCCACGACTAGACCCGGGCAAGGTAGTGGTTTGGGTGCTCGCCGCGATCGCTGTCACGCTGATCGGCGTCTCGATGGTCTTCACGATCGTCGATGACGCGGATTCGAGCAGGCGGGATTGGACCGGAGCGATAGGTGGCCTGTCGCTTTTCATGGCCGCACAAGCTCACGAAGGCGAAAAGAACCACGCCAAGCGCAAGAACCACTGACCCAAACCGTTGTCGCCAAACGGAAAGGAACACCATGGGCAGGACAGACCCGGACGAGCCGTCGTACTCGTCCTGCTGACGGGCGCACTGCTCCTACTAGCCGGGACGCTCGTGATCACGCTGGGCAACGTCGGGCGCGATCAACCATCTGAGCCACAGGAGACGGTCCGCAACCTCGTCGGCGCCGGGGGAGCGATCATGTTCGGCATGTGGGCGTTCGCCTCCTCCGGCGTGAAGAAGCGCAGGTAGGGTCAGCCACCCTCCGCCATGCGGAGGACGTCGAGGGCCTGGGTGAGTTCCTCCTCGGTCAGTTTCCCCGCGCTCACGTGCCCCCGTTCCTCCACCACCTCCCGAATCGTCTTCCCCTCCTTCAATGACTGCTTCGCGATCGACGCCGCCTCCTCGTACCCCAGGTACTTGTTCAGCGGCGTCACGATCGAAGAAGAAGACTCCGCGTACGCGCGCATCCGGTCTTCGTGCACCGTCAGCCCCTCGACGACCTTCGACGCCAGCAGCCGCGCCACCGCGCCCAGCAACCGACCGGACTCCAGAACATTGCGGGCGATCACCGGCAGCATCACGTTGAGCTGGAAGTTGCCCTGGCTGCCCGCGAACGCCACCGCCGCGTCGTTGCCGATGACCTGTGCCACCACCATCATCGTGGCCTCCGGGATCACCGGGTTGACCTTCCCCGGCATGATCGACGACCCCGGTTGCAGGTCCGGCAACGCCAGCTCCGCCAGCCCCGCGCGCGGACCCGAGCCCAGCCACCGCAGGTCGTTGGCGATCTTGTACAGCGACACGGCCACCGTGCGCAGCTGGCCGGACGCCTCGACGACCGAGTCCTGGGTGGCCTGGGCCTCGAAGTGGTCGCGGGCCTCGGTCAGCGGTAGGCCGGTGATCGACGCCAGCTCGGTGGACACGGCGGCGCCGAAGCCGGGCGGGGCGTTGAGCCCGCTGCCCACCGCCGTTCCCCCGATCGGTAGCTCGCCCAATCGGGGGAGCACCGACCGGAGTCGCTCCACCCCGTAGCGGACCTGGGCGGCCCAGGCGCCCGCTTCCTGCGCGAACGTCACCGGCACGGCGTCCATGAGGTGGGTGCGGCCGGACTTAACCGCCGACGCCCACTCCGGCAGCCGGGCCTCCAGCGCCGAGGCCAGCTGCTCCAGAGCAGGGATCACGTCGGTCACCACGGCCTCGGTGACGGCCAGGTGCAGGGTCGTCGGGAACGTGTCGTTCGACGACTGCGAGGCGTTGACGTGGTCGTTCGGGTGCACGTCCCGCCCCAGCGCCCGGGTGGCGAGGGTGGCGATGACCTCGTTGGCGTTCATGTTCGACGACGTGCCCGACCCGGTCTGGAACACGTCGATCGGGAACTGGTCGTCGTGCGCCCCGTCGGCCACCGCGCCCGCCGCGGCGGCGATGGCGTCGGCGACCTCCGGCGGCAGCACCCCCAACCGGCCGTTGACCCGGGCGGCGGCGGCCTTGAGCAGGCCCAGCGCCCGGATCTGGGCGCGTTCGAGGCCGCGGCCGGAGATGGGGAAGTTCTCGACGGCCCGTTGGGTCTGCGCGCGCCAGAGTGCGTCGGCGGGGACCCGGACCTCGCCCATGGTGTCGTGCTCGATGCGGAAGTCGGCCATATGGCAAGTCTCGCCCCGTGCGCGGACCTGGGCATGGTCAGCTTCCCCACAATAGGGTGGTCGGTGGACGCGTCCCACCGCCCACCACGCGGAAGAGCAGGTGCCCCCGATGACCGCTCCTACCGAAGTCGACCTCCTGATAGTCGGCGCGGGCCCGACCGGCCTGTTCGCCGCCTACTACGCCGGTTTCCGCGACCTGACCACCGCGGTCGTGGACTCCCTGCCCGAGCCCGGTGGTCAGATCACCGCGATGTACCCGGAGAAGCAGATCTACGACGTGGCCGGGTTCCCCGCCGTGCGCGGCCGGGACCTGGTCGAGGCCCTGGTGGAGCAGGCGAACCAGTGGAAGCCGACGTACCTGCTGGGCAGGCGCGCACTGGCGTTGTCCGAAGTGGACGGAAGATTCCTGGTGGAGCTGGACGGTGGCGCCACGGTCAACGCGGGCGCGGTCCTGATCACGGCCGGTATCGGCGAGTTCACCCCGCGCCCCCTCCCTGCGGGCGACGGTTGGCTCGGCCGCGGCATGGTGCACTTCGTGCCCGCCCTCGACGCGCACCGCGACCAGGACGTGATCATCGTCGGCGGCGGCGACTCGGCTTTCGACTGGGCCCTGGCCCTGCACCCGGTTGCAACAAGCGTGACGCTGGTGCACCGCCGCGCGAAGTTCCGCGCCATGCCCGCAACGGTGCGTCAGGTAGAGGCGTTGGGCGTCCGGATCATCACCGACGCCGAGGTCACGGCGTTGATAGGTGACGACGAGGGCCTAAGAGAGGCTCGGATAGCGGTGAAGGGGTCGGAGGAGGAGGTAGTGCTACCGGCGCAGGCCGTGGTGGCCGCCCTCGGCTTCACCGCGGACCTGGGCCCGATCGATTCGTGGGGTCTGGAGATCGACCACCGCTCGATCTCCGTGGACTCGACCATGCGCACCGCGAGGGACAGGGTCTACGCGGCAGGCGACGTCGCGGCCTACCCGGGCAAGGTCAAGCTGATCGCGACGGGCTTCGGCGAGGCCGCCACAGCCGTGAACAACATCGCGGTGGCCCTGAACCCGGACGCGCACCTGTTCCCAGGTCACTCCAGCGCAGCGGAGTAGGCGACCAGCGCCCGCAACGCCGACGGCGACAGAGCGAGGGTGGGCCCCGGGATGTTCTTCGAGTCCCGCACCGCCGCGACAGCGCCGTTGTAGGCCAACTCGACACAGTTGGCCTGGTCCGTGCTGCGAGTGCTCTTGCGCCAGGTGGGGTGCACGAACCTCAGAGTGCCACGGTCGGTGCTGGCCGAACCAGCACCGACCGGGTGTCAATCAACGGACAGTGGCGACCAGGGACGCCAGCGCTGCCGACGGCAGCACCAACGCAGGACCCGAGGCGTTCTTCGAGTCGCGAACAGCGGCAACAGCACCGGTGTGGGCCAGCTCGACACAGTTGGCGACGTTGCTGCTGCGGCTGCTCTTGCGCCAACGGGCGGTCTTGAGGTCCATCGCGGACATGGTGCGTTCCTCTTCCCTCATGTGCTCATCTCAGCCACGATGGCGGAGAGTCGTTCAGCTGTTGCATCAGGCGCAAGAGCCACGTTCAGAATATTGCGGAGCGCCAATCGGTAGCCAGCAAGATCAGCTTCCTCCTCCTGGAACAGGGCCGTCTCCTGGTTCTCAGCAAAGACGAGGGCAGGCTCATCGCCGAACTCCAAGACCATGAAGCCGCCTCGCAGCCCGGCGTTCGCCCCAGCGGAGATCGGGACTAGCCGGACGCTGACGCTAGGCCGCTCGTTCATCTCCTGGAGCCACCGCAACTGGCGCGCCATCACTCCTGGACCGCCCACAGGCAGTCGAACCGCAGCCTCATGCATGATCGCAAGGTAGTTCGGCGCGCTGGACCGGGTGAGGATTGCCTGACGAGCCATGCGCGAGGCCACCAGGTTGTCGACCTCCGCCGCCGACAATGTCGACTCCAGGGCTTGCAAGATTGCCGATGCGTACTCAGCCGTCTGTAGCAGCCCCGGGATGAGCAGGGACTCGTAGTTCTGGATCCGCAGAGCCTTCGCCTCGAAGTCGATGAGGGCTCGCCATAGGGTCGGAAGCCCGGGTTGTCGTTCCCACCAGCCCTTCTCATCTCCGCGCCGTAGCAGGTCCATCAGCTCTGCCCTGCGGTTCCCGTGGACCTGGTAGAAGCCGAGCAAGGTCAGAACATCGTCCGCCTGTAGCCCGCTTCTCCCGGTCTCGATCCGACTGACCTTGCTGGTCGACATCCCCAGCTTGTCACCCACCTCCGCGCAGGTCAGGCCCTGCGCCTCCCGCAACTTTCGCAGTTCCGCAGCGACAGTCCTCGACCGCACCGACGTGTGAGAGTTTCCCGGCATGGCCGCATACTTTCGAACACACACCCATCGCGCAATCACACGATCGGGCTATACCGTGCACCGGTTGCAACAAGTCACTCTTCTGCCACAACAGTCCACTCCCAACATTACCAGGAGGCCCCGTGACCATTATGGACGACACCGACGAGGATGCCGCCCGCGTCGCCGAGATCCACCAGAAAATCATGGACCGGCTCCCCGTCAGCCGAACCTGGGCGGTCCCCGCCGACGAGCACGGCGGGGCGGCCATCATGACGATGCGCATGCCGGACATCACCATCACCGACGCCACCGGCGCCCACATCGTCCTCACCGCCAAGCAGTGCGCCGTCCTCGGCCGCTACATGTCCAACACCATCGACTGGATGGAGTCCTTCGACGAAACCGCCTAATCAACGCTCTCTTACGCATTTACCGCGCGGGTGCCCTCTTAGCTCGTCTCGACTTCCATGCATTCACCGGCCATCCGGTTGGGCACCCGCGCGTCCCTCGTTGCAACTGAGGCAACAAACCGCCTACTTCGCGCCTTCGGTGTCAGCAGACCGATCACGCACCCAAGTCCCACTACGAACACCCCGGCCACCCCCACCCAGGTCAACACCTGCGCCCCCACCGCCACCGAGACCACCAGCCCCGCTGCGGGCATCACCCCGATCAGCACCCCCGCGCGGTCCGCCCCCAACACCGAGACCGCCTGGTACCAGATCGCGAACGCCACCACCGTCATCACCGCGACGACCAGCAGCGCCACCCCCTCACCCCCGGTCGGCGCCCGCCACGGCTCGAACACCGCCGACAACGCCGCCCCTCCCACGGCCGCGACGACGTGCGTCCACAACGCGACCGACATCGCCCCCAGTCGCCCCACCACGCCGACGGCGAACAGCGTGAAACCGGCCTCGCACAACATCGTCAGCACGGACAGCACCAACCCCGGCCCGGTCCAACTACCGCCCCCGGACAGCACCACCACCCCGGACACCACTACGGCCGCCCCAACCAAGGTGCGCGCGGTGGGCCTCTTACCGACCATCAGCGGTGCAACCGCTGCAAGCACCAACGGGCTCCCACCGAGCACCGCCGCCACCAGCCCCGGCTCCGCGAACCCCTGCGCGGTGATCATGCACGCGTTGAACCCGAGCATCCCCACTACGACCACAGCCACCAGCGCGGGCACGTCCCGCTGCCGAGGCCGCTCGATCCGCGTCCCCCGCCAGCGCATGAACAACACCAGCAGCACGGCCCCCAGGCCGTAGCGGATGGACTGCCCCAGGAGCAGCGGGAGGCCGGCGAGCATCCCGGAGATCGGCACCGACCCGCCGACCATGGCGGCGGCGAGCAGGCCGCCGCCGATGGCCAGGCGGTTCGGGCGGGTGTGGTGTGGACGGGTTTGTGGTTCAGCGGTCACCCCGTCACTTTCACCCGCAAGTGGACCGGGCAACAGCTCCACTTAGGTGGCTCAAGACTGGTCCACTTCACCACCACTTCCCCGCGGTCTTCGCGTCGGTGACCACGCCATCAACCCTGGTCTGCGCGTCGTGCACCACCCCGGTGAGATCGGCACCGGACAGGTCGGCACCGAGCAGGTCCGCGCCGGACAGGTCGGCACCGGACAGATCAGCGCCTGCCAGGTTCGCGCGTTGGAGGTTCGCCGAGTCCAAGCCCGCGCCGGTCAGCTTCGCGCCTGCCAGGTTCGCCTCGCCGAGATCAGCGGCGAAAAGCACGGCCTGGTCCAGACCGGCGTCCAGCAGCCGGGCCTTGGTCAACCAGGTGCCCGCCAGGATCGCGTGGCGGAGATCGGTCCGCTCCAGGTCGGCGTTGGTCAGGCTGGTGCCCAGCAACCGCGCGCCGGACAGCCGCGCGCCTTCGAGATCGACGCCGCTCATCCCCAGCGTCGCCATGCCACCGGCCTGGTACGTGATCATGGGCGTGGCCGCGTCGAGGCAGGCGGTGGAGAGGTCGACCACGGCACCACCGTCTTGCGCCGTATCGCGCGAAGCGATCACCCGGAGTGCCGCCTCGACATCCGGTGGAACTGCGCGATCAGGGCAGGCGGGCCTGTGCCGGCTGTCTTGTGGAACACGTGCCGTAGTGGTGCGGATGAAGGCGCTGAGTACTTGGACCACGGTGGGCTGGTCGCGGGGCGAGTCGACGGCGAGGCGTTCCAGGGCGTAGATGCCGCCGAGTCGTACCTGGAGGCGGTCCGCACCCTGTTGCCCGAGCTGCTCGACCGCCTTCGTGTACTGGCCTTCCCGGGTCGCGTCCAATGACAGGTTCGTGAAGATCAGCGCGCCGATCGCCGTTATCGCCGTGACCGCCTGAATGACCGCCCCGGACACCGCCCCGGCCCGGGCGGTTCGCTGCGCCTTCGCGGGCAGGCGCCGAGTACCTGCGGGAACGCGGAGACGAGCGCCCCGGACGGGGGTTCCCGACGGCGGGACCGATGGGCGCAGCGGTGACTTCATACCCTTGTGATCGCGCACCGGGCCCGAGCGCGACGGACCGTAGGCTGGCGGTATGCCCGGCTGGTCGACTTTCCGCGAACTGCTGGTCCCCGACCTCGCCGAGACCGGCCACGGCAGGCGCGGACGGACGCTGGAGGCCGCGGTCCGGGCGGCGATCCGGGACGGCCGACTCCCCCAGGGCACCCGGCTGCCCTCCACACGCGACTTGGCCGGTCAGCTCGGCCTGTCCCGGGGCACGGTCAGCGCCGCCTACGCGCAACTGGTCGCCGAGGGCTACCTCAAGGCCAAACACGGCTCCGGCACCACCGTCGCCACTACGCCCGCCGGATCCGAAGTAGCCGCACCTCCTCCGACCGAGCCGCGTCCCCGGTGGCGCTACGACCTCCGCCCCGGCGTACCGGCGTTGAGCGCCTTCCCCCGCGCGGAATGGCAGTCCGCGTCCAAGGCCGGTCTGGCGACGCTGACCGACGACGACCTCGGCTACCCGGACCCGGCGGGCCTACCCGCGTTGCGGACGGAGCTGGCGGCGTACCTCGGCCGTGTGCGCGCGGTCGAGGCGGCCGATGTCGTGATCACGCACGGGGTCGCGGAGAGCCAGTCACTGATCGCCCGCGTACTCAAAGCCGCCGGTCACCACTCGATCGCGGTCGAGGACCCCACCCACCCGGGGTCATCCGAAGCCCTCCAGGCCCACGGTCTGCGACCGGTGCCGATCCCGGTGGATGAAGACGGCATGCGCGTCGACCTCTTGCCGCGCAGCGGTTGCCGGGCCGTCTTGGTCACCTCGGCGCACCAGTTCCCGTTGGGGGTCGTACTGAGTCCGCAGCGTCGTAGGGCGTTGGTGGCGTGGGCACGTGAACGTGACGGTTACGTCTTGGAGGACGACTACGACGCCGAACACCGCTACGACCGTCCAGCGGTCGGTACGACGCAGGTGCTCGACCGCGACCGTGTCGTCTACCTGGGCAGCGTGAGCAAAGTGCTCGCTCCCGCTATCCGGTTGGGGTGGATGGTCGTTCCGGCCGCTTTGCGTAAGAGGGTCGTTGACCACAAACGCCTGTCCGACCTCGGGTGCTCTCCCCTGCCGCAGGCCGCCTTCGCGCACATGCTGAGATCCGGCGGGTACGACCGGCATTTAAGACGCAGCCGACAGCTCTACCGACGCCGTCGAGACGCTCTTCTGGAAGCTGTCGAATCCGCCCTACCGACGTGGCGACCGCACGGTGTCGCCGCAGGACTGCACCTTGTGTTGCGCCTGCCGGACGGCACGGATGACGCGGCGTTGCAAGAGGCGTTGTCGCGGCGGGGTATCAACGCACCCGCGCTGTCGGGGTACGCGCTGTCCACCAGTCCCTTCCCCGGTCTGGTGGTCGGCTACGCCGCCCTGTCGGTCGATCGGCTGCGCGCCGCGGTGGCGGAGATCGCCGAGGTCAGCGCGACCTGACCGTCCACACCGAACCGCCCGCCTCGGTCCAGCTCTGCACGGGCGGGTCCACCGGTATGGCCACACGGGCCGGTCGGGGCAGCTCGTGCTCGGCGGCGGGTGTCGGTGTGCGCTCGGCACAGCCCGACAACGCCAAAGCCGCCGTGCCGACCACGACGGCGAGGAGAAGACGCATTTCTGGGCTCCACTGGGTGCGCGAGGGGCTCACAGATCAAGACGGCTGAGCGGGCCCGGGGTTGCGAACGAGCTCCGCCGGGTTCGCGCGATGGTGGATGTCGGTGGTCGCGGGCACGATGAGGGCGTGCTGAGCTTCGGGGACGTGGTCGCGGTCTCGACGGAGGTCGGGTCCACCCGGTCCCGGCTGGCGAAGGTCGACGCCCTGGCCGACCTGCTGCGGCGGGCGGCGGAGGACGAGGTGGCGCCGGTCGTGGCGTACCTGTCGGGCGCGCCCCGCCAGGGCCGCATCGGCGCGGGCTGGCGCACGGTGCTGGCCGTCGACGAGGAGCCCGCGGCGGTGGCGGGGCTGTCGGTGGCCGCGGTGGACGGCGTGCTGGCCGAGATCGCGGAGACCAGCGGCAAGGGCTCGGCGGCCCGCCGCACCGCGCTGCTGACCGAGCTGTTCGCCGCCGCCACCGCCGTCGAACAGCGGTTCCTGCGCGCGCTGCTGACGGGCGAACTGCGCCAAGGCGCCCTCGAAGGAGTGATGCTCGACGCGATCGCCCGCGCCGCCGACGTCCCGGGCGCGGCCGTGCGGCGGGCTTTCATGCTTTCGGGCCGCCTCCCAGCCACCGCGTCGGCGGCGTTGACCGGTGGTGTGCAGGCACTGGCGGCGTTCCGGATCGAACTGCACCGCCCGGTCCGACCGATGCTGGCGTCGCCGGGGTCGTCGTTCGAGGAGGCGGTGGCGGAGCTGGAGCCCTGCCGGGTGGAGTACAAAATGGATGGAGCCCGAATCCAGGTACACAAAGACGCCGAGCGCGTGAGCGTTTACACCCGCACCCTGCGAGAAATAACATCTTCCGTTCCCGAATTGGTGGAATTGGTTCGGGGATTCACCTGCGAATCGGTTGTACTGGACGGCGAAACCCTGGCCCTGAACGATGATGGGCGTCCACGACCTTTTCAGGAGACGATGAGCCGGTTCGGCAGCACGGTCGAGGAACAGGTCAAGGCACTGCTGTTGAGACCCTATTTCTTCGACTGCCTCCACCTGGACGGCGAGGACCTGATCGACCGCCCACTGCGGGCGCGCGTGGCGGCGTTGGTCGAGGTCGTGGGCACGCACGTGATCCCGGGGACGACGGAGGGGACGTCGGACTTCCTGGAGGCGGCGCTGTCGTCGGGCCACGAGGGCGTGATGGTCAAGGACCTGGACTCGACCTACCAGGCGGGGCGTCGAGGAAAGGCTTGGCAGAAAATCAAGCCCGTGCACACGCTGGATCTGGTCGTCTTGGCCGCAGAATGGGGGCACGGTCGCCGGACGGGGTATCTGTCGAATCTGCACCTGGGGGCCCGCGATCCCGATGGCGGATACGTCATGGTGGGCAAGACGTTCAAGGGCCTGACCGACGACCTGCTGAAATGGCAAACCCAGGAATTCCCCACCCACGAATCCGCGCGTGATGAGTGGGCGGTGTACCTGCACCCGGCCTTGGTGGTCGAGATCGCCCTGGACGGCGTGCAGGTCAGCACCCGCTACCCCGGCGGCGTCGCCCTGCGGTTCGCGAGGGTGGTCCGCTACCGACCGGACAAGGAACCGGCCGACGCCGACACGATCACCACCGTCCGAACCCTGCTCCCCGGCGGCGAGTAGAGCACCGCAGCATGGTCAACATGCACCCCGGCTGCCTGCGGGTCTCATGCAGGGTCCCGCCAGCGGTCTCCCCGCGCCTTGAGCGGCACGCCGGGATGATCTTGGCACGCCTCCGGCCCCCGGTATCCATTCTACCGGCGGGCACCGACAGTTCCGAGCGAAGATGATCAAGCCTGTGGATGACTGTGGACGAGCGCTGTGGATGGCACCGCGGGAGGCCACAACCTGGCCGATTGTCCACAGGCTTGATCATCTTCGACGGGAAGTGTCGGCCCTCCTCGGTAGAATGGTCATCGGGGGCCGGAGGCATCGGTTGATCATCACCGGGTCGCAGCGGCGGCGCGGGCCGGCTGGTCGAAGCGCCTTCGAGTTGTCCACAGGCTTGATCGTCTTCGCCAGGAACTGTCAGCCCTCCTCGGTAGAATGGTTACCGGGGGCCGGAGGCATCCGTCGATCACCGCTAGACCGCAGCGGCGGGCGGAGGCGGCCGGTCGATGCGCTGCCGGGCGCGCCTTCAAGCGGTCCACCGGCTTGATCATCTTCGCCGGGAAGTGCCGGTCCCCCTCGATAAGCCTGATACCGGGGGCCGGAGGCATGCGGCCGCCCCGCGGCACCGTGTCTCGTTGGCCGTTCACCTCGGTGTTCGAGTGAGTGAAGGGCCGTCCGCCCAACCCTCGCCCCACAGCGCTCCAGGTTCGTCGACTTGCTCCTACAACAGCGTTTCCGACGGTCATTCGCCGGCAACCCAGGCGCTTTGGTGCCATTGGCGGGTTTGTGTCTTTACCGCGCCGACCTCGATGGCTACCGTGAACGTTCACATTCTTCACCCGTTCGGGCCGCGTCGGAGGTCTGGTGTCTGTGGATGTGCTTGGGGACGCCCTGCGGCGGGGGCCGTTCCACGTGGCGTTGCGGACCGCCATCGAGCATCGGGGCCTGTCGTTGGCCCGGTTGCGCGCCCATCTGTCGCGAATGGATATCTCCATCGCCGAGTCCACCCTCAGTTACTGGCAACGCGGGCTGCGCCACCCGGACGTGCATCACGCGCTCGGGGCCGTGCGTGGGCTGGAGAGCGTGCTGGGGTTACCCACCGACTCGCTCGTCGTCCTGCTCGGGCCCCGGCAGCGGACCCCGCGCCGGACGCCGCCGTCGGCGTCGTTCGCCGAGCTGGTCGTCGCGGGGCCGACGACGCGGGAGTTGCTGGCCGATATCGGTGCTGACCCTGAGCGGTGCAACTCCTCGATGGAGTTGCAACTCGCCCACGAGCGGGTGACCATCGGGGTTGATCGGTCACAGGCCAAGGTGCACACGCTGCTCGTCGGTCGGGCGCTGGAGACCGGGGTCGACCGGTACGTGGCCGTCTACCACGGCGAGCCCGGCTGCGACGTCGACGTCGTGCGGGTCACCGCGGGGGACGGGTGCCGGCTCGGCCGGGTGCGGCGCAAGGACGTGTCGGTGATCTTCGAGCTGATGTTCGACCGGACCCTCACCGAAGGTGAAACCGCCGTCATCAGCTACACGGTCGAGGACGACTCCGGGGTCGAGTGCCCCGGCTACTTCCGGATCTTCCGCGCGCCGTCCGGGCCGTACCTGCTCCAGATGCAACTCCCCACCGAGGACGTCCCGGCCCGGTGCGTCCAGGAGGTCCGCATCACCGAAAGCCGTCCCCCGACCGTGTCGACCGAGCTGTACTGCGACCGGGGGTACGTGGTCAGCGCCTACTACCCCGGCTCCGAGCGCGGCATCGCCGGGATCTCGCTGGAGTGGCGCTGAGCCCGTACCTTGGCAACCGTGCGCTACTACCACGGCGAACCAGCCCACGACCTGACCTACGACGACGTCTTCCTGGTGCCGGGCCGCTCGGCGGTGGCCAGCCGGTTCGACGTCGACCTGTCCACATCGGACGGTACGGGCGCGACGATCCCGATCGTGGTGGCCAACATGACCGCGGTCGCGGGCAGGCGGATGGCCGAGACGGTCGCCCGGCGCGGCGGGCTCGTCGTGCTGCCGCAGGACGTCGACCCGCGCGCGGTCGGCGACATCGTCGAGTGGGTGAAGACCCGGCACCGGGTGTGGGACACGCCCCTCGTGCTGCGCGCGCACGACGCCGTGGCCGACGCGATCAACCTGCTGCCCAAGCGCGCGCACGGCGCCGTAGTGGTGGTGGACGACGAAGGCAGGCCCGTCGGGGTGGTGACGGAAGCAGCGTGTAGCGGTGTGGACCGTTTCACCCGGTTGAGCGAGATCGCCGACCCGGCCATCGTCACGCTCAGCATCGACACCGCCCCGCGCGAGGTGTTCGACGCCCTCCACGCGCACACCGCGAAGGTCGCACTGGCGCTGGACGACACCGGTCGGCTCGCAGGCGTGCTGACCGAGGTGGGTGCGTTGCGCGCCGACATCTACCAACCCGCTGTAGATGCGAACGGTCAGCTCCGCGTTGCGGCCGCGGTCGGGGTGAACGGCGACGTTGCGGCGAAGGCCAAGGCGTTGCTCGGGTACGGGGTGGACACGTTGGTTGTCGACACCGCTCACGGGCACCAGGAGAAGATGCTCACCGCGCTGCGCGCCGTGCGGTCGGCGCACCCGGACGTGCCGGTGGTCGCGGGCAACGTGGTGACCCCGGACGGCGTGCGCGACCTGGTCGAGGCGGGCGCGGACGTGATCAAGGTCGGCGTCGGCCCCGGCGCGATGTGCACGACGCGGATGATGACCGGCGTGGGCCGACCGCAGTTCTCGGCCGTGTACGAGTGCGCGGAAACCGCCCGCGAGCTGGGCAAACACGTGTGGGCGGACGGCGGGGTACGGCACCCGCGCGACGTCGCGCTCGCGCTGGCGGCGGGCGCGTCGAGCGTGATGGTGGGTTCGTGGTTCGCCGGGACGTACGAGAGCCCGGGCGACCTGCTGCGCGACGAGCAGGGCAGGCCGTACAAGGAGTCGTTCGGCATGGCGTCCAAGCGCGCGGTCACGGCGCGGACACGCGGCGACAGCGGGTTCGACCGCGCGCGCAAGGGCCTGTTCGAGGAGGGCATCTCGTCCTCCCGCATGCGCCTGGACCCGCGCGCACCGGGCGTGGAGGACCTGCTGGACTCGATCTGCTCGGGCGTCCGCTCGGCCTGCACCTACGCGGGCGCCCTGACCCTCGGCGAGTTCCACGAGCGAGCGGTCGTCGGCGTCCAGTCGGCGGCGGGTTTCGCGGAGGGCAGGCCGCTGCCGTCCGGCTGGTGACGGGCGACCGCCGACCAGCGGGTCCGGTCATGCCAAAGGGACGCACCCGCCGGGCTCGCGGATCGCGCGGGAGCAAGCCGGCCGGGTGGTCACCTCCGGCAGCGCGGACAACCGTGCGCGGCTCGGCGGAGAGCAAGAGGTCCGCGGGGAACAAGAGGTCCGCGGGCTGATTCAGCTCTGCGTGAAGATCAAGGCCACTCCGGTCACCGGCATCCGCCGGGAACTCCGCGCCGGTGGCGACCGCCGCCGCGCCCACCCGCCAAGATCATCGGGCTGTGGGATCCCCCGAATTCCACACTAGTGCGCGGTGAGCAGGGGGAACAACGCCAGTTCGGTGGCCTGTGGACAACTCGGCGGCATGTGGACGAACGGTCCACACGGGTTGGCGGCAAACGGTTCTTTGCCGGTTGGGTGGTGGAACATCCGAATTGACCGCGCGCCTATGGTTGCAGGGTGAGAGCAGTCGAGGTCGAAGACCTTGTCAAGCTGTACAAGAAGAACCCCAAACCTGCGGTGGACGGCCTGAGTTTCAGCGTCGAACCCGGAGAGGTGTTCGGCCTGCTCGGTCCAAACGGGGCCGGCAAGACAACCACGGTGGGGGTGCTGACGACGCGGGTGCTGCCCACGTCGGGAAGGGCGTTGGTGCACGGCGTGGACGTGGTCTGGGACTCGACCCGGGCCCGGCAGATCCTCGCGGTCGTCCCCCAGCGCAACAACCTGGACCGGTCGCTGAGCATCCGGCAGAACCTGCTGTTCCACGCCGCCTACCACGGCGTGCCGCGCGCCGAGCGCACCGCGCGCGCCGACGAGATCCTGGACCGGATGGGGCTCGCCGACCGGGCCAAGGACCGGATCGACCTGGTCTCCGGCGGCCAGGCGCAGCGGGTGATGATCGCCCGCGCGCTGATGCACAAACCCAAGGTCATGTTCCTGGACGAGCCGTCGACCGGGCTGGACCCGCAGGCGCGGCTGTTCGTCCACGACCGGGTGCTCGACCTGCGCGCCGAGGGCGTCACCGTCGTGCTGACCACGCACGACATGGACGAGGCCGAGAAGCTGTGCGACCGCATCGGCATCGTCGACCACGGCAAGCTGCTGGCCCTGGACACCCCGGCCGCGCTGACCCGCGGCCTGCCGGGCAGCACGACTGTGAGCGTCACGGTCCACCTCGGCGGCACGGACGGCGCCGTCGTGGAGAAGGCGCTGGCGGACATCGACGGCGTGGAGCGCGTCGAGCGGATCGGGTCGAGCGGACCGGCCCCGGCCGCGCTACCCCCCGGCCTGCCCGCCGCGGCGATGGCCGCCATCGCCGCCAAGGCCGCGGAACTGGCGACGGCCCCGCAGACCGAAGGCGTGTACCGGCTGTACACGGCACTCGAACCGGCGGTGGTCCTCCCCCTGGTCCTGCGCGTCCTGGGGGACGCGACGTGCGAGGTGACCGACCTGTCGATCGGCACGCCGAGCCTGGAGGACGTCTTCATCCACCTCACCGGACGGGAGCTGCGATGACCGAGACCGCCGAGATCCGGTCCAGCACACCGCTGCGCACCTTCGGGTCCGTGCTGTGGCGGGACACGTTCGTCACGGGCCGCGAGTTGCTGCCGTTCCTCGCCCAGGTGATCGTGCAGCCGTTCTTCACGCTGTTCATCTTCGGCAAGGTCCTGGTGAACCTCGGCTACGTCGGCGGCGACTTCGCGGCCATCCTGCTGCCGGGAATCGTGGCCCTGAACGGGTTCCTGGGCGCGCTGCAGAACACGACCATGCCGCTGATCATGGACTTCTCCTGGACCCGCGAGATCGAGGACCGGCTGCTGGCACCGATCCCGATCGCCTGGGTGGCGGTGGAGAAGATGCTGTTCGGCGCGCTGCGGGGCGTGGTCGCGGCCCTGGTGATGATCCCGATCGGGTTCCTGATCCTGGACGGGGTGCACTGGCCCGCGTCGGCGTGGATCCCGGTGCTGCTGATCGTGATCCTGGGATCGCTGGTGGGGGCGGCGATCGGGATGACGATCGGGACGTCGGTGCAGCCCCGGCAGATCAACATCCTGTTCGCGGTGATCCTGATGCCGCTGATGTTCACCGGGTCGACCCAGTTCCCGTGGATGGGCCTGGCGAACCTGCGGTGGTTCCAGGTGATCTGCGCGCTAAACCCGCTGACGTACGTCAGTGAGGGGATGCGGGCGGAGTTGGTGCCGTGGGTGCCGCACATCCCGATCTGGATCAGCCTGCTGGTGATGGTGGTCGCCTGCGGCGTCTTCGGCTTCTTCGGCATCCGCGGCTTCCTGCGGCGGGCGCTGGACTGAGCAGGACCTGGCCGGGTCTGTCAGGACCCGGCCAGGTGCTGTTGCAGGAGGGCGTGCCGGAACTGGTACACGGCACCGACTTGGCGCAGGATCCCGCGGGCGTGCGCGTCTTCGAGGAACGACAGCAGGCGGCGGGGCAGACTCCCACGCAGCAACCACGTTGTGGTGCGGAACGCGGCGGCTGCGTGCCAGGTGAAGGCACTGACAAGCAGCGGCGCGAGCGCCACATCAACGATATCCGGCTCGCCCCGGTACACCAAGACCAGCAGAATCCAGAGGCTGATGTAGCCGGAGCGATTGGCCTTGGCGAACCCGACGTCGGCGGCCAGTGATTCCCGCATGGTCGGGAGCGCGCGGCCGGACAACCGGTTGCGCACGTTGACCAGGTACACCAACCAGCCGGTGAAAACGCTGAAAGGCAGGAAGACAACCACCAGAATGAGGATGGTCAGCATGAAGGGGCTGGGCCCGGCAGGGGTGCCGCCTACTGCCAGCTCGTCCCGCCAAACCAGGTGATCCTGCCACGCCAAGATTCCTCCCCATGCAGCGAGCACGAGGAACACCGTGGTGGCGACGACATACCGCAGAACTGTCGCCCGAGTATCCACAGTGGAGGTCAGCCAACCCGGATTCCTGGAGCGGGTGGGGATGGCCAGGCCGAGCACCCCGCCGAGAGCCGCGCCGACACCCGGATCCAGGCCGACAGTGCCCCCCAGCGCGCCGCCCGCCAGTACGCAGAGCCAGACCACGGGCAAGAACAGTCGCAGGGCGATGCGGCGCCAGCCGGTCAGGGACTCGTGTAGGCGCCACCAGGCGAAGTCGACGGTGTCGCGGGCGGTCATGTCCTTGGCGAGGAAGGTCAACCACGCCGTGGCCTGTTCCGGGCGGTAGGCGGGGCTCTGCGTGGTGCCGAGGTCCGGGTGGGGGCGCGGGGAGTAGGCGGCGGGCAGGAGCGCGGCCAGCAGGTGGCGGCGGACGGCGTCGGCGTCCGGGAGCGAGCAGAGGTCGGCGGGGTCGGTTTCCGTTCTGGCGTAGGCGAACCTGGCCAGCGAGGTCATGAACGGGGACGACAGCGCGTCGGTGAGCGGGCCGCCCGCGCGCACCGCCGCGAACACCGGCGCCCAGCGGTCCTCCTGCCCCGGACGCCGCAAGAAGTCGACCACTTGCCCCGGCGTCACCGGGGCCAGTTCGACGACCAGCGCCGTGCTCAGCGGACTCCCCGTCGCGCGCACCATCTCCTCGTACTCCGTGGCCCGGCAGGTGAGCACGAACGGCGCCCCACCGTCGAACGCCGTGTTGATCTCGGCGAGGGCGGCGGCCCGGCGCGGCTCGGGGATCTCGTCGAGGCCGTCGAGGACCGGGAGGAGCTTCCCGGCGCCGAGCAGGTCGCGCCAGGCCTTCGCGGACGCGGTCTTCGGGTAGTCGGCCGCAAGCCGGTCGACGATCCAGTCGCGCAGCGGCGAGTCCGGGTCCCACGACGACAGCGGCAGCACGATCGGGACCGGCGGGTCACCGGTCAGCAGGTCGATGGCCAAGAACGTGGCCAGCACGGTCTTGCCCGACCCGGGCTCCCCGATGATGACGAGCTGCCCGCGCGGCAGCTCGTCGCGGAACTTGGCGGCCAGGTCGCGCAGGTCGCCGTCCGCGCGGACCCGGATGGGTTTACCGCCGACGGCGTCCCCGAGGATGGCCGTGGCGGGCGCGGACACCGGCCGGTCGGTCGCCGACCAGCGCACGTTCAGCGGCGCCGAGAGGCTGATCCCCCGCGCCTGCAACTCCGCCCGCCACTGCTCGCGGACCTGCCCGGCGAACGCCGCCAGGTCCAGCGACGCGGGTTCGCGTTGCAACCACAGTGCCCCGACGAAGGTCAGCACCCCGGCGGTGAGGCCGAGGAGGGCCGCGACGGGCCAAGGGACGAAGTTGGCCAGGGCGCTGAGCACGCCCGCGACCACCAGCCCCGCCGCGACCCACCATCTGACCGACATCGGGGGACACAGTAGCTACAGCTCCGGCCCCTTGGCACGCAGGTCGTCGACCTTGCCCATGGCCTCGCGCAGGTCGGCCAGCCAGGTCTCGGCGTGGTCGCCGACCAGGCGGACGGCCCAGGACAGGGCGTCGGAGCGGGACCGGGCGACACCGGCGTCGACGAGGGTGTCGAGGACCAGGCGCTCGGGTTGGCGGAGGCGGGTCATGACGGGGACGGACAGGGTGGTGAACAACTCGGTCGTGCCGCCCAGGGTGGCGCCCCAGGCGACCTTGCGGCCGTAGCGGTGCTCGGCCTGGCGCGCGATCTCGATGCGCTCGTCGCGGGTCTCCTCCCGCCAACGGGCGATCCGACCGGACTCGGCAGCCGCCTGGGCGGCGTCGTCCGGGTATTCGCTGGTCAGGTTGGCCAGGGTGCCCACGACCAGGATCTCCTCCCGGTCGACCGTCACCTCCGGCTCGCCGGTGAACCACTCCGGCAACCTGCCGGAGAACCAGGCCGCGGCGTCACCCGCGGGTGGGACGTCGGCCTGCTGCCTGCCGCCGCGGCCCCAGTGCTTGCGCATGTCAGCTCCCTTGATTACATGATTACATCACTGCTCAACTTACGCGTAAATCACTGGTGCGGGCAGGCGTGTTCGTCCAAGGTGAACCCATGAGTCTCACCGGCACTCTCGTGCGCCTGCGCGCGCTCGAACCCGACGACGCGGACCTCATCTGGCACTGGGACCAGGACGAGGGCTCGATGCGCTGGCTGGTCACGTCCTACCCGGAGTCCCGGCAGGCCATCCGCAAGCGGATCGAGGAGCGCGTCAACGGCTACGAGCGCGTGGTCTTCGGCATCGAGGAACTCGCCGACGGGCGGCTGGTCGGCATCACCGCCCTGCGCGACACCAACCCGGAGAACGGCCGCGGGACCCTGGACCTCTACCTCGGGTCGACGGAGGACCAGGGCAAGGGCTACGGCACCGACGCCCTACGCGTCCTCTGCCGCTTCGCCTTCAACGACATGCGGCTGCACGCCATCGGCCTGACGGTGGTCGCGGAGAACGAGTCCGCCCGGCACGTCTACCGGAAGGTCGGGTTCGTCGAGGAGGGCCGCACCCGCGAGACCTTCCGGCGGGACGGGGAGCTGCACGACGAGGTCATCATGAGCCTGCTGGCCCGGGAGTTCACGGGTAGATAGCGAGCCAGATCGCGATGTAGTGCAGCCTGGTCGCACGCGACATGGGCTTGTAGGCGTTGCATGGGGTCTGACCTGGCGTTTTGCTTCTCGGTAGTTCTCAACGGGTCTCAGGGCTTGCTGCCCTCTCACGGCCTGTGGACGGCCTGGCTTGTCCCAAGCGGACAGCCGGGCCGTTCGGCGTTCCCGGGGCACGTACCCACGGTGCGATCCGCGCCTACGGGGCTGTCGAGCTAGGCAGAGTATGGCGCGGATCGTGCCGTGGGCTCCCGGGGTCCAGGGGCGGGGTAGCCCCTGGTACCTCGCAAGCCGCGGGCAGCTCCGGCCGTGCCGCCTGCGCGGCGTGGCAGCCGAGCACCTGCCAGGCCGCGCCGCGCGCCCGCGCGGGCGGAGCGAAGCGGGAGCCCGCGCCGTGGCGCGATGAATGCTGCCTCCCGGCAGGGTGACCGGCCCACCCGCCGCGCCGCGCAGGCGGCGCGGCCTTGATCCCATAGAGCCAGGTTCAGCACTGCATCAACGTGAGCAGTTCTCGATAAGAGACGATATTTAGTCACACAGACCACGGGGGATGCACTCTCGCCACACGCAGGCGTATCGTGTAACGATGGCAAAGTTTGACGACCGTCTAATAAATGGGAATCAGGGAGCTGTGCTCTATCTCTCACGTCCCGCCAATAAGACTTTATCAATTCGGAATGCAACAGGAACGATTGAAGCAAGCTCCGGTTCAGCAGCGCTCGTCGTCAATCTTGCATCATACGAGAAGAATCTGGATGAACTACTACAGGCCGCTGTTGCGCTGGCTCAACAAGCCCTGGACCGCTGGGCTATCCACGGAAACATGAGCCGCGTACTGGATCCTTCTGAAGACCGTCACATCCTTTGGTGGTCAGACAGCAGCGTCGGAAGGTCATGCAGGATGCATACCTCATACGGTCTGACCATGACGCTTAGTGCCGAAGCTCAAGTCCAAGACTCGAACGGCAATATTCGACCTTCGCTGCCACCGTCGCCCCCTGCCTGGCACCTCAGCTTTCGGTACTTTCGATTGGCTCAGTCGACAACAGACATGGTTGACGCTTTTAGAAACTACTACTTGGCACTTGAGGCGATTTTAAGCACGATCGAGCCTCCTCCACTCCGGGCAGATGGCCGTCCGGCTGGCAAAGAAAAGGACTGGCTAGATGCCGCCTTTCGGGCAGCAGCCAAGCTGGTCAACTTTGCCGACTATGCGCCACCAAACACACCCAATCCTGACAAGTTTGTGCGTTCTGACATATACGCCAATGCTCGAACTTTGACTTTCCACGCGAAGGCTGGAGCACTAGTGATGCTGCCACACGAGCATCAAACCCGACAGCGTCTAAGAACCTCCGTAAAGCGCCTGCGTCAACTGTACTTGGACCTGACTCAAGCTTCTCTTGGGTTCCGACACATCGGCGGAGGAGGATTAACAACGTCGGGATTCGAGATGCTGGCCAGCACCTATGAAGGCCACGCCCACCTCTACGTATCCAGCCAACCAGTTCAAGAGCGCCGACCAGGAGAACCGGTTACACCCGACGACTTGTTGGCGATCCCGATGTTCCGCTCTGCCGATCAGTCTGACGATACGCACGTCACCTTCTCCGGGAAGATCCCTTTGAAAGACACGAGCACTAGAGTTCGCCAGTTTGGCGTTGCCGATCAAGCCAATACTTTGATCTACGAGGACCTCGGCGCCACATTGGATCTAGAAGGCTTCGCGCACGCCGAAGTAGTCTTCGATTTCCGCCACGACGGCGCATCGGGAACTGGCATTCGACATCACTCCTAACCTATTTTTCGATGTGCCCGCATCCCAGTATTCGAAGATCGCAATCAAACCAGGGACAGTGCACCGCTATAGACACCCGGCGCCGTTGCGATAGTCGACAAAGACTCAATGACATGGCGGCCGCCAGAGATATCGGAGACGATCGCGCCTGCTTCACGCGCGATAAGAACGCCCGCTGCCGTATCCCAGGCCTTATTAGAGAGAATGATTGCGGCATCGGTGCGTCCTTCGGCGACCCAGGCTAGGTCGATGGCGGCGGAGCCGAACATGCGGATGCGTTCGACGTTGGCGGCTAGGCGGGCGGTGATGGCCAAGCGTTCGTGATTCTTCTCCTCGGCGTGGACGCCTACGGCGTAGTCGCCTAGGGAGACGATGGCGGACGAGAGGTCTGTGGTGGTGCTGGCGCTTATGGGGCCGTGTTGGTTGTGGGCGCCTCCACCTTCTGTGGCGGTGTAGTGCATGTTGAGGGCGGGGAGGTCGATGACGGCGACTACGGGGCGGTTGTTGGTGACCAGGGCTAGCGAGACGGCGTAGAGGGGTAGGCCGTGGACCAAGTTGGAGGTGCCGTCGATGGGGTCGAGGGTCCAGACGGAATCGCTGGAGGTCGCGGTGGTGCCTTCTTCTTCGCCTAGGAAGCCGATGTCGGGGGTTTGTTCGGCGAGGTAGGCGCGCACGGTGCGTTCGATGGTGATGTCGAGGTCGGTGACGCGGTCGCGGTCGCCTTTGTCGCGGACGGTGAGGGGGCCTGCGCGGGCGATGAGGTCGCGGGCGATGGTGACGGCGTCTTCGGCGATCTTGAGGTGGGCCTGGTGCTCGTTCACGCGGTGACCTCTCGGGATCGGGTCCATAGGGATTCGAAGACTTGGCTGAACGTCTCGTAGAGGCCCGGGGTCTCGCCGCGTTCGGCGACCAGGGTGGGGGACTCGAGGCCTCGGCCGTCAGGTAGGTACGGCTGCACCACGCATAGGGCGTCGTCGACGATGGTGATATTGAAGCGGATGGTCTCGTCGTAGACGTGCAGGCGTAGGCGTGGGCTGGCGTCGGGGGTGAGTTTGAGGGCCACGCGTCTCATGGCGCCGATGTTGACGTCGGTGAGGGTGGACAGGAGGGTGTCGGGGTGGCCCTCCTCTGCGCCGCGTCGGCGGATAGCCTCGCCTGCGGGGTCCAGGAACAGGCAGTCGACCTCGGTGCCGTTCTCGATGAGGTCAATCAGGTCGCGGTCGGGGTACTGCTGGCACAGCAGGTTCAGGGACAGGCCGACCATGCGGATGCTGCGGGCGCCGTCGAATAGCTTGTGGGGCGGCATGTGGTGGTGGAACTCGGATCGGCTGGTGTAGGCCGCGGTGAGTCCTGCCAGCTCCGAGCGCACGGTGGGGGCGGCCTGCGCGACGGGCTGGGTGGGAGTGGGCTCGGGGATGAAGTCCATGCCGCCTAGGTAGGGCTTGAAGAGCTGTTCGGCCGACCAGTTCGGGAACATGTTTTCCAGAATCCGACAGTGGTCGGCGTATGGCAGACCGAGGAGTTCACCGGAAATCCACCGGTAGAACTGAGCCTTGCTCGGGTAGCCACCGATCAGCGACGGATCGACCTTTTTCGCGGCCCGATCGTATTCGCGACAGAAGGCACGGTGGCCCTGTAGGTGGCGCTGCTTGAGCAGCACTTTCAACAGGATGGTCGTCTCGCTCATCGGGGCCTCCCACCTCGGTGGACTCCTCGACGCTACCACACAGACGAGACATAGACGAGACTACGTGAGTGTCAGGTGAGGCCAGGCGGGACTACGGCGGTGTCTCGACGGGACTCATCAGCGCCGAAGCTGTAGTCAGCGGCCGGAGCAGGTCGCAGACACAGCGGAGGTACTGACACCAATGGGTATGAGCAAGGGGCACCGATTCCCCGTCGAGTTCTCGGACGCATTTCCTGACGGTCTTGTCCTCATCGGCGAAGTCGCGCCGGACAACGAATACCAGTCACGAGAAGACAGGGCGGCGGGTCGGCCGGTGCGGCAGCGGATGGACGAGACGACCGGGCAGCGGCAGTGGAAGGCGAAGGTCACCGACCCGAGCGAGCCGAACGCCAAGCGGGCGTCGTTCGAGTTGACGTTGGTCGCCGACGTGCAGCCGGTGCCGACCACGGCGGAGGTTCTGCCGGGGATGCGGCCGATTGAGCTGGTCGGGCTGACCGCGGAACCGCGCATCGCGGGCAACGGTGAGTTCAAGTACCAGGCGTACGTCTACCGGGCCACCGGGTTCGCGGCGGCGGCCTCCAGCAGCGCCAGGGCGGGCAAGGCCGCGGGCGAGACGTCGGGCAAGGCGGCGTAAGCCATGGCGCAAGAACCTGCGACATCGGCCGTGCCGTTCCGCGAGTGGCCCGGGTGGGGTCGGGACTGGAACGTCCCGCCGGTACCGGGCGAGATGGTGGAGCGCTGGCAGGACGCATACCGGCGCTTCGGCCAGGCGTACGAGGGGACGGCCAAGCGTCCGCCCGGTGATGTCGGCGCGGCGAAGGAGATGGCGGACGCGTCGTGGAACGTGGCGGTGCTGTGGCGGGAGATCGCCGGGACGGCGGGCCTGCCGTGGTGGCTGCTGGCGGGCCTGAACGCGGCAGCCCAGGCGTTTGAGCAGCAGGCCCGGGACTGGCACGCGCGCTCTCGGATCGATGTGGACGTCATCCCGGGCCATCCCCGCGCGCGGCGTGACAGCGGGAGGCGATAGCGGTGTCCGGTGGGAGGGTCAGGATTGGCACGGGGCAGGGTGAGATTCGTCTACTGCGTGCCGCGCATGAGGCACTGGTGGCGATCCGCCCGGCTCCGTTGGCGCCTGCCTCGGAATGGAGGGCGTACTACTACCACAGCGCGTCCACCTACCGGGAGATCTCCCGAGTGGACACTGGCAACGCATCCGAAGCGCTGTATTGGGCTGAACGCGAACACGAGAAGGCGCAACGGTCGTTGGACGAGATCCCGACCGACGCGATCGGAACCGGACCGCACAAGGTGGTCCGATTCCGGTCTCTCGACGCACTGTGCAGGGAGCTTGATGACACGCACCCGAGGATCAGTGCGCAGCCCTCCGTTTGGTTGACCTACCACCAGTCCTGCGCGGAGCTGTTCGCCGCTGTGGCGGAGATCGACCGGTGGAACCACCATCTGGCGCTCTACTACGCCGAGAAGAGCCGACGGGCCGCGCGGGAAATCCAAGGCAAGGAAGTATGAGACGACTGTTGTTGGCCTGGGGTACCGGCTACGTGACCGGTGTGGTCGTGGCGAACGTGTACCGGCGGTGGCGGCGCCGCGGCTTCTACCCCAGGGCAAGAGACCGGTTCATGAGTCCCTCGGACACGTGGACGGTTGAAGACCACCGGGACTACACCCGGTTCTGCCGAAGATGGGACCGGGTCAACAGCGCCCGGGAAACCTGCCGGAACCTGATGAGCCGGGCGACCTTAGGGGTGTACCAACCAGAAGATCTGGACTGAAAGTCCATACAGGGGGCGAGAAACCGCGCGTGGGTCGTGCGGCGATGTCGCGCGTCTTCACTGCGCTTTCGGGAAATGTAGGCCACAGAAGCGGATGTGGTTTGGCGGCCTTCTCCGCTTCTGTGCCTGTCCACTCGGGGAGTAGACGTGGCAAGGGTAATCCAGAACTCGGGTGCTTCCGCAAGGGGGCTAACTCGAACGCGATGCGGTCAGTGCAAGCGGTTCGCCCGGTTGCTTCCGGGGGACACGCAGTGTGCGTCCTGCATGGGCGCCTTGGCGTTGGTGTTCAGCAGTGTCGCTCACCCGTCCCACGCGGTCGTGCGGGGTGGTTGGTGATGGGTAGCGGCAGGTGGGTTGATCCGGCGCCGTTGGAGGTGGCGCGGCCTCGGTTGCCGTGGTGGACCATGCTCCCGCGCTGGGTGAAGCTGGTCCTGGTCCCCGTTGCGCTGGTCATCGTTGCCGTGTGGGTGGCGGCGAGGGTGGTGCGGGTGGCGTGGTTCTACCCCGTCTCGGTCGTGCTCGGCCTGCTTGCCCTGCTGCTCTACCGGTGGGGTGGGCTATGGCTGCTCGGGTCGGTGGTGTTCGTGGTCGGGGTGGGGTTGTTCGTGTGGTGGTGGCGGGACAAGCCCCGGTTCGATGTGTGGTTGCGGTGGCCGCGTACGGAGTTCCGGCGGGTGGCGGTGTACGCGCATCAGTGGCGGACGGTGGCGCGGTTGTCCAACCTGACCGCCTCCGCGAAGGGCCGCGAGTACCTGCCCAGACTGCGGCGGACCAGGTCGGAGGGCTGGCGGGACCGGGTCCGGGTGCGGATGGTCAAGGGCCAGGCCCCGGAACAGTGGGAAGCTCGCGCGTCGGGCCTGGCACACGCGTTCGGGTCCAGGTCGTGCCGGGTGCGGGTGATCCGACCCGGGGTCATCGAGCTGGACCTGGTGCACTCCAACCCCCTCGCATCACCAGTGGCGCTGCCCGCGATGGGCACGGAATCGGGGGTGGATCTGCGGCGGGTGGTCGTGGGCCGGACCGAGACCGGCAAGCCGTGGCGGCTGCGGCTGCTGGGCAACCACCTGCTCACGGTTGGGGTGACGGGTGCGGGTAAGGGGTCGCTTCTCTGGGCTGTGGTGTGGGCGTTGGCGCCGCTGGTCAAGGCGGGTGCGGTGCGGCTGGTGGGTATCGACCCTAAGGGCGGGATGGAGCTGGGCCAGGTTCCGGAGGTGTTCGACCGGGTCGTCTATGACAACGGCGAAGCCGCGGTGACCCTCCTCGAAGAAGTGGCCGCTGAGGTGCGGACACGGGCGGCGACGTATCGGGGTGTGCGGCGGCTGTGGGCTCGGGAGACCGGGGAGCCGTTCACACTGCTGGTGGTCGACGAGTTGGCGGACCTGATCGCCTACCAGACCGACAAGCGCCTCCGAGAGCGCGCTCAGACGGCGTTGCAGACCATCACGTCCCAGGGCCGGGCACCCGGGTTCGGTGTGTTGGCGTTCGTGCAGGACCCGCGCAAGGAGATCGTGCCGTTCCGGAACCTGTTCCCGACCCGGATCGCGATGCGCCTCGATGAGGCGACCCAGGTGGACATGGTCCTCGGCGACGGACTGCGGGCTCGTGGCGCCAACGCGCATGAGATCAGCGAGTCCACCCCAGGTGTCGCCTGGGTCAAAGTGGACGGTCAACGCGACCCGGTTCGGGCACGGGCGTTCCACGTCACGGACACGAACCTGGTCGAACTGCGGCACTACATCACCGGCGGGTCGGCGACGATCGTGCCGTTCCCGGACCGGGCTCCGCGTGAGATCGACGGGGGGACGGCGGCATGACCGACACCAACGTTGCCCAACTACCGGCCCGGGGACCGTTGTCGACGGATGTGGTGCGGGCGACCGCTGAGCAGCACGGGGTGTGCGTACGGCCCTTCACCATGGAAGTCACCGACCCGGAAACCGGTGCGGTGAAGTACATCGGCGTGCCCTGTGGCTCCACAGTGGAGTCTGTGTGTCTGCCGTGTGCGCGCAAGGCTCGGGCGCTGAGAATGGTCCAGTGCCGGGAGGGATGGCACCTCACCGAGGAACCATCAACGGCCGCGGCCAAACCCACGGATGATCAGCGGGCCTTGGTGGAACTCCGAGCGGACCTCGTGGCGGCCTACCGCGATGCAATGGGAGCGGACGCGGACGACCTACGGGAGGAGATCCGCTCGGTCGACGCTGAACTTCACCAGCTCGGCGTCCGAGGGCGGTTGCCCAACCCCGACGGGGCGGCCAAGCGGGCTCCCGTGCGGTCGACCAGGCGGCGGCAGGACGCGCCCAACCTGCCTCGGCGGCGGGTGGAGAAACACACCCTCGGTCGCGAGTTCGCGGGCCGGTTCCGGCCGTCCATGTTCGTCACCCTCACGTGCGACACCTACGGGCCGGTGCGCTCGGACGGCTCACCGGTCGACCCCGGGCTCTATAACTACCGGCGGGCGGCTCGGGACGCGGTGCACTTCGCCTCCCTGGTCGACCGGTGGTGGCAGAACCTGCGCCGCGTCGTGGGCTGGGACGTGCAGTACTTCGCCACCGTCGAGCCCCAGCGACGGGCGGCACCGCACCTGCACACCGCGATCCGCGGTTCCATCCCGCACGAGGTGATCCGGCAGGTCACCGCCGCGACCTACCTACAGGTCTGGTGGCCTCCGCATGACGAAATGGTCTACGGCGACGGCCTGGTGCCGGTGTGGGACGGGGAACGATTCGTCGACCCAGCGACCCGGGCACCGCTCACGGCCTGGGCGGACGCGGTGGACCAGGTGGACGAGCCCGCGCACGTGGCGACCTTCGGCACGCAGGTCCACTCCAAGGGCATCCTCGGCGGCTCCGAGGAAGCCGGACGGCACATCGGCTACCTGACCAAGTACCTCACCAAGTCCACCGGAGAAGTCATCTCGGCGAACACCAGCTCGCAGCGGGATCACCATGACCGACTCCACGCAGAGCTGTTGGTGACGCCCTGTTCGCCCCGGTGCGCGGTGTGGCTGCTCTACGGCATCCAACCCGTGGGAGCCACCAGCCGAACTACACCGGGGCACTGCAAGGGCCGCGCGCACCGCCGGACCACCCTCGGCTTGCCCGGCCGACGCGTTCTGGTGTCGCGGAAGTGGTCGGGCAAGACGCTGTTGCAGCATAAGGCGGACCGGGCCGCGTTCGTGACGGAGACCCTGGCCGCGGTGGGCATCGTCAAACCCGTCCGGGACACCTCCGCCCTGGTCTGGCGCAAACTCGCACCCGGCGACCGCAACGCACCACCCCGGGATCACCTCGTCATGCGCGCCATCGCCGAACGAGTCACCTGGCGCGCCGAGTACGAACGAGCGCTTCTCGCCGCGCAAGGGCCACCAGGCGCTACCGCCGATGTTTCAGCAACTCGCCAACTGGCCGCGTGACCTGGGGGAACGACATGGACAACCTGCGATCCATCGACCGGCTCTGGACCGTCGACGACGTCTCGGCATACCTCGGTGTGCCAGCCAAAACGCTCTACCAGTGGAAATGGCGGGGTGAGGGGCCGCCGGTGCGGAAGGTCGGAAGGCACCTTCGGTACGACCCGGCCGCCGTGCAGGCGTGGTTTCTCGCGGACGCGGCCTAATACCAGGAAGGGAAGTTGATGGCTCATATCCAAGACCGTTGGTACCGCAAGGTCACGGACCCGAAGGACGGGAAGGTACGGCGGGAGAAAACGGCCCTCTACGGCAAGGGTGACCGGTACAAGGTCCGGTACCTCGACCCCGAAGGGCGGGAGCGGTCGAAGTCGTTCCCGGACCGCAAGAAGAAAGACGCCGATGACTTCCTGATCGCGGTCGAGAACGACAAGCGGGAGGGGAAGTACGTCGACCCTGAACGAGCGCGGATGGGCTTCGTGTCCTTCGCCTCCCAGTGGGTCGACTCCCAGACGTTCGACTACACGACCCGGGAGCGGATCTCGGGGCGGCTGCGGGTTCACCTCTACCCGTTCTTCGAGAAGAAGTCCCTCGGCGCGATCAAGCCGGGCGAGGTGCAGGCGTGGCTGCGGGAGTTGCAGGACAGGGCCGTGTCGGTCAACTATCGGGTCCTGCTTTTCACCCATCTGGCGTCGATCCTCAACGCCGCAGTCGACGACAGGCGCATCCTCGAGAACCCCTGCCACGCACGGAGCGTCACAAGGCCGCAGGTCGAGCGGAGGCGAATAGCTGTCTGGTCTACCTCAAGGGCCTCGGCCGTTCAGGACGCCCTACCAGACCGGTTCAAGATCGCGGTACCGATGGGGGCGGGGTTCGGGCTGCGGCAGGGCGAGATTTTCGGGCTCTCGCCGGATGACCTCGACCGGGAAGCGGAGGCGGTCAACGTGGTCCGCCAAGTCCGGCTCGTCGGGAACCAGCCCGTTTTCGCCCCACCGAAGCGGGGGAAGACCAGGAGCGCACCTCTCGCCGGGGGTCTGCTGCGGGTGCTGGACACGTACATGGAGCGTTTCCCGCCTACGACGCTCACCCTGCCCTGGCTGCACCCGGGAGGGGAGCCGGTCACCGTGCGGGTGATCATGGTCGACCAGGACGGCGGGGCCTGCCGACGCGGCGCGTTCAACCTGCGCGTCTGGCGACCGGCGCTGGCGCGGGCCGGAGTGGAGAGCCCGACTCGGGACGACGGTATGCACGCGCTGCGACACCTGTTCGCCTCGGTCCTGCTCGACGCGGGCGAGTCGGTCAAGGCCGTCGCCGAGTACCTCGGGCACAGCGACCCGGGATTCACGCTGAGGGTCTACACGCACCTGCTGGCCAGCAGTCACGACCGCACCCGCCGGGCTGTGGATGCCTTCATCGGCGGTCTCCACCCGGGTGACGGCCTACAGGCGGCCTGAGGGGGCGTCAGCACCCCATAACCGCAGCTAGGGGAAGATAGCCAGCCAGATCGCGATGTAGTGGCACGCTGCGGCCAGCACGGTCGCGGCGTGGAAGAACTCGTGGTGGCCGAAGGTGGTGGGCCACGGGTTCGGCCACTTCGTCGCGTAGAAGACCGCGCCGACGGTGTAGAACAGGCCGCCCACCAGCAGGAGCACCAGGGCCGCCGCGCCCGCGTGGTGCAGCAGTTCGGGCAGCACGAAGACGGCGACGTACCCCAGCGCGATGTAGATCGGGGTGCCCAGCCAGCGCGGGGCGTGGGGCCAGGCGAGTTTGAGGCCGACGCCCAGCAGCGCGCCGCCCCACACCACCGACAGCACGATGTAGCCGGTCGGGCGGTCCATCGCCAGCAGGCTGAACGGGGTGTAGGTGCCCGCGATGAACACGAAGATCATCGAGTGGTCGAGGCGCTTCATCGTGGTGCGGGCGCGCTCGGTGACCCACCAGCGGCGGTGGTAGAGCGCGCTCACGCCGAAGAGGCCCAGCACCGTCACGCCGTAGACCGAGGTGGCCAGCGCCGCCAGGGGCGAGATCGTGGCGGCCACCGAGATCAGCGTCCCGCCCGCGGCGAACGAGACGAAGAACGACCACAGGTGGATGACTCCGCGCATGCGCGGTTTGCCGTGACCGGCACTCGGCCGGCCCTGCGTCGGTGCCGTCACGTCAACCAGGTTACGGACCCGTAGGTTATTCCGCTCGAGGAGTGTGCCGTGGCTCACTCACGACCAGCCGACGACCTCCCGGTGCTCCACCGCCAGGCACCGGTCCACCACGACGTCCAGCCCGCCCTCGGCCGCGATCCGGGCCGCGTCCGCGCTGATCACGCCCAGTTGCAGCCACAACGCCCCCGCCCCGACGGCCACCGCCTCCTCGGCCACGGCGGCCGCGTGCTCGGGTCGGCGGAACACGTCCACGACGTCGATCGGCTCCGGGACCGCGGCCAGCGACGGGTACGCCGCCAGCCCCTCCCACGACGTCAGCCCCGGGTTGACGGGGAACACCGTCAGCCCCGCCGACCGCAGGTACCGCGCCACCCCGTGGCTGGGCCTGCCCGGGTTGTCGCTGAGCCCCACGACGGCGATGGTGCGTGACTCCCGGACCAGCCGCTCGATGACGGCGAGGTCCTGCCATACCGGATCGATCCCCATGCGCTGCACGTCCCCAGTGTGCCCCCGAATACACCTCGGCGGCGTAACCTGATCGGCCGTGAGTCTCCGTAGGCGCGTGGCCGACATCGTTTATGGCATCTACGAGAAGCGGCTCGTCCAGCAAGCGGGCGGGCGAACCCCGAGGCACGTCGGGGTCATGCTGGACGGGAACCGCCGCTGGGCCCGCGAGGCGGGGTTCACCGACGTCAACGACGGCCACCGGGTCGGCGCCCGGCGCATCGCCGACTTCCTCGGCTGGTGCGAGGAGGCCGGGGTCGAGGTGGTGACCCTGTGGCTGCTGTCCACCGACAACCTCAACCGCGACGAGTCCGAGCTCAAGCCGCTGCTGCAGATCATCGGCGACGTGGTCGACGAGCTGGCCGAGCCCGGCGCGCCGTGGCGGCTGCGGGTCATCGGCGCGCTCGACATCCTCCCCGAGGACACCGCGACCCGGCTGCAGGCCGCCGCGGGTCGGGCGGCGGGCCGCGAGGGCATGGAGGTCAACATCGCGGTCGGCTACGGCGGCAGGCGCGAGATCGCCGACGCGGTCCGCAAGCTGCTGCAGCAGCACGCCGAGGCGGGCACCAGCATCGAGGAGCTGGCCGAGGTGCTCGACGTCGACCACATCGCCGAGCACCTCTACACCTCCGGCCAGCCCGACCCGGACCTGGTCATCCGCACGTCCGGCGAGCAGCGCCTGTCGGGCTTCCTGCTGTGGCAGTCCGCGCACTCGGAATTCCACTTCTGCGAGGCCTACTGGCCCGATTTCCGCCGCACGGATTTCCTCCGCGCCTTGCGCAACTACGGAATCCGGCACCGCCGATTCGGCTCGTAGTCGCTACTGGGAACCATTTCAGTCCTTTAGTGCATACCTGCTCGTCACCGCACCCGGTCGGGCACGCTGCGTGAGCACGGCGGGGCGGGTCGGACACGGGCGGCCGAATGGCCGCTGTCGCAGGTCGACGACTGTGGTATGTGGACGGTCCGGGCACGGCGCGCGGTCGCGTGGCTGCGGGATGTCACGACGGTGACGAAATAGGAAATCACCTGTGTGGCAGCGTGCCGATTGTCATACCGCGCAGGTAACTTGCGAAGTGTCGGGCCGTGTCCACTGCGGTCCGGCCCGGGAGGTCCTGGTCGTGAGCGTTTCGATCACGAGGGGGCCGGCACCCGGTCCCCGTGGGGGAGCAGGTGGGCGCCGGTAGCCACACCCGGCGTCGACTTGGCGTAACCCGACCGGGGCCGGTGCCCGGCCCACCGAGGAGCGGATGCGGTGCCGCGTCCGCGAGGAGTTGCCGTGACCGCTTCGCGTTCGCCCAGGCGCACCGCAGACCTTTCCTCAAGCGCGGTCTCCCAGGAGGCCGACTCAGCCAGGCGCACCTACGTCCTCGACACCTCCGTGCTGCTCGCCGACCCGTGGGCGCTGACCCGCTTCGACGAGCACTCGGTCGTGGTCCCGCTGGTGGTCATCAGCGAGCTGGAGGGCAAGCGACACCACCCCGAACTGGGCTGGTTCGCCAGGGAGACGCTCCGGCTCCTCGACGACCTGCGGCGCAAGCACGGCAGGCTCGACGTCCCGATCCCGGTGGGGGACGGCACGCTGCACGTCGAGCTCAACCACTCCGACCCGTCGGTGCTGCCCCCCGGCTTCCGCACCGACGGCAACGACGCGCGCATCCTGGCGTGCGCGCTCAACCTGGCCGCCGACGGCCTGGCGGTCACCCTGGTCACCAAGGACATCCCGCTGCGGGTCAAGGCGGGCGCGGTCGGGCTCGACGCGGACGAGTACCGCGCGGGCGAGGTCTCCCCGTCGGGGTGGACCGGGATGAGCGACCTCGAGGTCCCGGTGGCCGCGGTCGACGCGCTGTTCTCCGCCGAGCACGGCACCGTCGACCTGGCCGAGTTCGGGGTCGCGGTGGACCTGCCGGTGAACACCGGTCTGCGGTTAATGGCCGGGACCAGCAGCGCGCTGGCCCGGGTCACCGCCGACAAGCAGATCCGCCTGGTGCGCGGCGACCGGGAGGCGTTCGGCCTGCACGGCCGCTCCGCCGAGCAGCGCGTCGCGCTCGACCTGCTGCTCGACCCGGAGATCGGGATCGTGTCGCTGGGTGGCCGGGCCGGTACCGGCAAGTCGGCGCTGGCGCTGTGCGCGGGCCTGGAGGCGGTCATGGAGCGCGGCCTGCACAAGCGGGTCGTGGTCTTCCGGCCGATGTACGCGGTCGGCGGGCAGGACCTCGGCTACCTGCCGGGCACGGAGAGCGAGAAGATGCAGCCGTGGGCCCAGGCGGTGTTCGACACCCTGGGCGCGCTGGTCGGCAAGCCGGTGATCGACGAGGTGCTGGGCCGGGGGATGCTGGAGGTCCTGCCGCTGACCCACATCCGCGGCCGGTCGCTGCACGACAGCTTCGTGATCGTCGACGAGGCCCAGTCGCTGGAGCGCAACGTCCTGCTGACCGTGCTGTCCCGGCTGGGCTCCGGCTCGCGGGTCGCGCTGACCCACGACGTCGCCCAGCGCGACAACCTGCGGGTCGGGCGGCACGACGGCATCGCGGCGGTGATCGAGAAGCTGAAGGGCCACCCGCTGTTCGCGCACGTCACGCTGACCCGGTCGGAGCGGTCGCCGATCGCGGCGCTGGTGACCGAGATGCTGGAGGACCACGCGCAGTGACGTGGTGGGGCGCCCCCTCGCGCCGGGGGCGCCCCTACTCGGCGGTGACCTCGCGGATCCTGGGCAGGATGTCCGCGGCCAGGACGCCGCCGTGGAAGACGGCGGCCACGCGGTGCTCGCGGTCGAGGACGAGCGTGGTGGGGACCTGGGCGTTGCGGTACCGGCCCAGGTTGACCAGCGCGCGCCCGGGCGGGTCGTAGAGGGACGGGTACGCGGCGAGGCGGTCCCTGGCGAAGTCCTCGGCGAACCCGCGGTCGTGGTCGCGGACGTCGATGCCGAGGAAGTCGACCCCGCTCTCGGCGTGCGCCTGGACCAGTTCGGGCGCCTCTGCCCGGCATGGCCCGCACCAGGCGCCCCAGATGTTGATGATCAGGGCGTCGCCGTGGAACTGGTCGAGGGAGACCGGGGCGCCCTTGAGGAGGTCCTCACCCGCGAGGGTGGTGATGGCCTGCCGCTGGTCGACGGGGATCAGCGCGCCGTTGGCGGGCGGCGGGCCGCTGGTGGCACAGCCCGCGACGGTGATGGTCACGGCGAGCAACGTCGTCAATCCCCCGGTTCGCACGGCGCCGATGCTAGGGGTTGATCTTCAGCACGCGGCGGGCCAGTTCGGTTTCGGTGCGGCTCATGCCGGGGGTTGGCGGGGTGTCGGGGTCCCACCAGCGGAAGGAAAGGGCCTCCGGGTTGCGGACCAAGGTGGGGGCGGCGTCGAGGCGGAGGCGGTAAAGGGCGAGGTACTCGGGTGGAGGGCCGAATTCGGCAAGGGCGGCGAAATCCAGGTCTGTGGTGGTGATGCCGGTTTCCTCGCGGAGTTCGCGGGTGGCGTTTTGGTGCGGGGTTTCGCCAGGTTCCCGGGTACCGCCGGGCAGTTCCCACTGGGCGCGTTTGCCGTTGTAGATGAGGAGAACGCCTGCGGGAGTGGCGACGACAACCAAGGCCCAGGGGATGTTCGCGTCGACCGGTTCGGCCGGCGCGTGGAGGGCGATGAAGGGGTTGCCCCTGCGGTCGAGGAGGGTCATGAGAGAGCGGCGACCAATGCCTCCGGGGTGGTGACCGGGCGGTCGCAGATGTAGCCACGGCAGATGTAGGCGGCAGGGTTGCCGTCGATCAGGGGGCGGTCGGACAGGAGAGGTGTGGAGTCCGGCTCGCCCGCGACGATCACGGTGCCGCCCGGGGCGTGGGCCGTGGCGGCCTGGACCAGCGCGGCGCGGGACTCCGGACTCCCGACGACGGCGATCTGGACCGGGCCGGACTCCATCGCCTCCGCCACCGTCAGCCAGTGGCCTGCGAAGCGGGGGGCCCGGGCGGCCAGGATGCCCACCCGGGTAAGGGCCAGTTCGGCTGCTTCGCCGTAGGGGCCCTCGCCCGCCAGGGAGGCGCCTAGGAGGAGGGCGCCTGCCAGGGCGGAGGCGCCGGAGGGGCTGGCGTTGTCGCCGGGGTCGGAGGGGCGCCAGACCAGGGCGTCGGCGTCGTCGGCCGTGTCGTGGTAGGCGCCTTCGGCCGTGTGGTCGGTGAAGTGGGCCAGGGCCGTGTCGAGCAGGGCGGTCCCGGCGTCCAACCAGCGGGTGGCGCCGGTGGCCTGGTGCAGGACGAACAGGGCCTCGGCTAGGCAGCCGTAATCCTCCAGGACGCCCGCAGCGGTGCCCACCACACCACCGCGCGAGGTGCGGCGGAGGCGGCCGTCTACCAGGTGCAGGTCGAGGAGCAGCGTCGCGGCGCGCTCGGCGGCGGCGATCCACGCGGGTTCACCGAGGGCCGTGCCCGCCTCGGCCAGGGCCGACACCGCGAGGCCGTTCCACGCGGTCACGACCTTGTCGTCGAGGCCGGGCTGGGGACGGGCGGCGCGGACCGCCAGCAGCGCCCGGCGGATCCGCTCCCAGCGCGGGGCGTCGTCGACCTCGCGCAGCAGGCGGAGGGTGGACGCGCCGTGTTCGAAGGTGCCGGTCTCGGTGACGCCCAGGAGGGTGGCGGCCCAGGTGCCGTCCTCCTCGCCCAGGGCCTCGACCAGCTGCGCGGGGGTCCACACGTAGGTCAGGCCCTCGACGCCGTCGGTGTCGGCGTCGAGGGACGCGGCGAACCCGCCTTCGGGGGTCGCGAGGTCGGTCAGCAGGAACCGGGCGGTCGCGGCGGCCACCTCGCGGTAGCGGTCGACGCCCGTCCGGCGGGCCAGGTGCGCGTAGAGGCGCAGCAGCAAGGCGTTGTCGTACAACATCTTCTCGAAGTGCGGGACCACCCAGCCCGCGTCCACGCTGTACCTGGCGAACCCGCCCGCGAGCTGGTCGTTCAACCCGCCGTCGGCCATCGCCCGCGCGGTTCCCTCCACAATGGACAGCGCCTCCACCGACCCGGTCCGCTCGTGGTGGCGCAGCAGGAACTCCAGCACCATCGTCGGCGGGAACTTCGGCGCGCCACCGAACCCGCCGTTGACCCGGTCGTAGTCGCCGAGCAACGACGTCGCCGCGCCCTCCAGCACCGCTGCGTCCACAACGGACTCTTGCAGCGGCCCGGCCTGCTCCCGCAGCTGGGCCACCACGCTCTCCCCCATCCCCCGCACCTTGGGGTCCCCCGACGACCACGCCTCGTGCACCGCCGACAGCAGCTGGCGGAACGACGGCATTCCCGGCCGCGGCGTCGGCGGGTAGTAGGTCCCGCAGTGGAACGGCTCGCCCGACGGGGTCAGGAAGCACGTCATCGGCCAGCCGCCCTGGCCGGTCATGGCCTGGGTGGCGGTCATGTAGACCGCGTCGACGTCCGGGCGCTCCTCGCGGTCGACCTTCACGTTGACGAAGTGCGCGTTCATCAGCGCCGCCGTCTCATCGTCCTCGAACGACTCGTGCGCCATGACGTGGCACCAGTGGCACGCCGCGTAGCCGACCGAGAGCAGGACCGGCACATCCCGCCGACGGGCCTCATCGAACGCGTCCGACCCCCACTCCCACCACTCGACCGGGTTGTCCCGGTGCTGGAGCAGGTACGGGCTGGTGGAGCCGTGCAGCCGGTTTGCCATGCCCCCACCCTCTCAAATCCCGGTGGGACGGATCCGGCGAGTGGGTCAGAATGCCTTTTGTGCTGATGACCCTGTCCACCACCGCCCGGCCCGCGACCGACCTCGGCTACCTGCTGTTCAAGCATCCCGCCAAGGCGCAGCGGTTCCCGCAGTCGTCCGGTACCGCGCACGTGTTCTACCCGGTCGCCGGGGAGGACCTGTGCACCGCCGCGCTGCTGCTGGACGTCGACCCGGTGGCGCTGGCCAGGAACAACCGGGGTCGCGAGGGCTACGTCAACGACCGCCCGTACGCGGCTGGCTCGCTGCTGGCCGTCACCCTCGGCTCGGTGTTCCGGACCGCGATGAACGGCCGCTGCGACGAGCGGCCCGAGCTGGCCGCGGCGGCGATCCCGCTGGCGGTGCGGCTGCCCGCGGTGTCCTGCCGCGGTGGCGCCGAACTGGCCGAGCGGCTGTTCGCGCCGATGGGGTGGCGGGTCGAGGCGCGGCCGCTGCCGCTGGACCCCGAGTTCCCGGAGTGGGGCGACTCGCACCACCTCGACCTGCGGCTCACCGGCGAGCTGCGGCTGGCCGACGCGCTGCGCCACCTGTACGTGCTGCTGCCGGTCATGGACAACACCAAGCACTACTGGGTGGGCGAGGACGAGGTCGCCAAGCTGATCCGCGCGGGCGGCGACTGGCTGGTCGCGCACCCCGAGCGCGAGTTGATCAGTGCCCGCTACCTGGCGCACCGCCGCGGGTACGTGCGCACCGCACTGGAGCGCTTGGCCGAGCTCGACGACACCCCGGAGGAGGAGGTCGACGAGGCCACCGACGAGCCGGTGGTCCGGCCGCTGGCCGTCGTGCGGCGCCAGGCCGTGCTCGACGCGCTGCGCGAGGTCGGCGCGCGGCGCGTGCTCGACCTGGGCTGCGGCCCCGGCTCCCTGCTGCTCGACCTGGTCGCGGACACCTCGTTCACCGAGCTGGTGGGCACGGACGTGTCCTCGGTCGCGCTGACCATCGCCGACCGGCGGATCTCGCGGCTGCCGGACCGGGCGCGGGCGCGGGTGGCGGTGCGGCAGTCGTCGCTGACCTACACCGACCCGGCGCTGGCCGGGTTCGACGCGGCGGTGCTGATGGAGGTCGTCGAGCACCTGGACCCGAGCAGGCTCGCCGCGCTGGAGCACGTGGTCTTCGCGGGCGCGCGGCCGGAGCACGTCGTGGTGACGACGCCGAACATCGAGTACAACCCGCTGTACCCGACGCTGGCCGCGGGCGCGTTCCGGCACCCCGACCACCGGTTCGAGTGGACGCGGGCCGAGTTCCGCGAGTGGGCGGACGGCGTCGCGGCGCGCAACGGTTACACGGCGCGGTTCCTGCCCGTGGGGCCGGAAGACCCGGTGGCGGGCTCGCCGACGCAGCTGGCCGTGTTCTCCAAGGTCACCAAGGAGGTGGCGGCATGAGCGAGCTGGCGATCCCGGACATGTCCCTGGTCGTGCTGATCGGCGCGTCCGGTTCCGGCAAGTCGACCTTCGCGCGCAAGCACTTCGCGGCGAGCCAGGTGCTCTCCAGCGACTACTTCCGCGGCCTGGTCAGCGATGACGAGAACGACCAGGGCGCGTCGGCGGACGCGTTCGACGCGCTGCACTACGTGGCGGGCAAGCGGTTGGCGCGCGGGCTGGTGACGGTCGTGGACGCGACGAACGTGCAGCAGCGGGTGCGGGCCCGGCTGGTGGAGCTGGCCAAGGCGCACGACGTGCTGCCGGTCGCGGTCGTGCTGGACCTGCCGGAGGCCGAGTGCGTGCGGCGCAACGCCGCGCGGCCGGACCGCGACTTCGGCGCGCACGTCGTGCAGCGGCACGTCCGCGAGCTGCGCAAGTCGCTGAAGTGGCTGGGCAAGGAGGGTTTCCGCAAGGTGCACGTGCTGCGCGATCAGTCCGAAGTGGACTCGGCGCGGTTCGTCCAGGAGCCGCTGCGCAACGACCTGCGGGGCGAGACCGGGCCGTTCGACGTGATCGGCGACGTGCACGGCTGCCGCGCCGAACTGGAGGAGCTGCTCGGCGAGCTGGGGTACGCGGTGGAGCGCGACCCGGCGGGCCGCGCGGTCGGCGCCGCGCACCCCGAGGGGCGGCGCGTGGTGTTCGTCGGCGACCTCGTCGACCGGGGACCGGACACACCGGGCGTGCTGCGGCTGGCGATGGGCATGGTCGAGGCGGGCAACGCCCTTGCGGTGTGCGGTAACCACGAGCAGAAGCTGGCGCGCGCGCTGCGCGGGCGGAAGGTCACCGTGCGGCACGGCCTGGCGGAGTCGTTGGCGCAGCTGGGAACCGAGGACCCGGAGTTCGTCAAGCGCGCGGAGGTGTTCTGCGACAGCCTGGTCAGCCACTACCTGCTCGACGAGGGCAAGCTCGTCGTGGCGCACGCGGGTCTGCCCGCGCAGTACCACGGGCGCGCGTCGGGGCGGGTGCGGTCGTTCGCGCTGTACGGGGACACGACCGGCGAGACCGACGAGTACGGGCTGCCGGTGCGGTACCCGTGGGCGCGGGACTACCGGGGTTCCGCGGTGGTCCTGTATGGACACACGCCGACACCGGAGGTCGAGTGGATCAACTCGACGATGTGCCTGGACACCGGCTGCGTGTTCGGCGGCAAGCTGACCGCGCTGCGCTACCCGGAGCGCGAGGTCGTCTCCGTTGCGGCGCACGAGGTCTGGTACGAGCCGGTGCGACCGCTGGTGCCCGCCGTCGAGGAGCGGGAGCCGACCGCGCTGGCCCTGGCGGACGTGATCGGTCGACGCGTGGTCGAGACCGCCGAGCTGGGCATGGTGACGGTGCGGGAGGAGCAGACGGCCGCCGCGCTGGAGGTGATGAGCCGCTTCGCCGTCGACCCGCGGTGGCTGGTGTACCTGCCGCCGACGATGGCCCCCGCGGACACGCACAAGGAGGGACCGGTGCTGGAGCACCCCCGGGAGGCGTTCGCCGAGTTCGGCGGGCTGCCGGTGGTGTGCGAGGAGAAGCACATGGGGTCGCGCGCGGTGGTCCTGGTGACCCGGTCACCCGACGTCGCCCCCCGCCGCTTCGCCATCGAGGGCGACGGGGCGGTGTACACGCGTACCGGCCGGACGTTCCTGCCGGCGCCGCTGACGTCGTCGCTGCTGACCCGGGTTCGGGCCGCCGCCGCGGGTCTGTGGGACGAACTGGAGACGGACTGGCTGCTGCTCGACGCGGAACTGCTGCCGTGGAACGCGAAGGCGGGCAAGCTGATCAACGAGCAGTTCGCCCCGACGGGCGCCGCTGCGGCGGCGGCCCTTCCCGCGGCGGTCGAACTGCTGTCGCAGGCGGCGGACCGGGGCGTGGACGTGGCGGACCTGCTCACCAAGACCCGCACCCGCGAGACCAACGCCCTCGGCTTCCGGGACGCGTACCGCCGGTACTGCTGGCCGACCTCGGACCTGGACGGCGTGCGGCTGGCGCCGTTCCAGGTGCTGGCGGCGGAGGGTCGGGCGTTCCACGACCGGCCGCACGTGTGGCACCTGGCGGTCGCCGCGAAGCTGCGCGCGGCGGACCCGGAGCTGTTCACCGAGACCCGGTACCTGGAGGTCGACACCGCCGACCCGTCGTCGGTGGCGGCGGGCGTCCGCTGGTGGGAGGACCTGACCGCGGCGGGCGGTGAGGGAATGGTCGTGAAACCGGCGGCCAACCTGGTGCGGATGGGGCGCAAGCTCGCGCTGCCGGGGATCAAGGTCCGGGGCCGCGAATACCTGCGGATCATCTACGGCCCCGACTACACCGACCACCTCGACCGCTTCCGCGACCGCAAGCTGGGCAAGAAGCGCTCCCTGGCCCTCCGCGAATACGCCCTGGGCCTCGAAGCCCTGGAACGCCTATCCCGCAACGAACCCCTCTGGCGCGTGCACGAGTGCGTGTTCGCGGTGCTGGCGCTGGAGTCGGAGCCGGTGGACCCGCGGCTCTAGGTGCTCCCGCCGCCCTCACGCGAGGGCGGCGGGGGTCACTTACCCGGCTTGGCCTCGGACTCCGCGGGCTCTGCGGCCTTCTCCGCCGGCGGGTCGAAGCTCTCCGGGAGCCGCTTCAGGTGTTTGGTCATGGAGCGGACCAGGAAGGCCACGGCGACGAAGAACAGGACCAGGATCAAGAAGCCCAGTGGCGAGGACTTCCCGAAGTCCTCGCCCTGGCCGCCCGGGTCCGCGGGGCCCGCCGGGGGTGGGGTGGGCGTCTGGGTCTGGGCGATGGTGTCCGCCGGGTCGAGCCTGGCCAAGCCGGTGATCACAGCGACACCTTCTCCTGGATGCCGCTGAACAGGTCGTCCTCCGGCAGGGTGCTGTCGACCAGCGACCGGACCAGCTCGTACTCCTCGAACGGCCAGACCTCGCGCTGCAGGTCGAGCGGGACCGCGAACCAGCGGCTCTCCGGGTCGATCTGGGTGGCGTGGGCCAGCAGGGCCGCGTCACGGGTCTCGAAGAAGTCGGCGCACTCGATGCGGGTCGTCACGCGGTGGGCGAGGTCGCCGCGGTCGGCGGGCCAGTTGGCCAGCCACTCGGTGTACGGGGACTCCAGGCCGCGGGCCTCCAGGGCCTCGTGGATCGCCACCAGGCGGACCCGGGAGAAGCCGTGCGAGTAGTACAGCTTCAGCGGGGTCCACGGCTCGCCCGCCTCGGGGTGGCGATCCGGGTCACCGGCCGCGTCGAAGGCGGCGACGGAGATCTCGTGGCAGCGGATGTGGTCCGGGTGGGGGTAGCCGCCGTTCTCGTCGTAGGTGATGACGACGTGCGGGCGGAACTCGCGGATCGCCTGGACCAGCGGGGGCACCGACTCCTCCAGCGGCACCAGCGCGAAGCAGTCGTCCGGCAGCGGCGGCTTCGGGTCGCCCTCGGGCAGGCCGGAGTCGATGAAGCCGAGCCAGCGGTGCTGGATGCCCAGGATCTCGGCGGCCTTGGCCATCTCGCGCCTGCGCACGGCCGGGATGTCGGCGACGACCTCCGGTCGGTCCATGGCCGGGTTGAGGATGTCGCCCCGCTCGCCACCGGTGCAGGTCACGACCATCACCTCGTGGCCGTCGGCGACGTACTTGGCCATGGTGGCCGCGCCCTTGCTCGACTCGTCGTCGGGGTGCGCGTGCACCGCCATCAACCGCAGCTTCTCGGACATGGTCCTCCTCAGCCCCCTCTGCATCGCGAACGCCGAGCAGCGGATACTCGGAGCCCGAAAGCACCAACGCCCCTCGACGGGACCATTGTTCCCGCCGGTCGGACAGCCGCCACCAGGAGGCCCCGCTATGACCGCCGCCGCACGCGCACTGCCGGAGGGCCGCTACGGCAAACCCAGCCGTCGTCCGGGCCGCCGAACGGTGCTGGTCCTGGCGGTTTGCGGGGTGCTGGCGGGCGGGGTCGTGGCCTGGCTCGGCTACCGCAACCTGGGCTCCGCCCCCATCGAGGCCGAGCGGGTCGGGTTCGCGAGCGAGGCGGGCAACCGGATGAAGCTGACCTTCGACGTGACCCGCTCCACCCCCGAACGGCCCGCGGTGTGCGTCGTCCGGGTGCGGGACGCGCACGGTCAGGAGAGCGGCAGGCGCGAGGTGTACGTCCCACCGGGCGCCGCGTCCACCCGGATGGCCGCGGTGATCACCAGCGGCGGGGAACCGGTCACGGCGGACGTGTTCGGGTGCTCTTATCAGGTGCCGTCATACCTGTCCACGACCCAGCCGCCAACGGGGTGAACTAGCCCGCAGAACCACTTAAAACGGATTTTTCCGGCGAGATAGCACGTGTGTTCGTGGTATTCTCGTAGACCTGCACGGCCCCTAGGCGGGCCGTGTTTTTTCCATTCCGGACGCACTACGAGGTTCGGGACGCCGGCCCGTAACCCCGGGCCCGGAGTACGACGAGGAGTTGGTGACCGTGAGCGACACCCAGGTGACCTGGTTGACCCAGGAGGCCTACAACCGGCTCAAGCACGAGCTCGACGAGCTGATTGAGAACCGCCCGGTCATCGCGCAGAAGATCAACACCAGCCGCGAGGAGGGTGACCTCAAGGAGAACGGGGGTTACCACGCGGCCCGCGAGGAACAGGGACAGCAGGAGGCCCGCATCCGGCACCTGCAGGAACTGCTCCGGGGCGCCAAGGTCGGTGAGACCCCCGCCAACGACGGCATCGCCGAACCGGGCATGGTCCTCACCGTCCGCTACGACGGCGACGACGACGAGGAGCAGTTCCTCCTGGCCACCCGCGAAGAGGGCGGCGAGGGCGAGCTGGAGGTCTACTCCCCCGAGTCCCCCCTGGGCCGCGCACTGCTCGGGGCCAAGGAAGGCGAAACCCGCGAGTACGAGCTGCCCAACGGCAAGACCCAGAAGGTCACCCTCCGCAAGGCGGTCCCCTACAGCGGCTGACCCCGAACTTCGCGCGAGAACGAACGGCCGTCCCCGGGTGCCGCCGGGGACGGCCGTTCGCCGTGTTCAGGACGTGTGGAGTCGTGTCCGCCACGACGAGGCACGGGTCTCCGGCCGTCAGGCAAGCGGGCAGACCAGCTTCTCGGAGCCATTGGCACCTCCCGCGGCCGGGTCGACCGAGTCCCGGCGCAGCCCGCGGGCCCCACGCGATCCCCGCGTGAGCGGGCGGGCCCGGATGGCACATCGCGCACCATCACCGAGCCGATCGGTCCCCGCACAACCGATCCTGATCCGGCGCCGCGGGCAGCGGCGCTACTCCACGGCCAGTTCCAGCAATGGCCGGACGCGGGTGGGGACCGGGGTTGACAGGGCGATCGAGGTGGAGGTTCGGCTGACCCACTCGACGTTCACCACGCGGTCGATGACGTGTTGGAGGTCGGCGTTGTCGCGGGCCACCATGCGGACCAGGAGGTCGCCTTGGCCGGTGGTCGCGTGCACTTCGCAGACCTCCGCGATGGCCCGCAACCGCTCCGCCACCTCCGTGCGCCTGCCCTGGGCGATCTCCAGCACCGCGAACGCCGTCAGCCCGTAGCCCATGGCCGCCAGGTCGAGGTCCGGCGGGAACCCGCGGAGGACCCCGCGGCGTTCCAGGCGGTCCATGCGGGCCTGGACGGTGCCCCTGGCCACGCCCAGGCGGCGGGAGCACTCGAGGACCCCCAGTCGCGGTTCGTCGGTGAGCAGGAGCAGCAGTCGCGCGTCCAGCGCGTCCAGTTCGGACTCCTCCGGCATCGCGTACCTCCTGGTCAGAGTGTCCACTTTGTCGAACACACCCGGTCACACACTAGGCAACCTGTCCAGTGAAACACGAGTCTCTTGCACATGCTGCCCGGTCCCTCGCATGCTCGACGTACCGCAACGCACCCAGGAGGACGCACATGACGGGGACCCTCGGCCGCAGCGAGCAGGGCCTTGACGAGGTGAGCTACGACCAGCTCCGCCAGCTCGTCGGCCTGGTCGAATACGACGAGTCCCGGGACCCCTTCCCGGTCAAGGCCCTGGACGCCGTGGTCTTCGTCGTCGGCAACGCCACCGCGACCGCGCTCTTCTACCAGTCCGCCTTCGGCATGACCCTGACCGCGTACTCCGGCCCTGAGACCGGCAACCGCGACCACAAGGCGTTCGTGCTCAAGTCGGGGTCCGCCCGCTTCGTCATCAAGGGCGGCGTCGACCCCAAGAGCCCGCTGCTCGACCACCACCGCGAGCACGGCGACGGCGTCGTCGACATCGCGCTCGAGGTGGCGGACGTGGACAAGTGCCTGGCGCACGCGCGGGAGCAGGGCGCGACCGTGCTGGAGGAGGCGCACGACGTCACCGACGAGCACGGCACGATCCGCTTCGGCGCGATCGCCACCTACGGCAAGACCCGGCACACCCTGGTCGACCGCTCCCGCTACAACGGCGTCTACCTGCCCGGCTACGTCGTCCGGGAAGGCACCCTCCAGCGCCCCGCGGACGCCCCCAAGCGCATCTTCCAGGCGATCGACCACTGCGTCGGCAACGTCGAGCTCGGCAAGATGGACTACTGGGTCGACTGGTACAACCGCGTCATGGGCTTCGTGAACATGGCGGAGTTCGTCGGCGACGACATCGCGACCGAGTACTCCGCGCTGATGAGCAAGGTCGTCTCCAACGGCAACCACCGGGTCAAGTTCCCGCTCAACGAGCCCGCGGTCGCGAAGAAGAAGTCGCAGATCGACGAGTACCTCGAGTTCTACGGCGGCCCCGGCTGCCAGCACATCGCGCTGGCCACCAACGACATCATCGCCACCACCAAGGCGATGCGCGCCGCGGGCGTCGAATTCCTGGACGTGCCGGACTCCTACTACGAGGACCCCGAGCTGCGCGAGCGCATCGGCAACGTCCGCGTGCCGATCGAGGTGCTGCAGGAGAACGCGATCCTGGTCGACCGCGACGAGGACGGCTACCTGCTGCAGATCTTCACCAAGCCGATCGGCGACCGCCCGACCGTCTTCTACGAGATGATCGAGCGCCACGGCTCGCTGGGCTTCGGCAAGGGCAACTTCAAGGCGCTGTTCGAGGCAATCGAGCGCGAGCAGGACCGGCGCGGCAACCTCTGAAATACCCTCGCGGAATTGTCCAATCCGTCGAGGTGAACAAGCGCGAACAATCGGCCCGTCCCTGCGTGTGGCCCCGCCCGTTCACCGGGTCGGGGCCACACTCAGCTACTCCTCAGGTACCCCCCGGACCGGGCAGGTACGCTCGGCTGAGGGCGTAGCGGATTTTCGGGGAGAACCAGTCATGACCGGCACACGCAAGCCACGGGCAATGCCACTCGCGGGCGCCCTGGCGGCGGCGGCCGTGCTGGCCGGGGTGGCGGTCTTCACCGTCAGCAACGCCGGGTGCGCCAGCGCCGGTCAGTACGTCCAGCACGGCAACGAGGTGGAACTGGTCGGCGGCTGCGTCGACCCGACCGACCTGCCCGCCGCGCCGGGCACGCAGCCCGTCGGGACCTCGACAGGCCACGCGGTCGACCGCTACAACCGCGTCAGCCCGTAGCACCGAACGGCAAAAGGCTCGGCGGGGAAAACGAATCCCTCCACCGAGCCTTTCGACTTTCCTCAGTCCAACGCGCTCAGCAGGTCGCCGACCAGGTCGGCGCCGTCCTCGATGCCGACGGACAGCCGCAGGATGTCGTCGGACACCTGCAGCGGCGAGCCCGTGGTACTGGCGTGGGTCATCTTGCCCGGGTGCTCGATCAGCGACTCGATGCCGCCGAGCGACTCCGCCAGGATGAACAGCTTGGTGCGCGCCGCGACGGCCAGCGCCGCCTCCTCCCCGCCCTCGACGGAGAACGACACCATCCCGCCGAAGCGGCGCATCTGCTTCGCCGCGACCTCGTGGCCGGGGTGCTCGGCCAGGCCCGGGTAGTAGACCTTGGTGACCTTCGGGTGGCTGACCAGCGCCTCGACCACGCGCTCGGCGTTGTCGCTGTGCCGCTCCATGCGCAGCGCCAGCGTCTTCGCGCCGCGCAGCACCAGCCACGCGTCGAACGGGCCGGGCACCGCGCCCGCCGCGTTGCGCAGGAAGGCGAACTGCTCGTTGAGGCCCGCGTCCGAGGTGACCAGGGCGCCGCCGACGACGTCCGAGTGGCCGCCGAGGTACTTGGTGGTGGAGTGCAGCACCACGTCCGCGCCCAGGCCCAGCGGGGACTGCAGGTACGGGGTGGCGAAGGTGTTGTCGATGACCAGCCGGGCGCCCGCCTCGGCGGCGACGGCGGCCAGCGCGGCGATGTCGACGATGCCCAGCAGCGGGTTGGTCGGCGTCTCCGACCAGATGACCTTGGTGTTGGGCCGGACCGCGGCGCGGGTCGCCGTCGGGTTGGCGAGGTCGACCGTGGAGTACTCCACGCCCCACTGGGTCAGCACCTTGTCCAGCAGCCGGAACGTGCCGCCGTACGCGTCGTTGCCGAGGATGACGTGGTCGCCGGGGCGGGTGAGCGAGCGCAGCGCGATGTCGGAGGCGGCCATCCCGGAGGCGAAGGCCAGCGCGTGCTTGCCGCCCTCCAGCGCGGCCAGCGCCTCCTCCAGCGCGGTGCGCGTCGGGTTGGCGGTGCGCGAGTACTCGTAGCCGCCGTCGCGCACGCCACCCACGCCGTCTTGGGCGAAGGTGGACGTGGCGTAGATCGGCACGATGACCGCGCCGGTGCGCGGGTCGGGCGCCTGGCCCGCGTGGATCGCCCGGGTCTCGAAGCCCCAGCGCGACGTGTCCTCAGCCATGGCACCCAGGTTACGACCCCACACCGACACGACCACCATGTGGGAGGCGTCCCAGCATGAGGAATATTAGCCCGTTCGGGTTAAAGCTCCAGGTCAGTAGCCGGGGCCGTACGTCGGGGCCTTCTGCCGCATCGCCCGGGTGGTGGACGGCAGCGCGGCGAACAGGATCGTCAGCGCCGACGCGATGATGCCGATCGCCAGGAAGGCCGAGTACGCGGACGAGAAGCCGAACACCGCCTCCAGGTACTTGCCGAAGAGGCTGAAGTCGGCGCCGAGCGCGACCGGCTCCAGCACCACCGACACCAGCGCGACCACGGCCGCGATGATCGACAGGGCGACACCGGCGCGGCTCCTGGTGAACAGCATGATGCCGCCGATCACCCCGAGGACGGCCACCGCGAGACGGCCGATCTCCAGGAACAGCAGCCCGGCCGGTACGTCGCTGAGGTACTCCAGGCCGCCGTCGACCAGGAAGTTGACCACGGTGCCGCCGAAGCACACGCCGACGACCAGCGCGAGCAGACCGGCGATCGGCGCGGTGCCCGCCGAGGTGGGCTGACCGCCGGGCTGACCGGGGTACTGCGGGTAGCCGGGCTGGCCCGGGTACGGCTGCTGTCCGGGGTACTGGGCCTGCCCCGGGTACTGCGGCTGCCCCGGGTACTGGCCCGGGTACGGCTGCTGGGCGAACCCGGGCGGCGGCGTCTGCGGCGCGGCGAACCCCGGCGGCGGGGTCTGCGGCGGCGCGAAGCCGGGCGGCGGGGTCTGCTGGCCCGGGTACGGGGGCTGCTGCGGGTAGCCCGGCGGCGGGGTGGGCGGGTTGTTGTGCGGTGGGTAGGTCATGGTGCCCCCTCGACGGACAGCGTGGTCGTACCTGAGACGCGAACGGGTCCCGGCTGGTTCGCCGGGACCCGTGGAAGTTTCACGTGGACATGCTCACCACTGCTGCGGCGACTGCCCACCGGGCGGTTGCTGGCCGTAGCCGGGCTGCTGGCCGGGCTGGCCGTAGCCCTGCTGCGGCGGTGGGAAGCCGGGCGGCGGCGTCTGCGGCGGCTGCCCGTAGCTCTGCTGCGGCGGCTGGCCGTACCCCGGCTGGGGCTGGCCGTACGGCTGCTGCGGCTGGCCGAACCCTCCGACCTGACCGCCACCGCCGCCGAACCCGCCCGGTCCACCCGGACCGCCGGTACCCAGCGGCTGGCTGGCCACCAGGTACTGCTGGGTCTGCGGGAAGAAGTACAGCGCGCCCGCGGCACCGATGATCAAGCCGAACAGCAGCGTGGTCACGAGGCTGCCCGCGAAGGTGTACTTGGCGCCGAGGATGATCGCGCCGAGCACGGCGACACCGCCACCGCCGACGACCAGCAGGTGCGCGAAGGCCGACTTGCGCAAGTACAGGAAGACCGCGCCGGTCGCCGCGGCGGCGCCGCCGAGGAAGTTCACGACCGAGAGGAAGATCGCGAGGCCGAAGCCGGAGGACACGCTCTCCGCCGCGTCCTTGCCCGCCTGGCACTGGTCGCGCAGCGACCCCGCGGGCACCTCGCCGCAGTCGATGCCCGAGATGTCCGGGAGGTTCGACACGGCGCTGCTGGCGCTCATGAAGTCGAAGAAGTTCACCAGGTTGGTGATGAACACGATCAGGCCGAGGAGCGCGACGGCGCCCTGGATGGCCAGCGCGATCGTGCCGGTGTTGTTGCCCTGGCCGCCGAAGCTCGGCTGACCGCCTAGGCCGCCCTGCTGGGCGAAGCCGCCCTGCTGCGGGTAGCCGCCCGGCTGCGGTTGGCCGTAGGGCTGCTGCCCGTAGCCACCCGGCTGGGGCTGGCCGTACGGCTGCTGGCCGTAGGGCTGGTTGAACCCGCCCGAGGCCGGGTCGGCCGCGCTCGGCGGCGGCGCGTACGGCGGCGACTGCGGCACCGAGCCCGGCGGCACCATCTGCGTGGCGTCACCGCCCTGGGGGCCGCCCTGCCCCGGCCGGACGACCTGCGTCCGGTCGGCGCCCTCGGCCTCCTGCCCCGGCGGCTGCTGCCCCGGGCGGATGGCCTGGGTCCGCTCGACGCCGTCGGCGCCCTGGTGTGGCGCGGCGAACGGCGGCGGTGTCGGCTGGCCCGGCTGCTGGCCGAACTGCCCCTGGTCCTGGCCCGGCTGACCCGGCCACTGCTGGGGCTGCCCGCCCTGCCATGGCTGGTTCGGCGGCTGGGGAGCACTCATCGGGTTTCCCACCCCTTTTGACCTGATATGTCAGCTTTCAACACGAACACTGCGGGTAACGCTATCGGATCCGCTGACCGGGTGTACCCCGCGGCGGCAAGCCTGACGCGGGGTAGTTATCGACCCGCAAGGAAACCCAGTAGATCCTGCCTGGTCACCACACCGGCTGGTTTGCCGTCGACGAGCACCAACGCACCGTCCGCGTTCGTCAGCGCACCCATCGCGACCGAAACTTGCTCACCGGCTCCGATGGTCGGCAGCGGTCCGGACATGTGCCGGTCGAGCCGGTCGGCCAGCGCGGCCTTGCCGGTGAACAGCGCGTCGAGCAGGTCGCGCTCGTTGACCGCGCCGACCACCTCGGCGGCCATGACCGGCGGCTCGGCGTTGACCACCGGCATCTGGCTGACGCCGAACTCGCGCAGGATGGCGACCGCGTCGGCGACCGTCTCGGTGGGGTGGGCGTGCACGAAGTCGGGGATGGTGGTGCCGGACGCGCTCTTGCGCCGCAGCACGTCGCCGACGGTGGCGCCGGAGTGCTCGGGCGGCAGGAACCCGTACTGGGCCATCCACGAGTCGTTGAAGACCTTGGACAGGTAGCCGCGGCCGCCGTCGGGCAGCAGCACGACCACCACGTCGTCGGGGCCCAGGCGCTGGGCCAGGCGCAGCGCGGCGGCGGCGGCCATGCCGCAGGAGCCGCCGACGAGCAGGCCCTCCTCGCGGGCCAGGCGCCGGGTGATGTCGAAGGACTCGGCGTCGCTGACCGCGATGATCTCGTCGGCGACGTCGCGGTCGTAGGTCGTGGGCCAGAAGTCCTCGCCGACGCCCTCGACCAGGTACGGGCGGCCGGTGCCACCGGAGTAGACCGAGCCCTCCGGGTCGGCGCCGACGACCTGCACGCGACCGTCGGAGACCTGCTTGAGGTAGCGGCCGGTGCCGGAGATGGTGCCGCCGGTGCCGACGCCCGCGACGAAGTGCGTGATCCGGCCGTCGGTCTGCTTCCACAGCTCGGGGCCCGTGGAGTGGAAGTGGCTCTCCGGGTTCTCCGGGTTGGCGTACTGGTTGGGCTTCCAGGCGCCGTCGATCTCGCGGACCAGGCGGTCGGAGACGTTGTAGTAGGAGTCCGGGTGCTCGGGGGCCACGGCGGTCGGGCAGACGACGACCTCGGCGCCGTAGGCCTTGAGCACGTTGCGCTTGTCCTCGCTGACCTTGTCCGGGCAGACGAACACGCACTTGTAGCCGCGGCGCTGGGCCACGATCGCCAGGCCGACACCGGTGTTGCCCGAGGTGGGCTCGACGATGGTGCCGCCGGGGCGCAGCGCGCCGGAGGCCTCCGCGGCGTCGATCATCCGGACCGCGATCCGGTCCTTCACGCTCCCGCCGGGGTTGAAGTACTCGACCTTCGCCAGCACGGTCGGCGCCAGGCCCGCGGCGAGCGAGTTCAGCTTGACCAGCGGGGTGTTCCCGACGAGATCGATGATGTGCTCGGCGTACTCCACCGGGGCTCCTCCTGCACGTGCGTTCGCGGACCGGGTCGAGCGTAACCCGACCCGTATCCGGAGCAGGGTGCCTCCGCTCTTTGCTAAACAGGGGTCAATCTGGTTAAGGATCAGCCGGGGGCGGGCGATATCTCGATGACATTCTCGTGAACGCCCGGGCTTGAGGGGGGTGGTGGCGATGCCACGGACACGGGGTTTGCTGGTGGTGGCCGCGCTGGCCGCCGGGTCGGTCGGCGGGTTGTCGGGGGCGGCGTACACGCTGCTCAACACGCAGTCGCGGCGCGCGCGGACGCTCATCGGCGTGCCGCGCGACGCGCCGTTCAACGCCGACGGGGACTACTTCCCGGACGGTTCCGGGCCTGCGCCGCTCGGCGCGGCCGGTGCCGCGGTGGAGTTCGGCGTGTTCGGGGATTCGAGTGCGGCTGGGCTGGGCGCGGAGACGCCGGACCTGCTGCCCGGGGTGCTGCTGGCCAGGGGGCTGGCGGAGGAGTGCGACCGCGCGGTGCGGTTGCGCACGTACGCGGTCAGCGGGTCGCGGACGACGGGGCTGGTCGCGCAGGTGGACCGCGCGCTGGCCGCGCCGCCCGCCGTGGCGCTGATCCTGGTCGGCGGGAACGACGTGACGGCTCGCCTGGCGATCTCGACGTCGGCGGCGCTGCTGGCCACGCAGGTGCGGCGGCTGACCGAGGCCGGGACCGCCGTGGTCGTCGGGACCTGCCCGGACCTGGGCGCCATCCAGCCGATCCCGCAGCCGCTGCGGTCGGTCGCCCGCAAGTGGAGCCTGGCCCTGGGCCGGGCGCAGGCGCGGGCCCTGGTCGCGACGTCGGCGGCGGTGGTGCCGATGACGCTGCTGTCGCGGCACTTCCTGACCCGACCGGGTGAACTGTTCAGTTCCGACCGATTCCACCCGAACGGGGCGGGCTACGCGCTGGCCGCCGGGCTGCTGCTGCCCGCGCTGTGCGGGGCGACCGGTACTCCCCGGTAACGTGCGGGTGTCGTACCCGCGCGAAGGAGGACCCATGCCCGAGGCCGTCATCGTCTCCGCCGTCCGCTCGCCGATCGGCCGGGCCGGTAAGGGCTCGCTGGTCGACATCCGCCCCGACGACCTGACCGCGCAGCTGATCCGCGCGGCGCTCGACCGGGTGCCCGCGCTGGACCCGGCGGACATCGACGACCTGATGCTGGGCTGCGGGCTGCCGGGCGGCGAGCAGGGCAACAACATGGCGCGGATCGTGGCCGTGCTGCTCGGGTACGACTCCCTGCCCGGGTGCACGGTGACCCGGTACTGCGCGTCGTCGTTGCAGACGACCCGGATGGCGCTGCACGCGATCAAGGCCGGGGAGGGGGACGTGTTCATCTCGGCCGGCGTCGAAGCGGTGTCGCGGTTCGCGCGCGGCAGCTCGGACTCGTGGCCCGACACGCACAACCCGATCTTCGCGGAGGCGGAGGCGCGGACCAGGTCGGTGGCCGAGTCCGGCGCCGGCTCGTGGGTCGACCCCCGGCTGGACGGCCGGGTACCGGACGCCTACATCGCGATGGGCCAGACCGCGGAGAACCTGGCGCTGGCCAAGGGGATCACCCGCGAGGAGATGGACCACTTCGGCGTCCGGTCGCAGAACCGCGCGGAAAAGGCCATCACGGACGGCTTCTGGGCGCGGGAGATCACCCCCGTGACGCTGCCGGACGGCCGCGTCGTGGAAACCGACGACGGGCCGCGGGCCGGGATCACCTACGAGAAGACGGCAACGCTGAAGCCGGTCTTCCGCCCGGACGGCCGGGTCACGGCGGGCAACTGCTGCCCGCTCAACGACGGTGCCGCCGCCCTGGTGATCATGTCGGACACCCGCGCGGCCGAACTCGGCCTGACCCCGCTGGCCCGGATCGTGTCGACGGGCGTTTCGGGCCTGTCGCCGGAGATCATGGGCCTGGGCCCGGTCGAGGCGTCCCGCCGGGCGCTGGCCAAGGCGGGGATGACGATCGACGACGTCGACCTGGTGGAGATCAACGAGGCGTTCGCCGCCCAGGTCATCCCGTCGGCCCGCGAACTGGGCGTCGACGAGGACAAGCTCAACGTCAACGGCGGCGCGATCGCGGTCGGCCACCCGTTCGGCATGACCGGCGCCCGGATCACCACGACCCTGATCAACTCGCTGAGCTGGCACGACAAGCAGATCGGCCTGGAGACGATGTGCGTCGGCGGCGGCCAGGGCATGGCCATGGTGCTGGAACGGCTCAGCTGAGGTCTGCGGTCAGCCGCCGGAGCCAGGGGTGGTCTTGGCCGTGGGTGCGGGTGATGGCGTCGACCAGCCAGGCGCGCTGATCGGTGGCCAGTACCGGGAGCGCTGCGGTGAAGTCCACGTCGTCTTTGGGGCGGCGGCCCTTGGCCTTGTAGAACAGTTGGATCTCGGGGCGCAGGTAGGGGATCCCGTCGGCGGTGGTGGCGCCGAGCGCCGCGATCGGTTCCCGTATGTCGGGGTTGCGCCGGGAGATCCAGTCTTCGCCGGTGGTGTCGTTGAGCATGAACTGCAGGCGCCAGGGTTGGTCGGTGGGGCGGCACCAGATGTCGTGCACGTGGGCGGGTAGGGGCTCGCCGGGGAGCCAGGGGCGCAGTTCTCCCGGTGGGTCGGCCGCCCACCACTCCCAGCCTGCCAGCACTTCCTGGATGACCGGGTGGTCGCGCCGCAGGAGGAGTACGTCGATGTCGGTGTGGTCGCGGACGGGGTGGCCGACGGCGAGTTCGACGGCGTAGCCGCCCGCCACCCACCACGGGACGTCGAAGCAGGCGAACAGGGCTGCGACCGCGGTCGGGGTGATCGGGTCCCAGGTCCCCCACGGTGTGCTGGTCGGCGCCACGGCGGGTCAGGCGGTGGGGGCACCGGCCGGGGTGCGGACCGGCTGGAGCTTGGTGGTCGACGCCTCCGGCGGGGGCAGCTGGTCCAGCTCGGACTCCGCCTCCAGCGGCTCCAGCAGACCCGCGCTCTGGGTGAGCAGGTCCGAGGTACCGCGCAGGCGCCCGGCCAACTGCTCGCGCAGCGCCGTGAGCCGTTCGATGTGGCTGGTGGCCGTGGCGATGCGCTTCGCCGCCTCGTCGGTGGCTTCCTTGACCAGCCGCGCGGCTTCGGTCTCCGCGGCGGTGCGGGCGGTGTCGATCTCGGTGGCCAGTTCCGCGCGGCGGCGGGACATCTCCTCCTGGAACTGCTGTTCCGTGCGCTGCCGCGCGCGTTCCGCTTCCTCGTCGATGGCGCGCTGGCGCTTGTTCGCCGCCGTGGTCATCACCTCGGCCTTGGCCTTGGCCTCGGTGATGACGGCCTTGTGCGCGGCGTGCGCCTCCGCGTGTTGACTATCCAGGTCCGCGAGCAGGCCCCGGTAGCGGTCGCGCAGTTCCCTCGACACCGCTTCCGCGTCGGCCCAGGCCGTTTCGGCCGCGGCCTGGGCGCGGGCGGTGATCTCCCCCGCCTCGGACTCCGCGGTGGCGATGGCCCGGGCGGCGCGTTCCGGGGCGTTGGGGGCGGCGCTGGCCACGGCGCTGGTGGAGAGCTTGCCGAGCCGGTCGGTCAGCGCGTCGATCTCGCGCTGGGCGATCTGCAACTGCCCGGCCAGTTCGTCCACCTTGGCCCGGACCTCGTCGCGCTCGCCCGCGGCCGCGGCCGCCTCGGTTTCCAGGCGCTGGATGTAGTGCTTGACCTGGGCGCGGTCGAAGCCGTGGCGCACCACGGTGAAACCCGCGTGGTCGCGGTCCGGTGGGGAGGAGGCCATGGCACGACGGTACCCGCGCCAGTACCAACGGCAACACGACCACCGCACGATCGGGGGACATCTCACCCGGCAGAGATGCGGTTTCCGGTCACACTCCGGGAATGCCAGGCCCGCGCGCACACGGCGTCCCGCCACGGCGTGACCAGCCGCCGAGTGACGGGACGCGGCCAACCACCGCTCACCGCGCGACGGCGAGCGGGCCCATGGTGAACTCCGGGTCGATCTGGTCGGCGAGGTCGCGGCCCGCGCGCTCGTTGCCCCACGCGCGCGCGTTGCGCAGGTGGAACTCCACCGTCTGCCGCTGGAACTTGGCCCAGTCCTTGTCGACGCCGTCGAGCAGCGCCCGCATCGCGCGCAGCGCGTCGCGGTTCTCCGGTTCCAGCGCGTCGATCGGCCGCACCTCGCCGCGCTCGGCGGCCCGGACGTGGGCCGAGCGGCTGACCCAGGTGAGCAGGTCGGCGCCGACGTGCTCGCGCAGGAACGCCAGGTCCTCGGCGTCGCTGATCTTGTTGCCCACCACGGCGATGCGCACGTCGAAGTCGCGCGCGTAGTCGCGGTACTGGCGGTAGACGCCGATGCTGCGCACGGTCGGCTCGCACACCAGGAAGGTGACGTCGAACCGGGTGAACAGCCCGGAGGCGAAGGAGTCCGCGCCCGCGGTCATGTCGACCACGGCGTACTCCCCCGGCCCGTCGACCATGTGGTTGAGCAGCAGCTCCACCGCGCCGACCTTGGAGTGGTAGCAGGCGACGCCGAGGTCGGACTCGGCGAACGGGCCGGTGACCGCGATCGGCACGCCGTCGACCGCGCGCACGAACCGGTCGTAGACCGGGTTGGGCTCGGCGACGCGGACCAACCGCGAGCCCGCGCCCGGCGGCGTCGTCTTGATCATGTCGGCGGCCGAGGGCACGCGCGGGTTGTCACCGCGCAGGTAGTCCTTGATCGCGGCCAGCTCGGCGCCGAGCGTCGGCAGCACCAGCGACTCCGGCGCGCCGAGCGCGGCGGCGAGGTGCTGGTTGATGTCGGCGTCGAGGGCCAGCAGCGGTGGTGCCGGTGTCTCGGCGGCCAGGTGGCGCAGGAACAGCGACGCGAGCGTGGTCTTGCCGCTGCCCCCCTTGCCTACGAAGGCGGTCTTCACGTGGGTCTCCCAGGTGACTGCGGGACGGGGACGCACTACTGGTATCGGTTTTCATTATCCGAAGCAAGCCGGATCACCCGAATGTGATTCGCTCGGCGGTATTTCCCAGTGTCGTGGCGTTTCCGTGGGACCGACGTCACCCGAAAGCACGGTCAAGTCCGGGCGTTCCGGCGCGGACGGCTGTTCAGTTGGGCCCCTACTGGGGCTGGGTGATCTGCGCGTTGGGCAGCTTGCGGAACTGGTCGAGCACCGCCGGGTCCTGCATCGCCATCCACTCGATCACCTCGGAGTAGGTCGCGCAGACCGTTTCCGGATTCGTGCACACCTCACCCATGAACTGCTGGGTCGCGTTCAGGAAGGCCCCGCCGGACCAGGTGTTGAAGTGGTTGCCAACCACCATGGGGGCGCGGTTGCCGTCGAACGCGGCCTGGTACGCGCGCTGGTAGGTCTCCAGGGTGATCCTGGTGAACTCCGGTGCCCGCGCCGGGTCGTCCTTGGCCTTGTTGAGCATGAACCAGAAGTTGTAATCCATCATGATTGTCTTCTTGTAGTTCGCACCGGGCACGCGAACCGAGGGCATGGCAAATTCCCACACCCCGCCCTGCCGCGTCGGCCAGGCCAACCCGTCCGAGACCTGGCTGGAGTCGTAGGTCATGCCGCGCGCGGTGAGCGCCGGGAACAGCTGGTCGAACCGGCCCTCCAGGCACGGTGTCCGGCCGCCCTTGATGGCCTTGGGATCGATCCGCAGCCCCTGGGTCGCGGTCGCCCGGTCGACGTAGGAGAAGAACTGGTCGAGTTCGCTGTTCCACTGCGCGGTGTCCCACCGGCCGACGCTCGGCTCGGCACCGTGGCAGAAGTGTCCGTTGTAGTGGGTGCCGATCTCGTGGCCCTGCTGCACGGCGGTGTTCAGGTCGCCGATGAGCGCGCGCACGTCGTCCGGCGAGCCGCCGAAACCGATGGACGCCTTGCCCGGTTTGTGGCCGGGACCGGTGTATTCACCTTTTTGCGCATCGGTCAACAGGTAGATACCGGACAAGAATCCGGAAAAGCGCGCGTTGACCTTGCGGGCGAGTGGCAGGAATTGCTGCCAGTGCTCGTGCGAGCCCGCGCCGTCGAATGAGAACAGCACGAACTGCGGCGGTTTCTCCCCCGGGTTCAGCTTGCGCATCCAGGTCGGCGGCTTGACCGCCGACGCCTGCGGGGTCGGCGCGGCGGGCACCGGCTGACCAGCGACTTCCGGTCTGACGGAGCCGATCACGAGTAGTACCACGAAGGTCAGGACCAGCCCGATACCCAGCCCGATCCGATCCCAGCGCCTGGTCATCCCTGCCCCCTACTCGTGCCGGTCTTGCCCTCCCGGGTGGATAGACGCGCACCCCGCCGACGCGTTGCATCGGTGATTTTCGCGTGACCTTTCCCGACCCTACGCCACGCCCCGGCGCGCGGCCCGCACCGGGAATTCATTCAGGCTGGGCGATGACCACCCGGTTGGCCGCGTAGCCGTCGGTGCCGCCCACCCAGCGGCCACCGCAGGTGACGAGGACCACCCGGTGCGGGCCCGACTGGCCGAAGAACTCCTCGGCCTGGGTGGGCAGGCTGTGCTTGTCGACCGTCTCGACGCGGGTGACCCGGTAGCGGAACGCGCGACCCTGTGCGTCCACTACGGACACCGGATCGCCCACCGCCGCCGACCACAACTCGGCGAAGGGACCGGTTTGCCCCTTCCAGTTCACGTGTCCGGCGAAGACGGTGGCGCCCTCGGCGGCGTCCAGCCCGGCGCCCCACCAAGTGGCCTCGCGGACACCGCTGGGCACGGGCAGGGTCGCGTCGGCGGTGAGTTCGCGCCGGACCAGCGCGGCGGTACCGCCCCTGGCCAACCGGAGCGTGCCGGGCCGCTGGCCCGCGGGCTGCCGGGCCGGTTGCTCGGCCGCGGGCTCCTGGGCCACCGGGGCCTGCGTGGTGGGCGCCTGCGTGGTGGGCGCCTGCATGGTCGGTGTGCCGGACGGCGCGGGCGGGCGGATCTGCACGCGCAGGCTCTCCAGCGCGGCGCGGCTCTCGGTGGCGGCTTGGCGGACGCGGGCGACGGCCAGGCCGGTCTCGGCGGGCAGCGCCGCCCCGGGGACCGGGATCGGCGCGGCGACCGCCAGACCGGCGGCCAGGACAATGAGCAGACCCGCCCCACCCGCGGTCACGGGTGGGGCGAGCCGGGAACCTCGGCGAGCCATGCTCGTCAGTGCCCCCAGTCCTTGCGCATCTTGCGGCTGACCGCCTGCGGGCCACGCGCGCGGCGGATGAGCGTGGTGCCGACACCGGTCGCCAGCAGCAGCAGCGCGCCCAGGGTGAGCAAGAGGCCGGTGGACGGCCCGTCGCCACCCACGACCGCCGCTGTGTTCACCGGGTCATCACCGGCCGGGATGGTCTTGGGCACCTTGGGGACGTTCGGCTTGTTGGAGACCGTCAGGTCGAGCGTCGCCCCGTCCTTGATCCGGTCGCACACCGTCGGCGGGGACTGCGGGTTGAACGCCTGCTCGTAGCCCGCGGGCGCGGCCACCTCGATGACGCACACGTCCTGCGGCGTCTTCAGGTCCGGCACGGTCGCCTTGCCGTCCGCACCGGTGACCAGCACGACGGGCTTGCCGTCGGCGCCGACCAGCGGCTTGCCGTCCTGCCCGACGGCCGGTGCGGTCTTGTCCGCGGCGGTGAGCCGCAGCGACACCGACGGGATGCCCTTGCCGGTCTTCTCGTCGAGCTTGGTCACGACCACCTTGCCGGGCGGGGTGACGGCCTCGACCTCGGCGTTGGCCTTGAGCTCCTTCTTGCCGCCGGTGGTGACCACGGCCTGCTTCTTGCCGTCGACCGGCGGCAGGACCGACGGCTTGTCGGCCGGGCTGTCGAGCTTGATGGAGACCTTCGGCTTGGTGCCGGTCGGGACGACGTCGAGCTCGACGCCCGCGCCGTTCTCCTTGGTCTTGACCGTCACCTGCGACTTGCCGTCGACGGTCGCCTGGTCGAGGTCGACCGTGACCGGCACGTTCCCCACACCGCTGCCCGCGGCGTTGCGCACCTCGATGGTCCATTTGTCCGGGGTGCCGATGACCTGCGGTTTCGTCGGCTTGGTGAGCACGGTCGTCCACGGGCCGTGGTTGGCGGTGGCCTCGGCCCGCAGGTCGGCGACCGCCTTCAGCACGTCGGCACGGACGTCGGCGGGCAGGTTCTGCTCGTGCCAGGCGGGGTCGTAGGCGACCTTGTCGAACGTCCGGGTCGGCTGGGTGTCGTGGTCCGGGCCGGAGGGCGCCGTCCAGGTGTGCAGGAGGTGGGCCAGCGCGGCGGCCTTGACGCGGTCCTTGGTCTCCCCGTACTGGAGCAGCAGGTAGGAGATGTTGGCCGACACCGCGGCGTCGATCGGGCCGCCGTACTTGTCGACCAGCGTTTGGGGCTCTCCGTACTTCTCGTTCTTGTCCGGCTCCAGGTAGGCGAACTTGACGCACCAGACCGTCTTGCCGCCGACGATGTAAGAGCCCAGCCAGTCGTGCTTGTCCTTCGGGTAGTTCTTGTACGGCTGTGGCGCCGTGCCGACGCCCAGCCCCTCAACGAACTCTGCGGCCGCTGTTGGCGCCCCGGCGATGAGCAACGATCCCGACAGGGTCGCGATGCCCGCGGCCAAGGCCGCCAACCGGGCACCGAGGGTGATTCGCCGCATGGTGGAAGTCAGCTCCTTGCCGCGCCGGGACGGCGCACACCGCCGGCGCTGGAGTGCGGGGGGACCTCTGGCGGCGCGGCCCGCGCGTCGCGGCCACTTGACGTGACCGGTCGGACACGTGACGCGCACCTCGTGCGAGCCTGGCCCGTCCCCCACCGGGTGACAATCCGCCAGACGGCGAGAAGATCGATGCGCACGCAGCGGTATCTCCCCAGGTCGATCCGCCGGTCGATAGGGTTGACCGCGTCCGATCGGTGTAGGTTCCGCCGAGACGTGCTCACTCTCGGCAGTGGAGCGGGAATCGGGGAACCCGCTCCGGCGTTGGGCCGACTGTGGGTAAAGTAGGTTTTACCCCGACGGGAACCGATCGGCGCGCTCGATCGTTGACCGTGGCGAAGGCGCCATTCAGGCCCAGGAGGATCAGGTGCGTTCTACCAGCAACCCGGCGTTCCGCAACCTGCCGCAGGGCGGCTACGCGGGCTTCCAACCACAGGCTCAGGGCTACCAGCAGGGCCCCGAGTACATCGGCTACAGCGCGCCGGTCACCAACGAGCGCCCGATGACCGTCGACGACGTGGTCACCAAGACCGCGGCGACGCTGGGCGTCGGCCTGGTCACGGGCATCATCACCGCGATCGCCACCGTCTCGCAGTCGATCAACCCGTTCGGCCCGATGATCGGCGGTCTGATCGTCGGTCTGGTGCTGTCGCTGGTCATCATCTTCCGGCGCAAGGCCCCGAGCCCCGCGCTGGTGCTGACCTACGCCGCCGCCGAGGGTGTCTTCCTCGGCGCGATCACGGGCGTGCTCGAGCGGTACGTCCCGGGCATCGGTCTGCAGGCCATCATGGGCACCGGCCTGGTCTTCATCACCATGCTGATCGTCTACAAGACCGGCGCGGTGAAGGTCACCCCGCGCCTGACCAAGTGGATCATCGGCGCGACCGGCGCGGCCGCGGGCCTGCTGCTGATCAACCTGCTGCTGTCCTGGATGGGCATCCAGACCGGGCTGCGCGGCAGCGGCCCGCTGGGCATCGTGATCAGCCTGGTCATCATCGGCATCGCGGCGTTCAACTTCCTGCTCGACTTCGACCAGGCCGACCAGATGATCCGCAGCGGCACCCCGGCCAAGTGGGCCTGGTACGTCGCCTTCGGCCTGATGGCCACCCTGGTCTGGCTGTACTTCGAGATCCTCCGCCTCCTCTGGATCCTGCAGAGCAGCGACTGATCGCCCGATAGCACAAAGTCCAAGCGAGGAGCCCGGCACCCACGTGCCGGGCTCCTCGCTTTTGTGTCGGCTGTGACCACGCGCGCGAGATCGCGCCGGTCTCTGGACTGAGCGGTTCACTCGGCCCCCGCGGGCCGAGTGAACCGGGAGGGAAGTGATCGACTGAAAGGCGATCTCGCCGCCTCGGCGGAGCCGAGGCAAACTGGCACCGTGCGCGCCTTGATCTCGTGGCTCCTTGCCCTGGCCGGCCTCGCGGCTACCGCCTACGGGACCTTCCACCCCTGGTACGAGGATCGACTGGGCAGCACCCTGCCGCTGTCGGACCTGTTCTCCGGCGTGCAACGCGATACGGCACCGGTGATCTCGTCGATGCTGGTGCCCCTGGCCCTGGGCGCGTTGCTGGCGCTGGTGGGCATGTTCCGCGCCAAGGGCCTGATGCAACTGGGCGGGATCCTGCTGGTCGTGTCGACCGGGGTCTGGGTCATCCGGTCCCAGGATGTGATCGACACTTCGGAGTTGCAGATCGGTCTGTGGAACGCGCTGTTCGGCAGCCTCTTGGTCCTCGCCGCCAGCATCATGCGACCCGGCAGGCTCTAGGCGGCCGGGGACTCCGCGCAGGTCGCCAGGATCGTCGAGGCGACGAGTTCCGGGTCGTCGCCCATGGGGACGTGGCCGCAGCCCGGGAGCCACACGTGGGTGGCGTCGGGGAGGAGTTCGCGGGCCTTCCCGGCCTGCCTGGGCCAGAGGATGCGGTCGCGGGTCCCCCACGCGACCGACACCGGCACCGCGGGAGGCGCCGAAGTCCAGAGGTACTCGCGGGCGCCGGAGTCGAGGACGGCGTCGAAGCCGGTACCCGCGCCCATCGCCACCAGGTCGGCGACCATGACCTCAGCGGTCAGGACCGACGGCTTCCCGAAGAGCAGGCTGCCGCCGACGACCCGGACCAACCGCCTGCCGCAGAGTGCCGCCTGGAAGCGTTCGGGGGTACGGCCGAGGCGGCGGACCACACCGAGGACCCGGATGGCCCACGCGCGGTCCCAGGGGGTCCAGAAGCCCGCCGGGGCCAGGGCCGTCGCCGAGCGGACCAAGCCCCGGGACGCCAGCTCCAGGGCCAGCATCCCGCCGAGCGAGTTGCCCGCCACGTGCGGTCGCTCGACGCCGAACTCGGCGAAGGCGTCGGTCAGGGCGGCCAGCGCGCCGGGGACGTCGTAGCGGTGGCCGTCCGGCAGCATCGGTGACGCGCCGAAACCGGGGAGGTCGACGGCGATCACGTCGTGGTGGGCGGCCAGCCGGTCCATGACCGGTTCCCAGGCCTGCAGGCGGTGGCCGATGCCGTGCAGGAGCACGAGCGGGCTACCCGACCCGCGGCGGTCGTGTGTGAGCACGGCGTCCCCCTTGGAACTCAGCCGAACAAGCGGGCCACCCGGCGCAGCAGGCCCGGTGCCAGGCGGGCGCCGAGGCGGGCGAGTTTGGCCTCCGGGGTCACCGCGACCACGGGGCGGTTCTCCTCGACGACGCGGACGATCTCGGTGGCGACGCGGTCCGGGCCGAAGCCGCGCTTGGCGTAGGCCGCGGTGGCGCGCTGGCGGAGGCGGCGCTGTTCGAGTTCGTCGACCCCGGTGAAGGTGGTGGTCTTGGTGATGTCCGTGGCGACGACACCGGGGCACACCGCGGTGACGCCGATGCCGTGGTCGGCCAGTTCGGCGCGCAGGCAGTCGGAGAGCGCGAGCACGGCCGCTTTCGTCGTGGCGTAGGCGGAGAGCGTCCGGCTGGGCAGGTAGGCCGCCGCGGAGGACAGGTTGACGAGGTGGCCGCCCTCCCCCGCCGCCGCCATCAACTCGCCGAACACCCGGCAGCCGTTGGTGACGCCGAGCAGGTTGACGTCGGTGATCCGCCGCCAGTCCGCGGCCGTCGTGCTCAGGAACGGGCCCGCCATGCCGATCCCCGCGTTGTTGACCACCACGTCCGGCACGCCGTGCTCGCCCGCGACGTCGTCGGCGAACCGCCGCATACCGTCCACATCGGACACATCGACGCGGTACGGGTACGCGGCGGGCCCGATGGCCGCGGCCGTGTCGCGGGCCGCCGCCAGGTCGACGTCGGCGACGACCACCTCGGCGCCCCGGTCGGCGAACGCCTGCGCGGTGGCCCGCCCGATGCCGCGCCCCGCGCCGGTCACCACGACGAGCCGGTTGGTGAAGCCCCGGTCCGGTTCGCCCACTTTGGACCGTTGCAGCGCGCGGGTCATCGGCGCGCCGTCGACGTGCGCGGTGAACTCGGCGACCATGCGCGCCAACGGTTCCGGGTGCGACAGCGGCGCCCAGTGCCCGGCGACGACCGGCCGCCGCCACAGCCTGCCGATCCAGCGCTCGAGGTCCTCGGCGAGCGCGGGCGCGACGTACCGGTCGCGGGTCGGGACGATCACCTGGACCGGGACCTCCGCCGGGCGCGGGCGGCCGCGGGTCAGGCGGCTGAACACATTCGCCTGGTACAGCCGGATTCCGCGGTTGCCACCCGCGGGATGCCCCTCGACACCTTCGACGCGGCGCAGCAGGTGGTGCCACCGGGGCCCGATCACCGTGCGCCACAGCAGCGCGGGCAGCACGGGGATCTGGAAGAGGTAGATGTACCAGGAGCGCCCGAGTTGGCCGAGCGCGGCGGCGAGGTTGGCGGGGCTGGGCCGGGCGAGCCTGCGCCGGACCCACCGGCCGACGTGGTCGAGGCTGGGCCCGGAGATCGAGGTGAAGGAAGCGATCCGGCTCGTGGCCCGCGGGTCCGTCACCGCCTCCCACGCCTGGATGGAACCCCAGTCGTGCGCGACGACGTGCACCGGCCGTTGGGGACTGACCGCGTCGGCGACGGCGAAGAGGTCCTCGGCGAGCAGCGGCATCCGGTACGCGGCACGGGAGTTGGGGTTCTTGGTGTCACCCGCGCCGCGGGTGTCGTAGCGCGCGACGTGGTAGTCGGCGGCGAGCACACCCGCGATGTCGTCCCAGAGGCGGTGCGTGTCGGGGAAGCCGTGTACCAAGAGGACAGTCGGCTCACCGGGATCACCCTCGGTGAAGACGGCCAACTCCGCGTCACCGCTGTGCACTGTCCGGCGCCGGGGGCGCGCGGCTCGGCGAAGCGGTTCGGCCATGGCCACTCCCGGGTCCGGCGGATTGCGCGACATCGACGAACGTTACAACCGCCATTGTCACAATGGCAAGGTCCGTCACTCCTGACCGAAGTCCCCCGCGCGCTCGGCCAGCGCGATGAGCCGGTCCCCCATGATCTCCGGGATGACCCGCCGCGCGGAACGGTCCACAGCGGCCCCGAGCGCGGACATGACCAGCGGGTGCAGCCGCGAGATGACATCGGCGAAGTGCGGCAGCTCGTCGCCACCGGGCAGCCAGTCCGGCCCCTTGGGGTCCAGGACGTAGCGGCGCACGAGGCCGACCAGCAGTGCGGTGACCCGGTCGGTCTCGGCCTGCAACTCGGCGGCCAGGCCCAGGGCCTCGGCGAGCGGGACACCGAGGCTGACCAGGTCACGGCCCGCTTCGAGGAGCTTGAGGCTGGGCGCGACCAGCTGCGTGCCGCGTCGTTCGAGGACGCCGAGTTCGAGGGCCGCGCGGATATTGGCGGGGGTGAGCTGCGCGCCGAACATCCGGGTGAGCTGCGCCGCCGTCACCACGGCGGGCGGCTCACCCGCCTGCGCGGCCCCGGTCGCCTCCTCGAGCCCGAGCACGTCGGCCAGGCTGTGACCGGCCCGCCAGGCGTCGAGCATCTCCTTGATCTGCGCGAAGGCGTAACCGCGGTCGAGCATGTTGAGGATCAAGCGGAGCCGCGCCAGGTGCGCGTCGGAGTAGATCGCCGCCCGCCCCTGCCGCGCGGGCGGGGGCAGCAGCTCCCGGTCCTGGTAGACGCGCACGTTGCGCACCGAGGTACCCGCGGCCCTCGCCAGGTCGTCGATCCGGTACTCCGCCACCCGGGGGAGCTTAGACGGCCCGGCTCCGCTCCACTGTGGACAACCCGCCAATACCTCCCGGGACTGACGGCGCGGTGTGAAAAGAGCCAACATTTTCATAGTGGCGAAATATCGACACCACCGAAGTGCTCCGGACGGATTTCGCGCACTGCCGACAGAGGACATTGCGCGTTGCGTAGTCGATTAACCACGTTCCGCAAGTGACCGTCGAATGGAGACGGTGGCGAACCGGTCACCTTGCGAACAAAGCAGGAAGTCCGGTGCTGGCACCCACGTTGACGTGGGCGTCCTCACCGGACTCGGTCCTGCGTAGTCGTGCCCCCGACCGGATTCGAACCGGCACTCGACCCCTTTTAAGGGGGCTGCCTCTGCCTGTTGGGCTACGGGGGCAGGCGCAGCCTAAGGCGCGATTCCCCGATTTGGGACGGGTTTGTGACAACTCCGGCCGGGTGGACCAACCGGAGTTCGGCCGTTTGCCGGTCAGCCCTTGGAGACCCGGGCGAACTCCGCCTTCGGGTCGTTGATCTGCCCCATGGAGATCACCTCGCGCCGGAAGAGCCCACCAGTTAACCAGTCCAGCGTGATGCGGACCTTGCGGTTGAACGTCGGCATCGCCTTGACGTGGTACGCGCGGTGCATGGCCCAGGCGAGGAAGCCCTTGGCCTTGATGTTGGCCACGTCACCCACGCCCTTGTGCAGGCCGAGGCTGGCCACCGAGCCGAGGTTCTTGTGGAAGTAGTCCTTGGGCTCGTCGCCGCGCAGCGCGGCGACGATGTTCTTGGCCAGCAGCCGGGCCTGGCGCACGGCGTTCTGCGCGTTCGGCGCGCAGATGGCCGTCGGGTCCTCGTCGGTGCGCGAGAGGTCCGGCACGGCGGCGCAGTCGCCCGCGGTCCACGCGTCGGTCAGGCCCTCGACGCGCATCGCGGCGGTGGCGCGCAATCTGCCCTGCTTGGTCAGCGGCAGGTCCGACGCGGCCAGCACCGGGCTCGACTTCACGCCCGCGGTCCAGACGATGGTGTCGCTGTCGAACTCCGTGCCGTCGGAGAGCACCACGTGCCCGTTCTCGAACGACTTGGCCAGGGTCGACAGGTACACCTCGATGCCGCGCTTCTCCAGCTGCATCACGGTGTACACGCCGAGGCTCTCGCGCACCTCGGGCAGCACCCGCCCCGCCGCCTCGACCAGCACGAAGCGCAGGTCCTCCGGCTTGACGTTCTTGTAGTACTGGGTGGCGAAGCGGGCCATGTCCTCCAGCTCGCCCAGCGCCTCGATGCCCGCGAAGCCGCCGCCGACGAAGGTGAAGGTCAGCAGCTTCTTGCGCAGCTCGGGGTCGAGCGTGCTGTCCGCCTCGTCGAGCTTGGTCATCACGTGGTTGCGCAGGTAGATCGCCTCGCCGATGGTCTTGAAGGCGATGCCGTGCTCGACCAGGCCGGGGATGGGCAGCAGGCGGGCCACCGAGCCGAGCGCGACGACGAGCACGTCGTAGCCCAGCTCCTCGGTGTGCCCGTCCGGCGCCTCGATCGTGGCGACCTTGCGCGCGTGCTCGACGCCGGTGACCCGCGCGGTGATCACGTGGCAGCGCTTGAGCGCGCGGCGCAGCGGCACGACCACGTGCCGCGGCTCGATCGCGCCCGCCGCCGCCTCCGGCAGGAAGGGCTGGTAGGTCATGTGCGGCTGCGGGTCGACGACGGTCACCGACGCCTCGCCGGAACGCAGCTTCCGCTGGAGTCCGAGCGCCGTGTAGAGACCGACGTATCCGCCACCGAGGATGAGGATCCGGGTGGGCTCCGACTTTCCGTGCGCCATAGAACAATGGTGGCACTGCTCAGCCGCGCCCGCGCGGCGCCCCCGTCGAGGTGTGACCGGGGTCGCTGGGGTGTTTCCGCAGGTGTGACGCGTGTCGCGGCGCCCGCGGGGACAGGTCACAACGCGTGCCCGAGCGGTCGGCCGACGGTCACGCGATCAACGACCACCGGTTCGGGTGTAGGTGTCGCCGCGGGCGCGCCGGGATCCGCGCCGGGACGGGGTGGGCCGGGATCCGCGCCACCGGGGGCACGGCCGGGATCCGCACGCGGTGCTGGTGGGGAGCACCGCGGGCGGGGCGGCGCCGGCCCCCGGCTGGTCGCCGGGCTCGGCGGGCGGCGGCTAACCGCGGGCGAAGTCGATCAACCTGATTATCGACCTGGTGGAGATGTCCAATTTCGGGCCGGGATTCTTCGAATCCCGTACCGAATTACCTCCTGACCACCTCACGAGTTCCACACAGCCGGTGGTGTCACTGTACGAACTTTTTCGCCAGCGCGGACACACATTGCTCATCAAGGTCCCTCCGGGTTGGGCTCCCAAGACGGGAGCACGATACCCGGCGATTATTCGCGACGACCACGAGGACGTGAATCCGCTTCTCGGGTAGCTCCCGGCGGCGCGCTCTCCGCGGCGACGCGCAATTACCACTTGCCAACTCTTATACGCACAGTAGTTATTCCGCGTAACCGGGTGAACCCGTTTTGGTGGCCGATCGCCGCCGGCGGTTGAGCCAAACGGGGCAGCGCAAGCGCACCTGCACGTGCTACCTTGCCAAACGCTGCGGCCCAGCGGCGAGGTGGCGATCTGCCACGTGGCAGATCGCCACCCGGCACTCCCCGATAGCATGACAGCCCGTAGTGAAGTTGATCGAGAGATGACCAGTCGGTCGATCGAGCGGAGCCAGCATGACCAGACAGCGCGACCCCCGGTTCTCCAAGCGCCAGCTCGGCAGGCTGCTGCGCACCTTCCGCGAGCAGGCGGGCAAGACCCAGCCCGAGGTCGCGACCAGGATGGACTGGTCGGTGTCCAAGCTGACCCGGATCGAGAAGGCCACGGTCGGCATCTCCACCACCGACCTGCGCGCGCTGCTCGCCGAGTACGACATGACCGACGAGGAGCTGATCACCGACCTGACCGCGGTCGCCAAGGAGAGCCGCGAGCAGCCCTGGTACGCCCCGTACGACGCGGTGACCACGGAGCCCTTCCGCAGGCTGCTGGCCTACGAGGGCTCGGCGGTGGCCATCCACCAGTTCCACCCGCTGCTGATCCCCGGGCTGCTGCAGACCCGCGAGTACGCGCTGGCCGTGCTGGCCAACCACTACTCCGGGCACGAGCTGGAGCTGGCCCTGGAGGCCAGGATGCAGCGCCAGGCCAGGCAGGCCGCCGACCCGGCGCGGCTGGTCATGCTGATCGATGAAGGCGCGGTGCGGCGCGAGATCGGCGGCCCCGAGGTGCTGCGCGCGCAGCTGCGCGCCCTGCTGACCAGGGCAGCCGAGCCCGCCACCAGCATCCGCGTCGTGCCGTTCACCGCGGGCGCGCACCACGGCCTGTCCGGCGGGTTCATGCTGCTGGAGCTGGACGAGGAGATCAGCGACACGGTGCTGTTCGAGGAGACCGCGGGCAAGGACTACCTGGCCAACGGCGACAGCGACGTGGTCACGACGGCGTGGGAGCGGTTCCTCGCCATCGAGCAGACCGCGCTGTCCGAGCCGGAGACGGCCGCGCTGTTGGCCGGGCTGGTCACCGCGAACTGACGCGGTCCATTCCACCGTCCGCATTCTCGACGTCGCGCGCTCCGAAGTGGGAACCGGCGCGGATAATGTGGGAATGGACCGGCGAAAAGGCAACGCGCGGTTTCAGGAGTCCAGTTCCACCGACCCGGCTGGGGCCACCTCCGCGGTTCGCACGACGATGTCCACGGCGAACCACGACACGGGTTGGAACGTGATGCGGATCTCACCGACCGGTCTGGGCGGTAACCAGCGGGTGAACAGAAATACCAGGGCCCAGGACAGCACGACCAAAGTCGTCACAGTTACCTCGGAGAACCGCCTGGAACAGGGACCCCACCCGGCGCGGCGGTAGCGTTGTGATCATGGTAGCGGGTGCTGTCAATGGTCGCGGGTGGCCCGGGCAGGCCAGGCGGGCTGGGTAGGTTTGGCCGGGTGAACCTGACCATGGACCCCGCTGACCAGCAGATCCGCCGCTTCGAGTGCGTCTGCTGCGCCGCGCCGGTCGCGCGCACCTGGGGTTTCGTCCGCGCCGACGGCAGGCCGTACGCGGTGTACTTCGCCAACAGCTACCGGCACACCGGCCAACCCCGCGACACCTGGATCGACGTCATCCTCGGCACCTGGGACACCGACGAGGCCGACGACCACACCACCTTCGGCTGCCGCGTCGGCCCGGACACCGAAGGCGGCGCCCCCGCGGCGACGGTCGTCCCGGCCTGCCTCGACGGCAGCGCGGGCCGCGCGCACGGACAGGTACTGGACCGCGAAGAAGCCTTGGCGCACGCGCGGCTGCCGGAGTTCTGGGAAGTGGTGAACCTCGTGCTGGACCAGGACGCCACCGTCCACGCCCACCTGAACGGCCCGGGGGACTGACTCAGCCGTCCAGCGCGGTCACCAGGTACGCAAGGGCGTGGGGGCCACGACCAGGGACTCCGCGATCCCGGCGGCGCCCGTTCCACCAATCGCCCTGTTCCACGTCACGTGGAACGGCCTGTCCGCGGAACGCGGTCGCGTCGAGTACCGGGGGTCTACCCCTGGATCCCGGCGGCGTCGCGGGCCGCTGCGAGGACGTCCTCCAGCATCGCCGGGGTGAGGCGGCCGGTGAAGGTGTTCTGCTGGCTCACGTGGTAGCAGCCGAACAGGCGCAGCGGCGGGCCGCCGTCGCGGGCGGGGAGGGTGTGGTGGACGCCGTGGCCGAACTTCGGCCTCGGGACCGGGACCTCCCACACCGCGCCGAGGATAGGGAGGAGGGCTTGCCAGCCGAAGGCGCCGAGGACCACCACCGCGCGGAGGGTGGGGCGCAGCAGGGTCAGCTCCCGCTCGAGCCAGGGGCGGCAGGTGTCGCGTTCGGCCGGTGTCGGCTTGTTGGCCGGTGGGGCGCACTTCACCGGGGCGGTGATCCGGGTGCCGATCAGCTCCAGGCCGTCGCCGGTGTGGGTGGCCGTCGGCCGGGTGGCGAGGCCGACGGCGTGCATCGCGGCGTAGAGGACGTCACCCGAGCGGTCACCGGTGAACATCCGGCCGGTGCGGTTCGCGCCGTGCGCGGCGGGCGCGAGGCCGACGACGCCCAGCGCGGCGTCCGGTGGTCCGAAGCCGGGGACCGGCCTGCCCCAGTAGTCCCAGTCCCGGAACGCCGCCCGCTTCACCCTGGCGACCTCCTCCCGCCAGGCCACCAGCCGGGGGCAGGCCCGACAGTCGGGCACGGCCCGGTCGAGGTCGGCGAGGGTGGTCTGGGCCACCGGGTCAGCGCGGGTCACAACGAGGTATCACACCACGTCACGGCCACCCGCACCGCCACTATGGTCTGGACATGGCAACAAAGGACGCGGCAGACGACGAGCCCAAGACCGCGGCGGCGGAACCGACCGACGACCTGGTCACCACCGCGCACTCGATGACGGTGCGCAGGCGCAAGCTGAACTACACCACCACCACCGGACGCGTCGTCCTGCGCAAGGAAGTGGTCACCGACGGCAAGTTCGAGGGGCACAAGCCCAAGGCCGAGGTCTTCCTCACCGCCTACACCCTCGACGGCGCCGACCCGGCGCGCAGGCCGGTCACCTTCGCCTTCAACGGCGGCCCCGGCTCGGCGAGCATCTGGCTGCACCTGGGCCTGCTCGGCCCGCGCCGGGTGGTCACCGGGGACGCGGGCGAGCCGGTCGGGCCGCCGTACTCGCTCGTGGACAACCCGGACACCCTGCTGGCGCACAGCGACCTGGTCTTCATCGATCCGGTCAGCACCGGCTACTCGCGCGCCGTGACCGGGGAGAAGCCCGGGGACAACTACGGCTACCAGGCCGACATCGAGTCCGTCGGCGAGCTGATCCGGTTGTGGACCACGCGCAACGGCCGGTGGGTGTCGCCGAAGTTCCTCGCCGGGGAGTCCTACGGCACCACCCGCGCCGCCGGGCTCGCCCACCACCTGCAGTCCCGGCGGGGCATGTACCTGAATGGTCTAATCCTTATCTCGTCCGTACTGGACTTCGGCACGATCCACTTCACCGAGGGCAACGACCTGCCGTACTCCCTCTACCTGCCGACCTACGCGGCCATCGCGCACCACCACGGCCTGCACGGCGACCGGGAGCTGCGCGACGTGCTCGCCGAGGCCGAGGAGTTCGCCGCGCGCGACTACCCGTACGCGCTGGCCAAGGGCGCTCGGATGTCCACTGAGGAGCGTGCGGGAATCGCCGCCAGGGTGGCGGAATTGACCGGTCTGTCCCCGGATTACGTCGACCGGGCGAACCTGCGGGTCGAGCACGTGCGCTACTTCACCGAACTCCTGCGGGATCGGCGGCAGGTCGTGGGCCGGATGGACGGCCGCTTCACCGGCTGGGAGGACAACTACACGCACGAGCGGTTCACCGACGACCCCTCGATCAGCAGCATCATCGGGGCGTACACCGCTGGTATGAACCACTACCTGCACGCGGAGTTGGCCTACCCCAACGACTTGCCGTACGAGGTACTGAGCATGGACGTGAACCGGGCCTGGTCGTACAAGGAGTTCGAGAACGCGCACGTCGCGGTCACCGACAAGCTCGCCGCGGCCATGCGCGTCAACCCCCACCTCCGGGTGTACGTCGGATCCGGGTACACCGACGGGGCCACGCCGTACTTCGCCACCGAGCACTCGTTGGCACAGCTGAGGATTCCCGACGAGCTGCGGGACAACATCGAGGTTTCCTACTACGAGGCCGGGCACATGATGTACGCCCACGAGCCCTCGCGGTTGCGCCAGTCGAAGGACATTGCGGCATTTGTGAACCGAAGTTCCAACCACTGAGCGGTGCTCACGCTCGGCCCCGGGCACTACATTGGGGTGCCTGCCCCCGTCCGCGTAGGGCGGGGACGACCCCTCAGCCTGCTGTGCCTCCCTCGTGTGAAGGGGCCGAGCGTGAGCGACATCGGACGACGCCTGCGCCAGATCCGCAACGCCCGCGGCAAGTCGCTGGCGGTCGTCGCGGGTCTGGCGGGAATCTCACCGTCGTACCTGAGCAGACTCGAATCCGGGCAACGCGCGCTGGACCGGCGGTCGCTGATCGTCGCGCTGGCGCAGGCGCTGGACGTGGCGCCGAACGAGATCACCAGCGCGTCCCTGCTGGCCACCCCGGGGGAACCGGAAGAGGACCGCGCGGTCGGCGCCGTCCGGCTGGCCCTGTTCGCCGCGGGCATGGGCGCGAGCCAGGGGCGCGCGTGCGGGCTGGCCGAGCTGGACGCGCGCGCGAACGCGCTGCTGGACAAGCAACGCGAGTGCGACTACGCCACGGTCGGCGCGCGGCTGCCCGACCTCATCAACGACCTGCACACCAGCCTCGCGGTCGGGAAGGACGAGCGGGAGATCCTGCGTCTGCTCGTGATAACGCACGTGCAGGGCACCCAGGCCTGGCTCGGCGACATCGGCGCGGGCCAGGACCTGGCCTGGCAGGCCGCCACCCTGGCCGCCGCCGCCGCGCAGGACCTCAACGAGCCCGCGTCGCTGGCGATCAGCGGGTTCGGCACGGCCTTCGGGTTGATCGGCGCGAGCGGCTTCGACCTGGCGAACAAGGTCGTCGCGGACACCGACCCGGGCACCGGCCTCGGCGACGACGAGCGCGAGATGTCCGGGATGCTCACCCTGACCCGGTCCCTGATCGCCGCGTCCCAGGGCAGGCACGCCGAACGGCTCGCGGCCCTCGACCACGCCGCCGACCTGGCCGCGCACACGGGTGAGGGCAACGCGTTCTGGTTCGGCTTCGGCCCGTCCAACGTGGGCGTGTGGCGGATGAGCGTGGCGCTGGAGGCCGGTGAGCACGCGGAGGCGGCCCGGGTCGCCGCGACCGTGAACCCGGACGCCCTCCCGTCCCCCACCCGCCGATCCGCGTACTGGCGCGAATACGGCCGCGCCCTGGCCCGGCTGCCCAACCACCGCAACGAAGCGGTGCTGATGCTGCGGCGGGCGGAACGGATCTCACCCGCGCGGGTCCACCGCAACCCGTTCATGCACTCCGTACTGGCGGAACTCCTCGCCCGCGCCCGCGACGACGCCATCGGACGGGAATTGCGCGGCCTGGCCTACCGCTCCGGCCTGCTGACTTAGGGTCTGGTGATCCGTTCTCTGGCCCGAACGGGCGACCTTGCCTCCGTGGCAAGCCGGGTTTTCCCTCCCTCACCTACCGTTGGTGGCGGTGGAGGAGGTGATGGGCGTGGTCGGGGAGATCGGGTCCGCGAGCCAACGGGGAGTCCCGGTTTGACGGCGACCCCGGAGCAGGTCGACACGGCGCGAGCCTTGGTCCTGCTAGCCGCCAAACTGGACGCACTCCCCGCCCGGCTGCGTGACTACGCCTCCGGTCTGATCATCGGCTGGGCCTCACCGGAACAAGCCGACGCCCTGGCCGCTGCCCTGGAAGAAACAGCACGACAGGTCAGGCGGAACAAACCGCAGTTCGTGCTGACCACGGAGTGAGGAAGCCCCACCACCACACAGGCGGCGGGCCCCACCGATTCGCCCCGGAGGGGTCCGCTGCCATCCATTGTCCACAATGGATGGCAGCAGTGGACTAAGAGCGGCGCCTCTCTGCCTACTCACCTCTGTCCCTGTCCCTGTCCCTGTCTCTGCCTCGGCCTGTCTCTCCTGCTACCCCCGCAACCGCCGCTGGATCCCCACCCCACCCCCACCCAACACCTTTCTCCCTAGCCACCCTCACAACTGCCGCAGAAGCCCAGCCCCCACCAGAACGCAACGCGCCCCTGCCATACGCCTTGATTGGGTGGACTTGCTTTGCGTGGGGGGACGGACCTGCCAAGCTCTCCTGCGGGTGGGGTGGGCTTGCCCATCCCCACCGCTCTTCCCCACCGCAGGTTCGTTAGGGGCCCCGCGCAAAGCAAGTTCGCTCAATCGAGGCCGCCCTTGTTTTTCGCGTGGGGCTGGACTGATCAACCCGGCCCGGCGCTGATCTGGTCCGCGGCGTGAGGTGAGCATCGATCGACCCAGCGAGGACCTGTTCTCCCGGGCTCCCACGCGAGTTTTCGAGCGTGTGCTCGACCTGGCCAGGTGGAGAAGGGGTTGCGAAGCAACCTCGGCGGGGAAGGCGAGTGCAGCTCGGATGGATGGTTGTGGCTTATGGGAAGCGAGACTGTCGCATCCAAAAAGCAACGGGCCCCCTCGGAAGTCCGAGGGGGCCCGTCACCAAAACACTGCTACCGCAGGTACTTCCTACCGTTCGTCACCGCAGACCACGCGTCAACCGAGCCGTGGCCGTAGAAGTTGTTCAGCTGCGGCGTGCCCTCGCACGTCGCGTTGAACTCCGCAGCCCGACCGACGAGCGTGTAGTCCACCGTCCGAGGCGTGGGGCAGGCGATCGGAGCAGCAGTGCCCTCCAACACCTTCCGCACCTTGTCCGGGCTAAGGCTCACGCCACTGCGCGTGTAGTCCCCGTACTGGGACACGATCAACGCCGCCACACCGGAGGCGTGCGGCGAGGCCATCGAGGTGCCCTGGAGGTACTGGTAGTACCCGCAGGTGCCGTCCGCCTTGCACGCCTTCTGCACACCCAGCGCCTCACCGTCGGGAGTGATGTTCCCGGCAGCATCGATCGCGCCTTCGGTCAGGGCCACGTTGCGGGGATACGCCGACAGGATCTGGTTCTCGTTGGTGCGGTACCAGTCCGTGCCCAGACCATCCCGGAAGTAGCCGCCGGGGGCGGAGACCGAGAGGCGTTCGAAGCCGTAGTTCGAGTAGTCCGCCTTGGCTTGCGACGGGCCGTACGAACTCACGCCGATCGCGTGGGGACCCTCGATCGGCAGCGACAGGCAGGTGGCGTTGTCGATCGTGCGCGGGTGGGTGTTGCCGACGGGGAAGTTGGGGCTCGTGTTGTCCGGCAGCGGTTTGCCGAGGTCCATGTGCCCGTTGCCCAGCGACACCACCTGGCTGACGCCCTTGCGGTGCGCGTACTCCATCGCCCGGCCGATCGACCGCACGATCAACCGCTGCTCGCTCTGCTGCTCCGGGGTGTCCGCCGGGTTGTTCGCGCAGTTGAACAGCCACGGGTCGACGTAGAAGGACATGTTGACCACGTCCAGCCCCGCGTCGCCCGCGTACGTCATCGCGTCGACCACGGGCTGCAGGAAGAACGAGCCCGAGTCCTGGCCGCCGCGGATGTTGACGATCGACACGTTCGGCGCGACACCGGAGATGCCGAAGCCGTCGGCCGCCGCGGCGATGGTGCCCGCGACGTGGGTGCCGTGGCCGCCGTTGTCGACGTCCGCCGGGTCGACGCAGCCCCGGTACTCGCAGGGCCCGTCGACCTCCACCCCGTTCTCGTCGAACGGGATGTCGCGGGTGAAGTTGCGCGAGAGCGCCCGGTCGAAGTTCGGCGCGATGTCCGGGTGGCTGCCGTCGACACCGGTGTCGAGTACACCGACCTTGACGCGCTTGTCCCCGGCCTGCTTCGTCCGCGCCAGGTCCGACCGCACCGCGGACAGGCCCCACGCCAACGAGTCCAGCGGGTCCATCCCGGCGGTCGCGGCGGGTTGCGCCCGCTTGCCCGCCCGGGCCGCCTTCGACTCCTCCTCCACCGACTTCGACTTGGCCCCACCCGCACCGCGCGGGGCCTGGCCGATCGCCTTCGACCGCGCGGCGGTGTCCACCGCGCGGTTGCCGGCGAGGCGGGCGGTGAAGCCGTTCTCCGGCGCGGTAGCGGTAACCAGGCCGACAGCCTGGTTGGTGCTCACGACGGTGCCGCCCGCCGCGCGCACCGCCGCCACAACGGCGTCGACGCTCGCACCCTCGGAAGAGAGCACGTTGTACTCCACCGCCCGACCGCTCAGGGCAGCCGGTTGGGCCGTCGCCGCGGTGGGTGCGACCGCCGCGAGGGCGGCCACCACCGGCACCGCGAGGGCGGCCACGGTCATTCTTCGTCTGTTCACGCGAATCCCCTCTCGTGAAACAACTCCCCTGAGCTGGGCCCCCGACTCAGGGAACGACCGACTTCTCCTCCGCGAAGTGGCAGGCGCTCGGGTGCGCGCCGACCCGGGTCATCAACTCGGGCTCCTCCTGCGCGCACACCTCCTGCGCCTTCCAGCAGCGCGTGCGGAACCGGCAACCCGACGGCGGGTCGACCGGGCTGGGCACGTCGCCCTCCAGCCGGATGATCTGCCGCTGGCCGCGCAGCTCCGGGTCGGGCACGGGCACCGCGGACAGCAGCGCCTGGGTGTACGGGTGCGTCGGGTGCTCGTAGAGCGCGGTCTCGTCGCCGATCTCCACGACCTTGCCCAGGTACATCACCGCGACCCGGTCGGACAGGTGGCGCACCACCGACAGGTCGTGGGCGATGAAGATGTACGACAGCCCGAACTCGTTCTGCAGGTCGCCCAGCAGGTTCATGACCTGCGCCTGGATCGAGACGTCCAGCGCGGACACCGGCTCGTCGCAGACGATCACCTTGGGCCGCAGGGCCAGCGCGCGGGCGATGCCGATGCGCTGGCGCTGGCCGCCGGAGAACTGGTGCGGGTACCGGTTGATGTGCTCGGGGTTGAGCCCGACCACGTCCAGCAGGTCCTGCACCTTCTTGCGCCGGTCGCCCTTGGGCGCCACCTCGGGGTGGATCTCGAACGGCTCGCCGACGATGTCGCCGACGGTCATCCGGGGGTTGAGCGAGGTGTACGGGTCCTGCAGCACGATCTGGATGTCGCGGCGCAGCTTGCGCAGCGCCGAACCCTTGAGCCCCAGGATCTCCTGGCCCTCGAACTTGACCGAACCGCCGGTCGCGGGCTCCAGTCGCATGAGGACCTGGGCCAGGGTGGACTTGCCGCACCCGGACTCGCCGACCACACCCAGGGTCTCGCCGCGCTTGAGGTCGAACGAGACGCCGTCGACCGCGCGCACGTGGCCGACGGTCCGCTTGAACAGCACGCCGACCCGCACCGGGAAGTGCTTGACCAGGTCGCGGACCTCGATGATGTTGTCACTCACCGGAGAGCAGCTCCTCGGCGAAGTGGCAGGCGCTGAGCCTGCCGGGGGCGGGCCGGTGCTGGGCGGGGACCTCGGTCTTGCACACGTCCTGCACGCGGGGACAGCGGGGGTGGAACGGGCAGCCGCTCGGGATGTTGATCAGGCTCGGCGGCAGGCCCTTGATGGTGTTGAGCTCGGTGCCCTTGAGGTCCAGCCGCGGCAGGGAGTCCAGCAGCGCCTGGGTGTAGGGGTGACCGGGCCGCCGGTAGAGCGAGATCGCGTCGGACTGCTCGACGATCCGCCCGGCGTACATGACCGCGATCCGGTCCGCCACCTCGGCGACCACGCCGAGGTCGTGGGTGATCAGGATCAGGCCCATGTGCCGCTCGACCTGGATCTCCTTGAGCAGGTCCATGATCTGCGCCTGGACCGTGACGTCCAGGGCGGTCGTGGGCTCGTCGGCGATCAGCATCTCCGGGTCCAGCGCCAGCGACATGGCGATCATCGCGCGCTGCCGCATGCCGCCGGAGAACTCGTGCGGGTACTGCCGCACGCGCCCCTTCGGGTTGGGGATCTTCACCAGGTCCAGCAGCTCGATGGCGCGCTTGCGGGCGTCCTTGCGGGACATGCCCCGCCGGACCCGCAGCTGCTCCTCGATCTGGAACCCGACGGTGAAAACCGGGTTGAGCGCGGAGAGGGCATCCTGGAAGATCATGGCGATGCCCGAGCCACGCACCTCCCGCCTGCGGTTGGTGCTCGCCCGCAACAGGTTCTCACCGTGGAAGCGGATCTCGCCCCCGGTGATCACCCCGGGAGGCATGTCGAGGATGCCCATGATGGTCTGCGCCGTGACGCTCTTGCCGGAGCCGGACTCACCGAGCACGGCGAGGGTTTCCCCCGCCTCGACCCGGTAGCTGACGCCGTTGAGCACCTTGGCCACACCGTCGCGGGTGCGGAACTCGACGAACAGGTCGTCGACCTCCAGCAGGGGCGCCCCGGGGACCGGTCCGGTCCTGCCCGGCGCGGGCTTGGTTGTGTTCGCGGACATCGTGTCGTTACCTCATCTTGGGGTCCAGCGCTTCGCGCACGGCGTCGCCGAGCATCACGAAGGCCAGCACGGTCGCGGTCAGGAAGGCCGCCGGGAACAGCAGCGTGTGCGGGGCGACGCGGATGACGTCGCGCGAGTCGGCGATCATCACGCCCCAGGACACCACCGGCGCGCGCAGACCGATGCCGAGGAACGACAGGGTCGCCTCGATGCCGATGAACGCGCCCAGCGCGATGGTCGCGTAGACCATCACCGGCGCGAGGGCGTTGGGCAGCATGTGCCGCAGGATGATCCGGGTGGAACTCGCGCCCAGTGCCCTGGCCGCCTTCACGTAGTCCTGCTGCTTGGCGGTGATGGCCGCGGACCGCATGATCCGCATGCACACCGGCCAGGACAGCACCGAGATCGACAGGATCACCAGGAACATGATCTCGGTGGCCGAGGTGGAGCCCGCGGCGCGGAAGCTGGACAAGATGATGATCGCGCCGAGCACGAACGGCAGACCGAAGAACACGTCGGCGATGCGCGACATGAGCCCGTCGATCCAGCCGCCGTAGAAACCGGCCAGCAGCCCGAGGGCGCCGCCGATCAGCACGGTCAGGATGGTCGACACGACCCCGACGATGATCGACGCGCGGGCACCGTAGATGACCCGGGCGAAGATGTCGGCACCCTGGTTGTCGTAGCCGAACCAGGCTTCGGCCGACGGCGCGTCGCGGCTGCGGCCGAGGTCCGCGTAGGTGGGGTCCACCGAGGTGAACAGCGACGGCCACGCGGCCATCAGCAGCACCAGGAGGATCAGCGCGGCGGAGACGATGAACAGCGGTCGCCTGCGCAGGTCGTACCAGGCGTCGGACGCGAGACTGCGGGGTTTGCCCGCCTTGGTCTCGATGTGCTCGGCGCCGGTGACGAACTCCCCGGCGGTCGAGGTGACCGCCGCGCCGGTTGCCGCGGTGCTCGGGTCAGTCATAGCGGATCCTTGGGTCGAGGACGGCGTAGAGCAGGTCTACCAGCAAGTTCGAGATCAGGTACACGATCACGAGCAGGGTGACCACACCCGTGACCGCGGCGCCGTCCTTGCCGAGGATGCCGTCGTAGACGAGGTTGCCGATGCCCTTGATGTCGAAGATGCCCTCGGTGACGATCGCGCCGCCCATAAGGGCGCCGAGGTCGGTCCCGAGGAACGTCACGACCGGGATGGCGGAGTTGCGGAGCAGGTGGACACCGACGACGCGGCGCTGCGGCAGGCCCTTGGCCACCGCCGTGCGGACGAAGTCGGCGCGTTTGTTCTCCGCGATCGAGGTGCGGGTCAACCGGGTCACGTACGCCATGGAGAGGCTGCCGAGCACGAAGCCCGGGGCTATCAGGTGCCCCCACGGCGCTGGTGATGCCGACACCGTCGTCTTGATCCAGTGCAGTTCGAAGCCGAGCACGATCTGCAGCACGAAGCCGGTGACGAAGACCGGCAGCGAGATCAGGAACAGCGTGGACACCAGGACGAGGTTGTCCAGGAAGCCGCGACCGCGCAGACCCGTGAGGATGCCCGCGGCCAGCCCGATGACGGCCTCGATGAGCAGCGCGACGACCGCGAGCCGCAGCGTGTTCGGGTACGCGTTGGCGATCAGCTCGCCGACCGAGACCTCCTTCGAGGTGATCCCGAAGTCGCCCTGCAGGAGGTTCAGCATGTACTTGCCGTACTGAACGATCAGCGGGTCGTCGAGGTTGAACTTCTCGGTCATCTTGGCGATGTACGCGGGCTCGCAGGGCCGCTCGCCGCACTTACCGGCGAACCGGTCGCCGGGCAGGCTCCAGACCAGCCAGTAGATCAGGAACGTGGTCCCGATGAACACCGGGACGAGCTGTAGTAGACGTCGGAGGACGTAGCGTCCCATTCGGATCTCCCAACCTGACTCCGGGCCGGGGATGCGGGATCGCCGCACCCCCGGCCCGGAGTGGCATTGGTGGTGACTACTTCTTCTTGACCGTCACCGTGGTGAGGTCGAGCTCGCGCAGGGAGCTCAGGCGCGCGTTGTCCAGCCGCTCGGACCAGCCGTACTGGGCGGTCTGGTTCCACAGCGGGATGACCGGCATGTCATCGCGCAGCAGCCGCTCGGCCTCCTGGTAGAGCTTGTTGGCCTCGTCGACGCTGGGCGCCGCGTCGGCCTTGGTCAGCAGCTCGTCGAGCTTCGGGTTGGTGTACTCACCGTCGTTGGAGGACGCCCCGGTCCGGTAGATCTGGTTCAGGAAGTTCTCGATCGACGGGTAGTCGGCGATCCAGCCCGACCGGAAGATCGCGGTCATCTTGCGGCCGTTGATCTGCTGGCGGGTCTCGGCGAAGGTCGGGATCGGCTCGTAGGTGCACTCGATGCCCAGCGCGTTCTTGATGCTGTTGCAGGTCGCGGTCATCCAGTCCTTGTGACCGCCGTCGGCGTTGGTCGAGAACTTGATCGCGCCCTTGAAGCCCGACTTGGCCAGGTACTCCTTGGCCTTCTCCGGGTTGTACACGCACAGCTCGCCGCACTGGTCCTTGGCGTAGCCGGGGACCGCCGGGTTCACCCAGCCGTCGGCCGGGATGCGGGTGCCGTCGAAGATCTTGTCGACGATCGACTTGCGGTCGATGGCCAGCGAGATGGCCTTGCGCAGGTCGGGGTTCTGGTAGGTCGGGTCGTACAGCGGGAAGGTGACCGTCTGGTTGCCCATGTACGGCGTCGAGCCGTTGCGGCCCTCGAGGTCCTGCTTGTACTTGCCGCCCGCGATGCCGGTCGGCGGGACGGTGTCGAGGAAGTCCAGGTCACCCGAGACGACCGAGGCGTAGGCGGCCTCGTTGGACTCGTAGATCTTGAAGGTGAGGTCCTTGAACTTCGCCTTGTCCGCGCCCTTGTAGTCGTCGTTGCGCGTCAGCTTAATCTCGGTGTTCGGCTTGCGCGAGACGAACTTGAACGGCCCGTTGCCGATCGGCTTGGCCTCGAACGCCTTGGGGTCGCTGAAGAACGAGTCCGGCAGCGGGAAGAACGGGTTGTAGCCCAGCTTCAGCGGGAACACCGCGAACGGGGAGGCCAGGGTGACCTCGAAGGTCGTGTCGTCGACGACCTTCAGGCCCGACATCTTGTCGGTGGTCGGCTGCGGCGCCTTCTGCGGGCCCGCGGTGCCGTCCGGGTCCTCGGTGTGCACGTCCTTGTAGCCCTGGACCTGCTCGAAGAACGAGCCGTTCTGCTGGCCGTTGGGGCTGTAGGCGGTGTAGTTCCACGCGTCGACGAAGTTCTTCGCCTTGACGTCGGTGCCGTCGTGGAACTTCCAGCCCGCCTGGATCTTGATCGTGTAGACCTTGGAGTCGGTGGTCTTGATCTCCTGGGCCATGGCGTTCTTGGACTCGCCGGTGACCGGGTCGTAGGTGGTCAGACCGGTGAACAGCGCCCGGACCACCTTGGAGCCGCCGGTCTCGTTCGTGTTGCCCGGCACGAGCGGGTTCTCCGGCTCGGTGCCGAACGCCGACAGGGCGCCGTCCGGGTCGGCGGTGCTGCCGCCGCCGCTTCCGGTCGAGCCGTTGCCGCCGCCGCTGTTCTCGCTGTCGCCACCGCAGGCGGTGAGGGTCAACGCGAGTGCAAGCGACATCGCCGATGCCGCTATCCAGCGTGGTTTCCGCATGGGTCTCCTCCCAGGCTAGTTCGACGTGCTCGGGCTTGGTCCGCCGACGGCTCCGTCGATCACGAAGCGGAACCGCCCGCTCCGAAAGTGAGTGGAAGTTAACCGGAGGGGCGAGACGACTGGCGATCACTGACGTCACAAACGAGTCACAATCACCCCCGATTCAACCATTTGGGGGATAGTTAGATCGACAAGTGACCGCTAGTCGAACAGTTCCTTGTGTCATTTAGATGTCAAGCTGATCAGCGCTGGTGCGCTGGGGAATGTCACTCTCGGTCAGCGGGGCCCGGCGATCGACAGCGCGATGCCGTCGAGGATGTCGTGCTCGCTGACCAGTAGATCTGTGATCTCACTCTCTTCGAAGACGGTGCGGGCCAGGGCGCGCACGATGATCGCGCCCCCGCCGATGACATCCACCCGACCGGGGTGCATGGCACCGAGGGCGGCCCGCTCCGCCCGCTTCAGACTGAGCAAGTCCGCCGTGACCCGCCACAGCTGGCGCGAGTCGAGCCGGGCGTGGTGGATCCGCTCGGGGTCGTATTCGGGCAGGCCCAGGGCCACCGCGGCCATCGTGGTGACGGTACCGGCGACGCCGACCAGGGTGCGCGCCCCGGCCAGCGGCACCGCCGCGTAGGCCTCGGCGAGCACCCGCTCGGCGATGTCGCCCGCGTCCTGCTGCTGGCGCTTCGACGGCGGGTCCTGGCTCAGCGCCCGCTCGGTGAGCCGCACGCAGCCGATGTCGACCGACTTGGCCGCCTCGACGTGCGCGTGGGTGCCGTCCCAGGTGCCGCGCACCAGCTCGGTGGAGCCACCGCCGACGTCGGCGACGAGGAACGGGCCGTCGTCGGGGTCGAGGTCGCCGACAGCGCCGGTGAAGGACAGCCTGGCCTCCTCGTCACCGCTGATGACCTCGGCCTCCGCGCCGAGCACCGCCTTGGTCATGGCGAAGAACTCGTCGCGGTTGTCCGCGTCGCGGGTGGCCGAGGTGGCCACCATGCGCACGTCGCGCACGCCCTTGCGGACCAGCACGGCGGCGTAGTCGGCCAGCGCGACCCGGGTGCGCTCCAGCGCCTCCGGGGCCAGCCGACCGGTCGCGTCCACGCCCTGGCCCAGCCGCACGACCCGCATCTCCCGGTGCAGGTCCCGCAGCACCGGGACGCCGTCGTGGCGCTCGGTGACCTCGGCGACCAGCAACCGGATCGAGTTCGTGCCGCAGTCGATGGCGGCGACCCTGTTCATGGCACCCACCTGTTCATGCCCCGCAGCCTAGAACGTCACCGTTCACGGCCCGCGTCGAGCACTCCACAACCGCGCGCACGTGCATTTGATGTCCACACCCGGACCAGTGTGGATCGTCGTTCGGCAATTCTGGTAATTCTGTGAATTGGACGCAAAGAATAAACCGCCTCACTGTTGGTGAGGCGGCTTATCCACTGTCCAGGTGGAATGGACCGTGTGGACTCGGACGGTCGGACTGGCACGAACGGACCAGGCCGACCGTCGCCCCCCGCGGTCGCGGGGCGTCCGGTCAGGGCTGCGGCGTGCTGGTGGCGCTGACGCTCGACCCGGCGGCGGGGGACGTGGTCTGCGCGGCGCAGGGGTCCGGCACGGCGGGCGTGGTGGTCGGCGTCGGGGTGGTCGTCTGCGACGGGGTCGCGCCGGGGCACGACGGCGTGGTGGTCGTCGTGGTCGGCGGGGTGGTCGTCGTCGTGGTGGTCGTGGTGGTGGTCGTCGTGGTCGTGGTCGTCGTGGTCGTGGTCGTCGTGGTGGTGCTCGACGGCGGCGACGTGGTCGACGAGCCGGGCGCGGGCGTGGTGGTGCCCGCGGGCGGCGGCGTGCTCGGGTGCTGCGTCGGGTTGACGCCGGGCACCGGCGAGACGGCGACGGTGGAGCCCGGCAGGCCGCCCGGAGGCAGCGCGAGCTCGATGGACCGGTCGACCGGGTCGCTCGGCATCGGCGTGACGCCCCGGGCGTACGAGTCGGCCCAGAGCAGCACGGTGCGCACGTAGCTGTCGGAGTGGTTGTAGCGGAAGACCGCCGTCGCGCGCTGGCGCGGGTCGGACACGTCCAGGCCGCCGGAGCACAGGTACTTGCCCGCGCCGAGCGCCGCGTCCCAGACGTTGTTCGGGTCGGTCTGGCCGTCGGCGTTGCCGTCGGCCGCGTAGCCGCGCCAGGTGGACGGGATGAACTGCATCGGGCCGACCGCGCGGTCCCAGCGGGCGTCGCCGTCGTAGCGGCCGCCGTCGGTGTCGGAGATCGCGGCGAAGCCGCCGCCGTTGAGCACCGGGCCCAGGATCGGGGTGGCCGTGCGGCCGTTCGCGTCCACCCGACCGCCGCGGGCGTGGTTGGACTCGATCCGGCCGATGCTGGCCAGCAGGGGCCAGTCGAGCTTGCAGCCGGGCGTGGTCACCGCGAGCGTGCCCGCGGCGCGCATGTACGCCTCCAGCATCACCGACGGGATGTTGGAGCCGCTGTTGGGTAACGGCGTGATCGCCGGGCCGCCGTTGTAGGCGAGCAACTGGGGGTTGGCGGCCAGCGCCAGGATCTGCTCGCTGAGCCGCTGGTTCACGGGTTTGGAGCCGTCCGCGCCGACGTCGGCGGGGTCGGTGAGCCCGGGCAGGCCGCCGCCCGCCTGGCCCGCGAGCGCGTACTCGCCGCTCTCCGCCCACTGCACGGGTTCACCGGCGACGACGGGCACCAGCAGCAGCGCTCCCGCCGCCGCGGCCACCCCCCGCTTCCGCCTGTCCCGCCGCCGGTGCTTGCCTGCCCTGCGTGCGCTCACCGTGAAAAACCGCCCCTCGAACCGTTGTGCTTCCGCCGGCTCCCGCCGACCCGTCCTCCGCGCCTGTCCCGGCCATCTACCCTGCCGCATCTCGAGCCCGGAGTCATGGTCGTCGGGGCGCTCGGGCACAGATGTCGTCACCCGCCGCCCGTTCGGCCGTTCCCTGTTAACCCGGACGTTCAAGTTGTGGCCCAGTTGTCCGTGACTGGGACGTAACGCTGCGGGGTGCCGGTTGCCCCGCAGCTGAGGTTACCCTCGAGTAGTGATCCCCGGTCCGCCACCAGTTGCCACTCACGAGGTCACCAACCAGCCCCCTCCCCTGCATCGCCACGACCCCCTCGGGTGTGACCCGACCCTGGTCACAGCCGTGCGCGCGTTCGGGTCCGACGACGTGGTGGCGTCGCTGGCGGGCGTCGCGGCGGACGCCGGGTCGGCCGAGGCGCGCGAACACGGCAGGCTCGCCGACGCGCACCCGCCGGTCCTGCGCACGCACGACCGGTACGGCAACCGGGTGGACGAGGTGGAGTTCCACCCCTCCTGGCACTGGCTGATGGCGCGCGCGGTGGGGCACGGGCTGCACGCCGCGCCGTGGGCGCCGGACGCGGGCCCGCACGCCCACCTGCGCCGGGCGGCGGCGTTCACCGTGTGGTCGAGGGTCGAGGCGGGCCACGGGTGCCCCATCTCGATGACGTACGCGGCCGTGCCCGCCCTGCGCCACGCGCCGGAACTCGCGGCGCGGTACGAGCCGGGGCTGCGGTCGCCGGTGTACGACCCGGGGTTGCGGGAGCCCGGCGGCAAGGCCGGGCTGCTGGCGGGCATGTCGATGACCGAGAAGCAGGGCGGCTCGGACGTCCGCGCGAACACGACGACCGCGACCCCGCTGGCGGACGGGACGTACTCGCTGGTGGGGCACAAGTGGTTCACCTCGGCGCCGATGAACGACCTGTTCTTGGCGCTGGCGCGGGCCCCCGGGGGTCTGACGTGCTTCGTCCTGCCGCGCGTGCTGCCGGACGGGCGCCGCAACGCGCTGCGGTTGCAGCGGTTGAAGGACAAGCTGGGCAACCGGTCCAACGCCTCGGCGGAGATCGAGTACACGGGGGCGGTCGGCTGGCGCGTCGGCGACGAGGGTCGGGGGGTGCGGACCATCATCGAGATGGTCACGATGACCCGGCTGGACTGCGTGCTGGGCTCGACGGCGGGCATCCGCGCCGCGCTGACGGAGGCGGCGCACCACGCGGCCCACCGGTCGGCGTTCGGGGCGGTGCTGCGCGACCAGCCCGCGATGTCGGCGGTGCTGGCGGACCTGGCCGTGGAGTCGGACGCGGCGACGGTGCTGGCGATGCGCCTGGCGTCCGAAGTGGACAAGTCAGGCCCGCTGCTGCGGCTCGCGCTGCCCGCGGCGAAGTTCTACGTCTGCAAGCGGGCGCCCGCGGTGGTCGCCGAGGCGTTGGAGTGCCTGGGCGGCAACGGGTACGTGGAGGAGTCGGGGATGCCCCGGCTGTACCGGGAGGCGCCGCTGATGTCGATCTGGGAGGGGTCGGGCAACGTCACGGCCCTGGACGTGCTGCGCGCCGTGGAACGCGAACCGTCCTCTGTGGATGCACTGGTGGCGGAGCTGGAGCTCGGCGCCGACCGTCGGCTGGACGATGCGGTGTCAGCCCTGCGCGCGGAGCTGGCGGCGGCGGAACCCGCGCGAGCGCGGGCGCTGGCGGAACGGATCACGCTGTGCCTCCAGGCGAGCCTGCTGGTGCGGCACGTACCGGAGGTCGCCGAGCCCTTCATCGCCACCAGGTTGGCGGAAGGGGGTCGGATCATGGGAGCGCTGCCGCGCGGCGTCGACACGGCCGCGCTGGTGGACCGGGTGACACCGGATCCGGGACAGTTTCCGGTCAAGGAGTAATGGATCGGTAGCGCTCGGCGACCTTGTCGACTGTGAGCGCAGTCGGACCTGGGCAGCAACCACCGAACCAACCGGTGGGTCGGGGCGGGGTGGTCCTCGCGGCGACCGGCCTTCTCGCGGACGCCGCCGCGGTCGCGGGGCTGTTCGCGGAGAGCCCGCGGGCGTTGGTGCTGATCGCCGCGGTGCTGGCCCTGGTGCTGGGCGGCTGGCTGGGTGTGCGGTTGTGGGGCAGGCCGTTCGGCTTCACCGCGGTGCTGACGCTGTTCAGCGTGCTCGCGGGCATCGTCCTGATCGCCGTCGCGGCGGCGCTACCGGCGGAGGACGCGGTCGCCGAGGACTCCGGCGGCGGCACGACCACCAAGCAGAACCGCACAACGGACCCCGACGCGCCCGAATCGGTCACCACGACCAAACCCCCCACCGCCGGACACCAGCCGAAGGCGCTGGAGGTCAAACTCGACTACGGGGTCGGCGCCGACGTCGACGGCGCCAAACCGACGCTGACGCGCACACAGCGCCCGACCGGCGACATCGACATCTCCATGACCGACATCGGCCTGATCTACACCACCGGCGACGGCTTCGTCGCCTACAACGGCAAACTCTCGGACGCCGAGTCCACCTGCGCGAACGCGCTCACCGACGAAGTGACCAAGTGGGAACGCGAACTGCTCGCCGTCCCCGGCACGCGGTACTGCTTCGCCACCTCGCAGGGCCGCACCGGCCTCCTGGAGATCACCGGCGCCCCGGGCGCGGGCGGCGCCCAACTGGAACTGGCCATCCGGGTCTGGTGAGGAGCACTGTGGAACACGGGTACCCGCAGCCACCGAGACCGCCGGACCCCCGGGTGGGCCGGGCAGGCGTGCTGCTGGTGGTCATCGGCATCATCGCCGACGCCACCGCGCTGGTCGGCCTGTGGTCGGCCAAGCCACTGGCGCTGGTCCTGGTGGCCGCGTTCCTGGCGCTGGCCCTGGGCGTCTGGCTGATGATCCGGCTGTGGGGCGGGCGGTTCGGCGTCGCGGTGCTGATGGCGCAGCTCTGCGTGATCGCGAGCGTGGTGCTCGGCGCGATCGCGGTCACCCTGCCCACGGACGAGTCGACAGCCGATCCCGGCGGCACCGCGACCGGCTCGAAGCACCAGCCCACCGAACCCGGGTCCACCACCGAAACCGACGCCCCCGGGTCGAACCTGCGGGTGCGACTCGGCGGTGGCACCGGCACCGATGTCGACAGCGGCTCCCCGAAGGCGCGACGGGTGACCGGTGTCGCCGAGGACATCGACCTGTACTTCGCCGAGGGCAACTACTTCAAGACCACCGGCATGGGTTTCATCAACTACCGCGAATCCGATGGCAACGCGCAGAGCACCTGCGCGTACTCGCTCAAGGACAAGGTCGCCAAGTGGGAGTACCTCCCCACCCCGCAGATCGACGTGGAGTTCTGCTTCGCCACCTCGGACGGCAGAGTGGGGTGGCTGCGGGTCGAGGGGATCACCTCCCCCGGTCCTGATAGCGACGGCGAGCTAGAGCTGTCCGTCCGCGTCTGGTGAGGCGCACTCGCCCAGTGGCCACGACCCGGCCAGCAGGGCGATCGCCTCGTCCCCGAACGGGTTCACGCCCGGGCCCACGGCCAGCGAGTGCGCGACCAAGGCGTGCAGGCACTTGACCCGGCCCGGCATGCCGCCCGCCGTCACCTGCGTGCCCAGCGTCTCGATGGCGTCCCGCTCGGCCAGGTACGACTCGTGCGCGCGCAGGTAGTGGGCAGCCAGTTCCGGGTCCGTCGACAGGCGCTCGGTCATCTCGCGCATGAGGCCGGTGGTTTCCAGGGTGCTGATCGCCGCCGCGAGCTTGGCGCAGGTCAGGTAGTACAGCGTGGGGAACGGCGTGCCGTCCTCCAGCTTCGGGTTGGTCTGGATGACCGCCGGGTGGCCGCTCGGGCAGCGGGCGGCGACGGCGCGGATGGCGCGGGGGGTGCGGCCGAGCTGGGCGGCGACGGTGGCGCGGTCCTGCTCGGTGACGGCCTCGAGGGTCATCGGCCCGCCCCGGTGACGGAGTCCCACAGGTTCTCGTACCAGGACTGCTGGGGCACCGGCTGGGTCGTGGCGTGTTCGTCCTCGGTACCGGCGGCGCCCGGGGGCAGCTCGACCAGGTACGGCGTCTCTCCCGGCATCACGTACTTCAGTCTCTCGCGGGCCTGGGCGCGCACCTGCTCCGGGTCGGCCAACCGCTCCTTGCGCTTCACCAGCTCGTCGTACTGCCTGCGCAGTTCGGCCTGCTTCTGCTCCACGACCTCGACCTCGGAGCGCTGCGACAGGTAGTTGCGCAGCGGCACCGCGACGCTCAGCGCCAAGGCGCAGACCACGGTGGCGACCACGGCCGCGCGCCGGGTGGTGGCCAGGCCCAGCACGCCGCCGCGCTTGCGCAGCTTCTGCTGGGCCGCCTGCCGCACCTGGCGCACCGCGCGCGGCTTCTCCTTGTCCGGTGCGGTCGGGCGCGTCCGCACGCGCTCGGGTCTGCGGGCGACGGATCCCCGTCGCCCGCGACCGCCGCGTTCGGTGCCACGCCCGACCATCGGCTCAGGACTCCGTCGGGGTGAAGCGCGGGAAGGCGAGGTCGCCCGCGTACCGGGCGGCGTCGCCCAGGGTCTCCTCGATGCGCAGCAGCTGGTTGTACTTGGCGGTGCGCTCGCCGCGGGCCGGGGCGCCGGTCTTGATCTGGCCGACGCCGGTGGCCACGGCCAGGTCGGCGATGGTGGTGTCCTCGGTCTCGCCGGAGCGGTGGCTCATCATGCTGCGGTAGCCGTAGGAGGTGGCCAGGGTGACCGCGTCGAGGGTCTCGGACAGGGTGCCGATCTGGTTGACCTTCACCAGCAGCGCGTTGGCGGCGCGGCGGGCGATGCCCTCCTCCAGCCGGTCGGGGTTGGTGACGAACAGGTCGTCGCCGACGAGCTGCACGCGCTCGCCGATCTCGGCGGTGAGCCGGACCCAGCCGTCCCAGTCGTCCTCGGCCAGCGGGTCCTCGATGGACACCAGCGGGTAGGCGTCGACCAGCTCGGTGTAGTACGCGGTCAGCTGCTCGGCGCTCTTCTTGGCACCCTCGAACTTGTACGCGCCGTCGGCGTAGAACTCGGTGGCGGCCACGTCCAGGGCGAGCGCGATGTCGCGGCCCGCGGTGTAGCCCGCCTTCTCGATGGCGACCAGGATCAGGTCCAGCGCCTCGCGGTTGTTGCCCAGGCTCGGGGCGAAGCCGCCCTCGTCGCCGAGGCCGGTGGCCAGACCCTTGGCCTTGAGCACCGACTTGAGCGAGTGGTAGACCTCGGTGCCCCAGCGCAGCGCCTCGCGGAAGCTCTCCGCGCCGATCGGCGCGATCATGAACTCCTGGATGTCCACGTCGGTGTCGGCGTGCGCGCCGCCGTTGAGGATGTTGAGCATCGGCACCGGCAGCACGTGCGCGTTCGGGCCGCCCAGGTAGCGGAACAGCTCCAGGCCGCTGGACTCGGCGGCGGCCTTGGCCACGGCCAGCGACACGCCGAGGATGGCGTTGGCGCCGAGGCGGGACTTGTCCTGGGTGCCGTCGAGGTCGACCAGCTTCTGGTCGACGATGCGCTGGTCGACCGCGTCCACGCCGGCCAGCTCGGGGCCGATCTCGTCGAGCACGGCGGTGACGGCCTTCTCCACGCCCTTGCCGAAGTACCGGTTGGCGTCGCCGTCGCGCAGCTCCACGGCCTCGTGCTCACCGGTCGAGGCGCCGGAGGGCACCGCGGCGCGGGCGAGGGTGCCGTCGTCCAGCGCGACCTCAACCTCCACGGTGGGGTTGCCCCGCGAGTCCAGGATCTCGCGCGCGCCGACCTGCTCGATGACAGCCACGTGGTGCTCCTCACAAACCGTTCAACCAGTCCCCGACGAGCCTAGCGGTGCGGGTGGGTGGCCGGCGGGCATCGCGGGAGGGGGATCGCTCACAGCCGGTCAGCGTTTTGTCGGACCGCCGAATAGCCGTGTCGCCGAACAGTGGGGTGCGACGGCCTTGGGGTCGAGGAACAGGGCTCCCGCGCGTAATGTTGATCTGACTATGACCCAGGACCAGGGCAGCACGTTCGACGCGTTCCGCCACGCGGAGTCACTGGTGGCGCAGCGCAGGCCGCTCGACGCCCTGGTCGCCCTCGGTCCCGTGCTCGACGCCGAACCGGACGCCCCCAGCGTGCACCTGCTCGCGGGCCGCGCGTACCTGGGCTCCGCCCAACTCCGGCGCGCGGAGACCGCGTTCCTGCGGGTACTGGAACTGGATCCGACGGACCACTACGCCCGCTTCGCCCTGGGCAAGACCCTGCAGCGGCAGAGCAGGCTGACCGAGGCCCAGACCCAACTGCGCATCGCGGTCGCGATGAACCCCCTGCCCGAGTACCAGGAGGCGCTGGGCGAGGTCAACGCCAGGATCGCCGTGGACCGCGACCGCTGAGGGCGGCGGTTCTCGGCCATCACCGCGAGTAGGCGGGCGGCGTCGGAGAAGATATCCCGGTCGGGGCACACCGAACGGCCGACGGGAGAATCCGGAGGATGAGCATCCAAGACCAGGCCCAGCAGCTCGCGGGACTAGCCGACCGCCTCCCCACGGGTGGCATCCAGCAGCTCAACAACGAATTGCAGCAGATCGGCCAACAGGTCTCCAGCCTCCTGGGCCAGACCCAGAGCGCCAACGCGGTCCACTCGATCCTGTCCCAAGCCCAGAACGTGGCCAACGACCTCGGCCAACTGCTGGAACAGGCCCGAACCGAGATAACCAACGCCGCCCACCACCACCTCAGCGCGGGGTGATCCCGGCGGCAGCCGCCCGACTGGGCGAGCTGCGCACCAAGGTCCCGATCAAGGCGGCGGTGGACATCGCCGCCGAGATCGAGTCCACCGGGCACAGGGTCGCCGACCTGGTCGGCGACCACCGCCTGCTCGACACCTTGCGCAGGGCCCTGACCACCGCGGACAGGCTGGTCGAAACCCTGCGCCACCTCCACGACGCCTTGGTCAAGACCGCCACTCACCACGGCGCGGGCAGTTCGACATCGGCACCTGCCGAAGCCCGACCACCCGCGCTCCCCAAACCGCCCGTGCCAGGGCGGACGCACGGACAGTGGGTCGACCGGAACGGGGACACGGTGGCACTGGTGAACGGCAAGAACGGCGCCTACTACGAGACCGCGAAGGAACAAGCTCGGCGACTCGGGTTGACTCAGGGCAGGCCCACCGGCGAAGCCGCCATCGCACGGCACGTGGAGGTGCAGTTCGCCTGCCGGATGGCTGCGGAGGGGCTGCGCGACGAGACGATCGAGATCAATCGCCCGGTGTGCGGCACCACGCCGAATGATCGGGATCGCCCGAACACCTGCGATCGCTGGCTCGACCACTTCCTGCCCGAAGGAAGCACGCTGACGGTGAAGGACGGAACCTCTCCAGAGGGCCGCCGCTACAGGGGACGGACGCGGACATGACGATCGAAGTCGGCTGGGGCATCGACCACGCGGACGGCACGTTCGGCGGGGATCGGATGTCGCTGCGCACCGCGGCCGATGTGGAGGAGTTCGTGCGGCGGTTGGGTGGCGACGGCGCCGGGGTGGCGTGGGTGAACCACAAGGGACGGTCGCTGTGGAACGCCGAGCTGGGAATACCCGACCACGAGGTCTTCGCCGCGGTCTATGCCGGGTTCGGGTACTTCAGCTACCAGGACCCAACAGTGGACAAGTGCTACCCGGTCGGGCTCCCCGACTCCCCCGAGGTCGAGTACGACGACGATGACTTCCCACCCGGGTCCGGGGTCAGCACAACGCTGCTCACCCGAGCGGTAGCGGAGTTCCTGGCCACCAAAGCCCGCCCAACCTGTCTCGACTGGACTAGTTGAGCCCTGCCGCCTTCGTCGCGTAGGCCGCGGCTCCGCTGTAGACGTCGCGGCCGTATTTCAGGGATTCGTTGTAGGTCAGGATTGCTTTCCACCAGCCTTCGCCGGTGGCCAGGTTGCCGCCGCTGGCGCAGAGGTAGTGGGCGGCGGTCAGGGCGGCGTCGTCCACGTCTTGGGGGTTGGGGGTGGCGCCGTCGTCGCCTGCGCGGAGGGCGTAGCGCTTCCAGGTGCTGGGGAGGAACTGCATCGAGCCGACCGCGCGGTCCCACTGCGCGTCGCCGTCGAGGGTGCCCTTGTCCGTGTCGGGGATGGCCTGCACGCCCGGGGACCCGTCCAGGGGGACGCCGATGATCGGTTCGGACAGCTTGCCGTCCTCGGCGATCGCGGTCCCGCCGTACCGGCCGTGGTGCGACTCGACGCGGCCGACGCCCGCGAGGGTGTTCCAGGTGAGGCCGCAGTCCGGGGCGCGTTCGCGCATGTCCGCCTCGGCGTTGAGGTACGCGATCAGCGTGCGGGCCGGGATGTCGGTCTGCTCCGACAGCCGCCGGGCCCAGTCCCGCTGGTCGACGCCCGCGGGCACGCCGACCGCGGGCGGCACCGGGGTGTCCCGCGCTACGTCCAGCGCGGGCACGGTGAACCGGGGCCGCGGCGGCGGGGGCTTGGCGTCCTTCGACGCCGCGATCACCCACACCGCGGCCGCCGCCGAGGCGAACAGCAGTGCGACCACCGCCAGCCGCAGCACCACCCGCAGTCCCCGCCGCCGCGGCGGCTCGGGGGCCGGGTGCAGGGCGAGGGACAGCGTGGTCGGCTGGGGGGTCGGGGAAGCGGCCACGAAATCAGGCTACGTGCTCACCGCGGCGCGCCGCCCCAGCCCAGGTCGATTGGGCCTTTCGCACCCGCGCTGACCAGCCCCGACTCCGCCGAAAAGCACAAACCTCACAGAGAGTCCGGTATCGACTACCGAACCGCCTGCAGGGCGTAGATGAACGGCAGCCGGGGCGCCTCCTCCGGGAGGGCGAACCAGCCGCCGTCCGAGGTCATGGTCGACCAGCGCGGCCACGGCAACTGCTCCGTCTCCCGCAGCCTGGTGATCCGCAACCCGGCGTCGACCAGGGCGTTCACCACGTCCCCGAGCCCGTGCTGCCACTCGTAGGACACCTTCGCCACCGTCAACTCCGGACCGTCCGTGTAGGTCCGGCTCGCGTCCCGCTCGACCGGGCCGCGGCCGGACAGGTAGTCGTGGCGCAGCAGCAGGGCCTCGCTGCCGTCCGGCGGCGGGACCGGGCTCAGCGCGTTGAGCAGCGGGTGGAACTCGACCACGTACACCTGCCCGCCCGGCCGCAGCAGCGCCGCCACCTGCTCGGCCCACGCCGCCAGGTCGGGCACGTAGCAGAGCGCGCCCTTGCCCGTGTAGACCACGTCGAACCGCTCACGCCCCAACGCCTCCGCCGCGTCGTGCACGTCCGCGTGCACGTACGCCACGGACACACCCTTGTCCGCCGCGATCTCCCGCGCGGCGCGCACCGACTCCGCCGAGATGTCCAAGCCGACCACGCGCGCACCGCGGGCCGCGATGGCCACGGTCTCCGCGCCAATGTGGCACTGGAGGTGGGCCACGTCCCGACCGGCCAGGTCACCGAGGTCGTCCCACTCGAACTCGGCGAACCAGACCTCCGGGTCGCGGTTGGGCACGTCGTAGAACTGGGACGCCACGTGGATCGGGGTGCGGGCGTCCCAGTTGGCCTCGTTGGCCGCGATCATCCGGGCGGTGTCGGAGTCGAATTCCATGATCGTGATCATTCCCGCCACCGCCCGGTGACCGCGACCTACAACGGGGGCAAGTCCGGCGGCTGCGCGGCCGGGGAGACGGCCAAGCGCTCCAAGGCGATCTCGATGGCCTTGTCCAGTTGTGGATCAACGCCTGCCGCGTGGTCCTGGGGACGCATGACGACCTCGACGTCCGGGTCGACGCCGTGGTTCTCCATGCCCCAGCCCGTGCCCTCCATCCAGGTCGCGTACCGCGGTTGGGTCACCAGCGTGCCGTCGATGAGGTGGTACCGCATGTCGATGCCGACCACCCCGCCCCAGGTCCGGGTGCCCACGACCGGCCCGATGCCCAGCGCCTTGATCGCCGCGTTGACGATGTCGCCGTCGGAGCCGGAGAACTCGTTGGCCACCGCGACCACCGGACCGCGCGGCGCGTCGACCGGGTACGTCTCCTCGTAGTACCCGTCCCGCGCGCGGCCCCAGCCCACGATGCGCCTGCTCAGCTTCTCCACGACCAGCTGCGACAGGTGCCCGCCGCGGTTCTCCCGCAGGTCGACGATCACCCCGTCGCGGCGCATCTCCATCCGCAGGTCGCGGTGGAACTGGGCCCAGCCGAAGGCGACCATGTCCGGCACGTGCAGGTACCCGACGCGGCCGTCGGTCGCCGAGTGCGTGTGCGCGCGCCGGTCGGCCACCCACGCCTGGTAGCGCAGCGGCATGTCGTCGAGCAGCGGCACGACCACGACCCGCCGCGGCGCGCCGCCACCCTTGGGTTCCACGGTCAGCTCGACGGGCTTCTCCGCCGTGCCGACCAGCAGCGTCGCGGGCCCGCGCACGGGGTCGACCGCGATCCCGTCGACCGCGACGATCGCGTCCCCCTCGCGCACCCCCACGCCGGGCGCGCGCAGCGGCGAGCGGGCCTTGGGGTCCGAGCTCTCCCCCGGCACGATCGCCGAGATCCGCCACGCGCCGTCCGCGTCGCGCACCAGGTCGGCACCGAGCAGCCCGAGCCGCCGCCTGCCGTCCGCGCCCGCCTGCTGCGGCAGCACGTACGCGTGCGAGGTGCCGAGTTCGCCGTTGACCTCCCACAGCAGGTCGACCAGCTCGTTGTGCGACCCGAGGGCGTCCACCAGCGGCCGGTACCGGTCGAGCACCCCGGCCCAGTCGACGCCGTTCATGTCCGCGCGCCAGAAGTGGTCGCGCATCAGGCGGCCGGACTCCTCGTAGGCCTGCCGCCACTCGGCGGCCGGGTCGACGCGCACCCGGACCCGGCTCAGGTCGACGGAGATGTTGTCCTCCGAGCCCTCCTCGGAGTCGGGTTTGCGGTCGGCGGGGACGACCCGCAGGCTGCCGCCGTCGCGCACCACCAGGCGGGTGCCGTCGCCGCTGGGCCACACCTCGTCGAGGCCGTCGATCAGCGTGTCGGCCTTGCGCTTGGCCAGGTCGTAGCGCTCCAGCACCGAGCGGGGCGCGGCGGTGCCCGAGTCGTCGAGGTCGTCGCCGAGGGTGCCGGTGAGCGGGTCGCGCAGCCAGGTCACGCCGCCCTTGACCGCCAGCAGCCGCCAGTAGCGGGCGGCGGGCACCGGGAAGGCCACGACCCGGTCGGCGATGCCTTCCAGGTCCACCGACGTGCGCGGGGTCTTGGTGCCGGAGTCGTCGGAGTCGTCCGAGTCCTTGTCGTCGTCCGGGTCGCCGAACGCGCGGCCCTCGCGGACCGGGGCGAACGGCGACGGCGTGGTCGCGGCCAGCGGCACCAGGTAGGGCCGGATGGCGTTGGCGAAGGACAGGTCGAACACGTGCGAGTCGTAGATCGGGTCGAAGCTGCGCGACGACAGGAACGCGATGTGCTTGCCGTCGAGGGTGAACGCGGGGTCGTGGTCGACGAACCGCAGCGGGGTCACGTCGACCACGGCCAGGCTGGTCGTGTCGACCATCCGGATGTGCCGCAGCGGGTTCGGGCCGGGGTGCGACCAGGCCAACCAGGTCGAGTCCGGGGAGAACACCAGGTCCTTGGGGTCGCCCTCGCTGACCTTGGCGATCTCCCGGACCTCGCCGTCGTCGACGTCGACCAGCAGCAGCCTGCCGTCGTGCGTGGTCACCGCGACCCGGCGGCCGTCCGGGGCCGCCGCCAGCTCCAGCACCCGACCCAGCTCGCCGGTGGCCACCCGGCGCGGGCTGACCCCGGGGTCGCGCCCCTCGACGGGACCGAACTCCAGCGCGTCCTCGCCGTCGGCGTCGGTCACCCAGACCGCCTGGCCGGTGGTGCCCAGCACCGCGGGCACCCGGGCGCGCACGCCGGGCTCGACCGACAGCGCGCGCACCGGCCCGTCGCGGTGGGTCACCCAGTGCACGGTGCCGCGCACCTCGACCGCGCTGGCCCGGCCGGTGCGGTCGACGCCCGCCCAGCCCAGGTTGCGACCGGCGGCGACCGGGCGGACCTGGCGCGGGTTGCGCGAGCCGCCGAGGCGCACCTCGACCTTGCGCGGCGCGGAGTCCAGGTCGTCGTGCAGCCACACCTCGCCCGCGCGGTGGTAGACCACGCGGGTGCCGTCGGTGGTGGCGTTGCGGGCGTAGAAGCCCTCGTGGTCGGAGTGCTTGCGCACGTCGGAGCCGTCGTGCGCGCAGGAGTAGAGGTTGCCGACGCCCTCGTGGTCGGAGAGGAACGCGATCCGGCCGCCGACCCACAGCGGGCTCACCAGGTGTCCGTCCACTTCGGACAGGATGCGGTGGAAGTCGCCGGTGCCCCGGTGGTCGACCCAGACCTTGCCGGTGGTGCCGCCGCGGTAGCGCTTCCACCAGGCGGGTTCGCGGGAGAACACCGAGCCGAGCAGCACCCCGCCCGCGGCGTTGAGCTCCAGCGAGGCCAGCGGGCCGTAGGGCAGCGGCTCGGCGGGGGCACCGTCGAGCGGCACCGCGTACGCCCACGTGCCCCGGGTGGAGGACCGACCGGTGGAGGTGCGGGCCGTGACACGGCCGTCCGGGGTCCAGCCGGTGACGGCGGTCCCCACGTCGCCCCAGTAGCTCAGCCGTTCACTCGGACCGCCCTCGACCGGCGCGACGTGCACCTCCGGCTCGACGTCGCGGGTGCTGCTCCAGGCCAGGTGCGCGCCGTCGGGGGAGAACCGCGGGTTGGTCACCGGTACCTGGTCGGCCGAGAGCCGCCAGGCCCGGCCACCGGCCGCGGGCGCCAGCCACACGTCGTCCTCGGCGACGAACGTGATCAGGTCCGCGTGCAGGTGGGGGAATCTGAGGTAGGCGTCGGTCACGTGGTCAAAGCTAGCCACTGACACCCGGGCCTGCCGCCACTTTTGACCGCATGCCCTGCGGGACCCGCCAAGTGTCGTAACCCGCACCCGGACGGGACGGGCGAAACCCGACCGGTAGGCCCAGCGGGTACGTCCATTCCGGACCCCCCGTTGAGCCGGTCGGCAACCAACCGACCATCCCACCAAAGAGTGAAAACGGGACCAGGGTCCGCTATCCGCCCACGGAGGGCCAAAAGCGGCGCCAGGCGTCGTGGTCCATCCGCGCGGGATCGACCCCCGCGGCCCGCGCCGCGGACTCGGCGGCGCGCACCCGGTCGGCGAACCGGCGGGCCACCCGGCGGAGGTCGTCCTCGGGGTCGGCGCCCGCGAGCCGGGCGGTGGCCGCGGCGTGGAACAACCGGGCGCCGACGCCCTGGTCGCCGTCGTCGAGCAAGTCGGCGGGCAGGCCCGCGCGGGAGGCGCGGTGGACCAGCTTGGCCGCGAGCGCGACCGCGGGCTGCCCGAGCGCCACACCGTCCACACTGGACTCGCGCTGCTTCTCCCGCTGCTTGAGCTCGTCCCAGCGGTGCTCCTGGGTGGTCGCGTCGCGCACCGCGGGGTCGCCACCGGCGAACACGTGCGGGTGCCTGCCCACCAGCTTGGTGACCAGGGTGTCGGCGACGTCGTCGATGCCGAACGGGTCGGCCGGGTCCTCCTGCGCCACCCGGGCGTGGAAGAGGACTTGGAGCAGGACGTCGCCGAGTTCCTCGCGCAGCGCGGCGCGGTCGCCGTCGTCGATGGCGTCGAGGAGCTCGTAGGACTCCTCCACCAGGTACCGGCGCAGCGAGTCGTGGGTCTGCTCGGCGTCCCACGGGCAGCCGCCCGGCGAGCGCAGGACGTCCATCACCCGCGCGGCGGCGACGAGGCCGGCGCCCGGGGTGCGCAGCACGGGCACGCCCGCCGCCACCAGGGGTTCGGCGGCGGCCAAGTCGTCGGTGAGCACCACGACCGGAGCGCTCGCCGCCTCGTCGACCACGTCCGCGGGCGCGGGGCCGTCACCGGCCGCCGGGTCCGCGCCGCCGAGGGTGTAGACCCGCTTGGCCGCGCGCAGCAGCGGCAACGCGGCAGCGGGCAGGGTCGCACCATCCCGCAGGCGGACCGTCTTGGCGGACTCGACCAGCACGACGGCGGAACCGGGGTGCGGGGTCGCCCGCCGGGTCACTGGGCGGGCGCGTTCTTGACCGGGATGACCACGCCGCTGGCCTCGGCCGCGCTGGGCGCGATGTCCATGCCGGTCTCGTCCCAGACCCCGTACCGGGGGCTGATCTTCACGCCGACCTCGGCGAGCAGCGGCTGCAGCAGGCGCGGCCCGAGGGACTGCGCGGTCTGCGGGTCGGCCTTGGCCTTCTCGTCCGGCTTGGCGTTGGTGTCGCGCTTGCGGATCAGCGCCACCACCCAGTTCGCGTTCTCCGGGTTCGGCCGGAAGGCGACCACGGAGTTCTCGGGGGCGCCGAAGAGCACGGTGCCCGCGATGTCCGAGGCGGCGGCCGGGGTCAGGGTCTCGGCCTTGGCCGCCTGCTCACCCGCCGCGATCTCCGCGTCGATGAACGCGTCGGCCTGCTTGAGACCCTCGGCGAGCTTGTTGGCCTTGGCGACCGCGGCCTCGCGCACCGCGCCCTGGCTCTGGTCCTGGCTGACCGCGGTGACCAGCACGAAGTCGAAGGTGACCGACAGCTTGGTCAGCTCCCGGTCGCCGATCTCGCCGAGCAGCAGGAAGTCCCGGGCGACCTGGTTGCGGTCGAGCACCTTGGTGACGGCCTGGCGGCTGATCACCTGCGGGCTGACGCCGCCGTCGACCGGCAGCTCCTGGAACGAGTCACCGATCTGCCCCGCCACCTCGGCGACCTTGGCCGGGTCGACCGTGAGGTTCGCCTTGGCCGCGTAGCGCTCGATCAGCTCGTGCTGCACCAGCTGGCGCAGCGCCTCGCGGGAGAGCAGGTCGAGCTTGCGCTGGTCGGCCAGCACCCGCGCGGCGGGCTCGGCCTTGACGGCCTGCTGGACGAGGTCCTGGACGCGGTCGACCGAGATGGTCCGGTCACCGACGACGGCGGCGGCGTTCACCTGGCTCGGCCCGGTCGCGCAGGCGCCGAGCGCCAGCCCGACGGCGGCGAGCAGCGCGACGAACGGTCCCCGGCGGCGGGTGGCGGCGATGACGGTGGTCACAGTGACCAAGCCTCTCACAGCACCCCCGCCGGGTGGACGCGCACCCGCTCGTGTTACCCGCCGTGACCGGCGACGAGTCAGGCGAAGGCGCCACCCGACCTAGCCAGACCACCACCACCGCGAGATCGCGCCGGTCTCGCCGACTGTGCGGTTCAAAGGCGATCTTGCCGCCGAGGCGGAGCCGAGGCCGTGTTACCGCTAAGGGCGTTTGCCAGCTCGTCGCGCAAGACAGTGCTGTCGGCCGGGGTGAGGTTGACCCATTGCCTGCCGTCGGCGCGCACGGTGCGCAGCAGCGCGTAGCGGCCGTCGCCCGCCACGTCGAACCAGAACAGCGACGGACCGCGCCCACCCGCGGCGGTGACGCCGAGCTGGCCTGCGCGCAGCCGGCGCGCGCACAGCAGTTCGGTCAGCACCGGCACCCGGTCGGCGTGCTCGGCCCGCCAGGAACCGCCTTCGCGGCGACCGGCGCGGTCCGCGGGCAACTCGGCGACCACGGCGGCGGCCAGCGCGGCGGTCGCGGCGGACCCGCCCGCGGCGATGCCCGCCGACATGCTCGCGGTGACGTCGCCGTCGCGGACCAGGACGTCGCCGCCGACGTGCTCGCTGGGGCCGGGCTCCTGGGTGGCGACGACGGCGCGGCGGCCGACCCGGGCGGCCAGCACGCGGTGCGGCGAGTCGGACCCGTCCTCGGCCATCCACACCGAGTCGACGGAGACCTCCGGGGCGTGCAGCATCCGCAGGCAGGTCTCGAGGTCGGGGTCGAGCTTGTCACCGCGGCCGAGCACCCCGTTGGCGCGCAGCCGGGCGCGGACCCGGTCGGTGACCACGGCCTGCTCGCGGCCGGTGAGCCCGGAGCGGGCCACCTGCAGCGGGTACGGGAAGGCCTCGATGCCGAGCTGGTCCCACACGTGCCCGAACTCGTCCGGGCCCAGGGTCCAGCCGAGCTGGGTCGTCAGGCTCACCACTGCTCCCCGATCACGGGCGGTGCGGCCGGGCGACCCGCGCCGAGCACCTCGTCGAAGTCGGTCACGATCCGGTCCGGGCGCGCCCGTCGGGCCGGGGCGGGGCGCCGTAGCGGACACTCTCGCCGCCGCCGTCGCCGCGGTAGGGCCGAACTGCCCTGGTGGCGTGGTCACCGTGCGTATCCCCTCGGACCTCGGGAGCGCGTCCACACCCGTGGACGTTGCCCACCCACCAACCACGCAAGTCCTCATGAGACTGTCCAACTGGAACTCAAGTACGGCGGCGGCGGGGCAAACGGGTGCTTGCCCTTGACGTCGCCGAAAACGCGAGGCGCGTTACGAATCAATCGGAACGGCAGTTGGCCTGCTAACCGCAAGTTTCACTTTGCACGCCTACACGCGGCGACTTTCACGATCACCGCAGCGAGCGCGATCTCGCGGATCAGCCGACCGGGGCGGGAGTCACTTCCAGGGAGGAGAGGAACTTCACGCACCAGTCGAGCAGGTCGCGGTCGCGCAGAACCGGGGCGCCGATCCGGCCGCCCGCGCCGCCCTCGGTCGGCCGGGGCACGGTGACGGTGTTCGTCACGGCCTTGTGGGTGGCCTTGGGGTGCAGGCGCTTGAGCCGGACCAGCTGGGAATCGCGCAGCGGCAGCGGGGCGAAGCGGACGAGGCTGCCCTGGGCGATCACCTCGGTCACGCCGTGCGCGCGGCACTGCTGGCGGAACCGGGCGACCGCGAGCAGGTTGACCACCGGGACCGGTGGCTCGCCGTAGCGGTCCTGCAACTCCTCGCGGACCGCGTCCAGCGTCGCCTCGTCCGGGGCGGCGGCCAGCTTGCGGTACGCCTCCAGGCGTAGGCGTTCGCCGGGGACGTAGTCGTGCGGGATGTGCGCGTCGACCGGCAGGTCCACGCGGACCTCCGCCAACTCCTCCTCGTCCTCCGCGCCCGGGGCGCCCGCGTGCTTGCGGAACGCCTCCACCGCTTCCCCGACGAGGCGGACGTAGAGGTCGAAGCCGACACCCGCGATGTGACCGGACTGCTCGGCGCCCAAGATGTTGCCCGCGCCGCGGATCTCGAGGTCCTTCATGGCGACCGCCATGCCCGCGCCCAGTTCGGTGTTCTGCGCGATGGTCGCCAGGCGGTCGTGCGCGGTCTCGGTGAGCGGGGACTCCGGCGGGTACAGGAAGTACGCGTACCCGCGCTCCCTGGCGCGACCGACCCGGCCGCGCAGCTGGTGCAGCTGGGCCAGGCCGAGCATGTCGCCGCGCTCGACGATCAGCGTGTTGGCGTTGGAGATGTCCAGGCCGGTCTCGATGATCGTGGTGGACACCAGCACGTCGTGCTCGCGCTCCCAGAACCCCTGGATGATCTTCTCCAGCCGTTCCTCGTTCATCTGGCCGTGCGCGGTCACCACGCGCGCCTCCGGGACCAGCTCGCGCAGCCTGCGCGCGGCCTTCTCGATGGAGGAGACCCGGTTGTGCACGTAGAAGACCTGGCCGTCGCGCAGCAGCTCGCGGCGGATCGCGGCGCCGACCTGCTTGTCGTCGTAGGCGCCGACGTAGGTCAGGATCGGGTGGCGGTCCTCCGGCGGGGTCAGGATGGTCGACATCTCGCGGATGCCCGCCAGCGACATCTCCAGCGTGCGCGGGATCGGGGTGGCGGACATGGTGAGCACGTCGACGTGCGTGCGCAGCGACTTGATGTGCTCCTTGTGCTCCACGCCGAAGCGCTGCTCCTCGTCGACGATCACGAGGCCGAGGTCCTTGTAGCGCAGGCCGGTCTGCAGCAGCCGGTGCGTGCCGATGACGATGTCGACCGAGCCGTCGGCCAGGCCCGCGACGGTCTGCTCGGACTCCTGCGGGTCGGTGAACCGGGACAGGCCCTTCACCGTGACCGGGAACGAGTGCATGCGGCCCGCGAAGGTGTTGAGGTGCTGCTGGGCCAGCAGGGTGGTCGGCACCAGCACCGCGACCTGCTTGCCGTCCTGCACCGCCTTGAACGCCGCGCGCACCGCGATCTCGGTCTTGCCGTAGCCGACGTCGCCGCAGATCACCCGGTCCATCGGGACGCCGCGCATCATGTCGGCCTTGACCTCGTCGATGGCGGCGAGCTGGTCGGCGGTCTCGGTGAACGGGAAGGCGTCCTCCAGCTCGCGCTGCCACGGGGTGTCCGCGCCGAAGGCGTGGCCGGGGGCGGCCTGGCGGGCGGCGTAGAGCTGCACCAGCTCGGCGGCGATCTGCTTGACCGCCTTCTTCGCCTTCGCCTTGGTGTTCTTCCAATCCGACCCGCCGAGCTTGTTCAGCGTCGGCAGCTCGCCGCCGACGTAGCGGGAGACCTCGTCGAGCTGGTCGGTCGGCACGAAGAGGCGGTCGCCGGGCTGGCCGCGCTTGGAGCTGGCGTACTCCAGGACGAGGTACTCGCGGGTCGCGCCCGCCACCGTGCGCTGGACCATCTCGACGTAGCGGCCGATGCCGTGCTGCTCGTGCACCACGTAGTCGCCCGCCTTGAGCGCCAACGGGTCCACGGCGTTGCGGCGGCGCGACGGCATCTTGACCGTCATGTCCTTTGTGGACGTACCGTGTCGGCCACCGGTCAGGTCGGTCTCGGTGATCACGACCAGGGCAGAGCCGGGTGCGGTGAAGCCGTCCTCGATCGCGCCGCACACCACCGTGACCACGCCCGCGCGCGGCGGCTCGGGCAGGCCGTCCTCGGCGAACACCGCGGACACCTCGGCGTCGGCCAGCTGCTCCACCGCGCGCTTGGCGGTGCCCGCGCCGGGCACGACGAGCACGGCGGCGCCGCCGGTGGCGGTGTGCGCGCGCAGGTCGGCGAAGGCGCGGTCGACCTCGCCGCGGTAGGACTCGACGGGGTGCAGGTCGAGGGTGACCGCGTCCGGGTCGGGGGTGGTCAGCTGCGAGAGCGTCCACCACGGGTGCTCGCCGTCGCGGGCGTGCGCGGCCACGTCGGCGAGGTCGCGGTAGGCGGAGGCGCCCAGGTCGATCGGGGCCTTGCCGCCACCGGCGGCGGCCATCCAAGAGGCCTCGAGGAACTCCTGGCCGGTGCGCACCAGGTCGTGCGCGCGGGTGCGGATCTTCTCGGGGTCGTTGAGCAGGACGTGGGTGCCCGCCGGGACGACGTCGGTGAGCAGCTGCATCTCGCCGGGCAGCAGCGCCGGGATCAGCGCCTCCATGCCCTCGGACGGGATGCCCTCGGCGAGCTTGGCCAGCATCTCGTGCAGGTGCGCGTCGGACTGGTGCAGCTCGGCCAGCGCGGCGGCGCGGTCGCGGACCTCGGCGGTGAGCAGCAGCTCGCGGCACGGCGGGGCGGTGACCTCGGCGACCTCGCCGGGCAGGGACCGCTGGTCGGCGACGGCGAACGGGCGGATCTCGCTGACCTCGTCGCCCCAGAACTCCACCCGGACGGGGTGCTCGGCGGTCGGCGGGAAGAGGTCGACGATGCCGCCGCGCACCGCGAACTCGCCGCGCTTCTCGACCATGTCGACCCGCGCGTAGGCCAGGTCGGCGAGGCGGGCGACGACGGAGTCGAAGTCCTGCTCCTCGCCGGTCTTCAGGTGCACCGGGGCCAGTTCACCCAGACCGGGGGCCATCGGCTGGATCAGGCTGCGGACCGTGGCGACCACGACCTTGAGCTGCCCGGCCGGGTGCTCCTCCGGGTGAGCGAGCCTGCGCAGCACGGCCAACCGCGCACCGACCGTGTCCGCGCGCGGGGACAGCCGCTCGTGCGGCAGCGTCTCCCAGCTCGGGAACTCGGCCACGGCCCCGCGGCCGAGCAGGTCGCCGACGACCGACACCAGGTCGGCGGCCTCCCGACCGGTGGCCGTGATGGCCAACACGGTGACCTCCGCCGCGAGCGCGGCGGCCACCAGCGGCCGCGCGGCGACCGGACCGTGCAGGGTCAGCGTCGGCGCGCCGACCGCGTCGGCGACCGCGGTCGCGGCGGGGTCGGCGAGCAGGGTTTCGAGCAGGCCGTGCAGCTTCGCCACGAGACGGGTGTCCTTAGAACGCGGTCCAGGGGTGGTTGGGGGTGCGCCCAGGGGGCGGGTCCCAGCCTACGGCGTACCCACGACAGGCGTCGCCGACATATAGCCTCCGCCCCGTGGCACTCGAATGGTGGACACCGCTGGCCGACCGGCTGGGGCTGGCGCGGGAGCTGGGACCGGTGCTGGTGGGGCGGTGGTCGGAGCCGCACCGCCGGTACCACGACTTGGACCACCTGGTGGCGGTGCTGACCGCCGTAGACCGGCTGGCGGCCCACGCGGACGACCCGGACCTGGTCCGCCTCGCCGCCTGGTACCACGACGCGGTCTACCAGGGGCGACCGGACGACGAGGAGATGAGCGCCCGCCTGGCCGAAACCGAACTGCCCCTGGACGCCGCGTCGACCGCGGAGGTGGCCCGCCTGGTGCGGCTGACGCGCGGGCACCGGACCGCACCGGGAGACCGCAACGGCGAAGTCCTCTGCGACGCAGACCTCACCATCCTCGCCTCGGACAACTACGAGGCGTACGCGACAGCCATCCGCACCGAATACGCCCACGTCCCGGACGACGCCTTCCGCGCGGGACGAGCGGCGGTCCTGCGAGACCTCCTGGCCCTACCCACCCTCTACCGCACCCCGCACGGCAGGGCCGCGTGGGAAATTCCCGCCCGCGCCAACCTGACCGCCGAACTAGCCACGTTGACCGCCGAACCTGGTCCATCGGACGGCTAGCCCACCGGCAGATCTGGATGGTGCGCCGGTCTTGCAGGAACGGCCGTGATCTCGGCCGGTGGTCTATCTCGACCGGTGTTGGGCCGAGCACGGTGCGTGCTCGGCCCAACAAAACATCGATGGGCGGTTGTGCCGATCAGGTCTTCGGTTTGTGCTGTAGTCGGGTGTTCATGGGAGTTCCGCGCGGGCGGCCGTGGCCGGACGGCCGCCGTGGTGGGCTTACGCGGGTGTGATGCGGAGCAGTTTGTCGTCGGTGGATCAGAAGCGGGGCGTGCGCTTCTCCAGGAAGGCGGCCACTCCCTCCGCGTAGTCGGTGCTGGCCGTGGACGCCGCGTACATCCGCACGACGTCGTCGTCCTCGTCGTGGCGGCCAGCGACCACGCGTCCCACGATGTCCTTCGCGCCGCGGATCGTGACCTGGGAACGCGATGCCATGACCAAGGCGAGTTCGGTGGCGCGCTTGTCCAGCAGGTCGGTCGCGTGCAGTTCGTTGACCAACCCGATGCGCAGGGCCGTGGGGGCGTCGATGATGTCGCCGGTGAACAGGATCTGCTTGGCCCAGGCCGGACCGACCGCGTCCACCAGCTGCTTGGTCGACGGCAGCGTGAACACGATGCCGAGCTTGGCCGGAGTGATGCCGAAGCGGGCGTCGGCGGCGGCCAGCCGGATGTCGCAGGCCAGTGCCAGCTCGCAGCCGCCGCCGATGCAGAAGCCGGTGATCGCGGCGATGGTCGGTTTGGGCAGGTCGGTCAGCGACTTCACCGCGGCCTCGATGGCGGCGGCGTAGCGGCGCGCACCGTCGGCGTCGCCGCGCACGGTGGCGAACTCGCTGATGTCCGCGCCCGCGGAGAAGGCGTCGTCGGCGCCCCGGATGATCAACGCCCGGAGACGGTCGTCCGCGCGGACGCGGCGCGCGATGCCCGGCAGCGCCGACCACATCTCGAGGCTCAAGGCGTTCTTCTTGTCCGGGCGGTCGATGGTGAGGGTCGCGACCGCTCCGTCGCTGGTCAGGTTCAGGTGCTCGCTCACCCGGACACGGTATCCGGGTCCGGTTCGCCGCACGCCGGGTTCGGCACCACTGGGAATGGCCGGTTTCGGACCCGTTCGGTACGAGGTCCCGATGTGGGGCATTCTTGCGGGTATGCGCCGAAACACGCTGATAATCGCGTCCGCGTTGGTGGTGCTCGCCGGGTGCGCCTCGGCGGCGGTCGTGTCCGCCGAGCCAGGCGGGACGGGTCCGGCCCCCGTTCCCGCGAGCGCGCCCGCCCTGACCGTGGAGACCGTGGCGAGCGGTCTGGTCCACGGCTGGGACGTGGGTTTCCTGCCGGACGGCAAGGTGCTGGTGACGCAGCGCACGGGAGAGATCGCGCTGCTGTCGTCGGCCAGGCCAGGTGCCACGATCACCAGGCTCAAGGCGGCCACCCACACCGTGCAGGTGCGCGGTGAGGGCGGCCTCATGGGTCTGGTCGTGCACCCCGACTTCGCTACGACACGCGAGTTCACCACTTGCCAGACGCACCAGGAGAACGGCCAGCCGGTGGACATCCGGCTCGTCACCTGGCGGCTGACCGAGGACGAACTCGTCGCCACGAGGGTCAAGGAACTGCTCACCGGACTACCGCTGTCGTCCGGTGGCAGGCACTCCGGTTGCCGCACCACGATCGGGCCGGACGGCTCGCTGCTGGTCGGCACCGGCGACACCGCGCAGCCCACCGCTGCCCAGGACAAGAACAACCTGGGCGGCAAGGTGCTGCGGATCGATCTGAAGACCGGGAAACCGTTGCCGGACAACCCGTTCCCGGGTTCGCCGGTGTACAACTACGGCCACCGCAACGTCCAAGGGGTCGCGGTCCGCAACAACGGCCAGGTGCTGACCGCCGAACACGGACCGGACAACAACGACGAGGTGAACCTCTCGATCCCCGGCGCCAACTACGGCTGGGACCCCTCCCGCGGCGGCACCTCGACCCGGTACGACGAGTCGGTCCCGATGACCGACCGGACCCGCTTCCCCGACGCCGTCCCCGCCAAGTGGGAATCGGGCGCCACCACCGAGGCCATCTGCGCCGCCGCGTTCGTCAACGGCCCCAAGTGGGGCACGCTCGACGGCGCGCTGGTCATCACGGCGCTCAAGGGCGCCAAACTCATTTTCCTCACCCTCAACGACAAGGCCGACGTCACGTCGGTGACCATCCCACCGGAGTTCACCAACAAGTACGGCCGCCTCCGCGCCGCCCGAACCGGCCCCGACGGATCCCTGTACGTCACCACGTCCAACGGCACCGACGACAAACTGCTCCGCATCACACCCGCGTAAGCCCACCACGGCGGCCGTCCGGCCACGGCCGCCCGCGCGGAACTCCCATGAACACCCGACTACAGCACGAAATGAAGACCTGATCGGCACAACTCCGGTCGAGGTAGACCACAGGTCGAGATCACGGCCGTTCCTGCAAGACCGGCGCACCATCCAGGTTGGACAGCCCGTTCCAGGCCAGGTTCACCAGGTGGGCGGCCACCTCGACGTTCGCCGGTTTGCGGGCCTCCAGCCACCACTGACCCGTGAAGGCCACCATGCCCACCAGGGCCTGGCTGTACAGCGCCGCCAGCTTCGGTTCGTACCCGCGCTTGGCGAACTGCACGCCCAGGATGTGCTCCACCTGGCTGGCGATGTCGTTGAGCAGGCTGGAGAACGTGCCCGTGGCCGTGGCCACCGGGGAATCCCGCACCAGGATCCGGAACCCGTCGGTGCTGCCCTCGACGTAGTCCAACAGGGACAGCGCGGCCCGTTCGAGCAGCACCCGGGGGTGGGCGTCCTCGGAAAGGGCGTGGGTCATGCCTTCGAGCAGGGTGCGCATCTCGCGGTCCACGACGACCGCGTAGATGCCCTCCTTGCCGCCGAAGTGCTCGTACACCACGGGTTTGCTGACGTGCGCGCGGTGCGCGATCTCCTCGACCGACGCGCCGTCGAAGCCTTTTTCGGCGAAGAGGGCGCGGGCGACGTCCAGGAGCTGTTGCCTGCGTTCCTTGCCGGTCATCCGCACCCGCACGGGTGCTTCCGGCTCCGCTCTTCTCGCCGCCACCGACCCAGCCTAGGGGTTCGGGCCAACCGGAAAACGCGGGCGGCCCGAACCCGCTCGGCTACTTGGTGACCGCGAGCTTGGCCAGGCGGGCCTCGCTGGGCCAGCGGACGTCGGTGACCCAGCCGAACTTCTCGAAGATCCAGATCAGTCGGGCCGAGGTGTCGATCTGGCCGCGCTGGACGCCGTGGCGGGCGCAGGTGGGGTCGGCGTGGTGCAGGTTGTGCCAGGACTCGCCGAAGCTGAGGATGGCCAGGGGCCAGAAGTTGGCGGCCTTGTCGCGGCTGGCGAACGGGCGCTCACCGATCATGTGGCAGATCGAGTTGGTCGACCAGGTCACGTGGTGCAGGACCGCGACCCGCACCAGGCCCGCCCAGAAGAACGCGGTGAACGCGCCCCACCACGACCACGAGATCAGGCCGCCGATGACGCCGGGCAGGACCAGGGTCAGGCCGGTCAGGTACGGGAACAGCTTGTTGACCCGCTGGATGTCCGGGTCGGCCATCAGGTCGGGGGCGAAGCGCTGCTTGTTGGTGGTGTCGTGGTCGAAGATCCAGCCCATGTGCGCGTGCCAGAAGCCCTTGGTCAGCGCCCACGGCGAGGTGCCGTAGAGCCACGGCGAGTGCGGGTCGCCCTCGCGGTCGGAGAACGCGTGGTGGCGGCGGTGGTCGGCGACCCAGGTGATCGGCGGGCTCTGCACCGCCATGCTGCCCATGACCGCGAGCACGATCTTCAACGGCCGCTTGGCCTTGAACGACCCGTGGGTGAACAGCCGGTGGTAGCCGACGGTCACGCCGAGGCCGCTCCAGTAGAAGAAGAACACCGCCAACGCCACGTCCACCCAGCCGATGCCCCAGCCCCACAGCAGCGGGACGGCCGCGACGAGCGCGGCGAACGGCACGAGGATGAACACGTACACCGCGATCTGCGTGGCCAGGTTGCGCCTGCCCTCGATGATCGGTTTGGGGCCCTTCTTGTCCACTCCCGCGTCAGCGTCGAGCGTGCTCGTCATGGATGTCCTTCCCGAAACCGGTCGGAGTCGGCCTCACCTACGGTGCCGTAACTTACGACAGCGTAAGGACTGGACCAGCGCCCGCGCCAGTACCTCCGGCAGGCGTACCCACCGGGAGATTCGACACAACCCGACGAACGGGTGGGACTCGATTCGCCACCGACCGGAACGCACCGCACCCGAATCGCCCCGGTGCGTAACACCGTCGTGGAGCTTGTGATGCCGCTAACACCCGAACGGACGCGACCGGAGTCCAATCGCGCGGGTACTGCTGCCCGCACCACCACGCGCATGCCACGATGTTCCCCACTGTGAGCGAACACCGCGCACGGTCCGCCGTGGTGTAAAGGCAGCACCTTGGATTTTGGTTCCAATGGTTCAGGTTCGAATCCTGGCGGCGGAGCACGGTCACCGGGTACCCCCCGAAGCACGGGTGTCCGGTTAGACCCGTCGACCACCTCCGAGCAGGACAACCGGAGAAGCACAGGGGGGTGCCGCGGGCCACGTGGACGACGAGCAGCGTGACGACACCGAACTGCCCGCGTTGGAGGAGCGCTCCGACGCCTGGCTGGTCGGCCGCGCCCGGGAACTGCTCGCGGTCATCCAGGTCAGCCCGGTGCTCGAGCGGGTCCGGCACACCGCGGAGGTCGACCGCCTGCTCGCCGAGGCGCAGCACCGCGGCGAGCCGCGCATGGTGGCCCAGCTGCTGCGCTCCGCGGTCGCCGTGCGGGTGGTCAACAACGAGCTGGCCGACTCCGCCGAACCGCTGCTCGACGAACTCCTCGCGCACACCCGCAGGCACGGCCTGGTGGTGCTGCAGGCCGACGCGCACGCGCTGCGCGGGCGCAGGCTGCTGCTCGCGGGCGCCGAGGACGCCGCGCTGAGCGAGGCCGCGGTCGCGCTGGCCATGCTGGACGAGGACATCACCCCCGACGCCCAGTTCGGCGGCCGCAACTGGGACATGATCATGGCCGCCACGCTGATGGACATCGGCACCGTGCTCACCCAGCTCGGCGTGTACGAGATCGCCGACCAGGTGATGAACCGGGCGAACAAGAGCATCCGGGCCAGCGCGGGCCCGCACCTGATCTCCGTGCACCTGATCAACCGGGCCCGGCTGCTGGTCGGCTGGGGCCTGCGGCTGGAGCGGATCAGCGAGGACGAGCGCGCCGCCGAGCGCTTCGCCACCGCGGCGGCCATCGCGGTCGCGGTGGAGGCGCCGTTCCGCGAGTCGCTGTTCCCCCGCGACGCGCACCTGGCCGCCGCCGACCAGAACCCGGTCATCGGCGCCGCCCTGGCCCTGGCCCAGCCGTCCGGCACGCACATCGAGCGGCTGCGCGGCCTGACCGAGTCCCGCCGCTACCCGCGCGAGCTGGTGATCGTGGCCATCGCGCTGGCCCGCTGCCTGGAGCACGAGGGCCGCGAGGAGGAAGCCGTCGAGGTGCTGGGCAAGGCGCGCGCGCTGATGTACCACGAGGCCGCCGAGCCGACCCTGCGGTTGTGCCTGATCCGGGAGTACGCGCGGCTGTCCGGACCGGACGGCGGCGAGCGCACCACCAGCGCGCTGGAGCACTACGCCACCGAACTGGAGGCCCAGCTCTGGGACATGCGCGAGTCCCGGATCGCCACGCTCAACACCCGCCGCGAGCACGAGCGGCTGTCGCGGATGCACGGCACCATCACCCGCCAGGCGCTGCAGGACCCGTTGACCGGCCTGCCCAACCGGCGCGCGCTCGACGAGCGGCTGGAGACCCTGGCCTCCTCCCCCGCCAACCACCCGCTGGCCATCGCGCTGGTCGACCTCGACGGCTTCAAGGGCGTCAACGACCGGATGTCGCACGCCGAGGGCGACGACGTGCTGCGCGTCGTGGCCAGCACCCTGCGCGACGCGCTGCGCGGCAGCGACATGGTGGCCCGCTACGGCGGCGACGAGTTCATCGTGCTGCTGCCCGGGGCGCCGCTGACCGCCGCCGAGGCCGCGCTGCGCCGCGCGATCAACGCCGTCTCGGGTTTGCCCAAGGACCTCTCGCACGGCGTGACGCTGTCCATCGGCGTGGTGTCGCTGCGCCCGCAGGAGACCGCGGTGCGCGCGCTGGCCCGCGCGGACGCGGCGATGTACCAGGCCAAGCGCGGTGGCGGGAACGACATCGTCGCGATCAGCGGCAGCGACGCGGACGAGGCGGCGGAGAACCGGTCCGGCCACGGCGCCGACCAGGGCGGCGGACACCGCGCGGGCAACGGGAAGCACCGAAGCGCCCACAGTACCGATGGCGACCGGCAGGCCAAGGCGGACGACCCGGGATGGGTGCTGCGCGAGGCCACGTAGGATCGGCCCCCGGCCGGCGTCGTAGGAGCGATCACCTGCCCGCGAGCGACCGTGCCTCCAACTGGTTTGAGCCGATACCAGGATCGTTGAGCCACATGCTAGGGAGTGCGATGTCGCGAACCACCCCCGATCGGGCACGTCCGGGCCAGGTCACCACGGTCATCCTGGCCGCGGGGGAGGGCACCCGGATGAAGTCGGCCACCCCCAAGGTGCTGCACCCGGTGGCCGGGCGGCCGCTGGTCGAGCACGCCGTGCGGGCCGCCGCCGGGCTCAAGCCGGACCACCTGGTCGTCGTGCTCGGGCACGGCCGCGACGCGGTCGGCGCGCACCTGGCACGCGTCGCCGAGGCGCTGGGCCGCGAGGTGACCACCGCGGTGCAGGAGACCCAGGACGGCACCGGCCACGCGGTCGCCTGCGGGCTGGCCCCGCTCGGCACCATCACCGGCACCGTCGTGGTGACCTACGGCGACGTGCCGCTGCTGGACACCGCGACCCTCGACGCGCTGCTGGCCGAGCACGCCGAGCAGGCCAACGCCGTCACCGTGCTGACCGCCCAGGTGCCCGACCCGACCGGCTACGGCCGGATCCTGCGGGCCGAGGACGGCACGGTGCGGGCGATCGTCGAGCACAAGGACGCCACCGAGGAGCAGCACGCCATCGACGAGGTCAACTCCGGCGTCTACGCCTTCGACGCCGAGGTGCTGACCGACGGGCTGTCGCGGCTGTCCACCGACAACTCCCAGGGCGAGCTGTACCTGACCGACGTGCTGGCCATCGCCCGCGGCGACGGCCGCCGGGTCGGCGCCCTGGTGTGCGCGGACCCGTGGCTGGTCGAGGGCGTCAACGACCGGGTGCAGCTGGCCCGGCTCGGCACCGAGCTGAACCGCCGCGTGGTCGAGGGCTGGATGCGGGCCGGGGTGACCGTCGTCGACCCGGCCACGACCTGGATCGGGCTGGACGTGGTGCTGGGCCGCGACGTGCTGGTCGAGCCGAACACCCAGTTGCGGGGAGTCACCGCCATTGGGGCCAATTCCGTCATTGGACCGGACACCACGCTGACCGACGTCACAGTGGGTGAGCAAGCCTCGGTCGTCCGGACCCAGGGAGCGAGCGCGGAAATCGGCGACGGCGCCACCGTCGGACCCTTCGCCTACGTGCGGCCGGGCACCCGGTTGGGGATCAAGGGCAAGATCGGGACGTTCGTCGAGACCAAGAACGCGCAGATCGGGACCGGTTCGAAGGTTCCACACCTGTCCTATGTGGGTGACGCCACGATCGGTGACCACAGCAACATCGGTGCGGCTAGCGTGTTCGTCAACTACGACGGGGTGAACAAGCACCACACAGTTGTCGGCTCCCATGTGCGGATGGGGTCCGACAACATGTACGTGGCACCGGTCACTGTTGGTGACGGGGCGTACAGCGGTGCCGGAACCGTCATCCGGCGGAACGTGCCGCCGGGTGCGCTCGCGGTCTCCGGTGGTGCGCAGCGCAACGTCGAGAACTGGGTGGTCAGCCGCCGCCCGGGCACCGCGGCGGCCGAGGCCGCCGAGCGCGCCCAGCGCGCACAGCAGGACGCCGACCAGGGCGCCCACCAGGACGCGGTCAAGACGAACAGCGAGGACGAGACCCCATGAGCATCAAGACCGGGACCCCGAAGAAGAACCTCATGCTGTTCTCCGGTCGCGCGCACCCGGAGTTGGCCGAAGAAGTGGCCAAGCACCTGAACGTGAGCATCACCCCGCAGTCGGCGTACGACTTCGCCAACGGCGAGATCTTCGTCCGGTTCGAGGAGTCGGTGCGCGGCTGCGACGCGTTCGTCATGCAGAGCGCCTCCGCGCCGATCAACCAGTGGATCATGGAGCAGCTGCTCATGGTCGACGCGCTCAAGCGGGCCAGCGCCAAGCGCATCACGGTGATCATGCCGTTCTACCCGTACGCCCGGCAGGACAAGAAGCACAAGGGCCGCGAGCCGATCTCCGCGCGGCTGATCGCCGACCTGTTCAAGGTCGCGGGCGCGGACCGGATCATGACCGTCGACCTGCACACCGCGCAGATCCAGGGCTTCTTCGACGGCCCGGTGGACCACCTGTTCGCGCAGAACATCCTGGCCCGCTACATCAAGGACAACTACCCCCAGCAGAACATCGTCGTGGTCTCCCCCGACGCGGGCCGCACCAAGCTCGCCGAGAAGTGGGCCAACGACCTCGGCGGCGTACCGATCGCGTTCATCCACAAGACCCGCGACCCGCTCAAGCCCAACGAGGTCGTGGCCAACCGGGTGGTCGGCGAGGTCGAGGGCAAGCTCTGCGTGGTCATCGACGACATGGTCGACACCGGCGGCACCATCGCCAAGGCGGTGCGCCACCTGCTCGACGAGGGCGCCTCGGACGTGGTCATGGCCGCCACCCACGGCGTGCTGTCCGGCCCGGCCCGCGACCGGCTCTCGGAGTGCGGCGCCCGCGAGGTGGTGTTCACCAACACGCTGCCCATCCCGGACGAGAAGCGCTTCCCGGGGATGACCGTGCTGTCCATCGCCCCGCTGCTCGCGCACGCGATCCAGCAGGTGTTCGAGGACGGCTCGGTCACGTCGCTGTTCGACGGCGACGCCTGAGTCGATTTTCGCCCACCACCCACCCCCCACGTCCCCGCCCGGCGTCGTCCCCGGTTTGGAGGGCCGCGAGCGGGGCCGTTGAAACCCGCGCAGACGCCGCCGTCCGACCAGTCGACAAGCGTCGTTAACCGGCCGGTCACCTCAAGAATCAGCCAGCAGCCGCGCGTGGGGCGCACCCCCGGGTTCGCCCCACGCGCGGTGCGTGCGTAAACTATTCGAGTTGCCTCGGCGAGGCGGGCATCGCGCCTGGCGTGATCGACGTGGCGGACGCAAGAGCCGTACGTCTCGCGCCCTCCGTGCCCCTTGCCGCAGGCTGCCCCGACTACAAGTCGCGCCCCCGCCGCACTTTGATCGCAAGGAGAGCACCACCGTGTCCGAGGTACGTCTGGCCGCCGAACAGCGCACCGAGTTCGGCAAGGGCGCCGCCCGCCGCACCCGCCGTGCGGGCAAGATCCCTGCCGTGCTCTACGGACACGGTTCCGACCCGCAGCACCTGGCCCTGCCGGGCCTGGAGTTCGCCCGCGTGGTCCGCGAGCACGGCCACAACGCGGTGCTCACCCTCAACATCGGCTCGGACACCGAGCTCGCGCTGACCAAGACGGTCACCACGCACCCGCTGAAGAACTACATCGAGCACGTCGACCTGCTGCTGGTCAAGCGCGGCGAGAAGGTCACCGTCGACGTCCCGATCGTGATCAACGGCGACGCCTCCCCCGGCACCCTGATCACCCAGGACCTGACCACGCTGCAGATCGAGGTCGAGGCGCTGCACATCCCCGAGCAGGTCGAGCTGGACATCGCGGGCGCGCAGGCGGGCACCCAGTTCACCGCGGCCCAGGTCACCCTGCCGCGCGGCGCGTCGCTGGCGGGCGACCCCGAGGCGCTGGTGCTGGCGGTCAACACGGCCCCGACGGCGGAGCAGCTGGAGGGCGAGCTCGACACCGAGGGCGCCGGTGTGGTCGAGACCCCGAAGTCCGACGAGGGCTGACGAGCAGATTTCCACCCGGTGCCCCGGTCCCAGTTCGCTGGGCCGGGGCACCGGCGGTTAACCGGGAGTGCGCATGGTCGACGGCGACGCGCCGACGCTGGTGGTCGGGTTGGGCAACCCGGGCCCGAAGTACGAGGGCAACCGGCACAACATCGGCTTCCTGGTCCTCGACGAACTCGCCGCCCGGGTCGGCGGCCGGTTCAAGGCGCACAAGGCGGGCGCCGAGGTCCTGGAGGGCAGGCTGTCGGGCCACCGCGTGGTGCTGCTCAAGCCCCGGTCCTTCATGAACCTCTCCGGCGGCCCGGTGGTCGGCACGGCCAAGTTCTTCAAGGCGGGCCCGGACCGGGTGGTGGTCGTCCACGACGAACTGGACCTGCCCTTCGGCGCCCTCCGGCTCAAGCTGGGCGGCGGCGACAACGGGCACAACGGCCTGCGTTCGATCACCAAGTCGCTGGGCACCAAGGACTACTATCGGGTCCGCTTCGGCATCGACCGCCCCCCGGGCCGGATGGACCCGGCGGACTACGTCCTGCGGGACTTCGGCACGACCGAGCGCAAGGACCTGGCCTTCGAGATCGACCGGTGCGCGGACGCGGTGGCGACCCTGGTGGCCCAGGGCCTGGAAGCCGCCCAGAACTCGTTCCACGCGACCTGACGGGAGCCACCATGACCCTCACCCCGGAGTCAGTGCGCGCGGTGACCTTCGACAAAGCCCCCTTCGGCAGGCGCGGGTACCACGAGGACCAGGTGGACGAGTTCCTGGACAAGGTGGAGGCCGCCCTGTCCGGCAAGGCGCGGCTGACGGTGAAGGACGTCCGCCAGGTCGAGTTCGACGCGGCCCCCCTGGTCAAGCGCGGCTACAACGAGGACCAGGTGGACCACTTCCTGGACACGGTCGTGGCGGAGCTGGAGACCCGGTCGAAGGAGATGGACCCCCGAGAACCCACGAACTCGGAGATCCCCTACCTCCCCCTCCCGCCAGCGCCCCCCACCACCAGGGGCTACCACCCCAACGACGTTGAGCGCCTCGCGCACCTGCTAGACCGAGCCGCCTTCGAACACGGCGCCGGCCCCACCGCCGCCCAGATCAAGGGCATACGACTCGGTCTGGCGGCCTACCCTGGCCAGGGCTACCACCCGGACGCGGTGGACGCCGTCCAAGCCGCCTGGATCGAAGAACTGGAACGCCGCGAACGCTGATCTCCCGGCTCAAGAACCGCACTCGGCAGGCTGAACCAACCAGGACAAACCCGCCACCACCCCTTGGCCATCGACTCCGCAGCAAGCAGACCGATCCACAGCGGGAACGCGGAATCCGGCAGATCAGGTCAGGTCGAACACCCTCGCCGCGATGATCAAGTTCACGCCTCCGGCCCCCAATATCCATTCTACCGAGCGGGACCGACGATTTCCGGCGGTGATGATCAAGCCTGTGGACAACCCTCCGCAGGTTGGGGACGGCCCGCCGAGAGTCGGCAACAGCCGCCGCTGATCCACGAGCTTGGCTGGGTCACCGGCAGCGGGGTGGCAGCGCCGACCGGGAGTGATTCGCCTGCAAGGCGCTAGTGGCTCGCTGAGGAGGGCTGAACTCCGAACAGGCCCGACCACTTTCACCGCACCACCATCGCGCCGATCCCACGGCTCAAACCGCCGCTCGTTCCGGCCCACCGGCCCACCGGCCCACCGGCCCACCGGCCCACCGGCCCACCGGCCCACCGGCCCACCGGCCCACCGGCCCACGAATTTCACTCCGGCGTTCCTTTACTCCAGCCCACCCCTCAACCGCCGCAGAAGCCCAGCCCCCACCAGAACGCAACGCGCCCCTGCCATACGCCTTGATTGGGTGGACTTGCTTTGCGTGGGGGGACGGACCTGCCAAGCTTCCCGGCGGGTGGGGTGGGCTTGCCCATCCCCACCGCTCTTCCCCACCGCAGGTCCGTAGGGGCCCCGCGCAAAGCAAGTTCGCCCAATCGAGGCCGCCCATCTTTTCCGCGAACAGCCGGACAAACCCAACGCGCCCAGCCCACAGATCAGCAACGCCACCCAACCCGCTCACCCGCAGGCCAGCAACGCCACCCAACCCGCCAACCCCACAGGCCAGCAACGCTCCCGAATCACTCAGCCGAGCTGACCAGCGAAGCCACCTGTTCCCCCGCCGCAGCCCGCCGCAACTTCCCCGAAGGCGTCTTCGGCAACGACCCGGGCGCCAACACCACCACCGCCGACGGCCGCGCGTTCACCGACTCGAACACCCGCGCCCCCACTTCCTTTCGCAGCGCCTTCTCCGCGGCCTCATCCCCCGCCAACCGCGACTCCACCACCACCGCGAACCGCTCCCGCCGCGACCCCGCGTCGATCCGCACCGCCACGGCGTTCCCCGCCCGAACACCCTCCACCGCATTCGCGGCCCGCTCGATATCCGTCGGATAGATGTTCCGCCCACCAAGAATGATCACGTCCTTGCGCCGCCCGCAGATCACGATCTCACCCCCGACCAGGTACCCGATGTCCCCCGTGGCCAGCCACCCCTCCGCGTCCTGCGTGTCCACCGGCCCATCCACGGTCAGGTACCCCGGCGTCACCGCCTCGCCGCGCAGTTGGATCTCCCCGACTTCCCGCTCCCCCAACACATCCCCCGAATCCCCCACGATCCGAGCCTCGATCCCCCGCAACGGCTTCCCCAGCACCGCGAAAGCCCGCCCCTCCCCCGGCACCGCCCGGTTCTCCGCCTCCAGCTTCGAAGCGTCGATCCGGTCCAACCGAAGCCCCGTCATCAGCGGCACGAACGACACCGCCAACGTCACCTCGGCCATCCCGTAAGCCGGGAACACGCACTCCGGCCGCAGCCCGAACCGCACCCCTTGCTCCACAAAGGACCCAACCGCCTTCTCGTCGATCGGCTCCGCGCCGTTCAGCGCGAGCCGCAGCGAAGACAGGTCGTACGCATCCGAAGAGTCCACACCGGACAGACGCCGCCCCAGCAGCGCGTACGCGAAGTTCGGCGCCGCCGTGATCGTCCCCCGGTGCCGCGAGATCAGATCAGCCCACACCAACGGCCCGCCGAGGAACTCCACCGGCGTGACCTTCACCAGTTCCAACCCGACGGTCATCGGCACCGTCAGGAACCCGACCATCCCCATGTCGTGGAACAGCGGCAACCACGACACCATGATGTCCCGCTCGACGTCCAGCCCCGCCGACTCCACCATCGCCGTCAGGTTCGAGTACAGGTTCCCGTGCGTGATCCGGACCGCCTTCGGGTCCGCGGTGGACCCACTGGTCAGCTGCAGCAGCGCGGGCGCGTCCTCCGGAACCGATACCACCGACGCCAGCGGCTCACCCGCCCCCAGCTCCGCCAGCTTCAGGTACCCGATCCCGTGCTCGTCGAGCAGCGGCGCCAACTGGTCGAACGGCTCACCGAGCAGCACCAGCTCCGAGCCGATCATGTTCAGCACCCGCACCGTGTCGTGCGCCCACTCCGCGAGGTCGGTCCGCGCCGTCGGCTGGTGCAGCATCGTCACGCTGCCACCCGCCAACCACACCGCCTGGACCGCGGGGGCGATCGTCACGGGCTCCGCGGCCAGCACGGCCACCGCGCCCCGGGGCCGCAGCCCGCCCGCCACCAGCCCACCGGCCATGCGCAGCGCGCGCTCGTGCACCTGCCCCCAGGTGTGGCGGACCGGGGCCTTCGGTTCGCCGGTCGTGATCCCCTTGGCGTCGCCCAGCGAGCGGACGGTTTCCAGCAGCGTGTCGACGAACCTGCTCATGGCAGCAGATCCTAGATCAGGGGTTACTCCGCGGTATCGGCGATCTCGAGCCAGCGCAGCTCCAGCTCACCCTTCTCGGCGACGACCGCGCGCAGCTCGGCGTCGAGTTCGAGCAGCCGGGCCGCGTCGGTCGCGGCGGCGGCGAGGTCGTCGTGCAGCTGGGCTTCCTTCTTGTCCAGGGTGCCCATCCGGCGCTCGACGCGGGCCAGCTCCTTCTGCGCCGCGCGCCGGTCGGCCGCGCTCACCTTGGCCTCGGTCACCACCGGGGCCTTCACCGGCTTGGCGGGCGCCTCCGCGACCACGGCCGCGCGCCGCGTGAGGTACTCCTCGATGCCGCCCACCAGCTGGGTGACCTTGCCGTCGCCGAACAGCGCGACGACCCGGTCGCAGACCCGTTCCACCAGGTACCGGTCGTGGGAGACGACCACGATCGTGCCGGGCCAGGAGTCGAGCAGGTCCTCCAGCTGCTGGAGGGTATCGATGTCCAGGTCGTTGGTCGGCTCGTCGAGCAGCAGCACGTTCGGCTCGGCCATCAGCAACCGGGCCAGCTGGAGCCTGCGCCGCTCGCCGCCGGACAGGTCGCCGATCGGGGTCCACTGCCGGTTCGCCGGGAACCCGAAGCGCTCGGCCAGCTGCGAGGCCGACAGGTCCTGCTTGCCCAGGGTGACCCGCCGGGCGACTTCCTCGACGGCCTCCAGCACCCGCTGCTGGGCGGGCAGCTCGTGCAGCTCCTGGGTCAGGTGCGCCAGCCGGACCGTCTGGCCCTGCACGCGCTTGCCGGTCGCGGGCTGCGTGTCGCCCGCAAGCAGCTTGAGCACGGTCGTCTTGCCCGAGCCGTTCACCCCGACCAGGCCGACGCGGTCGCCCGGGCCGACCCGCCAGGTCTCGTGGTCGAGGATCGGCTTGTCGCCCGCGCTGATCGAGGTGTCCTCCAGCTCGATCACCGTGCGGCCCAGCCTGCGCTTGGCGAAGGCCAGCAGCTCGACGGTGTCGCGCGGGTCGGGCACGTCGGAGATCAGCGCCTCGGCGGCCTCGATCCGGTAGCGCGGCTTGGACGTGCGGGCGGGCGCGCCGCGGCGCAGCCAGGCCAGCTCCTTGCGGGCCAGGTTGCGGCGCTTCTCCTCCAGCGTGTCGGCCAGCCGGGAGCGCTCGGCGCGGGCGTAGATCCAGTCCGCGTAGCCGCCCTCGTACTGCTCGACCTGGCCGTTGACGACCTCCCACGTGCGGGTGCACACGGTGTCGAGGAACCAGCGGTCGTGCGTGACGACGACGAGCGCGGTGCCCCGGGTCAGCAGGTGGTCGGCCAGCCACTGCACGCCCTCGATGTCGAGGTGGTTGGTCGGCTCGTCGAGCACCACCAGGTCCAGCTCGCGCACCAGCGCGGCGGCCAGCGACACCCGGCGCCGCTCGCCGCCGGACATGGTGGCGACCGGGCTGTCCAGGCCGAGGTCGGTTATTCCCAAACCGATCAGCACGGCGCGGGCGCGCGGGTCGGCGGCCCACTGGTGCTCCTCGGTGATGCCCAGCGGGTCGAGGATGGCGGCCCTCGGGGTGTCGCCCGCCAGCTCGGTGCGCTGTGTGACAACCGCCATGCGCAGGTCACGATTGCGACTCACGCGGCCGTCGTCGGCCGGTTCGAGGCCCGCCAGGACCTCCAGCAGCGTGGTCTTGCCGCCGCCGTTGAGCCCGACCACGCCGATGCGGTCGCCCTGCCCGACACCGAGGGAGACCCCGTCGAGCAGCGGCCGCACGCCGAAGCTCTTGCTGACGCTCTCCAGGTTGACCAGATTGGCCATCTACCTGCACTTTCCCTCATGACGCGCGGCCGGATACCCGACAGCGTACCGAGCACGGCGACGGGCCCCGGTCACCGCGGTCGACGAAACTCAAGTGGACGGTCGCAAGATCACATTCCCAGTTTTACCGAATATCCACCGCGCTTGTCCGGCAACGCAAGGTGATCGTTTTCCGGCTGCGCGACGAGTTGGCCACAGAGCGTGTGATTCTTTTGACGTGGTAACAAAAATCGACTAATTACGACGTACAAGTTCGTCTGGAGGTCCAATGTCTTATGTGCGCCGGTCGGCGCGGTTCGCGGCTGCCATCGTGGCGGCGACCGTGTCGCTCACGGCTTGTTCGAGCGAGTCCGATGACACCGCTGCCGACGGAACCCGCGGGGTGGGGCTCGGGCGGCACATCGAGATCCGCGCGGGGGGCAGCCCCGTGCTGGCGACCCTGTGGCTCGACAGCGTGCAGGCGGTGAACTGCACCGAACCGGGCAGTCTGCCGCCCAACAACGGCCACTACCTGGCCGCGACGATCGTGCTGCAGACCAGCGAGGCGTACCAACCGGACTCCGGCTGGTGGATGAGCGCCGAGGACTTCACCACGGAGAACGGCGAGGGCAAGCAGACCGGCAAGGGGATCATCACCTCGTGCCTGCCCAAGCACCGCTACCTGCCGGACGACTTCTACCTCAACGACTCCGGCTACTACGGCATCGTCCTGATCGACTCGGCCAGTGAGCACGGCACCCTGACCTACAAGCCGCGCAACCTGCCGACAGACGTACCCGGCTGGCACTGGAAGTACTGAGGCACTTCCGCCCGCCACCCACCCCCACCCGGCACCGTTCCCGACCTGGCGAGCCCGGGTGGCGTGAGCCGCAGGCACGGACGTCTGAACCGCGACCGGCCTGCCCCCAGTCGTCCGGTCCAGCCCCGCTCAGGCGTGTGCCTCGGGCGGGGCCGGGCGGGGCGCCTCCTCGGTGCTGACCACCTTGGCGCCGGGCACCGGCCCGTGTGCCACCCGGACGGTCCGGCAGACACCGGCGCCGGAGAGTTCAGCCGCCACGCGCAGCGCGGATTCGGCGTCCTCGCACAGGAACGCGCAAGTGGGGCCGGAACCCGAAACGGTGCCCGCGAGGGCACCCGCGGTCACCCCGGCGCGCAACGTGCGGCGCAGGCCCGGTCGCAGCGACACCGCGGCGGCCTGCAAGTCATTGCCCAACAACAAAGCCAATTGGCGTGGGTCCCCCGTGGCCAGTGCCTCTAGTACGGGCTCCACCTCACCGATGCGCGGCGGGTCGCCGTCCTCGCGCAACCGGTCGAGTTCGCCGAACACCTTCGGGGTGGACAGTCCACGCCGGTCGAACGCGAGCACCCAGTGGAACGTGTGCCTGGCCAGCACCGGCACCAGCCGCTCACCCCGCCCGGTACCCAGCGCCGTGCCACCGTGCAGGGTGAAGGGGACGTCGCTGCCGATCCGCGCGGCGATCTTGGCCAGCTCGTCGCGGCCGATCTCCAGCTTCCACAGCGCGGCCAGCCCGACCAGGGTCGCCGCCGCGTCGGCGCTGCCGCCCGCCATGCCGCCCGCGACCGGGATGCCCTTGCGGATGACGATGCGCACCTTAGGCTCGTCGACGTCGCGGCCGACGTGCGCGGCCAACTCCTGCACGGCCCGCCAGGCGAGGTTGCTCGGCCCGGTCGGCACCGAATCGGCGCCTTCGCCGTGCACCTCGACCCCGGGCTCGTCGGTCACCGCGACGGTGACCTCGTCGGTGAGCGAGAGCGCCTGGAAGATGGTGGCCAGGTCGTGGTAGCCGTCCGGGCGCAGGTCACCGACCGCGAGGTGCAGGTTGACCTTGGACGGCACGCGGACGGTCACCGGGGGAGGCACGACAGCGAGCACCAACCCACCTTACTGTGACACGGCCTTGGGTCCGCCAAGGCGGCGAGAGCTGTGACACGGCCCCGGCTCCGCCGAGGCGGCGAGATCGCGCAGGTTGCTCAGGGTCGATCAAGCAGCCGCCGCGATGCCCTGGGAGCACGAACACGCGCGAGGGGCGCCCCCGGTGGGAGCGCCCCTCGTCGTTTTCGCCTGTTCGCGTTCCGGCGGACCGGCCTGGTCAGGCGGCGGCTGCGATGCCGTGGAGGCCGGAAACGCGCTGGCGGACCAGGCCGCCGCGCTCGGCGATCCAGCCCAGGGCGGCGTCGGCGTGGCCACCGGAGACGCCCAGCAGGAAGCGGGCCACCGGGGTCTCGCCGATGCGGGTCAGGCCGCCGCCGATCACCGAGATCGCCGCGCCGTAGCGGGCGGTGGCCTCGGGCAGCAGCGCGCCGACGGCGGCGAAGCCGACCAGCACCACCTCGGCGACGCGGTCGTGCCCGGCCGCGGCCTCCTCCGGCGCGTCGATGGCGGGCAGCAGCTCGCGGGCGACGCGGCTGGTCGGGTCCTGGACCAGGGCGAGCAGGTTGCCGCGCTCGGTGACCTTGCCGGACTCCAGCAGCGCGACGTCGTCGGCGATGCGGCGCACCACGCCCGCGTCGCTGGTGACCACCAGCACGGTCGCGCCCAGCTCGGCGCGGGCCCGGTCGAGCACGGTCAGCACGCCCGCGGCGGCGTCGGTGCCCAGCTCGTGGGTGGGGTCGTCGGCCAGCAGCAGGCCGGGGTCGCCGACCAGGGCGCGGGCGACCTCGACCCGGGCGCGCTGGCCGGGGGTCAGGGTGTCGGGGTAGCGGGCGGCCTTGTCGGTGAGGCCGATCAGGTCGAGCAGCTTGCCGACCTTCTCCCGCCGCTGCGGGCCGTCGACACCGGCCTGCTCCAGCGGGAGCGCGATGTTGCCCGCGGCGGTGCGCTGCGGGAGGAGTTCGCCCTTGGCAACCACGCCGATGCGGCGGCGCGCGGCGCGCAGCCTGCGCGGGTCGAGGGCGGCGGTGTTGAACCCGTCGACGCGGATGACACCGCTGTCGGGGCGCTCCTGGAGCGCGACGAGTCTGGCCAGTGTGGACTTCCCGGAACCGGAGGGGCCGACGACACCGGTGATCGTGCCGGTGGGCACTTCGAGGGTGACGTCGTCAAGCGCGACGACGGGGCCGGTGTTGCCCCAGAAGGACTTGCTCAGGTTCTCGACGGTGATCACGGTTCTGCTCCAAGCTGGCGCGGCGGCATGCCGAAGGATCGGCTCAAGTCCGGTCAGGACTGTCCGATGTGGTGGTGAAAGGGGTGTCGAAGACGTGGTGCTGCGCGAAAATCAGCTAGCTACGCCATGCGACGACATGCCGTCACGGTCCGCCTGCACTGGTCGATGACCCGCCGTGAGGTGAGGATCCGCATCACTTTCTCAACTCCTCCATCGCTCCTGGCGGTAGCACCTGCCCGCGATGGGTGGTTGCTGCGGCGTCAACGAGCCAGGTCTCTCAGCCGCTCAGGATGGATCGCTCACAGAGTAGACCCGACCGGGACCACCAAAAGCAAGTACGAGCGGTCAAGATGGGGTTTGACGTTCCGCACGTCACACGGAGGGAGTAGTGCTCGTGTGACGGGACTACGACAAGCGTGTGAACGCCTGGGCTATCCGGACGTAGTCCCGTACCGACAATTGCTCGCCCCTCAGACCGGGGTCCACCCCAGCCTCGACCAGTGCGCGCTCGGCTACCGCCGGTGACCCGGCCAGGCCAGCGAGCGCCGCGCGCAGGGTCTTGCGCCGCTGTGCGAAGGCGGAGTCCACGACCTTGAAGACCTCGGCCCGCGCCACCCCGGTGGGGACTTCGCGGCGCTTGAGGAGGACGAGCGCGGAGTCGACGTTGGGCACCGGCCAGAAAACCGAACGCGACACGGTGGCGACCCGGCGCGCCTCGGCGTACCAGGCGACCTTGACGCTGGGCACGCCGTAGACGCGGCTGCCGGGGCCCGCGGCCATCCGGTCGGCGACCTCGGCCTGGACCATGACCAGGACCGTGCGCAGGCTGGGCACCTCGGCCAGCAGGTGCAGCACGACGGGGACGGCGACGTTGTAGGGCAGGTTCGCCACCAGCGCGGTGGGCTCGCCGAGCTGCTCGCGGGCCACGCGCATGGCGTCGGCGTGGATGACGGTCAGGTTGCCCGCCAGCTCGGGCGCCCGATCCGCGGCGGTCTGCGGGAGGCGCTCGGCGAGGACCGGGTCGAGTTCGACGGCGACGACGCGCTCGCAGGCCGGGAGCAGGGCCAGGGTCAGGGAGCCGAGTCCGGGGCCGACCTCGAGGACGACGTCGTCCGGCGTGAGGTCCGCGGTGGCGACGATGCGGCGGACGGTGTTGGGATCGTGCACGAAGTTCTGGCCCAGTTTCTTCGTGGGGCGCACGTCGAGTTCGTCGGCGAGCCTGCGGATGTCCGCGGGGCCGAGGAGTGCTGCCGATCCGGTCACCTCCGAAAGGTTACGGGACCGGGGCGCCCGGCTAATCCGCGGCTCCTGGCGAAGCGAACCGAGAGCGCCCGCGATAAACCCTTCACGTTCACCGCGAATATCGTTTCCGCCTGAACGAAAAGACCGCCGGTGCCCGAGGTGGGCGACCGGCGGTCTTTTCGAACTCCTGGCGGGGTTTTCCCGATCAGGTGGGCAGGCCCAGCTTCCGCGCGCAGGCGGGCCAAGCGCTGTAGCCGCCCCGGTCGTCGCGGACCTTGGTGGCGATGGCGATCTGCTGCTCGCGGCTGGCCTGGTGCGGGAGCGCCGCGTACGCGGTGCCGCCGTAGGCGCGCCAGGTGCCCGCGTCGAACTGGAGGCCGCCGTAGTAGCCGTTGCCCGTGTTGATGGCCCAGTTGCCGGTGGCCTCGCACTGCGCGAGGCGGTCCCACGCCGAGCCGTCGGTGACCGGCGGGGTCTCGGGCTGCGGGGGCTTCTTGGTACCGACCTTGACGATCTTCGGCTTGGCCTCGGTCAGCGTCTTGGAGCCGATCTCCTCGCGCTTGGTGACCTTGCCGTTCTTCTCGGTGATCCGGTAGGTCACCATGCGCTCGCCCGCCGCGCCGGGCTCGACGACGGTCTCCTTGCCCTTGTCCGCCTCCGGGTCGTCCACCTTCTGGACCGGGATGGCGATGGGCTCGGACTGGTTGATCACGGTGACGCCGGTCCGGCTGATCTTGACCTCGGCACCCGAGGTGATCTTCAGGTCGGTCGCGGTGTTGAGCGCGTCCTGCGGGCCGAGGCTTAAGTTCTGCTCGCGCAGCAACTCGTCGACGGTCAGCGCGGTGGTGGTGATCTGGCGGGGCTCGTTGCCGCCGTCGTAGACCGTGACGGTCTTGGCGGTCTTGATCTCCACCGAGGTGCCGTTGAGCGGCATGGCGGAGTCGCCCGCCGCGGAGACCCAGGACCCGTTGGTGGGGGCGCCGACCTGGCGCAGCGCGTCGCCGACGGTGCCCGCGCGGACCCAGTGCTCCTGCTGCACGCCGTCCACGGTCAGCATGAGCTGCCTGCCGCGCTGGAGCACGATCCGGCCGTCGTCGCCGATCTCGGCGGCGGGCGACGGGCTCAACGAGTCGTGCTGGCCGACGGAGATGCCCTCTTCGGCGAGCACCTCGCCCACGGTGTCGGCGTAGGTGTTGACCTGGTGGGTCTGGCCGTCGACGTCGACGGTGACCGTGTTGTTCATCGCGATCGCGGCGCCACCGCCGCCGATCAGGGTCACCAGGACCGCGGCGATGGTGGCCTTGAGGAACGTCGCCTTCCACCGCTTGACGGCGGCGACGAGGCCCGGCGCGGGGGCGTCCGGCTCGGCCGTGCCGACCTTCAGCGGCTGCGGCTCGGCGGACAGCTCGTCCGGGATGACGGGCAGGACGGTGGTCTCGGCGTTGATGAGCCGGATCAGCTCGTCGACGTCCACACCCGCGGTCGCCATGATCTCGTCGGCCTGCGGGCCGAGGGCGAACCGGACGTCGTGGTCGGTGATGTTGAGCGACGAGGAGTAGCCGGTGTCGGCGTCGACGTCGGGGAAGCTCGGGTTGCTCGGGAAACTGCCGAAGGCCGGGAGTTCCGCCTGCCACGCCTTGAAGTCGTCGTCCAGCGTGGTGGTGGCGACGTTGCGGACCGGGGTGAACCAGTCGGTATCCGCGAAGCCGTCGTGCCCGGGGCGGTCGAAACCGCCGGTCTGTTTACCGCTCACAGGGTCGATTCCTCCATGAAGGCGCAGAGACCCACCGGTCGCGTCGCAGCGGGCATCGGCTCGGCCTCAGCCGCCAGTGCCCACTCCCTCGCGCGCGCCCGGTCGTCCAGCGCTTTCGTGTGTGTCCGACGACCCGTAGCCAGCCACCCCGACGTGTACCGACTTGCTCCGGGCCGACTCGGGGCTGGTGCCCCTAGTCGTACGGTCACGGGACAGTAACGAGCCCGAGGGGGTTGCGCAAACACATCCTGCGATCTCGTGAGTCCTGTCACACCGCTGGCGGTGTCGACCCATCCCCCGATCATCGCAATCACTCACCGCTCGCAAGGTCAGATGTCACGGAGCGCAGTCGGAACACGCGGTCCGCGGTGGCGGACACCGCACCCGCCAGCTCCGCGACGTCGTCACCGCGCAGCGCCGCGAGGTCGCGCAGCGTGTACGCGGCGCAGTACGGCTCGTTGGGCCGACCGCGGAACGGGTGCGGGGTGAGGAACGGCGCGTCGGTCTCCACCAGCAGCTGCTCGACGGGCGTGTACGCCGCCGCCTCGCGCAGCGCGGCCGCGTTCCGGAAAGTCACCGGGCCGGCGAAGGACAGCACGAATCCGCGTTCCACGCACGCTTTCGCGAACTCGAGATCGCCGGAGAAGCAGTGGAAGACGACCTGTTCCGGCGCGCCTTCCTCGGTGAGGATGCGCAGCACGTCCGCGTGCGCGTCCCGGTCGTGGATCATCAGCGGCTTGCCGACCCGCTTGGCGAGGTCGATGTGCCAGCGGAACGCCGCGTGCTGCGCCTCGGGCGGCGAGTAGTCCCAGTAGTAGTCGAGCCCGGTCTCGCCGACCGCGACGACCCGGGGCGCCCGCGCCAGCTCCTCCAGCGCGGACTTCTCAGCCTCGCCGAAGGTCGAGGTGCGGGTCGGGTGGACCGCGACGGCGGCGAACACCCGGTCGTCCCAAGTGGACGCTTCGGCCGCCCACCGAGCGGAGGCGAGGTCGTCGGCGACCGTGATCACCCGGTCCACACCGGCCGCCGCCGCGCGATCGAGCATTGTGGACACCTCGGCGGAATCCTTGGCACCGCAGGCGTCCAGGTGCGTGTGCGCGTCGACCACCGGCGCCGGGAGTGGCTCCGGCACCGGCGGTCGCTCGCCTCTGCGGGGTGTCACTTGGTGATCGGCGCCCACTCCGGACCGGTCTCGCCGAGCTCCGGGTCGAGCTTGGCGAACAGCGGCTCCGGCTTGTCCAGCGGCCTGCCGACCTCGATCTCGGTCGACTCCCAGCGCGCGGCCTCACCCGCGTAGTCACCGGTCAGGATCGGGTAGCTGATCTCCGGGTGGTCGAGGTCGTCGACCTCCTTGAGCTCCGGCTGCGCCGCCCACACGCCCTTGCCGCCGAGCAGCTCGTGCACCTTCTGCGCCGAGTGCGGCAGGAACGGGGTGAGCAGGGTGTTCGCGTCCGAGACCACCTGCAGCGCGGTGTGCAGGATGGTGTCGCGGCGCTCCGGGTCGTCCTTGCGCTTCCAGGGCTCCTCGTCGGAGAGGTACTTGTTCGCCGCGCCGACCAGCCGCATCGCCTCGGACGCGGCTGCCTTGAAGCGGGACCGGCGCAGGTTGGCGCCGATGGTGTCGAACGCGGCCCTGGACTGGGCCTTGAGCTGCTCGTCGGCGGCGGTCGGCGCGGTCGGCCGGGGCACGGCGCCGACGTTCTTGTGCGCCATCGAGATGGACCGGTTGACCAGGTTGCCCCACTCGTTGGCCAGCTCGAAGTTGGTGCGGCGGACGAACTCGTCCCAGGTGAAGTCGGTGTCCTGGTTCTCCGGGCCCGCGATGGAGATGAAGTACCGCAGCGGGTCCGGCCCGAACTGCTTGAGGAAGTCCCGGACGTAGATGACCGTGCCGCGCGAGGTGGAGAACTTCGACCCGCTCATGGTCAGGAACTCGCTGGAGACGATCTCCGTGGGCAGCGCCAGGTCGCCGAGCGAGCCGGTGGTGCCGCCCTTGTCGCCGCGGCCGTTCTGGCCGAGCAGCATGGCGGGCCAGATCAGCGAGTGGAAGACGATGTTGTCCTTGCCCATGAAGTAGTAGCCCTGGGCCGGGTCGGTCCAGAACTCCTTCCAGGCGTCCTTGTCACCGGTCCGGCGGGCCCACTCGACGCTGGCGGACAGGTAGCCGACGACCGCGTCGAACCACACGTAGAACCGCTTCATCGGCAGGTCGCGCCAGCCGTCGAGGGGGACGGGCACGCCCCACTCGAGGTCGCGGGTGATGGCCCGGGGGCGCAGGTCGGAGACCAGGTTCGTGGCGAACTTGAGCACGTTCGGCCGCCACTCGGTGCGCGTGGACAGCCAGCTGCCCAGGCTCTCGGAGACCGCGGGCAGGTCGAGGAACAGGTGCTCGGTCTCGACGAACTTCGGCGTCTCGCCGTTGATCCGCGAGCGCGGGTTCTTCAGGTCGATCGGGTCGAGCTGGTTGCCGCAGTTGTCGCACTGGTCGCCGCGCGCGCCGTCGTAACCGCAGATGGGGCAGGTGCCCTCGATGTAGCGGTCGGGCAGCGTGCGGCCGGTGGAGGGGCTGATGGCGCCCATCTGCGTCTTGGACTGCACGTAGCCGTTGCGGTGCAGGGCGAGGAACAGCTCCTGCACCACCTGGTAGTGGTTGCCGGTGGTGGTGCGGGTGAACAGGTCGTAGGACAGCCCGAGCCCGTGCAGGTCCTCGACGATGACCCGGTTGTACTTGTCGACGAGCTGGCGGGCGGTCAGGCCCTCCTGGTCGGCCTGCACCTGGATGGGCGTGCCGTGCTCGTCGGTGCCGCTGACCATGAGCACCTTGTGCCCGGACATGCGCATGTAGCGGGAGAAGACGTCCGAGGGGACACCGAATCCGGAGACGTGACCGATATGGCGGGGGCCGTTGGCGTAGGGCCAGGCCACCGAGGTCAGCACGGGGGCGCTCATAGCGGCCAAGCGTACGGAGGCCCGTGGACCGGGAACCACCGGGTTGCGCCCGACCCGCCCGCGGTCCGGGCGCGCTCGCTCGATCAGGTGAGGCCCCGCGGTCGGCGGGGCCGGTCCGGCGCGGCTCCGGCGGCGGAGCGCCACCTAATCTAAAACCGTCCAGGCGGTGCTGCGGTGTGGAGGTCCGATGTCGGCCACGCGGATGTTGGTGCTCGGCGTGGTCTTCTGGGCCGGGAAGGCGCACGGGTACCAGCTGCGGGCGGAGCTGCTGAGCTGGCGGGCGGACAGCTGGGCGCGGGTCAAGCCCGGTTCGCTCTACCACGCCCTGCGCAAGGCCGTGGACGACGGGATGATGGTCGACTCCGTCGAGCCGGGGGACGGCGGGCCGGAGCGGACCGTCTACGCGGTGACCCCCGCGGGCCGGGTCGAGCTGGAGCGGCTGGTCCGCGCCGGGCTGAGCGTGCCCGGGGACCCGACGATGCTCAACGCGGCGGTGGCGATGTTGCCGGTGCTGCGGCGCGAGGTCGCGGTGGAGATGCTGCGGCAGCGGGTGGCGCGGTTGCGGATCCAGCTCGCCGAGTTGGAGTCGTGGCGGTCGGGCGGCGCGGGGGTCAAGCCGGAGCACGTCAACGAGCAGGCCGGGCTGTGGATCGGGCAGACGGTGGCCGACCTGGAGTGGGCCGAGGGGCTGATCGAGCGCATCGACGGGGGCGCCTACACGTTCGCCGTCGGCGACGAGCCGCCAGCTATTCAAATTTGACTAGTAAACGCCGGGCGGGCCATCCTGCGTACGGCACTAGTCAAGTTTGAATAGAGGTGACCCATGATCGAGGCACGCGGTCTCGCCCGGACGTTCCGGACGCGGGGCCGGACCACCGACGCCGTCCGGGGGGTGGACCTGGACGTCGCGGCCGGGGAGCTGGTCGGCTTCCTCGGCCCCAACGGCGCGGGCAAGACCACCACCCTGCGGATGCTCACGACCCTGCTCCGCCCCACCGCGGGCACCGCCACGGTGGCGGGGCGCGACCTGGCGGGCGACCCGCTCGGCGTCCGCCGCCGCATCGGGTACGTCGGGCAGACCGGCGGCACGCGGCCCGAGGCCCGGGTGCACGAGGAACTGGAGGCCATCGGCAGGCTCTACGGCCGCACCAAGTCCGACGCCCGAGCCCGCACCGTCGCCCTGGCCGACCGGCTCGACCTGACCGACCTGCTGCGCCGCCCGGTCAAGGCGCTCTCCGGCGGACAGCGGCGCAGGCTCGACATCGCCATGGGCCTGGTCCACGACCCGCGCCTGGTGTTCCTCGACGAGCCCACCGCCGCGCTCGACCCGCGCAGTCGCGCCAACGTGTGGCAGCACATCCGCGCGCTGCGCGAGCAGCACGGCACCACCGTCTTCCTCACAACCCACTACCTCGACGAGGCGGACGCCCTGTGCGACCGGGTGCTGGTGATCGACAACGGCACCATCGTGGCCACCGGCGCCCCCGCCGAGTTGAAGGCGCGCGTCGCCGGTGACCTGGTCGCCGTCGGGGTCGAGCACCGCGACCTGCCCAGGGTCGCGGAGATCGCGGCGCGCATCCCCCGGTCCAGCGAGGTGGCCACGGTCGAGCGGGGCGTGCAGTTCCGCGTGCCGCGCGGCGATCTGGCGATGCCCGAGCTGTTGCGCGCGCTCGATGTCGCCGACATCGCCACGACCTCGCTGCGGGTGCACCAGCCGACCCTCGACGACGTCTTCCTCACCCTGACCGGCCGCACGATCCGCGACGCCGAGCTGAGCACCGAGCAGGAGGCCCCCGTTGGCGCGTGAGACGTGGCTCGTGTTCTCCCGAGCCCTGATGCTGTCGCTGCGCAATCCCGCGTGGATGATCATCGGCCTGATGCAGCCGGTGCTGTACCTCTTCTTCTTCGGCCCGCTGCTGGAGCAGATGACCGAACACACACCCGGCTTCCCACCGGGCACGTCGTGGCAGATCCTCACTCCGGCGTTGATCGCGCAGTTGGCGCTCTTCGGCGCGGCCTTCGTCGGTTTCGGTCTCTTGGCCGAATTGCGGCTGGGTGTGATCGAGCGCCTTCAGGTCACACCGGTGAGCCGTACGGCTTTGCTGTTGGGACGCGTGCTGCGGGACGCGGTGCACCTGTTGACGCAGTCGGTGCTGATCCTCATCCTCGCGTTCACGGTGTTCGACCTAAGAGCGTCATTCGGCGCGGTAGTGCTGACCCTGACCATGGTGTTCCTCTTGGGAATCGCGCTCGCGTCCTGCTCTTACGCGCTCGCGCTGACCTTGCGCAGCGAGGAGGCGTTCCCCGCGGTGCTCAACACCGTGCTGCTGCCGATCATGCTGCTGTCCGGGATCATGATCCCGATCACCCGGGGCCTGGCCCCGGACTGGCTGTACGCGATCTCGCGCTGGAACCCGTTCACGCACGTCATCGACGCCGAGCGGGCGTCCTTCCGGAGCGAGTTCACCACCGACGCGCTGCTGACCGGCTGGCTCGTGCTGCTCGTGCTGGCCGGGCTCGGGGTGCTGTGGGGCGTCAGGACGTTCCGCCGGGAGAGCGCGTGAGGCGCGAGTGCATGAGGAAGACGTTGTAGGGACCCCACTGCGACATCGTGTAGTGGATGTCCGGGCCGTCGGCGGACGCGGGGTGCAGGAATCCGCCGTAGAGCGCCGGGTAGTCCTTACCGCTCACGAGTACCACTGGCTCCGACCACGGGCCGGTGAGGTGTTCGGCGGTGCGTAGGACAAGAGCGGCCAGGGTTTCGTTGAGGTGCACGGCAAGCCACCGTCCGAAATAGACGGAATAGAGCACCGACAGCTCACCGATCGGACCGCGCATGACCGGTACGGCACGGAACTCGTCACGGGGGTACCAGGTGGCGCCGGTCCAGTACTCGTAGGCGCGGCGGTTGAGCACGTCGGTCGGGGCGACGCGGGCAAGGCACGCGTCGCCCCATCGGCCGTTGGGAACGCCCAAGAGGTACAGGTAGTCACCTTCACGCGCGAAAGCGCCCAACTGGAACGGGTTGTCGTGCCTGCGTCGGTTGACCCACCGCGCGTCGGCGGGTTTGTCCCAGGTATAGCCGCCGTCATGGGACACCGCGATGCCGCCGTAGTTGGTCCACCAGCCGACGGGCCCCTCCCAGCCCCGCACGGACATGTACTGGAGGTAGTGCTTACCGTCGATTGATACGCCGGAACACGGAATGACGGTCTCTTCGCGACGGCTGGACCCTCGGTCGAGGATCTGGCGGGCGTGCCCGTCCGGACGGGTCACCACCGAGGACAACCGCAGGCCGGTGGCGAGATCGCGGTCGTCGGCGAAGGCGAGGAAGTTGTACCGCCAGTCGGCCTCGCGCGGCCCGGCGCCGTTGCCGCACCAGCCCTCGCCGTAGGTGTCGCCGAAGGCGACGAGCGTCCGGCCCCGGTCGTCGTCCCACATGATCCCGAGGTCGGTGCCGTGCACGCCGTAGCGGCGGTCGGTCTCGTTGATCGACTCGCGGCCGGTGACCTTGGCGACCAGCCGGGTGTCCACGACCTCGATCACGACCGGTCCCTCCTAGGCGCGGCTCACCGCGGCGTCGTAGAGGGTCTTCTTGCTGACCCCGGCCGCCGCCGCGACCTCGGCGGCGGCCTCCTTGAGCCGGGTGCCCTCGGCGGTCAGCGCCCGCACGCGCTCGACGAGGGTGTCGAGGTCCGCCGTGCGCGGCTCCGCCCCCGCCAGCACGACCGTGATCTCCCCGCGCACGCCGTCCTTCGCCCACTCGGCCAGTTCGGCGAGGGTCCCCCGCTTGACCTCCTCGTGGGTCTTGGTCAGCTCCCGGCACACGGCGGCCCGGCGCTCGCCGCCCAGGACCTCGACCGCGTCGGCCAGGCAGTCCTCGATCCGGTGGGGCGCCTCGAAGAGGACGGCGGTGCGCGGTTCGTCGGCCAGCTGCGCCAGCCACTTCCGCCGCTCCCCCTGCTTGCGCGGCGCGAAGCCCTCGAAGCAGAACCGGTCGCACGGCAGCCCGGACAGCGCGAGGGCCGTCGTGACCGCGGACGGGCCGGGCAGGCAGGTGACCGCCAGGTCCTCGGCGACGCAGGCCGCGACCAGCCGGTAGCCGGGGTCGGACACGCTCGGCATGCCCGCGTCGGTGATCAGCAGGACCGTCTGCCCGCTCCTGACCGCCTCGACCAGCGACGGCGCCCGGGTGTTCTCGACGGCGTCGTAGAAGCTGACGACCCGACCGCTCGGCGCGACCCCCAGCGCGGACGCGAGGTTGCGCGCCCGCCGGGTGTCCTCGGCCGCGATGACGTCCGCGCTCCCGAGCGCCTCGACCAGTCGTGCCGAGGCGTCACCGATCTCCCCCAGCGGCGTGGCCGCGAGGATCAGCAGACCGCTCACCGGGTCACCGCCGCGGCAATCGGGGAAGTGCGCCAGTCTTCGAAGAAGTAGGACACCGGGAGCCTGCGGTCGCGGAGGCGCCGCACAACCTTGCCGGACGCCCGCCCCCGAACGCGGTCGGCGTTCGCCGAGACGATCTCGCCCTTGCTGAAGCGCAGGGTCTCGGCCGCGAACCACCTGCGCTCGGCGGTCTCGAAGTCCGCCCAGGTCAAGATGACCAAGCTCCCGGGGCGGTACCACCGCACCCCGTCCTCCCCGAGCACCAACCGGTACTCCCGCATGGTGCCGAACCCGACGTAGCCCCACACCACCACGGGCACGAGCACGGCGGGCACGGTGATCGACGCGTCCACGGTCTTCGCCCAACCGCTGATCAACAGCCGGGTGATCAGGAACAAGGCGCCGGTGCCCAGCGCGCCGACGAGGGTGTACGCCACCACAACGGATCGCCGCACCCGGTACTCCCCAGCCATCTCCACCACCCCGCAAGCGTACCCAGCACGGCCCGGCCGGAACGCGGCAACAAGTCCGTGATCAGCAGAGCGCGGCGATCAGGTCCGCCGAGTCGCGCGGGGACAGGGCCAGGTCCTCGATCCGCCGCCAGGCCCGCCGGTGTTCGGCCACCTCGGACTCGTCGTCGAGGAACAGGCTGCGCGAGCGGTGTTCGGTGTGCACGACCCGCCGCCCCTGCGGCAGGTCCATCACCAGGAACGGCCCCTCCAGCCCCGGGTGCGCGCCCCGGGTCTCCGGCACGACCTGGAGCACCACGTGCGGCCTGCGCACCACCTCCAGCAGGTGCCGCAGCTGCGCGGACAGCACCGCGTGGCCGCCCACCGGCAGCCGCAGGGCGGGCTCACCGATGATCGCGTGCAGCGACGGCGGGCTCTCCCGGCTCAGGATCCCCTGGCGGGCGAGCCGGGCCGCGACCTTGACGTCCAGCTCCGGTTCGCCGGGCGTGATCGACGAGGTGTCCCGGATGGCCGCGCGGGCGTAGTCGGCGGTCTGGAGCAGCCCGGGAACCAACGCTCCATGGTGGACACGCAGGGCCACCGCGCGTGACTCCCAGTCGATCAGGGTCTGCCACTGCTCGGGGAGCCCGCGTCCGTGGACCTGGACCCACCCGGGCTCGGCCGCCTGGCGCACCAGGTCGAGGATCTCCGCGGCTCGCGGCTCGGGGACCCGGTACAGGCCGAGCATCGCCTGGACGTCGCGCATCCGCAGGCCGCTGGAGCCCGTCTCCACCCGGCTGACCTTCGCCTGCGACAGGCCGAGCCGGGCGCCGACCTCGCCGGTGGTCATGCCCGCCTGCTTGCGGAGTCTGCGCAGTTCGCCCGCTACCTGCCGTGACCTGATGGTGGGTCGTCCAGGAGGCACCGCGAACCCCGTCCGTGCGCGCGCCGGCGTCCCCGTAACGACAGCGACTCAACACCTCTTCTACCCGCCCTGAACTGGGCAAACAATTACACGATCAGTTGACTTCTAGATCACCCGGCGCACAGCGCGCCACCCGAACGAGGAAGTTCCGACGCGGATCGCACACCGGGCACCCTACGATCTCCCCCCGTGAGCGCCCTCGTAGCCGACGACGAGGCCAGCCGGACCCCGTCACCCGAACCGGTGACACCGGTGGCCGACCCTGCCGACGTCGCGCGCGCGCGACTGCTGGGCAGGCCGATGCCCACCGACCGGCTGCGCGGGTGGCTGGTCACGCTCTTCGTCGGGATGCTCGCGGGCATCGTCCGGTTCCAGAACCTGGGCTGGCCGACGGACAAGGGCACCCCGGTCTTCGACGAGAAGCACTACGTGCCGCAGGCGTGGCAGATGCTGCGCAACAGCGGCGTCGAGGACAACCCCGCCTACGAGCTGACCGTGCACCCGCCGCTGGGCAAGACGCTCATCGCGGCCGGGGAGTGGCTCTTCGGCTACAACGGGTGGGGCTGGCGGTTCACCGGCGCGCTGTTCGGCGTGGTCATGGTGGTGCTGGTCGTCCGGATCGCCCGGCGGCTGACCCGGTCCACGCTGCTCGGCGGGATCGCGGGCGTGCTGCTGATCGCCGACGGCGTGTCCCACCTGGGCTCCCGGATGGGCATGCTCGACATCTTCCTGGCCGGGTTCGTGCTGGCCGCCTTCGGCTGCCTGCTGCTCGACCGCGACCAGGTGCGCGACCGGCTGTGGACCGCGTCCATGGAGGGCTGGGCCACCGAGTCGGCGTTCGGACCACGGCTCGGGGTGCGCTGGTGGCGGATCGCCGGTGGCGTGCTGCTCGGCCTGTCGTGCGGCGTCAAGTGGTCCGGCATGTACTTCATCGCCGCGTTCGGGCTGCTGACGATCCTGTTCGACTACACGGCCCGGCGCACGGTCGGCGTGCGCAAGCCGCTGCTCGGCGCGCTGCTGCGCGACCTGATCCCGGGGCTGTGGGCGTTCCTCGGCATCGCGACGCTCGCGTACCTGTCCACCTGGCTCGGCTGGTTCGGCAGCGAGGTGGCGATCGACCGGCACCTGGTCGAGACGACCGGCGGCAGCCCGTGGGCGATCGCCAAGGGCGCGATCGGGTCGCTGTTCCAGTACCACGACCACGTGCTGAAGTTCCACGAGAGCCTGGTGACCAAGTCCGAGTCGCAGCACCCGTGGGAGTCCAAGCCGTGGGTGTGGCCGATGGGCCTGCGGCCGATGCTCTACTACTACGAGGGTTCGACGACCGGGTGTGGCGAGACCCGGTGCGTCTCGGCGACGATGCTGATCGGCACGCCCGCCATGTGGTGGCTGTCGCTGCCGATGCTGGCCTGGGGCATCTGGCGGATGTTCTCCCGCCTGGACTGGCGCTACGCGGCGGTGGTGACCGCCTACCTCGCCGGGTACCTGCCGTGGTTCCTCAACCTCGACCGGCAGATGTACTTCTTCTACGCCACCCCGATGGCGGCGTTCCTGGTGCTCGGTCTGACGTTGTGCCTGGGGCACCTACTGGGCAAGGACGGGGACGGACCGGAACGCCGTCGTACCGGTCTGCTCGCCCTCGCGCTCTACGTGGGGTTGGTGGTGGCCAACTTCGTCTGGCTGTGGCCGATCCTCAACGGCGACTCGATCACCGAGTGGCGCTGGCAGGCCGAACTGTGGCTGCCGTCCTGGCGCTGACCGCCCGGCGCTCGACCCCCGCGGCCGCCACCCGGTCCACATCGGACCAGGTGGCGGCCGCGGCCAGTTCCGCGGTCGTGCGGGCGAGATCACGGTCCTCGACGTCGGTGGAGCCGGCCAGTCTGGTGTGGAGGGACCTGGAGTGGTTGCGGTCGAGGCCGTAGACCAGGAGTCCGGCCAGGGCGACCAGCAGGAGTGCGGTTGTCATGGCACTAAGTTTGCGGTGGCCACAATCCTGCCAACAGTGGCAGATACGACCTTGTGCGCAAAAATCCTGCCAGCTACCCTACCGACATGCTCCAGACCGTGACCGCGGTGCTCGTCGAGGGCTTCGCGCCGTTCGAGTTCGGCATCCTGTGCGAGGTGTTCGGCACCGACCGCACCGACGACGGCGTGCCACCCATCGAGTTCCGGGTGTGCGGCGAGGTCCCGGGTGCGCCCGTGCGGTCCAACATCGGGGTACCGCTCACCCCGGAGTTCGGGCTCGACGCGCTCGACGGCGCCGACCTGGTCGCGGTCCCCGCGATGACCATCCGCGCCGAGTACCCGCCCGCCGTGCTGGCGGCGCTGCGGGCGGCGAGCGCGCGCGGCGCGACCCTGCTCTCGGAGTGCAGCGGCGCGTTCATCCTCGGCGCCGCGGGCCTGCTCGACGACCGCGCGTGCACCACGCACTGGCGGCACGCGGACGAGTTCGCCCGCCGGTTCCCGCGCGCCCGGCTCAACCCGGACGTGCTGTTCGTCGACGACGGCAACATCGTGACCAGCGCGGGCACCGCCTCCGGCATCGACGCGTGCCTGCACGTGGTGCGCCGCGAACTGGGGGCCGCCGCGGCGACCGCCGTCGCCCGGCGGATGGTGGTGCCGCCGCAGCGCGACGGCGGGCAGCGGCAGTACGTCGACCTGCCGATCCCGCAGTGCACCAGCGACAGCCTGCAGCCGGTGCTGGCCTGGATGCTGGAGAACCTGGCCGAGGAGCACACCGTGGCCGCGCTGGCGCACCGGGCCAGGATGTCCGAGCGCAGCTTCGCCAGGCACTTCGTCGCCGAGACCGGCACCACCCCGCACAAGTGGCTCTCCGCGCAGCGCGTGCTGCACGCCAGGGAACTGCTGGAGCGCACCCCGATGTCGGTCGACGAGGTGGCCAGGCGGTGCGGGTTCGGCAGCGCGGCCCTGCTGCGCCACCACTTCCAACGGGTGGTCGGCGTGTCACCGACGGATTACCGCCGGACGTTCGCCAGCCAAACCGCGTAACCACGGGTGACCGCACCGGTACCGTGCACGCATGGAGATCCTGGTCACCGCCCCCGACACCGACGAGTCCGGCGACACCCTGCGGTCCGCGTTCTCGTGGCTGCGCGAGGAGGACGACCTGCGCGGCCGGGTCCACCTGCGCCAGGCGCCGCCGCAGGCCGGGCAGATGGGGTCGCCGTGGGAGGCCATCGTGGTCGCGGCGCTGAGCGCGGGCGGCGCGGTACCGGTGCTGATCAACACGCTCGGCACCTGGATCCGCAACCAGCGCACCACCCTGAAGCTGGAGGTCAAGATCGGCGAGACCTCGATCGTCATCGACGCCGACCGCGTCAAGGCCAACCCGGACGAGATCGGCCTGCTCCTGGACAAGGCCACCCGAGCCGCCACCCACCTGGAGATCACCAACGGCGATGCGACTGGCTGACCCCACCAGGTCCTGCGCGGTCCTGGTCGGCAGCGCGCACTACACGGACCCCGCACTGCACGACCTACCGGCGGTCCGCAACAACGTAGAAGACCTATCCCGCGTCCTAACCGACCCAACCCTGGGCGGCCTGTCCCGGGAGTCCTGCCACGTCTTCCACGACCTGACCTCCAACCAGACCGCGCGCATCGAACGCCTGGCCCGCACGGCGGAAGACCTGCTGCTGGTCTACTTCGCGGGCCACAGCGTGCTCAACACCGGTGGCCAACTCGCACTGGCCATGCAGGACACCGAACTCGACTACCCCGACTACAACGTCTGGCACCTGCACCAACTCCGATCGGCACTGATCAACAGCCGCGCCACCGTCCGCGTCCTGGTACTCGACACCTGCTACTCCGAGCGCGTCATGGCCCAGTTAGGCGTCATGGGCATGGCGGACGCGCAGTTGTCGGTCAACGGCACCTACACCCTGGTATCCGCACCGGCACACCTGCCTTCCCTCGCCCCACCAGGCGAAAAACACACCGCCTTCACCGGCGAACTCCTCACCCTCTTACGCGAAGGCATCCCGGATAGCGACGACCTGCTCTCCATGCAGACGGTCTACCGAGAACTGAGCCGCCGCCTCATCAGCCGAGGGCTGCCGTCCCCGAAACAACTCAACCGCGACACCGCCGACGAGTTCGCACTGGTGCGCAACCGCGCCCCCAAGCCGAAGCCACCGGAGCCGAAAGACTGGCTCGCCCTGCGCAATCGAGTCCTCGACCGCGCGCTGGACTTCGACGCCCGCATGCACGCCATCACCGACCTGGTGGCCCTCGCCGAGGTCCCCGGCATGGCGTCGGAACTGAAGTGGCTGGCGGCCAACGGCACCTTGCCGATCCTGCTGCGCATCCACCTGGTCCACCAGATCAGCGGCGTCCTGGGCGACGCGGACGCCGAAGACACCCTGGAGACGATCGTCGGCTACGGCCGGGGCAGGGCCGCGTGGCGGCGGCTGCGCGAGTTCATCGACCGGCTGGACGCCTTCGAGAGCGACGACCAGGCCTGGGTCTCGGCGAGCGAGCACTGGGACGTGTCCGATGTGGTCGCCTCCGGCGACCCGGACCGCCTGTGGGGCCTGCTGATGGCGATGATGCTCTTCGCCTGCGGGCTCACGGTCCGGGAGTGCTCCCGCGCCGCGGCGGAGTTGCACGACCTCGGGTACCCCGCGCACGCCCGGCACCTGTTCGAAGGGCTGAAGCTGGACAGGAGCATCGACCCCTACCAGCGCCTGGGACTCCGGTACTCACCGGTTGCGCGGGAGTAGCCGGTAGACCGGGTCCGCGTTCCGGCCCATTTCCACGAGCAACGGACCGATCCCCAGCACGGGCGGCGGCCCGGGATCGACCACTGCGGGGACCTGCACCTCCTCGGTGGCCTCCGCCTCCGTGGTACTCGGGTGCGCCACTTCCGGCCGCCGATTCGCCAGGTGGGTGGCCGACGCGGAGAGGATGGCGCAAGCGCAAACAGCCACCAAGGCGAGCAGGACGAACGCGAGCCAGGGCGGCAGGTCGAACTTGAGGAGCACTACCACGATCGCCAGGGCGAACCCCGCTCCGGTGACGGCGACGAGCGCCGACTCACCCCGGCGTGGGTGTTTGGTCGAACCGGCGAACGCGATCGACGCGCCCAGGGGCAGGAGCGCCAGAGCCAGCGCCGCCCTGTCGAATGCCAGGCTCCGCTCCTTGGTCGGATCCGCCAACAACACCGTCGCCGCGGCGCCCAACCCCAGACCGAGGATCGGCAGACCGAGGACCAGTGTCGGCTTCGCCCCCGAGTCGATGGCGATCAGGCCCGCGCCGAGCGTCATCGCACCCAGGGCGATGGCGAACCACAGTGTGGCCGTGGGCGGCACGGTCGGTAGCCACTGCCAGAACAGGTTGCTCGTGGTGAGCCCGAGGAGCAGGGCGAGCGCACCGAAGAACTTCACCACCGGCCGCTCCTAGCGCACGGGGCGGGTGCGGTCTTCGCCCTCGATGTCCTGGCGGCGGACGATCTGGGTGACCGGGCCGGTCTCGGTGTGGCCCTCGCGGGCCAGCCAGTCGCTGAGTTCTCGGCTGACGGCGGCCAGGGTGGGCCGGCGGCCCGGCTCCGGGTCGAGTGCGGCGAGCAACAACCGCCGGTGGGCGCTGCGCTGGGGGAGTTCCGTGAGGGGTTCCGCCTTGGCCGCTGCCATCAGGGCGGCCATGGCGTTCTCGCGGTTGCCGCGCGGCGGCTTGCCGGTCAACGCGTAGCTCACCGTGGCCGCCAGCTGCCAGGCGTCCGAGGCCGGGGTGGCGTTCGCGCCCGCCGCGGTCTCCGACGCCAGGAAGTCCGGGGTGCCGACCATCATGCCCGTCGCCGTCAGGGTCGAGTCGCCCTTCGAGCGGGCGATGCCGAAGTCGATCAGGTGCGCGTTGCCGTCCGGGTCGATGATCACGTTCGACGGCTTCACGTCCCGGTGCAGCACGCCCTTCGCGTGCGCGGCCGACAGCGCCCCCGCCATGGTGATCCACAGCCGGGCCACCGCCACGTCGTCCAGCGCACCGCCGCTGGTGACGCGGTCGGCCAGGGGCTGGCCCTCGATGTACTCCATGACCAGGCCGAGGCCGTCGGGCTCGGAGACGATGTCGTAGACCCGCACGCAGTTCGGGTGGTGCACGGCGGCCAGCGCGCGGCCCTCGCGCAGCATGCGCTCCTCGGTCTCGACGTCCGGCGCGTGCGCCATCTTCACCGCGACCGTGCGGTCGAGCTGGGTGTCCACGGCCAGCCACACCGAGCCGAACCCGCCCTGGCCCAGCACGCGGACCTTGCGGAAGCGGCTGCCCAGCGGCTTGATCGGCGGGGGCGGGGTGGCGCCGCGCGGGGTGAACGGCAGCGGCCCGGGGTCCGCGGCCAGCGCGCCCTCCGGTTCCGGCGCGCGCAGCGTCGGCGACTTGAGCGCGGGCGGCACGAACGGCTTGTCGCCGGTCACCCTCGTGGTGGCGTCCGCCTCCGGCACGTACTTTGGCACCGGGGGCGGCGGCACGTACGGCGGCGGCTTGCGCGGCCCGACCGGCCCCTGCGGCACCGGTGGCTGGACCGGCGGCGGCACCTGCCGCTGCTGCGCCGACATCTGCTGCGGCTGCCGCTGCACCTGCGTCGGCGGGTGCTGCCGGGCACCCTGGTGCGCGGGCTGCGGCTGGTGCTGGGACGGCTGGTGGTGCGCGGGCGGACCGGCGTCCGGCTTCTGGTAGCTGCGCTCGACCACCGACCAGCTCGGCGGCCCGATCACGTACACCGGGATCAACCCGAGCACGCTGATCGGCAGGAACCCGGCCCACAGGTGCGACACGGTGTTCGCCTCGATCGGCAGCACCAGCAGGATCAGCACCACGAACGGGAGCCAGAACAGCCGCGACGGCCACTTCGGACCGCGCCGCAGCGCCGCCCTGGCCTGCAGCATCACGAACAGCAGGCACAGCGCGGGCACCACGACCAGCATGCCGATGCGCAGCAGCAGCATCGGCCAGGACTCGAAGGAGTGGAACAGCACCTCGTAGCCGTTGGCCCGGCCGCCGAGGTAGCTGGCCTGCTGGCCGACCCAGCAGTGCTCCTCGCCGAACGACCGCGTCTCGGCGGCGCTGAGCGTGACCTCGCCGTCACCGGTGAACACGCTGCGGTAGACACCGCCGATGCCGCCGAAGAGCAGCCACGGGAACAGGAAGGCGGTGAGCAGCCCGATCGCGCCGAACACCGAGATGGTGACGGCGTTGAGGGTGTTGCCGGTGACCTTGCGGACCAGCGCGACGGTCACCGTGCCCAACACCGGCAGCAGCGCGATCAGCGCGCCTGCCGTGCTCGTCGCCCACACCCAGTCCCCGGGGCAGATCCCCGGGCCGAAGATGCTGTGCGCGAAGGACAGCAGCGAAGCAGCCAGCTCCAGCACCGCGTCCACCAGCTCCTCTCGTGGTCGGACCGGGGAACGGCGCACTCCCGCGGCACTTCACCGAATAGGACGCGCCCGCGGGTGTCGAGGTTGTGGTGGTCTCGCCCACGCGGCGTCCGGTGGCGACCAGTTTATCGGCGACCGCGGCCCGGTTCGGCTCATCCGGTGGCTGTCGGCGGTATCGGTGGCGATCTGTGCCCCGGATGCCACACAGTTGCGTCCGGACCGGGCAACCCCCGGGGCCGCGAACGTCGGAGGAGGCGCCATGCACCGCAAGCCGGTGGCCTCGTCCAGCGTCGCCGCCGTCGGCTACGACCCGGACCGGCTGATCCTGGAGGTCGAGTTCCACCACGGCGGGGTCTACCAGTACCTGGACATCCCGAAGCGGGTGTACTGGCAGTTCATGTCCGCGCCCAGCCTCGGCGCGTTCCTCAACCAGGAGATCAAGGGCCGCTACCGGGTCCTGGGCGTGGAGTGAACGCGAAAAGGCCCGGCGGGATCCCGCCGGGCCGGTTGCTGGTCCGTGCTACTTCTGCTGCGCGGCCTCGGCCGCGGCCGCCTGGGCCCGGACCTCGTCCATGTCCAGCGCCTTGGCCTGGGTGATCAGGTCGTCCAGCGCGGCGGCGGGCAGCGCGCCCGGCTGGGCGTAGAGCAGCTGGCCGTCGCGCACCACCATCACCGTGGGGATGCTGCGGATCTCGAACACCGCGGCGACCTGCGGCTGCGCCTCCGTGTCGAGCTTGGCGAAGACGACGTCCGGGTGCTTCTCGGACGCGGCCTCGAAGACGGGGGCGAACTGCCTGCACGGCCCGCACCAGGACGCCCAGAAGTCGACCAGGACGGTGCCGCCTCGGGCGACCACCTCGTCGAAGTTGTCGGCGGTCAGCTCGACCGTTGCCACAGGGCCTCCTCGATCCAGTGCGCGAGAGCTACAGCCGTCCCAACGCGGGACGACCCCCGAACATTCCCCGCGCGCCCACTACACCCCCAACCGGTGGCGGACGCCGGTCTCGGCGCGCGTGTAGGGCGTGTCGTCGCGGGTGGTCAGGCTCTCCTCGTTCGCCGCCCGCCCCAGCGCGTTGACCTCGAAGACCAGTTGGTCGACGTCGGTGTCCGCCGGAAGTTGACCGTCGGCCACGGCGTCGGCGGCCACCGCGACCAGCAGGCCCGCCCACTGCCGGTTCCGCGCGACGACGAGGTCGCGCACCCGCCCGTCGCGGGCGTCGAACTCGGCGCTCACGGCGGAGAAGAAGCAGCCCCCGGGGAAGACCCGCTCGCGGGAGAAGCGCATCCACAACTCGAACAGCGCCATCAGCCGCGGCACGCCCCGCGGCGCGCGAAGGCCGGGCCGCACGACCTGGTCGATGAAGACCTGGGTGGCAAACTCGACGGTGGCGAGCTGCAACTCCTCCTTGGAGCCGAAGTGCGCGAAGACGCCGCTCTTGCTGAACCCGAGCTCGCCCGCGAGCCTGCCCACGGTCAGCCCCTCCAGCCCGTCGACGGTGGCGATGTCCACCGCGCGGGCGAGGGTCGCGCGGCGGGTCTCCTCACCGCGGGCAAGTCGTCCGTCCACGGACCAAATCTAGGCGACGCGCCCGGGTTCCCCCGACACCTGGACGCCGGGCACCGAGGTCTGGAACTATTTGACCGAACGTTCGTATAAAAATCGGGAGGACAACCGTGGACCTCAGGGAGCTGGACCGCCGGGCCGTCGCCGCGACGGGCGCGATCATCGACGGGCTGACCGACGAGCAGTTGGACGCCGAGACGCCGTGCACGCGCTGGGCCGTGCGGGACGTCGTCCAGCACATGGTCGACAACCACCGCACCGCGCTGGACACCTTCGGCGACGGCGCGCCCGAGCCCGGCGCGGACGTCCGGACCGAGTGGCGCCGGACCGCGGCCGCGGTGGTGGACCTGTTCGCCGACGACGCCGTGCTGGCCGCGTCCTACGAGGTGGTCGGCCGGTCCACCAACGGCCGGACGGCGCTGTCGCTGCACTTCGGCGACACCCTGGTGCACGGCTGGGACATCGGCACCGCCGTCGGCCTGCACGTGCGCATCGACGACGACCTCGCCGAGGCGATGCTGGCCGGGATCGCCCGCTGGCCCAAGACAGCGCAGGTCTGGGGCCCGGACGGGTTCTTCGCCCGGCAGCTGCCGGTGGCCGAGGGCGCCACGCCGACGGAGCGGCTGCTGGCCGCTACCGGGCGGGACGCGGCGTGGACACCGGCTGGTAGGTCGTGACCGACACCGAACCGGTCACCCGGACCGGCTCGGGCAGCGCGGCCACCCGCGCGGCGATGGTGTCCCGGTCGGCGTGGAAGGCGCTCGGGCCCATCCCGACCAGGGCGGCGGCGTCGGCGTGCGCCAGGGCCATCTCGAACTCGCAGGTCCGCGTGACCTCGGGGGTGAAGTAGGGCGCCAGCTTGGCGTCCACCTGGTCCCGCTTGCCCGCCCCGACGGTCAGCATGTCCACAGTGGACACCAACTCGGCGAGGTGGCCCGCGGTCGGGGCCACCACCACGAGCCTGCCGTCGGGGTGCAGGACCCGGTGCAACTCGGCCGGGTTGCGGGGGGCGAACACGTTGAGCACCAGGCCCGCCGCGCCCGACCGGATCGGCAGCGGCCGCCACACGTCGGCGAGCACCGCGCCGATCCGGGGGTGGGCGCGGGCGGCGCGGCGCAGCGCGGGTTTGGACGCGTCCACGGCGATGCCCGCGCGGTCGTGCGCGGACAGCACCTCGGCGAGGTAGTGCCCGATGCCCGCGCCCACGTCGACGACGCAGCCCGGCCCGGGCGGCACCAGGCACAGCTCCCACTCGATGAGGGCGTAGTGCCCGGCGCCGAGGAACGCCGCGCGGGCGTCGGCCATCTCGGCGGTGTCCCCGGTGAACGCGGTGGCCTCGCGCAGCAGGCTGACGTAGCCCTGGCGCGCGATGTCGAACGTGTGCCGGTTCGGGCAGCGCAAGGAGTTGCCGGACAGGTCCAGATCGCTACCGCAGTGTGGACAGACCAGGTACGGCAAGACGTCGGTGAGCACCCTATGAGCGCAGATCCGTAAGAGCGGACTCGATGGCGCGATGGAAAGTCGGGTACGCGTAGATCATCCCGCGCAACTCGTCCACGGGCACCTGCGCGTGGACGGCGACAACCAGCGCACTGAGCACCTCACCGCCCGTGGGACCCGCCGAGGTCGCACCGATCAGGACACCGCGGTCGGCGTCCTCGACCACCTTGATCAGACCGTGCGCCTTGTGCAGGAAACCCCGTGTGGACGACGAAAGATCCGTAGTACCGGTGCGGACGTTGAGGCCCTGTTCGCGCGCAGCGGCCTCGGTTAGGCCTACCGAGCCGATTTCCGGGTCGGTGAACGTCACGCGCGGAATAGCGCGGTAGACGGCACCGGGGTGCTCTTCGCCGAGGATGTCCGCAGCGGCGATGGCCGCCTGGTACATCGACATGTGCGTGAAGGCGCCCTTGCCGGTGATGTCCCCGATGGCCCACAGGCCGTCGGTAACGCGCATGTGCTCGTCGACGTTCACACCGCGCGCGGACTCGTTCAGGCCGTACGCACCGACGCCGAGCGCGGCCATGTCCGACTTGCGACCGGCGGCTACCAGGACCTGCGCGGCCACGACCGGTTCGCCGCCCTCGATCTCGAGGGTGAACCTCTCGCCGTCGTGCGCGGCGGAGGTGATCTTGACCCCGGTCCGGACCCGGATGCCCTCCGCGGTGAACCGCTCGGCCAGCAGCGCGCTCGCCTCGGGCTCGTCCAGCGGGAGCAGGCGGTCGTTGGACTGCAACAGCGTGACCTGGGCGCCGAAGCGGGCGAAGACCTGGGTGAACTCGCACCCCACGGGTCCACCGCCGATGACGGCCAGCGACTCGGGCACCGCGGTCGCGCGGACCGCGTCCCGGTTCGTCCACACGGGAGTGTCGGCCAGGCCCGGGACCGGCGGGATGGCCGGGTCGGTGCCGGGGTTGAGCACGATGCCCTTGCGCGCCCGCACGACCCGGTCGCCGACCGCGAGCACCCCGGGCTCGACGATCCGGGCCGCCCCGCGCAGGACCTGGACGCCCGCCGCGGTCAGCCGGTCGACGGCGACCTGGTCGTTCCAGTCGTCGGTGATCTCCGCGCGCACCCGGGCGGCGACCTTGCCCCAGTCCGGGCGCACGTCGGCGGTGCCCGCGAACTCCGGCACCCACCGGGCCTCGGCCAGCGCGTCGGCGGCCCGGATCATCGCCTTGGTCGGCACGCACGCGTAGTACGGGCACTCGCCGCCGACCAGCCGCGACTCGATGGCCGCCACCGCCAGGCCCGCCCCGCCGAGCCGGGTGGCCAGCGCCTCGCCACCGGGTCCGGTCCCGACGACCGCGACGTCCACCACCAGTTCGTCCGCCACCCGCACCAGCTCCTCGTCTCGCCCGGTCAGCCCGGGAGGCCCGCGCCCACCTCAGCACGGCCGGTCCGACCGCGCACGGCCAGTATCGCGATGACCACCGCGGCCGCGAACCCCGCCAGCACGTACGCGTTGCCCAGCAGCCCGTCGCCCAGGGTCCACCGCAGCTCGCTCTTGGCGCCGCTGGGCACGATCGGGAACTGCCAGCCGGTGAACACCGCGACCAGGGCCGCCAACGCCCACCAGCGGGCGTGCGCGATCAGGTACCCGGCGAGCGGGACGATCCACACCCAGTGGTGGGTCCACGACACCGGGCTCACCAGCAGCCCCGCGAACGCGCTCACCAGCAGCGCGCCGAGGTCGTCGCCCGCCCGGTGCAGGCGGTGCGTGAGCCAGGCCGCGGCGGCCAGCAGGACCAGGGCGGACACGCCGTAGAGGACCAGCGCGGCGCGGCCCTCACCGGTCAACCGCTGGAAGATCCCGTTGAGGGACTGGTTGCCGATCCAGGAGTTGGTGGCGGCGTCGTTGCCGTCGAACAGGGCCTCGGTCCAGAACCGGCCGGTGTCACCGGGCAGCAGGAGCGCGGCGACCAGGTTCAGGCAGGCGAACGCGGCCAGCGCGCGGGCCGCGTCGGCCCAGCGGCGGGTGAGCACCAGGTGCCCGACGAAGATCAGCGGCGTCAGCTTGATGGCCGCAGCGGTGCCGATGAGCAGCCCGGCGCCCTTGCGCCCCCGCAGCAGCAGCACGTCCGCGGCGACCATCGTCATCAGGATCACGTTCACCTGACCGAGGCCGATCGAGCGCCAGATCGGCTCCAGCAGCAGCGTCGCGGTCAGCAGCGCGCCGATCGGCCACGCGCCGCGGTACCGCTCCGGCAGGCTCTCCCGCAGCACGAGCCCCAGCCCCAGCGCGGACAGCACGGCCAGCAGGCCCCAGCCGAGCTGCGACGGCAGCGCGGCCAGCGGCAGGAACAGCACCGCGGCGATCGGCGGGTAGGTGAACGGCAGCGCGGGCGCCCAGCTCTCGCCGGTGGTCAGCGGCGAGTAGAGCGAATCGCCGTGCAGCAGGGTCAACGCCCCCGCGCGGTAGACCGCGCTGTCGACACCGATCCCGTGGCCCGCTACCCAGGCCGCGACCGCCAAGCACGCGAAGACCAGCGCCATGACGACCGCGGCGGGCGGCACCCGCCGCACAACCCCCATGTGGCCAGCCTAGTGGCGCGGGATCAGCGGGCGGTCCGCAATCGGCGGATTCGGTCGGCCGTGGCCGGGTGGCTGGCGAGCATCCTGGCGCGCAGCGGCCTGCGGCCCCCGCGCTCGGCGGAGAGCCACGCGGAGAGCACGTCGACCAGCGCGGGCCCGTAGCCGAGACGGGCCGCGGTCGCGTCCGCCCGGTACTCCCCGAGCCTGCTCGACCAGGCCATCAACGGGTTGAGCAGCGGCATCAGCAGCAGCCACGGGTTGAGCACGACCAACCCGAACAGCAGGACCAGGGCCAGCAGCACCGAGGCCAGCACCCCGGAGGCGCTGCCGAAGCGCCCGAACACGTCACCGACCCACAGCACCGCCCGCACCGCCAGCCCGACCAGCAGGATCGACCCGCGCGCGGGCAGCTCGTACCACCAGGCCAGCAGCGACACCCGCGAGTGGCCGGACAGGTGGTGGCCCAGTTCGTGGGCCAGGATCGCCTCCAGGGCGCGGGGCGGCAGCTCCAGTGCGCGACCGGTCACCGCGACCGTGCGCCCGCCCGCGGCGAACGCGTTCAGCTCCCGCGACTGGTCCACCCACAGCGTGAACCGCGCCGGGTCGACACCCGCCGCCGCGCACACCTGCGCCCACAGCGGCGCCATCCGGTCGAGTTCGTGCCGGGTGGGGCGGCGCATGTCGAACATGGCCCGGGCCAGCGCCTGCTCCACGGAGGGCACGAAGGTCAGCGCGCCGGAGAGCAGCCAGACCACCAGCACCGCGCCCACCGCGACGTTGTTGCCCGGCCAGATCAGGGTGGCCACCACGGCGAGCACGACGAGGCTGCTGACCAGCGCCGGGAGGGCGAACAGCACCCCCATCACCGCCGAGGCGTCCGGCCGCGTCCGGCGGGTCGGCCGACCGCTCGGGATCCACCGCTGCTCCACCGCACCCCCAGGGAAGATCGACGTCCGGCCCAGACTGGCCACCCGGTGCCCGGCTGTCCAGCGGGCGCCGCAAATCCGCTCGCTACCGGTGCTTGCGGGTGGGTTTGGCGTGGTTGACCAGGGTGGCCAGGAGGGTGACCAATCCGCTTTCGGGGCGGGCCAGTGAGCGCGGCGGACCGTCGCCGTCGGTGTCGCCGCTGTTGACCCAGTAGACGTGCCCGTCGCCGACGACCCGGCGGGTGACCAGCGGCACCTCGGGGTCGCCGTCCCAGCAGTAGAGGAAGTCGACGTCGCGGTGCCAGGTGCCGACCACGACCTCGTTGTCGCTGAGGTCGAGGGACTCGGGCAGGTCGGCCAGCAGGTCGGCGTACTCGCAGGCGCGCGGACCGGAGTCCACCCGGGTGTAGCGGATGGGGGCGTCGGACCGCTCGAACTTGTCGAGGCTGCACCCGGCGAGCTTCTGCAGCCGCTCGTTGCGGCTGCGGCGCCAGATGACGTCGTGGCCCAGGACCAGGCAGCCGCCACCGCGCACGTAGTGGGCCAGGCGCTTCTGCAGCCGCTCGCGTTCGCGGGGGCGGGAGCTGAGCTGGGTGACGTCGGTGATGAGCAGCACGATCCCCGCGATGGGCCGGGAGAACGGCCACCGGGCGAGGTCGCCACCGTCGCGCACCACGGACACCTTGGTGCGCGTGCCCGCCTCGGTCATCTCGGCCTGCAGGCGCTTGGCCAGGGCGTTGCTGGTGTGGAGTTCGTCGTCGCAGTCGGTGTAGAGCAGGACGGTGTCGGCGCGCCAGAGCCTGCGGGTGCGGACCCGCCCGGCCCGGCCGCCGCGGATGAGGCGGGTGTAGACGTCGAAGCCGAACACCCGGGCGATGAAGACGATGAAGACGGCAACGAGGTTGACCCCGACCTCGTCGACGTAATTGGCGAGTTCGGACACGCTCCCCCTAGGGCTGGATGTGTTCGAAGATCGGCGCCGCCCGCTGCGCCCGCGCGACGGCCAGGTGTTCGGGTGTGCGCACCGTCCACACCAACAGCGGCACCCGCAGCACCCACCGCCAGAACGCGACAACGGGATTGGGCAACGCCCCGACCTCGTAGGCCAGGAAATCGGGCCGGGAAACCGCGTTGAGCACCATGCCGCGCAACAAAACCCGGCGCGACCACGGCATCCGCTCCCCCCGGAACGACCCGGACAACTGCCCCCGCACCACAGCCGGGGCATGCGTCTTCAGCCACAGCACGATACGTGGATCGAAGGACTGGACGGCCACCTCACCGCCGTACCGACCGATTTCCGCCACAACGCCTGCCCCGATCCGCCCCACCGGATTCCCCGCCTTCACCTCCACCAAGACGGGGACCCGCCCAGCCACCAACTCGAAAACCTCCCGCAACAACGGAACCCGCTCCCCAGTCCCCCCCAACCGCAACTCCGCGAGCTCCCCCACCCCAACATCCCGAACGACCACATCCCGCCCCGTCATCCGCAACGCGTTGGCGTCGTGGAAGACGACCACCTGCCCATCCCCGGTCAGGTGCACATCCAGCTCGATCGCGTATCCCTTGGCCGCAGCCGCCTCGAACGCGGCCAAGCTGTTCTCCGGTACCCCGTCGCCGTGCAGTCCTCGGTGCGCGACCACACCGGATGTCAACCACTGACCTCGCACCCCGACCTCCAACCACGTCGAGAAGACCACCTGGTCTCCGTCTTACCCCCGTCACCCTGACCGAGGAACGGAACCCCGCATGTCCCTCTCCCACGACACCTACGCCAACGAGATCCTGGCCCAAACCAAGGCCCTGACCGCAACCATCGCCGACGCCGACCTCACCACCCCGGTCCCTTCCTGCCCAGGCTGGACCCTCAACCACCTGCTCCGCCACATCGGCCACGGCCACCGCTGGGCCGCCGAGATCATCGACACCCGCGCCACCACCCCACCCCCCGACACCGCCCTACGCGACCTGACCCACCACACCAACGAAACCCCGGATTCCCTCACCCCCTGGCTACAAGAAGGCGCCACCCTCCTCTCCACCGCCCTCACAACCACCCCCACCGCCCAGATCTGGACTCCCCTGGTCCCCATCAGTTCCCCCGCCGACGCCCTGTTCTTCTACGCCCGCCGCTTCACCCACGAAACCCTCATCCACCGCGCAGACGCCACCCTCGCCCTAGGCAAGCACTTCACCGCCGCCCCCGAAGTAACCCAAGACGCCCTGGAGGAATGGCTGGTCCTAACCACCCTCCCCCAACTCTTCACCATCCACCCCGAACGCAAAGCACTCCTAGCCCCCAACCGCACCCTCCACTTGCAAACCCCCACCACCACCTACGAAATCAACTTCACCGGCCCCACCCTCACCCACACCACCAACCCCACAACAAGCACCCCCACAGCCACCATCACGGCCCCCGCCCTCGACCTGCTCCTCCACCTCTACCAACGCTCCACCACCACCTCCGTCACCCAATCCGGCGACCAAACCTTCCTAACAACCTGGAAAACCCACTCCACCTTCGGCTAACCCCACCCCACCAAACCCATCTCTCCACCACTCACAAAAAACAACAAGGCGGGTGCTCAACACAAGCACCCGCCTACCTACCAACGGTTTACGCTCCCCACGAACATGATCTGCGACGTATGGCGCGAATCGTGCCGTGGGCGCCCAGGGCCAGGGTGCCCCCAGTACCAGTCAGGTCGGCCACCTACCAACACTCGCCGGCCTGGCGGGCCCATTTCCGTCGATGGTGCGCCCGGGCGGTCGGCGAACGCAGAGGCCCGCTCTGAGGCAGGCGAACGCGCAAGCACCGTCGAAGAAGCCCCCGGGGAGCTGCTTCCACTGCGCTGCCGTACGGCAAGGTCAGACCTGCTGAGGTCTTACTCAAACCTTGCCCCACCCGACGCAACCACTACCGGGGTCCGGGGTCGCACCCCATAAAGAACAACAGGCGATCGACCGTGGACCTGCCAGGGCCTTACTCAAGCCCGGTCCCACCCAACGCAACCATGGTCGGGGGTTCGGGGGCTCGCCCCCGAGCGGGGTTTGGGGGTTGCACCCCCAATGTGATCGCGGAACGCAAATGGTCCGCGCCCTTCGCGGACACGGACCACCTATGCGTGGAGCTGAGGGGAATCGAACCCCTGACCTTCTCGATGCGAACGAGACGCGCTACCAACTGCGCTACAGCCCCTTGGTTGTTGCTCGGAGAGCTTAGCAGTGCCCTCCGAGTGGGCTGCAAACCGGGGTCCTCATTCGCCGACCGCCCGGCGGTAGGTCGGGGCCGTGGGTTCGCCGAGTTCGTCGAACCAGGGGTCTTCGTCGTCGAGTTCCACGACGACGGCGCCCGGGTGGACGACCCGTGCGGGCATGGTGGTGACGCGCTCGCGGCGCTGGTGGGCCTCGTCCTCGTCCTCCACCGGGCGGGCGTGGGAGCGACGGGGGGCGGCGTTGTAGCGGGCGACGCGGCGTTCGCGGATCTCCTCTTCTATCCGCACCTGGCGGCGCAGGTAGGTCAGGTAGGCGACCAGGGTCACGTCGACGATGCCGTGCACCCACCACAGCAGGGGCATCACCAGGCCCGCCGCCACGCCGGTGGCGACGGCGGCGACGATCATCAGCAGCACGATCCGCTGGCGGAAGGCGTACTTGGTGCGGGCGGCGTGGGCCGCGGCCTCGGGGTCGAAGCCGCCGCGGCCGGGGCGGTAGCGCCGGGGGGCGTCCGTCTCCGGCTCTTCCTCGACGCCGGAGTCCACACCGTCGGTTTCGCGCACGGCGAACTCCTCCCGGACGTGCTCCGGCTCCTCGTCGGCGTCGGGAGCGCTACCGCTGCGGACCACGCGGGCGGCGAGGGCGGAGTCGGCCGTCTTGGCGATCTCCTGCCGCTTGCGCACGACCATCGGAACGAGGACGACGAGCCAGGCCACCACCAGCCCGACCACGATCAACGAGCTCGGCATGTCCCGTCACCTCCCCCTGCTCCGACTCCCTCGACGTGCTTCGTTCGCCACGTTAGTCACAACAGTCACACCAGTGGCGGAGGCGCGCCGACTCAGGCCACCCGTTCGGGTAGTTCGCTTGTGGACCTTTCCCCGTAACGGGGGTGATCAAACTTCACTTCGGCAAAACGTGAACGCCTTACACCAAGCTGGCTTTCCCACCCGCCACGAGCCGGTTCACCAGCCCGGTTGGAATGTCCTCTGTGGTCAGGGCGAGGCACAGGTGGTCGCGCCAGCCCCCCGCCACGTCGAGGTAGCGGCGGAACAGGCCCTCCTGGCGGAACCCCAGCTTGCCCAGCACCGCCAGGCTGGCCGCGTTCTCGGGCCGCACGGTCGCCTCGACGCGGTGCAGCCCGGCGTCCACGAAGCAGTGGTCCACGGCCAACGCGGTGGCCGCCGTGGCCACCCCGCCGCCCGCCGCGTCGGCGGCCACCCAGTAGCCGACCCACGCCGAGCACAGCGAGCCGCGCACCACGTTCCCGACCGTCACCTGCCCCACCAGCCGCCCGTCCAGGGTGATCACGAACGGCAGCGTGGCCCCGCGCCGGGCCAGCGCGCGCAGCGTGGACCACTGGCCGAGCCAGGCCGACGGGGAGTTGCGCTCGCCCCACGCGCCGGGCGCGGCGGGTTCCCAGTTCTCCAGGTACGCGCGGTCGCGCAGCCGGACGCGGCTCCACGCGCGCGCGTCGAACAGCCGGGGTACACGCAGTTCCACCACGCCCGCGGGCACCGCCAGCGGCCCGAGCCGGGTGGGCCAACCGGGATGCCGCCCAGCGGGTCGCGGTGTGCTCACGGCCTAGCCGCGCTGCGCGAGGAAACTGACCCGCACCTGCTCGCCGACCGAGACGTCGGTGGTCTCCTCGTCGATGAGCAGCAGGCAGTTGGCCTCGGCCAGCGACGCCAGCAGGTGCGAGCCGGACATCCCCAGCGGCTGCACCAGGTACTCGCCGTTGTGCTCGTCGCGCAGCAGCTGGCCGCGCAGGAAACCGCGGCGGGCCTTGGTGGAGCTGATCGGCGACAGCAGCCGCGCGTTGACCACCCGCCGGTGCGGGTTGCGCTTGCCCTGGGCGGCCCGGATGAGCGGGCGCACCATGACCTCGAAGACCACCAGCGCGCTCATCGGGTTGCTGGGCAGCAGGAACGTGGGCACCGCGTCGGGGCCGAGCCTGCCGAAGCCCTGCACCGAACCGGGGTGCATGGCGACCCGGGTGAGGTCGAGGTCGCCGAGGTCGCCGATGGCCGAGCGGACCTCCTGCGACAGCTCGCCGCCGACCCCGCCCGAGATCACCAGGACCTCCGAGAGCAGCAGCCTGCTCTCCACGATCTCGCGCAGCCTGCGGGTGTCGGTGGCGACGATCCCGACCCGGCTGACCTCGGCGCCCGCGTCGCGCGCGGCGGCGGCGAGCGCGTAGGAGTTCACGTCGTAGATCTGGCCCTCGCCGGGCGTGCGGTCGATGTCGACCAGCTCGTCGCCGATGGAGATCACCGAGACCCGGGGCCGCGGGTAGACCAGCACCTTGGACCGGCCGACGGCGGCGAGCAGGCCGACCTGGGCGGACCCGATGACGGAGCCGCGGCGCACGGCCACGTCACCGGTCTGCACGTCCTCGCCGGTGCGGCGCACGTAGCCCGCCGACGGCACGGGCTGGTTGACCGTGACCCGCGCGTGGTGCCCGTCGGTGAACCCGAGGGGCACCACGGCGTCGGCCAGGGTGGGCAGGGGCGCGCCGGTGGCCACGCGCACCGCCTGCCCCGGCTGGAGCCTGCGGGGTTGGCGGGAGCCGGAGGCGATCTCGCCGACCACCGGGAGCACGACCGGCTCCACCCCGGCGGCCTGGGTGTCGACGCTGCGCACCGCGTAGCCGTCGACCGCGGCCTGGTCGAACCCCGGCAGCGCGCGCTCGGCCACCACCTCCTCGGCGCAGAGCAGGCCCTGCGCCTCGGCGATGGCCACGCGCACCGGGGCAGGCCGGACCGCGGCCGCCAGTGCCCTGGCGAGTTGCTCGTCGACTGACCTCATCCGCCTGTCCTCTTGTCCCGCGCCCGCTGTCCCGGCGCCTGTTGTCCCTGTGCCTCGCGCGCGCCTAGTCGGCGACGCGGTCGCGCAGCCACGCGCGCAGGCCCGGCCCATACTCCGGATGGTCGAGTGCGAAGTCCACGGCGGCACGCAGGAAGCCCCCGGGATTTCCCAGGTCATGGCGGCCGCCGCGGTGCACCACCACGTGCACGGGGTGCCCCTCGGAGATCAGCAGCGCGATGGCGTCGGTGAGCTGCAGCTCGCCGCCCGCGCCCGGGGTGATCCGCTTGAGGGCGTCGAAGATCGCCCGGTCGAGCAGGTAGCGGCCCGCGGCGGCGAAGGTGGACGGGGCCTGGTCGGCCGGTGGCTTCTCCACCATGCCGTTGACCTTCTTGACGTCGTCCTCGCCGATCTCCTCGACGTCGAAGACGCCGTAGGCGGAGACCTCTTCGAGGGGGACGTCGACGGCGCAGAGCACCGAGCCGCCCTTCTCCGCGCGCACCTGGGCCATCCGGGCGAGTACGCCGGTGGGCAGGACCAGGTCGTCGGGGAGCAGGACGGCGACGGCCTCGTCCTCGGGCCGCAGGTTGGGCTCGGCGCAGCCGACGGCGTGCCCGAGGCCGAGCGCCTCCTCCTGGATGGCGGTCTCGGCGGCCAGCAGGCCCGGGGCCCGGCGGACCTTGTCGAGCAGGGCGGTCTTGCCCCGCGCTTCCAGCGTCTTCTCCAGCTCCGGGCGGGGCTGGAAGTACTGGGCGACGGCCTCCTTGCCCGGCGACGTCACGATGATGAGGCGGGTGGCACCGGCCTCGGCGGCCTCGGCGGCCACGTATTCGATACCGGGGGTGTCGACCACCGGCAGCAGTTCTTTGGGGACCGCCTTGGTGGTGGGGAGGAATCGGGTGCCCAGACCGGCCGCGGGCACGATGGCGGCGGTGAATGCGGTCGACGCGCTCATGGACACGCAGCCTAACCTCGTGGTGTGGCCGGGCATGGGAGTGATCTCGATGCGACTCGCGCGTGGAGCAAGGACCAGTGGCGGCGGGCGCTGCTCGCCGAGCGCAGGCGGGTCCCGGCCAGCACCCGCTTCGCCGAGGCGATCCAGCTCACGACCCAGCTGACCAGCGGAAAGGTGGTCGGCCGGGGGCAGACGCTGTGCGCGTACGTGCCCATCGGATCGGAACCCGGCTCGGTCCAGATGCTTGATGAGGTAGCCGATCACGGGGTGCGGATACTGCTCCCGATCGTGGCGGGGGCCGGCCCGCTGGACTGGGCGTGGTATGACGGCAGGGAGTACCTGCGACCCGGCCCGTTCGGGCTGCTTCAGCCGATCGGGGAGCGGCTGGGCGAGGCGGCGTTACGGATCGCCGATGTGGTCCTGGTGCCCGCCCTGGCCGTGGACCGCAATGGCACCCGATTGGGTCGAGGCGCGGGGTACTACGACCGATCGCTGTCGATCGCGGCGCCAGGAACGCCGCTGGTGGCGGTGGTGCGGGACGCGGAACTGTTCGACGCGCTGCCCGCGGAACCGCACGACGTGACGGTCTCCGGGGTGCTGACCCCGGGGCGGGGGTTGCTCCGCTTTCGCTGACCTCTGCCGATTGTGATGTCGTGCGGGAACATTTGCGCTCCGTACCGGCGTTGCCGCAGAATCGGTTAGCACTCATTCACATCGAGTGCCAGGTCGCGAAGAGGAGCTCAGCCCAGTGCCCACGTACCAGTACGCCTGTACGGCATGCGCGCACCGGTTCGAGGCGGTGCAGTCGTTCTCCGACGCCGCGCTCACCGAGTGCCCGGAGTGCGCAGGCCGCCTCCGCAAGCTCTACGGCTCCGTCGGTGTCGTGTTCAAGGGCAGCGGCTTCTACCGCAACGACAGCCGCTCGAACACCAAGGGCACCTCGTCGACCACGCCGTCCACCAGCGCGTCGACGTCGTCCACCGACTCGTCCTCGACCCCGGCTTCCCCGTCGACCTCGACTCCGTCGACGCCCTCGGCGCCCGCCAAGTCGGACTCCGGGACGACCGCCAAGGCCTCCTGAGTTATCCACATAGGGCTGAGTAGTCCACAGGCCCAACACGAGCGCTTCCGGGCACCGGATCTCCCTTTACGGTCGAGTCACCACAAGACTCAAGACCCGGGAGGTCCGGTGCCCGAACTCGTTCCCACCCTGCTGCGCGCCACCACGGTGCGGCGCGTCCTGGCCGCGTTGCTGCTGGTCGCCGCCGTGGTCGTCGCGGCCCGGCCGTCGACGGAGATCGACCTGGTGGTCGCCGCGCGCGCCCTGCCGCCAGGCGTCGCGTTGGCGGACGGCGACGTCGTCATGATCAAAGGACCGCCGTCGCTGCGGTCGCTGACCAGCCCGGCGCAGGCCCGCGGCCGCGTGCCGACCGGTCCGATCGGCGCGGGCGAGCCGATCACGGAGCTGCGGCTGTTCGGGCCGGAGACGACCGCGGCGGCCGCGGGTCCGGACGCGGCGGTGGTGCCGGTCCGGGTGGCCGAGCCGGGCGTGGTCGCCCTGCTGCGGCCGGGGGCGCGGGTGGACGTGCTGGCGGCGGGCAAGGACGTCCACCACCCCGCTGTGCTGGCCCGGGACGCGTCGGTGGTGTCGGTGCGGCCGGGCGCCGAGGGGGACTTGGCGCTGCTGGCGCTGCCGCGCGAGGCGGCGACCGAAGTCGCCGCCGCCGCTTTGACGCGGGCGGTCGCACTCACACTTCGCTGAGCGCGCCCGCGTCCTATTTCCGATGGCATTTCCCGATCGGGGCGGAATCACCCCGGCCCGGTCAGCTCTTCTGCTGCTGCTGGCGGAGCAGGTCGCGGATTTCGATGAGGAGTTCGACGTCCGTCGGCTGCGCCGGACCGGGCTCCTCGCCGCGCTTGCGGCGTTCCTGGATGTGCTTCACCGGCAGGATGATCAGGAAGTAGATGATCGCCGCGACGATGACGAAGTTGATGGTCGCGTTGATCACCGCCCCGAAGTCCAGGAAGGTGTTCTCCTTGCTGCCGATGATCCGGAACCCGAGACCGTCGGCGGCGTGCGTGCCGCCCGCGGAGTTGATCAGTGGTTTGACCAAGCCGTCGGTGAACGAGGTGACGATGGTGGTGAAGGCGGCGCCGATGATCACGGCGACGGAGAGGTCAATGACGTTCCCGCGCATCAGGAAGTCTTTGAAGCCCTTCAGCACTTTCGCACTCCTATCTCGGTGGGACGGTTCAGACGCCCGGGTGGCTGGGCTGCGGGGAGCGTAGCCGCTACCCCGAAGCACCCCGATCCGCCCAAGGGGTGACCGCGGTTGACCTCGAGGTCGCGGCTCACGGGCTCCTCGACCGCGGGCGTCCTCGCCCACTACGGCGCCAGGCGACCCTGGGGAACGGCGTCGACGGCCGAGCTGGGGCAGGCTCTCACCGCCTGCCGATCGCGGGCTCGGCGAGGTGGGACCGGACATGCCGGAAGCCGCGTCGGACTCCGCGTGCGCAGGTCGGGCGGTACCGGGTTCGACGTGCTCGGGTGGGGTGACAAACGGACTCGGTGTGATCAGGTTCGGTGGGCATGCGCCGGCTGGGTCAGCCGAGGCTGGGCCGGGCGCCCCCAGGTCGGGCGCCGTCGAGCTGGGAGTGGACGGCTTTGGCGGGCCGGAGCGGGGGGCTGGTCGGGTTGGGCCATCTCGAGCCGGGCGTCGGCGGGTTCGGTGTGGACGGTCCAGGACTCGGGCTGTTGGTCACCTGGACCGGGACACCGACCTGATCATGCGCCAGGCCAGGCCGCTGCTCGGTGGATCGCGTCCTCGGCGCACGAGGTGACTGTTCGTCGAACCGGCAGGTCGCCTGGTCGCAGCCGACGGCGGCTACCAGGGCAACCCCACGGCGTGGTCATGCCCGTCGGCACGCCCTGCTCGACCGGCGGGAAGACCACAACGCCGTCCATCGCGCCCACACGCTGCTGCGTCGAACACGCCCTCACCCGCTTGGAGAATTGGCAAATACCGCGCGACTATCGCGGCGGGCATCGCCTTCTTGCTCAACTTCACCACCACCGGCTGTACAGCAACCACCGGGCAGACCCGCAAGATCAGTTACGAGACAGCACCCTGGCACGGGAGCCGATCGAATCGGTTCTCAGCGGTCGGGCGCGGTCGGGGCGTGCTCCACGAGGGTTGTGGGGCGAAGGGAGACCACGTGATCGCGGCACTCAACCGGCTGGTCGACCTGGTCGAGGAGCACCTCACCGCGGAGTTCGACATCGGCGGGACGGCCAGGGCGCTCGGCACGACCGAGTACCACCTGCGCCGGATGTTCTCGTCGCTGCCGGGCATGCCGCTGTCGGAGTACGTGCGGCGGCGGCGCATGACCGTCGCCGCGGGCGAGGTCGTGCGGGGTGAGCGAGACCTGCTGGCCATCGCCGTCCGGTACGGCTACGGCTCGACCGAGGCGTTCGGGCGCGCGTTCCGGGCGGTGCACGGCGCGAGCCCCGGCGAGGTCCGCCGCGCCGGGGGTCCCCCTCGCGCACAACCGCAGGTCAGGTTCCGCCTGACCGTCGAAGGGAGCACACCCATGGACACCCGCATCGTCGAGCGGTCCGCGTTCCGGCTCATCGGGCACGCGGCCCGCGTCCCGCTCGTGCACCAGGGCACCAACCCGCACATCGAGCGGCACATCGCCGCGCTACCGGAGGAGGCACACGTTCGGCTGAAAGCTCTCGCGGGCGGTGAACCGGGCGGGTTGTTGCAGGTCTGCGACGACCTCGACCCCGACAGCGCCGAGGGCAGCGAGTTGACCTACCTGCACGGGGTCGCCGTCTCCCCGGACACGCCCGCGCCCGACGACCTCGACGCCATCGAGGTGCCCGCGGGCACGTGGGCGGTCTTCCGCACCGAGGGGCCGCACCCCCAGGCGTTGCAGACGGCCTGGGCCACGACGGCGACCGAGTGGTTCCCCGCCAACCCGTGGCGGCTGCGGGCGGGCCCGTCGATCGTCGCGGTCTTGGCGCGGACGACCGACTTCCGCACCGCGACCTGCGAGCTGTGGCTGCCGGTCGAGGCCGGGTGACGGGCCGGTGAAACGCGTTCGCCCGGTCGGTACCGAGGTACCGACCGGGCGAACAGGAACGGGTAAGACGGGTCAGCCGCCGTGGTGCGGGGGGCGGTTGGACAGGTACCAGTCGTCCGGGTTCGGGGTTTCCGGGTTCCGCAGCTGCTCGTCGCGGGTGATCTCCGGCAGCACGTCGCCGAAGATCTCGTCCAGGTTCGGGCGCTTCTTCTCCGGTTCCGGCTCGCGCGGGTCAGTTGCCATCGAGACCGGACAGTTCGCCGATGACGTAGGGGACCAGCGCCGAGAGGGTGGCCATGCCGTCGCGGACGGCGGCGCGGGAGCCCGCCAGGTTCACCACGAGGGTGCTGCCCGACACGCCCACCAGGCCGCGCGAGATGCCCGCGTCGACGGCGGCCGCGGCCAGGCCGGAGGAGCGGATGGCCTCGGCGATGCCGGGGATGGGGCGGTCCAGCACGCCCTGGGTGGCGTCGGGGGTGACGTCGCGCGGGGACACGCCGGTGCCGCCGACGGTGATCACCAGGTCGGCGCCGCCGATGACCGCGGTGTTGAGCGCGTTGCGGATGGCGACGGTCTCGCCGACCACGGACACGATGCCGTCGACGATGAAGCCCGCCTCCTCCAGCAGCTCGGTCACCAGCGGACCCACGGTGTCCTCGTGCTCCCGGTGCGCGACCCGGTCGTCCACAATCACGATGAGGGCCCTGCCGAGCCGCTGCACGCTGCGTTCCATGCTGTCACCGTAGCCGTACGGGCCGGGGTGGGCCGCTGGAGGTGGAGGCCGTCACAGCGCGCCCGCGGTGGCCGCCGCGGGTGCGCGGTCGGTGGGAATCCGCCGGGAATCACCTCTCGAAACCGCCATCCGGCGTAAACGCTCCCCCATTCCGACGACACGCCGGAGCGCGGGTACGTCAACACGCGTGGACAATGCGGGCGAAACGGTCCGCTTCTCGGAGGGAATCGCCGAAGCGGCGCGAGTGGACGGTCACTGTGGACACGGGAATCGCCCAGCCGGATTGGCCCGACAACTGAGCGAACGTCGAATACCGTCGCCCACCTGGCAATTCACCGGCAAATGCACGAAGTCGAGCGCACGTCACTTTTCCCGGCCACCCACCCGGCGCCCCCGCCCGACGCACCCGCACGTGAACCCTCAGGCGAACCCGAGGGACAGCAGGAAGGTGAAGTACAGCCCGATGGCCAGCATGGCGGTCCTGGTCAGCACCACGCGCTCGGCGCGCAGGGCGTACTCCAGGCAGATCGCCCCCAGCACCACCCAGACGGCGGGATGCGCCCAGCGGACCAGGAACTCGTGGAACGCGGCCAGCCCCACGGGCGCCCGGACGGTAAGCACGGTCGCGTGCAGGACGGCCACACCCAGGCACAGCACCGCGGCCGCCACCCCGAGCGGCAGCCGGATCGGCCCGCTGAGGGTGTCGCGCAGTCGGCGCAGCGGCGAGGACATGCCCCCATTGTCAGGGCAGCGACCCGCTCCGCGCTCGCCACCCCCGCCTTCTCCGGGCGGACTCCCCCAGGTCAGAGCCCACCTCGGCCGTCCCGGTAGGACTCCACAACAAGAGTTTGACTGTCCACGGCGCGATGGACCGGACCACCTGGTCGCGCTCCCAAAGTCCACAGTGGAGAATCGGGAAAGTCTCCGACCAGCGACGAAAGATCATCGGAGCCGGATCTGCATGTTGCATTCCGAAAGCAGGGCAACCACCTCGGGGAAACCGGGACGGGGTGTCCGCACCGGACAACACAAACCGATCACATTTCCGCGACACCGCCCTTCCGGCCCCGAAATCAGCCCTTCGCGGGCAACGAACCCCCTCCGGATCGCCCTTCCCCGGCGCCGGACCGAACGGTCGCCGACCACCGACCTTCAGGCGGAGTTGAGAAACACTTGGGCGACGTCCGCATGTCGTACACCTACCCCGTCGCCCATTCACACCGCGTTCGCCGGAGTTCACACTCGTTCGCCAGGTGGGCACCACCTGGCGAACAGGGCGAGGCCCCGCCAGCGGACAATCGCGGAAACCCCCGAACCGGAGGCGGACCGACGCACTTCTCCCGGAAGTCCTGCCCCGAGCTTTGAGCACAGCTGTTGGCGGCGCCCTACCGGATGAGCGAACCGGACAACGCGATCCGGGCCGCGCACACCGTCGCACGGATCGTCACGGGCCGTTGGGAAGCAGAGTCCGCGGCCCGGGTCGGCTCCGGTTCGGCACTGCCGCAAAGCATTGGAGCCGCACCTACCGGATGAGGGGATTTCCGGTGGTGCGGCTCCAGTAGCGGGAGCTCCCTGGGGGTAGAGCTCCGGCTCACCGGTTCGGGGGCAACTCGAACCGGGGTTGGTCTCGGGCGCGGGGCGCCCGAGCGTTCGGGGTTACTGCGGTTCCACGGTCTGGCCGCCGAGGGTGGCCTGGACCGTGCGGTTGTCGCTGAGGGTCAGCGTGACCTTGTCGCCGGGGGACTTCGAGCGGACCGCGGCGACCAGCGCGTCCGAGCTGTCGATGCGGCGATCGTCCAACTTGGTCACCACGTCGCCCGCCTTGAGTCCCGCGCCCTGGCCCGCACCGCCCGCGACGACGTCCGCGATCAGCGCGCCGCCGTCCTGGTTGTCGCGGACCGAGACGCCGAGCACGGTCTGGGTGGCCTTGCCGGTCTTGACGATCTCGTCCGCGGTGCGGCGGGCCTGGTCGATCGGGATGGCGAAGCCGATGCCGACCGAGCCGCCCTGGCCGGTGGCGCCGGTCTGCGGGCTGTAGATCGCCGAGTTGATCCCGATGACCTGGCCCTGCGTGTTGACCAGCGGGCCGCCGGAGTTGCCCGGGTTGATCGCCGCGTCGGTCTGGATGGCGTCCATGACCGTCGCCTGGCTGCCGGACTCGCCGCCCGCCCGGGTGGGCCGCTGCAGCGACGACACGATGCCGGAGGTGACCGTGCCGGACAGCTCGTACGGCGAGCCGATGGCCACGACCGCCTGGCCGACCCGCAGGTCGTCCGAGCGGCCGAGCTCGGACACCGTGAGCTTGTCCACGCCCTGCGCCTTGACCACCGCGACGTCCGACGTCGGGTCGCGGCCGACGATGGTGGCCGGGGCGGTGCGCCCGTCCTGGAACACCGCCTTGATCTGGCCGCCGCCGCCCGCCGCCTCCTCGATGACGTGGTTGTTGGTGATGATCAGGCCGTCGGCGCTGATCACGAAGCCGGACCCCTCCCCTGCGGAGGACCGGCCGCGCACCTGCAACTGCACCACCGTGGGCAACACCTTCTGCGCCACGGCCTCCACCGAGCCCGCGGGCGCGGCGGCGGCCTGCTTGGCGGGCGCGGGGGTGTCGAGCGCGGTGACCGAACTCGACTTCGTGTCGGCCGCGACGTACCCGCCCAGGGCACCGGCGGCGCCACCCACGACCAGCGCCAGCACCGTCATGCCCACGAGCATCCCGGTGCCCCGCCGCGACTCCCCGCGCGGCTGCGGCACCTGGTGTTGTCCCGGGTACGGCCCGGCGGGGAGGCCGTAGCCCTGCCCGCCCGCCGGACCGTGATTCACCCTGTCCCCGGGGTGCCACTCCTGCCGCGCCCATGAAGCTGTCCCGTGCTCCGCGGGCCGCGCCTGCCAGGAGGTTCCCGACCACGCCGGGGATCCCTGGACCGCCTGGTCCGAGGCGCCTGCCCGCGCCTGGGACCCGGCCGTTCCGGGCTGGGCGGAGTCTCCGGCCCCCGGCGCGGCGGGGCCCTGCTCCCCGCGCGCCTGAGGACCGGACTCCGGTCGGGTGGGGCCCTGTTCCCCACCCGGCGTCGACTGGCCCGACCCCGGCTCGGGCAGCGGGTTCGCCGGGGAGCCCGAGGCTCCCTGGGCGGACCACGGGCTGACCCCGCCGGTTCCTTCGTCGGGCTTGTTCTCCGTCATGTGCACAACGATGCGCCCCGCGACTGAGAGGGACCTGAGACCGTCCTGTGCGCTTCCCGAGGATTTCCGGTCTTCAGCGGCCGTAGCGGGGTGTGGCCGCGCGCAAGCGCTCCGCGAGGTCCTCCGGGGCGACGTCGTTGATCCACACCGCCATGCCGGATTCCGAGCCCGCCAGGTACTTCAGCTTGTCCGCGGTGCGCAGCACCGAGAACACTTGCAGGTGCAGCCAGGACAGGTCCCGGCCGACGCGCACCGGGGCTTGGTGCCACGCGGCGATGTAGGGCAATTCCCGGTCGTACAAGCCGTCCAGGCGTCCCAGGACCCGCAGGTAGAGACCGGCGAAGTCGTCACGCTCGTCGGCGGTAAGAGCGGGCAAATCGGGAATCTGCCGGTGTGGTACCAAATGCACCTCTACGGGCCACCGCGCCGCTGCGGGCACATAGGCCGTCCAGTACGCGGACTCCGCGACCACTCGGGTGCCCTCGGCCCGCTCGGCCGCCAAGACGTCCCCCACCACAGATCCGCCCCGGGCCGCCGCGACGGCCAGCATCCGCTCGGTTCGCGGGGTGACGAACGGGTAGCCGTAGATCTGGCCGTGCGGGTGGCCGAGCGTCACGCCGATCTCGTCGCCCCGGTTCTCGAACGGGAAAACCTGCGCTACACCGGGAAGCTCCGACAGCGCGGACGTGCGGTCCGCCCACACGTCAACGACCGTCCGCACATGGGAAGGGCTAAGCGTCCCGAACGACGCGTTGTGGTCCGAGGTGAAGCACATGACCTCGCACCGCCCCACCCCCGGTGCGCGCGGTACGAGCCCTTGGACGGCCTCACCGGTCGCCCGCTGTGCGAAGGCCGGAAAGCGGTTCTCGAAGACCACGACGTCGTAGTCGCTCTCCGGGACCTCGGTGGGCCTACCCGGCGTAGTCGGACACAGTGGACACAATCCGACAGGCGGTTTGTAGGTCCTTGTTTGCCTATGCGCGGCTAGCGCTACCCATTCACCGGTTAGCGGATCGCGCCGGATCTGCGAGGTGGGTTCCGTGCGCGGTAGGTCGCGTGTGTCGACGGCCGAGCGTTCCGGTGCATCCGGGCGGTCGTAGTAGAGGATCTCCCGACCGTCGGCCAACACGCGGGAGGTCCGCCTCACGCCTCCGCCTCGGCGAACTCCGGCGCCTCGGCCACGATCAGCTCACCGACCCGCTCCCGCAGCACCTGCACCGCCTCGACCGGCAGGCCGTCGTCGGTGACCAGCACGTCGGCCTCCTCCAGCGCGGCGATGGTGGAGATGCCGACGACGCCCCACTTGGTGTGGTCGGCGATGACGACCAGCTTGCGCCCGGCCTCGACCAGCGCCCGGTCGGTCTCGCTCTCGTTGATGTTGGGGGTGGTGAAGCCCGGTCCCTCGGCCATGCCGTGCACACCCAGGAAGACCATGTCCAGGTGCAGCGACCGCAGCGTCTGCACCGCGACCGGCCCCACCAGCGCGTCGGACGGTGTGCGCACCCCGCCGGTGAGCACGACGGTGCGGTCGCCGCGCCCGCCGCTGCGCAGCACGTCCGCGACCCGGATCGAGTTGGTGACCACGGTCAGGTCGGGCACGCCCTCGAGGAACCTGGCGAACATCCACGTCGTGGTGCCCGCCGAGATGCCGATCGCGGTGCCCGGGCGGATCAGGCCCGCGGCGCGCGCCGAGATGGCTTCCTTCTGCGGCAGCGAGCGCACGGACTTCGCCTCGAAGCCCGGTTCGTGGGTGCTGCGGCCGACCGCGGAGGTGGCCCCGCCGTAGACCTTCTCCACGAGGCCGCGCTTGGCCAGCACGTCCAGGTCGCGGCGGATGGTCATGTCGGACACGCCGAGCCGGGCGACGAGGGCGTGCACCTGGACGGCGCCGGTGCGCCGTATCTCCTCCAGGATCACTTCCTGACGCTGACGAGCGAGCACAACACAATTCTACGCAGTCAAACGCGCGATTTTGTTTTACTCGCTCCGCGCCCAGGTGCCCGGCAGCCGCATCGCCATCAACGCGCCACCGTCGGCCGAGCGACCGGCGAACACCGTACCCCCGTGCCGTTCCGCCGCCTGCTTGACGATGGAGAGCCCGAGCCCGGATCCGGGCAGGGTGCGGGCTTCCTGGGAGCGGTAGAACCGGTCGAACACGTGCGGCAGGTCCTCGTCGTTGATGCCCGGTCCCGCGTCGGCGACCTGCAGGAAGGCGTAGCCGTCGCCGGAGGGCACCAGGTCCACCCGGACGGTCCCGCCGGGCGGGCTGAACTTGACGGCGTTGTCGAGCAGGTTGAGCACGGCCCGCTCCAGCGCGGCGGCGTGGCCGATCAGGTGCCACGGCTGCAACCGGACGTCGAAGTGCACGTCACCGGCGCGCCTGCGGGCCCGGTCCAGCGCCTGCTCGACGACCTCGACGAGTTCCACGTGCTCCTGCACGGCGGGCGCGGCGTCCTCCCTGGCCAGTTCCACGAGGTCGCCGATGAGCTGGGTGAGCTCGTCGAGCTGGGCGCGCAGGTCGTCCTGGATCTCGCGGCGGTCCTGGGCGGAGAGCTGCGGGGCGCCCGGGGCCTCCGAGGCGAGCAGCAGCTCGAGGTTGGTGCGCAGCGAGGTGAGCGGGGTGCGCAGCTCGTGGCCCGCGTCGGCGACCAGCCTGCGTTGTCGCTCCTGGGCCTCGGCGACGGCGCCGAGCATGGTGTTGAAGCTGTGCGTGAGCCGGGACAGCTCGTCGTCCCCGGCCACCGGGATCGGCCGGAGATCACCCGTTCGCGTGACGCGTTCGGTGGCCGCGTTGAGCCGCTGCACCGGTCGGAGGCTGGCCCGGGCGACCGCGGTGCCCGCCAGCGCGGCCACCATGATTCCGGACCCGCCGATGACGATCATGACCACGGCCAGCTTGCCGAGCGTGCTCTTGGTCGACTCCAGCGGCTGCGCGAGCACCAGCGCGGTGTTCTTCAGGAACGGGTACGGCCGGGCCAGCACCCGGGTGTCGGTGGCCGTGTCGGTGCGGATGGACTCGTCGGTGAGCCCGGCGGCGACCTTGAGCTCCTCGCCGCCGATCGCGGGCCGGGTGATGTCCGAGTTGATCGCGGACTGGCCGTCCGGGTCGACCACGTCGAACTTGAGGTCGGACAGGTCGAGCAGGATGCGCGGCAGCTCGGTCCGGCGGCCCTCCTCCACCACGCGGGTGTTGTTGAGCAGCGCGTCCGCGCGGGCCCGCAGGTCGTCGTCGACCTGCTGGTAGAGCCCGCTGTAGACGGTGATGTAGGCGCCGAGGGAGACCAGCGCGACCGCGCCGCCGACGCAGAACGCGGCCAGCAGGCTGATCCGGGCGCGCAGCGAGACGCGCTGCGGCTGGTGGTGCTCCACTCCGGTTCCGGTGGGGACGCCCATCAGGGAGGGGTCTCGCGCAGCACGTAGCCCACACCGCGCACGGTGTGGATCAGCCGCGGTTCGCCCTCGGCCTCGGTCTTGCGCCGCAGGTAGCCGACGTAGACCTCCAGCGCGTTGCCGGAGGTGGGGAAGTCGTAGCCCCAGACGTCCTCCAGGATGCGGCCGCGGGTGAGCACCTGCTTGGGGTTGGCCAGCAGCAGCTCCAGCAGCGCGAACTCGGTGCGGGTGAGGCTGATCGCGCGCTCGCCGCGGCGCACCTCGCGGGTGCCCGGGTCCATCTCCAGGTCGGCGAAGCGCAGCGCGGGCGCGGTGCTGACGGCCTGCTCCGGGGTGGCCCGGCGCAGCAGCGCGCGCAGCCGGGCCAGCAGCTCCTCCAGCGCGAACGGCTTGGGCAGGTAGTCGTCGGCGCCCGCGTCGAGCCCGGCGACCCGGTCGGACACCAGGTCGCGCGCGGTGAGCACGAGGATCGGCAGGTCGTCGCCGACGCCGCGCAGCCGCCTGCACACCTCGAGGCCGTCGAGCCGGGGCATCATCACGTCGAGCACCATGGCGTCCGGCCGGACCGCGTCGGCGCCGCCGGTGCCGAGCACGGACTCCAGCGCCTGCTGCCCGTCGGTGGCCAGGTCCACCTGGTAGCCGTTGAACTGCAACGACCGCCGCAGGGACTCCCGCACGGCACGGTCGTCGTCGACTACGAGGATGCGCATGCCGCTCAGTGTTCCCCCCGCTGCTGAGACGCGCCTGAGAGCAGCCCGTCAGTTTCCAACACCGATTTCACCTCTCCACGCCCCGCGCGACCGGCGCGTGCCACTGCCGCCACAACGTGACCACCCGGATGAGAACTACCAGGACCGAACCCACGACCGCCACCAGTCCCGCCGGCCACGCCAGCCGGTGTCCCACCACTACGACCACGGCTCCGGCCAAGGCGGCAAGAGCGTAGATCTCCCGTCGGAGCACCAAGGGGATCTCCCGCAGCAGGAGGTCGCGTAGTGCGCCGCCCCCGATGCCGGCGGTCATCCCGATAAGACACGCGGTATAGGCGGGGACGTCCATCGCGAGCGCGGTGGCTGTACCCGAAACGGTGAACAACCCGAGACCCACCGCGTCGGCCAAGAGGACGGCGCGGCGGAGTCGGGCCACCTGGGGGTGGAAGGCGAAGACGATGAGCGCGGCCACTACGGGGACGACGAGGTAAGGGAGGTTCCTCAGGCTTGCGGGCGGGTGCACGCCCAAGAGGACGTCACGGATGACACCGCCGCCCAGGGCCGTCGTGAGACCGAGGACGACGACACCGAAGGCGTCCAGCTGGGCCCGGACGGCCGCCAGTGCCCCGGAAGCCGCGAAGACCGCGAGCCCCGCCAGTTCCAGGACGACGAGCAGCACGAACGCGCACGTTACCTCGCCGACCGCGGCGGCGAAGAGTCGTCCAGGGTCTAGAAGGCCTCCACCATGTGCACCGGGTGTGGCGCGCCCGTCAGCCGGTCCAGCCTCTCCGCGATCTCCCGGTCTCCTTCGAGCAGTCCCGCCCGGCGGAGGGTCGCCGCCGTCGCCGAGCCCGCGTACCAGGGACCCAGCGCGCGCGACGCCAGTCGCACGGCCCCGGTCCCGCCGGGTTCGCACGTGACCACGCCGTCGTCCGCGACCAGGCGCCACCGACCCGCGTTCCAGGGCGCCTGGTCGTCGGTCACCTCGATGTCCACCTCGAACCGGCCGTCGACCGACCACCCGCGCGCCGCCACCGCCGCGGGCAGGTCCACGACCCGGAACATGAACGGGTCACGGCTCAGGGTCACGCCGCCCGGGGCGACGAGGTCGAGCAGCGTCCCGTCGAGGACCCGGACCTCGGCCTCGGTCATGCCACCGGCCCAGCTGGCGAGTTGCCGCAGCAGGGCCGACATGGTGGCGAGGTCCTCGGCGACGAGATCGCGGACCATCAAGCGTTTGCCGTCGGGCCGGTCGGCGACCAGGTGGCCGTGCGGCGCCACCGTGACCACGTCGTGGTCGAGTACCAGGGCCGGGTCGAACGCGGGGGCCGCGCGGTCGAGCATCCCGTTGATGCCCGGCGCGACGCGCAGGTAGGACTCCCGCATTCCCTCGACGTCCTCGGGAGTCGCGGGCCGCAGCGGCACGTCGACGCGTGGGACGGCGCTCAACGCGGCCAGGGACAGGTTCGCGTAGAGCCTGGTGCCCGTGTGTTCCCAACCGTGGTTGCGGTAGACGGGAATGACGTAGGGGTACAACGTCGACACGTGCTGCCCTGACGCGCGCATCACCCGCAACGCCTCGGTCAGCAGTCGACCCGCGACGCCCTGTCCGCGCGCATGTGGGTGAACGGCAACGCTGGCCACCCCACCCATCGGTACGGCCGCACCGCCGAAGAACTGGTTGTAGCGCCAAATCCGCAAGAACCCCGCGACAGCGCCATCCGACTCCGCGACAAGCCCGTTCCACGCACCGGGTAGATCAGGCACGGATGTCTCGCGTGGTCCACCGAACGACAAGCGGCGCAAGCGCCAGGCGGCCTCCGCGTCCTCTTCCCGGTACGCGCGAATGGTTACCACGTGAAGAACCCCTGACCGCTCTTACGCCCCAGTTCCCCACGGGCGACTTTGTCCCGTAGTAGCTGCGGCGCCGCGAACCGCGCCCCCAGTTGCGTCGCCAGGTGATCCGCGATGGACAACCGCACGTCCAGACCCACCAGGTCCGTGAGCCGCAACGGCCCCATGGGCCACCCGTAGCCCAGGCGCATGCCGGTGTCGATGTCCTCCGCCGTGGCCACGCCCTCCTCCAGCATGCGGATCGCCTCCAGTCCGACCGCCACGCCGAGGCGGGAGGTGGCGAACCCCGGCGAGTCGCGGACCTCGATCACCGTCTTGCCCAGGGCCTCCGCCCAACCGCGCACGACGGCCACGGTTTCCGCCGGTAGACCCGCGTGCACGACCAGTTCCACCAGGGCCTGCACCGGAACCGGGTTGAAGAAGTGCATGCCGATCACCCGCTCGCCGGGCAACCCCTGGGCCAGTTCGGTGATGGACAGTGACGAGGTGTTGGACGCCAGCACCGCCTCCGGGCACCGTTGCGCCACCTCGGTGAACACCGCGCGCTTGAGGTCGAGGTTCTCCGGCACCGCCTCCACCACGAGCGCGGTCTCCACCGGCAGCGCGCCCAGGCTCTCCACAGTGGACAAACGGGTCAGGGCTTCCTCGGCCGTACCGGCGAGTTTCCCGCGCTCCTCGGCCTTGCGCAGCGACGCCGCCACGTTGCGCGCACCGACCGCCGCGCGTTCGGCGTCGGCCTCCGCCAGCACCACCGCGCTCCCGGCGGCCAGGAAGACGTGCGCGATGCCCGCGCCCATGGTGCCGCCGCCGACCACCGCGACCGTTCCGGGGACGCCGCTCATGCCCGGACCCCCGCCACGCGCGCGGAGATGTGGTCTCGGTCACTGAAGTACCTGGTCACTGGTTCGCACTCCCGGGTCGCTCGGTTGCCCGCACTGTGGTGCGTGGACATTGGGCACGATAGTGAGTGTGCGGATAATCCTGCTGCGGCACGGCGAGAGCCTGGGCAACGTCGACGAACTCGCCTACTGCCGCATCCCAGACCACGCCCTGCCCCTGACCGCGCGCGGCGAGGAGCAGGCCCGGGCCGAGGGCTCGCGGCTGCGCGACCTGCTGCGCGACCGACCCGTCGCGGCCTACATCAGCCCATACGTGCGCGCGATGCGCACCTTCGAGCTGCTCGGCGTGCCCGTGGTGCGCCGCGTCCAGGAACCCCGCCTGCGCGAGCAGGACTGGGGGAACCTGCAGGACCCCGTCGGCCAGCAGGTGCAGAAGCAGAAGCGGCACGAGTTCGGGCACTTCTTCTACCGGCTCGAGCACGGCGAGTCCGGCGCGGACGTGGACGACCGGGTGGCCAGCTTCCTCACCGAGCTGGAAGCGCGGATCCGGCACGACCCGACGCACCCGGACACCACGCTCGTGGTCTCGCACGGGCTGACCATGCGGCTGCTGTGCAGGCGGATGTTCTCGTGGAGCATCGAGCTGTTCGAGTCGCTGTCGAACCCGCCGCACTGCGACCACCGGGTGCTCACCCTGGAGCACGGCCGCTGGCGGCTGGACCGGCCGTTCGCGCAGTGGCGGGACTCCCCCGACGCGACGACCCAGACCTGAGCGGGTGGTACTGGATCAATCACATTCCGTTAACCATTGGTTCGCGATACCACTACTCCGTTCGGGCCACCCCGCCAAACCCTTGTAGCCTGGCTACTACCGTGTCGCAGGCCACGTTCGGGCCGTTCGCAGGGGACATCGAGGACGGTGTGGGCGCTGTGGGGCTGGACGACCGAGTGGCCGCGACCGAGGCGCTGCGCGCCGACCGGGAGGTCCGGCTGCTCATCGACGCGGGTCGCGACGAAGAGGCCAACAGCCTGTTCGACCAGCAGCTCGCCAAGGTCCCGCCGGGGCTGGACCCGTGGACGCGGGCGGCGATCCTGACCAGGCGCGCGGTGGCCGCGTGGCGGCTGCGGCGCATCCCGCTGGCGCTGGAGCTGGCCGCCGAGGGCTGGAGCGACATCGACGCCGAGCAGCCGCGCGGGTCGTTCGCCGCCGACACCCTGGGCCGCCTCGGGTACCTGCTGGAGGGCATCGGTCACCGCAGGGCGTCGCTCGACATCTGCCGGGTGGCGGTGGAGGTCGCCCGGACAGGTGACGACCGGGAGATCCTGGCGCACTGCCTGCAAGGACTGGCGGGCACGCTGAACTTCCGCGCGTGCGAGCAGGAGGCCGAGGCGGCGGAGGCGACCTTCCGGGAGGCCATCCCGCTGTTCGAGGAGGGCCTGACGCTGGTCGCGGACGGCCGCGTGCACCTCGCCCTGCTCTCCGCCTACGGCGCCGCGCTGGCCGGGATCGGCGAGCTCGACCGCGCGGAGCGCACCGCGCACGACGCCATCGCCCTCGCCGCGGCGCAGGAGAACCGGTGGGCGCGGTCGGTCGCGAACTGGGTCCTGTCGATGATCCGGCGCAGGCAGGGCGCGATGGGCCAAGCCGCCGACTACGGCAAGATCGCGGTGGACGAGGCCGCGCGCATCAACGACACCTCGCTGCTCCAGCGCTACTCCGCGGATCTTGCCGACATCTGCCACGAGAGCGGTGACACCGCCGGTGAGGCTGCCGCGCTGCGGTTGAACATATCCGCGCGCCACACCGCCATGGAGACGTTGCAGGAGGGGCTGGGTCAAGCGCTGGAGCAGCGCAGACTGGCCATCCGGGCGCAGCGGCTCGCCATGGCCGCGCAGGAAGCCGCCGCGCTGGACCCGTTGACGGGCCTGGCCAACCGGTTGGGGCTGGAGCGGACCGCGCCGCAGATCCTGGAGCGCGCGGTGGTCGGCGGCCGGGTGCCGTGGCTGGTGCTGATCGACGTCGACTGGTTCAAGAGCGTCAACGACGCCGCCGGGCACGCGGCCGGAGACGCCGCACTACGGGAGATCGCGCAGCTGCTGCGCGCGGAATGCCGTGGGGGTGACGTGATCGCGCGGTGGGCAGGCGACGAGTTCGTAGTACTGCTCACCGAGGCGCCCATGGACCACTCCGAGGGCCGCACGAGTCCCGTGGGCGTCGCGGTGGCCGAGCGCATCCGGGTCGCGGTGGACATGCACGACTGGACCGCGGTGCTTGGTGGCACACAACGACCCACGGTCAGCGTGGGTGTCGCCACCGGCGACAACACGCTGGAGCGGTTGTTCGCCAACGCCGACGCCGCGCTGTACCGAGCGAAGAGGCACGGTCGCAACCGGGTCGAGGTGCACGCGCCCGCGCCCACTACGCGATGAGACCGCCCCTATAGGCGACCAACGCCGCCTGCACGCGGTTGGCCGCACCCATCTTCCCCAGCACAGCAGAGACGTATCCCTTAACCGTGGCCTCGGATAGGTGTAACCGGTGCCCGATCTCGGCGTTGGACAAGCCTTCGCCGACCAGCCCGACGACCTCCAACTCGCGGTCGGACAGCATCGACAGCAACCGGCGCGCAGGTTCGGCCACCCGCGCACCATCGGCGACCGTGTTCACCACGCGCGCGGCGACCTTCGGGTCCAAAACGGCCCCACCGCGCGCGAGGTCCCGCACGGCTTTGACGATGTGCCCGGGTTCGGCGTCCTTGAGGAGGAACCCGTTCGCGCCCCAGCGCAGGGCTTCGCGGACGTACTCGTCGACGTCGAACGTCGTGAGCATCGAGATGGCCGGGGGACGCGGGAGGGTCATGAGGGCGCGGAGGGCGTCGATGCCGTCGGTGGTGCGCATCCGGATGTCGAGCAGGACGACGTGCGGGCGGTGCAGGCGGACCAGGTCCAAGACGCGGACGCCGTCGTCGCAGTCGGCCACGACGTCTATGTCGCCCGCGCCGCGCAGGATCGTCCGCAGGCCCGAGCGGACGAGCTCCTCGTCGTCCGCGATGAGCACCTTGATCACGCGCACCTCCCGACCTGCGTCAACGCGTCACCAACAACACGTCCATGCGGTTGGATTCTACCGTCGGGCCGCCCGGACGTGCTGACACACCCGTGGGGCCCCTCGAAGCCGAGGAGCCCCGCGGTGTCGATCTCGGGTCAGGCGGCGCGGAGGGCGTCGACGAGCTTCACCTTGGCACCGCTGCGCATGACCGCGTTGCGGTAGATCCGGCCGGAGAGCCAGACCAGCGCCGGGATGAGCGCGAGGACCAGGACCACGGCCAGGCCCGCCTCCCACACCGGGACACCGCCCATGGCCATCCGCATCGGCATCAGCGTCGGGGCGAACAGCGGCACCAGCGAGAGCACCTCGACGAGGTGGTTGCCCGGGTCGCTGGGCAGGATCGAGATGCCGAGCACGTAGCCGAGGATGACGAACATCAGCGGCGGGGTGATCACGCCGCCGACGTCCTCCTGGCGGGAGACCAGGGCGGCGAGGGCGGCGAAGACCAGCGAGTAGGCGAAGAAGCCGAGCAGGAACCACACGATCAGCCAGACCACCGTGCCCACCGCGGCGGACAGCGAGATCGTCAGCACCCCGGTCGCGAGCCCGGCGACGAGGCCGAACCCGCCGATCGCGACCATCTGGACCAGGCCGACCACGCCGATGCCCAGCACCTTGCCCGCCATCAGCTGCCACGGCTGGATGGTGGCCAGCAGCAGCTCGACCACCCGGCTGGACTTCTCCTCCACCACGCCCTGGGCGACCGACTGGCCGTTGATCAGCAGGGACATGTAGATGAGCACGCCCGCGATCATGCCCATGACCAGTTGTTGCCCGTTGTAGTCGAACGGCGGCTCCAACGGCTCGACCACGGCCTTGGCCTCGGCGACCGCCTGGCTGATCGCGGCCGGGTCGCCGTTGAGCTTGACGATCTCCTGGTTGAGCGCGAGCCTGCCCGCGAGCACGTCGAGCGCGGAGCGCAGCTTCCCGTCGATGTCCTTCTTCACCACCACGACGATCTTCGAACCGTCGCCGACCAGCAGCGCGTCCAGGCTGCCGTCGTCGACCTGGCGCCGACCCGCGGCCTCGTCGACCGGGTGCACGTCGATGGTCTGGCCGAGCGTCTCGGCGGTGCTCTTGAGCGGCGCCTCGAGGGCGGTCGAGCCGCCCGCGACGCCGACGGAGGCGTCCGAGCCGCCCTGGACGAGCTTCATGACCAGGGTGAAGCCGATGAGCAGGACGATCGTGACGGCGGTGGTGGCGAGGAACGCCTTGGACTTCAACCGGGTCTTGACCTCGCGACCGGCGACCAGGCCGACCGCCTCCCACTTGCCCATGCGCACGTCGGGGGTGGTGTTCACGCGGCCACCTCCGGGGTGTGCTCGGAGACGACGTTGCGGAACAGCTCGGTCAGCGACTGCCTGCGCCTGCTGAACTCCAGCACGGGCCCGGTCGCCAGCGCGGCGCGCAGCACGGCCTGGTCGTCGGCGCCGTCCCGGAGCTCCAGCACGGTCCGACCGCCGAACTGCTCCTCCACCACCACCCCGGGCACCCCGTCGGCCCACCCCGGCTGCGCGTTCGGTGCGTCCACCACCAGTCGAACCGTCCCCCCGGCCTGCAACGCCTCGACGGTGTCGCACGCCACCATATGTCCACTGCGCACGATGCCGACCCGGTGGCACAGCCGCTCGACCAGCTCCAACTGGTGGCTGGAGAAGACCACGGGCACCCCCTCGGCGGCCTTGTCCTGCAAAACCTTGCTCATCACGTCCACCGCCACCGGGTCCAACCCGGAGAACGGCTCGTCGAGCACCAGGATCGACGGGTTGTGCACCAACGCGGCGGCGAGTTGCACGCGCTGCTGGTTGCCCAGGCTCAGCTTCTGCACCTCGTCATCCCGACGCGAGGCGACCCCCAACCGCTCGGTCCACTCCTCCACCGACCGCCGGGCCGTCACGGCGTCCAGCCCGTGCAGGCGGGCCAGGTAGACCAACTGCTCCCCGACCTTCATCTTGGGGTAGAGCCCGCGCTCCTCCGGCATGTACCCGATATGGCGGCGCGTCTCCAGCGTGATGGGCTCCCCACCCCATCTCACCTCGCCCCCGTCCGCGGCGAGCACCCCCAACGCGATCCGCATCGTCGTGGTCTTGCCGGCCCCGTTCGAGCCGACAAACCCGAACAGCTCCCCAGCCCCCACCTCGAACGTCATCTCCCGCAAAGCCACGACGTCCCCGTACCGCTTGGAGACCCCGACGATCTCCAGCCGCCGCTGCGCCACCACCGTCACCCCTCAACAACCTCTTGATCGGACTCGCCGAGTATCACCCGCTCACAAGCGGACCGACATCCGGCATCCCCCCTAGTGGACCACCCACCCCCACCCCCCGGCGTCAACCCAGGGGACCACCGGCACCCACCCTTCGACCCCACCCGGTAGGGTGTCACCGCCAGCCCTCGTAGCTCAGGGGATAGAGCATCGGTTTCCTAAACCGTGTGTCGCAGGTTCGAATCCTGCCGGGGGCACTCGCTCTGGGCGAAGTGTGTTCGCGGAAAGCGCGAACCAGGTCGCTCGTCATTTTCTCTGGGGTGCAACCCCAGACCCGCCCGGCGGGCTTCGCCCCCGGACCCCCAACCGGTGCGTGCGTGAGTGGTGGCGTGTGTGGGCGCGGGTGCGGTGTGGGTGCGGGTGTGGGGTGTGGGTGGGTTGGAAGGTCGTTGTATCAGTGGTCCCGCTGCCGGTTCGGGGGGCGAGGGGATCATTTGGGCGGTTTTCGCCATATTTGGGGTCAGGGTCGTGGTCGGTCGCGGAAGGCCCGGTAGTAGGCGGTGATGACCAGGACTAGGAGGAGTGCGTAGGCGGTGGCCATGGTGTAGAACAGGGTTCCGGGGCGGACGTAGGTCACCAGCAGGTGTGTCGTGTATAGGCCGACCAGGACCCAGGGGACTACGTAGACCACGGCGATGATGATTCGGTAGGGCCACGGCGCCAGTGTCGGGTTCACTATGTACTCGCCCGCTTTTGAGCCGACCTGGTTTTGTTTCTTCGGGTCCATGCCGGTGTGGCTGAACAGGGCCTTCTCGACGATGAGGGCTGAGGATCCACGTCTGCCTGCGAGTGCGACGAGCACGGTGCTGTAGAGCATGCCGACCCACAGCGGGATGGGGACGAGGCCCGCTGCCACGCGGGGTAGTTGTGGGACCTTGTCGAGGAAGGCTACCGACGCGGCCGCGTAGGCCAGGACGGCGCCGAGGAGGGCGATGTTGGTGTTGAGGAGGGAGACGTTCTCCGACCGCTCCGCCTGGTACATCGAGCCGAGGGCGGCGACCTCGATGGGGGCGCCCGCCTGGGTGTTCGGGAGCGGGACGTTGTTGCGTCTCTTCATGGCGCTCTCCTTTAAGCAGAAGGGTTGGCAGGTAGGAGGATCTCTACGACTGTGCCCCGTCCGGGGCCGCTGTCGATGGACGACGTCGCCCCTACCTCGGCCAGCCGGGCGGTCATGGAGCGGCGCAACCCGGTGTCGTCCGGGATGGTTGCCGGGTCGAAGCCGCACCCGTGGTCGGTGACGGTCACCGTCACCTCACCGTCCGGTTCACCGGTGGCCACGACCCAGGCGCGTGTGGTGCGCGCGTGTTTGGCCACGTTGTTCAGCGCCTCGGTGACGGCCGCCGATAGGGCGCTGACCGTCGCGGCTGCCATCTCGGGAGGCAGGCCGTCCGAGCTGTAGTGCACTTCGAGGGCGTGTGCGCCTTGGAGGTAGACGACTTCGGCCAGTCTTGAGTCCAAAGTGGTCCCTTCCGCACCGGTTCCACCGTCCACTATGGCGCGCAGGAACCTGGCCTCGCGCGCGCACTTGGCGCGGACCGCCTCCGGTAGGGCGGGCTGACTCGCCAGCAGGGCAAGGGTGTTGAGGACGTTGTCGTGCAACACCTCGTACTGGCGGACCCGCTCCTCCGCGCGGGCCGTGGCCTCACGGGCCCGTAGCGCGCCCTCCGCTTCGGCGTCCGCCTGCCGGGCGGTGCCCAGCAGCTTGGCCGCGACCAGTCCGCCAGCGAAGGTGAACACCACCAACTGACCCGTGACGCCGAGCAGCGTGCCAGCCTGGTCTAGACCGTGGCCGCGCAGCCCGGTCGCCAGATACGCCCCGCCCAGCGCCACCACGGCGCTCGCGCCCCAGCGGTACCCGCCGTAGACGTGGGCGAGCACGGCAACCCCGGTCGCGGGAGACGGCGTCCAGTTCTGCCAGGTGGACACCGCCTCCGCCGGGAGGACGAGACCGACGAAGATCTCCGCGGCCGTCATCACCGCGATCGCGACGGTGATCTGGACCCGGCCGACCGACGGGCGCTTGATCACCCATCGGAGGAGTCCCGCCGCCCACAACAGGTACAGCAGGTAGGACACGACCACCGGTACCGGCGCCCGTGAGGACTCCGAACCCGGCCACAGCAGCAACACCCCCCACGGCACGACTTGCGCGAACCACAGCAGCGCGAGCGCCCGCATCAGCCAGGCCCGTACTTGTTCTTCCACTCCACCCTTGCGCATGCGGGAAACGATGCCCGATCGAGCGCTCTCCCGGTGACGGGTGTTTCCCCCTCATTTCCGCCTCGTCAGAGTTCGGCGCCGTCCTCGCGCAGGCGGTCGCGCAGTTGCGCGGCGGTGTTGTAGGGCCGGTCGGCGTCCTGGTACTTGGCCTTGACCCGTTCCAAGTAGCCTTCGACAGTCTTGGGCGTGACGTTCATCCGCTTCGCGATCTCCTTCACCTGCAGACCCCGACCACGCAGCATTGCCGCCTCCGTTTGCCGCTCCGACAGGTCCGGGCTGCCAGGACCGCGATCACGGCTGATCGCGAACGCCAGTTCCTGGCCGAGCACATAGCGGTTCGCGGCGATGTCGGCCACCGCCTGGACCAGGCCGACCAGGTCGCCCTTGGGGTGGAAGTCGACCGCGCCCGCGCGGATGGCGTCGAGCTTGACGTCGCGGCTGGTGTGCGCGGAGAGCAGCAACACCGCCGTCCCGTACTGGACGAGGCGGGAGATGTTGTCGACGAACCTGGTGCTGTCGTCGAGTCTGAGATCGAGCAGCACCAGGTCGTCGGCGGGTTCGAGGGCCAGGTACTCGGCCACCGTGCTGGCCTTGTGCTCGATGCGCATACCCGGCGCGTTGGCCGCGAACCAGCCCTCGGTGGTCGCCAACAGCATCCGGTCGTTGTCGATGAGCCCGAGCCGGATCAGCCCACCGCCCGCCGATCCGCGGGGCTCGATTCCCGTAGTCATCCCATACTTATATCCCGCGTGTCACCTGTCGTGGTGCGCGGATTCAGCGATGACAGTTCTTCAACTATCCGGACAACACGGCCCGCCCAGCTGCCGTATCGCATAAACCCTTCAGCGGTCAAGGACAGATCCCGGTCAAATTGGGATCCCGGACAGCAAAAACACGTCAGCACCGCAGTGCGCTCCGGGTCGGCGTGCCATATTTGATAGTGTCCGCCCAGCAGGTTCAATGGCGCGGCGCTGGCACACCGAGGTGAGGCGGGTCCTCTTGCGCGCCAACACAAGAAGTGTGCGAACGTCTGACGGAGCGTCGAATCGTGTGCATCTGCCCTCATTGCCCGTGTAACAGTGTCAGGGACACCGTCGAACTACCGGAAGTGCAACCTGAACATTGCACGACAGGAGACCCCGCATTGACCGGCAGACCTCAGCCTCCAGGGTCGTGGCTGCGTGGAACATTTCTCGCCCGCCTCGATACCGATACGCGTGGTGAACTCCTGCGGCTGGGCACCTCGCGCACGATCTCGGCGGGAGCCTCCTTCATCACCCAAGGCATGCACGGGTCCGATGTGTTCCTGCTGCGCGCGCCGACCGGGCCGCGGGCGGCGTTTGCAAAGGTCAGCGGCGTGATGGCCAACGGGTCGGAGACCTTGCTGGCGATCCGCGTGGCGGGTGATGTTGTCGGCGAGGGTGCGATGTTCCACGCCGACGGCACGCGCTCGGCAACGGTGACCGCCTGCGCCGACATCGCGGTGCAGTCGATCGCCCGGGACACGTTCCTGGGGTTTCTGAGCACGTACCCGAAGGCGTATTTCGCCTTGTGCGCTCTGATCAGCGAATGTCGCGACTTCGCGAACCGGCGCAGGCTCGACTTCGCCGCCTACAGCGTCAAGGCTCGGTTGGCGCGGGTGATCTTCGAACTACTCACCGTGCACGGCGTACCCCACGGTCATGGCAAGAAGTTGGGGATCGAGCTGTCGCAAGAGGAACTTGGCAAGCTCGTCGGCGCCAAGCCGGACTCGGCAAGGGACGCTATGCGCAGGCTCCGCGCAGAAGGGCTGGTTCAGGTGCGGTACCGCGGGGTATCCGCGCCGGACCTCGACGCGTTACTCGCCGCGGCTGAAATGGATTGATCATCACAACCGGGATTTCTGCGAAGTTCGCCTTCTCCCTGTCGGACAGACTCCCGACGACACCACCTCCGACATGACGTGAAGGACTCGTACCTTGAACGAATTCGGACGCCACGGCCTGATCGACTCCGATTCCGAGAGCTACAGCTCCCGTACCGACGTCGACCAGCACGAGTTGCAGCAGGTGCGGGTAGACGTCTGCGAGCAGGCGGCGGGCGACGCCGGGCTGGACCGTTCCGGCTGGGACATCCAGCAGGGCGGGGACGGCGAACTCGCCGTCCTGCCGCGCAACCAGCTGATGACCTCGGTGATCGACGAGTTGCCGGAGTCGTTGTGCGACGCGCTCACCACGCACAACAGCACGGCGCGCCCGGCGATGCGGCTGCGCATGCGCATGGCGATGCACGAGGGGATGGTCCGGCCCGCGGCGGGCGGGTTCGCGGGCACCGGCGTGGTCACCGTGTCCAGGATGGTCGCCAGTTCGGTGGCGCGGCAAGCGCTCATCGCGTGCCCCGAGGCGAACCTCGTCGTGCTGCTGTCGACCACGCTCTACAACGAGTACGTCCGGCAGGGGCACACCGCGATTCCCGCGGAGAGGTTCCGCAAGGTCGCGGTGAGCGTGAAGAAATTCAACGAAGCCGCGTGGCTGTACGTGCCCCGCTACGACGTCCACTCGTTGAACCTGGACGACGCACCGCCTCCCGCTGATCGGCCCGCGGCGAACGCGTCCGTGGCGAACCAGCACGCCACTACCATCACGAACGTCCAGGGGAACATCACCGGCGACAGGCACGTGTTCGGCGTGTCGTACCAGAACAACCGATGAGTGAAGAGGCCCAACCCGAGACCCGGTCGGACGGCGAGGACAAGGGTGGCGAGCCGGCGAGGGACAAGGCCGCCAACTCGTACGACATCGGAATGGTCAACGACGTCCGGCAGAGCTTCAACGGTCGGATCGAAACCGCGTACATCGGTGTGCACTCCTCGGACGGCGCAGGTGAGCGGGCGCCCAAGGTGACCACTTCCACCGGTCTCGTCGACGACAGCGACATCGAGGCACTGGGCCGGTTCGTGCAGCCGGACTGCTTCGACGACGGCTTGTCCCAGCTCGCCCGCGATCAGATCCTGGTCCTGTGCGGCCCGGCCGACACCGGCAAGCGCTCGTCCGCCTTGTCGTTGTTGCGCGAGGTCACCAACGAGACGCTATACATGTTGTCACCACACGTATCCGTCACGGAGCTGGCCGAGTACGAGTACGAAGCGGGCTGCGGTTACGTCGTGTTCGACCGGGTGGTCGACCGGGGTGCCAAGGAGTCGGACTTCGACTGGCGGCTCGCCCGCGACCAGGTGGTGAAGAACGGCTGCTACCTCGTCGTCACGCAGCCGCACGAGGTGACCGAGCGCTTCGGGCACACCACCTGGCAGGCACCCGCCGCGGAGAAGGTGCTGCGCGCGTACTGGGACCAGGAGTGGTCGCCGGACCAGGCGGCGGTGCTCTCGGAGGTGCTGTGCACGGTCGACCGCGTGCGGGACCTGGTCGGACTGGCCCAGCAGCTCGCCGGTGGCAGCACGTTGGAGGACGCGCTCAACCACCTCGACTCGCGGGTGCGCGCGGTCGTGGAGAACTGGTTCGACGAGCACACCGATGACCACGCGCGGATCTCGGAGATCACCACGCTGGCGTTCACCGTCGGCGTCGACGAGCGCACGTTCGAAGCCGCGCACCTGCGGTTCAAGCGCTTGCTGGACAAGTACATGCCGCCCGCCGAGCCGAAGGCCGCCGAGGGTGAGGCCCAGGAGGGCGCAGCCGAAGCGAAGCGCTTCTACAGCACGCGGGCGTTGTGGCGGGAGAACGACCTCGTCGCCACCGTGGAGATCCGCACGGAGCTCGGTACGCGCAACGCGATGGTCTTCGCCAAGTCCGGGTACCACCGGCACGTGCTGGCGCAGCTCTGGCGGCGGATGGGCGTGGCGTTCTGGGACGCCGTGAAGGACTGGCTGGACGAGATCGTGCTCCGCACACAGGGCTACGAGTTCTCCGCCGCGGGTGGGTTGGCCGAACTCGGCGCGGTCGCGATCGGCGAGGTGGTGCCGACCCTGGACCACTGGGCGCGGGGCAACCGCGGCACCGCCGGTCAGCGCGCCGCCGTCTACACCCTCTACCTGATGGCACAGGACGACTCGCTCGCCCCGACCGCGCTGAAGATCGCCACCGAGTGGATCACCCGCGGCGAGCCGACGCACCGGTGGGTGGGCACCATGGCGTTCATCGGCGAACTCGGCGTTCGCTACCCCCACGACGCGCGCAGGCGGCTGTGGCAGGTGTGCATGCAGTCGCACACCGTCGACGGTGATGTCGAGAAGGTCTTCGGTGAGCTGTTCAGCACCCTGGTGCGCTCGTCCGGGAACGCGCACCTGGTGCTGAACTTCCTGGTCGAGCGGGTGAAGCGGTTCATCCGCCCGGGCGCGCGGCCCAAAACGCGCACGATCACCGCGCGGGTGGTGATCGCGGTGATCGCGTCGAGGGACGAGAACACCAAGCGCTCCACCGTGCTCGCACACCTCACCGAACGGCCGGAGCACACCGATCTGATCGCCGAGCTGCTGGCGGGCGTGCTGATGCACCGCCCGACCAGGGAGCAGGCCCTGCGGGCACTGCACATGGTGCTCGAAGACCTGGCTCGCGACGCGGAAACCGCGGGCACCCGCGCGCACGCGCTCGGCGAGGCACTGCGCGCCCACCTGCCGCGCGACGAACACGGTGCGCTGGAAGAGGACCTCCGGACCGTGGCCGCGCGGCGGACCAAGGGCATCGACATCAAATCCCTGATCAACGCGATCCTCGACGCCCTGCAGGGCCGCGGCGACAACGACGAGTAGAGCGGAACACCTGATGGACAAGCAAACCTACCCGGTGGTCAACGAGCGGGCGCTCGCCCCCGTCTCGCCGAAGCGGCTCTTCGGCAAGGCGCCCCGCAGGTCGAGCACCGAGGTTCCGGTCCCGATGGTGGGGCAGTGCCTGGTCTACCGCACCCACGGCCAGTACACACTGGACACCGCCAACCTGCCACTGGACTCGGCTACCGTCGTCGAGGCCGCGCATGTATCCCTTGTGGACATTACACCGGACACCGAGGTGCCGGTCGAGGTTCCGCTGCCGTCGAAGGACGGCTCGTTCTTCACCATGAGGGTCACGTTCCTGTGCACCGTCGAGGACCCGGTCGAGGTCGTCCGCGCCGGTGGGAGCAACGCGGCCCACATGCTGACCGGCTACCTGCGCGGTCACCAGCGGAACTTCGAGATCGGCCTGAACTACGCGATCGACCACATCAACGACGTCCGGCTCAAGCTGAGCGCACAGGTGCGCGCCTACGCCACCGTGAGCCCGCCCGGCCTGCAGGGCATGCGGACGAGTCTCGCGAGCGTCGAGGTCCGCACGCCCGACGAGGTCGTCGAGTTCCAGGGCAAGATGCGCGCCACGCAACGGGACCACGCGGTGCGGACCGAAGAGCTCACGAACTCCGAGATGCTCGACGACCTCAAGGAGCGCCACCAGCAGCGGCGGGAGCAGCGCGGCGGCACGCACCTGCGCGAGATGGACGCCGCGCAGAAGGAACACGAGCGGACGGAGCTGCAGCGCACAGCCGAAGCCGTTGGTATGGACCCCTTCGCCGTGCTGACCCTCGCCTACACCTCGGGCAAGATCGATGCGAAGGAGTTCGCGGACCGGGCCGCGGCGGTGCGCGAGGACGAGATCGCGCAAGACCGCGAGGATATGCGCAACCGCGTCCAGTACGACCGGCAGCGGGACACGCAGCGCTGGGACGCCGAACGCGAGGACCTCAAGCAGGAGCTGGAGCAGCGCCGGATCGCGCTCGACGACCAGCGCCGGGAACTCGCCGCGCGCAACGACTTCGACCGGGAGCGCGAGCGGAGCCGCTGGGACGCCGAGCGCGAGGACATCAAGCACCAGCAGGAGATGCAGCGGCGCCGGGAACTCGACCACGCCGAGGCGAACCGCGAGTTCGAGCGGGATCTGGAGCGCGCCCGGTGGGAGGCCGAGCGCGCCGACCGGCTCCAGGACGCCAAGTGGGACCGGGAGGACCGGCGGCTGGCGCGGGAGTCGGGCTTCAAGGAGGTCGAGGCGAAGCTCGAGGTGTTGCGCGAGCTGGCCAAGCACGGCCAGCTCGACATGCTGAACCTGCGGCTGGACAAGTTCGTGAACGACCTGCTCGGGCAACGGCACACCCCGACCATCGAGTCGAAGGAATCCGCCGAGACGACCGCTATCACCGCGTCGGACGACGAGCCGGTGGACGACGACGGCGAGTTCGACGACGAGGAGCGCAACACGAAGGTGGAGGCATGACAGGTCTGCTGGACCGGCCGGTCCGCTCGTCGCTGCCGAACGACACCGCCGTCGGCGCGCTGCGGCCGGTGCTGCCCAAGCGCGGCCTGCCGCAGCTGATGCGCAGGCTGATCGGCGTCAACGAGGGCGTGCTCGACTGGGTGCCGGAGGACCGCCCGAGGTACACCCGGCTCGGTTTCATCGTGCTCAACACCGGTTTGCTCGCCGGGGTTTCCATGCACATGGCGTTGTCCACCGTGGCCGGGAACCACTGGTGGCTCGTGGTCGCCGACCTGGCGTGGGCGGCGATCATCATCACCCTCGACAGCTGGTTGATCTCCAGCACCCACGGCGCGACGCGCACCTCGCTGGCCGGGACGTACCTGCCGCGGCTGGTGCTGTCGGCGCTGCTGGGGTTGGTGATCGCCGAACCGTTGGTGCTCAGCGTGTTCCACCAGCCGATCAGCAACGAGATCAAGGAGTACCGCAAGGCGGAGATCGACGGGTACCAGTCGGCGTTGGTGCGGTGCAACCCCATCTCCGGGGCGCGGAACACCGACCAGTCGTGCGACGGCTACGCCGTGGCGTTCAGCAAGGGGCCGGATTCCGTGCGGCAGGAACTGGATCGCGCGGTGGTCGTGCGCGACCAGCTCAAGGCGAAGGTCGCCGACGTCGACGGCAAACTCGCCGAGCTGGAGCGGCTCGCCAGGGACGAGTGCGCAGGCCGGGCGGGCCCCGGCCTGAGCGCGGTGCCGGGTGAGGGTCCCGAGTGCAAGCGCAACCGCACCAAGGCGGACGAGTTCCGCCGGGACGGCCAGGTCGAAGCGCTGCACCAGCAGCTCGCGGGGGCCGACCTCCGCATCGAGCAGCTGAACGGGGAACTGGCCGAGGCGAGCGGCGCCACCGAGCGTGAGATCAACGCCGCCATCGACGCCGCGGTGGCGGAGAAGCGCGGCAACCTCACCGACAAGGGCCTGCTCGACGAGTTCGACGCACTGGGCAGGCTCTCCGCGAAGAGCGCCATGATCCTCCTGGCCCACGTGCTGTTGGCTTTGTTGTTGATAGCGCTGGACTGCATGCCGGTGCTGAGCAAGATGCTCAGCGGCAGAACCGCCTACGACGAGGTACTACGGCAACAGGTCCACACGTCGACACGGCTGCACGAACGACAGCTGCGCGCCAGTGAGAAGCGCGATGCCGTGGGCTTCGAGCTGCTGGAGCTCCGCGCGACGCAGAAGCTCCGCAGCGGCATCGAGGAGATCAGCGGCGAGGACAGGTCCGCCCAGGAGCGGCGCAAGATCGAGATAGCGACCCAGATCGACCGGCTGGCCGCGGCGCTGGAGCGGCAGCACTGAACGGCCGGGGCCTGGTTACGCCGCCGGTGGGGTCAGGGGTGTTGGGTGGCGCGGACCAGGTCGTCGCCGGGGAGTTTGATGCCGAAGTCGGCGCCGGGGTTGACGATGACGGTGGTCCCGGACACGGCCCGGGCGAGGGCTCGGCCTTCGGCCTGGATCACTCGCGGTGCGTTTTGCGGGACGTAGCGGGGGGAGGAGTAGACGGCGAGGAGGCGGGTGCCGGTGGCGTTGGTGGCGATGCGCGGGTTGCCTGTGCTGTCGGGTTCCAGGATGAACGTGGATTGCAGGAAAGCGTGTGGTAGGCGGGCGTGTGGTAGCCAGCCGGCGGCGGCGTAGCCGAGGACCAGTTCGAAGTAGGTCTGCGGTTCCGGGTATCCGCGGCGGCGGGGGCTCGGGCGGTAGTCCTCGTTGAGGTAGGTCTCGCCGGTGAACCGGCCGTCCTGGCCGACCTTGTAGCCGCCCAGCAGGACGGGTAGCGGCATGCCCTCGATCACCCGGGGGTCGACGTCCGGGTCGGCGCAGTACACCCAGCCGCCCGGGGTTCTGGCCGCTTCGGCGCGCATCGCGTCGGTGATCGGTGGCAGGCCGGGATGGCTGGGGTGAGCGGAGGGGGTCGCGTGGGCGGGGTGGGTGATCTCCACCATGTGGCCGGAGCGCAGGTACTCGTTGATTGCTTGTGGCAGAACGTAACCGCGGCCGCCCGCCGCCGAGGTCACCGCGACGACCTGCCAGGCGCCGCCGGCGAGGCGGTACCGGTGCAGGGGACGGGAGGCGAAGTCGGCGGGTAGGCCGCGTTGGTCGAACGGGGTGTCCGCGACGAACACGAGGTTGCCGTCCGGCTCGCCGTACCGGTCCACCTCCACGTCCTCGAGCACCACCGGCGTGACACCGGCGAACGACTCGACCGGCGGGTCGTCGGACAGCACGGCCAGCGGCGACTGCCACGCCGGGATCTCCTCGCCCAGCTCGATCCCGAGTTCGGCGGCGTTCGCGGACAACTGCCCCGCCAGGTACGCCGCAGCCTGCCGCACGTCGTCGAAGCGGACCGCGCCCGACCGGTCCGACGACCACTGCACGCGGTACCGGTCGCCGTCGCGGACCAGGCACCAGGCGCCTTCCCGCTCGGCGAACACGCTGTAGTACCGGGGGCTGATCCGCTTGTCGATGATCACGTCCTCCAGCGGTACCATCGCCTGGCGCGCCTTGGCCTCCACTTCGGACTCATCCCACGGTCGGCCGACGGCCATCGCCGCCGCCCGGTCCAGCGCGACGGCCGGGACACCGTCCGGCAGCCGGTACCGCGCCGCCCTGATCCACTCCACCAGCGGCAGCACCGGCGGCACCCCGTGCGCCCTCAGGTAGTACGCCACCGCGCTCGGCCAGACGAACCGGCCGTCGGTGTGGAAGCCCATCGGCACCACGTCCTCGGTGCCCAGCGCGTCCCGGGTCGTGCCGCGGGCGGACAGCACGAGCGGCGCGCCCTCCAGGTAGGCCAGCACGGCTTCGCGTTCGAGTTCGCCGAGCACCGGGCGGTACCAGGTCGGTCGGCCTCCGTCGGCCACGCCGTCGAACAACCGGACCAGTTCCGGCGGGCCGGCGGGTGCGGGTTCGATCCGTTGCGCGGCAAGGGTCTGCTCCCCGCGCACGGCTGCCGCGAGCAGCCAGTCCGGGGTGGTGGCCGCGCTACGGGGAAGCATGCGCAGCTCGGCGGCGGCGACCTCGGCGTCCTCGTCGGTGGTCAGTTCCAGGGGTTCGACGAGGTAGGTGATCTTGGCCAGTGCGCCCTGCCGCACCTCGAACTGGGCGCGCCACCACGTGCCCCGGGTGGGGTGGTAGTCCCGCATCCGCTGCCGGTGCAGCCACTGGCCGACAATCGCGGGCGGCGACCAGTACCACATTTCACCGTTCTCGTTCTGGATGACGCCCCCGATCCGCATCCGGGTCCCCATGGCCTCGCAGTCGACGAGAAGCCGGTGCCATCCCTCCGGCATGGCACCGAGGAGCGCGCGCTCGAACCCGGGGACCACGTCGAGGGGGGCCGTGCCCGGCTTGGTACCCGCCGCGGGTTCGGTCAGCACCGACGCGAAACCGGCCACCGGGCGGCCGTCCGGGATGTCCGCACGGATCTGCCGGACGGCCGCCTCAGCCAGGAAGCCCACGTCCGGGTCGATCGCGAGAACGTCCATCTCGGACGGGCGGATGCTCGTGGTGAACACGGACTCGAACTCGCTCAACGGCAGCCGCTTGACCTCCCGCCCGTCGGGGAGGGTGACGACCTGCCCGTCCACCGGGGCGTCCGCCGCGACGTGCGCGGTCCAGTCGGGCCCCATCTTGACAAGAAGCGTCGCGTCGCCGATTACCCCGATGCGCATGGTCACGATCTTCCTCCCCGACGGCAGTCGGCGCCCACGAACCCCCGGCCGGTCATCACAGTCCTATCAGGACCGAAGAGCGGTCACAGGGAAGTCATGTTGATCAGTTTCTCGGAGAGCTCCGTCGCCAACGCGGCGAGGTCACGACCGGCCTCCGCCATACCGACGGCGGGCCCCGGAGCGAGTCTGTCCGCCACCTCCTGGAGGAGCTGGCCGATCACCAACGCCCGCAACTCGGACACATGCACATCCCGGAGCGGCTCACCCCGCAGGCGCTCCCCGCGAGCGCGATCACCCGCCAGATCCGCACGGAGCTCAGCTGCCAACTCCACCAAACCGTACGGGGCCGACGACCCGTCGTCCCGGAAGTCGGTGAACGCCAGGCTGAACCGCGTCGGATCGGGTGAACCCGCCTGCGACTCCACCCGCGTAGCCGAACCCTGCTCGGCCAACAGCAACTGGTACAGGTCATCCAGCTCAGCCGTATACGGCACCGGGGGATCGTGCGGCGTTTGGTGGTGGACCAAGTCGGCCGCAGCCGCGCGCAGGGCTTCGTACCGCGCCGCCAAGTCGTCGCCGGTCATCGCTTCTCCTCGCGCACGGTCATGATGGACTTGATCAGATCACCAGCCGATTGCCCCGCGCTCTGCAACGTCCGCAGCGCGGCCACCACCGCACCGCGCAGTTCCGCCGCCCGCCGCCGGGCCGCCCGCGGATCGTCCACAACTGCCGCGAGTTCGGCCACCCACCGGTCGATCGGCGCCACCGCTTCCCCCTCGGCGCGCCGGATTACCGAATGCTCGGCCACCCGCGGGTCGATTCGGCCGCTCTTGACCAGGAAGTTGCCCACGCCGCAGGTGTCCGGTACCAGCACCGGCACGTCCGCCATGATCGCGTCCAGTGCGGTCATGCCGACGTTCTCCGCGTGCGCGGGCACGATGACCAGGTCCGCGGCGCGGACCAGCTCGCGCTGCGCCTGCTTGTCCGCGGAGTAGGCGCGCACTTCCACCGCTCGCCCGGCGACCTGCGACAACAACCGCCGGGCCGCCCGCACCGTTTCCGGCGGTGCGCCGTTCACGACCATGCGCACCGGTCGCTCAGGCCCGATACCGCGCACCATCAACGCGGACTCGTACGCACCGTGCTGCGTGAGGTCGCTGCGCCCGGAATAGACCACCACCGGCCGCGCGCCACTCATCGCTGCGCCCCAACGAACGTCGGCTCCAGCACCTCGTCGGCCAACTCCCCCACCACAACCGCCAACTCCCGACCACCGGGGTCACCCGTGGCAACCAGCCGCGCCGCCAACTCTCGCAGCAGCGTCCCCACCACCATGGCCTGCACCTCCGTCAACGTCGGGTCCCACACATTGGGCCACTCCCCGGGCGGCTCCTCAGTCGCGTCGTCAAGGGCCAGGCTGTCCCGAATGCTCTGCGCTTCGCCGGCAAACGGGCGCGGCGCGCCATCGGGCGTGCCGCCCTGGTAATCCCGCGAGCACAGCAGGTGCAGGGTGGGATCGACAAGCTCCCTGGTGGTGGTATCTGCGGCCTCGGACTCCGCCAGCGCCGCCGCCAAACGATCCAACTTCCGCCGGTGTACCACAGATACCTCGGCAGCCGCAGTCACTTCAAGCAGCGCAGCGGCAGCCCGCCGCAACCGCGCATAGCGGTCCGCGAGTTCGTCACCGGACATCACAGCCTCCCAAGAGCCTTGACCAACTTCTCCACGGTGCCGGGCCAGGTGGCATTCTGGTCTTTGAATTCCTGTTGCAACGCCAGGGCACGGTTCTGCGCATCGTCGTAATTGTCCGCCACGTTCCTCAGCGCCTCCAACCAGCGGTCCTCCGGCACCCGGTCCTCGAAGCCCTGGTCGACGATGCTCGGTCCGGCGTTGGCCGCCGAGAACTCGTCGCCGAGCCAGCGGCCGAAGCCACTGCTGGACGGGACCACGACGGGCACACCCGCCCCGGCGGCCTCCTGGGCGGTGAGCCCGAAGCCCTCGGCGCGCGAGGTCATGACCATCACATCGGCATCGTCCAAGTCGGTGTAGAGGTCAGAGCGGTCCGTCGTGAACGGGCGGACCTCGACGTCGGTTTTGGCGATGTTGGCGAGCTGCCTCTGCTGGTACACAACTTGCGCTGGGGGCACACCGCGTACGGTCAGCTGCACGGGCCGCCCCTCGAACTGCAACCTGGAGACCACTCTCGCCGCCTCCTTGGCACCCTTCTGGCCGACGTCGGCGCGGCCGAACAAGAGCACCTTCATCGGGCGTCCCTCGATAGAGCGTGGTCTGCGGTCCACGAACTCCATCCCGGGGATCAGCTCGTGCACGTCCTTCGTCGCCACCGGTCCTCCCGCCGCTCTGGCCTGCTCGACCATCTCCCGCACGTTCTCCGCGATGGCCGGTCCGACGCCGACCGCGAGGTCCGCGTTCGCCACCAGGGCGCGCTCGATGGCGTGGTTCTTGATGCCCGCGGCCAGGTCGCTCGGATCGTCGTCCGCCTTCACCCGACCGAGGGCTTCCGGCACCATGTGCACGAAGTGGATCAGCTTCGCGTCCGGGTACCTGGCGTCGCGGGTCGCCGCGGCGTCCGGGCCGGAGAAGCGCGTGTGCCCGATGACGAAATCGACGTGGTCGGGCATGTCGTGGGGATCGTCCGCGGTCCCGAGCAGTTTGCGCGAATCGGGTGCGTCGGGCAGGTCGCGTGGACCGAGGATCCGCAGGTTGGGCCGCTGGGCGTCCGCGTAGCGGGAGGCGTCCTCGCCGATGCGCACGATCACGTTGTGCCCGGCGTCGGCCAGCGCCTCGGCGAGCGCCCGGTTGAAGACCACTACGCCGCCCTTCTCCGGGCTGTACTCCGTGCACACCAACAGGAAGGTGTAGGTGGCGTCGTCGACGTCCTGCTCGTCCGCGGTGTCCCGGCGCTCGTCGGGCGTGAGCCCCTGGTCGGTCGGCCGGTCCGGCTCGGCCCCGTCCTGGTCCCTCCCGTGATCCGTGGTCGGGTTCTGGTCCGAGGGCCGGTCGTGGGCTGTGTCCTGGTCCTGGCTCCGGCCCGGGTCGTCGCTGGTGCGTTCGCCGGTGGTGTTCGGGTCGGTGCGGTCGCGCTGGTCTCGCGTCTGCTCCGGGCGCCCGGGGTGGTCCGGACGACGTGGTTCGGGCCCCGGGTCCGGCGCTGCCTGCTCGCGCCGCGCCGGCGTGTGGTCCCGGTGGGGACCGTCGCCATCCGGAGGCCGCGCGGTCGGTCCGGTCGACGGTTGCCCGTGCGGACCGGTGCCCGGTCGTGGCGAACCGGGGGTGGGCGGCGGCCCCTGGTGGGACGGTCCAGCGCCCGGCTGCGGGCGATGACCCGGCGGGGGCTGACCATGGCCCTGCGGCGGCGCGTCGCCCGCTCGGGGTGGGGCGCCGTGCGGCGAGCCCGGGGAGCGTTGCGACGGAGTGTCAGTCCCTTGGGGCGAAGCGCCGTGCGACTGAGGCGAGCCGCTGGGCGGCGAACCCGGGGAGCGTTGGCTCTGCGACGGAGCGTCACCAGTCCGGGACGCAGCGCCATGTGGCTGGGGCAAGGCCGGTGACCGTTGGCTCTGTGGCCCGCCGTGGCCTGGCTGGGGCGGTGTGCCTGCCGCCTGCCTCGGACGGTCGCCCGTATTCGACTCGTGCCCACCCCGCTGCGGCTGGCCCGGCTCCGGTGAACCTTGTGCGCGGTGTCCCTGGTGGGGCCGGGCGCGGTCCTGCTGCGGCGAACCTTGCCCCGGACCCTGTCGATCCGACCGCGGTGACGCGTTCGCCGGGCGCTGCTCCCCGTGCAGACCCGACTGCGGTGCGCCGTGCGCTTGCTGGGGTGGGGCCTGACCCGCTCTCGGCGAGCCCTGTCCCTGGGACGGGGTGCCGCGGTCTTGCCCGGGCGAGCCAGGTCCCTGCGCAGGCTGCCGACCAGGTGCCTGCTGAGGTGGTGCGTGGCCGGGCTGCCCCTGCCCGGACGTGGCAGGCGACCCACCCGGGCGCCCGGTGGGCGGCCCCGACGGCGTGCTCGGAGTCGAGCCCGGCCCGCCAGACGACGACGCCGGGCGGGACCCTGCCGGGCCCGGGCCGGACGACGTGGCGGGCGTCGGTGACGTGGGAGCAGGGGGCGAACTGGACGGGCGCGCAGGCGCACCTGAACTCGCGGCTGGAGCGCCCCGGTCACCGGGCGTGGTCGGGGACCCCGACGGACGCGCGGGCGTCCCCGAACGCGGAGCGTTCGTGCCGTCGGACACGCTTGGTGAGCGTGATGGGCGGGCCCCTGGGGTGTCGGAACGTGGGGGCGGGGTGTTTGACGTGCCTGCGGTGGTCGGGGCGCCGCGCGGTGTGGACGCGGGCGTCCCGGAGGTGCGGGGAGTGGCGGTGCTCGCGCTCCCGGAGGTGCGGGGCGCGGACTTGCCCAGGCCGTCGCCGGACTGGCGGAGGGTGGACGCGTTCGACTGGTCGGCGCCCCGGGCCGCCTGGGCGGTGTCCTTGACCTTCTGCCCGCTGGTCTCCGCCGAGGCGGCCGCGCGGGCCACGCCATCACGGGCGGTGCGGATGGCTTCGTCGGCCTTGACCATTGCGACCTGGCCGAACACGCCCGCGCTCTGCGACGACGCGCCGATGTTCAGGCGGCCGCCGACGCCGTCGCGGATCTGGTCCGCCCGGTTGGCGAAGCGGCTGCCCGCGGAGTCCAGGGCGTCGGGGTCCACGCCCGTGCCCGACGCGCCGCCGGGGCTACCGGGGCCGGCCGGGGTCGGCGTGCTCGAACCGCTCGAACCGCCGTGGTGGGGCGAGTCGCCGTGCCTGCGTTTCATGGGCCGGTCAGCCGACGTGGGCGGGCGTCAACGCGTGGTGGCGCACCCGGGACCCCGACGCACTCGCACGACTCTGTCACAACCCATCCCCCGCGGCGGTCAGCTCGGCCGGCGACGTTCCCCCGGACGGGCCGTCACCGGGCAAGACTGTCACATCGCGACCGACCGCACGCCGTGAACGCCGAACACCACCTCGGCGACGCCCCAGTGGAAGGCCGGTCACCACCGGACCGGCACGGCGCGGGCGCGATGTGCGGTAGGCCACCGGTAGGTGCAGCGGGTCGGTGGAGTCGCACGTGAACCGCGTTTCTCGGCGTCAGCCTGGGTCCGGCGTGCAGACGGTCAGGAAGGATTTGCCGTTTTCCCGTTGTACGTCTGCTGCGTTCATCCAGCCGCGTTGGCCGAAGAGGTAGGTGTTGGGTGGGTGTTGGGGTGATTCGACGAGGACTTGGGGGATGGTGAGTCGGGCGCCGTTGGCGGGTGGGCCGCTGACGGCGAAGTTGAGGGAGTCGGCTTTGGTCCAGTCGTAGGTTGTGGGGAGGGGGGTTTGGACTTCTAGGGGGGTCGTGGTGGGTTCTTTGGTGCCCAAGAGGTCCATGTGTTCCAAGAGGACTCCTGGGGGCGGGGCGGTCCAGGTTTGTTCTGTGCTTTTCGCGGTGCCGGTGTCGAAGATCAGGGTTATGCCGGTGACGCCTTGGCAGGGGGTGCCCGTCCACAGCTTCAGGACGCCGTCGTCCACGCGGAAGCCCGCGGCGGGGGGTAGGGATGGTGCGAACTGGGCTTTGGTTTCGCACGCCGCGAGGGTTGCCGCGACCAGGATGGTGGCGCAGGTGACGCGCGGCCAGTTAGCGGTATCCGCCATCGGAGAGTCCTGCGTCTTCCTCTGTCTCGTTGCCACCGGTGATCTGCTCCCACACGTAGGAGGCCAGGAAGCCGCTGTAGCCCTCGCGGGCCCATTGCTGGGAGTGGCGTTCCTCGTGGTGGAGCAGGCGGTCCATGTCCAGGCTGCCCTGGTACGGGCCGTCATCTCCCTCGTACCACGCGTGGCCGGACTTCGCCACGTCGCGGAGTTGTTGGGCGGGGTCCGACGGGTCGTCGATGTTCAGCATGAACGTGTCGCCCCAGGTCGTCCCGCCGCGTTGGCTGAACTGGTCCTGGATCAGGTTGCCGCCCAGGCCCATCATCATGCCGTTCGGGGTGGTGACCAACCGGCCGCCGTTGCCGTGCACGAAGCCGACGTCCTCGTTGTAGCTCCAGGCGTTTTCCTTTTGGCGTTCGGTGATTCGGCGCAGTTCGTCGGAGCCGTACGGGGTTGGGGTGAAGTCGCCGCCCGGGCCGTAGTCGGTGCCCGCGTTCATGATGTAGGTCATCCGGACCGCCTTGGCGGCGTCGTCGCCGCTGATGTCAGTCGGCATCAGGAAGTACGACTTGAAGGTGCCGTCGCCGTCCGAGTCTTCGCGGATCTCCTCCATACCGTCGAGGACCTTGAAGTCCTCCGGCGTGATGTGGTGGTCGACGATCATCTGCTTGATCGTGTCGACCGACACGCCCCGGCGCACGGCGTTCTCCAACCACTGCCGGTAGTAGCCGGACGCGGGTGGGCCGGTCAGCAGGCCCGCGTCGCGCAGCGACTGCTCCATCTCGGCGACCTTGGCATCGATCTCGCCGCCCTGCCTGGCACCGTCCAAAGTCGTCGCGCCGTGGTCGCTGATCTTGCGCTCCTGGGCGAGCTGCACGACCTTGGCGAGGGCGGCGTCGATGTTGTTGGCGGTGGTCAGGATTCCCTTGGTCTCCTGCGCCAACTGGTTCCTGATGGTCTCGCGGTGCCGCCGGGCCTCGGCGCCTTCCTCGGCCTCGAACCGCGACCTCGGCGGCGGGTCCGGGGGCTTGTTGTCCACGATCGCACCGTCGGGGGCGATGCCGAACTGGTAGGTGCCTGCGAGGGAATCGTTGTTGGCGACCCGCGTCTTCAGCGCGGAGACGTCGTCCGACGCGTTCTGCAGCGCGGTTTCGACGGCGGACAGCTCCGCGATCAGGATCTCGGCGTTGTTGCGCGTGGTGCCGAGCGAGTTGCGCGCGCTCTCGCCCGCCGGACCGTGCCAGTCGGGCAGTCGCCTGGCGTCGTCGAGCTCGTCCTGGAGCCCGATGAGCTTGTCCCGCCGCCCGCGCAGGTTGGTGGCCGTCGTGTCGAGCGCTTCCGCGTCCCACTTGCGGACGTCGTCGTAGCCGATGGTCATCCCCGGAAGGCCCTCTCCGCGGTGTTCTCGTTCTCGGCGTACGCCTTCGCCGACGAGTTGACCGAGTCGCCCCACTGGTCGATCTCGCCCGCCCACCCCTGGGCGCGCTCGTTGAACGTCGACGCCAGGGTGGGCGCGTTCTTCGCCGCCTCGCCACCCGGCAGCGCCGCCGCGACCGCACCCAGGCCGGTACCCGGCTCGACCGCTCTGGCCTGGTCCGCGGCGGACCAGGCGGCCTTGGCCGCGCTCCGCAGCTGGCCTATCTCGACCTCGTACCCGCTCACAGTCCGTGACCACCACCCTCGCGTCGGCCGTCAGGCGGACTGTACTTGAGCGCGGCAGCGGCCACACCCGATTCGCGCAAGAGCTGCCCGAGCGACCTGGCGGTGTCGTATGCGCAGGTCAGCGGCTCCGCGAGTCCGGTGTGGCCGGTGGGTGCGTCCCGGCTACCCCGCACGGGATAGCCGGGAGTGGACAGCCGTCAGGCGACCAGGCCGACGGTCGGCGCCGCCACCCGCCCGGTCCAGAACCGTTGCACGGCGGCGAGTTCCGCGGCGCTCGGCTGCGCGTTCTGGCACCGGCCACCGGCCATCACCTTCGCGCAGTTCCCGATGTCCGACGGGTGGTTCAGGCTCAGGACGTGCCCGAGCTCGTGCACGACGACGCGCAGCGGGGCGGCGCCGGAGCTGGTGATCTGGGCGCGGTAGAAGTAGATCTGGCCGCGGGTGCAGCCGACGCAGCTGGCGGTGCCGGGGGCGGAGCCGCTCTGGGCCGTGGTGATGCTGACCCCGCCGGTGCCCTTCACGAGCTTGACGCTGGTGACGCCGGCGTTCCAGATCTGCGCGGCCTGGTCGACCTCGTCGGCCAGCTCGGCGGCGCGGGTGGTGTCGTAGTAGATGGTGCGGACCAGCGACGTCGACGCGGTGGCGGGGGACGCCATCGCGAACGCGGCCAGGATGCCGAGCAGGGCGGCGAGGACTTTGGTGCGGGACATGGGCACAGCTCCTTTGTGCTGGGACATTCCCAACGTAAGTGCCGCTGTCTCGCGGATGGCACCCACCAGGACGCTATAACCCTTCCCAAGGCTTCCCACCCACGCGTGCGTGCGCGTGCTGCGACCCTTGTGGACATCGCGGGGCAGGCAAGGTGAAGCCGCGCAAGGGGGCCGCCGGTCCGGCGACCCCCGTCGGTTCAGGCGCGGCGGCGGATCAGGGGGACGAAGTTGAGCAGGAAGCCCGCCACGGCGACGGCGGTCACCAGGTTCAGGCCGGGGCGGAAGAAACTCAGGTCGGTTGGGGTGAACGGGCTGGCAATCAGTGCCGTGACGACCGCCAGGACCAGGGCGGAGCCGACCTGACCCGAGGTCTGGACCAGACCCGCGGCCAAGCCCTGTTCGGCGTCGTCGATGCCGTCGGTGGCCTGGGCCATGATCGCGCTGAAGCCGAAGCCGAAGCCGCCACCCAGCAGGAGCATGGTCGGGAGGATGGTGAGCGGGTAGTTGGGGGTGGTCCCGGCGGTGGCGAGGAACCAGAGGTAGCCCAGGCTGAGGGAGACCATCGAGGCCAGGATCAGGCGCGCGGTGCCGTAGCGGTCGATCAGCTTCCCGACCAGGGGCGAGCCGATGACGACGACGATGCCCGCGGGGAGCAGGGCCAGCGCCATGGCCAGTGGTGTCCAGCCGAGGACGTTCTGCAGGTAGATGGTCATGACGAACTGGAAGCTGATGTAGGAGCCCATCAGCGCGACGACGCTCAGGTTGGCGCGGACTACCGTGCCGATGCGCAGGATCCCCAGGCGGATCAGCGGGTGCGGGATGCGGTTTTCGATGACGAAGAACGCGGTCAGCAGGGCGGCGACGACCACGACCGACGCCAGGGTCAGCGGGTGCAGCCAGCCGCGTTCGGGTGCGGTGACCACCGTGTAGACGGCGAGGAGCATGCCGCCGGTCAGGGTGATGGCACCCCAGATGTCGTGGCCGCCTTCGGCCCGGGCGGTGTCCCGGGGGATGAGGCGGATGCCGACGATCAGGGCGGCGAGGGCCACCGGGACGGGGGTCAGGAAGGTCCAGCGCCACCCCGCGCTGGTGAGGAGGCCGCCGAGGATGAGGCCGGAGGAGTACCCGCTGGCCCCGAACACGGTGAAGATCGAGAGGGCGCGGTTGCGGGCCGGGCCCTCGGGGAACGTCGTGGTGAGGATGGACATCGCGGTCGGCGCGGTGAACGCGGCGGCGAGGCCCTTGATGAAGCGGGTCGCGACGAGCAGGACGCCGTTGTCGACGAGGCCGCCGACCAGCGAGGCAGCGGCGAAGGCACCGAGGGCGATGAGGAAGACGCGGCGGCGGCCGAGCAGGTCCGCGGTGCGGCCGCCGAGGAGCAGCAGACCGCCGTAGCCGAGCACGTACCCGTTGACCAGCCATTGCAGCGACGACTCGGCCATGCCCAGCTCCGCGCCGATCGACGGCAGCGCGACGCCGACCATGGAGACGTCCATCCCGTCGAGGAACAGCACCAGGCACAGCACGGCCAGGACACCCCAGAGCCTGCCGGACCAGACGGGGGCCCGCGTGGGTGCGGGCGCTAGATCGGTGAGAGTCACGTGCTCAAACTACATGCGACCACATCTAGTGCGGCAACATAATATTCCAGCAAATAAGATGCGTTGGGGTTAGATGTCCTCGCATGATAGGATGCGCGCCATGTCCACGGAGGCAGAGCTCATCGACGAGTGGCGATCGCTGGCGCAGCGCTACCACAAGCTCGCCTGCGCACTGGACCGCGCACTGGACGAGACCCACGGCGTGAGCATGAACGAGTTCGAAACCCTGGACCGGCTGCTGACGCAGTCGACCCAGCCGTGCGACACGCGCATGCAGGACCTGGCCGGTCAGATGTACCTGAGCCAGAGCGCCCTCTCGCGCACGGTGGCCCGGCTCGAGAAGGCCGGGTTTGTTGAGCGGACGCTGTGCGAGGCAGACCGTCGTGGTGTCTTCGTGCGGGTGACGGACGCGGGCCGCGAGCTGTACCGCGCCGCGAGCCAGACCCGTCTCGCCATCCTCGGGTCAGGCGTCCCCGAGAACGCCTGACCGGAGCCTGGCGCCACACCCCGACCAGGCACGCCACTCGGGCGGCCCCAATCCCGGCGCCAGGTTCGCGATGGCCCCGTCCACCCGGGGCAGGCCCCGCCTTGAGCCTATCTGCCGAGGCCAGATCGGTAAAAGCTGGTGAGTGCGGACGGTGGATGGATTGCCGACATGTGGGCAACCTGATCACATTCCGCCACAGGTGGGCACGCTCGTCTGGCTTGACGTCGGGGATTGGTTGTCTGTGTTCGGCTGCGAGGTTTCTACCGGGCGGCGGCGGGCGGTGCGGTTGACGGGGATCAGCGGCGGGCGGGGCGATAGGTGGCCAGGAGGAGGGCCAGGCCCGCCAGGAAGAGGACGACTCCGGCCCACAACGTGTGCTCCGCGTCTACGCCCGTGGACGCTAGGGATTGTGTTGCGCCGGGCGGAAGCGGGCCTCTGGGACGAGGTTCTGGGTTGGGGTGACGGCAGGGGGTGCGGCCGGGTTGGCAGCGGGCGGTGTCGTCGGCGGGGTCGCGCAGTGGGCGGCGAGGACGAGGGTTATGGGGTCCAGGTCGGCGCCTGCTTGGTAGAAGCCCGCGAACGCTTCTGAACTGGCGAGGGTCGCTGGGGTGTTTTGCCAGGTGAGGACGCCGTTGGTTGGGGTCGCGGACGGGCGGGTGATGGTGGCCAAGGCTAACCTAAATACACGGTTCGACGGTTGGCAAGGGCGACGCCCGACACACTGTCCACAGTGGTATCTCAGGCACGCCGAAGCAGGGGTCCCGCGTTCGGAACCCCCTACCCGGCGGGAAAAGTCAGCAGTAGACCCCGGACAGTTCGTCGAACACGGCGCGGTTGAGCCGGAAGGCGGTGTTGGCCTCCTCGACCAGGGCCGCGCGTTCGGCGTCGCTCCAGGGGGCGCCGTCGAGCAGGGACCGGTAGTGGTCGCGGAACGGCTTGGGCCTGGCGATCCGGTCGAAGACGTAGAAGCGCACGCCGTCCTCGCTGAGGCCGAAGACCTCCTGCATGCGGCGCCGGATGACCTGGCCGCCGGAGAGGTCGCCGAGGTAGCGCGTGTAGTGGTGCGCGACGAACGCGGCGCGGTCGGTGAAGCAGGCTTCCTCCAGGCGGTCCACATAGGACTGCGTGGCGGGCAGCGCGCTCAGGCCGTCGCGCCACCGCGGGCCGAGCAGGAACGCCAGGTCCCGCTCCAGCGCGCCCCGGCGCAGCAGCCCGTCGATGACGAACCCGCCGATGACGGGATCACCCCGCCACGACTCGCCCGCGTCCTCGAGGACGCCGTAGAAGAGGTAGCTCTGCGCGAGCAGCCCGGCGTAGGCCTCCCGCCCGAGGCCGCCGCCCAGCAGCGCCTCGACGAACACCGAGCGCTCGGCCCGCTCGTGCTCGTCCCGGGTCCCCATCCGCAGTCGAGCCGCGAACCCTTCGTCCACCGCAGTCATCGCCCACCGTTCCACTGAGGGTTGCCTACCTAAACCTAGGTCACCCATCGGAGTGAAACCAGCGCGAATTTCGCCACAGGGTCAGGCCCTCGTCGAGGATGGGTGCGGGGATGACGAGGGGTGGGATCAGGCGGATGACGTTGGCGTAGGTGCCGCAGGTCAGGACGATGACCCCCGCCCGGTGGCAGTCGGCGGCGACCCGGCGGGCGACCTCGGGAGCCGGGGCACCACCGGGGCCGACGAACTCCAGACCGACCATCGCGCCCCGACCGCGGACCTCCGCGAGGGCCGGGTGGCCGAGCAGCGGGGCGAGGCGGGACCGGATCGCGGCGCCGATCCGGTTCGCGGCGTCGGCCAGGTGGTCCGCGCGCATGGTGTCGACGGTGGCCAGGGCGGCGGCGCAGGCCAGGGGGTTGCCGCCGTACGTGCCGCCGAGGCCGCCGGGGTGGACGGCGTCCATGAGCTCGGCGCGACCGGTGACCCCCGCCAGCGGGAGCCCGCCCGCCGCGAGGGTCAGGTTCGTGCGGCCGTGGTAGGCGTGGTCGAACACCGCGACCGCGGAACGTCCGGTGGCGTGCCGGGCGATCTTGACGGCGTTCTCCACGGCCCCGGCGCCGGAGTTGAACAGCGCCGACCGCTTCTCGTGCGCGCCCGGCGTCAGCTCGTTGAGCCGCTCGCACACCGCGACGTAGCTCTCGTACGGGTTCACCATGAAGCAGGCGTGCGTGAACTCGGCGGCCTGCCGCTGGACGGCGGCGACGACGGCCGGCGCGGCGTTGCCGACCGAGGTCACGCCGATGCCGGAGCCGAGGTCGATCAGCCGGGTACCGTCCTGGTCGCGCAGGGCGCCGGGTTCGGTGTGGGTGGCGAAGTGGCCGGGCAGCAGGCTGGTGACACCGGCGGCGACCGCGGCGGCGCGGCGGTCCACAAGGGACGTCATGGCCGGCCTCTCTAGAGCGGGACGCCGGTGAGCACGAGGACGCGGTCGTCGGTGAGGTCGTGCATGGCGGAGCGCACGCCTTCCCGGCCGGTGCCGGAGTCCTTCACACCGCCGTAGGGCATCTGGTCGGCGCGGTACGACGGCACGTCGCCGACGATCACGGCGCCGACCTCCAGCCGTGCGTGGGCGCGGAAAGCGATGTCGAGGTCGCGGGTGAACAGGCCGGTTTGCAGGCCGAAGCGGGAGTCGTTGACGGCGGCGAACGCGTCGTCCAGGGAGTCGAACGGGTCGACCGTGACGACGGGTCCGAAGGCCTCCTCGCGGTAGACCGCCGCCGTGTGCGGGACGTCGGTGAGCACGGTCGGCGCGAAAGTGTTGCCGTCACGGCGATTACCGGTCCGCGCCACCGCACCCGCGTCGACGGCTCCCGCGACCCAGCGCTGCACCCGGTCCGCCGCGGCCGTGTCGATCAGCGGCCCGACGTCCTCCCCCACCGACAGCTTCTCGACCTCCGCCACCAGGATTCGGACGAACTCGTCGTAGTGCGCGCGGGGGACGAAGACTCGTTGCACGGCAATGCACGACTGCCCCGCCGAGTACATGGCGAAGGTGGCGATCCGGGTCGCGGCCTGGGCCAGGTCGGTGTGGTCGGGGCAGATCACCGCCGCCGCGTTGCCGCCGAGTTCCAGAACGACGTGCTTGCGCGGGACCGCGTCCCGGATCCGCCAACCGACCGGCGCGGACCCGGTGAAGCTGACCACCGGCAACCGCGGGTCGGCGACCAGCTCCGCAGCGACCTCGTTGGTGGTGGGCAGGATCGACCACGAGCCAGCGGGCAGGTCGGTCTCCGCCAGGATCTCGCCCAGCACCAAGGCGGACAACGGGGTCGCGGGCGCGGGCTTGAGCACGAACGGCGCGCCGACCGCGATGGCGGGCGCGACCTTGTGCGCCACCAGGTTGAGCGGGAAGTTGAACGGCGTGATGCCCAGCACCGGTCCACGCGGCACCCGCCGGACCAGCGCCACGCGACCGGCGCTGCCCGGATCCGTGTCCAGCCGTTGCAGGTCCCCCGCCCACCGGCGGGCTTCCTCCGCGGCCCAGCGGAACGTGGACGCGGCTCGCGCGACCTCGACGCGGGCCCACCGGATCGGCTTGCCGTTCTCGGCGGTGATCAGCCGCGCCAACTCCTCGCCGCGCTCGGCGATCCGCGTGCTGACGTGGGTCAGCGCCGCGGCGCGCGCGAACGCGGGCAGTTCGGCGGTTTCGGCCCGCGCGCCGACCGCGCCGGTGATCGCCGCTTCGACGTCCGACGGGGTGGCGAGGCTGGTGGTGGCCACGAGGCGGCCGTCGACGGGGTCGCGCACGTCCAGGAGCGTGGGACCGGTCGCCGGTGTGCCCGCGACCCAGTAGGGCACGGTCATGGGGTTCTCCGGTGTCAGTGCTTGTGCATGACGTGCTTGACGCGGGTGTAGTCCTCGAGCCCGTAGTGGGAGAGGTCCTTGCCGTAGCCGGACTGCTTGAAACCGCCGTGCGGCATCTCGGACACCAGGGTCAGGTGGGTGTTGATCCAGACGCAGCCGAAGTCCAGGCGCGCGGACAACCGCAGCGCCCGCCCGTGGTCGGCGGTCCAGACGCTCGCGGCCAGCCCCTGGTCGACCCCGCAGGCCAGGCGCAGCGCCTCGGCCTCGTCGGCGAAGGTCTGCACGGTCAGCAGCGGCGCGAAGTTCTCCTGCTGTACCAGGTCATCGTCCTGACGGACACCTGAGATCACCGTCGGCGCGAGGAAGTACCCCCGGTCGCCGACGACCTCTCCCCCGGTGAGCACGCGCGCGTGGTCGGGCAGGCTGTCGAGGATCGAGCGGACACGGGCGAACTGCTCGGCGTTGTTGAGCGGTCCGTAGTCGGCGGTCCTGTCGGATGGAGGTCCGGTGTGGACGTTCTTCGCCCGCTCGACGAGGAGTGCCGTGAACTCCTCGTGGATCGCCTCGTGCACGAGGATCCGGGACGCCGCCGTGCAGTCCTGTCCCGCGTTGAAGTAGCCCGCGGCCAGTACTCCGTCCACAGTGGCGTCGAGGTCCGCGTCGGGGAAGACGAGCACGGGCGCGTTGCCGCCGAGTTCGAGGTGCGCGCGGGCGACGCGGTCGGCGGCGGTGCGGGCGACCTCGATGCCAGCGCGGGTGGAGCCGGTGATCGAGACCATGGCCGCGGCCGGGTGCGCGACGACCGCGCGACCGGTGTCCCGATCACCGCACACCACGTTGAGCACCCCGGCGGGCAGGAACTCGGCGGCGAGTTCGCCGAGCAGCACCGCCGTCACCGGTGTCGTGTCTGCGGGCTTGAGCACGACGGTGTTGCCCGCGGCGAGCGCGGGGGCGATCTTCCACGCCGCCATGAGCAGCGGGTAGTTCCACGGCGCGACCTGGCCGACCACGCCGACGGGCTCACGCCGGACGTACGAGGTGTGGCCGGGCAGGTACTCCGTGGCGGCGAGGCCCGGCAGCAGCCGCGCGGCGCCCGCGTAGAAGCGCAACGCGTCGACAGAGGCCAAGACCTCCTCGGTGCGGGTGGTGGCGCGCGGCTTGCCGGTGTTGCGGCACTCCGCCTCGACGAACTCGTCCGCGCGGCTCTCCAGTGCGTCCGCTACCCGGAGCAGGGCTTCCTGGCGCTGCGCGGGTGTGGTGTCCCGCCAGGTGTCGAAGGCCGCGACAGCAGCACGGTATGCGGCATCCACATCCTCCGATGTGGACAGTGGTGCGGTGTCGAACACCTCGCCGGTGCACGGATCCACCAGGTCGGCGGTGGCGTCCGTGTCCCGCGAGACTCCGTTGACGAGGTTGCGCACGGTCACCGTTCCTCCTGGGGCAGCACACTCAACAGCTCGTAGACCACGTGCGCGGCGGCGATCCCGGTGATCTCGGCGTGGTCGTACGCGGGCGCGACCTCGACGACGTCCGCGCCGACCACGTTGAGCCCGGCCAGGCCGCGCAACACTTCCAGCAGCTCCCGGCTGGAGAGCCCGCCCGCCTCCGGTGTGCCGGTGCCCGGCGCGAAACCCGGGTCGAGCACGTCGATGTCGACCGAGACGTACACCGGTCGGTCCGCCAGTCGGGCGCGGACCCGGTTGATGATGTCGTCTATCGACGCGCGGGCGAAGTCGCGGGCGTGCACGGCGGTGAACCCGAGGCGTTCGCTCTCGTCGAGGTCCAGCCGCGAGTACAGCGGCCCGCGGATCCCCACGTGCACCGAGTGTTCCTCGTCGACCAGGCCCTCTTCGCTGGCCCGCCGGAACGGGGTGCCGTGCGTGTGGGCGGCGCCGAAGTAGGTGTCCCAGGTGTCGAGGTGCGCGTCGAAGTGCAGCACGGCGATCGGCCCGTGGCGGCGGTGCTGGACCCGCAGCAGCGGCAACGCGATCGTGTGGTCCCCGCCGATGGTGATGAGCCTGCGCCGGGTCCCCGCCAGGTCGGTGGCGGCGGCCTCGATGGTCGCGACCGCCTCGGCGATGTCGAACGGGTTGACGCCGACGTCACCCGCGTCGGCGACCTGGCGGACCGCGAACGGCTCGGCGTCCAGCGCCGGGTTGTAGGGGCGGAGCAGGCGGGAGCTCTGCCGCACGTGGCCGGGTCCGAAGCGGGCGCCGGGCCGGTAGCTGACGCCGGTGTCGAACGGGACGCCCCAGATCAGCGCGTCGGCGTCGGGGACGTCGGCCAGGCGCGGCAGGCGGGCGAAGGTGGCGTCCCCGGCGTACCGGGGGACGCGGGTGGCGTCGACGGGACCGATGGTCACGGGAGCACCGCCAGGATCTCGGCGGCGGCGCGCTTGCCGCTGTCGATGGCGCCGTCGATGAACCCGGGCCAGCGCCGGGCGGTGTGCGCGCCCGCGAAGTGGACCCGGCCCTCGGGGGTGGCGAGGTCCCGTTCGTAGCGGGAGATCTGGCCCGCGCGGAACGTGGTCCACGTACCCCGGGACCACTCGTCGTCGACCCACCGGTGCGTGGCGGCCCGGGTGACCTCGGCGTCGGGGGCGAACTCCCGCACGGCCCGCTGGACCGCGTCGAGGTCGTCGGCGTCGACGCGGTCGTGCTCCGGCGCGAAGCAGACCAGGACGACCCCTTCGGGCAGGGTGCGCATGGCGCCGACGTAGTCGAAGGCCGTGCCCCAGCCGAAACCGCTGAGGTCTTCGGGGACGTTCCGCGCGAGCGCCCAGACCTTCTGGCCCTGCCCGGCGTGGTTCTCGGCGGAGATGGCCAGCTTGGCCGGGGCGAGGCCGGGCTGGAAGTCGATGTGCCGCAGGACGCCGATGGGCACGGTGACCAGGAGCCGCGCGGCGGTGAACTCGTCGTTGACGACGACGTGGTCCTCGGCTTGCCGGACTCGCCGCACGGGGGTGTCCAGCCGGATGTCGACGTCCCGTGCGAGGGCGGCCGCGAGGGCGGCGGTGCCGTTGTCGAAGGTCTGCCCGAGGACGCTGGCCTGGACCATGCCCCAGACGGAGTTGTCCATGGCGGCCAGCCAGCGCAGGATGTCGAGCGCGGAGCCGGTGTCGGCGGCGGCGTTCCCGCAGCCGCAGAACCAGGAGATCAGCAGCTCCCGGGCGTTGCCCTTGAGGTTCGCGGCACCGGCCCAGTCGCGGATGGGGACGTCGAGGTCCGCGAGGTCCTGTTCGGACAGTGGGCGGTCGACGTCGAGGCGAGCCCCGGCGGCGATGAGCGCGCGAACGGCGTGTTCGAGGTCGCCGAGTTCGTCGGGCGGGACTGGCAGCAGGGTGTCGAGGACCGTGCCGTGGTCAGACCACGTCATCCGGGCGGGCAGTTCGCTGTCGGTGACGGGGATGCCGTAGCGGCGGACCTCGGCGCTGACGTGGGCCTGCTCCGGGACGATCCAGGTGCCGCCCATCTCCAGGCCGAAGCCGGGGAACAGGTCGGTCCGGTACCAGGTGCGGCCGCCGATCCGGTCCCGCGCCTCCAGCACGCGGACCGAGCGGCCCGCCGCCACCAGGTCGCGGGCGGCGGTCAGCCCGGAGAAACCCGCTCCGATGATCGCGACATCCACATCCGGAGTTCCCATCACGCACTCACCTTCCGCCGGTTGCCCGGCGCCGAGAACCGTGCCGGAACCGTACGATCGGCGCAACGGATGGGTCGATGGACGCCATGTCCAATTCCACAGGCGGGACTGGACAGGATGTCCAGCCCACAAACCCCTGGGTACGATACGGACGGTGACGCCCGAGGAGCGGGTGGGGAAACTGGGAACGGGATGTTGGGGACTCACTATTTCGACGAGGCGCCGAGCAGCGGCAGCGACCGCAAGTCGATCCCCCTCACGTTGCCCGACCTGTCCCTGGAACTGACCACCGACGTCGGCGTCTTCTCCCGGGACCACCTCGACACCGGGACCAGGGTCCTGCTGGAGCACGCGCCGCCGCCGCCCGTGCGCGGACCGATCCTCGACCTGGGCTGCGGCTACGGGCCGATCGCGCTGACCTGGGCCACCCGGCGCAAGCGCCTGGAGGTGTGGGCCACGGACGTGAACACCCGCGCACTGGAGCTGACCCGGCTCAACGCCGAGGCCGCGGGACGGGGCAACGTCCAGGTCGGCACCCCCGACGAGGTCCCGGCGGACGTCCGGTTCGCGGCGATCTACTCCAACCCGCCGATCCGGGTCGGCAAGTCCGTGCTGCACGACATGCTGCGGCACTGGCTGCCCCGTCTGCTGCCGGACGGCGCGGCGTTCCTCGTCGTGCAGCGCAACCTCGGCGCCGACTCGCTGGCGAAGTGGCTCATCGGCGAGGGGTTCCCGACCACGCGCCGCAATTCGACCAAGGGCTTCCGCATCCTGGAGGTCCGGCCGCGGCCCGAGGTCGCGGCGGAAAGCGGTGGGGCATGAAGCAACTGGGTGAGACCGATCTCAAGCGCCTGCACCGCACGTGGCGCCGCAAGGACCACTTCCGCCTCGCGCTGATGCTGGAGAACCTGCAGTCGCCGTTCAACGTCGGCGCGATCGCCCGGACCGCGGCCGCCATGGGCGCGGAGGCGCTGTACCTGGCGGGTTCGGCCGTCGACGTCCGCTCCGCCGCCGCGCAGAAGGCCGCCATGGGCAGCGACCGGTTCCTGCGCACCGAGCGCCTGGAGACCACGGCGGAGGCGGTGGCGCGGGCCCGCGCCGACGGTTTCCTGGTGGTGGCGCTGGAACTGGCCGACGCGGCCGTGCCGCTGCCCGAGGTCGACCTGGCCCGGGACGTGTGCCTGGTGCTGGGCCACGAGGACCGCGGCGTGTCGGCCGCCTGCCTGCTGGACTGCGACGTGGTCGCGTTCGTGCCGCAGCTGGGCAAGATCGGCTCGCTCAACGTCGCCTCGGCCGCCGCCGTCGGCTGCTACGAGGTGCGCCGCCAGGGTTTCGCGGCCGGGGACGCTCCATCCACTGCGGACTAGCCGCCTACGCCGTCGAGTGCGCGTAGGCCAAGGCGTCGCGGGCCTCGAGGGCGAGCCACAGTTCGTAGCGGGCCGGGGCGGTCGTCAGGTCGCGGCCGGTCAGGGCCTCGACGCGGTCTATCCGGTTGCGGACGGTGTGCCGGTGCACGCCGAGGGTTTGCGCCGTGGTGTCCCACGCCGCGTTGGCGTCCAGCCAGGCCCGGAGCGTCGGCAGCAGCTGGCCCTTCGGGTCGGCGGCGTCGATGGGGGCCAGGGCGGTGTCGGCGAAGGACGCGAGGAGTTCGGGCGGACCGAGGGACAGCAGCAGTCGACTCGTGCTGTGCTCCCCCGCCTCCGCCGGGCGGCCGAGGCGTTCGCTGCTGGGGAGCAGGGCGCGGGCCTGCCGGAGTGAGACCGCGACCGCGCCGGGGTGCACGGCGGCGCCGATGCCCGCCGCGCGGGCCGGGGCGAAGCGGTCGAGCAGGGCGGTGAGGTCGACTTCCGCCGCCGCCAGCGCCTCGACGGTGTCCGCCGCGCACCGGACCAGGCCGCCGGGGAGGACGAGGGCGAGGTCGGCGGCCAACTCGTCCGCCTCACGCGGGCGGGCCAGCACGGCGACACCCCGGATCCTCGGGGCGGTCAGGCCGAAGGCGGCGAGCACGGGACCCGCCTGGTCCTCCGGCAACCCGGCGGCCAGCCTGGTCATGGCCTCGGTGCCCGCCCGCCTGCGCGGCTCGTCGGCGAGGTGGCGGCGTTCGAGTTCGAGGGTCAGCAGGGAGACCAGGGCGGCGTCGAGGGTGCTCGGGCGGTCGGGTCGGGCCAGCAGGAGGTGGCCGCGCAAGCGCTTGGCGCCGATCGGCTGCACACCGACCGCGAGGCCGTCGACCTCGACCGCCGCGCTGCCCAGGAGCCCTCGGGCGGCGACCTCGTCGAGGACCGTCCGACCGGCGGCGAGCAGCGCGGGCGCGGTGGGGCCGACGGCGGCCAGTTCGCGGCCGAGGAGGTCGGTGACCACAGCCGCGCGGCCGGTCGCGGCCTGCCAGACCTTGAGGATCCCGGTCGGCCCGGCACCCGAGGTCGCCGCGACGGTGAGCTTCCGCTGTACCTCGATCGTGTGTTCCAGCGCCCGGCGGTCCTCGGCGGCGAGCGCGGCGAAGACGGCCTTGGTGACCGCGATGAACGGCACCTCGTCCGGCACGACCAGCAGCGGCAGCCCCGCTTCCTCCGCCGCGGCGACCAGCCCGCCGGGCGGCTCCCGGTGCGGCTGGCCGTGCCCGACCCCGAACGCCAGCGCCGCCGCACCGCCGTCCACGACGTCCTGGACGTAGTCGCGGCACGAATCCGGGTCGACCGGCAGGACGACGCCCGCGGTCATGAGCAGTTCGCCGCCGTGCAGCCACTCGCCGGGCCGCGCCAACTCCGAGACGTGCGCCGCCGTCACGACGCGCTCCCGACCCGCCGCGCCCGCGACCAGCGTCAGGCGGAGGTCGCGGTGGGCGAGCAGGGCATCCACGGTCAGCGGCATGGACACAGTGTCCACACAGCCCGGCGAAGTTCAACCCCGCGTCCATCGACCGTCGGGGCGACGGCCACCTACTGTCCCCTCCCACGTGACCCACGCCTCACCCGTTGGAGGTCCCGCGGTGATCGACCACCGACGTCATCCGTCCACTGTGGCTAGTTTGAGTGCCGCCACCCGAGCGGACGGAGCACCCCGATGACCGCGGCCGACCTGGTGATCCTCGGCGCGACCGTGCACACCATGGACCCGAACCGGCCGACCGCCGACGCCGTCGCCGTGCGCGGCGGGGTGATCGTGGCCGTCGGGGACGTGCGGGCGCACCTCGGTCCGCGCACCGAGGTCGTCGACACCCCGGGCCTGGTCGTCACCCCCGGGTTGGTCGACTCGCACCAGCACCCGATGCACGGCATCGCCGACACCCGGGCCACCAGCGCCGCCGGGCTCACCGGCCCGGACCAACTCGACGAGCTCCTGCGCCGCACCGCCGCCGCGCTGCCGCCGGACGCCTGGGTCGTCGTCAACGGCGTGGAGTACGGCGCGCTGCCCGCGCACGTCCTCCCCCGCGCGTTCCTCGACGACGCCGTCGGTGGTAGGCCCGCGTTCCTGTGGTTCGCCGACTCCCACAACGCGGTGCTGAGCACCCGGGCGCTGGGTCTCGCGGGCATCACCGGACCGGTGGATTTCGGCGACCGCTCGGAAATCCTGGTCGACGAGGACGGCGTGCCGACCGGCCTGCTGCACGAGATGACCGCCGTGCTGCACGGGTACGCGGCGGTTCCCCCGCCGTCCGCCGACGAGATCGCCAGGCTGGCCGGGGAGCTGTTCGCCGCGCAGGCGGCGTGCGGGATCACCGGGATCCACGTGCCGGACAGCTGGCCGGGCACCGAAGGCGTGCTGGACGCGTTGGAGGCGCGGGGCGGGCTGCCGCTGCGGATCCGGTTGGCGCCGTGGATGTTCCCGAACGGCGTCGAGGACACTTTGGACTCCGTGCGCGAGCGCCGCTCCGGTGGCCGCTGGCGGACCGGGGCGGTGAAGTTCTTCCTCGACGGCACCGTCGACGGCGGCTCGGCCTGGCTGGGGCACCCGGACTGCGCGGGCGACGGGACCCGTCCGATGTGGATCGATGTGCGGCGGTACGAGGCCGCGGTGCGGCGGGTGGTCGACCTCGGGCTGCCGTGCCTCACGCACGCGATCGGCGACCGCGCGGTCTCCACCGTGCTGGACACCTACCAGGCCGTGGGGCGCCCGAAGTCCGGTCGGCACCGGGTCGAGCACATCGAACTGCTGGCCGACGAGGACGTCTCCCGGTTCGCCGAACTGGACGTCGTGGCCTCGATGCAGCCGACGCACATGGACTGGACCCTGCCCGACCACACCGACAACTGGTCGCGGCGGCTCGGTTCCCCGCGCTGCGCGCACGGCTGGCGGTGCGCGGACATCGTGCGAGCGGGCGGCCGGATCGCGCTCGGCTCGGACTGGCCGGTCGCGCACTACGACCCGCGCGTCGTCATGGCGGGCGCGCGACTGCGGCGGCCCGCGGCTGAGCACGACCGCGCGCCGGTCGGCTTGGACCAGGCGTTGTCCGCGCGGCAGAGCCTGGCCGGATACACGACCTGGGCCGCTTACGGCGTCGGCGAGGAACAGGTGGCCGGGCGGGTCCAAGAGGGCTTCCGCGCCGACCTGACCGTCTTCGGCGGCGATCCCCTCGCCTGCCCCGGCGGAGAACTGGCCGACCTCCCGGTGGCGATGACCATTGTGGACGGTCAGGTCGCGCACCGCTCCGCTCGCTAGTTCGCAGGCGGGCACTTCCCGCCCCACCCACGTCCACTCGTCGGGGAGTGCGGCACTCCGGAGGTTTGGCATGACATCGACTCCCGCGTCCCCGCCCGCCGACGCGCCCCGGGCACCGGCCGGGTCCGGCCGGGCGGGGCGCGTCGAGGCCCACGGCATCGACGTGATCGGCGACGACGAGCGGCACGGCCGCGCGCGCGACCTCGTCGGCGTGTGGGCCGCGCCGAACGTGAACTACCTGGCCCTGGTGGTGGGCGGGGCGCTGGTGGTGATGGGCCTGCAGCTGTGGCAGGCGCTGCTGGTGATCGTGGTCGGCAACCTGTGCTGGGTGCTGGTCGGTGTGCTCGCGATGAGCGGGCCCGCGGCGGGCGCGCCCAGCGAGGTGATCACGCGGGCGGTCTACGGGACCCGGGCGAACCGGGTCGTCATCGGGGTGAACGGGTGGTTCATCTCGGTCTGCTACGCGGCGCTTAACTGGTCCGCCGCCTCGGTGACGACCTTCAGCCTGTTCGCCCGCTACGGCATCGAGTTGAACACCGCCGGGAAGGCGGTCGTCATCGTCGGCATCGCGGCGGCGACCCTGGTGATCAGCGTCTACGGGCACGCGATGATCGTGCGGCTGTACCCGCGCCTGACCCTGGTGCTGACCGTGGTGTTCGCCGTGCTGGCCGTGTTCGTCTTCGGTCACACCGACTGGTCGTACCACCCGCCGGTGGCGCCAGCCGGGACCGAGCTGTGGGCGGCGCTCGCGGGCGGTCTGGCCCTGGTCGCCTCCACTGCCCTGTCCTACAACAACAGTGCCGACTTCGCCCGTTACCTCCCCCGGTCCGCCAAGGGCTCGTCGGTCGCCGGGTGGACCGCCCTGGGCGCGTACCTCCCGAGCACGCTGTTCACCGCGCTCGGCGCGCTGGCGGCGACCACTTTGGACATGAGCGACCCGCAGACCGCGCTGGCCCAGGTGCTCCCCGGCTGGTTCACCCCCGTCTTCCTGATCGCGGTGGTCCTGGGCGCCATCGCGAACAACGCGATGACCATCTACAGCGCGGGCCTGGCGATCCAGGCGATCGGGCTGCGGATCCGCCGCTCGCGCAGCGTGCTGCTGGACGGCACCATCGGGGTGCTGATGACGATGTACGCGCTGCTGGTCTCGAACTTCCTCGAGGCCGTGAGCACCATGTTGCAGCTCATGGTGGCGGTGCTGTCCCCCATGATGGCGATCTACGCCAGCGACGTGCTGCTGCGCCGCAACCGCTACGACGGCCACGCCCTGAGCGACGAATCGCACGGCGGCCCGTTCTGGTACACCGGCGGCGTCAACTGGGCGGGCGTCGGCGCGCTCGTCACGGGAATCGCGTGCGCCTTCTCGTGCGTCGCCATTCCCGGCCTGCACACCGGTTTCCTGGCGGCGGCGATCGGCGGGATCGACCTGTCGCTGCCGGTAGGGCTGATCGTCTCCGCCGCCGTCTACACCGCCGCGATGCGGCCCCGGATCAGGGCACTCGGGTAGCGGGCCTGCGGACCAGCTGCCGTCGGCACCGACGACCAGATCCGCGCCGCCGTGCTGTCCAACCCGCCTGCGCCCCGCAGGCGACCCCCGTCGACGAGGTCGTCGAGACCCTGACGTGCCCGCTGCTCGACGGGCTCCGGGGGCCGCGGTCGTAATGTCTGGTTGCGGCCGCTTTTGCCGTATAACTCGACCGTCGAAGAAAGTGCTATTACCGGCTTGAGCTGGGGCGATATGCCTAGTGTGAATGGCAAGGACTGCCCGACCGCGGAATTGCCGACCTAAAGTTAGCGCACGGCGGAGTGCTTGTCCCGGCCTCCACCGACTTTCCCTGCGAGCGCGAGGAAATGGCATGGTGCGCAGATTTTCGGTAATGGCTTGTGCCGCGGGCCTGGTGGCCGCGGTGATCGCGGGTGCGTCCGGGGCGGCGGACGCCGCGCCCGGCACTCCCGCCGGCGAGGTTCCCGGGCTGACCGGCGAGGCGGCGACGGTGGCCGCCGGACCGTCGGCGGATCGCTTCCGCCAGGTCCGGCGGGCCCAGGCGGACCGGTCCGCCGCAGCCGCCACGGCCCAGGCGGCGGCGCAGAAGCACATGTTCTGGGGTCCGGAACCGCAGCTCGGTTCCAACGCCGACGGTTTCGTGGCGACGCAGAGCGTTATTCCTTCGCTGCGGCTCTCCAATTCCGCCGATGTGGTCTACGCGCCGACGATGAAGCCGACCGGGCATTCCTGCATCGAGGTGGTCACCGCCTACGGGCTCGGGCAGGGCGCCCAGGTGTGGGCGTGGGACTGGTGCGGGAAGGTCGGACCGGCGAAGGTCACGCAGATCAACAGCGCGTTCCTGACCAACTACACCACCACCGTCAACGGGCGGCCCGCGTACACGGTGCAGGAGATCCGCACCAACGCCGCCAACAACACGTGGACCGCACAACTGTTCAACGTCAAGACGAACGCGTGGGACAACCTGTTCACGCAGAGCGGGACCGACCAGAGCAAGCTCAACGAGGGCTGGGACATCTTCGAGATCTACGCGACCCACAACAACTCCACGGGCCGCGCCTACTACTGCACCGACGCCAAGGGGCAGGTCTTCGAGTCCAGCTCGATCAAGCTGCGGATCGGCGGGCAGTGGTCGGCCGCCACGGCCGCCAACTCGCCGATGCGGCCCGCCGCGACACCGCGACCGGCCGACTTCGACTGCCCGACGCTGACGTCCCAGGTGCCCGCGGCCAACAGCAACTGGCGCGTGACGATCTAGCGCAGCTCGGCCAGCTCGCGCCACTGGTCCAAGGGCAACGTCCTCGGGTCAGCCGGTAGGGCTTGGAGGCAGACCTGGTCGGCGCCCGCCCGGAGGTGGGCGTCGACCCGGTCCGCCACCGCCGACCCGGACGTCGCGACGATGGCGTCGACCAGGCGCGCGCTGCCGCCGTCGGCGAGATCCGCGTCGGTGAAACCCAGGCGCCGCAGGGAATCGTGGTACGGGGCCGTGGCGAGGTAGGTGCCGACGTGCGTCCGCGCGCGCTCGGCCGCGTCCGGAACCCCCACGACCACGGCCTGTTCGACGACCAGCCGCCGGTCCGGCCCCAGGATCTCCCGCGCTTGAGCCGTGTGCTCCGGCGTGACGAAGTACGTGATCGCGCCGTCCGCCCGGTCCCGCGCCAACGCCAGCGCCTTGGGCCCCAACGCCGCGAGCACGCGCGGCGCCCGCGGCCGCGTCTCGGGCAGGCCGACCAGCGGCAGGATCGGGTCCGGCTCGTCAAGGCCGTCGAGGTGCTCGCGCAGGGCCGTCAGCGGCCGGGAGTACCGCAGCCCCAGCGCCCCCTCGACGACCCGCGCGTGCGAACTCCCCAGCCCCAGGACGAACCGGTCCGGGTGGCTCTCGGTCAGCGACCGCACCTGGTTGCGGACCAGCCGCGGGTGCCGCCCCCAGATCACCGCGATCCCCGTGCCCACAACCAGCGACTCGGTGGCCCGCAGCAGGTTCGCCGACTCCAGGAACGGGTCGCGCAACAAACCCTCGCTGAGCCACAGCGCGGAGAACCCCAGCCCTTCCAACTCCGCCGCCGCAGCGGCCGATTCCGACACGGGCCGCAGATCAATCCCCGCGACCCATACACCCACCCGACCCAGCGACGGCAGCATGCGGCAACTCCCCAGTGTTGACGGCCTCGGCTCCACCGAGGCGGCGCGATCTCGCGATACGATCCGGAGTGATACTCCGGATAATACGGAGTATCACTCCGCTTCGGCAAGGAGGTGGTTCCCGGTGTCCACACCGCGGCGCACGGACGCGCGGCGCAACCGGGCTCGGCTGGTGGCCGCCGCGGCCGAGCTGTTCGACGAGGTCGGCGCCGACGCCACCGCGATGAACGACGTGGCGCGGCGGGCGGGCGTCGGCCCCGGCACGCTCTGGCGGCACTTCGCCGACAAGGACGCGCTCATCGCCGAAGTGGTCGGCGACAGCCTCGACAACCTCGCCGCGCTCGCCGCCGACCTGCGCGCCGAACCCCGCGCGCTGCGGCGGTGGGTGGTCGAGCTGGTCCGGCACATCAGCCGCTACCGGGGTCTGGTCGACGCCATCGCGCACGCCGGGCCCGACGGCCCGCTCGGCGGCCGGTGCCACGCCGTGGAAGCGGCGACCGCGGACCTGGTCGAGCGGGCGCGCGCCCAGGGGGAGGTCCGGGCCGACCTGACCGCGACCGAGGTGGTGCGGTTGGCGATGGCCGTGGCGTGGGTCAACGAGGCCGTGACGCCGCCCGACACCGCCGACCGCCTGCTGTCGTTGATCTTCGAGGGGGTCGACCGCTAGTCCGGTGTGGCCCGCGGGCCACTACCCACCGGAGCCGACCACCGGCGACAACCCTGTGGATAACTCCCGATTCCCGGTCGTGGCCTGGGGATTGGATGATCCGGGGAGAAGTAGCCCACGGTATCGGTCGACGCTGCGCGGGTGCGCTGAGCTGGTACGTCGTACGATCGATGGCCCTGACCGGGGTGCGGGTCCGGGTGGGGCCGGGGCCGACGAGTGGGCATGACGGAGGGCCGAATGCCGTTTTCCTCCAGTGAGTTCGCCGCCGAGCTGCGGCTGCTGCGCAAGGGGCGGGGCGTCGACGGGCGGATCGTCGAGGTGGTGGGGCCCGCGCTGCGGGTGCTGTGCGGGGTGGGCGTGACCGACGGTGCGGCTGCCGTGCGGGAGAGGGTGAAGTCCACTCTGGTCGAGCTGACCGCACGGCTGCCCGACGACCTGCGCGAGATCGTGCGGACCGCGCTCGCGCTGCCCGCGCCGGGCGAGCGGCACGCGCCCTTCCTCTCCGAGCGCACCGCCGTGCTGGCCAAGCGGTACAACCGCGACACCCGGACCATCCGGCGGCGGATCGACGAGGGCATCTCGCTGCTGGCCGAGCTGGCCGCCAACTCGGTGGTGACCGCCGTCGAGGGCACCGACTGGTCGGCCCGCAGGCTGGAAGCCGTCTTACGCCTGGACCTGCAGACCCCCGAGTGCTTCGAGCGCCGCACGATCGTGGCCCTGCGCGAGGGGCTCGACCACATCCGGTACTCGATCACCATCCCGCCCGCCCGCGACCCGGGCGACACCGAGCGACCGGTCGGTCTTCTCACCCGTGTCCACTTCGGCGCCGAGGTCGTCGGCAAGCAGGTGCGCGGCAAGCGGTTCACCGTGGACATGCGCATCCCGGCCCTGGCCGTCGGCCAGGAGCACGAGTACGGGCTGGTCAACCGGATCCCGGTCGGGCAGCGGATGCGGCCGTACTACCTGTTCTTCCCCGAGCGCCACTGCGAGCGCTTCGACCTGCGGGTGCGCTTTCCCGCCGACGACGACCCCGGGGCCGTCGAGGTCATCCACGAGGCCTTCCACCGCGACATCGACGAGCCCGGCTTCGTCGGGCAGCGGACGCCGGTGGACACCATCCACGAGGCCAGGATCGGCTTCACCGACCTGAAGCCGGGCTACGGCTACGGCCTGCGCTGGACCGACACGCGAAACATCGCATAACGGAAAGTGGAAGGACCGGTCCACTTCGCGCGAAATTGCCCACGCATTAATCCGTTCGAGTGAGCGTCGGTTGTGGACATGACTGTTCGTAACACCGCCCGGGACGCGTTCGATCCTCTGGGTACCTCGCCGGGAAACCGCGGGGAATCCACCTGAAACGGAGGGGCCGTGCCGTTCTCCTCGACCGAGTTCGCCGCCGAACTGCGCAGGCTGCGCCGGGGCCGCGGTGTGCAGGGACCGCGCATCGGCGACGAGGTGGGTCCCGCGCTGCGCGCGCTGTGCGCGATCACCCCGCACGACTCCCACGCCGCGATCCGGGAGAAGCTCGGCGCCCGGATCGCCCACCTGGGTGCCGCGCTGCCGCACGACCTGCGGATCGCCGTGGGCACCGCGCTCGCGCTGGATCCCGGCTCCTCGGCCAAGTTCCTCAACGACCGGATGCGGGCGCTGGCCGACCGGTTCGACCGGGATGTGCGCACCGTGCGGCGGCGCATCGACGAGGCGCTGGACCTGCTCGCCGAACACGCGGCGCTGCACCAGGCACCGGACCTCGCCCAGCCCACCGGTCCGGCCGCGCCGCGACCCGGGACCGGGCCGTGGCGCGTCGAACGGCTGGAAGCGGTGGTGCGCCTGGACGCGGGCGCGCCGGAGTGCATCGAGCGCCGCACGATCGTGGCCGAGCGCGACCTCGGTGACCGGATCGTGGTGCCGGTCAGCCCCCGGTCGGTCGACCCCGGTTCGACGGCGCCCGTGCGCTCGTACTTCGGCGCGGAGCTGCTCGACACCGTGCCGCGCGCGGACGGCGGCTGCCTGCTGGAACTGCGGCTGCCCACGCCGCTGACGGCGGGCCAGCGGCACGAGTACGGCCTGGTCGTGGACATGCCGCGGGCCGCGCCCCCACCGCACTACATGTACTTACCCGAGCAGCGCTGCGACTCCTTCGACCTGCGCGTGCGCTTCCCCCAGGCCCCGGTGCCGACCGCGGTCAGCCTGGTGCGCGGCGCGCGCGACCTCGACTCGACCGACACCGAGGACGCCGAGGCGACCACCGTCGACGCGGTGCGCGAGGTGCACGCCCGGTTCGACAACCTCACCTCGGGACTCGCCTACGGCCTGCGGTGGCGGTACGCCAACCTGAGCGCCTGAACAACCGGTCCGGAATCGACAGGTCCACAGCGGACTATCGACGCCGAACCCGTCCGCAACAATTCGACGACACCGCCGGTCGATTCCGACTCAGTCAATGGTGTATTCGCCATCGGTACCGGGAGCGGCGAATCTACCGAGTTCCGCGTAGACGGAGTCGCGCACGATCCAGATGTGTCCGGTGAAGGTGGGCTGCTTGTAGCTCTCACCGGGGTTGAGGGCGTTGTAGAGCACTTCGCGACCGTCGAAGTCGACCCAGTAGATGACGACCCGATCGGACCTGAGGTTGGCGAACGTGATCGTGACCCCGTGGTCGGACGGTGGGGACCGGTCCGCGGACGGCCGGGGGAACGCCGGCGTCGACCCGATGGCGGTCGGCTCACTGCTCGGCGACTCGCTGGTGGTCGGTTCCGCGGTGTCGGACGGATCTTCGGACGGCGACCGCGGCGCCGTCGTCCGCGTCGAGACCTCCCCCGCCACCGCCGTGGCCGTGACCGCCAGGCCCGTCACCTGCGCCGAGCACCCGGCCACCGAGACCGCCACTGCGGCCAGCAGAACCACGACCACACCGCGCACGCGCCGCCTCCTCGGAAACGATCTGAAGTCTGGCGGCACCCTAGCCGGGATTACCGACTCGCGAGCCGCACGTCGCCGAACACCACGTGCCGGGTCAGCGGGAGCTGGAGGAAGGCGTGCGGGAAGCCCAGCGGCACCTCGCTGACCGCCGCCAGCCGGGCCACGTGCGCGTCGGCCAGCTCGACGTCGAGCGCGCCGAGGTTGTCCGCCAGCTGCGCCGCGGTCCGCGCCCCGGTGATCGTCGAGGTCACACCGGGGTTGAGCAGCGTCCAGGCCAGCGCGACCCGCGACGGCGTGGTGCCGATCTCCGCGGCGACCTCCTTGACCGCGTCGGCGATGCCGAGCGACCGCTCGGTCAACGCCCCGTTCCCCAGCGCGATGTCCCGGCGCGTCCCCTCGGCCGACACCGGGGCGCCGGTGGGCGCCAGGTCGGCGTGGGAGTACTTCCCGGTCAGCACCCCACTGCCCAGCGGCGACCACGGCACCACGCCGAGCCCCATCTCCCCCGCCATCGGGATGAGGTCGCGCTCGACGGTGCGCTCCAGCAGGCTGTACTCGATCTGCAGCGCGATCAGCGGGGACCACCCGCGCAGGTCGGCGACGGCCTGCATGCGCGAGACCTGCCAGGCCGGGGTGTCGGAGATGCCGAGGTAGAGGACCTTGCCCGCGCGGACCAGGTCGTCCATCGCGCGCAGGATCTCCTCGACCGGCGTAGTGGCGTCCCACGCGTGCAGGTAGAGCAGGTCCAGGTAGTCGGTCTTGAGCCGGTCGAGGCTGCGCTCGACCGAGCGGACCATGCTCTTGCGGTGGTTGCCGCCGGAGTTCGGGTCGTCGGCCTGGCTGCTGAGGGTGTACTTGGTGGCGAGCACGAGCCGGTCGCGCCTGCCCACCGCGAACTAGCCGACCAGCGACTCCGAGGTGCCGTTGGTGTAGTTGTTCGCCGTGTCGACGAAGTTCCCGCCCCGGTCGACGTAGGTGTCGAACAGGTGCTGGGCGTCGTCCTTGTCGGCACCCCACCCCCAGTCCGCGCCGAAGGTCATCGCGCCCAGCGACAGCGGCGAGACGCGCAGCCCGGACCGGCCGAGCAGGCGGTAGGTGTCGAGTGAGTTTGTCACGGTTCCTCTCCTGTCTCCGTCAACTGCCACCAGGCTGCCGGGCTCGAGCACCCGCGTGAAGGGAGCCTTGATCCTGGGACCGCCAGCGCTGTGACATTCCCTCCCACCACCCACCCCCTCTTCCCCACCCGGCATCGTCCCCGACTCGGCGAGCCAACGCGGACGCTGTCGGACCCACGTGAGGGCAGACGGAGTTCGTGGGAGCGACGACCCCACCGCAACCGGTTCAACCAACAAAACGGCTGGTGGACGGTCCCTGCCGGGTGGCTGGTCGCCGCTGCCCGCGATGCTGCTCGACCACGCCTTCGACATGCTCGCGTGGAAACCGGAGATGTCCCGGCTGCTGCTCGACTTCGACACCGTGCCGGACGCCCCGCGCAACGTCATGGCGCTGTGCCTGCTCACGCCGCGGTTCCGCGACTTCTACCTCGACCGCGAGCGGATCATGCGGATCGCGGTGGCCGACCTGCGCGCCGCGTGGGCCGCGCACCCGGCGGACGCCGCGCTGGCCGGGCTCGTGCGCGACCTGTCCCGCAGTCCCGAGTTCACCCGGTTGTGGGACCTGCGGGACGTGCGGGTCAACGGGCGCGGGCGCAAACCGCTGCGGCACCCGGGGGTCGGGCAGCTGGCGGTCGACTACGAGGTGCTGAACCCGTTGCAGAAGCCGGGTCTGCGGTTGGTGGTCTACCCCGCGGCGGACGCGGCGTCGCAGTCCGCCTTGGACGAGTCGGCGCGGTCGCTACCGGCCGTCCCAGCGGACGGTGACCTCGGGGAAACCGCGGGTGGGGCAGTCCAGCAGCGGGGTCGGGGTGCCGCGTAGGAAGCGGTCGAGGAAGGCGCGGACGTAGGTCCGCTGCACCCGCACCGCGCGCGCCGGGGTGACCGTGCCGAACAGCTCCGCGTAGACCTCGGCGGGCAATTGGTCCAGTCCACCGGGTGCGACGTAGAAAGGCGCGTCGGTGAAGCTGTAGTGGCCCATGGTGTCCGCGGCGAGGTGCCTGCCCCAGCCGGACTGGGCGTCGCGCCACCGGGTCCACGAGTCGAAGTGCCAGGCACCGGTCAGCAGGAGCGCGGGGACCGGGACGCCCTCGGTGGTGACGGGGGCCGACAGTCCCCCGTCGAGGTCGGCGGCGGCGCGGATCCGGCCGTCGAGGCGCGCGGCCTCGAAGGCGGTGGCCCCACCGGCGGAGTGGCCGATCGCGGCGACGCGGCGTGGGTCGACGGAGTTCTGCCAACGCCGGGAGACGGCGGTGAGCGCGAAGGACAGGTCGCGGGCCCGGTAGGTGATCGCGGCGGCGACGTCCTCGGGGGTCTCCTCGGCAGGCCGGTCGTGGGTGATCACGCGGCCGTCGGGGAACTTCACGGCCGCGGCCTCGTAGGTGTGGTCCACGCCGACGACCAGGTAGCCGTGGCTGGCGAGGTCCTCGGCGAGCGCGGTCCCAGTCGCGCGACTACCGCCGTAGCCGTGGCTGACCAGCACGACCGGCAGCCTGCCGGGCAGGATCGGGGCGTCCAGGACGGCCGTCGGCGTGATCGACCGCAGGGAGTCCCGGGGCGCGCCGAGGGCACCCTCCAGCGCGCGGGTCACCTCGGTGGGCGCGTACTCCGCCCGAGGCCTGCCCGCGGCGGAGCGGGTGGGGTACCAGGTCTGGACCATTAGCTCGCGGGGTCGCGGGGTGGGCGCCCAGGTGTCCACACGGGACTGGTCCACCAGGTGCACCGAGGTGGTGGCGACCGGGTACCCGCCCGTGGGCTCGGGCAGCCGGACCACCGCGGCCGCGCCCGCCGAGGGTGCCGCGACCAGCGCCAACACGCCTACCAGCACCGAAACCAGGACAAACAGCCTCGACCGCATGCGGCAGACCGTAGCCACCCGGTCGGCCGTTGGTCTAGACCTACGGCCGACCGCTCGAGGAACCGGTGATCGCCGCTGGTCGACGGCGGGACAGCGCCCGGGCCGGGCTCCGGTGGTTCGAGCGGGTGGAGACCGGGTTCGAATCGGGGGACCACGGGGCCGGGTCGACCAGCGCTACGCGGGTCGTCCGTGGTCCGCCGGGAAATCGAACGCGGGATGCCGCGGGCCGCTCCAGGCCCGCGGTGTCAGTCGGAGTCGACGTCGCGCACGCGCTTGCGGGCGTTGAGCACGGAATTGTGCCGATAAGCCTCAGCCGTCGCGGGCGCGCTCGGTGGTGCCGGTTCGGTGAAGGAGCGGATGAGGTTCACCACCGCCTGCCGCTGTTCCTCGGTGAGCCGCATGACGAGCTCGCGCACCTCGGTCACGGTGGCCGTCGGCCTGCCCGCGCGGGCCGGTTCGTACCGCGTGGGATCGAGTTTCGCCAGCTCCAGCGCCTCGCGCGGATCCACGTCCACGGCCAGCGCCGCGTTGATGACGGTATCCGCTTTGGGCCGGAACGGTTTTCGGTCCGCCCTCCGCCCGCTTTCCAGTTGTTGCCACGAGGTGCGTGAGAAGCGGGCCTTCTGGGCCGCGTCCTCCTGCGACCAGCCCTTGTCGTCCCTTGCTCGACGCAGAACTTCCCCGAGTGGCCAAGAGGTCTTGTCTTCACCGTCCCGCCCGGTCATGGCGGAGATGATCCCGCATAGTCGCCGACATGACGACCGTGAAACGCCAATGCCTTTATGTTGCTAATTGTTTCTGCGTTGTAGGCAACACTGCGCCGAGTCCGATGCCCGCCGGCCGCCCCATCCGCCAGAGGCATTCGACCCGTGGCGGCCACCACACTGTCCACTGTGGACGAGAGAAGTAGGCGGCGGACCGGGCCGGTTTTACCCGATCGGGTGATATCCCGGTGCCGTTTTTTCGCTGACCCGGACAATTCGTGCGGTCGGCCATCAAGTTGTCACCAGACAAATTTCTCTCCCGGGCGGAACGCGATGCCGGGAACGAAAGCCGGACCCGGGCGCGCGCGTTCATCCCCGGGCGACGCGGCACCACCACCCGGTACCGCGTGCCACCGCTGTCCCGGCCGCGGGGAATGGGGTAACCACCAAACAATCGTCACCGCGCCCTTCGGCGCCCGGCAATTCCCGGCGCGCCCGCGGCGGACGCGGCGACCGCCCGCGTGGGCGCGCTCCCGACGCCGTGCGCGCAGGGTGAGCGCTTTTATCGGGCCCACCCGAACGGGTCGGCGGAGCGGAACCCGCGCGGGCAAGCCACCGAACGTGGCCGCGTCACCCGAACAGCGCACCCCCGGCCCGCGACGACCGGGTGGAGTACCCCCCGATCGGCCACCCGGGGGTGTCGTCGTCGCCTGTCGGACGAGCGGGTCGCTTACCCTGCGAAGTAAGCCGTGAGCATCCAGTCGCCAGCACGTCGTGAGGCAGGGCCCCGTGGCATCACCGATGTCGACACCGCGCAGGCCCCCCGAGGTCACCTCGGGGGTGCGGGCGCGGGCCAGGTTCGCACCCAACAGCTGGATCCCCGTGCTCGCGCCGGGGTCCACTGAGGTCGTCGGGCGGTTCTGGGTGGACGCGGGCGGCGAGGTCACCGACGAGTTCATCCCCAACCCGAACTACCGCGAGTGCGCCCCGCCGGTCATCACCCACGAGATGCGCTCCTGGGCGATGTACAACCCCGGCGGCTGGGTGGAGGTCTTCGACCCGGCCCACCCGGGACCGCAGCGACCGCCGTGGGCGCTGGTCGGCCGGTACCCGGTGGACGGTCAGGGCTGGATCATCGACGCCTTCCAGCCGAACCCGAACTACCGGCCGTCCCCGGTCGCGCTGGGCTGGCCCAAGCCGCGCACCGAGGCCGAGTCGGTCCTGCAGCTCGCGCACACCGGTCAGATCGAGTACCGCGAGGCGGTGCTGGCGGTCATGGCCGCGACCCTGGTGCTGCCCGCCGACCCGAACCGCCCGCCGCGCACCCGGCTGGTGCTGCGCGACCGGGTGGTGGACGCGTTCGTCAGCCAGGACGCGATGCCGGGCGCGTGGCCCGGCCACTGGCAGCAGTTCAGCGGCGTCGAGGTCGCCCTGCTGATCCGCAGGCTCTCCGACGTCCCGGGCGGCCCACCGGACCTGCTCCTGCACGCCGCCCCCGACCTGCAGGTCCGCATCCCGGGCACGGTGCTGGTGGAGGCCCTGCGGATCATCACGGACTGACCAGGGCCAGCAGGGAACCCTCGGTGAAGCGGCAGCCGGGGTGCCGTGCGCGCGACGGCGAGCATGCCGGGTGACAGGTCGACGCCCGCGACGTCGGTGCCCCGCGCGCGCAGGAAGCCCGTCACCCGACCGGTTCCACAGCCCGCGTCGAGCACGGGGCCGCGCACCAGTTCGGCGAAGGCGCCCAGCACGGCCCGGTCGATCGGGTGGTCGTCGTCGATGGTCGGGACCACCGCCGCGTACCCGGTCGCCACGGCGTCGAAGGCCGCGCGGGTCCGCTCCTGGCCGTCGTTGATCGACATGCCGACGACCGTAGCGACGGCTCAATCCGCGCCGAGGTCCTCGGTGCGGGCGATGTCGGCGAGCCGGTCGAGCGCGGCGGCGAGGGTCGGCAGGGGTGGCGACGCCGTGGCGAGCCGGACCGCGTGCGGGGCCCGGGCGGTGGCGACGGTGAAGGCGGCGGCCGGGGTGATGGCGATGCCGGAGCGGGCCGCGGCGGCCACGAACGTCTCGGCGCGCCAGTGCGCGGGCAGGCGCCACCAGCAGTGGTAGGCGCGGGAGTCGGCCTGGACGTCGAAGCCCGCCAGGCGTTCGGCGACCAGGCGCTGCCGGGCCCGGGCGTCGGCGCGCTTGTCGGCGCGCAGGCGGGTGGCGGTGCCGTCGGTCAGCCAGGCGGTGGCGGCGGCGAGCGCGAAGCCCTGCGGGCCCCAGCCACCGGTGCGGATGGCGGCGGCGACCTCGGCGCGCAGCGCCCGGCCCGCGATGGCGAAGCCGAGGCTCAGCCCGGGGGCCAGCCGCTTGGAGAGGCTGTCGACGACGACCGCGCGGTCGGGCAGCAGGGCGGCGAGCGGCGGGTCGTCGTGCAGGAAGCCGTAGATGGTGTCCTCGATGAGCGGGATCCCCTTGTCCGCCAGCACTTCGGCCACCTCGGCGCGGCGGACGGCGCTCATCGACACGCCGAGTGGGTTGTGCAGCGCGGGTTGCAGGTACACCGCGCGCAGTGGACCGGCCGCGCGCAGGGCCGCGGGCGTGACGCCTTCGCCGTCGACGGCCAGTGGCACCAGCGTGACGCCGAGCCGCGCGGCGATCCCCTTGACGACCGCGTACGTCAACTCCTCGACGCCCAGCCGCTCCCCCGGCGGCACCATCGCGGCGATGACGCCCGCGATGGCCTGCCTGCCGTTGCCCGCGAACAGCACGTCCTGCGGCTGGGGCGACCAGCCGTCGCGGGCCAGCGCGACCGCCGCCGCCTCCCGGGCCGCCAGGGTGCCCGCGACCCCGACGGCGCGGATCGCGTCGGCCATGGCGGCGGGTTTGACCTGCTTGCGCAGGCTCTCCGCGAGGAGGTCCGCGTGCTCGGGCAGGACCGGGAAGTTCAGCTCCAGGTCGACCGCGAGCGCGGCGGGTTCGGCGAGCACCGGGCCGGGCAGGCGGGTGCCCGCGCGCACGAACGTGCCCCGGCCGACCTCGCCGACCACCAGGCCCCGGCGCACCAGCTCGCCGTAGACGCGGGAGGCCGTGGAGGCGGCGATGCCGTGGGTCCGGGCGAACCGGCGCTGGGTGGGCAGCCGCTCGCCCGGTTTCAGCCTGCCCGCCGCGATGTCGGCGGCGATCCGGTCGGCGACCTGGCGGTAGTCCATCGATTGCTCCGAGGGCATTGTTTTGATTGCACCGCGACTATAGCGCGAATACCTTCGAAACCATGCTCCTCTACGTGCACGGCCACCCCTTCGACCGGACGATGTGGGCACCGCAGCTGACCCGCTTCGGCGGCACCGCCCCGGACCTGCGCGGCTACGGCGACGGACCCGCCGCGTCCGGGGTCACCCCGATGTCGACCTTCGCCGCGGACCTCGCCGAGGTCGCCGGGCCGGACCCGGTTGTCCTGTGTGGACTCTCGATGGGCGGGCAGATCGCCATGGAGTTCCACCGGTTGTACCCGTCGCGGGTGCGCGCGCTGATCCTCGCGGATACCTCGGCGCGCGCGGAAACCCCGGAAACCAAAGGGGAAAGGTTGGCGATGGCCGACCGGCTCAGCCGCGAGGGCATGGCGCCGTACGCGGCGGAGGCGCTCTGGAAGATGGTCGCGCCGGGCAACGACGAGGCGGCGGAACACGTACGGCGCATGATGCTCGCGGCACCGCCCGACGGCGCGGCGGCGGCTCAGCGGGGGCGCGCCGAACGGCCGGACTACCGGGAGAGCCTGCTGGCGAACCCGGTCCCCACCCTCGTGGTCGTCGGCAGCGAGGACTCGTACACCCCGGTCGCGGAAGCGGAACTGATCCCGTCGACGTCGCTGGTCGTCATCGAGGGCGCCGCGCACCTGCCCAACCTGGAGCGGCAGACGGCGTTCAACGCGGCGGTGGGCGACTTCCTGGCTGGACTATGAGTCGCGGCGGACCACACCGAGCCCGATGAGGGTGGCGAGACCGCCGAAGAAGAGGAGCACCGCGTAGTCGGCGCGCCCGCTGATGGCGCGCTCGCAGATGTCGATGTAGCTGACGACCTCCGTGCGGGTCGGTCGGTCGAGGTCGGCCACGACGGACGCGGACTCGGCACCACCGAAGGTGTTCCCGCAGGTGACGGTCCGATTGGGAACCGGGTGGGCCACGGACACGGGCACGATGGCCAGGACGAGCCCGGTGACGAGCGCGACACCCGCCAGCACGGCGGCGAAGACGCGCTTGCTGACGGTGATCTGCGCGAGCGGGTCCGCGGCGGGCGGTGCCGGGTCGGCGTGCGGCTCCGCTCGGGCGGGTGGGTGCGGCAGGGCCGGGAGGTCCGGTCGCGGCGGCGGCGTGGTCATGGGGTCAGCTTCGCCGATGGGAGCGGGAGTTGGGAAGGCTCCGGGGATCCGGTCACGCGCTGTTCCGGGGGAACCCGGACCGGCTGTGCCGCACCGCACGCGGCACAACCGGTCGCCCCGTCGGCTAGAGCGCCGCGCGGACCGCGGTCTCGATCGGGGTGGGCGCACGGCCGATGAGCTTCGCCAGGTCCGGCCGGACCTCGCTGAGCGCGCCGGTGCGGATGTTGGACTGGATGTCGGTCAGCAGCTCGGCGACGAACTCCGGCAGGCCCGCCGCGACGAGGTTGCCGTGCAGCTGCGCGGCCTCGACGCTCACGTGAGTCAGCGGCTTCCCGGTCACCTCGGCCGCGAGCGCGGCCAGCTCGTCGAAGCCCCACGCGCGCGGGCCGGTCAGCTCGTAGACGGCGCCGTCGTGGCCTTGCGTGGTCGCGACCACCGCAGCGGCCTCGGCCAGGTCCTCGCGGCTGACCGAGGCGATCCGCCCCGCGCCCGTGGTGGTGACCAGGCTGCCGCGCTCCAGCGCGCCGGGGAGCCCGTTGACGTAATTCTCGTGGTACATACCGTTGCGCAGGAAGGTGAACGGCAGGCCGGACGCGCGGATGTGGTCCTCGGTGGCCGCGTGCACGCGGGCCAGGCCCAGCGGGGAGACGTCGGCGAAGCTCACGCTGGTGTAGACGATCCGACCGACACCCGCCTTGTCCGCGGCGTCCACGGCGGACTTCTGGGCGGCGACGCGGACGTCGTCCGGGCCGTCGGCCGACACCAGGACCAGGGTGTCCACGCCGTCGAACCGCAGCGACTCGGGCTGCCCAAAGTCGCCTTGGCGGACGTCGACGCCCTGGGCGGCCAGGTGCGCGGCCTTCTCCGGAGCGCGGACCGAGACCGCGAGGTCCGCGGCCGGGACGCGGGTCAGCAGCTGCTTGACGATGAGCCCGCCGAGATTGCCGGTCGCGCCCGTCACCAGGATCGTCATCGTGTTCCTTCCGCAGAGAACCAGGAGTCGGGGGAACCGTAGGTAGGGTCACTAACTTCTGGTAAGTACCTACCCCAGAGTCCTATACTTACCTCGACGAAAGAGTCCTGCTGAGAGGTCTGGCCACGATGGGCGGCATGACGGAAACCACATCGTTCGACGTCTACGACCGCAACTGCCCGGGCCGGGCGGTCATGGAGCACATCGCCAGCCGCTGGGGCGTGCTGGTGCTCGCGGTCCTGCTCGACGGCACGCTGCGGTTCAGCGAGCTGCGCCGCGCGGTGGGTGGCGTTAGCGAGAAGATGCTCGCCCAGACCCTCCAGGCGCTGGAGCGGGACGGGCTGGTCCACCGCGAGGTGCGCCCGGTGATCCCGCCGCACGTCGACTACTCGTTGACCGCGGTCGGCGTGCCGATCGCCGAGCAGGTGCGCGGCCTGTACCGGCTCATCGAGGGCAGCACCGCCAAGATCCTGCGCGCCCAGGCCGACTACGACGAGCGGCGGGCCGCGACCCGGTGACCCCGTTCGCCGACGCCGATTTCCCCGCTGTCCCCTACCCCGGTTCCCGGCCCGCGCACTCCTACGTTCACGACGCGGACGGCGGCTGGGCCATCACCGCCGACCCCGCCGCGCTCTCCGGCTGGCGCGTGGACACCCGGGACCTCGACGACTGGCTCGCCGACCGCGGCGCCGCCCCGATGGCCGCGCGGGTGCCGGTGCTGTCCTACGGCTCGAACCCCTGCCCGTCCAAGATCACCTGGCTGCGCACCGACCTCGGGCTCACCGGTCCCGTCGTCGTGCTGCGCGCCCGGTGCCGCGACCTCGCCGCGGTGTGGGCCGCGGGGTTCCGCGTGGTCGACGACCAGCGGCCGGTCGTGCTGGCCGCCTACCCCGGTGCCGTCGAGGACCACGCCGTCCTGATGGTGACCCCCGACCAGGTCGCGGTGCTCGACGTCTGCGAGGGCCGGGGCGAGCGGTACGCGCTGGCCCGCGTCGCCTCCGGTGAGGTCGCGCTGATCGACGCGCACGGCACCTTCGACCGCGTCCCCGCCTACGTCGGCGCGACCACCATCCGCCGCCCCCTGCTCGTCGACGGGAAACCCGTCCGGTGCGCCGACGTCCCGCAGGCGGCGGCGGTCGCGCTCGTCGGCGAGCCCGCGCGAAGCGACGGCTTGACCGTGGAGGCGATCACCGGAGCGCCGGATCCCGCCGACTTCCCGGGAGCGCTATTCGTCTACGGCACGTTGCGCCCCGGCCGGTCGCACTGGCACCTGCTGGCCGACCACGCCGCCGGGCCACCGCGCGGCGCACGGCTCGCGGGCAGCCTCTACGACACCGGGTTCGGTTACCCGGCAATGGTTCTGGGTGACGGCCCCGGCGTCACCGGCAGCGTGGTCCCCATCCACTACGGCACGGACCTCAGCGCCATCGACGACTACGAAGGCGATGAGTACAAACGGGTCCGGGTGGTTCTCGAAGACGGAACCCTTGCCTGGACTTATGTCTGGATCGCCCCCTTCGACGGAATGCCCCTGGTACCGCCAATGGAGTGAACGTGAGCCGTTGCGCCCCAGGTGTTCCCGAGCGCTAGTAAGACGGGTAGCTCAGCCGTTCTGCGACTACCCGAGGAGAAACCATGTGGGGGAACGCTTTTGCCGCACTGGCGCTCGCCGCGACCGCGGCCGCACCGCAGGCGGTGATCAACCAGACCGACCAACCAACCGAGCAAGCCAACCGGGTGGCGATAAGCCAATGCGCGCCGACGCAACTCTCCGGTGAGGTGCGCGACCTCGATTCCGGCGCGGGCCAGCGGTACGCGACGCTGCGCGTGCGCAACACCTCGGCCACCGCGTGCCTGTTGCAGGGCTACGGCGGCCTGGGCTTCTACGCCGCCGACGGCCTGCCGAACCCGACCGACGCGGTGCGCACGCCCAACCCGGGTCCGAGCGCGCTCGTGGTGACCCCCGGCGCGACCGCCGACAAGCGGCTGCACTGGAGCGTCGTCACCGGCCCCGGCGACAACGCGGACGGCCCGTGCCAGCGCGCGTCGACCGGGCTGCGGGTCATCCCGCCGGACGGCACCAGCCCCTTCACCGTGCCGTTCGCCTTCGGCGCGGTCTGCTCCGGCGGGCGGATCGAGCACAGCGCGTACTTCCGGCCGTAAGCCCGGCCGAGCGGGCTGAAGACGGAGAGTGGGGTGTTACCCGTGCCGTCCCACCGGTAACACCCCACAACCCCGATCCCTGTTGGGACCCCACCCTGCATGGGCTCGCGGGTGCGTCACGTCCGCCCACCCTTGCGGGGGTTATTTTCCCTCTTTCGTGGCGATCTGTAAACCACTGTCCTACGCTCCGCCGAGCTCGTCCCGGAACTCGGCCCAGAACTCCTGGGCGCAGCGCTCGATCCGGATCCCCAGTTCCAGCGACTTCATCGACCACGGGTCGGCGTGCGGCACCAGGACCTCGTACATCCGCGCGTACTCGTCCGCGCGCGCCCGGTGCGACTCGAACCGGTCGTGGGCCAGCGTGGCCAGGTCGCCGTCGGCGCCGAAGGTCGAGAAGAACAGCTTGAGCAGCCCCAGGTCGCGCACCTCGGTCTGGTCCGGGGTCGGCGCGGACAGCCACTCGCGCAGCGCGGCCCGACCGAGGTCGGTGATCGAGTAGGTGCGCCTGCGCCTGCCGCCCTCCTCCTCGGACGCGACCAGCAATCCGGCCTCGGCCAGCCGGGCGGGCTCGTCGTAGAGCTGCGAGTGCGCGAAGGCCCAGAAGTTGCCGATGGTGCCGCCGACGCGCTGCTTGAGGTCGTAGCTGGTCGCCGGGCCGTGGGCGAGCATCCCCAGTACCACGAATGACGTGGCGTTGAGCTTGCGCTCGCGCGCGCCCTGGCTTGGTTCGGGGGGCAGGGTGGCACCTCCTGGCGAAAACTCGGCACGGGGAACGCGAAGACCATACCTAGCAAGGTGAACCGATGTCCCCATTCGGCGGTACCGGGACGGCGTATGGCCGTCCCGGGGCGCCGACTGGTCAGCCGAGGTGCTTGACCTCCAGTCGTCCCTCTGCGTAGTCGGCCCGCAACACCTTCTTGTCGAACTTGCCCACGCTGGTCTTGGGCACCTCCGCCACGAACGCCCAGTTCTCCGGCACCTGCCAGCCCGCGACCTTGCCCTCGAGGAAGGCCCTCAGCTCCTCCGCGCCCGCCTCGGCCTCGGGTCGCAGCACGACCGCGACCAGCGGCCGCTCGGTCCAGCGCTCGTCCGGGACGCCGATGACGGCCGCCTCGGCGACCGCCGGGTGCGCCATGACGTGGTTCTCCAGCTCCACCGAGGAGATCCACTCACCACCCGACTTGATGACGTCCTTCGCCCGGTCGGTCAGGGTGAGGAAGCCGTTCGGGGTGAGCGTGCCGACGTCGCCGGTGCGCAGCCAGCCGTCGGTGAACTTCTCGGCGTCCTCGCCGGGCTCGGGCCGGTAGTAGGCGCCCGCGATCCACGGTCCGCGCACGGCCAGCTCGCCGACGCTCGCACCGTCCCACGGCACGTCCTGGCCGTCCTCGCCGATCAGCCGCGCGGTGACCGAGGCCGGGAGCCTGCCCTGGGTGACGCGGTACTCCCAGGCTTCCTCGCCGGTGGCCCCGGCGGGCGGGCGGGCCACAGAGCCGAGCGGTGAGGTCTCGGTCATGCCCCACGCGTGGGTGATGTGCACGCCGTGGCGGTCGGCGAAGGCGCGCATCAGCGACGGCGGGCAGGCCGCGCCGCCGATGACCACCTCGCGCAGCGAGGACAGGTCGGCCGGGTGCCGCTCGAGGTGCGCCAGCAGGCCCTGCCATATGGTCGGGACGGCGGCCGAGTGCGTCGGGCGCAGCGTGGCGATCATGGTCGCCAGCGGCTCCGGCTGCAGGAACCGGTCCGGCATGACCAGCGACGAGCCGGACATGAACGCCGCGTACGGCAGGCCCCAGGCCATCGCGTGGAACTGCGGCACCACGACCAGCGAGCGGTCGCCCGCGGACAGCCCGAGCCCGTCGACCATGCAGACCTGCATGGAGTGCAGCCAGATGGACCGGTGCGAGTAGACGACGCCCTTGGGGTTGCCGGTGGTGCCGGACGTGTAGCACATCGCCGCCGCCGCGCGCTCGTCCACTTCGGGCCAGTCGAAGTCGGGGGACGCGGCGTCGAGCAGGGCGTCGTAGGAGTGCACGGCGACGCCGTCGGGGGCGGCGAGGGCCTCGGCGGGCCCGTTGGCGACGACCACGTGCCGGACGGTGGTGAACGTGGGCAGCACCTTGGCCAGCAGCGGCGCCAGGGTCGCGTCGACGATGACGACGTGGTCCTCGGCGTGGTTGGCGATGTAGGTCAGCTGCTCGGGGAAGAGCCGGACGTTGAGCGTGTGCAGCACCGCGCCCATGGCGGGGACGGCGAGGTAGGCGGTCAGGTGCTCGGTGTTGTTCCACATGAACGTCGCGACCCGCTGGTCGCCGGTCACTCCCAACCCGCGCAGCGCGTTCGCCAGCCGGCCCGCGCGGGCGCCCACCTCGGCGTAGGTGCTCGTGCGCCCCCCGTCACCGGCCCAGGTGGTCACCTCGCTCGCGGCGTGCACGGTGCTGCCGTGGCGCAACAGCGTGGCGATGGACAGGTTGCCGTCCTGCATCGTGCTTAGCATCGTTGTTCAAGCTCCCTGGACCGCCCCGACTTACCGACTGGTAGTCGCAGACGATAAGGCACGTTTGGGGGTCGGGAACACGAGGCAAATCGACCATTTTCGGTATTTGATCATGCTGTCACGCTGCGTCGCCACGCCCAGGGTCGCGTGCTCGGGAGGAGGTTTGCGCGTGTCGGGGGTATGTTGCCCTGCGAGGTGTCGTTTACTGGTGAAAGGCATGGCGCCGCCGGGTCGCACGGTGCGCCTGGAGCGGGGGTCGCAGACCGCTCCGGTGACCGTCGGTAGCCGCGATGCCCCGGAACCACTGCTGACCCGCCGCTGCCGCGGTCGGGTGAAGAAGGAAAGGATTACCACGTTGGCTCTGCCCACGTTGACTCCCGAGCAGCGCGCCGATGCGCTGGCCAAGGCCGCCGAGGCCCGCAAGGCGCGGTCCGAGCTGCTGGCGCAGATCAAGTCCGGCGAGAAGTCCATCGCCACTGTGCTCGGCAAGGCCAAGGAGGACAAGACCATCGGGAAGACCAAGGTCGCTGCCCTGCTCAAGGCCGTTCCCGGCCTGGGCGCGGTGAAGGTGGCCGCCCTGCTGGAGCAGGCCGGGATCGACCCCGACCGGCGCGCGGCGGGCCTCGGCGATCGGCAGCGCTCGGCGCTGATCGACGCGCTGAACTAGGTTTCCCCCGAGCACCGCTGGTGAGCGCCCACGGGCCGCTCACCAGCGGTTTTCTCTTTCCCGGACGCGCCGGTGGCCAACGCCATACCAGCCGTTCGACGCGGCTGTGGGCATGATGGGGGCATGGACTCCGAAGGCGGTGCCACCAGGCTGTTCGACGGTTCGTTCCTGCTGGCCGGTCCGGAGACCACGGTGGTCGCCGACGGCGTGCGCGCGGTGGTCGCGGAGACCGACCCGGACGAGCTCGCCACCCGGGTCACCAAGGACCTCGTGGACTCCGGCGTCCCGGTCGCCGTGGGCGCGCTGCCCTTCGACGGCGACGCCGCGCCGCATGTCCTTGTCCCCCAGTCGGTGCGGTGTACGGGGACCGTCCACCCGTACCGGTCCCCTGTGGAGCCGTGGCGTCCGTCGCCACCCACCGTAACCGAGGTACCCACCGGTGACGGCTACCGGCGGGCCGTGGCGGCGGCCGTGAGCGCGATGCGCGCGGACGAAGGTCTACGCAAAGTGGTCCTCGCGCGCACCCTCGAACTCACCTACGCCGAGCGAATCCGGCTGGACGCGCTCTTGCCGGGCCTGGTGGAGACGAACCCATCCGGTTACACCTTCGCCACACCGCTCCCCGGCGGCGCGACCCTCTTCGGCGCCAGCCCGGAGCTGCTGCTGTCCCGGCGCGGGTCACGGGTGGAGTCGAACCCGCTGGCGGGCTCCCGACCGCGCGGCGCGGACGACGCGGCGGACCGGGCGGCCGGGGCGGAGCTGCTGGCGTCGGCGAAGGACCTGGCCGAGCACCGGGTCGTGGTGGCGGCGGTGGTCGAGGGGCTGCGCCCGTTCTGCCGGTCGCTGACCGTCCCCAGTGGACCGTCCCTGGTCGGCACGCCGACCATGTGGCACCTGTCCACAAAGGTCACCGGAGAACTCGTCGACCTGGACGTCTCCGCCCTGCGGTTGGCGGCGGCGCTACACCCGACCCCGGCCGTGTGCGGGACCCCCAGACCCCTGGCCCGGACGGTGATCGGCGAACTGGAACCGTTCTCGCGCGGCTTCTACGGCGGGGCCGTGGGCTGGTGCTCGGCGTCGGGGGACGGGGAGTGGGTCGTGGGGATCCGGTGCGGGGAGGTGCTGGGCTCGCGCATGCGGCTGTACTCGGGCGCGGGCATCATGCCCGAGTCCGACCCCACCGCCGAACTGGACGAGACCTCAGCCAAGTTCGCCACCCTCTTGCGGGTCTTGGGCCTCTAGCCACAGCGTCGCGATGCCCCAACCGGTCCGCTCCAGGCGACACCGGGTACACGAGCACGCCTCCAGGCGCGCTCACCTCCGGCCGTGGCGACCCGGCGACGACCGCCGCACCGCCACCCCCGCTAGTCCGAAGGGGTGGACGTCACCGCGCGACCGACACACCACGCACGGCTACGCGACACGCCTTGCACAGTCTGGAGTGGAGTTCGGAGGCTCGCATGGGTGCCGGGTACGCCGTGGTCGACGTGGAGACCACCGGGTTGTCGCCGGGGTACAAGCACCGGGTCGTGGAGATCGCGGTGGTCCAGCTCGACGACAGCGGCGAGGTGACCGGCGAGTGGTGCACCGTGGTCAACCCGCAGCGGGACCTGGGGCCGCAGCACATCCACGGCGTCCGGGCGGCCGACGCGCGGCGGGCACCGGTGTTCGCCGACATCGCGGGTGCGGTGGTGCGGCTGCTCGGCGGGCGGGTCCTGGTGGGGCACAACGTCTCCTTCGACGCGCGGTTCCTCCAGGCCGAGTACGAGCGGCTCGGCGTGGACGTCCAGTTCACCGACCTGCCGACGCTCTGCACGATGCGGCTGGCGAGCCGCTTCCTCGACACCCCGTCGCGTTCGCTGTCCGCCTGCTGCGAGGCCGCCGGGATCCCCCTGGTGTCCGCCCACTCCGCCGCGCACGACGCCCGCGCGACGGCGGCCCTGCTGACCCACTGCCTGCGGCGGGCGGGCGCACCCGCCCCCTGGCGCAACCTCACCCGGGTGGCGGCCGGTTGGCCGTGGCCGGACCTGCCGCCCGTCGCGTTCGAACCGGTGGTGCGCGGCGCCGACGGCCCCGACGACCCGCACTTCCTGGGCAGGCTGGTCGACCGGCTCCCCAGGGTCGGGCAGCCCGCGTCCGCCGACGACTACCTCGCGGTGCTCGACCGCGCCCTGCGGGACCGGTACCTGTCGGCGGACGAGCAGCAGGAATTGCTCGACACCGCGAACGGTCTCGGTCTGAGCCGGGCCGAGGTGCTCACCCTGCACCGCGGTTACCTGGCCGACCTCAGCCGGGTCGCCTGGGCCGACCAGGTGCTCACCGACGAGGAAGCCACCGACCTGCGCACCGTGGGCGCGCTCCTGGGCCTGGGCGCCGACGACATCGGTCAGGCGCTGTCCCCCCGCTTCCGCCTGGCCGTCGGCGACGGGGTGGTCTTCACCGGCCAAACCCGGGAACCCCGGGAAATCTGGGAAAGACGCGCGGCGGCGGCCGGTCTGGTCGTGGGACCCGGTGTCTCGAAGAAGAAGACCCGGCTGCTGGTGGCGGCCGACCTGGACACGATGTCCGGCAAGGCGGCGAAGGCGCGGGGCTTCGGCATCCCCGTCGTGTCCGAGGATTCCTTCGCCGGGATGCTCGCGGCGCTCAGCGCGGGCGATTGATCACTTGCGGCAGGACTGCGGTGGGCACAGGAGCTTGCTCAGCGCCTGGTAGAAGATCTCGCCGACCTTGCCCGGGTCGGGCGTCGAGTAGACCTGGCCACCGGTCGGCCGGGCGATGGCCTCCAGTTCCGCGGTGTCCACGTCCGGGCCGATGCCCATCCCGACGATCGGCAGCGGGCGCTTCGGGTCCTGGAGCTTTCCCAGTTCCTCCAGCAGCTTGTCCCGGGTGATCCCGTCCCGGTCCTCGTTCTTGCCGTCGGTCAGCACGACGACGAGGTTGAGCCGCCCGGGTTCCCAGTTGGTCCGCGCCGACTGGTAGGCCGCCAGCACGGAGTCGTACAGCCCGGTGGCACCGCCGCGGATGGCGTGCACGTCCCGGAGCTTCTGCATCGCGCCCGAGTTCAGCTGCTCTGTCACCGGGCGCACCGGTAACAGCTCCCGGTAGTCCTTGTCGCCGTCGAGGTTGGTGGCGAACAGCCACAGGCCGAACTTCGTGGTGGGGCGGAACATCCCGATGCCGTGCTCGGCGGCCTGGATGGTCAGGGCCATCCGGTCCATCCCCGTGCCCGGCACCGGTTCGGCCATCGAGCCGGAGACGTCGAGCAGGATCTGCATGCGGGCGCTCAGGTTGACCCCGGCCCACTGGGTCAGCACCTGCACCGCCTCGTCCGGTGTCGGGAGCGGTATCGAGTTGAGCGCCTGCGTCGAGGTGCGGTTGTCCGCCGCGCGGGTGCCCGCGAACGAGCCGTCCGGTGCGCGGAAGCCCGCGTCCGCCATGGAGGACAGGGTTTCCGGCTTGTGCAGCTGGTCCAGGAACCGGTCGGCCAGCGGGCGCAGCGTGTCGGAGACCGTGGGCAGGATGGCGTACGGGTAGTCCAGGGACGGGGTGTCGGCGTACGCGGCCACCAGCCCGAACGGCGGGTTGCCCGCGTTGTACCGCAGCACCGAGTTCTCCGACGCCGGGAACGCGTTGATCGGCCCCGCCGTCGACGACGTGCCCGGCAGGCGGGTGAACAGGTCGCTTGCCTGGGGCATCGTGTTCGGGGACAGGTGCCGCATCGCCGTGGTGGACGCCGCGCCCGGGTCCGCCGCGGTGGCGGTGGCGGCGCGGATGCCGATCAGCGCGGACAGGCCGATCGGGTCCTTGGTCGGGTCGGCGATCCCCGCCGCCACGTCCCGGCTGAGCGCGGCGGCCCAGGTCGGCGCCGCGTCCGGCCAGCCGAGAGACTTGGCGAGGTCCTCGGTCATCGCCAGCACCACCGGCGACGACGCGATCGAGCTGCCCGAGACGTCGTTCGGCCAGGCGCCGCGCTCCTGCGCGCGGCGCAGCCACAGGCTCGACTCCGGGATCCACACGTCCGGTGCCTGCGAGGCGTCGGTGACCGCCAGGGACTCCACCGCGGCCGACGACGGTTTGGCGTCGACCTCGATGCGGTGGCAGGCGTCCGTGGACAGCTTGCCGACGGCTTCGACCACCGGTGCGATGTCCGGTGCCGCGACGACCCGCAGCACCTCGACCTCGCAGCTCGCCGTGGTCTCGCGGTTGCGCAAGGTGTCCAGCGCGAACCACCCGCCGACAACCAGTGCCAGCAACACGACGAGAAGCACAACGGTGGAACCGAAGCCCCATTTCGGCCTCTTGGGCGACGAGTGTCGTCCCATGGTGGCTTCAAACCTCTCGCGGGGATCAGGTGGCGCCAGACTAGACGCCAACCCACCCCTACGAGTAGAGCTTGTCCACCTCTGCCCCGAAATCGCGCATGATCACTCGACGCTTGAGCTTCAGCGACGGCGTCAGGTGACCGGTCTCCGGGGTGAACTCCGCGGCCAGCACCCGGAACTTGCGCACGGACTCCGCCTTCGAGACCGCGAGGTTCCCGTCGTCGACCGCCTTCTGCACCTCCGCCAGCAGATCCGGGTCTTGCAGCAGGTCGGCGACGGTCGCGTCGGCGGGCTTGCCCACCGTGGTCTTCCAGTAGGTGAAGTACTCCGGGTCGATCGTGACCAGGGCGGCGATGTACTTCTGGCCGTCGCCGACCACCATCGCCTGACCGATCAACGGGTGCGCGGCGATCCGGTCCTCGATCACCGCCGGTGCCACGTTTTTGCCACCGCTGGTGACCAGGATCTCCTTCTTCCGCCCGGTGATCGAGAGGTAGCCCTCGGCGTCGAGCGCGCCGAGGTCGCCGGTGCGGAACCAGCCGTCGGCGTCGAGGACCTCGCTGGTCGCGCTCTCGTCGTTCCAGTAGCGGCCGAAGACCTGGCCGCCCTTGATGAGGATCTCGCCGTCCTCGTCGATGCGCACGGCCGTGCCGGGCAGCGGTCGGCCGACGGTGCCGGGCTTGAAGTGCGTGGGGGTGTTGACCGTCGAGGCGGCCGTGGTCTCGGTGAGGCCGTAGCCCTCCAGCACCGTGATGCCCACGCCGCGGTAGAAGTGCGTGAGGCGCGAACCGAGCGCGGCGCCGCCGGAGATGGCGTACTTCGTCTTGCCGCCCATGGCCGCGCGCAGCTTGCCGTAGACGAGCTTGTCGAACAGCAGGTGCTTGAGCTTGAGCCCCAGGCCGGGGCGACCGCCCGCCTCGCTGAACGCGATGGCGGTGGCCGCGGCCGCGTCGAAGATCTTGCCCTTGCCGCCCGCGTGCGCCTTCTGCCGCGCGCCGTTGTAGACCTTCTCCAGCACGTACGGCACCGACAGGATGAACGTCGGCTGGAAGGTCGCCAGGTCCTCGAGGAGCGTCTTGGTGTCCGGGCCGTGGCCCATGGTGCACCGGGCGTAGACGCACCCGACCTGCACCATGCGGCCGAAGACGTGCGCGACCGGCAGGAACAGCAGCGTGGACGGCTTCTCCGCCATGCCCTGGCCCTTGAACAGCTGCGGCAGGATCTCCACGCCGTAGCCGCACTCGTCGAAGAAGTTCCGGTGGGTCAGCGCGCAGCCCTTGGGCTGTCCGGTGGTACCGGAGGTGTAGATGATCGTCGCGATGTCCTCGGCCTTGACCGCGGTGCGGCGGGCCTCGACCTCGGCCCCGTCGGCGGCCTTGCCCGCGGCGACGATGGCGGCGACGTCGTCGATCCGCCACACCTCGCGCAGGTTGGGCAGCTTCGGCCGGACGCCGTCGAGCCGGGCCAACTGCTCGTCGGTCTCCACCACGATCGCGACCGCGCCGGAGTCGGACATGATCCACTCGATCTGCTCGGCCGCGGAGGTGACGTAGATCGGCACCGACACCGCGCCCGCGGCCCAGATGGCGAAGTCCAGCAGCGTCCACTCGTAGCGGGTCGCGGCCAGCACCGCGACCCGGTCGCCGACGCCGACGCCGGAGGCGACCAGGCCCTTGGCGACCTCGGTGACCTCCTCGGCGAACCGGGCGGCGGTGACGTCCTCCCACCCCGCCCCCGCGCGCCTGCGGAAGGACACGTCCGACGGGCCGATGCGGGCGTTGGTGAACACCAGGTCAGCGAGGCCGCCCGTCTCTTCACGCTTGGCGACAGCGGGGACGGCGAACTCGCGCATGGTTCTCCTCCTACACGTCAGGTCGCAGGTGGATCGACTCCAACCGGCTACCTAGCGGTAACTTGGCCTGTATCTTGCCGCCAACATCTCACATGGGCCAGGGGGGCGACCCAACCGATATCTGGCAATGGTGACAAAAGCCCCGACCCGGCCGCTGGACAAGGGTCCGGCGGCCGGGTCGGGGTTACCGATACCGGTCGGTCGTCGCAGGTCAGAAGGTCAGCTTCCAGCTGTCGATGTAACCCGTGTCGGCGTTGTAAGTGTCCTGCGCCTTGAGCCGCCAGGTGCCGTTGGCGACCTCCGAGGAGGCGTTGACGGTGTAGCTGGCCAGGATGTTGTCGGCCGAGTCGCTGGTGCTCGAGTTCTTCAGCCGGTAGGTGCTGCCGTCCGGGGCCACGAGGTCGACGACCACGTCACCGCGGAAGGTGTGCTTGATGTCGACGTCCACCTTGAGGGTGGCGGGGGCGTTGCCGCTGATCCCGGAGACCGCGATGTCGCTGTAGATCGCCGGGCCGTTGTCCGGGATGTCCACGTTGGTGGCGTTCTCGAAGACGCGGCCGTTGGGCGGGGTGGTGGTCGGCGGGGTCGTGGTCGGCGGGGTGGTGCCGCCCAGTTCCGCGGCCTTCGCGGCGATGGCCGAGGACAGCGCGCTCACCTCGGCGTACACACCGGGGTAGTTGGCCCGGGCGCAGCCCTTGCCGTAGGAGACGATGCCGACCTGGATCCAGTTGTTGGCGTTGTCGCGGCGGAACATCGGGCCGCCGGAGTCGCCCTGGCAGGTGTCCGTGCCGCCCTGGGTGTAGCCGGCGCAGATCTCCACGGCGGCCTTGAGGCTCGGGTACGCGCTGCGGCAGGTGCTGTCCGGCACCAGCGGGACCTGGGCCTTGAGCAGGTAGCGCTGCTGCGAGCCGCCCTCCGACGCCGCGCCCCAGCCCGCGATGGTGAAGGTGCCGTTGTCGTAGGCGTTGGTGGTGGCGATCGGCAGGGTGGCGCCGCCGGTGATCGGGCTGGACAGGCGGATCAGCGCCCAGTCACCGCCGGTGGAGGTGGTGTAGCCGGGGTTTCGGTAGACGTAGTTCGAGGTCCGGGTGACCCGCTGGGAGCCCTGGAGGTCGACGTCGCCGTAGGTGGCGGTGATGCCGGAGTTGTTGCCCGTGCCGTCCACGCAGTGCGCGGCGGTGAGCACGATGTTCGGCGAGTAGAGCGCGCCGCCGCAGCCCATGGACAGCCGCACCATGAACGGGAACTCGCCCTGGGCGGCGCGGGTGCCGCCGACGACCTGCGGGGTCATCGTGCCGGGGTCGTCGGCCTGCGGCGCGGCGATGGCCTGGCCCGCGACGGCCGCGGCCACCGCGATGGTGCCCACGGCCAAGGCCAGGGCCTTGTGCATTCTGGTCAACCTCTTCACCGGGTGCTTCCTCTCGAAACGTCCACTCGGCGCCCTCGGAGGGGCGCCGACGCAGGGGTGGATGGGTGGCCGTCCACAGTGGAGCTACGCAGGGCGCGGGCGGCCGGTGGGTTTCCTGCTGACCGCCACGGCACGGCGGTCGGAACAGTGGGACGACCCCGGGCCCGCGCGGTGGAGCGCGGCGGGCCCGGGGCGTCTGGCTCGCTAGAAGGTGAGCCGCCAGAGGTCGATGTAGCCGGTGTCGGCGTTGTAGGTGTCCTGCACCTTCAACTGCCACGTGCCGTTGGCGACCTCCGAAGAGGCGTTCACGGTGTAGGTGGCGATGACGTTGTCCGCCGAGTCGCTGGTGCTGGACGCCTTGAGCCGGTACGTGCTGCCGTCCGGTGCGACGAGGTCGATGACCAGGTCACCGCGGAAGGTGTGCTTGATGTCGACGTCGACCTTGAGCGTCGCCGGGGCGTTGCCCGTCTGGCCGGTGACGGCGATGTCGCTGGTCACCGCGGGCCCGTTGTCGGGGATGTCGACGTTGGTGGCGTTCTCGAACACCTTGCCGGGCGGGTCGGGCGGGGTGGTGCCGCAGTTCAGGCCGATGGCGCGCTTGGGGCAGTCGGAGTACTCCAGGAAGTAGAGCACCGCCTCCTTGTTGCGCGCGGTCTCGCGCGGGATGACCTCGTCGGGCGGGTAGAAGCCGCCGCCACCGGCGCCCGTCGGGTACATCTCGAAGGTGTAGCCGTAGATCTTGTGCACGCCCCACAGCCAGTCGTCGATCGACCCGTCGGTGATGTACAGGTCGGAGGACTGCTCGGGGGTGTAGCCGTTCTTGCCCGCCATGGCCCGGCCGATGGTGGAGAAGACCCGCTGGTCCTCGGCGGTCAGGTCGGGGGCGGTGTCGTTGTAGGTGTAGCCGTAGGGCCAGAGCACCAGCTCGGAGTAGGTGTGGAAGTCGATGCCGGTGATGATCTGCTGCTTGCCGCCGACGACCCGGCTGTTGACGAAGTTCTGCAGCGCGCGCACCTCGGGGGCGCTGGCCGCGGACGGGCCGCGGTAGGTCTCGCTGCTGGTGCTGCCGGAGGAACCGCCGCAGCAGCCCCACTTGTAGTCCCAGTTGCGGTTGAGGTCGGTGCCCGCCTGGCCGCCCGCGTTGGGCTGCCGGTTCTTGCGCCAGCTCTGGTAGGAGCCGGTGGAGATGTCGAACTCGCCGCCGTCGGGGTTGACGTCCGGGATGATCCAGATCTCGCGGCTGTCGACCAGGCCCTTGACCCGGGCGTCGGAGTTGTAGCCGTCGGTGAGCGTGTTGATGAGGTACAGCGCCATCTCGACGGTGAGGTGCTCGCGCGCGTGCTGGTGCGCGGTGAACAGCACCTCGGGCTCCGGCTCGTCGGTCGCGGCGTTGTCGGAGATCTTGATCGCGAAGATGTCGCGGTTCTGGTAGGTCTTGCCGACGACCTGCTTGGTGATGATCCCGGGGTGGTCGCTCACCGCCTTGTTGATGTCGGCGGTCATCTCGGCGTAGTTGTGGTAGTTCGAGTCCGCGCTGGGGAAGTCGTAGGGCGTCGCGGTACCGCGGTCGGCCAGCGCGGTGCTCACGGTGTCCACGCGGAAGCCGAGGGCGCGGATGGCGCGGACCTCGTCGGCGGTCGCGGTGACCAGCAACCTGCTGTCCTCGACCCCGTTGACCGCGGCCCCGGTGGCCGCGATGTCGGAGCGCTGGTGGTTGGTCTTGACCCCGACGACGGCGTACTCGGCGGAGGTCCGCTGGGCGGTCTGCTGCGCGGGTCCGGCCACCGCGGCGCTGCCGGACAGCACCACCGCCAAGGCGGCCACCGCCCCGACCACGACGGACAGGCGTTTGCGTCTCACACGTGCCTCCTGCAGGGAGTGCCGGGTGCGCCGGCGCTGGAGGTGGGGATAACGGCCGCGCCTGCCCGGTGCCCCGAATCGGCCCTCACGACCGGTTCACCCGACGACGCAGAAGGATCGTGGCCCGATCCCGGAGCGCAAGACAAGGCTGCGGACGTAGTCACCCGTTACCGGTTCTTTCCCATTCGATAAGCGGTAGACGGAATTAGATAGGTACCCCCACCTATCCCACCCCGCATTGCCCCAAGCCCCTGAGCAGGGCGAAAGTACCCCCACCCCCCTCGGCGGTCCTCGATCCGCCGCACTGGGAACCGGGGTCCGCACCGACCCCGCCCGGCCGACCTGGACGCAGGGGGTCGGCAGGCGCAGGTTCCCCCGGTGGGGAGGACCGTCCACCCCGTACGGTCCTCCCCACCGCGCCTGAATGCATTCGGCTATTCGGCAACCCGGAAATCAACGTTAACCGGAATGGCCGAACGCACCTCGTGACGCAGGCGGACCCGGTTCGTCGCGGGGCGAAGACCACCGCTAACCGAGTGACTCCGGCTGGAGTTCGGCTCGGGACGAGACGCCGAGTTTTCGCAAGACTCGGGCGGCGTGTTGTTCTACGGTGCGTGGGGATAGGAAGAGGACGTCGGCGATTTCTCGGTTGGTGTGGCCCGCCGCGAGGAGGCGGGCCACTTCCTGTTCCCGTGGGGAAAGTTCGTTGCCGTACCCCCGTCGACCGCGCCGCGAGGGCTTCGTGCCGCCGACTCCTCTGAGGGTGTGGCGGCAGCGGGCGGCGTCTCGGGTGGCGCCGAGGGTGTCGAAGGTGTCCACGAGGGTCGAGAGGATCTCGGCGGCCTTGTCGGTTTCCGTTGGCAACAGGCACATCGACTCGCGTTCGGCCGTGGTCGCCGCGTAGTACGGGGCCGGGAGGGCGGCGTAGCGGTCGGTCGCCTCGCGGTAGTGGACCACCGCCGACGGGAGGTCGCCCCGGGCCTCGGCCAAGCGGCCCCGGCAGTGGGCCAGGGCGGCCACCGCCATGGGGAGGTCGCGTCCCTCGACGCCCTCCGCGATCTCCGCGACGAATCGCTCCGCGTCCTTGGTCCGGCCCGCCGCCAGGTAGGTGGCGACGGCGGCCGGGCCGATCTCCGCCGACCAGGCCCACACGCCCTTGGCGCGGATGATGGCGGCGCCCCGGTCGGCGTCGGCGCAGGCCCGGGGGACGTCGTCCTGCGAGAGCGTGGTCCACGCCAGTGCCGCGCAGCCCGCGATGGCGACCGGGGCGATCGACTCCTCCGGGTTGAACGCGCCCGTCTCCGTCAGGTAGCTCGTCGCCTCCGCCCACTCGCCGCGGGCCGTGGCGAGGCTGCCCAGGACCAGGCACAGCTCGCTGGCCACGGGGAACAGGTCCTGGTACTCGTCGAGCAGCCGGTGGGCGCGCTCGGCCAAGCCGTCCCACTCGCCGGTCAGCCAGTCCAGCCGGACACCGGTCGCCCGCGCGGTGCTCACCACGAACGGCGCCCCGCACTCCGAGGCCGCCCGCAACCCGTCGCGCAGCATCTCGCCCGCGAACCGGAAGTGGCCGGTCGACGTGCAGGCGTCCGCCAGGTTGCACCGCGCACGAGCCAGCTGCCGCCGCTGCCCCGGTGTGTACACGGGTTCCGCCAGCCAGTCCGGGTTCGCCATGACCGACGGATCGCCGGTGTGCAGTCGCGAGCCCAACTCGTTGGCCAGCAGCGAAAGCCGGACCTCACTGTCCACAGTGGTCTCGCGATACCTCGACGTGCGCTCCAGCCACGGCCAGAACTCCGCCAGCGGCGTCATCCCCATGAACGGCTGCCCCAGCACCGCCGCGCCCTTGGCCGCCAGCTCCGGCCGCCGCGCCAGGTCCGCGACCGCCGTCTCCAGCTCCCCGCGCGCCTGCTCGACCCCGCCCGCCTGCCGGATCAGCAGCAGCCCCCGGTACAACCGCACCTCCCCGCGCACGGACGTCGACAGCCTGCGGTCCCCCAGCAGCCGCTCCAGGGTCTCCGTCGGGTCGCGCTGGTCCAGCCCCAGGTGCGCGACCTGGCCCAGCTTGATCGCCAGGCGGTCCACGTCGACGGCGGGCAGCGACGGCGCCAGCAGCAACCGGCGCAGCATCGCGGTGGCCGTGCCCGCGTCGCCCACCTCGGTCGCGCGGTCGGCCGCCGCCTCGCCGTAGCGCAGCCAGGCGGCCGTGCGGCCCGCGCGTTCGCTGTGCTCGGCCAGCTGCACGAGCGGCCGCGGCTCGACCTGGTCCAGCGCCTCGATCGCGCGGGTGTGCAGCTGCTGCCGGTCGGGCCCGCCGAGGGTGTCGTAGACCGCCTGACGGGCCAGCGCGTGCCGGAAGCCGTAGCGGCCCGGGTCGACCTCGTGCAGCACGTGCCCGGTGAGCGCGTGCGTCAGCGCCGCCCGGATCCGCTGCTCGCCGATCGCCGCGACCTCGCCGAGCAGCTCGGCGGGCGCGGGGACGCCCAACACCGCCGCCGCCTGCGCCAGCCGGGTCGCGGTGACCGGCAGCGCCGCCAGCCGCTCGGCCATCGCGTCGCGCAGCAGCACCGGCACCTCGACCGCGTCCAGCAGCCGCCGGGCGGTGGCCCCGTCGGCGTGCACGGCGCCCGCCGGGTTGCGCAGCGCCCGCAGGGTCTCCTCGACGACGAACGGGATGCCCGCGGTCCGCTCGTGCAGCTTCGCCGCGAACTCGGCGGACACCGAGTCCTCGTCCAGGATCGCCGCGGTGAGCGCGCGCACCTCGTCGACGGTCAGCGGACCCAGCTCGACCAGGACGCTGGTGATCCCGCCGGGCGGCCGGAACGCCGCGCCCAGCGGGATGCCGCCCGGCACGTCCTCGCGCCGGTAGGTCACCACGATCGACAGGTTCGCGGGTGGGTCGGTCATCAGGAACCGCAGCACCTGCCGCGAGCCGTCGTCGGCCCAGTGCAGGTCCTCGACGACCAGCAGCACCGGCCCGAGCGACCCCAGCACCTCGCGCAGCGCCCGGAACACGCGGTGGCGCTCGGTGCGCGGGTCCCCGATCGGGGGCGGCGGCGGGGGCAGGTGCTCGGCGATCTCCGGCAGCAGCGGCGCGAGCACCCCGGCGACCGCGCTGAGCCCGCCGCGCACCCGCGCCAGCCGCGACTCGGCGCCGCGCAGCGCCTCCAGCACCGCGCCGTACGGGAACGGCTCGCCGACGGGGTGGCAGTGGCCGATGAGGACGGCCATCGGTCCGAGGTCGGTGTCGAGCAGCTCGCGCACCAGGCGGCTCTTGCCCGCCCCGGACTCGCCCTCGACCATGACCACCGCGGGCTGCGCGGGCACCGCGGTCCGCAGCGCCCCCAACTGGTCCACCCGTCCGACGAGCACCGGGGAGCTGGTCCGCACCAGGGAGGCCCCGGCGGTCCGCACCGCGTTCGGTCTCGCTGTCCGGGTCATTCGCACCCTCCCGCGCCCTCATGATCGGCTCGGCCTCCGATGGGCCGAGGAGTCTACGTCGTGCACCGGATCGTGTGTCCACGCTCGGAACACGTGAGCGGGGTCCGCTGCCAGGTCGGGAACGATGCCGGGTGGGGAAGAGGGGGCGGGTGGCGGGAGAAATGGGCACAGCCTAGGCGGCGGAACCGGGCACCGGAACCTCTGGCGACCACCAGCCGAGAAGTTGATCTTCAGTGAAAGACGGGTATCCCTACCTACCGATACCCGGATTGTTCGGGCGCGCGCTCCGCCCGATGGTGATCCGCAAGTGGCTGTCAGTGATCAACCCTGCCCGGCAGCCACACCCCCGGGGGATGCCCAGTCACCCGGAGGAGCGGAAATGGAGAATCCCAGATGCGACTTGATCGCAAGACCCGCGGGATCGCCGTCGGGGTGACCGCCGTGGCCGCCATCGCGGCCGTGGCGGGCACGGCGGTGGCCCAGCAGGACCAGGCGACCGGGACCGTGCTGAGCGCCGCGCAGCCCGTCGCGGGCAGCTACATCGTGGTGTTCAAGGACGACCGCAGCTCCGCGCCGGTCACCAACGGCAAGGCGCTCGACCTGGCCCGCAAGCACGGCGGGCAGGTGCGCAACACCTACACCTCGTCACTGCGCGGGTTCGCCGTGCGGCTCGACGAGGCGGGCGCCAGGGCGATGGCGGCCGACCCGGCGGTCGCCTACGTGCAGCAGGACGGCTACGCGTACGCCTCCGACACCCAGAGCAACCCCACCTGGGGCCTGGACCGGATCGACCAGACGAGCCTGCCGCTGGACTCGAAGTACACCTACGCCAACACCGCGTCCAACGTGACCGCGTACATCGTGGACACCGGCATCTACAAGCAGCACACCGAGTTCGAGGGCCGGGCCAAGGACGGCTACGACTTCATCGACAACGACGGCGACGCCTCCGACTGCCAGGGCCACGGCACGCACGTCGCGGGCACGGTCGGCTCCAAGACCTACGGCGTGGCCAAGAAGGTCGACCTGGTCGCGGTGCGCGTGCTCAACTGCCAGGGCACCGGCCAGTACTCGCAGATCATCGCGGGTATCGACTGGGTCGCCAAGAACGCGGCCAAGCCCGCCGTGGCGAACCTCAGCCTCGGTGGCGGCGCGGACACGTCGGTCGACAACGCGGTGCAGAAGGCCATCGCGGCCGGTGTGACGTTCGTGCTGGCGGCGGGCAACAACGCGGGTGATGCCTGCCAGACCAGCCCGGCCCGCACGCCCGAGGCGATCACCGTCGCGGCCAGCGACAGCGGCGACCGGCGTTCCGTGTGGACGGCGGGCAGCCAGGAGTCCAACTACGGCAGTTGCGTGGACATCTTCGGCCCCGGCTCGAACATCACGTCCACGAAGAACGGCGGTGGCACCACGGCGATGAACGGCACGTCGATGGCCACCCCGCACGTCACGGGCGGCGCCGCGCTGTACCTGTCGGCGAACCCGTCGGCCACGCCGCGGCAGGTGCGCGACGCGCTGGTGAACAACGCCACCTCGGGGAAGGTCACCGACCTCAAGGGTTCGCCGAACAAGCTGCTCAACGTCAGCTTCATCGGCGGTGGCGACCCGGAGCCGGGTGACTGCAACCCGGCGAGCAACGGCGACGACGTGTCCATTCCGGACGCGGGTGCGGCGGTGTCCTCTTCGGTCTCCGTGAGCGGCTGCACCGGCAAGGCGTCCAACGCCACCAAGGTGAAGGTGGACATCAACCACACCTACACCGGCGACCTGGCGATCGACCTCGTCGGCCCGTCCGGCGCGGTCTACCCCCTGAAGAAGGCCCGTGGCGCGTCGACCTCGGCGGGCGTGCACGAGACCTTCACCGTCGACGCCTCGGCGGAGAACCGCAACGGCACCTGGAAGCTCCAGGTGACCGACGTGTGGAGCTACGACACCGGCACCATCGACGCCTGGACGCTGGCCGTCTAGGGATCACTCCTCCCGGCCCGGGCACGCGCGTGTCCGGGCCGGTCCACTTCCGGAAGGAATCTCCCCTCATGCAACCGAAATCTCGCCTGCGCGGGCGGGCACTGGCGGTGGTGGGCGTGGCGTCCCTGGCCACCGCCGTCATCGCGACCACGGGCTCGGCCCAGGCCGCGGAAGCCGACTTCGTGCACGCCAGGCAACCCGTGCCCGGCGGCAGCTTCGTCGTGTCCCTCAAGCCCACCGCGGCCGCGTCGGCCGCGAGCATCCAGGCGGCGTCGAGTTCGCTCGTGCGGCGCTACGGCGGCGACCTGGACTTCGTGTTCACCAAGTCGATGCAGGGCTTCCAGGTCACCGGCCTGTCCGAGGCCAAGGCCCGGCAGCTCGCCGCGGACCCGTCGGTCAAGAAGGTCTACCAGGACGGCACGGCCCACACCGCGGACACGCAGGACAACGCGACGTGGGGCATCGACCGCGTCGACCAGCAGAACCTGCCGCTGGACCGCAAGTACACCTATCCCAGCGGTGGCGCGTCGAACGTGACGGTCTACATCACCGACACGGGCGTGAAGACGTCCCTGGCGGAGTTCGAGGGCCGCGCGTCGGTCGGCGCGGACTTCATCGAGGACGGCCAGAACGGCATCGACTGCTCCGGTCACGGCACGCACGTGGCGGGCACGGTCGGGTCGAAGACGTACGGCGTCGCCAAGAAGGTCAAGCTGGTCTCGGTCCGCATGCTCGGCACCAGCTGCGGCATGAACGGCCCGGACTCCGCCGGTGTCAAGGCGATCGAGTGGGTCACGGCCAACGCGGTGAAGCCCGCGGTGGTCAACGCGAGCTGGACGTTCGACACGGCCGAGATCGGCAACGACGCCCTGGCAGGCATGCTCGGCGCGGGCATCCAGATGGCGGTGGCCTCGGGCAACAGCTCGACCGACGCCTGCTCGACCGGCCCGGCCAAGTACTCGGCGCTGATCACGGTGAACGCGACCAGCCAGAACGACGCGCGGGCGTCGTTCTCGAACTACGGCACGTGCACGGACATCTTCGCCCCGGGCGACAACATCACTTCGCTGTCGCTGAACGGCGGCACCGCGGGCATGTCGGGCACCTCGATGGCCACCCCGCACGTCACGGGCGTGGCGGCGCTGTACCTGTCGGCGAACCCGTCCACCAGCCCGCAGGCGCTGCGGGACGCGCTGGTGAACAACGCGACCTCCGGCAAGGTCACCAACCCGGGCTCCGGCTCCCCGAACAAGCTGCTGTACAGCGGTTTCATCACGGGCGGCCCCGGACCGGAGCCGGGTGGTTGCGACCCCGCGACCAACGGTGACGACGTGTCCATTCCGGACGGTGGCGCGGCGGTCTCATCCTCGGTGGCGGTCGGCTCGGCGTGCACGGGTAAGGCGTCTACCTCAACCAAGGTCAAGGTGGACATCAACCACACGTACACCGGCGACCTGTCGGTGGCGTTGGTCGGGCCGTCCGGGAAGTCGTACAGCCTGAAGAAGGCCAACACCGGCACCAGCTCGGCCGCGGGCCTGCACGAGACCTACACGGTCGACGCGTCGGCGGAGAACCGAGCCGGGACCTGGAAGCTCCAGGTGACGGACGTGTTCACCTACGACACGGGCACCATCGACAGCTGGACGCTGACTGTTTGAGGGTAGGCAGGAAGGCCCGGGGCGCGCGCACACCGCCCCGGGCCTTCCGCCGTTGCGGCATGATGAACGGGTGACGAACCCCGAACCACTCATCAAGATCTGGTTCCGCATCGCACCGCCCGAGGGGCTGGAGTGGGCGGAGTCGGAGGGCCTGTGGGCGGCGCCGGTGGACGAGGACACGGTCCAGATCAAGAACGTGCCGTTCCACGTGCCGGGGGTCGCCTACGACGACGTCGTGCGGATCGGGGCGGACCAGGACGGGGTGGTGTGGGCCATCGCGCCGGTGTCCAGCTCGGGGCGCAACACCATCACCGTCCACCCGGCTGACGGCGACACGACGGCCGTGTGGGCGGAGTTCAAGCCGTGGGGGATCGGCGGTGAGGCAGGCGAGGGCACGCTGGCCCTCGACATCCCGTCGGACGAGCACCTGCCCGAGGTGAAGGCCGTGCTGACCCGGGGCACGCGCGAAGGGCGCTGGACGTACCAGGAACTCTGCGTCACCGAACGCTGGCTGGCCGCCTGAGCGCTAGGCCGGCCAGGTCCACCGGACGCCGACGATCGGGGACTCGGTGTCGGTGATGACGGCGTGGATGCCGCCGAAGGTGCCCACCTCCAGGTTGGCCAGCCGGACCTCCGGCTCGTCCGCCGCGTCCTGGGTGAAGGCGTAGCTCGACGTGGGCAGCAGCGCGGGGTGGAAGTTGACCTCCACCAGGTAGTCCCGCACGCCCCGGCGGCACGCCCGCGAGTACCGGTCCGCCCGCGCGTCGCCGAACCACCGCACCTCGTACTCGAACACCGCCGTCTGCCCGGCCGACAGCCGCCGGTCGAACAGCACCTCCGCCGCCGTGAACCGGCTCGACGGCACCGACCGCACCCGGCCCAGCGCGCAGCCCACCGGGGCCAGCAGCACCGGCAGCGCGTGGTCCCCCGGGTCCGCGCGGTGCAGCACCACCATCGACCCCAGCGAGTCCACTTCGGACCGCACCAGGACCCGGACCACCGTCCGCACGTCCCGGCCCCCGACGTCGACGAAGTGCCGGTCGTGCACGCTCAGGTACGTCAGCTCCCCCGCCCCCGGCTCCCCCAGCTCGGCCAGCACCGACGGCAGCCCCGAGGTGTCGTCCCACAGCGTCTCGTGCGGGCGGACGACGCCGCCCCGCGACACCCAGCGGCCCCGCGGCTTGCGGGGTCCCAGCAGTCCGGTCAGGCAGCCGCGCGGGAGGGCGAGGACCTCCTCGATCACCTCGACCGCGCGCAGCGACTCCGGGCGCTCGGGGCGGGTCCGGCCCCGGCGCCAGTAGCTCAGCGTGGACAGGCTCACCCGCACGCCGTGCGCGGCGAGCTTCCGTTGTAGCTGGTCGAGGCTCATACCGCGGTCCTCGATGGCGCCGGTCAGGGCGGTCGGGAAGGTGTCCAGCGGGATCGGGTGGTGCACTGCTCCTCCAAACGCAAACGCCCGGCGGCAGGCTCCCGAGAGGAGCCCGCCGCCGGTTGGTGGGGCCGGTCAAAGCCCTACCGGGTTCAGAAACCGCCGAGGCGGGTGACGGTCAGGGTGAAGGTGGTCTTGCCCGTCTTGCCGTCCGCCGAGGTGGCCGTGATGGTGATCGGGTAGGTGCCCGCGGGGGTGCCGAAGCCGGTGAAGAACCAGACGTTGCTGGCACCGCCTTGGGCGATGGTGGCCGGGTTGAACGTCACCTGGGTGCCCGCGGGCGCGCCGGTGGCGGTCAGGCGGAGGGTGCCCGTGCCGCCACTGGCACGCACAGTGGTCTGGACCAGGCTACCCGCAAAACCGCTGCCTGACGCGGGTGTGACTGTCACGGTCACGTCACCGGTCGGCGGCTCCTGGGTACCTTCGACGGTCAGCGAGACGGTGGTCGTCGCGGTCTTGCCGCCGGTGTCGGTGCCGGTCACGGTGATGGTGGACGTGCCTGCCGCCGCCGTGGCGGAGACGTCGAGGGTGAGCTTGGCCGAGGAGCCCGCGGCGATGGTGGTCGGCTGGAAGACCGCCTTCACCCCGGTCGGCAGGCCCGCGGCGGACAGGGTCAGGTTCTGACCGCGGCCACCGCCGGTGCTGTTGATGGTGGTGGAGACGTACTTGCCCTTGGCGGCCTTCACGCTGCTGGGCGAGGCCGCGAGGGTGAGGTCGCCGGGCTCGGGGTTGCCGCCGCCGGTGACCGTGAGGGAGAACTTGCCGGTGGCGGTCTGGCCGCCGGACGTGGTCGCGGTCACGGTCACCTCGTAGGTGCCGTTGGCCGCGTCGGCCGCCGCGTCGAAGGTGAGCTTCGCGGACGAGCCGGTGGCCACCGAGGTGGGCTGGAACACAGCCTTCACCCCGCTGGGCAGGCCGGACGCCGAGAGGGTCGCGTTCTCGCCGCTGCCGGTGGTGGCGACGGTCGTGGACAGGTACTTGCCCGCCGCGACGCTGCCGCTACCCGGGTCGACGCGGACGCCGAGGTCGCCGGTGGGCGGCTCGGTGACGGTGCCGACCTCCTGCTTGACCCAGTCGCCCATCTCGTTGTCGAGGCGACCGTAGATCGAGTACCACTTGAAGTCCGACCGGCTCCACGACGCGACGCCGTAGACCTTGCCGCCGACCACGAGCGGGCCGCCGCTGTCGCCGGGCAGGATCGTGACCCGCCCGTCGTTGTAGCCCGCGCAGATCATGTACGCGGACTTGAACCCGGCGCCGACGCCCTGGCACAGCGAGTCGCCGTTGACGATCGGCAGGGTGGCCTTGTCGAGGGTGGCGTCGAAGGAGTTGTCGTCGAAGTCCTTCTTGCCGTACCCGAAGCCCTGGCCGCTCTTGCCGGGGGCCGCGCCGCCCGCGTCCGCCGAGGTGGCGAACTGCGGGTAGGCCGCGCCGCCCTTGAGCGGGATGTCGCGGTCCACGGTCACCACGGCCACGTCGTAGCCCTGGTCGAAGTTGACGTACTTCGGGTGCTTCTTGTAGCTGACGACCCCGACGGCCAGGCCGGACCCGCTGCCGCCCTGGTAGTCCTTGAGGTCGTCGAGGCCGTAGACGAACTTCTTCTCACCGGCCGCGTCCGCGCAGTGCGCCGCGATCAGGATCTTGCGCGGCGCCACGACGGTGCCGGTGCAGGTCTGTCCCTCGGGCCGGGGCCCACCGGCGCGGATACCCGCGACGATGCCCGGGAACTCGCTCACGGTGGCGTCCTCACCGTTGGCGAACATCGGCGAGGCGTCCCCGGAGCGGGCGGGGACGGTGGAGCCCTCGTAGTTCGCTGGGGCGTTGGCCGGTGGTGCCGCCTCGGCCGCCGACGCGATGGTGGCACCGAGTGGGACCAGCACCGTGGCCGCGGCCAGGGCCAGCAGGCCCCAGGACCGTGGTGTTCTCTTCACGATGGTTCCTTTCCGGATCTACCGAACGCTCGCCGCACGGGCAGGGTGGCGGCGGTTCGCTGATCGCCACTTTCGGGTGACGCCCGGTGGGGAACAATCAGGGTCGGCATCCGTAGGGGTACGGAACTTAATCCGGTAGTGGAGCGGCGTGGAGACGACCGAAGCGACCAGCAAGCGGATGAGCAGGCAGCGGGCCCGCGACACCGGCACCGAGATCGCCCTGCGCCGAGCCCTGCACGCCCTGGGCCTGCGCTACCGCGTGCACCGGCGCCCGGTCACCGGGGTCCGCCGGGAGGCCGACGTGGTCTTCACCCGCGCCAAGGTCGCCGTCTTCGTCGACGGCTGCTTCTGGCACGGCTGCCCCGACCACGCCACCTGGCCCAAGCGCAACGCCGACTTCTGGCGAACCAAGATCGAAACCAACCGGCGCCGCGACCAGGACACCGACACCCGCCTCGACGACGCGGGGTGGCTGGCGGTGCGGGTCTGGGAACACGAGGACCCAGCAGCCGCCGCTTTGCGCGTCCACGAGGCAGTCCGGTCCCGCTGACCGGCTCGCTCCAGGTCGCTTACTCGTCCAGGTAGCCGTACCTGGCATCCGCGGGCGAGATGAAGACCTGGCCGGCACGGACCTGCCACTCACTCGTCCCGTTCACCTCGTGCCGGGCGTGGAACAGCCCCCGGACGAGGTCGTTGTCCTCGTCCGACGCCGGGATGCGCGCGATTTCCCCGAGTTGGCCGAGGAACCAGTCCACAGTCGACTCCCGGATGTCGCCGCCGTAGAAGACGTAGCGGGTCCAGTTGAACGGTTTGCGGGGAAAGCCCCAGCCGCCCGAGTAGAAGTCGCCGTCGTCGTGCGACGAGATCACCTCCTGGATGGCGACGAGTTGCTTGTCGTCGCACTCAAGCCATCCCCTGATCGACACGTACGTTCCCACCGGTGGAGCCTAGGTGAGCTTCCCAGGGTTGAGCACGCCATTTGGGTCGAGGTTCGCGCGAACCGCGCGCAGTACGCCGACGCCCAATTCGCCGATCTCCGCCGCCAGGTACGGCGCGTGGTCTACACCAATTGCGTGGTGGTGGGTGATGGTGCCGAGTCCGGCGATAGCGGCGCAGGCGGCTTCCTTCGCCTGCTGCCACTGGCCGATCGGATCGTCCGCGGCCCGCGGCACCAGCGTCGTGAAATACAGCGAAGCGCCCGTTTCGTAGGAATGCGAGATGTGGCAGGCGACCACCGGTCGGCGCTCCGCCGTCGTCAGGGAGTCCCGCAACGCGCTGGTCACCGTGTCCCGCAGTTCGCCGAGTCGGGACCAGTACGCCGCGGTTTCCAAGGTCTCCACGCACATCCCGGCGTCCAGCAACGCGTCTCGCTGGCGTGGTCCGGCGAACCGGCCGTGGCGCCAGGTCTCGCCAGCCGCCGTGCCGAGTCGGACCGTTCCGCCCAGGTGCCGCAGGCTCTCCCGTCGACGCGCGCGCAAATCCCGGCGGGATCCGGCCTCCCATCCCACGATCAACAACGCGGGCTCGGCGATCCCCCGCACCCGCAGGTACGCCCGCAGCGCCGCCATCTTCCAACCGCCGGACAGCGCCAGCGCGACCTCGGTCTCCTGCGGGTCCGACAGCCGCGTGACCGCGCCGAGGGTGCCGCTCTGCGCCAGTGCGCGCACGATCTCGGCGCCCTGCGCGAACCCGTCCACGATGAACCCCTCGTACCTGGTCCACGCGGGTATCGGCCGTACGCGCACGGTGACCTCGGTGATCACCCCGAACGCGCCCTCGCTGCCCAGCACCAGTTGCCGCAGGTCCGGCCCGGCGGCCGACGCCGGGGCGACGCCGACCCGCCAGTCGCCGCGCGGTGTCGCGACCCGCAGCGACTCGACCATGTCCTCGAACCGGCCGTAGCCCGCCGAGGCCTGGCCGGACGACCGGGTCGCCGCGAAGCCGCCGAGGGTCGCGCGTTCGTAGGACTGGGGGAAGTGGCCGAGGGTGAAACCGCGCGCCGCCAGCAGCCGTTCGGCCTCGGGGGCGACCACGCCCGCCTCGAACGTCGCCAGGCGGGAAACCGGGTCCACCGACAGCAGGCGGTGCAACCGGTTCAGGTCCAGCGCGATGACCGCGCCCCGGTCGCCGCGCAGGGCCGCGACCCCGCCGACCACCGAGGTGCCGCCGCCGAACGGGACGATCCCGACGTTGTGTTCGGCACACAAAGCCACCACGCGCTCGACCTCGACCGCGTCGGCGGGGAGCACGACCGCGTCGGGTACCGGCAGCTCACCGGCCCCACGACGACGCATGAGGTCCACATAGGACAGCCCACCTGCACGTGCAAGCCGGTCTACGCGCTCGACCAGCACGTGTTCGGCCCCGACAATGGCGTTCAGGACAGCCCGCACCTCAGCGGGCAGCTCCGACTCGGCCACCCGCATGGCGGAGTCGGGCGCGACGGGCGTGCGCGTCGGCGTCAGCCCGGTTCTCGCGCTCAGCCAGCGGCTCGCGTGCGCGGGCAGGTGCGCGGCGGCGGCCCCGGCCGGGGTCCAGCCGCCGCGGACCCGGTGGTCGAGGTGGTCCGCAGGCACGTTCACGAATAGAGTGTGACATATGACGTTCAAACGTCACACCGCTTCGCCCGGTCGGGTGGACGACGACGTCCTCCTCGACGCGGCCCGCGAGTGCGTCCTCACCCACGGGGTGCGGCGCACGACGCTGACCGACGTCGCCCGCACCGCCCAGGTGAGCCGGATGACGCTGTACCGCAGGTTCCCCGACGTGCGCAGCCTGCTCGCGGCCCTGATGACCAGGGAGTTCGGCCACAAGCTGACCACCGCGGGCGCCGCGGCGGCCGGTCCGCACGCGCGGGCCAGGCTGGTCGGCGGCGCGGTGGCGGGAGTGCGCGCCATCGCCGACGATCCGCTCATGCGCACGGTCCTGGAACGCGACGGCGAGCTGGTGCTGCCCTACGTGGTGGAGCGGCTGGGCAGCACCCAGCACATCGCGGAGAAGTTCCTGCACGCCCAGCTCGTCGCGGGCCACGCCGACGGCTCGGTGCGGGTGGCCGACCCGGCGGCCCAGGCCAGGGCGCTGCTGCTGGTCGCGCAGTCCTTCGTGCTCTCGCACCGGCCCGCCACCGCGGACGTCGACACCGAGGCCCTGTTCGGCGAACTCACCCACCTGCTCGACGCGAGCCTGCGACCGGAGCCCAGATGACCCGACCTCGACCAGCGCTCAACGCCGAGCGCCGCGCCACCGACCTCGACGCGCTGACCAGCGGTGACGTCGTCGACCTGCTCGTGGTCGGCGGTGGTGTCACCGGCACCGGGGTGGCGCTCGACGCCGCCGCCCGCGGCCTGCGCGTGGCCCTGGTGGAGGCGCGCGACCTGGCGTTCGGCACCTCTCGCTGGTCGAGCAAGCTGGTCCACGGCGGACTGCGGTACCTGGCCAGGGGCGACGTCGCCCTCGCGCACGAGAGCGCGGTGGAGCGCGGGGTGCTGATGGCCACCACGGCGCCGCACCTGGTCCGCACGCTGCCGCAGCTGGTCCCCCTGCACCCGCCGGTGTCCACCCGGGACGCCTCGCTCACCTACACGGGTCTGCTGGCAGGCGACACCCTCCGCCGCGCCGCGCGCACCCCCGCGTCCCTGCTGCCCCGGCCGCGCCGGGTGTCCACGCCGGAAGCGCTCGCCCTCGCCCCAGGCTTGCGCCGCACCGGTTTGCGCGGCGGCCTGCTTTCCTTCGACGGTCAACTCGTTGACGACGCACGGCTCGTCGTCGCGCTCGCCCGCACGGCGGCCTCGCTCGGTGCGCGGATCGTCACCCAGGCCCGCGTGACGGGGCTGACCGGTACGGGTGCCGAGGTCGTGGACGGGATGACCGGGACGCGGTCGGAGATCCGGGCGCGCGCGGTCGTCAACGCGACCGGGGTGTGGGCGGGCACGCTGGTGCCGTCGGTTCGGCTGCGGCCGTCGTTGGGGTCGCACCTGGTGCTGGACGCGCGGTCGGTCGACTGCGGCGCGACCGCGTTGACCATCCCGATCCCCGGCAGCTTCGGCCGGTTCGCGCTGCTGCTGCCGCAGGACGACGGCCGCGCCTACCTCGGGTTGACCGACGAACCGCTGGACGGTCCCGTGCCGGACGTACCCGTGGCCCCGGAGTCCGATGTGGACTTCCTGCTCGACGTCGGCTCCTCGGTGCTGGAAACCCGGCTGACCAGGGCGGACGTGCTGGGTACCTTCGCCGGTCTGCGTCCGCTGGTGGACGCGCCCGGGGTGAACTCGCGCAGCGCGGACCTGTCCCGCCACCACGCGGTGTCGACCTCGCCGGACGGTGTGATCACCCTGGTCGGCGGGAAACTCACCACGTACCGCCGCATGGCCGCGGACGCGGTGGACGCCGCCGTCGACACGGCGGGGCTCAACTGCGGCCCGTCGCGGACCGGCAAACTTCCCTTGGTAGGCGCGGCATCGCGTTCCGCACTGTCAACTGTGGACGCTCCACGACGTTTGGTGGCCCGCTACGGGACGGAAGCCCCTACCGTGCACGCGCTGGGCCTGCTGGACCCGGAACTCGCCGAGCCGGTCGCGCCGGGCAGCCCGGTGACGGCGGCGGAGGTCGTGTGGGCCGTCCGCCAGGAGGGTGCGTTGACGGCGGAGGACGTGCTGCACCGGCGGACCCGGATCGGCCTGGTCGACGCCGACGCCGCGGCGGCACTGCCCGCGGTGGAGCGGCTCGTGGTCAAGGCTTTGAACGGACTGCTCGCGGAATAGCCGCTACACGCAGAGCCGACAGGCACTTTCGGCTTTCGTGCCCCCGAGATGCGCCGCGACGTGCCTGCCGATCGCCTCCGCGAGCACCGGCGGCACGGCGTTGCCGATCTGCCTGGCGATCTCGATTTTCGAGCCGCACCAGGTGAAATCGTCGGGGAAGGTTTGCAGCCGGGCGGCTTCCAGGTGGGTGATGGGCCGGTCAACGCGATGCCCCGAAGGCCCCGGTTCCCATTGCGGGTGCAGGTACTGCCCTTTCTCGGGCTTGTAGAACTCGGTCCGAATGGTGAGCGACGGCTCGTCCCAGCGCATTCGCCCCATGACGTCGGTGGTACCGGTCTTCTTCTCGCGCCAGCAGCGCGGGAGGAGGTGGTCCGGCAGGTCGAATCGCCCGCCGCCGGGTGGCACGACCTGGTAGCGGGCCAGCGAGAGCGCGGTGGGGTTGCGGCCGAGGTGCAGGTCCGCGCTGGTGAACCGACCGGGCACGGTCTGCCCGAAGTACTCCACAGTGGACTTCGGGAGCGCTGTGGCAGCGGGCTTCTCGGGAAGTCCATGCAGGACGGTCCGAACGCCATGCCAACTCGGGTGCGTCGGGGTCGGCAGCGGGATAGCGCCTTCGCGAGACCCGATGACAAACGCCCGCTTGCGCCGCTGCGGCACCCCGAAATCGGCGGCGAGCAGCAGCCCTGAAGTGAGGTGGTAGCCCGACAGCAGGCCCCCGGGCCGCACCTCGGCCTGGAGCAGGCCGAACTCGGATGACGACAGGAACCGGTCCACGTTCTCGATCACGAAGGCCGCGGGCCGCACCTCCCGCACGATCCGCAGGTACTGCTTCCACAACTGGTTGCGCGGGTCATCGACGTCGCGGCTCCCCAGGTTGGAGAACCCCTGGCAGGGCGGGCCGCCGATGACGACGTCGGCCTCGGGCACGTCGGTGACGGTGGTGATGTCGGCCCAGCGAACGTGACCGGCCCCGAAGTTCGCCGCGTACGTCGCCGCCGCGTGCAGGTCCCACTCGACGGCCAGCACCGGCCGGAACCCGGCGGCGGTGAACCCCGAGGTCATCCCGCCGCAACCGGCGAACAGATCGATCATCCGCAAACCCACCGGGTCAGGCTATCCGCAGGCCACGCAGGTCAGGACCCCAGCACCGCCCACCCAGCACACCAAGAGCACTATCCCTCAGGATCCGCACACTCACTTCCACAAAGGCAAACCCACCCCAGGGCCCACACAGTTCAGAACTCAACCATGGCCAACCCTCGCCAAGAGCGGCATTGGCTACCTGCTCGTCCCTCCCCACCCGATGCACTGGAACACGTCCTCCGAGCTGAGCGTCCCGGGCTGCGAATCTCCATTCGACCAGATTGACGACTTCACCTCAAAGGCGACCTTCGCTTCGCTCATGCTGGCAGTCGCAGCCTTCCTCGCCCACGCCTATTGGCACATTTCAACAATCTCAAGATTGCATCTCACCATCTTGTTGATCAGCGCAACAGTCTCCGCAACGGGCGTGCTGGTATCAGTCAAATACTACCGGTCAGGCAAGACGGCATTCTAGGACGCGTCCCTGGCGGGAAGGCTCCACCACGACTGAAGACCCACTCGCCAGAGGCCCAGTACCGCCCGCTTGGTGCTGCCAGGTCGCGGAGGTGACAACTTCGCTGCAAGGGGTGTTGTCTCCCCTCAACGACAAGGCCCCCGCCGGAATCGGCGGGGGCCTTGTCGCGAGCCGGAGTTACTGCTGCTGGATGGTGATCGGACCTGCGGGCCCGGTTCCCGAGATCGCGCGCAGTGTTTCCAGGAGGCTTCCCCACTGGGTGAGGAAGTAGCGAACGCCCGCGAGCATGTTGTCCACCGGTTCCCAGATGTTGTCGTAGCCCGGCACCTTGTGCTGGTCGAACACCGGGTCGGTGATCTGCACCATCCCCTTGGACGGCAGCCCCCCACCCCCGTTCGGGTCCGGCAGCGTCACCGCGTGCGGGTTGCCGCCGGAGGTGCGGTCGACGATCTGGGCGATCTGCTCGGCGTTGATCTTCGAGGGATCCACACCGTGGTTGATCAGGGTTTCCACGACCGCGCCGATCCAGCGGGCCCGGTCCACACGGGACGCCGGGGCGCCCTGGGTGGGGGGTGGACCGCTGCTGCCCCACGGCGGGGTGCCGCCGGGGCCGGTGCCGGGGATGCCCACCTGCCCGACCTGGCCGGGGACGCTCTGCCCCGGGTACGACGGCACGTACTGGCCCGTGCCGCCCGTCGGCGGCTGGTACCCCGTGTACGTCGGCAGCGCGCCCTGGTTGTACGTGGGTTGGCCGCCCACGGTCCCCGGGGGCTGGTACGGGGTGTAGTTGTAGCTCGGCGGCGCCGTCGACGTGTACGTCGGGCCCGAGGTCGGGTTCGGGTTGGTGTAGCGCGTGTTCGCCGCCGTGTCGACGCCGGAGGTGTTCACCGCGGGTGCCTGGCGGGTGTTGGCCGCGCGACCGCCGCTCGCCTTGCCGCCGATGGTCTCCAGCAGCTGCTTGACCGCCTGGGCCAGCTTGACGATCTTCTGGACCGTCTGCAGGATCTTCTGCAGCGAGGACACGAACTTCTGGACCTTGCTCAGGACCTTCTGCGCGGTCTGCACCGCCTGCGCCACCGACTTGGCGATGCCCTCGGCGATGCTGGCCCCGAAGCTCAGCCAGGACTTGGCCAGCGCCTCGATGATGATCATGATGACCTTCTGGACGCACTTGTTGATGAAGTCCAGAACGGTCTTGCGCACCTCGGCGAGCAGCTTGCCCGCCCCGCTGATCGCCTCGCCGACGCCCTTGCTGACCTCGGCCAGCGCGTCGAGGCCCTCGGCCTGGGTGGCGGCGGCGCGGCGGTACGAATCGCCCGCGGCGCCCTGCCAGTTGCAGGTCTCGGTCTTCACGGCTTGGCGGTACTTGTCCGCGGCCTGCACCAGCTGGTCACCGGCCTTGACCCAGCCCTGGGCGCTGCTGATGATCGAGTTCGCGTCGCCGAGCAGCTTGTCGAACGGCTCGCGCAGGAACTTGATGTGCTGGATGATCCAGCCGAACCCGGCACCGGCGGCCGCGCCCAGCGGGTCGCCCGCGATGTTGATGACGTCCATGGCCACGTTGGTGACCTGCAGGCCCGCGTCGAGCCAGTCGCCCCGCTCGATCGCCGCCTTGGCGCCGCGGACGTCGTTGTTCAGGCTGGTGACGGCCTGCTGGCCGGTCACCTGGGTCGTGCCTGCCGTGGTGGTCGTCGGCGCGCTCACGCGGACCTCCCGGCGAAGGTGTTGGCGTTGCCGAGGTCGATCTGCTCGTACTCGCGGGCCACGTCCTCGATGCCCTTGCGGACGTCGTCGAACGCGGTGGCCACCTTCTGGATGCCCTGCAGCACGTCACCGCAGGCGGCCAGGATCGCGGTCGCGAAGAACTGCCCGATCATGCCGAACGCGGCGTCGGAGACCGACTGCGTCGCCCCCGTCGCCGACTGCACCTGCGTGGAGCAGGTCGCGACGGTGCGGGCGTGGACCCGCATCTCCGCCACGTTGACGTTGAAACCAGTACCCATCAGATCCGCCTCTGGGGTGTCTAGTGGACGACTTCGGGGGGGTTGTCGAAGTACTCGTCGTCGGAAGGCCGGTCGCGGGGTTTGGCCGGGGGCGCGTCGGTGTCGTCCTCGGCGTCGCCCGCGTAGCCCTGCGGCAGGTGCGCCTTGACCACGTCCAGCGCGGGCGAGTCGCCGACCAGCTCCTCCATGGTCGCCACCACCTTGGCGCTGGCGTCGCGCTGGGCCTCCCTGGTCACCGCCAGGATGGCCCTGGCCAGCTGCTCGGGCTCGTAGTCGCGGACGCCGGAGCGCAGCACCAAGCCGGTGGTGGCGCCACCCGCGCTCACGTGCACGCTGATCTCGCCGTCGGTCGACGTGGCCGATCCCCCCACCTCCCGCAGCGCCTTGTCCGCCTTCTGCGCACTCGCCGCGGCCTTCTTCAGCGTCTCGTCGTACTGCGCGAGCCACTGCTCAGGGTTCATCTGGCGCCCCTCCAACTGCGAACCAACCCGGATCATCCGTCGAGCTTTGACGGAGCATCGCGCGTTCGGTTCCGCGCCGGGCCGCAATCGCGCAACTCGTTTGCGGTCGCACCGGGCGAGCTGACCAGCCGGTAGGCCGGACCGGGGAGCGGGGATACTGGGGGGTGTGGAAACGACCCGCCCCGCACTGGAGGTCGACGGGATCGCCAAGCGCTACGGCGACGTCGTGGCCTGCGACGGGGTCGGCTTCACCGTCGGTCCCGGCGAGCTGTTCGGCTTCGTCGGCGGCAACGGCGCGGGCAAGACGACCACCATGCGGGTCGTGCTCGGCGTGGTCGAGCCGGACGCGGGCGCGGTGCGCTGGGCCGGTGCGCCGGTCGACCGCGCGGCCCGGCGCCGGTTCGGGTACCTGCCCGAGGAGCGCGGCCTCTACCCGCGGATGAGGGTGCTCGACCACCTCGTCTACCTCGCCGAGCTGCACGGGTTCACCACCAACGACGCGCACCGCGACGCCGAGCGGTGGATCACCCGGTTGGGGTTGCGCGGGTACCGGGAAACCGAGGTGCAGCGGCTTAGCCTGGGCAACCAGCAGCGGGTGCAGCTGGCCGCCGCGCTGGTGCACGACCCGGTGCTGCTGGTGCTCGACGAGCCGTTCTCCGGGCTGGACCCGCAGGCCGTCGACGTCCTGTCGGAGGTGCTGCGGGAGCGGGCGGCGGCGGGCGTGCCGGTGCTGTTCTCCAGCCACCAGCTCGACCTCGTCGAGCGGTTGTGCGACCGGGTGGGGATCATCCGGGCCGGGCGGCTGGCGGCCTGCGGGACGGTGGCCGAGCTGCGCGCCGGGTCGGGCAGCACGCTGGTGGTCGACGCGCCCGCGGCCCGGCCGGGCTGGGCGGACGGGCTGCCCGGGGTGACCGTGCTGGGTGTGCGCGGCGGGCGCACGCGCCTGCGGCTGGCCGACGGCGCGGACGACCAGCCGGTGCTGGCCGCGGCGCTGGCGACCGGGCCGGTGCGCGGGTTCACCCACCAGGACCCGACGCTGGCCGAGCTGTACCGGGACGTGGTGGGGACGACCTCGTGAACACCGTGAAGGGGGTGGGCGGGTGAGCCCGGTGCGGGCCGTGTGGCTGGTGGCCCGGCGGGAGCTGCGGACCCGGCTGCGCACCCGGTCGTTCCTCATCGGCACGGCGGTGTCGATCGCCGTGCTCATCGGGTTCGTGCTGATGCAGAGCACCCTGTTCGGCGGCGAACGGGTCACCCGGGTGGGCCTGTCCGGCCAGGCGACCGGCATCGCCAGGGCGCTGGCGGAGGAGGCGGCGTCCCGGGGGCTCGACGTCGAGGTGAGCACGGTCCGCGACCCGGCGTCCGGCGAGTCGTCGATCGTCGACGGCGACTTGGACGCGCTGGTGACGGGCGCGCCCGCGTCCCTGCACGTGGTGGTCGACGAGTCGCTCGACGAGAACCTGCGGCGGGCGCTGAACACGCTGGTGCAGCGGGAGGTGCTGCGCGCCCAACTGGCCTCCGTCGAGGACCTGGACCCGGACGAGGTCCTGTCCACGGTGGCCGACGCGACGGTCGACGTGCGCGCCCTGCGCGCCCCTGACCCCACCCACGACCAGCGGCTGGCGATGGCGCTGGTGATCGTCGCGCTGCTGTACCTGTCGCTGCTGCTGTACGGGACGATGGTGGCCCAGGGCGTCGTGGAGGAGAAGTCGAGCCGGGTCGTGGAGATCCTGCTGGCGACCGTGCGGCCGTGGGAGCTGCTGGCGGGCAAGGTCCTCGGCCTGGGTCTGGTCGGTTTGGCGCAGCTGGTGGTGGTCGGCGGCGCCGGGACGGTGCTGGCCGTCGTGACGGGCGTCCTGACCATCCCGTCGGCGGCGGTGGGCACGCTGCTGTGGGGTCTGCTCTGGTACCTGCTCGGCTACCTGTTCTACGCCACCGTCTTCGCCGCGGCGGGCTCCCTGGTGTCGCGCCAGGAGGAGACCCAGTCGGTCCTGCTGCCGATCACCTCGGTGCTCGTCCTGGCCTTCGTGCTGAGCTTCGGCCTCCTCACCCGAGCCCCCAACACCACGGCGACGGCGGTGCTGTCGGTGCTGCCGCCGTTCGCGCCGATCCTGATGCCGGGCCGCATCGCCCTGTCGGTGAGCACGACGTGGCAGGTGGTGGTGGCCATCCTGCTGATGCTGGGGTCGACGGCGGTGCTGACGTGGCTCAGCGGCCGCATCTACACGGGCGCCGTCCTGCGCACCGGCCCGCGGCTGAACTTCCGCCAGGCCCTGCGCCGCCCCTGACCGCGCGGCAACCGGGAATCACCGTACCGACCACCGCACCTGGCGCGCGGGAGGCTCGGCGAGTTGGATGGCGTGATCACCGGCTGAGGGAGGGCGCGTGATCGAGGGAGGGCAGGTTTTCCGGCGGGCCTGGGTCGAGGGGGTGCACCGGCACTTCCCGGGCGGACCGAAGGCCGAGCACACCGTGCCGTGGCACGAGCTGCCCGCCTGGGAGCGGGCCGCGGCGAACGCGGTGTACGAGCAGGTGCGGGCGTTCGTGGAGCTCGGGGACACCTCGAGGCTGAGCAGGGTCCAAAAGGGACGGTTTGTGGCGCTCTGCTGGGTCGCCCAGGTCTACAAGCACATCGAGGCGCCCAAGGCGTCGTACGTCGCCGACTGGGACGAGTTGCCGCAGTGGCAGCGCGAGACCGATGCCGATGTGTTCGAGCACATCGAGGGCCTGATCCGGCCTCTGCTCACTTGATCTGCCCGTACCGCTCCAGCGACACCTGCCGTTCGTGGGCGTGGTCGACGATCGGGTCCGGGTAGCCGGGCACACCCGACGGCTGGTGGATCTTCTTGCCCACACACCCCCGCAGCTCCGGCACGTACTTGCGGACGTAGTCGCCGTGCGGGTCGAACTTCTCCCCCTGGGTGGTGGGGTTGAAGACGCGGAAGTACGGGGCCGCGTCCGTGCCCGAGCCCGCCACCCACTGCCAGTTGAGCTGGTTCGACGCCAGGTCGCCGTCGACCAGGTGGCGCATGAAGTGCCGGGCACCCCACCACCACGGGACGTGCAGGTCCTTCACCAGGAAGCTGGCCACGATCATGCGGACGCGGTTGTGCATCCAACCTTCCGCCAGCAGTTGGCGCATCCCCGCGTCGACGATCGGGTAGCCGGTCTCGCCGCGGCACCAGGCGTCGAAGTTGTCCTCGGCGTCGGTGTCGGTGTCGGTGCGCATGGCGTCGAACTTGGGGTTGTAGTTCTTGCGGGCGGCGGTCGGGTTGTGCCACAGGACGTCCGCGTGGAACTCGCGCCAGGCGAGTTCGTTGCGGTAGGTGCCGGGGCCCAGGTCGGCGAGCAGGGTCCGGGGGTGCACGCAGCCCCAGCGCAGGTAGGCCGACATCCGGCTGCTGCCGTCGACGCCGGGGCGGTCGCGGTCGTGGTCGTAGTCACCCAGCCGCTCGTCGCGGAACTCGGCCCAGGTCTCCAACGCGGCCCGCTCCCCCGCCTCGGGTAGCTCCGCCCGCACCGACGGGTCGTCCGGGATGCGCACCCGCCGCGGGCCGCCGTCCTTGTCCGCGGGATCGATCCAGTCCAGTGTGGACGCGTCGGTGTCTGCGGGTTTGCGCCAGCCGTGGTCGGCCCAGGCGCGGCTGAACGGGGTGAACACCTTGAACGGCTTGCCATCGGACTTCACCACCCGCCCCGGCGCGACCGCGTACGGCGACCCGGTGCGGACGAACTCGACGTCCAGCGCCTCGGCCACGCGGTCGTCGCGCGCGCTGCCGTACGGACCGAAGTCCGCCGACACGTGAACCGATCCAGCACCCACCGCGCGCACCACGCGCGGCAGCACGTCGACCGGGTCCCCGCGCACCACGAGCAGCCGTCCGCCCAGTTGCTCGTCGAGGTCCCGCAGGCACCGGTACAGGAAGGCCGACCGCGCCGGACCGGACGGCCGCAGCAGCTCCTCGTCCAGCACGAACAGCCCCAGCCCGCGCGGTGTGCGCTCGGCCGCCGCCAACAGGACCGGGTGGTCGCCGGTCCGCAGGTCACGCCGGAACCACACCACCGCAGGAGTCTCCGCCACGGCGGGCAAGGTTACCGATCACCGGCCCACCCCGCAGTGCCACTCCATCGGGTTAACCCGACCGTGGAAACGGCAGCGGCGCCGTCCACAGTCGACGGCGCCGCGATCGTGGTGGGGTGTCAGCGTTCGGTGACGGACTTGTACTCCCGCTCGGTGTGGCCGGTGTAGACCTGCCGCGGGCGGCCGATCTTGGTGGCCGGGTCGTTGATCATCTCGCGCCAGTGCGCGATCCAGCCGGGCAGGCGGCCGAGCGCGAACAGCACGGTGAAGAACTTGGTCGGGAAGCCCATGGCCCGGTAGATCAGGCCGGTGTAGAAGTCCACGTTCGGGTAGAGCTTGCGCGACACGAAGTAGTCGTCGGCGAGCGCGTGCTCCTCGAGCTGCTTGGCGATGTCGAGCAGCGAGTCGTCGCCGCCGAGCTTGCCCAGGATCTCGTCCGCGGTCTTCTTGATGATGGCGGCGCGCGGGTCGTAGTTCTTGTAGACCCGGTGGCCGAAGCCCATCAGCTTGACGCCGTCTTCCTTGTTCTTGACCTTCTTGACGAACGAGCCGACGTCGCCGCCCGAGTCCCGGATGCCCTCCAGCATCTCCAGCACCGCGCTGTTGGCGCCGCCGTGCAGCGGGCCGAACAGGGCGTTGATGCCCGCCGACACGCTGGCGAACAGGTTCGCCTCCGACGAGCCGACCAGCCGCACCGTGGAGGTGGAGCAGTTCTGCTCGTGGTCGGCGTGCAGGATGAGCAGCTGGTCGAGCGCGCGGACCAGGGTCGGGTCGAGGTCGTAGTTCTCGGCCGGGAAGCCGAAGGTCATGCGCAGGAAGTTCTCCACCAGGCCAAGGGAGTTGTCCGGGTAGAGGAACGGCTGGCCGATCGACTTCTTGTAGGCGTACGCCGCGATCGTCGGCAGCTTGGCCAGCAGCCTTATGGTCGAGATCTCCACGTGGTGGGAGTCGAACGGTTTCAGGCTGTCCTGGTAGAAGGTGGACAGTGCCGACACCGCCGAGGACAGCACGGGCATCGGGTGCGCGTCGCGCGGGAAGCCGTCGAAGAAGCGCTTCAGGTCCTCGTGCAGCAGGGTGTGCCTGCTGATCTTGTGGGTGAAGTCGTCCAGCTCGGCCTGGCTGGGCAGCTCGCCGTAGATCAGCAGGTAGCTGACCTCGATGAAGCTGGAGCGCTCGGCGAGCTGCTCGATCGGGTACCCGCGGTAGCGCAGGATGCCCGCGTCACCGTCGATGTAGCAGATGGCGGACGAGCACGAAGCGGTGTTCACGAAGCCGGGGTCGAGCGTGACCAGGCCGGTCTTGGCCAGCAGCTTGCCCAGGTCGACGCCTGACGAACCCTCGGTGGCGGGCACGACCGCCATCTCGTGCTCGCCGCCGGGGTATCGGAGGGCGGCGGTGTGCTCGGTGCCGGTGGGCACAGCGGTCCCGTCGGGCATGCAAGTACCTCTCACACTCGGGCAGGGCGGCGGTGACGGCCGAGCCGGTACGGCCCTGGTCGGGTGCGATCACGGCCGATGCGAATTGCGGCCACAGCGCAGCACCGCCCCATTGGGGTCCTGAGCCTCCTACGCTAGTGCTCCGCGCGCATTACGGACAGCCGTGACCGGGGGCGTCGGGCACTCTTGGGACACGTATCACAAATGACGCCACGTTTACGCCGGATTTCCCGGCGGCGCATCCCGGCTCAGTCCACCGAGCAATAGATCCGCCAAACCGGTGAACGCCTCGGCGTCGGAGACTTCGGCGCGCGCGGTGAGCACACCGGACTGGATGCCCTCGATCAGCCACCCGGCCATCTCGGCCACGAGCGCCGCGTGCACGTCCCGGAAGATGCCCTCCGCCACCCCCTCCGCGATGAACCCGCGGATCCGCTCGGCGGCGGCCTTGGCGTTGCGCTGGTACACCGCCCGGGTGGGGGCGAAGGCGGCGACGTCCTCGACGAAGCGCGGCGAGGCCACGCCCAGCTCCCGCGCGGCCCCGGAGAGGTAGCGCTCGATCCGCTCGCGCGCGTCGGCCGCGGTGGCGACGCCCTTCTCGACGCGCTCGGTGGCGCCGCGGAAGAAGTGGCCGACGACCTTGAGCGCCAGTTGCTCCTTGCTCGGCGCGAGCGCGTACAGGGTGGACTTGGAGCAGCGCAGCCGGGCGGCGAAGCCGTCGAGGGTGGTGTCGGCGAACCCCTCGGCCAGGAAGATCCCGAGCAGCTGCTCCAGCAGGGCGGCCTGCCGGGCGGTCGGGGTGCGTCGCGGGTTCATGTCGTTCACAGTATCGACAGGTCAGGACCCCGAACAGTACTGTGGAGCGTCCCCCAGTACTGTCCCGAGTACTGCTCAGGTTTGACCGAAAGGCCCGAACATGCCTGCCGAGCGCCTGCTGCCCACCACCGAGGCCGAGGACCTGCTCGCCCTCACCCGTGAGATCGCCCGCGACGAACTCGCGCCGGTCGCCGCCGAGTACGAGGAACACGAGCGCTTCCCCCGCGAGCAGTTCCGGCTGCTCGGCCGCAGCGGCCTGCTGGGGCTGCCGTACCCGGAGGAGTGGGGTGGGTCGGCGCTGCCCTACGAGGTGTACCTCCAGGTCCTCGAGGAGCTGGCGGCGGCGTGGATGACGGTGGGCGTCGGCGTGTCCGTGCACACCATGTCCTGCTACGCGCTCGCCCGGCACGGCACCGAGGAGCAGCGGGCCCGGTTCCTGCCGGACATGCTCGGCGGGGACCTGCTCGGCGCGTACGCGCTGTCGGAGAGCCACGCGGGCTCGGACGCCGCCGCGCTGACCACCCGGGCCCGGCGCGAGGGCGACGACTACCTGGTCAACGGCGCCAAGGCGTGGATCACCCACGGCGGTCAGGCGGACTTCTACACGACCATGGTCCGCACCTCGGACGACGGCGCGCGGGGCATCAGCTGCCTGCTGGTCGACGCGGGCACGCCCGGCGTGGAGTTCACCCCGCCGGAGCGCAAGATGGGCCTCACCGGCTCGTCCACCACCCAGGTCCTGTTCTCCGGCGCCCGGGTCCCCACCGACCGGCTGCTCGGCGCCGAGGGCCAGGGGTTCAAGATCGCGCTCTCCGCGCTGAACTCCGGGCGGCTCGGCATCGCGGCGTGCGCGGTCGGGTTGGCGCAGGCCGCGTTGGACGAGGCCGTGTCCTACGCCAAGCAGCGCACCCAGTTCGGCCGGACGATCATCGACTTCCAAGGACTGGGCTTCCTGCTCGCGGACATGGCCGCCGCCGTGGAGTCGGCCCGCGCGACCTACCTGGAGGCCGCCCGCAGGCGCGACCGCGGCCTGCCGTTCGTCCGCCAGGCCTCGATCGCCAAGCTGGTCGCCACCGACGCGGCCATGAAGGTCACCACGGACGCGGTGCAGGTCCTCGGCGGCGCGGGCTACACCCGCGACTTCCCGGTCGAGCGCTACCTGCGCGAGGCGAAGGTGCCCCAGATCTTCGAGGGCACCAACCAGATCCAGCGCGTGGTGATCGCCCGCCAGCTGCGCGAAGCCGATGTGACCGGATGACCGGGACGGCCTGAGGGGACCGCGATCGGTCGCGGGAAGACGGGTTGTGAACGGTCCGCTGTGAATACCGCGAACCGCCGGATTCACGCCGATCACGCGTCACCCCCTTACGCGACAGTCAGTATCGACGATCATGACGACATGGGGAACACTGTCTCGGCTCGCTGCGGTGGTGCTCGGTGAACCAACCGGTCCTGGCCGACCAGGTGGTCGACATCCTGGCTGACCTGGCGTCGAACACCTTGTCCGGCAACCAGAAGCGCGCCGCGGACGTCCTCTTCGACGCGGTGCTCGGCCGGTTGCGCCGGATCCGGCTGGCCGCCGCGTTCGACGTGTTCGAGGCCGACCCGACCGCGCCGCAGCCGAGGTCGACGCTGACCACGATCCTCAACGACCAGTTCGCCCGCGACCCGTCCTTCCGCGACCAGGTCTCGAACCTGGCGCAGGCCGCGGGCGCGGCGCCGCAGCCGCCGGAGGAGCCCCTGCCCGCCCGGTACTCCCCGCGGGTGCCCAAGCGGGTCCTCATGGGGGCCGGGGCGGCGGTCCTGGCCCTGGCCCTGGTCGTGGGTGGTCGCGCGCTGTTCGTCGAGCTGACCGAGGAACCCGAGTTGGACGGCACCACACCGTGCCGGACCTTCTGGACGTTGAAAGAACCCGAACAGCGGGGACTGCTGGTCCGCGCCTACCGCGGCAAGGGCCAGGAACGGCGCGAGGACGAGCCGTACATCGTGGCGAGCGTCCTGTACGCCTGCGGGCAAAGCCCGGATAGCACGGTCAACGACATAATCGACGCGGCGGCGCTGAAATAGCGCGGAATTCCGCCGGTTCAGCCCCGGTGGAACGGGCTCTCGGTCACGCCGAACCCGGTTTGCTCGTCGAACCGGTACACCGACCGCCCATTCACGAACACCCGCGTGGCGCGGCTCATCACGTCCAGCGGGTCGCCCGACCAGAGCACCACGTCGGCGTCGAGCCCCGGTGCCAGCGCGCCGACGCGGTCACCGATTCCCATCATCTCCGCCGGGTTGGTGGTGATCGACCGCAATCCGGTCTCCTCGTCCAGCCCCTCCTTCACCGCCAGGGTCACCTGGTGCACGAGGAAGTTGATGGGCACGACGGGGTGGTCGGTGGTGATCGCGATGCGAACACCCGCCCGCGCCAGGATCCCGGGGGTGCGCAGCGTGCGGTTGCGCAGCTCCACCTTGAGGCGGCTGACGAACAGCGGCCCGACGACGACGGGGATGTCGCGTTCGGCGATGAGGTCGGCGATCAGGTGCGCTTCCGTGCCGTGGTTGAGGACCAGGCGGTAGCCGAACTCGTCGGCCAGGCGGATCGCGGTCGCGATGTCGTCGGCGCGGTGGGCGTGCTGGCACCAGGGGATCTCGCCGTCGAGCACGCGCGCGAGGGTCTCGTCGGCGAGGTCGCGGTCGAACGGTTCGCCGTTCTCCCGCGCGCGGTCCCGTCGGGCGCGGTAGTCCTGGGCCTTGGTCAGGGCCTCGCGGATGACGGCCGCGACGCCCAACCTGGTGGCGGGCATGACGTTGCGCTCGCCGTAGTTGCGCTTCGGGTTCTCCCCCAACGCGCTCTTGACGCTGATCGGCGCGCGCACCAGCATCTCGTCGGCGGTGCGGCCCCAGGCCTTCACGGCAACCGTCTGGCCGCCGATCACGTTGCCGGAGCCCGGTTTCACCACGATCGTCGTGACGCCACCGGCCAGCGCGTCGCGGAAGCCCTCGTCGTCCGGGTTGATCGCGTCGAGGGCCGACACCTGCGCGGTGACGGGGTTGGTCGTCTCGTTGAGGTCGCGACCCTCCCAGCCCTCGGACTCCTCCAGGACGCCGACGTGGCCGTGCGCCTCGACGAAACCGGGCAGCACCCAGGAACCCGACGCGTCCACGATCTCCGCGTCGTCCGGGACGTCCACGTCGGCGGCGGGGCCGACGGCGGCGATCCGGCCGCCATCGATGAGCACGGTCCCGCCCTCGATCGGCGCGCCCACAACCGGAACCACGTATCCACCCGTCACGGCGATAGTCACACCACCACCGTAGCGCGATGATCAACATGCCACCGGCCCGAACGGCTAGATCGGTGAGATTCCCCAGGATCCGGTCCAGCGCGCGCCCGCGTCCACAACCAACAGGTCCACTCCCGAGTTGAGCGCGTCCGGCGGGCAGGTCATCGGTTCGACCGCGACCGCGCCGCCTTCGCGGCCGGGGAAGGAATCCGGGGTGTACACCTGGACCCAGCGGAACACCGGGTCCGCCCACAGGTCCACGCCGCCGGACCCGCCGCGCAGCGTGTGGTGGACCAGTCCGTCGCTTTCCGGCGCGCAACCGCCGAATGCGTCGTCGAGCGTGACTTCCCGGACCACACGGGAGAACCGGGGCACCGGGGTGGCGGACCCGGTGGGCACCATGCGTTCCGGGTCGAGCGGCAGGTGCGTGGTCGCGGCGAGGGTGAGCACGCAGTCGTCGACGTCGAGGCGGCCGGGGCGCGGGTACGGGTGAGCGCCGACGCCGAAGGGCATCGGGCGCTCGCCCAGGTTCTCGACGCCGTGCGTGACGGTGAGGCCCGCAGCGGAGACGGTGTAGGTGGTGGTGGTCCGGAAGGGGAAGGGCCAGCCGGGGCGGCCGTCGACGGTGACCGCCAGCGTCACGGTGTCGTCGGCGCGCTCGGCGACCTCCCAGGTCTCGCGGCGCACGAGTCCGTGGCTGGCATTGCCGCGCGCGGGCTCCGTTACGTCGAGGCGCAACTCCTCGCCGTCGTGGTGCCAGACGGCCCCCGCGACCCGGTTGGGCCAGGGCACCAGCACGGCGCCGGAGCCCATGGGTGGCTGCTCCCCCGCCGGGAAGGTTTCCAGGTAGGGCACGTCGTCGAACTCGAAGAGGCGCAGCGCGGCGCCGTGGTGGGTGGCGACGGCACGGGCGCCGCCAAAGCGGATCTCGGTCTCGGCCATGCCAAGGAGGCTAGTCGGGTCGCCACGGTCGCGACTCTTACTAGACCGGTCTGTATAATAACCGCCATGCCCCGCCGTACCGACACCCGAGACCGCACGCTGCGCACCGCCGCCGAGCTGTTCCGCACGCACGGCTACCACGGCACCGGCCTCAACCAGGTCGTCGCCGAGGGCGGCCTGCCCAAGGGGTCGCTGTACTTCCACTTCCCCGGCGGCAAGGAGCAGCTGGCCGCCGAGGCGGTGGGGCTGGCGGGGGCCGAGGTGTGCGCGTGGGTGGACCGGGCGTTCACCGAGACGCCGGACGCGGTGGGCGCGCTCGCCGCGATCACCGGGTTCCTGGCCGACGAGCTGGCGGCCTCCGGGTTCCGGCGGGGCTGCCCGATCGGCACCCTCGCCCAGGACGCCGGGGACGCGGAGCCGGTGCGCGCGGCCTGCGCCGAGGCGTTCCGCGCGTGGCACGGCGTCGTCCGCGGCCACCTCGCCCGGCACGGGCTACCCGACCCCGACGCGCTGGCCACCACGTTCTTGGCCGCCGTCGAGGGCGCTCAACTGCTCTCCCGCAACCAACGCGACACGGCCCCGTTGCGCGCGGTCGCCACCGCACTCGCACCACTGCTTCGAAAGGACTCCTAGATGCGCGTTCGACACCTCGACTGCGGCAGCATGCACCCGCTCGGCGGGAAGCTGGTCGACGGTGAGCCGGGGCTGTTCCGGTTCGCCCACATGGTCTGCCACGTGCTGCTCGTCGAATCCGACGACGGCCTGGTGCTCGTGGACACCGGCTTCGGCGTCACCGACCTGACCGACCCGCGCACGAACCTGCCCGGCCCGTTCGTGGCCCTGGTGCGCCCGGTGCTGGACCCGGCGCAGGCGGCGGTCCGGCAGGTCAAGGCGCTGGGCTACGACCCGGCGGACGTCCGGCACATCATCCTCACCCACCTCGACCTCGACCACGCGGGCGGCCTCGCCGACTTCCCCGACGCGCGCGTGCACGTCTACGGGCCGGAGCTGCGCGCGGCGCTGACCCCGGCGACCGGCGCCGAGCGGCACCGCTACCGGCAGGCCCACTGGGCGCACGGGCCGAAGTGGGAGGTGCACGAGCCCACCGGCGGTGAGGGCTGGATGGGCATGGAGGCCGTGCGCGGGCTCGCGGGCCTGTCCGACGACTTCCTGCTCGTCCCGCTGGTCGGCCACACGCGCGGGCACTGCGGCGTGGCGGTCCGCTCGGACGACGGTTGGCTGCTGCACGCGGGGGACGCGTACTTCAACCGGGCGCAGATGGGGCCGACGGCCAAGTCGACCGTGGGGCTGCGGGTGTTCGAGTCTTTGGTGCAGACGGAGAAGGAGGCCCGCAAGGCCAACCAGGACCGGTTGCGGACCATGCTCGCCGCACACGACGTCACGGTCTTCTCCGCCCACGACGTCGTGGAACTGCGCCAGCTCACACGCTGAGCTTCTCCGCGTCCACCCGCACCCGCCCGACCACGAAGCGGTTGACGAGCCAGAGGACGACGCCGACGGCCAGCAGGATGGCGGCGATGCCGTACTCGCGGGCGGGCCTGCCGGACAGCGGGCTGGCCAGGTAGGCGCAGGCCACGGCGCCGATGGCCGGGAGCGCGGTCGGCGCGCGGAAGTGCTTGTGCTCGACCGTGTCCTTGCGCAGCACCAGAACGGCGATGTTGACGACCGTGAACACCACGAGCAGCAACAGCGAAGTCGTGCCCCCGAGCAGGTTGATGTCGACGGTGGCCACCAGCACAACGGCGATGAGACTCGTGAACACGATCGACACCCACGGCGTCCGCCGCGCGGGGTGCACGACGCCGAAGACCTTCGGGATGATCCGCTCGTTGGCCATCCCGTAGACCAACCGGCTGGCCATCAACATGTTGATCAGCGCCGAGTTGATGACGGCGAGCAACCCGATCAACGCGAACACCCAGAGCGGGAAGTCGGGCGCGCCCGCGGAAAGCACCTTGAGCAGCGCGTCGCTGCCGGACCCCGCCAACTCGCGGGCGGGGAGCAGGAGCGAGGACGTGACCGCGACCAGTACGTAGATGACCGCCGCGATCCCCATGCCGACCAACATGGCGCGCGGGAAGATGCGAACCGGCTCGCGGCACTCCTCCGCCATGTTGACCGAGTCCTCGAACCCCACCATGGCGAAGAAGGCCAACGCGGTGGCCGAGCTGACGGCGATGAGGGAACTCTGGCCGGAGGTGTCGATTTCGACGAGCCTGCCGGGGTCCCCCTGACCGTTGGCGATGGCGTAGATGCCGACCACGATGATGATGAGCAACCCCGAAAGCTCAATCACCGTAAGCACGACATTGGCCCACAACGACTCGGCAACACCCCGGAAGTTGATGGCCGCCAAGAGCACGACGAACCCCACCGCGATCCAGACAGTGGGAATGGTGAGCGAGTCACCCATGAGTTTCTTGAGGTAGGTGTTCCCGAACGCCTGCGCGGCGGAGGCAGCGGAGGTGATACCGGAAGACATGACGGCGAAGGCCACCATGAACGTCAGGAACTGGACTTTGAACGCCCGGTTGGCGTAGAGCGCGGCCCCGGCGGCCTTCGGGTACTTGCCGACCAGCTCCAGGTAGCTGAACGCGGTCAAGAAGGCGACGGCGAAGGCGAGGAGGAAGGGCAGCCAGAGGGCGCCACCGACCTTGCCCGCGACCGTGCCGGTCAGGGCGTAGACACCGGTACCGATGATGTCCCCGACGACGAACAGCAGCAACAACCCGGGCCCGATCACCCGCTTCAACTCAGGCTGCGCCTGCTCCTGGGAGGTCATGCCGCAACAGTGTCCCGGAAGGACTCAAACCAAACATCGTTTTGAGCCACGCACAACACCTCTGCCCCGTTCGCCACCCACCGGTCCCTCGCGAACCCCAACAGCACCCGTTGCCGTGATGTCAACGCGCTGGGCGCCACACAGAAAATAAGAAAGCCTGGGGACGGCCCCAAAGGGGCGGCACCCAGGCTTTAGTCATCGTGCTCAACGCACTGGTTAGGAGTGAACCACACCGTGGCCAACACTGTCAACACTCGGGCTGGCTTGCTGGCGAAAGACCCTTTCGCCAAGCATGTCGCTGCGCGGCTGGCCGACTTCTTCGCGGACACCACTCCGTGGCCACGGCGACTGTGGGACGTGGGCAGCGTGCTCGCGCTCCGCGAGGCGGTGGAGGCGGGCAATTGGCTCCGTGCCCATGTTCTCTCAGGAGCTTCGGTGGCCTGGTACCTGCACGATCTGGAACGCGCGCTAGGCCCTGACCGGGGGCTCGGCGATGGGCGCTTGCGTCGCGAACTCACCGATCTGCTGCGCAACGGCTTGTCCCCGGACGGACAAGACCGCCGAAAGCTGATCGAGCTCCTACCCGCGATCCAGAAGAACTACCTGACCCGCTGGGCGGACAGTGTCGACTCATCCCGCCCGCCTTCAGCAGAGCGGCTGGCCAAGGCTGTTGCCACACATCTCCTCGACTGCGGCCACAGCTCCGGGCAGCTGCACCGCTGGGTCCGAGCGTTCACTCGCGAGCCGCAGGCATCACTGGCCGATCTGCTGGACTCCGCTCGCGAACTGGCGGACAGGGTGGACCAGGAGTTCGAGGTCATCGTCCCGTTCATCTCCGTACCGGAGCAGCAACTACTAGTCGAACACCTTCGTGAATGGCTCTCTCCCGACGAGGCTTCGGCCTGGTTCAAAGCGCAGAACCTCACCAACCCCGAGCGCCAGAACGGCGCGTTCCGCTACCGCGTCTCGGCGAAGGACGCTGTTGCCGACGCCCGAACCATGGGTGGACTGGTCCGGCGCATGGAGAACCGGTGGTCCTACTCCCGGAGATCGGACAAGACGTTGCGGCCGTGCGGCAAGGTGTGGGTCATGGGTGCGGCGAAGCCGCTACCGCTGCTCCCCCCGCCGCGTGGCGTCGCGATTCCCTCGCTCATGCGGGAGCGAACCATGTTCGACGTGCAGAAGAGCGACCGACTGGATGAAGCGCTCGAGCTCGCCGCGCCGCTGGACGCCGGTCCCTCGACCTCGGCGGTGACCGGGGCCTGGGCGGCGATCGAGGCGTTGCTCTTCCACCCCGGCGACAAGGCCGAGACCAAGGTGGGACGAGCTGTGGCCGGAGACCGCCTCGCGGCGATCACCGCCTGCTCTTGGCCGCGTGCCGAGCTGACAGCGCTGTCGTACCAGCATCAACCTCCTGCTCCAGACAAGCTCAGCGAGGACTTGGCGAATTGCCCCAACAACCAGCGCCGTTCGGAGGTAGTCGCGAACGCCTTGGGCAACACTTCACTGGTGATCACAACCGCGAGCGATAGCGCTGCGGCCGACCGCATGACGGCGATGGTGCAGGATCCCCAGCCGCAACTGGAGAGCGTCCGCCGGGTCTTCAGAGGGATATTCAGGCGGCTCTACCGGCAGCGGAACATCGTCGCGCACGGTGGGAGCACCGGCGGGGTTGCGCTCGAAGCAGCGCTTCGAACAGCGGCACCGCTGGTCGGCGCGGGACTCGACCGGATTGTGCACGCGAAGCTCGCGGCGGGTGTCAAGCCACTGGCGCTGGCGGCCGGAGCGGAGAACTCGCTGGCTTTGGTCGGGGACGCCATGGGGCAGCCGGTGACCGGTTTGCTCGGCTGAGTCAGTCGATCTTCTCGGGTTGCGGGGCGAAGCGGTAGCGCCAGAAGGCCGGGAGGAAAGCGACCGTGATGATGGTCAGCACGATGCTCAGCACGCCGCCCCACGTGGCCGCCGCGCGGGTGCCGAACTCGGCGGCCGCCCAGCCGTGGGTCAGGTCGGCGATGCGGGGTCCGCCCGCGACCACCACCGTGAACACGCCCTGCATCCGGCCGCGCATTTCGTCCGTGGCCTCGGTTTGCAGCATCGAGCTGCGGTGCACCGCGCTCACCAGGTCGGCCCCGCCCGCCAGCGCCAGGAAGACGACGGCCAGCCAGAGGGAGCTGGTGAGGCCGAACGCCGCGATGGCCGCGCCCCAGCCGACGATCGCGCAGGTGATCACCACGCCCTGGCGGGCGATGCGCGAGTAGGCGCCGGAGAACAGGCCGAACAGGGCCGCGCCGATCGGGATCGCGGCGTAGAGCACGCCCAGGGCGGTGCCGCCGCTGGGCGGGTCGCCGAAGGTGCGCTGGGCCATCTCGGGGAACAGGGCCCGGGGCATGCCCGCGACCATGGCGATGATGTCGACCAGGAACGACACCAGCAGCAGCTTGCGCATCCCCAGGTACCGGAAGCCCTCGACGATCGACCGCAGCCCGGCCGTCCGGTTGGCCAGCTCCCCCGGCGCGATCGGCGGCAGCTGCCACACCATGTAGCACGCCACCGTCAGCGCGACCGCGTCGATCAGGTACATAGTGGACAGTCCGAGCGCGGGGATCAGCGCACCGGCCAGCAGCGGGCCGAAGATCATGCCGAAGGTGAACGTGGTGAAGCTCAGCGCGTTCGCGGGCGGCAGCAGCTCCGCGGGCACCAGCCGGGCGACGGCGGCGCTGCGGGCGGGCATGTTGACCGCCACGAACGCCTGCTGCAACCCCAGCAGCACCAGGATCACCGGCACCGAGTTCAGCCCGACGAACGCCTGCACCCAGAACAGCACCGACATCACCGCGACGCCGATGTTGCTCCACAGCATCACCGTGCGCCGGTCGACGGCGTCGGCGATGGCCCCGCCCCACAGCCCGAAGATCAGCAGCGGGACCAGCCCGACGGCACCGGTCAACCCGACGTATCCCGAGGAGTGCGTCAGCTCGTAGATCTGCTGCGGCACCGCCACCGTGGTCAACTGGCTGCCGATGGCGGTGACCACGGTGGACACCCACATGCGACGGTAGTCGAGCACCTTCAGTGGCCTGGTGTCGATGACGATCCGACCCAGGATGCCCTTTGCCCGCCCAGTCGCCTCAGTGGTCACGATTGGTTAGCTTAGGTTAGCTAACCAATCCGTGTCCTGTGACTTTTCCCGGAGCCCGCGGTCTCAGAACCGGGGGTCACGGACCGAGGCGCTCGACCTTCCAGCCGTCCCGGCCGAGCTTGTAGCGCAACCGGTCGTGCATCCGGTCGCGGCGGCCCTGCCAGAACTCGACCAGCTCGGGCTGGATCCGCCAGCCACCCCAGTGCGGGGGGACCGGCACGGTCTCGGCGTCGGCGAACCGGCGCTCCACATTGGCCAGTGCGGTCTCCAGCGTGCCGCGCCCGCTCACCACGATCGACTGCGGCGACGCCCACGCGCCCAGCTGCGAGCCGCGCGGCCGCTTGGCCCAGTACGCCGCGGTCTCCTTGGCGCTGACCTTCTCCACGGTGCCGCGGATCGTCGCCTGGCGGTGCAGCCCGTACCAGGGGAAGGTGGCCGAGGCGTAGCGCGTGGCGCTGAGGTCGTGGCTCTTGGCGGAGGTGTAGTTGGTGAAGAACACCAGCCCGCGCTCGTCGAGGCCCTTGGCCAGCACGGTGCGCGAGGACGGCATGCCGTCGGCGCCCGCGGTGGCCAGCACCATGGCGTTGGGCTCGGCCAGCCCGGCCTGCTTGGCCGCGTCCAGCCAGGCTTGCAGCTGTTCGTGCCAGGAGGCGGCGAGGTCGCTCTCGTGCAGGTCGCCGTGCTCGTAGGACACCCGCATGGTCGGGAGCTCAAGGGCGATGTCGCCGTCAGCCATTCCACGTCTCCTCACCGCAGCGCGTGGCGGGGTCGCACCACGAGGCCAGTTTGGTTCATTGGACGGTACGGGGAATCGAGGTGAACGGAAACCGCCCGCACGGTGACAGCGGACACCAAGCGCCCGGAGCTGGCGATCGCCGACAATCTGGATCGTTTCACTGGATCGTGACCGAAGACACCGGTGTGAACGATTGCTAACACCGGGTACGAGGAGGAGGGTTGCCCGAAAGCCGTGCAGTGGTGCCCGGCGTGGGCGATCTGCCTCGCAGTGCCGCTGCCGACCCCGCGGAAACCTCCGTGAACCGTCGTGGACATGGCGTGAAAGGCGAGGCGTATGCAGAACGCGGTGCGCGAGACCGAGCAGAGCTCTCCCGCGCAGACCCCCACCCCGCCGGACGACGGTTTCAAACCCGGCCTCGAGGGCGTCATCGCCTTCCGGACGGAGATCGCCGAGCCGGACCGCGACGGCGGCGCCCTGCGCTACCGGGGCGTGGACATCGAAGACCTCGCGGGCAAGGTCACCTTCGGCGACGTCTGGTCCCTGCTGGTGGACGGCCGCTTCGGCCGCGGCCTGCCGCCCGCCGAGCCGTTCCCGCTGCCGGTGCACTCCGGTGACGTGCGGGTGGACGTGCAGGCGGGCCTGGCCATGCTGGCCCCGATCTGGGGTTACCGCCCGCTGCTGGACATCACCGACGAGGAGGCCCGCGAGCAGCTGGCCAGGGCGTCGGTCATGGCGCTGTCCTATGTGGCCCAGTCGGCGCGCGGCATCCACCAGCCCGCGGTGCCGCAGCGGCGCATCGACGAGTGCGCCACCATCACCGAGCGGTTCATGACCCGCTGGCGCGGCGAGCCCGACCCGGCGCACACCAGGGCCATCGACGCGTACTGGGTCTCCGCCGCCGAGCACGGCCTCAACGCCTCCACCTTCACCGCCCGGGTGATCTCCTCCACCGGCGCGGACGTGGCGGCGGCGCTGTCCGGGGCGATCGGCGCGATGTCGGGTCCGCTGCACGGCGGCGCGCCCGCCCGGGTGCTGCCGATGATCGCCGACGTGGAGCGCAGCGGTGACGCCCGCGCGTACGTCAAGGGCATCCTCGACCGCAAGGAACGCCTGATGGGCTTCGGCCACCGGGTCTACCGCGCCGAGGACCCGAGGGCCCGCGTGCTGCGCCGCACCTGCCGGGAGCTCGGCGCCGAGCGCTACGAGGTCGCCGCCGCGCTGGAGCAGGCCGCGCTGGCCGAGCTGCGCGAGCGCCGCCCCGACCGGGCGATCGAGACCAATGTGGAGTTCTGGGCCGCGGTCATCCTGGACTTCGCCCAGGTGCCGCCGCACATGATGCCCGCGATGTTCACCTGCGCCCGCACCGCGGGCTGGTGCGCGCACATCATGGAGGAGAAGCGCACGGGCAGGCTGATCCGCCCGGCCGCCAAGTACGTGGGCCCGGCACCGCGCCGACCGGAGGACGTCGAGGGCTGGTCGACCGTCCGCGGCTGACAATTCGACGATTCACCGGAAAGGGGCCACCGACACCACGTCGGTCGGCCCCGTTGTCCTTTTCCGCGTAGGCCAGCGGACACCGCTGTCCACCGACCGGTGGACAGCCGAGTTCAATCGCTCGTTCGTCCCCGGGGAACGCGCACCGCGACAGCATTGAGCCATGAACGCGATCGAAGTCCACGGGCTACGCAAGACCTACGGCGCCAACACGGCGGTCGCGGGCGTCGACCTGGTGGTGCGGGAGGGTGAGGTCTTCGCGCTGCTCGGTCCGAACGGCGCGGGCAAGACCACGACGACGGAGATCCTCGAGGGCTACCGGGAGCGCGACGGCGGCGAGGTCCGCGTGCTGGGCCAGGACCCGGCGACCGCCGGGCGGCACTGGCGGGCCGAGCTCGGCATCGTGCTGCAAACCGCCACCGACTCCGCCGAGCTGTCGGTGCGCGAGACCGTGCGCCAGTTCGCGGGCTACTACCCCGACCCGCGCGGCGTGGACGAGGTCATCGAGCTGTGCGGGCTCACCGCCAAGGCGGGTGCCCGGATCAGCTCGCTCTCCGGCGGCCAGCGCCGCCGGGTCGACGTCGCGCTCGGCATCATCGGCCGCCCCCGGCTGCTGTTCCTCGACGAGCCGACCACCGGCTTCGACCCCGAGGCGCGGCGGCAGTTCTGGGACCTGGTCCGCGCGCTGGCCCGCGAGGGCACCACGATCCTGCTCACCACGCACTACCTGGACGAGGCCGAGGCGCTGGCCGACCGGCTCGCGGTGATCGCGGCGGGCCGCATCGTGGCCGAGGGCACCCCGTTCACCGTCGGCGGACGCGACACCGCGCCCGCCACGGTCACCTGGACCGACGTGTCCGGCGCGCACGAGGTGCGCACCGTCGACCCGGTCGGCGCGGTCACCAACCTGGCCCGGCGCGGGCCGGTCAGCGGGCTGCAGGTGCGCCAGCCCAGCCTCGAAGACATCTACCTGGACCTGATCGGAGCCAAGGCATGACCACCGGGACGCTGCCCCGCCGCACCACCACCGCCCGGCCGCCGCTGCCGTCGACGCTGCGCAGCGGCGTGCTGCGCGGCGGCGCCGAGCTGCGGATGTTCTTCCGCTCCAAGGAGGCGGTGCTGTTCACCTTCTCCTTCCCGGCGATCATCCTGCTGCTGCTCGGCTCGATCAACAGCGGCGAGGCGACCGAGGGTGTGCCGATGAGCCGGGTGCTCACCGCGAGCATGATCGCCTACGGCATCCTCTCCACCGCCTTCATCAACATCGGCGTCGGCATCGCCGCCGACCGCGAGGACGGCAGCCTCAAGCGGCTGCGCGGCACGCCGGTCACCGCCGGGGCCTACTTCACCGGCAAGGTCATCCTGGTCGCGGTGGCCACGGTCGCCGAGGTGGCCGTGCTGCTCGCGGTCGGCGTGCTCGCCTTCGACCTGGACCTGCCGACCGAACCCGGCAAGTGGCTGACCTTCGCGTGGGTGCTGGCGCTCTCGGTCATCGCCTGCACCCTGCTGGGCATCGCGGCCAGCGCGCTGACCCGGTCCGCGCGCAGCGCGGGCGCGGTGCTCAACGTGCCGGTGCTGGCCCTGCAGTTCATCTCGGGCGTGTTCGTCTACGTAGGCTCGCTGCCCAAGGCCATGGTCGACGTGGCCGCGTTCTTCCCGGTCCGGTGGATGGCGCAGTCCTTCCGGGCGGTGTTCCTTCCGGACAGCATGGCGGCTGGAGAGGTGGCTGGCACGTGGCAGTTGGGGACGGCGGCGCTGGTGCTGGGCGCGTGGTGCGTGGTCGGCACGGTGCTCTGCCTGCTGACCTTCCGCTGGACGGACCGGCGCGCGGGCTGACCGAGCGGCACCGGGTCGAGGCCACCACGCGCAACTTCTGGACCTGGGACCTGTACTTCGCGGTCGGGTTCCTGTTCGTCACGACGCTGGTCCTCTGCACCGACAACAGCTGGGGCGATCGCGGTGTCGCGGCAGGGGCGATCACCGCGATCGCCCTGCTCTACCTCGTCTGGGGCAGGCGGAAGGCGATCATCGAGGAGGCCCGGGGGCACACCGCGGTCTTCGTCGTGGTGACCTCGCTGCTGTTCCTCCTCGCGGTCTGGTTCGTCCCGGTGAGCACCTTCCTGCTGTTCGAGATGTGCCCGCTGATCTTCATGGCGCTGCCGCTGCCGGTCGCCGCCCCGGTGGTGGTGCTGCTCAACGTGCTGCCCCCCGCGCTGGAGGCGGCGCGGCACGGCGACATCGGCGGCTGGCGCGGCCAGTTGCCCACGTCGGTCCTCGGTCTGGCGCTGTCGCTGCTGATCGGCACCTTCGTGCACCGGGTGGTGACCCAGAGCCACGAGCGGGCCGCGCTGATCACCGAGTTGGAGGACAGCCGGGCCCAGGTCGCCCAGCTCTCGCACGAGGCGGGGGTGGCCGCCGAACGGGCCCGGCTGGCGGGCGAGATCCACGACACCCTGGCCCAGGGGTTCACCAGCATCGTCGCCCTGGTGCAGGCCGCGGAGTCCGAAGTGGACCGCGACAGCGCCAAGGTGCGGCACGCACTGGGCCTGGCCGCGCGCACCGCCCGGGAGAACTTGGCCGAGGCCCGCGCGCTGGTCGCCGCGCTGGCCCCGACCGCGCTCGGCGAGGGCAGCCTCACCGACGCGCTGCGCAGGCTGGCCGAGCGGCTGGCGGCGGAAACCGGCGCGGCGACCAGCTTCCACACCGAGGGCGACCCGAGTGGACTCCCCACCGGCGTGGAGGTGGTGCTGCTGCGGGCGGCGCAGGAGGCGCTCGCCAACATCCGCAAGCACGCGGGCGCGGAGTCGGTGTCCGTCGACCTCTGCCACACCCCGACGGGTGTCACCCTGACGGTGAGCGACGACGGCGCGGGCTTCGACCCCGGCGCACCGGCGGGCGGCTACGGTCTGCGCGGGATGCGGGCGCGGGCCGAGCAGGTCGCGGGCACCGTGACCGTGCACAGCGCACCGGGTTCGGGCACCACGCTGACCGTGTCCGTACCCACCGCGGCGGCGCACCAGCCGACCGAGGACCCGAAGGAGCGGCCGTGATCACCGTCCTGCTGGTCGACGACCACCCCGTGGTCCGCGAGGGCCTGCGCGGCATGCTGGAGGCCGAGCCCGACCTCACCGTGGTGGGCGAGGCGGGCTCCGGCGCGGAGGGCGTCGCGGTGGCCGCCGCGCTGCGGCCCGACGTGGTGCTCATGGACCTGCGCATGCCGGGCCTCGACGGGGTCGGCGCGACCGCGCGGATCGTGGCCGCGGGCGGGCCGAGCAAAGTGGTGGTGCTGACCACTTATGAGACCGACTCCGACATCTTGCGCGCGGTCGAGGCGGGCGCTTCCGGATATCTGCTCAAAGACGCTTCCCGAACGGAATTGGCGGGCGCGGTTCGCGCGGCCAGTCGCGGTGAGACGGTTCTCGCACCCTCTGTAGCCGGCCGTTTGGTCCGCCAGGTGCGTCAACCACCCAAACAGGGGCTATCAGGTCGCGAGGTCGAGGTATTGCGGCTGGTCGCCCGCGGCCTGACGAACGCCGACATCGGCCGTGAGCTGCACATCAGCGAAGCCACGGTGAAAACGCACCTGCTGCGCGCATTCGGCAAACTCGACGTCTCCGATCGCACCGCGGCGGTCACGACGGCCATGTCGCGAGGCTTATTGGGTTGAGTTATGGCGCACAATTCCCTGCATGCTGCAAACACTCGAGTTCGCATTGCTGCGCAGGCTCGCGGTCGAACAGGCCGAGAACCGGGTGCCGTCGTTGGTCGCCGCGGTCGTCCGCGGCGACCGGACCACCTGGACGGGCGCGCGGGGCAAGGTCGACGGGGCGACCCCCACCGCCGACACCCAGTACCGCATCGGGTCGATCACCAAGTCGTTCGTCGCGACCCTGGTGATGCGCCTGCGCGATGAGGGGAAGCTGGACCTCAACGACCCGTTGGACAAGCACGTCCCCGGCACGGCGTTCGGCGCCGTCACCGTCGCCCAGCTGCTCGCCCACACCAGCGGCATGACCGCCGAGTCGCCTGGCGTGTGGTGGGAGCGGGCCCCCGGCGCCGACTGGTCCGCGCTGGAGCGGAGCCTGGAGGAGGGCGCGCTCAAGCACCGCTCCGGCGCCCGGTTCCACTACAGCAACACCGGCTACGGCGTGCTCGGCGAACTCGTCGCCCGGCTGCGGGGCACCTCGTGGCTCGAGGCGCTCAACGCCGAGATCGTCGGACCGCTCGGCCTGACCCGCACGTCGCCGCACCCCGAGGGCGCCGCGGCCACCGGCTGGGCCGTGCACCCGTACGCCGACGTCCTGCTGCACGAGCCCACCCCCGACGCGGGCGCGATGGCCCCGGCCGGTCAGCTGTGGTGCAGCATCACCGACCTGGCCCGCTGGACCCGGTTCGTCGGCGGCGACACCGGCGACGTGCTGCACCCGGACACGGTCGCCGAGATGCGCGAGGTCGCGCACATCGACGACGACCAGAACTGGAGCTCCGCCTACGGCCTCGGCCTGCAGGTCCTGCGGATCAACGGCAGGCGGGTGTCGGGCCACGGCGGCTCCATGCCCGGGTTCCTGGCGATGAACCTCATCGACCCGAAGACCGGCACCGGCGCCTGCGTGCTGGCCAACACCACCTCGGGCGCGGCGATCGGCGCGCTGGCGGGCGACCTCATCGAGTTGGTGGAGAAGCACGAGCCCGCGCTGCCCGCCGAGTGGGAGCCCGCCACCGAGGCCGACCCGGCGCTGCTCGCGCTCACCGGCCAGTGGCACTGGGGCCCGACCCCGTACGTGCTGCGCCTGCTGCCCGACGGCTGGCTGAACCTGACCCCCGTCAGCGGCCGGGGCCGCGCGTCCCGGTTCCGGCCGTCCGGCCAGGACACCTGGACCGGCGTCGACGCCTACTACGCGGGCGAGACGCTGCGCCTGTGCCGTGGTGCCGACAACCGGCCAACCCACCTGGACCTGAACACGTTCATCTTCACCCGGGAGCCCTACGGCACCCCGGCCGCCATCCCCGGCGGGGTGGACGAGCGGGGCTGGCGCACCCTGGAGGGCTGAGGGTGCGAGACTGGGAGGCGCGCTCCGCCAACGCCGCCGGGGTTCGTCCCCAGTCACACCATTTGGGAGAAAGGCGCCCACATGACGCAGACCGCCGATCCGAGCACGCTGGAACTCCCGGCCGAGTTCAAGCCCTCCGACGGCCGCTTCGGCTGTGGCCCGTCCAAGGTCCGTCCCGAGCAGGTCGCGGCGCTCGCGTCCGAGGGCGCGAAGCTGCTGGGCACCTCGCACCGGCAGAAGCCGGTCAAGTCCCTGGTCGGTCGGGTCCGCTCCGGTCTGCGCGAGCTGTTCTCCCTGCCCGACGGCTACGAGGTCGTCCTGGGCAACGGCGGCACCACCGCGTTCTGGGACGCGGCCGCGTTCGGCCTCGTCCGCGAGCGCGCACAACTGTTCACCTACGGCGAGTTCTCGGCCAAGTTCGCCACCGTGAACAAGAAGGCCCCGTTCCTCGCCGACCCGATCGTGGTCTCGGCGGACCCGGGCAGCGCCCCGGCGATCGCCTACCAGTCCGGCGCCGACCTCGTGGGCTGGGCGCACAACGAGACGTCCACCGGTGTCGCCGTGCCGGTCTCGCGGCCCGCCGGGTCCGATGGCGCGCTGGTCGCCATCGACGCCACCTCCGGCGCGGGCGGCCTCCCGGTCCGCGCCGAGGACTTCGACGTCTACTACTTCGCCCCGCAGAAGTCCTTCGCCTCCGACGGCGGGCTCTGGCTGGCGCTGATGAGCCCGGCCGCGCTGGAGCGGGTCGCCGAGATCGGCGCGTCGGACCGCTGGGTGCCCGAGTTCCTGTCCCTGCCGACCGCGCTGGACAACTCGCTGAAGGACCAGACCTACAACACCCCGTCGGTGGCCACCCTGTTCCTGCTCGCCGAGCAGCTGGACTGGATGAACGGCAACGGCGGGCTCGAGTGGACGGTCGCGCGGACCAAGGACTCATCGGACCGGCTGTACTCGTGGGCCGAGAAGACCGCGTACACCTCGCCGTACGTGGCCGACCCGGCCAACCGCTCCCAGGTCGTGGGCACCGTCGACTTCGTCGACTCGATCGACGCGGCGGCGGTGGCCAAGGCGCTGCGGGCGAACGGCATCGTGGACGTGGAGCCGTACCGCAAGCTGGGCCGCAACCAGCTGCGCGTGGCGATGTTCCCGGCCGTCGAGCCGGACGACATCACCAAGCTGACCCAGGCCATCGACTGGGTCGTCGAGCAGCTGGGCTGAGCAGGCGCTGAGCTGTGCCCGCGGAGTCGCGGGTCCGCCTGTGGGCACAGCTCTCCGCGCCTGCCAGTGACCTCGGCCGCGAGCGTTCACCCCGGTGCGAGCCCACGGAACCGGTTCGCCGGAACCGCGCCGGTTGGGTGCTCATGGGAGTCCCGCGCTTGCGCGCGGGCGAGCACTGCTCTGTCCGTGACACCGCCGCAAGCGCTTGCGCACCCCGCAGGTGACCAGCGGATACCCGACATGCCAGCCAATGGGTGAATCTTGAATCAACCCAGGTGCGGTAGGGCCGGTGGATACGGCAAGATCACAACTAGATGTCACGGGGATCGCGGCGCGCCTTGCGCGCCAATCCGGTTCACCGATCTACCGTGGGACGCAGGCGGGTGAAGTCTGCTCAGGTCGCGGGGAGGTGAGCGATGCGTGCGCTGCGGGTAGTCGGTCTGTCCGACGACGGCAAGACGGTGATCTGCGAGGACCCGGCGCGCGGTGAGCGCTTCACCCTGCCCGCCGACGAGCGCCTGCGCGCCGCCGCGCGCGGCGACGTCACCCGACTCGGCCAGATCGAGATCGAGCTGGAGAGCCAGATGCGTCCTCGGGAGATCCAGACCCGCATCCGCGCGGGTGAGTCCGTCGAACAGGTGGCCGAGGCAGCGGGCATCCCCACGCACAAGGTGGAGCGCTTCGCCTACCCCGTGCTGCTGGAGCGCTCGCGCACGGCCGAGCTGGCCCAACGCGCCCACCCGGTGCGCGAGGACGGCCCGGACGTCCAGACGCTCGGCGAGGTCGTGGCGCACGCCTTCGGCCTGCGCGGGCAGGACTACCCCACCACCGGCTGGGACTCCTGGCGCGGCGAGGACGGCAAGTGGGTCGTCCGGCTGTGCTGGACCGCGGGCCGGTCGGAGAACCGCGCGCACTGGTCGTTCCACCCCGGAGCGCACGGTGGCACGGTCACCCCGCTCGACGAGCACGCCCAGGACCTGATGGACCCGCAACCGAACCGCCCGCTGCGCACGGTGCGACCGGTGACGGAACTGGCCCAGGCGGCGCTGGCGATCGAGATGCCGCCGCCCGCCCCGGTCGTGGAGCCCGACGCGGACCTGGAACTGGACGCGTCGGTCTTCGAGCCGCCGGTGGCGCCGGTGCCGGACCCGCCGAAGGTCGAGGAGCCGTTCGAGCAGTCCTACGTGGAGGACTTCGAGCTGACCCCCGAGCCGGTGGTCCCGGAGCAGCCCGCGGCGGAGCCGGTGGTGGCCGAGGAGCAGCAGCCGGTCGCCGAGGAGCCGGAGCAGGACGCGCTGATCGAGGAACCCGCCCGCAAGCAGGCCGAACCCGCCGCGGCGGCGAACCGGCGGCCGAAGGCGAAGAAGGCCCGCCCGATCGTCCCGTCCTGGGAGGACGTGCTGCTCGGCACGCGGTCCAACCGCGGGTAGGCGTCGAGTTTTGAGGGCCCGGTTCGTTCGCGAACCGGGCCCTTTCTCATAGCCGTCGTGATGGGGGTGCGGGGACCTCGTTGAGGAGGTCGAGGGGCCAGCCCTCGCGTTCGCACCAGTCCTCCGCGGACTCGCGGGAGAGGTAGTCGGCGGACGGGGGTTTCACCCGGCCGAGGTGGACCCAGCCGTCCGGGGCGAGGACGTGCACCTCGCCCGCGCGGATCGCGAGGAGTCGGCCGTCCGGGAACGCCATGGTCGGTTCCGTGCGCAGGAACCGCACCGCATCAGGGCGGGTCATGGGTCCATGATGCCGCCGGTGTCCGGATCCGGCTCGTGCCGATCTTGTTCGTTACCCATCCGATCCTGCCCGTTGACCAGCGGTAACCCGGTTGCCCGCCCGGCTACCGCCAGGGCCATGGATGCCTTCGCCGCCACTCTCGCCGGGTTCGCGGACTGGCCGGAGGCGGAGCGGGACGCGGAGCGCGCCGAGTTCCGGGCCATGATCACCCGCGCGGCGCGCGCCGAGCGCGACCTGGTCGAACCTGGTGCGGCACCGCTGACCCGGCTCGCGGCCCACGGGGCACTGGACCGGATCGCCAACATCGCCGACTGACCCCGGTGTTCGGCGCCGCGCGGGGTGCGCGGCGCCGAACCGGCTAGGCCAGGGAGTCCTGCCAGGCGGAGTGCAGGTCGGCGAAGGGGCCGCGGCCCTTGCCGATCAGGGTTTCCGGGGCGCCGTCCTCGGCGATGCGGCCCTGGTCGACCACCAGCACCCGGTCGGCGATGAGCACGGTGGAGAGCCGGTGGGCGATGATCAGCGCGGTGCGGTCGGCCAGCACGGACTCCAGGGCCCGCTGCACGATCCGCTCCGTCGGCAGGTCCAGGCTGGACGTCGCCTCGTCAAGCACGAGCACCGCCGGGTCGGCCAGGAAGGCCCGGGCGAAGGCCACCACCTGCCGCTGACCCGCCGAGAGCCTGCCGCCGCGTTTGCGGACGTCGGTGTCGTAGCCGTCGGGGAGGGCGCGGATGAACTCGTCCGCGCCGACGGCCCGGGCCGCGGCCTCGATCTCCGCGCGGCTCGCGCCCGGCTTGCCCAGCGCGATGTTGTCCGCGACGGATCCGCTGAACAGGAAGTTCTCCTGCGTCACCATGACCACCGCGGCGCGCAGGTCCACATCGGACACCGCGCGCAGGTCGACGCCCGCCAGCCGGACCTCGCCCTCGGTCGGGTCGTAGAAGCGGGCGACCAGCTTGGCGATGGTCGACTTGCCCGCGCCCGTCGGCCCGACCAGCGCCACCGTCTGCCCCGCCGGGATCGCCAGGTCCAGTTCCGGCAGCACGACCGGGGTGTCCGGGCGGTACCGGAACTCCGTCCCCGCGAACTCGACCTCCAGCCCGCCGTCGCGCCGCCGCGGGAGCGGCACCGGGCGCTCCGGTTCGGGCACGTCCGGCTTCTCCTCCAGCAGACCGGAGATCTTCTCCAGCGCCGCGATCGCCGACGAGTACGAGTTGGCGAACATCGCGACGTCGTCCAGCGGCTCGAAGTAGCGGCGGACGTACAGGATGAACGCCGTGAGCACGCCGAGTTCCATGGAGCCGCCCGCGACCCGCAGCGCGCCGATGGTCAGCACCGCGACCATGGTCAGGTTGCCGATCATCCGGACCGCCATGGTGAACACCGCCACCACGCTCAGCGAATCGCGCGCCGAGGAGCGGACCCGCGAGTTCAGTCCGTCCATGATGGACTTGTTGCGGCCCTCGCGGCGGAACGCCTGCACCGCGCGCATGCCGTTCATGGTCTCGACGTAGTGCACGATCAGCGTGGCCGTGCGGCCGCTGACACCGCGGTACGCCTCGTTGCTGCGGCGCAGGAACCAGCGCGCGATGAACGCCAGCGGGATGGCGGTGACCAGCACGACCAGCGCCAGCTCTAGGTCCAGGGTCAGCAGCAGGATCGCGATGCCGGTGACCGTGAGCACCGAGGTGAGCAGGTCGTCGATGCCCACCTCCAGCAGGTCGCCGAAGGCGTCGATGTCACTGCTCTGCCGGGAGATGACCTTGCCGGAGGTGTAGGTCTCGTGGAAGGACACCGAAAGCCGCTGGGCGTGGTCGAAGATCCGCTGCCGCAGGTCGAGCACCAGGTCCTGGCCGATGCGGCCGGACAACCGCAGGAAGCACATCCACAGCAGCGCCGACGCGAGGGAGCACACCGCGTAGGAGACCACGCACCAGGCCAGCACGGTGCCGTCGCCGCGGACCGCGTTCGGGATGCCGACGTCGATCACCGCGGCGACGATCAGCGGCCCGGCCAGTTGGGCGGCGTTGCCCAGCATGACGAGCAGCAACACCACCATGGCGGGCCAGAACCTGGGACGCAGCAGCGATCCGAGCAGGGCCCGCGACCGCGCGCGCAGCTTCATGGTGACCGCCGCGGCGACGTCCTCGGTGTCCTCGGCGGCGACGCCGCGCCAGTCCCGCTCGGCGGTCACGACGCCGCCTCCGCGCGCTCGTCCTCCACAGTGGATAGTTGAGCGCGGTAGGCGGCGCTGGTGGCCAGCAGTTCCGCGTGCGTGCCCAGCGCCACGATCCGGCCACCGTCGAGCAGCGCCACCCGGTCGGCGAGCCGGACCGTGCTCGGCCGGTGCGCCACCACGAGCGCTGTGACACCCGAGAGCACCTGGCGCAGCGCGCGTTCCACCTCGGCCTCGGTGTGCACGTCCAGTGCGGACAGCGGGTCGTCGAGCACCAGCACCTTGGGCTTGCCGACCACCGCGCGGGCCAGCGCCAGCCGCTGCCGCTGACCGCCGGACAACGACAGCCCCTCCTCGCCGATGCGGGTGTCGAGGCCCCAGGGCAGCCGGTCGACGAAGTCCTCGGCCTGGGCGACCCGCAGCGCTTCCCGGACCTCTTCGTCGGTGGCGCCGGGCGAGCCGAGCGCCACGTTCTCGCGCACGCTGGCGGAGAACAGCACGGGTTCCTCGAACGCGACGGCCACGACCGCGCGCAGGTCGTCGAGCCGCAGGTCGCGCACATCGACGCCGTCCACGGTCACGCGCCCGCCGGTCACGTCGGCCAACCGCGGCACGAGCATGGTCAGCGTCGACTTGCCGGACCCGGTCGGCCCCACCAGCGCGACCGTCTCACCCGGGCGGAGCGCCAGGTCCACTCCGGACAGAACCTCGTGGTCCGCGCCCGCGTGGGCGAAGCGCACGCCCTCGAAGCGGACCGCGCCGACGCCATCGGCGGGCAGCGGCCGGGACCGGTCGGGGTCGGTGATCGTCACCTCGGCGTCGCGCACCTCCCAGTACCGGGTGGACGCCGTGGCCGCCTGGTTCGCCTCGGCCAGCAGCCAGCCGATCGAGTCGGTCGGCCAGCGCAGGAACCCGGCGACCGTGATGCCCGCGACCAGCGTGCCGACGGTCATCGTGCCGTCCGCCACGCCGAGCGAGCCGATCAGCAGCTGCGCGGCGATGCCCAGCTCGGGCAGCAGGATGATGGCGCCCCACAGCAGCGACAGCACGCGGAACTTGCCCAGCTCCGTGCGCCGCAGCCGCCGGGCCTGCCCCAGGAACTTGGCCGCGAGCTGCGGGCCGCGGCCGAACGCCTTGAGCACCCGGATGCCCAGCACGGACTCCTCGACCACCGTGGCCAGGTCGCCGACCTGGTCCTGGGCCCGGCGCGCGAGCACCGCGTACTTCGACTCGAACTGGGTGGAGATCAGGAGCAACGGCAGCGAGCACACCAGGGTGATCAGCCCGAGCGCGGGCGAGAGAGAGAACAGCACGACCATGCCCAGCACCAGGGTGATCGTGTTGACCACGAGGAAGACGCCCGCGAAGGCGATGAACCGGCGCAGGGTGGCCAGGTCCGAGATGGCCCGGGAGAGCAGTTGGCCGGACTGCCACCGGTCGTGGAAGGAGATCGGGAGCCGTTGCAGGTGCGCGTACAGGTCGGCGCGCATCCGGGCCTCCACCAGCGTGCTCGGCCCGGCGACGAGCTTGCGGCGCAGGTAGAACATCAGCGCCTCGAGCGCGCTCAGCGCCGCCACGACCACGATGGGCCACGGCAGCGCGCCGGTGTCCCGGGCGGCGACCGGTCCGTCGAGGATCCACTGCAGCACCAGCGGGATCGCCAACCCGCTGAGCATGCCGGCGGTGACCGCGGCACCGGACCCGATCAGCCCGGCCCGCACCGGTTTCAGGTACGGCACCAACCGCCGCAACGCCGCGACCGTCCCAACCCGCTCCATGCCCGCCCCTCAGCGCTCGCCACCCGGCCGGTCCTCGACGGTAGCGAGCACCCCGCGCCGAAAGCACGCGAGTTTCCCCGAGCGGGGCCGGGCGGGGTCAGCCGAAGACGATGAACGGCAGCGCGAGCCAGCCCAGGGCGATGCCCGCCGCGACGCCGACCGCCACCCAGCGCCAGGTCGGCACGTTCCGGGCCAGCCAGACCGACGGGAGCAGACCACCGCTGATCACCGCGTTGGACAGCAGCGCCAGCAGCGGGTTGGTCTCGTAGAGGGTGATCGCCAGGGTGAGCACGGCGAACAGGACCAGGGCCAGGGAGAAGCCCGCGACCAGCAGGCCGGTCCCCCACGGCGTCGGCTCCGCGGGCTCGGCGGCGGTGGCGGGCTCGGCCTCTGCGGCAACGGGTGGTTCCACGATCGACACCTCTCCGGACAGGGGATCCTCATAGCGGACGGGGGCGCCCATGACGGCCGCGACGCGCTCGGCGAGCTGGTGGCCCCGGCGGGACACGACCGCGGTGGCGGAGTCGCCCGACTCGGGTTCGGGGTCCGGCGCGCCCGCGGGCACGGAGCGGCGGACGGCGTGCACGACCTTGGCCCACTCGTGCAGCGCCGCGGTCAGCTCACCGCCCAGGGCCAGGCTGTCGACGTCGACCTCGCGGGCGCCGGTGCCGTCGTCGCCGACGAGGACGGCCCGCTCACCCTTGGCGCGCAGTTCCACCGCTGCCCCTTTCGCCGAGCGCGTAGAAGGTGACCGCCGCCGCGGTGGCGACGTTGAGCGAGTCGACGCCGCGCGCCATCGGGATGCGCACGGCGGTGTCAGCGGCGGCGATGGCCTCGGGGGTGAGCCCGGGCCCCTCGGAGCCGAGCAGCACGGCCACCCGCTCGTGCGCGTCGACCGCGTCGGCCAGCGCGACGGAGTCCGCGGCGGGGGTCAGGGCGAGCACGCGGAAGCCGCTGTCGCGCAACCACTTGAGCCCGTCGGGCCACGGCTCCAGCGGCGCGAACGGCACCGCGAGCACGTGCCCCATGGACACCCGGACGCTGCGCCGGTACAGCGGGTCGCTGCACCCCGGGCCGAGCAGCACGGCGTCCACGCCGAGCGCGGCGGCGTTGCGGAACAGCGCGCCCAGGTTCTCGTGGTCGCCGACGCCCTCGAGCACGGCCACCGTCCGGACTCGCTCGATCAGGTGAACGGGGTCGGGCGCGGGTGCCCGGTCGGCGGCGGCCAGAACCCCGCGGTTGAGGTGAAAACCCACGGTCTCGGCCATCACGTCGGCGCTCGCGACGTACGCGGGCACATCCAGCGCGGCCAGTTCCGGGGCCAGCGCGTCGATCCGGCGGCGCACGCCGAGCAGGGCGCGCACCGGGTACGGGGAGGCGAGCAGCCGCTGCACGACGACCACGCCCTCGGCGATGACCAGGCCGCGACCGCCCGGTCGGTCGGGTCGGCGGTCGGCGGTCGACAGGTCCCGGAAGTCGTCGAGCCGCGGGTCCGCCGGGTCGGTCACCTCGATCACCTGCGCCACCGGGGCAGTCTCGCACGCCGGGGTGTAACGGTGACGTTGTCCCGCGCGACTTCTTCCCCGAACGCTCGCTCTGTGTAACGCCTTCATAACGCACGGCACCAATTTGGCCGCTAGCCCGGCCGTGTCCGCTGTGCGAATGTTGGCTCCCCGCGCGTGTGCCGGACGCCGATCCGGCCAGACGGGAGGGCGGCATGGGGCAGGACGTACGAACCGACGCTTTCAGCCGAGAAGACCGGCAGCGCTACCGCCAGAAGGTGCGGCGGTGCCTGGACGCGCTGGAGCGGATGCTGGCCGAAGGCGGATTCGCCGACGAGCACCCGAGGATGGGCCTCGAGATCGAGCTGAACCTGGTCGACGACGCGCTGCGGCCCGCCATGCTCAACCACACGGTCCTGGAGAAGATCGACGACCCCTGCTACACGACCGAATTGGGCCAGCACAACCTGGAACTCAACGTGCGGCCCCGGTTCCTGCGCGACTCGGAGTCCACCGAGCTGGAGTCCGAGCTGCGCCAGTCGCTCGCGCTGGCCGGGCACAAGGCGCAGGACGCGGGCGCCACCCTGGTCATGATCGGCGCGCTGCCCACGCTGCGCCGCGAGCACTTCGACATCCGCTGGCTGACCCAGAACCCGCGCTACCACCGGCTCAACGACCAGATCTTCGCCAGCCGGGGCGAGGAACTGCTGCTGCACATGGAGGGCACGGCGCTGCCCGGCCAGCGCGCCGACCGGTTGCGGTGCCTGCAGGACTCGATCCTGGCCGAGTCGGCGTGCACGTCCGCGCAGCTGCACCTCCAGGTGCCGCCGGAGCGCTTCGCCGCCAACTGGAACGCCGCGCAGTGCCTGGCGGGCGTGCAGGTGGCGATCGCGGCCAACTCGCCGTTCCTGCTGCGCAAGGCGCTCTGGCACGAGACCCGCATCCCGCTGTTCCTGCAGGCCACCGACACCCGGCCGCAGGAGCTGATGAACCAGGGCGTGCGGCCGCGGGTGTGGTTCGGCGAGCGGTGGATCACCTCGATCTTCGACCTGTTCGAGGAGAACGTGCGCTACTTCCCCGGCCTGCTGCCCGAGATGGACGACGAGGACCCGTTCGAGGCGCTGGAATCCGGCCGCGCCCCGCGCCTGGCCGAACTGCGGCTGCACAACGGGACCATCTGGCGGTGGAACCGCCCGGTCTACGACGTCACCGACGACGTGCCGCACCTGCGCGTGGAGAACCGCGTGCTGCCCGCCGGACCGACCGTGGTCGACCTGATCGCGAACGCGGCGTTCTTCTACGGCGCGCAACGCGCGCTGACCGCCGAAGAGCGTCCACTGTGGACCAGGATGTCGTTCCAGGCGGCCGAGGAGAACCTCCAGGCGGGCGCCCGGCACGCGTTCGACGCGCAGCTGTACTGGCCCGGCATCGGGTGGATCCCCCCGGACGAGCTGGTGCTGCGCCGCCTGCTGCCGATGGCCCACGAGGGCCTGCGCGACTGCGGCGTGTCCGACCAGTCCCGCGAGCGCTACCTCGGCGTGATCGAACGGCGCTGCCTGGCCCGGCGGACCGGGTCGAGCTGGCAGCGGGACACGGTCGCCGACCTGGAGGCGCACGGGGTGGACCGGGACGCGGCGCTGGTGACGATGCTGCGCAGGTACATCGAGCTGAGCGAGGCGGGCGACCCGGTGCACACCTGGCCGGTGTAGGTCCCGCTGGGTGGACCCTTGTCGGCACATCGTGGCAGTTGCGAGTAGGTTGCAATTAGCACCGACTGGCACCAACGTTCCAAGGAGAGCACGTGGCTCCCTACGTCCTTCCCGACCTCGACTACGACTACGGCCAGCTCGAGCCGGTGATCATCGGCGACATCAACGAGCTCCACCACAGCAAGCACCACGCGGCCTACGTCAAGGGCACCAACGACACGCTGGAGAAGATCGCCGCCGCCCGCGACAAGGGCGACTTCTCCGCCATCGTCGGCCTGGAGACCACCCTGGCGTTCAACCTCGCGGGCCACACGCTGCACGCGCAGTGGTGGAAGAACCTCAGCCCCGACGGCGGCGACAAGCCGACCGGCGAGCTGGCGGCCGCGGTGGACGAGCACTTCGGCTCGTTCGACAACCTCCGCGCCCAGCTCAACGCGGTCTCGGCCACGATCCAGGGTTCCGGCTGGGGCATCCTCGCCTGGGACCCCGTCGGCGAGCGGCTGATCACGCAGCAGCTGAAGGACCACCACTCGAACCTGTCGATCGCGACCACGCCGCTGCTGGTGTTCGACACGTGGGAGCACGCGTACTACTTGCAGTACAAGAACGTGAAGACCGACTACATCGACCGACTGTGGAACCTCGTCGACTGGGCGGACGTCACCGCCCGCTTCGACGCCGCCCGCGCGGGCGTCAACGGCCTCCGCCCCCCGGCCCCCCAGGCCTGACAAGCCCCGGCGAGATGCTCCGACAAGCTCCCCCGCCGGTTTTTCGGGTCCCCGCACGGAGTCCGCTCCGGTGCGGGGACCCGTCGCATTCGCGCCCGGATGCGCGAGACCCCCGCTCCGGACGCTTGGAGCGGGGGTCTCACTGTTCCCGAACTGACTGCCGCTCCCACCACGAAGCGGACGAGAGTTAGGTTAGCCTAACCTCTTTGCCAGGGCAAGAGCGGATGCGTCCCGAGCAGACTCCCCCTGGTGAACGCCCGAAAAAGGCCCCGGCCGAAGCCGGGGCCTTGATCACCTGGCCCGTCTCCCAGGCCGCCGCAACAGCAATCTCCCCCACCCGGTCACCGGCAACTCCACTCCCCCGCGACGCAACAGCACCGCCCCGCAGACCACCGCCGTCAACGCCGCGATGGCACCCCCGACGACGAACGGGGACCTGGCGCCCCACTGGTCCGCCATCCACCCCACCATCGGCGCGCCCAGCGGGTTGCCGCCGACGAAGACCAGCATGTACAGCCCCATGACGCGACCCCGCATCTCCGGGGCCACCGCCAGCTGGACGGTCGAGTTCGCCGTGGTCATGAAGGTCATCAGGCACAGCCCGACCGGGATCAGTGCGATGGCGAAGCTGGCGTACGACGGCATCAGCCCGACCACCACCTCCAGCACCCCGAACGCGAACGCCGACCCGAGCAGCAGTCGGGTGCGGGGCTTGCCCCGGGAACTGCGGCGCACCGCCCACAGCGCGCCCATCAGGGTGCCGACGGCCAGGGTGGTCGACAGCAGCCCGTACCCGTCGGCGTCGCGGTGGAAGACCGTCGCGGCCACGACCGCCAGGGTCACGAAGAAGGTCATGCCGAACGTGCTGACGAAGAACACCAGCACCATCACGGTCAGGATGTCGGCGCGCTTGCGCACGTAGCGCAGGCCCTCGACGAGCTGCCCCTTCTTGCGCGGCACCTTCGGCCCGGGGATGAGCTTGGCCGGGTCCATCAGCAGCAGCCCGGTGATCACCCCCACGGTCAGCAGGGCGTTGCCCAGGAACAGCCACCCGGTGCCGATCACCGTGATCAGCACGCCCGCGATCGCCGGCCCGACGATCCGGGCCACGTTGAAGCTGGTCGAGTTGATCGCGACCGCGTTCGCCACCTGGGCGCGGCCGACGATCTCCGCGACGAACGACTGCCGCACCGGCACCTCGACCGCCGCGAACGCGCCGAGCACGAAGCACAGCACGTACACGTGCCACACCTGCACCAGACCCGTCACGTCCAGCAGCCCCAGCACCAGCGCGCAGGCCACCAGGCCGCACTGCACCCCGACCAGCAGCCTGCGCTTCTCCAGCCGGTCCGCCAGCACCCCCGCCCACAGCGAGAACATCAGCGTCGGCAGGAACTGCAGCGCCGCCGCGACGCCCAGTGCCACCGGGTTGTTGTCGGTGAGCACCAGGACCAGCCAGTCCTGGGCGATGCGCTGCATCCAGGTGCCCACATTGGACACCAGTTGCCCGCTCGCGAACAGCCGGTAGTTGGGCACCCGCAGCGAGGCGAACATGCCCGGCTCGGGGTCTGGAGTGGACTCCAGGGTGGGTCTGTGCGGCGGCGGCAGGGGTGTCGAGATCGCTTGGTCGGTCCGTTCCTCTCGGGTACCACCCGCTTGTGCCCGCACCTATTGGTTCCCCGCCATCCTGTCGATGATGTCGGCGGCCTGGGCGAGGATCGCCCGCTCCCCGTCGTCCAGTTCCGCCAGTCGTCTGTCCAGCCACGCCTCGCGCGCGGAGATGTCGGCCTCGATGTAGGCCTGGCCCGCGTCGGTCAGCGCCACGATGGCCTGCCGCCCGTCGCTGGGGTGCGGCGAGCGGCTGGCGTACCCCAGTTCCTCCAGCGCGCCGATGATCCGCGTCATCGACGGCGGCTGCACGCCTTCCTTGGCGGCCAACTCCCCCGGCGTCAGCGGCCCGCACTTGTGCAGGCAGGACAGCGCCGAGATCTGCGTCAGGGTGACCGCGGAGTTGGTGCGCTGGGCGCGGAGCCTGCGGTTGAGCCGCACGACCGCCAACCGCAACCGGCTGGTTAGCGCGCGCTCAGCTGACTCCGACACATTCGTTAGCATACCTCAGTAAAAGGTCGGTTATCCACGAACTTACGCGGACATCACACCGTACGGGCCACGGCTATCGTGGAGCCATGAGTCGATCTCCGCACGTGGTCCGCCGCGTCCGCGCTGGTGACGGCGCCGGGATCGCCCGCGTCCACGTCGCGGCCTGGCGCCGCGCGTACGCGGGGATCATGCCCGAGGACCGGCTGGCCGCCCTGTCCGTGCGCACGTCGTCGCGCCGGTGGGAGACGATCGTCACAACGCCGACGGAGACCAGGGCGTTCGTCGCGGAGTCCGACGGCGAGATCGTCGGCGTCGGCGCGGCCGGTCCGCCGCGCGAACCGGGGCCCGCGGACACAGGTGAGGTCAACCTGCTCTACGTCCACCCGGACCGCTGGGGTACGGGAATCGGCAGCCTGCTGCACGACCGATTGCTGGCGGAGTTGCGCACCCTCGGCTACGCCGAGGCGTACCTCTGGGTCGCCGACGGCAACACCCTCGGCATCGACTTCTACGTCCACAAGGGATGGACCCGCACCGAGGACACGTCCGACCACGACGAGAACCCCCCGATCCCCATCCGCCGCTTCACCATCGACTTGTGACGCGGCAAGGGGTCGGTCAGGCGATGGCCGCGCGCAGGGGGCCCATGGCGAAGTAGACGACGAACGCGGCCGCCACCACCCACATCAGCGGGTGGATCTCGCGGGCGCGGCGGGTGACCACGCGCAGGACCACGTACGTGACGAAGCCCGCGCCGATGCCGTTGGCGATGGAGTAGGTGAAGGGCATGACCACGATGGTCAGGAAGGCGGGGAGGGCGATGGTGAAGTCGGTGAAGTCGACATCGCGGATCTGGGTCATCATCATCGCCCCGACGACCACCAGCGCCGGGGCCGCCGCCTCGATCGGGACGACCTGGTAGAGCGGGGTGAAGAACATCGCGGCGATGAACAGCAGCCCGGTGACCACGTTCGCCAGCCCGGTGCGCGCGCCCTCGGCGATGCCCGCCGCCGACTCGATGTAGACGGTGTTCGAACTCGACGACGCCGCACCGCCCGCGACGGCGCCGAGGCCGTCGACGAACAGGGCTCGGCTGGTGCCGGGCAGGTCGCCGTTCTTGTCGATCAGGTCGGCTTCCCGGCCGAGGCCGGTCATGGTGCCGATGGTGTCGAAGAAGTCGGTCAGCACCAGGGTGAACACCAGCAGCGCCGCGGTGATCGCGGGCACCCGCCACCACGCGCCGAAGGAGACGTCGCCGACCAGGGAGAGGTCGGGCAGGGCGAAGACCTGGTCGGGCAGCGCCGGGTAGCCGAGGTTCCAGCCCTTGGGGTTGACGCCCGCCGAGCGGCCCGCGTGCGCGACCGCCTCCAGCACGATCGACAGCACCGTGCCGGACAGCACGCCGATCAGGATCGCGCCGCGCACCCGCTTGGCCACCAGGATGCCGGTGACCAGCAGTCCGACGACGAACACCAGCGTCGGCCAGGACGCGATGGACCCGTCGATGCCCAGGCTGACCGGGACCGTGGTGCCCGCGACGTCCGGGACGCGCCGGACGAACCCGGCGTCGACCAGTCCGATGAGGCTGATGAACAGGCCGATGCCGACCGCGATCGCCGACTTCAGCGGCGCCGGGACCGCGTCGAACACGGCTTTGCGCACGCCGGTCACGACGAGCAGCAGCACCACGATGCCGTTGACCACGACCAGGCCCATCGCCTCCGGCCAGGTCATCTGCGGTGCGATGGTGACCGCGACCAGGGTGTTGATGCCCAGCCCGGTGGCCAGCGCGAACGGCAGGTTGGTGAGCAGGCCGAAGAGGATGGTCATCACCCCCGCGACCAGCGCGGTCACCGCCGCTACCTGGTCGACCGGGAGGACGCCGCCGAGCAGGTCCCGGTGCGCGCCGCGGTCGTCCGCGGCGAAGCTGCCGATGATCAGCGGGTTGAGGACCACGATGTAGGCCATGGTCACGAAGGTGACCAGGCCGCCGCGCACCTCCCGGCCCGTCGTCGACCCGCGCTCGCTGATCCGGAAGAACCGGTCGACGGCCGAGGTTGGCTTGTCCATGGCGTAGCCTCCCGAACATGGCTGGACCAGCGAAGACCCCCGACCCGCGCCCCACACCGCCCCTACCCGCGCGGCTGCTGGCCATGGCCCCCATCGTCTACGGCGGCACCGGGCTGTGGGCCCTGGCCGCCGTTGTGCTGGGCATTGCCCACTACGGCTTCGGCAAAACCCCGCCCATCTGGCTGTGGACGGCGATCTCCGGAGCCGCACTGGGGATCGTAGGTGCACTCGTCATGGTTTGGCAGCGCAAGGCCGTCCGCCGGGGCTCGCGCGGCGCGCAGAAGATGGACTAGTCGGGGGCGAGCGGCAACGCGATGTCCACTGTGGAGTGTCGGTCGCGCACGCAACCGGCAGCCACACCGGCCTCGTTGGGGCACTCAGGTGAGGTAGTGGGCGGGTTCCTCGATCAGCGCCGTGAAGAGGTGGCGGTCGGTCCAGCGGTCGGTGGTCCAGGCCAGTGCTCGGGCCAGGGCCTCCGGGGTGTCCTCGCAGTGGACCACGCCGTCCTGGACCCACCACGGGACGTTGTGGGTGCCGGTGGGGGTGTGGATCATCAGCTTTTCGTGGACGAGGAGGCTGCCCAGGGGCGTGGGGACGTCCAGGAGTTCGCAGGCGGCGGCCACGGCGCCCAGCTCCGACCACGGGACCGGCTCCGCGGCCGAGGTGATCTCCTCGTCCAGCTCCTCGGTGGCCAGGGGGAGGTCGAGCAGCTCCGCAAGGGGCTCGGCGAGGGCGAAGTCCGGGCCCGCCGACACGACCTGGGTTTCGCTCAGCACCGCCAGCGGCCAGGGGGCGTCCAGTACCAGGCAGTCGGTGGCGACCGTGCCCGCGAGGGTGCGGGTCGTCTCCGGCAGGCGGACGTCGGCGGGGTCGAAGAGTTCGTCGACCACCGCCTCGGCCAAGGCCGCGTGGGTGCGCAGGATGGCACCGGGGGGCAGCGCGCGGTCCTGGTCGCCCAGGCGGACCAGCAGGTCTTCCGCGTCGTCCGCGTTGTCGACGCGCAGGGTGGAGCGGACGCCGATGGCGGCCAGCACCCGGGGGTCGACGCCGATGTCGGGGATGACGTCGTAGAGGCCCTCGAGTTCGTCGGCCTCCGCCAGGCGCCAGTCGCCGGGGGCGGCGCCCGCGAGGACGGCGTTGCGGGCGATCCACCAACCCGTGTAACCATCGGGCTCAAGCAGGGCGCGCCAGGTGTCGGGTTCGGCGGCGAGCAGGTTCAGCGCCCGCGGCCACGCGTCGTCGGTGACCAGGTCGAGGTCGCGCACGGCCAGGACCCGGGCGGGCGGCTCGGGGCGGGCGTCCCACCAGACGACCTCGTCGGCCAGCGCGTGGTCGGGGCCAGCCGGGGCCTCGTCGACGACCAGCGCGAAGGCGTCGAGCACACCGACGGCGGCCAGCACGTGGTCCGGCCACTCGGCGGCGACCTCGTCCGACAGCACGCCGACGGGCGCGTCCTCGTCGAGGATGTCGAGCAGCGGCGAACCGGGCAGCGCCAGCTCGTCCGCGCGCCGCCAGTCGCCGACGGAGTCCTCGAGCGCCAACGCACCCAGCCACGGGCGATCACCGGTCCGCACACCCGCGTCGCGAACCAGGCGCAGCACCACGGAGATCAGCCCGTGAATGTCCACACCGGACTCGACGTCGTCCAGGCTGCGCTCGACCGCGTCCTGCAACCCACCCGCGTCGAGCAGGTCGGCCGGACCGCCGCGGTGGGCGCCCAAGCGCTCCAGCACCGGGTGCGCGGCCTCCGCGTGCACGACCGGCAGCACGCCGACCTCGGCCTGCCCCAGCAGTTCCAGCAGCTCCGCGTCCTCGACCAGCACGACACCGGCCGGTCCCGGCAGCGTGCGGCCGTCGGCCAGCGGGACCGGCAGACCACCCAGCTCCATCCGGGCGGTGCCATCGGTCTCGATCACGGGGGCGAGCGCGGTGTAGAGCCGGTGCCACCACTCGGGTGGACGAGCCCGTCCGGTGATCGTCTCCACCACGTCGGCGGGCCGCAGCCGGGGCACGTCCAGCGCGGCGAGCGCGGCCGTGTGCCGCTGCTCCGAGAGGTAGCCCGCCGCGAGGTCGGCGACGACCTCGGACAGCAGTTCCGCCAAGCCGTCGGCACTCACGTCGAGCACGTGCGCGCGGGCCGGGGTGAGATCACCGGTGCCGTCGGCGGCGGCCAGCCACGGCGCGCGGCGCAGCGCGGACAGCAGCAGCTCGCGCAGCTTCTCGTCCACTTCGGACAGTGGGAAACCGACCAGCGGGACCAGCGCCGTGCGGTGCTCCGCGGCGGTCAGGTCGACCAGGGCCGGGTACGCGCGCGCGGCCTCGGCGAGCACGGCGTCGGCGGCGGGACCGGGGTGCAGCCTGCGCCGCGACGGCTCGATCGGCAGCGTGGCGACCAGCCGGGCGGGCAGCGAAAGCCGTTCGTCGGTGGGGGTCGGCGCGTGCAGGACGTCGTCGCCCAGCGGCAGCGGGACGCCGTCCGCGTCCACCCGCACCGCCCAGCACACCGTCCACTGCGGCCGTTCCCGGGCCTCGACGCCCAGGCTCTCCACCAGGTCTTCCGGCAGCACGCCCGCGACCCGGTGCACCAGCCACGACACGACACCGTCCGGCCCGTGGATGTGCACGCGGGCGCCGTCGCCGACCCGCCACCACGCGTCCGCGCCGATCTCGATGCGCTCCAGCCCGGGCAGCGCCAGCAGCAGGTCGGCGGCTTGCCCCGCGAAGTCGGCGAGCAGGGCGGCACCGTCGACACCGTCGCGCAGCGGCAGCCGGACCTCGGTGGCGAACCCGTCCGGCACGTCACCGTCCGCGGGCCACACCACGCGCAGCACCGGCACGCGCCCACCGCGCTCGGCGGCGCGGGCCGCCAGGTCGGGGTGCTCGGCGATGGCCGCGCGGGTCCGCTCGGCCGAGAACGCGACACCGCCCGCGCGGGAGAGCACGGACGGCGCGTCGGTGACCGCGAGCACGGCGGAGAAGCCGACGCCGAACTGGCCGACGCCCTGGGCCGGGTTCTTCGCCGACGCGCGTAACGAGGCGAGCGCGGCGACGCCGTCGGCGTCGAGCGGCCGACCGGTGTTCGCCGCCCGCAGCTCACCGTCCACAAGGGAGAGTCGGAGGGTACCGGCGCCGTCGGCCGCGTCGGCGGCGTTCTGCGCCAGCTCGACCAGCAGCCGGTCGCGGTAGCCACCGAGGTAGAGGTCTTCCTCGGCGTTGGCGTCCTCGCGGAACCGGGTGGGCGAGGTGGCCCACGCGCCCAGCACGGCGGCGCGCAGGGCCGCGGTGCCGAACGGGTCGGTCGGCGCGCTCACCCGCGCTGGTCGGACTCGGGCTGACCCGACGGCTCGTCGGCCAGCTCAGCCTGCACCAGCGCGTCCTCGGCCTGGTCCGCCGCGGCCTCGATCACCTCGTCGGGCTCGGTCTCCGCGACGACCGCGGACTGCGGCTCGTCGGCGGCGGGCTCATCGGCTTCGGCGGCCACCGACGCCGGGCCGTCGGCCTCGGTAGCGAGCGAGTCGTCGGACCGACCGCCCTCGACCGGCTCGGGCAGCGGTGTGGCCTCGACGTCGAGCTGGGCGTCGTCGTAGATCAGGTCGGCGACCAGGACCGGCGAGATCTGCTCGACCTCGGCCTCCGAGTGCGCGCCGCAGCCGTACCCGGCGTGCACGGCCCGCCCGTCAGCCGGGGCCAGCTCGTTCCCGCAGACGCCGAACGCCGCGCCGACCGCACCCGCCACCGGCAGGTAGAAGCCGCACGTGCCGCAGGCCGCGGGGGCGCCGCGGGCCATGTCGGAGCCGGGTCCGAACTCGCCGGTCTGCCAGCGGTCGGCGGCGTCGAGGCGGCCGAAGCGGGACAGCACGCGCACGCGGCCGAGCCCCACCTCCATGGCCAGCTCCTCGACCTCCGGGTCGTCGGACTCGAGGTACGCGGGTACCAGGCGCGGGTCGTCCGGGGCGGTCGGCAGCAGGTCGCCGACGCCGAGGTCGCCCGCGCGGACCCGGTCCTGCCAGGGCACCCACGGCGGGGCGACCAGGGCGTCCGGGCCGGGCAGCAGCACGACCTCGCTCACGGTCACGTCCGTGTCCGGTGCGGACACGGCGACGGTCACCGCCCACCGCCAACCGCGGTAACCGGTCTTGTCCGCCTCGAACAGGTGCGTCGCCGAAGCCGAGTCCTCGGCGCGCACCTCGACGTGCGCGCCGACCTCGGTCCCGGCCTGCTCCCGTGCGGCGGCCCGCGCGAACTCGACCGCGGCGATCAGCGCGGGGTCGGTCGCGGCTTCTGGTGCAGGCGTCGAGGTCATCACGGCTGATTGTGCCCCACGGCCGCTACGGCTCACACAGCCGTGTCACGCTTGTGGGGTGCGCGCCCGCTCGATCGCCTCGATCACCACCGCCGTGCTCGGCTGCTTGGCCGCGGGTTGTTCCTCCGCTTCTCCCACACCCGCACCGGCAGCGGGCGCAACCGTGCTGACGCCGCGGGTCCTCGGCGAGGTCTCGCACGACAAGGGCGCCTTCACCCAGGGCCTCGAACTGGCCGACGGCGTGCTCTACGAGGGCACGGGCCTGGTGGGCAAGTCGCAGGTGCGCGCGGTCGACCCGGCCACGGGGGCGGTGCAGAGCAGCGTCGACCTGCCCGCCGAGATGTTCGGCGAGGGCATCACCGTCGTCGGCGACCGGATCTGGCAGATCACCTGGCGCGACGGCGTGGCCGTCGAGCGCGACCGGGCGACCCTCGCCGAACGCCGACGAGTCACCTATACGGGTGAAGGTTGGGGCCTGTGCCACGACGGTGGCCGGTTGGTCATGAGCGACGGCACCGACCGGCTCGCCTTCCGCGACCCGGGCACCTTCGCCGAGGTCGGTGACGTGCGGGTGCACGACGCCAACGGCCCGGTGCGCAACCTCAACGAGCTGGAGTGCGCGGGCGGCGCGGTCTACGCCAACGTCTGGCAGACCGACCGGATCGTGCGGATCGACCCCGCCACCGGCGCGGTGACGGCCGAGGCCGACCTGAGCGGGCTACTGCGACCGGATGAACGCGCGAACGCGGACGTACTCAACGGTATCGCCGCCGTGCCCGGCACCGATGAGTTCCTCGTGACCGGCAAGCTGTGGCCCCGCCTGTTCCGGATCAGATTCGACCCGGCCGCCCGGTGACAGAAACCTGACAAGCCCCGGCGACGTCGGAACAACGACCGCTTGATCCCCCGGACAGCCACCGGGTACGGCAGGATGGACGACGTGATTCGCAACAACCCCGCAGATCAGCCGCCCTCCGGCCGCCGTTCGGGCCGCAAGGCGAAGCGGGGCTGGGCGAACGTCCAGCAGCCGAGCTGGCGGGAGCCGGAGCCGCCGACCAAGGGGATCCCCCGGCAGAACCCGGTGCCCCCGCACGCGCCCCGCAGGCCGGACCCGCTGCCGCCGCCGCGCGCCACGACGAGGCGGATGGCGGAACCCGCCGAGTCGCGCTACGAGACCTACGGCGACCAAGACCCCGAGCGCTACGGCCGGGGCCAGTACGACGACCACCCGTACGACCAGTCCCGCAGGAGCGGCACCGGGTACGACGACCGCCGCCGCGACGACCGCTACTACGAAGACCGCCGCGACGACAGGCGCGAAGACCGGTACGACGACCGCTACGACCGCCGTCGTGACCCCGAGGAGGGCGACCGCCACGAGCGGACCGAGGTCGACCGCTACCGGGGCGACGAGCCGCCCCCGCCGCGCTACCCGAAGAAGCTGACCGTCACCCGCGTGGCCGCGCTGCGCAGCAAGCAGCTGACCAGCCAGGCGATGACCGCGTTCCGCAGGGCCGCGAACGCCGACGGCGCCGACAAGTCCGGCCTGACCTCGCTGACCTACGCCACGATGCTCAACTACGCCGGTGACGCGGCGATGGCCGTGGCGCTGGCGAACACCCTGTTCTTCTCCGCGGCCAGCGGCGAGAGCAAGGGCAAGGTCGCGCTCTACCTGCTGATCACCGTGGCCCCGTTCGCGCTGCTGGCGCCGGTCATCGGCCCGATGCTCGACCGCCTCCAGCGCGGCAGGCGGCTGGCGATGTGCGCGGCGTCGGCCGGGCAGGCGCTGATGTGCCTGATCATGGCGATGCACTTCGACGACTGGATGCTCTACCCGGCCGCGCTCGGGAAAATGGTGCTGTCCAAGTCGTTCACCGTGCTCAAGGCGGCGATCACCCCGAGGGTGCTGCCGCCGGAGACCACGCTGGCCAAGACCAACGCCCGGTTGACGGTGTTCGGCCTGGGGGCCGGTGCCGCGGCGGGTGGTGTCGCCGCGTTGTTCGCCAACATCTTCGGCTCGCCCGGCGCCCTGTGGTTCACGGTCCTGATCTGCGGCGTCGGTGCCGTGCAGGCGTTGAAGATCCCCGCCTGGGTGGAGGTCACCGAGGGCGAGGTGCCCGCGTCGATCAGCGCCCGGATGCCGCTGCCCACGGCGAACAAGCGCAGACCCATGGGCAGGCACGTGGTGGTGTCGCTGTGGGGCAACGGCACGATCCGGGTGCTCACCGGGTTCCTGATGATGTTCGCCGCGTTCGCCGTGCGCGCGCAGAACGAGGCCGAGCCGTTCCAGCAGCTGCTGCTGCTCGGCCTGATCGCGGGCGCGGCGGGGCTGGGCAGCTTCGCGGGCAACGCGATCGGGGCGCGGGTGCACGTCCGCAACCACGAGCAGCTCGTGCTCGGCTGCGTCATCGGCGCGCTGGCCGCGACGGTCGTGGCGACGATCACCGCGGGCATCTTCGCGGCCACCGTCGTCGGCCTGGTCGGCGCGGTGGCGAGCGCGCTGGCGAAGAACAGCCTCGACGCGGTGATCCAGGACGAGCTGCCGGAGGAATCCCGGGCGTCGGCGTTCGGGCGCTCGGAGACCGTGCTGCAGTTGGGCTGGGTGTTCGGCGGCGCGGTCGGCGTGCTGCTGCCGCCGATCTGGTGGGTCGGCTTCCTGGTGGTGTCGATCATGCTGGGGGTCGGTCTGGCGCAGACGCTGGTGACTCGCGGCGGCGGCTCGCTCATCCCCGGGTTCGGCGGGCAGGGCGCGGCGAGCGCGGCAGCCGCGCTGCGCCGCTTCGGCCCCGCGCGGCCCGCGGCGCGACCGGCCGGTGAGGACACGTAGGGTCAGCCCCGTGCGCCGAGTCCTCACCGCAGCCCTGACCTGCGTCACCGTCGCGGTGGTGGCCGGGTGCGCCCCGCCGCCGAAGCCCGAGGTGACCTTCTACTCCGACGGCAACAGCGTCTCCGTCGGACCGGTGAACGCGAACTGCCCCGACGGTGTGCTGCGCGGCTGCAAGACCCCGGTCTTCGGCTCGCTGCGCATGCGCATGGGCAAGACGGTGCAGATCTCGGTGCCGTCGGAGATCTCCGAGAGCCCCTGGGGCGTGACGTTCTCCTACGCCAACGGCGAGGGCCGGATCATCGACGGCAGCAGCAAGCTCTTCTTCCCGCAGGCCAAGCAGCACGCGTTCACCCTCGACCTGCCGTCGGACGACGACACGCTGCTGATGGTCATCGTGCAGAAGGTCGCCTTCCCCGACGCGAACCGGCCCGCGACGACGGGCATGTGGGTGCTACAGGGGGACCTGGACCGGAAGAAGTAGCCGCCGGTTACGGGTCGAGCTCGCGGGCGACCGCGCGGACGACCTCGGCGATCCGCTTGGTGACCTTGCGGTCGGGGTAGCGACCGCGCTGCAGGTCGGGCTGGACGGTGGACTCCAGCATCTTGATCATGTCCTCGACCAGGCCGTGCAGCTCCTCGGCGGGACGGCGCCTGGCCTCGACGACCGACGGCGGCGCGTCCACGAGCCGGACCGAGAGCGCCTGCGGCCCCCGGCGCCCGTCGGCGACGCCGAACTCGATGCGCTGCCCGGCCTTGAGCCCGGACACCCCCGCGGGCAGCGCGGACGCGCGGACGTAGACGTCCTCGCCCCCGTCCTGCGTGACGAACCCGAAGCCCTTCTCCGAGTCGTACCACTTGACCTTGCCGGTCGGCACAGCACTCACCGTTCCCTACGTCGTCGCCTCGCCCCGCGCGCCGCGGACCCATCGCCCGCGCAAAGCGAACGCGCCCCGGGCGCACACCCTGGACGCGTCCCCCAAGCCTAGGCCACGCCGAGGCTCGGCAGTTGAGTCGCCTCAGCCCCGCCCAGGCGTTACCACCGCCTTCGCGGTGGTCGAAACGAACGGGGCGCTTATCCTGTTCCCATGACCGCCCAGACCCACCGCGACCTGCCGATGCGCGTCGCTTTCCTGCTGTTCGGCCTCGGCTTGCTGGCGGTTGTGGCCATCTTCACCCTGAGCCTGTTCGACCGGCACGCCTCTTGGCTGTGGGCGGTGTCGATGGCCTTGCCCGCCGGTCTGGTGCTGGGTGTGGTCCGGTTGGTCCGCAACCGCTAGATCACTTATTCGCCAGGGTAGAGGGATTTCCCTCGTGGCTACAAGGGCTTTTGGGACTGGTAACCACCGGTATTGAGGTACTCGGATAGCCAGGCGGGGAATTCCTCGAGGCTCGTCAGAACCGCGTCGGCCCCGCTGGCGCGCAGTTGTTCGGCCGTGCACGGGCCGGTTGTGACGCCGACCGCGAGTGCGCCCGCCGCCCGCGCGCCCGCCATATCGCCTTCGTGGTCGCCGACATAAACCGCGGCGCCGTGTTCGCGCAGCGACTCGGCCTTGGCCACCGACCAGCGGTTACCGACCAGCGCGTCGACGTGCCAACCGAACTGGGCAATGTGCCGCGCGGCGTTGGGCTCGTATTTCCCGGTCACCACCAATGTGCGGCCACCGGCGGCGCGCACCGATTCCAGCGCGGCACCCGCGCCGGGTAGCGCGATGGTGACCGGAACCACGTACTCCGGGTACATGGCTCGGAACCGGGTGGCCAGCGCCGGTATCCGCGCCTCCGGTACGGCGAATCCGCGGAACGCCACCTCCAGCGGCGGACCGAGGTTGGCCGCGAAGTGCTCGCCGTCGAGGTCGAAACCGGTTTCCGCGGCCAGCGCCGCCATCGCGGCGACCATGCCGGGCCGGGGGTCGATCAGGGTCATGTCGAGGTCGAAACCGACAGCCAGGCCCATGTGCGCGCGTCCCCTCTCCGCTCACCCGATCCTAGTGAGCGGACCACACTCCCCCGCCCACTTGCGCGACACTGATCACGTGCGCCTACTGCTGAACGTGATCTGGCTCTTCTTCTGCGGCTTCTGGATGGCGGTGGGGTACGTCATCGCGGGGGTGATCTGCTGCGTGCTGATCATCACCATCCCGTTCGGCCTGGCCTCCTTCCGGATCGCCAACTACGCCCTCTGGCCCTTCGGCCGGACCATCGAGCCCCGCCGCGACGCGGGCGCGGGCTCCGCCATCGGCAACCTCATCTGGATCGTCTTCGCGGGCTGGTGGCTGGCGCTGGGCCACGTCGTGACGGGTTTGCTGCTGTGCGTCACGATCATCGGCATCCCGCTGGGCATCGCCAACTTCAAGATGATCCCGATCTCCCTGGTCCCGCTGGGTTCCCGGATCGTGCCCACGGCGTAGGCGCGTGGACCTGGCGTTGGCGGCCCCGGACAGCCGCGTCCTGCTGATCATCGCGGGGTACGCGGCCGAGGACCGGCTCTCACCCATGCCGCTGTCCACCAGCCGCGTGCACCGGGTGCGCCGTGCGCTGCTCGACCGGTGCGGCGTCACCCCGGACCGTCTACTGGTGGTGACCGAACCGGAACGCCCCGATTACGTGGCCGCCATCGCGTGGGCCGTGGCCGGGACGCGGCGGCTGCTCGTCTACTACTCCGGGCACTCGCACCTCGACGGCGAAACCCACCTGGCCCAGGGTTCCTCGGTGTCCGGGGTCACCTCGACGTGGTTCCCGGTCAGCGTGCTCACCAACGCGATCGCGAGCAGCGACGTCGAAACCGCGTACCTGGCGCTGGAAACCGGCTACGCCCGGCACGCGCCCGTGGGGGTGGCGCCGCGCGGGTACCTGCTCGCCGCCGCGGGCAGCGCCTACAGCGCGGGGCTGGCGGACGTGCTGACCAACGGCATCGAGGGTGGTCCCCCGACCCTCACCTTCCGGCAGGTCGCGGACCGCCTGATCGCGGACATGGCGCGGGACGACTGGAAGCTGCCCGTGCTGACCGGGTGGGGCGAGGAGGACCTGCCGTTCGTCGGCAACGCGGCGGCGCGCGACCACACCGCCGACCGGCTCGGCCCGGTGCGCATCCGGGGCTTCGGCGACCAGCGCGCGGATCGGGACCTGCTGGACCGCGCGCACCTGGTCACCGTGCTCGCCGACACCCTGCGCGAGCCACCGGACAACGACCGCGGGCCCACGGTGGTCACCATCGAGGGACCGTGGGGTTCGGGCAAGAGCACGCTGCTGGACCTGGTCAAGCGGGAAGTCTCCGGCACCTGCGCGGCACCGCCGCCGGACCCGCCGCTGCGCGTGGCGCGGGCTTGCGCGCTGCTGCGCAGGCCACCGCCGGAACCCGCGCGCGAGCCGCGGCCCGGTTCGACACCGGTGGTCGTGGAGTTCAACTCGTGGCTGTACCAGTCCGACCAGCAGGTCTGGGCCGGGCTGGCACGGGAGTTGACCAAGGCGGTCGAGGACGCGGTCTACCCGGACGCCGAGTCGCGGCAGCGGTTCTGGTTCACCCGCAACCTCGGCAAGATCGACCGGCCCGGGCTGCGGCGCGCGATCTGGCGGCGGATCAGGTCGCCGCTGCTGGCCGCGGGCACCCTGGCGCTGGGCATCCCGGTCGCGAGCCTGCTGGCCCGCGACCAGTCCAGCGGCCGGTTCCTGGGACTGACCCCGGGCTGGTTCGTGCTGCTGCCCGCCGCGCTGCTGGTCGCGGGGCTGACGCACACCGCCTACCGGTTCTTCCGGGGCCGGGCGGCGAGTTTCCTGCCCAGCGAGCTGTTCCACGGGCCGCTGACCAGCGGGGCGTTCACCCAGACCGCGCCACCGACGGACCCGGCGGTGCGCGACCCGTATTACCACGCGCGGTCCGGGTACCTCTACCTCACGCAGCACGACGTGGGTGAGCTGCTCGGCGAACTCGCGGGCGCGGGCAGGCACCTCGTGGTGTTCATCGACGACCTCGACCGCTGCCTCCCGCACACCACGGCGGAGGTGCTGAGCGCGATCAACGTGTTCATCTGCGGCGGTCTGCCGCGCACGCGGTTCGTCATCGGGCTCGACCCGGGGACCGTCGCGGCGCACATCGACCACTCCTACCGGGACCTCGCCGACGGCGGCCGGGTCCGGCACCCGCACGACCCGAGTCCGGGGTGGACGTTCCTGCGCAAGCTCGTGCAGCTCCCGGTCCGGTTGCCCGCCATCGCCGAGGAGGCCACCGGCCCGGTGCTCGACCACCACCTCGGCCCGGTCCAGCACCAAGCGCGCGGAACCATGCGCGAGCTCGACGTGCGCGACGACCTGTCCACGACCGACACCGCGACTGCGGTGCCGGTCGTCGCCGAGGCGCCGAGCGCGGTGGAGGCGGTGCCGCTGGAGCGGCATCCGGTGGTGCGGGGCGTGTTGCGGCGGCGGTTGGCGGCGCAGGAGAGCGGGACGGTCCGTGAGTACAAGCGGCTCATCACGGTGTGGCAGTTCTACCTGCGCGTGGTGACGTTGGCCGATGGGGCGCCGTCGGTGGACCGGGCGTGCGAGTTGATCGCGGTGGCGGAGTTGGCGACGCGGTGGCCGGGGTACCAGGACGCGCTCGGCAAGGTCGTTGGGGGTGGACGTGGGCTTGGTCTCTTAGCGGCCGCGGTCGACGACGATCTCGAGTGGGACACCGTTGTGGGCAGGCTCGGGTTCGGCCACTCCGACCGGGAGGCGGCGAGCGGGATTCGGGCGCTCCTGCGGGAGTTCGACGCGGTGAACGTCGCCGCGCTCAGTCAGCGGTTGCGCTAGTCCCCGGCTTCTCGGGCTCGTCGATCACGGACGACTCGGCGGACTCGGCAGCCTCGGTGGGTTCCTCAACCTCCGCGGAGTCCTCGGCTTCGACGACTTCCTCGGCGTCAACGACCTCGACGGCTTCATCGGGCTCGTCGGCCGCCGCGGGCTCGTCGGAGCTCGGTTCCACTGGGGAGACCGGTCGGTCAGCCTCGTCCGGTTCCTCGGTCGCCGACTCCCACGGCAGCCGCACGACCAGGCACGGGCCGCCGACGAACAGGCCCGCGTCGATGCCCAGCACCTTGCCGCCCGCGTACCGCAGCGGCCCGTCGACCTCGGTCGGCAGGATGCCGAGCTGGTCGGCGATCACGCTGTGGCCGTGCACGATCTGCTCGCCGCCCAGGGCCGCGAGCAGCGCGTGGGCCACCTGCTCCCCGTCGGGGCCGCGGAACGCGTAGCGGGTGGTCATCCGGCGCCAGACCTCCCACCACTGGCTGATGTCGTCCGAGCGCAGGATGCCCTCGACGGCGGTGTTGATCGTCGGGATGTCCACGCCCCAGCCCAGGTACTCCGTGGTGTCGGAGTGCATCAGCAGGTGGTCGCCGACCAGCGCCAGGACCGGGCGGCTGACCAGCCACTCGACGTGGGCGGGGGTCAGGGCCTCCTGGTCGGTGCCCTTGCCGCCGTTCATCTGCCAGCTGCGGGCGAAGCTGCGCGGGCCGAAGTCCGACGGCACCTCCTCGTCGCCGAAGCGGTGCATGCCCAGCAGCAGGATCTCGTGGTTGCCCAGCAGGGTCTCCACCCGGCCGCCCGCCGCGGCGGCGCTGTCGGACAGCGACCGGACCAGGTCGATCACACCGATGCCGTCCGGGCCGCGGTCGACGAAGTCGCCGAGGAACCACAGGTGGTCCGACCCGCCCGCCCACTCGCCGTCGGCGGTGGCCAGGCCGGCTTCGCGCAGGGCGTCGAGCAGTTCGTCGCGGTGCCCGTGCACGTCGCCGACCACGTAGGTCGCCCCCGCGCCGTCCGCCTCGGGGCTGTCCTGCTGCACAGCGACGACGATAGGGGAGCCGCGACGGCGACGCGCAGTGATCGCCAAGCCCGACGGCCAGCGGATACCGAACGTGACCACACCCACCCCCGGCCGAACTACCGCTGGGCGAACGGGTCGGCGGTGTGGCCGACCAGGTCGGCGACCGAGTCGAGCACCAGCGTGGGCCGGTACGGGAACAGGTCCGCGGTCTGCGCCCCGGAGATCCCCGACAGCACCAGGATCGTGTGCAACCCCGCCTCCAATCCGCTGCGCACGTCGGTGTCCATCCGGTCGCCGATCATGAGCGTCGTCTCCGAGTGTGCCCCCAACGCGCGCAGCGCGGACCGCATCATCAACGGGTTCGGCTTGCCCACGTAGTAGGGCGCGCGGCCGGTGGCGCGTTCGATCAGCGCGGCCACGGAGCCGGTCGCGGGCAGCGAGCCCTCGCGGCTGGGGCCGGTGGCGTCCGGGTTCGTCGCGATGAACCGGGCACCCTCCTCGATCAGCCGGATGGCCCGGGTGATCGCGGTGAAGCTGTAGGTGCGGGTCTCGCCGAGCACCACGTAGTCGGGGTCGCGGTCGGTGAGCACGTACCCGACCTGGTGCAGCGCGGTGGTGAGCCCGGCCTCGCCGATGACGAAGGCGGAGCCGCCGGGGCGCTGGGTGTCGAGGAACTTCGCGGTGGCCAGCGCCGAGGTCCAGATCGCGGACTCGGGCACGTCGAGGCCGGTGCGCAGGAGCCGGGCGCGCAGGTCGCGCGGGGTGTAGATGGAGTTGTTGGTCAGCACCAGGAAGGGCGTCGCGGCGGCGGTCAGCTCGCTGATCAGCACGTCCGCGCCCGGGATGAGGTGCTCCTCGTGCACCAGCACCCCGTCCATGTCCATCAGGTAGGTCCACCGGCCGCTCATGGCGAGAGGCTACCCAGCCGCCGGGTGCCGAGTGGACTGGACCACTCGGTCCGGTGTCTCCACGATCACCTGCGTGGCCTTGACCAGCGCCACCGCCAGCGACCCCGGGACCAGCTCCAGCTCGCGCACCGCCTCCGTGCTCATCAGCGACACCACCCGGTGCGGGCCGCACTGCAACTCGACCTGGGCCATCACCGCGTCGGCCTTGACCTCGGTGACCAACCCGACGAACCGGTTGCGGGCCGAGCGGCCGACCCCGGTCGGGTCCGGCACCTCGGTGGCCTGCGCGCGGGCGAACGCGGCGAGCACCGCGCCGTCGACGACCTTGCGGCCCGCGCCGTCCACCTCGGCGGCGAGGTGCCCCTGCTCGACCCAGCGGCGCACGGTGTCGTCGCTGACCCCCAGCAGCCGGGCGGCCTCGGCGACCCTGAAATACGGCATGGCAGAGACATTAGTTCCGCAGCTGCGGCGCGGCTGCCCGGTGTGAGGTGAATGGTGAGCTACCGCTCGCGCCGGGTGTCCACCGGGTCGGCGACGAGGGCTACCCTGGATCGGGTGACAGCCGTTGACCTCGGGTTTCCCGGCATCCGCGGCACTGGGGCGCAGGACCCCGCGTCGGCGCCGGGGGCCCCGCCGAGACCGGATTCCCCACTGCTGGTCGACCGCTTCGGCCGGGTCGCGACCGATCTGCGGGTCTCGCTGACCGACCGGTGCAACCTCCGCTGCACATACTGCATGCCCGCCGAGGGGCTGGACTGGATGCCCCGGGCGGACCGGCTGACCGACGACGAGGTGGTCCGGCTGGTCCGGATCGCGGTCGAGCGCCTCGGGGTCACCAACGTGCGGTTCACCGGCGGCGAGCCGACCCTGCGGCGCGGCGTCGAGGGGATCATCGCCGCGACCGCCGCGCTGGCCCCGCGACCGCGGATCTCCATGACCACCAACGCCATCGGCCTGGCCGCCCGCGCGCCCGCGCTGGCCGCAGCGGGCCTGGACCGGATCAACGTGTCGCTGGACACCCTGCGGCCGGAGCGGTTCGCCGAGCTGACCCGCCGGGACCGGCTGGCCGACGTGCTCGACGGCCTGGCCGCCGCCCGCGACGCCGGGCTGACCCCGGTGAAGGTCAACGCGGTGCTGGTGCGCGGGCGCAACGACGACGAGGCCGCGCCGCTGCTGCGCTACTGCCTCGACCACGGCTACCACCTGCGCTTCATCGAGCAGATGCCGCTCGACGCGCAGCACGGCTGGGACCGCGCCGAGATGATCACCGCCGCGGAGATCCTCACCGCGCTGGGCCGCGAGTTCGAGCTCACGCCGAGCCCGCGCCCGCGCGGCGCCGCGCCCGCCGAGCGGTGGCTGGTCGACGGCGGCCCCGGCGAGGTCGGCGTGATCGCGTCGGTGACCCGGCCGTTCTGCGGCGACTGCGACCGCACCCGGCTGACCGCGGACGGCCAACTGCGGTCGTGCCTGTTCAGCCAGACCGAGACCGACCTGCGGGCGCCGCTGCGCGCGGGGCTGCCCGACGAGGAGGTCGCCCGGCGGTGGCGGGCCACGATGTGGGCCAAGCTCGCCGGGCACGAGATCAACGAGGCCGGGTTCGCCCAGCCGATCCGCCCGATGAGCGCGATCGGCGGGTAGTCCACTCGGCGCGATCGGCGGCCGGACCCGGGTCCGGCCGTAACCCGAACGGGCGAAACCGGGCGGGGCCGAACGAGGGAACTTCTCCGGAGAGGCGGTGGGGTGGGGTGGGTGTGAACACGGTCGTGAGGGTGCGGTATTTCGCGGGCGCGCGCGCGGCCGCGGGCGTGCACGAAGAAGAGGTCTCGCTGCCCCACGGGGCGACCGTCGCGGACGCCGTGACGAGCATCGCGGCCCGGCACGGCGACGGGCTCGCGCGGGTGCTCGCCGCGGCCAGTTTCCTGCTCGACGGCGTCGCCGTGCGCGACCGCGCCACCCCGGTGCCGCACGGCACCGGACTCGACGTCCTGCCGCCATTCGCGGGCGGGTGATGGCCGTTCCCAGTTGGCCTAGTACCCGGGGAACAGACGTGAGCCAGAACTCACCGACGGTTATTTATCTCGGGTTGGACACGGCCAAATAACAGCCCGGTGCGACGCGCTGACCTGGCTAAACGCCAGGGATCGCGGAAGGTTGCGCGCCGTTACTGTGACGACGGTCACGCCCCGTGGAGTTTTCCAATCCCCTCACCGTTACGTACCGTCGCTTCCGGCTGGCCCCGACCAGCCGCGCTAGACCCGGGAGTTCGCAGCGCCAAACCCTGTTCGGCGGGCTCTCGGGAACCAACCCCGAGCGAAAGCGAACTCTCGGACAGGGGCGAGGGACCACGACGAGCACCCCGGTGCGCGACGCGGTGGCCGACTCCGGTCGGTCGGGCCCACGAGGTCCAACCCACAGCGCGGCAAGCGCAGGCGCGGGAGGAGAGACCCAAATGTCCTACCGTGGCAAGCACCGCAAGCAGACCGCCGCCCAGCGCACCATCGCTCGCGTCGTCGTCGCAGGCGTCGCGGTCGGTGCCCCGATGGCGATCGCCGCGACCCCCGCCTCCGCCGAGTCCGTCAACTGGGACGCTGTGGCCCAGTGCGAGAGCGGCGGCAACTGGAACATCAACACCGGTAACGGGTACTACGGCGGCTTGCAGTTCACCCCCAGCACCTGGAAGGCGAACGGCGGCTCGGGCAGCGCCCACAACGCCTCTCGCGACGAGCAGATCCGCGTTGCGGAGAACGTGCTCAAGACCCAGGGCATCGGCGCGTGGCCCGTGTGCGGCAAGAAGGGCGGGTCGGCCAAGTCGGCTTCCGCGCCCAAGAAGGCCGCCGCCCCCGCCAAGAAGCAGGCGACGGCGCCGAAGAAGGTCACCAAGACCGCGCCGAAGACCGAGACCCGGACCGCTCCGGTCGCGGTGGCCCCCGTGGCCGCGACGACCGCCGCCGTGTCGAAGTCGAACCCGAACGGCGACTACACCGTGGTCGCGGGCGACACGCTGTCCAAGATCGCCACCCAGCAGGGTGTCTCGGGCGGCTGGCAGTCGCTGCACGAGAAGAACAAGGACTTCATCGGTGACCCGAACCTGATCCTGGTGGGTCAGAAGATCGCCACCAAGTAAGCGCCTTACCGGCTCGTTTCCCGGCCCCCGCCGCTCCTGCCCTGTTGGAGCGGCGGGGGCCGAGCCGTTGTCAGGGGCCATTCGGTGCGGCCTCCGGAACCGACCTAGCCTGGCGGTATGGGATCTAGACCGTGGATGACCCTGACCGCCTCCGTGCTCGACTCCCGGGACGCCCAGGAGCTGGCGGGCTTCTACCAGCGCCTCCTCGGCTGGCCCCGCGGTGCGGACGAGGCGGACTGGGTGACCCTGCGGCCGCCCGGCGGCGGGACCGGGCTCTCCTTCCAGACCGAGCCCGCGTACGTGGCGCCGACCTGGCCGACGCGCGGCGGGCGGCAGCAGATGATGGCGCACCTGGACATCGAGGTCGCGGACCTGCGCGCGGCCGGGGCCAAGGCGCTGGCCGAGGGTGCGGTGCTGGCCGAGTTCCAGCCGCAGGAGGACGTGCGGGTGTTCCTCGACCCCGCCGGGCACCCGTTCTGCCTGTGGGTCCGGAACTGACGCCTACGGGCAGTTGACCCACTCGTCGGTGCCGTCGGCGAAGCGCTGGTGCTTCCAGATCGGCAGCCGCGCCTTGACCTCGTCGACCAGCCGCGCGCACACCGCGAACGCTTCCGCCCGGTGGTCCGCCGAGACCGCGCAGGCCAGTGCGACGTCCCCGATGGCCAGTGGACCGATCCGGTGGCTCACCGCGATGGCGCGGACCCCGGGAATCGCCGCGATGTCCGCGGCCACCTCCGCGATGACGTCTTTCGCGCCGGGGTGCCCCTCGTAGGTCAGCCCGTGGACCGAGCGGCCGCGGTCGTGGTCCCGGACGACGCCCGCGAACGTGACGACCGCGCCCGCGGCCGCGTTCTCCACCAGTTCCGCGTGCTCCTCGACCGAGATCGGGGACTCGCTGACGTCCGCGCGGGCGACGAGCGCCCCGGCGGGCGTCGGGGTCCTGGGGTGGTCGCCGCCGCGGAGCTGGTCGACGGCGTGGGACAGGACCGCGTCGAGCACGCCCAGCCCGTCCCGCACCCCGCCGGTCGACCCCGGCAGGTTCACGACCAGGGTGCGGCCCGCGACCCCCGCGACCCCACGGGACAGCACCGCGGTCGGGACCTTGGGCAGCCCGGCGGCGCGGATGGCGTCGGCCAGGCCGGGGACCTCGTGGTCGATGACCGCCCGGGTGGCCTCGGGGGTGCGGTCGGTCGGGCTGATACCGGTGCCGCCGGTCGTGATGACGACGTCGACGCCCACCGCCGCGCGCAGGGCGCGTTCGACCGGCTCGCCGTCGGGGACGACGGCGGCGTCCGGGGTCTCGTAGCCGCGGTCGCGCAGCCAGGCGACGATCACGGGGCCGGTCTTGTCCTCGTAGACACCGCTCGCCGCGCGGTTGGACGCGGTGACGACGCGGGCGTGGCGGGTCATGCCTGCTCCCTGGTCCAGGTCCCGGACTTGCCGCCGTCCTTGCGCTCCAGGCGGATGGCGTCGAGCACCGCGGCCGGGTCGACGGCCTTGACCATGTCGTGCAGGGTCAGACCGGACACCGCCACGGCGGTCAGCGCCTCCATCTCCACGCCGGTGCGGCCGGTGGTGCGGACCGTCGCGGTGATCCGGACCTCGTCCTCGACCAGGACGAGGTCGATCTTGGCGCCGGAGAGCGGCAGCGGGTGGCACAGCGGGATCAGCTCGGGCGTGCGCTTGGCGCCCATGATCCCGGCGATGCGCGCGGTGGCCAGCGCGTCGCCCTTGGGCAGGCCGTCGCGGCGGAGCAGGTCGACGACCGCTCTCGTGGTGCGCAGCACGCCGCTGGCGACCGCGATCCGGTCGGTGATGTCCTTGGCGGTGACGTCGACCATCCGCGCCGCGCCCGTGTCGTCCACATGGCTCAACTCGCCCACCCCACCGATGCTAGTGGGCGGGAGGGTGGGACACGGGCACAGCGGGGGCGGGTCGAGCGGGTCAGCCCGCCGTGGCGGCCTTGCGCACGGCTTCGGCGACGGCCGGGGCGACCGCGGCGTCGAACACGCTCGGCACGATGAACGACGGGTTGAGCCGGTCGCCGTCGACGATGTCGGCGAGCGCGTCGGCCGCGGCGAGCAGCATGGCGTCGGTGATGCCGTGCGCCTGGGCGTCGAGCAGGCCGCGGAAGACGCCGGGGAAGGCCAGCACGTTGTTGATCTGGTTCGGGTAGTCCGAGCGGCCGGTGGCGACCACGGCGGCGTGCTTCTGCGCCTCCAGCGGGTCGATCTCCGGGTCGGGGTTGGCCAGCGCGAACACCACGGCGCCCTCGGCCATGGTGGCGACCTGGTCGGCGCCGAAGAGGTTGGGCGCGGAGACGCCGATGAACACGTCCGCCCCGACCAGGGCGTCGTGCAGGCGGCCTGAGACGTCGGCCCGGTTGGTGTTGGCCGCGACCCACGCCATGTTGGCGTCCATGTTCTCGCGGCCGCGGTGCACGATCCCGTCGATGTCGACGGCGATGATGTCGGCCGGTCCGCGCTGGGACAGCAGCCGGATGATGGCCGACCCGGCCGCGCCGACCCCGCAGACCACGATGCGGACGGCTGACATGTCCTTGCCGACCACGCGCAGCGCGTTGCGCAGGGCCGCGACCACGCAGATCGCGGTGCCGTGCTGGTCGTCGTGGAAGACGGGGATGTTCAGCTTGTCGCGCAGCCGCGCCTCGATCTCGAAGCAGCGGGGGGCGGCGATGTCCTCGAGGTTGATGCCGCCGTAGACCGGCGCGATCAGCTCGACGGCCCGGATGATCTCCTCGGTGTCCTGGGTGTCCAGGCACACCGGCCAGGCGTCGACCCCGGCGAACTTCTTGAACAGCGCGGCCTTGCCCTCCATCACCGGCAACGCGGCGGCCGGGCCGAGGTTGCCCAGCCCGAGCACGGCGGACCCGTCGGTGACCACGGCGACGGTGTTGCGCTTGATGGTGAGGCGGCGCGCGTCGTCCGGGTTCTCGGCGATGGCCTGGCAGATCCGGGCGACACCCGGGGTGTACGCCCGGGAGAGGTCGTCGCGGTTGCGGAGCGCGACCTTGGCGGTGACCTCGATCTTGCCGCCGAGGTGCATGAGGAAGGTCCGGTCGGACACCTTCCGCACCGCGACCCCGGGCAGCGACTCCAGCGCCTCGGTGATGTCGCGCGCGTGGTTGGCGGACATCGCGTTGCAGGTGATGTCGACGACCACCCGGTCGCTGTGCGACTCGACGACGTCGAACGCCGTGATCACACCGCCGACCCGGCCCACCGCGCTGGTCAGGTCCCCGGCCGCGCTCGCCGACGGCGGCGCCTCGACCCGGACGGTGATCGAGTAACCGGGACCGGGAACGGGCATGCGACTCTCCGGGGTGGGTTGCAATTCACAGATTTACCCGGAAAGCCTAGCCCCGTGGCGCACAGCCCTTGAGCCGGGTGCGCACGGGTGCCTGGCCGGTCGAGACGCGGGACGGCCGAACGACCTCAGCGGTTGATCTTGGTCTCCGGGTGCACGTACGGGATCGTCTCCAGCGGGAACGTGATGTCGCCGAACGGGGACAGCGCGCCCTGGCGGTCGGAGGTGAGCTCGGTGACCGGGTGGGAGCCCTTGTCGTCGTCGCCCGCCCAGGTCGGGTCGATGCGGTCGGTCTTGGCGGTCTTGCCCACGGCTCCTCCTCGGCTCACGCACACCCGCGCGTGCCTCATGAGGCTATCGGACCGGGCGGCCGTATACCGTGGTCAGGGTGTCCGGCACCACGCTCACCGACTGGCTGCGCACCCAGGATGACGCCTACCTGGCGGCGGTGCTGCGGGCGCGCCCCGACCTGGCCACCCCCCGTCCGGCCGACACCTCGGTGCTGGCCACCCGGGCGGCGTCGCGGGCCTCGGTGGCGCGGGCCGCCGAGGGGCTCGACACGTTCACCCTTGTGGTGCTCGACGCGCTCTTGGCACTCGGTGCCGACCGTGCGCCGGTTAGCGCCATCGGGCTCGATGTCGGTGTCGAGGTCAGCTCCATGCGGCTGGCGGAGGCGGTGGACCGGCTCCGGTCGCTGGCCGTCGCCTGGGGGCCCGACAACGCGGTGTCGCTGGTGCCCGCTGCGCGGGAGGCGGGCGGTCTTGTCCCCACCGGGCTCGGTAGGCCGTCGGCGGCCCTGGACGGTGTGGACATCGCAGCTGCGCTGTTGGCGCTACCCGAGGACGAACGCGGCATCTTGACGCGTCTGTCGACCAACGGCCCTATAGGCAACACCCGGGATGCGGCGACCGTACCGACCCTCGATGAGGCCAAGACCCCCATCCAGCGCCTCTTGGCCCGGGGGCTCCTCACGCGCGTGGACGCCAACACCGTCGAACTCCCCCAGCAGGTCGGTCTGGTGCTGAAGGGCGCGCGGGCGCCTGTCCTCGAAGAGCCCGCGCTGCGCACCAAGGCCAACAAGGCCGTCGACTCCACCGGGGCGGGCGCGACGCTGGAGATCATCCGGCACACCGAGACCCTGCTGCGCATGTGGTCCGACGACCCGCCCCCGGTGCTCAAGTCCGGCGGTCTTGGCGTGCGCGACCTGCGCAAGCTCACCAAGGTCATGGACATCGGCGAGCGCGAGGCGATCGTCCTGGTGGAGGTGGCCGTCGGCGCGTCCCTGGTGGCCGACAACGAGTCCGCCAACCCCGAGTACGTCCCCACCCACCACAGCGACGTGTGGCTGACCGCCTCCCCCGCCAACCGGTGGGCGGCCCTCGCCTCGGCGTGGCTCGACCTGCCCCGGCTCCCGGGCATCGGCGGCCACCGCGACGCGAAGGAGCGGCTGCTCGCCCCGTTGTCGGAGGACCTTCGCCGCCCGGTGGCGCCGCTGGAGCGCGCCCGGGTCCTGCGGGTGCTCGCGGACCTGAAACCCGGCACCGGCGTCACCGACCCCGACGACCTGGCCGCCCTGCTGGCCTGGCGCGCCCCCCGGCGCGGCGGGCGGCTGCGCGACGAGGTCGTGCGCTGGACCCTGACCGAGGCGACGGCGTTGGGCATCGTCGCCCTGGGCGCGTTGACCGGCCCGGGCCGCGCCCTGCTGGAGGAGGGCGCGGCGGCCGCGGCCAAGCGGATGGCGGAGGCGCTGCCGGAGCCGATCGACCACGTGCTGGTGCAGGCGGACCTGACGGTCGTCGCCCCCGGCCCGCTGGAGCCGCACCTGGCGGCACTGGTCAACGAGGTCGCGGACGTGGAGTCGGCGGGCAGCGCGACGGTCTACCGGGTCAGCGAGTCCACGGTCCGCCGCGCGCTGGACGCGGGCCGCACCGCCGGGGACCTGCACGACCTGTTCCGCACCAAGTCGAAGACCCCGGTCCCGCAGTCCCTGACCTACATGATCGACGACGTGGCCCGCCGCCACGGCAGGCTGCGCGGCGGCGCCGCCACGTCCTTCCTGCGCTGCGACGACCCGGCCCTGATCGCCGAGGTGGCGGCCTCCGCCGCGGCGGCCCCCCTGCGACTGCGCAAAATCGCGCCAACGGTCCTGGTCAGCCCCCTGCCGCTGCTGGAAATCCTGGACGAGCTGCGGGCCTTGGGGTTCGCGCCCGCGGCGGAGGACAACGAGGGCCAGGTCGTCGACCTGCGCCCCACCGGCCGACGGATCCAGGCCCCGGTCCGCGCGGTGCGCAAGGTGGCCAGCCGCCAACCGGACGACGAACAGGTCTCGGACATGGTCCTGGCCATGCGGGCGGGCGACCGCGCGGCGGACAGCAAGCGGGGCCGATCGGTCACCGCGTCGGCGGGCGCGGGCGCGAACACGGCACAAACCATGGCCCTGCTCCAAGAAGCCGCTCGCGCAGGACAAGCGGTCTGGGTCGGCGTGGTCGACGCCCACGGCGTGGCCAGCCAACGAGTCCTGGAACCCCAGCGCATCGGCGGCGGCGTACTGGAAGGCCGCGACCCGTCAACCGACGAGATCCGGCGGGTACCACTGCACCGCATCACCACAGCGGCCTTGGTCGAGTCCTAACCCTCACACCCCAGCTCGCCCCAGGCACCCCTTGCGACAACTCACCCTTTGGTCGCAGCCACGGCCAGCTCCCTTTTCGGCCTGGCGGCTCCAACCACCTCGCCAAGCCACCCTCGCCCACCTGCCGCAGCCTCCTCACAACTTCCCCAGCCCCGCCAACCGAACCCACCTACCCACTCAAGCGGCACTCCCCCACCCACCACAGCGCCCCCGCAACTTCCCCCACCCCGCCAAGCCGAACCCGCCGGCCCTCGACGTCTGCCAGCCTGACCCACCACTGAACCCACCGCGCCCGTCTGAACTGCTCGATGGGTGTGGATTGTCTTTGTGTGGGGGGACGAGCCTGCCAAGCTCTCCCGCAGGTGGGGTGGCTTGCCCATCCCACCGCTCTTCCCCACCGCAGGCTCGTAGGGGCCCCGCGCAAAGACAATTCACCCCATCGAGCAACGCTCGAAAACTCGCGCTAGGACCACGAGAGAACCCAACCACGCTGGGTCAAAACGTCCACGCGATCACAAGAACGCGACCACGCTAGGTCAGAACCTCCACACGATCACAAGAACCCAACCACGCCGGGACGAAACACCCCGCGCCCAAGCCCCCACCCCACCAGCCAAAACAGACACAGCCAGCAAGATCAACCCACGCCTCCGGCCCCCGGTAACCATCCTACCGACGCACACCGACACCCAGCGCCAAAGACGATCAAGCCTGTGGACAACCCCCGAAAAAGCGAAAAGCCCCCGAAACCGGGGGCTCCTCACAGCAACCAGAAATCTCAGACCGCCCGCGACATCCGCTGGTGCATCGCGTGCTCCACCAACGTGATCAGCGTTTCCTTCGTCGAGTCCCGGTCCCGCGCGTCCGTGGTCACGATCGGCACCGTCGGCTCCACCGTCAGCGCCTCGCGGACGTCGTCGATCCGGTGGTGCAGAACCCGGTCGAAGCAGTTCAGCGCGATCACGTAAGGCAGCCCGCGGTCCTCGAAGAAGTCGATGGACGCGAAGGCGTCGGCGAGGCGGCGGGTGTCGACCAGCACGATGGCGCCGATCGCGCCGCGCACCAGGTCGTCCCACATGAACCAGAAGCGGTGCTGCCCCGGGGTGCCGAACAGGTACAGGATCAGGTCGGAGTCCAGCGACACGCGGCCGAAGTCCATCGCGACCGTGGTGGTGACCTTGTTCGGCGTCGACGACAGGTCGTCGACGTCGACGCTGGCCTCGGTCATGACGGCCTCGGTGGTCAGCGGGACGATCTCCGAGACGGACCCGACCAGGGTCGTCTTGCCCACGCCGAACCCGCCCGCGACCACGATCTTGGCCGAGGTGGTCGGCTGTGGGTTAGCGCCGCGCGCGCTGAGAGGACTAGAGCTTGCGGAGCCCACTGAGCACCCTTTCCATGAATTCGATCGACGGCCGGTCACCGACGACCATGCCGCTCTGGTGGATCGAGACCAGGCCCATACCGGCCATGTCACCGATCAGTACCCGCGCCACCCCGAGTGGCAGCCGGAGGTGGGCGGCGACCTCGGCGACGGAGCGGGTGTCCAGGCACAGACCGCAGATCGACCGGTGCTCCGGCCGGACGGCGGCGTCGGGGTGCTTGCCCCGGTCGCTGGTGGACACCAGCGCCTCGATCGCCAGATCGTAGTCGGACCGGGTGCGGCCCCCGGTCTTGGTGTACGGGCGGACCAGGGAGCCGGTCTCGTGCGGGGCGAGCTCGGCCGGGTCCGGGATCTCGAGCTCCAGCTCGGGTTCCGGCTCGGCCGGGACGGCGGGGATCTCCTTGCTGTCCCAGTCCGACTGCGCGGGGATGCCGGGGTCGCCGTAGAGCGTGGCGCTCGGCCCACCGAACAGGCGGGCGCGGAACCCGTCGATGTCGAACCGGTTCGGCGGCTCGCCGAGTCCCGGTTCGGACATCTCGTCCCAACCTCGCTCCGACATGTCGGCCAGCCTCCGATCAGGCTCGTCCTGCTGTTCGCCGGGGTGTTCGAACTCCGCGTCGCCGAAAGCCGCTTCCGGTTCGAACAGGTCCCGGTAGGAGAAGTCGTCCTCGGCGCGTCGGCTGGTGGGTCTGCGGCCCGTGCTCATCTCGTCTCACCCCGGTCGTTTCGCCCGCTGCTACCTGCGTTGCGCGCCTTGGAGCTGCGCGCGCAGCTCCGGCGTCATCTGCTGGCCGACCCGCTCGACGAGCAGGGTCATCTCGTAGGCGATCAGGCCGATGTCGCAGTTCGGCGCGGCGAGCACGGCCAGGCACGAACCGTCGGAGATCGACATGAGGAACAGGTAGCCCCGGTCCATCTCGACCACGGTCTGGTTGACGCCACCTGCCTCGAAGCACCTCGCCGCCCCGGCGGTCAGGCTGACCAGACCGGAGGCGACCGCGGACAGCTGTTCGGCGCGGTCTCGGGGCAAGCCCTGTGACCCCGCGAGCAGCAGCCCGTCGGCGGACACCACCACGGCGTGCGCCACGCCGGGCACCTGGCGGACAAAGTCGGTGATGAGCCACCCGAAGCTACCGGGCTGCTGTACGGACGCGGTCGTCACTCCTGCTCCTCGTCTTGGCGGCTCTCGTCTGAACCGGTCTGGTCACCAGCGTAGGCGTCGATGAGGGCATGCCGGCCACGCCGGACCCCCTGCTGGAAGCTGGACATGCGGCCGCGGACGGCGTCCGCCGAACGTGGAGGCAGCGGGGGCACCGCGGGCTGTTCCGCGGTGGTCTCCTCCCGGGGGGCGGCGGAGCCCGGAACCAGGTGCGCCTTGGGGACGCGCTTGGGCAGGCCCGCCGTGGTGATGGTTTCCGCCGAGGTGTCGAGCAGGGCCCGGGCCCGCTGCCAACCGTCGTCGCCCGGCGAGCGCCAGGCGTCGGCCTTGGCGGTCACCGGCTCGGGCTCCGGTTCCGGTTCCGGCTGCGGTTCGGGGGCCTCGTCCCCGTCCGCGTCCTCGACCGGGGCGGCTACCGGCTCGGTGACCTGGGTCTCCTCGCCGGTGTGCGCGGGTTCGGGCTCGGTGTCCTCGTCGTCCAGCGTGTGGCCGTTGGTGACCGGCGGGGTGGACCCGGTGTCACCGGCCTCGAACCACTGGGAGAGCACGGCCTCGTAGATCGGCAGCCGCTCGGTCGGGGCGTCGACGCCCCGGTCGGGTCGCGGCTGCTCGTCGCGCGGGGTCACCGGGTTGTAGGTGCCCGCGTCGTCGTGGTCGGCGTCCGGCGCGGTCTCGGGCAGCGGGAGCCCGAACAGCGAGCCGGTGATCTGGTCGTCGACCAGGTGCCCGTTGAGCCGGGCGCTGATCTCCTCCGGGGACGCGGGCGGACCCCAGCCGCCGGTGTCCTCGGGGTTGCCGTTGGCGCCGAAGGCGGTCGGGTCGAAGGCCGGGTAGCCCGCGACCTGCTCGGCCGGGCGGTCGACCTGGGACTCCGCGAGCAGGCCCGCGCCCTCGGTGCGCGACCGCGGCGTGCCGCCGCTGAACGCGCCCGCGATGCCGCTGGCCTTGACCGCGGTGTCGCCCAGGCTCGGGGTCTGCGCCACGATGCTGGTCGGCTGGGCCGACCCGGAGGTCTGCACCAGGTTGGACGGGACGGTGATCCGGGCGATCAGACCGCCCTCGATGTCCTCGTTGTCGCGCAGCCGGACCTTGACCTCGTGCCGCTTGGCCAGCCGGGCGACCACGTACAGACCCATTCGCCTGGTCACCGAGACGTCGAGGTCGGGCGGGTCGGCCAGGCGCGCGTTGGCGGCCTCGATCTCGTCGTCGCTCATGCCGACGCCGGAGTCGGTGATCTGGATGGCCAGTTCCTTCTTGCGGGTCACGGCCATCCGCACGTAGACCTTCTTCTCCGGCTCGGAGAACGAGGTCGCGTTGTCCAGCAGCTCCGCGATCAGGTGGACCAGGTCGGAGACCGCGCGGCCCTGCACCGCCACCTCGGGGGCGGAGAGCACCTCGATGCGGGCGTACTGCTCGACCTCGGAGACCGCCGCGCCGACGACCTCGGCGGCGGGCACCGGCCGGGACAGCTGGCGGCTCAGGCCGGAGCCGGAGAGCACCAGCAGCGACTCGGAGTTGCGCCGCATGCGGGTCGCCAGGTGGTCGAGCTCGAAGAGGCTGGCCAGCTGGTCGGGGTCCTGCTCGTCCTGCTCCAGCCGGTCGATCAGCGACAGCTGGCGCTCGACCAGGGTCTGCGACCGGCGGGACAGGTTGACGAAGATCGAGTTGATGTTGTCGCGGAGCAGCGCCTGCTCGGTCGCCATCCGGACCGCCTGGTCGTGCACCGCGTCGAAGGAGCGGGCCAGCTGGCCGGTCTCCTCCCTGGTGAACACCGGCACCGGCTCCACGGCGTTCTTCGCCGCCTCCACCGGGTCGGGGTCGGCGAGGATCCGGCCGACCGTCTCCGGCAGCCGCCGGTTCGCCACGTCCAGCACGTCGCGGCGCAGCACGCGCAGCGGCACCAGCAGCGAGCGGGCGACGATGAAGGTGACGACCAGGGCGGCGAGGATCGCGAAGAACACGATCAGCGAGTCGCGCCAGGCGCTGGTCTTGGCGTCGTCGGCGGACTGCGCGGCCAGGTTGCGCAGCTTGGCCAGCAGCGTGACCTCGACCTTCTTCAGCGAGGCCGCGGTGGCGGTGGCGTCGGAGGAGAGCCGGGTGACCGGCACGTCCACGGTGGTGCCCTTGTCGGCGTGCACGAACGCGGTCTGCTTGAGCCGCTCGCGGTCGTCGACCTCGGCACCGGAGAAGGTGTCGGAGAAGAACTGGGCCTCGCTGTTGTCCGCGTTGGCGCGGAAGGTCGCGATGGAGGCGTTGTAGCTGGCCTCCGCGGCGCGGGCCTGGTTGAGCAGACCGGCCGGGAAGGCACCGCGCGCGGCGGCGATCATCAGGATGGCGTTCTGGCGGCCGAGGAACTCCTTGGCCTCCACGATCGCCAGCGAGGCGGCGGCCAGCCGGGAGATCTCGGGCTGGGCCAGCGACGCGGTGAACTCGGAGCCCGCGGCCAGCACGTTCTCCAGCAGCGCGGTGTAGGACTGGTAGACCGCGACGTCGGGGTACTGGCTGTTCTGCGCGGCGTCGCGGATGGCCTCGACCGCGCCGAGCCTGCTGCTCAGCGAGGTGAGCAGGTCGCCGTTGGTGGTCGAGGTCTTGGAGACGGTCTGGCTGAGCTTGGTCAGCGACGCGTTGGTCCGCTGGATCTGGCCCTGCACGTTGCCGGAGTCGCCCTTGCGGCCGCCCGCGACGTACAAGACCATCAGGTTGCGCTCGGTCTGCATCTCGTGCACCAGCGCGATGACGTCCAGGGTCGCGGTGACGCTGGCGGCGGCCTGCTCGAAGGTGTCGGCTCGCTTGAGGTCCTCGGTCGCGCGCAGCACACCCAGCGCGACCGCGGTGATGACGGGCACCATGAGGACGGCGACCAGCTTCGTGCGCAGGCGCCAGTTGCGGAGCTTCCAGCGCGAGCCGCCCTCCACGGTCTTGCGACCGGTGGGGCGGGCGTTCGCGATGACCGCCTCGCTGTCTACGTCTGCCACGGCGGCACCACCGTCTTTCCCTGGGCCTGAGACCACCCCAGTGGTGTGATCGGGCACTGCCAGCACACTCCCTGCATCCGAGCCAGTAGCCCGTCGCTCAGCAGGCCTGCTCCAACGGACAACTACCCCAGTGGAGGTACCGACCCTCGCGGGCCACTCGGGGCAGTAGCGGCCGCCGCAAGATGTCGGACCGGGACGGCCCAACGTTACTCGCGAGCACGACGACCGCTCCCCTCGCCACCACTAAGAGGTGAGTGCCTGCACTGTGGGCACAGAAGGTAGCGAACTCACGGTCACGATGTAACCCTTCCAGGGCATCATCACAGCCAGTGTCCGTTAGTTAGGCCCGACAACATTTTCTCGGCGTGATGTAGTGGTGGATTTCTCCATGCCTACCTTCGCCCATATGGATGACCAATCACTATCAGCCTAGACGCCCCACTACGGAACGTAACCCCTGGTCAGGGGCACGGCAAGGTTCGCCCGGTTGGGTCAACGGCGTTACCCGATTCAGTGAGAGAGTTCACCGCATGGCATCTTGCGCACACTCATTGTGACACGCACCCGACTGTCTCTAGAGTGCGTCCGGCGTGTGCCGCAGGGCTACAGCTAGCACCTCGACAAAACCCACCTCCTACGAGGAGAGTCAGCTAATGCTTCGAAGCGTTGCCACCAGACGGATCGCCCGGCTCCGTCTGCCGATCGCCCTGCTCACCGCGTCCCTGCTCGCCTCGCTGAGCGGATGCGGGCTGCTCGGCGGCGACGACGCGGGCTCCACCGGCACGCAGAACACCGGTGGCGCTGTGGAGAAGTCGAAGATCCGGGTCGGCGTCCTTCCGGTCGTCGATGTCGCACCGTTCTACTACGCCCTGGAGCAGGGCTACTTCGCCAAGGAGGGGCTCGAGGTCGAGCCCGTCGTGGTCGCCAGCGGCAAGGCGTCGATCGACGGCGCCACCGGCGGCGACATCGACATCGCGTTCGCCTCGTACCCGGCGCCGCTGCTCGCGCAGAGCACCAAGACCGTTGATTTCAAGATCGTCGCGGACGCGCTCACCGCGAAGCAGGGCCACATCGTCGTGGTCGCGCTGCCGGACTCGCCGCTGAAGAAGGCGACCGACGCGCCCGGCAAGAAGATCGCCATCACCCAGCGCAACACCATGACCGACCTCGCGCCGATGTCGATCCTCAAGACCGAGGGCGTGGACTACTCGCAGGTGCAGTTCGTGCCGATGAGCTTCCCCGACATGATCCCGGCGATGCAGAACCACACCGTCGACGGCGCCGTGGTCGTCGAGCCGTGGGTGACCACCGCGATGAAGAAGGTCGGCGCCGTGCCGGTCTTCGACGGCGCGTCCGGCCCCACCGCCGAGATGCCGATGTCGGGCTACGTCGCGGTGAGCAAGTTCACCAACGCCAACCCGAAGACCATCGCCGCCTTCCAGCGCGCGCTGACCAAGGCGCAGTCCGAGGCCACCGACCGGTCGAAGATCGAGCCCATGTTCGTCAAGTACGCCAAGGTCGACCAGGAGACCGCGAAGCTGGTCACCGTGGCCACCTACTCGACCTCGCTGGAGGCCAACCGCATCCAGCGCGTGGCGAACCTGATGCAGGAGTTCGACGTGATCAAGGGCAAGCTCGACGTGTCCGCCATGATCCTGAGCCCGGCCACCAACAAGTAGGTCTGGAGGCGGGCTCCCGGGGCCGCCCCGGGAGCCGTACAAGACTGTGAGCGCAGCTCCTCGACGAGCCGCGGTGAGCCTGATCGGTCTGGCCTGCTTCTTCGCCGTGTGGGAAGTCGCCAGCCGGACCGATCTGGTTCCGGGCTACTACCTGCGTCCACCGAGCGCCGTGCTGCCCAGGGTGGTCACCCTGCTCGGTGAGACCGGATTCCAACGGGCGCTGGTGGCCACCGTCCTGGCCACCCTGATCGCCCTCGGCATCGCGATCGCGGTCGCGGTGCCCGCCGGGCTGGTGCTCGGCAGCGTGCCGCCGGTGCGGCACGCGGTCATGACCCTGGTCGAGTTCCTCCGGCCGATCCCGTCGGTGGCGCTGATCCCGCTGGCCGTGGTGACCATCGGCACCGGCCCGGACACCAAGATCGTGCTGGCGGTGTTCGGCGCGCTGTGGCCGATCCTGTTCAACACCATGTACGCCCTCGACGAGATCGATCCGCTGCACACCGAGACCGCGCGGGCCTTCGGGACCGGCGGGTTCGGGGTGCTGCGGCGGGTGGCGCTGCCCAGCGCGGCGCCCTTCGTGTTCACCGGCGTGCGGCTCTCGTTCGCCATCGCGCTGGCGGTGGTGGTCAGCACGGAGCTGTTCTCCGGCGGCACCGTCGGCATCGGGCAGTTCGTGCTGGAGGCCAGCGCGGGCGGGCTCAACATGGACGACGTGCTCGCGGGCACGGTCATCGCGGGCCTGGTCGGCCTCGGTGCCAACTTCGGTCTGGAGTGGCTGCACCGCAGGCTGTTCGCCTGGAGCCTGCCGCGGGGTGGTGAGCGGTGAACCGCCTGCTGCGCTTCGCCCACCGGTGGATCGTCTTCGCCGTCGCGGTCGTGGTCTGGGAACTGCTGACCCGGGCCGCGGCGCACCCGTACTTCTCGCCGCCGTCGACCATCGCCGAGGCCGCGGTGCGGCTGTGGTCCTCCGACAGCCTCACCGAGGACATCGTCCCCGGGATCGGCAGGTTGCTGCTGGGCTGGGCGGTCGCGGCGGTGATCGGGGTCGTGCTGGGTGTCCTGCTCGGCCGGTCGAACACCGCCCGGCTGGCGCTGGGTCCGGTGTTCAACTTCCTGCGCTCGATCCCGCCGCCGCTGCTGGTGCCGTTCTTCGCCGCCACCGTGGGGATCACCCGGATGCAGCTGCCGGTGATCATCTTCGGCGCGGTGTGGCCGGTGCTGCTCAACACGGTCGACGGCGCGCGCGGGGTGGACTCGACCAAGGTGGACACCGCCCGGGTGTTCAAGCTGTCGCGGGCGCAGTGGCTCCTCGGGGTCGTGCTGCCGTCCGCGCTGCCCAAGGTGTTCGCGGGTCTGCGGCTGAGCCTGTCGATGTCGCTGATCCTGATGGTCATCTCCGAGCTGGTCGGCTCGCTCAACGGCATCGGCTACCAGCTCGCACTGGCCAAGGACAACTACGACGCACCCGGCATGTGGGCCTGGATCGTGCTGCTCGGCGTGCTGGGCTACCTGTTCAACTCCCTGCTCCTGCTGCTGGAGCGGCGTGCGCTGGCGTGGCAGCCGCGGCACTCGCTCGAGGCGCGGGCACTGGCCACCGGAGGCTAGCGATGAAGATGTTGGAGGTGCGCGGCCTCGGCCACACCTACCGCGGCAAGGACGGCACGCACACCGCGATCGACGGGCTCGAGTTCACCGTGGACCCGGGCGAGCTGGTGTGCGTAGTGGGACCGTCGGGCTGCGGTAAGTCGACGCTGCTGCGCACCATCTCGGGGCTCATCAAGCCCACCCGCGGGTCGGTGAGCCTGCACGGCAACCCGGTCGACGGGGTGCCGTCGGACCTGTCCGTGGTGTTCCAGGACTACAGCCGCTCGTTGTTCCCGTGGTTGTCGGTGACCAAGAACGTGGAGTTCCCGCTGCGGAAGCTGACGCGCAGAAACCGCACTACGCGTGCGGCGGAGGCGTTGGCGGCGGTGGGTCTCGACGGGGCGGGTCGCAAGTACCCGTGGCAGCTCTCGGGCGGTATGCAGCAGCGGGTGGCGATTGCGCGCGCGCTGGCCTACCGGCCGTCGCTGCTGCTGATGGACGAGCCGTTCGCGTCGGTGGACGCGCAGACCAGGTTCGAGTTGGAGGACCTGCTGCTGCGTGTGCGCCGTGAGCAGGACACGACGGTGCTGCTGGTCACCCACGACATCGACGAGAGCGTGTACCTGGGTGACCGGGTGCTCGTGCTGTCGAAGTCGCCCGCGACCGTAGTGGCGGACTTGGACGTCCCGTTGGGACAGCACCGGGACCAGATCACCACGCGGTCCAGCGACGCCTTCGTGGACCTGCGGGCCAGGGTGGCCGGTCTGCTGACGAGCGCACCCGCCCGCGTCCGATAAGGACGGAAATGTCCGATTGACACGTAGAGGAACGATCGAGGGGCCCACCGGAATCCGGTGGGCCCCTCGATCGTCAGATCACGCCTTGGCGTGGAAGCACATCGTCAAGGGGGGCTCGGAGAAGTTCTGCTCGGCCACCGCGTCGTCTTCGGGGAGGGTGGCGGCACAGGTGCCCGCCGCGCTCTTGCCCTGCACGACCTCGACGACCTCGGCCTCGTGGGCCGCGGTGCAGGCGACCTTGTGCGGCTTGGTCTTCAGGTCCGTCAAGCAGTCGCCCTTGGCGGCGTTGTAGTAGACGCAGACCTTGTAGCCGCTGCTGCCGGACTTGTAGAACTCGTCGTAGTCACCCTCGGGACACTTGGCACCGCTGCCATCGAGCTTCTTGCCGACCTTGTAGGAGGCATCCGGACTGCCGCAGTCGATCTTGTCGAGATCGACGTTGTTGGACGAGTCCATGCTCTTGAGCTGGATGCAGTCCCCGGCCTCCGCGGTGTCCACGTCGTCCATCGCGCGGTAGGCGGCGAAGCCGATACCCGCGAGGGCGACCACGATGGCGACGATGATGCGGACCAGCTTGCCGCCGCCGCGTTTGGCGGGCGGCGGGGGGACAGCGCCGGGGGCGGGCGGGAAACCCTGCGGCGGGGTGCCACCGGCCTGCGGCTGGTACGGCGGCGGCACCGGGGCGCCCTGCGGCGGGGGAAGGGGAGCGCCCTGCGGGCCACCCTGGGGCGCGTTGAACTGACCCGGCTGCTGCGGGTTGGACATGCTGACACCTCTTGCTGGTTCTTACCGGAAGTAGTGCGACACCGGCCCCCAGTGCGAACCTCGAGCGGTGTGGCGGACGCACAGTAGCGGTTCACTCGAACGGCGGACCAGCGTTTTGACCAGATAGTTCCCATCACGGTGTGTGAGAACTATGACCGAACCGGACTAGCGTCCGGCGATCGGAGTCGAGACGCACACCGCCGTCGGTGGCTCCGGGTAGCCGAGCCCGTTGCCCTCGGGGCAGACGGCGGAGGCATCGGAGGTGCCCTCGACAACCTTGACGATGCGGATGGCCAGGGCGTCCTCGCACCGACCGACCCGGAACGCCTGGTTCGGGTCGTCGGGCACGTAGCAGTTGCCCGCGACGAAGTTGGGCACCAGGCAGAGCAGCTCGTCGGGGCGGGGGATCTCCCGGTAGGCACCCTCGGGGCAGCCCGGGGTGTTCGCGGGCTTGCGGGTGGCGACCTGGAAGGTGGCGTTGTCGTCGTCGCAGTCGACGAACTCGACCTTGGCCGCGTCGCCCACCCCGGTGACCGACGCGCAGGCCTCGGAGGAGGAGCCGTTGAAGACGTACCGGAACAGCACGAACGAGCCCGCCACGATGAGCACCGCCGTCAGCGCGACGGCCCACAACGGCATCAGACCGCGCTTCTTGGGCTCCTCGGTGTCCACCGCCTGCACAGGGTCTTCGGCCTTACCGGTGGCCTCTACCGGCTCGGCGTCCACTACGGGAGTGGCCTCGGGTTCGTCTGGCTGGCTCATGCGCTACCCCGGGTCGACGGCTGGCGTGTGGGCCCGTGGACGGTAGCGGGCCGGTAGGCGCCGATGGCCGTCGGTTACCGAACTGTGCCCGCGCACGCCTCTTACCGAATTTGCGACAATTGCGAGTCAAGCCGAGCGCAGGAGCGAGGGACAAGTGACCGACGGCCCGCTGATCGTGCAGTCCGACAAGACCCTGTTGCTGGAGGTCGACCACCCCAGCTCGGCCGCCGCGCGCACCGCCATCGCGCCGTTCGCCGAGCTGGAGCGGGCCCCCGAGCACGTGCACACCTACCGGGTGACCCCGCTGGCGCTGTGGAACGCGCGGGCCGCCGGGCACGACGCCGAGCAGGTCGTGGACGCCCTGTCGACCTACTCGCGCTACCCGGTGCCGCAGCCGCTGCTGATCGACATCGTGGACACCATGGGCCGGTTCGGGCGGCTCACGCTGCAGAACCACCCGGCGCACGGCCTGGTGATGACCTCCATCGACCGCGCGGTGCTGGAGGAGGTGCTGCGGCACAAGAAGATCACCCCGATGCTGGGCGCGCGGATCGACGCCGACACCGTGGTGGTGCACCCGAGCGAGCGCGGGCGGCTCAAGCAGGTGCTGCTCAAGGTGGGCTGGCCCGCGGAGGACCTGGCGGGCTACGTCGACGGCGAGGCGCACCCGATCACCCTGGTCGAGGACGGCTGGCAGCTGCGCGACTACCAGCGGCTGGCCGCCGAGTCGTTCTGGGCGGGCGGCTCGGGGGTGGTCGTGCTGCCCTGCGGGGCGGGCAAGACCCTGGTCGGCGCGGCCGCGATGGCGCACGCGCAGGCCACGACGCTGATCCTGGTCACCAACACCGTGGCGGGCAGGCAGTGGAAGCGGGAGCTGATCGCCAGGACGTCGCTGACGGAGGAGGAGATCGGCGAGTACTCCGGTGAGCGCAAGGAGGTCCGCCCGGTCACCATCGCGACCTACCAGGTGATCACCCGCAAGTCCAAGGGCGAGTACCGGCACCTGGAGCTGTTCGACTCCCGCGACTGGGGCCTGGTGGTCTACGACGAGGTGCACCTGCTGCCCGCCCCGGTGTTCCGGATGACGGCCGACCTGCAGTCCCGCCGCAGGCTTGGCCTCACCGCGACCCTGGTGCGCGAGGACGGCCGGGAGGGCGACGTGTTCTCCCTGATCGGGCCGAAGCGCTACGACGTGCCGTGGCGCGACATCGAGCAGCAGGGCTGGATCGCGCCCGCGGAGTGCACCGAGGTGCGGGTGACGCTCACCGAGAACGAGCGGCTCCAGTACGCGACCGCCGAGGCGGACGTGCGCTACAAGCTGTGCTCCACCGCGCACACCAAGATCCCGGTGGTGCGGTCCATCCTCGACCGGCACCCGGACGAGCCCGCGCTGGTCATCGGCGCGTACCTGGACCAGTTGGAGGAGTTGGGCGCCGAGCTGGACGCGCCGGTCGTGCAGGGGTCGACGAAGAACAAGGAGCGCGAGGAGCTGTTCGACGCGTTCCGCCGGGGCGAGCTGCGCACGCTGGTGGTCTCGAAGGTCGCGAACTTCTCGATCGACCTGCCCGAGGCGTCGGTGGCGGTGCAGGTGTCGGGCACGTTCGGGTCGCGGCAGGAGGAGGCCCAGCGGCTCGGGCGGCTGCTGCGGCCGAAGGCGGACGGTCGGCAGGCGCATTTCTACTCGGTGGTCGCCCGCGACACACTGGACACGGAATACGCCGCGCACCGTCAGCGGTTTTTGGCCGAACAGGGGTACGCGTACCGCATCTGCGACGCCGATGACCTTTTGGGGCCACAAATCCCGGGTTGAGGTTTGATTCGGTCGCGGCGGGGGAAGGTACGCCGTCATGACACTACCGCTGCCGATTCCGGAACAGAAGTCGACTCAGGACGCGATGGCCCGCGTGCGTCAGGCGATCATCGAGGCGCGCAGAGCCGCTTACGAGTTCGAGCACTACCACTCAGAGGACATGTTCATACACCGTGCTGAACCGATAATCAGCGCACTGAACAGCTAGTACAGCGCCTCACCGGCCACCAGGGACACTCCAGTCCCTGGTGCCACTAAAATGCGCCTTGCTCACGTTTTAAAATCGACGAACAAGGGCGGAAACCCGCCCGAGTCGGGACAGCCAAAGATCCCGGGTGTCGTCGTCCGCTTCGCGCAAGGTGTCCGGCGCGGGCGCTTCGCGCAGAACGGGAATCCATCCGTCGATAGCGCGCAAAGGGCGCGAAACGGCATCGGAGGTCAACAGGGACAAAGTCGCCAAACCGCAGGCGTAATCCAATTCCGGCAGGGCGGCGGCCAATGCCACGCCCGCGGCCAAACCGACGCTGGTCTCCAGCGCCGACGACACCACGCACGGCAGCCCGCAGGCCTCCGCCACCGCCAGCGCCCGGCGCACCCCGCCCAGCGGCGCGACCTTCAGCACGGCGATGTCGGCGGCCCCGGCGACCGCGACCCGCATCGGGTCCTCGGCCCGCCGGATCGACTCGTCGGCGGCGATGGGCACGTCGACCCGCCTGCGCACGGCGGCGAGTTCCTCGATCGTGCGGCAGGGCTGCTCGACGTACTCCAGACCGTTCGCCGCCTTGTCGAGGTCGCGGATGGCCCGCACCGCGGTGTCGACGTCCCACGCGCCGTTCGCGTCGACCCGCACCTTGCCGCCGGGCCCGAGCGCGTCCCGCACGGCGGCCACCCGGTCGACGTCGTCGGCCAGGTCGGCCCCGGGATCGGCGACCTTGACCTTGGCCGTGGCGCACCCGGAGGCGGCCGCGATCTCCCCGGCGCGCCGCGGGTCGACGACGGGGATGGTGGCGTTCACCGGCACCCGGTCGCGCACCGGCTCGGGCCACCCGTGCTCAGCGGCCTCCCGCGCACTGGCCAACCACGGCACGGCCTCGGCATCGGAGTAGTCGTGGAACGGGCAGAACTCACCCCACCCGGCGTCCCCCCGGAGCAGCAGTCCCTCGCGGACGGTGATACCCCGGAACCGGGTGCGCATGGGGATCGCGTAGACCCGCGACTGCTCGGCGAACACACCGAGCATCGTGGCAGACCGACCCTCTCATAGGGTCGGGGCATGCAGGGTCTGGACTTGGTGGGGCGGTGGCCCGTCGACGCGGCGGCGGCCGCGGTGGTGACGGCGGACGGCGTGGTGGTGGGCAGCGTCGGCGACCAGGGGCGGGAGTTCCCCTTGGCGTCGGTGACGAAGCTGCTGACGGCCTACGCGGTGCTGGTGGCGGTGGAGGAGGGGGCGGTGGAGTGGGACCAGCAGGCCGGTCCCGCGACCGTCCGGCACCTCATCGCCCACACCGCGGGCCTCGCCTTCGACACGCGGACCCAGCAGGCGGAGCCGGGTACCCGTCGGATCTACTCGAACGCGGGTTTCGAGGTCCTGGCCGAGACGATCACCGAGGCCACGTCCATCCCGTTCGCCACGTACCTGACCGAAGCCGTCTTCGACCCGCTCGGCATGGTCACGTCGTCCCTACCGGGCTCAGCAGGCGCGGGCGGCGTCTCCACCTGCGCCGACCTGACCCGCTTCGCCGCGGAGTTGCAGCGCCCGACCCTGGTGTCCCCGGAGACGCTGGCGGCGGCGACCACCGTCGCCTTCCCGGGCCTCAACGGCGTGCTGCCGGGCTACGGCATGCAGAAACCGAACGACTGGGGCCTGGGCTTCGAGATCCGCGACCACAAGAGTCCACACTGGACAGGAAAAACCAGCTCGCCGGAAACCTACGGCCACTTCGGCCAATCAGGCACCTTCCTCTGGGTGGACCCGACCGCAAAAGCCGCCTGCGTCACCCTGACAACCCGCCCCTTCGGCGACTGGGCGATAGCGGCGTGGCCCCCCTTCACAGACGCGATCCTGCACGACCTCGCCACGCGCTGATCGAGGCCCGGCCGGCTATCCACATAGCCGCTACCTGTCCACAGACCACCAGCCCGCTGAGGCGCGATCCCAGTGCACCGCAAGCGTATTGGCGCACCGCGTCCCTGGCCGGTTATCCACATGACCCCGACTTGTCCACCAACAAACACCAAGGTATTCCCCGCTGACCAACGAGGAAGGTAGCGTTGAAATCGGGGGATCCTCCGACCTGTCCCGATCACTAGACGCTTGTCTCGTCGAGTTGTCCACATGCGCCCGAGTTGTCCACAGCGCGCCGCCAACGGTTCCTCTTGCTTGACGGCGGGCGGTAGCGTTGACAACGGGGGACCCTTGACCTCAAGAGGTCGTCGCGCCACCGTGTTTGACCAGCAGTTCGTTCAGCTTCTCGACGGGTTTGTACCCAATCCAGGGCCTGTCGAGGGCGACCGTTGAACTCGCGATCCGGTCCGCGGACCGGTCGTGCGGGACCCGGAACAGCATCACGAACCGCGTCAGCCGTTCCACCAGGGTCAGGATCTGGGATTCGCAAGCGGATCCAAGGACGAGGTCGCCCTCCCAGAAGCCAGGCACGGCACGGTCGCCGGCCTCTTTCAGGCGCTCGCCGATGTTGACCACGCCCACGATCAGGTCGCGCCTGGGCCGCTTCGCCGACGGAGACACCTATTTCGCCCGGCCCGACCGCAGGGCCTTGCACATCATGGCCCGCAGCGCAACCACACGATCTCCGATCACTCATCCACGAAGATCATCCCATGCCCGGCGCATCGACCCCTTGAGGTCAAGCCCTTCCGGCTTTTCCCGGTCACCGGACGCTCGTCTCGTCGAGTTGTCCACATGCGCCCGAGCCATCCACAGCGCGCCGCCAAGGGATTCTCTTGGTTGGTGGCGCGCGGTAGCGTTGAAAACGGGGGATTCCGGCGGGGTTGATCTTGTTCGGCTTAGGTGGGGCGGGTCAGGCCTGCTTCGCCTGCCTTGCGGCTGAGGACGACGTCGTCGGTTCGTTCGAGGGCGGCTGCTTTTCGGATGGGGTCGACGGTTGTGTCGTGGGTCAGGTCGCGGAGGCGGATGGGTGGGCCGAGGTCCACGAGGGTGGGGAGGTACTCGGCGCGGTCGACGGTCCAGCCGGCGGGGGACTTGGTGAACCGGAAGCGGGCCAGGGCGCCTTCCTCGGTGTCGCCCTTGGGTTCTTCGTGCCGGGCGACGAGGTTCCCGAGGCCGTAGGTGACCCACTTGCCGTTGATCTTCTCGAAGGGCTGCACGACGTGCGCGTGGTGGCCGATGATCAGGTCGATCGACGGGTCGTTCAGCAGCTGCTTGGCGATGCGCTGCTGGTCGGTGCTGGGGTTGTGCTGGCCCTCGATGCCCCAGTGCAGGCTCGCGACGACGACTTCCGCGCCCGCCTGCTTCGCCTTGCGCGCCGCCGCGAGCACGGCGTCGGGGGCGAGGAGGTTGGCCAGCCACGGGGTGGCGGCCGGGCGGGTGGTGCCCTGGTTGAAGCCGAAGCTGTAGGACAGGAAACCGACCTTGACCCCGGCCACGTCGCGGATCAGGGGCGTGGCGGCCTCCTGCTGGCTGCGCGCCGAGCCGGTGTGGGTGATCTTCGCGGCGTCGAGTGCGTCGAGGGTGTTGGTGACGCCGGTCGGCCCCTGGTCGAGGGTGTGGTTGGAGGCGGTGGAGCAGGTGTCGAACCCGGTCGTGGCCAGCGCGGGCGCCAGCTCCGGCGGCGCGCTGAACTGCGGGTACCCCTTGAACGGCCCGCTCTTGTCGGCGATCGGCACCTCGAGGTGGCAGACGGCCACGTCGACGGCGTCCAGCGCGGGCTTGATCCCGGCGAGCAGCGGGCCGTAGTCCCGCGAACCGCCGCCGTCCTTGGTGGCCTGTTCGGTGAGGGCGGGGTGGATGAGGACGTCGCCGCCCGCGATGAGGGTGAATGTACCGGGCTTGGCGGTAGGCGTCGACGGCTGCACCGAACCGCCGGTGGCGGCTGTGGTGCCGGTCGGCTCGTCGGGCACCTGCCCGACGGTGGGGTCCCCGGTGCAGGCGGAGAGGAACGCGGCGGCGGTCGCGAGGCAGGCGGCGAACCGCGCGGCCGGTCGAACAGCGGCGATCTCAGTGGCGGGCTTGGTCATTGGGCATCGAAGAGCGCGCTGACGGATTCGCCGTTGTGGATGCGGCGGACGGCTTCGGCCAGTGCGGGGGCGATGGAGAGGACGGTGAGCTTGTCGGAGCGCTCGTGCAGGGGGACCGTGTTGGTGCAGACGATCTCCAGGACCTCCGGGTGCGCGCCGATGCGGGTGAGGGCCCCGGCGGCGAAGAGGCCGTGCGTGCACGCGACGCGGACGGAGCGGACGTTGTGTTCGCGCAGGCGGGCCAAGAGTTCGATGACGGTGCTGCCCTTGGCGATCTCGTCGTCGAGGACGATGATGTCGCGGCCGTCGATCTCGCCGATCACCGACGAGATGGCGACCCGGTCGTCGGCGTAGCGCTGCTTGGCCCCGGCCGCGACGGGGACGCCGAGCAGGCGGGCGAAGCGGGCGGCTTCCTTGACGTTGCCGAGGTCGGGCGAGACGACGGTGGTGTTGGACAGGTCGAGCTTGCGGAAGTGCCCGGCCAGCTCGCTCAGCGCGTGCAGGTGGTCGACGGGCACGCTGAAGAACCCGTGCACCTGCGGCGAGTGCAGGGTCATCGCCAGCACCCGGTTCGCACCGGCGGCGACCATCAGGTCGGCCACCAGCCGGGCCCCGATGGAGATCCGCGGCGCGTCCTTCTTGTCCGACCGCGCGTAGGCGTAGTGGGGCAGCACGACCGTCGTCCGGGCCGCCGAGGCGCCGCGGGCGGCGTCGAGCATCAGCAGCAGCTCGACCAGGTTCTCCTGCACCGGCTGCACCAGCGGCTGGATGAGGAAGACGTCGCGCTCGCGGCAGTTCGCCTGCAACTGCACCTCGATGCAGTCGTTGGCGAACCGCTCCACCTTCACCGGGCGCAGCGGCACCCCCAGCTGCGCCGAGATCTCCGCGGCGAGCTCCGGGTGGGCACTACCGCCGAACAACGCGATCTCGCGCACGAGCACTCCCTGATTCGAACCGAACTCCGGGCCGTGACATCGCAGCATCGCTGCGACCCAACCCTAGTGGCCAGCCGAATCAGGGCTTCACCGACCGTGTGACCTCACCTCCGCCGACGCCAGAAGAGGACGAGGAGCGCCACAGCGACGGCGACCACCACCGGCAGCAACCGCCGACCGACCGGGGCACCCGCGTATTCAAGGAGGTCGATGGGTTCGGCCTCCGGGGTGACCGCGCGCAGCGGTGGCGCCTTGGTGGCGGACTCCCCCGTGGCCTGACCGGGCTGCCCGGCAGCCGGGGTGCTGTCGTCCGCCGCACTCGGCTGTGGCTGATCGTCGGCAGAAGCCGGCGGCCCCTCGGTCTCCGCCGCGGGGTGGTCGGGCTCGGCAGCGGCCGGGGTGTGCTCGTCCCGTTCGCCCGCGGGCGGTGGGCCGTCGCCCGGGGTGGAGCTGGTCGGTATGTCCTCCTTGTCGTTGGCTGGGGCTTCGGGTTGCTGATCGGGTAAGGGAGTGGCAGCCGGTTCCGGGGTGGTGAGGGTGTCGGCGAGGTTGGTGGCGAAGGTGTCGAGGAGTCGGGCGCCGACCTCGGAGATCAGTCCCCTGCCGAGTTGGGCGGGTTTGCCGGTGATGGTGAGGTCCGTGGCGACGTTTCCCGTGGTGGAGTCCGGGCCGTCGGCGGTGAGGGTCAGGGTGACGGTGGCGGCGGCGGTGCCGTTGCCCTTGGCGTCCTTTCCGGATGCCTTGATCACCAGGCGGTAGCTGCCGTCGTCGCGGTCGGTGAACTCGCCGGTGCCGCGGTAGAGGAGGGAGATCGGGCCCAGTTTGACCTTGACGGTGCCGGTGAACCTGGGGCCGTCGACGCCGGTGAGGGTGGTGCCCGGCAGGCAGGGGGCGACGCGTTCGGGGTCGAGGAGTGCGGTCCAGACGGTGTCGATGTCGGCGGGGACGGCGAAGCGGTGTTCGAGTTCCACGGTTCCCCCTACGCGCCGACGGCGGCGGTCAGGGCGCGCGAGGTGAGGACGCGGGCCAGGTGTTGGCGGTAGGTGCTGTCGGCGTTGGTGTCGCTGGTCGGGCGGGTTCCCTCGGCGGCGTGGGCGGCGGCGGAGGTGATGGCCCCGGGGCTGGCCGGGCCGCCGATCAGGGCGGCTTCGACGGCGTGGGCGCGGACCGGGATCGAGGACATGTTGGTCAGCGCGACGCGGGCGTCGGTGATGACGCCGTTCTCCGCGCGGACGGTCGCGGCGACGGCAACGATCGACCAGGCCTGGGCGACGCGGTTGAACTTCTCGTAGTGGGCGCCCCAGCCGGTGTGCTTGGGGATGCGCACCTCGACCAGGATCTCCTCCGGGCGCAGGGCGGTGGTGAAGTAGTCGACGAAGAAGTCCTTGGCGGCCACCGACCGGCGACCGTCCATGCCGCACACCACCAGTTCCGCGTCGAGCGCCAGGACCGGGGCGAGCAGGTCGCCCGCCGGATCGGCGTGGACGACGGCGCCACCGAGCGTGCCCTGGTGCCGCACCTGCGGATCGGCAACGGTGTCGGTGGCGAGTCGTAGTAGCGAGGCGTGATCGTGCACGAGGGGATCTCGCTGGACGTCGTAGTGGGTCGTCATCGCGCCGATGACGATGGCGTCGCCGTCGTCGCGGATGCCGCGCAACTCCGGGATGCGGCCCAGGTCGATGAGCTTGCCCGGGTCGGCCAGCCGCAGCCGCAGCACCGGGATCAGGCTCTGCCCACCCGCGATGATCTTGGCCTCCTCGCCCGCGTCGGCCAGCAGCCGGACCGCTTCGTCCACAGTGGAGGGTACGAGGTAGTCGAACGCCGCGGGGATCACGCCGCACCTCCGGTGGATTCGATGGTGTGACGGGAGCCAAGCCCTCCCCATGGGAGCGATGCGCTCGCGACCGCGTCGAGCACAGCGCCACCGGCGGCCAGCAGTGGGAGTTCGGCCGGGGCGATGGAGAGGGTGGGGTGGACGAACGCCGAGGGGATCGTGCCCAAGCGGGAGGTGACGGCGAGCGGTGGGAGTTCGGTTGGGACGTTGGACGGGGTGAGCCGGGCGAGCGCTGTGGGGGTCATGCCGTACCTCCGGTGGGCTCGGTCGGGGTGACGGAACCCAGGCCGCCGCCGGGGGCCGGTGTGGTGGATGGGGTGCTTGGGTTGGCGCCGTTGATGGCGGCCCAGACTCGGTATGGGGTGCAAGGCATTTCCACGTCGTTGACGCCCAGGTGGCGGACCGCGTCGACGATCGCGTTGACCACGGCTGGGGTGGAGGCGATCGTGCCTGCTTCGCCGACGCCCTTGGCGCCCAGTTGGTTTGTGGTGGAGGGGGTTTCGGTGCGGTCGGTGTCGAAGTGCGGGAGGTCGGCGGCGGAGGGGACCAGGTAGTCGGCCAGGGTTCCCGTGGTCAGGGTTCCGCTTTCGTCGTGGATGGCTTCCTCGTACAGCGCTTGGGCGATGCCCTGCGCCAGGCCACCGTGGACCTGGCCCTCGACGATGATCGGGTTGACCACCTTGCCCACGTCGTCGACGCAGGCGTACTTGCGGATTCGGGTGAAGCCGGTCTCCGTGTCGACCTCGACCGCGCACAGGTGGGTGCCGTGCGGGAAGGAGAAGTTGTCCGGGTCGAAGGTGGCCTCGGAGTCGAGGGTGGGTTCGACGCCGTCCGGCAGGTCGTGGGCGGCGAACACGGCCAGCGCCACGTCGGTGATGCCGGTCGACCGCTCGGTGCCCCGGACGGTGAACCGCCCGCCCGCGAACTCCAGGTCGTCCTCGGCGCACTCCATCAGGTGCGCGGCGACCCGCCGGGCCTTCTTGATGACCTTCTCCCCCGCCTTGAGCACCGCCATGCCCCCGACGGTCAGCGAGCGCGACCCGTACGTGTCCAGCCCGCGCGGTGAGATCTGCGTGTCGCCGTGCAGTACCTCGACGTCCTCGAACGGCACGCCCAGTTGGTCGGCGACGATCTGGCTCCACGCCGTCTCGTGGCCCTGGCCGTGCGCGGACGAGCCGGTGACCACCTCGACCTTGCCGCTGGGCAGCATCCGGATCTGTGCGTGCTCCCAACCGCCCGCGCCGTAGGACAGCGCGCCGAGCACGCGGGACGGTGCCAGCCCGCACATCTCGGTGAACGTCGACGTGCCGATGCCGAGCTGGACGACGTCGCCCCGGGCACGCCGTTCGCGTTGCTCGGCCCGCAGCGCGTCGTAACCCAGGAGTTCCTTGGCGCGGGCGGTGGCGGCCTCGTAGTTGCCGCTGTCGTACTCCAGCCCGGCGACCGTGGTGAACGGGAACTCGTCGTGCTTGATCCAGTTCTGCTCGCGCACCTCGATCGGGTCGCGACCGAGTTCGACCGCGAGTTCGTCCATCAGCCGCTCGATGGCGTACGTCGCCTCCGGCCTGCCCGCACCACGGTAGGCATCTGTCGGGACCTTGGTGGTGAACACGTTCGTGCACTCGAACCGGTACGCCGGGAACTTGTAGATGGCGTTGAACATGAAGGCACCCAGGATCGGCACGCCGGGGGTGACCAGCCGCAGGTACGCGCCCATGTCGGCGAGCAGCTCCACCTTGAGCCCGGTGACCGTGCCGTCGCGCCGGGCGGCCAGGGTGAGCTTCTGCAGCTGGTCGCGGCCGTGGTGGGCGGAGAGCAGGGACTCCGACCGCGTCTCGGTCCACTTCACCGGTTTGCCGATCCGCTGGGCGACGACCATGGCCACCACCTCCTCCGGGGTGACCTGGAGCTTGCCGCCGAAGCCGCCGCCGACGTCCGGGGCGATGACGCGGACCTTGTGCTCCGGTGTGCCGGTGGTGAGGGCGAGCATGAGCCGCAGGATGTGCGGGATCTGGGTGGCCGACCACATGGTCAGCTGCTCGCCGGTCGGGTCGACCACGACCGACCGGGGTTCCATGAAGGCCGGGATGAGCCGCTGCTGGCGGTACGTGCGCTCGATCAGCACCTCGGCCGCGCCGATGGCCGCGTCCACGTCGCCGCCCGTGCCCGCCTCGGCGGAGTCGAACACCCAGCGCGCGGACCGGTTCGTGCCCAGGTCGGGGTGGACGAGGTCGCTGTCGGCCGCGGCGCTCGCCAGGTCGAGCACGACGGGCAGGTCGGCGTAGGTGACGTCGATGCCGACCAGCGCGTCCTGGGCCTGCGCCGCCCCGCGCGCGACGACCACCGCTACCGCCTCACCGGCGAAGTTGACCTGGTCGACGGCCAGCGGCGGCGCGGGCGGCGCCTTCTGGTCGGGGGTGATCGGCCACGCGCACGGCAGGCTGCCCTGGGCCGCGGCCAGGTCGCGGCCGGTGAACACCGCGATGACCCCCGGCATCCGCCGGGCCTCCTCGGTGTCGACGGCGGTGATCCGCGCGTGCGCGACCGGGCTGCGCAGGAACGCCAGGTGCAGCAGGCCGGGCAGGGTGAGGTTGTCGGTCCAGCGGGTGCGGCCGGTGACCAGCCGCGCGTCCTCCTTGCGCAGCCGGGCGCGGCCGACCTCGGGTTCGGCGGTCGTGGTCATCACTCACCACCCACCATCTGGCCCGCCACCCGCTCGGCCTCCGGACCCGCGCCGGGGCGCATCCGGTGGGCCGCGTCGCGGACCGCGCGGACGATGTTCTGGTAGCCCGTGCACCGGCAGAGGTTGCCCTCGAGCCCGTGCCGCACGGCCCGCTCGTCCGGGTCGGGGTCGTCGGCCAGCAGATCGATCGCCTGCATGATCATCCCCGGGGTGCAGAACCCGCACTGCAGCGCGTGGTTGTCGTGGAACGCCCGCTGGACCGGGTGCAGCTCCCCGTCCCTGGCCAGCCCCTCGACCGTGGTGACCTCGCGGCCGTCGGCCTGCACGGCCAGCACCGAGCAGGACTTCACGCTGCGCCCGTCGAGGTGGACGGTGCACGACCCGCAGTTGCTCGTGTCGCACCCGACGACGGTGCCCGTCTTGCCGACGACCTCGCGCAGGTAGTGCACGAGCAGCAGGCGTGGTTCGACGTCGTCGGTGTAGGCCGTTCCATCGACCGTGACGGTGATCCGCATCGGGCCTCCAGACTGGGTGGGAGCGGGGTGATCGGGCTCACAGACGAGCCTGCCCCTGGTCGGCGCATCCGCACAAGCCCCCACCCCGGCGCCTGTGGACAACTCGCGATCTTGAACCCACCACTACCCCGCTGAGCTGCGAGATCAGCCGTGGATCCGTCCGGAGAGGACGGAGAGCGGGCGCCCGCCACCACCCCACCGGGTGGCGATGATCTCGGCGGCGATCGACACGGCGGTCTCCTCCGGCGTGCGCGCTCCCAGGTCGAGGCCGATGGGCGAGGCGAGCCGGGCCAGTTCCACCGGGCCGACGCCCGCCGCGCGCAACCGGGCCAGCCGGTCCTCGTGCGTGCGCCGGGACCCCATCGCGCCGATGTAGCCGAGATCGCTGCGTAGCGCGATCTCCAGCACGGGGATGTCGAACTTGGGGTCGTGGGTCAGCACGGTCACGACGGTGCGCTCGTCCACGCGCCCTGCCACCAGTTCCGCCGCGAGGTAGCGGTGGGGCCAGTCGACGACGACCTCGTGCGCGCTGGGGAAGCGGCTCGCGGTCGCGAAGATCGGTCGGGCGTCGCAGACCGTGACCCGGTAACCCAGGAAGGCGCCCATACGCGCCATGGCGGCGGCGAAGTCGATGGCGCCGAAGACCAGCATCCGGGGCGGCGGCTCGAAGGTGCTCACGAACACCGTCATGCCCTCACCGCGCCGCTCGCCGTCCGGGCCGTAGGTGACTGTCCCACTGCGCCCGGAAGCCAGCAGCCCACGCGCGTCGTCGATGATCGCCGCGTCGACGCGGTCGGACCCCGTGCTGCCAAGCGTTCGGTCAGGCCAAACCACGACCCTCTTACCCAACCTGGCCTCATCGGGGTGGGAGACGACGGTGGCCAGTGCGACCGGTTCCTCGTCCCGGACCGACGTGGCCAGCGCGCTCAGCTCGGGGAACGCCTCCCGGGTGACCCGCTCGACGTAGATGTCGATGATCCCGCCGCAGGTCAGGCCCACCGCGAAGGCGTCGTCGTCGCTGACACCGTAGCGCTGGAGCACCGGCCGACCGGTGTCGAGCACGTCGCGTCCCACCTCGTAGACCGCGCCTTCGACACACCCGCCGGACACACTGCCCGCGACGGTCCCATCGGCCGCGACCACCATCGCCGCGCCTGGCGCGCGGGGTGCGGAGGAGAAGGTCGCCACGACGGTGGCCAGCGCAGCGGGTTCCCCGGTGTCGTAGTGGCGCAGGAGTCCATCGAGTACGTCACGCACGGCGCACCTCTTGCAGCAGGAGATCGAGCGTGGCCACGCTGTGGCCCGCGAGCAACCGGTCTACGTGCGGTAGCGCCACCGCGATACCGGACTGCACGGGCTCGTACGTCGGTGAACCCGCGTGCGGATTGACCCAGAACACGCGGTGGGCCAACCGCGCCAGTCTGGCCATCTGGTCGCCCAACAACGTCACGTCGCCGCGCTCCCACCCGTCGGAGAACACCACCACTACGGCGCGTCGGGCGACCCCGCGCTGTCCCCAGCGGTCGAGGAACGCCCGCACGCTCTCGCCCAACCGGGTACCACCCGCGAAGTCGGGTACCGCGCGCGCAGCGGCGGTCAAGGCGAGTTCGGGGTCGCGCTGCCGCAGTTGGCGAGTGAGCCTGGTCAGCCTGGTGCCCAGGGTGAAGACCTCGGCAGGCGCGCGGCGGGCCACCGCATGCGCGAACCGCAGCAGCGCGTCGGCGTAGGGGCGCATGGACCCGGAGACGTCGATGAGCAGCACCACCCGCCGTGGCCTGGGACGACGGCGCTTGTGGACCAGCCGGGCGGGCTCGCCGCCGCTGGCCCGCATGATCCGCAGCACGCGCCGGTCGTCCACCCGCCCGCGCCTGTCCGGCCGCCAACGCGGGCCGGTCCGCTGGGGCGGCTCCGGGCGCAGCAGGGCGATCATCTCCCTGAGGTGGGCGCGCTCGGCCTCGGTCAGTTCGGCGATGTCGCGGTGCCGTAGTACCTCGGTGGAGCTGGCCAGACGGTCCACCTGCTTGGCCTCACCCGCACCAGCGCCGTTGGACGCAAGAGCGGCCAGATGTGCCCTCTTGCGCCGATTAGGCCCACCGGGGCGCGGTTGGCGCGGGATCTCACCGGCGAACCACGCGCGGAAGGCCGCGTCGTACTTCGGCAGGTCGTCGGGCTCGGCGCACAACGCCACGCGGCCCGCCCAGTACACCTGTCCGACCTCGGCGACGTCAAGCAGCTCGAGCGCCGAGAGATACGCGTGGACCCGCTCCGGGCCGCAAGCCACCCCCGCCGCGCGCACCGCGGCGGCGAACCCGACCAGCCCGGGCAGGGGATCCTCCAAGCCGCACCTCACGCCATGTCTTCGGCCAGTTCGGCGAGGACCGCACGACAGTCCGCCAACACCTTCTTACCTCGTTTGGTCGTCCGGTACCGGCGCACACGTCGGCCGTCCACCACCTCCGTGCGCGACTTGAGCAATCCAGCCTCTTGCAGGCGGTGCAGCAGCGGGTAGAGCGTGCCGGGCGACACGCGGTGCCCACGCGCGGCCAGGTCCTCGGCGAGCAAGGCGCCGTGGACCTCGGCGACAGCGGCGTAGCGGAGCACCCGCAGCCGCAGCGCCCCGTTGGCGAACTCTCGGACCACATCCATCGCTCCACGATATCGCACACCGATATCGACTGCCGATAAGTAGTCATAACTGCTGTATATAGCCGGTAAACAGACTAAATATCGGATCACGATATCGAGATCCGATAGGAAAACCGTTGCGCCACAAGGATGTGAATCACGACACGTCGGTAATGGATCGATGCGACAGGTCGATGGAAAGGCCGGTAACGTGCTCGTTCCGACGCGCCCGCCCAGCCCGGGACGGTCGCGGACCAGTCGAAGGACACCACCGAAAAGGTGAGAAATGCGTCAGACGCGATGACGATGATCGATCACTCGCCGTCTCTGCTCGACTCCGCCGACCCGCTCGCCGAGGCCGCCGCCCGAGGCCTCGCCGTCTTCCGCGCGGGCCCCGAGAGCGCCCCGCGCACCCTCGTCGACGTCCTGACCGAGACCGCCGTCCGCAACCCGGACGCGGACGCGATCGACGACGGCACGACCGTCCTGACCTACCGCGCCCTGCGCGACGAGGTCGACACCCTCACCACCCGGTTGGTCCAGGCGGGCGTCGGCCGCGGCGACCGCGTGGGCATCCGCGTGCCGTCCGGCACCGCCGACCTCTACATCGGCATCCTCGCGGTCCTGACCGCGGGCGCCGCCTACGTCCCCGTCGACTTCGACGACCCCGACGAGCGCGCCGACCTGGTCTTCGACGAGGCAAACGCTTGCGTCGTCATCGGACCGAACCGCGCCATCACCCCGCGCGTGACCCCCACCGGCGTCCCCGGCTCCCCCACGGCCGACGACGACGCGTGGATCATCTTCACCTCGGGGTCCACCGGCAAGCCCAAGGGCGTCGCGGTGAGCCACCGCAGCGCCGCCGCGTTCGTCGACGCCGAGGCCGACCTCTTCCTCGCCGACGAGCCCATCACCGCCGACGACCGCGTCCTCGCGGGCCTCTCGGTTGCCTTCGACGCCTCCTGCGAGGAGATGTGGCTGGCCTGGCGCAACGGCGCCTGCCTGGTCGCCGCCCCGCGCGCCCTCGTGCGCACCGGCGTCGACCTGGGCCCGTGGCTGGTCGAGCGGGGCGTGACCGTGGTCTCCACCGTGCCGACGCTGGCCGCGCTGTGGCCGGGCGAGGCGCTGGACGCGGTCCGGCTGCTGATCTTCGGCGGCGAGGCGTGCCCGCCCGAGCTGGCCGAGCGCCTCGCGGTGCCCGGTCGCGAAGTGTGGAACACCTACGGCCCCACCGAGGCGACCGTGGTGGCCTGCGCCGCCCCGCTGACCGGCGAGGGCCCCGTCCGCATCGGCCTCCCGCTCGACGGTTGGGAGCTGGCCGTGGTCGACGAGGCGGGTGAGCTGCTGCCGATGGGCGAGACCGGCCAGTTGGTCATCGGCGGCGCGGGCCTGGCCCGCTACCTCGACCTGGAGAAGGACGCCGAGAAGTTCGCCCCGCTGCCCGCGCTGGCCTGGGACCGCGCGTACCGCAGCGGCGACATGGTCAAGGCCGAGCCCGAGGGCCTGCTGTTCCTCGGTCGCGCCGACGAGCAGGTCAAGCTCGGCGGCAGGCGGATCGAGCTGGGCGAGGTCGACGCCGCGCTGCAGGCGCTGCCGAACGTGGCGGGCGCCGCGGCGGCCGTGCGGCAGACCGGCGCGGGCAACCAGCTGCTGGTCGGCTACGTGGTCGCCCAGCCCGGGTTCGACGCGGACGCCGCCGTGGAGCGGCTGCGGGCCGCGCTGCCCGCCGCGCTGGTCCCGCTGATCGCCGAGGTCGAGACGCTGCCGACGCGCACCTCCGGCAAGGTCGACCGCAACGCCCTGCCGTGGCCGCTGGACCTGGACACCTCCGAGGTGGACACGGCCGCGCTCACCGACACCGAGCGGTGGCTGGCCGGGTTGTGGCGCGACCTGCTCGGGGTGGCCGTGAGCCGCCCGGGTGCCGACTTCTTCGCCAACGGCGGCGGCAGCCTCGGCGCTGCGCAGTTGGTCTCCCGCATCCGCGAGCAGCACCCCGGCATCGCGGTCGCCGACCTGTACCAGAACCCGACGCTGGGCAAGCTCGCCGCGCACATCGACGCTGCTGCTGCGAGCGCCCAGACCGACCGGGTAGTGCTACCCACGCCGCGACGGGCACAGATCGCGCAGACGCTCCTCACGCTGCCGATGCTGACCGTCGTCGGTGCGCGGTGGGCTGTCGCGTTGGCCGCGGTGAACAACCTCGTCGGTCTGCCGTGGGCACCGAAGGTGTCGTGGTGGCTCGTGTTCGCGGGTTGGTTGGTCTTCCTGAGCCCGTGGGGTCGGTTGGCGCTGGCCGCCGGTACCGCCCGTCTGCTGCTGCGTAACGTCAAACCGGGCTCTTACCCGCGCGGCGGCAGTGTGCACCTGCGTATCTGGGCCGCTGAGCGCGTAGTGGACCTCACCGGCGCCGCGGGCCTGCAAGGCGCCCCCTGGATGACCCACTACGCACGCGTCCTCGGCGCGCGCATCTCCCCCGACGTCGACCTGCACTCCCTCCCGCCGGTGACCGGCATGCTGCGGCTGGGCCGCGGCGCGGCGGTGGAGCCCGAGGTGGACCTGTCCGGGCACTGGTTGGACGGTGACGTCCTGCACGTCGGCCGGATCCGGATCGACGCGCACGCCACGGTCGGCGCGCGCAGCACGCTGTTCCCCGGCGCGCACGTCGGCAAGCGCGCCGAGGTGGCCCCCGGTTCGGGCGTCCAGGGCACGGTTCCCCCTGGTCAGCGCTGGTCCGGCGCGCCCGCGTCGCGCAGCGGCAAGGCGAACGGCAAGGGTAGGCGCCCCGCCCGCCGCAAGCGCTGGGTGGCGATCTACGCGGCGACCTCGTTCGCGCTGAGCCTGCTGCCGATCGTGGCCGCCGTGCCCGCGCTGTGGATCCTGATGACCTTCCTGACCGGCACGGCCACCCTCGGCGCCGCGACCACGCAGGCGCTCATCGCGGTCCCGCTGGTCACCCTGGTCTGGATGGCGACCTACGCGCTGCTGATCCTGGTCTCCGTGCGCCTGCTCTCCCTCGGCCTGCGTCCCGGTCAGCACGCCGTGCACAGCCGGGTGGCGTGGCAGGCGTGGGCGACCGAGCGGCTGATGGGCCTGGCCCGCACCGGCCTGTTCCCGATGTACGCGAGCCTGCTCACCCCGGTGTGGCTGCGCGCGCTCGGCATGAAGGTCGGCAAGGGCGTCGAGGCCTCCACGGTCCTCGCCCTGCCCAGCCTGACCCAGGTCGGCGACGGCGCGTTCCTGGCCGACGACACCATGATCGGCTCCTACGAGCTGGGCGGCGGCTGGCTGCGCATCGACAACGCGCGGGTCGGCAAGCGCGCCTTCCTCGGCAACTCCGGCATGACGGCCCCCGGTCGCGCGGTGCCCAAGCGCGGTCTGGTCGGCGTGCTGTCCTCGACCCCGAAGAAGGCCAAGGCGGGCTCCTCCTACCTCGGCATGCCCCCGATGAAGCTGCCGCGCACGGTGGAGACCGGCGACGAGAGCACCACCTTCAACCCGCCCCGGCGGCTGGTGGTCGCCCGCGCGCTGGTCGAGCTGTGCCGGGTCGTGCCGGTCATGGCCTCGGCGGCGCTGGCGGTGCTCGTGGCCGCCGCGCTGACCGGCCTGGGCTTCTGGCTCGGCCTGACGCTGGGCGGGGTGCTGCTGCTCGGCGCCGGTGTGCTGGCCTGCGTGGTCGCGGCGCTGGCCAAGTGGGCCCTGGTGGGGCGGTTCAGCACCGTCAACCATCCACTGTGGAGTTCGTTCGTCTGGCGCAACGAGCTGGCGGACACCTTCGTGGAGATGCTCGGGGTGCCGTGGTTCGCCGCCTGGTCGCACGGCACGCCGCTGCTCAACACCTGGCTGCGCGGCCTCGGCGCGCGCATCGGCCGGGGTGCCTGGGTGGAGACCTACTGGCTGCCCGAGGCCGACCTGGTCCGGCTGGGCGACGGCGCGACGGTCAACCGGGGCTGCGTGCTGCAGACCCACCTGTTCCACGACCGGATCATGAGCATGGACACCGTCACCATCGGCGCGGGCGGCACGCTGGGCCCGCACGGCATCGTGCTGCCGGGCGCGTCCATCGGCGACCGCACCACGGTCGGCCCCGCCTCGCTGGTCATGCGCGGCGAGTCCGTGCCGGAGGGCACCCGCTGGCTCGGTAACCCCATCTCCGCGTGGACGACCAAGCGCTGACGCGTGGAGATCAGCCCTAGCGTGATGTTGAATAGTCCTATGAGCGCCAAGGCTGACCCGGCTCGCGCCGGGCAGCCCGGCGCGGGCACCTCCGGTGACCCCTACCTGCCCGAGAACGGCAACGGTGGCTACCGCACGCTGCACTACGACATCGACCTGAACTACCGCGTGGGTCCGGGCAGGCTGGACGGTCGCGCCCGGATCACCGCGGTGGCCACCCAGGCGTTGTCGAGGTTCAGTGTGGACCTGTCCGGCCTACGGGCGGGCAAGGTCACCGTCGACGGCAAGGCCGTCCGGCACGCGCAGCGGGGCCGCAAGCTCGTCATCACCCCGCAGCGGCCCCTGGCCGACGGCGCGCGGTTCACCGTCGACATCCGCTACACCGGCTCCCCGGCCCCTGTGCCGAGCCGGTGGGGTGAGATCGGGTGGGACTACCTCGACGACGGGGTGATCGTGGCCAGCCAGCCGGTGGGGGCGCCGTCGTGGTTCCCGTGCAACGACCACCCCTCGGACAAGGCCACCTACCGGATCTCGGTGACCACCGCGACCCCGTACCAGGTGATCGCGACCGGGGTGCTGGAGGCCAAGCAGTCCGCGGCCAGCACCACGACCTGGCAGTTCCGGCTCTCCCAGCCGACCCCGACCTACCTGGTCAGCGTCCAAATCGGACGGTACGCGGAGTACTCGTTCGCCACCGTGCCGATGATGCACGCGGCCATCCCGGCCCGGTTGGCGGGCCGGTTCGCGCACGACTTCGGCCGCCAGCCGCAGATGCTGGTGGAGTTCGAGAGGATGTTCGGCCCCTACCCGTTCGAGCAGTACGGCGTAGTGGTGGTGGACGCGGAGTTGGACGCGCCGATCGAGGCGCAGTCCGTGTCCGTCTTCGGCACCAACCACCTCGACGGTAAGAGGGGCAGCGAGCGGTTGGTAGCCCATGAGTTGGCGCACCAGTGGTTCGGCAACAGCCTGACCGTGGCGCAGTGGCGCCATATCTGGCTCAACGAGGGTTTCGCCAACTACGCCGAATGGCTCTGGTCGGAGGTGTCCGGCGGCGAGCCCGCGGAGGCGCACGCACATCGCGCGTGGCAGCGGGTGGCGGCGATGCCGCAGGACCTGAAGCTGTCCGACCCGGGTGTGCGCCGCCTCTTCGACGACCGCGTCTATCTGCGCGGTGCGCTGACCCTGCACGCACTACGGCGTCGGATGGGCGAGACGGCGTTCTTCGCGCTGGTGAAGGTGTGGACCTCGGCCAACCGGCACGGCTCGGTGACCACCGACGGCTTCGTGACGCTCGCCCAGCGGCACACACCATGGCCGCTGGACGAGCTGTTCACCGCGTGGTTGCACAACCCGGCCTTACCCCGTTTGCCGCACTGAGGAACGGTTTGCGCGGTGCGGACCCGGGTCACGCCGGGTCCGCACCGCACCGCCCCCCGCCGCCACTCGGCAGTCCTGCCGGGCGCGGGGCGCGCCAGGTGAGCACGTGGGAACACCGGAGTGGTCCACAATGGACCGCGTTCCGCGCGCGACGCCGCCACAACGTCGCGTAGGCGAACCGCCCACCGCAACGCGGTGACCTCCGGCTTTCGGTTTTCCCACAACAATGATGCGCCGCGGGCCACGACGCTCGCGACCCATTTTCCGCGGCGCGGGAATCAGCCCGCCACGACCGCTTCCAGGCCCGCCGCGGTCACCCGGTCGGCGTCCTCCCGGTACTTCAGCACCGCCCCCAAGGTGACCGCCGCGGTCCGCGCGTCCAATTCCGTGCGCCCCAGCGCCAGCAGCGCCGCCGCCCAATCGATCGCCTCCGCCACGCCGGGCGGCTTCAGCAGTTCCGCCGCCCGCAGCCTGCGCACCGCGCCCACCACCTGGGCCGCGAGCCGCTCGGACACCCCGGGCACCCGGCGGCGCAGGATGGCCAGCTCCCGCTCCAGGTCGGGGTGGTCCAGCCAGTGGTAGAGGCAGCGGCGCTTGAGCGCGTCGTGCACCTCGCGGGTCCGGTTGGAGGTCAGCACGACCAGTGGCGGTTCGGCCGCCCGGATTTCGCCCAGCTCGGGAATCGTGACGGCGTGCTCGCTGACCACCTCGAGCAGAAACGCCTCGAACTCGTCGTCGGCGCGGTCGATCTCATCGATCAGCAATACGCACGGCGCCGATTCCAACGCGCGCAGCAACGGACGGGCCAAGAGGAACCGGCGCGTATAGATGTCCTCTTCGCGCCCCGGACCGTCCGTTGCCCGAAGGTGCAGAAGTTGCCGGGGGAAGTCCCAGTCATAGAGGGCCTGGGTGGCGTCTATGCCCTCATGGCACTGCAACCGCACAAGGTCGACATTCAACGCACGGGCCAAAGCGGACGCCAACGCCGTCTTACCCGTTCCGGGCTCACCCTCGCAGAACAGCGGTCTCCCCAGTTTCGACGCGAGGAAAGCCGCGGTGGCCAGGCCCTCGTCGGCCAGGTAGCCGACCCGGTCCAGCGCCTCGGCAAGCTCACCCGGGGTCCGCATACGGGCCACCCTAACCCGACCCCAGGGTGGACCCCCAGTCCGGTTTCCGGGACGATCCCCGATGGCAAGAGCCCGCTGACCAGCGATTCTTGTGCCATGACGAACACGATGTACACCGAAGCCCAGACCGCGGTCCGCAAGCTCCGCCGTTCCCGCACCGACCGCAAGGTCGCGGGGGTGTGCGGTGGCATCGCCAAGACCCTCGGCCTCGACGCCGCCCTGGTGCGGATCCTGCTGGTGGTCGCCACCCTGCTCGGATTCGGCACGGGCGCCATAATCTACCTGGCCTGCTGGCTGATCATGCCGGAAGATGACTGACCCGTCGGTCGTACCACGGGGGACGAACCGATCGTCACAATCCGGCCACGTCTCAAACCTGACAGATCCTGGACGTATCCACGACCGACTTCGCCGCTCTTCTCCGGTGTCTGAGTAAAACTACTCGCCCCACGGAGAGCGCCATGGACCACGGCCCGCAGCGGCAGCGGCCGCACGCGTCGTGCGGCGCCCGGGGGTGCTCCGACTCCGTGCCAGGGCCTGTGGGGACAGGCCTGCCTGAGGGCGCGTCCGGTCGCGTTGACCGGACGTCGGCGTGAAGGCGCGGACCACTGGCGGCTGGACGGGTGCAGGGGACCCGTCCAGCCGCCGTACCGCGTCCTGGGCCACGGGGTTCGAGGTCGGGCCGGGAGAAGGAGCGGGGCATGGCGTTGGTGCACCTGGGGGTAGGCGACGCCGACGGGCCAACCGAGTTGCACCGGGGGGATACCGTCGAGTTACGGCTCCCGGAGTCCACGGCCACCGGCTACCGGTGGCGCTGGTGGCTGCCGGAGGCACTGCGCCTGATCGCCGACGAGCACGTCCCGGCGGCGGTGGGCGCGGGTGCCCCCGGTGCCGCCGGGGTGCGACGACTGGCGTTCGACGTGACGACGACCGGACTGCACGAACTCCGGGCCGAGCTGGCCGAGCCGTGGGAACCGCTGCCGCGGCAGGCGCTGACCTTCGTCCTGCACGCGGTCTGAGGGCACTGGTGGCGGACAGCCGCCCCCGCGCGTGTGAGGATGGCTGTGCCTGGTCGCACGGCCGCACCGTCGGGCGAGGCGAGCAGGGCGAGCGGAATGCACGACCCCGGCAGACGGAGAATGGGGTGGGAGCGGTGACCGAGCTCCACACGGCAAGGACCAACCCGCCGTGGGACGGCCTGGAAGGGGCGGAGCGCCACGCCGCGTGCGTCCTGGCGGCGCGCGCGGGCGACAAGGCCGCGCTGGACGTCCTGGTGGCCGAGCTGACGCCGCTGGTGTGGCACATCGCCAGAGGCGGCGGGCTCGACCGGGCCGCGGCCGAGGACGTCGTGCAGACCGTGTGGCTGGCGCTGCTGCGCCACGTGGAGTCCATCACCGAACCCAAGGCCCTGGTCGGGTGGCTGATCACCACCGCCCGCCGGGAGGCGAGCCGGACCCGGCAGCGCGGCAGCGCCCAGGTCGAGCTGTCCCCCGAGGTGGCCGAGCACGTGCTGAGCACCGAGCCGATGCCGGAGGCCGAGGCACTGCGCACCGAACGCGACCGGCAGTTGTGGTCGGCGTTCCACAAGCTCGACCAGCGCTGCCAGGAGCTGCTGCGCCTGACCGTGCTGGCCGGTCGTGCCGAGTACCGCGTCGTGGCCGAACAGCTGCGGATGCCGCACGGCAGCATCGGGCCGACGCGGGGGCGGTGCATCAACACCCTGCGCGCGCTGTACCACGATGGGGATGGTGGCAGATGAGGACCATGGACGACTACGAGATGGAACCCGCCGAGCAGGAGTACTGGCTGTCGCAGGTCGCCAGGCTGGTCGACGAGCTCGACCCGGTGCCACCAGGTCTCGTGGCGCGGGCCCAGTTCGCCATCGCCATCGAGGACATCGATGCCGAGGTCGAGCTGGAGGCCGCGCGGTGGGCCGAGTCGCACTCGCTGGTCGGTGTGCGCGGTGGCGCCCCGGGCACCATCACGTTCTTCGTCGGCGACCTGACGGTCATGGTCAACGTCACCCGAACCGGTGAAAAGCAGCGCATCGACGGCTGGCTGGTGCCCGCGGGTGAGCACGGCGTCGAGGTGCGCGTCGCGGACCACGGCTCCTCCGCCACTACGGCGGACGAAGGCGGTCGGTTTGTGCTGACCGAGGTCCCCCGTGGCACTACGCAGATCCTGGTGCGCATGAACGGTGGCCCCAAACCCCGCACCGTCGTCACCCCCACCGTCGAGCTGTAAGACCCCCTCTTTCCCCACCCGGCACCGTTCCCGACTTGGTGTGCTCGGCCGGCGGTAGCGGAAAAGTGCGGTGGAGGCGCTGACGCGCTAGACCGCACGCTCCACGAGGTTCGCCAGCGCAGCGGGCAGTTCGGCCGCGTGCACGACCCCGACCCACTGGGTCGACCTGGTCAGCGCCACGTACAGGTCGTTGCGGCCGCGCTCGGACCCGGCGACCACGGCGGCGGGTTCCACGACGAGCACGGCGTCGAACTCCAACCCCTTCGACTGGGCCACGGTGAGCACCACCACCCGGCTCTCCAGCTCCGGCCGGTCCCCCAACCCCGCGTCCGGCACGCGCCCGAGCACCGCGCGACCGACCTCGTCCACCAGCGCCGACGGCGCGATCACGGCCAACGTGCCGGCTCCCTGGTCCGCGGCCAGCCCGGCCACGGTGTCGGCCAGCTCCGCCGGGTCCACCCGCAGGCGCCACGGTTCGACACCGGTCTCGCGCACCGAGCGCGGCGCCGCCAGGCCGGTCCCGAGTTCGGCCAGCACGTCCGCGGCGACCGCCATGACCTCGGCGGGCGTGCGGTAGTTGACGGTCAGCTCGGTCAGCCGCCAGCGGTCAGCCACGTACGGCGCCAGGGTGCCCGCCCAGGTGTCGGTGCCCGCCAGGTCGCCGGTCTGCGCGACGTCGCCGACCAGGGTCATCGAGCGCGACGGGCAGCGGCGCATCAGCACCCGCCAGGCCATCGCAGACAGCTCTTGGGCCTCGTCGACGATGACGTGGCCGAAGGTCCAGCTCCGGTCGGCGGCGGCGCGCTCGGCGGCGGTGCGGTGGTCCTCGTCGTCGTGGCGCTCGGCGAGCCTGCCCGCGTCGATGAGGTCGTAGGCGGTGAGGATGTCGGGGTCGGCGTCGTCCTCCATCTGCAGGATGTCGAGGACGCCCTGGGCGTAGTCCTGCTCGTCGCGGCGGCGGCGGGCCTCGGCGGCGCGCTCGGCCCGGTCGTCGACGCCGAGCAGTTCGGCGGCCTCGTCGAGCAGCGGCGCGTCGGCGGCGGTCCAGCCGAGTCGGGGTGAGCGCAGCAGGAGCGCGCGGTCGGCCTCGTCGAGGTCGGGGAGGGCGGAGGCCAGGCGGTCCGCGGCGGCGTAGAGGTCGGTGAGCAGCCGCTGCGGGGTCAGCTGCGGCCACAGGGTCTCGATGGCGTCCTGCACGACCGGGTCGGCGGCCATCTCGCGGCGGATGTCGGCGAGGTCGCCCGCGTCGAGGAACTCCGCGCCCAGCCGCTCGGCCTCCTGGCGGGTGAGGGCGGCGACGATCTCCTCGGCGAAGAGCGGCCGGGCCTCGTTGTGCGGCTTGCGCGAGCGTCTGGCGCGGGTGCGGGCGGCCTTCACCGTGGGGGCGTCGAGCGTCAGCTCCTCCCGCTCGACGATGAGCGTCATCGGCTCATCGGGCAGCTCTTGGCGGTCGTGCACGGCCTTGCGCAGCGCGTCGACCATGTCGATCCGGCCCTTGATCTCGGCGGCCCGGGCGGGTTCGGGGCGGGTGCCGCGCACCCCGGGGTACAGATCGCCGACGGTCTGCAGGAGGACGCCGGTCTCGCCGAGGGACGGCAGGACCTGGCCGATGTACTTGAGGAACGTCGCGTTCGGGCCGACGATCAGCACGCCGCGCCGGGAGAGCTGCTGGCGGTAGGTGTAGAGCAGGTACGCGGCCCGGTGCAGCGCCACGGCGGTCTTGCCGGTGCCCGGCCCGCCCTGGACGACCAGGACGCCGTTGAGGCCGGAGCGGATGATCTCGTCCTGCTCGGCCTGGATGGTCTCGACGATGTCGGACATCCGGCCGGTGCGCGCGGCGTTGAGCGCGGAGAGCAACGCGGCCTCGCCGGTGACGCCGTCGTGCGCGTCGCGGCCGCCCGCGCCGAGGTCGAGCACCTCGTCGTCGACGGCGGTGACCTTGCGCTGCGACGTGCGGATGTGGCGGCGCCTGCGCACCCCGTCGGGGGACGCGGCGGTGGCCAGGTAGAAGGGCCGCGCGGCGGGCGCGCGCCAATCCATCAACAGCGGTTCGTAGTCGCCTTCGGTGTCGAACAGGCCGATGCGGCCGATGTAACTACGGACGCCGTCGGTGAAATCCAGCCTGCCGAAGCACAGCCCGTTCTCCACGGCGCCGTATTGGGCGAGCAGTTCGCTGTAGTGCGCGGTGGCCGCGTCCCGGTGGGTCATCGCCGTGGGGCTGCTGCTGCTCTCGCGCAGGGTCGTGGCCAGCCTGGAGTCGGTGTCGGCCCGGAGCCCGTCGAGGTGCGCGTAGAGCATGGTGACGTATTCCTGCTCCACGTCGAGCTCGGTTGACACTCGTCCTCCAATTGCCTTATAATCTCCGCATAGCCACTTTCCCACATGGGAACGGGGCTATTTTTTATGGCGATTCCTCAATCTAGCGCACCCGGCCGGGCGCGCGGCAAGACTTCCCGCCGGGTGAATCAGCGAAACGTGAAAAGGCAGGGCCCGGTCCGCGTCGCGGACCGGGCCCTGCCGGTGGAGCTGTGGTGGCGGGACTCGCTTAGAAGTCCATGCCGCCGGTCGGGTCGCCCGCGGGAGCCGCGCCTGCCTTCTCCGGCTTGTCGGCCACGACGGCCTCGGTGGTGAGGAACAGCGCGGCGATCGACGCGGCGTTCTGCAGCGCCGAGCGGGTCACCTTGGTCGGGTCCGGCACGCCCGCGGCGAGCAGGTCCTCGTAGACGCCGGTGGCGGCGTTGAGGCCGTGGCCCTGCGGGAGGCCCTTGACCTTCTCCACCACGACGCCACCCTCGAGACCGGCGTTGACCGCGATCTGCTTGAGCGGGGCCTCGACGGCGACCTTGACGATGTTGGCGCCGGTGGCCTCGTCGCCCTCCAGCTTCAGGCCGGAGAACGCGGCCTCGGCGGCCTGCAGCAGGGCCACGCCGCCACCGGCGACGATGCCCTCCTCCACGGCGGCCTTGGCGTTGCGCACCGCGTCCTCGATGCGGTGCTTGCGCTCCTTGAGCTCGACCTCGGTGGCGGCACCGGCCTTGATGACGGCCACGCCGCCCGCGAGCTTCGCCAGGCGCTCCTGGAGCTTCTCGCGGTCGTAGTCGGAGTCCGACTTCTCGATCTCGGCGCGGATCTGGTTGACGCGGCCCTGGATCTGCTCGGCGTCACCGGCGCCCTCGACCACGGTGGTCTCGTCCTTGGTGACGACGACCTTGCGGGCCTTGCCCAGCAGCGCGATGTCGGCGTTCTCGAGCTTGAGGCCGACGTCCTCGCTGATGACCTGGCCACCGGTGAGGGTGGCGATGTCCTGCAGGATCGCCTTGCGGCGGTCGCCGAAGCCGGGGGCCTTGACGGCGACCGACTTGAAGGTGCCGCGGATCTTGTTGACGACCAGGGTCGCCAGCGCCTCGCCCTCGACGTCCTCGGAGATGATCAGCAGCGGCTTGCCCGCCTGCATGACCTTCTCCAGCAGCGGGAGCAGGTCCTTGACCGAGGAGATCTTGGAGCCGAACAGCAGGATGTACGGGTCCTCGAGGACCGCTTCCTGGCGCTCGGGGTCGGTGACGAAGTACGCCGACAGGTAGCCCTTGTCGAAGCGCATGCCCTCGGTGAGCTCCAGCTCCATGCCGAGCGCGTTGCTCTCCTCGACGGTGATGACGCCTTCCTTGCCCACCTTGTCGAGGGCCTCGGCGATCAGCTCGCCGATGGTGGTGTCGCCCGCGGAGATGGACGCGGTGGCCGCGATCTGCTCCTTGGTCTCGACCTCCTTGGCGGACTTGTGCAGCTGCTCGATGACGGCCTCGACGGCCTGCTCGATGCCGCGCTTGAGCGACAGCGGGTCGGCACCGGCGGCGACGTTGCGCAGACCCTCGCGCACCAGCGCCTGGGCGAGCACGGTCGCGGTGGTCGTACCGTCACCGGCGACGTCGTCGGTCTTCTTCGCGACCTCCTTGACCAGCTCGGCCCCGATCTTCTCCCACGGGTCCTCGAGCTCGATCTCCTTGGCAATCGAGACGCCGTCGTTGGTGATGGTCGGCGCGCCCCACTTCTTCTCGAGCACGACGTTGCGGCCCCTCGGGCCGAGCGTCACCTTGACGGCGTCGGCGAGGGTGTTCAGTCCGCGCTCGAGACCGCGACGCGCTTCCTCGTCAAACGCGATCAACTTGGCCATTGCGGTGTGGTCCTCCATCGGATGGATTCACGTAGCGCGGCCAGGCTCGGTGCCCGCGACGGACGACCTGGCGGACTGCGCCGCCGGCCTCACCGTCCCGACCTTCTGGCACTCGGGGACCCCGAGTGCCAGTTCCGGTTTTAGCACTCTCACCCCCGGAGTGCAAGGAACCTGCCTCAGGGGGGTGGCACGATCGTGATCGGCGGGAGGGTCCGGCGGGTGGTCGGCCGGGACGGGGTCGTGCTGGTCGGACGGCTCGGCCGGGTGGTCGGGCGGTCCGAGGTCCCCTCTGGACCGACCTTGATCGGCGGCGTCGGTGTGGTGCTGGTCTCGGGCGAATCGCCACCCGAACCACCCCCACCCGCGAACAGGATCACAGCGGTCACGACGGCCGCGACCGCGACGGCCCCGGCGATCACAGGGGCCAACCACCTCTTCTTGCCCTTCTTGCGCGTGATGACCGCGTCGAAGGGGTCGTAGGTGTTCGTGCCGACCGGTGTGGGCGGTCGCAGCCGCATGGGCTCCGGTTGGATCGGCTGCGGCCCCGACGGCGGGAAGTGCGGTCGTTCGACAAGAGTCGCGTTCGGGTTCCGCTGCTGCTGCGGTCGCTGCTGTGCCCCCGCGAGCGCTCGACGAGCGGCTGCCACCAGTTCGCGACAGCTGCTGTAGCGCTGCGCTTGGCTCTTGGCCATGCCGCGACGCACTACGTCGTTGATCGCGGGCGGTAGCGCCACGAAGTCGGTGAGGGTGGGTGGCTCCCGGTTGAGGTGTCCCTGGATGACCTCCGCGACCTGTCCTTGGAAGGGAGGTCGACCGGCCAGGCAGGCGAAAAGGACGCAGGCGAGCGAATAGGCGTCGGTACGGCCGTCCACGGGCTCACCGCGCAGGTGCTCCGGTGCGGCGTAGGTGGGGGAACCGAGGAAGTCCCCGCCACGGGTGCGGTGACCGGTCGCGCCGCGCCGGGTCAGGCCGAAGTCGGCGACGTAGATGTGCTCGGTGGCCGACTCGCGGGTCGTGACCAGGACGTTGGCCGGCTTGACGTCGAGGTGGACCAGACCGCGCTCGTGCAGGTTGTCGAGCGCCTCGGCGACCTGGCCGAGCAGGTTCAGCGCGCGCTGCGGGGCTAACGGGCCGTCCTTGATCAGGCTGGCCATGTCCGAGCCGTCGACCAGCCGCATCGCGATGTAGAGCAGCCCGTCGGTCTCGCCGAAGTCGTAGAGCGGCACGACGTTGGCGTGGTCGATCGCGGAGGTGTTGCGGGCCTCGTCGACGAACCGCTCGCGGAACTCGGGGTCCTCGGTGAGGTGCTCGGCGATGACCTTGAGGGCCACCTTGCGGCCGAGTCTGATGTCGGTGGCCCGGTACATGACGCTCATCCCGCCCTTACCGAGCACACCGTCGATGCGGTAATGCCCTAGGCGACGCCCGGTGAGGTCCTCCGACACGCCCGCGAGCCTAACGTCCGCTCCCCGGCGTCCGCGTCCGGTTCCGGCATACCCGCCGGTCGGACGGGCAAGATGGCCCCGTGACCGTAGCGAGGCGCGGGCTGACCCCGCGCGAGTACCGGCAGGAGATCGTCGACCTGGTGCCGCGGCTGCCCGTGGCGCCGCGACCGCTGGGGAGGTGCGTCGGCCTGGTGCTCGCCGAGGACGTGGTGTCGGGCGTGTCGCTGCCGCCGTTCGACAACTCCGCCATGGACGGGTACGCGGTTCGCGCGTCCGATGTGGCCGGTGCGAGCGCGGACCAACCGGTCCGGCTCCCGGTCGCCGACGACATCCCGGCGGGGCGGGTCGATGTGCGGCCGTTGGCGCCGGGAACCACGCAGCGGATCATGACCGGTGCGCCGATGCCCGCCGGTGCGGACGCCGTAGTGCAGGTGGAGCACACAGACGGCGGTACGGACGTCGTACGTATCGATGTGTCGGTAACCGAACGGACCCATGTGCGGTTCAGCGGTGAAGACGTCGCGGTAGGCACTGTCGTGCTGCGGGCGGGCACTGTTCTGCACGCACCCCAACTGGGCCTCGCAGCGGCGATCGGGGTGGGCGAACTGCCCGTGCGTCGTCCGCCGAGGGTTCTCGTCTTGTCGACGGGCTCGGAGTTGGTCGCCCCTGGGGAGCCGTTGCCGCCGGGGCACATCTACGAGTCCAACAGCGTCTTCTTGGCCGCGGCCGTGCAAGAGATCGGCGGTGAGGCCACCGTGCTGCGGTTCGTCCCGGACGACGTGGACGCCTTCCGGTCGACGATCGCCGCTCACGCCGCCGAGGCGGACCTGCTCATCACGTCCGGCGGGGTGAGCGCGGGCGCCTACGAGGTCGTCAAGGACGCCTTGGACGGTCATGGCGTGGAGTTCGTCCGGGTCGCGGTACAGCCGGGCGGGCCGCAGGGGCGTGGGGTGTTCGAGGGGCTTCCGGTCGTCACGTTGCCGGGCAATCCGGTAAGCGCCGCCCTGTCGTTCGAGTTGTTCGTGCGCCCGGCGCTGTTGACCGCGCTCGGGCACACCGGGGTCGACCGAGCGCGTACCCGCGCCAAGACAACCGTCGCGATGTCCTCGCCCTCGGGGCGCGTGCAGTACCGACGAGGCTGCCACGACGCGGGTCAGGTGGAGGTCGTCCCGGTGGGTGGGCCGGGATCCCACCTGCTGGCCTCCTTCGCGGCTTCCAACTGCCTCATCGAGATACCGGCGGGCGTGGACCGCGTCGAGGTCGGCGACGAGGTTGACCTGGTACTTCTTGATTGAAAGTCGGCAACAGGTTTGTGGTTCGGATGGTCATTTCCCCACGGAGACCGTTGATCCCCAAGTCCTGCCCGGTTAGACTGGGTGCGCTCCGTACGGGGCGCTCGATCTTGAGGCACCCGATCTCGCGTGTCCGCCGTCGGGGGGCGCGCACGCGGATATCGGGTGCCTCAAGCTTTCCCAGGCGGTGGCTACCTTCCTGGGCAGGTGCCCGGTTGGCGTAGCGTGTGCGGAAATCCGGCCGACTCGCGAGGAACCAGCGACCAGATGACCGCTCAGCAGCCCCAGAAGGCAGGCGCGCTCCAGCACGCCGTCGAGTTGACCAAGAGCATCATCCCGCCGGTGCACCCCGGTGGCAGGCCCTTCATCCTGGGCGCGATCGCGGCGACGCTGGCGGTGCGCCGGGCGTCGCGGCGGGCGGGTGTGCTCAGCGCGGTGTTCACGGCCTGGCTGGCGTGGTTCTTCCGCGAGCCCAAGCGCGTCACGCCGCGTCGTCCGGGGATCGCGGTGGCGCCCGCCGACGGCACGGTGTCGCACGTCGTCGAGGCGGTGCCGCCCGCCGAGCTGGAGCTGGGCTCGGCGCCGATGCTGCGGGTCAGCGTGTTCCTGTCGGTGTTCGACGTGCACGTCCAGCGCGTGCCCGCCTCCGGCGAAGTGGTGCGCGCGGTGCACAAGTCCGGCCAGTTCCTCTCCGCCGACCTCGACGAGGCCAGCGAGGTCAACGAGCGCAACAGCCTGCACCTGCGCACCGAGGACGGCCAGGACCTGGCCGTCGTGCAGATCGCGGGGCTGGTGGCGCGGCGGATCATCTGTCAGGTCTCCGACGGTGACAAGGTGCTCGCGGGCGCCACGTACGGCCTGATCCGCTTCGGGTCGCGTGTGGACCTCTACGTGCCCGTGGGCAGCCGTGTGCTCGTAGAGCCCGGACAGCGCACTATCGGTGGGGAGACCATCTTGGCCGAGTTGCCGTCGGGGGCCTGACCATGGCCCCGACAGCGCCCGGCGTCCGGCTGCTGCCGAACGCGCTGACCGTGCTCGCCATGTGCGCCGGTCTGTCGGCGGTGCAGTTCACGCTCAACCGCCAGTACAGCGCCGCCATCGCGGCCATCGCCATCGCCGCGGTGCTCGACAGCCTCGACGGCCGCATCGCCCGGCTGCTCGACGCGACCAGCAAGATGGGCGCAGAGCTGGACTCGCTGGCCGACGCGATCTCGTTCGGCGTCGCGCCCGCGCTGATGATCTACATCTGGCGGTTCGGCGGCGACCGGGTCGGCTGGGTCGTGGCGTTGGTATTCGCCGTCTGCATGATCCTGCGCTTGGCGCGGTTCAACACGCTGCTGGACGACTCCGAGCAGCCGCTGTACGCCAAGGAGTTCTTCGTCGGCGTCCCCGCGCCCGCGGGCGGGCTGCTGGCGCTGGTGCCGCTGATCCTGACCAACGAGTTCGGCGACCACGGGCACTGGTGGCAGTCGAAGGCCGCGGTGATGGTGTGGACGGTCGCCATCGCGGCCCTGCTGATCAGCCGCATCCCGACGCTGTCGGTGAAGACCATCAAGGTCTCCCCGCGCGCGGTGGCGCCGCTGCTGGTCGGCGTGGGCCTGCTGGCCGCCGCGGTGATCACCTACCCGCAGATCTCCCTGTGCCTGATCCTGGCGCTGTACCTGCTGCACATCCCCTACGCGGTGCGCCGCAAGCAGTGGCTCGCCAAGCACCCCGAGGCCTGGGCCGTGCCGCCGAGCGAGCGCCGCGCGATCCGCCGGGCGCACGGCTCCAGCCGCCGCCTCGGCCTGCGCCCGCCGCTGCGCCGGGTCGCGGGCGCCGCCCGCCGGGCCGTCATGCGGCCGATCCGCAACGGCGACCAGCACCAGATCGCGCTGCCCAAGGACCCGCGCCCGGTCCCGCGCACCCGCGGCTGGCGCCGCACCGGCCTGCGCAAACACCAGCGCCCCGGCGAGTCCAAGACCCGCTGACGCAATCACTCGCAGGAGTGACATCGGGGCCTGTGGACAACTTTCTCTGCGATCGGCGCGAACCCTCTAGTCTCGACGTCGTGGGATCACCGTTCTCTGCTCAGATCACGCTGACGGCGCGCCTTTCGCCGTCGGCCCTCGACACCCGCCGCGGTGTCGTCCGCCTGCACCCCGAGGTGTTCGGCGCGCTCGGGTTGCGCCAGTGGGACGCCGTGCGGCTCACCGGCGCCCGGATCAGCGCCGCCCTGGCCGCCGAGGGCGACCACGCGGGCGCCACGGGTGTCGTGCTGCTCGACGACGTCACCATGTCCAACCTCGGGGTCACCGAGGGCGCGGAGGTGGTGGTGTCCCCTGTGGAGGTCACCGCCGCGCGGTCGGTCACGGTCGCAGGGTCGCGCCTGGCGTCGGTGTCGCTCACACCGGAGACGGTCCGCCTGGCGCTGCTGGGCAAGGTGTTGACGATCGGCGACGCGGTGTCGCTGCTGCCGCAGGACCTCGCGCCGCCGCCGGGCGCGGACGTGCCGGGGGTGCGGGGTCAGCTCTCGCGCGCCATCGGGATGACGTGGACGACCGAGCTGCTCACCATCACCGCGGTCGAGCCGTCGGGCGCGGTCACGGTCCACCCGTCCACTGTGGTCGGTTGGCGCGACGGGGTGCGCACGGGCGAGCGCGGGCAGGCCCCCGCGGTCGGTCAGGCCGGGGCGGGTCAGGTGACGGCGGCCGTGGTCGAGTCGGCCGAGCCGGTCGACCTGGCGGACGAGGTGGTCGAGGCGCCGGAGCCGGTGCCGGTGCCGCTGGCCGACCTGGTGGGCTCGACGGACGCGGCGCGCAAGCTGGGCGAGTGGTTCGAGCTGGCGTTCACCCGGCCGGAGCTGCTGGCGAAGCTGGGCGCGGCGCCCCGGCTCGGCGTGCTGATCACCGGGCCGGAGGGCGTGGGCAAGGCGACGGTGGTGCGGTCGGTGGCGCACTCGATCGACGCCGAGGTGGTCGAGCTGGTCGGGCCGACGGTGGCGGTGCTGGAGGCGAACGCGGCGGCGAGCCGGGTCAACGCGGCGATCCGCGCGGTCCGCGAGCACTCGGCGGCCGGGCGCGCGGCCATCCTGATGATCAACGACGTCGACGCGCTGCTACCCGCCACTTCCCCACCGCCCCTGGCCACGGTCGTGCTGGAGGCACTGCGCTCGGCAATCGGCACCCCCCGCGTCGCGCTGGTGGCCACCACGGCCCACCCCGAGGCGGTCGACCCCCGACTGCGCGGCGTCGAACTGGTGGACCGCGAACTACGCCTCCCCCTGCCGGACGGCAAGAACCGCACCGAGCTACTACGCGTCCTATTCCGCGATCTCCCCGTCGAGTCCGGTGTGGACTTCCCGGCGCTGGCCGAGCGCACCCCGGGCTTCGTCGCGGCGGACCTCATCGCCCTGCGCCGTGAAGCCGCTATCCGCGCCGCGCTGCGCCACAGTGGCGACGGCGACCCCCGCATCGCCACCGAAGACGTCTTCGGCGCCCTGGAAACCGTCCGCCCCACCTCGGTCAGCACCTCGGACACCGTGCGCGCGGGCGACATCCAGCTCGACGACGTCGGCGACATGGTCGAGACCAAGCAGGCGCTGACCGAGTCGGTCCTCTGGCCGCTGCGCTACCCGGATTCCTTCGCCCGCCTGGGCGTGGCCCCACCGCGCGGCGTGCTCCTCTACGGCCCACCCGGCGGCGGCAAGACCTTCCTCGTCCGCGCGCTCGCGGGCACCGGCCAACTCAACGTCATCGCGGTCAAGGGCGCCGAACTCATGGACAAATGGGTGGGCGAGTCCGAACGAGCCGTCCGCGAACTGTTCCGCCGCGCCAGCGAAGCCGCCCCCGCCCTCATCTTCCTGGACGAGGTCGACGCCCTCGCCCCCCGCCGCGGCCAGTCCTCCGACTCGGGCGTCGCCGACCGCGTCGTGGCCGCCCTGCTCACCGAACTCGACGGCGTCGAACCCCTCCGCGACGTGGTCGTGGTCGGCGCGACCAACCGCCCCGAACTGGTCGACCCGGCCCTGCTCCGCCCCGGCCGCCTGGAACGCCTCATCTACGTCCCCCCACCCGACGCCGAGGCCCGGTCCGCAATCCTCCGCGCCACCAGCCGCAACACCCCCCTCGCCGACGACGTCGACCTGGACACCTACGCCCAATCCCTCGACGGCTACTCCGCCGCAGACTGCTCCGCCCTAATCCGCGAAGCCGCCCTCACCGCCATGCGGGAATCCCTCGACGCCACCGTGGTCACCACCGCCCACCTCACCAAGGCCAGGACCAACGTCCGCCCCTCCCTCGACCCCGCCCAACTCGCCTCCCTCGAGGCCTACGCCAACTCGCGCACCCCTTAGCCCTCGATCCCCCCCCCCCGCCTCACTCCACCCCTTTCACTCCACCCACCCGCTCCACTCACCCCACGCCTCCTGCCCACCCACGCCCCCGCCACACCCCGACGACCCCAATCCCCAACCTCACCCAGCCCGACCCACCCCGGCGGGCCGCTTCACCGCGCCCACATTCCTCGCCCCTCGCCAACTCCCGCACCCCCTAGCCACCCATGCCCCACCCCCGCCGCACTCCACCCCTGCTCGCCCACATGCCACTCCACTCGCCCCGTCCATCCCCTTGCCCGCCCTGCCCCACAGCCCACCCCGCCTGCCAGACCCTGACGGCCTCAACCCCACCCAGCCCTGCTCGGCCCTGCCCTACCCAGCGCGGCCCAGCCCAGCTCTGCCCGGCCCTGCCCTGCCCAGCCCAGCGCGGCCCAGCCCAGCGCGGCCCCGCCCCGCGCGGCCCCGCCCCGCGCGGCCCCGCCCCGCTCGGCCCAGCCCCGCTCGGCCTGGCCCGCTCGGCCTGGCCCGCTCGGCCTGGCCCGCTCGGCCTGGCCTGGCCTGGCCCAACGATCATCGGGCCGCTTCACCGCGCCCTCGCCCGCCCCTGCTCCCCTAGCCACCCGTCCAACCCGCTCCACCTCTTCTCACCCGCCACCCACTTCACTCACTCCGTGCCCCTGCGCGGCCACCCTGCCCGCCAATCACGACGCACCGGACCTCACTCGCCCGCCCCAACCACCCCCAAGGTCGCCGCTGCCTGCGGCCACCATCTCGACCGCAGCCGGGTAGCTGCCCACCGACAACTCGCCGCGCCGGGTTCACGGAGGTGGTTCGAGGCAGCTCGAGCAGGCCCATGGTCACCGGCGCGCCGAGCGGACCATCGAAGACCTCGGCGCGGGACGCGTGCTCGTGCCCGCGCAGCCTGACGAGGCCATCGACAGGGTGCGAGTATCGATCAGGTCGACCGTGGGCACCCACCTGCCGCACCTGCCCTCAGCCGGGTCCTCGGCACAACACAGCCAGCTCCGCGGCCAATTTGGCCGCACCCACACCGGCCGCGCCATGCCAAACTCGACCACCGATCGGGGCTGTCCACGGCACACGGCCGCGACGTGGACCAAGGCACCGCATCGGCTATCGACGCCGTCCGGAGTTTCGTCTTGGCACTACCCGACATCCGGGTCGGCCACTCGCCGATCTCCCGGTATGACCGGCGTACGAGACATCATGTCCGCAGTCCGCTCCAATCGGACGGTGTCTCGTGAGCGGCGGACGGCGGGTGGTCGGAGAAGGATGGTGGTCCGCCGGTGGACGGTTTCCGAAGTCCGCAGTGGACCTCAGCTCAGCCGCAGATGTGGTGCAGGGCGTGGGCCGTGCGGGCTACTCGGTCGCGGTGCCTGGGGAGCAGCACCCGGTCGAGTCGGTGGGCCCAGTCGGTGGTCACGTGGGCCGGGATGTCGCAGTCCGCGGGCATCAGGACCGCCAGAGTCTGGGCTCCGATGAGCATCGCCGTGATGCCCATGGCCTCCTCCGTCGTATTCACCGTCGGTCGCACTTCTCCCACGAGCACGGCCTCATCCAGCAGGTCCCGCGCAACCGCAACCAGGCCGAGGAAGTGGGCTCCCGCCACCAGGTCGAACAACTCCGCCGTGATCACCAGCCGCACGGCTACGCGGACAAGTGGGGTGGTTCGGGCGGATTCGGTGAGTTCCGTGGTGGCGTCCACCAGGGCCAGCACCGGGTCGCGGGTCGCTGCCCAGGCCCGGCCCCGGACCTGGTGGGCGTGGGCCAGGTAGTCCTCCACGACCGCCACCGCCAGCGCCTGCTTCGACGGGAAGTGCCTGTACAGCGCCCCTTTCGTCAACTCCACCCTCCTGCACACCGCGTCCAGGGACGTCTCCTCGTAGCCGTCGCGGTCGAACAGGTCGATCGCGGCGGTGACCAGGCGGGCCCGGGTTCGGGGGCCTTGTGCGCGTTCAACCACGACACTGCACCTCCGTCGACTGTCAGGTCCGGCCGATGTCGCGCGGTGGACCCCACCGCAGCCGCAGCAGGGCTTCGGGGCGGGCCAGGGCGGTCAGCCACGTGCGCAGCGCGCGGGTGACGCCGACGGCCGGTTCGTCCTCAGTGGTCAGTGCGAGCCCCATCCGCTCCACTCCTACCAGTGCGGTGACGATGGCGCCCGCCGCCCGGTTCAGGTCGACGGCCGCGCGCAGTTCGCCCCGGTATTGGGCTTCCTGCAACAGGTCGTGGACCGCACGTGTCCAGCGCCGGGTTTGGGACCTGGCGCGGGTCTGGTAGCCGGGCATCTGGAACAGCAGTTTCGCCGTCACCTGTTGGCGGGCGTGCACGTGCACGAGGTCGACCAACACCTGTAGCGGCGCGCGGTGCCGCCCGTGCAGCGCGGCGCGGGCGGTCATCAGCGCGCGCTCCTCGTGGTCGAGCACGGCGAGTGCGAGGTCGCGCTTGGAGGCGAAACAACCGTACAGCGCACCCTTCGTGACCCCGGCGATGGTGCAGACCTCGTCAACAGTGGCTCTGCGGTAGCCCATGCGGTCGAACACGACCACCGCCGCACCCAGAAGTGCTTGCCTCGTCGCAGACACTCCTCCGAGTCTGCCGAGCGCGCGGGAACCCGTCTAGGGGCCTTCTGTCAGGGAATCGCTGCGCCGCAAGGCGGATCGGTGAATTCCCCGGTATCCGTGGGAGAACACCCGATCTCGACCGGGACGGGGGATGCGCGGCCCGCGCGGTCGGTGGATCATCGAGGCAATGGCGGAGGGTGATCTGCGGCCGGTCGACGTCGAGGTCTACCGGGCGCTGCTGGACCAATCCGGCACCACGACCGAACTGGGCGCGCGGCTCGGCATGGATGTCGGCAGGCTCGGCTCGGTGCTGCGCGGGCTGGTGGCGAAGGAACTGGTGAGCCGGTCCAGCGGCAGGCCCGCGCGGTTCACCGCGGTGGCCCCCGAGGTGGGGCTGGGCGGGCTGGTGCTGCGCCGGGAACGGGAACTGGAGCGGGTCCGCGCGTTGCAGGCGGAGCTGCGGGAGTGGCAGCGGCGCAAGGTGCGCGACGTCGACCCGGCCGAGCTGCTGGAGGTCGTGCGCGGCGGCGAGGAGATCAGCAAGCGGGCCGCGCAGCTCATGCGGTCGGCGGTCGACGAGGTCCGGTTCGTGGACAAGCCGCCGTACGCGCAGCCGCCGTCGGTGTTGCACCCGGTCGAGCGCGAGTTGCTCGGTCGGGGCGTGCGGTTCCGCGGCGTCTACGACCGGTCGGCGGTCGAGCTGCACCACCTGGAGGCCGACCTGGAGGCGGGGGTAGCGCTGGGCGAGCAGGCCCGGGTGGTGGCGGACGCGCCGCTGAAGATGATCCTGGTGGACGGGGTGCGCTGCATCCTGCCGCTCGACTCGACCGCGCCCGACCTCGGCACGGCGCTGGTGGTGCGGCCGTGCACGCTGCTCGACGCGCTGGGCGAGCTGTTCGAGAGCCTGTGGAAGCACGCCATGCCGTTCGCCGTGCACACCACGCCCGAACTGTCCGTTGTGGACTCGCGGATGTTGACCCTGCTCACCGCCGGGCTGCCGGACCGCAGCATCGCCAAGCAACTCGGCCTGAGCTACCGGACCTTCCAGCGCAGGCTGCGCGACCTGATGGACGCGCTCGGCGCGCAAACCCGCTTCCAGGCGGGTTTGCGCGCCGCGGAACAGGGCTGGGTGCCCGTGGACCTGCCGCCCGCGCGGTGAGGCGGGCCGCGCCCGGAAGCCACCCCGGGCGCGGCCCCATCCACCTCATCCCGCGCGGTAGGCCTTCTGCACGGTCTGCACAACGGTGTTGCCGAGGCTGTCCCGGGCCTCGGTGCGCAGCCACACGTCACCGGTGGTCCGCGGTGCCGTAACGGTCCAGACACCGCCGCCAGACGGCTTGACCTGCGCGTCCTGCCAGGTCTTCCCGTCGGTCGACGTGGCCACCCGGACCCAGGCCACCGAGCCCGCGTTGCGCGCGCCGAGCGGTTGCGCGGCGGCCACGTCGAAGGTGCGCGCGGTCAGCGTGTTGTCCGGGGACAGGCCCAGCCGGTAGTCGAGCTGGATGAGCGGCTGGAACGCGCACTTCGTGCCGTGCAGGCAGGAGTAGCCGGACGGGGGTTCGACCGTCGACGGCGCCGAGGTGAACGTCCACGACGTGTCCGTCCTGGTCGCGTGCGCGAGCAACGGCGTGCTCGGCGCCCCGTTCTGACCGGGCCCCGCGAGCGCGTCTGTGACATCGAGCCGGTAAACCGCACTCTGGGGCAGCAACGGGAACCTGGGGAACAGCGCCATGTCCTCCGGCAGCGGCTTGATCTCCTCGGTGCCGCGGAAGAGCCGGGCCGTGGTAGTGGTGAAGTACTTCGCGTTCTCGTACGGACCCACGTACCCGGTGCCGTCTGTCCACTGTAGAGCCGGGGTGAACAGGTCGCCCTCCCGGCAGTTCGAGCACAGCACCCGCCACCGGCCTTCCGCGGCCGGGTACCGCGCCGGGTGGTCCGGACCGAGCTGCGCGGCGGTGGCGCGCAGCGGCGCGGCGAACCAGTGCTCGTCCGGCCGGGTCCGTTCGGTCGGCTGGTAGGTGTTGAGCTGGTTCATCGACAGCGCGGCGCGGTTCGCCATCTCGGTCACCACCCGCTTCCACACCACCCCCGGGTCACCCGGGCCGGTGTACTCGGTCCAGCTACCCGGCACCGGGATGCGCACGGCCTGGTTGAACTGCGTCTTCCACAGGCCGTTGGGGAAGGCGTAGTAGGTCTTCTGCGCGGTCACGCCGGGCTGGTCGGCGTGGTAGGTGGTCCGGGTCGCGACGAGCTGGTCCGGCCGCAGTGTGCGCGAGTGCTGCTTGGGCACCCCGTTGCGGTCGAGCACGTCGAGGTTGAACATCGCGTCCGGCGCGGGCCGCACGGTGATCGTCAGCGGCCCGGTCGCGGCCCGCAACCGTTCCCCCTCGGCGTTGCCCAGGGCGAACACCGGCAGCGGCGGCGCGGTGAGCGCCACCGGGAGCGCGCCCGGCGCGTCGACGTAGGTGACCAGCGCCGCCGCCCCCGCCTTGGCCGCGGCCTGGGCGGCGGCCGAAGTCGCCTGGTTGACCGCGGCGACCGGGTCGGGCGCGTTCGGCGGCACGGCGATCTTGGCCAGCACCGCCTTGCCCTTGGCGTCGGCGGCACCCGGCGCGACGACCGGGACCTCGTGGCCACCCGGCCAGGTCGAGGTCACCGTGGGGACGTCGTAGGTCGGCGTGTACCGCTGTCCCGCCACCACCATGTCAACCGCGGCCGTGCCGAGCGTCGCGTGGTCTTGGAGGCTGATCGCCCCGACCTTGGCCGGAGCCGACGGCGTCACGCGGACCTCGGTACCGCTCGGCCCGGCACTGGTGCCGACCTCGGTGATGTAGCCATCGCGACCGGCCATCGCGGGCAGCACGCGGCGCAGGGCCACCGTGCGGTCCCGCTGGTCGGTGGGCACCGTGGTACCGATCTCCACGGGCACGGCGGACCGCGCGTCGAGGGTGATGGTGGTGGCCTTGTCGACCCGCACTTCCGGCGCGCTCAGCCCGGTCCAGCGCCGCACCGCGACGCCGCGCTCGGTCACCGAGCCCAGCGCGGAGTACGTGCCGAACGGCAACTGCACGCTGCCCTCGCCGTCGACGAGGTCCACGGCGTAGGTGAGGTCGGCCAGGAACGGGTCGTTGGGCCGGGACGTGCCGAGGGCGTCGTCGATGAGCTGGACCACCGTCTGCTGGGCGGGCCGACCGGCCGAGTCCAGCACGCGCACCGAGACCGGGAACAGGTCCGGGGCGTTGTACGTGCTCACCGGGGTCCGGACGGACTCCCCGTCGCTCGTGGTGGCCACGACCGTGCCGCCGTAGACACCGTCCGGGCCCACCTCGGGGTTGACCGTGACGGTCACCGGCACCGTGGAGCGCGGCGCGACCGCGACCGCCTTGGCACCCAGGACCATCTCGTTCTTCGGCATCGGCTTGCCGTCCCACGACTGCACACCGAGGTCGAGCGCGAGCGTCTTCGCCGTCGAACCGTTGTTGGTGAAGGTCATCGTGCGGCTGGTCGAGTCGCCACCGTCGACCTTGCCGAAGCTCGCCGACGCCAGCCCGGTCGCCGACTGCCGCACGGCGCGCGCCACGTCGAGTCTGCCCGCGCCCTGCTCGTACCACTTCGCGCCCACGTCGGCCGCGGTGGAGACCAGCGCGTTCTTGATGGTCTGCCCCGTCCAGTCCGGGTGCTGCTGGGCCAGCAGCAGGGCCGCGCCCGCGACGTGCGGCGTGGCCATGGAGGTGCCCTCGGCCGCGGTGTAGGAGTCGTCGACGGGGTCGCCCATCGACGTGCCCGCCGCGCGCGCCGCCACGATGCCCACGCCCGGTGCCACGATCTCGGGTTTGACCAAGGCGTCCCGCAGGCGGGGGCCGCGGCTGCTGAACCAGGCCAGCTTGTCCTCGCGGTCGACCGCGCCGACGGTGAGCGCCGACGCGGCGGCACCGGGGGTGCTGATCGCGCGGTCCGCCGAGCCGTAGTTGCCCGCGGCGACCACGAACAGCGTGCCGGTCTCCGCCGAGAGGCGGTCGACGAGTTCGCTGAGCGGGTCGGTGCCGTCGGTGATCCCGGCGCCGAGGCTCATGTTGACGACCTTGACCTTCTGCGCCACGGCCCACTCCACGCCCGCCATGACCTGCGACATGTCGCCGGTCCCGGTGCCGTCGAACACCTTCGCCGAGACCAGGGTCGCGCCGGGGGCCATGCCGCGGTAGCGGCCGTCGGACGCCTTGCCGGTGCCCGCGAGGATCGAGGCGACGTGCGTGCCGTGACCGTAGTGGTCCTCACCATCGCCGTCGGGGCTGAAGTCCGCCTTGGCCGCTACCCGACCCTCGAGGTCGGGGTGCGTCTCGTCGATGCCGGTGTCCACGACCGCGACCCTGGTCCCGGTGCCGTCGAACCCGAGGTCCCAGGCGGCGGGCGCGCCGACCTGGCGGGTGCTGCGGTCGAGCGCGACCTCGACCTTGCGGTCGAGGGAGACCTCCGCGACGCCGAGGGTGTCGGTGGTCAGCGACCGCCAGAACTGCGGCGCGCGGGTCTTGTCGACCTTCACGGCCAGCGCGTGCGCGAGCCGGACGCTGGGCACCAGCGAGGTCGGGCGGCCGTCGGGGCGGGCGATCACCGGGATGGCGCCGGTGGCGGTGTCCTGCCTGCCGTCGTGCAGCAGGGTGCGGACGTTGAACAGCTCGGGGTCCAGTTTGTGGGAAGTCACCAACCCGACCGCGTCCGACGGGTAGACGAACACACCGTCCGATGTGGACATCGTGGTGAACGTCGGGCTGGTGCCGTCGGCGCGGGTCGCGGGCTCCACCCGGACCGTGCCGTCCGACTCCCGGTAGTCGACGACGTCACCGGTGATCAGCGTGATCCGCGTGCCCGCCGCGGCGGCGGGCCGATCAGGTGGGGCTGCTTGGGCGGGTGCGGCGCCGTAGTAGGTGACCGCGGTGGCGACAAGGGCGACCGCGGTACCGAGACGCAAGAAGGGGGGCATGTGGCCTCCTCGAACAGGGTTTGTCCGAGGATGAGCCGACGTGCGCAGTTGGTAAACGGTTCACCACGGCGGCAAGTCGCCGTCGGCGACAAGCCGCCACGGGCCCCGACCGCGATCGCGGTCGGGGCCCGTGGCGTCCGGTGCGGGGGTCGCCCACCGGACGCGCCGGACGGACTCGACGTCAGTTCAGGGCGCCGGGCGTCCGCACGTGCCTGCTGAAGTTGAGCTGGTTGTTGTCGGTGTCGGAGCTGACCACGTCACGGCCGTTGGCCGCGGCCAGCTGGTCGTCCACGGTGACCTGCGACAGCGCCGCGGCACCTTCGCGAGCGTTGTTCGCGCCCGCGGAGAAGGCCACTCCGTCCACCTTCGCGCCACCGACGGAGTAGATCGCCACGCCGCCGTTGTCGGGGATGCCGACGAGGCCGGGGATGGCGTACGGCAGCGTCTGGCCGTCGGCGGTGCCGGAGAAGTTCGGGCCGAGCAGCGTCACGAACTCACCGGGGTTGCTCCGGGGCGCCAGCTGGATCCCCATGAGCGGGATGGTGTCGACCAGCACGTTCGTGGAGCTGTAGACGCGCAGCACGTAGTTGGACAGGTCGATGTAGTTGAGGCTGACGTTGCGGATCTCGACGAACTCGTCCTGCGCCCCGTTCGGCCCGCGGGTCGCGACCTCGTTGACCAGCACGGTCGACGACACCAGGGGGGCGCTGTCCGGTGCCGCGGTGGCGACCGAGGAGAGGGCCACGGCGGCGCCGCTTGCCAGGGTGGCGGTGATCACGGCGGCGGTCAGGAATCGACGCATGGGAAAACCTTTCGAATGGTTGTTGGATTCTCGGAACCGGGATCGACAGTTCCCAGTGACACCAACAATGCCGCAGTTGCGAGCCCCGGAGTAAGGGGCCAATTCCGCATTACCGGCCGGACAATCCGACGAGACCACGATGGTCGGCGTGCCTGTCCCGGCGCGCCGACGCCGCGGCCAGGTCGAGGTCGGGGCGCGGCACCTCCAGCACCTGCCCCAGCCAGTCCCGCCAGTACGGGCCAGGTATCCGCTTCCCCCGCTCCCACCGGGATACGGCCTCTCGGGTGATGGCCTCGTTCCCGGACACCTCCAGCAGCCTGGTCGCCAGGTCGTCCTGGGTCAGGCCCTGCTCGCGCCGCAGCCGCGGCAACACCTCGCTGATCGGCGCCAGTCTTCGCTCCCGGGACGCGTCCTGTGGTTCTCGACGCACAGCTCCGCCTTTCTCATCGGGATGTGACACGGCGATACTGCCGGCACTCACCGTGCTTTCAGACAAAGCATCACGGTGATACCCGGGGAATATGGCGGGCATTCCGACCGGCGAATGCCGCGTCCAGCAATCGGGTGTCGAGGTAGAGCCGGAACTGCCTGATCAGGTCGCCGTCGACGGCGATGGAGAGCACGAAGTCGTGGTCGACCAGCGGTCCACCGGCGGGGACCCTGGCCCGCATTCGGCCCATGAACACCGCCGCCGATCGGTCCACCACCAGGCCGCGCGCGGTGATGCGGACCGGTTCGACGGCGGCGGTGACGGCGATGAAGAAGGACTCCACTTCGCGCGGGTTGGCCGCGGCGCGGGGCCACGGGGCGCGCGGGATCGGCGAGACCCACAGGTCGACGGTGTCGGCGAAGAGCCTGCTGGCGCCGAGCGCGTCGCGCACCGCCCAACGGGACACCAGCCGCTGCATGGCCAGCATGACGGTGTCCCGGGAGCCGCTCACGGGTTCACCCGGCTCGTCGGGCCGCGGACGGTCCACGTGCTCGGAGTGGACCGTCACCCCAGTGGCAGTGCGCAGGCGAAGTCACGCCGGTTGTTGTCCGTGTCGGTGCTCGTGGCGTCGCGGCTCAGCGCCCAGCCGCCGCAGTCCGGCGCGTGCTCGGCCTCGCGGCACGGCGACTGCGGTGACACCGCGACCCGGTCGACCACCGAGCCGTCGGCGGCCAAGAGCCGGTAGCCGTCGCCCGCGACCTCGCCGACGTACAGGTCGGCGGTGCCCCCGAAGTCGAGGCCCGCGATGACGTAGTGCGCGCCGGGTTCGAGTCGGGTGCTGTCGGGCAGCACGGCCAGGTCCGTGATCTGCCTCCCCGCGCAGGACTGCACCGTCCAGCCGCTCAGGTCGAGTTCGCGCGACGACGTGTTGTGCAGGTCGGCGTAGCCCGCGGGACCCGCGGGCCGGGTGCCGTGCAGCTTCACCGGGATGGCCCCGGGCCCGACGAGCAACGATCCCAGGACGGTGACGACGGCGGCCTCGCGGCTCAGGGCGAACATGCGAACAGTCTCGCGCGGCGCGGTCGCCGGGGTCAGGGGCCAATAACCCGTCCGGATACCGCCCAACGGCGCTCCCGGACCGGGACTACTTGTTGTTGTCCCGGGTGGTTCCGTAGTCCTTGGTGACGATGAGGATCAGGCCGGGGCTGGCGTCCTTGATGCCGTCGAAGCGCGGCTCCACCTGGAAGCCGTACTCGTCGCCCAGCTTGTGCGCGGCGGCTTCCTGGCTCGTGCCGGGCTCGTAGAACACCGTCGTGTGGGGGATGAGACCGCGGTAGGCGCCGACCTGGGTGATCTGCCAGCCCTTGGCGGCCAGATCGTTGGCGGCGCGGTGGGCCAGGCCCTCGATGGTGCTGTTGTTGTAGACGCGCAACGGCTCGGTCGGGGCGCCGGGCTGCTGGCCCGGCTGCGTCGGCTGCTGGGTGGGGGTGCCCGCCGGGGGGTTCGTCGTGGGGTTGGCCGGTGCCGAGGTCGTGGTGGGCGCCGTGGTCGCGGGCTTCGACGGGGTGGGCACCGAGGTGGTCAGGTCGCCGCTCGGCGGGATGGGCAGGGCGGTGGTCGTGGTCACCGCGGGCGGGGTGGTGGCCGCCTGGCCGCCGCCGGTGTCGTCGCCGTCGAGCAGGGTGATCACACCGATCACCGCCGAGGCCGCGGCGACCGCGAGGAGGGTCAGGCCAACGACCCGACCGGTGCGGGCCGAGCCTCCGGGGTCAGTCGTCATCGCGCGGTTCCTCGTGTCGCAAGGGGACGGGGTTCACCTGGGGTCGATCCCGAGGCGGCGGGCGGAGCGGGCGCGCTGGCGGGTGGCGCGCATCCGGCGCAGGCGCTTGACCAGCATCGGGTCGGCCGCCAGGGCCTCGGTCTTCTCGATCAGCTCGTTGAGCACCTGGTAGTAGCGCGTGCTCGACATCTCGAACAGCTCCCGGATCGCCTGGTCCTTGGCGCCCGCGTACTTCCACCACTGCCGTTCGAAGGCCAGGATCGCCCGCTCGCGCTCGCTGAGCCCGGCGCCGGGCGGCTGCTCGGGCCCGGAGGGCATCTCAGCGGCGTCCATCTAGTCTTCCTCGCCTCACGGTCGGCTCCGCGCTCGTCCGGACGAAGATCACCTGAGTCGGTGACCCGCCCGCGCCATTACACCACGTCACCACCGGATGTGATCGTCACGTCGGCGGCGCGTCCCGGCGCTGTCCTAACTACCCTGGACCCATGACAGTTCACCCGATCCGGATCGTCGGCGACCCGGTGCTGCACCACCCCACCAAGCCGGTCGAGCGGTTCGACGACGAGCTCAAGGTGCTGGTCGAGGACATGTTCGAGACCATGGCCGCGGCCCACGGTGTCGGCCTGGCCGCCAACCAGATCGGCGTGGACCTGCGGCTGTTCGTCTACGACTGCCCCGACGACGAGGGCGTGGTGCACCGGGGGCTGGTGGTGAACCCGGTGCTGACCACCTCGGAGATCCCCGAGGGCATGCCCGACCCGGACGACGACTTCGAGGGCTGCCTGTCGGTCCCGGGCGAGACCTTCCCGACCGGCCGCGCGGCGTGGGCGAAGGTGGTCGGGCAGGACATCGAGGGGAACGCGATCGAGGTGGAGGGCACTGGCTTCTTCGCCCGCTGCCTCCAACACGAGACCGACCACCTCGACGGCTACCTCTACCTGGACCGCCTGACCGGCCGCCACACCAAAGAAGCGAAGCGGATGATCAAGGCGAACAAGTGGGGCGTACCGGGCAACGAATGGGACCCGGCCAACAGCGAGGACCCCTTCGCCTCCTGACCTCTGCCTTCTCCGGCCGCGAAGATCAGCGCTTTGGTCTAGACCCGTTGTCCACATGGGCTTGGGTTGTCCACAGGGTTTCGCGCGCCCCTTCCCGCTGGTCCAACGCCGATAGACTGGAAGCGCTATTCACAGGGTTGATCTCCGCTGAAAAGGACAACGGCCCCAGCCGGTAGAATTGGGTTCCTCTCGCAGAATCCGACCTACAGGTGGGGCCGTTGCGGTATCAGTCTGCTACGGGGCTTGATCGAGGTCGGATCGTGGAGTTGGTCTCCCGTGCACATCAGATCATCGGCGCCGATTCGGCGCGTGGTCGACGCCCACTCCTGGGCGTGTTCAGGTCGGTGGTACTCACGTTGACATCGGCCCGCCAGAACATGAGCCACACGGTCGCGGCCGACCTCGTCGGCGTGAACCAATCCACCGTCTCGCGCGTCTTCCGCCGGTTCCTTCCACTGATCGACCAAGCGTCATGCCTTCACGTCCCGCCCTTTCCCGGCGTGCTGACCGGCCGCGTAGGGATCATCGACGGCACCCCACTCCCCACCGGCGACCGCGCTGGTCACCGGGACGACCACTCCGACACAGGGCGCCGATCCGGACCGAACGTCCAGGTCATGTCCGACCTCGACGGACAACTCCTGGCCATCTCGACGCCGACCAAGGGATCCACCCACGATCGGCGAGCGGCCAGACGAGCCACGGTCGAACGATGCATCGCCCACGTCAAACACTGGAAAATGGTCTCACCCGATATAGAGGGCCATATCGAGAGTTCCCCGCGATCATTCGGATCATCACAACACTCGAGTTCTACCGACTCGTCCGGTAGGACATATGAATAGCACTCTGGAGCAGAGCTACCCCCGGAGGAGGGCGGGGCTGCGGATGCCCGAGCGGACGGCTGGTGAGAGTCGTCGAGCTTGCGGTTGGTTGGTGGCGGGGTGGGGGTCACCGGGGCGGGGGAAATCCGATGGCCGGTTCGGGCTGGTGGGCGCATCATCTGCGGGTATGACCTGGTCCGGCTTCCTCGCGTTCCTGTTGGCCTCCCTGATCCTCGCCATGGTCCCCGGCGTGGGTACGGCGATGCTGCTGCGACAGTCGATCCGCGGCGGCCGTCGGGGAGCGCTCGCCACGGTGGCGGGGATGGAGGTCGGCGTCGCTGTCTGGGCCGTCGCCGCGGCGTTGGGGTTGTCGGTGTTGTTGGTGGCTTCCGAGGTGGCCTACCAGGGGCTTCGGGTCGTTGGTGTGGCCGTGCTCGTCTGGTTCGGGGTGAAGGCGCTCTTCGGGAGGCATGAGCCGGATGAGCCCGAGGTGCCGACCAGTGGCTCCGGGTTCCGGGCCGGGCTGCTGGTCAACCTGGCCAACCCCAAGCTCGCCGTGTTCGCGATCTCGTTCCTGCCGCAGTTCGTCGAGCCCGGTGCGGGCCGGGGCGCGCTGATCACCCTCGCCGCGCTCTGGGTGGTGATCGACACCGGCTGGTACCTGCTGATCATCGCCCTGCTCAACCGCGTCATGGGGTGGCTGCGCAGGCACCGCGTTCGGCTTGAGCGGACGTCCGGGGCCGTGTTGATCGGGCTCGGGGTGAAGCTGGCCGTGACCAGTTAGGCCGAGCGCCACGGGAGGGGGGTCAGGGTCGACATCTCGGCCAGGCTGCCTGCTTCGGCCAGGTCCTCACCCAGGCCCGCGAGCAGGTGGACTCGGATCCGGCTCGCCTCCACCGGCGTCGGGACCTCACCTACCAGCAGGAACGGCAGGGTGAGCCGCCAGTACGCCAGGATGTTGTCCCGGTGGTGGTCGGCCCCGCGCAGGGCCGCCACCGCGAGGCGCAGGGTGTGCTCGTTCGCCGTTATCGCGCCCGCCGGGGCCGTGTGGTCCCACACCCAGCGCGCCTGGTCGGACTTCGCGCAGTGCACGCAGGACGGGCCGGTGCCCAGTTCGGACCGGCAGGCCGGGCAGGGCAGCAGCCGCATGGCCCAGTCGGTGCAGGTCCAGGGGTGGGTGCCGGGGGTGGCGCGGAGGACGGTGGTGGCCAGGTCTCGTTCGTCGGCGTCGGGGCCGGTGGCGGCGAGCAGCGCCACCCAGTCCGCCTGCCAGTGCGCGTCGACCTTGTCCGCGCAGGTCAGGCAGGTCGGGTAGCCGCGTCCCAGGGGCGCTCGGCAGGCCGGGCACGGCTCCACCGCGGGCGGTCGGGCCAGGGCCCTGGCTCCGGGCGGGTACGGCAGCGGCATGGTGGAACCATAGTGGCTCACCGGCTAGGGTCAGCCGGGACAACCGAATACCGAAACCGCGGGAGCTCGCGCCATGGCGGGCTGAGAGGGCGGCTGGTGTCCAGTCACACGGACCCGGTGCCGCCGACCGATGAACCTGACCGGGTAATGCCGGCGTAGGGAGGATCTTTCGTGACCGCTCTTGACGACCGTTCCGTGCGGCCCACCGTCACCACCGGGCCGATCTCCGGATCCCACAAGGTCTACCGGGACACCGCGGACGGCCTGCGCGTCCCCGCCCGCCGGGTCGAGCTGACCAACGGCGAACACCTCGACATCTACGACACCTCCGGCCCGTACACCGACCCGACCGCCACCATCGACGTCCACAGTGGACTCGACAAGCTCCGGCAGCCCTGGGTCGACGAGCGGGAACCGGTGAACGGCGCGGTGACTCAGCTGGCCTACGCCAAAGCGGGGATCATCACCAAGGAGATGCGGTTCTGCGCCGAGCGCGAGGGCGTGACGCCGGAGTTCGTGCGCGAGGAGGTGGCGATCGGGCGCGCGGTGATCCCGGTGAACCGGTGCCACCCCGAGTCCGAACCGGCGATCATCGGCAAGAAGTTCCACGTCAAGATCAACGCCAACATCGGCAACTCCGCGGTGTCGTCGTCGATCGAGGACGAGGTCGACAAGATGGTGTGGGCGACGCGCTGGGGCGCGGACACCATCATGGACCTGTCCACCGGCAAGCGGATCCACGAGACCCGCGAGTGGATCATGCGCAACTCGCCGGTCCCCGTCGGCACCGTGCCGATCTACCAAGCGCTGGAGAAGGTCGACGGCGACCCGACGCGGCTGTCGTGGGAGGTCTACCGCGACACCGTGATCGAGCAGTGCGAGCAGGGCGTGGACTACATGACCGTGCACGCGGGCGTGTTGCTGCGGTACGTGCCGCTCACCGCGAAGCGGGTCACCGGCATCGTCTCGCGCGGCGGGTCGATCATGGCCGCGTGGTGCCTGGCGCACCACAAGGAGAGCTTCCTCTACACGCACTTCGAGGAGCTGTGCGAGATCCTGCGCACCTACGACGTGACGTTCTCGCTCGGCGACGGCCTGCGCCCCGGGTCGATCGCCGACGCGAACGACGAGGCGCAGTTCGCGGAGCTGCGGACACTGGGCGAGCTGACGCACATCGCCCGCGCGCACGACGTGCAGGTGATGATCGAGGGCCCCGGCCACGTGCCGATGCACAAGATCGCCGAGAACGTGCGCCTGGAAGAGGAGTTGTGCGGCGAGGCGCCGTTCTACACCCTCGGTCCACTCGCGACGGACATCGCGCCGGGCTACGACCACATCACCTCGGCGATCGGCGCGGCGCAGATCGGTTGGCTGGGCACGGCGATGCTGTGCTACGTGACGCCGAAGGAGCACCTCGGCCTGCCGAACCGCGATGACGTGAAGGTCGGCGTGATCACGTACAAGATCGCCGCGCACTCGGCGGACCTGGCCAAGGGCCACCCCCGCGCGCAGGAGCGCGACGACGCGCTGTCCAAGGCGCGCTTCGAGTTCCGCTGGACCGACCAGTTCAACCTCTCGCTCGACCCGGACACCGCGCGCTCGTTCCACGACGAGACGCTGCCCGCGGAACCGGCGAAGACGGCGCACTTCTGCTCGATGTGCGGGCCGAAGTTCTGCTCGATGAAGATCACGCAGGACGTCCGGAAGTACGCCGAGGAGCGTGGACTGTCCTCTGTGGAGGCCATCGAGGCGGGCATGGCGGAGATGTCCGAGGAGTTCGCCGACCACGGCAAGAAGGTGTACCTTCCGGTCGTGGGGCAGGAGAACCGGAGCCAGGAGAACTGATGAATCCGACGCCGCCGCGCGCGCTCACCATCGCCGGATCGGATTCCGGTGGTGGCGCGGGCATCCAGGCCGACCTGCGGACGTTCTTCGCCTGCGGGGTACACGGCATGACCGCGATCACGGCGGTGACTGTGCAGAATTCCCTCGGGGTGACCGGGGTGCACACGATCCCGCCGGAGGTGGTGGCCGCGCAGATCGAGGTGGTCGCCACCGACATCGGCGTGCAGGCGGCGAAGACGGGCATGCTGGCCACCGCGGAGATCATCTCCGCGGTGGCGGCGGCCTGCGACAAGGTCCATATTGGACTGGGCGGTGCGACGCCGCTGATCGTCGACCCCGTGTCGGCGTCGATGCACGGCGACCCGCTGCTGCGCGACGACGCGCTGGACGCGTTGCGCGGCGAGCTGTTCCCCCGGGCCACGTTGGTGACGCCGAACCTGGATGAGGTTCGGTTGCTGACGGGGATCGAGGTTCGGTCCCGCGCCGAGCAGCGGGACGCGGCGAAGGCGCTGGCCGAGTACGGGTCGAAGTGGGTGCTGGTCAAGGGCGGGCACCTGTGGGACGACCCGGAGTGCCTGGACCTGTTGTACGACGGCTCGGAGTTCACCGAGTTCGTCGGCCCGCGCTACGACGTGCGGCACACCCACGGCAGCGGGGACACGCTGGCGTCGACGATCACGTCGGCGCTGGCGAAGGGCGCGGACATGGTGTCGGCGGTGCGCGCGGGGAAGGCGTTCATCGTCGAGTCGGTCCGGGCGGCGTACCCGCTGGGTGGGGGCGTGGGGCCGGTGTCGCCGCGGTGGCGGCTGCCGGACGCGGACCAGTTCCTAGTCGGCGAGTAGCGATTCGAGGACGGGGATGGCGGCGACGAGGCGGTCGCGGTCCTCGGGGGTGAGGCGGTCGAGGCGGCGGCCAAGCTCGTGGACGCGGGTGGAGCGGACGCCGGAGACGATGCGTTCGCCGTCGGCGGTCGCGCGGACGAGCCAGGCGCGCCGGTCGCCCGGGTCCGGTTCGCGGACGACGTAACCCGAGTCGACCAGACTGGCCACGATGCGTGACATGGTGGGGGCGGCGACGCCCTCCTTAGTGGCGAGGTCACCGAGTCGGAGTTCGCCGCAGTTGACCAGTGTGGACAGGGCGGAGATGGAGCCGTGCCCCAGTCCGGGGGCCCCGGACCGGCGCAGCGCCCGCGACAGGCGCCCGATGGCGAGGTAGAGGCGGGCTGGCACGTCCCCCGCGGCGGACTCGGCGGCCGTTGTCGTCATACCTCATTGTGACGGTCGCGGGAAGTCGCCGAACGGGCAGCCTCGCCCCCGACCGAGGGCCGAGGGCGAGACGGGCCTACGAGCGCTTGGCCAGCCGGACAAGCGCGCTGATGTCGGCGCGCAGGGTCGGGCCGGGGTTCTTGCTGTCGCGGATCGCGCCACCCGAGTGCAACTCAACGCACTGGCAGCCGTTACTGCCAGAACGGGAAGACTTCCGCCAGCCCTGTACAGGCGAGTCGGACATGAAACACCTCCTACCGCTTGACTGGCCGGACCAGCGCGCGAACAGCGATGCGCAGGACCGGCCGGGGTTCCTATTATTGCTGATCACACCGGCAAGGTGCAGCGCCGCCAGCGTTCAACTCCCACCGACCATCACAGTTCCCGCCGCACACTGTCCACCAGTCGCACCGACTCTTTTGCATCCAATGCTGCCTTCACAGTGCTCTCCCAGACAGTCACGTAGGCCTCGCGCTGCGGATCGTCGGCACGGTCGAGATAGCTCGCAAGGGTCAGTTCTTCGAGGTACACGACGTCGTTACCGCCATCTGGAAACCGCATCACAGAGAAGGCGAATCCGATCGCCGGGTGCGCTCCGCGTCCGAACGGCACGATCTGCATCGTGACGCTTGGCAACTCGGCCATTTCCAGGAGGTGCGCAAGTTGATCGCGCATCACGACACGACCACCCACCAGGATGCGAAGCGCAGCCTCCGACATGATCGCCCAGAGATGCAACGCATCGGGTTTGTGCAGCATGGCCGCTCGCGCCATGCGCCCCTCAACAAGCCGCTCCACATCCGCAGGTTGGTTGGGCGGGTATGAACTGATCAACGCCCGGGCGTAGTCAGCGGTCTGAAGTTGGCCCGAGATGAGTTCACCCGTGTAGGTGCGCAGCTCAGAAGCAGCCTCTTCAAGGCCGACATATCGCCGGAACCAGCCCGGGACAGCGACGCCGTGGTTTGTGCGCGGGCGCCGTTGACGCGCGGCGCGGGAGAGGTCCTGCACCTCCGCTCGTTGTTCAGAGGTCGCGTGGTAGAGGTCGAGCAGCAAGGCCAGGTCACCCGCCGATGGCGCACCCAGACCGGTTTCCAACCGGCTGATCTTCGACGGCGAGCACTCCAGGATCTCGGCCGCGTCCTCGCGGGTGCGCCCGGCGGCCTCGCGTAGTTCGACGAGAGCGCGGCCTACCTGGCGGCGGGCTGCTGTCGGACTTGGACGGGTCATCGGTCTCCACTCACTCAAGGTGACCAACAGTCTGCCGGATGGGGGACTCCGCTGGCCAATCTGCACGTGCACGTTTATGGTGCATCTTGACCGGGATTCTCCGGTTGACCCCCTTCCCGCAGAGGAGTCCAAGTGGGCACCAACAGTCCCAAGTCGTTCGCGCTGGGGCGGGTGATCCGGCGAGCCCGCACCCAGAAGCGCTTCTCCCTCAAGGACCTCTCCCGCATCATCGGCCGCGACACCGCCACCATGTGCCGTTGGGAGATCGGCGAACGCATTCCCGCCCTCGACCAACTCACCTACATCCTCGGCGTCCTGGGCGTCCGCGGTCAGGCCCTCCACTACGCCACCGGCCTGGCCCGCGACCCCGACAACACCTCCTGGCTCACCACCGACCCCCACGACCGCCTCGCCCAGCACGACGCCTACATCGACTTCGAGCAGCGCGCCCGAGAAGCCACCATCGTCTCCCCCATGCTCGTCCCCGACCTCCTCCACACCCCCGCCACCGCCGAGGCCATCGCCGCCGCGGGTGGCAACCGGGTCACTCATCGCGAACGGTCCCGGATCCTCAGCGGGGCTCAGCCCGTCAACCTCCGCGTCTTCCTCGGTGCGCCTGCCCTCAACCAGCACATCGGCGGTACCGCCACGGCACACGAGCAGCTTGAGCACTTGGCTGTCGTCTCGCGGTTGCCCACTGTGGAGCTTCGGGTGTTCGGGCTCGGGCTCGGGTGGCATCCAGGGGTCGACGGGTCGTTCAGCGTGCTCAACGCGCACAACCTGCGGACCGCCTACGTCACCGGTCGGCAGTGTTCTGTCTGGTTGCACCGCAGCGAGGATGTCGAGCGCTACGAACAGGACTGCCGGGCGATCGAGGAACGCGCGCTGTCCCCTGAGGAGTCGCTGGCCCTGATCAGTGAGACGGCTCGGCGGCTGCGGTAGGGATCACCGGCAGGGGATCATCTGGGTGTGGCGATCCTGGATCGGGCCGAGCCGCTGTTCGGGGACCTCACCATCCGGCCTGCGCTGGCGGGCGAGGAAGACATCCTGCTCGACCTGCTCGGGGAGGCGGCTGCCTGGTTGCGGGGGCGGGGCGTCGACCAGTGGCCGTCGCGGTTTCCGGTGGAGTCCGTTCGGGGCAGATCGCGGCCGGGGAAGCTCTGCTGGTTGAGGACGCGTTGGCTGAGGACGCGTTGGTGGAGAACAACCTACGACCCGCCGGGTGCGCGGTGGCCTACGAGTCTGTACGAGCGGGAGCTACCGGGGTGGGCTGGAGGCCTGGGCCCAGAAGCGTTGGGGGATCCGGCCTGCTGAGCGGGCGAGTCGACCCGCCGTGACCGCGGCGCGCATGGCGGTGGCCATCTTCTCCGGGTCGGCGGCTCGGGTGACCGCGGTCGCCAGCAGTACCGCTGAGCAGCCGAGTTCCATGGCGAGGGTGGCGTCGGAGGCCGTGCCGATGCCCGCGTCGAGGATGACCGGGACGCCTGCGCGGGCGACGATCAACTCGATGTTGTGCTGGTTGCGGATGCCCAGGCCGGTGCCGATCGGGGAGCCGAGGGGCATGACCGCCGCGCAGCCCGCCTCCTCCAGGCGGAGGGCCAGGACCGGGTCGTCGTTGGTGTAGGGCAGAACTACAAAACCGTCTGCCACCAGGGTTTGGGCGGCGTCGAGGAGTTCCAGGGGATCAGGGAGGAGGGTGCGGTCGTCGGCGATCACCTCCAGTTTGATCCAGTTGGTGCCCAAGGCCTCGCGGGCGAGTTTGGCCGTCAGTACGGCTTCGGCGGCGGTGCGGCAGCCCGCGGTGTTGGGCAGTGGGTCGATGCCTAGTCTGCGCAGGATTTCCAGGACTCCGGTGCCGCCTTCGGTGTCCACGCGTCTGAGGGACACCGTGGTGAGTTCGGTGCCGGAGGCGACCAGGGCGCGCTCGAGGACGGACAGGTTGGCGGCGCCGCCGGTTCCGGTGATGAGGCGGGAGGTGTACTCCCGGTCGGCGATGATCAGCGGGTCGTCCACGTCAGCCTCCCTGCACGGCGGTCAGCACTTCCAGCACGGCACCCTCGGCCACCGGGGTCGCGGCGTGCGCGGCGCGCGGGACGACCTCGCCGTCGAGCGCGACCGCGATGCCCGCAGCGGGCATGCCGAGCGCGTCGAGCACCTCGGCGACGGTGGCGCTGTCGGCGACCTCGCGCCGGGCGCCGTTGACCTGGATCCTCATCGGGCGACTCCCACACCGAACCGGGACGGGTCGGCCGCGCGGACGCGGGCCGGGACATCTTCTTCGCGCAGCAGCGCCAGCACGGCCTCGGCGGTGACCGGTGCCAGCAGCAGGCCGTTGCGGTGGTGGCCGGTCGCGGCGAGCACGCCCGGCGCGACCCAGCCGATGATCGGCAGGTTGTCCGGGCTGCCCGCGCGGAGACCGGCGGCGGTCTCGGTGAGGGCGTACTCGGCTATGCCGGGCAGGACCCGCTCGGCGTCGCGGAGCAGGTCGCGGACGCCGCCGACGGTGACCTCCTCGTCGAAACCGACGTCGTGCTGGGTCGCGCCGAGGACGAGGCCGCCTGCGCGCGGGACCAGGTAGACGGGGCGGGACTCGACGTGCGCGCGGATGGTGCGGGTCGGGGCGGGGAGGGTGCCGGGGCGGGCCTTGAGGCGGAGGATCTCGCCCTTGACCGGGCGGACGACGCTCAGCGCCGGGTGCAGCCGGCCGCTCCAGGCGCCCGCGGAGAGGACCACTGCCGCACATTCCACAGTGGACTCGTCTGCGAGGTGCACCGCGCCGCCATCGATTGTACGCGCTTGTTGGGTGACGAAGTCCACACCTGTTCGTACACAAGCGGAGTAAAGGGAGTCGAGGAGGGCCCGGTTGTCGACGGCCAGGTCGCCGGGGACGTGCAGTCCACTTCGGACGCTCGGGGAGAGGCCGGGTTCGAGTGCCCGGAGTTCCCGAGGGGTGAGACGGGTGACGTCCCGGCCCAGGTCGCGGAGGTGGTCGGCGAGGAGGTCGAGGGTGCCGACGTCGGCGGAGTCGACGGCCAGGGCGAGGGTGCCTTCTCGGCGCAGGCCCGGGTCGTCGGCCGCTTCGGCGAGCTTGGCGGCGAAGGCGGGCCAGCGGTCGAGGGACGCGCTGCCCAGTTCGAGGGCGTCCTCCTCCCCCGGCCACGACTCCGTGACCGGCGCGAGCATGCCCCCCGCCAGCCACGACGCGCCACGCGCCGGTTCGGGGTCCACGAGTGTGACGGGGTAGCCCGCGTCGGCCAACCACCACGCCACCGACAACCCGATGACGCCACCACCCACGACGGCGATGTGCCTTGCCTGCCTCATGTCACCACGCTCCCTGCGCCGGCATGACCCGGATCAGGTTCGACGGTCGGAGCGACGCAGCTCCCTCTCAGCCCGTTCACCGGACTCCCGTGCGACCGACCCCCACCGTAGCGCAGGCGCTAGCGTCAACTCCATGCCAGGACTAGACGGGGACCAGATCAGGGCCAAGCTCACCGACGCACGCCTCTACCTGTGCACGGACGCCCGAACCGACCGCGGAGACCTCGCCGATTTCGTCGACGCGGCGCTGGCGGGCGGGGTGGACATCGTGCAGTTGCGGGACAAGGGGTTGGAGGCGGGCCCGGAACTGCGGGCGCTCTCGGTGATCGCGGAGGTGTGCGCGGCGCACGGGGCGTTGCTGTCGGTGAACGACCGGGCGGACGTCGCGCTGGCGGCGGGGGCGGATGTCCTGCACCTGGGTCAGGACGACCTGCCGGTGCCGGTGGCGCGCCGGGTGGTGGGGGACGCGGTGGTGATCGGTCGGTCGACGCACGACTTCGCGCAGGCGGTGGCCGCGGCGGCGGAGCCGGGGGTGGACTACTTCTGCACGGGGCCGTGCTGGCCGACGCCGACGAAGCCGGGGCGGGCGGCGCCGGGGTTGGAGTTGGTGCGGGAGACGGCGGCGACTGAGGTCGAGCGGCCGTGGTTCGCGATCGGGGGGATCGACCAGGGGCGGTTGCCGTCGGTCCTGGAGGCCGGGGCGCGGCGGGTGGTGGTCGTGCGGGCGATCACGGAGGCGGCGGACCCGAAGGCGGCGGCGGAGGCGTTGTCGTCGGCGTTGCGCGGGTGAGGCTCACGGTGCGCTGACTCAAGGTGCTACGCCCGCTGGGTTGGAGGCGGGCGACTGCGCTGTGGTGGTGGTCGGCGGCGGGGTGACCTGCGTGGACGTCGTTGTCGGTGGGGTGGTCGACGTGACCGGCGGGGTGGTCGTGGTCGCCGGTGGCTCGGTTGTGGTCGTCGGGGGTGCGGAGGTGACTCCCGTCTCCGAGGGCATCGTCGGCGGCAGGGTCGGCGGGACCGACGGTGTGGTGGTCGGTGTTTCGCGGACGGTGACCGTAGTGGTCGGGGGTGGGGTTTCGCGGGGCTGGACGAGGTTGCCGACAGTGGTGCCCTGGCCACCGGACAGCGACTCGCCCCGGGCGAACTCCAGGGTCGTCACGACCGCCATCCCCAGGACGAAGGCGAGGACGGCGCCCGCGACCAGCGCCCACGGGCGGCGGCTCGCCGGAGTCGGCCCGTCGGGGGTCGGTTCCTCGACGTCGTCCGCATCCGGCGGGTCGGTGGAGACGTCGGTGGAGACGACGGAGCCGTTGCGGGTCGTGATTTTGGCGTGTACCGAGCGGACGCCCTCGGTGGTGCGCTCCAGGGAGCGCAGGTAGAGGGAGCCGCCGACGGTGGTGATGACGCTGGCGATGGCGGCGCCGGTGACCGTGCCCGCCAGGCCCAGGGTGGAGCCCAGGACGGCGGCCGTGGCGGCGGCCAGGGCGCCCGCGGCGATCTGGCTGATGCGGAGTCCGTTTTCCTTGGTCATGGTTCCGTTCTGCTGGTCTGCCCCTCGTGGTCTCAACCGGGGCGACGCGGCGCGCGTTGCGGGGGTTGGGTCGAGGTGAGGTTCGCTACACCGCGTTGTCCATAGTGGACTTGGTGCACACTGGGGTGGTGAACCTTGTCACCGTCGATGACATCACCGCGGCCGCCGGGCGGATCGCGGGGACCGCCGTGCGCACGCCGCTGGTGCCGTGCGGGTGGGCCGATCGTCCACTGTGGATCAAACCGGAGAGTTTGCAGCCCGTGGGGTCGTTCAAGATCCGGGGGGCGTTCAACGCCGTGGCCCGGATCGAGGACGCGCAGCGGGCGAAGGGGGTGGTGGCGTACTCGAGTGGCAACCACGCGCAGGCTGTCGCTTATGCGGCGAAGGTGTTCGGGGTGCCCGCTTGGATCGTGGTGCCCGAGGACACGCCCAAGGTGAAGGTGGCGGCCACCCGGGCCCATGGGGCTGAGGTTGTGCTGGTCAAGCCCGGGCAGCGGGAGGTGGTGGCGGAGGAGATCGTGGCTCGGGAGGGGGCGACGCTGGTGCCGCCGTTCGACCACCCGGATGTGATCGCCGGGCAGGGGACGATCGGGTTGGAGATCGTCGCGGACCTGCCCGATGTGGACCTGGTGCTGGTGCCGGTCAGCGGGGGTGGGCTGATGTCCGGGATCGCGGCGGCGGTGAAGGGGCTGCGACCCCAGGCGCAGGTCTGGGCGGTGGAGCCCGCGCTGGCCGGGGACACGGCCGAGGGGCTGGCGAAGGGCGAGCGGGTGTCGTGGTCGGTCGAGGACCGCAACCGCACGATCGCGGACGGGCTGCGCAGCCAGCCGTCGGAGTTGACCTTCGCGCACCTGAAGTCGCTGGTCGACGGGATCATCACGGTCACGGAGGAGGAGATCCGGTCGACGGTGCCCATCCTGGCCCGGAAAGCGCGGCTGGTCGCGGAGCCCAGTGGTGCGGTGACCACGGCCGGGCTGCTGCACCACGCGGACCAGCTGCCTAAGGGCAAGACGGTCGCCGTGCTGAGCGGCGGCAACGTCGACCCGGAGGTCTTCGCGGACCTGCTCAAGCCCTAGCGGGCACGACGTGCGTCGGTGGCCCCTCGACCCCGCAGTGGAAGCACTCGCCGGGTTGGGGGGCCGGGGTCGGTTCGGGGGTGGCGGCCAGGACGTTGTCACGGATACTGAGCGCCAGCAAGCCGCCGATCGCCGCCAGGCCCGCGCACACCAGCAGGGACGTGCGCCAGCTGCTCGTCAACGCCACCGGGTCGGCGTAGGCCTCGCCGGTCAGGCCTGCCACGGCGGGCAGCACGGCCACCGCCAGCAGGCTGCCCGTGCGGGCGACGGCGTTGTTGACGCCCGACGCCACGCCTGCGTAGCGGTCCGGGGCGGCGGCGAGGACCGTCGCGGTCACCGGTGCCACTACGGCCGCCAAGCCGAACCCGAACACCAGCACCGCGGGCAGCACCGCGCCCACGTACGAGGCCCCCGGACCGATCCGGAGCATGAGCAGCATCCCGGCGGCCACCACCAGCGGTCCGACGACCAGGAACCAGCGCGGGCCGAAGCGGGTGGCGAGTTTCCCGGCGCGGGCCGAGAGCAGGAGCATGATCACGGTGATCGGCAGCCCGGCGACCCCCGCCGCCGTCGGCGAGTAGCCCAGCGAGGTCTGCAACTGCATGACCATCAGCATCATCACGCCGCCGAGCGCCGCGTAGACCGCGAACGTCAGCGCGTTGGCCACCACGAACGTGTGACCGCGGAACAGCACCGGTGGCACCAGAGGCGCGCGCTGACGCCTCTGCAACAGCACGAACGCGACCAGCGCGCCCACACCCACCACGGCACACAAAGCGACCAGCCAGTCCACACCGCGGGCCGGTGCTTCGACCAGGGCCGCCGTGATCCCGGCCAACCCGAACGCGCCCAGTACCGAACCCGCCACGTCCGGGTGACCAGTGACCTCGGGGTCGCGGGACTCGGGCACGGAGCGCAGCGCCAGCAGCACGCAGACGACGGCCACCGGGATGTTGACCAGGAACGCCAGCCGCCAGGACCAGGCCTGGACCAGGAGGCCGCCGACCAGCGGGCCCGCCGCCGCGGCGATGCCGCCCAGGCCGGACCAGGTGCCGATCGCGCGGGCCCGGTCCTCGCGGTGGAAGGTCGACTGGAGGATCGCCAGCGAACCCGGGGTCAGCAGCGCGCCGCCGACACCCTGGAGGACGCGGGCGGCGACCAGCGTGCCGGTGTCCTGCGCCAGCCCGCACAGCACCGACGCGGCACCGAACCACACCACTCCGACCAGGAACACCCGCCGGCGGCCGTAGCGGTCGCCGAGGGACCCCGCGACCAGGATCAGCGCCGCGAGGGCCAGCAGGTAGCCGTCGAGGATCCACTGCAGACCGGCCACCGACGCGCCCAGCTCCACCCCGATGCGCGGCAGCGCGACGTTGACGACGCTGCCGTCGAGCATCGCCATCCCCGAGCCGAGGACGGTGGTCGCCAGCACGCCGCGGGCCTGGGGACTGCCCCAGCGGACCTCGGTCACCCGGCTACTTGGTCGGCCGGTTCAGCGTCGCCACGAACTTGTACCGGTCGCCCCGGTACACCGACCGCACCCACTCGACCGGGCGCTCGTCGGTGTCGAACGAGTGCCGCGACAGCAGCAGCATCGGCATCCCCACATCCGCGCCCAGCAGCTCCGCCTCGTGCGGACCGGCCAGCGCGGTCTCGATCGTCTCCTCGGCGTGTCCCATCTCGACGTCGAACCGCTCGCGCAGCACCTGGTACAGCGACCCGCCCCCGCTGACGTGCCTGCGCAGGCCGCGGAAGCGGCCGAGCGGCAGGTGCGTGGTCTCCATGGCCATCGGCTCCCCGTCCGCCAGCCGCAGCCGGTGCAGGCGCAGCACCTTGGCACCCGCGCGGATGCCGAGCAACCGGGCCAGGTCGGCCTCGGCGGGGATCTCGGAGACCTCCAGCAGCTTGGACGACGGTTCGCGGCCCTGGGCCCGCATGTCCTCGGTGTAGGAGGACAGCTGCAGCCGCTGCGCGACCTTGGGCTCCGCGGCGAAGGTGCCCTTGCCCTGCACCCGCAGCAGCCTGCCCTCGACGGTCAGCTCGGCCAGGGCCTGGCGGACCGTCGTGCGGGAGACGTCGAACTCGGTGGCCAGTGAGCGTTCGGTTGGGATGGGCGAGCCGGGAGGCATGGAGCCGAGCAGGTCGAGCAAGTGGCGCTTGAGACCCCAGTACTTGGGCTCCCGTTGCACGCGCGCCACCGTGTCCGACCCGTCGGCCGTGGACATCTCCAGCATGGCGTCCCTCCTGAGTCTTGCGCCCGACACCTAACAGAATGCCTTGTCGGGGGTGTCCCACGCGATCACACCCCGCCGGTTTGGTCCGACCGTGACCGGCTCGCGGGGCGCGGCGGGCCGCCCACCCGGGGTGATTGGTCTAGACCTTACCGCCTGAGCGGCCGTGGACGGCGCACCGGCGGAGCGAGCACGTCAGCCGCGGCGGTGGCCCACCCGACCTTATCGAGACGATCGAGACCGCGTGGGCGCGCGGTGCGACGGCCACGCGGTCGCGGGGATCGTTGAACACACGGACGGGAACGCGGGCAGAAGTGCGGGCAGAAGAAGGTCACCCGAATCCGGTGATCACTTCCTAGACTGGGCCGGTGCGGACAACCACGCGTCGGTCCGATTCCCCGCCCCGCGGATGCGCTCCCCGGCCGGGGGTGGCGCCGAACGAGCGCACCAAGCCAACGACGCTGCCGGAGCGATTCGACCACCACCCCGCCAAGTCGGGAACGATGCCGGGCGGGGACGTGGGGGTGGGTGGCGGGAGGAAATGCTTCAGCGCCCGCTCCGCCGAGGGGGTGGAGCGGAGCGGGCTCCACCATGTTACGCCGAACGGAGTAGTGGGGTCGTGACCGGGGTCGCCCTGGGCATCGACGTGGGCGGGACGTCGAGCGAGGCGGTGGCGCTCGACGAGTCCGGCGCCGTGGTCGGGCGGGGTTCGGCGGGCGGCGGCAACCCGCACTCGAACGGCGCCGAGCAGGCCGCGCGCAACGTCGCCGAGGCCGCGACGACCGCGCTCGGTCGGCACGAGCTGCTCGCGTGCGTGCTGGGGATGCCGGGTTCGGCGTTCAACACCCCAGCGGTCCAGCAGGCGTTCGCGCCGTTCTTCTCGTCGATGCGCCCCCGGCTGATCACCGACTCGGAGGTGGCGTTCGCGGCGGGGACGCGCGCGCCGGACGGCGCGGTGCTGATCGCGGGCACGGGGTCGATCGCGGTGCGGATCGCCGACCGCGCCCGCGTGGCGACCTCGGGCGGCTACGGCTGGCTGCTCGGCGACGAGGGCTCGGCGTTCTGGATCGGCCGGGAGGCCGTGCGGGCGACCTTGCGCGCCGTGATGGCGGGTACCGCGTTCGGTCGGCTGGCGCTGTCCGTGCTCGAGGCGGTCGACGCGCCCGTGGCGCACTCGGCCTTGGCCAGCGGCAAGGTGATCGCGGCGGTCAACCGGGAGCGGCCCATCCGACTTGCCCGGTTCGCCCCTTTGGTTTCCCTTGCCGCGATTGACGATCCGGTCGCCGCCGGGATCCTGGAGCGCGCGGCCCAGTCCCTGGCGGGCCAGGTGCTCGACGTCCACCGCGGCGGCCCGATCGTGCTGGCCGGTGGCGTGCTGCGCACCCCGGTCGGCGCGCGCGTCCGCGAACTCCTCACCGGACGGGAACTCCTCGACGCCCCCGACCCCGCGCTCGGCGCCGCCTGGCTGGCCGCCGTCGACGCCTTCGGCCCGGACGCGCCCCGACCGCGGATCTGAGGCCCTACTGGGACTTATCCGCCAACTCCGGTGCGCGGGGGTGGCGGAGGCCGGGGTGGTCGGGGGGCAGCGACTTGCGCAGGACCGCGGCGCTGGCGGCGACGACAACCGCGACCAGCGGCCAGGAGAGCGCGACCCGGGAGACGGCCAGGGCGGTGACGCTGCCGGTCCACCAGAACAGCGCGAACACCGCCGTGCGGAGGGTGTACTGGAGGAAGACCCAGACCCAGCTCGCCCGGCTGTAGGCGCGGAGCAGGTCCGGATCGCGGCGCCAGCGGGTCTTCTGGCCGAGGATGGTGCCGACCACCACGCCGAGCAGCGGCCAGCGGATGAGGATGCTGATGGCCCAGGCGAGCGCGCTGGCGATGTTGGAGAGCAGTTGGACCACGAAGAAGTCCTCGCCCCGCCCGGTGATCAGCGCGACCAGGGACCCGGCGACCACGGCCAGGATGCTGCCGACGACCGCGGTGACCTTGCCGCCCCGGTTGAGCCGGAAGGCCGCGACGAGGGTGGCGGCCAGCAGCGCGGCCGCGGCACCCCACTCGACGCGGTTGCCGGAGACCAGCCAGCCCACCGCGAAGGCCAGGGGCGGGATGGTGGCGTCCACCGCGCCCCGGCGGCCACCGAGGAGCTCGGACAGCGAATCGGATCGCGCGTCGGTCACCCGCCCAGACTGCCGCACGCCGGTTTGGTTAGGTAGCCCTAACCAGCCCTTCCCGCCACCGCCTACCGGCCGTGACGTGTGGTGTTCGCTTTGTGGTTGTGGCCAAACAAGTAGCGGCCCGTGGGAATGTCGGGGCATCCTACGTGTTTAGTTGTTGTAGGGCAGGTTACGGCCGGGTGCGCGAAGGGGAGGGCGGCTGTGCACGGGTGGGACAGCTGGATCGCCGTCGGGGACAGCTTCACCGAGGGCGTTGGGGACAAGCGCGACGACACGGCGCCGGGGGGCGCGGAGGAGTACGTGGGCTGGGCGGACCGGCTCGCCGAGGTGATGGCCGACCAGCGGCCGGGTTTCCAGTACGCGAACCTGGCGCTGCGCGGCAAGCTGCTGCGGGAGATCATCGACGAGCAGGTGCCGATCGCGGTCGCCGAGCGACCCGATCTGGTGACGTTGTGCGGGGGCGGCAACGACATCATCACCCCGGGCACCGACGTGGACGACGTGGGCGCGCTGTTCGACACCGCGGTCGCGGCGCTGCGCGCGGCGGGCAGCGAGGTGCTGATCTTCACCGGGCCCGACCCGAAGGTGCAGCCGCTGCTGCGCCGGGTGCGCGGCAAGGTCGCGATCTACAACGGACACCTGCGCGCGATCGCCGAGCGGCACGGCGCCAAGGTGGTCGACCTGTGGTCGATGGGCGTGCTGCACGACCGCCGGTCCTGGTGCGACGACCGGCTGCACTTCTCCACGGAGGGTCACCGCCGGATCGCGTTGCGGGCCGCGGAGGTGCTCGGTGTCCCGGTCGTCGAGGACTGGCGGGAACCGCTGCCGATGGAGCAGCGCAGGCCGTGGTTGCAGCTGCGCCAGGACGACATCACCTGGACCACGACCCACCTGATCCCGTGGGTGCGCAGGCAGATCCGCGGCGAGTCCCTGGGGGACGGTCTCGCCCCCAAGCGGCCTGAGCTGCGACCTTTCCGCGCGGACACACGGGTTTAAGCCCCAACCCCCGAGGAAGGCCGGAAACGACGACCGGCCGGCTCTCCCTCCCCCGAGAGTGCCGGCCGGTACATCGGGCCGCATCCCCCATGACTCTCCCGCCGCGGCCCTGGGTGACCGTGGCGACAGTCACCCTGGGCGGAAAGCGTGCCGGCCGTCGCACCCGGACGGCTAAGCGTTCACTAAACGTCCTTGGACAGTGCCGCCAGTCCCGCTTGGACGGCGTCGGCGGCCGGTGACTGCACGAGCCGGTACAGCTCCAGCGCCAGGGTCAGCTCAACCCGGGCGGCACCGACGTCGCCGCGGTCGCGCAGCACCCGGGCCAGCACCTCGCGGGCGAACGCCTCGGTGAGGTCCAGACCGTGCGCCTCGGCCGTCGCGATGGCCTCGCGGGCGTGCAACTCGGCCGCCTCGGCCAGGTCCAGCTCGTGCTCCAACTCGGCCAGGTTGGCCAGCGCGTGGCCGACGAAGCCGTGGTCGCCGACCTCGCGGAAGATCGCGACCGCCTGCGCCTGCGGGCCCACCGCCTCCGACGGCGACCCGAGGTTGCGGTGCACCTGGGCGATGTTGTTGAGCAGGTTGGCCTCCCCCAGCCGGTAGCCCGCGCGGCCGGAGAGCTCCAGCGCCTTGCGGTACCCGGCCAGCGCCTCGCCGTAGCGCTTCTGCCCGTAGAGGGCGCCCGCCACGGTGTTGAAGCCCATCGCCATCAGCTTGGAATCACGCAATTCGGTCGCGATCGCCACCGCGCGCTCGGCGTCGGCGACGGTCTCGTCCTCCTGGTCGAAGCGGGTCAGCAGCACGCACCGGCTCAGCCGCATCAGCACCTCGCCGCGCCGGTCGCCCGCGGACCGCGCGGACTCCAGGCCCAGCCGCAGCACGTGCTCCCAGTCGTCGCGCCGGGAGCGCACCCGGCGGAAGTCGCCCGCCATCCTGGCCAGCTGCCACACCTCGGTGTGCAGGCCCGCCTTGGCACCCGCCTCGGCGGCGGCGATCAGGTTGGGCCACTCCCGCTCGAACCAGGCCAGCGCCTCCTCGCGGCCCGCGATCCGCGGTCGCGGCACGTCCTGGTGGCCGTCGGCGTAGTCCAGGTCGTCGGCGACCGCGCGCAGGTGCCTGCGGGCGATGTCGGCGGCGACCAGGTAGTAGCGCAGCACCACGGGCAGCAGGTCGACGTCAGGCCCCAGTTCGCGGGCGTAGAGGCGGACCAGGTCGTGCATGCCGAACACGTCGAGGTCGGTCTCGGTGACCAGGAACAGCGCGGCCAGCGCGCGCAGCCAGTCGCGGGCGGCGGCCACCCGGTCGTCCTCGCCCGCGACGGCGGAGTCGTGCGGGCAGCGGGCGACCATGGTGGCCAGCAGGTGCGGGCCGACCGTGGGGCCGGGCACCGCGCCGAGCAGCCGCAGCGCCTCGGCCTGGGCCGCGTCGAGGCCGCCGTAGGTGAGGTCGAGCGCGGCGCGCACGCCGGTGTCCACGTCCTGCACCCGCAGCGCGCTGAGCCGGGTGTGCTCGTCGGCGAGTTCGTCGACCAGCTCCTGGAGTGACCACTGTGGACTGACGACCAACCGGGCGCCCGCGATCCGCAGCGCCAGCGGCAGGTGGCCGCAGAGCTTGGCCAGCCGGGCGCGCAGGTCGCGCTCGTCCGCGGCCGGTGGCCCGGCGGCGTGCGCGATCACCGCCTCGGCCTCCTCCGGCGGCAGGGTGTCGAGCACGCGCAGCGCGGCGCCGTCGGTCACCAGGCCGTCGAGCCTGCGCCTGCTGGTGACCAGCACCATCGCGCCGGGCGCGCCGGGTAACAGCGGGCGCACCTGGTCGGAGTCGCGGGCGTCGTCGAGCACCACGAGCAGCCTGCGGTCGGCGAGCAGCGAGCGGTAGAAGGTGACCCGCTCGGTCAGGTCCTCGGGGATGTGCTCGGCGGCCACGCCGAGGGCGAGCAGGAACCGGGCCAGCACCTCGGCGGGCTCGACCGGCTCGTGGTCCGGGTCGAACCCGCGCAGCGCGGCGTAGAGCCTGCCGTCGGGGAACTCCCCGGCGGCCCGGGTGCCCCAGACCACCGCCAGCGCGCTCTTGCCGACCCCCGCGGGCCCGACCAGTACGCCGATTGCGGGCGCGGTGCCGTCGGCGCCGAGGCGGACGTCGTCGAGCCAGCCCAGGTCCGGCTCGCGGCCGGTGAACCCGCTCGGCGCGGCGGGCAGCTGCGCCGGGGTGAGCACGCCGACCCGGGGCGCGACCACCGCGGGCGGGCGCGACTGGAGCAGCGCGGTGTCGTCGCGCAGGATCCGGCTGTGCAGCTCGCGCAGACCGGGACCGGGGTCGAGGCCGAGTTCGCGGGCGGCGCGGTGGGCGAAGCGCTGGTAGATCTCCAGCGCGGCGGCGCGCCTGCCGGAGCGGTAGAGCGCCAGCGCCAGCTGCCCGACCAGGTGTTCGCGGAACGGGTGGGTGTCGACCAGGGCGGCGAGTTCGCCGATCACCTCGTCGTGGCGCCCGAGTTCCAGGTCGGCGTCGATGCGGGCCTCGAGCACGGTGAGCCGCAGTTCGGCCAGTTCCGGCGCGCGCACCCGCCCGCCGATGCCGGAGAGCTCCGGTCCGCGCCACAGGCCCTGGGCCCTGGCCAGCAGTTCGGCCCGCTCGGCGGCGGGCCTGCCGCGCGAGGCGGCCAGCAGTTCGCGGGCCAGCGCGACGTCGATGCGGGCCTCGTCGACCACCAGCCGGTAGCCGGGGCCGGAGGTCTGGATCCTGGTCTCCCGCGTCGGGTCCACTGTGGACATCCAACGGCGCAGCCTGGACACGTACCCCTGCACGATCGTCCGCGCGGTCGCGGGCGGTTCGTGGTCCCAGAGCACGTCCATGACGCGCTCGACCGAGACCACCTGATTGGGCTCCAACAGCAGCATCGCCAGCATCCCACGCAGCCCCGGCCCCCCGGGGACCAGCGTGTTCTCCCCCACCAGCGCGCAAACCGGGCCCAGCACGCAAAACCGCGGTCCGGATTGCTCCGGACGCGCGAGCGCGACATGCGCCACTCGGTACCACCCCCCGATCGGACCGGCTCCCCTAAGCCGGTTTCAGCGCTCCCTATGACAAACCTAGGACGAACCGGCAACCGGCGGACCGAAAAGCGCGGTCGTCAACCGTATGGCGTAACGCGAAGTGGGGTCGGCGAATAACCGGCCTATCCGCGAATGGGGGCACACAGACCGCAACAGCGGGGAAACGACAAAGGCGGGTGGGGATCACCGCTAGGAAGGACGAAGTGGTGCGAATACGACACCCGGCGTATTCGCTACCGGAAGGTGGGCGAGCCCCGCGGAATTGGCCCGCCGATGCGGACCGGCCCAGCCCAGGGTGGCCGCACATGGGTCGGCCCCGCACGCACCGATTCCCGGGTCGGTGGGCGGGGCCGTACTCCGCGGTGTTGGTCAACAGCACGTCGGGTCCACCCCGAGTGGGACCCCGACCAGCTCTCGATCAACCGGCCGCGGAGCGCACCCGACGATAACACTCAGGTCACGTAAGATCACAAGGGGGTCACCCCCGGTCATCTCGACGCACGAGCCAACTAGCGGCTCAGCGGTGTGAACGTGCGGGCGGCGATGAAGTCCGGTCGCGGCGCCGGAGCGGCGAACGGGTCCACCAGCGCGTTCTCCGCGGAGTTGAAAACCACGAAGATGTTGGACCGGGGAAACGGCGTGATGTTGTTCCCCGAGCCGTGCATGATGTTGCTGTCGAACAGCAGCGCCGAGCCCGCCGGACCGGTGAACTGGTCGATGCCGCACTCGGCGGCCAGCGCGGTGATGTGCGCCCGGCTGGGGACGCCGATCTCCTGCTCGGTCAGCGAAGCCCTGTAGTTGTCGGCCGGGGTCTCCCCCACGCACGGCACGAACGTGCGGTGCGAGCCGGGCATGACCATCAGGCCGCCGTTGAACGGGTAGTTTTCCGTCAACGCGATCGACATGCTCACCGCGCGCGGCGTCGGCATGCCGTCCTCGGCGTGCCAGGTCTCGAAGTCGGAGTGCCAGTAGAAGCCCTTGCCCTGGAAGCCGGGCATGTAGTTGACCCGGCTCTGGTGCACGTAGACCTCCGAGCCCAGCACCTGCCGGGCCCGGTCGAGCACCCGCGGATCGCGGACCAGTTCGGCGATCAGGCCGCTGACCCGGTGCACCTCGAAGATCGAGCGGACCTCGGCGGAGGCGCGCTCGACGATCGTGCGCTCGTCGGCGCGCAGGGCCTCGTCGCGGGTGAGCCGGTCCAATTCGGCGCGGAACGCCTCGACCTCGCCCGCGCTGAGCAGGTTGTCGTAGACCGAATAGCCGCGCGCCTCGTGCGACGCCAGGGTCGCCGGGTCGATCGGGCCGTCGACGCCGGGGTGCACCGTCGGCTCCGGCCGGTCGGTCAGGCCGAGCGGCTCGGCGGTGCGGGTGCGGTAGTGGTCCTCGATTCGGACGTCGGCGATGGTCATCGGTCCTCCTCGGCGGTCGGGGTGCCGGTCACCGGTCCTCCTCGGTGATCAGCGGGTAGACGCCGTTCTCGTCGTGCACCTCCCGGCCGGTGACCGGGGGGTTGAAGACGCAGAACGTGCGCATCCGGGTGATCGGGCGCAGCTGGTGGCGCTCGTGCCCGTCGAGCAGGTACATCGAGCCGGGGCCCAGCTTGTGGGTCTCGCCGGTCTCCTTGTTCAGCAGCTCGCCCTCGCCGTCGATGACGAAGACGGCCTCGATGTGGTTGGCGTACCAGAAGTCGTTGACCGCGCCCGGGTACAGCGTGGTCTCGTGCACCGAGAAGCCGACGCGGTCGCCCCCGAGGACGATGCGTTTGCTGCGCCAGTTCGCGGTCTTGACGTCGCGGTCGGTGTCGGTGATCTCGTCGAGCGTGCGGACGATCATCGTCGGCCTCCAGGTCGCTCAGCTCAGGGTCGCGGACACCGAGTCGGTCAGGATCCGCAGGCCCTCGTCGAGCTCGTCGTCGGTGATGGTGAGCGGCGGCATGACCTTGGCGACCTCGCCGTCCGGGCCGGAGGTCTCCATGAGCAGGCCGCGCTCGAAGGCGTGGCGGCACACCTGACCCGCGGTGGCGCCGTCGGTGAAGCGCAGCCCCCTGGCCAGGCCCCGCCCCTTGGCGCGCAGGTCCGCGCCCGGGTAGCGCTCGGCGATGCCCAGCAGTACCCGCTCGACCTGTTCGCCCTTGGCCAGCGTGCCCTTCTCCAGGGTGTCGTCGGTCCAGTAGGTGCGCAACGCCTCGCTCGCGGCCACGAAGGCCGGGTTGATGCCGCGGAACGTGCCGTTGTGCTCGCCGGGTTCCCAGACGTCGAGCTCCGGCTTGAGCAGGGTGACCGCGAGCGGGAGACCGAAGCCGCCGATGGACTTGGACAGGCAGACGATGTCCGGGGTGATGCCCGCGGCCTCGAAGCTGAAGAACGGGCCGGTGCGGCCGCAGCCCATCTGCACGTCGTCGACGATCAGCAGCATGCCGTGGCGTTCGCACAGGTCGGCCAGGCCCTGGATCCACTCGATGCGCGCGGCGTTGATGCCGCCCTCGCCCTGCACGGTCTCCACGATCACCGCGGAGGGCTCGTTGAGGCCGCTGCCGCTGTCGGCGAGCAGGCGCTCGAACCAGAGGAAGTCGGGCACCCGGCCGTCGAGGTAGTTGTCGTAGGGCATCGGGGTGGCGTGCACCAGCGGGATGCCCGCGCCGCCGCGCTTCATCGAGTTGCCGGTCACCGAGAGCGCGCCCAGCGTCATCCCGTGGAACGCGTTGGTGAAGTTGACGACCGACTCGCGGCCGGTGACCTTGCGGGCCAGCTTCAGCGCGGCCTCGACGGCGTTGGCGCCCGCCGGTCCGGGGAACATGACCTTGTAGTCGAGGTCGCGCGGGCGCAGCACGATGTCGCGGAAGGACTCCAGGAAGTCCCGCTTGGCGACGGTGTTCATGTCCAGGCCGTGGGTCACCCCGTCGCGCAGGATGTAGTCCACGACCGCCTGTTTGAGCACCGGGTTGTTGTGGCCGTAGTTGAGCGCCCCCGCACCGGCGAAGAAGTCCACATAGGACTTGCCGGACTCGTCGTACATGTGGGCGCCGACGGCGCGCTCGAACACCACGGGCCAACCGCGGCTGTAGCTGCGCACCTCGGACTCAAGGGTCTCGAACACGCTCATTCATTTCTCCTGGCGAGGTTTCAGACCGGGACGGTCTCGCGGATCCGGGTGAACGGGCCGATGCGGTAGAGGTCTTCCGGCTCGTGGTCGTCGGGGAAGTGGGCCTCGGCGAACAGGTCCGCCCGCCGCAGGCCCACGCCGAGTCGCTCGGCGAGGGCGCGGAACAACGCGATGGAGGCGCCGTTGCCGGGCGAGATGGTGGTCTCCAGGTTGCGCACACCCTGCGCGGCCATGCGGTCGATGAGGTGGTCGAGCAATCTGCCCGCGATGCCCTGACCGCGCTGGTCGGCGTCGACGGCGATCTGCCAGACCACGACCGTCTCCGGCTCGGTGGGCCGGACGAACCCGATGACGAACCCGACGGGCCGCCCGTTCTTGGTGGCCACCGCGGAGGTCGCGGCGAAGTCGCGGCACCAGAGCAGGTAGGCGTAGGAGGAGTTGAGGTCGAGGGTGTGCGAATCGCGGGCGATCCGCCACAGCTCGGAACCGTCCGCAGTGGACGGTTCAGTGATGGTGATGTCGTGCGTTTCCCCGGACATACTCAGGAAACGTAACAGCGGCGCCGCGGGCGGACCGGGCGAGCGGTTTGCCGACACGCGGGTTTACCTGGGGATACACCGGATCACCGGTGAGGAGGGCAACAGGACGGTTGCCCTCCTCGTCGGTGGCGTGTTAACGGATCAACCGGACGTCCGGGAGGATTGCCACAGGTCGATGCCGGAGTCGACCGCGTACCGGTCGATGGCGGCCAACTCGTCGTCGGTGAACGGCGGCGCGTCGCGGGCGGCGAGGTTCGCTTCCAACTGGGCCACGGAACTGGCGCCGACCAGGGCGGACGTCACCCGGCGGTCGCGCAGGACCCAGGAGATGGCGAGCTGGGCGAGGGACTGGCCGCGGCTCTTGGCGATCTCGTTGAGACCGCGCACGCGCGCGAGGTTCTCGTCGGAGAGGAGCTCGGTGGAGAGCGAGGACGGGCGGCTGGCGCGGGAACCTTCCGGGATGCCGTCGAGGTAGCGGTCGGTGAGCAGGCCTTGGCCGAGCGGGGAGAAGGCGATGCAGCCGGACCCGAGTTCGTCGAGGGTGTCGAGGAGTCCCGCTTCCACCCAGCGGTTGAGCAGCGAGTAGGACGGTTGGTGGATCAGGAGTGGGACGCCTGCGCCACGCAGGATCTCGGCTGCTCGGCGGGTGGCGGATGGGGAGTAGGAGGAGACGCCTACGTAGAGGGCTTTTCCTTGCTGCACTGCGGAGATGAGAGCGCCGACGGTTTCTTCGAGCGGGGTGTCGGGGTCGAAGCGGTGGGAGTAGAAGATGTCTACGTAGTCGAGGCCCAGACGGGTCAGGGATTGGTCCAAAGAGGACAGGAGGTACTTGCGGGAGCCGTGGTCGCCGTAGGGGCCGGGCCACATGTCGTAGCCCGCCTTGGTGGAGATGACCAGTTCGTCGCGGTAGGGCTTGAGGTCGGTGGCGAGGACGCGGCCGAAGTTGGCTTCGGCGCTGCCGTACGGGGGGCCGTAGTTGTTGGCCAGGTCGAAGTGGGTGACGCCGAGGTCGAAGGCGCGGCGGAGGATGGCGCGGGAGGTGTCGAGGGGGCGGTCGTCGCCGAAGTTGTGCCAGAGACCGAGGGAGATCGGGGGGAGCAGCAGCCCGCTCCGCCCACAACGGCGATAAGCGGTGTCGTCGTAGCGGCTGGCGGCGGCCTCGTACGGCATGGATCTCCTTCGCTCGCGGATCCCCGCCACTCCCCAGCGGGACTCCCAGCCAACGGTACCCACGGGTGGCGCTAGCCGCCGTCAGATGAGGGTGCCCTGGCCCTGTTCGATCATGCGGGCGTAGAGGACTTCCTCGTTGATCTCCAGGCGGTTGATGACGCGGAGGGCGGCGACCACGGCGTCGCTGACCACGCCGGGTTCCACTTCGCCGTAGGAGAGGTGGATGGCGCCGTCGCTGTCGAGGTCGGTGGGGCCTCGGTGGATGAAGGTGAAGACCTCCGCCTTCCACCTGGGCACGGTGAGGGTGATGGACTCTTGGCGCACGCGGTCCAGGAGGACGCCGTGGGTGGGTTCGCCGAAGAGGGCCGCGTAGAGCAGGTCTTTCGCGAGGCGGAGGAGGTCTTCGCCGTGGGCGGTGCGCTGGGCGGGGCCGATCATGGCGCCGCCCGGCGGGGGCGGGTCGACCAGGCACGCGCTGGTGTCGAACGCGCCAAGACGCGCCGTGTGCTCTGCGAGTACCTGCTCGTCGAGGGTCAAGGGGCGCGGTAGGTGGCCCGACTCGCCGGGGCGCTGGGCCGGTACCCCACCCAACCTCGCCGCCGCCTCGGCCAGGAGTTGGTCGACCAGCCACTCGCGGGGCTGCGCCATGAGCCGGGCGCGCAGGGCGGGCAGCACGTGCCCGGCGAGATCGGCCTGGGCGCGGCGGACCATGTCGTCGAAGTCGGACATGCGGCGAACCTACCGGCGGCGCCCGCGCGGCCGGGGGTGCCGGGCGCGGGGTGTCACCCGTTGGGGACGCACGCCACTTGATAGGTAAGGGTCGCCTAACTTACTATCGGGGTACCGGTCGACGAGGAGGCGAATCCGTCCACAGTGGAGACTCTTGTCGGTCCACCCGTGCTCACCCGTCCGCAGCTGCGGTGCGCGCTCGACCCGGGCGACACCGCGGCCTTGCTCGGCGCGGCGCCCGCGCTGTACGCCACCGACACCGCCGACCTCCTGCGTTCCGCGCTGGTCGTCGCGGTCGCCGCGTGGGGTCCGCGACACGGCGCCGCGTTGTCGGTGCCCGGGCCCGGCGGGCTGTCGGACACGGTCGGCAGGCTCGCCGCGGCACCCGCGGCCGGGACCGTCGGCTTCGCCTTCCGAGCACCCGCCGGCCAAACGCACGCCATCGACGTGCGCGCCGAGATCGAGGACGGTCTGGTCACCGCGACCTGGACGTGGTGCGCCGCGTCGTTCGCCGAACGCGCGGTCGCCGACCTCGCCCGGACCTGGTGCGCCGCCCTCGCGGGCTTGGCGGCGGAAGCGCGCCGAGTTCTCCCGTTGCCGACAGACGCGCCCCGGGACGTGGAGGTGGTCATCGCCGTCCCGGGCGACACGAACGATCGAGCGGTCCGACAAGCGCTTGCCGGACTGGCTTCCGCGCACCCAATTCTCACCACCGGTCGACGCCAAGTGGGAACACGGGCGTACGCCGCCCCGGGCGCCGGGGACGCCACCGGCGCGACCGCTCCCGAGTGGACTTCACTGGTCCGGTTCGCCCTGGTCAGGCCCAGTTCGGCCGACGCCAGACTGATCATCACCGGGGACCCCGCGGTGGTCGGCGCGGACACCGTCGAAACCCTCGCCGACGCCCTGCGCCGGGTGTTCGGAGGAGATGCCGGCCACGTCCGGCCGTCGCCCATGAACTCCCCATGAGTCGCTATTTAGGTTAGCCTTACCTGGTTTTGGCCGATCGACGAAGGGACCGCGAGTGACCAGCGAGGTTCTGCCGCACGAGGTGCACGACATGGTCGGGATCGGCTTCGGACCGTCCAACCTGGCGCTCGCGATCGCCGTGCGCGAGCACAACGAGCGCACCCCCGACGCACCCGTGCGCGCGGTCTTCCTGGAACGCCAGGCCGCGTTCGGCTGGCACCGCGGCATGCTCATCGACGACGCGACCATGCAGGTGTCCTTCCTCAAGGACCTGGTCACCATGCGCGACCCGGCCAGCGACTTCAGCTTCCTGTGCTACCTGCGCGACCGCGACCGGCTGGCCGAGTTCATCAACCACAAGACGATGTTCCCGCTGCGCACCGAGTTCCACGACTACTTCGAGTGGGCCGCGGCGCGGGTGTCCGACCAGGTCCGCTACGGCGCGGAGGTCGTCGCCGTGCGCCCGGTCGAGGTCGACGGCGAGACCGAGTTCTTCGACGTGCTCTACCGCGACCCCGAGGCGCCCGACGAAGCGGTGACCTCGGTCCGCGCGCGCAACATCGTCATCGCGACCGGGCTGCGGCCGAAGCTGCCCGAGGACGCGGTCACCACCGACCGGGTCTGGCACAACATCGAGCTCATGCACCGCGTCGGCGCGCTGGCCAAGTCCGACCCGCACCGGGTGCTGGTCGTCGGCTCCGGGCAGAGCGGCGCGGAGACCGTCGCCGAGCTGCACACGGCCTTGCCGCGCGCGCAGGTCTGCGCGGTGTTCTCCCGCTACGGCTACGCGCCCGCGGACGACAGCCCGTTCGCCAACCGGATCTTCGACCCGCGCGCGGTCGACCACTTCCACGGCGCGTCCGAGGACGTCAAGCGGCTGCTGCTGGACTACCACCGCAACACCAACTACTCCGTGGTGGACATGGACCTCATCGAGGACCTGTACCGCCGCGAGTACCGCGAGAAGGTCACCGGCCGCAAGCGCCTGGACATCCGCAACGCCTCCCGGGTCACCTACGCGCGCGAGACCGACGAGGCGGTGTACGTGACCATCCAGTTCCTGCCGACCGGGGAGACCGAGACGCTGGAGTGCGACGCGGTCGTCTACGCCACCGGCTTCCTGCCCGCCGACGTGTTCGGCCTGCTCGGCCGGGCCGCGTCGGTGTGCGAGCAGGACGCGGACGGCCGCCCGGTCGTGGACCGGGACTACCGGCTGCGCACGGTGCCGGGGGTGCGCGCGGGCATCTACGTGCAGGGCTCCGAGCACAGCCACGGCCTGACCGCGACCCTGCTGTCGACCACGGCCGTGCGCGTCGGCGAGATCCTGGACTCGGTGGTCAACGGCTCTCCCGAGCCCGCCCCGGCGGCCGTCGAGACCTCGTCCGCCGCGCCCGCGGTCCAGGGCATCACGGCGTAGCCCCCGGACGCGCGGAGGGGACGAACCACTGGTCCGTCCCCTCCGCGTTCACTTCCCGCCGGGCTGCACGCCAGTTGCTAAGGCCGGGTCGCCGTGACCGGCGGTTCGGTCACCGTCGCCCGGGGACCCGTCACCGTCGTGGGCGGTTCGGTCACCGTCGCCCGGGGACCCGTCACCGTCGTGGGCGGTTCGGTCACCGTCGCCCGGGGACCCGTCACCGTCGTGGGCGGTTCGGTCACCGTCGCCCGGGGACCCGTCACCGTCGTGGGCGGTTCGGTCACCGTCGCCCGGGGACCCGTCACCGTCGTGGGCGGTTCGGTCACCGTCGTCCGGGGACTCGTCTCGGGCCCTGGCGGCTCGGTCACCGTCGGCTGCGGACCTGGGGTTGTGAGCTCCGTCGTGGTGACCAGCGGGGGCGAGCCGCCGTCGGCGGGGGTGACCGGTGTGGCCGCGCCGATCCCGTTGAGCAGCACGCCACCCACGACGAGCAGCGCGACCACGGTCGCACCGCCACTCGCCGCGACGGTCATCCGACGCTTGCGCGTCCGGCGGGCGCCGAGCACGACGGCCTCGGTCGCGCCGGGGCGCACCGGCACGTCGAGCCGGTCGTCGGCGAAGAGCCGCCGCAGCCGCGCGTCCACCTTGTCGAAGTCCTCGGAGTTCATGCCGTGCCCTCGCCTTCCCAGGTCGTCGCCAGCACGCCGCGCAGCGTCGCCATGGCCTTGCTCGTCTGACTCTTGACCGTGCCCGCGGTGACCTTCAGCGCCCGCGCGATCTCCACTTCGGACAGCCCGTCGTAGTAGCGCAGGACGATCACCGCCCGCTGGCGCGGCGGGAGTGTGCGCAGCGCCTGCCACAGCGGTTCGTTCTCGAACGCGTCGCGCGCGCCCGCGGCGACCGTGTCGGGCACCTCGGACACCAGGTTCTCCCGCCGGGTCCGCCGCCACCGGCTGACGTGCGCGTTGGCCATCGCCCGCCGCGCGTACGCCATCGGGTCGCCGTCCTTGCGCAGCACCGACGCCCACCGCGCGCCGACCTTCTCCAGCACCCCTTGGACCAGGTCGGCCGCGTCGTGCGGGTTGCCGGTCAGCGCGTACCCGTAGCGCAGCAGCCCGGGCATCGCGGTGCCGACGAACTCCGCGAAGTCGGCCAGGTCGCCGGTGGCCGCCGTTCCCCCGATGCCCTGGTCGGCGAGCGCGGTCACCTCCGTCCCCCGAGCTTCGCCCGGGCGGGGAAACCGGTTCGGTGCAAAGACATCCGCTCTCCTTGATCCCCTACGGCCCGGTGTGGGCCGCTGACACCAGGAGCACGCTCGGTCGCGGCCACCAGTTGCCCTCGTTATCTCACCGTTACACAAGTCCCGGTGCTGTTCGTCCTCCGCGAACCGCCCGGTCACACCGGGCGACCTGTCGGTGCGGGTTAGTACGTTGGGGCTATGGCAACACTGGTCACCTTCCACGCCCACCCCGATGACGAGTGCATCAACTGCGGTGGCGTGATGCGCAAGGCCGCCGACGAGGGGCACCGGGTCGTGCTCGTCGTGGCGACCCGCGGCGAGCTCGGCGAGGTGGAGGACGGCTTCCTCGCCCCGGGCGAGACCCTGACCGAGCGGCGCGTCGACGAGACGCACAAGGCGGCGGAGATCCTCGGCGCGTCCCGCGTGGAGTTCCTGGGCTACACCGACTCCGGGATGATGGGCGAGCCGACCAACGACGCGCCCGGCACCTTCTGGACCGCCTCGGTGGAGGAGGCGGCGTCCCGGCTCGCGGCGATCCTGGTCGAGGAGTCCGCGGACGTGCTCACCGTCTACGACGACAACGGCGGCTACGGCCACCCCGACCACATCCAGGTCCACCGGGTGGGCCTGCGCGCCGCCGAGATCGCGGGCACGCCGCGCGTCTACCAGGCCACCGCCAACCGCGACGAGATCAAGCGCGGCATCGAGCGGGCCAGGGCGGCGGGCGACGAGACCTTCGGCCCGCCGGAGGACTTCGAGATCGGCAAGCCCGAGGCCGAGCTGACCGGCCGGGTCGACGTGCGGGCGTACCTGTCCGCCAAGCGCGCCGCCATGCGCGCGCACGCCAGCCAGATCAGCGAGGACAGCTTCTTCCTGGCCATCCCGGACGAGGCGTTCGCGGGCTCGTTCGGCACCGAGTGGTTCATCCGCGCGGGCCAGGGTCCGGGGATCACCGAGACCGACATCATGGCCGGGCTGTAGCCGGTTGCCGGAAAACGGCCCCGGAGCCGAGTGCTCCGGGGCCGTTCGCGGCGCGCACCGCCCGCGTTCACCCGGTGTTCGACCACGTCAGGTGGGAACCGCGGGCGAATCCCCTCGATCGCCGAGTTTTCCCCAGGCTGGGGACAGCCCTGTGCATAGATCCACTTCTGATGGCGGCTTGACAACGCGTCGGTCCACACCTGTCCACAGGCGCAATAACCCGGGCGCGTGTGGTCCGGCGAACAGTGGGTCATTTCGGGTGACCGATGAGGCTAGCCTAAGCAAGGCGAGGCTAACTACGGCGAGACTTCCGGGAGGGACCGCATGCGGGTCGTGATGTTCGGTTTTCAGACCTGGGGGCACCGCACCCTGCAGGCGCTGCTGGACTCCGAGCACGAGGTGGTCGCGGTCGTCACGCACCCACCGGGCGAGGGCGTCTACGAGAAGGTGTGGAGCGACTCGGTCGCCGACCTGGCCGCAGAGCACGGCGTCGAGGTCATCGTGCGCGAGCGGCCGGACGACGACGAGCTGTTCGACCGGCTGCGCGCGATCGACCCGGACGTCATCGTGGCCACCAACTGGCGCACGTGGATCCCGCCGCGGATCTTCACCCTGCCCAAGCGCGGCACGCTCAACGTGCACGACTCGCTGCTGCCCGCCTACGCCGGGTTCTCCCCGCTGATCTGGGCGCTGATCAACAACGAGCCCGAGGTCGGCGTGACCGCGCACATGATGGACGACGTGCTGGACGCGGGCGACATCGTCATCCAGCGCGCGGTGCCGGTCGGCCCGCGCGACACCTCGGCCGACCTGTTCGCCAAGACGCTGGCGCTGTTCGGCCCGATCACCGTCGACGGCCTGGCCGAGATCGCGTCGGGGCGCACGGAGTTCACCAAGCAGGACCGGTCCAAGGCGAGCTTCTTCCACAAGCGCGCCGCGGAGGACCTGCGCATCGACTGGACCTGGTCGGCCGACGAGCTGGACCGGCTGGTGCGCGCGCAGTCCGCCCCGTACCCGAGCGCGTACTGCTTCCACCGCGGCAAGCGGCTGGAGATCGTCGAGGCGCGGGTCTCGGCGGCGAAGTACGGCGGCACCAACGGCCGGATCTTCTACCGCGAGGGCGACGGCGTGGCGATCGTGTCGGGCCCGGAGTCGCGGCGCGGGCGCAACCACGCGCTGCTGGTGACCCGGGTGCGCACGGCGGACGGCGCGGAGCTGCCCGCGCACGAGTACTTCAAGCACATGGGCGGGTACCTGACCAGCAGGCCGTAGTGCCCCGAGGCACTAGGAGCTGATGGCCGCCACCGCGTTCGACAGGTCGCTCACGGCGGTGGCCACCGGCTCGACCGGCGCGACGAGCTTGACCAGCGTGTCGAGCAGCCGCGCCAACCGTCCTTTGTCGACGGTCTCCTGCCCGAGCTCGTCGGCGACCTCTTCGGTCACCTCGGCGGCCTCGGGCGGGAGGTCGTCGCGCGCGGCGAGCAGCCTGCGGATGGCGTCGACCAACTCGACCGGGCTCTGTCCCGTGTGGACCTGCGCGTTGTCGCCGATGGCCACCGGTCCGGTGTTGACCGTGCCGCCGAACACCTGGAATCCCTTGTTGACGCTGGGGTTCTCGCTCATCTCGCCTCCGCGGTGCTGCTGGCCTGCGCCTGGTCGCCGACGGCGAGCGCGCCGACGTTGCTGGTGCCGCCGGTCTGGATGACGCCCTGGTTGAGGATCGTGGTCTGCCTGCTGCGCAGCTCGGCGGTGTCCACGCCGCGCTCCTCCAGGAACTCGATGACCGCCTCCAACACGTGCTGCTCCACCAGTTTGACGCCCTTCTCGGCGTCCCGGCGCTGGAACTGGTTGTAGAAGTTGCCCCCCGCGGCGGATTCCCGGACCGAGAAGGCGGTGCCGTAGTCGAACAGCTGGTCGTCGAGTGCTTGGTCCTGTTCGCGGGCGGCCTGTTTGCCCAGGACGCGGCCGAGCAAGGCGTAGCGGACGAGCGCGAACGGCGCCGCGGGCAGCCTGCCGATGGCCGTGCCGATGGAGCCGAGGAACTTGTCGACGAACTCGTGGGGTTTCACGACCTCCACGCCGTGCTCGTCGATGCGCAGGTTCGAGCCGATCGGCCGGAGGACGGCGCGCTCGCACTCGGCGTGCAGCATGTGGCCGTTGGTGGAGAAGCGGAGGAACGTGCTGGCGACGACCAGGCCACCCCACGAGGGGACGTGCGCGACGAGGTAGCAGCGGGCGGCGTCACCGGGGTCGGCGACGATCTCGTCCACCAGGTCGTGGTCCAGGGAGGTGTCGGGGACGTGGGTGCGGTCGGGGAGGAAGCGCTCGTCGAGGGAGGTTCCGTCGACGAAGACGCGTTCCTCCACCGCGACGGTCAAGGGATCGCCGATGCCGTCGGGGTCGCCGATCGCGGATAGGCGGTGGCGGACTCGGGTGGTGAGTTCGTCGGCCGCGAAGGGGCGGAAGTCCCGCTTCGCCACGTGATCGCGCGACGGCCGGATGGGCAGGGAGAAGGACCAACCCGCCTCCGCTGCCCCGTACCCGACGAACGGGCGGAACCCGCTGAACACGGTGACGTTGCCGCGCTCGGCCGCCTCGACCTCCCGGAACCGCTGAGCCGTCCACGCGGGCGGCGGATCGGGTTCCCCGGCACCGACGGCGAACTCCTCCGGGTCGAACAGCTCGTGCACCCGACGGCGCAGGGTGTACCAGTGGTGGGTGAGGAGGGCGGCGCCACCGAGGAGACCGGCGATGAGCAGCCACCAGCTGATGATGACCAGGAGGACGGTGGCGATGAAGGCGAGGAGCAACCGGACCTCGAGGTCCATCCGCAGGCGGTAGACCGTGAGGGCGTGCCGGAGGACGAGCGTCGTGGAAACCCCAGGAGAGGTCGCGACGGCACGAACGCGGGAAGAGAGCAGGTTCCGCACGACGCGGTCGGCGAACCAGGGCTCCCAGTAGACGGCGCCGCACAGGAGCCTGGTCGCCTCGGTGGGGCCGTGGGGCCAGCTGTCCAGGTCGGCCACTGGGCCCGCCCCCTTGTGGTGGGTGTGCTTCTTGATTGGTCGTTGGGCGTTTCTTGTGAAATAGACGAAACCAGCGGCGAGTGCGCCCAGGGTGATGCCGAATAGGGCGCTGGAGGTGATTGAGGAGATCAGGGCGTAGGCGAAGTCGGATTCGCCTTCTTCGAGTCTCAGGTCGCCGATGAAAGTGTCGAAGCAGATCAACCAGAGTGTGTGACCCGCCGCCGCACCCAGTCCGATCGCCACGGCGAGCCAGCAGGCTCTGCGGGCTTCGGTGCCGGGCGCGTAGCGGTCTACCAGGACTACGGCGGCTAGGACGGAGAGGAGGAAGAGGAGCGGGGAGATGAGCCAGATGCCGTCGAGGTCCCAGACCGGGGGCAGCGCGAACCGGATCCACTTGGGGAGGTCGGCGCCCCAAACAGCGGTGTTGCCCAGCACGAGTTCGTAGACCAGGACAAATCCGAAGCCCCTGATGACGAGTCGCCCCACAGGGCGAAGCTAGGGGTGGGGGTGGGGGCGGTCAACAGGGGTCACCCATTTGCCGAGCGGGCAAAGCTAGGAGCGAAGGCGAGTAAGACTCACCAAGCTGCGGGTCGATCACCGGATCTGCGCCACTCCATTTGACCGCTTCGCGCACAATGCAAGCCAGGCCGCCGGGCCGCGAATCTCCACATTTGAGCGAAGGTTCGAGCGGCAAATCCCCATGGCCGATCATTCGGTTTCGACCGCATTGCTGCCGGAGGGCCCCACCCATCGGGTGGGGCCCCTTCTCACGTCTGGGAGCGGAGGGTTCGCAGGCTCAGGGCCGCGCGGAGGCGGCGGAGGCGGGAGACGTCCGCGCCGAGTTTCTTGCGCAGGTCGTCCACCGACTTCCAGTAGGTGGCGGCCGTGGCGTCCGTTGGGTCTGCGGGGCCGAAGACCGTCGCGTCGGCGGCGCGGGCTACCGGTAGGGCGTTGCTGCCCAGCACGGTGGCCTGCTCCGGGCGGGTCAGACCCGCCGGGACCGCAGTGCCCAGGTCTCGGGCCCGGTCGATGACCTCCTGCCACCCCGACGCCACCCGGGCGGCGGGGGCGCCGTTCCTGCGGCGGCGGCTGCGGCGGATCGCTTTGCCGCCGATGATGACCGTGCAGATCAGGGCGATCAGCAGGATCGGGGGACCTGCCCACGCCAGCACCGTGGACAGCCAGCCCGGGATCTCCCACGTGTCCTCACCCTTGACCGACGGCGACCGGCCGACGTTCGGGTCCACGCGGCTGGAGTCGGTCAGGGAGCTCGGGGGGTGGACGGTGTTGGGTGGGGGGACGACCGAGGCGTCCGTGTTCTCGTACTGCTGCGGGGGGATTCGGTCCGGCTTCTTGCTCCGGTCGGGCATGAACTCGGTGTTCATGATCTGCGCCCACCGGCCGTCGGTGAGGTGGACTTCCACCCAGGCCTGGACGTTCTCGCCCTTCACCACACCATCCGGGCCCGGGCGGGCACCCAGGACCACGCGGGCTGGCATGCCCAGCTGATTCGCGATCAGGGCGAAGACCGACGCGTACTGCTCGTCGTCGCCGACGGGCTTCTGGGCGTTCAGGAAGTTGGTCAACCGGCCGACGCTGTGGCCGGGGAGGTACTCCGTCTCGCCCGGGCCGCCGTCGCTGTAGGCGCCGTTGTTCTTCAGGTACGCGGCGACGGCCTTCAGCTTCGTGCCGAGGTTGCTTTCCTTGCCCGACCACGTCCCCGCCTTGGCCGCGACGAACGTGTACGCCGACGACGGGAGCCCGGGGCGGCCGTAGGGCTGCGGATCGTCCGGGACCTCGACGGTGTCCACAACGGTCTCGACCGTGTACGTGTCGCCGGTCTTCAACCGGTCCGCGACGATGCCCGACGTGGTCGACAGGTTGTACCGGAAGCTGTCCGAGTGCGTACCCGCCGTCACGCCGGTGAAGCGGACGGCCGTCGGCGACCCCGGTGTCGGCAGCCACGCGTTGACGTCGACCGCCGACGCGTAGGCCTCGCCGATGGTGACCCGCACGGTCGCCGTCCGCCCGTCACCGACCGCGGGGATGCGGGACCCGACGCGCTGGAAGCCCTGGCGGGCGGTGCCCGGTTCGGCGGACTCGCCCGAGGCCGCGCCCCAGACGGTGCCGGAGTAGTCGTCGAGGGTGGCGATGCGGACCAGGGAACCCTCGGGGAGACCGGTGACGGTGAACAGTTCCTGGTCCCACAACTGCTTGGCGTTCTTGGTGTACTTGCGGAACCCCACCAGCGGGCTGGCGTACTCCCGGATGTCGAACGGCGGCGTCACGTAGTCCCGCAACACCGTCCGGTGCCCCGCAACCCCCGGCAGGAACGGCACCGCGACCACCGCGACCGCCCCCACCAGACCGACCAGCGCCGCACCCGTCACCGCGCGGGTCGCGCGACGCGCCCCGTCCCGCAGCGGGCGGCGACGACGGCGCGCGCGCACGGACGTCCAGATCAAGGCCACCAGGGCGAAGGCGCCGCCCTGGATCTCCGGCCAGTCCGGCTTCGACGTGCCCAGCAGCGCCACCGCGACGAGCACCACCCCGGGCACGATGACCGGCGCCGCGCTGACCTTCACCCGGCGCGCCAAGGCGAAACCGCCCGCGCCGCAGACCAGGCCCAGGATGTACGGGATCGCCAGCAGCGGACCGCTGGCCTCGACCGGCGGCAGCGTGGTCAGCAGCTGCTTCCAACTGTCCACACTGGACCGAACGAGTGCTTTCGCGGTGTCCAGGTCCGGCACGACCCCCGCGATGGCCTGGTCGCGCATCACCAGCGCGCCACCGAACAGGAAGTACGCGACAACCGTCAGCGCCGCGACCGTGATGACCGGCCAGCGCCAGTAGTTGCACAGGTGGGCCACGAACAGCCCGATGCCCAACCCGGCCAGGCCCGTCCACAGGAACGGCAACCCGGTGTAGCTGGTGGTGAACCCGGCCAGCGCCACCGCGAACAGCAGCGCCAGGCACAGCGCGTCCGCGAGGTCGGCGCGGGTGAGGAAGGGGCGTTTGCTCATCCGAGCGGTCCTCCAGCGAGCACGGCCCGCAGGTCGGTCAGGTCGCGCACCGAGGCCACGGTCAGGCCGGGGCCCTCGGTGATCCCGGCCTTGCCCTCGGCGGACACGGTGATCGCGGCCCGGCGGATGTCGGACGGGAACTGGCCGCACGCGCGCAGCAGGTCCGCGTAGGAGCGCGACCCACCGGCCACCAGGACGACGACGGTCGCGTCCGGGGCCAGGCTCGCCGCGCGGGTGGCCAGGTCGTCGAGGCCCATGGTCACCGGGCGGACCCGGGCCAGGCCGTCGAGCGCGCGCTGGGCGGTGGCGTCGTGCACGACCTGGCCCGCGGCGAACAGCGTCAGGTCGATCTCGTCCTCCACCGCGCGCAGCGCCAGCGAGGCCGCGACCGAGACCGCGGTCTCGAAGTCATCGGGGTCCGGGTAGGCGGACACGTCGCCGTCGACCGCGACGACCAGCCGCGCGCGGCGGGTGTCGAGGTACTGGCGGACCAGGAACTGCGCGCCGCCCTGCCCGCCGGTGGCCAGCTTGGCCGACGAGCGCCAGTGGATGTGGCGGCGGTCGTCGCCGGGGGCGAACTCGCGCAGGGTGTGGAAGGCCAGGTCGCTGGTGGACAGGTCGGTGGTGGTGTAGCCCTCGAGGTCGCGGAGCATGCCCGCGCCGATCGGGCCGAGCGGCACGGTGACCGGGTGCACGAACAGCTCCTGCACGCTCCCCCACGACACCGCGCGGCGCAGCACGCCCAGCGGGTCGCCGCGCACGGTGACCGCCGGGCCCACCGCGATGACGCCGCGCTTGTCGGTCGGGATCGGGAACAGCTCGCGGTGCACCTGACCGGTGCCCAGCGCGGGCACCTCCACCACGTGCACCTCGTCGTCGACCGCCAGTTCCAGCTCCATGGCCAGCATCCGGCCGGTGGTGCGCCGACCGGCGACCTCCACCACGCACGCCGCCTCGGCGCCGACGACGACGCGCTCCTTCTCCAGCCCGAACCGCACCGCCAGCGCCGCCCGGCCCACCGCCCAGAACAGGCTGACGGCGAACACGAGCACGCCCGCGACACCGGCCACGACCAGCTCGGTCCAGCCGACCACGCCACCGGCGACCCACGCCAGCACCGAGCAGACGGCGACGGTGATGCCCATCGGCGTCACCGACCGCAGTGCCTCCAGAAACCCGTCCACCCGCGTCAGCCCCGCGCGACGGGCGGCGACACGTCGGCGAGCAGCTTCTCCACCACGTCGGTCACCGACACACCGTCGAACTGCGCCTGCGCGTTGAGCAGCACGCGGTGCCCGAGCACCGGCAGCGCCAGCTCCTTGATGTCCTCGGGGGTGACGAAGTTGCGGCCCTTGGTCATCGCCCAGGTCTTGGCGCAGCGCACGAACGCCAGGCAGCCGCGCACGGACACGCCGAGCCGCACGTGCTCGTGCGTGCGGGACGCCTCGGCGAGCCGGGTGACGTAGGACAGCACCGCCGCGTCCACGTGCGTGCGGTCCGCGGTGGCCGCGAGCTGCGAGACGACCTGCGAGCTGATCACCGGCTGCACCGCCGCCGACCGGTCGCGCACCGAGGCCGCCGACAGCAGCGCCACGGTCGCGGTGTGGTCGGGGTAGCCGATGCTGGTCTTCATCAGGAACCGGTCCAGCTGCGCCTCCGGCAGCCGGTAGGTGCCCGCCTGCTCGACCGGGTTCTGCGTGGCGATCACCATGAACGGCTTGCCCACCTCGTGGGACACGCCGTCGACGGTGACCCGCCCCTCCTCCATGACCTCCAGCAGCGCCGACTGGGTCTTGGGCGAGGCCCGGTTGATCTCGTCGGCGAGCACGATGGAGTGGAACACCGGGCCGCGGTGGAACTCGAACTCCTGGCGCCGCTGGTCGTAGATGGTCACACCGGTGACGTCGGAGGGCAGCAGGTCCGGGGTGAACTGGATGCGCGAGTTGGTGCCCTGCACCGACCGCGCCAGCGCCTTGGCCAGCATCGTCTTGCCGGTCCCCGGGTAGTCCTCCAGCAGGAGGTGCCCCTCGGAGAGCAGGCAGGTCAGCGCGAGCCGGACCACGTGCTCCTTGCCGACGATCGCGACGCTGACGTTGGCGACCAACCGGTCGAAGGTCTGCGCGAACATCTGCGCCTGCTCCGGTGTGGCTGTCATAACCCGTTCCTGTCCTCTGTGTACAAAGCGCTGGTGGTCACCAGACGAGCGGTTCGGCCTCGACCTCGCCGCAGGTGACGTAGAGCTTCGTGCCCGGCGACCCGTAGAAGTTCGTGGTCTGCCGCTTCTGGTTGGGCTGCATGTTGACGTTGGTGAAGGTGCCCGGGTTGTCGGCGCGGAAGGTGCACGTCACCGGGGTGAGGAAGAACTTCGTCTCCAACGTGATGAACGCGCAGCTGGCGTCCGTGCACGCCGTCGGCTTGTCCTTGTCGCACGGGTTGGCCTCGGTGCCGCAGGCCGCGCCCTTGCTGATCACGACCGTGGGCGCGGGCGGCGGCGGGTCGGTCTTGATCGACTTGGTCACGGTCAGCGTGGGCCGGTCCTCGTCGGTGACCGTGACCGTGACGCTGTACTCGGTGTTGTAGCCCGCGTTGGCCTTGCCGGACCAGTCCCAGTCACCGGCGCCGGTGGTCAGGTTCTCGGTGAGCTTGGCGGACTTGATCTGCACCTTGGCGGGCTTGCCGTTGGCGTTGACCGAGACGCGGATGTTGACGTCGTCGTCGGTCTTGGTCAGCGTCAGCTCCAGGTCCTTCATCGGGCCGAACGCGGTGACCGGGGTGCTCGCCGGGGCGTTGCACGGGTCGCCCGCGTAGGCACCGCCCTGGCTGCCGTTGCAGGTGCGCAGCGAGATCGACGTCTGCTGCCCGTTGGGCAGGCCGTTGATCGTGAAGCTCGCGTTCTGCTTGCCGTCCGGGTCGAAGGTCCAGGTGCCGCAGCTGGCCCCGGCCGCGGTGCAGGTGACCGTGTTGGTGCGGCCGTGCGACGCGGGGGCGTCGAAGGTCAGCTTCGCCTGACCGTCCACACCGGTCGGCTCCGCCTTGATCGAGCCCGCGTCGAACGGGTCGGGGGTGGCGGTGGCCTCCATCTCCGCGCCCGGGCTGGGCGGGGAGGTGTGGTCGTCGCCGGGCGCGGAGTTGGTCGCGGTGACGGTGTAGGTGTAGATCGTGCCGTCGTTGGCGAGGCCGTCGTCGGCGCACGAGGTGGCGGAGACGTCTCTGCAGACGACCTTGTCGCGGCCACCGCCCGTGCGGTTGACCGTGTAGGTGACCGGTCCCGGCCCGTTGGGGCTGGTCGGTGCCCACGTGACCTGCACCGCGCGGGACTTGCCGTCGGCCGACTGCGCCGCGGTGAACGACGGCGCGGCGGGTCGTGACGGCGAGCCCGCGGACTGGCCGGTGGTGGACGCGGCCGGGCCGGGGCCCTGGCCGTTCACCGCGACCACGGTGAAGGTGTAGACGGTGTCGTTGTCCAGGCCGGTCGCCGTGGCGCCGGTGGCGCCTCCCGGGACCGTGGTGCGTCCGCCGCCGGTCCAACTGATCTCGTACTTGAGGATCTCGCTGCCCTCGTTGTGCGGCGCCGTCCAGTTCAGCTGTACCGCGCCGTCACGCGGTGCCGACGCGGTCAGCGCGCCGACCGCGCCGGGTACCTCGTCGGGCTTGGCCGGTGCCGACGCCGCGCTGGGCTTGCCCCAGCCGACCAGGTTCCGCGCCTTGACCGTGAACGAGTACTGCTTGCCGTTGGTCAGCCCGTTGATCGTGCACGGCGACGCCGAGCACGCCTGGCTGCCACCGTCGTAGTCGACCTGGTAGCCCTCGATCGGCGCGCCGTTGTTGGCGGGCGTCGACCAGGACAGCTCGACCACGCGGCTGAGCGTGGTGCGGCCCGGCACCGGTGTGCCCGGCGCGTCCGGCACCCCGAGCACGCGCAGGCTGATCCGGCCGGGGACCTTGCGGTCCGCGCGGCTGCGGTCGGCCACGTCGGTGACGGTGACCTCGAAGGACATCGTGCCGTGCGAGTCGCCGCTCGGCGTGATGCGCACGGTGGCGCCGTCGGAGAGCGCGGTCGCGGACCCGCCCTCGACCTGGTGCACCGACACCACGGAGATCACCGGGTCGCGCAGCCTCGACCGCACGTACGCGGCGACGTTGACCTCGGCGGTCTCCCCCGCCTTGATGCCGTCGATGGTCACCGGCGACATCGACGGCGCGGGCGCGGCGATCACCTTGACGGAGAACGGGGTGCCCTTCGCGGGCGAGCCCTGCACGCCGACCTCCAGCACGCCGTTGCTGCCCGGGCGGGCCGCGCCGGACGCGGTGAGCCGGATGGTGCGGCTGCCCTCGCCCTCGATGTCGACGCCCTGGGCCTCGTTCGCCCACCGCGCGGTGTACTTCAGGTCGGCGGCGCCGCCCACCTTGGCCGTCCACACGTGGCAGACCGAGGTGATGTCCATGCCGATCGTCGTGCCACCGGCGATGAGCGTGATCGTGCCGGTGGGGCAGCGCAGGATCGGCACGTCCGGGCCGACCTGCACGGGCACGGTGATGTAGGCCGTGGTGCCGTCGGTCAGCGTGGCGCCGTTGGTGACCTCGAAGGTGATCGCGGCCGGGCCGTTGTAGCCCGGGATCGCGGTGAGCACGAGGTTCTGGTCGCCGTCGTTGCGCACCTTCAGGCCGATGGCGGGCGAGGCGGAGATGTGGTCGGCCAGCGTCAGCTTGACCGGCTTGCCCGCCGGGTCGATGACGAAGTCCGCGACGGCCACGGTCTTGCTGCCGTCGGCGGGCACGTCGATGCTCTGCCCCGGCTTGGCGTAGGGGGCGCCGTTGCCGGTGGCGGGCACGTGGATGAAGCCGAGCGCGGTGGCGCCGCCGCCGTCGCGCAGCTCGTAGGCGACGGTGCGCGGGAAGTCCTTGACCGCCACGGTGATCTTGCCGTCGGCCTGCGTGGCGCCGTCGTCGAACACCTTCGCGACGGTCAGCTCCTCGGCCGGTCCGTCGACGTCGCCCGCGGCGGCGAACACGTCGACCTCCACGGTGCCCGCGCCGGGCCGGGGCTGGGCGTAGGTGTCGCCCGCGATGGGCGGCACGTTGTAGTCCTTCTGGCTGCGCACGGTCAGCGTCGCGGTGGACGGTTCGCCGTAGCCGCCGGTGATGGCGTAGACGACGACCAGCGGCTTGCCGGTCAGCTCGGGCGCGGTCAGCTCGATGAGCCCGGAGTCGGGGTTGAGCGAGACGCCCGCGGGCAGGTTCGCGTTGCGGTCGGCCAGCGGTTCGACGCGGATCGAGTCGCCGGGGGCGCGCAGGTCGTTGCCCATGACGTCGATGGCCAGCCGGACCCCGGGGGCGGCGGTCACCACGTCGTCCACGGCGACCGCGGGCTGCGGGTCGCCCGGCGGCACCACGGCCACCCGGACCTGGGACTCGGCGGACTTGCCGTACGCGTCGGTCACCAGGTAGCTGAAGGTGTCGGTGCCCGCGCTGGTCGGGTACGCCTGGTAGGTCACCGAGGTGGCGCCGATCTCGATCACCCGGCCGAGCGCGGACGCCGAGCCGATGCCGGTCACGGTGACCGAGTCGCCGTCCGGGTCCACCCCGCTGGTCGGCACGATGATCTTGATGGTGTCGCCCGCGGTCGCCCGCGCCTCGACCGGCTGCGGGGCCGGGGCCTGGTTCGGCGCGGCCGGGGTGGGCGCCGGGTTGACCGTCACGTGCGCCTGCCCGACGGCCTGGTCGCCGTTGGGGTTCTGCGCCACGTAGCTGACCGTCACCTTGACCGGCGCGTCCACCGTGGACGGCGGCACGTAGCGGACCACGCCGCCGGTCACGTACGCGGAACCGACCTGCTCGTCCGGGTTGGACACGCCCACCACGGAGAGCTGGCCGCGCGCGGGCGCGCCCTCGACGTTGGCCTGCAACGAGATCGGCGAACCACCGGGCGTGGTGTCGTTGTCCAGCACCGGGATCGCGACCGAGTCGCCCGCGCGGACGGTCGCGTAGTCGTCCTTGGGCACCGGGGTGTCGTCGGCGGGCGGGCCGAGCTGGGTGACGGTGACCTCGCCGGAGATCGCGCCGGTCAGGCCGTTGGTCACGGTGTAGCGGACCAGCTGCGGGTTCGGGCTCAGTGTCGGGGTGAGCGCGGTGAGCCGCAGCCAGCGGCCCTTCACGATGGCGACCTTGATCTGGTCGTCGACCACCGGCGCGGCGGACTGCACGACCAGCAGCGCCCCGGACGGGTCGACGTCGTTGGCCAGCACGTCGACCAGCGTCGGCAGCTGCGCGCGGACCACGGCGCTGTCCGGCACCGCGACCGGCGGCAGCGGCTCGGCGGGCGCGGGGGCCGCGTCGACCCGGATGCCGCCCTTGGCGAACGGCGCGTTGCCGAAGGCGGCCGAGTACTCCAGGAACACCGTGCCCGGCCGGTCGACGACGACGGTCACGAGACCGGTCTTGAGGTCGGTGGTGACCGCGGCGCCGGGCGGCGCGGCCAGCTCACCGGCCAGCCGCAGCCGGGCCAGCGGGTCGCTGGGGTCGGAGCCGGGCCGGTCGTTCTCCAGCGGCTTGACCTGGATCGGGCGGCCGACCTGGCCGCGCACCACGTCCGGCTCGGCCACGGCGGCCACCGCGGCGGTCGCGGTCGGCTCCTGCACCAGGACCGACTCCTCGCCCATGACCGGCTCGCCGCGGCCGTCGGTGACCCGGTAGTCGACCTGGCGGGTGCCCGCCTCGCGGGGCGCGGAGTACTCCACGAACCCGGCCGGGGTGGTGGTCACCGAGCCCGCGTCGGTGTGCGCGTCGGCCAGCACGATCGGGTCGCCGTCGAAGTCGCGCCACTCGGTGGTGGCGGCGATGGACAGCAGCCCGCCGGACGGCACGCTCCAGTCGCGCTCCTTGAACCCGGTGCGCAGCGCGGGCGGCTCGTTCTGGTCCTGGGTGCGGCCCTCGACGTTGACCGAGGCGGTGGCGTTGAGGCCCTTGCCGTCGTCGACGGTGTACTTGAACCGGGTGTCGACGGCGCTCTCGGGCATGGTGAGCTGCACGGTCTGGCCGTCCGGCGAGATCGCCAGCTTCACCGCCGGGTTGTCCGGGGCGGTGATGGCCGAGATCGACAGGATGTTGCCCGCCGGGTCGGAGTCGTTGTCGAGCACGTGCAGCACGGTGGTGCGACCGGGCCGGGCGCCGAGGTTGTCGTCCACGGCCTTCGGCGGCTTGTCGTTGACGACGTCGGTGTTCTTGTCGTCCTTGGTCTTGTCGCTCTGGTTCTGCACCGGCGGCGGCTTCACCGCGGACCAGTTGTCGACCTTGCGCCGGGTGTCGAGGTCCCAGACCGCGCCGGAGGCCAGGTCGTTGAGCACGGCCTGCCCGCGGTTGACCCGGAACAGCGGCTTGACCAGGGCTTCCAGGTCGGCGAGCCCGCCGGGCTCGGCCTTGCCGCCCGCACAGGCGCGGACGTAGCCGTCCGGGGTGCGCGACCAGGCCGCGTGCACGCAGTTGCCGACCCGGACGGGCGCCGCCGGGGCGCCCTTGCCCGCCTCGGAGAGCACGCTGACCTGGCCGTCGGCGATGGTGACGGAGATCAGGTCGGTGCTGGTGGCCAGCACGACCGCGGCCGACCCGGGGCCGGGCTGCTGGAGCCGCGCGGCCTCGTCGGTGTCGACGGGGATCTCGCGGCCGTCGGGGAGCACGAGCTTGTGGCCGACGGGGTCGAGCACGACCAGGTCGCCGCCGACGGAGGTGACCTGCACGCTCTGCAACGGGTGCGGCAGCGTCGAGTAGTCGGCCTCGGCGAAGGTGTTGTCGGCGGGGCGGATCGTGGCGACCTTGCCGGTCTTGGCGACCACGCGCACGGTGCCGTCGACGCCGACGGCGAGCGCGGCGTCCGGGTCGACGGCGGCCAGCGGCGCGTTGGCGGGGTCGAGGGTGCCCAGGTTGGTCATGCCCGCCTGGGTGTCGACGCGGGTGGCCCACACGCGGCCGGTCTTCGGGTCGAGCGCGGCGAGCGTGCCGCCCGCCATCGCCAGGGTGGTGTCACCATCGACGGATAAGCCCTGCTCGGGCAGGGCGACCGCGCGGGCCACGTCGACGGGGAAGAGCCTGCCGGTCGCGGCGTCGCGGGCGGCCACCGCCGAGCCGTCCTGGTGCACGTCGAGCTGGTAGGTCTGCTGGGTGCCGCCGGGCGGGTAGAAGGCCGCGTCGAGGGCGCCGACCGGCTTGTTCAGCCTGCCGAAGAGGCCGTCGCGGTCGCTGGTGACCCAGATGCCGCCGTCGTCCAGCTCGATCTGCCGGACCGGGTACCCGGTCGACGACAAGGCGAAGGTGACCAGTGCCGTGGCACCGACGGCCACCACGACCGAGGAGGCGATGGCGGTTCGGTGTCGCCTGAAAAAACCCACGTGTCCCCTGCCAGAGTCCCCTAGCCGTCAACCGGCCCTATCGCGTCGCGCGGGGACAATGTTGCAGATTCACCGGGTCGGGTTCCACACCCGGTTCCGGTTCCGGGCGCGCTCCCGGGCGGCGACCCGGGTTCCCGCGCTCAGGTGACGTGATGGACAACACAGAGCGCTGTTTCGGCGGTTGACGGAGAGTGCTCCGTTCAGCCCATTCCGTCGCGGTCACGGTGGTAACTCCCGCACCTCGCACAACTCTGTTATCAGCTACGAAGGGTGACGTCCGCGAATGCGGAAATGCGCGGCGGCGCCTTCGAACAATCGTCAGTCGGAAGTGGATTCTTCGAGGTGGTCGACGACCACCACGGTGACGTTGTCGCGACCGCCCGCGGCCACCGCGGCGCGCACCAGCACGTCCGCCGCCTCGCGCGGGTCCGCGACCCCGGCCAGGTGGCCCGCGATGGTGTCGTCGTCGAGCTCGCCGGTGAGGCCGTCGGAGCAGAGCAGGAACCGGTCGCCGGGGGTCAGCGGGAGCGGGAACAGGTCGGGGTTGGGGGGCATCGGCGAGCCGAGCGCCCTGGTCACGACGTTGCGGCGGGGGTCGACCGCGGCCTGCGCCGGGCTCAGCTCACCGGCGGCGACGAGCTCGGAGACCTCGGAGTGGTCGACGGTGAGCTGGGTCAGGCCGCCGCCGGTGTAGCGGTAGACGCGGGAGTCGCCGACGTTGAACACGCTCCACTGCACGGCTCCGTCCACTTCGACCAGGCAGAGCCCGGTGATCGTGGTGCCCATCCCGGCCTGCTCTGGGTTGCGCACGGCGGCGGCGAGGATGTCGCCGTTGAGCCGCACGATGTGCTTGCGGACGTCGTCGGGGTGGGGCAGGCCGTCCCCGCCGAGCTGGGCCAACCCGGCGACCGCGAGCCCGCTGGCCACGTCACCCGCGGCGTGCCCGCCCATGCCGTCGGCCACCGCGTAGACGGTGGACGTGATGACGTAGTTGTCCTCATTGGCCGCGCGGACCAGGCCGACGTCGGTCGCGGCCCCGGCCCTGATCGTCGGTTCCACGGTCACCGTCTACCCCCACGCTAGTTCGACGAGCGGCACGACGCCGTCGTCGTCCCAGCCACCATCGTCCCAGGCCGGGCCGCCGTTGCACACCTGATCATGGACAACGGGCGGTCGGGGAGGTGCGGAAAGGTGTTTTCCATTGGTACACAAAGGACTTCCCGGGTGGAGCCGGCAGCGGGACTCGAACCCGCAACCTTTCGCTTACAAGGCGAGTGCTCTGCCAATTGAGCTATGCCGGCAGTCGACACCGCCCGGGGATCACAGCCAATCGTAAGCCCAGACGGTTGTGGGGTTGCGGGGCGACCCATGATCCGAGACCGTCGACTGGCTGGTACGGGTGCTCTTTGTGGGTGTTCGGTGGTGTCGTCGGACTGCTGAGGAGGTCGGGATCGTGCGGTTCGCGCGGCGCGCGCCGTTCGGGTTGGGGCGGTTGGTCGAGGGTCGGGAAAAGCCGGGCGTGAACGGGAACACCCAGCTCAACGGGCATTCGGTGCACCACTCGGAGAGCACGGCCGTGTACGGCCCGGCGCTACCCGAGGAACGCACCGTCCACTTCGTGCTTGACCTGGCGTTGCGGATTGGTGAAGTGCAGATGGCGTCCGGGGCCGGGGCGGCCGACGCCACCGCGACGATCCTGGCCGTGTCGGCGGCCTACGGGTTGCCGCACTGCGAGGTGGACGTCATCTTCACCTCGATCACCGTGGCCTGCCAGCGCGGCACCGACGAGGCGCCGATCACCTCGCTGCGCGTGGTGCGCTCGCGGGGTCTGGACTACACCCGGCTCGCCGACGTGGAAACGCTCGTCCAGCGGATCACCGCGCGCCGCGTCGACGTGCTGGCGGCACGCGCCGAACTGGAGCGCATCACCACCGCACCGCACCCCTACCCGCGCTGGGCGGCCACGCTGGCCTTCGCGGGCATGGCGGCGGCGATCACCGTGCTGATCGGCGGCGCGGCACCCATGGCCGCGGCCGCCGCCGTCGTCACCGCCCTGGTCGACCGGGTCGGGCGGCTGCTCAACCGGCGCGCGCTGCCGTTCTTCTTCCAGCAGGTGGTCGGCGGCGCGCTGGCCACGGGGGCGGCGCTGGCGCTGATCGCGAGCGGGGTGCTCACCGCCAAACCGACCGTGCTGGTCGCCGCCACGATCACCGTGCTGCTGTCCGGTCTGTCCGTGGTCTCGACCGTGCAGGACGCGATCACCGGCTACAACGTCACCGCGGCGGGTCGGATGATGGAGATCTCGCTGATGACCGCCGGGCTGATCACCGGGGTCGTGCTCGCGCTCAACACCGCGATCTGGCTCGGCATGGCCTACACGCCGCTGGCCGACCCGCTGCCGCCGAGCGCTTTTCGTCTACCGGTGCAGACCATCGCGGCCGCGGCGTCGGCAGGCCTGTTCGCCCTCGCCAGCTACGCCAAGCCGCGCGCGCTGCTCGTCGCCTCCGTCGCGGGCGGGGTCGGCGCGGCGACCTACGGCGCGTTGACGCTCACCGGCTCCGGCACGATCGCCGCCTCCGCCATCGCCGCGGTGGTGATCGGGTTCGCCGGTGGGGTGATCTCCCGCCGGTTCCGCATGCCGCCGCTGGTGGTGGCGGTGTCCGGTCTGGTGCCGCTGCTGCCCGGTCTCACCATCTACCGCGCGCTCTACGAACTGGCCGTGCTGCGCGACATCAGTGGCCTGCCCACGCTCATGCTCGCCGCCGCGATCGCCTTGGCGCTGGCCGCCGGGGTGGTGCTCGGCGAGTACCTGGCGCAGCCGGTGCGCAGCGGCCTGAGCCGGTTGGAGCGCAAGCTCGCGGGCCCGCGGATGTCCGGGCCGTTGCGTCCCACCGAACGGCGCCTGGAGTAAGCCCGGGAAGTAAACCCCTGGGCCGCGTGAGAGTCGCCACGCCGCACACGCACCGGTCGCAGGACGCGGCGACGCGCCCGAGTGGATAGCCTCGAACGGGTAATCGGGGCTGGGCGGTCTTGAGGAGGCGCGGCGGGCGTGAGCAGCGAAGACGGTGCGGATTTCATCGTGGTCGCCAACCGGCTGCCGGTCGACCTGGAGCGCCTGCCCGACGGCACCACCCGGTGGAAGCACAGCCCTGGTGGGCTGGTCAGCGCGCTGGAGCCGTTCCTGCGCCGCAACAGCGGCGCATGGGTGGGCTGGCCGGGTGTGGCCGACGTCGACGTGGACGAGTTCACCGAGGACGGCCTGCGGCTGTACCCGGTGTCGTTGACCGGTGACGAGGTCCGCGACTACTACGAGGGTTTCTCCAACGCGACGTTGTGGCCGCTTTATCACGACGTAGTAGCGCCGCCGGTTTTCGACCGCGGTTGGTGGGACAGCTACGTCAAGGTGAACCACCGCTTCGCCGAGGCGTGCGCGCGGGTCGCCGCCAAGGACGCCACGGTGTGGATCCAGGACTACCAACTCCAGTTGGTGCCCGCGATCCTCCGGGAGCTGCGGCCGGACCTGCGCATCGGTTTCTTCCTGCACATCCCGTTCCCGCCGACCGAGCTGTTCATGCAGCTGCCGTGGCGCACCGAGATCGTGCGCGGCCTGCTCGGCGCCGACCTGGTCGGGTTCCACCGACCGGGTGGCGCGCAGAACTTCCTCTGGCTGGCCCGCCGCCTGCTCGGCCTGGAGCCGACCCGCGGCGCGGTCGGCGTGCGCACCCGACCCGGTGTCATCCAACTGGGCGACCGGGCGGTCCGGGTCGGCGCGTTCCCCATCTCGATCGACGCGGCGGGCCTGGACGCGCTGTCGCGCAAGCGGGAAACCGTCGCGCGCACCAACCAGATCCGCGCCGATCTGGGCAACCCCAAGAAGGTGATCCTCGGGGTCGACCGGCTGGACTACACCAAGGGCATCGACCTGCGGCTCTACGCGTTGCAGGAGTTGCTGAGCGAGGGCCGGGTCGACCCGGACGAGGTCGTGATGGTGCAGCTGGCCACGCCCAGCCGCGAGCGGGTCGAGCACTACCAGCGGATGCGCAGCGACATCGAGCAGGTGGTCAGCCGGATCAACGGCGAGTTCGGCCGGGTCGGTCGACCGATCGTGCACTACCTGCACCAGTCCGTGGGACGCGCGGAGCTGAGCGCGTTCTTCGCCGCGGCGGACGTCATGCTCGTGACGCCGGTGCGGGACGGGATGAACCTGGTGTGCAAGGAGTACGTGGCTTGCCGCCACGACCTCGGCGGCGCGCTCGTGCTCAGCGAGTTCGCGGGCGCCGCCGCGGAGTTGACCAGCGCGTTCCTGGTCAACCCGCACGACCTCGACGGGGTCAAGAACGCCATGCACGCGGCCCTCGCAATCGATCCAGCGGAAGGTCGCCGTAGGATGCGCGCGCTGCGGCGACAAGTGCTGACCCACGACGTCGACCGGTGGGCTCGCTCGTTCCTCGACGCACTCGACCCGGAGCACGCCCACTGACACCGCGCGGTTCGACCACACCGCGAGCCGCCGACACGCAGACCGCCCAAACCCTGCCTGAGCCCAAGGAGAAGGCGTTGACCGCCGAGGCACTCCCCGCCGAGTTGCGCCGCGCCATCGTGCAAATAGCCCGCACGCCCCGGCTGCTGGTCGCCTGCGACTACGACGGGACGCTCGCGCCGATCGTCGAGAACCCCGAACACGCCCGCCCGCACACCGAGTCGGTCGGCGCGCTGCGCTCGCTGGCCGGCCTGCACGAGACCACCACCGCAGTGATCTCCGGCCGGGCGCTGCGCGACCTCGCGACGCTGTCCAGACTGCCCTCCGAGGTGCACCTGGTCGGCAGCCACGGCTCGGAGTTCGACGTGGGCTTCGTGCACGCGCTCGACGCCGAGGCCCGCGACCTGCACCGGCGGATCGAGGCCGAGCTGGCCAAGCTCACCGAGGGCGCCGAGGGTGTGGCGCTGGAGGTCAAGCCCGCCAGCATCGCGGTGCACGTGCGCCGCGCCGACCCGGTGACCGCCGACGAGGTGCTGGAGCGGGTCCGCACGGGCCCGTGCACCTGGTCCGGCGTCCAGGTCACCGAGGGCAAGGCGGTCGTCGAGCTGGCCGTGGTGCAGACCGACAAGGGCCACGCGCTCGACGTGCTGCGGCACCAGGTCGGGGCCACCGCGGCGATCTTCGTCGGCGACGACGTGACCGACGAGAAGGCCTTCGTCCGGCTCTCCGGCCCGGACCTCGGGGTCAAGGTCGGCGACGGCGAGTCGCACGCGGAGCACCGGATCCCCGACCCGATCGCGGTCGCCACCATGCTCGCGTTCGTGCTGGAGGAGCGCCGCGCCTGGCTCTACGGCGACCAGGCGCCGCCGATCGAGCGGCTGTCCATGCTGGCCAACGAGCGCTCGGTCGCGCTGGTCACCCCGGACGCCCGGCTCACCTGGCTGTGCCACCCGGAACCGGACTCGGCGGCGATCTTCGCCGACTTGCTCGGCGGGCCGACCGCGGGCCACTTCTCGGTCGCCCCCGAGCGCGGCGGGCTGCCGCTGGGCCAGCGCTACCTGCCCGGCACCATGACCGTGGAGACCCGCTGGTCCGGTCTGCTGGTCACCGACTACCTCGACCACGGCGCCGAGTCGCACCGCACCGACCTCACGCGGGTGCTGTCCGGCTCGACGCCCGCCGTCGTGGAGTTCGCGCCGCGCCCGGAGTTCGGGCAGGTGCAGGTGCGCTTGGCGGCCACCGCGGACGGCCTGCTGGTGCTCGGCACCGGTGACCCGATCGCGCTGCGCGCCCCCGGCGTGGACTGGGAGATCACCTCCGACGGCCAGTTCGACTCCGCGCGCGCCGTGGTCACCCCGACCCCGGACGCGCCGGTGGTGTTCGAGCTGCGCTGCGGCACCGACGACACGGGCCCGCACCCGGTGGCCGAGCACGAGCGCAAGGCGCGGGCGGCGGGGTACTGGACCGAGTGGCTCGACACCCTGGTGCTGCCGCCGGTCGAGAAGGAGCTGGTGGCCCGCTCCGCGCTGACCCTGCGCGGGCTGTGCCACAGCGAGACCGGCGCGATCATGGCCGCGGCGACCACGTCGCTGCCCGAGGAGATCGGCGGCATCCGCAACTGGGACTACCGCTACTGCTGGCTGCGCGACGCGTCGATGACCGCGAAGGCGCTGGTGTCCCTGGGTTCCACGGCCGAGGCCGAGGCGCTGCTGCGCTGGCTGCACGGCGTGCTGGCCACCCTGCCCGGCCCGGAGCGGCTGCACCCGCTGTACACGATCGCGGGCACCACGCTGCCGCCCGAGGCGGTCATCGACACCCTGCCCGGGTACGCCGGTTCGCGGCCGGTCCGGGTGGGCAACCTGGCCAACCAGCAGGTGCAGCTCGACGTGTTCGGCCCGGTGGTCGACCTGGTCGCGGCCCTGGCCGAGGTCAAGGGCGAGCTGTCGGACGGCGACTGGGCGATGGTCCGGGCGATGGCCGAGGCGGTCACCCGGCGCTGGCACGAGCCCGACCACGGCATCTGGGAGGAGCGGCACCGCCCGCGCCACCACGTGTACTCGAAGGTCATGTGCTGGTTGACCATCGACCGCGCGCTCAAGCTCGCCGAGGCGCACGGCCGCACCCCGGAGCCGGGGTGGGCCGGGCTGCGCGCGGAGATCTCGGAGGACGTGCTGGCCAACGGCTGGAACGACGAGGTCCGCTCGTTCACCACCGCCTACGACGGCACCGACCTGGACGCGGCCACCCTGATGATCGGCATGGTCGGCCTGGTCGACCCGGCCGACGAGCGGTTCCAGGCCACGGTCACCGCGACCGAGGCGGAGCTGCGCAGCGGGTCGACGGTCTACCGCTACCGCCGCGACGACGGCCTCCCGGGCGACGAGGGCGGCTTCCACATCTGCGCGGCCTGGATGATCGAGGCGTACCTGCTGACCGGGCGCCGCCCCGAGGCGGAAGACCTCTTCGCGCAGATCGTCAACGCGGCGGGCCCGACCGGGCTGCTGCCGGAGGAGTACGACCCGGTGGCCGAGCGGTCGCTGGGCAACCACCCGCAGGCGTACTCGCACCTCGGACTCATCCGCTGCGCGCAGCTCCTGTCCAGCTAGTACCCGCACGCACCAGCCACGGGCCGATCGTCCACACGGGACGGTCGGCCCGTGCGCGTCGGCGGTGATCACCCCTCGTTGTAGCCAATCGTTCATGTGGCCTTCATGTCCCGATCCGGTGAATCGGCGTCCAACGAAGTGTCACGAAGGGATGATCGGCCTCGCGAGGAGGGGTGATGAAACGACAGGTCAGCGTGGGTCTTGCGGTCGTGTTGCTGGCGGCGGTGGTGGTGATCATCATCAGTTCGGGCGATGACGACGCCCAGCCGGGCCAGAGTTTGACCACCGTGCGTGGCGTCGGCGGCTCCGAGAAGGCGGCGTTCTTCGCGGACCCGCGCGTGGTCGACGTGTTCGCCCGCCACGGCTTGCGGGTGGCGTACGACGCGGCCGGTTCCCGCCAGATCGCCACCACCGTCGACCTGACCCCGTACGACTTCGCGTTCCCGTCGTCCTCGCCCGCCGCCGAGCGGATCAAGGCCGACCGCAAGGTCGGGCAGGTCTACACCCCGTTCTCCTCCCCCATGGCGGTCGCCACCTTCGCGCCGATCGCCGACCTGCTGGCCGCGCAGGGCGTGGTGAAGCCCGGTCCGGAGGGCCGCCAGGTCTTCGACATCGCCGCCTACCTCGACCTGGCCGCCAAGGGCACCCGCTGGGACCAGCTGCCCGGCAACACCGCGTACCCGGCGCGCAAGAACATCCTGGTGACCACCACCGACCCCCGGGACTCCAACTCCGCCGCGATGTACCTGGCCCTGGTGTCCTACGTGGCCAACGGCAACAGCCCCGTCGCCTCCCCCGAGGCCGAGGCGCGCGTGCTGCCCGCGGTGTCGAAGCTCTTCCTGGACCAGGGCTACACGCAGAGCAGCAGCGAGGGCCCGTTCGAGGACTACCTGGCCACCGGCATGGGCAAGACGCCGCTGGTGATGATCTACGAGTCGCAGTACCTGGACCGGCAGGCCCGCGCGGACGGCTCGATCACCCCGCAGATGCGGCTCATCTACCCGGCGCCCACGGTGTACTCGACGCACACGCTGGTGCCGCTCAAGGGCGAGGGCGACCGGGTCGGCAAGCTGCTCGGCGACGACCCCGACCTGGTTCGCTTGGCCGCCGAGTTCGGCTTCCGCCCCTACCAGCACCCGCAGGTGTTCCAGCAGGTCGCGACCGCGCGGAAGCTGACCGTGCCCGCCGACGTCGGCGAGGCGGTCAACCCGCCCAGCTACGAGACGCTGGAGCGGCTGCTGGAGGCCGTCGGGAAGCAGTACCGGTGACCGACTTCGCGCTGACCCCACCCGACCCCGTCGACCCGATCCCGGTCGACCGCGCCGCGGGTCTCGTGCCGCTGGACGAGCAGACCCGCGGCGCCACCGCCGAACGCGCGGAGAAGATCGCCGGTGAGCTGAGCGGGCTGGACCCGCGCGCCCCGGAGTTCACCGCGAAGGTCGACGAGCTGCTCGCCTTGGGTGAGGCGGACATGCGCGTCGCGGCGACGATCGCGGCGAGCCTGCTCGACCGGACCGTGGACGCCGCCTCGACTGCCGACCAGGGCGTCACCGGCAGCCTGGCCGACCTGCGCCGCGCGGTCACCGCGCTGGACCCGGGCGACTCCGGCCCGCGCAAGCTGCTCGGGCTGCTGCCGATGGGCAACCAGGCCAAGAAGCTGCTGGACCGCTACCGTGCGGCGGGCACCCCGGTGAACCGGCTCGTGCTCGACCTGCGGGGCCGCCAAGACCAGCTGCGCCGGGACAACGCGGCGATCAAGGGCGAGCGGGCCCGGTTGTGGACGACCATGACCCGGCTGTCGGCCGCCGCCGCGTTCGCCGAGGCGCTGGACGCGGCGGTGGAGCAGCGGGCCGGGGTGCTCGACATCGCCGACCCGGGCGCGGCCAACGCGTTGCGCGCCGACGTGCTGCTGCCGGTGCGCCAACGCCACCAGGACGTGCTCACCCAGCTCGCCGTCTGCGCCCAGGGCTACCTCGCGCTGGACCTGGTGCGGCGCAACAACGACGAGCTGATCAGGGGCGTGGAGCGGGCCTGCTCGACCACGGTGTCGGCGCTGCGGATCGCGCTGGTGGTCAGCGGTGCCCTAGCCAACCAGAAGAACGTCCTCGACGAGCTGGACGCGTTGCGCGGCACCACCGAGGGCCTGATGCGCGGCAACAGCCAGCTCTTGGCCGACCAGACCGCGCGGATGCGGGCGGCGAGCGCGGACCCGGCGGTCGGCGTGGCCACCATCCGCGAGTCGTTCGACCAGGTGTACCGCTCGATCGACGCGATCGACTCCTTCCGGGCGAGCGCCGCGACGACCATGGCCACCACCGTCGCGACGCTCACCGAGGAGCTGCGCCGGGCCGAGGGACACCTGCGCCGCTCGCGCACGGGTGACATCAGCGAGATCACCGGTCCCCAATGACCGACAGGAGACGACAAGTGGGCAGGGTCTTACCGGCGGTGCTGGCGCTGGTCGTCGGGACAGGTCTGCTCGCGGGCTGCTCCAGCGACCCGGAGGGCCCCACGACGAGCCCGCCCGCGCCGGGCAAGCTGCGGGTGCTGGCGGGCAGCGAACTGGCGGACCTGCAACCGGTGCTCGACCGCGCCGCGCGGGACACCGGGGTGAAGGTCGAGTTCACCTTCACCGGCACCATCGAGGGCGCGGAGGCGCTGGCCCGCGGTGACGCCGACAAGGCCTACGACGCCGTGTGGTTCTCGTCGAACCGCTACCCGCAGGCCCTGCCGGACGCGGCGCGCAGGCTCGGCAACCAGACCAAGATCATGAGCTCCCCGGTGGTGCTCGGGCTGGCCAAGTCGAAGGCCGGATCCCTTGGCTGGGCGGGCAAACCGGTCACCTGGACCGACATCGCCAAGGCCGCGGAAGCCAAGCGGTTCAGCTACGGCATGACCGACCCGTCCGCGTCGAACTCCGGTTTCTCCGCGCTCGTCGGGGTCGCCTCCGCGCTGGCCGGTACCGGCGCCGCGGTGAACGCGGACCAGGTCAAGACGGTCACCCCTGAGCTGAAGAAGTTCTTCGCCGCGCAGTCGATGAGCGCGGGCTCGTCGGGCTGGCTCTCCGACGCGTACCAGCGGCGCGCCGCGGGCACCGATCCCGGCCAGAAGATCGACGGGCTGGTCAACTACGAGTCCGTGCTGCTGTCGCTCAACGCGAGCGGCAAGCTGCCGGAGCCGCTGACGCTGATCTACCCGACCGACGGCGTCGTCACCGCCGACTACCCGCTCACCCTGCTCAGCAACGCCAGCGACCACGCCCGCAACGACCACCAGCGGCTCGGTGACTTCCTGAAGGCGCCGGACGTGCAGCGGGAGATCATGGCGCTGACCCACCGCAGGCCGGGGCAGCCCGGCGTCGCCCTGGCCGCCGAGTTCGGCACCCAGCCGATGGTCGAGCTGCCGTTCCCGGCCACGCAGGAGGCGTTCGACGCGCTGCTGTCGGCGTACTTCGACCAGATCCGCAAGCCGTCGCGGACCGTCTACGTGCTCGACGTGTCCGGGTCGATGAACGACGACGACCGGATCGGGTCGCTGCGCACCGCGCTCGTCGGGCTGACCGGCGCCAGCGACGACCTGGTCGGCCGCTACCGCCGCTTCCACGGGCGCGAGGAGGTCACGTTCATCCCGTTCAACGGCGCACCGCAGGCACCGCGGTCGTTCACCGTCCCGGAGACCGACCCGAAGGCGGAGCTGGAGCGGATCAAGTCGACCGTGACGGGGCTGGAGGCGAGCGGCGGCACCGCGATCTACGACAGCCTGGAGCGCGCGTACCAGGTGATCGCGAGCCAGCCCGCCGAGGACCGGTTCACCTCGATCGTGCTGATGACCGACGGCGCCAACACCAGCGGCACCGGCTACGACGACTTCCAGCGCGCCCAGGCGGGCCGGTCACCGCAGTTGCGCGGCGTGCCGGTGTTCCCCGTGCTGTTCGGCGAGGGCGACCAGACCGAGATGGAGGGCCTGGCCGCGCAGACCGGCGGCAAGGTGTTCGACGCCCGGAAGGCGGGTCTGCAACAGGTGTTCCGGGAGATCCGTGGCTACCAGTAACCCGGTCGTCCGCTACTTCGGTTCGACCAAGAACCTCGCCGGGTCGGCCCTCGGGCTGGTCGGTGTCGTGCTGCACCTCGCGGGTGCGGTCGGTGGCCTGTGGCCGGTGGTCGTCGTGGGCCTGTACCTGGTCGGGGCGCTGGGGGCGCCGCCGGAGAAGGTGCACCTGGGCGTCGACCCGGACGCCGAGGCGTCCCGGCTGCGGGCCGACCTCAACGAGCTGGTCGGGAAGGTCAAGGCGGCCTCGACGCGGATGCCCGAGGGGTCGGTGGACCGGCTGGAGCGGATCGCCGAGGTGCTGCGGTCGATGCTGGACCGGCCGCGCGCCCTGGCCGACGACCCGGAGTCGACGCACGGCGCGACCCGGCTCATCCGGGTGGACGTGCCGCTGGCGGTGGAGACGTACCTTAACCTGCCGTGGTGGTTCGCGGTGGCGAAGAAGGTCAACTCCAGCACGCCGAGCGCGGCGGAGGAGCTGCTGACCCAGCTGGAGCTGCTGGAGAAGGACGCCGAGGCCGTGTCCGGCCGGTTCTTCGCCGACGACCTGCGGAAGCAGTCGGACCACACCCGGTACCTGCGGGACCGGTCCGACGGCCACGACTGAGAACGCGGAGACCGACATCGGGCAAGTACCCGGTGTGACGGCCGAAACCATCCCGGACGACCGCCCGGACCTCACCGGAGCGCGGGCGGGCGCGGAACTGACCCGCCTCTACGCGGCGCACGCCCGAGACCTGCACCGCTACCTCGCGCGGCGGCTCACCCCCGCCGCAGCCGACGACCTGGTGGCCGAGACGTTCCTGATCGCCTGGGAGCGCCGGGCCACCTACAGCCCGGGCCGGGCGAGCGCCCGCGCCTGGCTCTTCGGCATCGCGACCAACCTGGCCCGCAGGCACGCCCGCGACGAGGTGCGCGGACTGCGCGCCCACACCCGCGCGGGTCCGGAACCCGATACGGCCGAGGCCGCCGAGGTCCGGGCCACCGCTCGCGCGGACGCGGCCAACCAGACCGCCGCGCTCAGCGCCGGACTGGCCGGGCTGAGCGACGAGGAACGCGACGCGCTGCTGCTCGTCGCCTGGGCCGGGCTGACCCCGAAGGAGGTCGCCGAGGCCCTGGGGATCAACCCGACGACCGTGCGCACCCGCCTGCACCGCGCCCGGACCGCCTTGCGCACCCACCTCACCGACAGGGAGAACCGGACATGACCGACGAAGACCTCGACCTCCTGCTCGCCGACCTGAACGCCGACGTCCCGGACATGACCGACGACGCCTACAACGCCGGCCTGGCCCGCCTGGTGGGCCGCACCGGAAGCGCCGAAGACCTCGAACCCGCCCAGCCCACGCCCCGCCCGGTCCTGGTGCCGGCGTCACCGCACGCCGACCGGAGCCCACCGCGCCGACGACGAGTGTGGACGGTGGCCGCCGCTGCTGCCGCCGTGGCAGCCGTCTCGGCGGGCGTCATCTACGCGGTCGGCGACAACCACGGCCAGACCACTCCCAGTGGCACCGTGCCCACGGACAGCCCGGTCGGCTCAAGTGCACCCCACACGCCCGCACCCACAAGTAGGGCACCAATCCGAGACGTGACCGATGTCGCACCCACGACGCTGGCGGTGGTCGGCAGCACACCCACCCACTACGCGATGGCTCCCATGCGGTTCGGCCCCATCGGGCCGATGCCCAACCACCCGGTCAACAACGCGGGTGACCTGGCCGCCGTCGTGTCCGACCTGGAAATCCCGCCGGGGGCGTTCCGCTTCGAGTTCAGCGGGGCGTGGCAGAACGGGAAGCTCACCCACGGCGTGTACCACTGGTATTCGTCGGATCCCGCCGGGGACTGGGGAACCCAGGACGCCCCGAAGGCCGGGCAGCCCGCTCCAGCGCTGCGCCTGGTCAAACCCGATTCATCGGGCCGCGAACTCCAACAGCAGCGCCTTGACGCGATCCCCGACGACCCGGCGGGCTACTACGAGCAACTGCGGCAGCAGTTCACCGGTAAGCCCAGCGGCCAAGCGAACGCGGTGCAGACGATGAGCGGCCTGCTGTACGGGGACGCGAAGGCCCGCGCCACGATCTTCCGCACACTGGGCTACTTCGACTCGGTGACCGTCCGCACCGACCAGCGCAACCCCGACGGTCGGATCGCCACCGCGATCACGGTGAACGACGGCCACATCTACCTCGAGCTCTACATCGACCCGGCGACAGGCAGGTTGATCGGTCGCCGCAGCAGCGAACTCGGCCCGGCTCGGGAGGTGACCACCGAGGCGCTGGTACCCACCATGGGCGCGTTCCCCAAGTAACCGCCGGGCGGGGCACTGGGAGTGCCCCGCCCGGTACTACTTCCGCAGTACTTGGAGGTTGTGCATGGCCGACGCCAGGTCGGCCACCTCCCGGACCTCTATCCCCTCCGGCAGGTCCCCGGAATCCTTGGGCACCAACGCCTTCGTGAACCCGAGCCGCACGGCCTCGCTCAGCCGCGAACGCACACCGCTCACCCGCCGGACCTCGCCCGCCAGGCCGACCTCGCCCAGGACCACCAGGTCCGGCGGCAGCGCGACGTCCCGCGCCGCCGTGGCGACCGAGAGCGCGATGGCCAGGTCCGCGGCCGGTTCGGGGATCTTCATACCGCCGACCGTCGCGGTGAACACGTCCGCGTCGCCGAGGCGGACGCCGCCGCGGCGCTCCAGCACGGCCAGCACCATGGCGACCCGGGCCGAGTCGAGGCCCGACACGGCCCGCCTCGGGGTGCCCAGGTGGGACTTGGCGACCAGGGCCTGGAGTTCACCCAGCAGGGGGCGCTTGCCCTCGACCGCGACCGTCACCGCGGTGCCCGCGACGCCCGTGTCGCGGCGGTTGAGGAACAGGCCCGACGGGTCGGGGACGCCGACGATGCCGCTGTCCACCATCTCGAAGCAGCCGATCTCGTCGGCCGGGCCGAAGCGGTTCTTCACCCCCCGCAGGAGGCGCAGGGCCGAGTGGCGGTCGCCCTCGAAGTGCAGGACGACGTCGACGAGGTGCTCCAGCACGCGCGGGCCCGCGATCGAGCCCTCCTTCGTGACGTGCCCGACGAGCAGCACCGGCAGGCCGCGCTCCTTGGCCAGCGCGACCAGCGCGGCCGTCACCGCGCGGACCTGGGTGACGCCGCCCGGGGCGCTGTCGACCGCGGGCGACGACATGGTCTGCACCGAGTCGACCACCAGCAGGCCCGGGTTCACCGCGTCCACGTGCCCCAGCAGCGACGCGACGTCGCTCTCGGCGGCCAGGAACATCGACTGGTGCACGTTGCCCGTGCGCTCGGCGCGCAACCGCACCTGGCCTGCGGACTCCTCGCCGGTGACGTACAGCGTGGGCCCGTAGTCGCCTTCGCGGGCGGCCCAGCGGTAGGCCACCTCCAGCAGCAGCGTCGACTTGCCGACACCGGGCTCACCGGCCAGCAGCACCACCGCGCCGGGCACCAATCCGCCACCGAGCACCCGGTCCAGCTCGGAGACACCGGTCTGCTTGGCCCGGGCCGCCTCGATGTCGACCTCGGCGATCGGCCGGGCCGGGGAACTCGGCGCCCCCGCCGCGACCTTGACCCGGGGCGCGCCGATCTCCTCCAGGCTGCCCCAGGCCTGGCACTCCGGGCAGCGGCCGAACCACTTGGCCACCGCGTGCCCGCACTCGGCGCAGCGGTAGCTGAGCTTGGTCGTCTTCGTCACCACGCGGCCACGCTACGGGCCGTCACCGACAGCCCGCGGGGTAGCGGCTCAGTGGCCGCCCTCGGCGGCGGCGTGCTCCTCGCGCGGGCCGTTCGGCGCGGCGATGGGCAGGCCGACGGTGATCTGACCCGCCTTCTCGAACACGAAGGTCACCGGCACGGTCTTGCCCGGGTAGAGCTTGTCGCTCAGGCCCTTGAGCACGATCTCCAGCTTGCCCAGGTCGACCTTCTTCGACGTGGTCGTGGTCGTCGTGGGGGTGCTGCTGGTCGGCGCGACCGAGGAGGCCGACGAGCTGCCGGTCGTGGTGGTCGCGGCGCCGGAGGACGAGCCGGACGGCGTCGTCGTGGCGGCGGCGCTCGACGTGGTGGTGGTGGTGGTCGGCGTCGGGGTGGTCGGGGCGACGGACTTGCCGCCGCTCTCCTCGCCCGGCTTGCCGACGGCGAGCGCGAAGCCGCCCGGCAGCACGGCGTCGCCGGTGATCTCGACCTCGGTGGCCACCGGGCTGGTGACCTCGAGGAGCTTGTCCGCGGTGCCGCCGGAGTTGACGATCGCGAGCACGAGCGGCGCGTCGGCGCCCTTCTCGTAGTGGCCGCCCTTGGGGAAGGCGAGCATCGCGTCGCGCAGCGCGATCTGGCCCGACTGGGCGAGCGCGCCGTTCACAGCGGGCAACTGGGAATCCGTCTGGGTGATCTGGCCGGAACCGCACGCGGCGGCCCCCAGGACGGCGACCAGCCCGAGGCCCAACGCGGCGGGGGCGCGGCGCAACCGTCCGGTCGAGTTCTGCTGTGCACGGCTCACTGGGGCTCCTGCGTCGCTAGCGGACAATCACCTACCGGGCCGAAGCCTAGCCCGCGCAACAGATCGGGCCCGCGCGTGGTCGGACAATCACCCGAGGGGTGTCGGATCCGTCACGTCCGGGCGTGAAGGTCCGGTGAAGGTCCACTGTGGAGATCGACTCCGCGCCGCACCCCGCGCGACACCCGCCTGAGTACGCACGTTTCGCCGTTGTCAACCCCCCTGCATTCCCTTATCTGGCCCTTGACCTGCGCAGACGGTCCACCCGTCCGCGCCCGTGCGACCTTCTGAGCAGCCCGACCCGTGTTAAGATGGGTGCAGCGAAAGGGGCAGAGGACACATGGTTTTCAAGGTCGGAGAGACCGTCGTCTACCCGCACCACGGTGCCGCACTCATCGAAGCGATCGAGACCCGCGTGATCAAGGGCGAGGAGAAGAAGTACCTCGTCCTCAAGGTCGCGCAGGGTGACCTCACGGTTCGCGTCCCCGCAGACAACGCCGAGATCGTCGGGGTGCGGGACGTCGTGGGTCAAGAGGGTCTCAACCGCGTTTTCGACGTGCTGCGCGCGCCGCACACCGAGGAGCCGACCAACTGGTCGCGTCGGTACAAGGCCAACCTGGAGAAGCTCGCCTCCGGCGATGTGAACAAGGTGGCCGAAGTGGTGCGAGACCTCTGGCGGCGGGAGAAGGATCGCGGCCTGTCCGCCGGCGAGAAGCGGATGCTGGCCAAGGCGCGGCAGATACTGGTCAGCGAATTGGCGCTGGCCGAGGGCACCGACGAGGACAAGGCCGAGGTGCTGCTCGACGAGGTCCTGGCGACCGCCTCCGTCTGACCAGCGGTTCCACCGGACGGACAAGCCTGGGTGACCTGCCGGGCGCAGCGATGTGACCGGCTTGCCAGACTGACCCATGCCCGAACTCCAGATGGCACCCGACGCAGCCGGGGGCGAGCCCACCGCGCGGGCGGTGGCGGTCGTACCCGCCGCGGGCCGAGGCGAACGCCTCGGGTACGGGATGCCCAAAGCACTGGTCCCCGTGCGGGGGACCGCTCTGCTCACCCATGCCGTGCGCGGCCTGCTCAACGCGGGCTGCGTGCGGCATGTCGTGGTTGCGGCCCCTCCGGCCGACGTCGAGGTGGTCGCGGCGCTGCTGCGTGACGCGGATCTCCCGGCCGATGTCGTGCCCGGCGGCGCCGACCGCACCGACTCCGTGCGCCGGGCCTTCGAGCACGCCGTGAAGGCGGTCCCCGACGTGCGCGTCGTCCTCGTGCACGACGCCGCGCGCGCGTTCACCCCGCCCTCGGTCATCCGTGCCGTAGTGGCCGCCGTAGCGTCCGGGGCGCCCGCCGTCATCCCAGTCCTGCCGATGGCCGACACGGTGAAGCAGGTCGATTTCGACGGCACCGTGCTCGCCACCCCCGACCGGTCCGCCCTGCGCGTCGTGCAGACCCCCCAGGGCTTCGCCACCGACGTCCTGACCAGGGCGTACGCCGAGGCGGGCGACTCCGCGACGGACGACGCGGGGCTCGTGGAGAAGATCGGCGTGCCGGTCGCCACGGTGCCCGGCCACGCCTGTGCGATGAAGGTCACAACCCCCTTTGACCTGGCGATTGCCGAGGCCGTGCTGGCCGGACAGGAGAACTCGTGAGGGTCGGGATCGGCACCGATGTTCACCCGATCGACGTAGCCCGGGAGTGTTGGATCGCGGGCCTGCACTGGCCGGGCGAGGCGGGCTGCACGGGTGATTCGGACGGGGACGTGGCCGCGCACGCGCTGTGCGACGCGCTGCTGTCCGCCGCGGGACTCGGCGACCTGGGCGCCGTCTTCGGCACCGGCGACCCGAAGTGGGCGGGCGCGCACGGCACGGAACTGCTCACCGAGGTGCGGGTGCGGGTCGAGGCGGCCGGGTACCGGGTGGGCAACGCGGCGGTGCAGGTCGTCGGCACCCGGCCGAAGATCGGCAAGCGGCGGGCGGAGGCGCAGGAGGTGCTGTCCGCGGCGGTCGGCGGGCCGGTGTCGGTGTCGGGCACGACCACCGACGGGCTCGGGCTGACCGGTCGCGGCGAGGGCATCGCGGCGGTGGCCACGGCGTTGCTGCTGCCGTCCGAGTGAAAGCACACATCCCGCCCACCGGGACCGGCCGGGCCGAACCCGCTGATCACGGCTAGGTTCAGCGGATATGGCAGCAACTCTCTCCGACGCGGCGCGCGCCCTCTTCGACGGCCCGAACTTCGCGGTCCTGTCCACGATCAACGCCGACGGCAGCCCGCAGTCGTCGGTCCTGTGGGTCACCCGCGACGGCGACGACATCCTGTTGTCCACGCTCGTGGGCCGCAAGAAGGAGCGGAACCTGCGCCGGGACCCGCGGGTCAGCCTGACGATCTACGCCGCGGACAACCCGTACGCCTACGCGGAGGTCCGCGGCACGGCCGAGCTGACCACCGAGGGCGGCGGCGAACTGATCCACACGCTGGCGCGCAAGTACACCGGCGAGGACTACAAGGCGGACGCGCCGGGTGCCGAACGCGTTGTGGTGCGGATCACTCCGACCCGTGTGACGGGCCGCGCGATCTGACCTCTACCTTGGGAACCGTGGCCATCCACGGCGTCCTCCTGGACTTCTCGGGCACCCTGTTCCGTCTGGAGCCGGGTGCCGAGAGCGTCCGCGGGCTGCGCCACCGCGACGGCGCCGAGCTGACCGCCGCGCGGTACACGGAGATCCTCGCCACGCTCACCGTGCCGACCGGCGTCCCGGAGCACCTGCCGCCCGACCTGCACGACGCGTGGCACCGCCGCGACCTCGACGGAGACCTGCACCGCGCGTCCTACGAGTCCGCGCTGACCGCCCCGCACTTCGACCTCGCCGACGGCACCGCCACCGGGCTCTACGACGTCATGCTGGCGCCCGCGTCCTGGGTGCCGTACCCGGACACCGACGCCGCGCTGCGCCTCCTGCGCGCCAGGGGCATCCCGGTCGCCGTGGTCAGCAACATCGCGTGGGACCTGCGCGCCACCTTCGCCCACCGCGGCCTCGACGGCTTGGTGGACGAGTACGTGCTCTCCTACGCCGAGGGCGTCGTGAAGCCCGACGCCAAGATCTTCACCGTGGCCTGCGAGCGCATCGGCCGGGCCCCCGCCGACACCCTGATGGTCGGCGACAGCGCGGCGGCCGACGGCGCGGCCGCGGCGATCGGCTGTCGGTTCGAGCGGGTGGAGCCGCAGGCGACCGCGAACCGCCCCGACGCGCTGCTCGGCGCGTTGCGCGCCCACGGCATCGCGGACTAGGACGCCAAGCCCCCGAGCACCGCGCCGCGGCCCGTTCGTGAACTGGCAACGAACCGGGCAAGGGTCACCAGGTCGGTGACCCGTACCATTTCCCCTCGTAACGCTCTGCTCCCTTCAGGAGAAAAGCCGTGTCCCTGCACATCCACGACAGCGCGAGCCGGAGTTCGCGCGCGTTCACGCCGCACACCCCGGGGGTCACCTCGATCTACGTCTGCGGCGCCACGGTGCAGGGCATCCCGCACATCGGCCACGTGCGCAGCGGGTTGAACTTCGACGTCATGCGCCGCTGGCTCGAGCACGGCGGCACCGACGTGCGGCTGGTGCGCAACGTCACCGACATCGACGACAAGATCCTGACCAAGGCCGCCGAGGCGGGCAGGCCGTGGTGGGAGTGGGCGGCCACCCACGAGCGGGCCTTCGAGGAGGCCTACAACGCGCTGGGCTGCCTGCCCGCGTCCATCTCGCCGCGGGCCACCGGGCACGTGCCGCAGATGGTCGAGATGATGCAGCGGCTGATCGACGCGGGCCACGCGTACGCCCAGGGCGGCGACGTGTACTTCGCCGTCGCCTCCTACCCCGCGTACGGGGAGCTGTCCGGGATCAAGCCGGACGAGGCGCAGCAGGGCGAGTCGGCCGGTCAGGGCAAGCGCGACCCGCGCGACTTCACGCTGTGGAAGTCCGCCCGCCCGGGTGAGCCGTCGTGGCCGACCCCGTGGGGTGCAGGCCGCCCCGGCTGGCACCTGGAGTGCTCGGCGATGGCGCGGGCGTACCTGGGACCCGAGTTCGACGTGCACGGCGGCGGCATCGACCTGGTGTTCCCGCACCACGAGAACGAGCAGGCGCAGTCGCGCGCGGCCGGTGACGGGTTCGCCCGGTACTGGATGCACAACGCGTGGGTGACCCTCAGCGGCGAGAAGATGGCCAAGTCGCTGGGCAACACGGTGTCGATCCCGGAGATGCTGAGCCGGGTGCGCGCCCAGGAGCTGCGCTACTACCTCGCGGGCCCGCACTACCGGTCGATGATCGAGTACTCGGAGGCCGCGCTGGCGGAGTCCGTGCGCGCCTACCAGCGGGTGGAGAACTTCCTGCAGAAGGTGGCGCAGCGGACCGGGTCGGTGGCGCCGAGCGCGCCGACGGCGGAGTTCACCGCGGCCATGGACGACGACCTGTCGACCCCGTCCGCGCTGGCCGCGGTGCACAACTCGGTGCGCGTCGGAAACACCGCGCTGGACTCCGGCGATGACTCCGGGGCGCGGGAGGCCGCGGCGGCGGTACGCTCGATGACCGGCGTCCTGGGGCTCGACCCGCTCTCACCTCGGTGGGCGGAGGGCTCCGGCGCCGACACGGGTCTGCACCAGGCGCTGGACGCGCTGGTGGGCGACCTGCTGGACGAGCGCCAGCGGGCCAGGGCCAACCGCGAGTTCGCCCTGGCGGACGCGATCCGAGACCGCCTGCTGGCCGCGGGCGTCGCCGTCGAGGACACCCCCGGCGGTCCGTTGTGGACCATTAAGGAAAGCTGACGTGGCAGGCAATTCCCAACGCCGGGGCGCGATGCGCAAGGCGGGCACGAAGAAGGGCGCCGTCGTCGGCTCCGGTGGTCAGCGGCGCAAGGCGCTGGAGGGCAAGGGGCCGACGCCCAAGGCCGCGGAGCGACCGGGGCACGCCGCGAACCGGCGCGCGAACGCCGACGCCAAGCGCACCCAGGCCAGGGCGAACCGGGACAAGCCGGGCAACGAGCTGGTCGCGGGCCGCAACCCGGTGACCGAGTGCCTGCGCGCCGAGGTGCCCGCCACGGCGCTGTACGTGGCGCTGGGCATCGACGCGGACGACCGGGTGGCCGAGTCCGTGCGGCTGGCGGCGGACCGGGGCATCTCGGTGCTGGAGGTCTCCCGCCCGGAGCTGGACAAGCTGACCGGCGGCGCGATGCACCAGGGCCTGGCGCTCCAGGTCCCGCCCTTCACCTACGCGCACCCGGACGACCTGCTGGAGGCCGCCCGCGGCACCGGCGAGGCTCCCCTGCTGGTCGCGCTCGACGGCGTCACCGACCCCCGCAACCTGGGCGCGGTGATCCGCTCGGCGGCGGCCTTCGGGGCCAACGGCGTGCTGCTGCCGCAGCGGCGCAGCGCCGGGATGACGGCGGTGGCCTGGCGCACCAGCGCGGGCACGGCGGCGAAGATCCCGGTGGCCATCGCGACCAACCTGACCCGCCAACTGCGCGCGTACGCCGAGACCGGTCTGATGATCGTCGGCCTGGACGCGGACGGCTCGATGCACCTGGACGAGCTGGAACTGGCCACGGGCCCCCTGGTCGTCGTCGTCGGCTCCGAAGGCCGCGGCCTGACCCGCCTCGTGCGCGAGTCCTGCGACGCCACGGTGTCGATCCCGATGGCCGCGGGCGTCGAGTCGCTCAACGCCTCGGTCGCCGCGGGCGTGGTCCTCGGTGAGGTGGCCCGCCGCCGCCGGATCGCAGGCCGGATCTGAGCGAACCCGCTGTTCGGGCAGTGTCCACAGTGCTTTGATGCGGTTGTGGACATGACGGCCGACGGCGTCTCCCGGTGTATCCGCCGGGAAACCCTGAGCGCGAAGACCACTGAGGTCGTTGACGACCACCGCCCGCCGCGGTGCTAGACACAGGCATGGACTGGCAGGCGGTGGTCGACGACTTCGGCGCGCACTGGCACGTCTACCTGTCCATGCCGCTCATCGCCGCCGCCATCGGGTACATCACCAAGCGCGCGGCGATCGAGATGATGTACCGGCCGCTCGAGTTCGTCGGGGTGGGGCCGTTCGGGTGGCAGGGGGTCATCCCGCGCAACGCGCGGCGGATGGCGACGGTGGCGATGGAGTTGATGACCACCAACCTCATCAACCCGCGTGAGGTGTTCGCCCGGTTGGACCCGAAGCGGGTCACCGAGCAGTTGCGGGAGCCGATCGAGCGGGCCGTCGACGAGATCACCCGGGACCTGCTGGCCCGCTACCAGCCCGGGCTCTGGGAGGTGCTGCCCGACCGGCTGCAGCGCCGGATCGTGGCGCGCGTGCACGCCGAGGCGCCGCGGGTGGTGGAGCGGCTGATGCGGGAGGTCGCCGCCAACATCGAGGACATCCTCGACGTCAAGGACATGGCGGTGCGCAACCTGGTGCGCGACAAGGCCGTGCTCAACCGGCTGATCCGCGAGACCGCCACCCCGGAGATGCGGTTCATCGCCCGGTCGGGCATCTGGTTCGGCCTGGTCATCGGGTTCGTCCAGCTCGTCACCTGGGCGCTGACCAAGAACGCCTGGGTGATGCCGGTCTTCGGCGGCCTCACCGGGTGGCTGACCGACTGGCTGGCGCTGAAGATGATCTTCTTCCCGCGGCAGCCGAAGCGGTTCGGGCCGTTCATCTGGCAGGGCATGTTCCAGCGCAGGCGGATGGAGGTCGCCCGGGACTACGGCGACCTGATCGCCAAGGAGATCCTGACCGTCGGCAACGTGCTGGAGGCCGTGCTCACCGGCCCGCGCTCGGACCGGCTGTACGCGATGATCCACCGCGAGGTCCGCCGGTCGGTGGACGCGCAGGCCAGCCTCGCCAAGCCGTTCCTGGTCGCGGCCGTCGGGTCGCGCCGGTACCAGGAGCTCAAGGCCGAGGCCGCGCGGCAGACCATCGAGCGGATCCCGGACACGCTGCGGCACCTGGAGGGCTACGCCACCGACGCGCTGGACATCCGGTCGACGATCATCCGCCAGATCCAGGCGCTCACCCCGATCCAGTACGAGGGCCTGCTGCGGCCCGCGTTCCGCCAGGACGAGTGGAAGCTCATCACGGTCGGCGCGGTGATCGGCTTCCTCGTGGGTGAGCTGCAGGTTCTGCTCCTCCTGCATTAAGCTACCGACCGGTCAACAAGCGCGGAGGCACGGTGGTCGACTCCTTCCTCGACGACTTCGCCCGCCACTGGCCGGTCTACCTGTCGATGCCGTTCGTGGCCGCGGTCATCGGCTACCTCACCAAGCGCGTCGCCATCGAGATGATGTTCCGCCCGCTGCGCTTCATCGGCGTGGCCGACCCGTGGCTGGGGTGGCAGGGGGTGGTCCCGCGCAACTCGGCGCGGATGATCCGGGTGTCGGCGGACCTGATCACCAGCAGGCTGGTCGACCCGAAGGAGATCGTCGACCGACTGGACCCGGACGAGGTGACCAGGCGCATCCGGGGGCCGCTGCTGCTGACGGTGGACCAGATCGCGCGGGAGGTGCTGGAGCAGCACCACCCGCGGCTGTGGGAGATGCTGCCGGTGCTGGCCCAGGACCTGGTCATCAAGCAGATCCAGGCGGGCACCCCGGCGCTGGTCGCCAAGGTCATGGCCGACATCCGCGCCAACATCGGCGACCTCCTCGACGTGCAGCAGGTCGCCGTCGTGGCCTTGGAGCGCGACAAGGAACTCCTGGTGCGCCTCGTGCGCGACATCTCGCGCCCGGAGATGGCCTTCATCGCCCGCTGCGGCATCTACTTCGGCTTCACCCTGGGCGTCGTCCAGACGGCGGTGTGGGCGATCACCCGAGAACCCCTGGTACTGCCGGTTTTCGGCGCGCTGATCGGCTGGTTCACCGACTGGCTGGCCATCAAGCTGGTGTTCTTCCCACGAGAACCCCGGAAGATCCTCGGCCTGATCCCCTTCCAGGGCGTCTTCCAGCGGCGCCGCAAGGAGGTGGCGAAGCAGTACGGGGCCCTGATCGCCAAGGAGGTCATGACGGTCCCGAACATCGTCCACGGCATCCTCACCGGCCCCGGCTCCGCGCGACTGCTCACGATGATCAGCCAACTGGTCCGCAAGTCGGTGGACGAACAGGCCAGCATCGCCAAACCCTTCGTCGCGGTCGCCATCGGCACCCAACGCTTCCAGGAGATGAAGCACGCCGCCGCCGACAAGGCGATGACCCACCTCCCGGCCATGGCCCTCCACACCACCCCCTACGCCACCGAGGCGCTCGACATCGGCGGCACCATCGCCGAGAAGATGAACCGCCTGACCCGCGAGGAGTACGAAGGCCTCCTCCGCCCCGCCTTCCGCCAGGACGAGTGGAAACTCATCGCGGTCGGCGCCGTCATCGGCGCCCTGGTCGGCCACCTCCAAGCCCTGCTCATGCTGGGCTAGGCACAATGCCGGTCGGTTAGGTGGTTTCGGCTGGTCGGCGGCGGTGTCGGGTCTTGCTGGGCGGGGTGAGGGTGATGTTCGAGTGAGGTGGTCGGCTGTTTCGGAGTTGTTGTCGGTGTCGTGCGCGTTTGACCGGGAAGTTGCTCATTTTCCGTTTGATCACCCGCGGGTAGCTCCGGTG
>NZ_PTIX01000003.1 GCF_002934265.1 Actinokineospora auranticolor
ACTCACAACATCGGATGTCATCACTCACAGTGCCCATCCCGCCGGACCTTCGGCCCGGCGTGTCGGGCCGGAAACACCGATTTTGAAACAGTCCCTCAAGAACCCCTATATTTAATTCTACGCGCTGGGGCGGGCGGTAGGAATGGGTCGGGGTTGGCCTGTGGATAAGTGCGGTGCATGTGGACAAACGGGTTCGGCGTGGATTTGATCTTGCTGGGCTGGGCTGGGCTGGGCGAGGTTGGACGGGCTGGCTGGCTGGGTTGGGTTGGGACGAGTCGGGTTGGGGCGGACGAGGTGGGTTGGGTCGTGTTGGGCCGGGGTGAGTGAGGACGGTTCGGGGTGGAGCGACGTCAGTGGGGTGTGGATGGACATGGGTGTCGATGGGCGCGACTTGGGGAGGGTGGGCGGGACTGTGCGTGACCGAATGGGTGCGAGAAGTGTTCGGGTTTGGGTTATCGGGGGTGGGCGATTACCCAGGGCAGCGTAAAGATGGGACGACCGGATGGCTGATGGTTCGGCATGACAAGGGCCGTAAAGTTCCGGACGTGAACCCGTTGCGTTCGTTGATTCTGGCTGCCGCTCGGAACGGCAGCATCCGTCGTGTGGTGGCGACGGCTCCCGTAAGCCGGGACGTCGTTCGCCGCTTCGTGGCGGGGGAGACCACTTCCGACGCAGTCGCCGTGACCCGGCGGCTGGTCGAGGATGGGCTCACCGTCACGCTGGACTACCTCGGTGAGGACACCACCGACTCGGCCCAAGCCGAGCACACCGTCCAGTCCTACCTCGAACTCCTCGACCGGCTGCACGCCGAGGGCCTGGCCGACCGGGCCGAGGTGAGCGTCAAGCTCTCCGCGGTCGGGCAGATGCTCGACGAGGACCTGGCCCTCGAGAACGCGCGGCGGATTTGTCGGGCGGCGGAGGCGGCGGGGACGACGGTGACCCTCGACATGGAGGACCACACCACCACCGACTCGACGTTGCGGATCCTCGGGGAGTTGCGCAAGACGTGGCCTTGGGTGGGGGCGGTGATCCAGTCGTACCTGCACCGCACCCTGGACGACGCCGAGCGGCTCGCGGCCGAGGGGTCGCGGGTGCGGCTGTGCAAGGGGGCCTACAAGGAACCCGAGTCGGTGGCCTACCCGGAGATGACCGAGGTGGACAAGAGCTACGTGCGTTGTGCCAACGCACTACTTGCCGGTGACGGGTATCCCATGTTCGCGACCCACGACCCTCGGTTGGTGCGGATCATCGCGGAGCGCGCGGAGGCGCACGGGCGCAAGCCCGGGAGTTTCGAGCACCAAATGCTTTACGGGATCCGACCCGAGGAACAACTCCGGTTGGCCCAGCAAGGGCACACCGTACGGGTGTACGTCCCCTACGGCGAGGAGTGGTACGGCTACCTGATGCGCAGGATGGCCGAGCGCCCGGCGAACACCACCTTCTTCCTCCGGGCACTGTTGACTCGCAGTTGACCTGGCCCCGATCTGTGGCACAGCGCAAAATCGCTCACCCGGGCGTGGCAGGCTAACGCCCATGAGTAGTGCTGCTGGGCACGGCGACGTCCGGGCGGGCGGGCAGGCGCCCACGGGCGGCGCGTTCGCCGCCGCCGTGCGGGTTCGGCCGCTGGGCGACGGGACGTTCACCGCCGACCTCCCGGCCTCCTGGACGGTCGGCGGTCGCCCGCACGGGGGATTCCTGATGGCGTTGCTGGCCAAGGCGGCGGTGGCCACGCACAGCGGGGCGGGCGCGCCGCTGGTCGACCCGCTGTCGGTGAGCGCGCAGTTCCTGCGGCCACCGGGGGTGGGGCCGGTGCTGCTGCGCACCGACGTGCGCAAATCGGGTCGTCGGACGACGGTGGTGGCCGTGCACCTCGAGCAGAGCGGGCACAGCTGCGTCGAGGGCGTGGTCACCACCGGCCGCCTGCCGCGGGAGCGGGCGGCCTGGGCGGACCTGCCCAACCAACCCGCCGAGCCGCCCGGCAACGCCATCGACCTGGCGGCCGTGCCGTCGGCGTCGGTGTTCAAGCTGAGCGAGGTCTGCGACGTCCGCCTCGACCCCAACGGCGCGGGGTTCCTGCACGGCCACATCGGCGACCCGCTGCGGTTGCGGCTGTGGGCGCGGCCGCGCGGCGAGCACGCCGACCCGCTGTTCGCGTTGGTGGCCGGGGACATCTCGATGCCCGTGACGTTCAACCTCGGCAGGCTCGGGTGGTCCCCGACGGTCCAGCTGACCGCGCACCTGCGGTCCCGCCCGTCCCCGGGCTGGCTGCGCATCCAGGTGGAGTCCAAAGCGGTGCACGGCGTCTGGTTCGACTCCGACGCCACGGTCGTCGACGCCACCGGCAGGCTGGTCTGCCAGGCCCGCCAGTTGGCCCTCTCGGCCATCGGATGACCGAGCCCACCGACCCGGCCGACCGGGGCGAGTCCGAGGTCGACCCGAGCGGCTTGGCGGACAAGGGGAACGGCTCGGCGAGCCGGGGCGGGCCCGCCGACCGCGGCGACGAGCCGGGCCCGGCGGGTGAATCCGATGACGACTGGCTCACGCGCGGGTCCGGTGGGCCGGTCGACCGGACCCGGGCCAGGAAGCGGCTGCTGGTGATCGCGGCGGCGTTGGCGGTGGCGGTCGGTGGGGTGTGGGCGGTCGCGCTTTCCTTCGACGATCCCGAGATCGAGGTGTGCAGCACGGCGCCGGACAAGGTGGACCCCGCCTACGACACCCTGGTGCACCTCATTGCCGGGGCTGAGTGCCCAGCGCCCGCAGGCGGTCGACCGTAGCCCGCTGGTCGTCGCGCGCGGTCCGCTCGTGCAGGTCGTCCAAGGTGGTCAGGCCCCACGACGCGCGGACCTCGTCGATCTGCACGGCGGCCAGGCCCGGGTGCGCGGCGAGCGCCTGCTTGGCCGACGCCAGCGGGTCGAAGGCCGCGACCAACGCCTCCTCCGCTCGCGCGCGGGTGTCCTGTTCGGCGGTGAAGACCTCCATCAGCGTCGCGTAGTGGTACAGGCGCAGGGCCGTCTGCCAGCGGAGGCGGCCCAGGTCGTCGGTGTCCATGCTGGACGGTAGTTCGCCGCGCACGACCTCCAGCAGCTGCTCCGGTTCGGCGCGCAGGGCGCGGACCTTGCGCAGGAATTCCGTTGTCCCGGCGGTGGGTGCGAAGCGGCTCATGGTGGTCTGGACCGCGTGGGCCTGGCGGTCGAGGTCCTCCGCCACCAGCTCCCGGCACACCTGGTCCAGCGTCGGCGGGTCCGTCCGGCCCGCGGCCAGTTCCACCATCGCGCGGGTCACCCGGCGGACCTCGCGGGGCAGGCCGCCGCCGAGGCAGTGGGCCAGGCGCGCGAACGGCTCGGGGAGGCCGACCACCCAGCTGTCGAGCAGCCGCACGGTGTCGGCCGGGGACAGCGGGTCCACGCGGACGATCTCCTGGAAGGCGCTGTCGAACGCGTCGCGGACGCCGAGGCCGCGGCGCTCGAAGGCGGCCAGCGCGTCGTCGGACACCGACACCACGAACTGGGTGTTCGGCGCGGAGAACAGGCCCTTGATCTCGTTGAGGAACCGCTCCGCCGCCTCCGCCGAGGCGATCTTGTCCAGTTCGTCGATGGTGATCAGCACCCGGTTGCCCGGCTCGGACCAGCCGTACTGGGCGGTGAACCGGTGGAAGGCGTCGGTGATCTCCGGGTAGGTCAGCGGCTTCTCGGCGAGCTGGCGGCTGCGGGTGATCGACGCGTCCGACCCGCCGATCGCCAGCTTCCCCGACCACCCGGTCGTGTGGGTCTGCAGGTACCGGATCTGCACCAGCTGCGCCCGCGCCAGCGCGGTGAACCCGGCGCGGGCCCGCGGGTAGCCGAGCAGCCAGCGCACCGCCGCGGCGAGGCCCCGCAGTGCCGCGGTCGTGGACTCGACCACGAGCGCCAGCAGCGCGATCGCGGTCACCGTCGCCAGCGCGGCCGCGGGCACCACGGCCCAGTCGAACGAGCGCACGCGCGTGTACAGGCCCGCTGTCAGCACACCCGGCCACCCGGCCAGGGGCACGGTCGCGAGGTACGTGAGCCCGGCCAGCACCAGCGTGAGCACCCCGTCCCGGGCCAGCGCGTGCCGCTTCCCGGGCCAGTACGCGCGCCGGAGCCGGTCGGCCGGGGGCTCGCGGTTGATCGCCTCCTGGCACACCCTGGCGAACAGGTGCAGCACGAACTCGCGCGCGTCGTACTGCACCGGCGCCGACACGGACACCTTCAGCGGCGGGTGGCTCGGGCTGCCCTGCCCGGCGAAGTTCTCGATCAGCGTCGTCTTGCCCACCCCGCGCGGTCCGGCCAGCCCGATCGCGCCGTCCCGGAGCCGCCGCGCGGCCTCCTGGAAGCGCACGACAGCCCCCGTGACGGTCAGGCTGGACGCCCGGTCGTCGCGCAGGCCGGGCGCGGCGTCCGAGGGCAGGGCGAGGAGGGTGCGGCGCGCGGGCTGGAGGCGGTCGTTGAGCCGCCGCCGCAGCAGTTGGGTGACCCGGGTGTCCAGGTCGGTGGCGACCTCCGTGTCGATCAGCGGCTCCGGGGCGGTCAGCACGCGGTCCAGCCAGCGGGTCGACGGGCGGCGGCGCAGGCTCGCGATGCCCTGGACGAACTGCGCGCAGCGCAGCTGCGCGGCCTGGGTGATGGCCAGCCGCTCCTGCTCGGCGGCGGCGCGCAGCACCTGCTCGGGCAGGTCCGCCTCCACCAGGCCCGCGGCGATGTCCGGCGAGCGCAGGGTCCGCTCGACCGCGGCGTCGAAGGCCGCGTTCAGCAGGTCCGCCGTCCGGCCGCGGTCACCCGCTCGGAGGGCGGCGATGAGACTCGTGTCCGCGGTCATGCACGCTCCGTGTCCTCGCTGGTACCCACGCCAACCTACGACCACCGAGATCGTTTCCCGCCCACCCGGCGTTAAGCGACCCGTTCGGCGGGAAAACTGGGAACGCCGGCTAGCCTGATCGCCATGACTCAGGCGAACGCGCGGCCGGTGATCGCGGTCCTCGGCGCGGGCAAGATCGGCGAGGCGCTGCTGTCGGGGCTGCTGCACGGCGGCAGGCAGGCCGACGAGCTGCTGTTCACCGAGCGCTCGGCGAGCCGGTCGGCCCAGCTCACCGAGACCTACGGGATCGCTTCCGCCGGCGTGCCTGCCGCGGCCAAGAAAGCCGACGTGCTGGTGGTGGCGGTCAAGCCGCAGGACATCGAGCCGCTGCTCGACGAGCTGGCCCCGGCGGTGCGCGGGGATACCCTGATCGTGTCGTTGTGCGCGGGTCTGCCGACTGCGCTGTTCGAGCGCAGGCTGCCCGCCGGCACGCCGGTCGTGCGGGTCATGCCGAACACGCCGATGCTGGTCGGCGAGGCCATGAGCGCGATCTCCCCGGGCAAGCACGCCTCCGGCGCGCACCTGGCCACCGTCGAGGAGCTGCTGGCGGTCGTCGGCAAGGTCGTGCGGGTGCCCGAGTCGCAGCAGGACGCGGTCACCGCGCTGTCGGGCTCCGGCCCCGCGTACTTCTTCTTCCTGGTCGAGGCCATGATCGACGCGGGCATCCTGCTCGGCCTGCCGCGCGCCGTGGCCGAGAAGCTGATCATCCAGTCGGCCGTGGGCGCGGCCACCATGCTGGCCGAGACCGGTGAGCACCCGGTGATCCTGCGCGAGGCCGTGACCTCGCCCGCGGGCACCACCATCATGGCCATCCGGGAGCTGGAGAACCACGGGGTGCGGGCCGCGCTGCTGGCCGCGATCGAGGCCGCGCGGGACCGCTCGCGCGAGCTCGGCCGGGTGCACGAGGCAGATTGATCCGAAAGTGACGTCGCACTAGTCACACGTGTCCCGCTACTCTCGATCGGTACACGTGCGTGTCAATCCGCCGGTGGGGAAGCCGACGGCGCGACGCGTGGTTAAGGACGCGGTGGATCATGCCAGCGAGCAGGCGCGAATCCGATCCGCCCGGCCTCCCGCAGGTGCAATTCCTGACGGTGGCCGAGGTGGCGGCCCTCATGCGGGTCTCGAAGATGACGGTTTACCGGCTGGTGCACAACGGCGAGTTGCCCGCCGTGCGGGTGGGCAAGTCGTTCCGCGTGCCCGAGAAGGCCGTGCACGACTATCTGCAGAACGCCTACTTCGACGCGGGCTGAGCGCCCGCCGTCAGGCGCTGGATGAGGGCCAGGTACTCTGGACAGCCGTTGTGCCTGGTGTCTTGGCGTACGCCCATAACCGGTCTGTCGTGACTGCGACGCGACCGGGGGTTCCCCGCCGCACCGGAGCGCCGGGACACCGGAACGACTGAAGACGAAGGACACCTATGGGCTCGGTCATCAAGAAGCGTCGCAAGCGCATGTCGAAGAAGAAGCACCGCAAGCTGCTGCGCAAGACTCGCGTCCAGCGCCGCAAGCTCAAGAAGTAGCGGTTCGCGTCTTGCGGCGTCCACATCCCGAACACCGGGTGTGGGCGCCGTGGCGTTTCGCGGGCGTGACAACCCGTGCGACCTGGGTCAACTCCGTGTTGCCCAGGTCCGCGCCGGGGTGGACCACGGGTACCGTCGGTGGCCCCAGCGCCTACCCCCAGGGGTCCCCATGACGCCACGAGTGTCCCCATGACGCCGCGAGTAGTGCTGGTCACCGGAGTCGGCGGCTACCTCGGCGGGCACTTGGCCGCCCGGTTGGCGGCCAACCCGGCCGTGCACCGCGTGCTCGGCGTGGACACCGTGCCGCCGCACCCCGGGGTCCGGGAGGCGGTGCGCGAGTTGGCGCGGGTCGAGTTCGTCCGCGCCGACATCCGCAACCCGCTGATCGCCAAGGTCATCACCGAGGCCGAGGTCGACACGGTGGTGCACGCCGCGCTGACCGCGAACCCGCCGGGGCCGACCCGGCGCTCGGCGGTCAAGGAGCTCAACGTGCTGGGCGCCATGCAGCTGCTGGCGGCCTGCCAGCGGGCGCCGTCGGTGCGCGCGCTGGTGGTGAAGTCGACGGCCGCCGTCTACGGCGCCGGGGCACGCCACCCCGCCGTGCTGACCGAGGACACCCCGCCGCACGGGATCGCCGCGAACGGCTACGCCAAGGACGCCGTCGAGGTCGAGGACTACGTCCGCGGCTTCGCCCGCAGGCGCCCGGACGTGGCCGTGACCGTGCTCCGGCTGGCCAACCTGATCGGCCCGGACGTCGACACGGTCCTCACCCGCTACTTCGCCCTGCCCGTGGTGCCCACGGTCCTGGGCTACGACGCCCGCATCCAGCTGCTGCACTCCGCCGACGCCCTGGCGGTCCTGGAGCGCGCCGCCACGCGCACCGCGCCGGGGGTGTTCAACGCGGGCGCGGACGGCGTGCTGATGCTGTCCCAGGCCATTCGCCGGGCGGGCAGGCTGGCGTTCCCCGTGCCGCGCGCGGCCATCCCGACCGCGGGCCGCTTCCTGCGCGGTGCCCGCCTGGTCGACTTCTCCGAGGACCACCTGCGCTACCTCAACCACGGCCGCGTGCTGGACACGACGAGGTTGCGCGCGGAGTTCGGGTTCACCCCGAGGTGGACGACCCGTCAGGCCTTCGACGACTACGTGCACGGCAGCGGCTTACGCCCGGTGATCAGCCCGGGCCTGATCGGGGGGCTCGAACGCGGGCTCGTGGGTACTCGGTGAAGGTGGTGGACGGAATGCGGGAAGCCCGCGTGATCCCCTTGGACCGGTCTCGCCGGAGTCCGGCCGCGGAGGCGCCGGACGGCCCTCCCGTGGCGCCGACGCCACTGCGCAAGGACCCGGCGCCCACCCCGCCCACCGGGTTGCGCCAAGCGTTCGAGTTCGCCCGCCGCAGGCTCACCGGCGAGTACCAGGTCGACCGGTTCGGCTTCGACCCCGAGCTGACCGAGGCGCTGCTGCTGCCCCCGCTCCGCGCCCTCTACCGCCGGTGGTTCCGGGTGCGGGTGACCGGCGCGGAGAACATCCCGGCCGAGGGCGGCGCGTTGGTCGTGTCCAACCACTCGGGCACCCTGCCCCTCGACGCGCTGATGACCGCCGTGGCCGTGCGCGACAACCGCGACCGCTACCTGCGGATGCTCGGCGCGGACCTGGTGTTCCAGGTCCCGCTGCTGGGCGCGCTGGCGCGCAAGTCCGGGCAGACGCTGGCCTGCAACCCCGACGCCGAGCACCTGCTGCGGTCGGGGGAGTTGGTCGGGGTGTGGCCGGAGGGCTTCAAGGGCATCGGCAAGCCGTTCTCCGCGCGCTACAAGCTCCAGCGCTTCGGCCGGGGTGGGTTCGTCTCCGCCGCGCTGCGCACCGGCGCGCCGATCGTCCCGTGCTCGATCGTCGGCGCGGAGGAGATCTACCCGAAGATCGCCGACCTCAAGCCGCTGGCCCGGCTGCTCGGGCTGCCGTACTTCCCGGTGACCCCCTTCTTCCCGCTGCTGGGCCCGCTCGGCGCGATCCCGCTGCCGTCCAAGTGGCACATCCACTTCGGCGAGCCGATCCCCACCGACACCTACGAGCCGCGGGCCGAGGACGACCCGATGCTGGTCTTCACGCTGACCGACCAGGTGCGGGAAACCATCCAACAGACCCTCTACAAGCTGCTCGACCAGCGCACCAACCCGTTCTTCGACTGAGGGTCAAGCGGACAGCGGCAGCGTGCTCAGCCCCCGGATCACCGAGGTGGGGCGCCAGCGGGGTGTGCTCGTCGTGCGCAGCCGGGGGAGCGCCTCGGCCAGCGCGGTCAGCGCGACCTCGCCCTCCAGCCGGGCCAGCGGCGCGCCGAGGCAGTAGTGGATCCCGCTGGAGAACGCGAGGTGGTCACCCGCGACCCGGCCGATGTCGAACTCGTCCGGCCGCTCGAAGACCGCCGGGTCCCGCCCCGCCGCGCCGACCAGCACGACCGTCAGCGTGTCCTGCGGGATCCGCACCCCGGCGAGCTCGACGTCCTCGTGCGGGAACCGGGCGGTCATCTGGACCGGTGACTCGTAGCGCAGCACTTCCTCGATGGCCTGCCCGGCCAGGGCGTGGTCGCCGCGCAGCCGGTCCCACTGGTCGGGGTGGCGGGCGAAGGACCACACCGCGTTGCCGATCAGGTTGGTGGTCGTCTCGAACCCGGCCACCAGCAGCAGCTCGCACGTGGTCGCCAGGTCCAGCTCGGTCACCGACCCCGCGGCGACCAGGGCGCTGATGACGTCGTCGCCGGGTTCGGACCGGCGCAGCGCGATCAGCCGGGTGAACAGCGCGCGCAGTTCCCGGTTGGCCGTGCGCAGCGCGCGGGCGTGGTCGACCGACTTGATCCCGTCCAGCGACGCGCCGAGCACCCGGCCGTACCGGGCGAAGGTGTCGGCGTCGACGTCGGGGATCCCCAGCAGCTCGCTGATCACCGTGATCGGCAGCGGCGCGGCGAAGTCGGCCATGAGGTCGAAGTCGCCCTTGGCCAAGGCCCGCGCCAGCAGCCGCTCGGTCGCCCGGACGACGCCCGCGCGGTAGCCGCTGATCTTGGACGGGCTGAACGCCGGGCGGGCCAGGGCGCGCAGCCGGGTGTGCTCCGGCGGGTCGAGTTCGAGGAAGGACGGCGCCGTCTCGATCTCCCCCGGGAGCGGCGACGCGGCGAACGGCGGCGGTTGGCTGCCGTCGGCGGTGCGGACGCCGAATGTCCTGTCGCGCAAGACTTTCGAACACAACTCGTGTGTCGCGATGGCGGTCATGCCGACGCGGCTGCGGTGCACACCGCCACTCGCGCGGATCGCGGCGTAGACCCCGTACCGCTCGTCGCGCCACGGCGCGGACACCACGCGGGCCAGCAGGTCCCCGCGCCACGCCAGAACCCGGAGGCCCGCGCGCTCGACCGCCAGTCGCGTGCCCAACTTCAGTTCGGCTCTCATCCCCGTGCCCCGATCCCGCCGAGCAGGGTGTCGTGGGCCAGTGCGGGAGCGTCCAGCGGTGCCAGCCTGCCCTCCGCCACGCCCTCCCAGGCCGTGTAGGCGACGGCGTAGAGCGAGGACACCGCCCACCACGGCGCGACCCCGGCGCGCAGCAGCCCGGCCGCTGCGGCGCGGGTCATGAGGTCGGTCAGCGGCTCGTCGACGCGCGCCCAGCGGGCCATCAGCTCCGGTTCGGCGTCCAACGACGGCTGGCGCAGCAGGAACTCCAGCCGCGGCCCCAGCGGCACCAGCGCGTCCACCAGCGCCCGCAGCGCCGCCGCCGGGTCGCGGCCATCCGGGACGGCGTCGGCGATGGCGCCCTCGATGATGTCCAGCGAGTCCTCGGCGACGGCGACCAGCAGGTGCTGGCGGGTCGGGTAGCGCTTGTGCAGCGTGGTCCGGCCGATGCCCGCCGCCGCGGCGACCTGTGCCAGGGCGGCCGCAGCGTCCCGGACCAGGACCTCGGCCGCGATGTCCAGCAGCGGTCGCGTGGCGAGCGCGACCGTACGGTTGCGAACACTCATGTTCACGACCGTACAGGAAAGTTCGGCTAGTGGATCAGATCACGCGCTTGCGGTAGGCCAGTCCCGCAGCCACCGCGCCCGCGACCGCCCCGGCACCGAGGACCGACGGGACGCCGATCTTGGCGGCCTTGCGGCCGGTGCGGAAGTCGCGGATCTCCCAGCCGCGCTTGCGGGCGACCTCCCGCAGGCCGCTGTCCGGGTTGACCGCGACCGCGGTGCCCGCCACCGACAGCATCGGCACGTCGTTGGACGAGTCGGAGTACGCGGTGCAGCGGCGCAGGTCCAACCCCTCGCGGGCGGCCAGCGAGCGCACCGCGTGCGCCTTGGCCGGGCCGTGCAGCATCTCGCCGACGAGCCTGCCGGTGAACACCCCGTCGGTGCTCTCCGCGACCGTCCCGAGCGCGCCGGTGAGCCCGAGGCGGCGGGCGATGATCGTGGCGAGCTCCACCGGGGTGGCGGTGACCAGCCACACCCGCTGGCCCGCGTCCAGGTGCATCTGCGCCAGCGCGCGGGTGCCGGGCCAGATCTTGTCGGCCATCAGCTCGTCGTAGATCTCCTCGCCCAGCGCGGTCAGCTCGGCCACCGTGTGACCGGCCACAAAGGACAGCGCCTGTTCCCGGCTGCTGCGGATGCCCTCGGCGGTCTCCTTGCCACCGACCCGGAACATCACCTGCTGCAGCGCGAACTTCACCAGGTCGGAGTTGGAGAAGAACTTGCGCGCGGCCAAGCCCCTGGCGAAGTGGAAGATCGACGCGCCCATCATGATGGTGTTGTCCACGTCGAAGAACGCCGCCGCGGTCAGGTCGACCGGTACCGGCGCGCTGGACCGTTCCATCGCGACGGAAGCCGCCTCGGCACTCGCCTCGCCCGCGAGCGCCGCGAGGCGTTCGAGTTCGGGGTTCTTGCCCCCTCGCCGCACGGACACCTCACGCCTCCCCGCTGGTCTTCCCCGTCAGGCCACCAGCGTAGCGATCCCCCGGCCGGTCGCGCCGGGACCTCAACCGATCTCGATCGAGCCGACCAGACCGGGCACCAGCGGCGGCACCGAGATGGTGGGCAGCGGAAGCGGCAACGGCACCGTCAGCCCAGGGGCCTTGGTGCCGGTGCCGGGAGCCGTCGTGGTGGGCCCGCCGAGGATCGGGGGGAGTTGGATCAGGGGTGGTGGCGAGGTCGAGGTCACCGGCGGGGTCGCGGGCCGGGTGCTGCGCACGTCGGGTGGCGGCGTGCCGGTGGTCGGCGGTGCCTCGGTGGGCGCCGTGGTCGTCGGCTGACCCGGTGCCGGTCGCCCGCCCGCGTCCGAGCCGGTGGTCGGGGGCGCGATGCGGGGCGCGTCGGGGCGCACGTCGCAGGTCGCGGTGGCGGGCATCGCGCCGATCTCGTCGAGGTCGCCGGAGACGACCTGGTAGCAGGGCAGCCGGGTGATCAGCTTGCCCGCCCGGTCCTCGATCCGGTCGAGCAGCGCCAGCGAGGCGGTCAGCCGGTTGTCGGCGGCCCCGGGCAGCCGGGGGCGCAGCGCGGCCAGCCGGGCGCCCTGCTGGTCGGCCCAGGCGCGCAGCGGCTCGAGCTGGGCGCCGTCGCCCGCCGTCGCGATGCCGGTGAGGGCGCGCGCACCGGCGGTGGCGTCGCTGTCGAAGTCGCCCAGCGCGGCCAGGTAGCCCTCGGACGGCGCGGACCGCGGGTCGGTGCTGCGCAGCGCCAGGGTCTCGATCTCGCTGACCCGCGCGGCGGCGAACTCCAGGTGCTTGAACGCCTTGTCCTCGGCGCCGAAGGTCAACCCGAGCGAGGCGGCCTCGCCGGTGCGCTTGATGCCGTAGAGGGCGTCACCGGGCAGCGCGTCGCGGGCCAGCAGCAGGCTCGTGCCCGCCAGCGCGAACACCAGCGCCAGCGCGGCCGTGGCCGCCACCGCGAACCGGCTGCGCACACCCGAACCCGCGCGCGCGGCCCCAGGCCGCGTGGATTCGGCCGAACCGCCGCGCCTGCCGCGCGGCGCGCGGCCCGCGTTCCGGGGCGGGCGGGTCGGTTGCGCGGTGGGCTGCGAGTCGGCTTGTGCGCGGGCGGGCCGCGGGCGGGGTGCGGGCGCGGGGCGGGTCAGCGGGGATTCGAGTCCCGGCGCGGTTTCCGCCGCCGCGGTGTCCAGCGCGGGTTCCGCGGCCAGTCCGGCCAGCACCTTGGCGCGCATGCGGTCGCGGGAGCCGTCGTCGGGGGCGGTGCAGGAGCCCAGGCCCGCGAGGAGTTCGAGGATCGCGCGGTCGTCTTCGGTGAAATCGGGCCCCAGGTCGTCGAGCGCGTCCATGTCCCCGGCCTCGTCGAGCAGTCCGGGGTGCGACCGGCCCGCGCGGGGTCTCTCCGCGCGTTCGCCGTGGGGTCCGGACGACCCCGATCCGCTGTCCACCATCCCGCTCCGACTCCTGTGGGTCTCGCTGTGGATGAAACGACTCCACCTGTCCCCGGGTTACGGCCCGACCGCGTGGCACATATCGATGCACCCCATCGGGTCAACGCAGCTCGGTGGGCAGAAGTTGCGCCAGCCTGCGCACGGCCCGGTGTTGCAGTGCCTTCACCGCGCCCTCGTTCCGGTTCATGATCGCCGCCGTTTCCGCGACGGACAACCCCTGCAGGAACCGCAGCACGATGCATTCCCGCTGGTCGTCTCCGAGTTGGTCGACGCAGCCGAGCAGCGCTTCCCGGGTCGCCTTGGTCATGACCTGCTGTTCCGGACCGGCTTCGACCCGTTCCGAGTCGCGGATTTCCCCGGTGGTGACCTCGAGTCGGAATCTCGACGACTTCACGTGGTCGAGCACGAGGTTGCGCGCGATTGTGACGAACCACGCGCCAACGTCACGGCCTTGGTAAGTGACTGACGTAATGCGGCGTAAGGCACGTAAAAATGTTTCGCTGGTGACGTCCTCGGCCAGTTCCCGGTCGCCGACGCGGAAGAGCACGTACCGGAACACGATGTCGACGTAGCGGTCGTAGAGCTTGCCGAAGGCGACCGTGTCGCCTTCCTGGGCGGCGCGCACCAGTCCCCACGACTCGCTGTGGGCGGCGTCCGGTTCCTCGCCCCCCGGCGTGGCCCCGTCACCTGCGGAACGGGTGCCTGCAGCGCCCTGTCGCGCAGCGTCGGATCGCGTCTGGCGGGTCATCGGGCAGCCGCACACTCCCTCGTTGCCGGCGGTCGCCCCACCGCCGTGCAATTCCTCAGCAGCTTACGTGTGGTTACTTTTAGGTAGGTAACGGCCGGTGGTCCAGGATCGAAGCGAAGTGGTCAGTTAACCGTGTGATCGGTGATCCATGCCACACTGCTGGCCTGGACGCGCGCGGGTGTGTCGCGGTTGCGCGCCGTGGCGGGTTCGTTGCGGAAACCGGACAAGTGCGTGCTCCAGGGCTATCCGTGGCCGGGGTGCGTCGATTGGGGAGGTCATGGCGATGGCGGGTTCGGCCGGTGCCGGGGCAGTCGACCGGGGTGCCGCGCCCGCGGTGCCCGGCGGCAACCTCGCCGATCTGGTGGTCGGCGCGAGCGAGACCGCGCCTGCCCGTCCCGGCCTGGTCGACGCCGCCGGTTCGGGTTCGCTCACCTGGCGGCGCGTGGCCGCCGCGGTGGACCGCTACGCGGGCGTGCTGACCGGGCTGGGGGTGGCGCGGGGAGACCGGGTCGCGGTGGTGCTGTCCAACAGCCTCCAGTCTTGTGTCGCGTTGTTCGCCGTGCTGCGGGCGGGTGCGATCACCGTGCCGGTCGGGACCGACGCCGCGCCGCAGGAGGTCGAACGGGTACTTGACCACAGTGGTGTGTGTTTCGCTCTCGGGCTATCCAGAGTTACCGCGAATCCCCCTAAGAAGATCATCTCGTTGCCGGATCCGGACCTGGGGGTCGATTCCGACGATGACGGGGTGCCCCGGGTCCCCGCGGTCGGCGGCGGCGAGGACACGGCGCTGATCTGCTACACCTCGGGCACCTCGGGGTCCCCGCGCGGCGTGCTGCTGTCGCACCGGGCGCTGCTGGCCAACGCCGCGCAGTGCGCCGCGCTGCGACCTGCCCCGGTCACCGCTACCGACCGGGTGCTGCTCGCGGTCCCGCTCTCCCACGCCTACGGGCTCTCCGCGCTGTGGCAGGTCGCCGCCGCGGGCGCGACCGGCGTGCTGCTGCCGCGCTTCGGCGTCGACCGCGCGCTCGACGCCTGCCGCGACCACCGGCTCACCACCGTGATCGGCGTCCCCGCGATGTACCAGGCGCTGGTCACCGCGGGCCGCGACCGGCTCGGCGCGGCCCTGGCCACCGCCCGGCTGCTCACCTCCGGCGCCGCCCCGCTGGACCCGCGCACGCTGGCGGCGGTCCGCGCGGCGACCGGCCTGGCCATCCACGAGGGCTACGGCCTCACCGAGACCGGCCCGGTGCTCACCTCCACCCTGGTCGGCGGTGTGGCCAAGCCCGGCGCCGTCGGCCGGGCCATCCCCGGCGTCGAGCTGCGCCTGGTCGACGCCGACGGTCGTCCGGTGGCCACCGCGGACGACCCCGACGACCCCGACGGGTCGGACGAGTCGGTGGTCGGGGAGTTCACCGACGACTCCGAGACCGGCCTGGTCGCCGCGCGCGGGGCCAACCTGTTCAGCGGCTACTGGCCCGACGGCCGCGGCGGCCCCGACGCCGACGGCTGGTTCCGCACCGGCGACGTCGGCTACTTCGACGCCGACGGCGACCTCCGGCTGGTCGACCGCGCCCACGACCTGATCATCGTCAACGGCTTCAACGTCTACCCGCGCGAGGTCGAGCAGGTGGTCGCGGAACTGCCCGGGGTGGCCGAGGTCGCCGCGGTCGGCGTGCCGGACGAGCGCACCGGCGAGCGGGTCAAGGTCGTCGTCGTGGCGCGCGAGGGCGCCGAGCTGACCGAGCAGGCGCTGCTGGCGCACTGCGCGGCGCACCTGGCCCGGTTCAAGGTGCCGGGCGTGGTGGAGTTCGCCGCGGCCCTGCCGCACACGGTCACCGGCAAGCTCCGGCGCGCGGGGCTGCGCGGTAGCGTCACGACGTGACCAGGGTGACCGTTGTGACCAGGCAGGGCTGCCACGCCTGCGAGGTGGCCGAGGCCGACGTGGCGCGGATCTGCGGCGACCTCGGGCTGGCGTGGGGCACCGAGGACGTCGACGCCGACCCGGAGCTGCGCGCGGAGTACGGCGACCGGGTCCCGGTGATCCTGGTCGACGGCGCGGAGCACGGCTACTGGCGGGTCGAGGAAGACCGCCTGCGCGCCGCGCTGGGCTGACCCCGATCGGGGTCCCCCGCATTCCCGGGGCACTCCACGGCCGCTTCCGCTACGAACGGACGGTGTGGACACCCTCGCGGAACCCGACACCACCCCCGCGCCCACCAGGCTGGACCGCCGCGTCGCCGCGCTGATCGGGGTGCTGGCCGTCGCCGCCGCCCTGGCCGCCGGTCACCTGGTCGCCGGTGTGGTGGGCCCCAACGCCTCGCCGTTCCTCGCGGTCGGCAACAGCGCCATCGACCTGACACCGTCCTGGCTCAAGGACTTCGCCGTCCGCACCTTCGGCAGCCACGACAAGCAGGTGCTGCTCGGCGGTATGGCGCTCACCCTGCTGCTCGTCGCCATCGCGGCGGGGCTGCTCTCCCGCGCGTCGCCGCGCCCCGGCCAGGCCGTCGCGGCCGTGTTCGGCGTCCTCGGCATCGCCGCGGTCGCGAACCGACCCGACCTCGACACCGTCGCCGTGCTCGCCCCGCTGGCCTCGCTGGTGGCGGGTGTGCTGGTCTTCGCCTGGCTGCACCGCGCCGCCGCGCACCGGCTGTCCACTTCGGACGGATCGGACGCGGGCGCCGGGCGGCGGGAGTTCCTGCGCACCTCCTCCGGCGTGGTCGCGGGCGTCGCGATCACCGGCGGGCTCGGCCAGTTCCTCGCGGGGCGCGTGGACGTGGAGGGCTCCCGCGCCTCCGTCGGCCCGCTGCGCCCCGCCACGCCCGCGCCCGCGATCCCGGCGAGCGCCGACTTCTCCGCGCTCGGCACCCCGGGCTTCCTGACCGAGAACAGCCAGTTCTACCGGGTCGACACCGCGATCGTGGTGCCCCGGGTGCGCGCCGAGACCTGGACCCTGCGCCTGCACGGCATGGTCGGCCGCGAGCTGTCGTTCAGCTACGCGGACATCCGCAACCGCCCGCTGGTCGAGCGGACCATCACCATGACCTGCGTGTCCAACGAGGTCGGCGGCCCGTACATCTCCACCGCCAACTTCACCGGCGTGCCCCTGCGCGACCTGGTCATGGCCGCCAACCCCGACCCGAAGGCCGACCAGCTCTACTCGACCAGCGTCGACGGCTGGACCACCGGCACCCCGCTGGAGGCGATCCTGGACCCCGAGCGCGGGGCACTGCTGGCCATCGGCATGAACGGCGAACCGCTGCCGGTCGAGCACGGTTTCCCCGCGCGGCTGGTCGTCCCCGGTCTCTACGGTTACGTCTCCGCCACCAAATGGGTCACCGACCTGGAAGTGACCACATTCGGCAGCAAGGAGTTCTACTGGCAGGAACGCGGCTGGGCGGACAAGGCGCCGATCAAAACCCAGTCCCGGATCGATGTCCCCGGCGGATTCGCCAAGGTGCCCGCCGGTGAGGTGGTCATCGCCGGGATCGCGTGGGCGCAGCACGTCGGAATCGACCGCGTCGAGGTCCGGGTGGACGGCGGTCCGTGGCAGGACGCCGAATTGGCGACCGAGGTGAACAAGCAGACCTGGCGGCAGTGGAAGACCGCGTTCACGCTCCAGGCGGGAAGCCACCGCGCGGAAGTGCGCGCGACGGACCGTGACGGTCACACCCAAACGGATGTCCGGGTGCCACCCATTCCGGACGGCGCCACCGGCTGGCACTCCGCGCTGTTCACTGTGGAGTAAGCGCTTCCGCGGCCGGAACTATCACTCGAAAGGGCACATTTTCCTTGCTCAGGTGGCAAACCGTTCCCGCAGCCGGCATCGAATCATGTCGGAAGTCCACCCGAGAAACGGAGCTGATCCTGGTGAGCAAGAGCGCGCGCAAAACCGTCGCGATCGCGATGGCGGCCGCCACCGCCCTGACCATGACCGCCTGCAGTAGCAACGACACCAGCAGCCCGGCCGCGAGCACCACCACGACCACCACGACCGACAGCGGGATGTCCGCCGCCGGTGAGGCGAACACCGGCGTCACCACCGCGACCGACGTCTTCGGCCCCAACTGCAAGGACCTGCCGCAGGGTTCCGACGCGGGCAGCCTCATGTCGATGGGGCCGCAGCCGGTCGCCACCGCCGCGAGCACCAACCCGCTGCTGACCAAGCTGGTCGCGGCGGTCAAGGCGATCCCCGGCCTGGTCGACACGCTGAACACCACCGACAACCTGACCGTGTTCGCCCCGGCCGACTCGGCCTTCGACGCGCTCGGCGACGTCAAGTTCGGCGAGCTGGCCCAGGACCCGGCCAAGCTCGGCCCGATCCTGCAGTACCACGTGGTGCCCAAGCGCTACGACCGCGACGGCCTCATCGCCGCGGGCTCGGTGCAGCCGCTCAACGCCACCGGCGGCGAGCTCAAGATCGAGGGCACCGGCAACAACATCACCATCGGCGGCGCCAAGGTGCTCTGCGGGAACATCCCGACCAAGAACGCCACGGTCTTCGTCATCGACACCGTCCTCACGCCCCAGTCGTAGTCACGGGCGGGGTATGCGGAGCGGGCGGCCGGGCACCAGTGCCCGGCCGCCCGCCGCCGTTCCCGGGTGTCGCGTAACCGCTGACCGGAGGGCCGCCGGAGCGAGACCGGAGTCACCTCCGCGGGCCGGTTCAGGGCCCTGGCCACCGACTTTGTGCACACGTTCACAAGCGGTACCGTTAAGGAGACCCGGTGACGAATTCCCTCTGAGGAGCAGCGCGTGGCGGCACAGCGAGGCCAGCGGAACGGGGTCGGCGTCCCCCCGCCCGCCCCCACCGCCGCGGAGATCACCACCCCGATCCCCCGGGTCACCGAGGTCCCCGCCGCCCGCGAGCGGGCCCGCGCCATCCCCGAGGCCGCCGTCGCCCGCCTCGCCGTCTACCTGCGCGTGCTGTCCGGCCTGCAGGAGCAGGGCACGGGCTCGGTCTCCAGCGAGGAACTCGCCGTCGCGGCGGGCGTCAACTCCGCCAAGCTGCGCAAAGACCTCTCCTACATCGGGTCCTACGGCACCCGGGGGGTCGGCTACGAGGTGGCCGTCCTGATCGAGGAGATCGAGCGGATCCTCGGTCTTACCAGAAAGCACAGCGTAGCCGTCGTCGGGATCGGTAACCTGGGACACGCCCTGGCCAACTATGGGGGGTTCCCAGGACGAGGGTTTCCCGTGACTGCTCTTTTCGACGTTGATCCCGACCTCGTCGGGGTGCCGGTCGGTGGCCTGCCGGTCGAGCACATCGACGACATCCCGCGCGTGTGCGCCGAGCGCGAAGTCTCCATCGGCGTGATCGCCACACCGCCGCCCGCGGCCCAGGCCGTCTGCGACCGCCTGGTCTCCGCCGGTGTGCAGTGCATCCTCAACTTCGCCCCGGTCGTGCTCCAGGTGCCCGACCACGTCGAGGTCCGCAAGGTCGACCTCGCGGTGGAGCTGCAGGTCCTGTCCTTCCACGTGGCCCGCCGCGCGGACTCCGCCGCCGAGGCGGCAGCGGCCGCGGTCAACGGCGCCCGGCCCCGCGTGAACGGGGTGGTGGTCTCGTGAGCGTCATCGCCGTGGGCATGTCCCACCGCAGCGCCGACGTGCGCCTGCTGGAGCGCGTCACGGTCGCCGCGGCGGACGTGCCGAAGGTGCTCGGCGAGCTGCTGGCCTGCCCGAACGTGGCCGAGGCGGTGCTGGTCTCGACCTGCAACCGGGTCGAGGTCTACGCCGTCGTCGAGGCCTTCCACGCCGGGCTCGCCGACATCGCGGGCGTGCTCTCGCGGCACTCCGGCGCCGACACCGCGCTGCTCTACGACCACCTGTACGTGCACTACGCCGCTGCCGCGGTGCAGCACCTGTTCTCGGTGGCCGCCGGGCTGGACTCGATGGTCGTCGGCGAGTCGCAGATCCTCGGGCAGGTCCGGCTGGCCTATGGCGCCGCCCGCGCGGCGGGCACCGTGGGCAGCACCCTGCACGAGCTGGTCCAGCAGGCGCTGCGGATCGGCAAGCGGGTGCACACCGACACCGGCCTCGACCAGGTCGGCGGCTCGGTGGTGTCCGAGGCGCTGGCCGACGCCGAGGCCGAACTCGGCGGGCTCGCCGGGCGCCGCGCGCTGATCGTCGGCGCGGGCTCCATGGGCGGGCTCTCCGCCGCCGCGCTGCGCCGCGCGGGCATCGGCGAGGTCGTCATCGCCAACCGCACCCCGGCCAACGGCGAACGGCTCGCCGTGTCCCTGCGCGAGCAGGGCGTACCGGCCACCGCCACCGGCCTGGGCGAGCTGCGCGCGCGCATCGCCGACGCGGACGTCGTGGTCTCGTGCACCGGCGCGGTCGGCGCGGTCATCACCGCCGACGCCGTGCCCCCGCGCGCGGACCGGCCGCTGGTCATCTGCGACCTGGGCCTGCCCCGCGACGTGGCCGACGGTGTCGGCGACGTCGACGGCGTGCGGGTGGTCGACCTGGCCAGCCTCCAGCGCAGGCTCACCGACGCGCCGAGCGGGACCGACACCCGCCGCGCGGGCGAGATCGTGGCCGAGGAGGTGCGCGGCTACCTCGCCGCGCAGCGCTCGGCCGAGGTCACCCCGACGGTCACCGCGCTGCGCAGGCGCGCGGCCGAGGTGGTCGACGCCGAGTTGCTGCGGCTGGACGGTCGGCTGCCCGACCTCGACGCCCCCGTGCGCGCGGAACTGGCGCGCACGGTCCGCCGGGTGGTCGACAAGCTCCTGCACACCCCGACGGTCCGGGTGAAGGAACTCGCCTCCGGACCGCAGGGCACCGGGTACGCCGAGGCGCTGCGCGAGCTGTTCCAGCTCGACCCGCACAAGCCCGCGTCGGTGTCCACCCCCGCCGACCCGGTGGGGCACCCCCCAGTCAAGTCCGTTGTGGACGGTGGTAGCTGATGGACCGGATCATCCGGATCGGGACCCGGGGCTCGGCCCTGGCCCTGACGCAGAGCGGCACGATCGCCGACGCGCTGACCCGCGCGGGCGTCCGGGTGGAGGTGGTCACGGTGTCCACCCCCGGCGACCGCTCCTCGGCGCCCATCGCCGAGATCGGGGTCGGCGTGTTCACCTCGGCGCTGCGCGACGCGCTCGCCGACGGCACGGTCGACGTGGCCGTGCACTCCTACAAGGACCTGCCCACCGCGCCCGACCCGCGGTTGTCGCTGGCCGCCGTGCCGCCGCGCGAGGACCCGCGCGACGCGCTGATCGCCCGGGACGGGCTCACCCTCGGTGAGCTGCCGCCCGGCGCGCGCATCGGCACCGGCTCGCCGCGGCGGGCCGCGCAGTTGCGCGCACTCGGGTTCGGCCACGAGATCGTGGCCATCCGGGGCAATGTGGACACCCGCATCGCCATGGTCACCAACGGCGAGTTGGACGCCGTGGTGCTGGCCCGCGCGGGACTGTCCCGACTCGGCAGACTCGCCGAGATCACCGAGACCCTCGACCCGATCCAGATGCTGCCCGCGCCGGCGCAGGGTGCCCTGGCGGTCGAGTGCCGCGTCGACGACGTCGACGTAGAGCACCTTCTCCAGTCCACTGTGGACGACGAAGCCACCCGTGCCGCGGTGGCCGCCGAGCGGGCCATGCTGGCCGCGCTCGAAGCGGGCTGCAGCGCGCCGGTTGGCGCACTGGCCGATGTCGTGGAGGACCTCGACGCCGACGACCGGGTGGTCTACCGCCTGTCGCTGCGCGGGGTAGCCGCGGCGTACGAGGCAGGCGACCCCACCGGGGCCGTCGACCTCATGCGCGCATCGGCCACCGGTGACCTGACCGCTGGAGAGCAGCTCGGCCGCGCGCTGGCCGCCGAGCTGCTGGAACTCGGGGCCGGGGTGCTCTCCGGTCCCGAGGCGTAGTTGATGGGAAGTGGCCTGACATGACCACCCGTGCACGAAAGTCCCCCGGACGCGTCGCCTTCGTGGGCTCCGGCCCCGGTGACGCGGGACTGCTCACCGTCCGCGCCAAGGAACTGCTCGACCGCGCGGAGCTCGTGGTGACCGACCCCGACGTCCCCTCCGGAGTCCTGGCGCTGGCGCGCCCGGGCGCCGAGGTGCGCCCGGCCGTCGGCGAACCGGCCGACGTGGCCAAGGACCTCGTCGCCGAGGCCAAGGCCGGACGCGTCGTGGTCCGCCTGGTCGCGGGCGACCCGCTGACCCACTCCGCGGTGGTGGCCGAGGCCCAGGCCGTGGCCCGCACCAGCGCGGTCTTCGACGTGGTGCCCGGGGTCTCCGCGGCCACCGCGGTCCCGGCCTACGCCGGTATCGCGCTGGGCTCCACGCACACCGAGGTCGACGTCCGCGGCGACATCGACTGGGCGGGCCTGGCCGCGGTGCCCGGCCCGATCGTGCTGCACGCCGGTGCCAGCCACCTGGCCGAGGCGGCGTCCTCGCTGGTCGAACACGGCCTCGCGGCGCAGACCCCGGTCGCGGTGACCGCCGACGGCACCAACACCAGCCAGCGCACCATCGAGACCACCCTGGCCTCGCTCGCCGCCGACGCGGGCGAGATGTCGGGCAGCCTCGTGGTCACCGTGGGCCAGGCCGTGGCGGCGCGGTCCAAGCTGTCGTGGTGGGAGTCGCGCGCGCTCTACGGGTGGCGCGTGCTCGTCCCGCGCACCAAGGACCAGGCCGGGGAGATGAGCGAGCGCCTGCACCTGCACGGCGCCATCCCCAGCGAGGTGCCGACCATCTCGGTCGAACCGCCGCGCAGCCCGGCGCAGATGGAGCGCTCGGTCAAGGGCCTGGTCGACGGCCGCTACCAGTGGGTCATCTTCACCTCCACCAACGCCGTGCGCGCGGTGTGGGAGAAGTTCGCCGAGTTCGGCCTCGACGCCCGCGCGTTCTCCGGCGTGAAGATCGCCTGCGTCGGCGAGGCGACCGCGGAGAAGGTGCGCTCGTTCGGCATCAACCCCGAGCTGGTGCCCTCCGGCGAGCAGTCCAGCGAGGGTCTGCTGGCCGATTTCCCGCCCTACGACGACATACTGGACCCGGTCGAGCGGGTGCTGCTGCCGCGGGCGGACATCGCCACCGAGACCCTGGCCGCCGGTCTGCGCGACCGCGGCTGGGAGATCGACGACGTGACCGCGTACCGCACGGTCCGCGCGGCGCCGCCGCCCGCCGAGACCCGCGAGATGATCAAGACCGGGGGCTTCGACGCGGTGTGCTTCACCTCGTCCTCCACCGTGCGCAACCTGGTGGGCATCGCGGGCAAGCCGCACGCGCGGACCCTGGTGGCCTGCATCGGCCCCAAGACCGCCGAGACGGCCCGCGAGTTCGGCCTGCGGGTCGACGTCCAGCCCGAACACGCGACCGTGCCCGCGCTGGTCGACGCCCTGGCCGAGCACGCGGCCAGGCTCCGCGCGGAAGGGGCGCTACCCCCGCCGCGCAAGACCAAGCGCGCGCGGCGCTAGAGCTACTCGCGGGCGGTGTGCCTCGGCACGCCGCCCGCGCTCGTTCTCCGTCCTGGAAGGGACCGCATAGATGTTCCCCAACCACCGGCCGCGCAGGCTCCGCCGCACCCCGGCGGTGCGGCGCCTGGTCTCCGAGACCGAGGTGCGCCCGCGGCAGCTGCTGCTGCCGATGTTCGTCAAGGAGGGCGCCACCGAGCCCCTGCCGATCGCGAGCATGCCCGGTGTCGTCCAGCACACCCGCGACACGCTGCGCAAGGCCGCCGTCGAGGCGGTCGCGGCCGGGGTGGGCGGGATCATGCTCTTCGGCGTGCCGCAGGTGCGCGACGCGACCGGCTCCGGCGGCATCGACCCGGACGGCGTGCTCAACACGTCCCTGCGCGACCTGCGCGCGGAACTCGGCGACGACACCGTGCTGATGTCGGACCTGTGCCTGGACGAGTTCACCGACCACGGCCACTGCGGCGTGCTCGACGACCACGGCGTGGTCGACAACGACGCCACGCTGGCCATCTACGCCGACATGGCGCTGGCCCAGGCCGACGCGGGCGCCCAATACCTCGGCCCGAGCGGCATGATGGACGGCCAGGTCGGCGTGATCCGCGAGGCGCTGGACGCGGCCGGGCACATCGACACCGGCATCCTCGCCTACTCGGTCAAGTACGCCTCCGCGTTCTTCGGCCCCTTCCGCGACGCCGTGGAGTCGCAGCTCGACGGCGACCGGACCGGCTACCAGCAGGACCCGGCCAACGTGCGCGAGGCGCTGCGGGAGGCGCACCTCGACCTGAACGAGGGCGCGGACATGGTCATGGTCAAGCCCGCCCTGGCCTACCTGGACGTGATCCGCGCGGTGCGGGAGGTCTCGGACGTGCCGGTCGCGGCGTACCAGGTCTCCGGCGAGTACGCGATGGTCGAGGCGGCGGCGGCCAACGGCTGGATCGACCGCAAGCGCGCGGTGCTGGAGTCGCTCACCTCGATCCGCCGCGCGGGCGCGGACGTCATCCTCAGCTACTGGGCCGTGGAGGCCGCGGGCTGGCTGCGGGACTGACCGGTATCTTCGCCGGCATGACGGTCCCGGAAGAACCCCCGGTCATGCCCACCGCCGACGAGGTGGCGGCGCGCGCCGACGCGCCGCGCGTGGTCCGGATCTCGTTCTGGGTCCTGGTCGCCGCCGGGGTCTCCGGGATCGTCGGCGCGGTGCTGTTCCTCGCGCTGCGCGCGGACTGGGCCCGGTTGCGGGTCGAGCGGGCGCCGGAGCTGCGGTTGTCCGACGTGCAGGCGAACGCGACCACGCTGTCCTGGTGGCTGGTCATCGGCACGGTCACCTTCCTCGGGTTCTTCGTGCTGCTGTCGACGCAGGCGCGGCGCGGGGTGCGCAAGGCGCGCACGCTGCTGCTCGTGGTCGGCGTGTTCGCCACGCTGTTCGAGTACTCGATCGGCCGCGTCACCGTGTACGGGCTGTTCAGCGCGCTGCTCACGGTGGTCGGCGTGGGTCTGCTGTTCTTCAAGTCGGCGCGGCCGTTCTACCCCCACGACGGTGAGCGGTGACCCAACCGGTCCTCTACTTCGAGCCGGGGTCGACCTGGTGGCCGGTGCTGTGGGGGCCGGTCTTCGGGGCGGCGGGCGCGGGCGTGGAGAGCCTCACCGGACCGGTGCACTGGTTCGCGTGGTGGCTGGTCGGGTACGCGTTCGCGGGCATGGCCGCGGTCTGGGTGGCCGCGCGCAGGCGGGTCCGGCGGGTGGTGCTGACCCCGGTGACCCTCCAGCAGGGCCGCGAGGTGCTGGAGATCCGGCGGATCGCGCGGGTCGCCGACGTGGGTGTCCCGGTCGGCGCTCGTCCGCTCGGCGGCGGGTGGGCCGTGCCGCGCAAGACGACCGAGATCCCGCTGGAGTTGGACGACGGCACGGTGGTGCTGGCCTGGGCGAGCGCGCCGGAGGAGTTCGCCGAACGCCTCGGGGGATTCGTTCACGAGGTGTGAACTGCGACAACGGCGTGCCGGTACTGCGTCGGTTGGCAGAGCCGAATACTTTTTGACCATGGCTACCAACGATCCCGGTCCCCAGGACGCCCCCCGCTACGAGCCGATGCCGGGTGTGCCGGAGCAGGAACGGCAGACCGCCCCCCGGCCGCGCGCCGTCAACACCTCGTCGGTGCTGTGGTTCGTCAACGCGGCGCTGTACCTGCTCGGCACCGTGCTGACCCTCACGATGGACCACACCTCGCTGCGCGAAGCCGCCCGCAAGAGCCTGGAAGCGGCCAAGGAGCCGGTCACCCCGGAGAAGATCAACCAGTTGGTCGACTTCACCCTGGTCATCAGCGGGGTGATCGCCGCGCTGATCATCGGGTTGACCGTGCTGTTCGTGCTCAAGGTGCGCTCGGGCAAGCAGTGGGGCCGCACGGCGCTGACCGTGCTGGGCGGGCTGCTGATCCTCTACAGCCTGTACTCCGTGTCCGGCGGCGGGGCGAACGTGATCATCGGCATCCTGCCGGTGCTGCTGGTCGGCGGCGGCATCTACCTGCTCTACACGCCGGACGCGAAGGCCTTCCTGGAGGCGGGCCGCCGCCGGTGACCCGGTTCCCGTAAGGGCCCGTTGTACTTGTGCAGAGGGGAAAACCGGCCGACTATGACGCCCGGGTGGACGTGGCGCTCACCTCGTAACAACTGACCGCGCCCGGGCTACATACCTCCCGTGACCGAGCCGAGCCCCACCGCCGAGAACCCGGCCGGATCGACCAGGCCCTTCGCGGTGACCGGCGCGTTAGGTGCCGCGCTGCTCGGCGCCGTCCTGGCGGCCGTGCTGCTGCTCTTGGCCGACCGCCAGCCGAGCTGGTACTTCGGCTGCGGCACCGGGATCTCGGCCGTCGGCGCGCTGCTGCTGGCCTGGCCGCTGCACGCGGGTCGGGGGTGGGCGCGGTGGGGGCTCATCGCCACGGCGCTGGTCGGTGCCCTCTGCGCACCCGCGGCGGCCAACGGGCTCACCGCGTCTGCCGCCCCGTACCTCGGGGGGCTGCTCATCGCCGTCTGGGTGCTGGTGGTGACGCTGCTGTCGCGGCTCGACGCGCGCACCTACTTCGCCGCGCTGCCCGATGCCGGGGCATGAGAAGCTGACCGGCGTGACGCTTGCGGATACCTCCGAGCCCACCCCACCCGGCCTCGGCTGGCCCGCGCGCGAGAGCGCGCTCAACCAGCCCCGCCGCGCGGTGATCGCGGCGGTGGAGCTGGTGGTCGCCGCCGCGCTGGTGTGGCTGGCGCTGTGGCTCTACGGCCGCGGCACGCCCGAGCTGAGCAAGATCGCCGAACGCCCCGACCTGGACTTCCGGCACTACGCGGGCAACTGGATCGGCGGCGCGGTGCTCGCCGGGACGCTCGCGCTCCTGCTGCTGCTCGACGCCGGACGGCAGCTCGCGCTGGCCGTGCGCACCCGCCGCCGCCGGGCGTGAGCGCGGGCACTCTCCCGGGTTTGCGAGACTGGGTGGGTGACACCTGAGGTGCAGGCACACGTGCGCGGCTCGGCCGCCCTGTTCGACCGCGCGAAGTCCGTCATCCCGGGCGGGGTCAACTCGCCGGTCCGGGCCTTCAACGCGGTCGGCGGCACGCCGCGGTTCATGGTCAACGGGCTCGGCGCCTACCTGTGGGACGCCGACGACAACCGCTACGTCGACCTGGTGTCGTCGTGGGGGCCGATGGTCCTGGGCCACGCCCACCCGGCCGTGGTGGAGGCGGTGCGCGCGGCGGCGGTCAACGGGCTGTCGTTCGGCACCCCGACCGCGGGCGAGGTCGACCTGGCCGAGGAGATCATCCGCCGGGTCGCGCCGGTGCGCCGGGTGCGGCTGGTCAACTCCGGCACCGAGGCGACGATGAGCGCCATCCGGCTGGCCCGCGGGTTCACCGGGCGCAAGCGGGTGGTGAAGTTCGCGGGCTGCTACCACGGCCACGTCGACGCGCTGCTCGCCGAGGCGGGCTCCGGCGTCGCGACGCTGGGCCTGCCGACGACCCCGGGGGTGACCGGGGCGCAGGCCGAGGACACGCTGGTGCTGCCGTACAACGACCTCGACGCGGTGCGCGCGGCCTTCGCCGAGCACGGCGACACGATCGCCGCGGTGATCACCGAGGCGGCGGCGGGCAACATGGGCGCGGTCGCCCCCGTCGAGGGGTTCAACCAGGGGCTGCGGGAGATCACCGAGGCGCACGGCGCCCTGCTGATCATGGACGAGGTGATGACCGGCTTCCGCGTCTCCGCGGGTGGTTGGTACGGCCTGGAGGGCGTCGAGGGCGACCTGTACACCTTCGGCAAGGTCATGTCCGGCGGGTTGCCCGCGGCCGCGTTCGGCGGTCGCGAGGACGTCATGGGGCACCTGGCCCCGGCCGGGCCGGTCTACCAGGCGGGCACCCTCTCGGGTAACCCGGTCGCCGTCGCGGCGGGCCTGGCGACGCTGCGGGCCGCCGACGCGGACGTCTACCGGGCGCTGGACGACAACGCCACCCGGCTCGGCGCGCTGCTGACGTCCGCGCTGTCGAAGGCGGGGGTCGCGCACCGCGTGCAGTTCGCGGGGAACCTGGTCAGCGTGTTCTTCACCGAGGACCCGGTGGTCGACTACGCGGGCGCCAAAGCCGCCCAGACCTGGCGGTTCCCGCCGTTCTTCCACGCGCTGCTCGACCAGGGCGTCTACGCCCCGCCGAGCGCGTTCGAGGCGTGGTTCGTCAGCGCGGCCCTGGACGACTCGGCGTTCGAGCAGATCGAGGCGGCCCTGCCCGCGGCGGCCGCCGCCGCGGCGGCCGCCGCCGCGGCGGCCGCGGAGGAGAAGGCGTGAGCACGACGATCGTCCACCTGCTGCGCCACGGCGAGGTGCACAACCCGACGGGGATCCTCTACGGCAGGCTGCCCGGGTTCCACCTGTCGGAGACGGGCAAGCGCCAGGCGCTGACCGTGGCCGAGTACCTGAGCGACCGCGACATCGTGCACGTGGTGGCGTCGCCCCTGCAGCGGGCCCAGGAGACGGCCACCCCGATCGCCGGGTCGCACCGGCTGGAACTGGCCACCGACGACCGGCTGATCGAGTCGGCGAACGTGTTCGAGGGGCAGAAGGTGTCGGTGGGCGACGGGGCGCTGCGGTCGCCGCGCAACTGGCCGCACCTGCGCGACCCGTTCACGCCGTCGTGGGGTGAGCCGTACCTGGAGATCGCCCACCGGATGCTGGGCGCCGCCCACCGCGCCCGCGAGGTGGCGGTCGGCCACGAGGCGGTGTGCGTGTCGCACCAGCTGCCGGTGTGGACGCTGCGCCGCTACCTGGAGGGCAAGCGCCTGTGGCACAACCCCAAGAACCGCCAGTGCTCCCTCGCCTCCCTCACCAGCCTCATCTTCGAAGACGAGCGGCTCGTGGGGTTGCGCTACGCGGAACCCGCGGGCACCAGCGACCCGAAGAACACCGGCGCATGAAGCGGCTCCTCGTCGCCGTGGCCGTCGTGGCGGTCGCGGTGTCGGGCTGCTCCTCCAGCAAGGGGGCGGTGGCCAGCGGCACGGAGTTCGTCTTCGTGTCGCCCGGCGGGCAGACGGACATCACGTACGCGGTCGCCGACCGCAAGCCGCTGCCGGAACTGTCCGGCCCGGACCTGATGGACGAGAACCGGAAACTGTCCCTATCGGACTACCGGGGCAAGGTCGTGGTGCTGAACGTGTGGGGCCAGTGGTGCGGCCCCTGCAGGCTCGAGGCGCCGGAGCTGCAGAAGATCCAGGACGGGTACGGGTCCAGGGGTGTTCAGGTGCTGGGCATCAACTTCCGGGACAACCAGCGTGACGTACCGCAGGACTTCGTGCGGGACCGGAAACTGACGTACCCGTCGATCTTCGACCCACCGGGCCGCTCGCTGCTGGCCCTGAAGGGCTACCCGCGATCGGTGGTGCCCGCGACGTTCGTGATGGACAAGGAAGGCCGCGTCGCCGCTGTCTTCCTGCGCGACCTCTTGGCCGACGACCTCAAACCGGTACTGGACCGCCTCACCGCCGAGTGACGCCGCGCCGGGAACGTGCGTTCGGGGAAGTGTCCGGTGTGACTCAGGCGATGCTGGGGACCTACCCCGCAACGGGTCTCAGCGAGCGGTCCCTACCCTGATCGGGTGGACCCGACGCAGCTGGCTATTTCCGGGCCGCTGCTGGTGGCGGCCGGGGTGTCGTTGTTGGCCGGGCTCGTCTCGTTCGCCTCGCCCTGCGTCGTCCCTTTGGTGCCCGGGTACCTCGCCTACCTGGCCGCGCTGGTCGGGGCCGAGGCGCCCGCGGTCAGTGACGAAGAGGCGCGCAAGCGGGGGCGCTACCGGGTCCTCGGTGCGGTCGGGTTGTTCATCCTCGGCTTCACCGTCGTCTTCGCGGCGACCATCGGCAGCCTGGTGTGGCTGGCCGACGCCCTGCTGATCAACGAGGACCTCCTGCAGCGCATCGGGGGTGTGCTCACCATCGCCATGGCGCTGGTCTTCATCGGGTTGGTCCCCGGCATGCAGAAGGACCTCCGCATCCACAAGACCCCGCGCTTCGGGTTGGCGGGAGCTCCGGTGCTCGGGGGGGTTTTCGCCCTGGGGTGGACGCCGTGCATCGGGCCCACCCTCTCCGGGGTGCTCACCATCGCCGCCTCCACCGGGGGGACGGCGGCGCGCGGGTACCTGCTGGTGGTCGTCTACTGCCTCGGCCTGGGCATCCCGTTCCTCCTGCTCGCCATCGGCGCGGGTTGGGCGGTCCGCGCGACCACCTGGCTGCGGACGCACGGGCGGGCCGTTCAGCTCTTCGGTGGGGGCCTGTTGTTGGTCGTCGGCATCCTGCTGGTGACCGGAGTGTGGGGTGACCTCGTGTCCTGGCTGCGCAACGCCTTCGTCTCCGACTTCACCCCCGCGCTATGAGCGAGACGACCACGCGGCCGAGGCGCTTCCTCGCGTTCGCCCGCAACACCTGGCGCGGGCTCACCTCGATGCGGACAGCGCTGATCCTGCTGTTCCTGCTCGCCCTCGCCGCCATGCCCGGTGCCCTCCTGCCGCAGCGGTCGCTCAACCTGCCCCGCGCGCTGGACTACATCGACTCGCACGGCTGGTGGGGCCGGTTCCTCGACCGCCTCCAGTTCTTCGACGTCTACGCCAGCGTCTGGTTCTCGGCGATCTACCTGCTGCTGTTCATCTCCCTCGTCGGCTGCCTGCTGCCGCGCACCGTCGAGTACGCCAAGGCCATCAAGGCCCAGCCCGTGCTCACCCCGCGCAACCTCACCCGCCTCCCGCACAGCGGCGAGGCCGAGTCCGACGCGACCCCCGACGAGGTCGTGGCGGGCGCTCGGCGGCACCTCAAGGGGTGGCGGGTCCTCGAACGCGAGGAGGAGGACGGTGTCCGCACCGTCAGCGCCGAGCGCGGGTACCTGCGCGAGGCCGGGAACCTCGTCTTCCACTTCGCCATGCTCGGGCTGATCGTGGCACTCGCGGTCGGCAAGATGCTCAACTACGAGGGCCAGGTCATCGTCGTCGCGGACGGGTCCGAGTTCTGCAACTCCGGCACCCTCGGCTACGACTCGTTCAAGCCGGGGCTGCGGGTCGACGGCACCGACCTGGCGCCTTTCTGCGTGCGGGTCAACGGCTTCGACGCCAGCTACCTGCCCAACGGCCAAGCCGAGCAGTTCACCGCCCAGGTCGACTACCAGGCGGGCACCGACCTCGACGACGACCACTGGCAGCCCTACCGCCTCCAGGTCAACGACCCGCTGCGGATCGTCGGTGACCGGGTCTACCTGCTCGGCCACGGCTACGCGCCCACCTTCACCGTCACCTTCCCCGACGGGCAGCGGCGCACCCAGACCATCCAGTGGCGCACGGTCGACGCGCTGACCCTGCTCTCCGAGGGGGCCACCAAGTTCGACCCGCCCGGCGTCACCGACTCCGAGGAGCGGCGCAAGCGGCAGATCGCGGTCACCGGGCTGTTCGCGCCCACCGCGCTCATCGAGGACAAGGTCCTCACCTCCAGCCACCCGCAGCTGACCGACCCCGCGGTCGCCGTCGACGTGATGCGCGGCGACCTGGGCATCGACTCCGGCCGCGGCCAGTCCATCTTCGAGATCGACCAGTCCCTGGTGGACAGCGGCAGGCTCACCCGGGTGGCCAGGGAGAACCTGAAACCCGGCGGCGCCATCACCCTCGACGACGGCACGAAGGTCACCTTCGACGGCGTCCAGCAGTGGGTGTCGTTGCAGGTCTCGCACGACCCCACCCAGCTCTGGGTGCTGGTCAGCGCGGTGCTGATGGTCCTCGGCCTCGGCGTCTCGCTGACCATCAAGCGGCGTCGCGTGTGGGTGCGTGCGACACCGGCGGGGGATGGTCGTACGGTTGTCCGCGTCGGCGGTCTCGCTCGCACCGACCAGGCGGGTTACGGCGAGGAGTTCAACAGGCTCGCAGCACTGCTGCTGGATCCCCGGAGGGATAGCTGATGCCGGTCAACGAGACGCTGGCCAACTACGGCGACTGGCTCTACGGCGCCGCCGCGCTCGTCTACGTCTTCGCCATGGTCCTGTACACGACCGAGCAGGCGTTCACCCGCAAGGCCAAGAGGTCCGAGCAGGCCGAGGCCAAGGTGCTCGTCGGCGCGGGCGCGCCCGCCGAGGTGGCGGACACCCCGAAGATCGGACGCCTCGAGGAGCAGCCGGGCCGGGGCAGGGCCGACCGCGCGGGCCGGATGGCCGTCGCGCTGACCGTGCTCGGCGCGCTGCTGCACCTGACCTCGATCGTGCTGCGCGGTGTGGCCACCGGGCGCGCGCCCTGGGGCAACATGTACGAGTACGGCGCGGCCACCATGTTCGTCGCGGTCGTCACCTGGCTGGTGCTGGTGCGCAAGTTCGACGTGCGCAGGCTCGGCGCGTTCGTGCTCACCCCGGTCGTCATCCTGATGTTCCTCGGCGGCACCGCGCTCTACACCGCCGCCGCCCCCGTGCAGCCCGCACTCCAGTCGTACTGGCTGGTCATCCACGTGGCCGCAGCCATCCTGTCCAGCGGCCTGTTCCTGGTGCCCGGCGTGGTCAGCGTGCTGTACCTCGTCCGGGTGAAGCACGACGCGAACCCGGCCAAGTTCGCCCGCCTCGGCCCGCGCCTGCCGGTCGCCGACGCGCTCGACCGGCTCGCCTACCGCACCACGATCTTCGCCTTCCCGATCTACACCTTCGGCATCATCTGCGGCGCGATCTGGGCCGAGGCCGCCTGGGGCCGGTTCTGGGGCTGGGACCCGAAGGAGACCGTGGCCTTCGTGGCCTGGGTCGTCTACGCCGGTTACCTGCACTCCCGGGCCACCGCGGGCTGGCGCGGCACGCGCGCCGCCGTGATCAACTCGGTGGCCTTCGGCATGGTGGTCTTCAACCTGTTCTTCATCAACCTCGTCATCGCGGGCCTGCACTCGTACGCCAAGTAGGAGCCCGCTCCCCGTTGTTGCTCGCGCACACCGCGTCACCCCCTTCGGTGGGTGGCGCGGTGAGCGACTAACGTCGCAACTGCCCGGGTTGAGTTCGCAGGAGGGGTCACACGCGTGACTGGACGCCATGACGAGTCCGAGGTGGTCTGGCAGCCGCCTGCGGTGACGGAGACCGCGCACGGCGAATTCCAGGGCGAGCAACACGGCGACTTCGGGCCGGATCCCGAGCGCGCCGCGGCACACCTGGCCGACCCCGAACCGGGTCAGCACTCCGCCGACCGACTACCCGCCGTGGCCAACGGCGCGGACGTCATGCGGGTGCCCGAGCAGCAGGCGCCGAAGGACACCGGGTCCGGCGAGGAGCCGACGACCGAGTCGACCGCGCCGCCCGCCCCTTCCGCGCCCGCCGCGGACAGCGCAGACAGCGCGGACAACCCCGACAAGACCAGCGTGGTCAGCCGCGCGGACATCCACCAGCGACCGCCGTCCGGCCCGCAGCGGGTCAACCCGGCCCAGTCCGGTCCGCACGCCGCACCCGCGCACTCCGGTCCGCACCCGGTCGGACCCGGTCACCCGGGCCACTCGGGCCCGCACCCCGGCGCCCCCGGTCCGCACGCGGCGCGACCGGGCCAGGGCGGCCCGTTCCCGGGGCCCCAGCCGCCGCAGCAGCCGTTCCAGCCCGCGCCGTTCGGGGCGAACCAGGCGCCGCCGCTCAACCCGTACGGCCCGAACCCGGGCATCTCCGGCCCGCACCCGGTCGGCCAGCCGGGGTTCCCGGAACCGCAGCGGCCCTACGCCAGCCAGCCCCGGCAGGGCCAGCACGGCGAGGAGCTGTCCTCGGCGCGGCTGCTCAAGCAGACCAAGCGGACGCCGCAGTCGGGCTGGCGCAAGGCGGTCTACGTCGCCTCCGGCCACCTGATCAACGTCGGCGAGAGCCCGGCGGAGATCCGCAGGCGCGAGCTGATCGCCCGGGTCAACCAGCCGCTGCGCGGCTGCTACAAGATCGCGATGCTGAGCCTCAAGGGCGGTGTCGGCAAGACCACGACCACCACCACGCTCGGCTCGACCTTCTCGTCGCTGCGCGGCGACCGGGTGATCGCGGTGGACGCCAACCCCGACCGCGGCACGCTGAGCCAGAAGATCCCGCTGGAGACCACGGCCACCGTGCGGCACCTGCTGCGCGACGCGGGCCGCATCCGCCGCTACAGCGACATCCGCGCCTACACCTCGCAGGGCCCGTCCCGGCTGGAGGTGCTGGCCAGCGAGCAGGACCCGGCGGTGTCGGAGGCGTTCAGCGAGGACGACTACCGGCGCACGGTGGCGCTGCTGGAGCACTTCTACAACATCGTGCTGACCGACTGCGGCACCGGACTCATGCACTCGGCGATGAAGGGCGTGCTCGACCTCGCCGACTCGCTGGTGATCGTGTCCTCGGGCTCGGTCGACGGCGCCCGCAGCGCCTCGGCGACGCTGGACTGGCTCGACGCGCACGGCTACCGCAACCTGGTGGCCCGCTCGGTCGCGGTCATCAACTCGGTGCGGCCCAAGTCGGGTTCGGTCGACCTGGACAAGCTCACGCAGCACTTCGGTGCCCGCTGCCGCGCGGTCTGCCGGATCCCGTTCGACCCGCACCTGGAAGAGGGCGCGGAGATCGAGCTGGAGCGGCTCGGCCCGGAGACCCGACTGGCCCTGCTGGAGATGGCCGCCACAGTCGCGGACGACTTCCCCAGCGGACCGCGTCCGCGATAGCGGTTCTGGTGAAAGCGGGGGAAAGGTAAAGGATCCACCGCACCTCGGCGCTTGGTCCGCCCGGTCGCCGAGTGTGATCCTGCCGACTCCGGTGGACCGGTTCGCGGCGCTGGATCGGATCCAGCTGGATCGGATCCAGCTGGATCGTGCCCGGCCGACGGGCGCCGTGGCGGGATCGCGCCGCGCTGGTCAGCTCTTGGGGTCGTCGCCCGCGTCGCCGCGCTTGCGGTGCTCGTCGAGGCGGCGCAAGAACTCCGGGTCGTCATCGGGGGCGATGGTGCCGCCCTGGCGCGAGGACACGCTCGCGGCCTGCACGCCGAACGCCCGCCACAGCAGTACGCCGACCGTGATCGCGCCGACCGCGGCGAGCAGGTACAACATGCCGGACCACCTTTCCCGAACCCGGACTGGGGTTTCGAGGTTAGCCCGTTTGTCGGGTTCGTGGGGCCGCGCTACCCGCAACGATCACGCACCGAAACCCGGACCGGTGGCCACCGGCCGGGTGTCGGAGCTAACGCTGATCAGGCGTTCTGCTCGGTAGCCTCGGTGGTCAGCTCGGCCAGCAAGGTCTTGACCTCGGACTCGCGGAACCGGCGGTGGCCCCCCGGCGTCCTGATCGACCCGATCCGCCCCGCGGTGGCCCACCGGGTCACGGTCTTGGGGTCGACCCGGAACAGGGCCGCTACCTCACCCGGGGTCAGCAACCGCTCTCCCACGTGCGCAACGGTCATCGCCGCCTCCTCATCAACAGGTGAAACCAGGAGCATCGTGGCACTCCGCCCATCGGGTACTCGAACGGTTGGGTGATAGTAAAGAGGTAGTAAGGGACAAATCGGCCGGTTCGGACACGGCCCGCGCACGCCGTACGCTTGCGCCCCGTGGACACCGTCGATCGCCGCATCATCGCCGCGCTGCGCACCAACGGCCGGGTCACCTACGCCGACCTCGGCCGACAGGTCGGGCTCTCCGCCTCCGCCGTGCACGAGCGCGTCGGCAAGCTGGAGTCGTCCGGCGTCATCACCGGCTACCACGCCCAGGTGGACCCCCGGGCCGTCGGACTCGGGGTGACCGCCCTGGTCAGCATCCACCCCACGGACACCGCCGACGACGAGGAAGTCGCCGACGCGCTGGGGGACCTGCCGGAGGTCGAGTCCTGCTACCGGGTGGCCGGTGATGAGGCGTTCATCGTCAAGGTCCGGGTCGCCACGGTGGACGAACTGGAACGGGCACTAGGCAGGCTACGCCGGATCAAGGGGGTGGCGCGGACGCGTTCGACGGTCGTCCTGTCCACCCGCTTCGAGGGCAGGCCCAACACGGCGGAGGAACTCGAGGGGTAGCCTCGACCCGTGGACGAGGACACCCCGGTGGAGCAGGCGCGCGAGCGCGACTCCGCGCCCGGCACCCTGGGGCGGGACTTGGCCCTCTACACCGTTCTCCGGCTGGTCCTGGCGGCCGCGGTCACGACGGTGCTGGTGCTGTTCGACATCCCCCTGCTGGTGTCCGTCGCGATCGGTCTGGTCGTCGGGTTCCCCCTCGGGCTGCTGCTGTTCCGCGGCCTGAACACCCGGATCACGGCCGGGTTGGCCGTGAAGCACGCCGCCCGCAACGCCGAACGCGCCCGGCTCCGCGCGGAGCTGCGCGGCGAGGGCTAGCGGTCCGTCCAGGCGTGTTCCACCTGGCTCGGCCGTGCGCGCGACCGGCGGTTGGCTTGCCGCAAAACCGCAGGTAGACCAGAATGTTGGTACATGAGCGCCCTGGATCGCGGCTGTGCCAAGACTCGCGCCTGGGTCTGCGAGGCGGTGCGCATCATCGAGGCGGACGCGAACCGCAGCGCGGACACCCACCTGCTGCCGTTCCCGCTCCCCGCGCACTGGAACGTCCACCTGTACCTCAAGGACGAGTCCACGCACCCCACGGGATCGCTCAAGCACCGCCTGGCGCGGTCGCTGTTCCTCTACGCGCTGTGCAACGGGTGGATCGTCGAGGGCACGCCGGTGATCGAGGCCTCATCGGGGTCGACGGCCGTCTCCGAGGCCTATTTCGCCCGGCTGCTGGGCCTGCCGTTCATCGCGGTGATGCCGCGCACGACCAGCCCGGAGAAGATCCACCTCATCGAGCGCCAGGGCGGCCGGTGCCACTTCGTCGACGAACCCGGCGGCATCTACAGCGAGTCCCGCCGGTTGGCCGACGAACTCGGCGGGCACTTCCTCGACCAGTTCACCAACGCCGAGCGGGCCACCGACTGGCGCGGCAACAACAACATCGCCGAGTCGATCTTCGAGCAGATGGCCAGGGAACCGCACCCGGAGCCCGCGTGGGTCGTCGTCGGCGCGGGGACCGGCGGGACCAGCGCCACCATCGGCCGCTACATCCGCTACCGCAAGCTCGACACCCACCTGGCCGTAGTCGACCCGGAGAACTCGGTGTTCTTCGACGCCTGGCGCGACACCGAGCCCGGGCTGACCGGCTGCCGGGGCTCGCGGATCGAGGGCATCGGGCGGCCCCGGGTGGAGCCGTCGTTCCTCGGGCAGGTCATCGACCGGATGGTGAAGGTGCCGGACGCGGCGTCCATCGCGGTGATCCGGCGGGTCGAGCGGGTGCTGGGGCGGCGCGTCGGCGGGTCGACCGGCACGAACCTGTGGGGCGCCTTCCAACTCGTCGCCGAACTGCGCGCGGCCGGGGAGTCCGGCAGCGTTGTCACGCTGCTGTGCGACGGCGGCGAGCGCTACTCGCACACCTACTACGACGACGCGTGGATCGCGGCCCAGGGCATGGATCTGGCGCCCCACGACCGCGTGCTCGACGAGTTCCTCGAGACCGGCGCCTGGGTCAGCTGAAGCCCAGCGCCACGCCGGTCACCACACCCCAGGCCAGCATGGCGAGCCCGGTCTCCTTCAGCACCGGGATCAGGCCGAGACCGGTCTGACCGCCGCCGACCTTGCGCACCGCCGGGACCACCAGCGCCGCCGCGACCAAGCCGACCAGCGCCCACGGCGTGACGAACGCCGCCGCCGCGCTGACCGCGAACGGGACGGCGACCAGCACCTCGTAGAGCACCCGGGTGCGCGTCTCGCCCAACCGCACGGCCAGCGTGTGCTTGCCCGCCACGCGGTCGGTCGGGGCGTCGCGCAGGTTGTTGGCGACCAGGATCGCCGCGGAGAACGAACCCATGGCGACCGCGCCCGCCAGGCCCAGCCAGGTCACCCGGCCCGCCTGCACGAACTGCGTGCCCAGCACCGCGACCAAGCCGAAGAACAGGAACACCGCGATCTCGCCGAGGCCGGAGTAGCCGTACGGGTGCTTGCCGCCGGTGTAGAACCAGGCGCCGAGCACGCAGACCACCCCGATGGAGATCATCCACCAGGTGCCCGCCACGGCCACCAGCGCGAGCCCGGCCAGCGAGCCGAGGCCGAAGCAGGCGAACGCCGCCGCCTTCACCGCGCTCGCGGGCGCCGCGCCGGACCCGACCAGGCGCAGCGGCCCGACCCGGTCGGCGTCGGTGCCGCGGATGCCGTCGGAGTAGTCGTTGGCGTAGTTCACCCCGACCTGGAACGCCAGCGCCACCAGCAGGGCCAGCAGGGTGCGGCCCCAGGAGAACGCGCCGACCGCGCCCGCCGCGCCCGCGCCGACCAGGACCGGTGCCACCGAGTTCGGCAGGGTTCGCACCCGCGCGCCTTGGACCCACTCCGCGACTGTCGCCATCGCACCATCTTCATCGATCCCGGGTGCGACCGGTGGCGCCGCCCGGTGAGGGGCTTGTCACGTCCGGTGGCGGATCCACACGTTCGGCTCGACGTAGACCGCGTAGTCGTGCTCGACCGCGCAGTTCACCGGTACGAGCGCGCCCGGCACGGCGACCGGGCCGGTCTCGTCGAACGGCAGACCGGTCCAGTCCCGCCACTGCGCGAGCGTCCCGGCGATGGTCATCGAGGTGGGCGCCACGGACTCGAGCACGCCGCCCGCCCGGACGTGCACCCGCAGCCACGGGTCGAACGGCAGGCCGTCGTCCCGGGTCCGGTGCGCGTACTCGGTCATCGGCACGTCCTGGTGCGCGGCCTTGGCGCTGGGCCGGACCGGGGCGACCAGGGTGTCGAAGCCGAGCCTGCGGGTGTTGTCCCGCATGGCCCCCAGCAGCACCCCGGACAGGCCGCTGCCGCGCAGGTCCGGGCGGATGCTGATCTCGATCGCGGAGACCAGGTTCGCCGCCCGGCCCGCCAGCCGGTCCAGCGCGGCGCGCAGGATGACCCGGTCCCACCCGTCCGGGGGCAGGTCGTCCTCCCAGTGCACCGGGACGCTGTAGGCCTGCGCCACGGCCCGGTCCGGGTCGGCGCGGTCGTAGGCCAGCAGCACGTACTCGGCGTAGTACTCGCTCACGGCGTTGTAGTAGAACCCGCTGGTCGGGTCGTGCTTCATGAACTCCGGCCAGCCGCCGGGGAAGGCGGTCATCCACGGGGCCAGGTCCGGGCGTTCGGCGAGGGTGACGATGGCGAGGTCCACGATCAGCGGACGCTACCGAGCGGGCTTCGGCGCATCCAGCGAGATTCCGCGGGCGGGTGCTACCGAGCGGGCTCCGGCTCATCCAGCGAGATCCCGTTGGCCGCGGCCCGCATGGTCTCCGGCGACGGGGGCTGCCCGGGGGTGTCGGTGGCGAGCCGCATGCAACTGTCGATGAACGGGCGCATGCGCGTCTCGCAGGCGGCGAACGCGGTTTCGAGGCCCGCGGCGGACAGGTCCGTCTTGGCCAGTTCGGCGGCCAGCAGGTACGCGCCGACCAGCGCCAGGCTGGTGCCCTGCCCGCTGAGCGGGGATGGGCAGTAGCCCGCGTCGCCGACCAGGGTGACCCGGCCGCGCGACCAGGTGTCCATCTTGATCTGGCTGAACGAGTCGAAGTGGAAGTCCGGGGCGGTCCACATGGCGCGCAGCAGCGCCGGGGTCTCCCAGCCCGTGTTGTCGGCGAACCGCGCGGCCACCAGCTCGCGCTGGGCGTCGACGTCGCGGAAGTCGTAGTCGATGTCCGTGCCCTCGAAGCCGAGCATGCCGCGGGCCTCGGTGTTGTCCCGCGCGCTGTAGATGCCGACCATGGTGCCCTCCGCCTGGTGGAAGGTCTGCCAGTGGTCGAGGTCGAGGTGGTTGTCCAGGCTGAACATGGCCACGTAGGTGCCCAGGTCGCTGCGGAACCGGGACTCCTCGCCGAAGGTGAGCGCGCGGACCCGGGAGTGCAGGCCGTCGGCGCCCACGACCAGGTCGAACTCGCGGGACTCGGCGTGCTCGAAGGTGACCACGGCGCGGTCGCCGCTCTGGTCGATACCGGTGATGGTGTCGCCGAAGAGGTACTCGACCCGGTCGGCGGTGGCGCTGTGCAGCAGTTCGGCGAGGTCGTCGCGGAGGATCTCGATGTCGGGGCTGTCGATGACGCCGCCGGTCAGGGTCTCCTCGGTGGAGCTCATCAGGACGTTGCCCTCGGCGTCCACGAAGGACATCCCGCGCATCTTGGTGTGCAGGGCCGCGACTTCGGGGTGTAGGCCCATCCGCTCGACGACCTGGAGCGCGGTCCCCCGGATGTCCACCGCCTGGCCGCCGCGCCGCAGCGCGGGAGCCCGCTCGACGACGGTAACGGTCCAGCCGGTGCGCTGGAGCCAGTAGGCCACGGCCGGTCCGGCGATGCTGGCCCCGGAGATGAGTGCGGTAGGCATGTCGATTTCCCCCTGCGGGTTGTGCTCCTGCGGTCCGTCCCGCAAGCTGTGTTTACAACGTACATACAGATGTCTAGCCTAGTCAATGGTAAAGTTTTGCCCACGCTGTACTAGTACAGGAGATGTGTATGGAACCGCCGTACCGCCGGGTGGCCGCCGACCTGCGCGGGCGCATCGCCGCAGGGGAGCTGAACCCGGGTGACCGCGTGCCGTCGACCCGGCAGATCACCCGCGACTGGGGCGTCGCGCTCGCCACCGCGACGAAGGCGTTGCAGGTGCTCACGCAAGAGGGGCTGGTCCACGCCGTGCCCAGGGTCGGCACCGTGGTCACCGATCCCGCCGCGCGGCCGGTGGAACGCGCGGAACCGGAGGGGCTGACCAGGGCCCGGGTCGTCGCGGCGGCCATGGAGATCGCCGACACCCAGGGCCTGGCCGGTCTGTCCATGCGCGCGGTGGCGGCGAAGCTGGGCGTGGCGGCCATGGCGCCGTACCGCTACGTCGACAGCAAGGAAGACCTGATCCTGCTGATGATGGACGAGTCGATGGGCGAGGCGGTGTTCCCGGAAGGGGCGCCGCGGTCCTGGCGGGCGGGCCTGGAACTGGCCGCCCGCCAGCAGTGGCGGATGTTCCGCAGGCACCCGTGGCTGGCCCAGGTGTTCTCCCTGACGCGACCGCAGATCCTGCCGAAAGGGCTGCGCCAGGCCGAGTGGACGATGACCGCGCTCGCCGCCTTGAACCTGCCGAAGGACGAGAAGTTCCACGTCTACGTGACGATGTTCAACTACGTGCGCGGCACCGCGGTGAACCTGGAGTGGGAGCGTGAGGCCGAGGAGCAGACGGGCCTGACCGACGACGAGTGGATGTCCCAGAACGAGGGCGAGTTCGTACGACTGCTGTCTTCGGGCGACTACCCGGTTTTCGCCGCCATGGTCCAGGACTTCGACTACGACATGCGCCTGGACAACCTCTTCGAGTTCGGCCTGCTCCGCATGCTCGACGGGTTGACGGAGTACTTCCGGCAGGTCGGCGCGGTCAGTCCCGAGCCAGGAGCGTGACGACCGCCGCTCTGTCCACTTTGCCCGGTCCGCGTTGGGGAAGTGTTGGGAACACGCGGATCGGGCGGGGAACCGCAGGCGCGCCGAGTTCCGCGCGGACCGCGTCGGTCAGTGGTGCCAAGGGAATCGGCGCGGTGGTGACGACCGCGGCGGCGACGCGCTGACCCCACTCCGGGTCCGGGAGGCCGACGACGCACGCCTCGACGACACCCGGCTGCGCGGTCAGCACGCGTTCCACGGCGGCTGGGGAGACCTTCTCGCCGCCGGTGTTGATGACGTCGTCGGCGCGGCCGTGCACCGCCAGCACGCCGTCGGTCAGGGTGCCGAGGTCGGAGGTGCGGAACCAACCGCAGGCGAAGTCGGGGGACTCGGGGTCGAGGCGGTAGCCGTGGGCGAGGGTGGGGCCACCCAACTCGACGCGGTCGTCGGTGATGCGGACCTGGACGCCGTCGAGGGGCCTGCCGTCGTAGACGCAGCCGCCCGCGGTCTCGGACATGCCGTAGGTGGTCACGACCGCGACCCCCGCCTCCCGGGCGCGGGCCAGGGTCGTCGGCGCGGTGGCGGCCCCGCCGACCAGGACGGCGTCGAAGGCGCGCAAGGCGGCCAGCGCGTCGCCGCCCTCGGTGAGCAGCCTGGTCAGCTGGGTGGGGACGAGCGCGGTGTAGCGCGGGCCGGTCGCGGTCAGCACGTCGGCGGCGGCCTCCACGAACGGCCGCCCCCGGAAGCCGCCCGCGGGCAGGACCGCCAACGGGGTCCCGGCCAGCAGCGAGCGCACCACGACCTGCACGCCCGCGATGTGGTGGGCGGGCACGGCCAGCAGCCACGTGCCCGCGCCGCCCAACCGGCGGTGGGTCGCCTCGGCCGAAGCCCGCAGCGCCGTCGCCGACAGCAGCACGCCCTTCGGCGCGCCCGTGGACCCGGACGTGCGCACGATCAAGGCCGTACCGGGTTCGACCGGCAGGTCCGGCCGCAGGTCCGCGTCCGACTCGCCGGGACCGAGCGGCAGCACGGTGCCCGGTGCCGCGTCCAGCAGCGCCGCGCGCAGGGCGTCCGCCAGGGCGCGGACCGATCCGGGGCCGCCATCGAGGACAAGTGTGCGCACAGGGTCAATCCTGGCAGTCGGCCGGACGACCTACCCTCGGACCGGCGAGGCGTAGTGGGAAACCGGAGGTCAGCCATGTCCCAGTCGGACTTCGAGGAGTGGGTCGAGCCCGCGCCGCCGCGGCTGCGCGCGGACGTGCGGCGGGCCGAGGCCGACCCCGAGCGGCTGGCCCGGCCGTGGCGCAGGCCGCTCGACACCGCCCTGCGCGACGACTACCTCAAGCGGCTCGGCTGGGACGCCCCGCCGCCGCCCACCCTCGACACCCTGGTCGCCCTGCACCACGCGCACGTCGAGCGGGTCCCGTTCGAGGTCGTGTGGATCGCGATCGGCGAACCGCGCGGGGTGGAGCCGCTGGAGTCCGTGCGGCACGTGGTCGGCGGTCGCGGCGGCTACTGCTACCACCTCAACGGCGCGTTCGCCTGCCTGCTGGACTGGCTCGGCTTCGACGCGCACTGGCGGGTCGGCACCGTGCAGCTCAGCGCCGACTCCGAGCCGTTCCGGGCCTACGCCAACCACCTCGCCGTCGAGGTGCGCGGGTTGCCGTCCGCGCAGTCCCCGGGCGGTCGCTGGTACGTCGACATCGGACTGGGCGACGCCCTGCACGGCCCGCTGCCGCTGGTGCCCGGCCAGTACCGGCAGGGGCCGTCGGTGTTCGGCCTGCGCCCGTCCGGGATCGTGCCGGGCGGCTGGCGGTTCGACCACGACCCGCGCGGCTACTTCCACGGCATGGACTTCACGCCCTTCGAGGGGACGCTCGCGGACTTCGGCTTCCGGCAGAAGGCGTTGTCCACCGAGCCGGAGTCGGGTTTCGTACGCATCGTCAGCGTGTGCCGCCGGGACGCCGACACCGTCACGACGCTGCGCGGACTCGTCCTCACCCACCGCACCACCGAGGGGGAGGACAAGTCCGACATCGCCGACCAGGGCGACTACTTCGCCACCCTGGCCGACGTGTTCGAGCTACCGCTGTCCGATGTGGACACCGACCGGCGGGCCGCGCTGTGGGCCCGGCTGCTGGCCGACCACGAGGTGTTGCGCCGGGGCAAGTAGCCCTCAGTAGTAGTACGGGAAGCGGGACCAGTCCGGGTCGCGCTTCTCCAGGAACGAGTCGCGGCCCTCGACGGCCTCGTCGGTCATGTAGGCCAAGCGGGTGGTCTCGCCCGCGAACACCTGCTGGCCGATGAGGCCGTCGTCGATGGCGTTGAACGCGAACTTGAGCATCCGCTGCGCCGTCGGGGACTTGCCGTTGATCTCCCGCGCCCACTGGAGCGCGGTCTCCTCCAACTCGGCGTGCGGCACGGCCTGGTTCACCGCGCCCATCCGGACCATGTCCGCCGCGGTGTAGGTCCGGCCGAGGAAGAAGATCTCGCGGGCGAACTTCTGGCCCACCTGGCGGGCCAGGTACGCCGACCCGAACCCGCCGTCGAAGCTGCCCACGTCGGCGTCGGTCTGCTTGAACCGGGCGTGCTCGGCGCTGGCCAGGGTCAGGTCGCAGGTCACGTGCAGGCTGTGGCCGCCGCCCGCGGCCCAGCCGGGGACCACGGCGACGACGACCTTCGGCATGAACCGGATCAGCCGCTGGACCTCGAGGATGTGCAGCCTGCCCGCGCGCGCCGGGTCCACCGTCTCGGCGGTCTCGCCCGCCGCGTACTGGTAGCCCGTGCGGCCCCGGATGCGCTGGTCGCCGCCGGAGCAGAAGGCCCAGCCGCCGTCGCGGGGCGACGGGCCGTTGCCGGTCAGCAGCACGCAGCCGACGTCGGCGCTCATCCGCGCGTGGTCCAGCGCCCGGTACAACTCGTCGACGGTGTGCGGGCGGAAGGCGTTGCGCACCTCCGGCCGGTCGAACGCGATGCGCACGGCCCCCGTGTCCACCGCCCGGTGGTAGGTGATGTCGGTGAAGTCGAACCCCTCGACGGACCGCCAGCGAGCCGGATCGAACAGTTCGGAAACCTCGGGATCTGCCACGCCGCCCGAGCATGCCGGCGGACCTGTGGACAGTCGTTCGCGGGGTTGGCCGCCGGCGTGTCAAGCTGGGGTCGTGCACGACCTGGACTCGGCGCTGGCGGTCATCCGCGCGCGGGACGACACCGCGGCGAAGCACGCGCACGCGCTCTGGCACGTGATGCGCGCGACCGCGGCCCACCCGACCAAGGTCACCCGCTACGACGTGCAGCAAATGGTGTGGAGCACGCTCCCGCAGGCCCACCACAGCCCCGGCGGCCAAGGCGCCTTCGACGACCTGCACCAGACCTGCGAGTCCTTCGCCGAACTGCTCGACCTGCTCGGCCACGCCGACTACGCCGCGGTGTGCCGCGCCGAGACCACCCGGGCCATCCTCGACGCGGCGGGCGCGGACCCGCGCTACCGGGAACTCGTCGCCGCGGCCTGGCGCGCGTCCGGCGTCTGGCCGCCGGACACCCCGCTGATGACCTGGGCCGACCAGGGCGGCCCGATCGAGACGGCGCTGCACGCGGCCGCCGGGCGGCTGCTGGAGGAGGCGGTGGACGCGGGCACCCTGCCCGCCGACGGCGCCGACGCGCTGCGCGTCGGTCTGGTCATGCGGCTGCTCACCAGCCCGGAGAACGAGGGCGACGAGACCTGGTTCGTCCGGCTGCTCGACGAGCGCCTCGACGAGTGGACCCTGGGCCGCGGCAGCCAGACCCGCCGCGAGCTGATGGTCCGGCTGCGCCCGGAGGTCCGCCGCGCCCCGGAGAGCGACGGCGCGCACCTGCCCGCGCTGACCTACCTGCTCACCCAGTGCCAGGGCCAGGGCGCCCGGCTCACCGGCAGCGGCTACCTGCCGACCACCCTGGTCGGCGACCTGGTCGACCTGATGCCCACCTGCACCGAACTCGGCGGCGCGGGCCGCAGCGAGTCCCAGTGGCCGCCGGTGAAGCTGTTACGGGAACTGGCGGGCGACTTCGGCCTGACGGTCCGCGACGGCACCCGGCTGCGGCTCACCGACCAGGGCACCGCGCTGCTCGACGACGCCGACTCCCTCCTCATGACGGTGGGCGAGCGGTTGATCTCGCTGGACCGCACGGCCCTGGGCGTCACCCAGGAGGTGGTCTGCGCGGCGCTGCTGCTGGAGGACCGCATGGCGCCGACCCGGATCTTCGAGAAGATCGCCCACGTGCTCACCGAGGAGGGCTGGACCGACGGCGCGGGCGCCCCGTTCGGCCCCACCCACGCCGCCGAGATCGGCTCCTGGTTCCTCCGCCGCCTCCGCGTCCTCGACGCCCTCGACGCGGACTGGACCGCCCGCCGCGTCGGCCTCACCCAGGCGGGCCGCGCCATGGCGCGCTGGAGCCTGCGCGCCCGCGTCCTGTTCCGCCACCGCCCCCACGAACACCCCACCGCCGTCGCGGGCTCCTGACCGCTCCGGTCGCGGAAGCGTTCCCGGGGGCCGGTTCCCGGGGTTTCCCGGTGCGCGATGGGGCGGCGGGCGGTGTGATCCAGCTTCCGTTCGCGGGTGGCCCGGCCGGTTCGGTGGTGAGATTGGTTGTGGGGGAGCCGGTCCGAATGCGACTGACCGGCTGGTCCCGCGCCCGGACGGGAGCGCCGGTCACGCTCCCACGGGCGATCGACCCCGGCCGGTCTGCGTCACTTCGGCGGGTTGTGGTTGCCTGCCGCGTTGTCCGGCGGGAATGGTCGGGGGTCGGGTAGTTCCGAGTGGTTTCCGAGCGAGAAGGGGTGGAAGTGAATCCGTCCACCGCGATGGCCACCGTCGTGGTCGACGAGTTGGTCCGCAACGGGGTTCGGCAGGTCGTGCTGTGCCCGGGGTCGCGCGACGCGCCGTTGGCGTTCGCCTTGGCGGAGGCGGCGGAGCGGGGTCGGTTGACGCTGCACGTCCGCGTCGACGAGCGGTCCGCCGGGTTCTTCGCGCTCGGCCTCGGCCGCGCGACCGGCAGGCCCGCCGCCGTGGTGTGCACGTCCGGGACGGCCGTGGCGAACCTGCACCCCTCCGTGCTGGAGGCGCACCACTCGGGTGTCGGGGTCCTGCTGATCACCGCCGACCGGCCGCCGGAGCTGCACGGCACGGGCGCGAACCAGACCATCGACCAGCGCAACATCTTCGGTTCCGCCGCCGTCGCGGTGGACTTCCCGGTGGCCGAGCGGCGCGCCGGGCTCAACCCCGTGTGGCGCGGGCTGGTCTGCCGCGGTGTGGCCCGCGCCGAGACCGGCAGACCCGTGCAGCTGAACATCCCGTTCCGCGAGCCGCTGGTGCCGACCTTCGGCGACGAGTGGCCGGACGCCCTCGACGGCAGGCCCGGCGGCCTGCGCTGGACCACGTGGTCCGCCTCCCGCGCGCTGCCCGGCAACCGGGTCGACTTCCCGCTGCCCGCGCGCACCCTGATGGTCGTCGGCAGCGGCGACCCGGCCCGCGCGACCTCGGCGGCCGGGGTGGCGGCCAAGGCGGGCTGGCCCGTGGTCGCCGAGCCGGTCGGCGCGGCGGCGGCCATCGCGGGCGGCGCCCGGGTGCTGCGCGGCGGCCCCCTGCTGCTCGGCACGGGCGCGCTCCCGGCGCACTTGCGCCCGGACGCGGTGGTGGTCGTCGGCAGGCCGACGCTGTCGCGGGGCGTGCGCGGGCTGATGGACCGCGTGCCGGTCTACGGCATCGGTGACCATCCACAGTGGACAGATCCGCAGTTCGTGGCCACGCACGTGCGCAGCTGGCTCGACCAGGACGACCTCGCGCACGTCACCGGGCACGAGCCGGGCTGGCTGGCGGGCTGGCAGGACGCCGAGGACGCCGCCGGGGTCGCGGTGGCCGACCTGCTGGCGGATGAGCCGTGGCCGACCGGCCTGCACATCGCCCGCGACCTGGTGGACGCGCTGCCGCCGCGGTCCGTGCTGTTCCTCGGCTCGTCCAACCCGGTCCGCGACGTCGACCTCGTCGCCCACCACCGCCCGGACGTCGTGGTGCACGCGAACCGGGGCGTGGCGGGGATCGACGGGAACCTCTCGACCGCCGCGGGCATCGCGCTCGGCGGTGGCACCCCCGCGTACGCCCTGGTCGGCGACCTGACGTTCCTGCACGACGCCAACGGCCTGCTGATCGGCCCGGGCGAGCAGCGCCCCGACCTGACGGTCGTCGTGCTCAACGACAACGGCGGCGGCATCTTCTCGCTGCTGGAGCAGGGCGCCGCCGAACACCGCGGCAGCTTCGAGCGGGTCTTCGGCACCCCGCACGGGGTCGACCTGGCTCTGCTGTGCGCCGCGCACCGGGTCGCGCACACCCGGCCGAAGAGCGCCGCCGAGTTCCGCGCGGCGCTCGAGCCGCGACCGGGGTTGAACGTGGTCGAGGTGTGCGCGAGTCGGGATGGACTGCGAGATTTGCACGCGCGCCTCCGGTCTGCCGTCGGCGCGGCAATCACGGGTTGAGCTGGGTGGGGAGCGCCGGTTGGCGGGGTATGGGAGTTCGGCCGGGCTTCGCCCGGCCGACGGTGGGTGTGGCGATCTCGGGGTGATCCACAAGTCCGCTGATTAGGCTGGGCGCGTGCAGGAAGAGCAGCTCACCCGCCCCGAGCGCCGCCGGGCGATCACCGCGCTGGTCGCCATCGTGCTCGGCGGTCTCGTCGCCGCGCTCGGCGTGCTGCTCGTCGTCGCCGCGTTCACCGAGGACGCGGCCATCGAGGGGCGCACCGGCAACGCCAACGCCGAGGTCGTGAGCGTCTCCCCGGGGCGGACCCTGGTCCGCTTCCAGACCCCGGACGGCGCCGAGCACGTGCCCACGGTGGGCGTGCTCTACCCGGAGGCGCTGGCGGAGGGGCAGGTCGTGCGGGTCGAGTACGACCAGGCCAACCCCGACCTGGTCCGGGTCGCGGGGCGCGGCGCCGCGCTGACGATCCTGCCGGTCAGCACGGCCGTGCTGGGGGTCTGGGTGGTGGTGGGCGGCGTCCTCTACTGGCTGCGCCGCAAGGGCCCGCTGCACGTCCGCAAGCTCCGGCCCCGCCGGAAGCCCCGGGTCTGATCCCGGCGATGTGACAGTCCTCTGCGAATTTCGCTTTCCGGTGTAACATCAGGTGTTGTGGACCTGGAGCGCGAGTTCGACCGCGTCGTGGCGGCCGACCACCGAGTCGAGCCGCGGGACTGGATGCCCGACGGCTACCGCAGCACGCTGATCCGGCAGATCGCGCAGCACGCGCACTCGGAGATCATCGGCATGCAGCCGGAGGGCAACTGGATCAGCCGCGCGCCGTCGCTGCGCCGCAAGGCGATCCTGCTGGCCAAGGTGCAGGACGAGGCGGGCCACGGGCTCTACCTCTACGCCGCCGCCGAGACCCTCGGCGCGGACCGGGCCGAGCTGACCGAGAAGCTCATCTCGGGCAGGCAGAAGTACTCGTCGATCTTCAACTACCCCACCCTGACCTTCGCCGACGTCGGCGTCATCGGCTGGCTGGTCGACGGCGCCGCGATCTGCAACCAGGTGCCGCTGTGCCGCACCTCCTACGGCCCGTACGCGCGCGCGATGATCCGCGTCTGCAAGGAGGAGTCCTTCCACCAGCGACAGGGCTACGAGCTGCTGATGACCATGATGGGCGGCACCAAGCAGCAGCGGGACCTGGTCCAGGACGCGGTGAACCGCTGGTGGTGGCCGTCGCTGATGATGTTCGGCCCGCCGGACGCGGAGAGCTCGAACACCGAGCAGTCCATGCACTGGCGGATCAAGCGGCACACCAACGACGAGCTGCGCCAGCGCTTCGTCGACATGTCCGTCCCGCAGGCGGTCAAGCTCGGCGTCACCTTCCCGGACCCGAAGCTGGTCTGGAACGACGAGCGCGGCCACTACGACTTCGGCGAGATCGACTGGGCCGAGTTCTGGCGGGTCGTCAAGGGCGACGGGCCGTGCAACGCGCAGCGCGTCGCGCACCGCCGCCAAGCCCACGAGGATGGCGCCTGGGTCCGCGAGGCCGCTGCGGCGTACGCGGCCAAGAAGAACTCGGAGGCGGTGGCGTGAGCGGTTCCTGGCCCCTCTACGAGGTGTTCGTGCGCGGCAAGCGCGGCCTCAACCACGTGCACGTCGGCTCGCTGCACGCACCCGACGACGAGATGGCGCTGCGCAACGCCCGCGACCTCTACACCCGCCGCAACGAGGGCGTGAGCATCTGGGTCGTGCGCGCCGACGCGATCACCGCGTCCAGCCCGGACGAGAAGGACCCGTTCTTCGCCCCCAGCGGCGACAAGGTCTACCGGCACCCCACGTTCTACGCCATCCCCGACGACGTCCCCCACCTGTGAGGACCAATGGACAACGCCTACGACGGGCTGGTCGAGGACGGTAGCGAGGAGCGGCACTGGGCCTTCGGCACCGGCTTCACCGAAGCGCTGACCGGTGTCGACCGCGCCGTGCCGCCCCTGGTCGACCACGACGACCTGGCCGCCTACTGCCTGATGCTCGGCGACGACGCGCTGGTCCTGGCCCAGCGCCTGGCCGAGTGGTGCTCGCGCGCGCCCGAACTGGAAGAGGACGTCGCGCTGGCCAACATCGCCCTCGACCTGCTGGGTCAGGCCCGGATGCTGCTCACCCGGGCCGCCGAGGTGGAGGGGGTCGGCCGCGACGAGGACGAGCTGGCCTACCTGCGCGACGAGCGCGAGTTCCGCAACGTCCGGCTGGCCGAGATCGACTGCGGTCCCGGCCCCGGCGGCGACTTCGGCACCACCATCGCCCGGCTGCTGGTGTTCTCGTCGTGGCGGCTGGCGCTGTTCCAGCGGCTCACCGGCTCGCTGGACCCGGTGCTGTCCGCCGCGGCCGCGAAGGGCGTCAAGGAGCTGGCCTACCACCGCGACCACGCCGCCCAGTGGGTGCTGCGGCTCGCGGGCGGCACCGAGTACTCGCGGGAGCGGATCGTCGCCGGGCTGGCGCTGGTCTGGGCGTACACCGAGGAGCTGTACGTCACGCACCCGGTCGAGGCCGCGCTGGCCGACGCGGGCGTCGGCGTCGACCCGGCCGCGCTGCGCGCCGAGGTCGACGACGTGCTCGACACCGTGCTCCGCGCCGCCGGGCTGGACCGGCCCGAGGTGCGGCAGGTCGCCGCGCTCGCGGGCCAGGCCGGGCGCGACGGCGTGCACACCGAGGCCATGGGCTACCTGCTCGCCGAGCTGCAGCACGTGGCCCGGTCGATGCCGGGAGCGCACTGGTGAGCGCGCGGCGGGTCGCCGAGCAGGTACTCGACCCGGAGCTGCCGGTCCTCACCCTCGCCGACCTCGGGGTGCTGCGGGATGTGCAAGAGGTCGACGGCAAGGTCACCGTCACCATCACGCCCACCTACTCCGGGTGTCCCGCTCTCGACGAGATGCGCGCGGATCTCAAGGAGAGCCTTACCGAGGCCGGGTACACCGATGTCGACGTCCGCACTGTCCTGCACCCGGCGTGGACTACGGACTGGATCAGCGAAGACGGTCTGCGCAAGCTGTCCGACCACGGGATAGCCCCACCGCAGCGAATCGGACCGCGCACGGTCGGACCCATCCCGCTGAACCTGGAGCCCCCCACGCGACGGGTGGCGTGCCCGCGCTGCGGCTCGCACCGCACCACCGAGCTGTCGAGGTTCGGCTCCACCGCGTGCAAGGCCCTGCGCCGCTGCGAGGACTGCCGCGAACCGTTCGAGCAGATCAAGGAACTGTGACCGTGCGCGCCTTCCACCCCCTCCCGGTCGCCCGCGTCGACCGGCTCTGCGACGACGCCGTGGCCATCACCTTCGCCGTGCCGGATTCCCTGGCCGAGCAGTTCGCCTTCAAGGCGGGCCAGTACCTCACGTTGCGCCAAGACGTCGAGGGACACGAAGAACGCCGCTCTTACTCGATCTGCGCCCCTGTCGGCGCAGCGCCGCGGATCGGCGTGCGCAGGGTCGAAGGGGGTCTGTTCTCCACCCAGCTCGTGGACGACCTCAAACCCGGCGACAAGCTCGAGGTCCTCCCGCCGCAAGGCACTTTCACCCCGACCGTGGAGCCCGGTGGCTACCACGCGTTCCTCGCCGCCGGGTCCGGGATCACGCCCGTGCTGTCCATCGCCGCGACCGTCCTGGCCGCGCCGGACACCCGCGTCACGCTGGTCTACGGCAACCGCCGCTCGGACACCGTGATGTTCGCCGAAGACCTGGCCGACCTCAAGGACCGCTACCCGTCCCGCCTGCAACTGGTGCACGTGCTCTCCCGCGAACCGGGTGACGTGGAGCTGTTCTCCGGCCGCCTCGACGCCGACCGGATCACCGCCCTGCTCGACCGCGTGGTGCCCACCGCCGACATCGACCACTGGTGGCTCTGCGGCCCGTTCGGCCTGGTCCAGGACGCGTACGCGGTGCTCGGCGGGCGCGGGGTCGACGGCGGGCGGATCCACCGGGAGCTGTTCTACGTCGACGAGCCGCCGCCCGAGCCCAAGCGGGTCGACGAGCGGCGCGTGGACGGCCCGACGGCCGCGGTCACCGTCGTCCTCGACGGCCGCGAGACCACCCTGGCCCTGCCCTTCGACGAACCCATCCTCGACGCCGCCCAGCGGGTGCGCGCCGACTTGCCCTTCGCCTGCAAGGGCGGGGTCTGCGGGACCTGCCGCGCCCGGGTGGTCAGCGGCGCGGTCGAGATGCGCCGCAACTACGCGCTGGAGCAGCACGAACTCGACGCCGGGTTCGTGCTCACCTGCCAGGGGCTCCCGGTCACCGAAGCGGTCACGGTCGACTTCGACGCGTGAGCACGCACACCGGCCTCGGCGCCTGCCCCGGCACGGCCACCGGCCCGGTGGCCCGCCTCGGCCGTCCGCCGGTCCTGCCCGACTCCGCACCCGAGCCCGGACCGGACGAGCGGGAACGGGCCCTTGGCGCGCTGGAGGCCGTCGCGGTCGAGTTGGCGCGGCGCGCGGACCTGGCCGAGGACGGGGACGTGCTGGTCGCCGCCGCGTTGATGGCCCGCGACCCCGGGCTCGGCGCGAAGGTGGCGGAGTTGGTCGGGCAGGGGATGCCCGCCGCGTGGGCCGTCGACCGGGCCGTGGCCGGGTACCGGGACCTGCTGGCCGACTCGCACCTGGCTGCGCGGGCCGCCGACCTCGACGACGTCCGGGACCGCGCGGTGGCCCACCTGCTCGGGCTGCCGATGCCGGGCCTGCCCGAACCTGGTCACCCGTACGTGCTGGTCGCCGCCGACCTCGCCCCCGCCGACGCCGCGTCGCTCGACCCGGCGGTGGTGCTGGGCCTGGTCACCGAACGCGGCGGGCCGACCAGCCACACCGCGATCCTGGCCCGCTCGCTCGGCATCCCGGCCGTGGTCGCCTGCCCGGCCGCCGCGTCGCTTGTGGATGGTCAGCGGGTGCGGGTGGACGGGACCAGGGGCGTTGTTGTCGAAGACCCGGTGGATGAGGCAATCGCGAGCCCCGTGCTCGGTGGGCCCGGGCGCACCGCTGACGGTCACCGGATCGCCTTGCTGGCCAACATCGGCGGACCTACCGACATCGGCGACGTCGAAGGTGTTGGGCTCTTCCGCACCGAGTTCTTGTTCCTGGGCCGTAAGAATCCGCCGACAGTCGAAGAGCAGCGCACGGCGTATCGCGCCGTTTTCGAGCCTCTTAGCGGAAAACGAGTCGTAGTGCGCACAGTGGACGCCGGCTCGGACAAGCCTGTCCCGTTCGTGGCCGACGAACCGGAGCCCAACCCGGCTCTTGGAGTTCGCGGCCTGCGCACCGCGCGCCGCCACCTCGGCCATCTCCACGACCAACTCGACGCCATCGTCTTGGCCGCAGCCGACACGGGGGTCGAGCTGTGGGTCATGGCCCCGATGGTCGCCACCGCCGCTGAAGCCGCCGATTTCGCCGTAGTGGCACGGGAACGCGGTATCGCTCAGGTGGGGGTGATGATCGAAATCCCGGCTGCCGCGCTCCGAGCCGCGGACATCGCGTCCGAAGTGGACTTCGTCAGCATCGGCACGAACGACCTGGCGCAGTTCACCTTCGCCGCCGACCGCGAACTGGGCTCGCTCGCCGACCTGCTCGACCCGTGGCAGCCCGCCCTGCTCGACCTCGTCGCCCGCACCGCGCGCGCCGCCCGGGCGGCGGGCAAACCGGTCGGTGTCTGCGGCGAGGCGGCGGCCGACCCGCTGCTGGCACCGGTGCTGGTCGGCCTCGGCGTCGACTCGCTGTCCATGGCGCCGGTCGGCGCGCCGCACGTGCGCGCGGCACTGGCCGAGCACACGCTCGACCAGTGCCGTGAGATCGCCTCGGCCGTGCTGGCCGCCGGGTCCCCGCGCGGCGCGCGGGCGGCGGCCAGGTCGGTCAGGTCGGTCAGCTGAAGAACTTCGCCAGGACCGGCGCCAGCACGGCGACGTCCACGTTGTGCGTCTGCCCCTCCAGGGACACGCCCGTCGCGTTCGGCATCGCGTCGACGATCGCCGCCGCCGCGTCGCGCAGGAACGGCGAGCTCGCCGCGCCGTCGACCACGAGCGTGGCCGCCTCGACCCGGCCGACCGTCTCCAGCGTCGTGCGCGCCACGATCCGGGCGTCGTAGGGCAGCGTGTGCGCGAGCGCGGTCAGGTAGATCCACGACGGACCCTCGCGCATCTCCGCGATGCCCTGCGCCGGGAGACCGGTGGTGGCCAGGAACGCCTCCACCGCCTCGTCGCTGCGCCCACCGCGGATCCGCTCGGCCTGCTCGTCGGCGAACGCCTCCGCGTTCGGCGCGCCCAGCGGCGGCTCGTACACCGCGATCCGGTCCACCACGACCCCGAGCGACGCGGCCTTGAGCGCCAGCAGCGCACCGGAGGACATGCCGTACACCCAGGTGGAACCGACCTCGTGCAGCACCGTGGCGAGGTCCTCGACCTCGCGGTCCACCGCGTAGTTGTCCGTGTCGAGGCTGTCGCCGCGGCCCCGCCGGTCGTAGGACACCGCGGTCAGACCGGACTCCGCCAGCAGCTTGCCGAGCGGCTCGGTGGACGAGCGGTTGTTGAACGCCCCACCCACCAGGACCACCGGCTTGCCGGACCCGACCGCCTCGTAGACCAGCTTCGTGCCGTCCAACGACTTCACTGTCTTCATGGCCTTGGAGCCAACCCCGCCCGCAAGCGGGTGTCAACGTGTGAAAATGCCAGTAAGACTGGTGTTCGCGCGGGTAGGTCGCGCCTAGCTCGCGGTCTCCTGCCACCAGCCCAGCACCGTCTCGGCCACCCCCGGGGCCGCCACCAGCAGGCCGTCCACCGGAAGCGGGGCGTCCTCGCCGCGCCGGTCCAGCACGGCGGCCCCCGACTCCAAGGCCAGCGCGACCGCGCCCGCGACGTCCCATTCGTGGTAGCTGTGCAGCACCGCGGCCGCCGCGTGGCCCAGCGCGACCTGGGCGACGGCCAGCGCGGCCGAGCCGAGCACGCGCACCCCCGCGCCCGCCGTGGCGGCCCGCTCGATGAACCCGCCCATGCCCGGCCAGGGGCCGTTGCGGGCCAGCTCGGTGCACACGATCGCGCCCGCGGTGGTGTCGCGGTCGTTCAGCGCCACCCGCACCCCGTTGGCCCGCGCGCCGCGACCCCGCGCGGCGGCGTAGATCTGGCTCCGGTACGGGTCGGCGACCACGCCGACCACGGGACCCTCCGCGTCGACCAGCGCCAGGCTGTAGGCGCACCAGGGCATCCCGGCGACGTAGTTGGCGGTGCCGTCGACCGGGTCCACCACCCAGCGGTACTCGGAGTCGTCGGACCCCACGTCTGCGCCGAACTCCTCGCCGACCACGGGGATACCGGGGAACTCGGCGGTGAGCACCCGCCGCGTGTGGCGCTCCAGCGTCCGGTCGGTGTCGGTCACCCAGTCGAACGGCGAGTCGACGACATCGGGTCGGGCCCCGCGCCCGGCGGTCGCGGTGATCACGTCCGTGGCGTCGTTGGCCAGGCGGCCCGCGACCTCCAGGGCCCGGGACAACAGCCCGGGTTCCACTGGTTTGCGCGAGCGGGAAGACAGGAGCGTCATGCCAACCTAGAGTGACCACCGCGTGTGGCCGACGTGCGTCCGCCAGGTGACGGCTCGGGAATCGGCAGGCCAAGGTTGGTCACTGGCCAACAGCCCGGGCCCACCCCACCGGGAGTTCCGGTGTCGTTCGCCATGGTGTCACGCGCGCGACCACCGGGCGGCCGTCACGGGGTGCCACGGTCTGACAGGTGCGCGTCGCGATCGTGACCGAGAGCTTCCTGCCGCAGGTGAACGGCGTCACCAACTCCGTCCTGCGGGTGCTCGAACACCTCCACCAGCGCGGGCACCGGGCGTTGGTCATCGCCCCCGGTGCCGGGCCCGACCGCTACCTCGACGCGGACGTCGTCCGGGTCCGGGCGGTCGACCTGCCCGTGATCACGTCCCTGCCGATCGGGCTGCCGACCCCGAAGCTGCACACCGACCTGGCTGAATTCAGACCCGACGTGGTGCACCTGGCGTCACCCTTCGTGCTCGGCGCGGGCGGACTCTGGGCGGCCCGGCGGCTCGGGGTGCCGACGGTCGCGGTCTACCAGACCGATGTCGCGGGTTTCGCCGCCGCGTACGGGCTCAGCCGCGGCGCTCGGGCAGCGTGGCGCTGGATCCGCCGTCTGCACACCAACGCCGACCGGACCCTCGCGCCGTCGACGGCCGCGGTGCGCGACCTGACCGGCCACGGCATCCCGCGCGTGTACCGATGGGCGCGCGGTGTGGACATTCGACGGTTCGCGCCGGAACACGTAGACCGCGGTTTGAGGGCGCAACTGGCGCCAAACGGGGAACTGCTAGTCGGGTACGTCGGCAGGCTCGCACCGGAGAAACGGGTCGAACACCTCGCCGCCATCGACAACCTGCCCGGCGTGCGCGTCGTCGTAGTGGGCGATGGACCGGAATCCGCCGCCTTGCGCCAGCGCCTGCCCAACGCGGCCTTCCTCGGTTTCCGCGAGGGCGCCGACCTGGCCACCGCCTACGCCAGCCTCGACGTGTTCGTGCACACCGGACCGCACGAGACGTTCTGCCAGGCCGTCCAGGAGGCCATGGCGTCGGGCCTGCCGGTGATCGCCCCCGACGCGGGCGGCCCGCGCGACCTGGTCGACCACGGCCGCACCGGTTTCCTGCTCGACCCCGACCAGTTCCCGAACCTGCTGCGCCCCGCCGTCGACCGCCTCGCCGACGCCCTCCTGCGCCGCCGCATGGGCGCCGCGGGCCGGGCCGCCGTGCAGACCCGCACGTGGAGCGCGGTGTGTGAGGAGCTGCTGGGGCACTACCACGAGGTCACGCTCGGCAGAGGGGCCAAGGCGGCCTGAGCCATGCGCATCGTGCAGCTCGCCAACTTCTACGGCCCACGTTCGGGTGGCCTGCGCACCGCACTGCACCACCTCGGCGCAGGCTACGCGGCCTGCGGGCACGACGTGACCTTGGTGGTGCCAGGAAGCAGGGTCGGCGACGAGCGATTGCCTACGGGCGTCCGCCGGATCACACTGCCCGCTCCACGCATCCCCGGTACAGGGGGCTACCGGGCGGTGAACCCGCTGCGGGTATCGGCGTTGCTGTCGCGTTTGCGGCCGGACCGGCTGGAAGTCTCCGACCGGTTGACGCTGCGCGGCATGGGCCGGTGGGCGGCGGAACGCGACGTGCCGAGCGTCGTGATCTCCCACGAGCGCCTGGATCGGCTGCTGGAGCAGTTCCTCATGCCCGGCCCCATGGCGCGCGGTGTTGCGGATGCCGCTAACCGTCGCATGGCGACCAACTACGACCGGGTTGTGTGCACGACCGAGTTCGCTCGCGCGGAGTTCGACCGTATTGGCGTCGAAAACGTCACCCGAGTCCCACTCGGCGTAGACCTGACCACGTTCACCCCCACCCGCCACGACGGCGCACTACGCGCGGACCTGTCCCATGGCGCGGACGCCCTGCTGGTGCACTGTGGACGCTTGTCGCCGGAGAAGCACGTCGAGCGAAGCATCGACACCCTCGCCGAACTCCACACGGCAGGCAACAACGTCCGGCTGGTCGTGGCGGGGGATGGGCCCCGGATGTCGGCTTTGCGTCGTCGGGCGCAGGGGTTGCCGGTGACCTTCCTCGGCTTCGTCGCGGACCGCGCGGACGTCGCCCGCCTACTGGCCAGCGCCGACGTGTCCCTGGCTCCAGGTCCGCACGAGACGTTCGGCCTGGCCGCGTTGGAGGCGCTGGCTTCGGGGACACCGGTTGTGGTGTCGCGGTCGTCGGCTCTGCCGGAGATCGTCCGACCGGACTGCGGCCAAGCAGTCGCGGACGCCGCCCCGGCCTTCGCCGGAGCGGTGGAAGGTCTCCTGTCGATCCCGGAACCCGACCGCCGAGCCGCCGCCCGATCCCGCGCCGAAGACTTCGACTGGCCCTCCTCGGTCCAAGGCATGCTCACCGCCCACAGCGCGGGTTGACCTGCCCACCACAACCGCCCCGCGACTTCCTCCACCCCACCAAGCAGAACCCGCCATCCGCCGACGTGTGCCAGCCCAACCCCCACCGAACTCTTCGCGCCCCCGCTGTCTGCTCGATGGGGTGGAACGTCTTTGTGTGGGGGGGGGGGGCGGACCTGCTTGGCAGGTCCGCCCCCCCACACAAAGCAAGTCCACCCCATCAAGGCGTATGGCAGGGGCGCGTTGCGTTCTGCGGGGCCTGGGATCCTGCGGCGGTTATGGGGTGGGTCCGGTACAGCCGCATTGCGTTCTGTGGGGGCTGGGATCCTGCGGCGGTTGTGTGTGGGAGGAGGAGGAGAAGAAGAGCGTTGGGGTGGTGAGTCCGACGCGGCAGGTTGGGTGGCTGTCTGCCTGGGGGTGTGAGGGCGCTGGCATCGGGTTGGCGAGTGGCTCTGCCCAGGGCGGAACGCTCGTTGGGTTGGTCTGGGCGGACCTGCACCGCCCCGTCCGAGCGGGCCTCGTATTCTTCGCACATGATGGCCCGAGCCGGTTTGGACAAGGATCCGCGCGACATCGCCGAGATGTTCGACGGGGTTGCCAAGGGCTATGACCGCACGAACTCCGTCATGACCCTCGGCTTCGACCGGCGGTGGCGTGAGACCACCCGTCAGGTGCTCGACGCCTCGCCGGGGGAGCGGGTGCTCGATCTGGCCGCTGGGACCGCCGTGTCCACCGCCGAGTACGCGCGTTCCGGGGCCTGGTGCGTTGCCGCCGACTTCTCCCTCGAGATGCTGCGCGGCGGCGCCGACCGCGGTGTGCCTCGGGTGGCCGCCGACGCGTTCCACCTGCCGTTCGCCACGAACGCCTTCGACGCGGTCACCGTGTCCTTCGGGCTGCGCAACATGAACGACACCGTCGCCGCCCTCGCCGAGATGCGCCGGGTCGTGCGGCCCGGGGGTCGGTTGGTGATCTGCGAGGTGTCCCAGCCGCCGCTGCGGCCGTTGCGGTGGCTGTACCGCAACACCGTGCTGCGGGCGTTGCCGCTGGTCACGCGGCCGTTCTCGTCCAACAGCGAGGCCTACTCCTACCTCGCCGAGTCCATGCGCGACTGGCACGACCAGCGGGCCGTCGCGCGGCTGGTCGTCGAGGCGGGGTGGCAGGACGTGGAGTGGCTGAACCTGACCTTCGGAGTCGTCGCCCTGCACCGGGCGACCAACCCGGCCGACTAGCGGATCAGCTCCCGGTCGGCCTGCCAGCGGTCGACCCGGCGCATGACGACCAGGATGGCCAGGGCGGACAGCACGGCGAGGCCGCCGCTGGCCGCGTTGGCGAAGAACACCCGCTCGAAGGTCTGGACGCTGCTGTCGTCCTTGATCAGGTTCACCGCGGCCAGGTCCACCGCGTGGGTGAGCAGGAACAGCGCCCACCAGACGCCGATCAGCTTGCCCGCCCGCACCTTCCGCAGGTTCCCGCCGCGTGCCGGGGTGTCCGGGCGGCTGGCGCGCCAGACGTCGCCGAGGACCATCTGGGGGAGCCACAGGTTGCCGATGGGTATGAACCAGGACAGCACCGACCAGCGGATCCGCAGCCGGTGCGGCGCGTCGCAGACGCGGGCGGCGTTGATCCGGGCCCGCCACAGCCAGACGATGAACGCGACGCCGGACAACGCGACGCCCGCCATCCAGCCGTAGGAGAGCCAGGTGCTGCGGTCGGTCGCGGTCTGCAGCTGCTCGTTGGTGACGGTCGGGATGGCCGAGTAGAAGTCGCGGACCAACCAGTACGAGCGCCAGGCCTGCCAGGCGGAGAGGGCGCCGACGGCGGCGGTGAGCAGGATGAACGCCGACGCGACGAACCGGGCGGCGCGGGCCGGGCGGGCCAGCTCCGGCTCGTGCGGCAGCGCGATGGCCTCGACGACCGGGTCGTCGTCGGTGAGGGGCGTGTCCTGGATGACCGAGGTCTCGTCGTCGGCGTCCCGGGTCAGGTGCACGGGGACGCTGACCGCCGGGATGCCGAACGGGGGCGTGTCCTCCGGTTCGACCTCTATCCTGGGGATGCCGAACGCCGGAGTCGCGGTGGTGTCCGGATCGGTCATCGTGCGCCCTCCAAGAGCAGTCCCGGGTGGATCGCTGATCACAGTCCGGTCGTTTCAGTTCCCTCTAGACTCGACCGAGTACGTGAAGGCTTTCACAAGGAGCGCGATGAGCACGACGGTCGGCCGCCGCAAGGCTGGCGAGGACGCTGAGGTCATCGTCGTGGGCGCGGGGCCCGCAGGGTCCACCGCCGCGACGTACCTGGCCAGGGCCGGGCTCGACGTGCTCCTGCTGGAGAAGAGCACCTTCCCCCGCGAGAAGGTCTGCGGCGACGGGCTCACCCCGCGCGGGGTCAAGCAGCTCATCGACCTGGGCGTCGACACCCGCGAGGAAGCGGGCTGGCTGCACAACCGCGGCCTGCGCGTGGTCGGCGGCGGCATCACGATGGAGCTGGACTGGCCCGACCTGGCCACCTTCCCCCCGTACGGCGTCGTGCGCCCCCGCCAGGACTTCGACGAGATGCTGGCCCGCACGGCCCAGCGCGCCGGGGCGAGGCTCCTGGAGCAGACCACGGTCACCGAGGCCGTCGTGGCCAACGGGCGCGTAGTGGGCGTGGCGGCCAAGGCGGGACCGGACAAGACCCCGGTGACCTACCGCGCGCCCCTGGTCCTGGCCTGCGACGGCGTGTCGGCGCGGCTGGCGCTGTCGGTGGGGCTGGACAAGATCGATAGCAGGCCGATGGGGGTCGCGGTCCGCCGGTACTACGCGAGCCCGCGCAGCAAGGACGACTACCTCGAGTCGCACCTGGAGCTGTGGGACCGCTCCGACCCGGAGAACCCGGTCCTGCTCCCCGGCTACGGCTGGCTCTTCGGCATGGGCGACGGCACGGTCAACGCGGGCCTCGGCATCCTGTCGACGTCGAGCGCCTTCGGCAGCACCGACTACCGGAAGCTGATGCGCTCCTGGCTGGACGGGACCCCGGAGGACTGGGGTTTCCGCGAGGAGAACGCCATCGGCAAGGTCGGCGGCGCGGCGCTGCCCATGGGCTTCAACCGCACACCGCACTACCGCGCGGGCCTGCTGCTGGTCGGGGACGCGGGCGGCATGGTCAACCCCTTCAACGGCGAGGGCATCGGCTACGCCATGGAGTCGGCCCGGCTCGCCGCTGAGTGCGTCGTCCAGGCCCTGGCCCGCCCTGAAGGCCCCGCCCGCGAACGCGCCCTGGACGGCTACCCGGTGGCCCTGAAGCAGGCCCTGGGCAGCTACTACCGCCTGGGCAACGTCTTCTCCCGCCTCATCGGCAACCCCACCGTCATGGGCGTGGCCACCAAGTACGGCCTCCCCCGGAAGACGCTGATGAAGCTCGTCCTCAAACTCCTCGCGGGCCTCTACGACCCCAAGGACGGCGACGCCTACGACCGCATCATCACCGCCGCCACCCGGGTGACCCCCAGCCTGTAGCCACCCCAATGCCTCGATCGGGTTAACGGCTTTCCGAGCCCTACCCTTGATCGGTGCTTTCTCCCTCCCCGCAGGCTTTCGCGGACGAGTCCTTCCTCGAGACAGACGATGGGGGAGGCGTGTACGTGCTGGCAGCGGCTGTGTACGAGGCGCCGGAGCAAGAACGCGCACGTGCGGCGATGCTCGAGCTGCGAGGTGCCCGGCGAATCAGGAAATCGCATTGGCACGAGATGGACGAGCAGGAGCGAGCACGCGCTGTTCGCTCGGTGGTGGGGTTGGGCGGCTCGCACGTGGTCGTTGTCGGCTCGCCGGTGCCTTGTCGGCGACAGGAGCGCGCCAGGGCCAAGTGCCTCGAGCGTTTGGTTTTCGAACTGCACGGGCTCGGTGTGACCGCTCTCGTCATGGAAGGGCGCTCGATCCAGCTCAACGGGCGGGACGTCCACACCATCACCGGTGCAAGACACAACTTGCCCAAGGCGACCGAGTTCCATGTGTCGCACGTTCTCGGCAAAGACGAGCCGTTGTTCTGGGTGGCGGACATCGTGGCCGGTGCCGTGCGAGCGGCAACGTTCGGACAAGGGCACTACCACGCGGAACTGGCGCCCCAGATCTTCCAGTTCATGGTGTCCACAGGGTGCTAATACCCTGGACATGCGTAAGGCCAGGGTCCCGGTCTGCCCCAGGTGCACCTGGCCTTGCGACTCGCCCACCACCCACGGTGATGAACTCTCGCCACCAGCTTAGCTGATCGGCCAGTGGCGTGCCGCCACACCTTCGGGTGGATGCGCAGGGCCAGGGTCCCGTTTTGCCGCGGGTAGCACCTGGCTCTACGACTCGCCCACCGCCCACGACGGCGAACTCCTGCTTCGTGCGCAGGACCGGGGTTCCGGTCTGCCCCGGTCACACCCGGTCCTACGACTCGCCCACCACCCACGGTGATGAACTCCTGCCCTGTGCGCGGGGTCAGGGTCCCGGTCTGCCCCGGAAAGCACCTGACCGCCACGACTCACCCGCCGCCCACGGCGTCGGGCTCTCGGGGTCGAGGCTAGTGAAGTGGGGGGTCCGGCGCCGCTACACCTTCGGGTGGTTCGGGTGGGGGATTCGCCGGGAGCGTCGGAAGCTCGAACGTCGAGGGAAGTTCGGTGTACGGCGTAGCAATTCGCTATCGGGATGGTGTCGAGTGGTGATTCTGGCGTGTACGGCTGTTTCCCGCGTAAATCCCCCGCGTTGTTCCGCACCGCGTCGGAATTGGTCTGGTAGCTCGCGCAAGCGGGGTGTTAGCGCAGGTCAGGCGAGTGCTGTCGATCACCGAGGGTTCACGCAGAGTTGTCGAGGGGGCCGGGTTTCGCGCTGTGAGGAAGGTCCTACACTGGCCCCGATGCTTGTGAAGCCGTTCACAACTGCGGGTCTAGATTGTGAATGTTTTCACAAGCGTTGGCAACGGTCGGTTAGGGCTGCCTAACAAGCAGTGCTGTGACCCACGGCCCATAGGGTTCCGACCGTAGGACGCGGGAAAGGACGAGAAGGTGCCCATGCTCGCTGGAACGCCAGCCCTAGCGTCGCTGACCCGGACGCTGGCCCAGCCGCCGGATGTGTCGTCCGACCTGGGGGTTTACCTGCCCCTCGTGGTCCTGTTCGTGATCGCCGCGGCGTTCGCGGTCCTCTCCGCGCTGCTCGGCCCGCTGCTCGGCCCCAGCCGCTACAACCGGGCCAAGGTGGCGGCCTACGAGTGCGGCATCGAGCCGTCCCCCCAGCCGGTGATCGGCGGTGGCCGCGTCCCGGTGGCCTACTACCTCACGGCCATGCTCTTCATCCTCTTCGACATCGAGATGGTGTTCCTCTACCCGTTCGCGGTGTCGGCTGACGTCCTGGGCCTGTTCGGCCTGGTCGAGATCTTCTTGTTCATCGCGACGGTCGGCTTCGCCTACGCCTACGTGTGGCGGCGCGGCGGGCTCGACTGGAACTGAAAGGGGGCGCGATATGGGAATCGAGGAGAAGCTGCCCAACGGCATCATGTTGGCCAGCCTGGAGAAGCTGGTGAACTGGGGCCGCAAGAACTCGCTGTGGCCCGCGACGTTCGGGCTGGCCTGCTGCGCCATCGAGATGATGACCACCGGCGGTCCGCGCTACGACATCGCCCGCTTCGGCATGGAGGCCTTCCGCGCCTCCCCGCGCCAGGCCGACCTGATGATCGTGGCGGGCCGGGTCACCAACAAGATGGCCCCGGTGCTGCGCCAGATCTACGACCAGATGGCCGAGCCCCGCTGGGTGCTGGCCATGGGCGTGTGCGCGTCATCCGGCGGCATGTTCAACAACTACGCCGTGGTGCAGGGCGTCGACCACGTGGTCCCGGTCGACATGTACCTGCCCGGCTGCCCCCCGCGCCCGGAGATGCTGCTCGACGCGATCCTGAAGCTGCACGCCAAGATCGGCGACGAGCCGATCAACGCCACCCGGGCCGCCATCCGCGCGGCCAGCGGGGCGCGCACGGAGCTGATCGCATCCACTGTGAAGTTCGCGAAGAAGAAGTGAACTGATGGCTGACGAGAATCCCACCACCCCCGAAGCGGACGCGGGCAAGGCCACGGGCGCCGCGCACTCCAGCGCCCAGCAGCCCGCCGACGGCGTCCAGGAGCCCGGCGCGGTCGCCGAGCACCGCGCCCCGGTCCCGGCCGAGCCGGTCCAGGCCGGTCGCACCCGCAAGGGCATGTTCAACGTCGCGGGCACCGGCGACACCTCCGGCTTCGGCGGCCTCTCGCTGCCCGCCTACAGCCCGGCCCCGGCCGAGCGGCCCTACGGCGGCTGGTTCGACGAGTTCACCGACGACTTCACCGCCGCGATGGCCACCCGCGGGGTCCCCGCGGACGCCATCCAGCAGACCACCGTCGACCGCGGCGAGATCACCTTCTACGTCCGCCGCGAGCACCTGCTCGAGCTGTGCCGGTTGCTGCGCGACGAGACCTCGCTGCGCTTCGAGCTGTGCAGCTCGGTGTCCGGTGTGGACTACGGCGTGGACGTGCCGCAGCGGCTGCACTCGGTCTACCACCTCACCTCGATGACCTACCGCCGCCGCATCCGGCTGGAGGTCGCGGTGGACGTGGACGACCCGCACGTGCCGTCCGTCGTCGAGGTCTACCCGACGGCCGACTGGCACGAGCGCGAGACGTGGGACATGTTCGGCATCGTCTACGACGGCCACCCCGCGCTGACCCGGATCCTCATGCCGGACGACTGGGACGGCCACCCGCAGCGCAAGGACTACCCGCTCGGCGGCATCCCGGTGGAGTACAAGGGCGCGGAGATCCCTCCGCCGGACCAGCGGAGGTCGTACTCGTGACCACCAGCAGCGAGAACATCCCAACGGCCACGGACAGCCGCATCCCGGACGCGGAGACCAGGGACACCACCGAGGGCCGCGTCTACACGGTCACCGGCGGCGACTGGGACAGCGTCCTGGAGGACGCGATCCACGACGAGCGGATCGTGATCAACCTCGGCCCGCAGCACCCGTCCACGCACGGCGTGCTGCGCCTGGTGCTGGAGCTCGAGGGCGAGACGGTCACCCAGGCCCGCTCGGTCATCGGCTACCTGCACACCGGCATCGAGAAGAACTGCGAGTACCGCACCTGGACCCAGGGCGTCACCTTCGTGACGCGCATGGACTACCTCGCGCCGCTGTCCAACGAGGCCGCGTACTGCATGGCCGTCGAGAAGCTGCTCGGCATCGAGGTCCCGCGCCGGGCCCAGGTCATCCGGGTGCTGCTGCTGGAGATCAACCGCATCTCCTCGCACCTGGTCGCGCTGGCCACCGGCGGCATGGAACTCGGCTCGCTGACCGCGATGACCGCGGGTTTCCGCGAGCGCGAAGAGGCCCTGCACCTGCTGGAGTTCATCACCGGCCTGCGGATGAACCACGCGTTCATCCGCCCCGGCGGTGTCGCCCAGGACCTGCCGGACGGCTACGAGACCAAGGTCAAAGAGTTCCTGCAGGTCATGGCCAAGCGCCTGCCGGACTACGACAAGCTGCTCACCGGTCAGCCGATCTGGCGCAACCGCCTCAAGGGCGTCGGCTACCTGCCCGTGGACGCCTGCCTCGCGCTGGGCATCACCGGCCCGATCCTGCGCTCCGCCGGTCTGGGCTGGGACCTGCGCAAGACCGAGCCGTACCTGGGCTACGAGGAGTACGACTTCGAGGTCCCCACCTCGACCGACGCCGACGCCTGGGCCCGCTACCTGCTGCGCGTCGAGGAGATCCACCAGTCGCTGCGGATCATCAACCAGGCGCTCAAGAAGCTCGAGCCGGGCCCGGTGATGGTCGAGGACCAGAAGGTGGCCTGGCCCGCGAAGCTCACCATCGGCCCCGACGGCATGGGCAACTCGCTGGAGCACGTGCGCAAGATCATGGGTCAGTCGATGGAGTCGCTGATCCACCACTTCAAGCTGGTCACCGAGGGCTTCCACGTCCCGGCGGGCCAGGTCTACGTGCCGGTGGAGTCCCCGCGCGGCGAGCTGGGCTACCACCTGGTCTCCGACGGCGGCACCCGCCCGGTCCGCGTGCACGTGCGCGAACCCAGCTTCGTGAACCTGCAGGCGATGCCCGCGATGTCCGAGGGCGGCATGGTCGCCGACGTCATCGCGGCCGTGGCCTCGATCGACCCCGTGATGGGAGGGTGTGACCGTTGAGCAGCACCGGTTCCACGTACGGTGGCTCCAGCCTGGGCGCCGGTGACACCCACCAGGCGACGGTGCCCGACACCGACGTCGTGGGCATCGCCCCGGTCGAGGCCGAGCACCTGGTCACCGACACCGCCGAGGACCTGAGCGTCTTCGACGCCAAGACCGTCGAGCGGGCCCAGGCGATCATCGCCAGGTACCCGCAGTCGCGGTCGGCGCTGCTGCCGATGCTGCACCTGGTGCAGTCGGTCGAGGGCCGGGTCAGCCAGGCGGGCATCCAGTTCTGCGCGCTGCAGCTGGACCTGACCGCCGCCGAGGTCAGCGCGGTCGCCACCTTCTACACGATGTACAAGCGCAAGAGCTGCGGCGAGCACCTGGTCAGCGTCTGCACCAACACCCTGTGCGCGGTGCTGGGCGGCGACGAGATCTACAAGAAGCTCGGCGAGCACCTCGGTGCGGACGGCAAGCGCCTGGGCCACAACGAGACCGTGGGCGAGCCGGGGCAGCCGGGCTCGATCACGCTGGAGCACGCCGAGTGCCTGGCGGCCTGCGACCTCGGTCCGGTCATCCAGGTCAACTACGAGTTCTTCGACAACCAGACCCCGGACAAGGCCGTCGCGCTCGTCGACGCCCTGCGCAAGGGCGAGAAGCCCGCGCCGACCCGGGGCGCCCCGCTGCGCGACTTCCGCACCGCGGAGCTGGAGCTGGCCGGGTTCTGGCCCGAGGACGAGATCGACTACCGGGCCACCGTGGACGGCCCCAGCGCCGCGGTGGAGACGCTGCGCGGCGCGAAGCTGGCCGAGGAGCGCGGCTGGACCGCGCCCGCGATGCCGAACCCGCCCCTGCCGGAGGTGGAGAAGAAGTGAGCGCCCCGAACAAGCCCGCGCCGGTCACGCCCGTCCTGACCAAGCGCTGGCTCTCCCCGACCTCGTGGTCGATCAAGACCTACGAGCAGCTGGAGGGCTACACCGCGCTGCGCAAGGCGCTCGCGGGCACCCCCGAGCAGCTGGTCGAGGTCGTCAAGGCGTCGGGCCTGCGCGGTCGCGGCGGTGCCGGGTTCCCGTCGGGCATCAAGTGGTCGTTCATGCCGCCCAACGAGGACAAGCCGCACTACCTGGTGATCAACGCCGACGAGGGCGAGCCGGGCACGTGCAAGGACATCCCGCTGATGATGGCCGACCCGCACTCGCTGATCGAGGGCTGCGTCATCGCCTCGTACGCGATGCGGTCGCACCACTGCTTCATCTACGTGCGCGGTGAGGCCCTGCACTGCATCCGGCGGCTGAACGCGGCGGTGCGCGAGGCGCACGCCGCGGGCTACCTCGGCAAGGACATCCTGGGCTCCGGCTACGACCTGGAGATCACCGTCCACGCGGGCGCGGGCGCCTACATCTGCGGCGAGGAAACCGCGCTGCTCGACTCGCTGGAGGGCCGCCGCGGCCAGCCGCGGCTCAAGCCGCCGTTCCCCGCCGCCGCCGGTCTCTACGCCGCGCCGACCACGGTGAACAACGTCGAGACCATCGCCAGCGTGCCGTTCATCGTCAACGGCGGCGCGGACTGGTTCCGCACCATGGGCACCGAGAAGTCGCCCGGCCCGAAGATCTACTCGATCTCCGGCCACGTGACCAACCCGGGCCAGTTCGAGGCCCCGCTCGGCACCACGCTGCGCGAGCTGCTGGAACTGGCGGGTGGCATGAAGGACGGCATCCCGCTGAAGTTCTGGACCCCCGGCGGCTCGTCCACCCCGATGTTCACCGCCGAGCACCTCGACGTCCCGCTGGACTTCGAGGGCGCCGCGGCGGCGGGCTCGATGCTGGGCACCACCGCGGTCATGGTCTTCAACGAGACCGTGTCCGTGCCGTGGGCGGTCATGAAGTGGACCCAGTTCTACGAGCACGAGTCGTGCGGCAAGTGCACGCCGTGCCGCGAGGGCACCTACTGGCTCACCGGCATCCTGGAGCGGATGGTCGAGGGCAAGGGCACCGAGTCCGACATCGAGACCCTGCTCGACATCTGCGACAACATCCTCGGCCGCTCGTTCTGCGCGCTCGGCGACGGCGCCGTCAGCCCGATCCAGAGCGGTATCAAGTACTTCCGCGACGAGTTCCTCGCGCTGTGCGCGGCGAACCGGAACGCCCCGGCTTACGCAGGAGCGCAGTCATGACCATCGCGCCGGAGAACCCCGTAGAGACCACGCCGGTGCCCGAGGGCCACGTCCGGCTGACCGTCGACGGCCAGGTCGTCGACGCGCCCAAGGGCGAGCTGGTCATCCGCACCGCGGAGCGGCTGGGCATCCAGATCCCCCGGTTCTGCGACCACCCCCTGCTCGACCCGGCCGGTGCCTGCCGCCAGTGCCTGGTCGAGGTGGAGATGGGCGGGCGGCCGATGCCCAAGCCGCAGGCCTCCTGCACCATCACCGTCGCCGACGGCATGGTGGTCAAGACCCAGCTGACCTCGCCGGTCGCCGACAAGGCTCAGCAGGGTGTGATGGAGCTGCTGCTCATCAACCACCCGCTGGACTGCCCGATCTGCGACAAGGGCGGCGAGTGCCCGCTGCAGAACCAGGCCATGGCGCACGGCCGCACCGAGTCCCGCTTCGTCGAGACCAAGCGGACCTTCGCCAAGCCGATCCCGGTGTCCACCCAGGTGCTGCTCGACCGCGAGCGCTGCGTGCTCTGCCAGCGCTGCACCCGGTTCTCGGCGCAGATCGCGGGCGACCCGTTCATCGAGCTGCTCGAGCGCGGCGCCCAGCAGCAGATCGGGATCGCCGAGGAGAAGCCCTTCCAGAGCTACTTCTCCGGCAACACCATCCAGATCTGCCCGGTGGGCGCGCTCACCAGCGCCGCGTACCGGTTCCGGTCGCGGCCGTTCGACCTGGTGTCCACGCCGAGCGTGTGCGAGCACTGCTCGTCCGGCTGCGCCGAGCGCACGGACTGGCGGCGCGGCAAGGTGATGCGCAAGCTCGCGGGCGATGACCCCGAGGTCAACGAGGAGTGGATCTGCGACCGCGGCCGCTTCGGCTTCCGCTACGCCACCGCGGGCGACCGGATCACCCGGCCGCTGGTGCGCGACGCGAAGACCGGTGAGCTGGTCGAGTCCAGCTGGACCGAGGCGCTGCAGGTGGCCGCCGAGGGGCTGCTCAAGGCCCGCGCGGGCAAGGGTGTCGGGGTGCTCACCGGCGGTCGGCTGACCGTCGAGGACGCCTACGCGTACGGCAAGTTCGCCCGCATCGCCCTGGGCACCAACGACATCGACTTCCGCGCCCGCCCGCACTCCGCGGAGGAGCTGGAGTTCCTCGCCTCCACCGTGGTCGGCACCACCCCGGAGACCGGGGTGACCTTCCGCGGCATCGAGAACGCGCCGGCCGCGCTGCTGGTCGCGTTCGAGCCGGAGGAGGAAGCGCCGATCGTGTTCCTGCGGCTGCGCAAGGCGGCCCGCAAGAACAAGACCAAGGTCTTCCACCTCGGCCAGTGGACGAGCCCGAGCGTCACCAAGACCAACGGCACGCTGCTCGCCTGCGTCCCCGGCGGCGAACCGGCCGCGCTCGACGGCCTGGCCGCGCACGCGCCGGACGTCACCGCGGCGCTGGGCGCCGCGGGCGCGGTCATCCTGGTCGGCGAGCGCGCCGCCCAGGTGCCGGGCCTCTACAGCGCGGTGCTGCGGCTGGCCGCGGGCACCGGCGCCAAGGTCGCGTGGATCCCGCGCCGGGCCGGTGAGCGCGGCGCGCTCGACGCCGGTGCCGCGCCGAACCTGCTGCCCGGCGGCCGGTTGGTCGGCGACGACAAGGCCCGCGCCGTGGTCGAGCAGGTCTGGGGTCTGGCCGAGGGGGCGCTGCCCACCGCGGTCGGCCGCGACACCGACGCCATCCTCGCCGCCGCCGACAACCACAAGCTCGACGGCCTGGTGCTCGGCGGGGTCGACCCGTACGACCTGGCCGACCCGGAGCTGGCGCTGCGCGCGATCGGCGAGGCCGGGTTCGTGGTCAGCCTCGAACTGCGGCACAGCGCGGCCACCGCGCTCGCCGACGTGGTCTTCCCGATCGCCCCGGCGGTCGAGAAGTCCGGCAGCTACCTGAACTGGGAGGGTCGGGTCCGCGAGTTCGGGCACACCCTCGAGGGCACGGGCGCGCTGCCCGACGGCCGGGTGCTCGACTCGCTGGCCGTGGAGATGGACGTCGACCTGTTCACCCAGACCCCCGCCGCCAGCGCGGCCGACCTGGCCCGGCTGCCCGCTGTGGCGCGCACCGCCGCCACCCCCGACACCGCGCCCGCCCCGGCGAGCCCGGGTGCGGGGCAGGCGGTGCTGGCGTCCTGGCGGCAGCTGCTGGACAACGGGTCGCTGCAGGACGGCGAGCCGCACCTGGCGGGCACCGCCCGCCCGGTCTACGCGCGCCTGTCCCTCAAGACCGCCACCGACCTCGGCGTCGCGGGCACCGCGCGGGTGTCCACCGAGCGGGGCGCGGTCTCGGTTCCCGTGCAGATCGCCGACCTGCCCGACGGCGTGGTCTGGCTGCCGGGCAACTCCCCGGGCTCGACCGTGCGCCGCACCCTGGGTGTCGGCCACGGTGCCGTGGTGACGGTTAGTGGAGGCAACGCATGACCAGGGCCCAACTCCTGGCCGACGACCCGCTCTGGCTGATCCTGATCAAGGCCGTGGTGCTGCTGCTGCTCGGCGCGGTGGCGACCATGGCGATGATCATCCTGGAGCGCAAGATCGTGGCCAGGATGCAGCACCGCCCCGGCCCCAACCGGGTCGGCCCGAACGGCTGGTTCCAGTCCATCGCGGACGCGATCAAGCTCCCGTTCAAGGAGCAGATCATCCCGGAGACGGCCGACCGGAAGGTCTACTTCCTGGCGCCGATCATGTCCACGATCCCGGCGTTCCTGGCCTTCTCGGTGATCCCGTTCGGACCGGAGGTCTCGATCTTCGGCGAGCGCACCGTGCTGCAGCTGGTCGACCTGCCGGTCGGCGTGCTGGTGGTGCTGGCCTGCTCGTCGATGGGCGTCTACGGCATCGTGCTCGCGGGCTGGTCCTCCGGCTCGCCGTACCCGCTGCTCGGCGGTCTGCGCTCGGCCGCGCAGGTGATCTCCTACGAGATCGCCATGGGTCTGTCGATCGTCGCGGTCATCCTCTACTCCGGATCGCTGTCCACCGGCGACATCGTCGACGCGCAATCCCGGGGCTGGTACGGCGTCCTGCTGATCCCGAGCTTCGCCATCTACTTCATCTCGATGATCGGCGAGACCAACCGCGCCCCCTTCGACCTCCCCGAGGCCGAGTCGGAGCTGGTCGGCGGCTTCCACACCGAGTACAGCTCGATGAAGTTCGCGCTGTTCTTCCTCGCCGAGTACGTCAACATGGTCATCGTCTCGGCCTTCTGCACGACGCTGTTCCTCGGCGGCTACATGGCGCCGTGGCCGATCTCGCTGATCGGCGACAACTACTTCAACACCGGCTGGTGGCCGCTGTTGTGGTTCTTCGGCAAGACCTGGCTGTTCCTGTTCGTCTTCATCTGGCTGCGCGGCACGCTGCCCCGGCTGCGCTACGACCAGTTCATGCGCCTCGGCTGGAAGGTCCTGGTCCCGGCCAACCTGGTGTGGATCATGGCCGTGGTCACGCTGCGGGTGCTGCGCCAGGAGAACGACATCCCGGCCGGGGTCTTCATCACCATCGGCGCCGTCGTGCTCGCCCTGCTCGTCGGGCTCAGCCTGCTGCTGCCGGACCGCGAGGTGCAGCCGGACAACCAGGTCCCGGTCACCGGCAGCGGCTACCCGGTCCCGCCGCTGGACCTCGTGGTCCCCAACAAGGAGGACCTCAAGCCGAGGGTGCGGCGCAGGCGCGAGAAGGCCGCCGTCGGCGCCGGTGCGGACAAGGAGTCTGACCAGTGAGCATCTTTGATCCCCTCAAGGGGTTCGGGGTCACCTTCTCGACCATGTTCAAGAAGGTCGTCACCGAGGAGTACCCGGAGAACTTCCCCGGCACCGCGCCCCGCTACCACGGCCGCCACCAGCTCAACCGGCACCCGGACGGGCTGGAGAAGTGCGTCGGCTGCGAGCTGTGCGCGTGGGCCTGCCCGGCGGACGCCATCTTCGTCGAGGGCGGCGACAACACCGAGGACGCGCGGTTCTCCCCCGGTGAGCGCTACGGCGCCGACTACCAGATCAACTACCTGCGCTGCATCGGCTGCGGCCTGTGCATCGAGGCGTGCCCGACCCGGTCGCTGACCATGCTCAACGACTTCGAGCTCGCCGACGACGACCGCCAGCGGCTGATCTACACCAAGGAACAGCTCATGGCGCCGCTGCTGCCGGGCATGGAGCAGCCGCCGCACCCGATGCGGCTCGGTGACAACGAGCAGGACTACTACGTCAACGGTCCGCAGCTCGCCAAGAACGCGGAGGCGGCCAAGTGAGCGCGATGTTGTTGGCCCAGGCGGCGGTGAACACCGCCACCCAGGTCACCACCGGCGAGGCGGTGGCGTTCTGGGTGCTCGGCCCGCTCGCGCTCGCGGGCGGGCTCGGCATGATCTTCGCCCGCAACGCCGTGCACTCGGCGCTGTTCCTGGTGCTGACCATGCTCAGCCTCGGCGTGATCTACCTGGTGCAGCAGGCCCCGTTCCTGGGCTTCGTGCAGATCATCGTCTACACCGGCGCGATCATGATGCTGTTCCTGTTCGTGCTCATGCTGGTCGGCCGGGACTCCTCGGACTCCGTGGTCGAGGTGCTGCGCGGGCAGCGGCTCTGGGCCGGTGTGCTCGGCGTCGGGCTGGCCGTGCTCATCGTGACCGCGGTCGCCCGCGCGCTGACCGACGTGCGCTCGGTCGGCCTGGCCGAGCCCAACGCCAACGCGGGCAACGTCAAGAGCATCGGCAAGTCGCTGTTCGACGAGTACGTCTTCCCGTTCGAGCTGACCTCCGCGCTGCTGATCACCGCCGCGGTCGGCGCCATGGTCCTCGGCTACGTGGACCGCCACCAGCGCGGCCGCAAGACGCAGAAGGAACTGGTCGAGGCCCGCTTCCGCGGCGAGCACGACCGCCCGTCGCCGCTGCCGGGCCCCGGCGTGTTCGCCACGTCGAACTCGGTGGCCACCCCCGCACTGCTGCCGGACGGCTCGGTCGCCGAGGAGTCGCTGTCGCGGCTCATCGACGCCACCGCCTCGGAGAAGCTGGACCAGGAGCGCAAGGCCGTCGCCGGGACCCTGCCGGGCCCCGACGCGCGGGCGCTCGCCCCCGGCAAGGAGGACAGGTCATGACCCCGACCTACTACCTGCTGCTGTCCGCGCTGCTGTTCACCATCGGCGCCGTCGGCGTCCTGGTGCGCCGCAACGCCATCGTGGTGTTCATGTGCGTCGAGCTGATGCTCAACGCGGTGAACCTCTCGCTGGTGACCTTCGCGCGGATCAACGGCTCGCTGTCCGGGCAGATCATGGCGTTCTTCGTGATGGTCGTGGCCGCCGCCGAGGTCGTGATCGGCCTGGCGATCATCATGTCGATCTTCCGCACCCGCCGGACGGCGTCGGTCGACGACTCCAACCTGCTGAAGTACTAAGGGGAACCTCAGGTGACGGGAACCATGAACCTCGCGGCCGAGGCCCACCAGGCTTCCGGGGTCGCGGGCGCGGCGTGGCTGCTGCTGGTGCTGCCCGCGGTGGGCGCCGCGGTGCTGCTGCTGGGCGGGCGCCGGACCGACAAGTGGGGCCACCTGCTCGGTAGCGGCACCGTCATCGCCGCGTTCGTCTACGGCGTGATCCTGTTCTTCGACACCAAGTCGCTGCCCGCCGAGGGGCGGGTCGCGAACCTGCACGTGTTCGACTGGATATCGGTCAACTCGCTCGACGTCGAGTTCGGGCTGCGCATCGACCCGCTGTCGCTGACCTTCGTGCTGCTGATCACCGGTGTGGGTTCGCTGATCCACATCTACTCGATCGGCTACATGTCCGACGACCGGGACCGGCGCCGGTTCTTCGCCTACCTGAACCTGTTCGTCTCGGCGATGCTGCTGCTGGTGCTGGGCAACAGCTTCGTGACGCTCTACTTCGGCTGGGAGGGCGTCGGTCTCGCCTCCTACCTGCTGATCGGCTGGTACCAGGGGAAGAACTTCGCGGCCACGGCGGCGAAGAAGGCGTTCCTGATGAACCGCGTCGGCGACGTCGGGCTGGCGCTGGCGATCTTCCTGATGTTCAAGAACATCGGCAGCACCCAGTACGACGTGGTCTTCGCCGAGATCGGCAAGCAGTCCACGGGCGTCGTGGTCGCGATCGGCATCCTCCTGCTGCTGGGTGCTTGCGGTAAGTCCGGCCAGTTCCCGTTGCAGGCCTGGCTCCCCGACGCGATGGCCGGTCCGACACCGGTGTCCGCGCTGATCCACGCCGCGACGATGGTGACCGCGGGCGTGTACCTGATCGCCCGGTCCAGCCCGCTGTACTCGCTGCCGCAGGCGGAGGACGCGCGCTTCGTGGTGATGATCATCGGTGCGGTCACCCTGGTGATCGGCTGCATCATCGGCTGCGCCTACGACGACTTCAAGAAGGTCCTCGCGTACTCCACGGTCAGCCAGATCGGCTACATGATCCTGGCGGTCGGCCTCGGCCCGGCCGGGTACGCGCTGGGCATCCTGCACCTGCTGACGCACGGCTTCTTCAAGGCCGGGCTGTTCCTCGGCGCCGGTTCGGTCATGCACGGCATGAACGACGAGGGCGACATCCGCAGGCTCGGCGGCCTGGCCAGGAAGATGCCGATCACCTTCGTCACCTGGACCCTGGGCTACCTGGCGCTGATCGGGTTCCCGTTCCTGTCCGGCTACTTCTCCAAGGACGCCATCATCGCCGCCGCGTTCGGCGCGCACGGCACCCGCGGCTGGGTCTTCGGCGGTATCGCGCTACTGGGCGCGGGCCTCACCGCGTTCTACATGACCCGCCTGCTGATCCTGGTGTTCCTGGGCAAGCCGCGCTGGGAGAACCTCAAGAGCGAGGACGGCCGGGCCTACCACCCGCACGAGTCGGGCCCCACGATGACCATCCCGATGATCATCCTGGCGGTCGGCTCCGTGGCCGGTGGCGCGATCCTGTCGGGGCTGCTCCCCGCGTGGCTGGAGCCCTCGGTCGGTGAACTGGTCGAGACGCACGGCCCGCTCAACCACACCGTGGTCTCGATCCTCACCGTGGGCATCTCGCTGATCGGCGCGGCCATCGCCTTCGCCATCTTCGGTCGCCGCGAGCAGCCGGTCACCCGGCCGCAGCGGGTGTCGTTCCCGGTCCGCGCCGCGCGCGCCGACCTCTACGGCAACCACCTCAACGAGGCCCTGTTCTCCCGCCCCGGCGTCTGGCTCACCAGGTTCCTGGTGTTCGTCGACAACCGCGGCGTCGACGGGCTGGTCAACGGCATCGCGGCGGGCCTGGGCGGTAGCTCCGGTCGGCTGCGCAGGCTGCAGACCGGGTTCGTCCGCTCGTACGCGCTTTCCATGCTCGGAGGGTCGATCCTGGTGATCGCCGCACTGCTGATGGTGAGGTTCGCATGACGTCCGGGACCGGTTCCTGGCTGCTGGCCGCGCTCCTGCTGGTGCCGCTGGTCGGCGCCGCGGTGGTGACCGCGCTGCGCGGCAACGACCACACCGCCAAGCTCGCCGCGCTGGCCTTCTCGGTCGTGGAGTTCGCGCTGGCCATCGCGTCGTGGGTGAACTTCAAGCCCGACGGCGCCCGGCTGCAGCAGGCGTTCTCCTTCGACTGGATCCCGGCCTTCGGGGTGCACATCTCGTTCGCGGTCGACGGCATCGCGCTGGTCATGATCGCGGTCATCGGTCTGCTGGTGCCGCTGGTGATCGGCGCGGGCTGGGCGGACAAGCTGCCGGAAGGCCGCACCAAGGGCGGCTTCTTCGGGCTGATCCTGCTGGAGCAGGCGCTCACCGTCGGCGTGTTCGCCGCGACCGACGTGTTCCTGTTCTACGTGCTGTTCGAGATCATGCTGATCCCGATGTACTTCCTGATCGGCTCCTACGGCGGGGCGCGCAGGCAGTACGCGGCGGTGAAGTTCTTCCTGTACTCGTTCCTCGGCGGCCTGATCATGCTGGCCTCGGTCATCGGCTGCTACGTGATGGCCGGTGACGAGCTGGGCAAGGGCACCTTCGACTGGGCCACCCTGGTCCGGGTGGTGCACGACGCGCCGCTGGGCACGCAGATCTGGCTGTTCCTCGGCTTCTTCATCGCCTTCGCGGTCAAGGCGCCGCTGGTGCCGCTGCACACCTGGCTGCCGGACGCCACCGCCGAGGCGCCGATCGGCGTCGCGGTGCTGCTGGTCGGCATCCTGGACAAGGTCGGCACCTTCGGCTTCCTGCGCTACCTGCTGCCGATGTTCCCCGCCGCCAGCAAGGAACTGGCGCCGCTGGTTCTGGTGCTGGCCGTGATCGGCGTGATCTACGGTTCGCTGCTGGCCACCGGGCAGCGCGACATGAAGCGCTTCCTGGCCTACGTCTCGATCGCCCACTTCGGCTTCATCGCCCTGGGCATCTTCGCCTTCAGCTCGCAGTCGCTGACCGGCTCGGTCACCTACATGATCAACCACAGCATCGCCACCGGCATGCTGATCCTGGTGGTCGGCATGGTGATCTCCCGCGGCGGCTCCACCCGGGTCGCCGACTACGGCGGCATGGCCAAGCTGACCCCGGTACTGGCGGCCATGCTGCTGATCGCGGGCCTGAGCTCGATGTCGCTGCCCGGCACCAACTCCTTCATCAGCGAGTTCCTGGTGCTCATCGGCTCGTTCCCGAACGCGCCCGTGTACACGATCATCGCCACCGTCGGCATGGTCCTCGCCGCGCTCTACGTGCTCTGGCTCTACCAGCGGATCATGCAGGGCCCGGTGCGCGGTGACGCGCTGATCGGCGCGGGCGGCGGACCGGGCACCGCGATCGCGCCGGAACTCGGCGCCAAGAAGGCGATCGCCGACCTGAACACCCGGGAGAAGGCGGTGCTCGCGCCGCTGCTCCTGCTGATCGTCGCCCTGGGCCTGTTCCCGAAGCCCGTGCTCGACGTCGTGACGCCGACGGTGAACGCCACGATGTGCGAGGCCCAGCTGGTCGACCCGGTCCAGTCCGCAGAGGAGCGCCCGCAGTGTCAGTGATCTCTTCCGTGCTCCTGCTCGCCCAGGAGCAGGCGCCGCTGCCGGTGCCGTCGGACACCAAGGTCCAGGCGCCGTCGCTCGGTGCCGTGTGGCCGGTGCTGATCGTGCTCGGCGCGGCGTGCCTCGGCGTGCTGCTGGAGGCGCTGCTGCCGCGGCACCTGCGCTGGTCCACCCAGGTCGTGCTCTCCCTGCTGGCCGTGGTCGGCGCCGGGATCGCCCTGGTGGCCTACGTCTCCGACGCGCCCGCCGCCGGTGAGCTGGCCATGAAGGGCACGCTCGCCATCGACCGGCCCGGCCTGTTCCTGTGGGGCACGCTGCTGGCCCTGGCGCTGGGCGCGGTGCTGCTGATCGCGGACCGCTCGGTCGAGCCGGGCGGCGCCTTCGTGGCCAGCGCGGCGATCCGGCCGGGCACGCTGCAGGACCGCGCGCAGGTCACCTCCACCGGCATGCAGACCGAGGTCTTCCCGCTGACGCTGTTCGCGCTCGGCGGCATGATGACCTTCTGCGTGGCCAACGACCTGCTGACCATGTTCGTGGCGCTGGAAGTGCTGTCGCTGCCGCTGTACCTGATGTGCGGCCTGGCCCGCCGTCGCCGCCTGCTGTCGCAGGAGTCGGCGGTCAAGTACTTCCTGCTCGGCGCGTTCGCCTCGGCGTTCTTCCTCTACGGCGTCGCGCTGCTCTACGGCTACGCCGGTTCCGTGCGGCTCTCGGACATCTCCTCCGCCGCCGCGGGCACCGACCGCTCCGACACGCTGCTGTTCGCGGGCATGGGCCTGCTGGTGATCGGCCTGCTGTTCAAGGCTTCCGTTGGCCCGTTCCACACCTGGACCCCGGACGTCTACCAGGGCGCGCCGACCCCGGTGACCGCGTTCATGGCCGCCTGCACCAAGGTCGCCGCGTTCGGCGGGATCCTGCGCGTGCTCCAGGTCGCGTTCGAGTCGACCCAGTGGGAGTGGCGCGGGGTGCTGTGGGGCGTGGCCATCGTGTCGATGGTCATCGGCGCGGTGCTCGGCCTCACCCAGACCGACGTCAAGCGGATGATCGCCTACTCGTCGGTGGCGCACGCGGGCTTCCTGCTCATCGGCTCCATCGCGCTGACCGAGAAGGGCCTGTCCGGCACGCTGTTCTACCTGCTCACCTACGGCTTCACCACGCTGGCCGCGTTCGGCGTGATCAGCCTGGTGCGCGACTCCTCCGGCGAGGCGACGCACCTGTCGCAGTGGGCGGGCCTGGCCAAGCGGTCGCCGCTGCTGGCCGGTGTGTTCACCTTCCTACTGCTCGCGCTGGCCGGCATCCCGCTGACCAGCGGGTTCGTCGGCAAGTTCGTGGTGTTCGAGGCCGCGATCGCCGACGGCATGGCGCCGCTGGTCGTCGTGGCGCTGATCGCCTCGGCGGTGGCCGCGTTCTTCTACCTGCGGGTGATCGTGCTGATGTACTTCAGCGAGCCCGCGGCCGACGGCCCGACGGTGACCGTGCCCGGCGCGTTCACCACCGCCGCGATCACCCTCGGCGTGCTCGTCACGCTGCTGCTGGGCCTGGCCCCCGCGTTCGCCCTGGACTGGGCGGGCAGCGGCGCGTTCGCCATCCACTAGTACGCGCTTTTCCCGACAACCGAACAGGTTCGCCTCGAAGGCCACCCCGGCTGCCCGCCGGGGTGGCCTTCGAGACATCCGGGGCGGTCGGGCCGGTGCGGGCCAGTACGCTCGTATTACAAGGGCCTGCCCGACCACCCGGGCCACCGCTGATCAGGAGTGCCGACGACGTGACTGCCACCGAGAACCCCGGTGCCCCCGCGTTCCCGGGGCTGCGCGACGCCGACCCGGAGCTGGTGCGGGTCGTCACCGACGGGCTCGGCCGCGTGGAGGCGCTGCTGCGCGACATCGTGCACAGCGACTTCGAGTTCGTCGACGAGGCGGCGCTGCACCTGGTGAAGGCCGGGGGCAAGCGCTTCCGCCCGCTGTTCACGCTGCTGGCCGCGCAGTTCAACCAGGGGAGCACCGACCAGGTGATCGCCGCGGCGGCCGCGGTGGAACTGGTGCACCTGGCCACGCTCTACCACGACGACGTCATGGACGAGGCCACCATGCGGCGCGGCGACGCCAGCGCCAACGCCAGGTGGAACAACTCCGTCGCCATCCTCACCGGCGACTTCCTCTTCGCGCACGCCTCGATGCTGGTGGCGGACCTCGGTCCGGCGGCCACCCGGGTGATCGCGGAGACCATGCGGGAACTGGTCACCGGGCAGATGCGCGAGACCGTCGGCCCCGGCGCGGAGAACCCCACCGAGCACTACCTGTCGGTGATCGCGCAGAAGACCGGTTCGCTGATCGCCACCTCCGGCCGCTACGGCGGCATGTTCTCCGGCGCGTCGCCCGCGCAGATCAAGGCGCTGCACCGCTACGGCGAGATCATCGGCGCGGCCTTCCAGCTCTCCGACGACGTCATCGACATCGCCTCGCCCGCCGCCGAGTCCGGCAAGACCCCCGGCACCGACCTGCGCGAGGGGGTCCGCACCCTGCCGATGCTCTACGCGCTGGAGGGCAACCCCGACCCGCGGCTGGCCAAGCTGCTCGACGGGCCGATCACCGACGACGGCGAGGTCGAGGAGGCGCTGGAGCTCCTGCGGGAGTCCGCGGGCCTCGACCGCGCCCGGGACACCCTCGGTGAGTACGTGGCCCAGGCGCACGCCGAACTCGCCGCTCTTCCGGGTTGCGCGGCCCGGGACGCCCTGGAGGAGCTGACACGGTACGTAGTCGAGCGAACCCGATAAGGCATATTTGCCCACCGGCACTGTGACGTACCGGCTATTTGCGCGGCATGCCGCCGGTGCTCCGACGCGTCGCAGTAACCTCCCCTAGGCTTGGGCAACCGTGTGACGCGTCGCCAGGGACGCGGCCGGGAGGGAGACGTCGGCGATGCCGTTCTTCGGGCAGGTGTGGGTGTGGAGCCTCGCCGGTTTCCTGGTCGGCGCGGCCCTGTGCTGGCTGCTGATCGCCAACCCCGCCCGCAAGCGGGCCACCCAGCTGGAGAGCGAGCTGGCGGGCGCGCGTGAGCGCGACATCCACCGGGACTTCGGTCCGGGCAGCGGCGCGCCGGAGCGCGAGTACCCGTCGACGGCGCTGGTCCCCGGCTTCGGCGACACCCGGGACAACATCGAACCCGTCCGGCGGGTGGGCGGTGGCGGCGAGGACTCCATCCGCCGCGGCCTGATGACCCTGTCCGACGAGGACGAGGGCGGCCTGCGCTCGATGCCCGCCCCCGCCGTGGGGACTGACGACCACGACCGCGACCACCACGACGACCCCGGTGGCCCGGTGGGCGGCCACGTCGACGACGACGACCGCGACGGGCACGGTGACGACCGCGACGGTCGGCCCGACTTCCGCGACGAGCGCGACGACTACCGCGACGACCAGGGCTACCGCGCCAAGCAGGACATCGACGACGACCGGGACGACCGGGACTTCGTGCCGGAGTCGGCCGCGGAGACCACGCAGTACACCGAGGCTCCCGAGTTCCGCGCGGACGACCAGCGCACCCAGTACGCCGAGGCGCCCGCGGAGACCACGCAGTACATCGCGCCCGCCGCGGCCGAGGAGCCCGAGCGCGACTGGTTCGGCGACCCGGTCGACCGGCCCGAGGGCGGCAGGCTCGTCGACGACCTCGACGAGTCCGAGCACGAGGACGACTACTACGCCCGCGCCGAGACCCGCGACGGCGAGCTGGACGACGTCGACGAGGACACCGAGGCCGCGGGCAACCGCGCCGGTCACCTCGCGGGCGACTCCCTCGACGAGGCCGACGGCGTCGACTACGCCGACGCGGACGAGGAGTACGCCGAGACCGGCGGCACGATCTTCACCCAGCACACGACGCCGATCCCGGCCGAGCTGATCCGCGAGATCGACGCGCAGGGCAAGCAGGAGCGCGCGGGCGACCACGCCCTCGTCGACGACCTGGACGACGACGTCGACGGCCACGACGAGGAACCCGCGCCCGCCGAGCGCTCCCGGCACTCGTACGCGGACGCCGAGGAACCCGCCGACGACGACCTCGAGGAGGCCCCCCGGCACCGGCACGACGTCGACACCGAGACCGACTACGAGCCGGTGTCCACCGACGTCGACCCCGCCCCGGCGGGTACCGCGACCGGCGTGTACGACCGGCCCGACCTGAGCCGGTCCGCCTACGGCCCCGACCGCGGCTACGGCGAGGCCGCCGCCTACGAGCGCGGCGACGACTACGCCGCCGGGGTCCGCCAGGACGCCGATTCGCAGAGCGAGGCCCCGGCCATCGCCGCGGCCGACGCCACCCAGTTCGTCCCCGTGGTCCGCGAACCCGAGCCGGTCCACGAGCCGGAGCGCGCGGCCACCAACGGCTCGGTCGAGCCCCGGCCGCAGGAGTCGCGCGAGCCCGCGCACGCCGCGGCCGAGCAGACCGAGATACGCCTGCCCGAGATCACCCGGCCCGAGCCCCAGGAGCCGCCCCGCCAGCGGACGTCGATCACCGAGCAGCCCGGGTTCCAGCAGCCCATCGAACCGACCCTGGCCTACGGGCAGGCGCAACCGGAGAGGACGTCGAACGTGCTGCCGAAGCGGATCCCGTCCAAGCCGCAGAACCGGTTCCCGTTCGGTGTCCAGACCGCCACCCAGCCCGTGGTGAGCACCCAGTCGGCCCCGGCCGCGACGGCCACCGCCGCGATGCCCGCCCAGGCGCAGGCGCAGAAGGCGGGCGACCGCGAGCGGTCGCTGTTCGAGCCGATCCGGCCCGCCGACGAGGTGGCCGAGTCCAAGCCAACCCCGCCGCCCCCGCACCGGCTGCGCGGCGCCCGCACCCTCCAGCAGTCGCCGACCGGCGTCGACCCGTTCGTGCCGCCCGGCCCGTTCGGCCCCGGCTCGGCCATGCCCCTCCCCGGCGGCCTGTCCCCGTCGAGCGAGTACACGATCAAGGCCAGCGTCACCGCGCTGCGCTACTGCGCACCGGACTCCCCGAAGTTCGACCGCACGGTCGCCGAGGTGTGGTTCCGCTCGGTGGCCGACGCCGAGCGCGTCGGCTTCCGTCCCCTGCAGTGACATGGCCCCGGCTCCGCCGGGGCGGCGAGATCGCCTTTGAGCCGATCTCTTCCCTCCCGGTTCACTCGGCCCGCGGGGCCGAGTGAACCGCACAGTCGGCGAGACCGGCGCGATCTCGCATAGGTACTCCTCCTCGGTGACTGCCCGGTGTCGTGGCCACCTCGCCTTGCCCGCCAGCTTGCGGTTTTCATGCTTTCGAGGGAACTGAACTCCGCCGAATCCCCGGTCGCACGACGCGCTGAAGTGGCAGTCACCCACTCAGGGTGATACAAGGAAATGCGGCGGCTGTCCCTTTGCGGGCGTCCTGTCGCGGTTCCGGGCGGCGGCACGAGGGAGGTTGCGGTGAGGCGACCGGTCCTGTGGTGCGTGCTGTCGTTCCTTCTTGGTGCCGTAGTGGCCGCGTGGCTGCTGCGCAGCCGTGGGCAGACCGTGCTGCCCTTGGCGCCGCCCCGCCCGCCGCTGACCCAGGTGCCGTTGGCCCCGGCGGAGGTCGCCGCGGTCCCGGCCGACTCGAGTTCGCCTCCTGAACCTGCCGAGGCGGACGAGGACGTGGTGCCGGTGCACATCCCGGCCCAGACCCGCGAGGAAGACGAGATCACCCGTATCTCCGGCACCCTCGACGACGCCCTCACCGCCGCCGTCGCCCCGGCGGGCCCCGGCGGCTTGGCCCCCTCGGACGAGTACACCGTCAAGGGCGCCCAAGGCGTTTTCCACACCACCGAGTCGCCCGACTACCCCCTGGTCACCGCCACCGTCTGGTTCCGCACGGTCGCGGACGCCGAACGCGCGGGATTCGCCCCCTGGCGCGACTGAGCCCGGAAAACACCGAGGCCCCACGGCAAGCCGCAGGCCTCGGTGTGGAACGGGGTGCGTCAGCCGACGACGGTCCAGGTGTCCTTGCCGCGCAGCAGACTCGCCAGGTCCGCCGGGCGGCTCGCCTTGGCGTCCTCGACCTGGGCGCGGGTCTGGTCGTCGTAGGTCGCGCGGCGGACCGAGCGGAACACGCCGGTGACGGTGTGGCTCAGGTCCTGCGCCGACAGCCGGGACAGGGCGAAGGCGTAGGACGGGTCCTCGGCGTGCGCGTCGTGCACGACCAGGGCGTCCTCGCCGACCTCGCTGACCTTGGCCACCTCGAGCGAGCCGAAGCCCGCGCGGACCACGCCGTACTCGCCGTTGGCGCCGAAGCGGATCGGCTTGCCGTGCTCCAGCGGGATCAGCCTGCGCTCGGCCTCACCCGGCTCTTTGAGCACGTCGAAGGCGCCGTCGTTGAAGATCGGGCAGTTCTGGTAGATCTCCACCAGCGCCGACCCGCGGTGCTCGGCGGCCTGGCGCAGCACCTCGGTCAGGCCCTTGCGGTCGCTGTCGAGCGCGCGGCCGACGAAGGTGCCCTCCGCGCCCAGGGCCAGCGACACCGGGTTGAACGGGTGGTCCAGCGAGCCCATCGGGGTCGACTTGGTGACCTTGCCCGCCTCCGACGTCGGCGAGTACTGGCCCTTGGTGAGCCCGTAGATCCGGTTGTTGAACAGCAGGATCTTCAGGTTCACGTTGCGCCGCAGCGTGTGGATCAGGTGGTTGCCGCCGATGGACAGCGCGTCGCCGTCACCGGTCACCACCCACACCGACAGGTCGGGGCGCGCGGTGGCCAGACCGGTGGCGATGGCCGGGGCGCGGCCGTGGATGGAGTGCATCCCGTAGGTGTTCATGTAGTACGGGAAGCGCGACGAGCAGCCGATGCCGGAGATGAAGACGATGTTCTCGCGCTTGAGGCCCAGCGACGGCAGGAACGACTGCACGGCGTTGAGCACGACGTAGTCGCCGCAGCCCGGGCACCAGCGCACTTCCTGGTCGGACTTGTAGTCCTTCGCCTTCTGCGGTTCGTCGCTGGTGGGGACCCCGGCCAGGCCGGGCAGCCCCAGGTCGGTGGTGGTCATGCGGCGTCAACCCCCTTGACGATGTCGGTGAGCACGTTCTGCAGCTCCTCCGCCTTGAACGGCAGACCGGCCACCTTGGTGTAGCTGATCACGTCCACGAGGTAGCGGCCCCGCAGCAGCAGGGCGAGCTGCCCGAGGTTCATCTCCGGGACCACGACCTTGTCGTAGGCGCGCAGGACGTCGCCGAGGTTGGCCGGGAACGGGTTCAGGTTGCGCAGGTGCGCCTGGGCGATCGACTGGCCCGCCTTGCGCACCCGGCGGCAGGCGGCGCCGATCGGGCCGTAGGAGGAGCCCCAGCCCAGCACCAGCACCCGGGCCTTGCCGGACGGGTCGTCCACGGTCAGGTCCGGCACCGGGATGCCGTCGACCTTGGCCTGGCGCAGCCGGACCATCTTGTCGTGGTTGTCGGGCTCGTAGGAGATGTTGCCGGTGCCGTCGGCCTTCTCCAGACCGCCGATGCGGTGTTGCAGACCGGCGGTGCCGGGCACGGCCCAGGCGCGGGCCAGCGTCTCCGGGTCGCGCAGGTACGGCAGGAAGGTACCGTCGGGGCCGTTGGGCTCGGTGGCGAACTCGACGGTGAGGTCGGGCAGGTCGTCGACCTCGGGCAGCCGCCACGGCTCGGAGCCGTTGGCGACCGCGCCGTCGGAGAGCAGCAGCACCGGCGTGCGGTACTTCAGCGCGATGTTCGTGGCCTCGAGCGCGGCGTTGAAGCAGTCGGCCGGGGACTGCGGGGCCACGATCGGCACCGGCGACTCGCCGTTGCGGCCGAACATCGCCTGCAGCAGGTCGGACTGCTCGGTCTTGGTGGGCAGACCGGTCGACGGGCCGCCGCGCTGCACGTCGATGACGACCAGCGGCAGCTCAGTCATCACACCGAGGCCGATGGTCTCGGACTTGAGCGCGATGCCGGGGCCGGAGGTCGAGGTGACGCCGAGCGCGCCGCCGTAGCTGGCGCCCAGGGCCGCGCAGATGCCCGCGATCTCGTCCTCGGCCTGCAGGGTGGTGATGCCGAACTGCTTGTGCTTGCTCAGCTCGTGCAGGATGTCCGAGGCCGGGGTGATCGGGTAGGTGCCCAGCACGACCGGCAGCTTCGACTGCTGCGCGGCGGCGACCAGGCCGTAGGCCAGCGCGGTGTTGCCGGTGATCTGCCGGTAGGTGCCGGGGGCCAGCTTCGCCGGGGCGACCTCGTAGGTGACGGCGAACGCCTCGGTGGTCTCGCCGTAGTTCCAGCCCGCGCGGAAGGCCAGCACGTTGGCCTCGGCGATGTCGGGCTTCTTGGCGAACTTCTCCCGCAGGAACCGCTCGGTGCCCTCGGTCGGTCGGTGGTACATCCACGACAGCAGGCCCAGCGCGAACATGTTCTTGCAGCGCTCGGCGTCCTTCTTGCCGAGGCCGGTGTCGGCGAGCGCGCCCTGGGTCAGGGTCGCCATGGCGACCTGGTGCACCTGGTAGGCGGCGAGCGAGTCGTCGTCGAGCGGGCTGCCGTCGTAGCCGACCTTGGTCAGGTTCCGCTTGACGAACTCGTCGGTGTTGACGATCAGCGTGCCGCCCGCGGGCAGGTCGGCGATGTTGGCCTTGAGGGCGGCCGGGTTCATCGCGACCAGCACGTCCGGCCGGTCGCCCGGGGTGAGGATGTCGTAGTCGGCGAAGTGCACCTGGAAGCTGGAGACACCCGGGATGGTGCCCTGCGGGGCGCGGATCTCCGCCGGGAAGTTCGGCATGGTCGACAGGTCGTTGCCGAAGGCCGCAGCCTCCGAGGTGAAGCGGTCACCGGTGAGCTGCATGCCGTCGCCGGAGTCGCCCGCGAAGCGGATCACCACCCGGTCGAGTTTGGTGACCGCGGTCGGCCGCGGTGCGTTCACACCTGTGCTCATGGGCTCGCCGATCCCTCTCTCCTGCCACTTGATCTGCTGGCTGTGCCTTGTTCAACGGTAGGCATCGCCCGACCCCGGACCGGCGCAACGCGCTACAGATCACAGCGCGGAGTCGGCGGGGACCACGACCCATGCCCAAAGTATCGGGTATCGGCCGGGCGAAATCCCAGATACATGTGACTTAAGGTCACACTTATCTCGGATGGTGGGCGCGGCCGTCCCGTGGTCTGGATTCCACCACGTCCGCACCTGCACGATCGGGTGACCCGGGGGTCAGCGGCCACCGCCCGAGGAGATCTTGGCCTTCATCGCGGCGAGCAGCTCCGCGAAGGCCGGGGTGTCCATCGAGCGCACCTGCGCGACCAGTTCGGTCTCCACCGCGTCGGGGTGGCTATCGAGCATTGCTGTCGCGCGCATGGACTCCTTGATGGAGATCACCAGCTCGCGCGGCGCGGCCGCGGCGTGCGCGCCGAGCGCCACCGCGGCGGTCACGAGCGCGTCGTGGTCGCCCGGCACGGTGGTCAGCGCGAGCCCGATCCGGGTGGCCTCGGCGGCGTCCGGGACGTGCCGGAACAGGGTCATCGCGGTGGCCGCCTGCGGGCCGACGAGCCGCTGGAGCATCCACGTCATGCCGCCGCCGGGGTGGATGCCCAGCTGCAGGAACCGGGCGTCGAAGCGGGCCGACGGCCCGGCGACGCGCACGTCCGCGGCCAGCGCCAGGTTCAGGCCCGCGCCGACCGCGGCCCCGCCGACCGCGGCGATGGTCGGCAGCGTCGAGCCCGCCACGGCGAGGAAACCCGCGTAGATCGCCCGCAGGCCCTCTTCGCGGGACTCGCCGAGCACCGTGAGGTCCGCGCCCGCGCAGAACGCCGGTGGGGTGCCGGTCACGACGATCGCCGCCGTGTCCGGGTCCTGCTCGCACTCGGCGACCAGCTCGGCGAGCCGGGCCGACATCTCCAGGGTGATGGCGTTGCGCCTGCCCGGGTCGTTGAGGGTGATGACGGCGACGCCGTCACGGCGTTCCAGCAGCACGGTGCTCATGGGCACATGGTGCTCCAGCTCACCGCGGGTGCTCCGGGGCGGGCGGGCGTTCCAGCAGGGTCGACAGCACGACGGTCGAGACGGTCCGCGAGACCATGTCCACGGCGCGCAGCCGCTCCAGCGCGTCCTCCAGGTGGTGGATGTCGGCGGCGCGCAGGTGCACGATCGCGTCCGCGGCGCCGGAGACCGTGTAGGCGGCCACCACCTCGGGCAGCGGCTCCAGCCGCTGGCGGATCCGGTCGGGGGAGACGTTGCCCTGGCAGTGCACCTCGACGAACGCCTCGGTGCCCCAGCCCAGGGCCTCCGGGTTGACCACGGCGGTGAAACCGCGCAGCACACCGGTCTCCAGCAACCGGTCCACCCGCCGCTTCACCGCGGGCGCGGACAGCGAGACGACCTTCCCGATCTCGGCGTAACTCGATCGGGCGTCGGCAACGAGCTGCGAAATGATTCGCTGATCAATGACGTCCACACGCAACATTCTGCATGCTCAAGGGCAGCGAAGCGACATTGATGCCCGCAAGTGTGGGCCTTACATTTCGTTTCATGACTTCGGCACCAGTACGCGTCCCCGTCGCGGCCCGCCTCGCCACGGCGCGCCGCTACCTGATGTGCCCGCCCCGGTTCTTCACGGTCGAGTACTCGATCAACCCGTGGATGGACCCGTCGCGCCCGGTCAGCACCGAGGGCGCGCTGGCCGAGTGGTCCGCGCTCAAGGAGACCTACGAGCTGCTGGGGCACAAGGTCGAGACCATCGAGCCCCAGCCCGGCCTGCCCGACATGGTCTTCGCCGCCAACTCGGGTACCGTCGTCGACGGGCTCGTGCTCGGCGCCCGCTTCCGCGCCCCCCAGCGCGCCGCGGAGGCCGACTTCTACCGCACCTGGTTCCTCGACCACGGCTACCGCGACGTCGTCATGCCCGAGAAGACCAACGAGGCCGAGGGCGACTTCACCTGGACCGGCGACGTCCTGCTGGCCGGGACCGGCTTCCGCACCGACCCGGGTGCCCACGCCGAAGCCCAGGAGGTCCTCGGCGTCCCCGTCGTCTCCCTGCGCCTGGTCGACCCGCGCTACTACCACCTCGACGTAGCCCTGTTCGTGCTCACGGAGGCGGGCCCAGGCACCCGCGCCCACATCGCCTACTACCCGGAAGCCTTCTCCCCAGGCACCCAACGACTCCTGCGCAGGCTGTACCCGGACGCCATCCTGGCCACCGCGGAAGACGCCGCCTGCCTGGGCCTCAACGCCGTGTCGGATGGCCAGAACGTGGTCATCCCCCGGGAAGCCACCAACCTGATCGCGGCGGTCAAGGCCCACGGCTACACCCCGCACCTGGTCGACATCACCGAACTCCGCAAATCCGGCGGCGGCCCCAAGTGCTGCACGATGGAACTGCGCGGCTAGACCGGCACTGAAACCCGCCTTCGAACGGGTCCGCACCAGCCCGGACCCGTTCGACGCGCTCCACAACGCCGCGACCATCAATCCGGATGCTGCGCCGTGTGCCGTGCCCTTGAGGTCGAGGCCATCACGACGGTTGAGTCGACATCAGGTGCTCATGAGCTGATATCGGCCTGGTCGGGCTCCAGCCGACCGGTGTCGGTAGTCGACAACAACTCCCGAAGCATCGAGTCCGAACGCGCTCTTCACGGTTGACCCGACACGTCATGTGCGTGTCGGTGCGAGTCGACGCTGGCACCGCCCTCAAGTCGGGCGTGCACCTCGTCCAGAGGGCGCTGAAATCAGCTCTCGGTGTTCATCGGCGACACCGCCACGGACCTCCACGCCGCCTGCGAGCGGAGTCGAGTTCGTCGGCTGCGCCTATTGGGCGCCGAAGCGCACACGTGAGGCGTCCTTCTTCACGTAGCCGAACCTCCCACGCGCATATGTCGGCCATCACATCTGTGCGGCTAGAGCCTCTGCCACCAGGCACAACGCGGTGGGGGAGGTGGTCTTCGGGTGGGGTGCCACCAGGCGAAGTCCGTGCGGGGGCTGTGGGTGGGGGCGAACTCGACCCGCCGCTTGGTGAGAAATCCGGTGGGAATGTCGTAGTTCGGTGGTCCAATGGCGTTACACGGCCCGCAGGAGCGGGCACACTGGGGCCAAGCCCCACCTGGTTCACCTAGCGGGTTAGGAAAAGCCGTTGAGCGCGTTCGCAGATGCACTACCGCGTCCGGAGAAGCCGAAGACGCCGGAGTTCCGCAGCACGGTGTCGATCGAGTCCGATGAGCAGAAGGCGTTCGTGCCCCCGCAGCGGGTGCCCGGACCGGTGTTCAGCGCCGCCCAAGGCTGACCAGCGGGGTAGGTGCGCGCCCGGTCCGGCGCTCGGGCGAGGATGGTGGGTGATGAGCACCCAACCCGAGGCCCGCAGGCGCTCCCGCAGGCAAGAGACCCGGCTCTGGCGCGTGCCCGTGGTGCGCGTCGAGCGCGTCACCCCGCACCTGGCCCGCGTGACGGTCCGGCACGACTCGCTGGCGAGCCTGGCGGGGGCGGGCACCGACCAGAACGTGATGCTCTACTTCTACCCCGAGGGCACCGAGCTGCCGGAGCCGCTCACCCTGGAGTCCGCGCGCGGGCTGTGGTCGCAGGTGCGGCCGCTGACCCGCACGTACACGATCCGCGGGCACGACCCGGCCACCAACGAGGTCCAGTTCGACTTCGTCCTGCACGGCGACGCGGGCCCCGCCTCGGCGTGGGCGTCCCGGGTGGCCCCCGGCGACGAGATGATCTTCGTCGGCCCGTCCCCGGCATACCAGCCCGATCCCGGTGCCGACTGGTACCTGCTCGCGGGTGACGAGACCGCCCTGCCCGCGATCACGGCGATCCTGGCCGCCCTCCCGCCGGACAAGCAGGCGCTCGCGTACGTCGAGGTGACCGACGCGGCGGAGGAACAGCCCGTGGCCGGTGTCACCTGGCTGCACCGCGACGGCGTCCCGGCGGGGGAGAGCACGGTGCTGGTGGACGCCATCCGTGCCGCGGATCTCCCCTCGGGCCTCCCGGAGGTCTGGATGGCCGGGGAACGCGCGGCGATGCTCGCCGTAAGAGCCCACCTCTTGGACGAACGCGGCTACCCGCGCCAACGCGTCCGCCCCACCACTTACTGGCGGCTGGGCGAGAGCGGCAACTGATCGGGTGAGTGTCCGGTTGGAACTTCTCACCCCGTGCGGTCGTTGACTACTCCGCTGGCAGAACGGGAAAACGCGGCGGAGGAGGCGGTTGTGCACGGACATGCGAACGGTCTGCGGACCGCCCTGCTGCTCGGTGGTCTCAGCGCGCTGATCCTGCTGGTGAGTTCCCTGTTCGGGCGGACCGCGCTGTACGTCGGCATCGGCCTGGCGGTCGTGGTCAACGGTTACGCGTACTTCAACTCGGACAAGCTGGCCCTGCGCGCCATGCGGGCCAGGCCGGTGTCGCAGGCGGAGCAGCCCGCGCTGTACCGGATCGTGCGCGAGCTGGCCACCACCGCCCGCCAGCCGATGCCGCGCCTGTACGTCAGCCCCACCCAGGCCCCGAACGCCTTCGCGACCGGCCGCAGCCCGCGGAACGCGGCGGTCTGCTGCACCACGGGCCTGCTGGACCTGCTGGACGAACGCGAGCTGCGCGGCGTGCTCGGCCACGAACTGGCCCACGTGTACAACCGCGACATCCTGATCTCCTGCGTGGCGGGCGCACTGGCCAGCGTGGTCAGCACCCTCGCCAGCCTCGCCCTGTTCGCGGGCGTCTTCGGCGACGACGACGAGGACCGCGCCAACCCCATCGCCCTGCTCCTGCTGTCCCTGCTCGGCCCCATCGCCGCGTCGATCGTCCAGATGGCAGTCAGCCGGTCCCGCGAATACCAGGCCGACGCCTCCGGCGCCCGCCTCACCGGGGACCCACTCGCCCTCGCCTCAGCCCTCCGCAAACTGGACGCGGGCACCCGCGAGGCCCCGCTCGCCCCGGAACCGGCGGTGGCCGCCCAGTCCCACCTGATGATCGCCAACCCCTTCCGCCCCGGCGACGGCGTCTCCCGCTACTTCAGCACCCACCCCGCCATCGCCGACCGCATCGCCCGCCTGGAACACATGGCCCGCGACCACTAGCCACGCCCCTACCGATCGTCGACCAGCTCCGCCGTTCCGCAGCTCCACCGTGCCCCCGCTGGTACCGGAATCTCGCTACCCCGCTCCAGCCGCCACGCAAGCTCCGCGCCTTGCGCGTTTCCGCTGGTTCCGGGCGCTCCCCGCCATCCCGCTCCAGCCGCTACGCAAGTCCCGCGTCCTACGCGCCCCCGCTGGTTCCGGGCGCTCCCCGCCATCCCGCTCCAGCCGCTACGCAAGTCCCGCGTCCTACGCGCCCCCGCTGGTTCCGGGCGCTCCCCGCCATCCCGCTCCAGCCGCTACGCAAGTCCCGCGTCCTACGCGCCCCCGCTGGTTCCGGCGCCCGCCATCCCGCTCCAGCCGCTACGCAAGTCCCGCGTCCTACGCGCCCCCGCTGGTTCCGGCGCCCGCCATCCCGCTCCAGCCGCTACGCAAGTCCCGCGTCCTACGCGCCCCCGCTGGTTCCGGCGCCCGCCATCCCGCTCCAGCCGCTACGCAAGTCCCGCGTCCTACGCGCCCCCGCTGGTTCCGGCGCCCGCCATCCCGCTCCAGCCGCTACGCAAGTCCCGCGTCCTACGCGCCCCCGCTGGTTCCGGCGCCCGCCATCCCGCTCCAGCCGCTACGCAAGCTCCGCGCCTTACGCGCCCACCGCACCGTGGGGGTCTGGGGGGTCGCCCCCCAGAAACAACAACGGCCGACCCGGTCAACGCTCTCCGTTGACACAAGTCGGCCGAGGCCGTGGCGGGTAGAGGATTCGAACCTCTGAAGCTTTCGCGACGGATTTACAGTCCGCTCCCATTGGCCGCTCGGGCAACCCGCCGGGGTGTCCGGTGCTGCTGGACGTCGGGAACTGTACCCAATGGGTCCGGGGGGCTTCCAACGGGTATCCCCTTAGCGCGGCGGAGGGGGGTGTGGGGGGTGGCGGCGGTAGCATCCGTGCGTTCTGGGGTTCTCGATCAGTTAGGCGCGGAGGTGCGTGGCACGTGGCGGACCCGTCATTCGACGTGGTGAGCAAGGTCGACCGGCAAGAGGTGGACAACGCGCTCAACCAGGCGGCGAAGGAGCTGGGCACGCGGTTCGACTTCCGCGGCACGGGGGCCAAGGTGAGCTGGACCGGTGAGGAGGCCATCACCTTCGAGGCGGAGACCGAGGAGCGGTGCGCGGCGGCCATCGAGGTCTTCAAGGAGAAGCTGGTCAAGCGCAACATCTCGCAGAAGGCGTTCGACATCGGTGACCCGGCGCTGTCGGGGAAGGTGCACCGGGTGACGGGTTCGCTGGTGCAGGGCATCTCGTCGGAGAAGGCCAAGGAGATCGCCAAGAAGATCCGCGACGAGGGGCCCAAGGGCGTCCAGGCACAGATCCAGGGTGACCAGCTGCGGGTGTCGGGCAAGAAGAAGGACCACCTGCAGGACGTCATCTCCCTGCTCAAGGGCGCCGACTTCGGCATCGCCCTGCAGTTCACCAACTACCGCTGACCGCATCACCCCCGGCCGTGGGCGGAGTCGCCCCGGTCGGGGGTGGAAGTGGCCGACGACTCGTAACCCTCCGTGTGCTGGGGGCGATGAAACCCCGGGGGGCGGGCGCCATTCGGCTGTCACCCATGTGCGCGGCCTCGGGTGGTGGAGATCCGCCCGGCGAGCATCGACAGGGGGAGCCGTGATGAAGGGCATCGTTCTGGCCGGGGGCAGTGGGACCCGGTTGCACCCGATCACCCAGGCGGTGTCCAAGCAGCTGCTGCCCGTCTACGACAAGCCGATGATCTACTACCCGATCTCGGTGCTCATGCTGGCCGGGATCCGCGAGATCCTGATCATCTCCACGCCGTCGGACCTGCCCAACTTCCGCAGGCTGCTCGGCGACGGGAGCCAGTTCGGCATCAGCTTCTCCTACGCCGAGCAGGCTCACCCGAACGGCCTGGCCGAGGCGTTCATCATCGGCGAGGAGTTCGTCGGCGACGACCACGTGGCCCTGGTGCTCGGCGACAACATCTTCTTCGGCCTGGGCTTCTCGCAGATGATGCAGGCCAACACCGCGCAGCTCGACGGCGCGGTGCTCTTCGGCTACCCGGTCAAGGACCCCGAGCGCTACGGCGTCGGCGAGGTCGACGCGGACGGGCGGCTGCTGTCGATCGAGGAGAAGCCCGCCAAGGCCAAGTCGAACCGGGCCATCACCGGCCTGTACTTCTACGACAACGACGTGATCAAGATCGCCAAGGGGTTGACCCCGTCGGCCCGCGGCGAGCTCGAGATCACCGACGTCAACCTGGAGTACCTCCGCCAGGGCCGGGCCCGGCTGCTCGACCTCGGCCGCGGCTTCGCCTGGCTGGACACCGGCACCCACGACTCCCTGCTGGAGGCGGGCCAGTTCGTGCAGGTCTTGGAGCACCGGACCGGCGTGCGCCTGGCCTGCCTGGAGGAGATCGCCCTGGACCACGGCTACATCACCCCGGACGAGTGCTACGCCCTGGGCGCCAAGCTGGCCAAGTCCGGGTACGGCGAGTACGTCATGGGCCTCGCCGTCGCCGCGGGTGCCACAGCGCGCTGACTCCCGTTGAACACGGCCGACCAGGGTCCCTCTGGTCGGCCGTTTTTCTGAGGCTTCATGGTTGGCGAGGGCGGGAGCACGGACGCCATCTCGGGCAGGAATGGGAAGCGCCAAGGCGGGTTCGTCGTCGTGTTCCTTGAGCGTCAACGCGCTGACGAGGACGTCGGCGCCGTAGAAGTGCCAGGGCGCGCATTCCACCGGGTAGCCAATCGCCGTATTGGTCGATTGGGGCACCTCGGGAAAGGGCAGCGCGAAGGGACCAGGAGTTGGCGCGCCGGGCTCAGTGTTCGGGAGGAGCGCGAGCTAGTGGGTCCGTGCTTTGTGGAGTCGGTGGCGGGGGCGGGCGAACAACGGGTAGCGCAAGAGGTTGGGGCGTAGGGCTTTCCAGGGGTCGAGTGCTGCGGCCAGGTCGTGTGGGAGTCGGGGGTTGGCCCCGGTGAGGACGTGGATCTGGTCCCGGAGCCTGCGGGAGAGGCGGATCTCGTCGGGGGTCAGGGATGGGCCGTGGGCGAGGCGCTCGGCTTCCGGGAGGGCGGCGGGTGGGTTGTCCAACCAGGCCCGGACGGCGGTGGGGAGAGCGGGGTCCTCGGGTGGGAGGGCCAGGATGAGGTTCACCGCGTCCACGCCCGGCGGGTTTACCTTGCGGTTGAGGGCTTCCGCGAGGAGAAGGGGGCGTAGCGGGTGGTCGCGGGGGAATGGTGCGATGAGCTGTCGCCACCAGGTCGTGCGGTCGGTGCTGGGGTCGTGGCGGTGCAGCCAGGTGCGGATTTGCCCAGGTGACTGGGACTTCAGGAACCGAGCCCGGTCGGCGAACCCCTGCTGCCTGCCCGGCGGGTGGTGGTAGGTCAGGTCTGTCCGGTGCGTTGTCCCGGTGATGGACCAGATCCGGCCGTATTCTCCGGGGACCTCCGGGTCTGCCGAGATTGTCACCGACGTGCCGATGGTGGGTTCGTAGGCGTAGCGGAAGTTGTCCGGTGTGATCGAGTTGTCCGGCACCAACGTGAAACCCCGGGCAGCCACGGCGACCCGGAGTTCGGTGAAGGTCGGCGGCTTCCGGCGGAACCGGCCGTAGTGGGCGGTCAGCGCTTCGCCGACGCGGCCGCGGGCGGTGAAGAGGTTTCCCGCCCGCGCGCTCAGGCCGAGCGGCTCCGGGTCGGGCCAGTCCCAGGCGAACTCGACCAGTCCGGTGTGGAGGGTCCGGCGCAGCTGCGTGCGGCTGAGGCGCCAGGTCTGGCTCGGGCCCAGGACGGCCTCCACCTCGGCCACGGTGCTGGTGTGGTCGAGCCCCAGCGCGGTGCCGGTGGTCACCAGGTCGGCGAAGAAGCGCAGGTCGGTCACCCGGTCAGTCTGGCCGGGTGCCCGCTCGACCCGCGAGCCGTTTGCTCAAGCCCGGGTGCGCCAGCTCTGCTGGTCGCTCTCCGGGAAGATCCGCCGGATGCCGCCAGCGGGCTCGGCGACGTCGCCGAGGTAGCGCGGGATCAGGTGGATGTGCAGGTGGTCGATGGTGCGCCCGGCGGCGCGACCGTCGTTGACGCCGATGGTGTAGCCGAGGGGGTTGTGCTCCCGCGAGATCCGCTCCTTGACCCGGCGCATCAGGGCGTAGGCGTCCTCGATCTCGCCGGGGCGCAGGTCGAAGAAGGACTCGACGTGGCGCTTCGGGACGATCTCGACGTGGCCCGCGGTCGCCGGGAAGTTGTCGTACCTGGCGTAGAAGTGGTCGCTCTCGTCGAGCAGGCGGTTGGCGCCCTCGTCGCGGAAGCGGCAGAACAGGCAGGTCAGCTCCGTGTCGGCGGGTGCGCCGCCCATGGTCGGCAGTTGCGTCATCCAAACTCCTCGGGGTGGTCGTCGGGACACTGAACCACCACCGGGGCACGCGCTCCAGACTTGTCGCTCCATCGGGTGCCGCCGGTCGGCGGTTGTCGGAGTATCCCGCTCCGGCGCGCACACCGGTATGGACAAAAGAAGGACGCGAAAAAGAGGACCGGCCACACCCCTGCACAGTGTGGCCGGTCCCGGTGTCCCGTCGCGCGCGAGGGCGGCGCGATCCGGACACCTATTCCCGCCGGGGAGCCAACCTGGCGGGAAATCCGTTGGGTGCGCATTCGGCGCGACCGCCGACCGGGGTACGCCGATCGCCGGGGTCCGCGAGGCCGTTCGGGGGCGGTTGGCCGTGCTTGGGCCAACCGGATGCCGCGACCGGTAATTCACAGAATAGCGGCGCTCTGCCGAATGGCGGAGCTGATTGCTCCCCCCGGCTATTCACGGCTGCGGCATTCGCGGCATTCTTGCTGGTCAACGGTACAATTTGAGCCGGTGTCACCCGAATGCGGGACGTGGATCCCGTTGCGCACTGGCTAACTTTCCTTTCCTGTTCCGGGTCCTAGTAGCGGGGGTGGAATCCATGTCACGAATCAGGCTGTCCCGAATGCGACGTTGGACCGCGGTGGCCGTGGCGGCTGCCGCGGTCGCCACGTCTGTAGCGGTGTCGATCACCGGTGCGTCGGCCGCCACGGGCGCGGCGGCCGACCAGGGCCGCCGGGTCGAGGTCGCGGTCGCCACGCCGGTCCCGTTCGGCCCCGTCGCGGGCATCCCGAAGCTCGAAATGGTGCCCGACGCACCCGCCGACCGCAGGCTGGGCTACGGCCCCGACCTGGCGGTCGCCAAGATCCCTTTCGACTACGACTTCCGGTTCCGCTCGCTGCTGCCCTCGCGGCTGTTCTGGCCCACCAGCGAGAGCAAGGCCTGCGTCGTCCTGCGCGGCACCGGCGGCTCGGACCCCACCTACTACGGCAAGGAGATCCTCGTCGAGATGTGGGACGGCTACGGCAACGACACCAAGGTCGGTCCGTCCGTGCGCTACACCCTCAACGGCCAGTCCTACGGCTACTGCTGGACCGGCACCTACCCGTACCACGAGCACTTCTTCAAGCTCGTCAAGAACTGGGGCCCCACCATCGAGGTGATCGGTCAGGGCCGGGTCGTGGCGAACTAGCCGCGCGCGGACCCGGGGACGTGGTGGCGCCGCCCACCACGTCCCCGTCCCACGGTTGGCCACGGTCATGGCTTCGCGGCTCCCGGCTTGCCCAGGCGCAGCACGTTCTCCGCGGCGTCCGGTCCGGCCGTGCGCGCCACCAGCCAGTGCGGCTCGTAGCCCGCCAGCTTGGCGAAGGTGAGCGCGAGCCGCGGCTCGTCCCAGGCCTGCAGCACCAGCCGCTGCTCCTCGCCGAAGTCCCCGGGGCCGGTCGCGGTGAACTCCGCGTGGTCGCCGACCTCGCGCACCCGCCCCGGGACCCGCGAGATCGCGACCCCGACGGTGCCGTGCGCGGCCAGTTCGCTCAACCGGGTGTCGACGGTGCCGTCCGGTGCCGCCACCACGCCGACCACGCCGTTCGGGGTGATGATCAGGTCGCCCTGGCGCACCCCCGGTCCCTCGGCCCGCAGCGCCGCGCCTGCCCTGCGCAGCGCCACGGGACCGAGGTCGACGTCATCGGAAACCCCGGTGACGAGCGTGTAGTCCTCCGTGCTCGCGGCGCCGCGGAACTGCACGCGCAGCTCGCTGTTCCACGCGCCCGCGCCCATCTCGTACTGCGGCCACAGCGCGCCGACGACGGTGGTCGGCCAGCTCGGCTCCGACTGGGAGTCGATGGTGGAGGTGTAGACCTTGCCGTTCTCCGCAGCGGGCGAGGTCAACGCCATCCCCACCGCGTTCTGGTCGATCGGCGGCTCGTCCTCGGGCAGCGGCCGCGACGCCATGAACCCGACCCCGCGCTGCTCCGGCGTCACCGGCGCGACCGCGCGCACCAGCAGCCGGTCGCGCGGGTCGGACGGCCGGTTGACCCGGATCGGGGTGGTCACGAAGGCGACCTGCCCGGACTCCGGGGCGATCAGCGCCACCACGACCATGTTCGCCGACATGTTGGGCGAGACCCCGGCGAACAGCGGCTTGAGCGGCCCGCGCGGCGGTTGCCGGTAGGAGTGCCACGCCTGTTCCGCGCGGGCGACCAGGTCCTTGTCCGCGGCGAGCTCGCCGCGCGCGGGCCACTGCGCCATGGGCGTCGTCGCGTCCACCTGGCGTGCGGGTTCCGCGTGCTCGCCCGCGGTCGTGACCGCGAACGCCCCGGCGACCGCGAGGGCGACCACCGCCATCGCGGTGAAAACCTGGATCCGCTGGTTGCGCCGGTCCCGCCTGCGCCGGTGCACCTGCCGCAGCACGGTGTCGACCTGGCCCGCCGACGCGCGGACCGCGACGTCCGCCAGCTCCTCCCGCAGCCGGGTCGCGTACTCCTGCTCCTCGGCGATCACGTCCCCCTCCTCCCCGGTGCCGCCGCCTGCTCCGCCGCCCACAACTGCCGTATCCGCGCCATGCCCCGGCTGGTCAGCGACTTCACGGTGCCCACCGAGCAGTCCAGCTCGACGGCCGTCTGCGCCTCGGACAGGTCCAGCACCACCCGGGCCAGCACGGCCGCGCGCTGCCTCGGCGGCAGCTGCTGGAGCACCACCAGCACGTGGTCGCGGGCGACCACCGCGGGCGCGAAGTCCTCCAGGTCCAGCTGCTCGGCCAGCTCGTCGAGCGGGACCTGCGGCTTGCGCCGCGCGACCCGCAGGAACTCGTGGTAGATCGCCTTGCGGACGTAGGCCACGGCGTTGTCGGCGGGGACGCGGCGCCAGCGGCGCAGGCAGCGCAGCAGCGCCTCCTGCACGATCTCCTCGGCGTCCCACCGGCGACCGGTCAGCATGATGGCGTAGCGCAGCAGCTGGTCGTACCGCTCGCGGACGAACTCGTCGAACCCCGCGTCCCCGCCGCGCACCCCGCCACCTCCCCCCGTCCCGTCACGCAGTCCACCCCCTAGACCGGGCGCGGGGTCGGAAAGGTTGCCGATCCGCCGAAAGATCTTGAAAAATCGGGCCGGTACGGTCGTCGGCATGAGCAGGCCCGCCTTCCACCTCGCCATCCCGGTCGACGACCTCGACGCGGCCCGCCGCTTCTACGGGGAGGTGCTGGGCTGCCCGCGCGGCCGCCAGGACCGGACCTGGGTCGACTGGAACCTCGCCGGGCACCAGGTCGTGACGCACCTGGCGCCGGGGCGGCGCGGGGACGCGGCGACCAACCCGGTGGACGGGCAAGGGGTCCCGGTGCCGCACTTCGGGCTGGTGCTCGACGTCCCCGACTTCCACGCGCTCGCCGACCGGCTGCGCGCCGCGGGCGCCGACTTCGTCATCGAGCCCTATGTCCGGTTCGAGGGGGAACCGGGCGAGCAGTGGACGATGTTCCTGCGCGACCCGGCGGGCAACGCGCTGGAGTTCAAGGCCATGGCCGACCCCGACCTGCTCTTCGCCGGATGACCGCCGACCTCGTCGCCCGCACCGTCGCCCAGGGGCTCGCCGGGCCGCGGGCCACCGACGTCGTGTCCGCCGTGCGCCGGGTCGTCGGCATCCAGGCCCAGGACATCCGCGCCGCCCGGCTGGCCGTGCGGGTGCGCACCGAGGGGCTGGTCCGGTCCGATGTGGACGACGCGTGCGCGGCAGGCTCGGTGGTCCGCACCTGGGCCATGCGCGGGACGCTGCACATGCTGGCGGCGGCGGACGCGGGCTGGGTCGTGTCGCTGCTCGGCCCCCGGTTCGCGCACGGCTACCGGGGGCGCCGACTGCAACTGGGCATCGACGACGCGCTGGCCGCGCACGGCGCGGAGATCGTGGCCGCCGCCTGCTCGGCGCCGCGCAGCCGCCCCGAACTGGTCGACGCGCTGGCCGCGGCGGGAGTCGTACTCGACCCCAAGTCGCAGGCGCCGCACCACATGGTCACCTACGCGGCGATGACGGGCCGGATCCGGCGGGGACCCGACCGGTCGGACACCGAGCCGACGTACGTGGCCTTCGACCCCGGCGCGCCCCTGGACGAAGCGGACGCGTTGGCGCGATTGGCGCAGCGGTACCTGGAGGGCTTCGCGCCCGCCACGGCGGAGGACTTCGCCACCTGGGCCGGACTTCCGCTGGGCAAGGCGCGGTCGGCGTTCCGGGGGTTGGCGCAGCCACCGCAGTCGCCTGACCCCGGGCCGACCACCCGCCTGCTCGGGCATTTCGACACGTACCTGCTGGGGTACCGCACGCGTGACGGGATCGTGCCGCCGGAACTGAGCAAACGCGTGCAGGCGGGCGGGGGCATGATCATGCCCACGGTCCTGGTCGACGGACGCGTCGTCGCGACCTGGCAGCGCACGTCCGCAGGCGTGGAGACCAGTCCGCGGGTGAACGTCGACGCGGAACTCGATGACCTCCGCCGCTGGAACGGCGACGCCGAGAGCTGACCCGTCAGACCCCGAAGGCGGGCGGGTACTCGACCAGGCCGGTCGGCGTCGGGCGCGGGGGATCCAGCGACAGCGCCATGAATGCCTCGTCGGGCACCTCGAACGGCGCCCGGATGCCGAACCCGGACGCGGGCGTGAACCCGAACCGCGGGTAGTACTCGGCGTGCCCCAGCACCACTACGAGGTTCTCGCCGAGCCCGCGCGCCGCGTCGAGCCCGGCCCGGATGGCCGCCGACCCGGCACCCCGGCCCTGGTGGGCGGGCAGCACCGAGCACGGCGCCAGTGCGAGCGCCCGCTCGCCGCCGACGCGGCAGCGGGTGAGCAGCGCGTGCCCCACGACCTCGTCGCCGAGCACGGTCACGACGGAGAGCCCGTCGATCCAGGCCGCCGGGTCGGCGCGCAGGGCGTCGACCAGGTCGGCCTCGGCGGCGGTCGGGAAGGCCGCCGCGGTCACGGCGTGGATGGCGGCGGTGTCGGCCGCGGTCTCCGGGCGGGTGGTCCACATGGCGCGGCCGTCCTGTTCGTGTGTGGTGTCCGGGTCAGGTGTAGTCGACGCGCTCGGCGCCTGCGGCCGAATGGCCGCCGATGTCTCGCTCTGTTGGCAGACCGTTGGGCTATCAGGGTGATCACCGTTGGGGTGACCGTCCTACGCCCGATTTGCGTGTGGAACGTCCTATCACCGGCTCTGCGCGTCGGCCGCTGCTCCCGACCCGCGCGGACCAGGCCGGAGTCCTCGCTGGTGAGCGTCCAAAGGGCGAACTCGTTGGTGGGCCGGAAAGGCGCACCGCCACCACCTCGACCGGCCATCTCACCTGATGAGCAGGGGTCTTCGATGGTGTCCGCGAGTAACTAGCACACGTGCCTAGGTCGCCTGATCGGGGTACAGTCAGCGGGCCGTCGGGGGACTCGCCATGCGCGGGGGAGGCCAGCAGGGGCCGATCACCGCCCGTTCGAGGAGGTTGCATGCCGGAGCACCCTGGCGTGGCCGATCAGGGCATCGCGGTCCCCGTGGCGACGGCGGACCTGCGCGATCCCGTCGAGCGCGCGGGCGACTGGCAGCCGGAGGAGGCCGCGCCCAACCGGCGGTTCCTGTTCTTCTCCGTGCTCGTGCTGACCTCGGCCGTCGCCGCGGCCGCCGCCGTGTCCTGGTGGTTGCCGCCCCGGCACACCCCGCAGGTCGTGCTGGTCGGGCTGCTGCTCGCCGTCGGCTTCCTGCTCGCCGAGCAGCTGGCGATCAACATCGACGTGCGCGGCGGCGTCTCCTGGTCGATCACCTTCTGCGAGATCCCGATGGTGATCGGGCTGTTCGTCGCCCCCTTCGAGGTCGTGCTCGCCGCGCACCTGCTGGCGGGCGTCGGCACCCTGCTGGTCCGCAAGGTCCAGGACCGCATCCTCTACAACGCGGGCGCCATGGTCTTCGAGATCACCAGCGCCTTCGCCGTGGTCACCTGGGTCAACGACGCGCTGGCGGGCGTCGGCCCGGCCTGGGCGGGCGTGCTCGCGGGCGCGGTCGCCGCCCCGCTGTCGAGCACGCTGCTCGCCCTGGTCTGCGTGCGCGTCCTCGGCCGCCACATGCGGCTCGGCGCGGCCGTCCGACTGGTCGCGCGCACCCTCGTCCTCGGTCTGGTCAACGCCTCGATGGGGGTCGTCGGCTACCAGGTCGTCTCGCACGCCGAGGCGGGCTGGCCGCTGCTCGTACTGGTCATGGCCGGGCTGTCCGCGCTCTACATCGCCTACTCCGGCCTGCTGCGCGAGCAGCGCGACCTGGAGGCGCTGTCCGAGGTCAGCCTCATCGTCGCGCGCTCCGGGCACCAGGCCGCCGCGCGCCCCGCGCCCGCCATCGGCGACGAGGGCGCGGTCGCCGAGGCCCCCGACACCGACGAGTGGCAGGTCATCGCCGACCGGATCAAGGACCAGCTCGGCGCGGCCCGGGTCGTGCTGCGGCTGCGGTTCGACCCGCAACTGCCGCTGCGCACCATCGTCTCCGGCGACGAACTGCCCACCGACGCGCTGGAACTGGAGGCGGGGGGCTCCCGCGCCGACGCCCTGCTGCGCCTGCCCGGCTCGCCCGTCCGGCACTTCCGCCGCGCCGACGCCACCCCCGAGATCCGGCACGCGCTGGCCCGCCGCGGCGCCGACGAGGCGCTGGTCGTCCCGCTGCGCAGCGGCAACCACCTGCTCGGCCTGGTCGAGGCGCACGACAAGCTCTCCCGCTGGCGCGGCTTCGGCCAGGCCGACGTCCGGCTGATCGGCACCACGGCCAGCCACCTGGCCACCGCCATGGACAACCGCCGCCTGCTCGCCACCCTGCGCCACGACGCCTACCACGACCCGCTCACCGGCCTGCTCAACCGACCCGGCTTCCGGCGCACCGCGGGCGAACCGCTGCGCGGGCACCAGGAATCCGTCGTGCTGCGCATCGACCTCGACGTGCCGTCCACGGTCAGCGACGCCCTCGGCTACGCCTGGAGCGACCGCATGGTCGTCGCCGCGGGCCGCAGGCTGCGCGACGCGCTCGGCCCGGACGTCGCCCTGGCCCGGCTCGAAGGCGCCCAGTTCGCCGTGCTGCTGCTCGACACCGCCCCCGACGAGGCGCACGCGGTCGCCGAGCGGCTGCGGGCCAAACTGGCCGCGCCCTACCCGGTCGACCGGCTCACCGTCGAGGCCACCTCGGTCGTCGGCTACTCCAGCCCGCGGGCCATCGAGGGCGACGGCACCGCGCTGGAACTCGACGTCGACGCGCTGCTGCAGAACGCCGACGTGGCGCTGCGCGCGGCCCGCTCGGCGAGCGAGACGGTGCGCGCCTACCTGCCCACCATGGGCCAGATCTTCCTGCGCCGCTTCCACCTGGTCACCCAGTTCCGGCAGGCGCTGGAGACCGGTCAGGTCAAGGTGCACTACCAGCCCAAGGTCGCGCTGCCGAGCAGGCAGGTGCTCGGCGTGGAGGCGCTGGTCCGCTGGCGCCACCCCGAGTTCGGCAGGCTCGACCCGGACGAGTTCGTCCCCGCCGTCGAGGCCGCGGGCCTGGTCGACGCGCTCACCGGGTTCGTGATGGACCAGTCGCTGATCCGGGTCCGCAAGTGGATGGACCGCGGCCTGCGCATCGCCGCCGCGGTCAACCTGTCCGTGCGCAGCCTCGACGACCCCAGCTTCCCCGACCGCGTCGACGAGGCGCTGCGCAAGCACGGGGTGCCCCCGGAGCTGCTCACGCTGGAGCTGACCGAGTCCGGTGTGATGGCCGACCCGCAGCGGGCCCTGCCGGTGTTGCGCCGCCTGCACGCGCTCGGCGTGGTCCTCGCGGTCGACGACTTCGGCACCGGGTACTCGTCGCTGGCCTACCTGCGCCAGCTGCCGGTGGACGAGGTCAAGATCGACAAGAGCTTCGTGCTCGGCATGGGCACCGACCTCGGCGACCTCGCCGTGGTCCGCTCGATCGTCGAACTCGGTCACTCGCTCGGGTTGACCGTGGTCGCCGAGGGCGTCGAGGACGACGCCGCCCGGGACCAGCTCGCGGGCATGGGCTGCGACGTCGCCCAGGGCTACCTGATCTCCCGGCCGCTGTCCGAGAGCAGGCTGGAAGCGTGGTTGCAAGCGCGAACGACGCAGGCCAGGGGGCTGCGCGAGGAGACCGTGCTCACCTTGATCAGCTAGACCCACCCCCCGTTTTGGAGCTTGCCCGCGGGGTGTGTACAGTTACGCCCGTCCCCAGGGACAAGGCCCCTTTAGCTCAGTCGGCAGAGCGTCTCCATGGTAAGGAGAAGGTCTACGGTTCGATTCCGTAAAGGGGCTCGACGGTTCGGCCGCGGTACACCGGGAATATCGTCGGTGTGACGCGGCTTGAGCTGTGTCAAAGCGGTGTAGCTCAGCCTGGTAGAGCAAGCGGCTCATAATCGCTGTGTCGCCGGTTCAAGTCCGGCCACCGCTACGCGATGGGTGACGTGTGTAGATGGAGAGCATCTACCTGTCGCTTCGCAATTGTTCTGGGGGGCCAAGCCCCCCAGACCCCCAGCCGGGGGCAAGCCCCCGGACCCCCAACGGGGGCGGGTGCTCCTGGCTCCTGGCCCCTGAGGTTGGGGGCTGTTGATCTTTGTGAAGGGCTGGTTGTTGTGGCTTCTACTGACGTGCGGCCGAAGATCACGCTCGCGTGTGAGAGCTGCAAGCACCGGAACTACATCACCAAGAAGAACCGGCGGAATGACCCGGATCGCTTGGAGATGAAGAAGTTCTGCCCGAACTGCGGCACCCACAAGGTGCACAAGGAGACCCGCTGAGGGTTGGTCGGGCTGGCGCTCGACATCGCTTTTCCACGGACCGATCTGCCACTGGTAGGTCGGTCTTTGTGGTGTTTGGGGTTGGGTAGGGTTCGGGGTATGGCGCTTGACCAGTCGTTTGAGGGGCGGGAGTACCCGCCGGACACGGTGTACGAGGTGGGGCGGGAGAAGATCCGGGAGTTCGCGGAGGCGATCGGGGATCTTCGGCCTGAGTACGTCGATCCGGAGGCCGCGCGGGCGGCTGGGTACGCGGATGTGGTGGCGCCGCCCACGTTCACGATGATCGTGAACCTGGCTGTGATCAACCGGATCGTGAACGACCCGGAGTTGGGGTTGGACTACAGCCGGATGGTGCACGGGGACCAGGGGTTCGAGTACCACCGCCCGATCGTGGCCGGGGACCGGTTGGTGGTGCGCACGACGATCGAGAAGATCATGAGTCGGGCGGGGAACGACTTCATCAACTTCCGGGCCGACGTGGTCACCGAGGCGGGGGAACCGCGGGCTACTACGCGGGCGCAGTTGGTTGTGCGTGATGCGGACGCCGGTGCGGAGGTGGGGGCGTGAGCGGGGTTCAGGTTGGGGACGTGTTGCCCGGGATTGAGGTTCGGGTCACGCGGCGGGATCTTGTTCGGTATGCCGGGGCGGCGTTGGACTTCAACCCGATCCACTGGAACGAGGCGTTCGCGCGCGAGGTCGGGCTGCCGGATGTGATCGCGCACGGGATGTTGACCATGGCGTTGGCGGGGCGCGTGGTGACGGACTGGGGTGTGGGGGAGCTGGTGTCGTACTCGGCGCGGTTCACGCGGCCGGTGGTGGTGCCCAATGACGAGGTCGGGGCGTTGCTGGAGTTGAGCGGCAAGGTGGGGGCCGTGCACGAGGACGGGACTGTTCGGGTGAACCTCGACGCGAAGTTCGAGGGGAAGTCGGTGTTGGGGAAGGCGATCGCGATCCTGCGCGTCTAGGGGTGGCCCCTGCTCGGTCTGCCCGGGCGGGGTTCATCTAGATTTCACGCGTGACGGCATCTGACCTCATTTCCTTCGCCCGTGGCGCTCCCTCGCTCGACATCATCGACGTCGAGGGGCTCAAGGCCGCCGCGGACGCCGCACTCACCCAGGACCCCGGCGGCGCGCTGGGGTACGGCACCGCGATCGGCTACCCCCCGCTGCGCAAGCTGCTCGCCGAGCAGCACGGTGTGGCCGAGGAGCAGGTGCTGGTCACCAACGGCTCGATGCAGGCGGACGCGTTCCTGTTCGACCAGCTCGTCACCGCTGGGCAGCCGGTCGTCGTCGAGCGGCCCACCTACGACCGCACCCTGCTCGGTCTGCGCGAGCGGCAGGCCGACGTGCGACCGGTGTCGCTGCAGACCGACGGCATCGACGTCGAGGAGCTCGCGGGGCTGCTCGAGGACGGGCTCCGGCCGACCTTCGCGCACATCATCCCCAACTTCCAGAACCCGGCGGGCTACACGCTGAGCCTGGCCAAGCGCAAGCGCTTGCTGGAGCTGGCGGAGCAGTACGACTTCGTCATCTTCGAGGACGACCCGTACGTCAAGATCCGCTTCGCCGGGCAGCCGCTGCCCACCATGCTGGAGCTCGACGAGGGCCGCGGCCGCGTGGTCTACGCCAGCTCGTTCTCCAAGACCGTGGCCCCCGGTGTGCGCGTCGGCTACATCGTCGGCCCGGCCGAGCTGGTCGCCAAGGTGCGGGTGCGGGCCACCAACACCTACATCTCGCCGAACATGCTCGCCCAGGCGATCGTGTACCGGTTCTGCGTCGACGGCGGTGTCGACCGCTCGGTCGCCACGGTCAACGCCGCGCTCGCCGAGCGGGTCGAGACGCTGTGCTCCGCGCTGACCAAGCACCTGCCCGAGGCGCGCTTCACCGCCCCTGAGGGCGGCTACTTCATGTGGGTCGAGCTGCCCGACGGCGTCGACGTCGACGTCCTGCTGCCCGCCGCCGAGGCGCGCGGGGTGACCTTCGTGAAGGGCACCGACTTCCTGCTCGACGGCGGCCGCTCCACCCTGCGGCTGGCCTACTCGGGCGTGCGCGTCGACCAGATCGAGGAGGGCGTCGCGCGGCTCGCCGACGCCGTCCGCTCGCTCGAGGGCTGACCCGGCCGGGTCCGCCGCGGTGCCGCGGGTCCGGTGTGATCATGAACACTGCGGCGAACCGGCTGGTCAGCGGGCTGCGCGCGGGTGGACCGGGAGTCGGTTTCCGGCCCGGGCCACCGGTGTCGTATGCTCACGTCCTTGGCACGACCCGGCCGTCCCCGCCGCTGCCGCAGGGTGGGGATGGTCGAGTGCGTCCGAACGCGGTTCGCCGGTAGAGTGTTCGGTGAAGTGCGAAGGGGTGTAGCTCAATTGGCAGAGCAGCGGTCTCCAAAACCGCAGGTTGCAGGTTCGATTCCTGTCGCCCCTGCGTTTGACGTCCGGTCCGGCTGATCCCGCTCCGGACCGGGGAACACACCGAGTGGAGGATGGCGTGGCCGAGGACCAGGAGCGGGAAGAGGGGCAGCCGGAGCGCCCGTCTCGTCCGTCCACCGCCGCTGCCCGACGTGAGCGGCGCGGAACGGCTCGTCCGGCCGCGCGCAAGGACGGGGCCGCCAAGCCCCGCGCCGAGCGCGCCCCGGCCGCCAAGGCCGAATCCACCGCCGCCGACCGCAAGGGTCGCCCCACGCCCAGTCGCGACCGCGCGGAGAGCCGCGGCTCGATCTTCGCCAGGATCGCCCGGTACCTCCGCGAGGTCGTCTCCGAGCTGCGCAAGGTCATCTGGCCCACGCGCAAGCAGATGATCACCTACACCGCCGTGGTGCTGGTCTTCGTCGCGTTCATGGTTGCCCTGGTCGCGGGCTTGGACGTGGCCCTGGGCAAGGGCGTGTTCTGGCTCTTCGGCTGAGTTCGCCTGCCAGGGCACGCGCTGTACGAAAGGAAGCGAGACCTACTGTGACCTCCGAGAACGGCGTTGCCGGCGGGAGCGACCTGACCAGCCTCTCCGACCAGGACGCCGACGAGGTCCTCGGCGCGGCGGAGGAGACCGACGAGGTCGACGACTCCGCCGAGGCCGACGAGGCCACCGAGGCTGACTCCGTCGAGGACGACTCCGCTGAGGACGACGTCGAGGCGCCGAGCATCGATGAGGGCCCGGTCGACCCGGTCGCCGAGATGCGCGACGCGCTGCGCTCCGCCCCCGGCGACTGGTACGTGGTGCACTCGTACGCCGGTTACGAGAACAAGGTCAAGACCAACCTCGAGACGCGCATCCAGACCCTGGACATGGAGGACTTCATCTTCCAGGTCGAGGTGCCGACCGAAGAGGTCACCGAGATCAAGAACGGCCAGCGCAAGCAGGTGCAGCGCAAGGTGCTGCCCGGCTACATCCTGGTCCGCATGGAGCTCAACGACGGCTCCTGGTCGGCGGTCCGCAACACCCCCGGGGTCACCGGGTTCGTCGGCGCCACCTCCAAGCCGTCGCCGCTGACCATCGACGAGGTGCTCAAGTTCCTCCTCCCGCAGGTCGAGGAGGCCAAGCCGACGGCGGCCAAGGGCGCCGCGGCCGCCGCGACGCGCGGCCCCACGGTCGAGGTGGACTTCGAGGTGGGCGAGTCGGTCACCGTCATGGACGGTCCGTTCGCCACGCTGCCCGCCACGATCAGCGAGGTCAACGCCGACGGGCAGAAGCTGAAGGTCCTGGTGTCGATCTTCGGCCGGGAGACGCCGGTCGAGCTGTCGTTCAACCAGGTCTCCAAGATCTGACCGGTCCGAGCGATCGGGCCGGGCAGGCGCACCGGGACGCGGCCATTCGTCCCCGGTGCGTCCACGGCGGTGCCGCGCGCACCGCACACCGGAAGCACTAAGGAAGCACGAGATGCCCCCCAAGAAGAAGAAGCTCGCGGCGATCATCAAGCTGCAGATCACCGCGGGCCAGGCCAACCCGGCGCCGCCGGTGGGCCCCGCGCTGGGTCAGCACGGCGTCAACATCATGGAGTTCTGCAAGGCGTACAACGCCGCGACCGAGTCGCAGCGCGGGACGGTCATCCCCGTCGAGATCTCCGTGTTCGAAGACCGCTCGTTCGACTTCAAGCTCAAGACCCCGCCCGCGGCGAAGCTGCTGCTCAAGGCCGCCGGGGTGGACAAGGGCTCGGCCGAGCCGCACAAGACCAAGGTCGCCAAGGTCACCTGGGACCAGGTCCGCGAGATCGCCGAGACCAAGAAGACCGACCTCAACGCCACCGACATCGAGCAGGCCGCGAAGATCATCGCGGGCACCGCCCGGTCGATGGGCATCACGGTCGAATAAGGCTTTCGCACGACCCGTGGGAGAGCCACGCGCTGGCTCGCACCACAACTGATCCGCGCGTGGCGGGCCGCTTTCGCCCACCGCGCACACACTTTTCGTAAGGAACAGCAATGGCAAAGCGCAGCAAGGCCTACCGTCAGGCCGCCGAGCTGGTCGACCGCGCGCGGCTGTACACGCCGCTGGAGGCCGCCAAGCTCGCCAAGGACACGTCCAAGGTGAAGCTCGACGCCACCGTCGAGGTCGCCATCCGCCTCGGGGTCGACCCCCGCAAGGCCGACCAGATGGTCCGCGGCACCGTCAACCTGCCGCACGGCACGGGCAAGACCGCCCGCGTCATCGTCTTCGCCACCGGCGACAAGGCCGCCGAGGCCGAGGCCGCCGGTGCCGACGCGGTCGGCTCCGAGGACCTCATCGAGCGCATCCAGGGCGGCTGGCTCGACTTCGACGCCGCCATCGCCACCCCGGACCAGATGGCCAAGGTGGGCCGCATCGCCCGCATCCTCGGCCCGCGCGGCCTCATGCCGAACCCCAAGACCGGCACGGTCACCCCGGACGTCACCAAGGCCGTCAACGAGATCAAGGGCGGCAAGATCAACTTCCGGGTGGACAAGCAGTCCAACCTGCACCTCGTCATCGGCAAGGTCTCCTTCGACGACGCCAAGCTGGTCGAGAACTACGCCGCCGCCCTCGACGAGATCCTCCGCGCCAAGCCGTCCGCGGCCAAGGGCCGGTACCTGAAGAAGGTCACCTTCTCCACCACCATGGGCCCCGGCATCCCGGTCGACCCGGCGAAGCTGCGCAACCTCCTCGAAGAGGAAGTCGCGACCGCCTAGGTCTCCCGCTTTCCCTGAAGGGGCCTGTCACCACCCGGTGACAGGCCCCTTCAGCTTTCCCGCGTGCTTTGTTTCTTGGCCCGGTCCAGGAGTTCCAACAGCACCAGAGAAATCACGATGACCGCGCCGGACACGATCCACCACAACGGATCCGGCAGGTGCAGCGGAAAGGCCAGGAACGGGCGCCACCCGAAGATCTTGGCTACGAACGGGATCAACCCTTCCCACACCCCGACCAAGAGCACCACGGTCTGCAGCCCGTCGTAGGCCTTCTGATCCATACCCCGACACTAGGGCGCGCCCCACTCGCCGAGAGTCCATCGATGGGTTGACTCGATGTCCAACCGCAGGCTCATAGACGGAAGCTGGCTCTTCGGCCTTCCAGCCTGTCAGCTGGTCGGTTGTACCGAGGAACTTGTCGACGGCGCTCCGGACTGGCTTGGTTGGCCGGACTGGCTCGGCTGGCCTGGCATGGGCGGACAAGGGTCCGGCTCATTTTCGTGACCGGATATCGCCCACTGCTCGTCCTTCGCCCCGGCCACGCGAGTCAAGGTGAGCTTTCCCAACAGCGGTCCACCTCGCACGGTCAGTTCGCAAGAACTGATCACCGCGGTGCCCGACGTAGTGGGGGCATTCGTCACCTGCGATGGAAATCGGGGGGCGGTGTAGGCGGATACTTGGGTGACCTCGGACTTCAACTTGTGGACCGCCGCTGGGCAGTCGCGTGCACCCACGTTCTCCGCGAACTGTTGGGCTACCTGGGGAGACGCGAACATCGTGCACACCAAGTCGACATCGTTCGCGACGTCTTTGTACAACCTGCGTACTGCGGCGACCGGGCTGTTGGGCAACAGAACGGTTTGCGCAACCCCGCCGCCGCCGGTCTCGCTGGCGGGCTTGTCGTCGTCGGGGTTGCCGAAGTAGTGGTCGTAGGCCCAGTTGATGAGCAGGGCGATGATCAACAGGTAGACCAGCTTGCGGAACCACTTGGCTCGCAGGACGCGTTGCCACAGGGGTCTGGTTGCCGGCCTCGTCGGCGTCGTGGGGGGAATCGGGGCGCCGGGGGGCAGGCCCTGCTGGAACCGCTGGAACTCCTGGAACCGTTGGAACTCCTGGAACTGGCGCCACTGCTCCATGTCGGTACCGGCGGCGGGTTGGATCTCGTTCGCCGGGCGGAGCGCGGGTGGGCCGGACGTCGGCTGCTCAGGGGGGTGCCACTCGACGGGTGGTGGTCCCGCGGGCGGATGGTCGCCGGGGTGGGGGTCACTTTCGGCCACCGGTACATAATGCCGTGTGTGGGGGGTCGGTTTGGAGTGCGTGGGGGGTTGGGCGTACTCTTGGCCCGGTTCACCGAAGACCGCTGGTTTCCTCCGCTGGAGGACGAAGGCCCTAGGGCAGCCCGCGCAGGGGGACGTGGATTTGGTGTGGTCGCTCTCGAGCGCCCTCTCATGCCCCGTGCCGTTGCGCCGGGGCTTTTTTGTGTCCTTGGGGTGCCTGCGGACGCATAACGAGAGGAGGCGACCCATGGCGAAGCCTGAAAAGGTGACTGCTGTCGCCGAGATCGCGGACAAGTTCCGTACCAGCTCGGCCACCGTCGTCACCGAGTACAGCGGGCTCTCCGTGGCCCAGCTGACCACGCTGCGTCGCGCTCTCGGCTCTGGCACGACCTACCGGGTCGCGAAGAACACCCTGGTGAAGCGGGCCGCGGAAGACGCGGGCGTTGAGGGGCTGGAGGCTCTGTTCGTCGGTCCGACCGCTATCGCCTTCGTCGAGGGCGAGCCGGTGGACGCGGCGAAGGCGCTGCGCGACTTCGCGAAGGACAACAAGGGTCTGGTCATCAAGGGCGGCTACATGGATGGCCGCTCGCTCACGGTGGAAGAGGTCGCGCAGATCGCCGACCTCGACAGCCGTGAGGTGCTGCTCGCCAAGCTGGCGGGCGCGATGAAGGGCAAGCTCACCCAGGCCGCCGGGCTGTTCAACGCCCCGGCCTCGCAGGTTGCCCGCCTGGCCGCCGCTCTGCAGGAGAAGAAGGCCGCGCAGGCCCCCGCTCCCGCCGACGACGCCGCTGCCGAGAGCTGAAATACCACCCGGAAGTAGATCGCGCCCGCGTAGACCGGGTGTGTTAGTGAAAGGAACGCCACCATGGCGAAGCTGAGCACCGAAGAGCTGCTGGACGCCTTCAAGGAGATGACTCTCCTCGAGCTGTCGGCGTTCGTGAAGGAATTCGAGACCACCTTCGACGTCACCGCCGCCGCGCCGGTCGCCATCGCGGCCGCCGCCCCGGGTGCCGCTCCGGCCGAGGCCGCCGAGGAGCAGGACGAGTTCGACGTCGTCCTGGAGTCCGCGGGCGACAAGAAGATCCAGGTCATCAAGGTCGTCCGCGAGGTCGTCTCCGGCCTGGGCCTCAAGGAGGCCAAGGAACTGGTCGAGGCCGCCCCCAAGGCCGTCCTGGAGAAGGTCGCCAAGGAGGCCGCCGAGGCCGCCAAGGAGAAGCTCGAGGCCGCGGGCGCCAAGATCACCGTCAAGTGATCTAGCCGCCAGGCTCGCGAGGGGCCCGACACCGCACGGTGTCGGGCCCCTTTGCTGTGCGTGACCAAATGCAGGTCGCTGTGTGCTGCGTCACCCCTGGTTGAGTAGACCCCCAGGAAGCCGAGTACGTTTCCAACTCGGCAGTAACTTCGCTAGTAACCCGTTCGGGTCGGCCTCGTTGCACGTAGGTGAACGGCGGACCCGCCGCGGAGGTCGGGAGGTTCGATGGGCGCCGAGGTGGTCATCGAGGGGCTGACGAAGTCCTTCGGCAACCAGGCCATCTGGCGGGACGTCACGCTGACCCTCCCGCCGGGCGAGGTCTCGGTCATGCTCGGCCCGTCCGGCACCGGCAAGTCCGTGTTCCTCAAGTCGATGATCGGCCTGCTCAAACCCGACCGCGGCCGCTGCGTCGTCAACGGCGTCGACATCGTCACCTGCTCGGAGTCCAAGCTCTACGAGACCCGCAAGCTCTTCGGCGTCCTCTTCCAGGACGGCGCCCTCTTCGGCTCGATGAACCTCTTCGACAATGTCGCGTTCCCGCTGCGCGAGCACACCCGCAAGTCCGAGGCCGAGATCAAGCGGATCGTGCTGGAGAAGCTGGAGCTGACCGGCCTGCAGGGCGCGGAGCGGAAACTGCCCGGTGAGATCTCCGGCGGCATGCGCAAGCGCGCGGGCCTGGCCAGGGCGCTGGTGCTCGACCCCGAGATCATCCTGTGCGACGAGCCGGACTCCGGCCTCGACCCGGTGCGCACCGCCTACCTGAGCCAGCTGCTGATCGACCTGAACGCGCAGATCGACGCCACCATCCTGATCGTCACGCACAACATCAACCTCGCCCGCACCGTGCCCGACAACCTGGGCATGCTCTTCCGCCGCGAACTGGTGATGTTCGGCCCGCGCGAGGTGCTGCTGACCAGCGACGAACCGGTGGTCGCGCAGTTCGTCAACGGCAGGCGGCGCGGCCCGATCGGGATGTCGGAGGAGAAGGACGCCGCGCAGATGGCCCAGGAGGAGGCCCACGCGGCGTCGGGTCACTCGGACGGGTCGTCGGAGGACGACCTGCGCGGGATCGTGCCGCAGCTGGAGCCGACGCCGGGACTGCCGGAGCGCGCGGCGGTCAGGCGGCGCAAGGACCGGGTGATGAGCATCCTGCGGTCGCTGCCCCCGGCGGCGCAGGAAGGGATCATCGACTCGCTGACCGCGGAGGACCGCGCGCGCTACGGGGTGGGTGTGCTCGCCGGGGTTCGCCCGAGCCCGCACCCGCGAGGTGTGGACGAGGTCGCCACCCTGCCGAAGTCGACCTGGGACCGACCATGAGCCCGGGGTACGCGATTTGTCCGATTGGGACGGTGCGGGTCGGCTGGCGCGCGTTCGCGCGGAGGCGGTGCGTTCGGCGAGCGGTGGAGTTGCTAGAACGGCGGAGTTGGGCCGCGCTCGTCGGTTTCGTGCGCGGTCGAGGCGTTGTGGTGACGCTCGGACCTCTTGCGGGTGAGCCGGACTCGGCGCTGGTCGAGCTCGCGAGGGTGTGTCGGGTCGAGGCGGTCGTGAAGCACATCGCCAGGTGCGGACACGCGGCGGATGTCTCGGGCCAGCGGCCGGAGCACCGCGAACGGTTCGGGGCGAGGGTGCTGGATCGGCGTGGCGAGTGGGCCGGTTCGGGGCGGAACGCGGCTGTTGGCGCTCGCGGTTTTGGGCCGCGGGCGGCCGTCGGCCCCCCGGTATCCATTTTAGTCGCGAGCACCGACAAAACCGGGGTGCTCGGTGGCGGGGCTGTGGACAACTGTCAGTGTGCGCTGACGGATCGGGCTGGCGGGTGGGGCCGGCGCCAGACTCGGGTTGGCGGGCGGACTCGGGCTGCCGGCTGGGATGGGGTCTATTCGACGGGCGCGATGGTGTCCGGCGGGGTTGGGGTGCAGTCTCGCCGTGGGGCCGGTCGTCGAAGCGGGGGCGATTCGTCGGGCAGGGCTGGAGCCCGTGATGGCGGTGGTTCGTCGGGTGTGACTGGTTCGTGCGGTGGGGGTGGAGCCAGGGTTGGGGTCGGTGGGCGCGGCTCGCGAGCTACTACTGGCTCGTGGGGCTGGCGCGGTCCGCGTGGTGCGACTGGCTTCGGGGCCGTGGTGCGGGATGACCGGCGTGCTTGGGGCGGGGTTGTCCGGTCGGGTGGTCGGGCGTGACCGCCGGAGTGCCCGGGATCGGGGCGTTGCGGGAGACCGGGCGGCTGTTCGCGCTCGCGCTCGACGTCGTTGTGGGGATCTTCCGCAGGCCCTTCCAGGGGCGGGAGTTCGTCCAGCAGTGCTGGTTCATCGCGAGCGTGACGATCCTGCCGACCGCACTGGTGGCCATCCCGTTCGGTGCGATCGTGGCCCTGCAGCTCGGCACGTTGATCGTCCAGCTCGGTGCCCAGTCGTTCACCGGGGCGGCGAGTGTGTTGGCCATCATCCAGCAGGCGGCGCCCTTGGTCACGGCGTTGTTGGTGGCTGGGGCGGGGGGTTCGGCGATCTGCGCGGACATCGGGTCGCGCACGATTCGCGAGGAGATCGACGCCATGGAGGTGCTGGGGGTTTCCCCGGTGCAGCGGTTGGTGGTGCCTCGGGTGTTGGCGGCGATGTTGGTCGCGGTGCTGCTCAACGGGTTGGTCAGCGTGGTCGGTGTCATGGGGGGTTACTTCTTCAACGTTGTGCTCCAAGGGGGCACGCCCGGGGCGTACCTGGCCAGTTTCTCGGCGTTGGCTCAACTTCCCGACCTGTGGATCAGCGAGTTGAAGGCGTTGATCTTCGGGTTCATCGCGGGGGTGGTCGCGGCCTATAGGGGGCTCAATCCGAAGGGTGGCCCCAAGGGGGTTGGTGACGCGGTCAACCAGTCCGTGGTGATCACGTTCCTGCTGCTGTTCTTCGTGAACTTCGTGCTCACTGCGGTCTACCTCCAGATCGTCCCGGCGAAGGGGAGCTGACGTGCGGACCTGGCAGGCGTTGCGGACGCTCGACAACCTCGGTGACCAGCTCTCCTTCTACGTGCGGGCGCTGCTGTGGATCCCGCGCGCGCTGCGCCGGTACACGCGGGAGACGTTGCGGTTGTTGGCGGAGGTCAGCTTCGGCAGTGGTGCGTTGGCGGTCATCGGGGGGACCGTCGGGGTGATGGTCGGGTTGACGGTCTTCACCGGTGTCGTCGTCGGGCTCCAGGGTTACGCGGCGCTCGACCAGATCGGGACCGCGGCGTTCTCCGGGTTCGCCTCCGCGTACATCAACACCCGGGAGATCGCGCCGTTGGTGGCGGGGTTGGCGTTGTCGGCCACCGTCGGCTCCGGGTTCACCGCCCAGCTCGGCGCGATGCGGATCTCCGAGGAGATCGACGCCCTCGAGGTCATGGCCGTCCCCAGTCTGCCGTTCCTGGTGACCACGCGGATCATCGCCGGGTTCGTCGCCGTCATCCCGCTCTACATCATCGGGTTGCTGACGTCCTACCTCGCGTCCCGCACGATCACCGTCTACTTCTACGGCCAGTCCGCAGGCACGTACGACCACTACTTCGACCTCTTCTTACCCCCCGAAGACGTCTTCTGGTCCTTCGGCAAGGTCCTGATCTTCGCCGTGATCATCATCCTGACCCACTGCTACTACGGCTACAACGCCAGCGGTGGCCCCGCCGGGGTCGGGATCGCGGTGGGGCGGGCCGTGCGGACCACGATCGTCACAGTCGCGCTGGTCAACTTCTTCATCGGCTTCGCCGTCTGGGGCACGACGACGACGGTGCGGATCGCCGGATGAGGACGATCCGCCGCAGGCTTTACGGCCTCCTCTTCATCGCCCTGGTGATCGGGCTGGTGGGGCTCAGCATCGCCTTCTACAACAAGGCGTTCACCCCGGTCGCCTCCGTCACCCTGACCACGGACAAGGTCGGCAACCAGCTCGCCGTCCACTCCGACGTCAAGGTGCGCGGTCTCATCGTCGGCGAGGTCCGCGGCATCACCCCCACCCAGCGGGGCGCCGAGCTGGACTTGGCGCTGGACCCGGAGAAGATCGACGTCATCCCGGGCAACGTCTCCGCCCGCTTCCTGCCCAAGACCCTCTTCGGCGAGCGCTACGTCGCCCTCCAGATCCCCGCGGACGCCGCGCCGACCCCGTTGCGCGCCGGGGACCGCATCCGCCAGGACACCTCCGTCGCGGCCGTCGAACTCGAGGACGCCCTCGAGAGCCTGCTGCTCGTGCTGCAAGCCGTGCAGCCGCAGAAGTTGTCGAGCACGCTTTCCGCGATCTCCACCGCCCTCGACGGTCGGGGCGAGCAACTGGGCAAGACCCTCGCCGACCTCGGAGAACTCGTCGGTGAGCTCAACCCGCACCTGCCGAAATTGCGGGAAGACCTGCGCGCATTGGCCAAGGTCAGCGACACCTACAACGACGCGGCCCCCGACCTCGTGCAGGCCCTCACCGACCTGACCGCCACCTCGCGGACCATCGCCGACCAGCGCGCGAACCTCGACCTCCTCTACGCGAGCACCACCACCGCGTCGCGCGACCTGGAGGCGTTCCTGCGGGTCAACCGGAACAACCTGATCCGGCTCGCCGACACCTCCCGCCCCACGCTGGAGACCCTGGCCCGGTACTCGCCGGAGTACCCGTGCCTGCTGCAGTTGATGTCCGAGGACGTGACCGCGCTGGACCAGGCCTTCGGCAAGGGCACCGACAAGCCCGGCCTGCACGCCACCATCGAGATCACCGTCAACCGCGGCCCCTACCGGCCGGGGGTGGACGAGCCGCGCTACGACGAGGACCGCGGCCCGCGCTGCTACGACTTCAAGCAGTTCCCCTCGCCGTTCCCGCAGTCCCCGCCCGACGGCCCGCTGCGCGACGGCGCGTCCAACCCGCCGCCCGCGCGGTCGGTGCAGGACGGCCTGCTGCCGCCGACCAACGCGGCGAACCTCGGTCAGACCACGCCCAACGCCGCCCAGGGCGCGGACACCGGCATCGCCAACTCCCCGGCGGAGGCCGCGTTCGTGGCCCAGTTGATCGCGCCGGACATGGGTGTCGCGCCGGAGCAGGTGCCGAGTTGGAGCACGCTGCTGCTCGGCCCCGTCTTCCGCGGCTCGGAGGTGGGGTTCCGATGAGGGGACTCGCCGCGCCGCTGGTCAAGCTGGCCCTGTTCATGGTGATCACGGTCGCCGCCACCGGGATCCTGGCGCTGAGCATCACCAACGCCGACCTCAGCGAGACCGCGACCTACGGTGCCCGCTTCACCGACGCCACGCTCCTGCTGCCGGGCGACGACGTGCGGATCGCCGGTGTGCGGGTCGGGCAGGTCGAGGACGTCGAGGTGGCCGACCGCAACCAGGCGCACGTCAGCTTCTCCGTCGACGCGGGCCGCAAGCTGCCCGCGTCGGTCACCGCGCAGATCAAGTTCCGCAACCTCGTCGGCCAGCGCTACCTCGCCCTCGGCCAGGGCACCGGCGCCGACCCCAACGCCGTGCTCGAACCCGGCGGCACCATCCCGATCGGCCGCACCCGCCCCGCCCTCGACCTGACCGCCCTGTTCAACGGCTTCAAGCCGCTGTTCCAGGCCCTCTCGCCGGACGACGTCAACAAGCTCTCCTACGAGATCATCCAGGTGCTCCAGGGGGAGGGCGGCACCGTCGAGACGCTGCTGGCCCACACGGCGTCGCTGACCAGCACGCTCGCCGACAAGGACCGGGTCATCGGCGAGGTCATCACCAACCTCAACAGCGTGTTGACCACGGTCAACTCGCGCGGCGCCGAGCTGTCCGAGCTGATCACCCAGGTCCAGCAGTTGGTCAGCGGGCTGGCCGAGGACCGCGAACCCATCGGCGAGGCCATCGACGCGCTCGGCGGGCTGGCCACCACCACCTCCGGTCTGCTCCAGGACACCCGCGAACCGCTCAAGCAGGACATCGCGGCGCTTGGCGGGTTGGTGCACAACCTGAACGACAATGAGCAGGTCGTGGAGCACTTCATCCAGTTCCTGCCGACGAAGACCGCCGCGCTCACCCGGACCGTCAGCTACGGGTCCTGGTTCAACTTCTACCTCTGCGAGGCCTCCGGCGAGGTCGGCGTGCCCGGTCTGGTCAGCACGCCGCTGGAGATCCCGGTCCTGCCCGCGACCCAGGCGAGGTGTTCCGGATGAGGTCCTTCCGCTCCCGCAACCCCGTCCCCATCGGCCTGGTCAGCCTGCTCACCATCGCGCTGGTGCTGCTCGCCGCCGTGTACTCCGACGACCTGCCGATCATCGGCGGCGGCACCACCTACAGCGCCGAGTTCAGCGAGGCCGCCGGGCTCCGCCCGGACGACGAGGTCCGGATCGCGGGCGTCAAGGTCGGCAAGGTGTCCGACGTGGCGCTCGACCGCGACCGGGTGGTGGTCAGCTTCAAGGTCCGCGACGCCTGGGTCGGCGACCGCACCCGGGCCGAGATCAAGATCAAGACGTTGCTGGGGCAGAAGTTTCTCGCCCTCGACCCGGCGGGCGAGCGGCCGCTGGACCCCGGCACCCGCATCCCGCGCGACCGCACCACCGCCCCCTACGACGTGCTGGAGGCCTTCCGCGGCCTGGCCGACACGGTCAACGAGGTCGACACCGAGCAGCTCGCCCGCAGCTTCGAGGTGATCTCCGAGACCTTCGCCGACACCCCCGACGACGTGCGCGGCGCGCTCACCGGCCTCCAGTCGCTCTCGCGCACGATCTCGTCCCGCGACCAGGAGTTGGCCCGGCTGCTCGACAACACCCGGCAGATCAGCAAGACCCTGGCCGACCGCGACGCCGAGGTCGTCAAGCTGCTCTCCGACGGCAGCCTGCTGCTCGACGAGCTGAACAACCGCAAGCAGGCCATCACCAAGCTGCTCGCGGGCACCCGCGAGCTGGCGAGCGAGTTGCAGGGCCTGGTGGCGGACAACAACGCCCAGCTCGGGCCCGTGCTCCAGAGCCTCGACAAGCTCACCACGATGCTGCAGCGCAACCAGGACTCGCTGGCCCAGGGCATCCAGAAGTTCGCCCCCTTCGTGCGCCAGTTCAACAACGCCATCGGCACCGGGCGCTGGTTCGACAACTACATCTGCGGGTTGCTGCCGCCGTCGATCGGCCCGGTCAACCAGCCGGGTTGCCTGGGGGAGGGGAAATGAGCACCTTCGCCACCAAGCGCGCCCGGGACGCGGCCCGCGTCGTCGCGCTGGCCGCCGTGCTGGGGCTGGTCGTCGCGGGCAGCCTGTGGTGGCTGCTGCGCGACCCCGGTCAGAAGCGCTACACCGCGCTGTTCTCCGGGGTCGTCGGCCTGTACGAGGACAACGACGTGCGGGTGCTGGGCGTGCGGATCGGCACCGTCGACAAGGTCACCCCGCGCGGCGACCACGTCGAGGTGGAGTTGCTCGTCGACCGGACCGTCGAGATCCCGGCCGACGCGAGCGCGGTGATCGTGGCGCCGTCGCTGGTGTCCGACCGCTACGTCCAGCTCGGCCCCGCCTACACCGGCGGACCGGTCATGGCGACCGGCGCCGTCATCCCGCGCGAGCGCACCGCCACCCCGCTGGAGGTCGACGACCTCTACGCCAGCCTGACCCGGGTCAGCGAGACCCTCGGGCCCAACGGCGCCAACGCCGACGGCGCGCTGTCGGACCTGATCACCACCCTGGCCCGCAACCTCGACGGCAACGGCCAAGCCGTGCACGACACCATCACCCAGCTCGGGCAGCTCAGCGGCACGCTCTCGGGCAACTCCGACGACCTGTTCGGCACCATCACCGAGCTGCAGCGGTTCACCAGCACCCTGGCCGCGAGCGACGAGCAGGTGCGCCGGTTCAACACCGAGCTGGCCGAGGCCGCGCGGTTCCTCTCCGGGGAGAAGGAGAACCTGGCCGCCGCCGTCGACCAGCTCGGCGTCGCGCTGGGCACGGTGAAGGCGTTCATCAACGACAACCGCGGCGCCATCAAGTCCAATGTGGACAAACTGGCCGGGATCACCCAGGTGCTCGTCGACCAGCGGGCCGCGCTCGCCGAGACCCTCGACGTCGCCCCGCTGGCGCTGAGCAACGTGGTGAACAGCTACAACGCGTCCTCCGGCACCCTCGACGCCCGGGCCAACCTCAACGAGCTGGCCCAGCCGCCGATCGTGACCGTCTGCAAGCTGGTCCGCCAGGGCACCGCGAAACCGCTGCCCACCACCCTCGCCGACCTCTGCGACAAGCTGGCCCCGGTGGTCCAGGGCGCGGTGCCGCTGCAATCACCGGCGCAGATCATCCAGGGCATGCGCGACGGGAAGCTGCCGTCCCTGCCGCTCCCGGTCGTCGGCGACGTCTACGCGGTAGGGGGTCGGTGATGGCGCGCACGAGGCTCGCCGCGCTCCTGGCGGCCACCGCGCTCGCGGTGTCCGGCTGCGGGTTCACCGGCATCTACGACCTCCCGCTGCCCGGCGGCGCCGACACCGGTGACCACCCCTACCGGGTCAAGGTCCGGTTCCACGACGTCCTCGACCTCGTCCCGCAGTCCGGGGTGAAGGTCAACGAGGTCGCCGTCGGCCGGGTCGAGGACATCGCGCTCACCCCCGACGGCTGGAACGCGGAGGTGACGCTGCTGGTCAACGGCGACGTCGACCTGCCCGCCAACGCCTTCGCCAAGCTGCGCCAGTCCAGCCTGCTCGGCGAGAAGTTCGTCGAGCTGTCACGGCCCCCGGCCGGGCAGGACACCGGCGGCAGGCTCGTCGACGGCGCCGTGATCCCGCTGGAGCGCACCAACCGCAACACCGAGGTCGAAGAGGTCCTCGGCGCGCTGTCGATGCTGCTCAACGGCGGCGGCGTCGAACAGCTGCGGGACATCACCCGCGAACTCAACGCCGCGACCGCGGGAAACGAGACGAACATCCGCGCCCTGCTCGACAACGTCAACCGCATGGTCACCACGCTCGACGCGGGCAAGGCCGACATCACCCGCGCCCTCGACGGCGTCAACCGGCTCGCGGTGACCCTCAACGGCCAGAAGGACCGGATCGTCGGTGTCGTCGACGGCATCGGCCCGGGGCTCCAAGTGCTCACCGAGCAGCGCGGGCAGTTGGTCACCATGCTGCAGAGCCTCGACGCGCTCTCCGGCGTCGCCGTGGACACCGTCAACCGCAGTCAGGCCGACCTCGTCGCCGACCTCAAGGCGCTGACCCCGACCCTGCGGAAGCTGGGCGAGGCCGGGGACACCCTGCCCCGGTCGCTGGAGCTGATGTTCACCTTCCCCTTCACCGACCAGGCCGCGAAGGGCGTCAAGGGCGACTACTTCAACCTCTACGCCAAGGTCGACCTCAACCTCCAAAGCGTCCTCGACAACCTCAGCCGCACCCGGCAGAACCCGCTGCAGGACGTCCCGATCGTCGGCGGCGCCACCAACGGGACGCCGGGTGTGCCGACCAACGCCCCGCCGCCGCTGCCGATCCCGGTCATCGGGGGTGGCCAACCCGTAGCGGGAAATCCCGTCCAACCCGGGCAAACCGGTCAAGCGTCCGGACTCGGCGGTCTCTTCGACGTCCTCCTCGGCGGCGGTGCCTGATGCTCACCAAGACCGTCCGACTACAGCTGGTCGCCTTCTTCGTCGTCGCCGTGCTGGCCGTGGTCTACGCCGCCTTCCGGTTCACCGACCTCGGCCGCGTCTTCGGCGCCAACGGCTACCGCGTCACCATGGAACTGGCCGACTCCGGCGGCATCTTCACCAACGCCGAGGTCACCTACCGCGGCGTGAACGTCGGCCGGGTCGGCCAACTGCGGCTCACCCACGACGGCATCGAGGTCGACCTCGACATCGAACCCGGCGCCCCGCCCATCCCCGCCGACCTCGACGCGGTGGTGGCCAACCGGTCGGCGGTCGGCGAGCAGTTCGTGGACCTGCGCCCCCGCGCCGACGGCGGCACCGCGCTCGCCGAGGGCGCGGTCATCCCCGTGGCCCGCACCAAGACCCCGGTCGGCACCGACACCGTCATCCGCGACCTCAACAGCCTCGCCAACTCGGTGCCCACCGAGGACCTGCGCACCGTTGTCGACGAACTCGACAAGGCGTTCGCGGGCACCGGCGGCGACCTGCGGCTGCTGCTCGACACCACCGGGGAGTTCACCCAGGCCGCCCGCGACAACCTGCCGCAGACCATCAAACTCATCGACGACGGCGCCATCGTGCTCGGCACCCAGGCGGCGCAGGCGGGCAACATCCGCTCCTTCGCCACCGACCTGCGCGACCTCTCCGGTCGACTGCGCGCCGCCGACCCGGGGATCCGCAGGCTGATCGCCGAGACCCCCGGCACCGCCGACGCGGTCGTCGGCTTCCTCCGCGAGTCCGGGCAGGGCCTGGGCTACCTCACCGCCAACCTGCTGACCACGTCCGACATCCTCGTCACCCGCGTCGACGGGCTGGAGATGGCGCTGGTCGCCTACCCGGTCGTGGCCGTCGGACCCAAGACCGTCGTCCCCGGCGACGGCACCGCCCACCTCGGGCTCGCGCTCAACCTGTTCGACCCGCCGAGCTGCACCCGCGGCTACGAGGGCACCAAGCACCGCGACGGCGACGACCTCGCCCCGGCCGCGGAGAACTCGCGCGCCTACTGCGCCGAACCGGTCGGCAGCCCGATCAACGTGCGCGGCTCGCAGAACGCGCCCTTCGGCGGCAAACCCGTCCAGCCGACCCCCGACGAGTTGGCCGCCAACCGCGACCGACCCGCCGAGGAACTCGCCGAACTCGCCCGCGGCAGCGTCCCCGGTGCCATCGCCGAACCCGGCGTGCACCCGGTCGGCAGCCTCGGGCAGCTGCTCGGCCTCGGCGGCTGACCAGTCACCTACCTTCGGGTAACCTGCTGCCTCCCACCAGGTTGGAGCGTCATGACCACCACCGACACCCAGGAACCGGCCGACCCCGAGACCACCGCCGCCGACCCCGGTGCGCGGCCGTCCGGCAGGCGCGGGCCGAACCCGTTCGTGCTGGCGGCGCTCGTGCTCGTGGTGGTCGCGGGCGGGCTCGCGACCTGGTTCGGCGTCGGCTGGCTGCGCGCGGCCAACGACGACGACCTCGCGGTGGCGGGCGTGCGCGACGAGGTGTCCCGGGTCGGCGCCGCCGCGCTGGTCACCTTCACCAGCATCGACCACAACCGGCTCGACGAGGGCCTCGACCGCTGGGAGGGCGTGACCACCGGCCCCCTGCGCGACGAGGTCGTGCGCCGCCGCGCCGACACCCGCGCCGCCTTCGACCAGGCCAAGACGGTGGCCACCGGGACCATCCTCAAGTTCGCGGTCACCGAGCTGCGCGAACGCGAGGGCAAGGCCGTGGCGATCGCCGCGGTGATGGTGAACGTGGGGGTCGACGGCAAGCCGGGGGAGGGCAAGCAGATGCGCCTGCAGGTCGGGCTCGACCGCACCCCCGAGGGCTGGAAGCTCAGTTCCTTCGCCCCCGTCCAGAACGTCCCGGCCGGCTGAGGCGCGCGCCACCCAGCGCCGAGCCCAGCCCCGAGTCGAGGAGCCCACCGTGCCGACCCCGCCCCGCCGCCGCCCCGCCGGTCCACCCGCGCGCCGCCCCCGCGTCGCGGGCATCCGCAGGCCCGCCGGCCCCGGTAACCCGAACACCCCCGAGGCCGCCGATCCGACCGGTGCTCCCGAAGCCCCGGACACCGTCGCGACCCCCGAGCCCGCTCCCCAGCCGTTCCCCCGCGCGGACGAACCGGTCGAACCGGACCTCGAACCGGCGGCTGTCGAACCGCGCGCGGAGCAAGAAGAGATGGTGTCGACCGACGGCGTGATCGGCGCGGAACCCGTCGACGGCCTTGGTGACCAGGTCGAACCGGTCGACGAGGAGCCCGCGCGGCGGCCGTCGCCGCGGCCGAGCGGGAAGCACCGGGCCAGGTCGGAGCCGTACCCGGACACCTCCGGCCCCGAGCGCGCCGGACGCGCGCCGCGGTACGGGGCCACCGCCGAGCGGTCCCGATCGCGCGGGATCAACACCGCCATCGCGCTGGGGGTGCTCGCCCTGGGCCTGGCCGGGCTGGCGCTGTGGTTCAAGGGTGAGGCCGACTCGCTCACCGCGGGCGTCGACAGCGGGAACCGGGCCATCACGGACACGGCCGCGACCAGCGAGGTCATCGGCAAGCTCACCGTGGCCGTCGAGCGCACCCTGTCCTACGACTACGCGAACCTCGACGCCAGCGCCAACGCCGTGCGCGACACGCTGGTCGGCAGGGCCGTCTGCGAGTACGACAGCATCCTCGGCGAGCTGCGCAAGCTCGCCCCTGAGAAGAAGATCGTGCTGACCACCAAGGTCCGTAACCTCGGCGTCCAGCGGCTCGACGGCGACCGGGTCGACGCGCTGGTCTTCATCGACCAGACGACCACGCACGCCGCCGACGGCGCCACCACCGGCAGCGCGGCCATGTTCGGCCTCCGCGCGGAGCGCGTCGGGGGTGCCTGGAAGATCACCGACGTGGACTTCCTCGGCCAGCCCCTGGCCGACGGCAAAGCCCCCGCCACCTGCTGACCGCCGCCCGGCTAGCAGCGGTGTTTCCCCTGGTCAAGCCTTGATCGGTGAGGTCGCGAACACTGCTGCAAAAGTGGTCTGCTTCGCGTGGCATCTTGACTCCGGGACCCGGCGGGGTCAGGCTGTTACCCAGCACGTACTGAGCGGGAGGACCGAGTTGAGCGGCGGGCCTCGACAGTCGCCTCTATAGTGGCTAGACTGCCCCTTTGCGCTGCCCACTTTCCGCACGCCCTTTGCCAAGAGCTAGGATGTTGGGCACCACGGCACCCTTGACAGACGCGTTATAAGTCTTGCCGACGCGGCTGTCAACCGCTCATAGTCCTGGAAGGACGCATCTTGGCAGTCTCCCGCGCGACCAAGGCCACTGCTGCGACCAACTCCACCCCCTCGAACTCGGGCATCCCGGGCGCCCCGCGCCGGGTCTCCTTCGCGAAGATCCGCGAGCCCCTGGGCACCCCCAACCTGCTGGACCTGCAGATCCAGTCGTTCGAGTGGTTCACCGGCGCCGAGGCGTGGTTCCAGCGCCGCGTCGACGCAGGCGACGAGAACCCCGTCGGTGGCCTTGAGGAAGTCCTCAACGAGATCTCGCCGATCGAGGACTTCTCCGGTTCCATGTCGCTCTCCTTCTCCGACCCGCGCTTCGACGAGGTCAAGGCCTCGGTCGAGGAGTGCAAGGACAAGGACATGACCTACGCGGCGCCGCTGTTCGTCACCGCGGAGTTCACCAACAACACCACCGGCGAGATCAAGAGCCAGACCGTCTTCATGGGCGACTTCCCGGTGATGACGAACAAGGGCACGTTCGTCATCAACGGCACCGAGCGGGTCGTGGTCTCGCAGCTGGTGCGCTCCCCGGGCGTCTACTTCGACACCGCGATCGACAAGACCACCGACAAGGACGTCTTCAGCGTCAAGGTCATCCCGAGCCGCGGCGCGTGGCTGGAGTTCGACGTCGACAAGCGCGACACCGTCGGCGTGCGCATCGACCGCAAGCGCCGCCAGCCGGTCACCGTGCTGCTCAAGGCGCTCGGCTGGACCACCGAGGCCATCCGCGAGCGCTTCTCCTTCTCCGAGACGCTGATCGCGACCCTCGAGAAGGACCACACCGCGGGCACCGACGAGGCGCTGCTCGACATCTACCGCAAGCTGCGCCCGGGCGAGCCGCCGACCAAGGAGTCCGCGCAGACCCTGCTGGAGAACCTGTTCTTCAAGGACAAGCGCTACGACCTGGCCAAGGTCGGCCGCTACAAGGTCAACAAGAAGCTCGGCCTGCGGCTGCCCACCGACGTCGGCGTGCTCACCGAGGACGACATCGTCACCACCATCGAGTACCTGGTGCGCCTGCACGCCGGTGACACCACGATGACCGTGGGCAAGGGCGAGGACGCCGTCGAGGTGCCGGTCGAGGTCGACGACATCGACCACTTCGGCAACCGCCGCCTGCGCACCGTCGGCGAGCTGATCCAGAACCAGATCCGGGTCGGCCTCTCCCGCATGGAGCGCGTCGTCCGCGAGCGGATGACCACCCAGGACGTCGAGGCGATCACCCCGCAGACCCTGATCAACATCCGGCCCGTGGTGGCCGCGATCAAGGAGTTCTTCGGCACCTCGCAGCTCTCGCAGTTCATGGACCAGACCAACCCGGTCGCCGGTCTGACCCACAAGCGCCGCCTCTCGGCGCTGGGTCCCGGCGGTCTGTCCCGCGAGCGCGCGGGCATGGAGGTCCGCGACGTCCACCACAGCCACTACGGCCGCATGTGCCCGATCGAGACCCCGGAAGGCCCGAACATCGGCCTGATCGGCTCGCTGTCGAGCTACGCGCGGGTCAACCCGTTCGGCTTCATCGAGACGCCGTACCGCAAGGTCGTCGAGGGCCAGGTCACCGACCAGATCGACTACCTGACCGCGGACGAGGAGGACCGGCACGTCATCGCGCAGGCCAACGCGCCGCTCGACGACCAGAACCACTTCGCCGAGGAGCGCGTGCTCGTCCGCAAGAAGGGCGGGGACGTCGAGTTCATCGAGCCCTTCGACGTGGACTACATGGACGTCTCGCCGCGGCAGATGGTCTCGGTCGCCACCGCGATGATCCCGTTCCTCGAGCACGACGCGGCCAACCGCGCGCTCATGGGCGCGAACATGCAGCGCCAGGCCGTGCCGCTGCTGCGCAGCGAGTCCCCGCTGGTGGGCACCGGCATGGAGCTGCGCGCCGCGGTCGACGGCGGCGACCTGGTCGTCGCGGCCAAGGCCGGTGTGATCGAGGAGCTGTCCGCGGACTTCATCACCGTGATGGCCGACGACGGCACCCGCCAGACCTACGGCATGCACAAGTTCCGCCGCTCCAACCAGGGCACCTGCATCAACCAGAAGCCCATCGTCGGTGAGGGCGACCGGGTCGAGGCGGGTCAGGTCATCGCCGACGGGCCGTGCACCGAAGACGGCGAGATGGCCCTGGGCAAGAACCTGCTCGTGGCGATCATGCCGTGGGAGGGCCACAACTACGAGGACGCGATCATCCTGTCGCAGCGCCTCGTGCAGGACGACGTGCTCACCTCGATCCACATCGACGAGCACGAGATCGACGCGCGGGACACCAAGCTCGGCGCCGAGGAGATCACCCGGGACATCCCGAACGTCTCCGAGGAGGTCCTGGCGGACCTGGACGAGCGCGGCATCATCCGGATCGGCGCCGAGGTCGGCGCGGGCGACATCCTGGTCGGCAAGGTCACCCCGAAGGGCGAGACCGAGCTGACCCCGGAGGAGCGGCTGCTGCGCGCGATCTTCGGCGAGAAGGCCCGCGAGGTCCGCGACACCTCGCTGAAGGTGCCGCACGGCGAGACCGGCAAGGTCATCGGCATCCGGGTGTTCTCCCGCGAGGACGAGGACGAGCTGCCCCCCGGCGTCAACGAGCTGGTCCGGGTCTACGTGGCGCAGAAGCGCAAGATCCAGGACGGCGACAAGCTCGCGGGCCGCCACGGCAACAAGGGCGTCATCGGCAAGATCCTCCCCGTGGAGGACATGCCGTTCCTCGCCGACGGCACCCCCGTCGACGTCGTGCTGAACACCCACGGTGTGCCCCGACGGATGAACATCGGCCAGATCCTGGAGTCCCACCTCGGGTGGATCGCCAAGCAGGGCTGGCAGATCGAGGGCAACCCGGAGTGGGCGAGCATGCTCCCCGAGGACCTGCACGACGTGGAGCCCGACACGAACACCGCCACCCCGGTGTTCGACGGCGTCCGGGAGAACGAGCTGTCCGGCCTGCTGGCCTCGACCCGCCCCAACCGGGACGGCGAGCGCATGGTCAAGGAGGACGGCAAGGCGACGCTGTTCGACGGCCGCAGCGGCGAGCCGTACCCGTACCCGGTCTCGGTCGGCTACATGTACATCCTCAAGCTGCTGCACCTGGTCGACGACAAGATCCACGCCCGCTCGACCGGCCCGTACTCGATGATCACCCAGCAGCCGCTCGGCGGTAAGGCCCAGTTCGGTGGCCAGCGCTTCGGTGAGATGGAGTGCTGGGCGATGCAGGCCTACGGCGCGGCCTACACGCTGCAGGAACTGCTGACGATCAAGTCCGACGACGTGGTCGGCCGCGTGAAGGTCTACGAGGCCATCGTCAAGGGCGAGAACATCCCCGAGCCGGGCATCCCCGAGTCGTTCAAGGTGCTCCTCAAGGAGCTCCAGTCGCTGTGCCTGAACGTGGAGGTGCTGTCCAGCGACGGCGCCGCCATCGAGATGCGCGACGGGGACGACGAGGACCTGGAGCGCGCCGCCGCCAACCTGGGCATCAACCTGTCCCGCAACGAATCCCCGTCTGTGGACGACGTCGTCAATTGATCTCGCCACCCGCGCGGTGACCGGTTTCCGGTCACCGCGCGGGCACCATCCCCCATCACCAAGCTGTAAGCAAAGGGGAGAAGGAACTCCGCGTGCTGGACGTTAACTTCTTTGATGAGCTCCGCATCGGCCTCGCCACCGCCGATGACATCCGCCAGTGGTCGTTCGGCGAGGTCAAGAAGCCCGAAACCATCAACTACCGGACCCTGAAGCCGGAAAAGGATGGTCTGTTCTGCGAGAAGATCTTCGGTCCCACCCGGGACTGGGAGTGCTACTGCGGCAAGTACAAGCGCGTGCGCTTCAAGGGCATCATCTGTGAGCGCTGCGGCGTCGAGGTCACCCGCGCCAAGGTGCGCCGCGAGCGCATGGGCCACATCGAGCTGGCCGCGCCGGTCACCCACATCTGGTACTTCAAGGGCGTGCCGAGCCGCCTGGGCTACCTGCTGGACCTGGCGCCCAAGGACCTCGAGAAGATCATCTACTTCGCCGCGTACGTGATCACCACGGTGAACACCGAGCTGCGCCACAACGACCTCCCGACGCTCGAGTCGGAGATGAGCGTCGAGCGCCGCCAGGTGGAGAACAAGCGCGACGCCGACATCGAGGGCCGCGCCCAGAAGCTCGAGGCCGACCTGGCCCAGCTCGAGGCCGAAGGCGCCAAGAGCGACGTGCGCCGCAAGGTCAAGGAGGGCGGCGAGCGGGAGATGCGCCAGCTCCGCGACCGCGCCCAGCGCGAGCTGGACCGCCTCGACGAGATCTGGTCCACCTTCACCAAGCTCGACGTCAAGCAGCTCATCGCCGACGAACTGCTCTACCGCGAGCTGATCGACCGCTACGGCGACTACTTCACCGGCTCGATGGGCGCCGAGGCCATCCAGACCCTGGCCCGCGACTTCGACGTCGACGCCGAGGCGGACAACCTGCGGGAGACCATCCGCTCCGGCAAGGGCCAGAAGAAGCTGCGCGCGCTCAAGCGGCTCAAGGTCGTCGCGGCGTTCCAGGCCACCCGGAACTCGCCGATGGGCATGGTCCTCGACTGCGTCCCGGTGATCCCGCCGGACCTGCGGCCGATGGTCCAGCTCGACGGTGGCCGCTTCGCCACCTCGGACCTCAACGACCTGTACCGCCGCGTGATCAACCGCAACAACCGGTTGAAGCGGCTGATCGACCTCGGCGCGCCCGAGATCATCGTCAACAACGAGAAGCGGATGCTGCAGGAGGCCGTCGACGCGCTGTTCGACAACGGCCGCCGCGGCCGTCCGGTCACCGGCCCGGGCAACCGGCCGCTGAAGTCGCTGTCCGACCTCCTCAAGGGCAAGCAGGGCCGGTTCCGGCAGAACCTGCTCGGCAAGCGCGTCGACTACTCCGGCCGTTCGGTCATCGTGGTCGGCCCGCAGCTCAAGCTGCACCAGTGCGGCCTGCCCAAGGCGATGGCGCTCGAGCTGTTCAAGCCGTTCGTGATGAAGCGGCTGGTCGACCTCAACCACGCGCAGAACATCAAGTCCGCCAAGCGCATGGTCGAGCGCGCCCGCCCCGCCGTGTGGGACGTGCTGGAAGAGGTCATCACCGAGCACCCGGTGATGCTCAACCGCGCGCCCACCCTGCACCGACTCGGCATCCAGGCCTTCGAGCCGCAGCTGGTCGAGGGCAAGGCGATCCAGCTGCACCCGCTGGTCTGCGAGGCGTTCAACGCCGACTTCGACGGTGACCAGATGGCGGTGCACCTGCCGCTGTCGGCCGAGGCCCAGGCCGAGGCCCGGATCCTGATGCTGTCGTCGAACAACATCCTGTCCCCGGCGTCGGGTCGCCCGCTGGCGATGCCGCGTCTGGACATGGTCACCGGCCTCTACCACCTGACCCGCCCGAAGGCGGGCGGCCTGGGTGAGGGCCTGGCGTTCTCCTCGCCCGCCGAGGCGATCATGGCCTTCGACCGCAAGGTCATCGGCCTGCAGTCCGCGGTGAAGATCCGGATCTCGGACCGGTACCCGAGCCCGGAGATGCAGCCGGAGGAGTGGACCCCGGGCCAGCCGTGGCTGGCCGAGACCACCCTCGGCCGGGTGCTGTTCAACGAGCTGCTGCCGCCGGACTACCCGTTCATCAACGAGCCGATGCCGAAGAAGCGGCAGGCCGCGATCGTCAACGACCTCGCCGAGCGGTACCCGATGGTCACCGTGGCGCGGACGCTGGACAAGCTCAAGGACGCGGGCTTCTACTGGGCCACCCGCTCGGGCGTCACCATCGCCATCTCCGACGTCGTCGTGCCGCCCGCCAAGCAGGGCATCCTCGACGAGTACGAGAAGAAGGCCGACACCGTCGAGAAGCGCTACCAGCGCGGTCAGCTCTCCGCGTCGGAGCGCAACAACGAGCTGGTCAAGGTGTGGTCGAACGCGACCGAGGACGTCGCGCGCGCCATGGAGGAGAACTTCCCCGACGACAACCCGATCCCGACGATCGTGAAGTCCGGCGCGGCGGGCAACATGACCCAGATCCGCCAGCTCGCGGGCATGAACGGCCTGGTCACCAACCCGCGGGGCGAGTTCATCCCGCGGCCGATCAAGGCCAACTTCCGCGAGGGCCTGTCGGTGCTGGAGTACTTCATCGCCACGCACGGTGCCCGCAAGGGTCTGGCCGACACCGCGCTGCGCACCGCCGACTCGGGCTACCTGACCCGTCGTCTGGTGGACGTCTCGCAGGACGTCATCGTCCGCGAGGTCGACTGCGGCACCACGCGCGGCATCGTGATGAAGCTCGGCGAGCAGTTCGGCGAGAAGGTCGAGCGCGCCCAGTACGTCGAGACCGGCGTCTACGCGCGCTGCGTCGCCGACGAGGTCAAGGCGCCCAACGGCGAGGTCCTGCTCAACCGGGCCGACGACCTGGGCGACCCGGCGATCGAGAAGCTGCTCGACGCGGGCGTCACCAACGTCAAGGTGCGCTCCGTGCTCACCTGCGAGGCCCAGGTCGGCGTCTGCGCCACCTGCTACGGCCGCTCGATGGCGACCGGCCAGCTGGTCGACATCGGCGAGGCCGTCGGCATCGTGGCCGCGCAGTCCATCGGTGAGCCCGGCACGCAGCTGACCATGCGCACCTTCCAGCAGGGTGGCGTGGTCAACGACGACATCACCACGGGTCTGCCGCGTGTCCAGGAGCTCTTCGAGGCCCGCGTGCCCAAGGGCAAGGCGCCCATCGCCGACGTCGACGGCCGCGTCCGGATCGAGGACGGCGACCGGTTCTGGAAGATCACGCTGATCCCGGACGACGGCAGCGAGGAGATCATCTTCGAGAAGCTGTCCAAGCGCCAGCGGCTCGCGGCCACCCCGGACGGCCCGCTGTCCGACGGTGACCACGTGCTGGTCGGCCAGCAGCTCCTGGAGGGCACCCGGGACCCGCACGAGGTCCTGCGCGTGATGGGTCCCCGCGAGGCGCAGCTGCACCTGGTGGACGAGGTCCAGAAGGTGTACCGGGCCCAGGGTGTGTCGATCCACGACAAGCACATCGAGGTCATCGTCCGGCAGATGCTGCGCCGGGTCACGATCCTCGACAGCGGTGCGGCCGAGTTCCTGCCCGGCGCGCTCATCGAGCGGGCCGAGTTCGAGTCGGAGAACCGCCGCGTCGTGGCCGCCGGTGGCGAGCCCGCCTCCGGTCGCCCGGTGCTGATGGGTATCACCAAGGCGTCGCTGGCCACCGACTCGTGGCTCTCGGCCGCCTCCTTCCAGGAGACGACCCGGGTGCTCACCGACGCGGCCATCAACGGCCGCAGCGACAAGCTGGTGGGCCTCAAGGAGAACGTCATCATCGGTAAGTTGATCCCGGCCGGTACGGGCATCAACAAGTACCGCAACATCCAGGTCCAGCCGACCGAGGAGGCCCGGGTCGCCGCGTACGCGATCCCGTCCTACGACGACGGCTACTACACCCCGGATGTCTTCGGTACCGGCACCGGTGCCGCGGTTCCGCTGGACGACTACGACTTCGGCCGCGACTACCGCTGACCCACCGCGGTCGTTCCACCGGGATGGCCCCGGGAGCCCCACGGCTCCCGGGGCCATCCCCGTTCGCCGGGCCGAAATATGTGCTGGGGGCGGTAGGCGCGGGAGCGGGGCTGGGCCGTACGACTGGCTGTGGACACTCGGGCGGCTCGTCGCCGCCGTTTTCGTCTGTGTTGTCGTGGTTCTGGCCGGTTTCGCGGATGCCGTGGACCTGGCGGTCTACCGGGCCGGTGGCGAGGTGGTGCTGCGCGGGGGTGACCTCTACGGCAACCCCGTCTGGCAGGACCTCCGCTTCACCTACCCGCCCTTCTCCGCGATCGTCTTCACACCGCTGGCCCTGGTCCCGCTCACCGCGGCGAAGGTCCTGGTGGTCGCGGTCAACGGCGCGCTGCTCCTCTTCGCCGTCCACCGCGCGTGCCGTGCGGTGCGGCTCCGGGCCGTGCTGCCGATCGCGGCCGTCGTGCTGCTGACCGAGGCCGTGCACGCCAGCGTCTACGTCGGGCAGATCAACCTGCTCCTGCTCGCCCTGGTCCTGGTCGACGTCACCGGCCGGGGGCGCGGTATCGGCATCGGGTTGGCCGCGGGCCTGAAGCTGACCCCGCTGATCTTCGTCGGCTACCTGGTGGCCGTGCGCCGGTTCCGGGACGCGGCGGTGGCCGCGCTGGTCGCCACGAGCACGGTCGTGGCGGGCTTCCTCGTCCGCCCGGCCGATTCCGCGAACTACTGGCTCAAAGGGGCGTTCGCGGACACCGGCCGCATCTACGCCGACCTGACCTCGCCGCACAACCAGTCCCTGCGCGGGATGCTGCTGCGCGCGGGGTTCGAGCCCTGGGTGTGGGCCGTGACCGCCTGCGTCCTCGGCGCCGCGGCGCTGCTGGTCGCGGCGCTGGTCACCCGCCGCGGTGAGCGCCTGCTCGGTGCCACGGTCGTCGGGCTCGCGGGTGCCGCGGTGTCGCCTTGGTCGTGGGGGCACCACTGGGTTTGGGTCGTCCCGCTGACCGCGGTGGTGGTCGACCGGGTTTTCCGCCGTCGTGAACGGATCTGGGTGGTGCCGGGCGCGCTGCTGGTCGGCACGTTCCCCTGGGTCCTGGCGTTGGCCGACCCGCCGGACGGGAGCGGTCCGGCGGCGCTGACCGGCGGCCCGCTGCGGTTCGTGGTCGGGAACCTGTACCTGCTGCTGTTCCTGGCCGTGCTCGGCGCGGCGGCGGGGGGACGCGCCGCCGATCGGCTGCGCCACCCGGTGCAGACCACTCATCCCGTGGACCCACGACGGCCGTTCGCTCCCGCTCAGCCCACCCCGCTGCGCCGGACCCGGCGTGTCACCCGTCTGGCCGCGTTCGGACTCGATTGGCCTCCGATACGTTGCAGGCCAACGGTTTCGGCGGTCGCGTCGGGAGGCTCCGTGCTCGGTAGAATCGCAGCGGTCGCCCTACTCCTGTGTTTAGCCCTGCCCGGACTGGCGAGCGCGGAACCCGCGTCGCCCGCCGCGCGCGTCCTGTCCCCGGCGGACAACACACTCGTGCAGACCGGGGTACCGGTCACCCTGCGCGGTGAGTCGACCGGCGTCGGCGCCGACGGGGTCAAGTACACCGAGATCTCGTTGCACGACAACGACCACTTCGTGGTGATCGCGGGCGCGGGCGAGACCTCGTGGCAGTACACGATCACCCCAGCCGACTGGCAGATCGGCTCGCTGCGGGTGTGGACGCGCGTGGTCACCGACAACTGGGTCAGCACCACCAGCATCGCCCTCAACCTGCGGATCACCGACGGCACGCGGCCCGCCGTGACCTGCCCCTGCACGTTCAACCCGCCCGCGGCCCCCGACCGCTCCCGTCTCTACACCGAGCGGGAGCCCCTCGAACTCGGGTTCCGGTTCTTCACCGACCGCCCCGGCACCGTCACGGGCGTCAAGCTGGCCGACGCGGCACCGCTCGAACCCGGCACCACCGCGCGCCTGTGGGGGCCGCGCGGGCTGCTGGCCGAGACGTCCGACACCGGCGCCTTCCCCCGGCTCGACTTCGCCCGGCCGGTACCCGTCGACTCGCACACCGACTACGTCGTCTCGTACACGGCCCCGACCGGCACCTACTTCGCCACACCCGCGTACTTCACCGGCCCGGTCGGCAACCCGCCGATCATCGCCGGGTACGACAACTTCCAACCGTTCCCGTACGGCGCCCCCGGCCTCTACGGCCCCGCGCGGGCACGGCCCGACCAGACCTACAACGGCGCCAACTACTGGGTCTCGCCGGTCTTCGAGCCAACCGGCTGACCCGGTCCAACCAAGCGGAGGCCCCCTTGCCGCGCAAGCTGGCCGCGGTGCTCCTCGGGCTGCTCCTGTTCCCCGTGGTGGCCGCGAGCGCCCGGTCCACGCCCGACACGGGGAAACCGGACCCGAGCGTGACGACGGGGGTCGTGCGGTCCACCATCGCGCTGCCGCTGGCCGACGACGTCCTGCCGGTCGGCGTCCCGGTCCTGTTCGCGGGCGAGGCCAGCTACGACGGCCCGGTCGCCAAGCGCGTCACCGCCGTCGACATCTCCTTCGACGCCGGGCGGACCTGGCTGCGCGCGCAGGGCACGGGCCCGTGGAGCATCGAGCACGCCTTCACCGCCCCCGGCGCCCGCTCGGTCATCTCCCGCGCGACGGCCGAGGACGAGGTCGAGGTCTGGCAGACCGCGCTGCCGCTGCACGCGGGCACCGGGCCGCTGCCGAAGTTGGCCTGCGAGCGCTGCGAGTTCTGGCAGCCGAACCGCGGCGACACCCGCTACCTGCGCATCGACGACGACCCGCGGCCGGTGGAACTGGGCATCCGGTTCGCCGTGGACCGGCCCGGCCACATCACCGGCGTGCTGGGCTACAACTTCTACGACCAGGGCCGGGGCGAGCGCGTCGGTAGGCTCTGGTCGGCCGACGGCAAGCTGCTCGCGGAAGCCGGGCCCGCCACCTGGTTCAGCAACGAGTTCACCTTCGACACACCGGTTCCCGTCCGACCCGGACAGACCTATGTGGCCTCGTACTACACGCCCTACGGCCGCTACCCGGTCACCGCGCGCCACTTCACCGCGACCACCGTCCGCGCCCCCTTCATCACGAGGCCCAACGCGGGCGTGTACCGCTACGCCGACGAAGGACCCGTCCCGGAGAGCGGTGGCTTCCCGGACAAGTCGTTCGAGGCCAGCTACTACTGGACGATCCCGATCTTCGCGCCGACCCGGTAGTCCGACGTCCGTTCACCGGCGGGACCGCGCCCCGTCCGCTGTGCCTCGCTCGGCGGATCCGCACCCGCTCCGGCGCGCCTGCGCGCGGGGCTCGTCGGCCGCCTGCGCGGTGCGCGGGAGCGGCGCGCGGGGAATCTTCCGCGTCCCACCTGCGTTGATGGTCTGTGTCACCCCAAGAGGTGGTGACCTTCGCTCGTTCGGGTCGAGCTCGCCCGGCCGTTGTCGGGTACCCCCGTTTTGACCACTGGGACGCAGCCACGGTATCTTTGCTACTCGTGCCCGACCCATGTCGGGTCGGTCCGTGTGCCTGTGCCGCGCGGTTCGCTTCGGCGGGGTCGTTCAACCGACCTTCGCGGAGTGGACTCCTGCCAGTCACGCCGGAGTTCCTCCCGAACCCCGTTGGGATGATTCTCTTCCCCGCGCGGGTGCCGCGAGATCGGGCGACACGCCCGACCTCGGGGGGCGGGCGGAAGAGCAGGAACGCAAGTACACAGAGCCTTCGGCGCCCCGCGGGTGTCGAGAGTGAAAGAGAAAGCCGGTCTATGCCCACGATCCAGCAGCTGGTCCGCAAGGGCCGCCAGGACAAGGTCGCCAAGCAGAAGACTGCGGCTCTCAAGGGGAGCCCGCAGCGGCGTGGCGTGTGCACCCGCGTGTACACCACCACCCCGAAGAAGCCGAACTCCGCGCTCCGCAAGGTCGCTCGCGTCAAGCTGACCAGCGGTATCGAGGTCACGGCCTACATCCCTGGCGAGGGCCACAACCTGCAGGAGCACTCGATGGTGCTCGTGCGCGGTGGTCGAGTGAAGGACCTCCCGGGTGTCCGCTACAAGGTCATCCGCGGCTCGCTGGACACGCAGGGCGTGAAGAACCGCAAGCAGGCCCGCAGCCACTACGGCGCGAAGAAGGAGAAGAGCTGACATGCCCCGTAAGGGACCGGCCCCGAAGCGGCCGCTGATCTCCGACCCGGTGTACAGCTCGCCGCTGGTCACCCAGCTGATCAACAAGGTGCTCAAGGACGGCAAGCGCTCCGTCGCCGAGCGGATCGTCTACGGCGCCCTCGAGGGTGCCCGCGACAAGACCGGCACCGACCCGGTCGTGACGCTCAAGCGCGCGCTCGACAACGTGAAGCCCACCATCGAGGTGAAGAGCCGCCGCGTCGGTGGCGCCACCTACCAGGTGCCGATCGAGGTCAAGCCGGGTCGCTCCACCACCCTGGCGCTGCGCTGGCTCGTCTCCTTCTCCCAGGCCCGCCGCGAGAAGACCATGATCGAGCGGCTGATGAACGAACTCCTCGACGCCTCGAACGGCCTTGGCGCCTCCGTCAAGCGCCGCGAGGACACCCACAAGATGGCCGAGTCCAACAAGGCCTTCGCCCACTACCGCTGGTGAGCACGGGTCCCGGCCGACCCGGCCGGGACCCCAGCGGCGCCGTAGCTCAAGGACAGGGGAAGAACCCGTGGCACTCGACGTGCTGACCGACCTGGCCAAGGTCCGCAACATCGGGATCATGGCTCACATCGACGCGGGCAAGACCACGACGACCGAGCGGATCCTCTTCTACACCGGGATCAGCTACAAGATCGGCGAGGTGCACGACGGCGCCGCGGTCATGGACTGGATGGAGCAGGAGCAGGAGCGGGGGATCACCATCACCTCCGCCGCCACCACCTGCTTCTGGAAAGACCACCAGATCAACATCATCGACACCCCCGGGCACGTCGACTTCACCGTCGAGGTGGAGCGGTCGCTGCGGGTGCTCGACGGTGCTGTCGCCGTCTTCGACGGCAAGGAGGGCGTCGAGCCCCAGTCCGAGCAGGTGTGGCGCCAGGCCACCAAGTACGACGTGCCGCGCATCTGCTTCGTCAACAAGATGGACAAGCTCGGCGCCGACTTCTACTTCACCGTGCGCACCATCTCGGAGCGCCTCGGCGCCAAACCGCTGCCGCTGCAGCTGCCGATCGGCAGCGAGTCCGACTTCATCGGTGTCGTCGACCTGGTGGAGATGCGGGCGCTGACCTGGCGCGGTGAGGTCAAGAAGGGCGAGGACTACGCCGTCGAGGAGATTCCCGCGGATCTGGCCGAGAAGGCCGCCGAGTACCGCGAGGCGCTCATCGAGGCCGTCGCCGAGACCGACGACGCGCTCATGGAGCTCTACCTCGGTGGCGAGGAGCTGTCGGTCGAGCAGATCAAGGCGGGCATCCGCAAGATCGTGAACGACCGCTCGGCGTACCCGGTGCTCTGCGGCTCGGCGTTCAAGAACAAGGGCGTGCAGCCCATGCTCGACGCCGTGATCGACTACCTGCCCGCCCCGCTGGACGTGCCGCCGGTCGAGGGCACCCTGCAGGACGGCGAGACCAAGGTGACCCGCGCGCCGAGCAAGGACGAGCCGTTCTCCGGCCTGGCCTTCAAGATCGCGGTCCACCCGTTCTTCGGCAAGCTGACCTATGTCCGGGTCTACTCGGGCCGGGTCGCCTCCGGGTCCCAGGTCATCAACTCGACCAAGGACCGCAAGGAGCGCATCGGGAAGCTCTTCCAGATGCACGCCAACAAGGAGAACCCGGTCGACGAGGCCATCGCCGGTCACATCTACGCGGTCATCGGGCTCAAGGACACCACCACCGGTGAGACCCTGTGCGACCCGGCGAACCCGATCGTGCTGGAGTCGATGACCTTCCCGGACCCGGTCATCCAGGTCGCCATCGAGCCCAAGACCAAGGCCGACCAGGAGAAGCTGGGCACCGCGATCCAGAAGCTGGCCGAGGAGGACCCCACCTTCAAGGTCAACCTGGACCAGGAGACCGGCCAGACCATCATCGCGGGCATGGGCGAGCTCCACCTGGACATCCTGGTGGACCGCATGCGCCGCGAGTTCAAGGTCGAGGCCAACATCGGCAAGCCGCAGGTGGCCTACCGCGAGACCATCCGCAAGACGGTCGAGAAGCTGGACTACACCCACAAGAAGCAGACGGGTGGCTCCGGCCAGTTCGCGAAGGTCGTCATCAAGCTGGAGCCGCTGGCCAGCACGGACGGCGCGCTCTACGAGTTCGACAACGCGGTCACGGGTGGTCGCGTCCCGAGGGAGTACATCCCCTCGGTCGACGCCGGTGCGCAGGACGCCATGCAGTACGGTGTGCTCGCCGGATACCCGCTGGTCGGGTTGAAGCTGACGCTGCTCGACGGTGCCTACCACGAGGTCGACTCCTCCGAGATGGCGTTCAAGGTCGCCGGTTCCATGGCGCTCAAGGAGGCCGCCCGCAAGGCGAGCCCCGTGATCCTGGAACCGCTGATGGCGGTCGAGGTGACCACGCCCGAGGACTACATGGGCGACGTCATCGGCGACCTGAACTCCCGCCGCGGCCAGATCCAGGCCATGGAGGAGCGCAGCGGTGCCCGCGTCGTCAAGGCGCTGGTCCCGCTGTCGGAGATGTTCGGGTACGTGGGCGACCTGCGGTCGAAGACCCAGGGTCGGGCCAACTACTCGATGGTGTTCGACTCCTACGCAGAGGTTCCCGCGAACGTCTCGAAGGAGATCATCGCCAAGGCAACGGGGGAGTAGTCCCCTACCCGCGTGAGGCGGGGCCACCCGGCCCCGCTGCCCGCACAGACCCAGATAGCCGCTCCCGGGCAGGCCGGATAATGTCCGACTCGGGTAGCGGAGAAAAGCAAATCCAGTCCAGGAGGACAGTCCAGTGGCGAAGGCCAAGTTCGAGCGGACCAAGCCGCACGTCAACATCGGCACCATTGGTCACATCGACCATGGCAAGACCACGCTGACCGCGGCCATCTCCAAGGTCCTGCACGACAAGTACCCCGACCTGAACCCCTTCACGCCGTTCGACGAGATCGACAAGGCGCCGGAGGAGAAGCAGCGCGGCATCACCATCTCCATCGCGCACATCGAGTACCAGACGGAGAAGCGCCACTACGCGCACGTCGACTGCCCGGGTCACGCGGACTACGTCAAGAACATGATCACCGGTGCGGCGCAGATGGACGGCGCCATCCTGGTGGTCGCCGCGACCGACGGCCCGATGCCGCAGACGCGTGAGCACGTGCTGCTCGCCCGCCAGGTCGGCGTGCCGTACATCGTCGTCGCCCTGAACAAGGCCGACATGGTGGACGACGAGGAGATCCTGGAGCTCGTCGAGCTCGAGGTCCGCGAGCTGCTCTCCGCCCAGGAGTTCCCGGGCGACGACCTGCCGGTCGTGCGCGTCTCCGCGCTCAAGGCCCTCGAGGGCGACGCCGAGTGGGGCGCCCGCCTGATCGAGCTCATGGACGCGGTCGACGAGGCCATCCCGGAGCCGGAGCGCGAGACCGACAAGCCCTTCCTCATGCCCGTTGAGGATGTCTTCACGATCACCGGCCGCGGCACCGTCGCGACCGGCCGGATCGAGCGCGGCATCATCAACGTCAACGAGGAGGTCGAGATCGTCGGCATCCGCGAGAAGGCGCAGAAGACCACCGTCACCGGTGTCGAGATGTTCCGCAAGCTGCTCGACCAGGGCCAGGCGGGCGACAACGTCGGCCTCCTGCTCCGCGGCATCAAGCGCGAGGACATCGAGCGCGGCCAGGTCATCGTGAAGCCGGGCACCACGACCCCGCACACCGACTTCGAGGCCCAGGTCGTCATCCTGAGCAAGGACGAGGGCGGCCGTCACACCCCGTTCTTCAACAACTACCGCCCGCAGTTCTACTTCCGCACCACCGACGTGACCGGCGTCGTGACCCTCCCCGAGGGCACCGAGATGGTCATGCCGGGCGACAGCACGGGCATGACCGTCGCGCTGATCCAGCCCATCGCGATGGACGAGGGTCTGCGCTTCGCGATCCGCGAGGGTGGCCGCACCGTCGGCGCGGGCCGGGTCGTCAAGATCATCAAGTAGTTCCCATCGGGGGGTCGGACCACGGGTCCGACCCCCCGATTTGGATCGCCACGAGAGCGTGTGGCATCCTTTATGGGTTGCTCGTCGCGGGGCGGCCGGTGAAGCTCTTTTCCCGGCCGCCTCCGCGTGAGAGCTGGGACTCCTTAGCGGGGGTTCCTCCAAGACAGACGATGCGCGGCTAGCCCAAGGATTTCGTCCAAGGGACCGCCATGAGGGTACGGCGCGACACGCCCGACCTCGTGGACCGGGAGCCGGTGGATCGCAGCATGTGAACAGGGAAGCGGCGCGGTCCGGCCTGACATAGGTCTGCCGACATCGCAACGAACTAGAGGAACGGCAAGCCACCATGGCGGGACAGAAGATCCGCATCCGGCTCAAGGCCTACGACCACGAGGCGATCGACGCGTCCGCGCGCAAGATCGTGGAGACCGTGACGCGCACTGGCGCGCGGGTCGTGGGGCCGGTGCCGCTGCCCACGGAGAAGAACGTCTACTGCGTCATCCGCTCGCCGCACAAGTACAAGGACTCGCGCGAGCACTTCGAGATGCGTACGCACAAGCGTCTGATCGACATCCTCGACCCCACGCCGAAGACGGTGGACGCGCTCATGCGCATCGACCTGCCGGCGAGTGTCGACGTCAACATCCAGTAAGTGCGGCGCTGAGCGGCGGAGAGAAACACAGTCATGTCTGACAGGCAGATGAAGGGAATCCTGGGCACGAAGCTCGGGATGACCCAGGTCTTCGACGAGAACAACCGGATCGTTCCGGTCACCGTCGTCAAGGCGGGGCCCAACGTGGTCACGCAGGTGCGCAAGGCCGACAACGACGGCTACGTCGCCGTGCAGCTCGCCTACGGCGCCATCGACCCGCGCAAGGTGAACAAGCCCGAGTCCGGGCACTTCGCCAAGGCCGGTGTCACCCCGCGCCGCTTCCTCGCCGAGCTGCGCACCTCCGACGCCGAGACCTACGAGGTCGGCCAGGAGATCACCGCCGAGGTGTTCGAGGCGGGCCAGGTCGTGGACGCGACCGGCACCACCAAGGGCAAGGGCACCGCGGGTGTCATGAAGCGGCACGGCTTCAAGGGTCTGGGCGCCTCGCACGGCACCCAGCGCAAGCACCGCTCCCCGGGCTCCATCGGCGGTTGCGCCACCCCCGGTCGCGTGTTCAAGGGCCTGCGCATGGCGGGTCGCATGGGCAACGTCCGGGTCACCACCCAGAACCTGAAGGTGCACCGGGTCGACGCCGACTCCGGCCTGATCCTGATCAAGGGTGCCGTCCCCGGCCCCAAGGGCGGTCTGGTGTTCCTCAAGACCGCTGCGAAGGGCGGTGCCTGAGATGACCAGCGTTGACATCAAGGCCCCCGGTGGCAAGACCGACGGTTCGGTCGACCTGCCCGCCGAGATCTTCGACGTGCAGGCCAACGTCCCGCTGATGCACCAGGTCGTCGTGGCCCAGCTCGCGGCCGCGCGCCAGGGCACGCACTCGACCAAGACCCGCGGTGAGGTCTCCGGTGGCGGCAAGAAGCCGTACCGGCAGAAGGGCACCGGCCGCGCCCGCCAGGGCTCGACCCGCGCGCCGCAGTTCGTCGGCGGTGGCGTCGTGCACGGCCCGCAGCCGCGCGACTACTCGCAGCGGACGCCCAAGAAGATGAAGGCCGCCGCGCTGCGCGGTGCGCTCTCCGACCGGGCCCGCGCGGGCCAGGTGCACGTGGTGACCGCCCTGATCGACGGCGACACCCCGTCCACCAAGACCGCGCGCCAGCTGCTGGAGTCGGTCACCGCGGCCAAGCGCCTGCTGCTGGTGCTCACCCGCGACGAGGACGTCGCCTGGGTGTCGGTGCGCAACCTGCCGCACGTGCACGTGATCGCGCCCGACCAGCTCAACACCTACGACGTGCTGGTCAACGACGACGTGGTGTTCACCAAGGCCGCCCTGGACGACTTCCTGTCCCGGCCGGTGAAGGTCGCCAAGGCCAAGGCGAGCTCGGCCGAGGTTTCGGAGGAGGACAAGTGATCCCCGACCCCCGCGACATCCTTCTCGCGCCGGTGATCTCCGAGAAGTCCTACGGGCTCCTCGAGGAGAACAAGTACACCTTCGTGGTGCACCCGAGCGCCAACAAGACCGCGATCAAGATCGCCGTGGAGAAGGTTTTCGGCGTCAAGGTCGTCAGCGTCAACACGCTGAACCGCAACGGCAAGCGCAAGCGCACCCGCACCGGGTACGGCAAGCGCAAGGACACCAAGCGGGCAATCGTGACGCTGTCCGCCGAGAGCAAGCCGATCGAGATCTTCGGCGGCCCGGCCGCGTAAGGGACTGAGCAGACATGGGTATCCGCAAGTACAAGCCGACGACCCCCGGTCGTCGCGGCGCCAGTGTCTCGGACTTCGCCGAGATCACCCGGTCGACGCCGGAGAAGTCGCTGATCCGCCCGCTGCACGGGCGCGGCGGCCGCAACGCGCACGGCAAGATCACCACCCGGCACAAGGGTGGCGGTCACAAGCGCGCGTACCGGCTGATCGACTTCCGGCGCAACGACAAGGACGGCGTTCCGGCCAAGGTCGCGCACATCGAGTACGACCCCAACCGCACCGCGCGCATCGCGCTGCTGCACTACGCCGACGGCGAGAAGCGCTACATCATCGCGCCGAACAAGCTGCAGCAGGGCGACCCGATTGAGAACGGCCCCCGCGCCGACATCAAGCCGGGCAACAACCTGCCGCTGCGCAACATCCCCGTCGGTACCGTGATCCACGCGATCGAGCTCCGCCCCGGTGGCGGCGCCAAGATCGCCCGGTCCGCGGGCGCCAGCGTGCAGCTCGTCGCGAAGGACGGCCCCTACGCCCAGCTGCGGATGCCCTCGGGCGAGATCCGCAACGTGGACGTGCGCTGCCGCGCCACCGTCGGTGAGGTCGGCAACGCCGAGCACTCCAACATCAACTGGGGCAAGGCGGGCCGCATGCGGTGGAAGGGCAAGCGCCCGACCGTCCGCGGTGTCGCGATGAACCCGGTCGACCACCCGCACGGTGGTGGTGAGGGCAAGACCTCCGGTGGTCGCCACCCGGTGAACCCGGCCGGTAAGCCCGAAGGCCGCACCCGCCGCCGCAAGGCGAGTGACAAGTTGATCGTCCGCCGCCGCCGTACCGGCAAGAAGCGCTGAGCAGGGAGGTAGAAGACAATGCCACGCAGCCTGAAGAAGGGCCCGTTCGTGGACGACCACCTGCTCAAGAAGGTGGACGCGCTCAACGACTCGGGTAAGAAGACCGTCATCAAGACCTGGTCCCGCCGGTCCACGATCACCCCGGACATGCTGGGTCACACCATCGCGGTGCACGACGGCCGCAAGCACGTCCCGGTGTTCGTCTCCGAGGCCATGGTGGGTCACAAGCTGGGCGAGTTCGCCCCGACCCGCACGTTCAAGGGCCACGTCAAGGACGACCGCAAGGCCCGTCGCCGCTAGTCGGCGGCTCGATCACCAGAGCAAGTAGGAAGAGCAAGGGGAAGCAGCGATGAACGCCCGCAACGACGCCGAGGCCGCGGAGTTCCCGCGCGCCGTGGCTCGGGCTCGCTACGTTCGCGCCACGCCGATGAAGGTGCGCCGCGTCGTCGAGCTCATCAGGGGACGTAGCGCAAGCGAGGCCCTGGCCGTGCTCCGGTTCGCGCCGCAGGCTGCCAGTGAGCCGGTCGCGAAGGTGCTGGCCAGTGCCGTCGCCAACGCCGAGAACAACCTCAACCTCGACCCCGACACCCTGTGGGTGTCCGTGGCGTACGTGGACGAGGGCCCGACGCTGAAGCGGTTCCGGCCGCGCGCGCAGGGCCGGGCGTACCGGATCCGCAAGCGGACGAGCCACATCACGGTCGAGGTCGAGTCCCGGCCGGTGCAGAAGCCGCAGGCCGCCAAGGCTCGCAAGACGAGCACGAAGGGTGGTGCCCGCTAATGGGGCAGAAGATCAACCCGCACGGCTTCCGGCTCGGGATCACCACCGACTGGCGGTCCCGCTGGTACGCCGACAAGCAGTACGCGGAGTACGTGGCCGAGGACGTGAAGATCCGCAAGCTGCTGTCCAAGGGCATGGAGCGCGCGGGCATCTCCCGCGTGGAGATCGAGCGCACCCGTGACCGCGTGCGCGTCGACATCCACACCGCTCGCCCGGGCATCGTCATCGGCCGCCGCGGCGCCGAGGCGGACCGCATCCGCGGTGAGCTGGAGAAGCTCACCAAGAAGCAGGTGCAGCTCAACATCCTCGAGGTCAAGAACCCCGAGTCGGACGCCCAGCTGGTCGCCCAGGTGACCGCGGAGCAGCTGTCCAACCGCGTGTCCTTCCGCCGCGCGATGCGCAAGGCCATCCAGTCGGCCATGCGCTCGCCGCAGGTCAAGGGCATCCGGGTGCAGTGCGGTGGCCGTCTCGGCGGTGCCGAGATGTCCCGCTCCGAGCACTACCGCGAGGGCCGGGTCCCGCTGCACACGCTGCGCGCGGACATCGACTACGGCTTCTTCGAGGCCCGCACCACCTTCGGCCGCATCGGCGTCAAGGTGTGGATCTACAAGGGCGAGGTCGTCGGCGGTCGCCGCGAGCAGGAGGCCCGCTCGGCCGCTCCGGACACCCGTCGCGAGCCGCGCCGCGAGCGCCCGAACCGCGCTCGCCGTTCCGGTGCCTCCGGCACCACCGCCACCAGCACCGAGGCGGGCCGCGCGGCCGCCGAGGCACAGACGAAGGCCGACGCCCCCGCGGCGGAGGCTTCCAACGGGGAGGGCTGATCCCAGTGCTCATCCCGCGCAGGGTCAAGCACCGCAAGCAGCACCACCCGAAGCGCTCGGGTGCGGCCAAGGGCGGCACGAAGGTCACCTTCGGCGAGTTCGGCATCCAGGCGCTCGAGCCCGCTTACGTGACCAACCGGCAGATCGAGTCGGCTCGTATCGCCATCAACCGGCACATCCGCCGTGGTGGCAAGGTCTGGATCAACATCTTCCCGGACCGCCCGCTGACCAAGAAGCCCGCCGAGACCCGCATGGGTTCCGGTAAGGGTTCGCCCGAGTACTGGGTGGCCAACGTCAAGCCGGGGCGCGTGATGTTCGAGATGTCGTTCCCGAACGAGCAGATCGCTCGCGAGGCGCTGCGCCGCGCGATCCACAAGCTCCCGATGAAGTGCCGGATCGTCACGCGTGAGGGTGGTGACTTCTGATGGCCGCTGGCACCACCGCCACCGACCTTCGCGAGCTGACCGACGAGGAACTGGTCCTGCGGCTGCGCGAGGCCAAGGAAGAGCTGTTCAACCTCCGCTTCCAGATGGCGACCGGGCAGCTCGACAACAACCGCAGGCTGCGCACGGTTCGGCACGACATCGCCCGGGTCTACACCGTGATGCGCGAGCGCGAGCTCGGCCTCTCGCAGTCCCCGGACGCGACGAACGATGAAGGTGCCGCATGAGCGAGAACCAGACCGCGACCACTGACGAGGTCCAGGCGCGCAACACCCGCAAGGTCCGCGAGGGCCTCGTGGTCTCGGACAAGATGGACAAGACCATCGTTGTCGCGCTCGAGGACCGCAAGAAGCACCCGCGCTACGCCAAGGTCCTGCGCTCCACCACCAAGGTGAAGGCGCACGACGAGGAGAACAGCGCGGGCGTCGGTGACCGCGTCCTGCTGATGGAGACCCGACCGCTGTCGGCCACCAAGCGGTGGCGGCTGGTCGAGATCCTCGAGAAGGCCAAGTAACCAGCGTTTTCCAGCTAGCAAGGCCGAGCCTGTCAGGTCGGCAATCTGGCAGGCCAAGAATGGTCAGGGAGTAAGCAAGTGATCCAGCAGGAGTCGCGGCTCCGGGTCGCCGACAACACCGGTGCGAAGGAAATCCTCTGCATCCGTGTTCTCGGTGGCTCCGGCCGCCGCTACGCGGGCATCGGCGACATCATCGTCGCCACCGTCAAGGACGCGATCCCGGGTGCCGGTGTGAAGAAGGGTGACGTGGTCAAGGCCGTCGTCGTCCGCACCGTCAAGGAGCGCCGCCGTCCGGACGGGTCCTACATCCGCTTCGACGAGAACGCCGCCGTGCTCATCAAGAACGAGGGTGAGCCCCGCGGTACCCGCATCTTCGGCCCGGTCGGCCGCGAGCTGCGCGACAAGAAGTTCATGAAGATCATCTCGCTGGCGCCGGAGGTGCTCTGACATGAAGATCAAGAAGGGCGACACGGTCGTCGTCATCTCGGGCAAGGACAAGGGCGCGAAGGGCAAGGTCATCCACGCCTACCCGACGACGAACAAGGTCCTGGTCGAGGGTGTCAACCGGATCAAGAAGCACACCCGGGTCTCGCAGACCCAGCGCGGTGCGCAGTCCGGCGGCATCGTGACCCAGGAGGCCCCGATCCACGTCAGCAACGTCATGCTGGTGTCGGACGGCAAGGCCGTGCGGGTCGGCTACCAGTTCAACGACGACGGCCGCAAGGTCCGCGTGGCCCGCGGCAAGGGCAACGGGAAGGAGATCTGATCATGACTACCACTGAGAAGGTCATCCCCCGGCTCAAGACGCGCTACCGCGAAGAGATCAAGGGCGCGCTCAAGGGCGAGTTCGACTACGCGAACGTCATGCAGATCCCGGGCGTGGTCAAGGTCGTCGTCAACATGGGCGTCGGCGAGGCGGCCCGCGACGGCAAGATGATCGAGGGCGCGATCCGCGACCTGGCGACCATCACCGGCCAGAAGCCCGAGGTCCGCAAGGCCCGCAAGTCCATCGCGCAGTTCAAGCTCCGCGAGGGCATGCCGATCGGCGCCCGGGTCACCCTGCGCGGCGACCGGATGTGGGAGTTCCTCGACCGGTTGCTGACCATCGCGCTGCCCCGTATCCGCGACTTCCGCGGCCTGTCGGGCAAGCAGTTCGACGGGAACGGCAACTACACCTTCGGTCTCAACGAGCAGTCGATGTTCCACGAGATCGATCCCGACAGCATCGACCGGCAGCGCGGCATGGACATCACCATCGTGACCACCGCGACCAACGACGACGAGGGCCGGGCGCTGCTCAAGCACCTGGGCTTCCCGTTCAAGGAGCAGTGAGGGATTCCGTGGCGAAGAAGGCTCTGGTCTCCAAGGCCGCCCGCAAGCCCAAGTTCGCGGTCCGCGCCTACACCCGGTGCAACCGGTGCGGTCGACCGCACTCGGTGTTCCGCAAGTTCGGCCTGTGCCGGATCTGCCTCCGGCAGATGGCGCACCGCGGCGAGCTGCCCGGCGTGAGCAAGTCCAGCTGGTAAAGCTAGCCCGCCTCCCCGGCATTTTGACGGGTGGTCGCCGTGGCGGCGACAGGCTCGGAGTGCGTACTCCGGGGTTGGCCGCCGCCACGGTGCCCCTGAGGTCCAGTAGCGGGACAGCTAGTTTCTCCACCCCCAGTTCGCCGTAGGCCCGAGAGGGAACCCCGGCGAGAAAGGTTGACAGGTCACCATGACGATGACCGACCCGATCGCAGACTTCTTGACTCGTCTGCGCAACGCCAACTCGGCGTACCACGACGCTGTCGTGCTGCCGCACAGCAAGCTCAAGGCGAACATCGCCGAGATCCTGAAGCGTGAGGGCTACATCGCGGGCTACCGCGACGAAGACGGCGAGAAGGGCAAGAACCTCGTCGTCGAGCTGAAGTACGGCCCGAACCGCGAGCGCAGCATCGCCGGTCTGCGCCGGGTGTCCAAGCCCGGTCTTCGGGTGTACGCGAAGTCGACCAACCTGCCCAAGGTCCTCGGCGGCCTCGGCGTGGCGATCATCTCCACGTCCGGTGGCCTGCTGACCGACCGCCAGGCCGGCAAGCAGGGCGTGGGCGGCGAAGTCCTCGCGTACGTCTGGTAAGGGGGAGCAAGCATGTCGCGCATCGGAAGGCTTCCGATCCCCGTGCCGTCCGGAGTGGACGTCACCATTGAAGGTCAGAGCGTCAGCGTGAAGGGGCCCAAGGGCACCCTCTCGCTCACTGTCGCCGAGCCGATCACCGTCGAGCGCGCCGAGGACGGCACGCTCCAGGTCACCCGGCCCAACGACGAGCGCCGCAACCGCGCGCTCCACGGTCTCACCAGGTCGCTGGTCAACAACATCGTCGTCGGTGTGACCGCGGGCTATGAGAAGAAGATGGAGATCCACGGCGTCGGTTACCGCGTGACGGCCAAGGGCTCGGACCTCGAGTTCGCCCTCGGCTACAGCCACCCGGTGAAGGTCGCCGCGCTGGAGGGCATCACCTTCGCGGTGGAGAGCCCCACCAAGTTCTCCGTCTCCGGCATCGACAAGCAGCGCGTCGGCGAGGTCGCGGCCAACATCCGCAAGCTGCGCAAGCCCGACCCGTACAAGGGCAAGGGCGTGCGGTACGCGGGCGAGAAGATCCGCCGCAAGGTCGGAAAGACGGGTAAGTGATCATGAGCGAAGCGACAGTCACCAAGCGCAAGCCGGTGGGCAAGGACATCTCCACGGTCCGCCGCGTCGCCAAGGCCCGCAGGCACTTCCGGCTCCGCAAGAAGGTCAGCGGCACCGCCGAGCGCCCGCGCCTGGTCGTGCACCGGTCCTCGCGGCACATCACCGCGCAGATCGTCGACGACCTGGCGGGCCACACCCTGGTCAGCGCGTCCAGCCTCGAGGCGGACGTGCGCGGGGTCGAGGGCGACAAGAAGGCGCGTGCGGCCAAGGTCGGCGCCCTGTTGGCCTCCCGGGCCAAGGACGCGGGCATCGCCAAGGTCGTGTTCGACCGCGGCGGCAACAAGTACACCGGCCGGATCGCCTCGCTGGCCGACTCGGCCCGCGAAGCCGGGCTGGAGTTCTGATGACGAGCTACACCAAGGGAAGGAACGCCTGATGCCGGGACGTACGCGGCAGTTCGGCGGCGGCCAGGGCGGCCCGGGCGGCGGTCAGGGCGGTAACGACCGCGGCGACCGGCGCGACCGCCGGGACCGGCGCGACGGCGGCGGTCGGGGCGGCGCGGCCGCCGAGAAGACCCCGCACATCGAGAAGGTCGTGGCGATCAACCGCGTCGCCAAGGTCGTCAAGGGCGGTCGGCGCTTCAGCTTCACCGCCCTGGTGGTCGTCGGCGACGGCGACGGCATGGTCGGTGTCGGCTACGGCAAGGCCAAGGAGGTGCCCGCCGCCATCGCGAAGGGCGTCGAGGAGGCGAAGAAGAACTTCTTCCGCGTCCCGCGCATCGGCGGCACCATCCCGCACCCGATCCAGGGCGAGAAGGCGGCTGGCGTCGTCCTGCTCCGCCCGGCGAGCGCCGGTACCGGCGTCATCGCCGGTGGCCCGGTCCGCGCGGTGCTGGAGTGCGCGGGTGTGCACGACGTGCTCTCGAAGTCGCTCGGCAGCGACAACGCGATCAACATCGTGCACGCCACCATGGCCGCCCTGCGCGGCCTGCAGCGCCCGGAGGAGGTCGCGGCCCGCCGCGGCCTGCCGCTCGAGGACGTGGCTCCCGCGGGCATGCTCCGCGCCCGTGCCGCCGCGGCCACCGCTGGGACGGGGGTGTAGACCATGGCCAAGCTCAAGGTCACCCAGGTCCGCAGCGTGATCGGCACCAAGCGCAACCACCGCGAGTCGCTGCGCACCCTCGGTCTGCGGAAGATCCGCCAGACCACCGTGCGCGACGACTCGCCCGAGGTGCGTGGCCTGATCCACACCGTCCGCCACCTCGTCACCGTCGAGGAGGTCGACTGATGGCCATCAAGATCCACCACCTGCGCCCGGCTCCCGGTGCGAAGAGCGACAAGATCCGCGTCGGTCGCGGTGAGGGCTCCAAGGGCAAGACCGCGGGTCGCGGTACCAAGGGTACGAAGGCCCGCAAGAACGTCCCCGCCCGCTTCGAGGGCGGCCAGATGCCCATCCAGATGCGGCTCCCGAAGCTCAAGGGCTTCAAGAACCGCTTCCGGGTGGAGTACCAGGTCGTCAACGTGGGCGACGTGGCCACCGCGTTCCCCGACGGCGGCGCGGTCGGCATCGCCGACCTGATCGCGGCCGGTCTGGTCCGCAAGGGCTCGCTGGTCAAGGTCCTCGGCGACGGTGACCTCAACGGCGTCAAGCTCGACGTCACCGCCGACAAGTTCTCGGCGTCGGCGACCGAGAAGCTGACCGCCGCGGGTGGCACCGCCACCACGGTCTAGGTCTATCGGTACCCCCACCGGGGCCGGGCACGCACCGCGTGCCCGGCCCCGGTGTTTTTCCGGTTTCGGCCCGCGGTGAAACCCCTGGCAACCTTCCGCGCGGCGGCGGTGTGGGACGGGTTGTGCGCAACCGCCTGACTGCCGTCCCGCCGCCCGCCGCGGCCGCCCCCGCCGCCGAGTCCGATCGGGAGTGGATCCTGGCCTGAACGGACGCCGCCAGCTTCACCGCGATCCCACCCCTCGGCGGCTATCCCCACCCCTCGGAGAGGGTTGTTCCGACGTCCGACTTCGTTGTCGTCCAAGGTGTTCGCGGCCACGAGCGGGCACCCGCGCGAATACGTCGGTTGTTGTGCCCAAACCGTTGTCAAAGTCCGACCGGGAGCGCGCTGAAACCGGTCGTGAGCTGGGCGAACAGCGCACGGCGGAGTTCGCGGGGCGCAACCCGGCGATCCGGGTGGGCCGGCGTAAAGCGGACCCCATACCGGCCCGGCATTCTGGTGATTTCCCGGATTAGTCCATTTGTTAGCGACATCACGCCCGACACGGGGGTGGGTCGGCGAGTTTGTGCGCCCCTCGGGGTGCTGGAGCCGCCCGGCGTGCTGTTAGAGTCGAACGCACGCTTCGGGGTCGTACCCCGGAGCGCCCCTGGCCTGCCAGCACCTGGTGGACCGGACCCTGTACCCGCCGGCGACCAGCCGGGCAAAGCCGTTCACCGGTAACGAGCTACCGGTGACGCCGAGGAGGTTCTTGCGTTGCTCAGCGCCTTCCGCTCGGCTCTCGCGACGCCGGACTTGCGCCGCAAGATCCTGTTCACCCTCGGGATCGTGGTCATCTACCGCATCGGCGCCCTGCTGCCGTCGCCCGGTGTCTCGTACCCGAACGTGCAGAAGTGCCTCGACAAGGTCGACAGCGGCGGTGTCTACGGCCTGCTGAACCTGTTCAGCGGCGGTGCCCTGCTCCAGCTGTCGGTTTTCGCGCTGGGCATCATGCCGTACATCACCGCCAGCATCATCATCCAGCTGCTGACGGTCGTCATCCCGCGCTTCGAGCAGCTCAAGAAGGAGGGTCAGGCCGGTCAGGGCAAGCTCACGCAGTACACCCGCTACCTGACCATCGGCCTTGCCGTGCTGCAGGCGACCGGCATCATCGCGATGGCCGACCGCGGCCAGCTGTTCGGGCAGTGCGAGGAAGACATCATCCCGAACAGCAACGTGTTCACCCTGACGGTCATCGTGATCACGATGACCGCCGGTACCGCGGTGATCATGTGGTTCGGTGAGCTGATCACCGAGCGCGGCATCGGCAACGGCATGTCGCTGCTCATGTTCGTCAACATCGCCGCCCGGATCCCGTCCGAGGGCGCGATCATCTTCGACAAGGGTGCACTGGTCTTCACGATCGTGTGCGTCTTCGGCCTGCTCATCATCGCGAGCGTCGTGTTCGTGGAGCAGGGCCAGCGCCGCATCCCGGTGCAGTACGCCAAGCGCATGATCGGTCGCCGCATGTACGGCGGCACCTCGACCTACCTGCCGCTGAAGGTCAACCAGGCGGGTGTCATCCCGGTCATCTTCGCGTCGTCGCTGCTGTACCTGCCCGACCTGATCACCCGGCTCATCGGCCAGGACAGCTCGGCGTGGCAGCGCTTCATCGCCGACCACATCGTCAAGCAGTCGAGCCCGGTGCACATCGGCGTCTACTTCGCTCTGATCATCTTCTTCACGTACTTCTACATCACCATCACGTTCAACGTGAACGAACGTGCTGACGAGATGAAGAAGTTCGGTGGCTTCATCCCGGGCATCCGCCCGGGTCGCCCGACCTCGGAGTACCTGAGCTTCGTGCTCGGCCGCATCACCCTGCCCGGCTCCATCTACCTGGGCATCATCGCGGTCCTGCCGAACTTCTTCCTCGAGGTCACCGGCGAGGGGCAGAACCAGAACTTCCCGTTCGGCGGCACCGCCGTACTGATCATGGTCGGCGTTGGTCTCGACACCGTGAAGCAGATCGAGAGCCAGTTGATGCAGCGCAACTACGAAGGGTTCCTCAAGTGACGCGTGTTGTTCTCGTCGGCCCGCCCGGAGCGGGCAAGGGTACCCAGGCCGCGGCCCTGAGCGAGCAGCTCGGCGTACCGCACATCTCGACCGGGGACCTCTTCCGGGCGCACATCGCGAACAACACCGAGCTGGGGCAGGACGTCAAGCGGTACCTCGACTCCGGGCAGCTGGTCCCGGACGAGGTCACCAACGAGATGGTGCGGGTGCGCCTGGACGAGCCGGACGCCCGCGGCGGCTTCCTGCTCGACGGCTTCCCGCGCAACGTGGGCCAGGCCGAGGTGCTGGGCAAGCTGCTCAGCGCCGCGGACACCCCGCTGGACGCGGTCGTCGAGTTCAAGATCGACGAGGACCTGGTGGTGGAGCGGTTGCTCGCGCGCGGCCGCAGCGACGACAGCGAGGGCGTCATCCGCCACCGCCAGGAGGTCTACCGCACGGAGACCGCCCCGCTGCTGGCCTACTACAGCGACCTGCTGATCACCGTGGACGCGGTGGGCGAGGTCGGCGAGATCACCGCGCGGGTGCTCTCCGCGCTGCGCGCCCGGTCGTGACCGGTGGCTTGCTGGGTGGTCTGCGCACAGCCCTGTCGTCCTGGCGCGGCCGGATGATCGAGATCAAGACGCCCGCGCAGCTCGACGCGATGCGCGCGGCCGGGCTGGTGGTGGCCTCGGCGCTCGCCGGGGTCGCCGCGGCGGCCCGGCCCGGGGTGAGCACCGCGGAGCTGGACGAGCTGGCCGAGCAGACCATCCGCGACGCGGGCGCGGTGCCCTCGTTCAAGGGCTACCACGGCTTCCCGGCCAGCATCTGCGCCTCGGTCAACGAGCAGATCGTGCACGGCATCCCGTCGCGGTCGCAGGTGCTCGCCGAGGGCGACCTGATCTCGGTGGACTGCGGTGCCATCCTCGACGACTGGCACGGCGACTCCGCGGTCACCCTGTACGTCGGCGCGGTCACCGACGCCGAGCGGGCGCTGTCGGACGCCACCAAGGCGGCCATGGAGGCGGGCATCGCGGCCGTGGCCCCGGGGGCCCGGCTCACCGACGTCTCGCACGCCATCGAGAACTCCATCCACGCCTCCGCGAAGGCGCACGGCCGCGAGTACGGCATCGTCCGCGAGTACGGCGGCCACGGCATCGGCAGCGCCATGCACATGGAGCCGTTCCTGCCCAACTACGGCAAGCCCGGCAAGGGCCCGCGGCTGCGCACCGGCATGGCCATCGCCATCGAGCCGATGCTCACCCTCGGCGTCGAGGAGACCGTGGAGCTGGAGGACGGCTGGACGGTCGTCACCGCCGACGGCTCCCGTGCCGCCCACTGGGAGCACACGGTCGCGGTAACCGATGACGGTCCGTGGGTGTTGACCGCCCCCGAATAGGTCATTTCCTCCCGGGTCGACCCCCGATTTGGGGCCTTGTCCCCACGCGCGTACACTTGACAGCTGGCGCTGGAATCAGCGCCAGTTCCGTCGTGCGTGCCTTCCGGTGCGGCCCTGGCTGCCGCTGTTCGGCGCGTCGACGGGGTGCGGGCCCGGCCCGCGAACCATCACGAAACCTGTCACGAAACGCGGAGGACATGGGCAAGAAGGACGGGGCCATCGAGGTCGAAGGCCGCGTGGTCGAGCCACTCCCCAACGCGATGTTCCGCGTCGAGTTGGAGAACGGCCACAAGGTTCTCGCACACATCAGCGGCAAGATGCGGCAGCACTACATCCGCATCCTGCCCGAGGACCGGGTCGTCGTAGAGCTGTCGCCCTACGACCTGTCCCGCGGCCGCATCGTCTACCGCTACAAGTGACGAACCCGGCGGTCACCGCCGGGATGCCACTACTGGTGCCCCTGGCACGCCACGGGGTACGCGGCCGAAGCAAGAGAGAGAAGCAGACGTGAAGGTCAACCCGAGCGTCAAGAAGATCTGCGACAAGTGCAAGGTGATCCGCCGCCACGGGCGGGTCATGGTGATCTGCGAGAACCTGCGCCACAAGCAGCGCCAGGGCTGATCACCGCCTAGCCGTCGCCGGATCTACGCGACAGCGACGAAGAGGACCTCCCGCCACCTGTCGGGTCACTCGGACCTGATGCACCCCCGGACTCCAGGCCGGGGCCCGGGCACTCGCCCGGGGCGGTGCGGGAGCAGACCTGGGGAGAACTCAAGAGGAGAAACCGCCGCAATGGCACGCGTCGCAGGCGTCGACCTCCCCCGCGAGAAGCGGATGGAGATCGCGCTGACCTACATCTTCGGCATCGGCCGGACGCGCTCCAAGGAGCTGCTGGCCGCCACCGGGATCAGTCCGGACCTGCGGGCCAAGGACCTGTCCGACGAGGACGTCGTCCGGCTCCGGGACTACATCGAGAACAACTTCAAGGTCGAGGGTGACCTCCGCCGCGAGGTGCAGGCCGACATCCGTCGCAAGATCGAGATCGGCTGCTACGAGGGTCTGCGGTGGCGCCGCGGTCTCCCCGTCCGCGGTCAGCGGACGAAGACCAACGCCCGTACCCGCAAGGGACCGAAGAAGACCGTCGCCGGCAAGAAGAAGGCCGGCAAGAAGTGACCAAGAGCTGCGAGACCGTGGTCGCCGTCGTTCCCCAACGACGTCGGAACCGGGCCTTCATGGCCCTCACCGTCGCGCCCAAGTGCGCCCGCCCGGCTGCACTGCGCGAGCTCTACACGGACGCCGGATCAATCATCCGCAACGCAGCTCCTGAGATCACCACCTCGCGCACCAGCTAGGAGAAACCCCAAGACATGCCCCCCAAGTCGCGTACCGGCGCCGGAGTCAAGAAGGTCCGGCGCAAGGAAAAGAAGAACGTCTCGCACGGGCACGCCCACATCAAGAGCACGTTCAACAACACCATCGTCTCGATCACCGACCCGACCGGCGCCGTCATCGCGTGGGCGTCGTCCGGGCACGTCGGCTTCAAGGGCTCGCGCAAGTCGACGCCCTTCGCCGCTCAGATGGCCGCGGAGAACGCCGCGCGCAAGGCCGCTGAGCACGGCATGAAGAAGGTCGACGTGTTTGTCAAGGGCCCCGGTTCCGGCCGGGAGACCGCGATCCGCTCGCTGCAGGCGGCGGGCCTCGAGGTCGGCACGATCCAGGACGTGACCCCGCAGCCGCACAACGGTTGCCGCCCGCCCAAGCGGCGCCGGGTCTGAGGAACGGGGAGGACTGAGAGAACATGGCACGCTACACCGGCCCAGCCACCCGTATCTCGCGTCGGCTCAAGGTCGACCTCGTCGGCGGGGACCAGGCGTTCGAGCGCCGTCCGTACCCGCCCGGCCAGCACGGTCGCGGTCGCAGCAAGGACAGCGAGTACCTGCAGCAGCTGCAGGAGAAGCAGAAGGCGCGCTACACCTACGGCGTCCTCGAGCGGCAGTTCCGCCGCTACTACGAGACCGCCGTGCGCCGCCAGGGCAAGACCGGTGAGGTCCTGCTCCAGCTGCTCGAGTCGCGTCTGGACAACGTGGTCTACCGCGCCGGGCTCGCCCGCACGCGCCGCCAGGCGCGCCAGCTGGTCAGCCACGGCCACTTCATCGTGAACGGCAAGAAGGTCAACATCCCCAGCTTCCAGGTGTCTAAGTTCGACATCATCGACGTGAAGCCGAAGTCGTTGCCGACGCTGCCGTTCGTCGCCGCCAAGGAGTCCTTCGGCGACCGCCCGATCCCGGGCTGGCTGCAGGTCGTCCCGTCGAACCTCCGCGTCCTCGTGCACCAGCTGCCCGAGCGCGCGCAGATCGACGTGCCGGTCACCGAGCAGCTGATCGTCGAGTTCTACTCGAAGTAGGCGCTGCCGGGGAGGCGGCGCCGAGTGCCGCCTCCCCGCCGCCGGTCACCACCGGCGGCATCCCATCACCACCGGCGTCAAATAGCGGGCGCCACCGGGAAGGAAGAACCAAGAAGTGCTCATCTCACAGCGTCCCGGCCTCGCCGAGGAGCCGGTCAACGAGACCCGCTCCCGCTTCGTCATCGAACCGCTCGAGCCCGGCTTCGGCTACACCCTGGGCAACTCGCTGCGGCGCACGCTGCTGTCCTCGATCCCCGGTGCCTCGGTCACCAGCATCCGCATCGACGGTGTGCTGCACGAGTTCACCACCGTGCCGGGGGTCAAGGAGGACGTCACCGACATCATCCTCAACCTCAAGGAGCTCGTGGTCTCCTCGGAGGAGGACGAGCCGGTGACGATGTACCTGCGCAAGCAGGGCCCCGGTGAGGTCACCGCGGGCGACATCGTGCCGCCCGCGGGCGTCACGGTGCACAACCCGGACCTGCACATCGCCACGCTCAACAGCAAGGGCAAGCTGGAGATCGAGCTCGTGGTCGAGCGCGGTCGCGGCTACGTCCCGGCCGTGCAGAACAAGCAGGCGGGCGCGGAGATCGGCCGGATCCCGGTCGACTCCATCTACTCGCCCGTGCTGAAGGTGACGTACAAGGTCGAGGCGACCCGCGTCGAGCAGCGGACCGACTTCGACAAGCTCATCCTCGACGTGGAGACCAAGCCGTCGATCACCCCGCGCGACGCCGTGGCGTCCGCGGGCAAGACGCTGGTCGAGCTGTTCGGGCTGGCCCGTGAGCTCAACGTCGACGCGGAGGGCATCGAGATCGGCCCGTCGCCGCAGGAGGCGGACACCATCGCCGCCTACGCGATGCCGATCGAGGACCTCGACCTCACCGTGCGCTCCTACAACTGCCTCAAGCGCGAGGGCATCCACACCGTGGGTGAGCTCGTGTCGCGCAGCGAGGCGGACCTGCTGGACATCCGCAACTTCGGCGCCAAGTCGATCGACGAGGTCAAGATGAAGCTCGTCGGCCTCGGCCTCGCGCTCAAGGACAGCCCGCCCGGGTTCGACCCGACGGCGGCGGCGACGGACTACGCCACCGACAGCTGGTCCGACAGCGCGGACACCGGCACCGACGACGGCCAGGACTACGCAGAGACCGAGCAGCTCTAGGTCCACAGCGGACTCCTGAGCAGCGGATTTCCCCAAGGAGCAAGCAATGCCCACCCCAACCAAGGGCGCCCGCCTCGGCGGCGGTCCGGCCCACGAGCGGCTGCTGCTGGCCAACCTGGCCACCGCGCTGTTCGAGCACGGCCGGATCACCACCACCGAGGCCAAGGCCCGCCGCCTGCGCCCGTACGCCGAGCGGCTGATCACCAAGGCCAAGGTCGGTGACCTGCACAACCGCCGCGAGATCATGAAGGTGATCCGCGACAAGGACGTCGTGCAGCGCCTGTGCACCGAGATCGGTCCGTTCTTCAGCGACCGCAAGGGCGGCTACACCCGGATCACCAAGACGATGCCGCGCAAGGGCGACAACGCCCCCATGGCGGTCATCGAGCTGATCCAGGAGAAGACGGTCACCGCGGAGGCCGAGGCCGCCCGCAAGACCAAGTTCGCCAAGGACGCCAAGAAGGACGAGACCCCGGCCACCCCGGTCGAGGTCGAGGAGACCAAGGTCGACGAGACCCCGGAGGCGGTCGACGCCCCCGAGGCCACCGAGACCAAGGCCGAGGCGACCGAAGAGGCGAAGACCGAGGACAAGTCCTGACGGTCGAAGAACCCGCGAACGAGCCCGCCACCCCTGCTGGGGGCGGCGGGCTCGTTCGTGTCCGCCTGGACATCGCCTACGACGGCACGGACTTCTCGGGGTGGGCCGCCCAGCCGGACCGTCGGACGGTCTGCGGTGTGCTCGAGGAGACCCTGCTGCAGGTGCTGCGCCGGAAGGTGCGGTTGACGGTCGCGGGCCGCACGGACGCGGGTGTGCACGCGACGGGGCAGGTGGCCCACATGGACCTGCCCTCGGACGTGGACATCGACGCGCTGGTCCCGCGACTGGCACGGGCCCTGCCGGGCGACGTCCGGGTCACCGCGCTGCGGCGGGTGCCGGGGGAGTTCGACGCCCGGTTTGCCGCCCTGCGCAGGCATTACGCGTATCGGGTGTGCGACGAGCAGTGGCGCGCGGCGCCGTTGACCCGCAACCACGTCGTTGTGTGGCCCCGGCGCCTCGACCTGGACGCCCTCAACGCCGCGTCACGGCTGCTGGTCGGCGAGCACGATTTCGTGGCGTTCTGCAAACGCCGCGCCGGAGCCACCACCATCCGCGAACTCCAGCGTCTCGAGTGGACCCGTGATGGGGACGGGGTACTGACGGCCCGGGTCTCGGCGGACGCCTTCTGCCACTCGATGGTCCGCAGCCTGGTAGGCGCCTTACTGGCCGTCGGCGAAGGCCGAAAACCCGCCGACTGGCCCGCTTCCATGCTGACGGCGACGGAACGCCCCAGCGCCATCACGGTGGCACCTGCCCACGGGTTGGCGTTGATCGGTGTGGACTACCCGGCTGATGAAGACCTGGCGGCCCGCTCACTGATCACCCGCAACGTGCGGACTCTCTGACGGGGCAAGGCTGAGCCCTGCACTGCGTACTCGCGCTCACCCACTCGCAGCAGTGATCTCGCAACTTCTCCCGCCCGGCCAGGCCGAGTCCGCTGCCCGCTGCCCGCTGCCCCAGCCTTCACCCCCCCGAGCCGCACCAGGCTGCCTCGCAACCTCTTCGCCGCCCCGCCAGGCCGAACCCGCTACCCATCGACCTGCGCCAGCCCTGGCCTCCACCCGCCCAAGCAGCACACGCCCTCCCCACCCAGGTCGCCTCGCAACCCGTCTCCGCCCCGCCAGGCCGAGCCCGCTTCCCGCCGACGTGTGCCAGCCCGACCCCCACCGAACTCGTCGCGCTCCTGCTCACTGCTCGATGGGGTGGAACGTCTTTGTGTGGGGGGACGGACCTGCCAAGCTTTCCCTGCGGGTGGGGTGGGCTTGCCCCTCCCACCGCTTTGCCCCACCGCAGGTTCGTAGGGGCCCCGCGCAAAGACGTTTCACCCCATCGAGCAACGCTCGATGTCGCGTTCAGACCACGGGAGAACAGGTCCCCGCTGGGTCGATCGATACCCACCTCACGCCGCGGACCAGACCAGCGCCGGGCCGGGTTGATCAGTCCAGCCCCACGCGAAAAACAGGGGCGGCCTCGATTGAGTGAACTTGCTTTGCGCGGGGCCCCTACGAACCTGCGGTGGGGCAAAAGCGGTGGGGATGGCAAGCCACCCCACCCGCCGGACAGCTTGGCAGGCTCGTCCCCCCACGCAAAGCAAGTCCACCCAATCAAGGCGTGTGGCAGGGGCGCGTTGCGTTCTGCGGTGGTGGGGATCCTGCGGCGGTGGTGAGGGTGGCTGGGGAGGAACGTGTTGGGTGGGAGTGGGGGCGGGGTGGGGATCCTGCGGCGGTGGTGAGGGTGGCTGGGGAGAAATGCGTTAGGCGGGGGCCGGGGGTCCTGCGGCGGTTGTCTGGATGGTTGGGGAGAGAAGAGAAGGCGGCGGGGTGGGCCTTCTGTTGCGGTTGCGGGCGGGTCTGGTACCGCCCGCGTTGGGGTGAGGGTTGGGCTTCGGGGTGGCGGTTGCCGGGGTGGCTGGGGCGATAGAGAAGTAGGTGGGGTGGGTTCTACCTGGCGTGGTCGGGGTGGAGTGCTTGGGGTGTAAAGACACGAACGCCCCCGGCCTGGGCCGGGGGCGTTCATGGTGTGTACAGCCAGTCAGCGTGAATCAGTTCATGGGTGCTCGATTCGGTTGTGTGGTGCTGTTGTTGGTTTTGCTCAGCCGTTGAGGGAGAGGGTCCAGCTGTTGAGGTAGCCGGTGTCCGCCTTGTAGTAGTCGCGGGCCTGGAGCTTCCAGACGCCGTTCCTGGCCTTGGCGGAGAGGTTGACCGTGTAGGTCTCCTTGATGTTGTCCGCCGAGTCCGTGGTGGACACGCTCTTCAGCTTGTAGATCGTGCCGTCCGGGGCGATCAGGTCGATGCCGACGTCACCGCGGAAGGTGTGGGTGAAGTCGACGGTCACCTTGCTGGTGGCCGACGCGTTGCCGGTGCAGCCGCTGATGGTGATCGCGCTGGTGATGGCGGAGCCGCCGTCCGGGAGGACGACCTTGCCGACGTTGCTCACCGGGGCGCAGGTCGCCGGGGTGGGCGTGGGCGTCGGGGTGGGGGTCGGGGTGGTCGGCTTCGGAGTCGGGGTGGGGGTCGGCGTCGGGGTCGGCGTGGGGGTGGGCGTTGGCGTGGCGGTCGGGGCCACCAGCTGCAGCAGCTTGTTCGGCGAGCTGGTGCCCGGGTTGGTCACCTTGTTCGCCACCGCCGCGTTCACCAGCGCGGTGCTCACCTGGGCCGGGGTCGCGTTCGGGTTGGCCGACAGGTACAGCGCGGCCGCGCCCGCCACGTGCGGGGACGCCATCGACGTGCCGCTGATGGTGTTCTTCGCGGTGGTGCCACCGATCCACGCCGAGGTGATCGCGTCACCGGGGGCGAAGATGTCGGTGCAGCGGCCGTAGTTCGAGTAGCTGGCGCGCGCGTCGGTCTTGGTGGTGGCACCGACGGTGATGGCCTCCGCGACGCGGGCCGGGGAGTAGTTGCAGGCGTCCGCGTTGGAGTTGCCCGCGGCCACGGCGTAGGTCACGCCCGCCACGATCGAGCGCTGCACGGCCTGGTCCAGCGCCACCGAGGACGCGCCGCCGAGGCTCATGTTGGCGACGGCGGGCTTGACGCGGTTCGCGGTCACCCACTCCACACCGGCGATGACGCCGGAGGTGGTGCCGGAGCCGTTGCAGTCCAGCACGCGCACGCCGATCAGCTTGACGCCCTTGGCCACACCGTAGGTGGTGCCGCCGATGGTGCCCGCCACGTGCGTGCCGTGGCCGTTGCAGTCGGTCGCGTCGTTGTCGTTGTCGACCTTGTCGGTGCCGCTGACCGCGCGCCCGCCGAAGTCGGAGTTGGTCAGGTTGATGCCGGTGTCGATGACGTAGACGTTCACGTTCGACGCGGTCGTCGGGTAGGTGTACTTGGCGTTGAGCGGCAGCGACGCCTGGTCGATGCGGTCCACGCCCCACGACGGCGGGTTGGTCTGGTCGCCCGTGGCCACCAGCTTCTGGTCGGCCTCGACGTAGGCCACGGCCGGGTCGGCCGCGGTCCACTTGGCCTGCTGCAACGTCATCGTCGCCGAGTAGCCCTTGACCGCGTTGGCGAAGCGCTGCTTCACCTTGCCGCCGTGCTTGCTGGTGAGGCTGTCGGAGGTCGAGGTGGTCGGTGCCACCCCGTCCTTGTAGACGACGATGTAGCTGCCGGGGACCGTGGTGGACAGGTTGGTGCCGAGCACCGGACCCTCCGCCGCGTTCGCCGAGTTGGACAGGGCCAGGCCCAGTCCGGCAGCGCCCAGCGCGGCGACCGCCACGGTGACACCGCTGATTCGCCGCATCCGTGCGGCGCGAGACATACCCATTCCTTGGTCTCCTTCGCAGGGGGACACTCGTGGGCCCTGCGAACCCGTGCACCGCGGCGGTCGGAGATGGAGTGACGCGAGTCGCGTCACCCACACATCCAACCGCCGCGTTACGCCGCGATCGGGGGACCCGTGGTGTGCCTGAGAACGAACAGTGCGGAGTGCTTTCCGAGATGCGCACCCCGCTCGGGTTCCGCTGTTCGGCCGATCGGGTGTACTCCTGAGGGATTAATCGTCACTCAGGTGAGAAATCACCGAAGTCAGTCCAGACCAGTACCGAGCGTCAACCACCCCGGGCGAACGGTGGTCGGCCGGGTACCCGGCGCGACCGGTGGGGCAGAGGCGACGGCGGCCGCACCCATCGGGTGCGACCGCCGTCTGTGGGGAGCGGGTTATGACCTCCACCATGAAGCCCGCCCACCGTTGCCGTCTCGGGTGCCTGCCGAGTGCGAAGGAGGTGTACCCGGCTCAGTCGCCGCGGCGCACCGGGCCGAGGATCTGCTGCTCCTTCGCCGTGGACACCAGGCGCATCGTGCGCCACAGGTTCCGGCCGAGCGCGACCACCTGGTCGTCGGCCAGCGTGGTCAGCTGCTTGATCATGTGCGGCGGCAGCCGCCAGATCCGGGCCGCCAGCTGCGCCTGCCCGACCGGCAGCCGCTGCAGCAGGATCAGGTCCGCCGCGTTGGCGGTCGCCCCGGCCTGCGGGTGCATGTACGGCAGCACGTAGACCGTGGTCTGCCACGGCGACCGCGGCGGGAACAGCTCCTGCGGCGTCGGGCCGCCGTCGTGCACGACCAGCAGCGGGCTGTCCTCCGACGGCCGCGGCAGCTCCACCGGGCTCAACCGGCGGACCTGCACCAGCGGCGCGGGGCGGCCGTCCGGCCCGTTGCCCGCCGCCTTCTGCAGGACCTGCCACGACGCCGGGCGCCCGGTCGCGACGACCACCAGCGCGCCGACCGCCATCGCCCGCAGCGCCACCTGCCGGGCCAGGTACAGCCCGCCGACCAGCACGATCCTGGTCGGCACCGGGCGCAGCGCCGAGATCGTCAGCGGCTCGCCCTGCTGGCCCGAGCCCAGCACCATGCCGCCGCGGTCACCCGACGGGCTCACCGCGTCCAGCATGTCCGGGGTGACCAGGAACTCCGGCGCGACCGCCGCGCCGCCGCCCCGGGTGTCCAGCAGCCTGCTCGACCCGCTCATGCCCCTACCCCCAGCAGTCCGCTCATGCCTGTCCTCCCAGCGGGAGCGTCGCGGCCAGCCCGGCCACCTGCAGACCGCGCAGCGGGGTGAGCGTCACGCCCAGGCGGTCGGAGATGGCGGTGAGCCGGTCGTCGGCGTGGTCCAGTTCCTCCGGGGTGCGCGCGCTGACCCGCACGAGGCTGCGCAGGCCGACCTGGCCGTCGTCGCTGCCCGGGGTCAGCGACATGGCGACCGTGGTGGACAGCGCGCGCACGCCGGTCAGCGCGTTGAGGCTGGTGGCGACCTTGCCCTGGGGCCAGCCGGTGATCGCGTAGCTGGCGTGGCCGATGCCCGCCGCGGTCACCCCGCTCCAGCGCTCCCGCAGGCCGACGCGGTTGTTCGAGCCCGCGACCCCGGACAGCTCGGCCGCGGCGATGCCCGCCTTCAGCAGCTCGTCCGGGTCCAGCGGCCGGGTCGGCACGCCGCGCGACTCCAGCGCGTTGCGCACCCGCGACAGCGCGCCGATCAGCGCCCGGTGCGCGCCGACGACACCGCCGCCGCGCTCGCGCACCGCGGCCGGGCAGCGGCGCGGGTCGAGCCGGACCGCCACCCAGGTGGTGCGCCGCGCCACCGCGGGCAGCGGGCCGAGCACCTCCAGGTAGGACGCCAGCGCGGGGGAGTTCGGCGGCAGCGCCGCGCTGCCGGGGTAGCAGTGCCAGATGACCTGGATCGCGTCGAGCACCACGCCCCGGTCCTCCAGGCACGGGGCCAGCGCGCCCAGCGGCAGGCTCGGCGTCGACCCGACCTCGGTGACCAGCGCGGGCGCCGGGTCGACCAGCAGCACCGCGGTCCAGGTGCCCTCGTGCCAGGCCAGGCCGAGCGGCTTCTCCTCGTGGTCCTTGGCGTGCGCGACGACCAGGTCCGGCACGGCCAGCCGCAGCAGGCTCACCCGGGGGTCGTCCGGCCCGGTCACCGCGGAGGCGTCGGCCGCGGCCAGCTGCTCCATGGTGATCGTCTCGGCGGGCTTGCTGACCCGGGAGTGGGAGCGCAGCGCGTAGCGCGCAGTCAGCCCGATCCACTGGGTGAACCAGCGGCCCCGCCAGCGCAGCGCGGCCAGGATCAGCGCCACCCCGCCGATGCCGATCGAGACGTACTTGAGCTCCAGGTCGATCGCCAGCAGCACGAGCCCGATGGCGACACCGACCTCCAGCACCACCAGGTTCGCCACGGGCAGCGCGCCCAGGCTCGCGCCCCGGTTGCGCCTGCGCGCCGACACCCGGGCGCGCGGCGCCGCGGGCGGCTGCGCACCGGCCGGGGGCCGGGTCGGCGGCTGGCCGGGCGGCGGACCGCCGGGACGACCGGGGCCACCAGGTCCACCGGGGCCACCAGGTCCACCAGGTCCACCGCCGCGGCCGCCGGGCGGGGGGCCCGCCGGGCCACCGGGACCACCCGGGCCACCGGGTCGGGGCGGCTGACCGGGAGGGGGTGTGCGGCCGTGTCGTGGAGGAGTGGTCACCGACATCCGCTCGTTCTCTTCCCCTCGATCAGTGCGCCTGGCTCATCCGCTGGGCCGTCCACGGGTTTGGTGGAGACCCACATGCGGCCGTCACGGTACGGCTATCCTGCGGAACCGTACCGCGACGGGGAGAGCAGCAGGCCGAGAATGCCATCAACACCGACTACGAAGTCACAGGTCCAGGCGTACCGCTTCGTGCTGCGGAGGATGCAGTCCGCGCTCGTCCGCAAGGACGCGGTGATGCTCCACGACCCGATGCGCACGCACAGCCGCGCCACGGTCGTCGGGGTGTGCATCGCGGCGGTCGGCGTGCTCGGCTTCCTGGTGTACGGGCTGCTCAGCCCGGCGCCGAAACTCCCCGACCAGGCGGGCATCATCATCGCCAAGCCGTCGGGCGCGGTGTACGTGCTGCTGACCAACACCGAGAAGGGGAAGGTCCTCATCCCGACCTTCAACCTCGCCTCGGCCCGGCTGCTGATGCTGGCCCGGACCAACCCGGGCGCCCAGCAGCCCGGCAGCCAGACCCAGGGGTCGGCCACCGCGGCCGGGCCGACGGTCCCCGAGGTCATCCCCGACAGCCAGCTCGTCGACATCCCCCGCGACCGGCTCACCGGCATCCAGGACGGCCCGCAGCTGCTGCCCGAGCCCGCCCAGCGGATCGGCAGCAACTGGGCCGTGTGCGACGAGTACAAGCTGGACCCGAGCCTGGTCAACCAGGCCAGCGAGGACAAGATCGAGACCACGGTCGCGGGCGGGGTCAAGGACCTCGGGCCGGAGCTGGCCGACAACGAGGCCCTGCTGGTGCGGTCCACGACCAAGAAGACGTACCTGGTCTACCGCACCCCGGCCACGGCGAACATCAAGAACGCCAACACCGTGCGCGCCGAGGTCGACATGTCCAAGGGCAACATGCGCTCCGCGCTGAACCTGCGCGAGGAGAACATCCGGCAGATCACCACCGGGCTGCTCAACGCCATCCCGGAGGCGCCGAAACTGGAGGCGCCGCTGATCCCCGGTCAGGGCTCGCCGAGCTCGGCCAACATCAACAACCTGCCCACGGGCTCGGTCGTGCAGGTCGAGCGCGCGGGTCGCACGGACTACTACGTGCTGCTGCGCGACGGTGTGCAGCAGATCAAGAAGACCACCGCGGACCTGATCCGCTTCACCGCCACCGCCGGTGGCGCCGAGATCACCCGGGTGCCGCCGGACAAGATCCCGGCCGTGGCGGGCCAGGGCACCATCGACGACCGCAGCTTCCCCGAGGTCGTGCCCGAGGCGCTGAGCCCGGTCAACTACCCGGTGGCCTGCCTCGGCTGGAGCGTGGTCGGCGACGGCCCGAACGCCGACCAGCACACCGAGGTGCACATCGGCACCAAACTGCCGCTGCCGACCAACGCCACCGGCAAGGCGGCGTCGATCGACATCAGCAGCCCCAGCGCCGACGGCCAGCGCCTCGAGCACTTCTACATGCCGCCCGGCCGCGCGGCGGTCGTGCGCGGCGCGACCTCGCGGCAGGACTTCCAGACCGGGCCGATCTACCTGATCTCCGACCGGGGCGTGAAGTTCGGCGTGCCGGACCAGCGGACCGCGGAGGCGCTGGGCCTGACCAACCAGCTGCCCGCCCCGGACGCCATCGTCCGGCTGCTGCCCAACGGCGCCTCGCTGAACACCCGCGACGTCCTGCAGACCTACGACGTCGTCCCGGTCGCGGCGGGCCAGTTCCCGTCCACCACGGCCCAGGCGCCGCAGCCCGCCACCCAGCCGACGGGTGGGAACTGACCGCCGATTGACGGACTTCGGGAACCGGACGCCTGCCACTACCGTCGAAGGGGCACCGCGAGCGGGGAGGGCCTAGCCATGGCGATCGAGGTCGATCCGGCCTGGGTGGACGGGTACGCGCGCAAGGTGGCCGCCGCCGCGGACCAGCTGGGCCGCTGTGCCGAGGTCCTGCGCACGGCCCCCCTCACCGCCGAGTCCTTCGGGTCGCTCGGCCGCACGGTCCACCTCACCGACTCGTACGCGCGGGCCTCCGACGTGCTGCGCACCCAGCTCACGCGCGGGGTCGAGGCCCTGCACGCGGCGGCGACCTCGCTGACCCAGGTCGCCGCGCACCACCAGGGCTCCGACGACGACGGCGCCCGGACCATCCGACGCAGCGGCCAGCTCTGAGGGGGCCTGTGATGCGCGCGCAGTGGCAGGACGACTCGGACTGGCAACCGGCCGAGATCGACGTCGGCCGCTACTTCGAGGCCGACACCGGTGAGGCGGTGCTCGCCGAGTCGGCGCCGGTCGAGGCGTCGGCAGGCGCCGCCCACAGCCCGCGGGCGGGTGCCCCGAGCCTGGCCTCCGCCCAGCCCCCGGCCGACCAGGTGCCGACCGTGCAGGGCGGCCTGGACGGGCCGGACATCGAGGCCAACATCAGCTCGTACCTGGACTTCCTCACCCGCCTGTGCCGCGAGCTCGGCATGCCGGACCCGGTCGAGGAGTACTTCGCGCCGGTCGTCGGCCGGTGGAGCGACATGCACGCCGAGGCGGAGCGGTGGCGCACCGTCGGCGCCGTGTCGGAGCTGGTCGTCAACGACCTCACCCAGCCGCTCGGCGGCCTCGACGCGGCCTGGAAGGGCGCCGACGCCGACTCGTTCATCGGCTACATGGCCAAGGTCGGCCTGGCGGGCAACGACATGTCCGACGCCATGATCGCCATGGGCGAGGTGCTCGACGCGACCGCGGACGGGCTGCGCGAGATCGTCACCGAGATGGCCGGGCTGCTCGCCGAGGTCGCCGAGACCGGCAAGCAGTCCACGTCCGGGCCCGGCCGCAACGACGACCGCACCCGCCAGTACCTCGACGCCGTGAACCGCCCGACCCGCGAGCTGTTCGAGGCGGTCCGGCAGGTCCTGGAGGCGCTGGTCCGGCTCTGCGACAGCCTCGACGGCTCGAAGGTGTTCGACACCGTCGCGATGGAGCACAAGTTCCCCGGGGAGAACTGGGCGTTCGCCGAGGTCCCCGAGGTGACGGTGCCGAAGACTCCCGTGACCCCGCCGACCTCGGAGTCCGTCCCCGCGGGCGCGGGCTTCGAACCCTCCGGCGGCGGCGGGTTCGGTGGCGGTGGCGGTGGACTGGGTGGTGGCGGGATCGGCGCGGGCGCCGGGACCGGTGCCACGCCCACGCCGCCCCAGCCGGGCGGGTACGTCTCCGCCGGTGAGGCGCCGCCGAGCAGGCCCGGCGGTATGCCCGCGCCCCTGGCCGCCGCGGCGGAGTCGGGTGGCGGTCGCGGCGGCGGCGGCGGCATGATGGGTGGCATGCCCATGGGCGGGATGATGGGCGGCATGGGCCACGGTGCGGGTGGCAGCAACGAGCACAAGCCGCGCACCCGCGTCGCGGGGAACCCGCAGGACATCTTCGGCAAGCCCGCCAAGTCGTCCCCGGCGGTCATCGGGGACAACTGAGGCGTCAGACGACCGGCGGTCGGGTGAGGTCGAAGAGGTCGATCTGCTTCTCCTCGAACAGCGCTTCCAGCGCGTCCGGGCCGTTGGCGTCGAGGTAGTCGCGTTCACTGTCCGAGATGGGCACGACCATCAGCCACGCCACCGTCTTGTCCGGCAACTCCAGCGTGCCCGGATCGTCGCCCCACAGGAACGGCGACACGAAGAACAGGTGCGGCAGCGGGCTCTCCGGCGCGTACATCCGCACCACTTCGGGGAAAACCGCACCCGGGGCGCAGAACCACTTGTCGTTGACGACGCAGAACGCCGCGGTGGACACCACGTTGGCGAAGAACTCGACCGAGCTGTCGCAGGCGCCGAGGATCTCCACGCGCGCCGGGTACTCCTCGCCGTCGAGCTCCAGCGGGTGGTCCGACAGGCCCAGCGTGGCGTACGAGGTCACGCCGCCCGCCGGGCTGTCCGGGACTTCCAGGACGTCGACGGCGTTGCGCTCGTCGTCGTCGTAGAACCGCGTGACCGTCGGCCTGCCGCCGAACGCCGCGGCGGCGGCGCGGGCGATAGCCCGGTTGGACTCCGAGGCGGCCACGGCTCAGCGACCCCCGTCACGGTCCGAAGTAGTCACTGGTGTGGTCCTCTCCGCGGTGGCTCTGGTTGGACTTGGGCAGCTCGGGCCGGTAGTGGCCGGGGTCGTTGTGCTCGTCGAGGAACTTGTCCCGGTCGATGCCCCGCTTGCCCGCGCTCTCCTGGTGCTTGCGGAACTCGTAGCCCGGCTTGTGGCCCATGTCCCAGCGCTGGTTCTTGCGCATCACCTTGCCGGTCAACGGGTCGCGCACCTTGCCGTCCTTGGACGCCTTGGCCGCGGCGTCCCAGACCTTGTCGCGCACTCCCTTCCGGTAGCCCGACGGCCGCTCGTACCGCTTGTCGACCTTAGCGGCTCCGGTGGTCGGGGGCTTGGCACCCTTGCCCGTCGCGGCACGGGCCCGCGTGGACGGCGACGGGGCCTTGTCGATGCGCTTGAGCGCCGTCTTCGCGCGCTTCGACGCGACCTGCACGTCGCCCGCGACCCGCTCCAGCTTGCGCATGGCGGCGGGCACCAGCTTCATCGCCCGGGAGATCCGGCCCACGCCGTCACACCCACTCGGCGATGAGCGCCAGCAGGTCCGCCACCACCGCGACGGTGCCGATGCCGAGGGTGACCCCGGTGGCCGCCAGCCAGATCGGGATCCGCTTGAGGATGATCTTGACCAGTTCGGCGATGAGCTCCTGCACGATCAGCCGGACCGCGGCGACCACGAGCCCGGCGGCCTCGACCGCGTTCGCCACGCTCTTCGCCGCTGCTCCCGAGGCCAGCAGCCCGTCGACCTGCTCGGCGGCCTGCGCCCGGTAGGCGTCGCCGGTTTCGCCGGTCCAGCCGGAGGTGTCGGTCTGCACGTAGTTCTTCAGGTCCACGGCGCTCTCGGTCGCCGCGCGCCCCTGTTCGCGCCAGTGCTCGGCGTAGGCCTGGATCGCGCCGGGGTCGCCCGCGAACTCGTTCAGCGCGTCCCGCAGCGGTTGCACGTGTTCGAGCACCCACTGCACACCGCTGCTGACCAGCGCGTCCACCGGGTTCGCCAGGTAGCCCAGCGCTTCGATGCCGGTGTTGAGGTCCAGGTCGGCCCAGTTGCCCGAGGAGATCGTCGACGACAGCTGCTCGATCGTCGCGCTGAGCCCGGTCTCGGTGTCGGTCATCCCAGCACCTCCGAGATGGCGGCGAGGTTGCCCGTGTTGGCGCTCTCGGTCGCGGTGTAGTCGGTGACGGTGCCGCCCATCATCGCCGAGGTGTGGTCCACCGACTCGGCCCCGGCCCGCAACAGCTCGGCCGCCTCGGTCACCATCGGTTGCAGCAGCGACGGGATGAACGCCCCCACGATCCCGAACGCGTTGGGCACCGAACCACCGGAACCCGCCGCCGCACTGGTCCGGTTGAGCGAATCCGCGACCGCGTTCAGGTGTTCGCGGTGTGCGGCCAACTCATCGGTGACGTACTTGTACCCAGGCTGAGCCACGGCGTCCCTCCTACCGGTAACGGATCGCGCGCGGACAGTGTAGGAAGCGGCTGCGGCATACTGGGGCCGTTCTCGTCGATCCACCCCGATTGGCCCAGGAAGGACAGCGCCGTGCCATCGACCGGACCCGCGGACATGGAGCGCCAGATCGACGAGTGGGCCACCCAGGTCCGCGCGAAAGCCGAGACCTACCAACGCCTCAACACCGAGATGGACTCCATCACGGGCACCGGGGAGGCGGCGGGCGGGGACGTCCGGGTCACGGTCAACCGAGCGGGCGTGGTGACAGCGCTGGAACTACCCGAACAACTCTCGGGTATGCGCGGCCCGACCCTCTCCGGCGAGATCATGCGCGCCATCCAACGCGCGCAGGCGACCTTGGGGGACAAGGTGGTCGGCCTGATGAGGGAGCGGGTCCCGGAGGACACCGCCAGCATCGCCACGACCGCCGACGCCTATGCCCGCCAATTCCCGGACGTAGACGGCGAAAGCGACACCCCGGCCACCCCCACCCCCAAGCCGCCGACCACAACCGACGACCTGGATTCCTTCGACGCCAACGCCTTCCGAACAGTCTTCGACAACCCCGACCAGTTCTGAACGGCTGTTCGGATCAGCCCTTCGGGGCAGACGAGCGGACAGCAAAGAAGGGCAGACGGAAGGAACAGAAGGGAAGGGACAGGCGAACCGAGCCACCGCTGCAACCGCCGCCAGATCCCAGCCCTCACCCACCTCGACGCGACTTGGCTAAGCCGGGCTCATCCCGCAACCGGTGTCCGCGTGCCCGTCTCACTTCGACGCGACTTGGCCATGCCGGGCCCACCCCGTAACCGCCGCAGAATCCCAGCCCACCACCGAACGCAACGCGCCCCCACCATTCGCCTTGATTGGGTGGGCTTGCTTTGCGTGGGGGGACGAGCCTGCCAAGCTGTCCCGCGGGTGGGGTGGGCTTGCCCCTCCCACCGCTCTTCCCCACCGCAGGCTCGAAGGGGCCCCGCGCAAAGCAAGTTCGCCCAATCGAGGCCCCACATCTTTTCCGCGAACAGCCGGACAAACCCAACGCGCCCAGCAAAGCCAAACCAAAGCCCTACGCGGAACCCCGAACTTCCTTCCGCGCCCCAGGCCGATTCCGCCGCACCGTGTGCACCACGAACAGCGTCAACAACAACAACAGCACCCCACCACCAGCACCCACCAACGCAACCCGCATCGGCGTCCAGTCCTTCTGCTCCGGCGCAGGCATCACCGCCCGCACATCCAACGCCGGATCCGCCGCCACCCCCTGCTCGCTCGGGATCAACGTCGTCAACGCCCCAATGGGATTGATCATCCCGTACCCCACCAGGTTGTCCCGCCCCCCAGGCGCGGCCGGGTGCGACGACGACAACTTCACCCGCTCCATCACCTGCTTCGCCGTCAACTCCGGATACCGCTCCCGGATCAACGCCGCCAGCCCCGCCACATACGGCGCCGCGAAACTCGTCCCCTGGATCGACACCTGCTTGTTCCCCGGCAGCACCTGCATGTTCGCCAGCCCGTCCGTAGCCGGGTCCAGCGAAATGATGTCCGTCCCCGGCGCCGCCACCGTCACCCACGGCCCCTGCACCGAGAACTCCGCCGGGTCCCCGTTCCGGTTCATCGCCGCCACCGAGATCACGTAGTCCGAGAACCACGGCGGCGTCACGATGTGCGTCGGTCGATTCGGGTCGATCCCGTTCCGCTGGTCCGGGCAACCGTGCTCACCGGTGTTGCCCGCGGACGCCACCAGCACCACGTTCTTCTGCTCGAACGCGTACCGCAGCGCCGCCTGCAGCTGCTTCTCCGCCTCGGTGATCGGCCCGCTGGCCACCGGCCGGCAGTTGTCCACCGACATGTTGATGACCGACGCGCCCTGGTTCGCCGCCGACACGACCGCCTTGGCCAGCGTTTCCAGGGTGCCCGCGGGCAGGTCCTCGCCCTCGGGCTTGGCCGCGGTCGGCCGGTTGCCCTTGTAGTTCGCGCTGGACTGGCGGATCGAGAGGATCTGCGCGTCCGGCGCGATGCCCTTGAACCCGATGTCGCTGCCCGCGGGCGGGTTCGCCGCGATGATGCCCGCCACCTCGGTGCCGTGCCCGTCGCAGTCCTCGAGGCCGCGCTTGTCCGGGATGACGAAGTCGCCGCCGGGCAGCACCCGGCCGCCGAAGTACGCGTGCTGCTTGACCCCGGTGTCGATCACCGCGACGACCTGGCCCTTGCCGGTGGCGAAGTGGTGCAGCTCGTCGAAGCGCAGCTGCAGCTGGCCCCACGGCTTGTTCTTCAGGTCCGTGCCCTGGTTCAGCGACCCGATGCACTCGTTGGCCAGGTTGTACTTGGTGTCCGGGTCGGTCCCGCCGGGCAGGGGGAAGTCCGCGGGCAGCGGCGGCGGCTTGGCCATGGAGTCCGGCTTGGCGGGCGCGGGGGACGACGGCTGGGAGGACGGTTGCGCGGCCGCGGGTAACGGGAGGGCGACCGCGATGGCCGCGACGGTGATCGAGGCCGCGAGCCTGCTTGCGGTGCGGCGCATCAGAACGACACGTGCCGCAGCGTCGCGTACAGGTCCATCACGGCCAGCGCCAGCGGCAGCACCACCGCGATGCAGATGGCCTCGATGACCTCGACCGTGCGCCGCAGCGGTGGCGAGAACCGCTGCTCCGGGAACACCACGCCGAGCACCAGCGCGGCGCCGCCGATCAGCACGAGCGCGCCGAACACCCACAGCAGCCGGTCGAAGGTGTCCGCGCCGAACAGCCAGCCGAACAGGATCCCGGCCGCGGCCAGCATCCCCGTGCCCAGCAACGCGATCGCCTGGCTGCCGTTGGCGTACGTGCGGCCGCGCAGCAGCAGCACCAGCGTCGCCACCACACCGAGCAGCACGCCCCACAGGCCCGGCGCCGCGGCGGCCACCACGGCGCCGATCGCCGCCGCCGCGCCGCAGCCGATGATCATGCCGGTCATGTACTCGTGCGCCAGGCCCGCGCGCCGCTCGATCGAGCGGTAGTCCGGGAAGCCGGTGTCCTCCTTGAGGTCCTCGGCGCTGCCCGGCACGTTCGGCAGCGGCAGCCGCGCCAGCTGGATCGTCAACCGGGGCAGCACCGACAGCGCGCCGAGCGCGAACGCCACCGTGCCCGCCGCGATCCCGGCCGCCGGGTGCGCGACCAGCGTCGCCACCGCGAACGCGATCACCCCGAGGGCCGCCGCGGTGCCCGCCGCGACGAACGTGGTGATCCCCGCGCCGATCAGCATGATCGCCGCGGACGCCACGATCAGCACCAGCGCCGAGGCCAGCAGCAGGCTCGCCCGGCCGGGCAGGCCCGGCACGATCGAGAGCCCGCTGACGAACGCCAGCGGCAGACCGCCCGCCGCCGCGATCAGCACGCCGGTGGTCTTCGCCTGGTAGCCGCGGGCGAACACCGCGCCCAGCGCGACCGCGACGACCGCGCCCGTGCCGCCGGTGACCGCGGGCCCGAGGTGCCCGCCGCCGAACAGCGGCCCGGCCATCAGCACCGCGAGGGCGCCCACCAGCAGCGCCAGCGCGCCCGCGATGTGCCCGATGCGGTTCGCCGTCTGCTTCGTCCACGGGCGGTAGCTGTCCGGGGTCGACTCGGCGATGGCGTCGACCACGTCGTCGAACAGCGGCTGCGGCGGGTTCTCGGCGCGCTTGCGCAGCTGCAGCAGCTCACCGTCCACCACGCCGAGCGAACCGAGGGTGCGGCTCGGGTCCAGCGGGCTGTCGCCCAGCTTCGCCAGGCACCACCCGCCGTGCCGCGCGCCGCCGTCCGGTGTGGCCTCCTCGGCCATCTTCAACAGCATCGGCAGCAGGTCGGCCACCGCCACGTCCACGGGCAACGCCACGTCGATGCGCCGGTTCGGCGCGACCACCGTCACCCGGCTGAACACGGTCGTACCGGTCGCCACTGCCTGCCCCCTCGACTTCTGTCCCAGGTCTGCGCTGTCCACAGGCCCGTGAGTTGTCCACAGGTCTGTTCGTCCCCACCCCACCGGGGCCGGAACCGGTCCTAGTATGGCCGCACCGGTGTCGCCGCTCGCGGCGGTTCGGCCAAGTCGGCGGGCACGGCGGGGCGCGACCGGGAAATCGATGGCGGATTCCGCGTCGAACCGAGCGAAATCCCACGAGGGGGACGACATGGCGGGAGCGGAAGCGTCCCGGCGCGACGCGGCGTTCGTGCCGCGGCTGCTGCCGGTGCCCGCTGTCGTCGCCGCGGCGGCCTTGGCGGTGCTGGTGTTCCTGGCGGCCGGGCACCACCCGGTGGCGCTGTTCCCCGGTGTCGCCTGCCTGGTCGCGCTGGTGGCCGCGGTGTGGTCCCGGCCGGACGCCCCGGCCTGGCTCGGGCTCGGCGTGGTCGCGCTGTCCGCCGTCGCCGCGTCGACAGTCCTGCTGTACCTGGCGGGCGGGCACAACACGTCGTCGCTGCTCATCGGGGCCCTGATCGCCGCGCTGACCGCGGGCGCGCTGATCGTCCGCCGCCCCAAGGGCCCGATCGCCCTCGACGGCTGGCTGGGCGTCGCCGCCACCGCGACGGCGGGTGCCGTGGTCATCGCCGGGCTGGTGCCCGACGCCAAGACCGGGCCGGTCGTCGACCTGCTGCCCGCCGACCCGCTCCGCCACCTCCAGTTCAGCGGGCTGCTGCTACTCACCGCCACCGGCCTGATGGTGGCCCGCCGCGCCGCCGGGCCTGCCCGGTTCGCCCTGCACCTGCTGCTCACGGCGGCGACCGCGCTGCTGGTCTACCTGCTCGCCATCACCGGCGCCGGGTCCGTCGTCGTCACCCTGGGTGTGGCGCACGCGCTGGTCGCGGTCGCCGCGCTGGTGGCCGCGGGCCGAGCCGGATCGTCCGAACGCGCCGGGTAGCCGCCGGTGGTTCGGTAGTTTCTCCCCGAGCCAGCCCCACCATCCGCCAGTCGAGTCGAAGAGGTGTCCACCCGGTGAGCACGCTGCAGTTCAAGCGTTCGCCCCGCCTCGCCGCGCCGCGGCAGCCCGGCGGCGAGGTCCACCTGGAACCGCCGCCCGAGGTGCCCCGCGTCATCCCCGGCAACATCGTGATGAAGCTGCTGCCCGCGGTGATGATCGTGGCGTCGGTGGGCATGATGGCGTTCATGTTCGTCGTGGGCGGCAGGCAGCCCACGTCCCTGCTCTTCGGCGGCATGTTCCTGATGTCGACCGTCGGCATGATGGCGGGCGGCATGGGCGGGCGCGGCGGCGGCCAGAAGAAGGCCGAGATGAACGAGGACCGCAAGGACTACCTGCGCTACCTCGGCCAGATGCGCGACCGGGCCCGCGAGGCCGCGCTGGAGCAGCGCGCCGCCCTGGAGTGGACCCACCCCGACCCGCAGGCGCTGTGGTCGATCGCCACCAGCAGGCGCATGTGGGAACGCCGCCAGTCCGACTCCGACTTCTGCCACCTGCGCGTCGGCCGCGGCTCCCAGCGGCTGGCCACCCGCCTGGTACCGCCGCAGACCGGGCCGGTCGACGAACTCGAACCCATCGCCACCCTGGCGCTGCGCCGCTTCGTGCGCGCCCACTCCATCGTCCCCGACCTGCCCATCCAGGTCGCGATCCGCGGCTTCGCGGCCGTCGGCGTCAGCGGCGACCGGGCCCTGGCCCGCGGCCTCACCCGCGCGCTGCTGGCCCAGCTGGTCACCTTCCACTCCCACGACGACGTGCTGATCGCCGTCGTCACCTCCGGCAAGGCCAAGGCCGAGTGGGAGTGGGCCAAGTGGCTCCCGCACACCCAGCACCCGACCATGGTCGACGGCATCGGCCAGATGCGGCTGATGGCCTCCTCGCTGGCCCAGGTCGAGCAGTGGCTCGGCGACGAGATCCGCGACCGGCAGCGGTTCACCCGCAACTCCCCGCCCCAGCCGGACCAGCCGCAGGTCGTCATCATCATCGACGACGGCGAGGTCACCCACGAGGAAGCCGTCCTGCTCTCCGAGGGCAAGGTCGGCGTCACCCTCATCGACCTGTCCGAGACCCTCGGCACCCTCACCGCCCGGCGCGGCCTGCGCCTGGTCGTCGAACCCGACCGGCTCGGCGCGCGCAGCGCCAGCGGCGTCGAGTGGTTCGCCGAGCCGGACACGCTGACCACCGCCGAGGCCGAGGCGCTGGCCCGCAAGCTCTCCCCGTACCGGGTCAACACCTCCGTCGTCGACACCGCCGACGAGGAGCCGCTGCTGTCCAACCCGACGCTGCTGGAGCTGCTCGGCATCCCCGGCGACCCGATGACCTTCGACGTGCAGCACGCGTGGCGGCCCCGGCCGGTGCGCGACCGCTACCGGGTCCCGTTCGGCGTCGGCGAGCACGGGCAGGCCGTCGAGCTGGACATCAAGGAAGCGGCCATGGAGGGCATGGGCCCGCACGGCCTGTGCATCGGCGCGACCGGCTCCGGCAAGTCGGAGTTCCTGCGCACCCTGGTGCTGGGCATGCTGGCCACGCACTCGTCGTCCACGCTGAACTTCGTCCTCGTCGACTTCAAGGGTGGCGCGACGTTCCTCGGCCTCGACGACGCGCCGCACGTCGCCGCCACCATCACCAACCTGCAGGGCGACCTGACCCTGGTGGACCGCATGCGCGACGCGCTCGCCGGTGAGATGAACCGGCGGCAGGAGGCGCTGAAGAACGGCGGCAACTTCAAGAACGTGTGGGAGTACGAGAAGGCCCGCGAGAACGGCGCCGACCTCGACCCGCTGCCCGCGCTGTTCATCGTGGTCGACGAGTTCTCCGAGCTGCTCGCCGCGAAACCGGACTTCATCGACCTGTTCGTCGCGATCGGTCGACTCGGGCGGTCGCTGCAGATGCACATGCTGCTCGCCTCGCAGCGACTCGAAGAGGGCAAGCTGCGCGGCCTCGACTCGCACCTGTCCTACCGGATCGGTCTGAAGACGTTCTCCGCCGCGGAGTCCCGCGCCGCGATCGGCGTGCCGGACGCGTTCGAGCTGCCGTCGATCCCCGGCTCGGGCTACCTCAAGTACGACACCAGCACCATGGTGCGGTTCAAGGCGTCCTACGTGTCCGGGCCGTACCGGGCCGCGGGCGGGCAGGTGGCCGGGCCCGCCGCGGCGGTGACCGGCGACCGGCGCGCGAAGCTGTTCGTGCCCGACTACGTCGAGATCCCCAAGGAACCGGAGAAGCCCGCCGAGGCGCCGAAGCCGGAGGTCAAGCCCGAGGGCGGCACCGAGGTCAGCGAGCTCGACGTGATCGTCAAGCGGCTGGAGAACCAGGGGCCGGGCGCGCACGAGGTGTGGCTGCCGCCGCTCAACGACCCCAGCTCGCTGGACCTGCTGCTGCCGCCGCTGCAGCTCACCGAGGACCGCGGCCTCTCGCCGGTCGGGTTCTTCGCCAACGGCAGGCTCCAGGTGCCGCTCGGCATCATCGACAAGCCGTTCGAGCAGCGCCGCGACACCCTGTGGGCCGACTTCTCCGGCGCCGCCGGGCACGCCGCCATCGCGGGCGGGCCGCAGTCGGGCAAGTCGATGATGCTGCGCACGCTGATCATGTCGATGGCGCTGACGCACACCCCGCAGGAGGTGCAGTTCTACTGCGTCGACCTCGGCGGTGGCACGCTCGGCTCGCTCGACGGGCTGCCGCACGTCGGCGGCGTGGCCGGTCGCATCGACCCGGACAAGGTCCGGCGCATGATCGCCGAGGTCACCAGCTTGGTGACCGAGCGGGAGCAGCGCTTCCGCGACCTCGGCGTCGACTCGATGACCGACTTCCGCAACCGCAAGCGCCGCGGCGAGGTCCAGGACGACCCGTTCGGCGACGTGTTCCTCGTCGTCGACGGCTGGCTCAACTTCCGCCAGGAGTTCGAGGCGCTGGAGATGCAGGTCGTCAACCTGGCCGCGCAGGGCCTCTCGTTCGGCATCCACGTGATCGTGGCCGCCAACCGGTGGGCGGAGATCCGGCCCGCGCTCAAGGACCTGCTCGGCACCCGGTTCGAGCTGCGCCTCGGTGACCCGAGCGAGTCCGATGTGGACCGTCGGGTCGCGGTGAACGTGCCGTCCGGCAGGCCGGGCCGCGGTCTGTCGCGCGACAAGCTGCACTTCCTCACCGGCCTGCCGCGCGTCGACACCTCCAGCGACACCGAGACGGTGGCCGCCGGGGTGCAGGACGCGGTCGCCAAGATCAAGTCCGCCTGGCGCGGCCCCACCGCGCCGCGGGTCCGCCTGCTGCCGGAGCTGATGTCCTACGAGGACCTGCTGGCCATCGACGGGCACCGGGACAGCAGGCTGGTGCCGATCGGCGTCGACGAGAACGACCTGGCCCCGGTCTACCTCGACTTCGACGCCGAACCCCACTTCGTCGCCTTCGCCGACGGCGAGTCCGGCAAGACCAACCTGCTGCGCGTCATCGCGCGCGGCATCATGGACCGCTACGTCGCGAAGAAGGAAGCGGTCATCCTCCTGATCGACTACCGGCGCACCATGCTGGGCTTCGTCAACACCGACCACCTGATGGAGTACGCGGTCTCCTCCAACCAGCTGGGCAACGTGATCAAGACGGTCCGCGACTCGATGCTCAAGCGGCTCCCCGGGCCGAACGTGACGCAGGAGGAGCTGCGGAACCGGTCCTGGTGGAAGGGCCCCGAGCTGTTCGTCCTGGTCGACGACTACGACCTGGTGGCCCCGCAGGGGAACAACCCGCTGCAACCCCTGGCCGAGTTCCTCCCGCAGGCCAAGGACGTGGGCCTGCACGTCATCGCCGTCCGCCGCACCGGTGGCGCGAGCCGGGCGATGTTCGACCCGATCCTCGGCAAGCTCCGCGAGATCGCCAGCCCGGGTCTGGTCGGCAGCGGCAGCAAGGACGAGGGAAACCTGCTGGGCACGGTCAAGCCGTCCGCCATGCCCCCGGGCCGCGGCACCCTGGTCAGCCGCAAGGTGGGCCAGTCCCTCATGCACATCGCCTGGATCTCCCCCGACTAACCACCCCGCCACACCTCCGCGACCCGCCCCTGGCCACCGCCGGGGGCGGGTCGCGCCTTCCGCCTCGGTGCGTGCCGTGGCTCATCCGTACCCGCGCTTGCCCGATCCGCCGAGATCGACGAATCGCCGGTTCGCCGGTTCGCCCTCCGCGCATTCGAGCAACGGAAATGATCATGATCGGGTTTCCGCATTCCGGTAGCTCGATGGCGGGAACCATTCCGCCACCCGTTGGTGATCAATGGTTGCCGCCCCGCCCCCGGAAGCGCCATTCGCGAGAACGGGTGGAGGATGGGGGCGGTCAGGGCCTACGAGTGGAACCGGGGCGGGTTGTGGCGGTGCGGGTGGCGGTCGACTTCGGGACGTCCAGCACGTGTGTCGCCCTGTCCGTGGACGAGCGGGAACCGCAGGTGGTGGTCGTCGACGGGGGGCCGTTGTTCGCCTCCGCCGTGTGGGCGGGTGCCAACGGCGCGTTGTTCGTGGGGGCCGAGGCGGAGCGGCAGGCGGCCCTCGACCCGTCGCGCTACGAGCCGCACCCGAAGCGGCGGGTCGATGACGGGCAGCTGTTGCTCGGTGACGTCGTCGTGTCGGTCGAGGCGGTGTTCCGGGCGGTGCTGACCCGGGCCGTCGACGAGGCCCGGCGGGTGGCGGGTGGCGCGCCGGTCGACCAGCTGGTGCTCACCCACCCCGCCGACTGGGGCGGCACCCGCACCCAGGTCCTGCGCCGCGCCGCGACCGGGTTGGCGGCCCGGCTCGAGCTGGTGCCGGAACCGGTCGCCGCCGCCGTCTTCCACGCCGCGAACTTCCGGCCGCGCCGACCGGACCCGCCCGCGCCCGCGACCGGTCCGATCCCGCAACCCCCGGCGCCGTGGAACACCCAGCGGCCCCAGCGGGTCGCGCAGCCGTGGGGTGTCCCCCGGGGCGGCCAGGAGGGCGACGCGGTCGCCGTGCTCGACCTCGGCGGCGGCACGGTGGACGTCAGCGTCGTCCAGGCCCGGCCCGCGTCCTTCGCGCGTCCCGCCTCCTTCTACGTCCTGGACACCAAGGGCAATCCCGACTTCGGCGGCGCCGACATCGACCAGGCCATCATGGACCACCTCGGCGCCGCCGCCGCCGATCCCGCTGCCTGGCAAGCGCTTGCCGAGGGGCGCGACCTGGTCGACCGGCGGCGCAGGCGGGTGCTGCGGCAGGACATCCGCAACGCCAAGGAAACGCTCTCCCGCCACCCCTACACCGACATCCCGCTCCCGCCACCGTTCCACGACGCCCACCTCACCCGCGACGACCTGGAACGCCTGATCGCCCACCAGGTCTCCGCCGCCGCCGACCTCACCACCGCCGCCATCCGCGAGTCCGGTGTCACCCCCGGTCAGCTGTCGGGGGTCTTCCTCGTCGGCGGCTCCAGCCGGATCCCGATGGTCGCCCGCCTCGTCGCCGAGCGCACCGGCGTCGTGCCCGTGACCCTGGACCAACCCGAGACCGTCGTCGCCCGGGGTGCCTTGCGGGCCGTCAAAGTGGACGACGCGCCGCGGCCCGCGCCCAGGGCCGTCGTCCCGCCGCCGCCCCCACCTCCCGCGCCCGTCAAGCAGCCGAAGCGGAAAGCGCCCATCTTCATCGCTGCCGCGGTCGCCGTCGTCGCGGCCGGTGTGGCGGCCTTCTTCCTCATCCCCGCGGGCGAGCAGGATCCCGGTCGCTACGTGGACAGCTACCAGTACCGCTTCGCCCTCCCCGACGGTTGGCGGCAGACCGGCGGCAACCCGAACCTGCTGCGCACCGAGATCAAACCCATCGGCGCCGAGCGCGGGGCCGACCTGCTGATCGTGCAGGAGCGGCAGCTCAGCTTCGACAGCGGCGCCGAGCGGGACCGCGCCGTCTCCCGGCTGCGCGAGGACTACGCGAAGGGCGGGCAGGCGTTCTCCGGCTTCACCGAGCAGACCAGCTTCGGCGGCCGCAACGTCATCTACTACCGCGAGTCGTTGCCCGCGGACAACGCGACCGTGGAGTGGTACGTCCTGCTGCAAGGTAGGTTCCAGGTGAGCGTCGGCTGCCAGTACACCCCGGACGGCCGTGACGCCGTGCAGAGCGCGTGTGGGACCGTGGTGCGGTCGCTGGTCGTGACCGGCTGAGCGGTATCGGGTTGGGAGGCGGGGCGATGACCGGACCGAACCAGGGTTTCGCGGACGCGGTGGCGCGCTTCCGGGCCGAGTTGGACGCCGCGGTGACCCGCGCCCGCCGCGCGTCGGCCGAGGGCCGCGAGCTGAGCGCGGCGTTCCGCCGGGACGTGCACCGGCACGCCTCCCGGCAGTCCGCCGTCGACGAGCAGGCCCCCCGGCCGGTCGCCCCGCACGACCCCGACGACGACGACTTCTCGCAGCACCAGATCCTCTTCCACGGGGGCTGACCTGCGGCGATCGTTCACCAACGGGAACCGCCGACGACATCGTCACACCCGTCAAACACCGTCCCACCTGCGGGTTCCGGCCGGGACCGTTAACGGGAGCAACGACATCGCGGCAACCGCCACCGAGGCGGAACCAAACCTGGCAGGGTCTTCGTCGTAAGCGGCGTACACAACGAAGAACGTGTGCGACCCAACCACAAGCCAGGGGGTTTCTCCCGATGTCCGGTTACGGAATCACGCCAGAAGAGATGGCCAAGGCCGCTACCGACGTTGACAACGTCAACGAGGAGAGCCGCAACGCGCTGGGCTCGCTGCGCAACAACCTCACGCCGCTGCACGACAACTGGCAGGGTCAGGCCAGCGCCGCGTTCGCCACCCTCATGCAGCGCTTCGACGACGACGCCCGCAAGCTGCACGACGCGCTGCAGGGCATCTCCGAGCAGCTCAAGGCCAGCAACACGGCCTACGTCCAGCAGGAAGAGGCCGCGTCCTCCTCGCTGACCAACATCAGCAACGTCCTCGGCGGCTGATTTCCGTTCGGCGCAAGCCTTCTTCTTCACCCCCCGCAAAGACTTAGGGAGTCACCGCAATGCCTAACGGCGACATCATCAAGGTCAATTTCGCCGAGGTCGCCAACGCGGCCCAGTCGATCACCTCCACCTCGGGTCAGCTGGAGACCCTGCTGGGCGACCTCAAGTCGCGCCTGGCCCCGCTGCGCGCCGGCTACACCGGCCAGGCCGCGGAGCTGTGGGACGCCAAGCAGCGCGAGTGGGACGCCGCCTACGACGACCTGAAGCAGGTCCTGGGCTCCATCGGTACCGCCGTGCGCCAGTCCGGCGAGAACTACCAGGAGACCGAGAGCGCGAACGCCAGCCGCTGGGCGTGAGTCACCGCCAGTGGTCACCGAGGCCCCCGGGAGCAGCTCCCGGGGGCCTCGGCTTTTCCTTGTCGCACAGTCGGTTCCGAGCATCGGCTATCGGGCGCGACCCCGATGGGGGTGCCAGGCTTGGAGTGTCCTCTGTGGACAAGTCAGGGTGATCGGGTGAGCGCGGGCCGGTAGTCGCCCGCCGGTGCGTCGCCCCGGGGGACGTCGATGACGTGATGGAGCGCCCAGCCCTTTCGGTCGGGCATTCGCGCTGTGCCAAGGAGGATGGCACTTCGGCGACCTGGACTCCCTGTGGCTCAACGAATTCCGCGACTTCGCCGAACGGCACCGCGGGCTCTCCGCGCTCGACCGCGACGACCGGCTGCTGCGCTCCGGCCGCGGCGCCGAGCCGGTGCCGCGGCCGGTCGAGCTGGTCGACCGGTTCCCGCACGACGAACGCGTGGCCGCGCGGCTCGTGTCCGCCGCGCTACCCTCGACGGCCGCCAGGGCGACGCGCGGGACTGCACCGGCCGCGCCGAACAGCTCGCCGCGCTGGACCGGTTCCGGTCGTCCGGGGAGAGCGCGCCCCCGTCGGTAGTGATCATCACCGGGACGGCGGGCCGCCTGATCTTGATCACCAGCCGCAACCGGCCGCCTCCCTGCTCGTCCGTGACGATGCCCACCTCACCCCGGCCGCGTCTGTCGCCCGGCCGGGCGGGGGAGCCCGGCTCGCCGTGCCGGACCGCGGCCTCGGGTGACCGAGTGTGCTCGGATCGTTACTCAGCAGTGAATGGCCGATGGTGATCGAAAGCACAATCGCGGTCACCCGGTAGTGGTGGCTCGGCGGTCCGCGGCCGGTGGCTACCATTGCCCAACACCCGGGCCGGTCAGCCGGAACCTGACCTGCGCCGGGCCAGTTCACAGCCGTCAGGCTGGGGGCTGTTTTGACCCTCCAACACCCACCCGGTATCTTCTTACGTTGTTGTGCGGCGCGGGGCGTAAAGCTCGACTGGTCGAACGCGAGTCGAGCCGCGTTGCGCGCCCCTGTACGACCCGCGTCGTACAGGGGTGAGGCCCGCACAGGTACCCATGACGCATGTTGACGATGAGGTAGCTCCGTGCCCACGTACAGCCCTAAGCCCGGCGAAGTCGAACGCGCCTGGCACGTGATCGACGCCGAGGACGTGGTGCTCGGTCGTCTCGCCACGCATGTCGCCACGCTGCTGCGCGGCAAGCACAAGCCCACCTACGCCCCCCACGTGGACACCGGCGACTTCGTCGTCATCGTCAACGCCGAGAAGGTCGTCCTGACCGGCAACAAGCGGGACCAGGCGTTCGCCTACCGGCACAGCGGCTACCCGGGCGGTCTGCGCAAGCAGTCCTTCGGCGAGCTGCTCGACACCCGCCCCGACCGGCTGCTGGAGAAGGTCGTCAAGGGCATGCTGCCGAAGAACAAGCTCGGCCGCGCCCAGGGCAAGAAGCTCAAGGTCTACGCAGGCCCGGAGCACCCGCACGCCGCCCAGCAGCCCACGCCGTTCGAGATTGCGAAGGTCGCCAAGTGAGTGAGGACGTCGTGACCCCCGAGGTCGATGACACCGCCGAGAACACCGAGGCCGTGGACACCGACGTCTACACCTCCGAGTCGCCCGAGTTCGACGCCGAGGTCGAGGCCGGTACCGACGAGGAGCCCGCCGCTCCCGCGCTGCCCCACCTGACCGCCGAGACCGCGCAGACGGTCGGCCGGCGCAAGGAGGCCGTGGTCCGCGTCCGGATCCAGCCCGGCTCCGGCAAGTTCCTCCTCAACGGCAAGTCGCTCGAGGAGTACTTCCCGAACAAGGTGCACCAGCAGCTCATCCGCGAGCCCCTGGTGGTCGTGGAGAAGCCCGAGTCCTTCGACATCCGGGCGAACCTGCACGGCGGCGGCATCACCGGCCAGGCCGGTGCGCTGCGCCTGGCGATCGCCCGCGCGCTGATCGAGCTGGACAGCGAGGACCGCCCGGTCCTGAAGAAGGCGGGCTTCCTGACCCGCGACCCGCGGGCCAAGGAGCGGAAGAAGTACGGCCTGAAGAAGGCCCGCAAGGCGCCGCAGTACAGCAAGCGCTGACCTGCGCCCAGGCACACACCAGCGGGAGCGGCACGTTCGACCTTCGAACAGGCCGCTCCCGCTGGTCGTTTTCCACCCGGTAGTCCCACCGGTCCCACTGGTCGACCCCCGCCCTGTCACCCACACGCTCCCCAATCCCCACACGCGGAGGTTCCAAGTCCATGGCACGACTGTTCGGCACCGATGGAGTGCGTGGTCTCGCCAACTCCGACCTGACGCCGGAGCTGGTGCTCAAGGTGGCCGCCTCGGCCGCGCGGGTGCTCGCCCGCCCCGGTGACGGCGCGCGCCGACCGGTCGCCGTCGTCGGCCGCGACCCGCGGGCCAGCGGCGAGATGCTGCAGGCCGCGGTGTGCGCCGGGCTGGCCGCGGCCGGTGTCGACGTCATGCAGGTGGGCGTGCTGCCCACCCCGGGCGTGGCGTTCCTGGTCGGCGACCTGGACGCCGACCTCGGCGTGATGATCTCCGCGTCGCACAACCCGATGCCCGACAACGGCATCAAGTTCTTCACCTCCGGCGGGCACAAGCTCTCCGACGCGCTGGAGGACGAGATCGAGGCGGGTCTGGACAGCGCCGCCGAGCGGCCGACCGGTGCCGCCGTCGGCCGGGTCTACGACGTCGCCGACGCGCACGACCGCTACGTCGCGCACCTGCTGGCCGCCACCCCGAACCGCCTCGACGGCCTCAAGGTCGTGGTGGACTGCGCCAACGGCGCCGCGTGGGCCACCGCGCCCCGGGCCTACCGGGAGGCGGGCGCCGAGGTCATCGCCATGCACGCGCTGCCGGACGGCGTCAACATCAACGAGGCCTGCGGCTCCACGCACCTCGACGACCTGCGCGCCGCCGTGCTCCGCGAGGGCGCCGACCTGGGCATCGCCCACGACGGCGACGCCGACCGCTGCCTGGCCGTGGACGCCGCGGGCGAGGTCGTCGACGGCGACCAGATCATGGCCGTGCTGGCCCTGGCCATGCGCGACGCGGGCGAGCTGACCGAGGACAGCTTCGTGGTGACCGTGATGAGCAACCTCGGGCTGCACGTGGCCATGCGCGACCTGGGTGTGAAGCTGCGCACGACCGCCGTCGGCGACCGGTACGTGCTGGAGGAGCTGCGCGCCACCGGCCTGGCCCTGGGCGGCGAGCAGTCCGGCCACGTCCTGCTCCCCGGCCACGCCACCACCGGCGACGGCCTGCTGACCGCGATCCGCCTGATGGCCCGGGTCGCCGACACCGGCAAGCCCCTGGCGGAGCTGGCGGCGGCGATGACGAAGATGCCGCAGGTGCTGGTCAACGTCCGGGTGGCGGACAAGGCCGCCGTCGCGGCGTCCCCCGAGGTGAGCGCGGCGGTCGTCGAGGTCGAGACCGAACTCGGCGACACGGGCCGGGTGCTGCTGCGACCGTCGGGCACGGAGCAGCTGGTCCGGGTGATGGTCGAGGCGCCGACGCAGGAGGCCGCCCAAGGCGCGGCCGACCGCCTGGCCGCCGTCGTCGCGACCGCGAGCTGAGCTGACGCGGGCAGCCCCGCCCGGTTGCCCACCTCACCGGTGACCGGGCGGTGGATGCCGCCGTTCGCCAGTCCCGAAAGGGTGGTCCTCGGTACATTTCTCTTTGCGTAAGTGACGGCACCGCAGGTCAGCGGTTCGCGTCCAAGGCGTGGACAGGTCGAGGGGAAACCTCCAAGGGGGAGCGGTGGCAGTAGACGAGACCATGAAGATGGACCACGAGTTGGTCCGGTCCGCGGCGATGGACATGGCGGACATGGCGGTCGCGCTGCAATCCGTGCAGACCTACGCCACCGGGGACGGGCTCAAGGCCGAGCACTTCGGTGGCACCCCGGAGGGCTTCAACGCCTTCGGCTCGTTCAACGGCGTCGTGCAGGCGCTGGCCCAGTCGGTGACCAAGGCGCAGCAGTTCTGCACCGAGGCGGCCAAGCGGATCGACGCGTCGGCCAAGTCGACCACCGCGACCGACGTCGACAACGCGTGGGGCCTCACCCAGTCCGGGGGCAAGTAACCGATGGCGGAGAACTTCAGCCACGGCATCACCGATGCCCTGCAGGTCCCGTCCGACGTCTACACCGAGGACCACTCGGCGAAGATGCTGGAGCCGCTGGAGACCTACATCAAGCTGTTGGGCCGCGACTTCCTCGGTTTCCTCTACGAGAAGTGGCGCAGCCACCCCGCCTGCCTCCCGGCCAACGCCAACCGGTGGAAGGAACAGCCGGTCGCGGGCGACGGCTGGCAGGAGAAGACCGACCAGTCCGGCGGCCTCTGGAAGATCAAGATCATCAACTGGGGCTTCATCTGGGGTGCGCGGGGCAGGCTCGACAACCTGGCCAAGGCCGCCGCCGCGATGGACGGCACGGCGAACGCCATCTCGGGGAAGCTGCACGGCGCGTGGACCAGCAAGGCAGGCGACGCGGCCACCACCAAGATCAACGACCTGCGCGCGGCCGCCCAGGAGTACGGCACCGCCGTCGGGGAACTCCGCGCGAACATCGAGGGCGCCTGGCACGCCAGCCGGGGACCGGTGGAGCGCCTGTCCCAGTTCGCCGGGTCCGGCACCGGGGGCAAGTCGCTCGCCGACCGCTACGGCGCGAACGCGTTCTCCGACAACACCGACTTCATCGATTTCCCGAGGGACAAGCTCGCGACCTACATCGATGAGATGGGCCGCATCCTGCAGAACGGCACGTTCCGCTCCGGCATCTACGCCAAGGAGGAGTGGACCGCGGGCTACGCGTTCCTCAACGAGGAGTTCACCCCGGGCCTGCCGTTCGACGACCTCGGTTGCGACAAGCAGACCGCCGAAACCCTGCACCAGCCCGGCAAGGTCCTGCTCACCGACGGCGACAACCGCTGGTCGAACGAGATCTGCAACGAGCTCAACGACTTCTGCAACTGCTACTTCACGACCATGGCCAACCTGCGCCGCCAGATCGAGGAGACGATCACGGCGGTCACCGACGCCTGGCGCGAGCTGAACTCGGGTTCGATGCTGATCGCCACCGACCCGTTCGGCAAGCTCGCGCTCAGCGGGGCGGACAAGCCGCCGCCGGACGACGAGTCGGGGGACGAGAAGCCGCCGACCAAGAAGGACCCGGGGACCGGGACCGGGTCGACCGATACCGGGACCGGGACCGGGGACCAGCCGAAGCAGCAGCAGATGCCGCCGCCGCCGAAGGCCGAGGACCTGCCGCAGATGCCGGATCCCGGGCAGGTCGACCAGGGCACCGATCCGTCCGCCGTGGACCCGACGCAGACGCCGGGGGCCGTGCCGGGGACCACCGGGGGCGCGCCGGAGACGGTGACGATCTCCGAGGGCGGGCGGACCATCGGGGTGCAGAGCCCCGACGGGGCGGGGCACGTCAAGGTCACCGTCGACGACGGCTCCGGCAAGCCCAAGACCTACGACCTCGACTTCGGCGCGAGCACGCCCGGGCAGGGGCAGCTCGGGCCCGACGGCAAGCCGGTCGTCGGACCGGACGGCAAGCCGATCACCGACGGTGCCGAGGGGCGCCCGCTCGGGCCGGACGGCAGGCCGGTCAACGGCGTGGACGCCCAGACCCGCGGCATGCCGGTCGACGGGGCGATCGGACCCGACGGCAGGCCGGTCGACGGGGCGATCGGGCCGGACGGCAAGCCCGTCGACGTCCAGCACGTGCAGGCCGGGCCCGACGGCAAGGCGGTCATCCACGACGGCGACGTCACCATCACCGCCGAGCGGGATCCCGGCTCCCCGGACACGGTCAAGATCACCGTGGACGACGGCACCGGCGAGCCCGTCAGCTACACCGTCGACTTCGACGAGACCACCCAGGGCGCGACCGGCGGGGCCCAGCACGGCGGTCCCGCCACCGACACCGCGGGCCAGGCCACGGGCACCACGCGGGCGAACCCGGACGGCGGCCAGCCGGGCCACCAACCCGAGCCCGGCAGGCCCGGTGTCCCACCGGCAGGCCAGGACCAGCCCACACCGGGCGGCCAGGTGCCTGGCGGCGGTACGCACGGGATGAACGACGCCAGCCCGATCGGCCACGGTCAGCCGGGCGGCCAGGTGCCTGGCGGCGGTACGCACGGCATGAACGACGCCAGCCCCATCGGTCACGGCCAGCCCGCGCCGGGCGGTCAGGTACCCGGCCAGGTCGCCCCCGGCGGGCACGGCGTGCCCGGCTACGACGCCGCCCAGTCCGGTCACGGCATGCTCAACAACGACGCGGCCCAGCCCGGGCACCCGCAGGCCACCTACGCCGCCAGCGGCGGGGGCAGCGCGTGGAGTTCGGACGCCTGGGGGGCCTCGGGCAGCATCTTCGACGAGCAGCCCCGCGACCAGCTCGGCCCGCACCCGGGCCACGACCAGTCCGGTCAGCACGGTCAGCACGACAACGGCCACGGCGGCGACACCCAGACCGCGGGCGCGGGCGAGGCCGGTCTGGCCTCCGCCGCGTCCGGGCTGCCCGGTGACCAGTCCGGCACCGGCTCGCCCATGGGCGGCGGGATGCCGATGGGTGCGATGGGTGGTGGCGGCCAAGGCCAGGGCGGTGGCGACAGCGAGCGCGGCGGTTCGCAGTGGCGGACCACCGGCCAGCTCTTCGACGACGACTACGCCGACGCCGAGGCCCGCATCAGCGGCAGCTTCGACGGCGGGAGGTGAGCCGGATGTCCGACCTGACCGCGGAGACCAGGCTGATCCTGGCCAAGTACGAGGACATCACCGCCCAGTACCACGCCCGGGTCAACCAGGTCGGCGAGGAGTTCGCCGCCGAGCTGACCCGCACCGACGCCGCCGCGGCCGAGCGCGACCGCGTGCTGGCCGAGCAGCGGCCCGCGATCGACGCCGCGCACGAGGCGACCAAGCGGGAGGCCCAGGAGCGGGCCGCGGCCGAGCAGCAGAAGGCCGCCGCGTGGACGCGGGAGACCAAGTCCACGGTGCTGTCCTTCGGCGGCGACGACGAGCGGCCCCAGGAGCGCCCCGAGCGCCCCCGGCCGGTGCCGCCGCCGGTCGCGCCCCCGGAGCCCGCGCCGGAGGCCAGGTCGACGCCCGCCCAGCGGTTCCTGTCCTTCGCCGACGACGAGGACGAACCCGCCCCGCCGCCGCGGCCCGCGCCGAAGCGGCAGGCACCCGCCCCGGTCGAGGACGACGGCGACGACGACTGGTCCGGTCGCAGCTGGGTGCGCTGACATGCCGGACGGTGTGCTGAGGGTTGACCACGAGGCCGTCTCCGCGCTGGCCAAGGAGGTCGCCGACCTGCGGTCCGCGCTGGAGGAGGTGGCCGCCTTCGCCCGCGCGGACCTGCCGCCGCCGCGGCGGTTCGGCCCGCTGGGCGAGGCTGCGGGCGCGGCGTTCGGCACCTTGCACGAGGCGCTGCTGACCTCGTTCGAGAAGGTCGTGCCGCAGGTCGACGGCATGGTCGCGGAGCTGGTCGAGTCGACGAAGCGGATCGCCGACGTCGACGAGGAAGCGGCGCGGCGGATCACCCGGGCCGGTGAGCGGTGACGGCCGAGCAGGTGCGGGCCGCGCTGACCGCGCCGACCGGCGCCGACCTGGCCGACACCGCGGACGCCCTGGTCGAGGGCCCGCTCGCCGAGCCGCGCGGGCTGCTGTCCCCGCGCGCCGGTGGTGCCGTCTACCGGCGGTGGCGCGCGCACCCGGCGGCCAAGGGCGGCTGGACGCCCGAGCCGTGGGGTCCCGCCGACGAGCGCATGGTCGACGACCTGCGCAACGCCGAGTTCGGTGGCCTGGCCGCCGCCCGCGACCGGTTGGCCGCGCTGGCCAAGGCCGCGGAAGCCCTGCGCGAGGGCGCGGCGGGCCTGCGGACCCGGTTATCCGACACCTGGGGTGGTCGTGGCGCCGACACCGCCGCGACCCGGTTCGACCAGCTCTCGGTGGCCGCCCGCACGTGGCACGACGGGCTCTTGCGCCTGGCGACCGCGCTCGACGGCGGTCGCGGTGTCGCGGCCGACGCACTGCACGGCTGGGCCGCGCAAGCGGCCACGCTGCGCGGCATCGCCGTCGACAACCTCGCCAACCGCCAGGACCAGATCGACCGCCTCGACGCGGCCCTGCGCTCGTACACCCCGGCGCAGTTGCGCACGCCGGGCACGCTCAACCTCAACGGCATCGCCGAGGACCCGTGGCCCAGCGCCGAGGTCATCGACTACCTCGACGACTACTGCGGTCGCTACGCCGCCGCCGTGGCCCGCTTCCGCGCCGACCTGCGCGCCGTGCACGACGCCACCGCCCAGGGCTGGCGCGCGTTCACCGACGCGATCCGCGCGGTCGACCCGGACCCGTTCACCGCCGTCACCCCCTCGTCGTCGACCGCGCCGTCGGCCGCCGTCCCGACGGGCACCGCGCCCAGCGGGGCGGCCACGGGGGAGAGCGTCACCATCCGCGAGGGCGGTAGGGCGATCACGGTGGACTCGTCGATGGGGATCACCGTGGACCGCGGCGACGGCAAGCCGACGAAGTACGTGGTCGACAGCGCCCCCAGCCCCCAACCGGCGCCCAAACCGGCGGCGGCGAGCGCCGCCGCCGACACCCCGGGCACCCCGGCCCCCGACGCGGCGGCCACACCCAGTGAGGCGGGAGTTCCCGCCGGTGGCTCGGCGGGTGGCTCAGTTGGTGGCGGTGGCGCAGCGGTCGGTGGTGGCGGTGGCACGTCGGCGGGCCAGCCGCCGTTGCAGCCCGGCGCGATGACCAACGCCGAGGCGCCCCCGTCACAGGAATCCCGTGCGGGCGTTGGGGGTTCCGCGCCCGCGGCGGCGGGTCCGGCCGCGGGCGCGGGCATGGCGGGCGGTGGCATGGGCGGGATGCCCATGGGCGGCGGCGGGGGCGGTCAAGGCGGTGGCGGTGGCGACACCGACCGCAAGGCCAGCCAGTGGCGGCTGGTCGGCAGCCTGTTCGACGACAACGACCCGGCCGCGTTCTTCGACGGCGTCGTCGGGGAAGACCCGGCCAACCGGGCCAAGGGGTGAGCGTGCTCGACGAGGACAACCCGGCCGTCCGCGCGGTCCGCGCCGAGTTCCAGCGGATCAGCGCGGGCCTCGGCGACCACTTCGAGCGCTCACGGGCCGAGTACGAGCAGACCCTCACCCGGCACGAGCAAGACCGCGAGCGCTGGGCCAAAACCCCACCGGAGCCGCCGAAGCGCGCCCGGCAGAAGCAGTCGGACGACCCGTCCGACACGGGCTTCTTCTCGGTCAGCTGGATGACCAACCGCTGACCTACCGCGGCGGCCACTGCCCCGGCTGGTCCTGCACGTAGGACCGCTCCTGGGGCGGGAATCCCGGCGCCGGAAACCCCTGCGGTGGAAAGCCGGGCTGCGGCCCGGCAGGCGGGAATCCCTGCGGCGCATAGCCGGGCTGCAGGTAGGCGGGCGTAAACCCTTGCGGTGGAACGGGTCCCGGGAAACCGCTGGGCGGTGGGAATCCCGGTGGCGGGTAGCCCGGCTGGAATCCCCTGTTCGGCGGCGAAGCCAGCCCTTGGGTGACTCCGCGCCGGAACAGCACCACGGGCACGACTGCCCCGACCAGCGCGCTCACCAAGCCGACGATGATCCACGTCATGAGCAGGTTCGGCATGATCGTCATCGCTCGCACCGACACCCAGAGCCCGCCCGCGATGACGATCCCGGCCCCGATCGTCGCGAGGATCCGCCCGGCGGGCTGGAAGGCCAGCAGCATGCCGCCACCGGAGAGCAACAGCGCCGCGGCGATCAACCCGATGAACCCGAGCCCGAACAGCGACGCCCCCACCGTGAGCCCGCCGACGGACAACGCGGTGACCCCCGCTGCGCGCACCGCGCCCTGAGGGTTGGACGGCGGAATCGGCGGTGGACCTTGGGGTGGGTATGGCTGCACGTCAGCCAGTCTGCACGAGGTGCCGATCCAGGACTGTGCCCTTGATGTTCTCGTCCAGCAGCCGGGCGTACTCGGTCTGCCCGGTGAGGTGAGTGAGGAAGAACGCGGTCAGCAGGGCGCGGCTGATCCGCTGCGTGGCGTGCTCCGCCTTGCCGTGCACCAGCAGCCCGCTCCAGTGCCTGCCCTCGGTGAACCCGAGGTGGCTGGCCTTGGTGATGGTGCGCACGTCCGCCTGCCCACCCCACGCCTGCGCGATGAGGTGGCCGTGCGCGCTCGGCGGGGCGACCAGGTCGTTGCCCGCCAGCACGTGCAGCGACGGCATGCGGCACTCGCGTGCGGCGTTGCTGGCCACCGGGGCGGTCTCGGCCGCCGCCAGGGTCGCGACGGCCCGCACCCGCTGGTCGCGCGCCGCGGCCAGCACGGCGCTGCCGCCGCCGGTCGAGTGCCCGGCCAGGCCCAGCCTGCCCTCGTCGACGCTGATCTCGCCGTCGCCGAGGCGCACGCCGACGCACACGTCCAGCGCGGTGCTCAGGTCGGAGGCCAGCAGCCGGTGCGAGCCGAACGGGCCGGTGTGCGTCCCGGGCGCGGCGACGACCACCCCCCACGACGCCAGGTGCCGGAACAGCCCCCGGTACCGCGACGGCGGCTGGAGCCAGCCGTGCCCGAAGGCGACCGCGGGCAGGCCGCGGCCGGAGTGCGGCGTGTAGACCGCGCCGGGCAGCCCGACCAGCGCCAGGTCACCGCGCAGGACCTGGTGCGGACCGGGGCGGGCGAGCTCGTCGAGGAGGTGCTTGGCCGTGCGTGCCATGGGGGTCAGCCTATCGGTGGTCGAAGTACCTGGTGGGTACCCTCGTGCGCGTGTGCGGAATCGCGGGTCGCGTCACCGGGATCGCCCGGTCGCGCGGGTACGACCTGGACGGGCCCCGCGACCTCGCGAAGTCCGTCACCGTCGAGTAGGAGCCGTATGCGGGGCGTCTGGACCACCGGAGCCGTCAGGACAGCCGAGGAGGCCGTCCTCGCCAAGACCGCGCCGGGCGCGTTGATGCGCCGGGCCGCGCACGGCGTCGCGCTGCACGTCACGCGGCTGCTCGACCAGCACACCGGGGGCGTCGCGGGCCGCCGGGTCGTGTTGCTGGTCGGCGCGGGCAACAACGGCGGCGACGCGCTCTGGGCCGGGGCCTTCCTGCGTCGCCGCTCGGTCGGCGTCACGGCCGTGCTGCTGGCGCCGGAGCGCGCGCACGCCGAGGGGCTGGCCGCGTTGCGGCGCGCAGGCGGGCGGGTCGGTACGCCCGAGGACGTCGACTTCGCCGACCTGGTCGTCGACGGGATCGTGGGGCTCTCCGCGCGCGGCCCGCTGCGGCCGGACGCGGCGGCCGTGGTCAGCCGGGTGCGGGCGCCGGTCGTGGCCGTCGACCTGCCCAGCGGTGTGGACCCGGACACCGGGGCCGTCGAGGGGCCCGCGGTGACCGCGGACGTGACGGTGACGTTCGGCGCGTACAAGCCCGTGCACTACCTCGCGGGGGCCCGCTGCGGCGCGGTCCACCTGATCGACCTGGGGCTCGACCTGGCGAAACCCGTCTTCGAGGTGCTGGGCGCCGCGGAGGTGGCCGCGGCGTGGCCGGTGCCGGGGCCGGAGGACGACAAGTTCACCCAGGGCGTCGTGGGGGTGGTCGCGGGCTCGGAGACGTACCCGGGCGCGGCGGTGCTCGCGGTCGGCGCGGCCGTGCTGGCCACCTCGGGGCTCACCCGCTACGCCGGGTCGGCCGCCGACGAGGTGCGCAGGCGCTGGCCGGAGGTGGTCGCCACCGGCTCGGTCGGCGACGCGGGACGGGTGCAGGCGTGGGTGGCCGGTCCGGGCATGGGCACCGGCAAGGCGTCCCGGGACGTCCTCGCGCACGTGCTCGACGCGGGCCTGCCGACCTGCGTCGACGCGGACGGCATCACGCTGCTGGCCCGGTACCCCGACCTGTGGGACGCGCGCGACCCGGACGCGCCGCTGCTGCTCACCCCGCACGACCGCGAGTTCGCCAGGATCGCCGAACCGCACGGGATCGAGCTGGGTGCCGACCGGGTGGCCGCGGCCAAGTCGCTGGCCGCCGAACTGGACGTAACCGTGTTGCTCAAGGGGCATGCCACGGTGGTCGCGTCGCCGGACGGGCGCGCGCTGGTCAACCCGGCCCGCTCGCACTGGCTGGCGACCGCGGGCTCGGGCGACGTGCTGTCCGGGCTGGCGGGCGCGCTGCTCGCGGCCGGGCTCGACCCGCTGCTCGCGGGCGGCGCGGCGGCGTGGCTGCACGTGCGGGCGGGTGAAGCCGCCGCGCTGGGCGCTCCGGTGCCCGCGTCGGCGATCGTGGACGCGGTGCCGACGGCACTGCGCGGGCTGCTGGGGGCGAGATGAGTCGCGCGGAGGTCGTGGTCGATCTGGACGCGTTGCGGCACAACGTGTCCCTGCTCGTCGCGCGCGCGCCGGGCGCGGACGCGATGGCGGTCGTGAAGGCCGACGGCTACGGGCACGGGGCCGTGCGGGTCGCGCGGGCGGCGCTGTCGGCCGGGGTGACCTGGCTCGGGTCGTGTTCGTTGAACGAGGCGCTGGTGCTGCGGGACGCGGGGATCACCGCGCCGATCCTGTCCTGGTTGGACACCCCGGACGCGGACATGGACGCGGCCGTGGAAGCCGGGATCGATGTCGGTGTGTCCTCTGTGGAGGAACTGGACCGGCTGTCCGGCGCGCGGGTGCACCTGAAGGTCGACACCGGGCTGGCGCGCAACGGGTGTCCGCCCGGCCGGTGGGCGGACCTGGTGCGCGCCGCGGCGGAGTCGGACAACGAGGTGTACGCGGTCTGGTCGCACCTGGCCTGCGCGGACGTGCCCGGCCACCCGTCGGTCGACGCCCAGGCGCAGCGGTTCGAGCACGCCTACAAGACCGCCTTGGACGCCGGTCTCACCCCACGGCGGCACCTGGCCAACTCGGCGGCCACGCTGAGCAGACCGGACCTGCACTTCGACATGGTCCGGCTCGGCATCGCGATGTACGGGCTGAACCCGTTGCCCACCAAGGAAGACCTCATTCCCGTGATGACCTTCCGGGCGTCGGTAGCCATGGTCAAGCGGGTGGCCGCGGGCGAGTCGGTCTCCTACGGACAGACTTGGACCGCGCCGCGTGACACCACGCTCGCCCTGGTGACGGCCGGGTACGCCGACGGTGTGCCGAGGCTGCTGTCGAACCGGGTCGACGTGCTGCTCGGCGGTGTTCGGCGGCCGGTGCGCGGCCGGGTGTGCATGGACCAGATCGTCGTCGACTGCGGCGACGACGAGGTCTCGCCCGGCGACGAGGTCGTGCTGTTCGGCCCCGGCACGCGCGGGGAACCGACGGCGACCGAGTGGGCCGACACCATCGGCACCATCGACTACGAGATCGTCACGGGCATGTACCGGCCCCGGGTGGCCCGCCGGTACGTCGGCGGATGAACCGCGCGGGCAAGGTCGCCGCGGGCGCGGGCGTGCTCGCCGCCGCCACGGCCATCGCGGTCGGCGTCACCCGCCGCCGCGCGTCCGGCGACGACCCGTACGCCGACGAGCCGCTGGGTGAGCTGCCGCCGTCGCGCACCAGCACGGTCGCCGCGGACGACGGCCTGGCCCTCTCCGTCGAGGAGGTCGACCCCGAGGACGGCGGCAAACCGGTCCTGACCGCGGTGTTCGTGCACGGTTTCGCGATGAGCAGGCGCGGCTGGCACTTCCAGCGCCGCGACCTGGCCCGGCTCACCGACCCCCGGGTGCGGCTCGTGCTCTACGACCACCGCAGCCACGGCCGCTCCGCCCGCGCCGACATCAGCACGAGCACGATCGAGCAGTTGGCCGCGGACCTCGACGAGGTGATCCGCGCTGTGGTGCCCCGTGGACCGATCGTCCTCATCGGACACTCGATGGGCGGCATGGCCGTGATGGCGCTGGCCGAGCGGCACCCGGAGCTGTTCGCCGAGCGGGTGCGCGGGGTGGCGCTGATCGGCACGTCGGCGGGTGAGGTCGGGCGCAGCGGGCTGCCCCGGCCGCTGCTGTCGAAGTACAACCCGCTGACCCGCGTCCTCGGCCGGGTCGCCGAGTGGCAGCCCACCGCCGTCGAGCTGGTCCGCTCGGTGGGTGGCGCGGTCACCCGGGGCGCGGCCCGCACGGTCGGGTTCGGGCCCGGCGAGGTGAGCCAGAAGCTGGTGGGGTTCCTCGTCGACATGCTCGACGGCACGCCCGTCCGGGTGCTCGCCGACTTCGTGGACACGCTGGGCAGCCACAACCGCTACGCGGCGCTGGCCGGGCTCAAGCACACCCGCGTCCTGGTGCTCAGCGGCGACCACGACTGGATGACCCCGTTCGCGCACGCCGAGCGGATCGCCACGGCCCTGCCGGACGCCACCCTGGTCCGCGTGCCCGGCGCCGGTCACCTGGTGATCCTGGAGCGCCCCGATGTGGTGAACGAGCACCTGACTACGCTGCTGCGGGACTGCGCCCGGGGCCGCGGCGCGGGTCGGAAGAGGTGAGGACCGTGGCTGAGACCGTGCTGCTGCGCACGCACGAGGACACCCTGGCGTACGGGCGCGCCCTGGGCACCCGGTTGCGGGCCGGGGACCTGGTGCTGCTGGCGGGGCCGCTGGGGGCGGGCAAGACGGTGCTGGCCAAGGGGATCGCCGAGGGGCTCGGGGTGCTGGGCCGGGTGAGCAGCCCGACGTTCATCATCGCCCGGGAGCACAAGGCGGGCGCGCGCGGGATCCCGATGGTGCACGTCGACGCGTACCGGCTGGGTGGCGACCTGGAGCAGCTCGACGACCTGGACCTGGACTCGGAACTGGTCGCGTCCGTGGTCGTCGTCGAGTGGGGCGAGGGCTCGGCGGACCGGCTCAACGCCGACCACCTGCTCATCCGCCTGGCCCGGGAGGCCGACGACTCCCGCCTGGCGTCGGTCGAACCGCACGGCGACTGGGTGTCGCGGGTCTGATTTCCCCTTCGGCGGTGCCGGGGTGCGGGTCTAGGGTCCTGGCATGCGCGCAGTGATCTTTGACTGGGGTGGCACGCTGACGCCGTGGGTGACGATGGATCACCTGGCCGCGTGGCGGGCCTATGCCGACATCGTCCACCCGGGAGACGCCGAGGCGTCGGGGGTGCTGGCCGCGGCGTTGCTCGCGGCGGAGGACGAGGCCTGGGGGCGGGTCCGGGTCCACCACACGGCCTTCCACCTGACCCAGGTGCTGGAGTCCGCCGGGGCACCGCCCGACGAGGCGGCGCTGGCCGCCTTCCGGACCTACTGGGACCCGGCGACCCGCACCGACCCGGAGGTGGCGCCGATGCTCGGCGAGCTGCGGGAGCGCGGGCTGCGGACGGGGGTGCTCTCGTCCACGGCGTGGCCCGGTGCCTGGCACGAGGAGGTCCTGCACCGCGACGGCGTCGGCGACTTGTTCGACGGGCTGGTGTGGAGCAGCGACCTGGCCTACACCAAACCGCACCGGGTGGCCTTCGAGGCGGCGATGGCGGCGGTGGGCGTCGACGACCCGGCCGACTGCGTCTACGTCGGCGACCGCCCGTACGACGACATCAGCGGCGCGCAGGCGGTGGGGATGCGGACCATCTTCATCCCGCACAGCGACATCCCGCTGGCGCAACAGGTCGCCGTCGACGTGGTGCCCGACGCGGTTGTGCAGCGCATGTCCGAGCTGCCCGCCGTCCTGGACCGGTGGCTGGACGGCCGAAACCCCCTTTAGTGCAGCCTGAAAGACCCTTCGGGGGAAGGCGGCGCCTGGCGTTGTGAGCCAAGGTGAGTCCGGGCGGGACAGTCCCGTCCGGACACAACGCCAGATCCTGGAGGACGAGATCCCATGAAGACACGCGCCTTGGTGATCAGCGGAGCGGTCGGACTTGGAGTCGTGCTGGCGGCGTCACCAGCATCCGCGAAGGCCCTGGACACGCCGGTCGACGGTGTGGGCTACCGGGTCACCGCCGACCACAGCGGCAAGTGCCTGGACGTCAAAGGTGTGAGCCAGGACAACGGCGCCGACGTGATCCAGTGGGATTGCAACGGCGGCGCCAACCAGTACTGGACCCTCTACGCGGTGGGGGACGGCGCCTACAACCTCGTCGCGGGCCACAGCGGCAAGTGCCTGGACGTCGAGGGCGTGAGCCTGGACAACGGCGCCGACGTGATCCAGTGGGATTGCAACGGCGGCGCCAACCAGCGGTGGTACCTCAACGACGCGGGCTACGGCAGCTACAACCTGGTGGCCGAACACAGCAGCAAGTGCCTGGACGTCAAGGGTGTGAGCCAGGACAACGGCGCCGACGTGATCCAGTGGGATTGCAACGGCGGCGCCAACCAGAGCTGGACCTTCGCCAGCGCCTGATCGGCGAATCGGGGTCGCCCGTCACCCGACGGGCGACCCTGATTGGTTCGCAGGTTGTCCACATGCACTCAGGTTGTTCACAACCCGCCTCCAGTGCCTTCAACCATCTGCCGCCACCGAATAGAATCGAAAACAGGGGCTCCTTGACCTCAAGGGGTCGTTGCGCCGGGTGTGGGATGATCTTCGTGGGTGAGTGATCGGAGATCTTGTTGTGGCATGTCGGGTGATTTTGAGTTGCGAGGATCGGGAGACGATCTCGCGCGAGTTACGTGCGAGGCGGTCGTTTCGGTTTATCGGTAGGGTGTTGGGTCGGCATCATTCGGTGGTCGCTCGTGAGGTCGCTCTCAATGGTGGCCGGTTGGCTTATCGCGCGGTGCGGGCGGGGCGGCGGGCGGCCTCGGCGCGGGCCAGGCCGAAAGTTCGGAAGATGGAACGGTCGGGTCGGGCGAGACGTGTGCCGTCGTCGGCGAAGCGGTCGCGGCGCGACCTGATCGTGGGTATGGTCAACATCGGCGAGCGTCCGGCGGAGGCCGAGGACCGGGCGGTCCCCGGCTTCTGGGAAGGGGACCTCATTCTGGGGTCGGCGTGCAAGTCGCAGATTCTGACGTTGGTTGAGCGTCAGACCCGGTTCGTGATGTTGATCCGGGTCCCGCATGATCGGTCCGCGGATCGTGTCGCGGCGTTGTTGGCTGAGAAGATGATGACGTTGCCCGAGTTCCTTCGGAAATCGTTGACCTGGGATCAGGGCAGCGAAATGGCCGACCACGCCACCTTCACGACGGTGACCGGGATGCCCGTCTATTTCTGTGATCCACGCTCACCGTGGCAACGCGGAACGAACGAGAACACCAACCGCCTTCTTCGGCAGTACTTCCCCAAGGGGACGGATCTCTCGGTTTATTCCCAGGCCGACCTCGACGAGGTGGCCCGCGAGCTCAACGGCCGCCCCCGGCAGACCCTCGACTGGTACAAACCCGTCGAGAAACTCAACGAACTGCTGATCAACCATGGTGGCGCGATGACCTGTTGAGGTCAAGGCTCCCCTATGGCGGGGTACCCCTCGCTGGCGTTTGGGGCGGGGTTCGGCCGTTGCGGTGTCGCGGCGAGTCGTGGTCCGGCCTGCGTCAAGGGGCTGCCGCGAAGTAGGCCACCTTGACCTCCTTCGTGGTCGGCGGCGGGAACGATTCCCCGTCGCCGCCGAGTTGGCCGATCTGGACCGTCCACACCGGCTTTGAGCGGTCGACCACGTCGCCGCCATCGGGTCCGGTTAGGACGAAGTCCGAGTTTCCCTGGTCGCAGGAGTAAGCGCCGACATAGCCGTCCGCGCGTCCGCCCCAGCTGCCGCCGTTGCGCAGCAGGCATTTCGCGCCGCCGTCCAGTTCCAGGCCCCAGGGGGCCGGGTTCGGGGACGGTGTGACCGAGGGGACCGCTTCCTTCGACACGGCTCGCCGGAGTTGCTTCTTCCACGGGAAACCGCCGCACAGGAGGTCGCGGCGGTTCGGTTCCACCCAGCAGGCCAGTGCGCCCGCGGCCGACGGGGAGCAGGCGACGACGTCCGGTCCCACGGCCGCCGGTGACGGGTAGCAGTCCTCGACTTCCTCCGGGTCCTCCGCGACGGTGTAGCCGCTCGTCGAGTTGCCCGACTTGTCCACGCCCGCCACGTTCACCACCTTGGTGGCCGCGCCGGTGGACTTGCCCAGTTCGGTCAGCGCGCCCTGCACGATCTCCGTCACCTGGTTGACCGCGCTCTGGTCGGTCGGCAGCCGCAGGTGCGAGCAGGCCGCCACGATCGTGACACCACCGAGGTACGCCTGCACGGGGGCGCTGAACCGGTTCTCCTGCAGGTCCTGCAACGTGAAGTAGTCGAAGGCCATCGACGCCGAGGCGAACGACAGGCTGTGCGCCGCGCCGTTGACCAGTCCGAAGTCGACGGTGCAGCGGTCCGTGCGGGAGTAGGACTTGCCGCCTTCCTCCGGCGGCACGCCGGTCGGTCCGGAGGTGGGGTAGCCGTGCGCGGAGGGCACGGGCACCACGCCGTCGCTGAACAGCGGGATCGAGTACGCCGTGAACCCGAAGAACGTCCGGTTCACCGTCACGTCCCCGGCCACCTGGGTCAGGTTCACCCCACTCGCCAGCCACGGCGGCAGGTCACCGCACCCGCGCGGCAGCGAAGCCCCTTTTTCGTGCTCCGCCAAGCACTTCCCGCCGTCGCGCCCGTCGATCGGCGGCAACTCCTTGCCGGTCACGTGCCGCAGCACCTCCATCAGCCGCGACGGCCCGCCTTCGCCGCCCCACGGTGACCCGAGCTGCGGCGTCCCCAGCGTGATGACGTACGGCACGACCTTCGCCAACTCGGTGTTCAGCGCGTACCGCAGCGCCAACCCGCCCATCGAGTGCGCGACGACGACGACCTTCCCGTCCCCGCCAGCCTTCTCGTACGCCGACGAGACCTGCCCCAGGTAGGCCGCGAGGCACGGCGCGATGTGCGAATCCGAGGCCCAGTACGCCGCCCACCTGCTGTAGTCGAACGTGTACGCGCTGACCCGCCCGTCCAACTGCCCGGCCACCTTCTTCGCCGAGTCGTCCATGGGGTCGCCGTTCCACCCGTGCACGAACACCACCGGCCGCTTGGACCGCGACTGCCCCGCGCCCGCCTTGGTCGACCTCGCCCCCTCGCACTGCGACGGCAACTTCTGCGCCTGCGCGGGCACAGCGCACAGCAACGTCAACAACAACACGGCCAGTACCCGGGCGATCACTGCGCGGCCTCCGTCGAACTGATCAGCCACTGCCCGTCGACGGCCACCAACCACACCGTCCACACCGCGCCACCCACCCGCGCCGAAACCTTGGCCCGCCCACCTTCCGCGGCCTGGAAGCTCGACACGTCGAACTCGACGGGTGTCCCCGCCAACGAGGTCACGAACCCGTCGTCCAGCGGCTGGTCGGGCGAGACCGCGATCGCCTCGCGCACCCGCCCCTCGGACCCGCTGGTCAGGTCCGCGGTCAACTCACGCGCCCGCTCGACCGTCAACGGCACCGCGCTCGACGCCGAAGGAGTGGTGGGGCTGGCGAAGGGAGTTCCCCCAACCCCTCGACCGCCGAAGAACCACACGGCAGCGGCAACGGCCACACCCACCAGTACAACCACGACTATCAGCCCACGTCGACCCACGCCCGTCTCATCGCGAGCGCCAATCGGGTGTTACCGGCACACCCGCACCGCTACACCCACACAGTGGACACCGGCAGCGCCGGGTCCGCCGAGAGGTCCAAAGAGGACGGCTTGACCCCGGCCGCCACCAGGTGCGCGCCCAACGCCGCCATCATCGCGCCGTTGTCCGTGCACAACCGCGGCCGCGGCACCCGCAACTCGATCCCGGCCGCCGCGCAGCGCTCCGCCGCCAACTCCTTCAACCGCGAGTTCGCCGCCACACCACCGGAAATGACCATCGTCCCGATGCCCAGGTCGGTCGCCGCCCGCACCGCCTTCGCCGTCAGGACGTCCGCCACCGCCTCCTGGAACGACGCCGACACGTCGTCCACCGGCACCTCTTCGCCATCCCGCTCCCGCGCCTCCACCCACCGCGCGACGGCAGTCTTCAGGCCGGAGAACGAGAAGTCGTACTTCGCGTCCCGGGGGCCCGTGAGTCCACGGGGGAACGCGATGGCCGACGGATTCCCGCGCCGCGCCGCCTGGTCGATCGGCGGCCCACCCGGGTACGGCAGCCCGATCACCCGCGCCACCTTGTCGTACGCCTCGCCCGCCGCGTCGTCGATGGTCGAGCCGATCTCCGTGATGCCGCCCGCCAGGTCGTCGACCCTCAGCAGTTGGCTGTGCCCGCCGGAGACCAGCAGCGCGAGCGCCGGCGACGGCAGGGGCCCGTGCTCCAGGGTGTCCGCGGCGACGTGCCCGGCCAGGTGGTTGACCCCGTACAGCGGCACGTCCAGCGCCGTCGCGTACGCCTTGGCCGCCGACACCCCCACCAGCAGCGCCCCCGCCAGCCCCGGCCCGCAGGTCACCGCGATGGCGTCCACGTCCGACAGCGCCAGCCCGGCGGTGTCGAACGCGCGCCGCATGGTCGGGACCATGGCCTCCAGGTGCGCGCGGCTGGCCACCTCGGGCACCACCCCGCCGAAGCGGACGTGCTGCTCGACGCTGGACGCGACCTCGTCGGCCAGCAACTCCAAGCCGTCCGCGCCGAGCCGGACGATGCCGACGCCGGTCTCGTCGCACGAGCTCTCAATGCCCAGGATGATCGTCATGGGGTGTTCTCCACTGTCCGGTCCACCCGCGCGGGCCGGACCATGGTGTACGCGTCGGCGCCGGAGGGCTGGTAGTAGCGGCGGCGCAGGCCGATGGTGGCGAAGCCGTGCGCCTCGTAGAGCCCGATGGCGGGCGCGTTGTCGGTGCGCACCTCGAGGAACACCTGCGCCAGGTGCTCGTCGGCGCGGGCCAGCAGCACCCGCAGCAGCGCGCGGCCCACGCCGCGGCCCTGCCACACCGGGTCGACGCCCAGGTTGTGCACGCTGGCCTCCATGTCGCCCGGCTTGCCCGCCATGCCCAACCCGCCGTAGCCGACCAGCAGCTCACCGGCGTACGCGCCCACGTAGTAGTGGCCCCAGTCCAGCTCGGACGCGAACGCCGACTCGCTCCACGGGTCGTCGTCCGGGAACAGGATGCGCTCCAGCTCGGCGCAGCGGCGCAGGTCGGCGCGCCCCAGGACGCCGATCCGCGTCGGCTCGCTCATCCCGGGCTCACCCGCTTGCGCGCACCAGGCTCGACCGCGTCCGGCCGCCGCAGGTAGAGCGGGGTCAGCGGGCCGGGTTCGGCACCGAGGTCCGCGGCGGCGACGAGGCCGAGCGGGCTCGGGTGCGCGGATCCGACCCGCGGCAGGCCGAAGTCGAACAGGTCCGCGCCCGCCACCCGGGTGACCCCCAGCTCGGCGACCCGCGCCGCGACCTCGGCGGGCGGCGCGACGGCGGGCTCGGTCCGGCGGCTGCCGTCGGCGGCGTACGCGGCCCAGTAGACCTCGCGGCGGCGCGCGTCGGTGACCACGAGCAGCGGCTCACCCGGGACGTCGGCGGCGATGGCGTCCAGCGAGCACACCGGGTGCACCGGCCGGTCCAGGGCGTGGCCGAGCGCGGCGGCGGTGACCATGCCCGCGCGCAGCCCGGTGAACGGGCCGGGGCCGATGCCGCAGACCAGGGCGTCCACGTCGGCGAAGGCGCGGCCCGCCTCGGCGAGCGCGTCGCGCAGGTGCGGGGTGAGCAGTTCGCCGTGCGCGCGGGCGTCGACGGTCACCCGCGCGGCGAGCAGCGTCGACGCGCCACCGGCTACCTCGACGACTCCGGCGGTGACCGCGGGGGTGGCGGTGTCGACCGCTAGTACCAGCACGGTCGTCAAGAGTACGAGGGCTCGCCGCCGGGCTCCGAAGTGGTCCGGGACACGTCGCCCGCCGCGCGCCGCTCGCGCCGGTTCACCGAGACGCTCTCCACCGCGAACGCGCACACCAGGGCCAGCAAACCGCCGCCCGCGATCACGCCGCCGACCTTGCCGATGCGCGCCTTGGGCAGCTTCTCCGCCTCCGCAGGCGCGGCGACCACGCTGACCGTCACCCACGTGCTCGGCGGCGCGCCGAGGTCGCGCTGCTTCTCGTCGAGGGAGTCGCGGATCAGGTCGAAGGCGTTCTGGCCGAGCTCCTTGGCCCTGGCCTCGGTGGCGCCCTCGACCTTGGCCGTCATGAACGGGCCCTCACGGCTGATCTCCACGCCGTCCTTGGGCTGGGTGACCAGCTTGGCCGCCGAGACCGCGGTCTCCTCGATGAGCATGATCGTGATGGTGGAGAGCGTCGGCGCGAACGCCAGCAGCGAGTTGGTCTGCTCCCGCTGGCTCGCCGGGCGCACGATGCGGCCGTCCTTGGGCGCGAGCATGACGACCGAGCCCGTCCACTGGTAGCTCAGCGGGGTGGTCGCGTACGCGTACCCGGCGCCGCCCAGGGTGAGCACCAGCAGCGGCACGATGACCAGCCACCGGCGCGCCAACAGCGCGAACAGCTTGCGAAATTGCACGACGCTCCCCACCGCCAGGGCTCTCCCTGGTCTGCCTATCGCGACCAGTGTGCCCGCTGTAACACCGGACTACCGGGTGCGACCGAGTTCACTAGTCTCGGTGCGGTGCTGCTGCCGACGCTGGTGAACCCCACCTCCGCCGAGGCCGTCCGCTTCGGCGACCTCGTCATCACCCACGCCGACCTGGCCGGATCCGCGCGCGCCACGGCCGCCGCGCTCGCGGGCCGCACCCGGGTCGCGGTCTGGGCCACCCCGACCCCGCACACGTGCCTCGCCGTCGTCGGCGCGCTGGCCGCCGGGGTGCCCGTGGTGCCGCTGAACCCGAAGGTGGGGGAGCGCGAGCTGGCCCACATCCTCGGCGACAGCGCACCGGAGCTGGTGCTGGCCGAACCGGACGCCGACCTGCCCCCCGCGCTGGCCCACCTGCCCCGGCTGCACGTCGACCCGGCGGCGCGCGGCTCGGGTGACCTGCCCGCCGAGCCGGACCCGGAGTCGCCCGCGTTCATCGTCTACACCTCGGGGACCACCGGCCCGCCCAAGGGCGTGCTGATGCCCCGCCGCGCGATCACGTCCAACCTGGACGCCCTGGCCGCGGCGTGGGAGTGGACCGCGGCCGACAAGGTGGTGCACGGCCTGCCCCTGTTCCACGTGCACGGCCTGATCCTGGGCGTGCTCGGCCCGCTGCGGCTCGGCGGCGCGGTCTGGCACCTGGGCCGCTTCTCGTCGGCTTCGCTGGGCGAGGCGCTGGCGGCGGGCGCCACGGTGGTGTTCGGCGTGCCGACGATGTACCACCGGCTCGCGGCGGACTGCGAGGCGTCGCCGTCGCTGGCCGCGGTGGTCGGGCGCGCGCGGCTGCTGGTGTCCGGCTCGGCGGCGCTGCCCGCGACCGACCACGAACGCATCACGGCGGCCACGGGGCAGCGGGTCGTGGAGCGGTACGGGATGACCGAGACCTTGATGAACTGCGGGGTCCGGGCGTCGGGGGACCGCAGGGCGGGCACGGTCGGGCCGCCGATCGACGGTGTCGAGGTCCGCGTCGTGGACGAAACCGGCGCTTCGGTGGTCGACGGCGAGATCGGCGAGATCGAGGTCCACGGCCCCAACCTCTTCCTCGGCTACCTCAACCGCCCGGACGCCACCACCGCCGCCCTCCGCGACGGCTGGTTCCGCACCGGCGACATGGCCATCCGCGACCCGGACGGCTACCTGCGCATCGTCGGCCGACGAGCCACCGACCTCATCAAGAGCGGCGGGTACAAGATCGGGGCGGGGGAGATCGAGAACGCGCTGATGGAGCACCCGGGGGTGGCGGAGGTCGCGGTTACCGGTGAGCCGGACGAGGACCTGGGCGAGCGGATCGTGGCGTGGGTCGTTGCTGAGGGGGAACCACCTGCGGCCTCGGACTTGGCTGACCACGTTGCGCGGCTGTTGGCCCCGCACAAGCGACCTCGGGTCGTGCACTTCCTGGAATCGTTGCCGCGCAACGAGATGGGCAAGGTCACCAAGCGGGCGTTGAAGGTGCCCTAGCGGTTTCCACAGGTGTGGGCGGGTTGTCCACAGGCTTGATCGTCTTTGGCGCTGGGTGTCGGTGTGCGTCGGTAGAATGGTTACCGGGGGCCGGAGGCGTGGGTTGATCTTGCTGGCTGTGTCTGTTTTGGCTGGTGGGGTGGGGGCTTGGGCGCGGGGTGTTTCGTCCCGGCGTGGTTGGGTTCTTGTGATCGTGTGGAGGTTCTGACCTAGCGTGGTCGCGTTCTTGTGATCGCGTGGACGTTTTGACCCAGCGTGGTTGGGTTCTCTCGTGGTCCTGGCGCGAGTTTTCGAGCGTTGCTCGATGGGGTGAATTGTCTTTGCGCGGGGCCCCTACGAGCCTGCGGTGGGGAAGAGCGGTGGGGATGGGCAAGCCCAACCCACCCGCGGGAGAGCTTGGCAGGCTCGTCCCCCCCACACAAAGACAATCCACACTCATCGAGCAGAAGGTGGGGCGCGATGGATTGGGTGGGGGTCGGGTTGATACACGTCGTCGGGTGGCGGGTTCGGCTTGGCGGGGTGGGACCGGTTATCGGGTTGGTGCGTCGGGTGGGCGGGTGCGGTGTGGGCGGCGGGCAGGGGGTCGGCCTGACGCGTGGAACGGGTTGCCGGGATGGTCGTGCCAGGTGAGCGCGTGCGGCTTGGGCGGCGGGCAGGGGGTCGGCCTGACGCGTGGAACGGGTTGTCGGGGTGCTGCGGTTGTGTGGGCTGGAGCCGCTTGGGTGGGATGGAGCTGGTCGAGCGTGGCCAGCCTCGTTGTGGGGGCAGGGTCAGTGCCGTCCGGTGCGTGCTGCGGCTTGGCGGTCGCGCCCGGGACGGGTTCGTGCGCCCGGGTGGGCGCGGTCGAGGTTCCGCGCCCACCCGGGTCGGTCAGGCCCGGTTCAGGGTGTGGCCGCGGTCCTCCACGACGAAGCTCGCCGCCGTCGTGGCCTCGGCGCCCGCGGTGCGGACGTGGGGCAGCGTGCGGAAGTCCGCGCGCAGTTCCCTGGCCGTGAAGCGCGTCCGGACGTACCCCCGCCGGTTCTTGTAGAACTTCAGGTGCGGGTTCTCCGCCAGCACCGCCGCGTTGGTGTCCTCGCCGCCGTCGCCGGTGGAGGTGATCGAGGTGGTGACCAGTTCCACCCCGACGTTGCGGGAGTCCGGGCGGTCCCAGCTCTCCTTGACCTCCCCCGCCCAGTGCCGGTGCACGTCACCGGTCAGCACGACCCCGTTGCGGGTCGTGCCCAGCCCGGCGGCGACCTTGTCCCGGCTCGCCTTGTACCCGTCCCACGAGTCCATGCTGAACCCCTGCTTCTCACCCACCGTCAGGTCGCGCTGGGCGAAGAACACCTGCTGCCCCAACACGTCCCACCTCGACCGCGAGGAACGCAGACCGTCCAGCAGCCACTTCTCCTGGGCCGTGCCGGTGATGGTCCGGGCGGCGTCGAGGCGGTCCGCGCAGTCGACCTTCGTGCCGTCGCCGCAGGCCTGGTCGTCGCGGTACTGGCGGGTGTCGAGCATGTGGAAGGTGGCGAGGGCGCCCCAGCGGACGCGGCGGAACAGCTGCATGTCCTGGCCGCGCGGGCGGGCTGTGCGGCGCAGGGGCATGTTCTCGTAGTACGCCTGGAACGCCGCCGCGCGCCGGGCCGGGAATGCGGGATCCGGGGCCTCGGGGACGTCGTCGGCCCAGTTGTTCTCCACCTCGTGGTCGTCGAACACGACCAGCCACGGCGCGACCTGGTGCGCCAGTTGGAGGTCCGGGTCCGACTTGTACTGCGCGTGCCGCAGCCGGTAGTCGGCCAGGGTGCGGGTCTCGGGGCCGACGACCGCGCGCACGTCCGCCGCCTTGCCCGCGTACTCGTACTGGTAGTCGCCCAGGTGCAGCACCAGGTCCGGGTGGTCTTCGGCGAGGCGGCGGTACGCGGTGAAGAAACCCTCGCCGTAGTGGGAGCAGGAGGCGAAGCACATGGTCAGCGCGCCGCTGAGCACGTGCGGGGCCGGGGCGGTGCGGGTGCGGCCGACCTCGGACAGGTGGCCCTGCGCGCGGAAGCGGTAGAAGTACTCCGCGCCGGGGCGCAGGCCCGACAGCTCGACGTGCACGCTGTGCCCGGACTCGGGGCGGGCGACCTCCACCCCCGCGCGGACCACGTGCCGGAAGCGCTCGTCGGTCGCGACTTGCCAGGACACCGGCACCGGCCGGTCGGGCATGCCGCCGAGCCCGTCGAGGGCCAGCGGGTCCTGGGCCAGCCGGGTCCACAGCACGACGCCGTCGGCGGACGGGTCACCGGAGGCGACGCCGAGGGTGAAGGGGTCGGTGAGCCCGCGGCCGGGCGCCGCACCCGCGGGCAGGCCGAGCGCGACCGTGGACAGGCCGATGGCGGCCGCGCCGCCGAGCAGCACGGAACGGCGGTTCGTGGAAGCGTTCATGTGGTGGGAGACCTCCCGGATGGGTGATACCGGCAGGCCACCTTGGCAGGGTGGCGGTTTCCCGCGATCGGATTCGGGGTGAGCGCTTGGTGAGCGGTCGGCGACCACCCGCTGACCCGTCCCTCGACCGGACTAACGTCGCCACCGTGCACCCCGTCGCCGCCCTGCTCCACGCCCGCCGCGCCGCGAACACCCGAGCCGACGGCAGGCGCCTCGCCCTGGTGATCGAGGGCGGCGGCAGCCGGGGCGCCTTCTCCGGCGGCATGGTCGCCGGCCTGGACGACCTCGGCCTGGTCGACTGCTTCGACGCCGTCTACGGGGCCTCCGCGGGCGCGCTCAACGCCGCCTGGATGCTCGGCGGCCAGGCCCAGCTCGGCACCACCGGCTGGTCCGACCCCGCGATCATGCGCCGGGTCACCAACCCGTGGCGGCTGCGCCGGGTCGTCGACACCGAGCACCTCGTGCAGGTCATCTACCCGGCCATCCCGATGAACTTCGCGGGCATCCTGGCCAACCCCACGACCTTCCACCCGATGGCGACCGACGCGGCCACCGGTGCCGCCGTCGACCTCCGCCCGCTGATCACCGACCAGCGCACCCTGCAGCTCGCCCTGCGCGCCTCCACCGGCCTGCCGCTGCTCTCCGGGCGGCCCGTCACCCTCGCGGGCCGCACCTGGGTCGACGCCGGGCTCGCCGAGGCCATCCCGTTCCGCACCGCCACCGCCGACGGCGCCACCGACGTCCTGGTCCTGCGCACCCGCGCGGTCGGCTGGACCGCCGAGCCGCCGTCCCGGCTGGAGACCGCGGTCGTCTCCCGCTACCTGCGCAAGGCCGCCCCCGGCGCGCTCGCCGCGTGGACCGACCGGCACGCCCGCCAACTCGCCGACGACGCCGACCTCGCCGCGCACCCGAACATCCTCGAGATCCGCCCACCGGTCACCGCCCCGGACGTCCCGCGCCTGACCCGCGACACGATCCTGCTGCGCCGAGCCGTGCACCTGGGCCGCCGTGCGGCTGTAGACGCCCTCGCGAGATCGCGCCGGTCTCTGGACTGAACCGGGAGGGACGAGATCGGCTCAAAGGCGATCGGAGCCGAGGCCATGGCACAGACGTACTCAGCTGAAGTCTCGGCGCATGCAGACCCGCAGCTCCGGGTCCAGCCCCTCCTCGGCCTCCAGTGCGACCAGCTCCCGCAACTCCGGTGTCGGCTGGATCACCCGGAAGCCGATGCGCTCGTAGTAGGGCCGGTTCCACGGCACGTCCCGGAACGTCGTCAGGGTCAGCGCCGCCAGGCCCGCCGCGCGCGCCCACCGCTCGAAGTGGTCCACCAGCTCCCGGCCCAGGCCCCGCCCGCGGTACGCCGGGTCCACGGTGACCTGGGCGATGTGCCCGCACCCGCCGACCTCGCCGCCCAGCAGGTACGCGTCCACCCGGTCCTGCTCGAGCACCCACCCGACGCCGTCGTCGAGGAGCTCGTCGAACTCCTCGTCGGAGAACCCGTCGTCCTCCGCGATCTCCGGTAGGCCCACGTCGGCGAACGCCGCGCCCGCGATGACCTCGATCTCCCGCATCCGGGGGTAGTCCGCCCGGACCGCCTTCCTGATCACCCCCGAACCTCTACCACGGTCGGGGCTGGTCAGGCCAGGATCCCACGTCACACCGAGGGGTCGTTGCAGGCTTAGCAGTCGCCTGGGTAGAGTGCCAGTTGCACGGCGCCAGTACCGCCCCGACCCCCGCGACGGCGGGGTGGCAGGAGCCGTCGGCGCGGGTTCCCACCCGCGCCCTGTACCTGCCAACGCTTTCGACGACCCGTGGAGGTCACGCGGTGAGCGTGAACATCAAGCCGCTCGAAGACAAGATCCTCGTCCAGGCCAGCGAGGCCGAGGCGACCACGGCTTCCGGCCTGGTCATCCCGGACACCGCCAAGGAGAAGCCCCAGGAGGGCAAGGTCCTGGCCGTTGGACCGGGTCGGATCGACGACAAGGGCAACCGCGTCCCGGTGGACGTGGCGGTCGGTGACGTCGTCATCTACTCCAAGTACGGCGGCACCGAGATCAAGCACAACGGCGAGGAGTACCTCCTCCTGTCCGCCCGCGACGTGCTGGCCGTCATCAACTAGGACGGATCGGCCGACAAGCTGAGCGCCCCGGGCCCCCTGCGGGGCACCCGGGGCGTTTTGCGATCAATGGAGAGGTAGGCAATGCCCAAGCAGATCAGCTTCGACGAGGACGCTCGTCGGGCACTCGAGCGCGGTGTGAACAAGCTCGCCGACGCGGTCAAGGTCACCCTCGGCCCGCGCGGGCGGCACGTCGTGCTCGCCAAGAAGTTCGGCGGCCCCACCGTCACCAACGACGGCGTGACCATCGCCCGCGAGATCGAGCTCGAGGACGCCTTCGAGAACCTCGGCGCCCAGCTCGCCAAGAACGTCGCCACCAAGACCAACGACGTCGCGGGCGACGGCACCACCACCGCGACCGTGCTGGCCCAGGCCCTGGTCCGGGTCGGCCTGCGCAACGTCGCCGCGGGCGCCAACCCCACCGCCATCGGCAAGGGCATCCAGGCCGCCGCCGACGCGGTCGTGGCGTCCCTCAAGGCCAAGGCCACCCCGGTCAAGGGCCGCGACAACATCGCCCAGGTCGGCACCGTCGCCTCCCGCGACGCCTCGATCGGCGCGCTGCTCGGCGAGGCCATCGAGAAGGTCGGCGAGGACGGCGTGATCACCGTGGAGGAGTCCTCCACGCTGGCCACCGAGCTCGTCATCACCGAGGGCGTGCAGTTCGACAAGGGCTACGTCTCCGCGCACTTCGCCACCGACCTCGAGGCGCAGGAGGCCGTCCTGGAGGACGCCTACATCCTGCTGCACCGCGAGAAGATCTCGGCGCTGGCCGACCTGCTCCCCGTGCTGGAGAAGGTCGTGGAGAGCGGCCGGTCCGTGCTCATCATCGCCGAGGACGTCGAGGGCGAGGCGCTGTCCACCCTGGTGGTCAACGCCCTGCGCAAGACGATCAAGGCCGTGGCCGTCAAGGCGCCGTTCTTCGGCGACCGCCGCAAGGCGTTCCTCGACGACCTCGCCGTGGTCACCGGCGGCGAGGTCATCTCCGCCGAGGTCGGCACCAAGCTCTCCGAGGCCACCCTCGAGTCGCTGGGCACCGCCCGCCGCATCGTGGTGACCAAGGACGACACCACGATCGTCGACGGCGGGGGCGCCAAGGACGCGATCGCCGCGCGCGGTGAGCAGCTGCGCAAGGAGATCGAGGCCACCGACTCCGACTGGGACCGCGAGAAGCTGCAGGAGCGGCTGGCGAAGCTCTCGGGCGGCGTCGCCGTGATCAAGGTCGGCGCGGCCACCGAGACCGAGCTGTCCGAGCGCAAGCACCGCATCGAGGACGCCGTGGCGGCCACCAAGGCGGCCGTCGAGGAGGGCATCGTGCCCGGCGGCGGCTCCGCGTTGGTCCAGGTCAGCAAGGACCTCGAGGGCGGCCTCGGCCTCACCGGCGACGAGGCGACCGGCGTCACCATCGTCCGCGAGGCGCTGTCCGCGCCGCTGTTCTGGATCGCCGCGAACGGCGGCCAGGAGGGCGCGGTCGTGGTGAACAACGTCCGCGAGCTGCCCTGGGGCCAGGGCTTCAACGCCGCCAAGCTCACCTACGGCGACCTGCTCGCCGACGGCGTCGTCGACCCGGTCAAGGTCACCCGCTCCGCGGTCGCCAACGCCGCCTCCATCGCCCGCATGGTGCTCACCACCGAGAGCGCGGTCGTGGAGAAGAAGGCCGAGGAGCCCGCCGCCGGTGGCCACGGCCACGGCCACGGTCACGGCCACTGACCAAGCACCACCCCCGCACCACACGCGAAGGGCCCGGTCCACCTCGGACCGGGCCCTTCACGTTCGTCCAAACTCGATCAAACTGGTTCAGAAACCCCCGCACCGCCAAGCTGGTTCAGGAACTCGCCGCACCGTGGGGGTCTGGGGGGTCGCCCCCCAGTGTGAATGACGGCCGACTGGGCCCGCGCGTTCCGCGGGCACACCTCGGCTGAGGCCGTGGGGATCTGGGGGTCGCCCCCCGGATTCAATAGTGGAACGCACCGGCTCACGCTCTCCGTGAGCATGGGTGTCCCGTGCGTGAAACGTCACTTCGCTACTGCGAGCGTGCGCTTCTCGGTTTTGATGATCGCCTCGCGCTCGGACTCGGAGAGGCCGCCCCAGATGCCGTACGGCTCGTGCACGGCCAGCGCGTGGGTGCGGCACAGCGACAGCACGGGGCAGGCCTGGCAGATCGCCTTGGCCTTGGCCTCCCGGCGGGCCCTGGCCGGGCCGCGCTCGCCGTCGGGGTGGAAGAAGAACGCGCTGTCCATGCCTCTGCACGAGCCCTCAAGCTGCCAGTCCCACACGTCGGCGTTCGGACCGGGCAGCCTGCGAGTGTCCGCCATGGTGGCAGCCTCCTGAGCGAGGTGGAGCGAGTGGACTGGCGTGGAACCGGCGGAGCGCGTTACTCCATTCGGTGCAGCGATTTACACGCTAGAACCGCGCCAATACTTTGTTCAAGGGTGATCGACTCATCGGATACACGATTCAGCCGATCGGCATCACCCGGTCGACACAGCGTGGCCGGCGACCCCGGTGCGGCCGTGCCGGGGGTCACCCGAAAATCGCCATCCGGCCGCCGAATCCCCACGTCGAAGCCCGGTAGGAGCCACCCAGGGTGGTCCTCGTGGCGACTCGCCCGCGTCCGCGAAACCGATACCGAGGGTGTTCGGAGTGGCGCGCGGGCCCGATGTAGTCTCGGCGGTTTCGCGCACGTGGGGCGGCAGACGCCCGCTTGAACGGGTGGGCGCCCGCGTCCGGCGGTCGAGGTCGGTCGGGAGGCGGTGCGGCGGCCTTTGCCCGACGGGGTGTCACCTGTCGCGGCGGCGCGGTACGCGCTGCGTACATCTGGTGAGTCCGATTCGTGACCAAGCGCGCGGCGGCCCGGTCGCGCCCCTGGTCGGCACCGCGCAAACCGCTCGGCCGCGGGTCCGGTTGCCCCGGTGGTGCACCGCGCGGGCTTCCTCCGGGTGTCGTCCCGGGGCGTTCGACCTAGGCCTTTGGCCACTCAGCGGAGAGGCCCAAGCGAGAAGATGGACCAGATGAGTGACCACGATCGTGCAACCCGGTGGGCCGCCGCGTTCGGCGCCCAACCGGGCGAATCCCCTGGCCCGAACGGCTCTGACCCGGCCGGGCGGTGGCTGGCGGCGGTCGCTCTGGGTGGTCAAGGTCGCTACGCGGCGGCCACCGCGCTCCTCGAACCGGTGATCTCCGGGGCGCTGCGCGCCGACCCCGCGACCGTCGCGCTCGCCGCCTCGACCCTGGCCTCGCACCGCAGGCAGCTGGGCGGCCACGCCGCCGCCCGCCGCCTCGACGGCGCGGGCCTGCGCGCGTTGGCCGAGGCGGGCGCGCTGACCGGTGGCGCGGGGCCCCTCGACCACCGCGGCGCGCTGGGGGAGGAAGGTGCCGACCTCGCCGCCGCCCGCTCGGACGTGCTGCTCGGCTTGGCCGCGGACGCCGTCGGCCTGGGCAGGCCGGGAGAGGCGCGCAGGCTGTTCGGAATCGAGTCCGCCTGGGTCGACGCGGGCTGGCGGGCGCGGATCCGGCGCGGCTGGGTGGCCGCCGAGATCGCCTTGGCCGCGGGCGACCCGGCCGCCGCGGTCGACCCCGCCGAGGCCGCCGCCGAGGCCGCCGAGGGGTGCGGGTCGGTGCGCCACCGGGCCAAGTCGGCGCTCGTGCTCGGCGCGGTCCGCGCGGCCACCGGCGACCCCGCCGCGGCGCACCGGTTGATCACCGGGTGCCTGCGCGAGTCGGTCGAGCACGGACTGCTGCCGCTGCGGTGGGCGGGCGCGCTCGTGCTCGCCGATCTGGCGCCCGGGGTCGCCGCCGAGCACCGCTCGCGAGCGGAGCGGGTCCTGCACTGTGTGTTACGACACTCCGACCCGGCGGGCCGCGCGCTCGCCCTCGCGTCGCCGTGGCTCCCGACCTCGGGTTTTGGCCTTGGTCCGAACAGGTGACATCGGCGGTCCGGTCTTCCGGTTGATTGGTTGACAGATTTACCACCGAATCGTGTCAAGGTTGGGGCTCCAGCGTCCGATAGGGGAATTGGAACGTCACTCGGCTGCAGGAAGGAGTCCCCGTGACGACGGTCTTGATCTGCGACGACCGCCGCAGCGTGCGGGAGGGCTTGACCCGTGTCATGTCTGCTGTGCCAGGGGTCAGTCGCATCGACTGCGTAGCGCACGGTGACGAGCTGCTCGCCCGGTTCTCCCGGCAGCCGGTCGACGTCGTCCTCGTCGGCACGCAGCGCGCGGTGCCCACCGGGGTCGAAGCCACGCGGCGGCTCGTCTCGGCCAACCCCCAGGCCAATGTCATCGTCTTCGGCGCACCCGACGACGCGGGCAGCATCGCCGCCGCCATCGCGGGCGGCGCCCGCGGCTACCTGCGCTGGGACGCCTCGCGCCCCGAGCTGGTCGCCGCGCTCGCGCACACCCTGGCCAGCACCTCGGTGCCCGCGCCCCGCCAGCCCTCCGACCCGGGCGTCCAGCTCACCGACCGCGAGCTGCAGGTGCTGCGCGGCATGAGCCAGGGCAAGAGCAACGGCCAGATCGGCCGCGAGCTCTACCTGTCGGAGGACACCGTCAAGACCCACGCGCGGCGGTTGTTCCGCAAGCTCGGGGTGCGGGACCGCGCCCAGGCGGTGGCCCATGGGTTCCGGCGCGGCCTGGTCTCTTAGGTCCAACGGCGTCGGCGGCGAGCCGTGCGTGCCCGGGGCGGAACGGGCACGCACGGCTTGTCGTGTCGACGCCGCTTGGACCGACCCGCCACCACCACCCGGCCCCTCCCGACCAGCGGGCCGGGTCCGCGGACACTCGTGCGCGCGCCCGGGTGCCCGCTACTGTGTCGCGTGCCACGCCAGCCCGGGGTGGGCCCGAGCGGCACGAGCGTGTCGCGGCGGTGCCCGGCCAGGGCGGTACGGTGGACCGCGAGCCCGGCTTCGGCCTCGGTTCGGTGTCCTTCAGTTGACCGCATTCGTAACACCAGGGCTGCATTCTGCGATGACCACATTGGGGGACGGACTGGACGCGTCGGTGAGCGCTGCCGTCGAGGGTGACCCTCGAGCGGTCGAGCGGGTGCTGGCGTCGGTTCGCCCCCTGGTGGTGCGGTACTGCCGCGCCCGTGTCGGCAGGCAGGAACGGTCGTTCGCGTCCGCGGACGACGTGGCGCAGGAGGTGTGTCTCGCGGTGTTGACGGCGCTGCCCGGCTACCGCGACCAAGGCCGCCCGTTCCTGGCCTTCGTCTACGGCATCGCCGCGCACAAGGTCGCCGACGCGCACCGCGCCTCCGCCCGTAACCGCTCCGAGCCCGTCGCCGATGTCCCGGACGAGCCGGAGACCGAGGCCGGGCCCGAGCAGCGCGCCATGCAGGGCGAGTTGTCCCGGCGGATGAGCGAGTTGTTGTCGGTCCTGCCGGACAAGCAGCGTGAGATCGTCGTCCTGCGGGTAGTGGTGGGTCTGTCGGCGGAGGAGACGGCGGAGGCGGTCGGATCCACTCCCGGAGCGGTTCGGGTGGCCCAACACCGGGCACTTGCCCGGTTGCGGAAGACTTTGTCGGCGGAGGAGGTGGCCTGAAGTGCCCGACCAGAGCGGTAGCGATGAGCGCGGTGCGGACGAGGTGACGACGCCCTCGGTGCCCGGGGAGCCGGGCGCGGACCCATCTCCCGGGCTGTCCAACGTGACCCCGGTCGTGTTCGGGTCCGGGCTGCGGCTCGACCCGGAGCCCGCCGAGCTGGCCGACCTCGAGGACGCCGACGACGCGGTGGACATCTCCCGGGTCGCCGCCGACGACGCGTTCCTCGACCTGCTGGGCGCCGCGGTCCGCGGCGACCGCGGTATGCACGACGACCTCGATGACCTCGGCGACCTCGGCGCGGAAATCCCCGACCTGCCCCCCGACTTCCGCGACGACGAGCTGGCGGCCCTGCTCAGCTCGTGGCGCGACGAGGTCGACTCGGCCCCGATCGGCGAGATCGTCGACTCCCAGCTGGCCGTGGCCACGGTGTTCGCCGCGAAGGCCAGACGACGCCGCAGACCAAGGCTCCTGGTGCCGTTCGCCGCTGCCGCCGCGGTGCTGGCCATCGCCTTCACCGGCGCGGGCCTGGCCGCGCGCGACGCCCAGCCGGGCGACACGCTGTGGAGCCTGACCAAGGTCCTCTACGCCGACCACGCCCGCTCCGTCGAGGCGGCGGCGTCGGTCCGCCAGGACCTGGACATCGCCCAGACCGCCCTCGCCGAGGGCAAGGTCGCCGAGGCCAAGTCCAAGCTCGAAGACGCCCAGAAGGGCCTGCCGGTCATCGCCAGCGAGGACGGCCAGGCCGAACTCGCCGCCACCCACGCCGACCTGCTGTCGCAGCTCCCGGGTGTGCCCGCCAACGGCGTGCAGGTACCGCCGTCGGCCACGCCGAGCACCGCGTCGCCGACGCCGACCCAGCAGCTCAACCCGCCGCCGTCGACGTCGTCGAACAGCCAGCAGCAGCCCGCGCCGACGTCGCAGCAGCAGCCGAGCACCCCGCCGACGACGACCGATCCGGTCACGCCGCCGTCGACCACGGAACCGCCGCCGACCACGACGACGCAGACCCAGCCGCAGACCGAGTCGCCCCGGATGAACGAGCCGACCAGTGGCACGGGCAACGGCGTCGCCCCGGCGGAAGGCGGCAACAGCCAGGGCCAGTCGTTCTCGGCGCCCGGCGCGAACGGCACGACGAGCACCACCCCCTGACCGGCGCGACAACGACGACGAAGGCCGCCCCCGGAGCAGTACCCGGGGGCGGCCTTCGTCGTGTGGTCTTCGGTGCCTAGAGCGCGTTCTCGCTGGCCGTGACGCCGTCCGCGTAGCCGCGGCAGTACTCCCAGCTCACGTAGGACACCGGGTCCGGGTCGAAGGCGGGCTCGTGCGGCCGCATCCGGCCGTCGTTGAGCAGCTGCTCCAGGCTCGCCGCGAGCAGCGCCCAGTCGTGGTAGTGCGGCTCCTGGCACTCGCCGCAGTCCACCACGATCCCCCGGACCCCGCGCGGCTCCAGCAGCGCCTGGTACACGGCGAGGTCGGACAGGTCGGCCAGCAGCTCTTCGCGTTCTTCGTCGCTCATCGGTGGGCCTGCCTCGTCGTCGGGCTCGTCGAGCACCCGGGCGGGGTCGTCGGGGTCGTCGGCGAACGGGTCGGGCGGCAGCGCCCCGCGGCGGGGGTCCCCGGCGGGCCGGTCGTCCCTGGGGCCTCCGGAGAACGGGTTGGGGGGAACTGCGTCATGCGGCACGACCACGCACGGTACCGGGCGATGCCGGGGGACTGCCCGGATACCATGTCGGAACCGGGTCACCCGCTCACCCGCGCGGGCTCTCGGCTCGGTAGCAGGCCACCCCAGCACCCCCGGCACGGCCACCGGGACCGCCAGCAGGCAGGAAGGTCCGCCACCCACCATGACCAGCGAGCTCAACGCTGACGGGGTCCCGACCAAGTTCGCCACCCTCGGGCTCACGTTCGACGACGTGCTGCTGCAACCGGCGCAATCGGATGTGATCCCCAGCACTGTCGACACGGGAACCCGGATCTCGCGCAATGTGACGCTGCGCATCCCGGTCGCGTCGGCCGCGATGGACACCGTCACCGAGGGCCGGATGGCCATCGCGATGGCCCGCCAGGGCGGCATCGGCATCCTGCAGCGCAACCTCTCCATCGAGGACCAGGCGCGGCAGGCGGAGACGGTGAAGCGGTCCGAGGCGGGCATGGTCACCGACCCCGTCACCTGCTCCCCGGGCGACACCCTCGCCGAGGTCGACGCGATGTGCGCGCGCTACCGGATCTCCGGTCTGCCGGTCACCGACGCGCAGGGCACCCTCGTGGGCATCATCACCAACCGGGACATGCGCTTCGAGGTCGACCACACCCGGCTGGTCTCCGAGGTCATGACCAAGGGCCCGCTGGTCACCGCCCAGGTCGGGGTGTCCGCCGAGGCCGCGCTCGGCCTGCTGCGCAGGCACAAGGTGGAGAAGCTGCCGATCGTCGACGGCGACGGGAAGCTGCGCGGCCTGATCACGGTCAAGGACTTCGTCAAGACCGAGCAGTACCCGAACGCCACCAAGGACCCGGACGGCAGGCTCATCTGCGGCGCCGCGGTCGGCGTCGGCGACGACGGCTACAAGCGCGCGATGACGCTGTTCGACGCCGGTGTGGACGTGCTGATGGTGGACACCGCGCACGGCCACTCGCGCGCGGTGCTCGACATCGTCGCCCGGCTGAAGAAGGAGCTCGGCGACGCGGTCGACGTCGTCGGCGGCAACGTGGCCACCCGCGCGGGCGCGCAGGCCATGGTCGAGGCGGGCGCGGACGGCGTGAAGGTCGGCGTCGGCCCCGGCTCGATCTGCACCACCCGGGTGGTCGCGGGCGTCGGCGTGCCGCAGATCACCGCCATCTACGAGGCGTCGCTGGCCGCGGGCCCGGCGGGCATCCCGGTGATCGGCGACGGCGGCATCCAGTACTCCGGCGACATCGCCAAGGCCATCGCGGCGGGCGCGGACGCGGTCATGCTGGGCAGCCTGCTGGCGGGGACCGCGGAGGCCCCCGGCGAGCTGATCCTGGTCAACGGCAAGCAGTTCAAGAGCTACCGCGGCATGGGCTCGCTCGGCGCGATGCGCTCGCGCGGCGAGGCCAAGTCCTACTCCAAGGACCGCTACGCCCAGGACGACGTGCTCTCCGACGACAAGCTGGTGCCCGAGGGCATCGAGGGCCGGGTGCCCTACCGCGGCCCGCTCTCGCAGGTCATCTTCCAGCTGGTCGGCGGGCTGCGCGCGGGCATGGGCTTCACCGGCTCGCGCACGATCCCGGAGCTCAAGCAGGCGCAGCTGATCCGGATCACGGCGGCGGGGCTCAAGGAGAGCCACCCGCACGACATCACCATGACCGTCGAAGCGCCGAACTACACCACCCGCTGAGCCCCGGCTCGGCACCCGGAAAGGAACACCCCCAGTGCGGGATCTTGTCGACATCGGCATGGGTCGGACGGCCCGGCGCGCCTTCGGCCTCGACGAGGTGGAGATCGTGCCGTCGCGGCGCACCCGCTCGTCCAAGGACGTCTCGACCACCTGGCAGATCGACGCCTACCGGTTCGACATCCCGCTGGTCACGCACCCGACCGACGCCATCGTCTCGCCCGGCACCGCGGTGGCGGTCGGCGAGCTGGGCGGGCTCGGGGTGCTCAACGCCGAGGGCCTGTGGGCCCGGCACGCCGACGTCGACACGGCGCTGCTGCGCCTGGTGGAGGCCGCGGAGAAGGGCGACGACCCGGCGGACCTGGTGCGCGCGCTGCAGCGGCTGCACGCCGAGCCGATCCAGGTGGAGCTGCTCACCGAGGCGATCCGCAAGGTCCGCGACTCGGGCGTCACGGTCGCGGCCAGGGTGAGCCCGCAGCGGGCCGCCGAGCTGACCCCGCACCTGCTGGCCGCGGGCGTGGAGATCCTGGTGGTGCAGGGCACGATCGTCTCCGCCGAGCACGTGACCAGGGACAACGGCGACCCGCTCAACCTCAAGAGCTTCATCGCCGACCTGGACGTGCCAGTCATCGCGGGCGGCGTGCACGACTACCGCACCGCCATCCACCTTATGCGCACCGGCGCGGCGGGCGTGATCGTCGGCCACGGGCACTGCGCCGGGGTCACCACGACCGACGCCGCGCTGGGCATCGGCACGCCGATGGCCACCGCGATCGTCGACGCGGCGGCCGCGCGCCGGGACTACCTGGACGAGACCGGCGGCCGGTACGTGCACGTCATCGCCGACGGCGACGTGCACGCCAGCGGCGACATCGCCAAGTCGATCGCCTGCGGCGCGGATGCGGTCATGCTGGGCGCGCCGCTCGCGGTGGCCGCCGAGGCGCCCGGTCAGGGCCTGTACTGGACGTCGGCGGCGGCGCACCCGTCGCTGCCGCGCAGCCGGGTGGTGCCGGTCGTCGAGGACGTCGAGGTCGACCTGAAGACGCTGCTGTTCGGCCCGTCCGGGGACGCGGACGGGCTGGTCAACCTGTTCGGCGCGCTGCGCAGGGCGCTGGCCAAGACCGGCTACTCGGACCTGAAGGAGTTCCAGAAGGTCGGCTTGACGGTCCGCGGATGAGGACCGTGCTGCGGTCGGGTGGTGGCTTCGCGCTGGTCGAGGCCACCGAGGCGGATCTGGAACTGGTCCGGGCGGGCTTCGACGGCGCGTTCGACGTGGACCCGGACGACCGGCCGGTGGCGCCGCCGTCGGAGATCCACCGGGCCGTGGTGGTCGACCAGGTCACTGGTGCGCCGCTCGGGGACATGAGCTGGCACCGGGTGTCCTGGGGCCGCACGTACGCGTGCGGGGCCTGGAACATGGGCATCGGGTTGCTGCCGTCCGCGCGCGGTCGGGGCGCCGGTGCGGGGGCGTTGCGGCTGCTCGTGGCGCACCTGTTCGCGACCACCGACCTGGACCGGGTCGAGGCGTCGACGGACGTGGTGAACACCGCGGCGCAGCGCGCGATCGAGGCGGCCGGGCTGCGGCGGGAGGGTGTCGCGCGGGGCGCGCAGCTGCGCGGTGGTGAGCGGCGGGACATGGTCATGTACGGGCTGCTGCGGTCCGACCTGGCCTGATCCGTGTTACCGGCGGTTACAGAAAAGTCCGTTCGGGGGCTGGTCGCGGGTGTCCGGCTGCGCCTAGCCTCTCGGCATGGGTGCGCAACTCGCCGGTAACAACGCCGACTACGACGTCCTGGTGGTCGGCTCGGGGTTCGGCGGCAGCGTCGCCGCGCTCCGGTTGGTGGAGAAGGGCTACCGGGTCGCGGTGGTCGAGGCGGGTCGCCGGTTCGCCGACGACGAGTTCGCCAAGACGTCGTGGGATCTGCGCAACTACCTGTGGGCGCCCGCGCTGGGCTGCTACGGCATCCAGCGCATCCACCTGCTCAAGGACGTGCTGGTGCTCGCGGGGGCCGGTGTCGGCGGTGGGTCGCTGGTCTACGCGAACACGCTCTACCGTCCACTCAAGCCGTTCTACGCGGACCGGCAGTGGGCGCACATCACCGACTGGGAGAGCGAACTCGCGCCCCACTACGACCAGGCGACGCGGATGCTCGGCGTGGTCACGAACCCGACGGTGACGCCGTCGGACGAGGTGATGCGCAAGGTCGCCGCGGACATGGGGGTTGCGGACTCTTACCACCCGACGCCGGTAGGGGTCTTCTTCGGCGCACCGGGTGAGCGCGCGCAAGACCCGTACTTCGGCGGCGCGGGGCCGGAACGCACCGGGTGCACCGAATGCGGGTCGTGCATGACCGGGTGCCGGGTAGGCGCCAAGAACACCCTGGTGAAGAACTACCTCTATCTGGCGGAGAAAGCCGGGGCGCGAATCGTTCCACTCACGACGGTCACCGCGGTGCGTCCGCGCGGCGATGGGTCCTTTGAGGTCGATTTGCGTAAGACCGGAACGCGGTCCAAGAGGTTCCGTACGACCGTCACGGCCGGACAGGTCGTGTTGGCCGCCGGGACGTGGGGTACGCAGAACCTGTTGCACGCCATGCGGGACACGGGCACGTTGCCGCGCCTGTCGTCGCGGCTGGGGGAGCTGACCCGGACCAACTCGGAGGCCATCCTCGGCGCGGGGCGCACGTCCGTGGACCCGTCGGTGGACTACAGCCGGGGTGTCGCGATCACCTCGTCGTTCCACCCGGACGCGAACACCCACATCGAGCCGGTCCGCTACGGCAAGGGCAGCAACGCGATGAGCCTGCTGCAGACCATCGCGACCGACGGCACCTCGCCCGTGCCGCGCTGGCGGCAGGCGCTGCGGTTCATGGCCCGGCACCCGGTCCAGACCGCGAAGCTGCTGCAGGGCTACCGGTGGAGCGAGCGGACGGTGATCCTGCTGGTGATGCAGAGCCTGGACAACTCGATCACCACCTACACCCGGCCCGGTCTGTTCGGCCGCCGCTACACCTCGCGGCAGGGCCACGGCGAGCCCAACCCGTCGTTCATCCCGGCCGGGCAGGTGGCCAACGAGCTGACCGCCCGGCACATCGGCGGTATGCCCGGCGGCACCTGGGGCGACCTGGCCGACGTCCCGATCACCGCCCACTTCATCGGCGGCTGCCCGATCGGCACGTCCCCCGACGACAGCGTCATCGACCCGTACCACCGCGTGCACGGCTACCCGGGGCTGTCCGTGGTCGACGGCGCCGCCATCACCGCCAACCTGGGCGTGAACCCGTCCCTGACCATCACCGCCCAAGCCGAGCGCGCGTTCTCGCTGTGGCCGAACAAGGGCGAACCCGATCCCCGCCCCGACCCCGGGACGCCGTACCGCCGGGTGGACCCGGTCGACCCGGTCGCGCCCACCGTGCCCGCCTCGGCACCTGCCGCCCTTCGCCCCACCGCGGTCCCACCGCGCGCGGATGCCTGCGACTGAGCCATGCCCGCACCACCAAGCCGCGCCTTTGAGACGCTCACCAGGTGGACGGCGATCGACTCGCGCACCTGGTCGACGAGAAGCAGGCAGGACCGGAGGTCGTGACCCCGCTGCGAGGCGGAGTGGCCGGGTTGCGAGCCGGCGCCGCGCCGCGGAGCGTCCCGCCGGAGACGGTCTACCGGATCAAGGTTTCGCTGCTGGGGGCGACGCCGCCGATCTGGCGGCGGTTGGAGGTGGCCGCGGACATCTTCCTCGGCGGGCTCCACGAGGTGATCCAGCGGGCGTTCGACTGGGACGGCGGTCACCTGCACGTCTTCCGGACGCCTCGCGGTGACTTCGGCGTGCCCTACTCCGACATGGGCTTCGCGGACCAGGACACCGCCACCTTGGCCGACGTGGCGCCCGGGGTCGGCGGGAAGATCGGCTACCACTACGACTTCGGGGACTGCTGGGACCACGAGATCGTGGTCGAGGAAGTGATGGCGCCGTGCACCGCGGCGTTGCGGCCTTCCGGTCGCTGACCTGTGGTTGATCTTTGCCGGAGTGAGTTGTCCACATGGGCCGATTTTCTCCACAGGTCGTTCCGGGGGCCTGTACCCGGGGCGGTCGCGGTGGCAGGGTGGCCGTTGTGACAAAAGCATTCGCGTCCAGCGCCGACCTCGAGCGCAAAGTCGAGACCTTCACCGAACTCGCCGACGGCGTGTACGCGTTGACCGCCGAGGGCGACCCCAACGTGGGCGCCGTCGAGGGCGAGGACTTCGTGGTCTGCTTCGAGGCGAGGGCCACCCCGGTCGCCGCCCGCCGCTGGCTCGACCTGCTGCGCGAGCGCACCGACAAACCGGTGCGCTACCTGGTGCTCAGTCACTACCACGCGGTCCGGGTGCTCGGCGCGAGCGCGTTCGACGCCCAGGAGATCATCACCCACGAGACCACCCGTGAGCTCATCGCCGAGCGCGGCGAGGCCGACTGGGCCAGCGAACTGGGGCGGATGCCGCGGCTGTTCGAGGAGCCGGACAGCATCCCGGGCCTCACCCGGCCCACGCTCACCTTCACCGACCGGATGGTCATCCCGCTCGGCGGCGACCGCGGCGACCTGGTGCTGGCGTACTGCGGGCGCGGGCACACCGCGGGCGACATCGTGGCCTGGCTGCCGAAGAAGAAGATCCTGTTCGCGGGCGACCTGGTGGAGGCCAAGGCCGCGCTGTACACCGGCGACGCCTTCCACGACGACTGGGCCACCACCACGCTGGACGCGGTGGCCGCCTTCGGCGCCGAGACGCTGGTCGGCGGGCGCGGCGCGGTCGCCCAGGGCACCGAGGCCGTGGCCGCCGCCATCGCCCAGTCCCGGCACTTCCTCGACGAGCTGCGCCGCATCGTCGGCGAGGTCCACCGCCGCGGCGGCACGGTCGGCGAGGCGTTCCGCGCCACCCACACCGCGCTGGAGCCGGAGTACGGCCGCTGGCCGATCTTCGAGCACTGCCTGCCCTTCGACGTGCAGCGCTACTGGGACGAGCTGGACGGCCACGACTGGCCGGTGGTCTGGACCGCCGAGCGGGACCGCGAGGTGTGGGCGGCGCTCCAGGAGGGCCGGTGACCGAGCCGGTCCTCATCGTCGGCGGTGGTCCGGTCGGGCTGACCGCCGCGCTCGTGCTGGCCCGCCACGGCGTGCCGAGCCTGGTCGTCGAGGCGCTGCCGGGGCGGCTGCTGGAGGGCAGCCGCGCCATCTGCGTGCAACGGGACGTGCTGGACGTGCTCGAGCGCGTCGGCGCCGGGCGCGAGGTGGTCGAGCGCGGTGTCACCTGGTACTCGGGGCGGATCTTCTACCGCGAGCACGAGGTCTTCTCGATGACCCTGCCCGAGCCCGCGCCCGGGCACTTCCCGCCGTTCGTGAACACCCCGCAGAACAGCATCGAGCACGTGCTGGAGGCCAGGGTCCGCGCCGAACCGCTGATCGACCTGCGGTACAGCACCAAGGCGGTGGCCGTCGAGCAGGACGCGGACGGGGTGTCGCTGACCATCGAGGGTCCACAAGGGACGGAGACGGTGCGCGGCACGCACTGCGTCGCCGCCGACGGCAGCCGGTCCACGCTGCGCAAGCTGCTCGGGCTCACGTTCAACGGGCACTCGTACGGCGACAAGTTCCTCATCACCGACATCCGCGCCGACTTCGGGTTCCCCGTGCCGGAGCGGCGGTTCTACTTCGACCCGGAGTGGAACCCGGGTCGCCAGGCGCTGCTGCACCCGCAGCCGGACTCGGTCTGGCGCATCGACTGGCAGGTGCCCGACGAGTACGACCTCGCCGCCGAGCAGGAGAGCGGCGCGCTGGAGGCGCGCATCCGCCGGGTGCTCGGCGACCTGGAGTACGAGTTGGTGTGGGCGTCGCTGTACCGCTTCCACCAGCGCCGCGTCCCGACCATGCGCGTCGGCCGGATCCTGCTGTGCGGCGACTCGGCGCACATCATGAGCCCCTTCGGCGCGCGCGGGATGAACTCGGGCATCACCGAGGCGGAGAACGCGGCCTGGAAGATCGCCGCCATCCGCACCGGCTGGGGCGCCCCGGCCCTGCTGGACACCTACGACCTCGAACGCGGCCCGGCCACCGACGAGAACCTGCGCGTCACCGGCACCACCATGCGGTTCCTCTGCCCGGCCGACGACGAGGAATGGGCCCGCCGCCTCGACGTCCTCCAGCGCAGCGTGACCGACCCCGAGGTCGCCGCGAAGATCGACTCCGGACGGCTCGCCGAGCCCTTCTGGTACCTCGACTCCCCGCTGACCAGCCACGCCCCGGACGCCGACCTGTCGGCCTTCCCGCGCGAGCCGGGCGTCCCCCGGCCGACGGTCCCCGGGGTGCTCTGCCCGGACGTCCCGTTCCCGGACGGCACCCGGCTGCGGGACCACCTGGGACCGCTGTTCACCCTGCTGGCCGCCCCGGACGCCACCATCCCGGACGAACTCCTGGCCGCCCCCGAACTGGCCACCCTGGCCCCACCCCGCGTCGTGCCCTTACCCGCCAACGCGGTCGAGGCACTGGACCTGCCCCCGACCGCCGCCGCACTGGTCCGCCCCGACGGCTTCCTGGCGGCGACCTTCACCGACGAGGTCGACCTGGCCAAGAACCTCACCCCGGCCCTGCTCCAGGCGGCAGGCTGGAACCACACCGACCGCGAATCCGGAACCTGACCCGCTGGTTCCGGGGCGCGGACGCCAAACCGTCCGCGCCCCGGAACCCTGGTCGGTCGGAAAATGAGCCCACCCACTCCCGACGAGTAGGTGGTGCCATGTGGCGATGATGGCCGCGGCCGGCCACACCGTCTACGCGCTCAACCCGTTGCGGGTGGCGAGGGCTCCGCCACCGGTCCAGGTGGCTCGGCTGACGATCGGCCCCGATCGGCACCGCACCCGTCGCGGCCGCAGCCCATGGCCGCAGCCCATGGCCGCAGCCCATGGCCGCAGCCCATGGCCGCAGCCCATGGCCGCAGCCCATGCGTCTCCTTCGGGGCCTGTTCTTCGGCGCCGAGTGCTCGCGGGATTCGGCGACGACCAAGCGCCTACGCCACCGCCAAGCTCACAAGAACCACGCGGGAGTCGGCCCATCACCCCGGCCTCCGGCGAGAAGATCGCCTTGACCCCGCGTCGCCCACGACAATCGACGCCCTCCGCAGCCAGGCGTTCGACGCGCGGGCTGTGATCGTCCGGCGCATGTGCCTACCGCGACCGCCAACGCGGCCACGGCGTCCCACTCCGCCTGGCCGCACCGCGCGGGCTCGCCGGTGGCTTGGCGGCCAGGCCCCCGAGATGCCTTTCGGGCCACCGGTTCCACACCCCAACACGCCCGAAAACGTGAGCATCACACACCTTTTTCCGGGTTTGTGAAAGATGTTGTGGGGGCGCGGCACTAGGCAGGGGTACTTCCAGGGTGGTGAGATCTGGACCGCGCGCGGGCGGGAGGACGAGGACTTGATCAGTAGGCGATCGTTTCTGCGGGTGGGCGGGCTGGGGGCGGCGGCGACCGTGGCGGGGTGTTCCGGCGGGGGACCGACAGCCGCCAACGCGACCGGTGCGCGCACGTCCGCCACCACCACGGCGGCGGCCACGAGCACGAGTGCCGCGCCGCTGGACTGGGGCGCGCTGCGCGACCGGCTCGGCGGTGCGCTGCTGCAGTCCGGTTCGCCCGACTTCGGCGCCGCCATCCGGTTGAAGAACCCGATCTTCGACAAGCGCAACCCGGCGGGCCTGGCGCTGTGCGGCAGCGCCGAGCACGTCCAGGCGTGCGTCGAGTTCGCCCGGCAGGCGAAGATCCCGATCGCCGCCCGCAGCGGTGGCCACAGCTACGCGGGCTACTCCGCGCCCGACGGGGGCCTGATCGTCGACGTCGGTCGGATGGCGTCGGTCGAGGTGCGCACCGACGGCACCGCTGTCATCGGCGCGGGCGCCCGGCTCATCGACGTCTACACCGCCCTGGCCGCCAAGGGCCGCTGCCTCCCGGCGGGCACCTGCCCCACGGTCGGCGTCGCGGGTCTGGCGCTCGGCGGCGGCCTGGGCGTCTTCACCCGCAAGTTCGGTCTGACCTGCGACCGCCTGGTGTCCGCCCAGATCGTCACCGCGGACAGCGTGCTGCGCCCGGCCTCGCCGTCCAACGAACCCGACCTGTTCTGGGCGCTGCGCGGCGGTGGCGGCGGCAACTTCGGCGTCGTCACGTCCTTCACCTTCACCACCGAACCCGCCCCGGACGTCACCGTCTTCCACCTGTCCTACCCGGCGGCCGCCGCGGCGGCCGTGGTCGCGGCCTGGCAGGGCTGGGCGACCGCGGTACCCGACGAGCTCTGGTCGGCCGTCGCGGTCAACGGCGACGCCGCCAAGGGCGCCGCGCTCTCCGGCTGCTTCATCGGCACACCGGCGAACCTCAACCCGCTGCTGGAGCAGTTCACCAAGCAGGCGGGCAAACCCAAGAGCCGCTTGGTGCAGCAAAAGGGCTACCTGGAAGCCATGCGCTACTTCGCGGGCTGCACCCAGAAGGGCGGCGACTGCCCGCCACCCAACCAACCCCGCAACGCCTTCGTCGCGTCCTCGCGGGTCATCACCGCGCCCCTCGACGCCCAGGGCCTGGTCGCCACCCTCGACGGCAGGCCCGACATGACCCTGCTCCTCGACGCCCTCGGCGGCGCCGTGGCCAAGTTCGGGCCGGAGGAAACCGCCTTCCCGCACCGAAAAGCCCTCGGCACGGTGCAGATCTACCTGAACACCAAGGTCACCGACGTCGAGGCGGCCAACCGCTCGGTCGCCGAAGTCCGCGACGCCCTGGCCCGCCTCGGCGCCCGCGGCGGGTACGTGAACTACATCGAGGCGGCCATGCCGGACTGGGGTCCCGCCTACTACGGCCAGAACCTCAGCAGGCTCGACAGCGTGGTCCGGCGCTACGACCCGGACGCCGTCTTCACCTTCCCCCAGTCCATCCACCGCACCTGACCCTTGGTCGACCACCCCACCGAGAACAAGATCATCGGCAACCCGGTGGGCCCGGTGGTCCAAGCGGGCACGGTGGTCCTCACCACCCGACCCCCGTCCCGGCTGGAGGCCGCCCGCACCGAACTGGCCACCCTCGTCGCCGACCAGTGGCGCCGCGAAGCGGTCCGCCGCGGCCTCGACGACGTCACGGGCATCCCGATCCACTGGACTCCCTCAACCCCGCTCGGTGCTGACTGGGTGGCTGCCTTCCGCGCCGCCCCGCGCAAGCGCTGGGCCGTGCTGGGCGACGCGGGCACCGGCAAGACCTCGTTCGCCATCCAGTTCCTGCTCGCCCACCTCGCCCGCCGCGTGGACACCGACCCCGTACCGGTCCTGCTGCCGATCGCGGGCTGGAACCCGGAAACCCACCCCGACGTGCGTTCCTGGGTTGTCGACCAACTCGCCCGCACCTACGCCAAGAGCGCGCGACTCACCCCCGCCCTGCTCGCCGAGCTGGTCGCGGACAGGCACGTCTTCGTCATCTACGACGGTGTGGACGAACTGCGGCCGGCACTGCGCCGCCGAGCGCTGGCCGAACTCGCCCGCACCCACTCGTCGGCCGACCCGCTGCTGATCTGCTGCCGCACCGCCGACTTCCCCGACGCGGGCCGCGCTCTCGGCCCCCTGGTCACCATCCAGCCGGAACCCCTCACCCGCGCCGACGCCATCACCTACCTGCGCGGCATCCTCGGTACCCCCACCGACCCGTGGCGGCACTGCCTCGACGACCTGCGCTCCGGCCGCGCCCGGGGCCTCGCCGACCTGGCCCGCACCGCCTTCGGCCTCTGGCTGATCGGGGTGGCCGCCACCGATCCAGCGACCGACCCCGAGCGCCTCGCGAACACCCCGGATGAGGTGTCCACCCGATCCGCACTGCTCGACCTCGCGATCCCGGCGCTGGTCCGGCGCGGCGCACCCGACCGCGGCCGATCCGCCTGGCACCGCTTCCTGCGCCGCCGCGCCGCCCCACCCTCCACGACCCGTCGCGAGTACCACCCCGACCAGGTCACGGCCTGGCTAAGCGCAGTGGCCCGCCGGATGAACGCGGGCCACGCCTTCGCGTGGTGGGAGTTGGCCGCGGACGTCGACCGGACCCGCTCCAGCCGCCGGGTCGCCCTGGGCTTCGCGGTGAGCCTCGGCCTGCTCGGGCTGGCGGTGGGCTTGGGCTTCACGGTCCTCGCGGGAGCGGGGACGACGGAATTGGTGCTGGGTGTCCCGTTGTCCACCACCTGCGGAGCGGTGATGGGCCTGGTGATGGCGAGGGAGAGCCGGGCGGGGGAGTTCGACCGACCGCGGTACCTCGACACCAGCAAGCTGGACAAGGTCAACAAGACGGTGGGGACCGTGTTGTTCACCGCGACGATCGGTGTGCTCTACGTGATCACCGGGAGCGTGGCGTTGGTTGCGAGCGCTGCCATCGGAAGCGGGTCCGTCGCCGTCTTCTCGCTCTACGCGTGGTTGGACACGCCCGCGACCCAGCACGGGCCCGCGACCCCGATCGCCACGTGGTCGGCTGATCGCGGGATGAGCCTGTTCCGCTTGGCTGTGGGCGTCGGCGGGCTGGCGGCCCTCGCGGCCTACCTCGCCACGACGGTCACGCCAGGCAGCTCGTGGCTCGGCGCGGTGCTGTACGTGTTGAAGGTGGGGGTTGTGTGGGGAAGTTTCATCGCACCCCGGGGGGCGCGCGCGTGGTTCGCGTACAAGCTCGCCACCACCCGGCTCGCCATGGCCGGTGAGCTGCCCGGCGCGCTCGTGGCATTCCTCGACGACGCCCACCGCATGGGGCTACTGCGCGCCGTGGGGCCCGTCTACGAGTTCCGGCACGAGTTCCTCCGCCTGCACCTGGCCCGAGGGCGGGGACCAGGCGAACCCCCGCCCGGTCCCCGGCCGGTCACAGCTCCAGGCCCGACAGGACCATGATCTGCTCCTCGGTGAAGTCGTCCATGGCGGACTTCAGTCCCTCGCGGCCGGTGCCGGAGCCCTTCACGCCGCCGTAGGGCATCTGGTCCGCGCGGTACGACGGGACGTCGCCGATGACCACGCCGCCGACCTCCAGTTCCGCTGACGCGCGGAAGGCGATCTGCAGGTCGCGGGTGAACACGCCCGCCTGCAGGCCGTAGTCGGTGCCGTTGGCGATCTCGAAGGCCTCGTCCACGCTGTCGACCACGGTCACCACCAGCACCGGGCCGAACACCTCCTCGCACGACACCTTCGCCGACGCGGCCACGCCGGACAGGACCGTCGGCGCCACCGTCGCGCCCGTGCGGGTGCCGCCGGTCAGCAGGGTCGCGCCCGCGCCCACCGCCTCGTCGATCCAGTCCGCGACGCGCTCGGCGTTGCGCTCGTCGATCAGCGGGCCGACGTCGACCGACGGGTCGTGCGGGTCGCCGGTCTTGAGCGCCTCGACCGCGGTCACCAGCTTCGGGATGAACTCGTCGGCCAGCGAGCGGTGCACCACGACCCGCTGGACCGAGATGCAGGACTGGCCCGCCTGGTAGTTGCCGAAGGTGGCGATCCGGGTCGCCGCGAAGTCCAGATCCGTCCAGTCCGGACACAGGATCGCCGCGCTGTTGCTGCCCAGCTCCATCACCACGTGCTTGCGCGGGGCCGCCGCCGAGATGCCGTGGCCGACACCGGTCGACCCGGTGAACGAGATGACCGGCAGCCGCGGGTCCTCGATCAGCGTGGACATCGCCGAGCCGCGCACCGGCAGCACCGAGAACGCGCCCTCGGGCAGGTCGGTCTCGGCCAGGATCTCGCCGAGCAGCAGCGCCGAGAGCGGGGTCGCCGACGCGGGCTTGACGATCACCGGGGCGCCCACCGCCAGCGCCGGGGCGACCTTGTGCGCGACCAGGTTCAGCGGGAAGTTGAACGGCGCCACCGCCAGCACCGGACCGCGCGGGCGGCGGCGGATCAGACCCAGCCGACCCTCACCCGCGACGTCGGTGTCGAGCCGCTGGAGCTCACCGATGTGCCTGCGCGCCTCCTCGGCGGCGAAGCGGAAGACCGACACCGCGCGCCCGACCTCGGCGGTGGACCACTTCAGCGGCTTGCCGTTCTCCGCGGTGATCGTCTCGGCGATCTCCTCCTTGCGCTCGGCCAGCGTCAGCGACACGTGCTCGAGCGCGCTCGCCCGCAGGTGCGCCGGGGCGGACCGGAACGGCTTGGCCGCGGCGGCCGCCGCGGCGATGGCGTCCTCCACGTCCGCCGCCGTCGGCACCGACACCGTCGCCACGTCCGTGCCGTCGTACGGGTGGCGCACGTCGATGGTATCTACGCTGGTCCGCGGTCTGCCCGCCACCCAGAAGGGCCGCGGCTTGGCGACGATGGCCTCCTGGCCCGGCAATGGTTCATCGGTCATGGCTCAACGGTATGCCCGCTCCGGCCGAGAAGCTTGGCCAAGAAGGCCCCGGGTTAGGATGTGGGGGCTGACCGACGATGGTGACTAGGGTTCCGCCGCGGGTGAACATGAACGCGGGTCTGGTTCGAGCGTCACGGAAAGCCCGCGCGGACAGGCGAGCGGGCAGGCATCTCCGGGAGAGAAACCCAGGGAGGGACCGGTCGGCGCACGGTGCTGGGCACCGGTGCGCCGGGTCCGGAAACAGCCCTCGGCGTCCCCGTGGTCCGCAACACCCAGATGAGGTTCGACGATGACCGACACGCAGCGCCCCGTCCTCGTGGTGGACTACGGCGCGCAGTACGCCCAGCTCATCGCCCGCCGGGTGCGCGAGGCGCAGGTCTACTCCGAGGTCGTCCCGCACACGACGAGCGTTGCGGACATGCTGGCCAAGGACCCGGCCGCGATCGTGCTCTCCGGCGGCCCGGCCAGCGTCTACGCCGACGGCGCCCCCGCGGTCGACCCGGCCCTGTTCGACGCCGGTGTCCCCGTGTTCGGCATCTGCTACGGCTTCCAGGCCATGGCCCTGGCCCTCGGCGGCACGGTCGAGCACACCGGCACCCGCGAGTACGGCCGCACCGACCTCAGCCCCGCTGAGGGCGTCCTGCACGACGACCTGCCCGCCCGGCACCCGGTGTGGATGAGCCACGGCGACTGCGTCACCAAGGCACCCGAGGGCTTCACCGTCACCGCGACCAGCGAGGGCGCCCCGGTCGCGGCCTTCGAGGACACCGCGCGCCGGTTCGCGGGCGTGCAGTACCACCCCGAGGTGCACCACTCGCCGCACGGCCAGGAGGTGCTGCGCCGCTTCCTGCACGACGTGGCGGGCATCCGTCCGCAGTGGACCACCGCGTCGATTGTCGACGAGCAGGTCGCGCGGATCCGCGCGCAGGTCGGCGACGGCCGCGCGATCTGCGGCCTCTCCGGCGGCGTGGACTCCGCGGTCGCCGCCGCGCTCGTCCAGCGCGCCATCGGCGACCGGCTGACCTGCGTGTTCGTCGACCACGGCCTGCTGCGCTCCGGCGAGCGCGCCCAGGTCGAGCGCGACTACGTCAGCGCCACCGGCGTCCGCCTGGTCACCGTGGACGCCCGCGAGCGCTTCCTCGGCGCGCTGGCCGGGGTCACCGACCCCGAGCAGAAGCGCAAGATCATCGGCCGGGAGTTCATCCGGGTGTTCGAACAGGCCGAACTGGACCTGCAGGCCGAGGCGGGCGGCGACAAGTACCGCTTCCTCGTGCAGGGCACGCTCTACCCGGACGTGGTCGAGTCCGGTGGCGGCACCGGCGCCGCGAACATCAAGAGCCACCACAACGTCGGCGGCCTGCCGGACGACCTGGAGTTCGACCTCGTCGAGCCGCTGCGCGCGCTGTTCAAGGACGAGGTGCGCCGGGTCGGCGCGGAGCTGGGCCTGCCGGAGACGATCGTGCACCGCCAGCCGTTCCCCGGCCCCGGCCTGGGCATCCGGATCATCGGCGAGGTCACCGCGGACCGCCTGGAGACGCTGCGCGCGGCCGACGCGATCGCCCGCGAGGAGCTGACCGCGGCGGGCCTCGACCGCGACATCTGGCAGTGCCCGGTGGTGCTGCTCGCCGACGTCCGCAGCGTCGGGGTCCAAGGGGACGGTCGCACCTACGGCCACCCGGTGGTGCTGCGCCCGGTGTCCAGTGAGGACGCCATGACGGCCGACTGGACCCGGCTGCCCTACGACGTGCTGGAGCGGGTGTCCACCCGGATCACCAACGAGGTCCCGGAGGTCAACCGGGTCGTGCTCGACGTGACCAGCAAGCCGCCGGGCACCATTGAGTGGGAATAGCGACGAAAACGGCCCGGTCACCAGGTGACCGGGCCGTTTCGGCGTGTGAGTGGTGGTGGGGCTACTTCCGCTTCCCCTTGTTGCGCAACGAGGAGCCGAGCAGCAGCAGGCCGACGAGCACCGCGCCGCCCGCGAAGATCCAGCGCAGGTCCAGCTGCGGGAACCACAGCCGCCCGTCGCTGAGCACGTAGCCCGAGGCGAACAGGGTCAGCAGGCCCAGCACCAGGGTGATCGGGTCCAGCCGCCGCGAGGTCTGCCGGTTGTCAGCCACGGTTCACCGCCAAGCTCCCAGCTCCTGCCTCGACCTGCAGGAAGATCTTCAGTCCGCCCGGACCGTCCGGGCCGTTGTCGGTCAGGGTGGTCGACTTGTTCACGCCGTCCAGGTTGTCGTGCAGGCAGGTGATCTCACCGACCTTGCTCTCGCAGGACACCTCGACGTCGGCGTTCGCGGGCACGGTCACCGTGATCTCGCCCGCCCCGACCGAGGCCGACGTGCGGATCGACCCGGTGCCGGGCAGGTCGGACAGGTCCAGGGCGATGTTGCCGACCGACAGCGAGTAGTCCGGCTTCACCTGGTCCAGCGTCGTCGGGTGGGCGGTGAGCTCGCCGACGCCGCCGTGCGCGCCGTTCGGCCAGAACGTGGTCATCGCGACGCCGACCGCGGCCAGCGGCACGGCGAGCCCGATCAGGCCCCGGCCACCGCGGACGAACGAACCGGCCACCATGCCCAAGCCCAGGATGCCCAGCACGATCCCGATCACGTGCGGGACGCTGAGCCAGGCCGCTCCGTGCGACTCGGCCAGCACCGCCCCACCGATGGTCAGCAGCGACACCGCCACCGCGATCGGGCCCACCTTGGAGCGCCTGCGCGGCTCCGGCGGCTCGGGCTCGTAGTCGGGCACCAGCGAGCGGCCCGGCTCGGGCAGGTCCCAGGCGAACGGCGCCGCGCCCAGCGGGTCCCACGCGGGGGGCTCGGTGCGGAAACCGTCCTCGTCCACCGCGGGCTTCGGCACCTCCGCGGTCGCGTCCGCCGGGGCCCCGGCGGGGGTCTCGGTGGTGCTCGTCGGCATGGTCACCGGGGCCCCCTGGGGCGTCGGGTAGGGCTGGTACGGCGGGGGCACCGGCGGGCCGTGCTGCACCGGCACCCACATCGGCACCGGTCCCGCCTCGACGGGCGCCGGGCCGGTCGGCACGACACCCTGGTCGCGGCGGCCGCGGTGCAGCAGGAACACCAGCCCACCCACGATCGCCAGCCCGAGCCAGCCGTTGAAGGCGTGGTCGAACAGGAAGCTGAACGAGCCGAGCACGCCGAGGCACAGCAGCAGCGCGAACGGCGTCGAGCTGGAGCTGCGGCCCCGGCCCACCAGTCCCTCGGCGGGCGAGACCTCGTCGTCCTCAGCCGCGAAGAACAGCCAGCCGAGCAGGTAGAAGACGACGCCCGCGCCGCCGTAGAAGGTGGCGACCGCGAACGCCACGCGGATGATGACCGGGTCGAGCCCGTACCGGTTGGCGATGCCCGCCGCGACGCCCGCCACCTTGCGGCCGTACCTCGGCCGCCGTGGGCGGGTCGCCCAGAAGTCCTTGAGCGTGTCCTCCACGCCGGCGCCGTGCGCCTGGTTCGATGTGCCACTCACGTTGATGAGGATCGCTCCCCGACACCGCTCACGACATCGGGGAACGACCCTGACTTTGCGTTCAGGGTCCAACCCCGATGTGGCGCGGCGGCCCCCGTGTGAGCATTCTTGTCGTGGAAGCAGCTGTCCAGGAACGCCGGACCGCGGAGACGGACCCCATGTCGAGCCCGAGCGCGAGCCAGAGCACCGCGGTGGCCGAGCCCGCCGCGCCGCGCCTGCGCAGGCGCAGGCAGGGCCGCGCCATCGCGGGGGTCGCGGGCGGCCTCGCCGACCACGTCGGCGTGCCCGTCCTCTACGTCCGGGTCGCCTTCGCCGTGCTCTCCGCGCTCGGCGGCGCGGGGGCGATGGCCTACGGGCTGCTCTGGATCTTCGCCGCGCAGGCGTCGACCGACGACCCGGCCCCCGAGGTGTCCGCGCGCGAGCGCCAGCAGGCGTTCGGCCTGATCGCGCTGGGTGCCGGGCTGACCATCGGGGCGGGCACCCTCTCCGGCACGGTCAACGGCTGGTTCGCCGGGTCCATCGGCGTCACCCTGGTCGGCGCGGCCCTGGTCTGGCGCGAGGCCGACCAGTCGCAGCGCCGCCGGGTCAAGGGCGCCCTGCTCGGCGGCGGTGGCCGCTCCGCGCTGGTCCGGGTGCTCAGCGGCGGCGCGCTGGTGGTCACCGGCATCGTCATGGTGCTGATCAGCAGCATGGGCCTGGACCAGGTCCAGTTCACCCTGCTCGCGGTGGTCGCCGCGCTGGTCGGCGTGGCCATGCTGACCGTGCCGTGGTGGCTGCGCATGGTCCGCGACCTGGGTGACGAGCGGCGCGCCCGGATCCGCACCGAGGAGCGCGCCGAGATCGCCGCGCACCTGCACGACTCCGTGCTGCAGACGCTGGCGCTGATCCAGAAGCAGGCCGACGCCCCGCGCGAGGTGCTGCGGCTGGCCCGCGGCCAGGAGCGGCAGCTGCGCAGCTGGCTCTACGGCCCCGCGGGCTACGGCGGCGTCGGGGGCGCGGCGGGCGGCTCGCTGGCCGAGGCGCTGGCCCGGGCCTCCGGCGAGGTCGAGGACACCTTCGCGATCAAGGTCCAGCACGTCGTGGTCGGCGACTGCGAGCTCGACGCCAAGCTCACCGCCGTGGTGATGGCCGCCAGGGAGGCGATGGTCAACGCGGCCAAGCACGCCGGGGTCGCCGAGGTCTCGGTGTACGCCGAGGTCGAGCCGGAGACGGTCACGGTGTTCGTGCGCGACCGCGGCAAGGGCTTCGACCCCGAGGAGGTGCCGGAGGACCGGCACGGCCTGGCCGACTCGATCCGGGGTCGGATGGAGCGCAACGGCGGCGAGATCAAGCTGCGCACCGCGCCGGGGGACGGGACCGAGGTACAGCTGCACATGCCACGTGCGAAAGTGGCCGCATGAGCGAGCAAGCAGGCGAGCCGGAGGGCACCCCGGCCGAGAAGCGCCCGGTCCGGGTGTACCTGGTCGACGACCACAGCATGTTCCGCGCGGGCGTGCGCGCCGAACTGGACACGCTCACCGACGCCATCGAGGTCGTCGGCGAGGCGGGCACCGTGGGGGAGGCGGTGGCGGGCATCGGCCACCTGCGCCCCGACGTGGTGCTGCTCGACGTGCACATGCCCGACGGCGGCGGCGCCGAGGTGCTGCGCCAGTCGCGCAAGCCGCACCCCGAGGTGGTGTTCCTGGCGCTGTCGGTCTCCGACGCGGCCGAAGACGTCATCGCGGTCATCCGGGCCGGTGCCCGCGGCTACGTCACCAAGACGATCTCCAGCCAGGAGCTGGTCACGGCGGTGCTGCGGGTGTCCGAGGGCGACGCGGTGTTCTCGCCGCGGCTGGCGGGCTTCGTCCTCGACGCGTTCGCCGACCGGCCGGGCGCGGCCCCGATCAACGACCCCGAGCTGGACCTGCTGACCCCGCGCGAGCGGGACGTGCTGCGTTTACTGGCCCGCGGCTACGCCTACAAGGAGATCGCCTCGGAGCTGTTCATCTCGGTCAAGACCGTGGAGACGCACGTGTCCAGCGTCCTGCGCAAGACCCAGCTGTCCAACCGCTACGAGCTGTCCCGCTGGGCCTCCGACCGCAGGCTGGTCTGAGCTCGGCTCACCCCGCCGGGCTGGTCCAGCGGCTCACGCCGCCTTGGTGAGCACGCCGGTCGGGTCCTCGGCCACGACCGGCGACGGCGTGCGCCGCTGCCAGCGCGTCATGCCGACGCCGATGAGCACGACGACCATGCCGACGATCACCCGGGCGTTGATGCCCTCGTCGAGGAAGATGGCGCCGAGCAGCACCGACACGACCGGCAGCAGGTAGCCGACGGTGGTGGCGTTGGTCGCGCCCTCGTCGGCGATCAGCCGGTAGTTGATGGCGAAGGCGAACCCGGTGCCGAACACGCCCAGCACGCCGATCGCGATCAGCACGGTCGCGTTCAGGTGCACGGTCTGCAGACCGCTGACCGGCACCGCGACGGCGCTGAGCCCGGTCGCGGTGATCAGCTGCGCGGCGGACAGCGCGATCGGCGCGGTGCCGCGCCCGGCCAGGGTGCGGCCGATGTAGGTGTAGCTGACCGCGTAGCTCGCCGCGGCCGCGAGGATCGTCAGCGAGCCCCAGCTGGCCAGCCCGGCCTGCGCCCACGGCGCGAAGATCAGCAGGGTGCCCGCGAAGCCGAGCAGCAGCCCGCCGAGGCGCACCGGCTTGAGGCCGCGCTCGGTGCCGATCAGGATGCCGATGAGCAGCGCCCACAGCGGGGTGGTGGCGTTGAGCACCCCGGCCACGCCGGAGGAGACGGTCTGCTCGCCGACCGCGAACAGCGCGAACGGGATGGCGTTGCCGAACAGCGCGGCGACCACCAGGTGCCCCCAGGTGCGCCGGTCGCGCGGCAGCCGGTTGCGGCCGAGGTAGCAGAGCGTGACGACCACGACGGCGCCCAGCGCGCACCGGGCGACCGTGATCTGCACCGGGCTCAGCCCGGGGAGCGCCAGCTTGATCCACAGGAAGCTGGAACCCCAGAGCAGGGCGAGGATGCCCATCCGGACCAGCGTCCCCCGGTTCCCACTGATCACGGCCGTTCCTCCATCTCGGTGGTCTTCTGCCACTCACTCTCACCCGGCGCTACCTCAAGAACAAGTGAAATGTCCTTGAGGGACCATTAAGCTCAGCTACATGCTCGACGTCCGTCGCCTCCAGGTCCTGCGCGCCGTGGTCACCAGCGGCTCGATCACGGCCGCGGCGACCAACCTCGGCTACACGCCGTCGGCCATCAGCCAGCAGATCGCCGCCCTGGAGCGCGAGGCGGGCACCTCCCTGCTCGAACGCGTCGGCCGCGGCGTCCAGCCGACGGCGGCCGGGCTGCTGCTCACCGAGCACGCCGCCATCATCGGCAAGCACCTGGCCGAAGCTGAGACGGCGCTCGCCGACCTGCGCGCGGGGCGCACCGGCCGGATCGCCATCCGCTGCTTCGCCACCGCGGGCGCGGCCCTGGTGCCCCCGGCCCTGGCCCGGTTGCGCGCCGAGCACCCCGGTGTCCAGGTCGACCTCAAGCTGTTCGACCCGGAGGACCCGCTGCCGGAGGTGGTGGAAGGACGGGCCGACCTGGCCATCGTGGCCCGCTCACGGGACGTGATCCCGGACGGCATCCAGATGACCCACCTGCTCGACGACCCCTACCGGGTCGTCCTGCCCAAGGGCCACCGCCTCGCCGCGAAACGGGTCATCGACCTGGCCGACCTGGCCGAGGAACCCTGGGTCAACGAGTGGACCTCGGCCCCCTGCCGCCAGATCGTCTACGACGCCTGCGCGTCGGCGGGCTTCACGCCGAACGTGGTCGTGGAGAGCGAGGACTACACGAACTCGCAGGGCTTCGTCGCCGCGGGCCTGGGCATCAGCCTGATCCCGATGATGGGGCTGGGCAACCGGCACCCGGGGGTGGTCGTCCGCAAGGTCCGCCGCCCCGAACCGGCCCGCGCCATCCACGCCGCCGTCCGCGTCGCGTCCCTCGGCCAACCCGCCCTGGTGTTCCTCCTGGCCGCCCTCCGCGACGCCGCCGCGGCCCAGCTGGACGGCTGAGCAGCCACCGGTTCCGCGCTATTCCTCGCCGGGATCGCCTTGGAATCGCATCGGCAAGAACACCTTGGTGCGTTCGATGTTTCCGTGTTGCTCAACGGGTCCTCCCAGCTCAGGACCGCGTATTCGACTTGTGCCCGCTGGTGTCCATGACATCAGTCCGACGCCTGTCCAAGTGGACGTCCATCAGGGTGTCCTGGGTTCGGGACGCGGAGGGTGGTCGGCGGAGGCCGACCGGGGCTGGGTCGGAAGACGGTTCCGGGTCAGCCGTTCTGGGCGCGGGTGTAGCTGTCGATCTTGAGCTTGCCGTCCTGCTCGGCGAAGGTGAACGAGTAGGACTCGACGCTGGTCTCGCCCTTCTTCGTGACGAACTTGATCTTCGCCGCGACCTTGTCGTCCTTGGCCTTGGCCTCGGTCACCTCCACCGACTCCTGCCGCTTGTAGAAGTTCTCGAAGTCCTCGTAGCTCTTCGAGGCTTCCTGCGCCCGCGAGGTCAGCAGCTGCCACGCGGCAGGCGGGTTCGCGGGCAGCAGCTGGTAGTAGTTGCGCAGCGCGGCCTCGTAGTCATCCGGCGAGGGCTTGTCGTCGTCGGTCGTGGTGACCGCGGTCGTCGACGACGTGGTGGTCGGCGTCGTGGACTTCTTCGTCGTGGTGGTCGGCTTCGCGGACGTGGTGGTCTGCGGTGCCGCCGCGGTGGTCGTCGTCGACGGGTCGCCGCCGCCTGCCTGGGTGGAGTCCTTGGTCACCAGGCTGGCCACCAGGATGCCCAGCAGCGCGGCGGCCACGATCGCCAGCACGGTCAGCATGATCGACCGCGCGTCGCGCTTCTTCTTCGGCTCCGGCTGCGGCGGCGGGCGGCGGACGCCCTTCGCGGGCGTGTGGCTCATCCCGCCCGTCGGCTGGCGCGTCCCACCCGCGGGTGTGCGCATGCCCCCGGCGGGCGTCGGCGGGCCGAACCCGCCCGGCGGCGTGCCGGTGTAGCCCTGCGGCGGCATCCCGGGCCGCGGCGGGGTCTTGGGGCCGCTCTCGGCGAACGGGTTCATGTCCAGCCGCGTGCCCGGCTGCTGGGGGCGCGGCGGCGGGAGCGGGGCGGGCACCGTGCGCTGGTCCAGCACGGACGGCAGCGGCTTGCCCGCCGCGACCGCGGCCAGCGCCTCCTTCGCCGCGGTCATCGACGGCCGCTCCAGCGGATCGGCCCGCAGCAGCTGCATCAGCAGCGCGGTCAGCGGGCCCGCCTGCCGCGGCGGCGTCACCTTCCCGGCCGCCACCGCGTACAGCAGCGCCAGGGTGTTCTCGCTCAGCCCGAACGGCGAGTGCCCCTCGACGGCCGTGTACAGCGTCGACCCGAGGGAGAACACGTCCGCCGCGGGCGTCGGGGCCTCGCCCTTGGCCACCTCGGGCGCCAGGTACGCCGGGGTGCCCGCCAGCATGCCCGTCGCGGTGACGGTGATGTCGCCGGTGGCCCGGGAGATGCCGAAGTCGGTGATCTTGACCGTGCCGTCGTCGCCGAGCAGCACGTTCGCGGGCTTGACGTCGCGGTGCACGATCCCGGCCGCGTGCGCGGCGACCAGGGCGGCGGCCACCTGCGTACCGATCCGGGCGGCCTCGACCGGCGGCAGCACCTCGCGCTCGTTGAGCACCGCCGCCAGGCTCTTGGACGGCAGGTACTCCATGATCAGCCATGGCTCGTTCTCGTGCTCGGCCACGTCGTAGACGGTGATCGCGTTGGGGTGCGCCAGCCGGGCCGCGATCCGGCCCTCGCGCATCGCCCGCTGCCTGCCCTCCTCGGCCTGGTCCGCGGTGAGCCCGGGCTGGGACAGCAGCTGCTTGACCGCCACCGTCCGGTGCAGCCGCTCGTCGCGGGCCTGCCACACCACGCCCATCGCCCCGCTGCCGATGCGCGCGCCGAGCCGGTAGCGCCCGGCCACCAAGGTCTGCTCGCTGGTCATCGCTACTCCCGGCTTACTGGACGGGCGTCGCCGACGCGCTCGGCACACCCGTGGTCGTGGTCGTCGGTGCCACCGTGGTCGTCGTGGTGGGCGGCACCGTGGTGGTCGTCGTCTCCGCCGTGGTCGTGGTCGTCGGTGCCACCGTGGTCGTGGTGGTGGGCGGCACCGTAGTCGTGGGCTGGTTGGGCGGCGGCACCGCGGTCCGCGTGGTGGGCGCGGTGCTCTCCGGGCGCTCGGCGGTGGTGGTGGGTCGCACGAACGCGGTGGTCGTGGTGTCGGCCGGACCGGACGGGCCCTGCGGTTTCGCGTCGGTGTCCCGGTTGAAGATCATGATCGCGCCCGCGGCCAGGATCGCGGCCAACCCCACGCCCGCGACCACCAACGGCACCCGCGAGCGCGGTGGCAGCGGTTGTCGCGGTGGCGCGGTGCCCACCCGACTGCCGCCGCCGACCACGGTGGTCCGCGCGGCCGGGTTGGACGGCGTCGGGTCCGCGCCCGGCGCGGCGACCAGCCGGGTGTGCGCCTCGGCGACCGCGACCGGCACCGGCGGCACGTTCGGGTCCTCGCCGCGGGCCACCGCGTTGAGCATGTCCCGCGCCTTGGCGGTGGACGGCCGGTCCTCCGCCGTCGCGGCCAGCAGCGCCACCAACACGTCGGTCAGCGGGCCGGAGCGCTCCGGCGGGTTGATCTTGCCCGCGGCCACCGCGTGCAGCAGGGCCAGGGTGTTGTCGCTGAGCCCGAACGGCGGCTCGCCCTCGGTCGCGGCGTAGAGCGTGGAGCCGAGGGAGAACACGTCCGAGGCCGCGGACGGGTCGCGCCCGACGGCGACCTCGGGGGCCAGGTAGGCCGGGGTGCCCGCGATGAGCCCGGTCTTGGTGACCGTCACGTCGTCGGTGGCCCGGGAGATGCCGAAGTCGGTGATCTTCACCGAGCCGTCGTCGCCGAGCAGGATGTTGCCCGGCTTGATGTCGCGGTGCACGATCCCGGCGGCGTGCGCGGCGGCCAGCGCCGCGGCCACCTGGGTGCCGATCCTGGCCGTCTCGACCGGGTCCAGCGGCCCGCGCTCGGCGAGCGCGATGGCCAGGCTGACCGACGGCAGGTACTCCATGATCAGGCAGGGCACGCCGTCCTCGTCGACCACGTCGAAGACCGCGATGGCGTTCGGGTGGTGCAGCCGCGCGGCGATGCGCCCCTCGCGCATGCAGCGGGCGACGGCCTCTTCCGCCTCGTCCTCGGGCAGCCCCGGCGACAGCAGCAGCTTCTTCACCGCGACGGGCCGGTTCAGGCGCTCGTCCACGCCCTGCCAGACCACGCCCATGGCGCCGCTGCCGATCCGCCGCTCCAGCCGGTAGCGCCCGGCGACCAGCCGGCCATCGTCGCTCATCCCGACCGGAACCTCCCCTGCCCGCGTCAGGTGGTCGCGGGCATCGTCTAGGCGCACACCCCAGTCCGGCGCCTCGGTGACGCCGTGCTCTGGCCCGGGGTTGGCCGACCGTTCCAGGCTAGGCGTTCACTCAGTGCGCATGAACGCAAGTCCCACTTGTGCGGGCCCGGCCTGGCAACGGCTACATACTGTCACAATCGTCCCCCAATCGGGGGTCGGTCGAACTAGTCGCGGACTCCGGCGCGGTTCAGTCCAGTTGCGCGGAGACCAACTCCGCGCCGACGATGCGTTGCGGAGCGCTCACCGTCACCTTCAGTAGCTGCTGTACCCGCAAGTGGGCGCCGTCACCCAGGTGGATCCGGACCACCGCGAGCACCCCGTCCGGCCGCTCCACCACGTCCAGCACCTGGATCCAGCGCACCGTCTGCCACGAGCCGACGAACTCCGCCAGCGTGGTGCCCAGCCGCTCGCCCGCGACCAGGTCGAACGCGAGCCGCGGGTTGACCTCGACCAGGTGGTAGTACTCCAGCACCAGCTCCCGGCTGGAGGTGACCCCGCGCTCGGGCACCCGGGAGGACCCGGCCGGGCTGGTGTCGCTGTCCGAGCCGCGGCGGTGCCCGCTCGGGAGGGTCTGCTTGACCGCGCGCATCGACGAGTCCGGCCGCGTGTCCGGCGTCACGTTCCCGAACGCCGACCCGGTGGCGGGCACGTCCAGCAGCTGGGACGGTACGAACACCGTCGACGAGGTCACCGTGCGGTCCAGCTCGTGCGGCAGCAGCGCCTGTTCGCCGGTGATCTGCAGCGGGGCCCGCTCGGCACCCGCCGCGGCCTGGTTCGTCCGGTCCCGCGACACCACGGTCGCGGTGACGATCGCGCCGCACAGCGTGACCACGGCCACGCCGAGGCCCGCGAGCTTGGCCGCGTGCGCCACCCGCGAGCGGTCCGCGGGCACCGCCGCGGTCGCCTGCCGGGCCTCGCCGGGCTCCTCGGGTACCCAGGGCGCCTCGGTGGGTTCGGGGTCGATCCGGGGCAGGGTCTCGGTGGGCTCCGCGCACACCCGTTCCGGCTGGGGCGTTGCCGCTGCCGCAACGGGTGGGGTCGTGGTCGCGGGTTGCCTTCGGATCAGCTCGGCGACACGTACCGAGCCGGAGCGCACCCGCCGCCTGCCGGTCGTCGGACGATCCACTGCCGCTTTCCTCCGCCTGAGTCGCGCAACGGGGCAACTCGTACCGTGCTGCCGGGGGCCCACACCACTCTTTCTCGGCTCATCACCCGATCGAGGCGATGGATGGCGACGAGATTCACCTGAAAAGAGCAACATGTGCCATCGGCGGTGGCCGATATCCGCCGGGGCGGGTGCGATCGGCGCAACACGGCGGGTCAGGTGGTCCATCACGTCCGCCCACCTTGGTCATCACCCCGGTGGTCTCACGCGCACATCATTCACCACGCGGACGGCGAAGAGAATCCCCGCGCGGTGAGAATCGCGGCATTGGTATGGCCCCGCGCGCCGATCGGGTGATCGGCGCGGTCCGGCCTGGTCAGGGCGTCGCCCGCTCCGCGCTGATCCGCGGGTCGGCGCCGAAGGTGAAGGTCAGCTCGCGTTCCTCGGTGGTCACCGAGCCGTCCCGGCGGACCAGCCTCAGCAGCGCCTTGGTCCGCGCCCGGCTCGGGTCGACCACGATCCGCACCACGTCGACCCGCACCACGTCGGCGTAGTGGCGGCGCAGCTGCTCCTGGCCCTCGCGGCGCAGGTGCCCGGTGGTCAGCGCGTAGGCCGCGCCCGGGTCGCCCGGCATGGCCCGGTAGAAGGCCTCGGTCCGGTCACCCATCGTGTTCGGGTCGTTGGGCGGGACCACCAGCATCGGCGTCACGACGGTGCTGCGCGGCGCCGCGGTGACCTGGGGGGCGGGCACCGACCCACCGTTGAAGTAGTCACCCGGTCCAGCGGCCGCCACCCGGGTGGTGGTCACGGGGGAACCGTCCGCGGACGACTCGCTCGTCTGGTCGCCGTCCCCGGCGTCCGGGCCGGGGGACTCGGGCGCCGAGGTCGGCGCGGGCGCCCCGCTGCTCGGCGCCCCGCCGGGGCGCGGGGCGGCGGACGGGGTCCCGCCCTGGCCGTCGACCAGCGGCTCCGGCAGCCTGCTCGGCATCCCCGGCAGGCCGGGCAGCGCGTCGATCACGTCCGGCCTGCGCGGCCCGGTCATCAGCGTGACCGCCGCGTACGTCAGGCCGAACACCACCAGGATCGCCGAGGCCACCGCGAACCACGCGGCCCGCCGCCACGAGACCGGCGGGGTCACCGAGGCCGGGATGGTGCCCAGGTCGAACTTGGCCAGCCCGGTCGCGGGCCCGTCCACGTGCACGGTCGGGCCGACCACGGGCAGCACGTCGGTGTCGCCCGCCGCGCGCGCGGCGCCCTCCAGCGAGTGCGCGCCACCGCGCCGGGCGCGCCGCGGCCGCCCGTCCACCCGGTGCCTGCCCTGGTCGTCGGCCCCCGGGAACTCGGGGTCGGGGGAACTGGCCATCTGCTCCGGACTCCTCCTCCTGCGCGGCGGGCGCCTGGTCGGCGGGCTGGTCAAGCGGTGTCGACGAGCTGGAACTCCTCGGCCAGGCAGTCCCGCGGCAGGCCGTAGCGGGCCGCGGTGTCGGCGAAGTGGCCGCGCATCCCCGCCTCCAGGCCCGGGTTGCCGCCGACCTGGGACACGTGCGAGCGCAGCGCGGCCATCCGCCGGTCGAAGCGCTCGGTGATCTCCACCGCGTGGTTGCGCAGGTGCCGGGGCGCGTCGGCGATCCACAGCTCGCGCACGGTCCACGGCTCCAAGCCCTCCTCGCGCAGCAGCGCGGGGTGGGCGTTGGGGTTGCGCGCGTCCGGGTAGACCGCCGCGAAGGTGGCCGCGCCGGTCGCCCGGTGGTCGGGGTGCGCGGTGGGCACCATGTCCCAGTTGATCTCCGGCGACCAGGTCAGCACCCGGTCCGGCCGGAACCGGCGGATGACCCGGGTGATGTCGCGGCGCAGCGCGATGCTCGGCTCGACCGAGCCGTCCGGGTGGTCCAGGAAGGTGATCCCGCCGACGCCCAGCACGTCGGCCGCGGCCCGCTGCTCGGCCCGCCTGGTCGCGGCCACCTCGGCGGGCGGGCGGGAACCGTCACCGCTGGCCTCGCCCGAGGTGACCAGGCAGTAGGCGACCTCGATCCCGGCGTCGACCCAGCCCGCGACGGTGCCGGAGGCCCCGAAGTCGACGTCGTCGGGGTGCGCGCAGACCACGAGGGCCCGCCGCACGTCATCACGGGGAGTCGCACCGATCACGCGGAGAAGAGTAAGCGTTTCCGACCGGTTCGTACGCCCGAGCACGTTTATCGCGCGCAAACCACACTTTGGCGTGAAACCGCCACGCCGGATTCCCCGCTGGGTGCACCGGTCGCCGCGCGCCGGTGCGCTTCCCGCGCCCTACCGGTTGCCGCGGTAGCGCTCCACGGTCTTGGACAGCGAGCTGCCCGCGACCGCGCCGGAACCGGCGGCCAGCAGGATGGCCACGGTGTCGAGGAAGCCGCCGCCGCTGGTCAGCAGCAGGGCCAGCGCCGCACCGGCGGTGGTGACCCCGGCGACCGGCCAGCGACCGCGCACGTACTCGGCGACCGGGTTGCCGCTGACCCCCCGCTTGCGCGCCGCGGAGTTCAGCAGGGCCAGGTAGGCGGTGTGGCCGAGGGCGGCTACCAGGGCGACGACGGCGACGAGGACCGCGATGAGATCGAACATGCCCCAAGTCTGCCGGACGCGGGGCCACCCGTGATGGGGGAGAACCCGGAGTCGACCCTGGTCCGCGCGCCGCCACCCGCCGCGCCCCGGCGGTGGGCCGGGGCGGTCGGCGGTCGCGGGCTAGCGGCCGAGCTGGCCGCGGCCCAGGTCCAGCAGGGCCATGGCCAGCATCCGGCCCGCCGGGCCCAGCTCGCGGTAGCGGGCCAGCACGTCCATCTCGCGGTTGACCACGATCCGCGGCCCGCCCGCGGCCATCCGCGCGGCGCCGATCGTGCGGGAGACCTCCGCGCGGCGTTTGACCAGCCGCAGGATCTCCTGGTCGAGCACGTCGATCTCCTTGCGCAGCTCGGCGACCTCTTCGGGGGCGGGCAGCTCGAGACCCGCCTTGGTGTCCTCGGCGGTCGCGTTCTCGGTGGTCTGGCCTTGGGTGATCGGGCTCATCGTCATCCTCGCCTGGTTCTCGCGCCTGGTCCCCTGGTCCCCGTGAAGCGGCGAAGCCCCGGGGTCCGAGGACTCCGGGGCTTCGCTGTGGGTTCTTGACCTACGCCGCTGTAGGCGAGTCCACGGGAGCCGGAGTCCGGGTCCCGTAAAAAAACTCGTAGCAGCGCAGCACGCCCCGAGTCTGGCACAAACCGGCCGTGGCAGTCGAGTGCGTCAAGCGTGACCTGCATCCGGATTGTCGGTGCCCCCCGGTACCGTGGACGCCACGATGGAAGCTCTCTTCGACCTCCCCGCCGACCTGCCCGCCGAGCCCCCCGCGCGGGACCCCGCGCCGCATGCGGTTCCACACGGCGCCGCCGCGCTCGTGGCCGACCTCAACGACGCGCAGCGCCGGGCCGTGGAGCACGCCGGTACCCCGTTGCTGGTGGTCGCGGGCGCGGGCTCGGGCAAGACCCGCGTCCTCACCCGGCGCATCGCCTACCTGCTGGCCCAGCGGCACGTGCACCCCGGCCAGGTCATGGCCATCACCTTCACCAACAAGGCCGCGGCCGAGATGCGGGAGCGGGTCGCCGAGCTGGTCGGCCGCCGGGCCAACGCCATGTGGGTGTCGACCTTCCACTCGATGTGCGTGCGGGTGCTGCGCCGCGAGGCCAAGGCCCTGGGCATGACCTCCAGCTTCTCCATCTACGACGCCGACGACTCGCGCAGGCTGATCACCCTGGTCGCGCGCGACCTCGACCTCGACCCGAAGCGGTACCCGGCGCGCACCCTCTCGATCCACATCTCGAACCTGAAGAACGAGCTGCTCGACGCCGAGACTGCCGCGCAGAACGCGGGCAACGACCTCGAGCGCCGCGTCGCCGAGGTCTACGGGGAGTACCAGCGCCGCCTCGGCGAGGCGAACGCGATGGACTTCGACGACCTGATCATGCGCACGGTCGAGCTGCTGCAGGTCTTCCCGGACGTGGCGGAGTACTACCACCGGCGGTTCCGGCACGTGCTGGTCGACGAGTACCAGGACACCAACCACGCCCAGTACACCCTGGTCCGGGAGCTGGTCGGCAAGGGCACGGACGGCCTGCCGCCCGCCGAGCTGTGCGTGGTCGGCGACGCGGACCAGTCCATCTACGCCTTCCGCGGCGCGACCATCCGCAACATCGTCGAGTTCGAGCGCGACTACCCGGACGCCACCACGGTGCTGCTGGAGCAGAACTACCGCTCCACGCAGAACATCCTCACCGCGGCCAACGCGGTCATCGCCCGCAACACCGACCGCCGCGACAAGCGGCTGTGGACGGCCATGGGCGACGGCGAGAAGATCGTCGCCTACGTCGGCGACAACGAGCACGACGAGGCCAACTTCGTCGCGGGCGAGATCGACCGCCTGGTGGACAGCGGCGCGGCGAACAACAGCGACGTCGCCGTCTTCTACCGGACGAACAACCAGTCCCGCGTCTTCGAGGAGATCTTCATCCGGCTGGGCCTGCCCTACCGGGTGGTCGGCGGCGTCCGCTTCTACGAGCGCCGCGAGATCCGCGACGCGCTGGCCTACCTGCGCCTGCTGGCCAACCCCGACGACACGGTCAGCCTCCGCCGGGTGCTGAACGTGCCCAAGCGGGGCATCGGCGACCGCGCGGAGGCGTGCGTCGCCGCGTTCGCCGACCGCGAGCGGGTCTCCTTCGCCGCGGCCCTGCGCGCCGCCACCGAGGGCCGGGTGCCGATGCTGAACCCGCGCTCGCAGCGGGCCATCTCGGGCTTCGTCGAACTGGTCGACGGCCTCCGCCGGTTCGTCGAGGACGGGCAGGACGTCGCCGAGGTCCTCGACGCCGTGCTCGACCAGACCGGCTACCGCGCCGAACTCGAAGCCAGCGACGACCCGCAGGACGCGTCCCGGCTCGAGAACCTCAACGAGCTGATCACCGTCGCCCGCGAGTTCACCGAGCAGCCCGACGCCACCCCGGCCGACGACGCCCCGGGGGGCTCCGCCCCCATCGAGCCCACCGGCCCGGTGGCTGGTTCCCTGGACGCCTTCCTCGAACGCGTCTCCCTGGTCGCCGACGCCGACTCGATCCCCGACGCCGAGGACACCGGCGGTGTGGTCACCCTGATGACCCTGCACACCGCCAAGGGCCTCGAGTACCCGGTCGTCTTCGCGACGGGCTGGGAAGACGGCATCTTCCCCCACATGAGGGCCCTGAGCGACCCGGTGGAGCTGTCCGAAGAACGCCGCCTGGCGTACGTCGGCATCACCCGCGCCCGGGAACGCCTCTACCTCTCCCGAGCCCTGGTCCGCTCCGCCTGGGGCCAGCCCATGACCAACCCGGCCTCCCGCTTCTTCGACGAGATCCCCCCCGACCTCATCGACTGGCGCCGAGTCGGCCCGGAGCGCTCAAGCCCCACCCGGGCCACCACGTGGGGTGGCACCCGCTCCACCACCGCCACCCAGACGAACCGCCTGCGCTCGGCCCCGGGCAAGGGCTGGCAGGACACCCCGGCCCTGTCCCTGAACGTCGGCGACCGCGTCAACCATGACAAATACGGCCTGGGCACGGTGGTCGCCTCCGACGGCCAAGGCCCCCGTGCCACGGCCACCATCGACTTCGGCAGCTCGGGCACCATCCGCCTGATGCTGATCGGCAGCGTCCCGATGGTGAAGCTCTAACCCGATCCACAGACCGGGGCAGGCCGCGATTTGATCTTGCCTGCCCCGGCCATCCACATCCGCCGAAACCATCCACAGGATTTCGCGGCCCCTTCCGCACCACCCCACCGCCGATAGACTGGAGCAGGGCTGTCCCCCCAGAGGAGGGCGAGGGCTGCGCTCGATTCGGGCGGTGGGGTTCAAAAGGTCGTGGACCGGCCTGAACGCCGAGGGGCGAGCCGATGCCCACTCCCATGCTGAGGCCTGCCTTCATTGCTCGGCATCGGCACCAGATCCCAGCCCGTCATCTCCAAGGGCGCCTGATTTGGGCGACGTGGTGAACGGTCTGAGCGGCGATTCGCGTTGTGCCAACTGGTGGATTCGGCCTGCGCACCGCCCAAGCCGCGCTCGCCCACCCACCTCAGCCGCCCCCGCTACTTTCCCCACCCCGCCAAGCCGAACCCGCCGGCCCTCGACGTCTGCCAGCCCGACCTACCACTCAGTCCACCGCGCCCGTCTGAACTGCTCGATGGGTGTGGATTGTCTTTGTGTGGGGGGACGAGCCTGCCAAGCTCTCCCGCGGGTGGGGTGGCTTGCCCGCCCCACCGCAGGCTCGTAGGGGCCCCACACAAAGACAATTCACCCCATCGAGCAACGCTCGACAACTCGCGCCCAGACCACGAGAGAACCCCACCCCGCTGGAACGCCGAGCAACCGATCAATCGTCGATGGCCTGGTAGCTCGACGTGAGGAAGTCGGCGTAGACCTTGGGCCCGTCAGGCGACGTCCACGCCTGCTGCGTCAGCATGATCGCGACCAGATCCTCCGTCGGGTCCATCTGCGCCGTCGTACCCAGCCCACCGGTCCAGCCGAAGCGGCCGGGCACCATGTGGATGTCGGTGCGGCGGGTCACGACGCTCACCCCGAAGCCCCAGCCGGAGCTGTCGAAGAAACCGTCGCCCAGGCCCGCGCCCGCCTTCTGGGTGGGCAGCAGTTGGTCGGTGGTCATCGTGCGCACGGACAGCCGGGAGAGCAGGCGACCGTTCGGGCCTCGACCGTCGTCGAGCAGCATGCGGCCGAAGGTGAGGTAGTCGGCGGCCGTCGAGACCAGGCCGCCCCGGCCCGAGGCGAACGCGGGCGGGCTGCTCCACTGTCCCCCGACGGCGGGGTCGTACACGGTGAGCTGGTCGCCCTCCGTGGTGTACGCGGTGGCGAGTCGGTCGATCTTGTCCGCCGGTACGTGGAAGCCGGTGTCCACCATGCCCAGCGGCTCGAAGATCCGCTCGCGCAAGAACACATCGAACGGCTTGCCGGACGCCCGCGAGATCAGAATCCCCAGCACGTCATAAGCCGTGTCATACCACCATTTCTCGCCGGGCTGCGAGAGCAAAGGGACGGTCGCGAGTAGACTGATCCACTCGTCCTGGTCCGGTGTGGACGATGGCTGCGGCGGTCCGGGGGTGAGGCCGACCTCGGCAAGGGCGTCCTGGACGGGATAGGTGCCGGGCGGCGCCATGATGATCCCGTGCCCGAACGTGGAGTCCATCAGGTGGCGCACCGTGATCGGGCGCTCGGCCTGGACCGTCTCGTCCACCGGGCTGTCGAGCGCCCGGAGGACCCGCGGCTCCGCCAGTTCGGGCAGCAACTCGGCCACCGGGTCGTCCAGCCGGAGCCCGCACTCCTCCACGAGGATCATCGCCGCCACCGCGGCGACCGGCTTGGTCATCGAGGCGATCCGGAAGATTGTGTCCTCGGCCATCGCCGCGCCGCCGACCTCGCGGACGCCATGTGCGTGGACGTGGGTCTCGCCGCGCCTGCTGAGCAGGCCCACGATCCCGGGCACCGACCCGGACTCGACGTGCTCGGCCATCCGGGTGCGCCACCGGTCGAGCCGGGGCCGGGAGAGGTTGCTCACGGCTCCGAACCTAGCGCGGCCCCACGACAGCGCCCGGAATTGTCGTACCCCTGCTGTTGACTGTGCTCAGCGTCGGAAATGGCGCCTGACCTGGGGGTCGCTGAAGACTCGCGACTGGGGAAGCGACTGGGAGGTGGACACATGGACGACCGCGTGCGCCGGGCGCTGGACCTGGCCGTCGGGCTGCGCGCCGAAGCCGAGGGGGACTTCGCGGTGGGCGCGCCGAGCCGCTGTGCGGTGTCCTGCCGGTGCGTGGGGGCGCGCCCCTGCCTGGTGACCCGTGTGGGCGCGTTCGCGGGGGTGCGCGGCGCCGGAGCCGGGCCGCGCAGGACCAGGGCCGGTCCGGGCCGCTCCGCCCAGTGCACGGCGGGCCCGTCGGCCTGCGCGTGTAGTACCGCGCGCAACCAAATCGGGTGACGTGGGTTTACCGGGGGCCGATTTGGGTGAACTCTGGGGTCAGAACGAGATCCCGCGTGCGGCAAGCCACGGAAGGGGGTTCATCTTGCGTCCGCTGGTGTCCCAGATCTCGAAGTGCAGGTGCGGGCCGGTCGACTGGCCGCGGTTACCGATGTGCGCGATGAGCTGACCGGCCTTGACCTGCTGGCCCTCGCGCACCACGTAGTCGTTGACGTGGCCGTAGACCGAGACGGTGCCGTCCTCGTGCTGCACTCGCACCCACAGGCCGAACCCGCTGGCCGTGCCCGCCTCGATGACGGTGCCGTCGGCCACGGAGACGATCGGGGTGCCGATCCGGTTGGCGATGTCGATGCCGTAGTGCGTGACGCCCCAGCGGGCGCCGAAGCCCGAGGTGAAGGTGCCGACTGCGGGCTGCACGAACTTGGGCCGCGCGGCCTCTTCCTGCTTGGCCTTGAGCTGGGCGGCGCGGGCGTTGCGGGCCTCCGTGAGGCGCTGCGCCGTGGCGATCTTCTGGACCTCGGCCGAGCCGTCGGTCTCCTTGGAGAGGGTCAGCAGCTCGGGGGCCGCGGTGGTGCCACCGGTGTCACCACCGGAGCCCATCGACGCGGCGGCCTGCCGGACCCCGGCGAGCGGGGGCGCGACGTCGTCGGCGGCGGACGCACCGCCACTGGAGGCGGCCTGGATGGTCTGACCGGCGGCGGCAGCGGCGAAAGCGCCGACCGCGACCGCGGCGACCACGACCCGCCCACGCAGGGCGGAGGACGGGGGAGCGATCCGGTGCGCGCCCTTCACGCGGCGAGCACCGCGTTCGAGCGCTTCGTCCAGCGCGGCGAACTCGCGTTCACCACCGGTCGAGCGATGTCGGGACAAGACCCAGCCTTCCGCGTTCGGGGAGTTCGGTTCGAAACACCAGGCTCGCGGGGGACGAGCTTCGCGGTGCCGGACACCGGGCGGGGGACCCGGTTGGGAGGGCGGTGGAGCTTGGATGCCTTCCCTGTCCTATTCGTGACCGGACTGTGACAACGGACCCGGGGACAGTAACGGGGCGGCGGCGGGCAGGGCAACAGTCGTCACCCGATTCCGGTCGCGGGGGAATTTCGGGAAAGTGAACACCCTGGGGTTACTACGGAAAGTTAACCCGATGTCACACTCTTAGTGTGAGCTGTGTCTCGGTTCAATCGGCCATCCGGGTGGCAACTCGTTCGTGTCCGGCGCGTCACCCGCGCGGCCCCAGCCTTTCGCCCAGGTCACGGCTCTTCGTGAACCCACCGTTATCAACGGCATCACCCACACGCGCGTCTCCGTCCTCACGCATCACGGAGAAGTGGCGATCCTTCGGTCACGCACCGAAACCACCGCCACTCGTCCCGATCCGGACGACCAGGACGTCTCGGATGCCTCACCCCGCTCAGTGTCCCCACCGCCAACCAACCCGCCACGAGTCCACTCGCCACTCCGCGTGACCTGCGCCGACGTGAGCCTCCTGCGGCTCACGCCTGGTCGCACTGCGCCAGTCCGGCCGAAGCGCGCCCGCCGGCCACCTGCTCTCAAGCAGGCTCGCCCGACTCCGGTCACCCCGGAGTGGCGCGCGGGCCACACGCAAACGTCGCTCTCGCCTGCTTCGAATCTCTCGGTAGGGCTTACCTGCCCACCGGCTCCACCTGTACGGCCTATCTCCGGCCCGCTTTGCCCTACATCATCCGTTCTGGCTGCTTTATCGGGCGCTGCCCGTCTCTCGGCTCCTGAACCGCTGTGCCTGCGTCGCGCCGCTCTGCCTCGCCCGTTCCCGGCTCCGCCCCGTCCTTCGCCTGCCCGCCTCCGCCCCCGCCTCGCTGCCTCTCGCTCCGTCTCGTTCTGCCCGTTCTGTCCTTCCACTTCGTCTCACCCTGCTTGTCCTACTTGGCTGTTTCGTCTGGTCCGTCTCGCCCCGTCCTTTCCCTGCCCGCTCCTCGGGCCGCTCTGCCTGCTCGCCTCGCGCTGCTCTGCCTCGCCGCGCCCGGTTTCACCGCGCCCTTTCTCCGCCTGCCGGTCTCCGCCTCGCCGCCCCACCTCTGTGCGGCGTCGCACTCGGGTGAGCCACCACTTCACGGCCTCGCCACTCCCGCGTCGGCTTGTCTCGTTCGGCACGCTCTGATCAGCTCGCCTGCGTGCCTGCGTGCCTGCGTGCCTGCGTGCCTGCGTGCCTGCGTGCCTGCGTGCCTGCGTGCCTGCGTGCCTGCGTGCCTGCGTGCCTGCGTGCCCGGCTGGCTCCGCCGTCCCGCTCGCCATGCCTGGCCGACTCGGCTCGCCGTCTGTCTCGTCCCGCTCCACCAGCCCGCCTCGCCCGCCCGCCCCCGCGCCGAAAATCCAGCAAGATCACGAGTTATCCACATCCCCGCGAACCATCCACAGCTCCGTCAAACCCCCTTCCGGCCCTCTGAGCTGCGGCGATAGGGTTGCCTCAAGGGCCTGCCCCCGGGCGGGAGGGGCTTGTGCTCGGGGTGGTCGGGGGGTGGAAAAGGAGCCCGAAGGGCGGCATAGGGGGTGCGAGGGGGGAGGGTCACCGGTTGAGGGGGATTGGGGTGGGTGTGGGGATCTCACCCGGCGTGGGGCCGCGCGGAGCGATCTCAGTTGCTAGCGTTGCTCGCGATGACTTCGCGGACCAGTACCCCGTCTGCCCGTGACCTGCCGGGGCCGATTCCCCTGCCCGAGCAGCGGATCCGCTGGGGGGACAGCCCACCGAGACTGCGCGTCGGGTTTGGGGTGGCGGTTGGTGGGGCGGTGCTCCAGTGCCTTGGGCTCGCTGTCGGGCTTGTCGGTGGTCAGGCGCCTGCCGGGTTTGCGGGGCTTCCCCTTCTGATCGGCCTCGCGCTCGTTCCGCCGCTTCTCGCGGTTGCCTTCGCCGTCAGGGGGCAGCCGGTGATCGGTGCGGGGCTCCTGCTCGGTTCCGCTCTCCTCGTCCCCGGTCGCGCGCTCCTCGACGCCCAGTTCGCCGTTGACGCCACCGCCGTGTCGCGCCCCGAGTTGATGGTTCCGACCTCCCTCGCCCCCCTCACCCCCGCGCTCGGGCTGTGGGCACTGCTCGCGGGGCACCTGCTCGCTGCCGCCGCCGGGGTGCTCGCCGTCGGGCGGGCGGGGGCCGTTCCCGGGTCCCCGTACGACGCCGAGTTCGACGCCTCCCCCGACGACCGCTCCCAGCGCACCCGGGGCACCGCGTTGCTCGTCGCGTTGGTGACCGGGGCCGCGGCGGCCATCGGGCTCCTCCTCGCCCCGTTCTCCTCGGCCGAGGCGTTCCTGCCCGCCGACGACGTCTTCACCGCCTCCGGCTTCCTCCGCTACGGCCTGCTCGCCCTGGCCGTCGCGACCGGTGTCGCCGCGGCCGCCGGCGCCGGGTCCACGCGCCCCGCCGTCGCGCGTGGGGTGCTGCTCGGCGCGACCCTCGGGGTCCTCGCCGTGACGGCGCCGCAGATCGTCGCGGGCCTCGTCGTGCCGCGGCTCTCCCTCGCCCCGGGACCGCTGCTCGCCCTCCTGGCCATGACGGTGCTCACCGTCGTCGTCTGGGTTTCCAACCGGCCGGAGACCGACGAGGCCGACGCCGAGGTCAGCCTCGAGTCCGGTGGTCTGCACCGGGCCGCCGGTGTGCTCGGGTTGCTGGCCGGTGTCGCGGCCCTGGTCGCCGCGTTCGCCGCGAACCTCGTCTACACCGAGACCGGCGACCGGTTCGGCACCTACGGCAACCGGTTGTTCATCCCCTGCGGACTCCTCGTCCTCGCGCTCGCGGCCCCGCTGCTCTTCCGGCGCGCCGCCGACGGGGTTCGCCCGGCGTTCACCGTCGTGCTCGCCGCCGTTCCGCTGGTCGCCGCGTCCACTTTGGACGACGCGTTCACCGCGACCGCCGCCACCGGGGCCGTGCGGGTCGGCACGGGGGTCTGGTTCGCCGGGCTCTCCGTCCTGTTGGCCGCGGCCGCCGCCGTCGCGGCCGGGTTGGCGGGTGCGGCCGAGCGCGACGACGTCGACGTCTCCGAGAGGGAGATCAACCTCGCGCTGGTCGGTCCACTCGCCGCCGCCGGGTTGTTCGCCATCGGCGCCTTCGGGTTGCCCGCCGTCAAGGCGCCGGGGCTCGTGCCGCCGGGGATCTGGACCGAGTTCCGCCTTGCCTCCTGGGGACTCCTCCTCGCCGCCCTGGCCGTCGTCGCGGCGGTCGCGCTCGCGGCGCTGTCCCGGCCCGGGCGAGCGGGCGCGCTCCTCCTGGGCGCGGCCGGTCTGGTCGGTGTGCGGGTGCTGGAGTTCCCCCTGACGTCCGGTCGCGTCGACGGTGCGACCCCCGGTCAGGCGATGTGGGTGGCGCTGGCCTGCGTGGCCGCGCTCGTCGTCGCGACCATGGTCGCCGTGGGGCGCGCTCGCGCGTAAGAGATGCGAATCGTCCTCACGGGTGCCGACGACCTCGCCCGCGCACTACGCGACGCGGGGGCGGAGGTGGTCTACCTGACCGACACCGACCCGGCCCGTGTCGCCGCGACCGCGGTCCAAGAGGACGCCGACGCGGTGGTCGCGGCCACCGCTCTCCCGGCGATCACCGCGTTGTTGGCCGACAATGGCGCGGAGGACATCGCCGTGGTCGCCGCCGACGGGGCTCTCGCCTGGCTGGCCGACACGGCCGGTGAGTGAACTCACCACCGGTCGTGACGGACCTCACCGGGTGCGAAGTGTCAACCCCAATCCCACGTCGCTAGGGTTCCGTGACGTCCGGCCGCGCGAATCCAGCGCACGACGTCCGACAGCAGCACGTCGACACCGTAGTCAGGAGACTGTCGAGTGGACCTGTACGAGTACCAGGCGAAGGATCTCTTCGCCGCCCACGGGGTCCCGGTCCTGCCGGGCGACGTGGCAAGCACCCCCGAGGAAGCCCGCGCCATCGCGGAGCGCCTCGCCCAGACCGTCGTCATCAAGGCGCAGGTGAAGACCGGCGGCCGCGGCAAGGCGGGCGGCGTGAAGCTCGCCGACGACCCCGCCGGGGCGCAGGAGAAGGCCGAGGCCATCCTCGGCCTCGACATCAAGGGCCACATCACCCGCAAGGTGCTCGTGACCGTCGCGTCCGACATCGCCGAGGAGTACTACTTCTCGTTCCTGCTCGACCGCACCAACCGCACCTTCCTGGCGATGGCGTCGGCCGAGGGCGGCATGGAGATCGAGCAGCTCGCCGTCGAACGCCCCGAGGCCCTGGCCAAGGTGCCGGTCGACGCGATCAAGGGCGTGGACCTGGCCACCGCCAAGGAGATCGCGGCCCAGGCCAAGATCCCGGCCGCAGTCGCCGACCAGGCCGCCGAGGTCATCGTCAAGCTGTGGGAGACCTTCGTCGCCGAGGACGCCACCCTGGTCGAGGTCAACCCGCTGGTCCGCGACCCGCAGGACAAGATCATCGCCCTGGACGGCAAGGTCACCCTCGACGAGAACGCGGGTTTCCGCCACCCGGCGCACGCCGACCTGGTCGACCAGGAGGCGGAGGACCCGCTGGAGGCCGCGGCCAAGGCCAAGGACCTCAACTACGTCAAGCTCGACGGCCAGGTCGGCATCATCGGCAACGGCGCGGGCCTGGTCATGTCCACCCTGGACGTCGTGGCCTACGCCGGTGAGAAGCACAAGGGCGTCAAGCCCGCGAACTTCCTCGACATCGGCGGCGGCGCGTCGGCCGAGGTGATGGCCAACGGACTGCACATCATCCTGGGCGACCCGGACGTGAAGTCGGTCTTCGTCAACGTCTTCGGCGGCATCACCGCCTGCGACGCGGTCGCCAACGGCATCGTGTCCGCGCTCGGCATCCTCGGCGACGAGGCCACCAAGCCGCTGGTCGTCCGCCTGGACGGCAACAACGTCGAAGAGGGTCGGCGCATCCTCGCCGAGGCCAACCACCCGTTGGTGACCGTCGTCGACACCATGGACAACGCCGCCGACAAGGCTGCTGAGCTCGCGGCTGCGGGGGTCTGATCATGGCTATCTTCCTGACCGAGAACAGCAAGGTCATCGTCCAGGGCATGACCGGCTCCGAGGGCACCAAGCACACCGCGCGGATGCTCAAGTCCGGCACCAACATCGTCGGCGGGGTGAACCCGCGCAAGGCGGGCACCAAGGTCGAGATCGAGGGCCAGTCGCTGCCGGTGTTCGCCACCGTGGCCGAGGCCATCGCCGAGACCGGCGCGGACGTGTCGGTCATCTTCGTGCCGCCGAAGTTCGCCAAGGACGCCGTCCTCGAGGCGATCGACGCGGAGATCGGCCTGGCCGTCGTCATCACCGAGGGCATCCCGGTGCACGACACCGCCTACTTCTGGGCGCACGCGGTCGCGACGGGCAACAAGACCCGGATCGTCGGCCCGAACTGCCCCGGCCTGATCAGCCCCGGGAAGTCGAACGCGGGCATCATCCCCGCCGACATCACCGGCCCCGGCAAGATCGGCCTGGTGTCGAAGTCCGGCACGCTGACCTACCAGATGATGTACGAGCTGCGCGACATCGGCTTCTCGTCCGCGGTCGGCATCGGCGGCGACCCGATCATCGGCACCACGCACATCGACGCGCTCGCCGCGTTCGAGGCCGACCCCGAGACCGAGCTGATCGTGATGATCGGCGAGATCGGTGGCGACGCCGAGGAGCGGGCCGCGGCCTACATCCAGGCGAACGTGACCAAGCCGGTCGTCGGCTACGTCGCGGGCTTCACCGCCCCCGAGGGCAAGACCATGGGCCACGCGGGCGCCATCGTCTCCGGCTCGGCGGGCACCGCGCAGGCCAAGAAGGAGGCCCTCGAGGCCGCCGGGGTCAAGGTCGGCAAGACGCCGTCGGAGACCGCCGCGCTGGCCCGCGAGCTGTACCAGGCCCGCGGCTAGGGCCGGTCGCCGTGACCACGTGGGGCCGGACGCTGGTAGCGTCCGGCCCCACGTTCGTCTTCCCCCGGCGTGCTTTTCCGGGGGGAACCGGCTCCGGCCCCCGAGCGTCCGATGTCGTGGACGGGCTAGTGTCCTAGGTCGTCCCGGGGCGTTGTACAGGGCTCCTAGAAGTAACTTTCGTCGCTGAGGAGAGCACGCGATGACCTACCCAGGCGGTGCACCGGGCGGATATCCGGGGCCAGGACCGCAGCAGCCACCGCAGGGTTTCGGGCCACCGCCCGCGGCGAGCAAGTTCTCGCTGGCGCAGATCCTGCACCTCGCCGTCGCCGGGATCGGCACGCTCAACCTGTTCCTCGGCTTCGCCCCGCTGTCCGGCTCGTACAGCTTCTACGAGGGCGGCGGCGGTTGGGTGCCCGCGCTGTTCTTCGTCGGCGGCCTGCTCGCGCTGCCCGCCGTGCTGCCGGGTGAGCGCAAGGTCGGCATCCACTCCGTCGCGGTGGTCCTCGGCATCGCGCTGGCGTTCCTGTTCACCGTCTTCGCCTCCGGTGGCGAGATGAAGGCGGGCGGGATCATGATCCTGATCTTCGGCCTGCTGCAGGCCATCGCGGCCGTCGCCGCGTTCCTGTTCGACGCCGGTTTCGTCAAGCCGCCGCAGCCCCAGCAGCACCACGGCCACTTCGGCCAGCCGGGTGGCTACAACCCGCCGTCGGGCCAGTTCCAGCAGCCCTACGGCCAGCCGCAGCCGCCCCAGCAGGGCCAGCAGACCACCTACGCGCCGCAGCAGGGCCAGTTCGGCCAGCCGCAGCAGCCGCCGCCGGGGGCGCCCGGCACCCCGCCCGGCGGGTACCCGCAGCAGGGCTGATCGACCTCGGAAGGGGCGGTACCGATTCGTCGGTGCCGCCCCTTCTCGCGTCCGGGGACCCTCGTCACCGGATCGGCTGACGGCGGCGTGGCTGCTCCGAACGGAGCAACGCGGCTGCGAGAGTGGACGCCATGTCGCTGGTGGACACCGACCTGGTGGAGGACGACGAGGAGCCGGTGCCCGTCACCGCGGGCCTCCGGGTGAAGGTGCTCGCGGTGGCCGCGGTGGGTCCGCTGCTCACCGGGTACGCGGCGGTGGCGGCGGTGCTCGCCCTGGTCACCGCGACGGCCGCGCGTTCGTCGTTCACCACCGGCGGTGTGCTGGCCTCGGCGGTGCCCGGCTGGCTGGCCGCCTACCAGGTGCCGGTCCGGATCGAGGGCCACGAGCTGGGCGTGCTGCCGCTGCTGTCGACGGTCCTGGTCGCGGTCCTGGTCTGGCGGACGGCGGCGGGCGCGGCCGAGCGGCTGGAGGTCGAGACCCCGCGCGAGGCCGCGCAGGTCGTGCTGTCGGTGGTCGGCGCGCACGCGGCGGTCGGGTTGACGCTGGGGTTGTTGTGCACCGGTCGGGTGGTGGTCGACCCGCTGGCGGGGCTGTACTACCCGGCGCTGGTCGCGGGGCTCGCCGCGGTGGTGGGGGTGTTGCCGCAGTCCGGGGTGTGGTCGCTGGTCACGGCCCGCGTCGACCCGCTCGCGCTGCGCGGGCTGTCGGCGGGGCTGCTGGCGGTGGTCGCGATGGTGGCGACGGGCGCGTTCGTGCTGACGTTGTCGCTGGTGCTGTCCGGCGGCACGGTCACCCGGCTGTTCGCGGCGGAGGGGCCGGGCGGCGGGCTGGGGATGCTGCTGCTGTCGGCGGGCTACCTGCCGAACGCGGTGATCGCGGCGGCCGGGTTCGCGGCCGGACCCGGGTTCGCGCTGGGGCCGGTCGTGGTGTCCCCGGTGGACTTCGCCGGGGGCGCGGTGCCGCCGCTGCCGCTGCTGGGGGCGCTGCCGGAGACCGCGGCGCCGTGGTGGGTGCTGCTGTTCGCGTTCCCGGGGGCGGTGGGCACGCTGGTCGGGTGGCTGCTGCGGGAGTGCGCGGAGGAGCCGAGGGACCGGTTGCGCGCGGTCGCCGTGGCGGCGGTGGCGGCCGGGATGGTGTTCGCGGTGCTGGCCGGGTGCGCGGGCGGGGCGCTCGCCGGTGGGCCGTTCGACCCGCTGGACCTGCGGGCGCCGTGGTTGTCGCTGGCGCTGGTGGCGTGGATCGCGGCGCCCGGCGGGGTGGTGGCGTGGCTGATGGGGCCGCGACCGCTGCCCGAGGTCGAGTTGCCCGAGTTCGAGTTCGATGAGCCGGACGAACTCGATGAGCCGGACGAATCCGCCTTGGCCGAGGAGCTCGACGGTGCAGATGACGTCGTCGACGAAGATGCCGGTGACGTTGCCGACTCCGACGAGGAACCCGACGACGAAGGCGCCGAGGTGGAGTCCGACGAGGAGCCGGAAGAGGCCGGTGACGTCGGGGAACCCGAGGACGAGCCGGGTGCGGAGGAGCCGCCGGGGCGCTGAGCAAGATCGACTTCGCACGGCCTACGCTGGGCGTGTTCCGTCCGGCCGTCGCAGGAGTCCACGCTGAGCGCCCAGTACCCGCCCGCCGCGCCTGCCAGGGTCGTCGTCCTGGTCTCGGGGTCGGGCACCCTGCTGCAGGCCCTGCTCGACGAGGCCGCCGCCCCCGGTTTCCCGGCGCGCGTGGTGGCCGTCGGCGCGGACCGCGCGGGCATCGAGGGACTGGCCCGGGCCGAGCGCGCGGGCGTACCGGGCTTCACCGTCCGGGTCCGCGACCACGCCGGCCGCGCCGCCTGGAACGCCGCGCTGGCCGACGCCGTCGCCGCGCACGAGCCCGACCTGGTGGTCTCCGCCGGGTTCATGAAGATCCTCGGCCCGGCCTTCCTCGACCGCTTCGGCGGCCGGGTGATCAACACCCACCCCGCGCTGCTGCCGTCGTTCCCCGGCGCGCACGCGGTCCGCGACGCGCTGGCTTACGGCGTCCAGGTCACCGGCAGCACGGTGCACCTGGTCGACGGCGGCGTCGACTCCGGCCCGATCATCGCCCAGGAAGCGGTCCCCGTGATCGACGGCGACGACGAACCCGGGCTGCACGAACGCATCAAGGCGGTGGAGCGGCGGCTGCTGGTGGACGTGGTGGCCAGGATGTCCCGCGACGGCTACACCGTGGACGGACGAAAGGTGAGCATCCCGTGACCGAAACCGCTGAGCGCAGGCCGATCCGCCGCGCGCTGGTCGGCGTGTCGGACAAGACCGGCCTGCTGGAGCTGGCCACCGGCCTGCACGCGGCAGGCGTGGAGATCGTCTCCACCGGCGGCACCGCGAAGACCATCGCCGACGCCGGGGTGCCGGTGACGCCGGTCGAGGAGGTCACCGGGTTCCCCGAGTCGCTGGGCGGCCGGGTCAAGACCCTGCACCCGCGGGTGCACGCCGGGCTGCTGGCCGACATGCGCGACCCGGCGCACGTCGCGCAGCTCGACCAGTTGGAGATCGCGCCGTTCGACCTGCTGGTGGTCAACCTGTACCCGTTCGTCAAGACGGTGGCCTCGGGCGCCTCGCCGGACGAGTGCGTCGAGCAGATCGACATCGGCGGCCCGGCGATGGTGCGCGCGGCGGCGAAGAACCACGCCAGCGTGGCCGTGGTGGTCGAGCCGTCGCGGTACGGCTGGCTGCTGGAGCAGGTGGCGGCGGGCGGGTTCACCCTGGCCGACCGGCAGCTGCTGGCGGCGGCGGCGTACCGGCACACCGCGAGCTACGACGTGGCGGTGGCGTCCTGGATCGGCAACGCGCTGGCGCCGGACGACGAGGGCTCCGGCTTCCCCGGCTGGGTCGGCGCGACCTGGGAGCGCGAGAACGTGCTGCGGTACGGGGAGAACCCGCACCAGAAGGCGGCGCTGTACGTGCGGGGTGACGGCACGTCCGGGCTGGCGACGGCGAAGCAGTTGCACGGCAAGGAGATGTCGTACAACAACTACGTCGACGCGGACGCCGCGTGGCGGGCCGCGCACGACCACACCGCGGCCTGCGTGGCGATCATCAAGCACGCCAACCCGTGCGGTATCGCGGTGTCCGATGTGGACATCGCGGAGGCGCACCGGCTGGCGCACGCGTGCGACTCGCTGAGCGCCTTCGGCGGCGTGATCGCGGCCAACCGCGAGGTCAGCGTGGTGCTGGCCGAGCAGATCGCGGAGATCTTCACCGAGGTCGTCATCGCGCCGTCGTACGCCGACGGGGCGGTGGAGGTGCTGGCGCGCAAGAAGAACGTCCGCATCCTGGTCGCCGAGCCGCCCCAGCGCGGCGGCGTGGAGTTGCGCCCGGTGTCGGGCGGCCTGCTGCTGCAAACGGCCGACACCATCTCCGCCGAGGGTGACGACCCGGCCAACTGGACCCTGGCCACCGGCCCGGCCGTGGACGAGGCCACCCTGGCCGACCTGACCTTCGCCTGGCGCGCGATCCGCGCGGTCAAGTCCAACGCCATCCTCATCGCCAGCGGCGGCGCCACCATCGGCGTCGGCATGGGCCAGGTCAACCGCGTGGACTCCTCGCGGCTGGCGGTCGCTCGGGGCGGGGACCGCGTCAAGGGCGCCGTCGCCGCGTCGGACGCCTTCTTCCCGTTCCCGGACGGCCTGGAGGTCCTCGCGGAGGCGGGGGTGAAGGCGATCGTGCACCCCGGTGGTTCGGTGGGTGACGCGAAGGTGATCGCCGCGGCGGAGGCCGCGGGCATCTCCCTCTACCTCACGGGCACCCGGCACTTCGCCCACTGAGCCGAACAGCTCCGAACAGCGACACGGGCCCGCGGTCACCAGACCGCGGGCCCGTGTGCTTGCCTGACCTCGCTGCCTCGCTGCCTCGCTGCCTCGCTGCCTCGCTGCCTCGCTGCCTCGCTGCCTCGCTGCCTCGCTGCCTCGCTGCCTCGCTGCCTCGCTGCCTCGCTGCCTCGCTGCCTCGCTGCCTCGCTGCCTCGTCCCGCTCCGTCTCGTCTGTTCTGCCTGCTCCTGCCCACCTTGCTCAGCCTGTCTGTCTGCCGCCTAGCCCCTCTTGGCACCGCCACCCCGCCGCGCGCGCCGCTCCCCGAGTTGTCCACAGGCTTGATCATCTTCACCCGAAACCGTCGGTGCGCGCCGGTAGAATGGATACCGGGGGCGGAGGCACGCTTTGATCATCTCCGCCGTGGCGCACCCACCCTTCCGCCTGGCGCATCCCCTTCTCGTCCGGGCGAGATGTCGACGCCTGGCCCGCCGTGTTCCGCGATCGCGGCTGCGCCCGACTCGCTCGACTCGAACCGGCCTTTCCCTTGTCGCAGGGCCATTTCTCAAACCTGTCCTCTTTGGCTTGTCGCCGCGCCGGGCGTGGGGTAGTCTCGCTCATGTCGAACAGACGTTCGATGCAATACCCAGGGGTGCGGTCGGAGTCGAGGCCGTTCGTTCCCCGGCCGCCGCCTCCCCGCGGTTGCCAGCGCGTATTGAGCGGTACGCGCGAGCGTCCAGGGAGGTAGTGCGGTGTGGTCGCTGCCCGCTCCCGGCGCGGGGAAGTACTCGGAAGCGGGCGGCGACCGCGTCCCCGCTCGCAGGCGCCCCTTGCGCGCGGTCTGCCCGCGCCGGGCCGACGCGCGGCCTGAGCACGCCGTCTCCCTCGCCGAGAACCTGGCCCTCGCCGCCGCCCTGGAAGTCGACTTCCCCGCGCACGCGGCATCCTGGCTCCCCGCCGTCGAAGAACCCGTTGTCCTGCAACGGGAACCCGCGCTCATCGGCGCCCGAGCCGCCTTCTCCGAAGAGTTCCGGACAACCGGGAACACCGGCCCGAGCCTGCTGCCCGTGCACCCCGGCCTGACCGCGGCGTTCCCCTGGGGCGGACTCCGCCGCGGCGGCACGGTTTCGGTGCGCGGCAACACCTCCCTCCTGCTGAACCTGCTCGCCGGCCCCAGCGCGGCGGGCGCGTGGGCCGCTGTCGTCGGCCTGCCCGACCTGGGTCTCGCCGCCGCCGCCGAGATGGGGGTCGACGTCGACCGGCTGGCCCTGGTGCCCGAGCCGGGGCCGGAGGTCGCCAAGGTCGTCGCCGCGCTGATGGACGGGTTCGACGTGGTCGCCGTGGCCGCGGGCCGGATCGGCGAGTCCCTGGCCCGCAGGCTGTCCGCGCGGGCGCGCAACCGGGGCGCCGCGCTCGTCGCGTTCGGCGCTTGGCCGGGCGCGGAGGTGGAACTCACAGCCGCCCGCGGCCGCTGGGCCGGGCTCGGCGACGGATTCGGCCATCTGCGTGCTCACCAGGCCGAGGTCCGCACCCGCGGCCGGGGCGCCGCCGCTCGCCCCGCCCGGCTCCCGTTCACCCTCCAGGGTAGTGGGCCCTTGACTGTCGAACAGACTGAACATATGTTCGAAAACGACAGCGAACAGCGCCGTGCGCACCCATCCTGACCTCGGAGAAAGCCGTGACCAGACTGCTCGTCCTCTGGTGCCCCGACTGGCCCGTAGTGGCCGCGGGCGCCGCCGCGGGGCTCGCCGTCGACGCGCCGGCCGCGGTGGTCGCGGCGAATCGCGTGGTCGCGGTCAACGCCTTCGCCAGGGGTGAGGGCGTGCGGCGCGACATGCGCCGCCGCGAGGCCCAGCAGCGCTGCCCCGACCTCGCGGTGCTGCCCGCCGACGCCGACCGCGACGCCCGGGTGTTCGAACCGGTCGCCGCCGCGGTCGAGGAGCTGGCCGTGGGGGTGGAGGTCGTCCGCGCGGGGGTGGTCGCCGTGCCCGCCAAGGGCCCGTCGGGCTACTTCGGCTCGGAGGCGGCGGCCGCCGAGCGGTTGATCGACCAGGTGGCGGCCCGCACCGGCGCCGAATCGCAGGTCGGCATCGCCGACGGGCTCTTCGCCGCCACCCTCGCCGCGTACCGCGGCCTCGTCGTCCCGCCGGGCGGCAGCGCGGAGTTCCTGGCCCCGCTGGGCGTGCACGAGCTGCCGGACCGGGCCGAACTGGTCGACCTGTTGCGCCGACTGGGTTTGCGCACCCTCGGCGCCTTCGCCGCGCTCGAACCGGCGGACGTCGCGTCCCGCTTCGGCGCCGACGCGGGCTACGCCCACCGGCTGGCCCGCGGCCTGGAGCAGCGCCCGCCGTCGCGCAGGCGGCCCCCGGTCGACCTGTCGGTCTCGCACGTCCCCGACCCGCCGATCGACCGCGTCGACGCCGCAGCTTTCGCCGCCCGCACCCTCGGCGAGCGGCTGCACGACCACCTGGCCACCCACGGTCTGGCCTGCACCCGCCTGGCCATCCACGCGGCCACCGGCACCGGCGAGGAACTCCTGCGCCTGTGGCGCTGCGCGGACCCGCTGACCCCGTCGGGCATCGCCGACCGCGTCCGCTGGCAACTCGACGGCTGGTTGCGCGGCCCCCACCGCCCCACCTCCGGCATCACCCTGCTGCGGTTGGAGCCGGAGGAGGTCGTCGACGGCCACGCCCTGCAACTGGGCCTGTGGCAGGGCGGCCACGACGAGGGCGCCGAACGCGCGGGCCGCGCCATGGTCCACGTCCAGGGACTCCTCGGCCCGGAAGCCGTGGTAACCCCCACCGTTGGCGGCGGCCGGTCCCCGGCGGACCGCGTCACGCTCACGCCGTGGGGGGAGGAGAGACCGGAGCCGGAGGCCCCGGAACCCCCGTGGCCGGGCCGATTACCCACGCCCTCCCCGGCGACCGTCCCCGCCATCCCGGTCCAGGTCTCGGTCACCGACCGCAACGGCCAAGAGGTCGGCGTCACCGGCCGCTTCGCCCTCACCGCCAACCCCGACGAGGTGCGAACCCCCGACGGCACCACCCACCGCGTCATCGCCTGGGCAGGCCCCTGGCCCGCCGACGAACGCTGGTGGGACCCGAAAACCGCCCACCGACGAGCCCGGCTGCAGGTCCTGCTGGCGGAAAGGTCCGAAGAGGACGGACAGGGCGCCCTGCTCCTGGTCCGCGAAAACGAGAAATGGTCTGTAGAAGGAATATACGACTGATGCTCCCCCACGAAGACCGCCACGTCCCCGTCGACCTCCCGGACCTGATCGACCTCGCGGCCCTCATCCCGGAACCCCGCCGCTCCCCGGAGAACCACCACCCCCGAACCCCCGACCCCAACCCCTGACCGCACTCCGGGCCCACACCGGCCTTGGACTGGACCAAGCCCGGACTCGGGTCGAGCCGGACGGATCCGGACCTGAGTCGAAGCCGTCGCTCCGGAGCCGAACCGCTGGGCCTGAGCCTGAATCGAGCCGGAACCCTGAGCCAGGACCGGATCCGGACCCGAGCCGATCCAGCCCACGTCGCAAGCCTGCTCGACCGGGGTCGAGCCGATCCGGTGGGGTGGTCTCAGCCTGAGCCGGTTCGAATCACGGGAGCCCGCCCAAGCCCGAGTTGGATCCGGGCCCGTCCAAGGCAAGTCCGACTCACCCAGGGTCGATCCCTGCCTGGCGAGCGTTGGTCCAGTCCGAGTCGGGGCCGAATCGAGCGGATCCGGTCCCGGCCCGACTCCGACCCGGATCCGGTCGACCTGCCCGGATCGAAGTCCGCCCGGCTTGAGTTGATCGGGGGCGGACTCGGACCGCGCGCGGATCTGATCGAGTCCGCCCCGATCCGCCTGAGCCGACTCGACCCGATTCGGTGGGCCGACCAAGCCAGGTCCGGCTCGACCCCAGCCGTGCCAACCGGATCCGAAGCCGAGTCGGAGCTTTGACCCGCCAACCGAATTCCGGCGCCGCGCGGGCACCTTGCTTCGGTCTGCCCTGCCGCTTCCGGGTTTCCTCGCCCAGCCGATCGTCCGCCGGTCGTGCGGAGGTTGCTGGTCCTGCCGCGATTCCCCAGACCCGATACCAGCCCAAGTCCTGTCGCACCCGGAGGTTCTGCCCGCCACTCGCCCACCCGGCTACGCGGCCACTCGACGGCGGTTTCCCTGAACGGCTCCACCGCGGTGGAGTCCCGAACCCGGGTCCGCCGCCATCCGCCCGCACCAACTCGGTGAGCCGAGTCAACCCGGAGGTCGTTCGACATGGGGTGGAACAACCCGCCGGTGCGGTGGTCGGAGTTGGAGCGGATCCTCTCCGGTCGCGCGCCCGAGACCGGTGACGGTGGGGACAGCCCGGCCTGGACCCGGCACCGGGAGCGGTACCTCGCCCCAGCGGGCGCCCAGTCCTCCGGTGTCACCGACAAAGCCGACGGCGACGACCGCGTCCCCTACGCGGAACTGCACTGCCACACCAACTTCAGCTTCCTCGACGGCGCTAGCCACCCCGAGGAGCTGATCGAGGCCGCCGCCCTGCTCGGCCTCGACGCCCTGGCCATCACCGACCACGACGGCATGTACGGGGTCGTCCGCTTCGCTGAGGCGGCCAGGGAAGTCGGCATGCGGACGATCTTCGGCACCGAACTCAGCCTCGGTCTCACCGCCCCCCAGAACGGTGTGGCCGACCCCGAGGGCGAACACCTTCTCCTCCTCGCCGACGGCCAAGAGGGCTACCACCGCCTCTGCCGCGTCCTCACCTCCGCCCACCTGCGTGGCGAGGAGAAAGGCAAACCCGCGTACGACCTGCAGGAGGTCGTCGAGGAGACCCGCGACAACTGCGTCGTCCTCACCGGCTGCCGCAAAGGCGCCGTCCGCCGGGCACTCGCGGCCGGTGGCCCGGCGGCCGCCGCCGAGCAGCTCAGGTTGCTCACCGTCGCCTACGGCAAAGACCGCGTCTTCGTCGAGCTGGTCGACCACGGCTTCCCCGACGACACCACCCGCAACGACCTCCTCCACAAAATGGCCACCGACCTCGGGCTTCCCACCGTCGCCACCAACGCCGTGCACTACGCCCACCCCGGCCGCGGTCACCTGGCCGCCGCGATGGCCGCGGTCCGCGCCCGGCGCAGCCTCGACGACCTCGCCGGGTGGCTGCCGCCCGCCCCCACCGCGCACCTGCGCACCGGCGCCGAGATGCACCTGCGGTTCGCCCGCTACCCCGGGTCCGTGCAGCGCGCCGCCGTGCTCGGCGTGGGACTCGCGTTCGACCTCGAAGTCGTCGCCCCCAAGTTGCCGCCGTTCGACGTCGAGCCCGGCCACACCGAAACCACCTACCTGCGCGAACTCGTCTACACCGGCGCCGCCCGCAAGTACGGCTCGGCCGCCGAGGCGCCCCGGGCGCACGCGCAGATCGCGCACGAGCTGGCCGTCATCGAGGAGTTGGGCTTTCCCGGCTACTTCCTCGTGGTGTGGGACATCGTCGAGTTCTGCCGGAAGAACGGCATCCTCTGCCAGGGCCGGGGCTCGGCGGCCAACTCGGCGGTCTGCTACGCCCTGGGCATCACCAACGTCGACGCCGTGCGCTGGGAGCTGCTCTTCGAGCGGTTCCTCGCCCCCGCCCGCGACGGCCCGCCGGACATCGACCTCGACATCGAGTCCGACCGCCGCGAGGAGGCCATCCAGTACGTCTACCAGAAGCACGGCAGGCGCCACGCCGCGCAGGTCGCCAACGTCATCACCTACCGGGCCAAGTCGACCGTGCGGGACATGGCGAAGGCGCTGGGCTACTCGCCGGGGCAGCAGGACGCGTGGAGCAAGCAGATCGACCGCTGGGGGCCGCTGGCGGGCACGGTCGGCGACAACCACCTCGACGTCCCGCCCGCCGTCCTGGAGCTGGCCGGGCAGCTGGAGGACTTCCCGCGCCACCTGGGCATCCACTCCGGCGGCATGGTCATCTGCGACCGCCCGGTCAGCGAGGTCTGCCCGGTGGAGCCCGCCCGGATGGCCGACCGCACCGTCCTGCAGTGGGACAAGGACGACTGCGCGGCCGTCGGCCTGGTCAAGTTCGACCTGCTCGGCCTCGGCATGCTCTCCGCGCTGCGGTACATGGTCGAGATGGTCCGCGACCACGAGGGCAAGCTCGTCGACCTCGGCGCGCTGGACCTGGCCGACAAGGCCGTCTACGACATGCTGTGCCGCGCCGACTCGGTCGGGGTGTTCCAAGTGGAGAGCCGGGCGCAGATGGCGACCCTGCCCCGGCTGCGGCCCCGGGAGTTCTACGACCTGGTCGTGGAGGTCGCCCTCATCCGGCCCGGCCCCATCCAGGGCGGCTCCGTGCACCCGTACATCCGCCGCAAGAACGGCAAGGAGGACGTCACCTACGAGCACGACCTGCTCAAGGGCGCCCTGGAGAAGACCAAGGGCGTGCCGCTGTTCCAGGAGCAGCTCATGCAGATGGCCGTCGACGTCGCCGACTTCACCCCCACCGAGGCCGACGAACTGCGCCGCGCCATGGGCGCCAAGCGCTCCACCCGCCGCATGGAACGCCTGCGCGACCGCTTCCACCAAGGCGCTGCCCGGCACGGCATCGGGGCGGAACTGGCGGGCCGGATCTACGAGAAGTTGCTGGCCTTCGCCAACTTCGGCTTCCCGGAGAGCCACGCCCTCAGCTTCGCCCACCTGGTCTTCGCCAGCGCGTGGTTCAAGCTCTACCACCCGGCCGCGTTCTGCGCAGGCCTGCTGCGCGCCCAGCCGATGGGCTTCTACTCACCGCAGTCCCTCATCGCCGACGCCCGCCGCCACGGCGTCACCATCCTCGGCCCGGACGTCAACGCCAGCGCCGCACACCCCGACCTGGAAGGCGACGGCCCGGCGGTGCGGCTCGGGTTGGCGTCCGTGCGGTCCATCGGCGACACCCTGGCGGCCGAGATCGTGACCGCCAGGGGAAGCACCCCGTTCCACGACATGGTCGACCTGGCGCGTCGGGTCGACCTCACCCGGCCGCAACTGGAGGCCCTGGCCACCGCCGGGGCGTTCGACTGCTTCACCAGCCGCCGCCGGGAGGCGCTGTGGGCGGCCGGGGCGGTGGCCGCCGAGACACCCGGGCACCTGCCCGGGACCGCGGTCGGCGTCCACGCTCCCGCGCTGCCCGAGATGGACCAGTTGGAACTGGCCGTTGCGGATGTCTGGGCCACGGGGATGTCGCCGACCAGCTTTCCGACCCAGTTCATCCGTGATCACCTTGCGTCCCTTGGTGCGGTCACCGCCGCGGAGTTGCCGAAGGTCAAGAACGGGACCCGTGTGCTGCTCGGGGGTGCGGTCACCCACCGGCAGCGGCCGCAGACCGCGGGTGGGGTGACGTTCCTCAACATCGAGGACGAAACCGGCATGGTGAACGTGGTCTGCTCGCCCGGCCTGTGGGCGCGGTACCGGAAGGTGGCGCGCGCGAGCGCGGCCCTGCTGATCCGCGGCACCGTGGAGAACGCGGACGGCGTCACCAGCCTCTACGCCGACCACTTGCAACACCTGGCCATGCGAATCCCGTCCAAGTCCCGCGACTTCCGCTGACCCAGGGCGATTCCTGCCCTGTCGTCCAGACAGTCCGGGTCTCCTCGAACGGTCCTCCGAGCCTCCTTGCTCATGGCCGACTTTGGCTGCGCGGCTGGAGCCGGGATCGCCTTGCCCCGCACCCGGTTGGTTTCGGGTGCCGAGGTTCGCCGGGCAGGCCCAGTTGCCTGCTCGACTCGGACCGCTGGAACCCGAGGTTCGCCGGGCAGGTGCCGGAGTCGCCTTGCGCGACTCCCGGGCCGCCCGACTGGAACACGACGTCACCAGGCAGACCCGATCCTCCTTGCCCGATTCCCGGCCTGCCCGCGCCGCCGTCAATTCAAGTCCGGCCGACTTATCCACATCCTCGGCACCCATCCACAGAGGCTTATTCACGCCCCGGGATGATTACCCCGATGTAAGAGGCGGCGGCCCGTTTGAGAGAATTCAGTTACCACACCAAGTGCTCGAAAACGGACCGCCTCCATGTATCATACCGCCGGCCTCACTCGGGGCCGTGTCGAGGAATTATGTGCCCTGATCGGCGAAGCGACCGGGGAGTCGGTTCGCCGATGGCCGCCGGTTCTGGGTTTGTCTCGCTCCGTGGTGGTCACGCTGGCGTATTTGCGCCGAAATCGAGTGCAAGCGGAGTTGGCGGAAACCTTTGAGGTATCGCAGTCGACGATCAGTCGGGCGATCGCCGCGGTGACGCCACTGTTGGCCGACATCCTCGAACACCGCATTCCCACAGCCGACGATCTCGACGACCGCAGCTCCCACATGGTGGATGGAACCCTGCTGCCATGCTGGTCGTGGTCCTCCCGCCCGGAGTTGTTCTCCGGGAAACACCGGACCACCGGCTTCAACGTCCAGGTCGTGTGCACGCTGGACGGTCGCCTGAGATGGGTGTCCGATCCGATGCCGGGAGCCCGGAACGACATCGTCGGCCTGAAAGCCTCACGGATTCTCGACGGCCGAGACCCCAGCACGTGGCTCGGCGACAAGGGCTATATCGGGAGTGGCATTCTGACCCCGATCAGAAAACCCAGGAACCGTGAACAGCCCGACTGGGAAAAAGAGTTCAACCGGCACCACAACTCCATCCGTGTCGTGGTCGAACGCGCCATCGCCTGCCTCAAGACCTGGCGGATTCTCCACACCGACTACCGGCGCCCCATCGACACTTTCGCAGACGCCATCTCCGCAGTTGTCGGCCTCTATTTCTACGCCGCTGAATAAGCCTCACAGGATTTCCGCGACTCTTCCAACGAACCCCACCACCGATAGACTGGAGCAGGACTGTCCCCCAGGGGAAGGGCGGGGGCTGTGCTCGCGGGGCTCGGGGAAATTGATCAACGAAACTCGCTGAGGGCGTCGCTCCGCTGCTGCCTCTGTCGACCTTGAACGTGGCTTGAGCGCGATCTTGCCTGGGGCATGGACTAGCGGCCGATGCATATGGAACCGCCACGGGCGGTCTGCGCGTGTCGCCGTGGTCTTTGTGGTCGAGGTGATCGAAGCCCGCCGTGGCCAGCCGGTCCGGTGAGCTTCATCAAGGCTTTTGCACGACTGCCGGGCCTGGGCTCTCGGTCGAGCTCGGGTGTTCGTTGCGATTGGCTGGCGTTAGGCGGATTTGAGGTCGTCCGGCCTACCATCATGGGCGTGCCGGGTGCGAAGGACGGGGTGGCGGTTGTCGTCGTCGGGATCGACGGCAGCCAGTCCGCCATGAACGCTTTCGCCTGGGCTACGGGGCTTGCGCGTCGTGAGCAGGCGCGGTTGGTGTTGGTGTTCGTCGAGGCGCTCACCAACCCGGCCTACTGGACCGGTGTCAGCGTCGCGGGCGCGCAGGAGGCCGCTGCCGCGTACGTCGACGAGTTGCGCTTGGACGCGACCCGCTACCTGGACCCGATCGGTGTCCCGTGGGACGTGGTCCACCTGCGCGGCGACCCGGCGCGCGGGTTGGAGTCGGTGGCCGAGGAGGTGGCGGCCGACTGCGTCGTCATCGGCCGCTCCCACCACGGCGGCCGGGTGGCGCGGTCCCTGATCGCCGAAGCCGCGCGGCCGGTCGTCGTGGTGCCGTGACAAGCTGGCCCGGTGGAGACGACGACCGACGAGGACTTCAGCGAAACCGACCTGCACGGCCGGGAGTTCGCCCAGCACACGTTCACCGACTGCGACTTCAGCGGCGCCGACCTGCGCACCGCGACCACCACGGGCTGCACCTTCATCGACTGCCGCTTCACCCGCGCCGACCTCGGCGAGTCCCGCCACACCACCACCGCGTTCCGCACGTGCTCGTTCGACCGGGCCACGCTCACCGACAGCACCTTCACGGGGTGCTCGCTGATCGGGTCGACGTTCACCGACGTCCGCTTCCGGCCGATCACCATCACCGACACGGACCTCACCCTGGTCAGCCTCGCGGGCGCCGCCCTGCGCAAGACCGACCTGCGCGGCCTGCGGCTCCGCGAGGCCAACCTCCTCGACGCCGACCTGCGCGAGTGCGACCTGCGCGAAGCCGACCTGTCCGGTGCCCGCCTGCACGGCGCCCGGCTGGACGGCACCGACCTGCGCGGCACCCGCCTGGACGCCAACGGCTTGGTGGCCGCGAACCTCCGCGGCGCCCGGGTCGACGTCGACCTGGCCCTTTCCTTCGCGGCGGCCCAAGGTCTGGTCATCGGCTAACTGAGTCGCGAGTGGACCGGTGGGGCCACTCGCGAGTGGCCCCACCGGGTCAGCGGCCGGTCCTGGGCGGGCCGGGCGGCTGCCGGTCGTCCAGCGGCACCAGGTTCCCGTTCGCCACCAGCTCGTCCACCGACGCCTTGAGCAGGTACGCGACGCCGCCGCCGGGCTGGTCGAACCACGGGATCGCGACACCGGTCAACGCCTGGGTGGGCTTGACCACGCGGTACGCGCGGTAGGGCCGGTTGATCCAGTCCGGCACCAGCGACCGCCGCTCGAACGGCGTGCCCGACGCGTAGGTCAGGTTGCCGGTGGGATCGCCGAACCGGTCCACTTCGGTCCCCGGGGGCAGCTCCATCAACTGCTTGCCGCGGAACAACGTCAGCGGCGGCTCGCCCGCGCAGGGCTGGATGGGCCAGTCCTGCGGCCTGCGCGAGGTCGGCTCCGTCCGGTTCAACCGCGACGCCGCGGGCTCCGGCTTGCGCGGCGCCCGCGGCTGCGGCCGCTGGGCGACCTCGTCGTCGTCATCGTCGAACACCGGCGCGGGCGCGACCGCGGTCGGCGCGGGCTCGGCGCGGCGCGGCGGGGTGAACAGGTTGTCGACCGCCTGCCGTGGCCGCTCGTCCCGGCTCGGCCTGCGCTCGGCCCGCGGCGGGCGCGGCGTGATGTCGAGGACCAGCTTGCCGATCAGGAACGCCGACGCGTCGGCGACGTCCTCGAACACGGCGGGCGCGACGAACCGCTCGTCGAACCACCCGACGCGCCAACCCTCACCGGTCTGCTCCATCGTCCACGCGGGACCGGAAGGCGAGCCGATCCGGTACCGCGACTCGGGAATCCCCAACGCCGTCAGCCGGACCCGCAGGCGCTCCACCATCTCGGCGGGCGAGTTCTGCGACGGCAACGCCGCGGCGGGCGGCTGCCGGTCCGGAGTGGACGGTTGCGGGGGCGCGCTCGACGCCCGGTTCGTGAAGTCCCCGACGGCCGCCCGCAGCGGCTGGACCTCGCTCTCCGCGACGACGCTGGGCGCCCGCTCCCACGGCGCGCTGCCGGATGCGCCCGGCTCCGCCGCGGGCTGCTCGAACCGCCACAGCGGCTCGCCCTCGGTGGGCTGCGCGGTCTCCGCGTGCAGGGCCCGCCGTCCTCGACGGGGCTCGACGGGTTCGTCGGCGTCGAGTTCGCCGTGCCCTCGTTTGTCCACAGTGGACTCACTCGGGTGTTCGTCGCGCGTCGCGGAATCCGGAGCCCAAGGCGAACCCGCCCAGTCCTGAACCGGGGTCTCCGTGGTCGCAGGCGTCTGCGGAGCCGCCGCCGCCTCGCTCGGCGCCCACGGGGAGGTCGCGTCCTTGTCGTCATCGGCGAAGGGCGACCACGGCGCGGTCGACTCCGCACTCGGCTCGGCGCTTTCCGGCGAGCCCGCCCGACGCGCTGCCCGCCCACCGTCGACCGGCGCCCGCGAAGTCGGGACCTCCGCGGTCTGCTCGCCCGCATCCGGTGCGGGCGAAGCGGTCGTGGCCTCGGAAGTCGTGCGCGACTCGGCCGGTGTGTCGGTGGTCCGGTCGCTCGACGCGGACTGGTCGGGGGCCGCCGCGCGTGTGGTCGGGGCCTGGCCGGTGACGGCCGGTGCGTCGGTCGTTGCCCACGACGTGGCCTGGCCGGTGTCAGCGTTCGCGCTGGGGGTCGCCTCGGCGGTCCGAGCGGGCTGGTCGCCGGACGGTGCGTCCGGCTGGGCTGCCCAGGGCGCGGTCTGGCTGGAGGGCGACGGCTCTGCCGGTGTGTTGGTGGTGGCCCAGGGCTGATCGTCGGACTGGGCTGCCCAAGGCGCGGTTTCGCCGAGAACCGTGTCGGCAGTCGTCGACTGCGGCTCTGCCGGTGTGTTGGTGACCGAGGGCTCAGCAGGTGCGCCGATGGTGGCGCGCGTGGCTGGGGCCTGGTCGTCCGGCTGAGTCGCCCAGGGAGCCGCCTGACCGGTAGTCGTCCAGGTGGAGGCCGGTGCGTCCGGCTGGGTGGTGGCCCAAGGGGTCGCTGCCGAGACCAGGGTGCCCGCGGGCGAGTCCGGCTCAGGTGTCCACGACGCCTGACCGGCGGTGTCGGAGGAGCCTGCTCCCGCGCTGGTCGTTGCCCAGGTGGTCGAGGTCTGGTCGCCCGGCTGCTCGGGTGCCCAGGACGGTGCCCGGCCCGCGGTGTCGGAGGCCGCCGAGTCCGGCTCGGTCGCGGCGCCGGAAGCGGCCGCGGTCTGATCGCCGGGCAGTGAGTCCGGCCGCGAGGCCCAGGACGGTGCCTGGCCTGCCGCTTCGGCGGCTGCCGAGTCCTGCTGCGTCGAGGTGCCGGTAGTGGCCCAGGTGGCAGAAGGTTGGTCGGTCGAGGGGGAGTCGGCAGGTGCCCGGTGGGACGCTTGCGCGGTCGCGGAGTCCGACTCGGCCGGGGCACCGGCCCACGCGGTCGAGGTCTGGTCGCCTGGCTGCTCGGGGGACCAAGACGGTGCCTGGCCGGTGGCGCCGGACGAGTCAGGTATTGCTGAGGCCTCGGTCGGTGCCCAAGTCGACGTCTGGCCGCTGGGCAGTGCATCGGGCTGTTCAGGTGTCCAGGACGGTGCCTGATCGGTGGTGGCGGACGAGTCGGGTCCTGCTGGGGCGCTGGCCGTCGCCCAGGTGCTCGACGTCTGGCCGCTGGGCAGTGCGCCGGGCTGTTCTGGGGTCCAGGACGGTGCCTGGTCGGTGGTGGCGGTGGAGTCGGGACTCGTTGCGGCGTTGGTGGTTGCCCAGGTGCCCGAGGTCTGGTCGCTGGGCACCTGCTCGGGGGTCCACGGCGGCGCCTGGCTGGTGGAGTCGGAACCAGCCGGGGCGTTGGTGGTCGCCCAGGTGCTCGCGGTCTGGTCGCCGGTCAGTGAGTCCGGCTGCTCGGGAGACCACGACGGGGCCTGACCGGCAGTGTCGGAGCTAGTCGTGTCCGGGGTGCTGGTGGTCGTCCAAGACAGCGGCTGGGCGGCGGTGGCCGAGTCCGGCTGTGCAGGCGCCCAAGGCTGGTTGCCCGCTGGTGAGTCGGCTGGCGCCCAGGACGGTGCCTGGTCGGCGGGCTCGGCGGTTCCGGACTGTGCCTGGGTGTCGGTAGCGGGAGTCTGGTTGCTCGGCTGCGGGGCCCACGACGATGCCTGACCGGCGGCGTCGGAGGTCGCCGAGTTCGGCTCCGCCGGGGCGTTGGTGCCCCAGGGAGTCGAGGCCTGACCTGCGCCAAGCCGCTCGGGAGTCCACGACGGTGCCTGGCCCGCGGTGTCGGCGGAGTCGGGTTCTGCCTGCGATTCGGCAGGTTCCCAGGACGGTGCCCGGCCAGGCTCGGCGGTACCCGAGTCCGGCTGCGCTGGAGTGCTGGCGGCCCAGGTGTCGGAGGTCTGGCTGCTGGGCAGTGCGCCCGGCTGGTCGGTGGCCCAGGACGGTGTCTGGCCGATGGGTTCCGCGCCACCCGAGTCCGGCTGCGCCGGAGTGCTGGTGGAGGCCGTTTGGCTGCTCGGCAGTGCGCCGGGCTGCTCTGGGGTCCACGACGGTGCCTGGCCGGCGAGTTCGGAGGTCCCCGCGCCAGGCTCTGCCGCGGCCTTGGTGGCCCAGGTAGCCGAGGCTTGGCCGCTCGCCGGTGAGTCGGGCTGGTCGGTGGCCCAGGGCGGTGTTTGACCGGCGGATTCCGGGTGGGCTTGCGCCGGGGTGCCGTTGGCGGCCCAAGTGGTCGACGGCTGGTCGGACAGCCCCCAGGGCGGCGTCTGAGCGGCGGTTTCGGCCGCGGTGCCTTCCGGTGCCCAGGTGCTCGAGGGCTGGTCGCTCGGCTGCGCCGGGAGCGGCTCCGATGCGGTACCGGCCCACGAGGCCTTGTCGGCGGTCGGCGCGTCCGGCTGGGTGGTCCACGGCTTGGCGGTCGCCCACGACGGGGTCTCGGCCTCGGCGGTCTTGCCGGACGCGCCCCACGCACCCGGCTGGCCTGCAGACCACGGCGTGCTCTCGCCCGTGGCCTGGTCGGGGGTGTCCGACTCGGGCGCCCAAGTGGAGGCGTGGCGGGACTCCGCCGGGTCGGCGGCGGGTGCGTCCTGGCCGGGCTTGTCGGACGCTCCCCAGGTCACCGAGCTGAAGTCGCTCGACGGCGCCTCGGTTGCCGGGTCGGTCTCGGGCTTGGCCGGTGCCCACGTGCTGGACTCGGCGCGGTCGTCGGTCTCGACCGCGGCACTGTCCTCCGTCGACTCCTCCGCGGCATCGGTGGTCGCGTGGCGGGACTGGGTGACCTCGGCCGGTGCCCGGGTCGACGAGTCCTCGGTGGTGCCGTCGGCGACCGGGGTGCTCGGCTCGAACGGCGACCACGGCGAGGCGGCCACGGGCTCCGCGCCGTTGCGGGTACCCGGCTCGGCCTGGGCGGCGGACGGAGTCCAGAGGTCCGCGGCGGCGCTGTCCGGCTGGACCGCGGGCTCGAACGGCGACCACGGCTTGGTCTCGTCCGCCCGCGCACCCGGCTCCGATGGGCTCGTCCGGCTCCACGGCGGCGCCGCGGCCTCGGACGCGGGGGTGAACGCGTCGAACGGGGTGCCGTAGGCGCTGGCCTCGGTCTTGCTCGGGGCCACGCGCTCGGCGGACGTCACGAAAGCGCTGGCGATGTCGATCGGGCCCGGTGTCGGGCGGTCGTCGGCGCCGGGGGCGGACTCCTCGGCGGGCAGCCACGGGGCCTCGGCCGGGCTCGCGGGGAGGACTTCCTCACCGGCTCGGGCCGTCAGGCCCGCCCCGACCTTCGGCTGGGACGCGCGCGGATCGGGCAGCCTCGGCGACGAACCGCCGTCGCCACCCGGCTCGGATTCACCCGAACGAGACCTTCCGCGCCCGGTGTCCGGACCGCCGAACTCGCGGGAACCACCGGTCGACCCACGGCGGTGCGGCGCGGTTTCGGACTCGGCACCGCCGAACCCGCCGTTGCCGGGCTCGCCTGCCGAGTCGTCCGGACGAGGCTCGACCCGCCCGGCCTCCGGACCGCCGAAGTCGCCGCCCTGGTCGCCCGGGGATTCACCCCTACGAGTGCCGCGGCGGGTCGCCTCCGGGCCGCCGAACCCGGGTTCTCCGGTGGCGCCTCGGGTGCCCTCAAGGCCACCGGGCTCCTCGCTGCCCTGGTCCCCGTCTGCGCGGGTGCTGTCGGGGATGCCGAAGGCCGCAGGTCCGTTGCCGAACCCGCCAGGCTCACCGCCGGATCCGCCCGGGCGAGCGCCGCCGCGGGCCGTCTCACGGCCGCCGACCACGTGTTCTCCGGGGCCACCGAACCCACCCGGCTCACGGCTGCCCTGGTCACCGCCGGATCCGCCCGTGCGGGCGCCGCCGCCGAACCCGTGCTCGCCTGCCGCGCCCCGAGTGCCCTCGGGCATACCGGACCCTGCCGGTCCGTTGCCGAACTCGCCGTTGCCCTGGTCGCCTGTGGATTCGCCCGTGCGGGCGCCACCGCGAGTGCCCTCACGACCGCCGAATCCGCCAGGTCCGCCACCGAACCCACCCGGCTCGCCGTTGCCCTGGTCCCGCGCCGAATCACCCGCACGAGAACCGCCGCTGCCGCGCACTCCGGCCGGGGAGCCGTTCAGGGGCACGTCCGGGCCGCCGGGGCCACTGCGGAACCCACCCGGCTTGCCGTCCTGCTCCCCGACCGAATCGCCCGGGCGAGCGCCACGCGCTGCCTCCGGGTGGTGGCCGTTGACCGCTTCGGCACCGTCGAAACCACGAGCCTGGTCGGCCGGCGATTCACCCGGACGGGGAGCGAAACCCGCCAGACCGGGCTCCGCCGACCCGTTGCGACCCGGGCCGGTCGGGGGGTGGCCGTTCACCCGCGGCGGCATCGGCCGTCCGCGGTTGAGGAACGCCGCCGCGTTGGCTCTGGCCTGGTCGTCCACCTCGGGGAGCGCGAACCCGGCCCGCCGGACGTGTTCCACCAGGTCGGGCTCCGGGGGCACGCCGTGCGCCCGCAGGTAGTAGTTGACCGCCGCGGGCCAGATCCAGGCCCCGTCGGTGTGGAACGCGACCGGCACCGTCTGCCGACCCTCGTCGTCGAGGTGGTCGGTGTCCAGCCCCCGGCTCGGCAGCGCCAGCGGCGCCTCGTCCAGGTAGCGCAGCAGCGCCTCCGGGTCGTCCACCGGCGGCCGGTTGATCATCGGGCGGCCCGACGGGCCCTTGCCGTCGAAGATGCGCGCGACCCGGAACGGCGGCTTCAGCGCGGCCATCCTGCGGACCATCCACTCCGGGACGTTCTCGTCGTCGCGGGGGAAGGCGCGCAGGTCGTCGGTGTAGGCGGGCAGCGGCGGCGGGTTCAGCCACTTCGGCTCGTCGCGGTCGTATTCCAGGTTGTACGCCGACGGCTGTTCCAGCAGGTAGCGGGCGTTGAACCAGGTCCCGCGCCCCTCCCGGTACATGCCCGCGCGCAGCCTGCTCAGGAGCATGGCGATGTCCGAGGACACCTTGATGTCCTCGGTCGTCTCGTCCGCCAGCGTCACCCGGGCGCTGGTCTCCAGGTAGCGGCCGAGGGCCCGGTACTCGACGACGATGGACGCCCACCGCGCCGGGGCGGCCCGCAGCAGCGCCAGCCCGATCTGCTTGACCAGGGCGTCCTGTTCGGTCGGGTTCAGCTGCGTCGGTAGTGCCACGGTGACATCTTCTCCTGATGGCATGCCTTCGGCATACGGTGGATCGATCGGTGCCGGTCTGCCTGCGACGATGACATATCGTTATCAGCCGGTCGGGTAAGTGGGGCACAGTGACCGGGTGCTGGGTCCTTATCGCCAATTACTCGCGACCCGCGGTCTCGCCGGTCTGCTGACCTGGTCCCTGCTCGGCAGGCTGCACCTGCCGGGTACCCCGCTGGCCATCACCTTCCTGGTCGCGGGCTGGACCGACTCCTACCTCGCCTCCGGTGTCGTGGGTGGTCTGTACACCGTGGGTGTCGCCGTGGGTGGGCCACTCCGTGGACGGTCCGCCGACACGGGTGACCCCGTCAAGCTCCTCGTCGCGCTCTCCCTGGCCTACGCGACGGGGATCACGCTCCTAGCCTTCCTGCCAACCCTCCTCCCCGCCACCCTCTGGCCGGTAGCCGCCGCCGTCGCCTGCGCGGCGGGCCTGGTCCAGCCGCCCGTGACGCAGATCGCCCGGGCGAGCTACCCGCGACTGGCCGCCGACCCGGCAGTCCGGCAGTCCGTCTACGCGGTCGAGGCCACACTGCAGGAACTGCTGTGGGTCGTCGGCCCGGTCCTCATCGCCGCCGTGGCCACCGCGGTCAACCCGCTGGCGGGCATGCTGACCTGCGGTTTCCTCGCGCCGGTCTGCACCGCCGGGTTCGCCGTGGCGGTTCACCGGGCCGGGCTGCGCACGCCGGTGCCGCGCGCGGACACCGCCGCCGGGTCGGTCCTGCGCCTGCCCGGCATCCCCGCGGCGCTGCTGACCTGCATGTTCCTCATCGCCCCGCTGATCGTCCTGGACATGACGATCGTGGCCTGGGCCCGCGACTTCGGCTCCGCCTCCGCCGCCGGTCTGCTGCTCGCGGTCTGGTCCGTCGGCTCGGCCGTCGGGGGGCTCGTCGCCGGGGCGCGGACCGCGCCACCCGTGCTGACCAGGCGGATCCTGCTGATGGCGGTGGGCATCCTGGCCCTGGTCGTGGTGCTGCCGCCGGTGGTGGACGGCTCGGTCTGGCTGCTCGGCGCCGTCCTCGCGGTGGGTGGCGCGGCCGTCGCGCCCGCACTGGCCGCGGCCAACAACCGGGTCGGCGACCTGGCGCCCGAGGGCCGCGCGTCGGAGGTGTTCGGCTGGGTCATGATGGCCGCCACCCTGGGCGGGTCGCTGGTGCTGCCGGTCGCGGGCTGGCTGCTCGACCACGTGGGCCCGGCCGCCGCGGCGGGCGCCTCCGCCGCGTTCGCGCTGGCCGCCGCGCTGTGCGCGCAGACCGTGCCGGACCCGGCCGGGCGGGTGCGCGCGACCGGATAGTGGGCGGTTTGGTGTCAGCGTCACAACTGTGCCAGCCTGCTGCCGCCCCACCCGAAGGAGGAGCATGTCCGACGGCGACCTCGCGCCGCACCTGAGCAGGCTGGGTCTGCCCGACGACGACATCCGGGCCTACCTCTACCTCCTGCGCACCGGCCCCGCCACGGCCGAGGAGGTCGCGGCGGGCCTGCCCGGGCCGGTCGACGGCGTGCGCCGGTCGGTGCGCACCCTCGTCGACGCGGGCCTGCTCGGCGCGGGCGGCCCCGACGGGCTGGTCATCACCCCCGTCCCACCCGGCTCCGGGCTGCAGATCCTCAGCCGCCGCCGCGAGTCGGAGCTGGAGCAGGCCAGGGTCGCCACGCTCAACGCCTACGACACCTTCCGCCGCGCGGTCTCCCCGCAGCGCACCGACGACCTGATCGAGGTCGTCACCGGCACCGCCATCGCCCAGCGCATCCAGCAGATGGAGCTGAGCGCGCGCACCGAGATCCGCAGGCTGGAGTCGCCGCCGTACTTCGCCGAGGGACACGTCAACAACGCGGAGCTGGAGCAGCTGGGACGCGGTGAGGTGACCTACCGCGTGGTCTACGCGCGCGCCGCGATCGAGGACCCCGGCCGCTACGCGCAGAACATCCAGCCGTGCGTGGCGGCGGGGGAGCAGGCCAGGGTGCTGCCCGAGGTGCCGGTGAAGCTGACCATCGTCGACCAGCAGTTCGCCACGGTGTCGCTGCCCGTGGCGGAGGCCGACGTCAACCGGTCGCTGCTGGTGGTCCGGCCGTCCAGTCTGCTCTCGGCGCTGATCGGGCTGTTCGAGGCGTCCTGGCGGCTGGCCGTGCCGCTGCACGCGGGCGCCCGCGCGCCGTCGCCGGTGCAGCCGATCGAGCAGCGGCTGCTGGGTCTGCTCGCCGCGGGCGCCAACGACGACTCGATCGCCCGCCAGCTCGGCGTGAGCAGGCGCACGGTGTTCCGCCACCTCCAGCGGCTGATGGACCACGCGGGCGCCACTTCCCGCTTCCAACTCGCCGTGCACGCCGTCCGACACCGGTGGATCTGACCGTGCGCCTCTTAGCCGTAGCGGCCTCCCTGCTCGCGGGGCTCGCGTTGGCGGTGCAGAGCAAGGTCAACGGCGCCTTGGGCCACGCGTTCGGCGACGGGCTCTTCGCCGCGTTGACGTCCTTCGGCGTCGGACTGGTCCTCTTGGTCGTCATCGTCGTCGCGACACCGTCGTGGCGGTCGGCCGCACCGCGGTTCACCGCCGCGTTGCGCTCGGGGGAAATCCGCCCGTGGCAGTGCCTCGGCGGCGCGGCGGGCGCCTGCTACGTCACCTCCCAAGGCCTCACCGTGACCCTGCTCGGCGTGGCCATGTTCACCGTGGCAGGCGTCGCGGGCCAGGTCGTCAGCAGCCTGCTGGTCGACCGCGCGGGCTTCGGCCCCGGCGACCCGCGCCCGGTGACCCCGACGCGCGCGCTCGGCGCCCTGCTCACCGTCGTCGCCGTCGGCATCGCCGTCTCCGACGAACTGTCCACACCGGACCACCTGTGGCTCTCGCTGGTCCCGGCGCTGGCGGGCGCGGGCATCGGCTGGGCGCAGGCGGCCAACGGGCTGGTCGGCGCGGCCACCCGCAGCGTCGGGTTCGCCGCGCTGGTCAACTTCGCCGTGGGCACGGTGTTCCTCGTCATCGCCTGCCTGGTCGACGTGCTCGCGACCGGGCTGCCCGCCGCGCCGCCGTCCGACCCGCGCCTCTACCTCGGCGGGACGTTGGGGGTCGTGCTGCTGCTGACCACCGTGTTCGCCGTCCGGCAGATCGGCGCCCTGCTGGTGGGCCTGTGCGCGGTCGCGGCGCAGGTCGCAGGCGCCGTGCTGCTCGACGTCCTGGCCTCCGGCGGCATCGAGGTGACCACCCTCGTCGGCACGGTCGTCACGCTGCTCGCCGCCGGGCTCGCCGCGGTCCCGAGCGGACGGGCACGGGTCGCGGTGCGTGGATAAGAGGCAATGCCAGAATGGGGTACGTGACCGCGAAGATCCTTGACGGCAAAGCCACCCGCAACGCCATCCTCGCCGAACTGCGCACCCGGGTCGAGGCGCTGGCCGCGCGCGGTGTCGTGCCCGGGCTGGGCACCGTGCTCGTCGGCGACGACCCCGGCTCACACGCCTACGTGCGCAGCAAGCACAACTTCTGCCAGAAGATCGGCCTGAACTCGATCCGCCGCGACCTGCCCGCGCACACCACGCAGGCCGAGCTCGAAGCGGTCATCGACGAGCTCAACGCCAACCCCGAGTGCACCGGCTACCTCATCCAGCTGCCGCTGCCCGGCCACCTCGACGCGGGCCGCGCGCTGGAGCGGGTCGACCCGGCCAAGGACTCCGACGGCCTGCACCCGACCAACCTCGGCAAGCTCGTGCTGGGCGACGCCGGTCCGCTGCCGTGCACCCCGGTCGGCATCGTGGAGATCCTGCGCCGCTACGAGATCCCGCTGGCGGGCGCGCACGTCACCGTGGTCGGCCGCGGCGTCACCGTGGGCCGCCCGCTGGGCCTGCTGCTGACCCGGCGCAGCGAGAACGCCACCGTCACCCTGTGCCACACCGGCACCAAGGACCTGGCCACCGAGGTGCGGCGCGCGGACATCGTGGTGGCCGCCGCGGGCAACGCGGGCCTGATCACCGCGGACATGGTCAAGCCGGGCGCGGTCGTGCTCGACGTGGGCGTCACCCGCACCGAGGCGGGCCTGGTCGGCGACGTGCACCCGGACGTGCGCGAGGTCGCCGGGTACCTCGCGCCGATGCCCGGCGGGATCGGGCCGATGACCGTGGCCATGCTGCTGAGCAACACCGTCGACGCCGCCGAGCGGGGCTTGCCCGCGTGAGTTCCCCACCGCAGCGCGGCGGCGGGCGGCACCCGGTCCTGGTGCACCTGCCGTTCGCCATGGTCATGGCGGTCGTGGTGCTCGGCCTGGTGCGCATCATGCAGTACTACTGGCGCGAGGGCTCGCTCTGGATCGGGCTCGCGCTGCTGCTCGCGGGCGGGCTGCGGGTGCTGCTGCGCGACGAGCAGGCCGGGCTGCTCGCGATCCGCAGCCGGGCCATCGACCTGCTGCTCTACGGGCTGTTCGGGGTGCTGGTCATCGCCGTCGCGGTGACCATCGAACCCGGGCCGATCAGCCACTGAGCTCCGTGATCAGCCGGGCCGAGGCCGCCTCGTCCAACGCCACGCTGAGCAGCTCGACCACCACCTGGTCGTAGCGCTTGACCTCGGCGGTGTCCTCCACGAACAGGCTCGACGTGCGGTTCTCCAGCAGCACCAGCGCGCCGCGGCGGTGGAACTGCATGCGCCGGAACGACCCGCGCAGCCCGGGGTGCCCGTGGTGCAACCGGGGGACGACCCGGATCGTGACGTTCTGCTTCTGACCCGCCTCGGTCAGGTAGCGCAGCTGACCGCGCATCACGTCGCTCCCGCCGACCACCGTGCGCAGCGCGGCCTCGGTGAGGATCGCGTAGTAGCGCGGCGGCTGCGCCTTGCGCAGCACGGCCTGGCGGCGGATGCGGTCCGTGGTGCGGTCCTCGATCGCGCGCTCCTCGACCATGTCCACCTCGCGCAGCACGGCCTGCGCGTACGGCACGGTCTGCAGCAGCGCGGGCACCAGCGCCGCCTGGAAGTCGACCAGCATCTCGGCCTTGGACTCCAGCACCCGCAGCGTCGCCGACGGCCGCTGCTCCGGCCACGCCGTGGGCTCCGCGGCGTCGCGGGCCAGGGCGAGCAGGTCGTCGCGGTGGGCCTCGCGCACGCCGTAGAGGACGAGCAGCGCGGTGACGTCGTCCACCTTGTGCGGCCTGCGCCCGTTCTCCAACCGGCTCAGCTTGGACGTGCTGATGCCGGTCTTGGCGGTCACGTCGGCCAGGCTCAGCCCGGCGGTCTCGCGGTGCGCCCGCAGTTCCTCGCCGAGCAGTTCCAGCCGGACCGTGGTGTCCGGTGCGTGGAGCGTCACCCAGGCATGATCTCCGTGCTCGGGAGGAAGTAACCACTGGTGAGGGGCCTTGTCGGGGTAAGTCCACCCGATGGGGTCGAGACCCTGCTCACCGCGCGGGGTCGGCGGGCGCCCTGCTTGGTAGCCTCCCCCCTGCCGGGCGACGTCGCCGACAGGGCACCGACTGCCGCGTGACCGCTGGCGCTGAATCATCCATCTGTCTCGGGAGGATCTGCCAAGTGGCACCCGTCAACGTCACCGTCACCGGCGCGGCCGGCCAGATCGGCTACGCCCTGCTCTTCCGCATCGCCTCCGGTGCCCTGCTCGGTCCCGACACCCAGGTCAGCCTCCGGCTGCTGGAGATCCCGCAGGCCGTGAAGGCCGCCGAGGGCACCGCGATGGAGCTCGACGACTGCGCGTTCCCGCTGCTGAGTGGCATCGAGGTCACCGACGACGCGAAGAAGGCCTTCGACGGCGCGAACGTGGCGCTGCTCGTCGGCGCCCGCCCCCGCACCAAGGGCATGGAGCGCGGCGACCTGCTGGAGGCCAACGGCGGCATCTTCAAGCCGCAGGGCGAGGCGATCAACGCCGGTGCCGCCTCGGACATCCGCGTGCTGGTGGTCGGCAACCCGGCCAACACCAACGCGCTCATCGCCCAGCAGCACGCGCCGGACGTGCCCGCGGCCCGCTTCACCGCGATGACCCGCCTCGACCACAACCGCGCGATCTCGCAGCTGTCGTCGAAGCTGGGCGTGTCGGTCGGCGACATCAAGCGGCTGGCCATCTGGGGCAACCACTCGGCCACCCAGTACCCGGACGTCTTCCACACCGACGTCAACGGCAAGTCCGCCGCCGACATCGTCAACGACGAGACCTGGCTGGCGGAGAGCTTCATCCCGACCGTGGCCAAGCGCGGCGCGGCGATCATCGAGGCGCGCGGCGCGTCCTCGGCGGCGTCGGCGGCCAACGCGGCCATCGACCACATCCACGACTGGGTGCTCGGCACGCCCGCGGGCGACTGGACCTCGATGGCCATCCCGTCGGACGGCTCCTACGGCGTGCCCGAGGGCATCATCTCCTCGTTCCCGGTGACCTGCCAGGGCGGCGAGTACTCGATCGTCCAGGGCCTGGAGATCAACGAGTTCTCCCGCACCCGCATCGACGCCTCGGTCGCCGAGCTGGTCGAGGAGCGCGACGCGGTCCGGGCGCTCGGCCTCATCTGATCCGACTGGTCCGACGCTGACACGGCGGCTCGCGCGGGATTGCCCGTGCGAGCCGCCGTTCGTGTTCTACGGTGCGGGGGTGACCTTGATCCCGTGGCCGGTGCCGGAGCCCCAGTTAGCCCAGGCGACGCACCCGGTGCTCGCCGACGCCGCCCGCGCCGCGGCCGCCGCGTACCGCGAGGCCCGGCGCCTGCACACCCGGCCGCAACTGGCCGAGGAGCTGGCGATGGGCGCGGACGGCACGCCGACCATGCGGGTCGACTCGATCGTCGAGGACGCCATCGCCGAGTCCGCCCAGCGGCACGGGGTGAACCTGCTGTCCGAAGAGGCCGGTTTCGTGGATTGCGGTTCGGCCACCACGCTGGTGATCGACCCGCTCGACGGCTCGTCGAACGCCGCGTCCGGTGTGCCGCTGTCCTGCTTCGCGGGCGTGCTGGCCCGCGACTCCATCGCCACCGAGGCGCTGACGGTGTGGCTGGACACCGGCCGCTCGTGGTGGGCGCGCGCCGGTCAGTCCACTCCGTACCGGACCAGCGGACGCACCACACTGGACGGTGCCGCGGTCTGCCTGCTCCGACCGAAACCGCACGCCCGCGACGAGTGGCTGCGCGTCGCCGACCGCGCGGGCAGGCTGCGGATCCTCGGGACCACCTGCCTGGAGTCGGTGCTGGTGGCGGAGGGCTCGGTCGACGCCTTCGCCGACCCCGGCTCGGACACCCTGCGCATCGTCGACCTGGCGGCGGCGATGGTGACGGTGCCCGCCGCGGGCGGGGCGGTCGTCGACGCGCGCGGCCGGACCCTGGAGTTCGACCCGGACCTCACCCGCCGCTGGTCCGGCATCGCCGCGGCCACGCCCCGGCTGGCCGACGAGGTCGCCGAGACCGTGCTGGGCTGATCGCTAGGGGACGAGCACGGCCTTGCCGGTGACGCGGCGGTCGAGGAAGTCGGCCAGCGCGGTCTTGGCGTCGTCGAGGCGGTACTCGGTGACGGGGACGTCGAGGTCGGCCCGCAGGACGGCGTTGAGGTCGGCGGGGAAGGCGGCGTCGAACTTGACGTTGAACAGCCGGGTCTTCCGGCCGCGGCCGAGCCCGGTGAGCCTGCGCGCCTCCCAGCCGAGCAGCCGGGCGATGATGACGAGGAACGGGCGCAGGGGCGACCCGGACGCGTCGCCGTCGGCCTTGCTGCCGTAGCTGACCAGGGTGCCGCCGGGCTTGAGCATCCGGTACGAGTCGACGAGGTGCCTGCCGCCGATGTGGTCGAACACGACGTCCGCGTCGAGCTGGACCGGCTTCCGGTAGTCCAGCGCCACCGCCCCCAGCGCCTCGACCTCGGTCAACCGGCCCGCCGACGCCGTCCCGACCACGGACGCCCCGGCCTGGCGCGCGAGCTGGACCAGCAGCCGACCCACCCCACCCGAGGCGCCGTGCACGAGGACGGTCTGCCCGGCCCGCACCGTGGCCACGCGGTGCACCATCCGCCAGGCGGTGACCCCGTCGGTGATCAGCGCGACGGCCTTCGCCGGGTCGGTCCCGTCCGGCAGGACGACGAGTTGGCGGGGATCGACCTGCACCTCGGTGGCCCAGCTGCCACCTCGCGGCATCGCAGCCACCAGCTTGCCCGCGAGTGCACCCCCCACGACCGTGCCGACCAGGTCGTAGCCGCTGACGAACGGGAACTCGGGCTGGGCGTAGAAGCGGCCGAACAGCATCTCCCGGTCCGCCGAACCCACCCCCGCCGCCGTCACCCGGACCAGGGCCTTCCGCAGGTCGCGGACCAGCTCGCGGGTGCGCAGCTCCAGCACCTCGGGCCCGCCGCGACGCGTTGCGACAACCTCTTCCATTCGTAACACCCTCTCGCAAAGTTAGAAGCTCTAACGCAAGCTTGAGCCTGTTACCATCGAGCTGTCAAGGAGGGGTGATGAGCAGGCGCGAGCGGTATCGCGAAGAGGTGCGCCAAGAGGCCAAGGCGCACGCCATGGCGCAACTCGCGGAAAACGGGCCCGGCGGTATCTCGGTCAACTCGATCGCGCACCGAATGGGCCTTTCCGGGCCCGCGCTGTACCGCTACTTCCCCAGCCGCGACGCGCTGCTCACCGAGTTGATCTCCGAGGCGTACCAGGACCTGGCCGAAACCCTGGAATCCACCGCCGCCGAGCACCGCGCGGCCGAACCGGTCGTCGCGCTCACCGCCATGGCCATGGCCTTCCGCGAGTGGGCGCTGGCCGGGCCGCAGCGGTACCTGCTGCTCTTCGGCACCCCCGTGCCCGGTTACGCCGCCCCCGCCGAGACGATCGCCGCGGCTCAGCGCGCGTTGCTGGCGTTCGCGCAGGTCCTCGAGCGGCTCCCGGCGCCCGCGTGCCCGGTCGACGAGAGCTTCGGCCAGTGGCTCACCGACCGCGGTGTCGGCGTCGCGCCGTCGGCTTTTCGACAGGCGGTAGTCGGCTGGTCACGCATGCACGGGCTGCTCAGTCTCGAACTCACCGGCCAGTTCGCCCTAATGGGCTTCGACGTGGCCCAGCTATACCGAGACGCGGTGAAATCGGTGCTAAACGGCTAACCCATTCGAGGCTGTATACCCCGATAGCGTGAACGTCTGGCTAATGGCATCACGGGCTGCCGCCAAATGCGTTTCCCTGCTGACGGTTCGCCAACCACCAGCGCGAACACCGGGACAGGAGGCAACGGGATGACCAGCAACACCGAGCACTCGGAGCAGATCATCTCGCTCTACGGCGGCAGCACTCCTGTCCGCTCGCGTTGGAGCTACCGGGCGAACGAGCCCTTCACCGTCGTCGCGGCGTTCCAGACCGACTCCGACCGCTGGGTCGAGTGGATCTTCGGGCGCGACCTGCTGGCCGAGGGCCTGACCCGCCCCGCCGGTGAGGGCGACGTGCGGTTGAGCCCGGAGATCAGCGACGGCCGCCCCGTGCTCGCGCTGGAGATCGAGTCCCCTGACGGCCACGCCGTGCTGGAGATGGACCTGGCCGCCGTGCAGGGCTTCCTCGCCGCGACCACCGAGATCGTCCCGATGGGCGCCGAGAGCGACCACTTCGACATCGATGGCCTCATCGACGAGATCACCAACGTCTGACCGAACCACCCGACGACCGCCCGCCCCGGGAGCCGGGGCGGGCGGTCGTCGTTGTCGGGCGTCGGCGGTCACCTTCGCGGCTGGTCCGCCGCCGGTCGGCGGGTCAGAGGCAGGCCTGGCTCAGCGCGTTGACGGCGTCGAGCTTGTTCTGGGCCCAGGCGGTGATGCTGCTCGGGCTAACGTCGGGCACGGTCAGTTCGTTGACCTTGGTCGCCATGTCGTTGATGGCGTCGCGGACGGCCTGGTCGGCCGTCTTCGCGCTGAGCGCGGTCAGGTCCTCCGCGGTCTTCTTGGCCTCGTCCGCTGTCTTCGACACGTCCTGCGTGCTGGGCGTGAAGTTGGCCAGCTTCAGCGCCTCCAGGCACACGCTGGTCTTGTCGGCCGCGTTGCTCGCCGCGCCGGTCGCCTCGCGCACGGTGTCGCACGCGGTCAGGCCGCCGAGCAGGGCGGCCGCGGCCAGGGTGGTCGCCAGCCGGGATCGCATCATGCCCCCATCGGGTGAGAGGTCAGGTCGACGACAGCGTATCCGTTTTGCCCGGACCTCAGCCCGAAACGAACGCACTGCCCGCGGGCTGCGTCCCCTCCGGCTTGGCCAGGCAGAACAGGTGCGCCTTGCTCTGCCCCCGCGCCTTGACCGGCAGCGGCTCGATGTCCCAGCCCCCGGTGTCCTTGCCCGGCTTGGTGCGCGCGGCCATGGACTCCTTCGAGCACGCCCGCCGCACCTCGGGCAGGGCGGCCATCTCCGTCAGCGTCATCTCGGCCTCCGAGTCGGGTAGCAGCGTGCCCGCGAACGCCTGCCAGTTGTGCTTCGCGTCGCAGTCCATCGGGGTGGCCCGGACGTCGAGGTCGGCGATGTTGACGATGCCGCCGAAGCACTTGTCGACCGCGCAGAGGCCGTGAGCGTCGCTGTCGGCGCAGTTCGCCAACCCCGCAGGTATGGCCGGTGCGGTGCTGCTCGCAGTCGTAGTAGTGGGGGAGTTCGCCCCACCACCTTGTGCCTTCCCATGCCCGAACAGCCCTCGACCGAAGAACCCGGCAGCGACCAAGACAGGCACCGCAACCACGGCTACCGCTATCCGTGCCGTCTTAGCCCTGTCCGTCGCAACACGCGGCATAGGCCGAATCGGACGAAGACCACTGAGTTCGTCCCGTAGTTGCGCCGCGGTGCTAGTACGCCTCGCGGCGTCCGGATGCAGTGCGTTCAAGAGGGCCGCGTTGAGCGCGTTGGGCGCGTTCGGGACGGGTTGGACGGGGGCGCGAAGTGCCGTGATCAGGCTGTCGAGGGACTGGGCGGGCCAGGGGATGTCTCGTGGGCGTGACCCGGAGGCGAGGGTGTAGATCGTGGCGGCGAGGGAGTAGATGTCCCCGGCGGCGGTTGGTGCAGCTTGCGCGAAAACCTCGGGAGCGGCGTAGTAGGGACTAAGCGCACCTACGGTGACCGTGCTCTCGGCATGGGCGTCAAGGATCGCGGCGAGCCCGAAGTCCGCCAACTTCACCGCGCCGAACGAGTTGACCAGGATGTTCGCCGGCTTGATGTCCCGGTGCAGGATGCCGACCTGGTGGGCGTGCGCGAGTGCGTCGGCCAGCTTCGCCCCCATCTCGACAACCTCGTCGAACGGGAGCGGCCCGCGCTGGCTGAGCACATCGGACAGCGAGCCGCCGGTGCAGAGTTCCATGACGATGTAGGGCCTGCCGTCGGCCGTGACCCCGGCGTCGTACACGTTGACCACATTGGGATGCCCCGACAACCGCGCCGCGGCCCGCGCCTCGCGCAAGAACCGATCCCGATCCCGGTCGGTCTGCAACACCCGGTTGTCCACCTTGACGGCGACATCGCGGTGCAGCCGGTCCTGCCGGGCGAGGAAGACCGTGCCGAACCCGCCCTGGCCGAGGGGACCGGCCAGGCTGAGCCCCGCGATCTGCGGTGGAGAAGGCACATCACGCACGCGTGGAATCTACTTCCCCGCCCCCACGAGGCAGACTCTCCCTGCCCTGCCCTGCCCTGCCCTGCCCTGCCCTCGTCACCCCTGCTTGGCCGCCGCCTTCGCCGCCTTCTTGGTCGCCCGAACCTCCGCCAGAGTCTCCGCACTGGTCACATCAGCCACGGACTTGCGCGAGTCGACCACCCCGTAATCCCCAGCCGCCTCCCGCCACCCCACAGGCACAACCCCCAACTGCTTCCCCAACAACGCCAAAAAGATCTTCGCCTTCTGCTCCCCATACCCGGGAAGCCCCTTGAGCCGCTTGAGCACCTCCTTACCATCCGGCTCCCCACGCTCCCAAATCGCCGAGACATCTCCGTCGTACTCGGCCACCAGGTACTGACAAAGCACCTGCACCCGCTTCCCCATCGACGCCCCGTACCGGTGAATCGCAGGCGGGGTGGTCGACAAGGCCACCCACTCATCGGGGTCATACTCCGCCACAACATTCACATCCAACGAGTTCCCGAGCCGGGTGTAGAGCTTGAAGGGCCCGTTGAACGCCACCTCCATAGGAATCTGCTGGTCGAGCAGCATGCCGATCAAGAGGGCAAGTGGGCTCTCGGACAGCAGGGCGTCCGCGTCGGGGTTCTGCGCGATACAGATCTTCGGCGTCATGGGGTCATCGTGGCACGGGGGCCTGGTCGGGGCGGCGATGGTGGGATCGCGGCTCTCTTGTGGTCAGGGGGTTTCCAAAGACCGGGCTTCCTCGACCCAGGACCGGAGTTGGGGCGGGTCCAGGACCGTCGTCTCGTCCAGTTTCATCGACGCCATCTGCTGGCTGCCGCTCCCCGCCAACAACTCGGTGGGGTCGGTGAGGGATTGGCCCTTCCAGAAGCCCAGGGTGACGTGCTTCGTGTAGGCCTTCACGAAGCACACCGGGGTCTTGCCCGGGGTTTCGCCGAGGCTCCAGACGGGGTGGCCGTGCCACATGGCGGCCGGCGTGGGGAAGGTGGCGTCGATGGCCCCGACCAGCGACTCCGTCAGGGGGCGGAGGGTGGTGGGAACGTTGGCGACGTACTCGGCGACGGTGGGCTTCGGCATGCGGCGGGTCCTCTCGGGTGTGGCTGGTGGCAGTACGTCGGTTGGGGGATGCGACAGGGAATGGGTCCATTCCCTGTCAGGTATCTTCTTCGACGTGTGGGTGGAACTACCCCACCGACTGAGGAGTGACGAATGCGCTACCTGATGATGTCCAAGGACTCCGGCGACAGCACCCCGGACGAGAAGCTGTTCGCCGACATGGCCGCGTTCGTCGAGGAGTTGAGTGCGGCGGGGGTGCTCCTGGCCACCGGGGGGCTCGGGCCGGACGGGATCCGGGTGTCGTCCAAGGGGGACGAGATCACCGTGACCGACGGGCCGTTCGCCGAGGCCAAGGAGGCCGTCGCCGGGTTCGCGCTGGTCGAGGTGCGGTCCAAGGAGGAAGCCATCGAGCTCACCCGGCGGTTCCGCAAGATCGTCGGTGACGGGGAGAGCGTCATCCAGCAGGTCTTCGGTCCGTGACCGACGTCCGGCGGGCGGTCGACGCCGTCTTCAAACTGGAGGCGGCGCGGCTGGTCGCCGGGTTGACGCGGCTCGTGCGCGACGTCGGCCTGGCCGAGGAGTTGGCCCAGGACGCCCTTGTCGCGGCCATGGAACAGTGGCCCGGGTCGGGCGTCCCGGACAACCCGGGCGCCTGGCTCATGGCCGTCGCCAAGCGGCGGGCGGTGGACCACATCCGGCGCGCGGAGACGCTGGACCGCAAACGAGCGGAGTTGGCGAGGGAGGTCCGGGAGGAAGACGCGGCGCAGGACAAGGACGACGTCCTGCGGCTGATGTTCCTGTCCTGCCACCCGGTTCTCCCGACCCCCGCCCGTGTCGCCCTGACCCTGCGCCTGCTCGGTGGGCTCACCGCCGCGGAGATCGCGCGGGCGTTCCTCGTCACCGAAGCCGTCATCACCCGCCGGATCGCCGAGGCCAAGCGGGCCTTGGCCGAGGTGCCGTTCGACCTGCCCGAGCCCGACGCCATGGCCGCGCGCCTGTCGTCGGTACTGGAGGCGGTCTACCTCATCTTCAACGAGGGCTACTCCGCGACCTCCGGCGACGACCTGCAACGCCCCGCGCTGTGCCAGGAAGCCTTGCGGTTGGGGCGTTTGCTGGCCGAACTGGCCCCGCAAGAGTCCGAAGTGCACGGTCTTGTCGCGCTCATGGAGATCCAGGCGTCGCGCACCGCCGCCCGGACCGGGCCGGACGGTGAACCCGTGCAGCTCCACGAGCAGAACCGCGGCCGCTGGGACCGACTGCTCATCCACCGCGGCTTCACGGCGATGCTTCGCGCTCGCCAAATCGGCGGCCCACCCGGCCCGTACGTCCTGCAGGCCGCCATCGCCGTCTGCCACGCCCAGGCCCGCAGCGCCGACGACACCGACTGGCCGCGCATCGCCGCCCTGTACGCGGCGCTGGTCCGCGTCCTCCCGACCGCGGTCGTCCGCCTCAACCAGGCCGTCGCCGTCGGCATGGCGCACGGCCCCGAAGCCGGACTCGCGCTGACCGACGCCATCTCCCTGCCCGACTACCACCTGCTCCCGGCCGTCCGCGGCGATCTCCTCCTCCGCCTCGGCCGCGAAACACAGGCGCGCCTAGAGTTCGAGCGCGCCGCCAACCTCACCACCAACGCCGCCGAACGCGCCTTCCTCCTCCGTCGCGCCGACGCGATCGTCCCCACCCCGACCACGCGCACCCTCGGCCAAGCCTGCGCCGACTTCCTCGCCCGCGAAGACCTGGGCCCCTCGACGATCCGCTCCTACGCCCAAACCCTGCGTCGCCTCTGCCGATCGCTCGGCGACAACAAACCTCTCGACGCCACAACGGCGACCGACATCGCCACAGTCTTCAACTCCACATGGGACAAAGCGGCCCCCAAGACCTGGAACCGCCACCTCTCCGCGGTCCGGACCTTCGCCAAGTGGTCCTCATTGGACAGTCTAGACGGCGAACTGGAACGTCGTCCCGAGACCAGCGAACCGGCCAAACCCGCCCCGCTGCAAGGAATCTGGGAACTCCCCGACGTCCCACTACGCGAACAGACCCTCTGGCGCCTGCTCCACGAGTCCGAAGCCAAGGTCACCACCGTCCTCGCCATCAACATCGAGCACCTGGACCTCGCCGACCGCCGCGCCCGCGTCCGCGGCACCTGGGTCACCTGGCGCTCCGGCACCGCCGCGCTCCTGCCCGCCCTGGTCGCCGACCGCCCCTCCGGCCCGCTCTTCCTCAGCGACCGCCGCCCCGGTCCCGCCCGCACCCCGTCCCCGGACGACCTCTGCCCCCACACCGGCCGCCGCCGCCTCTCCTACGAACGCGCCGAATACCTCTTCAAACAGGCCACCCGCGCCCTCGACCCCGACGGCTACACCCTCCGCGGCCTCAGAACCGGCTGACCACGTCGTCCACCGGTCGAAGGCTTTGACCGGCGACAGGTAGAACAACAGGTGCCCAGCAGCGGAATAATCGTAAGCAGGCGAGAAATATAGCTGCGTCTGGTGTTCCGGTGGCAAACAACATAATGAGCGGAGGCATGCGTAATGGCATCTGCGACCAAAAGCTTTTGATCACTCCCGGCATGCCGCCAATCGAGTGAAGAATCCCGGAGGCAGTTCCGGTCGGCGGCCTCGTTGTGACAAGTATTGTGCATTGTCATCGCGCTGGTTGGCTTGTATGGGGCTACAGGGACTGCGCAATGTTGCGGAAGCGGGTCTTCAGCAGCTCTTCACGGATGCCTTTGCCGAACAGAACAAGCGTTTTGACCAGACCCTCAGCAGACTGGAAAGCAACGATGCAGAGGCGGCGACGCTCCTTCGTGAGCTGCGAGCGGAGATCGAGCAACTGCGAAGCGGTGGACGAGCGGTAGACTTCGATGCCGCTGCCATGTTGAGTGAAGCCTCGCGCAAGCTCGCTGGCCTGCCGGACTATGCGCCGATGCTCAACAAAGCCGCACACAAGCTTAGTGGCCTTGAAGGGCTAGTTGTGGCCCTTGGGAAGGTTGTGCGAAAGTTGCCCGATAGGTAGCCCGGATTCATTGGCAACGTTGGCCCTGTACGCATTTCACCGGCCTGACTGCCCACACCTCGTCAGAGTGGACGCGGGTGGTGACTTCGCCGTGCTGGGTCCCGGTTGCCGGACTCGGGCGGCCGGCGCACGCTGCGGTGTGACGGCGAACGGGAGAGGGCCCATGGCGATCTGCGACACCTGCGGCAACGACTACTGGATGTCCTTCGAGGTCCGCACGGTCAGCGGCCAAGTGCACACCTTCGACAGCATCGAGTGCGCCGCCGCCCGGCTCGCGCCCATTTGCGAGCACTGCTCGTGCCGGGTGCTCGGGCACGGCGTCGAGGTCGAGGGCCGCTTCTTCTGCTGCGCCCACTGCGCCCGCCAGGGCGCCGAGCTCGGCAGCCAGATCCGGGACGCCGTCGGGGCGCACCCCGGCTGAGTCAGCCCTGCCCCCACCACGTCAGCGGCACGTCCCGCAGCATCGGCAGCGCGCCCGTGTTGCGCAGGGCGATCAGCGACATCCACACGGCCACCACCGTCAGCAGCGGGCCGACGAAGGCCATCTCCACCCGGCCGCCGGTGCGCATCCGGAACACCTTCGGCGGGGCGACCGGGTACCAGGTCTTCCACGCGATCGGGACCGGCCACAGGATCGGGCAGCCCTGCTCGGTGATCGCGTCGCCCAGGTAGTGCGCGACGCAGCCGATGCCGACGGCCAGGCCGCAGGCGGCGGCGTTCGCGTCGGTCTGGTCCGTCCACTTGAGGCACGCGTAGGTGAGCAGAAGCGCCGTGCCGGTGATCCACAGGGCGTCGTTGCGGGGGCACCACTTGTGCATGATCCCGCGCACCGCCAGGCCGCAGAAGAAGAACATCAGCACCGGCAGCGCCCACGACCGGCTGGTCTGGATGATCGCGGTGGTGACGACCGTGGCCAACACCGCGAAGAACAGCGTGTGGGTCAGGCCGCGGTGGCCGCCGTCGCGGTTGGAGTCGCGCTTGGTGCGGGTCAGCCGGTAGACGCCGTGGCTGATCGTGTTGATCAGCTTGGACCCGGCCTGGCTGACCGGGCCGAACGTCGACGACACGGTCGACTCCGGGTGGTCCAGGTCCGGCAGCAGCGCCGCGCCCGCGGCCAGGACCGCGCCGACCAGCCACCCCTTGGTGGACAGCTGGCCCAGGGCGTTGTCGGGGGTCAGCGCGGTCACCGTGGCCCAGGCCGTCAGGCCGCTCATCGCGTGCGTGGGTCCGGTGGACACCGGCCGACCCCCTCCTAAATCGGGAGCCCCGGCGGCCCGGCGCGCCTAGGATTCGGCTGGTGCCGACCCCCGAGTTGCCGCTGACCACCAGCAGGCTCGTGCTGCGCCCGTTCGTCCCGGAGGACGCGGAGGCGCTGTACAAGATCCAGTCCCGGGAGGATGTCACGAAGTACCTCTACTGGGGCCCGCGAACGCGGGAAGAAGTACGGCAAGTCGTGGCCGACCGTATGACGTTCACCACCCTGAACGACGTCGGTGACCGGATCGTGCTGGCGGTGCAGCTGCGCGCGACGGGGGAGCTGCTCGGCGACGTCAACCTCGGCCTGGTCAGCGCCGAGCACCGCACGGGCGAGATCGGCTACATCTTCCACCCCGACCACCACGGCCACGGGTACGCCAACGAGGCCGCCCTCGAGATCCTGCGCGTGGGCTTCGAGGTCATCGGCCTGCACCGGATCGTCGCCCGCCTGGACGCGGACAACACCGCGTCGGCCAACCTCGCCGAGCGGCTGGGCATGCGCAAGGAAGCCCACTTCCGCAAGAACGAGTTCGTCCAGGGCCGCTGGGCCGACGAGGCCGTCTACGCCCTGCTCGCCGAAGAGTGGAAAGCGCGGTAACTGTGACATCGCCGCGGCTTCGCCTCGGCGGTGAGATCGCCTTTGAGCCGATCTCTTCCCTCGCGGTTCACGCGGCCCGAGGGGCCGCGTGAACCGCTCAGTCCAGAGACCGGCGCGATCTCGCGGTGCGGGCCGACTCGGCCGGTGAGCCGGCCCGGGAGGCGGGGCCGTCAACCGTAGGGGCGGCGGGGGCCAGGTTGTTGAGCGGGAATGGGGATTTCACAGTTCTAAGGCGCGGAAGCGTTCGTGGGCGGCTTGGCGGCTCACGCCCAGCGCCGAGCCGACGTCGGTCCACGACGCGCCGCGGTGGCGGGCGGCCTGAACCGCCTTGGTGGTCAGGGGGCGGTGCCACTTCTCCACCTCGGCCAGCAGCTTCAAGGCGGCCTCGGGTCGGGTCGTGATCATCTCCTCCACCTGTTCGCGCAGGACATCGGACTTCACCACCAGCCAGTTCGGCGGCTGGCTCTCCACCGCCGGGAAGGCGTGGTCGCGCAGCCAGTGGGTGGTGGCGTCCTCGGTAGTGGGGAAGTAGCGGTCCGCGGCCCAGCCGCAGTCGCAGATCGGGCGCAGGTCCACCACGCTGAGGCGGTGGCCGGGGAACTCCTCGGCGAAGTCGTCGAACATGGCTGTCAAGATACCTTGACAGCCTACGATCCCGCCCCGGGTGACCGTGCCCACAAGCGGCGGGTGGGCAGCTACCAGTACGCTTGTACCGTTTGCGAGGCGTTGAAGGCGAGAGGAGCACCGCGGCTCATGTCCAAGATCAAGGTCCAGGGGAAGGTCGTCGAACTCGACGGCGACGAGATGACCCGGATCATCTGGCAGTTCATCAAGGACAAGCTGATCCACCCCTACCTGGACGTGGACCTGGAGTACTACGACCTGGGCATCGAGCACCGCGACGCCACCGACGACCAGGTGACGATCGACGCCGCCAACGCCATCAAGCAGCACGGCGTCGGCGTCAAGTGCGCCACCATCACCCCGGACGAGGCCCGGGTCGAGGAGTTCGGCCTCAAGAAGATGTGGGTCTCGCCCAACGGCACGATCCGCAACATCCTCGGCGGCGTGGTCTTCCGCGAGCCGATCATCATCTCGAACATCCCGCGGCTGGTGCCGGGCTGGACCAAGCCGATCATCATCGGCCGCCACGCCCACGGCGACCAGTACAAGGCCACCAACTTCAAGGTCCCCGGCGCCGGTGAGCTGACCATCACCTTCACGCCCGCGGACGGCTCCGAGCCCGTCAAGCACGTGGTGGCCAACTACGGCCCCGACGGCGGCGTGGCCATGGGCATGTACAACTTCACCAAGTCCATCGAGGACTTCGCGCGCGCGTCCTTCTCCTACGGCCTGCAGCGCAACTACCCGGTGTACATGTCCACGAAGAACACCATCCTCAAGGCGTACGACGGCGCCTTCAAGGACATCTTCCAGGCGATCTTCGACGCCGAGTTCAAGGCCGAGTTCGACGCCAAGGGCCTCACCTACGAGCACCGCCTCATCGACGACATGGTCGCCGCGGCCATGAAGTGGGAGGGCGGCTACGTCTGGGCCTGCAAGAACTACGACGGCGACGTCCAGTCCGACACCGTCGCGCAGGGCTTCGGCTCGCTCGGCCTGATGACCTCCGTGCTGTCCACCCCGGACGGCCGCACCGTCGAGGCCGAGGCCGCGCACGGCACCGTGACCCGGCACTACCGCCAGCACCAGGCGTGCAAGCCGACCTCCACCAACCCGATCGCCTCGATCTACGCGTGGACCCGCGGCCTGGCCCACCGGGGCAAGCTGGACAGCACCCCCGAGGTCACCGGCTTCGCCGAGACCCTGGAGCGGGTCGTCATCGAGACCGTCGAGAGCGGCAAGATGACCAAGGACCTGGCGCTGCTGGTCGGCAAGGACCAGGCGTGGCAGACCACCGAGGACTTCCTCGGCACCCTGGACGAGAACCTGCAGAAGAAGATGGCGGGCTGACGCCCTCTTCCCGCACCGGGCCCCCGCCGACCAGCGGGGGCCCGGTCTCGTTCGTGACCCTGCGTGCCCGGCGTTGGCCCCTGCGGGTGGTTCGGCGGACCGGTACTGGCGCGGGTGGGGTCCGGTGCGCCACCGTGGGGATGACGATCTGCGTTGGAACCGGTCTAGGAGCGTCTGTCGTGCTGTTGCCGAAGCGGGCCATGATGGTGGGTGGCGCGATCGTGGGCCTCGCGGTGATCTACTCGATGAGCGTGGACCCGCCGAACAGCGCGACCACGCCGACCAGCAGCGATGCCAAGTGCCGGATGGCGGTCACCGCCGACGTGCTCAACGTGCGCTCCGCGCCGGAGCCGAACGCCGAGATCGTCGGCAAGTACAAGACCGGCGCCGAGTCGGACGCGGAGAACGTCGTGCAGAACGGCTTCCGCAAGCTCGGCGAGAACCGCTGGGCGTCGGCCGAGTTCCTCAAGCCCCTCCAGGGCCGCAACTGTGGTTGATTCCTCCCAACCCCCTCATCCCCACCCGGCATCGTCCCCGACCGGGCGAGCGAACGGCGAAACCCGGTAGCCCCTTAGGCTGGCGCGGTGCTGACCGTGTCGACCGTGAACGTCAACGGCCTGCGGGCCGCGGCCAAGAAGGGCTTCCTGGAGTGGCTGGCGGCCACCGAGGCCGACGTCGTCTGCCTGCAGGAAGTGCGTGCGGCCACCGATGAGCTGCCCCCGGAGGCGGGCGCCCCGGATGGCTGGTTCGCCACCCACGCCGAGTCCACCCTGTTCCGCGGCCGCAACGGCGTCGCCGTCTACTCGCGGACCCGGCCCACCGCCACCCGCGTCGGGTTCGGCGTGCCGGAGTTCGAGGCCAGCGGGCGGTACGTGGAGGCGTGGTTCCCGGGTCTGGTGGTGGCCAGCGTCTACCTGCCCAGCGGCGAGGTCGGCACGCTGCGGCAGGACCAGAAGGAGCGGTTCATGGAGACGTTCCTGCCGTACCTGGTCGAACTGCGGGCCAAGGCCGCCGCGAGCGGCTGCGAGGTCCTGGTCTGCGGCGACTGGAACATCGCGCACCAGGAGATCGACCTGAAGGCGTGGAAGGCCAACCGCAAGAACGCGGGCTTCACCCCCGGCGAGCGGGCGTGGCTGGGCCGCGTCTTCGACGAAGCGGGCTACCGCGACGTCCTGCGCGGCCTGCACCCGGACGGCCCGGGGCCGTACACGTGGTGGTCGTACCGGGGGAAGGCCTTCGACAACGACTCGGGGTGGCGGATCGACCTCCAGGTCGCCACCCCCGGCCTGGCCCTGCGCGCCACCTCGGCCGTCGTGGAGCGGCCGGAGAGCTACGACGCCCGCTGGACCGACCACGCCCCCATGACCGCCACCTACGACGTCTCGCGGGGCTGAGACCAGGCACAACCGTGACCAGGAGGTGACGAGGTGCACGAGATCATCATCGCCAACCTGCCCGAGATCGAAGAGCTGTGCAGGCGACACGGCGTCCGCCGTCTCGATGTGTTCGGGTCGGCAGTCGGAGATTCGTTCGACCCCACGTCTAGCGACGTGGACACCCTCGTGGACTTCGACGCGCCGCCCGGGTTCGACCACTTCGGCAGCTATTTCGCGTTGAAGGAGGGGGTGGAGCGGCTTTTCGGGCGTTCCGTCGACCTCGTGAGCGGTTCCGCCATCCGCAACCCGTACTTCCGGCAGCAGGTCATGGAGACCGGGGAGCTGCTCTATGCGGCGTGAACCGCGCGCGTACGTCCGGGACGCGCTGCGCGCCGCTGAGCTGCTGGATGAGTTCACCACGGGCAAGTCACGGACCGTGGGGGCGGGGTGACCGGTCGTCACCCACTTGCTCAACACCGCCCCGTCTCACTCGGACCGGTGAATCAGACCGACAGTGGTATCCCCCGTGTGGGTGGTAGCAGGCCCTTGGGGTTTCGACCTGCGCCTTCGCGGTGATCCACTACCCCGTGACGTGGCGCACCCGAGCAGGGGGATACGCTCCCCCGGCACCGGCCCCGGCGACGAACTCGCCCGCGGTCGGTTCGGCGTTCGGGGGCAGGGCCGGTAGTGCTTAGTCCAATCGAAGGACGGTAGAGCAGTGTCGAGCGGTGTCGTGTCGTGAAGGACCGAATAGCGCGGGGCTCGCGCCTCGCGGTGTCCCTGCTGGGGACCGCGGGCTTCCTGGTCGCTACGGCCGGGGTCGCGTCGGCGGACGCCGGCACGGTGGAGAGCTCCATCCCGTTCGAGGTGGCGGGCCCGGTGGGCACCCTCGCGGTGATCTTCGGTGCCGGGGGGCTCATCGTGGGCCTGATCCGCCGCCGCCGCCGGGTGGCCGTGGCCCCCGCCAACCTCCCGATCGCGCCGGTCGAGACCGAGGAGCCGCCCCAGGTCGTGGGCGCCCTCAAGCTCCCGGCGCCGCGTCGCTCGCAGGCCGACAACCCCGCCTGACCAGCGCAGACAAACCACGCGACAGGCCCCCGCCGAACGAATCGGCGGGGGCCTGTCGGCTGCGTGACCGCTACCGGACCGCGTCCAGCGCGTCGATCAGGCCCGCGCCGTAGAAGCCGCGGCCCGAGGCGCCGCCCTCGCACTTGGCCTTCCACGCACCGGTGCCGTCCGGGTCGTAGTCGCCACCGGCCGGGCACGCCAGCCGGTCGGCGTCGTGCTGCAGCTCGTCGACGACCCGGTCCGCCGACCAGTTGCGGTGCGTCGAGCGGATCAGCGCGACCACGCCCGCCGCGTGCGGGGACGCCATCGACGTGCCCTGCTTGTAGCCCCACGCCCCGCCGACGACCGTCGACAGGATCCGGCCGTTCGCGTCCGGGGTGCCCGGGACCTGCATGCGGTCACCGCCGGGGGCGGCCACCTCGGTCTCGGTGCGGCCGTAGTTGGAGTAGTACGACTTCAGGTTGTTCACACCGGTCGCCGACACACCCACCACACCGTGCGTCTCGGCCGGGATGTTCACGCACTCCGGGCCGGTCTCGCGGGTCGTCGGGGTGCCGTTGTTCGGGCTGCCCGAGTCGGTGATGTTGTGCGACAGGTCCCAGTTGCTGTTGCCCAGCGCCGCCACGTTCACCACGCCGCGCCGGTCGGAGTAGTCGATCGCGCGGGTCACCGCGGTCACCACGGCGCGCTGGTCGGCGTCGTTGCGGCACCACAGGAACCACGGGTCGATGAAGTACGAGTTGTTCGTGACCTTCACGCCGTGCTCGGCCGCCCACACGAAGCCGCAGATCGCGTACTCCGGGTAGATGAACTGGTCGTCGTCCACGACCTTGATCGAGGCCAGCTTCACGTTCGGGGCCACGCCCACCACGCCGACGCCGTTCTTGGCCGCGGCGATGATGCCCGCGACGTGCGTGCCGTGGTCGCTGGTGGTCGGCGCCCACGCGGCCGGGGACGTGTTCGGCACGCCCTGGTCGGTGCAGCCGACCGAGCGGGACGCGTCGATGTTCGGGGCCAGGTCGGGGTGGGTGGCCTCGATGCCGGAGTCGAGCACGCCGACCACGACGTCGCGGCTGCCGCCGGAGATGCTGTGCGCCTTGTCGGCCTTGATCGCCGCGAGGTTCCACTGGTTGACGCTGAGCGGGTCGCCCGGGTCGGACGGGACGCCCTTGCCGCCGTTGGTGACCACGGACTCGGTGGCCTCCAGCGACCGCGCGCTGTCGGCCGACGCGGCGATGCGCGCGGTGGTCGGCTCGGGCGTGACCAGCTCGGCCAGGTTGCGGGTCGCGCCCGCGCCCTGCACGCCGCGCTTGGTGCGCACGACCTTGGCGAAGTCGGCCTTGTCCGAGGACGCGACCACGACGCCGATCTGCGGCCAGCTCTTGACCACGGTGCCGCCCGAGTCGCGGACCGCCTTCTCGACCGCGGATAAACCGCGGCCCTCGTCGCCGAGGACGACGAAGTGCGCGGCCCCGGCCGCGGAAACCTGCGCGGGTGCCGCGGTCGCCTGGCCCGCCGCGGTCGCCACGCTCGCGGCCGCGGCGATCACCACCGCGGCGGCGAGCAGGCGGGCACGGGATCGTCTGTGCACTACAACCCTCCAGATGTGACTGTGGTGTCGGATCCGCGCCGGTCAGACGCCGTCGGATCCGATTGCGGAGAACCTGTCACCTCGGGCACCGGGCGGGCAATCCGCCATAAGGTCCAGCTCACCCAGCGGGGAACCGCCTCGACAGGGCTGCCAGGATGGTGGTGTGTCGACCGAGCCAACGAACCCGGTACCCGAGCGCAAGCCGCGCGTGCTGTCGGGGATCCAGCCCACGGCGGACTCCTTCCACCTCGGCAACTACCTCGGCGCGGTCCGCCAGTGGGTGGCCCTGCAGGACACCCACGACGCGTTCTACTTCCTGGCCGACCTGCACGCGATCACCGTCGAGCACGACCCGAAGCTGCTGCGCAAGCGCACCCGGGTGTCGGCGGCGCAGCTGCTGGCGCTGGGGCTCGACCCGGCGCGCACCACGCTGTTCGCGCAGAGCCAGGTCCACCAGCACGCCGAGCTGGGCTGGGTCATGCAGTGCCTGACCGGCTTCGGCGAGGCCAGCCGGATGACCCAGTTCAAGGACAAGTCGGCCAAGCAGGCGCTGGTCAGCGTCGGCCTGTTCACCTACCCGATCCTGCAGGCGGCGGACATCCTGCTGTACCGGCCGCAGTACGTGCCGGTCGGCGAGGACCAGCGCCAGCACCTGGAGCTGACCAGGGACCTGGCGCAGCGGTTCAACTCGCGGTTCGGCAAGACGTTCCAGCCGCCGGAGCCGTACATCCTCAAGGACACGGCCAAGATCTACGACCTGCAGGAACCAGGCGCGAAGATGAGCAAGTCCGCGTCCAGCCCGTCCGGCATCATCGAGTTGCTCGACGACCCGAAGATCTCGGCGAAGAAGATCCGCTCGGCGGTCACCGACACCGGCCGGGAGGTCGTCTACGACCCGGAGAACAAGCCGGGCGTGAGCAACCTGCTGAGCATCTACTCGTCGCTGACCGACCGCACTGTCGAGCAGTTGCAGGCCGACTACGACGGCAAGGGCTACGGGGACCTGAAGAAGGACCTGGGCGAGGTCGTCGCCGACTTCGTCACCCCGGTCCGCGACCAGGTGAAGTCCTACCTGGACGACCCGGCCGAACTGGACAAGATCCTGCACGCGGGCGCCGAACGAGCCCGTGAGGTCGCGGCGGCGACGCTGTCGCGCGTTTACGAGAAGGCGGGCTTCCTGGCCTGAAAATCGTCCGGCGTGGCGGTTTTGCCCGTTCTGTAGTGGTGTCGTGTCGAACCACTCGACCGGCGAACGAGGCCGTCGCGCCGGCGGGTCTGAACCTCGTCGGGTCCCCACCCGCGACAGCTGATCGCGGGTGGGGCTCGTCTCAGGCGTACGTGAGTGTCCAGTCGGTGCCGTTGAAGGTGGCGTGCGCGTTCGTCTTGCCGTTGGGGAAGGTCAGGCGCACCGGGGCGGTGACGTCGTTGTCGTCGACCACGGCGCCCGCGGCGTAGCGGGCCATCCCCAGCCAGTACGACGGGTGCGGGTCGAAGACCAGGTCGACGCCCGGTTCGGTGGGCGCGACGAAGGTGGCGGCCCCGTCCATGCCGATGCCGACGCAGCCGCGCCGGTACGCGCCCGCCCCGGGCAGGGTCTCGTCCTGGAGCACGGCCAGCACGCCCGGCGGGTGCGCGCCCGGTTCGCGGCGGAACCCGAAGCCGCCCTCGTAGACCAGCCGGGCGACGTTGTAGCGGTCCAATCTCGCGTCGAGGACGGTGCCCGCCCCGTAGTCGACGCCCGCGTGCAGGTTGCCCTGCCTGCCCCAGACGAAGCTGTAGCGCAGTGTCCACTCCAACGCGACTGTCGTACCCGGCCGGGACAGCCGCGCCAGCCAGGCCAACCGGACGGCGCTGTCCGGCAGGGACGGCGAGTCCTGGTACAGGACGGCGTTGTGACCGTCCACAGTGGAGTTGTTGGTCACCGTCACGGTGTGCTGGGCGCCCAGCGAGGGAACCAGGTCGGCGACGTCGACGCCCTGGGTTGTCAGTGTCATCAGGTCGGTCCTCGGGTGGTAGTCGGAAAACGCGGATTCCGCCGACGCTAGGTCCCCGGGTGGTCCCGGGTGAATCTTGATCACCCGTTCTTCACGAAAGGTGCCCCGATCGGGGCAGTGCCCGGTCCGAATGCCGCCGGGGAGTATCGTTGAAGATCTTTCGCGTTGCGTGCGGACCCCCGGCCGCTAGAGTGGTGGCGGTGACGGAGAACGAGTCGAAACTCGCCCGCCTGCGGCGCCGCCGCCCCGGCATCGACCACCTCATCCGGTCGTTCGACGCGTTCACCGAGCGCTACGGCAACCACTTCGCGGCGTCGATCACGTACTTCAGCGTGCTGTCGCTGTTCCCGCTGCTGCTGATCGGCGTCTCCGTGCTCGGCTTCGTCCTCGCCGACCAGCCCGACACCCTCCGCGAGCTGCAGGCCAGCGTCATCGGCGCGGCCCCGACCAGCCTGCGCGGGCTGCTGTGGGACCTGGTCAACGCGGCGGTGGAGGAGCGCGGCAAGGTCGGGGTCATCGGCCTCGTCACCGCCGCCGTCACCGGGCTCGGCTGGATGAGCAACCTGCGCGACGCGCTGACCGCCCAGTGGGGGCAGAAGCCGGTGCAGCAGGCGTTCCTGCGGGGCATCGTCGTCGACCTGCTGTCGCTGGTCGGGCTGGGGATGGCCATCGCGGTGTCCTTCGCGCTCAGCGCCGTCGGCAGCGGCCTCGCCGACACCCTGCTCGACGCGATCGGCCTCGGCGGCTACGGCTGGGCGAAGGTCCTGCTGGTCGTGGTCACCACGCTGCTGTCGGTCAGCGCCAACTGGCTGGTGTTCCTCTGGGTGATCTCGCGGCTGCCCCGGACCCCGGTGAGCGTCAAGAGCGCGGTCCGCGGCGCCCTCGCCGCGGCGGTGGGCTTCGAGGCGCTGAAGGCGGTCGGCGCCGTCTACCTGAACACGGTCCTCGGCGGTCCGCTCGGCAGCCTGGTCGGACCGGTCGTCGGTCTCCTGGTCTTCGCCAACCTGGTGGCCCGCTTCCTGCTGTTCATCACCGCGTGGACCGCCACGGCCCGCGAGAACATCATCGAGGAGCCCACCCCGGTGCCCGGCCCGGCGATCATCCGGCCGGTGCTGGAGGTCTCGCGCGTGCCCCGCGGCAAGGAGGCGCTGGGACTGGTCGGCGTCGGCGCGCTGCTGGGCGTGTTCCTGGGCCGCCGCAAGCGCTAGTCACCTGGCGACGACTCGCTCCGCGCGCACACCGCGTTCGGCGGGGTGTCGGCGCACGGCCGCGAGGTCCCGATGCGCACGCCGGACCAGTAGACCGGGTTGAAGCCGCGCGGACCCGAGTCCGTCCTGAGCACCCCGAAATCCGCGTGGTACCCGGTCCCGTCGGTCCGGGTACCCGCGACCTCCAGCACGAGCATGTCGGCTTGCCTGCGCTCGCCCACGATCGTGGGCGCGGTCTCCGCGGGGTGCTGCCCCGACTGCCGGGTCCCCTCGACGGTGTGCAGGCAGATCCCCGCGACATCGGCCACCGACTGGCACAGACCGGCGAGGTCGCCCGACCGCGCCAGGCGAACCGCGTCCCGCAGCACCCCCTCGGCTTCGCTCCGGCTCACCGGCGCGACGGGCGTCGGGCCGTCGTCCAAGGAGACGGCGTAGGCGGTCGCGGTGAGGCCGACCAGGAGCGCGATGGCCCACTTCGTGTGAGGGGAACGGGGTTTCACCATCTCGCGCCACCACCCGCGTCGAGGATCACGGTCACTCGACGATATCGGGAATCGGGGCGCGACCGCCGGAAAACCGGACCGCCCCCTGTCCGACGGGCAGGGGGCGGTGGATCGAGCGGGTGTCAGCCGCCCGCGGCGATGCGCCTGGCCCGGGCGGCGCGGGCGCGCTTCTGGCGGAACCAGATGCCGAACGCGACCAGGATCGCCACGGCCGCCAACGCGACCAGGGGGATGCCGTAGCTGCCGAACGCCGAGCGGTCCAGGTCGGCGGTGGAGATCGCGGCCGGGGCCGGGGTGGTCGGCGCGTTGGGGGAGTCGGTGGTGCCGGGGGTGTTGCTCAGGCCCGTGTTGGGCTTCTGCTGCACATCCGGCGCGTGGTCGACCAGCACGCCCACCGGCTTCGACTTCTCCGCGGCCAGGGCGAAGCCGTAGTCCAGGAGCTTGGCCCCCTGGTCCGACAGCGGCGCCCCCGTGGCCGTCTCACCGCGCATCATCACCACGCCGACGCGCTTGCCGCCGCGCTCCGCCGCGCCCATGTAGGTGTGCCGGGCGTCGTCGGTGAAACCGGTCTTGCCGCCGACGAAGCCCTGGTAGCGGCCCAGCAGCTTGTTGTCGTTGACGACCTTGTAGCCCGGCTTGTTCGCGTACCCGGGGAAGTCGATCGACTTCGTCGAGATCGCCTCGACGAACTCCTTGTGCTTCACCGCCGCGCGGAAGACCAGGCTCAGGTCGTAGGCCGACGAGCTCATCCCCGGCCCGTCCAGGCCCGACGGGGTGGCCGCCCGGGTGTCCAGCGCGCCCAGCTCGGCGGCCAGCGCGTTCATCTTCTCCAGCGTCGCCTGCTCGCCGCCCAGCAGCGTCGACAGCGCGTGCGCCGCGTCGTTGCCCGAGCGCATCAGCAGCGCGTGCAGCAGCAGCCGCACCGTGTACTGGCCGCCGGGGCCCATGCCGACCTTGGTGCCCTCCTGGTCGGCGTCCGCCTGCGTGCCGGTCACCACCTGCTCCGGCCGCAGCTCGCGGATCACCGCGATGGCCAGCAGCGTCTTGATCAGCGACGCGGGCCGCTCCCGGGCGTGCGGGTCCTTCGCGGCCAGCACCTCACCGGAGTCCAGGTCGGCGACGACCCACGACGCCGACGTCACGTCACCGGCGATGGCGGCCTTGGCGCCGACCGGCGACACCACCCCGCACTCGCCCATCCGGGTGCCGCCGACCGGCTCGGCAGGCACGGGCAGCGGCTTCGGCGTCGGCTCGCCCGGCTTGGGCTCCTCGGAGGTGTCCACCGGGGGCGGCGGCCGGTCGTGGTTCTGGCACTGCGCGCTGTTCTGCGTCGGCGTGCCCCCGGTGGTCTGCTGCGCCTTCCGGGGGCTCTTCGGCGCGGCCACGGCCCCCGGCGCGGCCAGCACGGCCGACGCGATCAGGGCGCACAGCGAGACGAGGAGAGCGGTCACGGTCCTGCGGGCTGCGAAGCGCACCCCCGCAGCGTAGAACGTGTCACGGTCCGGCCACGATCCGCCCTATCACCCACACGTGGGCACCGCGCCCGGGCGCTGGATACTGCCCGTGTGACGCTCAGCCGCCGGTCAGCGCTGTTCCTGCTCGCCTTCGGGCTCTGGTCCTGGGTGATCTGGCCCATGTTCCTGAAGAACGTGTGGGCCGACCCCCGCTCGTGGGACGGCGGCCCGACCGGTTTCTTCATCGTGCACGCCCTGCTGACGGCCGCCTCACTGGCGTTCGGCACCATCATCGGGGTCATCGGCTGGCGGGCCTGGAACGCTCGGAGAAGGAGCTGACGTGGAGTTCGTCCGACACTTACTGGTCTTCCTGCACCTGCTGGGCATGGGTCTGCTGCTGGGCACCCTGCTGCTGCAGCTGCGCACGCCGAACGAGCTGAACAAGGGCTGGCTGCACGGCTCGGGCCTGCAGCTGGTGACCGGTATCGCCCTCATGGCGCTCGCCCCGCTGACCGACGCCCACTACAACCACGCCAAGCTCGGCGTGAAGCTCACGGTCGTCGTGGTGATCCTGGTGCTGGCCTTCGTCTACCTGGCCAAACGCGCCTGCCCACGCTGGCTCGCCCCCACCCTCGGCGGTCTCGTGGTGCTCAACGTCGGGCTCGCGGTCTTCTGGAGCTGAGCTGCTTGTGCCGGTTGAGGCGTGGTCGGGCGAAGAGCGGGTAGCGGAGGAGTTCGGGTCGTAGTGGGGCCCAGGCGCGTAGTTGCTCGACGAGGTCCGGGTCGCCTGCTTCGGGTATGGCTTGGGCTACCTGGTGGATCTGGTCGCGGAGTCGGCGGGAGAGGCGGAGCTCGTCCGCGTCGAGCCGGTGGGCGCGGCTGAGCCGGGTGGCCTCGGCCAGGTCCGCCGGTGGCGCGGCCAGCCAGCGGCGGAGGCCGTGGTCGATCATCGGGCGGGTCTCCTCCGCGGGGAGGGGGTCGTCCGGGTACCTCTCGAAGTGCCAGGCGAGGTCGACCAGCAGGGACGCGTCGTCGCCGGGTGGGTTCACCTCGCGGTCCACCGCCTCCCGGACGAGCGCCAGGAGCCCGGGGTGCGACACCGGGGAGTCGCCCTTGCCCGCGGCGGTGAGCAACAGCGACCACCACTCGCGGCGGTCGTCGTCGCGGGGTTCGTTGCGGTCCAGCCAGGCCGGGACGTTCCCCGCGGCGGCCAGGTCCTGGGCGTGCTCGCCGAACTCCTGCTCACGGTGGTCCCGTGGAAACCGGTGCCCCCGCCGGGCGGCGGGGGTCTGGTAGGCGGTCACCATCTTCTCGACCGTGCCGAAGTACCGGGATCGCTTGTGCGTCCAGGTGATCAGGGACATGCCGGAGCTGGGTTCGTAGTACTGGCGGTGGTCATCCGCGTCGTTCCGGGTCCATTCGTAGTCGAGTTCCAGGGTGAAGCCGCGGGCGCGGATGGCGGCTGCCAGTTCGTCGAAGAGGAGTTCTGTGCGGCGGAATCGGCCGTAGTGGGCATTGAGCGCGGGGAACTTGTTCTTACCGTCGAGCCTGTTGGGGTAGGCGCCGTAGTGGGCCAGGTACCAAGTGTTGAGCGGGGGCCACCTGGTCCAGACGAACTCGGCGAGCCCGTCGTCGATGCGCATGGTGTCCCCACCGTCTTGCCTGCCCCGCCAAGTCTTGGAGATCTTCCCGGGTCCGAGGACCGCCGCCACCTCCGCCACCGTGCTGGTGTGGTCGAGGCCCAGCACGGTCCGCGTGGTCATGAGGTCGACGAAGAAGTCCAGATCGCTCACCAGGCCAGGGTCGCAGTGGGGGGTCGGTGATCGCGTGCGAGCTCGGTTACCGGCGGGTAGGGTCTGGGCATGCTCGACATCGTGCTGTTCGGGGCGACCGGCTTCACCGGCGGGCTCACCGCCGAATACCTGGCCCGGCACGCCCCGCCGACGCTGCGCTGGGCGATCGCGGGGCGGGATCGGGCCAAGTTGGCTGCGGTGCGCGACCGGCTCGGGTTGCCCGAGCTGGAACTACTCGTTGCGGACGCGGGGGACCCCGCGTCGTTGAAGGCGGTCGCGGAGTCCACGCGGGTTGTCGTGAGCACGGTTGGGCCTTACCTGACGCACGGGGAGCCGTTGGTCGCCGCGTGCGCGGAGGCGGGCACCGACTACCTCGACCTCACCGGCGAGCCCGAGTTCGTCGACCGCGTCTACCTGGGACACCACGCCCGCGCAGTGGAGACCGGCGCGCGGATCGTGCACTCCGCGGGCTTCGACTCGATCCCGTACGACCTGGGCGTGTACTTCACGGTCAAGCAGCTGCCCCGGGACGTGCCGATCACCGTCGAGGGCTTCTTCCGCGCGTCCGCCGCCATCTCGGGCGGCACCTTCCACTCCGCCGTCCTGGTCATGTCCCGCCTGCGCGAGGCGTCCAGGCTCGCGACCCAGCGCCGCCGCGCGGAGGGCAGGCCCGCCGGGCGGCGGGTGCGGGGCATGAAGGTCCGGCCCCGGCGGGTGGACGAGCTGGCGCTGTGGGGGCTGCCCGCGCCGACGATCGACCCGCTGGTCGTGCTGCGGTCCGCCCGCGCGCTGGAGTCGTACGGACCGGACTTCCGATACGGCCACTACCTGGGGATCAAGCGCTTGCCGTCGGTCGTGGGACTGGTCGGCGGGGTGGCCGCGGTGGCGGGCCTGGCGCAGGTCCCGTTCACTCGCGACTGGCTGCTGTCCCGGCGCGAGGCGGGCACCGGCCCGAGCCCCGAACAGCGCGCCAAGTCCTGGTTCAAGGTCACCTTCCTGGCCCGCGCGGGCACCGAGCGCATCACCACCGAGGTCACCGGCGGCGACCCCGGCTACGACGAGACCGCCAAGATGCTCGGCGAGTCGGCCCTGTGCCTCGCCCTGGACGACCTGCCCGCCACCGCGGGCCAGGTGACCACCGCGGTCGCCATGGGCGACGCCCTCCTGGACCGGTTGGTGGCGGCCGGGATCCGGTTCGCGGTGCGCTGACCGTCCGGTGTGGAGTCGTTCGTCCGGGTGGTGTGACCGCCCGGGTGGGTGACGTCCGGAGTGGGCGGTCGCGGGACGGGCTAAAGGTGTTCGTATGACCGCGAAAGCACGCAGATGCGCAGGTGTCCTGGCCGCGACCGCAACCATGACGGCCCTGGCGGCGTCCCCGGCCACCGCCGCCGTGGATCCGGGGTGGTACCACCTCCGCTCCACCGTCCGGGGGACCTGCGTCCCCAACACGGTCCCGACGACCCTCCAGGGCTGCGGCGGCACGGACACCGCCTGGGTCGTGGACACCGACGGCACCACCGGCTACCGCATCTCCTACGACGGCCAGTGCCTCAACAGCGCGCAGGACAAGGTGTGGCTGTCGTCGTGCGACACGGGCACCCAGTACTGGGACATCCAGCTCACCCAGTCCGGCACCGCGCTCAAGCTGACCAACGTCTCCGGCCGCGTCCTGTCCGTCTCCGCCGCCAAGGTCCTCACCGTCAAGCCGACGGGCGCCGCTGAGCAGTCCTGGACCCTTGTGCCGCTCTGATCCGACCCCGGCGGGAGCCGCCTCCCCGGCGGCTTCAGCCGGGCAGTTCGGCGGCGGCGTCCACGGCCATCCGCATGAGCCCGGGGTCGGGTTTCCCGGACACCACCGCCCCCTCGGCCACGACCAGCAGGTCCCGTTTCGGGCGCGACCGGTACGGGGTGCCGGTGAACCGCACACCCTGCCCCTCCAGCAGGTCGAACCCGATCGACTTGACGCTGCCGGTGCCGTCGCGGTCGATCAGCCGCCGCAGGTCGCCGGTGTCGCCGCTGCCGCGCATCCGGACCCAGGACACGGACACGACGAAGGTGCCGCCGTCGGGGGCGGCGAGGGTGAACAGGGTGCGCTCCAGGGAGCGGCACGGGTTGCGGAGGAAGAACTCGCGCACCTGCCCGTAGGAGTTCACCGCGCAGTTCGCGGCCTGCTCGGTGGCTTCCCGGACCTGCTTGAGCCGCATCCGCCGCCACGACTTGTCCGACTCCGACTTGCGGGCTCGCCGGGTGTTCCCCCGCGCAGCCTGTCCGCCCGCCTGCTCGACAGCGGCTTGGCCCGCGGCCTCGACCGCCGCTCCCGTGGCCGCCCCACCGGTTCCGTTCGCCACGGCCAGCGCGATGGCCGCGCCGGTGACCGTGACCCCGGCACCGCCCTTGACGGTCCAACGCCCACCCGCATCGCGCGGTTGGTTCCACCAACCCATGTCAGCCCCCTTGTCCCAGCCGCGCAGGTTGCCAGGGCTGTCGGGGAAGCGGGCGGTTTTCGGTGTCGTTCACCCGATTGAGCAACGGCAGGCGTCGAACTCCGCCCCGGTGCTGTGTTGCCGTGCAAAGAAAGAGGCCGTGGACCCCGGCGGGATCCACGGCCTCTCGTGTGCGAGTCGGTCAGCGGCGGAAGAGCAGGGCGCGCTTGACTTCCTGGATGGCCTTGGTGACCTGGATGCCTCGGGGGCACGCGTCGGTGCAGTTGAACGTCGTGCGGCACCGCCAGACACCCTCGGCGTCGTTGAGGATGTCGAGGCGTTCCTCGGCTCCCTCGTCGCGGGAGTCGAAGATGAAGCGGTGGGCGTTGACGATGGCCGCCGGGCCGAAGTAGCTGCCCTCGTTCCAGAACACCGGGCACGAGGTGGTGCAGCAGGCGCACAGGATGCACTTGGTGGTGTCGTCGAAGCGCTCGCGGTCGGCGGCCGACTGGATGCGTTCGCGCGTGGGTTCGTTGCCGTAGGTGATGAGGAACGGCTTGACCGCGCGGAACGCCTCCATGAAGGGCTCCATGTCGACCAGCAGGTCCTTGTTCACCGGCAGGCCCTTGATCGGCGCCACGGTGATCGTGGTGTGCTTGCCGCCGCCCGCCAGCAGGTCCTTCACCAGCACCTTGCACGCCAGCCGGTTGACGCCGTTGATCTGCATGGCGTCGGAGCCGCAGATGCCGTGCGCGCACGACCGGCGGAAGGTCAGCGTGCCGTCGAGGTACCACTTGACGTAGTGCAGCAGGTTCAGCACGCGGTCGGTGGGCAGCGCGGGCACCCCGAAGGACTCCCAGCGCGGCTCCGAGTCCGTCTCGGGGTTGAACCGCTGGACCCGCACCGTCACGGTGACCGCGCCATCGGGCACGGGGGGCTGGTCGCCGCGCTTGCCGGTCGCGGTCCGCTCAGAAGTCACCGCAGTCATCAGTACTTCCGCTCCATGGGCTGGTACCGGGTGAAGGTCACGGGCTTGTAGTCCAGCCGGATGTCGCCCTTGAGACCGTCGCCCTGCTTGTAGAACATGCTGTGCCGCATGAAGTTCGTGTCGTCGCGGTTCGGGTAGTCCTCGCGGGCGTGCCCGCCGCGCGACTCCTTGCGCTCCAGCGCGCCCACGACCAGCACCTCGGCCAGCTCCAGCAGGAAGCCCAGCTCCACGGCCTCCAGCAGGTCGGTGTTGAACCGCTTGCCCTTGTCCTGCACGGAGATGTGCACGTAGCGGTCCTTGAGCGCCTGCACGTCGTGCAGCGCCTGCTTCAGCGTCTCCTCGGTGCGGTACACCGACGCGTTGGCGTCCATCGTGGCCTGCAGCTCGGTGCGGATGTCGGCCACCCGCTCCTTGCCGTGCTCGGACAGCACCAGCGCCAGCTGCGACTCGACCACCGCGGACGGCGTCTCCGGCAGGTCCAGCAGCTCGTGGTTCGCCGCGTACCGCGCCGCCGCCAGGCCCGCGCGGCGACCGAACACGTTGATGTCGAGCAGCGAGTTCGTGCCCAGCCGGTTCGCGCCGTGCACCGACACGCACGCGCACTCACCGGCCGCGTACAGGCCCGGCACCACGTTGTCGTTGTCCCGCAACACCTCGCCGTGGATGTTGGTCGGGATGCCGCCCATCGCGTAGTGCGCGGTCGGGTACACCGGCACCGGCTCCTTCACCGGGTCCACCGCGAGGTACGTGCGGGCGAACTCGGTGATGTCCGGCAGCTTGGTCTCCAGGACCTCGGCGCCCAGGTGCGTGCAGTCCAGCAGCACGTAGTCCTTGTTCGGGCCCGCGCCGCGGCCCTCAAGCACCTCCAGGGCCATCGACCGGGCGACGATGTCGCGCGGTGCCAGGTCCTTGATGGTGGGCGCGTAGCGCTCCATGAACCGCTCACCGGAGGCGTTGCGCAGGATCGCGCCCTCGCCGCGGGCGCCCTCGGTGAGCAGGATGCCCAGGCCCGCCAGGCCGGTCGGGTGGAACTGGTAGAACTCCATGTCCTCCAGCGGCAGGCCCTTGCGGAAGATGATGCCCATGCCGTCACCGGTGAGGGTGTGCGCGTTGGACGTCGTCTTGAACACCTTGCCGAAGCCGCCGGTCGCGAACACGACGGCCTTGGCCTGGAACACGTGGATCTCGCCGGTCGCCAGCTCGTACGCGACGGCGCCGGTGCACACCGGACCGCTCTCCGTCTCGGTGAGGCAGATGTCGAGCACGTAGAACTCGTTGTAGAACTCGATGCCGTGCTTGACGCAGTTCTGGTACAGCGTCTGCAGGATCATGTGGCCGGTGCGGTCCGCGGCGTAGCAGGCCCGGCGCACGGCGGCCTCGCCGTGGTTGCGGGTGTGCCCGCCGAAGCGGCGCTGGTCGATGCGGCCCTCGGGCGTCCGGTTGAACGGCAGGCCCATCTTCTCCAGGTCGAGGACGGCGTCGATGGCCTCCTTCGCCATCACCTCGGCGGCGTCCTGGTCGACCAGGTAGTCACCGCCCTTGATGGTGTCGAAGGTGTGCCACTCCCAGTTGTCCTCCTCGACGTTGGCCAGCGCGGCGCACATGCCGCCCTGGGCCGCGCCGGTGTGCGACCGGGTCGGGTAGAGCTTGGTGAGCACCGCCGTGCGCGGCGCGTGCCCCGCCTCGGTGGCCGCCGCCAGGGCCGCGCGCATCCCCGCGCCACCCGCCCCGACGATCACCACGTCGTACTTGTGGAACTGCATCGGATCTACCGCTTCTTCCAGGTGGTGGTGCGCGTCAGTTGGCCGGGATCGTGGCGTCGAAGGTGAAGATGACGTAGCTGCCCAGCGCCAGGATCAGCACCATCGACACGTACAGCATGATCTTCAGCCAGAACCGGGTGCTGTCCTTGCGCGCGTAGTCGTTGATCACCGTGCGCAACCCGTTGCCGCCGTGGATCTCGGCCAGCCACAGCATGGCCAGGTCCCAGAACTGCCAGAACGGGCTCGACCAGCGGCCCGCGACGAAGGCGAAGTTGATCCGGTGCACGCCGCCGTCGAGGATGTTCATGATGAACAGGTGCCCGAGCACCAGCACGATCAGCGCCAGCCCCGAGATGCGCATGAACAGCCAGCTGATCATCTCGAAGTTGCCGCGGCGCGCGGCCGGGCGGCGGGGCGAGCGGGGCTTGTCCAGTGCGAGAGTCATCTCAGTTGCCCCCGAACATCTCGCGCACGGTGCGCTCCATCATGAAGTACGCACCGGGGACCATGACCACGACCCAGATGCCCAGGATCGTCCACAGCATCGGCTTCTGCAGGCGCGGTCCCCTGGACCAGAAGTCCACCAGCATGACCCGCAGGCCGTTGAGCGCGTGGTAGAGCACGGCGCCCACCAGGCCGACCTCGATGAGGTTCACGATCGGGGTCTTGTAGGTCTCGATGACCTCGTCGTAGGCGTTCGGCGATACCCGCACCAGAGCGGTGTCGAGCACGTGCGCGAACAGGAAGAAGAAGGTGAGCACCCCGGTGATCCGGTGCGCGACCCAGGACCACATGCCCGGGTCGCCGCGGTAGAGCGTCCCGGTGCGCCGGGACCCGCGGGCCGCCACCTTCTCGGTGGCGCTGGCCGATTCGGACATCGGTATCGGGCCTCCACGTCGCTGATGGACCAGTCTGGAACCTGTCTGGTGGACAAGCCGCGCCCGTGCTGGTACCGCACACGAAACGGGCTTGACTGAAGGGATGCTAGACCCGACGAGTCGGGCACACCCAACCCGCCGATCCCCTCTGTGACGGACGAGACACGGCCTCCGGGCCCGTCCCCCGCTGGTGGGGCCCCTACCGCCCGAACCGGTCCGCGTGTTGGTCACCGCGCGTCACGGAGGTGCCGGTGACCACCGTGTCGGGCGATGCCGAGATCGGGTCGAGACTCTGAATCGATCACGCCGCGCCGCGCGAATCCCCGCACCGGGCCTTATCGGTGACCGCACCGTGTCCACTCAGGACCGCCGGGCACCCGCTCCGGTCATCCGCCGCCACCCGGAGGTGTCCTCGAGTGGCCACGGTGGGTGGTGTGAATCAACAATTGGGTTACGCCCTGGACGGTACGCCGGAAAGCGCCGTACCGGGGAGTACGGTCCTGCGGCAACGCCGTGCGGCGCCCGTCACGCGGCGCGCGGACCGGGGAAGACGAAGACGACTCAGCCACTGAGCCGACAACTCCAACACTGCCGAGAAACCGAACGACTGCCGACTCTGTCGGATCCGGAAGGAGAAAGCCTTGCGCCGAACGCGAGGAGTTCGTCTCGCCGCCGCCCTGCTGGCGCTGGGGATCGGCCTGGCCGGGTGCGGTGCGAAGAACAACGACACCGGCAGCGGTGGCGGCACCCCCACCAGCGGCGCCCCCGCCGCCGGGCTCAAGATCGGCCTGGCCTACGACATCGGCGGCCGCGGCGACCAGTCCTTCAACGACTCCGCCGCGCGCGGCCTGGACAAGGCCAAGACGGAGTTCGGCCTCGACGTCAAGGAACTCGAGGCCACCGCGGGCGAGACCGAGGCGCAGAAGGAGGACCGGCTGCGCCAACTCGTCGAGGGCGGCTACACCACGGTCGTCGCCGTCGGCTTCGCCTACGCCGAGGCCATCGGCAAGGTCGCCAAGGACTCGCCCGAGGTCAAGTTCGCCATCATCGACGACTTCACCGACGGCGTGGACACCGGCGCCAACATCGCCAACCTGACCTTCGCCGAGCAGGAGGGCTCCTTCCTGGTCGGCGTGGCCGCCGCGCTCAAGAGCAAGACCGGCAACGTCGGCTTCGTCGGCGGCGTCAACACCCCGCTGATCCAGAAGTTCGAGGTCGGCTACACCGCGGGCGTCAAGGCCGTGAAGGCCGACGCGACGGTGCAGGTCAAGTACCTGACCCAGCCGCCGGACTTCACCGGCTTCAACGACCCGGCCAAGGGCGAGACCGCCGCCAAGGGCATGTTCGACGCGGGCGCCGACGTCGTCTACGCGGCCGCGGGCGGCTCCGGCAACGGCGTGTTCAAGACCGCCAAGGCCAACTCGAAGTGGGGCATCGGCGTCGACTCCGACCAGTACAACCAGCCCGCGCTCGCCGAGGTCAAGGACGTGATCATCACCTCCATGATCAAGGAGGTGGACGTCGCGGTGTACGACTTCATCTCCTCGGTGAAGAACGGCAGCTTCAAGGCCGGGCAGAAGGTCTACGACCTGAAGGCGGGCGGCATCGACTACGCCACCAGCGGCGGCAAGATCGACGACATCAAGGCCAAGATCGACGAGTACAAGGCCAAGATCGTCTCCGGCGAGATCAAGGTCGCCGACAAGAAGTAGCCGACACCGGCGAGCAGAAGTCCCGACGGGCCCGGCGGCGCACCCAGCGGCCCGGGCCCGTCGGCTTCGCCCCGGTCGGCCGAGGCGAGGCCCCGCGCTGTCCCCACCCCTGCCAGCGACTAAGGAATCGGCCGTGTCAACGGAGCCACCAGCAGCCGTCGAGCTGACCGGGATCACCAAGCGCTTCCCCGGCGTCATCGCCAACTCCGACGTCAACATCACCGTCCGGGCGGGCACCGTGCACGCCATCGTCGGGGAGAACGGCGCGGGCAAGTCCACCCTCATGAAGATCCTCTACGGCATGCAACCGCCGGACGAGGGCACCATCGCCGTCAACGGCGCACCCGTGTCGTTCGGCTCGCCCGCCGACGCCATCCGCGCCGGGATCGGCATGGTGCACCAGCACTTCATGCTCGCCGACAACCTCACCGTCCTGGAGAACGTGGTACTCGGCAGCGAACCCCGCAAGGGCGTCGCGCTCGACTTCGCCGCCGCCCGCGCCAAGATCCGCGACATCTCCGACGCCTACGGCCTCGGCGTCCACCCCGACCGGCTGGTCGACGACCTCGGCGTCGGCGAACGGCAGCGGGTCGAGATCCTCAAGGTCCTCTACCGCGGCGCCCGCGTCCTCATCCTCGACGAACCGACCGCCGTGCTCGTCCCCCAGGAGGTCGACGAGCTGTTCGGCAACCTGCGCGAGCTCAAGGCCGAGGGCCTGACCATCCTGTTCATCTCGCACAAGCTCGACGAGGTCCTCTCCGTCGCCGACGACATCACCGTCATCCGCCGCGGCACCACCGTCGCCAGCGTCTCGCCCAGCGACGTCACCGCCCGCGAACTCGCCGAACTCATGGTCGGCAGCGCCCTGCCCGTACCCGAGCTGCGCGATTCCACCGTCACCGCGAAACCGGTCCTCACCGTCAAGAACCTGACCGTGACCGGCGCCGACGGCCGACTCGTCCTCGACGACATCTCCTTCACCATCCACGCGGGCGAAGTCCTGGGCATCGCGGGCGTCGAAGGCAACGGGCAGGCCGAACTCGTCGAGGCGCTGATGGGCATCCACGCCCCCAACGCGGGCCGCGTCACCCTCGGCGACCGCGCGGGGAACCAGCGCGACATCACCCGCGCCTCCACCCGCCACCGCCGCGAAGCAGGCATGGGCTACATCCCCGAGGACCGCCACCGCCAAGGCGTCCTGCTCGAAGCGTCCCTCTGGGAGAACCGCGTCCTCGGCCACCAGACCCGACCACCGAACAACCGCGGCCCGCTGCTCGACCGCAAGGGCGCCAAGGCCGACACCCGCCGCATCGTGTCCGAGTACGACGTGCGCACACCGTCCATCGAGGTCAACGCCTCCGCCCTCTCCGGCGGCAACCAGCAGAAACTCATCGTCGGCCGCGAGATGAGCGGACGACCCGTCGTGCTCCTCGCCTCCCACCCCACCCGCGGCGTCGACGTCGGCGCCCAAGCCGCCATCTGGGACCACATCCGCCGCGCCCGCGCCCAGGAACTGGCCGTGCTGCTCATCTCCGCCGACCTCGACGAGCTGATCGGCATGTCCGACACCCTCGCGGTGATCCTGCGCGGCAGGTTCGTCGCCGAGTACGACCCCAGGACCGTGACCCCGGAGCAGCTCGGCTCCGCGATGACCGGCGCGGGGAAGGAAGGCTGATGCGCAAACTCACCCCCCGGTCCGTCCTGCTCGGACTCGCCGCCCCCGTCGGCGCGCTGGTCTTCGCCGCCGTCGTCTCCGCGATCATCCTCGCCGTCACCGGGCACGCCCCCACCGACGCCGTCGACGCCATGGCCCGCGCCGCCGAACGACCCCGCACCCTGGTCAACGCCGTCAACAGCGCCACCTACTACTACCTGGCCGCCGTCGCCGTCGCGATCGGCTTCCGGATGAAGCTGTTCAACATCGGCGTCGACGGCCAGTACCGGCTCGCCGCCCTGCTCTCCGCCGCCCTCGCGGGCGCGGCCTTCATGGAGCAACTGCCCTCGTTCCTGCGCATCACCGTGACCATCGTCGTCGCGATGCTCGTCGGCGCCGCCTGGGCCGGGCTCGCCGCGCTGCTCAAGGTCACCCGCGGCGTGTCCGAGGTGATCTCCACGATCATGCTCAACGCCGTCGCCACCTACCTGGTGTCCTACCTGAACCGGCCGGAGCGGCTCGCGGTCAGCACCGCGGGCAGCAACAACATCGGCACCCCGAAGATCACCGAGGGCGGCCAGGTCGCCGGGTTCACCGTCGAGGGCTCCTCGTCGAAGCTGTTCGGGCTGATCTTCCTCGCCGCCGCCGTCGGGGTGCTCTACTGGTTCGTGCTCTCCCGCACCCGCTTCGGCTTCGAGCTCAAGGCCACCGGCCTCTCCGAATCCGCGGCCGTGGCCAGCGGCGTCAACGTCAAGAAGATGGTGGTGCTGTCCATGCTGCTCTCCGGCGCCGTCGCCGGACTGGTCGGCATGCCGCAACTGCTCGGCTCCTCCTACAGCTACTCCCTCGACTTCCCCGCCGGGCTCGGGTTCATCGGCATCGCCGTCGCCCTCCTCGGCCGCAACCACCCGATCGGCATGGCCATCGCCGCGCTGCTGTGGGGTTTCCTGGCCAACACGGCCAACTCCTTCGACACCTCCGGCATCCCGCGCGAGATCGTCGACATCATGCAGGGCGTCATCGTGCTCTCCGTGGTCGTCGCCTACGAACTCGTCCGCCGCTACCGGGTGCGCGCCGAACAGCACGCCGTCGGCGGGGCGCTGGGCCGCACCAAGACCCTCGAGGAGGTGTCGTCGTGACCGTCGGCGGACTCTCGGTCGGACTCGACACGGCCGCGGCGCCCAAGCGCGGCAAACGCGCGTCGCCCTGGACCTACGCGCTGTTCGCGGTGGCCGCGCTCGCGGTCATCTCACTGGTGCGCGTCACCACCGGCGCCACCGACCTCACCTCGGCGGGCACCGTGCAGGCCGCGCTGACCGCCGCCGTGCCGCTGGCCATGGCCGCGCTCGCGGGCCTCTGGGCCGAACGCGCCGGCGTGGTCAACATCGGCCTCGAGGGCATGATGGTGCTGGGCACCTTCGGCGCGGGCTACGCCGGTTACCAGTGGGGACCGTGGGCCGGTGTGGTGTTCGGCCTGTTCCTCGGCGTCGTCGGCGGACTGCTGCACGCCGTCGCCACCGTCACCTTCGGCGTCGACCACATCATCTCCGGCGTCGCGATCAACCTGCTCGCGCCGGGCGCGGCGCTGTTCATGTCCAAGCTGTACTTCACCGACGCCCCCGGCGGCGGCGCCCGCCAGTCACCGCCCATCGGCGACGCGCCCAAGGTGACCGTGCCCGGCTTCGCCGACCTCATGGGCACCATCGAGGACAAGCACTGGTTCCTGCTCTCCGACCTCGCCGGTGTGCTGCGCGGCCTCACCACCCAGATCTCCGTGCTGACCCTGCTGGCCGCCGCGCTGATCATCGGCACCGGCTGGCTGCTGTGGCGCTCCGCGTTCGGGCTGCGGCTGCGCTCCTGCGGCGAGGCCCCCGCGGCGGCGGAATCGCTCGGCGTGAACGTCTACAAGTACAAGTACCTCGCCGTCACCGCCTCCGGCGCGTTCGCCGGGCTCGGCGGAGCGTTCTTCGCGGTCAGCTCCGGGCAGTTCCGCGAGGGCCAGACCGGCGGCCGCGGCTTCATCGGCCTCGCCGCGATGATCTTCGGCAACTGGCGGCCCGGCGGCCTCGCCACCGGCGCCGGCCTGTTCGGCTACACCGACGCCATGTCGCTGCGCGGCTCCGACGCCGTGCACGCGCTGCTGTTGCTGCTCGGCATCGCGCTGCTGGTCGTCGCGGTCACCCAGTACCGGTCCGGGCACCACGTGCTGTCCGGGTTCGCCGCCGCCATCGGCGTGCTGTTCGGCTGGTGGTTCTTCGCCAGCGACGAGGTACCGCCGGAACTGGTCGGCGCCGCCCCGTACGTGGTGACGCTACTTGTGCTCACCTTGGCGGCACAGCGGTTGCGACCGCCCAAACTGGCGGGCGAGCCGTACCGGAGGGGGCAATCCGGGTGAGCGAGATCGACTGGGACGCGCTGCGCGCGGCGGCCGTGGCCGCCGCCGCGTCCGCCTACTGCCCGTACTCGGGACTGCGCGTCGGCGCCGCCGCCCTGGTCGACGACGGCCGCGTCGTCACCGGGTGCAACGTGGAAAACGCCTCATACGGCCTCGGGCTGTGCGCCGAGTGCACCCTCGCCGGCCAGCTCCAGCTGACCGGCGGCGGCAGACTCGTCGCACTGGCCTGCCGCGGCGGCGACGGGGAACTGCTGATGCCGTGCGGACGTTGCCGCCAGGTGATCTACGAACTCGGCGGACCCGCGTGCCAGGTCGACACCCCCGCCGGACCGCAGCCCATGACCGCCGTGCTGCCCGACGCGTTCGGCCCGCACGACCTGCCCGCGAAGGGAACCGCCTGATGGAGCCGTTCGCCGCCGTCGACGTCATCCGGTCCAAACGCGACGGCCACCGGCTGACCGACGCCCAGATCGACTGGGTCGTCGACGCCTACACCCGCGGCGCGGTCGCCGAGGAACAGATGTCCGCCCTGGCCATGGCCGTGTTCCTCAACGGCATGGACGCCGCCGAGACCGCCCGCTGGACCGCGGCCATGGTCGACTCCGGCGACGTGCTCGCCCTCGACGTCGACCGGCCCACCGTCGACAAGCACTCCACCGGCGGCGTCGGCGACAAGATCACCCTGCCGCTGGCGCCCCTGGTCGCCGCCTGCGGCGCCGCCGTCCCCCAGCTCTCCGGCCGCGGCCTCGGACACACCGGCGGCACCCTCGACAAACTGGAATCCGTGCCCGGCTGGCGGGCCCGGCTCAGCCTCGCCGAGATCCAGGCCCAACTCGCCGACGTCGGCGCGGTCATCTGCGCGGCGACCGAAGGACTCGCCCCCGCCGACCGCAAGCTCTACGCCCTGCGCGACGTCACCTCGACCGTCGAGTCCATCCCGCTGATCGCCAGCTCCATCATGAGCAAGAAGATCGCCGAAGGCGCGGACGCACTGGTGCTCGACGTGAAGTTCGGGTCCGGGGCGTTCATGAAAACCCTGGACGACGCGCGGGCCTTGGCGCGCGCACTGGTGTCGATCGGCGTCTCCCACGGACGGCGCGTCTCGGCGCTGCTGACCGACATGTCCGTGCCGCTGGGACGCGCCGTCGGCAACGCGGTCGAGGTCGAGGAATCCGTCGCGGTGCTGCGCGGCGGCGGCCCCGCCGACGTCGTCGAGCTGACCCTGGCGCTGGCCCGCGAGATGCTCGCACTGGCCGGTCTGTCCGATGTGGACCCCGAGGGAGTGCTGGCGTCGGGGCGGGCGTACGAGGTGTGGGCGCGGATGCTGCGCGCCCAGGGCGGCGACCCGGACGCGGCCTTGCCGTCACCCCGGCACGTGCACCTCGTCGACGCCCCGGCCGACGGCGTGGTGACCCGGCTCGACGCGTACGCGGTCGGCGTCGCCGCCTGGCGGCTCGGCGCGGGCCGGGCGCGCAAAGAAGACCCCGTCCAGGCCGCGGCCGGGATCCTGTGCCACGCCAAACCGGGGGAGACCGTCCGCGCGGGCGACCCGGTGCTGGAACTGCGAACCGACACCCCGGAAGCGGTGCCGTCCGCGCTGGCCGCGCTGGAGGGCGCCTGGGCCGTCGGCGAGTCCGCTGTGGACCGCGGTCCGCTGGTGGTCGAGACGATCCGCTAGCGCTTGGACTCGATGAGCGCGGCGACACCGTCGAGCGCCCGCTCCAGGCTCCACGAGAAGTCCTGCTCGCTCGTGTCGTCGTAGTCGAACACGCCCTCGTCGAGCACGTCGATCAACTCCGGGAAGTGCTTGGGGTCCAACAGGAGCCGCAGCGTCTTCCCGTAGTCGGGGAGCTTGCCCTCGGACTCCGGCTCACCCACCCGCAGGTCGATCATGAGCGTGGCGTCGTTCCGGACCAGGCTGTTGACCAGCAGCATCACCGCGATCTTCTCCTTGCCCGACAACGGCGTCCCGCGCAACGCGGCCAGCGACGCCTCCAGCCACCGCAACTGGTGCGGCGTGATCGGCGGACCGGTGACCGGCACCCGCACCACCCACGGGTGGCGGCGCAGCGTGTGCAGGTTGTTGAACGCCAACTGGGTCAGGTCCGCCCGCCAGCGACCGGTCGCGGCGATGGTCCAGGTGTCGGCGTAGACCGCGTCGACCATGAGCGTGAGCAGCTCGTCCTTGGCGGAGACGTACCGGTACAGCGACATCGCGCTGGTCCCGATCGCGTTGGCGACCCGGCTCATGGACAGCGCGTCCAGCCCCTCCCGGTCGGCCACCGCCACCCCCGCGGCCACGATCCGCTCCAGGCTCAACGCGCGCTTGGGACCGCGGGCGGGCCTGCCACGCAACCCCCAGACCGCCTCAACGCTGGCGGGGAGGCTGGTGTCGGTCTCCTCGGAGGGCATCGTCTCGCTCTCGGGTTACGGGCTTGACGACCAGGATACGGCTGCGTATATCGTAAGCAGTAGCGCGTATGCGATACGCAGATCTGGGGGTTACCTGACCCGATCGCACTGGGGGTGCCGTCCGCGCACGCGCGGACGGCGCGGCAGACCCCGGTGCGGCCCGTTCCCCGGAACGAGCCGCACCGGTCCTGGCACCGCGGTGCCAGGCGTCAGTGGGGCCACCTCACCAGCCTGGAGGTGGCCCCACTGCTCGGGTCCGGCCCGCGCCGCCCCTTCTGTCCACACCCCACCCGGAGTTGTCCACAGCCCCCCAGTCGATCAAGATTTTGTGTCGCCCCCCACCTCTACAATGGAGATCGGGGGGCCGTGGCCACCCCGCCGAAGTTGATCACCGACTCCCGGCGGCCCCGCCCGGCCACCGACCGACAGCCCCGCCCGGCCGCGACCAGGTCCACGTCTGCCGCTTCCCGGTCGAGCCCGCGCTGCGCCGTGCCGTGCGACTCCCGCCGAGCCGCCCACGAACACCGCCCACCTAGGGCACACTGTTGGCCGAAACCGGAGGTGCGGGCGTGGAGATCGACGTCGAGCGCGAGCTCGAAGCGGTGGCGCGACGGGTCGAGCAGACCAGTGCCGAGGCGCGCGACCGCGCCCAGCAGGTCGGCCCCATCACCGGCAGCGCCACCAGCGCCGACGGCGCCGTCGCCGTCGAGGTGCGCCCCGGCGGCCTGCTGTCCGCCGTCAAACTCACCCCCGCCGCCCTGACCAGCGGCTCCGAAGCCCTCGCCGCGCAGATCACGGCCCTCGCCGCCAAGGCCACCCGCCGCGCGGGCGGCAACATGCACGCCGCGCTCGCCCCCGTGCTCGGTCCCTCCGGCGAGAAGCACCTCGCCTCCCTCGGCTACGAACCCATCGACGACGAAGACGCCGACGACACCGTCTTCGACCGCCCCCTCGGCGCCCAGCCCAGGCGGCGCGCCCGATGACCGACCGCGTCCCCGTCGAACGCAGCACCCGCCAACTCATCGAGGACGGCCGCGCCCGCCAACAGGCACTCGCCTCCGTCGACACCGTCCTCGCCGACGTCCGCGGCACCGCCCACGACAACCACGGCAGCGTCCGCGTCACCGTCGACGGCCGCGGCAAGCTCCTCGACCTGTGGCTGCGCCCCGACGCCGTCCGCTGGGGACCCGACCAGCTCGGCCGCCTCATCGTCCTGGTCGCCGAGGCCGCCATGGACCAGGCCACCCAGGCCGGCTACAACAAGCTCGCCCCGATCCTCGGCGACGGCATGACCCAGGCCATCGAGATGCTGTCCGGTCGAACGGCCCCCGCGCGCCGCGAAACCGGCCCCGGCATCACCGCCGAGGAGTTCCAGCGCAGGCGCGACGAGCGGATGCACGCGCAGGCGACCGGCCAACACCCCGGGCCCGGACCGTCCGAACCGGACCGCGGCCACTGGGCACCCGCCCCGGGAACCGTTGCCGGACAAGGCAACCACCCGGACAGGCCCGGTTCGCCCGATCAGGTGAGCCCGGCTGCCGCCGGGCCGGGCGGCAGCGGCCCGGGTACGGTCGAAAACGACGGTTTCGACCCGGACGACCCGCTTTCCTTCGACCTGTCCTCCCTACGTTCCGACCGGTGATCCGCACCCCGTAGGCTGCCGTCGCGCCACGCGTGCTCGCGGGGTGCGACGTACGCCGATGGCTGCGCGACCAGGAGGACCTCCAATGGCCCAGGACATCGTCCCGATCGAGCTGGGGTTGCCACAGGGTGACGTCGTCACGCTGTGGGCGCCGCGGTGGCGGGAAGACGGTGAGGAATGGGAGGCGTTCCTCGGTCACGAGGACGACCTCTACGCGTTCCCCGACGCCGCGCACCTGGCGGCGTTCGTGCGGACCACCGAGGAACACGACCTGTCCGACCACCCCGCCTGGCACCTCGTGCCCGCGCTGTCGGTGGCCGAGCTGATGCCCGACGAGGGCCACCAGTACGACCTGGTCGGCGTGCCCGAACTGGTCGCCGAGGAACCGGACACCTGGACGGTCAACGAGCTGGCCGACATCATCACCATCGTCCGCGCGCTCGCCGACGTCTGCGAGCTCGACGAGGTGCACGAGGTCCTCAACGCCGCCGACGGCTTCTCCGTGCTCGAACAGGGCACCTTCCCGTTCACCGGCCGCGAGGGCGAGCGGCTGTGGACCGACATGGCCGAGACCATCTCCGAGCGCTGGGACGAGGTGCTCGACGCGCTGGACTCGGTGGTGACCGCCCCCGACGTGGACGAGGCCGCGCTGGAGAAGAGCTCCCAGGAACTGGCCGAGTTCCAGGCGGAGGCCGCCGAGGCGGGCGAGGACGCCGACGTCGACCTCGACAGCGAACTCGACGCCGCCGACGACTCCGAGGACGACACGGCGGAGGACGAGGAGACGGGCCAGGTCGGGTTCTGGGCGGAGGTCGGCATCGACCCCATCAAGATCATTACCGACGGCCACGAGTACTACACCCTCCGCTGCTACCTCGACGACGAACCGGTCTTCCTCGGCCGCGAGGGCAAGATCGACGTCGCGGGCTCCCCGCGCGCGCTGGCCAAGTTCCTGGCCACCGAGGACCTGTCGGAGAACGACCTCGCCGAGGTGTCCACCTGGTCCGACGTCGCCGCCAAGGCCACCGACGGCAGCCTCGAGATCGACGTGCACGCGGACAACACGTACGTCCTCCAGGGCCTGGCCGACGACCTGGGCGAGGGCGTGGACGCGGTCGACCCGGTCCAGCTCGACCTCGCCGTGGAACTGCTCAACGACGCCGCCGACTGGGCGGGCGACGAGGGCGTCGCCGAGGCCCTCAACCAGTCCGAGTCCCTGGGCTGGCTGGTCAGCTTCATCCTGGCCCCGGACCCGACCCGGATGGCCCCCAGCGCCCCCTTCACCGCCGAGTCGGCGGCGTGGAGCAAGCTGGTGCAGGACCTGGAAGACCGCCTGAACGCGCACTAGTCGCGGACTCGCGGAAGGGGGAGGAACCCGGGTGGGTTCCTCCCCCTTCGCTTTGCTGCCGTCACGCATCGCGACCGGTCGCCACCCACGTGCGCACCGCTGGTCCCGCTGTCGGCCTGTGGTGGTTGGCTCCGGCGGGTGTGGCTACCTTGAGTGGGCGGAAGTTGCCCTGATCAGGCGATGTGAGGCTGGAACTTTGCACACCAGTTCGAACGTTCGTTATATAGATCGGTGCAGGCGAGCGGGACTTGATGTGCCCGGGGGAGGAGAAGGTGTCCAGCCGAGCACCGCGGGTGTCTACCTGGGAGCCGGTCGTCCGGCGGGTGCGGTTGGTCGGGACGCGCGCCAGTCGCCGACCAGGGGTGCGTAGGCGGGCTTGATGACGTCGTCGATGATCGCCAGCCGCTCGTCGAAGCCGATGAACGCGGACTTCATCGCGTTGATCGTGAACCGGCGCAGGTCGGCCCAGCCGTAGCCGAACGCGTCGACCAGGGCGGCCAGCTCGCTGGTGACGGTGCAGCCGCTCATCAGGCGGTTGTCGGTGTTGACCGTCACCCGGAACCGCAGGTCGGCCAGGAGGCCGAAGGGGTGCTCGCCGATCGAGGTGGCCGCGCCCGTCTGCAGGTTCGAGCTCGGGCACATCTCCAGCGGGATCCGGCGGTCCCGCACGTACGACGCCAACGGGCCGAGGTGGGCCTTGCCGTCGCCGTCCACGGTGATGTCGTCGATGATCCGCACGCCGTGCCCTAGCCGCTCGGCGCCGCAGTGCTGGATCGCCTCCCAGATCGACGGCAACCCGAACGCCTCGCCCGCGTGGATCGTGAAGTGCGCGTTCTCGCGGCGCAGGTAATCGAACGCGTCGAGGGTGCGGGTGGGCGGGAAACCCGCCTCCGGGCCCGCGATGTCGAAGCCGACCACGCCCGCGTCGCGGTAGCGGACAGCCAACTCGGCGATCTCCGAGGCGCGGGCGTTCTGGCGCATCGCGCACAGCAACGTGCCGATCCGGACCGTGCGGCCGTCCGCGGCGGCGCGGCGCTCGCCCTCGCGGAAACCCGCCTGGACGGTCTCCACGATGGTGGGTAGGTCGAGGCCGTGTTCGGTGAACAATTCGGGCGCGTAGCGCACCTCGGCGTACACGACTCCATCCGCCGCAAGGTCCTGCGCGCATTCGGCTGCCACCCGAACGAGTGCATCTTGGTCCTGCATGACACCGCACGTGTGCGCGAAGGTCTCCAGGTACCGCTCCAGCGAACCCGAGTCCGCCGCCTCCCGGAACCAGACGCCCAGGGCCGCCGGGTCGGTCGTCGGCAGGCCGCGGTAGCCCGACGCCTCCGCCAACTCGACCACGGTGCCCGGCCGCAGCCCACCATCCAAGTGGTCGTGCAGCAGGACTTTCGGGACGTCGCGGATGGTCTCCGGGGTCACCGGCACCGGCGTGGGGGTCGACATGCGGCCACGGTACTCAGACCAGGGACGCCACCCGATCGGGTAGCACCAGCGTCACGTAAGGTGGGTGACGATCACGTTATACCGCTGGATGGCCGTCCACCGAACGGACTAATAGTCCGTGTCTGGGCCCACGAACGAGCAACGGGTGGTGTATGGACGCCTTCTGGGACTGGCTAGGCTCGCCAGCGTCTCCCCCATCTCCCCTCCCCAGGACGAAGGTCACCTCCGTGAACGAAAACAACCCCACGGTGTCGTTCGACCGGATGCGCAACATGCTCACGCGCGCGGCCGAGATCCGTGAGAGCGAACAGCAGCAGATCTTCGACGCCCTGGACGAGATCCACGCGCGGCTCTCGCCGCTTGAGTCCATCGGGTCGGTGCGCAAGCGGCTGTCCGAGATGCCGGACCGCACCGAGGTCAGCGTGCTGGCGGAGCGGCTCGACGAGGCGATGGCGAAGCTGGAGGGGCAGAACGCGGCCATCGCGGCGATCGGGCGCGCGGTGGAGAGCATCGTGGACAAGCTCGCCACGCCGTTCGCCCAGCTCGACGGCAGGCTCGACGGGGTCGCGGGCCGGTTCGAGGGCGTGGCCGGGCGGATGGACGGCCTGGAGGACAAGCTGTCGAGCATCCACCGGCGCATCGACGAGCTCGACAGCCACCTCGACAAGCAGGACAACCGCATCGACCAGGTGCCCGGCTCGGTGCACGGGCCGGTGCGGGAACGCATCGAGATCATGGAGACGGCGCTGCGCGGCCGCCTCGACGAGGTCGACGAGGGCGTCCACGAACACCTCGACGGCACCAAGGACGCGCTGGCGCGGGTGGTCGGGGAGACCTCCGACGCGGTGCGCGGTGCGGTCACCGAGTCGGCGACCACCGTGCGCGGCCTGGTGACCGACTCGACCAACACCGTGCGCGGTGCGGTCACCGAGTCGACCAACGCCCTGCACGGCCGCTTCACCGAGACCTCCGACGCCCTGCACGGCAAGCACGACGCCGCGGCCCAGACCCTCGCGGGCATCCGCGAGGCGGTCGGCGCCTCCCGCGACGCGGTCTACGGCAAGCTCGACGAGGCCACCGACGCCCTGCAGAACGCCCTGCGGGAGACGAAGGAGACGGTCGACGCCAGCGACCGCCTGGAATCCCTCGCCCAGCGGCTGGAGAAGGTCACCACCCGCCTCGACGAGATGGCGACCCGCCTCGACACCGTCGAGGACGGCTTCACCGCGCGCCTGGGCGACCTGGGCGGCGCGATCGAGCGCGGCCTGACCAAGGTCGAGGGCACCCTCTCCAACCGCCCCGACTCGGACTCGGTGGAAACCCTGGTCCGCCGCAGCAACGACGAGTCGGTCCGCCGCATCGGCGGCCACCTCGACGAGGCCATGGCCACCTTCGCCGAACTCATGCTCGGCGGCGGCACCCCCACCCCGCCCCCGCCGACCACCCTGCCCCGTCAGGGCAACCGCCGCCGCACCAACGGCAAGGGCCCCAAGTCGGCCGACAAGGTCCGCGACGAGAACGCCGAAGACAGCGACATCGCCGCAGGCGCGTAATCCCGCTCTTCTGGTGGGCCATCTCCGTTCGCGGAGATGGCCCACCAGCGTCTTCGGCGATGCTCGGCGCCTGCGGCTTGAAGGCCCGCTTCGGGGTCGCCTGGACGAACGACGACCAAACAGGTGACGTCCGCTCGGCGCGGTTTCCGGCCGTGCTCCGCCGCCCCTGGGCCGAACCCGCCGCCGCACAACCGAGCCCACCCCCCAATCCCTCCCCTCAAACCCCGCGGCCAGCCCAAGTCGATCTCGGCACCCCGAATCGACTCCGCCGCCCCGAATCGCCCTCGCCGCCGCACAACGGGTCATGCCCAGCGCGCGGCCGCCAAGGCCGCGCGCTGGCCCGACGCGGCTGTTGGCGCGACGCGGCTGTTGGCGCGACGCGGCTGTTGGCGCGACGCGGCTGTCGGCCCGACGCGGCTGTTGGCGCGACGCGGCTGCTCGGCCTCGTGCGCTGGCGGGCGAAGAGCGAGCGTGGCGTCGGCGGTGGTTGGCGGGATGGAGCGGGATCGGGATGTGTCGGCGTGGATGGGCCACGGGCCGTGGGCCGAGTTGGGTTGGTGCCGGTGTGCCGAAAGGAGGCGTCGGATGAGCTAACTTCCAGTCAACGCCGATGGGCTGCTTGAGCCAATGCGCTGCTCGGCGAGCCTGCGTCTGCGGTCGGCCGCGCCCATCCGTCTTCCCTCGTGAGGGGCTCGCCCGGCCGGGTGCGTGTCCCGTGTGACGGGGCTGGCTTGGTGTGACGGGGCTGGCTTGGGGTGCGGCGCTCTCCGGTGGCGGCGCAGCTGTGGTGGGCGTAGCTGTGGCCGCGCTGTTGGTGGGCTTGGTTTGCCTGCGGTGGTTTCCGGTTGGAGTGTGGCGGAGGGTGCCTTGTGGTTACCAAGTCAACGGTGGGGCCGGCTTGCGGGGTGGGGTGCCGTGTCGCAGTTTCGTCCCGCTCGCCTGTACTGATCTGATAAGCGAACGATCGAACTGGTGTGCAAAGTTCCAGCTTTGGATCGCTTGATCAGGGGAAACTGTGGTGACGATGGGTAGCTGTGGGTGGGGTGGTCGGGGCTGGAGTGGTTTCGGAGGGGTGACGGGTCAGCCGGTGGGGCGGTAGAAGCCTACGAAGGGCATTCCCGAGTTGGTGGTGCGTAAGGGGCCTACCTGGACGGGGTCGCCTGCCTCGACGATCTGGCCGCTGCCGATGTACATGGCGACGTGGCCTTCCCAGCAGACCAGGTCGCCGGGGAGGAGTTGGTCGGCGGACGGGACCTCCGCGCCGATGTCCTGTTCGCGGGAGGTGCGCGGGATCTCCAGACCACCCTCGCCGTACGCGTACTGGGTGAGGCCGCTGCAGTCGAGGCCTACGCCGGGGGCCGTGCCGCCCCAGACGTACGGGACGCCCAGTTGGCCTAGGGCGGCTCGGACTGCTCGGGCGGCTGTTTCGTTGGGGGCCTGAACCGTGCTGCCGTCGGGGAGGTTGACGGCTACGCCCGTGCCCGGCTGCGGTGGGATGGCCATGGGCAGCCTGCGTTTGGTGACGGTGCCGCCGCCACCCCCGCCGCCGGAATAGCCGCCGCCGCCCCCTCCACCACCGCCGCCTCCGCCTCCGCCTTGGTGCTGGGTGTACGCGGTGGGTGGGGGTGGGGCGGTCGAGGTGGCGCCCGCCGTGCTGGTGGCGCCCGCGTCGCCGCCGGTGAGTCGGGTGACGACGCCGGTCAGCTGGGTCATCACCGCTTCGAGGTTGGTGGACGTGTCGCCGGTCAGCTGGGCGGCGTAGCGGGCCAGTTCGGTCAGCTTGGCCTGCGCCCCCGCGGGGTCGCCCGCTTGGCGCAGGGCGGCGGCGGTGCGCAGCAGTTCGGCGGCGCGGCGGTTGAACTCGTCGAGCTGGTCCTGGTTGACCTTCTGGCCGACCTTGAGGATCTCGCCCGCCTCGCGCACCGCCCGCTGCACCTCGGCGCTGTACTGGCTCAGGTCCGCGCTCGCCGCCCGCTGCGCCGTGGCGTCCTCCTGGTGGCGCACGGCGCTCTGCCCCGTCCACCCCTCCCGCAGGGTGGCGGCGTACCGGTACGCGTCGTCGTCGACCGTGGTGAGGGTGTTGCTGACGGTCGCGTGCGCCTGACCCAGGCGGTCGATCGCGTCGTCGTCGGTGGCCAGGTGCCGTTGCGCGGTCGCGGCAGGCTGGACCATCGGGTCCAGCAGCTCGTGCACGGGGCTCACCACGCGGACTCACCCGCCATCCGGCGCCCGGCGGTGACGGTCTCGGTGGTTCGCGTGCTCGGCATGGCCTCTGCGGTGTCGGTGGGGTGGGGCGGGGTCACGCGAGGTCTCCGGCGGCGCGGCGGACGTTGGCGGAGGTGTCGTCCTCGGTGGCGGACAGGTTGGTCCAGGTGTTGCGCACCGCCTCGGCCGTGCCGCCGTAGCTGGTGGCGAGGCTGCGGACGCCGTCGGCCTGGCGCTGGGTGGCCGAGCGGAGGGCCTGGGCCAGGCCCACCTCGTCGCCGATCTTGGAGAACGCGTGGGCGCCGAACTGGCCGGGGCCGTGCAGGTCGCGGTCGGCCAGGCCGTGCAGCTGGTCGGCCAGCGGGTTCACCCCCGCCGTGTACGCGCGGAAGGCGGACTCCTCGCCGCGGTAGCCGCCGACGTCCGACTCGCCCATGGTGTCCCCCTGCTCCCTCTGCCCGACCGGTTCGACGACCGCTCCCCGCGATCGGTTTCCCAGGTTAGGACACATCGGGCAACCGCGTGGGGAGTTGTCCACAGCCCTGGAAGTGTGGTTGCCGACCGGTATCATGGGAGGTGACGGAAGGGGTCCTCCGGTGCCTGGTACCGCCTCGGTGCACGACGTCGTGGCCGCGATCCTCGATCGGACCGGTCCCGAGTCGCCGATGAAGGTGCAGAAGCTGCTCTACTACACCCAGGGCTGGCACCTGGGTCGCTTCGGCGAACCCCTCTTCCCCGACCGCATCGAGGCGTGGACCGCGGGCCCCGTGGTCCCCGAGGTCTACCGCCGCCACGAGGGCACGCGGGAGGTCGCGGACTGGCCGGAGGGCGACCCCGGCAGGCTCAGCGACCAGGACCGGGAGCTGGTCGACACCGTCGTCGCCCGCTACGGCGGCTTCGACCGCCACCAGCTCAGCGCCATGACCCACGACGAGGAACCCTGGCGGGTGGCCCGCGGCGACCTGCCCGACTCGGCCCCCAGCCGGGTGCGGCTGTCGGAGTCGGTGATGGCCCGCTTCTTCGGCAGGCTGATGTGCGACGCGGACACCGCCGCCGCCGAGGCCGCCGCCAGCGCCCGGTTGGAGGGCCTGGAGGTCTCGGCGGAGGCCCGCCGGGCCTGTTCCCGGGTCGCGGACGGCACCATGACCACCGACCAGGCCGTCCGGCAGCGGCTGCGCGAGCTCCTGGGCGCCTGAACCACCACCCAAGGAAGATCGACCGGGCGACGCGTGTGACCGACCCGTACCTCGACCCCGAGACCGGGGTGCTGCGCAACCTGCACGGCTGCACCGACCACGCCACCCTCGCCGCCGTCGAGCGCGACCTGGCGTTCCTCCGCGACGAGGAGCTGAAGCGATTACCCCTGCCGGGCGCCTACGACTCCGCGCACCTCACCAGGTTCCACCGCCACCTCTTCGGCGACGTCTACCCGTGGGCGGGCAAGCACCGCCGGGTCGACCTCGTCCGGGGCACGTCCCGCTTCGCGCACTGGCGCCACGTCGAGCCCGCGCTCACCGACCTGTTCACCAAGTTGAAGGCCGAACGCCTCCTCGTCGGATTGCGCCGCGCGGATTTCCTCGACCGGTTCGCTTATTACTTCGGTGAAGTAAACGTCGTCCACCCGTTCCGCGAGGGGAACGGTCGCGCCCAGCGCGCGTTCTTCCGCCAATTGGCGCTATTCGCGGGGTGGCGAATGGATTTCGCGCGTCTGGACCGAACGGACTATCTCCACGCGTGCGTCGCGGCGATGGTCGGTCAATTCGAACCCCTTACCGCGCAGTTCGACATCGCGCTCGTGGGCGGTGCATAAAACCGTTGCCCCCCACGCGTTCGCGTGAGGGGCAACGGTTTTATGCTCGTCCCCGGCACAGGGCTACCGGGGGCGTGTCAGGCTGGTGCGGGCCTCGTCCGGGGTCGGTCGGTACCGGACGCGGTCAACCACTCAGCCGACGCGCCAGAGGGCGGGCACGTTCGGCGGCTCCCAGCCGGGCTGGGCCGTGTGGCCCTGCAGGCAGGTGTAGTTCACGCCGCTGTAGGTGACCCGGGTGCCCGCGGCGTAGTTGGTGCCCGCGGCCCAGGTGGTACCACCGGGCGGGTTGTTGGTGGTGCTGGTCGGCGGCGTCGTCGAGCTCGACGGCGGACGGGTCGTCGACGAGGTCGGCGGGGTGCCGTTGACGTTCAGGACGAAGTCGAACGACGCTTCCTTGCCGTTGCCCACGGTGCGGACGTTCATCAGCAGCCGGGGGTCGTAGATGGTGTCGGTGTTGTTGCGCGGCTCACCCGGGAAGTACGTCTGGGTGGTCAGGATCCGACCGCCGGGGTTCTGCACCTTCATGTGGATGTGCCGGGTGCGGCCGGGGTAGAGGCCGGGCACGATCGTGGTGAGGGTGTACTTGCCGTTGGCGTCGGTGTACTGGTGGCCGCGGAAGCGGTAGGTGGTGTTGTCGTAGTTGCCACCGTTGTCGGCCTGCCAGAAGTCGAGCAGGACGTTGGCGAGCGGCTGGCACTGGCGGCCGAAGACGTACCCGGTGACGGTCAGCGGGGTGCCGACGGTGCCGGGCTCGACCAGCGAGGTGCGCTGCGGCGAACCGGCCTTGAAGTACGGGCCCTCGGTCTGCTCGATGGTCGGGGCGTCCCCGTCGCTGCAGTCGGGGGTCAGTTCGAGCAGCTCGCCGTTGGCCGCGTCCTCGGCCTTGGTGCGGGCCAGGGCGGGCACGCCGACCAGCGCGATCGGCGCGGCGACTCCGGCGGCGATGGCGGCGCGCAGCACGGCCTTGCGGCTGACCTGCTTGCCGGGTTCCTGTGGCTGGTCTTGGTCGCCGTGCAGGGGGGCGTCCATGTAGGGCTCCTTGTGGGTGGGGGCGCCGGGGAATGAACACGAACCTACGTAGACGATTCGGCGTGGACGATGGACTGGAACCGTTGGACGTGGTGATTCCCATGGGGGCTGTTACCACTGTGGACGTCGTTCCCACGTAACTCAATGCGTTCCTCGCCGCCGCCGCGGCGGAAATCGCCCGGGCTCACCCCGGCTTCTCGTCGGAAAAACCGACAAAAGTACGCCGCGTCGGCGAAACCGACCCGTCCCGCGATCTGTCTGACCGTGAGATCGGTTCTCAGCAGCAGGCGTTTCGCCTCGTGTGCGCGCGCCTCCCGGACCAACTCCGACGGCGTGCGCCCGGTGGCCGCCTTCACCGCCTCGGTGAGGTAGCCCGGCGTAACCCCTATGTGTTCGGCGTACGCCCTGACGGACCACAAGTCAAGGTCTATGCGCGCGGTGAGCCTGGTGAACTCGTCGGCGACGGACCCCGCGCGGGCGGGCGCGGGGGGCGCGGCGGCCGGGGTCTCGGGCAGCCTGCCCGCGCGGACGATGAGGACGTGGAGCAGGGCGCGCAGCACGGTGTGGGCGCCCTCGGCGTTGCGGCGGTACTCGTCGTGCAGGTCGCCCATGAGCCGCGCGGTCTGGGCGTGGGTGGTGCCGTCGAGGGTGAGCCAGGGGCGTTCGCTGAGCCTGCGCAGCAGGTCGCGGTCGGCGGGGTGGTCGAGCAGGAAGTCGTCGGTGAACAGGACGACGTTGCCCTCGAGGTTGCGCGTGTTCTCCCAGTGGTGCACCTGGCCCGGGGCGATCACGCACAGGTGCGGCGGGCGCAGGTCCCAGCGGGCCAGGTCGACCACGTGCGTGCCGGTGCCGCCGGTGACGTGCACGATCTCGTGGAAGGTGTGCCGGTGCGGGAAGGACGCGCGCGACAACGGGCCGACGCTGTCGAAGGTGCCCGCGACGAACGGGAGGGCGTTCGCCGTGGGTAACTCCAACCGGTGCATGGGAAGCTCTCCCGCACGCGCGGTGCGGGAGGGCGTCCCGGGTAAGACAGTGGTGCCGCGCATGGAGCCGTTCCCCTCGCTTCCTGGACCAAAAGGTCCAGACCAATCGTTGGCAAACCCTCACGATGGCACGCGCGGGGCCGACTGGGAACACGTCAGGGCATAGCAGGAAGTACTAGACCCCCATGGGATGCCACACGGTCTTGGTCTCGACCAGTGCGCGCAGCCTGCCGATATCCGGCCCCGTGGTCCAGTCCGGCTCCCCGCGCCCGACTCGCAGGACGCGGGTGACCGTACCGGCCGCGGCCCGCTCGAGTTCGGCCCGCTGCTCCACCGGCGCCCCGGCGAGGTCGAGCGCGTTGACGTCGGCGTGCGCGGCCAGCCACGGCGCCAGCTCCGCGGTGTGCCCGGTGAGCAGGTTGACCACCCCGCCCGGCACGTCCGAGGTCGCCAGCACCTCCGCGAGCGTGATCGCGGGCAGCGGCCGGTCCTCGCTGGCCACCACGACGGCCGTCGCGCCGACCGCCAGCACCGGAGCCAGCACGCTGACCAGGCCCAACAGCGACGAGTCCGGCGGCGCGAGCACCCCGACGACGCCCGTCGGCTCCGGCACCGAGAAGGAGAAGTACGGCCCGGCGACCGGGTTCGCCGCGCCCAGCACGGTGGCCAGCTTGTCGGTCCAGCCCGCGTACCAGACCCACCGATCGATGGCCGCGTCCACAATCGACTGCGCCCGCCGCGACGGCGCGCCCTCGCCCGCGGCGACCTCGGCGGCGAACTGCTCGCGCCTGCCCTCCAGCAGCTCGGCCACCCGGTAGAGGACCTGTCCACGGTTGTAGGCGGTCGCGCCGGACCACTTGCCGAAGGCGCCGCGCGCGGCCACCACGGCCTCCCGGAGGTCCTTGCGCGAGGCCTGCGCCGCGTTGGCCAGGAACCGGCCGCGCGAGTCGGACACCGGGTAGGTGCGGCCGGACTCGGAGCGGGGGAACGCGCCGCCCACGAAGAGCTTGTAGGTCTTGGACACCGTCACGCGGTCAGACATCGAGGTACGCCTCCAGCCCGGTCCGGCCGCCCTCGCGGCCGAAGCCCGACTCCTGGTAGCCGCCGAACGGCGCGGCGGGGTCGAAGCGGTTGAACGTGTTGGCCCACACCACGCCCGCGCGCAGCCGGTCGGCCATCCACAGGATCCGGGAGCCCTTCTCCGTCCACACGCCCGCGGAGAGCCCGTACGGGGTGTTGTTGGCCTTGGCCAGCGCCTCGTCGGGGGTGCGGAAGGTGAGGACGGACAGGACCGGCCCGAAGATCTCCTCGCGCGCGATGCGCATGGACTGGGTGACGTTGGCGAAGACCGTGGGCGCGAAGAAGAAACCCTTCTCCGGGAGGGGGCACGGGCTGGTCCACCGCTGCGCGCCCTCCTGCTCGCCGGAGGTGACCAGCTCCCGGATCTTGGACAGCTGGTCGCGCGAGTTGATCGCGCCGACGTCGGTGTTCTTGTCCATCGGGTCGCCGACGCGCAGCGTCGCCACCCGCTCGTGCAGCCGGTCCAGCAGCTCGTCGGCGATCGACTCCTGGACCAGCAGCCGCGACCCGGCGCAGCACACGTGGCCCTGGTTGAAGAAGATCCCGTTGACGATCCCCTCGACCGCCTGGTCCAGCGGGGCGTCGTCGAACACGATGTTCGCCGCCTTGCCGCCCAGCTCCAGCGTGAGCTTCTTGCCGGTCCCAGCGAGGGAACCCTGGATGAGCTTGCCGACCTCGGTGGAGCCGGTGAAGGCCACCTTCGCCACACCCGGGTGGTTGACCAGCTCGGCGCCCACGTCGCCCGCGCCGGGCACGATGTTGACCACGCCCGGCGGCAGCTCGGCCTGCTGGATGATCTCCGCCAGCACCAGCGCGGTCAGCGGGGTGGTCTCCGCGGGCTTGAGCACCACGGTGTTCCCGCAGGCCAGCGCGGGGGCGATCTTCCAGGCGGCCATCAGCAGCGGGAAGTTCCACGGGATGACCTGACCGGCCACGCCCAGCGGCCGCGGATCGGGGCCGTAGCCCGCGTACTCCAGCTTGTCGGCCCAGCCCGCGTGGTAGAAGAAGTGCGCGGACGCGGTCGGGACGTCCGTGTCGCGGGACTCCTTGATGGGCTTGCCGTTGTCGAGGGTCTCCAGCACGGCCAGCTCGCGCGCCCGCTCGGCGATCATCCGGGCGATGCGGAAGATGTACTTCGCGCGTTCGCTGCCGGGCATCCGGCCCCACACCTTGTCGTACGCGCGGCGCGCGGCCTTGACGGCCTTGTCGACGTCGGTCGGGCCCGCCGTGCCGACCTCGGCCAGGACCTCCTCCGTGGCCGGGTTGACGCTCTTGAGGGGCTCGCCGGTGCCGTCGACGAACTCGCCGTCGACGAACGGCCGGTAGGTCGGCTTGAGGTTCGCGATGGCCCGCGATTCCGGCGCGGGGTCGTATTCCCAGGTCATCTAGTCCACCGTCACATAGTCCGGGCCGCTGTAGTGGCCGCTGAGCTGGGTCTGGCGCTGCATCAGCAGGTCGTTGAGCAGGCTGGAGGCGCCGAAGCGGAACAGCTTCGGGGTCAGCCAGTCGGGGCCCGCGACCTCGTGCACGGCCACCAGGTGGCGGATGGCGTCCTTGGTGGTGCGGATGCCGCCCGCCGGTTTGACGCCGCGGTGCTGCCCGGTGGCGGCGTGCCAGTCGCGCACCGCCTGGAGCATCAGGTTGGTGACCGGCAGGGTCGCGGCGGGGGAGACCTTGCCGGTGGAGGTCTTGATGAAGTCGCCGCCCGCGAGCAGCGCCAGCCAGGACGCGCGGCGCACGTTGTCGTAGGTGGCCAGCTCGCCGGTCTCCAGGATGACCTTGAGGTGGGTGTCGCCGCAGGCCGCCTTGATCGTGCGGATCTCGTCGAACACTTGGCCGTAGCGGCCCGCGAGGAAGGCGCCGCGGTCGATCACCATGTCGATCTCGGTGGCCCCGGCCTCGACGGCGTACTCGGTGTCGGCGATCTTGATCCGCAGGCTGGAGCGGCCGGACGGGAAGGCGGTGGCGACGCTGGCCACCTCGACACCGGTGCCCGCGACCTCTTGCGCGGCGGTGGCCACCATGTCCGGGTAGACGCAGACCGCCGCCACGCGCGGGGTGGCCGGGGCGGGGTGTCTGGCTTTCGCGCACAGGGAGCGCACTTTGCCTGGCGTGTCCGCACCCTCCAATGTGGTCAGGTCGACCATGGAGATCGCGGTGTCGATGGCCCAGCGCTTGCTCGACTTCTTGATGCTCCGCGTGGCCAGGCCCGCGCTGCGCTGCTCCAGGCCGACCGCGTCCACGCCGGGCAGGCCGTGCAGGAAGCGCCGCAGCGACGACTCGTCCCTGGTCGCGTCGCTGAACTCGTGCGTTGTCGTCGCGGACATGGGCTTGAGTCTATGCGGCTTGGAGGGCTCGCCGGGGGCGGGCGGTGCGGATGATCTTGATGGTGAGGGCCACGAGCCAGGCGGTCCACAGCACGTAGCCGAGGAAGTTGGCCAGGTCGGCGCCGGGGACGCCGAGCGGGATGAGGACGCCGGTGGCGACGAGCGCGGCGGCGGGCCAGGCGATGGCGCGGAGGCCGGAGCGGCGGGCGACGAGGAACGTCCACGCGGCGGTGAGGGCGTAGCCGATGGTCTCGCCGATGACGGTTCCGAGCACAGTGGACAGTGCGTGGAAGGTGTCGGGGTCGTCGACGAACGGGACGATCAGCGGCCACCGCATGAGTCCGATGACCTGTACCGCTGCTGCTGCGATGCCCAGCGGCACGATCGGGCCGGGGTTGTTTGTGCGTTTGGCGAGGTTGGTGGAGATCGGGGCCATAAGAGCGGCGGACGCGGCTAAGAGGAGAAACAGCGCGGAGATGACGAACTGGTTCGCGTGGAACTGCGTGAGCACCTCCTGGGCGGGCTTGGCGAGGACGTCGGGGTAGTCGAAGACGCTTCCCAGGCCGAGGAAGGCCAGGTTGGCGCCCGCGGCACCGGCGATGAGCAGGAGGGGCAGCACGGTCGCTCCGATCTCTGTACGGCGTGCAATATTGCACACTGTACAGTGATGCACCGTGGAAGAGAAGAGCGGTCGTCCGGGCCCGAAGCGGAGCCTGTCCGCCGGGCGGATCGTCGACGTGGCGTTGGAGCTGTTCGACGGTGAGGTCCCGTCGATCCGCGGTGTCGCCGCGCGGCTGGGGGTGCGGCCGAACACGCTGTACACGTACCTGCCGGACCGCGCGGCCCTGGAGCGCGCGCTGGTGGACCGGCTGCTGGCCGAGGCCGACCCGGACCTGCTGCTCGGCCGCCGCAGCTGGCGTCGTCGGGTGGAGGATTACGCGTGTGCGCTAAGAGGGGTGTTGTTGCGCCGTAGGGGGGCTGCGGCGCTGCTGCACTCCGCTCCGATGGACGGGCCCAACGCGCTTCTGGTGGGGGAGCGGTTGTTGGCGCTGTTCATCACGGCGGGTCTACCGCCGACGGAGGCGTCGCGGGCGACGTATGCGGTCATCGTGCAGGTCTTGGGCGCGGCGACGCTGACCGCCGCGGACCAGGACGGGCGGTCGGAGGAGGAGGTCGTCGCGGCTCGACAGTCGTTGGAGATCCCGGCGGAGCACTTCCCCCTGACCGCCCAAACCTGGCCGACAGCGGCGACGTGGAACACGGAACACCAGTTCCGCTGGTCGTTGCGCGCGCTGCTGGACGGCCTGGTGCGGTAGCGATCGGAGTTATCCACAGGCCGCCCGCTGACCTGCTCGCGGGCTGCTTTCGCCCGGTAGAATTGATATTGAGGGATCCCCGGCCCGGATGGGGTACCTGGCTGAAGGTCGCCCGGATTCGGGGTGGGCCGCAGCAGGGTTGGCTGCGGCTGGGTTGATCGCGGACCTGGGCCGGCTGGGCTCGGAGCGGCGAGTGCGGGTCGATCGCGGGCTGGGGCTTGCTCGGCGCGGCGAGTGCGTGTGGATCGGGCAGCGACCGCGTGCGCCGAGGGGCGTCTGGCGGTTGTGCGAGCGGCGGGGTGGGTCAGCCCTGCTCGATCTGCTTCTTGTTCTTCGGCTTCTTCGGCGACCGGATCTCCACGCCGCCCATCAGCGCGAGGCCGGTGACGCGGACGACCGGGGCACCCGGCGGCGGCGCCTGGTCGCGCAGGCCGTTGTGGAAGGCGCCCATGAAGCCGGAGCCGGTCACGTGCACGACGACGTCCGGCGGGACCGTGATCTCGATGCCGCCCATCAGCGCGAAGGCGTGGATGACGGTCTCGCGGGCCTCGAACGTGGCGTGCGTCAGGTCGATCTCCACGCCGCCCATGACCGCGACGGCGTTGAAGGTCGGCGGCACGGTCCACTGTCCCTTGACCTCGGACCCGGAGAGCACCGCGATGGCGTTGTTCTGCGTGCCGCGTCCCCCGATCCGGTGACCCACGGCGTGCTGGGCGACCGGCCCGGGCTGGGTCGGCTGGTAGGCGATGACCTGCTGCCCCGGCAGGTCGCGGACCAGCGGCTCCAGCTCGCCGAAGGTCTTCGCGGCGTAGACGTGCGTCAGCCGTTCGTCCAGCTCGGTGACGGTGAGCCTGCCCTCGGCCATGGCGTCGTGCAGGACCTTGGCGAACCGCTCCCGATCGGCGTCGGAGGCGCGCATGTCGCGCGGACCGGGGAGGCTTGGCTGCTCACTCACGCAGATGAGGGTAGCGCCATCGGGTGGCGCCGTGGTCTGGACATAACCGCTGGAAAAGTGGACCGCGTTCCGCCTGCCCCGGTGCGGCTACGGTGTCGCCCATGGACGTGCTCACCGTCGACCACCCGCTCGCCAAGGCGCGGCTCACCGTCATGCGCGACGCCCGGACCGACAGCGCCACCTTCCGGGCCGCGCTGCACGACCTCACCAACATGCTGATCTACGAGGCCACCCGGGCCGCGCCGCTGCGGGTCGAGCGCATCCACACCCCGGTCGCCCGCACGGACGGGTACTGGCTGGCCAACCCGCCGCTGCTGGTGCCGGTGCTGCGCGCCGGGCTGGGCATGGCCGACCAGGCGCACAAGCTGATCCCGGACGCGCAGATGGGCTTCGTCGGCCTGGCCCGCGACGAGGCGACCCTCAAGCCGACCCCGTACATGGAGTCGTTGCCCGAGGACCTGTCGGGCCGCCCGGTGTTCGTCCTCGACCCGATGCTGGCGACCGGCGGTTCGATGCTGCACACCATCCGCCTGCTGACCGACCGCGGCGCCACGGACGTCACCGCCATCTGCGTCCTCGCCGCCCCCGAGGGCATCGAACACCTCGGCGCGGCGGGCCTGCCCGTGCGCCTGGTGACGGCCAGCGTCGACGACCGGCTGAACGACTCCGGCTTCATCGTCCCGGGCCTGGGGGACGCCGGTGACCGGCAGTACGGCGCGGTCTGACCTCCTCGACGAGGTCGAACGGCACTGGGCCGCCCTGCTCGACGGCCGCCTGACCCGCGACGAGGTCGACCGCTGGGCGGCCCGGTGGCACACCGACGACCGCGCCGCCCCGGAACCGCTGGCGGTGTGGGCGCTCGACCTGCTGCACGGGGTCGACCTGCCCGACCTCGACGGCGGCTTCCTGTTCGCGGACGAGCAGGTCGCCGACTGGTTCGCCGAGTTCCGCCGCCTGCGCGCCGAGGCCCCGCCGGGCCTGGCCGCCATCGGGGAACGCCTGGTCGACCTGGTCGAGGGGCGCGCAGAACGCGACGCCGTCGCGCACTGGGCGCGCTACTGGTGCGACCACTCGGCACGCCCCTTCACCGAGGCCGAGCGCCGCCTGCTCCAGGTGCTCACCCAGGCCCAGGAGCACTCGGACGAGCAGTTCCGCGAGTGGCTGGCCGGGACCCGGCGGTAGTCGTCACGGGGGTGCCACGGTCCAGCCCCTGGTGTGGGCGCGGAGGGCCTGTTCGTACATCGCCGGGACGTCCAGGCCCGGGGGTAAGTTCCCGCGCAGTTCCAGGGAAACCAGCCCGTGGACGATGCCCCAGCAGCCCATCGTCATGGTGGTTGCGTCGTCGTGGAAGACGCCGCGGGTGGTGCCGGTGGTGATCACCTCCATCAGGGGGGCCAGGGCCGCGCGGGCCTGTTCGGTGGCGTCGTCGTCCGGTTCGAAGCCGGGGATGGCGCCGCCGAACATGACCCCGTAGAGGTGGGGGCTGGTCCGGGCGCTCTCGCGGTAGGCGATGCCGAGTGCGACGAGGTCGGTCGCGGGGTCGCCGGTCGGGCGCACCGCGCGGAGGTGGCTGCCGAGACGGCGGAACGCCTCGACGTACAGCTCCCGCACCAGGGCGGGTTTGCCGCCGAAGAGCGAGTACACGGCCGTGGTGGAGGTACCCGCGTCCGCGGCCAGCCTGCGCAGGCTCAGCGCGCTCGCGCCTTCGGCGGAGAGCAGTTCCCCCGCTCGGTCGAGCAGCCGCACCCGAAGCGCCTCGTCGTGGGTCCTGGGTCTGGGCACCACGGGAGTCTACCGTTCTGTAACACTGTCACGGTGGTACCACCGTGGTACCGTCGGCCGCATGGCGATGACGTTGCGGCTCACCGAGGAAGACAACGCCCGGCTCGACGAGCTCGCCGCCGCCGAGGGGCGCTCGAAGCAGGAGGTGCTGCGGCTCGCCCTGGCCGACCGCTGGGCCCGCCTGCACAAGGAGGAGCAGCTCGGCGACGTCCTGGCCCGCGTCCTCCCGCGCTACCAGGGCCTGCTCGACCGGCTCGGCCCGGTCTGAAAGCCGCACGCGGACTGTCCGACCCCTATGTGATCATCTTTCGGTGACCACCTACCTCGACGCCAGCGACCTCCTGGTGCTCGCCGCCGCGGTGACCGGCGGCGACCTGGTGGTCCGCGACCTCGGCCTGCTCGACTCCGCCGCCTACCGCCCCCGCGCCACAGTGCTCGGCGTCGAGGCCTACGGCACCCTATGGCTCAAGTCCGCCGCCCTGCTCGACTCGATCGTGCGCACCCGTCCCCTGGCCGAGGGCAACTGGCGGCTCGGCTGGGTCGCCGCGGTCACCCTGTGCGACCTCAACGGCTGGTGGATCGACGCCGACACCGACGACGCCCTGGAAGTGGTGCGCGAGGTCGGCCGCGGCGCCGTCGAGGTGCCCAAGATGGCCGAACACCTCGAGGCCTGGGCGCTGCCGAAGAACGAGTAGCCGGTGCGAGAAATCAAACACGCTTGACCTGGAGCGCACTCCAGCTCTTACGGTCAGTGCGTGACTTACGCGATCGCCGAGGCGGCCCACCGCAGTGGGCTGTCGATCGACACCCTGAGGTACTACGAGCGGATCGAGCTGATCGACCCGCCTGCGCGTGACTCCGGCGGCAGGCGCGCCTACACCGACGAAGACCTGGCGTGGCTGCACTTCCTCACCAAGCTGCGCACGACCGGCATGCCGATCAAGCTGATGCGCGAGTACGCGCGCCTGCGCCACCAGGGCGTCGCCTCCGTAGGCGCGCGCAAGCACATCCTGGTCCGCCACCGCGAGGACGTGCTCGCGCGGATCGAGGAGCTGCGGTCGTGCCTGCAGGTCCTCAACTACAAGATCGAGAACTACGAGCGGATCAGCGGTTCCGAGCAGGACCGCCAGGAGGTTCCGGCATGAGCATCCCCACCCGCGCACTCGGCTCGCTGCAGGTGAGCGCCCAGGGCCTCGGCTGCATGGGCATGAGCCAGGGCTACGGCCCCGGTGACGCCGAGGAGTCGGTGGCCACGCTGCACCGGGCGCTGGAGCTGGGCGTCACGTTCCTCGACACCGCCAACGTCTACGGCGACGGCGCGAACGAGGAGCTGCTGAGCGGGTTCCTCAAGGGCAGGCGCGACCAGGTCGTGCTGGCCACCAAGTTCGGCATCGCCGGTCGCGGCCCGAACGGCCCGGCCGTGCGGGGTGACGCGGCGTACGTGCGCGAGTCGATCGAGGCGTCGCTGCGCAGGCTGGGCGTCGACCACGTCGACCTGTACTACCAGCACCGCGTCGACCCGGACACGCCGATCGAGGAGACCGTCGGCGCCATGGCCGAGCTGGTCGCCGAGGGCAAGGTGCGCCACCTGGGCCTGTCCGAGGCGGGCGCGGACACGATCCGCCGCGCGCACGCCGTGCACCCGATCGCCGCCGTGCAGAGCGAGTGGTCGCTGTGGACCCGCGGCATCGAGGCGGAGGTGCTGCCGACCTGCCGCGAGCTGGGCATCGGCGTGGTGCCGTTCTCGCCGCTCGGCCGGGGCTTCCTCACCGGGCGGCTCACCGCGACCGAGATCGGCGACGGCGACATCCGCGCCGCCATGCCCCGGTTCGCGGCGGAGAACTTCGACCGCAACCGGGCCATCGTGACCGCGTTGGAGGAGCTGGCCGCGGCGCGCGGGGTGACCGCCGGTCAGCTGGCGCTGGCCTGGGTGCAGGCGCAGGGGCCGGACGTGGTCCCGATCCCCGGCACCAAGCGGCGCGCGTACCTGGCGGAGAACGCGGCCGCCGCCACCATCGAACTGTCCGAGTCAGACATCGCCGCCATCGAGGCGGCCGCTCCGGCCGACGCCTTCATCGGGGACCGCTACGCCCCCGGGATGATGCGCGCGGTCGGCAAGTAAGAGGGGAAACGAGAGTTGAGCAAGCTGGAAACGCGGCACCTCGGTCAGCTCGCCGTCGGCGCCCAGGGGCTGGGCTGCATGGGCATGAGCGACTTCTACGCCGGCCGCGACGATGACGAGTCGGTCGCCACCATCCACCAGGCGCTCGACCTGGGCGTGTCGCTGCTGGACACCTCGGACATGTACGGCCCGTACACCAACGAGGAACTGGTCGGCCGCGCCATCCGCGACCGGCGCGACGAGGTCGTGCTGGCCACCAAGTTCGCCATCGTCCGCGACCCGGACGACCCGACCCGCCGGGACGTGCGCGGGGACGCGGCCTACGTGAAGCAGGCCTGCGAGGCGTCCCTGCGGCGCCTCGAGGTGGACCACATCGACCTGTACTACCAGCACCGCGTCGACCCCAAGACACCCATCGAGGAGACCGTCGGCGCGCTGGCGGAACTGGTGGCGGAGGGGAAGATCCGGCACATCGGGCTGTCGGAGGCCGGTGCGTCGACCATCCGGCGGGCGCACGCGGTGCACCCGGTCAGCGCGCTGCAGAGCGAGTGGTCGCTGTGGTCGCGCGACATCGAGGACGAGATCGTGCCGACCTGCCGCGAGCTGGGCATCGGCGTCGTCCCGTACTCGCCGCTCGGCCGCGGCTTCCTGACCGGCAAGTACACCTCGACGGCCGACTTCGGCGAGGGCGACTACCGGTCCGCGGCGCAGCCCCGGCTCTCCGAGGAGAACCTGGCCAAGAACCTCGCCATCGTGGCGGCGCTGCGGATCCTGGCCGAGGAGCGCGGGGTCACCGCCGGTCAGCTCGCGCTGGCCTGGGTGCAGCACCGGGGCGCGGACGTGGTGCCGATCCCGGGGACCAAGCGGCGCAAGTACCTCGCGGAGAACGTGGCGGCGCTGGACGTGCGGCTGTCCGAGGACGACCTGCGGGTGATCGAGGCGGCGGTGCCGCTGGAGTCCGTGGCCGGGGAGCGGTACCCGGAGCAGGGCATGAAGATGATCGGTCTCTGAGCCGATCGGCGCGCCGAAGTCCGCCCGGGTAGGTCCCGGGCGGGCCACGGCCCGTTCACAGCCGGATCCAGGCGCGGCTGAGCGCCGACTCCGAGCGGATCAGCTCCAGCAGCTGTCCCATCCGGTTCCGGTTGCCCACCCCGTGGACGCCCCAGAAGTCCGACAGCTCCTGGGGGTAGACCAGCCGCGCGGTACCGGTTGCGGCCAGCGCCTGGGCGAAAGCGGGGTGCGCACTGGACTTCAGGCGCAGCAGGTACGCCATCGTCGCGGTTCGCAGGTGGGGCCAGTCGGCGCGGCGTTCGAGCCGCATGGCGAGCAACCGCGCGTCGTACGCGGCTTCCGTGCGCAGGATCGCGGCTTGGTCCCGCTCGTTGGCGACCGCCAGCGCCCAGTAGGCGTGCGTGACGGTCGGGTAGGTCCGGCCCGCGACGGTGATGGGTGCCGGGAACTCGTTGCGCAGCACCAGGATTCCGGGATTCGGCGGTCTCTCGTCCGAGGGCCGCGGCTCACTGATGACGACGGTGGGCTCGTCCGGTTCAGGCGGGCTGCTCGCGGGTTCCCCTTCCGCGTGGAGCCGCGCTGCCTCCTCTTCCGCGTAGCGCTGTGCGGCCCGGCCTTGCTGGACGAGGTAGTCCAGCGCTTCGGCGTGCTTCTCCTCGGTGACCAGCACGGCTCCGCCGAGTCGGTTGACGTAGTGGTTGCCCGGTCCGGCCGCCACCACGCGCAGCGGCCAGCCCTTGCGGTCGTGGTCGCCGAGGAGGAAGTCCCGCCGGTGTTCGGGGACCGCGGCGAAGGCCGCGCGCAGCACCGCGCGGTTCTCCTCGGTCGGGTGGTCGCGGAAGACCTTGAGCGCGGCGACGCACCGGCCGGCGGAGTCCGGTCGGTCGTTGTACCTGTCGATGACGTCGCGGGCCTCGCCGATCAGCCCCTCGGCGGTGATGCGGGACCGCGGGTTGGCGAACTCCCAGCCCGCGAGCTGGTAGGCCGAGGCCGTGGCGCCCTCGGGGAGTTCGGTGGCGATCCAGCCCGAGGTGACCGCCGCGACGAAGTCGTCGAAGGTGTGCAGCGTCCCCCAGTCGACCATGCCGTCGGCGTAGACCACCAGGTTGTCCAGGTGGTATTCGCCGTGGTTGCGGACGAACACGGGGCGCGAGGAGCCGATGATCCGCTCCCCGTCCACGGTCCGCCAGGTCGATTGTCCGGTCCCCATGGGGATGAGCCTAGGGGTGCGGAAAAAACAGGGTTCCGCCGCGGTGGGGGCATCACCGCGACGGAACCCCTGGTGTGGCCGCGGGTCGCCCGAAGGAGGGGGTCGGGCGACCCGCGGGGGCATTCGGTTGTCTGTCCGCTATGGACAGTCCTTAGTAGATGCTGCCGGTGTAGCAGACGGCGGCGATGTAGCCGAGGGTGGTGCAGCTCGACGGGGTGCCGCTGTCGTTGGCGGCGTTCGGGTCGGCGGGGGAGCTCGCGGTCCGCTTGGCGGTGACCTTCCAGGTGCCGATGGTCGACAGCTTCAGCGGGACCGAGAAGGTCTTGGTGACCGACTGGCCGACCGCCAGCGGGCCGACCTCGCAGCTGACGGTGCCGCCCGCGACCGTGCAGCCGGGGCCGGCGACCGCGAGCAGCGGCGACGGGACCGCGGCGGTGACCGTGCCGGAGACCAGGGCGTCGGGGCCCGTGTTGCGGACGGTCATCGCGTACTGCAGCGCGGGCACCATGATGCCGACGCGCGGCGAGGCCTGCAGGGACACCGCGAGGTCGCTGGCCTTCGGGGTCGGCAGGACGGTGCGGTTGAGCAGCACCGAGATGCCGTCCGCGACCCGGTTCGTGGTGATCAGGTCGGCGCGGTTGTCGTTGTCGACGTCGGCGGCGTGCACCTCGGTCGGGGTGGTGCCGGTGGCCAGCGTGGCGGTCTGCTGGAACGTGCCGTCGCCGTTGTTGAGCACCGTGACGCTGTCCGCGCCGGAGAGGGAGACCGCCAGGTCGGGGTCGCCGTCGAGGTCGAGGTCGGCCACCGCGACGCCGAACGGGTTGGGGCCGATGGCCTTCGCGGTCGGCAGTCCGAAGACGCCCGCGCCGTTGTTCAGCAGGATCGAGACCGTGCCCGCGCCGTAGTCGGCGGTGGCCAGGTCGACCTTGCCGTCGCGGTTGAAGTCGCCCGCCGCGATGTCGATCGGGTTGACGCTGGTCGGGAACGGGATCGCCAGGCCGAAGGTACCGTCGCCGAGACCCGCGAAGACCGAGACGGTGCCGGTGAAGAAGCCCGCGGTCGCGATGTCGACCTTGCGGTCGCCGTTGAGGTCGGCGAGCACCACGCCGCGCGAGTAGCCGCCGGAGAGGTAGTCGGTGGGCGTGCCGAGCGTGCCGTCGCCCTTGCCCAGCAGCACGGTGATGCCCTCGGGCCTGCTGATCACGACGTCGGCCTTGCTGTCGCCGTTGAGGTCGCCGGTGGCGATGCCCTCCGCGCCGCCGCTGACCGGGTACCCCACGCGCGGGGCGAAGGTGCCGTCACCGTTGCCGAGCAGCACCGAGACGGCGCCCGAGGTGGTGACGGCCAGGTCGGCCTTGCCGTCCCGGTTGAAGTCGGCCGCCGCGATGGCGGTCGGCTCGTCGCCCGGGTAGATGGTCTGGCGGGGGCCGAGGACGCCGCCGCCGGTGCCGAGCAGCACGGTGAGGCGCCACTCGTAGCGGTCGGCGGTGATGACGTCGGTCTTGCCGTCACCGTTGAGGTCGGCGTCGATGACCGCTTCCGGGTGGTTCCCGGTCGAGTAGTCCACGCGCGGCGCGAACGTGATCGGGTTCGCCGCGGACGCGGGGACTGCGGCGAGGGTCAGCGTGGCGGCGGTGGCGGCCACCACACCCAACACCCGGGAACGAGCGGTCACGGAATACCTCCTAATCGGCACATGCCGTCGACCGCCCCATCGCTTTCCGCGCGCCACCCGTTTCGGGGTTGTCGCAGGTACCTCGCTGTGTGTCACGTCCGATTCGGACAGTGACTGTTGATCGGTGTTCTTGCTCTTCTTGACCGGTTCACAGTGGACCGTGTCTTGATTTGTTGCCGAACCCCGCCTTACGGCATCAGGCGGGCGGCGACGGTGGCACCGAGTTCGCGGCAGGCCAGAAGGTCGACTTTGGAGGGCTCTCCCGTGACGCTGACGTGGGGGTGACCTTCTCCCAACCGAGCCCGGTGGTGATCGACTCGATTCCCCGGATCGCCCCCGCGGTGTCGTTGTTGCCGTGCGCGTAGAGGCCGAACGGGCGCGCGCGGGTGGCGTCGAGGCAGGGGTAGTAGGCGTCGAAGAATGGCGGAGACCAGAGGCCTCCGCCATCCAGGACGCAGTGGCCGACTTCCAGTCGGACTGTGCCGTGGTCTTCAGCCGATAACATTCGCTATCCGTTGAGTAGGTCGCGGATTTCCGTGGAGATCGCGGTGAGGCGGTCCTGGGCCGCGGTGCGGGCGGCCGGGAGGGCGTCCGCGGTGGGGGCGGGTTCGACGACTTCCAGGTAGGCCTTGATTTTTGGTTCCGTGCCGGACGGGCGGACCAGGACTCGGAGGCCGTCGCCCGTGTAGCGCAGGACGTTCGCGCCCGGCATGAGGTCCTCCGCGGTCACCGCCACCCCGGCGAAGGTGGGGGGTGGGTTGGCGCGCAGCGCCGTCATCAGGGTACCGATTCGGGTTAGGTCGGTGACTCGCAAGGAGACCTGGGACGTCAGGTGCAGGCCGTGGCGCAGGGCCAGGTCGTCGAGGGCGTCCGCCAGGGTGCGGGTGGTGGCGCGGAGGGTGGCGGCCAGGTCCGCCAGCAGAATGGCGGCGGAGATGCCGTCCTTGTCGAGGACCGAGGTGGGGTCCACGCAGTGGCCCAGGGCCTCTTCGTAGGCGTAGATCAAACCCTCGCCCGCGCGGACCAGCCACTTGAAGCCGGTCAGGGTGGCTGCGTAGCGGGCGCCGTGCGCCGTGGCGATGGCGGAGAGCAGAGAAGAAGAGACGATGGTGTTGGCGACGAGCGGGGACACCGAGTCCGTTGTGGACAGGATGTGTTCGCCCAGCAGGGAACCGGTTTCGTCGCCGGTGAGCATGCGCCAGCCGGTGGGGGTGGGGATGCCGATCGCGCAGCGGTCGGCATCCGGGTCGAGGGCGATGGCGATGTCCGCGTCCACTGTGGATGCCAGGGAAAGCAACAAGTCAGTGGCGCCGGGCTCCTCCGGGTTGGGGAAGCCGACGGTCGGGAAGTCCGGGTCGGGTTCGGTTTGCTCGCGGACCAGGTGGACATCGGTGAAACCCGCGCGGTGCAGCGCCAGGCTGAGGGGACCCGCGCCTACGCCGTGCAGGGCCGTCGCGGCGATGCGGAGTTCGCGGGCCGTGCCGCGGGGGAGCGTCGCCGCGCGGTCGAGGTAGGCGTTGAGGGTCGGCTCCTCGATCGGGGTCCACGTGCGCACCTGGGGGATCGACACGGCCGCCGGGCACGCGGCGATGGCGGCCTCGATGGCGTGGTCGTCCGGCGGCACGATCTGACCGCCGCCCTGGACGTAGAGCTTGTACCCGTTGTCCTGCGGCGGGTTGTGCGACGCCGTGATCTGGACGCCCGCCACCGCGTTCTGCGCGCGGACGGCGTAGGCCAGCAGCGGGGTGGGCAGGGCATTGGAGAGCACCCGCACGTCGAACCCGGCCGCCGCGAGCACACCGGCGGCAGCGGCCCAGAACGCCTCTGAGCCGTGCCGCGCGTCGCGGCCGACGACGACCACACCGCCCCGGTGCCCCTGGGACACCAACCACGCCGCCACCCCGGCCGTCGCCCGGATGACGACCGCGGTGTTCATCCCGTTCGGACCCGCCCGCACCGGCCCGCGCAGTCCCGCCGTGCCGAACGTCAGGGGGCCTGCGAGACGGTCCTCAAGCTCCTCGGCCCTCCCCGGCACGCCGCCCATCGCCTCCGCGACGATCTTCTGCAGCTCCGCGCGGCTGTCCGGGTCCGGGTCGTCGGCGATCCAGCGGAACGCCTGGTCGCGCAGGGCCGGGGTCAGCCTGCTCACGAGCGCGCGACCAGTTCGCGCAGGAAGCCGCCCATGCCCTCGGCGGCGATCCGGCCCGCCTCCAGCACCTCCAGGTGGTTGAGCGGCTCACCGGTGATGCCCGCCGCCAGGTTCGTCACCAGCGACAGGCCGAACACCTCCACGCCCGCCGCGCGCGCCGCGATCGCCTCCAGCACGGTCGACATGCCGACCAGGCCCGCGCCGAGGACCCGCAGCATGTGGATCTCGGCGGGGGTCTCGAAGTGCGGGCCGGGCAGTCCCGCGTAGACCGCTTCGACGAGCGTCGGGTCGATCTCCTTGGCCAGCGCGCGCAGGCGCGGCGAGTACAGGTCGGTCAGGTCGACGAACTCGGCGCCGACCAGCGGGGACCGCGCGGTGAGGTTCAGGTGGTCGCTGATCAGCACCGGCTGCCCGACCCGGGCGCCCTCGATCAGGCACCCGGCCGCGTTGGTCAGGATGACCGTTCGGACCCCGGTCGCCGCCGCGGTGCGCACGCCGTGCACCGCGCGCGCCACGCCGTGGCCCTCGTACAGGTGGGTGCGGCCGAGCAGCACCAGAACCCGCTTGTCGCCGACCTCGATCGAGCGGATCGTGCCGCCGTGACCCTGCACCGTCGGCGCGAGGAAGCCGGGCAGCTCCGCCACCGGCACCTCGGCGGCGGGCTCGCCGAGCTGGTCGACCGCGGGGCGCCAGCCGGAGCCCAGGATCAGGGCGATGTCGTGGCTGGTCGCCCCGGTGCGGTCGGCGATGGCCTTGGCCGCCTCTTCGGCGGCGCGGCCCGGGTCGGTGTCAACGTCGATTCCGGTCACGCTCCGGAGCCTACGCGCGACACCTCCTCGCGTGCCGGGAATCCCAGTCGCACCAGCAGGTAGAGCGGGAGCCCGAGCGGCGAGAGCAGGATGGTGAAGACCAGGATCGGCGCCATCAGCAGCGGGTGCACGCCGCGGTCGCGGCTGTCGAGGTACATCCACCGGCCGATGAACAGGTCCCACGCCAGCACCTGCGCCCAGACGAGCACGACGGCGTTGTCGTCGGTGAAGAACGCCAGCCAACCGGCCAAGGTGGGCTGGGTGACGCCCGCCCACAGCTCGCCGAACACCGGCACCGCCGCGACCGCCCACACCACCAGCGCGGGCAGCAGGATCAGCGGCGACTCGGCGATCCGCCGCGACCACGACCAGGTCGGGGCCACGATCATCAACGCCCAGAACGGGACGACGGCGTAGAACGCCAGGTTGAACAGGGTGCTCACGCGGTGCTCGCTTCCCGGGTCGCGACCGCGGCCGGGCGCCGGGCGGACAGCGCGCCGATGGCGACGCCGACGACGATCACGCCGAACGCCGTCGCGGTCACCCAGTCGGGGTGGATCAGCGACTGCCCGCGCAGCGCCTGCCAGGTGAGCAGCACCAGCAGCGCCGTGTAGCCCGCGCCGACCGTCCACACCAACCGGACCCCGGACCGCTCGTCGACCCGGCCGCGCAGGAAGTAGCCCAGCAGCGGCAGCAGTTGCAGCGCGTGCATGCCGACGAAGTGGCCGACGCGCAGGTCGCCGCCCGTGGTGCTCCAGCCGGTGAGCGGCATCGACGGGCCGCCGTCGGGGACGCCGACGCTGTGCGCGCCGACGATGTCCGGGACGCCGCTGGTGTTCATCGTCATCAGCACGCCGACGGCCATGCCCGCCAGCGACAGGAACATGCCCAGCCGGATCGCCGCCAGTTCCGGCGCCGGGGCCAGCCGCTGCGCGGCGAGCTTGATGGCGATCAGCAGCGTGCAGACCCACAGCACCGCGACGGTGATGCCCATGATGCTGAACATCAGCGTGTTGAACGGCGTGGTGTTGTTGAAGTGGCTGCGCTCCCCGCGCACCACCTGCATGACGACGATGACCATCTCGATCACGGTCGCGCCGACGATCACCGTCGCGGACCGGTTCAGCAGCTTGGACGGCTTCTCCGGCAGCGACAGCAGCCACGCCCAGCTCAGCGCGAACGCCACGAACGACACGCTGAACTTCAGCGGCTTGAGCCAGATCGCCGAGCCGACCAGCACCCGGTCGTCGACGACCAGGCCGACGGCGGAGACCAGCCCGGTCAACACCATCAGCCCGGTCAACACCAGTAACGGTCGGTGCCAGGTCCGCATCGTGAGCCCCTCGAATGGATAGTAGTGCTATCTGCTATCGATAGATACTCTATCCACCTACCCGTTGTCGAGGGGTTGGGAAGGTGCATGCGGATCAGCGAGCTGAGCAGGCGCAGTGGCGTGGCGGTGCCGACGATCAAGTACTACCTGCGGGAAGGCATCCTCCCGCCGGGCGAGCGCACCAGCCCCAACCAGGCCAGATATGACGACGGCCACGTGCACCGGCTCCGCTTCGTCCGCGCGCTGATCGAGGTCGGCGGCCTGTCCGTGGCCACGGTCCGCGAGGTGCTGGCCCGCATCGACAGCGACGAGGCGAACCTCGACCTCCGGCTCGGCACCGTGCAGAAGGCGCTGCTCCCGTCGACCGACGGCCTGTCCGGGCCCGCGCAGGAGGCTGCCGAGCAGGAGGTGGTGAACCTGTTGGAGGAGTACGGCTACCGGTACTTCCGCGACCACCCGGCGATCGCGTCGCTGGCGAACGTCATGGTGGCCGCGCAGGCGCTGGGGCACAACCGGTTCGCCGAACACCTGCGCCGGTACGTCGCCGTGATGCCCCAGGTCGGCGTGATCGACATCGACTACATCGAACAGGCCCGCACGATCGACCACATGCTGGAGAGCGTCGTCGTCGGCACCGTCCTGGGCGACACGGCGATCGCGGCCGTGCGCAGGCTGGCCCAGACCAGCGAGTCGGCCAAGCGCTTCCCCCCGCGCGGGTCGGAGACCCCCGGCCCGTAGGAAACCCCGTGGCCCGCCCGGACGCGCCTCGCTACGGTCGCTCCCGTGAGCTACGAGCACCCGCTGGCCTACCTGCTCGGCATCGAGGGATTGGCCCTGCTGCGCGGTTTCACCGGCGACCACGACCGCGAGTTCACCGAGGCGCGGATCGCCGAGATCCGGCGGCTGCTCGACGAGCCGTGGACGGGGGTGGAGGTCGACCGGGTCGGCGCGGCCGACGGCTACCGGATCTGGTCGCGCACGTACGACCAGCCCGGCAACGGCGCCTTCGCCATCGACGAACCGGAACTGCGGCGGATCATCGACCCGCTGCCCCCGGGCACCGCGCTGGACGCCGCGTGCGGCACGGGCCGCTACGCGCGGCTGCTGGCCGACCGCGGCCACCGGGTGCTCGGCGTCGACGGCTCACCGGAGATGCTCGACCACGCCCGCCCCCGGGTGCCCGAGGCCGAGTTCCGGCTCGGTGACCTGCGTGGACTCCCGGTGGACGACGCGTCGGTGGACCTGGTCACCTGTGGACTCGCGCTGACCCACCTCCCCGACCTCACCCCCGCCTTCGCCGAGTTCGCCCGCGTGCTCCGCCCCGGCGGCCACCTGGTGGTCGTGGACATGCACCCGGAGTCGGTGGCCCGCGGGTCGATCCCGTCGGTGCGCGACCAGGACGGCCGACCCGGTCGGCTCCCGGCCCACCGACACCTGGTCGGCGACTACCTGCGTGCCGCACTGCCACGGGGTTTCCAGGTCCGGGACTGTCGGGAACCGGTCGCGGAACTGGGTGGGACCCCCGAACCCGCCGACTCCCCGGGCCCCTGGGACGTCTGGCCGTGGAGCCTGATGGCGATGGTCCCCGAAGCCGCGCGCGCCGTTTACCCCGGCTCGCCCGTGATGCTCGTCTGGCACTTCCAACTCGCCTGACCCCGAAAACCGGAGAATCTCTCCCGTACGAGGAAATACCGACCAGTGGCCCGGGGTGCGCATTCCCGTCGTTATCGCTTACGTGACCGCGGGACTTCCCACGAGCTACTTGGTCAATACCCGGAACTCGGGTGCGATCCTGGCGAAGAGGCCCCGCCTGCCCGTGTCCTCCAATTCGATCGGCACGGTCACGCTGACCACCCACAGGTCCCGGTCCATCGGCAGGATGTTGGCGATCGACGTCCGGTTGACGTCCGTACCCGAGGAACCCGGGCCGCCGTCTTCGGCGAAGTCGACGCTGCGGTAGGTCAGCTGGACCGCGGTTTCCGGGATGTTCCCCGATTCCAGCGGCGTGCTGCCCACCACCCGGTATCCCGGTGTGCGGCTCGACAGGACGCGCAGGTACTGCTCGACCGTGTGCTTGGTGTAGAAGTTCGGGAACCGCTCCACGACCAGTTCCGAGGTGCCGTCCGGGGAAACCCAGTGCACGCGGGTGCTGTTCGGGAGGGTTTTCGCGGTGCGCTGCTCCACGAACTTCACCCAGTTGTCCGGCACCGGGACGGTGAACGTCCCACCCTGCTCGCCCGCCAGGGTCGCCGCGTCGGCGGTGCGGGGGGCGAGTTCGCGGATCGGGGCCGCGGCCTGCTGGGACGCGGGGGGCGGGCTCTGCGGCAGCACCTCCTGCCCGCCCACCGCCCGGGTCATGGCGAAGCCGCCGACCGCGGCGCCGCCGAAGAGCAGGACCGCCGACGCCGCCAGGGCCGCGGTGACCAGCGGGGCGCGCCGGGGCAGGCGCTCCTGGCGGGTCGCGAACGGCAGGGGGCCGGGGGCCGCGGCGAGCGGGGCGCCCCGCTCGGTGGGCGCCTCGACCGACACCACCGGCTTGGTCACGACCGTGCGCGCGTCCTCGGGTGACGGCGGGTCCAGGCGCAGGCTCTCGTGGACCGGGCTGCCCGCGGGCGGCAGCAGCGGCAACAGCAGCTCCCTGGCCTCCCGCAGCGTCATCCGGGTGTCCGGGTCCTTCACCATCAGCCCGGTGATCACCGGGCGCAGCGGGCCGTCGTAGTCGGGGACCGGGACCTCGCCGTTGACGACCTGGCCGATGGTCTCCAGGGCGGGCGCGTCCGGGTCGTACGGGGCGTGCCCGTCGACGGCGGCGAACAGCGTCGCCCCCAGCCCCCACAGGTCCGCCTGCGGGGTCACCGCGCCGCCGGAGGCGACCTCGGGGGCGATGTAGCAGGGCGACCCGAGCATCACGCCGAGCTGCGTCAGGGTGCGCTCGGAGACGTTGCGGGCGATGCCGAAGTCGGTGAGCTTGACCCGGCCGTCCGGGCAGACCAGGACGTTGCCCGGCTTCACGTCCCGGTGCACCACCCCGACCTCGTGCGCGGCCTGCAGCCCCGACGCCACCGCGTGGCCGACGATCGCGGCCTGCTCGGTGCTCAGCGGGCCGTTGCCCGCGATCAGCTCGGCCAGGCTGACCGCGACCAGGAACTCCATCACCACGAACGGCTCGTCGTCCTCGCGGGCGACGTCGTGCAGGATGATGACATTCGGGTGCGACACGACCGCGATGGCCCGGGCCTCGCGCAGCGTGCGCTCGCGCAACTCCTCGATCTCCTCGACCGCGTCGTCGGCGAGGATGCGGACCTGCTTGACCGCCACCGGCCTGCGCAGGAACTCGTCGTAGGCCTCCCACACCGTGCCCATCGAGCCCTGGCCGAGCTGTCTGCGCAGGCGGTAGCGCTCCGCTACGAGGCGTTGCTCGGGCTCCTGGGTCGACACGGCCGACATTCTCACCCACGGGCCCATCGGTCAGGGGTGAAAAGTGAAAGGTATCCGAGTGTCTACTCGTCGGTAACCGCGATCTGGCTCACACGCCGGTGCTCTTGCCGGGTCCGTAGAGTCGACTGGCATGACAGCTCAGACCGGGCCCACCGCCGGGCCGGACGACCTGGTCCTCGCGGGTGAGTTCGAGCCCGCGACGCATTCGCGCTGGCAGGGCATGGTGGACCGGGTGCTGCGCAAGTCCGGTGCCGTGCCCGACGACTACGACCACCCGGTCGAGACGCTGCTCACCACCCGCACCTACGACGGCGTCGAGCTGAAACCGCTCTATAACCGAGCTGAAGTCCCGGAGAACTTTCCCGGGCTCCCGCCCTTCCTGCGCGGTGCCCGGCCGGAGGGGTACGTGGCCGGTGGCTGGGACGTCCGCCAGCGGCACGCCGACCCCGACCCGGTCGCCACCCGGGCCGCGGTGCTCGCCGACCTCGAGCACGGCGTCACATCGCTGTGGCTGGTCGTCGGTGCCGCCGGGATCCCGGTGGGCGCGCTCGGCGACGTGCTCGCCGACGTCTACCTCGACCTCGCCCCGGTCACCCTGGACGCGGGCGCCGACTTCCGCGCCGCCGCCGGCGAGCTGCTGCGCCTGCACGCCGACAAGGGCGTCCCACCCGCCAGGGTGCGCGGCAACCTCGGCGCCGACCCGCTCGGCCACCGGGCGCGCACCGGCCAGGACGCCGACCTCGACGGCGCCGCCGCACTGGCCGCCGAGACCGCCCGCAGCCACCCGGGTCTGCGCGCGGTCGTCGTCGACGGCCTGCCCTACCACCAGGCGGGCGGCTCCGACGCCGAGGAACTCGGCGCCGCGCTCGCCGCGGGCGTCGCCTACCTGCGGGCGATCACCGCGGCCGGGCTGACCGTGGACGAAGCGGCGGCCCGGCTGGAGTTCCGCTACGCCGCCACCGCCGACCAGTTCGGCACCACCGCCAAGTTCCGCGCCGCGCGCAGGCTGTGGTCGCGGGTGCTGGAGGTCTGCGGCGCCACCCCGGTCGGGCAGCGGCAGCACGCGGTCAGCTCGCCCGCCATGCTCACCGCGCGCGACCCGTGGGTGAACCTGCTGCGCACCACCCTGGCCTGTTTCGGCGCGGGTGTGGGCGGCGCGGACGCGGTCACCGTGCTGCCCTTCGACACCGCGCTCGGCCTGCCCGACCCGTTCGCCCGGCGGATCGCCCGCAACACCCAGGCGGTGCTGCTGGAGGAGTCGCGGTTGGCCGGGGTGATCGACCCGGCGGGCGGCTCCTGGTACGTCGAGGCGCGCACCGACGAGCTGGCCGGGGCCGCGTGGGCCTGGTTCACCGAGATCGAGCGCGCGGGCGGGCTGCTCGCCGCGCTGGACTCCGGCTTGGTCGCCGAGCGGCTCGCCGCGACCTGGGCGGCCCGGTCGGCGAACCTGGCCACCCGCACCGACGCGCTCACCGGGGTCAGCGAGTTCCCGAACCTGGCCGAGCGGGTCCCGAGCAGGCGGCCCGCGCCCGCCGCGCCGTCCGGCGGGCTGCCGGTCGTGCGGTACGCGCAGGAGTACGAGGAGCTGCGCGACCGCGCGGACCGCGTGCTCGCCGAGACCGGCGCCCGGCCGAAGGTCTTCCTCGCCACCCTCGGCCCCGTCGCCGCGCACACCGCGCGCGCCACTTTCGCCGCCAACCTGTTCCAGGCGGGCGGGATCGAGACCCCCGACGGCGGCGTGCTCACCGACGCGGAGACCGCCGCCGCGCGGTTCACCGAGAGCGGCGCGACCGTCGCCTGCCTGTGCGGGGCCGAGCGGTCCTACGGCGAACTGGCCGCCCCGGTCGCCCGCGCGCTCAAGGCCGCTGGTGCCGCCACCGTGCTGCTCGCCGGTAAACCGTCCGATGTGGAGGGTGTGGACGGTTTCGTGTTCACCGGCTGCGACGCGCTCGACGTCCTGCGCACCACCCTGGAAACCCTGGGAGTCCCCGCATGAGCATCCCCGACTTCGGCGGCATCGACCTCGGCGAGCCCGCGACCGCCACCGCGGCCGACTGGCGCGCGGCGTTGCAGGCGAGCACCGGCAAGGACGCCGACGCCCTGGTGTGGGAAACCCCCGAGGGCATCGGCATCCGACCGGTCTACACCGCCGAGGACCTGGCCGGGCTGGATTTCCTCGACACGTACCCGGGCATCGCCCCGTACCTGCGCGGTCCGTACCCGACGATGTACGTCAACCAGCCGTGGACGATCCGCCAGTACGCGGGTTTCTCCACCGCGGAGGAGTCCAACGCCTTCTACCGCCGCAACCTCGCCGCCGGGCAGAAGGGCCTCTCGGTCGCCTTCGACCTCGCCACCCACCGCGGCTACGACTCCGACCACCCCCGGGTGGCCGGTGACGTCGGCATGGCGGGTGTGGCCATCGACTCCATCTACGACATGCGCCAGCTGTTCGAGGGCATCCCGCTCGACAAGATGAGCGTGTCGATGACGATGAACGGTGCCGTGCTGCCGGTGCTCGCGCTCTACGTCGTCGCGGCGGAGGAGCAGGGCGTCGCGCCGCAACAGCTCGCCGGGACCATCCAGAACGACATCCTCAAGGAGTTCATGGTCCGCAACACCTACATCTACCCGCCGCGGCCGTCGATGCGGATCATCTCCGACATCTTCGCCTACACCTCGCGGACCATGCCGAAGTACAACTCCATCTCCATCTCCGGCTACCACATGCAGGAGGCCGGGGCCACGGCCGACCTGGAACTGGCCTACACCCTCGCCGACGGCGTCGAGTACCTCCGCGCCGGTCGCGACGCGGGACTCGACGTGGACCGGTTCGCGCCCCGGCTCTCGTTCTTCTGGGCCGTGGGCATGAACTTCTTCATGGAGGTCGCCAAGCTGCGCGCGGCCCGGCTGCTGTGGGCCAAGCTGGTCAAGGGTTTCGACCCGAAGGACGCCAAGTCGCTGAGCCTGCGCACGCACTGCCAGACCTCCGGCTGGTCGCTGACCGCGCAGGACGTCTACAACAACGTCATCCGCACGTGCGTCGAGGCGATGGCCGCCACCCAGGGGCACACGCAGTCCCTGCACACCAACGCCCTCGACGAGGCGCTGGCGCTGCCGACCGACTTCTCCGCGCGCATCGCCCGCAACACCCAGTTGTTGCTGCAACAGGAATCCGGCACCACCCGGGTCATCGATCCCTGGGGCGGCAGCGCTTTCGTCGAGCGGCTCACGCACGACCTCGCGCGCCAGGCGTGGGGGCACATCGGCGAGGTCGAGGCCGCGGGCGGGATGGCCAAGGCGATCGACGCGGGCATCCCGAAGCTGCGCATCGAGGAGGCCGCCGCGCGGACCCAGGCGCGGATCGACTCCGGGCGCCAGCCGGTGATCGGGGTGAACAAGTACCAGGTGTCCGACGAGGAGGCGATCGACGTCCTCAAGGTCGACAACGCCGGGGTGCGGGCGCGGCAGGTGGAGAAGTTGCGGCGGTTGCGCGAGGAGCGCGACGGCGACGCGGTCGAGCGGGCGCTGGCCGCGCTGACCCGGGCCGCCGACGCCGACGGGAACCTGCTGGAGCTGGCCATCGACGCGGCGCGGGCGAAGGCCACCGTCGGGGAGATCTCCGAGGCGCTCGGCCGGGTCTGGGGCAGGCACTCGGCGCAGATCCGTACCATCTCCGGGGTGTACCGCGACGAGGTCGGCAAGGGCGCGGCGAACGGCGCGGTGGACACCGCGCGGTCCACTGTGGACGCGTTCGCCGACGCGGAGGGCCGCAGGCCGCGGCTCCTGGTCGCCAAGATGGGCCAGGACGGGCACGACCGCGGCCAGAAGGTGATCGCCACCGCGTTCGCCGACCTCGGCTTCGACGTGGACGTGGGCCCCCTGTTCTCCACCCCCGACGAGGTCGCGCGCCAGGCGGTCGAGGCGGACGTGCACATCGTCGGGGTGAACTCGCTGGCCGCCGGGCACCTCACCCTGGTGCCCGCGCTGCGCGCCGAACTGGCCGCGCTCGGCCGTCCGGACATCATGATCGTGGTCGGCGGCGTCATCCCGCCGCAGGACTTCGACGAGCTGCGGGCCGCGGGCGCGGCGGCGATCTTCCCGCCCGGCACGGTCATCGCCACCGCCGCCACCGAGCTGCTGCGCAAGCTCGCCGAGCAGCACGGGCACGGGCTTGGCTGAGCCGGTCGACGTCGGGACCTACGCCAAGGGCGTGCTGGCGGGTGACCGCGCGCTGCTCTCGCGCGCGATCACCCTGGTCGAGTCCCGGCGGGCCGACCACCGCGCCATGGCCCAGGAACTGCTGGTCGAGCTGCTGCCGCACGCGGGCGGCGCGCACCGGGTCGGCATCACCGGCGTGCCCGGCGTCGGGAAGTCGACCTTCATCGACGCCCTCGGCACGAACCTGACCGCGGCGGGTCGCCGGGTCGCGGTGCTGGCCGTCGACCCGTCGTCGACCCGCACCGGCGGCAGCATCCTCGGCGACAAGACCCGGATGTCGCGGCTGGCGGTGGACCCCCGGGCGTTCATCCGACCGTCCCCCACCTCAGGGACCCTCGGTGGGGTGGCCCGGGCGACCCGGGAGACCATCGTGCTGATGGAGGCGGCGGGATACGACACCGTGCTGGTGGAGACCGTCGGGGTAGGCCAATCCGAGACGACCGTGGCGGCCATGGTCGACTGCTTCCTGTTCCTCACGCTCGCCCGAACGGGCGACCAGCTGCAGGGCATCAAGAAGGGCGTGCTGGAACTCGCGGACGTCATCGCCGTCAACAAGGCCGACGGCGACCACGCGCGCGAGGCCGCCAAGGCCGCCAGGGAACTGGCGGGCGCCCTGCGGCTGCTGCGCGACCCGGATGCGACCTGGACCCCGCCCGTGCTGACCTGCAGCGGCCAGGAGAACCACGGACTCGACGAGGTGTGGCAGCAGGTCGAGGCCCACCACCGCACCCTGACCGACTCCGGCGAACTGGCCGCGAAGCGCAGGCAGCAGCAGGTCGACTGGACCTGGGCCATGGTCCACGACACCCTGCTCTCCCGGCTCCGCGACCACGCCGGCGTCCGCGCCGCGGCCCCTGGCCTGGAAGAACGGGTCCGCGCGGGCACCCTCACCGCCACCCTGGCCGCCGAGGCCATCCTCGCCGCCTTCACCGACCCGGTCGAGTGACCCCGACAGGCTGACCCGCGCGGGACGCGCGGTGTTCGCGGACGGTGACCGCGACCACTAATCTTGGTGACGACTCTCTCTCCCCGAGCCCGGAGGGCAGGCAGTTCCATGCGCATGGCCAGAGTGCTGCTCGCGGCGGTCGCCGCCGTCGTGCTCCTCGTCGGCGGGCCGCCCGCCGCCTTCGCCGCGTCACCCACGCAGGCGGGGGTGGTCGGTCTGGCGCAAGCCCCGACCGCGCCCGGTGTCGACCTCCAGCCCCCGCCCACCGAGGCCGAGCGGGACAAGGCCAAGAACAAGATCGTCGTCGGGGTGGTCGCGGTGGTGCTGCTCGGCATCGTCATCTACGGCAACCGGGTGCGGGCCAAGCGGCGCAAGGGCTGACGCGGTCGGCGGGTGATGCGGTTCACCTCCCCTGGACCACCCCTCATCTTGATCAAGGACCAGTGCGGGCGAACCCCCGTCGCCCGCTCACCGCAGCACCACGACCGCGGGCCGTAAGCCACTGCTTTCCGGGGTTGTTCGACCCTCGAAATGCGGCAGGATCGTGGCAAATGGAAATCGGAACCACGATAGTCGTCGCAACCAGGGGGGTCGCGTGACCGTGTTGGACTCGCGTCCCGACGTGCCGTCCGAGGGGGGACGGAAGGCGCGCTCGGGTGGGGGTGGGCCGGAGCCCACCGTGCTGATCACGCCGACTGGCGTCACGATGCCCCCTGTGCAGGATCTCGGAGCGGGTCGCGGGCCCGCGTGGCTCGACCAGTGGCTGACCGCCAACGCCTCGGACGTGGTGGCCTGGTTCCGCCACATCCACGCCAACCCGGAGCTGTCCCGGCAGGAGTTCGCGACCACCGAGCTGGTCGCGGGTCTGCTCAAGTCGTTCGGCCTGCAGCCGGAGCTGCTGCCCGGCGGCAGCGGGCTGGTCTGCGACGTCGGCACCGGCGAGCGCTGCGTCGCGCTGCGCGCGGACATGGACGCGCTGCCCATGACCGAGGCCACCGGCCTGCCGTACGCGGCCACGGCGCCCGGCGCCGCGCACGCCTGCGGCCACGACGCGCACACCACCATCCTGCTCGCCACCGGCATCGCGCTGGCCTCCGCGCCGTCGCTGCCCGGCCGCGTCCGGCTGATCTTCCAGCCCGCCGAGGAGGTCTTCCCCGGCGGCTCGCTCGACATCATCGACGCGGGCGGCCTGGACGGCGTGGAGCGGATCTTCGGCCTGCACTGCGACCCGCGCACCGAGGTCGGCAAGATCGGCACCCGGGTCGGCGCCATCACCTCGGCCACCGACCTGGTGCAGGTGCGGCTCACCTCCCCCGGCGGCCACACCTCCCGCCCGCACCTCACCGCCGACCTCGTGCACGCGCTGGGCACCGTCATCACCGGGCTGCCCGCGCTGCTGTCGCGGCGCATCGACCCGCGCTCGGGGACGGTGCTGGTCTGGGGCGCGGTGCACGCGGGCGACGCGCCGAACGCGGTGCCCCAGGACGGCCTGCTGCGCGGCACCCTGCGCACCGGCGACCACGACGTGTGGTCGGACCTGGAACCGCTGGTGTCCGGGCTGGTGCAGTCGCTGCTGGCGCCGACCGGGGTCGGCTACGAGCTGGAGTACCAGCGCGGCGTGCCGCCGGTGGTCAACGAGCGGGAGAGCACGCAGTACCTGCGCACCGCGATCGAGTCCGCGCTCGGCGAGTCCGGGCTGGTCGGCACCAAGCAGTCGGCGGGCGGCGAGGACTTCGCCTGGTACCTGGAGCACGTGCCCGGCTCGTTCATGCGGCTGGGCGTGTGGTCCGGCGAGGGCCAGCCCAAGGACCTGCACCAGCCCACGTTCCAGCTCGACGAGCGGGCGCTGCTGGTCGGGATCCGGGTGATGACCCACGCCGCGCTGGCGGCGCTGGGCTGAGAGCAACCGGGGGAGTCCCTGTGCGGAACAGGGGCTCCCCCGGGTTCGACTGTCGGACCGGGCCGTTCCGGGTTCGACTACCGGGTACGGGTTACCCGTGTTCGACTACCGGACACGGGTAACCCGTGTTCGACTACCGGACACGGGTTACCCGGGTTCGACTACCGGATCGGGTCGCCTACCAGGCGTGCGCCACGTCGATGACCAGGCGTGAGCCGCCGCCCGGGCCGTCGAGGACGAGGACGCGGAACGGCAGCCGGGCCCGCACGCCGAGGCCGACGGTGGTCTGGCCCTCGAACGAACCGGCCCACGCGACCTGGCGGAACGTCCGGTACCCGGTGGTGTTCACCAGTTCGGACCGGTTGGCCGGGGTGTAGGTGGGCTGCCCCGCGTCGTCGTAGGCGGGGGCGTAGGCGACGATCTGCAGCTTGGCGCCGCCGCGCAGCGGCACGACGTGGCCGGAGCCGTCCTCGGTGACCTCCGGGACGTAGCGCACGCTGTAGCCGTGCGCGGCCGGTGCGGCGATGTCCAGGACCAACCGGTCGTAGCAGTCCTGCTGGCCGGAGCGCACGTTGGTCAGCGTGCCGCGCTCCAGGGTGCCCGCCGACTTGTCCGTCGAGCCCCAGCTGATCCCGCAGTAGCCCTCGGTGGCCGAGGCCACGGACGGCACCGCGACCGCGAGCGCGGCGGCCGTGCCCACGGCCACCACCGCCGCGGCGATCCGCTTGGGCGTGAGTCTCAGTGTTCGCATCTTCCTCAATCTCCCCTCTGACCCCGACCGCCACTCACGGTCCACTGTGGAGCAGCGGTCGATGCAGGTGCGGCCGTGGTCGGGCCGCACCTCGGGAGACGTGCGTACGGGCGTGGAGTTGCCCGGCGCCGAGGTGGAGCGGACTTTCAGCTGGCGGTGGCCGGGCCGATGCCGTCGCACGGTCGGGTGCGCAGGCCGTCGACGTAGTCGGCCGGTGCGCCCGCGGCCTCCGCCGCGTCCGCGACCACGCCGAGGTAGCGGGCCGACGGCAGGCCGCCCTCGTAGGCGTCGAGCACGTAGAGCCAGGCCAGCACCGAGCCCTCCAGGGTCTGCACCCGCAGCCTGATCTTGGAGTGCAGGCCGAGCTCGGAGCCCTCCCACCGGTCGAGGTTGACCTCGTCGTCGGTGACGTCGTAGAGCACGACGAACACCTGCGAGCCCGGGTCCTCGACGATGGTGGCGAGCGCGCCCTCCCAGCCGAGGTCCTCGCCGCCGAAGGTGAGCCGCCAGCCGACGAGCCACCCCGTCCCGGCCATCGGCGAATGCGGGGCTCGCTGCATCATCTGGCCCGGATCCATGTTCGACCCGTAGGCGGCGTAGAGCGGCACGCGGCACAGCCTAGCGACACAGTGCGGTGTCAGCAGGCAGCCGCGCCAAGGGATCACCTTTTCGCGGCCACCCCGGTGCTCGTCAGTGCGTCCCGGTTACCGTGTTCGCGGTACACGCGCGGGTGAAACGGAGGACCAGGTGACCCGGATCGTGATCATGGGTGGCGGACCGGCGGGCTACGAGGCCGCCCTGGTCGCCGCACAGCACGGGGCCGAGGTGACGGTCGTCGAGCGCGACGGTCTCGGGGGCGCCTGCGTGCTCTACGACTGCGTCCCGTCCAAGACGTTCATCGCCTCCGCGGGTGCCCGGGTGGCCTTCCGCGACGCCGACGAGCTGGGCATCGGCACCAACGACGTGGACTCCACCGTGCACCTGCCGGTGGTCCGCGGCCGGGTCCGGGGGCTGGCGCTGGCCCAGTCCGCCGACATCCGCAACCGGGTGCAGCGCGAGGGCGTGCGGGTGGTCGGCGGCACCGCCCGGTTCTGCGACGACCGCACCGGCATGGCCGCGCACCGGATCGCCATCGAGACCAACACCGGGGAGACCGAGGTCGTCGAGGCCGACGTGGTGCTCATCGCCACCGGCGCCACCCCCCGGGTGATCCCCGGCGCGGAGCCCGACGGCGTGCGGGTGTTCGACTGGCGGCAGATCTACGACCTGTCCGAGCTGCCCGAGCACCTGGTGGTGGTCGGCTCCGGGGTCACCGGCGCGGAGTTCGCCTCGGCGTTCATCGAGATGGGCGTCAAGGTCACGGTCATCTCCAGCCGCGACCGGGTGCTGCCGCACGAGGACGCCGACGCGGCCGCGGTGCTGGAGGACGTGTTCTCCGAGCGCGGCACCACGCTGGTCAAGCACGCCCGCGCGGAGAAGATCGAGCGTGACGCCGACGGGGTCACCGTGCACCTGCGCGGTGGCGAGACCGTGCGCGCCAGCCACGCGCTGATGACCGTGGGCTCGGTCCCCAACACCACCGACATCGGCCTGGACAAGATCGGCATCGAGCCGGGCCCCGGCGGGTTCATCACCGTCGACCGGGTCTCGCGCACCAGCGTGTCCGGTGTCTACGCCGCGGGCGACTGCACCGGTGTGCTGATGCTCGCGTCCGTGGCCGCGATGCAGGGCCGGATCGCGATGTGGCACGCGCTGGGCGAGGGCGTGGCGCCGATCAAGCTGAAGACGGTGGCGGCGAACGTGTTCACCCACCCGGAGATCGCCACCGTGGGCATCAGCCAGCAGGCCATCGACGCGGGCGAGGTGCCCGCGCGCACCATCACCCTGCCGCTGGCCACCAACGCCCGGGCCAAGATGTCCGGCCTGCGCCGCGGGTTCGTGAAGCTGTTCTGCCGCCCCGCCACCGGGGTGGTCATCGGCGGCGTCATCGTCGCGCCGAGCGCCAGCGAGCTGGTCCTGCCGATCGCGCTCGCGGTGCAGAACCAGCTGACCGTGGACGACCTCGCGCTGACCTTCTCCGTGTACCCGTCGCTGTCGGGTTCGATCACCGAGGCGGGTCGCCAGCTGATGCGGCACGACGATCTGGACTGAACTCCGGCGGAATTCACCCGGTTCGGGGGTTTGAACGCTAGGTTCACCACATCGTGCAAATCTAGCGCCTGACTGCTCGCTTCTCGGTGACTGGATTTACACGAGAAAGAGTGAAACTCTGGCCCCGCTCTTTCGATAGACCTACTGAGCCGGTACCCCTGGGGGACCGAACCGTTACGGAGGCTGACCATGCCGCGTCGGACTGAGTGCCCGGAATGCCTGGGCTCAGGACTCGCCCCCAACCGCAAGGACTTCTGCCCGCGCTGCGGCGGGATCGGACAGATCCCGCGGCTGTGGGCCGGGGTGTTCGCGATCGCAGGAAAAGACAGAACGACCAACGCCTAGTACCCGGGCATTGCCGGTGCGCCGCACTGGGGCGGTGCACCGGACACCCGTGCACTCGGCGAACCAGGTTCGGTGATGTTCGTTCGCTTCCCGGTCGCTACCGCGCGGTGGCGGGCCGCCGCGGTGGGTGGCCGGGGGTGGACCGTGCCGGAATCGGATCGCGCTGAGCGGTCCAGCGGATCGCGCTGAGCGGCCCGCTGTTCGACGAAAGCTGGAAATACCCCAGGGGTAGGGGTGCTGGTCGCCCGGGCGGGGCGGCCGGTGCCCCCGCCGAAAAGGGGATTGGCACTACGCTATTCGGTTGATGCCGTTCTCCGGTCGCGCGCGGAATTCAGTCATTCCCCGCCCAGTCGAATGTGCGCGTGACGGCCTTCTTCCACTGGCGGAACAGGCGTTCGCGCTCCGCCTCCGGCATGGACGGTGCCCACTCCTCGTCCTTGGCCCAATTGGCGCGCAGGTCCGCTTCCCCCGCCCAGAAGCCGACGGCCAGCCCGGCGGCGTAGGCGGCGCCGAGCGCGGTGGTCTCCGCGACGACCGGCCGGATCACCGGCACGCCCAGGATGTCGGCCTGGAACCCCATCAGCAGGTCGTTGACCACCATGCCGCCATCCACCTTGAGCGAGGTCAGCGGCACGCCGGAGTCGGCGTTCATCGCCTCGATCACCTCGCGGGTCTGGTACGCGGTGGCCTCCAGCACCGCGCGGGCCAGGTGTCCCTTCGTGACGAACCGGGTCAGGCCGACGATCGCGCCGCGCGCGTCGGCGCGCCAGTAGGGGGCGAACAGGCCGGAGAACGCGGGGACGAAGTAGCAGCCGCCGTTGTCCTCGACCGACCGCGCGTGCTCCTCGATCTCCGCCGCCGTGCCGATCATGCCGAGGTTGTCCCGCACCCACTGCACCAGTGAGCCGGTGACCGCGATGGAACCCTCCAGCGCGTAGACCGGTGGGCGGTCGCCGAGCTGGTAGCAGACGGTGGTGAGCAGGCCGTTCTCGCTCGCGACGCGCTCGGTCCCGGTGTTGAGCAGCACGAAGTTGCCGGTGCCGTAGGTGTTCTTGGCCTCGCCGGGGTCCAGGCAGGCCTGGCCGAAGGTGGCGGCCTGCTGGTCGCCGAGGATGCCGGTGATCGGCACGCCGCCCAGCGCGCCGCGCTCGCGCACCCGGCCGAACTCGCCCGCGGACGGTCGGATGTCGGGCAGCATGGACAGCGGGATCCCCATCTCCGCCGCGATGTCCGCATCCCAGTCCAGTGTGGACAGATCCATGAGGAGGGTGCGGGAGGCGTTGGTCGGGTCGGTGAGGTGCGCGCCGCCGTCGACGCCGCCGGTCATGTTCCACAGCAGCCAGGTGTCCACGGTGCCGAACAGCAGGTCGCCCGCCTCGGCCCGGGCCCGGGCACCGTCCACGTTGTCCAGGATCCAGCGGACCTTCGGGCCGGAGAAGTAGGTGGCCAGCGGCAGTCCGGTGGTCGCGCGGTAGCGCTCCTGGCCGCCGCCGAGCGCGCCGAGGTCGGCGGCGATCCGGTCGGTGCGGGTGTCCTGCCAGACGATCGCGTTGTACACCGGTTCCCCGGTGGTCCGGTCCCACACGACGGCGGTCTCGCGCTGGTTGGTGATGCCGACCGCGACGACGTCCGACGGCGCGAGGTCGCCCTTGGCCAGCGCGCCCGCCACCACGGTCCGGGTGTTCGCCCAGATCTCCACCGGGTCGTGCTCGACCCAGCCCGCCCGCGGGAAGATCTGCTCGTGCTCGCGCTGGTCGATCGCGACGACGCGACCCTCGTGGCTGAAGACCACGCAGCGCGTGGAGGTGGTGCCCTGGTCGATCGCGGCCACGTAGTCGGTCATGGGGTCAGCCTCTCGTGAACTCTCGTCAAACAGGCAGGGTGCGGTAGAGGAGACCCGCGGCGGTCGCGCCGAGCAGGGGGCCGAGCACGGGGACCCAGGCGTAGGGCCAGTCCGGGTCGCCCTTGCCGCGGATCGGCAGCACCGCGTAGGCCAGGCGCGGGCCCAGGTCGCGGGCGGGGTTGATGGCGTAGCCCGTCGGGCCGCCGAGGGAGGCGCCGACGGCGATGACCACGAAGGCGACGGCCGCGTAGCCCAGCGCGGAGTTGCCGAACTGGGGCACGCCGCTGCTGTCGGCGGCTTTGGCGGCGGGGCTGGTGAGCACCCAGAACACCAGCACGAAGGTGCCGATGACCTCGGTGACCAGGTTCCACGGCAGCGCGCGGATGGCCGGGCCGGTGGCGAAGATCCCGAGTGTGGCCCGGGGTTCGTCGTGCGCGTCGAAGTGGGGTTTGTAGGCCAGCCAGCACAGCACCGCGCCGAGGAAGGCGCCGGTGAACTGGCCGAGCAGGTACGCCGGTACCGCCGACCAGGGCAGTTGCCCGGCGCACAGCAGGCCGGCGGTGACGGCCGGGTTGAGGTGCGCGCCGCTGGGGGCGGCGACGCTGGCGCCGGTGAACACGGCGAAGCCCCAGGCCAGGGTGATCAGCAGCCAATTGGTCCCGTGCCCGAGGGTGCCCCTGAGCGTGGTGTTCGCGACGACGCCCGCGCCGAGCAGGATCAGCGTGCCCGTGCCCAGCAGTTCCCAGAGGACGGTCTGCCAGAAGGGCAAAGGCATGCGGTGCTCCTCACGCCGGTGCGCACCTACCCTGAGTGACCTGGACGTTACCTTTCGCCCGTTCGACTGGCAACGGGTCGACTGCCCGCGCGGCCGCGGGCGGGTAGCGTGGTCGTGGTCGGTCCACCCGCTGCCGCACCGGGAGGCGAGCCATGGCCAGCCGCACACCACACTCCACATCGGACTCGCCGGGCGGTGTGCTCGGCCCGGCGGAGCGCGACCGGGCCTGGCGGCGGCTCGCCGCGGAGCCGTTCGACGTCGTGGTGATCGGCGGCGGGATCGTCGGCTGCGGTGTGGCGCTGGACGCGGCCACGCGCGGGCTGCGGGTCGCGCTGGTGGAGGCGCGGGACCTGGCGTCGGGCACGTCGAGCCGGTCCAGCAAGCTGTTCCACGGCGGGCTGCGCTACCTGGAGCAGCTGGAGTTCGGCCTGGTGCGCGAGGCGTTGCGGGAGCGGGAGCTGATGCTCACCCGGATCGCGCCGCACCTGGTGAAGCCGGTCAGCTTCCTGTACCCGTTGCGGCACCGGGGATGGGAGCGCCCGTACACCGCGGCGGGCCTGTTCCTGTACGACACCATGGGCGGCGCGCGGTCGGTGCCCGGGCAGAAGCACCTGACCCGCGCGGGCGCGCTGCGCATGGTCCCGGCGCTGCGCCGCGACGCGCTGATCGGTGGGATCCGCTACTACGACGCCCAAGCCGACGACGCCCGCCACACCATGACCGTCGCCCGCACGGCCGCGCACTACGGCGCCGTCGTGCGCGCGTCGACCCAGGTGGTGGGTTTCACGCGCGAGGCCGACCGGGTGTCGGGCGTGCGCGTGCGCGACGTGGAGACCGGCGCGGAAACCGTTGTGCGCGCGGACGTCGTGGTGAACTGCACGGGCGTGTGGACGGACGAGCTGCAGCGCGCGTCGGGCAGCCGGGGGCGGTTCCGGGTGCGGGCCAGCAAGGGCGTGCACATCGTGGTCGCCCGCGACCGGATCGTGGCGGAGTCGGGGCTGATCCTGCGCACGGCGAAGTCGGTCCTGTTCGTCATCCCGTGGCGCAACCACTGGATCGTCGGGACCACGGACACCGACTGGAACCTCGACCTGGCCCACCCGGCGGCCACCCGGCAGGACATCGACTACATCCTGGCGCAGGTCAACTCGGTCCTGGCCACACCGCTGACGCACGACGACATCGAGGGCGTGTACGCGGGGCTGCGGCCCCTGCTGGCCGGTGAGAGCGAGGAAACGTCGAAGCTGTCGCGCGAGCACGCCGTGGCCCGCGTCGCGCCCGGCCTGGTCGCGATCGCGGGCGGGAAGTACACGACGTACCGGGTGATGGCCGCCGACGCGGTGGACGCCGCCGCCGTCGACCTACCGGGGCGGCTGCGCCCGTCGATCACCGACCAGGTCCCGCTGCTGGGCGCGGACGGCTACCACGCGCTGGTCAACCAGGCGGACCTGCTGGCGGCGCGGTACGGGCTGCACCCCTACCGGGTGCGGCACCTGCTGGACCGGTATGGATCCCTGGTGCACGCGGTGCTCGAACTGGCCACCCCGGAACTGCTGAAACCCGTCGACGCGGCCCCGGACTACCTCCTCGTCGAGATCGCCTACGCGGCGGCGGCGGAGGGGGCGCTGCACGTGGAGGACGTGTTGACCCGGCGGACGCGGATCTCGATGGAGTACGCGCACCGGGGCGTGGACTGCGCCAGACAGGTCGCGGAGGTCATGGCGGGAGTACTGGGGTGGGACGAGGACCGCGTCGAGTTCGAGATCGCGAACTACGTCGCCCGAGTCGCCGCCGAACGCGACTCCCAGATAAAACCCGACGACGCGGCGGCGGACGCGGTTCGGGCTGGGGCACCGGACGTGCGGGAGTTCCTGGTATCGCCGGTCTCGTAGCGGCTACTCGGGCCGCTTGAGGTCTTCGAGGAACACGCGGAAGTCCGCACCCGTCCCACGGGCACGCAGCTCGTCGTCCAACTCGCCCGCCACCATGAGCAACGACGGCCTGCTGCGCCTCCCGCCCCGCAACGCCGCCGCACCCAATCGGGACGCCTCGTCCGAGTCGCCTTTCCGGGCCGCGACGACGGCGAGGGTGAGTTCGGCCTCCGCCTTGCGCATCGGTGCCACGACCACCCCTTCGGGATTGACGCTGCGCCGGATCACCTCCTCCGCATTGCGCTCGGCGAGGTCGTCCTGCCCGGCGATGCGGTAGGTGTCCATGGCGTAGAAGTCCCACTTGTCGGGGTCGACCACGAAGTGGTTGTCCGGTCGTGCCGGGTAGGCCAACTTGTCCAACAGCTCTCGGCCCCGTTCCAGGGCGCTGTGGGCCGCTTCGGTTCTGCCCATCCGGGCATGGGCTTTCGCCTGCTGGCCGTAGAGCTGCACGGCGACCGAGCGGGATGGCGCGGCGGTGATCCCGGCTGCCGCGGCCGGGATGGCAGCGCGGAGGTTCCCGGAGGTGAGGTGGAACCAGGCGAGCATTTCGTGCGCCCACCCGATGATGTCGGGATTCCCGCACTCGACCCCGAGCCCCAGCGCCATCCGCCGGGTGGCCTCGGCGGAGGCCGCGTCGCCCAGGTCGTAGTCGAGGCACCCGACCAGCAGCGCGAGTGTCCCCGCCTGGCCGAGGAGGTCGCGGTGCTGAGCCAGGGTCAGGCGGTTCTCCAGCAGCTCGGTGATCCGGGCCAACCACTGCTTTCCCGTGAGCGCCAACTCCCGGGCGTCGGCGTGGGCGTAGTCGCAGCAGAGCTGTTCGACGGTGATGTCCAGCGCCTCCACCGTCGCCCGGTCGACCGCTGAGGCCCGAAGGCGCTGGAGCAGTTCGACGGTGTCCATGCCCGTGGCCGCGATCAGCGGGTTCTGCCGGGTTGCCTGCGTGTCCAACCGGCGTTGTCCCGGGAAGTCGAACCACAGGAGGTGCTGGGGGAGGTGGAGGGTCCTCGCCCAGTTCCGGAGGACTTCGAGGTCGTGCTGCGGCGTTCGGCCGGTCTCGAGATTGCTGATCTGGGTTTGCGTGAGCCCGAGCCATCTCCCCAGCACGCTCTGGTTCAGGGGTTTGCCGAACAGGTGCAGGTTCCGGGGGTGGGTTCGGTATGCCTTGAATACCTGGCCGATGTTCTGGCTTTCGAAGGCGGCCCGGAATTCGGGAGTTTCGAAGAAATCGTGGCGTAGTTGAACGGGTGGTGTGCGGAGTTGCTCGCTGTCGATCCGGGTGGTGTTCATCGAAACCCCTTGCCCGTCGCGGTTCCGGCGCGAATTCGGTCGAACACCAGGCTACACGGGGTGTCGAGCCCGCACTTCGCGGTTGGATCCGGGCTGGCGGGCGCGGTTCGACCTGGCGATATGTCGGCCTGGGAATATCTTATTCAGATCGCGGTATGGCGTTCTTGCTCAGGTCGCCGGGAGGAGAGTTGACACGTGGTGCAACAGGCGACGGGAGTTGGTGGGGGAGATGGTGGTCCAGCCGTCGACTCGGGTTTGGAGGTAGCGGCCGTCTTCGGTGTCGAAGTAGCTGATCACGCGGTCGGTTCTGGTGCGTTTGCCCCACCGGTCGCGGGTCGCGGCGGCGAAGGTGCCGTGGGCGTGTGGGGGTTTGAGCATCTCGGTGAGGGCCTTGGCGTCCTAGTGGCGGATGCCCCTGGTGCGCAGGCCCTCGGCGAAGGTGGGGGCGGTGGTGGCGGCTTCGAAGTCCGCGGTGGGCAGGGTGACGGACTGGCCGGGGCCCGGGTCGCGTTGGGGCAGCACGGAAAGGGCGTGTCGGGCCAGGCCGGAGGCGTCGGCGGGGTGGAAGGTGAGCCAGTGCTCGGTCTTCACCACCAGCACCGCGTCATCCCCCGTGGCCGCCGCGAGCACCCGCAACGGACCGTCTGTCCACAGGCGACCGTCGAGTTCCCGGTCCGGCCCGCGCAGCAGGTCGAGCAGGCGCGACAAGGTCGGGTCCAGCGAGTACGGGCCGCCCAGCCCGCGCGTCGTCAGACCCGACCACGCCTGTCGCGCCAGGTGCGCGCGCTCGCCCTCCGTGCGCCCCGGTGACGGGACCCGCAGGACGAGGGGCACCGGCTCGATGCCCAGGTGCGCCACCAAGACGTCGAACTCCAGGGCCGTGACCGCCAGCCCCACCCGCGTCAGCCGCCGATCACACCCGGCGGCAGCGCCACGTCCTCGCCGTCCACGCTGACCGACTCGGTGACCGGCGAATCCTCGCCCCGGCTGAGGTCCCGGCGCCTGCCGCCCAGCTGGCGGGCCGACGAACTGCTGGTCGCGTTGTTCGACGACGACTCGACGGTGTCGCCGAACCACTGGCTCGACCCCAGCGCCTCCGCCCCGAAGCGGCGCATCGCCATCTTGTCCGCCACCCGGTCGCCACCCGCCAGCGGCGCACCCGCACCCGCGGCGCCCATCGGCGCACCGGCCGCGGCGGCCGGGTTCGCGGTCAGGCCGGACGACGCGGCACCCGCGCCGGACGACGTCGACGGGTCGGCGCCGATCACCGAACCACCGGTCAGCGGCCGCGTCGAGCGCCCGCTGGAGCGGTCGGACCCCGAACCGACACCGCCGACACCGCCGAGGCCGATCACCGGGCCCTCGGCCGTGATCACCGGGGACGCGCCGGAGAGCAGGCCCGGCTGGATCGGGCGGCGGAACGCCTCCGGGGCCTCCACGACCGACGCGCCGGAGACGTCGATGCGCTGCCCGCCGCGCGGCACGATGCCGTCACCCGACGGGCCGACGCCGATGCCGCCGCTTGGACCGCCCGCGCCGCCGTGGAAGTGGCGCGGCTGCTGGTCGACACCGCTCGGCTGGGTCGGGACCTGGGTCGGCAGGTGACCGGTGAACGACGTGTGCGTACCCGACGACTGCACGCCGTCGCCCTGGTCGCGCCGGATGTCGCCCTGCCCCACCAGGCCGGCGGGCTCCTCGAAGCCGGTCAGCAGGCCCAGGTTCTGCCCGGTGGCGACCTCGTACGCGGCCATCACCTCGAACGCCTTCTGCGCACCCGCCGCCTGCGCGGCCTCCACCGGCTCGACGTCCCCGCCGACCAGCGCGACCTGCGTCGCGGGCGGTACGGCCGGGTCCGGTCGCACCGCGGGCACGTCCTCGGGGGCGGGCATGTCGGCCCGCGCCCGCGCCACGTACTCGGCCTGGTTCTCCACGGCCACGCGCATCTCGCCCGCCTCGACGGCCGCCGCGCGCGCCCAGCCCGCCAGCGGGGCCAGCCGCTCCCGCGCCGCGCCCGCCGCCCGGCCCGCCCACACCGCGGACGAACCGTCCAGCGTCGCCGCCAGGTCCTGGCCGATCTCGCTGAGCGTCGCGGAGAGCTGCGCCCAGCGCCGGGACGGCTCGGCCGACGCCTGCGCGCCGGGGCCGTCGTGCAGCATCAGGTACAGCTCCTTGTGGGTGAAGCCGCGCCAGCGCTTGGTCTCCGGCTGCTGCCCGTTCTGCTCGGTCATCGCTCGTCCCCTCGCCCCTGCGCGGGCCTCAGCCCGCCGTGCCCTTCTGCGTGACGGTCGCCCGGTTGTCCTCTTCGAGCAGGCGGTACTGCTCGGCGACGCGGTCCAGCGTGTGCACCGCGGTGTCGAGCCGGGCGCGGTAGGCGCGCAGCGCGTCGAGCGCGGCCCGCTCGTGGTGCACCGTGCGCGCGTTGAAGACCCGGGTGGCGTCCTCGCTCACCGGGTCCCTGGCCCACCGTTCGACGGCGAGGCCCGTCTCGCCCAGTTCGAGCTGCCCGTCGACCTTGGCCAGTGCGTCGGCGAACGCCGCGCGCAGCGCGGGCACCGCCTCCGGTGCCAGGTCGAGCAGGTCGTGCCCGCGGCCACCCCCGTGCCCGTGCCCGTTGGTTCCCGGTGCCACCGGATGTCACCACCCTTTCCCGCTGGGTCCCCTGTCACTGCCCGTGTCGAGCCAACTCTAACGAGTCGCCACGATCGGTTTCGACTATTCCTACCTAGTTCGTAGACGCGGGTGATTTCGGCTTGGTTTCGCCGGTCTGACGTCTACTCAACGTCCACCCGTTCGGCCGGGTTACGCAGTCCGAGCACGATGTGCTCCGACTGTTCGTCACTCAGCGGTGTGAAGCCCAACTTCTCCGCGATCCGCGCCGACGCCGCGTTGCCGCGCGCGTGCGTGTAGACGACTTCCCGCAGGCCGAGCGCGCCGAAGCCGAAGCGCAGCACGGCGGCCAGCGCGTCGGTGGTCATACCCCGGCCGCGCGCGTCCGGGTGCGCCCAGCAGCCCACCTCGCCGGTGCCCGCGGCCAGGTCGAGGTCCTTGATCAGCACCTCGCCGAGCAGCAGGCCGGTGGTCGGCTCGGCGACCGCCCAGGAGAAGCGGGTCTCGTCGGCCCAGTCCTTGGCGCGGCGGGCGATGTACTCGCCCGCGGTGGCCAGGTCGTGGACCTTGACGTGCGCGAGCCACTGCCTGCTGACCGGGTCGGTGAAGCCCTCGAGGAGCCGGGGGCGGTCGTCCAATCGCGGGTCGTCGCGCAGCGCGCGCAGGTAGTACCCGCCCGCGTTGATCTCCACCGGTTCCACACCGGCACGCTACCCCGCGGCACCGACGGTCGGACTACGGCGACCGAACGGAGCAGAGGTCAGCGCCAGCCGCGCCCGTAGTGGCCCCGGTAGTGCCGCATGTCCCGGCGCCCGCGCCGGTTGCCGCGCTGGTCCTGGCGCCAGTCGTCGCCGAAGAGGGCCCCGCCGATCGCGGTCATCGCGACGGGCAGCAGCAGGATCGGCCAGAAGTGCACGAAGGAGATGAACAGCAGCACCCCGGTGATCGCCGACAGCGGGATCAAGGCGGCGAAGACCCGCTGGCCCACCGGCCGCGACTGCCAGTCGTTCAGGGCCCGCGGCGGCACCGGGACCGGCGAGTGCGCCGGGGTGGGTGGTGGCTGGGGCGCGCCGAAGGCGGGCTTGGGGTCGGGCAGGTCGGTGAACAGCGCCACCAGCTCACCACGGGTCTTGGCCGTGGTGATCCGCGCGCTGCGCTCGCCGTACTCGTCCACGTCGAGCCGTCCCGCGCTCATGTGCTCGCCGAGCGCGCGGATGGCGTCTTCCCGCTCGGCGTCACCGACGCGCAGTTCGGACCGCTCGATCTCGCTCACGTACTCGATGCTACGGAATGCGGACCGCCGACGCGCTGAGGTTGTTCTCAGGAGATCCCGTGATCAAGGCCGGTTTTCGCCGGATCCACCGGACATAGCGGGCAGATGCGGCGAATCGCGCTCAGGCGGGTTTCTTGACCGCCTCGGCGATGGCGCCCGCGGTGATCGCGCCGACCACCACGCCCACGATCGTCCACCACATGCCCAGGTAGATGGTGAGCAGGATCGCCCCGGGTAACCCGAGCACGAACAGCAGCCCCGCGAGGGTGTCCAGGGCCTCGCTGGCCGGGGTGGCCACGAGTCCCTTGCTGTTGGCGGGCCTGCTGGGCAGCATGCTCTTGAGCGCGGCGCTCGGGTTGGGCCGGGCGGCCCCGCTCAGGTCCGGGTGCGGCGCGGGCAGGTCGCTGAACAGCGACTCGATCTCCGCCCGGGTCCGCGCCGCCGCGGCCCGCACGGTCCGGAACTCGTACTCCTCGACTTCCAGCCGCCCGGTGGACATGTGCGCACCGAGCATGGTGACGGCTTCATCCCGCTCCGCGGCGCTGATCCGGATGCCGTCGTGCTCGCCCTGGGCCATGCCCGGATTCTAAATCGGACCCCGGAAGGCCCGGACGCGACCACGATTCACGTCCGGTCAGTCCTTGATCTCGCAGATGACGGCCCCGGTGGTGACGGTCCCGCCCTGGCCGACGGTGAGCCCGGTGACCGTGCCCGCCTTGTGCGCGGTGACGGGGTTCTCCATCTTCATGGCTTCCAGCACCACGATCAGCTCGCCCGCCGCGACGGCCTGGCCGTCCTCGACCGCGATCTTGACGATGGTGCCCTGCATCGGCGCGGTCACCGCGTCGCCGGAGACCGCCGCCGCCGACTCGCCGCCCGCCCGCTTGCGGGGCCGGGCCTTGGTCGCCGTGCCGCCGCCGGTGCCGCCCAGCGCGAACCCGCCCGGCAGCGACACCTCCAGCCTGCGCCCGCCGACCTCGACCACGACGGTCTGCCGCGGCTCGGTCTCCGCGGCCTCCGCGCCGCCGGTGAACGGCTCGATGGTGTTGTCGAACTCGGTCTCGATCCACCGCGTGTGCACGGAGAACCCGTTGTCGTCACCGATGAACGCCGGGTCGCGCACGATCGCCCGGTGGAACGGCACGACCGTGGCCATGCCCTCCACGACCAACTCGTCCAGCGCGCGCCGCGCGCGGGCCAGCGCCTGCGCGCGGTCCTCGCCGGTGACGATCAGCTTGGCCAGCATCGAGTCGAACTGGCCGCCGATGACCGTGCCGGACTCCACACCGGAGTCCACCCGCACGCCCGGCCCCTCCGGCGCCCGCCAGAGCGTGACCGTGCCGGGGGCGGGCAGGAAGCCGCGACCGGCGTCCTCACCGTTGATCCGGAACTCGATGGAGTGGCCGCGCGGGATCGGGTCCTCGGTGAACCGCAGCGGCTCGCCCGCCGCGATCCGGAACTGCTCGCGCACCAGGTCCACGCCCGCGGTCTCCTCCGACACCGGGTGCTCGACCTGGAGCCGGGTGTTCACCTCGAGGAAGGAGATGGTGCCGTCGGTGCCGACGAGGTACTCGACGGTGCCCGCGCCGGAGTAGCCCGCTTCCTTGCAGATGGCCTTGGCGGAGCTGTGGATCTCGGCGCGCTGGGCGTCGGTGAGGAACGGCGCGGGCGCCTCCTCGACCAGCTTCTGGTGGCGGCGCTGCAACGAGCAGTCGCGGGTGCCGACCACCACGACGGTGCCGTGCTTGTCGGCGAGCACCTGCGCCTCGACGTGCCGCGGCTGGTCCAGGTAGCGCTCGACGAAGCACTCGCCGCGGCCGAAGGCGGCGACCGCCTCGCGCACCGCGGAGTCGAACAGCTCGGGGATCTCCTCGACCGTGCGAGCCACCTTGAGGCCGCGCCCGCCGCCGCCGAACGCGGCCTTGATCGCGACCGGCAGCCCGTGCTCGCTCGCGAAAGCGATGATCTCGTCGGCACCGGCGACCGGTTCCTTGGTGCCGGGCACCAGCGGCGCGCCCGCGCGCAGCGCGATGTGCCGGGCGGTGACCTTGTCGCCGAGGTCGCGGATGGCCCGCGGGTCGGGGCCGATCCACACCAGGCCCGCGTCGATCACCGCCTGGGCGAACTCGGCGTTCTCGGAGAGGAAGCCGTAGCCGGGGTGCACCGCGTCGGCGCCGCTGCGCTTGGCCGCGTCGAGGAGCTTGTCCACCGACAGGTAGCTCTCGCCGGGGGTGCTGCCGCCGAGCGCGAACGCCTCGTCGGCGAGCCGGGTGAACGGGAGGTCGCGGTCGGGGTCGGCGTACACCGCGACGCTGGCCAGCCCCGCGTCCCGGCAGGCGCGGATGACCCGTACGGCGATCTCGCCCCGGTTCGCGATGAGGACCTTGGTCAGGACCTTGGCCGAGTCGGACACGCCGGTGCCTCCTCTTGCTGGTGTTAGTCGCCGTTCACCGGCTGGTGGGCAGTTTACGTATCCGGTCCGCGCGATGACGGAGACCAAGCCCACACCCGACGCTACCCTTCTAGCGGTCACCGGGCGGTGTGGCGGAGGTGCGGTCCCGTGGAGGTGTTCGCTGTGCGCGGTCGGAGAGCCCCGACCGCGGTGGTGCTCGCCATGGTCATCTGCGGCCTGGTCGTCGCCGCCGCGTTGACCGGTGCCGCGGTGCTGCGGGTCCGCACGAACCCCGCGGCCGCCGCGCCGCTCACCACGAGCTCCGCCTCGACCAACCCGCGCGCGGGCGAGTGCAAGCGCGAACCGTGCAAGCGGCTCGGCCAGGTGCCGGTCGCGGGGACCGACGTGCAGCTGATCGGCGACTCGGGCGCGGCCTCGGGGCGGCTGCTCATCGGCAGCCCGGGCAGCCCGCAGATCATCGAGATCACCGTGACCGACCTGGGGGTCAAGCTCACCGAGAGCTCGTTGCAGTGCGCGGCGGGCGCGGTGGCGGCGTGCATCGTCCGCGGTGTGGGGGACAAGGGGACGACGGGTCAGGTCATCGCGGGCCGCTCGGACAAGTGGAGCCCGCTGGGCCGCGCGTTCTTCTCGGCGGCGAACTACCTGAGCCTGGCCAACGTGGTCGGCGACTCCTCGCCCGAGGTCATCACCGTGCAGCGCGACTGCCGGACCGGTGAGGACTGCCAGCGGCAGGTCTACGTGCAGGTGTTCGGCCTGGGCGGCGAGGAACTCGGCTGCACCAAGACCTACAGCCGGATGGACCAGCTCCCGGGCTACCCGGAGATCGTCCCGACCGAGATCCAGCTGCGCGGCTGCCCCTGAGTGACGCGAACCGCCCCGGAGCCTGCTGCTCCGGGGCGGTTCGCGCGGTTGACGAGTGCGGCTCAGGCGGGGACGGGTTCCTTCTCGGCGCGCGGGGTCTCCGCCTCGACCGGCCCGTCCAGCAGTGGCGGCGCGCTCGGCGTGTGCAGCACCTTGTCGTCGAGCAGGCCCTCCGAGCGCGAGACCAGCACCGGCACCACGATCTGCCCGCCCACGTTGGTCGCGGTGCGGATCATGTCGAGGATCGGGTCGATGCCGATCACGATCGCCAGACCGGTCGCCACCGCCTCCGGGGGCAGGCCGATCGTGCTCAGGGTCAGGGTCAGCATGCTGAACCAGCCCGTGGTGCCCGCGGTGGCGAAGGAGCCGAACACCGCGACCAGCACGATGCCCGCGTACTGCCAGAAGCTCAGCGAGATGCCGAACAGGTTGGCGATGAAGATGGTGGCGATGGCCGGGTAGAGCGCGGCGCAACCGTCCATCTTGGTCGTGGTGCCCAGCGGCACGGCGAACCCGGCGTAGCCGGGCTCGACACCGAGGTTGACCGCGGTCTGGCGGCTCAGCGGCAGCGTCGCGCCCGAGGAACGGGAGACGAACGCGAACTGGAGCGCGGTCCACGACTTGGCGAAGAAGGTGAGCGGGCTGACCTTGCCCACGAACCGCAGCAGCACCGGGTACACCACGAACAGCACCAGCGCCGCCGCGATGTAGACCGCCGCGATGAGCGAGAGCAGCCGGGAGACGAAGGTGTTGCCGTAGGTGGCGAACGCGTGGCCGATGAGGCCCAGCACGCCGATCGGCGCCAGCTTGATGATCCAGCCGAGCACCTTCTGGATGATGTCGAACACGGCCCGGTTCACCGCGACGAACGGCGCGGCCTTGTCGCCGAGCGCGTAGGTCGCGACGCCGATCAGCACGGCGACGAACACGACCTGCAGCACCTCGCCCTGGGCGAAGGCGTTGACGATGTTCTCCGGCACCAACCCGTTGAGCACGGTCAGCCAGTCGCCGGGGGTGCGGCTGGCGATCTTCTCGACGTTGGCCGCGCTCGGCTCGATGGTCAGGCCCTTGCCCACGCCGCCGATGAGCCCGACCGCGATGCCGATGAGCACCGCGATGAGCGAGGTGATCCCGAACCACAGCAGCGTCTTGCCGCCGAGGCGGGCGGCGGTGCGCGGCCCGCCGAGACCGCGCAGGCTGTTGACGCCCACCACGATCGCGGTGAACACCAGCGGGATCACGGTGAACTGCAGCAGGCTGGTGAAGATGTTGCCGATGGTGCTCAGGGTGGTGTCGAGCCACTCGGCGCCGGTCTGCTTGGCCACGAAGCCGAGCACGGCGCCGAGCACCAGTCCGGCCAGCACGGCCAGTCCGAAGTAGAGGGTTCGGCGATTGGCCCGCTTGGCGGGGTCCACGGGGGTTTCGGGTTGTTCGGGCGCGCTGGACATGGGTGCTCCAGGGTGGGGGAGGGAGATGCGGGTGTCAGGCGGTGGCCGCGCGCGGACACAGCGAACTCGCCTGCCGTCGCAGGTCGACGTGCAGGCGCTGGGTCAGCGCGACACCCGGATGGGACCTCACACCCGGATCAAACCAGGTCGGCGGTGTGGAACTTCCCGTCTCACCCGGAGAGCGGTATCACTCTCACTTGGTGGAACGCCACAGGTCGGTGACGCTCACCCCGATGGCGGAGAGGAGTCGCCGGGTCAGCGGCAGGCTGATCCCGATGACGCTCGACGGGTCGCCGTCGATGCCGTCGACGAACCAGCCGCCGAGCGAGTCCAGGGTGAAGGCGCCCGCCACCTGCAGCGGCTCCCCGGTGGCGATGTAGGCGTCGATCTCGGCGACCGTGGGGGAGGCGAAGCGCACGACCGTCTTCTCCGCGGCGATCGCCGAGTCGGCGATCACGCCGTGGCGCACGCGCAGCACGGCGTGGCCGGTCAGCAGGGTGCCCTCGCCGCCCGCCATCTTCAGCCACCGCGCCTTCGCGACCTCCGGCGTGCCCGGCTTGCCGACGAGCTGCCCGTCGAAGCGCAGCATCGAGTCGCAGCCCACCACGACGGCGTCCTCGACGCGCTCCAGGTCGCCCACCACCGTCCGCGCCTTGGCCTCCGCCAGCGCCGTGACGACCTGCTCGGGGCTCGCGTTCGGCAGACCGGCGATGACCGCGTCCTCGTCCACACCGGACACGCGGACCACGGGCTCGATCCCGGCGGCCTTCAGAACACCAAGGCGGGCAGGGGATTGCGAGGCGAGTACGAAGCGCACCGGATGAGCCTACGGGTCGGTTGCCGACAACCGCCACTTGGTTCACGTGGCTTCTTGCCCACGGTGCTCCGAGTGGCGGTTGTGGTGTTCCTGCGGGATCCCGATCAGATGGAACCGACCAGCGGCACGCGCAGGGACGTCTTCGACAGGTCCACCACCAGGCGCGGCGACGAACCGGCCGCGGCGATGTAGCTGCTGTCCGTGCTGCCGATCACCAGCCCGAGCCGGTGCCCGGCGGGGATCGTCTGGTCGGTCGTGGCCAGGTTGAAGGTGATCGTGTACTGGGTGCCCGGGCTCAGGTTCCGCCGGGTCTCCAGGCCCGCGTAGTGGCCGAGGTCCGACCAGCCGCGCGCGATCACGTTCTGCGTCACCGACGTGGTGTTGGCGGCGGTGTCGAGGTAGCAGGCGCTGTCACCCGTCGCGCTCTCGCCCCAGCACGACCGCGTCGACAGGGTGCGGATGCCCTCGCCGGTGGCCCGGTAGTTGCGGATCGTGGCCGGGCCGTAGTCGACGAGCACAGCGCTCACCCGGGCCGCGCTGCTCGACGAGGTGGCCGTCACGGTGATCTGCGAGGTGCCGGAGATCCGGATCGGGCTGCTGAGGGCACCGGTGCGGTAGGCGAGCCGGGACGCGGACGTGGCGGTGGGGTTGTTAATCCAGTCGTACTCGCCGATCTTCGGGTTGTCGGTGAAGGCGGCGGTGGTCCCCGACGGCGGCGCGGTGGCACCCAGGGTGCCGACACCCGCGGTGCCGCTGGGCGTCAACCGCAACGTGGTCGTGCTCTTGGCCGGCGGCCAGGAGCTGTCGTCCTCCCACACGTCCGGCGACTGCTCCACAGTGGACCCCGGCTCGTCCTCGACGCCGTTGTCGATGCCCACCAGGTAGTGGTCGAACCACTTGTGCAGCGTGTCGACCCAGACCTGGCGCCGGTAGTCGAACGGGTCGACGTGCCCGGTCTGCGACAGCCAGATCTTGCGCTCGACCGTCGGCGGCAGCGCGTTCCACCACTGTCCGAAGTTGATCGTCTTGACGTTGAGGTCGTTGAGCCCGTGCACCGCGAACACGCTGGCCTTGACCCGGGACGCGCTCTGCACGTAGTCCCGTTCCCGGTACATCGCGGTGTAGTCGCCGGTGCTCGGCGAGCCGTTCGTCAGCGTCGACTTCACCGACGCGCAGTTGGCCGCGCCCTGCGCGTTCTCCACCACCTGCGTCAACCCGGTCGGGCTGCCGCTGGTGAAAGTGGCCCCGGAGGCGCGGTAGTAGTCGTACCAGGAGCTGATGGCGCCGATCGGCACGATGGTCTTGAGCCCGTCGACGCCCGTGGCGGCGACGCCGTTGGCGATCGTGCCGTCCCACGACTTGCCGATCATGCCCACCGCGCCGCTGGACCAGCCCGCGGTCTTGGTGGCGGTGCCGGTGGCCGTGGTGTAGCCGGTGGCGCGGCCGTTGAGCCAGTCGATGACGGACTTGGCGGAGGCGATCTCGGAGCGCCCGCCGATGTCCACGCAGCCGTTGGAGCGGGCGGTTCCGGAAAGGTCGACCAGGACGACCGAATAGCCGCGCGGGACGAAGTAGTTGTCGTAGTGCAGCGGGAACTGGATGGGTTTGCCCGCGCTGTCGTAGGTCTTCTTCTGGCTTTCGTTGCCCCGGCCGAGAGTGGCGTAATAGGGGCTGGCGTCCATGATCACCGGAACGCCGGAGGTGACCTCGCTCGGCCGGATGATGTCCGCGGCGACGCGCACGCGGGCGCCGTTGGGAGCGGACAACCCGGTGTCCACCCACACCGTCTCCCGGATCGCGTTCGCGTAGGAGTAGGTCGGTTCCGTGCGCTGCAAGGGGTTCGGGGCGGCCGATGCCGGGACGACCAACGCGCCGAACCCGGCGACGATGGCCACGGCCAGGGTGAGCGCGGATCGCCGTATTGCCATGCGTGCAGACGCTACGGACCGATTCGTCCGCTCGGCAGTCCCGAGTTTTTCGCGTTACCAGTTGGCGGCACCCGGATACCGGACGCGCTCAGCATGCCCAGCACCAGCACCACGACCGGCAGGACCAGCGTCGCCTTGGCGGCGTTGGTGAAACCGAGGTCGTAGGCGTTGGTGGCCAGTTCGCGTACCCGCTCGGCGACCGTCGGCGACCAATCGGACGGCACGGTTGGTCCGTCGCCGCCGAACTGGCTCGCGGTCTGCGCGGCGGCGGTGATCCGCTCGATGAACTCGTCGGCGTAGCGCGGCGGCAGGAACCGGGCGTACTCGCGGGCCGCCGCCGGGACCGCGAAGCCGAGGCCGACCTGGAGCAGCAACCCGGTGGTCGCGCTGCCCAGCACCCCGCCCACCTGCCGCGCGGTGTTGAAGACCCCGGACGCGGCGCCGACCAGGTGCGGCGGCATGCCGAGGGTGGCGGCGGCGGTCAGCGGGGAGAACACCAGGCCGATGCCGATGCCCGCGACCACCAGCCCGGGGACCAGTGCCCACGGGTCGGTGCCCGGTTCGGCGAGCACCGCCAGCACCACCGTGCCCAGCGCCAGCCCGGCCAACCCGGTCATGATCACCGTCCGGCCCTCGACCCGCAGCGCCCGCCCGGCGACCAGCGCGGCGGCGCCCGCCGCCACGGCCATCGGGGCGCACAGCAGCGCGGAGGCGAGCGGGTCGAGGCCGAGCACGGACTGCACGTAGATGACCAGCGGCAGGAACATCCCGGTGGTCGCGAACCCGAGCGCGGCGTGGGTGAGGTTGGCGGCCCCGAACATCGGCGAGCCGAACAGCCCGGGCGGCACCAGCGCGTCGGGGTTGGTCCGCGAGCGGCGCTGCCACGCGGCGAACCCGCCGATGAGCAGCAGACCCGCGCCGATGACCGGCAGCACGCCGATCGGGCCGACGATCGCGCCCCAGTGGTAGTGCTGGCCGTTCTGCAACCCGAACACGAGCAGCGCCAACCCGGCCGAGGCGAGCACGGCCCCCACCGCGTCGACCCGGATCCGCCCCGACGGCCGCCAGTCCGGCAGCAGCGCGATGCCCAGGACCAGCCCGACGAGCCCGATGGGCAGGTTCAGCAGGAAGATCCACTGCCAACCGACGTTCTGCACGAGCAGACCGCCCACCACCGGCCCCGCGATCGTCGCGACCCCGGACACCGCCCCCCAGACGGCGATCGGCGCGCCCCGCCGCTCGGCGGGGAAGAGCCGCGTGATGAAGGACAGCGTCTGCGGCGTCATCGCGGCCGCCCCGAGCCCCTGCACGGCCCGCGCGGAGATCAGCGAGGCGGCCGACGTGGACAGTCCACACCACAGCGAAGCGCCCAGGAACAGCACCAGCCCGACGACGAGCACCCGCTTCGGTCCGAAGCGGTCACCGAGTCGGCCGGTGAGCAGGAGGGGGACGGTGTTGGCGAGCAGGTAGACGCTGTTGACCCAGATGATCTGGTTCAGGGTGGCGTCGAGGTCCTCGAGCATCGCCGGGATGGCGACGGTGACGATCGTGGAGTCGAGCATCACCATGAAGAAGCACGCGCACAGCGCGGCAAGCGCCACCCAGGGGTTGCGCACCCCACCACTCATCGACCGGCTCCCAGCTCACGGGCCGCGGCACCGGCCCGGGGAAAGCCTAGGTGACCGCCCGGCCTCCCGGTCGGTCCGGTCCTGGAACGGGGCGTGGCTCGTGACCTTGGCGCGCCTCCGGCCCCCGGTGTCAATTCTACCGGCGAGCACGGACAGTGCCAGCGGATGATGATCAAGCTTGTGGACAACTCCCGGCGGCGGTTCCGCCCTGGGAGAACCGACCCGCGGTCGAGTGGCCACCCGGCCTCGGTGATCAGCTCGGCTGCCCCATCACTACCGACAATCGCCTGCTCGCCCCACAGGCAGCAACGCGAACTAGTGACCGTTTCGCCTCGAACCAAGCCGCCGCGACTCCCGGTCGTCTGTCCACAGGCTTGATCATCTTCGGTTCGGAATGTCGGTCCCCTTCGCTGGAATGGATAGTGGGGGCCGGAGGCGTCCGCCGAGGGTCGCCGAGTGTCTCCGAGCCATCCACGAGCTTGATCATCTTCCGCCGGAACCGCAGGTGCTCGCCGGGAAACTTGATTCCGGGGCCGGAGGCGTGCCGGGCTAGCGCGGTGAGCGTTCGGTGGGCCAGCGGACGCCGCGGACGTTGCCCGCTTTGGGGACCGGCAGGAACACCGTGAAGGTGGCCGGGCGGGCGATGGACAGCTCCAACCTCCCGCCGTCGGAGTCGACGAGGGCTCGGGCCAGGGCCAGGCCGAGGCCGGTCGAACCCGCGCCGGACACGCCCCGTTCGAAGATGTGCGGGGCCAGGTCGTCGGGCACACCCGCGCCGCCGTCGGTCACCTCGATGACCACCGTCTCCCCGCCGACCGCCTCGCCGCCCCGCGCGGAGACGGTCACCGTGCCGTCGCCGTGGCGGTAGGCGTTGTCGAGGAGGACGCCGACCGCCTCGCGCAGGCGCGCCGGGGTGACCCTGGCCAGCAGGCCCGGTGCCAGCCGCAGGCGCAGCGACCGGCCCTCCTGCCGCAGCAGTTCCCGCCACTCGTTCGCGATGGCGGTCAGTTCCTGGGGCAGGTCGACCGGTTCGGCGCCGACCGCGCGGGCCTCGCGGGCCGCCGCGAGCAGCTCGTCGAGCACGTCGGCCAGGCGTTCCGCCTGGTCGAGGGCTTCCCTGGCCTCGCTGGCCGCGTCGTCGTCGGGCATCATCGCGAGGGCCTCCAGGCGCAGCTGCAGGGCCGTCAACCGGCTGCGCAGCTGGTGGGACACGTCGCCGACCAGGTCCCGTTCGCGCTGCACCAGCTGCGCCAGCGCCAGCGCCGAGGCGTCCAGGGCCTCCGCGACCATGTCCAGCTCGGGCAGGCGGTACCGGGTCCGGTCCAGCCGGAAGTCGCCCGCGCCCAGCTTGCTCGCCCGGTCGGCCACGTGCCGCAGCGGCCGGGCCAGCCTGCGGGCGGTCACCATGGCCACCACCGTGCCGACGGCGATGGTCAGCACGACCACCAGCGCCACCACCGCCGCGACCTGGGCCTGGCGGGTGCGCATCGGGCCCGCGTCGATGGTCAGCCGGATCCGACCCTTCTGGATCATCACCGCCTCTTCGGAGATGGTGTCCCCGGTCAGCGGGTCGCCGAGGTGCAGCTCGACCTCGCCGGGCATCGTCACCGTCAGCTGGCCCCCCTTGGGCACGGCGAGCTGCACCACCGACAGGTCCGTGATGTCGTGGTTCTGCGCGATCTCGTCGTCCAGCGCCGCGGTGATCTGCTGGGAGCGGGACATCAGGTCCGCCCGGGTGACGCTCTCCACCATCTCCATCGCGCTGTAGCCCAGCGGGATGCCCAGGGCGCACGCGGTGACCGTCACCGCGAGCAGGATGGCCAGCAGGATGCGGCGGCGCACGCCCGGCTACTCGGCGTTGAACCGGAAGCCGACGCCGCGCACCGTCGCGATCCGCCGCTCGGTGGACTTCGGACCGCCCTCGCCGAGCTTGCGGCGCAGCCACGACATGTGCATGTCGAGGGTCTTGCTGGTCTTGAGCTCCGGGTCGCTCCACACCTCGGTGAGGATCTCCTCGCGGGTCACCACCTGGCCCGCGCGCTGGATGAGCACCCGCAGCAGCTCGAACTCCTTGTTCGCCAGGGTGATCTCCACGCCGTCCACGGTGACCACGCGCGCGGCGAGGTCCATCCGCACCCCGTTGACGTCGATGGCGCCCGGGGCCTGCCTGCGCAGCAGCGCCCGGATCCGGGCCAGCAGCTCCGCCAGCCGGAACGGCTTGGCCACGTAGTCGTCGGCGCCCGCGTCGAGGCCGACGACGAAGTCCACCTCGTCGGCCCGGGCGGTCAGCATCAGCACCGGGATGCCCCGGCCCGCGGCCCGCAGCCTGCGGCACACGTCCAGCCCGTCGATCCCGGGCAGGCCCAGGTCGAGGACCAGCAGGTCCGGCTGGCCGGTCGAGGCCACCTCCAGTGCGGAGTGGCCGTCGCCGACGACCCGCACCTCGTACCCCTCGCGGTGCAAGGCACGCGACAGGGGGTCAGCTATGGCCGCGTCGTCCTCGGCCAGCAACACCACGCTCACGGTGTCCAGGGTAGGCGTGACACGATCGCGCCCGTGTCAAGCGACGACCTGAATTCCGCCCTCCGGTTGGCTGACGCCGCCGACGCCATCACCCGGGCCCGCTTCCAGGCGGTCGACCTGGTGGTTGAGCGCAAGCCCGACCGCACCCCGGTGACCGACGCCGACACCGCCGTCGAGGACGCGGTGCGCGCCGTGCTCGCCGAGTCCTACCCCGCCGACGCGGTCGCGGGCGAGGAGCGCGGCGGCGCGGTCGGCGCGGGCCGGGCCTGGGTGCTCGACCCGATCGACGGCACCAAGAACTTCCTGCGCGGCGTCCCCGCCTGGGCCACGCTCATCGCGCTGGTCGAGGACGGCACCCCGGTCGTCGGCGTGGTCAGCGCCCCCGCCCTGGGCCGCCGCTGGTACGCCGCCCGCGGCGAAGGCGCCTGGACGGTCCGCGACGGCGGCGAGCCCCGCCGGATCTCCGTGTCCGGGGTGCGGTCTCTGGACGACGCCTACCTGTCCACCACGGACATCAACTCGTGGGTCAAGTACCACTCCCGCGAGCGCTACCTGGCGCTCACCGAGGCCTGCTGGGAGACCCGCGCGTTCGGCGACTTCTGGCAGCACTGCCTGGTCGCCGAGGGCGCCATCGACCTGGCCGCCGAGGCCATCGTGAACCCGTGGGACGTGGCCCCGTTCCAGGTGCTGGTCGAGGAGGCGGGCGGCCGGTTCACCGACCTCGGCGGCGCCGTCCGCTACGACGGCGGCTCGGTGCTCACCTCCAACGGCCACGTGCACGACGCGGCCCTGGACCTGCTCCGCCGCTAGCCGACCGCCGTCGGCAGCACCCCGACGGCACCCCGCACGACCTGCGACCAGGTGAGCCTGCCGAACAGGTAGTGGCAGGCCACCTGCTCGTTGTCGAACCGCGCCCAGTCGTAGCGGTTGCCCTGCTCCCGCCAGAACACCTCCCAGCCGGACTCGTCCCGCACCAGGCACCACGCGTTGTCGGCCTCCGCGCCGACGGACACCACCCCGGCGGGGATGCCCACGGCGGCCAGGTACCCCAGCACCGTCTCGGCGTTCACGACAGCTCCTCCAGGAATCCGAGCGCGACCAACTCGGCGGCGCTGTGCGTGGTGCGGTACCGCTCACCGCTTCCGGGCTGCCCGAACCACGGCGCCGACACGGCCCGCCACACCGGCAGCGGCTGCCGGACCCGGTAGCGCCGGTACCCCGCCTCGCGGTGGGTGGGCGGCAGGGACCGCCGACGGTAGGGGGTGCCGTCGACGCTGAAGACCCGGCCGTCGGGGGTGCCGAACCGGTCGACCAGGGTGTCCTCGGCGAGGAGCAAGGGCTCGCCGGGGGCGGTGCCGCCCTCGGGGTAGAGCTCACCCGGCGGCCAGGCGTACTCGGGACCGTCGGGGTGGACGAGGAACCGCCGGTCCCAGTCGCGCTCGTGGGCACCGGCGAGGGGGTCGTAGTCGGTGAGAAGGGCACCGGGGTCGGTGCCGTCGGTGGGCGCCGGGTGCGCCACGGGCGTCGCGGAGTCGACCAGGACGGAGTCGGGGTGGTCCCCCGGCTCGAACCGCAACCCGGCCGCGTAGTCCTCCTCCTCGACCGGCGCCGCCACCTGCCGCGCCGGTCGGCTGGTGGCGACCGGGAGGTGACCGATGGGGAAGAGGTGGACCAGCAGGAAGGGCTCGAATCCGGTGGCTGCCCGCGGTGCGGGCTGGGCTGGAGGGGATTGCTGAGGGGTGGGCTCGGCGGGGTGCTGGACACCGGAGAGCCGCCCGGGAGCGGGGTCCCCGGGCTGCCTGCTCGGCTGGTCGGCGCCGGTCGTGGGACCGGGGCTCGGGTGGCCCGCGCCGCCGTGGCCGGGATTCGGCTGGGCGGTGCGGTGTGCCGGTGCTTGCCGATCGGAGTTCGGCAAGCCACCTGTCCGGGCTCGGGAGTCCGGGTGGTCGCCTCCGGTGACCGGGCCCGCTTGGCCGGTGCGGTGGCGGGAGTCCTGGTCGGTGCCGGTCGTGGGGCCCGCTTGGTGTCCGAGACCTTGCCGGTTGGCGTGGTCGCCGCCCGGTTTGGCGGTCGTGTTCGGCTGGCCGGGTGCGGAGCCGCGGGGTTGCGCTGGACCGGCGTCCGGCTGGGCGGTTCCGGTGGGGCGGCCCGTGGCGCCGAGCGCTCCTGTGGAGCCGCCGCCCAGGAGGGTGGTGGGGATGGGGGCGGCGAGGAAAGCCGGGGCCGCGGGGTCGGGGTGGTCCGACTGTTCCGGCTGCTGCTCGTGGCGGTCGGTCGGGTTGGCCGGGGAGTGCGGTGCCACACCCGTCTGCTTGCCGGGGGCGGGCGAACCACCCGACTCGGCCTTGCCGCCGGGCGTGCCGCCGCCGGTCTGGGCGGCCGCGCCGGGGCGGGCGGGTTGTTGACCTGTCGACGGCGGTGCGTCGGCGCGGGGAGCGAACGGCTGGGCGGGGAGGGCTGCCGGGCGCGCGGCCGGAGTGGGCGCTGCGGGCGCTGCGGGCGCGGGTTGAGCGGGCAGGCCCAAGGCGCCGGGTTGGGCGGTCGGTGCGTGGCTCGGCGCGCCGGTGCCCAGGACGTTCGCGATGGGGGAGTTGGTCGGGGCGCTCGCGGTCGGTTGGGCGAGGTGGGCGGGGGTGTCGAGCACCGCCGCCGAGGCCGCCTGGACCGTGTTGACCGGGACGTCGGTCGTCAGGGGCGGGAGCTGGGCGCCGGTGCCGTGGTTGACCACCGGGGCGGACGCGGAATCGACCACGGCCGGGATGGCGTCGGTCGTGCGCTCGATGGCCCCCGTGGCGTGGTCGAGAGGGCCGGCGACCACGTTCTGGACGACGCCGGCGGTGTGGTCGTGGGCGCCGGTGGCACCCACTGTGTGATCGACAGCGCCAGTGGTGTGGTCGAGAGCCCCGGCGGCGGTGTCTCGGATGGTGCGCGTGGCGTGATCGAGGGTGTCGACCATTCCGGTAGTCGTGTCTCGGACAGCGCCGACGGTGTGGTCGAGAGCGCCGGTGGTGTGGCCGAGGGCGTTGCCCGTGGTGTTGACGGCCCCGGCAGCGGTGTCTCGGACAGCTCCCACCGTCTGGTCTACGGCGCCGGTTGTCGCGTCGACGGTGTGGTGGACCGTGTCCAGCAGCGGCTTGGCCGCGTGCAGCGGGGTGTGGTCGACCACACCGGATGCCGTGTCCAGGACAGCGCCCGTGGTGTTGGTGATCGTGTGGGTGACGGCGCCGGTCGTGTTGGTGACGACCTGGAGCGGGGAACCGGACACCGCGCCTGCCGTGTGGTCGACCGTCTGGTGGACCGCGCCGACGGTCTGGTCGACGGTGTGCGTCAGCAGGTTCGTCGTGTTGCCCAGCAGGTTGGGCAGCCCGCCTCGACCGTCCACAGTGGTCTGGTGCGTCGCGCCGGGGTTGGCGTTGACCAGGTCCGCCGCGGGCAGGGCCGCGCCCGTCGACACCGATGTGCGCAGCGCGTGGTTGATGTTGGCCACGTTCGCCGCCGTGGCGTTGATGGCCGTGGTCAGCCCCAGTTGCGCGTTCGGGTGCCCGGCCGCCGCGGCGGTGTTGGCCGCGTCCGCGTTCTTCGCCAGCGCGACGAGGTTGCGGACGATCTCCACCTTCGCCGCGCCGATCTGCTCGGCCGCGTGTTCCAGCCGGTCCGCCGCCGCCTCGCAGCCGTTGACCGGTGACGTCAGGTGCCCCGTGTCCGGTTGGACGAAGGTCGACCAGTGCCTGCCCGCCGCGGTCGCCGCGTCGCCTTCCACGGTGGACAGCGCGGAGTGCGCCGCGCTGTCCGCGTCGCCGGTCAGCGTGGCCAGGCTGGTTCCCGCGTCCCGCCACGCCCTGGCGGACTCGCGCATCCGGTCCTCGTCGGCCTCCGGCCAGCGCACGCCCGCCGCCGCGGCGACGTCGACCAGTTCCGGTGGTAACTCGATCCCCATCACGCCTCCCCTAGACGTCGACGGAACCCAAGGCGCGGGTGTTGGTGGTCTCGGTATCCGCGTACGCGCGGGCGGTGTCGCGCAGGCGGGTGCCGACGTCGTCGAGCTTCGCGGGCAGCGCGCCGACCTCGGCCAGCGTCGCGTCGGCGGCGCGCACGTGCGTCGCCGCGAACGCCTGGCCGATCTCGTCACCGCCCCAGCAGGACCCGGCGGCGGCCAGCCGGTCGGCCAGGTCGCGGTGGACCGCGCCCACCCGCTCGGCCAACCCGTCGAACCGGCCAGCCCGCTCGGCCAGGCGCGCGGTGTCGGCGGTGAAGCGATCCATCACGACCTCCCCGACTCCAGCCACTTCACGTTCTCGAAGCTCTCCTCTTCGACCGGCGGCCGCGGCGGCACCAGGTCGACGGGCGCCAAGTCGGCCGTGCCGCGCAACAGCGCCTCCGGGTCGGTGCCCGACGGCAGGACCGGCGCCACGGCGTGCCCGGCGGCCCGTGCGGCGAGCGCGTCCGCTGCGGTCGTCGTGCGCACGATCACCGCGGCCAGTTCGGCGGGCCGGTACACCCGGTACGCGTCGTCGCGCAGGTGCAGCCCGGTGAGCCCACCCTGCGCCGACACGGTGGCCGTGACGAGCCCGCACGGGCTGGTCGCCGACTCGTTGATCGCGGCCAGCGCGCGGTGCACCTCGGCCAGCTGGTCGCGCCCGCGGCGGTAGTCGGCGAGGAGGTCCTCGACCTGGGCTCGGTGGTCGGCCAACGGTTCCTCCGCTGCTGCTCTACAGCTGCTGTTCTTCGACTGCCGGACACGAGACGTCGGACATGGGTGCGCGTTGGACGCGCCACCCCCGACACCGGTTCCCGGCCAGGTGGGTGAAAACCGGGAAAAGTCCTCGGGTCCCACGTGGAGCCGGTGTGGACGAGGAGCGGTCCACAAGAGACAAACGAGCGGGGGCGGCCCTGGGTTACCCCCTGAGGGCGCGGACCACCCTTGACGGGCTGGGGCGGCCGAGGCGTTCGGCCATCCACGCGCTGGTGTCGGCCAGCTTGTCCAGGTCGACGCCGGTTTCGACGCCCAGGCCGTCGAGCATCCAGACCAGGTCCTCGGTGGCCAGGTTGCCCGTCGCGGACTCCGCGTACGGGCAGCCGCCGAGGCCGCCCGCCGACGAGTCGACCGTCGTCACGCCCAGGCGCAGGGCGGCGAGGGTGTTGGACAACGCCTGCCCGTAGGTGTCGTGGAAGTGGACCGCCACCCGGGACGTCGGCACCCCGGCCGCGTTCACCGCGCCGATCACCGACTCGACCAGGCCCGGCGTGGCCACGCCGATGGTGTCGCCCAGGGAGAGCTGCGAGCAGCCCATCTCCATCAGCCGCCGACCGACCGCGGCCACCTGGGCGGGCGGCACCGGCCCCTCCCACTGGTCGCCGAAGCACATCGACACGTACGCGCGCACGTCGAGCCCCTCGGCCCGGGCCCGGGCGACGACCGGCTCGAACATCGCGAACTGCTCGTCCAGCGTGCGGTTGAGGTTGCGCTTGGCGAAGGACTCGGTGGCGCTGCCGAAGACCGCGATGTGCCGCACCCCGGCGGCCAGCGCCCGGTCCAGCCCGCGTTCGTTGGGCACCAGCACCGGGTACGAAACACCCTCGGCGCGCGTCAGCCGGGCCAGCAGGTCCTCGGCGTCGGCCAGCTGCGGCACCCACTTCGGGTGCACGAAGCTGGTGGCCTCCAGCACGCCCAACCCGGCCGCCGCCAACCGGTCCAGGAACTCCAGCTTCACCTCGACCGGCACGACCGCCGACTCGTTCTGCAGCCCGTCGCGGGCGCCGACCTCCCAGATGGTGACCCGCTCGGGCAGCCCGTCGGTCCGCGCCCGCGCGGGCAGGCCGACCTCGCGCGCCCCCACGCCTAGCGCCGTCCCTGGTAGCCCTGGTCGGGGAACTCGCGGGTGCGGTCGTGGCCGCCGCGCGGCTCGGGGCGGTGGAAGTCGTCGTTCGGGTTGTCGTTGACCTCCCGGTAGAGCAGGGTGTGCACCTTCTCCACGTTCGGGATGTCGTCGAACTCCAGCGGCTCCTGCGAGCTGGACTCGATGATCAGCGTGCCGCAGCCGACGATCCGGTCGATCAGGCCGTGCTCGAAGCGCACGCTGCTGATCCGGGCCAGCGGGATGTCGATGCCGGTGCGCTTGACCACGCCCATCCGGAACATCACGCGGTCGGTGGTGACGATGAAGTGGGTGGTGCGCCACCGCACGAACGGCGCGAGGAAACCCCAGATGACGATCACCAGGGCGACCGCGCCGATGATGATGTACGCGATGTTCGCCCACGACAGGTCCTGGGCCAGCACGCCGAGCGTGATGCCGCCGCCGATGGCGACCAGCAGGATCACGTAGGGCAGCAGCAGCATCTTCCAGTGCGGGTGCTTGTGCAGCACGACCTGCTCGCCTTCACTGAGCACGTCGTCGGGGTAGGCCACTGCTCCTCCAAGGATCCGGCGGGCTCCAGATCATCATTGCCGACGCGGTTACCGTACTCGCCGGAACCCCGTCCGGGCGGCGCGGTTCGCGGATTGGTCCGGTCGTCGGGTCATGAACCGGGGCGCACGTGCACCACGTCACCGGCCGACACCGTCCTGGCGGTACCCGCGACGTCGATGACCAGTTGCCCGTCGGCGTCCAGGTCGGTGGCCAGGCCCTGCAGGTGCGCGCCGTCGGGCAGTTCCACCCGGACCCGTTGGCCGAGCGTGGCGCAGGCGTCGCGGTAGTGCGTGAGCAGGCCGGACGTGGCCAGGTCGCCCCGGGCGCCGCGCCAGGACCGCTCGGCCTCGTCGAAGGCGCGCAGCAGCGCGATGGCGACGGTGGTGCGGTCGTCGGTGCCGCCCTGCTGGGCCAGCGACGTCGGCGGCAGCCCGCCGGGGCCGACCGGGACGCCGTCGGGCAGGGGCGCCACGTTGAGGCCGATGCCGACCACCACGGCCGGGTGCTCGTCGGCGGTCGCCTCGGCCAGCACGCCCGCGCACTTGGCCAGCTCGGGACCGGCGAGCAGGTCGTTGGGCCACTTCAACGCGGCGGACACCCCGAGGTGCCGGGCCGTGCGCACCAGGGCGACCCCGGCGACCAGCGACAACGCGCCGAACCTGGCCGTCGGCACGCCCGTCGGCCGGAGCAGGACGCTGAGGTAGAGGCCGGTGGCCGGTGGCGACACCCAGCTGCGCGCCCGGCGACCGCGGCCCGCGGTCTGCTCCTCGGCGAGCAGCACGGTGCGGTCCGGCGCGTTCGCCGCCGCGGCGGCGACCAGGTCGGCGTTGGTCGATCCGGTGGAGGGGACCACGTCGACAGCGGTGTAGGTGCCGGAGAGCGCGGACCGCAGGGCCTCGACGTCGAGAGCTGCCATGGGTCAAGGGTAGAGCCGGCCCCCGGACCCGACCGGTCGGAGCGGAACGGCCCGGTCCGGGGGCGGCGGGTGCCAGCCTGGGACCTCCAGCGCGCTGGAGGTCAAGCCCGGCCCGGTGTGGTCTACGCCTCGGACCCGGGGTAACAGGCGGGTCGCTAGGCTCCGAAGCCATGAGCAGCGCGACCGAGCCCATCGGGTCACCGTCGGATGCCGAGCCGGACCTGCGCACAACCGCGGGAAAGCTCGCCGACCTCTACGCGCGCTACGACGAGGCCGTGCACGCGGGCTCGGCGCGCGCCGTGGAGAAGCAGCACGCCAAGGGCAAGCACACCGCCCGCGAGCGCATCGACCTGCTGCTCGACCCCGGCTCCTTCGTCGAACTCGACGAGCTGGCCCGGCACCGCTCGACCGACTTCGGCCTCGAGAAGAACCGCCCGTACGGCGACGGCGTGGTCACCGGCCACGGCACCGTCGACGGCCGCCCGGTGTGCGTGTTCAGCCAGGACGTGACCGTCTTCGGCGGCTCGCTCGGCCAGGTCTACGGCGAGAAGATCGTCAAGATGATGGACCTGGCGCTCAAGACCGGCCGCCCGCTGGTCGGCATCAACGAGGGCGGCGGCGCGCGGATCCAGGAGGGCGTGGTCTCCCTCGGCCTCTACGGCGAGATCTTCCGCCGCAACACCCTGGCCTCCGGCGTGGTCCCGCAGATCTCGCTGATCATGGGCGCGAACGCGGGCGGGCACGTGTACTCGCCCGCGCTGACCGACTTCATCGTCATGGTCGACCAGACCTCGCAGATGTTCATCACCGGCCCGGACGTGGTGAAGACGGTGACCGGCGAGGAGGTGACGCTGGAGGAGTTGGGCGGCGCGCGCACGCACAACACCAAGTCCGGCGTCGCGCACTACATGGGCGCCGACGAGGAAGACGCGATCGGGTACGTCAAGGAACTGCTGTCGTACCTGCCGTCGAACAACCTGTCCGACCCGCCGGTGTTCCCCGGCTACGCCGACGACGGCGGCCTGGTCGACAACCTGACCGACGCCGACCGCGAACTCGACACGCTGGTCCCGGACTCGGCCAACCAGCCCTACGACATCCACGAGGTCATCAACCGCGTCCTCGACGACGGCGAGTTCCTCGAGGTGCACCCCCTGTTCGCGCCCAACATCGTCGTCGGCTTCGGCCGGGTCGAGGGCCGCAGCGTCGGGGTCGTCGCCAACCAGCCGACCCAGTTCGCGGGCTGCCTCGACATCGACGCGTCCGAGAAGGCCGCCCGCTTCGTCCGCACCTGCGACGCGTTCAACGTGCCGGTGCTGACCTTCGTCGACGTGCCGGGGTTCCTGCCGGGCACCGACCAGGAGTTCGGCGGCATCATCCGGCACGGCGCGAAGCTGATCTACGCCTACGCGGAGGCCACGGTCCCGCTGGTCACCGTGATCACCCGCAAGGCCTACGGCGGCGCCTACGACGTGATGGGCTCCAAGCACCTCGGCGCGGACATCAACCTGGCCTGGCCGACCGCGCAGATCGCCGTCATGGGGGCGTCTGGGGCCTCGAACATCCTGCACCGCCGCACCCTCAAGGCGGCGCTGGACGCGGGGGAGGACGTGGACGCCCTGCGCGCGAAACTGGACCGGGAATACGAGGACACCCTCCTCAACCCCTATTTGGCGGCCGAACGCGGTTACGTGGACTCGGTCATCCCGCCGTCCCACACCCGCGGCCACATCGCCCGCGCCTTGCGCCTGCTGCGCGACAAGCGCGAATCCCTGCCCCCGAAGAAGCACGGCAACATCCCGCTCTGACGGGTGTTCCCGGGGGCCATTCCACCCCCGGGTTCCCCATTGTTCGCAGGTTGTCCACAGGCCCCGAATTCGATCTTCGTTCCGGTCGGTGCCCGCGACTAAAATGGAAACCGGGGGGCCGACGGCCGCCCAAGATCGAAATCAAGGGAGTACCGGTGCCCGACGATCCCGCCGCTAGCGAACCCACGCCCGAGCCCCGCCCCCTGCTCCGCGTGGTCAAGGGCACCCCGGACCCGGCCGAACTGGCCGCCCTCGCCGCCGTGATCGCCGCCGCCCCGGCAGCCCAACCCGCTGACCCGACCCCGCAACCCCCCAGCGCCTGGTCCGACCGAGCCGCCGCGACCCGCCGACCGCTACCCCACGGCCCCGGCGCCTGGCGAGCCTCAGCCTTCCCGCGCTGACCTCACGACGCCGGCCTGCACGCATCTGCCAGCGCTGGCCCTCCCGCCCGGTTGCCCGGCCGTTCCCGCGTTGCTCGCCCGGTGCCAGTCGTCCTGCGTCGACTGCTCCGGCGCCTGCTCGCGCCTGACCTGTCGGTGTCAGCCTTCCCGCGCGACGGTCGCCGGGAGTTGGCCTCCCGCGTGACCTTCCCACTCGGTCTCCCGGCATCTGGCTTCCCCCGCGATGCTCTCCCGCCGCCGATCGCCGCGCCCGTTGTCGATCTTGGCTGCGTCCGGATCAGGCGCTTGTCCACATGCCCCGAAGCTGTCCACAGCCTGGCATCAAGCCCTCCGCTCGCTGCTCCAACGCCGATAGAATGGAAATTAGGGGTTCCCCTGTCGAGGGGACCCCTCGCGGGCGTTCGGACGCGGCCAGGCGATGACGCACTCGGTCGAGGAAGGCCGCCGGTGGATGGCCCTGGTTCGAGACGTGATGGGCGTGGCGCGGAGCGGATCTCGGCCGGGGCGACGGTCCGGGCCTGTCGGCCGTGCCGGAGTGGCGGTGGCTCGTCAGCCGAGCGCGGGGCTCGACCCCGGCGAACGCGACCTCAGGCCGCGCGTTCCTCGTCCGGGGGCGGGACCGGGTGCAGGGCCCGCACGCGGGCCCGCGCCTCGGCGTCCGGGAAGACCCACTTCTTGAAGGCCCACCAGCGGAACACCATCGCCACCAGGGTCCCCAGGATGATGCCGAACCCGAAGTCCGCCACCTCCTGGGTCAGCAGCGTCACGTTCGGGACCTGCAGGTGCAGGAAGTACCGCGACACGTACAGCGGCAGCGCGTTGAGCCCCACCCCGATGCCGCTGATCAGGAAGAACAGCGCCGCCTCGTGCGGCCGCTCGCGCCCGCCGCGGTCCCGGAAGGACCACTCGCGGTTGAGGATGTAGGACACGATCGTCGCGATGATGACCGCGATGATCAGGGCCGTCACCGGGTTGCGGTTGAGCACCGTGAGCTTGAGCGCGTAGTTGATCGCGTTCGTCACCACGAAGCAGATGCCGCCGACCACCGCGAACTTGAGCAGCTCGCGGTGCTTGATCAACTGCGCGCGCACCGGAGCGGGCAGGCGGGCGAACAGGGAGTCGACAACGGCCATGGCGGCGGAGTCTATCCGCCGAGTTCATCCGGATGGCGTAGGCCGGCTATCGGGAGTCGCCTTCATCACCCGACGGCAACCGTCGCCGTTTCCCGCGCCGATCGAGATATCCACGCACAACAGCGGTTTCGAAGTCGGTTCCGGCTTCGACGACGGCTTTGTCGCGTCCGTCGGTTTATCCGGTTTACCCGAATGCTTGCAGCAATGGTCACCGCAGCACGGCGGGTGGTGTTTCTTCGGCAGCCGCACCGACGTCGTGTCCGACGCCGTCCCGAGCACCGCCGTGATCTCGACCTCGCGCTTGCCGCCGGACAGCGCGCGGGTCTCGTCCTCCTCGTCCGGCGCGCGCCCGGTCGTGGCCACCACCGCGACGCGCTCACCCGGCGCCAGCGGGCTCGCGCTCGTGCACGTCAGCTCGGACCGCTCGCGCACGCACGTCATCTCGCCCGAGGTCGGCACCTGCCGCAACCGGCCCGCGAACGTGATCGACACGGTCTTCGTGCTCTCGCCGGTGTTCGTCGCCGACGCCAGCACCCGGGTGTCGCGGCCCCGCTCCTGCTGCTGCACCTGGGCCCGCACGTCGACCCCGTCGGTCAGCGGCACGACCTCGATGCTGATGGTGAACTCGATCGTCTCCCCGCCCGCCGACAGCGAGCCGACGGTCTGCGCGGTCAGCCGGGCGTCGTCGGCGACCAGCCGGAACACCAGGGTCGTCGAGGTGCCCGGCTCCAGCCCGGTGCCGGTGCCGCAGGTGATCGTGCCGGTGCCGCCGCCGCAGCGGACGGTCTCCGGGGCCAGGGACGCCACCCGCGCGGTCGAGTCGCCCCCGGCGGGCAGCGCCCGCACGCCCGTGGGCAGCGGCAGCCGCGCCACGACCGGCTCGGACACGCTGCCGCCGTCGTTGCGGATCGTGATCGGCACGTCGGTCGGCGTCCCGGGGCGCAGCGACACGCCGTCCGCCGGGCTCTGCGCCACCAGCCGCGCGGGCTCGGGCGGCTCGGTGGTCGGCGGTGTTGTCGTCGGAGGAGTGGTCGTCGGAGGAGTGGTGGTCGGGGGAGTGGTGGTTGCGGGAGGCGTAGTGGCCGTCGGCGCGGGTGCGGTTGTCGTAGTAGTCGGAACCGGCTCCTCGGCCTCCTCCGCGTCGGGCTCTGAGTTGGTCGGCGGTTCCTCAATCGGCACGATCACGGGAGTCGTCGGCGTGGTGGTCGGTGGCGTCGTGGTGCGCGGTGGCTGCGTCCTGGTGGTCGCGGGTGGCTTCGCGACCTCCGCCGCGGGCACCTCCTGGTTCGACGGCGTCGCCGCGAACCCGATGACCACCGCCGTCACCAGCGCCACGCCGGACGCCGCCACGCCGATGAGCTGCCGGGGCACGCTGGTGAGCACGCTGATCACGCCGCCCGCCCCGCCGCCGGACGAGCCCGCCGCCGCGCCGCCCGCCACCGCGGCCGTCGCACCGGCCACGGCCGCCGACCCCGCAGCGACCCCGACCGCCGCCTTGCCCGCCGCGGCCAGGTACCCGGCCGCCGCCAGCGGACCCAGCACCAGCGGCGCGATGAACAGCCGCAGCCCGCTGTTGACGTCCGCCAGCTCCGCGGCCAGCGCGCGGCACCGCTCACACTCGTCGAGGTGCGCCTCCACCTGCGCGGTCTCCCGCTTGGACAGCCCGCCGCGCACCCACGCGCCGAGCCGGTCGGCCGTGGCCCGGCAGCGCTCGTCGTCGCTCTGCGCGAGGTGCACCTGCAGGTACGCCTGCTTGAGGCCCTCCCGGGCCCGGTAGGCCAGCGCGGACACGCCGTTGGGGCTCAGGCCCAGCAGCGGCGCCACCTCGGCGGGCGACTGGCCCTCGATCTCGGTGTGCCAGAGCACCGCCTGCCAGCGCTCGGGCAGCTTGGCGAAGGCCTGCGCGGCCAGCGACCGCTCCAGCCCGGCCACCGCGGTGTCGGAGAACGGGACGCTGACCGCGTCCTGGTTGATGCCGCTGACCTGGGACACGTCGTCGGAGTACTCGACCTTGCGGTCCCGGCGGGTCTTGTCGTAGGCGGTGTGCCGCAGCGCGGTGAGCAGGTACGCGCGGAAGGCCGCGTCCGGGCCGCGGCCCTGCTTGAGGGTCTCCAGGACCTTCGCGAACGCCTCGGACACCAGGTCGTCGGCCTCGGCCTGGGAGCGGGCCAGCTGGCGGGCCAGGTTGCGCGCGGCACCGACGTGGCGCTCGTAGAGCGAGCCGTACGCCGCGACCGTGCCCGCTCGCACCGCGTCGATGAGGTCGCCGTCGCTGGGACCGTCGGCCTCGGCCGGAACCGTCGTCACCGTGCTCCCCTCAAGCGCCGACACCTGTGCCGCGACCTAGTGTGACGGATGCTCACCCGCGCGTCACCTACCCCTCACGCGGGGGAGGGATGCCCGTCGGGTTGCGCCCGCACCCGGAATTCACCCGATCCGCGTCACAACCGCAACCCGGGGGCGTCTGCACCTGTGGAACCGGCGAAGGGAACCGAGGCTGTGGTCGTACGAGAAGCGGGGTCGCGGTGGCGCCGTGCGGGAGTGGACATGAGCCGCGACGGTGCTGACTGGTCGATGCGCAGCCTGCGGTCCCGCTGGCGCACGGTCAGCCTGACCGGTGGGTGGCGCTTCCCCAGCGACTGGGGCGTGCCCGAGGTCGACGACGTGTGCGCGGCCGTGGTGACCGGCGGGGACCTGGTCGGCGCGCTGCGCGACCTGGCCAGGGCCCGGGCGTACGCGGGGGTCGGGCTGGAGGAGGCACTGGCCGACCTGGCGGCGCTGTGCGCGGTGCTGGAGGCCCCCTCGGGTACCCGGGCGGCCGCCGACCCCGACGCCACCCCGCCCGCGCTGCTGCGCGCCACCGCCGTCGCCTGGGCCGACGCCGCGTTGGGCCGCCAGTACGCGCCGGAACCGACCGACCCGCTGTCCGGCCAGGCCACCGCCGACTACCTGCGGGTCCGCCTCGGCGAGGTCTACGCCCGCGGCAGGCGCGACGGCGTCTGCCCGTCGGACCGGTACGTGCTGCTGGTGGTCACCCTCGACCTGTCCGGCGTGGTCGGCTGGCCCCGCCTCATGGCGATGATGCTGGTCGGCGACGTCCTGCGGTCGGTGTTCGACGGCGGCGAGAGCGTGGCCGTCCTGGGCTCGTCGGTGGCGGTCGTGCTGGCGGAGCGGGAGCCCCGCCTCGCGGGCCGCACCGCCGACGCCCACACCCTCATCGCCGACCGCCTGGCCATCGACACCGACCTGGGCCGCTGCGCACCCCCGGAAATCCGAGTCGAACCCCTCCCCACCACCGAACCCGCCGCCCTGCGGCTGGTGCACGAGGTCAGCCGCGCCTGAGGCGGTGCGCGAGCTCGACCACCCGCGGGTCGGTCGGGTGCTCCCGGGTGCGACACCCTGACCGACACCACGCTCTACATCGACACGGGCGAAGATCCTGGCGACCCGAAGGTCAGCGTGTTCGGGCGCTTCCCCGACGGGACCGCCGTGACCGTCACGGCGCCGCTGTCCACGGACGACGTGGCCCGTGCGGCAACCAACTCGGTGTCGCGGCTCTCGGCTGGCTGCGGGAGCACGCGGCCTGACTGAACAGTCCCACGCCTGGCCCGGCGTGGGACTGTCGGTATCAGTCGAGGGAAGCGCGCAGGGCGGCGTCCTTCTCCAGGACCATCGTCTCCAGCGCCTTCTGGAAGTCGGCGACCCGCTTGCGGAGGTCGTCGTCGAAGGCGGCGAGGATGCGGACGGCCAGGAGGCCCGCGTTGCGGGCTCCGCCGACAGAGACGGTGGCCACCGGGATCCCGGCGGGCATCTGCACGATCGACAGCAGCGAGTCCATGCCGTCCAGGTACTTCAGCGGTACCGGCACGCCGATCACCGGCAGGGTCGTGGCCGAGGCGACCATGCCCGGCAGGTGCGCGGCCCCGCCCGCACCGGCGATGATCACGCGCAGGCCGCGGTCGGCGGCGGTCTCCGCGTAGCTGAGCATGCGGTGGGGGGTGCGGTGGGCGGAGACCACGGCGACCTCGTGCGGCACGTCGAACTCGGCCATGGCCTCGGCGGCCAGGCGCATGACCGGCCAGTCGGAGTCGCTGCCCATGATCAGGCCGACGGTCGGGGTGGGTGCTGCGGTCACCGGTAACGCACTCCTCTTAGTGGATCTCGTAGCCGTCTTGCCAGGTGGCGGTGGACAGCCAGTGCGCCGCCAGTGTGGCGCGGGCGCGGACCCCGGTCATCTCCGCACCCAGGAACGTGACGTGCCCGACCTTCCGCCCGGGCCGCTCCCGCTTGCCGTAGAAGTGCGCGCGCGCGTCCGGGTACCGGGCGAACAGGTGGTGCAGCCGCTCGTCGACGCCCATCGACGGGGTCTCGGCCGCGCCCAGCACGTTGGCCATGACGACCGCGGGCGCCACCTGGTCGGTCGCGCCGAGCGGGTAGTCCAGCACGGCCCGCAGGTGCTGCTCGAACTGCGAGGTCAGCGCCCCCTCGATGGTCCAGTGCCCCGAGTTGTGCGGGCGCATCGCGAACTCGTTGACGACCACGCCCGCGTCGGTCTCGAACAGCTCCACGGCCAGCACCCCGACCACGCCCAGCTCGTCGGCGACCCGCAGCGCCAGGTCCTGCGCGGACCGCGCGCGGTCCTCCGACAGGCCCGGCGCGGGCGCCAGCACCTCGACGCAGATCCCGTCCACCTGCACGGTCTCCACGACCGGCCAGCTCGCGCCCTGCCCGAACGGCGACCGGGCGACCAGTGCCGCCAGCTCCCGGCGCATCGCGACCCGCTGCTCGACCAGCAGCGGCGTGCCCGCCGCCAGCAGCTCGGGCACCAGCGAGGAAGCCTCGGCGGCCGAGTCCAGCATCCACACGCCCCGGCCGTCGTAGCCGCCGCGCGCCGCCTTGAGCACGCACGGCCAGCCGACGGCGTCACCGAACTTCACCACGTCCGAGACGTCGGTGACCTCGGCGAACTCGGGGATCGGCAGCCCGAGCGCGGCCAGCTTGCGGCGCATGACGAGCTTGTCCTGGGCGTGCACGAGCGCGTCCGGCCCCGGGTGGACCTTCACCCCGTCGGCGACCAGGGCGCGCAGGTGCTCGGTGGGCACGTGCTCGTGGTCGAACGTCAGCACGTCGACCCCCGCCGCGAACCCGCGCAGCGCGCCGAGGTCGGTGTGGTGCCCGAGGGTGACGTTCGGTGACACCAGGGGGGCGGGCTCGTCGGCGGTGACCGCGAGCACGTGCAGTGACTGGCCGATGGCGACCGCGGCCTGGTGCGTCATGCGCGCCAACTGGCCGCCGCCGACCATCCCGACCTTGGGGAAACCGGTGCGTTCGTCCACGAGGCGAGGACTCTACCGACTGGCCCGGCGCCGTCTGACCAGCAGGATCGCCGCGGCCACCACGGGCACCAAGAGGTAGGCGCTGCCGATCACGTACTCGAGCGGCGTCCACTCGAACTCCACGGCCTTGCCGTTGCGCATCGCGAGCAGCACGCAACTGGCGAAGACCAGCACCACCGCCCCCACCGGCGCCAGCGCGACCCACCGCGCGCGGCCCCGCTCGGGCAGCTCGGACGGCAGCCGCGACAGCAGGTAGACGACCAGCGGCACCGCCCACACCCAGTGGTGCGACCACGACACCGGGCTGGCCAGCAGCCCGAGGAACGCGGTGACCAGCAGCGCGGGCACCGGCTCACCGGCGCGGTGCAGCCGCCGCACCCACAGCACGCACGGCACGGCCAGCGCCAGCGCGATCGGCGCGACCACGCGCATCGACCAGTCGGCGTTGTCGGTCAGCCGCAGCACCAGCCCGTTGAGCGACTGGTTGCCCGCCCAGTAGATCGGCCCGATCCGCTGCGGGTCCTGTACCGCGGCACCCCAGAACTGGGTCACGTCGTGCCGGATCAGCACGTACATCAGGCCCTGGAGCAGCAGGAACGTGGCGAACGCGCGGGCCGCGTCCGCGCGCCTGCCGGTGACCAGCAGGTGCCCGACGAAGATCAGCGGGGTCAGCTTCACCGCCGCCGCGACCCCGATCAGCACCCCGCCGAACCGGCTCCCGCGCGCGCCGACGACCAGCACGTCGAGCACCACCATGGCCATCAGCACCAGGTTGATCTGCCCCAGGAAGACCGTCCGCCACACCGGTTCCAGCCCCAGCAGCACGATCCCCAGCACGGTGGCCGTCTTGACCGGCGTGAGCCACTCGGGCCGGTTCGGCAGGTTCTCGACGCAGACCTTGATGACCCACGTCATCAGCAGCATCGATACCGCGCCCAGCAGCGCCCACGCGATCTGCGTCGGGACGAGCGCGAGCGGCACGAACAGCAGTGCGGCGGTGGGCGGGTAGGTGAACGGCAACCGCGCCCACGACGGCTCGGCGCTCAGCGCCATGTGGTCGTAGAGCGGTTCGCCGTGCAGCAGCGCGACCGCACCCGAGCGGTAGACGGCGTTGTCGACGCCCAGGTGCCACCCGAGCCGCCACCCCACTACGCCCGCGATCAGACCCACCACGGGGAAGAACAACAACGCGACCCAAGACGGCCGGGTACGCAGGGCTGACTCGGTCACGTCGACAGCAAATCATGACCCGGATCAGCGGCGTCCGGCTGACCCCGCCCGGACGTAGCCTGACCCCGTGCGCACCCTCATCGTGGCCGCGGGCGGGGGCGGGGACGCCATCGCGGCGGCCATGGTCGCGGCCGGGGAGGCACCCTGTGTCGCCACGTTTTCTTGGGACCGGGTCATCTACGACCCCGTCCCAGGCCCACGCGGTGTCACCGACTTCACCGGACTCCGCACACCCGCCGCGGACTGCCACGAGATCGTCGGCGCCACGACCGCGCGTCCCCCAGCCCGCTCGACGATCCCGCGCTTGGCCGCCGAACTGCCCGCCCGCTTCTTCCTGCTGGACCCGCTCCACGGCGCCCCGGGCCTGGCCCGCCAGCTCCGGGCCGTCGCCCGGCAGGTCGGCGCCGGGCGCGTCACGCTCGTCGACGTCGGCGGGGACCTGGTGGCGCGCGGAGACGAATCCGGGCTGCGCAGCCCGCTGGCGGACGCGCTGGCGTTGACGGCCTGCGAGCTGTCCGGACTGCCGTTCGACGCCCAGGTCTGCGGGCCGGGGCTGGACGGTGAACTGGTCGAGGAACAGGTACTCGACCGGTGCGCGAGGCTGGGCGGCACGCGGCTCGCCGACCTCGACGCGGAGCGGGTGGCGGGCTTCCGGCCGATCTTCCGCTGGCACCCCTCGGAGGTGACGGGACTGTTCGCCGCCGCGGTCCGGGGTGTGCGGGGGACCGTGGAGATCCGCGACGCGGGCGACCTCGTACCGCTCACGGACCGGAGTCCGGCGCGGTACCGGGTTCCGGCGGAAGCCCTGGTCGACGACAACCTGTTCGTCGAGCCGCTGCGCGCGGCGGCGAGCCTCGACGAGGCGCAGCGGGTCGTGGCGGCGATCAGCGGCCGCGACGAGTTGGCGCGCGAGCGGGTGAAGGCGGCGGAGAGGCGGGTCGGGGTGCCGGGCGACCTGCGCGCGGCCGTCGAGAGTGAGGTGCGCGCGGCGCGGGACCGGGAAGCGGACTTCCTGTCCGTGCGCCGGATGGCGGAGCTGCTGCTGAACCGGGGTTTCGCGGCGGCGGAGGTCGAGGCGCTCAAGGAGTCGAGCGCGGTCGACCCGCCGCTGTGGTTGGTTCGGTAACTCGACCTTCGGGCGGAACCCGGGGCGCGGCCTCCAGATCGGGACGCGCGGGCCGCGGCCACGCGGCACTCGACCGCGGGGTTCCCGCTCAACCTCGGGTTGGTCGGCGAAAGCGCTCGGGTAGGCGTCCGGTGTTCCGGAGCGCGCATCCGGCGATGTGCGCATCGACCGGGTCGTGGCTGTGCTCGACCGTGGAAGTGCGTGGCGGAAAGGCGCTGCGGCGTAACCGAAGCGGCTCCCGCGACGACTGGGTGGGTGCCGGGTTTGCCGCGTCCGCCGGGAGTTCTGTGATGAGCGCACCCACTGTTTGGCGCCCTGGACCTTTGTTGACCGTGCGCGCCTCGTTGCCCGGCGCGCTGCTCGTGGTGCTGCTCGTGCTGTGTTACGTGGCGTGGGGCGGAATCCTGCCGCCGGAGGTGTTCTTCTCCATCGGGTGGGGGCTCGCGGTCGCCGCGGCGGCCATCGTGTGGTTCGCCGACCAGCGCTCGGTGCCGGACAGCTGGTGGCAGCCGATGACCTGGGGCGTGGCGGCCGGGTGGTTCGTGCTCGGCCTGCTCGCCGTGCTGCCGCTGTCCCCGCCCGGCGACCCGTGGTTCCGCATCGTCGTCGCGCTGCACCCGGTCGGGTGGTTCATGGCCGTGGTCCTGGCGCTGTGGCAGTGGACGCTGGTGCGGCCGGGGCGGTGGCGGTGGGCGCAGGCGATCGGGACGCTGGTGGCCGTCGGCGTGCTCACCAATGTCGCGGTCTTCATGTTCATGATGATGGCTCGCGGTGACTGAGGGCCTCGCGGGCTCCGCCGTGGGCGCGCGCTCCGGCCTCACCCTCCGGGCCGCGTTGCCCGGGGCGTTCCTGCTCGCGCTGCTCGGGCTCGAACTGCTGATGTGGTCGAAACCCTGGCCGGATGACCTGGACGACCACGCCCTGCTGCCCGGGAGCCGGTTCTTCTACCTCGGTTGGTCGATCGCGGTCCTGGTGGCGGTGGTCGCCTGGTTCGCCGGACCGGGACCCGTGCCCGTCGGGTGGCGGACGCGGATGACCTCGGGCGCGGCGCTCGCGTGGTTCGGGCTCCTGTGGGCGGCCGCGGGTATGTACAACCACGACCTCGACGAGTCCGTGCTCGTCGTGGTCGCCTTGGTGCTGAACCCGTTCGCGGCGGGGTCGGCCGCGCTGGTGGGGCTGTGGCAGTGGGCGTTGCTGCGGCCGGGCGGCCACCCCGTGCTCCGGGTCCTGGGGACGCTGCTGGTCACCGTCCCGGTGTCGACCCTCACCGTCCTCGCCTACCTGCTGCTCAGCGGCGTCATCCCGGAAGCAGTCCAGTGAGCGTGCGCATCGTGCGGGACGGCGGCCTCACCCTGCGGGCTGTGCTGCCGGGGGTGCAGGTGCTCGCCCTGCTCGGGCTGGTCCTGGCGGTGTGGGCGGTGCCCCGGCCGCGGGTCTCCGGCGACCCGGTGCCGGTGTCCGGGGAGGTGTTCCTCTACAGCGGCTGGGCGGTGGTGGTGCTGCTGACGGTCGCGGCCGGGTTGTCCAGCTCGAAGAGCGTCCCGGACACCTGGTGGACCCCGATGACCGCCGGTGTCACCGCCGGGTGGTTCCTGGTCGCGTGGCTGGCCATCACCGTGCTCACCCCGTTCCCCGCCCAGCTGACCTGGTTCTTCCTCGTGGTGAACCCGATCGGCCTGCTGATGGGCGGGCTGATGGCGCTGTGGCAGGGGGCGATGGTCCGGCCGGGCCGGACACCGGCGTACCGGGTGGTGGGGACGTTCCTGGTCAGCGGGGTGGTCACCACCGTCACCGTGTTCCTGTACCTGCTGCTCAGCGGCATCGTCGAGTGAGCGCGGCGGCGGGGAAGGACACCGATGTGAACGCGCGCTAACATCGGTCCGGATGCTGCTGCTACTTGGAGGTAGGACGTGGACGGCTACGGGCTCTACCAGCTCGGCGACGAGCACGACGCGCTGCGCGAGGCCGTGCGCGACCTCGCCGAGAAGGAGATCGCGCCGCACGCGACCGAGGTCGACGAGCAGGAGCGCTTCCCGGCCGAGGCGCTGGCCGCGCTGAACAAGGCCGGTTTCGCCGCGCCGCACATCGCCGAGGCCTACGACGGCCAGGGCGCGGACTCGGTGGCGACCAACATCGTCATCGAGGAGGTCGCCCGGGTCTGCGCCTCGTCGTCGCTGATCCCCGCGGTCAACAAGCTCGGCACCATGAACCTCATCCTGGGCGGCTCGGAAGAGCTGAAGAAGCAGGTGCTGTCGCAGATCGCCGCGGGCGAGATGGCCTCGTACGCGCTGTCCGAGCGCGAGGCGGGCTCCGACACCGCGTCCATGCGCACCCGCGCCCGCCAAGACGGCGACCACTGGGTGCTCAACGGCACCAAGTGCTGGATCACCAACGCGGGCGAGTCGAGCTGGTACACGGTCATGGCGGTGTCGAACCCGGAGGCGGCCAAGCCCGTCGACGGCATCTCGGCGTTCATGGTGCACAAGGACGACCCGGGTTTCGTGGTGGGCTCGAAGGAGCGCAAGCTCGGCATCAAGGGCTCCCCGACCCGCGAGATCCACTTCGAGAACTGCACGATCCCCGAGGACCGGATCATTGGCCAGCCCGGCCAGGGCCTGCGGCTCGCGCTGCGCACCCTCGACCACACCCGCCACTCCATCGGCGCCCAGGCGCTCGGCATCGCCCAGGGCGCCCTCGACGCGGCAGTGGCGTACGTCAAGGAGCGCAAGCAGTTCGGCAAGGCCATCGCCGAGTTCCAGGGCATCCAGTTCATGCTCGCCGACATGGCCACCAAGGTCGAAGCCGCCCGCCACCTGGTCTACGCCGCCGCCGCCAAGGTGGAACGCGGCGCCCCGGACGGCTCCTTCGCCTCCAGCGCCGCCAAGACCTTCGCGTCGGACACGGCCATGGAGGTCACCACCGACGCGGTCCAGTTGTTCGGCGGCGCGGGCTACACCCGCGACTTCCCGGTGGAGCGCATGATGCGCGACGCGAAGATCACCCAGATTTATGAGGGCACCAACCAGATCCAGCGGCTGGTCATGGCTCGTTCCCTGCTGCGCGGCTAGTCACTCGCGGTCTGAAGGGCGGTCGGATCCTTGATCCGGCCGCCCTTTGCGCTGCAAATAGGCGATGCCGCGTCGGGTGCTGACGGTGTTGGGATGGTCGGGTCCGAGGACGCGGGTCCGGTCAGGCAGGAGGCTTTCGAGTTCGGTGAGGGCCCGGGCGGTGTCTCCGCTCTTGCCGCACGCGTAGGCGAGGTTGTGCCGGGTGGTGAGGGTGCTTGGGTGGTCGGGTCCGAGGACGCGGATCCGGTCGGCGAGAACGGCCTCGAGTTCGGTGACCGCTGTAGCCATGTCTCCGCCTTCTCCGCGCGAGTAAGCGAGGTTGTGTCGGGCGGTGAGGGTGTGCGGGTGGTCGGGTCCGAGGACGCGGACTACGTCCAGGAGGATGCTTTCGAGTTTGGTGACTGCTGTGGCCGCGTCTCCGGTTTGCGCGTGCCATTGGGCGAGGCTGTGTCGGGTGGCGAGGGTGCCCAGGTGGTCGGGTCCGAGGATGCGGACCAGGTCGGGTAGGAGGTTGTCGAGTTCGGTGAGCGCTCGCGTGGTGTCACCACTTCTGCTGTACGCGTAGGCGAGGTTGTGCCGGGTACTAAGGGTTTTAGGGTGGTCGGGTCCGAGGACGCGGATCAGGTCGGGTAGGAGGTTGTCGAGTTCGGCGAGTGCTCTGCCGGCATCGCCTGCCTGGATGTGCCAGTAGGCGAGGTCGTGCCGGGTAATGAGCGTGTCGGGGTGGTCGGGTCCGAGGTGACGGGTCGCGGACTCGTGCAGGGCTTCGAAGTAGTCACGCGCACTCGCTACCTGGCCGATCTGGCCCAAGTTGTTCCCTGCTCGGAAAAGCACCGGATGGACTGCCGGTTTCCACAGCGTTGTGCCCGCGGCGATGGCCAGTGCGGCGGTGTTCGCCCGTAGTGCCGTACCCAGGGACGCGTCCAGTTCGATCTCCGGCCAGGTGGCCAGCAGGGCGTCGGCGGCGATGTGGGCCAGGACGGCTTGTTCGGTCTCGGAGACCTGTTCTCGGGTGGCACGTTGGACCAGGGCGTGGACTCGGACCGCGGTGGCTTCCGACTGTTCGTCGAAGGTGATGAGGGAGAGGCGGGCCAGGCAGGCCAGCGCGTCCCAGGCGTCGTCTTTGGTGACGGGGTTGCCTGCTTCCGTGGACAGGTGCTTGAGCGCCGGGTTTGAGGTCAGCACCGACAGCGGAATGCCGTTGGGGTCGAGCATCGCGGTGAGTTGCAGCATCGGCTCGGCGACGCCGGTTGGCTCCAGCTCGTTCGCCCGCTCGATGGACAGTGACCAGGTGACGGCTACTGCCCGATTGGTCTCCGGCCTGAACAGGGTTTTCAGGGTTCGGCTGCGGTCGTGCCAGCGGGTCAGGTACTTCTCGCAGCTCAGGCGGCGGTCTGCCATGAAGGCGCCTGCTTGGCCGATGGCCAGCGGCAGGTGGCCCAGGGTTTCCACGAGTTGCTCGGCTCCCGGCAGCAGGTGTGGTCGGTCCGCGAGGTAGCCGGACAGGCAGGCTTGGGACTGCGCTGGCGTGAACAAGTCGATCGGAACCAGGCGTCGGCCTTCGACGTGGGCCGCGGTCTCTTCGCGGCGGGTGGTGACCACCATGCGGCTGGCGGGGGACATCCTCGGCCACAGATCGTCCAAGGGATCCCAGACGTCATCGAAGATGAGTAGCCAGGGGGTCGTGGTCGTGGCGAGCCAGCTCAGGACCCAGGTCAGGGCGCGGTCGGGGGTCTCGGTGACCCCGCTCAGCTGAGCGGCCAGGCCGACCAGGCCGGAGACCACGTCGTCGCGGGACGCGGCGGTGATCCAGGCGATGACCTCCGCTTTTCCCCGGGCCTGCTCGGCGTAGTCGGCGGCCAGTTGGGTCTTGCCCAGTCCGCCCATGCCGCACAGGACCACGCACTCGCCCGGTTCGACGTTGAGTCCGCGCTTTTGGAAGCCCTTGGCCAGTGGGGGAACCTGGCCGAACCAGCAGGGCAGGGTGAGTTCGCGGGACGCGCCTTCGAGGTACACGTCGCCGTTGATGGTGCCTGCTTGCAGTGCCTTGTCCGCTCTGCCCATGCTGTTGGACCGCATGCCTCGATCATCGCGTGGGTGCCGGGTCGTGTGACCCGCTACTTGGTTTCGCGTTGCCAGTGGGCGAGTTCCTGGCGGGTCAGGAGGGTGTCCGGGTGGTCCGGGCCGAGGACTCGTGATCGGGCGTCTAGGACCGCTTCGAGTTCGGCGCGGGTTCCTGCTCTGTCGCCCGCTATCCCGCGCCGCTGGGCGAGGTTGTGGCGGGTGAGGAGCGTGTCGGGGTGTTCGGGGCCCATGACCCGGATCTTGTCGGGGAGCAAGGTCTCGTACTCGGCCAGTGCTCCGGCCGCGTCCCCGGATTCCCCGAGCCAGTACGCGATGCTGTGGCGGGTGGCCAGGGTGTCGGGGTGGTCTGGGCCGAGGACTCGGATCCGGTCGGCGAGGAGGACTTCGTGGTCGGCGAGCGCGCCGGTGGGGTCACCGGTTTTCCCGCGCCAGTAAGCGATGCCGTACCGGGTGAGGAGGGTGTCGCGGTGATCGGGGCCGAGGACTCGGGTCCGGTCGGGGAGTAGCGCCTCGTAGTCGGCCAGTGCTCCGGCCGCGTCTCCGGTCCTCCCGCGCCATTGGGCGAGGTTGTGGCGGGTGGTGAGGGCGTCGGGGTGGTCGCGACCGAGGAGGCGGATCTGTTCGGGTAGCAGGGTTTCCAGGTCGGCGAACGCTCCGGCGGCGTCCCCGGTCTGCGCGCGCCAGTAGGCCAGGTTGTGGCGGATGACTAGGACGCCGTGGGAGTCCGGGCTGAGTTGGGTCATTGCCGCGTGGAGGTGGGTGAAGTAGGTGAACGCCCGCGCGACTTGGCCGATCTCGCCCAAGTTGTTGCCGGCGCGGATAAGGACCACGTGGATGTCCGGCTGCTGGAGGTGAGCGCGCGCTGTGGTGGCCAGGGCGGCGGTGTTCGCGCGCAGTGCCGCGCCGAGGCGAGCGTCGAGTTCGATTCGCGGCCAGGCGGCCAGGAGCGCGTCGGCGGCGACCTGGGCCGTGGCGGCCAATTCGGTGTCGGAGAGGCGTTCGCGCGTGGCGCGTTGGACCAGGGCGTGGACTCGGACGGTGGCGGTGTCCGAGCGTTCGTCGAGGGTGATGAGGGACAGGCGGTCCAGGCAGGCCAGTGCGTCCCAGGCGTCCTCTTCGGTTGTGCCTGCGGTGAGGTGGTTCAGAACCGGGGGTGAGGTCAGGACGGACAGTGGGATGCCGTTGGGGTCCAGCAGGGCGGCGAGTCGTAGTAGCGGTCCGGCGGCTGGTTCCAGCTCGACGGCCCGTTCGACGGACAATGACCATGTGACGGCGACTGTGCGGTCGGTCTCCGTCCCGGACAGGGTCTCCAGTTCGCGGGTGCGCCACCGGGCCAGGTACTGCGCGCAGCTCAGCCTGCGGTCTGCCATGTAGGCGCCCGCCTGACCGATCGCCAGCGGCAGGTGACCTAGTTCCACCGCCAGCTCTTCCGCGCCGTCGACGAGGTGTGGGCGGTCCGCGTGGTAGCCGGCAAGGCACGCCTGGGACTGGGCCGGGGTGAACAACCCCATGGCCACCAACCGGCGGCCGTCGACGTGGGCGGCGGCGTCCTGGCGGCGGGTGGTGACCACCATGCGACCGGCGGGCGACAGCGTCGGCCACAGGCCGTCCAGGGTGTCCCACACGTCGTCGAAGACGAGGAGCCACGGGGTGTCGGTGGTGGCCAGCCAGCTCAGGACCCAGGCCACTGCGCGGTCGGGGTCCTCGGTCACCCCGCTCAGCTGGGCGGCCAAGCCGACCAGGCCGGAGACCACGTCGTCGCGGGAAGCGGCGGTGATCCACGCGACGACCTCCGCGCCTGCGCGGGCGTACTCGGCGGCCAGCTGGGTCTTGCCCAGCCCGCCCATGCCGCACAGGACCACGCACTCACCGGGCCCGGGCGCCTGCCCCCGCCGCTGGAAACCCTTGGCGGGCGGCGGGATCGGGCCGAACCAGCACGGCAGCGTGAGGTCGCGCGACGCCCCGTTGAGGTGCACCCCGCCGTGGATCGTGCCCGCCTGCACCGCCTTGCCGACCGAACCCATCCTGTTGTCCCGCACGCTCTGATCATCGCCCCGGGACCACAGCGCGTAACCCGGGTGACGCGGTGCGTGTTTCTTTCTGGAGATCACCATTGCGGACCGAAGTTGTCCGCAACCGGTCCTAGAGTGTCCTCAACAGCGAAAACCGCCCTACGAACCGAAGGACACACCGTGACCAGCGCCGAGACCAACTCCTCGCCCCTCGACATCTCGGCCACCCCGGCCCCCGCCGACGTCGACCAGGAGCGGGCCGACCTGCTCCAGACCCTCGCCGCGCACCGGGGCTTCCTCCGCTTCACCGCCCGGGGGCTCACCGACGAGCAGGCGGGGCAGAAGTCGACCGTCAGCGCGTTGAGCGTGGGTGGGCTCATCAAGCACGTCACCGCCACCGAGTCGGCCTGGTACCGGTTCATGATGGGTGGCCCCGACCTCATGATGAGCGAGGTGGGCGACTGGGAAGACGAGCACCGGATGAACCCGGGCGAGAAGATCGAGGACTTCCTCGCCAGGTACGAGGAGGTCGGCAAGCGGACCGACGAGTTCGTGCGCACCGCCGACCTCGACAAGATCTGGCCGCTGCCCGTCGCCCCCTGGTTCGAGCCGGGCGGCACCCGCTCCATCCGCCGGGTCGTGCTGCACCTCATCGCCGAGACCTCGCAGCACTCGGGGCACGCGGACATCATCCGCGAGTCCATCGACGGCCAGCGCACGATGGGCTGACCCCTGACCGGGTGGATCGCCTCGCCCGAGCGGGCGATCCACCACCGCGGGTCACCGGGACATGCGGCGGACCAGCGGCCGGATCAGCGGCTGGTACAGGGATCCGAACAACCGGGGCAGGGCATCGATGACCCGGGCGTCCGGGCCGATCAGCACCCGCGCCTTGTCCCGGCGCACGCCCTCCATGATCGCCAGGGCGGCCTTGCGCGGGCTCGTCAGCGCGACCTTGTCCAGCGACCGGCCGAAGTCCGCGACCTCGGCCGGGTCCGACGTGCGGGCGTTGCGCGCGATGTTCGTCTTGATGCCGCCCGGGTGCACGCACGTCACACCCACACCCGTCCCCTCGACGCGCATCTCCTGCCGCAGCGCCTCGGTGAACCCGCGCACCGCGAACTTCGCGGCGTTGTAGGCGCTCTGGGTCGGCACGCCGATCAGACCGAACACACTGGACACGTTGACCAGGTGCCCCCGCGCGGCCACCAGGTGCGGCAGGAACGCGCGCGAACCGTGGACCACGCCCCAGAAGTCGATGTCCATCACCCAGCGCAGGTCCGCGTCGCTCATCTGCCGCACGGTGCCCTTCAGCGCGACACCGGCGTTGTTGACCACCAGGTCCACCCGCCCGAAGTCCTCGGCGACCCGGGCCGCGTGGGCGTACACCGCGTCGCGGTCGGCGACGTCGAGCTCGTAGGCGCGCACCCCCGACGGCAGCCCGGCCAGCCCCGCCGGGTCCACATCGGACGCCGCGACCCGCGCGCCCGCGTCGTGCAGGGCCAGCGCCAGTGCCCGGCCGATGCCCGACGCGGCACCGGTGACCGCGGCGACGCGGCCGCGGAAGTCGCGCATCACCCGGCCAGCCGGTCGGCGGTCGTGCGCTCGGTCGACCGGTGCCGGTCCAGCCGCGCCGGGTCCGGGTTGCTCACCTGCACCACCGACCCGCCCGCCGCCAGCGGCGCGACCAGGGCCGCCAGCACCCCGTCCGGCACGGTCCACGCCAGGGTCGACAGCAGCCGCGTCCCGGGCGCCAGGTCCCCCGACGCCAGCACCTCGTCCACCGTCAGCCCGCCCAGCGCCGGGCTCGACCCCGGCACGGTCGAACCGAAGAAGTCGTCGCCGAACATCCGGGCCTCGCCGACGAAGTCGGTCACACTCCCGGACGACCCGCCGAGGTCGCGCCCCATCGGGTCCAGCGACACCGCCGCCACCACCCCCGCCGCGGTCTCCCCGGGAGCGACGAACGTCACGGCCGCCTCGCCGTCGGCCACGACGTGCGCGCCCGCCCACCACGCGCCCAGCAGGATGCCCGCGGTCTGCCAGTGCGCGGGCAGTCGCACCGCGACCGGGGTGCCCGGCGCCACGTCGTGCTCCTCGACCAGCCAGTTCGCGGTCTTCGCCGCCCAGTTGGCCAGCGTCGCCGCCGACAGCTCGACCCGCGTGCCCGCCGCGTCGTCGTAGTGGGTCACCAGCGGCTGCGCCGGTGTGGAACGGGCGAAGAGGGCTTTGGTGATGCTCACCCACCCACCGTAGTGAACCGGCGTCAGTTGACGCAGTTCAGCTTCCCCGCCTCGATGCTGGCGGTCGGGGGTGCCGGAGTGGACGAGCCGGACGACGAGGGCGGGGCCGCCGTCGTGGTGGTGCTCGGCGAGGACACCCCGACCAGCGGCTTGGCGTCGAGCTGGTTCGCCGCCTTGGCGAAGGACGTGCCCAGCACCACCCGCACGTGCTTGGCGTCGAGCGTGCGGTCCTCGGCGAAGGTGAAGACGTCCTTGACCAGCGACTCCGCCACCGCCTTCGCGGTGGTCAGCTCACCGGCCGGGTAGCGGATCACCGAGCTCTGCTGCACCGACGCGTCGCCGACCGGGCCCCGGGTGAAGCCCGCGCCCGCCAGCCGGTCGAGGACCGTGGTGGCCAGACCGCGGGTGTTCGAGCCGTTGCGCACCTCGACCGTGACGCCGCCGCCCGGCTTGGCGGTCGCGGTCGGCGAGCGCACCCCGCCGTCGGGCGCGTTCGTGCCGGTCGGCTTGCCCGCGGTGCCGTCCGCCTCGGCGATGGTCTGGGTGATGGCCGCCGAGATCGCCTCCGGGTCGACCTTGACCACGTCCGCGCCGCCGATCTTGGCCTCGCCGAGCGTCGGGATCGTGCGGAACTCGATGTTGCCGCTGCTCAGGCTCTGCATCTGGGCCGCGAACAGGGTCAGGTTCCAGTTCGAGGACAGCACCACGGAGTTCTGCACCGCGTTGACCAGCGCTTTCGCCCGGCTCGGGTTGGTCAGCATGTCCGCGGACAGCACCTTGTCGGCCAGCGCCCCGAGGAACACCTGCTGGCGCACGATCCGGTCGAAGTCGCTGTTGGGCAGCTCGTAGCGCTGCCGCACGAACGACAGCGCCGCCGCCCCGGAGATGACCTGGCGGCCCGCCGGGAACCGGGCGCCGGAGCGCCACTCGTCGACCGGGTTCTTCAGGCAGACCTCGACCCCGCCGACGGCGTTGGTGACCTCGTAGAAGCTCGCCAGGTTCACCTCGGCGTAGCGGTCGATGTGCAGGCCGCCGCCCGCCAGCCGCTCGATCGTCGAGATGAGGTTCTTGCGGCCGATGACCGTGGCCTTCTCCTCCAGCACCTTCGGGTCGGTGACGCCCTGCGCGCTCAGCGTGCGGCGCGCGTCGGTGTAGGCGTAGATGAAGGCGGAGTTGAGCTTGTGCTTGCCGAAGCCCTCACCGACGTCGACCCAGGAGTCGCGGGGGAAGGAGAACGCCACCGCGCGGCGCCCGCCCGCCGGGATGTGCACCAGGATCATGGTGTCGGTGTTGCGCTCGCCGTCGGACTTCCCGGCGTTGAGCATGGCCAGGACTTCCTTGGGCAGCGGGTTGCCGTGCGAGTCGGTGCGGCTGTCCAGGCCGACCAGCAGGATGTTCAGCGCCCCGTCGAGGGTCGGCCCGTTCGCCCCGGCGGACCCGCCGTCGGACGTCCGGTCGTCGATCACGTCGGTGGTGACGGTGTTGGCGTCGACGTCGCCGAAGGCCACCCAGGCCCAGCCGGACGCCGCGACCACCGCCAGCGACAGCAGGGCCACCAGCGACCGGGCCACGACACCCGTCGCCCGCAGGAACGGCGAATGCCGGCGCGTCACCGGTAAGCCACTCCCCGAAGCGCCGTCGATCCCCTCGTGCGCACGCACGTCCACGCACGTCCTCCCCGGTCCCGACCTGTGCCGTCCAGATTACCCAGGTCCTCGTGGTCTCCGCTGTCAGCGTCGGCACACGGTGACCCGAACCGGTGATCTGCCGACACTGGTAACACGGGCCGCCGGGGTCCGACGTTTACTCCCGGGCGCCGCGAATTTTCCCGGCGGCGTGGGAGACTCGGTCGCGAGACCGGGCGCGAGCACACGGGCGAGCCAAGGAACGGGTGGGACCTCATGCGGGTGTTGGTGACGGGCGGGGCGGGCTTCATCGGGTCCCATTACGTGCGGCAGGCGCTGAGCGGGGCCTACCCCGCGCTCGCCGACGCCGAAGTGGTGGTGTTCGACAAGCTCACCTACGCGGGCAACCGGGCCAACCTGGACCCCGTCGCCGACAGCGCGCGCCTGCGGTTCGTCGAGGGCGACATCTGCGACGCCGAGTTGGTCCGGACCACCATGGCCGGGGTGGACCTGGTGGTGCACTTCGCCGCCGAGTCCCACGTGGACCGCTCCATCCTGGGCGCGGCGGACTTCGTGCTCACCAACGTGCTCGGCACCCAGGTGCTGCTGCAGGCCGCGGTCGACGCGGGCGTGGGCCGGTTCGTGCACGTCTCGACCGACGAGGTGTACGGCTCGATCGACGAGGGTTCCTGGACCGAGGACCACATCCTCGAGCCGAACTCGCCGTACTCGGCCTCCAAGGCGTCCTCCGACCTGCTGGCCCGCTCGTTCCACCGCACCCACGGCCTGCACGTGTCCATCACCCGGTGCTCGAACAACTACGGGCCGTACCAGTTCCCGGAGAAGGTCATCCCGCTGTTCACCACGAACCTGCTGGACGGCAAGCAGATCCCGCTCTACGGCGACGGCCTCAACGTGCGCGACTGGCTGCACGTCGACGACCACTGCCACGGCATCCAGCTGGTCGCCGACGGCGGCCGCCCCGGCGAGATCTACAACATCGGCGGCGGCACCGAGCTGAACAACCGCGAGCTGACCGACCTGCTGCTCAAGGCGACCGGCACCGACGAGTCGTTCGTGCGGCCGGTTGAGGACCGGAAGGCGCACGACAGGCGGTACTCGGTCGACATCACCAAGATCTCGACCGAACTCGGGTACCGTCCCCGGGTGTCCTTCGAGGACGGTCTGGCGGGCACCATCGACTGGTACCGCGACAACCGCTCCTGGTGGGAGCCCCTCAAGCAGCGCGCCGCACTCCCCGGGAACTGACATGTCCTCGCCCCTGACCATCCTGGTCCCCGGCGGTTCCGGCCAACTCGGCCGCGAACTGGCCGCCCTGCCCGGCGTGTCCGTGCGCGCGCCGGGTTCCGCGGAACTCGACCTGACGAGCGCGGGCGCGGTGATCGAGGCGGTCACCGCGCTGGCCGCGTCGTCGGCGCGCCCGGTCGTGGTCAACGCGGCGGCCTACACGGCCGTGGATAAGGCGGAAACCGATCAGGGGCGGGCCTTCGCGGTCAACGCCGACGGGCCCCGGGTGCTGGCCGCGGCCTGCTCGTCCCGGGGCGTGCCGCTGATCCACGTGTCCACCGACTACGTGTTCCCCGGCGACGCGGACAAGCCGTACGAGCCCGGCGACCCGGTCGGCCCGCGGTCGGTCTACGGGCTGACCAAGCTGGCCGGGGAGGACGCGGTGCTCGGGTCGGGGGCCCGGGCGTGGGTCGTGCGGACCTCGTGGGTCTACGGCGCGCACGGCAAGAACTTCGTGAAGACCATGGCGAGGCTGGAATCCCAGCGGGACACACTGTCTGTTGTGGACGATCAGGTCGGCACTCCCACGTGGACCGGCGACCTGGCGGCCGGGCTCGTCGCGCTCGCCGAGGCCGTGACGGGCGATGCCGCACCGGAGGCCAGGGTGCTGCACTGCACGGGCGGCGGCGAGACCACGTGGGCCGGGTTCGCGCGGGCGGTTTTCGAGGAGTTGGGGGCGGATCCGGCGCGCGTGCTTTCCTGCACGACGGCGGACTACCCGACGCCCGCGAAGCGGCCCGCGTACTCGGTGCTGTCCGACCGCGCGTGGCGCGAATCGGGCCTGCCGCCGATGCGGGGGTGGCGCGCGGCGCTGGCCGCCGCGTTCCAGGTCGACGGGGCGGCGTACCGGCCGTAGCTACCGGCCCGCCGCCGCGCGGTAGGCGGACACGGTCAGTTCCGCGCAGCGGCGCCAGGTGTGGGTCGCGGCGTGCGCGCGGCGCGCCGAGATGGTCGCGGCGTCCAACGGGTGCTCCAGCGCCTCGAGCAGCGCGGCGGCCAAGGCCTCCGTGTCGCCGAACGGGACGAAGTGGGCGTGGTCGCCCGCGACCTCGCGCAGCGCGGGCACGTCCGTGCAGACGACCGGGACGTCGCACGCCATGGCCTCCAGCACCGGCAGGCCGAAACCCTCGTCCCGGGACGGCAGCACGAGCGCGGACGCGCCCGCCACCACCGTCCGCAGGTCCGATTCGGGCAGGTACCCGGTGGCGCGGACGCGGCCGCCGCCCGCGACGTGGTCCGGTCCGGTGAGGACCAGGGGCGGCAGGTCCGGTGTGGCCGCGTGCGCCTTGAGCAGCCAGTCGAGGGATTTGCGCGGGCCCGCCGCGCCGACGAAGAGCAGGTACTCCGACGGCAGGCCCAGCCTGCGTGCCGTGTCCTGGTTCGGTGGTCGGGCGGTGAACCAGGCCGGGTCGACGCCGAGCGGGGTCACGCGGACCTTGTCGGCCGAGACGCCCAGCCGCTCGACCACCTGGTCGGCGACCGCGCGGGTGGGCGTGCAGACGATGCCCGCGCGGTGCGCGGAGACCTTGACCAGCTCCGGCAGGCGGGTGTCGAACCGGGACAGTTCGTCCGGGTAGCCCAGGAAGTTCAGGTCGTGCACGGTCAGCACGCCCGCCGCGCGGAAGGTGGCGGGGAGCACGAAGTTGGTGCCGTGCGCCACGTCGGTCAGCCCGGCGAACAGCTCGACCGGCGGGAACGCGCCGCGCAGCCACGCCGCGCGCAGCAGTCGGGCGGGGGAGGGGATGCCCCTGGCGCGCACGCCGTGCGGCAGCACCCGGCGCAGCGCCCGCCAGCCGCGCAGCGTGAACGCGACGGCGCGCATGTCCACATGGGACGAGGAGGCCAGTTCCTCGGCGAGCGCGGCGGTGTAGCGGCCGATCCCCGTCCGGTTGCCGAGCAGGGGCGTCCCGTCGATGAGCACGCGGATGGGCCTGGGCATTGCGGCTACCCCCTCCTTCGCCGGTGCGGGCGGCACTGGTCCGGGCCCGCGTGCGGGACGGTCGTCACCAGCGGGGTGCGCGACCCGGTCGTCGGGGTGCCCTCGGCCAAGCCTGCCTCCCTCGCGTGTTGTGCCTTCCCGGGCATAGCGTGCCTCATCGCAGCGCGTGATGGGTGTTCAACCGCGCTAAACGCCACCCGTCCACCGGGCGCGTCCACCCCCGGGGACTGTTCGGCCCACCCCGCTCGGTGGTCGCCTTACCCTGATCGACTGAATCCGCCCCGCCGGTCGGCGCAATTCGGCCACGAAGTCCGATGTGGACGTTTAGTCGGGTACCTGTCACCCGGTGGTGACCGCCGACCGCGCACCGGCGGCTCGACCGGGCGGTGCACAATGTCGGGTCGTGACCGCTGAACCGACCGAATACGGCGATCGGCTAGCCGTGGTGACCGTGACCTACTCCCCGGGCGAAACCCTGGAGCGGTTCGTCCAGACCCTCGCCGAGGCCACCACCCGCCCGGTGCGGGTCATCCTCGCCGACAACGGGTCGGTGGACGGTGCCCCGGAGGCCGCCGCCGCGGCGCACGAGCACGTCGAACTGGTGCGCACCGGGGGCAACCTGGGCTACGGCTCCGGCGCCAACCGGGGCGTCGCGGCCCTGGGCCCGGAGTACGGCTGGGTCGTGGTGGCCAACCCGGACCTGGAGTGGGGCCCGGGCTCGCTGGACGAGCTGCTGGCCGCCGCCGACCGCTGGCCCCGGGGCGGGTCGTTCGGGCCGTTGATCACCGAGCGGGACGGAACCGTGTACCCGTCCGCGCGACAGGTGCCGTCGCTGGGCAAGGGCATCGGGCACGGGGTGCTGGGCAAGGTGTGGCCGGGCAACCCGTGGACGAAGGAGTACAAGCAGTCCGCCACCGACGTCCGGGAACGCGCGGCGGGCTGGCTGTCGGGCTCGTGCCTGCTCCTGCGCCGCACGGCCTTCGACTCGGTGGAGGGCTTCGACTCCCGCTACTTCATGTACTTCGAGGACGTCGACCTGGGCGAACGCCTGGGGGAGGCGGGCTGGCAGAACGTGTACGTGCCGTCGGCCAAGGTCATGCACATCCAGGGCGTCTCAACGGCCAAGGTCTCCACCAAGATGCTCACCGCCCACCACGAAAGCGCCTACCGCTTCATCGCGGACCGCCACAAGGGGCCTGCCTGGGCACCGGTACGCGCCGCGGTGAAGGCGGGCCTCGCCCTGCGCCTGCGCCTGGAAACCCGTTAGCCGAGCGCACTTTCGCGTACGTGAAAAGCGACCCGATCGCCTGCCGACAGCGGTTGTGCCACTGTCAAGGCGTTCGGGTACCCGCGGCCGGCGCTAGGCGGGCCAGTGGTTGGGGTTGTGGTGGGGTGGTCTGGTGAGGCGCTCGGTCGGGCGGCCCGGGGAGGCCAGCGACTGGGTCGCGGCCTCTTGGGCGATCGCCGGGAGTTCGTCTTCCGGGCGGTAGGCGGCGGCCGGGGCCGTCGGGAACACCATGGTGACGTCCGGGTCAGCCTCGTCTATCGCCGAGACGACGGCCCGGGGGATCTGCAAGGTGGCGGCGGCGTCCATCGGGGAGATGGCGCTCTCCGGGGTGACGACGTAGGCGCCGCGCGCGCGGGCACGTGCCAGGATGGCGTCGGCCCGGTCACGGGGGTCCATGGGTAGCGGCCTCTCCTACGTCGATCTGTGGTCCGCTGGTCGTGCCACACCAGAGTATCCCGCCCGGCACGCCGCGTCAGCGGGCGAGGGCGATCAAGCGCCGAAACCCGCGTCAGAGATACTCCGCCTCGCCGCGGTCGCGGAGGATCTCGGTCAGCTTCTTGATGTCCTGGGCCCGGTCGCGGTCGCAGACCAGCACCGCGTCCGAGGTGTCGACGACGATCAGGTCGCGCACGCCGAGGGTGGCCACCAGCCTGCCGCCCGCGGGCACCACGATCACGTCCGAGCCGTCCACCACCACCGCCCGGCTGTCCGGCACCCCACCTGCGAACGACCGGCCGCCCTCGCCGACGTCGGTGCCCAGCAGCCGGACCACGGTCTCGAAGTCGCCGATGTCGCTCCACCCGAAGTCGCCCGGCACGGTGGCGACCTTGCCCTCCGCCGCGGCCGGTTCCATGACCGCGTACTCCACGGCCACCTTCGGCACCGTCGGCCACAGCTCGGCCAGCACGTCCTCCTGGGCGTCGGTGTCCCAGGCGTCGGCGATGCGGCCGATGGGCTCGGCCACGTCCGGGCGGCGCGCGGCCAACTCGGCGAGGAACACGTCGACCCGCCAGACGAACATGCTGGCGTTCCACAGGTACGACCCGGACTCCACGTACCGGGTCGCCACCTCCAGCGTCGGCTTCTCCTTGAACTCGCGCACCGGCTGGATCTCCGCCCGCCGCGCGGGTTCGCTGCACTGGAGGTAGCCGTAGCCGGTCTCCGGGCGGGTCGGGGTGATGCCGATTGTCATCAGGTTGCCCGCGAGCGCGCCGTCGACTGCGCGGCCCACCGTGTAGGCGAACTCGACCTGGTCGGTGATCAGGTGGTCGGCCGCGAAGGACGCCATGACCGCACCCGGGCTGCGCCGGTGGATGACCGCGGCGGCAAGCGCGATGGCCGCGCACGAGTCCCGGGCGAACGGCTCGACCAGGATGTTGCGGTCGGGCAGTTCCGGCAGTTGCCGGGCGACGCCCGCGGCGTGCGCGGTCCCGGTCACCACCAGCAGCCGCTCCGGCGGGGCCAGCGGCGTGAGCCGGTCGAAGGTGGCCTGCAGCAGCGACCGCTCGGTGCCGGTCAGCGCGTGCAGGAACTTCGGGTTCCCGGCCCGCGACAGCGGCCACAGCCGCGTCCCGCTACCGCCCGCGGGCACCACCACGTACAGGTCTTCCGGAACGTTCGACGTCACTGGAACCTCGTGTTCTCGCGGCCGGGGGGACGGGCGGGTCGAACAAGGGTAACCAACCGGCGGGTACGGTCCCCATGATGACGGCGACCCCAGCGCTCGGGGAGCGGACCCGGCGCTGGACGCCCGGCTACCCGCTCGACCTCGACGCGCTCCTGCGGCCGCTGCGCCGCGGCCCCGGCGACCCCGCCTGTCGCCGCGATCCCACCGGCGCCTGGCTGGCCGCCAACACCGCCGACGGCCCCGGCGCGCTGCGGCTGCGCCGCCAGGCGGGCGAGGTCGTCGCCGACGCCTGGGGACCGGGCGCCGAGGCCCTGGTCGAGGGTGTCCCCGCCCTGCTCGGCGCCGATGACGACGACACCGGCTTCCAGGCGCACCACCCGCTCATCGCCGAGACCCGCCGCGCGCTGCCCGGCCTGCGCCTCGGCGCTACCGGGCGAGTCTGGGACGTGTTGTTGGCCGCGGTGCTCGAACAGAAGGTGACCGGGACCGAGGCGCACCGCTCGTGGCGGGAGCTGGCCAGGCGGTTCGGGGTGCCCGCGCCGGGGCCGGTGCCGACCGGGATGTGGGTGCCGCCGACGCCGCGCGCGGTGCTGGGCATCCGCGACTGGGAGTGGCACGGGGCGGGCGTGGACAGCGCGCGCCGCCGGGCGATCATCGCCGCCGCGCAGGTCGCGGGGCGGCTGGAGCGGGCGGCGGAGCTGCGCGGCGTCGAGGGCCGGTTGCTGCTGCGCAAGGTGCCGGGGATCGGCGTGTGGACCGCGGCCGAGGTGGCGCAGCGGGCCTGGGGCGACCCGGACGCGGTGAGCGTCGGCGACTTCCACGTGCCCGCGCTGGTCGGGTACGCGCTGGCGGGCCGCAAGACCGACGACAACGGCATGCTGGAACTGCTGGCGCCCTACGCGCCGCACCGGCACCGCGCGGTCCGCTACATCGAGGCGAGCGGCTTCACCAAGCCGCGCTTCGGCCCGCGCCTGTCGGTCAAGGACTACCGCTCGTTCTGATCAGCGGTCCTTGAAATCGATGGTCATGTTGTCCCAGTCGTCCAGCGGGCGGTCCATCGCCCGCCGGACCCGGTTGCGGGCGTTGAGCAGGCTGTTGGCGAAGCAGTACCCGGCGTTCGGGCCGTCCATCTCCGCCATGTCCTCCTCCGGCAGGTTGGCCAGCGCCAGGTCGTACCAGGAGAGCGCCTCCGGGAGCTCGCCGCGGTCGCCCGCCATCTCCGCCACCAGCTGGCAGGGCGCGGACCAGACGGGGGTCTCGGTCCGGAGGAAGTGCAGTTGCTCCCGCGCGCCCTCGACCTCCCCGATGGAGAACAGCAGGTCGGCGGTGGTGGCCCTGGCGTAGGCCCGGTCCTCCCCGCCGAGGGAGATCGCCTGGTGCAGCAGGGTGAGGGCCCGGTCGGGCTTCCCGTTCAGGCGGTGCCGGTGGGCCGCCTCCAGGAGTGAGTCCAGGAGGCCGTCGTCGGTGTTGGAACTGGTCGGATCCATGGTCACGCGGGCGAAGCTAGCACCGGATTCAGTCGACGCGCAGTGCGGCGCGGGCGATGTTCAGTGCCTCGGTGGGAGTCACCCCGAGGCTGCGGGTGACCTCCGCGTAGCGCTCGGCGGCCTGCCGCGCGCGTTCCAGCGTGCGGTCGCCCGCCGCGCTGACGAACGTGCCCGCCCGACCCCTGGTCTCGACCAGGCCTGCCTCCTCCAGCTCCCGGTACGCCCTGGCCACGGTGTTCGCCGCGAGCCCCAGGTCGGTGGCCAGCGCCCGCACGGTCGGCAGCCGGGTGCCCACCGCCAGCGTGTGGTCGTTGATCCGGGTGGCCAGGCCCACCCGCACCTGCTCGAACGGGGGAACCGGGGACTCCGGGTCGATCGGGATCATGGCCGGGACCGCCTTCGGGTCTACCCGTTCGGGAGAGGGATCAGCGCAGCACGGCGAGCATCATGTCCAGTTCGCCGTCCTCGTCGGGTAAGGCGTCGACGGGCCACCAGCGCAGGTCCAACGACTCCGCGCTGCGGACCGGGTGCGCGCCGCGCGGCGCGCGGACGGCGAAGCGGACGTCGAAGTGCCGGGTCGGCACGCCCAGCGAGCAGGTGATCGGGTGCACGTCGACGTGCACCGGCACCGGGTCGATCCGCAGGTCGGCGATCCCGGACTCCTCGGTCGCCTCGCGCAGCGCCGCGCCCGCCAGGGTCGAGTCGGACGGCTCGCAGTGCCCGCCCAGCTGCACCCACTTGCCGACCCGGGGGTGCAGGGTCAGCAGCAGGTGCTCACCCCCCGCGTCGAACACCAGCGCCGACGCGGTGATGTGGCCCGCCGCGCACGAGCGCTGGCAGGCGTCCGGGCGCGCGGCGAGGTAGCCGAGGAACGCCTGGCGCAGCGCCTCCTGCGTGTAGTAGTCGGGCCGCCACGACGCCAGCGTCGACCACGCGTCCGCGTGCAGGCTCACTCCTCACCCCTCGCTCACAGTTCCAGCAGGCCCTCGGCCCGTCGGGGTTCGCGCGCGACCAGCTCCTCCGGCGGGTGCCCGACCGCGACCGCGCCGAGCGGACGCCAGGTGTCCGGCAGAGCCAGGACCGCGCGCACCACGTCCGGGCAGAAGATCGTCGAGGATACCCAGCAGGACCCGAGGCCCTCCGCGGCCAGGGCCACCAGCAGGCCCTGCACGGCGGCACCGCCCGCGACGGTGAACATGGTCCGCTCGGCGGTCGACCGCCGCTCGTCCGGGTAGTCGTGCGCGCCGCCCGGCACCACGAACGCCAGGACCACCTCGGGGGCCTTGTGCAGCAGCGCGCCCCGGGCCACCCGCCGCTGGACGCGCTCCTCGGGCAGCCCGTCCGCGCGCAGGTCGGCCTCCCACGCCTCGCGCATCGCCGACAGCAGCTCGGCGCGCTTGGCCGTCAACCGGACGAACCGCACCGGTCGGGTGTGGTGCGGGGCGGGCGCGGTCAGCGCCACGGCCACCGCGCGGCGCAGCGCCGCCGGGTCGACCGGTTCGTCGGTGAACTCGCGCAGCGAGCGGCGCAGCAGCACCGCCTCCCGGTGGCCCCGGGTGATCGCCTCGGCGGTGCCCAGGTGGAACAGGTCCTCCTCGACCGGGCGCACCAGGTCGCGCGCGGTCGAGCCGTCGTCGACGATCGCCAAGCCGCGCAGCACCGCGACCGGGACGCCGCCGAGCTTGCCCTTGACCAGGTCGGCCGCGCCCGCGATCTCGTCGGCCACGGCCATCTGCGTGACCGCCAGCTCGTTGCCGTGCGCGTCGACGGACCCCGCGTAGGACAGCACGACCCGCAGCCCGGACGCGCCGATCGCGGCGTCGGTCTGCCCGACCCGCCACGCCCGGCCCATGGTGTCGGTGATCACCACCGCCACCTCGACGCCCAGCCGCTCGCGAAGGCCCGCGCGCAGCGCGAACGCCGAGGCGTCCGGGTCGGCGGGCAGCAGCGCGATCTCGTCACCGGCGACGTTCGAGGCGTCCACGCCGGAGGCGGCCTGCACGACGCCGATGTGCTTGTTGACCGTGATCAGCGTCCGGCCCTTGCGCGCGATGACCTTGTCGGCCTCGTCCAGCACGGCCCGGCGCCGGGCCGCGTCCCTGGCGTCCGGGTCGGTCGGCACCCGCAGCAGTCGTCCCTCTACTTTGGACACGACCTTGCTGGTGACCACCACGACGTCCCCCGAGCGCAGCCACGGCGCCGCCGCCGCGACCGCCCCGGTCAGGTCGTCCCCGGGGCGGAACTCCGGCAGCCCCCGCACCGGCAGCAGCCGCACCTCGCCGGGTTCGGACCGCTCAGCCAAGGTCGACCCCGCCCAGCTCGACGGCCGCCCGCACCATCGCCGCCGTGGCGTCCACATCGGACATCAGCAGCGGGACCGCGCGAACCGCCACGCCGGGCACGTCGGCGGTGTCGCCCGTGGCGACCAGCCAGCCGTCGAGCACGCCGCTGTCCGAGCACGGGCGCGAGCCGTAGTGCCGCCCGACCGCCTGCGCCGAGGTCTCCAGCCCGATCGCGTCCAGGCAGGCGTCGGCCATGCCGCGCACCGGCTTGCCCCCGATGATCGGCGACACCCCGACCACCGGCGCCTCGGTCTTGCGCAGCGCGGTCCGCAACCCCGGCACGGCCAGGATCGTGCCGATGCTCACCACCGGGTTCGACGGTGCGACCAACACCACGTCCGCCGCGCCGACGGCCTCCGCCACACCCGGCGCGGGCGTGGACTCGTCCGCGCCGACCGGCACGATCGACCGCGCCCGCGGTTCGGCCCGGTGCCGCACCCACCACTCCTGGAAGTGCACGGCCTGCCGCTCGCCGGTGCCCGGCCGGTCGATCACCACGTGCGTCTCCACCCGGTCGTCGGTCATCGGCAGCAGCCGCACCCCCGGCTGCCAGCGGTCGCACAGCGCGGCGGTGATGTCGGAGAGCTCGTAGCCCGCGCGCATCATCCTGGTGCGGACCAGGTGCGTGGCGATGTCCTTGTCGCCGAGGCCGAACCAGTCCGGGTCGGCGCCGTAGGCGGCCAGCTCGGCCTTGACCGTCCAGCTCTCCTCGGTGCGGCCCCAGCCGCGCTCGGTGTCGATGCCACCGCCGAGGGTGTACATGCAGGTGTCGAGGTCCGGGCAGATCCGCAGCCCGTGCAACCAGATGTCGTCCGCGGTGTTCACCACCGCGGTCACCTCGTGCGGCGCCCCCTCCGGCGCGGGGCCGACCGGCGGCAGACCCAGGAACTTCTTCACACCCAGCAGGAATCGGGCTCCCCCGACCCCGCCGACGAGCACGACAACCTTCACGACTCGGCGATCCTCGCACGCTCGGGGCGACCCGTCGGCCGGGTCACCGGATTTCACATCGTTGATCTCGGGCGGTCGGATCCTAGAAAGAGCGCCAGAAGAAGAACAGGTCCTGGCCGTAGGAGGCGAGCGACAGGTTCCCGCCGAACGCGTCGTAGATCGAGCTGACCGCGTACCACAGGCCCTCGTTCACCGGCGGCACCGCGATGAGCACCGCGAACAGGATGAACGGCGCCCACATCTGGGCCTTCGCGCCGAACTTGCGCGCCTCGTAGGACAGGTACGGCTCCAGCGCGCCCCAGCCGTCGAGGCCGGGGATGGGCAGGATGTTGATCAGGAACGCGGCCAGCTGCAGCGTGGCCAGGAACGACAACCCGGCCAGCACGGGGTGGTCGAGGACGGCCGCGCCCCTGGCGAGGGAGCCGTCCGGGGTCAGGATGCCCATGCCCACGGCGAGCAGGAAGGCCACGACCAGGTTGGCGATCGGCCCGGCCAGCGACATGCTCGAGCACACCGCTCGGGAGCGCAGCGCGTGCCGGTTGATCCACACCGCGCCGCCGGGGAGCGGCAGGCCGCCGATGGCCAGGAACAGCAGCGGCAGCACCAGGCTCAGCACGGGGTCGGTGTAGCGGCGCGGGTCCAGCGTCAGGTAGCCCTTGAACAGCACCTCGCGGTCACCACCGCGGTAGGCGACGATCGCGTGCCCGAACTCGTGCAGGCACAGCGACACCACCCAGCCCGCCGCCACCAGGACGAAGACCCCCGCCTGCCGAGCGGTGTCCCCCTCCACCGTGGCGAGGAACCCGCCGCCGACGGTCAGCAGGAGCAGGCCGAGGAAGACCGGTGACGGGCGGACCGCTGATCGCTGCACGACACCAGTGTGGCAATGTCTCTCGGTTGCCCGCCGGCCGGTACCGGAAACCGGGGCCGTTTCGGCGGGCACACGATCGGGTACAGGGTGCGCATAGCCCATCACCCTCTCGGGGGCTGCGCTTGACCCGCCGCGGAGACACGGGTGTAATCACATCGATGTCATTCGCCACGGGGATGGCCTATGGCATCCGCCAGCCGGGGAGTGCGGAAGGCGAGGAGGCGGGCGAACATGCAGGGATTGGGTGACGGGGGCCGCGTCGTGGAGTGGGGCGAGCGGTCCGTGGATGACCTGGACGTGCTGTCCGGGTTCTTCGACGAGACCGAGGAGCAGGAGTGGCAGGAGCGCGCCCTGTGCGCGCAGACCGATCCGGAGGCGTTCTTCCCGGAGAAGGGCGGATCCACCCGCGAGGCCAAGCGCATCTGCCTCGGTTGCGAGGTGCGCGCGGAGTGCCTGGAGTACGCCTTGGCGCACGACGAGCGCTTCGGCATCTGGGGTGGTCTGTCCGAACGGGAACGCCGCAAGCTCAAGAAGAAGGCGGTCTAGCGCACCGCGCTTGAGCGATCCGGCGCGGAGCCGGGTCGACCGCGAGCCCGACTGGGGAGTCCGGGCTCAAGGGCGGCGGGCCGCGCGTCGATAACGGTGGCGAGTCGATCCGGGGCGCCCGGATTCCGCGCGGTGGTCGGCCGCCGTACGGTGGGCGGTCCCGGTAGGTGCCGTCGCGAGCGGAGGTGTGCTGGTCCGTGCCCGCTCGGTCGCGCCAGGCGCTGTCCCGTGGCGCACCGGTGTTGCGCACCGCGCCGGTGCTGGCCGTCCTGGTGTGCCACAACGGCGCCGAGTGGTTGCGGCAGGTGCTCTCGGCGCTGCGGCACTCCAGTCCGCGACCCCGGCACGTGCTCGCGGTCGACACGGGCTCGTCGGACGGGACGGCCGCGCTGCTCGCGGACGCCGCGCAGGGCGCGGACCGCGTGGTGGACGGCGTGCTCACCCTCGACAGCGCCACCGGCTACGCCGCCGCCGTGCACGCGGCGGTCGACCACGCCGTCGAGCGCTGGGGTGACCCGGGCGGCTGGATCTGGTTGCTGCACGACGATTCCGCGCCGGACCCGGACTGCCTGGGCACGTTGCTGCTGGCCGCCGAGGTGTCGCCGTCGGCGGGCGTGCTCGGCCCGCTCGTCGTCGACTGGTACGACCCGCGCCTGGTCGTGGCCGCCGGACTGTCCACCGACGCCTCGGGGCACCACCGCACCGGCGTCGGACCGTCCGAACCGGATTGGGGCAGGCTCGGCCGCGGCCAGGACGGGCAGGCCTACCAGCAGAGCACGGAAGTCCTCGCGGTGCCGTCCGCCGGTCTGCTGGTGCGCCGTGCGGTGTGGGACCGGCTCGGCGGCTTCGACCGCGCGTTCGGCGTGCTGCGCGAGGACGTCGACTTCGGCTGGCGCGCCAACCGCGCCGGGCACGTCGTCCTCTGTGTCCCGTCGGCCCGCCTCCGGCACGTCCGCGCGCTCGCCACGGGCCGCAGGGCGATCGCCGCCGACACCGGCCGCCTCGGCACGCGAACCCGCGCGGTGGACCGGGGGCACGGCCTCCGCGCGTACCTGGTCAACTGCGCCGCGGTGTCGTTCCTGCTCGGTGTGCCGCGCCTCACGCTGCTGTGCCTGTTGCGCGCCCTGGGCTTCGCCCTGCTGCGCCGCCTGCCGGACGCCCGCGCGGAACTGCGCGCGCTGGGCTACCTGCTCGCGGGCGGCGCGCGGCTGCGATCCGCCAGGGCGGCGCGGAAAGCGATCGGGACGAGCAGTGTGCGCGGCCTGTTCACCAGTCGGCCGACCCGGTTCCGCGCCGCGGTCCGCGCCGGGATTTCCACCTTGGTGCGCAGGCGAGTCCAAGCGGACGCGGCACTGGGCAGGCTCCCGAGCGACTACGACCCGGCCGCGGTGTGGTTACCGCCGGAGGCCGCGCCGCGCCCGCCGCTGAAGCCGGACTTATTGCCCGAGGGGGTCCAAGGCAGGCCGCGCCGCACCGGGTTGCGGCGCCCGGCACCGGCCATGGCGGTCGCGCTGCCGACCGATCTCCCGACGGGATCGCGGCCGAGCCCGGCACCGCGACCGTCACCGGTCCGGCGGGACGGTTCCACGCCGGAACCGGAACTGCTGCTGGTGCGGGTGGACCGGACCCGGGTGCTGCGCGCGTTGGCGCTGTCGCCGCCGTTGCTGCTGTTGGTCGGGTTGTCCGTCCTGGCGGTTGTCGTCAACTCCGGTCGGTGGGGGATCGACCTGGCGGGCGGGCGGTTGTTGCCCGTGCCGGACCTGGGGCAGGTCTGGTCGGACTACGTGGCCACCTGGCACGGGGTCGCGGGCGGAACGGCCGCGCCCGCCCCCACCGCGCTGGCCGTGCTGGGGGTTCTGGGGACGGTCGCCGCGCCATGGGGCGGGCCCGCCGCCGTGGTCGCTTTCCTTTTCCTGGCAGACCTTCCGCTCGCGGGACTGAGCGCGTACCTGGCCACCCGCCGCGCCCCGGTCCACCGCTGGGTGCGCGCACTCCTCGCCGTCGGCTACGCGCTCCTGCCCCCGGCGACGGCCGCGGTGTCGCAGGGGCGGCTGGACGCTGTCGTCGTCCACATCCTGTTGCCGCTGGTGACCTCCGGTGTGACTTCCCTTCTGGTGCGCGGTCGCACGGGCGACCACACCTGGCTCGCCACCACCGCCGGGACCGCGATCGGGTTGGCGGTCACGGGGGCCTTCGCGCCGCTGGCCCACCTGACGCTGGTCGTCCTGGCGCTGGTCGGGTTCGTCCTGGTGCCCGGCGCCGGGACGCGGCGCGGGGCGGGGCTGTTCCTGCTGGTCCTGATGCCGCTGGCGCTGTTGCTGCCGTGGCCCGCGGTCGTCATCCAGCACCCGGGTGTGGTGCTGCAGGGCGTCGGCGCGCCGCTGCCGACCCCCGCGCCGTCGGTGCTCGACCTGGTGGGCCTGCACGCGGGTGGACCCGGTGCCTGGCCGTGGATCGGGGCCGTCGTGGTGCTGGCCCCGCTGGTCGGTCTCGCGCTGCGGCCGGGCCGGGACGCGTTGCCGGGCTTGGGTTTGGCGGCGCTGGGGGTCGCGGGCGTCGCGTTGACCGGTGCGGTGTCGGCGATGCCGCTGGCCGGGGGCGCGCAGGTGCGGGCCTGGGCCGGGGTGCCGCTGCTGATCGTCGGGTGGGGGCTGCTGTGGGCGCTGCTCGGTGTCGTGCGCACGGGCGGCGCTCGGGTCGTCGTCCCGGTGCACGCCTTGGTGGGGGCCGGGCTCGTGGCCATCGCGGTGCTCGCCGTCGGCGCGGTCGGCGCGGGTCGGTCGGGGCCGCTGGAGACCGGCGGCGGTCCCCGGTTGGTGTCGACCGTGGCGGCGGAGCTGAGGTCGACGGGTCGGTCGGTGCTCGTGGTCGGCGACTCGGTGCGCCAGGTCGTGGGCCGGATGCCCCGGTTCGGGGACGACGACCTGGCGCCGACGCCGTCCGCGTCGACCCGACTGGGCCTGCTCGTCGGGGATCTGCTGGCGGCGGAGGAGAACCGGGTCCAGGCGGCGGTTTCCCGGGCGGCGGTGATCGGCGTCCTGTACCTGGTGCTGCCGGACGCCGAGACGGGGGAGGCGTTTCGGCGGAGGGCGGGTGGCACGGTCGAACCGGCCCCGGCCGTGTCGGACGGGCGGCCCGTGTTCCGGATCTTGGTGCCCTCCGGTGCGGTCTACCTGACCTCACCGGACGTGGCCCGGCAGGCGCTGACCGGCGGACGGCTGCCCGCGGGCGCGGACGGCGTCGTGCCGGTGGACGCCCGACCGCCCGGCGTCGCCGTCCGGGTCTCGGACGGCGCGGAAGGCCGCTTGCTGGTCCTGACCGCCGAAGAGGAACCCGGCTGGCAGGCGACGGTCGACGGCAGGCCGGTGCCGGTGGTGCGGGTGTGGGGCTCGGCGGTGGCGGTCAACCTGCCCACCCGGGCGGCCGAGGTCCGCGTCGAACAACCCGGCGGCCCGCGCGGCGCCCTGCTGCTGGTTCAGGCGGCACTCGCGCTGTTCATCCTGCTCACCGCGATCCCGGCGCGCCCCGAGCGGCCGGACTAGGCCTCGCCGTCGATCACCCCGGGGTCCAGGCCCAGGTAGGTGGCCACCTGCTCCACCAGCACGTCGTGCACCAGGTCCGCCAGGTCCACGCTGTCCTTGGCCCGCGCCTCCAGCGGCCGCCGGTACAGCACGATCCGCGCCCGGGTCGGTTGTCCCCGTTTGTCGACCCCCGCGCGCACCAGCCGGGCCAGCGGCACCCCGCTGTCGGCCAGCACGCCGTCCGGCGCGTCCGGGGTGACCTCCGGCACGTCGTCCACCGCGACGTCGAGCTTGGTCAACTCCGTGCGCCACCGCGCCTCGATCGGCTCCAGCGCGTCGAGGACCAAGGCGTCGAACTTCTCCGCTCTGGTGCTGGCCGCGGGCAGCGTCGACGGGTAGAGGGGGCCGCGCAGACCGCGGCCGTGTCGGTCGCGGTTGCGTCTGCCGCGCCGCCGGGAACTGCGTGCCGTCACCACCCTGAGCAGGGTACGCGGGTGGGTGAGGTGGGCCGGTTGGGCGTGTCGGGGGCGTGTCGTGGGGCACTTGGGGCGCAGGACGCCGGAAAGGCGCTATGGTCACCGATCGTGCGGAGCGTGCGGCGGTGTTCGCGAACCGGGTGTATCAACCCGGCCGTCGCCACGCTGACTTACGCCTACGCCGAGTCCACCGCCGTCGTCGGGCCGCTGGCCACCTACTCCGAACCGCACAGCTACGACCTGTGCGAGGAGCACGCGCTGCGGCTCACCGTGCCGCGCGGCTGGGAAGTGGTCCGCCACGACGGCGCGTTCGCCCTCCCCGAGCCCAGCGTCGACGACCTGACCGCGCTGGCCGAGGCCGTGCGCGAGGCCGGTCGGGTGGACCGGCCGGTCGAGCAACCCGAGCCGGGCACCCAGTCGGGCAGGCGCGGCCACCTGCGGGTCCTCCCGGACCCCGTCACCGACTGAACCGCGGCGCGCGATCCGGACACCGGTCCGCCGACCCGCCACCGCCCCGGTCCACCACCGGCCCCGGTAGGCGGTGGCACGCGGCCGAATCCCGCCGGTCCCCGGTCCCGGGGCGGACTGACCATCGGCGCGGGCGGACCGCCGGTAGGCTCCTGCACGAGGAAACGCGGGTGGCCGGGAGGCGGTCACCGCCCCGACCCCTGGGAGTCCCCCGTGCGCGACCTGTCCGGTGTCTTCAAGGCGTACGACATCCGCGGCGTGGTGGGTGAGCAGATCGACGCAGACCTCGTGCGGGCCATCGGCGCCGCCTTCGCCCGACTGGTCGGCGGCACCGCCGTGGTCGTCGGGTACGACATGCGCGACTCCTCCCCGGGCCTGGCCGACGCCTTCGCCGACGGCGTCACCGACGAGGGCCTCGACGTGGTCAGCATCGGCCTGGCCAGCACCGACATGCTCTACTTCGCCTCCGGCAGCCTCGACCTGCCCGGCGCGATGTTCACCGCGAGCCACAACCCGGCCAAGTACAACGGCATCAAGCTCTGCCGCGCGGGCGCCGCCCCGGTCGGCCAGGACTCCGGCCTCACCGAGATCCAGGGCGACGTCGAGCGGACCCTCGGCGCCGGTCCGGAGGCGCTGGCGGGCGCGGGCGGCAGCACCAACAACCGCGACATGGTCCGCTCCGCGGAGCGCGCCAAGGGCACCGTGGAGACCCGCGACCTGCTCGCCGACTACGCCGCGCACCTGCGCAAGCTGGTCGACCTGTCCGCGATCCGACCGCTCAAGCTGGTCGTCGACGCGGGCAACGGCATGGGCGGGCACACCGTGCCGACGGTCTTCGAGGGGCTCCCGCTGGAGGTCGTGCCGCTGTTCTTCGAGCTCGACGGCAGCTTCCCCAACCACGAGGCCAACCCGCTGGACCCGAAGAACATCGTCGACCTGCAGGCCAAGGTGCGCGAGGTCGGCGCGGACGCGGGCCTGGCCTTCGACGGCGACGCCGACCGCTGCTTCGTGGTCGACGAGCACGGCGACCCGGTCTCGCCCAGCGCCATCACCGCCCTGGTCGCGGTGCGCGAGCTGGCCAAGGAGCCGGGCGGCACGGTGATCCACAACCTGATCACCTCGCACGCCGTGCCGGAGATCGTCGCCGAGCACGGCGGCCAGCCGGTGCGCACCCGCGTCGGGCACTCGTTCATCAAGCAGGAGATGGCCCGCACCGGCGCGATCTTCGGCGGCGAGCACTCCGCGCACTACTACTTCCGCGACTTCTGGCGCGCCGACACCGGCATGCTGGCCGCGCTGCACGTGCTCGCCGCGCTCGGCGGCCAGCCGGGCCCGCTGTCCGAGCTGACCCGCGAGTACAACCGCTACGCCGCCTCCGGTGAGATCAACTCCACGGTCGCCGACCAGGCCGGTCGGCTCGCCGCGATCAAGGCCGAGTTCGGCGCCCGCGACGGCGTGGTGCTCGACGAGCTCGACGGCTTGACCGTCCAGCTGCCCGACGGCGGCTGGTTCAACCTGCGCGCGTCGAACACCGAGCCGCTGCTGCGGCTCAACATCGAGGCCGCCGACGACGCCGCCGTCGCGGCCATCCGCGACGAGGTGCTGGCGATCGTCCGGGCCTGAGCTGCGATTTCCCGTACCCGCCTGGGACACTGGACACCAACGAGGAGGACCACCATGGCAGTCACACTGGACGCGCGGTTGCTGGACATCCTCGCGTGCCCGTCCGACGACCACGCGCCGCTGGCCGTCGGCACGCCCGACGACCCCGAGGCCGACGTGCTGACGTGCACCGAGTGCGGCAGGCAGTACCCGGTGAGCGACGGCATCCCGGTGCTGCTGCTCGACGAGGCCGTCGAGCCATCGGGCCAGGGCGAGGGGTGACCACCGTGCCGGACGACAGCCTGCTCGACGACCCCGCCCGGCTCGGCGCGGCCGACCAGGAGGGGCTGCTGCGCGCGGGCGCCATGGCCGGTGCCCAGGTCCGGGCCACCGCCGAGGCGGCCCGCGACGCGGGCCTGGACCGGCTGGCCGGGCAGCGGCCCCGGGCCATCGTGCTGATCACCCGGCCCGGGCTCGGGCCCGCGGTGTCCCGGCTGCTCGCCGAGCTGCTGCTGCCGTCGTGCCCGGTGCCGCTGGTGGTCACCGACGTGGTGCCGCCGTGGGTGGGCGCGCTGGACGTGGTCATCGCGCACACCGACGAACCCGGCGACGTCGTCCTCGCCGAGGGGGTGGACCGCGCGGGCCGCTTCGGCGCGGGCGTGGTGCTGACCGCGCCCGCCGAGGGCCCGGTCGCGGCCGCCGCCGCGGGCAAGGCCGTGCTGATCGCGCCCCGGATCGCGGTGCGCCCCGGCTTCGGCTTCGCCAAGGCCTACACCGCGGGCCTGCTCGCCCTCGACACCCTCGGGCTGCTGCGGCTCGACAGCGAACTGCTGGCCGACGAGCTCGACCGCGAGGCCGAGCGCAGCCACCCGCAGCACGAGTCGTTCGTCAACCCGGCCAAGACCCTGGCGCTGCGGCTGGCCGACCACGCGCCGCTGCTGTGGGGCCTGGACCACGTGGCCACCGCCGTCGGCAGGCACGCCGTGCAGGTGCTGGGCACGCACACCGACCTGGTCTGCGACGTGGTCGGCTACCCGCAGGCCAGCAGCCGCATCGCGCTGCACCGCGCCGCCGTGAAGGCCACCGCGGGCCGCGACATCTTCGCCGACCCCGACGACTTCGACGGCCCGGCCGCCCTGCCACCGCGGGTGCTGCTGCTGGCCGTGCGCGCGCAACCGGGCGACCCGGTGCGCAGACAGGCGACCGAGACGCTGCCGGGCGCGGACGTGCTCGCCCCGGCCGAGGAGATCACCGCCGACGAGCCCACCTGCGCCGGGGTGCTGGCGCTGCGGTTCGAGCTCGCCGCCCTCTACCTGGGACTGGCCGCGGGCACCACGGGCGGCACCGGGCGGTACGCACCCGCGACCGCCTGAGCGGGCCGGGCCCGCGGGAACCGGGGGCCACGAGCGCACCGTGGACCCACCGGGTGTCGACGCCGAAACCGGGCAACCGACAATCCTCCCGGTGATGGACCGTCCCACCGAGACCGGAACAGGGTGAACCGACGAACCGTGGTCAGACCGACCACGGCCCAACGACGAGGCGGACGTGGCGTGGACGCGGCAGGCACCGCGACCCGGCGCCGCGCGCCGCAGTGCGACGACTCGACGACCGCGGCGGGCGGGCGGCGGGTCGCAAGAGGGAGTGAAGAGCCAGTGGAGCTGCTGCGCAACGCGGTGCGGCCGTACGCGTGGGGATCGCGGACGACCATCGCCGAGATGCTCGGCCGACCGGTCCCCGCACCGCACCCTGAGGCGGAGCTGTGGATGGGCGCGCACCCGGGCGACCCGTCGTACCTGGTGGGCCGCGACGGTGCCGAGCGGTCGCTGCTCGCGGGCATCGAGGCCGACCCGACCGGCCAGCTCGGCGACGCCACCGCGTCCCGCTGGGGCAACCGGTTGCCGTTCCTGCTGAAGATCCTCGCCGCCGAGGAACCGCTGAGCATGCAGGCGCACCCGTCCGCGGTGCAGGCGGCCGAGGGCTACGCCGCCGAGGAGGCCGCGGGCATCGCGCGCGACGCGGTGAACCGCAACTACCCGGACCCCACGGCCAAGCCCGAGCTGCTGTGCGCGCTCACCGAGTTCCACGCGCTCGCCGGCTTCCGCGACCCGCACCGGACCATCGCGCTGCTGGAGCAGCTGCGCACCCCGGGCCTGTCCGCGCACATCGACCTGCTGGTCGGCCAGCCCAACTCCGATGGCCTGCGGGCGCTGTTCACCACCTGGATCACGCTGCCGCAGATCGCGCTGGAGCGGCTGGTGCCGGACCTGCTGGAGGCCTGCGTCGCGCACCTCAAGGCCCGCGGCGAGTTCGCCCAGGAGTGCCGCACGGTGCTGGAGCTGGCCGAGAACTACCCGGGCGACGCCGGGGTGCTGGCCGCGCTGCTGCTCAACCGGCTGGTGCTCGCGCCCGGCGAGGCGATCTACCTGCCCGCGGGCAACCTGCACGCCTACCTGCGCGGGACCGGTGTGGAGATCCTGGCCAACTCGGACAACATCCTGCGCTGCGGGCTCACCCCGAAGCACGTCGACGTCCCGGAACTGCTGCGGGTGCTGGACTTCGGCTGCGGCGACATGCCGGTGTCCACAGGCGAGCAGGCGGGTCGGCTGCGCACGTACCGCACGGACGCCCCCGAGTTCGAACTGTCCCGGGTGGAGTGGTCGGCGGGCGAGACCGACGAGGTGGTGCTGCCGTCGCGGAGACCGGCGATCCTGGTGTGCACCGGGGGCGAGGTGGCGGTGGGCGATCTCGTCGTGCCGCGGGGCCGGTCGGTGTGGGTGTCCGCGAGTGACGGGGACCTGGCGGTGCGGTCGACGGGCGGTGATCGGGCTCAGGTATTTGTGGCAACCGTCGGTGCTGAAGCGCCCGAGCATGACACGCTCTGACACTTTCTCCCGTCATCCACCCCCTCATCCCCACCCGGCACCGTCCCGACTTGGTAGGGCGGCTGCCGCCGAGTAGCCGCGATCGTGAGGACGGGCTCAACCACGAGCCACGCACCTATAGGCTCACCCCGACATATCGGGCCGTCAGCAGGGAGCAGCACAGTGTCCGCAGGAGGCAGCACGAGGGCCATCCTCGCCGCGTTGGGCGCCAACGCGGGCATCGCGGTCGCGAAGTTCGTCGGCTTCCTGGTCACGGGCTCGTCGTCGATGCTCGCGGAGTCGGTGCACTCGGTGGCCGACACGTCCAACCAGGGCCTGCTGCTGCTCGGGCAGAAGACCTCCCAGCGCAAGGCGAACAAGGACCACCCCTTCGGCTACGGCCGCGACCGGTACTTCTACTCCTTCGTGGTGGCGCTGCTGCTGTTCACCCTCGGTTCGGTGTTCGCGCTGTACGAGGGCATCCACAAGGTCGCCGAACCGGAGAAGCTGTCGTCCCCGCTGGTCGCGGTGGTCATCCTGGTGGTCGCGGTCGCGCTGGAGAGCTACTCGTTCTACACCGCCATCAAGGAATCCCGCGCCATCAAGGGCGACGTGTCGTGGTGGGGCTTCATCCGCCAGTCGCGCACCCCGGAGCTGCCGGTCGTGCTGCTGGAGGACGCGGGCGCCCTGCTCGGCCTGGTGCTGGCCCTGCTCGGCGTCGGCCTCACGGTGATCACCGGCGACCCGGTGTTCGACGGCATCGGCACGCTGTCCATCGGCATCCTGCTCGGCGTCATCGCGATCATCCTGATCATCGAGATGAAGTCCCTGCTCATCGGCGAGGGCGCCACCCCGGACGAGCTGGCCAAGATCGAGGACGAGCTGGCCACCGGCAAGGTCGAGCGGATCATCCACCTGCGCACCCAGTACCTGGGCCCGGAGGAGCTGCTGGTCGCGGCCAAGATCGCGCTGCGCCCCGGGCTGCCCATGGAGGACGTCGCCCGGGCCATCGACGACGCCGAGGCCCGGGTCCGCAAGGCGGTCCCCTCGGCCCGGCTGATCTACCTGGAGCCCGACCTCTACCGGACCACCGTCCGCACGCCGTAGTAGATCGTGCCGCAGTGGGCATACAGGTCGAACGGGCGCCCGGGCGGCGGTGCGGTGGCGCTACCGCCGGTCACGACCCGCACGACACTGCTGACCGTGCTGGTGACGGGTGGTACCGGTGCGGCGTCGATCGTCGACGTGCCGCATCCGGTCGCCAGCAGACCCACGGCCAGGACTAGGCGCTTGCGCATGCGGTCCCCCTGTTCTCCACCAGGGTGACGTGGTGGGCAGCGCTATCCGCTGCACCCCGCGAGCGAACCCAGCAGGCGGGTGGCCGCCTCGGTGTGGCCCGCCTGGGTGAGCAGGCCCGCCGGGGCCAGGACGTAGTCGCGGTCGACCGCCACGCGGGCGTGCCGCAGCACCGGGCGCAGGACGGGGTCCGCGCGCAGGGTCTCCTCGACCGCGGTCAGCGCCTCGGGGGTCGCGTGCCGGAAGACGCCGCCGGACAGGACCAGGAGGGTGGCGCCGCGGGGGCCCAGGTTGCCGTCGATGCCGCGCAGGTGGCGGCGGACGGCCAGGACCGCGGCCAGCGCGGCGAGCCGGGTGTCCACGGACGACTCCTCCGGGGTGGACGGCACGAACCCGACCGCCGCCGCGCGCGCTTCCGCCGCCGCGGCGAGGGAGGTGTCGTCCGCGAGCAGGTGTTCGGCGACCGCCTCCGCGACGATGCCCGGGGCCGACCAGCGCATGCCGATGTCGCCCTCCACCGACCGCCGGTCCGGGGGCAGCGCGACGACCGCGCCGGTGGACTCCACAGTGGACACCGCCGAGTACACGTCCGTGGTCGCGCCGCCCACGTCGACGACCAGCACCGCGCCCTCGGTCTCGGCCGACGCGCACGCGAGCCGGGACACCCCCGCCAGCACCGCGTCCGGGGTGACCGTGCGGACCATGGCGCGGAAGCGGGGGCCGCGCGAGAGGCCCTTGCCGCCGATCACGTGCCGCAGGAACACCTCGCGGATCGCCCGGCGGGCCGGGTCGGGAGCCAGGTCGCCCACGTCCGGCAGCACGTTGTCGGTGGCCACGACCGTGCACCCGGCCAGGGCCGCGGCGGCCCGCGCACGCGCCGCCGCGTTGCCCGCCAGCACGATCGGCACCCGGACGCGGTTCGCGGCCAGCTTGCGCGCGTTGTGCAGCAGCACCCGCTCGTCGCCGCCGTCGGTGCCGCCGACCAGCAGCACCACGTCCGGCCGCGCGGCCCGCAGCGCCCGCACGTTGCTCAGCTCGCCAGCCGACACGTGCACGACCTTGGCCCCCGCCGACAGCGCCACCCGGTACCCGGCTTCGGCGCTGACCAGCCGCTCCTGGCCCACCACCGCCAACCGCAGGCCACCGCCCGCCGACGAACACGCCAGCACTTCGACACGGCCCAGCCCGAGCGCGGTCAGCACGGCCCCGACGCCGTCGAGCACCTCGGGCGGGGTGGTGGCGTGCTGCGCGGTACCGAGCAGGCGACCGTCGTCGGCGACGGCCGCGCCCTTCGTCCACGTCGAACCGATGTCCAGGCAGAGGAAGGGCACGGCCGCCGATCCTACGAGTCCGGCGGGTTCGCCGTGCCTACGGCTCGCGCGCGGCCACGGGCTCCGGCTCGATCGCCTCGCCGCGCTCCCGCTTGCCCATCAGCGAGTGCCGCTTGCTGTAGGCGAAGTACAGGACCACGCCGATGACCATCCACACGATGAACCGCAGCCAGGTCAGCACCGTCAGGTTCAGCATCAGCCACAGGCAGGCCAGGATCGCCAGGACCGGGATCACCGGCACCCACGGCACGCGGAACGCGCGCTTGAGGTCCGGGCGCGTGCGGCGCAGCACGATCACCCCGGCGGAGACCAGCACGAAGGCGAACAGCGTGCCGACGTTGACCATCTCCTCCAGCTTGTCCGCCTCGAAGAAGGTCGCCGCGATCGCGACCAGCACGGACACCGCGATGGTGGCCCGCGCCGGGGTGCCCCGGCGGCTGGTCCGCGCGAGCTTGCGCGGCAGCAGGCCGTCGCGGGACATGGCGAAGGTGATCCGGACCTGGCCGAGCATCATCACCATGACGACCGTGGTCAGGCCCGCGAGCGCGCCGACCGAGATGATCTGCGCCGCCCAGTCGACCCCGTTCACCGAGAACGCCGTGGCCAGCGTCTTCTTGCTGGAGCTGCCGTCCGGCTTCACGGTGGTGGCCAGCTGCTGGTACGACACCATGCCGACGAGCACCAGCGACACCGCGACGTAGAGCACGGTCACGATCGACAGCGAGCCGAAGATGCCGCGCGGCACCGACCGCTGCGGGTTCTTGGTCTCCTCCGCGGTGGTGGCCACGATGTCGAAGCCGATGAACGCGAAGAACACCAGCGAGGCACCCGCGAGCAGGCCGAACACGCCGAACGAGCTGCCGTCCCCACCGGCGAGCAGGGAGAACAGCGACTGCTCGATACCGCTGTGGCCCGCACCCCCGGGCTGCGACGGCGGCACGAACGGGGTGTAGTTGGCGGCCTTGACGTAGAAGAGGCCGAGGACGATCACGAAGATCACCACGAGCACCTTGATGCCGGTGATGACCATGCTGACCCGCGAGGACAGCTTGGTCCCGATGGTCAGCAGCGTGGCGAGGGTGACCACCAGCAGCAGCGCGCCCCAGTCGACGCTGAGCCCGCCGAGGTGCAGGACCGTCGCGGTGACCTGCGACGAGTCGAAGTCGAACACGTACCCCAGCACGGTGTTCAGGTAGACCGACCAGCCCTTGGAGACCGCCGCCGCGCCGACCGCGAGCTCCAGGATCAGGTCCCAGCCGATGATCCACGCGACGAACTCGCCGAAAGTGGCGTAGGAGAAGGTGTACGCGCTGCCCGCGACGGGCACCGTGGACGCGAACTCGGCGTAGCAGAGGGCGGCCAGCGCGCAGGCGACGGCGGCGATGACGAACGAGATGGACACCGACGGGCCCGCGAGGTCACCGGCCGTGCGCGCGGTCAGGGTGAAGATGCCCGCCCCGATGACGACCGCGACGCCGAAGACGATGAGGTCCCAGGTCGACAGGTTGCGCCGCAGCCGGGTGCTCGGGTCGTCGGTGTCGGCCATCGATTGCTCGACGGATTTCGTTCTGAAGATGCCTGTGCGTCGCCGTTCCTCGGTCTCCGACACGAACGGCCCCTCTCCTTGTGGGTGAATCGGCCACGAGAGGTTAGCGTTTCGGGTGGGTCTCCGCCGGGCCAAAAGCGACCTTGTGGGTGCTTTGTGCCCGTTACCTTTTGCCTGTCCGGGCTCCGGGTCAGCTGTCGCGGGGCGGCCAGCGCAACGCCGACGGCGGTTCTTCCGGGTCCAACCCGGCGGCCATCGCGACCGCCCGGTCCCACTCCGGGTCGGCGGTGTAGTGGCCGTGGCCCAGCACGCCCGCCTGCCAGCGACGACCCGCGAACGGGCCGCGCATCGGGTCGGGCAGCCAGTGGTCGCCGCCGAGCACCAGCGCGCCGGTCGGGCTGGTGGCCGCGGCGGGCAGCGGGCCCACGGTGCCGTCGGCGCGGAAGCCGGTGCCGAGTAGTTGGCCGTCGCAGACCTGCCGGTCCCAGGTGGTCACCGCGCCGCCGAGCGGATCCGTCCCCCGACAGAGTGACCGCCATCTGGTGCCCAACCGCTGGGCCAGCTCCGCCAGCGACGCGTGCGGCACGGCGGCCGGGAACGCGCGCGGGTACGCCCATTGCAGCTGCGAGCCGACGGTCACCAGCCCGACCCGCCTGCGCTCCGGCTCGTTGAGCGACTCCATCAGCCGCGCCGCGGTCACCGCGACCAGCAGGCTGCCCTGGCTGTGCCCGGTCAGCACCACCCGGGTGTGCGGGTCCTTGAGGTGCTCGATGGCCCGCGCGGCCAGCTCGGGGGCGACCTTGAGCGCGTAGCTCGGCGGCACCGTCGGGTGCGCCTCGCGCGGCCAGAACGACGCCAGGTCGGCGATCACGCCCAGCCGCCTGCCCGCGTCGCGCTCCTGCGCCGCCGTGTACACCGCGCGCAGCAGCGACGCGACCAGCAGGCCCAGGGTGAGGATGCCGAGCGTGGACAGCGGCGCCATCCAGTCCGGCGGCTCGGTGCCGGTGATCCGCATGGTCACCGAGATGATCGTGCCCGCCGCCAACACCCCGGCCAGCGCCAGCGTCACCCGGTGCACGTTGCGCCGTTGCCAGCCCGCCACCCGCCAGGCCCGCAGCGCGCGCAGGCCGTCCTCGACCCGGCCCGCGTGCAGCAGACCCACCTCGCCGTACTTGGCGGGCACCAGCAGCATCCGGGCGCCGGAGACCACGGCGAGCGGCACCGCCACCGCGACCCCGATGACCGCGGCCGCGCCCCACAGCAGCGTCACCTGCTCGTAGCCGCGCGGCAGCGTGATCCACTCGGACCCGACCAGCTTGCGCAGCGAGATCGCCAGGCCCGCGCCGAGCCCGCCGCCGAGCAGCGCGCCGATGGCCAGCACCGGCGCGGCCATCCAGCCACCCGCCCACGGCCGCAGGTGCGGCGGCTGCCGCACCCAGGTCCGCCGGGCGATCAGCGCGGCCGGGATGAGGAACAGACCGAGGAGCAGCACCACCGCGACCAACCCGGCGGCGATCGCCTCGACCGTCGGCCCGGCCCCCGCCAGGTTCCGGGGGAACGGGTGGTTGACCGCGCCCGCGGTGATCGCCAGCGCGGCGCCGAGGACGAGCAGCGCGCCCCGGGGACCGCGGCGCAGCGCGGCGCGCAGCCACCGGCCGCCGCCGGTCGGTTCGGTGCCACGAGGGTCGTCGAGCAGCAGCACGCACAACGCGCAGAACCCGATCAGCGCCAGCGCGGCCAACCACAGCCACCACTGCACGGGGTCCGACGGCGGGGTGAACGGCCCGCCGAGCGGCAGCAGCGTGACGGTGCCGAGCGCGGTGGTCAGGTGCAGTGAGCGCAGCGCGGGCGTGTCCGGGTCGGACACCAGGTTGCGACCGGGCAGTTCGACCTTCAGGTTGGGCCGCGCGTCCGGCGGGTTCGGCGCGGCCGGTGTCTCCCAGGCGATCGAGGAGATCCGGTGCAGCACCAGGATCGCCAGCAGCACCGGCAGCACGCCGACGGTCTGCCGGAACGGCCACGCCGAGCGCAGGCTGTCCGGCACCCACGACAGGCACTCGGTGCCCGGCGCCAGGCACTGCGCGGCGAGCAGATCGATGCTCACGACCGCGGCCTGCGAGACCAGCAGCGCGGTCAGCAGGAGCGCGGCCAACCGCAGCAGCGCGCGGTTCACGGCGGCGAGCAGGCGCGCGCCGCGGTGCCCGCTGGGGGCGGGCGGCAGCATCCAGTGCGCCATGTTGGTAAGTGAAAATGGGAAAAGCAGGGCCCACGTGGCCTTGGCCACCCCGCCCGAGGTCATGGCCCCCCAGACGTACCCCTCGACCGTCCTGGGCACCGAACGGCCTTCCGCGCGCAGCACCGGACCGGGTGCCGGGCGCAGCAACCTGTCCGCGGGGCGCACGATCCGGCCGATGCCGTCACCCGCGACGTCGACCGCGGCCACCGAGGTGACCAGGTTCTCCGGGGTGGTGCCCATGATGCCGTGCACGCGCAGTTCGACCACGCGGGTTTCCGAGCCGGTAAACAGCACGTTCCTCCCTGGTCATCGAACGGCGGTGGGTCACTCTTTCTAGTCGTTTTCGACTTGCCCCGCGCCCGCGGCGGCGACGGTAGTGTTCATCAAGAACCCGAAGTCTGGAGGATGTTTCCGATGACCGCAGAAGACACGCGGAGCACGACCGGCGCGAGCTACGCCCAGACGCGCAACGGGATCGACTTCGCGGTGGCCGACCTGTCGCTGGCGGAGTTCGGTCGCAAGGAGATCCGGCTCGCCGAGCACGAGATGCCCGGCCTGATGGCGTTGCGCCGCGAGTACTCCGAGGTGTACCCGTTGCGGGGGCCCGGATCTCGGGGTCGCTGCACATGACCGTGCAGACTGCGGTGTTGATCGAGACGCTGGTCGCGCTCGGCGCCGAGGTGCGCTGGTGCTCCTGCAACATCTTCTCGACGCAGGACCACGCCGCCGCCGCGGTCGTCGTCGGCCCGCACGGCACCCCCGAGGAGCCCAAGGGCGTGCCGGTGTACGCGTGGAAGGGCGAGACCCTCCCCGAGTACTGGTGGGCCACCGAGAAGATGCTGACCTGGCCCGGCGGCGAGGGCCCGAACATGATCCTCGACGACGGCGGCGACGCGACGCTGCTGGTGCACAAGGGCGTCCAGTACGAGAAGGCCGGTGTCGTGCCCGACGCCGAGGACGACGCCCCCGAGGAGTGGGCGCTCATCCTGGAGACGCTGCGCGCGTCGCTGGCCGCCGACTCCGGCAAGTGGACCAAGGTGGCCGAGGGCCTGCGCGGCGTCACCGAGGAGACCACCACCGGCGTGCTGCGGCTCTACCAGCTCGCCGCCGCCGGTGAGCTGCTGTTCCCGGCGATCAACGTCAACGACTCGGTCACCAAGAGCAAGTTCGACAACCGCTACGGCATCCGGCACTCGCTGGTCGACGGCATCAACCGCGGCACCGACGTGCTGATCGCGGGCAAGGTCGCGGTGATCTGCGGCTACGGCGACGTGGGCAAGGGGTCGGCGGAGAGCCTGCGCGGGCAGGGCGCCCGGGTGGTCGTCACCGAGATCGACCCGATCTGCGCGCTGCAGGCGGCGATGGACGGCTACGAGGTCCGCACCCTCGACGAGGTCGTGGGCAAGGCCGACATCATCATCACCACGACCGGCAACAAGGACGTGGTGACCGCGGACCACATGGCCCGGATGAAGCACCAGACCATCCTGGGCAACGTCGGCCACTTCGACAACGAGCTCGACATCGCGGGCCTGACCCGGTACCCGGGCATCCGCCGGGTCAACATCAAGCCGCAGGTCGACGAGTGGGTCTTCCCCGACGGGCACACGATCATCGTGCTCAGCGAGGGTCGGCTGCTGAACCTGGGCAACGCCACCGGCCACCCCAGCTTCGTGATGTCCAGCAGCTTCTCCAACCAGGTCATCGCGCAGGTCGAGCTGTTCACCAAGCACCAGGAGTACGACCGCGAGGTCTACCGGCTGCCGAAGAAGCTCGACGAGAAGGTCGCCCGGATCCACCTGGAGGCGCTGGGCGGCAGCCTCACCAAGCTGACCAAGGAGCAGGCCGAGTACATCGACGTCGACGTCGAGGGTCCGTTCAAGTCGGAGCACTACCGCTACTGATCGGTAGGCGAGTTTCCGGGCCCCGGCACGCAACCCGCGTGCCGGGGCCCGCGTCTTTGTCCCCGAAAGGTGTAACGAAGCGACCCGGTCGAGCGATCTTGTGTAGTTCTGGCCTGCGCAGGGGGCATGCCAGAACCGGAGGAGCCGCCCCGGGGGGTGGATGGCGCCGTGGACGGCACGCACCGGGTGGGGAGCCCGGGCGCGCCGTCCACGGCCGTCGGTAGTCTGCGACCCCGTGGGACGACTGATCGTCATCGAGGGTCTGGACGGCGCGGGCAAGCGCACCTTGGCGGACAAGCTCACGGCGGCGTTCGCCGAGCAGGGCGCGTTGGTGGGCACGCGGGCCTTCCCGCGCTACGGGAAGTCGGTCACCGCGGACCTGGTCCACGACGGCCTCCACGGCCGCCTCGGCGGCTTGGGGGAGTCGGTCTACGGCATGGCGGTCCTGTACGCGTTGGACCGTCAGGGGGCCCTCGCGGACCTGCGCGCCGACCTGTCCACCCACGACGTAGTCCTCTTGGACCGCTACGTGGCCTCCAACGCCGCCTACGGCGCCGCCCGTCTCCACGAGGGCGCCGACGGGGATTTCGTCCGGTGGGTGCGGTCGATCGAGATCGACCGTTTCGCCCTACCGGTCCCGCACGCCCAACTCCTCCTCCGGGTCTCGGCCACCCTCGCGGCGGAACGTGCCACCCACCGCGAGCGGACGGATGCCCGTGAGCGTGACAAGTGGGAGTCGGACACACCGCTCCAGGTCCGCGTCGGTGATGTCTACGACGGCCTGGCCGCCAAGTCGTGGCTGTCCCCTTGGCACGTAGTGGACGGCGCGTCTGTCCTGGATCCGACGGCCCTAACCGCCACTCTCTTGGCCTGATCGAGAGGCTAGAGCGCCCCCACCAGCTCCGTGCCCCACTTCGCGATCTCGGTGTCGATGTCCAGCGGCCGGGGGGCGCCCTGCGCCTCCATCTCCGCCGTCACCCGGTCCCGCGGCACGAACCAGGACACCTCGAACTCCACCCCGTCCGGGTCCTTCGCGTACAGCGACTTCGACACCCCGTGGTCCGACGCGCCCACCAGCGACCCCGCCGCGACCAACACCCGCTTGAACTCCGCCAGCTCCGCCAGTGTCTGCACCGACCACGCCAAGTGGTACAGCCCCACCGCGCCCTGCTGGGGCCCGGACGCGTCCAGTCCTACCTGGAACAACCCCAGGTCGTGATCGTTGTCCGAGTCGGCCGCGCGCAGGAAAGCCGCCCCCGGGAAGCCCGTGACCAGCTGAAATCCGAGGACATCCCGGTAGAACGCCACGCTGCGCTCCACGTCGCGCACGTAGAGGACGGCGTGGTTGAGCCTGCGGATGCCCATGGGTGCTCCTGTCCGAGTAGTTCAAGGTTCAACATACTCGATCGCGGGACACGGCGGGGGGTGGCGCCTACCGGGTGTGAACAGTGCGACTATGTGTTCATGAAGGCACGAGTGCTGGTGGTTGACGACGACCCGGCCCTCGCCGAGATGCTCACGATCGTGCTGCGCGGCGAGGGTTTCGACACGGCCGTGGTGGCCGACGGTTCTCGGGCGCTGCCCGCGCTCCGCGAACTCAAACCGGACCTCGTGCTGCTCGACCTGATGCTGCCCGGGATGAACGGCATCGACGTGTGCAAGGCGATCCGCGGCGAGTCCGGTGTGCCGATCGTGATGCTCACCGCCAAGAGCGACACCGTCGACATCGTCCTGGGCCTGGAGTCCGGTGCGGACGACTACGTGGTCAAGCCGTTCAAGCCCAAGGAGCTGGTGGCCCGGGTGCGGGCGCGGCTGCGGCGCACCGAGTCCGAGCCCGCGGAGACGCTGGCCATCGGCGACCTGACCATCGACGTCCCCGGCCACGAGGTCACCCGCGACGGCAAGGCCATCCAGCTCACCCCGCTGGAGTTCGACCTGCTGGTCGCCCTGGCCCGCAAACCGCGCCAGGTGTTCACCCGCGAGGTGCTGCTCGAACAGGTCTGGGGCTATCGGCACGCCGCCGACACCCGCCTGGTCAACGTGCACGTCCAGCGGCTGCGGTCCAAGGTCGAGCGCGATCCCGAGCACCCGGAGGTCGTGCTGACCGTGCGAGGTGTCGGCTACAAGGCGGGCCCTCCGTGAGCCGGACCGGACGGTGACCGGATTCCTGCGCCGGGTGGTCGGCGCGCTGCGCGGGCTGCTGGCCGCGGGCAGGCACCGCACCGGCGCGTTCAGCGAGCTGTGGCGCTCGTCGCTGCAGCTGCGCGTCGCGGTCAGCACGCTGGCCCTCGGCTCCGCGGTGACCTTCGTGCTCGGCATGGTCGTGCAGAACCAGATCACCGAGCGGCTGCTGGGCACCAAGGAGTCTGCCGCCATCGCCCAGACCCGGGCCGCGGTGCAGCTGGCCGAGACCGAGCTGGTCGGGATCAGCAACTCGTACCGCATCGAGGACCGGCTCAGCAGCGCCATCAACAAGCTGACCAGCTCGTCGCCGGGCGCGGGCGCGGGCTCGGCGGGCGCGTTCGAGCCGGTGCTGGTCAACGACGACGCCCGCAGGTCGCGCGAGGACGTGGAGGCCGCGGGGCCGTACGACAAGGTCCCGCAGTCGCTGCGCGACTTCGTGCTGAGCACCCCGAACCGCACCGTCTCGCAGATCTACACCGTCGACCGCGGCGGTGAGCGGATCACGTACCTGATGGTCGGCGCCCCGGTCACCACCACGAACCCGGCCGTGCAGCTCTACATGCTCTACCCGCTCTCCGCCGAGCAGCGGACCGTCGACGTCGTGCAGAGCACCATCCTGGTCGGCGGGCTCGTGCTGCTGCTGCTCCTGGCGGGGATCACGAACCTCGTCACCCGCCAGGTCGTGCTGCCCGTGCGCCGCGCCGCCCGCGCGGCCGCCCGGTTCGCCGACGGCGAGCTGGACGAGCGGATGGTCGTCGCGGGTGAGGACGACGTGGCGCAGCTGGCGCAGTCCTACAACGAGATGGCCGAGAGCATCGCCAACCAGATCCGCCAGCTGGAGGACTTCGGCCAGCTCCAGCGCCGGTTCACCTCCGACGTCTCGCACGAGCTGCGCACGCCGCTGACCACCGTCCGGATGGCCGCCGACGTGCTGCACGCGTCCCGCGCCCAGTTCCCCGCGGGCCTCGCCCGCTCCACGGAACTCCTGGTCGACGAACTCGACCGGTTCGAGTCCCTGCTCGGCGACCTGCTGGAGATCTCCCGGCTGGACGCGGGCGTGGAGGACCTGGTCGCCGAGTACGCCGACCTGCGGGCGATCGCCCGGCGCGCGGTGGAGTCGGTGCGGGTCATCGCCCGCAACGCGGGCTCGGAGATCATCCTCGACCTGCCGGAGGACGAGGTCACCGCCGAGGTCGAGTCGCGGCGCATCGAGCGCATCCTGCGCAACCTGCTGGCCAACGCCATCGACCACGGCGAGGGCAGGCCGGTGGAGCTGCGGATGGTCATGGGGCCCGAAGCCGTCGCGGTGACGGTCCGCGACCACGGCGTCGGCCTGCGCACCGGCGAGGCCGACCTGGTGTTCAACCGGTTCTGGCGCGCCGACCCCTCGCGCAACCGGCACACCGGCGGCACCGGTCTCGGCTTGGCGATCAGCCTCGAGGACGCCCGGCTGCACGGCGGTGGCCTCGACGCGTGGGGCGAACCGGGCGACGGCGCCTGCTTCCGCCTCACCCTGCCGCGCGAGCAGGGCATCGAGTACGGCGAGAGCCCGCTGCCGCTGCCCCCCGCCGACGTCCGCCCGATCACCCAGGTCGCACAGCTCCCGCTGTCGGTCACCGAGGAGGTGTACCCGTGAAGCGGTGCCTGGTCCTGCTGCTCGCCCTGCTCAGCCTGGCGAGCTGCGCGAACATCCCCGACCGCACCCCGCCCCGGGTCGTCCTCGACGCGACCGCGCAGCGGCCGCGCCAGATCGGCAAGCCGCCGCCGGGGCTCGACCCGTACACGCTCGTCCAGCAGTTCGTGCGCAACGCGGGCTACACCGACGTGGCCAGCACGTACCTCACCGAGGAGGCGGCGCAGCACTGGGGCAACACGGTCACGCCGACGATCATCGAGGACGAGTTCAAGACGATCCCGCAGTCGGTGCAGGAGAACGGCAGCGGCGGCAACCGCACCGTGGTCGTGTTCACCGGCACCCAGGTCGGCACGCTGTCGGGGGACAAGTCGTTCTCGCCGGGGGTGCAGCCGCTGGAGTACAGCGTGACGCTCACCCGCGACCAGGACAACCAGTGGCGCATCTCCGACCCGCCCCCGGCCCGGCTGATCACCGAGTCCGACTTCGAGAGCAGCTACCGGCGGGTCAGCCTGGAGTTCTTCGACCCGGACCTGCGCGTCCTGGTGCCGGACCTGCGGTACGTGGAGATCGAGCCGCGGCAGAACATCTACGGGCAGGTCGTCGCGTTGCTGCTCGCGGGGCCGTCGGACTCGCTCAAGGGCGCGGTGCGCAGCCAGCTCGACGGACTCGCGCTGAGCACCAACGTGGTGCAGGAACCGGACGGCGCCATCTTGGTCAACCTGGCCAAGGTGGAGAACAAGCAACTCGAGGACAGACAGCGAATAGCCGCGCAACTGGTGTACTCGCTGCGCGAGGTCACTACGAGCCCGCTGCGGCTGCGTAGCCAGGGCGCCCCTCTTGTGCCGGACAAAGCGGACTGGACCGTCGGGGACGTGGGTAGCTACGACGCGCTGACCACGCTGAAGTCGGACCTGCTGGGCATGGTCGTGGTCAACGGCAAGCTGCTGTCCCTGCGCGACGGCAACCCGGCGGAGGGACCGGCGGGGGACGGCGCGTACGACATCATCAGCGCCGCCCAGTCCCTCGACGGCGGCCAGCTCGCGGTCGTGGCCCGGACCCCCACGGGGCCCCGGCTGCGCGTGGGGAAGGCCAACGGCGAACTGCCCGAGGTCGACCTGGCGCGGGCGACCACGCTCACCCGGCCGACCTGGCGGTTCGCGGGCTCGAACGAGGCCGTGCCGACCGAGGTGTGGACGGTGCAGGACGGCAACCTGGTGGTGCGGGTGGGGCGCACGTCCGAGGGCAAGTGGGAGGACTACCCGGTCGAGGCGTCCGAACTGACCCGCAACGGCCCGATCACCCAGCTCCGCCTCTCCCGCGACGGCGCCCGGGTGGCGGCGGTGGTCAACGGCAGCGTGGTGATCGCGTCGGTCGTCCGCGCCAACGAGGCGGTGACGCTGAGCGCACCGCGGACGCTGCAAGGTGGGGTCGTCAAGGACGTCGTGAGCATCGACTGGCTCGACCGGCTCACGGTCATCGTGGCGACCGGGCAGTCGGTGCGGCCCGTGGTGAGCATCCCGATCGACGGGCTGCGGTACAACCCGTACAACAACACCAACCTGTCGCCCCCGGTCACCGCCATCACGGCGGCCCCGAGCCGGGCCGTGCTGGTGACCGACCGGCTGCAGATGTGGTCGACGCAGCAGCCGGGCAAGGTCTGGCAGCGGCACCAGTTCGGCCAGCCGCCGGGGTCGGTACCGTTCTACCCCGGCTGAGTCAACCCCCTGTGGACAACTTTTCGCGGAGCTCCCCGATTTCCGCCACAGTGGTCCACATGAACCCGCGAACCGCACTCGACCTGCTGCTGCCCCGCTACTGCGCGGGCTGCGCCCACCCCGCGACCGACTGGTGCCCGGCCTGCGGGGAGACCCTGGCGGGCCTGCACGAGGTCCACCGGACCGCCACCCGCGCCGGCCCCAGGGTCTTCGCCCTGGCCCCCTACGCGGGTCCGGTCCGCCGGGCGATCCTCGCGTACAAGGAGAAGGCCCGGGTGCGCCTCGCCGTCCCTTTGGGACAGGCGCTGGCCCGCGCCGTCCCCCGCTTGGCCGCGCGCCTGCTGTCCACGCGCCCCGCGGCCACCCCACCCGCTCCGTCCACACGCGACCCCTCATTCGCGGCCGACCCCTCGCCCCGGGCTGCCACCTCACCCTGGGGCGCCCCCTCACCCATGCCCGTCATCGCATCCGGGGTGCCCGATCACCCCGATCCGAACCCACCAACCCCGAACCAGGCGCTCTGGCTGATCCCAGCCCCGTCCCGAGACGCCACCGCCCGACGCCGCGGCGGCCACCACATGCTGCGGGTGGCCGACGAGGTCAGCCGGGCCCTGGGGGAGCGCGGCATCCAGGCAAGGGTCACCCCCGCCCTACGACTCGGCTGGCGCGCCGGGGACTCCGTCGGCCTGTCCCCCGAGGCCCGCGCGCACAACCTGGAGTCCCACCTGTCGGTGGACCCAACCCTGACCCCGCCACCGGGCGCCCCCATCCTCGTACTCGACGACGTGGTGACGACCGGTTCCACGGCCGCCGCCTGCGGTCGAGCCTTAGCCGGGGTCGACCGACCGGTCCTCGCCGTACTCGCCTGCGCCGCCACCGTCTGACCCCGAGCAGCGCCCCACGCGGTGGTCCCTTGGCGCACGGTGGTTTGGCAGCCCAGCCCCCAGGCGAGGCAGTCAGGTGGCATCTCGCCATCACGAGTCATGCGGGCGACGTAGCCGGCGTGTTTGACCGGCAAGGACGTCTGGTTGGTCCTTGTCGGTTGGGGCGTGGGCTTCTGCCGACGCACTGCTGCCTCGCCTGTTCCGGCCTCGACGACAGCGACCCACCTTCCACGGCGCTGGCCTGTGGGTAGGGACCGGGCACAGCGACAGGCACTCCCTGTGCGCCGCGACCCGTTGTCCGCGACCAGGCACGTTCTCCCGGTTGCGGGGCCGCCGGTGGAACCACACGGCTCCTGGACCACGGCCCGCGATCCGGATAGGTGCGGCAACCATCGTGCTCGACTGCCCCTTGCTGACATCCCCACGACTATGGAAGGTGGTCGTCCGGGCGTGCCGCTGCCCAACCTCGAGGCCGGCTCGTGGCGGGTCTCTGTCCCGCTCGTGCTGGGACAACACGCGTTCGCGTGCCGGGCACGTCCAAGCGGCGTGGGATCAAGTGCCGCTACGCCGGTTGACTTCTGCCGTTCGTGGGGACACTCCCGTTGTGCTTACTACTTGGGGGCGCCGGTCCTCGACACCGTCGCGTCCGATGGCGGATCCGGTCTCGGTTCCCCGCCGGGTTGTACCTCTTCTGGTACTTGACGACGTGGTGGCCGCGGAATCAACCGCCGCAGCCCGGCGGTCAGGTGTCAGCCGAGGCAGACCGGTGGTGCTCTTCGGCCACTCCCGAGGAAGGGGACGGCTCCTGGTGGATCCGACCCTGGTCGGCGCTGGGTCGGCGTCGTGGCCCGCGGTGGGGCGGCAACCGGGGGTACCGGCCGGTACTCGCTGTGCGCGGTCGCGTTGCGACTGGTTGATCCCAGATACCGGAATGCCCGGATACCTCCGAAAGAGTGAACGGGTTCCGGGAACCCTGGGCCGTTCGGGTCCGTTGGCTGGATATGCGGGCGAACGCGGAACAGGTCCAGAGCCTCTTGGCTCAGCCGTGGACGCCGGTCGCCGGATCGCGACGCACCGCTGCTCGTCCGGTCGGATTGCGCCGTCGGGATGAACCGCGACGCGGACGATCGGGCGCGCCGTACCGGGCATGGCCCTGCGTGACCGCTGGGTTGTCGCTCGGTGTCACTCTGGGTCGCGAACGGATGTCGCCCGCCCCGGGGGCTGTTGTTCGAACCGAACCCGGGCTAGCGTTCTGCGCTATCACCGTTCCCGGTTGGCAGGGAGGAGGCGAGGAGCCCATGACCCTGGTGCCGGTGGAGCGCTGACCCGGCGGGGAATCCCCCGAGGTCACGTCCTGTCCTGGACTTGGAATCCAGACCAGCCCGGCGCCGAGGCTTCACATGTTGCGGAACCAGTACTCGCCGACAGCGAGGGAGGTCGTGTATGGACATCGTGGTTAAGGGCCGAAACGTGGAGGTTCCGGAGCACTACCGGATTCACGTCGAGGAGAAGCTGAGCCGTCTGGAGCGCTACGACCGCAAGGTCATCCGCTTCGACGTCGAGCTCTTCCATGAGCCCAACCGCAGGCAGTCGAAGAACTGCCAGCGGGTCGAGATCACCGGCATGGGCAAGGGTCCGGCGGTGCGCGCCGAGGCGTGCGCGGGCGACTTCTACGCCGCGCTGGACCTGGCGGTGACCAAGCTGGAGAACCGGCTGCGCAGGGTGCACGACCGCAGGCGCGTGCACCACGGACGCCGGACCCCGGCCTCGGTCGGCCAAGCGATATCCGCCGCGGCGGGCGGCGACCGCCGCACCGCGCTGACCACCGTGCTCGAAGCCCCCGACGCCGCCGACCTCGCCCACGACGGCGAGCTCAACGGCAGCAGCAGACTCCGCAACGGCAACGGGCACAACGGAAACCAGTACAACGGAAGCGAACTCGACGGCGACTTCGGCAGCGTGCGGCTGCCCGAGCAGCGGTGGGAGGAGGCCGAAGGGGACAGTGACAGCGACCTCCCGGGCCGTGTGGTGCGCCAGAAGGAGCACCCGGCCAAACCCATGACCGTCGACCAGGCCCTCTACGAGATGGAGCTCGTGGGCCACGACTTCTACCTGTTCGCCGACGCCGACACCGGCATCCCCAGCGTCGTCTACCGCCGCCGGGCCTTCGACTACGGCGTCATCAAACTCGTCTGACCGTCACCCGACCAACCCTTCCCCGGGCCCGCCCCCACGGCACCCGGGCACCAACCGACGACCAGCCCCGGAGGCCCAACGCCTCCGGGGCATCGTCCTGCCCGCCTGAGCCCCACGCACCTCGCGCGGCTCCGCTTCCCGCCTCCACTGCGTGATAGCCGAGCCGCCGCGCGTGTCATCTATGCCTACTGTCGGGGCATTGGTCTTGCCTGGCCTCGCCAGGTCGTCCGGCCCATCTCGCCCTGAGCCCGCGCGCCTCGCGCGGCTTCGCCTCCCATCCCCATTGCGGGCGGCCGCTGCCCCTGCCCCGCTACGCCCGAGTCACTGGCGCGAGCGACCACGCTGGGGGACCGGTGCTCGACGGTCGACGAAGGACGCGCCCGGCTCCGCGCAAGCGGTGGGCGCCACCTGGGAGCCCTGGTGGTCCGCGAGTGGTGGGCGCGGTGGTAGGCAGCGGGCGGGCGGAGGTGGAGCTGTCCGGGTCTGAACCACAGACGTCGAGTCGGCGACCGTCGCCCGATCGGGGGGATGCCGACCGGGACCGGCGCCCGCCCCGAACAGCCGGTCCCGCCTGGTCAGGGCACATCGAACCGCACCCGGTCCGGGGTCGGCGGACCCGCGACCTCGAGCGTTCCCATTTGCCAGGTCGGCCAAGGGCGGAACCCCACGCCACCGTGAACCGTTGACGCTGAGGTGTGGGTCACCCGGGTAGCCTGCGCGGCGCCCCAGGCGAGCGTCGGTGCACGGCGCGCGCCGGGTTGCCTACGATGACCTACAGGAGCGCCCGTGGCGGGTGCACGACTATCAGCTAGCGAGGTCGACTCGGATGGTGCTGTCCCGGATCCTGCGCGCGGGCGAGGGCAAGATGCTCAAGCGACTGCGCAACATCGCAGCGCACATCAACTCGCTGGAGGACGATGTCGTCGGGCTCAGCGACGAGGACCTGCGCGGCAAGACCGAAGAGTTCAAGAAGCGCTACGCCGGGGGCGAGTCCCTCGACGAGCTGCTCCCCGAGGCGTTCGCGGTGGCCCGCGAGGGCGCCAAGCGGGTGCTCGGCCAGCGGCACTTCGACGTCCAGCTGATGGGTGGCGCCGCGCTGCACCTCGGGCAGGTCGCCGAGATGCGCACCGGTGAGGGCAAGACGCTGACCGGTGTGCTGCCCGCCTACCTCAACGCCCTCTCCGGTGACGGCGTGCACGTCATCACCACCAACGACTACCTCGCCAAGCGCGACGCGGAGTGGATGGGGCGCATCCACCGCTTCCTCGGCCTGACCGTCGGCGTGATCCTGGCCGACATGACCCCGGCCCAGCGCCGCGAGGCCTACGCCTGCGACATCACGCACGGCACGAACAACGAGTTCGGCTTCGACTACCTGCGCGACAACATGGCCTGGTCGCTCGACGACATGGTGCAGCGCGGCCACAACTTCGCCGTGGTCGACGAGGTCGACTCCATCCTGATCGACGAGGCCCGCACGCCGCTGATCATCTCCGGCCCGGCCGACCAGTCGTCGCGCTGGTACCAGGAGTTCGCCCGGCTCTCCCCGATGCTGCGCCGCGACACCCACTACGAGGTCGACGAGCGCAAGCGGACGGTCGGCGTCACCGAGAAGGGCGTCGCGCTGGTCGAGGACCAGCTCGGCATCGAGAACCTGTACGAGGCGGCCAACACCCCGCTCGTCGGCTACCTCAACAACGCGCTCAAGGCCAAGGAGCTGTACAAGCGCGACAAGGACTACATCGTCCGCAACGGCGAGGTCCTGATCGTCGACGAGTTCACCGGTCGCGTGCTCTCCGGTCGCCGCTACAACGAGGGCATGCACCAGGCCATCGAGGCCAAGGAGAACGTGGAGATCAAGGCCGAGAACCAGACGCTGGCCACGATCACCCTGCAGAACTACTTCCGCCTCTACACCAAGCTCGCGGGCATGACCGGTACCGCGGAGACCGAGGCCGCGGAGTTCCACAACACCTACAAGCTCGGCGTCGTGCCCATCCCGACGAACCGGGACATGGTCCGCAAGGACCAGGCCGACCTGATCTACAAGACGGAGGAGGCGAAGTTCCTCGCCGTCGCCGAGGACATCGCCGAGCGGCACGAGGCGGGCCAGCCGGTGCTGGTCGGCACGACCAGCGTCGAGCGGTCGGAGTACCTGTCGAAGCTGCTGGTCAAGGCGGGCGTGCCGCACAACGTGCTCAACGCCAAGCACCACGAGAAGGAAGCCGCGATCATCGCGGGCGCCGGGCACAAGGGCGCGGTCACCGTGGCGACCAACATGGCCGGCCGCGGTACCGACATCGTGCTCGGCGGCAACCCGGAGCACATCGCCGAGGAGGTGCTGCGCGAGCGCGGCCTCGACCCGGAGGAGACCCCCGAGGAGTGGCGCGCCGCGCTGCCCGCCGCGCTGGAGAAGGCGCAGGAGGCGGTCAAGGCCGAGAAGATCGAGGTGCAGGCCGCGGGCGGGCTGTACGTGCTGGGCACCGAGCGGCACGAGTCGCGGCGCATCGACAACCAGCTGCGCGGTCGCTCCGGCCGCCAGGGCGACCCCGGCGAGTCGCGGTTCTACCTGTCGCTGGGCGACGAGCTGATGCGGCGGTTCAACGCGGGCATGGTCGAGCGGGTCATGACCGTGATGAACGTGCCCGAGGACCAGCCGATCGAGGCCAAGATGGTCACCCGCGCGATCAAGAGCGCGCAGACCCAGGTCGAGCAGCAGAACTACGAGATCCGCAAGAACGTCCTCAAGTACGACGAGGTCATGAACAAGCAGCGCCAGGTCATCTACGGCGAGCGCAGGCGCGTGCTCGAGGGCGAGGACCTCAGCGAGCAGATCCAGCACATGATCACCGACGTGGTCTCGGCGTACGTGGTCGGCGCCACCGCGGGCGGCTACGCCGAGGACTGGGACCACGTCAAGCTGTGGACCGCGCTCAAGACGCTGTACCCGATCTCCCTGGACTGGGAGCGCCTGGTCGAGGAGGCCGAGGCCGAGGGCAGCGACATGGACCACGAGTACCTGCACAGGGCCATCACCGATGACGCCCTCGCCGCCTACCAGGCGCGCGAGGCGGAGATCGACGGCCGGGTCGGCGAAGGCGCGATGCGGCAGGTGGAGCGGCAGGTCATGCTGTCGGTCCTGGACCGCAAGTGGCGCGAGCACCTCTACGAGATGGACTACCTCAAGGAGGGCATCGGCCTGCGCGCCATGGCCCAGCGCGACCCGCTGATCGAGTACCAGAAGGAAGGCTTCGACATGTTCGGCGCGATGCTCGACGCGCTGAAGGAGGAGACCGTCGGGTACCTGTTCAACGTGCCGGTCGAGCCCGCCGAGCCCGCGCCGCCGGTCCAGCTCGCGGCCCAGCCGACGGCGCTGCCGTCGGTGAGCGGGCCGAGCCCGGAGGAGCAGGCCAGGCAGGCCGAGTTGCGGGCCCGCCAGGCGCGCGCCGCCGAGCACCAGCGGCGCGCCCAGGCCGAGGAGGCCGCGGCCACCAACGCGGGGGAGAAGCTGCCGCCCGCGCTGCGCAGCAAGGGCTTCGGCGCGCCGCCGCAGCAGCCGCTGAGCTACACCGGCCCCGCCGAGGGCGGCGGCGTCGAGTCCCACTCCGAGTCCGCCGCCGACGGCGACGCGGGCAGCGGCACCCGTCGCGAGCGCAGGCAGCAGGCCCGCGACCAGGCCAAGAAGGGCCGCAAGGGCCCGCGCCGCTGACCCACCGAGTACGACTCCACTGGCCCGCGAGTACCCACTCGCGGGCCAGTGTCGTGTTTGGATCCTCCCGGTGCCCGGTGCCCGGTGCCCGGTGCCCGGTGCCCGGTGCCCGGTGCCCGGTGCCCGGTGCCCGGTGCCCGGTGCCCGGTGCCCGGTGCCCGGTGCCCGGTGCCCGGTGCCCGGTGCCCGGTGTGTGGCCTGTAGCCGGCATGGCATCCGGCAGCTGGCATCCGAAAGCTTGGCGGCCGGGCAGCCTGTGCGGCTCGTGGCCAGTGGCCTGCTGCCCAGCGGCGGCCCGTGGGCGTGGGCCGGATGATCATGGGCGGCCTCCGGCCCCCGGAATCGAGTTCACCGGCGGGGGCTGACAAAACCGGGGCCGTGAGTGGTGGGCTGTGGACAACTTGGTCGGGGCTGTGCACAACTCGGGCCAGGGAAGGGCCCCGGGTCGTGCGGTTTGCGGTCCACGGTCCCGCAGTCGGGTGGACGCGGAGCCGTGGGCTGCCTGCCCCGCGCCGGCCTGCCCGGCGAGTTCGGTGTGCGGCCGGTGGTCCGTGCCCGGTGCAGGGCACGTCAGAAGCCGACCGGGCGGAGGAGGGTGCAGATCCAGGTGCCGGAGGTTTGTTCCAGGCGGCCTGCCAGGGCTTGGAGGCGCCATTTCGTTGTTCGGTCCAGGGGGTGGACGCGGATGGTGGCTGCTATTTCGACGATGCCCGGTGCCGGTTCGAAGGTGTGCAGGGTGGAGAGGCGGTGGTGGGTGCGGGGGTTGTGGGTTCTGGTCAGCATGGCCTCGTACACCTGCGGCGCCAGCGACGCGTGCAGGTGGGCCAGGGGGCGTCTGCCGTCCAACGCCTCCAGGAGCATGGTCAGCATCCGCCAGGTGGTGTGGCGGGTGGGGGTGGCTATGGTCCAGCGCGGGCCCGGCACCCAGGCCGGGGGTGTGGTCCACCGCTCCTCGAAGGCCTCGGGGACGGGGGTGTCGTAGTCGGGGACGGGCTCGATCCGCAACCTGGGCTCCTTCCTGGGGTCACCAGGTCAGGGCGCCCGGGGGCGGCGGCTCGCGACAGCGCGCACCTCATGTGGTGAACGGTGTCCGGGTGCGGGGACAATCGGCGCTCGTGGAGTACGAAGCACTGGTGGTCGACTACGCCGGGGTGTTCACCGAGGCGGGTATCCCCGAGCTCGTGGCGCGGGTGCGGGCGTCGGGCAGGCGCACGGCGTTGTTGTCCAATGCGGACTCCGTGCCGCGCGGGCTGCCGGACGTCTTCGACGCCGTGGTCGTCTCCGGGGTCGTCGGCGTCGCCAAACCCGACCCCGGGATCTACCGCCGCGCCGCCGAAGCGCTCGGTGTCGAGCCCGGGGTCTGCGTCTTCGTCGACGACGTGGCGGCCTACGTGCGCGGGGCCGCCGCGGTCGGGATGACCGGGGTGCACCACATCAGTACTGAGTCCACAGTGGACGAGGTGGGCATCCTCCTCGGACTCAGCTGACCCGGCGGCGGACCAGTTCGAAGCACAGCACCGCCGCGGCCGAGGCCACGTTCAGCGACTCCACGCCGCCCGCCATCGGGATCGACACCCACCGGTTGACGTGGGCGCGCACGCCCTCGCTCACCCCGTCCGACTCGCTGCCCAGCACGAACGCCACCCGCTCCGGGACGTCCGCGTCGAACACCGACTTGCGGGCGCCCGCGTCCATCGCGTACAGCGGGTACCCGGCCGCGCGCAGCTCCGCCGCCGCCTCCTCCGCCGTCGCGCACCGCAGCACCGGGGCGGTGAACGCCACCCCGGCCGACGCCTTCACCACCAGCGGATCGATGCCCGCCACCCCGCGCCGGGGCACCACGATGCCGCCGATGCCCGCCGCCGTCGCGGTGCGCAGGATCATGCCGACGTTGGCCGGGGTGGTGATCCCGTCCAGCAGCAGCACGGTCGAAGGGCGCTTGCCCGCCAGCGCGTCGGTCAGCCTGCGCATCCGGGGCGCGACCACGTCGGCGAGCACGCCCTGGTCCTGCTTCCCGTTGCCCGCCAACACCTTCACCCGGTGCGGCGTGGCCCGCTGCACCGGCACCCCGCGGGCCCGCGCGGCGTCGAGGATCTCCCGGGCGGCCGGGCCGTGCGCGTTGTCGGCGAGCACCACCTTGTCCACCGACAGTCGGGTATCCGCCAAGGCCTCCAGGACGGGCTTGCGGCCGTATACCGTGACGAACCGGTCCTTGGGCGAGTCGGACCGGGGAGGGGCGAGGGGCTCACGTGACACGACACGCAGCATCCCACGTCCACCGGTCGCCCCCACCCGCTCACCCGTTCCGGGTGGCCCGCGTGTGCCAGGATCGGGCCATGCCCGACCGCCTGTCCGCCCTCGACGCCTCCTTCCTCTACCTGGAGGACCAGGCGACGCCGATGCACGTCGGCGGGGTCGCGGTGTTCCGCAGGCCGAAGGCGGGCTTCGACTACGACGGCCTGGTCGCGCTCATCGAGCAGCGCCTGCCGCTGGTCCCGCGCTACCGGCAGCGGGTTGCCCAGGTCCCCGGGCGGCTGGCCCGGCCGGTCTGGGTGGACGACCCGGGCTTCGACGTCACCTACCACGTCCGCCGCTCCGCGCTGCCCCGCCCGGGCAGCGACAGCCAGTTGTACGACCTGGTCGCGCGCCTGCTGGCCCGGCCGCTGGACCAGACCCGGCCGCTGTGGGAGGCGTACCTGGTCGAGGGCCTGGCGGGCGGGCACGTCGCGCTGATCACCAAGACCCACCTGGCCCTGGTCGACGGCATCCGCACGATCGACTTCGGCCAGGTCATCCTGGAACCCGACCCGCACCCCACCGAGCCGGACCCGGACGAGGAGCCGTGGGTGCCGCGCAGGCTCCCCGGGCCCACCCGGCTGCTGCTCGACGCGGTCACCGAGACCGTGCACCGGCCCGCCGAGGTGGTGGAGAACGTCCGGGCCGCCATCGCCGACGCCACGGCCACCACCCGCAAGGTCACCGGCGTGCTGGGCACCCTGGTATCCGCGATCGGGGTGGCCACCCGGCCCGCGCCCGCCGGGCCGCTCAGCGCCACCGTGGGCAAGGCCCGCCGCTACGCCGTGGCCCGGGCCCGGCTCGACGACCTGCGGGGCGTGCGCGCCCGGCACGGCGGCACGGTCAACGACGTGGTGCTGGCCGTGGTCTCCGGCGCCCTGCGGGCCTGGCTGCTGTCCCGGGGCGAGCAGCTGACCTCGGCCACCACCGTGCGCGCGCTGGTCCCGCTGGCGGTGCGCGACGGCGGCGCCGACGGCACCGTGCCCGGCATGCTCGGCAACCAGGTCAGCCCGCAGCTGGTCGACTTACCCGTGGGCGAACCCAACCCGTTCGTGCGGTTGCAGCACATCAGCCACGCGCTGCGCCCGCACGGTGACTCGGGCCGGTCGGTGGCCGCGTCGGCGCTGCTGCGGGTCGGTGGGTTCGCCCCGCCGACGCTGCACTCGCTGGGCGCGCGGGCCGCCGCCTCCGTCGCCGGGCGGATCTTCACCGTGGTGGTCACCAACGTGCCCGGCCCGCAGGTCCCGCTGTACGCGGGCACCGCGCGGATGACCGCGATGTTCCCCGCCATGCCGCTGACCAAGAACCAGGCGCTGGCCATCGGGGTCACCTCCTACGACGGCGGGGTGTTCTTCGGCCTGACCGGCGACCGCGCCGCGATGTCCGACGTGGACGCGCTGGCGCGGATGCTGGAAGAGTCCGTCGAGGAACTGCTGGCGGCGGTGAAGGCGTGACGGGCCCGGTGGCTGTGGGACCGTTGTCCAGGCGTGATGAGTTCGTCGACCGTGGGAACGTGATGAGTCCCATGACTGTGAGAGCGTGATGAGTTGAGGGTGTACATACCGGCCACGGTGGCCATGCTGCGCGAGCTGAGCGCCAACGGCGAGCTCGCCGCGATCGGCGGCACCGCGTTCGCGCTGACCCCGGCCCTGCGCGAGTCCTACGCGACCGGGGGCGACGAGGAGTTGGAGTACGCGGCCATGCTCGACGCCGCGCGGGCGTCGCTGCGCCTGCTGGGCGCCGAGCTGGAGCGCGACCCGGAGGCGCTGATGCGCCGCGCGGTGGTCTCCGCCGACGTCGACGGCGCCGAGCTGCGCTCCGACCTGGACTACGCGGTGGTGAAGCTGGCGGGCCCGGTGCAGCTCAAGGTGGTCGCCGCGATCCACCTGGACACCGAGGAGGCCCAGGACGCGGTGCGCGACGCCGTGGCCGCGGTGGACGCCGCCGACCTCGGCGACCCCGACGCGGAGTTCGTGCTCGGCGAGGCCGAGGACCACGAGCTGGCCTGGTACGCCGCCCAAGAGCTGCCGTTCGTGCTGGAGCTGCTGTAACCGCAGTTCATCCCATGACAGGATGTAGGCGAGTGCGTTGGCCACGAGCACGCCACCCGCCAGAGTGATCGACACCCCACCTCTTCCACACAGGAGGCGAGCCACACGATGGACGCCGTTTCGTCCGTTCCCGACCCGACCAACGAGCCGATCAACTCCTACGCGCCGGGCACCCCGGCCCGGGAGTCGTTGCGGCGCCGGATCGCGGAGCTGGAGGCCGAGCAGGCCGAGCTGACCATGACCATCGGCGGCGTCCAGCGGTTCGCGGGCGGTGACCGCGTGCACGTGGTCCAGCCGCACGACCACCAGCACGTCCTCGGTGTCACCGCGCAGGCCACCGCGGCCGACGTGACCGACGCCGTCGCCGCGGCCAAGTCCGCCGCCCCGGCCTGGCGCGAGCTGCCCTTCGACGAGCGCGCCGCGGTCCTGCTGCGCGCCGCCGACCTGCTCGCGGGCCCCTGGCGCGACACGATCAACGCCGCGACCGTCCTCGGCCAGTCCAAGTCGGCCCAGCAGGCGGAGATCGACAGCGCCTGCGAGCTGATCGACTTCTGGCGCTACAACGTGTCCTTCGCGCGCCGGTTGATCGAGGAGCAGCCCGCGTCGTCCCCGGGCATGTGGAACCGCTTCGACCACCGGCCGCTGGACGGGTTCGTCACCGCGATCACGCCGTTCAACTTCACCGCCATCGCGGGCAACCTGCCCACTGCCCCGGCGCTGATGGGCAACACGGTCGTGTGGAAGCCGTCGCCGACCCAGCAGCTCGCCGCGCACTACACGCTGCGCCTGCTCGAGGCCGCGGGCCTGCCCCCCGGTGTGATCAACATGGTCACCGGCGACGGCCAGGCGCTCTCCGAGGTCGCGCTGACCGACCCGGACTTCGCCGGCCTGCACTTCACCGGCTCGACCCGCACCTTCAAGCACCTGTGGCGGACCATCGGGGACAACCTCGACACGTACCGCTCGTACCCGCGCATCGTCGGCGAGACCGGCGGCAAGGACTTCGTCGTCGCGCACGCCTCCGCCGACCCGGCGGCCGTCGCCATCGGCCTGGTCCGCGGCGCGTTCGAGTACCAGGGCCAGAAGTGCTCGGCCGCGTCCCGCGCCTACATCGCCCGGTCCGTCTGGGAGGGCGGCGTCCGCGACCAGCTGGTCGACGTGACCAAGTCGCTGTCCTACGGCGACGTCACCGACTTCGACCACTTCGGCGGCGCGGTCATCGACGCCCGGGCCTTCGCCAAGCACAAGGACGCGCTGGCCGCCGCCGCGGCGAACTCGTCGATCGAGGTGCTCGCGGGCGGCACGGCCGACGACTCGGTGGGCTACTTCGTCCAGCCGACCGTCCTGCTCGGCAGCGACCCCCTCCAGGACGTGTTCACCACCGAGTACTTCGGCCCGATCCTCGCCGTGCACGTGTACGAGGACGCCGAGTACGCCAAGGTCCTGGAACTGGTCGACTCCTCGTCGCCCTACGCCCTCACCGGCGCCGTGTTCGCCACCGACCGCACCGCCGTCGAGCAGGCCCACAAGGCCCTGCGCTTCGCCGCGGGCAACTTCTACGTCAACGACAAGCCCACCGGCGCCGTCGTCGGCCAGCAGCCCTTCGGCGGCAGCCGCGCCTCCGGCACCAACGACAAGGCGGGCTCGATCTACAACCTCCAGCGGTGGGTGAGCCCCCGGTCGATCAAGGAGACCTTCGTCCCCCCGACCGACCACCGCTACCCGCACATGGGCTGATCAAGTGGACCTCGGGGGCCCGCCGACCCGTCGGCGGGCCCCCGAGCCGTTCCGGCCCGAACCGCGCCAAGGCTCCCCGCCGCGCACCACCGCGCCCGCGCCGTCGCCGTGCCGAACTGCTCTCGCCCCGAGTCGTTCCTGCCCTGAGGCGCTCCACCGCCCGCGCCAGCCCCGAGTCGTTCCTGCCCGAGGCGCTCCGCCGCCCGCGCCAGCCGCGAGTTGTGCACAGCCCCGGCCCGGGTTGTCCACAGCCCACCGCTCACGGCCCCGGTTTTGTCGGCCCCCGCCGGTAAACTCGATTCCGGGGGCCGGAGGCCGCCCATGATCACCCGAGGGTGGTCAGAGCCGAACCGCCGTGCCCGTGATGTGGATCCCCGAGGCGGGGTCCGACGGGATCGACACCGTGATCACTCCCGGCCGCCCCATGTCGTCGCCCTGGTGGATCGTCAGCGCCGCGGGCAGTTCGACCAGCCCCAGTTCCCGCAGGTACCCGCCCAGCGCCGCGGCGGACGCGCCCGTCGCCGGGTCCTCCACGACACCACCCGGCGGGAACGGGTTGCGGGAGTGGAAGACCACGTCGGACTCGCGGTGCACCAGCTGGATCGTCGTCCACTCCTCCCGCGCCATCAGCTCGCTCAGCGCGGCGAAGTCGTAGGCCAGGTCCGCCAAGCGCGCGCGGGTCCGGGTGACCAGGACCGGGTGCCAGGCACCGGCGTACGCCGCGCGCGGCGGGTAGTCCGGGTGCAGGTCGTCGGCCGACCAGCGCAGCGCGGCCAGCAGCTCGTCGAGCGCGCGCAGCTCCCCGGTCCGCGGCGCGACGCTGACCAGGGTCGCGGTGAAGACCTCCGGCTCGACCTCGGTCGTGGCGACCTCCACCAGCCCGGCGCGCGTGTGCAGCCGCAGCGGGCCCGGGCCGTGCGCGGCGGCGTGCGCGATCGTGGCGGCGATGGTGGCGTGGCCGCAGAACGGGATCTCGACCAGCGGGCTGAAGTAGCGCACGTCCAGGTCGCCGTCGGCGCGGGGCAGCAGGAACGCCGTCTCCGAGTAGCCGACGCGGGCCGCCGCTGCCTGCATCTCCTCGTCGGTCTCGCCGGTGGCGTCGAGGACGACACCGGCGGGGTTGCCGCCGTCGGGGTGGTCGGTGAAGGCGGTGTACCTGAGGATCTCCACGCCGCCATCATGTCATTCGTCGGCGCCCGCCTTCGACACCAACAGCCTGCGCAAGGACTCCAGCCGCCCCGCTGTGGCCTCGCCGCCCTCGACCACCGTGTCCAGGTAGCAGCCCGGGTCCTCCGGCGCCCCGAGGTGGCCGCAGCCCGGCGGGCACTCCTCGGCGGCGGCCACGAACTCCTCGAACGCGGCCACGATGTCGCCCGGTTCGATGTGCGCCAACCCGAACGAGCGGATCCCGGGCGTGTCCACCACCCACCCGCCGCCCGGCAGCGGCAGCGCCACGGCCGAGGTCGACGTGTGCCTGCCCTTGCCGACCCCGCTCACCGCGCCGATCGCCCGCGCCGCGTCCGGCACCAGCCGGTTGACCAAAGTGGACTTCCCCACCCCGGAGTGGCCGACCAGCGCCGAGACCCGGTCGGCGAGGTGCTCGCGCAGCACGTCCGGCTCCACGTCGTGCCGGGTGACCACGGCGGGCAGGTCCAGTTCCGCGTACCGGGCCAGCAGCGGCGCCGGGTCGGCCAGGTCCGCCTTGGTCAGGCACAGCAGCGGCGCCAGCCCACCCGCGAACGCCGCCACCAGGCAGCGGTCGATGAACCCCGTGCGCGGCTGCGGGTCGGCCAGCGCGCAGACGATCAGCAGCTGCTCGGCGTTGGCCACCACGACGCGCTCGAACGCGTCGGTGTCGTCGGCGGTGCGGCGCAGGACGCTGGTGCGGTCGGCCACCCGGACGATCCGCGCCAGCGTGTCCGACGCGCCGGTGGTGTCGCCGACGAGGTCGACCTGGTCGCCGACGACCACCGGCGTGCGGCCCAGTTCCCGCGCCCGCATCGCCACCACCAGGTGGCCCGGGTCGCGGTCGACCGCGCACGTCCAGCGGCCCCGGTCCTTGCCCACCACCATCGCGCCGACCGCGTCGGCGTGCTCCGGGCGGCGTTTGCTGCGCGGCCTGCTGCCCTTGCCGGGGCGGACGCGGACATCGGCCTCGTCGAGCCTGCTCCAGTCCCCGCGCCTGCCCGCCACGTCAGTTGCCTTCCGCGCCCGCCAGCATTCGCGACCACATCCCCGGGAAGTCCGGCATGGTCTTGGCCGTCGTGGCGATGTCGTCGACGGCGACACCGTCCACGACCAGGCCCACGATCGCGCCCGCGGTCGCCATCCGGTGGTCGGCGTAGGCCTTCCACGGGCCGCCGCGCAGCGCGGCGGGGCGGATCTCGATGCCGTCCGCGGTCTCGTTGGCGTCCCCGCCCAGCCCGGTGATCTCCGCGACCAGCGCGGCGAGCCGGTCGGTCTCGTGGCCGCGCAGGTGCGCGATGCCCCGCAGCCGCGACGGGCTGTCGGCCAGCGCGGCCAGCGCGGCGACCGTCGGGGTCAGCTCGCCGACGTCGCGCAGGTCGATGTCCACACCGGACAGCCTGCCCGGTCCGCGCACGGTCAGCGCGCCGTCGGCCAGCACGGCCTCGGCGCCCATCCGGGTGAGGATGTCCCGGATCGCGTCGCCGGGCTGGGTCGTCGCGGACGGCCACCCGGTGACGGTCACCTCGCCGCCGGTCACCGCCGCGGCGGCCAGGAACGGGGTGGCGTTGGACAGGTCCGGCTCGACCACCCAGTCGACCGCGCCGACCGGCCCCGGCTCGACCCGCCAGGTGTTCGGCTCGCTGTCGTCGACCACCACGCCCGCCCGGCGCAGCAGCTCGACGGTCATATCGATGTGCGGCATCGACGGCACGGGCGCGCCGTCGTGGTGCAGGGTGAGTCCCTTGTCGTAGCGGGCGCCGGAGAGCAGCAGCCCGGAGACGAACTGGGAGGAGGCCGAGGCGTCGATGGTGATCACGCCGCCCGGCAGCGCGCCGGTGCCCGCCAGGGTGAACGGCAGCGCGTCGCCCGCCACGTCCGCGCCGAGCGCGCGCAGGGCGCCCAGGATGGTGCCCATCGGCCGCTCCCGGGCCCGCGGGTCGCCGTCGAAGCGGACCTCGCCGTCGGCCAGCACCGCCGCGGGCGGCACGAACCGCATGACCGTGCCCGCGAGACCGCAGTCGATCTCGCCGCCGCCGCGGAAGCCGTCGTGCGCCCCCACCCGGACCGTCGAGCCGTCCGCCTCGACCGGCACGCCGAGCGCGCGCAGGGCCGCGACCATCAGCTCCGCGTCCCGCCCCTCGACCGCCCCGGTCACCGTGCTCGCGCGGCCGCTGAGCGCGGCCAGCACCAGCACGCGGTTGGTGATCGACTTGGATCCGGGGACGGTGACGGTGGCGTGCACGGGCGTGGCGGCGAGGGGCGCTGACCATGGCTGCGGCATGCGGCAATCCTCCCGCACCCACCGCCCGCGCGGGTTACCGGCTCGCACCTGTCAGTCTGGCATGTCACGATGCGCCCACGCCCTGGGCGCGGAGAGGGGAGGTGGATCGGCCGTGTGTGGAAGGTACGCGTCGGCCAAGGACCCCGCCACGCTCGCCGCGGAGTTCGACGCGGTCGACGCCATGGGGGACCAGGCGCCGGATCTGGACTACAACGTCGCCCCGACGAAGAACGTCGTCGCCGTCGTGCAGCGGCACCCCCGCGCGGAGGACGGCACGGTCGACGACTCCACCACCGAGCGCACCTTGCGGGTGATGAAGTGGGGTCTGGTGCCCGCGTGGTCCAAGGACGCGTCCGGCGGCGCCCGCATGATCAACGCCAGGTCGGAGAGCGCGGCCGAGAAGCCCGCCTTCAAGAAGTCCCTCGCCCAGCGCCGCTGCCTCATCCCCGCCGACGGCTGGTACGAGTGGCGCCGGGACAGGTCGGCCAAGCAGCCGTTCTACACCACCACCCGCGACGGCAGCAGCCTGGCGATGGCGGGCCTGTGGACCACCTGGCGGGACAAGACCGACCCGGCCGCCCCGGTGCTGATCACCTGCGCGGTGCTCACCACCGACGCCGTCGGCCCGATCGCCGAGATCCACGACCGGATGCCGCTGCTGCTCGGCCGCGACGCCTGGCCGGGCTGGCTGGACCCGGACGCCACCGAGGTGGCCGAGCTGCTGGCGCCGCCGTCGTGGGACATCGTGGACGCGCTGGAGATCCGGCCCGTGTCGCGGGCGGTCAACAGCGTGCGCAACAACGGCCCGGAGCTGCTCGCCCCGCTGGCCACCGACCTCGACCAAGCCGAACCCGACCTGTTCGAGGCCTGATGAACCGCACCGAGCTGGCGACCCCCCACGGCCCCGCGGTCGCCGAACTGCACTGCGCGCCGGAGGGCCGTGCGGGTCTGCTGCTCGGGCACGGCGCGGGTGGCGGCGTCGACGCCCCCGACCTGGTCGCGGCCACCCGCGGTGCCACCGCTGCGGGGGTGCACGTGGCGCTGGTGGAGCAGCCGTACCGGGTGGCCGGTCGGCGCGCGCCCGCCCCGGCCCGGCAGCTGGACACCGCCTGGCTGTCGGTGGTCGAGCAGCTGTCCACGCTGTGGTTCGACGGGTTGCCGCTGGTCTTCGGCGGTCGCTCGTCCGGCGCCCGGGTGGCCTGCCGCACCGCCGAGGCCGGGGAGGCCGTCGGTGTCGTGTGCCTGGCGTTCCCCGTGCACCCGCCGGGCAAGCCGGAGAAGACCCGGCAGCCGGAGTTGGACGCGGTGCGGGTGCCTACACTGGTCGTGCAAGGCTTGGCCGACCCGTTCGGCCAACCCGGCGCCGCGCACCTGCGCGACGTCGTGGGGTTGCCCGGCGACCACGCGCTGAAGCGGGACCTGCCCGCCGTCTCGCGGGCCGTCGAGGAGTGGCTGCACCGGGTCCTGCGGCCGCTCGACCAGCTCGACTGAAGCGATCTAGCCACGTCGATGCCGAGCTGAGACCTGGGGAACAGAACCGCGTCACGTAATGATGCGTCTATAGGTGCGTCGATACGTCAAAGCGCACCTGAATCATCTTCTGAGGGGAAGAAAACTTCATGGGCTTCACCAAGACGAAGCTGCTGGTCGCGGTCACCGCGTCCGCGCTCGTGCTCACCGCGTGCTCCGACTCGAACTCCGGTGGCGCGGGCGGGCTCGGCGCGGGCCCGGGTCTGGGGTCGGGCTCCGGCGCGGGCGCGCCCACGCCGGGCAAGGCGGGTGGCACCAACTCGCTCAAGGGCCTCGCCGACACGGTGAAGGACAAGAGCGCGGTCAAGCCCAGCGTCCACATGGAATACACCGTGAACGCCCAGGGCATGGAGATCACGGGCGAGGGCGACATGGACCTCGGGTCCGAGCTCGCCATGCAGATGAAGATGGACATGCCCACGGGCAGCGTCGAGGTCCGCCTGGTCGACCGCGTGATGTACGTCAAGATCCCGCAGGCCGCGCAGACCGGCAAGCCGTGGGTGAAGGTCGACCTCGACGGCACCAGCGCGACCGCCAAGCAGCTCTCGGGCATACTCGACAGCTCGCAGCAGACCAACCCGACCAAGATCCTCGAGCAGCTCGGCGACGCGGGCGAGATCACCTCCACCAAGGAGGAGACCGTCGACGGCGTGCAGACCACCCGCTACTCGATCACCGTGCAGGTGTCGAAGCTCAAGGACAAGGCCATGGGCATGAGCGAGGACGCGCTGTCCCAGCTCCAGGCCTCCGGCGTCAAGGAGCTGCCGGTCGACGTCTGGATCGACCAGGACGGCCTGCCGGTCAAGTACCAGGTCGAGATGACCATCGCCGGGCAGAAGGTCAAGACCGTCGCCACCTACAAGGACTGGGGCAAGCCGGTCACCATCAAGGCGCCGCCCGCCTCCCAGGTCGGCGAGCTGCCGGGCAGCTGACGCCCGCGCCAGGCTCGTGGAGCGCCCCCGCAGGGATGACCTGTGGGGGCGCTCCGCCGTTCGGGGGTGCATGATCTCGGCTGGGCCGCCCCACCCGGGGTGGTCGGAGGTGGAGGAGCGCGGTGGACGACGAGGACGAGGAAGACGAGCTGGACGAGGTCCCGGGCCGGTTGCAGACGATCTGCCCGTACTGCGGGGGTGGCGGCATGGTCGCCGACCCGAAGCTGACCATCGTCGGCGGTAGCCCGCGCACGGTGGACAACGGCCGGTCCTGCGGGCACTGCAAGACCGTGGGGCACTTCCCGGGGATCGTGCCCCCGCTCTAGCCGGGATGGTCGCTACCGCGCGGCGATGGCGGCCACGGTCGCGTCCGCCAAGGCGACCAGGTCGGCGGCGGCCAGTTCGATCTCCAGCCCGCGGCGCCCGCCGGAGCAGAACATCGTCGGGTGTTCCTGCGCCGAGGCGTCGACCACGGTGCGCAAGCGCTTGCGCTGGCCGAGTGGGGAGATGCCGCCCGCGACGTACCCGGTGGTCCGCTCCGCCAGCGCCACCTCGGCCATCTTGGCCTTCTTCCCGCCCACCGCGGCGGCAAGCGCCTTCAGGTCGAGCTGCGCGTCCACCGGTACGACCCCCACGGTGAGCACCCCGTCGACCTCGGCGAGCAGCGTCTTGAACACCCGCTCCGGGGCGACGCCCAGGGCCGCGGCGGCCTCCAGGCCGTAGGACTCGCGGGGGTCGTGCTCGTAGGAGTGCAGCTTGTGGGCGATCTTGCGCTTGGCCAGCAGCACGGTCGCCGGCGTTCCCTGTCCTGCCACCCGGGCAGCGTAGATGCCCCCCAACACACCCTTGGGAATGCCGCGCGGGCCGCGCGCGTTCTCCCGGGTGTGCTCACCCAGGAACTCCCCGAAGCGCGTCCGGCGGCGGCCCGTCCGGGTCGCGGCAGGGCCCGCTCGGGCCGCGTAAGCTCGACTACGACTTATGCGCACCCGAAGACGGGTGCGCGAGCACCTGGAAGGAGTGCGGTGCCCCGCAGCGGAACCCATGCGCCGGACGCGCCGGAGACCCCGGCCTCGCGGGCGGCGCGGTTCGAGCGCGACGCCATGCCGCTGCTCGACCAGCTGTACTCCGCGGCACTGCGGATGACGCGCAACCCGGCCGACGCCGAGGACCTGGTCCAGGAGACCTACCTGAAGGCCTTCGCCGCCTTCGAGTCCTTCTCGGCCGGGACCAACCTCAAGGCGTGGTTGTACCGCATCCTCACCAACACCTACATCAACTCGTACCGCAAGAAGCAGCGGCAGCCCGTGCAGGCGCCGACGGACGAGATCACCGACTGGCAGCTCGCGAAGGCCGAGAGCCACACCTCCACCGGGCTGCGCTCGGCCGAGGCGGAGGCCATGGACGCGCTGCCCGACGACGACGTCAAGCACGCGCTGCAACAGCTCCCGGAGGACTTCCGGCTCGCGGTGTACCTCGCCGACGTCGAGGGATTCGCCTACAAGGAGATCGCCGAGATCATGGGCACGCCGATCGGCACCGTGATGTCGCGCCTGCACCGCGGCAGGCGCCAGCTGCGCGAACTGCTCGCCGACGTCGCCCGCGACCGCGGGTTCGCCCGGGAGGTGACGGGTTCGTGAGCTGCGAGGGCAACCACGAGACCGACTGCTCGGACGTGCTCGCCGAGGTCTGGAGCTTCCTCGACCGCGAGTGCGACGTCGACCGCAGGGTGGCGCTGCAGCGCCACCTCGACGAGTGCAGCCCCTGCCTGGAGCAGTACGGGCTGGAGGAGCACCTGAAGCTGCTGCTGGCCCGCAAGTGCGGCGGCGACCAGGCACCGGACGAGTTCCGGGAGCGGCTGCGCGCCTCGATCCGGCAGACGGTCATCCAGCACCGCGGTGTCGAGATCGAGCTCACCCGCGCCACGGTCGAGCGCGGCGAGAACTGAGCCCGGTCGCCCACCGCCCGACCACGCCAAGAGGCCCCGGTACCCGTCAAGCGGGTCCACCGGGGCCTCTCTTCGTCGCTGATCGCTCAGGCGTTGGGGCGCTTGCCGTGGTTCGCGCCACCCTTCTTGCGGTCACGACGCTTGCGGGCGCGCTTCGACATCGGTGCCTCCTGTAGAGCGTTTGGCTTGAGCTGCTGATTTTGCCACGTCCGGGTTGTGGTCCCGACCTGGCCCGTGGTGCTCCGGCCGGTCGGGCCGCGCCGTGGGGGAGGATGGGGTTTCGAACCCGTCAACCGCAGCCCGGAGTGGAGTCGCGTGTCCACGCTCTCTGACCTGCTCGCCGAGCACACCGGTGTCTCCGGTGGCGCCGTCGACCACCTGCAGACCGTGGTGGCCGAGTGGCAGATGCTCTCCGACCTGTCCTTCGCCGACTTCCTGCTGTGGGTGCCCGAGGCCGCCGGGCACGACGCGCCGCCCGCGCCGGGCACCGAGGCGCGCTTCATCTGCGTCGCGCAGGCCCGCCCGACCACCGGGCCGACCGCGCACCCCGAGGACGTGGTGGCCAGCCACACGAGCGCCGAGGAGCACCCGCAGCTGCGCCGGGCGATCGTCGAGCGGCGGATCTGCCGCGAGGAGGATCCGCGCTGGTACCTGGGGGTACCGGTGCGCCGGGAGGCCATCCCGGTCAAGTTCGGCGGCGAGGTCGTCGCCGTGCTCTCGCGCGAGACGAACCTGGCCGTGCCGCGGGTGCCGAGCGCGCTGGAGATCGCGTACCTGGGCATCGCGGGCGACCTGTGCCAGATGGTGGCCGACGGCACGTTCCCGACCACCGAGCCGTCACCGGACGTGCACACCAGCCCGCGCGTCGGCGACGGCCTGATCCGGCTCGACACCTCGGGCGCGGTCGTGTTCGCCAGCCCGAACGCGCTGTCGGCCTACCACCGCATGGGCCACGCCTCGGACCTGGTCGGGGTGCGGCTGGCCCCGCTGACCCGGTCGCTGATCGCGGACCCGTTCGACGCGACCGAGGTGGCGCAGCGGATCCTGTCCGCGCTCGAGGGCCAGCCGGGCATGCGCACGGAGGCCGAGTCGCGGCGCGGCGCGGCGGTGCTGTTCCGCGCGCTGCCGCTGCGGCCCGGTGGGAAGGCGGCGGGCGCGCTGGTGCTGTGCCGCGACGTCACCGAGGTGCGTCGGCGCGACCGCGCGCTGCTGTCCAAGGACGCGACGATCCGCGAGATCCACCACCGGGTCAAGAACAACCTGCAGACCGTGGCCGCGCTGCTGCGGTTGCAGTCGCGGCGCACGAGCAGCCCCGAGGCCAAGGAGGCGCTGGCCGAATCGGTGCGCCGGGTGGCCGCCATCGCCATGGTGCACGAGACGCTGTCCACGGCGGTAGACGAACGCGTGGACCTGGATTCCTTGGTGGACAAGGTAATCCCGGTCGTGGGTGACGTCGCGGTGGCGGAGAGCCACGTGAAGGTCCGCAAGAGCGGGCAGTTCGGGGTGGTCGCCGCCGAGACCGCGACGCCGCTGGTGATGGTGCTGACGGAGCTGATCCAGAACGCCGTGGAGCACGCGTTCCCGCCGGGCAGCTCGGGCGAGGTGGTGGTCTCCGCCACCCGCTCGGCGCGCTGGCTCGACGTCGTGGTGGCCGACGACGGCCGCGGCCTGCCGAGCGGCTTCTCCCTCGAGCGGGCCAACGGCCTCGGCCTGCAGATCGTCCGCACGCTGGTCGAGTCGGAGCTGCGCGGCACGCTCTCGCTGCGCAGGCGCGAGCACACCGGTACCGAGGCGGTCCTGCGCGTACCGCTTTCGCACCGGCGGTAATCGCCGGAATTGGACAGTTTGCCGGTCACTGGCGAATTCCCATTGACGGGTGCTGCCCGAGAGGTTAACGGGAAAAGAACAAGGGCCCGTCGGCGCTTTCGCGCGACAGGCCCTTGTCCGGGTCGTTCCAGGCGATTTACGCGTTGCTGCGTGCCCGGGTACGCGCGTTGCGGCGCTTGAGCGCGCGACGCTCGTCCTCACTCATTCCGCCCCAAACGCCAGCGTCCTGGCCGCTCTCGAGTGCCCAGGACAGGCAGTTGGCAGCGACGGGGCAGCGGTGGCAAACGGCTTTCGCCTCGGAGACCTGCAGGATCGCCGGACCACTCGTTCCCACGGGGAAGAACAGTTCCGGGTCCTCGTCACGGCAGGCCGCGCGGTGGCGCCAGTCCATTTCTACTTGCTCCTCGCTCGGGCGCGGGTGGACGCGCCTCTAGTAGTCATCCGGTCGTCGGGGTGCTTGTGAATGCTTTCACGAACTGGGGAGATGTCAAGGGTTCTTCTCCACCCGGTGAGTGAACTCACCCGAAAGTGGCTGGTCAGCGACCTGTGCGCGCGGAGCGCAACGATTTGATCACGGACGTATCCGGATCATGTCGACCAGTCGGGCGCAGTCCCCTCACCCGTCGCGGCGCCGGTGTGACCGGGAGTGGAACTCGGGCAGCGGTGGGGGTCACACAGCACCGTCACCCACACGCGGGATCCGACCACGTGTCGGCGACACGTGACGGTTTCCCGCTCCGCTCTCCGTCAAACCCCCGGTGCACCGGATCGTCACCGGGCCGGTGTCACACCGCGACGGTGAGCGCGGACGGCACGGACGTGAACTCGACGCGCGTCCGCTCCCCGATGAGGTCGCCGTCGCACTGCAGGCGCACGGGTTCCGGCGCGCTGACCACGATCCGGGCCGCGTCGTCGCGGCGCACCAGCTTGCGCCCGCGCCGCACGCCGCGCTCGCCCATCGCCTGGCGGAGGTGCCGCAGCACCGTCGGCACGGCCAGTGAGCGCAGCGCGAACAGCCCGAGGCCGGATTCGAAGGTGCAGCCGGGGTTGAGGTGGATCGGCCGCGCGCCGAGGTAGGTCCACGGGTCCGTGTTGGACACGAACGCCAGCCGCAGCCCGGTGATCGGCTCCTCGCCGGGCAGTTCCACGGTCAGGTCCGGGCGACCGCGGCCCGGTCGGGCGTAGCGGGCGATGGCCGATCGCGCGTACAGCGACGGCCCGGTTCGCTTGCCGCGCTTGCGGTCCACGTCGGCGACCACGTCCGCGTCCCAGCCGAGGCCCGCGTTGAAGGTGAACCAGCGGTGACCGCCCGGCGCCGCGCTCGCGGCGGCCCCGGCCGGTTCGACCCGACCCAGTCCGACCCGCCGCGACCGCCCCTCCTCGATGGCGCGCAGCAGCACGTGCGTCGCCTCGACCGGGTTGCGCGGCAGGCCGAGCGCGCGGGCGAACACGTTCGCCGAGCCGCCGGGCACCACGCCGAGCATCGGTGTCGCCCCGGAGGGGCCGCGGGCCAGCAGGCCGTTGACCACCTCGTTGACCGTGCCGTCGCCGCCGTGCGCGACCACCAGGTCGGCACCGTCGACAGCGGCCTCCGCCGCCGCCGACGTGGCGTGGCCGCGGTAGTCGGTCTCCACCACGTCCAACTTCACCTGGCTGGCCAGGGCGTGGGCCAACACGTCCCGGCCCGCGGGGGTGGTGGCGGTTGCCTGCGGGTTAACCACGAGGACAGCGCGCATTACCCGAGGGTAAGCCGGCGCACGCGGTGCTCCGGTACCCCGAGCCCGGGATCGGGGCTCATCCGGTCGTGACAACGGCCACAGGCCGTCGTCTTCGTGGGTCGTCCGAAGTCGGTCTCCCTCCGCCTACGACCCCGCCGCGACAGGTGCACCCAGACGACCGTCTGTCCCGTCGATCCGCGAGGAACTGCCTAAGGCAGATCTTGCCCGCACACCTCGCCCGGCACGACCGGCCGTCCGGGTGGCATACGATCGGCGGTGTGCACGGAGGGTCATCGTGCGCTAAGTCCGGCCGCTCACGCGCCATGTCGACTTCCCGGGAAGGCCACCGTGCGTTTCACCTCAACCGCTCCGCGCACCGTGCTGGCCGCGGGCGCCCTGGTCGGCGTCCAGGGGCTCACCGCACTCGTGTTCACGGTGATGCTGCTGGTCAGGGGCTTGTCGGGGGAGTCGGAGCTGGGCAACAACGTCTTCGGCGAGGCCGCCTACTTCGCCGTGCTGGCCGCCGGGGTGCTCGCTTGCGCGGGCGGGCTGCTGATCGGCAAGACGTGGGCGCGCAGCCCTTCCGTCGTCGTGCAGCTGCTGCTCCTCGGCGTCGCCTGGTACGCCATCGGCCCGTCCGGTCGGCCCGAGTACGGCGTGCCGGTCGCGGTGCTGTGCGTGATCGTGCTCGTGCTGCTCTTCCGCTCCAGCACCACAGTGTGGGCGCAGGGCGGGGACGAGGACGTCGCGGAGTGAGCCCGGTCATCCGGCTCGCGGAACCGGGGGACTGGGCGCGGATCTGGCCGCTGTGGCACCGGGTTGTCGCGGCGGGCGAGACGTACATGTGGGACCCCGCCACCGACCGCGACACCGCCGAGCGCCTGTGGATGGCGGGCGAGGTGTTCGTCGTCGAGGACGGCGCGGACGTGGTCGCCACCGCGCTGCTCAAGCCGAACCAGCCCGGGTTGGGCGACCACATCGCCAACGCGGGTTTCATGGTCGACCCCGACCACGCGGGCCGCGGCATCGGCAGGCAGCTCGCGGTGGCGGTCGTCGAGCACGCGCGGGCGGCGGGCTACCGGGGCATGCAGTTCAACGCGGTGATCTCGACCAACACCGGCGCGGTCGCGCTGTGGACGTCGCTCGGGTTCGAGGTCGTCGCCACGATCCCCGACGCGTTCCGGCACCCGCGGCTCGGGCCGGTGCCGGTCCACATCATGTACCGGCGACTTTGAGCAGCGACTCGTCGGCGAGGCGGTACATGTACCAACCGCCGACCTGGTGCGCGCCCATGGCGTCGTAGAAGTCGATGGCGGGCTTGTTCCAGTCCAGGACGCCCCACTCGAGGCGCTGGTAGCCCTTGTCCGCGCACTCCCGCGCCAGCGTGACCAGCAGCGCGCGCCCCAGGCCGCTGCCGCGGTGGTCGGGGCGGACGTAGAGGTCTTCCAGGTGGATGCCGTGGGTGCCGCGCCAGGTGGAGAAGTTCAGGAACCACAGCGCGCAGCCGACGACCTCGCCGTCGACCTCGGCGACGTGGCAGAACAGCGCCGGGTCGGGGCAGAACAGCGCCTGCCGCAACTGCTCGGCGGTCATCCGGCTCTCGTGCAGCGCCTGCTCGTACTCGGCCAGGTCGCGCACGAGCTGGACGATGGTGTCCACATCGGACTCTTCGGCGCGGCGCACGCGGGGGTCGGGCACGCGGGGCTCCCTCAGCTCAGGTTCAGGTGGACCACCTGGGGGACGCCCCGCTCGAAGTCCAGCACGGTGACGCCACCCGGGGACAGTGCGAAGTGGACACCGAAGGCGGCCCCCTGCCCTATCCACGCCGAGATTACCGCGCGGCCGAAGTGCCCGTGCCCGACCAGGACGACGTCGCGGTCGCGGAACCGCTCGGTGACCGCCTTGGCGCGCACCGTCACCTGCTCGGCGCTCTCGCCGCCGGGGCACGGGTGGGTCCACACTGTCCACCCGGGGACGGTCTCCCGGATCTGCGGGGTGGTCAGGCCCTCGTAGTCGCCGTAGTCCCACTCGGCGAGGTCCTCGGTGATCTCCTCGACCTCAAGCCCGGCGAGTTCCGCGGTGCGCAGCGCGCGTTGCCGGGGACTGGAAACGGCCGGGGGCGGGTCGCCGACGAGTGTCCGCAACACGCCCCCGGCCCGCACGGCCTTGGCCTCGCCCGCCGCGGTGAGCGGGATGTCGGTGCGTCCGGTGTGCCGCCCGTTCTCGGACCACTCGGTGGTGCCGTGGCGCAGCAGGTACACGGTCATACCGCGGATCCTAGGCGCGCCACGGCTTTGCCACCGGGTCGGTGATCCAGTGCGTTAGGTCAACGGGCCTTCGTAGATCACCTTTTCGCTGTTGTCGCGCACCCGGAGCGTCATGGCACGCGGGTCGATGTTCGACTCCAGCAGCGCGGCGTAGGTGCCGCGCGCGGTGTTGGCCTGGATCGTGCCGCCGCCGGGGAGGATCAACTCGGCGCTCCTGCCACCGAGCGGGATCACGCCGGTCAGCAGGGGCTTGCCGCCGATGGACGGGATGATGCCCAACAGCATCGGCCTGCGCTCGGGTTCCGGCATCGCGTAGAAGTCCGTGTACGACTGCTGCTCGACGCAGGCGGCCACGCCACCGGAGTTGGTGGCCAGGATGATGCGGTCACCCCCGGCCCGCACCGTGGCGGCCGCGTCCCAGGAGTCGCTGTCGACGACGGTGGTCGAGTCCGTCGCCTTGCGCGCGCACTCGGTCAGTTCTGGCGAGGGGTAGCGGGCCTGGGAGGTGATCGAGAAGCCGGGGTCGGGCGGGTAGGGGACGGGGAGTGCGAGGCCGTCCGGTGTGGGTTGCACGGTGATGGTGCTGTTGATGGTGGACAACGCCGACCGGAAGATGAACAGGCCGTCCTTGTGCTTCACCGCTTCCCTTATGGTGTTCTTGCTGCGGGACGTCACGGAGAGGTAGGGATCGGCCCAGGTCGGGTCGAGCACACCCGCGATCGTGCCGTTGGGGGAGACCAGCAACGTCCCGGTGCCCGTGCCGGTGACCATCGACGGCTGCGCGTCGAGCTTGCTCAGGCGCACCCCCTTGGGCGTGGTCTCGCAGAAGATCGGCTTCCCGTCGACCCGCGCGGCGACGACGTTGACCTGCAACTGGCTGACGCGCAAGACCGGCACCACCCGCTCGCGCGGTGGCAGTTGCCCCGCGAACGGGGTTCCGCGCAACCCGGACCAACAGCGGTCCAGGTCCGCGTTGGCCGCGTCCGCCTCCGACGGTGCCGCGGGCTGCGCGGTCTCCCGCTTGCCGCTCGCGGGGGTGGTGCCGGAGTCCGACCCGACCACCGCGACCAACCCCACCGCCAGCGCGGCGGCCACCACGCCCGCTGCCACCGGCAGCGCGTACCGCCGCTTGGGGGGCTCCTGGATTTGCCGGAACACCTGGACGTGCACCCGGGCCCGCACGACGTCCGGGACCTCTCGGGCCGCCGGGATCTCGATGTCGTCCATCACTGCTCTCCCACCATCGTCCGCAGCCGGGCACGCGCCCGGGAAAGGTTGACCCGCACGGTCGTTTCGCTGACCCCCAACAACTCCGCCGCGGCGGCCGTGTCCACCTCGCCGACCAGGCACAGCTCGCTCACCCGCCGCAGCGCGGCCGGGAGCTTCCCGATCGCCTGGGCCACCGCGGCCACCCGGGCCCGCGCGTCCAGCCGCGCCACCACGTCGTCGGCGTGGTCGTCGACGCTGGTCGGCAACTGGGCCACGCGCCGGTGCACCCGCCCCCGCCGCCACAGGCTCCGCCGCTCCTCGCGGACCAGGTTGCCGACCACCGTCAACAGCCAGGGGACAACGCTGTCCCCCACCACGACCGCCGACTCCCGGCGCCGCCAGGCCACGAGGAACGCCCCCGAGGCCAAGTCCTCCGCCGCGTCCCAGGACCCGGTCAGCCGGTACCCGTGGTTCCAGACCACCCCCAGATGCCTCTGGAACAACACTTCGAAGGCCGCTTGATCACCCCCGACGACCCGTCCCCACAACTCCCGGTCCGACGCCCCCACTCGAGGATCCCCCCGACTCTCAAAACCCAGGTTCGCTGTCACAACAACCAATGGCCACGATCCCGGGGTTCGTTGCAGTGCGCTGCTGTTACCGTGGTCGATCTCGCGGACGGTGGGTAGGGGGCTGGGTGAGAGCTGGCCGGGCGTTGGCCGTGGTGATCGAGGTGGCCCTCGTGTTCGCCACCGGTCTGGTGATCAACGCGGCCAGCGAGCACCTGCCGTCGTGGCTGGGCGACCCGTGGCTCGTCTGGCCCGTGCTGGTGGCCTTGCTGGCGTTCACCATCGGTTTCACGCTCTGGATCGGCTCGTCACCATCGTCTGAACCCGGGTCGCGGGTGTGGAACGTGCCAGGCGCGAACCCCAACTTCACCGGTCGATACCAAGACCTCGCCAACCTGGCCAAGCTGCTGCGGTCCCGTTCACGGGTCGCGGTGCACGCCGTGCGCGGCATGGGCGGCGTCGGCAAAACCCAACTGGTTCTGGAGTTCTGCCACCGCCACCACAAGAAGTACGACGTCGTGTGGTGGGTAGCGGCCGAGAACCCGACCTTGGTCCCCGACCAGCTACGCGCGTTGGGTCGCGCACTCCAGGTGGACCTGCCGCAGGACGCCGGCGAGGCTGTGCGGGTCTTGCTGTCCCACCCCCTCAGCTCGTCGCGTTGGCTCCTCGTGTTCGACAACGCCGAATCGGCGGCCGACCTCAACCCTTTCCTCCCGTCGGGGGCCGGGCAGGTCCTGATCACCACCCGCCGGGCGGGCTTCGACGCCGTGGGCGGCGTGCTGGACCTGGACACCATGTCCCGCCGGGAATCGGTGGCCCTGCTGGCCCGACGAGCGCCGAAGCTCGGTGCCCGCGCCGATGAACTGGCCGAGCTGCTGGGCGACCTCCCCCTGGGGCTGGAACAGGCAGCCGCCTACCTCACCCAGTCGGCGATGCGACCGGACGAGTACCTGCACCTGTTGCGCACCAGCCCGGATTCGTTGGCGGACAAGGGCGAGGACGCCCACCGGCGCTCACCCGACAGGTCACTGCGCACGCTGTGGGACCTGAGCCTGAGCAGGCTCGACGAACACCACCCGGAGGCGGCCCGCCTACTGGCGACCTGCGCCTACCTGGCCCCGGACGCCATCCCGCTTGACCTGTTCACCCCCACTAGGGAAGCCACCGCCCTGAGTCACCAGGTCGGGGTGCTCGTCGACCACTCCCTGGTGAAGCGGGACGACGACCACATCGTTGCCCATCGCCTTGTGCAACTCGCCGTACGCGGCCACACCGACACCGAGAACGCGCCGACAAGTGCCGACGCGCTTACCGACGCCGTCAATGTGCTGCGGTATGGCGTTCCGGCGGAGGTGTTCAAAAATCCTGCGGTGTGGCCGCGCTGCAGGCAGCTGCTACCGCACGTCTTGGCGGTCGCCGTGCACGAGGACAGACTTCACGAACTCGCCCCGGACACCCTTGCCTGGTTGCTGGACCGCGCAGGCGCTTTCCTGCGTGAAACCGGTCTCCCGAACCAGGCCCGCCCGTTGCTGGAGCGCGCCCTCCGGATCGTCGAGGTGGCTTGTGGGCCGGAGCACCCCATCCTCGCCGGATATCTGAACAGCCTCGCCATGCTGTTGAAGGACCTGGATTCGCTCGACGCGGCTCGCTCTCTGCTGGAGCGTGCCGTGCGCATCGATGAGGCGGCCTACGGGCCGGACCACCCGGCTGTCACCATCCGCTTGAACAACCTCGCCATGGTCGCGCGAGACCGGGGGACTCGACCTGTCCCGCTCCCTGCTGGAACGCGTCCTGGCAGGCGACGAGGCGAATTACGGGCCCGACCACCCTGCCGTCGCACACAGCTTGAACAACCTCGGCGTGGTGCTGCAAGGACCTGGGCTCGCCCGGACCGGCCAAACAGCTGATGGAGCGAGCCCTCCACATCTTTGAGGCGACCTACGCACCGGACCATCCCCTGATCGTCACCCAGCAGGGGAACCTTGAGTCCGTGCAGCGCGACCTGGACGCTCTCGACGACAAACGGCGCTGACCTGCGGAATTGTCTCCGCTGGTCAGCGCCGCCCCGAGCGTCGCTAGCTTACGCCTTCTTGGTCTCCCAGAAGATCTTGTCGATCTCCGCGATCAGGTCCAGCAGCGCCTGGCCGGTGGCCGGGTCCATCGAGCCCTTCGTGCCGCTGGCCCCCGCCGCCTTCGTCGCCTGGTTGAACAGGTCGTGCAGGTTCGGGTACTTCTCGAAGTGCGGCGGCTTGAAGTAGTCGGTCCACAGCACCCACAGGTGGTGCTTGACGAGTTCGCTGCGCTGCTCGGCGATGAGGATCGCGCGGGTGCGGAACTCGGGGTCCTCGTTCGCCTGGTACTTCTCCTGGACTGCCTTCACCGACTCGGCCTCGATGCGCGCCTGGGCCGGGTCGTAGACGCCACAGGGGAGGTCGCAGTGCGCGGTGGCCTCCAACCTCGGGGCGAAGAAACGCGACAGCAGTCGCATGGGTCCTCCATGGGTACAGCGGGATGCTCCGACGAAATCGACCCTACTCCGGGGGTACCTTGTGGGCAGGCGGGAGGTGATCGTGCTCGGGTGGCTGCCCCTGCGGCGGGTGCGGGTGCGCGGTGGCTCGATGGCGCCCGCGCTAAGCGACGGTGACGTGGTGGTGGCCGTGCGGCGGCGGCCACGTGTGGGTGACGTCGTCCTGGTGACGTGGGACGCCCGGCCCGGGCAGCTGTCGGTCAAGCGGGCGGTGCTGCGCGGCCCGGACGGCTGGCACGTGGAGGGCGACAACCGGGCGGCCTCCACCGACTCCCGGGTACTGGGGCAGGCACGGGTGCACGCGGTGATCCCGTGGCGGTTGTGGCCGTCTCCCGGGCGGGTCTAGCTTTGCGCGGCCCCGAACCGCGCAAAGCGAGGCCGGGTCAGACGCCGCGCAGCGTTTCGTACCAGGCGGTGCACGCCCCGTAGGTGGGCAGCAGGCCGCTGCTGACCGCCTCCTTCAGCGACGGGGCCGCCTTGTCCTTGTCGGACAGCAGCGGCTCCAGCCCGTCCGCCCACGGCAGGGCGATGTCCGGGTCCATGGGGTTGATCCCGTGCTCGGCGGCCGGGTTGTAGCCCGTGGAGCACAGGTACGACACCACCGTGTCGTCCTCCAGCGCCACGAACCCGTGCCCGACGCCCTCCGCCACGTAGACGGCCCGGAACTCCACAGTGTCCAGCCGCACGACGTCCCACTTGCCGAAGGTGGGGGAGCCGACGCGGATGTCGACCACGTAGTCCAGCACCGCCCCCTGCGCGCAGTAGACGTACTTCGCCTGCCCCGGCGGCACGTCGGCGAAGTGGATGCCGCGGATGGCGCCGCGGCGGGACACGCTGTGGTTGGTCTGGGCGATGGTCAGCGGGTGGCCGACCGCCTTGGTGAGCGCCTCCGCCTGGAACGGGGAGACGAACAGGCCTCGCGAGTCGGGGAAGGTGCGCGGGGTGAACTCGAAGACGTCGGGGACGTCCAGCTCTCTTGCGTGCATGCGAAAAGGGTAGGGGCCCCGGGGGCCCGCGCCTACGGAGCGTAGGGGGATCCCCAGCTCGGAGGTGAGCCCCGCTCACTTTGCCGGTTGCGCAGCGAAAATGTTAGTCAGCGCTAGCACGCGCTTAGAAAACCGGACGGACGTCTTGGGAAACCGCCTCTGACCTGCGGAAAAAGGTGTCCGGGATGTGATCCCTGCCGCAGACACGATCGTGGGTTGCCGGCAGACTGTCGGCACCGAAGTGCTCCGGGCCACACCCGCACCCCAGGGGTGTGGCCGCCAACCCCCGCCCGGCGGCGCGCGCCACGCGTCACCGGAGTTCCCCGCGGCAGGCCACGTGTCAACACCGTGGCCGCTTTCCCGCACCCGCTCCGCGCCAAGCCCTGCGTCGAGCGTGCCCCGCGCGATCCAGGAGGACGACGCCATGACCGCACTCAACGAGCAGACCGCCGCCGGTCCCGTCACCGACGAGGAGATCTTCACCGCCCACCTGGGCGGCAAGCTCGGCGTCGGCGTGACCAAGCCGCTGGCCGACCCGCGCGCCCTGGCCATCGCCTACACGCCGGGCGTGGCCAAGGTCAGCCGCGCGATCGCCGAGGACGCCGCGCTCGCCGCCCGCTACACCTGGGCCTCCCGGCTGGTCGCGGTCGTCTCCGACGGCACCGCCGTGCTCGGCCTCGGCGACATCGGCGCCGCCGCCTCGCTGCCGGTCATGGAGGGCAAGGCGGCGCTGTTCAAGACCTTCGGCGGCCTCGACTCGATCCCCCTGGTGCTCGACACCACCGACGTCGACGAGATCGTCGAGACCCTGGTGCGGCTGCGGCCCTCGTTCGGCGCGGTCAACCTCGAGGACGTCTCCGCGCCCCGCTGCTTCGAGCTGGAGGCCCGGCTCATCGAGGCGCTGGACTGCCCGGTCATGCACGACGACCAGCACGGCACCGCGATCGTGCTGCTCGCCGCCCTGCGCGGGGCGAACAAGGTGCTCGACAAGGCGCTCGCCGACCAGCGCGTGGTCATCGCGGGCGCGGGCGCGGCGGGCATCGCCTGCGCGAAGATCCTGGTGGCCGCGGGCGTCGGCGACGTGACCCTGCTGGACTCGCGCGGCATCATCCACGCGGGCCGGGCGAACCTGAACCCGGTCAAGGAGCAGATGGCCGAGGTGACCAACGGGGCCGGGCTGCGCGGCGGCCAGGTCGAGGCGCTCCGCGACGCGGATGTGTTCGTCGGGCTCTCCGCGGGCACCCTCCCGGAAGAGGTCGTCGCGACCATGGCCGACAACGCCATCGTGTTCGCGCTGTCGAACCCGGATCCGGAGATTCACCCGGACGTGGCGGCGCGGCACGCGGCGATCGTGGCCACCGGCCGCAGCGACTTCCCCAACCAGATCAACAACGTGCTGGCGTTCCCGGGCATCTTCCGGGGCGCGCTGGACGCGGGAGCCCGGCGGATCACCGAGGCGATGAAGCTCGCCGCGGCCGACGCGATCGCCGCGGTGGCCGAGGACGACCTGGCCGCCGACCGGATCGTGCCGAGCGCGCTGGACCCGCGGGTGGCGCCCGAGGTGGCCGCGGCGGTAGCACGGGCGGCGGAAGCGGACGGGGTAGCCTGAGATCCGGCGGGATGCTCGGCAGCGGTGCCCCACCCGCCTGGAGTCAAGGGTGGAGGGAACGCGCCGTGGCCGAGCATGTCGTGCGCGCCGGACTACCCCGGGTCGGGTTGCCCCCCGGCGGGATCGAGCTGGACGCGGGCCGCGTGCTGGCCCCGGATCTGACCGGTGGCCCGGACGTGGTCGGGTTCGACGACGACCCGTCGGCCGAGCGCGCCCTGCTGCTGGAGGCCCAGCGCATCGCCCGGATGGGCAGCTGGACGCTGGACGTGCGCACCGGTCAGGCGTACCTGTCCGACGGGCTGCGCAGGCTCTGCGGGATCCCGGCGCGCAGCACCCTGACCGACCTGCTCGCCCTCGTGCACCCCGAGGACCTGCCGGTGCTCGACGACTTCCAGCTCCGGCTGCGCGCGCAGCGCTCGTCGCAGCCGCTGGAGCTGGAGGTGCGCGACGAGACCGGTGAGCGCACGTACCTGGTCCGCGCGCGGCCGGAGTTCGAGCCGGGCTGGCGGGTCGCCCGGGTGCACGGCACGGTGCAGGACTTCACCCGGTTCCGCGCGCTGGAGCGGCAGCTCAGCCAGGACGGCAGGCTCTTCCGCGAGGCCCAGCGGGTCGCGCGGCTGGGCACGTGGGAGTGGAACGTGGCCACCGGCGAGTGCCTGTGGTCGTCGATGCTCTACGAGCTGTTCGGCATCGAGCAGGGCACCCGCATCACCTACGGCGACTACCTGCAGATGGTCCACCCGGACGACCGCGGCTGGGTGGACCAGCGGTGGCAGGAGCTGGCGGGCACGCGCCGCCCGGTCGAGTGCGAGCACCGCGTCATCCGGCCCGACGGCAAGCGCCGGGTGTTCCGGGTGCGCGGGGAGGCGGCCGGGCCGGACAGCGACCGCGACATCATGATCGGCACGGCGCAGGACGTCACCGAGCAGCGGTCCACCGAGACCCGGATGCAGCGCTCCAGCAAGCGGTTCACCGACCTGGTCGCGATCACCCCGGTCGGCATCGCGCTGTTCGACGACGCCGAGCGGCTCGTCGACGCGAACGACGCGCTGTGCTCGCTGCTGGACATGGACCTGGAGCGGTTGCGCGGCAAGACGGCCGAGCAGCTGACGCACCCGGACGACCGGGAGGGCCGCCGCTGCCGCGAGCCGCACTCCTTCCACAGCGGGCAACGGGTTCTGGCGACCGCGACCGGGAAACCGGTCTACTGCGAGCTGAACGCGACGGTGTCGGTCGCCGACGACGGCCAGCGGTTCTGGCTGGTGGTCTTCTCCGACGTGACGGATCGCCGCAAGGCCCAGGAGCGGCTGCGCTACCAGGCCACGCACGACGAGCTGACCGGCCTGCCGGGGCGCGCCGCGGTCAAGGAGCTGCTGGGCACCCTGCTCGGCGGCCGCGACTACGCGCGGATCGCGCTGCTGTTCTGCGACGTCGACAACTTCAAGCGGGTCAACGACTCCCTCGGCCACGACGTCGGCGACGAGCTGATCACCGCGCTGGCCAGGAGACTCGAACGCGGATTGCCGCCGAGCTGCACCGTGGCGCGGATGTCCGGCGACGAGTACGTGATCATCTGCTCGGACGTGGACGAGGCGGGCGGCGTCGAGGCGCTGGCCAACCAGGCCGCCAGCCTGCTGCGCACCGCGGTCCCGGTCCGCGACCAGCTGTTGCGCGTCTCGGCCTGCATCGGCGCCGCGGTGCCCAGCGGCCCGGAGACCACCGGCGCCGACCTGCTGCGCTACGCCGACGCGGCCATGTTCGCCGCGAAGGAACGCGGCACGGGCCGCGTGTCGCTGGCCAGCGACAAGCTCATCGCGTCGGCCAACAGCCAGATGCTGCTGGAAGGCCAGCTGCGCGAGGCCATCTCCAACGACCAACTCGTCCTCCACTACCAGCCGGTCGTCGGCCCGGACGGCACCGTGCTGTCGGCGGAGGCCTTGGTCCGCTGGCCGCACCCGGAACGGGGATTGCTGAACCCGGGCGACTTCCTGCCGGTCGCCGAACAGGGCGACATGCTCGGCGAACTCGACCGCTGGGTGCTGCGCACGGCGTTCACGGAGGCCTCCGAGTGGCCGCAGCTGTGCGGCGGGATCATCGGCGCGGGCGTGGGCATCGCGGTCAACCTGTCGGGCCTGGTGCCGGGCGACCCGGAGTTCGTCGACGTCGTGTCGGCGACGGTCGCGGCCACGGGCCTGGCGTGGGACCGGGTCGTGCTGGAGCTCGTGGAGACCAGCCTGATCGACCTCCCGTCCCGCAGCCGGGAGGCCATGGCGGAACTGGTGGAACGCGGCGTCCGCTTCGCCGTCGACGACTTCGGCACCGGCTACTCCTCCCTCGCCCGCCTCAAGGAACTCCCCGCCCAGATCATCAAGATCGACCGCCGCTTCGTCTCCGGCGTGGCCACCGACGCCTCGGACTTCGCCGTGGCCCGCGCCCTGGTCGACATGGCACGGGCGATGGGCCGCAGCTGCGTCGCGGAAGGTGTGGAGAACGCGACCCAGTTCCACGTGCTTCGAGGCGTCGGGGTGGACGCCTACCAGGGGTGGCTGCTGTCGAAGCCGCTCCCCGCGAAGGAATTCCGCGAAATCCTCAAACTAGGCCCAGTCCACATCCCCAGTGGCGCGTGACCTCCACGCGGTACCCAGCATACTTGATCATGCTCGGGTGGGGATCAACCCATCCCCGCGAGGCGGTGGTTGAGTTCTTTCGCGGCAGGCGAAGGGTTTGCGCGGGTAGCGGTGCGCAGGAGTTGCAAGTGTTCGGTCAGCTTGCGGGATCGGATGGTTGCAGCCATGCAGACAACCTGGTGCCCGATGTGGATTCCGGTGGCCGAATCGCCCCCGTGCAGGTGGCAGGTGGCCAACTCCGTGAGGGCGAACGCGCGGCGCTTGGCCCGACCGGAGGCGAGTTGGGCCGTTGACGCCGTCAGGGTGTCGATGGCCTGGGAGGCATAGATCGGGCTCTGGGTCGTGAGGATGGTGTACACGCGGCCCGCCTCGCTGGCGAAAAGAGTGCGGTCGAACCCGGTGGGTTCTGCGGCGGTGTCGGTCGAGGACAGGGCGTCTTCGGCGCGGGCGAGGTAGGTGACCGCCTGGTCGGGTGTGCGGGCTTGGGCGGCGGCGCGGGCCTGGCTGGTCAGCAGGAGGGCGTTGAGGCCGCTGGACCGGGTCCGATCGGCGGTGACCATGGCGAGGTTGAGCACATCCCGTGCCTGGCCGCTGTTGCCGTCGCGGGTGTGGATCCGGCCGATCTGGCCCAGCGCCAGGGCAGCGCGAACGGGCTCGCCCACTTCCTGGGCCATCGCGACCGCTTGGCCGAGGTAGCGCAGGGCCGTGCCGGTGAGGCCGACGTCGGAGGAAGCCCTCCCGGCCAAGGCGAGTAGATCGGAAACGACACCGCGCAACTCCCGACCGACACGGTCGGTGGCGCCTGCCTCAAGCAGCCCTCGCGCCCACCCCAGTTGGGCGATGACCGCCTCGCGCACCGCACCACCGCCGAGTTGCTTCTCTTGGACCCAGAGCACCTTCGTCAGGTCGGCGAGTTGCCCGACTTCAGTGGCCCCGACTCGCGCGGGTGTGGGTGTGGCCACCGCAGGCGTGCTCAGCAATGCGAGGTCAGCCCCGGTCAGGGCGGCGCCCATCGTGACCTTCGCCAGGATCCCCATGAACTCGCGCCGATCTGACACGGTCGGCGTCCCTTAAGCGAGGGTTGTGATCCGGTGATGGAGTTCCTTCGCGTCCGCGGCGGGATTGGCGCGGGTGGCGGCGCGGAGGAGTTGGAGGTGTTCGGTGAGCCGCTTGGAGCGGATGGTGGCGGCCATGTCGAGGACCTCGTGGCCGATTCGGATGCCGGTCGCCGTGTCACCTCCGTGGAGGTGGGTGGTGGCCAGTTCGGTGAGGCGGAACGCCAAGCGCTTGGTGTGGATGGTGTTCGCTTGGGACGCGAAGGTCGAGAGGGTGGCGATTGCCTGGTCGGCGTAGTGGGGTTCCTTGACGGCGAGGGTTGTGTAGAGGCGGCCACGGTCGCTGGTCAGGTGGGCTTCGTTGAAGCCGCGCGGGTCGGGGATCGTGGGGGTGTCGATGCGCGCGAGGGAATCCTCGGCTCGGGTCATGTAGTCGAGGGCTTGGGTGGGGTGGCCCAGCGTGGCGTAGGCGCGGGCCTGGCTCGACAGCAGCATCGCCGTGGCGTCGGTGGACCGGGCTCGCTCGGCGGTGAGGGTGCCAAGAGCGAACACCTCGCGCGCCTCTTCCAGGTTGCCGGAGTGGAGGTAGGTGCGGCCGATCTGCTCCAGGGCAAGCGCTGCCCGGATGGGGTCTGCCGCCTCCTGCGCCACCGCCAGTGCTTGGCCGGTGTAGCGGAGCGCGGCGCCGGTCAGGCCGACGTCGTAGGAAGCCCAGCCCGCCAGCGCCAACAGGTCCGACAGGACGACCCGCAATTCCCGCCCCTGCTCGTCGGTGTGGTTGGCGCCCAACATCGCCTGTGCCCACCTGAGCTGCGCGATGACCGCGTCGCGGACCGCACCACCACCCAGGCGTTTCTCCTGGGTCCAGAGCACCCGGGTCAGCTCGCGCAGCTGCCCGACCTCGGTCGCGCCTACGCTCCGAGGAGTCGGAGTGGCCACCGCCGGGCTGCTCAGCAGTGCGAGGTCGGCGCCGGTGAGCGCCGCGCCCATCGTGATCTTCGCCAGGATTCCCATGAACTCGCGCCGGTCGGGCACAGTCGTCACCACCTCATCTGTCGCGGGCCGAACCTGTCCCCCATAGGCCAGGCCCATGTAGCCCCGCGGTACGCCCAAGCCGTCGGCGATGCGTGAGAGGACGTCGTAGGTCTGTACCTGGCGGCCTCGGGCGATGGCGGAGATCTCGGGCTGGGCCTGGCCGGTCAGCATGCTGATCCGCCGTTGGGAGACACCTCTGCCGCGCAGCAGTCGGTAGACCTGGGTGATGTCCCGCGCCGACAGGGCCGCGCGCATGTCCGGGTGCTCCCAGACCTCGGCGGCCGGGCGCTCGTGGGGGTCGCCCCAGGTGCTCATCCGGGCTCCTGTCGAGTAGCGGAACAGGCACCCACGGTAACAATTCCAGACCAAGGTCGGTAGCCGCGAGAGCATCGCTATATATGCCCGGCTTATCACCCCCGGTTTGCCGGTCGAGTGGGCGATGATCTCGCTTGCGGCGCGAAGCGCGGGCCAGGCTGCTCAGCCATGACAACGTTCCACTTCACCTGCGACGACTGCGGCACCACCGCCGACCAGGGCGAGCCCGCCGACCTCGGATTCCGCTACATGCAGTGGGACTTCGACATCCGTTCCCGGCAGAAGGCGACCGAACAGGCGAAGACCCTCCGAGCCTTCGCCGAGCAGTTCGACGCCCTCCCCGGCTTCGGTCAGCCCTACCGGGAATGGGGCGCCGAAATGGCGAACCTGTGCCGCCGAATGGCTCGGTCGGCTGTGGGGCTGGCCAACCCGCCCTTCGGGTCAGCCCGCGGCGGCCAGGACGGCTCTGATTCGGTTCAGGGGTAGGTCGATCAGGCGGAGTTCGAGGTCGTCCTCGGCCGGGGCCGAGGCGGCGACGCGTTCGCGGGCTTCGCGTTTGGTGAGGGTGCCGCCGGAGTCGGCGATCAGGGCCTCTCGCCAGACGTTGGCGAGTTTGCCGTGGACTCGGGAGAGGAGGGTGGCTTGGACGCTGGGGGTGGTGACCGGGGTGGCGACCACGACGGTGTGCTTCCCGTCGGCGATGCTCCGGTGGTAGGTGAGGTGGTATTTGGCTGCCAGTAGGGACTTCAGGTCGGTCTGGCCCTGTTGGTTGGCGACGTCCGGGTGCGAGTTCGGCACCAGGGCCGCGATCTTCGCGAGGGGGCCGGCGAGCAGGGTCCGGGCCAGCCAAGGGCCGGGGTCGGCGGTCAGGTCGTAGGCGAGGGGGCCGGGCAGGCGCACCGGGTCCGTCCAGCCGGGGGGTGCGACCGCCGCCGCCTCGCTCAGGCGGAGGAGTTCGGCCAGCGCCCCGGTGGGGGCGCCGGTGGACTCGATCGACTGGGGGCCGTGGGTGTAGATGCCCGAGGCGACCTCGCGGACCGCCGCCTCCGCCAGGCGGGACGAGCGGCCGGTCTGCTGGAGCACGTACAGGTCGCTCGCGCTGCCCACCGCTTGGGCGCCGTGGTAGCGGTTGAAGTTGGGCAGCACGGCCTCGAACACCAGCCCCAGGCGGGAGATCTCCTGCTGCACCTTGAAACCCAGCGCGGGTGTCCGTTCGCTGTAGCCGTACGCGACGACGGCCCGGCCGTCGGGGTCGCGGAGGGACTCGATGGCGCGGGCGAGGAACAGGCGGATCCCCTCGGGGGTGTACGGCGGGTCGGTGAACACCAGGTCGGCGCTGCCCACCACGCTCGGCGGCAGGGCGAAGCGGAAGTCGGCGTGCAGGCACTGGATGTCGAGCCCGCGCGCGCGGGCGACGCCGTCGATGTAACCCAGCAGGCGGTCGTCGACGTCGACGACCGTGGCCCGCAGGTCCGGTCGACGGGTGCACGCCGCCAGCGACGTCAGGTCGTGGTCGCCCACGCACACCATGTGCGCGCCCGGCAGGTCGTAGGTCTCGTCCAGCCACCTGGCGCGGCGCAGCATCGTGTCGACGTCGGCCTGCACGTGGTCCAGCGCGCGCAGGGGCTGGGGGACGCCCGTGACGTACGCCTCGAAAACCGGTCGCAGCTCCTCGTCCGGGGTGTCCGGGAGCGGGGCCACCGCCGCGGCGTAGGTGTCCACGCTGGACGGTCGCACCCGCCAGGAATCGGCTTCGCGTTCGGCGTCGGCGCCCAGCGCGGCGAGCAGTTCCTCGATCGTCCTGCGCGGCACCGCGGTGGCTCTGACCAGGTCTTCCAGTGGGATCCAGCCCGCGCGCAGCAACGCTACGGCGGTGCGCAGGGGGCGGGCTCGCACGCCGCGGGTGGTCAGGAATTCGGTCACGGAAACGGCCACAAACCGTAGAGCCTAGGAGAACGCTCGGTGTCCGGGTGACCCGGCCAGGTGAGCGGCGGGTTCGCGCCAGCATCCGGTCGGCGCCGGCCACATGCTGGAACGGCCTGCCACTGTCAGCCGTTCGGGTTAGGGTCGATCGATCACACGGCTGGCAAGGAGCCGTCACTACCCGAGGGGCCCGAGTGATCGAGTTCCAGGCCGTGACCAAGCGGTACGACGACGGCACGGTGGCGGTGGACCACCTCGACCTGACCATCGACGACGGTCGCATCACCGTGCTGGTCGGCCCGTCCGGCTGCGGCAAGACCACCTCGCTGCGCATGATCAACCGGATGGTGGAGGCCACCTCCGGCACCATCCTCGTCGACGGCGAGGACATCCGCTCGCAGCCCGCCGCCGCCCTGCGCCGCGGCATCGGGTACGTCATCCAGAACGCGGGCCTGTTCCCGCACCGCACGGTCCTGGACAACGTCGCGACCGTGCCGATGCTGCTGGGCACCAAGAAGGCGGTCGCTCGCAAGCGCGCCGAGGAACTCCTCGCCACCGTCGGCCTGCCGCCCGAACTGGCCCGCCGCTACCCGTCGCAGCTCTCCGGCGGGCAGCAGCAGCGCGTCGGCGTGGCCCGCGCGCTCGCCGCCGACCCGCCGGTGCTGCTGATGGACGAGCCGTTCAGCGCCGTTGACCCGATCGTCCGCGACGACCTGCAGGACGAGTTGCTGCGCCTGCAGTCGGAACTGGGCAAGACGATCGTGTTCGTCACCCACGACATCGACGAGGCGATCAAGCTCGGCGACCGGGTCGCGGTGCTGCGGGTGGGCGGCAAGCTCGCCCAGTACGCCTCCCCGGCCGAGTTGCTGGCCAACCCGGTCGACGACTTCGTCGCCTCCTTCGTCGGCCGCGACCGCGGCTACCGCGCGCTCGGGTTCCTGTCCGCGCACGGCGTCGAGGTCAACCCGGTGCCCACGGTCGCCGTCGGCACCCCGGTCGCGGACGCCCGCGAACGCCTGGAGGGCGGCTGGGCCGCGGTCGTCGACGACGCGGGCAGGCCGCTCGGCTGGGTGTCCGAAGTGGTCTTGTCCACACTGGACAAAGCGGTCACCGCCACCGACGTCGTCTCCGGCGGTTCCCTCTACCCCGTCGACACCGGGGGCCGCGCCGGTTCGCTGCGCGCCGCGCTCGACGCCGCCCTCTCCTCGCCCGCCGCGCTCGGCGTCGCGGTCGACGGCGACGGCGCGGTGGTCGGCGCGGTCACCGCCGAGTCGGTGCTCAAGGCGCTCGCCGACGCGCGCAGGGCCGGTGAGGTGCCGTCGTGAACTGGGTCTCCGATCACCTCGACGACCTGCTCGCGGTGAGCCTGGACCACCTCGGGCTCGCGCTGCTGCCGGTGCTCGCGGGCCTGCTCATCTCGCTGCCCCTCGGCTGGGTCGCCAGCCGCTGGCGGCTCGCGCGGCGGATCCTCGTGCCGGTCACCGGGATCCTCTACGCGATCCCGTCGCTGGCGCTGTTCGTGATGATGCCGCTGCTCATCGGCACGCAGATCCTGGACCCGGTCAACGTCCAGGCCGTGCTGACCATCTACACCGTGTCGCTGCTGGTCCGCTCGATCGCCGACACCCTCGACGCGGTGCCGGAATCGGTGCTGGCCGCCGCGTCCGCGCTCGGCTACCGACCGATCGGCCGGTTCTTCGCCGTCGAGCTGCCGCTGGCCGTCCCGGTGCTGATCGCCGGGCTGCGGGTGGCGGCGGTGATGAACATGAGCCTGGTCGCGGTCGGCCAGCTGATCGGCGTCGGCGGCCTCGGGTTCTTCCTCATCGACGGCGTGCAGCGCGGCAACTACGCCTCGATCGTCTCCGGCATCGTCGCGATCGTCGTGCTGGCGCTGGTGGTCGACCGGCTGCTGGCCCTGGCGGGCTGGTCGCTGACGCCCTGGGCCCGGACCGGGAAGGGGGCCCGGCGGTGAACGTCTTCGAGTCCGTCTACGAGTGGCTGACCAACCCCGACAACTGGAAGACCACGCTCGGCATCGTCGGCATCCCGCAGCGGCTGGCCGAGCACCTGGACTACAGCTGGCCCCCGGTGCTGATCGCGGTGCTGCTCGCCATCCCGCTCGGCGCGCTCATCGGGCACACGGGACGCGGCGGCGGTGTGGTCGTCAGCGCGGTCAACGTGTTCCGCGCGCTGCCCGAACTCGGCCTGCTCGTGCTCCTCGTGCTGTCGATGGGTCTGCTGCTGGCGACCAGCGCGCTGACGATCGTGCTCGTCGCCGTGGCCACGCCGACGGTGCTGGCGGGCACGTACGCGGGTGTGCGCAACGTCGACCGCGCGGTGGTCGACGCCGCGCGCGGCATGGGCATGCGCGAGTGGGAGATCCTGCTCAAGGTGGAGCTGCCGAACGCGCTCCCGCTGATCCTCGGCTCCCTGCGGGCCGCGGCGCTGCAGGTGATCTCCACCGCCAGCATCGCCGCGGTCGTCGCGCTGGGCGGCCTCGGCCGGTTCGTGGTCGACGGCTTCGCCTTCCGCGAGTACGACCAGATGGCCGGTGGCGCGGTGCTGATCGCCGTGCTGGCCATCGCGGTGGAACTCGTGCTCTCCGGTGTGCAGTGGCTCGTCGTGTCACCGGGGCTGCGCAAGAAGAACGCACGCGGCCGTTCCCGTGTGCGGTAAGAAGAAAACGAAAATGAGGAGACTCCCTCGATGAAACGCGTACTCACCGGGCTGGCGGGTGTCGTCGCCGCCGCACTGACCCTGACCGCGTGCGGGGGCTCGTCCGACCCGCTCGCCCAGCCGCAGCCCACCACCGGCGCGGCCACGACGACCACGGGCGCCCCGGCGTCGACGGACACCGTGGTGATCGGCTCGGCCAACTTCCCGGAGAGCACCCTGATCGCCGAGATCTACGCGGGCGCGCTGGAGGCCAAGGGCGTCAAGGTCAGCAAGAAGCTCAACATCGGCAGCCGGGAGACCTACTACCTGGGTCTGCAGGACGGCTCGATCGACCTGATCCCGGAGTACACCGGCGTCCTGCTCACCCACGTGGACAAGACGGCCAAGGCCACCGAGGCCGACGAGGTCTACGCGGCGCTGCAGAAGGCGCTGCCGGAGAAGCTGACCGTCCTGGAGAAGTCCGACGCCGAGGACAAGGACGCGGTCGTGGTCACCAAGCAGACCGCGGACTCCTTGAAGCTCAAGACGATCGAGGACCTGGCCAAGGCGGGCCCGGTCGTGATCGGTGGCCCGCCGGAGTTCCAGAAGCGCGCGGACGGCCTGCCGGGGCTGAAGGAGACCTACAACCTGGAGGCCAAGGAGTTCAAGCCGCTGGACGTGGGTGGCCCGCTGACCGTCGACGCGCTCAAGACCGGCGCGGTCCAGGCGGCCGACCTGTTCACCACCGACCCGGCGATCGCCGCGAACGACTTCGTGGTGCTGGAAGACCCCAAGTCCAACTTCGCCGCGCAGAACGTGGTCCCGCTGATCAACAAGGCCAAGGCGACCGACACCGTCAAGCAGGTGCTCAACGCCGTCGCGGCCAAGCTGACCACCGAGACGCTGATCGAGCTGAACGGCAAGCTCAGCGCGCCGGACAAGCCGGACGCCGCCAAGGTCGCCAAGGAGTGGCTGGCCAAGGCCGGTATCTGACGTACTTGACGCCGAGTGCCCCCTGGGTTCCCAGGGGGCACTCGGCGTTTACCTGCCCAGTCCCGCGCCGCCGTTGACCTGGACGATCTGCGCGGTGACGTGTCCGGCACCGGGGGAGAGCAGCCAGGAAACGGTGTCGGCGACGTCGCTCGGCGTGCCGACGCGCTTGTTCGAGGTCTGCGCGATCAGGGTCTGCTCGCGCTCGGTGGTGAGGGTGTCGCCGAAGAACTCCGTCTCGGCGATGTAGCCGGGCGCCACCACGTTGACGGTGATTCCCTTCGGCCCCAAGGCGGAGGCCAAGTCGTAGGCGTACGGGTGCAGGGCGGCCTTGGCGCCCGCGTAGGAACCCGAGCCGGACCCGCGGTGGGCGGCGATCGAGCTGACCAGCACCACGCGACCGTTGTCGGCGATGTGCTCGCGCAGGCCCTCGACGAGCAGCGCGGCGGTGAGGGTGTTGAGGCGGAAGTTCTCGGTCCAGGTCCAGGCGACGCCCGCCAACCCCTCGGGCGGGGTGTGCTGCCGCAGCGCGTTGCCGCCCGCGGCGGCCACGATCCCGTCGACCCGCTCGTAGCGCCGCGCGATCTCCGCGCTCAGCCGCGTCACCTCGTCCGGCTCCGCCAGGTCCGCCGCGATGGCCTCCGCCCCGATCTCCTCCGCCGCCGCGGCCAGCACCTCCGGCCGCCGCCCGACGATCACCGCCCGGTCACCCGTCGCGACAACCCGTTCGGCCACCGCCCGCCCGATCCCCGTACCCCCACCACTGACAACCACGGTGCGCATGCCGCCAACCTATCCAGTCGGCCCCCACCGCGGGCGAACCATTTCAAGCCCCGGTGAAGCCCCGGGCGCCGAGCCTGCCGCCGAGTTCCGCGGCGGCCTGGGAGGTCGCCGCGGCCAGGTCTGCCCACAACTCCCCGCACTCCACCGCGCACTCGTGGCGGAACGTCGAGCTGATCGCGGCCACCGGGTGGCCGACGTGGTTGGGCACCACCACCGCGACCGAGGCGAGACCGGGCGTCACGTAGCCGTCCTCCACCGCCCACCCCCGGCGCTTCTCCTTGGCCAGCAGCCCGCGCAGCGCGGGCAGGTGCGCGGGCCCGCGGCCGGTCCGGTCGATGAACGACTCCCGGTTCGGGAACAGCGCCCGCACCTGGGCGGCGGGCAGGTGCGCCAGCATCGCCCGACCCGACGCGGGCAGGTGCGCGGGCAGCCGCACGCCGACGTCCGTCACGGTGTCCGCGAAGCCGGGGTGCTCCCGCAGCAGGTACAGCGCCTCCCGCCCGTGCAGCACGCCGAGGTGCGCGGTGTGCCCGGTCCGCTGGACCAGCCGCTTGAGGATCGGCCGGGCCAGCCGCTCCAGCGGGTCGTGGCGCAGGTACGCCGACCCCAGCTCGAACGCCGCCACCCCCAGGGCGTAGCGGCGGTCCTCGGGCAGGTGCGTGACGAAACCGGCGTCGGCCAGCTCCGACAGCAGGTGGTAGACGGTGGAGCGCGGCAGGTCCAGTTCGCGGGCGACGGCCGCCGCCGCCACCGGCCCGGCCTTCCCGGCGAGCAGGCGCAGCACGGCCAGTCCCCGGCGCAGTGCCGGGACGTCGCTGCTGTCACCCATATGTCGCAGCGTACGGACTCAACAAGCGGCCGTCCGGGCGCGTTGAAGGGGCGGCACGAGAAGGGGGTGTCGTGGGTGGACAGGCTGGGGGTCTCGCCCACCCGCGACACCTACCGGGCGCGCGTCGTCCGTCGAGCGGCAGGGGGCAGGCCATAGACACCGCCGATCCGCACGCCCCGGTGCGCTGCGCCGAGCGGCCCCGGGGGCGGCCGATGGCGTTCGAGGAGTTCCTGGCCGAGCGGTTGGCACCACTGCTGCGCTACGCCACCACCCTGACCTGCGACCCGCACCAGGCCCAGGACATCGTGCAGGACGTGCTGCTGCGCGCCCAGCAGCGGTGGACCGAGATCGCCCGCCTCGACCTGCCGTCGGCGTACGTGAAGCGGATGGTGACCAACGAGTTCCTGTCGTGGCGCCGCCGCCGTTGGACGCGGGACGTGTCGGTGCCGCACGGGGTCATGGTCGACCTGGTCGCCGCGTCCGCCGATCCGACTACGGCCGTGGACGACCGGGCGGTGCTGCTCGCGGGCATCGCGCGGCTGCCGCGCAAGCAACGCGCGGCGATCGTGCTGCGCTACTACGACAACCGCACCGACGCCGAGATCGCCGACGAACTGCGGTGCTCGGAGGGCACGGTGCGCAGCCACATCTCCCGGGCGGTGGACCGGCTGCGCGCCGACCTGGCCGCCGGGGCGTGCCGTGAGGAGGTGCGATGACCAAGGACGAGTTCGAGCGGTTCCTGCGCGAGACCCTGGCGCACCAGGCCGACCTCGCCCCGCGGCCGGACCGGGTGCTGGCCGGGTTCGCCTGCCGCCGCGCGCGCCCGGTGCAGCGCTGGCTGCCGCTGGTGGCCGCGGTGGCCGCCGTCGTGGTGCTGGCGCTGCTGGTCACCGCGCCGACGTGGACGGGCAGCCAGCCGGTGCCACCCGCGCACCAGGCCCCGGCGTCCACCGAGGTGGGGTGGGCGGACCCGCAGTGGCTACCGGAGGGCATGGCGGAGGTCGACCGGTCGCAGCGGGTGGACCGCGCGGTCGTGACCCGGGTGTGGCGGCGGGGCCCGGACTCGCCGACCGCGCCCCGGATCTCCCTGGTGATCAGCCGGGAAGGTGCCCCGAACGTGCTGCCCGAGCGGCACCGCACGGTCCAGTCCACACTGGTCGACGGGGTCTTCGTGGAGCACATCACGGGCGAGGACACGCCGGTCGAGGCGATCCGCTGGCACGGCTCGGGGCAACCGGTCTACCACCTGCTCGGGGTTGGTCTGGACAAGCCGTTGGCGACGCTGCTGAAGGTGTACCGGGGCCTGCGCTACGGCCCGCAGCCCGAGCTGTCCGCCGCGAGCCCGATCGGCACGCTGCCCGACGAGTACGTGCTGGAGACCCGCGGTGTGCGCGGCAGCGTCCCGGACGCGGTCGAGCCGTACGTCGTCGCGCGCCTGTTCGGGTCCGACGCGCTGGAGGTCGAGCGGCGGCGGTCACCGGCGTTCACCGACGGCGTGGAGCTGGGTCTGTCCGGCCGGTACCGCGCGCACACGGCGGGCGAGCACACGGTCGAGGAAGTCTCGTTGCCCGTCCCCGTCGGGTACGTGTACGTGCGGTACGAGACGGACCTGGGGCCGCTGGGCCAGGAGCGGTTGTTCCAGGTCGCCATGTGCGCGGAGATCCGCGGGCGCGAGCCGCGACCGTGGATCGGCAACTAGGGACGCCACAAACCCGGGCCCCCGCGCGTTGTCTGTCCGGAGGGGGCACATGCCGGACAGCTTCGAGGACTTCGCGCGGGCGCGCACCGGGGTCCTGTTGCGCTACGCCACGGCGCTGACCTGCGACCCGCACCAGGCGCAGGACGTCGTGCAGAACGTGCTGCTGCGCGCCCAGCAGCGGTGGGCGTCGATCTCCCGGCTGGAGGCACCGGTCGCCTACGTCAACCGGATGGTGACCAACGAGTTCCTGTCCTGGCGCCGCCGCCGGGCCGCGTCCGACGTGATGGTCCCGCACGGCGGCATGGAGGGGTTGAGCCCGCCGCTGGCCGACCCGACCCCGGCGGTCGACGAGCGGCAGGCGGTGTTCTCCGGCATCGCCCGGCTGCCCCGCAAGCAGCGGGCGGCGATCGTGCTGCGCTACTACGCCAACCAGACCTTCGCCGAGATCGCCGACGAACTCGGCTGCTCCGAGGCGACCGCGCGCAGCCACGTCTCCCGCGCCCTGGCCGCCCTGCGCGCCGACGCCGCCCGACTGGACCACGTCATGGAGACGCTGTGAGGACCGAAGAGTTCGAGGAACTGGTGCGCGACGCCGTGATCGAACACGCCGACCGCGCCCCGGACCCCGAGGCCACGGTGCGCCGCGTGCTGCGCGTCCGGCGGCGCAGGCCGGTCCTGGTGGCGGCGTCGGCCCTGGTGGTGGTGACCCTGGTGGTCGGCGCGCTGGCCTGGCGGGCGGCGGGCGGCGCGCGGACCTCGGTGGACCTGGCGGCGCCGCCGGGGCGGGGCTGGGCGGTGTCGTGGGGCCTGGCTTGGCTGCCCTCGGGGTTCGTCGAGGACAACCGCTCGGTGACCGTCGACGGGCGGACGGTCAGCCGGAACTGGGTGTCGGGGGAGGCGCGGCTGTCGCTGCGGGTCTCCGTGGTCGACGGCACCGAGACCGACCACGTGGAACCGGGCAGCGACGACCAGGTCGACGTCAACGGCCGACCGGGTCTCCGCGACGGCGACGACACCCGCGCCAAGGTCGTCTGGTTCCACGACGCCACGACGAGGTTCGAGGTGCTCGCGTCCCACCTGGAGCGGCCCCGCGACGTCGTGGTCCGCGTCGCCCGGTCGGTGGTGCCGCAGCCGCAGGACCCGCTCGTGGTGGCGGCGGAGTTCGGCACCCTCCCGGCGGGGGCTGGTCCGGTCGCGCTGGGGGTCGGCCGGACCAGCGCGGGCCCGTCGACCTTCCTGACCGCGGTCCTCCCGGGCGACGGATTCCTGGACGTGGAGCTGACCCCGGCGAAACCGGACCTCGACGGCGAACGGGTGTTGGTGTTGGGCGTCCCGGGAACGTACTCGAAGGAGAAAGGCACCCTCACAGTCCCAGCCAACGGGCGGTGGCTGGAGGTGTACGCGGAGGGCGAAATCAGCCTGCCCGACCTCGTCGCGGTCGCCGAAACCGTCCGCATCGCCCCCGCCGACGCCCGCTGGGCCGAGTGAGTGGCCAGGCGGCTCGCTCATTTTAGATTGTTTTCGAAAAACCTTTCAAGATCGATGCTCAGTCGCTTCTTGTCGACCATGTCCATCAGAGCGCGGCGGCCGGTTTGGGTGGCCCTGAGGAGGTCGCTACCCGAGCCCGCCTTCCGCTCGCACAGGTCCAGGCCGAGCAGGAAGGAGACGAACTTCTTCGCCAGCGGGATGTTCTTTCCCGCGGTTCCCCGTTGTTCGACACCTCGACGTTGCCGCCAGCTCTCGTCCAGCAGGACTCGGCCGATTTTGAGGCAGACTTCAAACCCGGAGTGGCCGCAGTACAGGTAGTAGGGGTCGACGGTGTCTGTGGCGGCCCCCAGCATCTTCAGGTAGCCGATCAACTCGAAGCCTTCCAGGATGCGGATGTCGCCGGTGATCCGCACGATTCCCGTGGAGTCGAGGTCCAGGTCGCGGAAGTCCGCGTCCGCGCAGGTGATCCCCGTGAGGTCGCAGTCGAGCAGGAGGGCCTTTTCGAAGCGTGTGTCGGTGAGGTTCGAGTTCGCGAAGATGCAACCGTCGAAGGCGGCGTCCGTGAAGTTGCTCCCGGTGAGGTCGACATCCGAGAAGTCGACCTCGACGAACTCGGCCCGGCTCGCGTTGAGCGCGTAGCGAGAATCGCCGACCTCGCTGTGGAAACTCATGTTGGAGATCGCGCTGCCTGCCATATCGAGTCCGGTGCCGATCAGGTGGGATAGGTGCCCAGCTGATCCTTCGGTCGGGCGTCGCACTATTGACGCCCACAGTAGGGGGAGCATCCGGTCCAGCCCGGGCGTCGTTGCTCGCGCGGGCCACAACGACGAGAATCTCGCTGTGGCGGCTTCCAGTGTTTTAGGGGGAATTGAGCGGGCGAACAGGATCATCGAATCCGTGATCTGAACTCTCCTGCTTTCGATCTTTCCAGAGATGAGAGAGTCTACTAGTTGTCGAAGCAGCAAGAACTCGCGAAGCGAGTTGTGGGAGAATTGCCAGCCGTACTGGTCGCCATCTTCGGAGCGGGTCAGGGTCGATGACGACCTCAGATCCTCGAACAATAGGTCTTCGGCATCCGTGATACCTTCGGCGCGCTTCTTCGCGAGCTTGCTTTCGAACATTTTTCGGACAAGCTTCCGGAAGGTATCTTCGTTCAATGATTTCGCCTGGATGACGGTCGACTCGATTGCCAGCGCCTGTAAGAACTCTCGCCGTTCGATGGTCATGAGTTCTGGTGTGCGAGCGAGGTCGCGGTTCATCAACTTTTCCACGATCAGTGTGTAGATATCCCACTCGGTCAATTCGAGGTGGGAGTCCAGGTCATCGCTCTTCTTCAGTTCATCCACGACTTCGAGCAGGTAGGTTACGATCACGGGCTTGCCGGATAGTGATACCGACCGACCCTCCTCGGTCCGGGAAACTCGCTTGAGAATGCTGACAACCGCTTCCGCGCCGCGCGGGTCTTCCGAGAGTCGACGATTGACCAATTCGATCGTTTGCTCTTCGCTGAGATCTCTGAGATGCCGCTCTGTGCGGTTGAATACGAATTGTTGAAGAAGGCGATCCACAACCCGCTCGCTTTCCATCGCATCTCGATCGGCGGGTGCCAAGACGATGGACTGCGTGGATATCCTCTTGTAGAGTACTTCGAAAACGCGCAGTTCCTCGGCCTCGGTGAAGTAGTTCGGGCGGCTGGTGATTATTCCCCGGGCGCCTGCGCTGGCCAGGTCGGCAAGAGCTTCCAGGCATGCCCGGCGTTCTCGGACATTCAAGAACTGGGCCATTTCGTCGTACCCGTCGAGTAGCAGTATCACGCGACCGTCCGCGATCATGCTCTCCACGAAGGAGACGGACAGGTGGCCAAGTTCATTTCTGTCCAGAAAGTGGTGCAGCAGGCCGCGCGCATCGAACTGCTTGACGAACGACTTCAACTCAATTCTGAATGGAATCCGAGTCTTGCCGCCTTGTCGGTAGCTTTCTGTCCACCGCCGTTGCAGTACCTTGGTGAGCGCGGTCTTTCCGGTTCCGTATTCTCCCACCAGGATTGTCCACCTCGACTTGGGTGTCTCTTCCATCAACCAGGAGGTGAGGTACTCGGTGGCAAAGTCCCTGCCGTGCTCGTCTTCGAAATGTGGCTCTTCGTACACCGCGTCCAGTTCGCGCAGCTCTTTGGCGAGCCTTGACCCGTTGAGCACGTGCTCCAAATAGGGGTCAGTGCGTTCGAATTTGCGCAGCAATTCTTCGTAGGTAAGGGTCAGGATGCCGATCTCTTGGGCTCGTTCGCGAACGCCTGCGGTGAATCCGGTCGCCGACACGATCAGGCGTTGCGCCCCGGGTGACGTGAACATGGATAGTTTGGTCAGGTCTTTCCCGTACTTGGTCACATCGACGTGCTGAATCGTGGCTTCGATGTACACTTTCTGTTCGGAAAAACCGGACAATTGTGTCGCTATGAGGTCCACCTCGGCGCCGTGAATCTCAACGGGACCGGTTACGGAATATCCGTTAGCTTCAAACAGCCACCTGACGGCATTGGGGAAGGTGTGTTCGGTGAAGGCGTTGTTCATGTGAGGTTGCCCCTTCATGCAGCGGCGTCGCGGTGTGCATGGGAGTCGTTCGGAGAACCGGGTTTGTTTCGCGCTCTCGTGTCGATTCGCCAGTTCCCGACAGCGAGTGCCGTAGGTGCGGCGAGCCCTGGGGTGGGCCACACGAGGCACGTCGCTCACCGGGGTGAACACGGAGCGGGACAGTCGTCTGGAACCCCAGACACCATCACCCGATCCCGGCTCGTGCGCTTGCCCTCCGCGAGGTGGGATGTGCACATGGAACCAGTACCCATCGACGGGGGGCCGCTGACCCGTGAGCAGGTAGTCGCGGTAGCGCGCGATGGCGCCGACGTAACCCTCACCGCGGCCGCGCTCGCCGGCGTGGCCGAGACGCGGGCGCACATCGAGCGCCTGGCCGACGCCGTCGAACCGACCTACGGGGTGTCCACCGGCTTCGGCGCCCTCGCCGTCCGCCACATCCCGGTCGAGAGCCGCGCCGCCTTGCAGCGATCCCTGATCCGGTCGCACGCCGCGGGCGCGGGCCCCGAGGTCGAGCCCGAAGTGGTGCGCGCGCTCATGCTCCTGCGCCTGCGCACCCTGGCCACCGGTCGCACCGGCGTCCGGCAGTCCACTGTGGAAACCCTGGCCGCCGTCCTCAACGCGGGCATCCTCCCGGTCGTGCACGAGTACGGTTCCCTCGGCTGCTCCGGCGACCTGGCTCCCCTCTCCGCCATCGCGCTGGCGCTCATGGGCGAGGGCCAGGTCCGGGTCAAGGGCCAGCTCAAGCCCGCCGCCGAGGCGCTGGCCGACGAGGGCGTCACCCCCGTCGAACTGGTCGAGAAAGAGGGCCTGGCCCTCATCAACGGCACCGACGGCATGCTCGGCATGCTGGTCCTCGCCCTGCGCGACCTGCGCGCCCTCCTCGACGTCGCCGACCTCACCGCCGCGATGAGCGTCGAAGCGCTCCTGGGCACCGACCGCGTCTTCAAACCCGAGCTGCACGCCCTGCGCCCGCACCCCGGCCAGGCCGAGTCCGCCGCCCGGATCGCCCGGTTCCTCGACGGCTCGGAGATCGTCGCCAGCCACCAGGGGCCGGAGTGCTCGCGCGTGCAGGACGCCTACTCGCTGCGCTGCGCGCCCCAGGTGCACGGCGCCGCCCGCGACACCGTCGGCTACGTCGAGACCGTCGCCGACCGCGAGCTGGCGTCGGCCATCGACAACCCCGTGGTCCTGCCCGACGGCCGGGTCGAGTCCAACGGCAACTTCCACGGCGCGCCCGTCGCATACGCCTTGGACTTCCTCGCCATCCCGGTCGCGGACGTGGCGAGCATGGCCGAGCGGCGCACCGACCGGATGCTCGACGTGGCCCGCTCCGACGGCCTGCCGCCGTTCCTCGCGCACGACCCCGGCGTCGACTCCGGGCACATGATCGCCCAGTACACCCAGGCCGCCGTGGTCTCGGAGCTCAAGCGGCTGGCCGTGCCCGCGTCGGTCGACTCCATCCCCAGCTCGGCCATGCAGGAGGACCACGTCTCCATGGGCTGGTCGGCCGCGCGCAAGCTGCGCAAGGCGGTCGACGGGCTCACCACGGTCCTCGCCGTCGAACTGCTCACCGCCGCCCGCGCGCTCGACCTGCGGGCACCGCTGACCCCGGCCCCCGCGACCGCCGCCGCCGTGGCCGCGCTGCGCGCGCACGTGCCCGGTCCCGGACCCGACCGGCACCTCGCGCCCGAGATCGCGGCGGCGGAAGAGCTCATCCGATCCGGCGCGCTGCTGGCCGCCGTGGACAGGAGGACCCCATGAGCACCCCCGGACCCCGGCCCGTGCGCGCCGCCCGCGGCAACACCCTCACCGCGCGGAACTGGCAGACCGAGGCCGCGCTGCGGATGTTCCACAACAACCTCGACGCCGAGGTCGCCGAGCGGCCCGACGACCTGGTCGTCTACGGCGGCACCGGCAAGGCCGCGCGCAACTGGGCCAGCTTCGACGCGATCACCCGCGAGCTGACCGACCTCAGCGAGGACGAGACGCTGCTGGTGCAGTCCGGCAAGCCGGTCGGCGTGGTGCGCACGCACGAGTGGGCACCCCGGGTGCTGATCGCGAACTCCAACCTGGTCGGCGACTGGGCCACCTGGCCCGAGTTCCGCCGCCTGGAAGCCGCGGGCCTCACCATGTACGGGCAGATGACCGCCGGTTCGTGGATCTACATCGGCACCCAGGGCATCCTCCAGGGCACCTACGAGACCTTCGCCGCCGTCGCCGCCAAGCGCTTCGGCGGCACCCTGCGCGGCACCCTCACCCTCACCGCCGGGCTCGGCGGCATGGGCGGCGCGCAGCCGCTCGCGGTCACCATGAACGACGGTGTCGCGCTGTGCGTCGAGGTCGACCCGGTCCGCGCCCGCCGCCGCGTCGAGACCCGCTACCTCGACGAGCTCGCCGACGACCTGGACGACGCCATCGCCCGCGTCGAACGCGCCAAGCGCGAGGGCGAGGCGCTCTCGGTCGGCGTCATCGGCAACGCCGCCGAGGTCGTGCCCGAGCTGCTGCGGCGCGGCGTCGAGATCGACATCGTCACCGACCAGACGTCCGCGCACGACCCGCTGGCGTATCTCCCGCGCGGCGTCGACCTCGACGACTGGGCGGACTACGCGGCCAAGAAGCCCGACGAGTTCACCGACCGCTCCCGCGACTCGATGGCCGAGCACGTCGAGGCCATGGTCGGCTTCCTCGACGCGGGCGCCGAGGTCTTCGACTACGGCAACTCCATCCGCGGCGAGGCCAAGCTGGGCGGCTACGACCGCGCCTTCGACTTCCCCGGCTTCGTCCCCGCCTACATCCGGCCGCTGTTCTGCGAGGGCAAGGGCCCGTTCCGCTGGGCCGCGCTCTCCGGCGACCCCGCGGACATCGCCGCGACCGACCGGGCGATCCTGGACCTGTTCCCGGAGAACGAATCCCTCGCCCGCTGGATCCGCATGGCGCGCGACCGCGTTGCCTTCCAAGGACTCCCCGCGCGCATCTGCTGGCTCGGCTACGGCGAGCGGCACCTGGCGGGTCTGCGGTTCAACGAGATGGTCGCCAACGGTGAGATCTCCGCACCGGTCGTGATCGGCCGCGACCACCTCGACTGCGGCTCGGTCGCCTCCCCCTACCGGGAGACCGAGTCGATGGCCGACGGCTCCGACGCGATCGCCGACTGGCCGCTGCTCAACGCCCTGGTCAACACCGCGTCCGGGGCCAGCTGGGTGTCCATCCACCACGGCGGCGGTGTCGGCATCGGTCGCTCCATCCACGCGGGCCAGGTCACCGTGGCCGACGGCACCGCGCTGGCCGGGCAGAAGATCGAGCGGGTGCTCACCAACGACCCGGGCATGGGCGTGTTCCGGCACGTCGACGCCGGGTACGAGCGCGCGGACGAGGTCGCCGCCGAGCGCGGCGTCCGGATCCCGATGGCCCGCCCGTGACCGGCCTCGGCGACATCGCGGCGGTCGGCGCCGACCTGCGCCGCGGCGGCTTCTCCCGGCACGGTTACGACCGCGCCGAGCTGGAGCTGCGCGAGTGGTTCACGGCCGAGGCCGGGCGGCGCGGGCTGGACGTGGAGTGCGACGGCAACGGCAACCTGTGGGCCTGGTGGGGCGCGCCCGGCGACGGCGCGGTCATCACCGGCAGCCACCTGGACTCCGTGCCGGGCGGCGGCGCGTTCGACGGCCCGCTCGGTGTCGTGTCCGCGCTGGAGGCCGTGGATGTCCTGCGGGCCAAGGGGTTCACGCCCGGCAAGCCGTTCGCTGTCGTGGTGTTCGCCGAGGAGGAGGGCGGCCGGTTCGGCGTGGCCTGCCTGGGGTCGCGGCTGCTCACCGGGGCGATCACCCCGGAGGCCGCGCTTCGACTGTCCGATTCGGACGGTGTGACGCTGGCCGAGGCGATGCGCGCCGCGGGCTTGGACCCGGCGCGGGTCGGTCCGGACCAGCGGGCGCTGCGCCGGATCGGCACGTTCGTCGAACTGCACGTCGAGCAGGGCCGGGGGCTGGTCGACCTGGGTGCGCTGGTCGGTGTCGCGCGGTCGATCCTGGCGCACGGGCGGTGGCGGGTCACCGTGACCGGTGAGGGCAACCACGCGGGTGCCACGCTCATGGTCGACCGGCGCGACCCCATGGTGGCCGCCGCGCAGGTCGTGCTGGCCGCGCGCCGGGCCGGGTCGGCGGTCGAGGGGGCGCGCGCCACGGTCGGCAGGCTCGTGCCGAATCCCGGCGGCACCAACGTGATCCCGTCCAGCGTCGACCTCTGGCTGGACGCGCGGGCCGACGACGACGCCCGCACCCGCGCGGTCGTCGCCGAGATCACCGCCGCCGCCCAGGCCGCTGCGGCGGACGAGGGCTGCGCGGTCACGGTCACCGAAGAGTCCTATGGGGACACAGTGGTCTTCGACGCCGCGCTGCGGGACTCCGTGGCCGGGGTGCTCGGCGGCGTACCCGCGCTGCCGACCGGCGCGGGCCACGACGCGGGGATCCTCGCCGCGCACGTACCCACCGCCATGCTCTTCGTACGCAACCCGACCGGCATCAGTCACGCCCCCGCCGAGTTCGCCGAACCCGACGACTGCGCCGCGGGCACGCGCGCCTTGGCCGACGTGCTGGAGGAGCTGGCCCGATGAGCACTTCCCGGCGGGCGCCAGTCGATGTATCGGAGGCCCGATGACCGCGTACTGGTGCGCGTCCGCCTGGCTGCCTGCGGGCCTTGCCTCCGGTGTGCTCGTCGAGGTCGTCGGCGGCACAATCCAAAGTGTGTCCACTGTGGATCGACCGGCGGGCGCGGTGACGTTGCCCGGGGTCGTGTTCCCGGGCTTCGCCAACGCGCACTCGCACGCCTTCCACCGGGCGCTGCGGGGCCGCACCCACGGCGACGGCGGCACGTTCTGGACCTGGCGCACGCGGATGTACGAGCTGGCCGGGCGGCTCGACCCCGACTCGTACTTCCGCCTCGCCCGCGCCGCCTACGCCGAGATGGCCCTGGCCGGTATCACCTGCGTGGGCGAGTTCCACTACCTGCACCACACCCCCGGCGGCAAGCGCTACGCCGACCCGAACGCCATGGGACACGCGCTCGCCGAGGCCGCGCGCGAGGCGGGCATCCGGCTGACCCTGCTGGACACCTGCTACCTCGCGGGCGGCATCGGCGAACCCGTGTCCGGCGAGCAGGTCCGCTTCTCCGACGGCGACGTGTTGTCCTGGGCTGCCCGGGTGGCCGACCTGCGCCCGGGCCCGGGATTCCGCGTCGGCGCGGCGATCCACTCCGTGCGCGCGGTGCCCAGGGAGGCGCTGCCCGTGGTGGCCGGGTTCGACGGACCGGTCCACGCGCACCTGTCCGAGCAGCCCGCCGAGAACGAGGCGTGCCTGGCCGCTTACGGCCGCACACCGACCCAGCTCCTCGCCGACGCCGGTGCGCTGGGCGAGCGCCTCACCGCCGTGCACGCCACCCACCTGACCCCCGAGGACATCGCGCTCCTCGGCGGTTCCCGCACCGGCGCCTGCCTGTGCCCCACCACCGAGGCCGACCTGGCCGACGGCATCGGCCCGGCCCGCGAACTCGCCGACGCCGGGTCGCCGCTGTCGCTGGGCAGCGACCAGCACGCCGTGGTGGACATGCTGCTGGAGGCCCGCGCCCTCGAGCACGGCGAGCGCCTGCGCACCGGTCAGCGCGGCCGGTTCACCCCGGCTGAGCTGGTCGCGACCATGACCGCGCACGCGGCCATCGGCTGGCCGGAAGCGGGCCGGATCGAACCCGGCGCCCCCGCCGACCTGGTCGCCGTCCGACTCGACTCCCCCCGCACCGCGGGGAGCCTGCCCGAGCAGGCACTGCTCACCGCCACAGCGTCCGATGTGGACACAGTGGTGGTCGGTGGGCGGGTTGTGGTCAGCGGCGGCGCGCACGTCCTGGGCGATGTGGGCGCGTTGCTGGCGGCGGCCGTCGGATGATCTGGGAATCGGGTGATGCACCAGACCAGGTGTATTTCCCGCCCCTCGGGGTCCCGGGCGGATACCGTTCGTCTTGGACCGGTGGTGCGTGGAGCGGAGGCGTGGATGAGCGTGTTGGTGGCCAATGTCGGCGAGCTGACCACCAATGACGACGAGCTCGGGGTCCTGACCGACGCGGCGTTAGTGCTGGAGGGCGACCGCGTCGCCTGGGTCGGCCCCGCGGCGTTCGCACCCCCGACCGACACCCGCGTCGACGCGGGCGGTCGAGCGGCGCTGCCGGGGTGGGTGGACAGCCACACCCACCTGGTGTTCGCGGGCGACCGCACGGAGGAGTTCGGCGCCCGCATGGCGGGCAAGCCCTACCGCGCGGGCGGCATCGCCACCACGGTCTCCGCCACCCGGGCGGCAACCGACGACGACCTGCGCGAGGTGCTCCGCCGCCACGTGGCCGAAGCGGTGTCGATGGGGACGACGTACCTGGAGACCAAGACGGGCTACGGCCTGACGGTCGAGGACGAGGTTCGCTCGGCCCGCATAGCGGCGGAGTTCGTGGACGAGGTGACCTACCTCGGCGCACACCTGGTGCCCCCGGGCGCCGACCCCGACGAGTACGTCGAGTTGGCGTCGGGGGAGATGCTGGAGGCGGTGGCCCCACTGGTCCGCTGGGCGGACGTCTTCTGCGAGACGGGCGCGTTCGACGAGGCCCAGTCGCGGAAGGTCCTGGGCAGCGCCCGCAAACTCGGTCTTGGGCTACGCGTGCACGGCAACCAGCTGGGCCCCGGCCCGGGTGTGCGGCTGGCCGTGGAGATGGGTGCGGCGAGCGTGGACCACTGCACGTACCTGACGGACTCCGATGTGGACGCCCTGGCCAACTCCGACACGGTCGCCACCCTCCTCCCGGCCTGCGACCTCTCCACTCGCCAGCCCCTCCCCGACGCCAGGGCCCTCATCGACGCGGGCGCCACGATCGCGTTGGCGAGCAACTGCAACCCAGGCTCGTCGTACACGTCGTCCATGGCCTTCTGCGTAACCACGGCAGTACTGCAAATGCGCCTCTCCGTAGCCGAAGCCGTCCGCGCCGCCACCCTCGGCGGAGCCCGCGCCCTCCGCCGCGACGACATCGGGGTCCTGCGCGTCGGAGCCCGCGCGGACCTCCAGCTGCTCAACGCGCCGTCGGTCACCCACCTGGCCTACCGCCCGGGAATCCCGCTCACCTGGGCGGTGTGGAGGGCAGGCTCCCCGGTCCATCTACCGCGAGGATGAGCATCTCGGCGGGCGAGTTCCACCGCCGTTCGAGGTGGGTGATCCCGGCCGCGATCTCCCGAAGGTGGCTGCGGTGCAGCTCGGTCGGCGCGTCAGCGGCCATGGTCAAGGCCAAGAGCCGGATCCGCGCCGCCAACTCGGGTGATACCGGTTGTCCGGCGCACGGTCCGTCCAGGAGTCGCGACAACCTGTTGAACCAGTTCACACTGGCTTCCATCGAGGGGAACTCCGGTGATGGCGCGACGGCGGCCACCAGGGTGGGCATTCGTGTGACGGCGGTCCACGCCTCGGTGCGCCATACGGATCGGTCTGGCCTGACCAGCGCCTCGCCCGGTGTGCGCCACGGCCAGCCGTCGAGGCCGTCCGCCATCTCCGCGTTCCACGGCCCCTGCTCCGGGCGCCAGAACGGGGAGGTGTTGATGACTCGGCCCACCGGGCCAAGAAGCAGGTCCCGGATGTTCGGCTCGGTCCGGTTGGACACGAGACAACCGGAGTGGGGTCCGGGAACCCGGTACTGGACGAACACGCCTTGCGACGCCGTATCGGCTTGGCGGTAGCGGGTCCAGGCCCGGATGTACGGTGCCAGGTACCTGTTGAAGTCCTCCGTTACTCGCAGGGCCAACTCCTCGGCGGTGACCAGCGCGGGGTCGGCGGACTCCGGGTGGACACGGAACCGGTGGCTGTCCGGAGCCGAGGTCCAGAGTGCGGAGTCGCGCACTGCCGGTGGCATCGCCGGGTCGTCCAACTCGGCTGCGGTCGGCAGGCGCAGCGCGGTGTCGCAGATCTCGGAAAGCCACTCCGCGAAGGCCTCGCCACCCGCGCCCGACACGCCGCGCGCGGGTTCCTCGCCGCGACCGGCGATGTACTCCCAACGTCCCGTGTCGGCGAGGAAGAGCCGGTAGAGGTTGGCCGGGACCGGGCGCCGCCACAGCGTTGCCCCCGAGGCCGTGCGCACGCCCTCGCGGTCCAGGCGCGCGGTCAGCGCCCGCGCGATGATCTGCCGCCGCAGTCCGGCGTTCGGGTCGCGCGCGGCCGAGTCGACCAGTTCGCTCAGCTCCGCGCGCAGGTCCGCGGCCAGGTCCACACCTTCGGCCAGGCAGTCGAAAGCCAGGGCCAAGGCGTTGACCGACTGGGCCGCCAGGCACGCGGTGATGATCGGGTCCGCCTCCGACGACGCCGTGTAGAGCAAGATCGTCTCGCGCCACCACGGGTCGTCCACTTTGTACACCAGGACCGAGTCGACCAGGTTCTTCTCGCGGATGTGCGCGGCGGCCAGGTATTCCTGGAAGGTCAGGTGGGCGAAGGCGTACTGGTTCCGCTCCCACTCCACCAGGAGACCGTCCGAGATGACTTCACGGAAGTAGTCCTCGGCGCTGATCGGGGTCGACAGCCTGCGCAGTGATTCGGTGAACCTCGCGACAACGACCTGGTGGGGGAGTTGGCGGATGCCCTCGGACATCATCTTGAACGCGATGTCCCGCAGCAGCACCAACTTGTACGTGCTGTACCGGCCGACCGGGAGGCTCTTCGCCTTCTGCCGCTGCCACAGCATGACCTCGCAGATCTCCTGGTACAGATCCGCCCGCGACCCCGGCAGCGCGCCGCGGAAGCGGTGCACGGTGGCGATCATGGTGAGCAGCAGCGGGTTGACCGTGAGGTCGGTCAGGGACGGGGCCGCGTCGAGGCGCGAGAGGAGATCGGTGGCGTCGGCGTCGGCGCGAGCGCGCGCCTGGCTCGCCGTCTCGCCGTCGCCGGGTTGGATGAGGGCGGCGTACCAGCCGTGGACGAACGCGCGCACCTGGTCGGCGGTGAACGGGCGGACCTGGAGGACCTTGGCGCCGTCGACCGGCCCGTCGAGGTAGCCGAGCGGGCGGGAGGTGAGGACGAAGTCGTTCCCGGGGTACTGCCGGACCTGGCTGTCCACCCACGCCGACACCCGCACCCGGTCCTCGGACCGGGCCACCTCGTCCAGACCGTCGAACATGACCACGCAGCGGCCCGCGGCCAACTGCTTGTCGAACCACCCATCGGGCTCGCTCTCGGCCAGGGCACCCAGGCGGCCGCGAACCAACTCCGGCAGGTCGGTCCCCGCCAGCAGGTCCTTGACGTGGTCACGCAGGTAGAGCAGCACCGGGACCGGGCGGAATCGCCCCTTGGACCGGCAGATGTCCCGCGCGGTCTTGCGCAGCAGGGTCGTCTTGCCGCTGCCCGGGCCACCGAGGACCGCGAGGATCCGAGGCCGTTTCCCGTCGAGGAAGTTGTCGAAGGGGTGTCGATCGCCCGTCGGGACCCCGGCCACCAAGGCCGTGCCGACCTGCTGGGGCGCTCGGACCGTGACGCTGACGTCGATGTACCCGTCGTCGAAACCGATGCCGGAGTGGCCGAGCGTCTGCAGACCCTTGAGGTCGATGTAGCGCAGCGTGGTGAGCACGAACTCCCGGTACCGGAACTCGAACCCGCGCGGCGCGCGCTTGCGAGGGCGCACGACCCTCACGAGCATGGCGATGCCCGTGCCCGCGCCCAAAACGCCCACCGCGGCCACCAACACCTCGGCAATGCCCGCCACTCCGGCTCCGTTCGTTGATCTCCCCGGGGGTGTCGGTCGGGGCGGCGCCACCGTTTCTCCCCCTGAGCTGGAGCGACTCCGGGGTTAGGTTGGAGCCATGGAGTACACCCACCTCGGCCGCAGCGGCCTGTCGGTTTCCCGGCTGGTCCTCGGCACGATGAACTTCGGTCCGCACACGACCGAACCGGACAGCCACGCCATCATGGACCGGGCGCTGGAGCTCGGCCTGAACTTCTTCGACTCGGCCAACGTCTACGGCTGGCAGCAGGGGGAGGGGATCACCGAGCAGATCATCGGCCGGTGGTTCGCCCAGGGGGGTGGGCGGCGGGAGAAGACGGTCCTGGCCACCAAGCTCTACGGCAGCATGGGGGACTGGCCCAACCAGAACCTGCTCTCCGCCCTCAACATCCGCAACGCGGTCGAGGGGTCCCTCAAGCGCCTGAAGACCGACTACATCGACCTCTACCAGATGCACCACATCGACCGCGCGACGCCGTGGGAGGAGATCTGGGAGGCGTTCACCGTCCTGCGCCAGCAGGGCAAGGTGCTCTACTTCGGGTCGTCCAACTTCGCGGGCTGGCACATCGCGCAGGCGCAGGAGGCGGCGCGGGACCGGCACTTCCTCGGGTTGGTGTCCGAGCAGTCCATCTACAACCTGCTGACCCGGTGGGTCGAGCTGGAGGTGCTGCCCGCCGCCAAGCACTACGGGCTCGGGGTCATCCCGTGGTCGCCGCTGCACGGCGGGTTGTTGGGCGGGGTTCTGCGCAAGCAGCGGGAAGGTGGTGCGGCGCGCGGGACGACCGGTCGTTCGGCCGACGCCCTCGAAGCGCACCGCGGCACCATCGAGGCCTACGAGAAGTTCTGCGCCGACCTCGGTGAGGACCCGGCGCACGTGGGGTTGGCCTGGCTGCTGGCCCAGGACGGCGTCACCGCCCCGATCATCGGGCCGCGCACGGCCGAGCAGCTCGACGGTTCCCTGCGGGCACTGGAGATCACGCTCGACGCGGACACCCTCGCCCGCCTGGACGAGCTGTTCCCCGCCCCCGGCCCCAACGGCGCCAAGCCCGCCCCGGAGGCCTACGCCTGGTAGTCCAGGACTGGAATCCCCCGATCCCGCACCGGGATCGGGGGATTCTCTTTGCGGTCCTCAAGGGACTGTGGGTAAGATTCGGCTAAATAGCGCCACTATCTCGTCAGGAATGGTCAAAGGGTCCGATCATCGGACCGGCGCGTTCCCATCATGCGGACCTGACAACAACCCTCTGCCGCCTCGGTGTCACCCCCGGTGACCGATCGGCCGGGCGCGCGACCAGCGCCGGGAGTCCGGTAATTCGGCAAAAAGGACATCCGCCTTGGGCGTTCCGAGACGCATTGTCACTTTGTGTTTAAACGCGAATACTGTCCACTTGACGGTGGTTCCGGCGTGCCGACATGATCGGTAAGTTCCTGCGCGCCAACGGCGGCGCATTCTGCGAATGGTCGAACTATTCGCGAGAGCTCTTTTGCGAGGGGGGTTGGTCAGCGTGCGCGCGCTCCGGGCACCCGCCATCCTCCTGTTCGCCGCCGTCGCCGTCCTGCTCGGCAGCAGCCCCGCGTTCGCCAACGCGGCCCACCACCACGCCGCGGCCGCCGAGCACACCGCCGCGACCCAGCACCCCGCGCTCCGCTGCGCCCAGACGGTCGCGGTCGAGCAGGAGCAGAACCCCCACCACGACCTCGTTCCGCCCGCCGAGAGCGACCCGTCCCGGTCACCGGGAGTGCGGGTCGCGGCCGGTCCGATGGCCATCCCGGCCGAACCGGACGGCGCGGCCTGGGGCGCGAGGGGACCACCCCGCACGCGCTGAACCCCGCGCGTCACCCCCTGCCCAACCCCGCCGCGCCGTCTGCGGCGAGGTGGTCCCGCCGTGCCCGAAAAAGGAAGATCGACATGTCGGAGCAAATCGACCAATCGGTTCGCAGACCGCTCGACCCACCCGCGAAGCGCTTTCCGGTCGGCGATCTCAAGTCCGGTTTCCTGGTCTCGCTGATCGCACTCCCGCTGTGCCTGGGTATCGCCCTGGCCAGCGGCTTCCCACCCGTTGCCGGCGTGCTCACCGCCATTGTCGGCGGCATTCTCGGCGGCCTGCTCGGCGGCGCCCCGCTGACCATCAAGGGCCCGGCCGCCGGTCTGATCGTGATCGCCGTCGGCGCGGTGCACGACCTCGGGCAGGGCGACCTGGCGGCGGGCTACCGGCGAGCGCTGGCCGTCGGCGTGGTCGCCGCCGTGATCCAGATCCTGTTCGCCCTGGTCCGCGCGGCGGGCATCGGCGTGGCCATGTCCCCGTCGGTCGTGCACGGCATGCTGGCCGCCATCGGCGTGATCATCATCGCCAAGCAGGCGCACGTGGTGCTCGGCGTGAAACCCAAGGCGGAGTCCCCGCTCGGCCTGCTCGCCGAGATCCCGCACAGCGTCGCGCACGCCAACCCGCTGGTCGTGGTCATCGGCGTGCTCGCGCTGCTCATCCTGTTCGGGCTGCCGCTGGTCAAGGCCCGGTGGAGCAAGGTCGTGCCCGCGCCGCTGATCGTGCTGGCCGTGGCCGTGCCGATCGGGCTGTGGCTGCACCTGTCGAGCCCGCACGACTACCGCTTCGCCGAGTCGACCTTCCACCTCGGCCCCGAGTTCCTGGTCAAGCTGCCCGGCTCGCTGCTCGACGCGGTCACCTTCCCCGACTTCTCCCAGGTCTTCAGCGGCACGTCGCTGCAGTACGTGGCGATGTTCGCGCTGATCGGCACCATCGAGTCGACGCTGACCGTGCTCGCCGTCGACTCCATGGACCCGGCCAAGAAGCCCTCGGACCTCAACCGCGACCTGTTCGCCATCGGCGCGGGCAACCTCACCTCGGCGTTCATCGGCGGCCTGCCGATGATCTCCGAGATCGTGCGCAGCAAGGCGAACCTGGACGCGGGCGCCAAGAGCCGCTGGTCCAACGTCTGCCACGGCGCCATCCTGCTGCTCTGCGTCGCGCTGATCCCCGGCCTGGTGCAGACGATCCCGCTCGCCGCGCTGGCCGCCATGCTGGTGTACACCGGTTTCCGGCTGGCGTCGCCGAAGGAGCTCGTGCACGTAGGCAAGCTCGGCTGGGACCAGCTCCTGCTGTTCCTGACCACCCTGCTGGTCACCCTGGCCACCGACCTGCTCATGGGCGTCGCCGCCGGTCTGGTCCTCAAGATCGCACTGCACCTGGCCCGGGGCGTGCCGCCGCTGGCGCTGCTGCGACCCCGGCCTCAGGTCACCCGCGACGGCGACGTGCTGCGGCTGCGCGTCCCCGGTGCCGCCGTGTTCCCCGCGCTGCTCCCGTTGCGCCGCGCCATCGCCAAGGCCGGGGACGGCGTCACGGAGGTGGTCGTCGACGTCCGCGACGCCGCGGTGGTCGACCACACCTTCCTCGCTCGCCTCGACCAACTGGCCAAGGAACTCCCCGACGCCACGCTGCGCGTGGAGGGACTCGAGGACTTGACCGCGGTGTCGAGCGACCCGCAATCGCTGCGCAGACGGCGGCGGTCATGAACGAACGCATCGCCGAACTGCTCGAGGAAGCCGCGCACCTGCTCCCCGAACAGGGACCGCTGCAGACTTTCGTGCACCACAACACCTTGCACGCCTTCGAACACCTGCCGTTCGCCGACGCGGTGGTGCGGGCGGGCGCGCTCTTCGGCGCCGAACCGTTCCCGTCCGAGGACGAACTGCACGGGTACGTCGTCGAGGGCCGCATCGCCCCGGCCGACCTGGACGCCGTGGTGGCCGCCGAGGTCGCCGACGACGGCGTGCCGGTCGTGCCGGGTGGTCCGACCCGCCGCCAGTTCCACGCGCGGCGGCTGCGGCACCTGGTCGTCGTGCCGCGCGGTCCCGCGCTGCGCTGGTTGTTGGCCGAATCCGGGGACCTGGGGCCGGTGTGGGCGGCGCTGCTGGCCGCCGCGCCGCGCGTCGTCCCGGCGGCCGACCCGACCCCGCGCCCCCGGGACCGGGTGCTGGCCGAGACCGGCGTCGACACCGACCGGCTCACGCACCCGGTGCTCACCCGGCTCGCCGCCGCTTTCCTCGACCAGGGCGTGGCCTACTGGCCGATGCACAACCGGGACAAGGGTTTCCTGGACGCCTTCCGCGGTCTCTACGGCCGCGCGGGCGGCCCGCCGGACCGGTTCCTGCGCGGGCTCGGGGACTGCCTGCGCGCGCAGTCCGATTGGGACGCCGAGCGCGTGATCGCGTGGGCGCTCACCGAACTGGACGTGCCGGAGCCGGAGTGGGGCGACGCCGTCCTCGCCACGCTGCTGTCCCTGCGCGGCTGGGCGGGCATGGTGCGGCAGTTCGAGACGCGGCCCGACCGCGCTCCGGTCGCCGCGCACCCGGCCCGGCTGGCCGACTACCTCGCCGTGCAGCTGACCCTGGACCTGTTCGCGCTCCGGCGCGTGCTGGCGAACACCACCCGGCACCTGGTCGTCGAGGTCACCGCGCGGCCGGACGTCGAGCTGGCGTACGAGGCGTTCGTGCTGGCCGAGCTGATGGGGGTCGACCCCACGCCCGCCCCGGCCGCCTGGCTGTCCCTGGTCGGCGGCTGCGACGAGGTCGAGCGCAGGCGGCTGCTGCACGCCGCCTACGAGCGCAGGCACCGCATCGGCGTGCTCGACGGGCTCGCCGCGCACCAGAACGTGTCCACACCGGACACGCCGCCGGTCCGGTTCCAGGCCGTGTTCTGCATCGACGAGCGCGAGGAGTCGCTGCGGCGGCACCTGGAGGAACACCACCCCGGCGCGGAGACCTTCGGGTTCGCGGGGTTCTTCGGCGTCGCGATGAACTACCAGGGCCTGCACGACGTCCGGCCGCGTCCACTGTGTCCGGTCGTGGTCACGCCGAACCACGACGTCCGGGAGCGGGCCGTCGCTCCGGCGCGGACGTTCGTGCGCCGCGCCCACGCGGGCTGGACCCACCACGTCGCCGTCGGCAGCCGCACCCTGGCGCGCGGCGGTGTGCTGAGCGTGGCCATGGGGGTGGCGGGGCTGTGCTCGCTCGTCACCCGCTGCCTGTTCCCCCGGCACGCCCACCGCTGGGCGCACCGGCTGGCGGGTCGGCACCCGGTGACCCGGCTGGAACTGGGCTACACCACCGACGAGATGGCGGGCATCGTCGGGACCGTGCTGCGCACCACCGGTGTGCTGGCCGCGCCCGCGCCGGTCGTGGTCCTGGTCGGGCACGGTTCGTCCAGCATGAACAACCCGCACGAGTCCGCGCACGACTGCGGCGCCACCGGCGGTGGCCGCGGCGGTCCCAACGCCCGCGCGTTCGCCGCCATGGCCAACCACCCGGAAGTCCGAAGTAGACTCGGTTTGCCGGAGGGTACCTGGTTCGTCGGCGCCTACCACAACACGTGCGACGACACCATGACCTACTTCGACGAGGACCTGGTCCCCGAACGGTTCCGCGCCGACCTGGCGCGCGCCCAGGACGCGCTGGCCGACGCCTGCGTGCTGGCCGCGCACGAGCGCTGCCGCCGCTTCGAGACCGCCGCGCCGGACCTGTCACTCGCCGACGCGCTCGCGCACGCCGAGACCCACGCCGTGGACCTCGGCCAGCCGCGACCGGAGTACGGGCACGCCACCAACGCCGTGTGCGTCGTCGGTCGCCGCTCCCGCACCCGGGGCCTCTACCTCGACCGACGCGCGTTCCTGGTCTCCTACGACCCCGCCGCCGACCCCGACGACGCGCTGCTCACGTCGCTGCTGCTCGCCGTCGGCCCGGTCTGCGCCGGGATCAACCTGGAGTACTACTTCAGCTACGTCGACCCGGCCCGCTACGGCTGCGGCACCAAGCTGCCGCACAACATCACCGGCCTGCTCGGCGTGATGGACGGGCACTCGTCCGATCTGCGCACCGGTTTGCCTTGGCAGATGGTCGAAATCCACGAGCCCGTGCGGCTGCTGCTGGTCGTGGAGGCCACCCCGGAGCGGTTGTCGGCGATCCTGGCCGCGCACGCGAACCTGGCCCGGCTGGTCGGCAACGGCTGGATCCAGCTCGTCGCGTGGACCGAGGGCAACGACATGCACCTCTACCAGGACGGCGCTTTCCAGCCGTACACGCCGGAAACGGCGGAGTTCCCGGTGGTGGAGCGCTCGTCCCAGGTCTACGCGGGCCACCGCGGCCACCTCGGCCCCGCGCACGTGCTGCCGGGCGCCCCGATCCCGGTCCCGGCGCTCGACTTCGTGCCGGGTTTCCCGCAGGAGGTCCGGTGACCGCGCTGCTCCTGGCGGCGGCGGGCGCACCGCTGCTGGCCTTCCTGGGACTGGGCGCGGTGATGTGGTCCGGTCGCGTGCTTCCGGAGTCCACTGTGTCCGGTGTGGTGATCGGCGCCTCGGTGCTGTCCGCCTCGGCCGGGACCGCGCTGGCCGTGCTGTGCGCCGTGCGCGGACCGGCCACGGTGGCGCTGGGTTCCTGGTTCCCGGGTTTCCCGTTGCTGCTCACCGCCGACCGGCTGTCGATCCCGATCGCCATCCTGGGCGCCCTGCTCGGCTGCCTGATCGGCGCGTTCTCGCAGCGGTACCTGCACCGCGACCCCGGCTACCGCCGCTTCTACCTGCTGCTCGCGCTGTTCGTCGCGGCGGTGGAACTGGTCGTGCTCGCCGGGACGCTGGACCTGCTGGTCGTCGGCTGGGAGCTGGCGGGCCTCGCCTCCGCGCTGCTGATCGCCTACTTCCACCACCGGCCGGGCCCGGTCGCGCACGGGCTCCGGGCCTTCATCACCTACCGGGTCAGCGACATCGGGCTCGTCGCGGCCGTCGCCGTGCACCACAGCGGCGGCAGCCCCGCCCTCGTCGGGTTGTTGTTGCTGTGGGCGGCCATGGGCAAGGCAGCGCAGCTCCCGTTCAGCGGCTGGCTACCGCGCGCGATGGAGGGACCGACGCCGTCCAGCGCGATCTGCTACGGCGCGGTGTCGGTCAGCCTCGGGCCGTACCTGTTGCTGCGCAACGGTGTGACCGGGCCCGCGGTGGTCGCGGTCGGTGTCGTCACCGCCGTCTACGCGACGCTCGCGGGACGGGTGCAGACCGACATCAAGAGCACCCTCGCCTACGCGTCGATGACCCAGATCGCCTTGGTCTTCGTGGAAGTCGGGCTCGGCTGGGACACCGTCGCCGTGGTCCACCTGATCACCCACGCGGTCCTGCGCAGCGGCCAGATCCTGCGGTCCCCGAGCCTGCTGCACGACCACCACCACCTGGAACAGGCCCTCGGCGGCCCCCTGCCGCGCACCGGCAGGCACTTCGAGCGCGTCGTACCGGAACCGCTCCGCGCTTGGCTGTACCGGTTCGCCCTGGAACGCGCCTACGTGGACGCGTTCCTGCTCGACCGCGTGATCGGCCCGCTGACCCGCGTCGGCCAACGCGCCGCCGCGGCCGACGACCACCTGGCGCGGAGGATGAGCGCCACCCGGCCGCCGGTCCACGCTGCGAACTGATCCCGCCGCACCGACCCACCTGGAAGAGACCTCGATGATCGCCCTGGTTCCCCTGGCCGCGGCCGCCCTGTGGCTGGCGGCCGCCGCCGTCGCGGGCCGCGCCCCGGACACCCGGTCGTCCCGCCGCGCCGCCACCCGCGTCGGCTCCGCCGCCGTCGCCACGTCGGTGCTGGGGCTGCTCCTCCCCGACACCGTGTCGACGTGGCAGGTGACGGCGTCGACGGTCGCGGTGAGCCTGGCCGGGCTCATGGTCGCCGCCATGAGCCCGGTCGCCACCCACACCCCCGCGGTGCTGGCGCGGGCGTTGGCGGTCGTGTCCATCTCTTGTGGACTATTGGCGTTCCGGGTCGACGGCGTCGACGTCCTGCTGTGGGCGGTATCGGCCTGGCTTGTGTGGTCGGCGCTACGGGGCCGCGCGGACGGCCTGGACCGGCTTTTCGTCGTCTACCAGGCCCCCGCGGTCCTGCTGCTCGGGCTGGGGGAGGTTCTGCCGGGCGCGCTGGGCGACGTCGTCACCACAATCGCCGTCGTGACGAGGCTGGCGGTCATCCCCCTGCACGGCTGGCTGCCCCGGTTCGTCGACCGTGCGCCGGTGGGTTTGGTTGTCGCCTTCGTGGTCACGCCGGTACCCGTACCGTCCGCTGTGGTCGGAATGTGGTTGGGCGCGGCGACCGCCCTGCTTGGCGCGCTCGTCGCCGTATCCCTGGCGGACGCACGGAAAGCCTTGGGATACCTGCTGATCAGCGTGCACGGACTCTTACTCGTCGGCGCCTCCCAGGCGGTGGTCGCGGTCAGCGCAGCGGCACTGACAATGACCGTCGGCGCCGTCGCGGCCCGCCGGGACGGCCTCCTCTACGGCACCCCCGGCGGCGACCTCGCCCGCACCCCCCGGCTGGCCTTCGCCTACCTGGTCTTCGGCCTAGCGCTCGCGGGCTTCCCCCTGCTCCCCGGCTTCGCCGACGAGCACCACTACCTGAACGCCGCACCCCCGCTCGTAGTGGCCTGCGCGATCGCTGCCATGGCCCTGGTAGGCATCACCGCCATGCGCGGCTTCCTCGGCCTGTTCACCCACGCCAAGGCCGTGACCGGCGAACGCGACCTGACCCCGCTGGAGAACTACGCCGTCGCCTTGGCGCTGGCGGTCCTGGCGCTGACCGGCATCGCCCCCGGCCTCCTGCCGAGCACACACGTAGAGGTCACCGCCGAGCGCTAGGCAACGCTTTCCCTGTGTGCTCCGATGACTACAAGGAGCACACAGGGAGGACGCCATCAGCGGTATCGAGGCAGCGGCGCTCAAGGTTGGGGCTCAGGTCGCGAGTCAGGGCGCGCGGTTCTGGTTGGGGCGGCGGCGCAAGGTGACCGAGCGCGAGTCCAGTCTGGCCGACCTGGTCGCCGCCGAGGTCGCCGGGCCGTTGGACCGGGTCAAGGCGGCGAGTCTGGTCGAGCGGATCGGATACGGCGTGGCCGAGCAGTTGGCGCCCCTGGTCGAGCAGCGGTTCGGCACGCTGCCGCCCAACGAGGTCGAGGCCGCGACCCTGGCCGTGATCGATGTGCTCGACGACGTCGACCTCTCCGACGACGGCCTGCTCGCCGCCGACGCGGACGCCGAGGCCCTGGCCAAGCAGGTGCGCGCCCAGTTCCCCGACCACGCGCGGGCTGCGGGCCTGTCCGAGGCGGCCCGCCCGCTGTACGAGCTCGCGCTGGACCAGGCCTGCCGCTACCTCGTGCAGGTCCTGCGCCACCTGCCGACCTTCCAGCCCCGCGCACTCTCGGCCGTGCTGGGACGGCTCTCCACGGTCACCGAGCAGCTCGACCTGGTCCTCGGCCGCATCCCGACCACCAGCCTCTACGCCCCGCGCGGCACGGACCTCGACGCGGACTTCGAGGCCGAGTACCTCCGCGTCCTGGCTACCACCCTCGACCGGCTCGAGCTGCTCGGCCTCCCCGGCGACGAGCAGCCCACCCTCGCGCTGACCGTCGCCTACCTGAGCCTGAGCGTCTCGGACGAGTTCGGCCGCCCGCGCCGCCGCCGCCGGGATAGCACCCCGCTGAGGTTCGACCACCTGGGCGGCGTCCCGGACCAGACCGACGGCATCCCGGTCGAGTCCGCCATCGGCAAGCACGACCGGGTCCTGCTGCGCGGCGACGCGGGCTCCGGCAAGACGACCCTGCTGAGCTGGCTCGCGGTCCGCGCCGCCCGGCGGGAGCTCGGCGGCGCCCTGGCCGAGTGGAACGGCCGCGTCCCGTTCTTGATCCGCCTGCGCAGCCACGCCACCGGCCGACTGCCCGGCCCGGAGGACTTCGCGCGGGACGCGGCGCCCGGGCTCGCGGCGGTCATGCCGGAGGGCTGGGCGCACCGCCTGCTGCTGTCCGGCCGCGCGGTCCTGCTGGTGGACGGCGTCGACGAGGTCCTGCCCAGCCGCCGCCGGGCGGTGAAGAACTGGCTGCGCGACGACGTCCTCGCCGCCTATCCGCGGGCCCGCGTGGTGATCACCGCGCGCACCGCCGCCGCCGACCGCCGGTGGTTGGCCGCCGAGGGCTTCACCACGGTCACCCTCGAGTCGATGAGCCCCGCCAACGTCATCGCCTTCACCGACCGCTGGCACCGCGCCGCCGAGGCCACCGGCACCCACCTCGACATCACGGCCGCCGAGTGCCGCCTGCGCACCCAGCTGGAACGCAGCCACCTGCGAGAGCTGGCCGCGACCCCGCTGCTCTGCGCGATGCTGTGCGCGCTGAACCTGGCGCACCGCGCGGAACTGCCGCGCAACCGCATGGACCTCTATGCCAAGGCCCTGTCCATGCTCCTGCACTTCCGCGACGCCGAACGCGGCATCGCGGGCCTGCTGTCCGACACCGAGAAGCGCGTCCTGCTCCGCGACCTGGCCTGGCGCCTGACCCTGGCGAACCGCATCGAGTTCACCACCGAGCGGGCCTTGGAGCACCTGTCCACCAAGGTGCGCGCCATGCCGAACGTGTCCGAGGCCCCGGCCGCGCTGCTGGAGCACCTGGTGGAGCGCAGCGGGGTCCTGCGCTCCCCGGCCCCGGGCCAGGTGGACTTCGTGCACCGCACCTTCCAGGAGTACCTCGCCGCCGACGAGGCGATCCAGCAGCACCACGTGGACACCCTGATCGGCAACGCGCACCTGGACACCTGGTGGGACACGGTGATCATGGCCTGCGGCCACGCCACCGCCAAGCAGGCCGACGACCTGGTCACCGGCATCCTCGACCACGCGGAAGCCGAGGCGGAGCACTCCCGGCACCTGCGCCTGCTGGCCGCCGCCTGCCTGGAGACCATCCAGGACATCGCCAGCGAGACCCGCGACCGGGTCGACACGATGATCCGGCGCACGCTGGTCCCGCCAAAGGACCTGCGCGAGACGAAATCCCTGGCCGCCATCGGCCACCGCCTCCTGGGCTACCTGCCCAGGTCCCTGGACGAGTTCCCGGAGGCCACCGCCGCCGCCGTCGTCCGCGCGGCCGCGCTGACCGGTGCCAAGGAGGCGCTGCCCCGGCTGGCGGGCTACGCCGGGGACCCGAGGTACCAGGTCCAGCAGGAGGTCACCGCCGCGTGGAAGTTCTTCGACCCGGCCGCCTACGCGGATGAGGTCCTCGCCGAAGCCCCCCTGTTCGACGGGTGGATCAGCGTCACCTACCGCAGGCACCTGCCCCACCTGCACCGGCTCCGCAAGCTCACCAGCGTGGACGTCCGCCTGGACCTCAACCAGGGCCTGGAGAGCCTGCACGACCTCCAGGACGTCCGCCTGCTGAACCGGCTGTGGCTGCGCCTGCCCGCGCGGGCCACCTGCGACCTCGAACTGCTCACCGGGCACACCGGGCTGGAAAGCCTGCTGATCTGGGGGAAAGCCGAGGTCGTGGGCGTGCGGGCGCTGGCGGAGCTGGCCGGCATCGAGGACATCGGCGTCGCGGGGTGGCCCGCGCCCCTGTCGGCGTTCGGGTGCCTGCCCAGGCTGCAAACCCTGCGGTTGCTGGGCCGCCAGCGCTACGACCTGGCGCTGGAGCCGCTTCCCGGCGTGGTCCAACTGATGATCAACAGAAACCTGGCGGGCTGGATGGACCTGGACCTGCGCGCGCACTTCCCGGACTTGCGGCACCTGAGCCTGGTCGGCCTGCGCGCGCCCGCGCTCGACCGGCTGGCGGCGGTGGACCTCGTCAGCCTCAACCTGCACGGCTGCCGCGACATCGCCCTCGCGCCACTGCGCGAACACCCGACCCTCGAGTCGCTCGGTCTCACCGGGCTCAAGACCGTCGTCGACCTGACCGCGCTGGCGGGCCTCGACTGGGAGTTCCTCCTCGACCGCCAAGGCGAGTTCAAGGGACGCGAGGGCCTCGGCCCCCGCGTCCGGCTCTCGACGGCCTACTACTAGACCGGGCGTAGGGTCGGCACGTGGTGGGGGCACTGGTGTTCGGGTCGCGAGCCGGGTTCGGCGTGGAGTTCCACGTCGACCGGGACCCGGACCTGCTGTGCGTGGACCTCTTCGTCGGCGGGATCCACGTGGACGCGCGGGACAACGCGTTCTACCCGCCGCTGTTGGTCAAGAAGCTCAAGGACGAGCTCGGCCGTTTCCGCGCCCCGACCGCGCGGCCCGCGGACCTCACCTCGTCGCCGTTGGCGGCGTTCCGCATCGCTGAGGACTGGACGTACGACGACACCAAGGCCGGGGTGGAACTCGCGGCGCACCGATTCCTGGAGTGGGGCGAGTGCACCGATGACGTGCTCGCTTTCGCCTTCCCCGACGGGGACCGGATCCACCTCACCTGCCGGGTGTACGGCGACGAAGACCCGCGGGCGTCGACGGTGAGCCGAGCGTCGCTCGTCGAGACGCTGGAGCACAGTCTTGTTGTCGCCGAACGCGAATGGTCCGCGCGGCTCGCCATCCGCCTGCGGGCCAACGACACCCCGTAGCGCCGGTCAGTCCTCGAAATCGTCGTCGTCGCGGGCCAGGAAGGTGGCCAGGCGCTCGACGGCGGTCTCGAACTCCGGGTTGTTGTCGACGAAGGCGCGCATGCGGTCGGCCAGCCACGCGAGGCTGACCTGGTCCTCGCCGCGTCGCTCTTCCAGTTCTTCGATGCCGCGGTCGGTGAAGTACACCGGGTTCTCCTGGTAAACGGGGCGGGGCCGCCGGACGAGGTGTCCAGCGGCCCCGGCCGTGCGTGCGTGGTTACTCGAAGGCCTTCTCGATCAGCGAGCGCTGCTCCAGCTCGTGCACCTTGCTCGACCCCGCGGACGGGGCCGACATCGGGCGGCGGGAGACGCGGGTGATCCGGGTCAGCCGGTCGGGGAACAGCTCCGGCAGCGCCAGGCCGTAGAACGGCCACGAGCCCTGGTTGGCCGGTTCCTCCTGCACCCAGCGGATGTCGGCGGCGTTCGGGTAGCGGTCGAAGATCGCGCCGATCTTCTTCTGCGGCACCGGGTACAGCTGCTCGATCCGCACGATCGCGGTATCGGTCTGGCCGCGCTTCTCCTTCTCGGCGGCGAGCTCGTAGTAGAGCTTGCCCGAGACGAACAGGATCCGGGTGACACCGGCGGGGTTCGGGCCGGTCGGGTCGTCGATGACCGACTGGAACCGGGTGTCGTCGATGAAGTCCTCGACCGGGCTGGTCGCGGCCTTGTTGCGCAGCATCGACTTCGGCGTGAACACCACCAGCGGCCGCTGCACGCCGTCGAGGGCGTGCCTGCGCAGCAGGTGGAAGTAGTTCGCCGGGGTCGAGGGCACCGACACCGTCATCGAACCCTCGGCGCACAGCTGCAGCCAGCGCTCGATGCGGCCCGAGGTGTGGTCCGGGCCCTGGCCCTCGTGCCCGTGCGGCAGCAGCACGACCACGTCGGACACCTGGCCCCACTTGGCCTCGCTGGAGGAGATGTACTCGTCGATCACCGACTGGGCGCCGTTGACGAAGTCGCCGAACTGCGCCTCCCACAGCACCAGCGCGTCCGGGTTGGCCACCGAGTAGCCGTACTCGAAGCCCAGCGCCGCGTACTCCGAGAGCGCCGAGTCGTAGACCATGAACTTGCCCTGGTCCTCGGACAGGTTCTGCAGCGGCAGGTACTCCCGGCCGGTCTTGCGGTCGATGACCGCCGCGTGCCGCTGGGTGAACGTGCCGCGCCGCGAGTCCTGGCCCGCCAGGCGGACCGAGCGGCCCTCCAGGGTCAGCGACCCGAACGCCAGCAGCTCGCCGTAGGCCCAGTCGATGCCGCCCTCGCGGACCATCTTCGCCCGCCGCTCCAGCACCGGCTTGACCCGCGGGTGCGCGGTGAAGCCCTCCGGCAGGTTGACGTGCGCGTCGGCGATGCGCTCCAGCACCGAACGGGGGACACCGGTGGACAGCTTCGTCGGGACCTGCTGCTCGCCCTCCACCGACGGGCTCGGCGAGATCGGGTGCTTCTCCAGCTCCCGCACCTCGTTGAACACGTGCTCGAGCTGGCTGGAGAAGTCCCGCAGCGCCTTCTCGGCCTCCTCGACGGAGATGTCGCCGCGGCCGATCAGCGCCTCGGTGTAGCCCTTCCGCACGCTGCGCTTGGTGTCGATGATGTCGTACATGCCCGGCTGGGTCATCGACGGGTCGTCGCCCTCGTTGTGCCCGCGGCGGCGGTAGCAGACCAGGTCGATCACGACGTCCTTGTTGAAGGACTGCCGGTAGTCCATGGCCAGCCGCGCCACCCAGTAGCAGGCCTCCGGGTCGTCGCCGTTCACGTGGAACACCGGCGCCTGGATCATCTTCGCCACGTCCGTCGCGTACTGCGACGACCGCGAGTGCTCCGGCGCGGTGGTGAACCCGACCTGGTTGTTGATGACCACGTGCACGGTGCCGCCGGTGCGGTAGCCGCGCAGCAGCGCCAGGTTCAGCGTCTCGGCGACCACGCCCTGACCGGCGAACGCGGCGTCGCCGTGCAGCGCGACCGGCAGCACCGAGAAGCCGATGCCGCTGGCGTCGCCCTTGTTGAGCAGGTCCTGCTTGGCCCGGACGATGCCCTCCAGCACCGGGTCCACGGTCTCCAGGTGCGACGGGTTCGCGGTCAGCGAGACCTTGGTCTCGCCGTCGCCGAACATCCGGAAGTACTTGCCCTCGGCGCCGAGGTGGTACTTCACGTCACCGGAGCCGTGCGCCTGGCCCGGGTCCAGGTTGCCCTCGAACTCCTGGAAGATCTGCGAGATCGGCTTGCCGACGATGTTGGCCAGCACGTTGAGCCGACCGCGGTGCGGCATGCCGATGACGACCTCGTCGAGCTCGTACTCGGCGGCCTTGTCCAGCAGCGTGTCCAGCAGCGGGATGACCGACTCGCCGCCCTCCAGCGAGAACCGCTTCTGCCCGACGTACTTGGTCTGCAGGAAGGTCTCGAACGCCTCGGCGGCGTTGAGCTTGGAGAGCACGTACTTCTGCACCGCCGCCGGGGGCTTCTCGTGCGCGACCTCCACCCGCTCCTGGATCCAGCGGCGCTCGGCCGGGTCGAGGATGTAGGTGTACTCGACGCCGACCGTGCGGCAGTAGGAGTCGCGCAGCACGCCGAGCACGTCGCGCAGCTTCATCCGCTCCTTGCCCGCGAACCCGCCGGTCGGGAACTCGCGGTCGAGGTCCCACAGCGTCAGGCCGTGCGAGAGGACGTCGAGGTCCTCGTGCTTGCGCTGGCGGTAGTTGAGCGGGTCGGTGTCGGCCATCAGGTGGCCGCGGGTGCGGTAGGCGTCGATCAGGCCGATGACCCGCGCGGTCTTGTCGACCGGGCCCTCGGCGAAGTCCTCCATCCAGCGGATCGGCTCGTAGGGGATCCGCAGGGAGGTGAAGATGTCGTCGTAGAAGCCGTCCTCGCCCAGCAGCAGGCGGTGGATCTCGCGCAGGAACTCGCCGGACTCGGCGCCCTGGATGATCCGGTGGTCGTAGGTGGACGTCAGCGTGATGATCTTGCTGATGCCCATCTCGATCAGCGTCTTCTCGCTGGCCCCCTGGAACGGCGCGGGGAACTCCATCGCGCCGACGCCCAGGATGGTGCCCTGGCCGATGGACAGCCGCGGCACCGAGTGGTTGGTGCCGATGCCGCCCGGGTTGGTCAGCGAGATCGTGGTGCCCGCGAAGTCGTCGGTGGTCAGCGCGCCACCCCTGGCCTTGCGGATCAGGTCCTCGTAGGCCTGCCAGAACTGCTGGAAGGACATGCCCTCGCAGCCCTTGATGGAGGCCACCACCAGGTTGCGGCTGCCGTCCTTGCCGGGCAGGTCGATGGCCAGGCCCAGGTTCACGTGCTCGGGGGTGACCGCGAACGCCTTGCTGTCGGCCTCGGCGTAGTGCCGGTTCATGTTCGGGTACGCCTCGAGCGCCCGAACCATCGCGTAGCCGATCAGGTGGGTGAAGGAGACCTTGCCGCCGCGGGTCCGCTTCAGGTGGTTGTTGATCACGATGCGGTTGTCCGCGAGCAGCTTCGCGGGCACCGACCGCACGCTGGTCGCCGTCGGCAGCGACAGCGACGCGTTCATGTTCTTCGCGATCGCCGCCGCCGCGCCGCGCAGCGGCTTGCGCTCCTCGCCACCGGCCTTCGCCGGGGTCGCGGGCTTGGCGGGCGCCTTGTTGTTGGCGGGGGCCACCGGCTCGGCGGACTTCGCGGGTGCGGCCGAGGCCGTCGCGGGGGCGGTGACCGCCGGGGCCGTCGTCGCCTTCACCGCGGCGGGCTTGCCGTTGCCGCTGCCCGCGGCCGCGCCACCGGTCGAGGTGCCGCCCGCGGACTGGGCGGTCTTGCTCGTGGTCTGGCTGGGCTTGCTCGTGGCGGACTGGGCGCTCGCCGTGGCCGTGCCGCCCTTGGCCCCCGCCTTGTCACCGGCGGCGGTCTTCGCCTGCGCCGCTCCCTGGGTGGCGGCCCGTGGTGTGGGCTTGTAGTCCGCGAAGAAGTCGTGCCACGCGGGGTCTACCGACGACGGGTCGGCGAGGAACTGCTCGTACATCTCCTCGACGAGCCACTCGTTTGCACCGAACTGGGACGCAGGACTGCTGGACACGGCCGACTCTCGCCTCTATCCATCTCGATCTCGTGGTGAACACACTCAACGTCAGGCTAGTCCCCCGGTCAGGACGTTGGTTACTCAACCAACCGGCCGTGTTCGAGGTCATGTGTGCCGCTGGTTACTGTACCGATCGAGGAACCGATCATGTGCGCTAAGCGCGCGCCCCGCAGCCTCGCGGAACCCGCTCGTACGCCCCGGGTTCCGCGGGAATTCACCCACCTCGGTGATCGCCGAACGGTCGCCCAAAGGTCGCCGCCCGAACGCCCAACCGCGAGGAACGGCCGCCGAGCGGCACCCGCCTCGCCCGTCGAGACACCCGCCCCGCCGAGCGGTCCCGCCCGAACCCCCGCGCACGGGTTTCCCACGGCCCCAACACCCTTCCGCTCGACGCCGTCACCATCGACGGTCCGTACCGGCATTTACGCATTGTGCGCAAGACACCGACCGTGAGCACTTCCGGACCCGCGCTCACCGGTGCGCGATTTGTTGGTTACCCATCGGGAGAAAGGGCATGCGGATCTCTCGACGGCTTTCATAACTCGCCCGGCGAAACCCCGGCCCTGGGCGCTTGGTCGACGGTCTCACCGGCGAGGTCCCGCGGCGCCGGGTCCATGGTTCCCAACTCCCACAGGCGCGCGTAGCGACCCCGGGCCGCCAACAGCTCGTCGTGGGTGCCCTGTTCCACGACGCGCCCCTGGTCGAGCACCAGGATCCGGTCCGCCCGGGCGGCCGTGGCCAGCCGGTGGGCCACGACGAACGTGGTGCGCGCGCCCGCCAGGTGCGCGCTGGCGCGCAGCACCGCGGACTCCGTCGCCGGGTCCAGCGCCGCCGTGGCCTCGTCCAGCAGCAGGATGTCCGGGGCCACCAGCTCCGCCCGCGCCAACGCCACCAACTGCCGCTGCCCGGCGGACAGCCCCTGCCCGCGCTCGCCCACCGGGTGCCGGAACCCGTGCGCCAGCGTCGCGACCATCGGCAGCGCCCCCACGGCCCGCACCGCCGACTCCACCTCGGCGGGTGTCGCCCCCGGCGCGCCGTAGGCGACGTTGCGGGCCAGGTCGCCGGTGAACAGGTGCGCCTCCTGCGGCACCACGCCCAACCGGCCCCGGTAGCCCGTCGGGTCGTACTCGCGCAGGTCGACGCCGTCGACGAGGACCGCACCCGAGGTGGGGTCGTAGAAGCGGGCGATCAGCTTCACCACCGTGGACTTGCCCGCCCCCGTCGCCCCGACCAGGGCCACCGTCTCGCCCGCGCGGACCCGCACCGAGAGCCCGGACACGGCGGGCTCCGTCGAGCCCGCGTACGTGAACCCGACGTCCCGCAGCTCCACCTCGCCCCGCAGGTGCGCGGGCACCGCCACCGGCGCCCCCGGCGGCGGCACCGACGTCGGCGTGCGCAGCAGCTCGGAGATCCGCAGCAGACCGACCCTGGCTTGCTGGTAGCCGTCGAACACCCCGGACAGCTGCTGCACCGGTGCGAAGAACAGCCCCAGGTACAACAGGAACGCCAGCAGCACGCCCGGGCTCAGGTCGCCATCGGCCACCCGGTTCGCGCCCACCACCAGCACCGCCGCCTGGCCCAGACCCGACAGCATCGACACGAACGGGAAGTACGTGGCGATGTAGCGCTGCGCCCGCAGCCGGGTGCGCCGGTAGGAGTCGCTGCGCTCGGCGAAGCGCCGCGCCGAGACGTCCTCCCGCGTGTACGCCTGCGCCACCCGCAGCCCGGACACGTTCTCCTGCATGTCCGCGTTGACCGCGCTCACCTGCTCGCGGGCCTCCGCGTAGGCCACCGACGACAGCCGCTGGAAGATCACCGTCGCGACCAGCAGCACCGGCAGCACGGCCAGCGCCACCAGCCCCAGCGACAGGTCGGTGGCCAGCAGCGCGACCGTGACCGCCAGCACCGTCAGCACGCTGGCGATCGCCGTGGTGAGCCCGGTTTGCAGGAACGTGGACAGCGCGTCCACGTCCGTGGTCATCCTGGTCATGATCCGACCGGCCATCTCGCGCTCGTAGTAGTCGAGCCCGAGCCGCTGCAGGTGGGCGTAGCTGCGGACGCGCAGCAGGTACAGCAGCCGCTCACCCACCCGCGCCGTCAGCACGGTGGTCGCCGCCGTGTTCAGCCACATCACCACGACCAGCACGGCCGCCACCACCGTCGCGGTGACCAGCGCGGCCCCCGACCCGGTCAGCACCCCGGAGTCCACCCCGTGCCGGAACAGCGCGGGCAGCGCCACCGAGGTCACCGAGTCGAGCACCACCAACCCCAGCACGAGGGCCAGCGCCCACCGCGCGGGCCGCAGCAGCCCCCGCAGCCGGAACCCCGGGTCCGGCGCCGTCGGGTCCTCGCCGTGCAGGTCCGGCACCTCCCGCGCGGGCGGCAGCGCCCGCACCCGCGCCAGCAGGTCCTCGGTCGGCGGGAGGCCGCCCAGCGCGTCGCTCGTGCCACCGCCCATCCGCCCGCCGCCACCGGCACCCGTCATCCGGCCGCCGATCGAGCCCGCCACCCGCGCCGTGGCCGCCGTCGGCTCCGGCTCCACCTCGGCGGGCCACAGCGCGGCGGTCACCCCGTCCGGCCCCGGCACCAGCTCGGCGGCCGAGCGGGCGCCCGGTTCCTCGATCGCCTCGCCCGGCCCCGACAGCAGCGACCGGAACAGCGCGCACCGCGCGTTCAGCTCCGCGTGCGTGCCCACGTCCACGACCCGGCCGCCGTCGAGCACCGCGATCCGGTCGGCCAGGGCCAGGGTGGACCGGCGGTGCGCGATCAGCAGCGTGGTGCGCTCGGCGGTGACCGCGCGCAGCGTCTCGTGGATGGCCGACTCCGTGGCCGTGTCCACCGCCGAGGTCGCGTCGTCGAGCACCAGCACCCGGGGGTCCGACAGCAGCGCCCTGGCCAGCGCCACCCGCTGCCGCTGCCCGCCGGACAGCGTCAACCCGCGCTCACCGACCACCGCGCCGTAGCCGCCGGGCAGGGCCGCGATGAACTCGTGCGCCTGCGCCGCCCGCGCCGCCGCCTCCACCTCGGCGTCGGTCGCCCCCGGACGGCCGTAGGCGATGTTCGCCCGGACGCTGTCGGAGAACAGGAACGCCTCCTCGAACACCACCCCGACCGCGCCGCGCAGCGACGCCATCCGCAGGTCGCGCACGTCGACACCGCCGACCCGGACCACGCCGGACTGCACGTCGTAGAAGCGCGGCAGCAGCAGCGACACCGTCGACTTGCCCGACCCGGCCGTGCCCACCAGCGCCAGCGTCTCGCCCGGCGACACCCGCAGGCTCACCCCGTCCAGCACCGGCTCGCTGCGCGTGTACCCGAACCGGATGTCGTCGAACTCCACCGACACCGGCCCGGCGGGCACGTCCACCGCGTCCGGCTTGTCGGTGACGTCGGGTTGTGAGTCGACCAGCTCGTACACCCGCTCCACCCCGGCCCGCGCCAGCTGGGCGTTGACCAGCAACCCGGCCAGCAGCCGGGTCGGCCCGACCAGGTTCGCCACGTACCCGGCGAAGGCCAGGAACGTGCCCAGCGTGACCTGGCCGTTGAGCGCCAGGTAGCCGCCTAGGGCCAGCACCCCCACCTGACCGGCGGCGGGCATGGCCACCAGCGTCGCCGCCGGTCGTGAGGTGAGCGCCGCGGCGCGCATCCGCTCGGCGAAGAGCTTGCGCGCCGCCCGCTCCAGCCGGGTGATCTCCCGCGCCTCCTGGCCGAACCCCTTGACCACGCGCACGCCCGTGACCGTCTCCTCGACCCGCTGCGCCACGTCCGCCGCGCTCTGCTGCGCCGCCCACGTCGCCGGGAAGAGCCGGTTCCGGCTGCGACTGGCCACCACCGCCACCACGGGCGTCACCACCAGCGCCACCACCGTCAGCAGCGGCGAGAGCCACAGCATCGCCGCCAGCGCCATGAGCGCGAACACGACCGTGCCCACCGACAGCGGCACCATCATCAGCAGGCCCTGCACCAGTTGCAGGTCGGTGATCGACCGGGACACCACCTGCCCGGTGCGCAGCGCGTCCTGCTTGCCGCCGTCGAGCCGCTGCACCGCGCCGAACACCGCTTGGCGCAGGTCGTGCTGCACGTCCAGGGCCAGCCTGCCGCCCAGGTACCGGCGCAGGAACGCGCTGCCGAAGGTCAGCACCTCCAGCCCGGCCAGCGCCACCACCAGCCAGCCCAGCCGGTCGGTGCGGCCCGCGACCGCGTCGTCCACCACGAACTTGACCAGCAGCGGGCCCGCCGCCTGGAAGCCGACGCCGACGACCGAGGCGACCAGCGAGAGCAGCACCAACGAGCGGTGCCGCCAGCACGCGGCGCCGAGTCGGCGGATCCAGCCGGGAGAGCCGGGAGAGGAAGTCACGTGGTTCAGGTTAAGCACGGGGTGGTGGGCGCGGGCAAATCATCCGCGCCCTGTGGACAACTCGGGCCTATGTGGATGGATTCGCCCGAAAACGCCTGTTCCGCCCGCGAACGGGCCGCGCCCGGTCCGGAAACGGGTCCGGACCGGGCGCGGTCCACTCTGGTCGCGCGCCGCGATCAGGTGATGTCGCGGTTGCGGTTGCGCAGCACGCCCGTGCCGAAGAACAGCAGCGTCCAGCCCGCGAACACCAGCGCGCTGAGCCCGAGCGACAGCGCGCCCGGCGTGCCCGCGGCCCACCGGATCGCCTCCTCGATCTCGTCCAGCCTGGTCGAGCCGATGCTCGGCAGGCTGCCGCCCGCGTTCAGCACCGCGGACTTCACCTGCGAGACGAGCGCGGAGGCGGCGGTGGCGCCGGTGAACCCGCTCGCCGAGCCGTTGGGCAGCAGGCCGGGCAGGTGCGAGCCGTCGGTCTGCGCGAACAGGATCAGCTCGCCGACCGGGCCGACGACCAGCGCGTAGACCAGCAGCACCACGAGCGCGCCGACCGACGAGCCGATCAGCGCGCCGACCCCGAGGCCGAGCAGCGTCCACAGCACGGTCGCGCCGATGCCCGCCAGCGCGATGAGCGCCAGCTGGCCGAACTCCGGCATGAACCGGGGGTCCGAGCTGATCGCCGCGCCCAGGCACGACGACGCCACGATCGCCACGCCGAAGACCGCGCCCCACACCGCGTAGGCGATCGCCTTGGCGGAGAGCACCGCGCCGCGCGAGGAGCCGGTCAGGAACGAGGTGGTGATGGTGCGGTGGTTGAGCTCGGCGGAGATGGCCAGCGCGCCGAAGATCATCGGGAAGATCGTGGTCAGGTTGATGCTGCGGGTGACCGCGATGGCCGACCAGGAGACCTGCTCCATCTGCACCTGCAGGCCGAGGAACGCGCGCTCGCCGGTCAGGGCGTCGAACGTGTCGCTGGTGAACGCGGCCCAGCCGAGCGCGGTGAGCGTGGCGAGCGCGACGGTGGGGATCAGCAGCGCCCACCACAGCCGGGTGCTGGTGATCTTGCGGAACTCGGCCTTGATGAGGGAGCCCATCACGCGTTGCCTCCCTGTCCGGTCGTGTCGGTGCCGGTGCTCGGCGGCGGGGTCACCGGGGGCAGCTCCGCGACCTGGGGCGGTGGCGGTGGCGCGGTGTCCGGTTGGGACGGAACGGGCGGCTGGTAGGGCGTTTCCGGCTGGTACGGCGAGGCTTGCTGGTACGGCTGAGCCTGCTGGTACGGCTGCTGGTAGCCCTGGGGCGCCTGGTAGGGCTGGTGTTGGTACGGGTGCTGGTAGGGCTGCTGCTGGTAACCGGCGGGCGGGTACTGGCCGGGAACCTGGTAGCCGGGCGCGGGTTGCTGGTACGGCGTGACCGGCTGCGCGTAGCCCTGCGGCTGGCCGTAACCGGGAACCGCGTAGCCGCCGGGCTGCCCGTACGCCTGGCCCGACCACTGTCCACTCGTGAGCTGGAGGAACAGCTGCTCCAGATCGGCCGTCTCCTCCTGCACCCCGTACAGCGACACACCGGCCTTGGTGGCGATGTCGCCGACCTGCTGCACGGTCGCGTCCACCACCGCCAGCCTGCCCTCGGGCAGCGCCGTCACGTCGTGGATGCCCGCCTCCGTCAGCGCGGTGGTCAACGCGGCGGGGTCGGACGGCTGCACGAGCACCCGCGACTTCCGCGACCGGCGCAGGTCCTCCAGACCGCCGTTGTAGACGGTCTGGCCGCGGCTGACGATCACCAACCGGTCGATGGTCTGCTCGACCTCGGCCAGGATGTGGCTGGAGATCAGCACCGTGCGCCCGGACGCGGCGTACGCCTTGAGGAACGTGCGCAGCCACGCGATGCCCTCGGGGTCCAGGCCGTTCGCGGGCTCGTCGAGCACCAGCACCTGCGGGTCGCCCAGCAGTGCCGTGGCCAGCGCCAGCCGCTGCTTCATGCCCAGCGAGAACTGGCCCGCCGAGCGGTGCTCCGCCGCGCTCAGGCCGACGAGCTGCAGCACCTGGTAGGCGCGCTCGTCGGGCAGGCCCATCGCCGCCGCGTACACCTTGAGGTGGTTGATCGCGGTCCGCCGCGGGTGGAAGCCCTGGGCCTCCAGCACGGCGCCGACGACCCGCGCGGGGTTGCCCAGCCGCTCGAAGGGCTGGCCGTTGATCGTGGCCGTGCCCGCTGTCGGCCGCACCAAGCCGAGCAACATGCGCAGCGTGGTGGTCTTCCCCGCCCCGTTGGGCCCGAGGAAGCCGGTGACCGAGCCCGGCTCCACCTGGAAACTCAGGTTCTGCACCGCGGCGACCGGACCGAAGGTCTTGGTCAGGTTGCGCACCTCGATGCGACCGCTACCGTCCTGCACACGCTCCTCCAGCTCCGCGGGCCGTGTCGTGGCGGCCATCTTGCACTATCCAGGCCACGGCTTGTGAGAGATGGTCACGCGCGAGACAACACGATCGTCTTAACGGGGCACGTCAAACCGGGGATGCGCTTACCCAGCGTCAGGAATTCCCGGGTTCGACTCACCCGTTGGAGGGCCGACGATCACCGGCAACTCCGCGGTGATCTCGGCGGGCTGCTCCCGCGGCACCAACCGGGCCTGCCGGGAGAACGGATTGCGCAGCGGGCGCTTCCGCTCGCGGTGCGGCACACCCTCACCGATCAGGTGCTCGTGCGCCATCCGCCACACCTGGCACGGCCACCGGCGCCTGCGCCGCCCACCGAACCCGACCGGACACGCCTGGCAACGGCCGTCCTCATCGGGCTGGTGCACCGTGAGCAGCAACCGCCACCCGTCGGCCAACCGGCTGATCTCCGTACGGGCCAGGGGCAACAGCGTGGACGGATCGGCCGAACCGGCGGCCTCGTCGAGCGACGCCAACCGGCGCAACACCGCCGACCGCAGCGGGTCCTCCCCGCCCAGCGCGCTCACCCGGCCTCGACGTCGTGCGCCCGCCCCGCCGCCTGGTCCAACACCAACCCCAACGACCGGGTCTGCTGCGCCGACAGCACCGCCGACGCCCCCGGAGGCGGCACCAACACCACCCGCCCGCCCTCGACCAACACCGTCAACGCGCGATCCCTGCCGAACGGGTCGTGGCAACCGACACACCACCGAGGCTCAGTCACCGAACCAACATCGGCCCACCGTGCGCCACACCCAAGCCAAAGTCCCAGGATTCACCCCATTGCCAGGTTTCTCACCCATTGGGGGTGCGGAGTGGTGGAGAAGTAATCACCAACAAAACCCACCCCGATGCAGCGCGCTCGATCGAATAGGCATAAGCTTGCCCTGGCGGCCCGCTCCCAGTGACCCCCAGGCTGGTTGAGCGGGCTGCCCCTACCTAGGCCTACCTAGCTCGCGGAGAGCGCTCGCGGGGGTAGGGGCGGTTGAACTGGGGGCCGAGCCCCCAGACCCCCACGGTGCGAGCGGTGGCTGAACCAGCGTGGTGCGGAAAAGGTGTAGCCAGCGGAGCTGGCGGAACCAGCGGAACCGATGGAACCAGCGAAGCTGGTGGATGCGGTGTAGTGGGTAGCCGACGGGGACTGGTGGAGCCAGCGGAGCTGGTGGAACCGGTGCAGCGGAGCTGGTGGAGCTTGTGGAACTGGCGAAGCGGGTGGGTTGGTGGGACTGGTGGGTCTGTGTAGTGGGCGGGGCCGGCCTGGTTGTGGTTGGGCTGGTGGAACCAGCGTGGTGCTGGTGAGCATCACTGGGTGTTGGTGGGCCGCAGCGGCTCTCAAAGTCTTATATGACAACGCGCTCGGCCCTGGGTGGGGCGAGCGCGTTGGGTGGTTGTGGTTGTGGTTGTGGTGGGGGCGGCGTACCGGCTCCTTGGTCCCTGCAGTGCAAGGAGCCGGCACGCCTCGCGGGCCTGCGAGGTGGGGTGGGATGGCACCCCGGCCTCGCGTGGGCCGGTGGCCCTGTGGCCTGTGGTCTTTGGCCGGTTAGCCGGCCAGGATGGTTTCCAGGGGGGTGCTGGGGAGGCTGTGGGCCTCGGCGACGGAGGCGTTGGTGAGGTGGCCCTGGTGGGTGTTGAGGCCCAGGGCGAGCGCCTTGTCGTTGGTCAGGGCGGTGTGCCAGCCCTGGGCGGCGAGGGCCACGGTGTAGGGGAGCGTCACGTTGGTGAGCGCGTAGGTCGAGGTCCGGGGCACGGCGCCCGGCATGTTGGCCACGCAGTAGAAGATCGAGTCGTGCACCGGGTAGGTGGGCTCGGCGTGCGTGGTCGGGCGCGAGTCCTCGAAGCAGCCGCCCTGGTCGATGGCGATGTCCACCAGCACCGAACCCGGCTTCATCTCCGCCACCAGCGCGTTGCTGATCAGCTTCGGGGCCTTCGCGCCCGGCACCAGCACGGCGCCGATCACCAGGTCGGCGGCCTTGGCGGCCTCCTCGACGGCGAGCCGGTTCGAGGTGATGGTGCGGACCCGGCCGCCGAACTGCGCGTCGATCTGGCGCAGGCGGTCCACATTGGTGTCCAGCACGACGACGTCGGCGCCCATGCCCAGGGCGATGGTCGCGGAGTTGATGCCCGCTACACCGCCGCCGATCACCACGACCCGCGCCGGGGCGACCCCGGGCACGCCGCCGGGCAGCACGCCGCGGCCACCGGAGGGCTTCATCAGGGCGAACGCGCCGACCTGCGGGGCGAGCCTGCCCGCGACCTCCGACATCGGCGCCAGCAGCGGCAGCGCGCCGTTGGCGGTCTGCACGGTCTCGTAGGCGATCGCGGTGGTGCCCGAGGCCAGCAGCGCCTTGGTCAGCGGCTCGTCGGCGGCCAGGTGCAGGTAGGTGAACAGGGTCTGGCCCGCGCGCAGCCGCGGGTACTCGACCGCGATGGGCTCCTTGACCTTGAGCACCAGGTCGCCCTCGGCCCACACCTCGTCGGCGGTGGCCAGCACCTTGGCGCCCGCCGCCAGGTACTCGTCGTCGGTGATGGCCGAGCCGAGGCCCGCGCCCGCCTCGACGAACACGTCGTGCCCGCGGGAGGTGAGCTCGTGCGCACCAGCCGGGGTCAGGGCCACCCGGTACTCGTGGTTCTTGATCTCACGGGGAACGGCGATCTGCACCGGGGCGGTCCTCTCGGGTACTGGCTGCGTGGGCCATCTGGGGTGTCCTGTACCACGGTCGTGCAGCACTTGAGGGCTGTCATCGTTCTGTGAGACCGAGAGTAATCGTGCCTGGTTGTGCTCGCAGCACAGTCAGCCCCAGCGCAATGCCACCAACTGGGTAAGCAGTGCCAACCGAGTGTCAGGATCGCCCAGATCGACCTCCAGCGCCGCGGTGACCCGGGACATCCGGTACCGCAGCGTGTTGGGGTGGATGCTCAGGGCCGCCGCGGCGGCCCGCGGGTCACCCGGGTGGCGCAGCCACTCGTACAGGGTGTCGAGGTACCAGGACGCGTCGCCGCGGGCGCGGAGGTGGGTGAGCGGGCCGACGTGCGCGACGCCCGCGCCGGTGGAGGCGACGGCGGTGCGGTGCAGCACGAGCACGGTCCACACCTCGTCGTGCACCGCGAGCGGCCCCGGGACCAGCCCGGCGCGCAGCAGGCTCAGCGCCTCGTCGGCCTCGGCCCGCGACCGGGCCAGCTCGCCGACGCGCACGGGGGTGCCCGCGGCGACCAGCGGGCCCGCCAGCTCGGTCAGCGCGGTGCGCAGCTCGGGCCAGCCGCCGGGGCCGGGCGTGTCGGGCACGATCGCGTAGAGGAGGCCGTGCAGGTCGGCGACGGCCGGGCGGCGGCCGACCCCGGCGCTGAGCCGTTCCAGCAGCGCCAGCCGCACGCCCTCGGCCAGCTTCTCGGCGGCCTGGGTGTCGATGGCGACGACGCGGTGGTGGTCGTCGGAGAGGTCCAGTTCGGCGGCGCCCAGCCGGGCGCTGCCGGTGCCGTCGAGCACCGAGCGCACCAGCTCGGCGGACCGCCTGCGGTCGGAGTCCTCGCGCGCCCGGCGGCGCAGCAGGTGCAGCGCGACCACGGGGGCCGCGTCGGCGAACGCGGCGGCCCGCTCGTCGGAGACCGGACCGGCGACGACGGCCCACATGGAACCGAGGAGTTCGCCGCCCATCCGCACGGGGACGATCAGGCGGGGCAGCGTGCCGTCCTTCTGCGCGGGCACGAAGATCGCGGTGCGGCCCCGGCTCAGCTCGCGGAAGACGCCGCGCGAGCGGAACCGCGCGAGCACGTCGTCGGGCACCCGGCGGCCCATGATGGTCGAGACCCGCGCCGGGTCGGTGCGGTCCTGGCGCGCGGAGTAGGCGAGCACCCGAGAGTTGGCGTCCTCGATCGTGACGGGCGCGTCGACGACGGCGGCCGCGGCGTCGGCCAACCGGAAGAGGTCGCCGAACGGCCCGGCCCCCGAGTTGAGCTCGTTGGCCGCCTCGTCCGCGGCCGCGTCGAGGACCGAGCGCAGCAACCACACCAACTGCGCCCAAGCCGTCGCCCCCCGCACCTCGACGAGCCCGGTCCCCACCCGCCCGGCCACCGCCTTCACCGCGTGCCGCCCCGCGTGCGGCGGCTTGAGGAGCACGGCGGCGGCCCCCTGCTCCCCGCACTGCCGGACGAGCTCGACGGCCTCGGCGGTGGACTGCACGGCGATACCGAGGACGAGATCCCCGGACGACACCGGCGTCCGCTTGCCGGACTCGGCGATGACCACGTCCCCGACCAGCGGCGCCCGCTCGTCGGCGTGGACCGTGCGTAACAGCGTGGGCCCCATCCGATCCACCACGCCCTGCACGGTGATCACGCCGCCCACCCCCTCCACACCACCGCTTGACCGGCCGCCCCACCCGGCCCCACCGCCACGGTAGCGCCCAACCGTCCCAACTGGACCCCCACCACCCGCGGCAGGTGATCCCGGGGGGTATGCCTCCGGCCCCCGGTATCCATTCTAGTTGGCGGCACAGACGATACCGGTTGGTAGCGATCAAGCCTGTGAGGGTTATTCAGCGGCGTAGAAGTGGAGGCCGATGACCGCGGAGATTGTGTTGATGGGGCGCCGGTGGTCGGTGTGGGGAACGCGCCGGGTTTCGTGTTGGGCGACGGCGCGTTCGACCACGACACGGGTGCAGTCGTGGTGTCGGTTGAACTCCCGTTCCCGGTCGGGTCGCTCCCGGTCTCCGGGTCTTCTGATAGGGGTCAGGACTCCGCCGCCGACGCAGCCCTCGTCGCCGAGCCAGGCGCCGGCATCCCGTCCCTCGAGAACGTGCGAGACCTCCAGGCCGACGATGTCGTTCCGAGGTCACGGCACCGGATCCGACACCCACCTCACACACCCGCCCAGCAACAG
>NZ_PTIX01000004.1 GCF_002934265.1 Actinokineospora auranticolor
CACCGGAGCTACCCGCGGGTGATCAAACGGAAAATGAGCAACTTCCCGGTCAAACGCGCACGACACCGACAACAACTCCGAAACAGCCGACCACCTCACTCGAACATCACCCTCACCCCGCCCAGCACGACCCGACACCGCCGCCGACCAGCCGAAACCACCTAACCGACCAGCATTGCGCCTAGGCAGGCATCGCGTTGGTGACCCGAATCCTTGTGCAGGCACGTCGCTGCGACGGCATCTTCGCCATGCCCGCACCAAGACCCATTGCCGACACCTTGAGTCCACAACCCAACCCGCTGCGGCTTGACAACCACATCGGGAATCATTGGAGGGCCTGTGCGGGGTTCGGGGCGGTGGTCTTCGTGTCAGCAGAGGTGCGTGGCTGGCGTGTGGCTGATCAGTACCGAGGCCCTGGACTTCTCGTCGAGTTCGTGCGGCGGCTGGCGAAGCCGGAACGAAGCTGGCTGGGTGGGCGGAGCTGTGCCCCTGACGGGCGCGGCTGTTCGCTGGAGCCAGTCCACGTGCGGGCTGTCGGGCGATCGGTAAGTCACCCGGCACGCACACTCAGCCTGACCACGCCCAGGTGTTGTGCCGAGCGGTCGCGGCCCATGGTCACCGGTGCGCGACTTGGCTCCGGACACCGCGAGGGGTTTGAGCAGACAGGCAGCCGGAGGACAGCTCAGACTGGGCCGGGAGCCGTGACGACGTGTTTCGTCGGTTGCTTCGAGGTCGAAGCCGGTGGCTGGCGACTGTGCCCGAAGGGGCGGCTTGTCCGGCCGCGGGGTTGCTGGTCGCGGCGTAGCCTGCTTAGCCGTGAGCGACGACGGCAGAGCCGAGGTCTGTTCCCGTTGTGGTCGGTCTCGGGCCGATGCCTCCGTGGTGGAGGCGTTGGCTTGGGTTCGGGAGCAGGACGGGGGTGGGGTGCGGTGGTTGTGTTCGGCTTGTGCGCGGGCTCATGTGCGGGACATCGAGGGGAAGTTGCCGCCTGAGTACTGGTCGGGGAGCTAGTTCTCGTCGGCGAAGCCCGGTTGCCACCGGGAGATGATGTCGCGCATCGAGAACTCGGCGTCGAGTTGGCAGAGGATGCCGGTGGCGCCCGCGGTGACGCGCTGGATCAGCAGGTACTGGGGTGGCAGGTTCAGCGAGCGGCCGGTCTTGAAGTCCTGGCCGCGCAGGTCGCCGACCCGTTCGGCTTGGCGTTGCATCCAGTGGCGGGTGAAGTGGAAGGTCTCCACCGACGCGGGTTCGGCGAACGGGGCCAGGTAGGCCAGCACGTGCTCCGGGTCGAGCCGCATGCCTTGGCGGATGAAGCCCTCGTCGCGCATCAGCTCCATCAGCTCGGCCGAGTCGCCTTGCAGCGCCAGGCGGGTCATCCGGCCCAGGGGGCGGGGCAGGCCCTCGGGGAGCCGGGCGACGGCGCCGAAGTCGATGGCGCAGAGGCGGCCGTCCGGGGTGAGCATGAAGTTGCCCGGGTGCGGGTCGGAGTGCAGCAGCCCGGCGCGCGCGGGGGACGAGAAGTGGAACTCCGAGAGGAGCCTGCCCGCCAGGTCGCGCTCGGCGCGGCTGCCCTCGCGGATGATCGCGGCCAGCGGCTTGCCGTCCACCCACTCGGTGATCGTCACCTTCGGCGAGCTGGCCACGACGCGCGGGACCAGGACCTGCTCGTCCCCGGCGAACGCCTTGGCGAAGCGCCGCTGGTTGTCCGCCTCGGCGCGGTAGTCCAGCTCCTCGGTCATCCGGTCGGTGAGTTCCTGCAGCAGCGGCTTGATCTCCATGCCCGGCGCGAACGGCTGGAACAGCCTGCTGAACCGCTGCAGCTGCCGCAGGTCCGACAGCAGCGCCTCGTCCGCGCCCGGGTACTGGACCTTGACGGCGACCGGCCTGCCGTCGTGCCACACGCCGCGGTGGACCTGGCCGATGCTGGCCGCCGCGGCGGGCTGGTCGTCGAACTCGGCGAACCGCTCCCGCCAGCCGCGGCCCAGCTGCTGCGCCATCACCCGGTGCATCGCCGGGGTGCTCATCGGCGGCGCCGCGGCCTGCAGCTTGGTCAACGCCTCCCGGTACGGCTCGGCCATGTCGTCGGGCACCGCCGCCTCGAACACCGACAGCGCCTGGCCGAACTTCATGGCGCCGCCCTTGAGCTGCCCCAGCACCTCGAACAGCTGCTCCGCGGTGCGCGCCGAGAGCTCGGCGCTCACCTGCTCCGCGCTCTGGCCTGCCAGCCGCTTCCCCCAGCCGCCGACGGTCCGGCCCGCGACCCCCAGCGGAATGCTGGCGAGCCGCGCCGTGCGCGCGACGGTCTTGCGTGGCATCTCGGTCACCGGTCGATTGTCCCTTGTCGAGGCAAGCGGTCGCAGAGGAATACGTCGCGCGGCACCTGTCGACCAGCACACATCAACGTCCGATATCTCCCCTATCGATGAGTTTGGGGGAGCTTTCGGCGGTCGACCGCCCCGGCGGCCGACGGGAACCGGTGGTGGGTTGTTGGCGGCGAGCGCCCGGGAGCAGGTGCCGGTACGTGGGGCGGGTCGCCGCGCGGCACACGCACTCGGGGTGCGGCTCCCACGCCGTGCGCCGCAGCGTGGCGGCGAACGCGTCCACGGCCACGGTGGCGTTCCACGTGCTCGGCGGCGGCGTCCACGGGTCGCGCAGCCACGCCACCGCGCGCAGGGCCTGCGCCGCCGCGACCCCGGCGGTGACGTGCGCCGTCGCCAGGTCGGCGGGTTGGCTGCGGCCCGCCAGCTGCGCGGCCACCAGCGGCCAGCACGGATCCGCCCGGGCCCGGTGGTGGTCCAGGCAGCGCACGCAGCAGCTCAGCCCCGGCACCACCAGCGGCCCCACCAGCCCCTCGCCGTCCCGGCTGCTCACGCACAGGTGCGGCAGCCCCCGTTCGGCCAGCCCGGCCACCACCACCGGGTCCGGCACCAGCGCGTCGGTCAGCAGCACCAGGTCGGGGCGGACGTTGGTGAATCCACGCGTGTTGACCGACGGGTCGGCGCGGCGGACCGCGTCGTGCGCCGCCGCCCGCCGCGCCCGCCCGACGTCGTCGGTCCGCAGCTCCGCGCCCACCTCCGCGGCCGTCACCACGCCGGACGCCCGCACGGTCACGTGGCCCACCCCGGCCTGGGCCAGCAGGCAGGCGACGGCCACCGCCAGCCTGCCGTCGCCGCGCACCTCGACCCCCGCGTCGCGGCGGTCCGCGGGCAGCGGCGCGACCGGCCGCCACGCGGCCAGCGCGTCGTCCGCCAGGAGCCTGCTCGCCACGGCCGGGGCGGGCGCGGCGGCGTCCTCGACCACGCCGCGCGCCGTCAACTCGCCCAGCAGCTCGCGCAGCGCCGACCGGTCCGGCGGGCCCAGCCCGGCGAGCAGTTCGGCCGTGGTCCGGCCTCCGGTGAGGTCTACGGCGACCGCGACGACCGGGGCGGGCAGGTCGCCGATCAGCAGCGCGCGGCGCGGGTCGAGGCCGAACTGCACCTCGCCCGCGCGCCGGTGCAGCACGGCCACCCCCGGGCGCACGCGCGGGCGGTCGGGGAGCCGATCCCCATGGGGGAGCACGGATTCGCTCTCAGTCATGTGCTCAGCGTGGCCGATGGGGCCGTTCGGCTGCCGGAAGTTGTCCACAGGCGAGAGTCACACCCGCCCGGTCCTCCCGCGATGTCGGTGTCGCCCCTTACGGTTGTGGTTGTGGCCGAACCACAAGTCGAGGTGCGCCGGAGCAAGCGCAGAACCCGCACCGTCACGGCGTACCGCGAAGGCGACACCGTGATCGTCCTCATCCCGGCTCGGCTCTCCAAGAAGGAAGAAGCCCACTGGGTCCAGGAGATGCAGCGCAGGCTGCTGCGCAACGAGTCCCGCAGGCGCTCGCCCGCGCGCACGTCCGACGACGCGCTGCTGGAGCGGTGCGGGGAGTTGTCGGGGCTGTACTTCGGGGGGCGGTGTACGCCCAGGTCGGTGCGGTGGGTGCCGCCGATGCGGACCCGGTGGGCGTCGTGCACACCGGCTGATCGGACGATCCGGGTGAGTGAGCGGTTGCGGACGGCGCCGTCGTGGGTGTTGGACTACGTGCTGGTGCACGAGTTGGCGCATTTATTGGTGCCGGGGCACGGGGCGGACTTCTGGGAGTTGGTCAGCGCGTATCCGCGGACGGAGCGGGCGGTGGGGTACTTGGAGGGGTTGTCGGCGGCTGCGGGGTGGGGGATCGCCGGCGACGACTGAGGCCGGGGTCGGTTGGTGAGCGGTTCTCGCGTTCTGGGTGGTTCGGTCGGTGTCGGGGCAGCGGTTCGCCGCTGGTCCCGCACGGTGATGTTCCGACCCGGCGTGGTGCGGTTCTCTCGTGGTCTGGGCGCGAGTGTCGAGCTGCGCTCGATGGGGTGAATTGTCTTTGCGCGGGGCCCCTACGAGCCTGCGGTGGGGCAAGAGCGGTGGGGATGGGCGAGCCACCCCACCCGCAGGGAAGCTTGGGCGGACTCGTCCCCCACGCAAAGACAACCCACGCCCATCGAGCAGTTCTTGGGAGCGCGAAGAGTTGGGCGGGGTCGGGTTGGCACACGTCGGCGGGTAGCGGGTTCACCTTGGTGGGGTGGAGCCGGTTTGCCGGGGTGGCTGTGCGGTGTGGGCGAGTGCGGCTTGGGCGGTGGGCAGCAGGCTCGGCTTGGCCGGGAATCGCCTGGTCGGTGGCTATTTCAACACCCCGCCCGGACCCAGGACGGCCCCCGCCCTCCTCTGGGGGGACAGCCCTGCTCCAGTCTATCGGCGCTGGGGTGGTCGGGAAGGGGGCACGGAAACCTGTGGATGGACGCCGGGGATGTGGATAACCCGCTGAGAGCGGATCTGGGCGGGGCGGGCTTGGCCGGCGCAGTGGGGTGGTGTGGTGGTGGGCGGCTCGGGTGGGGGAGCTGCTGGGGGATCGATGGAAGAAGGGCCGGGGGACCCCCGGCCCTTTCACCTCAGTCTGCTGCCGTCAGGACTCGTCTTCGTGCTGGTCGCGTTCGGCTTCCTCGGTGCGTTTCAGTTGGGCGATCGGGTCGTCTTCCAGGGTGTCCGCGCCGCCCAGGCGGTCGCTGAACTCCAGGGGGTCGTCCAGGTCCGACGCCGTGGGCATCAGGTCCGGGTGGGCCCAGAGGCCATCGCGCTTGTCGATGCCGTGCTGGTCGGTCACGAGTCGCCAGAGGGAGGTGGCGGCTCGGAGGCGGCGGGGGCGCAGTTCGAGGCCCACGAGGGTCGCGAAGGTCTGTTCGGCCGGTCCGCCCGAGGCGCGGCGGCGGCGGAGGGTTTCGCGCAGCGCGTCGGCGCCGGGGAGGCGGTCACCGACCGCGTCGCCCACGACGATGTCGACCCAGCCCTCGACCAGGGCCAACAGGGTTTCGAGGCGGGTCAGGGCGGCCTTCTGCTCCGGGGTGGTCTGCGGTTCCAGCAGACCCGACTGCATGGCCTGCTCGATGGTCTCCGGGCTGCTCGGGTCCACCTGGGTGGCCAGCTGTTCCAGCGCCGAGATGTCGACCTTGATGCCGTCGGCGAACTCCTCGACGGTGGCCAGCAGCCGCTGGCGCAGCCACGGCACGTGCGCGAAGAGGCGCTGGTGGGCGGCCTCGCGCGCGGCGATGAACACCATCACCTCGCTGGCCGGGCGCTCGAGGCCCTTGGTGAACTCCTCGATGTTGGCGGGCAGCAGCGCCGCCGTCCCCACCGGGCCCAGCGGCAGGCCGATGTCGGTCGCGGTGAGCACCTCGGAGCCGAGCTGGGCCAGCGCGTTGCCCAGCTGCGAGCCGAAGGCCATGCCACCCATCTGCCCGACCATCGCCAGCAGCGGACCCGCCTGCTGCTTGGCCTCCGCGGGCAGCGCCTCGACCCAGGCGCCCGCCATCCGCCTGGCCACCGGGTCGCACAGCCGCTGCCAGGTGGGCAGCGTGTGCTCGATCCAGTCGCGCGCGGTCCACGCCCTGGTGGCCGTGGCGCCCGCGGGCAGCGTGGTCACCGGGTCCAGCCACATCTCGGCCAAGTGCACCGCGTCGGTGACGGCCTTGGCGGCCTCCGGCGGCGCGGTGAAGCCGATCTGGCCGCCGAGCTTCTGCACGGCGATCTGCTTGGCCAGGTCGTAGTTGACCGGCCCGCTCGACGAACCCGCCTGGCTGATCATCTGTCCGAGCTGGCTCAACATCTGCCCGAGCTGGTCGAACGGGTTCCCCCCGGCACCGCCCGGACCACCCGGACCCGGGTTGTTCGGGTCCTTGTTCTTGTCCCGGTCGTCGGGGTCCGGCGCGCTGAAGCCGAACGTGAACTCGCTCATGGGTCCACGGTACGCGGCGTCGCCAGCCGCGCGCCGTCCGGTGATCCGCCGTCGGCGAACGCACGTACCCTGTGCGTTTGTGAGCACCGCACCGGATGCCCCAGCGACCCAGCAGCCCACCCCGGACGCCGGGTCGCCCCCGGCGCCGTCCCCACGGACGCTGTCCCGGCGGGGGTGGACGGTCATCGTGGCCTTCGTCGTGTCGCTCGGCCTGTTGCTGGTCGGCCTGCTGGTGCCCATCCCGTACGTGTCGCTTGGCCCCGGCCCGACCTACGACACCCTCGGCTCGGTCGAGAACGTCCAGGTCGTGTCCGTCGACGGCGCGCCGACCTACCCGACCAGCGGTCAGCTGCGGATGACCACCGTCTCGGTGAACAGCGAGATCACCCTCTTCGGCGCGCTCGGCCTCTGGGTCAGCGGCCGCTACGCGCTGGCCCCCCGCGAGGACTACTTCAAGCCGGGGGAGACCGAGGAGCAGATCGAGCAGCAGAACACGAAGATGTTCCAGGACTCGCAGAGCAACGCCGAGATCGCCGCGCTGCACCACCTCAAGTACCCGACCAAGCCCATCGCCAAGGAGATCACCACGGGCGCGCCCGCGGACAAGGTGCTCGTGCCCGGCGACGAGTTCGTCGAGGTCAACGGCAAGAAGATCACCGTGGCCACGGACGTGCGGGCGGCGCTCGCGGGCACCAAGCCGGGCGACACCATCCCCGTCACCTACCGCCGCGACGGCCAGGAGAAGCAGGGCACCATCACCCTGGGCACCTCGACCGACTTCGGCGGCGACCCCCAGGCGGAGGGGTTCATGGGGGTGCGCACCACCGACCGCCCGGACGTGGACTTCAAGACCACGATCCACCTGGAGAACGTGGGCGGTCCCTCGGCCGGGTTGATGTTCTCGCTGGCCATCGTCGACCGGCTCACCCCCGGTGACCTCGCGGGCGGGCAGAACATCGCGGGCACCGGCGAGATCGAGGAGGACGGCCGGGTCGAGCGCATCGGCGGCATCCCGTTCAAGATGACCGCCGCCAAGGAGGCGGGGGTCACCACCTTCCTGGTCCCGGAGGGCAACTGCGCCGAGGCCAAGGACAACGCCCCGGACGGCCTGCGGCTGGTGAAGGTGGCCACCCTCGACGACGCGGTCGCCGCGCTGGACAACCTGAAGGCCGGGCGGCCGGTTCCGGGCTGCTGAGGACTGGGGTTCCGGTGCCGGGCTCAGTCGCGCAGGGTGTCGAGCAGCGCCGCGGTGAGGTTGGCGGCCAGGTCCGGGTGCTCGACGAGCTCGTCGATCGGCTCACCCGATCCGGTGGAATCGGGATTCGTGCTGGCGACGGCGCGCAGCCGCAGCACGCAGGCGACCGAGCCGTCGCGCAGCGCCGCCGCGACCAACCGGGCCTCGCGCGCCTGGGGGTGCTCGGCGGCGAGCCTGCCCAGCGTGTCGCCGTCGGCGGCGGGCAGGTCGGCCTCCGCTTCCGGCGGCAGCATGACGATCTCCTGGACCAGCGCGCAGCCCACCACCGCGGGCGGCCACATGATCGTGGTCAGCGCGGCGCCGAGGTCGCCGTCGGGCAGCGCGTCCTGCGCGACCGGGGTCAGCGTCGACGCCGGGTCCACCTGGTCGGCCAGCTCGGGGCGCTCGTCCAGCAGCTGCGCGGTGGGCACGAACGCGAACAGCTGCGCGGGCTGGTCCCACCCGCCCGCGTTGACGAACTCCTCGACCTCGCGGGTGGCGGCGGGCAGGTCGTGGGTACCGGGATCGCTCACGACGACCATGGTCGCATCCGGCGCGCGGCCCGATGCCGAGCGGTCGGGCCGGTGATCGCCCGGGGTGGGCGCGTTCGCCGGGAGTTATCCACATGCTCGCCAGTCATCCACACAATTCGGACACCCTCGCGGGAACCCGAACCGGTCCTAATAGAGTTGAACAACCAGGGCGGTCCGCCCACCCGTCGTCCGAACCGTGCTAGTCGAGCAGTTGGTTGAAGTTAGTACGTCGATAGTCCGCTACTGATGGAGCGTGCCCAGTGGCCACTCGGCCCCCGATCGGCCTGCCGAAGCTGTCCCGGCGCAGCCGCGTCCTGCTCTACATAGCCGCCGCCCTGATCCTGCTCCTGCTGGTCGGCTCGCGGCTGCTCAACACCTACGTGAACTGGCTGTGGTTCGGCGAGGTCGACTTCCGGTCGGTGTTCACCACCGTCCTGTGGACACGCGTCGTGCTGTTCTTCGCCACCGGCGCGCTGGTCGGCGGTCTGCTCGCGGTGAGCCTGTGGGTGGCCTACCGCACCCGCCCGGTGTTCGTCCCGGTGTCCAGCACGGACGATCCACTCGCCCGCTACCGGTCCACGATCGTGGGCCGGGTCAAGCTGTTCGGCATCGGCCTGCCGGTGATCATGGGCGTGATCGCGGGCTCCGCCGCGCAGTCGGACTGGCAGCAGGTGCAGTTGCTGCTCAACGGCTCCGACTTCGGCGTCACCGACGCGCAGTTCGGCATCGACCTCGGGTTCTACGCGTTCACGCTGCCGTTCATCACCTGGCTGATCAACTGGTTGTTCATCGCCGTCGCGGTCGCCTTCTTCGGCGCGCTGATCACCCACTACCTGTTCGGCGGGATCCGGTTGGCGGGCAAGGGCGGGCAGCTCGCCGCGCCCGCGCGCATGCAGCTGTCGATCACGGCGGGCGTGTTCGTGCTCGTCTACGCGGTCGACTACTTCTTCGAGCGCTACGAACTGCTCTTCAACAACCACGACCTGTTCAGCGGCGCGAACTTCACCGACCTCAACGCGGTGCTGCCCGCCAAGCTGATCCTGATGTTCATCGCGGCGTTCTGCGCCGTGGCGTACTTCGCGGGCGCGTTCCTGCGGAACCTGCAGCTGCCCGCCATCGCCACCGCGCTGCTGATCCTCTCCGGGATCCTGGTCGGCGCGGCGTGGCCCGCGATCATCCAGCAGTTCTCCGTGCGGCCGAACGAGAACGCGAAGGAAGCGCTGTCCATCCAGCGCAACATCGACGCCACCCGGGCCGCCTACGGGCTCACCCCGAACAAGGTCAAGACCGAGGACTACCCGGGCGTCACCACCGCTTCGCCGCAGCAGATCCGGTCCGACCAGCGCAACCTCAACACCATCTCGAACGTGCGCCTGCTGGACCCGAACATCCTCGCCCGCACCTTCACCCAGCGCGAGGGCCGGGAGAACTTCTACGGCTTCCCGGACAAGCTCGACGTCGACCGCTACACCGTCGACGGCAAGACCCAGGACTACATCGTCGCCGCGCGCGAGATCAAGACCAGCGGGCTCACCGAGACCCAGGGCGGCTGGATCAACCGGCACATGGTCTTCACCCACGGCAACGGGTTCGTCGCCGCGCCCGCGAACACGGTCAACTCGGCGCTCGGCGAGGGTGACGACCAGGGCGGGTACCCGGTCTTCAAGGTCAGCGACCTGGCCAACAAGGGGCCGATCAAGGTCGACCAGCCGCGCATCTACTACGGCGAGCTGGCCACCGACAACTACGCCATCGTCGGCGGCAAGGACAACGGCAGGCCGCTGGAGTACGACACCTCCACGAGCACGTCCGGCTACGACGGCAAGGGTGGTGTGGCGATCGACAACCTGTTCAACAAGTTGGTCTTCGCCGCGTACAACACCGAGCGCAACATCCTGTTCTCGTCGCAGATCGGCGACGGCGCCAAGATCATGTACAACCGGAGCCCGCGGGACCGGGTGAGCAAGGTGGCGCCGTGGCTGACCCTCGACGGCGACCCGTACCCGGCGGTGGTCAACGGCCGCATCCTGTGGATCATCGACGGCTACACCACGCTGGAGAACTACCCGTACGCCCAGCGCACCGCCCTCGGTGAGGCCACCAACGACTCGCTCGGCGGGGTCCAGGACAACCGCACGATCAGCTACATCCGCAACTCGGTGAAGGCCACCGTCGACGCCTACGACGGCACGGTCTCGTTGTACTCCATCGACGACAAGGACCCGGTCCTCAAGGCGTGGGAGGGCGTGTTCCCCGGCACGGTGAAGCCGGGGTCGGAGATCAGCCCGGAGCTGCGCTCGCACTTCCGGTACCCGGAGGACCTGTTCAAGGTCCAGCGCGAACTGCTCTCCCGCTACCACGTGGCCGACGCGAACGAGTTCTTCTCGCAGAAGAGCTTCTGGAGCGTCCCGCGCGACCCGACCGAGGACGGCGCGTCCAACGGCGCGAACACCAGCGGGGACAAGCAGCCGCCGTACTACGTGCTCGCGCAGGCGCCCGGGCAGGAAACCGCGACCTTCCAGATCACCAGCGCGCTGACGCTGCTCAGCCGTGACTTCCTCGCGTCGTGGGTATCCGCGTCGTCCGATCCGGACGACTACGGGCAGATCAGGGTGTTGCGACTACCCTCGACCGGCCAACAGGCGGAGGGGCCGGTGCAGGTGCAGAACCGGTTCCAGACAACCCCGAAGGTCACCGAGAACCGGACGCTGCTGCAGAACCCGAGCGTCACACCGACCTACGGCAACCTGCTGACGTTGCCGGTCGCGGGCGGGTTGCTCTACGTGGAACCGCTCTACGTGCAACGCAAGGACGCGAACTCCTTCCCGCAGCTGGCCCGGGTGCTCGTCGCCTTCGGCAGCAAGGTCGGGTTCGCGCCGACGATCGACGAGGCACTGGACGAGGTGTTCGGGGAGGGCACGGGCGACACCGCGACCAAACCGGGGCAAACCGGCGGCGGCACGTCGACACCGCCGACCACGTCGTCGTCGCAGCCACCGACGAGCAGCGCGCCACCACCGAGCACCGGGGGCGGCACCAGCGCCGAGGTCGACGCGGCGGCCCAGGCGATCGACAGCGCCCTGGGCAACCTCCGCCAGGCCCAGCGCGACGGTGACTTCGCCGCGATCGGCAAGGCGATGGCCGACCTGGAGGCCGCGGGCAAGCGCTACCAGGACGCGCGGGCCAAGGCGGGCGCCACACCGTCCACCCCACCGTCCTCACCGGGCGCCTCACCCTCACCCACCCCGCCCTCCGGTGGCGGCTGACGCCCCCTGAGCTAGTCCCCTGACGCGGCCACCCGGCCGGGCTGACCTCCAGCCCACCGGGTGGCCGCGTTGCGTTCCGGGCCGTGCTCGACCCTGGACTGCGGTGCGGGGCCGTTTCGCGGGCGGCTCGCCGTGGTGGACCGGTCGTCGTCGCGGGCCACGGACCGGGGTCGGCTCGTCGTTCGGCGCGACCGACCGGGTGCGCCGCGATGATCCGGACGATGTCGTGGGCAGGGCCTGGGTTGGCCGCGGTTGCGGAGGGGCCACAGACCGAAGCGCGACTCTGGCTGCCGTGCGGTTGGTGTTGGGTCTCTGGCCAGGGCTGATCCGCCGCGGCTGTGTTCCCGGGCACGCGATTTGCTTTCCTCCGCGGCCCCCTGTAGTGTTCATTTTACCGACGCGGGGTGGAGCAGCTCGGTAGCTCGCTGGGCTCATAACCCAGAGGTCGCAGGTTCAAATCCTGTCCCCGCTACAAACGACGAACGGCTCTACTGGCACTTAATGCCAGTAGAGCCGTTCGTTTTGTGTTGAGGACATGCCGTCCCATGCGCTGCGGTGCGGGCAGGCCTGCCCCTGGTCCAGGTCATCGTTGCACCGCTGGTGGGTGCGGTGGCGAGGTGGGCCTGGGGCCCGAGTGGTGGGTGTGGCTGGGGAGTACGAGAAAACGAAATGCCCGTGTGCTGAGCACACGGGCATTTCGTCTTGTAGCGGGGACAGGATTTGAACCTGCGACCTCTGGGTTATGAGCCCAGCGAGCTACCGAGCTGCTCCACCCCGCGTCGGTAAGAGAAGACTATCAGGGGGCTCAACCGGCTTTTTCAGGGGGGTGGGGTTGGGGGCGCGGAAGGGGGGCGCGGGCCGGGGTGGGGGGATCTTGGGGAATGGGGTGCGGGGGTGGGGCGGTGGGTGGAATGTCCTCTGTGGATGGTCGGTGTAACCCGGGTCATTTAGTGAGGACTGTCCTCAGCGGCGGGGCGGGGTTCGGGTGGGGCGCGCGAGCGGGAGCGCGGGGAACGGGTGACATATCGATCAGCACTGGTTTCGGTGTGAGTGTTCGACTGGGAGGCCGGGAGTTCGAGTATGGGCGAGGTTCCGGCGTGCGCGTGCATCCGCACGGTCGTCTGCGGCACCTGTTTGGCAGTGGGGGTTTTCGGCCGTGGTGTCCACACTGGACCGGTCCACCCTGGTCCGCCCGGCGGCGCTCCCGGTGTGACAGTTTTCCCATCAACGCATCGTTCGTCGAGGGTTCGCCGGGGCTCGTGGCCCGTCCGGGCGGCCCGACCTGGGGGATTGGACGTGATCTAGGCCACATCGGCGGGTATTTTCCGGCCGATTCCCGCTTCTCGTACCGACTACGGGGCGCCGTCGGGGCGCTGGGCCGAACGGGTTGTGGGGTGGGAAGAGATCCACTCCTTTGGGGGAGCAAGTCGCTGCGGTCCACGTGGGACCGTCCGGTTTTGGGCCGGATGGGGCCTCTCGCTTGCGCGATCGGTCCCGGGTCGAATGTCCTTCCGGGGCGCGCGGGCGATCAGCCACTGTGGACTGCGCTGCCTGGCCACTGTGGACAGCGCGGCGCATACGTGGGACCGTGGTCAACGTGTCTGAATTGAATGCAACCGCCGCGGCTCTTCTCGGACTGCTGCACGAGGGACCGCAGACCGGTGGTCAACTCGTGTCCGCCGCCAGGGAGCGCTTCGGCTCTTTCTTCAGCGTCACCCGCAGCCAGGTCTACCGGGAGCTGCCCGCGCTGGCGGACGCCGGTCTGGTCCGGCTCGGGAAGCAGGGGCCCCGTTCCAGCCAGCAGTACGTGATCACCGCCGCGGGCAAGAAGGCCTTCAAGTCGTGGCTCGGCGGCGAGCCGGGTCCGGACCACCTGCGCAGCCCGCTGATCCTGCGCCTGGTGCACGCGAGCACGCTCACCGCCAAGCAGCGCGTGGGACTCATCGACTCGGCCAAGCAGGTCTACAACGGCGAGCACGAGGCGGCCAAGACGGCCGTCAAGACCGCCGAGGACCCGTACGCCAAGGCAATCGCGGAGTTCGGCGTGGCGCGGGCCAAGGCCGTGCTGAAGCTGCTGGACTCCATCCCGAAGTCCTAGTCGGCAGACCTCCGCCGCAGCGGCGGCGCCCGTGTCCGCGTAGTCTTCCGACGTGAACCCGGACGTCGCCGCCCTCCTCAAGGAACTCTCCACCTCGCTGGCCAACGTCGAGGCGGTGATGGACCTCGAAGGCCTGCGCGCGCAGATCGCCGAGCTGGAGGAGCAGGCCGCCAAGCCGGACCTGTGGGACAACCCCGACGAGGCCCAGCAGGTCACCAGCAGGCTGTCGCACCGGCAGGGTGAGCTGCGCCGGATCGAGGACCTGCGCTCCCGCTTCGACGACCTCAGCGTGCTCTACGAGCTGGCCGAGGAGGACGGTGGCGACGCCGACACCACGGCCGAGGCGGACGCGGAGTACGCCAAGCTCAAGGGCGACATCTCGGCGCTCGAGGTGCGCACCCTGCTCTCCGGCGAGTACGACGGCCGCGACGCGCTGATGACGATCCGGTCCGAGGCCGGTGGCGTGGACGCCGCCGACTTCGCCGAGATGCTGATGCGCATGTACCTGCGCTGGTCGGAGCGGCACGGCTACTCCATCGACGTCTACGACACCTCCTACGCCGAGGAGGCGGGCATCAAGTCGGCGACCTTCAAGGTCACCGCGCCCTACGCCTACGGCACGCTGTCGGTCGAGCAGGGCACGCACCGCCTGGTGCGCATCTCGCCGTTCGACAACCAGGGCCGCAGGCAGACCTCGTTCGCCGCGGTCGAGGTCGCCCCGGTCGTGGAGCAGACCGACCACGTCGAGATCGACGAGAAGGACCTGCGGGTCGACGTGTACCGCTCGTCCGGTCCCGGTGGCCAGGGCGTCAACACGACCGACTCCGCGGTCCGGCTGACCCACCTGCCGACCGGCATCGTGGTGTCCTGCCAGAACGAGCGCTCGCAGCTGCAGAACAAGGCCTCCGCGATGGCCGTGCTGCAGGCGAAGCTGCTGGAGCGCCGCCGCCAGGAGCAGCAGGCCAAGATGGACGCGCTCAAGGACACCTCCACCGGCTCCTGGGGCAACCAGATGCGGACCTACGTGCTGCACCCGTACCAGATGGTCAAGGACCTGCGGACCGAGTTCGAGGTGGGCAACCCGAGCGCCGTGCTCGACGGCGACATCGACGGCTTCCTGGAGGCCGGGATCCGCTGGCGCCGCACCCGGTAGTAACGGCCCGAACACACGCTGTGACCTGCGGAAACCATAACGGGGCAGCAGGCTACGGCTCGATAACGACCAGAGGTAGACTCGCCGACCGTGATCCGGCTCGAACAGGTTTCCAAGGTCTACAAGACCTCCACGCGGCCCGCACTGGAGAACGTTTCCGTGCAGGTCGACAAGGGCGAGTTCGTCTTCCTCATCGGCGCGTCGGGGTCCGGGAAGTCGACCTTCCTGCGGCTCCTGCTGCGCGAGGAGGTGCCCAGCAAGGGCCGGGTCTACGTGGCCAACTTCGACCTGACCCGGATGGCGCGCCGCCGGGTGCCGCGGCTGCGGCAGTCGATCGGCTGCGTGTTCCAGGACTTCCGGCTGCTGGCGAACAAGACGGTGGCGGAGAACGTCGCCTTCGCCCTGGAGGTCATCGGCAAGCCCCGGCACACCATCCGCAAGGTGGTGCCGGAGGTGCTCGAGCTGGTCGGCCTGGAGGGCAAGGCGGGCCGGATGCCGCACGAGCTCTCCGGTGGTGAGCAGCAGCGCGTGGCGATCGCCCGGGCCTTCGTGAACCGGCCGCTGATGCTGCTCGCCGACGAGCCGACCGGAAACCTGGACCCGGACACCAGCCAGGACATCATGCTGCTGCTGGAGCGGATCAACCGCACGGGCACCACCGTCCTGATGGCCACCCACGACCACTCCATCGTGGACTCCATGCGGCGCCGGGTCGTCGAGCTCGACCTGGGCCGGGTCGTGCGCGACGACGCCCGCGGCGTCTACGGCGTCGGCCGCTAGCGCCCCGCCACCGCCCGCCGAGAAGAACCGCCCCGGACAAGCGAGGAACCCCACCCCCGATGCGTGCCAGCTTCGTGTTCAGCGAGGTCGTGACCGGTCTGCGCCGGAACATCACGATGACCATCGCGATGATCATCACGACCGCCATCTCGCTCGCCCTGCTCGGCGGTGGTCTGCTGGTGGTGCGGATGATCGACAAGACCAAGACGCTCTACCAGGACAAGGTCGAGGTCAGCGTCTTCCTGACCAACGACATCTCCGCCTCCGACAGCGGGTGCGTCAACGACCCGTGCAAGGGGTTGCAGGCCGCGCTGCGCGCCGACCCGGCGGTGGAGGAGGTGGCCTACGAGAACCGGCAGGCGTCCTTCGAGCGGTTCAAGCGGATCTTCGAGGCGCAGCCGGAGCTGGTGAAGCTGACCCGGCCGGAGTCGCTGCCCGCGTCCTTCCGGGTCCGGCTCAAGGACCCGGACCGGCCGGAGGTCATCACCCAGGCCTACAGCGGCAAGCCGGGCGTGGACAACGTGGTCGACCAGAGCGAGTTCCTGGACCGGTTCTTCAACGCGCTCAACGGGTTCCGGAACATGACCTTCGCCATCGCGCTGTTCATGGCCGTGGCGGCGCTGCTGCTGATCTCCAACACCGTGCAGCTGTCCGCGTTCACCAGACGCACGGAAGTCGGGATCATGCGCCTGGTGGGCGCGACCCGCTGGTACACCCAGCTGCCGTTCCTCCTGGAGGCCATGGTCACCGGGTTGATCGGCGCGCTGCTGGCCATCGGGTTGCTGGTGCTGCTGAAGATGTCCTTCCTGGACGACGTGCTGGCCGACCCCATCAAGGCGAACGTGGTGCGGTCGGTGGACGGGATCGACATCCTGCTGGTGTCGCCGTGGCTGATGCTGGTCGCGCTGGGCATTTCGGCTGTCACCGGATATGTCACGCTGCGCCTGTACGTCCGCACGTAAAGTCTGGTCCATGGCTAAGGAACGCGGCCGCAAGGCGATCGTGACCAACCGCAAGGCCCGTCACGACTACTCGATCATCGATACCTACGAGGCCGGTGTGGTCCTCGTGGGTACCGAGGTCAAGAGCCTGCGCGAGGGTCGCGCGTCGATCGTCGACGCGTTCGCCACGGTGGACGACGGCGAGGTGTTCCTGCGCAACCTGTTCATCCCGGAGTACACGCAGGGCACGTGGACCAACCACGAGCCGCGGCGCACCCGCAAGCTGCTGCTGCACCGGGCCGAGATCACCAAGCTGATCGGCAAGATCAAGGAGACCGGGGTCTCGCTGGTCCCGCTGTCGATGTACTTCAACGACGGCAAGGTGAAGGTCGAGCTGGCGCTGGCCCGGGGCAAGAAGGCCTACGACAAGCGCCAGGACCTGGCCAAGCGCGACGCCAACCGGGAGATCGCCAAGGCCATGGGCCGCCGCGCCAAGGGCATGGCCTAGGCGCGCGGTCGTGTCCGGACCGGGGTCCGATGCCGAGGTCGCGGCGTGGGTGCGCGGCCTCGGGCTGTCGGGGCTGGTGGACGTGCACGTGCACTTCCTGCCGGAGCGGGTGCAGGAGAGGGTCTGGGCCTACTTCGACGACGCCGAGCGCCGCTACGGCCGGGCCTGGCCGATCCACTACCGCTCGTCGGAGGCCGAGCGGTTGGCCGCGTTGCGGGGGCTCGGCGTGGTCGGGTTCGCGCCGCTGGTCTACCCGCACAAGCCCGGCATGGCCGAGTGGCTGACGTCGTGGGTCCTGGACTTCGCCGCCCGCGTGCCCGAGGCCGTCCCGACCGCGACGCTGTTCCCCGAACCGTCCGTCGCCCGCTACCTGGGCGCGGCGCTGGCCGCCGGTGCCCGGTGCGTGAAGGCGCACGTGCAGGTCGGCGGCTACGACCCGCGCGACCCGCTGCTGGCGCCCGCCTGGGGCCTGCTGGCCGAGGCGGGGGTGCCGGTGGTCGTCCACTGCGGACACGGGCCCCTGCGCGGCGCGCACACCGGTCTGGCGGTGTTCGAGGAGGTGCTGCGCGCGCACCCGCGGCTGGTCGTGGTGCTGGCGCACGCGGGCATGCCGGAGCTGTCGGGCGCGTTGGACTTGGCGGAGCGTCATCCGGGCGTGCACCTGGACACCACGATGGTGGGGGTCGGGTTCACGCTCGGCGACGCGCCGCTGCCCGCGGACTGGACCGCGCGGCTGGCCGACGTGGCCGACCGGGTCGTGCTGGGGACCGACTTCCCGAGCATCCCGTACGACTACGCCACCCAGCTGCGGGCCATCGCGGACTGGGCGCGGGCCCCTGAGCTGGGGGAACCGTTCCTGCGGGCGGTGCTGCACGACAACCCGGCCCGGCTGCTCGCTCTGGGCGAACGCCAGCGGGAAACAAACACCACCCGATAGAGGTTGAGCTGATCAGACTCAACATTCTGGAGGGTGAACATGTCCGAGGCTCTGACGCTGCCGGTGCTGCCGCTGGATGACACGGTCCTGCTGCCCGGCATGGTCGTCCCCGTCCAGCTGACCGGTTCCGACAACGCCACCGAGGCGCGCGCGGCCGTGGAAGCCGCGCAGGCCGGGACCGAACCGGCGCGGGTGGTGCTCGTGCCGAGGCTGGAGGGCAAGTACGCCCGGGTCGGCACGTTGGCCGTGGTCGAACAAGTCGGGCGGCTACCCGGCGGTGAGCTGGCCGCGGTGGTGCGCGGCACCGGCCGCGTGCGGATCGGCGCGGGTACCACCGGCCCCGGCGCGGCGCTGTGGGTGCAGGTGGAGACCGCGGACGAGACGTCCGACGAGCGCACCCGCGAGCTGGCGCGCGAGTACAAGGGGCTGGTCACCACCATCCTCCAGCAGCGCGGCGCCTACCAGGTGATCGACACCATCACCCAGCTCGACGACCCGGCCCAGCTCGCCGACATGGCCGGGTACGCCTCGTACCTGTCCGACGAGCAGAAGGTCTGGCTGCTGGAGACCACCGAGGTCTCCGCACGGCTGGCGAAGCTGCTGGAGTGGGGTCGCGAGCACCTGGCCGAGCTCGACGTCGCCGAGACGATCCGCAAGGACGTCAAGGAGGGCATGGAGAAGCAGCAGCGCGAGTTCCTGCTGCGGCAGCAGCTGGCGGCGATCCGCAAGGAACTCGCCGAGTTGGACGGCAAGCCCGCGTCCGAGGAGCAGGACTACCGCGCCCGGGTGGAGGCCGCGGACCTGCCGGAGACCGTGCGCACCGCCGCGCTGTCCGAAGTGGACAAGTTGGAGCGCACCTCGGAGCAGTCGCCGGAGGTCGGGTGGATCCGCACGTGGCTGGACACCGTGCTGGAGCTGCCGTGGGGCACCCGCACCGAGGACGCGTACGACATCAAGGGCGCGCGGGCGGTGCTCGACGCCGACCACGCGGGCCTGGACGACGTGAAGGACCGGATCGTCGAGTACCTGGCCGTGCGCAAGCGGCGCGACGAGCGCGGGCTCGGCGTCGTCGGTGGTCGGCGCAGCGGCGCGGTGCTGGCGCTGGCCGGTCCGCCCGGAGTCGGCAAGACCTCGCTGGGCGAGTCGGTGGCGCGGGCCATGGGGCGCAAGTTCGTCCGGGTCGCTTTGGGCGGAGTCCGCGACGAGGCGGAGATCCGCGGCCACCGACGCACCTACGTCGGCGCGCTGCCGGGTCGGATCGTGCGGGCCATCAAGGAAGCCGGGTCGATGAACCCGGTGGTGCTGCTCGACGAGATCGACAAGGTGGGCGCGGACTACCGGGGCGACCCGACCGCGGCGCTGCTGGAGGTGCTGGACCCGGCGCAGAACCACACCTTCCGGGACCACTACCTGGAGGTCGAGCTGGACCTGTCCGATGTGGTCTTCCTGGCCACCGCGAACGTGGTCGAGGCGATCCCGGAGCCGCTGCTGGACCGCATGGAGCTGGTGCGGCTCGACGGCTACACCGAGGACGAGAAGGTCACCATCGCGTCCGGGCACCTGCTGCCCCGGCAGCTGGAGCGCGCCGGGCTGACCGCCGACGAGGTCGAGGTCGGCGAGCCCGCGCTGCGGCTGCTGGCGGGGGAGTACACCCGCGAGGCCGGGGTGCGGCAGCTGGAGCGGGCCATCGCGCGGGTGCTGCGCAAGGTGGCGGCCCGGTTGGCGCTGGGCGACGCGGAGTTGCCGCTGCGCGTGGACGTCGGTGATCTGCGGGGCTACCTCGGGCAGCCCAAGCACACGCCGGAGTCGGCGGAGCGGACGGCGGTGCCGGGTGTGTCGACCGGGTTGGCGGTGACCGGCGCGGGCGGTGACGTGCTGTTCGTCGAGGCGTCGTTGGCGGAGAAGGACAGCGGCGGGCCCGGGGTGACGTTGACCGGGCAGCTGGGTGACGTCATGAAGGAGTCGGCGCAGATCGCGCTGTCGTACCTGCGTTCGCACGGCCCCGAGCTGGGGCTGCCGGTCGCGGAGCTGGCCGGTCGCGGGGTGCACGTGCACGTCCCGGCGGGCGCGGTGCCCAAGGACGGCCCGAGCGCGGGCGTCACCATGACGACCGCGCTGGCCTCGCTGCTGTCCGGTCGCCCGGTGCGCTCGGACGTGGCGATGACCGGTGAGGTGTCCCTGACCGGTCGGGTCCTGCCGATCGGCGGCGTGAAGCAGAAGCTGCTCGCCGCCCACCGCGCGGGCATCACCACGGTCCTGCTGCCGCAGCGCAACGAGCCGGACCTCGACGAGGTGCCGGACTCGGTGCGCTCGGCGCTGACCGTGCACCTGGTCAGCGATGTGCGGGACGTGCTCACGCTGGCACTGGCTCCGGGAGCGGGCGCGCGGTTGGCCGCGTGACCTGGACCGGGTTCGGGTGGGTCGTCACCGGCTTGGTGGCGGCCCGCCCGCGGTCGTGGCGCAGGCCGAGGACGACGCCGGTGACCACGAGCGCGATCCACGGCAGCGGGCCGTCGAGGACGCCGGGGCCGTCGGGGGAGAAGCCGTGCACGACCAGGCCGAGCAGGCCCGCCGCCGCGGTGAGGTAGGCGCCGACCAGCGGCACCGTCGCGGGGACGGCCCGGCCGCCGCCGACCTCGAACCGGCCGAACACCCTCACCAGCAGGTGCAGCACGTAACCGGTGGCGCCCAGCCACATCGGCGCGGCGGCGAACCACTGCGTCGAACCGGGTTCCGGGGTGTGGTAACCGAAGCCCATGACCGCGATCCCGGCCACCACGACCAGCGCGGGCATGTGCCACAGGTAGATCGTGGTGCAGCGGGCGCCGAGCGCGTCCACCGCCGGACCGGCGAAGCGGATCAGCTTGTCGCGCAACAGGAGGAGTAGACCCAGCTGACCGACCGCCAGTGGCAGCAGCACGGCGGCGGGCGGGCTCATGTTCGACATCGGCGCGCCCGGCATGCCGATCATGCTCGGCGCGTACGGTCCGAACGCGACCATCGCGGCCACGGCGCCGAACCCGGCGAGGGCCACCAGCGCCTGGGAACGCTTGCCGGTGTTGGCGAAAAGCCCGTCGGCGTAGCAGATGCCGAGCTGGTGCACGGTGACCCACACCACGACCGCGTTGGCGAACCCGACCTCGGGGACACCGGCGAAGCGGACCACGTCGACGAGCACCGCGAGCGCGGCGAGGGGGAGCAGGACGCGGACGCCGAAGCGGTCGTGCAGCGCGGTCATGACCGGCGTCAGCGCCACGACGACCAGGTAGACGACCAGGAACCACAGCAGCTGCGCGGTGATGCCGCCCGCGATGTCGACCGGTTGGGCCGGGACACCCGCGCTGAGCAACAGGTTCGGCAGCGCCAGCCAGACCGCGGCGAGCGGGAGCACGGGGAGCACGAGCCTGCGCAGCCTGCTCGCCAGCCAGGCCCGCGTGTCCCGCGAGCCGCGGAAGGAGTGCAGGTTCGCCGCGCCGCCCGCGAAGAACACCATCGGCATCACCTGCGACAGCCAGGTGATCAGCCACCAGCCCGGCGTGGCGAGCGCGTTCCCGGTCTCGATGACCTCGCCGTGCGCGCCGCCCCGGCCGAGCACCGGCATCAGCCAGTGCTGCAGGACCACCAGCAGCACCGCGCCCACCCGCACCACGTCCAGGAACGGGTCCCGGCGCGACCCCGTCTTGCCCGACATCACTGCCCCCTAATCGCCGCTGCTCCCGACACACCGAAAGCATCTCGGCGCGCGGCCGTCCGCACAGCCGTGCCAGCAGGCGTCATCGTTTGGGGGTGGGCACCACCGCGCGGGGTAGGGCTGTCCCCACCCCTGACCTGGGAACAGCGCGCCGACGGGGTGATAACACCGTCGTGAATGCGCTTGTTCTGGGTGCGGACACCGGGACTATGGACTGAATAGCGGAACCTGTTCCCGTTGGCTGGCGCGCGCGGGTGTGATCGTGGTTGCTTTTGCGGACGGTATGCCGGAATTGTTCGCGAACGTCGTCCCTGATCCCTGCTGCGCTTTTTTGGAGTCACACGATGAGAGAAGTTCGCGCGAGCCTGCGCAGACGCACCCTTTGCGCGGGAGCCGCCGCGGTCACCGCCATGGCGCTGGTGGTGGGCGCGGGGAACGCGCACGCGGCCGAGGGCATCGTCCTCGGCGCGGGTTCCCCCGACGCCATCCCCGGCAGCTACCTGGTGACGCTCAAGGACACCGCCGCCATAATGTCCAATGTGGACGACACGGTGGCCGCGGTCGCCGGTCGCTACGGCGCCGCGGTCAAGACCACGTGGCGCTACGCGCTGCGCGGGTTCGCCGCGAGCATGTCCCCGACGCAGGCCGCCCGGCTGGCCGCCGACCCGACCGTCGCCTCGGTCGAGCAGGACGCCGTCGTGCGGATCGCCGGTACACAGCCGAATCCGCCGTCCTGGGGGCTCGACCGCATCGACCAGCGGAACCTGCCGCTGGACTCGAACTACAACTACGACACCACGGGTCAGGGCGTCACCGCCTACATCATCGACACCGGCATCCGCACCACGCACCGCACCTTCGGCGGTCGGGCGACCTGGGGCACGAACACCGCCGACAGCAACAACACCGACTGCCACGGGCACGGCACGCACGTCGCGGGCACGGTCGGCGGCACCGAATACGGTGTGGCCAAAGACGTCAAGCTGGTCGCGGTGAAGGTGCTCAACTGCTCCGGGCAGGGCTCCAACACCGGTGTGGTCAGCGGCATCGAGTGGGTGACCCGCAACGCCACCAAGCCCGCGGTCGCGAACATGAGCCTCGGTGGCGGCGCGGCGAGCACGGTCGACGCCGCGGTGCGCAGTTCCGTGGCCGCCGGGATCGTCTACGCGGTCGCCTCCGGCAATGACAACCGGGACGCCTGCAATTCCTCACCGGCCCGCGTCACCGAGGCGATAACGGTGAACGCGACGCAGAACAACGACGCGCGGGCCTCGTTCTCGAATTTCGGCACCTGCACGGATATCTTCGCGCCGGGGGTGGACATCACCTCGTCGTGGAAGGACAGCGACACCGCGACCAACCGCATCTCGGGCACGTCGATGGCGACCCCGCACGTGGCTGGCGTCGTGGCGCGGTACCAGGAGGCGCACCCGAGCGACAGCCCGGCGGCGGTGGCCACCGCGCTGCTCGCGCAGGCGACGCCGAGCAAGGTCACCAACCCGGGCTCGGGTTCGCCGAACCGGCTGCTGTTCGCGGGTGAGGGGACCGGTGGGACGGCCACCGTCACGCCGCCGGGGAACCAGACGGGAACCGTTGGTACGCCCGCGAACCTGACGCTGTCGGCCACCGGCGCGACCGGCCCGTACCGCTGGACGGCGACGGGTCTGCCCGCCGGGCTGTCGATCTCCACGGGCGGGGTCGTCTCGGGTACGCCTACTACGGCTGGTACCTCCAACGTGACCGTCACCGCGACCCCGACCTCGGGGACGGCGGGTAGCGCGTCCTTCACGTGGACCATCAACCCGCAGCCCGCCGGGGACGCGGTCGTCACGCCGCCCGGTGACCAGACCGGCCGCGTGGGGACGCCGGTGAACCTGGCGTTGCGCGCGACCGGCGCGACCGCGCCGTACACGTGGACCGCGACCGGCCTGCCCCCGGGCCTGTCGATCTCCAGCGGCGGTGTGGTTTCCGGAACGCCGACCACCGCGGGGAACTACACGTTGACGGTGACCGCCACCCCGGCGGCCGGGAACCCGGGCAGCCTCAAGTTCAGCTGGACCATCTCGGAGGCGCCCGGCGGTGACGTGACGATCGCCGATCCGGGGACGCAGACCGGGAAGGTCGGGGTGAAGGCCGGTCTGAAGCTGGTCGCCACCGGCGGGACGGGGCCGTACACCTGGTCGGTGTCGGGTCTGCCCACCGGTCTGACCGCCGACAACGCGGCCGGGTCCACCACGCAGGTCATCCGCGGCACGCCGACGAGTGCCGCGACGTACCGGGTGACGGCCACGGTCACCGCGGCCACGGGCGGGTCGGGCACGGTCACGTTCGACTGGGTGATCACGCAGGGCGGGGTGACCGTGGTCATCTCCGACCCGGGCGCCCAGACGGCGCGGGTCGGGCAGCAGGTGTCGGTCCCGCTGACCGCCACCGGCGGCACGGGCCCGTACACCTGGTCGGCGCGCGGCCTGCCGGGCGGCCTGTCGATCGACGCGAACGGCGTGATCAACGGCAAGCCCACCGCCGAGGGCCGCTGGGCCGCGGCCATCACGGTCAACGCGTCCGACGGTTCGGGCACGCTGAGTCTGGATTGGACGATCACCCCGGGCAGCGGCTGCGCGCCGAGCCAGGTGATCGCCAACGCCGACTTCGAGGGCGGCGCCACGGGATGGGCCGCCACGACCGGCGTGATCGGCCAACACGGCGGTCAAGGCCAACCCGCCCACGGCGGCACTCACGCGGCGTGGCTGGGCGGCCGGGGCAGTGTGGCGACGGAGAGCACGAGCCAGCAGCTCACCCTTCCGGCGGGATGCTCGACGTACACGCTGACTTACTGGCTGCACATCGACACGGTCGAGAACACCGACACCGAACGCTACGACACCCTGACCGTGCGGCTCGGTGACAACGCCCTCAAGACGTACTCGAACCTGGACAGCGCAACCGGCTACCAACAGGTCACCGTCGACGTGTCGGCCTACGCGGGCCAGTCCGTCAACCTGTCCTTCACCTCCATCGAAGACGAATCCCTCCAAACCTCCTTCGTCCTCGACGACGTAACCCTCTCGGTCAGCTAACCCACCAACCGGACCGGCGGCCAAGTCCCCAGGGGCTTGGCCGCCGCCCTATGCCCGATCGAGGTGCGCCTGGAGCAGCTTGACCGCTAAGTCATGCCGATACGACAAGGCCATGTCCATCGGGGTGCGCCCCTTCGGATCGGGGAGCCGAGGATCCGCGCCGAACGCCAACAGCACCGCCGTCAGGTGGACACTCAACGGCTCCCGCGTCTGGTTGGCCGCGTCCCCCTCGGCATCAATGGCGTGCGTCAACAAGGTGAAGTCCACGAACACCTCATCAGGATCACTGCCCGCACTCAATAACCGGGACAGCTCCTCCACCTCGAAGTTCTCAACCGCATGATGCGCAGGAGTCCAGTACCGGCTATCACTCACCGCAAGCCCTCTTCGTCTCCGCTGGTGTAGGACGCATCGTGTCCCCACCCCGCAGCTCGACCGCTCCACCACGCTGGTTCAGTTCCGTACCGCACCGTGGGGGTCTGGGGGGTCGCCCCCCAGAAATGACAACGGACGACGCGGTCTGCGCTTTCCGCAGACACGCGTCGCCCGAGTCCGTGGAGGTGCCGGGAATCGAACCCGGGTCCTCTGTCGCTTCACCAGGACTTCTCCGTGCGCAGTTCGCATTGTCTCTGCTTGGCCCCACCGGTCACGCGAACAAGCCGGTGTGACGGGCCCAGTCACTGTTTGCTTCCCGCCTGGTCCCCGTGACCGGGACCGGCGGTGAGCCTCCTAGCTGATGCCGGCTACCGGGGCGGAGGCGTCCCCGGGCCGACAGACACGAGCTCGCTTAGGCAGCGAGGTCGTAGTCAGCGCGACTGTTAGTCTTGGCGCTTATTGGTTTGCGAGCGACGCTTGAGGTGGTCATCTCGCCTGCACCTGCACGCTTCCCCTGACTCGACGTCCAGAGTCGAAACCGTTCACCCCCGTGGGTTGGTGTTGCTCGTTCTGCACAGCTTAACGCGTGCCGCGCCTCGTTTCATCCCGGTATCGATGGTGGGGACAGCCCCACCCCCGACTCGGTAGCGTCCCCCATGGAGACGTGCCCTGGTGACCGCGATGCTGGTTGCGACGGCACGAGGAGGACGAGAGACATGACCACCACCTTCCACCAGGACGGCACGCGGCCGAACCCGTCGGTCCTGGGGTCGCTCGGGTACCTGCTGATGAACCTGCCCGTCGGGATCGCCGGGTTCGTCACCTTCGTGGTGCTGCTCAGCGTGGGGGTGGGCACCGCCGTCGTCTGGGTGGGGTTGCCGGTGCTGGCGCTGGCGGTGGTGGCGGCGCGGGTGTCGGCGCGGGTGGAGCGGGCCCGGGTGTACGCGATGCTCGACACCTACATCGCCAGCCCGTACCCGCCGCTGCCGGAGCGGGGGCGGTGGAAGGCGCGGGTGCGGGACTCGTCGACCTGGAAGGACATGGCGTACTTCCTGGTGCTGCTGCCGGTCGGGATCGCCGAGTTCACCACGGTGGTGGTCTTCTGGTCGCTGGCGCTCGGGGCGACGTTCCTGCCCGTCTACTACCGGTTCCTGCCCGACGGCGAGTACCGCGTGTTCGACACCGAGAACCCGGTCTGGGTCGTCGACTCGTTCGTGGAGGCGCTGGCCTTCACCGGGCTCGGCTTGGTGGTCTTCGCCATCGCCATCCCGCTGACCAGGGCGATGGGGCGCGGCCACGCCAGGTTCGCCCGGGCCCTGCTGGGGCCCGCGCCGTCCGCCGTCCGCTTCGACGCCGCCGCGTCGAGCCCGCTCGCGCACGAGGTGTGACGTGACCGACCCGAGCGAGCGGCCGCTGCCGCACCCGGCCAAGGCGATCCTCTACTTCCTCGGCGGGTTCCCGCTGAGCCTGCTCACCTTCGTGTTCACGGTCGTGGCCATCGCCGTGGGCGTCGGCACCGTGATCGTGTGGGTCGGCGTGCCCATCCTGATCGGCGGGGTGTGCGCGGCCCGCGCCTTCGGCAACGCGCACCGGGCGCTGGCCCGCGGGCTGCTCGGCGCCGACCTGCCCGCCCGGCCGGTGCGCGACCCGGCGGACGGGCGGTCGCTGCTGCGGCAGTGGCGCGACCTGCTCACCGACGGCCGCACCTGGCGCGACATCCTGTTCATCCTGATGGAGCTGCCGCTGTCGGTGTTCGGCTTCGGCCTGGCCATCGCCAGCATCCCGCTGGTCCCGCTGGCTCTCTTCATCATGCCGCGCTACGCCTGGCTGCACGCCCGCCTCGCCGAGACCATGCTCGGCCCGGACCGCACCGCCGACCTGACCGCCCGCGCCGAGCGCCTGCAGGCCTCCCGGGCCCGGGGCGTGGACGCCGCCGAGGCCGAGCGCCGCCGCATCGAGCGCGACCTGCACGACGGCGCCCAGCAGCGGCTGGTGGCCGTGGCCATGGGGTTGGGCCGGGCCAAGGGCAAGCTGGACGCCGACCCGGACCTGGCCCGCGCGCTGATCGACGAGGCGCACGCGGACGCCAAGCTGGCCGTCGCCGAGCTGCGCGACCTGGCCCGCGGCATCTACCCGGCGGTGCTGGGCGACCGCGGCCTGGACGCGGCGCTGTCGTCACTGGCGGCCAAGTGCCCGGTGCCGTGCGAGGTCACCGTCCGCGTCGACCCGCGGCCGCCCGCCGCGGTGGAGAGCACGGCGTACTTCATCGTCGGCGAGTCGCTGACCAACATCGCCAAGCACTCCGGGGCGAGCGCGGTGACGGTGAAGGTGTGGCGGGCGGATCGCGCCAGCGGTGACCAGGTCATCGTCGAGATCACCGACAACGGCGACGGCGGCGCGGTGCTGCGGCCGGGGGGAGGGCTGTCCGGCCTCGCCGACCGCGCTGCCACGATTGACGGTGTGATGACCGTGGTGAGCCCCATCGGTGGGCCGACAGTGATCAGGGCCGATCTGCCGTGCGTGTGGTGATCGCCGAGGACTCCGTGCTGCTGCGGGTGGGCGTGACCAGGCTGCTCGCCGACGAGGACATCGAGACCGTGGCGGCGGTGGAGAACGGCGACGAGCTGCTGCTCGCCGTCTCCGAACACCGCCCCGACCTGGCGATCGTGGACGTGCGGATGCCGCCGAGCTTCACCGACGAGGGGCTGCGGGCGGCGCTGCGGGCGCGGGAGGAGCTGCCGGGGCTGCCGGTGCTGGTGCTCTCGCAGTACGTGGAGGAGCGCTACGCCGTCGAGCTGCTGGCGGGTGGCGCGGGCGGGGTCGGGTACCTGCTCAAGGAGCGGGTCGCCGACGTCGCCGAGTTCGTCGACGCGGTCCGCCGGGTGGCGGCGGGTGGCACGTGCATCGACCAGGAGGTGATCGCACAGCTCATGGCACGCGGACGGCGCAACCCCATCGACCTGCTCACCCCCCGGGAGCGGGAGGTCCTCGGCCTGATGGCCCAGGGCCTGTCCAACGTGGCCATCGCCCGGTCGCTGACGGTCTCCGACGGGGCGGTCGAGAAGCACGTGGGCAACATCTTCTCCAAGCTCGGGCTGGAGCCCAGCTCGGAGGAACACCGCCGCGTCCGCGCCGTCCTGACCTTCCTCGACCGCGGCTGACCCGGGGCCGAGCCAAGGGTCTCCCACTGCTCGACGTCGTTTGCGTGACCCGTGCACGCGGCGGGTCAGATGGTGTCCGGCCGCCGCTGGCATCGCGGGCGTTCGTGGCCCGCGCATCGGTCCATCGCGGAGCGGCTTCGGACCTGGTTGTGGCTTGTGGTCGACACCGGTGATCGCCCGAAGGAGACCGAGGACCGGGCTGTGCCGGACTCCCGGGATCGCCTGCGGACCGGCCGGTTCGGCTAGCCGCGGATCGTCTCGGTGCGGGCTAGGCGGGAGGAGCGGGCCGAGGTCGTCAGGTGTTTGCCCGGCCAGGTGAGTACCGCCAAGGCCGCCGTCTTGAACTCGGGGCGGGTGCCGGTGAGGGTTTCGACCACGTCCTCCAGGTCCGGGTTGTGGCCGATCAGCAGGACCGTGCGGGCGGTGTCCGGAACGGACCCGAGCACGGTGAGGATGGACTCGGCGCCCTCGCCGTAGAGCTGTTCGTCGAAGGTGGTCGGGGGGACGGTCGGTAACTGGGCCGCCGCCAGCTCCCAGGTCTGCCTGGTGCGGGTGGCGGGGGAGACCAGGGCCAGGTCGATCCCCTCGACGTGCTCGGCCAGCCACTTGCCGACGGCGGGCGCGTCGCGGCGGCCCCGGTCGTTGAGCGGTCGTCGATAGTCGGGGACGCCCTCCGGCCAGGCCGACTTCGCGTGCCGCAGGACCACCAACCGGCGCATGGGCCTCTTCCTCCTGTCGTCGTGCACACCCCATCGAACCAGCTTTACTTTCGTCAGTGTCGACAACGCTCCCACTGCTTGTAGCGTCACGCCGGTGGAGTCGAAGCGGACGGTCGCGACCGATCTCTCGATAGGTGTGACGCTCACCGCTCTCTTCGTCCTCGAGGTGACCCTCAACCTCCCCCTCTCCCGGCTCAGCTGGGACGTCTACGCGCTGTTCGTCGCGATCGTCGCGACTGTCCCGCTGGCCAGGCGGCGCCCGGTCCTGGCGGTGCTCGTCACCGCGGCGGGCCTGGCCCACCTGATCCTGACCGGCACCGGCAGCCTCAGCTTCACCTTGGCGGTCGTGTTCACCGGCTTCATGATGGGCATGCGCCTGCCGACGGCCCGCCCGGCAGTGCTGGTGTTCACGGGTCTGGTCCTGGTCGGACTGGGCTACACCCTCGTCGTGGCCGCCGTCCGGGGGCGGTTGGACACGCAGTTGCTGCAATGGCTGTGGATGGTCCTGGGGCTGCTGCTGCTCGCGGTGTGCCCGTGGTTCGCGGGGCGCTACCTGCGCCAGCGCGCCGAGTTGCAGCGCGCGGGGTGGGAGCGCGCCGAGCACTTGGAGCGGGAACAGCGGATCGTCGCCGAGCGGGAGCGGCTGCGCGAGCGGGCCCGCATCGCCCAGGACATGCACGACTCACTCGGCCACGAACTCGCCCTCATCGCGCTCCGTGCTGGCGCCCTCGAAATGGCCCGCGACCTCGACGAACACCACCGCCACGCGGCCGGTGAGCTGCGCGCGTCCGCGGGTGCGGCCACCGACACGCTGCGCACCATCATCGGCATGCTCGGCGAGGCCGAGCCCGCGCCGCTCACCCCGGTCGCCGAGACGCCCGCCGAACTGGTCGAGCGGGCGCGGGCGTCCGGGATGGACGTCGACCTGCGGTCCGACGGCGACGAACCCGCCCCCGGCGTGGTGGAGATGGCGGTGCGGCGGGTCGTGCAGGAGGCGCTGACCAATGTGGCCAAACACGCCCCCGGCGCCGCCGCGACCGTCCTGGTGTCCCGGCAGGCCGGGGTGACCGTCGTCGCCGTCACCAACGGCGCCCCGACCGGCGCGGTCACCGCGACCGGTTCCCGCCGCGGCCTCATCGGACTGCGCGAGCGGGTTCGACTGCTCGGCGGCACCCTCACCGCGGGCCCGGAGGGCGATGGGTTCGCCGTTCGGGCCAGCCTCCCGCACGACGCGGCCGCGCTGCCCGACGCGGAGGAGACCACCGAGGTGGTCCTCGGGCGCGTCCGGCGGCGCGTTCGACGCGGGCTGGTGGTGGCCATCGGCATGCCCACGGCGATCACGGTCGGTCTGGTGGCGCTCATCTTCGGCTACTACGCGTACTCGGTCACCAACTCGGTCCTGCCCACCGAGGTGTTCGACGGCCTGCGGGTCGGTCAGTCGAGCGCGGAGGTCGAGGCCGTGCTGCCCGACCTGGAGATGATCGACCCGCCGCGGGGCGCGCCGAACCCGCCCGGCGCCGGGTGCCGCTACTACCGGGCCACCGGTGACGTGTTCGACCTGCGGCCCGCCGTGCACCGGCTCTGCTTCGCCGTGGGCCGACTGGTGGCCAAGGACGCCTACAGCAACAACCGCGACGAGGGTTCCACCGGGGAAAGGGGATCAGGGTGATCCGCGTGCTGCTCGCCGACGACGAGGCCATGGTGCGCGCCGGGGTGCGCGCCATCCTCGCCTCCGACGACGGGATCGAGGTCGTCGCCGAGGCCGCCGACGGCCGCGAGGCGGTCGAGCTGACCCAGGCGCACCGCCCGGACGTGGCGGTGCTCGACATCCGGATGCCCGGCATGGACGGGCTGGCCGCCGCCGCCGAGATCCGCCGGACCCAGCCGGACACCGCGGTCGTCATGCTCACCACCTTTTCCGAGGACGCCTACATCGCCCGCGCCCTCGGCGACGGTGCCAGTGGGTTCCTGCTCAAATCCGGCGACCCCCGCGAGTTGCTCGCGGGGGTGCGCGCGGTGTCGGAGGGCGCCGCCTACCTCTCGCCCAGGGTGGCCTCGCGGGTCATCGCCGAGCTGTCGACCGGCCCCGCCGCGCGGATGGGCGCCCGGGTCGACGCGCGGGCCAGGCTCGCCGCGCTCGCGCCGCGCGAGCTGGAGGTGCTGGCGCTGGTCGGGCAGGGGTTGGCCAACGCGGAGATCGCGCGGCGCCTGCACCTGGTCGAGGGCACCGTGAAGGCCTACGTCAGCGGGGTGCTGGCGCGCCTCGACGTCCGCAACCGGGTGCAGGCGGCGATCATCGCGTACGAGGCCGGTCTCGTCGGCCCGACGAGCTGACCCGGTCCCGGCGAGCGCCCCGGACCCGTTGCACCACGAACCAGGCCACGGCCAGGACGACCGCGCCGAGCACGACCTTCTCGAGGATGCCCGCGTAGTCCTCGACCAGGTGCCACTGCTGGCCGAGCAGGTAGCCCGCGAGCACGAACGCGGTGTTCCAGATCAGGCTGCCGAGCGTGGTCAGCAGCGTGAACCTGGCCAGTGGCATGCGGTGCACGCCCGCCGGGATCGAGATCAGGCTGCGGAACACCGGGACCATGCGGCCGAAGAAGACCGCTTTGCCGCCGTGCCGGTCGAACCACGCCTCCGTCTTGTCCACATCGGACACCTTGAGCAGGGGCACGCGGTCGGCGATGGCGCGGAGGCGGTCGCGGCCGAGCGCGGCGCCGAGCCAGTAGAGCGCGAGCGCGCCCGCGACCGAGCCCAGGGTGGTGAAGAAGATGGCGCTGAACAAGGAGATCCGGCCAAGGCCCGCGGCAAAACCGGCCAGGGGTAGGAAGATCTCGCTCGGCAGTGGCGGGAACAGGTTCTCCAGTGCGACGAGCAGGCCCGCGCCGGGCGCGCCGAGGACGTCCATGACGTCCAGGGCCCAGCCCGCCATGCCGCCGTCCGGTGCGGCGCTCACGCGTCCCGCTTCCGCAGCACCGCGATGCCCGCGAGGAGTGCGACCGCGGCCCAGACCACCAGCACCACCGCGCCCCGGGTCGTGTCGGCGCGCTCCATCAGGTCGACGCCCGCGATGCCGGGGACGTAGTGCGACAGGTCGCGCAGGAACTGCGTGGTCTGCATGCCCAGCGGCAGCACCATGATCAGCATGAACATCGCGACCAGCGTGCCCGCGACGCTGCGCACCGCGGTGGCGACGCCGACCGTGAGCACGCACATGAGGCTCGTGTAGAGCGCGACGAGCAGGCACGTCCCGGCGAAGTCGGCGGCGCTGTAGGGCAGGCCGCGTTCGGCCATGGTCAGGTCGGCCAACCACACCCCCAGCGCGGTCAGCGGCAGGCTCACCACCGCCATGGCGGACGCCAGGGCCAGCGACTTCGACGCCGGGACCCGCCACCGCACCGGCACCCACTGCAGGGTCGTGCGGACCTGGCCGGTGCCGTACTCGCCCGCGACCAGCAGCGCCACCAGCGCGATCACCGCGAACTGCACCAGGTACACCGTGGCCTCGATCGGCAACTGGGTCGCGGGCCAGGCGTTGGCACCCGGGACGCCGTCGCGCAACTGGCCGCGGATGGCCAAGCCGTTGGGCACCACCATGCCCACCATCAGCAGCACCGCGGCGACCAGGCACCAGTAGGTCGACCGGACCGTCCACGTCTTCGTCCACTCCGCCGCGATCGCGCCCCGCATCACCGGGTCACCGCCGCGCACTCGACGCTGTCCGCGGTCAGGTCGAGGTAGGCCTGCTCCAGGGAAGCGTGCTCGGCGCGCAGTTCGTGCAGGCGCACTCGCAGCTGGAAGGCCAGGTCGCCGACCTGCTCCGCGGTCGCCCCGGTGACCTCCAACTCGGTCGGGCCGATCCGGCGCGTGGTCGCGAGCCCGCGTTCGAGCGCGTCGACGGCGGCGGGTTCGGGGGCGCGCACGCGCACGACCGAACCCGCGGCGGCGATCACCGCGCCGATGCTCGCGTCGGCCAGGAGCTTGCCCTTGCCGATCACCACGACGTGGTCGGCGACCAGCTGCATCTCGCTCATCAGGTGGCTGGAGACGAAAACCGCGCGGCCCTCGTCGGCCAGTTCCCGCACCAGGTCCCGGATCCAGCGGACGCCGTCGAGGTCGAGGCCGTTGACCGGCTCGTCGAACATCAGCGTGCCGGGGTCGCCGAGCAGCGCGCCCGCGATGCCCAGCCGCTGGCTCATGCCCAGGGAGAGCGTGCCCGCGCGCTTGCCCGCCACGTCGGTCAGGCCGACCGCGTCGAGCACCTCGCCGACCCGCTTGGTCGGGATCCCGTTGCTGCGCGCCATCGCCGTCAGGTGCGCTCGCGCGCTGCGCCCGGGGTGCAGGGCCTTCGCGTCCAGCAGCGCCCCGAGTTCGCGCAGCGGGTACCGGTGCTCGTGGTACCGCTTCCCGCCGACCAGGGCCGTGCCCGCGGTCGGCTCGTCGAGCCCGAGGATCATGCGCATGGTCGTTGACTTACCCGCGCCGTTGGGCCCGAGAAACCCGGTGACCCGCCCCGGCTCGATCTCGCACGTCACCCCATCGACCGCCAGCGCCTTCCGGTAGCGCTTGGTCAGTCCCCGCAATGTGATCACTGCGTCCCCTTTCTGCTGCGGGGACGGTAGGTGTGGCGGGGTGTCCGGCGCCTTGGTCGGAGGGCAGTGATCGGACCTTACTTAGGTAAGGCGGTATTCGCGGATGACGAGGTAGATGACGACTACGTCAAGTAGCGCGAATATCGGGAGGACAATGCTGCCCGTGTCGATCGCGCGGTAGATCTCGTAGGCGACGAAAAGTCCGAGGACGACCGCGGCCACGGGATACGCCCGGCGATAGTGCTTCATCAGCGCGATGACGAGGGCGAGCTTGATCAAGCCGTGCAGGATCAGGTAGATGATCGCGAACGTCTTGGTGCCGCCGTCGGTGAAGTCCTGTGCGGCGTGGGTGAGGTGGTGGGCGAGCGTCCCGTCGCCTATCAGGTCGCGGGTGATGATGGCGTGGACTACGCCGGTGATGACGGTGGGTGGGATGAGGGCCAAGGCCAGGCCGGCGAGGAGTTGGCCGCCGCCGTCTATGCCTTTGAGGAGGACGGCGTAGCGGAACAGCGTCTCTTGGGTCTTGTTGGCTTTGGTCGCACACACGGGCTCCAGCATGCGCCTGTTCGGTGGGGCCCGTCTTGTCGATCTCCGTGTGCGATCCTGGGGTGTGGGTTCGGTGAACTCGGTTTCCGGTTCGTGGGTCAACGGGCCGAACATCCAGATCGGGTCGGCGGGGAACGTGACCCTGGCTTTTGGGCGACCGGCTGCCAGATCCAGCGGCTGGGGCCGGCTGGGCGGGACGAGTGGGTGCCTCGGCACCGGCGGACGCCGAGTTACCTGCTGGACGCGCGACGGGAGGTCGTACCGTTCTGGCCTCGGGTGGCTGTGCAGGACGCGTTGCTGCGATGGCGGGATGAGGCGGATTGTCCGGCGTCGCTGCTGGTGGTGCATGGGGCGGGTGGTCAGGGGAAGACCCGCCTGGCGAACGCGTTCGCGGGGGAGTGCGTCGAGGCGGGCTGGGGTGTGGCGCGGGCGGTGTCGGGGCGGGTCTCGCCGGGGGATGTCCTGCCGGATGTGGAGTCTGCGCCGGAGTGGTCCGGCTCGGACCTGATCGTCGTGGACTACGCGGAGCGCTGGCCGCTGGACACCTTGGTGCAGGTGATCCGGTCGTCGCTCCCTTCGGTACTAAGCGCACCGTCCGGATCCTGCTCCTGGTCCGTTCGCTGGCCAACCTGCGTTCCGGCTTGAACCACCACCTGGACCGCTTGCCGATCGAGATCGCCGACCCGATCGCCCTGACCGACCTGGCGGGCAGCGTGGATGACCGGTGGGCCGCGTTCGAGCAGGCGGCGACGGCCTTCGCCGAACACGTGGTGGTCGACGCGGTGCCCGGTCCACCCAGCCACCAAGCCCAAAGCGCTGTCGTGCTCGCCACCTTGTTCGGGCCCCTGCCCACCGGCGACCTCGCACGCCAACTGCTCACTTCGGCGGGGGTGTCCGACCCGGCAGCGGTCTTGGCCTGGCACGACACCGCGTACCCGGAAATGTCGCCCCGGGATTTGGCCCTCAATCCTTTCCGCCCCGACCGGCTCGGCGAGGACTGTGTGGCCGACATCCTCGCCCACGACCGCCGCGCCAACGAGATGGTCGCCGCCGTGCTGGCGGGGATCTCAGGCCACAAGGTCGTCGATGACGAAACCACCCATCGACACTTTCACCGACACCATATCGGCCGTTATCGCCCTCTACTTCTACGCCGCTAAATAAGCCTCTTGGGCCCGGCCAAATACCTGGCCGGTCTCGCCATGAGCCTGATCAATCTCGGCGTCAATGCCACCAAGGCGGGGGAGAAGACGGCTGCGCTGGCGCCCACTCGAGAAGGAGTGGAATTATATCGTGAACTGGTCGAGGCGGATCCGGTCAAGCGCCTGCCCGGTTTCGCCTCCGGCCTCAACAACCTCGGGAGCCGACTTTCCCTAGCGGGGGAGCAGTGGGAGGCGCTGTCCTTCCTCCGTGAAGCGGTAGACATCCGTCGCGCACTCGTTGAGGTAGACCCGATCGCCTATCGCGCTGAGCTTGCTACGACCCTCAGCAACGCCAGTTCCCAGTTCGCTCTGGTCGGGGAGGTTCCCGCCGCGTTGGCGTTCGCCCATGAAGCGGTTGAGATCCTTCGTGGACACGCACGTGCGGATCCGGTGGCCTACCTTCCCGCATTTGCCAGATGCCTATGGAGACTGGCCTGTGTGCAATCTGCGCACGGGATGCTCGAACGTGCAGACGCGCGTCGGGAAGTGCTGGCGGCGATGGATGAGTCCTGCGGAATCTACCGAAGTCTGGCTGCGGAGTGGCCTGGGATCTATGCCGAGGAGTATGAGGTCATGGCGAAAGCTCGAGAGTCTCTGGTTGGAGGGGACTAGGTGCGGCGGCGTTGGGTGGTGTGGCGGGTGGGGTCGGCGGCCAGGGGGTCGTCGGGCCAGCGGTGTTTGGGGTAGCGGCCTCTCAGTTCGCCTCGGACCTGGTGGTAGCCGGTTGTCCAGAAGGACGTCAGGTCGGCGGTGACCGCTACTGGGCGGGAGGCCGGGGAGAGCAGGTGCAGGACGATCGGGACCTTGCCGTCGACGATCGTGGGGGTGGCGGTCCAGCCGAAGACCTCTTGGATCTTTACCGGTAGGGCGGGGGTGTCTCCGGTGTAGTCGATCTTCAGGGCTGAGCCGGAGGGGACGGTCAGGCGTTCCGGAACGAGTTCTTCCAGGCGGGTGGCCTGGGGCCAGGGGAGGAGAGCGCGGAGAGCCTGGGTCATGTCCAGGCGGGAGAGGGTGGCGCGGTTGTGGGCGTTGCCGATCCAGGTTTCGGCGGCGGAGAGGAGCGCGGTGTCGTCCACGGCGGGCCAGGGGTCGCCGAGGGTGCGGTGCAGGAGGGCTAGGCGGGTGCGTAGGGACTGGGCTGCGGGGGTGAAGCGGACCAGGGATAGGCCGGTGCGGCGTAGGCCATCCAGGACTGCGGCGCGGACGGCGTCGGCGGGTGGGGTGGGGAGTGGGCGTTCTTGGAGGACGATCGCGCCGATTCGACGGACTCGGCGGGCTACTACGTCGCCGTCGCGCCAAGTGACCTCGTCTTCGGCGGTGATGCCTACTACCTCGGCAGCCAGGGCCTCGTCGGCGCGGGCGGCTAGGCGGACCCTGCCATGGGCGGCGCCTGGGACGCGTTCGGCCACGGCGATGGCCAGCCACTCGGGGTCGCCCAGGCCGTTGCCGGGGAGGAGTTCGACGGCGGTGCCGTTGGCCATGAGGTAGACGGGCTGGTCCTTGGCGCGTCGGCGGGCCAGGCGTTCGGGGTGGGCCAGGGCTACGACCAGGGCGGGGTCGTCGGTGCCGGTTGGGGTGTTGTCGACCAGGGCGGCGAGTCTGCGGGTTTCGCGGCGCCAGCGCGGGGAGTCGATGCGCAGGGCCGAGTCCAGGTCGGTAGTGGAGGCCAGGGTGTCGTCGTCCAGTAGGGCGACGATTTGGGCCGCGCGGGTGGTGCCTACGCGGGGTGCGCCGTCCAGGAGGGCTCGGGCCAGGCGGGGGTGCAGGCCTAGGGCAGCCATGGAACGGCCGCGGGCGGTGACGGAGTCCTCGGTCAGGGCGCCTAGGGCGGTGAGGGCTTCGCGGCCTGCGGCGAGGGGGCCTGCTGGGGGCTCGTCCCACCAGCGGAGGCCGCTGCCGTCGGGGGTGCCCCAGCAGGCGAGTTCCAGGGCCAGGCGGGTCAGGTCGGCGGTGCGGATCTCTGGCTCGGGGTAGCGGGGGAGCGTGCCGTGCTCGTGTTCTGGCCAGCAGCGGTAGACCCAGCCTGGGGCTTCGCGGCCTGCGCGGCCTGCGCGCTGATCGGCTACCGCGGCGGAGACGCGGACGGTCGTCAGGCCCGACATGCCCCGGCGGTGGTCGACGCGGGAGACGCGGGACTGGCCTGCGTCCACCACGATCCGGACGCCTGGCACTGTGAGGCTGGACTCGGCTACGGCGGTGGAGAGCACTACTCGCCTGCGGCGGCCTGGGGTCAGGGCGGCGTCCTGCTCGGCTGAGGCGAGTCGGCCGTGCAGGGGGAGTAGGTCGGCGTCGATGCCGTGCAGGGCTGCGGTCACTCGGCGGATCTCGGCGGCGCCGGGGAGGAACACCAGCACATCACCGTCATGTGTGGACAGTGCCGTTCGGACTGTCCTGGCCACGCACGAGTCGAGCCGTTCGGCCCTGGTGGGTGGGGAGTAAAGGATCTGGACCGGGTGTGTCCTGGCCTCGACGCGGATCACGGGGGCATTGCCGAGCAGCTCGGCGAGCCTGCCCTCGGCGACGGTCGCGCTCGTCGCCAGCAGCCGCAGGTCCGGGCGGAGGCCGTCGCGGGCGTCGAGCAGCAGGGCCAGCAGGAGGTCGGCGTCCAGGTGGCGCTCGTGGCACTCGTCGAGCAAGACCGTGTCCACACCGGACAGCTCCGGGTCGTGCTGCAATCGGCGGACCAGTAGGCCCGAGGTGACGACCTCGATCCTGGTCTCGCGGGAGGTCTTGCGGTCGCCGCGCACCGCGTAGCCGACTGTGCGGCCGACGGGTTCGCCCAACAACGAGGCCATGCGTGCTGCGGCGGCCCGTGCGGCCAGTCGGCGCGGTTCCGCTACTACGACTTTGCCGCCGGATTCGGCCAGCGCCAGGGGCACGAGTGTGGTCTTGCCGGTTCCAGGGGGTGCGACGAGCACGGCGGTACCGCGTTCGTCCACCGTCCGGGTGATTTCCGGGAGGGTGGCGCGCACCGGCAGGTCCGGGAGTCCAAGCACACAACAAGGTTCTCAGGTTGCGCTCAGCGTGCGCGGGTAGCCTCCGTGGTCGTGACGGAACCGGCGGTGGCTGAGCGGGTCCGGTCGGGCGAACCCGTGGTGCTCGACGTGATCGGCACGGTGCTGCGGCTCGGGCTGGCGGCGGTGTGGCTGGTCTCGGGCTGGCTCAAGGTGCGCGACCCGAACCAGACCTTCATCGCGGTGCAGGCCTACGACGTGCTGCCCGGCGGTGTGGTCAGCGTGGTCGCCGCCGCGATGCCGTTCCTGGAACTGGCCCTGGGCGTGCTCCTGGTGCTGGGCCTGGGCACGCGGCTGACCGCGGTGCTGTCCGGTGTGGTGCTGCTGGCGTTCATCGCCGCGGTGGCGCAGTCGTGGGCCAGGGGCCTGAGCATCGACTGCGGCTGCTTCGGCGGCGGCGGCCAGGTCGCCGCGGGCGACACGCGGTACCCCGAGGAGATCGCCAGGGACATCGGGTTCCTGGTGCTGGCGGTGTGGCTGGTGGTCCGGCCGCGCACCCGGTTCTCGCTGGACGCCCGGCTGGGGCGGGCGGCGGAGCCGGTCGGTTAGGGAGGTTCGGGACAGGTGGGCGGAGCGGAGCGCAGCGCGCGCAAGCGGCGGCAGGGAGCGCAGACGGGTGCCGGGGCGCGACCGACCGGGTCCGGCAAGGGCGCGGTGGCGGCGGCGCGCAAGTCGGGCGTCGACCGCAAGACGGCCATCGGCATCGTCGTGGTGCTGGTCATCGCGGTGGCGGTCGTCGGTGGCGTGATCTTCACCAGGAGCCAGAAGGACGACACGTCCGGCCAGGCCATCGCGGTCAAGAACACCGGTGTCGAGGTCCCGGCGGTGCGCGACGGCGCTGCGGTGCTGGTCGGCAAGGACGCGGCCAAGGTCACCGTCGACGTCTACGAGGACTTCCTCTGCCCGGCCTGCGGCTCGTTCGAGAGCGCGTACGGCGCCTCGGTGGAGGAGAAGCTGGCGGCGGGGGAGATCAAGGTCCGCTTCCACATGCTCAACATGCTCAACGACCGCTCCGACCCGGCGGGCTACTCCACCGACTCGGCCAACGCGGCGCTGCTGGCCGCGGACGAGGGCAAGTTCCTCGCGTTCCACAAGAGCCTGTTCGGCAGCCAGCCGGAGGAAGGCGCCCGCGGCTGGTCGAAGGACCAGTTGATCGCGCTCGGCAAGTCGCTGGGACTGACCTCGCAAACGTTTGCGGACGGCATCCGGTCGGGCAAGTACGACAAGGACGTCAGCGACGCGTTCCAGAAGGTCCGCACCACGGACTACCTGCAGCAGGAGTACAACGGCCAGAAGAGCTTCGGTACCCCGACCCTGGCCATCGGCACCAAGATCGTCGACACGTCCGACCCCAAGTGGCTGGACAACGCGGTGGCGGCGGGCGCGGGCTCTTAGTCGCCTAGTCCAGACCGGGCAGCGGGGCGGGCCCCTCGGTCCAGCGGCGCAGTCGCTGGGCCTTGCCCGTCTCCGCGCGCGGGACCGTGCCCGCGGGCAGCACCTTGACCACGCAGGTCAGCCCGAGGCGTTCGCGCAGGGCGGTGCCGAGCGCGTGCGTGACCGCGTCGGCGTCGCCGTGGCTCTCGACGGCGACGCGCAGCTCCGGCCGCGCGGGGTCCCGCCGGTCCTCGACGAGCAGGTAGTGCGGGCTGACCCGGGCGTCGGCGAGCACGACGGCCTCGACCTCGGTGGGGAAGACGTTGACACCGCGGATGACGAGCATGTCGTCGGTGCGACCAAGCAGTTTGGACATCCGCCGCAGCGTGCGCGGGGAGCCGGGCACCGGACCGTCGAGCGTGGCCACGTCGCCGGTGCGGTAGCGCAGCAGCGGCATACCGGTCTTGGTGAGGGTCGTGAAGACCAGTTCGCCGGGCGTGCCGTCGGGGACCGGGTTGCCGTCGGCGTCGACGCACTCCGGGTAGAAGTGGTCCTCGGCGACGTTGAGCATGCCGTCGGAGTCCAGGGACTCGCAGGCCACACCCGGTCCGATGATCTCGGACAGGCCGTAGATGTCGAGGGCGCGGATGCCCAGCAGGCTCTCGATCTGGTCCCGCATCTCGTTGGTCCACGGCTCCGCCCCGTGCAGCCCGGCGCGCAGGGAGTTCGTCCCGACCCCGGCCCCGGCGAGCGCCTCGCCCAGGTGGATGGCGTAGGAGGGCGTGCAGGTCAGCACGTCGGGGCGCAGGTCCTGGATGAGCCGGACCTGGCGGTCGGTCAGGCCGCCGGACATCGGGACCACGGTGGCGCCGAGGTGCACGGCGCCGTGGTGGATGCCGAGGCCGCCGGTGAACAACCCGTAGCCGTAGGCGTTGTGGATCACGCTCTTCGGCGTCGCGCCCGCCCCGGCGAGGGCCCGGGCGACCACCTCGGCCCAGATGCGCAGGTCGTTGGCGGTGTACGGCACGAGCGTGGGGCGACCGCCGGTGCCGGACGAACCGTGGACGCACACCACGTCATCGGCGTCGACGGCGCGCAACCCGTACGGGTAGTGCTCCCACAGGTCGCGCTTGCGGACGGTGGGCAGCCTCGGCAGGTCGTCGAGTTCGACGTCGGCGCCGGACCGCACGCCGCAGTCCCGCAGCCGCTCGGCCTGGACACCCCCGGCGACCAGCAGCCGGCCCACCAGCCCTTGGAGCCGGGCCTGCTGCACGATCCGCCGCTCGGCGGGGTCCAGTCCCACGGCCCCGTCCACGCCCAACGCCACAGCCGTCATCCCACTGGTCTACACCCCACGCCCCGGACCAGGGAAGACCCGCTTCCCGCACCCCCGATTTCCACCCTGGCAACCGGTGTTGTAGCGTATCCACATCGCGACAGGGACAACGTCCCGAGCGCGACTGACCCGGGGCTGTGGCGCAGCTGGTAGCGCATCACACTGGCAGTGTGAGGGTCAGGGGTTCGAGTCCCCTCAGCTCCACGCATGGGAGGCGAGTGCTCGTGGAGAGCACTCGCCTTTTGCGTTTCGCGTTTGTTTCTGGGGGGCGACCCCCCAGACCCCCACGGTGCGGGCGGTTTCTGAACCAGCGTGCTGCGAAGGTGCGGTGCGGGTGGTTCCTGAACCGGCCTGGTGAAGAGGGGATCGATACGGTGGGTGGTCCTGGGACTACGGGCTGGTGACATATCGTCCGGATATGGAGAACCGCATACGTGGTGGGGACGGCGCGCTGTCTATACTGCCTGGTATGGCCTATAGCGAACCGGCACGAACAGCGGAGCTCCGCACCCGATCGCTGGCGTCCGCGTCCCCCTCGGCTGTGCTGACAACCGGGATCACCATTTATGGGTGCGCGCAGGATGAGGCCGCGCTGTTTCGGGAAATGACGCCTCGGTTCGGAATCAATCCGACAATGACCGATGAGCCGGTTTCGGAAGCCAATGTTGAATTGGCCGCGGGGAACCGGTGCATCAGCGTCGGGCACAAGACCCGGGTGACCAACGACGTGCTGCTCGCGCTGAGCGAGGCCGGGGTCGAGTACATCTCGACGCGGAGCGTCGGGTTCAACCACATCGACGTGGAGTACGCCGAGCGCGTCGGCATCGTCGTGGGGAACGTCAACTACTCGCCGGACAGCGTGGGCGACTACACGCTGATGCTGATGCTCATGGCGGTGCGGAACGCAAAAGCGATGATCCGCCGCGTGGACGTGCACGACTACCGGCTCAACGACGTGCGCGGCCGGGAACTGCGGGACCTGACCGTCGGCGTGGTCGGCACCGGGCGCATCGGCGCCGCGGTCCTCGACCGGCTGCGCGGGTTCGGCTGCCGGGTGCTGGCCTTCGACGCCATTCCCGCGACCGACGCGAACTACGTGTCCCTCGACGAATTGCTGGCGGAGAGCGATATCGTCTCGCTGCACACGCCGCTCAACGAGGGGACGTACCACCTGCTCGACGCGCGGCGCATCGAGCGGATGCGGGACGGCGCCTACGTCATCAACACCGGGCGGGGCCCGCTGATCGACACCGAGGCGCTCATCGCGGCCCTGGAAAGCGGCAAGTTAGGCGGCGCGGCGCTGGACGTCCTCGAAGAAGAAGAGGGGATCTTCTACGCGGACTGCCGCAACACCACCATCAAGAGTTCGCTGTTGCTGCGGCTGCAAAAACTGCCGAACGTGCTCATCAGCCCGCACACCGCTTACTACACGGATCACGCACTGAGCGACACCATTGAAAACTCCATCGCAAACTGTCTGGAATTCGAAAGTGGGAAGCGGCATGGATAGGCTGAAGATCGGAATCATTTTCGGCGGCTGTTCCGAGGAACACCCTATCTCTGTCAAGTCGGTGCGCGAGGTCGAGAAGAGCCTCGACACCGAGAAGTACGAGCCGTTCTACATCGGGATCACCCAGAGCGGTTCGTGGCTGCTGTGCGACAGCCCCGAGGGCGACTGGGAGAGCAGCGGCAAGCCCGCCGTGCTCTCGCCGGACCGCGGCGCCCACGGCCTGCTGGTCCTCGAGCCGGGCCAGTGCGAAACCGTGCGGCTGGACGTGGTCATGTCCGTCATGCACGGCAAGTTCGGCGAGGACGGCGTGATCCAGGGCCTGTTCGAGCTCTCCGGCATCCCGTACGTGGGCTGCGACATCCAGAGCTCCACCCTGTGCATCGACAAGTCCCTCACCTACCTCGCCGTCCGCAACGCGGGCATCGCGACGCCGGACTTCTGGATCATCACCCCGGACGAGACCGTCGACGCCGACGCGCTCACCTACCCCGTCTTCGTCAAGCCCGCCCGCTCGGGTTCGTCCTTCGGCGTCACCAAGGTGACCCGCAAGGAGGAGCTGGCCGAGGCGCTGGAGACCGCGCGCCAGTACGACTCCAAGGTGCTGATCGAGGGCGCCGTCGTCGGCAGTGAGATCGGCTGCGCGATCCTGGGCAACGACCAGGACCTGTTCGCCGGTGAGGTCGACCGGGTCGCGCTGACCCACGGCTTCTTCAAGATCCACCAGGAGGCGGAGCCCGAGAAGGGCTCCGAGAACTCCACCTTCATCGTGCCCGCGGACATCCCCGAGGAGTCCCGCGCGCGCGTCCAGGAGACCGCGAAGCGCATCTACAGCGCCCTGGGCTGCCGGGGCCTCGCCCGGGTGGACCTGTTCCTCAAGGAGGACGGCGAGGTGGTCCTCAACGAGGTCAACACCCTGCCCGGCCTGACCTCCTACAGCCGCTACCCCCGGATGATGGCCGCCGCCGGGCTGCCGCTCGGTGACGTGATCGACCGCCTGGTGTCGCTCACCCTCACCGGGAAGGCCCAGTGATCGACGACTTCGTCTACGCAGACGAGTTCGTCCCGGGCATCCGCTGGGACGCCAAGTACGCCACCTGGGACAACTTCACCGGCAAACCGGTGGACGGCTACCTGGTGAACCGGATCGTCGGCACGAAGGCCCTGTGCGCGGCACTGGAGAACGCGCAGGAGGAAGCCGCCGCGCGCGGCTTCAGCCTGCTCCTCTGGGACGGCTACCGCCCGCAGCGCGCCGTCGACAACTTCCTGCACTGGTCGCGGCAGCCGGAGGACGGGCGCACGAAGGCGCGGCACTACCCGAACATCGAGCGGTCCGAGATGTTCGAGAAGGGCTACGTGGCCGCCAAGTCGGGGCACAGCCGGGGCAGCACGGTCGACCTGACGATCTACCGCCTGGACACCGGTGAGCTCGCGCCGATGGGTGGCGACCACGACCTGATGGACCCCGTGTCGCACCACGGCGCGGACGGGATCAGTCCACAGGAGACGGAGAACCGCGAGCACCTCCGCGCCATCATGGAGGTCAGCGGGTTCAGCGCGTACGCCTACGAGTGGTGGCACTACTCGCTCAAGGGCGAGCCCTACCCGGACACGTACTTCGACTTCCCCATCACCTAGTCGAGGTCGGGTCGCGGTGCGGCGGGCAGCCGCACCGCGACCCGGAGCCCCCCGGTGGGCCGGGGGGTGAGGGTCAGCGTCCCGTCGTGGGCGCAGGTGATGCTCTTGACGATCGCCAGGCCGAGGCCGAAACCCGCCTGGTCGCTGTGGATCCGCTCGGTGCCGCGCTGGAACGGCTCGGTGAGCGTCGAGACCAGCTCCGCGGCAAGCGGTTCCCCCGTGTTCTCGACGACGAGCACCGCGCTCGCCGGGTGGACGCTGGTCGTGACCCACACCTTGCCCTCCGGCAGGTTGTGCGCGATGGCGTTGTGCACGAGGTTCGTGGTCAGCTGCAGCAGGAGCGCGGACGATCCCTCCGCGGGGCAGATGTCGCCGCGGGTCGCGATCGTGAGCCCGCGCCGTTCCGCAAGGGGGAGCAGGGTTTCGGTGGCCTCTTCCGCCAGCAGCGACAGGTCGACCGGTTCCCGGCTGAAGGTCCGCTGCTCGGCGCGGCTGAGCATGAGCAGCGCCTCGGTCAGCTCGATCGCCCTCGCGTTGACCAGGGCGAGGCGCGCGACGAGTTCGTCGGTGTCCCGGTCCGGGTCGTCGCGCGCCACCTCCAGCAGCGTCTGCGTGATCGACAGCGGGGTGCGCAGCTCGTGGGAGGCGTTCGCGGCGAAGCGGCGCTGCTCGGCGACGTGCGCCTCGAGCCGCGCCAGCATGGTGTCGAAGGCGTCGGCGAGCTCGCGGAACTCGTCCTTGCGGCCCTCCAACCGGATCCGGTGCGACAGCGACGCGTTCGCCGCCTTGCGCGCGGCGTCGGTGACCCGGGTCAGCGGCGCGAGCATGCGGCCCGCCAGGAGCCACCCGCCGAGGAAGCCGAACACCAGCAGCAGCCCCAGCACGACGGCCGCGGTCGGGGCGAAGGCGCGGATCAGCGCCCGGCCGGGCGGCGCGATCACCACCGGCCGCGGCAGGGGGACCGCGCGCTGGTAGCCGAGCAGGAACACGCCGACGGCGGCGAGCAGCAGCGTGCCCGCGACCATCAGGAAACCGACGTAGCTGAGGGTGAGTTTGAGCCGGGCGCTCAGACCGCGCGCCCTATCCACGGTCCTCGCCCGCGGCGCTCGGCGCCGTGTCGATGCGGTAGCCGACACCCGCCACGGTCGCGATGACCCAGGGCTCGCCGAGCCGCTTGCGCAGCGCCGAGACGGTGATGCGCACGGCGTTGGTGAACGGGTCGGCGTTCTCGTCCCACGCCCGCTCCAGCAGCTCCTCGGCGCTGACGACGCCGCCGTCGGCGTCGACGAGCACCTCGAGCACCGCGAACTGCTTGCGGGTCAGCGCGATGTACCGGCCGTCCCGGTAGACCTCGCGGCGGAACGAGTCCAGCCGCAGCCCCGCGATCTCCCGCACCGGTGGCCGGTTGCGGGCGCGCCTGCGGTCGAGCGCGCGCAACCGGAGCACGAGTTCGCGCAGCTCGAAGGGTTTGGTGAGGTAGTCGTCCGCGCCGAGCTCGAACCCGGAGACCTTGTCGTCGAGGCGGTCGGCCGCGGTGAGCATGAGGATCGGCATGCCGGTGTCGCGGGCGACGATGTGCGCGGCGATCTCGTCGCCGGAGGGGCCGGGGATGTCGCGGTCGAGCACGGCGATGTCGTAGGCGTTGACGCCCAACATCTCCAGCGCGGTGTCGCCGTCGCCCGCCACGTCCGCCGCGATCGCCGCCAGCCGCAGGCCGTCGCGGATGGCCTGGGCCAGATAGGGTTCGTCCTCGACGATCAGCACGCGCATGGACCGGCGCTCCGAGCAGGCGGCATATCGCCAGCGTATCGAAAACCGCATACGCGTCCGCAACACCGCGTGGTCTTGACTCCGGCGGGTGACCGACAGCGAGACCGCGCCCAGCCCCGTCTTCGGCCCGGCCGACGGCGCCGTCCCCCACGGCGCCTCGGTCTTCGACGACGAGGTCGCGGGCGTGGTCAACCTGGACCCGGCCCTGCTCGCCGCGCTGCGCGGGGCCGCGACCGCCGCCGCCCGGGACGGTGTGGTGCTGCGGGTCAACAGCGGCTGGCGGTCCCCGGCGTACCAGGAGCACCTGCGCCGCGGCGCGGTGGCGCGGTACGGCTCCGAGGAGGAGGCGGCCCGGTGGGTGGCCACGCCGGAGAAGTCCATTCACGTGGCGGGGCACGCGGTCGACGTCGGTCCGCCCCCGTCCGCCGCGTGGTTGTCCGCGCACGGCGCCGAGTTCGGGCTGTGCCAGGTCTACCGCAACGAGCCGTGGCACTACGAACTGCGCCCCGAGGCGGTCGAGCACGGGTGCCCGCCGATGCTCGCCGACCCCTCGGAAGACCCGAGGCTGCGGTGACCCCCGCACCGGCCGGTTCGCGCGTGGCGAACACGCGGTTCGAGTGCGTGGCCGGGACGCTACCGGGGAATGAAGCGATCGCCGCGCCGCGTCGTGGCGGTCACCACGTCTGGCGATACACCTGGTTCGGACAGCCCAATGTCAGCGGCCCGCGACCGGCCGGGTACCTTAGCCGGCGCCTTCGAATGATCAAGACCTGCGATCGGTCTAATTGAACCCGCGAACAGCCTAATTGGATTCATCCGGCGCGTGCGGATTTTGGTGCGCGGCAGTATACTAATGCAAAACCCGATAGTCAACGGCATTTGTGAACATACGAATGCGATAGTCAGTGACAACCTGTCCGGGGTGTCGTTTTGTTTGGCAATTGCCGCATGACGATCGGTCATGCCATGCTGACGCCGTGTGCACTCGCCGGGGACCGATGGGGCGCGACCTCCGCGTCCGACCACGGGGCTACCGCAGTTCCCCGTCCGGCGGCACCGCTGACCCGACCGGCGCCGGGCGCGTGCGGTCGGCCCGGTACCGACCAGGTCGGCCACACCGGGCATCGGCCCTTGTCGGGCTGAGATAGCGGTCCGCGCACACGGCCTGCCAGAGGTGTTCGAGGGGATCCCCAGCGTCGAGGACCCCGGGGCGGGCGCGGGCGGGGCACGGCGTCCAACCACCGAGGCTGAGCGGTTGGACGACGCGCTCCCAGGCTGTACCGAAAAAACGAAAACGTTGACGTAGACGAGATCCAATGGGGGCTAGGTGGATCCGACGAGAGTTGACATATTCGCTCTCCCGGCCGTCGAAATCGAGCTGTCCCGGCTGTCGTCCGTGTGCTCGCCAAGAACCTCGGGTGAGGACCCGGAGCACGTCGAGACGCTGTTGTTGGCAGAAGGGGAGCTTCCGCCCATTCTGGTACACCGACCGACGATGCGGGTGGTCGACGGCCTGCACCGGTTGAAGGTGGCACGGGTACGCGGAGACCGGACAATCGCGGCGCGGTTCGTGGACGGCACCGAATCCGACGCGTTCGTCCTGGCCGTCGAGGCGAACATCCGGCACGGTCTGCCGCTTTCGCTCGCCGACCGCAAGCGCGCGGCGGCCCAGATCATGGGGACGCACCCGCAGTGGTCCGACCGGCGGGTGGCGTCGGCGACCGGCATCTCCGCGGGCACCGTGGCCGACCTGCGCAGGCGCGGCGGGGAAGGCGGCAACGAGGCCAGGATCGGGCGGGACGGCCGGATCCGGCCCGTGGACAGCACGGAGCGCCGCAAGCAGGCCGCCGACCTGATCCGCAGCGACCCGGGGCTGTCCCTGCGCCAGGTCGCCAAGCAGGTCGGCATCTCCCCGGAGACGGTCCGGGACGTGCGGGGCAGGCTGGAGCGCGGCGAGAGCCCGACCCCGGACGGGAACCGGGCGCTGCGGCCCAAACCGCACCCGCTGACCTGGCCGGAGCCGGACCTCGGCCGCGCCGTGGACCGGGAGCGCCTCGCGGTGCTGGAGCGGCTCAAGGCCGATCCCGCCCTGCGGCTCAACGAGGTCGGCCGGATCCTGCTGCGCATGCTCGCCATGCACTCCATGGACGGGCAGGAGTGGGAGCGGATCCTGCGCGGTGTGCCGCCGCACCTCTACGGCGTGGTCGCGGCGTTCGCCAGGGACCACGCCCGGGTGTGGGCGGGGTTCGCCGACCACCTGGAGAACCGGGCGACCGACGTGTCGCACGACGAGCACGACCTGCGGGGAGTCTCCTCCCGGTCGTGATCGGGGACGCCCCGGTGGGGCGGTGGCCCGGGGTGTGCCGACGGGCTGACGGCACACGGGACGGGTGATCACGCGGCGGCGAACCGGGCCGCGGCAAGCGAATACGGGCAGCGCGCGGTGTGGCCGGGCTTCGACGACGAGGCCGGTCCCACCCCGCGCGGTCGTGCCGTGCCCGCACTCCGCGGCGCGGCGGTGCCGTGCTCCGTGCTGCCTGCCCTGCCGACATTCTCGACGTTCTCGACGTGGTCCGGGCGCGGGCGCTCGGCGATCGGTCTCCGGACTTCGCAGGTGTCCAAGCCCGAGGTTGGACACCGTCCAAGTGGACGGCAGGGAGTAGCGGTGGACATCGGGAAGGCGCTCGTCGTGGGCACCGGGTTGATCGGGACCTCGGTCGCGTTGGCCCTCCGCGAGCGCGGGGTGGCGGTGTACCTGGCCGACGTCGACGCGCACGCCGTGCGGGTGGCCGGGGAACTCGGCGCCGGGCTGCGCTGGTCCGGTCAGGGAGTGGACCTGGCGGTGATCGCCGTGCCGCCGCACGCCGTGGCGGCACGGCTGGCCGAGTTGCAGCGGCGGGGCGCCGCGCGCGCGTACACCGACGTGGCCAGCGTCAAGGCGGGCCCGGTGGCCGACGCGCGACGGCTCGGGTGCGACCTCGTCTCTTACGTACCAGGGCATCCGCTGGCGGGCCGTGAGGTGTCCGGCCCGGCGGCGGGCCGCGCGGACCTGTTCGCCGGTCGCCCCTGGGCGCTGTGCCCCGGCCCCGAGGCGGGCGCGGACGCCTTGGACCTGGCGCGGGAACTGGTGTCGCTGTGCGGCGCTGAGGCCGTGACCGTGGACGCGGGCGCGCACGACTCGGCGGTGGCCCTGGTGTCGCACGCCCCGCACGTGGTGGCGTCGGCGGTGGCGGCGAGCCTGGCGGGTGGCGACGACACCGCGCTCGGCCTGGCGGGGCAGGGATTGCGGGACGTGACGCGGATCGCGGCCGGGGACCCGGTGCTGTGGCGGTCGATCCTCGCGGGCAACACCCTGCCGGTGGCCGGGGTGCTGGAGCGGGTCGCGGCCGACCTCACCGCCGCGGCCGCGGCGCTGCGGTCCGGTGACCTGGATACCGTGGCGGACCTGCTGGGTCGGGGCGTGCGCGGTCACGGTCGGATCCCCGGTGCGCGCGGTCGAGTCCTGAGCGGGTAAGGGAATCGCCGCGGGCGGCCGGTGCGCGGGGTCCGCGTCCAAGTGCCGAAATGCTCGCTTGGACCAACTCGTGGACACCGACTCGATTCAGCACGATTGGGTTCGCCGACTTCGCGTGTGAGAGGGATGCCCGCATGGACGTGGTGTTGCGCTTCGGGGCACCGAACAAGACTGACGACGACCCCGACCCCTGGTCGACCGAGGTCCGCCGGGGGACGGTGCGCCGGGTGCTCGCCTACTTCCGGCCGCACCTCGGGAAAGTGGCGCTGTTCGTGCTCGTCGCCGTGCTGGAGTCCGCCGTCGTCATCGCGACTCCGTTGGCGCTCAAGGAACTCATCGACGGGGGCATCCTCAAGGACGACCTGGGCCTCGTGGTCTGGATGGCCTGCCTGGCCGCCGGGTTGGCCGTGGTGGGCGCGGGGTTGACGCTGGTGTCGGCCTACATCGCCGGGTGGATCGGCGAGGGGGTCGGCTACGACCTGCGGGTGCAGTCCCTCGACCACGTCCGGCGGCTGCCGATCGCGTTCTTCACCCGCACCCAGACCGGGGTGCTGGTCGGCAGGCTGCACACCGAGCTGATCATGGCCCAGCAGGCGTTCAGCCACCTGCTGATGGCGGCCACCAGCGCGCTCACGGTGGTGCTGGTGCTGGTCGAGCTGGTCTACCTGTCCTGGCTCGTCGCCGCCGTCACGGCCGTGCTGATCCCGGTGTTCCTCGTGCCGTGGGTCTACGTGGGACGGTTGATCCAGCGGCGCACCACCCTGCAGATGGACGCGAACGCGGGCCTCGCGGGCGTGCTCCAGGAGCGGTTCAACGTGCAGGGGGCCATGCTCGCCAAGCTCTACGGCCGCCCCGACGAGGAGGTGGCCGAGTACCGGGACCGGGCCGGGGTGATCCGCCGGATCGGCGTGAGCCTGTCGGTGTGGGGTCGGATGGCCTTCGTCATCATGGGGTTGATGGCCTCGCTGGCCACCGCGCTGGTCTACGGGATCGGCGGCGAACTGGTGCTCGCCGGTGCGTTGCAGCTGGGCACCCTGGTCGCCATCGCCACCCTGCTCGGGCGGCTGTTCGGGCCGATCACCCAGTTGTCGGGGTTGCAGGAGACCGCGCAGACCGTGGTGGTGAGCTTCTCCCGGATCTTCGAACTGCTCGACCTCAAGCCGCTGATCGAGGAGCGCCCGGACGCGGTCGCGCTGGAGCGGGGCGTGGCGCCGGACATCGAGTTCGACGACGTGTCGTTCCGCTACCCCACCGCGGACGAGGTGTCGCTGGCGTCGCTGGAACACGTGCGGGCCGGGCGCGGCACCGAGGAGATCCCGGTGGAAGTCCTGCGCGGCGTCGGTTTCCGCGTTCCGGCGGGCACGCTCACCGCGCTCGTCGGACCGTCCGGCGCGGGCAAGAGCACCCTCACCCACCTGGTGTCGCGGCTCTACGACCCGGTTTCCGGTGTCATCCGCGTCGGCGGGCACGACCTGCGGGACCTCAGCTTCGCGTCGCTGCGCGACACGGTCGGGGTGGTCAGCCAGGACGCCTACCTGTTCCACGACACCATCCGGGAGAACCTGCTCTACGCGCGTCCCACCGCCACCGAGGACGAGCTGGTCGAGGCGTGCAAGGGCGCGCAGATCTGGGACCTGATCGAGTCCCTGCCGCGCGGGTTCGACACCATCGCGGGCGACCGCGGCTACCGCCTGTCGGGCGGGGAGAAGCAGCGGCTGGCCATCGCCCGGCTGCTGCTGAAGGCGCCGTCGGTCGTCGTGCTCGACGAGGCGACCGCGCACCTGGACTCCGAGTCGGAGGCGGCCGTCCAGCGGGCGCTCAAGACCGCGCTGCGCAGCCGCACCTCGCTGGTGATCGCCCACCGGTTGTCCACGATCCGCGAGGCCGACCAGATCCTGGTGATCGAGGGCGGCGGTGTGCGGGAGCGCGGGACGCACGACGAGCTGCTGGCCGCGGGCGGCCTCTACGCGGAGCTGTACCGCACGCAGTTCGCCCGGTCGGAGAGCAACGGTTCCCCGCCGGACGGCAACGGTTCCGCGCCGGTGCGCCAGGTGGTCCGCGAGGGCGGGCGATGAACACCGCGGCGCGGGCCGCGGTGCCGGACCTCTTCGCGTCCCGAGTGGACCGCGCACCCGACGCGGTGGCCGTGGTCGACGGGGACCGGGTGCTGACCTACCGGCAGCTCGACGCGCTCGCGGGCCGGTTGGCCGCGCGGTTGGCGGCTCGGGGTGTGCGTCGTGGCGACCGCGTCGCGGTCCTGCTCGACCGCTCGGCGGACCTGCTGGTGGCGCTGCTGGCCGTGTGGAAAACCGGGGCGGCGCAGGTGCCCGTGGACGCCGCCTACCCCGCGCGGCGGGTGGCGTTCATGGTGGCGGACTCCGGGGTGTCCGCGGCGGTGTGCTCGCCTGCCACGCGCGAAGCCGTGCCTGACGGCGTCGAGGCGGTCGTTGTCACGGATGAGGACGCGGGCGACGCGCTCGCCGTCGAGGTGCGCCCGGGGGACCTGGCGTACGTGATGTACACCTCCGGTTCGACGGGCACCCCGAAGGGCGTGGCCGTACCGCACCACGGTGTCGCCGCGCTGGTGGGCGATCCCGGCTGGGCGGTGGAACCCGGTGACGCGGTCCTCCTGCACGCGCCGCACGCCTTCGACGCGTCCCTGTACGAGATCTGGGTGCCGCTGGTGTCCGGTGCCCGCGTGGTGATCGCGGCGCCGGGGCCGGTCGACGCCCGACGCCTGCGGGAAGCGGTCGCGGGTGGGGTGACGATGGCGCACCTGACTGCGGGCAGTTTCCGGGCGGTGGCGGAGGAGTCGCCCGAGTCCTTCGCGGGGCTGCGCGAGGTGTTGACCGGCGGTGACCTGGTGCCCGTGCACGCGGTCGACCGGGTGCGGCGGGCGTGCCCCGGGGTGCGCGTGCGGCACATGTACGGCCCGACGGAGACGACGCTGTGCGCGACGTGGCACGTACTCGAACCGGGTGACGTCCTGGGGCGGGTGTTGCCGATCGGTCGGCCGCTCGCCGGCAGGCGGGCCCAGGTGCTCGACGCGTCGCTGCGGCCCGTGGCGCCCGGTGTGGTCGGTGACCTCTACCTGTCGGGCGCCGGTGTGGCGGACGGCTACCTGGGGCGGCCGGGTCTGACGGCGGAGCGGTTCGTGGCGGACCCGACCGCCGCGGGTGCGCGGATGTACCGGACCGGGGACCTCGCCCAGTGGACCGGGGACGGCGAACTGCTGTTCGCGGGCCGGGTCGACGACCAGGTGAAGGTCCGCGGGTTCCGGATCGAGCCCGGTGAGGTCGAGGCGGCGCTGACCGCCCAGCCGGACGTGCACGAGGCCGTCGTGCTGGTGGTCGACGAGCGCCTGATCGGGTACGCGGTGTCGGCCGTCGATCCCGACCTCATCCGCGCGCGCCTTGGCGCGGTCTTGCCCGAGTACCTGGTCCCGACCGTGGTGATCACGCTGGACTCGTTGCCGTTGACCGCCAACGGAAAGGTTGACCGGGCCGCGCTGCCCGTTCCCGACTTCACCGCGTCCGCATCGGGGCGCGAACCCGCCACCGAGGCGGAACGGGTCCTGTGTGGACTGTTTGCCGAAGTCCTCGGGCTGGACCGGGCCGGTGTCGACGACGGCTTCTTCGCGCTGGGCGGGGATTCCATCATCGCGTTGCGCCTGGCAGCCCGCGCGGCCAAGGCGGGTCTGCTCGTGTCGCCGTCCGAGATCTTCCGGGAGAAGACCCCGGCGCGTCTCGCGGCCGTGGCGCGCCCCGCCCCCCTCGACGGCGCTGTCGACGACCCGCTGATCACGCTGACCGCCGAGGAAGCGGCGGAGTTGGCGGTCGTCGCCCCAGGAGTGGAGGACGTCTGGCCGCTGGCGCCGCTCCAGGCGGGCCTGCTCTTCCAGACGACCCTCGACGACCAGGGCGTCGACATCTACCAGACGCAGTGGCTCGTCGAGCTGACCGGGCCGCTGGACGTGGCCGGGCTGCGGGGCGTGTGGGACGCGGTCTTCGCCCGGCACGCCGAACTCCGGCTGAGCTTCCACCGGCTCGCGTCCGGCCGGGCCGTGCAGGCCGTCGCCCGGCACGTCGCCCTGCCGTGGCGGGAGGTGGACCTGACCGGCGCGGACGACGTCGAAGCGGCCGTCGCGGCGTTGATCGAGCAGGAGCAGCGCGAGCGCTTCGACCTGGCCAACGCGCCGCTGTTCCGGCTGGTGCTGGTCCGGCTGGCCGCGGACCGGCACCGGTTGCTGGTCGTCAACCACCACATCCTGACCGACGGCTGGTCGGTGGCGGTCATCCTCAACGAGGTCTCCGAGGCGTACGCGGCAGGTGGGCGGTTCCCGCTGCGGTCGACCGCCTCCTATCGGGACTACCTGGTCTGGCTGGAGAGCCAGGACAAGGACGCCGCGCGCGCGGCCTGGCGGGCTGAACTGTCCGATGTGGACGAGCCGACGCTGATCGCGAAGACCGACTCCGGGGTGGACTACGGCTACCGCGTCACCCACCTGCCGCCGGACGTGCGCACCAGGCTGATCGAGTTCTCCCGCGACCACGGGCTGACGCTGAACACCGTGGTGCAGGGCGCCTGGGCGCTCGTGCTGGCGCGGCTCGCGCGGCGCACCGACGTCGTGTTCGGCACCACGGTCGCCACCCGCCCCGCCGAGCTGCCGGGCGTGGAGTCGATGCCGGGGCTCATGATGAACACGGTGCCGGTCCGGGTCCCGCTGGACGGCGGGCAGCGGGTCGTCGACCTGCTCACCGGGGTGCAGCACCGGCAGGTGGCGCTGATGCCGCACCACCACCTGGGCCTGACCGAGATCCAGAAGGCGGCCGGACCGGGCGCGGTGTTCGACACGCTGCTGGTCTTCGAGAACTACCCGCGCGACTTCGCCGAGCGGTTCACCTACCTGGGCACGGTCGAGGGGACCCACTACCCGGTGACCGTCGGCGTCATCCCGGGCGAGGAGTTCCGGATCCAACTCGCCTACTGGACCGGGCAGGTCGAGCGGGCCGTCGCCGATTCCCTGCTGGAGTGGTTCGTCGGGGCCATCGACGCGGTGGTCACCGACCCGACCGGCCTGGTGGGGCGGATCGGCGTCGGGCCCGGCACGGTCCACCCCGCCGAGCCCGCGTTGGTCTCGGGGGAGCCGCTGCCGGTGTTGGTCGGGCGCGTGGCGGCCGAACGGCCGGACGGTGTGGCCGTGGTGGACGGTCGCGGTGAGTTGTCGTACGCGGAGTTGTGGGACCGGGCCGTGCGGTTCGCGGGTGTCCTGCGGGCGCGCGGGGTCGGGCGGGAACGCCGTGTCGGTCTGGTCGTGGAGCGGTCGTCGTGGTGGCTGGTCGGGATGTTGGGGGTGTCGCTCGCGGGTGGCGTGTTCGTCCCCGTGGACCCGGCCTACCCTGCCGAGCGCGTGCGGTTCGTCTTCGGCAGCGCCGACCCGATGCTGGTCGTGTGCTCCGGTCAGACGCGCGGCGCGGTGCCCGCGGAGTTCGGCGACCGGCTGGTGGTCATCGACGAGGTGGACTTGGCGACCGGCGCCGGTGTCGAGCTGCCGTCCTTGGACGTGCGGGACGCGGCGTACGTGATCTACACCTCGGGGTCGACGGGGACGCCGAAGGGTGTCGTCGTGACCTACTCGGGCCTGGGGAACCTGGCGCTCGCGCACATCGACCGCTTCGGTGTGACGCCGTCGTCGCGGGTGCTCCAGTTCGCGGCGCTCGGCTTCGACACCATCGTGTCCGAGGTGATGATGGCGCTGCTGGCGGGGGCGGCGCTGGTGATGCCGCCGGACGAGGACCTGCCGCCCCAGGCGTCGTTCACGGAGGCGTTGCGGCGGTGGGACATCACGCAGGTGAAGGCGCCGCCGTCGGTGCTGGCCACCGCCGACGAGCTGCCGGACCGGCTGGAAACCGTTGTCGCGGCGGGGGAACTCTGCCCGCCCGGCCTGGTGGACCGGCTGTCGGTGGGCCGTCGGATGATCAACGCGTACGGCCCGACCGAGACCACGATCTGCGCGACGATGAGCCTGCCGCTGGCGCCGGGCGGTGACGTGATCCCGTTCGGCAAGCCGGTCGCGGGTGTGCGCGGCTACCTGCTGGACTCGTTCCTGCGCCCGTTGCCGCCGGGGATCACCGGTGAGCTGTACCTGTCCGGGATCGGTGTGGCCCGCGGCTACCACGGTCGATCGGCGCTGACGTCGGAGCGGTTCGTCGCCGACCCGTTCGCCCCCGGCGAGCGGATGTACCGCACGGGCGACCTGGCGTACTGGACCGACCGGGGCGGGCTGGTGTCCGCCGGTCGGGCCGACGACCAGGTGAAGATCCGCGGGTTCCGGGTCGAGCCCCGCGAGGTCGAGTTCGCCCTCTCCAGCCACCCGCGGGTGGCCCACGCCGTGGTGGTCGTCCGCGACGGCCGCCTGGTGGCCTACGTGTCGCCCGACGATGTCGACCCCCGGGAGCTGCGGGACGACCTCTCGTCCCGGTTGCCCCCGTACATGGTGCCCGCCGCGGTGATGGCGCTGGACGCCCTTCCGCTGACGCCGCACGGGAAGGTCGACCGGCGCGCGTTGCCGGAACCGGACTTCTCGTCGAGGTCGGTCGGCCGGGAGCCCGCCACCGCGGCCGAGCGAATCCTCTGCGGGGTGTTCGCCGAGGTGCTCGGTATCGACCGGGTCGGGGTCGAGGACAGCTTCTTCGAGTTGGGTGGCGACTCGATCTCGTCGATGCAGGTGGCGGCTCGCGCGCGCCGCGACGGCATCTCCCTGACGCCGCGACAGGTCTTCGAACTCCGGACCCCTGAACGGCTCGCGCAGCTGGTGGCCGATTCGCCGCTGCCGCGACCGGAGTCCTCGACGGCCGACGATGGTGTCGGCGACGTCGAGCTGACACCGGTCATGCGGATGTTCGCGGATGGTGTCGCGGGAACGGGATTCGCGCAGTGGGCGGTGCTGGCCGTGCCTTCGGATCTGGCGGAGGAGGCCTTGGTGGCCGCGCTGGCCGCCGTTGTCGACACGCACGACATGTTGCGTGCGCGGGTCGTCGACGGCGAAGCGGGACGACGCTTGGTCGTGGGTGAGCGCGGTTCGGTGGACGCGGCCGGGTTGGTCCGGCGTGTCGTGGTCGACGGCTCGCTCGACAACGCTACGGCGGACGCGGCGCGCGGGGCGGTGGGCCGGTTGGACCCGCTCGCGGGCGTGGTCGTCCAAGCCGTGTGGTTGGCCGCGGGGCCGGATCGCCTGGGGCGCTTGGTCGTGGTGGCGCACCACTTGGTGGTGGACGGGGTCTCCTGGCGGATCCTCGCGTCGGACCTGCGAGCGGCCTATGAGGCGGTGGCCGCCGGACGTGATCCGAGGCTGGAGCCGGTGGCTGTGTCGTTCCGGCGTTGGGCGGGTCTGCTGGCGCAGTGGGCGGTCTCCGCCGAGCGGGTCGCCGAGCTGGACGCGTGGAAAGCGGTTGTCGGACAGGGCGATCAGCCGGAAGCCGTCGCGGCGGGCGAGGTGCGGTCGCGGTCGTGGGTGGTGCCCGCGGCCGAGACGTCTGTCCTGGTGGGACGGGCCCCGGTGGTGTTCCACTGCGGGGTGCACGAGGTACTGCTGGCCGGGTTGGCGGGCGCGGTGGCCCGCCTGCGCGGTGGGGACGTGGTGCTGGTCGACGTGGAGGGCCACGGCCGCCACCCCGTGGACGGCATGGACCTCTCCCGCACGGTCGGCTGGTTCACCAGCGCGCACCCGGTGCGCCTCGACGTCTCCGGGATCGACTTGGCCGCCGCGGTCGCCGGGGGCACCGCGGCCGGGACGTTGCTGAAGGCGGTCAAGGAGCAGTCGCGGGCGGTACCCGGCGACGGGCTCGGATACGGGTTGCTGCGCCACGCCAACAGCGAGACCGGACCGGTGCTGGCGGCGCTGCCGTCCGCGCGGATCGGGTTCAACTACATGGGCCGGTTCGTCGCGGGCGACCAGGGCGGCACCCGGCCGTGGCAGCAGGTCGGGGACATCGGGGGCGCGATGGACCCGAGCACGCCGCTGCCGCACGACCTGGTCGTCAACGCGATCGTCCAGGACCTGCCCACCGGTCCGGAACTGGCGCTCATGGTCGAGTGGTCGGACGGCCCGGTCGCCGAGGCCGAGGTGGAGCGGCTGGCGGGGGAACTGCTCGCCGTGCTGGCCGGGCTGGCCCGGCAGGCGGGCGACCCGGCGGCGGGCGGGCGCACCGCGTCCGACTTCGCCCTGCTCGACCTGGACCAGGACGAGATCGAGAGCTTCGAGGCGCTGGCGGCGCAACTCAGTGAGGGGCAGACATCGTGACCACATCGAACCCGTCCTCCGGGGCCGCGCTCGCGGAAGCCTGGCCGCTGTCGCCGATGCAGGCGGGCATGCTCTACCACTCCTCCTTGGACGGTGAGGCGCCCGACATCCAGATCACCCAGCAGACGCAGTTCGTCGACGGGCCCCTGGACGCGCGGCGGTTCCGGGCGTCGTGGCAGGCGCTGCTGACCCGGCACGCGGCGCTGCGGGCGTGCTTCCACCCGCGCAAGTCCGGCGAGCCGGTGCAGCTCGTGTTCCGCGAGGTGCCGCTGCCCTGGACCGAGGTCGACCTGTCCCACCTGCCCGAAGCGGACGCGCTGGTCGAGGTGACCGCGATCGCGGAGCGCGAGCGCGCGAGGAACTTCGACCTCGCGAAACCCCCGCTGCTGCGGCTGGCGCTGGTCCGGCTCGGCCCGCTGCGGCACTGCCTCGTGACGACCGCCCACCACCTGGTCATGGACGGGTGGTCGCGCGCGATCCTCGAGTCGGACCTGCTCGCGATCTACGCGGCGGGCGGCACCGCCTCGACGCTGGGCGCCCCGGGCTCCTACGGGGACTACCTGGCCTGGCTGGACCGGCAGGACAAGCAGACCGCCCGGGAGGCGTGGCGCGCCGAGCTGGCGGGTGCCGACGGCGCGGCCCTCGCCCTGCCGGACCGGCCGGGTGGGGCCCCGGCACGCCACGCCCTGGCCCGGGTCCGGCACTCCCCGGAGTTCACCGCCACCCTCACCGAGTTCGCCCGCGGTCGCGGGTTGACGCTGAACACGCTGGTGCAGGGGGCCTGGGCAGTGGTGCTGGCCCGGTTGACGGGTCGGACCGACGTGGTGTTCGGCGCCGTCGTCTCGGGGCGCCCGGCGGAGCTGCCCGGTGTGGAGCAGACCGCGGGGCTGTTCATCGGCACCGTGCCCGTGCGGGTGCGGTTGGCGGGCGGGCAGTCGGTGCTGGGGCTGCTGGCGGAGATCCAGGAGCGGCAGTCCGCGCTGATCTCGCACCACCACCTCGGGCTGCCGGAGATCCAGAAGCTCGGCGGGGCGAACTTCGACACGGTCGTGGGGTTCGAGAACTACGCCGACCCGGCCGCCGCCGCGGCGTCCCCCGGCGACCTGCGCCTGACCCTGCGGGAGTACCACCAGGCGACGCCGTACGCGATCACGCTGGTGGTCGTCCCCGGCGCGGGCCTGGGGATCGACCTGCTGCACCGCACCGACGCGGTCGACGCCCGGCTCGCCGAGCGCCTGCACCGCGGGCTCACCCGCGTGCTGGAGCGGGTGGTCGCCGAGCCCGACGCGCTGGTCGGCGCGCTGGACGTGTTCGGTGACACCGTGCCCGAGCCCGGGCCGGTCGAGGCGGCGGTGCCCGGTTCCGCGCTGGAGCTGTACCGCGCGCAGGTGGACCGGGCGCCCGACGCGCCCGCGGTGCTGGCCGGGGGCCGGGTCTTCTCGTACGCGGAGCTCGACGAGTGGGCGGGCAGGCTCGCGGGCGCACTGGCGGCCCGGGGCGTGCGGCGCGGTGACCGCGTCGGGGTGGTGCTGGAGCGGTCGGTCGAGCTGCTGGTGACCTGGATCGGCGTGTGGCGGGCGGGTGCGGTGTTCGTGCCGGTGTCGCCGGACTACCCGGCGGACCGGGTGGCGTTCATGCTGACCGACGCCGCGGTCACCGCGGTGGTCTGCGCGGCGGACACCGAGCGGGCGGTGCCGGAGGGCTACTCGCGGCTCGTCGTCGACGAGGCCGTGGCGGGCGAGGCGCCTTCGGTTCCCGTCGGGGCGGACGACCCGGCCTACGTCATGTACACGTCCGGGTCGACCGGAACGCCGAAGGGCGTTGTGGTCCCGCACGGGGCCGTGGCGTCGCTGGCCGCCGACCCGGGATGGGGCGTGGGGCCCGGGGACACGGTGCTGGTGCACGCACCGCACACCTTCGACGCGTCGGTGTTCGACGTGTGGGTGTCGCTCGCCCTGGGGGCGCGGATGGTCGTCACCGGGCCGGGGCCGGTCGACGCGGCGCGGCTGGCCGCGCACGTGGCGGAGGGCGTCACCGTGGCGATGTTCATGCTGGGGCAGTTCCGGACGCTGGCGCTGGCGTCACCGGAGTCCTTCGCGGGGCTGCGCCGGGTGTGGACCGGTGGCGACGTCGTGGCGCCCGAGGTGGTGGACCGCGTGCGCTGGGTGTCCCCGGGCCTGCGCGTCGACCACATCTACGGCCCGACGGAGAACACGGTCATCGTCGCCTGGTGGCCGATCGAGCCGGGTGACCGGCTGGGGCCGGTGCTGCCGATCGGCGGGCCGTTGGCGGGCAGGCGGTTGTACGTGCTGGACGCCTTCCTGCGCCCGTTGCCGCCGGGCGTCCCGGGTGAGCTGTACATCGGGGGCGCGGGCATCGCGCTCGGCTACCTCAACCGCCCGCCGCTGACCGCGCAGCGGTTCGTCGCCGACCCGTTCGCCGCGGGTGCGCGGATGTACCGCACCGGCGACGTCGTGCACTGGAACGAGGACCGCGAGCTGGTGTTCGTCGGTCGGGCCGACAACCAGGTCAAGATCCGCGGCTTCCGCGTCGAGCCGGGCGAGGTGGAGGCGGTGCTCGGGGGCCTGCCGGGCGTCGACCACGCGGTGGTGGTGCCGCTCGACGGCCGCCTGGTCGGCTACGCGGTGTCCGATGTGGACCTGGACCCGGCGGCGCTGCGCGAGCGGCTCGTCGAGGTGCTGCCGGAGTACATGGTGCCCTCGGCGGTGGTGGTGCTCGACTCCCTGCCGGTGACGCGGAACGGCAAGATCGACCGGGCGGCGCTGCCCGCCCCGGACTTCAGCGGGCTCGTGTCGGACCGCCTGCCCGCCACCGAGGTCGAGCAGGCGCTGTGCGCGCTGTTCGCCGAGGTGCTCGGTCTGGACCGGGTCGGCGCGGATGACAGCTTCTTCCAACTGGGCGGTGACTCGCTGCTGTCGATGCAACTGGCGGCGCGGGCACGGCGCGACGGGTTGACCTTCGGCGCGCGGGAGGTGTTCGAGCACCGGACGCCCGCGGGGATCGCGCTGGCCATCGACGCGGCCGTGAACGGCGCGGCGCGGGTGCGAACCGCCACGTCCGACGTCGCGCTCCTCGACCTGGACCAGGCCGAGATGGACGAGTTCGAGGCGGAGTTCGACGACACCCGCTGACTTCGCGGGGCGGTGGCGGTCTGGACGAGCCGGATCGCCGATTTGTCCGACCGCACAAGGCTTTGCGCGCGATCACGGCGGGCGCGTTGGACATGTTGTCCGCGCCCGCCCGGCGGGCGGATGATTCCGGCACGGGGATTTCCCGCGTCCGCCTTCGGCCCGTTCGGCCCGCCACAGCGGACGCGCTCGACGGGCTCGACGGGATCGAGATCGAGGGATTCGAGGCCGGGTCCGCTGGTGGACTCCTGGCCCTTCGCTGATCAGGGAGATGTTGATGGCTCAGTCGCGGATCGAGGACATCTGGCCGCTGTCGCCGTTGCAGGCCGGGTTGCTCTTCCACGCGGTCTACGACGGCGAGGGCCACGATGTCTACATCGGACACTGGATCCTGGACCTGGACGGTCCGGTGGACACGGGGCGGCTGCGCGCGTCGTGGGCGGCGCTGCTGGACCGGCACGCCCCGCTGCGCGCCTGCTTCCGGCAGCGCAAGTCCGGTGAGACGGTGCAGATCATCGCCCGGCGCGTCGAGCTGCCGTGGCGCGAGGTCGACCTCGCCCACCTCGACGACCCCGCGCCCGCCGTGCGCGAGCTGGCCGAGGCGGACCGCACCACGAGGTTCGACCTGGCCACCGCGCCGCTGCTGCGGCTGACCCTGGTCCGCCTCGCCGACGACCGCCACCGCCTGGTCCTGACCTGCCACCACACCGTCGTCGACGGCTGGTCGCTGCCGGTCATGATCGACGAGCTGGCGAAGCTCTATGCCGCGGGCGGCGACCCGGCGGTCCTCCCCGCGGTGACCTCGTACCGCGACTACCTCACGTGGCTCGGCGCGCAGGACAAGGAAAAGGCCTTGTCCGCCTGGGAAACCGAGCTGCGCGGCGTCGACGAGCCGACCCTCGTGGCGCCCGCCGACCCGGGCCGGGCGCCCGGCGTCCCGGAGAGCGTCGAGGTCGACCTGCCCGCGGACCTCACGCGGTCGCTCGGCGAACTGGCCCGCGGCAACGGGTTGACCCTGAACACGGTCGTGCAGGGCGCGTGGGCGCTGGTGCTGGCGCAGCTGGCCGGGCGCGCCGACGTGGTGTTCGGCGCGGCGGTGTCGGCGCGCCCGCCGGACCTGCCCGGCGTGGAGGGGATGGTGGGGCTGTTCCTCAACACCGTGCCCGTGCGCGTGCGGCTGCGCGGTTCGACACCGGTCGTCGACCTGCTGGCGGAGTTGCAGGAGCGGCAGTCGGCGCTGATCCCCGACCAGTTCGTGGGGCTGTCCGACATCCAGCAGGCGGCGGGCCCCGGCGCGGTCTTCGACACGCTGATCGTCTTCGAGGGCTTCCACCACGCGCCCGCCGAGTCCGCCGACACCTTCGGCATCCGGGTCAACCAGGGCCGGATCGCCGCCCACTACCCGTTGACGCTGGTCGCCGTCCCCGGCGAATCGATGCTCATCAAGCTGGACTACCTGACGGAGCTGTTCGACCAGGCCGCCGCGCTCGCCATCGTCGAGCGGTTCACCGGTGTGCTGCGCGCGTTGACGGCCACGGGCGACGCCACGGTGGCCGACATCGAGGTGACGACGGCCGCCGAGCGCGGGCTGGTGCTCGACGAGTGGGGTGCGTCGTCCACCGCGGCCCCGGCCGTGCCCGCGCTGGAGCTGTTCGGCCGCCAGGTCGCGAACCGCCGCGACGAGGTCGCGGTCGTCGACGGCGACCAGGCGCTGACCTACGGGGAACTGGCCGAGTACGCCGAGCGGCTCGCGGGGTGGCTGAGCGGTCGCGGCGTCCGGCCCGGTGACCGGGTGGCCGTGGTGATGGACCGGTCGCCCGACCTGATCGCGACGCTGCTCGCGGTGTGGCAGGCGGGTGCGGCGTTCGTGCCGGTGGACCCCGCGTACCCCGTGGAGCGCGTGAAGTTCATGCTCGCGGACGCCGAACCCGCCGCGGTGGTGTGCGTGAAGGCGTACCGGGACACCGTGCTGGACGGCGGCCTCGACCCGGTCGTCCTCGACGACCCCGAGACGCGGCAGGCGGTGGCGCGGTGCGCGCGCCTGTCGGTCGGTGCGAGCGCCGATGCCTTGGCGTACGTGATGTACACGTCCGGGTCGACGGGCACGCCGAAGGGCGTCGCGGTGTCGCACGCGGCTGTCTCGGCGCTGGTCGGGGAACCGGGTTGGCGGGTGCGGTCCGACGACGCGGTACTGGTGCACGCCTCGCACGCGTTCGACATCTCCCTGTTCGAGATCTGGGTGCCGCTGCTGTCCGGTGCCCGGCTGGTGCTGGCCGGTTCGGGTGCGGTCGACGGCGCGGCGCTGGCCGGGTACGTGGCGCGCGGCGTCACGGCCGCGCACCTGACCGCCGGTGCTTTCCGGGTGCTGGCCGAGGAGTCGCCGGAGTCGGTCGCCGGTCTGCGCGAGGTGCTGACCGGTGGTGACGCGGTGCCGCTGTCGGCGGTGGAGCGGGTCCGGCTGGCCTGCCCCGGCGTGCGGGTGCGGCACCTCTACGGGCCGACGGAAGCCACGCTGTGCGCGACGTGGTGGCTGCTCGAACCCGGTGACGAGACGGGGTCCGTGCTGCCGATCGGACGGCCGTTGGCGGGTCGGCGCGCCTATGTCCTCGACGCGTTCCTGCGTCCTGTGCCCGCGGGGGTCGCGGGTGAGCTGTACGTGGCCGGAGCCGGTGTGGCGCGGGGATATCTGGGCCGCCCGGTGCTGACGGCCGAGCGGTTCGTCGCCGACCCGTTCGCCCCCGGTGCGCGGATGTACCGGACCGGCGACCTGGCGTACTGGACCGACCAGGGCACCCTGGCGTTCGCCGGTCGGGCCGACGACCAGGTGAAGATCCGCGGCTACCGGGTGGAGCCCGGCGAGGTGGAGGTGGCCCTCGACCGCCTGCCGGGTGTCGGTCAGGCCGTGGTGGTGGCGCGGGCCGAGCAGCTGATCGGCTACGTGGTGGCCGAGGCCGGTCGCGTCGTCGACCCGGCCGGGCTGCGCGAACAGCTCGCCGAGACGCTGCCCGAGTTCATGGTCCCGGCCGCGGTGCTCGTGCTGGACGAGTTGCCGTTGACGGTCAACGGGAAGGTGGACCGGCAGGCGCTGCCCGAACCCGACTTCGCCTCGAAGGCCGTCGGCCGGGAGCCCGCCACCGAGGCGGAGAAGGTCCTGTGTGGAGTGTTCGCCGAGGTGCTCGGGCTGGACCGGGTCGGGGTCGAGGACAGCTTCTTCGAGTTGGGTGGCGACTCGATCTCGTCGATGCAGGTGGCCGCTCGCGCGCGTCGTGACGGCATCTCGCTGACCCCGCGTCAGGTGTTCGAACTCCGGACCCCGGAGCGCTTGGCGGTGCTGGCCCAGGAGGACCGCGCGACCCAGGACTCCACAGTGGACTCCGGGGTCGGGGAGATCCCGTGGCCGCCGGTGATGCGCGCCATCGGGGACGACGCCGTGCGCCCCGGTTTCGTGCAGGCGCGAGTCGTCGTCACCCCGGCGGGCTTCGACCCCGACGCGCTGGTCACCGCCCTGCGGGCCGTGATGGACGCGCACGACCTGCTGCGGGCGCGGGTGGAGTCCGACGGGCGGCTGGTCGTGGCCGCGCGGGGTACGGTCGACGCGGCGAGCCTGGTCACCCGGGTCAAGGCCGCGGACGGCGACCTCGACGAGTTCGCCCACCGGCAGGTCGGCGCGGTCGCAGGCACGGTGGACCCGGCAGCGGGAACCGTCGTCCGGGCCGTGTGGGTCGACGCGGGGGACACGGGCCGGTTGGTGCTGGTCGCGCACCACCTGGCGGTCGACGCGGTCTCGTGGGGGATCCTGCTGCCCGACCTGCGCGCGGCCTACGACCAGGTGGTCTCCGGCGGCACCCCCGACCTCGACCCAGCGACGACGCCGTACCGGCAGTGGGCGCGGCGGCTGGCCGATCAGGCGTCGAGCGCGGGCACGGTGGCCGAGATCGACCACTGGGCTGCCACCCTCGACGGCGCCGACACCGAACTGGCGCAGCCCACCGGCCAGTCCCACTCGTGGTCGCGGACCGTGTCCGGCGTCGAGGCGTGGAACCTCGTCGGTCACCTGCCGAGCGCCTTCCACTGCGGTGTCCAGGAAGTCCTGCTCGCCGGGCTCGCGGGCGCGGTGGCGCGGTGGCGCGACGCGCCGGCCGGGGTGTTGGTCGACGTGGAAGGCCACGGCAGGCACGCCGTCGACGGTGAGGATCTGCTGCGCACCGTGGGCTGGTTCACCAGCGTGCACCCGGTCCGCCTCGACGTCACCGGTATCGACCTGGCGGGCGCGGCGGTGGGGACGGCAGCGGCCGGAGAGCTGCTGAAGTCCGTCAAGGAGCGGGTCCGCGCCGTCCCCGGTGACGGTCTCGGCTACGGGCTCCTGCGGCACCTCAACCCCGACACCGCGGGCAGGCTCGCCGACCTGCCGTCCGCGTGGATCGGGTTCAACTACCTAGGCCGGGCGGCCACCGCCACCGCGGACACCGCGTGGCAGCTCAGCGAAGGACCGCTCGGCGCGGGCTCGGACGTGGTCTTGGCGCACTCGCTGGAGATCGGCGCGGACGTCCGGGACACGCCGGACGGGCCCCGGCTGCGGCTCACCATCGACAGCCGGGGCCTCGACCCCGCCGAGGTGGAACGGCTCGGCGCGGCCTGGCTGGAGCTGCTGACCGGCCTCGCCGCGCACGCCGAGGACCCCGCCGCGGGCGGCCACACGCCATCCGACTTCGACCTCGTCGAGGTGACGTCGCGGGACCTGGCCGAGCTTTCGGTCGCCGTCCCCGCGTTGGCGGACATCTGGTCGCTGTCCCCGTTGCAGGCGGGCATGCTCTTCGAGCGGGCCGTCGCCGAGGACGGCGTCGACGTCTACCAGAGCCAGCGGATCCTCGACCTCGACGGGCCGCTCGACGCGGCACGGCTGCGCGCGGCCTGGAACCAGGTCCTCGCCCGGCACGAGTCGCTGCGGGCGTCCTTCCACCAGCTGGGCTCCGGCGAGGCGGTCCAGGTGGTCGCGGCCGACGTCGACGTCCCCTGGCGCGAGGCGGATGTGTCCGGTCTCGCCACGGTGGCTGCGGAAGCGGAGGTCAACCGGCTGCTCGCGACCGACCGGGCGGAGCGGTTCGACGTGACCGCGGCGCCCCTGCTGCGGCTGCTGCTGATCCGCGTCGCCGCGAACCGGCACCGGCTCGTGCTGACCTCCCACCACATCCTCCTCGACGGCTGGTCGACCCCGCTCGTGCTGGGCGAGGTGTCGACCGCCTACGCCGGTACGCGCATCCCGTCGACGGCACCGTCCTACCGGGACTACCTGACCTGGCTCCGCCGCCGAGACCAGGACGCGACCCGGTCGGCGTGGCGGGCCGCACTCGAGGGTTCTGACGAGCCGACCGTGGTCGACGTCGACGCGGACAAGTCGGCGGTGATGCCCGACAACCACGCCGAATCGTTGTCCGAGGACGCGACCCGGGCCCTCACCGACTTCGCCCGCGGCCACGGCCTCACGCTGAGCACCGTCGTGCACGGCGCCTGGGCGCTCGTGCTGGCGCGGCTGGCGGGCCGCACCGACGTGGTCTTCGGGACCGTGGTGTCGGGGCGGCCCGCGGACGTGCCGGACGTCGAGCGGACGGTCGGCATGTTCATCAACACCGTCCCGGTCCGGGTGCGGCTCGACGCGGGCACGCCGGTGCTGGACCTGCTCCACGACCTGCAACGCGGCCAGGTGGCGTTGACCGAGCACCAGTACCAGGGGTTGCCCGAGATCCAGAAGGCGGCGGGCCCCGGCGCGGTCTTCGACACCATCGTCATGATCGAGAACTACCCGCACACCGCCGCCGGGCTCGGCGACGGCGGCCCCGCGATCAGCGCGGTCGTCACCCGCACCGGCACCAGCTACCCGCTGACCATGAACGTCAGCCCCGGCGAGCGGCTGCGGGTCAACGTGGCCTACCGGCCCGACCGGATCACCCCGGGCACGGCGGCCGAGGTCGCCCGGCAGGTCGTGCGGGTCATCGAGCGGGTGGTGGCCGAACCCGGACTGCCCGTCGGCCGCCTCGGCGTGACCAGCGACGCGACACGCGCTTCGGTGGTGAAGCACTGGAACGCGACCGGGCGCGCCAACCGCGGTCCGTCCGTGCTGGAGCTGTTCCGGCGCCAGGTCGGCGCGTCCCCGGACGCCGTGGCTGTCGTGGACGGGAACCGCACCCTGACCTACACCGACCTGGACCGGGAAGCGGACCGGCTCGCCGGGCACCTGGCGGCCGTGGGCGTGCGGCGGGGAGACCGCGTCGGCGTGGTGCTGGAACGCGGCGCGGACCTGTTCGTCGCGCTGCTCGCGGTCTGGAAGGCCGGGGCCGCGCAGGTTCCGGTGAACGTGGACTACCCGGCGGAGCGGATCGCGCGGATGCTGGCCGACGCGCGCGCCTCGGTGGCGGTCTGCGTGACCGCGACCCGCGACGCGGTGCCGGACGGTGTCGAGCCGGTCGTCGCCGACGGCCCGGCGATCGACGGCGTTGCGCCTGTGGTCGCGGTCGGGGCGCACGACGTGGCCTACGTGATGTACACGTCCGGATCGACCGGTGTGCCCAAGGGCGTCGCGGTGCCGCACGGCAGCGTGGCGGCCTTGGCGGGCGACCCGGGGTGGTCGCAGGGCCCCGACGACCACGTGCTGCTGCACGCCTCGCACGCGTTCGACGCGTCGCTGGTCGAGATCTGGGTGCCGCTGGTCAACGGCGCCCGCGTGGTGGTCGCCGAACCGGGCGCGGTCGACGCGCAGCGGCTGCGCGCGGCCGTCGCGAACGGCGTGACCACCGTCCACCTGACGGCCGGGACCTTCCGCGTGGTGGCCGAGGAGTCGCCCGAGTCCTTCCGGGGGCTGCGGGAGATCCTGACCGGCGGCGACGCGGTCCCGCTGGCCTCCGTCGAACGGCTCCGCCGCGCGTGCCCGGACGTCCGCGTGCGCCAGCTCTACGGCCCCACCGAGATCACCCTCTGCGCCACCTGGCTCGTCATCGAGCCGGGCGTCGAAACGGGTGCCACCCTGCCGATCGGCAAGCCGCTGGCGGGCCGCCAGGCGTTCGTGCTCGACGCGTTCCTCCAGCCGGTGGCGCCGAACGTGACCGGCGAGCTGTACTTGGCGGGCGCGGGCCTGGCGCACGGCTACCTGGGCGCGGTCGCGGCGACCTCCGAGCGGTTTGTCGCCAACCCGTTCGCCGTAGGTGAGCGGATGTACCGCACCGGTGACCTGGCGCGTTGGACGGACCAGGGCGAGCTGCTGTTCGCCGGGCGGGCCGACTCCCAGGTGAAGATCCGGGGCTACCGCGTCGAACCCGGCGAGATCGAGGCCGCGCTGGTCGCCGTTCCCGATGTCGCGCAAGCGGTTGTCGTGGCGCGGGAAGGCCGGCCCGGCGAGAAGCGCCTGATCGCGTACGTGACCGCGGAAGCGGGGCAGGCGCTGGATTCCGAGGCCGTTCGCACGCACCTCGCGGCGCGGCTGCCGGAGTTCATGGTGCCCGCCGTGGTGCTCGTGCTGGACACCTTCCCGTTGACGCTCAACGGGAAGATCGACCGCGCGGCCCTGCCCGCCCCCGACTTCACCGGCAGGCCAACGGGCCGCGAACCGCGCACCGAGGCCGAACGGGTGCTGTGCGACCTGTTCGCCGAGATCCTCGGGCTGGACCGGGTCGGCCCCGACGACGGGTTCTTCGAGCTGGGCGGCGACTCGATCCTCTCGATGCGGCTGGCGGCCCGCGCGCGCCGCGAGGACTTCGTCTTCGGTGCCAAGCAGGTCTTCGAGCAGAAGACACCGGCCGGGATCGCGGCCGTCGCCGAACGCGGCGGGCCGACGCGGGCCGACTCCGCCGACGGCGTCGGCGAGGTCCCGTGGACGCCGGTTGTGCGGGCACTGCTGGAGAACGACCCCGGCGCGATGAGCCAGGGCACCCTTTCGCAGTGGGTGACCGTGGGCGCCCCCGCCGACCTGTCGGTGGCGGCGCTGATCGCCGGGTTCCGCGCGGTGATCGACGCGCACGACATGGTGCGCAGCCGAGTCGAGACCGACGGCGAAGGGCCCCGGCTGGTCGTGGCCGAGCGCGGGGCGGTAGACGCGGCGAGGCTGGTCGACCGCGTCGAGGCCGGTTCCGGCGACCTCGACGAGATCGCGGACCGCTGCGCGCACGACGCGGCCAGGCGATTGGACCCGACCGCGGGCGTGATGATCCGTGCGGTCTGGGTCGACGCGGGACCCGGCCGCCTCGGGCGGCTCGTGGTCGCGGCGCACCACCTGCTCGTCGACGTCGTGTCGTGGCGGATCCTGCTGCCGGACCTGCGAGTGGCGTACGAGGCCGTCGCCGCGGGCAGGCAACCGGCGCTCGACCCGGTCGGCGTCTCGTTCCGGCGCTGGGCCCGGACACTGGCCGACCAGGCGACGATCCGGACCGGCGAACTGGAGATGTGGACCGGGATCCTCGACGACCCGGGATCGCGGCTGGGCGAGCTGGACCCCAAGCGCGACAACGTGTCCACGGCCGGACGCAAGTCCTGGACCCTGCCCCGCGACAAGGCGGGCGCACTCGTGGAGAAGGCCACCGCGGCCTTCCACTGCGGTGTCCACGAAGTGCTCCTGGCGACCCTCGCGGGCGCGGTGGCCCACTGGCGCGGCGGATCCGCTGTGGTGGTGGACGTCGAAGGCCACGGCCGCCAGTCCATCGACGAACTGGACCTGTCCCGCACCGTCGGCTGGTTCACCGACATCCACCCGCTCCGGCTGGACGTGACCGGGGTCGACACGGCCGCCGTGATCGCGGGCGGCAACGCGGCCGGCCAACTCCTGATGCGCGTCAAGGAGAACGTGCGCGCGCTGCCCGACGGCGGCCTCGGCTACGGGATGCTGCGGCACCTCAACGACGACACGCGGCAGATCCTCGCGGCACTGCCCAAGGCGGAGATCGGGTTCAACTACCTCGGTCGCTTCCCGTCCCGTCCCGAGGGCGAGGCGCGGCCTTGGGAGCTGATCGGCACCATCGGCGGCGCGGCGGAGCCGGACACGGCCCTGCGGCACGTCGTGGAGATCGACGTCGCCGTGCTCGACGGCGCCGACGGACCCGAGATCAGCCTGACCGCGACCTGGGCGCGCCGGATCCTCGCCGACGCCGACGCGGACGCGCTCGGCACCGCGTGGCTGGCCGTGCTGGCCGGTCTCGCCGCGCACGTCGACGCCGAAGGCGCGGGCGGGCACACGCCGTCGGACTTCCCGCTCATCCCGCTGACCCAGCTGGACGTGGCGGAGGTCGAGGCCGCCGTGCCGAGCCTGCTCGACATCTGGCCGCTCTCGCCGCTGCAGGAGGGCCTGCTCTTCCACGCCGCCGACGAGCGCGGCCCGGACGTCTACGCGGGCATGCGGAAGTTCGCCCTGGACGGTCCGCTGGACGTGGCCCGCTTCCGCGCGTCTTGGCAGGTCCTGCTCGACCGGCACCCCGCCCTGCGGGCCAGCTTCCACCAGCTCGGGTCCGGTGCCGCCGCGCAGGTGATCGCCCGCGAGGTGACGCTGGACTGGTGGGAGACCGACCTGTCCCACCTGCCGGAGGCTGAGGCGCTGGCCGCGTTCGACGACCTCGCGACCCGGGTGCACGCCGAGCGGTTCGACCTGACCTCGGCGCCGCAGCTGCGCCTGCACCTGGTGCGCATCGGCGACCGCAGCCACCGGCTCGTCCTGACCTCGCACCACATCGTGGCCGACGGCTGGTCGCTGCCGCTGATCATCGTCGACGTGCTCACCGCGTACGAGGCGGGCGGTGACGGCGGGTCGTTGCCCGCCGTGACGTCCTACCGCGACTACCTCGCCTGGATCGCCCGCCAGGACAAGGCGGCGGCCCGGGAGGCGTGGCGCACCGAACTCGCCGGTCTCGACGAGGCGACGCACGTCGTGCCGCCGGAGTCGATCATCACGCCGCTGGATCCGGAGCGGGTCGCCTTCGAGCTCGACGACGAGCTGAGCGGGCGGCTGGTGGAGTTCACCCGTCGCCACGGCGTCACGGCGAACACGCTGTTCCAAGGGGTCTGGGCGCTGTTCCTGGCCCAGCTCACCGGTCGCCGGGACGTGGTCTTCGGCGCCGCGGTGGCCGGGCGCCCGCCCGAGATCCCCGGTGTCGAGTCCGCGGTCGGCCTGTTCATGAACATGCTGCCCGTCCGGGCCCGGCTGACCGGTGCCGAGCCGGTCGTCGAGATGCTCAGGGACCTGCAGGAGCGGCAGGTCGCGCTGATCCCGCACCAGCACATCGGCCTCGCGGAGCTGAACCAGCACGCGGGTCCCGGCGCGGCGTTCGACACGATCGTCGTGTTCGAGAACTACCCGCCCCCGCCGCCGAGGTCCGACGGCCCCGACGCGCTCGTCATGCGCCCCGCCGGGATCCCGAACGACACGGGGCACTACCCGCTGTCCATCCGCGGGTCCGTGGCCGGTCGCGTGCACGGCGAGTTCATCTACCGGCCGGACGTGGTCGACCGGTCCGGGGCCGAGGAGATGGTCGCGGCCATCCTGCGCGCACTGGAACAGGTGGTCGCCGAGCCGCGGACACCGATCGGGCGGATCGCGCTGATCGGCCCGGCGCAGCGCCGCCTGGTCGTGGACGAGTGGAGCGGTACCGCGGTGCCGTTGGCGGCCGAAGCGCTGCCGGTGCTGTTCCGCAAGCAGGTCGAGCAGTCGCCGGACGCGGTGGCGGTGCAGGACGCGGCGCGGAGCCTGTCCTACGGCGAGGTGCTCGACGAGGTCGAGTCGTTGGCCCGGCTGCTCGTCGGGCTGGGTGTGCGGCGCGAGACCCGCGTGGGTGTGCTCGTGGAGCGCTCGGCCGAGCTGGCGGTGACCCTGATGGGGGTGCTGTTCGCGGGCGGGGCGTTCGTGCCGGTGGACCCGGAGTACCCCACCGAGCGGATCGAGCTGATGCTGGCGAGTTCCGTGCCTGAGGTGCTGGTCTGCACGACCGCGACCCGCGCCGTGGTGCCCGCCGACTTCGCGGGCACGGTCCTGGTGCTCGACGAGCTGCCCGCCGCCGACCCGTCGGTCGACTTGCCGCCGGTGGCGCCGGAGGACGCGGCGTACGTGATCTACACGTCCGGGTCGACCGGGGTGCCCAAGGGCGTCCTGGTCACGCATTCCGGGCTCGCCAACCTGGCCTACGCGCACATCGAGCGGATGGCCGTGACGTCGTCGTCGCGGGTCTTGCAGCTGTCCGCGATCGGGTTCGACGCCATCGTCTCCGAGCTGTACATGGCCCTGCTGGCGGGCGGGACCCTGGTGCTGCCCGACGCGGCGAGCATGCCGCCCCGGGTGACGCTGGGCGACACGCTGCGCCGGTGGGGGATCACCCACCTCACGGTGTCGCCGAGCATCCTGGCGGTCGAGGACGACCTGCCGGACACCCTGCGGACCGTGCTGACCGGCGGCGAGGTGCTGCCGCCCGCGCTGGTGGACCGCTGGTCGCCGGGCCGCCGGATGATCAACGCGTACGGGCCGACCGAGACCACGATCTGCTCGACGATGAGCGCCCCGCTGTCCCCGGGGCACGAGGTGGTCCCACTTGGTGGCCCGATCCACAACGTGCGGCACTACGTGCTCGACGCGTTCCTGCAGCCGGTGGCGCCGGGGGTGGCGGGCGAGCTGTACATCACCGGTGTCGGTCTCGCCCGCGGCTACCTCGGTCGCCCGGGCCTGACCGCCGAGCGGTTCGTCGCCAACCCGTTCGCCCCCGGGGAGCGGATGTACCGCTCCGGAGACCGGTTCCGCTGGAGCCGGGACGGCCAGCTGGTCTTCGTCGGCCGGGCTGACACGCAGGTCAAGGTGCGTGGGTACCGGGTCGAGCCCGCCGAGGTCGAGGCCGTGCTCGCCGACCACGCCGGGGTTTCCCAGGTGGCCGTCGCCGTGCGCCGGGACGGGCCGGGGGAGAAGCAACTGGTGGCCTACGTCGTCCCGACGGCCGAGGCGGCGGTCGCGGCGGTCGCGCTGATGACCACCCTGCGCGCACTGGCGGCCGAGCGCCTGCCGGAGTACATGATGCCCGCGGCGTTCGTACCGCTGGACCGGATGCCCTTGACCCCCAACGGAAAGCTCGACAGCCGGGCGTTGCAGGCGCCGGACTTCGCGGGCCTTTCGTCCAAACGGGACCCGCGCACGGCCATGGAGGCGCGGCTGTGCGAGCTGTTCGCGGAGGTGCTCGGCCTCGACCGGGTGGGTGCCGAGGACAGCTTCTTCGAACTCGGCGGCGACTCGATCACCTCGATGCAGCTGTCCGCCCGCGCCCGCCGGAAGGGCCTGGAGCTGTCCCCGTGGCAGGTGTTCGACGAGCGGACCCCGGAGCGGCTGGCGCTGCTCGTCACGGAACTGGCGGCCGACGGCGCCGCGGCGGCGCCGCAGCCCGAGGTGGGCATGCTCGTCGACCTCTCCGCCGACCAGATGGACCAACTAGAGGCCGGGCTGGCCGGCGAATGACCCGCCAGGAGGAGCAGATCGTGACCGTTGACGACACCCGCGCGAAGCCGCGCTCCAGCGTGGAGGACGTCTGGCCGCTCTCGCCGTTGCAGGAGGGCATGCTCTACCACTCCGCCCTCGACACGGACGGCCTCGACACCTACACCGTGCAGACCGTCTACGGCATCGACGGCCCGCTCGACGCCGCGCGGCTGCGGGCGTCGTGGCAGGCGCTCGTGGCGCGGCACGCCGCGCTGCGGGCCTGCTTCCGCTACGTCAGCGGCGCGCGGATGGTGCAGGTCATCGCGCGGGACGCCGAGATCCCCTGGCGCGAAACGGATCTCTCCGGGCTGCCGGAGGACATCGCCGACGGCGAGGTGGACCGGCTGGCGGCCGCGGAGCTGGCCGACCGGCTGCGCATCGACGCGGCGCCGCTGACCAAGCTGCACCTGGTCCGGCTCGCCCCGGACCGGCACCGGCTCGTGCACACCCTGCACCACGTGCTGGTCGACGGCTGGTCGATGCCGATCATCCACCGCGAGCTGGCCGCGATCTACGCGGCGGGCGGCGACGCGTCCGGGCTACCCGACACGGTGTCCTATCGGGACTATCTGGCCTGGCTGGCCAGGCAGGACAAGGAAGCCGCCAAGGCCGCCTGGCGGGCCGAACTGTCCGGTGTGGACACACCGACCACGGTCGCCTCGGTCGACCCGACCCGCGTGCCGGACATCGACACCGCGATCGTCGAGCTGCCCGAGGAGCTGACGGAAGGCCTGGCGCGCCTGGCGCGCGGCCAGGGCCTCACGCTGAACACCGTCGTGCAGGGCGCGTGGGCCGTCGTGCTGGCGCACCTGGCGGGCCGCACGGACGTGGTGTTCGGCGCGACCGCGTCGGGGCGGCCCGCCGAGCTGCCCGGCGTGGAGTCGATGGTCGGCCAGCTGCTCAACACCCTGCCCGTGCGGGTCCGGCTCGACGGCGCGCGGCGGGCCGTCGACCTGTTCGCCGACCTCCAGCGGACCCAATCGGCACTGATGGCCCACCAGCACCTCGGCCTGCAAGAGGTGCAGACCGCCGCCGGTCCCGGGGCGTCGTTCGACACGCTCGTCATCTACGAGAACTTCCCCCGCAAGGGATTGGGGCGGCCCGAGGGCGGTGGCCTGGCGCTGCTCCCGGTGAAGCGGGGTCGCAACTCCTCGCACTACCCGCTCACCCTGATCACCGGTCCCGGCGACCGGATGCCGCTCATCCTCGACTACGACCAGGGCGTGTTCGACCGGACCGCCGCCGAGTCGGTCGTCGGCTCGCTGGCCCGCGTGCTGGCGCGGCTGGTCGCCGAGCCGGACGTGCTCATCGGCCGCCTGACGCTGCTGAGCGAGGCCGAACGCGCCCTGGTGGTGGACGAGTGGAACGCGACCGAGGGCCCGGTGCCCGGGGACTCGGTCGTCGAGCTGTTCGCGCGGCGGGTGGCCGCCGCGCCGGACGCCGTGGCGATCACCGACGCCGCGGGCGCGGACCTGACCTACGCCGAGGTCGACCGGGCGTCGAACCGGCTGGCGACCCACCTCGCCGGTCGCGGCGTCGGCCGCGGTGACCGCGTCGGCGTGGCCATGGAGCGGTCGCCGGACCTGCTGATCACCTTCCTGGCGATCTGGAAGGCGGGCGCCGCCTACGTTCCCGTGGACGTCGAGTACCCGGCCGAGCGGATCGCGTTCATCCTCGCCGACTCCGAGATCTCGCTCGTCGTCTGCACCGGGGCCACCAGCGGGGTCGTGCCGGACGGCGCGATCGTGCTCGACGCGCCGGACACCCGCGCCGCCATCGATGGCAGTGCTGCCACGGTATCCGGGGTCCCGATCGGCGCCGACGACCTGGCGTACGTCATGTACACCTCGGGCTCCACCGGTGTCCCCAAGGGCGTGGCCATCCCGCACGGCGCGGTGGCCGGTCTGGCGGGCGACGCGGGCTGGCAGCTCGGCCCCGACGACGGCGTCCTGATGCACGCGACGCACGTCTTCGACCCCTCGCTCTACGCGATGTGGGTCCCGCTCGTCACCGGCGGCCGGGTCCTGCTGACCGAGCCCGGGATCCTCGACGCGGGCGGGGTGCGCCAAGCCGTCGCGCGGGGCGCGACCGCCGTCCACCTCACCGCCGGGACCTTCCGCGCGCTCGCGGAGACCTCCCCGGAGTGCTTCACGGGTCTGGTCGAGATCGGGACCGGCGGGGACGTCGTGCCCGCGCAGTCCGTGGCGAACCTGCGCCGGGCCCAGCCCGACCTGCGGGTGCGCAACACCTACGGGCCGACCGAGACCACGCTGTGCGCGACGTGGCTGCCGATCGAACCCGGTGACGTGGTCGAGCGGGAGCTGCCGATCGGCCACCCCATGGCCAACCGCATGATCTACATCCTCGACGCGTTCCTGCGCCCGGTCGCGCCGGGTGTGGCGGGTGAGCTGTACATCGCGGGCACCGGACTGGCTCGCGGGTACCTCGCCAAGCCGGGCCTGACGGCCGAGCGGTTCGTGGCGTGCCCGTTCCGCGCCGGTGAGCGCATGTACCGCACCGGCGACCTGGCGCGCTGGACCCGTGACGGCGAGGTGGTGTTCCTCGGCCGCACCGACGAGCAGGTGAAGATCCGCGGCTACCGGGTGGAACTCGGCGAGGTGGAGGCCGCGCTGGCCGCCCAGCCGGGCGTGGTCGAGGCCGTCGTCCTGGCGCGCGAGGACCAGCCGGGGGAGAAGCGCCTGGTGGGCTACGTCGTCTCCGACGGCGGCGACGCCGGGCCGGAGGAGATCCGGCGGCAGCTGGGGTTGGCCCTGCCCGAGTACATGGTGCCGATCGCGGTCGTCCTGCTGGCGGGCCTGCCGGTCACCCCCAACGGCAAGGTCGACCGACGGGCCCTGCCCGCCCCGGACCTCGCCGGGCGCGCGTCGGACAAGTCGCCGGAGAGCGAGGCCGAGAAGGTGCTCTGCGCGCTCTTCGCCGAGATCCTCGGCGTCGAGCGGGTCGGGGTCGACGACGCCTTCCACGACCTGGGCGGGAGTTCGGCGCTGGCCATGCGGCTCATCGCCCGGATCCGCGAGGAGTTGGGTGCTGACCTGCCGGTCCGGCAGCTGTTCTCCTCGCCGACCCCGGCCGGTGTCGCCCGGGCGCTCGCCGCGAAGTCGCGGCCCGCGCTGGAGGCCGCCGAGCGGCCCGAGCGGGTGCCGCCGACGGCCCGGCAGTTCCGCGCCTGGCTGCTGGCCCAGCCCGGCGAGGAGACCGCGGGCCACCACATCGTGGTCGCGCTGCGCCTGCGCGGCAGACTGGACGTGCCCGCGCTGGCGGCGGCGCTCGGCGATGTCGCGGCTCGGCACGAGATCTTCCGGACGAGCTTCCCGGGCCACGGGCAGCACGTCCACCAGCACGTCCACGACACCCTGACCGTCGACCTGACCGCGACCCCGGTCACCGAGGACGACCTAGCGGGCGCGCTCGCCGAACGGCGCGACCAGGTCTTCGACCTCACCCGGGACGTGCCGTGGCGGTGCGACCTGTTCGCGCTGTCGGAGAAGGAGCACGTGCTCCAGCTGCGGGTGCACCGGATCCTCGCCGACGACGACTCGGTGGACGTGTTCTTCCGCGACCTGGCCGCCGCCTACGGCGCGCGCCGCGAAGGCCGGGTGCCCCAGCGCGCACCGCTCGCCCTCCAGTTCGCCGACTACGCGATCTGGGAGCGGCGGCTGCTGGCGGACGAGCGCGAACCGGGCAGCCTGATCAACGAGCAGCTGGTCTTCTGGCGGGACGCGCTGGCGGGCGTCGACGGGGAGACCGTGCTCCCGGTCGACCGGCCGCGATCCGCCGTCCCGTCGCGGCGGGCCGGTGCGGTCGCGCTGCGGCTGGGCGCGGAACCGCACGCCCGCTTGCTGGCGGCGGTGGACTCGACGGCCGCGGACACGTACCAGGTGGTGCACGCCGCGCTCGCCGTGCTCTTGGCGGCGCTCGGCGCGGGCCACGACCTGGTGATCGGTACGACGCTGCCGCGCGACGAGGACCTCATCGACCTCGAACCGATGATCGGGCCGTTCGCCCGGCCGCTGCCCCTGCGCACGGACCTCTCGGGTGACCCGACCTTCCTGGAGGTCCTGACGCGGGTGCAGGAGGCGGTCCAGGCCGCGCAGGAGCACCCCGATGTGCCGTTCGAGCGGATCGCGGAGCTGCTGGACCTGCCCGCTTCGCTCTCCCGGCACCCCGTGTTCCAGGTGGGGTTGCGGGTGCTGGAGGAGGACCTGGCCGGGTGGGGCGCGACGGAACTGCCCGGACTGCGCAGCGACGTCGAATCCGCCGGGCACGAGACCACCGAGCTGGACCTGGCGTTCCGGCTCACCGAGCGCCGCGATGACGACGACAACGAGGACGGCATCGACGGCACCCTGCACTACGCCGCCGACCTGTTCGACCGGGACACCGCCGAGTCCGTGGCCCGACGGCTGGTCCGGGTGCTGGAGCAGGTGGCGGCGGACCCCACGCGGCGGATCGGCGAACTCGACGTCTTCCTCGACGACACCGAGCGCGCGCGTCCCCCCATCGCCCCGGCGCGGTGGTCCGGCGCCGCGCCCGCGGCGGTCACCGACCTGGTCGGCGACGGCCCGCTCGGCGCGCTCCTGCTCGACGACCGGCTGCGGCCCGTCGTCCCCGGGGGCGTCGGCACCCTCTACGTCACCGGCGAGGCCGTGGACGCGGGCGACCTGCCGACCGTTCCGTGTCCATTCGGGACTCCCGGGCACCAGATGCTGAACACGGGCCTGTTGGCGCGCAAGACTTCCGCCAAGAAACTGGTCGTCGTGGGCGAGCGGCGGCGGTCGAGTGCGTCGGTGAAGACCGGGGACTACGAGATCCTGCTGCCGTTGCAGGCGGGTGGCGGTCGTCCGCCGCTGTTCTGCGTCCACGCGAGCGGTGGCCTGAGCTGGAATTACGCGCCGCTGGTGCGGCACCTCCCGCCGGACCAGCCGGTCTACGGCGTGCAGGCGCGCGGCTTGGCCCGCACGGAACCCTTGCCGGGCAGCGTCGACGAGATGGCGCGCGACTACCTCGCACAGATCCGCGCCGTGCAGCCGAATGGGCCGTACCACCTCCTCGGGTGGTCGCTCGGCGGCCGGATCGCGCAGGCGATGGCCAAGCTGATCGAGGCGGACGGCGAGCAGGTCGGCCTGCTCGCGCTGCTCGACGCCTACCCCGTCTACATGGGACGGAAGGCGACCGGCACGCCGAGCGAGGAGGCCGCGCGCGAGGAGGACGCGCTGGAGAAGCGCAACCAGCAGGACCTGGAACTCGCGGGCCAGCTGGTCCAGGGCGCCGGTGCCCGTGCCCGCCTGGAGGCGGTCATGCGCAACCTCTGGGACGTCGGCCCCGGCCACACCGCGGAGCCCTTCGCGGGCGACGTCCTGCTCTTCGTGGCCACTGTGGACCGTCCCGCGCACCTGCCGGTCGAGGTGGCCACGGCTAGCTGGACGGCCTACACCAGCGGGACGATCGAGTCCCACGAGATCGAGACCGACCACTACCAGATGGTGCAACCCGCGGCCATGGCCCAGATCGGGGCCATCGTCGCCGAGAAGCTCCGGTCGCGGCCGGAGAGCGAGAGGACGCAGCGATGACCAACCCCTTCGACAACGAAGACGGCGCCTTTTTCGTGCTGGTCAACGACGAGGGCCAGCACTCCATCTGGCCGACCTTCGCGGAGGTGCCCGCGGGCTGGACCCGCGCGTACGGCGAGGCCACCCGCCAGGAGTGCCTCGCCTACGTCGAGGAGCACTGGACGGACCTGCGGCCCAAGAGCCTGATCCAGGAAACCCAGGAGATCGGCGCCTGATCGCGAGGTGTCCGACTGCTCGACGCGGGCGGTTGGACGAGCCCGTCGCTCGTCCGACCGCCCGCCGACCACCCGGATGACGTGAAAGGACCTGTGCGGTGGCCGACGAGAACGACGTTGTCCGGGACACGTTCGAGGAGATCAACGTGAGCCGGGGCATGGACCTGCACCGGCGGGACCGGTTCGACCCGGTCCCCGAGCTGCGGGCGCTGATGGCCGAGGGGCCGATGAGCGTGCTGGGCGTCGAGGACGCCCCCGAGGGGCGGACCGCGTGGCTCGCCACCGGGTACGACGAGATCCGGCAGGTGCTCGGCTCGGACCGGTTCAGCGCCAAGCTGCTCTACGGCGGGACCGCGGCGGGCCGCACCTGGCCCGGTTTCCTCACCCAGTACGACCCGCCGGAGCACACCCGCCTGCGCCGGATGGTGACGCCGCCGTTCACCGCGCGGCGGATGCAGCGGTTCCGGCCGCGGGTCGAGAAGATCGTCGCCGCGGTGCTCGACGACATCGAGGACACCGGTGGCCCGGTGGACTTCGTCCCGCGCTTCGGCTGGCCCATCGCCACAACGGTGACCTGCGACTTCCTCGGCATCCCCCGGGACGACCAGGTGGGCCTCTCCCGCGCGCTGCACGCGAGCCGGTCAGAGCGGTCCGGCAAGCGGCGCGTGGCGGCGGGCAACAAGTTCTGGACCTACATGGAGCAGATGGTCGCCCGCACCCGCCGCGACCCCGGCGACGACATGTTCGGCGTCGTGGTGCGGGAGTTCGGCGACGACATCACCGACGCGGAGCTCAAGGGCGTGGCCGCGTTCGTCATGGGCGCGGGCGGCGACCAGGTGGCCCGCTACCTCGCGGCGGGCGCGTGGCTGATGGTCGAGCACCCGGACCAGTTCGCGCTGCTGCGCGACGACCCGGACGCCGCCCCGGACTGGTTGGACGAGGTGACCCGGTACCTGACCAGCGACGAGAAGACCACACCGCGCGTCGCGCTGGAGGACGTGCGCATCGGCGGCTGCCCCGTCAAGGCGGGTGACACCGTCACCCCCTCCTTCCTGGCCGCGAACCGCCGCGACTTCCCCGGCCCCGAGGACGGGTTCGACATCACCCGGGTCAAGCCCGCGCACGTCGCGTTCGGGCACGGCGTCCACCACTGCCTCGGCAGGCCGCTGGCCGAGCTGGTGTTCCGGGTGGCGCTCCCGGCGCTGGCGCACCGCTTCCCCGGCTTGCGGCTGGCCGAACCCGACCGCGAGATCCGGCTGGGGCCACCGCCGTTCGACGTCGAAGCCCTCCCGCTCGACTGGTGACCCCCGGACCGGCAGAAAGGACCTCCCGTTGAGCGACGACGACCCGCGCCCCCTGCACATCCGCAGGCAGGACCTCGACCCGGCCGACGAACTGCGCGCCGCGGGCGCGCTGACGAGGGTCACCGTCGGCACCGGCGCGGACGCCGAGACGCACTGGATGGCCACCGGGCACGCGCTGGTCCGGCAGGTGTTCGGCGACCACAAGCGGTTCAGCACCCGGCGCCGCTGGGACCCGCGCGACGAGATCGGCGGGCAGGGCACGTTCCGGCCGCGCGAGCTGGTCGGCAACCTCATGGACTACGACCAGCCCGAGCACACCCGGCTCCGGCAGAAGCTGACCCCCGGGTTCACCGTGCGCAAGCTCAAGCGCCTGGGGCCCGCCATCGAGCAGATCGTCGAGGAGCGCCTCGACGCCATGGCGTCCGCGGGCTCCCCGGCAGACCTGGTCGAGCACGTCGCCGACCAGGTGCCCGGCGCCGTGCTGTGCGAGCTGATCGGCGTGCCCCGGGACGACCGCGCCATGTTCCTCCAGCTGTGCCACGCGCACCTCGACGCCTCGCGCAGCCAGAAGCGGCGGGCCGCGGCCGGGGAGGCGTTCTCGCGGTACCTGCTGGCGATGATCGCCAGGGAGCGCGCGGAGCCCGGCGAGGGGCTGATCGGCGCCGTCATCTCCGAGTACGGCAGCACGGCCACCGACGAGGAGCTGCGGGGCTTCTGCGTGCAGGTGATGCTGGCGGGTGACGACAACATCTCCGGCATGATCGGGCTCGGCGTGCTGGCGCTGCTGCGCGAGCCCGAGCAGGCCGCCGCCTTCCGCGCCGACGACCAGTCGGCGGACCGGGCGGTCGACGAGCTGATCCGGTACCTGACCGTCCCTTACGCGCCGACGCCGCGGACCGCCATGGAGGACGTCGTCCTCGGCGACCAGCTGGTCAAGCAGGGGGAGACCGTCATCCTCGTGCTGCCCACCGCCAACCGCGACCCCGCGCTGGTGCCGGACCCGGACCGGCTCGACGTGACCCGCGAGTCCGTCCCGCACGTCGCGTTCGGGCACGGCATCCACCACTGCCTGGGCGCCGCGCTGGCCCGGCTCGAACTGCGCACGGTCTACACGGCCCTGTGGCGGCGCTTCCCCGCGCTGCGGCTGGCCGATCCCGAGCGGGAACCCCGGTTCCGGCTCACCACCCCGGCCTACGGGCTGACCGAACTGCCGGTCGCCTGGTGAGTCGCCGGGGCACGCACACTTTCCCAGGGAGAAGCGAATGGTCATCGTGATGGCGCCCGGTGCGTCCGACGAGGAAACCGACGCGGTCGTCTCGATCGTGGCGAAGGCGGGCGGGTCGGCGTTCATCAGCCGGGGCGTCAGCCGGACGATCGTCGGGCTGGTCGGCGACATCGACCGGTTCCAAACACTCGGCCTCGACGGCAAACCCGGTGTCGCGGAAGTGCTCCGGGTCTCGGTGCCGTACAAGCTGGTGAGTCGGGAGAACCACCCGACGCGCTCGGTGATCCGCGTGGGCGGGGTGCCCATCGGCCCCGGCACCATGACCTTGATCGCCGGGCCCTGCGCGGTCGAGACCCCTCAGCAGACCCTGGCCGCCGCGCGGATGGCCCAGCGGGCGGGCGCGGCGCTGCTGCGCGGCGGCGCCTACAAGCCGCGCACCTCGCCGTACGCCTTCCAGGGGCTCGGCGAGGACGGGCTGCGCATCCTGGCCGACGTGCGCGAGGCGGTGGGGATGCCCGTGGTGACCGAGGTCGTCGACGCGCACGACGTGCCGCTGGTGAGCCGGTACGCGGACATGCTCCAGGTGGGCACCCGGAACATGCAGAACTTCGCGCTGCTGCAGGCGGTCGGCGGCTGCGGCAAGCCGGTGCTGCTCAAGCGCGGCCTGAACGCCACGATCGAGGAGTGGCTGATGGCCGCCGAGTACGTCGCCCAGCGCGGCAACCTCGACATCGTGCTGTGCGAGCGGGGCATCCGGACGTTCGACACGACCACCCGCAACACCCTCGACATCTCCGCTGTCCCGGTCGCGCAGGGGCTGACCCACCTGCCGGTGATCATCGACCCGTCGCACTCCGGCGGCAGGCGCGAACTCGTGCTGCCGCTGTCGCGCGCGGCGATGGCGGTCGGCGCGGACGGCCTGATCATCGACGTGCACCCCGCCCCGGAGGAGGCGCTCTGCGACGGTCCGCAGGCGCTGGTCGCCGACGACCTCGCCGAACTCGCGCACGCGGTCCGCGCGTTCCCGCCGATGATCGGCCGCCAGCTCGCCGCGGCCGCGAGCCTGGTGGCGTGATCGCGTGCTTCGCCTGTCCGGCAAGGGAACGCGCACCGCGTTGTCCACGGCGCGGTGCTGGACGTCCCGCGTGACCGCGGGTGAGACTGGATCGCCGGAGAGGTCGGGTCGATGAAGGGGCTTCCGCTCGGTATGGATCACGGCAGCAACGCGGTCGCGCCGCTGGTGCGGGAGCCCGCGAACTTCCAGCACCGGACGAACTGCGACCCGCACGCGGACAACGTGGGACTCCGCGCGCACGGCCCGCTGTTCCGGATCGTCGGCGAGGCGTCCGCCCAACTGGGCCGGGACTACGTCTGGCAGGCCTTCGGCTACGACGTCGTGCGGAAGGTGTTGGGAGACCACGAGAACTTCACCACGCGACCCCGGTTCACCCACGGCGACTCGGGTGCGCACGTGGAGACCCAGTTCGTCGGGCAGATCTCGACCTACGACCCGCCCGAGCACACGCGCCTGCGGCGGATGCTGACACCGGAGTTCACGGTCCGGCGGATCCGCGCGATGGAACCCGCGATCCAGCGCCTCATCGAGGACCGGTTGGAGATGATGGAGGCGGCCGGACCGCCCGCGGACCTCCAGGGCCTCTTCGCCGACCCGGTCGGCGCGGGCGTGCTCTGCGAACTGCTCGACATCCCGCGCGACGACCGGGGCGAGTTCGTCCGGCGGATCCGGCGCAACGTCGACCTCGGTCGCGGGCTTAAGGCGCGGGCCGCCGACAGCGCGGCGTTCAACCGGTACCTGAGCGGTCTCATCGCGCGCCAGCGGGCGGAACCCGACGAGGGTTTCCTCGGCGGGCTCGTGCGCGAGCACGGCGACAACGTCACCGACGACGAGCTGAAGGGCCTGTGCACGGCCCTGGTCCTCGGCGGCGTCGAGACCGTCGCGGGGATGATCGGGTTCGGGGTGCTCGCGCTGCTGGGGCAACCGGACCAGATCCCGCTGCTGTTCGAGGGCCCGGAGAAGGCGGACCGCCTGGTCAACGAACTGGTGCGGTACCTGTCGCCCGTGCAGGGGCCGAACCCGCGCCTGGCGCTCAAGGACGTCGTCATCGACGGGCAGCTGATCAAGGCGGGGGACTACGTCCTCTGCTCGGTGCTCATGGCCAACCGCGACCCGGCGCTGACGCCGAACCCCGACGTCGTCGACGCCAACCGCGGCTCGGTCTCGGACGTCGGCTTCGGGCACGGCATCCACTACTGCGTCGGCGCCGCGCTGGCGCGGGCGATGCTGCGCCGGGCGTACCAGACCCTGTGGGAGCGGTTCCCCGGGCTGCGCCTGGCCGTGCCCGTCGAGGAAGTGAAGTACCGCAACGCGTTCGTCGACTGCCCGGACCGGGTCCCGGTCACCTGGTAGTGGACGGACCGGTATTCGGGGAAGCTCCCGTCGGCGCCTGAGCGCGGGCGGTTTGCCGTCGGCCACAACGGATTCGCACTCGATCGAGGAATGGTGGGATATGTCGGTGGAAGAGTTCGACGTGGTGGTGGCCGGTGGCGGGCCGGGCGGCTCGACCGTGGCGGCGCTGGTGGCCATGCAGGGGCACCGGGTGCTGCTGCTGGAGAAGGAGGTCTTCCCCCGGTACCAGATCGGTGAGTCGCTGCTGCCCGCCACGGTGCACGGGGTGTGCCGGATGCTCGGCGTCGCCGACGAGCTGGCCGCCGCCGGGTTCCCGATCAAGCGCGGTGGCACGTTCCGCTGGGGCGCCCGCCCGGAGCCGTGGACGTTCCACTTCGGGCTCTCCGCGAAGATGGCGGGCGCGACGTCCTTCGCCTACCAGGTCGAGCGGGCGCGGTTCGACGAGATCCTGCTGAACAACGCCAAGCGCAAGGGCGTCGAGGTGCGCGAGGGCTGCGCGGTCGCCGCCGTGCTGGAGGAGGGCGACCGGGTCACCGGCCTGCGCTACACCGACCCCGACGGCGTCGAGCGGGAGGTGTCGGCGCGCTTCGTGATCGACGCGTCCGGCAACAAGAGCAGGCTGTACCACAGCGTCGGCGGTACCCGGAACTACTCGGAGTTCTTCCGCAGCCTGGCGCTGTTCGGCTACTTCGAGGGCGGCAAGCGGCTGCCCGCGCCGACCTCGGGCAACATCCTCAGCGTCGCCTTCAAGAGCGGCTGGTTCTGGTACATCCCGCTGAGCGACACGCTGACCAGCGTCGGCGCGGTGGTGCGCCGGGAGGACGCCGAGAAGATCCAGGGCGACCAGGAGAAGGCGCTCACCGCGCTGATCGCCGAGTGCCCGCTGATCTCGGAGTACCTCGCCGACGCCACCCGGGTCACCACCGGCGAGTACGGCGAGCTGCGGGTCCGCAAGGACTACTCCTACCAGCAGACGACCTTCTGGCGGCCGGGCATGGTCCTGGTCGGCGACGCCGCGTGCTTCGTGGACCCCGTGTTCTCCTCCGGGGTGCACCTGGCGACCTACAGCGCGCTGCTGGCCGCCCGGTCGATCAACAGCGTGCTCGCGGGCGACCTGGACGAGAAGACCGCGCTCAACGAGTTCGAGGCCCGGTACCGCCGCGAGTACGGCGTGTTCTACGAGTTCCTCGTGTCCTTCTACCAGATGAACGTCAACGAGGACTCGTACTTCTGGCAGGCCAAGAAGGTCACCAACAACACCAGCACCGAGATCGAGTCCTTTGTGGAGCTGATCGGCGGCGTCTCCTCCGGTGAGACGGCGCTGACCGCCGCCGACCGGATCACCGAGCGCAGCGCGGAGTTCGCCGCGGCCGTCGACCAGATCGCGGGCGGCGAGGACAGCATGGTGCCGATGTTCAAGTCGCAGGTGGTCCAGCAGGCCATGCAGGAGGCGGGCCAGGTGCAGGTGCGGGCGCTGCTCGGCGCGGACGCCGAGCCCGAGGTGCCGCTGTTCCCCGGTGGGCTGGTGACCTCGCCCGACGGGATGAAGTGGCTGCCCTACCACCCGGCCTGACACCGGCGCGTCGGCCGATGACCTACCGAACAGGGGATGCGACATGCGCGTGCTGATCACCGGGTGCGGGTCACGCGGGGACATCGAACCGCTGGTGGCGCTGGCGGTGCGGCTGCGGGAGCTCGGCGCGCAGGTGCGTACGTGCCTGCCGCCGGACTACGCGCAGCGGTGCGCCGAGGTCGGCGTGCCGATGGTGGCGGTCGGCAGGCCGGTGCGCGCGGGCGCGCGCGGTCCGGGTGAGCCGCCGCCCGGGGCGGTCGAGGTGGTGGCCGAGGTCGTCGCCGAGTGGTTCGACGCGGTCCCCGCGGCGGCCGAGGGCTGTGACGTGGTGGTGTCGACCGGGTTGCTGCCCACCGCGGTCGTCGCCCGGTCGGTGGCCGAGAAGCTGGGCGTGCCCTACTTCTACACGATCTTCAGCCCGGACCACCTGCCGTCGGCGCGCAGCCAGGAGCAGCGGGACCTGTACAACGAGGGCGCCGACCGGCACTTCGGCGACCCGGTCAACGCCGGTCGGGCCGCGATCGGGCTGCCGCCGGTGCGCGACCTGTTCGACTACGGCTACACCGACCACCCGCTGCTCGCCACGGACCCGGTCCTGGCCCCACCCGCCGCGGGTCTGGACGCCGTGCAGACCGGCGCGTGGGTGCTGCCCGACCAGCGGTCGCTGCCTGCCGAACTGGAGGCGTTCCTGGCCGCGGGCCCGCCGCCGGTGTATGTGGGGTTCGGCAGCTCGTCCGGATCGGCGGACGCCGCGCGGGCGTCGGTCGACGCGGCCCGCGCCCACGGTCGCCGGGTCGTCCTGTCCCGCGGCTGGGACGAACTGGCCCTGGACGACGACCGGGACGACTGCCTCGCCATCGGCGAGGTCAACCTGCAGGCGCTGTTCGGCCGGGTGGCCGCCGCCGTGCACCACGACAGCGCGGGCACGACGTTCGTGGCCACGCTGGCGGGCGTCCCCCAGGTCGTGCTGCGCCACGTCATCGACAACGACGTGGCGCAGGTCTACTACTCGGACCGGGTGGCGGAACTGGGCGTCGGGGTCGCGCTCGACGGTCCGATCCCGGACCCCGAGGCGCTGTCGGCCGCGTTCGCCACCGCGCTCACCCCGGACACCCGCGACCGGGCCGCCGCCGTGGCGGCCACGATCCGCACCGACGGGACGTCCGTGACCGCGGCGCTGCTGTTCGCCGCGGCGGGCGTGGACCAGCCGCCGGTTCCCGCGTGAACCGCGGACCACGACCCACGGAAGCGGGGAACGCCTGATGCGGGTGCTGCTGTCGACGTCCGGGAGCCGGGGTGACGTCGAACCGCTGCTGGCCCTGGCCGTGGGACTGCGGGATCTCGGCGCGGAAGCCCGGGTGAGCGCGCCACCGGACTGCGCGGACCGGCTGGCCGAGGTGGGTGTGCCGCACGTGCCGGTCGGCCCGCCCGCACGGCCGCCGGTGCGCGCGGCGGACCGGAAGCCGCCCACCCCCGAGGACATGCTCCGGTTCAACGCCGAGGTCATCGCCACCCAGTTCGACCGGCTCCCGGCGGCCGCCGAGGGGTGCGACGCGGTGGTGGCGACCGGAGTGCTGGCCGCCGCCGTCGGCGTGCGGTCGGTCGCCGAGAAGCTGGGTATCCCGTACTTCTACGCCTTCCACTGCCCGATTTACCTCCCGTCGCCGCACTACCCGCCGCCGCCACCCCTGGGCGAACCACCCGCGCCGGAGGGCACCGACATCGCGGCGCTGTGGCACCGCAACGGCCAGAGCGCCTTCCGGCGCTTCGGCACCCCGCTCAACGAGCAGCGGGCCGCGATCGGCCTGCCGCCGGTCACCGACATCTACGGGTTCGGCTACACCGACCACCCCTGGCTGTCGGCGGACCCCACCCTGGCCCCGTTGCTGCCCACCGACCTCGACGCCGTGCAGACCGGCGCCTGGGTCCTGCCCGACGACCGGCCCCTGCCCGCCGACCTGGCGGCGTTCCTGGCCGCGGGTCCGCCGCCGGTGTACGTCGGTTTCGGCAGCATGCGCGCGCACGCGGACGCCGCCCGGGTGGCGGTCGACGCGGTCCGCGCGCGGGGGCACCGGGTCGTCCTTTCCCGTGGCTGGGCCGATCTGGCCCCGCCCGACGGCCAGGACGACTGCTTCGCGGTCGGCGAGGTGAACCACCAGCTGCTGTTCGGCCGGGTGGCCGCCGTCGTCCACCACGGCGGCGCGGGCACGACGACCACGGCCGCCAAGGCGGGCGCGCCCCAGGTCCTGGTGCCCCAGATCGCGGACCAGCCCTACTTCGCCGCCCGGGTCGTCGAACTGGGGATCGGCGCGGCGCACGACGGCCCGACCCCGACCCCCGATTCCCTCGAGGCCGCGCTCACCACGGCCCTGACCCCCGAGACCCGGGCGCGCGCCGCGGCCGTGGCGGACGCCGTCCGCGTCGACGGGGCGCGCGTGGCGGCCGCCCTGGTGCTCGCCGCGGTCGACCGGGAGCAGCGGCCCGCCTCGGCGTGAACCGCCCGGGACGCCCCACCTGAACAGGAGATGCGAGATGCGCGTGTTGTTGTCGACGTCCGGGAGCCGCGGCGATGTCGAACCGCTGGTGGCACTGGCGGTGCGCCTGCGGGCACTCGACGCGCGGGTGCGGGTGTGCGCGCCGCCCTTCGCCGCGGAGCGGCTGGCCGAGGTCGGCGTGCCGCACGTGCCCGTCGGCCTCCCGCAGCGCGTGGTGCTGCGGGACGGGACGCCGCCGCCGTCCCCCGAGGAGCAGCGCAGGCTGGAGGCCGGGGCGGTCGCCATGCAGTTCGAGCGGGTCCCCGCGGCCGCCGAGGGGTGCGACGTGGTGGTGGCGACCGGGGAACTGGCTGCCGCCGCGGCGGTCCGGTCGGTCGCCGAGAAGCGGGGCATCCCGTACTCCTACGCCGCCTACAGCCCGGTCTACCTGCCGTCGCGGCACCACGTGCCGCCCGTGGACGAGCGGACCGAGCCGGGCGTGACCGACAACGGGGTGCTGTGGGCGCAGCGCAGGCTGCGCTTCCACAGCCGCTTCGGCGAGCCGCTCAACGCCAACCGGGCCGCGATCGGCCTGCCGCCGGTGGACAACGCCTTCGACCACGCTTACGCCGACCGGCCGTGGCTGGCCGCCGACCCGGTCCTGGCCCCGCTGCCGCCGGACCTCGACGCCGTGCAGACCGGGGTGTGGGTACTGCCGGACGAGCGGCCGCTGCCCGGTCCGCTGGTGGACTTCCTCGACGCCGGTGAACCGCCGGTGTACCTGGGTTTCGGCAGCACGACCGGGACCGACGACGCCGCCGGGGCGGCCATCGAGGCGATCCGCGGCCACGGCCGCCGGGTGATCCTCTCCAGCGGCTGGGCCGACCTGGCCCGACCGGACGACGGCGCCGACTGCTTCGTCGTCAGCGAGGTGAACCTCCAGGTGCTGTTCGGCCTGGTGGCCGCCGTCGTGCACCCGGGCAGCGCGGGCACGACGCACGTGGCCACGCGGGCGGGCGTCCCCCAGGTACTGGTGCCCCGCAGCACCGACCAGCCGTACCACGCGGGCCGGGCGGCGGAGCTGGGGATCGGGGTGGTGCACGACAGCCTGACCACGACGGTCGAATCCCTGTCGGCCGCGCTCGCCGCGGCACTGGCCCCCGAGACCCGGGACCGCGCGGCGGCCGTCGCGGGCACGATGCGCACCGACGGCACCTCCGTGGCCGCGCGGCTGCTCTTCGACGTGGTCAACCGGGAGAAGCCGACAGTCTCCGCGTGAGCGGCTGTCCAGGTCGCGCCTGTTGTAACGCGGCACCGCGATCACCAAGGTGGTGGCCATGTCTCAAGCTTCCGGCCAGGTCCGGTTCCTGGCGGTATCCCCCCATTTGGACGACGCGGTCCTGTCCTACGGCGCGGGTCTCGCCCAGGCGGGGCGGGATGGCGCGGACGTGCTCGTGCACACCGTGTTCGCGGGCAGCGCGTCGCCGCCGTATTCCGCCGCGGCACAACGGCTGCACGAACTCTGGGGCCTCGCCCCGGACCAGGACGCGTCGCTGGTCCGCCGGGCGGAGGACGCCGCCGCCCTCGACCACCTGGGCGCGGCGCACCGGCACGGCCGGTTCCTCGACTCGATCTACCGCAGGCTGCCGGACGGCCGGTGGTTGGCGGAGAACGTGGCGGGCAAGGCGAAGCTGCGCATCGACGAGCACTCGCCGGAGCACGAGCGCGAGCTGCGCGCGGCGGTCGAGGACGACATCCGAGCGGTCGTCGCCGAGGTCGTGCCGACGCTGGTCGTCACCTGCGCGGCCATCAACGCCCACGTCGACAACCGGATCACCCGGGACGCCGCGCTGGCCGTGGCCGGGGAGCGCGGCATCCCGGTGCGGCTGTGGGAAGACCTCCCACATGCGACATTCGGCTCGGACGAGGTGGAACTCCCCGCGGGTTTCCACCTCGGCGACGCCGAATTCGGTGCGGTGGAGGAAGAATCGCGGACCCGCAAGTTCGAGTCCCTGAAGTACTACACGTCCCAGCTGCTGATGCTCGACGGGCCGAACAAGGACCTGTTCGCGCTGCTGGACGAGCACGCTCGGAAGAGCTCGCCGCGCGGTGGGTACGGCGAGACGACCTGGCCGGTTTCGCGCGGCGCGGGCGACAGCTGAGCACCGCCACCGCAGGACCCGACCGATGACACTCGCACCCCGCGCTCCGGAGGTACCGGGATGACCGAAACACTCGTTGACCGGCCCGCGCCGGACCAGGACCCCGCGCCAGGCGGTCGGAGCAGCCGCTGGGCGGTGTGGCGCTCGCCCGCGGACCAGCCGCCGTGGGCGCGGCCCGCGCTGCTGGGGATCGCGGCGGTGGCGGCGGTGCTCTACGGCTGGAACCTGTGGCGCGCCGACTACGCGCCGCTGTACTCCGACGCCGTGCGGGCCATGTCCGAGAGCTGGAAGGCGTTCTTCTACGGCGCCGTCGACGCGAACTCGACCCACACCCTCGACAAGCTCGCCGGATCCTTTGTGCCGCAAGCCATCTCGGCCCGGATCTTCGGCTACCACGAGTGGTCCCTGGCGCTGCCGCAGGTGATCGAGGGCGTGGTCTCGGTGCTGGTGATGTACCGGGTCGTGCGGCGGTGGGCGGGCGTGGCGCCCGGCCTGCTCGCCGCGGGCGTCCTCACCATCACCCCGGTGTGCGCGTCCCTGTTCGGCCGTGGCATGGAGGACGCCGCGCTGATCATGTGCCTGCTGCTCGCCGCCGACTGCTACCAGCGGGCCGTGCTCGAGGGGCGGCTGCGTTCCCTGGTGTGGTCGGGTGTCTGGATCGGCGTGGGGTTCCAGGCGAAGATGGGGCAGGCGTGGGTGGTCCTGCCCGCCCTGGCGCTCGGCTACCTGCTGACCGCGCCGGGCGCGGTGAGCCGCAGGCTCAAGCACCTGGGGGTCGCCGGGTTGGTGACGCTGGTGGTGTCGGTGTCGTGGGTCGCGCTGTACACCCTCACCCCGGCGAGCGACCGGCCCTACATCACCGGCAGCACCAACAACAGCGCCATCGCCATGGTGTTCGGCTACAACGGACTCGGGCGCGTGGGCATCCAGCTGCCCGGCGCCGAGGTCGCCAGGACCGGCCCGGTGATCAACGGCCTGCCCGAGGACGGGGACTCGTCGGGTGAGGGTGGCGAACCGGCTCAGGAAGGCGGGCCGGGTCCGGAAGCCGGGCAGGCCCAAGAAGGTGGGCCGGGTCAGGAAGGCGCGCAGGGCGGTCAGGAGGGCGGGCCGGGCCAGGAAGGCGGGCAAGGTCAGGAGGGCGGCGGAGAAGGGGGACCGCAGGGGTCGCCGGGCCAGATGGCGGGCGGTACCCCGGACCACCCGTCCAAGGCGGAGAGCAGGCCGGACCCGGCGCTGGAGTGGTACAAGCTGTTCGACGGCCACCTCGGCGTCGCGATCGCCTGGCTGTTCCCGCTGGCGCTGTTGACCCTGGTGTTCGGGTTCCGCTGGTCGCGCCGGGCCGAGCGCACCGACGCGGCGCGGGGCGGTCTGGTGGTGTGGGGCGTGTGGTTGCTGACCTTCGGCGTCATCCTCAGCCTGAGCTTCGTCCCGCACACCGCCTACGCGGCCTCGCTCGCGCCCCCGATCGCCGCCCTGACCGGCTACGGGCTCGTGCTGTTCTGGCGGGCCTACCGGAGCGGTGGTGCCCGAGCGTGGGTCCTGCCCGCCGTGGTCGCCGTTCAGACAGCCTGGGCAGGCTGGCTCTGGTCGCACTACCCGAAGTTCCTGACCTGGGCGTTGTGGATCATGGTGGCGCTCGGCGTGTTCGCCGTCGCCGCACTGGTCCTCGGGCGGGTGCGCCGGACGGCGTCCGGCGGTCTTGTCAAGGCCGGGCTCGTGCTCGGGGTCGCGGCCGTGCTGGCCGCGCCCGCGACCTACGCGTTCTCGGTGCTCGACGCCGAGTACTCCGGGAACTCCTTCGACGCCAACGCCGGGCCCGCCTCCGGTTCCGTGTAGGCGGGCCCTTCCTCCGGGACCGCAGCGGTCCCGGAGGAAGGGGCGACCGGGTGGCGGACCGATCGGTTCAGGTCAGTCAGGGCAATCGGGTCAGTCAGGGCAGGTGCGCGGTGATGAGGTCGGTGAGCCGCGAGACGCCCTCCTCGATCAGGTCCGGGGTGAGCAGGCTGATCGACAGCCGCAGCTGGGTGAACCCGCCCTTCCCGCCGTAGAAGTGGTGCATCGGCGTGAACAGCACGCCGTGGTCGCGGGCAGCGAGCGCCAGCAGCTCGTCGTCCACGGCGAACGGCACGGTGACCGTGACGAAGAACCCGCCGGTCGGGGTGTTCCAGCCGACACCGGGGCGCCCGCCCAGCCCCCGCTCCAGCGCGGCCAGCGTCAGGCGCAGGTTGCGCTGGTAGACCGCGATCTCCCGGGCGTTGGCCTGCACCAAGCTGAAGTCGTTGAGCAGCAGCTTGCCCGCGATCACCGCCTGGGCGATGGGGGAGGTGTTCACCGTCAACATGCCCTTGAGCTTCGAGAGCTGGTCGGCGAGCAGCCCGCCCCCGGCGACCCGCTGGTCCGCCACCGCGTAGCCGACCCGCGCGCCGGGCATGCCGGTCTTGGCGAACGATCCGATGTAGACGACCGTCCCCGACCGGTCGAGGGACTTCAGCGACGGCAGGCGGTCGGTGCCGAGCAGCCCGTACGCGTTGTCCTCCAGCAGCAGGATGTCGTGCGCCGCGGCGACTTCGAGGAGCCGCAGGCGCGCGGGCACGTCCATGCTGGTGCCGGTGGGGTTGGCGAAGTTGGGCGTCACGTAGCAGGCCCGTACCCGCTTTCCGTCCTCCTCGGCGCGCTTGAGCTGGAGTACGAGGTCTTCCGGGTCGATGCCGTTCGCGGTCGACCGGACCGGACGGACGGGCATGTCGGTGAGCAGCGCCGCCCCGGTCAGGCCGACGTAGGTGGGGGCGGGCGCGAGCAGCACGTCCCGCTCGTCGGCGCGCAGCGCGCGCAGCACCAGGAACATCGCCTCCTGGGCGCCCACCGTGACGACCACGGACTCCGGCGCGGCCTCGATGTCCTCGTCCACGGCGAGGTTGCGGGCGATCAGGTCGGCGATGACGCCCTTGGTGGTGCCGTACTGGAAGAGCGTGCGGGTGACCGCCGCGTCGTCGAGGCCCCGGTCGCGCCGCAGGTGGTCGCAGTAGGCGTCGAGGTACTCGTGGATCAGGCGGACGTCGAAGAACTCCTCGTACGGTCGGCCCGCCGCCATGGAAATGGCCTTCGGGTAATCATCGATCAACTCGTTGAGCAGGTTCATCGATGAGATGGCCGGATCTGTGAGTGATCCGTGCAGTGTTTCTGTGCTTAACTGGGCGGACAGCGCATTCGGGTCCATGTACGTGAGGATTTCCGTACACCGTCGAAGTGTCAAGGCCGCTGCACGCGGCTTTTCGGCCACACCGCAAGGAATTCACGGAATCGCCGATGGACACCGACGACGACCGCGGATACCGGAGGTAGTCTTGGTCGAGTGCGCCACCGCACGCGGGGAGGACCGGTCCGCCGAATTCAAGTCCGGGGTGGACGTCCTATTCAGACATCATTTGTGTCCCTGGCCGCGCCGCTCGCGCAGGCGGACGCCGAATCCGCGGGGGGAAGGACCAACATGCTCATGACAACCGAGAACGGGATCCGGTTGTCCTACCACGACCACGGCGGCGGTCCACCGGTGCTGCTGCTGACCGGGACCGGGGCCGCGGGCTCCGTGTGGGACCTGCACCAGGTGCCCGCGTTGCGCGCCGCCGGGTTCCGGGTGATCACCATGGACAACCGCGGGATCCCGCCCAGCGACGACGGCGCGGCGGGCTTCACCATCGATGACCTCGTCGCGGACGTGGTCGCGCTCATCGACCACCTCGGGGTGGCGCCGTGCCACGTGGTCGGCACGTCGATGGGCGCCTACATCGCCCAGGAGCTGGCCCTGGCCCACCCGGAGCTGGTGGACGCGGTCGTGCTGATGGCGGCGTGCGGCCGCAGCAGCCTGGTCCAGCGGGTGCTCGCCGAGGGGGAGGCGGAGCTGATCGCGCGGGGAACCGCGCTGCCGCCGGGTTTGCACGCCGCGATCCGGGCGATGCACAACCTGGGGCCGGACACGCTCGCCGACGACGACCTCGCCGCCGACTGGCTCGACCTGTTCGCCGCGTCGGGCTCGTGGGGCCCGGGCGTGCGGGCGCAGCTGCTGCTGAGCGCGCTGCCCGACCGCCTCGACGCGTACCGCGCGATCAAGGTGCCCAGCCACGTCATCTCGTTCGAGCACGACCTGGTGGCGCCGCCCGCCGCCGGGCGGGAGCTGGCCGCCGCGATCCCCGGTGCGACGCACCGCACGGTCCCGGGATGCGGGCACTTCGGCTACCTGGAGAACCCGGACGCGGTGAACCGCGAGGTGGTCGAGTTCCTGCGCGCCGAGTCCGACCCGCGACCGGGGGAGTTCGCATGACCGGCACGATCGCACTGGTGGAGCACGCCATCCCCGCGGCGCGCACCACGCCCGCGCTCTTCGAGGCGATCGCCGCCGCGGTGCCCGACCGGCCCGCCGTGGCGATGGGCGGCACCTCGCTGACCTACGCCGAGCTGAACGCGGAGGCCAACCTCCTCGCCCGCAGGCTGGTGGCGCACGGGGTCGGCCCGGAGCGGCTGGTCGCCCTGGCGATGCCGCGGTCGATCGAGTTCGTCGTCGCCATGCTGGCCGTGCACAAGGCCGGTGGCGCGTACGTGCCCGTCGACCCGAACTACCCGGAGGAGCGCAAGCGGCACATGCTGGACGACACGTCCGCGCACTGCCTGCTGTGCCTGCCCGGGCAGGACGTGGCGGGCGCGCCGGTCGTCATGGCCGTGGTGCGGGAGGCGGGCGGGTCCGAGCCGAACCTGGACGACCGCGACCGGATCCGCCCGCTGCGGCCCGAGCACCCCGCGTACGTCATCTACACCTCCGGCTCCACCGGGACGCCGAAGGGCGTGGTGGTCACGCACCAGGGCATCCCGAACCTGGCGGCGGACTACGTGCGCCGCCAGCGGCTGCTGCCGGACAGCAGGCTGCTGGCCTTCGCCTCGCCCAGCTTCGACGCCGCTGTCGCCGAGTTCTGGCCGATGTGGGCCGCCGGTGGCTGCCTCGTGCTGGCCCCCGCGCCCGACCTGGTGCCGGGGGAACCGCTGGCCCGGCTGGTCCGGGAGCAGGAGATCACCCACGTCACGCTGCCGCCGTCCGCGCTGGCGCCGCTGGCGGAGGCCGGTGGCCTGCCCGCCGGGCTGACCCTGCTGGTCGCGGGCGAGGCGTGCCCGGCCCCGGTGGCGAAGCGCTGGTCCGCCGACCGGGTCATGATCAACGCGTACGGGCCGACCGAGGCCACGGTCGCGGTGACCGCGAGCGAACCGCTGACCGGCGACGGCACGCCCCCGATCGGCCGGGCGATCACCGGTGTCCACACCTACGTGTTGGACGACCGGCTGCGCGCGGTCCCGGACGGCGACGTCGGCGAGCTGTACACGACCGGCCCCGGCCTGGCCCGCGGCTACCTGCGCAGGCCCGCCGCGACCGCGCAGCGGTTCCTGCCGGACCCGTTCGGCGTCCCGGGGTCGCGCATGTACCGCACCGGCGACCGGGTGCGGGTGCGCCCGGACGGCCAGCTCGTCTTCGTCGGCCGCGTCGACGACCAGCTGAAGGTGCGCGGCCACCGGATCGAACCGGGTGAGGTCGAGTCCGCGCTGCTCGCGGTGGCCGGGGTGGCCCAGGCGGTCGTCACCGAGCACGACAACCGGCTCGTCGCCTACGTCGTCGGCACCGCCGGTGCGCGCGTGTCGACCGAGAACCTCCTGCTGCCGCTGCGCAAGCGGCTGCCCGCCTACCTCGTCCCCGACGTGGTCGTCGACCTGCCGAGCCTGCCGACCTCGCCGAACGGCAAGGTCGACCGCGCCGCCCTGCCCGCCCCCGACGGGGTGGCCACCGAGCGCGTGCTGACCGGTCGGGCGCCGAGCACGCCGACGGAGATCCGGCTGGCCGAGCTGTTCGCCGAGGTGCTCGGCGTGGGCAGCGTCGGCGTCGAGGACAGCTTCTTCGAGATCGGCGGCCACTCGCTGCTCGCGACCCGCCTGGTGAGCCGCATCCGCGAGCACCTGCGCATCCGGCTGCGGGTGCAGGCCTTCTTCGACGCGCCGACCGTGGCGCAGCTCGCCAAGGTGCTCGACGGCGCGCAGACGTGACCTGGAGACCGCAGATGCAGACGACGAAGGCCATCGATCTCGGCGACCCGGACCTCTACACGACTCTCGACCGGCACGACCGCTGGCGCGCGTACGCGGCCGAGGACGCGGTGGTGTGGAGCGGGCCGGGGAGTTCGCCGACCGGTTTCTGGTCGGTGTTCTCCCACCGGGCGTGCGCCGCCGTCCTCGCGCCGTCCGCGCCGTTCACCTCCGAGTACGGGATGATGATCGGCTTCGACCGCGACCACCCGGACACCTCGGGCGGCCGGATGATGGTCGTGTCCGAACAGGAGCGGCACCGCAGGCTGCGCAAGCTGGTCGGCCCGCTGCTGTCCCGGGCGTCGGCGCGCAAGCTCGCCGACCGGGTGCGCGACGAGGTGCGCGGTGTGCTCGACGGGGCGCTCGACGGCGGCGTGTGCGACGTGGCGACGGCGATCGGTCCGCGCATCCCCGCCGCGGTCGTGTGCGACATCCTCGGTGTGCCCGAGGAAGACCAGGACATGCTCATCGACCTGACCAACCACGCGTTCGGGGGCGAGGACGAGCTGTTCGACGGGATGACCCCGCGCCAGGCGCACACCGAGATCCTCGTCTACTTCGACGAGCTGATCAGCGCGCGCCGCGCGCGCCCCGGCGACGACCTGGTCAGCACGCTGCTCACCGACGAGGGCCTCGACCTCGACGACGTGCTGCTCAACTGCGACAACGTGCTGATCGGCGGCAACGAGACCACGCGGCACGCGATCACCGGCGCGGTGCACGCGCTCGCCGAGGTGCCCGGCCTGCTGGCCGGGCTGCGGGACGGCAGCGCGGACGTCGACGCGGCCGTGGAGGAGGTGCTGCGCTGGACCTCGCCCGCCATGCACGTGCTGCGGGTGACGACCGCCGACACCACGGTCAACGGCCAGGACCTGCCGCCCGGCACGCCGGTGGTGGCGTGGCTGCCCGCGGCGAACCGAGACCCCGCCGAGTTCGACGACCCCGAGGCTTTCCGCCTCGACCGGACACCCAACCGGCACATCACCTTCGGCCACGGCGTGCACCACTGCCTCGGTTCGGCGCTCGCTCGGATCGAGCTGGCGGTCGTGCTGCGGGAGCTGGCTGAGCGGGTGTCCACAGTAGAACTCTTGGCCGAACCGACCTGGCTGCGCGCGATCGTCGTGCAGGGGTACAGCCGACTCCAGGTCCGGTTCACCGGTCGATGACCGAAGAACGACCCATCTGAGGGAGGAAAACCATGACTGCCAAGGAAAACACCAAGGACTTCGAGATCGACTACGTGGAGATGTACGTCGACAACCTCGAAGTGGCCGTGTCCGGCTGGCTGGGCAAGTACGCGTTCACCGTCGCCGGGACCGACCGGTCCGCGGACCACCGCAGCGTCACCTTGCGACAGCGGTCGATCACGCTCGTCCTCACCGAACCGATCTCGGACCGCCACCCGGGCGCGGCGTACCTGCAGACGCACGGGGAGGGCGTGGCCGACATCGCGCTGCGCACCACCGACGTGGTCGCCGCCTTCGACGCCGCGGTGCGGGCGGGCGCGGACCCCGTCCGCGAGCCGGAGCGGCGCGTCGACGCCGAGCGCGGTCCGGTCGTCACCGCCACCATCGGCGGCTTCGGCGACGTCGTGCACACCCTGGTCCAGCGCGAGGGCGAGGCCGCGTCCGGTCCCGGTGGCGCGGACGTGGACCTGCTGGGCATCGACCACTTCGCGGTCTGCCTGACCGCGGGCGACCTCGGCCCCACGGTCGCGTACTACGAGCGCGCGCTCGGGTTCCGGCAGATCTTCGAAGAGCACATCGTGGTCGGCGCCCAGGCGATGAACTCCACGGTCGTGCAGAGCGCGTCGGGCGCGGTCACGCTGACCCTGATCGAGCCGGACACGCGCGCCAACCCGGGGCAGATCGACGACTTCCTCAAGGAGCACCACGGTCCCGGCGTGCAGCACATCGCCTTCAACAGCAACGACGCGGTCCAGGCGGTCCGCGCGCTGTCGCGGCGCGGGGTGGAGTTCCTGAAGACCCCGGGCGCCTACTACGACCTGCTCGGTGAGCGGATCACGTTGCAGACCCACACCCTCGACGACCTGCGGTCGACCAACGTGCTCGCCGACGAGGACCACGGCGGCCAGCTGTTCCAGATCTTCACCGCCTCCACCCACCCGCGGCACACGATCTTCTTCGAGGTCATCGAGCGGCAGGGCGCGGGCACCTTCGGCAGCTCCAACATCAAGGCCCTGTACGAGGCCGTGGAACTCGAGCGCACCGGGCAGAGCGAGTTCGGCGCCGCTCGGCGATGACCCGCTCCGGCCTGACCAACCACGGCCCGGCCGAGCCCGGCCTGGCCGGTCCCGGCTCGACCCCCCTGTCCCTGGCCGACCTGGCGAGCGCGGCGCGGGACGTGCTCCCCGGCGAGATCTGGGACTTCCTCGCCGGGGGCAGCGGCGCCGAGGCGGCCGTGGCGGCCAACCGCGCCGCGTTCGAGCGGATCCACGTGATCCCCCGGGTGCTGCGCGACCTGACCGGTGGCGGCACCGAGGTCGAGGTGCTGGGTCGGTCCGCCGCGCTGCCGGTCGCGGTCGCGCCGGTCGCCTACCAGCGGCTGTTCCACCCCGAGGGGGAACTCGCGGCGGCGCGCGCGGCGCGGGACGCGGGCGTGCCGTACGTGATCTGCACGCTGAGCAGCGTCGTGCTGGAGGAGGTCGCGGCCGTCGGCGGCAGGCCGTGGTTCCAGCTGTACTGGCTGCGCGACGAGCGGCGCTGCCTGGACCTCGTGCGCCGCGCGGAGGACGCGGGCTGCGAGGCGATCGTGTTCACCGTGGACGTGCCGTGGATGGGCAGGCGGCTGCGCGACATGCGCAACGGCTTCGCGCTCCCGGAGTGGGTGACGGCGGCCAACTTCGACGCCGGGACGGCCGCGCACCGCCGTACCCGGGGCGCCTCGGCCGTCGCCGACCACACCGCGCGCGAGTTCGCCCCGGCCACCTGGGACTCCGTGGCCGCGGTCCGCGCGCGCACGAACCTCCCGGTGGTGCTCAAGGGCGTCCTCGCCGTCGAGGACGCCCGGCGGGCCGTGCAGGCAGGCGCCGACGGGATCGTGGTGTCCAACCACGGAGGTCGTCAGTTGGACAGCGCCGTGCCGGGGGTCGACGTGCTCGGCGAGATCGCCGCCGCGGTCGCGGGCGGCTGCGAGGTGCTGCTCGACGGGGGAGTCCGGTCCGGCGGGGACGTGCTCAAGGCGGTCGCGCTCGGCGCGTCGGCCGTGCTCGTCGGGCGGCCCGTGATGTGGGGGCTGGCCGCGGCGGGCCAGGACGGCGTCCGGCAGGCGCTCGACCTGCTCGCCGCCGAGTTCCGGGACGCGCTGGGCCTGGCGGGCTGCCGCTCGGTCGCGGCGGTCCGCGACCTGCGCACGACGGCGCCCCGGCACCGCTGAGGCGCCGCGGGCGCCCGGCGCATGGACAGTTGCCCGATGTCGATCTCTGCCTGTTCGCTCAGGGTGCGGACCACGCGTCCCGGTCGTGCCCGCAACGGTTTTCCCTGGAGGGGAACGATGCTCCCGTCGCTCGCCGCGCCGATACCGCCGATCGCGGCCCACGGCCTCCTGGTGTTCCTGCTCCAGGTGGGGTTGTTGCTGCTGCTCGCCGTCGTGCTCGGCCGACTCGCGACCCGCTTCGGCATGCCCGCGGTCGTGGGCGAGCTGTTCGTCGGGGTGGCGCTCGGCCCGTCGTTGCTGGCTTGGGCCGCCCCGGCGGTGCACGACTGGCTGTTCCCGGCGGTACCGGAGCAGTACCACCTGCTCGACGCCGTGGGGCAGCTGGGAGTCCTGCTGCTGGTCGGCATCACCGGGATGCAGATGGACCTGGGACTGGTCCGCAGGCGCGGCGCCACCGCGGCCGGGGTCAGCGCCGGCGGCCTGGTCGTCCCGCTCGGTCTGGGGATCGGCGCGGGCTACGCGCTGCCGGGGACGCTGATCCCGGAGGGCACCGACACCACGGTCTTCGCGCTGTTCCTCGGTGTGGCGCTGTGCGTCAGCGCCATCCCGGTGATCGCCAGGACCCTCATCGACATGAAGCTGCTGCACCGCAACATCGGCCAGCTCACCCTCACCGCGGGGGTGATCGACGACGTCTTCGGCTGGTTCATGCTGTCGGTCGTCAGCGCGATGGCGGTAAACGCGGTGTCCACCGGGACCGTGTTCACCTCCCTGGGGTACCTGGTCGCCATCGTCGCCTTCGCGGCCACCCTCGGCAGGCCGCTGGTCCGGGGCGCGCTGCGGGTCGCGGCCAAGGCCGACGGTCCCGGCCCGACCGTCGCCACCGCCGTGGTCCTGCTGGTCCTGGCGGGGGCGGGCACGCACGCCCTCGGCCTGGAGGCGATCTTCGGGGCCTTCGTCTGCGGCATCCTGATCGGTTCGGCGGGCCGGGTGGACCCCGCGAAGCTCGCGCCGCTGCGCACCGTCGTCCTGTCGGTGCTCGCCCCGCTGTTCTTCGCCACGGCCGGGCTGCGGATGGACCTCACCGCACTGGTCCGGCCGGAGGTGCTGCTCACCGGGTTGGCGGTGCTCGCCCTGGCGATCGCCGGGAAGTTCGCCGGCGCGTACGCGGGCGCGCGGCTCAGCGGCCTGAACCGGTGGGAGGGCTTGGCGCTGGGCGCCGGGCTGAACGTCCGCGGGGTCATCGGGATCGTGGTGGCCATGGTCGGCCTCCGGATCGGCATCCTCAGCGTGGAGGTCTACACGATCGTCATCCTGGTCGCGATCGTCACCTCGCTGATGGCGCCGCCGATCCTGCGGTTCGCCATGGCCAGGGTGGAGCACACCGCCGAGGAGGAGGTCCGCGAGGCCCAGCACCAGGCCTGGACCGGTCGGACCGAGGAAGTCCACTCAGGACGGACGGGGCCCGCGCGGCCGTTGGACGAACTGGACCGCTGAGAACGGCCGCGGCTACCTTCGCGAAGTCCGCCGGGAGCGGTGGGTGCGAGGTGGTGGCCGCGCCACGAGGCCGATCGGGTGCCCGCGAAGCAGATCAGAACTTAGGGGTGGGTTCGGCAATGATTCCCTTGACGCGGCAGTACTCTGAGCCACCCGGCGCGGTCCGCGCCCGGGACGACCACCACCACGCGGACCGCGTCGCGCTGTCCGCCGCGACCACCGACGGCGTGCACATGCGCACCGCCGACGTCCGCGCGTGGATCGCCGAACGCCGCGCGGCCAACGTCTTCCACGTCGAGCGCATCCCCTTCGCGGACCTGGACCAGTGGGGGTTCGAGGGGGCGACCGGCAACATCGTGCACCGCAGCGGGCGGTTCTTCACCATCGAGGGCCTGCACGTGGTCGAGCACGACGGACCGCACGGCGACGGCCCCTACCGCGAGTGGCAGCAGCCGGTCATCAAGCAGCCCGAGGTCGGCATCCTCGGCATCCTGGGCAAGGAGTTCGGCGGGGTCCTGCACTTCCTGATGCAGGCCAAGATGGAGCCGGGCAACCCGAACCTGGTGCAGCTCTCGCCGACCGTGCAGGCCACCCGCAGCAACTACACCAAGGCGCACGGCGGCACCAACGTCAAGCTCGTCGAGTACTTCGCCCCGCCCGACCCGGAACGGGTCATCGTCGACGTGCTCCAGGCGGAGCAGGGCTCGTGGTTCTTCCGCAAGACCAACCGCAACATGGTCGTCGAGACGGTGGACGACGTGCCGCTGTGGGACGACTTCTGCTGGCTCACCCTCGGCCAGATCGCGCAGCTGATGCACGAGGACGAGACGGTCAACATGAACGCCCGCAGTGTGCTGTCGTGCCTGCCCTACCACGACTCGGCTCCCGGGGCGCTGTTCACCGACGTGCAGCTGCTGTCCTGGTTCACCAACGAGCGCGCGCGCCACGACGTGCGCGCCCAGCGCATCCCGCTCGCCGACGTGCGCGGCTGGAAGCAGGGCGTCGAGGCGATCGAGCACGAGGACGGCCGCTACTTCAAGGTCCTCGCGGTCGCGGTGAAGGGCGGCAACCGCGAGAAGATCAGCTGGACGCAGCCGCTGCTGGAGTCCGTCGGCCACGGGGTCGTCGCCTTCCTCGTGCGCGAGATCGACGGGGTGACCCACGTCCTGGTGCACGCCCGCGCCGACGGCGGGTTCGTCGACACGGTCGAGTTGGCACCCACCGTCCAGTGCACGCCGACCAACTACGCGCACCTGCCCCCGGAGGACCGCTTGCCCTTCCTCGACTTCGTCCTGGACGCCGCGCCGTCGCGGATCCGCTACGAGGCGGTCCACTCCGAGGAGGGTGGTCGCTTCCTCAACGTCCGGGCGCGGTACCTCGCGGTCGACGCGGACGAGGTCACCGACCCGCCGCCCGGCTACGCGTGGGTCACCCCGGCCCAGCTCACCGCGCTCACCCGGCACGGGCACTACCTCAACGTCGAGGCCCGCACGCTGCTCGCCTGCATCAACGCCGCCGCGGCGCAGCCCCGTGGGGGTGCCTGAGATGGCACTGGTCACCGTCCTCGGTGCGTCCGGCTTCGTAGGCGCCGCGGTCACTCGGGCTCTGGCGCGGCAGCCGATCCGGCTGCGCGCGGTGGCGCGCAGGCCGTTCACCCCCGCGCGCGGCCTGGCCGAGACGACCGTCGTCACGGCCGACCTCACCGACCGCGCCGCGCTCGCCGACGCCGTCGCGGGCTCGGACGCGGTCGTGTACCTGCTGCTGGCCGAGGGCGGGTGGCGCGCGGCCGAGACCCCGGGGGCCGAGCGCGTCAACGTCGGCGTGATGCGGGACCTCGTCGACGTCCTCGGCGCCCACGGCGGGACGCCACCGGTGGTGGTGTACTGCGGCACCGTCTCGCAGGTCGGCCTGCCCCCTCGCGAACCGATCGACGGCAGCGAGCCCGACGACCCGGTGACCCCCTACGACCGGCAGAAGCTGGTGGCGGAGCAGGTGCTGAAGGCGGCCACGGCCGACGGCCGCGTGCGCGGCATCAGCCTGCGGGTGTCCACGGTCTTCGGCGAGGCCGCGGCGGGCAGCGTGAGCCACGACCGCGGTGTCGTCACCGCCATGGCCCGCCGCGCGCTGGCGGGCGAGCCGCTCACCATCTGGGGGGACGGCACCGTCCGCCGCGACCTCGTCCACGTCGCGGACATCGCGTCGGCGGTCACGGCGGCGCTGGCCACGCCGGACCCCCTGGTGGGCGGGCACTGGCTGCTCGGCGCCGACCGCAGCTGCGAGCTGGGCGAGATCTTCGGGCTCGTCGCCCGCGAGATGTCCGACCACACCGGCAGGCCGCCGGTGGCGGTGACCTGCGTGCCACCGCCGCCGCACGCGGCCGCGACGGACTCCCGGAGCATCACCATCGACTCCGGCGCGTTCCGGGAGATCACCGGGTGGCGCCCGGAGATCCCGCTGTCCGAGGGGATCCGGCGCACGGTCGCCGCTTTGACGACACCAATTCACGGAGGGGTACGCACATGACCACGCGGGTTTGGGATTACCTGGCCGAATACCAGGCGGAGCGGCTCGACCTGCTGGACGCGGTCGAGACGGTCTTCAACTCCGGGCAGCTCGTGCTCGGCGCGAGCGTGCGCGGCTTCGAGGAGGAGTTCGCCGCGTACCACGGCGTCGGGCACTGCGTCAGCGTCGACAACGGGACGAACGCGATCAAGCTCGGCCTGCAGGCGCTCGGCGTCGGCCCGGGCGACGAGGTGATCACGGTGTCCAACACCGCCGCCCCGACCGTGCTCGCCATCGACGGCACCGGCGCCACCCCGGTCTTCGTCGACATCCGCGAGGACGACTTCCTCATGGACACGAGCCAGGTCGCCGCCGCGATCACCGAGCGCACCAAGTGCCTGCTGCCCGTGCACCTCTACGGGCAGTGCGTGGACCTGGCCCCGCTGAGGGAACTCGCCACCAAGCACGGCCTGTCCCTTTTGGAGGACTGCGCGCAGGCGCACGGCGCGCGGCAGAACGGCGTGGTCGCGGGTTCGACCGGTGACGCGGCCGCGTTCTCCTTCTACCCCACCAAGGTGCTCGGCGCGTACGGTGACGGCGGCGCCACCATCACCTCCGACGACGCGGTGGAGAAGAAGCTGCGGCGGCTGCGGTACTACGGCATGGACACCACGTACTACACGCTGGAGACCCCCGCCCACAACAGCCGCCTCGACGAGGTGCAGGCCGAGATCCTGCGCCGCAAGCTCAAGCGGCTCGACGCCTACACGGCGGGCCGCCGGGCCGTCGCCCAGCGCTACGTCGACGGCCTCGGCGACACCGACCTGCTGCTGCCGAAGACCGTGCCCGGCAACGAGCACGTGTACTACGTGTACGTGGTGCGCCACCCCCGGCGCGACGACATCATCGAGCGCCTCAAGGCCTACGACATCCACCTCAACATCAGCTACCCGTGGCCCGTGCACACCATGACCGGGTTCGCGCACCTCAACTACGCCACCGGTTCCCTGCCGGTCACCGAGAAGTTGGCCGGGGAGATCTTCTCGCTGCCGATGTACCCCGCGCTCTCCACCGACCTGCAGGACAAGGTCATCCACGCGGTCCGCGAAGTGCTGTCCACCCTCTGACAACCGGTCCCCGGCGGTCCGACCGCCGGGTGGCCCGACCCCGCAGAACACTCCAATCACAGGAGCCGCTGTGCAAGCACGAAAACTGGCTGTCGATGGCGCGATCGAGTTCACCCCCCGCGTCTTCCCCGACGACCGGGGCCTGTTCATCTCGCCGTTCCAGGAAGAGGCCTTCATCGAGGCCCACGGCGGCCCGCTGTTCCCCGTGGCGCAGACGAACCACAGCCTGTCCAAGCGCGGCGTGGTGCGGGGCGTCCACTACACCGTGACACCGCCGGGCGTGGCCAAGTACGTCTACTGCGCCCGCGGTTCGGCGCTCGACATCGTGGTCGACATCCGGGTCGGGTCGCCCACGTTCGGCGAGTGGGACGCGGTGCTGATGGACCAGCGCGACCACCGGGCGATGTACTTCCCCGTCGGCGTCGGCCACGCGTTCGTCGCGCTGGAGGACGACACCGTCATGTCGTACATGCTCTCCGGCGGCTACGTCGCGCAGGACGAGCTGGCCCTGCACGCCCTGGACCCGGCGCTGGGCCTGCCGATCGACCCGGGTGTCGAGCCGATCCTGTCCGACCGGGACCAGGTCGCCATCACCTTCGCCGAGGCGCGGCGGCAGGGCCTGCTGCCGGACTACGCCACCAGCCGGGAGATCGAGCGGCGGCTGTCCGGGACCCCGGTCTCCGCCTGACGTCGCGAAGGAGCGCGTTCGCCATGAAGGCCCTGGTGCTCGCGGGCGGGTCGGGGACCCGCCTGCGCCCGTTGAGCTATTCGACCCCCAAGCAGCTCGTGCCCATCGCCAACCGGCCGGTGCTGGAGCACGTGCTGGCGAACCTGCGGGCGCTCGGCATCACCGAGGTCGGCGTGGTGGTCGACGCCGCGTCGACCCGGATCCAGGAGGCGCTCGGCGACGGGTCCCGGCTGGGCCTGCGCGTCACCGCCATCCCCCAGGTCAGCCCGCTGGGCCTGGCGCACTGCGTGGCGATCTCCCGGGCGTTCCTCGGCGACGACGACTTCGTCATGTACCTGGGTGACAACGTGCTCCCGGACGGGATCGGCGGGCACGCCGAGCGCTTCGCCGCGACCCGCCCGGACGCGCAGGTGGTGGTGCGCAAGGTCGCCGACCCGCGCGCGTTCGGCGTGGCCGAGTTCCGGCCGGACGGGACGCTGGAGCGGTTGGTGGAGAAGCCTGCGCGGCCGCGCAGCGACCTCGCGCTGATCGGCGTCTACTTCTTCACCGCGGCGGTCCACCGCGCGGTCGCGGCCATCGAGCCCAGCGCGCGCGGCGAGCTGGAGATCACCGACGCCATCCAGTGGCTGATCGACCACGGCGGCGCGGTGGACGCCGTCGAGCACACCGGTTACTGGCGCGACGTCGGCCAGGTCGAGGACGTCCTCGAGTGCAACCGGCGGTTGCTCGAAGACCTCGTTCCCGCTGTACACGGCCACATCGACTCCGCCACCGAGCTGCGCGGCCCGGTGGTCATCGAGGCCGGCGCCCGGGTCGTGCGCACCAGGATCGAGGGTCCGGCGCTGATCGGTGCCGGGACCGTGGTCGAGGACTGCCACATCGGCCCGGGCACGTCGATCGGCCGTGGTTGCGCGGTGCGCGGTTCCCGGGTGCGCGACTCGGTCGTCATGGACGACGTGTCCATCGCCGGGCCGACCGACCTGCGGGACTCGGTCATCGGCCACGGCGCGACCATCTCGCTACCGCCGAGCGCGGGCCCGTGCAGCCTGGTCGTCGGCGCCGCGACGCGGATCGAACCCGCGGCGTGAGCCGAGAAGTCCACTGTGTCCACAACCATCCACGAGAGGTGAGGGCGATGACCGCTTCGCAAGTCAGGCTGCTCCTGCGCGGCAAGCACCGGAGCTGGGGGTGGATGTACCGATGACGGCGATCGCCACACCAGCGGCGGACCTTTCCATCCACAGCGGACTGACGGAGATCACCCGTGTCGCGGGCGTGGGGACCGCGGTCTCCGAAACGCCCTACTCGCAAACCGAACTCCTCGACGTGCTCGGGGTGGAGGACCCCCGGATCCGCTCGGTTTTCCTCAACAGCGCCATCGACCGGCGGTTCCTCACCCTCCCGCCGGTCGGCCCCGACGGGCGGCGCGGGTCGGAACCGCAGGGCGACCTGCTCGACAAGCACAAGAAGATGGCCGTCGACATGGGGTGCCGCGCGCTGGAGGCCTGCCTGAAGTCGGCGGGTGCGTCGCTGTCGGACCTGCGCCACCTGTGCTGCGTCACCTCCACCGGCTTCCTGACCCCCGGGCTGAGCGCGCTCGTCATCCGCGAAATGGGCATCGACCCGCACTGCAGCCGCTCGGACATCGTCGGCATGGGGTGCAACGCGGGCCTGAACGCGCTCAACGTGGTGGCGGGCTGGTCCGCCGCGCACCCCGGTGAACTCGGCGTCGTGCTGTGCAGCGAGGCGTGCTCCGCCGCGTACACCCTCGACGGCACCATGCGCACCGCCGTGGTGAACAGCCTCTTCGGCGACGGCTCCGCCGCCGTCGCGCTGGTCTCCGGTGACGGCCGGGTGCCCGGTCCCCGGGTGCTGAAGTTCGCGAGCTACATCATCACCGACGCGCTCGACGCGATGCGCTACGACTGGGACCGCGACCAGGACCGGTTCAGCTTCTTCCTCGACCCGCAGATCCCGTACGTCGTCGGCGCGCACGCCGAGGTCGTCGCCGACCGGCTGCTCTCCGGCACCGGCCTGCGCCGCAGCGACATCGGGCACTGGGTCGTGCACTCGGGCGGCAAGAAGGTCGTCGACGCCGTCGTCGTGAACCTCGGCCTGAGCCGCTACGACGTCCGCCACACCACGGGTGTGCTGCGCGACTACGGCAACCTCTCCAGCGGCTCCTTCCTCTTCTCCTACGAGCGCCTCGCCGAGGAGGGCGTCGCCCGCCCCGGCGACTACGGCGTGCTCATGACCATGGGGCCCGGCTCCACGATCGAAATGGCGCTGATCCAATGGTGAACGGTGAACTGCTGCTGCGCGTCGACGGCTCCCGACCGCTGTCGGCCGCCGCGGTCGAGGAGCTGGCCGCCCTGTGCGACCGCGCCGAGGACCACCGGCAGCCCGGCCCGGTCGCGGTCCACGTCACGGGTGTCCCGGCCGCCGACTGGGCGCGGGAGCTGACCGTCGGCCTGGTGTCCAAGTGGGAACGCGCCGTGCGCCGGTTCGAGCGGCTCGGCCGGGTCACGGTGGCGGTCGCCGCGGGCGACTGCGCCGGGACCGCGCTGGACCTGCTGCTCGCCGCGGACGTCCGGGTCGTCGCCGAGGGGACTCGGCTGCTGCTCTCCCGGATCGGCCGCGCCACCTGGCCCGGGATGACCGTGCACCGGCTCACCCAGCAGGCGGGCGCGGCGGCCATCCGGCGCGCCGTGCTGCTCGGCACCCCGATCGACGCCGACCGCGCGCTCGCCCTCAACCTGGTCGACGAGGTGTCCGCCGACCCCGCGGCGACGCTGGCCGGGCTGGCCGCGGCGGCGGACGGCTTGGACGGCGCGGAGGTGGCGATCCGCAGGCAGCTGATCTTCGAGGCGGGCGCGACCGCCTTCGAGGACGCCCTCGGCGCGCACCTGGCCGCTGCGGACCGGGCCCTGCGCAGGGAAACCGCGTCGTGACGGTGGAAGCCACGCCCCGCGCCCCGCTCGACCGCATGGCCTTGGCGGAGTCGGCCCGCCGCGTCGACGACCTGCTGGCCGACCTGCCCGTGCCACCCGCCCGGGACGTGGCGCAGCGCGCTGCCGCGGCCACGGCGCTCGACGGGATCAGGGCGGCGCGCGCGGCCTACGTCGACGCGCGCGCCGAGGAGATCTACGACGAGCTCACCGACGGACGAACCCGGTACCTGCGGATCGACGAACTCGTCCGAGCCGCCGCGCGCGCCCATCCCGGCCTGGTGCCGACCGACGAGCAGATGGCGGTCGAGCGCGCGCGGCGGCAGGGCGAGAAGGAGGGGCGCGAGATCGACCAGGGGATCTTCCTGCGCGGCGTGCTGCGCTCCCCGAAGGCCGGTCCGCACCTGCTCGACGCCATGCTCCGGCCCACGACCAGGGCACTCGCGCTGCTGCCGGAGTTCACCGAGTCCGGTGTCGTGCGGATGGCAGCGGTCCGGCTGGAGCGCCGGGACGGTGTCGCGCACCTGACCCTGTGCCGGGACGACTGCCTCAACGCCGAGGACGCCCAGCAGGTCGACGACATGGAGACCGCCGTCGACCTGGTGCTGCTCGACCCGGCCACCCGGGTGGCGCTGCTGCGGGGCGGGGAGATGAGCCATCCCCGCTACCAGGGGCGCCGGGTGTTCTGCGCGGGCATCAACCTCAAGAAGCTCAGCTCGGGCGACATCCCCCTGGTCGACTTCCTGCTGCGGCGGGAGCTGGGCTACCTGCACAAGATCGTGCGCGGCGTGCTCGCGGGCGGTTCCTGGCACTCGCCGCTGATCGACAAGCCGTGGGTGGCGGCGGTGGACACCTTCGCCATCGGCGGCGGAGCCCAGCTGCTGCTGGTGTTCGACCACGTGCTGGCGGCGTCCGACGCGTACCTGAGCCTGCCCGCGGCGACCGAGGGGATCGTCCCCGGCGCGGCGAACTACCGGCTCACCCGCTTCACCGGGTCGCGGGTGGCCCGGCAGGTGATCCTCGGTGGCCGCCGGATCCGAGCCGACGAACCGGACGCGCGGCTGGTCGTCGACGAGGTCGTCCCACCGGAGGGGATGGACGCCGCGATCGACAGCGCGGTGACCCGCCTCGACGGGGACGCGGTGCTGGCCAACCGGCGGATGCTGAACCTGACCGAGGAGCCGCCCGACGAGTTCCGCCGGTACATGGCGGAGTTCGCGCTCCAGCAGGCGCTGCGCATCTACGGCGCGGACGTGATCGGCAAGGTCGGCAGGTTCGCGGCGGGTTCGGCTTGAGCCGTGGTCTGCCAGCCGGGGACATCCTGGCGGCAGACCGTTTTCCGTTGGGTTCGCGCGATATCGTCTGGTGTGGATGTCGTGCTGTGGGGGCTCGCTCGCAATCCCGCGTTGCCGTCGAGGCTGCTGGACCGGTTGATCGAGGTCGCGGACGGCCCGGGTGCCGACGACTTGGCTCGGCGCGGGGATTTGGGTGTGGCGCGGGCCGTGCGGCTGGTCGAGCGGTGCCCGGAGACAGCGGTCGTGCTGGTGCGGGCGGGGTTGCTCGCGGCAGACGTCGTGGATCCCCGGGCGCGGCCGTTGGCCGCGTTGGCGTTGTTGGCCGCGGGAACCGGGGCGGAGTGGGCGCCCGGGTTCGCGGCGGACCCGGTCGTCGAGCACCGGGTTCGGCTGGCGGAGTGCCCGGGGCTTCCCGGAGAGGTCGTGGACCGGCTGGCCGCCGACCCCGATCCGCGGGTGGTGGCGGAGCTGGCGCTGTGGACGACGTCGGCGGAGGTGGTGGATCGGCTTGCTCGGCACCCACACGCCGAGGTGCGCGCCGCGGTGGCCTTGAACGAGGCGGCTTCTCCTGCGGTGCTCGCGGGATTGCTCGGCGGAGAAGGGTTTCCGTCCGCGAAGGAGTGTCTTGTCTGTGCGCGGGAGGAAATCCCGTTCCGGCACGAGTCGGGGTGTCAGCGGGTGGGCTGCGACCTGCCTGCTGGGGCGTCCTGCGACGGTTCCCACGAGTCGACGGTGGTGACGACGCGGTGGCGGGTCGTGGGAAACCCGGCCACGCCCGCCGAGGCTGTGATCGGCTTCGTCGACGACCCGTGGCTGCCGGTGCGCGAACAACTCGCGTCCCGCCCGGACCTGCCGCCGTCAACCTACCGGCGGCTGGCGGCGGACCCGATCCCCGGGGTGCGGCGGGCCCTGGCCGAGAACCCCGCGATCGACGAGGACCTGATCCGCGCCCTCGTCCTCGACGACGGCCACGACGTGCGGCGCGGCCTGGCCCACAACCCCCGGGTTCCGCTGGACGTGCTGGCGGTGCTCACCGACGCGGCGCGGATCGGGCCGGTGCTGCTGCCGCGCGTCGCCGCCGCCACCGCCGCCGAGGTGGGGGAGTTGGCGGCCTCCCCGAACCCGGAGCTGCGGATGCTCCTGGCCCAGCGCCGCGACCTCCCCCCGGCGGTGCGGGACGTCCTCGCCGCGGATCCGGATGCCAAGGTGGCCGCGTCGATCGCGGCCCACCCGGGCCTGTCCGAGGCGAGCCTGCGGGCGGTGGTCGACCGCCATGGGATCCGTGTCCACGCCGCCGTGGCCGCCAACCCGGACGCCCCGGCGGCCCTCCTCGAGGAACTGGCCCTCCACCGACCTCCGATCCGCAAGGCCCTCCACGCCATCGCGCGACACCCGAACGCGACGGCCACCGCCCTCCTCCCGTGCCTGGCGGATCCCAAGGCCAAACCACTCGCCGCCGCCCACCCCGCCTTGCCCGCCCCGACCATCACCGCCCTCCTCGCCGCCGACCCGGCAACCGCCATGGCGGCAGCAGGCAACTCGTCGCTGCCCCTCGCGGCGATGGCGTCACTCGTCCCTTGACCTGGTGCGCGCACCAACTCCTAGTGTGCGCGGCCATGACGACAACACTCATCACCGGCGCCAACAAGGGGCTCGGCTACGAGACGGCCCGCAGGCTCAGCGCGGCGGGGCACACCGTGTACCTCGGCAGCCGGGACGCCGAGCGCGGCAGGCAGGCGGCCGAACGGCTCGGGGTGCGGGCGGTCCAGCTCGACGTCACCGACGATGAATCGGTGGCGGCCGCCGCCGGGATCATCGAGGCGGACGGCGGCTTGGACGTCTTGGTCAACAACGCGGGCATCGCGCCGGAGCACCGCGGTGGTGAGGTCGTGGTCGGGGCGGCGGAGCTGACCGTCGAACTCCTGCGCCGCACGTTCGAGACCAACGTCTACGGACCCGTGCGCGTCCTGCGCGCTTTCCTGCCGTTGCTGCGTCGCTCACCGGCCCCGGTCGTGGTCAACGTCAGCAGCGGTCTCGCGTCCCTCGCCCGGGTCGCCACGCCGGGCACTCCCGCGCACCGGTATCCCGGGGTCGCCTATCCGACGTCCAAGGCCGCGCTGAACATGCTCACCATCCAGTACGCCAAGGCGTTCCCCGAGATCCGCGTCAACGCCGTGGAACCCGGCTACACCGCCACCGACCTCAACGGCGGCACCGGGACGCAAACCGTCGAACAGGGCGCCGAGATCATCGTGCGCCTGGCCCGCCTGACCCCCGACGGTCCCACCGGCGGCTACTTCGACGCGGCGGGCCCCATCTCCTGGTGACCCGCCATGCCGGGCCCGGGGAGGACGTCGATGTCGGTGGCGCGCATCGGTTCGGCGCAGACCGCGCAACGCGGCTCGACGTGGCTGATCTGCCCGCACGCGTGGTGCCGGTAGAGCACCGGCGGCCCCTCCGCCCCCGCCAACCACCGGTCGCCCCACCGGACCATGACCAGCAGCAGGTCGCACAACTCCACCCCACGCGCAGTGAGCCCGTACTCATAGCGCGGCGGCTTGCTGGAGTACTCGACGCGGGTCAGGATCTCGCTGTCGACCAGCCACTTCAGCCGCTCGGACAGGACCTTGCGGGAGATCCCCAGGTCCTGCTGGAGCTGGTCGAACCGGTTGATCCCGACGTAGACGTCCCGCAGGATCAACGGCGACCACGGCTCGCCGATGACGTCCAGGGTGCGCGCGATCGAGCACGCCATCTCCGAGAACCGGGTTCGCTGCATGGGGCGAGTCTAACCCAAGAGGGTTCCCTCAGGGGACTCTCTTGGGTTAGAGTTCCCTGACGAAACCAAGGAGGTCGGCCGTGGTCACCCCGAGTGTCGTGCCGCCGTCGCAGTGGCGGCGCGAGCAGGGCCTGATCCTCGCCGAGGAGAAGCGGATCACCCGCGAACTGGACGCGCTGGCGGCCCGGCGGCGCCGGATGCCCGCCATGGCGGTCGAGAAAGACTACGTCTTCGAGGGCGCGGACGGTCCGGTGACGCTGCTGGACATGTTCGAGGGCCGCAGCCAGCTCATCGTCTACTGCTTCATGTGGCACGAGGGCGCGGAGCCGTGTTCCGGCTGCGCGCTGTTCACCGACAACGTCGGCGAACTCGCCCACCTCAACGCCCGCGACACCACCATGGCCTGGTCCTCTCCAGGCCCGTTGGCCGACCTGCACGCCTTCCGCGACCGCATGGGCTGGCAAATCCCCTGGTACTCCGCCCAGGGGAACACCTTCCACGACGACTTCGACGCGGGCACCGGCTTCGCCCTCAACGTCTTCCTCCGCAACGGCAACGACATCTACCGCACCTACTTCACAACCTCCCGCGGCGTCGAACGCCTGGGCAGCACCTGGACCTTCCTGGACCTGACCCCACTGGGCCGCCAAGAAACCTGGGAAGACTCCCCGGACGGCCACCCCCAAACCGCCCCCTACACCTGGTGGCGCCTACACGACGACTACTGACCACCCCGCGCACGCGCCGCCGCGATCTCGTCGTGGTGGGTGGTGGCCCAGTCCGCCAGCGCGGACAAGGGGCCGAGCAGGCTGGTTCCGAGCGGGCTCAGCCGGTACTCCACACCCGGCGGGACGGTCGGGTGCACCTCCCGATCCACCAACCCGTCCTGTTCCAGCGTCCGCAGGGTCCTGGTCAGCATGCGCTGGCTGATGCCTTCGATCGCCCGGTGCAGCTCGTTGAACCGGTACGGGCGGCGCCCCAACAGCACCAGCACGACGAGTGTCCACTTGTCACCCACGCGGCGCAGGACCTCCGTGACCGGACAGGTCTCGTACTCGGCCGCCGGGACGGGTGACGGGAGCTGGGCGGGCACACCGATGTGCGTACCTGACACCGTGATCGTCATCGGCAGCGATCCGGCGAAGGGCCGGGTGCTGGTCGAGGCGGGTGCGCGGTTCCACCAGGCGGACCTGAGTTCGGTCGCCGACACGCGACGCGTGATCGCCGAGATCGGTCGGGAGGTCGACGCGGTGGACGCGCTCCTGTTGTTCGCCAACCGGTTGAGCCCTCGGCGGCGGGAGACGGCCGAGGGGCTGGAGCACACGTTCGCGCTCTACTACCTGAGCCGATACCTGCTGTCCGTGGAGCTGGGGCCCTGCTCGACAAGAGCCCCCATCCGGTCATCGTCAGCGTCGCCGGCGTCGGGACCACCGCCGGGTCGATCCACTGGGACGACCTCCAGTTGACCCGCGGCTACCGCGTCACGACCGCCCAACTCCAGGCCGGTCGGGCCACCGACCTGCTGGGCGTCGCCTACGCCGACCGCTCACTCGGCAAAGCGCGGTACGTCCTCCACCACCCCGGCTTCACCCGCAGCGGCGACCGTTCCCCGCTCAGCCCCCCGATGCGGCTCCTCCTCGCGGCCATCGCCGGGGTGGCCGCCCAACCGGTGGCCAAAGCGATCCACCCCGTCCACGGTTTCCTCGACTCGCCGCCCGCGCACCCGTTGACCGCCGTCGATCGGGGCAAGGCTGTCGACCTGTCCCTGAAATCCCTCGACCCCGCCAACGCCCGCCGCCTCCTGGCGGTAACCGAGGAACTGCTGGGGCGCCGGGCCTGGTAGGCAGAACGGGTACACCGACCCGAGGAGCCGCCGTGCGTTGGAGAAGCCTGGTGATTTGCCTGGCGGCGTTGACCGTCGGCTGCTCGGCCCAGCCACCCGACCTGCTGCCCGCGCCCACCACCATGTGGTCCGCGCCGCCTTCCACCTCCACGCGGGGGAACCTGGTCAAACAGGTCGGTCAACGCGCGGGGATGGAGGCGCCGGATGGCAAGGTGTTGTTCTTCTTCGCCATCGACAAGATCACTATCGATCCCCCGTGCGCCGACGACCCCGCGCACGGCCACCGCGTGGCGCTGGCGATAACCCTCCGCACCACCGACGATTTCAGCCCGGAGGAGTGGGAGGTCCCCATCACCTCCGGCGACTTCGAAGTCACCGCCCCAGACGGCAGCACCGAGACCGAGGTGGTGGAGGTTGGCCCGTGCCTTCGCCCCGAGCAGTACCTGACCCGCGACCGCTACGCGAGAGGCACCGAGTACCGGGGGCTGATCGTCCTCGACACCAAGCACACCAACGGTTTCATCGTGTTCCGGTCGAACCTCGCCGAAGGCGGCGTGGAATGGTCCTTCTAGCAAGCCGTGGCCCCGGCCGAAACCGGGGCCACGAGCCTCAGCAGTTGACCGTTCCCCTGCGCAGCGCGTGGCCGCTGTCGTTGCTGTCGTCGGCCCAGTACACGGGCTTGCTGCCGGAAGCGCACTCGCCCGCGCCCGCGAGGGTGAAGCCCTCGTTGTTGTAGTTCGGCATGCCGCTCGGGCGGTTGTAGACCGCGGCGGTCGCGAACACCCCCGACGCGTTGATCGTGAACGTCCGGTGCTCGCCGTCGCAGGTGTTGTCGCAGACGACCCACAGACGGGACGCCTGGGGCTCCCACTGGAGTTCCATGACGCCGTCCATGCCGCTCGCGATGGTCGCGACCTTGGTGGCGGTGCCGGAGTCCTGGAGCACGTAGCCGTAGACCGTGGCGTTGCCCTCCAACGCGACGAAGAAGACGCCGCCGGTGTGCGCGCCGTAGAGGCTCGGGTTGTAGGCCGCACCGGTGGCCTCGTTGGAGAAGCCCGTCGCGGTGAGGGTCGCGTCCGGGATCCAGGTGATGGCCTCGAAACCGAGGTTCGAGCCGACCGACGGCAGGCCTGCGGTCAGGTTCCACTCCTGGGTCGCCGTCAGGCTCGTGCCGGACCCGCTCACGTCGTAGCGGAGCACGGACAACCTGCTCGTACCGGACGCGTCACCGTTGCGCTCGCTGGAGATGAACACGCCACCCGTGCCGGGGACCGTGACGCCCTCGCTGTCCGGCGCGCCGGATCCGCCGGTGTAGCGCAGGGTCTTGCCCGACGTCCACCCGTTCGCGGTGTCCGCCTTCCACCCGCCGGTGCCGTTCGGCACCAGCCGCCACAACTTGCCGGAGTTCTGCGCGGCCCACAGCACGCCGCTGCTCTCCTGGTAGAGCCCGCTCACATCGGAGCCGAACGCGTTCGAGGCGTCCGCGTTGCTCACCGAACTCCCGCCGGGCCAGGAGGTGGCGGCGAGGCAGTCGTTCGGGGCGCCGAGGGTGATGGCGGCGTCGGTGAACGAGCCGGTGCCGTTGGGGCAGCGCGACCAGGACGGCGCGGAGTGGGACGTCCAGCCGAAGCTGTCGACCAGGGTGGTGCCGTTGGCGAGGTAGAGCCGCGCGTCGTCGTCGGACCCGAGCCCGAACTTGCCGTGCACGTCGAAGGCCCGCGCGGCACCGGGGTTCAGCGTCGTGCCCGCCGCGATCGTGTAGTTGGAGCTGTTGTTGTCGTCCTTCAGGACCCACCCGGAGATGTCGACGGCGCTCGTGCCCTTGTTGTAGAGCTCGATGGAGTCGTTGACGGTGCCGGTGGTCACCACCTCGTTGATCCGGATGTCGTCGGCGGGCGCCGCCTGCGCGGGAACCGCGGCGAACGCGCCGAGCATGAGCGACGCGCACACGACAACGCGGGCCCGCCGCCAGGGTGATTCGGTCACGGGAGTCCGTCCTCGGGTCGATCCGATGGGCCGACCCCCGACTTTTCCGAGCACGCCCCGAACACGGCACCCTCCGGTGCGTGAGCATCGTGTGAACGGTCGGCGAACTGGCCTACGAGGGTTCGCGGGCGGCGGACCCCAGTCGTCGGACTCGATCTGCGTCAGGGACATCTTGTCCCGCTTGTCGTCGCGCCCCACCCGCCACCCCCTGGTTCGAACGGCGATCCTAGCCGGGCGTTCGCCAGCGCGAGGGCCTCCGCCAGCGGTGTGGCGCCCGAGTGCCGGGCGGCGGCGAGGATCGTCGCGGTGCGGCACTCGATGGCGTTCACCCTGTTCAGGGCCTCCTCGTGCGGCACGCCGTCCACCTCCCGGGCCAGGGTGTGGATGATGCCGCCCGCGCTCGCGATGAAGTCGGGGATCCACGTGACGCCCGCGGCGGCCAGCCGGTCGGCCACCCCGTCGTCGCTCAGCTGGTTGTTGGCCGGGCCGACGACCAGCGGGGCGCGGAGGGCGGGGACGGTGTCCGGGGTGAGCACCCCGCCGGTGGCGGCGGGGATGAGGATGTCGCAGTCGGCGGACAGGGCGCGGTCCGGGTCGATCCAGGTGAACCCCGAGGCCCGCTCCCGGCCGTGGGGGTCCACATCGGACACGGTGACCTGAACGCCCGCCGCCGCGAGGTGCTCGGCCAGGTAGGTGCCCACCGAGCCGAACCCGATGATGACGGCGCTGAGTCCCGCCAGGTCCGGCCGGGCGGCTCGCAGCGCGGCCAGAACCCCCAGTGCGGTGGGGAAGCTGGACGAGCCGGCGCCCGTTGTGGCACAGAAGGCGTTAGGGGACAGCAGGTCCATGTCCTGGGTACCGGTGCCGATATCGGGGCCCGCGAGGTAGGTGCCGCCCAGTTCGGCGACCAGGTCGGCGTGGTCCAGCATGGCCTCGTACCTGCGTTGCGGCGTCAGGGTTTCGGGGGCGGCGATGACGCTCTTGCCGCCCCCGAAAGCCACTTCGGCGGCGGCGCATTTCAAGGTCATGGCGGACGACAGGCGGAGTACGTCCTCGATGGCGGAGTCCAGGCTGGGGTACGGCTTGAGCCTGCAGCCGCCGATGGCCGGTCCGAGGGTGGTCGAGTGGATGGCCACCGCGGTGGTGACGCCGGAGCGCCGCCCGCGGCGGACGATCAGCTGCTCGTGCGCGAACGAAGTGCTGGTCATGGCCACGAAGGTAGTCAGATGGACAGCTCGATAGCCTCGGTGCCGAACAACATTCGGCGCGCAGCGGAGGACCGGGATCGTGGATGAACTTGATTCGGCCATCGTGGCCCTGTTGCAAGCGGATGCCCGGCAATCCAACCGCGACATCGCCGGCAAGGTAGGCATCGCCCCATCAACTTGCCTGGAACGAATCCGCCTCCTCCGCCAACGCGGCGTCATCCGCGGCTACCACGCCGACATCGACCCCACCGCCCTCAACCGATCCGTCGAGGCCTTGGTCTCCGCCCAAGTCCGCCCCCTGAGCCGCGCGGTCATCGACACCTTCCAGCGGTCCCTGCTGGACCTGCCCGAGGTGCTGTCCGTCTACGTCACGGCGGGCAGCGACGACTTCCTCATCCACGTCGCGGTCCCCGACATCGACCGCCTGCACTCGTTCCTCGTCGACCGACTGGCCATCCGCAAGGAGGTGGTGGCCTTCCGCAGCTCGGTCATCTTCCGCCACCACCGCAAAACCGTCCTCGAACCCCTCCCCGCGAGCGAGTAGCGACCGAGGCGGAACGGCGGGCCGCGCTGTTCGACCAGGTCGAGCAGGGGTTGGACAGAAGTGGAGCCGGGCGGGCAGTGCCCGCCCGGCTCCGGTGCGTCAGTGCCCCTCGTGGTGCGCCTGCTGGATCTGCTTGAACGACTTGGGCTCCACGAGCGTCTTCGCCGCCAGCGTCGCGCCGTTCGGGCCGACGGCGGGCTTGCCCGCCGTGTACAGCCACGTCTGGAACAGCGCGTGCAGCGGCTTGCCCGACACCTGCTCGGCCAGCGCGATGAACTCCGTGATCCGGCCCGTGCTGCCCTTCTTCGCCGCCGTCCACCGCTGCAGGATCTGGAAGAACGCCTGGTCCCCCACCGTCTTGCGGAGGGTGTGGAGGGTGAGGGCGCCGCGGTCGTACACCGCGTTGTCGAACTGGCGGTCGGCGCCGGGGTCGCCGGGGAGGACCTGCCAGAACGGGTCGGACGCGGGGATGCGGTCGTAGGTGTACTGCGCCAGCTCGTCGGCCGTGCCCTCGCCGACGTGCTCGGACCACAGGTACTGGGCGTAGGTCGCGAAGCCCTCGTTCAGCCAGATGTCGCTCCACCGGCCGACCGCGACGCTGTCGCCGAACCACTGGTGCGCGTTCTCGTGCGCGATCAGGGACGTGTTGGCGCCGTAGATGAAGTTGCGCGCGCCGTACACCGGGCGCGTCTGGTTCTCCAGCGAGAAGGTCTGACCGTCGGTGACCACCCCGCCCTGGGCCTCGAACGGGTACGGGCCGAACTGGGTGGCCAGGAAGGCGTTGACCTCCGGGGTGCGCTCGATGCTGGCCTTGGCCGCGCCGAGGGACTCGCCGAGGTCGACGTCGTAGGCGGTGATGAACGGCTGGCCGTCCGGGGTCGTCTGGCGCAGGACCTCGAACTTGCCGACCTCCAGCGACGTCAGGTACGTGGCCTGCGGCTGGGTGCTGCGCCAGGACCAGCGGGTCCAGCCCGCGCGGTTCTTCGTCGTGCGCACGAGGGCGCCGTTGGACAGCGCCGACACGTCGTCGGGGACCTCGACCGAGACGTCGAAGGTGGCCTTGTCGGTCGGGTGGTCGTTGCCCGGGTACCACCAGGCCGAGACCTGCGGCTCGTTGACCGCCAGCGCGCCGTCGGGCGTCTTGACCCAGCCGGTCTGGCCGTCGATCTTCACGGTGGACGGCTTGTCCGCGTAGGCGACCGCGACGGTCACCTGCTTGCCCTTCGGCAACGGCCGCGCCGGGGTGACGACGAGCTCGCCGTGGCCGTCGGTGTTGGCCGCGAAGGTCGCGGGGGCGTTGTCCACCAGCACCGAATTGACCTTGAGACCGAAATCAAGGTTGAAACGGGACAATTCCTGCGTGGTCACCGCGGAGATGGTCGTGGTGCCCGAGAGCAGGTCGGTCGCGGGCTGGTACGTGAGTCTGATGTCGTAGTGCGAAACGTCATATCCGCCATTTCCGGCACCGGGGTAGTAGGGGTCGCCCGCACTGGGCGCACCCGGCGTCGGAGCGGCCGATGCCACGCTTGTGAGCAGCACGGACGCCACGCAGGCGAGTGTCAGACCGGAGCTGGCGCGAACTGTTTTTCGCATGTTTTCCCTTCCCTCGTGGGCGCCGCCGAACTTAGCGGTGGAACCGTCGGCGCCATACAGCCAAAGGAGTCCTCCTAGGGATTGGGAATATTTGCGATGACCGTTTTTTCGTGTTGGCGCGCGGCCGCGTGGGCCATTTCACCCAGATGGCTGGGCCGGGTGGGGGTGGCGTGTGCGATGCTGACCGCGTGCCCACGGACGACTTGGTCCGGTTGCGCCGGGCCCGCGACCGGATGGACCGCGACTACGCCCAGCCCCTCGACGTGCCGACCCTGGCCCGGGGCGCGCTGATGTCCACCGGCCACTTCGCCCGCGCCTTCCGGTCCGCGTTCGGCGAGACCCCGCACAGCTACCTGATGACCCGCCGCGTCGAGCGCGCCAAGGCCCTGCTGCGCCGCGGCGACCTCAGCGTCACCGAGGTGTGCTTCGCCGTCGGCTGTTCCTCGCTCGGCTCGTTCAGCTCCCGGTTCACCGAACTCGTCGGCGAGTCACCGAGCGCCTACCGCGCGCGGTCGCACGTGGACATCGCCGACATCCCCGCCTGCTACACCAAGCGGTTCACCCGACCGGTCAGGAACGGAGAAGCCCGCCGCGCGGCGGGCACGTAGCGTTCCCCGCATGACGCTCACGCTCTCGCACACGTTCATCGCCGTCGACGACCACGAGGCGGCCCTCAAGTTCTACCGCGACGCCCTCGGCCTCAAGGTCACCAAGGACATCGCCTACGAGGGCATGCGCTGGGTGTCGCTGAGCAGCGACGACCAGCCCGGGGTCGAGATCGTCCTCGAACCCCCGGCCGCCGACCCCAACACCTCCCCGGCCGACCGCAAGGTCCTCGCCGAGCTGATGGCCAAGGGCCTGCTGCGCGGCGTCGCCTTCGCCACCGACGACGTCGACGGCACCTTCGAGCGCGTCGCGGCCAGCGGCGCCGAGGTCGTCCAGGAGCCGATGGACCAGCACTACGGCACCCGCGACTGCGCCTTCCGTGACCCGTCCGGCAACTTCATCCGGATCAACCAGGCCCACTCCTGACCTGCGCGAACAGCCTCGCCCGGCGGGTGGGGAAGCCGCCGGGCGAGGCCTTGTCGTCCCACGGCCCGTGGGACACGCGTCCACGGGCCGCGGGGTTCATCAGGTGAGGTCGTAGACCGTCGAGCCGCCGACGGTGGTGGCCGTGTAGTTCGCCTGCACCCACTGCGCGATCTCGGACGCCGAGCCCGAGCCGCCCCGGCCGCCGCCACCCTGGCCGCCCGAGAGGTAGTAGTCGATCTCGCCCGCCGCGACGGCCGCCTTGAACTGCGCCAGCGTCGGCGCGTCGTCGGTGCCGCTCCAGCCGCCGATGGCGATGACGGACTTCCCGGTCGCCAGCTCCAGGCTCGCCGCCGTCTGCGACCCGGACACCGCCGCCGCCCACTTCGCGTCGCTCGCCGCCAGCAGCGCGGTCAGCTCCGACGACGCCGAGCCACCGGGCCCGCCGGACCCCATGCGGGTCGTGCTGTCCGAACCGGACCGGGTGCCACCGCCGGGACCCGTGCCGCCGCCCACGGCACTCGACGTCGGCCCCGAGGTCGGGATGGAACCCGTGTGCGCCGCACCGGCCGTGGTGACCGCCCAGGCCGCGCTGCCCAGACCCAGCGCCAGCACCGCGGCGGTGAGCACCACCGCGACGACCTTCCGGGCCCGCGGCACACCAATCACCAGCACCGTGGCCACCACCAGACCCACGGCCACGACCAGGAACCTCAGCCACGGCAGGAAGTCCGCGTCCCGGGCCAGCAGGACGTAGTCCCACGCGGCGGTGACCGCGACCATCCCGGCCAGCACCGCCCGCGGCGCGAAGGCCGCCCGGCCCCGCCACAGCTCCCGCACCCCGATCGCGACCAGCGCCGCGATCGACGGCGCCAGGGCGACCGCGTAGTACGGGTGGGTGGTGCCGCCCATGTAGCTGAAGACCAGCGCCGTCACCACGAGCCAGCCGCCCCACAGCAGCAGCGCGGCGCGGGTACGGTCGGTGCGCGGTGCCCGTCGGGTGAACCACAGGCCGCCGACCAGGGCGATCAGTGCGGCGGGCAGCAACCAGGAGATCTCGCCGCCGAACGACGCGCCGAACATGCGGCCGATGCCGGTCTCCCCGCCGAACCCCGTCGAACCGCCGCCACCGCCGCCGTTGCCCTCGCCACCGAGGACGCGGCCGAGGCCGTTGTAGCCCAGGGCCAGCTCCAGCAGGCTGTTGTCCGTCGAACCGCCGATGTACGGGCGGCTGTCGGCGGGCCACAGGTCGACCAGGACCACGTACCAGCCCGCCGCGGCGACCAGCGCGCCGAGCGCGCCGAGCAGGTGCAGCAGCCGCCGACCGAGCCCGCCCGGGCCCGCGACCACGAACACCAGCGCGAACGCGGGCAGCACCAGGAACGCCTGCATCATCTTGGTCAGGAACGCGAACCCGATCACCGCACCGGCCAGCAGCAGCCACTTCGGCTTCTCCAGCGCCCGCACCACGCAGTACGCGGCGGCCACGAGCAGCAGCACCAGCAGCGCGTCCGGGTTGTTGAAGCGGAACATCAGCACCGCGACGGGAGTCACGGCCAGCGCCGCCGCCGCGCCGAGCGCGGCCACGGGACCGTTGGTGCGCTTGACAGTCGCGTACAGCAAGGCGACCGCGCCCACACCCATCAACGCCTGCGGCGCGAGCACGGTGAAGCTGGAGAAACCGAAGAGCCGCGCGAACGCGGTCGTCACCCACAAAGCGGCGGGCGGCTTGTCGACGGTGATCACGTTGCCCGCGTCCAGCGAGCCGAACAGCCACGCCTTCCAGCTCTGCGTGCCCGCCTGCACGGCGGCGGCGTAGAAACCGTTGCCGTAGCCGGAAGCGGTGAGGTCCCAGAAGTAGAGCACCGCGGTGGCCACGAGCAGGCCGAGGAACGCGGGTCGCACGAACGCGGGCTGGTCCAGCGGTCCCCGCAGGAACCGTCGTCGGGTGGCGGGCGGCTGGTCCGCCGCCGGGGCCGGGGCGTCGAGCAGGGCGGTCATGGTCATCTCTCCAGGCTCAGGCGGGGGTGAGTGCGCGGGCGGCGGCGGTCGCGCGGGACCGGGTGCGCCACATCCGGGCCACACCCCTGAGGTCCGCGATGGCGGTGGCCACGATGTCCACAGTGGAATCTAGGTCGTCGATCCAGTCCACGGGGACCTCGTAGATCCGCATCCCGTTGCGCTGGGCCAGGATCAGCAGCTCGGTGTCGAAGAACCAGCCGGTGTCCTCGACCAGCGGCAGCAAGGCCCGCGCGGTGTCGCGGTGGACGGCTTTGAAGCCGCACTGCGCGTCGGAGAACCTCGCCCGCAGGACCGTGCGGAGAATCCTGTTGTAGCAGCGGGAAATGACCTCTCGTTTCACCCCGCGCACCACACGCGCACCACGGGCCAGCCGTGACCCGATGGCCACATCGGAGTGACCGGAGAGCGGGGGCGCGACCAGCACGCCGAGCGCGGCCAGGTCGGTGGAGAGGTCGACGTCCAGGTAGGCGAGAACGGTGGCGTCGGAAGCCGACCAGACCGCCTTCAGCGCGCGACCGCGCCCCTTCTCCTCCAGCCGGAAGACCTCCACCTCGGCGAACTCGGCGGCCAGCGCCCGCGCCACCCCGGGGGTGGCGTCGGTGCTCGCGTTGTCCGCGATGGTGATCCGGAACCGGTAGGGCACCGAGACCGCCAGGTACGCCCGGAGTGTCCGAACGCACCTCTCGAGGTCGTCTTCCTCGTTGTACACCGGGACGACCACGTCGAGCACGACTGTGCCGCGCCGGTCGTCCAGCCGTCCGCCCGCCCGGGGCTCATCCGCGATCGCCGTCATGCCCACAACGATCGGCACCGGCGCTTTGCCGGGCTTGTGCCCGACCTATGCGGAGCCTGTGCTTCGCGCTGTGCGCCCGACCACAGTGGACCGGACCAGTGGACCGGACCAGCGGATGGGCCTGGTGGCTGGGCCTAGCGGATGGGCGGTTCCCACTGCAGGCCGTAGCTCAGGCCCTGCTGCAGGTCGTGGAACTCCAGGGCGATGTCGCCGACCCGGTCGATGTGCAGCCGGTCCTCACCGGGCGCGAAGTCCTCGAACGCCTTGCTGGGCAGGCCGTTGATCCGCCACACCCGCGACGGCGGGTTGGCCGGGTCGAACCGCACCCGCACCGAGAACCCCTCGCACCGGCGCAGCGGCGTGAACACGTAGTACGGGCGCATCCAGGACCTCGGGTACGAGGTGAACTTGATGCTGTAGTCGTGCCGCTGGCCCAGGCTCAGCGGGCTGGGCAGCCGCACGACGAACCTGGTGTGGCCCGACGACACCCGCTGCTCCTCCACGATCTCGCCGCCGTAGGCGATCTCGGCGCGGATCTCCGGGCCCTCCTCCGGCATCGCCTGGTCGCGCGGCGCGCTCAGCGACAGCACCAGCTCGTCGAGCTCGTCGACCGCGGCCACGATCTGCCGCTGCTCGGTCAGCGTCGGCACGTCCAGGTCCAGCCGCAGCGCCGCGCGCAGCGACTCCACGTACCAGCCGTCGGGGGAGTACGAACCCGACTTGCGGTCGCGCATGCCCACGTCGTAGAGCAGCTCGGCGAGCAGTTGGAACGCGCTGTCCACCCGCCTGCGGGCGGTGCGCGGGTCCCGGTCGAAGCGGGTCGCCAGCCAGTCGATGCGCTGGTCGAGGAACCCGCCGTCGGCCTCCTTGTGCAGGCCGAGCGCCACCGATGCGGCCAGGTCGAGGTCGGACGGCAGCCGCGCGCTCAGGTGGGTCAGCTGGAGCACCAGCTTGCGGCGCACCAGCGCCGGGTCATCGATGCCGGTGATGCCGCACGCCATGCGCAGCGCCCGGCCGACCCGGTTGTGCAGATCGTCGGACCGCACCCCGCGGCCGCGCCGGATCTCCTTCAACTCGGTGACCACGTCGGCGATCTGCACCCCAACCACCTGTTCATCCACCACCCTCGACCGCACGGCTATTCCCCTCCGATTCCCAGCATCGCAGAGCCGTATGTCCCGTTACCAGCGCCCCCGTGGTGAACGAATGCCCACCGTGGGCACATCGGGGCCACTCGAACGGGTGAGTATGGCCGGTGACCCGCGATTCCCGCGGGCCACCGGCTGACCCTCCCCCCGGCCTTTCCCCTCGTCCCCCGCGACGACCCCCCGGTCGTCCGCCCCTGGAGTGGACGGGAGCGGCAGGCCCCCGGCCCGCGCCCCCGCCCGTTGTCCCGCAACGGCTTGCCTCACACCAGCAGGAGTACCCATGCCGTGATTGAGTGGCTTTCCATCTCGTCACCTCCTTTTCCGGGTCCGGGCAGCCTCGAGCCAGGACCCGTGTTCGTGTTAGGCCCCCGATATGGGTGAAAGTCATTCGGATCGCGGTCGGGTCGGCGCTACAGGCCGGACACCAGCAGCATCCCGGCGCCCAGGCCCGCGAGGAACAGCCAGAACCCCAAGCGCGCCATCGAACCCACCGTCGTCAGCATTCTCATCTCGTCCCCTCCAAGAGATTCACCGTCCCGCACAAACAACCTTGCCCCGGGGAGGAGAGGGGCACGATGACACGTGGCGCGTGCCGAACGTGCCATTTGGCATATTCGCCGGTGGAAACCGGTTCACGCGGGGGAGTTGGGGTCGCGGGCGGAAAGGCCCAGCGGTTCGACGGCTCGACGCCTCGACGGCGGAGGGGTCGGGCCGGGAACGGCACGGCGCGACCGGGGTTCGGGGGTGTGCTCCGGGGGCCCGGCACGTGGTCGGTCGAGTCCGACGGACCGCTGGCGCCCGCGCCCCGCGGCGGACGTCACGGCGGATCTCGGGCCCGACCACGTGCGTCCTCAGCGGGGCCTGGTCGGCCGCGCGCGAGGCACGTGGGCCACCCGTCACCGGCGGCGGGGCGCGGCTCCGGCCGGACCGCCGACGGGGACCACCACCAGGGGTGGGGTCAGCGCGGTGAGGGGTGGCGGGGTAGCTCGGTCTCCATGGTGGAACTCCTCTCTGCGCGCCGCGACATCACACCGACGGTAGTCGGCGGCGCGGCGCGCGGGAGACCCGCGGCGCGGGTTGACAAGGTTCTGTCCAGGCTGGTCAGGAACTTTCCCCGAACAGTCCACCTCGGACAGCGCAGAGGGGTATGACCCGATCGGGCCATACCCCTGCGTAGCCGTCACGCACTGCTGATCAAGATCAGCTGACCGGTTGGGCGAACTCGGTGAACCGGGCCACCACCGCACCCGGCGCGGGCATCGCGGAGATCTCCTTGGCGACCGCGGCGGTCGCGTCGGCCGCCGCGTCGTCGGCCAGCAGGTCCAGCGCGGTCGACGTGATGGCGTCGGCGGTGACGTCGTCGCCGAGCAACTGCCTGCTCGCCCCGGCCTCGGTGAAGGTGGTGGCGTTGAGGAACTGGTCGGCGCCCTGCGGGACGAACAGCTGCCGCACCCCGGCCGCCGCCGCGCCGAGCGTGGTGCCCGAGCCGCCGTGGTGGACGACGAGGTCGAGGTGCGGGAGCAGCTCGGCCTGCGGCACCCAGGACTGCACGGTCACGTTGGCGGGCGGGGTGCCCAGCACCGCCGGGTCGACCGTCGGACCGGCCGAGACCAGCACCCGGTGACCGGTCGCGGCCAACCCGTCGATGGCCGCCCGCAGCACCGCCGGGTTGCCGAACGCGGTGCCCAGCGTCAGGTAGATCAGCTTCTCCCGGTGCTCCGGGACCCAGGAGGGCAGCTCGCCCGGCTCGGAGAACGCGACCGGCCGCACCGGCACCCGGTTCGGGGCAGCGGCGACCTCCTCGTCCTGCAAGGAAGTCGGGTAGATGTCGAGGTACCGGTCGCGCCCCTCGTGCCCGGCGTCCAGGTCGATCTCGGTCCCGTTCGCGGCCGCGATCTCCCGCAACCCCTCCAGGAACCCGGGCAGCGTCTGGATGACCCCGCCGCGGCTGACGGCGTGCGACACCGCGGGCAAGCCCTCCGCGCGCGCCGCGATACCGGCACCGACGTTGGCCGCCTCGTACACGACGAGGTCGAACCGCCGCTCGACCATGAGCGGACGGAGGTCCGCGATGAAGTTCTCCGGCATCCGCCTGCCGAACACGGCCGCCGCGGTCCGCCGGATCAGCTGCGGGTCGAGCCCGGCGGGGGAGTCGAACTCCGCGACCCCGAACCCGGCCATCACCTCGCGGAACAGCGCTTGCATGTCGCCGCCCGCCCGGAAGAACTCGAACCCGAGCCGGGCCAGCGGCTCCTCGAAGGACTCCCAGGTGGCGTAGGTGACCCGGTGCCCGGCGTCGCGGGCGGCGATGGCCAGGGGCAGCAGTGGATAGGTGTGCCCGTGGGCAGGAAGACTTGTGAAGAGGATTTCCACAAGGCCCAAGGTAGGCAGTTCGGTAGCGGTGGGTAGCGGGATTTGTCGGTATCCACTGGATTGTCGGAAAAATTGCCACCCGACTGTCGGTCTGCGGACCAGTGGTTTCACCCATGCCTTTACCGGCCGGAGCGCAGATCACGCGATGGCTCGCACCGCCTGCTCGACATCCTCCAGCCTGGCTCGTGCCATCTCCGCGAAGTCGTTCCGGCGTGCGGCGTCCGGGAATGGTTGCCTCATCGGCAACTCCGGCCGGTTCGGGCAGGCGGGTGCAGCGACAGCGCTTCCTACCCGCCACGAACGAGGAGGCCGACTGGGACGTGGTGTCCCAGTCGGCTTCGCGGTGGTCTTGGTGTCAGAGGTCGATGTGCAACCGGTCGGCGAGCTGCTGCACCGGCGCCTGCCGCCGCTTGGCCCGTTCCGCCAGCTCACGCACCGTCTACCTGCCCAGTGTGTGGTAGCGCAGCCACTCGGGCGCGGTGCGTTCCGCGGTCAGCAGCTGATCCACCGCGGCTTCGTCGTGGTCGAGTTCGCTGTGCGCGATGGCCAGGTCGAGCAGGTACCGCGCCCGCCAGGTCGGCGGCACCCACCCGGTTTAGGGCACACGTCCCCAAGGCCACCGCCCGATCGAACTGTTCGGTCTCCACCGCCGCGTTGACCGCCGCGATGCCCGCGTTGGTCGGCCCGAACGGTGTGGCGTAGAGGTTGTAGTCGAGCGCGCTCAACTCGTCGCGGATGGCCAGCACGCCGACCGCTTCCTCATCCACTGTGGCCTGGATGGTGTCCGCCTGCCCGAGCAGCTGCGCGAGTTCGATGTCCAGCGCCCGCGCCCTGCGGGTCAGGGAACTCGTGCTGGAGGTGTGCCGCACCTCCTGCTCCAGCTTGCGCACCGGGTCCACGCTGACTTCGGCTTGCTCGGCCAACTGTTTCCTGGGTGAACAGCCCGCGGTTGCGCGCGCGCCTGACGCGCGCACCGAGGCTGAGGTCGTCGCTGGTTACGGCGGAGTCACCTCCGGTCGCCGTCGGGCCGATGGCCTTGCGGTACGTGCCCCGGCGACTCCAGGGGAGGAGCTACCAGCGCCGCAACGGCCTGGACACGCCGGTGCTCAACGCAGCGCCGGGGGTAGGTGGGTCTCGTCGCCCAGGGGCCAGGTGAGGGGGTCTGGGCCGAGGGTAGTCAGTTCGGTCACCTGCAAGACGCACCAAGGCGACACCTCGCGGCGGTCGGACAGGACCGCGTCGACGAAGTCCAGCCACGGTACCCACTCGGTGGCGTCCACCTCGTCCGGGTTCGGGGCCGCCTCCGCACTCCCCGCGAGCACCACCCGGTACACCGGGCACATCTCGTTCTCCACCGTGCCGTCCGGCATCTCCGCGCGGTACCGGAAGCGCGGGAGGAGCAGTTCCACGGTGTGCGGGCCCGGCAGGCCCAGTTCGTCGACCAGCCTGCGTTCGACCGACGCCGCCGGGGGCTCGCCCGGGGCCGGGTGGCCGCAGCACGAGTTGGTCCAGATCCCCGGCCAGGTCTTCTTGGTGGCGGCCCGCCGGGTGAGCAGGAAGCGGCCCTCCGAGTCGAAGACGTAGCTGGAGAAGGCCAGGTGCAGCGGCGTGTCGCCGTGGTGCACGGTGGCCTTGTCCGCCACCCCCACGGCCGCGCCCGCCTCGTCGAGGAGCACTACCTGTTCGGCGATCTTCACGCCGCACACTGTGCCTGGCCCCACCGAGGCGGGCAAGCCGGCTGTCTTAGAGCTCGTGCGGGGCGGCGATGCCCAGCAGGTCCAGCCCCAGGGTCAGCACGTCCGAGGTGACCTTGGTGAGCACCAGCCGGGACGCGCGGTCGTCGGGGTCGACGTCCGAGCGCAGGATCGGGCAGTTGTCGTAGAACGTGGTGAACGTCGCCGCCAGCTCGTAGAGGTAGCCGGTGAGCTTGTGCGGCGCGTACGCCTCGATCGTCGCCGCCACCGCGGCGGGCAGCTGCAGCAGCTTGAGCACCAGCGCCCGCTCGGCCGGGTCGGTGATCCGGACCCCACCCCCGGGCTCCTGCTCAGCCTTGCGCAGGATCGAGTGGCAGCGGGCGTTGGCGTACTGCAGGTACACCGACGTGTTGCCCTCCTTGGCCAGCATCCGGGCCCAGGTGAAGACGTAGTCCTTCTCCCGGTCGCTGGACAGGTCGGCGTACTTCACCGCGCCGATGCCCACCGCCCGCGCGACCTCCGCCTGGCGCGCGGCGTCCAGCGAGGAGCGCTCGGCGACGGTCTTCTCCGCCTGCTCCACCGCTTCCGCCAGCAGCTCGACCAGTTTCACCGAACCGCCCGCGCGCGTCCGGATGGTCTTGCCGTCCTCGCCGAGGATCGTGCCGAATCCGATGTGGACGGACGTGTGCCCCTCGGTGAGGTACCCCGCCTGCCGGGACGCGGCGAACACCATGGCGAAGTGCTGCGCCTGCGGGTTCCCGACCACGTACAGCAGGTCGGTCATGTCGCGCTCTTCGGCCCAGTAGCGCGCGGTCGCGAGGTCGGTGGCGGCGTAGCCGTAGCCGCCGTCGCTCTTGCGCACGATCAGCGGCAGCGGGTTGCCCTCGCGGTTGCTGAACCCGGGCGGGAACACGCACACCGCGCCGTCGCTGATCTCGGTGAGGCCCTTGGCCTCCAGGTCCGCGGTGACCGCGTCGAGGTACGGGTTGTAGAAGCTCTCGCCGTAGATGTCGGCGTCGGTGAGCCGCACGCCGAGCAGGTCGTAGACCTTCTGGAAGTGCCGGGTCGACTCGGCGACCAGCGCCCGCCACAGCACCAGCGTCTCCTCGTCGCCGCCCTGCAGCGCCACGACGCGCGCGCGGGCCCGGTCGGCGAACGCGGGGTCGGCGTCGAACTTGGTCCGCGCCTGCTGGTAGAAGCGGTTGAGGTCGCTGATGCCGCGCTCGGCCACCTCCACGCCGGCGCCCTCGTCGAGCAGGTGCTCGATGAGCATGCCGAACGGGGTGCCCCAGTCGCCGAGGTGGTTGTGCGGGGTGACCTGGTGGCCCGCGAAGCGCAGCAGCCGCAGGATGGCGTCGCCGATGATCGACGACCGTAGATGCCCGATGTGCATCTCCTTGGCCACGTTCGGGCTGCCGTAGTCCAGCGCGTACCGGCGCGGCTCGTCGGCGGTCGGCACCCCGAGGCGCTCGTCGCCGAGCAGCGCGGCGGCCCGATCCGCCAGCCACCCGTCGCGCAGCCGCAGGTTGATGAACCCCGGGCCCGCCACCTCGGGCTCGTCGACCAGGTCGGCCGAGTCCAGGTGCGCCACGATGGCCTGGGCCACCTCCCGCGGCGGCTTGCCCAGCCGCTTGGCCAGGCTCATGGCCGCGTTGCACTGGTAGTCGACGCCATCGCGGGTGGACGGACGGACGACGGCATCGACCGCGGTGATCTCCACGTCGAGCCCGCGGCGCAGCGCCCCGGCCACCCGCGCACCCAGTTCGAGTCCGACATCTCCGTGCGCCACCCTGGCACCTCCCTAACCTGTTCCACCCAGTATCCCAGCCCCCGCCGAGCGAGTTTCCCCAGCGCCCGGGCGGGCACGGACCCGCAGGTCCAGGGCACCTCGCGGGGCTGCCTACTCGGGAGTCAAGCGATGGCCGAAACGATCAGCGCGGCGGTCGTGCCCACCGGGAACGGCGACGGGGCCGCCGCCCGTGCGGTGGGCGGCGGCCCCACGCCCTTCGGAGCCGTACAGCGGGACAGGCTCCGGCGGGGAGGTCTCCGGGTCGACCTGGCGTGTCTCGGGTCACGGCAGTCGGAACGTGACTGTGGTGGGTGGACCGGTCCGGGAGGGCGCGGCGGTGGCGACTCCTCGCCGACACCGCCGCTGCCACGTGTTCCCCGATCCCCCGGGGAACTCCACCCGCGCCGTCGAGCACCCCTCGCGGGTGCAGGGTCCCGGGACTTCAGCCCTCGATGAAGTTTCCCGGACCGTTGAGCGGTGTTCGCGTCGCGTGGCCGTCGTCGTCATTTTGTTGCTGCCAGTATTTGTTAACCGCCGTGAACCTCGCAAGGTACCGGTCCGGTGGGGTTTTTCCCGGTTCCCATTTCTACGCCGAACGCAGGTCACGCTCGACCGCGGCCAACTCTTCCGCGCTCCCTTGGACTTTCGGCCCGGTGAACCAATGCCGCGCGGACACCACCCACCACAGTGCCGCGCCGCCGAGCACGACCGCGAACGCGACCGGCGTGTAGTTGAAACTCTCCCACGTAACCGGATGCACCTGCGGCAACATGAACAGCACGAAGATGAAGCCGACCCAGATCACCGCAACCGTCCCAAGTGGACGTCCCAAGCGGCCGAGGTGCCACGGTCCGGGTTCGAACGCGGCACCCGCGCGCACCCGCAGGTAGATCGGCGCCACGTAGGCGGTGTAGAGGCCGACCACGGCGATCGAGGTCACGGCCGCGTAGGCCGTGTAGCTCCACAGGTACGGCACGGCGAGCAGGAACGCTCCCACCGCCGCCAGCCACACCGAGTTGGTCGGCGTCCGCGTGCGCTTGTTGATCCGGTGCCACAGCCCCGATCCCGGGATCGCGCCGTCCCGGGCGAACGCGTAGATCATCCGCGAGTTGCCGGTGACCGCGGCCATCCCGCAGAACAACTGCGCGCCGATGCACACGAGCAGCAGGAACTTGCCCGTGGTCGCGCCCGCGGCGTCGAGGAACACCTGCGCGGGCGGCACGCCGGTGGGGGACTCCAGTGCGCCGCGGTAGTCCTGGATGGCGAACGTGAGCCCGATCAGCAGCACCCAGCCCGCCACCAGCGACACCAGGATCGAGTGCACGATCCCGCGCGGCCCGGCCGTGGCCGCGTTCCGCGTCTCCTCGGTCATGTGCGCGGACGCGTCGTAGCCGGTCAACGTGTACTGCGCGAGCAGCAGGCCGATGAGGAACACGTAGACGGGGGAGCCCCAGCCCGTGCCGTTGACGAACTCGCCGAACACGAACGACGCGTCCTGGTGGTGGTCGGGCACCACGACGAGCACGCCGACGATGAGCGAGACCCCGATCAGGTGCCACCACACGCTGACCCCGTTGAGGACCGCCACGACCCGTACACCGAACGTGTTGAGCGCGCCGTGCGCCAGCAGGATGAGCGCCAGCAGCAGGATCGTGTGCGGTGGTGTGGCGGCGAAGCCGAACTGCAGGTCGAGGAAGGCGTTGAGGAACAGCGCCGCGCCGAAGTCGATGCCCGCGGTCACCGCGACCTGCCCGACCAGGTTGAACCAGCCGGTGAACCACGCCCACGCGGGCCCGGACAGCCCGCTGTGCGGCGCCAGCTTGGCCGCCCAGTAGTACAGGCCGCCCGCGGTCGGGTAGCTGGAGCAGATCTCGGCCATGCCCAGCCCGACCAGCACGACGAACACGCCGACCAGCGGCCAGCCCCAGATCATCGCCGCCGGTCCGCCGGTCTTCATGCCGAAGCCGTACAGCGTCAGGCACCCGGACAGCACCGAGATGATCGTGAAGGACACCGCGAAGTTCGTGAACCCGGACATCGACCGGCGCAGTTCCTGCGCGTAGCCCAGCGCGTGCAGCCGGGCCTCGTCCGCGTCCGCCCCCGGTTCCGCCACCGTCGCCTCCCCGTCGGACAACCGCCCGCATTGGATCGCGCACAGACCATTAACAGACCAATTGCTGTGATGTGGATCATAGCAGCGGGTGGCGCTGTCCGGCCACGACGAGTTTCGAGGTGTCACTGTTTGTTCCACGTCCGGCGGTTGCACTTGTGGGTCGGCACTGCCAGCATGCTGTGGGCACCCTCTCCAATGGGGTACGTGCTGAACCTTTGCGGAGGAGGTCGGCCTATGCGCGAGCGCGTGGCGCTGCCGCTCCCCCGACTGCGCGACCTGGTCGCCGACGGCGCGGTCGACACCGTGCTGGTCGCCATGGTCGACATGCAGGGCCGGTTGCAGGGCAAGCGGCTCTCCGCCAGGTACTTCCTCGACGAGGTCGTCGAGTCGGGCACCGAGACGTGCGACTACCTGCTGGCCGTCGACGTCGAGATGAACACCGTCGACGGGTACCGCGCCTCGTCCTGGGACACCGGCTACGGCGACTTCGTGCTCCGCCCCGACCTCGCCACGCTCTGCCCGCTGCCCTGGCACGAGGGCACGGCCCTGGTGCTGGCCGACGTCGAGCAGGTCTCCGGCGGCCCGGTCGCGGTCTCGCCCCGGCAGGTCCTGCGCCGCCAGCTCGACCGGCTCGCCGAACTCGGGCTGACCGCGTTCGTCGGTACGGAACTGGAGTTCCTGCTCTTCACCGACACCTACGAGCAGGCGTGGAACTCCGGCTACCGCGGCTTGACCCCGGCGAACCAGTACAACGTGGACTATTCGCTGCTCGGCACCGGCCGGGTCGAACCCGTGCTGCGGGCGATCCGCAACGGCATGGCGGGCGCGGGCATGTACGTGGAGTCGGCCAAGGGCGAGTGCAACCCCGGCCAGCACGAGATCGCCTTCCGCTACACCGACGCGCTCGCCACCTGCGACAACCACGCCGTCTACAAGACCGGCGCCAAGGAGATCGCGGCCGCGCACGGCACCAGCCTCACCTTCATGGCCAAGTACGACCAGCGCGAGGGCAACTCCTGCCACATCCACCTGAGCCTGCGCGACGCCGACGGCACCCCGGTGTTCGCGGGTGACGGCGAGCACGGCTTCTCCCCGCTGATGCGGCACTTCGTCGCGGGCCAACTCGCCTGCCTGCCCGAGCTGACCTACTTCCTCGCCCCGAACATCAACTCCTACAAGCGCTTCGCGGACGGTTCCTTCGCCCCGACCGCGCTGGCCTGGGGCCTGGACAACCGCACCTGCGCGGTGCGCGTGGTCGGCCACGGCCCGTCGCTGCGGCTGGAGAACCGGGTGCCCGGCGGCGACGTGAACCCCTACCTCGCGGTCGCCGCGATGATCGCCGCCGGCTTGTACGGCGTACAACACGAACTGCCGCTCGACGAGCCGTGCACCGGGAACGCCTACGCGGGCGGGTACCCGCGCGTCCCGGGCACGCTGCGCGACGCCGCCGAGCGGCTGGCGTCGAGCGCGGTGGCCCGGGCGGCGTTCGGCGCCGACGTGGTCGACCACTACCGCAACGCCGCGCGGGTCGAGCAGGTGGCCTTCGACGCGGCCGTCACCGACTGGGAGCGCCTGCGTGGCTTCGAACGTCTCTGACCGACCACCGGTCATCGGGCTCACCACCTACCTGGAGCCCGCCACGTTCGGCATCTGGGAGACCGAGGCCGCCGTGCTGCACCGCGAGTACCTCGACGCGGTCCGCGCGGCGGGCGGCAACCCGGTGCTGCTGCCGCCGATCGGCGACTGGCGCGCGGCCACCGTCGGCTGGCTCGACGGGCTGGTGCTCTCCGGCGGCGCCGACATCGAGCCGCGCCGCTACGGCCAGCGCCCGCACCCGACCACCGGCACCCCGCAGCCGCAGCGCGACGCCGCCGAGTTCGCCCTGCTCGACGCCGCGCTCGCGCTCGACCTGCCGGTGCTCGCGGTGTGCCGCGGCATGCAGGTGCTCAACGTCGCCCTCGGCGGCACCCTGCACCAGCACACCCCCGAGGTCATCGGCACCACCGACCACCAGCCGCAGGTCGCCACCTTCGGCAAGACCGCGCTGAGCCTGGTGCCCGGCTCGGTGCTGGCGGGTGTGCTCGGCGAGTCCGTGTCCACGCTGTGCCACCACCACCAGTCGCTGGACCGGGTCGCCGACGGCCTGCGGGTGGTCGGCACCGCGGAGGACGGCACGGTCGAGGCGGTGGAGCTGGCGGGCCCGGGGTTCTGCGTCGGCCTCCAGTCGCACCCCGAGCAGAACACCGACGACGTGCGGGTCTTCGCCGCCCTGGTGCGCGCGGCCCGCGACCGGAGGGAGACCAGGTGACCGCGCACGCGGTGCTCAACCCGGCCACCGGCCAGACGGTCGTGGAGATCGACCTGGTCGGCGTCGAGGAGACCGACGCGGCCATCGCCCGCGCGCACGCCGCCGGACCGGACTGGCGCGCGGTGGCCCCCGCCGACCGCGCCCGGCTGCTGCGCCGCTTCGCCGACGCCGTCGACGCCGACCTGGAGAACCTGGCCCGGCTGGAGGTCGCCAACGCCGGGCACACCATCGGCAACGCCCGCTGGGAGGCGGGCAACGTGCGCGACGTGCTGCACTACTACTCCGCCGCGCCCGAGCGGCTCTTCGGCAGGCAGATCCCGGTGCCGGGCGGGGTGAACGTCACCTTCGCCGAGCCGCTGGGCGTGGTCGGGGTGATCGTGCCGTGGAACTTCCCGCTGCCCATCGCGGGCTGGGGCCTGGCGCCCGCGCTGGCCACCGGCAACACCGTGGTGCTCAAACCCTCCGAGCTGACCCCGCTCACCGCGCTGCGGCTGGTCGAGCTGGCCCGCGAGGCGGGGATCCCGGAGGACGTCTTCCAGGTGCTGCCCGGCACCGGCCCGGTGGTGGGGGAGCGGTTCGTCACCCACCCGCTGGTCCGCAAGGTCGTGTTCACCGGGTCCACCGAGGTCGGCAAGCGGATCATGGCGGGCTGCGCGGACCAGGTGAAGCGGGTGACCCTGGAGCTGGGCGGCAACAACGCCAACCTCGTCTTCGCCGACGCTGACCTGGCCAAGGCCGCCGCCCAGGCGCCCTACGCGGTGTTCGACAACGCGGGCCAGGACTGCTGCGCGCGGTCCCGGATCCTGGTCGAGCGCTCCGCGTACGACGAGTTCATGGGCCTGTTCGAGCGGGCCGTGGCCGGGGTGGTCGTCGGTGACCCCGGTGCCGAGGACACCGGGATGGGTCCGCTGATCTCCGCCGCGCACCGCGACCGGGTGGCGGGCTACGTCGCGGACGCCCCGGTCGCGTTCCGGGGCGCGGCGCCGAGCGGGCCGGGCTTCTGGTTCCCGCCGACCGTGCTCGCCCCCATCACCCCCGACCACCGCGCGGTGACCGACGAGGTGTTCGGGCCGGTCGTGGCGGTGCTGCCGTTCGACGACGAGGCCGACGCCGTGCGCCTGGCCAACGACACCGAGTACGGTCTGTCCGGCTCCATCTGGACCCGCGACGTCGGCCGTGCCCTGCGCGTGGCGCGCGGGGTGGAGGCGGGCAACCTCTCGGTCAACTCGCACTCGTCGGTCCGCTACTGGACGCCGTTCGGCGGGTTCAAGCAGTCCGGCCTCGGCCGCGAACTCGGGCCGGACGCGGTCGCGGGCTTCACCGAGACCAAGAACGTCTTCATCGATACTCGGGAGTGAGCATGGGTCAGGGCCGCTTGGACGGGCGGGTCGCGGTGATCACCGGCGGGGCAGGCGGCATCGGGCTGGCCTCGGTCCGCAGGCTGGCCGCGGAGGGCGCCCGGGTGGTCGTGGCCGACGTGGACACCGTCGGCGGCCCGGCGGCGGCCGACGAGGTCGACGGGCTGTTCGTGCGGGTCGACGTGACCAGCGAGGCCGAGGTCGAGGCGCTGTTCCAGACCACCGTCGACACCTACGGGTCGGTCGACGTGGCGTTCAACAACGCGGGCATCTCACCGCCGGAGGACGACTCGATCCTGGAGACGGGCATCGAGGCGTGGGAGCGGGTGCAGAAGGTCAACCTCACGTCGGTGTACCTGTGCAGCAAGTACGCGATCGGGCACATGCGCGCGCGGGGGCGCGGGTCGGTCATCAACACGGCGTCGTTCGTCGCGGTCATGGGCGCGGCGACGTCGCAGATCTCCTACACCGCGTCCAAGGGCGGGGTGCTGGCGATGAGCCGCGAGCTGGGCGTCCAGTTCGCCCGCGAGGGCATCCGGGTCAACGCGCTGTGCCCGGGGCCGGTGAACACGCCCCTGCTCCAGGAGCTGTTCGCCAAGGACCCCGAGCGCGCCGCCCGGCGGCTCGTGCACATCCCGCTGGGGCGCTTCGCCGAGCCCGAGGAGATCGCGGGCGCGGTCGCCTTCCTGGCCAGTGACGACTCGTCGTTCATCACCGCGTCGTCGTTCCTGGTCGACGGCGGCATCTCCGGTGCCTACGTGACACCGCTGTAGCAGTGCACCCCGAGCAAGTCCCGCCGGTCCTCGCCGACGCGCTGTTCCGCCCGGTCCGCACGGGCAACGCGTTCGAGGAGACGATGGAGCGGATGTTGCAGGCCATCCGCCTCGGCGCCATCCCGCCGGGCGGTCGCCTGCCACCGGAGCGCGAGCTGTCCGCCCGCCTGGGCATCAGCCGGGTCACCCTGCGGGAGGCGCTGCGGGCGCTGCAGGAGTCCGGCCACGTCGAATCCCGCCGGGGCCGCTACGGCGGCACGTTCGTCCGCCCCGTGCCGACCCACCGCGCGGTCGCCGGGCCACCGCCGTCGCCCGAGGCCGTCGAAGACACCCTGACCTTGCGCTTCGTGCTGGAGACCGGGGCCGCGGAGACCGCCGCGGCCCGGGCGCTGGGCCCCCAGGTCCGCCGCCACCTCAGGGCGTGCCTGCAGGACTGCGCCTCCGCCCCGCCCACCGACTACCGCCGCACGGACTCGCGGCTGCACCTGGCCATCGCCGAGGCCACCGGCGCCCCTTCGCTGACGGGGGCGGTCGCCGACGTCCGCAGCAGGCTCAACGCCCTGCTCGCCGCCATCCCCCGCATCCCGGCCAACATCGAGCACTCGGACGCCCAGCACCGGGACATCGTCAACGCCATCCTGGACGGCGACCCGCCCGCCGCCCGCACCGCCATGGCCGAACACCTGGCGGGCACCGCCTCCCTGCTCCGCGGCTTCCTCGCCTGACCCGGACATGAGGTGACCCCGGCGGCCACGCTCCGTGTCACCAACTGTGGCCTGGACCCGATTCACACCCCTCGAACGCCGCTCTCGCCTAACCTCTTGACATCAGAGCGTCACCAGACCGCACGAGGGGGTGGACAGATGCGCGACCAGGACCGGCCACGCGACCAAGACCGACGCCGTGAGCAGCCCCGCGACCGCCGCCTGCCCCCGCCGCCCGGCACCCCCACCCGCCTGCCCGACCGCGCCGCCCCACCCCGCCCCGCGCGCAACCCCGCGGACGCCAAGACGGAGTTCATCCGCCCGGTCCGCCGCCCCGTCGACGGGCCCACCGAGCGGATCCGGCCGAACCGCGGCTCACTCCACGGCAGCCTCAACGGGTCCCTGAACGGCAGCCTCGACGCCCCGCGCCCCGCCCCGCCGCGGCGCGCCCCCGAACCCCCGACCGAGATCATCAAGCCGGTCGCCCCGCCCGTGGTCGACCCCGTGGACGAGCGCGACGAACCCCGCGACCCGTTCGACGACGAAATCGCGGAATCGCCCGCCAAACCGCCCCGGAAGAAACTCGGCACCGGTGCGAAGATCGTTCTCGGCGCGGGTGAACTGCTCGTCTCCGCCGGTCTCGTCGTCCTGCTATTCGTCGTCTACGAAGTGTGGATCACCGACCTGATCTCCGCGGGCAAACAGGACGACGTGACCGTCGCGCTCGACGACCAATGGAACCAGGGCGATCCCGAGCGGCAGCAGAAGATCGAATTCGCCGACGGCCAGGGGATGGCCAAGCTCTACATCCCCGCGCTCGGCGAGGACTACCACTTCACCGTCGTCGAGGGCACCTCCACGGCCGATCTGGAAATCGGCCCCGGGCACTACAAGAAGTCCGCGCTGCCGGGGGAGCCGGGCAACTTCGCCGTGGCCGGGCACCGGGTCGGCAAGGGCGCGCCGTTCAACGACCTCGACCTGCTCCAGGCCTGCGACGCCATCGTCGTCGAGACCAAGACCGGCTGGTTCGTCTACCGCATGCTGCCGACCACCGACGAGGCCGCGAACTGGGCGAACCGCGGCGCCGACCCGCTCTGCGCGGGCACCCCGGGCTCGGCGAAGGTCGAGCCGCTGACCGGTGACTACGCCGCCGCGGTCGGCCGCCAGATCGTCACCCCCGACCACAGCGAGGTCGTCGCGGCGATCCCGGGAAACCCGGCCGCCCGAATCCCGGTGGACCAGCGGCGGAAACTGATCACCCTCACCACCTGCCACCCGAAGTTCTCGAATAGGCAGCGGATGATCCTGCACGGCGTCCTCGTGCGGGAACAGCCCAAGAACGCCGCCGATCGGGCGGCGGTGCCCGTGGAGTTGCGCGAGACCCGCTGAAAGATCGCCTTCAAACACCCGGTTCCGCATCGTTACCCACCTTTACCCATAACGGTGAACATCGCAGCGCCGGCGGGCGCTGTGGCATGACCCACGGCAGATTCCGATTCGTCGGAAACTGCATGTTGTGGGGAGTGGTCATGTCCAAATCGAGAGCGGCACGCCGTGCGCTGGCCGCCACGTTGGCAGCCTTGGCGGCGGCCGCCGGGGTGGTCGTGGTGAGTACCACTCCCGCGGAAGCCAGTACCGCGCGCCCGTTCATCGCGCAGTACGACGAGGAGATCTACGGGGACTTCGTCCAGGCGGGCAACGGCAACATGCGGTGCCCGGACGTCACCGACCCCATCGATCCCTTCGGTGAGCCGCGCACGACGTGTCCGACGGCGCGATCCCGCGCCACGACCGCCGCCACGGCGAACAACGACTCGTACTACATGCGGTGGGCCGACGTCGACGGCGAGCCCGGCACGATCAACTCCTCGAAGTCCAGCTTCACCTTCCCGCCGGGCGCCAAGGTCGCCTACGCGGGGCTGAGCTGGGCGGGCAACAACGGCCGGGTCCGCCTGCTCGACGGCACCATGGCCACCGCCCCCGGGTGCAGCACCAGCCAGTACCTCGCCGACGCGGGCAACGCGAACGCGCCCGCAGGCGACCCGACGAGCCAGCAGGTGTGGTTCACCGTCGGCGGCTCGACCACCACCTACTTCCCGCAGGTGATCAACGCCGACTCGGACAGCGACCTCGGCGACACCCAGGTGGGCTTCTACAGCGCGCACGTGGACGTCACCAACCAGGTGGCCCAGAACGTCACCACCGGCACGGTGAACACCGGCGTCGGCAACATCTGGACCCCGGAGGGCTTCGGCTGCTTCGCGGGCTGGTCGCTGACCGTCGTGTACGCCTACGACGAGCCGACCGCCACCTACGCGGAGCAGAAGAAGCACGTCACGGTCTTCGACGGCCACGCGCACCAGACCGCGAGCGACTCGCCCACCACCATCACCGCCAACGGCTTCCGCGCCTCCGGCGGCGACACGCGCGTCGGGGTGACCGCCTACGAGGGCGACTTCAACATCAACGGCGACACGTTCAAGGTCAACGGCAGCGCGTTCGACGACCCGCTCGCCCTGGGCACACTGGACAACTTCTTCGTGTCCAACGCGCCGGACGCGGTGGACCCGGACGTGGACAACAACATGAGCGTCGACAGCAAGACGCTCACCACGAGCGAGATAGCGCCCGGTGACACCACCGCCACGTTCGCCGCCGCCACCACCAACGACGCCTTCCTGTTCCAGGGGCTCGCGGTCTCCGTCCCGGTGACCTCGCTGTTCGTGACGAAGAAGTTGAACCCGGGCAACCCCGGTCCGTTCCGCGCGAACGCCGCCATCACCTACGACATCGTGGTGAAGGCGATCGGCGACACCGTGGAGAACGTGACGATCAACGACCCGAACGGCCCGGCGTGCAACAAGACCACGCCGACCAACGTCACAACGGTGGCACCGTGGACTTATTCGTGCACGGACACGACGAAGACGACCAGCTACACGAACACGATCACGGCATCGGGCCTGACCACCAACGGCGACGAGGTCGTCGGTCAGGGCAAGCTCGACGTGGTGGTGATCAACCCGTCGATCGATATCGCCAAGACGACGGACAAGGCCAACTACGCCCTCGGCGAGACGATCACCTTCACCATCGCCGTGCACAACGACGGCAACGCGGCGCTGACCGGCGTCCAGGTGACCGACACGACGGTGCCCGCGTGCAACAACGCCACCATCGGCAACCTCGGCGTCGGGGCGAACACCTCGTACACCTGCACCGCCACGGCGCCGATCACCGGTGACAGCAACACCGCATCGGTGACGGCGACCGACCCGCTCGGCGGCACGGTCACCGACAGCTCCACCGTCTCGGTGCCGACCGTCGGCACGATCTCCGGAAAGGTCTTCGCCGACCGCAACAACAACGGCATCTACGAGCCGGCCAACTCGGAGACCACCATCGCGGGCGTGACCGTCAACCTGAGCGGCACCCCGATCAGCGGCGGGCCGGTCAGCATCGGCGGCACCACGAACTCCCTCGGTGAGTTCGAGTTCCCGAACATGCAGGGCGGCACCTACACGCTGACCGAGACCACTCCGGCCGCCTTCGACGACGGCATCGACACCCCGGGCGCCAACTCCTCGGCGGGCGGCAACGACTCGTTCACGATCGTCATCTCGTCGGGCCAGTCGAGCACGCTCAACTACTTCGCCGAGCAGCCCGCGGCCAGCCTCGCCGGTTACGTCTACACCGACGCGAACAACAACGGCGTCAAGGACATCGGTGAGGCGGGCATCGCCAACGCCGTGGTCCAGCTGACCGGTACGGACAGCGAGAGCCACCCCATCACGTTGCCCACGAGCACCAACGCGGGCGGCGCCTACAGCTTCCCGGCGCTGCGGCAGGGCACCTACACCATCACGGAGACCACCCCGCCGGGCCTGACCGACGGCAAGGACACCGTGGGCGACGCCACCGGCACGCTCCAGGACCCGGACTCGATCATCAACATCGGTCTCGGCGCGCGCGTGGCGGGCACCGGGTACCTGTTCGGCGAGTTCACCCCGGTGTCGATCTCCGGTCGGGTGCACCACGACGGCAACCCGCCGAACAACGGCATCCAGGGCGTGCAGCTGACGCTGGCCCTGCCGGGTGGTGGCACGACCCAGACCAACACGCTGTCCGACGGCTCGTACTCCTTCACCAACCTGGCGCCGGGCACCTACTCGGTGGCCGAGCTGCAGCCCGCGGGCTACGCCGACGGCCCCGAGTCCGCCGGTAGCCCGGCGGGCAACACCTCGGTGAACGACGTCATCAGCGGGATCACCCTGGCTTCCGGCCAGGCCGGTTCCGAGTACGACTTCGCCGAGGACCGCGGTTCGCTGGTCGGTGTGGTCTTCCACGACCGCAACAACAACGGCACCAAGGACTCGGGCGAAGAGGGCCTCTCGACGACGGTCACCCTGACGGGCAACACGCCGGGCGGCCCGGTGAACACCTCGGTGACCTCGGCGTCGCTGACCGGCGCCTTCGAGTTCCAGGGCCTGCTCGGCGGTCTGTACACGCTGACCGAGACCCAGGTGCCGGGCTACAGCAGCGGCATCAACACCGCGGGTACCGCCAACGGCATCGCGGTGGGCGGTGACGCCATCCTCGGCATCACGCTGAACAACGGCCAGGACGCCACCGGCTACACCTTCGGCGAGTTCACCGGCGGCTCCATCACGGGCCGGGTCGTGCACGACGGCGCCGGGCCCAACAACGGCATCTCGGGCGTGTCGATCGCCCTGTCCGGCGCGGCGACCGACAGCACGACCACCGCGTCGGACGGCACGTTCATCTTCGAGAACCTGGCGCCGGGCACCTACACCATCACCGAGACCCAGCCCATCGGCTACGGCGACGGTGAGGACTCCGGGCCGACCGGCACCGGCACCGGATCGGTCGGCAACGACGTCATCACCGGCATCGTGGTGGCCTCCGGGCAGACCCGCTCGGAATACGAGTTCGCCGAGGAGCGCGCGTCGATCTCGTCGGTGGTCTACGAGGACCTGAACGACAACGGCATCAAGGACTCGGGTGAGGACGGCGTTGCCGGTGTCGACGTCAAGCTCACGGGTACCGACGCCAACAGCGCCCCGGTCGACATCACCGTCACCACGAACTCCGACGGTGTCGCCAAGTTCGTCGACCTGATCAGCGGCGAGTACGCGCTTGAGGAGCTGGACCAGCCCGCTCCCTGGCTCGACGGCGACGACACCGCCGGTACCGCGGGCGGCACCCCGGTGCCCAACGGTGACAAGATCAACGGTATCGCGCTGACCCCGGGCCAGATCGCGACCGGCTACCGGTTCGGCGAGATCCCGGGCGCGGCGATCAGCGGTTCCGTGGTGGACGACAACACCACCGGGCCCAAGGGCATCCAGAGCGTGCTGATCACGCTGTCGGGTACCGATGACCGCAACCAGGCGGTCAACGACACGGGCTACACCGACGAGGACGGTGTGTTCGCGTTCACCGACCTCCGCCCGGGCACCTACAAGATCGTCGAGACCCAGCCGACCGAGTACGGCGACGGCCCCGACATCCCGGGCACGATCATCACCAACACGCCGGTGCCGACCAACGACGAGTTCAACACCATCATCCTCGGTGCCGGGGACAAGGCGGTGGACTACAAGTTCACCGAGACCCTCGGCTCGCTCGCCGGTGTCGTGTTCCGCGACAAGAACAACAACAACGTCCAGGACCCGGGTGAGGCCGGTATCCCGGGCGTCACGATCAACCTGACCAGGCTCGGCCTGGGCCGGGCGGCCGCCGCCCCGGAACCCGCGGGCAGCGTGGTGACCGGACCGAACGGCGCGTACGTCTTCGAGAACCTGGTCGGCAACGCCTACGCCATCACCGAGGTCCAGCCCGCCAACTTCGGCAACGGCCAGATCGGCCTCGGCAACCCGGCGGGCACGCTCCAACCGCCGAACACGATCACCGGGATCTTGCTCGAAGGCGGTCAGGACGGCACCGGCTACACCTTCGGTGAACTGGCGCAGACGGTCACCGGCACGGTCTGGCGCGACGACAACGGCAACGGCCAGATCGACGTCGACGAGACGGTCCGCTACGAGGGCGTCACGGTCGAGCTGTTCGACCTCGACGGCAACCTCGTGGACACCGCGGTGACCGCGGCGGTGACCGGCATGTACAGCTTCGGCTACGTGCCCGCGGGCTCCTACACGATCAAGGAGACCCAGCCCGCCGGGGTCGGGTCCACCACACCGGACGCCATCCAGATCAGCGTCACCACGGAGACCGGCGCCTCGCAGAACTTCGGCGAGCAGCTGGGTCTGATCGGTGACTACGTCTGGAACGACAGCAACGCCAACGGTGTGCAGGACGCCGGTGAGCCCGCCGCGGCCAACATCGCGGTGACGCTCTACCAGGCCGACGGCACCACGGTGGTCAAGTCGACCACGACCGGCAGCGACGGCAAGTACTGGTTCCGCAACCTGGCCGTCGGCGACTACAAGGTCGGCATCGAGCTGCCGACCGGCAAGGTGCTGACCAGGCCGCACGCGGGCACCAACGGTGACCTCGACTCCGACATCGACTGGGTCACCGGGCGGACGGCGACGCTGGGCATCGCGGTGGTCGACAACCTGATCCCGCAGCTGACCAACGTCGACGCCGGCCTGGTCAACAAGCTGGTCGACCTCGCGGCGGCGGTCACCACCGCCTCCCCGACCGCGGCCATCGGCGACACCGTGGTGTTCAACTCGACGATCACCAACGCGGGGACCGTGCCTGTCCGGGGTGCGCGGGTCGTGATCACCATCCCGGCCGGTCTGCGGATCGTGTCGGCGGGCGGTGACGCCATCGCCGCCCAGGCCGCGCAGGAGGGCGGCTTCGGGGCCGACGCCTTCGAGGCCACCGCGGCGGTGCCGTGGACCTGCACGATCAGCGGTCAGCAGGTGACCTGCGTGACGGACGCGACGATCCTGCCGGGCCAGACGACCGGGCCGGTGCTGGTGAACACCACCGCGCTGACGACGATCACCGACACCACGGCGACCGCAGCGGTGACGCTGGCCGACGGCACGCCGGACGACAACGCGGCCAACGACAACGCGGTCGCGGCGATCGCGGTGCCCGCGAGCACCACGACCACCTCGCCGAGCACGTCGACCGACGACGGCACGCTGGCTTCCACCGGTGCCAACGTCCGCTGGCTGTTCCTCGGCGGTGTGCTGCTCGTGGCGATCGGCTGCGCGGCGCTGTTCATCGTCCGCAGGCGGCGGGGGAGTGGTACCGAGTAGCGAGTGAGCGGTCCCGATCAGACTGATCGGAGCAGCGGGCCCCGCCAGGACTTCCTGGCGGGGCCCGCTGCCGTTGGTCCTTAACGGACACCTCGTTCGACCACACGGGACAACTGGTCACAAACCGTTAGCCGCATCACTCAACTGTGGGGATGGTTTTGTTATCTAACTTCACCTGATTAGCCCAAATAGGGGTGTCAGGTCTTGTTTCTGTAGCGATTGCGCCGTAAACCAACACCCGATCAGGGCTATTGGGTGGAGGAGAGATGACGCAACCGGTGAACACCAACTGGCAGGGCTTCTGGTCCGACCTGCCGCACGAACGCGGGCTGGCGGTGTGGGACAGCGCGCCCGGTGTCACCGCCACCGCCCACCTGCCGCTCTTCGAGCAGCACTTCGCCATCGACCTGCCGCTGCTCGACGTCGGCTGCGGCAACGGCACCCAGTCCGCAGCGCTGGCCGAGCCGTACCCCCGGGTCATCGGCCTGGACTTCGCCCCCGCCGCCATCGAGCACGCCCGCTCGCTCTACGGCAACGCGGGCGTGGAGTTCCGCGTCTTCGACCTCGCGGACGTCGAGGCGGCCCGCGCGCTGCACGCCGAGATCGGCGACAGCAACATCTACATGCGTGGCGTCCTGCACCAGATGCCGGACGAGCGCCGAGCCGACGCGGCGGCGTCCCTGGCGGCGCTGCTGGGCGCGACGGGCCACCTGTTCGCGGTCGAACTGGCCCCCGCGGCCGGTGGCGTGATCAAGGAGGCCATGGGCCAGTCCGACACCTCGGTCCCCAAGATGCGCCTGGTCTTCAAGCACAACCTCACCCCGGCGGCGTGGGAAGAGGGCAAGCTGGAAGTGGTCCTGCGCGGAGCCGACCTGGACATCGTCGACGCGGGTGCGGTGACCTTGCAGAGCACGGACACCCTGCCGGACGGCAGCAGGCTCGACTTCCCGATGAACTACGTCGTGGCCCGCACGGCGAGGTAGTGGCGGTGGTGGGGCCGGGCAACCGGCCCCACCGACCGGGGTGGATGCCGAAGTGATGTGGAAACGCCGTTACGGCCGCAGAACCCGCAGGTCGGAAAGGGTGCTCCCCGCGCACGCGGGGATGGTCCCTGGCGTGACCTGCTCCGCAGGACCGACTTCCGGTGGTCCCCGCGCACGCGGGGATGGTCCGTAGCAGAGTTCGACAAGACGATGCGGGAGGAGATGGTCCCCGCGCACGCGGGGATGGCCCCGGCGCGAACTCCGTCTGGTCGATCTGCCCCAGGTGGTCCCCGCGCAAGCGGGGATGGTCCCGACGCGATGATCGACCCCGCTCCCGGGGCGCCGTGGTCCCCGCGCACGCGGGGATGGTCCCGCCTACTCCGAAGAGGCGGCTGACCTTGCCCGGTGGTCCCCGCGCAGGCGGGGGTGGTCCTCACACCGACTTGCGGGCCAGGTCCGCGCCTGGGTGGTCCCCGCGTATGCGGGGATGAGTTGGGTTTCGTCTGATCCGCCTTCAGGCAGCCCCCGGCATGATCCAGCCCACGGTGGATGCAATGGCCGTAGTGGGGCCGATAAGGTCGCGGGGGTCCTGGTGTGCTGATGGGGGTGCAGCGTGATCGAGCGGATCCTGCCGTCCGCCGTGGTGGCGGTCGAAGCGTACGACGACCCACCCGAGGCCGTCCTGCTCCCCGACGAAGAGCCCGTCATCGCCAGGGCCGTCGACAAGCGCAGGCGTGAGTTCACCACCGTCCGGTACTGCGCCCGCCAAGCCCTCGCCAAGCTGGGCCGCCCACCCGCCGCGATCATCCCCGGTGAGCGGGGCGCTCCCCAGTGGCCCGACGGCGTCGTCGGCAGCATGACCCACTGCGCGGGCTACCGGGCCGCCGTCCTGGCCGAGGCCACCGAGATCACCACGGTGGGCATCGACGCCGAGCCGCACGTCGAACTCCCCGACGGTGTCCTCGACGCCGTCAGCCTCCCCGACGAGCGGGTCCACCTCGCCGAACTCGCCGCCGCGCACCCCGAGGTGCACTGGGACAAGCTCCTCTTCGCCGCCAAGGAGAGCGTCTACAAGTCCTGGTTCCCGCTGGCCCGCAAGTGGCTCGGCTTCTCCGACGCCCGCCTCCGCTTGGCCCCCGACCACACCTTCACCGCCGAGCTGCTGGTCCCGGGCCCCACGGTCAACGGCGTCGAACTCACCGGCTTCACCGGTCGCTGGACCACCGACAACGGGCTCGTCGTCGCCGCGATCGCGCTGGTCTAGTCGAAGAGCGAAGGCTGGCCGTTCGGTGCCGCGCCCTCGATCCCGAGGATGCGCAGCTTCGTCACGGCCCCCTCACCCGCCGAGAAGCCGCCCACCTTGCCGTTGGCGCCCAGGATCCGGTGGCACGGGATGATGATCGGGTACGGGTTGCGCCCCAGCGCCTGGCCGACCGCCTGCGCCGAACCCGGCAGCCCCAGGCGGTTCGCGACCTCGCCGTAGGTCAGGGTCTCGCCCGGCGGGATGGCGCGGGCCACCTCGTGCACGCGCCGGTCGAACTCGGGAACCTCACTGGGATCCACCGCGATGTCGACCAGGTCGTCGACCGCCCCGCCCAGGTGCGCGACCATCCGCGTGATCGCCGACCGCACCTCCTCCGGCGGTTCGGCCTCCTCGCCGAACCGGCGGAGCCGGGCGACCGTGGCCGCCGGGTTCCGCTCCGGCAGCTGCACCGCCACGATCCCCCGAGGACCCCAGGCCACCCCGCAGCGGCCGATGGCGGTGTCGAACAACGCGTACCCGGATTCCCACACCCCACCAGCATGCCTGAGCCCCGCACCGGGCGGTGCGGGGCTCAGGGGTTCCTCAACTCAGGTGTGCAGGAGCTGGTTGAAGAACGAGCGGTACCGGCGCAGGGCCTGCCGCAGTTCCTCGGTCTGGGCGTCCGAACCGGACTGCCAGGCCTCTTCCAGGCCCCGCTTGTGCTCGGTGAAGGTGGCGGCCAGGGCCTGCATCACCTCGGCCACCAAGTGGTCGGCGTTGCGCACCGCGTCCTGCGGGTCGTCGACGAACGTGGTCTGGATCGACTGCCACTGCTCGCGGAAGCGGCCCACCTCGTCGTCGCCGAACAGCGGGGCGCCGGGCTCCTCGCCCTCGGTGGCGACCGGAACGCCGGACTCGCGCACCTCCTGCTGCTCCGGGATCGCCTCGGTCGGTGCCGCGTCCTGGTACGGCGGCTCGGTGGTGCCGTGCAGACCCGGCTCGGTGTGCCAGTCCGCCGCGCCGGCGGACGGGTCCGTCGCGTCGGTGCCGTAGTCGTCCGCGGCGCGGGTGCCGTGCGCCTGCGTGGCGGACGCGTCAGTGGTGTACGCGCCGTCCGAGTGGGCTGTCGTACCGTCCGGTTCGACGGGGGAGTGACCGGTGTCGGCGGCGTCGGTGTCGGTCCGGCGGTCGTCGGCCAGCAGGTCCTCGGTCTGCAACTGGCGGTCGCTCTCGTGCTGTGGCAAGGGAAGTCCCTTTCCGTGTGGGGGTGCCGGGGGAGCGGGTCAGCGGTGTTCGACGTTGTCCGTGGTGCGGGTGGCGTGCCCGTTGTTCAGCGCGCGCTCGCGGTCGGCCCGGGCCTCGGCGTCGCGCACGTCGGCGCCGCGCACGTCCACGCCGTCGCCGAGCAGGTCCTGGAACAGCGAGCGGTACCGCACGATCGCCTCGCGCAGGTCCTCAGTGGACACTGAGCCGTCCTTGCCCGCCAAGCGGGTGGACACGCCGTGCGCCTGCCGGTAGTGCTCCACAGTGGACGAGTGGCGCACCGACAGGTCGGCGAAGCGCTGCTCGTGGTCGCCGTCGACCGGGTAGCCGCGCTCGGCCATCAGCTCGGTCACCAGCCGGTCGGCCTCGGCGACCGCCTCGGCGGGCCGGTCGACGAACCGCTCCTGCACGCCCGCCCACGCCTTGGTGTAGCGCTCGCGCGCGGCGGGGTCCAGCGGGCGGATGTCCAGCGACGCGTGCCGCTTCTCCCGCGCGGCCAGCTCGCGCTCGACCTCCCGCTTCGGCCGCTCGCGCAGCGCCCGGTCGTACTCGTCGCCGAAGCGCGCGCGCAGGTGACGACTGCGCGACTGCGCCACGACGACGAGCGCGACCAGGGCCACCACGATGACCACCGCGACTATGACGCCGATGATCGCGCCTGTTGACATCGGGGTTTCTCCTTCCGCACCGCGAAGTCCACGGCTAAGATCCGTGACCCGGTTGCGCTGGACGTACCCCTGCCCCCCGGTGGTGAAACGGATTCGGCGCCCGTTGGGCCATTAGGCGCAGCACGGCGCCGAACCCGGTTGTACACAATGGACCAATCCGGCGGGATTCCGCCTCAGCAGGCGCAGCCCGCCCCGACCACGGTGGTCAGCGGGTCGGCCGCGCGCTCCGCGCCGACCAGCGGCAGCCCCTCGCGCGCCCAGTACTCGAACCCGCCGATCATCTCCCGCACCCGGTAGCCCAGGCGCGCGAACTCCAACGCCGCCCGGGTGCCCCCGTTGCAGCCCGGGCCCCAGCAGTAGGTCACCACGTCCGCGTCGGCGGGCACCAGGTCGCGGGCCCGCGCGGCGATCTCCCGGGTGGGCAGGTGCAGCGCGCCCGCGACGTGGCCCTGCGCCCACGACTCGGCGGAGCGGGAGTCGACCAGCACCAGCGGCGTCCCCGCGACCTGCGCGGCCCGCACGTCGGAGGGGTCGGTCTCGAAGGTGAGGCGGGCGGTGAAGTGCGCTACGGCTTCGGTGTTCATGCGGCAATCCTGCGGTCGCGCCGCTCACGGGGACAGTGGCGTGAACGACGCGGTGCGCTAACATCTCGCCATCCGCACAGTCAGCGTCCTCACCTACGACGGCATGTCCGCGTTCGAACTCGGCATCGTGACCGAGGTCTTCGGCCTGCCCCGCCCCGAACTCGACGTCGAGTGGTACCGGCTCACCATCCACGCCCACGGCCCCGTCCGGGTCGTCGGCGGCGCCACCCTCACCGCCGACGCGCCGCTCGACGCCATCGCCGCGGCCCACACCGTGATCGTCCCCGGCGTCTCCGACGTGCGGGCACCCGTCGACCCGGCGGTGGTGGCGGCGCTGCGGGCCGCGCACGCCAACGGCGCCCGCCTGGTCTCCATCTGCTCCGGCGCGTTCGCCATCGCCGCCACCGGGCTGCTCGACGGCAGGCGCGCGGCCACCCACTGGCGCTACGCCGCGCGGCTGGCCGCGCGCCACCCCGAGGTCGAGGTGGACGCGGGTGTCCTCTACGTCGACGACGGCGACGTGCTGACCAGCGCGGGCTCGGCCGCGGGCATCGACCTGTGCCTGCACCTGGTCCGCCGCGACCACGGCGCCACCACCGCCAACGCGGTGGCCCGCCGCCTCGTCGTGCCGCCGCACCGCGACGGCGGGCAGGCCCAGTTCATCGAGACCCCGATGCCCGCCCCCGAGGACGACGCGGTCACCGCCAGCATGGCGTGGGCGCTGGCCAACCTCGCCGCGCCGATCACCGTCGACCTGCTGGCCCGCCGCGCCCACCTGTCCACCCGCACGTACCTGCGCCGGTTCAAGCAGGGCAGCGGGACCAGCCCGATCCGCTGGCTCATCGAGCAGCGGGTGCAGGCCAGCCTGCCGCTGCTGGAGTCCGGCGACCGGTCCATCGACGAGGTCGCCGCCGCGGTCGGGTTCGAGAGCGCGGTGACCTTCCGCCACCACTTCACCCGCGCGCTGCGCACCTCGCCGTCGGCCTACCGGCGCGCGTTCAAGGACCGCTGACTACTTGCCCCGCTCGACCGCGACCAGCGCCGGGTCGGCCAGCTGGTAGCCGACGCCGCGCACCGTGCGGATCAGCTCGGCGCTGGACCCGATCTTGCCGCGCAGCCTGCGGACGTGCACGTCCACCGTGCGCTCGCTGACGTAGACCGTGCGCCACACCTGGCTCATCAGCGCCCGTCTGCGGTGCACCCGGTTGGGGTGCGTGGCCAGGTAGAGCAGCAGGTCGAACTCCAGCCGGGTCAGCTCGACCTCCCGGTCCCGCCACAGCACCCGGCGCGCGTCGGCGTGCAGCACCAGCGGCGCGGGGGCGCGCACCGGCAGCGGGACCACGGTCGGCCGGGGCGCGGGCTCCGGCAGCTCGGTGAGGGTGACGGCGAGGTCGTCACCGAGCGCGGTGATCGCCTCGACCAGCCCGGCGGCGAGCGCGGGCACGCGGTCGGGCGCGGCGGTGAGGTGCACGGTCAGCGTGACGCGCGCGGCGTCACCACCGGCCGTGGTGCGGAGGTCGGCAGCGGCGGAGGTCATGGCGGTCCCCGGGAGGTCGAGTGGTCGGTGGCTGGTGGACCGAGCCGCGACATCGACCGCCGGTGATCGGAGCGGGACGCACCGCACAAGTCGACCAGCCCCCGGAGGGGCCGGTCAACGACGTCCGGAGGGTGGAACCACCCGCCCGGCGGTGTCCCCCGAGCGGTGTTCCCCACCGGACCTACTCGGCGGAATTCTCCAGGTAGGTCTCGATGTAGTGCTCCGAGGACAGGTACGGGTGCAGCACGTCGGTGCCGCGCGGCAGGAACCACTCGTCGAAGTCCAGGCCCGGGGTGCCCAGCAGGTCGATCTCGTCCTCGCCGGACTCGGAGTCCAGGTCGTAGATGCGCTCGTGGTCGGAGTCGGTCAGCACGTGCTCGTCGAAGGCCGCCCAGATCTCCTTGAGCGGCAGCTCGTCGAGCAGGCCCGCGAGGTCGAGCTGCACCCCGGTCTCGGCCTTGAGCACGTGCAGCGCCAGCGCCTCGGCGGTGCACAGCGGCGGGGTCCAGCCCGGCTGCGACAGCCGGTAGCCCAGGATCGCGGTGACCACCAGGAACTGCTTGGCGAACAGCGCGCCGTAGTGCTCGGCGTAGCGCATCGGCAGCTGGTTGAGCACGCTGAGCGCCTCCACCTCGGCCGCCGAGCCCTCCGCGTCCTCCAGCTCCTGCACGTCGGCGAACAGCTCGTCGGTGAGGATCTCCATGGCCTGCACGACCGCGCCCGCGACCAGCCGCGCGGCGTCCTCGGAGACCGGGGAGTCCGGGTCGTCGGCGCGGTGGCCGAACGCCTCGAGGCCGAAGGCGCGCAGCGAGTCGGCGGAGCCGCGCAGCTCGTCGCGCAGCGCGGCGATCTCCTCGTCGGTCAGCTCGCGGTCCTGCTCGTCGTCATCGTCGTCGAGCAGGTCGGTCTCGCCGAGCGCGGCGGCCAGGTCGTCGTCGGAGGCGATGACCTCGCACCGGCCGACGTTCCAGCCCTCCAACAGCTCGGTCTGCGCGAGCAGCTCGGTGAGCACGTGCCGGGCCGACTCCTCGGCGTAGGACAGCGCGGGCGCGTCCAGCAGCCAGGTCACGATCGCGCCCGCCGGGTGCACCGCGATCCGGTGGTCCAGCGGTTCCACCTCGACCCCGTCCGGGCCCTCGATCCCGGCGAGCAGGTCCAGTTGCTCGTCGAGCAGGGCGGCGACACCGTGGCGCTGCAACGGGTCGAGCTCCGGGGTGTCGGCTGGCGGGGCGACCTCGGCGGTGAGCTGGTATTCCACGTTCGGGAGTCTAGGAGCGGTCGCGGAGTTCGGCGCTGGCGGGCACCCCGTGGGGTCAGCGCGGGTGGGCCGCCGTCAGGGGCACGGTCGGCAGCGGTCGCAGCCGCGGACCGTCCGGTCCGGCGTCGGCGCACTCGATGACCAGGTCCGACGCGCGTCCGCGCACCCGCAGCGTGGCCACCGCGTTGCCGAAGAACGGGCCGGACACCTTCCGCCAGTCCACCGGCAGCGGCTCGATCTCCGGCGACCGGTACATCCACCACCGCAGCACCCGGGCCAGCGGCTGCCACCAGCCCAGCCGGAACAGCGGCCGCATGTACCGCTCGACCGCGTTGTGCACGGGTGAGCAGGTCAGCTGGTAGACGCGGGCGTTGACCGGCCGGTCGAAGGTGGCCTCGGCGGCGTACACGTGGTGCACGTCCCCGGACAGCACGCACACCGTGGCCGCCGAGCCCTCGGCGATGCGCCGCACCAGCCGGGTCAGCCGGTCCGACGACTGCCGGAACGACGGCCAGTGCTCCAGGTCGGCGGCCTGCCGCAGCTTCTCCGCCAGCCGCCCGCGCCAGTCGGTCCGCCTGCACGCGACCTCGTTCATCGACTGCACGTGGCTGATCACGTGCGGCATCAGCCACGGCAGCGACGAGCCGATCAGCAGGTGGTCGTAGTGGCCAGCCACTTCGTCATTAGCCGCGTTGGCCTCGATCCACTCGAACTCGCCGTCGCCGACCATCGACCGCTGCCCGTCCTTGAGGATGCGGCCGGAGCGGGTGTCGATGACCAGCAGCCGGACGTTGCCGAAGTCGCGCCGGTAGCTCCACCGCACGCCCTTGCGGCCGTTGTACTCGCGGGTGGCCACGTCGGCGAACGCGCCGAGCACGTCGGCCGCGTCGCCGTCGGCCGAGGTGACCTTGCGGTAGGTCTCGTCCTCGGCCAGCTCGTCCGGCGACAGGTTGCCGATGTGCTGGTAGATCCAGTACGAGACCAGCGCGCCGCGCTCGCGCGCGGCCCACCACGACGTCTGCTCGATGGTGTCGCGCCAGGTCTGGGAGGTGTTCCAGTCGTCGCGCACGTCGTGGTCGTCGAACACCATGGACACCGGGACCGTGGCGAACAGCCAGCGGACCAGGTCGGTCGACCAGGCCTCGTGGTAGAGCCGGACGTACTCGGTGAAGTCGGCGACCTCGGTGCCGGGCGGTTTGTCCGGGTCCCGGCGGTCGGCGATCCACGCCTGCGTGGCCTTGCTGGTCTCGTCGGCGTAGACCTGGTCACCGAGCAGGACCAGCGAGTCCGGCCAGTCGACCTCCTCCTCCGACGCCATCCGCACGGCGTAGGCGGCGAGCGCGTCGGTGCCCCAGAGGCGGTGCTCGGTGGGGTCGTCGCTCTCCGGCTTGCGGCACGAGCCGAACAGCAGCAGGAAGTCATCGTCACCGCCGTCGGGCAGCGTCCGGATGCGGCTGGGCGGGAAGTCGGAGCCCGGCTGCGGCCAGTGGGTCTTGCCGTCGAGGCGCACGTCGTACTCGGTGACCGAGGCGGGCGCGAGCCCGGTGAGCACGACGAGCGCGTAGTGGTGGCCGGTGACCTCGAAGGTGTGGGCGGTGCGGCCCGCGATGGTGACCTCGCAGGCCGCGTCCGTCTCCACCCAGATCGTGGCCGACGTCGAGTCGACGTGGCGCAGGATCGGGCCCAGCAGCAGTTCGGGCATGGCTCCCCTCCTCCGTGGTGACCGGCGGGGCTGAGCCTGCACCGAAGCCCGCTCCGCTAGGTACCACGAATCGGTGAACCGAACCCCTTTCGGGTTGGACGGTCGCTAAACGGACCGCACGCCCTTGATCTCGCCGCCGCGGAAGGCGTCGACGAACAGGGCGTGGTCGCGCCGGGTCTGCTCGGCGTAGCGGCCCGCGAACTCCACGACCCAGGCCACGAAGTCGTCCTCGCGGTCGCCGATGGCCGCCGAGATGGCCTCCTCCACCTGGAAGTCGACCAGGGTCTGCTCGGAGTCGGAGTCCGACACGCAGTGCGCCTTGGCGGTCGCCCGACCCAGGTACTCCAGCACGGGGAGCATGTCCTCGGGCTCGGTCAGGTCCGACCAGTCCAGGTCGGCGACGTACGGGGACAGCTCCGCGACCACGAACCCGACGCCGTCGACCTCGGTGTGGCCCAGCCACGGGTCGGCGTGCGCCTGCAGCGCCCGCTGCGAGACCGCGGTCCGGTGGCCGTGGTGGTGGAAGTAGCCGCGGATCTTCTCGTCGTCCACGATCCGGCTCGGCGCGGCCACGTTCGCCTGCTTCATGGACAGCACGACGTCGTTCTCCAGGGCCTGCGACCGGCCCTCGACCAGCACGTTGTACGCGGGCAGCCCGGCCGAGCCGATGCCGAAGCCGCTGCGGCCGACCACGTCCTTGACCGCGTAGCTCAGGCTGCTGCTGGCCCGCTTGCCGCTGGGGATGGTGTCGAGGTACGCCTCGAACGCGGCCTCCACCTTCGCCCGCTCGTCGGCGTCGAGCGCCCGCACGCCGGGGCCGGGCCGGAACACGCGGTCGAAGTCGCGGATCGAGGTGACCTCGGTCAGCAGCCCCACCCGGGTGGCCAGCCGGGCCTTGAGCAGCACCTCGTTGATCGCGCCCTGGGTGTTGTCGATGCGCAGGCTGAACAGCTCGTCACCGGGCTTGTCCGCGAACTCGCGGACCTGCCGCACGTACGCGCGGGTGTAGGTCTGCACCAGCCGGGTGATCTCGTCGTCCGGCAGCGCCTTGCGCCAGCCCAGCAGCGCCATGCTGGCCGCGAACCGGCGCACGTCCCAGGTGAAGCAGCCCAGGTAGGCCTCGTCGAAGTCGTTGACGTCGAAGACCAGCGTGCCCTCGGCGTCCATGTAGGTGCCGAAGTTCTCCGCGTGCAGGTCGCCCTGGATCCACACCCGGCTGGTGCGCTCGTCGGCCCACTCGTCCGGCTCGTCGACCATGTCGGCGTAGAACAGGCAGGCGCTGCCCCGGTAGAACGCGAACGGCTCGGCGGCCATCTTGCGGAACTTGCTGCGGAAGGCCACCGGGTCGGCGGCCATCAGGTCGGCGAAGGCGGTGTGCAGGACGGACACGATGCGGCGGCGACGGTCGTCGCTCATCAAGGGGCTCCTCGGGGGGACGGCGCGGGTGCCGAGTTCACTCGCGCAGACCCTCCCACCACCCGGTCGGTGGATCAAGGTCGGATAAGCCAGGTCACGCGGCGCCCCGTGCCGCACGCCCGGGTGAACCGGGTCGAACCAGCGATACCGGACGTATAGCACGGTTCCCCGGTCGCGGCCCGGGGGCCGGTGCGGCGCCCATTACCTTCCGATCTCAACCGGACGGTGAACTCACGATGGCAGGTAATCCGATCGAGTAGTTCAGTCACTCTCGACGCGCACCCGGCACCGTCCTTCCGGCACAGTTGCCCCAGCGCGCGGCACGGGGGTGCCGCGCGCCCACCGGGAATTCGCCCGCGGTCGCCGGGAAAGGCATTGGCGCAATGAACATCTACCTGTCCGGTCTCATCTGGGTGCTGGGCGCGGCGCTGGTCACCGCGGCCGTGGCGTACCTGATCCGGCGGATCGGCGAGACCACGGGCACGGTCGAGAACAACGAGGCCGCCGGTCAGGTGTTCACCATCGTCGGCGGCCTGCACGCGGTGCTGCTGGCGTTCGTGCTGATCTCGCTGTTCGACGCGACCAGCGCCGCCGAGGACGACTCCTACCGGGAGACCGAGAACCTGGTCGCGGCCCGCTGGGCCGCCGACTCCCTCGGCGAGCCCACCCGGACCGAGGTCCGCGACCTGGTCGACCAGTACCTCGACGCGGTGATCAACCACGAGTGGCCGGACCTGCGGCAGGGCAATGACGACGTCTCCGGTGAGGGTTGGTCCGCGCTGGAGAAGATGCGCCAGGCCGTCGCGCAGGCGCAGGCGGGCGACGACTGGGAGAACGCGCAGAAGACCGACGCGGCCAACAAGCTGTGGGACGTCTACCAGGCCAGGCAGGACCGGCTCAACGCCGCGGGCAACGGCATCAGCGACGTGCTCTGGTTCGCGCTCGTCGCGGGCAGCGTGATGTCGGTGGCGCTGCCGCTGCTGTTCGGCGGCCCGCGCCCGGTGACCCACATCGTGATCGTCTCCATCCTGGCGGGCACCCTGTCGCTGCTGCTGTTCGCCACCCAGCAGCTGCAGAACCCCTACAGCGGCGGGGCCCAGGTCGAGCCGACCGCCTTCGAGAGCGCCCAGGCGCGGCTGCGGTGAACCGGCGGGCGACCCTGGCGGGCACCGCCGCGCTGGCGGTGGTGCTCGCGGGCGGCGCCGTGCTGACCGGTGTCACCGGCGGCGAGAGCCGGGCCGCGCAGCCGGGCGGGCCGGACTGCGTGTTCTACCGCGTGCACAGCACCGACTACGGGCTCTCCGTGCTCAGCAGCGTCGACCTGGCGGACAACACGATCACCCGGGTGGGGACGCTGGGCTACCGGGTCAACGCGCTCGGCTACTCGGCGCGGCGGAACACGTTGTGGGGCTTGGCGAGCCGGAACGCGGACGGCGTGTTCGCCGACGGCGCGCACGTGGTCGCGATCGGTGGCGACGGGTCGGTCGCCGACCTCGGGCCGGTGCGGCGCCTCAACCCCGGACAGGTCCCGGACCTGTTGCGGGGCGCCACCGCGGGCGCGGTCGTCGGCGACCGCCTGGTGGTGCGCGACGGCGTCGCGCTGTTCCAGATCGACATCGACCCCGACAGCTCGACGTACCTGTCGCTGGTGGGCGTGCGCACGCTCTCGCCCGCGCCGCTGGCCAACGCGGTCGACGACTTCGACGTGCGCGACGGCGAGGCGTATGGGGTGAGCAACGCCGACCCGACCGTCGGGCAGGTGGTGCGCATCGACCTGGACTCGGGTCAGGTGTCGCGTGTGGACGCTCCGGGACTGCCCGGTGGCACGTCCTACGGCATGGTCGTCCTGGGCACCGATGGCGCGCTCTACGCCGCGTCCAACCGCCAGCTGGAGCAGAGCGTGCTCTACCGCGTCGGCCTGGCCCCCGGCGCGCCCGTGACGACGCTGACCGCGTGGCCCGCGGTGTCCTCCTCGGACGCGACGAGCTGCCTGCCCGGCATGGCGCCCGCGACGACCCCGCCGCCGACCCCGCCCCCGTCACCGCAACCACCCGCGCCCGCCCCCACGACCCGCGCGCCCGCGATCTCCACCACCCGGCCCCCGATCAGCCCGACGCCGATCCCGATCGTCCCGCCGCCACCGCCCACTCCGGACGCCCAACTGGCCACCACGGCCGCACCCCAGGCACCGCCGCCGATCCCGCCCGCGCCGTCGGCCCGGCGGTTCCGCGCGGTGGCCACGACCACACCGCCGCACGCCACGCGCCGCGCGCGGACCGCCACGCAGGAGAAACGCCGCTGGGGCGTGACCGTGCTCGTGCTGGTGCTCGGCGGCGCGGCCGCCGCCGGGGCGAGCCGGGCGCGGCGCAGGTAGGGCTAGCCCCACCCCCAACCCGCCTGCCAGCGCCATGGGTCGGCGCTGGTCACGCCCATAACGTCATCCCCGAACACGAACGACGGAGTCGACACTCTTCGGGGAGCAGCGGTGAGCGACGCGGTACGCCTGACCCAGGTGCGCAAGACCTACGGCAAGGGGAGCGGGGCGGTCACCGCCCTGGACGGGGTGAGCATCCGGTTCCAGCGCGGCACTTTCACGGCCGTCATGGGGCCTTCGGGGTCGGGCAAGAGCACCTTCCTGCACTGCGCGGCCGGTCTGGACCGGCCGACCGAGGGCTCGGTCGAACTCGACGGCACCGAGCTGACGCAGCTGGGGGAGAAGAAGCTGACGACGCTGCGCCGCGACCGGATCGGGTTCATCTTCCAGGCGTTCAACCTGCTGCCCGCGCTGACCGTCGCGCAGAACATCACGCTGCCGCTGCGGCTGGCCGGGCGCAGGCCCGACCGGGCGCTGGTGGACCAGGTCGTGCGGGGCGTCGGCCTCGCGCAGCGCCTCGGGCACCGGCCCGCGCAGCTCTCCGGCGGCCAGCAGCAGCGCGTGGCCATCGCCCGCGCCCTGGTCACCCGGCCCGCGGTGATCTTCGCCGACGAGCCGACCGGCGCGCTGGACACCCGCACCGCCCGCGAGGTCCTCGGCCTGCTGCGGCAGTCGGTCACCGAGGCCGGGCAGACGATCGTGATGGTCACCCACGACCCGGTGGCCGCGTCCTTCGCCGACCGTGTGGTGTTCCTGGCGGACGGCCGGTTCGTCGGCGAACTCGCGCAGCCCACGGCGGACACCGTGGCCGAGCGGATGACCAACCTCGGCGCCTGGGCGGGGGTCGCCTGATGTTCGGCCTCGCCATGCGCACCCTGCGCTTCCGCAAGGGCGGCTTCCTCGGCACCTTCATCGCGGTGTTCTTCGGCGCGATGCTCGTCGCCGCGTGCGGCGGCCTCATGGAGACCGGGATCCGCACCGCGCTCCCGCCGGAGCGGATGACCGGCGCGGACCTGCAGGTCATCGCCGCGCACAGCTTCGAGCTGATCCACCGGCCCGCCCGGCCGGAGCACGACGACGGCCCCGACTACGAGACGGCGACCCTGCCCGAGCGGGTCCGCCTCGACCGCGACCTGGCCGACGGGATCCGCGCGGTCCAGGGGGTGCGCGCGGCGACCCCGTCGGTCAACTTCCCCGTTGTGGTGGGGAAGAACAGCACCTCCGGCCACAACTGGGAGTCGACCGGGCTGGGCGACTACCGGCTCGACGGCGCCGCGCCGCGCGCCGGTCAGGTCGTGGTGGCACCGGCCACAGGTGTGGGGATCGGTGACCGGGTCACGGTCCTGGCCCGTGGCACGGCGGTCGACTACACCGTCAGCGGCGTTGCCGACATGGCAGGAGCGCCACCCGCGGTCTTCTTCGCCGACGCGGACGTCCCCCGGCTGGCCGGTCGTTCCACTGTGGACAGCTTTGGCGTGGTGGCGGAACCGGGCACCGACCTGGAAGCGTTGAGCGGGAAACTGGCCGCGCTGCAAGGGGTCGAGGTGCTGTCCGGCGACGAGCGCGGTCTCGCCGAGCACCCGGAGGCCGAGTTCAAGGCGAACGACCTGATCGTGCTCGCCGCGGTCACCGGCGGACTGGCCACGATGGTCGCCATGTTCGTGGTCTCCTCCACGCTGGGCCTGTCCATCCAGCAGCGCGGCAAGGAGTTGGCGCTGCTGCGGGCCGTCGGCACGACACCGCGGCAACTGCGGCGCATGGTGCTGCTGGAGGCGTTCACCGTGGCGCTGCTGGCGACCGCGTTGGGCTGCTGGCCGGGACGATGGGTGGGGCAGTTCCTCTTCGACCGGTTGGCCAGTCGCGGTGTGGTGCCGGACGAGCTGCGGTTCCACCTCGGCTGGATCCCGGTGGTCGTGGCCATCGGCGCGAGCCTGCTCACGACCCTGGTCGGTGCGGCCGTCACCGCGCGCCGCGCCGCCCGCACCCGGCCGACCGAGGCGCTGGCCGAGACCGCGATGGAACGCCGCTGGCTCAGCGTGCCCCGCGCGCTGCTGGCCGCGCTGGCCTTCGGTGGCGGTACGGCCCTGGTGATCGTGACGGTGACGGTCATGAGCGGTCCGGTCGCGGCGAGCACGGCGGGCCCGTCGGTCATGCTGTGGGCGGTGGCCGTCGCGCTGGTCTGCCCTGGGCTGACCAAGCTGGTGCTCGGCGTCATCCGGCTGCCGCTGCGCGCCGTGTCGGGGATCCCCGGGGAACTGGGGCTGCTCAACTCGCGGGCCCGCACGGTCCGCGTGGCCGCCGCGGTCATGCCGATCATGCTGGCCACCGGGGTCACGGTCGCGAACATCTACCTCCAGACCACCCAGACCGCGATCGCCCGCGAGGCCTACGCGCAGACCTTGCGCGCGGACGCCGTGATCGGCTCCGCGACCGGCGGCCTGCCCCGCGACCTGCTGGCCAAGGTGCGCGCCACACCTGGCGTGACAGCCGCTGCGGAACTGGCCGCCACCAGGATGTTCGTCATCGAGCCCTTCGACGACTCGCAGAACGACGACGGCTACGACGTGCAGGCGGTCGGCGGGGACATCGCGGAAACCACTGCGGTGACGGTGAAATCCGGTTCGCTCGACGGCCTGACCGGTGCCACCGTGGCCCTTCCGGAGTCCATGGAGCACAAGGTCGGCGACCGCATGAAGGTCCGCTTGGGCGATGGTGCCTTCGTGGACGTCACGGTGGTGGCGACCTTCACCGGCGTCAAGGGCTTCGAGAACGTGCTGATGCCCGCGGACCTGGTGGTGCCGCACGTGACCGAGGGCCTGCCGGACCAGATCTTGGTGCGCGGGGACGTCAGCGCGGTGGCCGCCGTGGCGGCGGCGGTACCGGGCGCGTACGTCGGCGACCGGGCCATGCTGACCGCGGCTTTCGAGGAGGGGCAGCAGATCGGCGCCTGGGTCAACTACCTGATCGTCGGCATGATCATGGCCTACACGGTGATCTCGGTGGTGAACACGCTGGTGATGGCGACGGTGAAGCGCAAGCGGGAGTTCGGCCTGCAACGCCTGACCGGCTCCAGCCGGGCCCAGGTCATGCGGATGATGGGCGTCGAGGCCACCGCCGTGGCGCTCATCGGGCTCGTCCTCGGCACCCTCGTCGCCGCGCTGACCCTGGTCCCGTACAGCCTGGCCGCCCAGGATTCCCTGCTCCCCAGCGGATCCCCGTGGGTCTACCTGACGGTCCTGATCGGCATGGCGGTCCTGGTCCTGGCGGCCACCCTGTTCCCGGCCTGGACCGCGACCCGCGCCCGACCGGTCGACGCCGCCGCGCTCCCGGACTGACCGAACTGATCGGACTGGCAGGCGAGACCACCTGAATACGGCTCGGGCCGTGGCGGATCGAGGGGTTCCGCCACGGCCCGAGCCGCGGGTCAGTTCCGGATGCTCTGCGCGTGCCGCGCCGCCGCGACGCGGGTGCGGATCGGGGCGTAGTGCGCGACCACCGCGTCCGCGAACGCGAGCGAATCCCCGGCGCGGGCGGCGTGCACGATCGCCTTGTGCAGCCGCACCGGGTCCTGGTCGCTCGGGGTCAGGCCCAGCCGCGGCGCCACCGCCGTGAAAACGTCCCAGAAGGCGTCGGTCAGCTGGCTCACGAGTTCGTTGCCCAGGGGATTCACCAACAGGGCGTGGAATCGGCGGTCGGCGACGACGCGGTCGGCGTCGACCGCCGTGCCCATGCTGCTCGCCAGGTCGTCGAGGGTGTCCAGGTGCGGTCCGTCCAACGCGGAGATGATCGCCGCGGCGTTGCCGCGCTCGAACAGCTCCCGCACGTCGACCAGTTCCGACAGGACGGCGAAGTCGTCGTTCGGGCTGAGCAGGCCGCGGAAGGTCAGGCCCTCGACCAACGCCGACAGGCTCAGCCCGCCGACGTACGTGCCGTGCCCGTGCCGCACCTCGACGATGTCCAGCGCGTCCAGGGTTTTGATCGCCTCGCGTACGCTCGACCGGGACGCCCCCAGCGCGGCACACAGTTCGTTCTCCGTGGGCAGGGGGCTGCCGGGGCGGAGCCGGTTGTCGAGGATGTAGCGCTTGATCCGCTCGCTCACCTCCTGCCGCAGCAGTGACCGTCCGACACGCTCGTTGGACACCACGGTTGGCAACCCCTCTCTCGCTGGCCACACCCTCTCACGGCGGTGGGGCCTTGGGGTGTCGGACAGCGGCGGCGGTGTGTTTTCTTCACCGGGCGCGCGGGAATCGGTCGCCCGGCAACCGAGCCGGATCGTTGGATTGTTTGACAATCGTTCCGCTGGTGGTGGGTGCGCTCTGAGCTGGGCATATGTACAGTGCGCAGCGACAGAGTTGTCTAGACCATAGACCGCCGCACTCCGAAGAGCGGGCGCTGAATCGATTTTGACAGCCCGCGCGGGGGATCGGTACGGTCGGTGGTGTCACGGCTGGGACCGCCGTCGGAGTCGGTTCCGACTCCCGTCAGTTCCCCCACTCGCCCGTTCCCCACTCGCAGACGAGGCCGGAGACCTTCCCATGAGCGTGTCCCTGAACCCGGTGGTCGCCGCGGTCACCGAGCGGATCACCGCGCGCAGCGCGCGGACCCGGTCCGCGTACCTGGCGCGGATGGCCGCCGCCGAGACCCCGCGACCGATGCGCGGCGGCCTCGGGTGCAGCAATCTGGCGCACGGCTTCGCCGCCTGCGCCGGGCCCGACCGCCTCGCCGTCAAGGCCGGGGTGGTGCCCGGGGTGGCGATCGTGTCCGCCTACAACGACATGCTCTCCGCCCACCAGCCGCTGCACGAGTACCCGGACTGGATCAAGGCCGCGGTGCGCGAGGCCGGTGGCGTCGCCCAGTTCGCGGGTGGCGTGCCCGCCATGTGCGACGGCATCACCCAGGGCCGCGCGGGCATGGAGCTGTCGCTGTTCAGCCGCGAGGTCATCGCCATGGCCACCGGCGTCGCGCTCTCGCACGACATGTTCGACGCGACGCTGCTGCTCGGCGTCTGCGACAAGATCGTGCCGGGCCTGCTCATCGGCGCACTCGCCTTCGGCCACCTACCGGCCATCCTGGTGCCCGCGGGCCCGATGGCCTCCGGCCTGCCCAACGGTGAGAAGGCCCGCGTGCGCCAGGCGTACGCGGAGGGCAAGGCCAACCGCGACGACCTGCTGGCCGCCGAGTCCGCGTCCTACCACTCGCCCGGCACCTGCACCTTCTACGGCACCGCGAACTCCAACCAGCTCGTCGTCGAGGTCATGGGCCTGCACCTGCCCGGCGCCAGCTTCGTCCCGCCCGGCACCCCGCTGCGCCGCGCGCTCACCGAGGCCGCGGGCCGCCGCGCCGTGGAGATCACCGCGCAGGGCGAGCAGTACACCCCGGTGTCGCAGGTGGTCGACGAGAAGGCCGTGGTCAACGGGGTCATCGCGCTGCTGGCCACCGGCGGCTCCACCAACCACACGCTGCACCTGGTCGCCATCGCCGCCGCCGCGGGCATCCAGCTGACCTGGGACGACTTCTCCGACCTGTCCGCGGTCATCCCGCTGCTGTGCCGGATCTACCCCAACGGCACCGCCGACATCAACCACTTCTCGGCCGCGGGCGGCGTGCAGTTCCTCATCGGCGAACTCCTCGACGCGGGTCTGCTGCACAACGACGTCACCACCGTCGCGGGTCCCGGCCTCGACCGCTACCGCCAGGAACCCGAGCTCGACGACGGCGTCCTCACCTGGCGCGACGGCCTGCGCACCTCCGCCGACCTCGAGGTGCTCCGGCCGGTCGCCGAGCCGTTCGCCGCCGACGGCGGCCTGCGCATGCTGGCGGGCAACCTGGGCCGCGCGGTGATCAAGGTGTCCGCGGTGGCAGAGGCCAACCGGGTCGTCGAGGCCCCCGCGCGGGTGTTCACCACCCAGGAAGCGGTCTCCGCCGCGTTCCAGGCGGGCGAGCTGGACCGCGACGTCGTGATCGTGCTGCGCCAGCAGGGGCCGCGCGCCAACGGCATGCCCGAGCTGCACGGCCTCACCCCGGCGATGAGCGCGATCATGAGCCGCGGCCACAAGATCGCCCTGGTCACCGACGGCCGGATGTCCGGCGCGTCCGGCAAGATCCCGGCCGCCATCCACTGCACCCCGGAGGCCGCGGCCGGTGGCCCGATCGCGCTCATCCGCGACGGCGACCTGGTCCGGCTGGACGCGGACGCGGGCCGGGTCGAGGTGCTCGTCGAGTCCGACGTGCTCGCCGCGCGCACCCCGGTCGACGCCCCCGCCGACGACCTGGCGTGGCACGGCACCGGCCGGGAGCTGTTCACCGCCCTGCGCCGCGCCGTCGGCCCCGCCGACCACGGCGCCAGCGTGTTCGGCCCGGCGTTCGACGCGTTCGACGACCGGGGCGCCGAGGAGCTCGAGTACTCGGCGTGAGCCGGGAGAGGAATCTTGCGATGAGCCTGTTGGACGTCTCGCCGGTCGTGCCGGTGGTGGTCATCGACGACGCCGAGAAGGCCGTGCCGCTGGCCGCGGCCCTGCTGCGCGGCGGGGTCGGGATCGTGGAGGTCACGCTGCGCACCCCGGCCGCGCTGGAAGCCATCCGGCGGATCGCCGCCGAGGTGCCGGACACCGTGGTCGGCGCGGGCACGGTCACCGCGTCCGAGCACGCCGCCGCCGCGCTGGCGGCGGGCGCGCGCTTCCTGGTCACCCCGGGCAGCACCGACCGGGTGCTCGACGCCGCCGCGGACACCGGGCTGCCGGTGCTGCCCGGGGCGGCCACGGTCACCGAGGCGATGCGGCTGGCCGAGCGCGGGTACACCGAGCTGAAGTTCTTCCCGGCCGCGGCGGCGGGCGGCGTCCCGTTCCTCAAGTCGATCGCGGGTCCGCTGCCGGACCTGCGGTTCTGCCCGACGGGCGGCATCTCCGCCAACACCGCGGCCGACTACCTCGCGCTGCCCAACGTGGGCTGCGTCGGCGGGAGCTGGCTGACCCCGGCCGCCGCCTTGGCCGCCGACGACTACGCCGAGCTGGAGCGACTGGCCGGGGAGGCCGCCGCGCTGCGCTGAGCGACCGCACGGGAGAAGAGCGGGTAGCCCCCTGGGGCTGCCCGCTCTTTCGCTGTTCACCAGAACTTCGCCCGACCCCGGTGGGCACCCCGGTCGGCCCGCGCCGGACAATGGTTTAGACCAGAGGCCGATTGGGGGAGGATGGTCGGGCATCTGCTGGGCGGATGCGCGGCACCTTGCCGGTGACTGCACACAACTGCATGATGAACGCGTCAAACGTGCATGAATGAGCAGAGGAGCGGTCATGTCCTTCGTCGAGAGCGAGATCGCGAGCCAGCCGGACTGCTGGGCCCGCGCCGTGGACCTCGACCTGCGCGTGACCCAGCCGGGGGAACGCGTCGCCGTGGTGGGCTGCGGCACCTCGTGGTTCATGGGCATGGCCTACGCCGCGCTGCGCGAGGCCGCCGGGCACGGCGCCACGGACGCGTTCCCCGCGTCGGAGGCGCTGCTCGGCCGCGACTACGACCACGTCGTCGCGATCACCCGCTCCGGCACGACCACCGAGGTCATCGACCTGCTGCGCGACACGAAGACGCCCAGCACCGTGCTCACCGCCGTGCCCGGGTCGCCCGCCACCGGGTTCGCCGACCGGACCATCGCGCTCGACTTCGCCGACGAGCGCTCCGTCGTGCAGACCCGCTTCGCCACCACCGCGCTCGCCGCGCTGCGGGTGTCCCTCGGGGAGCGGCTGGACGGCGCGATCGCCGACGTGCGCGCCGTCCTCGCCGACGAGAACCCACCGGAGGGCGGCCAGTTCACCTTCCTCGGTCGGGGGTGGACCGTGGGGCTGGCGCACGAGGCCGCGCTCAAGCTGCGCGAGGCCGCGGGCGCGTGGACCGAGTCCTACCCGGCCATGGAGTACCGGCACGGGCCGATCAGCGTCGCCGAGCCCGGTCGCGTGACCTGGGTGTTCGGCCCGACGCCTGCCGGGCTCGCCGCCGACGTGGCCGCGACCGGCGCGACCCTCGTCGAGAGCGGACACCGGGACCCCATGGCGCACCTGGCGTTAGCCCAGCGCGTGGCCGTCGCGGCCGCCCGCCGCGGCGGGCTCGACCCGGACCGGCCCCGCAACCTGACCCGCTCGGTCATCCTCCCGGGCGCCTGACGTGCCTCTGGTCCCCACCACCGACATCCTCACCGCGGCCGCCGCGCGCGGCCGCGGTGTCGGCGCGTTCAACGTCGTGCAGCTCGAGCACGCGCACGCCATCGTCGAGGGCGCCGAGCGCGCGGGCGCGGCCGTCGTGCTGCAGATCAGCGAGAACTGCGTGCGCTACCACGGTTCCCTGCGCCCGCTGGCGGTCGCGACCCTGGCGGTGGCCGCCGCGGCGGGCGTGCCGGTCGCGGTGCACCTCGACCACGTCGAGTCCGCGGACCTGGTCCGCGAGGGCGTCGACCTCGGCGTCGGCTCGGTCATGTTCGACGCGTCCCGGCTGCCGTACGCGGACAACGTCGCGGCCACCCGGGACGTGGTGCTGGCCTGCCACGCGGCGGGGGTGGGCGTCGAGGCGGAGCTGGGCGAGATCGGTGGCAAGGACGGCGCGCACGCGCCCTGGGTGCGCACCGACCCGGCCGAGGCGGCCGAGTTCGCCGCCGCGACCGGGGTGGACGCGCTCGCGGTCGCCGTCGGCTCGTCGCACGCCATGCTCAGCCGCGACGCGGAGCTGGACCTGGACCTGGTGCGCGCGCTGCGCGCGGCCGTCGTCGTCCCGCTCGTGCTGCACGGCTCCTCCGGCGTGCCCGACGCGGACCTGACCGCGGCCGTGCGCGCGGGAATGACCAAGGTGAACGTCGCCACCCGGCTGAACGCGGTGTTCACCGCCCGGGTGCGCGCCGCGCTCGCCACCGAAGAGTCCCTGGTGGACACCAGGAAGTACCTCGGCCCGGCCCGCACCGCGGTCGCCGCAGAGGTCGCCACGCTGCTGGGTGTGCTGCACGCGCTCCCGGCCGAGATGATCGGGACACCGGCATGATCCTCACCGTCACCGCCAACCCCGCGCTGGACGTCAGCTACCGCGTCGACGAGCTGCGCCCCGGCCAGACCCACCGCATCCGCGCCGTGCACGAACGGGCGGGCGGCAAGGGCTTCAACGTCAGCCGGGTCCTGTACGACCAGGGCGTGCCGACCCTGGCGCTGGGCCCGGTCGGCGGCATCCTCGGCGACTCGCTGCGCGCGGACCTGGTGGACTCGGGCGTCCCGCACGACCTGCTGCCCGTGGCGGCGGCCACCCGCATGACGATCGCCGTCGTGGCGACCGAGGCCACCATGTTCAACGAGCCCGGCGGCCCCCTCTCCACCGCCGACTGGCTGCGGCTGGCAGGCCTGGTCGGCGAGTACCTGCCGACGACGGATGTGCTGGTGTGCTCGGGAAGCCTGCCGCTGGACGCCCCGGACGAGACCTACGCGGACCTGGTCGGGCTGGCCCGCGAGGCGGGGGTCCCGACGGTCGTCGACGCGGGCGGCCCCGTCCTGCGGGCGGCGGCCGAAGCGGGCGCGGCCGTCCTCAAGCCCAACGCGGAGGAACTGGCGGCCGCCGTCGGCTTCGACGACCCCCTCCGCGGCGCGCGACTGCTGAAGGAAGCGGGCGCGGGCGCGGTCCTGGTCTCCCTCGGCGCCGACGGCACCCTCCTGGTCACGGACGAAGGCGAGTGGCGCGCGGCCCCGCCGTACCCGATCGCGGGCAACCCCACCGGCGCGGGCGACGCCGCCGTCGCCGCCCTCGCCGACGGCCTCCGCCGCGGCCTCCCCTGGCCCGACCGCCTGGCGCTGGCCGTGACCTGGTCCGCCGCCGCCGTGGCCGCCCCCCTGGCCGGGATGATGGACGCCGACACCCTGGCGGAGATCGAGGGCAAGGTCGCCGTAGTCCCCCTCTGACCCACACCCCACCGCGAGTTGTCCACAGGCATGATCGCTACCACCCGGTACCGTCGGTGCGCGCCGGTAGAATTAATTCCGGGGGCCGGGGGCATCTCCACCGACCATTCCGCATTTCCAGCCCATTTCGTCCTCATGGCGCAGCGCCGATCAGCCACCGTCCTGCGATCATGTCCCGAGGTGGCACGCGGGCGGCAATCGCGCGAACACGCGGAGTACCGCGCCAACCGCGAAGCCGCAGTTGCCTACGATGAAGGCCGGGACGAAGGCCGGGAGGTGGCGCCGTGGCGGAACCGGAAGGCGAGGAGCCGGATTACCGGTTCACCCTCGCCAATGAACGCACTTTCCTCGCCTGGGTGCGCACCGCCCTGGCATTGGTCGCCGGTGGTGTCGCCGTCTGGCAATACCTGCCCGATCTCGGCGTCCCCGCGCTCCGCGGCGGGATCGGTATCGCGCTGGTCGTCCTCGGCACCGTCCTCGCCGGACTGAGCCACCACCGCTGGCGGGCCACCCAACGCGCCATCCGCAGGTCGGAGCCGCTGCCCACCGGGATCGGCGTGCCGCTGCTCGCCGCCGGGGTCACCGCCGTCGCGCTGGGGGTGCTGGTGCTGGTGGTCGTCGGCCGGTGAGCGGACTCCAAGCCGAGCGCACCCGCCTCGCCTGGTCGCGGACCGGGTTGTCGGCGGCGGCGGTCGGCGCGCTGCTGCTGCACGGCGCCGAGGCCCCGGTCGACGTGGTGTGCGGACTGGTCGTGCTGCTGTGCGCGGTCGGAATGGTCCTCTGTGGAGAGGTCCGGTTCCGGGCGGGACCGTCCACCCTGCCCGCCTGGGTCGGCCTGTTCGCGATCACCCCGGGCGCGGCCGCCGTCGCGGCGCTGCTGGTCCGGTAGAGACCCGGGGCCGGCGCGGCACCACCGGCCCCGGGCACGCACTCGTCTCGGTCCCGCCCCGTCGAAGGAGGGTGCCGACGGGCCTCGATGCGGGGTCCGTGAGCCTGGTGCCCAGGCAGTATCGGGGCGCACCACCCCGGTGGTCCAGTCCCTACCGATCGGTAATCGAACGCACCGCCCGGAATCTACCCAGCGTGTCCGTCACCCGGTACGGCCTCACTCGATGGTGGAACAGTCCGCACGTGCCGGGTGCGCCGAAAGCAAATGTGCGTAACGTGACACCAGGCGGGGAAATCGCAGGTCAACGCGCTGTCACGGACAGAGCCTCCAGACTGGGACGGGGGAGCGACATGGACGGTGTGGCTTACCAGCGCGCTCTCGGGCGCGAATTGCAGCAACTGCGCATGCGGCGCCGGTGGACCCGCGCGCAGCTCGTGCAGCGGCTGCCCAACGAGCTGTCCGCGCAGGCGCTGGCGTCCTACGAGACCGGCACGCGGTCGTGCACCGTGGTCCGGTTCGTGCAGCTGTGCACCGCGCTGGAGGCGTCCCCGCACGACCTGCTGGAGCGCGTGCACGACCAGGTCAGCCACGAGGAGTACCCGGCCTCGCTCAAGGTCGACCTCGTCGAGCTGGCCGACGACGAGCGCCCCGAGCTGGCCCCGGCCCGCCGCTGGGCGGCCACCGAGGTGGCCCGGCACGCCCCCGGCACCCGCGACCTGGACCTGGCCGCCCTCGAGTCGCTCGCCGCTCTGTGTGGACTGTCCACCGTCGAGCTGGTCCGCATGCTGCGCTCCGGCCCGAACGCCGACGAGCCGACCGCCGATGAGCCGGAAAACCACGGCTGATCCATTTCCCGAGCGCAATTCCGCCGGTTGGCCGAATTGTCACACCTGCCACACCGGTCCCGAATAGCACGAAAACGGACCTGGACGGCGTACGGGGCAGTGGTGACTGATCCGCCACGCTGAGTTCGCTGTGGACAGTCCGCTATTCGGTCGAGGTGGTAATTTTCCGGCGCCATTGTGTCCTCCAGCGACCGGCGCCTCACCCGTTGTTTCGGAATCGAGTCAAGCGCGGTCGCGTCGTTCCCTGTGAGGACGATGGCAACCTCGCGGACCCTCCGGATTTTTCTCCCGTCCACTCGTGAACCAGACGATTCGACCACGTCGGGGTTGGTACCACTTGGGGATGGGAGAAACCCGATGGCTGTCGCCCGCTTTCAGATCTACAGATCCGCCGACGCGGGAGTGACGTGGCGATTCCTGTCTGCGAACAACCGCAGCCTGGGACAGGCCGCCAGGTTGTTCGTCGACGCCGAGGCCTGCGCCCGCGCGCTGGTCGAACTCCGCGCCCGCGTCGCGGACGCCTCCGCCACCACCGCTCGGGAGACCACCTCCCAGCTCTGGTCGTGGCGGGTCCGGCTGGAGGGCGCCGACCTGGCCGTGTCCAGCCGCCGCTACCACCGCCGCGTCCAGGCCCAGTACGCCTGCCGCTCCTTCCTCGGTCTCGTGGCCGACGCCGCGCTCGCCGACCTGCCGAGGGCGGTGCGCTTCTGATGGCCCGCCGCACCGTCCACTCCGCACACGCCGACCGCGAACCCGGTTCGCGTTCGTCCGTTGTTCACGGTCGCATCGGAACCCGGCAAGCTGCGCGGGTTTGGCTCACCGGGTTCACCGAACACCAGACCCGGAGCGGCCGAAGATGACCACACTCGAAGCGCGCAGGCGCCCGACCCTGTCCGGCGGGATCGACGGGGTCTTCCGCATCGCCTTGCGCACGGCGGGTTTCCTCGTCCTCGGTCTCATGGTGACGGTGGGCGGGTTCCTGCTCTTCCGCGGCCTCACCGCGTTCGCCGCGGCGGGACCGGCCTTCCTCACCACCCAGACCTGGGAGCCCGACTCCCGCAACTTCGGCATCGCCGCGGTGCTGGTCGGCACGCTGCTCATCGCCTCGGTCGCGCTGGTGGTGGCCTTCCCGATCGCGCTGGGCATGGCGCTCTACATCTCCGAGTACGCCCCCCGCTGGTTCAAGCGGTTCCTCACCTCCGCGATCGACCTGATGGCCGCGGTGCCCAGCGTCGTCTACGGGCTCTTCGGCGCCACGATGCTGCAGTGGAACGGGCTCGACGTCCCGCGCTGGCTGTCCATCCAGTTCGGCTGGATCCCGTTCCTCGACGTGCCGGAGGCCGACCCGGACAACCCGCTGTCGCCGCTGAACGTCTACACCGCCTCCTCCTTCTGGGCGGGCCTGGTGGTCGGCTTCATGATCATGCCGTTCATCTGCTCGGTGATGCGCGAGTCGTTCACCCAGGCACCGCCCGGCGAGCGCGAGGGCGCCTACGCGCTCGGGTCCACCCGCTGGGGCATGATCCGCAGCGTGGTGCTGCCCTTCGGGCGCAGCGGCATGATCGGCGGCACCATGCTCGGCCTCGGCCGCGCGCTCGGCGAGACCATCGCCGTCGCGATGATCATCTCGCCGATCTTCGTGATCCAGCCGCACATCCTCGGCGCGGGCGCCAACTCGGTCTCCGCGCTCATCGCCCAGCAGTGGGGCGCGGCCAGCCCCTTCGGGCTCAGCGCGCTGATGGCCGCGGGCCTGGCGCTGTTCACCCTGACGCTGATCGTCAACTTCGCCGCCTCCGCGGTGATCGCGCGCAGCCGCTCCGGTCAAGGGAGCGATGCCTGATGTCCACGATGGAGCAGGGTGCGGTGGGACAGGAAGTCACGCAGCCGGTAGCGGCGCTGCCGGGGAGCACGCAGCCGGTGGCCGTCCGGCAGGAAACCGTCGCGACGGTCACCGTGCCGGTGCCGCACCAGACCGAGCAGCAACGGCCCAGGGGCCCGGAGGCGCGCCGCGACACGCGGTCGTTGCGGCCCGCCGACGTCGTCACCGTCATCGGCGCGCTGTGCGCGGCGGCGGCGATGACCGGGCTGCTGTTCGACCAGATCGCCCCGTTCTCCGGCGTGGTCGGCTTCGTCGCCATCGCCTTCCCCTTGTTCCTGGCCGTCTACGCGCTGCTGGTGTCGCTGGAGAACGACGCGCTCGCCATCCGCGACAAGCTGGTCTCCGCGCTGCTGCACGGCATCATGGTGATGACCATCGGCGCGCTCTTCTGGATCATCCTGTACCCGGTCCTCAAGGGCTGGGGCGTGATCTGGAACGGCAACTTCTACACCGAGGACATGTCCAACGCGGGCACCCTGGACCCGTTGGAGCTCGGCGGGATCCTGCACGCGATGGTCGGCACGCTCGAGCAGATCACCATCGCGCTGGTCATCACCGTGCCGCTTGGCCTGACCACCGCGGTGTTCCTCAACGAGACCCGCGGCGTGTTCACCCGGGTGGTGCGGACCGTGGTCGAGGCGATGACCGCGCTGCCCTCGATCATCGCGGGCCTGTTCGTCTACGCCTCGCTGATCCTGCTGCTCGGCTTCACCCGGTCCGGCTTCGCCGCGGCCTGCGCGATCAGCATCATGATGCTGCCCATCATGATCCGGGCCGCGGACGTGGTGATCCGCCTGGTGCCCAGCTCGCTGCGCGAGGCGTCGCTGGCCATGGGCGCCGGGCAGCTGCGCACCGCGTGGCACGTGGTGCTGCCGACCGCCCGCTCCGGCCTGACCACCAGCGTGCTGCTGGCCACCGCGCGCGGTGTGGGGGAGACCTCGCCGGTGCTCATCGCCGCCGGGTTCACCCCGTACCTGAACTTCGACCCGTTCAACGACGCGCAGGTCTCGCTGCCCCTGGCCACCTACCAGATGGTGTCCTCGTCCGAGGACACCATGAAGACCCGCGCCTTCGGCGCCGCCGTCGTGCTGCTGGTGCTGGTGCTGGTGCTGTTCGTGCTCGCCCGGCTGCTCGGCGGCCGCGAGGCGGGCAACCTCTCCGCCGGTCAGCTGCGCCGCCGCAAGCGCGCGTCGGCGCACGACCGCGAACGCTTCATCGAGGCGGCCACCCGCCGCGCCGCCCGCCCGCAGCCCACGCCGCCGCCGTGGTCGCCGCCCCAGCAGCCCCAAGGAGAGTCAGCATGACCCGCCAGGTACGCGTCAGGAGCCGGGTGCTCGCCCTGCTCTCGGCGCTCACCGTGCTCGTCACCGTGACGGTCGGGTTCGCCCCGGCCGCCGCGGCCCAGGGCTACGTCGCCATCAGCGGTGCCGGGTCGACGTGGAGCTTCAACGCCATCGACCAGTGGCGCAAGAACGTGCAGCAGTTCGGCATGCGGGTCAACTTCTCCGGCACCGGCTCCACCGACGGCCGCAACCAGTTCAAGGCGGGCCAGATCGACTTCGCCGTCTCGGAGATCCCCTACGGGCTCACCGACGGCGGCGTGAAGGACTACCCGCCCGCCGACGGCAACTTCGCCTACATGCCGATCGTGGCCGGTGGCACGTCGCTGATGTACAACCTCAAGATCGGCGGCAAGCGGGTGACGAACCTGCGGCTCTCCGGCGAGGTGGTCACCAAGATCTTCACCCGCCGGATCACCATGTGGAACGACCCGGCGATCCACGCCGACAACCCGTCGCTGACGCTGCCCGCCCGGCAGATCATCCCGGTGGTGCGCTCGGACGGCTCCGGCTCGACCGCGCAGTTCACCGCGTGGATGGCCGCCCAGCACGGCGCCATCTGGGACGACTTCTGCCGCGAGGCCAAGCGAGCCACCCCGTGCGGGTTCACCTCGAACTACCCGTCGCTCAAGGGGATCATCGCCCAGGACAAGTCGATCGGCGTCGCGAACTACGTCCGGCAGAACCAGAGCGAGGGCGCGATCACCTACGTCGAGTACTCCTACGCGAAGAACGCGGGCTTCCCGGTGGCGAAGCTGCTCAACGCGAAGGGCTACTACGTCGGGCCGACCGCGCAGGCGGTGGCGGTGGCGCTGCTGCGGGCCCGGATCAACGACGACCTGACCCAGGACCTCACCCAGGTCTACACCGACCAGGACGCCCGCACGTACCCGATGTCCAGCTACAGCTACATGATCATGCCGACGGCGGTGAACCAGAAGTTCAACGACCAGAAGGGCCGCACGCTCTCGGACTTCGCCTACTACTTCCTGTGCGAGGGCCAGCAGTCCGCGGACCGGCTCGGCTTCTCCCCGCTGCCGATCAACCTGGTGCAGGCCGGGCTCCGGCAGGTCGCCCGGATCCCCGGGTCGACCAGGCAGACGCCGGACCTGTCCCGCTGCAACAACCCGACCTTCTCCACCGACGGCACCAACACCCTCGCCAAGACCGCGCCGCAGCCCCCGGAGTGCGACCGCAAGGGCGCGACAGCGCAGTGCGACGACGCGGGCAAGCCCGCGACCAACACCGGCGGGAGCGGCGGCAGCAGTGGGGGCGGCTCCAAGACCGGCGGCTCCGGTGGGACCGGTGGGTCCTCGGGCGGTGGCACCTCCACCGGCGGCACCGGTGCGGGTGGTGACGGCGCCGCGGGCGGTGGCGGCGCGGCGGGCGGCACCGGTGACGGCGCGGCAGGCGGTGATGGCGCGGCCGGTGGCGGCGACGGCGCGGGCGGAGGTGACGGCGCCGAGGGCGGCGACGGTGGCGACGGCGGTTCGTCGGGCAACACCGCGACGGCCCAGCCGGTGTCGGTCGACCTGCCCCAGCGGGACGGCACGCTGCTGGTCATCGCGGCGGCCGTGCTGATGGTCGCCCTGGTCGCCGGACCACCGCTGGTGGCGCGGCTGATGCGCCGGACCGGGGGCCGGTCGTGAACCGCCGACCCCGCGGCACCGAGCGGCTGGGCCGCCTGGTGCTCGCCGTGCTGATGATCGTCGCCGGGGTGGCCGTCGCGCTGCCCGCCAGCTCGGTCGCGGAGGGGCCCGCCTCGACCCCCTCCGCCGTCACCGTGCGCGGCACGGGCAAGTTCGCCTCGCTGGCGTTCACCGCGTCCCAGACCCGGGACCTGATCAACCAGACGGTCCACCTGTCGTGGACCGGCGCCGCGCCGACCGACGCCAACCGCGGCTACAACTACCTGCAGATCATGCAGTGCTGGGGCGACGACCCGACCGGCCCGCGGCGCGAGCAGTGCCAGTACGGCGTGCCGCAGGGCTCCTACGACTCGTCGGCCATGTTCTCCCGCGGGCTGATCTACAGCGACCTGCTCAAGGACCCGCTGGAGACCCAGCCGCAGCAGACCGAGAAGCCCGGCATGGGCACCTACGTGCCGTTCACCCCGGCCAGCCCCACCGACCCGGCCACCAAGCCGTGGGAACCGGGCTACGGCCTGTACTTCGACGCCTCCTCCACCAACGAGGTGCAGCAGGCGGTCACCCGCGAGGACGGCACCGGCGAGATCGACTTCGAGGTGCAGACCATGCTGGAGGCCTCCGGCCTGGAGTGCGGCCGGGTCCGCACCACCGGGGCCGACACCGGCAAGCCGCGGCACTGCTGGCTCGTCGTCGTGCCGCGCGGGGACACCGAGGTCAACGGCGCCAAGGTCGGCACGCCCGGTGCGGGCGGCCACTACCACAACTACCTCGACACCTCCCCGCTCAGCGCGACCAACTGGGCCAACCGCATGGTGGTCCGGCTGGACTTCCTGCCGGTCGGCGAGTCGTGCGCGATCGGCCGGGCCGAGCGCCCGCTCAACGGCCACGAGTTCATCGCCGACGCCGTGCAGCGCTGGCAGCCCGCCCTGTGCGCGGGCAACGGGCCGGTGTTCGGGTTCGTGCAGATGGGCGACCGGGCGGCGCGCGCGCAGCTGGCCTCCGGCGAGCCCGGCATGGTGTTCCTGTCCAAACCGGCCACCGAGCAGCCCGCGACCGAACCCGCGGTCTACGCGCCGGTGGGGATCTCGGCCTACACCATCGCCTTCGTGATGGAGAAGCAGCCGTCGATCGCGGCCCCGCCCGACGACTACAAGAACAGCGGGCAGCTCATCCGCGAGCTCAACCTCACCCCCCGGCTGGTCGCCAAGCTGCTCACCCAGTCCTATTCGGACGCGGTGCCCGGTGCCCAGGAGTACCTTGCGGGCAACCCGGTCCGGCTGGTGCGGGACAAGGAGTTCCTCCAGCTCAACCCCGAGTTCGACGTCAACGGGTTCAGCATGCTGACCATCGACGCGCTGGCCTCGTCGGTCGACTCCGACGCCACCGCGGACCTGTGGGCGTGGATCGGCGCCGATCCCGAGGCCCGCGACTTCCTCAACGGCAAGCCGGACCCGTGGGGTATGAAGGTAAACAAGAACTACCTCAACCTCGAACTGCCGCTGGAGAACTTCCCCAAGGCCGACACGACCTGCATCGACGTCAAGTTCGGTGACCTGGTCGCGCCGATCTGCGCCACCACCCGGCACCCGCTGGTCGCCGACATGCACGAGGCGGGCCGCTCGGCCAACCGCGGCGACAGCATGGGCCGCGAGCCCAACGGCCAGCGCGACCCGCTCGACCTCACCCGCCCCGCGTTCGGCCGGATCGGCAGGCAGCCGATCGGTCGGCGCGCGATGCTGGCCGTGGTCGACAAGGCGACCGCGGACCGCTACGGCCTGTTCACCGCGAAGCTGCGCAACGCCTCGGGCAAGTTCGTCGCGCCGAGCGCGGAGAACATCCTGGCCGGTGTCGCCGAGATGACGCCGACCAAGACCGACGGCGTCAAGGGCGTCAACGTCACCCCCAAGGCCGCCAACGCCTACCCGCTGCCCATGGTCACCTACGCGGTCACCGCGCCCGCCGCTATCACCGCCGACGCGGGCAAGGACTACGCGACGCTGCTGCGCTTCGTCACCGGTAAGGGGCAGACCCCCGGTGAGGGCACCGGGCAGCTGCCCTCCGGTTACGTCCCGCTGCCGCAGGCTATGCGCGAGCAGGCGCTGGCCACCGCGACCACCGTCGAGAAGACCGCGGGCAAGAAGATCACCGTCCCCACCGAGGGCGTCGACCCGGACCCGGCCCCCGACGCGGGCGATGGTGGCGGCACGGACTCCGGTGCCGGTGGTGGTGACGGTGGCGACTCGGGCACCGGCGGCGGCGGTACCGGGACCGGCGGACAGGGGGGCGGCGACACCGCCCCCGCGGCGGGCCAGACCCCGCAGACCGCGGCGCCCCCCGCGGCCGAGAAGCCCACCGACGACACCAGCAAGCCCGTCGCGGACACCAGGACCACCCCGGCCAGCCCGGTCGGCTGGTTCCTCAAGTACCTGCTGGTGCTGCTGCTGGTCGCGGGTGGACTGGCCGCGGGCGGCGGGCCGGTGCTGAGCATTCTCGGCAGCAGGCGGCGCAAACCGTGAGCGGGCCGGACCTGAGTCCACAAGGGACTGTCCATTGCAAACTTCTTGTTGGCCGCCCGGACACCAGTACGAGCCGGGAACGCAAACTTCGCCGCGATACCCACGATGGACCGGGAAGTCCGGGCCGCGCACGGCGGAGGAGGGGGTGATGCGCCGACCGGCCTGTGCGGGGAGTTAGCCGCTCCCGACACAGACCAGCCGGACACCTTGCGTGAGCAACCCGGTGCGGAACCACCGGGAACGTGCTCGGACACCAGTCCGCGCACCACTTGCGGAGAAAAGGATACATGTAGTGCGCAAGAAGCAGCGTTTGATCTTCGTGGCCGCCGCCGCGATCACCGCCCTCGGGCTCGCCGCCAACGCCGCCCAGGCGGACCCGGCGGGTGCCCCCACCTACCGCGAGCTGGTGGGTGTCGGCTCCGACACCACCCAGACCGTGCTCAACGGCCTCGCCGACGCCGTGACCGTCAACGGCGTCAAGGTGCTGGGCTCCTACGACGCCCGCGGCACCGCGCAGATCACCACCAAGGACGCGGCCACCAACCCGGCCTGCACCATCGCCCGCCCGGAGAACTCCGGCGGCGGCGTGACCGCGCTGAAGAACGACGTCGCCGCGGGCACCGGCTGCGTGCAGTTCGCCCGCTCCTCGTCGAACTCGGCCGCGGCCAACCCCGACCTGAAGTTCATCCCGTTCGCGGTCGACGCCCTGACCTACGCGGTCCGCAGCGACAGCACCGTGCCGAAGAAGCTCACCAAGGCGCAGCTGACCTCGATCTACACCTGCGCCAACACCACCTTCAAGCCGCTGGCGCCGCAGTTCGGCTCCGGCACCCGCAGCTTCTTCATCCGCTCCATCATGCCCACCGGCACCACCGACTCGGCCACGCTGTTCGGCCCCGGCGGCACCTACCCGTGCGTCACCGACAAGGACGCCACCGGTGAGGGCATCCAGGAGCACGTCGGCACCTACCTGACCGACACCAAGCACCTGCTGCCGTACTCGATCGCCGTGTACAACTCGCAGGTCTACGGCAACGCCCCGGCCGCGCAGGGCAAGGCCGTGCTGGGCACCATCGACAACGTCCAGCCGACCAACCTGAACACCACCTCGGTGCTCAAGCGCGACGTCTACAACGTCATCCCGGCGAACAAGGTCACCGTGGCCCCGTACAGCACCGTCTTCGTCGGCGGCGACTCGCTGATCTGCGCCCGCCAGGACGTCATCACCCGCTACGGCTTCGGCGTCGCGCCCAACTGCGGTCAGCCCGTCTCCTGAGCGCCTACACCCCCTTCTCCCCTTCCTGAAAGGTTTGCACAACCGTGCGAAACACCATCGCTCGTAGGCTCGTCGGCGGCGCAGTCGTGTTCGCCGCCGCCACCGCGGCCACCCTCGGCGCCGTCGGCGTCGCGTCCGCCGACAACCCCGTCGGCAACCTCGGCACCGTGACCGGCAACAAGCTGACCGGTCTCGACACCGACGCCCCCACCTGGACCACCGCCGCGGGCTGCTCCCCCGACTCCGACGGCTACAACCTCTACATCCACGGTCCGGGCGGCTTCAACGGCGGCCTCGTCGCCACCCCCGTCACGGACGTGGGCTTCTCCACCGCCGCAGGCTTCGGCGTCGTGCAGGGCCAGACCTTCAAGGACATCGCGCTCGACAACAGCACCACGATCGTGCCGGGCAAGTACACGATCAAGGTCAACTGCGTCGACCAGTTCGCGGCGGAGACCAAGGGCTCCTTCACCCGCGACATCTACTTCACCTCGGCCACCGCGTGGCAGAGCAACAACCCGGCCGACCCGGTGCCGACCACGACCGCGCTGTCGGTCGCCCCGGCCTCCCCGGTCACCCAGGGCGCCAACGTCACCCTGACCGCCACCGTGTCCCCGGCCTCCGCCACCGGCACCGTGCAGTTCAAGGACGGCGCGGGCAACCTCGGCTCCCCGGTGACCGTGGTCAACGGTGTCGCCACCTTGTCCACCACCGCGCTGGCGGCGGGCAACCGCTCGCTGACCGCGGCGTTCACCGGCTCGTCCGCCCTGGTCGGCAACTCGACCTCGGCTGCGGTCAACTACCAGGTCAACGCCCCGGTCGTGACCCAGACCAGCACCGCCCTCGCGGTCACCCCGAGCGGCTCGGTCCAGGCGTTCACCCCGGTCACCCTGAGCGCCACCGTGGCCCCGGCCTCGGCGGCGGGCACCGTCCAGTTCTACGACGGCGCCAACACCCTGGGCAACCCGGTCGCCGTCGCGGGCGGCTCGGCCACCCTGAACACCTCGACCCTCGCGGTCGGCGCGCACAACTTCACCGCGCGCTTCACCCCGGCCAACGCCGCGCTCTTCGCGCCCTCGGCCTCGGTCGCCGTCGCCCTGGACGTCACCCCGTTCGCGGGCGTGTCGGCCTCGGAGAACATCACCACCACCGTCGTCGCCGGTGAGCTGCTGATCAGCGTCGCGAACCAGAACGTGGTCCTGCCCTCCCCGGTCATGGCCGCCGACGGTTCGCTGCTGACCACCGCGGGCTCGCTGAACCCGATCAAGGTCGTCGACACCCGCGCGGGCAACCCGGGCTGGAACGTCTCCGGCCAGGTGTCCGACTTCTCCAACGGTGCCGCCAGCATCAACGGCGCGAACCTGGGCTGGACCCCCAAGCTGGTCGACAAGGCCGCGGTCCAGAACATCACCGTCGGCGCGCAGGTGAACCCGGCCAACGCCATCGCCCCGGGTGCCTCGGCCCCCGCGGGCCTCGGCCTGGCCTCCTCGCGGACCCTCGCCACCGCTTCCGCCCTGGGCGGCAACGGCACCGCGAACCTGTCCGCGGACCTGGCCCTGAACGTCCCCACCTCCACCGTGGCGGGCACCTACTCGGCGCTGCTGACCCTCACCGCCATCTGAGGCAGCACACCGGGAATTCGGCTGAATCCAGCTAGTTGACGCAGCCGGTGGGGCGGATCGGGCCAGGCCCCCGGTCCGCCCCACACCCCCGACCGACACGACGAAGGACCTCCCCATGACGCGGATCTGGCGCCTACCGGTGCTGTTGGGTCTGTTGACCGCCCTGGTGCTGGGTATCGCACCCGCGCCCGCCGCCGCGGCGCCCGCGACGTTCGGCGTGCGGCCCGCGACCGCGGCCGCGCCGGACAACCGCCCCAACTTCAGCTACAGCGCCACCCCGGGCGCGGTGATCGTCGACTACCTGGCCGTGGCCAACGTGTCCAACGACCCGTTGAAGCTCAAGCTCTACGCCAACGACGCCTTCAACACCCCCGACGGCGGGTTCGACCTGCTGGCGTCGGGGAACCGGTCGGTCGACGTCGGCTCGTGGGCCGCGCTGGAGACCGGCGACGTGGAGGTCCCCGGCCGCACCACCCGCATCGTGCCGTTCCGCGTGGTCATCCCGCAGAACGCCACCCCCGGCGACCACGTCGGCGGCATCGTGGCCGCGCTGGTGACCGAGGCGACCAACGCCGAGGGGCAGCGCGTGGCCGTCGAGCAGCGCGTCGGCGCCCGCATCTACCTCCGGGTGTCGGGCGAACTGCGGCCCCACCTGTCCATCGAGGACTTGACCGCCGACTACGTCGGCTCGTACTTCGGCACCGGTGAGACCGTCGTCGAGTACACCGTGCGCAACACCGGCAACGTGCGGCTGGGCGGCAAGCAGAAGGTCACCGTCGAGACCCCCTGGGGCTCCGGGACCGCCGCGCCGGACCTGAAGGACGTGCCGGAACTGCTGCCCGGCAACGCGCACCGCGTGCGCACCACCGTCCCGGGCGTGCTGCCCGCCGGTTGGCTGGACACCCTCGTGCACATCGACCCGGTCGCGCCGCCCGGACCGCAGCCCGCCGCCGAGGCGGTCGACGCGAGCGTCACGGTCGTCGCGGTGCCGTGGCTGGTGCTCTCCATCCTGCTGCTCGTGGTCGCGCTGACCGTGTTCCTGCTGTGGCGCAGGCGGAAGCGCCGCGCCACCGGCAAGTCCGCACCGGAACCGCTGCCGGAGGTCGAACGTGCTTCTGCGTAACCTCGCCGTGGTCGCCGCCGCCGCGGGCGCGCTCGCGATCACCCTGCCCGGCACGGCGTCGGCCGACCGCGTCGGCGGGTTGCTCATCACGCCGGGGGAGAGCGTCGACCAGGTCCCGGTGCGGCTCAAGACCGAGAAGGGCTGCCCGGCGGGCACCACCGGCTACTTCGCCACGATGACCGGGCACGGCCTCGACAACGTCGTCGTGGTGCCCGCCAGCGACGTGTCGATGTCGCTCACCGACGGGTTCGTGGTGCCGGTCGCCTACACCTTCCGCGACTACGCCCAGGACAACAAGACCACGCTCAGCGGGCGCTACCAGGTGGCCCTGCACTGCGTGGACGCCTTCACCCAGCAGGAGTTCGGCACCTTCACCGCCGAGGTCGACTTCCCGGAGCCCAGCCGGTACGCCGCCGTGGGTCCCGCCAAGGGGCCCGCGCGCAACACCGAGCCGATCATGCCGCCGGAGTTGGGCCTGGCGGAGCAGCCGGGGGTCGCGCCGCCCGTCGAGGGCGGCACCGGGGCGGGGCAGCCGCAGCCCGCGCGGCAACCGCCCGCTGGGCAGCCGTCGACACCGAACGACCCGTCCAATTCGTCCGATGTGGACACTTCGACGCAGGCCGCGCCGGAGTCCTCGTCGAAGCTCTTCTACTACGTGGCGGGCGGTGTGGCTGTTGTCGTGCTCGGCGCGGGGATCGCCGTGGCTCGCAGCCGGGGCACGAGAACCGAGTCCGACTCCGAGTGACGCGCTCGGACCTACTGGAGGAATACCGTTCATGCGCAAGCGCCAACTGATCGCGGCCGGTGCCGCGGTCCTCACCCTGTCCTCGGCGGGCGTCATCCTCGCCGCGGCGGGCAGCGAGGCCGAGGTCCCGGCGGCCACGCTGGGCACGCTGACCCCGTCGAAGACCTCCGGTCTGGACACCGACGCGCCCAGCTACACCACCCAGGGCCCCTGCCCGACCAACTCCGACGGGTTCAAGGTCGACGTCTACGGCCCCGGCGGCTTCGCGAGCGGCTTACCGGCGACCACCGTGTCCGACGCGGGTTTCTCCACGGACGCGGCGTTCACCGTGCCGCAGACCTACGTGTTCCGCGACATCGCGCAGGACGCCTCCACCACGATCGTGCCGGGGAAGTACACGGTCGTGCTGAGCTGCATGGACCAGTTCGAGTCCCAGGTCCGCGGCACGTTCACCCGTGAGCTGTTCTTCACCACGCCGACCAAGTGGCAGCTGACGGACCCGACCGCGCCGACGACCACGACCCCGCAGCCGACCACGACGACTCCGGTGCCGACGACCACGACTCCTGAGCCGACGACGACTACGCCGGAGCCGACGACCACCACGCCGGAACCGACGACTACGACTCCGGAGCCCACTACTACGACTCCCGAGCCGACCACCACCACTCCGGAACCCACTACGACCACCCCGGAGCCCACCACGACGACTCCTGAGCCGACCACTACGACTCCTGAGCCGACGACGACTACGCCGGAGCCGACGACCACCACGCCGGAACCGACGACTACGACTCCGGAGCCCACCACGACGACTCCCGAGCCCACCACCACTCCGGAGCCGACCACCACCGTCGAGCCGACCACCACGGTCGCCCCGACCACGTCGACGGACCCCGACACCCCGCCGCTGCTCGGTCTGCTCACCCCCAACAAGACCAGCGGCCTCGACGTCGACGCGCCGACCTGGACCACCGCCGGGCCCTGCCCCACCGGGACGGACGGCTACCAGCTCGACATCGTCGGCCCCGGCGACAAGTTCAAGAACGGCCTCAACATGACCGCGGTCGGTGACGTGGGCCTCTCCACCACCGCGCCCTTCCCCGCGACCCAGACGCTGACCTTCAAGGACGTCGCCAACGACGCGGGCACCACCATCGAACCCGGCCGCTACGCCGTCATCCTCAGCTGCGTGGTCCAGATCGAGGCCCGCGCCGTCGCCTTCTACGGTGTGGCCATCGACTTCACCAGCCCCACCGAGTGGAACCTGGTCAAGGGCAACCCCACCACGCCACCGAAGACCACCCCGCCGACCACTACGACCACCACCGGTGCCACCACCACTACGGGCGCGACGACCACCACCGGTGAGACCACGACCAGTGGCGAGACCACCAGTGGCACCACCGACCCGGCCCCCCAGGGCGGCGTCGGCGGTGGCACCGACGGCGGTAGCGGCTCCGGTTCGGGCTCCGGCACCGGCAACCTGGCCAGCACCGGCGCGTCGATCGGCTTCACCGTCCTCTCGGGCGTGGCCCTGATCGGCTTCGGCGCTGTCGCCATCGCGGCGACCCGCCGCCGCCGGGCCACCCCCGCCCCGACGCCGTGGCCGACCGACAGCTGACCCACCAACCCGTGTGCGCCGGGGTGCGACCCACCCCGGCGCACACGGCCGCTCCGGCGTGAGGGGGCCGGTGCCGTGCCCGCACGACACCGGTCCGCTCCGCCCGCACCGAGAAAGGACGCCGGGTGACCGCGCTCGACACACCACCGCCGCTGGAGCCGTCGCCCGCCGCTCCCATGCCGGGGCTCGACGACCCGCCGCGGCCGCCGCGCGGCGTGCTCCAGCTCATCGGGCAGATGCTGGCCATCCTCGGCACCGTGCTGCTGTGCTTCGTCGTGCAGCTCAGCCTCGTCGGCACCGCCCAGCACGACCGCGACCAGAGCACCGCCTACGACGACTTCCGCCGCGAACTCGCCAACGGCACCGCCCCGGTCGGCGCGCTCGTCGACGGCAGGCTGCTCGACAGCGGCACCTCCGTGGCCATCCTGGAGATCCCGCGCATCGGCGTGCGCGAGGTCGTCGCCGAGGGCACCTCGGCCCGCACGCTCAAGTCCGGCCCCGGCCACCTGCGCAACACCCCCATGCCCGGCCAGGCGGGCACCAGCGTCATCTACGGCCGCCGCGCCACCTACGGCGGCCCGTTCGCGCTGCTCGACAAGCTGCGCTCCGGCGACGAGATCATCGTGACCACCGGCCAGGGCGAGAGCCGCTACGTCGTGCAGGGCGTCCGCCGCGCCAACGACAAGGAGCGCCCCGCCCTCCAGTCCGGCCAGGGCAGGCTCACCCTGGTCACCGCCGACGGCAGCTACTACGTGCCCAGCGACATCCTGCGCGTCGACGCCCGCCTGTCCTCCGAGGCCTTCGACGGCAACCGGCGGCTCCCCGCCTTCGCCGTCCCCGACGACGAGAAGGCCATGGTCGGCGACGCTTCCGCGCTGACGCCCCTCGCGCTGTGGATCCTCGTGCTCGCCGCCGCCGCGGTCGCCGTGGTGCTCATCCGCCACCGGCTCGGCCGCTGGCACGCCTGGGTCATCGGCGCGCCCGTGCTCGGCGTCGTCGGACTCACCCTGGCCGACGCGACCGCGGGCCTGCTGCCCAACCTGATGTGACCGACGAGGAGAACCCAGTGACCACGATCCCCGTAGACCTGACGCGGCCCATGGTGCCGCCCCTCGACGGTCAGGCCACCATCGACGCCCGCGCGGTCTCCGCCTGGTTCGGCGAGCGCAAGGTCCTCGACCGCGTGTCGCTGGTGATGCCCGCGGGCACCGTCACCGCGCTCATCGGCCCCTCCGGCTGCGGCAAGTCCACCTTCCTGCGCACCCTGAACCGCATGCACGAGCTCATCCCCGGCGCCAGCCTGGCGGGCGAGGTCTTCCTCGGCGACAAGGACATCTACGACCCGGCCCGCAAGCTCACCGACGCGCGCAAGCAGATCGGGATGGTGTTCCAGAAGCCCAACCCGTTCCCGGCCATGTCGATCTACGACAACGTGCTCGCCGGCCTCAAGCTGACCGGCGTCAAGGCGAGCCGGGCCGAGCGCGACGACCTCGTCGAGCAGTGCCTGGCCAAGGCGGGCCTGTGGCTCGAGGTCCGCGACCGCCTGCGCTCGCCGGGCGGCGCGCTCTCCGGTGGCCAGCAGCAGCGGCTCTGCATCGCGCGCTCGCTGGCCGTGCGGCCCAAGGTCCTGCTGATGGACGAGCCGTGTTCGGCGCTGGACCCCACCTCGACCCGGCGCATCGAGCAGACGATCGGCGAGCTGGCGCACGAGGTGACCATCGTGATCGTCACCCACAACATGCAGCAGGCCGCCCGCGTCTCCCAGCAGTGCGCGTTCTTCCTCGCCGAACAGGGCACCCCGGGCGCCATCGTCGAGGCGGGCCCCACCGAGAAGATCTTCTCCGCCCCCGTGGACCCCCGGACCTCCGACTACGTCCACGGCCGCTTCGGCTGATCCGCGACACGCCACACCCCGGCGATCCGGTATCGCTCCCAGTCAGCGGGCTAGCGGCCGATTTCCGCTGGTCCGCAAACCGGCGAACACCCGATCGAGGGGTCGTCCGGTACCGGCCACCGCGGGTAGCGTGGGTGGCCGGTACCGGTCGCTGGGGGTGTGGTGGATCTTCGGTTGGACCCCGCGCCCGCGCCGGGGGTGGTGCTGGTGGCCATCGGGGGTGAGGTCGACCTGGTGGCGGCGGGCATCCTGGAGCGGTTCCTGCTCGGCGCGGTCGCCGAACAGCGCAGCCCGCGCCCCGGACTGATCATCGACCTGTCCGACGCCGAGTTCTTCGGCTGCGCAGGCCTCAACGCGCTGCTCGCCACCCAGCGCAGGCTCGAGCGCTCCGGCGGCTGGCTGCGGCTGGTCGACGTCTCCGCCGCGGTCTCCCGCGTGCTCGACGCCAACGGCATGAACACCGACCTGCGGGTCACCTCGTCCAAACCCTGACCGCCTAGGCGTAGCCGAAGGCCTGCGTCCAGTAGATCCGGTAGCTGCCGCCCCGGTACACGCCGACGCCCAACTCGCCGAACGAGCAGTTGAGGATGTTCGCGCGGTGCCCGGAGCTGTTCATCCACCCGGTCATCACCGCGTCGGGCGTGGCCTGACCGGCGGCGATGTTCTCCCCGCCGCCCTTGGTGTACCCCTCGGCGCGCATCCGGTCCCACGGCGTGCGGCCGTCGGGGCTGGTGTGGTCGAAGTACCCGCGCACCGCCATGTCCTGGCTGTGCTTGCGCGCGGCGGTGGCGAGCTTGTCGTTCCACCGCAGCGGTCCGCAGCCCGCCTCGGCGCGGCGGGCGTTGACGATGTCGAGTACCTGCTGCTCCTCGGGCTGACCACCGGGGACCGTGGTGGTGGGTTGAGGTTTCGTGGTGGTGGGGCGCGGTTTTGTAGTCGTGGTGGTGGTCGTTGTCGGTTGGGTCGTAGTGGTAGTCGTCGGTGCGGATGTCGTCGTCGTGGTGGTCGTGGGTATCGGCGGGGTGGTCGTGGGCGTGGTGGGGCGATGGGGACGGGGCTTGGTGGACGCGGGCACCGCGAAGCCCACCAGGGTGTCGCTGTCCGGTCTCGCCTCCGTCTGACCCGGTGCGGCCAGCGTCAGCGCGGTGGCGGTCAGGACCGACCCCGTGGCGGCGGCGACCAGAACGGCCAGGCGGCGTCGAGCTTTCACGATCAGGAATCCCTTCGGACGGCGGACTGCTACGCCGGTTGGACGGTGGGGTTGCGCCAGGGATTACGGTCTGAGGCCCAACGAACGCGAAATTTCTCCGCGGAGGCCGCCGTGCAGCCAAGCGATCCGAGCGACACCTCCCTCGCCGCGCGCGCCCGTGCGGGGGACTCCGAGGCGTTCGCGCTGCTCTACGACCGCTACCGCGAGTCCGTCGCCAGGTTCCTGACCAGGCTCACCGGCGACCCGCACCTGGCCGAGGACCTGACCCAGGAGGCCTTCGTCAGCGCCATGCGGAACCTGCGGTCGCTGCGCAGACCCGGGCGGTTCCGGCCGTGGCTGTTCACCATCGCCCACCGGGGTGCGCTGGATCACATACGCCGCGGCGGGCCGGTGCTGCTGCCCGACCTGCCGGAGCTGGCGGCGGGCGACGCGAGCCCGGAGGACGCCGCCGACGCGAACGAGGCCACCCGCCTGGTCTGGGACGCCGCCGCCAGCCTCGAACCCCGCCAGCTGGCCGTCCTCGAACTGACCTTGCGCGACGAGGTGACGACCGCGGAGCTGGCAGGCGCGCTGGAGGTGCGCACGGCGCACGCGGCGGTCCTGGCGCACCGGGCCCGCAGCGCCCTCGGCCACGCCGTCCGGCTGTTGCTGCTGGCCCGCAACCCCCGCCACTGCGAGCGGTTGGCCAACCTGGTCCCCGCGCGGCCGCAGCGGCTCTCGCGCGCGCAACGGGCCTCCGTCGACCGCCACCTCCGCCGCTGCCCGAACTGCCGGGCGCTGGCGAGCAGGCTCACCGCGCCCACGGCGGTCCTGTCCGCGCTGCTGGTCGCCCCGAGCCCGCGCGTGGACGACCCGGCCTGGGCGGCCATGGACACGAGTCGTCACCTCGTCCGCAAGACGGCGGTCACCCTGACCCTCACCGTCCTGTTGACGGCCCTGGTCTCCGTAGCCCCACCCGACGCGCTCCCGCCCGAGGCCGAGTTCCCCTCGCCGACCCCGGACCTGCCCGCGGTCAGCACCTCGCGCCCGTCGACACCTACGTCCACAGTGGACTCAACCACGTCGGTCGCACCGCAACCACCCTCGTCCACCCGGGTTTCGTCCGCTTCGCCGACGACCACATCCCGCCCGGCCGTCCAGGCCGAACCGGTCCGCCTCGTGACCTCCCTCAACGCCCGCCGAACGACGTCGGGCTGCCCACCCCTGCGCGTCGACCCCCGCCTGACCGAGGCGGCCCGCTCCCACAGCGCGGCGATGATGCGCGCGGACCAGGTCACTCTCGCCCCCGAGAACGCCCCAACCCTCCAACAACGCCTGGCCGATACCGGCTACCACACCGCCGCGGGCTACTTCGTCGCCGCCACCCAAAAAACCGCCGACGAGTTGGCCCCACTCCTCCCCGAAACCCCCTACGACTGCACCACGACATCCATCGGCACAGCCCAAACCCGGGGCGGCCCCTGCGGCTACTACTGGACCGTGATCTACGCCGTCGACTGACCCTCTCGGGCTCGGGCCACCCGACAGCGCCACGATCCCCGTTCCGCTCGCGGAAGTGGATGACCTCGCCCTGGCCGCGGTCGTCCGCGCCAAGCACGCATCGGCCGCGTTCGCGATCAAGCCGAGGCACTTAGGCCGTGTCCGGTAAGCGATTCACCTGGTGATTTGATCTTGGTGTGGTGGGTCGTGGTGAGGTGGCGGATAGGGTATGGGCGGTGATCGAGCGGCGGCCTGGAGAGCAGGCGAGCCCCTGTTCGCGCTCACTCCCGCGAGGAGTCACCCGAGGTCCGTTCTCCTGCGGCGAATCCCGGGTAGTGGGTGCGGGTGAGAGCGCGGAGGTCGCGACTTCCGCCACTCGCGCCCATCGGCAGGCGCCTACCTCGCCGCCATGGACACCAACCTGAAATCCAACCCCGCGGTCCCATCGCCCGCGGTCGCGCGGCGAGCCGGGAACCGGCGGGGCTTCACCCACCTCAACGGCTCATCAGGCACCTGCTGTTGCCACAACGCATCAGTCGCGTTGCCGGTCGACCCAAAACAAGATCAATCGCTGGCGATCGGGACGTGGTTCTCCTCGGCGTGGGTGGTCCCTTGGTCAATCCTGGTGGGCAGGCGGGAATTGGTGGCTGACGGGGGAATGGAATCGGGCTGGGCTCCGAAAGGTCGGCGGCGCCAGCCCGATTCGCGGTGACGAGCGGTGCGGTTAGTTGTTCTTGTAGCCCGCGCGGCGGAGGGCGTCGGCCAGGGAGCCGGATGGGGGTGGGGTGTTGTTGGCGCGGTTTCGCTGGTTGTTGTTGCGATTGGGGGCGGGGCGCTGGGCGCGGTTGGGTTTGCCGCCGCCGCCCTGCCCCTGGGGGGACTGGGTCGGGAGCTCGTCGTCGAGGCGCAGGGTCAGGGAGATCCGCTTGCGGGGGATGTCGACGTCGAGGACCTTGACGCGGACCACGTCGCCGGACTTCACCACGTCGCGCGGGTCCTTGACGAAGTTCTTCGACAGGGCGGAAACGTGGACGAGGCCGTCCTGGTGGACACCGATGTCGACGAAGGCACCGAAGGCGGCGACGTTGGTGACGACACCCTCCAACGTCATGCCCGGCTTGAGGTCGGCGAGCTTCTCCACCCCGTCGGCGAACGTCGCCGTCTTGAACGCGGGCCGCGGGTCGCGGCCCGGCTTCTCCAGCTCGGCCAGGATGTCGGTGACCGTGGGCAACCCGAAGGTCTCGTCGACGAAGTCCGCGGGCCGGATGCCCCGCAGCGCGCGGCTGTTCCCGATCAGCGACGGCAGGTCGCCGCCGGTGTTCGCCAGGATGCGCCGGACGACGGGGTACGCCTCCGGGTGCACGCTGGACGAGTCCAGCGGGTCGTCGCCCGCCGGGATGCGGAGGAAGCCCGCGCACTGCTCGAACGCCTTCGCCCCCAGCCGGGGGACGTCCTTGAGGCCCTTGCGGGTCCGGAACGGGCCGTTCGCGTCGCGGTGCGCCACGATGTTCTCCGCCAGCCCGGCCCCGATGCCGGACACCCTGGTCAGCAGCGGTGCCGACGCGGTGTTCACGTCCACCCCGACGCCGTTCACGCAGTCCTCGACCACCGCGTCCAACGACCGCGACAGCTTCACCTCGGACAGGTCGTGCTGGTACTGCCCGACGCCGATGGACTTCGGGTCGATCTTGACCAGCTCCGCCAGCGGGTCCTGCAGCCGCCGGGCGATGGACACCGCGCCGCGCAGGGACACGTCGAGCCCCGGCAGTTCCTGCGAAGCGTACGCCGACGCCGAGTACACCGACGCCCCCGCCTCCGACACCACGACCTTGGTGAGCTTCAGGTCGGCGAACGCGCGCACCAGCTCACCGGCGAGCTTGTCGGTCTCCCGGGACGCCGTGCCGTTGCCGATCGCGATCAGCTCGACCCCGTGCTCGGCCGCCAACCGCCCCAGCTTCGCCAGCGACTCGTCCCACCGCTGCTGCGGCACGTGCGGGTAGATCGTGTCGGTGGCCACGACCTTGCCCGTAGCGTCCACCACCGCGACCTTCACGCCCGTGCGGAAACCCGGGTCGAGGCCCATCGTGGTCCGCGACCCGGCGGGCGCGGCGAGCAGCAGGTCGCGCAGGTTCATCGCGAACACCCGCACCGCCTCGTCCTCGGCCGCCTGCCGCAGCCGGGACCGCAGGTCGATCCCGAGGTGGACCAGGATGCGCGTGCGCCACGCCCACCGCACCGTGTCCGACAGCCACTTGTCGCCCGGCCGCCCCTGGTCGGCCACGCCGAAGCGCTGCGCGATCGACACCTCGTACTCGCTGCGCACCGGCGGCACGGCCGCCGGGTCGGCGCCCGGGTCCGGGTCGAGGGTGAGTTCGAGGACCTCCTCCTTCTCGCCGCGCAGCATCGCGAGCACGCGGTGCGACGGCAGCTTGCCGAACGGCTCGGAGAAGTCGAAGTAGTCGGCGAACTTGGCGCCGTCCTCCTCCTTGCCCTCCCGCACCTTCGACGCCAGCACGCCCCGGTTCCACATCCGCTCGCGCAGTTCACCGATCAGGTCGGCGTCCTCGGCGAAGCGCTCGACCAGGATCGAGCGGGCGCCGTCGAGCGCGGCCGTGGCGTCCGCGACGCCCTTCTCCGCGTCGACGAACCCGGCGGCGGTCTCGCGCGGGTCCAGGCCCGGGTCGCCGATCAGCAGGTCGGCCAGCGGCGCCAGGCCCGCCTCGCGCGCGATCTGCGCCTTGGTGCGCCGCTTCGGCTTGTACGGCAGGTAGATGTCCTCCAGCCGGGCCTTCGAGTCCGCGGCCATGATCTGCGCGGTGAGCGCGTCGTCGAGCTTGCCCTGCTCGCGGATGGAGTCGAGCACCGCCGCGCGCCGCTCCTCCAGCTCGCGCAGGTAGCGCAGCCGCTCCTCCAGCGCGCGCAGCTGCGCGTCGTCGAGGGTGCCGGTGACCTCCTTGCGGTAGCGCGCGATGAACGGCACCGTCGCGCCGCCGTCCAGCAGCTCGACGGCGGCGGTCACCTGTCGCTCCCGCACCCCGAGTTCCTCGGCGATGCGCTGGTGGATGCCCTGGGCGGGCGCCACCCGCGGCGGCGTCCCCTGAGTCGGCGCAGTCATCAAATCCCGCTTCCGCGTGGTCGGTCACTTTCCGCATCCCATTCTGGCGGACTCCGGCAAGGGGCGGGTGGCAGGGGCGGCAACCTGTGGACAACTTCGAAACATGTGGACAACTCCGCCTGTGGACAACTTTCCGCACCAGTTGCCGAGTCGTGCGATAAAGGACGGGACCACGGACGACCAAGATCAGCGAGAGGAGGCCCGATGCGCGTCGGCCTGTTCGTCACCTGCCTCATCGACACCCTGTTCCCGGGCGCGGCGCGCGGCGTCGTGCGGGTATTGGAGCGGCTCGGGCACGAGGTCGTGTTCCCGCTCGCGCAGACGTGCTGCGGCCAGCTGCACTTCAACACGGGGTACCAGCGCGAATGCGTGCCGCTCGCGCGCAAGTTCGCGGCGGACTTCGCCGGGCTCGACCACGTGGTCTCGCCGTCGGCGTCGTGCGTGGCGATGGTGCGCGAGTTCCACCCGGTGGTGGCCGCCCTCGGCGGCGGCGACTTGCCCCGGGCCGTCACGGCCACGGTCCCGCGCGTGCGCGAGTTCACCGAGTTCCTGGTGGACGTGCTCGGCGTGACCGATGTCGGCGCGGTCTTCCCGCACCGGGTGACCTACCACCCGACCTGCCACGGCCTGCGGCTGCTCGGGCTCGGCGACCGGCCGACGGCGTTGCTGCGGTCCGTGCGCGGCCTCACCCTGCTCGACCTCCCCGACGCCGAGCAGTGCTGCGGTTTCGGCGGCACGTTCGCGCTCAAGAACGCCGACACGTCGGTGGCGATGGGTGCGGACAAGGCGCGGGCCGTGGTGGCCACCGGGGCCGAGGTGCTGGTCGCGGTCGACAGCTCGTGCCTCATGCACGTGGGCGGGTTGTTGTCGCGGCAGCGCAGCGGGGTCCGGGTCATGCACCTGGCCGAGGTCCTGGCGAGTGAGGAGGCGCGATGAGCGTGTGGATGGGGATGCCCGCTTTCCCCGACGCGGCGCGGAAAGCGCTTGCCGACTCGCAACTGCGGGCCAACCTGCGCGCGGCCACGGGCACCATCCGGGCGAAGCGGGCCGCCGTGGTGGCCGAGCGCGCCGACTGGCCGGAGCTGCGCGCGGCGGGTCGGGCGATCAAGGACCGCGCCCTCCGCGATCTGGACAACCACCTGTCGCTGCTCGCCGAACGCGTCACCGCCGCCGGGGGCGTGGTGCACTGGGCGCGCGACGCGGCCGAGGCGAACCGGACCGTGGTGGGGCTCGTGCGGGCGGCGGGCGCGGCCGAGGTCGTCAAGGTGAAGTCCATGGCGACGCAGGAGATCGAGCTCAACGAGGCGCTGGCCGCGGCCGGGATCGCCGCGTACGAGACCGACCTCGCCGAGCTGATCGTCCAATTGGGACACGACCGGCCGTCGCACATCCTGGTGCCCGCGATCCACCGCAACCGGACCCAGATCCGCGACCTGTTCCGCCGGACCATGCCGGAGGCGCCCCCGGACCTGACCGACGACCCGGAGGCGCTGGCCGCCGCCGCGCGGGAGCACCTGCGGCGGAAGTTCCTCGCGGCGCGGGTGGCCGTGTCGGGGGCGAACTTCGCGGTGGCCGAGACGGGGGCGCTGGTCGTCGTCGAGTCCGAGGGCAACGGGCGGATGTGCCTGACACTGCCGGAGGTGCTGATCAGCGTGGTCGGGATCGAGAAGGTGATCCCGACGTGGACCGACCTGGAGGTGATGCTGCAACTGCTGCCGCGTTCGTCGACGGGGGAGCGGATGAACCCGTACACGTCGGTGTGGCGCGGCGTGCGCCCGGGCGACGGGCCGCGCGAGTTCCACCTGGTGCTGCTGGACAACGGCCGCACCGACGCGCTGGCCGACGAGGTGGGGCGGGACGCGCTGCGGTGCATCCGCTGCTCGGCGTGCCTGAACGTGTGCCCGGTCTACGAGCGCGCGGGCGGCCACGCGTACGGGTCGGTGTACCCGGGCCCCATCGGCGCGATCCTGACACCGCAACTGCGGGGCGTCGACGCGGACCCGGTGAGCCGGACCCTGCCGTACGCGTCGACGCTGTGCGGCGCGTGCTACGAGGTCTGCCCCGTGCTGATCGACATCCCGAGGTCGCTGGTCCACCTCCGCGCCAAGGTCGTCGACGTGCACCGCGGAACCCCCTCCGCCGAACGCGCGGCCATGACCCTCGCGGCGAAGACCTTCGCGAGCCCACGCCGATTCGCCCTGGCCCAGCGGCTGGTGCGGTTCGGCGCCCGACTGCTGCGCCGGACCCGCCTGCCCGGCCCGCACTCGGGCTGGACCGACGCAAGGGACATCCCACCCCCACCGGACCACACCTTCCGCGAGTGGTGGGCAACGCGGACGGACACCCCGGTGGTCGACCACGCCACCCGCGAGCGGGCCCGGTTGGACAGTGGAACAGGTGCCCCTGAGAGAGACGGCCCCCGCGAGGACCATGCCCGTGGTGCTGGAGGTGAACTCGGAGCAGGCAACGACGTCGTGTTGGGGCCTGGTGGGGCCGAGGTGTTGGCGCGGGTCCGGTCGGCATTGGGGAGTGCGCGGGAGGACGTCGAGGTCCCCCGGGAGTACGCCCACGCGGTCGAGGACGACGTCGACGTCGTGGCCTTGTTCGCTGAGCGCGCCGCGGACTACCGGGCCGTCGTCCGGCGTGTGGCAGGAGATGGTGGCGGAACGGCCGCTGCCGCCGCGGTCGGCCAGGCGCTGCGCGAGTTGGGTGCGGCGTCCGTCGTAGTCCCGGACGACCTTCCCGCCGAGCTTCTCTCCCAGGTGGACGGTGTCGTCCTCCGCGACCGCGGCGACCTGACCGTCGACGCGCTGGACCGCGTCGACGCCGTGCTCACCGGGTGCGCCGTCGCCGTGGCGGAGACCGGCACCATCGTGCTCGACGCCGGGACCGGCCAGGGTCGGCGGGCGTTGAGCCTCGTGCCGGACGCGCACGTCTGCGTCGTCCGCGCCGGGCAGGTCGTCGGCACCGTGCCCGAGGCCGTGGCCGCCACCGCCGGGGCCGACGTGCTGACCTGGGTCAGCGGCCCCTCCGCGACCAGCGACATCGAACTGCACCGGGTCGAGGGGGTGCACGGCCCACGCACGCTGGTCATCGTCTTGGTCGACTGACGGACGCCTCGCGACCCGGTCCAAGGGTTGCGGGACGCGGTCGATCGGGTGGATCCCCGGAGTGGATAGCGCAGTTCCCGGATTGAAGCCTGGCGGTTCCGCGACTGCCCGGGTGGTGGCCGCGCGGCGTGGCGAGATGATCGCCGGTGGACCTGGGCAGGCAGCGGCGGTTGACCTTGCCGGATCGGGTGCTGCCGGTCGCGGTCCGCCGGCGCGCGAAACCGACGATGCGTGGGATCGAGCCTGTCGCGCACCGCGGCGCACCGGCTGGTCGACCCCTCGGCCCATTGTCCGGTGTCGGCGCCACCGGCGAACCGATCTCGGTGACCGCGACCACCGCACCGTCTACTTTTGCCGGTGGCAAGCAGTGCCACCGGCGGGGCGTCCGGTCATGGCTGACGGCGGCCACCTCGGCACCCCGGTGCGATCATGTCCGGCCGGGCACTCCGCGACGGGCAGGAAACCACACCGCCGCGCCATCTGCGCCCCGGGCTGAACATGCCCCTCGTCCGCGTGAAGAACTGGAAGACCCCGCGCGACTGCCGTCGCGCACGACACTCCACCGCCACCGCCGCAGCGGGCATCGCCGTCCGCCACGACCCCGCCGGACCGACCGGACCACACCATCGGACCGCGATCACGAGTCAGTCACGAGACATCTCCCACGCGCTGTCCACAGCGGACTCGGCGCTGCTCGATCGGGTGGGTTTGGTTGCACCGCCTTGCATCGGGCCGACACCCGGTTGGCAGAGCTGGAACGGGTGAGGCATCAACGGTCCGTGGGGGATTCGCCCGTTGGCCGTCCTCCTAACGTATTCGAAGTGCCACCTGGATTGGTGGTCCGCGGTCGCGCCCATTGTCCGGGGCCGGTTCGCCCGCTAACGATCGACCGGCCGGCCATCAAGCCGGGCACCCCACCCGAATCGGAGGGATCTGTGCGTACACCGCGAAAGTCGCTAGTGTCCGCCGTTGTCGTCGTGGCACTGGCGGGCGCGGGGCTGGCCGTCACGCCCGCGGGGGCGGCACCACCCGGGGTCCTGCCTTCCACTGTGGACGCGACGCTCATCCCGGGCGGCACCACCACGGTCACCAAGTCGGTGACGACCCCGGCCATCCCCTACAACCCGGACATCGTCTTCCTGGCCGACACCACCGGCAGCATGTCCGCGGTGATCGCCAACGTGCGCTCCAACATCGGCACGCTCACCGGCAACATCCTGACCGCCCAGCCCAGCGCCCAGTTCGCGGTGGCCGAGTTCAAGGACATCAAGGACACCATCCCGTTCCGGGTCAACCAGCAGCCCACCGCGAACATCTCGGCCGTGCAGGCCGGGACCACCCAGTGGGTGGCCGCGGGCGGCGGTGACTTCCCCGAGGACTTCATCAACGGCCTCTACCGCGTCGCCTCCGGCGACATCACCTTCCGGCCCGACAGCAGCCGGATCGTCGCCCTGTTCGGCGACGCCCCGTCGCACGACCCCAGCAACGGCCGCACCCTGGCCGACGCCGTCACCGCGTTGCAGGGCATCAACGCCCGGGTCATCGCGGTCAACTCCTCCGGCCTCGACGCCAAGGGGCAGGCCGCGGCGCTGGTGAGCGCGACCGGCGGCGTCCAGCTCAACAACGTGCCGTCCAGCGCCGTGCCGCAGGCGATCCTCGACGGCATCAAGGGCACCAAGGTCAGCGTCGCGCCCCGGGTGAAGACCTGCGCCCCCGAGCTGACGGTCAGCAACTCGCCCACGTCGGTGTCGGTCACCAGCGGCAGCGTCGCGACCTTCACCGAGACACTGACGGTCAGCCCGTCGGCCGCCCCCGGCGTCTACAGCTGCCAGGTCGACTACCTGGTCGACGGCGTCTCGCAGGGCTTCGTGGAGACCACCACCGTCCGCGTCCTGGGCCTGTCGGTCGGCGACATCACCTTCGCCGAGCCCACCTCGGGCACCGCCGGGGCCGTCTTCACCGTGACGCTCAACGCCGCTGCCAACGCGCCGGTGACGGTCAACTACGCCACCGCCAACGGCACCGCGACCGCGCCCGCCGACTACACCGCCGCCTCCGGCACCCTGACCTTCGCGCCAGGGGAGACCAGCAAGACGGTCACGGTCCAAGTCGCCGCGGACACGATCGACGAACCGTCGGAGACGTTCACCCTGACGCTGTCCGGCGCCTCCGGGGCCACGATCCTGCGGGCCACCGGCACCGCGACGATCACCGACAGTGACCGCGACGGCACCTGGACCTGCTCGGCGGGCGCCGCCCGGCTCGCGCTGCTGCAGACCACGCTGGCCAGCGCCGCCCAGGCCAACTCGCCCAACGACCCGTGCGTCGAGGAGACCCCGACGCTGATCAACGCCAACCTGTCCTCGGGCATCCTGAGCGTGCTCACCGGCGACGTGGACGCGACCACCGACCTGATCCCGAACGACCAACAGACCGCGGTCGCCAACGGGGACGGCGTGCGGTCGTCGTCGAACATCGCGGGCGCCACGATCAGCCTGCTCGGCCTGGCCAACATCTCGGTCGGCGCCGTCACCGCGTCCGCGGGCTTCACCTGCTCGAACGGCACGCCGGTGTACAGCGCCAGCTCGAACGTGGCCTCGCTCAAGGTCAACGGCCTGACCGTCGCGGTCGGCAACGGGCCGCTGACCATCCCGCTGGTGGTCGGCACGCTGAAGATCAACACCGACACGATCGTGAACGGCCAGTACGTGCGCCAGGCGTTCGCCCTGGACACCTCGGTCGCCACGGTCATCCTCGGTGAGGCCAAGGTCGGCTACAAGGGCACGTCCCTGCACCCGTCCGGCAACCCCTGCTCGATGTAGGAAACCCGGCGGGAAGAGAGAAGGGCCCCGCTCCGGAATCCCGGAGCGGGGCCCTTCCCCACGGTCTCAGTGCGGTCAGACCACGCTCACGCCGGTCGCCTGCGGACCCTTGGCGCCCTGTCCGACCTCGTAACGCACCTTCTGGTTCTCCTCCAGCGTGCGAAAGCCGTTTGTCTGGATCTCCGAGTAGTGCACGAACACGTCCGCGCCACCGTCGTCAGGGGCGATGAAGCCGTACCCCTTCTCCGAGTTGAACCACTTGACGGTGCCCTGGGCCATGCTTGTCTCCTAGCCGTCCTACTGGAGGGTTGACCGCTGGTGCGGACGCCCCAGTCACCGGTCCCGGCGGGTCGGGGGCCCGACTACCGCTGCGATCCGTGTGACCACAGCCAGTCAACCACAACCCCACGACAGGCGGCGAGAATCCCGGCACGCCCGCGTGGTCGGACTCACCTGCCCGAAGCCAGGGCCGAAAGGGCGCACAGCCCGGCCCACGCGCCCGCCACGGCAGCCGACTTGCCGCGCGCCGACGCGTCCGGCAGCCCGGTCCCGAAACCCACGGCGTCCACCACGTCGGCCACGACCCGCACCGCGATGGCCGTGCGCAGCGGCGCCCCGGCGGGCGCGACCGCCATGGCCAGGCCGGTGGCCAGGTCGCGCGCGCCGATGCTCCTGGTCAGCACGGCGACGCCGCGCGCGGGTTCGCCGGAGGAGGTCACCAGCCCGGTCGGCCGCGCCATCAGGGCGGGCCGGGCCAGGATCGCGGCCCCGTACGCGGCGGTGGCGAGCCCGAGGGCCCGCGGGATCCAGATCAGCTTCGCCATGGCCGCAGGCTACCCAGCCCGCACCCGGTCCGCCGCGCGCCCGGTTGTCGCGGCAACCGAGAAATTCACGGTGTGCCCGCGAGCATCCCGTGCAGGGCCTCGGCGAACGACCGGTGGAGGTCCGCGCCAGTGAGCCGTTCGCGGTTGGCGCCCGCGATCCGGTCGAAGATGGCGCCGTCGAGGAACGCGACGAGGGCGCGGCCCTGCCGCCCCGGGTCGGTGGCGCCCGCGGCGACCAGCAGGTCCGCGGCGAGCCGCCGGTAGCGCTCGCCGACGGACACGAGCACCTCCCGCAGCTCCGGCCTGCGGACCGCCTCCAGCGACAGCTCGTAGCGGGCCAGCGCCCGGTCCCGGTGGACGGTCGCCGCGCGCTCGGCCATGCCCGCCATCATCCCGGCCAGCACGTCCACCTCGATCCGCCCCGGCACCGGGGTGACCGGCGCCAGCTCGTCGGCGTCCAGCTCGGCCAGCCGCTCGACGGTGGCGGCCAGCAGGGCGTGGCGGGTGCGGAAGTAGTACGAGGTCGAGCCCTCCGACAGCCCCGCCGCCTTGTCGACCGCGCGGTGGGTCAGGCCGCGCAGGCCCTCGGCGGCGAGTGTGGCGATGGCCGCGTCGGTGATCGCGCTCCTCCGGGAAGTCACTCTACGAGTGTAGAGTCCTCTACAGGTGTAGAGAACCGAGGAGGAAGCCATGGGAACAGCGGCAGTGGTCGGTGGCGGGATCGCCGGGCTGACGACCGCAATCGGCCTGGTCAGGCGGGGCTGGGACGTCGAGGTGCACGAGCGCGCCGCCGAGTTCACCGAGGTCGGCGCGGGGATCTCGCTGTGGGCGAACGCCCTGCGCGCGCTCGACGTGCTCGGTCTCGGCGACCAGGTGCGGGCGCGCGGCGCGTACTCCGGCCAAGGCGGCTTCCGCGACCGCAAGGGCCGCTGGCTGGCCCGTGGCGCGGGCGGACCGGACGAACTCGTCATGCTGCACCGCGCCGAGCTGCTCGACGTCCTCCTCGCCGCCGTCCCCGACGGTGTCCTGCGCCCCGGCTCACCGGCCGCCGACGTCCGCGTGGTCGACGGCAAACCCGTCCTCAACGGTCGCGAGTACGACCTCCTGGTCGGCGCCGACGGCCTCCGCAGCACCGTCCGCGCCGCCCTCTGGCCCGACGCCCCGAGCCCCCGCTACTCCGGCCACACCGCGTGGCGCACGATCGTCCCCGCCGCGGGCCTCCCCGCCGTTGCCGGCAGCGAGACCTGGGGAGACCGCCAGGTCTTCGGCGTCTTCCCGATGAGCGACGACCGCGTCTACGTCTACGCCGCCGCCGTCCTCCCGGCGGACACCCGCTTCCCGCACAGCGAACTCGACGAACTCCGCCGCCGCTTCGCCGACTGGCCCGACCCCGTCCCCGCTGTCCTCGCGGCGGCGACCGCGGCGGTCCGCCACGACCTGTACTACCTGCCCGACCTGCCCACCTACGCGCGCGGCCCGGTCGCGCTCGTCGGCGACGCCGCGCACGCCATGACCCCCAACCTCGGCCAAGGCGGCTGCCAGGCCATCGAGGACGCCGTCACCCTCGCCGCCACCGCCGACCTCCGGCGCTACGACGCGCTCCGCCGACCCCGCAGCCAGTCCATCGCCCGCCGTTCCCGGACCGCGGGCCGCCTGGCGCACGCCGGTGCCGCCGCGCCGCTGCGCGACGCGGCCCTGCGCCTGCTCCCACCTGCGCTGTTCCGCCGCCAACTCGCCAGTGTGCTCGACTGGCCTCCGACCACCCCCCGACCTGGGGAAAGATGGGGGAGTGCAGTCTGATTTCCTTCGCGACCTCTTCGGCGACCAGTGGCAGCCGCCCCCGACCATGGTCCTGGTGACCGCGGGCATCGCCCTGGCCGTCGTCATCGTCAACGCCTTCTGGCGCCCGGCCCGCAACGTGATCACCATCGTGCACGAGGCGGGCCACGCGCTGATCGCGCTGCTCGCGGGCCGCCGGGTCACCGGCATCCGCCTGCACGCCGACACCTCCGGCGTCATGCTCTCGCGCGGCAAGCCCGAGGGGCCGGGCATGGTCTGCACCGCGCTCGCGGGCTACGTCGCCCCGTCCCTGCTCGGGCTCGGCTTCGCGGCCCTGCTCGGCGCCGACCGGGTCAGCGCCGTGCTCATCACCTGCGCGGTCCTGCTCTTCGCCGTGCTGGTCATGATCCGCAACCTCTACGGTGTGCTGCCGGTCGTGGCCACCGGCGCCGTGCTCTTCGGCGTATCCTTCTTCGCCCCCGACCAGGTGCAGGCCGCCTTCGCCTACCTCATCGCCTGGTTCCTGCTGCTCGGCGGCCTGCGCCCGGTGGTGGAGCTGCAGGCCAAGCGCAGGCGCGGGCACGCCCGCGACTCCGACGCCGACCAGCTCGCCCGGCTCACCGGCGCCCCCGGCTTCTTCTGGGTCGGGTCGTTCGCGCTCATCAACGCCGGTGCCGTTTTCCTGGCGTGCGGGTGGCTCTTGCTTTAACCCGAAGGTTCCGCGTGTCCTCACCCGTTTTCGCGCGTTGTGCTCGGCGAGATACCCGGTGAGCGACCCACGGAAAGGCCCGCCCATGAGCGACCCCGCCACCGAACCCACCGATCCCGCGGAGCCGAGGCCGACGCGGCGCCGAACCCAGCGGGAGCGCCGGGAGGCCACGGTGGCCAAGCTCGTCGACGCCACCATCGCGGCGATCTCCGAGGTCGGCTACGCGCGCGCCTCCGTGCAGGAGATCTGCCGCCGCGCGGGCGTGTCGCACGGCGGGCTGTTCCGGCACTTCGACACCCGGCTCGACCTCGTCGTCACCGTCGCGGAGGAGGTCGGCAGGCGGCAGTCCGCGGACTTCCTGGCCCGCGTCGGCCCGTACCTGGGCCCCGAGGCGGACCCGGACCCGCGCGGCGCGCTGCGGGCGGTGCGGGAGGCGGCCCGCGCGCCGCTGAACATCGTCTGGTTCGAGCTGCTGCTCGCCGCCCGCACCGACGCCGACCTGCGCGCCCGGCTCCAGCCGACCATCACCGGCCGGGCCGGGGAGATCGACCGGATCGGGCTGCGGGTCCCCGCGATCGCCGCGCAACCCGAGCAGGCCCGGCTCGCCGCGCTGTCGACCGGGCTGCGCGCCTTCGACGGCGAGGCGCTGCTCGACGCCGTGCACCCGCGGCCCGACCTCGACGAGCAACGCGTCGAACAACTCGCCCGGTTCTACGCCGGACCACCGGGAAGTCCACAGTAGAGGGTCGTGGGGCGGCGCCGGGGCGGGCGCGCGCGTGCGGCATGATTCGGGGTCCCAGCAGGTGAGGGAAGGGATCCGACCGTGTCCGACCAGGCCGCGTCCGACCAGGCTGTGTCCGAGCAGACCACCGGCGACCTCGTGTCCGCGTGCGCGGCCAAGGCGTACGCGGCGGCGCCGTCGCTGGCCGGGGCGAGCGACGAGACCATCGACAACGCGATCGGCGAGATGGCCGCGCGGCTGTCGTCCGCGCGCGCCAAGGTGTTGGCCGCCAACGCCGAGGACGTCGCCGCGGCGGAGGCGGCCGGGATGAGCAGCGGTCTGCTCGACCGGCTGCGGATCACCGAGGCGCGGCTGGAGGAGATGGCCGAGCAGTTGCGGCTGCTCGCCTCGGTCGCGCACCCGCCGCGCTCCCGTGAGGTCGGCACGCTCGACGGCGGCTACCGGCTCATCGAGCTGAGCAGGCCGGTCGGCGTCATCGGCGCCAACTACGAGGCCCGGCCGAACGTGACGGTCGACGTGGCGTCGCAGCTGGTCAAGTCCCGCAACGCGGGCGTGCTGCGCACCGGGTCGGCCGCGCTGCGCTCGGCCACGGCGCTGGTCAAGCACGTCATCGCGCCCGCGCTGGAGGACGCCGACCTCGACGCCGACGCGATCCAACTGGTGCCCAGCCCCGACCGCGAAGCCGCGGGCGCGCTGGTCGACCTGCCCGACCTGGTGCCGCTGGTCATCCTGCGCGGCAGCGGCGAGAGCACCCGCGAACTCGGCCGCCGCGCCGCCGCGTCCGGCGTGCGGACGCTCGCGCACGCCGACGGCGGCGGCGTCCTCTACTACGACGCCAAGGCCGATCCCGGGTTCGCGGCGGACCTGATCACCCGCAGCCTCGACCGCCTCGGCGTCTGCAACCGCCTGAACCTCCTGCTGGTGCACCGCGACGTCTACGACACCGCTCTGCCCACCATCCAGGCCGCCCTCGACGCGGCGGGCGTGCGCGCCTCGCTGCCGCCGCACACTCACCCGATCGGGTACGAGTGGGCGCTGGACTCCGACCGCGAGGCCACCGTGACCGTGGCCCCCGTCGACGACCTGCGACACGCCGCGCGGATCGCGAACACCGAGACCTCCGGACTCGCCGCGGGCATCGTCACCACCGACGCCGCCGCGGCGGCGGACTTCTTCGCCGCCTACACCGGTACCGGCGTGTTCTGGAACGCCCCGACCCGCCTGCTCGACGGGTTCAAGCTGCTCGGCGTGCCGGAGACCGGGATCAACATCGATCGCGTCCCCGGACCCCGCGGCCCGGTCACCTTCACCGACCTGACCCTGCGCCAGTACGCCGTCCGCCCGGTGTGACCTGGGCAACTGCTGATCGGGAGTCGCCCACAGCACACCGAGCCCTCGCGCGCCCGCGAGGGCACCCGGGACTACCATCCCAACCGAACCACCCCGGTGGTTCGGCTCGCACGTCCGACACCAGCAGTTGCAGGAGGCAGGAGTGACGGCAGTAGCCCCGCAGCCGATCGCCACGCGGCCGTATCCGGCCCGCGAGACGGCCAAGGGTTCGTACCTGCTGCGGCTGTTCCGCACCACGGACCACAAGCAAATCGGCATCATGTACCTGGTCACGTCGTTCGCCTTCTTCATGGTGGGCGGCGCGATGGCGATGCTGATCCGCTCCGAACTGGCGGTGCCGGGGCAGCAGTTCCTGTCCCAGGAGCAGTACAACCAGCTGTTCACCATGCACGGCACGGTGATGCTGCTGCTGTACGCGACGCCGATCCTATTCGGGTTCGCGAACTTCATCCTGCCGCTGCAGATCGGCTCGCCCGACGTGGCGTTCCCCAGGCTGAACGCGTTCTCCTACTGGCTGTACCTGTTCGGCGGCATCATCGTCATGTTCGGGTTCCTCACCCCGGGCGGCGCCGCGGACTTCGGCTGGTTCGCCTACACCCCGCTGTCGGACAAGATCCACTCCCCGGGCATCGGCGCGGACCTGTGGATCACCGGTCTGGCGGTCGGTGGTCTCGGCACCATCCTGGGCGCGGTCAACATGCTCACCACCGTGGTCTGCCTGCGCGCGCCCGGTATGACCATGTTCCGGATGCCGATCTTCACCTGGAACATCCTGATCACCAGCGTGCTGGTGCTGCTGGCGTTCCCGATCCTCACCGCGGCGCTGTTCGGCCTGCTCGCCGACCGGCAACTCGGGGCGCACGTGTTCGACCCGGCCAACGGTGGCGTCATCCTCTGGCAACACCTGTTCTGGTTCTTCGGCCATCCAGAGGTCTATATCGTCGCTCTACCCTTCTTCGGCATCGTCTCGGAGATCTTCCCGGTCTTCAGCCGCAAGCCGCTGTTCGGCTACCGCGGCTTGGTGTACGCGACCCTGGGCATCGCCGCCCTGTCGGTCACCGTGTGGGCGCACCACATGTACGCCACCGGCGCCGTGCTGCTGCCGTTCTTCTCCTTCATGACCTTCCTCATCGCGGTGCCGACCGGTGTGAAGTTCTTCAACTGGATCGGCACGATGTGGAAGGGGCAGCTGACCTTCGAGACCCCGATGCTGTTCAGCGTCGGCTTCCTGGTCACGTTCCTCTTCGGCGGTCTCACCGGCGTGCTGCTGGCCGCGCCCGCCATCGACTTCCACGTGTCCGACTCGTACTTCGTCGTCGCGCACTTCCACTACGTGCTCTACGGCACGATCGTGTTCGCGACCTTCGCGGGCATCTACTTCTGGTTCCCGAAGATCACCGGCCGGTTCCTCGACGAGCCGCTGGGCAAGCTGCACTTCTGGACCACGTTCATCGGCTTCCACGGCACGTTCCTGGTCCAGCACTGGCTGGGCAACGAGGGCATGCCCCGGCGCTACGCCGACTACCTGCCGACGGACGGCTTCACCACGCTGAACATGATCTCCACGATCGGCGCCTACATCCTCGGCGCGTCGACGCTTCCGTTCATCTACAACGTGTTCAAGAGCTACCGGTACGGCGAGATCGTCACCGCCGACGACCCGTGGGGCTACGGCAACTCCCTGGAGTGGGCCACCAGCTCCCCGCCGCCGCGGCACAACTTCACCGAGCTGCCCCGGATCCGCTCCGAGCGGCCCGCGTTCGACCTGCACTACCCGCACATGCGGGAGGCGACCGAGGCGGACAAGTACGTGGGTCTGCTCGGTGGTCACGGCCACAAGCCCGCCCCGTCGGAGATGGTGGCCGCCACGATGAACCCGAACGAGATCTCCAAGGGCGACCCCACGTTGCCCAATTGAGCGCACCGACACCGTGACCGGCGCTGAGCGGGTCACGGGGGTGTCGGTCCGCCGAAGCGCGGAAGGGATCTGCGGGTGGAGCTGAGGAACGCACTGCGTCCTTCGCCCCACCCGCTTCTCCTTTTCCGCAAGATCCACAGACCTGGTTCGGCGGCAGTCGACGGCGCCTGCCACGCACGCCACCGGGTCCGCCCCGCACACCGCCACACGGCAGCCGACGACGCCTGCCGGGGACGCACCCGTCCCGAGCGGAGGTCACCGCCGCGGCGGCGACCGACGGGCACCCCGCACCACCGCGCGGACGGCCGCGACCCGGCCCGTCGCGGCGGCACCGCGCGCACCGCCAGCCCAGTCGCCGAGCCGGTGTCCCCGAGCGGGACCGGCAGGCCAGTCGTCACGGGAGCCTCCGGATCGTGTCCACTTCACCTGGTCCCCTCCAGACCCCAGTCCTGATCACCGTCACCGGGCCGGACAAGCCGGGTGTGTCCTCGGTGCTGTTCGCCGCGCTGACCCGGCACGGCGTCGACATCCTCGACGTCGAGCAGGTCGTCATCCGCGGCCAGCTCGTGCTCGGCGCGCTCGTGGCCACCGACCACGACGCCGAGGGCCTGCAGGAGTCCGTCGAGCAGGCCATGGCGTCGGTGGAGATGCGGGTGGAGGTGCAGGTCGGCGCCGAGCAGCGCCCGGTCAAGCCGTCCACGCACGTGCTGGTCGTGCTCGGCCACCCGGTGTCCGCCCGCGGCTTCGGCGAGGTGGCCCGCAGGCTGGCCGCGCTGGAGATCAACATCGACGCGATCCGCCGGGTGGCCGACTACCCGGTCACCGGCCTGGAGCTGCGCGTCTCGGTCTCCCAGGACACCGACGCCGCCGACGCGGAGCTGCGCTCGGCGCTGGCCGAGCTGTCCGTGCGGGTGGGCCTGGACATCGCCGTCGAGCGCGACCTGCTGTCCCGCCGCGCCAAGCGCCTCATCGTCTTCGACGTCGACTCGACGCTGATCCAGGGCGAGGTCATCGAGATGCTGGCGGCCAAGGCGGGCCGCGAGGACGAGGTCCGGGAGATCACCGAGGCCGCCATGCGCGGCGAACTGGACTTCACCGAGTCGCTGCACCAGCGGGTGAAGACCCTCGCAGGCCTGCCCGCCTCGGTGCTCGACGAGGTCGCCGCCGCGATGGAGCTGACCCCGGGCGCCCGCACCACCATCCGCACGTTGAAGCGCCTCGGCTACCGCTGCGGCGTCGTCTCCGGTGGTTTCACCGCGACCATCGCCCGCCTGGTGGACGACCTGGGCCTGGACTTCTCGGCGGCCAACGAGCTGGAGGTCGTCGACGGCCACCTGACCGGCCGCGTCTTGGGCGACGTCGTCGACCGCGCGGGCAAGTCCGTCGCCCTGCGCCGCTTCGCCGAGAGCTACGACATCCCCCTCGCCCAGTGCGTAGCGGTCGGCGACGGCGCCAACGACATCGACATGCTGTCCACGGCGGGCCTCGGGATCGCGTTCAACGCCAAACCCGCCCTGCGCGAGGTGGCCGACACCGCGCTGTCGCACCCGTACCTGGACGTCGTGCTGTTCGTCCTAGGCGTCACCCGCAGCGAGATCGAGGCGGCGGACCTGGCCGACGGGCTGGACCCGGAGCGGATCTGAGGTAGGCCTGGGTGGCGGTCGGGTAGGTTTCCCCGACCGCACCCCGGTCTCTTGGGAGGTACCAGGTGGAACCGACCACGGACGACGTCGCCGAGTTCGTCGCCGCCGTGCCCGACCCCCAGCGCCGCGCCGACGCCGAACTCCTGGTCGCCATGATGGCCGAGGTGACAGGTGAGCCCGCGGTCTTGTGGGGCACGTCCATCATCGGTTTCGGCTCCCGCCACTACCGCTACGACTCGGGCCGCGAGGGCGACACCCCAGCCGTCGCCTTCGCCCCGCGCAAGCCGCACACGGTCCTGTACCTGACCGGCCCACTCACGGACTACCCGCTGACCACCCTCGGAAAGCACACGACCAGCAAAGGCTGCGTCTACCTCAAACACGTCAACCAAACCGACCAAGACGTGTTGCGCGCCCTCATCACCCAATCCTTCGACGCGGCCTCGGAGCAGCCTTGACCATCCTCGACCCACTGGCCGCCCGCTACGTCACGTGGATGAGCCTCCCCGCGCACACGACCAACGACACGGCAGACGAAGACCCGACCGAGGTCCGAGCCATGCCCATAGTCCTGCGCGTCGAGCGGGATCCGGCGCCGTTGCGCACCCCGCTGCTGGAAGCCGCTGCGGCAGCTTCCTTGGCGGTGTGCCTGGATCCGCGTGCCGAGCCGGAAGGCCCGTGGCACTCGGAGGTGGATGCCTGGGTGCGCGGCCGGATCCGCAAGGTGTCCCGGCGGGCGCGGGGGGCGCACTGGGCGGCTGTACAGGAACTCCCCGGGATCACGGTGACGGTCGATGGTGCCGAGGCCCGCGCTTTCGTACCGGGCAAGGTCGTCGAGGCCCCGAAGGTCCTGTCCCGCCTGCAGATCTCCGGCAGCGAACTCCCGGACGACACCCCGGGCCCGATCCCGACCGACACCCCGGTCCTGTGGCTCAACCCGACCGTCCCCATGACAGTCGGCAAGGCGGCAGCCCAAGTGGGCCACGCCACCATGCTCCTAGCCGCCCAGCTGCACGCGTCGGGGGAGCAGGACCGCATCAAGCAGTGGACCGAAACAGACCTCCGCTGCGCCGTCCGGACGCCTTCTGCGGACCAGTGGACCAAGGTCCACCCCGGCACGGATCCCAAATCGGCCTGGGAAACTCATCGAGCTGTTGCGGTGCGGGATGCGGGTTTCACCGAGGTCGCCCCGGGCACGGTCACCGTCATCGCGCAGTGGGCCTGAGTTATCCACAGGCTTGATCATCTTTGCCGGGAATCGTCGGTGCCCGCCGGTAGAATTGATACCGGGGGCCGGAGGCATAGGGGCAGCCCCAGCCCCGCACTGGTGCGGCGCAGCCGCTCAGGTCAACCGCCGCCCGAATCCCGCTCCCGCCCCAATGCGGCGTGGCTACACCGGACTCACCCCGAATCACCGCAGAAGCCCAGCCCGCCCAATGCTCTTCTCCCGCCAGCCACCTTCACAACCGCCGCAGGATTTCAGCCCCCTGCCTAACGCGTTTCTCCCTGGCCATCTCCATGACTGCTGCGGGATCCCAGCCTCCACCCCACACATTTCTCCCCAGCCACCCCCACGACCGCCGCTTGAGCCCAGCCCCCACAGAACGCAACGCGCCCCCGCTATACGCCTTGATTGGGTGGACTTGCTTTGCGTGGGGGGACGGACCTGCCAAGCTCGCCTGCGGGTGGGGTGGGCTTGCCCCTCCCACCGCTTTGCCCCACCGCAGGTCCGTAGGGGCCCCGCGCAAAGCAAGTTCGCCCGATCGAGGCCGCCCTTGTTTTTCGCGTGGGGCTGGACTGATGGACCCGGCCCGGCGGGTGTCTGGTCCGCGGCGTGAGGTGAGTATCGATCGACCCGGCGGGGACCTGTTCTCCCGTGGTCTGAACGCGAGAATCGAGCTGTGCTCGATGGGGTGAAACGTCTTTGTGCGGGGCCCCTACGGACCTGCGGTGGGGCAAAGCGGTGGGAGGGGCAAGCCCACCCCACCCGCAGGCGAGCTTGGCAGGTCCGTCCCCCCACACAAAGACGTTCCACCCCATCGAGCAGTGAGCAGGAGCGCGACGAGTTCGGTGGGGGTCGGGCTGGCACACGTCGGCGGGTGGCGGGCTCGGCCTGGCGGGGCGGGGCGGGGAAGGGTTGCGAGGCGGCCTGGACTGGGTGGGCGAGTGCGGCTCGAGCGGTTGAAGGTCGAGCTGGCACATGTCGGCGGCTAGTGGATTCGGCTCGGCGGGGAGGGGGTGCGAAGCGGCCTGGGCGGGAGGGCGAGTGTGGCTCGGGCGGGTGGGGGATCATTGCGGTGGTCGCACCGCGTTCTCGTTCCGCACCGCAGTCAGCATCTGCCCGTCCCGCGAGTACCGCACCTCCGCCCACCACAGCCCGTCCTCACGACGCGCGGCTTCCCACGACAGGTGACCGTCGTACCAGAGCTCGCCGTCGAGGACCTCGCACGGTTTCCAGGCCGAGGCGGGAGCAACAGCGGGATTGTGGCGCGCCACCCAGGCCGTGGTGCAGCAGTGCTCGCACGGCTCCAACGTCCCCGGCCGGACGTTCGCCCAGTGGATCGGCACCACCGCACGGGTGTCCTGCCCACGCGCAGCCGCGTAGCGCTGGCCTCGGGCGAGCCAGTCGCACGACGGATCGTTGTGGTACGCCGAGCCGCCACGAGTGCGGTACCCGTGGGCGCGGACACCGGGTGGTGGTGGCTTGCAGTCGGCGCACTGTCCCCGCAGCAGATCGTGCCTGCACCGCTCGTCCACGAAAGATCAAGCTAGATCACTCAGCGCTCGCCGTGGTGCGGATGACCGAAGTACCGCTCAGCGCTGCCAGATGACGAAGAGGCCGTCCTCCGTGGTCGTCATGGCCTCGATGAACGCGTCGTTGTCGAAGTTGGGGAGGGACTGGAGCCTGCCCATCAGGTCGTCCGCCGACGGGTCTCCCGCGGGCACCGCGCACCCCCCGCCCCCCTCCCGCATCAGCAGGAAGAACACGTCCTCCTTCCACGGGCCCTCCGGGGTCGTGCGGATGGCGACCTCGGTCAGGTCGGTCCACGACACCGACTCCTCGGTGCCGTCGGCCAGTTGCCTGCGCACGCCCTGGTCGTCGACCGTGGTGCCGGGGTTGGGTGACACTCGTCCTCCGCGAAGCTAGGTGGCGACCACAAGTGTTGCAGCCGCGGTTGTGCTCAGTCCGCCGATGCCGCCAAGCGCCGCAGGGCGGCGCGGACCACGTCCGGGTCGGTGGTCGGCCAGAACGGGGGTAGGGACGCGCGCAGGAAGCCGCCGTACCTGGCGGTGGCCAGGCGGGGGTCCAGGATCGCGACGACGCCGCGGTCGTCCATCGAGCGCAGCAACCGGCCCGCGCCCTGGGCGAGGAGCAGGGCGGCGTGGGTGGCCGCGACGGTAAGGAAGCCGTTGCCGCCGCGGGCCTCGACCGCGCGCTGCCTGGCCGAGGCCAGCGGGTCGTCGGGGCGGGGGAACGGGATGCGGTCCATCACCACCAGCGACAGCGACGACCCCGGCACGTCCACCCCCTGCCACAGCGACAGCGTGCCGAACAGGCAGGTGCTGGGGTTCTCGGCGAACTTCTTCACCAGCAGCGACGTCGAGTCCTCGCCCTGGCAGAGGATGTCGACGCCCACCTTGTCCCGCAGCTCCGCCGTCGCCTGCTTGGCCGCGCGCATCGAGGAGAACAGGCCCAGCGTCCGCCCGCCCGCCGCGGTGACCAGTTCGCGCAGCTCCTCCAGGTACGCGGGCGGCAGCCCGTCGCGGCCCGGGGTGGGCAGGTGGCGGGCGGTGTAGAGGATGCCCGCCCGGGCGTGGTCGAACGGCGAACCGACGTCCATCCCCGTCCAGCGCACCTCGTCGCCGGGCTCCTTGTCCGACGCCGCCCCCTCGGCCTTCACGCCGTGCCGCTGCGACCCGGGCAGGCCCCACTGCCGGGCCAGCGCGTCGAACGTGCCGCCCAGGGTGAGGGTCGCGGAGGTGAGGACGGTGGTGTTCTCGCCGAACAGCTTCTCCCGCAGCAGACCCGCCACGGTCAGCGGCGCGACGCGGATCGTCGGCGGGCGCGGCGCGTTCGACCCGAAGTCGCCGGTCACCCAGACCACGTCGTACCGGTTGGCCAGGTCGTCGCCGAAGGCCTCCAGCACGCGCACCGCGGTGTCGTGGACCTCGTCCAGCGCGGAGAGCGCCAGCTTGCGGGCGGTCGCGGCGTCGGTGTCGTCCTTGCGCTCCGGCCCGATCGCGGTGATGCACTTGTGCGCCGCGTCGCGGACCCCCTGGATGGTCACCGCGAGCGGTTCCGGCAGCACGTCCATGCGGCCGGTCTGCTCCTCCGACAGCAGCATGGCCAGGCCCTCGCCCGCCTCGATGAGCCGGTCGGCCACCTCGTCGGTGACCAGCTTGCCCGCCCGCCGCGCGGCGACGGTCACGGCGGTGGCCGACAGCTCGCCGGTCGCCACGGAGGTGACCCGGTCGACCAGGTCGTGCGCCTCGTCGATGATCACGACGTCGTGCTCGGGCAGCACCTGGGCGGTGCCGAGCGCGTCGATGGCCAGCAGCGCGTGGTTGGTGACCACGACGTCGGCCTTGCCCGCCTCGGCGCGGGCCCGCTCGGCGAAGCAGTCGGTGCCGATCGGGCAGCGCGACACCCCCAGGCACTCGCGCGCCGTCACCGAGACCTGCCGCCACGACTGGTCGGACACCCCCGGCACCAGCTCGTCGCGGTCGCCGGTCTCGGTGTCGCTGGCCCACTCCCGCAGGCGGGTGATCTCGCGGCCGAGGCGGGAGACGGCGAACGGGTCGAACAGGACCTGGTCGTCCGGCTCCTCGGCGGGCCCGTCGAGCCGGTGCAGGCACAGGTAGTTGCGCCGCCCCTTGAGGATCGCGAACGTCGGCTTGCGACCGAGCGTCGTGCCCAGCGCCTTCGCGAGGCGGGGCAGGTCGCGGTCGACGAGCTGGCGCTGCAACGCGATGGTGGCCGTCGAGACGACCACCGACTTGCCCTTCACGACCGCGTGCCGGATCGCGGGCACCAGGTAGGCCAGCGACTTGCCGGTCCCGGTCCCGGCTTGGACGGCCAGGTGGTCCCCGGTCCGGATGCTCGCCGCGACGGCCTCGGCCATCTCGACCTGCCCGGCCCGCTCCGCCCCACCCACCGCTGACACCGCGACGTCCAACAACTCACGCACGGGTGGTGGGGACTGAGACATGGCGGAGACGGTACCCGTAGCCCCCGTCAGTCCTCGCCCGCGGCCGAACCGGATCGCCCGCACCGGCTCGCGGCACGTCACCCGGGCTGGTGGACCCCGGGCGCGCCCGACCACTCCGCAGCGCTCCGACCAGCGGATCCACTCCGGCCACCACGACCTCCTCGCCGGGTGCGGCGGCACTCGACGCGGGTTGTCCCGGTCTGGACGCGGGGGCGGAGCCGCCTCGGGGAGCGCGGTGGCGCGGCATTGCCTTAAGCGGGAACGGGGTGCGCCGGCCTGGTTGCGCTGCGAATTCGGGTGAGTGGACGTGTCCCCTGGTCGGGTGGCCGTCGGGTTCTCGCGAGTGGTTGGGGCTGTCCGGTTGGCAGTGGGGGGTTGGGGCGCGATCCACTCGGGAGGCAGGTAGGCGCGAACTGGAGGGAATCGGGCATGTCTTTCTCGATCGGGCTGGGCCGTGGCCGGGTTGTGCTGGCGACCGCGGTGGGGGTTTTGGGGTTGGCGGTGGCGCCCGCGCACGCGGCGGTGCCCGCGGACAGCAGCGGTAGCGTCGGTGGGGGGATGGCGATGTTCGGCGGGATCGCCGTCGACATCGGGCCGTTGGGCCAGTGCGCGGCCGGGGGACCGCTGGTCGGCACCACCCCGGGCACCTCCGACCAGGTCGAGGCGTCCGACGCGGGGCTGCTCGGCTTCGGGCCGGGCAACAGCACCTGCGGCTTCGACCCGGCCACCGGCACGGCGTCGGCGTCGGCGAGCGGGCGCCAGTTCGAGGTGAACCAGCGCAGGCTCGGCGGCGTCCCGGTCATCAAGGTGGCCACGTTCTCGGTCAGCTGCGGCACCACCGACAAGGGCGGCGTGAAGTCCTCGGTCTCCCTCGCGGGCGTCACCGGCATCGACGTCCCCGACGACATCCCGGCCAACTACGTCATCGTGGTCCCGGGCGCCACCCCGGACGACCCGCCGCTGGCCAACGTCGTGCTCAACGACACCGTCGAGGCCGATCCGCCGGACGGGTCGCTGAGCGTGCACGCGATCAAGATCTGGTTCAACCCGACCAACTCACCGGCGGTGCCGACCAGCGGGTCGATCACCGCGGGCTCGGTGACGTGCAACCCGGCGCACTAGCGATCCAAGGCGACCACGCCGGCGTTCAGCTCGGTGTTCCGCCTGGTCTTGGACCAGCCGTTGCGGCGTCTGGCCAGGCGGAACACCGCGCGCCACGAGGTGATGTAGAAGGTGTAGATGTACACCGCGTACGCGAAGCCCCAGCCGATCGCGCGCAGCAGGCCCTTGCCGGGTTCGCACCGGCTGCGGTAGATCGGGCCCCAGATCACGAACGGCAGCAACCCGAACGCGCCGTAGACGGTGAACAGGATCCAGGCGCCGCCGGTGAACCAGTCCCACACCGCGCCCGGGTCGCCCGCCGCGCGGAAGGCCAGCAGCAGGAACGGGATCGGGTAGATCAGCGTGCCGAGCAGCTGCATCCACGGCTGGGCCAGGTAGTACAGCATCTCCGCGGCGCCCAGTGTGGACAGGTGGCGCGAGTCGAAGATCCGCCGCACGTACTTGCCGCACTGCATCGTGCCCTGGCCCCAGCGGGTGCGCTGCGCCAGGAAGCGGCGCAGGCTGTAGAGCGCTTCCTGGTCGACGTGCGTGTCCAGGGTGAAGCCGGTCTTCCAGCCGCGCGTGAGCAGGTGCACGCCGAGTTCGAAGTCCTCCAGCAGCGCGCCGCGCCACGGGCCGAGGCCGTGCGTGATCGAGTCCAGCGCGGACAACCGGGTGAACTGGCCGTTGCCGCCCATGGAGATCGTGCCGGTGCGGCCGCGCGAGAGCTGGATCGCGGCGATCGCGCTGCGGAACTCCAGGTCCTGCATGCGCACCATGGCCAGCCCGAACTTCCGCCGCCACCACCCTGTTCCGCGCGGCGGCGTGCCCCGGTTGCGCATCCGCACGTCGACCTGCACCGCGCCGACGCGGGGGTCGCCGAACAGGTGGTCGGCCGCGCACACCGCGAGGCAGTCCGGCGCTGGCCGCCCGTCGGCGTCGACCACGACGATGATCGCCCGGTCGGTGTCGGCGTGCCTGCCCAGCCAGCCCTTCAGCGCCCGGTACGCGGCGTTGAGCGCGGCGCCCTTGCCGGTGCGCGCGTTCGGCCGCCGCCTGCGCACCAGGTGCAGGTTCCGGTCGCCGCCGTGGCGCGGGCCCTGCATGGCGGTGACGACGTCGGCCGTCCCGTCGTCGGAGTCGTCGTCGATGACCCAGACGTGCGCGTGCGGGAAGGTGCCGCGCAGGTAGCGCACGGTGTCGCCGACGACCGCGCGCTCGTCGCGGCACGGCACGAAGAAGTGCCACTCCAGCCGGTGCGGGTCGCCGGGCGCGGCGCGGCGGTGGCGCAGGTACGGGACCACGATCAGGGCCACGTAGGTCATGAACGCCACGCTCATGGTCAGCGCGAGCGCCTGGGTGAAACCCAGCAGCAGAGCCAGGTTCACCGCTCGTCCCGCGGCGCGCGCGTGCCCAGCCAGACGAACAGCACCAGGGCCGCCGCGCCGCCGAGCACGCTCACCAGGGAACCCAGCAGCGTGTGGCCCCAGTAGTAGCCGCGATCGGTGCCCAGCCACTGGATCAGGCCGACCAGCGTCATGATCCGGACCTGGTTCACCGCGATGACGGCGACCGACGCGGCGAGCAGCGCGACGAGCACCCGCCGGGCGACGAACGGCCGCAGCGCGATCACCACCGCCGCCAAGACCAGCAGCGGCAGCACCAGGAACGCCGACGTGCACTCCGGACTCATCCGCAGCCCGAACGGCGCGTCCGTGGCAAGTCCGAAGTAGACGGACTGGCGCTCCGGGGCGAGGTAGACCCCGGATGGCGTGACCAGCCGCAGGATCCCGCTCGCCAGCGCCATTTCCGCCGTCCGGTACAGCCGGTTGCCGACCACCAGCGCGACCGCCGCGACGACCAGACCGGCGACCGCGAGGCGGGTCAGCGGGGTGGCCGTGGCGGTGCGCGGGGCGGGCTGCGCGTCGGTGAACGCCACCGCCGCTCCTTCCCGATCAAGCGCGCGCCGTTCACTCGACGCGTCGAGTTTCTCATCGGCCACCCCACCTCCGGGGCTACATCCGCGATCCGGGTGATGTCCCGACCGTCGAGATACACCCTCTGTTAGTGGTTTCCCGCTATCGCGGGTGACCGAACGCGTGATCCACACGATCGGGTTGCAGATCCGCGGAGCTGTCACTTTTTCCGGTGCCCGCCGCGATACGCCGTTCGCCACCCGGTCCCCACCGAGCGCCCCGGTCCCCATCGGCCGCCCGGGCTCCGGGTCACTCCACGATCCCCACCGTCTCAAAACGCATGGAGGACATGCATGCTCGACCTGTCCGACAGACCGAAGCGCGCGCTGGCCGTGGCCGCGGCGACCGCCTGCGTCCTGCTGGCCGGGGCGACCCCGGCGTCGGCCGCCCCCGGTGACGCCTCCGCCTACGTGGCCGACGCGGGCGTGAAGCTGGCGTCCGCCTCGGTCGTGGACCTCGGTCCGCTGGCGCCCAGCGGCACCGCCGGGGCGCCCACCGCGCGGCTGGCCCGGCTCGCGCTGCCCGGTGTCGCGGGCGCCGACCTGGTCACCAGTTCCGCGAGCCGCGACGACGACACCGGGGTGGTGCGCGCGGGCGCGGACCTGGCCAACGTCACGTTGCCGCTGGCGCAACTGGGTCGCATCGGCGCCATCGACGTGGACTGCGAGGCCACCCAGGCGGGCATCACCGGCCGCACCGCGCTGACCGACGTGCGCCTCGCGGGTGTGAAGGTGCCGCTTGATCCGCCCCCGAACACGGTTGTCTCCGTGCCGACGGGACCTTCGCCGCTGGTGTCGCTGACGTTCAACGAGCAGACTCGGTCCCGCGACGGCGCGCTGACGGTCAACGGTGTCCACTTGCGACTCAACGCCGCCGTCGGCGAGGGCGACGTGGTTCTCGGGAGCGCGACCTGCGGGGCCGCCGCGGCACCCGTGCCGCTGGCCTCCGGGGTGGGCCTGTGGCTCGGTGCCGGGTTGTTGGCGATGGTGGCGGTGCCGGTCGCCGCGGTCGTGGTCCGCAGGCGCCGCGCGGTCGCGGCCTGAGCCGGGGAGGGCGGGATGTACCGAGCTCCGACCGGTGGCGCGCTCGGCGGCGGCGCGGGCCTGGCGCTGACCGGCGCCGACATCGGCTGGTGGATCGCGCTTGGCGTGCTGCTGCTGGCGGTCGGCCTGCTGTTCGTGCTCCGCGCGCGACGCCGCGGCCCGGCTGCGGAATAGTCCGAAGTGGACTCCGGGTGCCTCCCTCGCCCGGAGTCCGCTTCCGCTCTCTCCTCTAGGAGAACCGTGAACGAAGAAGTCATGCTGCTCGTCGGCACCCGGCCGGAGGCGGTGAAGGCGGCCCCGGTCGCGCTGGCGCTGGCCCGGTCCCGGGGGTTGCGGCCGTACATGGTCCACAGTGGACAGCACCCGGGGGTGGTCGAGCAGGCCGTGGCGCCGTTCGGGCTGTGCCCGGACGAGGTGCTGGTCGTCGAACGACCCCGGGGCGGCCAAGCGGAGTTGGTCTCCGCGCTGCTGCCCGCGCTGGACGGCGCGCTGCGCAGGCGCGAACCGGGAGCGCTCGTCGTGCAAGGCGACACGACAACGACACTGGCGGGCGCGCTCGCCGCGTTCTGGCGCGGTGTTCCGGTCGTGCACCTGGAAGCCGGGCTGCGCACCGGAGACCTCGCCGCGCCGTTCCCCGAGGAGGCCAACCGGCAGATGGTGGCGCGGATCGCCGCGCTGCACCTGGCCCCGACCCCCGGCGCGGCGGACGCCCTGCGCGCGGAGGGCGTGCCGGAGTCGTCGATCGAGGTCACGGGGAACACGGTGGTCGACGCCGTGCGCCACATCGCGGCCGTCGACCTACCCGCGATCAACCCCGTCCTGGCGTCCCTCGAACAGGACCTCGACCGCGGCAGCCGGTCGGTGCTGGTCACCGTCCACCGCCGCGAGTCGTGGGGCCCACCGCTGGCCGAAGTCCTGGGCGCGGTCCGAGCCCTGGCCGACGGCCACCCCGACGTCCGCGTGCTGCTGCCCGTGCACCCGAACCCGACCGTCCGGGCCCAGGTGGCCGAGGTGGCCGCCGGACACCCCCGGATAGCGCTGACCGGGCCGCTGGACTACCCCGACCTGGTCCGCGCCCTGCGCCGGGCCACCCTGGTGATCACCGACTCGGGCGGCATCCAGGAGGAGGCCCCCACCTTCGGCGTCCCCGTCCTGGTCGCGCGGGACGTGACGGAACGGGTGGAAGCCGTCCGCGCGGGCCACGCCCACGTCGTCGGCACCGACCGCGCCCGAATCCTGGCCACCGCAGAACGACTCCTGGCCACACCCCCGCACCCCACGTCCCCCAACCCCTTCGGCGACGGCCACGCGGCGACCAGAGTGGTGGCCGCCCTCGAACGCCTCCTGGTCCGCGAGCCCACGCCCGCCGCCTAGAACCGCTCGATCGCGCGTTCACACACATGCGCTGGAGTTGTCCACAGTGATCCGCGACCACTTCTGCCCGCGCACGGCCGCCAATAGAATGGGTGTGCGGAGATCATGCTCGTGGCGTGTCGTGTGGTGTTGAGTTCCGCGGTGAGCTGCGGGTCGTGGTGTACAAGGCATTGCGGTCCAGCCGCGCGAAACGTGTGTCACCATCACTGGAGCAGCCTCGACACGACCTGATCGTGGGTATGGTCAACGTCGGCGAACGCCTGGCAGAGGCCGAGGGTCGGGCCGCGATGCTGTTGCGAACAAAATGAAGACCCTGCCCGAATCCCTTCGGGAATCGATCGCCTGGGACCGGGGCGGCGAGATGGCCGACCAGGCGGTGTTCGTCATGGCGACCGGGATGCCGGTCTATTTCTGCGATCCCCATTTCCCTTGGCAACGCGGGACGAATGGGAACACCAACCGTCTACCGCGCCAGTACTCTCCCAAAGGAACGGACCCCTCGCGGGCGTTGGAGCGGAGGTTGGGCGCGGAGGCTGTGAAGGTGGCCTGAGCGGAGTCGGTCAGGCACGGAAGCGATGTGCCCGACCGACTCCGTGGGACAGGTCAGGCGACCTTCGGCGTGCCCACCAACTCGACATCCGCCGCGCGCAGTGTGTCCAGGGCCGTCTCCACCGTCGCCGCCGCGACGCCCGCGGTCAGGTCCAGCAGGACCGTCGTCGCGAAGCCCGCGCGGGCCGCGTCCAGGGCGGTGGCTCGTACGCAGTGGTCCGTCGCGATCCCCACGACGTCCACCCGCGTGACGCCGCGGGCGCGGAGCCAGGCTTCGAGGGTGTTCCCGTCGGCGGCCGAGCCCTCGAACCCCGAGTAGGCCGCCGCGTAGGCGCCCTTGGAGAACACGGCTTCGATGGGGGCCACGTCCAGGGCGGGGTGGAAGCCCGCGCCCGCGGTGTCGACCACGCAGTGGACCGGCCAGCTGTCGACGAAATCGGGGGTCTCGCTGAAGTGCGCGCCCGGGTCGACGTGGAAGTCGCGGGTGGCCACCACGTGGTCGTACCCGCCCGCGGCCACGTGGGCCGAGATGGCGGCGGCGACCTCGGCCCCGCCCGCCACCGCGAGGGAACCGCCCTCGCAGAAGTCGTTCTGCACGTCGACGATGATCAGGGCGGATAAGGCGCTCATGGCGGTCACGACTCCTGCGACAGGTGGACGGTGGGGATGGCGGGTTCCCCCGCGGAGAGCTTCAGGCCCTCCCAGGGCAGGCTGACCAGGCCCTGCCGGACCCGGGTGCGGCCGTCCTCCAGCGTGGGCAACTCCGACGGGGGTTGTCCACCGCGCATCAGGGGGATCTGCAGCGCCCGGTCGTGCTCCCCGAACTCCGGGGCCGCGCCGCCCGCCTGGTAGACGACCTCCTCCAGCGCCGTGCCGGTCGGCTTGTGCCTGCGCAGCGCCAGCTTCCGCCCGCCCTGCGACTCCTTGTGCGAGCTGCGCTTGGCCACCGGCCTGCCCTCGACCTCGACCAGCTTGTAGACCATCCCCGCGGTCGGCGCCCCCGACCCGGTGACCAGCGACGTGCCGACCCCGTAGGCGTCCACCGGCTCGGCGCGCAGCGCGGCGATGGCGTACTCGTCGAGGTCGCCGGAGACCACGATCCGGGTCTCGGTGGCGCCCAGCGCGTCGAGCTGCTCGCGGGCCTGCCTGGCCAGCACGCCGACGTCGCCGGAGTCGATCCGGATCGCGCCCAGCCCGGTGCCCGCCACCTCGATCGCGGTGTCGATGCCGCGGGTGATGTCGTAGGTGTCCACCAGCAGCGTGGTGCCCACGCCCAGCGCCGCGACCTGGGCGGCGAACGCGGCCCGCTCGTCGTCGTGCAGCAGGGTGAACGCGTGCGCGCAGGTCCCCGAGGTCGGGATGCCGTACGTGCGGCCCGCCTCCAGGTTGGACGTGGTCGCGAACCCGGCCAGGTACCCGGCCCGCGACGCCGCCACCGCCGCCCGCTCGTGGGTGCGCCGCGACCCCATCTCGATGATCGGTCGACCGTTGGCCGCGCCCGCCATCCGCGCGCCCGCCGACACGATCGCGCTGTCGTGGTTGAGGATGGACAGGACCACCGTCTCCAGCACCACCGCCTCGGCGAAGTCGCCGGTCACGGTCAGGATCGGCGACCCGGGGAAGTACAGCTCGCCCTCCGGGTAGCCGTCGACGTCACCGGCGAAGCGGTACTCGGCCAGCCACGCCAGCGTGTCCTCGTCCACCACGGACGTCTCCCGCAGGTGCCGGATCTCGTCGTCGCCGAAGCGGAACGCGCCGATCGCGTCGATGACCCGCTGCGTGCCGCCGACCACCCCGTAGCGCCGCCCGTCGGGCAGCCTGCGGGCGAACGCCTCGAACACGCACCGCCTGCGCGCGGTGCCGTCGGCCAGCGCCGCGGCCAGCATCGTCAACTCGTAGTGGTCGGTCAGCAGCGCGGTCCCCGCGCCCGTAGGCACACCCATGCCGCAGAGCCTAAGCCCGCACCCGGACTGCCCCAGACGGGCACGATCGGTTACTCGCATACTCCGAACGAATGAAGATCCGCCGGTCCCCGCGAAACCGGTCATGCCACCATTGACCCATGACCGCAGCCGTCGACATGGAGCAGACGCAGGCCACACCGGCGGGCTCCGAGGTCGTGTCCGAGGACCGACCCTGGCAGACCGTCGTCTGGAACGACCCCGTGAACCTGATGTCGTACGTGACCTACGTCTTCCAGAAGCTCTTCGGCTACAGCCGCGAGAAAGCCACGAAGCTCATGCTCGACGTGCACCACGAGGGCAAGGCCATCGTCTCCGCCGGGAGCAAGGACAAGGTGGAGGCCGACGTCGCCAGACTCCACGCCGCCGGCCTGTGGGCGACCATGGAACACACGTCGTGAAACCCTGGAAGCGCTCGGGCGAGCGCGTGCAGGCCGACATCGACCGGCAGGAGGCGGCCGTGCTGCGCGGCCTGGTCTCCCAGATCGACGACATGCTGCGCGCCCGCATCGAGGAGACCCCGCAGGACGAACTCGCCGAGCTGACGGGCATCCGCACCGGCCCGTCCACCTCGCCGGACGACCCGATCCTGTCCCGGCTGCTCCCCGACTTCCACCGCCTCGACGACGACAACCCGTCCAAGGCGGACCTCGACTCCGCGGCCGTGCTGCGCTCGCTGCACGAGCCCACCCTGCTCGACCTCAAGACCGGGGTCGCCGCCGTGGTGCTGGAGTCCTGCCCGATGTACGGCGGCGAGATCCGGTTGTCGCTGGAGCAGGCCGACGCCTGGCTCGCCGCGCTCAACGACGTCCGCCTCGCCCTCGGCACGGCCATCGAGGTCACCGAGGACATGCCGGACGAGCTGCCGGAGGAGGACCCGCGCAGCCCGCACCTGTCGGTCTACAACTGGCTCACCTGGGTGCAGGACTCCCTGGTCCAGGCGCTGTCCACCCCGTAGGTGAACGCGATCACGGACGTCCCGGGCGTACTGGTCGGCCACCACCACCGGGTCGGGGACGGCTGGGCGACGGGCACCACCGTCGTGCTGCTGCCCGAGGGCACCGTCGGCGGTGTGGACGCCCGCGGCGGCGCGCCGGGCACCCGCGAGACCGACCTGCTGGCGCCGGAGAACCTGGTCAGCCGGGTCGACGCGGTGTGCCTCTCCGGCGGCAGCGCCTACGGGCTGGCCGCCGCGGACGGCGTCATGCGGTGGCTGGGGGAGCGCGGCCGGGGCTTCCGGGTCGGACCGGCCACGCACGAGGTCGTGCCGATCGTGCCCGCCGCCGTGCTGTTCGACCTGCCGCGCGGCGCGTGGGGCAACCGGCCGGACGCGGACTTCGGCTACGCGGCCTGCGCGGCGGCCGCGGCGGGCCCGGTCGAGCAGGGCAGCGTCGGCGCGGGCGCCGGTGCCCGGGTCGGCTCGCTCAAGGGCGGCATCGGCACCGCGAGCGCCGAGGTGGGCGAGATCACCGTCGGCGCGGTCGCCGCCGTCAACGCCCGGGGTGAGGTCGTCGACCTTTCGACCGGTGGGTTCCACGCCCCCGGTGAGCCCGGTGAATTCCCGGAACCGCCCGGGTGGGCCGCGCAGGTCTCGGCGCTGCCGACCGACCTCAACACCACGATCGGCGTCGTCGCGACCGACGCCCGGCTGACCAAGGCGGAGTGCAGGCGGCTGGCCATGTCCGCCCAGGACGGCCTGGCCCGCGCGATCCGCCCGTCGCACACCCTCTTCGACGGCGACACCGTGTTCTCCGCCGCCACCGGCACCCACGCCGTGGCCGGTCCGGCGGCCCTGAACGCGCTCTACATCGCCGCCGCGGCGGTCTTCGCCCGCGCCGTCGCGCACGGCGCGCTGGCCGCCACGACCGTCGGTGACCTGCGCTCCTACCGCGACGTGTGGGCGTCCCACGGCTCGTGAACTGCGTTCTCTCACACACTGGGAGGGCCGCACTCACCCAGTAGGATGGGCGCGTGCTGACGATCCGCCGTGACCTAGTGGACGCGATGGTGGCCCATGCCCGCCGCGACCACCCGGACGAGGCCTGTGGCGTCATCGCCGGGCCGGACGGGTCCGACCGCCCCGAGCGCTTCATCCCGATGCTCAACGCGGCCCGCTCACCCACGTTCTACGAGTTCGACTCCGCCGACCTGCTCCGCCTCTACCGCGAGATGGACGCCAACGACGAGGTGCCCGTGGTCATCTACCACTCGCACACCGCCACCGAGGCGTACCCGTCGCGCACCGACGCCAAGATCGCGCAGGAGCCGTACGCGCACTACGTGCTGATCTCCACCCGCGACCCGCAGGAGCACGAGTTCCGCTCGTTCCGCATCGTCGACGGCGTGATCACCGAGGAGCCCGTCGAGGTCGTCGAGTCGTACCGGTTCGCCCACACCGGCCCGGACGACGTACCCGAGCAGTGAGATCCCGCGCGTCCCGGAATAGTCCGGGCGCGCGCACGCGTCTTTCCCTGTAAGTGGAACCAGCGCCAGCACTGGCATACCCGGAGGTTGAACCATGGCCGTCACCGTCTCGATCCCGACCATCCTGCGCACGCACACCGGCGGCGAGAAGTCCGTCAGCGCCGCGGGCAGCACCCTGGCCGAGGTCATCGACAACCTGGACGCCAACCACGGCGGCATCAAGGGCCGCCTGGTCAAGGACGGCACCCTGCACCGCTTCGTCAACATCTACGTCAACGACGAGGACGTGCGCTTCGCGGGCGGCCTGGAGGCCAAGGTCGCCGACGGCGACAACGTGACCATCCTGCCCGCCGTCGCGGGCGGCGCGCGCTAACCGGAACTCCCGGACCCGGAGGGGGACACCCGTGGCTCGGTACGACTCGCTCATCGACGCGCTCGGCGACACCCCGCTGGTCGGGTTGCCGCGGCTGTCGCCGTCGAAGGACGTGCGGCTGTGGGCGAAGCTGGAGGACCGCAACCCGACCGGCTCGATCAAGGACCGGCCCGCGCTGGCCATGATCGAGGCGGCCGAGCGCGACGGGCGGCTGCTGCCCGGGGCGACCATCCTGGAGCCGACCTCGGGCAACACCGGCATCTCGCTGGCCATGGCCGCCAAGCTCAAGGGCTACGGGCTGGTCTGCGTGATGCCGGAGAACACCTCCGAGGAGCGCAAGCAGCTGTTGCAGGCCTACGGCGCGCGGATCGTGTTCTCCCCGGCCGCGGGCGGCTCGAACGAGGCCGTGCGGCGGGCCAAGGAGCTGGCCAAGCAGAACCCGGACTGGATCATGCTCTACCAGTACGGCAACCCGGACAACGCGGCCGCGCACTACCGCGGCACCGGCCCGGAGATCCTGCGCGACCTGCCCGGCATCACCCACTTCGTGGCGGGCCTGGGCACCACCGGCACCCTCGTCGGCGTCGGCCGGTACCTGCGGGAGCAGAAGCCGGACGTGCAGGTCATCGCGGCCGAGCCGCGCTACGGCGAGTTGGTCTACGGCCTGCGCAACCTCGACGAGGGCTTCGTCCCGGAGCTGTACGACCCCGAGGTGCTGACCGGCCGCTACTCGGTCGGCTCGTACGACGCGCTGCGCCGCACCCGGCAGCTGCTGGAGACCGAGGGCGTCTTCGCGGGCATCTCCACCGGCGCCATCCTGCACGCGGCCCTGGCCGTGGCGGAGAAGGTCGCGGGCACGGGCGAGTCGGCCGACGTGGTGTTCATCGTCGCCGACGCGGGCTGGAAGTACCTGTCGACCGGCGCCTACAGCGGCACCATCGACGAGGCGGCCGAACGCCTCGACGGGCACCTCTGGGCCTAGTGTTCCGCGCGTGAGCAAGCCCAACCGACCGGCGGTAGAGGTACAGCGGTCGGGGCGCGTCCCCGCCCCGATCGAGCGGGTGTGGGCCGTCGTGTCCGACGCCGCCCGCGCGCCCGACTGGTTCAGCTTCGCCGACCGCACGGAGGTGCGGTCGGGGTCCGGGCTGGGCGAGCAGCGCACCCAGCACGGCCGGTGGGGCGCCAAGCGCTCGGAGATCGACCAGGAGGTCGTCGAGTACGACCCGCCGCGCGTCATCGCGTGGAAGCACACGGCCGAGCGCCTCAACGGCAAACCGGCCCCGAGCTACGCGGCGTCGGCGGTGTTCCGCATCGAACTGGAACCCGACGGCCCGGACGCGACCGTCGTCCGGCTCCGCACGCTGCAGCAACCCCGGAGCGCGGCCACCGGGTTCGTCATGCGCTGGGCGGGCGCCCGGGAGTTGGCCCGCCGCATGGAGGAGTCCCTCACCCGCCTGCTCGGCGCCGTCGACTGAGCGCAGCGGCACCGGCTGGTCACCGGGGGCCAACCCCGGGGCGAATCCGGGATTCACCTGATCCGGAGAGCCCGGCCGACCACGTAATCTCGTGGTGTGAGCACCCAGCCAGCCACTCGGCAAGCCGCGCGCGTCCTGCCACCGAACCCGGCGCAGGCGGCGATCGTGGTCGGGGCGATGACCCTGCTGATGTACCTGGTCGAACTGGTCGACGCGGTGCTGCCCGCGGATCTCGACCAGTACGGCGTCGTGCCGCGCGAGGCCTCCGGCCTGCTCGGCGTGCTGTGGTCCCCGCTGCTGCACCACGGCTGGGACCACCTGCTGGCGAACACCATCCCGCTGCTGGTGTTCGCCTTCCTGTCGATGGCGGGCGGACTGGCCCAGTGGGTCGCGGTCACCGCCACGATCTGGGTGGTGTCCGGGCTCGGCGTCTGGCTGACCTCGCCATCGCAGTCGGTCACCGTCGGCGCCTCCGGGCTGTGCTTCGGCTGGCTGCTGTTCCTGCTCGTGCGGGGTGTCTTCAACCGCAGCGCGCTGCAGCTGCTGGTGGCCGTCGGCCTGCTGCTCTACTGGGGCACCACGCTCCTCGGCGTGCTGCCGGGCAACCCCGGTGTCTCCTGGCAGGGCCACCTGTTCGGCGCGCTCGGCGGGGTACTCGCGGCCTGGCTGGTGGCGCTGGGGAACCGGTCCACCGCCCGCCGGGTGCCTGCTGAGCCGCGGGCCGAGCTGCCCGGTCCGACCGGGGCCCTGTGAACCCGGACGCGCCGATCGGCATCTTCGACTCCGGGGTCGGCGGGCTCACCGTGGCCCGCTCGATCATCGACCAGCTGCCGCACGAGCGGCTGCGCTACATCGGCGACACCGCCAACAACCCGTACGGCCCGCGGCCGATCGCCCAAGTCCGCGAACTGACCCTGGCGATCACCGACGAGCTCGTCGACAGCGGCGTGAAGATGCTCGTGCTGGCCTGCAACACCGCCTCCGCCGCCTGCCTGCGCGACGCCCGCGAGCGCTACCCCATCCCGGTCGTCGAGGTCGTGGTGCCCGCCGTGCGGCGGGCCGCGGCGGTCACGAAGTCCGGCCGCGTCGGTGTGATCGGCACCACGGGCACCATCCGCTCGGGGGCCTACGACGACGCGTTCGCCGCCGCGCCGGGCATCGCCGTGACGGGTGCCGCGTGCCCGCGCTTCGTCGACTTCGTGGAGCGGGGCGTCACCTCCGGTCGGCAGATCCTCGGGCTGGCGCAGACCTACCTGGAGCCGCTGCAACAGGCCGCTGTGGACACCGTGGTGCTCGGCTGCACGCACTACCCGCTGCTCACCGGGGTTCTGCAGGTCGTCATGGGGCCCGATGTCACGCTCGTGTCCAGTGCGGAGGAATGTGCCAAGGACGTCTTCCGGGTGCTGACCGAGACCGGTTCGCTGACTGAGCTGGAGGATGACCCGGTGCACGAGTTCGGTGCCACCGGGGCCGCCGAACCGTTCGACCGGCTGGCCCGCCGGTTCCTCGGTCCCGGCGTCGCGGGCTTTGCTCCATTGGCTCGATGGTGATGTCTGCGTACCCCTGGCTGTGACAGGCTGTCGGACGTGCTGCTGACCGTCCTCGGCTGTTCCGGGAGTGTGCCCGGCCCCGACGCCCCGACCTCCGGCTACCTGCTGGAAGCCGACGGCTTCCAGCTCGGAGTGGAACTGGGCAACGGGACCTTCGCCGCCCTGCAGGCCATCCGCGACCCGTTCGCCATGGACGCGTTGTTGTTCTCGCACCTGCACGCCGACCACTGCGCGGACTTCACGGCGCTGACCGTCTACCGTCGGTACCACCCGGCCCCCACCCGGGACCCCCGGGAACACCGGTTACCCGTGTACGCGCCCAAGGAGGCGCCCGCCCGGTTCGCCAACGCCTACGCCACCGACGAGGCCGACCGGGCCGCCGCGGATCTGTCCGATGTGTTCGACTTCCGCGCGTTATCCCCCGGCAAACTCCACATCGGACCGTTCGAGGTGGTCGCCGCCCCGGCCGCCCACCCGTGCGAGTCCTTCAGCTTCCGCATCAGCCACGGCGGCCGGAGCCTCGTCTACACGGGCGACACGGGCGTGTGCGCGGCGCTGGCGGAGCTGGCGCACGGCGCGGAGGTGATCCTCGCGGAGGCGTCCTGGACGCACGGCTCGGTCGACGTGCCGGACCTGCACCTGTCGGGTCTCGAGGCGGGGCAGGTCGCCTCGGCGGCGGGGACCTCCCACCTGATGCTCACCCACATCGCGCCCTGGACCGACCCGGCCGCCGTCCTGGCCGAAGCCCGCTCGGCCTACGACGGCGAGGTCACCGTCGTTGAGCGCGGCGCGCAGTACCGGCTCTGAGGTCCGGCCCGCCTGCCGCTATCCCTCCGGGAGTTCTCCCACCAGCCCGCCGCTTGATCCCATACTGTCGGTCCAGGCGACGCGCTTCTGCCTCCGCCTCCCCTTCCGCAAGTTCTTCCCACCCGCCTGTGGCCCGCTGCTCCTCCCGTGTCGTCTGTTCGCGTGGTGCGTGTCTGCCTGTGCCTGTTCTCGCTTCCGCGGGTTCTCTTCCCGCCTGCCTGTGGCCTGCTGATCGTCCCGTGTCGTCTGTTCGCGTGGCGGGTCTCTGCCTGAGCCTCTCTTCTCTGCCGCGGCTTCCTCTCCAACCCCGCCCCGCAGTCGGCTGCTTGTTCCGCGTCGCCTGCCCATGTGTCGCGCCGCTGCCTGAGTTCCCCCACCCCTTCCGCGAGTTCTCTCGCAACCCACCTGCAAACGCTCCTTGATCCCACGTTGCTCGCCAACGCAACGCGCCCTTGCCACACCCCTGATCGGGCGGATTTGCTTTGTGTGGGGGGACGAGTCTGCCAAGCTTCCCTGCGGGTGGGGTGGCTTGCCATCCCACCCGCTTTTGCCCCACCGCAGGCTCGTAGGGGCCCCGCGCAAAGCGGATTCGCTCGATCGAGGACGACCGCTTTTTCGCGAAGAGTCGGACCGCATCCACTCGCGTCGGCGGCTGCCGGTTGCCGGGTGACCCATGGCTCCACCTACGCAACCGTTCCAGCGTGGTCCCGTTCTCCCGGGCTCCAACGCGAGAAGAGTTGCGTGCACAGCGGGGCGCGGCGGCTTCGCGGGAACGCGGGTTGGCACACGTCGGCGGGTAGTGGGTTCGGCCTGGCGGGGTGGTGGGTGAGGTGGCGGGCTGGTTGGCAAGGGCTGGGTGCCTTGGCGGGGCGGGGCTGGCTGAAGTCCAAGGGTGGCGGGTCTGGCAGGTGGTGGATGAGGGGGTGGGTGTGAGGAGTGCGGAGCGGAGGTGGGGAAGTCAGGACGCGTCAGCCGGAAATGGTGCGCCGGAGCAGGTGCGGTTCGGCTCGGACCTGTCGATCGGCGTGGTTGGCATACCGGCACTGATCGGCTGCCTCTAGGCTGACCGCCGTGGTGAGAAGCGATGGCAGGAACGACGACCAGCTCCGGGACATCACGATCCAGCGCGGGTACCAGGACTGGCCCGCCGGTTCCGTGCTGGTGTCCTTCGGGCGTACCCGGGTGCTCTGCGCCGCCAGCGTGACCGAGGGCGTGCCGCGGTGGCGCAAGGGCTCCGGGCTCGGCTGGGTGACAGCCGAGTACGCGATGCTCCCGTCGGCGACCAACACCCGGGGTGAGCGGGAGTCGGTGAAGGGCCGGGTCGGTGGCCGCACGCACGAGATCAGCCGGTTGATCGGCCGCTCGCTGCGCGCCTGCATCGACCTGTCCGCGCTCGGCGAGAACACCATCCACCTCGACTGCGACGTCATCCAGGCCGACGGCGGCACCCGCACGGCCGCCATCACCGGCGCCTACGTCGCCCTCGCCGACGCCGTCACCTACCTGGGCGCGGCGGGCAAGCTCGCCGACCCCCAGCCGCTGTCCTGCGCGGTCTCCGCAGTCAGCGTCGGCGTGGTGGGCGGCCGGGTGCGGCTCGACCTGCCCTACGAGGAGGACGCGCGCGCCGAGGTCGACATGAACGTGGTCGCCACCGACGCGGGCACCCTCATCGAGGTCCAGGGCACCGGCGAGGGCGCCACCTTCGCCCGCTCCACCCTCGACGCCATGCTCGACCTCGCCATGGCGGGCTGCGCCGAGCTCAACCGCGTCCAGGCCGAGGCGCTGGCCAAGCCGTACCCCGGCACCCTGCCCGAACCCAAGGGGGGCAAGTGACCAGGGTCCTGCTCGCCAGCCGCAACGCCAAGAAGCTCGCGGAGCTGCGCCGGATCCTCGCCGCCGAGCAGGTGGACGGGGTGGAGATCATCGGCCTCGACGACGTCCCGGCGTTCCCGGACGCCCCGGAGACCGGCGCGACCTTCGAGGAGAACGCGCTGGCCAAGGCCCGGGACGCGGCCCGCGAGACCGGCCTGCCGTCGATCGCCGACGACTCGGGCATCGCCGTCGACGCGCTCAACGGCATGCCGGGGGTGCTCTCCGCCCGCTGGTCCGGCGGGCACGGCGACGACAAGGCCAACCTCGACCTGGTCCTGGCCCAGCTCAACGACGTCCCGGACGAGCGCCGCGGCGGCGGGTTCGTGTGCGCGGTGGCGCTCGTCGTCCCGGGCCGGGCGGAAACCGTCCTGCGCGCCGAGTGGCGCGGCCGGATCGTCCGCGAACCCAGCGGTGCCAACGGCTTCGGCTACGACCCGATCTTCGTCCCCGACGGCCACGACCGGACCTCGGCGGAGCTCACCCCGGACGCCAAGGACGCCATCTCCCACCGCGGCCAGGCCCTGCGCCTGCTCCTCCCGCACCTCGCGGCCCTGAGCGGCTAGGCGCCTAGGTGCGATGTCCGGGGACGTTGTCCCGATCTGAGGTGACCGGTAGTGGCCTGTCCCGTTGGCAGGTGAGGGCCTCCGGATGTGAAGTGGAGCTGTCTAGGAACCGCTTCACGCCTTCGGGGGCCGTCGTGTCCCACCCTGACCCCGCGAACCCGTCTACGACTCGCGCGCCTGGTCGTCGAGCGAGGCTGGGCCCACGTCGCGGTGGCGAAGATGTTCATGGTGGTTGACAAGACAGCCGCGAAGTGGGTCGACCGTTACCGCGCCGAAGGCGTGGCCGGGATGGCCGACCGCGGCTCGCGTCCGCACCACAGCCCGACCCGTACACCCGAACACCTGGTCCGGGCGATCGTGCGGTTGCGGTGGCGCACGCGGCTCGGGCCGGTCCGGATCGCCGGCCGGTTCGGCCTTCCCGCGTCCACGGTCCACGCGGTGCTGGTGCGCTGCCGGGCAAGCCACCGGTCACCCGGCTGACCAACTTCCCCGGACATCACACCTAGGCCAGCGGGAGCACCGCCGCCAACGCCTTCGCCCCCGCGGTCACCGAGGCGATGGCGCGGCTGAACGACACCGACGACGGGTGGTTCGTCATGAGCAGGACGACGTACCGGTCACCAGCGCCCAGGACGCCGGTGGTGTGGACGGCGACGTAGCCGTTCCCGCTGCCCCACGCCTGCTTCACCGCCCACGGCCCGGCGAACGCCGACGGGATGCCGAAGTGCTGGTCGAACCCGTCCGCCGCGACGCGCGGGGCGGCGCGCATCGGGTCGACGAGTTCCGGTGCGCTGCGCAAGAAGTACCGGTAGGTCGCCAAGATGTCGTTGGGGCTCAACAGGGTGTCGCCCCAGTAGCCCGGGACATCCGGTGCCGCCAGCCCTTCCAGCCCCAGCACGGGGCCGGTGAGCTCGGGTAGCCGGTCACCGCCGTGCAGGCCCCACAGCGCGCTGGCGGCGGCGTCGTCGCTGGCGCGCAGCATGCGCGTCACGCGGGACCCGGTGCCGGGCTCACCCGCCACGCGCACCGCGATCAGCAGCTTCACCAGCGACGCGGACCGGAGCCTCCGGTCGGCGTCAACGGAGACCAGCAGGCTGTCGGACGCGCGGTCCCACACCAGCAGCCCCACCTCCGCGCGGGCGGACTGCCGGTGCACAGCCCCGACGACCTCGGCGGCCACGGCGGCCGAGTCGAGTCCCGCGGGTGTCGCGCTCGGGGGCACCAGGGGGCGGGCGAGCGGTGTCGGCGGTGCCGCCGCGGCCGCCGAACCGGTGCACGTCATGGGCATGGCCGAGCCCGCGATCACGAACGGGAGCAACAAAACGGCCAGTCGGGGCCACCGCCAGCGCATGCCAGAAGAACGCCCGGCCGAGTGAAGAAGTTCACGAGATCAGCGGATTAAGCACTCGCGCAACCGCGGTTACCGACTGTGCGGCGGTCTTCCACCGCACTCCCAGAGGGTGTTCGGTGAGCACGATGACCGTGTACCGCCAATCCCGCCCCACCAGCCCGGTGCTGTGCACGACGATGTCGTTGGTGCTGTTCGACCACCCCTGCTTCACCGCCCACTCCGCGGTGATCCCGTCCGGGATCCCGAAGTGCTGGTCGAACCCGTCCGCCGCCGTGCGCGGCGCGGAGGCCATCGCCTCGACCACCAGCGCCCGGTCCGCGGCGGGCAACTCCGCCAGCACGTACCGGTACACCCGTGCGACGTCGCGCGCGGTGAGCAGCACGTCACCCCAGCGCCCCACGATCGCCGGTGGCCTGGTCCCGGTCAGCCCCATGGTCCGAACCATCCGGGTGACCAGGGCCGAGCCGCCCGCGCCGGTCCACAGCGCGGTGGCGATGTCGTCGTCGGAGACCTGGAGCATGACCGCGATCCGCTTGCGGGTCGCGGCGTCCGCGCCCCGGCGCAGCGCGTCGACGGCGATGAGCAGCTTCACCAGCGACGCCGACCGGAACTGCCGGTCCGCGTTCAGCGACACCACGTCCGCGCCGCTCGTCCGGTCCACCACCAGGACCCCGACCTTCGCCGACCGCTCCACCCCGCGCGCGGCGGCGACGAGCGAGTCCGGGTCGACGGCGGTCTTCGGGGGCGGCTCCGGCTGCGGCGACGGCGGCCGGGTGGTCGTGCCGACCGCCGGGGCAGTGGGCGCGGAGGTCAGCGGCGAGATCAGTTGGGGTACCTGGGATCCCCCGGCCGGGGCCCGGGCACAGCCCGCCGCGAGCACGAGGAAAAGGCCCAGCAGAGCGGGAAAGCGGTGGTGGCGCACGCCGTGAGTACGCGACCGCCACCGGGGGAGTTGACCCGTTCAGAGTGCAACTCCCCTGGTGGGGACGGCGTAACGGCACCGGCGGTCGGCCGGTTGCCCGGTCCGGCCGGATTGCCAGGACCTGGCCAGGTCCGTGTGGTTCCCGTCAGATCTTGAGGTCCTTGCGCAGCTTCGCCACGTGCCCGGTCGCGCGCACGTTGTAGAGCGCGTGCGTGACGGTGCCCTCCGGGTCGATGACGAAGGTGGAGCGGATCACGCCCGTCACCGTCTTCCCGTAGAGCTGCTTCTCGCCGTACGCGCCGTACGAGGTCAGCACGGCCTTGTCGACGTCCGACAGCAGCGGGAAGGTCAGGCCCTCCTCGGCGACGAACTTGGCCAGCTTCGCGGGCTTGTCCGGGGACACGCCCAGCACGGCGAACCCGGCGTCGTTGAGCTCGGCGAGGTTGTCGCGGAAGTCGCAGGCCTGCTTGGTGCACCCGGGGGTGGAGGCGGCGGGGTAGAAGTACAGCAGCACGGACCGGCCGCGCAGGTCGGTCAGCGACACGTCGTTGCCCTCGCTGTCGGGCAGGGTGAACTCGGGCGCACGGTCGCCCGCGGCGAGGCGGATCTGGTCAGTCATGCCCCGACGCTAGCGCGGGCTCACGTGCTGCCGTCGAAGACCGTCACGCTCGGCCCGCCCGCCGTGTCCGGCTGGGCGCTGACCAGCACGGACACCGTCTCGGCTGGCACCGCGAAGGCGACCGAGAAGCGCATCGAGCCGCCGGGGGGCACGTCCGAGGCGCCGACCACGCCGGTGTAGCCCTGGGTGGAGTCGATGACCTGCTGGGTCAGCTCGCCGTTGACCATGGCGGTCAGCGAGAGCGACGCCGACCGGTACAGCGCCGGGCCGTCGTTGCGGACGGTCATCTCGAAGCCGACGGCCCGCTTCGCCTCGACCCCGGCCGACGCGGACGCCGACGGGACGAACGACTTGGGCGCCGAGACGGTGATGGTGAGCCCCTCCGCCAGCGGCCTGCGCTCGCCGCTGCGGGTGACCGGGCTGTCGGCTCTGGCCAGTTCGTCGGTGACGCTGGTCGCCCCGGCCGCCGGGGTGGGCTCGGCGGAACCCGCGGCCCCGCCGCCGCACCCGGTGAGGACCACCAGGAGGGCGCAGGTCGCGGCCACCAATCCGACGGTCTTCACGTCTCGTCTGTCTCTTCCTGGCCGGGGACTCGGGGGTACGACTCCACCATGGCGGCCGACCCCCCACCCCGCCGAGTCGAATGGGCCGTTGAGTCGTACCTGGTTCCGCACTGTGGCCGAGCCGTGATCACCGATACACCCGGAGTGACCGCCGCCACTGCGCACAGTACGGGGTACGGGTGACGGGCTCAGGTGGCGAACGCGAACAGCAGGACGAACACACCGACGGCCACCAGCCAGGCGGCGATCAGCCAGCCGAAGTCGCGCCACGGGGAGATCGCGCCGTTGTCCTCGCCGGGGACGTGCACCCCCCGCTCCTCGAACTTGTCCACAAGTCCCAGGAGCGCAGCGAGGAACCTGGGCACGCGCACCCCCCGATAGTGTCACGTCAGGCCGCGTCCGAGGGTGTGCCGTACGCCCCTGTTCCCGGGTTCACCCGGACGGCATCAGCGCGGGCGCTTCCCCTTCGCCTGCCGGGAGAACGCCTTCGCGATCTCCCGCTCCGCGTCCCGCTTGGCCAGCGCCTGGCGCTTGTCCCAGGTCTTCTTGCCGCGCACCAGGCCGAGTTCGACCTTCACCCGGCCGTCGGCGAAGTACAGGGAGAGCGGCACCAGCGACAGCCCGCTCTCGTGCAGCCGGATGTCCCACTTGTCGATCTGGCGGCGGTGCAGGAGCAGTTTCCGCACCCGCCGCGGCGTGTGGTTGGTCCACGTGCCCAGCGCGTACTCGGCGATGTGCAGCCCGCGCAGCCACACCTCGCCGTCGTCGATGGTGGCGAAGGAGTCGACGAGCGAGACCCGCCCGAGCCGCAGGCTCTTGACCTCGGTCCCGACCAGCGCGACGCCTGCCTCGATGGTGTCGAGCACGGTGTAGTCGTGCCACGCCCGCCGGTTGGTGGCGATCTTGTTGTCCGACTTCGCCTTGCTCATGGGGCGGAATCGTAGGTCAGAAAAAGAATGCGACGAAAGCCATTTGCTCCGCGCCTGCCGTCCATTCCTGCACCTAGCCTGCGGTGAACGCGGCGAGCAGCGCGCGGACGTGCGCGGCCTCGGGGACGCCGAGGCGCTCGAAGAGGGGGAGCGCGGTCTGCCAGTCGGTGACCGCGCCCGGGCGGTTGCCGGTCAGCTGGCGGACCAGGGCGCGCACGTGCCGGGCCCGCGCCTCGGCGAGGCGCTGGCCCGTGCGGATCGCGATGGTGAGGCCCTCCTCGATGTGCTCCGCCGCCGAGGCCGGGTCGCCGCCGTCGAGGTGCGCGTGCGCCAGCTCGGTCAGCGCCCTGGCCTCCAGCAGCCGCATGCCGGTGTCGCGCATCAGCGCCAGGGCGCTGGTCCCGTAGTCGATCGCGGACCGGGGGTCGCCGGTGCGGCGGTAGAGCGCGCACAGGCCGGTCAGCACGGACGCCTCGCCGTAGCCGAACCGGATCTCCCTGGCCAGGCCCAGCGCCCGGGTGTAGTGGGTGGCCGCCGAGGACCACTCGCCCGTGCGCTGCTGGATGGTGGCCAGGATGTCCAGGCCGCTCACCTCATGGCGGCGCTCGCCCAGCTGCCGCCCCGCCTCCATGGCCTTGCGGACCTGGGTGGCCGACGCGGCGTAGTCGCCCGCGTCGCACCCGGTCTCGGCCAGGCAGATGAGCATGCTCACCTCACCGTGCCGGTACCCGTACCGGCGGCAGATCGCCATGCCCTCCCGGTAGCGCTGCGCGGCCCTGGGCAGCTCGCCCATCGCCCACAGCGCCAGGCCCAGGCCCTGGCAGGCCGCCGCCTGCACGTGCCGGTTGCCGATCCGCGTGCTCAGCTCCAGCGCCTCGGTGTGCCGGTCGATCGCCTGCTGCGGGCGGCCCAGCGACAGCGCCGTGCCGCCCAGGTAGTTCAGCGCCCCCGCCTCGCCGAACCGGTTGCCGATCACCCGGTTCAGCTCCAGCGCCTGCTCGTAGAACGCCGACGCCTGCGCGGGCTGGCCCAGCTGCGAGTGCGCCCGGCCCAGGTTGTGCAGCGCCGCCGCCTCGACGATCCGGTTGCCGGTCGACTGGCTCAGCTCCAGCGCCCAGCGGTGGCTCTCGATCGCCGCCACGTAGTCGCTCAGGTTCGTGTGGATGAGCCCCAGCAGGTCGTGCACGGACGCCTCCGCGTCCAGGTCCCTGGTCGCCCGCGCCGCGGCCAGCGCCGCCTGCCCCACGACGAGCCCGTCCGCCCCGTGGCCCCGGTTCCAGAAGTACTGCCGCAGCGCCTCCGCGAACCGCCACGCGTACCGGTGCAGGTCCAGCCCCGAGGCCGCCGTCGCCGCCGCGACCAGGTTGCCGCGCTCGGCGTCGAGCCAGGCGATCGCCCGCTCCTCGGCCCCGTGCTCCGGCAGCGCCCCCACCCGCCACAGCACGGAGCTGTGCGTCTCGATCTCGCTGAGGTAGTGGTCGAACAGCGCCACCACGGCCTCGGTGCGCTCGGTCTCCGCGTCCTCCAGCGCGGAGCGGCCCGACGCGTACTCGCGCAGCAGGTCGTGGAAGGTGTACCGGCCGCGGCTGTGCTCGCGGATCAGGTTGCCGTGGTCGAGCACCCGCAGCAGCCGGGTCACGTCGCCCGGCGGCAACCCGCTCAGCGTCCCGGCGGCCGCCGCGTCCACGTCCGCCCCCGGCACCAGCCCCAGCAGCCGGAACAGCCTGCGCGCCGCGGGCACCAGCTTCTCGTACGACAGGTCGAACGCCGCCCGCACCGCGCCGGACTCGTCGCCCGCCACCGTCAGCCCGGTCATCCGGCCCCGCTCCCGCAGCTCGCGGGTGTAGTCGGCGATGCTCACCAGCGGCCGGATCGCCAGGTTCGCCCCGGCGATGCGCAGCGCCAGCGGCAGGTGGCCGCAGATCGACGCCATCTCCGCCGCCGCGTCCGGCTCCCGGCGCATCCGCCCCACCCCGACCAGCCGCCCCAGCAGGTCGATCGCCTCGCCCGGGTCCAGCACGTCGAGCGGGATCTGGTGGGCGCCGTCCTGGGCGGTCAGCCCGGTCAGCCGGTCGCGGCTGGTCACCAGGACCAGGCAGCCGGACGAGCCCGGCAGCAGCGGCCGCACCTGCTCGGCGGCGGCCGCGTTGTCCAGCATCACCAGCACGCGCTTGCCGGTCAGCAGCGTCCGGTACAGCCCGGCCGCCTCGTCCGGGTCCAGCGGCACCCGCTCCGGGGCCACCCCCAGCGCGTGCAGGAACCGGACCAGCACCTCCTGGGTCGTCAGCGGCATGCCGGGCGCGTACCCGTGCAGGTTCACCGCGAGCTGCCCGTCCGGGAACCGGTCCCGGGCCCGGTGCGCCCACCGCAGCGCCAGCGCCGTCTTGCCGACACCGGCCGTGCCGGACAGCGCCACGATCACCACGCCCGGGCTGCCGTCCACCCGGTCCAGCAGGTCGTCCAGCCCCGCCAGCGTCGCCGCGCGGCCCACGAAACCCGGCGTCTCCGCGGGCAGTTGGGCGGGCGGTCGCTGGGCGACCGGCTCCGGCAGCGGCGGCGGAGGGGCGGGCCGGTCGCGCAGCACCCGCAGGTGCGCGTCCTGGATCTCCAGGCCCGGCTCCACGCCCAGCTCGTCGTCGAGCCGGGCGCGGATGTCGGCGAACACCCGCAGCGCCTCGGCCTGCTCGCCGCCGCCCGCCAGGCCGAGCATCAGCCGGGCGTGCAGGCCCTCGTGCAGCGGCTCCTCGTGCGCCAGGTGCCGGATGACCGCCACCACCCGGTCGTAGCGGCCCAGGGCCAGCGCGACGTCCGCGTGCGCGGTGGCCACCTCGCGCCTGCGCGCGGCCAGCGCGACCGCGGCCGGGTGCCCGCGCAGCCCCGCGGGCAGGTCGGCCAGCACCGGACCGCGCCACAGCGCCAGCGCCTCGTCGAACAGGTCGGCGGCGGTGTCGGCGTCCACGGCGCGCACCAGCTTCGCCTGCCGGGCCAGGTCCTCGAAGCGCAGCGAGTCGAGCTGGTCCGGCTTGACCGCCAGCCGGTAGCCCGCCTGCGTGGCGCGCAGCACCTCGGCGTTGCGCTTGGACGCCTCGGTGAGCAGCTTGCGCAGCCGCGACGCGTAGGTGTGGATCAGGCCCTGGCAGCTGTCCGGCGGGTCGTCACCCCAGAGCACGTCGATGATCTCCGCGCGGCTCACCGGCTGGTTCGGGTGCAGTGCGAGCAAGGCCAGCAGGCAGCGCTGCTTGAGCGCGCCGACCGGCACCTCGCGGCCGCCCTGCGCCACGGTGAACGACCCGAGCAGCCCGAGCCCCAACGCTTGCGGCCGCACCGGTTTCGCGGGCCGCGCGGCGCCGTCGGCGAGCGCCTCGGGGGTGACGCCGAGCGCGGCGGCGAGCCTGCGCAGCGAGTCCGCGCGGGGCATGCCGACCGCACCGCGCTCGATGTAGCGCAGCGCCCGGATGCTGACCCCGGACCGCTCGGCGAGCTGCTGCTGGGTGAGGCCGACCCGGGTGCGGTGGGAGCGGAGGAGCTCGCCGAACGCGCCGGGCGGGTCGACCATCCTGCCCCCTCGCGCTTGGTCCGGGTGCCGCACGGTTGTGCGGAGAACTTGCCGCCGATCCGACAACGGAGTTGCCGGTTGCCCATCGTAGTGCATCTGCTACCCGGATCACCCCAGGTGGATGGGGTCGCGCGCGGCCCCGAGGGGTACCGGCGCCGGTACAGGCAGGCTGCCGGCCCGCCCCGTAGCGTGTGGTCGGGGTGAACCGGGGGTCCGCGGGGGGACCTCGTGGCGCGGCGTCCTGGGGGTGCGCCGTGCCACGGACCCCGGTTCACCCCCGAGGTCACGGGGGACCGGTAGCCTGCCCTGGGGAGCGAGTCCGCGAGACCCTCCCGCGAGCGCGCGTCACCGCACACCGGCACCGCCCGGTCGTGCCGATCGAGACACCCGGTCGCCCCGGCACCGTGACACCCGGGCGCACCGCGGCAGGCAACCGAATCCCCGGCGACACATCCTGGAAAACGTGCCCGACAACGTGCCCGACAACGTGACGACACCCGCCGCCACGCGGCCACCGGCCCGCACGACCGACCCGCACGACCGGTGGGTCCGGATCAGACTGCGCGGCCGCGTCGGCTGGCTGCTGCTCGTCGTGCTCGTCGCCGCCGGGTTCGGCGTCGTCGCCTCCCGCTCGCCCAGCGAACCGACCACGGCCCCGACCGGTGCGGTGGCCCAGGCCGCCGCCGCGGTCGACGCGCTGCTGCACCCCGAGTCCGGCCGCGACCCGATCGCCCTGCTGCCCGCCGACTTCACCCGCGTCTCCGGCGTCGTGCCGGGGCGGCTCGCGGCCCCCGACGGCACCACCCGCGCGGTGCACGTCGACGGCGGCTGCTCGACGCCGTGGGGCGACGACAACACCCGCTGGGACTTCTCCGTCGGCTGCAAGGCCCACGACCTCGGCTACGACCTGCTCCGCTACGCCGCCGCCCAAGGGCAATCGCTGGACCCGGAACTGCGCCGCGGCCTCGACGAGCGGCTGTCGCTGGACATGCACGGCCAGTGCGCGCGCAACCCGCGCGGCTCCGGCGCCACCTGCGGGCTGGTCGCGTCGCTGTTCACCGCCGGTCTGGTCGCCAACTCCTGGCACCAGCGCTGGGGCCCGCCGCGCGCCGAGCCGATCGGCGCGTGGACGGTGGCGCTGCTGGTCGTCGCGCTGCTGCTCGCGGTCCGCGTCCCCGCCTTCGCCCGCCGCCGCACCGCCCTGCCGCGCAGGCACCGGCCGCTGGGCGCCCGCGACGGCGACCGGGCCGCCTACCTGGGGTTCCTGCGGGTGGCCGCGCTGAGCGCGATCGTGCTCGCCGACACCGTGCTGGCCTTCGCGCCGCTGCTGGGTCTGTCCGGCGCCGCGCTGTGGCCGATGACCTGGCTGCTGCAGCTGGTGCCGCTGTTCTTCTTCGCGGGCGGCGACTCGAACCTGCTGGCCTGGAAGGCGGCGGTGGCCGACGGCTACGGCTACGGCGGTTACCTGGCGGGCCGGGTGTGCTGGCTGATCCGGCCGGTGCTGGCGCTGGTCACCGCCTGGCTGGTGGTGCCGCTCTCGCTGGACCTGCTCGACACCCCGGACGCGGGCATCGACGCCTTCGGCAGGCTCATCGCCCAGCCGCTGTGGCTGCTCGGCCTGTACCTGCTGGTCGTCGGCGCCACCCCGGTCATGCACTGGCTGCACCGGAAGTTGCCGGTCGCCACCCCCGCCGCGCAGGCGCTGACCGTGGCCGGGCTCGGCCTGTTCGGCTCCGGCACCACCGCGGCCTACGCGGGCGGCATCGTGCTCGCCGCGCTGTTCGGGCAGCTCTCCTTCCACTACGCCGACGGCGCCTTCGACGCCGTGCCCCGCCAGGCGCTGGCCCTGGTCGGCGCGGGCGCGCTGGGCGGGCTGGTGCTGCTGACCGGCGTCGGCGGCCACACCCGCGAGCTGATCGCCGAGCCCGCGGGCACGGCCAGCTTCGTGCCGTCCGCGCTCGGCGTGCTGCTGCTCGGGCTCGCGCAGGTCTGCCTGGTCGTCGCACCGCGCGCGGCGCGGGTGCGGCTCGTCGCGCACGGCGGCCTGGCCCGCGCGGTGTGCCGGGTCCGGTCGGCGCCGATGACCCTCTACCTGGTGTACCTGTGCGCGATGCTGCTGGTCGCGGGCCTGATCGGGGCGGCGGGCACGGCCGGGCTGCCGACCACCGCGGTCGACTGGCTGGTCCGGCCCAGCACGCTGCTGGCGCTGGCCCTGCTCGGCGTGCCCACGGTGCTGGTCTACCTGCTGTTCGAGTGGCGGGCCCGGCACGAGCCCGACGGGGAGCGCCCAGACCGGCCGCCGGTCAGCCGCTGGGACCCGGTGGCCGCCGCCGTCGGCACCGGCTACGGCGCGCTCGGCGTGATCGGCTTCGCGGTCAGCGGGCTCACCGGCACCCACCACGGCACCGCGCTGTTCGGGCTGCCGGTCGACCCGATGGCCAGCATCATCCACCTGCTGCTCGGCTGGTACCTGCTGCACTCGGTGCGCGTGCACAGCACCTCGACGCCGTGGCCGTGGCTGCTCACCGCGCTGGCCTGCTGGCCGCCGATGACCGCCGCGCAGGGCCCGGTCGTCGGCGTCTACGGGGCCACGGCGGTCGTCGCCGCGGTGGCCGCGACCGCCGCCGCGCTGCCCGCGCTGGTCCGCCGGATCCGGGTGCTCAGACCCGTTGGCGGGTGACCCGATAGGGGCCGGTTCGCGGTAGCGGGACGCGTGCCGTGACGACCCCCACGCCGTCGTGTGTCAGGCTACGGCGGTTCCGGGCACAACCTGGCAACGGCACAGAACGTCTTGATTGGGTGGGCGCGGTGACGGCGCCGAGGCCGTGAGCACGGCCCCCGCAGCAGCAGTGGCGCGACAGGGAGGAACGGGCGTGGACTACCGGCCGCCGAGGTCAGGAAGCGGTGCGGGGCAGGGCGATCGACCCGTTCCGCCGCGCGGCCCGGCGTCCGCGCGCCGCGTGCCCCCCGGCTCGGGGCGCGCCGAGCAGCGGGACCAGCCCGGCCGCCAGGCCCCCCGCCCGAACCGGGACGCGGCGCGGGACTCCCGCGACGGCGCCCGCCCGCGCCCGGAGCGCCGACCCGAGGTCCCCCGCCAGGGGGCCCGCTCGCCGGAGTCGCGCGCCACGCCGCCGCGCCCCGGCCAGGGGCAGCAACCCCGCCCGAGCTCCCAGGCCCGATCGGACCGGTCCGACGCCCCGCGCCCGGCCGCGGCGCGCGCGGAGGCGCGGCCGGAGTCGCGCACCCGGGTCGACCTCGACCGCGAGCGCCCCCGGGCCCGCGCCGCGTCGAGCGGGCGCCCCGCCGCGCGCGTGCGCCCGCGCCGGACCGGCGCCAAGGCGGGGGTCGCCGTGCTGTCGGCCGCCGTGCTGGTCGTCACCGGCTACTACTGGCGGATCGCGGACTCGTTCGCCGACGGCCTCACCACCGCCGACGTCATCGAGGCGGCGGGGGAGAAGCCCGCCGACGGCGCCACCGACATCCTCATGGTCGGCATGGACAGCCGCACCGACGCGCAGGGCAACCCGCTGTCGAAGGAGCAGCTGGCCATGCTCAACGCGGGCGTGGCCGACGGCGTGCTCAACACCGACACCCTGATCATGATCAGGATCCCGAACGACGGCGGGAAGGCGGTCGGCCTCTCCATCCCGCGCGACTCGTACGTGAGCACCGCCGAGTTCGGCAAGCACAAGATCAACTCGGTGTACGCCCGCGCCAAGCTGCGGGCCCGCCAGCAGCTGCAGAAGGAGGGCCTGGTCGACCCGCAGCTGGAGGTCAAGTCCAACGAGATCGGCGCCAAGGCGCTCATCGACACGATCCAGAAGCTGACCGGCGCGCAGATCGACCACTACGCCGAGGTGAACCTGCTGGGCTTCTACGACATCACCAACGCCATCGGCGGCATCGACGTCTGCCTGGTCAAGCCGGTCAAGGACAGCTTCTCCGGGGCGAACTTCCCGGCGGGCCCGCAGACCCTGCAGGGTGCCCAGGCGCTGGCCTTCGTCCGGCAGCGGCACGGCCTGCCCAACGGCGACATCGACCGGATCAAGCGCCAGCAGGTCTTCATGGGCGGCATGGCCCGCAAGGTGTTCTCCGGCGACGTGCTGGCCCCCGGCTCGGCCCTGCTGGGCCAGTTGCAGCAGGCGGTCACCAAGTCGGTCGTGCTCGACCGCAACTGGGACATCATGCGCTTCGCCCAGCAGATGATCTCGGTGACCGGTGGCAACGTGGGCTTCCAGACCATCCCGCACGGCAGGCTCGACCTGCCGACCCCCGACGACGGCAGCGCGGTCGAGGTCGACCCGGCCGAGGTCAAGGCCTTCGTCGGCGGCCTGCTCGGCGGTGGCGCCCCGCCCGCGCCCGGCACGGGCACGGGCGCCCCGAGCGAGACCCCGCAGGCGGCCAAGCCGACGGTCACGGTGCTGAACACCACCGCCCGCTCCGGGCTCGCCGCCCAGGTGTCCAAGACGCTCAACGACAAGGGCTTCAAGACCGGCGAGGCGGGCACCGCGGCGGCCCGGGCCAAGTCGGTCATCCGGTACGCCAAGGGCGAGGAGGCCGCGGGGCAGGCCGTCGCGGACGCGCTCGGCGGCGACCTCGCCGTGGAGGCGGACGCCAACCTGAGCAAGGGGAAGGTCACCGTCCTGATCGGAAAGGACTTCCCGGAGTCCACCGACGGCTTCGCAGGGGCGCCGCTGCTCGACTTGAGCCCACGGCTCGCCACGCTGCAGCAGCCTGGCCCAGAGTGCGTCAACTGAGCAGTTTTCACCCGGTTTTCCTCACCCGTTCGGAGCAACTTCACCCGAACTCGCGTAAGGCGGGCGGGGTTGCCCGCTTCCACAGGTGAGGCGTCGGAGCCGGTGGCCGCACGCCGTGGGAGAAGGGGCGGACGTGCGCATCGATGGGGCGACGTACCAGCGGGTCCTGGGGGACGAGATCCGCAGGCTGCGCAAGCAGCGGGGCTGGACGCGCAAGGAGCTCAACGGCAGGTTGCAAAGTGACATTTCCCTGCAAACCCTGGCCACCTACGAGCTGGGGACGCGGCAGGTGTCGGTGGTGCGGTTCGTGGAGATCTGCGTGGCGCTCGACGCCCTGCCGCACGACCTGATGGCCCGCGTGCACGACCGGGTGTTCGCCGACACGCCCATCGGTCGGGTCCGGGTCGACCTGCGCCGCGCGGTGGCCGACACCCGGCCGCAACTGCTGCCGCTGCGCCGCTGGGCCGCGGAGCTGCTGGCCGAGCAGGAGGAGGTGCACCTCGACCGCGCCGCCCTCGACCGGCTGGCCGAGCTGTGCGACACCGACACGGCCACCCTCATCACCATCCTCAACGAACTGTCGGCCTGACCGAGCGCGGGCCTGCTCCCCGTTCGCTCCCCGACGGCGCCTGAAACGGACACGGCCCGACCAGCTGCTGCTGGTCGGGCCGGGGTCGTGGGGCTGGAGAGACTCGAACTCTCACTGGCACGGACCTAAACCGTGTGCCTCTGCCAATTGGGCTACAGCCCCGCAGCCAACTCCGGATCGTGCGGTCAACTTGTGGTTTCGGGGTGCGAAGCCGTGGTTGCCACCTCGGCTCAGCCTAATCGGCGTGGCCCGTGCGCGGTGCGGGTGGTCCGTGATCTACCGTGGTCCCTGCCGAAGGCGTGCTGTGCGAGGAGGACATGTGGCCCGCGACCCCGACACCATCCAGCGTGAGATCGAGCAGGCGCGGGACGCCCTGGCGGCGACGCTGGACCAGCTCGGCGCGAAGGCCAGCCCGAAGAAGCTGGTCGAGGACGCGAAGGTCAGCGCCAAGTCCACCCTCGACGACCCGCGGGTGAAGTACGCGCTGATCGGCGTGGGTGTGCTGGTCGGCCTGCTGGTCGTGCGCAGGCTGTTCCGCTAGCTAGGCCATCGCGGCCGGCGGCGGCGCCTGGCTGGCGGGCTCGCTGGGGGCCGTGGGCTGCGGCGGGATGGTGTTCGTCGCGTCGGTGTCCGCGGGGTCGTCGGTGAGCCCGAGGCGGGCGGACAGGTACGCGGCGGTGAAGTCGACCGCGTCGCCGTTGAGGGTGTGCACGACGGTGCGCTTCTTGTCGCCCTGGGCGATCTTGTCCACCAGCTGCTCGGCGCGGTCGCGCGCGGCGATCAGGCCGCGGGCCGTCGCGGTGAGGGTCTGGCCCTTGCCCCTGACCTCCACGGTCCACTCGTCGCCGTCGGGGGTGTAATTGGCCAGGATCGGTTCGTACATCGTCTGCGCCCCTCTGCTCCGGGCTCCGCGGGGCCGCACGCCGCGCGCCCCGCACCAGGCAGTCAACCCGCACCACCGTGTTTTCGCTCGTCGATCGGTGTCGGGGCGTAACGGATTCCCTGGTCGGACCACCCGTGTGAGCGATTACCCGCTGGTCGGGGCGTCGATTCCCCGGTCCACGGGCGTCCAGGTCGGACTGTCCACTGTGCCGTCCACTGTGTCGTCCGGACCGGGGTCCAGCATGGACCGCAGCCCGGTCCACAGCACCCGCATGAGGTGGTCGGCGGCCTGCTCGGCGGTCACGTCGTCGCGGCCGACGTACCACAGCGACAGCCGCTCGCAGGCGCCCACGACGACCTGCGCGGCGGCCTCGAGGTCGAGCCGCGGCGCGTGCGGCAGGAACGCCGAGAACAGCGCGATGTCGATCTCCACCTGCTGCTGCCTGCCCGCCTCGACCTCGGCGGTGGCCGCCGGTCCGGCGACGGCCGCCTCGTTGCGCAGCACCAGCGACCAGGAGCGCCTGCGGGCGTCGGTGAACCGGAAGAAGGCGACCAGGCCCCGGCGCAGGGCGTCCTCGGGGCCCGCCGCGCCGACGACGGCCGCCGTGGTGGTCGCGGCCAGGTCGGCCCGCGCGGCGCGGATGCAGGCCACGAGCAGGCCCTCCTTGGAGCCGAAGTACTCGTAGAGCATCGGCTTGGAGATCCCGCAGCGCTCGGCGATCTCGTCCATGGACGCGGCGACGAAGCCGCGTTCGGCGAAGATCTCCTCGGCCACGGCGCGCATCTGGGCCTCGCGCTCGGCCCGGGGCACGCGCCTGCGGGGCGTCTCGGTCACGGGTCGACTCTACCGGAGGTAACTTACTTGAAGTAAGGTGAACCACGAGTAACACCCAGTCGATGCAGGAGGACGGGCATGGGCAGCCTCATCCACACCGGTGTGGTGGTCGTCGGGACCGGGTTCTCCGGCATGGGCATGGCCATCCGGCTGCGCCGCGACGGCCGCGAGGACTTCGTGGTGCTGGAGAAGGCGCACGACTTCGGCGGCACCTGGCGGGACAACACCTACCCGGGATGCGCCTGCGACATCCAGTCGCACATGTACTCGTTCTCCTTCGAGCAGAAGTCCGACTGGAGCCGCTCGTTCGCCCCGCAGCCGGAGATCTGGGACTACCTGCGCGGCGTCGCCGCCAAGTGGGACCTGGCCCGGTTCACCCGCTTCGGGACGGAGGTCACCGGGGCCCGCTGGGACGCCGAGGAGTGCCGCTGGCACGTGGCCACCGCGGGCGGCGACACCTACGTCGCCCGGTTCCTGGTCGCGGGCGTCGGCGCGCTGCACCTGCCGTCCATCCCGGACCTGCCCGGCATCGAGCGGTTCCAGGGCGCCGCCTTCCACTCCGCGCGCTGGGACCACGACTTCGACCTGGCGGGCAAGCGGGTCGCGGTGATCGGCACCGGCGCCAGCGCGGTGCAGTTCGTCCCCGAGATCGCCCGGCGGGTGGCGAGCCTGACGCTGTTCCAGCGGACGCCGCCGTGGGTGATGCCGAAGCCGGACCACGAGATGCCCGACTGGGCGCGGCGGGTGTTCGACCGGGTGCCGGGGGCGCGGCGGGCGTACCGGAACGCGCTGTACTGGGTCAACGAGGTCCGGGCCGTCGGGTTCAACGGCCACCCGGGCGTCCTGCGGCTGGCGTCGAAGCTCGCCGAGCGCAACATCCACCGCGCCGTCAAGGACCCCGAGTTGGCCGCGCGCCTGACCCCCGACTACGTCATGGGCTGCAAGCGCGTCCTGATCTCCAACGACTACTACCCGACCTTCAACCGCGACAACGTCCACCTCGACACCTCGGGGGTCGCGGAGGTGCGGGAGCACAGCGTCGTCGGCCACGACGGCCGGGAGCACCCGGTCGACGCGATCATCTACGGCACGGGCTTCCACGTCACGGATTCCTTCGACTACCTCGACATCACCGGCCGCGACGGGGTCGACCTGGCCAAGCAGTGGCGCGAGCACGGGATCAACACCCACCTCGGCATCACCGTCGCGGGCTTCCCGAACCTGTTCTTCCTGCTCGGCCCCAACACCGGACTCGGCCACAACTCGGTCGTCTTCATGATCGAATCCCAACTCCGCTACATCACCGACGCCATGCGCCTGGCGGACCGCCACCAGGCCGAGGCCATCGACGTCCGCCGCACCGCCCAAGACCACTTCAACACCGAAATCCAGCGCAAACTGGCCAACGGCATCTGGACCCGGGGTGGCTGCCAGAGCTGGTACCTCGACGCCAAGGGCGTCAACCGGACCATCTGGCCGGGCTTCACCTGGCGCTACTGGCTGCGCACCCGCCACGTCGACGCCGCCGATTTCGAACTCATCACCCGCACCCGCCGCTTGCCCGCCCACGCCTGACCGTCGACGCACACCACACCGGAATGGGCCATTCCGAGGCGGGCGACCCATTCCGGTGTGGTGTGCGAACTCCCCTATTCCTATTCGCTCCGCAAAGCCGCCGCGATGGTCATGCGGGCGGCGCGGCGGGCCGGGACGAGGGCGCCGAGGACCGCGATCCCTACGCCCGCCAAGGGGAGCAGCACCAGGGTTGGCGCGTCGTAGACCGAGAGCAGCAGGTCCGGGACCACCGACAGCAGCAGGTCCGGTGAGTTGATCGGTGCCGCCGCGTGCACGACCACCCGGTGGACCACCATCCCGAGCGGCAGGCCGATCAGCCCGCCGACCAGGCCCAGGCCCGCCATCGACGTCACCACCATCGACGTCACCTGGCGCGGTGTCATCCCGACGGACTTCAGCACCCCCAGGTCCCGCCGCCGCTCCCGGGTGTTCAGCACGACGGTGTTGAACACCCCCAGGGCCGCGATCCCGCCCAGCAGCAACGTCAGCAGGGTCGCCGTGCTGATGATGACCACCGCCTGCGACGACGTGCCCCCGCGCGGTGGCGTGACCCGGATGCCCGGGTCCCCGGCCGCCACGGCCCTGGCGAAGGCGTCGCGGTCGGCGTCCGGGTCGAGGGTGACCTGGTACGCCGTCGCCCGCGACCCCGGGAGCAGCGACTCCAGGGTCTCCCAGGTGCCCAGGACCGAGCCGGTCACGTTCTCCAGCACGACCCCGACGATCCGGACCGGCACCCGCTTTCCCCTCTGCTCCAACGTCGTCGTGTCGCCCAAGGCCAACCCCGTCTGCGTCAGGAACTTCGCCGACACCGCGACCTCACCACCCCGCGCGGGCCACGCACCGGCCCACACCCGGGGCCGCACCGCGGACGCGTCACCCCGGTAGAAGCGCACCACGTGCGTCTCGTTCCCACCCACCAGCCGCACCAACTGCTGCGAAGACGCCACGACCCCCAGCACCCCCGGCGCGGCGCGGAGCACCGCCTCGTCCTGCGCGTCGCCCAGCCGGGGCGCCAGCTCGCTCAACGGGTCGTCGGGTCCGTCCGCCGGGGTGCCGCCCGGGACCGCGGCCATGACGTCCACCTGGTTCGCGCGGGTCGGGTTGGCCGCGTCCCGGAAGGCCGTGACCGACAGCGTCACCCCGACCGCGAGCGTCACCGTCGCCACGCCCAGCACCACGGCCGCCGCGGTCAGCGCGCTCCGCGCGGGACGGGCGAACGGCACCCCCAACCCGAGGCTGACCGACCTCGGCAACCGGGTCCCGCTCAGCGCCCGCTGCACCCGGGGCGCCCGCCGCGCACCCGGCCGGGAACCCGCGCTGATCGCTGCCGCCGCAGGCTGCCGCCGCGCCCGCAACGCGGGCAGCAGCGCCACGACCGCGACCAGCGCGGGCATCCCCACCAGCACCGCGAGGTCGACCCACCACGGCACCCCGGTGTCCGCGACCCCGAACCCCTCCACCGCGTCCCGGACCAACGGCCCACCGACGAGGTCGCCGGTGCACACCCCCAATGCGGTCCCGACGACGGCGGGCGCGGTCACCATCACCAGGTACACGGCCATCACCTGGTTCGGCGTGTACCCGAGCGCCTTGAGCACCCCGATGTGCCGGTACCCCGCCACAACGGCCCCGCTGACCAGGTTCGCCACGCTCAGCACGGCGACGGCCAGCCCCAGCGCCCCGAACACCGTGAGGAACGGGACGTAGACCCCCGCCTCCTGCGAGAACCGCTGCTTCACCGCCAGGTACGACTGGGTACCGAGCAACGGCAGCCCGGTGGAGACGCTCGCCTCGCCGCGGCTGATGTCCGCCGCCGTCGCGTGGTCGACGAGCCGGTACAGCATCTGCGAAGCCGTCGACCCCCACGCGGTCGCCTGCTCCGGCGTTACCCAGGCGTCGGCGGTCTGGCTGACCGAGAACGCGAGCCCCACAACGGTGACCGAGCCGCCACCCGCCAGGTCGACGACCCGGCCGGGCGCGACCGGCGCCCCCGGCGGCAGGTTGAGCACGATCTCCCCCGGACCGCCCACCCACCGACCGCTCCAGACGGTGACCCGGTCCACGGCCCCGGCCGGGTCCGCCCGCCCGACGGCGGTCAGTTCGCCCGCCACCCCGAAACCGCCGCCGTCCGCCGCCTCGACACCGGCCAACGCGTACGGCCCCGCCGCCGCCTCGACCCCCGCCCGACCGCTCGTCCCCGCGAGCCGGTCGACCGCCGAGGAGTCGAACACGGCCGCCAGGTGCGCGCCGCGCTGCTCGTCGTGCGCCCGGTCGAACGGCGCGGCCGACGAGGCCAGCAACCCCAACGCCATCACGACAGTCGCGGCCGAAACCCACACCACGACACCGATGACGACCGTCTGCAACATCCGGCGCCGCACCGCCGCCCGCGCCACCCGCCACACCGCGTTCACGACCGCGCCACCGCGCTCTCCCGCGCGATCCGCCCGTCGACGACCTCCACGACCCGGCTCGCGCACCGGGTGGCCAGCCGCTGGTCGTGGGTCACCAGCAGCAGCGTCTGGCCGATCTGGTTCAGGTCCAGCAGCAGGTCCATCACCTGCTCCCCGGACCGGCTGTCCAGCGCGCCGGTCGGCTCGTCGGCCAGCAGCAGCGCGGGCCGGTTCACCAGCGCCCGCGCCACCGCGACCCGCTGTCGTTCGCCACCGCTGAGCTGCGCGGGGTACGTGTCGCGGCGCCCCGCGACGCCCAGCTCGTCCAGCAGTTCCAGCGCCCGCCTGCGGGCCTGCGGCGCCTTGGTGCCGGTCAGCTGCGCGGCGAGCGCCACGTTGTCCAGTGCGGGCAGGTCGTCGAGCAGGTTGAAGAACTGGAACACCATCCCGATCCGCCGCCGCCGGAACAGCGCCAAACCGGTCTCGCTCAACCGACCCAGGTCCTCCCCGTGCACCGCGACCGATCCCGAGGTCGGCCGGTCCAACCCGGCGACCAGGTTCAGCAGCGTCGACTTCCCGCTCCCCGACGGCCCCATCACCGCGACCGCTTCCCCCGCGCGGATCTCGAGCGACACACCGTCCAGCGCGACCGAGTCGCTGTACTCCTTGCGGACGTCGGTCAGCCCGACCACGACCTCACCAATGGGCCCGCCGGCGATGTCACTGTGCATGTCGGCAATCCTCGACAGCGGCGCCCCCGATGGCATCCGCACCGGGAGGTAACCCGGCCGCGACTGTCATCCCCGGGATGTACACCCGTGGCCGGACGCGCCCCGTGGGACAGTGGTCGGCGTGTGGCACCTAGGCGCGGGTTGGCTGGTCGTGGCGGTTGCGACCGCCGCGGTCGCCGCTGCCCTCGGGCTCCTGCTCGCGCGGTCCCGCCGGGCCCACCGCGCGGCATTGGGGGAGCGCGGCTGGCTCCTGGAGCGCGAACGGGAGACCGCGTCGAAGACCGCGGTGGACGCCGAACGGGCCCGGATCGCGCGCGAGCTGCACGACATCGTCAGCCACAACGTGAGCGTGATGGTCGTGCAGGCCGGGGCCGCCCGCCGGGTCCTGGCCGCACGGCCGGGAGACGCCGAATCCGCCTTGCTGGCCGTGGAGACCGCGGGCCGCGACACGATGACCGAGCTGCGCCACCTCCTCGGCCTGCTGGCACCCGCGGCCGACGGCACCGAGGACCTGTCCCCGCAACCGAGCCTGAGCAGGCTCAGCGGCCTCGTGGACCGGATCGCGTTCGCCGGGCTGCCGGTCGAGGTCCGGGTTTCCGGCGAACCGCGGCCGTTGCCCTCCGGCGTCGACCTGACGGCCTACCGGATCATCCAGGAAGCACTGACCAACGCCCTCAAGCACGGCAACGGCCAACCGGCCGAGGTGACCGTCCGCTACACCGAGCACCACCTGCGCGTCGAAGTCCTCAACAGCGGCCCGAGCGTGCTCGCGGGCGACCCGCCGGTCGGCGAGCCCGGCGACGGCCGGGGCCTGCTCGGCCTGCGCGAGCGGGTCGCGGTGCTCGGCGGCGACCTCGACGCCCGCAAGCGGCTCGGCGGCGGGTTCCGGGTGCGGGCGAAGATCCCGCTGGCGGCACCGTGAACCCACGCGCAGGTGCGGATCCCCGTGTCGTGATCGCCGACGACCAGGCCCTCGTCCGCACCGGTTTCCGGATGATCCTGGCCTCCGGCGGCATCGACGTCGTCGGCGAGGCGGCCGACGGGGTCGAGGCGGTCGAGGTGGTCCGCGCCACCCGCCCGGACGTCGTGCTCATGGACATCCGCATGCCGACGCTGGACGGCTTGCGGGCCACCCGGCAGATCCTCGCGTCCGTGCCGTGCCGGGTCCTCATGCTCACGACGTTCGACCTCGACAAGTACGTCTACGAGGCGCTGGCCGCGGGCGCCAGCGGTTTCCTGCTCAAGGACGTGACACCCGAACACCTCGTCAACGCCGTGCGCCTGGTCGGCACCGGGGACGCGCTGCTGGCCCCGTCGATCACCCGGCGGCTGGTCGAGCGGTTCGCCGCGGCCGTCCCAGCCGTGCCCGCCATCCCGGCCGCGCACCGCGACCTCGGCGGTCTCACCCCGCGCGAGCTGGAAGTGCTGCGGCTGCTGGGCAAGGGGCGGTCCAACGCGGAACTGGCCGTGGAGCTGACGCTGAGCGAGGCCACGGTGAAGACCCACGTGGCCCGCATCTTCGCCAAGCTGAACCTGCGGGACCGGGCCCAGGCCGTCGTCCTCGCCTACGAGACCGGCCTGGTCGCGCCCGGCGACAGCGCCTAGGCCGCTTCCCGGCTGTCCGTCGGCGCCTCGGCGGGCGCGGGGGCCGAGGCCGCGGAATCGTTGAGGCGCCCCCACATCAGCCCGGCGGGCACCGCGATCAGCACGCCGAGCAGACCCGCCAGCGCCACCGTGGTCATCGCCGAACCGATCAGCTCGGCCACCAGACCGCCCAGGGCCACACCGAGGCCCTGCGACACCCGCAGCCCGGTCCGCGCCGCGCCGAACGCGCCACCGCGGATCTCGTTGGGCACCAGCGTGTTGAACACCGCCATGACCGTGATCTGGTACGCCCCGACCGCGCCCGCCAGGAACAGGACCACCAGCGCCGCGGGGAGGCTCGGTTTGACCGCGAACAGCACCAGGAAGCCGACCGAGGCCGTGGCCAGCACCCCGATCAGCCGCGGTCTGTGCCGGGCGGGGACGAAGTGCGAGATGGCGAACGTGCCGAGGATGAAGCCCAGCGGGTCCGCGGCCAGCAGCCAGCCCACCGCCTCCGGCGCCGCACCGGCCTCCTTCGCCAGCGGTGCCGCGAGACCCTCGGGGATGACCGCGAGCCCCACCAGCCACGAGAGCGTCAGCAGCACCCGGAGCTTGCGGTCGCCGAACACCCACTTGGCACCGTCGAACCACCCGTCGTTCTTGGAACCCGCGGGCGGGCGGTTGACAACGTTGCGCCACGTAAGGAATGCGGCGATCGTGAACGTACCGGCGTCGATTATCAGCGCCCACGACGCGCCGATCGCGCTCACCAGCAGACCGCCGCCGCCGAGGCCGAGCAACATGGTCGTGTTCGTGGTGATGCCGCGCAGGTCCTGGCTGCGCATGTACATCGCGTCGTCGGTGTAGATCTCCCGCAGGGTCGCGTTCTGCGCCGCCATCGCCGGGGACTGCACCATCGGGACGATGATCACCAACAGGAACAGCGCCCACAGCGGCATGTGGGGAATCGCCATCAGCGCCACAACGGCCGCCTGCAGCAGCGCGCACACGACCATCAGGTTGCGCCGCCGGTAGCGGTCCGCCAGCTGCGAGAGCCCCAGGCCGCCCGCGAGCGCGGGCAGGAACGTCAACGCGTAGATTCCCGCCGCGTAGAACGCCGAACCGGTGCGCTGGTAGACCAGGATCGCCAGCGCCACCCGGGTCAGCTGGTCGCCGCCGACGGACACCGCCTCGGAGAACCAGAGCGCGCGGAACTCGCGGTCCGCGAGGACCGCCGACATCCTGGGTGCGGCTCGGCTCACGTGTGCTCCCGTCCGACGGGCGGTGGCCCGCGCGGCTGACTCCATCCTCCGCACCCGGGGTCTGGGTGCGGTGAACCCGGTGTTCACTCCTGCCGCTGGGTCATCGCGGCGTCGCACAGAGTACCGGCTGAACCGCCCCGCATAAGTACTTGTGAAGTTTCCTCGGCCCGGAAATCCGGGCGATGCGCCCGTCCGGCGCAACAGGGGTGACCGGTCCGCGCCTACCGGCGCGCTGAACGGACGAGCGCGCTCGGCGCAGTGCGCGGCCCGCTCGGCGCCACCACCGGAGTCGGTGGGGGATTTTCCGGCCAAACCGCTCGACACTGGCCACCGAACCGGTGCTCGTGGTGACCGGTTTGTCGGGGCTGGCGCGGGAAAACGGGGTGAGCCGGATGGACGGCAGGGCGGTTGTCGTGACGGGCGCGGGGCGCGGGTTGGGCGAGGCGTTCGCCGAGCACCTGGCCGGGGTCGGCGCGGCGGTGGTGGTCAACGACGTGGACGCCGAGCGGGCCCGGCTGGTGACCGCGCGGATCCGCGCGAACGGCGGTGCCGCGGTGGCCAGCGAGCACTCGGTCGCCGACCCGGAGCAGGCCGCGGCCATCGTGGACCTGTGCGTCGCCGAGTTCGGCGCGATCGACGGCCTGGTCAACAACGCGGGACTGAACTACGAGGCCCTGCCGTGGGAGGACGACCCGGCGCGGGTCCGCGCGGTGGTCGAGGTCAACGTGCTCGGCGTGATCTACACGGGCCTGGCGGCGATCCGCCGGATGCGGGCCGCGGGCAGCGGGTCGATCGTCAACGTGTCCTCCGGCGCCTCACTCGGCCAGCGCACGCTCGGCAGTTACGCGGCGACGAAAGGGGCCGTGTCCTCGCTGACCTCTTCGTGGGCGCTCGACCTGGAGGACTCGGGCATCCGGGTGAACGCGATCTGCCCGAGGGCCTACACGCGGATGGTGTGGACGTCCGAACGGGCCAGCAGGCAGACGCCGCCCGAGCACACGCCCGACCTCGTGGCACCCGTTGTGCACTTCCTGTTGGACGACGACCGCTCCGGCGGGATCACCGGTCAGGTCGTGCGCTGCACCGGCCCGGAGTTGCACGTGGTCGGTCAGCCGTACCTAAAAGCCCCGATCCTGCACCGGGACCGGTGGGACGTCGAGACTGTCACGACCGCCTTCGCCGAGGTGCTCGGCGGGCACCTGGAGCCCTACGGGTTGGAGAAGCGGCCGCCCGCCCGCCTGCGGAAGTGGTTGGCACCGATGCGCACCGCGTGAGTCCGGTCACCTTGCGTCGACGAGGTTCGGAAGATCACTATCTCCGGTACCTCTGTTGGGGTCACGCCGGGTCCGGCGAATGCCCGAATCGGTTCGGCGACACGTCCGAGTAATGTCGTGCTCCATTCGGGCGCTGCTTGGCGTAGCGGGGTCGCTACTGTCGGCGCAGGACGTACCGTGGAGACAGTGGTGGCGCACGGGTTCCGCCGGGGCTCGTGACACACGGCAAGAGTGGTACGCGATGGTACGGACGAGCCGGTTCGACGCGTTTCGGCGCGACACCGGGAAGAGGGACAACCCCTCCGGCCACAGCCGCGTCCCCTGGGGCGCGGTCGCCGGAGCGGTCGGGGATGGAGTTCGGAGAGGAGGCAGCACCGTTGGGTCTCACCGATCGCGGAGACGGACGGACAGCGCCTCTGTCGGGGCTCCAAGTGCCGGTTCCGCCAGTCTCCGGTGGGGACACCCGGGAGGGCGGTAGCGAGGGCGCTCGCGGTCAGGTGGACCGGGGCGAGTGGACTACCAATCGCGGCTGCGCAGCGGGCGCTCCTGTCGGTGTGGACGGTCCCGTGGGGGACGGTTCCGAGGGTTGTGTGACGCAAATCACCAGTCGCGAGACATCTGCGGCTCCTTCGGGGGACGTGTCGGACGGTGTGGGGGACCGGGTCACCAATCGCGGCTACGCACCGGGGGCTCCTTCGGTTCGAGGGGTGGACGGGGACGTCGACGCCGCACTCACCAGTCGCGGGACATCGGGCACTCCTGACGGTCTCGGTTCGGACGGGACGGGGGCTGTGGTCACCAGTCGCGGGATATGCGCTGCTCCGGTTGCTGTCGGTGCGGACGGGGTTGCCGGTTCGCTCACCAGTCACGAGACATGCGGGGCTCCTTCGGGGGTACTCGGTTCGGATGAGGCCTCTGCTGCGTTCACCAGTCGCGGGACATCGGGGGCTCCTGTCGATCTCGGTTCGGACGGGACGGGCGGTTCGGTTACCAGTCGCGGGACACGGGGGGCTCCTTCGGGCGTGGTCGGTTCGGACGAGGTCTCTGCTGCGTTCACCAGTCGCGGGACATTCGGCGCTCCTTCTGCTCTCGATTCGGGCGGTTCCGTCGTCGTGGTCACCAGTCGCGGGACATCTGCGGCTCCTTCCGCTGGTTCGGGCGGTTCCGGTTCGCTGCTCACCAATCACGGGACATCGGGCGTTCCCTCCCATTCCGGTTCCACTGGGCTCGAAGCGGGTCTCACCAGTCGCGGGACATCCGGGGCTCCTTCTGTTCTCGGTTCGGACGAGGACTCCGCTGCGGTTACCAGTCGCGAGACATTCGGCACTCCCTCTGCGCTCGAATCGGACGAGGTCGGTTCTGCGGTCACCAGTCGCGGGACATCTGCGGCTCCTTCTGGTCGTGGGGCGGGCGGATCGGAGAACGGGGTCACCAGTCGCGGCTGCGCATCGGGCGCTCCTTCTGTGGTCGGTGTGGACGGTCGCGGCTCGGGGTTCACCAGTCACGGGACACTTGGGGCTCCTCAGGGGCTCGGTACGGACGAGGTCGGGGACTCACTCACCAGTCACGGCTGCGCATCGGGTGCATCTCCTCGGTTCTCGGTCGGGTTGGACGATTCAGCTGCCACGAACGTGGTGGCCACGGGGCTCACCAGTCACGGGAACTCATGGGGTGCTCCTTCGGTTGAAGTGGACGGTCGGGACGACTCGGGGGAGGTGTGCGTGGTCACCAGTCGCGGGAACGCATCGCGGGCTCCTTTCGGCGACGACGAGGGGGCATCCGCTGGGGGTGGTTGGTCGGCGGACGGCGTAGCGGGGGGACTCACCAGTCACGGGAACGCATCGGCTGCGGCTCCTTCGCACGAAGTGGACGGCCGGGGGGAGCGGGTCGCCGGTCACGGGAGCGCATCGCGCACACCTCCCAGGGGATCCACGCTGGACGAAACGCTTGACGGGCCCGAAGGTGACGCCGTAGCCGCGGATACCGCGCCCACGGGTGACGTACCCGCTGTGCCCGCTCCCGCATCGGGAACACCTCCTCGTGACTCGCGCCCCGAGGCCGAGCAGACCCACACCCTCCGCGACGCGGCGCGGGAGCGGAACGAGCGGCGGTTCCGGTCACGGCTAAGTGTGACCGACTCGCTCCGCAGTGAACACCCTTCGTTGGTGCGGTTGGTGCGGGGCTGGGGCCTGTGGTCGCTGCCTCCCGCCGCCAGACGCTACGTGATCATCTTCGAGCTCGTCACGCTGATCGCCGTCACGTTCGCCTTCGTGACATCCCCGGCGGCCACCGCGGCCGACTGGCGGGCGGGCGGCGTACTCGTCGGCGCGGGCATGGTCCACCTGTGGTTGACCCGCCGCACGGAGGAGACCCGGCGCGACCGCGGGCCGGGTCCGCACATGGACACCAGCGTGGTGTGGTTCCTGCCCGCCATGGTGTTGCTGCCCGCGTGGATGGCCGTGCTGGCGCTCATGCTGCTGCGCGTGCAGCTGTACCCGGTGGCCCGCCGACCGCTGTTCCGGTACACCTTCGGCACCGCCGGGATCCTGGTCGCCGCGCTCGGCTCGTACGCGGTCGTCCGGGTCGCGGGCGTCACCGTCGACACCGCCATCGGCCCCCGTGACGTGCTGGTTCTCACCCTCGCCGGGCTCGCTTACTTCGTGCTGAACGCGCTCTCCATCGCCGGTGTGATCGCCCTGTCGGCGCCCCAGCCGACCTGGACCACGGTCATCGGCAGCCGCCGCGACAACGCGCTGGCCGCGCTCACCGTGTGCCTCGGCGTGCTCGCCGCGCTGGCCATCGCGAACGCCTGGCTGGCGCCGCTGTTCCTGGTGCCGCTGCTGTGCGCGATGGACTGGGGCGCGCTGCAGATCGAGAACCTGCGCGGCGACGCGCGCACCGACCACAAGACCCAGCTGCTCAACTCGCGGGGCTGGCACGAGCAGGCCGGGCGGGAGCTGGCGCGGGCCAAGCGGCAGCGCGGCACCACCCTCGCGGTCGCCGTGCTCGACCTGGATTACTTCAAACAGGTCAACGACACATGGGGCCATCCGGCGGGGGACGCGGTACTGCGAGCGGTGGGGGCCGTGTTGCGCGAATCGGTCCGCCAGGGTGACGTGGTGGGTCGGTTCGGGGGCGAGGAGTTCGTGCTGTTGTTCCCCGACACCGACCTCGACGCCGCCGCGATGGTCGCCGAGCGCATCCGGCTGGGCGTCGCGGCCATGTCCGTGGCGGCCACCGACAAGCGCGGCCAGCCGGTCGTCATCGCCAACCGCACGACCTCCATCGGCGTGGCCGCCGCCACCGGCGACGACGCCGACCTGGAGACCCTGCTCCAGCGCGCCGACGCCGCGGTCTACGAGGCCAAGAACGGCGGCCGCGACCAGGTCCGCAAGGCCGAACCGCCGACCGCCGAGGTCGTCGCCTGAGTGCCCGGTTGTTCTCCGAATGAGACCTGACCGATCCGGACAGTCCCACTGATCGGGACGCCGACTGCCCCCAGGGTCGGCTGCCGCTCGGAATCACGGCGGCTCGCCCGCCCCTTGGTGCAGTCTTCGGCGACGAGTACCAGGATCGCCCGCCGTCCCATTCGTTCTCCGGGGCGGCGGATCCCCCATGATCGCCGGAGTGGGTTCGACGACGATTTCGCCGTCGGTCGGGAAATGATCGCGCGCGCGATTTTCGCGTGTCGTGGAAGTCGATTCGGAACAGGCCGGAAAAGTGTTCCGCGGGCGCGCGACCGTTCAGCGTTGCGGCGTCGGTGCGGATTCGTCTCGGGTCCCGTAGTGGCACGGACGCACGGCACCGGCGGGGATTACCGTGACATCCCCGCCGGTGCCGGGTCAACTACGGGCGCGTGACCCGCAGCGTGTAGCTGCCGCCGCCGCTGTAGGCGTGGACCTGCCAGCGGTAGTAGCCCGCGGTGCCGGAGTAGGACACCGTCTCGCTGTTGGTCGGGGTCGTCCCGCTGGCCACGTTGGCCCAGGCCGAACCGTTCCACTTCTGCAGGTACAGGTCGAAGTCCGTACCGGCGGGACCGGTCAGGCAGCCGCGGTGGGTGCCCGACGCCGTGGTCTGGTAGTAGCTGTTGCCCGGCTGGATGGCGCTGCCGCCACCGGCGAGGGTGCCGGTGTAGGCGGTGCCGGTGCAGTTGCCGGGCGGGGTGGTCGGTGGGGTCGTGGTCGGCGGGGTGCCGCCACCGTTGGTGACCAGGGTCAGCCCGTACGCCTGCAGGATCTCGTTGACCGGCTGGAAGTACGTGGTGCCGCCGGAGGTGCAGTTGCCGGAACCGCCGGAGGTCACGCCCTGGGCCTGGCTGCCCGAGATCGCCGACCCGCCGGAGTCGCCCGGCTCGGCGCAGACGTTCGTGCGGATCAGACCCGTGATCGTGCCCTCGGCGTAGGTGACCGAGGCGTTGCGGGCCGCGATGGTGCCGCAGTGCCACCCGGTCGTGGAACCGGAGCGGCAGATCGACGAGCCCACCGGCGCGTCGGTCGACCCGGCCACGGCCACCCGGCCGCCGGAGTAGTTGTTCACCGCGCCGACCGGGGTGTTGCCCGCCGCGACCCGCACGAAGGCGTAGTCGTTGCCGGGGAAGCTGGATCCGGCGAAGGAGCCGCTCGGCTGGGTGGTGGACGCGCCGCTGGTGCCGCAGTGCCCGGCGGTGACGAACCCGCCGTTCACCGAGAAACCGACCGAGCAGCGGGTGCCGCTGCCGATGTAGTACGCGTTGCCGCCGACCACGTCGATCAGCTTGCGCGGCGCCTCGTCGGAGGCCTCCACGCTCACCGCGTCGGCGGGCACACCGCTGGCCGCGACGAACGCCCTGGCCGCCGCCAGCGCGGTGCCCCGGGACTTGAGCACGATCCGGTTGCCCGGCAGGTCCACGTACCAGCTCGCCACGGTGCGCGGGCTGCGCGCCTGGTTCGCGTCGAGTGTGGCCTTCAGCTCGTCCAGTTGGGCCTCGGTGCGGCCGACCACGACCGCGTCGGCGCCCGCGGCGCGGGCCGTGGCGGCGGCGGAGTTGTCCGTGACGCCGACGACGAGCTTGCCCCGGCCCGCGTCGTACCACGTACCACCCAGCCTTCCGGACAGCTGCTTGCGCAGCGTCCGGTCCGCCTTGCCCGCGCGGTCCTCGTTGGACAGCCGCGCGGCGGCCCGCGCGGCGTCGAGTCCGAGGTCCCGCTGCATCGCCGCGCTCATGCTTTCGGCCGCCGCCGGGGCCGATGGCGCGGCCTCGGCGGATAAGCCCACCGCGACGACCGCGCCCCCGGTCGCCACGGCGGCCGCGAGCAGGGCTGTGATTCGTCTTGCCATGCCGTTCTCCTTGTGCAGGGGAAGGTGTACGGGATGGCTGCGTACCGGCGCGTTCAGGCGGGGGAGGGTGTCGTGCCCGCGCCACCCACGGCCGGGTGGCTGGCCCGACCGGGTGGACCGGTTGGCTAGACCGGTCGAGGGGCCCCAAACGCAGGAATGCCCGGTGACCTCCGACCAGGACGGGAGAGATCAACCGGGCGAAACGGTCAGCAGGTGCCTGCACAGTAATCCGCGTCACACACGATCAGGGCATAGCACTTGACCATAGCTCCTGGCTTGCGCCGACTAGTTCGACGACGGCCCCTCCGGTAGCTCGACGCCGAAGCCGGGGTGGTCGCGCAGGAACTCGGTGTACCGGGCGCTGCGGGCGATCACATCGGCGTAGGCCTGGCTGGCCAGTTTGACCAGCTGGTCGGAGAAGGCGGCGGCGGACCCGTCCGGGTGCCACCCGATCAGGTTGCGCCAGCGCAGCGGGTTGCCCGCGATGGGCACCGCGACCACACCGGGCATCTGTCGGAACATCGGTTGGCACAGCACGACGGCATCACCGGACTCCACGAGGTCGATGCAGCTCACGACATCGGTCTCGTACAGGGTGCGCGGGGTGAAGCCCGCTCGTGCGCAGGCCGCGGCGAAGCAGTCGGCGAAGCAGCCGTCGCCGGGGGTGGCCCCCCACTGGACGCCCGCCAGGTCGCCGAGCTCGACCTCGGACTGGGTGGAGAGGGGGTGCTTGTCGGACAGCAGGACGAAGACCGGGTCGGTGGCCAGCGTCCGCCAGATGAGGCCGGGTTGGGACGGTGGCGGGGCGTCTCCGCAGACGCCCGCCAGCGTGTAGTCGACCCGGCCGTCGGCGACCATCGCGGCCAGCTCCTCGGAGGACCAGGAGACGTGCGTGGTCACGTGCAGGTCGGGGTAGGCCGCGTTGAGCTGGTGCACCAGGCCGCCGAGCACGGGGCCGGTGGCCGAGCCCAGGCGCAGCCGGGACGGGGTGTCGCCAGGGAGGGAGGCGTTGTTGGCGAACCGGGCGGCCTCTTCGCGCAGGCCGGACACCGCGGGTAGCAGCAGTCGCGCGCGAGACAGCACGAGTTCACCCAGTGGGGTGGGTCTTGCTCCTTTCCGATCCCGTTCGAACAGTGGTCCACCGAGGGCGCGTTCGATCCGGTGGAGCTGAGCGGTCAGGGCCGGTTGGGCGAGGCCGAGCGTGGACGCGGCCTTGGTGATGCTGCCCGCCTCGGCGACCGCAACGATGATTTTGAAGTGGCGCAGCTCCAGCTCCATGGGACAAAGCTAGGCCGAAGGATCACCAACGCCAAGCTTTAGGACCACGGCGCACGAGTTCTGCTGATTGTTGATCGGAGTTGGTCGGTCTGGTCCAACTCTGTTCACCTTGGTTGCGGAGAACTCCACCGGTCGCTGCGGACGGTCCCCGGGCGAACACGATCGCGGCCGCCGGTGTGTGGCCCCGATTCTGCAAGTTGCAGACGCGATGCGCCAGAGGTTCTTAGCCGAGGCAACGGAACTCCCCGGGGTCGCGGCCGAGATCCCTTGCCCCGCCAGCGGTCCCGCCCGTCGGTCGTTGTGTGATCAACGGCCGTAGACGTAGACCATTCGGCGGTCACTCAATGGTCTGTACCAGCGGGTAGTCAACCATCAGCCGGGTGTCACCGGAGCGTCTCCGGGTGTTGACTTGACCATGAGCGCACCGGCCGCCCCCGCCGGGCGGGCGAGCCGGGTGGCGAGGTGGGCGCGGAGCAGGCTGGGCGCGCCGGACCCGAGTGGACGGTCCGGGGTGGACCCGCCCGGTTCACCCGCCGGTCGCCGCCCGCCGGGCCCGCAGCCGCTGCCGGACCCCGATCAGCGCCAGCGCCACGAACGCGCCCGACACCAGGCAGATCGACACCCGGTTCATCCCCGCCTGCACCTGCGTCGCGCTCGGCGCCACCCCCGAGGCCAGCCGGTGCGCGTACGCGAGCACCGGCCGGTCGGCCACCCACGCCATCACCGGCAGCGCCCGCACGGCCGCCAGCACGATCCCGGTGGCCACCACCGCGCAGATCACCCGCCCCGGCCGCCTGAGCGGCTCGTAGAGCGCCGGGACCACCGCCACCGGCTCCCGGCGGCGCAACCACCGCACGGCCCACCAGACCAGCAGCGCGGCTCCCGCGACGCTGCTGGCGTACTGCAGGAAGTGGTAGCGCGGCATGCCGACCCAGAACCACAACCGCAGGCTCGGGTAGTGCTCCACGACCCACCCGTTGTGGTGGGTGAACGCGTCCCACACCAGGTGCGTGGCCCCGCCGATGAGCACCGACACCACCATCGCCACGCTCAGCCGCGGCACCGGCTCCCTCGGCACCAACCGGGCCCGCAGCCGCGCGGGCGCCAGCGCGACCAGCGCGGGCACCACGAAGAGCTGCCACACCGCCAGCACCGCCAACGCCACCGGCAGGTCGATCAGCACCAGCCCGAGCCACGTGTGCGTGCGCGCGTCGACCCCGGTCTCCAGGAAGACGAAGTACAGCAGGTCGGGCGACATCGTCCCGACCACCAGCGCCGACCCGACCAGGGGTCCGCGGCGGAGCAGCGGGAGCGCCGCGGCGGCGTGCGAGAGCGTGTATGGCATGCCGCCACCATGCCGGCGCGCTGTGCCGGGTATGGGGGCGACTCGTGGACATCCTGTGGAGCCGCGCGCGGCGGTAGGCCCGCACGGGTGAGAATGGCGCGTGCCCACAGTCCGGACGTCGCGCGTGCTGGCCGCGGTAGGGGTCGGCTCCGTCGTCGCGACACTGGTGACCGCGATGGTCCCGCCGGTCGAGGTGGTCGCGGGCGTGCCCGCCGCCGCACTGACCCACCCGGAGCGCGGTCCCGACCCGTGCGACCCGGTCATCTCCGGCCTGACACCGCGGCAGCGGCTGGCCCAGGTGCTGATGATGGGCGTGGACCCCAAGGGGCCCGAGGACGCGCGCGCCGCCGTCGCCGAGGGCATCGGCGGGATCTTCGTCGGCGGCAACCCCACGGCCCTGCTCGTCGACGGGCGACTGCCCGCCGTCGCGGCGGGGTCGGCGCTTCCGCTGATCGTGGCCGTCGACGACGAAGGCGGCCGCGTCCAGCGGGTCGACGAACTCGACGGCGACCTGCCCAGCGCCAGGCAGATGGCCGCCACCATGACCGTGGACCAGGTCCGGGCCCTGGCCCGCGACCGCGCGGCCAGGCTCACCGCGCGCGGGGTCACGCTCGACTTCGCGCCGGTGGTCGACCTCACGGCGGCGCCGGACCGCACGGTGATCGGCGACCGCTCGTTCAGCCCCGACCCCGACACCGCCATCCGCTACGCGGGCGCCTTCGCCGACGGCCTGCGCGACGGCGGCATGCTGCCGGTGCTCAAGCACTTCCCCGGCCACGGCCGCGCCACCGGCGACTCGCACGGCGGCCGGGTGACCACCCCGCCCCTCGACGAGCTGCGGGGGAGCGACCTGCGGCCGTACCGGGAACTGCCCGCGCGGGGCCCGGTCGCGGTCATGGTCGGTCACCTCGACGTACCGGGCCTCACCGGCGACCTGCCCGCCAGCCTCGACCCCGCCGTCTACCGACTGCTCCGCGAAGACCTGGGTTTCGACGGCCTGACCTTCACCGACGACCTGGGCGCCATGCGTGCGATCTCCGACCGCTACGACCTCCCCGAAGCCGTCCTCCGCGCCTTCGCCGCGGGCGCGGACGTCCCGTTCTGGTCCTCGGGCGGCCGCCTCCCGGAAATCCTGACCCGCCTGGAAGCCGCGGTGACCGCGGGCGAACTCCCCACCTACCGCGTCGTCGACTCCCTGCGCCGAGTCCTGCGGTACAAGCGCGTCTGCTGAGCCAAGGGCAGGCGCTACCGGATCACCCACGGCCGGAGTTGTCCACAGGCTCGCTCCGGCCAGCCGCACGAGTACGTCCCGCCAACTAGATTTTCGTAATAGGGGTTCCCCTATCGAGGGGACCCCTCGCGGGCGTCGGGCGGCGGTCGCCGGGGGTAGACGAACGCGGGCCACCCCGGTCGGGGTGGCCCGCGTCAACGAGCGTCGATCAGATCGCCGGGGCGCCGGACAGCTTCCAGATCGCGTAGGCGATCGCGTCCGTGTGGCGGTCCAGCGAGGTGGTGTTGACGTTGGTCGTCTTGTCGCACGACCGGTGGTAGCAGGCGTCGAAGGCGGTGTTGGCCTGGCCGCCCCACTTGCGGGCCTGCGCGGCGGTCTTGGTGCTCTCGGCGCCGCTGAACAGGCCGCCGGTCGGGATGCCCGCCTTGGCGAACGCCGCGTGGTCGGAGCGGCCGCCGACCACCGTGGTCTCGGTGGGCACGTTGATCTGCGTGAAGTACTCCTCCAGCGTCTTCTGCAGCGTGGTGGAGCCGGTGGGCTGGCCCGACGACGAGTAGACGAAGTAGCCGGGGTTCGGCGAGCCCGTCATGTCGAAGTTCAGGTAGCCCTTGATCCGCGACTTCTCGGCGGCGGACAGGGTGCTCACGTAGTTGTTGGAGCCCAGCAGGCCCAACTCCTCCGCGCCCCACCAGCCGAACCGCAGGTGCTTGGTCGGCTTGAGCTGCGCCCGCGAGACGGCCAGCGCGACCTCGATCAGCCCGGCCGAACCGGTGCCGTTGTCGTTGATGCCCGGTCCGGCGTTCACGCTGTCGAGGTGGCCGCCTGCCATCAGGATGTTGTTCGCGTCACCGCCGGGCCAGTCCGCGATCAGGTTGTAGCCGGTCGCGCCTTGCGCGGTGAAGGTCTTCACCGAGGTGGTCCACCCCGCCGCGTCCAGCTTGCCCTTCACGTAGTCGATCGACGCCTTGTAGCCGGGCCGACCGTGCGCCCGGTTGCCGCCGTTGTTGTTGGCGATGGTCTGGAACTGGTTGAGGTGGGCCTGCACGGCCGCCACCGAGATATCCGGCGCCGCGAGCGCGTTCGCTTCCTGGTTGGCCGACGCCCCGGGCGCGATGACCACCGCGCCCAGCAGTGCGAGCCCGGCGACGACCGGCAGAACCACTTTCCTGGTCATGGTTTGGTGCCTCCAGCAGGGGTAGGGGACAACCGCCCCTTGATCCTGTTGCACCGCCCGCTTCGCCCGAAAGAACTGGTAATTGCCTTTATTCCCACACTGGCATATTCCCGACCTGGTACGGATTGACGCCGCGCTGTGAATGTGGGAGAGAGATGTGCCGCGCGCCACAAAAATGGGAACAGGACACCCGCGTGATTTCGCCACCCGCGCGCAAGGGTGGGAAGTCTGAAGTGGACGGATTTGCGCCACTTTGGGGGTCCGGGGGTGAAACCCGCCGGGCGGGGTTCGGGGGTTGCACCCCCGAAAATGCCGAGTGGCCGAGGTGTGTTCGCGCTTTCCACGAACACACCTCGGCCACTCGGACTCGTGCGCCGCCAGGGACTCGAACCCCGAACCCGCTGGTTAAGAGCCAGCTGCTCTGCCAGTTGAGCTAGCGGCGCTCGTCAGGATCTCTCCTGCTGACGGGTGAAAAGTTAGCACAGGGTGTCGGTCGGGAAGAAATCAGGGGGTCCCCCTTGTGCGATCGGGCGGTACCGGCCCACGCGCGCGAGCTCGTCAGGCACACTGTTCCCACAGGTCGGGGCCAGGTTGTGAGCAGGACGGGCGGGTCGTATGTCCAGGGGTGGGCGCTGTCGAGGATGGACCGGAGCGGCTGTGGGTGCCGCTTTGGTGGCGGTGCTGACCGCCGCCGGATGCTCGTCGGGGGACACCCCGACTCCACCCGAAGGGGTGAACTCCGGCACCGCGACCGCGAGCGCCTCGCCCACGTCGACGGCCAAGCCCGCCCCCGTGCCCTTCGCGCTCGCGCTCACCCCCGCCGACAAGTCCGCCGACGTGCCACCCGGTGACGCGGTCACCGTCGCCGCGACCGGCGGCAAGCTCACCGAGGTCCTGGTCACCGGTGCGGACGGCAAGGCCGTGGCGGGCGCGCTGGCCGCGGACGGCGGCACCTGGCAGACCACCGAGGCGCTCGGCTACGGCAAGACCTACACCACCTCCGTCAAGGCCCAGGACGGCGACGGCAAGCCCGCGACGTCCTCCGCCACCTTCACCACCGCCAAGCCCAAGCGCCAGACCGCGCTGTCGATGAACCCGCTCGACGGTCAGAAGGTCGGCGTCGGCCAGACGTTCGCCTTCTACTTCGACGCCACCATCACCGACAAGGCCGCCGCCGAGAAGGCGATCCAGGTGACCGCGTCTCCCGTCACGGAGGGCGCCTTCTACTGGTTCAGCGACAAGGAGGTGCACTGGCGGCCGCGGGAGTACTGGAAGTCGGGCACCACCGTGACGGTCAACGCCGCCATCTACGGCAAGAACCTCGGCAACGGCGTCTTCGGCCGCGAGGACCGCAAAGCCACCGTCACCATCGGGGACTCGGTCGTCGCCGTCGCGGATGGACAGACCCACCAGATGACGGTCACCGTCAACGGCACCGTGGCTCGCACGATCCCCATCTCGCTGGGCAAGAAGGCGCACGAGACGCCGGTCGGCACCTACACGGTCATGAGCGAGCACACCAACTACGTGATGGACTCCTCGACCTACGGCGTCCCCGCCGACGCCGCGGGTGGCTACCGCACCAAGGTCGCTGTCGCGAGCCGCATGTCCAACAGCGGCATCTTCTACCACTCGGCGCCGTGGTCGGTGCGCGACCAGGGCGTGCGCAACGTCAGCCACGGCTGCATCAACATGTCCGTGGAGAACGCCGCCTGGCTGCAGGAAATCTCGAACAAGGGCGATGTGATCGTGGTGCAGAACTCCGGCGGCCCGGTGCTGGAGGCGTGGGACGGCCTCAGCGTCTGGCAGGTCCCGTGGGAGACCTGGCGCCAGGGCGGCAAGAAGTAGGGCAGCGTCCTAACGGGACGTGACGCGGATCTCCTCGCGGCCCACGGTGACGTGGTCACCCGGGTGGACCTGCCTGCCGCGCCGGTGCTCCGGCTCCCCGTTGACCGCGACCTCGCCCGCGTCGAGCAGGTCCTTGGCGTGGGCGCCGTCCTCGGCGATGCCCGCGAGCTTGAGCAGCTGGCCCAGCCGGATCATGTCGTCGCGGATCTCGATGTCGTGCATTCCTCGACCCTAAAGCGCGCAGGTGCCCCCACCCGGAGTCGGGTGGGGGCACCTCGGTCGTTCAGGCGCTTACAGGGCGCCGGTGTAGCCCGTGATCCACGACTTGTGCGCGACCACGTCGGTGTAGATCGACGGGGCCTGGGCGCACTGCGAGCCACCGCCGGAGCGGCTGGTGGCGCCGGTCAGCTGCCACCCGCCACCGGCCTGGATGACCTGCGGGCCACCGGAGTCGCCGTAGCAGGCACCCGCCCGGCTGCCCGGGTTGTTGGTGCAGATCTCGATCGAGCCGGAGATGCCCGAGCAGCGGCTGTCGGCCACCACGGAGGTGTCGAGCTGCTGCAGGGTCACCGGCGCGCCGCAGCCACCGGCCTGCGGGCAGGTCTGGCCCCACCCGATGATCCGGCTGGCCTGGCCGGTCGCCCCCGAGCTGGCGGCGATCTGCACCGGGGCCTGGGTGACGCTGGTGCTGAGCTGGATCAGCGCGATGTCGTAGCTGGTCCGGTAGCTCGGGTGCACGATGATCCGGGACGCGCGGGCGACGGTGCCGCCGCTGGTCCGGTTCGTGGTGCCGATGCGCGCCTGGATGCTGGACGCCGACTTGCCCTGCACGCAGTGCGCGGCGGTGACGATCCAGTTGGCCTTGATCAGCGAGCCACCGCAGAAGTGGCTGCCGGAGGTGCTCTGCAGCGACGCCATGAAGCTGTAGGTCTGCGTCGCGTTGGTGCCGCCGACGATGGCGGGCGTCATGATCGGACCGTCGTCGGGTGCCGCCGAGCCGACCGACGGCGCGGCGATCGCCGTCGCCGCCGCGGCCACCAGGCCGAGCAGCAGGGTACGAACCTTCATTCGGCACTCTCCTTCCGCACCGGGGCCCTCGACCCGGTGACGATAAGAGAAAGTAGGTAACTCGCCGTGGTGGTGGCCAGGGGGTTAACGGCGTCCCCAGTTACCAGAAGTGGTGTACCAATTACCAGTTTGCCTGCCCGAAAGATATTCGTCTGACCGGTTGTGAACGGCCATCCCCGGCGATACCGGACAGACTGGTCCGTTCCACGGATATAGCACGGGTGCCGATGCCGCCATAGGACGCGGCCGTGCGGGTGCCGGATTCGCCCGATCTTGACTACCCACCGCACACGCGGTATCAGACCCCGCCGACCGGCGAACTACCGGTGCTGGTCTCCGATCACCGTCACCACGCCCGCCCGCGTGAGGGGCTCGCACCGTGGGGGTCTGGGGGCGCCCCCCAGATGCAACAAAAGGCCCAGCCATGTTCGCTCTCTCCGCGAACATGGCTGGGCCGTTGGGGTGAGTGACGGGACTTGAACCCGCGACTTCCTGGACCACAACCAGGTGCTCTACCAACTGAGCTACACCCACCACAGTCACCTCTGGGAGCTGGTCCCTGCGGTGCTGGAACATCGTAGCGTGCCCTGCACGCAGTTTTGAAACTGGGTTAGGGGTTGGGGGTGGCCAGGAGGGCGTCGGCGACCGACTTGGCCTCCTCGGTGGTCGGCCCGGGGTGCGGGACGAACACCGTCCCCCGGTAGTACCGCAGCTCCCGGATGGACTCGCGGATGTCGGCCAGCGCCCGGTGCGCCAGGCCCTTGTCCGGCTGCGCGTAGTAGACCCGCGGGTACCAGCGCCGGGCCAGCTCCTTGATCGATGACACGTCGACCATCCGGTAGTGCAGGTGGCCGTCGAGTTCCGGCATGTCCCGGGCGATGAACCCGCGGTCGGTGGCGATCGAGTTCCCGCACAGCGGCGCGGTGCGGGACTCGGGTACCCATTCCCGCACGTAGGCCAGCACCTGCGCCTCGGCCTCCGCCAGGGTCAGCGCGGAGGCCCGCACCTCGTCGGTGAGCCCGGACCTGGCGTGCATCTCGCGCACCACCTCCGGCATCCCCGCCAGGTGCGCGTCGTCGGTGTGGATCACCAGGTCGACGCCGTCGCCGAGGACGTTGAGCTCGGAGTCGGTGACCAGGGCGGCGATCTCGATCAGCGCGTCGCGCCCGAGGTCGAGGCCGGTCATCTCGCAGTCGATCCAAACCAGGCGGTCGCTCACCCGGGCGAGCTTAGTCCGCCGCGCCCGGCCTCCGGCCGACGCGGGCTCGTGTCCGCCTCGGCGACCGCGCCTTGGGCCGGTCGGCCCAACCGGTGTGGCGGGTCGGTCCGCGATGGATCACGCTGGTCGCATGGGCAAGGATGTCGAGTCGACGGAGTTCACCCGGGCCGACCGCACGCGGTTCCGGCAGAAGGTCCGCCGGTGCCTGGACGTCTTCGCGCAGATGCTCGCCGAGTCCCGCTTCGACGCCGACCGGCCGATGGCGGGGCTGGAGATCGAGCTGAACCTGGTCGACGGCGCGGGCGACCCGTCGATGCGCAACGCCGAGGTGCTCGCCGCCATCGCCGACCCGGCGTTCCAGACCGAGCTGGGCCGGTTCAACATCGAGATCAACCTGCCGCCGCAGCGGCTGGAGGCGGGCGGGTTGACCCGGTTCGAGGAGCTGATCCGCGCCGACCTGAACGAGGCGGAGGCCAAGGCCGCGCGGATGGGCTCGCACATCGTGATGGTCGGCATCCTGCCCACGCTGCGCACCGGGCACACCGGCGCCGAGGTGCTCTCCGCCAACCCCCGCTACAAGCTGCTCAACGAGCAGGTCCTGGCCGCCCGCGGCGAGGACCTGGAGATCAACATCGGCGGGGTGGAGCGGTTGGCGACCACGGCCGACTCGATCGCCCCGGAGAGCGCCTGCACCAGCGTGCAGTACCACCTGCAGGTCGCGCCGGAGGAGTTCGCGCGGTACTGGAACGCCAGCCAGGTGGTGGCGGGCGTGCAGGTCGCGACGGGGGCGAACGCGCCGTACCTGTTCGGCAAGCAGTTGTGGGCCGAGACCAGGGTGGCGCTGTTCGAGCAGGCCACCGACACCCGGCCGGACGAGCTGAAGGCGCAGGGCGTGCGGCCCCGGGTGTGGTTCGGCGACCGCTGGATCACGTCCATCTTCGACCTGTTCGAGGAGAACGTGCAGTACTACTCGGGCCTGCTGCCGCTGGTCGACGAGGAGGACCCGGCCGAGGTGCTGGCCCGCGGCGACATCCCGGAGCTGCACGAGCTGCGCCTGCACAACGGCACGGTCTACCGCTGGAACCGGCCCATCTACGACATCGCGGGAGGCCGCCCGCACGTCCGCGTGGAGAACCGGGTGCTACCAGCGGGTCCGTCAGTGGTCGACACGGTGGCCAACGGCGCGTTCTACTTCGGACTCGTCCGCGCCCTGGTCGACCAAGACCGTCCGCTGTGGACGCAGATGAGCTTCTCCGCCGCCGAGGACAACTTCCACGCGGCGGCGCGCAACGGGATCGACGCGCGCGTGTACTGGCCGGGCGTGGGCGAGGTGTCGGCGGCGGAGCTGGTGCTGCGCAGGCTGCTGCCGCTGGCGCACGAAGGGCTGGCGTCCTGGGGTGTGCCGTCGGGGGACCGGGACCGGCTGCTGGGCATCATCGAGCAGCGGTGCGTGACCGAGCGCAACGGTGCCACCTGGCAGGTCGAGGCGGTGCGGTCGCTGGAGCGGTCCCGGTCGCTGGACCGCGCGGCGGCGCTGCGGGAAATGGTGCTGCGCTACCGGGAACACATGCACACCAACGAACCCGTGCACACCTGGCCTGTGCCTTAACGGAGAAACTGCCCGATGAGGTCCGGCACGGCCTCGTCGACCAGGTCGAGGCCCTGCTGGTCGCCGATGTCGATGACGTGGTAGCCGCCGCTGCCCGCCGCGGTGACCGCGGTCAGCGTGAAGACGCCCGCGCGGCGCTGGAACACGGTGCGGGTGAGCTTCCAACCGAGGACACCGGTGCGCTGCAAGGCGACCGTGCGGCGGTCGAGCGAGCCGGAGCGGCTGACCAGGTAGCGGTCGGTGAGCGCGTGGCCGAGTGAGGCGTAGCGGCTCAGTCCTAGGAGGACGGACAGCGGCAGCAGCGCGATGGCCGCGAGCCACGTCCACATCGGCCAGCCCGCGGCCGTGTCGAGCACCGCCAGGACCACCACGAGGAGCAGGTTCGGGACGACCGCCCGGACGATCCGCCGGGCGCGGGCGCGGGGCGGGTGGGTGGTCAGCGGGGTCGAGGTCGGCGGCTGGTCGATGGCGAGGACGTCCGCGCAGACCCGGTCGGCTTCCGCGCGTGGCGCGGGCGGGAGCAGCAGGCTGCTGCCGCCCGCCCGGTTGAGCCCGGTGGTGATCGCGGTCAACCTGGCACCACCACCGGCCCGCAGCAGCAGCGGCTCGTGCAGCGCCGCGCCGCGCAGGCGCTTCTCCTCGATGGACACCGAGCGGGTGGTGAGCAGCCCCCGGCGGACGCGGACGGTGCCGTCGGCCTGGCGGGTCAGCCGGAAGTTGTGGTTCTGCAGCAGGTAGTTGGCCAGCGAGGCGAAGACCGACAGCACCGCGACGGCCCCGGCGGTGACCGGTACGACCGTGCCCCAGTCGGTCTGGCTGATCCACCCGAAGCCCTCGCGGATCGCGCCGACCTCGGAGAAGCGGAAGTCCCACTCGTTGGCGAAGTTGGCGATGAAACCGAATGTGATGCCGATGGTGAGGAACCCGGAGAGGGTGAGCGGCGCGTACCGGTACCACCGCGTGTCGAGACCCGCGATCGGGACACCCTCGTCCTCGGTCGCTTCGGCCTCGACCGCGACCTGGGTCGTCGGCCGGTGCAGGAAGGCCTGCCGCAGCCGGTCGGCCTCGGCGGCGGTGACCGCGTCGAGCACCACGGTGCCCTCGCCGGGGGAGCGTTCCTGCTGGCCGGTGCCGACCCGCACGGCGGCGAGCCCGAACAGCCGGTGCCCCAGCTTCGCGGTCAGGTCGACGGTGCGGACCCGGTCGCGCGGGATGCTCCGGCGCTGCCGGAAGACGACGCCCTTGTGCAGTTCGACGTGGGTGTCGGTGATGCGGTACTTGGTGGTGAGCCAGGACAGCAGGCCGAAGGTGACGATGAGCGCCACCAGGCCTACGCTGGTCACGATCCGCCAGGTCTCGACGTTGCCCAGGAAGATCAGCCCGACCAGCACGGGCAACAACCCGATCAGCTCGTTGAGCGGCCGCACGACGATCATCCGGGGGTTGAGCCGCCCCCACTCCGGCGCGGCCTCCACGAACTCCGGCGCGGCGGGCAACGCGGTCACGTGGCGTCCCCCGGCGTGGCCTGGGTGGTCGCGGACAGCTCGTCGACGACCTTCGCGGCGACGGTCGCGTCCAACCCGTCGATCTTCAACGGCCCCTGCGCGGAGGCGGTCGTGATGGTGACGGTCGAGAGCTTGAGGAGTTGCTGGAGGGGGCCGCGCCCGGTGTCCACGGTCTGGATCCGCGAAATGGGCGCCAACCGCCACTCCTGGGTCACCCACCCGCTCCGCGTGAACACCGCGTCCGCCGTCGTCTCCCAGCGGTGCACCCGGTACCGCCACTGGGGCATGACGGCGACGTGCACGACGCCGACGACCGCCGCGCCGATCGCCGTGTACCGCAACCACCCGGGCGGCTCGTCGCTGAAGAGCGCGATCCCCCCGTGCACAGCGAGGACGAAGACCCAGAAGAGCCCCGCCCGCAACGCCCACTGCACAATCGCCCGCCTGCTGACCAGGTTCGCGGGCGCCCGCAACCGCCACTCCGCACTCACTCCCCAAGTGTGCCTCGTCCCGGAGTGGCCCTACGTCATTCCCGAGGACGACTCACCAACGCCCCCGAGGATGACGATCACCGGAGACCACCGGCCGTGACCACCTCGACACCGCCCGGGGCGGGTAGCCGCCTTCCGGAGGTGCCACTCGGGGTGACACATCGCCAGATCCACCGACCTCGACCTACGCTCGATCACCGGTTCGCGACGGCACTCGGGAGATCGTGATGGCCGGGGAGAACGCAGAGCTGCGGGCACTGCTGTCCCGCGCGGGGCTGAGCAACTCCGCACTGGCCAGGGCGGTGGTCCAGGCAGGGGCCACCGAGGGGGTCCACCTGGCCACCGCACCGGGATCGGTGCGCCGGCTGCTCGACGGCGCCCAGCCGCGGACACCGGTGCCCCGGTTGGTCGCGGATGTGCTGTCCCGCAGGCTCGGTCTGCGGCTCTCGGTCGCCGACTGCGGGCTCACTTCAGTGCCCGATGAGGCGAACACGTTCGATGGGTTGCACGTTTCCGCGATCTTTGATGGCACGATCGCGACCGTGGTTGAACTGTCAGGTCGAGACCTGGATCGACGCAACTTCATGGTCGGTTCGGCCCTCGCCGTCGCCGCCTTCGCGGAACCCGCGTGGCTTGCCATGACCGCGAGCCACGGCGGCCGGGTCGCCAAGGCGGGTGGGATGCGCCTCGGCATGACCGATGTCGAGGTCCTGCGTGCCACTCGGCGATCGCGACGCGGCCGACCACGCCACCGAACTCGCGTTGACCGCTGTGGGGCCGTTGTCGTCCGAGCGGACCGTGGAGCGGGTCCGGGCCCTGCGCAGGCGGGCGCGGAAGGTCGGGGCCCGTCAGGTCGACGAGCGGATCACCGCGTTCCTCGCCTCGTCCTAGCCCAGCTCCCCTGATCGCAGCGTCCCCTCGTCGACCTCCGCCTGCCGGTCGACCAGCGCTTGGAGCGCGTCGCCGTCGTCCCACTGGTTGACGTTCAGCGCGCCCCGCACCCGGCCCGCCCGCAGCCAGAAGGCGATGAACGAGCGCTCCGCCAGGTCGCCGCGGACCACTAGGTCGTCGGTCAGCGGGTCGAACAGGCCGCGGACCTCCAGGCCGAGGTCGTACTGGTCCGAGAAGAAGTACGGGTTGGCCGTGTACGGCTCGGCCTCGCCCAGCAGGCTCGCCGCGACGGTCGCGCCCTGGTCCTTGGCGTTCGCCCAGTGCTCGACCCGCACGCGGGTGCCGTGGCGGGGGTGGAAGTGTGCGGCGATGTCGCCGATGGCGTACACGTCCGGGGCCGATGTGCGCAGGGACGCGTCCACCGCGACGCCGCCGGTGTCGGCCAGTTCCAAGCCCGCCGCCTCGGCGAGGGCGGTGTTCGGGGTCGCGCCGACGCCGACCACTACGACGTCCGCGTCGACGGTCGACCCGTCGGCGAGCCGGACGCCGGTGACGCGGTCGGTCCCGACGAACTCCGTGACGCCGGTGCCCAGCCGCCAGGTGACGCCGTGTTCGGCGTGCAGGTCGCGGAACACCTCGCCCACGACGGGGCCGAGGGTGCGGTGCAAAGGCAGCGGTTCGGGTTCGATGACCGTGACTCGCGACCCGTGCCCGCGCGCCGCCGCGGCGACCTCGCAGCCGATCCAGCCCGCGCCGACCACCACGACCCGGACACCGTCGCCGAACGCGGCGCGCAGGGCGAGGGAGTCGTCGAGGGTGCGGAGGGTGTGCAGGCCGTCGAGGTCGGCGCCCGGGACCGGCAGGGTGCGCGGGGTGGAGCCGGTGGCCAGGACCAGCCGGTCGTACGGGTGCCGCGCGCCGGTCTCGTCGACCACGGCGCGTCCCCCGAGGTCGAGTTCCGTCACGCTGGTGGCGGTCACCAGGTCGATACCGTCGTAGAAGTCGGCCTCGTGCACCCAGTCCGGCTCATCCGCTTCGCCGAGCAACACGGCCTTCGACAGCGCGGGCAGCTCGTACGGCCGGTGCCGATCGCGCCCGATCAGCGCGATGTCCCCGGCGAAACCCCGTTCACGCAACGACCCGGCGGCGGACGCCCCCGCCAACCCGGTCCCGACGACGACGATGCGGTGCGGTTCGGCCATGCCTTCATCCCCCTGGGGATCGGGAAAACCGGTGCGTCCCCGACGTTAGACCCACCCGACCCCCACGCGCCCGCTGAGAAAATCTTGAGATCACATCACCTTCGCCGTCACAGCTCGTTACCGTCCGCGTCATCACATTGACAGGCAAACTGACCCGATGGGGTCGAACTGCGAGAGGACGGGTGCGGTGAACAGCCACCGGGAGTGGTCAATCAACTGTCGCGACTTAGCGGGCCGCAAACGAGACGTCACCGTCTTCGTGCGACAGGGCCACGTGGTCCTCGTGGCGCCCCCGGGCGAGACCGCGATCCTCTCCCCGCTCGACGTCGGCCGCCTCCGCGCCGCCCTCCGCGACGCCGTGGTCGACGCCTCGGTCGAATCCGACCACTGACCGGCCCTCGCGCGCTCCGTGCCTGGCCCACCCCCGGGCCAGGCAACTCGCCCTCCGGGACCGAAGCCCTACGCCTACCCCTCCGAGGCCGATGCCGCCTCAGTCCAGGCATTCCGCCTCCCGGGACCATCGCGAGCGGTACGCCCCACGCGCGCACGTCACCAATCTCAGGCGGGGACACCTCAAGATCGCGGCGGTAGCCGCCCGCGAATCTGCGGCAAGACCACTGCCACCGCGCTCACCGAGCCCGCCTGCCCGCGAATGCCGCGCCGCAAAGGCAACCCGCAGCTTCCGTGCGCAAATCCGTTCCCTCGTCGCTCCAAGCCGCGACACCCCTGGGACCGTCGTCAAAGCCCTGTTTCGCCCCGAGCCGCCCCAGCACAGGCCCCACCCACCTCGGGGGCGTCCCCGATCCATTCTACCGCGCTGACCGGCGCAAACGGCCCCAGCCGATCATGCCTGTGGATAACTCGTCGCCCAGTCGGGCGAAGCGAGTGACACCGAGAAGGCTGATTCCGCAGACCCACCCGCCTACTTGGCACGTTCCGGCTCAACCGCCTCGACCGGCACCGCGGCCACCGGTTCCACCGCGATCGACGCCGCGGGCCGCAGCACCGCGAACAGCCCGATCCCCGCCACCGACAGCACCGCGATCACGATCGCCATCGGCAGCGCCGACTGACCCCCACCCAACCCGACCAGCGGCGCCGCCACCCCACCGATCACGAACTGCAGCACCCCCAGCAGCGCCGACGCCGCGCCCGCGTTCTCCCCGTGGTCGGCCAGCGCCAGCGCGGTGGAGTTCGGGCTCACCATGCCGATGCACGCGATGGCCACGAACAGCGCCGCCAGCAGCCACGGCAGGCCCAGCCCCAGCAGCACCGCCGCCAGCACCCCCACCCCGCCGACAGCCCCGACCACCAGCCCCGCGACGAGCAGCCCGCGCGGCGCGTACCGCCGCAGCAGCAGGGAGTTCAGCTGGGACATCAGCATGATCCCGAACGCGTTCCCCGCGAACACCAGGCTGTACTGCTGCGGGCTCAGCCCGTGCACGTCCTGCAGCACGAACGACGACCCGGCGATGTAGGCGAACATCGCCGCGCCGATGAAGCCCGTCGACCCCGCGTACGCCAGGAACCGGCGATCCGACGCGATCTTCACGTACGTGCGCACCGTCCGCCCCAGGTGCGCCGACCCCCGGTACGACGGGGGCAGCGTCTCCGGCATCCACAGCAGCACGACGCCCAGCAGCAGCGCCCCGAAGCCGGTGAGGACCCAGAAGATCCCCTCCCACGACGCCCACCGCAGCACCTGCCCGCCGATGATCGGCGCGAGCAGCGGCCCCAGCCCGTTGACCACCATCAGCGCCGAGAAGAACCGGGCCATCGCCGCCCCGCTGAACAGGTCGCGCACCGCCGCGCGGGCGATCACCACGCCGGTCGCCGCGCTCAAGCCCTGCGCCAGCCGCAGCGCCACCAGCGCGTAGACCGACGGGGCGACCACGCAGGCCAGCGAGCTGACCGCGTACAGGGCCAGCCCGATCAGCAGCGGTGTCCGCCTGCCGTACGAGTCCGACAGCGGACCGGCCACCGCCTGCCCCAGCGCCAGACCGATCATGAACGTGGTCAGCGTCAGCTGGATCTGCGCCGGGCCCGTGCCCAGCCGCTCGGCCATCTCCGGGAACGCGGGCAGGTACATGTCGATGGACAGCGGACCGAACGCCGACAGCCCACCCAGGATCAGGGCCAGCCGGAACTTGGTGGGTCGGGGCGGCTTATACACCCGACCAGTTTAAGAAGCGATGTGGTCATACGTCCGGAGATAGGACGAAGGCCACTGTGGACCGCGCCGACGGGGAGCGCCTATGCCGCCAGACGGGTGTCGTTCCCGGTGAACGGGTGAGACCGGTCACCTGGGCGGAGGACACTGGTGTTGCCTTTGGTGACCGGCCGCGCGGGTCGCCCGCCGAACCGCCCAGGGGCTTGACACACTGGAGGTCGAGACGGTCGGGAGGTGCCATGGTCGAGTCGATCGACACGGTCCTGGTGGAAGCCGCGCAGCTCACGGCCGTCGGGCGGGCCGTGGACGCCATCGCCCTGCTCCGCCCGGTGCTGGTTGTGCACCCCGACAACTCGGAGGCCTGGTGCAGGCTGGCCGCCGCGCTGCTGGACGCGGGCGACTACCAGCTCTGCCTGGACGCGGCCAAACGAGCGATCACCCTCGGTGAGCGCTCGTGGGCGCACCGGCTGGCCAGCCTGTCGCTGGCGGAGATGGGGCGCCACGAGGAGGCGGTCGTCTCCGCGCGCGAGGCCGCCCGGCGCGACCCGCGCGACTGGCGCTCGCTGGTCACGCTGTCGGAGGTGCTCGGACCGGTGTCGCCGGAGGAGTCGCTGGAGACGGCCCGCCGCGCCGCCGCCGTCGCCCCCGAGGTGCCGCGCGTGCACGAGGTGCTCGGCGTCGCGGCCGACCGGGCGCGCGACGGGGAGCTCGCCCGCCGCGCGTACACCGACGCGCTGCTGCTCGACCCGGGCAACGCCGAGGTCCGCGCGCGGCTGGACCGGCTGCCCAGGTCGATCGGCGCCCGCCGGACCCGCGCCTTCGCCCGCGGCCTGACCGACGGCACCGAGCCCGCCTGGCAGCCCGGCACCCGCGCGGTCGGCGCGGCCCGGCCGGAGGCCCAGCCCGCCGTCGAGGCCGAGGTGATCGCGCTGCCGAACCGAGCTGAGCACGTCGTGGCCGGTCAGGTCGAGGAGGCCCAGGACCCCGTCGACGCCCGGGTTGACGAGCCCGTCCCGGGCACGGTTCGGTTGTCCGACGGCGACGTGGCTGGAGGCGAGTGGGCAGTGGGGCGGTCCGAGGTCGAGCAGGACGTTGCGCCGGATCCCGCGGAACCGAAGGCGTGGACGGTCGAGGCCGAGTGGCGGCAGCGGATGTCGTCGGTGTGGCCGGTGCCCGCCGAGCCGGAGCCGCGCGACGAGGTCGAGCCGCTGATCCAGGTGGTCGCCGAGCCGGTGCCCGCCGAACCCCCGGCCGCCCGGCCCCCGGTCCGCGAGCCGCGGGTGCCCAGGGCCGCGGTCGCCCGACCCCCGGTCCGCGAGCGCGCGGCGCCGCGGCCCCCGGTCGCCGAGCCGGTGGTCGACGACCTGGCCGAGCCCGTGGTCACCGGAGCCCCGGAGGGCGGGCCCGCGGAGCCGGCGCGACGGGTGCGGCGGCCGGTGCGCAAGATCGTCCGGCAGCCCGCGCCCGAAGCGGTGGCGGTGGACGTCGCGCAACCGAAGGTGGTCTTCGGCAAACCGCAGCAGATCTCCCTGTGGCTGATCCTGCGCCGCAGCGCGGGCTGGCAGACCATCGGCGGTTTCCTGCTGGTCCTCGCGGGCAGGCCGCAGCCGAGCCCGCTCCTGGCGTGGTTCGCGCTGGCGTTGCTGGGCACGGTTTCCGTGCTCGCCGCGCTCGGCTACCGCGCCATCCCCGCCCGCAACCGCCTGGCACCGGAGGAGTTGCTCCGCCGCATGCCCCTGCTGACCGTCGGCGCGATCCTGCTGACCCTCGGCACGGTCATGCTGGCGCTGTGGACGGTGGCCCTGGCACTCGGCGCGGGTGGTGTCGGCGTGCTGGTGGCGGCCGTGGTCCTGTCCCTCGCGGCGTCCCTGGTGGGCTGGCTCGGGCTGCGCAGGGCCGCGATCCGATGACCCACGCGCACTACCAGAACGAGATCTACCTGCGTGGACTGGCGGACGAGGTCCCGCCGTTCACCACGGACACGACCCGCTTGGAGCAGGCAGCCGAGGCCGCGATGGCCCCGGCACCCTTCGGGTACGTGGCGGGCGGCGCGGGCTCCGGCGACACGATGCGCGCCAACCGGGAAGCCTTCGCCCACTGGCGGATCGTGCCGCGCGTGCTCACCGGCGCGACCACCCGGGACCTGAGCACGACGATCCTGGGCACGCCGATGCCCGCGCCGGTCCTGCTGGCCCCCGTGGGTGTGCAGTCGATCGTCCACCCGGACGGCGAACTGGCGACCGCCCGCGCCGCCGCGGCCCTCGACGTCCCGATCGTGCTGTCGACGGCTTCCTCGTACCCACTGGAAGACGTCGCGGCGGTCGCTGGCCCGCGCTGGTTCCAGCTGTACTGGCCCAACGAACCGGAAGTCTGCGCGAGCCTGCTGCACCGGGCCAAGGCCGCGGGCTACACGGCCCTGGTCGTCACCCTCGACACGTGGACCCTGGCCTGGCGCCCCCGCGACCTCGACACCGCGTACCTCCCGTTCCTCCGGGCAACCGGCGTGGCGAACGCCTTCACCGACCCGGCTTTCCGCGCGGGCCTGGCGAAATCCCCGGAAGACGACCCGGGAATGGCCATCCTCCGCTGGGTCTCGCTCTTCACCGGCACGGACAAGTGCTGGGACAGCCTGCCCTTCCTGCGGGAACACTGGGACGGCCCGATCCTGCTGAAAGGCATCCAACACGCCGACGACGCCCGGAAAGCCGCCGACGCCGAGATGGACGGCATCGTCGTCTCAAACCACGGCGGCCGTCAGGTGGACGGCGCCGTAGCTTCCCTCGACGCGCTGCCCGAAATCGTCGCGGCCGTGGGGGACCGGCTGGAGGTCCTCTTCGACTCGGGGGTCCGCAACGGCTCGGACGTGCTCAAAGCCCTTGCCCTGGGCGCGAAAGCGGTCCTGCTGGGCCGTCCTTACGTGTACGGCTTGGGGCTCGGCGGCGAGGAGGGCGTCCGGCACGTCATCCGGAGCGTCCTGGCGGACCTCGACCTGACCCTGGGCCTGTCCGGCAACACCACGATCAAGGACCTGACCCCCGACACGCTCCACCGAGCCCACCGCTGACGTCATTTCGCGTCGGCGTAGCAGTCGACGGCGTGGGCTTGGAGCGGGAACCGGACCGACGTGCCGGGGAAGACCAGGCCGCTGGCCTCGGTCGCGGCCTCGGTGATCTCCTCCTCCACCGCGCCCGCCTCCTCCTGCGGGCAGTGCACCATCACCTCGTCGTGCTGGAAGAACACGATCTGCGCGGCCAAGCCGTGCAGCCGCCGCCGCAGCACCGCGAGCGTCGTCAGCGCCCAGTCCGCCGCGCTGGCCTGCACCACGAAGTTCCGGGTGAACCGGCCCCAGTCCCGCGCCGCCTGCCGACCCGCGCGGTCCGCCACCTCGTCGCCGGTGGCGGCCGTCCGCTCGCGCCAGGCGTCGCTCGGGGGCGGGCTCGTGCGGCCCAGCCGGGAGCGCACCACGCGGCCGTCCTCGCCCGCGCGGGCGGCCTGCTCGACGTAGTCGACCGCGACGGGAAAACGCTTGCGCAGCACCGCGAGCAGGGGACCGGCCTCGCCGCTCGTGCCGCCGTACATCGCCGACAGCATCGCGATCTTCGCACGGTCCCGGTCGCCGTCGAAGGCATCCGCGGCGAGGCTCGAGTACAGGTCGTCCGTCGCCGACACCTCGGCGAACCGCGCGTCGCCGGACAACGCGCCCAGCACGCGTGGCTCCAGTTGGGACGCGTCCGCCACCACGAGCGACCACCCCGGGTCGGCGCGGACGGCGGCCCGCAGCGTCCGGGGCAACTGCAACGCCGCCCCGCCCCGGGTCGCCCACCGGCCCGAGACCACGCCGCCGACGACGTACTCCGGTCGGAACCGGCCCGCCGCGACCCACGAGTCCAGCCACGTCCACCCGTGCGCCACCCACAGCCGCGCGAGTTCCTTGTACTCCAGCAGCGGTTCCACGGCCGGGTGGTCGATCTCCTTGAGCACCCACGCCCGCGCCGACGACACCTCGATCCCCTCGCGGGCGAACGCGCGCACGATGCTCGGCGGGTGGTCGGGGTTGATCGCCCGACCGCCGAAGGCCGCGCTGATCCGCTCCAGCAGCGCGGCCAGCTTCGCGGGCCGGGCGCCGGGTGACGGCCGTGGACCCAGCACGTCCGCCAGCAGCCCCAGGTGGGTGTCCGCCCGCCACGGCAATCCGTGGTGCGTCATCTCCGCGGCGGCCAGCCCGCCCGCCGACTCGGCGGCCACCAGCAGCCGCAGCCGGTCCGGGTGGGCCGTCGACGCGAGCCGCCGCTCCTGGTCCTCCAGCACGGCCGCGGCGGCCACCACCGGGTCGGCGCCGACCGGTGTCGTGCCCCGGTCCGCCTCGAACAGCGCCGGTTGCTCCCCGCGCGCCAGCGGCGGCGGGTCTTCCGGCTCGGGCAGGCCGCGCAGCCGGGCCCACGCCGCCGCCAGGTTCCGGGGTCGCCCCGGCCGCTCCTCGAACGCGAGCAGGATCCCCTCCGCGAGGGACAGGTCGTGGCACCGGTCGAGGCGCACGCCCGCGCGCAGCAGCGCCGGGTACGCGTCCGCGAGGGACGGCAGCACCCAGCGCGGCGCGTCGGCGCGTTCCCGTTCGGCCACCCACGCGGCGAGGTCGGGGACGTCCGCCGGTGGCCCGTCCGGCACCTGGACGCGCCCGGCGCCCTCCGCCCCCGGTACCACCACGACCCGCACACCGGCATTCTGCGCCCGAACACCGACAACCCGCGGTGGTTGACGCGTCCGAGCCGGTCAGGCAGGGTGTTACTTGCGGTAACCCCTTGGAGGTGACGGTGGTCCACTACCTCAACCGGGTGCTCGACCTGGTGACGAAGGTGCCCACGGCGGTACGCAGCGTGCACGTCATGCACCGCGCCGGCCTGGTCCCGCTGACCCGGCCCGACCACGTGCTGCGGTCCGCGCTGGCCGTCCGGCGGCTGGGCCCGATCGCGGGCGCCGCCCGGGTGGCGGCCTGTCGGGACAGCCGGGCCGTCGGGCTGGTCGACGAGCGCGGGCCGCTCACCTTCGCCGAGCTCGACCGCCGGTCCAACGCGCTGGCCAGGGCGTTCACCGAGCGCGGGGTGACCGACCGGTCGGTGGTCGCGCTGCTCGCCCGTGACCACCGGGGTGCCGTCGAGACCATGCTGGCCGCCGCCAAGCTGGGTGCCCGGCTGCTGCTCGTGAACACCGGCTTCGCCCGTCCGCAGCTGCGGGACGTGGCCGCCCGCGAGGCCGTGACGGTCTTCGTGCACGACGAGGAGTTCACCCCGCTGGTCGACGCGCTCCCGGGTGACTTACCGACGTTCCTCGCCTGGGTCGACAGCGCCACCGACGCCACCACCCTCGACGACCTCATCGCCGCCACCGACGACGCCCCGGTGCCGCTGCCCCGCGAACCCGGCGGCATGGTCCTGCTGACCAGCGGCACCACCGGGACCCCGAAGGGTGCCCCGCGCCAGGTGCGGTCGCCGCTGGCCGCCGCCCAGTTCCTCGACCGGATCCCGCTGCGCACCGGCGAGGCCACGCTGCTCGCCGCGCCGCTGTTCCACGCCACCGGTTTCTCGCAGTTCATCATCTCCTTCGCGCTCGGCTCGACCGTCGTCCTGCGCCGCCGGTTCGACCCGGAGGCCACGCTGCGCGCGATCCAGGAGCACCGCGTCACCACGCTCGTCCTGGTGCCGACCATGCTCCAACGGATCCTCGACCTCGGACCGGACACGATCGGCCACTACGACACCTCGACGCTGCGCATCGTGTTCACCGCGGGCTCAGCCCTCTCACCCGAACTCGGCAACCGCGCGAGCCGCGTGTTCGGCGACGTCATCCACAACCTGTACGGGTCGACCGAGGTCTCCGTCGCCGCCGTCGCCACCCCCGCCGACTGGCGCGCGGCCCCCGGCACCGTCGGCAAACCCCCGGTCGGCTGCCAGGTCGCCCTCTTCGATGACAGCGGCACCCGCGTCACCGACCACGGCGTCACGGCTCGCGTCTTCGCGGGCAGCGGCCTCGCCTTCGGCGGCTACACCGACGGCAGGCACAAGGAGATCATCGACGGCCTGCTGTCGACCGGCGACCTCGGCCACTTCGACGCCGACGGCAGGCTGTTCATCGACGGCCGCGACGACGACATGATCGTCTCCGGCGGCGAGAACGTCTTCCCCGGCGAGATCGAGGACCTGCTCGTGGCCTACCCGGGCGTGGCGGAAGCGGCGGTCCTCGGCGTCGCCGACCCGGAGTTCGGCCAACGCCTCAAGGCCTACGTCGTGCGCAGCCCCGGCGCCGAGGTCGCCGCCGAAGACCTGCGCGGCCACGTGAAGGCGAACCTGGCCCGCTTCAAGGTCCCCCGCGACGTGGTCTTCCTCGACGAACTCCCACGCAACGCCACCGGCAAACTCCTGCGCACCCACCTCGCCGACCTGGGCTGACCCACCCACGGGCGCCCAAGCCGGGCCGCCGACCGCACGCGTTCCCGTCGCGGGCGAAAATCCACAGTAGACACTCGCTGGCGCGGTAGGTTGTCCGGCAGGCACCCCGCAGGAGGGACACCCGTGGACTTCGCGCACTCGGCCGCCGCGGCCGATCACCTCGAACGGATCAGGGCGTTCATCCACGACGAGGTCGCGCCCGTGGAGCCGGACTGCCTGCGCGCGCTCGCCGCCGACCCCTGGACGGTGCCCCCGGTCATCGAAGAACTCAAGCGCCGGGCGCGGGAGCGGGGGCTGTGGAACCTCTTCCTCCCCGCCGAATCCGGGCTCGGCACCCTGGAGTACGCGCCGCTCGCGGAGGAGATGGGGCGGTCGGTGCTCGCGCCGGAGGTGTTCAACTGCAACGCCCCCGACACCGGCAACATGGAGCTGCTGCACCTCTACGGCAGTCCCGAGCAGCGCGACCGGTGGCTGCGACCACTGCTCGCGGGCGAGGTCCGCTCCGCCTTCTGCATGACCGAACCCGACGTCGCCTCCTCCGACGCCACGACCATGGCCGCCACCGCGGTGGTCGACGGCGACGAGGTCGTGCTCGACGGCACCAAGTGGCTGGCCACCGGCACCGGCCACGCCAACTGCGCGTTCGTCGTGTTCATGGGCCTGAGCCGCCCCGCGGCGGACCGCCGTGCGCAGCACTCGATGGTTCTGGTCCCGATGGACACCCCGGGCGTGCGGGTGGAGCGGCTGCTGCCCGTGTTCGGCCGCTACGACCCGCCCTACGGTCACGGCGAGATCACCTTCACCGACGTCCGGCTGCCCCTCGACGCGGTGATCGGCGGTGTCGGCCGGGGCTTCGAGATCGCCCAGGGCCGACTCGGGCCGGGCCGGGTGCACCACTGCATGCGGCTGATCGGCCTCGCGGAACTGGCGCTCGAACTGGCCTGCCGCCGCGCGACGCGGCGCACCGCCTTCGGCAGGCCGCTGGTCGACCTGGGCGGCAACCGCGAACGCATCGCCGACGCCCGCATCGCCATCGACCAGGCCCGGTTGCTGGTCCTCAACGCGGCGTGGAAGCTCGACGCGCACGGTGTCGAGGGAGCGCGCTCGGCGGTGTCGCAGATCAAGGTCGCGGTGCCGTCGATGGCGCTCGGCGTGATCGATATGGCCATCCAGTTGCACGGCGGCGCGGGCATGACCGATGACTTCCCGCTCGCCGCCGCCTACGCGAGCGCCCGCGCGCTGCGCCTCGCCGACGGCCCGGACGAGGTGCACCGCGCCGTCGTCGCCCGCGCCGAACTCGCGAAGTACCGGTGACCGCGGGCGAGGTCCGCGCGGAGGACCGCTTCGACGTCGTCGCCGTCCACGCGTGGTTGAAGTCCACTATGGACATAGGCGACGAACGTCCGCGAGTCCGCCAGTTCCCCGGTGGCGCCTCGAACCTGACCTACCTGCTCACCTACCCCGACCGCGAACTCGTCCTGCGCCGACCACCAGCCAGCCGAAAAGCGGTGTCCGCGCACGACATGCGCCGCGAATACCTGGTGCAGCAACGCCTGAAACCGGTGTACCCGCTGGTCCCCGAGGTCTACGGCCTGTGCCGCGACCCGGCCGTGATCGGCGCGGACTTCTATGTGATGCAACGCATCCAGGGCACGATCCTGCGCCGAGACCTGCCCGCGGGCATGACCCTGTCCGAGCGGCAAGCGCACGAACTGTCGACCGCGTTGGTGGACCGCCTGGTCGACCTGCACGGCGTCGACCCCGAAGCCGCCGGGTTGGCGGACCTCGGACGCGGTGCCGGATACGTCGGCCGCCAAGTGCGGGGGTGGACGGCGCGGTACTCCGCCGCGCGCACGGGCAACGCGCCGGACTTCGCCGCCGTCACGACGTGGCTGGCAGCCAACCGGCCCGAGGACGTCGCCACCGTCGTGATCCACAACGACTGGCGCCTGGACAACGTCGTGCTCGACGCCGAGCTGGCGGTGGTCGGTGTGCTGGACTGGGAAATGGCCACCCTCGGCGACCCGCTGATGGACCTGGCGGGCGCGCTCGCCTACTGGCCCCAGGCCGATGACGACGCCGTGTTCCGCGAGCTGCGCAGGCAGCCGACCCACCTCCCCGGCATGCTCACCCGCGCGGAGGTCATCGCGCGCTACCGCGAGCACACGGGCTTGGCTTGCGCGGATTGGGATTTCTACGAGGTTTTCGGACTTTTCCGCCTAGCCGCCATCGCCCAGCAGATCTACTACCGCTACCACCACGGGCAGACCGGCAACCCGGCCTTCGCCGACTTCCGGCGGCTGGTCGAGTACCTGGAATCCCGTTGCCACACGGTGATTGGCCGCTAAGCGAACAGGCCCAACCCCTCGTATCGTGGCCACCACAACGCCGTCCCCACCGCGAGGGGTGATCGCCGTGTCCCGTCCGAAGATCGATCCGGTGGCCTGGCGCCCCCCGCGGCCGGGTCGCGCGCCGAGCAAGCGGACGCTGCCCCGGCTGACCGTGCTGCCGGTCAACGGACGCGGCCCGGAAGACGTCCTGATCGACGACCACGGCCACCTCTACACCGGCGTCGACGACGGCCGGATCCTCCGGCTGACCGCCGACGGCCGCCGCCTCGACACGATCGCCGACACCGGCGGCAGGCCCCTCGGCCTCGAACACCACCCCGACGGCCGCCTCCTGGTCTGCGACGCCGCGCGCGGCCTGCTGCTGGTCGACCGGGGCACCGGCGACATCGAGCTGCTGATCCCGGCCGGTGCGGACCTGCGGGTCTGCAACAACGCGGCCGTGGCGGCCGACGGCACGGTCTACTTCACCAACTCCACCGAGCGCTTCGACCTGCCGCACTGGCGGGCGGACCTGTTCGAGCACCGGGCCACGGGCAGCCTGCGCCGGAGGTCGCCGGACGGCGAGGTCGAGGTGCTGCTCGACGGCCTGCACTTCGCCAACGGCGTGGCCCTCGCCCCGGACGAGTCGTACGTCGTGGTCGTCGACGGCTGGGAGTACGCGCTGCGCAGGGTCTGGCTGACCGGGGAGAAACAGGGGACGTCCGACGTGCTCGTCGACAACCTGCCCGGCTTCCCGGACAACATCTCGACCGGCACCGACGGCCTCATCTGGATAGCGCTGGCCAGCCCTCGCCGCCGACTGCTGGACCTCGTCCTGCGAACCCCACCCGCCGTCCGCAAACTTCTCTGGCGGGTCCCCGAGCGGTGGTACGCGAAGGAGGGAACCGAAGTCTGGGCCCGCGCCGTCGACGGCACCACCGGCCACCCCGTCCACGACTTCAGAGGCCCCACCACCGACGGCTTCCACATGGTCACCGGCGTCCGCGAACACCACGGCGAGATCTACCTCGGCAGCCTCGAAGCGACCTCGGTGGCCCACTTCAGCAAACCCTGAACCGACCCGTATGGGGACGATCTGTCACACGACCCGGTGAAGGGGTCCGTCCCGTCGAGCTCGCCAGAGCACGATGCACGAAGTGCCACCGCCTGATAGCACTCCGTGATCACGGGAGGATTTCGATGTCGAGATCGCGCCGGTTCCTGATCCCCCTGCTCGGTCTCGTCCTGGCCCTCGCCGGCATCCCCGCCACCGCCGACGTCCCCGCCCGAGTGGTCGGCGGCACCCGCGCCCCGCAGGGCGCCTACCCGTGGATGGCCCGGCTCTCCATGGGCTGCGGCGGTTCCCTCATCGCCCCCGAGGTCGTCCTGACCGCGGGCCACTGCGTCGACGGCACCGGACCCGACGCCACCATCCAGGCCACCTTCGGCGTGGTCGACCTGCAAAGTCCAAAAGCGACAGTGGTGAAGTCGGTCTACGTCTACCGCCCCGAGCAGTACACCACCGTCAGCCGCGGCTACGACTGGGCGCTCATCAAGCTCGCCACCCGCGTCAAGGCGCCGGTGTTGCCGCTCAAGCGGGCGACCGTCACGGCCGGGCCGTTCCGCGTCCTGGGGTGGGGGGCGGACAAGGAGGGCGGCGACCAGCAGCGCTACCTGCTGCACGCCGAGGTCCCGTACGTCGACGACGCGACCTGCGCACCCCTCTACACCCGCTACGGCTACCCCTTCCTGCCCTCCGGCATGCTCTGCGCGGGCATCGTCAACGTCGGCGGGGTGGACACCTGCCAGGGCGACTCCGGCGGCCCGATGGTCATCGGCGAGGCCGACGGCACGCCCAAGCAAGTGGGGATTGTCTCGTGGGGGGTCGGCTGCGCGCGGCCGCGGTTCCCCGGCATCTACACCGAGATCGCGACCTACGCCCCGGCCATCCAGGCCGCCGTCGCGCTGCTGACGGATAGGTGAAAGGCTAGTGACGCCGGTGTTCACCGACCGGCCGCCCGCAGCGGCCTGACCTGGTGTGACACATACCTCAGCGCTCCGCTGAGCTGCGGGCTTCCGGCATTTCGGGCAACCGCCCACCAAACGACTGCTTGGTGTCCGCCGCCCCGACTGGTTTGCTTACCGCCGGACACCGCCGATCACGGGGGTTGGCGAGGGTGGAGGCAGAGCAGTGACCGCGACCGTCGAGGAGAGCGGGGTGGGGCCGAAACCGATGTTCGGCTCGCCCCGCGCGCACTGGCCGCAGATCGGGACGTACATCTTCATCCTGGTGCCCTTCGCCGCGCTCATCGGCGCCGTGCCGTTCGCCTGGGGCTGGGGCCTCGGCTGGGTCGACGTCGGCCTCGCCGCCTTCTTCTACACCTTCACCTGCCTCGGGGTGACCGTCGGCTTCCACCGCTACTTCACCCACGGCGCGTTCAAGGCCAACCGCGCGGTGCGGGTCGGGCTGGCGATCGTGGGCAGCATGGCGCTGCAGGGGCCGATCCTGCACTGGGTCGCCGACCACCGCCGCCACCACGCGTTCGCCGACCGCGACGGCGACCCGCACTCGCCGTGGGCGTTCGGCACCTCGCCGGTCGCGCTGGCCAAGGGCTTCTGGCACGCGCACATGGGCTGGGTGTTCGACCGCAAGCTGACCAACGCCGAGCGGTTCGCCCCGGACATGCTCGCGGACACCGACATCCGCCGCGTCGACCGGCAGTTCGGCCTGTGGACCGCGGTGACGCTGCTGGCGCCCGCGCTGCTCGGCGGCCTGATCACCTGGTCGTGGTGGGGCGCGGTGACCGCGTTCTTCTGGGCCGGGCTGGTCCGGGTGTCGCTGCTGCACCACGTGACCTGGTCGGTGAACTCGATCTGCCACATCGTCGGCGACCGGCCGTTCAAGTCCCGGGACAAGGCGACCAACTTCTGGCCGCTGGCGATCCTGTCCATGGGCGAGGCCTGGCACAACCTGCACCACGCCGACCCGACCTCGGCCCGGCACGGCGTGCGGCGCGGCCAGCTCGACGTCTCGGCGCGGGTCATCTGGCTGTTCGAGCGGTTCGGCTGGGTCACCGAGGTGCGCTGGCCGACCCCGCAGCGGTTGGCCAAGTTGGCGGCCGACTGATGCCGCGCACGGCGTCCGCCCGGGTCCCCGAGCGCGACGAGCTGCTGGAGTTCCTGCGCGCCCGCACCCGCTGCGTCCTGGTGACCACGCGCGCGGACGGCAGCCCGCAGCTCTCGCCGGTCACCTACGGCGTGGACGCCGAGGGCCGCGTGGTGGTCTCCACGTACCCGGCGCGCGCGAAGGTCGCCAACCTGCGCAGGCGGCCCGCGGCGTCGGCGTGCGTGCTGTCCGACGACTGGAACGGCCCGTACGCCCAGATCGGCGGGGAGGCGGAGGTGCTGGACCTGCCGGACGCGCTGGAGCCGCTGGTCGAGTACTACCGGTCGATCTCCGGGGAGCACCCGGACTGGTCGGCGTACCGGGCGGCGATGTCGCGGCAGGGCAAGTGCCTGGTCCGCGTCACCATCACCCACTGGGGTCCGATCGCGACCGGTGGCTTCCCGCCCGGCCTGACGCCCTGACCCCGGTCACGAGAAGTGATCACTCCTCACGCAAACGGCTTCGGGTTACTCCTTCTTTCGGGTGAGTTCTGACTGCGTTGGGTAATAACCTGCTCCATTCGGCCGATCACTCCGGTATGTCGGTCGAGTTGAGGGACCTGGCCTGGGCGCGGATCGCCGACGAGCCGCAGGACGGTGGGTGGTCGTCGTGGTGGCGGTGGGGGCCCGCCACCGCGGACGGCGGTCGCGCGGGCCTGCGGCGTCCACTTTCGGGTGGCGCGCAACCGACTCGTTCGGGTGAGGAGCCTGCCCCGAGCGGCGAGTGACCGCCGGTGGGAAGATCGCGAACCCGCTGCCGCACGTATGCACAATTCACTGAATCAGACGCATTTTTCCTGTGGTCTTGCGCACGGGGTCGCGTCGGTGCGGTATCTGTGACGACAATCGTCAGTTATAGTCCGGCGATCTTGGTGGTGTCGTGCGCGAGGAGGTTTCGAGGTGGACTCGCGCGCCCCTCTCGCCGTGACGGTCAAGGGCACCCGCTCGGCCATCGTCGTCGCCGCGGTCGGCCGCATCGACATGCACACCGAGCACCTGTGGCGCGAGCAGATCGAGGACGCCTGCGCCGAGAACACCACCAAGCGCTACGTCGTCGTCGACCTGACCGGTGTCGCCTTCCTCAGCATCGGCGCGGCCTCGTTGATCCTCCGCGCGCACTACCACTGCCTGCACCGCGGCAGGCTGCTGCGCGTCGCCGCGCCCACCGGGCCCGCGCTGAGCACCCTCCAGGTCACCGGGGTGGGTGGTCTCGTCGCGGTCTACCGCGACCTCGAAGAAGCGCTGGAACCGGCCGGGCGCTTCCAGTGGTGATCTGACGGTGATCCGTCCGTGATTCGCGGACGGGCCATTCCGGCGCTTTCCCGATGGGGGGTATTTGGCGCGCCACGTCCCATATTGACTCGTTCGAGCGGGTCGACCGTCACCCGACCCGCCTGGTTGCCGCTCTGGGGCGGCGAGCGCGGCCACGTGCGGGGGCCGGGTCAGCCTTTGGGGCGTCATCCGGCCGACGGGCCGACTGCGGAGCGCGTTCGGGAGTCGCCACCCGGCGGGTGATCATCCGGTCGCCGCCGGGGCGAGCTGGTAGCCGTTGAGGCGCAGAGAACGCATCCCAGCCGGAGAGGAACCTCCTTCATGAACCGTCACCTCGTTCGCATCGTGACCGCCCTCGCGACGACGAGTGTGCTGGCGACCACCGGCGCGACCATCGCCTCGGCCGCGCCCGCGCGCGACGGGGTCACGGCGGCCCAAGTCGTCGAGCTGACCACGGCCTACCGCGCGCTCTACGACGCCGCCGGGGACGACGCCGCGCTGGCAGGCCGGGTGGGCGAGCTGCGCGACGTGCTCAACCACGTGCGCGGCTGCGGCGTGACCGACCTCGCCGACCCGGCGGACGCCAAGGCCGCCGAGGTGCAGAACATCCTGCCGCTGCCGGGCCCGATCAACCCCGACCTGGTCTGGGCGCTGCTCGACCTGGCCCAGTCGCTGGCCGAGGCGCTGATCAGCGTGCTGCCCCCGGGCACCCCCGGGATCCCGGCGCTGCCCCAGCTGCCACCGCTGGTCGGCGCCCTGCCCGACGTGACCGCGCCCGACCTCACCACGCCCACGACCCCGGACGTCACGGCTCCTGATGTCACTGTCACCGTCCCGGACCTGACGGCGCCGGAGGTGACCGCCCCGGACCTGAACCCGCCGGACGTCGCGATCCCGGAGCTGACGCCCCCCATTGTGACCGAACCCGACGCGACCGACACGGACGCGACGGACACCGTCACCGACGTCACCGGCACCGACGTGACCAACACCGACGCGACCGACACCGCCACTGACATGACGGGCACCGACATCAACGGCACCCACTTCACCGACGTCACCGGCACCGTCGCCGGCACGGACACCACTACGACCACGCACACCGGCACGGTGGACGCGCTGCTCCCGGATGAGTCCGACCTGAGCGGCATCCCCGGCCTGCCCGCGCTGCCCGGTGGCCCGGTCGACGTGACCGGCGGCCCCGCGCGGTAGCCCACGGACTGGCTGGCAAGACCCAGCCGAGAGGAAACGCCGCCGCCCCGCCAACGCGCCGCGACGGCCCACACCACCGAGCCCCGGTGGCCCACAAGGCCACCGGGGCTCGGCCAACTAAACTCCCGGGCATGCGTCGCATCACCGGCAAACAGGTCGTCGACGTCGGTCCCGCCGAGTTCGCCGACCTGCGCGCGCGGTACTCCGGCGCGGTGCTCGACATCGGCACCGGCGACGGCAAGCACCCCCTCGCCGTGGCCCGCGCGACCCCGGACACGCTGGTGATCGGCCTGGACGCGGCCAAGGACAACCTACGCAAGGTCGCGACGAAAGCCAGCGCCAGCCCCAAGAAGGGCGGCCTCGCCAACCTGCTCTACGTGTGGGCCGCGGCCGAGCGGTTGCCCGGGGAACTGCGCGACATCACCGAGGTCCACGTGCTGATGCCGTGGGGGAGCCTGCTGCGCGGCGTGCTCGGCGGTGACCCGGCGATGCTCAAGGGCATCGCGGCGGTGTGCGCGCCGGACAGCCGGTTCCTGGTCAGCCTCAACCTGCACGCCTGGCGTCCGCCGGTCCCGGAGGTGGGGGAGCACCCGGAGCCGACGCCGGAGTCCGCCGTGGCTGAGTTGGGGCCGGTGTACGCGGCGGCGGGGTGGCGGTTGGACGAATCCGCCTACCTCGACGACGACGCCATCGCCGCGCTGTCGACCTCGTGGACACGGCGGTTGAACTCCTCCCGCGACCAGTTGGAGGTCTTGGCGTTGACCGGTGTGATCAACCCTTCCGACTGAGGCCGAGCACGAAGTCGTAGGCGCGCTTGCGCGACCAGCCGGGCTGATCGGTCAGGGCGCGCACCAGCGTCGTCGCTGAGACCTCTTGCGCCAACAACGCCGTCAGCAGCGTAGTGGGGTCAAGGTCGACGTCATCCATTTCGGACTGGACGGGGTCCACCGCGCACAACACGTCACCGGTGAGTTCGGTGAACTCGTCCAGGGGTCCCCAGACCGGTCGTTCGTCGGTGACCAGCACCGAGGCGTGGTGGGCGCCGGTCTCGCGGGCGATCTCGGCGAGTCGGCGCGGCAGTTCGTCGCCGGGGCAGTCGAAGACCAGGCGCGCGTGCCGGTTCGTGGCCAGGCGCAGGACTTCCTTGCGCGACCGGCCCACGGCGAGGAGCGTTGGAGCGGCGATGGGGGTCGCGCCGGACACCGCGAGTTCCGTTGGCACACCGAGACATTCGACAGTGGGACGCGCGGTAAGCAGCTTTTGGACGGTGGGGGAGATGGTGTCCGTAGTGGACACGGCGAGGATCCGTCCTTCGGTGGCCGTCGACTGCGGTGTGGCGCCGTGGGCGGTGATCACGGCACGTGCGCCGGGGTCTTCCGCGAGGACGGTGTCCGCAGCGGCGCATTCCGCCGCCAAACGCTCGTCGTGGCCCTCACCGGCGCGGTAGCGGATGACACGGTGTTCGGGCTCCGGGTTGCGGGTGACCACTACGTCGATCACGGCGTCCGGGTCGCTCATCGCCAAGACCAGCGAACGCGGTAGGTCCGCCGACGACAGGTCCGCTTCGGTGCCGAGCGTGTTCGGCAGCCTCCGTGCACTACGACGAACTACGGCGCTACCGCCGGGACGCCACCCCGAGTTGGCCACCGCGTGCACGGTGGCGCTGTCTTCCCCCACGCTGACCGTGATCCGCAACCGCCCCGCCAACGCGGCCGGGGGAGTACCCACCACCACGCCGTCCACACCGACGACGCAGGTGGCCCGTCCGGTGATGGCGCTGTCCGCGGTGAACTCCAGGGTCTTGCCGTGGGTGGCACGGATGTCACGGTGACCCCGGCAGCGCAACCGCAGCAGTTCCGTCGACACTTCGGCCCCCTACCTCTTCGCGGCTGAGTGGACCGTATCCCGTCAGCGGCTGCCGGTGAGCAGCGCGGTCCGCGTGCCCCGCGCGATCTCCAGGTCCTCCCTGGCCGCCACCACCAGCGTCCGGATCTCGCACCCGTCGGCGGTGATGTCCTCGTCCCCGTTGTTGTTGCGCTCGTCCGACACCGCCACCCCGAGGAACGCCAGCCGCTCGGCCGTCCTGGACCGGATCAGCGCCGAGTTCTCCCCGACACCGCCGGTGAACGCCAGCGCGTCCAGCCCACCCGCGGACGCGGCCATCGCCGCGATCCCACCGGCGATCCGGTGCACGTAGACGTCCAGCGCCAGCACCGCGTCCGGGTCCCCGCCCTCGGCCGCCACCCGCACCTCCCGCAGGTCCGGGGTGCCTGCCAGCGCGGACAGCCCGGAGTGCTTCTCCAGTGCCTCCGCGATCTCGGCGGCGGGCATCCGCTCGGCCAACCACAGGACCAGACCCGGGTCGACCGTGCCCGAGCGGGTCGCCATCACCAGACCCTCCAGCGGCGTGAACCCCATCGTCGTGTCCACGCTCCGGCCGCCGACGACCGCCGCCAGCGACGCACCGGCACCCAGGTGGCAGGTGACCACCCGGGCGTCGGTGCGACCCAGCACGGTGCCGACGCGGGCCGAGCAGTACGCGTGCGACAGGCCGTGGAAGCCGTACCGGCGGATCGCGTACCGCTCGCGCCATTCCCGGGGGATCGCGTAGGTCGCGGCCTCAGGCGGGAGGGTCGTGTGGAAGGCGGTGTCGAAGCACGCCACGGCGGGCACGTCCGGCAGCAACCGACTCACCGCGTCCAGACCGGCCAACGACTTGGGCTGGTGCAGCGGCGCCAACTCCGTCAACTCACCTAAGGCATCCCGCACACGCGCGTCCACCACTACGGGCTCGGTGAACTCGGTGCCACCGTGCACCACCCGGTGACCCACGGCGTCCGGTGATGGCCACGCGGCCAAGACGTCGTCGAGGTCCTCCGGGGTGGTGTCGGCGGAGCGCAGCACCTCGTCGTCCGTGCCGAGCAGCCGCAGCTTGAGGCTCGACGACCCGGCGTTGACCACTAGGATCCTCATTGGGCCAGGACCCGCATCAGGCCCAGGTCCACTCGGCGATCGCCGGGTCGTCCTCGCCGTGTTCACGGGTGTACTGCCGGGCCGCCAGCCGCGCGTCGGCCATCCGCTGGCGCAGCACGGCCGCCTTCCCACCCAGGTGCGGCACCCGGTCGATGACATCCATGACGAGGTGGAACCGGTCGAGGTCGTTGAGCATGACCATGTCGAACGGGGTGGTTGTGGTGCCTTCTTCTTTGTAGCCGCGCACGTGCAGGTTGCGGTGGTTGTTGCGTCGGTAGGTGAGTCGGTGGATGAGCCACGGGTAGCCGTGGAAGGCGAAGACGACCGGCTTGTCGGTGGTGAACAGCGCGTCGAAGTCGCCGTCCGACAGGCCGTGCGGGTGTTCGGTATCGGGTTGCAGCCGCATCAGGTCGACCACGTTCACCACCCGGACCCGCAACTCCGGCAGGTGCGCACGCAGCAGCTTCGCCGCCGCCAACGTTTCCAGCGTCGGGATGTCGCCGGCGCACGCCAGCACGACGTCCGGCTCACCGTCGGTCGTTCCCGCCCACTCCCAGATACCCAGACCGCGCGTGCAGTGCGCGATGGCCTCGTCCATCGTCAGGTAGGTCAACGCGGGCTGCTTACCCGCGACGATTACGTTGACGTAGTGCCTACTACGGAGGCAGTGGTCCGCCACGGACAACAACGTGTTCGTGTCCGGCGGTAGGTACACCCGGACCACTTCGGCCTTCTTGTTCACAACGTGGTCGAGGAACCCGGGGTCCTGGTGGCTGAACCCGTTGTGGTCCTGGCGCCAGACGTGTGAGGACAACAGGTAGTTCAGCGACGCGATAGGCGCCCGCCACGGGATGTGCCGGGTCGTCTTCAGCCACTTCGCGTGCTGGTTGAGCATCGAGTCGACGATGTGGATGAACGCCTCGTAGCTGGTGAACAGGCCGTGCCTGCCGGTGAGCAGGTAGCCCTCCAGCCAGCCCTGGCACAGGTGCTCGGACAGCACCTCCATGACCCGCCCGTCCGGCCCGAGGTGGTCGTCGCCGGGCAGCGTCTGGGCGCTCCACGCCCGGTCGGTCTCCTCGAACACCGCCGACAGCCGGTTGGACGCCACCTCGTCCGGACCCATGACCCGGAAGTTGGCGGGGTTGCGGCGCATCAGGTCGCGCAGGAAGACGCCGAGCACGCGGGTCGCCTCGCTGGTGTCCGCACCGCGTTCGCGCACCTGCACCGCGTGGTCGCGGAAGTCCGGCATCACCAGCTCGCGCAGCACCAGACCGCCGTTGGTGTGCGGGTTCGCGCTCATCCGCCGGTCGCCCTTCGGGGCCAGCGCGCGCAACTCCGGCACCAGCGCGCCGTCGTCGTCGAACAGTTCCTCCGGCCGGTACGAGCGCAGCCACTCCTCCAGCTGCCTGCGGTGGCCCGCGTTGGTCCGGGTGCCCGACAACGGCACCTGGTGCGCCCGGAAAGTGCCCTCGACCTGCTGACCGTCCACCTCGGCAGGCCCGGTCCAGCCCTTCGGGGTGCGTAGGACGATCATCGGCCACGCCGGTCGGGTGTCCGGGTCGGCCCGGATCGCGGCGATCTCGTCGAACACCTTGTCCAAAGTAGAGGCCAGGAGTTCGTGCACGGCGGCCGGGTCGTCACCGGTGACGAAGTGCGGCTCGTAGCCGTATCCGCGCATGAGGGACGCAAGTTCCTCTTCGGGGATACGGGACAAGAGGGTCGGATTGGCGATTTTGTACCCGTTGAGGTGCAGAACCGGCAGGACTACGCCGTCACGCCGTGGGTTGAGGAACTTGTTGGAGTGCCAACTGGCCGCCAACGGGCCCGTTTCCGCCTCACCATCACCGATAACGCACAACGCCACCAGGTCGGGGTTGTCGAAGACGGCGCCGAAAGCGTGCACGAGCGCATAGCCCAACTCGCCACCCTCGTGGATGGAGCCGGGCGTCTCCGGGGCGACGTGGCTGGGGATGCCGCCGGGGAAGGAGAACTGGCGGAACAGCGATCGCAGACCGTCGGTGTTCTCACCGATCCCCGTGTAGACCTCGCTGTAGGTGCCTTCCAGGTACGCGTTCGCCACCAGACCCGGACCGCCGTGGCCGGGTCCGGTGACGTAGAGGACGTTCTCGTCGCGTTCGCGGATCACCCGGTTCAGGTGGGCGTAGAGGAGGTTCAGGCCGGGCGTGGTGCCCCAGTGGCCGAGCAGCCGCGGCTTGACGTGCTCCGACCGCAGGGACTCCCGCAGCAACGGGTTGTCCAGCAGGTAGATCTGACCGACGGACAGGTAGTTGGCGGCGCGCCAGTAGGCATCAATGAGACGGAGGTCGTCCGGTGACAAGGTAGGCATGTCGTCCTCTCCTCGGGCACCCCCAACGCTAGCGGCGCACTGCGGCCCCGTCAGTCGACCAAGGTCCCGGCGTGGTCGGGCACTTGGTGCTCGAGTTCCCGGGACGGTCGGACGTAACCACTCCCCGACGGGCGATCCGGCAGCTTCAGCTCGGGCCGCTCCACCGGTTCCCACGGCACGCTGGACAGCAGGTGGGCGATCATGTTCAGCCGGGCGGCCCGCTTGTCCTCCGCCTCGACGATCATCCACGGCGCGACCGGGGTGTCGGTGTGCACGAGCATGTCGTCGCGGGCCCGCGAGTAGTCGTCCCACCGGGTGATCGACTCCAGGTCCATCGGCGAGAGCTTCCACTGCTTCAACGGGTTGTCGTGCCGCTCCCGGAACCGCCGCACCTGCTCGGTCTCGCTCACCGAGAACCAGTACTTGCGCAGCAGCACCCCGTCCTCGACCAGCAGCTGCTCGAAGATCGGGCACTGGCGGAGGAACCGCTGGTACTCCTGCGGCGTGCAGAAGCCCATCACCCGCTCCACGCCCGCCCGGTTGTACCAGCTCCGGTCGAGCAGCACGATCTCCCCCGCGGCGGGCAGGTGCGCCACGTACCGCTGGAAGTACCACTGCGTCCGCTCCCGCTCGGTCGGCGTCGGCAGCGCCACGATCCGGCAGACCCGCGGGTTCAGGTGCTCCGCGACCCGCTTGATCGTCCCGCCCTTGCCCGCCGCGTCCCGCCCCTCGAACACCACGACCAGCCGGGTACCGCTCGCCTTCACCCACTCCTGCATGCGCACCAGCTCGCCCTGCAGCCGCAGCAGCTCCCGCTCGTACGCCTCGCGGGGCACCCGCCCGTTCTTCGCCTTCGCCATGCCCCCAGCCTGCCCGCAACCGACCGCCCCCGCAGCCGTGACGGCCACTACGTCCCCGAGCTCACCCGCCGCGGGGTGCGTCAACCCGCGGCGACGCGCGCCGAGTAGCGACGGCGGCGGCCCCCCGTCTCCCGCCGGGCGGCCGCCGCCGCGCACGCCGCACCCCGCGCCGGGTGCCCGTGCTCGACGATCTTCACCATGGTGATCCGCCGAACCCCCACCTGCGTTTCACCCTGGACGACAACCACTCGATCGTGGGGCACACCTTGTGTCGAGACCCCCGGTGTGCCCCACGCCCCCTTGTCTACTGTGGACGACTAAGCGCAAGCGCCCGGCTTGGTCTGGAACGCCGCGTCGGTCCGTGCGCCCTCGATGTGCTTGCGCCCGATGACCGCCATCTTGCCGTTCCGCACCGTGTACGTGACGCGCTCACCCACGTACACGTCGCGCGCCCAGTCCAGCTCCGCGGACACGGTCACGAACCTGCCCCCCGACCGCGCCTGCTCGCACCCGTACCGCAGAACGCCGCTGACTCCACCGCCCTGCCAGATCTGCACCGCCTTGCCACCGGAGGTCACCGGAACCAGCGACCGCCCGCTGAGCCGCCACGCGCTGAGCCGGTCGGTGTTGGCGCCAACCGACTCCACCACCAACACCTCCTTGCGCCGGTCCTTGTCCAGGTCCACCACAACGGGCTGCCGAACGGTGCCCGCGAAGTTCTCCAGCGGCATCCGCGCCGTGTACCGCTTCCCCCGCACCGTCGCCGAAAGTTCTTGCTGGGTCTTCGACCCCGCCACCGGCCGCAAGGTGACCTTGTCCTTGACCCGGTCGCCGTTGAGGTCGGCCCACACCACCACCGCCCCCGCCGACGACCCCACCTGCGCCGCCGCCACCCCAGCCCCCAGCAACGAAACACCCACGGAAACAACAACGGAAATGCCCAGCACAACAACAGACTTACGCATGAGAAGATCCCCCATTAAGATCCCCAAGAAACCCGCGGCCCACCCGCGAGTACCCGACGCCTCAGCGTCTGCAATAAGAGATGCGCACCCACCCGCCAAGTTCGCCCACTGTGACCCAACTCACGGAACCGAACAAAACCCCAGGTCAACCCTCGTCTTCACCACCATCGCGCACCCCGTCACCCCTGCCGCGCCCAACGCAACCCCAATTCCCAAACCGTTACCAAGCCTCAAGCACGCCTCAACATCAAATAGATCAAGATCTCAACCCCCAAACGGCAACAACCACCCTCAAACAATTCCCACCACAAGCCCGCCCAAAACCTCTCTCGACAACCAAGAAAACGCCCAACCCAAACCGCCCCCACCCCACCGCCCCCACCCACCCACGCCAGTCACCCCACGCTGCCCATCCCCACAGGCTCGTGGTCGCGCTCACTGGTTCCGGCGCCTGCCCAAACATCCGCCCCCACAAGGCCCGCATCCACAGGCACCCCGCACGCAGGCCCCCACGCCCACCCCCGCGCATCCGCGCAGCCCCGCATCCGCCCGCGCTCTCACGCTCCGCACAGCCCCGCTCCTGCTCCTACGCTCCTGCGCATCCCCATCCACGCAGCCCCGCTCCCGCTCCGCGCTCCCGCTCCGCGCGGCCCGCATCCGCAGTTGCCCCGCCTTCGCGCCCACATCTGCCCCTGCGCCCACATCTGCCCCTGCGCCCACATCTGCCCCTGCGCCCATACCTGCCCCCCGCTCGGGGGTCCGGGGGCGCAGCCCTCCGGGCGGGCCTGGGGTTGCACCCCAGAAAAAAGACGAGCGACCCAGGTTCGCGCGTTCCGCGAACATGGGTCGCCCAAAGCGAGTGCCCCCGGCAGGACTCGAACCTGCGGCCAAGAGCTTAGAAGGCTCCTGCTCTATCCGCTGAGCTACGAGGGCAGCGTGTGCGGCCGAGGCCGCACGGTAGACCGTTCCACGGGACTGATCGTCACAGGCGGCCTCACCGTTTCCGGTCAGCACTGATCGGGTGACGAAGACCGCTTTCTTGCGTCCGTTCGGGGCAGGCCCGGTTGCGCTATGCGCGCGGAAGTCTCTCGATGGCCCGTTCTGTCAACGGTTGTAGGAGACGGAGCACGTCGGCCTCCGGGGTGTCCCGTTTTTCCACTGCCACCAGGAGGGATCGGTCGCCGCGCACGGCCACGGTCGCGGTGCAGGTGCGGTAGCCGTCTTGGACCGCGCAGTGCAGCCAGGTCGGGTAGCCGAGGGTGTTCTCCTCGTGACCGGCCGGTTGGGTGCGTCTGACTTGGTCGAGGGGCTTGTAGAACGCGACCAGGGCGTAGTCGTCAGTGGCGCCGCCGCCGAGGGGGTAGCCGCAGGAGTCGGGGAAGGTCTCGGAGCGGGTTCGGGGTGCGCCGACCAGCCCGCCCGCGGCTTTGAGGTCGGGCTCGGTGAGCAACGAACACAGGTCGACACCGTCGAGTGACAGCGGGACGCCGCCGATCACCGTGGGTGTCACGCTGGTGACCGACCAGAACCCGGCCGCCGGTACGGGGTTGCCCGCCACGGGTGCGCCGCAACCCGCCAGGAGTGCCAGTGCCCCGATGGCGGTCGCCGCGACGTGTCCGCGCCTCACCGGGCCTACGGTAGTGCCTCGCGGTGTGAACCCCCGAACACTGGGAAACACCGTCGCTCGGGTGGGTGGGGGGTGGCGATTACCCTCGAGTCGTGCCACAGGACAGCGCGACCGACACCCGGCGCCCGGGATCGGGCCTGGCCCCACTGCTCGTCGTCGGGGGACTGCTCGCGGCCCTCGTCGGCGCCGCCATCGTCGCCGCCTCCGGGGGCGACCGGTACGAGCTGCAGGGCCTCCCGACCCCGGACGCGTTCACCGAGCACGCGTTGACCGTGGTCAGAGTGCTCACCGAGGTCGGTTGCGTGGTCACCGTCGGTTCGCTGCTCTTCGCCGCGTTCCTCGTCCCACCGCAGCGTTCCGGTGTCCTCGACGTGGGTGGTTACGCCGCGCTGCGCATGGCGAGTTGGGGTGCCGCGGTCTGGTTCGTCGGCGCGTTGCTGTCCGCGCCCTTCACCGCCGCGGACGCGGTCGGCCAGTCCATCACGTCGGTTCTGCAAACCGATGTGCTTCTTAACCTTCTAGGGACTCTTACCCAGGCTCAGGCGTGGTTACTGACTGCGGCTCTTGCGCTCGTAGTGCTTGTCGGCACGAGGTTTGCCCTTACCTGGGGCTGGACGGCGACGCTGTTCGTAGTGGCGCTTGTCGGCATCGTGCCTGTCGCGGTCACCGGACACTCCTCCAGCGGCGGCCAGCACGACGTGGCGACCAACAGCCTGCTGTTCCACCTGGTCGCCGTGGCGCTGTGGGTCGGCGGCCTGGTCGCGCTGCTCGCGCACGGCCGCCGCAGCGCCGAGCACCTCGGCCTGGCCGCGAGCCGCTTCTCCAAGCTGGCCCTGGTGTGCTGGATCGTCATGGCGGTCTCCGGCGTGGTCAACGCGTGGGTGCGGGTTCCGTTCAGCGACCTCTTCGACACCTGGTACGGCGCTCTCGTCCTGGTCAAGACCTTCGCGCTGCTCGTACTCGGCGTCTTCGGGTACTTCCAGCGCGAGCGCGGCGTACGCGCCGTAGTGGAGCGGGGTTCGCGCGGGGCACTGGTGCGCCTGGCCGCCGTCGAGGTCCTGATCATGCTGCTGACCATCGGCATCGCCGCCGCGCTGGCCAGGACGCCACCCCCGCAGGCCCTCTACGTCGAGCCGGACCGCGTCGAACTCGCGCTCGGGTACCCGCTGACCACCGAACCGACCCTGTCGCGGCTGCTGTTCAGCTGGCGGTTCGACCTCGTCTTCGGCACCGCGGCCGTCGTGCTCGCCGTGCTCTACCTGCGCGGGGTCGTGCGGTTGCGGCGCCGGGGGATCGCCTGGCCGGTCGGCCGGGTCGTGTCGTGGCTCGCCGGGTGCCTGGTGCTGCTGGTGGCCACCTCGTCCGGCATCGGTCGGTACGCGCCCGCGATGTTCAGCGTGCACATGGAAGCGCACATGCTGCTGTCCATGCTCGCGCCGGTGCTGTTCGTGCTGGGCGCCCCGATGACCCTCGCGCTGCGGGTTTTCCCGGCCGCGGGGAAGGACGCGCCGCCGGGGCCGCGGGAGTGGCTGCTGGCCTTCGTCCACTCGCCGGTGTCCCGGTTCCTGACGCAGCCGGTGGTCGCGTTGGTGCTGTTCGTCGGTTCCTTCTACGGCCTCTACCTGACCGGGCTCTTCGACTCGGCGCTGGAGAAGCACTGGGCGCACCTGGTCATGAACACCCACTTCCTCCTTGTGGGCTACCTGTTCTACTGGCCCGTGATCGGCGTCGACCCCGCGCCGCGCAAGCTCCCGCACGTCGGTCGGCTCGGCCTGGTCTTCGCCTCCATGCCGTTCCACGCGTTCTTCGGCGTCATCCTCATGAGCACCCAGACGGTCATCGGCGAGCGCTTCTACCAGGGCCTGGGCCTGCCGTGGAACACCGACCTGCTGGCCGACCAGCGGCTCGGCGGCGGCATCGCCTGGGCCTCCGGTGAGATCCCGCTGCTGGTCGTGCTGATCGCGCTGCTGGCCCAGTGGTCGCGCGCCGACGACCGCGAGGCCCGCCGATCCGACCGCCGGGTGGACGAGGGCACTTCCGACGACCTCGACGCCTACAACGCCATGCTCAAGCAGATGGCGGACGGCAAACCCCAGAACTGACCCGATTTCGGGTCCAGAACTCCGGAATGGGGCGGTTTTCCCGTCCGAAGTCATCCACATACCTCGAAGCTGTCCACAGCTCCCGCCGCCTCCTCGAACCGGCCTCGCGCCTCGGTCACCCTGGTCCGGAAGGCCCATCCGAGAGAGGTCGAGGGATGAACGAAACGATCGTCACGCTGGTCGGCAGGCTCGCCGGGGAGATCACCCGGCGGCGCTTCTCCACCGGATCGATCACCAGCTTCCGCATGCACTGCCGGGAACGCCGCTTCGACGCGGAGACCCAGTCCTGGGTGGACGGCGACGGCATGTTCGTGTCCGTCCACTGCTGGCGCAGGCTCGGCGACAACGCGCACACCTCGCTCGCCCGCGGCGACCGGGTCATCGTGGTCGGCAGGCTGTACCACCGCGAGTTCGAGCACCACGGCAGGCTCCGGCTCAGCGTCGAGGTGGACGCCCGGGCTGTCGGCCCCGACCTGACCTTCGACCCGGTGGAGGTCAAGCGCGACCCCGACCGGGTCGCCTGGCGCCGGACCGCGACCGAGAACCCCGAGCCAGCCGAGGGCCCGGGGGTGGCCGAGAAGGCCGGGGTGACCGCGTTGCCGGGCGCGGCCGAGCCGAGCGGGTCCGCCCCGACTGCCGAACCCGGGCCTGCCGCCCAGGCCGCGTGAAGGGGTTTGCCGTGGTCACCGCGGAGGCATGTCCGCATGGGACAGGGAGGGGAGGTGCGGGTCGTCAGAGCACCGGGCCGCGGCGCCCGACGGCGAGCGGTACTCGACCACGGCGAAGCGTGAGCCGGTCGACGCGCTGCGCGACGGTCGACCGCGTAACCCGTTCGGCGGTACGCACGCCACGGCGCGTCCGGTCCCCCCGGTCGCGCTCATGGGCGCCGACCGACCACTCTACGATCGCCAGCATGGCCGAGTTCATCTACACCATGAAGAAGGTGCGCAAGGCGCACGGGGACAAGGTCATCCTTGATGACGTCACCATCCAGTTCCTGCCCGGGGCGAAGATCGGGGTGGTGGGCCCCAACGGCGCGGGCAAGTCGAGCGTGCTCAAGATCATGGCCGGCCTCGACCAGCCCAACAACGGCGAGGCCTTCCTCTCGCCCGGCTACTCCGTCGGCATCCTGCAGCAGGAACCGCCGCTCAACGAGGAGAAGACCGTCCTGGGCAACGTCCAGGAGGCCTTCGGCGAGATCAAGGTCAAGCTCGACCGGTTCAACGAGATCGCCGAGCTGATGGCCACGGAGTACTCCGACGAGCTGATGGAGGAGATGGGCAAGCTCCAGGAGGAGCTCGACCACGCCGACGCCTGGGACCTGGACTCGCAGCTCGAGCAGGCCATGGACGCGCTGCGCTGCCCGGCGCCGGACGCCGACGTCACGGTGCTCTCCGGTGGCGAGCGCCGCCGGGTCGCGCTGTGCAAGCTGCTGCTGTCCAAGCCCGACCTGCTGCTGCTCGACGAGCCCACCAACCACCTGGACGCGGAGAGCGTGCTGTGGCTGGAGCAGCACCTCGCGCAGTACCCGGGCGCCGTCCTGGCCGTCACCCACGACCGGTACTTCCTGGACAACCTGGCGCAGTGGATCCTCGAGATCGACCGCGGCCGCACCTACCCCTACGAGGGCAACTACTCCACCTACCTGGAGAAGAAGGCCGAGCGGCTCGCCGTCCAGGGCAAGAAGGACCAGAAGCTGCAGCGCCGGCTCAAGGAGGAGCTGGCCTGGGTCCGCTCCAACGCCAAGGCCCGGCAGACCAAGTCCCGGTCCCGCCTCGACCGCTACGAGGAGATGGCCGCGGAGGCGGAGAAGACCCGCAAGCTCGACTTCGAGGAGATCCAGATCCCGCCGGGCCCGCGCCTGGGCAACATCGTGGTCGAGGTCGACAAGCTGCAGAAGGGCTTCGGCGACCGGGTCCTGATCGACGGGCTCAGCTTCGACCTGCCGCGCAACGGCATCATCGGCGTGATCGGCCCCAACGGCGTCGGCAAGACCACGCTGTTCAAGACGATCGTCGGGCTGGAGAAGCCGGACACCGGCAACGTCAAGATCGGCGAGACGGTGTCGCTGTCCTACGTCGACCAGAACCGGGCCAACATCGACCCGAAGAAGACGGTGTTCGAGACGGTGTCCGGCGGCCTGGACTACATCCAGGTCGGCCAGGTCGAGATGCCCTCGCGCGCGTACGTCAGCGCGTTCGGCTTCAAGGGCCCGGACCAGCAGAAGCCCGCGGGCGTGCTCTCCGGCGGCGAGCGCAACCGGCTCAACCTGGCGCTCACGCTCAAGCAGGGCGGGAACCTGATCCTGCTCGACGAGCCGACCAACGACCTCGACGTCGAGACCCTGGGGTCGCTGGAGAACGCGCTGGAGCAGTTCCCCGGGTGCGCGGTGGTCATCTCCCACGACCGCTGGTTCCTGGACCGCACCTGCACCCACATCCTGGCCTGGGAGGGCACCCCCGAGAGCCCGGCCAAGTGGTTCTGGTTCGAGGGCAACTTCGAGGGGTACGAGAAGAACAAGATCGAACGGCTCGGCGCCGACGCCGCGCGGCCGCACCGGGTGACCTACCGCAAGCTCACCCGGGACTAGAGGACCGGACAGGAGAGCGGCGACGTGGCGGCCTGGAACGAGTTACCGGCGGAGGGGTCGTCCCCGTCCCGGTGCGCGGAGCTGGTGGACGCGGCCGAGCGGCTCCGGGGCGGTGCCCCGGAGCTGGCGGTCCAGTTCGCCGCCCGGGCGCTCACCTCGGCGGCGGTCGAGGCCGCCACGGTCACCAGGGCGCAGGAGCTGCTGGGCACGCTGCTGGTCAAGCTGGGCAGGCACGCCGAGGCGGTCGAGCCCGGCTTGGCCGCGCTGCGCGCCGTCACCGGCGGCGGCCAGGTCGACCGGGCGGCGGTGCTGCGGGTCGCGCTGGCGGCCTGCGCGCGGGTGCTCGGCGAACCGCTCACCGGCTGCGAGCTGCTGCGGCCGGTACTGCGCGCCACCGGCACCCGGCCCGCCGGTCGGGCGCTGGCGCTCGGCCAGTTCGTCGCGTGCGCCGCGCACGTCGGCAACCGCGACGACCTGGAAGACGCGCTGGCCGAGGCCGACCGGCTCTTCGCCGCCGACGGGGACACCGGCCAGGACGGCCGCCGGTTGGAGCGGTCGCTGCTGTGCGTGCGGGCCGCCTCGTACCACCGCCGCCACGGCGACACCGAGGCCGCCGCGGAGTCGGCCCGCGAGGGTCTCGCGCTGCTCAACCGCATGTCCGACGCCGAGGCCGAGGGCGGTCTGGCCCGCTCCCGGCTGGTGCTGGAACTGGTCTGCGCCCTGCTCGACGACGGCGACCTCGACGAGGCGGGCCGGGTCGCCGCCGTGGCGCTGGGCGAACCCGTCCGCGCCACCTCCGCGCTGGCCCTGGGCAGGCTGCGGCTGGCCATCGCCACCCGCGTCCTGCTGCCCTCCGGCCGCGCCGAGTCCGGGCGGATCCTGCTCACCGAGGTCGTCCGGGTGGCCGAACGCCACCACCTCGACTCCCTGCTCACCGACGCGTGGACGTTCCTCGCCCACGCCGAGGAGGAGGCCGACCACCCGGTCGAGGCCCTGCACGCCCTGCGCTCCGCGCGCGCCGCCGAGTACCGCTACCTCCGCGCCGCCCAGTCGGCGAAGTCGCTCTTGGTGGCCGAAGTCGGTGCCGTCCACGACCCGGCCACCGCCGTCGCCGCCCTCCGCAACGCCGTCCGCCCGGTCACCGCGGTCCCCGCCAAGACCAGGCCCACCACCCCGACACCGGCCGCCGAGGAGCAAAAGCCCGCGACGGCCACCTCGGCCCCCCTCTCCCGACGCGCAACCCGAGGCGAGGACACCGCCCCCTCGGTGCGCGCGGTCACCGACCCCGGCACCGAGCAAGACGAAGAACCCCGCACCACCCCCCTGACCGGGACCGCACCCGCCACCCCATCCCGACCGCGCAACGACTCGGGGGCCATCGCACGGCGCGCGAAACGGGACTCGGATTCCGCGGCCACCCCCGCGGTGCCCGGCACCCCGGCGTCCGCTTCCGCGCGGACCCGCGATTCGGCCGTCGTCTCCCGGCGGGCCGAGCGGGCCACGGGCCCGGAGGCCCCGACTCGCGCGCGCACCAGCGCGTCCGGGGCGACCTCGCGGCGAGTCATCACCGAACCGGCCCCGGACGGGGAGACGTTCGCCGTGACGCTGGTCCGGGTCGGCCCCAAGGGCGTCGCCGAACCGATCGAACCCGAGGAACCACCCCTTCCGGTAGGCGGCGAGGTGTCCCTCAACGCCCTCGCCATCCACGTCCGGGCCCTGGCCCCGGCCAACGCCGAACTGCTCCGCTCCGACCGGGGCGAGTTCGCGGTCCTGCTGCCCGACACGTCCCTGGACACGGCCGACCGCCTGGCCACCGCGATCCGCGAGACCGCCACCGAGGCCCAGTGGCTGATCGACGACCACGGCCAGGAACTCACCATCACCACCGGCACCGCCGCCGCCCCCGGCACCCCGGACGGCCCGACCACCGGCATCGACGCCCTGCTGGCCGCCGCCCGCCGCGCCATGGCCGTACCGGAGCAGTTGACCCCGGCCCCCGCCGTCCTGCGCCGCACCGACCGCCTGGACCGCACCCCCACCACGGCGAAAACGGTCCCGCTCGACCCGGACACCCCCACCCCACAGCCCACCACGCCCCCGCCTGCCCCCACAACGGCCGCGACCACACCGACGGCCCCTTCCAACTCGGCCACCGGAACCCACACCGCACAGACCACCCCCCACGCTCCGACATCGACCCCCACCACCGACGCCGCACACGCAGCCGCGGCGCCGATAGCCCTCCCCGGCCCGGCGACTGGCGCCCACGCCGCCCCCGCGTCACCACTCACCACCGATGCGGCAACCGGCACCCACGCCGCTCCCGCCGCACAGACCACCCCCCACGCCTCGACGCCCACCCCGATCGCCGACGCGGCGCGCACGGCTGCCACGCCGTTGAGCGCCCCCGTTGCGGCGAGCGGGGCACATGCCGCTCCCGTTCCACGGGCAACCTCCACGCCAACGAGCGCCCCCGGCGCGGCTACCGGAACCCACGCCGCGCAGGCCACCTCGCACGCTTCGACGTCGACTCCGATCGCTGACGCGGCGCAGGCGGCACACACGGCTAGCGCCCTTGGCGCGGCGACCGGGGCGCACGCCGTTCCCGCAGCGCAGGCCACCTCGCACGCTTCGACGTCGACCCCGATCGCCGACGTGGCGCAGGCGGGACACGCGGCTAGCGCCCTGGGCGCTGCGACCGGGGCCCACGCCGTTCCCGCTTCGCGGGCAGCCTCCTTCGCGTCCGCGCCGACCGCCGTCGATGCGATGCTCGCCACGCCGGTCGTGACCGGGGCGCACGATGCTTCCGCCTCTCGCGCCACGGCCGACGCGGTGCCCGCCGCGCCGATGGAACCCGCCATCGGCGCGCACACGGCTTCCGCTTCACACACGACCTCCCCCGCCTCCACGTCGGCACCCACCACCGACGCGGCAGCCCATGCCGCCGGGCCGGACCGCGGGTCAGGCGCATTCGGACACACCGGCGAGCACAAGCGTTCCCACCCGGCCGCCCCCCCGGGTGGAGACCTCGCGGATGTGGCTGTGCCCGACACACCAACGGACGCCGCGCCCCTTGGTCATGCGGACCAACCCGCACACACGGCCACACCGGGCTCCGCCGCGAACTTCGCTTCCGGCGCGCACCGGATTCCCGCCGGGGAGACCCCCGGGGTGTTCGGCCCCCAGGCCAACCCCGAATCCGACGGCGGGCGGCGAACACACCGGTCAGGGGCGTTCAGCCGGGAGATCGACGCGGCCCAGGTACGCAGGCTGACCGGCGGGGTCCGGCGGGAAAAACCCGTCGAGCCCCGGCCAAGCGGGATCGAGGCCATCCTCGAAGGCAAGGAAACCACCGCCAGCCGCGAGCTACGCGACTCCGGCTCCTGGACGCGGTTGACCCCGGAGGACAGCGCCCCGGTGTGGCCGCAGGACTCCGGGTCGTTCCGCCGACCCGTCCCGCAAGCGGACAACGCCGAGACCACCCCCGACCCCTCCGCCCCGGTCGGCAGGCGCGCCGCGCGCCGGGCCAAGGCCGAGGAACCCGTCGAGAAGTCCACTTCGGACGAACCCACCGCGGGCGCCCAAGCCGTGCTGAGCCGCTTCGGGGTCACCGCCGAGGGCGGCGGCCGCCGCAGGGCCCCCGAGGACGACGACTACTACTACGACCCCAACGCTCTCGTCGGCACTGATCTGCCTTCCCCGCCGATGCTGCCCGCCGCCTCGCTGGCCCCGGACAGCGACCTGTGGTCCGAGGACGACACCACTCCCATCCCCGCCGACACCGTGCGCGCCCAGGACTCGGGACTCCTCCCGAGGATCCCCGCCCCGGCCCTCCCGCTGGACCAGTTCTTCCTGAACTCCCAGCCCCAACCCCCAAAGCCCGACGACGTCCCGACGCCGCCCGACCGCCCGGTGCCCGACCCCTCCCAGCCGACCCCCACCGGCCCGGACCCCTTCCAACCGGAACCCGACCGACCCGACCCCTTCCGGCCAGACCCGCCCCGGTCCGGTCCCGCTCGGCTGGACTCCACCCGGTCCGGCCCTCTCCGACCCGAGCCTGGCGGGTTGGACTCTTTTCCGTCCGACCCCACCCGGTCGGATCCCTTCCGGTCCGACTCTTCCCAGCCGGACCCTTTCCGACCCGAACTCGGGCAGCTCGACCCGGCTCGGTTCGGTCCCACCCGGCCGGACCCCGCCGAACCTGACCCCGGTCACCCCGAGCCCACCCGACCCGACCCCTTCCGCTCGGACCCCACCCGCTCGGACCCTTCCCGGTCCGGTCCCGCCCAACCCGATCCCTTCCGGTCCGATCCGACCCGGTCCGATCCCGCCCAACCCGGCCCTGGCAGGTCCGACCCTTTCCAGCCGGACCCGTTCCAGCCGGAACCCGGGCAACCAGACCCCTTCCGGCCGGACCCCACTCGTCCGGACCCCGATCAGCCAGACCCGTTCCAGCCAGACCCCTTCCGGCCGGACCCCACTCGTCCGGACCCCGATCAGCCAGACCCGTTCCAGCCAGACCCGTTCCAGCCGGAACCCGGGCAACCAGACCCCTTCCGGCCTGATCCCTTCCAGCCGGAACCCGGTCACCCCGATCCCTTCCGGCCGGACCCCTTCCGCTCCGACCCCACCACCCCCGGCCCCCTCCGCCCCGAGGTGCCCGAACCCCCACACCGCCCGGAGATCCCCGAGCCCCCGCTCACCCCCGCGATCCCCGACCCCCACAACCCGCCCCTCAAACGCGACACCGGGTCCATCGGGGCGGGCAGTGTCGACTCCAGCGCGTCCGTCGCCGCCGACCGGTTGGCCAGTGACTTCGCCGCTCGGTTGCGGGGGTTGCCGCGCAACTCCGGGGTGATCGACAAGGCCGAGGACGAGTTCCCCGAGCCCGTCGACCTGGACCGCCCCGCCTTGTCCGCGGACGAGCCCGCCGACCGGCCCGCCCTCCCCGCCCGCAGGCGGCGGTCCCCCGGCAGTCCCGGCAGCAGGCGCGAGCGCACCAACCCCAGTGGTCTGGCCGACTTGCTGGCCGAGGCCCTGGTCGCCTTCCAGGCCACCCAGTCCAACCAGGGCTGGGCCGACGAGCGGGAACCCGATCCGCCCCGCCGCCCCGCCGACGGTTCCACCTGGGCCACCGACGCCCGCGCCGCCGAGCCGGGGGAGCGGGAGACCCGGCGCGCGGACCTGTCCGGGCTGCCCACGCCGCCCGCGGGGCTGCGGGGCAGGCACCGGTCGTCGGAGTGGGCGCCCGCCGATCTGGACCACGGTTAAGGCCGACGGCAGGTGACCGGCGTGTCACGATGGTCGAAACACCGCGTTCCCAGGGCGCAAAACCGCACGTCATGACCCGTTCCGGGGGTGGTACCGCGGTGATCCCGACGTGCGGGAGTGGCCCGGGGCGGCACTAATGTGTGGGGTGCATGCGGCACAGCGGCGTGCCGCCAAGCGTGGAGCCAGGGAACACAATGACCTCGACTGGAGTCTCGTCCCGCACCGATGGAGCCGTCAGCGTCGACGGCTCGGCGTCGGCCGGACGACCGGTCAGCACCAGCCCGGAACAGACCAGAGACGACCTCATCGAGCGGGCCGCGCAGCAGGCCCCCGATATCGCCGACCTCATCCGCCTCTACTTCCGCTACATCCCCCCGGAGGAGGTCATCGGCGACGAGCCGGTGAACCTCGTCGGCGCCGTGCGCTCGCACGCGCAGCTCGCCGAGCACCGGGTCAAGGGCCGACCGGCCGTCCGGATGCTCAACCCCACCACCGCCACCGACGGCTGGAACTCGGGTGGCTCGGTGGTGCAGATCGTCACCGACGACATGCCCTACCTCGTCGAGTCGGTCAGCGCCGAGCTGGTCCGCCGCGGCGTGCAGGTGCAGCGCGTCGTGCACCCGATCGTGGTGGTCCGCCGGGACCTCGCCGGGCAGCTCAAGGACGTCAAGCCGACCTGCGACCCGGACAACCCGCCCGGCGAGTGCTTCGCCGAGTCGTGGATGCACATCGAGGTCGACCTGATCACCGGCGCGGACCGCGCCCGGGAGATCGAGACCGGCCTGCTCACCGTGCTCAACGACGTCCGCGAGGTCGTCGAGGACACCGACCGGATGCTCGCCACGGCCCGTGCGCTGGCCGACGAGCTGGAGCAGAACCCGCCCCCGCTCGACCAGGCCCAGCTCACCGACGGCGCCGCCCTGCTGCGCTGGCTGGCCGACGGCCACTTCACCTTCCTCGGCTACCGGCGCAACGAGCTGATCGCGGGCGACGACGGCGCCGACCCGGCCCTGCGCGCCGTGCTGGCCAGCGGCCTGGGGGTGCTGCGCCAGGACAGCCTCGCCGCGCGCAGCCTCACCGCGGGCCCCGACGCCCTCGCGCACGCCCTCGCCCCGCGCCTGCTGGTCCTCACCGAGGCCAGTGCCCCGTCGACGGTGCACCGCTCGACCTACCCGTACTACGTCGGCGTGAAGACCTTCGACGCCGACGGCACGGTCACCGGCGAGCACCGCTTCCTCGGCGTGTTCACCACCAACGCGCTGCACGAGGACGTCCTGGACATCCCGGTGGTCGCCCGCCGCGTGCGGGAGGTCATCCACCAGGCCGGGTTCCCGATGGAGTCCTACTCGGGGCAGCGGATGCTGGAGGTCATCCAGAACTGGCCGCGCGCCGAGCTGTTCTCCACCACGGCCGACGCGCTCTACGCCACCGCGACCGGTGTGCTGGCCCTGGCCGACCGGCGCAGGCTGCGGCTGTTCCTGCGCCGCGACCCGTACGCCAGGTTCTTCTCCTGCCTGATCTTCCTGCCCCGCGACCGCTACACCACCACCTCGCGCATCGCCATGCAGGAGGTGCTGCTCGACGAGCTGGGCGGCACGAACCTGGAGTTCAGCACGCGGCTGGGGGAGACGCCGCTGGCGCAGGTGTACTTCATCATCCACACCGACCCCGGCAGGCACGTCGACGCGGACGCGCAGCGGATCCAGGAGCGGCTCACCGAGGCCGTGCGCGGCTGGGACGACCGCCTGGTCGAGGCCGTGTTCGCCGAGCAGCGCGAGCAGGCCGACGCGGGTGTCGCCCTGGGCCCGGAGTCGGCCACCGAGCAGGGCCAGCGCTACGCCAGCGTGTTCCCGGAGGCCTACAAGGAGGACTTCGACGCCGCCGACGCGCTGGCCGACCTGCGCCGCCTGCAGGACCTGCGCGACGGCGGCGACCTCGGCATGTCCTTCTACGTGCCGCGCGAGGCGACCCCGGGGGAGCGCCGGTTCAAGCTCTACCTGACCGGCGAGGGCGTGACGCTGTCGCAGGTGCTGCCGGTGCTGCAGAACATGGGCGTGGAGGTCGTCGACGAGCGGCCCTACGAGCTGCGCCGCGAGGACGGCGAGCGCTGGTGGATCTACGACTTCGGGCTGCGCATCGACCCGTCGGTGCTGGAGGGCCGCACGGCCGAGGAGCTGGACCGGCTCAAGGTCGACTTCCAGGAGGCGTTCGCCGCGATCTGGCGCGGTGACGCCGAACCCGACCGGTTCAACGCGCTGGTGCTGCGCGGCGGCCTCACCTGGCGCCAGGCCGTCGTGCTGCGCGCCTACTCGCGCTACCTGCGCCAGGCGGGCACCCCGTACTCGCAGGAGTACATCGAGGACGCCGTGCTCGCGCACACCGGCATCGCCACCGCGCTGGTCCGGCTGTTCGAGGTCGGCTACGACCCGGCGCTGTCCGAGGAGACCCGGCACTCCCAGGCGGGCACCCGCATCGCCGAGATCTCCGAGCTGATCGACGGCGTCACCAGCCTCGACGAGGACCGCATCCTCCGCAGCCTGCTCACCGTCATCCGGGCCACGCTGCGCACCAACTACTACGTGCGCGACGCGGACGGCGCGCTGCGGCCGTACCTGGCGGTGAAGCTGGAGCCGCGCGCGGTGCCGGAGCTGCCCGAGCCGCGGCCGAAGTTCGAGATCTTCGTCTACTCGCCGCGCGTCGAGGGCGTGCACCTGCGCTTCGGCGCGGTCGCCCGCGGCGGTCTGCGCTGGTCCGACCGCCGGGAGGACTTCCGCACCGAGGTGCTGGGCCTGGTGAAGGCGCAGGCGGTGAAGAACGCGGTGATCGTGCCGGTCGGCGCGAAGGGCGGCTTCGTGGTCAAGCGCCCGCCCGCGCCCACCGGCGACCCGAGCCTGGACCGCGAGGCGTTCCAGAACGAGGGCGTGGCCTGCTACCGGATGTTCATCTCCGGCCTGCTCGACCTCACCGACAACCTGGAGGCGGGCGAGGTCGTGCCCGCCCGCGGCGTGGTCCGCTACGACGGCGACGACACGTACCTGGTGGTCGCCGCGGACAAGGGCACCGCGACGTTCTCCGACATCGCCAACGAGCTGGCCAAGAGCCGCGGCTTCTGGCTCGGCGACGCGTTCGCCAGCGGCGGCTCGGTCGGCTACGACCACAAGGCCATGGGCATCACCGCCAAGGGCGCGTGGGAGAGCGTGAAGCGCAACTTCCGCGAGCTGGGTGTCGACACCCAGACCGAGGCGTTCACCGTGGTCGGCGTCGGCGACATGTCCGGTGACGTGTTCGGCAACGGCATGCTGCTCTCCGAGCACATCCGGCTGGTGGCCGCCTTCGACCACCGGCACGTCTTCCTCGACCCCAACCCCAACGCGGCGGTCGGCTTCAACGAGCGCAAGCGGCTCTTCGAGCTGCCCCGCTCGTCCTGGGACGACTACGACCGCTCGCTGATCAGCGAGGGCGGCGGCGTCTTCCCGCGCACCCTCAAGGCCATCCCGGTCAGCGCGCAGGCCGCGCGCTCGCTGGGGCTGCCCGAGGACATCGGCAAGCTCTCGCCGCAGGAGCTGATGAAGGCGATCCTGCTGGCCGAGGTCGACCTGCTGTGGAACGGCGGCATCGGCACCTACGTCAAGGCGAGCACCGAGAGCCACGCGGACGTGGGCGACAAGGCCAACGACGCGCTCCGGGTGGACGGCTCGGCGCTGCGGGTGAAGGTGGTCGGCGAGGGCGGCAACCTGGGTCTGACCCAGCGCGGCCGGATCGAGTTCGCCCGACGCGGCGGCAAGGTCAACACCGACGCGCTGGACAACAGCGCGGGCGTCGACTGCTCCGACCACGAGGTCAACATCAAGATCCTGCTCGACCACCTGGTCCGCGAGGGCGAGCTGGCGTCGAAGCAGCGCGACGAGCTGCTCGCGGAGATGACCGACCAGGTCGGCCACCTGGTGCTGGCCGACAACTACCGGCAGAACGCGGTGCTCGGCGTCAGCCGCGCGCACGCCAAGCCGATGGCGTCCGTGCACGCCCGCCTGGTCGACGCGCTGGAGCGGGAGGACGGCTTCGACCGGCGGCTGGAGGCGCTGCCGTCGCGCGAGCAGTTCAAGGCCATGGAGAAGGCGGGCGACGGGCTGTCCTCGCCGGAGCTGGCCACGCTGCTCGCGCACGTCAAGCTCGCCCTCAAGGAGGACGTGCTGGCCAGCGAGCTGCCCGACCAGGACGTGTTCGCCCGCAGGTTGCCGGAGTACTTCCCGACCCAGCTGCGCGAGCGGTTCGGCCCGGCCATCGGCGCGCACCCGCTGCGCAGGCAGATCACCACGACCCTGCTGGTCAACGAGGTCGTCGACGGCGGCGGCATCTCCTACGCGTTCCGCCTGGCGGAGGAGATCAGCTCCAGCACCACCGACGCGGTCCGCGCGTTCGCCGTGGCGACCAGGGTCTACGACCTGCCCGCGATCTGGCGGGAGGTCGACGCGCTGGACAACGTGGTGCCGACCGAGCTCGCCGACTCGATGGTGCTGGAGACCCGCAGGCTGCTCGACCGGGCGTCGCGGTGGCTGCTGTCCAACCGGCCGCAGCCGCTGGCGGTCGGCGCGGAGATCACCCGGTTCCACCGGGTGGTCAGCGAGCTGGCGCCGCAGGTCGGCGACCTGCTGCGCGGCCGGGCCGCCGACGAGGCCGCCGCGGACGCCGAGCGGATGGCGTCGGCGGGGGTGCCGGGGCCGCTGGCCAAGCGCATCTCGGGCCTGCTCGACGCGTACAGCCTGCTCGACATCACCGAGATCGCCGAGCTGGCCGAGCGGGACGCGGGCGGGCTGGAGACCGAGCGCAGCCCGCTGGAGGCCGCGCAGCTGTACTTCGCGCTGTCGGACCACCTCGGCATCGACGAGATGCTGACCTCGATCAGCGCGCTGGAGCGCGGCAACCGCTGGCACGCCCTGGCCCGGCTGGCCCTGCGCGACGACCTGTACGGGTCGCTGCGCGCGATCACCCTGGACGTGCTGCGGCAGAGCGACCCGGGGGAGCGGCCGGAGGACAAGATCTCCGGGTGGGAGCGCACGAACACCTCCCGGCTGGCCCGGGCCCGCGCGGCCCTGGAGGAGATCCAGGCCTCCGGCAGGCTCGACCTGGCGACCCTGTCGGTGGCCGTCCGGCAGGTCCGCAGCGTGGTCCGCTAGCCGGTGGAGATCGGTTAGCAGCACGTCTCCCACGGGGCGGCGGGGGACACCCGCCGCCCCGCGGCGTACCGGGGATAAGGTCGTCGTACGGCGTTTCGCCGGGACTTCACGGCTGGGAGGCAGCAGTTGGGTGTGTTCGTCGCCGAGGTGCGGCCGCGGTGGTCCGATATGGACCTCTTCGGCCACGTCAACCACGCCAACACGGTGACCCTGCTGGAAGAGGCCCGGGTCGACCTGCTCTTCCGCGAGGCCGCCCTGCGCGGCGCGGACGACCTGGCCAGGGGTGTGGTGGTGGCCAAGCTGGCCGTCGACTACAAGGCGCCCCTGTTCGCCAACGGCGGCGCCTTACGGATCGAGATGTCGGTCCGGGAGATCCGGGCCGCCTACTTCGTCATCGACTACTCGGTCCGCAGCGGCCCTTCGGAGTCCGATCCGGTGGCGGTGACCGCGTCGACCACGCTGGCCCCGTACGACCTGGCCAGCGGCAAGCCCCGGCGCATCACCGACTCCGAACGCGACTTCCTGGCCGCCTGGCACAGCGGGGGCAACGGTGCCTAGCCTGAGCTTCGCCGACCCGGCCGACCGCGACGACCTCGGCGCCTTCGTGGCCCGCGCGGTCCGCCTCGACCAGCAGGCCGTGGTGCGCCTGCGGGCCAGGGACGAGGGCCTGGTCGACGCCTGGGTCGCGACCCCCTTCGACGTCCTGGCCACCCGCACCGCCCGCGGCGAGATCACCCCGTCGGACACGACCGTCTCCGGCACCGAGCTCCTCACCGCCTTGGCCGTGGTCCGCGGCGCCGAGCTGGACCCGGGCCCGTCCCGCGACCTGCTCTGGCGCTCGGCGCTGCCGCCCACCCGCCACTGGCAGGTCGTGGACCACCTGCCTGCCAAGGCCGTGGCGGAGCTGGCGGACAAGGGGATCGCGGTCGCGCGGGAGAACACCGGCCCCCAGGGCACCCCGCCCGCGTCGCTGCTGGACCAGACGGTGCTGACGGTGACCGGCGACGGCCTGGAGATCAAGGTCCCGCTGCGGTGCCTGTTCGCCCTCTCGGGCATGGGCTTCCTCACCGACTCCGACGACGACCACATCCGCGTCACCGCCACGGACTCCTGGCTCCGCCTGGACGCCCGCTACGGCGCGGTGGTCCGCCGCCGCCACGCCCTGCTGCCGCTGCTGGTCTGACCGCGAACCCCCGGTCAGACCAGCCAGACGGCGGTCTCCGGGGGCAGCTCGTCGCCCGCCATCGGTCCCGAGGACAACAAGATCTCACCGGGGGGCAACGGAACCGGCGCGTCGGACGTATTCAACGCACAGATGAGCCCTCCGCCCTTGCGCCGGTACGCGAAGCAGCCGGGGGGAGCGCCGTACCACTCCAGTTCGGTGCCGCCGAAGCCCGCGTGGGTCTTGCGCAGTTCCAACGCCGCCCGGTACAGCGACAGCATCGAGTCGGGGTCCTCCAACTGGGCCTCGACCGTGAGCGCCGCCCACTCCGGCGGCACCGGCAGCCACGGCGCCCCGGTCGAGAACCCGAACGGCGGCTCGGAACCCTCCCAGGGCAAGGGGATCCGCGCCCCGTCGCGGCCCCGGTCCACGTGACCGGAGCGCTCCCACAGCGGATCCCGCAAAGCCCAGTCCGGCAGTTCGACGTCCGGCAGGCCGAGTTCCTCGCCGTTGTATAGGTACACCACGCCCGGCAGCGCCAACTGCACCAGCGCCATCGCGCGGGCCCGCCGGATCCCGCGCGCGCCGCCGCCGTAGCGGGTCACGTGCCGGGTGACGTCGTGGTTGGACAGCGTCCACGTGGCCGGTGCGCCGGACCGGGCCACCGCCGCGAGCGAGTGGTCGATGGCCCGGCGGACCGCGTCGGCGTCGAAGTCGGTGTGCGTCAGGGCGAAGTTGAAGGCCAGGTGCAGCTCGTCCGGCCGGACGTACCCGGCGAACTGCTCGTCGGTCTCGACCCAGACCTCGCCGACGGCCATCGTGCCCGGGTACTCGTCGGCGACCTTGCGGATCAGCCGGTGCACCTCGTGCGTGGCCTCGTTGTCGAACCGGGGGTCCAGCGGTCCGTGCGTCGCGGAGCGGTCCGCCGACAGCAGGTGTTCGGGCATGTCCGGCAACCCGGCCGGTTTGCCCATCGCGTCCGCGACGTCCACGCGGAAGCCGTCCACGCCGCGGTCGAGCCAGAAGCGCAGCGTCCGCACCAGGTCCGCGCGCACCTCGGACTCGTCGAAGTTCAGGTCCGGCTGCTGCGGGGTGAACAGGTGCAGGTACCACTGGCCGTCCGGCACCCGGGTCCACGCCGGACCGCCGAACACGCTGATCCAGTTGTTGGGGGGTAAGGCTCCCCGGCCGTCGCGGAAGACGTAGCGGTTGCGCTCGCGGCTGCCCGGCGGCGCGGCCACGGCCTCCTGGAACCACGGGTGCCGGTCGCTGGTGTGGTTGGGCACCACGTCGATGGTGACCTTGATGCCGTGGTCGTGCGCCTCGGCCACCAGCCGGTCGAAGGCTTCCAGGTCACCGAAGAGCGGGTCGACCTCGCGGGCGTCGGCCACGTCGTAGCCGTGGTCGACCATCGGGGAGCGGAAGAACGGGGTGAGCCACAGCGCGTCGACCCCCAGCAGCTCCAGGTAGCCGAGGCGGGAGCGGATGCCCTCCAGGTCACCGACGCCGTCGCCGTTCGAGTCGGCGAAGGAGCGGACGTAGACCTGGTAGAACACCGCGCGCTGCCACCACGGCGGGACCGGGGAGCCGGTCGGGTCGGACTCGGCGGTTCGTCGCACGGTGAACCATCCTGCCATCGCGGGGCGCGCGGACGGCCCCAACCGCCGGACTGTGACCTTGGACCGGTCAGCCCCAGCTGTTGAGCAGGCTGTTGGCGGCCATTTCCAGGTACTGCCACAGCCGCTCCCGGTGCGGCTCGGACAGCCCGGCCTCGTCCACCGCGATCCGCATGCACCGCAGCCACGCGTCGCGCTGGAGCGGGCCGACGGTGAACGGCTGGTGCCGCATCCGCAGCCGCGGGTGCCCGCGCCGGTCGGAGTAGGTGTGCGGGCCGCCCCAGTACTGCATCAGGAACAGCCGCAGCCGCTCCTCGGCCGGGCCGAGGTCCTCCTCCGGGTACATCGGCCGCAGGATCTCGTCGGCGGCCACCTCGGCGTAGAACCGGGCCACGATGCGGCGGAATGTCTCCTCGCCGCCGACGGCCTGGTAGAAGTTCTCGATCTCGGGATCGCTCGGGGTGCCCACGCGCCCATCCTCCCCCACGCGGCGCTACGCGGGCGGCGTCGGGGGGAACAGCCGACCCATCGGCGGCTGGATCCCCGCCTCCTCGATCGCGCCCATCGCCCGCGCCCGCAGCGCCCGCTGCACGGCCCACTGCCTGCCCGGCCGGACCTTGACGGTCATCCGGATGGTGATGCTCTCCGGCGTCACCTTCTCCACGCCGAGCACCTCCGGCGGCTCGATGACGTCCGCCGACATCTGCTCCTCCGCCACCGCGTCGCCGATGACCTTGGCGAGCAGGTCGGTGACCGCGTCCACGTCCGCGCCGTAGCCGACCGGCAGGTCGACCACCGCGACCGCGAAGCCCTGGCTGGAGTTGCCGACCCGGAGGATCTCGCCGTTGCGCACGTACCACACGGTGCCGTTGACGTCACGCAGCGTGGTCACCCGCAGTCCGACCGCCTCGATCGTGCCGCTGGCCTCGCCGACGTCCACCACGTCACCGACGCCGTACTGGTCCTCCAGCATCATGAAGATCCCGGACAGGAAGTCCTTGACCAGGTTCTGCGCGCCGAACCCGAGCGCGACGCCGACGATGCCCGCCGAGGCGATGATCGGGCCCAGCTGCACCCCCAGCTCGCCGAGCGCGAGGATGAACGCCAGCCCGTAGACCAGGAACGTCACCACGGACTTGAGCACCGAGCCGATGGTCCTGGCCCGCTGCGCGCGCCGCTCCGAGACCACCAGCGAGCCCAGCGCCTGCGGTGCCCGCTCCTTGAGCGGCCGCAGCAGCGCGGGCGTCTTGCCGTTGCCCGAGGTCAGCTTGTCGATGAGCCTGCGCACGGCCAGCCGGATCAGGAACGCCACCACGAAGATCAGCAGGATCTTCAGCGGCTTGGCCACCAGCCAGCCCGCGGAGGCCGCCAGCCACTCGTTCCCGGTCAGCCGCCACACCTCGGCGCACCACGAGCCGTCCTCGGTGATGCACTTCGGCGGCGCCGTGATGAACGGGAGGTCGGCGCGGAGGAACCCGGTCGGGAGTAGCGCGGGGATCAGCTCGGGAGTCATCGAGCGCGACGATAGCCGGGTGGCGTGAACGCCCCGAACCGGGCGCCCCCGGCGGCTGCGCGCCGCGGGTGGGTTCACCGTGATTTAGCTGGGCGATCCGGGACACGTCACATAACACACGTGCGTTCCGGGTCGGGTTTGTGGTCGACTTAGGCCAGCACCGGTGGAGGTGGTCGAGTGCCAGACCGACAACCGACCCGCTCCGGCGCGCCCTCGGGGCACGCGCCGGGGCCGAAGCTTTGCCCGGACCCGGGTCACCCGGGTCCCGCGCTCACGCGCGCCAGGGCCGCCCCGAGCGCTGTCGTGGCCGTCCCGACCGGTCCGCCGGTCGTGGCCGTCCCCGCGCCGGTCCCCTCGTGGGGCAGGCGCCGGGTGCTGCTGCTCAACACGACCTTCGAGCCGCTGACCGCGCTGTCGCTGCGCCGTGCCGTCGTGCTGGTGGTCTGCGGCAAGGCCGAGGTCGTGCACGGTGACCCGGCGGGTCTGGTCGTGCACTCCGCGACGTCGAACGTGGTGGTCCCCTCGGTGATCCGGCTCAGCAGCTACGTCCGCGTGCCCTACCGCGGGCGGGTGCCGCTGACCAGGGCCGGGCTGATGCACCGCGACCGGTACCGCTGCGCCTACTGCGGTGGCCGCGCGGAGACGATAGACCACGTGGTCCCGCGCAGCCGCGGGGGTCAGCACACGTGGCAGAACTGCGTCGCCTGCTGCGCCAAGTGCAACCACCGCAAGGCGGACAAGATGCTCGCCGAGCTGGGCTGGCGCCTGCGCGTGGTCCCCAACGCCCCGCGCGGCGCGCACTGGCGGCTGCTGGCCGGTGTCGTGGACACCGATCCGCTGTGGCTGCCCTACCTGGGCGAACCCGCCGCCTAGGCGGCCGTGACGCGGGTGCCCGCGGTGACCCTGGTGCCGCGGGTCACCCGGGTGCCGCGCGTGACGCGCGTGCCCCGGTCGACCAGCGAGGTGACCCGGGTACCGCACTCCAGCAGCGCCGTGACCCGGGTACCCCGGGTGACGCGCGTCCCCGCTTCGAGCCGCGAGGTCACGCGGGTGCCCCGGGTGACGCGCGTACCCCGGGTGACGCGGGTGCCGCACTCCAGCAGCGAGGTGACGCGGGTACCGCGGGTCACCCTGGTTCCCCTGGTGACCCGGGTGCCGCTCTCCGGCAGGAACGTCACCCGCGTGCCGCTCTCGAGCAGTGCGGTCACCCGGGTGCCCCGGTCCTGGGACGTGACCCTGGTGCCGCGGGTCACTCTCGTGCCACGCTCGGCGGCGGTGACCCGGGTTCCCCGGGTCGCGCGAGTACCCATCAGCATTCGGCCACCCTGTTGCGTCTTGTCAGCCATCTGGGTGATGATCTTGTCCGCGTGGCGGGAAGCGATGGTGTACATGGAGTGGCCTCCTGAGGGCGGTTGCGCGTCTGGAGAGCGGAAGGTCGTCTTCGCAAGGGCCGTACAGGTGAAAGCTATGGCGCAGATCGGTAACGGACAAGACGTCCGGCCCTCCCAAGGGCTGCAACCTGCTGGTTTGGGGCCGTTCGCCCCTTGTCGATAGGCAGAAAGCGCTACCCCCGAGGACGGCACTCGGCGCAGCAGCCTTACCAGGAGAGCACCAACCACTCACGCGGTGCGACCACCGGGTTGCCCACCCGGAGCGGTGTTCACACCCCGGGGTCACCGGGGTAGGTCCCAGCCGGAGGTCTCGCGGCCGGTCACGCGCCTGTCGGCTACCGTATCCGCTGTGACGCTCGTCGAGACCCTTCTCGTCTTCGCGGCGATCCCGCTGGCCATCTACGGCGTGATCGCCCTGTTGACGCTGCGCGAGAAGTTCGCCAAGGCCCCGCGCTACCGCCCCGGCCAGGAGTGGGAGCACGAGCCCGTGTGGTGGACCGCCAACCCCGCCGGGCTCGGTGCGGCGCACGCCGCCCACCACACCCCGCACAACGACGCCCCGGCCCAGCCGGTGCGCACCGCGAAGGGAGGTGCTCGTGGTGGCTGGTGAACTCGCCCACCGCAACACCGCCGACACGGTCCTCGAGGACCCGGAGCACGGCTACGGCGCGGCCCGCACGGCCAGCGGCCGGATCTCCGTCGCCCGGCAGAAGGAGGTCGCGCCCCCGGGTCTGCCGTTCAACACCGTCCAGCTCACCCGGCTGGACGAGGCGCTGACCCTGGCCTCCCGGGCCACCGGCATCGCCTTCAGCGTCTACCTCGGCGACCTGGGCAACGACTCCCGGGACCGGGCGGAGGAGCTGCACGCGACCATCCCCGACTCGGCGGACGCGGTCCTGATCGCGGTCTCCCCGGGCAAGCGCCGGGTGGAGATCGTCACCGGCACCGAGTCGTCCCGCAGGCTGACCGACCGGGGCTGCAACCTGGCCGTCATGAGCATGGTGGCCTCCTTCAAGGAGGGCGACCTGATCGGTGGCCTGGTGAGCGCCCTGCGCATGCTGGCGGACCAGGCGGGCCACGCCCCCCGGCGCTGACGGCGCACGACAGCGAACCGGCCCGGACCGCTCTGGTCCGGGCCTTTTGCTTGTCCAGCAACGAAAAGGGCCCGCGACCGGCGGTCGCGGGCCCTGTGCCTCCGGTCAGGAACCGTCGAACTCCCGGGCCGCCAGCGCGCGGAGGATGCCCGCGCGGCCCTCGGAGACCAGCCGCCGCAGCGCGGGCGGGTGGTCCTCGCCTGCCAGCCACTCGTCCGCGGACTCCACCGTGGACCGGGTGACCGCCCACGCCGGGAACAGGCCGAGGGCGACCGACTGCGCCCGCTCGCTCGACCGGCGGGCCCACACGTCCGCCACGTCGGCGAAGTAGCGCGGCGCGTAGGACGCCAGCAGCGGTCGCTGCGACGGGTGCGAGAAGCCCGCGATGATCGCCTCGTTGATCGCGTTCGGCAGGTCGTCGTCGTGGATCGCGCGGCGCCAGGCCTCGGCCTTGCCCTCCTCGGTCGGCCGCAGCGACCGGGCGATCTCCGCCTGCCGCCGACCGGCCGCCGTCGAGTCGCGCTGGAGCTCGGCGTCGATCTCGGACTCCGCGGCCGCGCCGTGCGCGACCAGCGAGTGCAGCAGCCGCCAGCGCAGGTCGGTGTCGACCACCAGACCGGCCAGCGGCGCGGAGCCGTCCAGCCAGCCGCGCAGGGTGGCCAGCTTGGCCTCGTCGAGCACCGAGCCGGTCAGCGAGTTGACGAACGCCAGCTGGTGGTCCGAACCGGCTTCCGCGGCCAGCGCCAGCGCCAGGATGCGGTCGGTGAACTGCTGCCAGCCGCGCGGCACCCACTGCGGGTCCCCGTACGAGCCCAGAGCCGTCTGCGCCTGCAGCAGCAGCCGCTGCACGACACCGACCTCGGTCTCGGCGGCCAGGCCGTGGCAGACCAGGGTGACGAAGTCGCGGGCCTTCAGCTCGGCCTCGCGGGTCATCTCCCAGGCGGCCGACCAGCACAGCGTGCGGGGCAGCGGCTCGGTGATGTCGCCGATCCGGTCGATCAGCGTGGTCAGCGAGCCCGGGTCCAGCCGCATGGTGCAGTAGGTGAGGTCGTCGTCGTTGACCAGGACCAGCTTGCCGCTCGCGGCGCCGACCAGGTCGGGGACGTCCGTGCGCTCACCGGACACGTCGATCTCGACGCGGTGCGTGCGCACCAGCCTGCCGTCGACGTCGTCGTAGACGCCGATCGCGACGCGGTGCGTGCGCAGCTCGCCCTTGCCCGGCTTGGCACCGCCCTGCAGCACCGCGAACTCGGTGAACTTGTCGTCCGCGTCGACGTCGAACCGGGCGCGCAGCGAGTTGAGGCCGGTGGTCTCCAGCCACTGCGCGCTCCACCACGACAGGTCGCGGCCGGACGCCTCTTCCAACGCCCCCAACAGATCCGACAGCGTCGCGTTGCCCCAGGCGTGCTTGGCGAAGTACACCCGCAGCCCGGACAGGAAGTTGTCCAGGCCGACGTAGGCCACCAGTTGCTTGAGGACGCTGGCGCCCTTGGCGTAGGTGATGCCGTCGAAGTTGACCTCGACCGCCTGCACGTCCGGGATGTCCGCGGCGACCGGGTGCGTGGACGGCAGCTGGTCCTGCCGGTAGGCCCAGGACTTCTCGATGTTGGCGAAGCTGGTCCAGGCGTGCTCGTACTCGGTCACGTTGGCCTGCGCCAGGACGCTGGCCCAGGTGGCGAAGGACTCGTTGAGCCACAGGTCGTCCCACCAGCGCATGGTGACCAGGTCGCCGAACCACATGTGCGCCATCTCGTGCAGCACGGTCTCGCAGCGGCGCTCGTAGGCGTAGCGGGTGACCCGGCTGCGGAAGACGTAGTCCTCCAGGAAGGTCACGCAGCCCGCGTTCTCCATGGCGCCCGCGTTGAACTCCGGTACGAAGCACTGGTCGTACTTGCCGAACGGGTACGGCACGCCGAAGTTGTCGTGGAAGAAGCCGAAGCCCTGCTTGGTCTCGGTGAACAGCCGCTCGGCGTCCATGTGCTCGGCCAGCGACGCGCGGCAGTACAGGCCGAGCGGGATCGTGCCGTGCTCGTCGGTGTACTCGTCGCGCCATTCGGCGTAGGGGCCCGCCACGAGCGCGACCAGGTAGGTCGACATCGGCTTGGTGGTCTCGAACTCGTGCCGCGAGACGCCTTCCACGCCGTCGACCGGCTCGACCGCGGCGGCGGCGGAGTTGGAGATGACCTTCCACGACTCCGGCGCGACGACCGCGATGTGGTAGGTCGCCTTCAGGTCGGGCTGGTCGAAGCAGGCGAACATCCGCTTGGCGTCGGCGGTCTCGAACTGCGTGTAGAGGTAGACGCCCTTGTCCACCGGGTCGACGAACCGGTGCAGGCCCTCGCCGGTGTTGGTGTACAGGCAGGTCGCCGTGACGGTCAACACGTTGTCCGCGGCGAGATCCGGCAGCCGGAGGCCGGTTTCCTGGGTGTAGCCGGAGACGTCGAGCGCGACGCCGTTGAGCTCGGCGGAGAGCACCGACTCGGCGACGATGTCGATGAAGGTCTCCGCGCCCGGTTCGGTCCCGGTGAAGCGGATCGTGCTGCGCGAGCCGAAAGTCGCCTCGCCCGGCTGGCCGAGGCCGTCGGTGAGGTCCAACTCGATGGAGTACGACGCCACCTGCAGCAGCGCGGCCCGCTGTTGGGCTTGGTCTCGGGTCAGGTTGGGCGCGGCCACTCGAACACCTCGGCGAACTCGTCGGTCGGACTGGGGATACCAGGGCAGAGATAGCAGGGTTGGTGCGTTACTGACAATGGCATCCAATCACGCCGTGCGGGCCGATGGTGTCGAGGAGGCGCGGGAAGCTTTCCCAGAAGCCGCGTGTTGGTGGTGTTGGGGCCGTTCGCGCGCCGGTCGTGAGCGGCGAAGAGCACAACTGGGAGAGACCTGATGACCGCACCTGCGTCCACCGGGCAGACCAAGGTCGACTTCTACTTCGACCCGATCTGCCCGTTCGCCTGGATCACCTCCCGGTGGATCTTGGAGGTCGAGCAGCACCGCGACCTCGACTTGAGCTTCCGCGTGATGAGCCTGTCGGTGCTCAACGAGGGCCGTGACGTGCCCGAGCAGTACCGCGAATCGCTGGCCAAGGGCTGGGGGCCGGTCCGCGTCGCCATCGCCGCCGCCCAGCGGCACGGCGACGAGGTCCTGCGCGACCTGTACACCGCGCTGGGCACCCGGATCCACAACCAGGGCGTCAAGGACTACCTGGAGGCCATCAAGGGCGCGCTGGCGGACACGGGCCTGCCCGCCGACCTGATCGACGCCGCCACCAGCACCGAGTACGACGAGGCGCTGCGCAAGTCCCACCACGAGGGCATGGACCCGGTCGGCCAGGACGTCGGCACGCCGACCATCCACGTCAACGGGGTGGCCTTCTTCGGCCCGGTCCTCACCGAGATCCCGCGCGGCCAGGACGCGCTCAACGTCTTCGACGGCGCGGTCCTGCTGTCGTCCTACCCGAAGTTCTTCGAGCTCAAGCGCAGCCGCACCGGTGAGCTGAAGTTCGACTAGTCCGGTTCGACCGTCTCAAGTGGTCCGGTCCGCTTTCCGGCCGGGGGGAGTGAGCCGCGCGCGGCGCGCCGATTGTCCGGTGCGCCGTGCGCGGCTCATCTCGTGCGTGCGCTCCCGCACCCCGATGTGACACTCTGACCCCCGTAGGTGCGGATGAGTGTCACAAGTGCGGGAGGAACCATGGCGGGTGTCGACCTCAGCCGGGAGATCGGGCACGTCATCGGCGGCCGGGTGATCGAGCAGGCGGGGGAGCGGATCGAGGTGGTCGACCCGGCCACCGGCGGGGTTTTCGCGACCGTCCCCGCGGGCACCGCGGCCGATGTGGACACCGCCGTCGCCGCCGCGGCAGAGGCTTTCGGCCCCTGGTCGGCCACCGACCCCGCGCACCGGGCCGCGATCATCCGGCGGGTCGTCAACGGCCTGTCCGCCCACCGCGACACCATCGCGTCGACGATCTCCAGCGAGATGGGCGCACCGCTCGGCTTCGCGGTGAAGCTCCAAGCCGGGCTGCCGATCGCCACCGCCGCCGGGGTCGTGGACCTGCTGGAGAGCGGCTACCGGTTCAGCGAGGAGATCGGGAACTCGCTGGTCCTGCGCGAACCCGTCGGCGTGGTCGGCGCGATCACGCCGTGGAACTACCCGCTGCACCAGATCGTCGCGAAGGTCGTGCCCGCGCTGGCCGCGGGCAACACGGTCGTGCTCAAGCCGAGCGAGGTCGCGCCGCTCAACGCCAACCTGTTCCTGTCCGTGCTCGCCGTCGCGGGCGTGCCGGACGGCGTGGTCAACCTGGTGCACGGCACCGGCCAGGTCGTCGGTGAGGCCATCGCCGCGCACCCGCGCGTGGACATGGTGTCGTTCACCGGTTCGACCGCGGCGGGCCGCCGGGTGGCCGCGGTCGCGGCGGCCACGGTCAAGCGGGTCGCGCTGGAACTGGGCGGCAAGTCCGCCAACGTCGTCCTCGACGACGCCGACCTGCCGCGCGCCGTGAAGATCGGCGTCGCCAACGCGTTCGTCAACGGCGGCCAGACCTGCACGGCGTGGACCCGGCTGCTGGTGCCCGAGGACCGGCACGACGAGGCAGCGGCGCTCGCCGCCGCGGCCGCTGCCCGCTACACCGTCGGGCACCCCCGCGACGAGGCCACCCGCATCGGCCCGATGGCCTCCGCCGCGCAACGCGACCGCGTGCTGGGCTACCTCCGCACGGGCGTGGCGGACGGGGCCGAACTCGCGTACCAGGCCGACATCAGCCACCTGCCCACTACGGGCGCGTACGTGCCGCCGACGGTGTTTTCCCGTGTGCGCCAAGACATGCGCATCGCACAAGAGGAGATCTTCGGCCCGGTGCTGTCGATCCTGCCGTACCGCACCGAGGACGAGGCCGTGTCGATCGCCAACGCCACGATCTACGGCCTGGCAGGCGCGGTCTTCAGCGCCGACCCGGAGCGCGCGCTGGCGGTCGCCAAGCGCTTGCGCACCGGGCAGGTCGACATCAACGGCGGCGCGTTCAACCCGGTGGCGCCGTTCGGCGGCTACAAGCAGTCCGGCAACGGCCGCGAACTCGGCCGCCACGGGCTCGAGGAGTTCACCGAGGTGAAGTCGATCCAGCGCTAGCGGTCCGACCGCCCGGCGATCTCCGCGCGCTGCGCCAGCACGAACTCGGCGTCCACTGGCTCACCGTGCCCGGGAACCACGGTCCGGGGATCCAGGCCGAGCAGGGTGTCCAGCGCGGCGGGCCACTCCAGCGGGTACGAGTCCTCGCCGACCGACGGCGGCGCGCCCTGTTCCACGGTGTCGCCAGCGAACACCACACCCGCGTCGGGCACGTGCGCGATGAGGTCGTTGTCGGTGTGCCCGCGACCGGGGTGCACCAGCGAGACCACCCGCCCACCCAAGTCCACCTCGACGGAGTCCGCGATCTCCTCGGTCGGCAGGACGAGCCGCGCGGAGAGCAGGCGCTCCGCCACCTCGTCCCGCCCGTCCACGCGGTACTTCGCGGCCCACTTCTCGGCTTGCACCCCGCCGTGCTCGCGCATTTCGGTCGTGCAGCGGGGATGCGCCAGGACCGGGGCGTCGCCGAAGGCGGCGGTGCCGAAGAAGTGGTCCCAGTGCGCGTGGGTGATCACCACGGTCCACGGCAGCGCGGTCAACCCCCGGATGGCCGCGGCCCACTCGGCGCCGTGGTGCTCGTCGGTCCCGGTGTCGATGACCAGGCAGCGCTCGTCGCCGATCACGAGACCGAGCGTCTGGTCGAGTTCTTCGTAGCGCCGGGCGTACACCCGGTCCGCGACTTCGATCCACCTCATTCGCCGGTTCTACCCGAAGTGCGCTCCATTACACGACCATCCGCATCGGCTGGCCGGTCGACGGGTCGGGTTCGCCGCCGAGGACCTCCGCCGTGCGGTCCGACCAGCGCGTCGCGGACCACGCCGCGACCAGCGCGTCCATCGCGTCGTCCGGCCCCGCCGGGGCGGGCGCGCCGGTCATCGCGCCCGCGGCGTCGACGAACCCGCGCAGCGCGGCCACCCGCTGGCCGAGCCCGATCGCGGTGCGCTTGGAGGCGAACTCGACCTCCGGGGCGAGCGCCCGAAAGCTCACTTCCGGGTGAACTTCGACGACCCGGTCGTCCGCCCGCAGCGCGTCCCAGTCCCGGATCCGGGGCAGGATCGCCCACGTCTGCTTGCTGATCCGGTGGCCCATCGTGGTCCACGCCGCCGAGATGTCGCACGCCTGCGAGTACGTCGTCGCGGACAGCACGGCGCGCACCGGCGCGTAGAAGACCGACGCCCGCGCGTTGCCCAGCCGCAGCCGCGCCTCGATGTCGCAGGCGCGCAAACCCTTGTCCGACAAGCCCATCGGGATGTCCACCCCGACCGCGGCGCACTCCGCGGTGAGGTCGACCACCTCGGCCGCGGTCCGCGCGCTGGCCCACTGGACCGACCGGTCCGGCCGCACGGTGGCGACCACCCACCCACCGGGCATACCGTCCACGCCCGCGACGGACCGCGCCGTCTGCACTTCGGTCATGGGAGTGCCGTCGCCGCACCGGGGGCCGCTGTTACCCGGGACACGCCCGGGTTCGCCCGCTTGGGTACCGCCGGGTGGTGGATGGCAGACTCTGGCGCCGTGCGCGTTTACCTGGGTTCCGACCACGCGGGCTTCGAACTGAAGGCCCTGCTCGCCGACCACCTCGCCGCGGCGGGCCACGACGTCGTCGACGTCGGTCCGCACGCCTACGACGCCCTCGACGACTACCCGCCCTTCTGCGTCGAGGCCGCGCGCCGCGTGGCCGCCGACCCGGGCAGCCTGGGCGTCGTGCTCGGCGGCTCCGGCAACGGCGAGCAGATCGCGGCCAACAAGGTCCCCGGCATCCGCGCCGCGCTGGCCTGGAGCCCGGAGATCGCCAAGCTGTGCCGCGAGCACAACGACGCCCAGGTCATCGGGCTCGGCGCGCGCATGCACACCACCGAGATCGCCTTCGCCATCGTCGACGCCTTCGTCGGCACCCCGTTCTCCCAGGACGAGCGGCACATCCGCCGGATCAACCTGCTGAGCGAGTACGAGCGCACCGGCGAGCCCCCGGCCCTCCCCTCGGCGTAGCGCCGTGCCCGAGGGCCACACCCTCCACCGCCTGGCCCGCCTGCACCACGAGCGCTACGCGGGCACCGCGGTCCGGGTCACCAGCCCGCAGGGCCGGTTCGCCGCGGACGCCGCTCTGGTCGACGGCCAGGTCCTGCGGCGCGCCGAGGCGCACGGCAAGCACCTGTTCCACGTCTACGGCGAAGACCGCGTCGTCCACGTGCACTTGGGCCTCTACGGCACCTTCGCCGAGTCGGCACTGCCCGCGGCGGACCCGGTCGGCCAGGTCCGCATGCGCTTGGTCGGCCGCACGCACTGGACGGACCTGCGCGGCCCGACCCGCTGCGAGGTGCTCACCGGCGTCGAGGTGGACGCGCTGCACGCCCGCCTCGGCCCGGACCCGCTGCGCGCGGACGCGGACCAGGAACGGGTGTGGGACCGCGTTTCCCGCTCCCGCTCGGCCATCGCGGTCCTGCTGATGGACCAGGCGGTCATCGCGGGCGTCGGCAACGTCTACCGCGCCGAACTGCTGTTCCGGCACGGCGTCCACCCCATGACGCCCGGCAAGTCCCTGGACCGCGCGCTGTGGGACGACATGTGGTCGGACCTGGTCGCGCTGATGGAGTTGGGTGTCCACAGAGGACGCATCGACACCGTCCGGGACGAACACCTGCCGGAGGCGACTGGTCGCGCGCCGCGGCAGGACCGGCACGGCGGCGAGGTCTACGTCTACCGCCGCGCCGGGCTGCCCTGCCTGATCTGCGGCACGGAGATCCGCACCGAGGTCTTGGTGGCTCGCAACAACTTCTGGTGCCCGACCTGCCAACCGGCCTGAGCCGGGGCTAGAAGAAGTCGCCCCCGCCGAAGTCCCCGCCGCCGCCGAAGTCCCCGCCACCGCCGAAATCGCCGCCGCCCGCGAAGTCCTGGTCGCCGCCGACGTCGCCGCCCTGGTCGAAGTCGGACATCGCGTCCGCCTGCCCGGCGTCGTAGCCCGCCTCCCAGGCCGCCGCGTCCGGGATGCCCGCCATACCCGAGAACATCGCGCTGAACAGCACCATCGACCCGACGCCCCAGGCGCCCGCCACCAGCGCGGGCTTCCACCACGGCTCGCTGTACCAGCCCTGCGGCACCGGCCGCCCCGCGACGCGCCCGCCCGGGTAGTAGTACGGCGTGCCCTGCCCCGCGTGCGGCGAGGCGTGGTAGTCGTGGCCCTCGACCGACACCCTGCGGTCTTCCTCGACCCGACCCGCGCGTTCGGCCTCGCGGTCCACCGGCAGCTCCGGCCCCGGGTCCAGGCCCATCGCCAGCCGCGCGGCCCGGACGTAGTACAGCCCCTCCATGGCCGTCTTCGTCACCAGCGCGCACTGCTCCGGCGTGCGGGCCTGCTCCATCTGCGACCCGGCCGCGGTGTACCGCTCGGACGCGTCGGCCAGCGCCTGCCGGGACGGCTCGTCGCTGCCGGACAGGTTCACCACCTGCCCGCCCAGCCGCTCCACCCAGCGCCGGGCCTCGGCCTGCGCGTCCGCCAGCCGCCGGGCCTTGGCCTGGCCCTGGTTGCGCACCACCACCAGGCCGAGCGCCACCACGGCCAGGATCACCACTACGACCACGACGGCACCCATTGCGCCTCCTTGCGGAATGCCCGTTTCCCAGAACAACGCCGCACGGCACCGCCGAGGTTCCCGCCCGCCGGTGTGAGTCAGCCGATCGAGCTAGAACACCTCGCCGCAGAACGGGTCCCGATCACCCTGGAAGGCGCGGGAAAGGACGGTCACGGCGCCCGGGGTGTGCTCCTGGACACGTCCGGCGGCGGCCAGCGCGGCCAGCCGGGTGCCGCCGAGGAAAGCCGCGCCCAGCTCGGTGCTGCTCGTCGACAGGTCGGCCGGGTCGGTCGTGGCCGCGACGGTCGCCTCGCCGCCGGAGATCCCGAGCCGCCACCGGCCCGCGTTCCACGGGCAGAACTCGTCGGCCAGCTCGACGACCACGTCCGCGTCGGCCGCGTACGTGCGCAAAGCCAGCGCCTCGGGCACCCTGGTGAGCCGGACGTGCAGCGCGTGGTGGGTCTTGCGCACCGCCGCGCGCGGGTTCGCCAGCAGCAGCGGCAGGAGCTCGTCGGTGGCGCCGAGCGCGGTGACCGTGCCGACGAGGTCGACGTCGAGCGCGTAGCGCCACAGTCCCGCGTAGGCGTCCGGGGTCAGCGCCACCAGCTCGTGCAGCTCCAGGAGGCCGTCCGGGCCGCGATCGCCCCAGTTGACGGTGGTGCGGAAGGTCGCGTAGCCGTCGGGGTGGACGGCGAAGCGCCGCGGGTTGACGCCCGGCTTGCCCGCCTCGAAGTAGTGCGCGTCCCAGTGGGCGCCCTCCCGGCCCAGCACCCCGGGGGTGCGCTCGGCGAACCTGGCGTAGGTCTCCCGGACCGCCGCCATCGCCTCGTCGCGGGGCAGTTCGCGCACCGACGACACGTCCGGCGCGATCTCCGGCCGGAACGCCGCGCCCGCGGGGACCTCGAACTCCGTCGCCTCCGACGCGGTGCCGAAGCCGAAGCGGCCGTAGATCTGCGCCTCCGACGCCCACAGCCCGGCCAGCGGCGTCCCCGCCTCGGTCAGCGTCTCGCGCATCAGCCGGTTCAGCAGGCCGCGCCTGCGGTGGTCCGACGCCACGACGACCATGGAGATGCCGTCGAAGGGCACCAGCCCGCGCCCCGGCACGCTGACCTCGCGGGGCAGCACGCGCAGGTTCCCCACGAGCCGCCCGCCGTCGAAGGCGCCGAGGTTGCGCGAACTGCCGAACAACGACGCGTCCTTCTCGGCGATCGCCCCGGAGTCGTATTCGATGAGGAAGGCGCGGCCCAGCAGGTCCACGACCGCGGGGAAGTCGTCGGCGGTCAGTTCGCGCAGTGTGTAGGTGTCCACAGAGCAGTTTGTCTACGCCAGAACCGGCGCTGCCGCCACACCTTTCCGCCCGCGCCCCACCGGCGCGCCGGGTTTCACCGCGATTACCGGCCCGGGGGCGTGCCGTTTGTCGTATAGCCCCCGTGACAGGCCCGATATGGTGGTCGGCATGGGGAATCGCACGGCAGTCCCGGCCGTTGCCGGTCTCAAGGGGAAAGCCCAGCTCGTCGGTGGTGACGCCGAGGCGGGTGCGTGGTGAGGGTCGGCGCCCCGGTGCTGATCCGGGAAGCGGGCGCCGACGACGCCGCCGGGGTCGGCGACGTGCACGCCGAGGCCTGGCGGGTCGCCTACCGCGACCTGTTCGAGAGCCGCTGGCACGCGGTCTTCGTCGCGCGCCGCCGCGCCATGTGGGCCACCAGGATGGCCGAACTCGGGCCGGACGGCGTGGTGCTCGTCGCCGAGCGCGGCGACCGGGTGGTCGCCTTCGCCTGGTACGGCAGGCACCCGGACAACCCGCACGACGCCCAGCTGCACGCGATCTACGCGCACCCGGACGCCTGGGGCAGCGGCGTCGCCCAGACCCTGCTGGACGAGGTCTGGGCGGGCACCGCCGACTTCCGCCGCGTGCGCCTGTGGACACTGGCCGGGGCCACCCGGGCCCGCCGCTTCTACACCCGGGCGGGCTTCGCCGAGTCCGGGCTGATCCGCGAACGCGACTTCGGCGACGGACGGCCGCTGCTGGAGTTCGAGTACGCCCGCCGCCCACCGCGCCCGGCGTTCCGCTGACGCTGCCTTTGGGGACTGGGAAACCGGTGGGAATCAGATGAAGTAGGCGTCGGGGTGGTCGTCGAGTCCGTGTTCGACGACCAGCCTGGTCGCCTCGGGCACGCCCAGGTCGGCGAGCCGCTCCGGCTCCACCCACACCGCCGTGCCGACCCGCAGCCGACCCTCCACCGGGCGACCGCGGAAGCACACCGCCAGCTCCGCGCTCCACGGCTCGCTGGCGTCGCTGTAGACGCCGACCAGGCCGGTGATCCGGGTCAGCACCCCGGTCCGCTCCTCCACGGCGCGCACGGCCGCGTTCGGCAGGGTCTCGCGGGCGGGCTGCGGGCCGCCGGGCAGCCGGTGGCCGTCGCGGCTGCGCAGCATTAGCAGCAGCCCGGCGTCGTCGAGGACGAGGATGCCCGCCCCGACCGCGGTGCGTCGCACACCACCGGGGCCGGGCGGGTCGAGGGGGGACAGGGGTCTGGTGTCGAGGTCGAGATGGCTGGATTGCGACATGGCTCCTGCCTACCGACTCCACCGCGGCGGCACCACGGGCATTGATCCGTTCTTGGTCCGGACCACCCGGAAATCACCCGGCTGGCTGTGGCGTGGGCCACTTATCCCGGAGGCTGTCCGGTGGGTGGACGCCGTTCCCAGTGTCCATCCGGTTGGGAACGGTCCCAAGCGCACAAAACGGCCGGACCCCGAGAAGGTCCGGCCGTTAAGAGAGCGGGCGACGGGAATCGAACCCGCGTAGCTAGTTTGGAAGACTAGGGCTCTACCATTGAGCTACGCCCGCATAGAGGCATCTTCGCCCCGTGCGGAAAACAGCCTAGCGTGCCCCGCTAGGCTAGTGGTGTACGGCCCCTAGGGGCCATGAGTTTACGGGCTGTGGCGCAGCTTGGTAGCGCATCCGCTTTGGGAGCGGAGGGTCGCAGGTTCAAATCCTGTCAGCCCGACGGACGATGGGCGGCACGTGTCTGCGGAGGTCGCAGACCGTGTCGCCCGTCTGTCATTCTGGGGGCCCGAGCCCCCAGACCCCCATGGTGCGAGCTTCTCACCTGGGCGAACGTGGTTCCGTGACGCTGGACCAGCGGGCGTCGGTCGGGGAGATGGCAGGGGGCGCGGAGCGGGAGGTCGCATCCCGCTGGGAGTGCCGACACCCCCTGCCGGGTCCAGGTGCCGACCGCTCAGCAGTCGCGCAGTTCGGGGGACTGGTTGAGCAGCTGGCCGCGCGGGGAGATGAACGCCCGGTACCGGTCGCTGTCGACCGCGGACGGGGTGAACGCGGCCACCCGGTGGCAGTTCTGGAACGCCAGCTTCACGCCGAAGTGCCGCTCCAGGCCGCCCCGGATGGAGTCCGACGCCAGGGCGCGCAGCAGCTGCCCGCGCTCGGCCTCGCTGGGCGGCGGGGTCTCGTGATCGGCGAAGCCGGTCTCGTCGACCGAGGTCGCCACGGCCGAGATCACCTGCCAGGCGTAGGGCAGCGAGTCGCGGACGCACGCGACGAACTCCGCGTCGTCCACCGGCCCCGCCTCCGCGCGCGCCAACAGGTCCGCGGGCACATCCAGAGACATCCGCACCTCCACACCGTCGGGGTACTGCCTTTGGTACTGCGTACCGCCCTGTTGAACACCGGACAAGACCCCGAACCGGACGCCACCGGTTCGGCCCAGTCGCTGTCCCCCGGACGCCCCTTGCCCCGGGCGTCCCCCGGTCGGTATCGGACCAGGGTGAAACTCGGAGCCTTCGTCCTCGCCGCCCGCTTCCCCGGCCAGTCCGACCTCGACGCGCTGGAACGGGCGGTCGCCATCGGCACCGCCGCCGAGCGCGCCTGCCTGTCCGACGTGTGGTTCGCCGAACACCACTTCATGCCCTACGGCACCTGCCCCGACGCGACCACCCTCGCGGGCTTCCTCCTCGGCCGCACCCACCGCGTCGACGTCGGCACCGCGGTGAGCGTGCTCTCCACCACCCACCCCGTAGCCCTCGCCGAACGCGCCCGCCTGCTCGCCGCCGTCTCCGGTGGCCGCTTCCGGCTCGGCGTCGGTCGCGGCGGCCCGTGGGTGGACCTGGAGGTGTTCGGCTCGTCCCTCGACCGCTACGAACGCGGTTTCCCCGAATCCCTGGCCCTGCTGCGGAAAGCGCTGGCGCACGCCGTCGTCGAGGGAACACCGGCCTTCCCCTTCCGCGAGGTCCCGATGGTCCCCGCGCCCGCCGCGCCGCCACCGGTCCACCTCGCCTGCACCTCGACCGCGTCGGTGGAACTCGCCGCCGCGCAGGGCCTCCCCATGCTCCTGGGCATGCACATGACCGACGACGAAAAGCGCGCCTTCGTCGACCACTACCGCGCCCGCGGCGGGCCCGCGGGCGCCGACCACATCTCCACCGTCGTCGCGCACGTCGCCGACACCCGGGAGCAGGCCGTCGCCGAGGTCATGGCCACCGCGCCCGGCTGGCTCGCCGACGGCCTCGCCGCGCACGTCCCGGTCGACGGCAGGCCCGGTCCCGGCCGTGATCCAGTGGCGTACGCGCGGTACCTGTGCGACCTTCACCCGGTAGGTGACGCGGACCACTGCACCGCCCGCCTGCGCGACTCCGCGCGCAGGTCCGGCGTCGACCACGTCATCGCGATGGTCGAGGTGACCGGCTCCACTAGGCGGGCGGTGCGCACCCTGGACCGCCTCGGGGCGGACATCGCCACCCCGGCGCGGCCCGACCTGGGCAAGCTCGCCTAGACTCGGGGGCTGATCCCGGCCGTGGTATCGGGCCGACGCGCCAGCGGGCCCCGGTCCGCACGCCCGCCGCGGGTCAGGCAACCCCACAGCAGTCCAGTCAGTCGCACGAGGAGACCACGTTGAAGAGCACCGTCGAGCAGCTGAGCCCGACGCGAGTCCGGATCAACGTCGAGGTGCCGTTCGACGAGCTCAAGCCGAACTTCGACCGCGCCTACCGCAAGCTCGCGAGCCAGGTCCGCATCCCGGGCTTCCGCCCCGGCAAGGCCCCCGCCCGGGTCATCGAGTCCCGCATCGGCCGCGCGCCGATCCTGGACGAGGTGATCAACGAGGCGATCCCGGCCAAGTACATGGAGGCCGTGAACGCGGGCTCGATCCACGCGCTGGGTCAGCCCGACATCGAGGTCACCAAGCTGGAGGACAACGACCACCTGGCGTTCACCGCCGAGGTCGACGTCCGCCCGGAGATCACCCTCCCGGCCTTCGGCGAGTTCTCCGTGTCCGTCGAGGACGTCGAGCTCACCGACGCCGAGGTCGACGAGCAGCTCGACGAGCTGCGCGCCCGGTTCGGCACCCTCACCGGTGCCGACCGCCCGGTCGAGGACGGCGACTTCGTCTCCGTCGACCTGTCGGCCACTGTGGACGGCCAGGAGGTCGAGGAGGCCAAGACCAGCGGCCTGTCCTACCAGGTCGGTTCCGGCGAGCTGATCGACGGCATCGACGAGGCGCTGGTCGGTGCCGCGGCGGGGGAGACCAAGACCTTCACCACCAAGCTGGTCGCGGGCGAGTTCGCGGGCCAGGACGCGGAGGTGTCGGTGACCGTGCAGTCGGTCAAGGTCCGCGAGCTGCCTGCGGCCGACGACGACTTCGCCCAGCTGGCCAGCGAGTACGACACCATCGAGGAGCTGCGCGGCGACCTGCGTGAGCGGCTCTCCCGGGTGAAGAAGATGCAGCAGGGCGTGCAGGCCCGCGACAAGGTCCTCGACGCGCTGCTCGAGGTCGTCGAGGTCCCGCTGCCCGACAAGGTCCTCGAGGCCGAGGTGGAGTCCCGCCAGCACGACGCGGTGCACCCGTTCGAGCACGACGAGGCCAAGCTGAACGAGTACCTCGCCACCCAGGACAAGACCCGCGAGGACTTCGACGCCGAACTGCGCGCCGAGGCCGAGAAGTCGGTCAAGACGCAGCTCGTCCTCGACGCCATCGCCGAGGCCGAGGGCGTGCAGGTCAGCGACGCCGAGCTGACCGAGCGGATCATCTACCAGGCGCAGCGCTTCGGCATCAGCCCGGACGAGTACGTGCAGCGGGCCCAGCAGTCCGGCCAGCTCGGCGCGATCTTCGCCGACGTGCGCCGCGGCAAGGCGCTGGCTTCGGTGGTGCGCCAGGCGACCGTGACCGACGCCGAGGGCAACACCGTCGACCTCTCCGAGCTCTTCGGCGCGGCCGAGGAGCCCGCCGCCGAGTCCGCCGAGGACACTGCGGTCGAGGCCAAGTCCGACGACTCCAAGGAGCCGGTGGCCCCGTAACCCACCCGGTCGGGTGGGATGTGTTTGACGCTCTGAGCGAAAGTGGGCGGTGTCGGCACGTCGGCGCCGCCCACCTTCGTTAATGTCGGTCCCAGGAAGATCCCCCCAGCGGGACCGGCAGTACCCCAGCCAAGGCAGATTTGGGAGAAGGCAGGCAGACGTGACGCAGCACCTCTCGCCCCACATGCGGTCCGGCACCGCGGGGCTGACCCTGAACGACTCGGTGTACGAGCGGCTGCTCCGTGAGCGCATCGTCTTCCTCGGCTCCGAGGTCGACGACGAGATCGCCAACCGGATCACGGCGCAGCTGCTGCTGCTTGCCGCCGAGGACCCCGAGCGGGACATCACCTTCTACATCAACTCGCCCGGTGGCTCGGTCACCGCGGGCATGGCGATCTACGACACCATGCAGCTCATCGAGCCGGACGTGGCGACCTGGGGCATGGGCCTGGCCGCCTCCATGGGCCAGTTCCTGCTCGCCTCGGGCACCCCCGGCAAGCGCTACGCCCTGCCGCACGCCCGGATCATGATGCACCAGCCGTCCGCGGGCGTCGGCGGCACCGCGTCGGACATCGCCATCCGCGCGCAGGTCTACGCCAAGTGGAAGTACGAGATGGCGCTGATCACCGCGCAGCAGACCGGCCAGACCGTCGAGAAGATCACCGCCGACGCCGACCGCGACCGCTGGTTCACCGCCGAGGAGGCCCGCGAGTACGGCTTCGTCGACCACGTGGTGAGCCGCGCCCAGCACACCCCGAACTCGAACTGACGCGGACGAGGAACCAGGAGCAAGCCCGTGAGTGAACTTCACCTCCCGCAGTCCCGCTACGTGCTGCCGTCCTTCGTGGAGCGCACGAGCTACGGGGTCAAGGAGTCCAACCCGTACAACAAGCTGTTCGAGGAACGGGTCATCTTCGTCGGCGTGCAGATCGACGACGCGTCGGCCAACGACGTGATGGCGCAGCTGATCTACCTGGAGTCCACGGACCCCGACCGCGACATCACCATGTACATCAACTCCCCGGGTGGCTCGTTCACCTCGTTGATGGCCATCTACGACACGATGCAGTACGTCCGGCCCGACATCCAGACGTTCTGCCTCGGGCAGGCCGCGTCGGCCGCGGCGGTGCTGCTGGCCGCGGGCACCCCGGGCAAGCGCTTCGCGCTGCCGAACGTGCGCGTGCTGATCCACCAGCCGTCCACCGACGGTGTGTACGGCCAGGTGTCGGACCTGGAGATCCAGGCCAACGAGATCCAGCGGGTGCGCAAGGCGCTGGAGACCACCCTGGCCCGGCACACCGGCAAGGACGAGGAGCAGGTCCGCCAGGACATCGAGCGGGACAAGATCCTCACGGCCCAGGAGGCCAAGGAATACGGCATCATCGACGAGGTGTTGCCCTACCGCAAGCTGTCGGCCAAGGGCTGACCGGGCGAAAACCCTCGCCTGCGCCGCCTAACGGTCGAAAAGACCCGACACGCGGGCCGCAACCGGCCTACCGTGTTCGACTAGGTCATACGAGCAGATTCAGGCCCGGGACGACCCCGGCTTCTCCCGCTTGGCGGGGGAGGGCGGGTACCGTCGAGGGCAACGGTCGCGACCGGCTCGGTCACGCGGCGGCACCCCACGGGTGACCGGTGCGTAACCGGGCCGGCCGATACCGGTCACGTAGCCAGGCGCACAACCCCGAGTGCGCCGGAGGGGACAGAGGTCAGCGGTCATGGCGCGTATTGGTGACGGCGGAGACCTGCTCAAGTGCTCTTTCTGCGGGAAGAGCCAGAAGCAGGTGAAGAAGCTCATCGCCGGCCCAGGCGTGTACATCTGCGACGAGTGCATCGACCTCTGCAACGAGATCATCGAGGAAGAGCTCGCGGAGGCCGGTGACGTCAAGCTCGACGAGCTGCCGAAACCGGCCGAGATCCACGACTTCCTCGACCAGTACGTCATCGGTCAGGACGACGCGAAGCGCTCCCTGGCCGTTGCGGTCTACAACCACTACAAGCGCATCCAGGCGGGTGACCGCGCCCGGCCGGAAGGCCGCGAGTCGCGGGAGGAGACCGTCGAGCTGGCCAAGTCCAACATCCTGATGCTGGGCCCCACCGGCTGCGGCAAGACCTACCTGGCCCAGACGCTGGCCAAGCTGCTCAACGTGCCCTTCGCCATCGCCGACGCCACGGCCCTGACCGAGGCGGGCTACGTCGGCGAGGACGTCGAGAACATCCTGCTCAAGCTCATCCAGGCCGCCGACTACGACGTCAAGCGGGCCGAGACCGGGATCATCTACATCGACGAGGTCGACAAGATCGCCCGGAAGAGTGAAAACCCCTCCATCACCCGCGACGTGTCGGGCGAGGGCGTGCAGCAGGCGCTGCTGAAGATCCTGGAGGGCACCACCGCCAGCGTGCCCCCGCAGGGTGGCCGCAAGCACCCCCACCAGGAGTTCATCCAGATCGACACGACGAACGTGCTGTTCATCGTGGCGGGCGCCTTCGCCGGTCTGGAGAAGATCATCCAGGACCGCGTCGGCAAGCGCGGCCTCGGCTTCGGCGCCGAGATCCGCTCGAAGGCCGACGTCGACGCGGCCGACTTCTTCTCCGACACGATGCCCGAGGACCTGATCAAGTTCGGCCTGATCCCCGAGTTCATCGGCCGCCTCCCGGTCCTGGCCAGCGTGACGAACCTGGACAAGGCGTCGCTGGTCCAGATCCTCACCGAGCCGAGGAACGCCCTGGTCAAGCAGTACCAGAAGCTCTTCGAGATGGACGGCGTCGAACTGGAGTTCACCGACACCGCCCTCGAGGCGGTCGCCGACCAGGCCATCCTCCGCGGCACCGGCGCGCGTGGCCTGCGGGCCATCATGGAGGAGGTCCTGCAGTCGGTCATGTACGACATCCCCAGCCGCACGGACGTGGCCAAGGTCGTCATCACCGAGCAGACCGTCCGCGAGAACGTGAACCCCACGATCGTCGCCCGCCAGCCCTCCCGCCGCGAACGCCGCGAGAAGTCGGCCTAACCAGCCCCCATCCGCGCCCCCGAGCCCTCCGGCCCGGGGGCGCGGTGCTGTTCGGGGCTTGTCAGGGTCGCCGCGTCCACACCCGTCGCCGGGGCCTTTAGCGCGCCCACCGCCTCTGCTCTCCCCGCCCGGTGACCAAGAAGCCCAGCCCGTCCGGGAAGCCGCCCGCTAGACCCCTGGGGCGACGGGCGCGTGCTTGCCCAGGAAGTCCAGCACCGACGGCACGACCCCCCGGTAGAACGAATCCCCGTGCCCGCCGGGCCCGGTGTAGGCCACTTCGGGGGCAGCCAACCGGATGAACTTCCGCGCACCCTCGATGAAGTGGTCCTCGGTCCCGCACCAGATCCCGACCGGCGTCTTCCCCAACTTCTCCACGTTGCGCAGCGGATCCAGCGACGCCCACTCCTGGTTGCTCTTGAACGCCCGCCGCGTGCTCATCTCACGCCACGACATCAGCAGCCCGGGCGAGACCGCCGCCACCGCCGACAACGGCCTCCTCAACTCCTGCCGCCGCCGCGCGTACAGCAGGGCACCGAACCCGCCCATGGACACCCCCGCGCACGCGAACGGCGTCCCGGTCGAGTCCCCCAGCCCACGCGCCCGCAACCACCGGGGAACGTCATCCAGCAACATCGCCATCGAGTTGTCGCCGACGTGGTTCTCGTGCCAGTAGTTGTCCCCACCATCCACCGCCACGAACGCGAACGGCGGCAGGTCCCCGTCGGAAACCCGTCGAGCCAACGCCCTGGCCAACCCGGTCGGCGCGGCGTGCTTGGCGTTGCCACGCAGGCCGTGCAGCAGCAGGCAAACCGGCAGATTCCGACTGACCGGCTCCTCGGGCAGGACCGTCACCAGGTCGACATCGGTACCCCGCGCCGCCGACCACACGCGCTCCGTGCGGATCACCGGCTCCCCGCCACCTCCCACCGCGGCCCCGATGACATCCAGCAACGGCAACGTCCGAGTAGCGGCCCCCACGACAACCCCCGCCGTGGCAACCCCGGCAGCCCCGGCGACCAGTAAAGACCGCCGACTGACCCGCACCCCGCCAAACCCAGCCATCAGCCCCTCCGCGGTCCCCGTACCACGCCTGATTCACTCATCGGACAAAGTGGTCCAGACGTTTCTCGGTTCAGACACGCTGTGTGCCCGCCCACGGCGAAGCAACCCCCAACCGGCCCAACCCCCCAACGCGCGCCCCTCACCCCGCGTTCCCCTCCGACACCCGTTCACACCATCAACACGGACCAGCCGCGCCCCACCGCCCCATACGCGGCCCGAATGTAATTCGCATCACACTCTCGCCCGGGTTCTCGTCCACCCGCCGCCCACCACCAGTCCCGACTCCACTCCACGTCCCCTCCCGCCGACCAAGGTCACTCACTACGACGTGCGGCAAATGGTGTGGAGCACGCTCCCCCCAGGCCCACCGCAGCCCCGGCGGCCAGGGCTCCTTCGACGACCTGCACAAGACCTGCGGGTCCTTCGCCCAGCGGGCGCACCATCACGGAACCCTCATCCGCCCACATGGAGCACGCTCCCCGTCAGGCCCGTCAGACTCACCGCAGTCCCGGCGGCCAGGGCTCCTTCGACGACCTGCACAAGACCTGCGGGTCCTTCGCCCAGCGGGCGCACCATCACGGAACCCTCATCCCACCCACCTCGCGTTCCCGGTTTGTCACCGAACACCCCATTTTCGCCAGACCCAGTGCCTCAAGACCGCCGCCACCCTCTGGCGCCCCGCGCACCTCACCCGATCGAGCGCAACTTATCCACAGCCCTCGACGCCCACCCTCGCTGACCTGGCCTTTCCCCCTCCAGGGGCCATCCACATCCTCCCCATCTATCCACAGAAACTCGTCACCCCCGCCCGCCGTCACCGCCCCCGATAGGCTGGAGCAGGGCCGTCCCCCCGGTGGTGGGTGGGGGCTGTGCGGGGTCCGGCGTGGGGCATTTCAAACTGGTGTTCCGCGGCCGCGCAGGCGGTCTCGTGTGGACGGAGCGCGGTCGGGCCTGTTGGTTTGCCGTGGAGGTCTGGTTCTTGCCCCGGTGCGGGTAGGACAGGGTGGCGTGAGCCGGCGCTCGTCAGGGACAACTCGGTGAGTTCTGGGTTCGAGCGGTTCCGGCGGGTGCTGTCTCGGGCGGCCTGGGTGTGCGGCGCGCAACCAAGTGTTCGGCCCTGAGTGCTTCTTCGCGGCGGGCCGGTCGGCTCGGGCGTTGCGCCCGAGGAGGCCCGCCGAGGCTTCGGAGGGTGGGGGCTGTTGGGGGGTGCCTTGGAGATTTCAGAGGCCGATGACGCCGCTCGCCGCCAGCTCCCGGACTTGGTCCGGGGCGTACCCCAGCCACTCCAGCACTGCCGCAGAGTGCTCGCCCAACCCCGGCACCGAACCCGCCGACCACTCCCACCCGTCGACCGGTGGCCGCAGCATCGGCACCACCGCCCCCGGTGCCTCGATCTCCACCCACCGGTCCCGCGCCACCAACTGCGGGTGCGACCGCAGGTCCGCCACCGACCTCGTACGCCCCGCGGGCACGTCCGCCAAGTCCAACGCCGCCAGCAACTCGGCCGAGGTCATGGCGTCGAAGGCCGGTTGGAGCAAGGCGTGCAGCTCATCCCGACACGCCACCCGCCCCGACACCGACGCGAACCGCGGATCGGCGGCCAACCCGGGCCCGACCACCGCGCACAGCCGACGCCACTGGCCGTCGTTCTGCACCGCCAAGTGCACCGTCTCGCCGTCTCCGCAGGTGAACGGACCGTACGGCGCGATAGTCGGGTGATGCGCCCCCGATCGTGTAGGCGCCTGCCCCGTCCCGAACGCGTACAGCGCGGGTTGGTGCATCCACTCCGCCAACGCCTCCATCAGCGTCAACCGCAGCGTCGCGCCCTCCCCGGTCCGTCCGCGCCGCACGAGCGCCGCCAGCACGGCCGCGTGCATCTGCGTGCCCGCCGCGATATCAGCCACCGAGATCCCGGCCCGCGCCATCGCGCCACCCGAGCCGGTGGCCGCGACCAACCCGGTCTCGGACTGCACCAACGCGTCAAAAGCCTTGCGCGACCGATAAGGCCCACTGTCCCCATAGGACGACAACTCCGCGACGATCAACTCGGGTCGACCGTCCCGCAACGTCTCCGCGTCCAACCCCAACCGCCGGGCCGCACCGGGGGACAGGTTGCACATCACCACGTCCGCCCGCTCCACCGCCGCCGCCACGACCGCCAGCCCCTCAGGCCGCTTCAGGTCGACCGCCAGCGACTCCTTGCCGACGTTCGTCCAGGCGAAGTAGCTCGACACCTCCCCGCACGCGGTGTCGTAGTGCCGCGCGAAGTCGCCGTCCAGCTTCTCCACCTTGATCACCCGCGCGCCCAGGTCGGCCAGCAGACGGGTCGCGTACGGCACCGCGACGGCCTGCTCCAACCCCAGCACCACCACCCCGTCGAGGGGTTTCACCCGGTGATCCGCTCGTCGCGCGTGTACAGGTTCATCGTGTCCCCGCGCAGGAACCCGACCAGCGTGATCCCCTGCTCCTCGGCCAACGACACCGCCAACGACGACGGCGCCGACACCGCGGCGAGCACCGGGATCCCCGCCATGGCCGCCTTCTGCACCAACTCGAACGACGCGCGCCCCGAAACCAGCAGAACCTTGCCCGCCAACGGGACCAGCTCCTGCTGCACGGCCCACCCGATCACCTTGTCGACCGCGTTGTGCCGCCCGACGTCCTCGCGCACCACGAGCGCGGCACCGTCCGATGTGAACAGTCCGGCGGCGTGCAGGCCGCCGGTGCTGCCGAACACCTTCTGCTTCTCCTGCAACTCATCCGGCAACCCCGAAAGCGTTCCCACGCTGACCCGCGACGAATCCCCGGCGGGCGAGTACCGCGTCTTCAACCGAACCGCGTCCAGCGCGGCCTTTCCGCAAACCCCGCAGGACGACGTCGTGTAGAAGTTCCGCTCCACACCGACTTCCGGCGCGGGCACACCCTCCGCCAACGCCACGTCCAGCACGTTGTAGGTGTTGCGCCCCTCGTCGTCGACCCCGTCGCAGTACCGCGCGACCGCGATGTCCGCCCGCCCCCCGATGACACCCTCGGTGAGCAGGAACCCGTGCGCCAACTCGACATCGTGCCCCGGTGTCCGCATGGTGACAGCCAGTGCCCGACCCCCGACCCGCAACTCCAACGGCTCCTCGGCCGCGAGCGTGTCCGGCCTCGACCGCCGCCCGTCGGGCCCGACCCGCACCACCGACCTGCGCACCGTCACCCGTCCCATGGGGACAGCATAGAAAACGGGGGCCGCTCCGACGCCTGCGTACGTCGGGAGCGGCCCCCTAGCGGAACTGCCTAGCTGTTTACGCGCGTCCCCACAGCGACGGGACGTTCGGCGGCTCCCAGCCGGGGAGCGAGGTGTGACCCTGGATGGCGCGGTAGGTCACGCCGGAGTAGGTCACGGTCGCGCCGGCCGCGTAGTTGGTGTACGGCGCCCACGAGGTGCCACCGGGCGGGTTGCCCGGAGTGGTCGTGGTGGTGGAGCCGGGCGGGTTACCACCCGAGGTCAGCAGCCGCAGACCGTAGGCCTGCAGGATCTCGTTGACCGGCTGGAAATAGAAGGTACCGCCCTGCGAGCAGTTGCCGGAGCCACCGGAGGTGACGCCCTGCGCCTGGGCGCCGGCCAGCCACGAACCACCGGAGTCACCGGGCTCGGCGCAGGCGTTGGTCCGGGTCAGGCCCGAGACGGTGCCCTCCTGGTAGTTGACCGAGGCGTTCTTCTGCTGGATGGTGCCGCAGTGCCAACCGGTCGTGGAGCCCGAACGGCAGACCGACGCGCCGACAGCGGCCTCGGTGCTGCCCTCGACGCTCACGTTCTGGCCGCCCGAGTAGCGGTTGACCAGCGGACGCGGGGTGTTGCCCGCGGCCACGCGCACGTAGCCGTAGTCGTTGCCGGGGAAGCTGGAACCGGCGACCGAACCGCTCGGGTTGGAGGTCTGGGTGCCGACGGTGCCGCAGTGGCCCGCGGTCACGAAGCCACCCTCGACCGAGAAGCCGATCGAGCAGCGGCTGCCGCCACCGAAGTTGTACGCGTTGCCGCCGATGACGTCGATCAGCGGGCGCGGGGCCTCGGTCGAGGTCTCGACGCGCACCGCCGCGGCGTCCAGACCGGCCGACTTCGCCCACGCCTTGGCCGCGTCCTGGCCGCCCGCCTTGGCCAACACGACCACCGCGTTCGTGTTGACGTCGACGTACCAGCCCGGGACGGACTGGGGGGCCTTGCCGTGCGCGTCCAGCTTCGCCTTGGCCGAGTCGAGGGCGGCCTGGCTCCTGGCCACCACCTTCGGCACCGCGCCGAGGCCGCGGACCTGGTCGGCCTTGGCCGGGTCGGTCAGCGCCACGGTCAGGGTGTTGGCGCCCGCGTCCAGCCAGGCACCACCGAACGCGTTGCCCAGCGAGCCGCGCAGCGCCTGCTCGGTGCTGGACGCCTTGTGCTCGCGGGCGATCCGCTGGCGCGCCTGGTCGGGCGTCAGCTTGAGGTCACGGGCCATGGCCGAGAGCATCTCGGGGCTGGCCGCGTCGGCACCCACGGCGGCCGGGGCGGTCTGCCCGGCGGTCGCCGAAGGGGTGAGGGCGACGGCCGTCGCGAGACCGGCGGCCGTCAACGCCGCCATGGCGGCGGCGGTTAACTTTCGATTCATCACGCTCTCCTAGCGAGGGCGAGTTGTGCAGGGTAGGACACCGACGGTAAGAGTCCGATAGCCCGTATTGGTACATACCAATAGGGTCATATCTCTCTAATCCGGCATTAATGGGAAGGTGGGAACGTGAGTCCACAGCGCGAATTCGTCCAGCCATCAGCACAACCACCTCGGCGGATCCTGGTCACTGGCTCGTCGAGTGGTATAGGCGCGGCGGTGGCGCGCGCGTTCGCGGAGTACGGCGATCGGGTGGCCATCCACTACTTCTCGGGGGCCGAAAGAGCGGAACTGGTGCGGGCCGCGCTACCGGGAGGAGGGCACATCACCGTGGGCGCCGACCTGGCGGACCCGGCCGCCGTCCCGGGGTTGGTCGAGGCCACTGTGGAGGGTCTGGGCGGGGTCGACGTACTGGTCAACAACGCCGCGGTGATCACCCAGGCGCAGCCGCCGACCATGCCGTACGACGAGTGGGTCAAGGCCTGGCAGGACGTGCTCGCGGTCAACCTGCTGGGCGCGGCGAACGTGTCGCACCAGGTCATCGCGCGCATGCTGGCCCAGGGGACCGGCGGGCGGATCATCAACGTCGGTTCGCGCGGCGCGTTCCGCGGCGAGCCGGGGCACGCCGCGTACGGCGCGAGCAAGGCCGCCCTGCACGCGATGGGGCAATCGCTCGCGGTCGCGCTGGCGCCGCACGGTATCGCCGTGACCTCGGTAGCCCCCGGATTCGTGGAAACCGATCGGGTGGCGGACCGGCTCTCGGGTACGCAGGGCGAACACATCCGCGCGCAGAGCCCGTTCAACCGCGTGGCCACGCCGGAGGAGATCGCGGCGGCCGTGCTGTACCTGGCCTCGCCCGAGGCGCTGTGGGCGTCGGGGACGATCATCGACCTCAACGGGGCGTCGTACCTGCGCACTTGATCCCGTCCGCCTGCCGTGGTGGGGTCGGGGCGTGGGCAACCGGGTGGTGATCGTCGGAGGCGGGCACAACGCCCTGGTGGCGGCGGCTTATCTCGCGCGCGCCGGGCGTTCGGTGCTGGTGCTGGAGCGGCTGGGGCACGTGGGCGGGGCGGCGGTCAGCGCCAGCCCGTTCCCGGGGGTGCGGCTGTCGAGGTACTCGTACCTGGTCAGCCTGCTGCCGGACCGGATCGTCCACGACCTCGGCCTCCGGCTGGACCTGCGCACCCGGTCGGTGTCCTCGTACACGCCGGTTGACCAGGGCGGACTCCTGGTCGGCGGCCCCGACACCGCCGGTTCGTTCCGCGCGCTGACGGGCTCGCACGCCGAGTACGACCGGTGGCGCGAGTTTTATGGGGCTATAACACTGATGGCGAAAGCCCTCGCGCCGACGCTGCTGGAGCCGGTGCTCACTCGCGAATCGGTGCGCGACCTGGTACTGGCCGCGGCGGGCGAGCGCACTTGGCGGCAGGTGTTCGAGCAGTCGCTGGGGGAGACCCTCGAGGAGACGTTCACCAACGACATCGTCCGCGGCGTAGTGGCCACCGACGGTCTCATTGGCACCTACACCTCCCTCTACGACCTACGCGCCAACCGCTGCTTCCTCTACCACGTCATCGGAAACGGAACCGGCGACTGGCGTGTCCCGGTCGGCGGCATGGGCTCGGTGACCGCGGAACTCGACCGCGCCGCCCGCCGGTCCGGGGCGCGGATCACCACGAACGCCGAGGTCACCGCCATCGAGGCCGACGGTATAACGGCGGAGGTCCGCTACGTCGTGGCGGGCGAGGAGCGCACGGTCGCCGCGGACCACGTGCTCTCCGGCGTCGCCCCCGCGATCCTGGACCGCCTCCGCGGCCGCACTCCCGCCGACGCGGCCCCCGGCGCCCAACTGAAGATCAACCTCCTGCTGGATCGCCTGCCGAGGTTCAAATCCGGCGTCTCCCCGGAAGACGCCTTCGCGGGCACGCTCCACCTGGACGAGTCCTTCGCGGACCTGGAAAATGCCTACCGGGCAACGGAAGCGGGCGCTCTCCCGGATCATCCGCCCGCCGAGACGTACTGCCACACCCTGACCGACAGGTCCATTGTGGACTCGCCAACCGCGCACACCCTGACCCTGTTCGGCCTGCACACCCCCGCCGCCCTGTTCGCCGACCCCGGCGCCCGCGACGAGCTGGTGTCCCGCTACCTCGCCCGCCTCAACCACCACCTGGTCGACCCGATCGAGGACTGCCTGGCCCACTTCCCGGACGGCCGCCCCTGCCTGGAGGCCCGCACCCCATTGGACCTCGAGGCCGACCTGTCCATGCCCCACGGCAACATCTTCCACGGCGACCTGACCTGGCCCTTCGCCGAACGCCCCGTCGGCTGGGGCGTCGAGACCGACACCCCCAACCTCCTGAACTGCGGCAGCTCCGCCCTACGCGGTGGCGGCGTCAGCGGCATCGCGGGCCACAACGCCGCAATGGCCCTCCTGAACCCCTGACCGCTGGTTCTCCACGGGACGTGCGAGTCCGGCCTTTCGCGGGCTGCGCCGCAGGTCAACGCGGCGCGCCCGCCGGCCCCCGGCCGCCCACTCGGTGGCCGCGGAAGAGCAGCCAGAGGATCCACGCCTGCACCAGCGTCGCGGCGACCAGCACGGCAGACGCGACGATGCCGTCCCAGGGCGCCGCGAACTCGGGCAGCAGAACCAGAACCAGTGACGCGGGCAGCGCGGCGATGATCGCCAACACCGGGGCGAACGACGCGTCCGGGGAGTCGTGCACGGCGATGAGCACCGCGACGACGATGAAGACAACGGTCACCACGCCGACGTAGCCCAAGACAACCTTGCGCGCGGTCCGCTGGTTGCTCCAGGCCATGGCACCCTCCCGGCCTCCACCCTGCCGCACGAGCGGGGCCCGCACCGGATGAGTGGGTTTCACGTCCCCCGGCACCGGCGCGGGCCCGGCCGACTACTTCGCCAACTGGGCCTTGACCTGCGCGACCGTCGGGTTGGTCAACGCCGACCCGTCCGGGAAGTGCAGGGTCGGGACGGTCTGGTTGCCACCGTTGACGCTCATGACGAACTCGGCCGCGTCGGGGACCTGCTCGATGTCGACCTCCTCGAACTCGATGCCCTCGTCCGCGAGCAGCGTCTTGAGCCTGCGGCAGTACCCGCACCAGGTCGTGGAGTACATGGTCAGCGTCGTGGGGGCGGACATCGGCTGGCTCCTCGGGGTCGTGCCGGAGATCGTCTCGTAGGGCTCAACGCCCCGGCCACTGTGCCCGATGCCGGTCGGGGGTGAGGCCCGCATCACACGAACGGGGAAAATGAGGTGACTTGCCCATGATTTTTCCGTCAAGATATGTTGCTGAGGTGATCCGCCCGCCGCGGATCGCGTCGAAGTCGCGAGAGCGAGCGTGGCCGCCCGCGATTCGCACCCAACGGCCGACAACGACCACAGGACTCCACAAACCCACTTTCGCCGGGTTGCGGGGACACGCGTCCCCGTCCAGGGTCAGTTTTGTTTCCGAGCCGAGCGCCCACGTGCGTCCTGGGGGACGCCACCTAGAACACGGAGGCGAACGATGCATCCCGACGTGTACCAAGACATGATCCGCCACCAGCAGGCCGAAGCCCGCCAAGAAGCCGCGGCCTGGCGCTTCGGCCACGGCGAACCCGCCGCCGAGTTGGCCTGGGAAGAACCCCCGGCCCACCCGAAGGACACCATCTGGCAACGGATCGTCGCGGGCAGCCGAAATCCACTCCGCACCTGACCGGTTCGAAGAACCGCCCCGAACGGGGTGCGTCCACCGCACCCCGTTCGGCTACACCCGATCCGGTGAATTTCGCCGACAACGAGCGACCGTCGCCGGGGATGAACCCGAATAATCTTCCAGCCTTCGAGCTGATTAATTACCTGCCCCGCCACCGGATTCAGTAGGAAATTAATCCAACACCACGCGCTCCCGCGAACCCACCCACGAACCCGTGCGCCCTATTCGCACCGCACCTCTGCTCACCCACCCGCCCGGACGTTACCCACTCGCGGAGCGCTGCCCCGACATACAGGGGTTGCCCACCGGGCCCTCTAGCTCACCCGGCCTCTCTCGCTCACCCGGTGCTGTGCTGCCTACCTGGCGGTCTCTCGCTCACCTGGCGCCGCGTTGCCCACTTGGCGCTCTCTCGCCTACTCGGCGCTGCGCTGCTGGACCGGTGTTGCGCCGCCGGACCGGTTTCGCCTGTTGGACGACCGGTGCGCTGCTGGGCCGGTACTGCCCCGCTAGACCGGTGCGTTGGCAGGGCAGCGCTGCCTCGCGGACGGGCGCTTGCCTCACCCAACTGGTGGCGCCTTGCCGGAGTTTGCCCTCCCGACAAGGTGGCGTCGCCACCCAGCCTGGCGAGCAGACTGGCCCAGCGCACGGCCCGGAGGTGTGGCGCGGGCTCGACCACCACCCGCCTAGCGGAGGCGATGGCGCTTCTCCACCCGACGCGGCGCTCAGCTCGCTGCCCCATGGCTGGCGGTGGGCAAAGGCACGCTCGGGCCACCTGGCAGCCGGGCTCGTGCGGTAGCAGGCCCGTCGCCCTGATAGGGCTCCGGCCCGCCCGGACTTGGCACCGGCAGGTGCCAGCCCCGCCAGGTCTCGCCCTCGCCGGATCCAGCTCTGCCCGTTCAGCCCGGCCGGAGCCGGCTCTCGGGCTCAGTCCCGCCGGAGCCCAAGCCATGCCACACCCGGTCTGCGGGAGGCAGCCCGGCCGGAGCCGGTCTTGCCCGGTCCGCGCCCCGTCAGGCGCCAGCCCTGCCAGCCTTGCCAGGCGCCAGCCTTGCCAGCCCTGCTGGCTCTGTTCGCCCCTTCGCCCGACGGGCCAGCCGACAGGCACGTGCCAGCGCGTCAGGTCGGCCCACCTGGTGGCGGATGCGTGTCGAGCTTGCCCGCGCTCGGCCCAGTGGGCTCGCATTGCCTCGGTGCCTCGGTGCCTCGGTGCCTCGGTGCCTCGGTGCCTCGGTGCCTCGGTGCCTCGGTGCCTCGGTGCCTCGGTGCCTCGGTGCCTCGGTGCCTCGGTGCCTCGGTGCCTCGGTGCCTCGGCACAGGAGCGCCGGGAGTGCGGGGAATGGCGGGCGGGGGCGCTGTCCCTATTTTGTTGTGGGGGTTGGGTCAGGCGGTCACCTCCGCGGGAGCCGGGTCGAGTCGGACGACGATGGACTTCGACGTGGGGGTGTTGGACGTCTCGGCCGTCGAGTCCAGGGGGATCAGGGAGTTGGCTTCCGGGAAGTACGCCGCGGCGCAGCCGTGGGCTGTGGGGTAGGCGACGACGCGGAAGTTGTGGGCGTGGCGTTCCGGGGTGCCGGTCGGGTCGTCCGGCCACTCGCTGACGAGGGTGACCAGTTGGCCGTCGGCGAGGCCCAGGGCGGTGATGTCGTCGGGGTTGACCAGGACGACGCGGCGGGCGTCCTTGATGCCGCGGTAGCGGTCGTCGAGGCCGTAGATGGTGGTGTTGTACTGGTCGTGGCTGCGGAGGGTTTGCAGCAGCAGGCGGCCCGGGGGTACCCGGAGCACGGTGAGCGGGTTGGCGGTGAACACCGCCTTGTCGTGCCGTGTCCCGGTGAACTCGCGGGAGTCGCGGGGGGCGTGGGGGAGGACGAAGCCGTCTGGTTGGCGGACCTTCGCGTTGTAGTCCGAGCAGCCGGGGACCACGCGGGAGATGCTGTCGCGGATCTGGTCGTAGTCGTCGGCGAACTTGGCCCACGGCACCGAGTGGTCCGGACCGAACAGGGCCAGTGCCAAGCCGCACACGATGCCGACTTCGGACAGCAGCTTCTCCGACGCGGGCGCCAATCGCCCACGCGACCGGTGCACCACCGACATCGAGTCCTCGACCGTCACGAACTGCTCGCCCGACGCCTGGAGGTCCCGCTCCGTCCGCCCCCGCGTGGGCAGGATCAGGGCGGTCTCCCCGTGCACGACGTGCGACCGGTTCAACTTCGTCGACACGTGCACCGTCAACGCGCACGACCGCAGAGCCGACTCCGTCACCGAGGTGTCCGGTGCCGCCGAGACGAAGTTCCCCCCGACGGCCATGAACACCTTCGCCGACCCGTCCCGCATGGCCCGGATCGCGTTGACCGTGTCATGCCCGTGCGAGCGCGGCGACGAGATCCCGAACTCGGTGTCCAGCGCCGCCAGGAACTTCTCCGGCATCTTCTCCCAGATGCCCATCGTGCGGTCGCCCTGCACGTTCGAGTGACCCCGGACCGGGCACAGCCCCGCCCCCGGCTTCCCGATCATCCCCCGCAGCAGCGCCACGTTGGCGATCTCCCGGATGGTCGGCACGGAGTGCCGGTGCTGCGTCAACCCCATGGCCCAGCAGAAGATGACCCGCTCGGACGTCGCCACCATCCGCGCGACCCGCTCGATCTGCTCCTGCGGCAACCCGGTGGCCACCCCGATCTCCGCCCAGTCTACCGACCGGACGCTCGCCGCGTACTCCTCGAACCCCTCGGTCCGCGACTCCACGAACGAGCGATCCACGACCGTGCCCGGCTGCTCCGCCTCCCACCGCAGCAGCAGGTGCCCGATCGCCTGGAACAGCGCCTGGTCGCCGCCGAGCCGGATCTGGCAGAACTCGTCCGCCAGCTCCGTGCCCTTGCCCACCAGACCCCGCGCGTTCTGCGGGTTCTTGAACCGCAGCAGCCCCGCCTCCGGCAGCGGGTTCACCGCCACGATCCGCGTCCCACCGCGCTTGGCCACCTCGAGCGCGCTGAGCATCCGCGGGTGGTTGGTGCCCGGGTTCTGCCCCACCACCACGACCAGGTCCGCGTCGGTGATGTCGGCCAGGCTCACCGACCCCTTGCCGATCCCGGTGGTCTCCGCCAGGGCCGCCCCGGACGACTCGTGGCACATGTTCGAGCAGTCCGGCAGGTTGTTCGTGCCGTAGGACCGCACCAGCAACTGGTAGAGGAACGCCGCCTCGTTGCTCGTCCGCCCCGACGTGTAGAACACGGCCTCGTCCGGTGTGGACAAACCGCGCAGGTGCGCCGCGATCAACTCGAACGCGGCCGACCACGACACCGGCTCGTAGTGCGTCGCCCCCGGCCGCAGCACGACCGGCTCCGTGATCCGACCCTGCTGCCCCAGCCAGTAGTCGGTCCGCGAAGCCAGCGACGCCACCGAGTGCTCCGCGAAGAACTCCGGCCCCACCCGCCGCAGAGTCGCCTCCTCCGCGACGGCCTTCGCCCCGTTCTCGCAGAACTCGGCCAGCTTCCGGTGCCCCTGCGCCTCCGGCCAGGCGCAGCCCGGGCAGTCGAACCCCTCCCGCTGGTTGAGCAGCCGGAGGGTCTTCGCCGTGCGCACGGCCCCCATCTGCTCGACCCCGCGCTGCAGCGACACCAGGACGCCCGGGATCCCGGCTGCCCACTGCTTCGGCGGGGAGACGTCGAGGTCCGATTCGGTGACGTCCCGCTCTGGGGGTTTGCTGACCATGTGCCTATGGTCGTCCACCACCCCGGCTCACCGCAAAAAGTTGTCCACAACCCCATTGAGCACTTGACAGGGGTGGCGACGAGGCTCTGACCAGCGGCTCCCGCCCAGGAGCCGCCAGGTCAGGCCGGGCAGCCGCTGGTGTTCGGCACCGCCGTGTTGAGGTCGAAGTACGCCTCCGGCCCCAGTCCCGTCCCCCCGGTCGCCACCGGGTCCTTGTACGCGGGCGCCAGGAACCCCCGCTTGTACGCGTCGCACGAGATCGAGTACCCGTACCCGCCGACCTCGCCGTACCAGAGCCCCTGGCTGCCCGGCGTCCAGTGCGGCCCGCGCAGCAGCTTGTACTCCACGTCCGCCCGCACCACGACCAGGATGTCCATCGCCGAGGTGTGCTTGGGCTGCCGGTCGTCGGCGAAGGCGTAGACGAAGACGTAGTTGGTGCGCACGACCAGTTGCCCCGGTCCGCCCGCGCTCACCTGCATCGACCCGTTGACCTTCGGCGCGACCGGCAGCAGCGCGCTGCCCTTGTCGATCATGCTGACCAGGCCCTGGGTCTGCGGCTGCTGGGCCGTGCCGAACAGCGGCTGCAGCTGCCTGCGCGAGTCCGGGGCCAGCAGCGACAGGTACCGCTGGGGGTTGTGGTCGGCCAGCATCGCCGGGTCCAGCCTGCTGGCGATCAGCACGTCCCGCACCAGGGCCGTGGCCTGCGCGACCTCGTCCTTGGTGAACTCGCCGACCGGCATCGCCGGGGGCGCCTTGACGCCGTCGGCGCCGTCCGCCCAGCCCGCCGCGGGCGTGCCCGCGTACGGCCGGTTCGCGTCGACGGTGGGCAGCGCGAACTCGGCGTCGCCGCCACCGCCGCCACCGTCGCCCTTGGGCGAGCGGTCGAACACCCCGACGCCGACCAGCAGCATGACAACAGCGACCGCCGCCACGAGGGCGGCGGCCACCACGAGCCAGCGCTCGAGCCTGCGACGGCGCGCACGGCGCATCATCGCCTTCACGTCGGCTCTCGCCGAGTCCCGCACACGGCGTCGCCACGCGGCGTCCTGTAACGCCGCGTGATCGCCGTACTCACGTTGGTCCACCGGCCCCCCAAGGGCGATCCAAACCGGCGGACCGGTCTGGTTGAGGTGTCGACTGCCTGGTGAACACACCATCGATACGGCCACATCCGGCGTTAACAAAGCGATCACGCGAACTGTCCGCGCTGCGGTGAACGGCACTCGAAACCCGACCAACGGTCGCACCTGTTCATTTTGGTCGCGGCTGGTCACCCGGTTGGCGTAAGCAAACAGCGAGGGTCGAATTGGGACCCACGGGGCGTCTGCCGAAGCGGACCTGAGCCACCTCGAAGTGGCTCAGGTCACAAGTCTACTCCGACAAAAGAGTGACGGTGGCGGAAACGCCGGGGTGCGGCAAGCGGGTGTACCGCAGCGCCCGAACGGAGCCCGCGGCCCGCAGGTCGGCCTCGGCCGCGCGCAGTGCCATCTCCTCCTCCGGGCCGCACTCGAGCACCAGTTCGGCCACCGGCCAGCGCATGGACCGGCGGGCCTCCGACTTGGCCCGCCGGACCGCTACCAAGACCTCGGTGGCCAGGGCAAGCGTCTCGGCGAACCCTTCGGTTCCGGTCACTGTCGGCCACGGAGCGGAGTGCACCGAGCCCTTCTGCCACCACGACCACGTCTCCTCCGCCGCGAACGGCAGGAACGGCGCAAGAAGCCTCTGCAGGGCCGACAGGCACACCCGCAACGCGGCCCTGGCCGAGTCTCCACCGTCCCCGTACGCGCGATCCTTGACCAGCTCCAGGTAGTCGTCGCACCACGACCAGAAGAACCGCTCGATCCGCTCGAGCGCGTCGGTGTACTCGCCGTCGTCGAAGGCGGCTGTGGTAGCCGCGACCACTGCGTCCAACTCGGCCAGCGCCGCCAGGTCCAGCGGCTCGGACACCGTCTGACCTGGGGCGAAGCCGAGTACGAACCGGCTCGCGTTGAGCAGCTTCGTGGCCAGCCGCCGACCCACCCGCATGCGGGTCTCGTCGAACACCGTGTCCACGCCGGGGCGCCCCGACGCCGCCCAGTAGCGCACCGCGTCCGCGCCGTAGTCGTCCAACAACGACTCCGGGGTCACTGCCGTGCCGTCCTTCTTGCTGAGCTTCCGACGGTCCGGGGTCACCACCCACCCGGACAGCGCCGTCTGCCGCCACGGGAGGACCCCGGTCTCGGTATGCGCACGCAGCACGGTTGAGAACAACCAAGTCCGGATGATCTCGTGGCCCTGAGGGCGCAGATCCATCGGATACGTCCGACCGAACAGCTCCGGGTCGTCGTCGGCCCCGCACACCAGCAGCGGTGTGAGCGACGAGGTGGCCCACGTGTCCATCACGTCCGGGTCGGCCGTGAACCCGCCGGGCGCGCCGCGCTGGTCCTCGGTGTAGCCCAGAGGGGTGTCGGAGGCCGGGTCGACGGGCAGGTCCGCTGGAATGATCGGATTCGCGTAGTCCGGCTCCCCGGTGGCGTTAATCGGGTACCAAAGCGGAAAGGGCACCCCGAAGAACCGTTGCCTGCTGATCAACCAATCGCCCGCCAGCCCTTCCGTCCAGTTCTCAAAACGCACGTGCATATGCACCGGCTGCCAGTGCAACTCGCGTCCCCGGGCGAGCAGGGTTTCTCGATGCGCCGACGACTTGATGAACCACTGACGCCCCGACACGATCTCCAATGGTCGGTCTCCGCGCTCGTAGTAGGCCACCGGACGCTCCACCGCGCGGGGCTCACCTAGGAGCGCTCCCGCTGCGCGCAGTGACGACACCACCCCCTCACGGGCGGCGTGCACCGTCTTACCCGCCAGCGCGCGGTAGGGCTCCGCAGCGACCCCCGGCGGCGGGTCGGCAAGGAACCGACCGTCTCGGCCGATCACCGGACGCACGGGCAGACCCAACTCGCGCCACCACCGCACATCGGTCAAATCGCCGAAGGTGCAGCACATGACCAACCCGCTCCCGCGCTCGGGATCGGCCTCCGGATGCGTCAACACCGGCACGGGCACCCCGAACACCGGGGTGAGCACGGTCGTGCCCACCAGCGCGCGGTGGCGCTCGTCGTCGGGGTGCGCGATCAACGCCACGCACGCGGGCAGCAGCTCCGGGCGCGTGGTCTCCACCTCCACGCCCTCGGCGAACCGCAACGTGTGCCACGCCCCCTTACGCGGGCGGTGCTCCACCTCGGCCTGGGCCACCGCAGTCCGGAAGCCCACGTCCCACAACGTCGGCGCCTCAGCCTGGTAAGCCTCACCCGAGGCCAGGAGACGCAAGAACGACCGCTGCGACAACCGTCGCGCTCGCTCGCCGATGGTCGTATAGGTGCGAGACCAGTCCACGGATAGACCCAACCGGCGCCACAACGCCTCGTAGCCCTTCTCGTCCTCCTCCGTCTGCCGCGCGCACAGCTCCACGAAGTTGCGCCTGGAGATCGCGGTCGGTTCACCGGTAGGTGTGAACCCGGGGTCGTAGGGCAGGCTCGGATCGCACGTCACGTTGTGCACGAGCTGCACCCGTCGCTCGGTCGGCAGCCCGTTGTCGTCCCACCCCATCGGGTAGAACACGTCCTTGCCGCGCATGCGCTGGTAGCGCGCGATCAGGTCCGTGTGCGTGTACGAGAACACGTGACCGATGTGCAGGCTGCCGCTGACCGACGGCGGAGGCGTGTCGATGGAGAAAACGCCTTCCCGTGGCCGATCCCCGCGGAAGCGGTATACAGCGGACTCTGCCCACCGGGGGGTCCACGTCGCTTCCAGCCCGTCGAGGGACGGGCGCTCGGGCACGGTAGGTGCGTTGTCTGCCATAACCGGACGGTAGTGGCCTCCCCGCTCCCGGTTCGACCCGTTTTCCCTGGCCTTCGTAGACTCGCACCGTGACTGAGACCCCCACCTCACCAACCACCGACCTCCCCTCGGCCTGGGAGCCGAGCGCGGTAGAGGCGGAGCTGTACGAGGGATGGGTAGCCGCCGGGTACTTCACCGCCGACGCGGCCAGCGACAAGCCGCCGTTCACGATCGTGCTGCCCCCGCCGAACGTCACCGGCAGCCTGCACATGGGCCACGCGCTCAACCACACGGTCATGGACGCGCTGACCCGCCGCCGCCGGATGCAGGGCTACGAGGTCCTGTGGCTGCCGGGCATGGACCACGCGGGCATCGCCACCCAGAACGTCGTGGAGCGCCAGCTGGCGAGCCAGGGCCTGTCCCGGCACGACCTGGGCCGCGAGGCGTTCGTCGAGCGCGTCTGGGAGTGGAAGACCGAGTACGGCGGCAAGATCCTCGACCAGATGCGCCGCCTCGGCGACGGCGTCGACTGGTCCCGCGAGCGCTTCACCATGGACGACGGCCTGTCCCGCGCCGTGCAGACGATCTTCAAGCGCCTCTACGACTCCGAGCTGATCTACCGCGCCGAGCGCATCATCAACTGGTGCCCGCGCTGCCGCACCGCGCTGTCGGACATCGAGGTCGAGCACTCCGAGGACGAGGGCGAGCTGGTCTCCATCCGCTACGGCGATGGTGACGCCTCGATCGTCGTCGCCACTACGCGCGCGGAGACGATGCTCGGCGACACCGCCGTTGCCGTGCACCCCGACGACGAGCGCTACAAGCACCTTGTCGGCACCGAGGTGGCCCTACCGCTCACGGGTAGGCGCATCCCCGTAGTGGCCGACGAGCACGTCGACCCGGAGTTCGGCACAGGCGCGGTCAAGGTGACCCCGGCCCACGACCCCAACGACTTCGAGATCGGCCGTAGGCACAACCTGCCGTCTCTTACGGTCATGGACATCAAGGGCAACATCACCGTCCACGGCCCCTTCGAGGGCCTGGACCGCTTCGAGGCCCGCCCGGCCGTGGTGCGCGCGCTGCGCGAAGAGGGCCGCATCGTTGCGGAGAAGAGGCCCTACCTGCACTCGGTCGGCCACTGCTCACGTTGTGACACCGTTGTCGAACCGCGGCTGTCCTTGCAGTGGTGGGTCAAGGTCGAGCCTCTTGCGCGCGCGGCCGGTGACGCGGTGCGCGACGGTCGTACCCAGGTGCACCCGCCGGAGCTGGCCAAGCGCTACTTCGACTGGGTCGACAACATGCACGACTGGACCATCTCGCGGCAGCTCTGGTGGGGCCACCGCATCCCGGTTTGGTACGGCCCGGACGACCAGGTGGTGTGCGTCGGACCGGACGAGGAGCCGCCGACCGGCCAGGGCTGGACCCAGGACCCGGATGTGCTCGACACGTGGTTCTCGTCGGCGTTGTGGCCGATCTCCACCCTCGGCTGGCCCGCGGAGTCGGCGGACCTGGCCAAGTTCTATCCGACCAGTGTGCTGTCGACCGGCTACGACATCCTCTTCTTCTGGGTCGCCCGGATGATGATGTTCGGCCTCTACGCGATGGACGGACAGCAGCCCTTCGACCACGTCTACCTGCACGGTCTTATCCGTGACGCGCAGGGCAAGAAGATGTCGAAGTCGCGCGGCAACGTCATCGACCCCCTCGACTGGTTGGACCGCTTCGGCGCGGACGCCACCCGCTTCACCCTCGCGCGCGGCGCGAACCCGGGTAGCGACATGGCCCTGGCCGAGGAGTGGGCGGCCGGATCGCGCAACTTCGGCACGAAGCTGTGGAACGCCAGCCGCTTCGCCCTGATGAACGGCGCCACTACGGCCGTTCCGGTGCCCGACCGCGCGGAACTGACGGACGCCGACCGGTGGATCCTCGACTCCGCCGACGCCCTCTTGTCTGAAGTGGACAAGCTGTTCGAAGGCTTCCAGTTCGCCAAGCTGTGCGACGCGCTCTACCACTTCACGTGGGACCTCTACTGCGACTGGTACCTGGAGTTGGCCAAGGTCCAGATCGCCGAGGGCGGCGCGCGCGCCGATGCCACCCGCGCGGTACTCGGCCACGTGCTCGACAAGGTGCTGCGGCTGCTGCACCCGGTCATCCCGTTCGTCACCGAGGTGCTGTGGAAGGCGCTGACCGGCAAGGAGTCCGTGGTCATCGCGGACTGGCCCACGGTGTCGGGTGCCGAGCGCGACGCGCAAGCCAAGGTTCGCGTGGAGGGCGTGCAGAAGCTCATCACCGAGATCCGGCGGTTCCGCGCGGATCAGGGGGTAAAGCCCGGCCAGAAGGTGAAGGCGCGCCTGTCCGGTGTGGACGCGGTAGGCCTAACCGCGCACCAGACGGCCGTTACCGCGTTGGCGCGCCTAGAGGCGCCGGGTGACGAGTTCGCGGCAAGTGCGTCGTTGGAGGTCTCACTGGCCGGTGGGACCGTCACCGTGGAGTTGGACCTGTCCGGCACCGTTGACGTCGCAGCGGAGCGCAAGCGCTTGACCAAGGACCTGACGGTGGCCGAGAAGGAACTCGCGCAGTGTGCGGCCAAGCTGGGCAACCCCAAGTTCACCGACAAGGCCCCCGCGGACGTCGTGGACAAGATCCGCGTGCGCCGCGACGCCGCCGCCGCCGAGATCACCCGCGTGCAGGCCCGACTTGAGGCACTGCCCGCGAGCTGATGCTTTCGCCGGTCACGGGGTCACGAAGATCATTAGTGTGGCGCCATGGCATCGCTACTCGCCCTGATCGCCGCGCACGATGAGGTGGCCCGGGTACTGGCCTGGCCCGGCGGTTTCGAGCTGGGCCGGGCCGACCACCTCGAGGACGTCCACCTCGCGGGCGGCGCGGCGCTGGAGCCGATCGCGGGCGACCAGTCGGGCGGCACGTTCTTCTTCTGTGGCGAAGGCGGTGAAGAACGCCCGGTGCTCTATGCGGACTCCGAGGGCGGGGCGGCGCTGCTCGCCACCGGTCTCCCGGAGTTGTTGCGGCTGCTGCTCGTTGTGCCTTGGTGGGGGGATTGCCCCGCGTTCACCGCCGAGGAGCACGAGGAGGCGAGGGGTTGGTACCTCGAGGACGAGCCGGACCTGCTCCCGCAACGGGAGCGGGCGGCGGCCGTGCTCGGCTTGGAGCTGCCGGACGGGGCTACCGCACTGGCCCGGCTGCGCGAGGTCGCGACCTCGGCGGGGCCGGACTTCGCACTGGTCCTCACCTCGGACAACGAGCCCTACCGGCAGCTCATCCCGAAGGGGTGACGTACCTCAGGCCGGTACGGGCAAGTCATAGACCGTGACGGGGATGCCGGTGAGTTCGTCGGTGATGAGCGGCTCGATGTCCTCCCAACGACCACCCGCGAGGCCCGCGCCGATGCGGGGCATGTGCACGCTCGCGCCGAGGGGGGCTGCTTGGGTCGCGAGGTGGCGCAGGCACTGGCGTAAGGCGTCGTAGCGGATCGGTGGGGTGGTGGTGCGGCTGGTGCGGGTGCCGCGTTGGCCGACCATGTTGGCGACCCAGATGTCGGCCGTGACCTGTACGAGTTGAGTCGCCCCGAGGCCGAACTCGTTGTTGGCCCGGTCTCGGTACCAGCGGCGGAAGGCGGCTTCGGGCTCCGGCCAGCGCGCGGAGATGGCCAGGACGAAACCCCTGCCCCAGCCGCCGCGGTCGTTGCAGACGTGGGCGATGACCTTGGGGCCGGTTGCCTGGGGGGCGGTCGCGTCGCCGACCAGGTAGTGGATGTCCGCCATGGGCGGGGACGGTAGGCGGGCGCACCGACAAGATCGCTGGTCGTGACGGTGCCAGGTCCGGCGTCGGACCTGGCACCGTCACGAGCGGTCAGTCGGATTCGGTGTCGATCCAGCGGAACTCGACCTGGCGATTCCCGCCGAGCACGTGGGAGGCGGACTCGGCGGTGCGGAACTGGCCGCGGGTGCGGACGCCCTGGGCGTCGGGCATGCCGAAGAGCTCGACGTAGTCGTCGCCGGCGCCGTCGGCGATTTCCATGCCCCAGCCGAGGACGACGAAGTCCGTGGCCTGGCCTTCGGTGTCGCGTTGCACCTGGTAGACGGCGAATCGCCGGGGCGCGAAGTGCGCGGTGACCTCGGCGATTTGCCTGGTCAGCTCGTCTTCGGGGATGGGGGCGGCGGTGACCTGCATCAAGACCTCCTGATTCGCAACGTTGCGATCGGACTTGGGCAGCATCGCATCTCGACGGGTCGGAGAACAATGGCGCCATCGAGTGAATGCATTCGGAGCTACGTTGCGAGACACTGACGCCGACCAACCAAGATCGGGAGGATGGACATGGCTACCCCCAAGCAACCCACCGTCATCGGACGCGGGCTCGGCGGCGAACTGCGGATGCTGCGCGAGGCCAGGAAGATGAGTTGCAAGGAGGTCGCGAGCCAGTTGGGCTGGCAGGCGTCCAAGATTTCCCGGATGGAGACCGGCAAGCAGGGCATCAGGCCCGCCGACGTCGCGTCCCTACTCGTGATCTACCGGGTGATCGGAAAGGATCGCGAACGCCTGGTCAAGTTGGCCGAGCGCTCCGACGACATAGGGTACTGGGAGCATCAGACAGCTCTGTCCGATGAGTCCAAGACCCTCATGCGCATCGAGCGCGAGGCCACCGAGATCGTCAACTACGAGCCGCTGGTTCTTCCGGGGCTGGTGCAGACCGCTGACTACATTCGGGCGCTGATGCGAGCGGGGAACGTCCCTGCTGCGGATGTAGATTCCAGGGTCGCTGCTCGGTTGGCCCGCCAGGTGATCCTCACCAAGGATGTTCCGCCAGTCTTGCGGATGATCGTCGATGAGTTCGTGCTTCGTCGCGTGCTGGGCAGTCCGAAGGTGATGGCGCGGCAGCTCCGGCACATCTTGGAGGCAACTGAGCAGTCCACTACTACGGTGCAGGTGTTGCCCTTGTCGCTACATGGGCACTCAGGTCTGGATGGTTCGTTCGTGTTGATGGACTTTGAGCGGAACAAGCCGGTGGTCTACCTCGATCACAAGGTTTCCGGCCTCTTCCTGGAGGAAGAGGCTCACATCGAGTTCTTCCGTGCTGAGACCGATACTCTGGGTGGGCTGGCTCTGAGCCCCGCCAAGTCGGCGGAACTCGTTGCGACTATCGCACGAGAGCATGACCGAGAGTGAGGAACCTGATGGACGTGGTGGACCGGGCTTCGATGGTGTGGCGCAAGTCCAGCCGGAGCGGCACCAACGCGAACTGCGTGGAGGTCGGCTTCGTGTGGCGCAAGTCGAGTCGTAGTGGCTCCAACGCGCAGTGCGTCGAGGTTGGCCACGGGCCTGAGGTCACCGGTGTGCGGGACTCCAAGAACCCCGACGGCCCCATGCTGGCCTTCCCCGTCGCTTCGTTCGCGCAGGCCATCCGTACCCTCTAGGCGTGAGTCTGGATGAACTGGATCAGGTCGAGGCGGAACTCGACACCCGCTGGCCGGAGACCAAGCTCGAACCGTCGTTGACCCGCATCGCCGCGCTCGCCGACCTGCTCGGCGAGCCGCACCGGGCGTACCCGGTCGTGCACATCGCGGGCACCAACGGCAAGACCTCGGTCACCCGCATGATCGACGCCCTGCTCACCCGCATCGGGCTGCGCACCGGCCGGTTCACCAGCCCGCACCTGCAACTCGTCACCGAGCGCATCAGCCTCGACAACGCGCCCATCGACCCCACGCGCTACATCGAGGTCTACCGCGACATCGAGCCGTACATCGGCATGGTCGACTCAGGCTCCGACGTGCGGATGAGCAAGTTCGAGGTGCTCACCGCCATGGCCTACGCCGCGTTCGCCGACGCCCCCGTCGACGTCGCCGTGGTCGAGACCGGCATGGGCGGCGCGTGGGACGCCACCAACATCGCCGACGGCAAGATCGCGGTCATCACCCCCATCGGCATCGACCACGTCGAGTTCCTGGGGCCGGACATCCTCGGCATCGCCCGCGAGAAGGCCGGGATCATCAAGCAGGGCTCCATCGCCCTCATCGCCGAGCAGAACCCCGAGGTCGCCCGCGTCCTCCAGGAACGGGCCGTCGAGGTGGACGCCACTATCGCGCGCCAAGGCCTGGAGTTCGGCGTCCTGCGCCGCGACATCGCCGTCGGCGGCCAGGTCCTGTCCCTCCAGGGCCTCGGCGGCGTCTACGACGAGATCTTCCTGCCCCTCCACGGCGAGCACCAAGCCGCCAACGCCGCACTGGCCCTGGCCGCCGTCGAGGCCTTCTTCGGCGCGGGCGCCGATCGTCAACTCGACGTCGAAGCCATCCGCGAGGGCTTCGCCTCCGCCACCAGCCCGGGCCGCCTCGAACGGGTCCGCATGGCCCCCAGTGTCTTCGTTGACGCCGCCCACAACCCCCACGGCGCCGCAGCCCTAGCCAAAGCCCTCGACGACGAGTTCGGCTTCCGGCGGCTGGTGGGCGTAGTGGCGGTCATGGACGGTAAGGACGCGCCAGGCATCTTGTCCGCCTTGGAACCTGTGCTCACCGACGTCGTAGTGACGACGAACTCGTCCCCGCGCGCCATGGACCCGGACAGGCTCGCCGACATCGCCACCGACATCTACGGCGACGAGCGCGTGATGGTCTACCCGAACCTGGTAGACGCCATCGAGGCCGCGACCCAACTGGCCGAAGAATCCGAAGAGCCCGACGAACCCCTATCCGGCGGTGGGGTAGTGGCTACCGGCTCCGTAGTGACGGCGGGCGAGGTCCGGGCCCTCTTCGGTAAGGACCCGGCATGAGCGCCCCAGACCCCATGAAGAGCTTCCGCGGTGTCATGTCGGCGCTGCTCATCCTGGAAGCCATCGTCGTCCTCTTGGCGCTCTTGGTCGTCACCAAGTCCGACATCGCGTCTTGGCGGATCTGGTCTGTCGTCGCCTTGGCCCTCGCAATGGTGTTGGCGTGCGCCTTCGTCAGCCGCCCTTGGGCGACCTGGATGGTGATCGCCCTACAGGTCCTCGCCATCGCAGGCTTCTTCGTGCTCACTGCTTTGGGCGTAGTAGGCGTTCTCTTCGCTCTTGCGTGGTCTTGGGCACTCTGGGCCCGCAACGACATCCGCAAACGCATGACCCAGGGCACGCTGCCCAGCCAACAGCAGTAGCGGGAACGCAAGAGGCCGCCCACGTCCAGGACGTGGGCGGCCTCTTGTGGCTTTACAGGTTCGGGAACCAGATCTTGATCTCGCGCTCGGCGGACTCCGGGGAGTCGGAGCCGTGCACGAGGTTGTACTGGACCTCCAGGCCGAAGTCACCGCGGATGGTGCCCGGGGTGGCCTTGTCGACCGGGTCGGTGCCGCCGGCGAGCTGGCGGAACGCCGAGATGGCGCGGGGGCCCTCGACGACGAGCGCCACTACGGCGCCACCGGTGATGAACTCCAGCAGCGACTCGAAGAACGGCTTGCCGTCGTGCTCGGCGTAGTGCTGCTCGGCCACGGCCCGCTCGACCGAGCGCAGCTCCAGTGCCGCCAGGGTCAGACCCTTGCGCTCGATGCGGGAGATGACCTCGCCGACCAGCCCGCGCTGCACGCCGTCGGGCTTGACCAGGACCAGGGTGCGCTCGCTCACGGCTGTCGCAACTCCATTCACGGGGGAGGGATTGGCACGCCGTGCATGACCACGAGCGTGTGAGCAGGGTAACCCGACCGGGGGCACGCCCCCGCACCAGCCACCCGCCCGAAATACGTGAGCACCGCTGTCTAGATCGCGTAGTGGCTCCGGTCTCGCCGCTCGGCAAGACCGGAGCCGCAACACCTATCGGCTCGGGTTGAGCGTCTTGGACCAGAGGGAGGTGCCCTTGCCATCACGCAGGTACACCGTCAGGTCGCCACTACGGCCGTCGACCTGCACCTCACCGAAGTGCTGGAACCCGGCCAGCGGCGAGGTGTTCGCCGCAGGCGGCGCGTGCACGAACACGGCCTCTGGGCCGAACGTCGGGTCGAGGTTGTTCGGACCGAACGCCCCCGCGTGCAGCGGGCCGGACACGAACTCCCAGAACGGGTCGAAGTCGCCTACCGCCGCGCGGTCGGGCGAGTAGTGGTGCGCGGCGGTGTAGTGCACGTCCGCCGTCAACCACACCACGTTGCGCACCCGGCGGCGAGCGAGGGTCCGCAGGACCCAGGCGAGCTCGTGCTCACGGCCCGCGGGCGCGCCCGGCAGACCGTTGGCCACGCCCTCGATGTCCTTGCCGTCCGGCACGACCAGGCCGATCGGCAGGTCGTTCGCCACGATCTTCCACGTCGCCCGGCTGCGCGCGAGGCCGTCGACCAGCCACCTGGCCTGGCGGTCGCCGAGGATGTGACCGGGCTTGGTCTGGTCGGCGGTGTTGGCGTCCTTGTACGTGCGCATGTCGAGGACGAACACCTCGACGTGCTTGCCGTACGCGAAGCTGCGGTAGATGCGACCGTCCTCCGCGCGGCGGCGGTCGATCGGCTGCCACTCGTGGAACGCCTGGGAGGCGCGGGCGGCCAGGACGTCGACGCGCTTCTCGGTGTACTGGGGGAGGTCGAGGATCTCGCCGGGGTACCAGTTGTTGGTGACCTCGTGGTCGTCCCACTGCACGATCGACGGGACGCGCGCGGCGAAGGCGCGGACGTTGTCGTCGAGCAGGTTGTAGGCGAACTGCCCCCGGTACTCGGTCAGCGTCTCGGCGACCTTGGACTTCTCAGGGGTGACGATGTTCCGCCACACGCGACCGTCGGGGAGCGTGACGGTCGGCTGCATGGGGCCGTCGGCGTAGACGGTGTCGCCGGAGTGCAGGAAGAAGTCGGGGCGGCGGGCGAGCATGGCGGCGTAGGCGGTCATGCCACCGGTGTCGGGGTTGATGCCCCAGCCCTGGCCCGCGACGTCGCCGGACCAGGTGAACCGCACGTCCGAGCGGCCGACGGGGGCGGTGCGGAAGGAGCCGACCAGGGGAGCGCTGGTGGCACGCCCGTCCAGGTCCTCGGCGCGGACGCGGTAGTGCACCTCCTGACCGGCGGGCAGGCCGGTCAACCGGAGGCGGCCGGTGCCGTCGGTGTCCGGGCTGAGCACCGGCCCCCGCAAACACCGCGCGTGGCGGAAGGACGGGTCGCGCGAGACCTCGACGAGCATCCGCGACGGCCGGTCCGCCCGCGTCCAGACGAGCGCGCCGTCGCTGGTCACGTCACCGGTCTGCACGCCGTGGGTCAGCACCGGCCGCGCCTTGCCCCGGGCGAACGCGACCCCGGGCAGCGCCAACCCGGCCGCCACCGCCCCGGCGCCAACCCCGCCAACACGCAACAGAGCCCTACGATTCAGTTCGGTCATGGCCGCTTTCTAACCCCCCGACCCCGTCTCCGGACCAACCCGAGTTGACCAGCGGATGACGCTTGCGCCACCGCTCACCCGGCCACGGTCCAGGTTGATCAACCGCATGGCCCGATCACCAGCAGAGCCGGGGCCGGACATCCGGGTGTCGTCGACCGCCAGGCCGGGAGGTCGCTTCCGGTTCTCGATCAGCCCTGGTGGACCAGCCGCTCGGGCGCCGAGCCGGTGTCCTACCAGGCTCTCGCCGGCTTGCCCGCCGCTGTTCGGAACACGCCATCCCGGTTGCCGTCCGCGGGCGAGGTGGTCTCCGACCCCTTGTCCAAGACCAGGTACCGGTCCGAGCCGCCGTCGGTGTGGAACCGGTACCTGGCCTCGGACTCGTTCTCGTTCCTTGTGCGAGTGCACCAGTGCCGCCACCGCGATCGCCTCTATGGCTCGCGGTGATCCTCGTTTGCCGCAGGTGGGATTGGTTCTCCCACCGTGACACCTCGTTGGCCGCTGCGTGGGCTTCGCGGTAGGAATCGCGCCTCGGCCAGTTCGTGTTCGAGCAGGGCGAGGTCTTCCCGATATCGATCCAGTTGCCATTCTTGATCCCCGACTTCACGTCCGCCGCCCGGGCAAGACGTTCGTAGCCGCTCACGATTGCCTCCGCCACGGGAACGGGGACTCCTCGCCGAAGGCTTCATCGTCGGTGTCAGTGCGCTGAGCGGGCCTCGTCGAGCACGACAGGGCGGTCGGCCTGGCCCGCTGCTCCGCTCGCCTATTTGATCACGTGCAACTCCACGTCACCGAGCCGTCACCCCGCACTGTACGGATGGCTCGGACTCGTGCTTGGCCCCTGTGGATAACTTTTTCCGCTTTGTCGGTCCCTCCGGATACTGTCGCCCCCGTGGGGACCAGCACCGAATCACTCGTATCCGCCAGGGGACTGGCCAAGCGCTTCGGCGACTTCGACGCCGTGCGCGGCATCGACCTCGACGTGCGTCCCGGTGAGGCCTTCGGCTTCCTCGGGCCGAACGGCGCGGGCAAGTCGTCGACCATGCGCATGATCGCGTGCGTCTCGCCGCGCACCGGGGGCGAGTTGACCGTGCTCGGCATGGACCCGAGTCGCGACGGGCCCGCCATCCGGGGGCGGCTCGGCGTGGTCCCGCAGCAGGACAACCTCGACACCGAACTCACTGTCCGGGAGAACCTGCACGTCTACGGGCGCTACTTCGGCCTGTCCAAGGCGCACGTCCGCGCCAAGGCCACCGAGCTGATCGAGTTCGCCCAGCTCGCCGACCGCTCCGACGCCGAGGTCGAAACGCTCTCCGGTGGGATGAAGCGGCGCCTCACCATCGCCCGATCGCTGATCAACGACCCCGAGCTGCTGCTCCTCGACGAGCCCACCACCGGCCTCGACCCGCAGGCCAGGCACCTGCTCTGGGACCGCCTCTTCCGGCTCAAGCAGCAAGGCGTCACCCTCATCGTGACCACTCATTACATGGACGAAGCCGAGCAGTTGTGCGACCGGCTCGTGGTCATGGACGCGGGCCGAATCGTCGCGGAGGGCAGCCCGGCCGAGCTGATCGCCCAGCACTCCACCCGCGAGGTGCTGGAGCTGCGGTTCGCGGCGGGCACCCAGGACGAGCAAGCCGTCGAGGGGCTGGCCGAGCGGGTGGAGGTGCTGCCCGACCGCCTCCTGCTCTACACCACCGACGGCGAGGCGTCCTTGGCCGCCGTCCACCGGCGCGGCCTCACCCCCGTCTCCAGCCTGGTCCGGCGCAGCACGCTGGAGGACGTCTTCCTCCGCCTCACCGGCCGGACGCTGGTGGACTGATGCCGACCGCGATCACCACCCCGCGCGCCATCCGGCTCGTCGTCGAGGGCCAGTGGACCTGGTACCGCCGCAGCTGGCGGGCGTCCGTCGTCTCCAGCGTCCTGCAGCCCGTCCTCTACCTGCTGGCCCTCGGCATCGGCGTCGGCACCCAGATCCGGCCCGGTGGCGCGACCGGCGACCTGCCCTACCTGCAGTACCTCGCGCCCGCGCTGGTCGTGGCCAGCGCGGTGCAGACGGCCGCCTTCGAGTCGACCTTCCCGGTGCTGTCGGCGTTCAAGTGGCAACGCACGTACCACGGCATCGCCGCCACCCCGGTCAGCGCGACCCAGGTCGCCCTCGGCCAGCTCGCCTGGGTCGCGCTGCGGATCAGCGTCTCCGCCGCCGCGTTCCTGGTGGTCGCGGGTCTCTTAGGCGCGTTGACCAGCATCGGGGCTGTGCTGTCGCTGGTCGTCGCGACCCTCACCGCGGTGGCGTTCGCCGCGCCGGTGATCGCGTACTCGGCCACCATCGAGACCGAGGGGCAGCAGTTCAGCGTCATCTTCCGCTTCATCGTGATGCCGATGACGATGTTCTCCGGCACGTTCTTCCCGGTCGAGCAGCTGCCCGAGTGGGTGCGCCCGCTGGTCTGGCTCACCCCGCTCTGGCATGGCACCGAGCTGTCCCGCGCCGTCGCCTTCAGCACGTGGGAGGCGTTGGGCGCCCTCGGTCACCTGGCGTTCCTGCTCGCCATGCTGGCCGTCGGCACGCACTTGGCCGTCCGCAACTTCAACCGCAGGTTGGCTATCTAGATGACCACCACCGCACCCGAGACCCGGGTCCCCGAGCGCGTCGGCGTGCTGTTCCGCGTGTTGCCCACGGGCATGTACGCGGGCAGGCCCAGCGCCGTGCTGGAACGCTCGTTCCTGGTCAACCGGCGCACCTGGCTGGCCGTGGTGTCCGGGTTCTTCGAGCCGCTGTTCTTCCTGTTCGGCCTCGGCTACGGCTTCGGCGCCCTGATCGGCGACGTCACGGGACCGGGCGGCGAGCACATCAGCTACGTCGCCTTCGTCGCGCCCGCGCTGCTGGCCGCCTCGGCCATGAACGGCGCGGTCACCGACGCCACCTTCAACATCTTCTTCCGCTTCAAGTACGCCCGCACCTACGACGCCATGCTCGCCACCCCGCTGGGCCCGCTCGACGTGGCCATCGGCGAGATCACGTGGGCGCTGATCCGCGGTGCCCTCTACTCGGCGGGCTTCCTCGCGGTCATGCTCGGCATGGGGTTGCTGACCTCGCCGTGGGCGGTGCTCGCGCTCCCGGCCGCGGTCTTCGTAGCGGTCGCGTTCGCGGCGGTCGGCATGGCCTGCACGACCTTCATGCGGTCGTGGCAGGACTTCGACCTGGTGAACCTCGCCGTGATGCCGATGTTCCTGTTCTCCACCACCTTCTTTCCGTTATCGGTGTACCCGCCCGCACTGCGGGTGGTCGTGCAGTGCTTCCCGCTCTACCACGCGGTGGAGATCATGCGCGGGTTGTGCACCGGCTTCGTCGGCCTAGCGATGCTGGGGCACCTCGCGTACTTCGTGCTGATGGCCGCCGTCGGGCTCGTGGTCGCGGCGCGCAGGCTGGGCAAGCTCCTGCTGGCGTGATGGCGGCGGCGAGCACCTGACCGGCAGTGGCCCGTCCGATACGCCGAGAGTGACGGGTTACCCTGGTTCGTTGTGAGCGTCGAGTCTGTGTTCCCCCGGCTTGAACCCCTGCTGCCCCGGGTGTCCAAGCCGGTCCAGTACGTCGGTGGTGAGCTGAACGCCACCGTCAAGGAGTGGGACAGCACCACCGTGCGCTGGGCGCTGATGTACCCGGACGCCTACGAGGTCGGCCTGCCCAACCAGGGCGTCATGATCCTCTACGAGGTGCTCAACGAGATCCCGGACGTGCTCGCCGAGCGCACGTACGCGGTCTGGCCCGACCTCGAGAAGCTCATGCGGGAGCACGACGTCCCGCAGTTCACCGTGGACGGCCACCGCCCGCTCGGCGCGTTCGACGTGCTCGGGGTCAGCTTCTCCACCGAGCTGGGCTACACGAACATGCTCACCGCGCTCGACCTCGCGAAGATCCCGCTGCACGCCGCAGACCGCACCGTCGACCACCCGGTCGTGCTGGCCGGTGGTCACGCCGCGTTCAACCCGGAGCCGATCGCCGACTTCATCGACGCCGCCGTGCTCGGTGACGGCGAGGAGGCCGTCGGGGAGATCACCGACGTCATCCGCGCGTGGAAGGCCGAGGGGCGTCCCGGTGGCCGTGACGAGCTGCTGACCCGTCTCGCCGAGTCCGGCACCGTCTACATCCCCCGGCTCTACGACGTCACCTACCGCGAAGACGGCCACATCGACGCGGTCAAGCCCAACCGCGACCGCGTGCCGGAGGTGGTCGCCAAGCGGACCACCATGGACCTCGACGCGTGGCCGTACCCGAAGAAGCCGCTGGTGCCGCTCGCGGAGAGCGTGCACGAGCGGATGAGCGTCGAGATCTTCCGCGGCTGCACCCGCGGCTGCCGCTTCTGCCAGGCGGGCATGATCACCCGCCCGGTGCGCGAGCGCTCCATCGACGGCATCGGCGCGATGATCCAGCAGGGCCTGGAGGCCAGCGGCTTCGAGGAGGTCGGCCTGCTGTCGCTGTCCAGCGCCGACCACTCCGAGATCGGCGAGATCACCAAGCAGCTCGCCGACCGCTACGAGGGCACCAACACCGGCCTGTCGCTGCCGTCCACCCGGGTCGACGCGTTCAACATCGACCTGGCCAACGAGCTGTCCCGCAACGGCCGCCGCTCCGGGCTCACCTTCGCCCCCGAGGGCGGCAGCGAGCGGATCCGGCGCGTCATCAACAAGATGGTGTCCGAAGAGGACCTGCTCAAGACGGTCACCGCCGCGTACGCCAACGGCTGGCGGCAGGTGAAGCTGTACTTCATGTGCGGCCTGCCCACCGAGACCGACGAGGACGTGCTCCAGATCGCCGAGATGGCCAAGAACGTCATCCGCGCGGGCAGGCAGGCCAGCGGCCGCAAGGACATCCGCTGCACGATCTCGATCGGCGGGTTCGTGCCCAAGCCGCACACCCCGTTCCAGTGGGCGCCGCAGTGCGACCCGGACACCGTGGACAGCAGGCTGCGCAAGCTGCGCGAGGCGGTCAACTCCGACCGCGACCGCAGCCTCGGCCGCAACATCGGCATGCGCTACCACGACGGCAAGCCCAGCCTCATCGAAGGACTGCTGTCCCGGGGCGACCGCCGGGTCGGCCGCGTCATCGAACGCGTCTGGCGCGACGGTGGCCGCTTCGACGGCTGGAGCGAGCACTTCTCCTACGACCGCTGGGTGGCCGCGGCCGCCGCCGAGCTCGAACCGCTCGGCGTCTCGCTCAACTGGTTCACCACGCGCGAGCGCACGGAGGAGGAGGTCCTGCCCTGGGACCACCTCGACTCCGGCCTCGACAAGCAGTGGCTCTGGGACGACTGGCTCGACGCCCTGGACGCCCGCGAGCAGGACGACTGCCGCTGGACCCCCTGCTTCGACTGCGGCGTCTGCCCGGCCATGGGCACCGACATCGAGATCGGTCCCACCGGCCGCAAGCTGCTGCCCATCAGCCCGGTCGGCATCGGGTCCCCGGTCCAGAACCCGGCCCTCGCCAAGTCGTGAGAATCCGCATCGCGGGTGAGGGCGACATCCCCGCCCTCACCCGCCTGCGTCGCCTGTGGACCGAGGAGCTCACCCCTACCACCCCAGACGACGAGTTCGAGTCCACATTCACCCAGTGGTGGCTACACGAACGAGACCGCCGGATCTTCTGGCTGGCCGAAACCGAGGACGCCGACCCCATCGGCTTCCTCAACATGGTCATCTTCACCCGGATGCCCCGCCCGAGCCAGCCACCGAGCACCTGGGGCTACGTCAGCAACGTCTACGTCCGCGCGACCCACCGCAACCAGGGCACCGGCCAAGACCTGCTCAACGCGGCCATAACCCACGCCGACACGCACAACTACGTCCGCCTCGTGCTGAGCCCGACCGACCGCTCCATCCCGTTCTACAACCGCGCCGGCTTCACCCCAGCGACTTCCCTGCTGATCCGCCCAGGCGTCCCGACAGAGTGACAGTAATCCCCAGCCCCATCCACACCCTCCCCTTGAACTGCAATTCCCCCACCCGCCGCATATCCACATCCCCCTGATACCCCACTAACCACTGTCCGAGAAACCCATGGCAGACCAGTCTCTACCTGGTCACCGACCACTGTGGCCACGCCGAACAGAACGCCGCGATCGCGGCCTACGCAAAGCTAGTCGGTCACTGCGGCCAGGGCGTTGACCAGTCCGTGGCCGTAGAAGCTGTTGAAGGGCGCGTAGCCCGAGCAGTAGGCGTCCTGGCCGCCCGTGCCATCCAGGTCGTAGTCGACCGGGCACGGCACCGACTCCGCCTCCGTCGTCAGCAGCCGCGTCAGGCGTTGGGGGGAGGCGCCTGGGTGCGTTGACGCGAGCAGGGCCGCCACCCCGGACACGTGTGGCGTCGCCATCGAGGTGCCGCAGGCCGTCGCGTAGCCGCCGGGGACCGTGGACAGGACGCAGCGGTCGCCGGTCTGCTCGCCGCCCGGGGCCGTCACGTCGATGACGCCCAGGCCGTAGGCGCTGTAGCCGGCTTTCACTCGATCCGGTCCGATCGCCGACACCGCGACTACTCCGCGCAACCCCGCGGGCAGGACCCGGCAGGAGGCGTCGACGGTGCGCCACTGGCCGTCGAGGCCTGGCATCTGGCCGCTCGGCTCGGCGAGGTCGCGGGCCTCGTTCGACGCGGCGGCCACGCTCAGCACACCCCGGCCGGTCGCGTAGTCCGTCGCCCGCCGCACGGCTTCGTAGACGACGTGCTCGGCGCCGCGGTCGCAGGTCAGGGGCCACGGGTCGACGTAGTAGCTGTGGTTCGCCACCGCCATCCCGTTGGCCGCGGCCCACATCAGCCCGCACACCACCGACTCCGGCCGCACCGTCCCGTCGTCGTCGACGACCCGCACCGATGCCAGGCGCACGTCCGGCGCCACACCCGTGATGCCCCGCCCGTCGTCCGCCGCCGCGATGATGCCCGCCACGTGCGTCCCGTGCGGTGAGACCGAGGGCTGCCACGCCTGCGGTGACCGGTCCGCCTTGCCCGTCAGGCACCCCGCCGACTTCGCCGGGTCGACCGCGCGGGCCAGGTCCGGGTGGGTGTTGTCGATCCCCGAATCGAGGACGCCGACCACCACCCGGTCGCTACCGCGAGTGATCGCGTGCGCGGCGCCCGCCTGGATCTCCGTCATGTCCCACTGCTCGCCCGAGCGATCTGTCGCCACGTCCGGGTCGCCCGTGTCCACCAGTGGTGACTGCTTGTGCGCCCGCCCCACGACCGCCTCCGTGCTGAACGCGCGGTCGCGCCCGAACCGGTCGGCGAACCCGGGGTCGGAGGACGCCGCGACGCCCACCGCGATCTCCGGGTAGTACGCCACCGGCGCGGCGCAGGACGAGTCGACCTCGTCGTCGGCGTCGGCCGCGGTCGTGCCCTCGGGGAAGAGCACCAGGTAGCGCAGCGGGGCCGAGGTGGGGTGGCAGGGCAGCGACCCGTCCTCCAAGGGCTCGCCGGCCGCGAGGGTGGGAGCGGAGAAAGCCGCCGCCACTACCGCGACGCTGACCGCTGCCGCCCTGGTCAGGCGGAGCAGAGGCACGGGCGACCTCCAGTACTGGTTCCCTCGGGCCGGGCTGTCCACTCGGTGCGGACGCTATCCACGCCACGGGAGCGAAACAAGCGCGCGAGCCGAATTGGCGCTCCCGGTACGGTGCCACTGTCCCGGTGAGCTCACCACCGGAGGACAGCGACTCCACCGGAAGGAGTAACCCCTGAGCCGCCAGGACCAACCCAACCCGTCGGCGCCGCCGGTGCAGAAGATCCGGCTGCGCTACGCCAAGCGGGGTCGGCTGCGCTTCACCTCGCACCGCGACGTGGCCCGCGCCTTCGAGCGCGCCCTGCGCCGCGCGGGCGTGCCGATGGCCTACTCCCAGGGGTTCAACCCGCACCCCAAGATCTCCTGGATCGGCGCGGCGCCCACCGGGGTGGCCAGCGAGGCCGAGTACGTCGAGATCCAGGTCGTCGAGGCGCTCGACCCGGCGAGCCTGGCGCGGGTGCTCGACGCGGCGCTGGCCCCCGGCCTCGACGTGCTCGAGGCGGTGCAGGCGGGACCGGGCGGGCTCGCCGAGCGCATGGAGGCCAGCGACTGGCACATCGAGCTGCCCGGGGTCGACCCGGACACGCTGAGTGTCGCCGTCGAGCGCCTGCTCGCCGAGGAGCACGTCGAGGTGGAGCGGCTGACCAAGGACGGCAGACGGCTCATCGACGCCCGACCTGCGGTGATCCGCGCCGAGGTGACCGAATCCGGGGGCGACACCCCCGGTGTGGGGATCGACATGTCCTACCCGGAGCGTTCGTGTGGGATACTGCGTGTGGTCGTCCGGCAGACAACACCGGCCGTGCGACCCGACGACGTGCTGAGCGCGCTCCGCGTGGTCGCCGCTCTGGAACCGCCGGTGCCCGCGAAGGCGACACGGACGGCCCAGGGGCGGCTTGACGACGAAGGCGGTCTGTCCGATCCGTTGGCCCTCGACAGGCAAGCGGGCCTCGGGTAGTCCATCGGGGAGACGGAGTCGCCTCAGCCGTGGTCGAACGACCTGCCGTCAGCCGGTTGCGGTCCCGATGACCACAGCCGCCAGCGGTGATGGGCGAGGATTCCCGCCGCCTTGCGCGGTGGAACAAGGACAACTAGGGCCCCTGAGCGGCCGCGTCTGGCACGACGCGCCCGGGGGCGGAGGAGCTACATGTCGGACACGACTACCCCTGCCGGGGCCACCGGCGGGGCCGCCACCACACCCGTTGAGCAGGCGCTGGCGGAACTGCCCGCCAAGGTGCGCGTGCACGCGCTGGCCAAGCTGCTGTCGGTGAGCAGCAAGGAGGTCATCGCCACCCTCGACCGGATCGGCGAGACGGTGCGCGGTGCGCAATCCAGCGTCAGCAAGGAGACGGCCGCGCTCGTCGTGCGCGCGCTGCTCGACGAGCCCGAGGTCGTCGAACCCGCGGCCGTCGAGCCCGAGGTCGTCGAGGACGAGCCCGAGGTGGTCGAGGCCGCCCCGCGCCGGATCCCGCCCACGCCGGTGTTCGCCTCCGCGTCGCCGCTGTTCCTGCCCCCGGAGCCCGCCGCGTCCCGGCCCGCCCCGGTCCAGCCGGTCGCGGTGGTCGAGCCCGCGCCGGTCGAGGCGGAGGAGCCCCCGGTCGCCGATGAGGACGACGACGAGGACGGCGCCCACAGCAGGCGCCGCCGCCGCGGTCGCCGCGGTCGCGGTCGCGGCAAGGGCGCGGCCGACGAGGCGGGCGAGCCCGCCGAGGACGAGGCCAAGCCCGCCGCCGAGGCCGAGGAGCCCGAGGAGGAGCCGGAAGCCGAGACCGAGGCCGACGACGCGGGCGACGCGGGCAGCCGCCGCCGCAGGCGTCGCCGCCGCCGCAAGGGCGGCGGCGACGACGACGGCGCGGACGCGGGCGACGACCCGCCGAACACCGTCGTGCACGTCCGCGAGGCCCGCGACGAGAAGGCCGAGGCCGCGTCGGCCCGCGACGAGGTGCGCAGCGTGCGCGGCTCGACCCGGCTGGAGGCCAAGCGCCAGCGCCGCCGCGACGGCCGGGAGGCGGGCCGCAGGCGCGCGCCGATCCTGTCGGAGGCCGAGTTCCTGGCCCGCCGCGAGGCCGTCGACCGCGCCATGGTGGTGCGCGAGCACGGCGACCGCACGCAGATCGCGGTCACGGAGGACGGCGTCCTCGTCGAGCACTTCGTGACCTCGTCCGGCACCGGCTCGCTGGTCGGCAACGTCTACCTGGGCCGCGTGCAGAACGTGCTGCCCAGCATGGAAGCCGCGTTCGTCGACATCGGCCGCGGCCGCAACGCCGTGCTCTACGCCGGTGAGGTCGACTGGGACGCCGCCGGTCTGGAGGGCAAGGCCCGCAAGATCGAGCAGGCGCTGTCCACCGGAGACAGCGTCCTGGTGCAGGTCACCAAGGACCCGGTCGGGCACAAGGGCGCCCGGCTCACCACCCAGATCAGCCTCCCCGGCCGCTTCCTGGTCTACGTGCCCGGCGGCGGCGCGACCGGCATCTCCCGCAAGCTGCCGGAGAACGAGCGGCGCAGGCTCAAGGACCTGCTCAAGCGCATCGTCCCCGAGGACGCGGGTGTGATCATCCGCACGGCCTCGGAGGGCATCGCCGAGGCGGAGCTCGACCGCGACGTCCGCCGCCTGCAGGCGCAGTGGCAGGTCATCCGGGACAAGTCCGACGGCACCAACGGCACCCGCCGGTCGAACGCCCCCGCGCTGCTCTACGAGGAGCCCGACCTGCTGGTCAAGGTCGTGCGCGACCTGTTCACCGAGGACTTCACCTCGCTGGTGGTGCAGGGCGACCAGGCGTGGGAGACCATCGACGCCTACGTCCGCCACGTCGCCCCCGAGCTGCTGGAGCGGGTGCGCAGGCACGTCGGCACCAAGGACGTCTTCGCCGAGCACCGGGTCGACGAGCAGCTGCTCAAGGCGCTCGACCGCAAGGTCTGGCTGCCCTCCGGCGGCTACCTGGTGATCGACCGCACCGAGGCGATGACGGTCATCGACGTCAACACCGGCAAGTTCACCGGCTCCGGGGGCAACCTCGAGGAGACGGTCACCCGCAACAACCTGGAGTCGGCCGAGGAGATCGTCCGCCAGCTGCGGCTGCGCGACATCGGAGGCATCATCGTGATCGACTTCATCGACATGGTGCTGGAGTCCAACCGGGACCTGGTGCTGCGCAGGCTCACCGAGTGCCTCGGCCGCGACCGCACCCGGCACCAGGTGGCCGAGGTCACCTCGCTCGGGCTCGTGCAGATGACCCGCAAGCGGGTCGGCACCGGGCTGCTGGAGGCGTTCAGCACCACCTGCGAGCACTGCAAGGGCCGCGGTGTGGTCGTCACCACCGAGCCGACGCTCAAGGCGCCCGCGGCCAACGGCGGTGGTCAGCCGCAGCCCGAGAAGCCGCAGCAGCAACAGCAGCAGCAGGGCGGTGGCAGGCGCAACCGCAACCGCGGCAGCGACGAGCAGAAGACCCGCGAACCCGCCCGCGAGCAGGTCAAGGACGAGTCGGCCAAGGTCGCGGTCCGGGACATCGCCAAGGCCACCCGGCACGTCGCCGACGTCCCGGAGGTCTCGGGCAACGGCAACGGGCACGGCCCGCACCACACCGAGCACGCCGTCGCCGAGCCCGCCGCGCCGTTCAGCGCGGAGGACCTCTCCGAGAGCGTCGTGGCGGCCGACTCCGAGGTGCCTGAAGGCCGGGCGTCGCGCAGGCGCCGCACCAGCCGCCGCGCCCAGGGCGCGCCGTCCGGTGGCGCCGAGGCGCTGACCGTCGTGCGGGCCGAGGTGGAGCAGCGCGCGGCCGAGCCGCCGCTGGCCGCGTCGGCCGCGCAGGTCCGGTCGGCCTCGGAGCCCAGGTCGAGCGCGGGTGTCGAGCCGGTCGAGCCGGTCGTGCCCCGTCGGCGGACGCCCCGACGGGCCGCTTCCCGGCCCGCCGGACCGCCCGTGGACGCGACCAACGACAACTGAGGGGACCCCGGTTTGACCGTGGATTCCACCGGCACGTAACCTGTTACACGGCCCGCCCATCGGTGGGCTGTGTCGTGCCAAGCCCGGTCCGCCGAGGCGGTCCCCGCGCCAGTGGGGGGCTAAGCCTGCGGACCAGGGCTCGCAGGACCCCCACCGTCTAGTAGCAGGAGACTTCCGTCCCGATGTACGCGATCGTCAAGACCGGCGGCAAGCAGTACAAGGTGGCTGTTGGCGACGTCGTCGAGGTCGAGAAGCTCGAGGGCGCGCCGGGCACCGAGCTGAGCCTCGCCGCGGTGCTCGTCGTCGACGGCACCGACGTCACCTCGGACGCGGACGCCCTGGCGAAGGTCTCGGTGACCGGCAAGGTCGTCGAGCAGACCAAGGGCCCCAAGATCCGGATCCACAAGTTCAAGAACAAGACCGGGTACCACAAGCGACAGGGTCACCGTCAGAAGCTGACCCGCGTCGAGGTCACCGGCATCACCAAGTAGAGGACCTGAGCAGCCATGGCACACAAGAAAGGCGCGTCCAGCTCCCGCAACGGGCGCGACTCGAACGCCCAGTACCTCGGCGTGAAGCGCTACGGCGGCCAGGTCGTCAAGGCGGGCGAGATCCTGATCCGCCAGCGCGGCACCAAGTTCCACCCGGGTGTGGACGTGGGCCGCGGCAAGGACGACACCCTCTTCGCGCTCGCCGCCGGTGCGGTCCAGTTCGGCACCAAGCGCGGTCGCAAGACCGTCAACATCGTCCCGGTCGAGGCCTGATCGGCACCCGGGACAGCTAGATCCCGACGAGGGGCGGGCCGGAGCGGATCCGGTTCGCCCCTCGTTCGCGTTTCGAGGCCGCACGGCCTCGGTGAAAGGAAGACACCCGTGTCCCGTTTCGTCGACCGAGTCGTCATCCACGCCGCCGCGGGCAGCGGCGGCAACGGGTGCGCGTCGGTGCACCGCGAGAAGTACAAGCCGCTCGGCGGCCCCGACGGCGGCAACGGCGGCAACGGCGGCGACGTCATCCTCGTGGTCGACGGCAACGTGCACACGCTGCTGGACTTCCACTTCCACCCGCACGCGGGCGCGGCCAGCGGCAAGCAGGGCCAGGGCGCGAACCGCGACGGCGCCATGGGCGAGGACCTGGAACTGCTCGTGCCCGACGGCACGGTCATCCTCGACGAGTCCGGTGCGGTCCTCGCCGACCTGGTCGGGCACGGCACCCGGTTCGTCGCCGCGCGCGGTGGCCGGGGCGGCCTGGGCAACGCGGCGCTGGCCTCGAAGGCGCGGCGGGCGCCCGGGTTCGCGCTGCTCGGCGAGCCGGGGGAAACCCGCGACCTGGTGCTGGAGCTGCGGTCGGTGGCCGACGCCGGGCTGCTGGGCTTCCCGTCGGCGGGCAAGTCCTCGCTGATCGCGGTGCTGTCCTCGGCCAAGCCGAAGATCGCCGACTACCCGTTCACCACCCTGGTGCCGAACCTCGGCGTGGTGACGGCGGGGGAGTCGGTGTACACGATGGCCGACGTGCCCGGGCTGATCCCGGGCGCCAGCCAGGGCAAGGGGCTGGGGCTGGACTTCCTGCGGCACATCGAGCGGTGCTCGGTGCTGGTGCACGTGGTCGACTGCGCGACCTATGAGCCGGGCCGCGACCCGGTGTCGGACATCGACGCGCTTGAGGAGGAGCTGGCCCGGTACACCCCCGCGCTCGGCGGCGACCTGGCCTCCCGGCCGCGCCTGGTGGTGCTGAACAAGGTCGACGTACCCGAGGCCCGCGACCTGGCGGAGATGGTGCGCGCCGAGATCGAGGCGCGCGGGCTGCCGGTGTTCGAGGTGTCGACGGTGACCCGGGCCGGGCTGCGCGAGCTGAGCTTCGCCCTGGCCAAGGTCATCGAGGAAGACCGCGCGAGCAGGCCTGCCCCCGAGGTGACCCGCGTCGTCCTGCGGCCGACCGCGGTGGACGACTCCGGCTTCACGGTCGAGCGCGACCCGGCGGACGAGGACGGCTTCATCGTCCGCGGCGAACGCCCGGACCGCTGGATCCGCCAGACCGACTTCAACAACACCGAGGCCGTCGGCTACCTGGCCGACCGCCTGGCCCGCCTGGGCGTCGAGGAGGCCCTGGCCAAGCAGGGCGCCGTGCCCGGCTGCCCGGTGACCATCGGCGGCGTCACGTTCGACTGGGAGCCGTCGACCCCGGCGGGCATCGCGGTGATGATGCAGACCCGGGGCAACGACCCCCGCCTCGACCGCAACGAGCGGATCGGCGCGTCCGAGCGCAAGGTCGCCAAGCTGTCCCGTCGCAAGCACGTCGACTACGGCGACTACAGCGAGACCGGCATCGCCCACTACGACGACGATGACGAGTGAGCGAGCCCACGTCCGCCTGGTCGCCCGACCGGTGTTCGTAGTGGCCTGTCGTATCGTCACGGCGCTGAGGTCGTACGCCACCCGCTACCGGACCTCGCCCCGGTAAGACCAGGCCGTCGACCACGGCCCGCGTCGACGGTGCTGACTGCGCGCCGGTGGCTCGGCGAGGTCAGGTCGTTGTCGAGCAGGTTGGTCCCGTCTCGGAGGGGTGAGCTCGGATGAGCACCCGTGCAGCTGTCGCCGACGCGCGGCTCGTGGTCGTCAAGGTCGGGTCGTCGTCGTTGACCACGGCCGAGGGCGGTCTCGACCCGGCGCGGTTGGACGACCTCGTCGACGCGATCGCGGGGCGGCGCGCGGCGGGCAGCCAGGTCGTCCTGGTGTCCTCCGGTGCCATCGCGGCCGGGTTGGCGCCGCTGGGCATCGCCCGGCGGCCGCGTGACCTGGCGACCCAGCAGGCGGCGGCGAGCGTGGGGCAGATCGTGCTGGGTCACGCGTACGTGGCCTCCTTCGCCCGCCACTCCCTGCGCGTCGGCCAGGTGCTGCTGACCGCCGACGACGTCGTCCGCCGCTCCCACTACCGCAACGCCCAGCGGACCCTCACGCGCTTGCTGGCCCTCGGCGCGGTGCCCGTCGTCAACGAGAACGACACCGTGGCCACCGACGAGATCCGCTTCGGCGACAACGACCGCCTCGCGGCCCTGGTGGCCCACCTCATCGGCGCCGACGCCCTGGTCCTCCTGTCCGATGTGGACGCTCTCTACGACGGCGACCCGCGCCTGGGCCCGGCCCGGCGCATCACCGAGGTGGCAGGCGGGTCCGATGTGGAGGGTGTGCGCGCGGGCACGTCGGGCGCGTCCGGCCTGGGCACCGGCGGCATGGCCTCGAAACTCGCCGCCGCCCGCCTTGCCTCCGCCGCGGGCGTCCCAGTCCTGCTCGCCGCCGCGACGGACGCCGTGAACGCCCTCGGCCCCGCTGAGGTGGGCACCGCCTTCGCCACCGCGGGCCGCCGGCTGTCGTCCCGCCGCTTCTGGCTCGCCTACGCCGCGGACTCCACCGGCACCCTCACCCTCGACGACGGGGCCGTGGCCGCCGTCGTCCGCGACCGCCGCTCCCTCCTCGCCGCGGGCATCACCGCCACCACCGGCGACTTCGTGGCGGGAGACGTGGTCGAGCTGACCGACCAGTCAGGCAACGTCATTGCCCGCGGCATCACCAACTACGACGCCCCGGAACTCCCAGACCTGATCGGCCACCAATCCCACACCCTCCCCACCAGCCGCCGCCGAGAGGTCATCCACGCCGACGACCTGGTCCCGCTCGCGCACCACTGACCAGCCGTCACCGAACTCCCCGGCGCGGGCATCGCCCTGGTCCTGTCCGAACGCCGAGACCATCCAGGGAACTGGCTACGCGGTCGACCAGGCTGGTCGCCGATTTGGTGGCCATGGCCAACTCCAGCAAGGAAAGCGCCACCGGCGAGGCCTTCCGGCCACCATCACCAAACGGCCTCAACGCGGCCATCCCGGTTGCGTGCACCGGACACGCCGACCAGCGCGCACGACCCGCACACCTCGCAGCACCATCGCGTCCGCGACCCCGCTCGCCCGTGGAGTCTTGCTCTGGTCGCCGCCTGTGAACCGTGGGTCGCGGGGAACTCGGCGGGTAGTCGACTGAGCGCGCCGCCTGCCTGCTGAGCACCGCATGGCCCGCCTGCTATTCAGTTGTCGCGATCACGTTTTCTGCCGCCCTCGCAGACCGCCCGCTCAGGTCGTCGTGGCCAGGGCGAATGGCAGCACCTCCTTCGCTCCCGCGTCGCGGAGTCGGGCCGCGGCGACGGTCATGGTCCAGCCCGTGTCGACGCGGTCGTCGATCAGCAGTACCGGCCCCGTCGCCGATCGCACCTGCTCCGCCACCTCCTCCGGCACCGCCAGCGACTTCCACAGCCACGACAGCCGCTGCGCGCTGTTCGCCTGTGGTGCCGAAGAGCGTGACTCCACCGTGCCCAGCCACGGCAGTCGCCCGATCGTCGCGATCCGCTCACCGAAGCTGCTCACCAGCCGAGGTCGCGTGGTCGACCCCACCGTCACCACCCCGGACGGCCGCTCGCTCCACCCCCACGTCGCCAGCACCTGCACGCAGGCGTTCACGACCTCCTCCGGCACGACCTCGTCCGGACCCGCGAACACCTCCCGCAACCGATTACCCCACCCGATGTCAGTCAACCGACCCAGGGCCCGACCGGGTTCCGCCGCCCGGTCCGCCGAGATCCGCCCCGACAGCGGCACCCCGAGCGCGGCCATCCCGGTCGGCCACTGCTTCTTCGGCGTGATCTCCACCCCTGGCCGCCGCAGCCGCTCCTCGGCCGCCGCCACCCCGGCCTCGGACACCTCCGCGCTCCACCGCTCACCCGTGCAGTTGTCGCACCGGCCGCACGGCGCCGCGTGGGGGTCGTCCAGCTGCCGCAGCAGGAACTCCATGCGGCACCCGGTGGTCTCCTGGTACTCCAGGATCGCCTGCTGCTCGGCCTGACGGGCCTGCGCGATCCGCCCGTAGCGCGCGCCGTCGTACTCCCACGGCGCCCCGGTCGACTCCCACCCGCCGCGCACCCGCCGGACCGCGCCGTCCACGTCGAGCACCTTCAACACCATCTCCAACCTGCCCCGCGACAGGTCCACCAGCGGTTCCAACGCCTGCGTCGACAACGCCCGCCCCGCGTCCGCCAGCGCGGCCAAGACCTCCCGCACCGCCGGTTCGCGTGGGAACGCGAGGGAGGCGAAGTAGCTCCAGATGTCCTTGTCCTCGGTGCCCGGCAGCAACACCACATCCGCCCGGCGGACGCCGCGACCCGCGCGGCCGATCTGCTGGTAGTACGAGATGGGCGACTGCGGCGCGCCCACGTGCATGACGAAACCGAGGTCCGGCTTGTCGAATCCCATCCCGAGCGCGGAAGTCGCGACCAGCGCTTTCACCCGATTCGCGAGCAGGTCGTCCTCGGCGCGCAACCGGTCGGCCTGCTCGGTGCGCCCCGTGTACGCCGCGACCGCGTACCCGCGGTCGCGCAGGAACGACGCGAGTTCCTCGGCGGCGGCCACGGTCAGGGTATAGATAATCCCCGATCCGGTGAACTTGTCGAGATTCTCGGCGAGCCAGGCCAATCGCGCTTTGGCGGTCGGCAACCGCAGCACTCCCAGGCGCAGGCTTTCCCGGTCCAACGGCCCTCGCAGCACGAGTGCTTTCCCGGTCCCCAGGTCCAATTGCTGGGAGACGTCGTGGACGACGCGGTCATTCGCGGTCGCCGTGGTGGCCAGTACCGGCACGTCTTCCGGCAATTCCCCGAGCAGCGTGCGCAGGCGGCGGTAATCGGGCCGGAAATCGTGTCCCCAGTCCGAGATGCAGTGCGCCTCGTCGACCACCAGCATCCCGGCCGACGCCGTCAACTGGGGCAGCACCGCGTCGCGGAAATCGGGGTTGTTCAGCCGCTCCGGACTGACCAGCAACACGTCGACCTCGCCGTCGGCGACGGCGTCGTGCACCCGGGTCCAGTCCTCGGGGTTCGACGAGTTGATCGTCGCCGCGCGCACGCCCGCCCGAGCCGCGGCCTCCACCTGGTTGCGCATAAGCGCGAGCAATGGCGAGACGATCACCGTCGGTCCCTCGCCGCGCGCCCGCAGCAGCGCGGTCGCGACGAAGTAGACCGCCGATTTGCCCCATCCCGTGCGCTGCACCACGAGGGCACGGCTGCGCCCGGAGACCAGTGCCCGGATCGCGGTCCACTGGTCGTCGCGCAGCCGCGCCTCGGGGCCTGCCAGGGCCCGCAGACGTTCCTCTGCCGAGTTCCGCAATGCCAAATCGTCCACACGACATGGATACCGCGCGTGGACGACAGCCGTCGACCCGCCACCCGGTGCTGTGGATGGATCCGGCCCATGTGGATAAAACCTGCCTCGCGCGAACGCGCACCATCCGCGCGAGGCAGGACCCCGGTTGCGGATACCGGGGTTCCGACGGGGGAGCGGTGGCTCCCCTGCCGGAGTCCTAGAAGGTCACCAGGACCTGGTCGAGGTCCTTGCGCACCAACCGTGGCACGGTGGCGTCGTCGGCCGGGTAACCGACCGGGATCACCGCGAACGCCTTCTCGTTGCGGGGGCGCTCCAAGACCTCGGAGAGGAACTTCATCGGGCTCGGGGTGTGCGTGAGCGCAGCCAACCCGGATAGGTGCAGCGCGGTCAAGAGCATGCCGACGGCGATACCGACCGATTCGTCGACGTAGTAGTGCTTGTGCTGCTCACCGTTGTCGTCGAGGTAGAACCGCTGTTCGAACACGACGATCAGGTAGGGAGCGTCCGTCAGGTGCGGCTTGTTGTGGTCCGTCCCTAGCGGTCGCAACGCCGACAGCCACTCGTCGCCGAGTCGGCCAGCGTAGGAGATCTGCTCCTCGTTCTCGGCTTCCGCGCGGATGCGGGCTCGGATGTCCGGGTCCTTGACCAGCACGAACGTCCACGGCTGCTGGTGAGCGCCGGACGGGGCAGTGGCCGCTACCGCTATCGCATCGATCACGACCTGCTCGGGCACGGGGTCGGTCGAGAAGGCACGCACGGTGCGCCGCTGGTCCATCTTGGTGCGCAGCTCCGCTGCCGCCTGCAGCGACTCCTCGGCCGTCACCTTGGTGGGGCGGTACGGCACGGGGTCGTACGGCTGATCGTGGATCGGTATCCAAGCCATGTCCGGCAGTCTCCCGGTCGAAAAGCCGCTGGTGGTCATACCGATCCGGTCATAGGACCCGGCTAATGACCCGAACGGTCGTGTCCGGAAGTCGTTCACGCGAGATGTCTCCCACACAACCACGCGTGTCAACACCCCGTAGGCTCGCCCTATGGCGCGTCGGATAGGGATCATGGGCGGCACCTTCGACCCGGTGCACCATGGACACCTCGTAGCGGCCAGTGAGGTGCAGGCGCGCTTCGAACTCGACGAGGTCATCTTCGTGCCGACCGGCGTCCCGTGGCAGAAAGGTGGCCGGGAGGTAAGCGCGGCGGAAGACCGCTATCTGATGACCGTAGTGGCCACGGCGTCCAATCCCCGCTTTTCCGTCAGCCGGGCGGACATAGACCGCGAAGGCGTTACGTACACGGTCGACACTCTGCGTGACCTGGGTACCCGATATCCGGACGCCGATCTGTTCTTCATCACCGGCGCCGACGCCTTGGAACAGATCCTGTCCTGGCATCGCGCCGACGAACTGTTCACCCTCGCCCACTTCGTGGGTGTCACCCGGCCGGGATACGACCTCGCCGCCACCCACCTGCCGTCCGGCAGCGTGAGCCTGGTCGAGGTGCCCGCGCTGGCCATCTCCTCCACCGACTGCCGCGCGCGCGTGGCCGCGGGTCAGCCGGTCTGGTACCTGGTCCCCGACGGTGTCGTGCAGTACATCTCCAAGAGGCGCCTGTACGCCGCCGAGGATTAACCGGCGCGCGCATACCGGTACCCTCGAGTGGTTAGCCCTGGCGATACCAACGAGGAGTGACGTGGCAGCGACGGACGTGGCACGCAACCTGGCCCTGGTCGCGGCCGCCGCGGCCGCCGACAAGAAGGCGGGAGACGTGATCGTGCTGGACGTCTCCGACCAACTCGTCATCACCGACTGCTTCGTGATCGCCTCCGCGGCGAACGAGCGGCAGGTCGGCGCGATCGTGGAGAGCGTCGAGGACCGGATGCGCGAGGCGGGGACCAAGCCGGTGCGCCGCGAGGGCGCCCGCGAGGGCCGCTGGGTGCTGCTGGACTTCGTCGACGTGGTGGTGCACATCCAGCACGCCGAGGAGCGCTCGTTCTACGGCCTGGAGCGGCTGTGGAAGGACTGCCCGCGCATCGACTTCGTGGCGGACCATCCCGCCGACGAGGACGACGAGTGACCCTGCGCAGGCTGGTCCTGTGGCGCCACGGCGAGACCGACTACAACGCCAGTGGCCGGATGCAGGGGCACATCGACTCGAACCTGACCGAGGTCGGCTGGAACCAGGCCAGGTTCGCGGTGCCCGCGCTGGCCAGGTTCGCTGCGGACCTCATCGTGGCCTCCGACCTGCGCCGGGCCACCGACACGGCCACGGTGTTCAGCGAGGCCACCGGGGTGCCGCTGCGGTTCGACAAGCGTTTGCGCGAGACCAACCTGGGGTCCTGGCAGGGCAAGACCGGTGCCGAGATCGACGCCGAGTGGCCGGGGGGGCGCGCGGAGTGGCAGACCGACGCCACGTGGACACCGCCTGGCGGTGAGTCGCGCGTGGAGGTCGCGGCCCGGGCGACCGAGGTCGTCGCGGGCCTCGACGAGGGTGTGGACGGGACGGCCGTGCTGTGCGCGCACGGCGGCCTGATCACGGCGCTGACCGGCAGCCTCCTGGAGCTCCCGGTGGCCAACTGGTGGCAGCTCGGCGGCATCAGCAACTGCCACTGGACGGTGCTGGCGCGCCGGGAGACCAGCGGGCTCGCGTGGCGCCTGATCGCCTACAACGCGGGCATCACCGGCTAGCCGATGGCGCCGACCGTCCTGCTGTTCGGCGACTCGCTGAGCTTCCACGGCCCCGACGGTCCCCATCCCTCCGACGACCCCCGGATCTGGCCGAACCTCGCGATGTCCGCTGTCGGCGGGCAGGTCGAGTTGTTCGCCGGTTTCGGTTGGACCGCGCGCGACGCCTACTGGTCGCTGGTGGGCGACCCGCGCGTGTGGACTGTCGTGCCGCATGTGGACATCCTTGTGCTCGCGGTGGGCGGCATGGATACGCTTCCCTCGCCGCTGCCGACCTACCTGCGCCTTGGTATCCGCTATCTGCGGCCGGACGGTCTGCGTCGGCGCGTGCGCGAGGCGTACCTTGCCGCGCAACCGTGGTTGGCCCGTGTGACCCGTGGGCGTCCGGTGGCGCTGTCCGCGCCTCTTAGCGTGCGCTACCTCAACGACATAGTCGTGGCAATCCGCGCACTACGGCCGGATTTGCCCGTAGTGGTCATGTTGCCTTCGGTGCACCGTGCTGCCGCGTACGGCAATGTGCACACGGGGCGTGAGCGCGCGGTGGCGATGGTGAGTGCTTGGGCGGCGCGCAGCGGGGTGAACGTCTTCGACGTCGCCGAGGTGGTGCGCGCGCACGTGCTCGGTGGCCACGGCAACCCGGACGGCATGCACTGGGGGTGGGACGGGCACCGGCTGGTCGGGGCCGCCATGGCCGACCTGCTGGTCCAGCGCGGCCTTGTAGTAGACCCGGCGGCGGACAACTAGGCTTCTGCCACGTGCCGATCGCTGTGGTTACCGACTCGACCGCCTACCTGCCGGAGGGCGTCGCCGACCGGCATGCGATCCGCGTCATCCCGCTGCTGGTCCGCGTGGACGGCAGAGAAGGGCGCGACGGCATCGACATGGGGCCTGTCCAACTGGCCCAGGCGCTCCAGGAGCGGCGGATGGTGACCACCTCGCGGCCCAACCCCGCCGAGTTCGCCGCGGCGTACCAGCGGACCCTCGACGGGGGCGCCGACGGGATCCTGTCCGTCCACCTGTCCCGCGACCTGTCCGGCACCTGGGAGTCCGCGCGGCTCGCGGCCGAGGAGTGCGGGCCCGACCTGGTGCGCGTGGTCGATTCCCGGACCACCGGCATGGGACTGGGGTTCGCCGCGCTGCGCGCCGCCGCGGTGGCCGCCGCGGGTGCCGGGGGAGCGGAGGTCGAGGCCGCGGCGGTCCGGGCGGCGAGCACCACGACCAGCTTCTTCATGGTCGAGACCCTGGAGTACCTGCGCCGAGGTGGCCGGATCGGTGCCGCGGCGGCCCTGCTGGGCACCGCGCTGGCGATGAAACCGATCCTGCACGTCCGGGATGGGCAGATCGTGCCGCTGGAGAAGGTGCGCACCACCGGGCGGGCGCTGGGGCGGCTCGTCGACCTGGCCGTGGGCGAGGCGGCGGGTGGACCGGTGGATCTCGCCGTGCACCACCTCGGTGCGCCGGAACGGGCAGCGGAACTCGCGGAACGGCTCACCGAGCGGGTTCCGGGGACGCGCGAGTGCGTGATCGCCGAGTTGGGTGCGGCAATTGGCGCACATACCGGGCCTGGCGTTCTTGGCGTCGTAGTGGCGCCAAAAACGCCGTAAGGTGGACCGGATTTATCCACATAGGCCGAAGTTGTCCACAGGAATCCTGCTGCTTCCCCGGTTTCTTTGACCTGGCCCTAGCTTCGGTGTCATGGCAGAGAAAAACCGCACCGATCAGATGGACGCCGTCCTCGCCCGCCTCGCCGCCGTCGCGGGCAGGCCCTGGGACCGAACCGAGGAAGAGCCGCCCACGCCCACTCCTGGGCGGCGTGGGCGAAGGCGGCGGCAGTCCGACCCGCCGACAGCGGCGGACCACAGTGGACAAAACCGGCGCGCGCGGACGCCGATCACCCTGGTCCTGGGGATCATCGCCGCCGCCGTGGTGATCACCGGTGCCGTCGCCCTGTCGGACACGCCGACCAAGGAGGTGCCCCCGAACCTGGCCGCGGCGACCGTCGAGCAGCCGGTGCCCAGCGCGGTCCCGGTGACCGTCGACGTCGTGGGCAAGGTCCACGAGCCCGGCCTGCGCACGTTGCCGGAGGGCTCCCGGGTCGACGACGCCCTGCGGGCCAGCGGCGGAGCACTGCCCGGGACCGACCTCACGACACTGAACCTGGCCCGGAAACTCGTGGATGGGGAACAGCTCGCGGTCGGTGTCCCGGCACCGGTGGCGGAAGTCGTCGAAGCGAAGCCGGGCGGCGTCGTCAACCTCAACACCGCGTCCCTGCCCCTGCTCGACACCCTTCCCGGAGTCGGGTCGGTCACCGCCCAACGCATCCTCGACTGGCGGGCCGAACACGGCGGGTTCACCCGGGTGGAACAGCTGCGCGAGATCGAAGGCATCGGCGGGGCCAAGTTCGAGAAGCTTCGCCAACTGGTCACCGTCCGATGACTCGCGGAACCGCAACCTCGACACTCCCGCGTGGGTGTCCGCCCACGGGCTCGCTCGGCCATCCCGATGCCCGCGCGGCCGGGTCGGACTGGCGTGCTTCTCGAGTACGTCCTGCCCAGGCTGGGTATTTGGCCGGCGGCGGGTATCTCGGCGCTCGCCATGAGCGGTGGGGCTCGGATGATCGTCGGAGCGACTGCGGGCTTTCGTACCAGCGTTCGGATGATCGGCGGGACGCGGTCCGATGAGAGGCCGCCTGCCGGGGACGATTCGGCGGATCGCGCGACGGGCTCCGGGCTTTGGGGAGGCACGGCGCTGGGCCCGAGTGCGTTCGTCGGAGTCGGATGCCGAGGCGGTGAGGCCGGCGCACGACTACCGATTGCTGGGAGGCGCGGCCGTGGTGTTCACGGCAGCGCTGTCGGGATTGTTGGTGCACTGGATCGCGGCAGTCGTCGTCGGTGCCGTTGCGGTGCTTGCCGGGGTGTTGTTGGCGCGTCGTCGTGTGGAGCCGTTGCGGATCTCGGCCGGGTGGCCGCTGGTCGTGTGCGGGGTGTTGGCGGTGTGGCCGGTGGCCACGCGGATGGAGGCCGCTGCCAGCGACCCGCTGCGGGAGGCGGCCGCGGCCGGGGCGGAGGTCGAGTTGCGGTTGGAGGTGAGTGAACGACCGAGGCGGGTGCGGAGTACGGGGTTCGGTGCGACGCCGTCCGGGGTGCGGACTGTCGTTGTGGCGGCCAACTCCGGTGATAGCCGGGTGCTCGTACTGGCGCCGGTCGACCGGTGGGCGGATGTCCTTCCTGGACAGGAGGTCGTCGCCAAAGGCACGGTGGCGCCCGCGGAAACCGGCTCGCTGACCGTCGCGGTGCTGCGTGTTCGTGGACCGCCGCTGTGGGCCGGGGAGGCACCGGGATGGCAGCGGGCCGCGCGAGCGTTGCGGATCGGTCTGCGGGAGGCGTCCGGGGTGCTCGACGACGAGCAGGCGGGGTTGCTGCCCGCGCTGGTGGTCGGGGACACCGACGGGATGGTTTCCGCGGTCGAGGACGAGTTCAAGGCGAGCGGCATGACCCACCTGCTCGCGGTCAGCGGCGCGAACCTCGCGATCGTCTGCGTGGTGGTGCTGTACCTGCTGCGGCTGATGCAGGTGGGTCCACGCGGGTCGGCGGTCGGCGCCCTGGTGGCGTTGGTGGGATTCGTGGTGCTCGCCGGGCCGGAGCCGAGTGTGCTGCGTGCCGGCGTGATGGGTGCCGTTGGTCTCCTGGCGCTCGCGTTGGGGCGTGAGCGGTCCGCGATCCCCGCGTTGGCGGTGGCCGTGATCGGGCTCGTGGTCCACGACCCGGCGATGGCGGTCGACTTCGGGTTCGTGTTGTCCGTTCTGGCGACCGGTGCGCTGGTGCTGCTCGCACCGCGCTGGGTCGACGGGCTGGCGGCTCGACGGGTGCCGCGTGTCCTCGCCGAGGCGTTGGCGGTGCCCGCCGCCGCGCACCTCGCGACGGCACCGGTTGTCGCCGGGATGAGCGGTCAGGTGAGCCTCGTCGCGGTGGTGGCGAACCTGGTGGCGGCACCGGTGGTCGCGCCCGCGACAGTGCTCGGGTTGGTCGCCGCGTTGATCGCTCCCTTGGCGCCGTGGGCCGCCGAGTGGGTGGTGCGGCTGGCGGGGCCGGAGGTCGACTGGCTCGTCCTCGTGGGCGGCACGGCCGCCTCGGTGCCCGGTGCCGTGCTCGACTGGCCGGGCGGCTGGTGGGGTGGGCTGCTGCTGGCGGCGGTGCTCGCCGGTCTGGTGTTGGCCATCCGACTGAGCCGGGTCCGGGTCGTGGTCGCCTTGGTGTTGGCCGGTGTGCTGCTGGTCTTGGTGCCTGTTCGGGTGTTGGCGCCGAGGTGGCCGCCCGCCGGCTGGGCGGCCGTGGCCTGCGACGTCGGCCAAGGCGACGCGCTGGTTCTGTCCACTGCGGACAGTGGGCGGGTGGTGCTGGTCGACACCGGGCCCGATCCGGTGCCGGTGCGGGACTGCCTGGACCGGTTGGCCGTCGACCGGGTGGCGTTGGTGGTGCTGAGCCACCTGCACGCCGATCACGTGGGCGGGCTGGCGGGTGTGCTCGCGACCCGGGCCGTCGGCGCGGTCGCCGTCGGGCCGGGGAGGTCGCCGGGGTGGGCTTGGCGGCAGGTTCGTCAGGAGGTGGCGGAAGCCGGGGTTCCACTGCTCCGGTTGACGTCAGGGCAACGGATGGTGTGGCCCGGGCTGGTGCTGGACGTGCTGGCGCCGCCGGGCGGAGAGGAGGAAGGAGAGCGGGGCGCGGACGCGGCCCAGGACGGAACGGCGATCAACAACCGGTCCGTGGTCCTGCGGGCCACGACCCGGGCGGGTCGGCTGCTGCTGACCGGCGACGTGGAGCTGGCGGCACAGGCGGACCTGCTGGCGGCGGGCGTGGATCTGACCGCCGACGTGGTCAAGGTGCCGCACCACGGCTCGCGGTACACGTCGCCGAGGTTCTTGGGCGCGGTTCGGGCGACGGTGGCGTTGGTCAGTGTCGGAGCGGGCAACCGCTACGGCCACCCGAGCCCCCGGACCCTCGCCGCCGTCGGTCGGGGAACCCTGGTGGCCCGCACCGACCACGACGGTGACAGCGCCATCACCGCTGCCGACGGCAAGCCGGTCCTGGTCACCCGGGGAAGCCCGCGCGGGCCACCCCGCTGATGGCCGCTGTCGTTGCGCCCCAACACAAACGCCCCGACCGGGTGGTCGAGGCGTGGGGTGGGGCTGTCCGTGGTTGGGCGGGTGTGGAGCACCCGCCCAACCTGCGGAAGCAGTCCGGTTCCGGGCGCTCAGCCGCGGTTGAGGACCTCGCGGACGGCGGCGGCCGACGGGGGGATGGTGGCGCGGGGGCCGATGTGGTCCTGGACGGCGTCCAGGGTCTTGAGGCCGTCACCGGTGATGAGGAGGACGGTCTCGGCGTCGGGGTCGAGCTGGCCGGTCTCGATCAGCTTCTTGGCCGTGGCCACGGTGACGCCACCGGCGGTCTCGGCGAAGATGCCCTCGGTGCGGGCCAGCAGGCGGATGCCCTCGACGACCTCGGCGTCGGTGACGTCCTCGACCGCGCCGTTGGTGCGGCGGACCGAGTCGAGCACGTACGGGCCGTCGGCGGGGGCGCCGATCGCCAGGGAGCGGGCGATGGTGTCCGGCTTGACCGGGCGGATCACGTCCTCGCCCGACTTGAACGCCGCCGCGACCGGGGAGCAGCCGGTGGCCTGCGCGCCGAACACCCGGTACGGGGTCGGCTCGACCAGGCCGAGCTCGCCCAGCTCGCGGAAGGCCTTGTCGACCTTGGTGAGCTGGGAGCCGGAGGCGACCGGGACCACGACCTGGCCCGGCAGCCGCCAGCCCAGCTGCTCGGCGACCTCGTAGCCCAGCGTCTTGGAGCCCTCGGCGTAGTAGGGGCGGACGTTGACGTTGACGAACGCCCAGTCCTCGTGCTCGGCGGCCAGCTCGGTGGCCAGGCGGTTGACGTCGTCGTAGTTGCCGTCGACGGCGATCAGGGCGCCGTCGTAGACCGCGGTGGTGAGGATCTTCGCGCGCTCCAGCGACGACGGGATCAGCACGACCGACTCCCAGCCCGCGCGGGCGGCCGCGGCGGCCACGGCGTTGGCGAGGTTGCCGGTGGACGGGCAGGCCAGCACGGTGAAACCGAGCTGGCGGGCGGCGGCGAGCGCGACGGCGACGACGCGGTCCTTGAACGAGTGGGTGGGGTTGCCGGTGTCGTCCTTGACCCACAGCGACCGCACGCCCAGCGCGGCGGCCAGCCGGTCGGCCTTCACCAGCCGGGTCAGGCCCGGGTCGGTGTTGGGGTAGGAGTCGACGTCGGCGGGCACCGGGAGCAGGTTCCGGTACCGCCAGATCGACTTGGGGCCCGCTTCGATGTCCGCGCGAGTGATGGTGCCGAACTCGTAGGCGACCTCGAGCGGGCCGAAACACTCCGCGCAGGCGAACTCGGCGGCGAGCGGGATCCGGTGGCCGCACTCACGACAGGACAGGGCGCGCGCGGGGCCCAAGTCGAGGGGCGTGGTGGTCTGGACGTCGACAGACGATGTCATCGCGAGGCATCTCCTCATCTATCCCGCGTGGCGGGTCGGAATTAGCACCGTGGTCGTCCGCCTCCTCGCGATGAGGAAGTGACGCGTACGCCGGTTGCCGGGGCTTCTTCGGGCCGATTCCCTCTGCCCCTCTGGATGAGCGGTATTCAGTTGTCGCCGCGGCGCATGTGCGCTCCCGCAGACGTGACGGCAACGGTACGGCACGACCTGCCCGGTCGGCCACCCCCGGGGGTCCCGCGTGCCCCGGCGCCGGTGTCGGTCGGGCGTGGGAGGATCGCGGCCGTGAACTCGCCCGCAGTCACCCCACCCCCGCTGCAACTCGTGCTGGGCGAAGAGGAACTGCTCGTCGAGCGAGCGATCCGGACCGTGCTCGACACGGCCCGGTTGGCCGACCCGTCCGCCGACCTCACCCGGATGCGGGTGGCTGATCTCACAGCCCCCGAGCTGGCCGAGCTGGTGAGCCCGTCGCTGTTCGCCGAGGGGCGGGTGATCGTCCTCGACACCGCGCACGAGGCCACCCAGGACATCGCGGCGCTGGTGATCTCGTACACCAAGGCGCCCGCCGAGGGCATCGTGCTCGCGGTCGTGCACAACGGCGGCGGGCGCAAGGCGGGCAAGGACATCGTGGCCGCCATGAAGAAGGCGGGCGCGGTGGTCACCGAGTGCCCGAAGATCACCAAGGCGGCCGAGCGGGAAGCGTTCGTCCGCAACGAGATCCGGCACGCGGGCGGCAAGACCGACCCGGCCGCCGTCGCCGCGCTGATCGACTCGGTCGGCTCGGACCTGCGCGAGTTGGCCGCCGCCGCGGCGCAGCTGGTCGCGGACGCGGCCGGAGCGGTGACGGAAGAGGCGGTGCGCCGCTACCACCGCGGCCGAGCCGACGTGACCGGCTTCGCGGTGGCGGAGAAGGCCGTCACCGGCGACGTCGCGGGCGCCCTGGAGGCACTGCGCTGGGCCATGCAGCTCGGCGTCCCGCACGTCCTGGTCGCCGACGCCCTGGCCGACGCCGTCCGCACCGTCGCCCGCGTCTCGGGCGCGGGCCGCGCCGACCCGTTCCGCCTGGCGGGCGAACTGGGCATGCCCGCGTGGAAGGTGAAGAAGGCCCTGGCCCAGGCCCGCGGCTGGAAAGCGGCGGGCCTGGCCGACGCGATGATGGCGGTGGCCGAGGTGAACGCGGACGTCAAGGGCGCGGCGGTAGACGCGGACTACGCCCTGGAGCGCGCCGTCCTGCGCCTTGGCCGCGCTCACCGTCGCGACTGAGCGTCCCGAGACCTGGGCGGTGACCCCAGGTTGCCCAGCCGTGGTGGCGGTGGCCCTGGGGGTCGAGGGCGTGGTGATCGACGTGGAATACGCCCTGGAGCGCGCCGTTCTGCGCCTCGGTCGCGCCTACCGTCGCGACTGAGCGCCCGAAACCTGGTCGGTGACCCCAGGTTGCCCGGCCGTGGTGGCGGTGGCTGGGAGTCGAGGGCGCGGCGGTAGACGCGGACTACGCCCTGGAGCGCGCCGTCCTGCGCCTTGGCCGCGCTCACCGTCGCGACTGAGCGTCCCGAGACCTGGGCGGTGCCCCCTGGTTGCCCGGCCGTGGTGGCGGTGGTCGTGGGAGTCGAGGGCGTGGTGATCGATGTGGACTACGTGCTGGAAGGCGCGGTCCTGCGCCTTGGCCGCGCTCGCCGTCGCGACTGAGCGTCCCGAGACCTGGGTGCCAGGTTGCCGGAGAAGCATCCGGCAACGGTGGGCGGGGGAGGCAGGGGCATAGGTGCCGCTGTGTGTTGCGTGCTGGAGCACGCCGTCCGGTGCCTCGGCCGCGCCCACCGCTGCGACTGACCACGCCTCGCGCGGGTTTGGGCGAGGGGTTCTTCTGTTTGGCCGCGCTGGTGTCAGGAAACGCGCCGGACGCAGTTGGGTTGGTGCGAGCGGCAAGCGTGCTTCGACCTGGGAGCGTCGGGTGCGGCGCGAATCAGGTCAGGTGGGCGGTGCGGCTGGCGAGGATCTCGTCGCGGCGGGTCAGGCGGTGGTGCCTGCGGATCTCGGCTTCGCGGTTGCGGCGCTCGTCCTCCGGCGTCTCCGCGGTGACGCCCGGTACCGCTCGCGGTTGGCCGTCCTCGTCGACCGCCACGAAGACCAGGTAGGCCGTGGCCACCCTGGTCGGGGGCACGCCCGCCCGGTCCCACGGCTCGGCCAGCACCCGGACCCCGACCTCCATCGAGGACCGGCCCGCCCAGTTCACCTGGGCGTGCGCGTGCACCAGGTCACCGACGCGCACCGGGTGCAGGAAGGTCATGCCGTCCATGGCCGCGGTCACCGCCGGGCCGCCGGAGTGGCGCTGGGCGACCGCGCCCGCGACGTCGTCGACCAGCTTCATGATGACTCCGCCGTGGACGGTGCCGAGGAGGTTGGTGTCCACAGCGGTCATGATGTGCGACAGCGAGGTTCGCGCCGCCGAGGTGGGCTTGGGGTGCAGCACCGGTTCCATGTCCGCAGTCTGGCCCAGAGACGACAGCGGCGCCGCCCTCGACGAGGGCGGCGCCGCTGTGAAACCCGACTCAGGCGGGCTTGAGCAGGACTCAGGCGAGCTTGTTCGCCCGCTGCGCCATGGCCGACTTCTTGTTGGCGGCCTGGTTCGGGTGGATGACACCCTTGCCCGCGGCCTTGTCCAGCTTGCGGCTGGCGTCGGCCAGCAGCTCCTGGGCCTTGGCCTTGTCGCCCGCCTCGGCGGCTTCGCGGAACTTGCGGATCGCGGTCTTCACCGAGGACTTGACGGACTTGTTGCGCAGCCGCGCCTTCTCGTTCGTCTTGATCCGCTTCAACTGGGACTTGATGTTCGCCATGCGTGTCTCCTCGGAGCCGTACCGGATGTCCGCGCCGCGACCTGGGGGTTCACACCTCCCGTGGCCCTGCCGAGCAGGTCTCCTCCATGGCGGAGTGCCGCACGGCGCGACGGACCAGGCTAACACCTCTATTCCTCGGACGAGTCCTCGGGACCTTCCTTGCGGGGCCTGCCCCGCCGGGTCGGGCCGCCCGCGCCGTCGGGCAGCCTGCCCGCCTCGGCCAGCGCCCGGCGCAGCATGAACTCGATCTGCGCGTTGGTGCTGCGGAGTTCGTCGTTCGCCCACCGCGCGACCGCGTCGTGGATGACGGGGTCGAGCCGCAGGAGGACCTTCTTGCGCTCGACCATCAGTGGTAGAGCGACCCGGTGTTGACGACGGGCTGGGCCTCGCGGTCGCTGCACAGCACCACCAGCAGGTTGCTCACCATCGCCGCCTTGCGCTCCTCGTCCAGTTCGACCACCTCGTGCTCGGCGAGCCGGTCCAGCGCCGCCTCGACCATGCCGACCGCGCCGTCCACGATCCGCTGCCGGGCCGCCACCACCGCGCCCGCCTGCTGCCTGCGCAGCATGGCCCCCGCGATCTCCGGCGCGTACGCCAGGTGCGTGATCCGCGACTCGATGACGCCGACCCCCGCCGCCTCGACCCGGGCCGCGATCTCCGCCGACAGCCGCTGGGTGATCTCGTCGGCGTTGTCCCGCAGGGAGAGCGTGCCCTCCGCGTCGTGGGCGTCGTACGGGTAGGTCGTGGCGATGTGCCGCACCGCCGTCTCGGTCTGGATGGCGACGAACGCGATGAAGTCGTCCACCTCGAACACCGCGCGGGCGGTGTCCTGGACCTGCCACACCACCACCGCGGCGATCTCGATCGGGTTGCCGTCGGCGTCGTTGACCTTCATCACGGCGGTCTCGTGGTTGCGGATCCGGGTCGACACCTTCCGCCGCGTGGTGAACGGGTTGACCCAGCGCAGGCCGTCGAGCCGCACGGTGCCCACGTAGCGGCCGAGGAACTGCACGACCTGGGCCTCGCCGGGGGAGACCATGGTCAGCCCGCCCATGGTGATCGCGGCGGCGAGGAACACCAGGCCGCCGAACACGATCGCGGTGACGGCCAGGCCGTGGCCGATCGACAGTTCGTCGGCCAGCCCCGCGATACCCACACCGACCAGGCCCAGCGCCGCGAGGGCGAGGGCCAGGGCGGCGACGGCGATGGGGATGCCCGCGGCGCCGAAGGCGGGCTTCTCGCGGACGTGCGGTGGGGGCAGCAGGGGGTGTTCGAAACTGGCGGGCGTGGTGCTCATGGCGACCTCCGGGCTAGCTCGCTTCTAGCAAAGTGATATCACTTTTTCGCCGAGTTCGCCACTACCGCTGAGCCGGGTAGGACACGGCGGTAGCTTGATCGCCGTGCACGGGGTGATCGCGTGGTGCGGCTTCTTCGGTGCCTGGCTGCTCTTCGCCGGGCCCGTCTACCAGGCCGCGTTGGAGCTGCACGAGCAGGACATCGAGGAAGAGCAGCTCGCTGCGGCCCGGGAGGGCGTGCGGATCAGGCCCATCTCACCGTGGTGGTGGCTGCTGCCGCCGGTGCGTTACTGGCTGGGCAGGCGGCGGGCCAGGGAGTACCGCGAGGCCATGCTCCGGGCGCTGGCCGACGAGCACCTGAACTCGCTGGTCAGGTTCCTGGACAAGGCCAACGGCTGGCTGCTCGTCGCGCTCGGAGGTCTCCTCATCGCCGCCAAGGAGACCGGGGAGCTGGTGGAGTACCACCACTGGCCGACGGTGCTGTTCTGGGTGCTGCTGGTCGTGATGGCCGCGCTCTGCGCCCTCTACACCGTGGCGCGCATGCGGCGCAGCCACGACATCCTGACGACGCGGGATCAGCGCCAGCCGTAGCGGTCCCGCAGCGCGTCGGCGACCAGGACGAAGCGGTCCTCCTCCAGCACCGACCCCTCGCGCCGGATGTCGTGCTCACCCAGCTCGAAGAGCCGGTCCATGCGCAGGTAGGACACCCGGCCGTCGCGGTCCCACCGGCCGGAGCCCAGCTCCAGCCAGTCGTCGCGGGCGTGCTCGTGCGGCTGCCTGCTGGAGAGCATCAACGCGCGCAGCGTCGGCCCACTACGTCCCACTACGAGCAGCGGTCGGTCCTTACCGCGCTCCGGGTCGTCCTCATACGGCACCCAAGCCCAGACGATCTCCCCCGGGTCCGCGTCGCCGTCGAGGTCCGGGGCGTAGACCACGTGCTCGGGACGGTCGCTGGTCGGCACCTGCCATACCGCGCCGCGGGCGGGCTTGGGGTCGTCAGACGAGTTGTGCACGAAGTGGGAGGGTAGTCGCGGTCGGCGCTGCTCGAAGGTAGGACAGTGGGGTGGAGTTCCTGAGCAGCCGAGTCATCATCCACCCGAGTGACCGCGAGCGTTCCCTGGTGTTCTACCGGGACAAGCTGGGTCTGGCGGTCTTCCGGGAGTTCCCCGGCGGGACGGTGTTCTTCCTGGGTGGCGGCTACCTGGAGCTGTCCGGCCGGGGTGCGGGCGGCGCCGGGCCCGACGTCGCGCTCTGGTTGCAGGTGCGCGACCTCGCCGCCACCGCCGCCGAACTCGTCGACCGCGGTGTCGCCCTGGACCGCGAGCCCCGGCTGGAGCCGTGGGGGCTGCGGGAGGCGTGGCTGTCGGACCCCGACGGCGTGCGGATCGCGCTGGTCGAGGTGCCCGCGGCGCACCCCATGCGGCTCGACTCGCGGCCACCCGCCTAGTCCATCGCGTCCAGGTGCTGCTCGAGCCGGTCCAGCCGGTCCGACCAGAGCGCCCGGTAGGGCGTGAGCCAGGTGTCGATCTCCGCCAGCGGTTCGGCGCGCAGCTCGTACCAGCGCCGCTGCGCGTCCCGGCGCACGCGCACCAGCCCGGCCTCGCGCAGCACCTTCAGGTGCTTGGACGTCCCCGGCTGGGTGAGACCCAGTTCGGCCACCAGCTCGCCCACCGATCGTGGCTGCTCACGCAGCAGGTCGAGGATCCGCCGCCGGGTCGGCTCGGCCAGCACGGTGAAGGTGGTCGCCACGCGTCGAACATTACCGACGGGGCATATACAAGGGCAATCCCGACACCCGAACCGCCCCGACACCGGGTGGCCATGGGACGATGGGGTTACCCCTGACCATGCGAGGACCCTCAGTGAGCACGTTCGCGGACACGACCTTCACGGCGCCGGAGCAGATCCGGAACTTCTGCATCATCGCGCACATCGACCACGGCAAGTCCACCCTGGCCGACCGGATGCTGCAGATCACCGGTGTGGTCGACGCGCGGGCGATGCGCGCGCAGTACCTCGACCGGATGGACATCGAGCGCGAGCGCGGCATCACCATCAAGGCGCAGAACGTGCGCCTGCCGTGGGAGCTCGACGGCGCCAAGCACGTCCTGCACATGATCGACACCCCGGGGCACGTCGACTTCACCTACGAGGTCTCCCGCGCGCTCGACGCCTGCGAGGGCGCCATCCTGCTGGTCGACGCGGCCCAGGGCATCGAGGCGCAGACGCTGGCCAACCTGTACATGGCGCTGGACCGCGACCTGCACATCATCCCGGTGCTCAACAAGATCGACCTGCCCGCCGCGGACCCGGACAAGTACGCCGCGGAGATCGCGCACATCATCGGCTGTGAGGCCGACGACGTGCTGCGGGTGTCCGCGAAGACCGGCCACGGCGTGCGCGAGCTGCTCGACGAGGTCGTCCGCCAGGTGCCCGCGCCGGTCGGCGTGGCCGACGCGCCAGCCCGCGCGATGATCTTCGACTCGGTCTACGACACCTACCGCGGCGTGGTCACCTACATCCGCGTGGTGGACGGCAAGATCACCCCGCGCGAGCGGATCCGGATGATGTCCACCGGCGCCACCCACGAGTTGCTCGAGGTCGGCATCATCTCCCCGGAGCCCAAGGCCAGCGCGGGCCTCGGCGTCGGCGAGGTGGGCTACCTCATCACCGGAGTGAAGGACGTCCGCCAGTCCAAGGTGGGCGACACCGTCACCTCCGAGCGCAAGGGCGCCACCGAGGCGCTCGCGGGCTTCCGCGAACCGCGCCCGATGGTCTACTCCGGCCTCTACCCGGTCGACGGCTCCGACTACCCCGACCTGCGCGAGGCGCTGGACAAGCTCCAGCTCAACGACGCGGCGCTGGACTACGAGCCGGAGACCTCCGCCGCCCTGGGCTTCGGGTTCCGCTGCGGCTTCCTCGGCCTGCTGCACCTGGAGATCACCCGCGACCGGCTGGAGCGCGAGTTCGGCCTCGACCTGATCTCCACCGCGCCGAACGTGGTCTACCGGGTCGTGCTCGACGACGGCCGCGAGCTGACCGTGACCAACCCGTCGGACTGGCCCGTTGGCAAGATCTCCGAGGTCTACGAGCCGGTCACCAAGTGCACGATCATCGCCCCGAGCGACTACATCGGCGCGATCATGGAGCTGTGCCAGAGCAAGCGCGGGCAGCTCGGCGGCATGGACTACCTGTCCGAGGACCGCGTGGAGCTGCGCTACACGATGCCCCTCGGCGAGATCATCTTCGACTTCTTCGACGCGCTGAAGTCCCGCACCCGCGGCTACGCCTCGCTGGACTACGAGGAGTCGGGCGAGCAGAGCTCCGAGCTGGTCAAGGTCGACATCCTGCTGCAGGGCGAGGCCGTGGACGCGTTCAGCGCGATCGTGCACAAGGACTCCGCGTACGGCTACGGCACGCGGATGGCCACGAAGCTGCGCGAGCTGATCCCGCGGCAGCAGTTCGAGGTGCCGATCCAGGCCGCCATCGGGTCCCGGGTGATCGCCCGCGAGACCATCCGCGCGATCCGCAAGGACGTGCTCGCCAAGTGCTACGGCGGTGACATCAGCCGCAAGCGCAAGCTGCTGGAGAAGCAGAAGGAAGGCAAGAAGCGGATGAAGATGGTCGGCCGCGTCGAGGTGCCGCAGGAGGCGTTCGTGGCCGCGCTGTCCACCGACGAGTCGCCGGACAAGGCCAAGGGCAAGAAGTAGGTCCGGTCCGGCGGTTCGCCGCTACGGGAGCCGGTAGTCCAGCGACCAGGTGTGGTCGTCGCCGGTCTTGGTGATCTCCAAGGTGCCGGTGAGGCCCACCAGGTCGCCGGTGCCGGTGTTGGGCACGACGACGATGTCCAGCGAGCCCTCGTCGCCGTTAGCGGTCGCGTGGTGCTGGAGCACGAAGCTGCCCTTGCGGCCGTGCAGCGTGCCGTGGACGCGCTCGAACGCCACGTAGGCGGCGGTGCCGGTGGCGGGCACGACGGCGCTGGTCATGTGCACCTCGCTGGTGCCGACCAGGTCGCCGTCGAACACCTTGCGGATCACCGTGTGCCCCAGCTCGACACCTTCGTGCTGGTCGTACGGGGTTTCCGGCTCCCACTGGTCCACGATGAACGTTCCCTGAGCCCGCTCGCCCACGCTGTGCCTCCCGATGGCAACACTCGAATACCCGCCTGTGGACAACTTCCGACGAATGTCGTCCCGATGCGCGATTCTGTCCTCGACGGCACCGGAGCGGAAGAGGAGGAACCCGTGAACGACGACCCGTTGACCCGGTTGCGGGAGCTGTGCATGGCCATGCCCGAGGCCACCGAGCGGATCAGCCACGGCGCGCCGACGTGGTTCGTCCGCGACAAGAAGGTCTTCGTGATGTTCCAGGACAACCACCACGGCGACAACCGCACCGGGTTCTGGTGCGCGGCACCGCCGGGGGCGCAGGAGGAGCTGGTGGGGGAGGACCCGGAGCGGTTCTACCGACCGCCGTACGTCGGACACCGGGGGTGGTTAGGCGTGCGGCTCGACGTGTCGCCGGACTGGGCGGAGATCGCGGAGATCGTCGACCAGTCCTACCGACTCGTCGCCGCGAAGCGCCTCATCGCCGAACTCGACGCGCGGACGGGTGGGTGAGTCATCGGTCGAAGGCCTCGCGAGTCGCTCGCGGATCCGACGGATCGAGGTCAGGCGCGCCGTCGAGTTTCAGCAGGAGGTGACGGCCAGGGCCGTGGACCGGCCGGTTCACATCGGGGCGCGCGTCCTGTGTAGCCGGTTGCCACGAGATCGAGGTGGTCGCTGCTTCGGGAGTGGGTCGTGGCCGGAGGTGGCATGGCCGAGGTCATGGGACCTGCCAGGCGCGCGCCGGTGGATTCTGCGATGGCGATGGCTCGGCGACTGGGACGGTCGGTGCCGCGTTCATGGGCATGGGACCGACCGGGCGCGTCGATGGGGCTCTGCCTGGGCGAAGGCAGAGGCGCGTGACGAGGCCGGGTAGTGCCGGCAGCGTGTCCGGGGATGGTCTGTGACGGTCTGGTGTGAGTCTCGTCGTTTGCCCCACCGAGGGCGCCGTGTGCGGTCGGCGTTGAGTTCGCGGTGGTGACGGCGGACGGTCGGGTGCGGGTTCGGCGTGGTGCGTCGCCTGGTGTGGTTCGACGTGCTCCGCGCTGAGTGGGGTGGTTGGACCTTGAGGAATTCGGATATGGAGGGAGGAATCGGGCCGAGGGATCACGGTTCGGGCTTGGCGGGCGACTGGTGGGGTGAGCCGGGTCGGTCGCGGGGTGAGTTGGTGGCGCGGGTGTGCAACCGGTGGTGCGGGTCAGGCGTCCGAGGTGGCGTGTGGATCCGGGGTGGCCAGGCTCGCGAGGTAGGCGAGGGCGTGCGCGTACTTGGCGCGCAGGCGTTCGCGGGTGGGCTCGTCCAGTGTGGCCAGCCGGGCGGGGGAGGAGTTGTCGGCGATGTCGGCGTGCTTGACCCGCAGGGCCATCGGGTTCGCGGCGACGCGGGTCAGGTAGTCCTGTTGGGACTCGTCGGGGTGCTTGCTGATGGCCTCGACGGCGAGGACCACCTCCGGCGGGCACCCGGCGGCGGTGAGGTCGTCGGCGGTCACCGCGGTGTCCTCGATGACGTCGTGCAGCACCGCCGTCATCCGGTCGTGGTCGCCGTCCAGGGTGGACATGACCCGGAGCGGGTGTTCGATGTAGGGCCGCCCGGCCTTGTCGAGCTGGCCCTCGTGGGCGTCTCGGGCTATGCGAACCGCGTCCTCAAGGGTGAACATGCGGGGAATGTAACCGGTGGTCGACGGAGCGCACGTCGATCACGTCGTTGTGGTGGACATGGAGCGCGCGGTGCGCGTGTGCGGAGGAGTGGGTGATGGACGAACCTTGGGGACTGTCCGGCCCGGAGTTCTTGGGTGCCTACTGGGTGGCGGTCGCCGCCGCGTTCGCCCTCACCGTCCTCGTGGCGGTGGTGTCGCGCATGCGCGGTGGGCAGGCGGCGGGCGACCACGGCCGGCTGGACAACTACGAGCTGGCCATGCTCGCGGGCGGCCCGACCCGGGTCGAGGACACCGCGTTCGCGGGGCTGGTCTCGCGCGGCGCGGTCCGGGTCAGCCGGTCCGGTGTGGCCACTCCCACCCGCGCGGGCACCCCGGCCGACCCGGTGCAGGACCACGTCCTGCGCAAGCTCGGCTCCTCGCACCGGGTCACCTCGCGCGGCACGCTGGGCATCCGGGGCAGTGAGCTGGGCGACCGCATCGCGGCGGGGCTGGTCGAGCGCGGCTACCTGACCTCGGGGCGCAAGGGCGGCTTCCGGCGGGTGCACCTGCTCTTCCTGGTGATCTTCATCGTCGGGGTCGTCCGGCTGGTGAACGGCATCTCGCTGGAGCGCCCGGTGGGCAACCTGGCGCTGTCGTTACCCGCGACCCTCGTGGTCTGGCTCATCGCCCGCCTGTTCCTGGGCAGCGCCCGCCAGCGCGCCACCCGCTACGGCACGGCCGCGCTCCGCCGGGCCCGCGGTGAGGTGCCCCGGGGCGTGATGGGGGTCGGCGCGCTGGCGCCGGTCGCCCTGTACGGCCTGGTCGCCTACCCGGACGAGGACCTGGGCGCGATCTTCACCCAGCACGTCCCGCAGTCGAGCACGTCCTCCAGCGGCGACTCCGGCAGCAGCAGTTGCAGCAGTGGGAGCAGTTGCAGCAGCGGCAGCAGCTGTGGCGGTGGCAGCAGCTGCGGTGGCGGCGGTGGGTGCGGCGGCTGATCGCGCTTGGCCGATTCCCGGTGGTCCAAGCCGTTGGTCCTTGATCCAGTCCGGTGTCGGGTGGGGTGTCGCGGCGGTACGGTTTGGGCGTGCTGACTGACACCGCGGTTCCGATTGTTGTCGCGCCGATGGCGGGCGGGATCAGCTCACCCGCCTTGGTGGCCGGGGCGGTGGACGCGGGCGCGTTCGCCTTCCTGCCCGCGGGCTACCTGAGCGCGGACGCGCTCCGCGGGCAGATCGAGCAGACGCGGGGATTGGTCGGCAAACCGTTCGGGGTCAACATCTTCGTGCCGAACTCGAAGTCCTCTGCGGACACAGCGGGGTATCGACAATCCCTGTCCGGCGAGGAGGAGCGGTACGGCGTCGCGGCGGGCGAGGCCGGGTGGGATGACGACGACTACGCGGCCAAGATCGACGCCGTGGTCGACCTCCGCGTGCCGGTCGTGTCCTTCACCTTCGGCCTGCCCGGGGTCGAGGACGTCCGGCGGCTCAAGGAGAACGGGACGCAGGTGGTCGTCACCGTCACCACCCCGGCGGAGGCCGAGGCCGCGGCGGAGCGGGGCGCCGACGTCCTGTGCGTCCAAGGCGCGGCCGCCGGTGGACACCGCGGGGTCTTCGAGGACAACTCCGCCCTTCCCGGCGGCGGGCCCCTCTACGACCTGCTGCCCGCCCTCCGGCTGATCGGCGCGCGAACAGGCCTGCCGCTCGTCGCCGCCGGTGGACTGTCGCACGGTGGTGACGTGGCGGCGGTGCTGGCGGCGGGGGCGGTCGCGGCCCAGCTGGGCACGGCCTTCTTGCGGTGTACGGAAGCGGGCACCTCCGCCGTGCACCGGGACCTGATCGCCGACGGCACCCGCGAGACCACCCTGACCAGATCCTTCACCGGCCGCCCCGCGCGAGGACTGGTCAACCGCTTCATCGCCGAACACGCCGACGCCCCCAGCGCCTACCCGGACCTGCACCACGTCACCAAACCCCTGCGCGCCGCCGCCCTCCGCGCGGGCGACCCGGAAGCCATGTCGTTGTGGATGGGCCAGGCCTACTCCCGCGCCGAGGAAGCCCCCGTCGCGGCGGTACTCCACATGCTCATGGCCCAGGCCCGCACCGCCGCCGCTGCCCTGACGGGTCGCTTGGGCATCTAGCGCTCGCCTCGTCTCGGACATCGCCTCCCGCGCCAAAGCCGCCTGATTCATCGTCGATGAGTTTGCGTGTGCCCGACCTGGGTGACGCCTGGGAGTCGTCGAGGGTGGGAGGGTGGGTTGTGCCCTCGGCCACAGGGTGGGTGGGGGCGGGGTGGGGTTACTTTACTTTGGAGTAGGTAGGGAGGTCGCGGTGGCGGGGTGGGCGGGGGTGCGTGGGGCGGTGGCCAACGTGGCTGAGCGGGTGTTGGTGGGCGGGTTGGCCGATCACCGGCCCATGCCCCGGACGGTCATCGCCGAGGGGCGGACCCGGGCTGTCTACCGCTACCACTCCGACCTGGCCGGTGCGGCGCCGGTGTTGCTCGTGCCGCCGCTGGCTGTGGGTGGGGCGTGTTTCGATCTTCGCCGGGGGTGCAGCCTGGTCGAGCACCTGGTGAACGGTGGGCGTTCGGTCTATTCGGTGGAGTACGGCGAGGTCGGCTTCGACGAGCGGCGGCTCGGGCTGGAGCACTGGATCGACAACGTCATCCCCGCGGCCGTCGACGCCGTGCACCGGGACGCGGACCGTCGCCCCGTCCACCTGGTGGGGTGGTGTCTGGGCGGGATTCTGGCGGCGTTGACCATCGCGCGCGACCGGGGGCTCCCGGTCGCGTCCCTGACGGTGATCGCGAGTCCGTTCGATTTCCGGGCCATACCGCTGATCGCGCCACTACGACCCCTCGACACCCTCACCGGCAACCGACTCTTCCCCGCCTTCTACCGGACCCTCGGCGCCATCCCCGCCCCGGTCGTCAAGCGCGTCTTCCAGGTGTCGGCGCTCGACAAGCACCTCACCAAACCCTTTGCCATCGCCCGGAATCTCGGTGATCGGGACTACCTCGCCCAGGTCGAGGCCGTCGACCGGTTCGCCGCAGGCATGCTCGCGTACCCCGGTCGCGCGGTCGGCCAGATCTACCACAAGTTCTACCGCGCCAACGCCCTCGCCGAAGGCGTCGTCACCGTGGCGGGTAGGCGGATCGAGCTGGCCCGCGTCGACCGGCCCGTCCTCGTGGTCGCCGGGCGCGACGACACCATCGCGCCACCCAAGGCGGTGCGCAAGCTCGTCGACCACGTGGCGGATGCCAGGTTCGCGGTCGCCGGGGGTGGGCACCTGGGCGTCTTGACCGGGCGCGGGGCGCGCCACGAGACCTGGCAGATGATCGACGCGTTCCACCGCGCTCAGGCGTAGGTCACCGAGAACCGGCCGGAGCCCGCCGCCGCGTCCGCCAGCACCTGGCGCACCGCGTCGTGGGCGTCCGCGTCGGTCTCCGCCAAGACCTCGGGGTGGCGCCACTCCAGCACGACGTCCCCGGCGGGCAGCCACGACAGGTCGATGAGGCAGTCGTGGAGCGCGTCCAGGTTGTGGCCGAACCAATCCGGGAAGGACAGGGCGTTCGCGATGGCGGCCAGCGCGTCGTCCCGGGTGCGGACCCGGGTGCCGTCGACGGAGTAGGTGCTCATCGGACCTGGACCAGGGCGGGCGCGGACCGGGGGCCGGGCGGGTCGTCGTCGGAGCCGCGCAGGAGCCAGCCCACCAGGACCAGGATGACCAGGCCGACCAGGGCGACGGTGATGCGTCCGCGCGAGCCCATCAGGACTCGGTCTCCGGGCGCGAACCCAGCGGTGTCTCGTCGCGGGACGTGCCGAAGCGGGCCGACGCGTAGTCCACCACCCGGTCGATCGCCCACGCCACCACCACGCACAGCGGCAGCAGGATCGCCATCACCAGGGTGAACTGCAGCGGGAACGAGAGCTGGATCAGCCACAGCTCCACGTCGTTCCACCACTCGGACACACCACCGAGCCTAGCCCGCCGCGCCCGCCCCGGCCGCAACCTGGGTCACCTTTGTGGGGCGGGACGCGACCCGCGTCACTATGTTCGACCCATGTTCGCCGTCTACGCCTCCGCGCCCAGCCCCGAAGACCCCCTGGCGTCGCTGATCGTCGGCGAACGCCCGGAACCCGAGGTGCCGGATGGCTTCGTCGCGGTGTCCGTGCGCGCGGCCAGCCTCAACATGCACGACCTGTGGACGTTGCGCGGGGTCGGCATCAAGGCCGAGCAGTTCCCCATGACCCTCGGCTGCGACGGCGCGGGCGTGCTGGCCGACGGCACCGAGGTGGTCCTGCACTCGGTCATCGGCGACCCGGCCTGGATCGGTGACGAGACACTGGACCCCAAGCGCACCCTGCTCACCGAGAAGTACCAGGGCACCTTCGCCGACACCGTCGTCGTCCCGGCCCGCAACGCGCTGCCCAAGCCCGCCGGACTGACCTTCGCCGAGGCGGCCTGCATGGGCACGGCCTGGTTGACGGCCTACCGCATGCTGTTCGTCAAATCCGGTCTGCGCCCCGGTCAGACCATGCTGGTGCAGGGCGCGTCCGGTGGCGTCGCCACCGCGTTGATCGCCCTGGGGCGGGCCGCGGGGCTGCGGGTCTGGGTGACCGGTCGCACCGAGCGCAAGCGCGCGCTGGCACTGGAACTCGGCGCCCACGAGTCCTTCGAGTCCGGCACCCGGCTCCCCGAGCGGGTGGACGGCGTCTTCGAGACCGTCGGCGACGCCACCTGGTCGCACTCCATGCGCGCGCTCAAGCCCGGCGGCGTCATCGTCGTCTCCGGCGCCACCAGCGGCCCCAACCCCGGCGCCGACCTGCAACGCCTCTTCTTCCTCCAACTGCGCGTCGTCGGCTCCACCATGGGCACCCGCGATGAGCTGGCCGACCTGCTCCGCTTCTGCGAGACCGCCGGGATCCGCCCCCGCATCGGCGCCGAACTCCCGATGGACCAAGCGCGCGAGGGCTTCGCGCAGATACTGGCGGGTGAGACCGCGGGCAAGATCGTCTTCACCCGCTAGCCGCGCCGCCCGTCCGGTCGGGGTGGAAGATCTCCTCGATCGTCAGGCCGAAGACGTCGGCGATGGTGAACGCCAGCGGCAGGCTGGGGTCGTACCGCTCGGTCTCGATGGCGTTGATCGCCTGCCGGGAGACCTGGCACCGGTCGGCCAGGTCGGCCTGGCTCCACCGGCGGGCTGCGCGCAGTTCGCGTAGCCGGTTCTTCACGGGTGTTCGCCCTTCAGCGGTGGAAGCGGGTGCGCAGGTCCGCGATCGTCAGCCAGACCACCATGCCGCCGATCAGGATCAGCTGGGCGACCTGGCGGAGTTCGACGACGCCCGCGGCGTCGAGCATGGTAGCCACCTGCAGCGCCACCAGGACCGCGGCGAACGCGATCGCCATGCTCTCCAACTGGACCCGGCGCAGGTACTCGTCCGCGCGCCGGAACGCCCGTAACAGCACCCAGGCCACCGCCAGCGAGAACGCGGTGGTGGCCGCGATCCACCAGGCCTTCTGCGCGCTGCCCGGGTCGGGGTCGCTGCCCAGCGCCAAGGCGACCAGGCCCAGGGCGGACACGGGTATGCCATCGATCAGCACGGCGCGGCGGGCCGCGCGTGTCACCTGGTCTTGCCGCTCGTTCGCCATGCGCCGAAGGTAAGACGACCCTTCCATAAAGTCAAGCACACTTGTCTTCATGGAAAGTCTCCCTTACATTTCGATCATGTCGAGACGACTCCTGAGCCGCCGGTCGCTGCTGGCCACCGCCGCCGCGTCCGCCCTCGCCTCCGTGCCGTTGGCCGCCGTGGCGTCCGCGCAGCCGCGCCCCGACGCTCCGGCGCGCCTCACCCTGCCCGCGCCAACGGGTCCGCATCCGCTGGGCACGGTCTCGTCGCACCTGGTCGACCGGTCGCGTGTGGACCCATGGCAGGGGACCGGCTCGGTTCGGGAACTCATGGTTCAGCTCTGGTACCCGGCACTCACCACGCACGGACGCCCGACCGCGCCATGGATGTCACCCGGCACCACCGCCGTTTTCGAGCGGGAGCAAGGCATCCCGCCCGGCGCGCTGTTGTTGCCCACTACGCACGCGCACCTATCCGCGCCGGTGAACCGAGGTCGGTGCGGGAGACCGGTCGTGCTGTACTCGCCGGGTCTGCGCAGCGACCGCAGCCTCGGCACCGCGCTGATCGAAGAACTGGTCAGCCACGGCTACGTCGTAGTGGCCATCGACCACACCTATGACGCCGACGCGGTCGAGTTCCCCGGCGGCCGGGTGGAAACCTTCGCCATCACCGGCGACATCGACGACGCCCTGGTCGCCAAGGCCCTCGCCGTGCGCACCGCGGACACCCGATTCGTGCTGGACCAACTCGCCGCGCTCAACACCGGGCGCCTCGCAGGCGCGTTCGACCTGTCCCGCGTCGGCATGTTCGGCCACTCCCTCGGCGGCGCCACGGCCGCAGCGACGATCCGCGCCGACCGACGCCTACGCGCGGGCGCCAACCTGGACGGCAGCCTCCTGGCACCCGTCACCGCGGGCACCGATCGCCCGTTCCTGCTCTTCGGCAGCGATCCCGGCCCCGGCGGGGAAGACCCGAGCTGGGACCAGTTCTGGGACAGCCAGCACGGCTGGAAACGGGAGTTGGCCCTCGCCGGGTCCACCCACATCTCGTTCACCGACCTGGAAACGCTGTTCCCCCAGGCCGCGCCCATCCTCGGCCTGACGCCCGAGCAGGTGGCGCGAGCGATCGGCACACTCGAACCGCATCGCGCCATCCACGCGCAGCGGGACTACCTGCGCGCGTTCTTCGACCTCCACCTGCGCGGGGTCGACCACCGCCTGTTCCAGCGGCCCCGCTACCCGCAGGTCCGGTTCGTCCGCTGAGTCAGTCCTTGGCGGGAACCCAGTTGGGCTTGCGCTTCTGCGTGAAGGCGGTGATGCCCTCCTGCCCCTCCTCGGACGCGAAGAAGCCCGCCGACAACGACAGCATCTCGGCGAAGTCGGCGGACATGTCGTCCGGGCGGGGGCGGCGGAGCATGTCCTTGGTGGCGGCCAACGCCTTGGGGCCGCCCAAGGTCAGCATGGCGGTGTAGCGGGAGACCTCGGCGTCCAGGCTCTCGGCGGGGACGGCCGAGTTGATCAGGCCGATCTGGACCGCGCGGGCCGCGGAGAACTGCTCGCCCGTCAGGAACAACTCGTGCGCGGCGCGGGGGAGCAGGCGGGGCAGGACGGTGACCGAGATGATCGCCGGGACCACGCCGATGCGGACCTCGGTGAACGCGAACGTCGCCGTGTCCACCGCGACCGCGATGTCCGCCGCCGCGACGATGCCCACGCCGCCCGCGCGGGCCGGGCCCGCGAGCTTGGCGACGACGGGCTTGGGGCTGGTCCAGAGCTGCTCGAGGATCGCCGGGAACTCGTTGACGCCCTGGGCGGACGAGGACGCCCCGCCCGCTTCCTTCAAGTCCATGCCCGCGCAGAAAACCGTGCCGGTGTGGTCGAGGACGAGCACCCGGACGGTGTCGTCGGCGAGCGCGGTAGACAGGTGGTCGCGCAGTTCGGCGCGTAGTTGCGCGGACAGCGCGTTGCGGTTGTGCGGCGAATCCAGCGTGATCCGCGCGACCCCTGCCTCGACCGCGTAGTGCACCAGCTCGTCAGCCATGGACCTCACCCTAGTGGGAGGGTCAGTGGTGGTACTGGTGCACGACCGCGTGACCCTTGCCGCGACCGATGAGCCACTTGTTCACCGGCACGGTCAGCACGAACGCCACGGCCAGCGACAGCGCCAGCGCGACCCAGAACAGCCAGTTGCCCAGACCCGCGTCCATCGCCCCCGGCACGGTGACCATCACCGTGTTGTCCAGGATCTCCATGACCGTGATCGACACCGTGTCGGCGGCCAGCGCCACGCCCAGGGCCTGGCGGAACGGGACGCCCGCGCGCAGCACGGGGCTGATCGTGAGGCTGTAGCCGAAGACGAACGCCAGGGCGATCGACAGCACCACGGTCGGCAGGTTCGACCAGCCCAGCGCGGTACCGATGATCATGCCCAGCACCTCGCCGATGGCGCACCCGGTGAGGCAGTGCAGCGTGGCGCTCGCCGCCTGCCGCCACGGCGACCGGGCGCCGTGCCCGTGGTGGGCGTGTTCCCCGACGTCCCGGTGGGGTGCTTGGTGGGCCGAGTGGTCCTCGGCGGCGCGGGTCTCGGGGTGCGCGTGGTGGTGGGGTCCGTGTTCCATGGCGATGACTATACCCCCTGGGGGTATAAAAACCGCAGGGCGCTCGGCGGGCGCCCTGCGGTCTCGGTCACACGGGGGCTACACCACGGTCGTTGTCGTGAGGACCGGGTTCGGGTCCGGGTAGCAGGACGCGGGCACGTTCACGTCCAAGAGGATCACCCGCACCACGGCCGTCGCGGTCAGGCCGGGGTTGCCGTAGCCGGAGCCGTAGAGGGTCGTCTCGACCGTCCCCGGCGACCCGGCGGTCAGGTTCAGGGTGATGGCGGGCAGTTCGAACGACGCCCCGCCGTTGACGGGACCGGTGGCGGTGAGGGTGACGACGCCGCCCGCCTGGCTCAGCGCGGTCGCGCCCACCCCGGAGCCGCCGGAGAGCGACCCGGAGACGTAGGTCGAGTTCGCCGGGACCGGCACCTTGAACGTCAGGTTCTGCACGCGGCGCAGCGCGTAGGTGCCCACGGTGGCGGGCACGCTCGCCGCCGCCGGGTCGATCGTCACGCTGAACGCGCTGCCCGCCGACACGCTCGCGGGCGCGCTGACGTCGGCGGGCTGGGTGAGGGTGAAGTCGTACGTCGAGCCGAGTGCGGAGGCCTGGCAAGCGAAGTTGATGCCGACCGGCACGGCCGCCGCCACCGGGGCGAGGGCCAGGGCGGGCACGGCGACGAGAGCGGCGATGGTCATGGTGCGACGCGGGGTGCGCTTCATCGGGTTCACCTCGACTGGGCTGTTAGGAGAAACGGGTTCGGCCGCGCGGCGCGCCCATCGTTGCGCCGCGCGGCCGAATCCGTCAAACATTCACCCAGTGGGTCGGTGTCGCGGTGCTATTCGACCGCGACACCCCGGTTAATGGCCCGGCCCGTGTAGGCGACGGTCCGCGCCTGCTCGCCGCCGCGGCACACCCACACGGTCCAGCGGGAACCCGCGCAGCGCGACCGGACCGGCCGTGCGGGTGGTTTCGAACCGGTCCCTAACGCAGCGGCTCAGGCCGACCGCAGCGCGGCGGCCCGCACCTGGTCGTAGCGGTCCAGCACGACCTCCGCCACGGTTGTGCCGAGCGGGGCGGCCACCACCGCGGCACCGGCCAGTTTCCGCACCCGGTCCGGCAGCAGACCGGGGGCCAGGAAGTACGACGCCACCGCGATCCGCCGCGCGCCGCGCGCCCGTAGTGCGGCCACCGCGGACGGCACGTCGGGTTCCGCCGTCGACGCGAACGCCGCCCGCACCCCGCGCCACCCGAGGGTCGACGACCAGCGCTCCGCGATCTCGGCCACTACGGCGTTGGCGGGCGCGTGCGACGAGCCGGTCGCCGCGAGCACGACCCCGACCTCGCGGTCACCCGGCTCCACGCCGACTTCGGCAAGCCGCCGCAGGGCGGCCTCTTCCAGCTTCCGGTCCGGTCCCAGGACATCGGTGACCGTTGTGGACAGCCGAGGTAGCCGCGCGCGGGCCTCGTCCAAGAGCGCCGGTAGGTCTACCCGCGCGTGGTAGGCCCGTCCGAGCAAGAGGGGCGCTACTACGACTTCGCGGTGGCCTTCACGGTGCAAACCGGACAACACGTCGAACACCCGTGGCGCGGACAGGTCCAGGAAAGCGGCCCGCACGTCCAAACCGGGCCGCCGCGCACGGACAGCCGAGACCAGTTCGGCCACCGTGGCGGCCGAACGCGGGTCGCGGCTGCCGTGCGCGACAGCGACAAGGGGAACCACCTACACGGCCCCAGTCAGGCCCCGTGCGCGCAGCACGGTCCGCTCCAACGGGCGGAACACGGCCAGTTCGATGCCCACGCCCACCAGGAAGATCAGGAAGATGCCCGCCAGCACCATCGACATGTCCGACAGCTGCATGCCGTTGTGCAGGTACTGGCCGAGGCCGAAGCCGAGCTGCGGGGACGTGGCGATCAACTCGGCGGCCATCAGCGACCGCCAGGAGAACGCCCACCCCTGCTTGAGCCCGGCCAGGTACCCGGGCAGCGCGGCGGGCAACAGGATGTACCGCGCCGAGTCGAGCCTGCCCGCGCCCAGCACCTTGCCCACCCGGGGGAGGATCGGCGGGATCTGGTCGATGCCCGACACCAGGCCGCTGGCGATCGAGGGGACCGCGCCCAGCAGCACCACGGTGTAGATCGCGCCGTCGGTCAGGCCGAACCACAGCACCGCGGCGGGCACCCAGGCCACCGACGGCAGGCTCTGCAGGCCCGAGATCAGCGGACCGAACGCCGCGCGGATCAGCGGCACCTTGGCCAGCACCAGACCCAGCGGCGTGGCCACCGCGACCGAGATCAGGAACCCGATGACCGCGCGGTGCACCGAGACCCAGAGGAACTCCCAGACGTCGCCGTTGCGCACGACCTTCCAGATCTGCGCCCACACGTCCTGCGGCGCGGGCAGCTGGAACTCCGGCCACAACGCCAGCGACCACAGGACCTGCCAGAGGATCACCGTCAGGATGATGGCGACGATCGGGGAGACGACCGCGCGGACCAGGTTGCGCCGACCGCCCGAGCCGGACGGCGGCGTGTCCAGCGCGTCCAGCCCGGCCTCGACGGCTGAGGAGTCAGCCACCTGCTGGGGGTGTTCCGCGACACCGTTGCGCTCCGGGCCGTGACCCGGTGCGGCGGCACCGTCGTCGAGGACCTCACGCGGCATGGCTGCTGATCACCTCGCGGAGCCGAGCGTTGATCCGGTCCACCGCATCCAACTCGTCCGAGCCGGTGAGCCCGTCGACGTCCCACTCCTGCACGACCCGGCCCGGCTTGGACGACAGCAGCACGACCCGTTGCCCCAGCCGCACGGCCTCGCGCACGTCGTGGGTCACGAACACCACGGCCGTGCCGGTGGCCTGCCACACGCGCAGCAGCTCACCCTGGAGCACGTCGCGGGTGATCGCGTCGAGCGCGGAGAACGGCTCGTCCATCAGCAGCAGCGACGCGGCCTCGCCGCGGTTGCCGTCCAACGCGGACGCCAGCGCGCGGGCCAGCGCGACTCGTTGCCGCATGCCACCCGACAGCTCGTGCGGTCGCTTGTTGCCCACGTCGCCGAGGCGCACCAGGTCCAGCAGCTCGCGGGTGCGCGCCTCGCGCTGCGACTTGCCGACCCTGGCGAGCCGCAGCGGCAGCTCCACGTTGCGCGCGGCGGTCAGCCACGGCATCAGCGCGGCCTCTTGGAACATCACCGCCGGGCGGGTCGTGGACAGCTCGATCTCCCCCGAGGTGGGGGCGTCGAGCCCGGCGATCAGGTTGAGCACGGTGGTCTTGCCGCAGCCGGACGCGCCGAGGAGGCAGACGAACTCGCCTGGCGCGACCCTCAGATCGATCCCGTCGAGGGCGGTGACGGCGCGAGTTCCGCTGCCGAAGGTCTTCCGGACACCGTCGAGCCGCACGGCGGTCTCGGTGGCCTCAAGGGTGGCGGTCATGGGTATCGCCTGCCTTCCTCGGCTCGTCTCCGCTACTTCTTGTCCAGGCCCGCCGCGTCGACCTCGGGCTTGCCCGCGGCCTTGAGCACGGCGTTGAGGTTGGTCACGTCGACGAACCCGGCGAGGTTGGTCTCCTTGTCCGCGACCTTGGCGGTGACCGCGTCCTTGGAGAGCTGCGGGAAGGTGGCGGCCAGCGGGTCGGTGTCCAGCGAGATGGAGGTGAACGCGCGGTCGATCGTCTTCTGCGCCAGCGCCTTGCCGGTCAGCGCCTCCAGCTGCTTGTTCACCGCGGCCTTCGCGTCGGCCTCGTTGGCCTTGGCGTAGTCGTTGGCGGCCAGCAGCCCGCGCAGCAGCGCCTGCACGGTCTGCGGGTGGTCCTGGAGGAACTGGGTGCGGACCAAGAGGACGGTGGTCGGGAACTTCCCATCCTTCCACAGTTCCTTCTCGTCGAGGAAGACCTTGGCGCCCGCTTCCAGCACCAACCGCGACGACCACGGCTCGGGCAGCCACGCGGCCTGCACCTCGCCCTTCTTGAACGCGTCGAGGGTCTGCGCGTTCTCCCGGTTGGTGACCGTCACCTTGCCGAGCAGACCCTTGTCCGCCAGCCACTTCTTCAGCGACACGTCCTGGGTGTTGCCCAGCGCGGGCGTCACCACGACCTTGCCGACGAGGTCCTCGGGCTTGGTGATCTCCGCCGTGGTCACCAGCTGCGCGCCCCCGGACGTGCCACCGGCGACCAGCCGGACGGCCTCACCCTTGGACTTGGCGAAGGCGTTGATCGCCGGGCCGGAGCCGATGAAGCCCGCGTCCAGCGAACCGCCGAGGAACGCGCCCACCTCGGTCGGGCCGTCGTTGAACTTGGTCGGCACCAGCTTGGTGTTGCCCAGTTCCTTGGCGAAGAACCCCTTCTCCAGCCCGATCAGCGCCGAGGTGTGGGTGACGTTCGGGAAGTAGCCCAGGCGCAGCTCGGCGGCGGGGCCCTTGTCTGTGCTCTGCCCCGGGGCAGGCGCCGGGGTGCTGGGCTCGGCGGCGCGCGAGCAGGCCGAGGCCAGCAGGGAGACGGCGATGACGCCTGCGGCTAAGACACGGGACGTTCGGAGCGTGCGCTTCACGACAAGGGCCTTTCCTAAGGGGTTCTACTGGGGGTAGATCAAGGACCGGGGGACACGAGGTCCCCGGACTCGGCGTCGACGTCGCCGCCGAGGCTGTTCGGGTCCACTTCCAGGGCCTGCAGCCCGGCACCGACCAGACCGGCCGCGAGGGTGGCGCCATCCCCCGCGTCGATCACCAGGAAGGCACCGTTGCGCCGGTTGACGGCGTAGTCGTCCACCGGCAACGGCTCGGCCGTGCGCACCCGCACCCGGCCGATCTCGTTGAGGTCCAGGGTCTGGGGGTTGGGCACCGAGGCGAGCTTCTGCTCGTCGAAGCGGGCGCTCAGCTCGGTGACCACGGCCTGCACGGTGCGGGCACCGTGCTTGACCAGCACGCGCGCGCCGGGGCGCAGCGGCTTGTCCGAGAGCCACGCCACGGTCGCGTCGAACTCGTCGACCGGCGCGGGGGCCTCGGACACCGTGGCGATCAGGTCGCCGCGGGTGATGTCGATCTCGTCGTCGAGCAGGAGGGTGACCGAGCGGCCCGCCTCCGCCTCGGCGAGCTCGCCGTCGGGGGTGTCGATCCGGGACACCGTCGTGCGCCTGCCGGAGGGCAGCACCACGACCTCGTCGCCGGGGCGGACCGTGCCCGCCGCCACCTGGCCCGCGTAGCCGCGGTAGTCGGTGTGCTCGGCGGTGTTGGTGCGGATGACGTACTGCACCGGGAACCGGAACGGCGCGTCGTGCGGGTCGGGCTCGACCGGCACCGTCTCCAGGTGCTCCAGCAGCGTCGGGCCGACGTACCACGGGGTGCGCGCGGAACGGTCCACCACGTTGTCGCCCACGAGCGCGGAGACCGGGATGGACAGCACGGAGCCGACCGGGTAGCCCAGCGCGGTGGCGTGGTCGGTGAACTCCTTCGCGATCACCTCGAAGGTGGCCTCGTCGTAGTTCGCCAGGTCGATCTTGTTGACCGCCAGCACCAGCCGCGGCACGCCGAGCAGGGCCAGCACCGCGGCGTGGCGGCGGGTCTGCTCCAGCACGCCCTTGCGCGCGTCGACCAGCAGCACCGCCAGTTGCGCCGTGGACGCCCCGGTGACGGTGTTGCGGGTGTACTGCACGTGGCCGGGGGTGTCGGCGAGCACGAACGAGCGCTTAGGCGTGGCGAAGTAGCGGTAGGCCACATCGATGGTGATGCCCTGCTCGCGCTCGGAGCGCAGCCCGTCGACCAGCAGCGACAGATCCGGAGTGGACAGTCCCTTGTCCACGCTCGCGCGGTGGACCGCGTCGAGGGTGTCGGCGAGCACGGACTTGGTGTCGTAGAGCAGCCTGCCGACGAGCGTGGACTTGCCGTCGTCGACGCTGCCCGCTGTGGCCAGTCGCAACAAATCGGACATCAGAAGTAGCCCTCCCGCTTGCGGTCTTCCATGGCGGCCTCGGACAGCCGGTCGTCCGCGCGGGTCGCGCCGCGCTCGGTCAGCCTGCTCGCCGACACCTCGGCGATGACCTCGTCCAGATCGGCCGCTTCGGACAGCACGGCACCGGTGCACGATCCGTCCCCGACTGTCCGGTATCGGACAGTCAGTTCCTGCACCGGCTCATCCGCGCGCGGACCGAACCAGGGACCTGCCGTCAGCCACATACCGTCGCGCTGGAACACCTCACGGGTGTGCGCGAAGTAGATGGACGGCAGTTCGATCGCCTCGCGCTGGATGTAGCGCCAGACGTCCAGTTCGGTCCAGTTGGACAGCGGGAACACACGAACGTGTTCGCCGGAGCGGTGCCTGCCGTTATAGAGGTTCCACAATTCGGGACGCTGACGACGCGGCTCCCACTGACCGAAGGAATTGCGTAGGCTGAAAATTCTTTCTTTCGCGCGGGCCCGCTCCTCATCGCGGCGCCCGCCACCGAAGACGGCGTCGAACTTGTTGCCCGTGATGGAATCCAGGAGGGGGACGGTCTGAAGAGGATTTCGCGTTCCGTCCGCCCGCTCCTCCAGCCTTCCGTCATCGATGTAGTCCTGGACGCTCGCCACGACCAGGCGGAGGCCGTAGCGCTCCACCGTGCGGTCGCGGAACTCGATGACCTCGTCGAGGTTGTGCCCGGTATCGACGTGCAGTAGCGGAAATGGGACAGGTGCGGGCCAGAACGCCTTGACCGCCAAATGAAGCAGTACAGTGGAGTCCTTGCCGCCGGAGAACAGGATTACCGGTCGGTCGAACTCCCCTGCCACCTCACGGAAGATGTGGATAGCCTCGGACTCCAGGCGCGCCAACGCGTCCAGTGGTTCGGTACCCACTGGACGCGGAGTGGACTGTCGCACGGACTCGGTTGTCTCAGTCATGAATTCGTCCCTACCCGTGCAATCCGCACTCGGTCTTGGCCTGCCCGGCCCAGCGGCCGCTGCGGGCGTCCTGGCCCGGCAGCGGCTTCGCGGTGCACGGCGCGCAGCCGATCGACGGATAACCCTCCTGCACCAACGGGTTCTCCAAGATCCCGTGGTCGGCGATGTACCGGTTGAACTCGTCGTCGGACCACGCCGCGATCGGGTTGACCTTCACCAGCCCGTTGCGGTCGTCCCACTGCACGATGGGGGTGTTGGCGCGCGTGGGCGCGTCGACCCGGCGCACACCCGTGACCCACGCGTCGTAGCGCGCCAGGGTGTCCCGCAGCGGCACCACCTTGCGCAGGAAGCAGCACTTCGTCTGGTCCGTCTGGTTCAGCAGCCCGAACTCGGCCTCCTGGTCGGCCACCGACTGCGCGGCCTCCGCGTTGACGATCCGCACCTCCGGGTAGACCACGGCGACCGCGTCGCGCGTGCCGATGGTCTCCGCGAAGTGGTAGCCGGTCTCCAGGAAGAGCACGTCGATCTCGCGCCTGGCCTGGTACGCCAGGTCGATGAGCACCGCGTCCTGCATGTTCGACGCGACGATGAAGCGGTCGCCGAAGGTCTCGGCGGTCCAGGCCAGCGCCTCCGCCGCGGTGGCTTCCGCCAGCTCGTGCTCGGCTCTCGTCGCTAACTCCTGGTACGTGGTCGTCACTGTGCCGCCTCCCCGGAGAGATTCAGTCCGATGAACTTGACCGTGAAGACCCGGCGGCACGCGGTGCACAGCCAGGCCGCGTGCGGCTCCTCCTGCGGACGCAGGTCCTCGTCACCGCAGTACGGGCAGTAGAACGGGGTCGCTCGCTCGCTCATTCCGCCTCCCGCCCTGGGAAAGTTCCCACCGGCGCGCTCATCGCAGGTCGTTCTCGTCGGCGCGGAGCACCCACTGGGCGAACCGCTCGTCCGCCGCGCGCTGGGCCACGTAGTGGCGCACGACCCGCTCGACGTACTCCGGCAGCTCGTCCGCGGTGACCTTGTGGCCGCGCAGCTTGCGGCCGAAGCCCGCGTCGAGGCCGAGGCCGCCGCCGAGGTGCACCTGGAAGCCCTCGACCTGGTTGCCCGCGTCGTCGGTGACGATCTGGCCCTTGAGCCCGATGTCGGCGGTCTGGATGCGGGCGCAGGAGTTCGGGCAGCCGTTGATGTGCACGGTGATCGGCGCCGTGATGCCGTCGGTGATGTCCTTGAGCCGGGTCTCCAGCTTGTCGACCAGGTCGACCGCGCGGCCCTTGGTCTCGACGATGGCCAGCTTGCAGAACTCGATGCCGGTGCAGGCCATGACCCCGCGCCGCCACGGCGACGGCTTGCTGTGCAGACCCAGCTTCACCAGGTCGGCCTGCAGCGCGGGCACCTCGGACTCGGGCACGTCCAGCACGACGAGCTTCTGCTGCGGGGTGAACCGCACCCGGTTCGAGCCCGCGCGCTCGGCGGCCTTGGCCACCTCGACCAGCGTCGACCCGGACACCCGGCCCGCGATCGGCGCGGCGCCGACGTAGAACTTGCCGTCCCGCTGCCGGTGCGCGCCGACGTGGTCGTACGGCACGGCCGGGACCTCGGGCGCCGGGCCGTCGAGCATCGCGCGCTTGAGGTACTCGGTCTCCATGACCTCGCGGAACTTCGCCGGACCCCAGTCCTTCACCAGGAACTTGATCCGGGCGCGGTGCCGCAGGCGGCGGTAGCCGTAGTCGCGGAAGACGCTGATGACCGCCTCCCACACGTCGGCGACCTCGTCGAGCGGCACCCACGCGCCCAGCCGCTGGCCGATCATCGGGTTGGTCGACAGGCCGCCGCCGACCCACACGTCGAAGCCGGGACCGTGCTCGGGGTGGTTGACGCCGACGAACGCCACGTCGTGGATCTCGTGCGCCACGTCCGGCAGGCCCGACACCGCGGTCTTGAACTTGCGCGGCAGGTTCGAGAACGACGGGTTGCCGATGTAGCGGCGCTTGATCTCGTCGATCGCCGGGGTGCCGTCGATGACCTCGTCCACGGCGATGCCCGCCACCGGCGAACCCAGGATGACGCGCGGGCTGTCGCCGCAGGCCTCCATGGTGGTCATGCCCGCGCCCTCGAGCTTGGCCCACACGGCGGGCATGTCCTCGACCCGGATCCAGTGGTACTGGATGTTCTGCCGGTCGGTGATGTCGGCGGTGTCGCGCGCGTAGGTCTGCGACACCTCGCCGAGCACGGTGAGCTGCTCGGTCGTCACCGCGCCGCCGTCGGTGCGCACGCGGAGCATGAAGAACTCGTCGTCGAGCTCCTCCGGCTCCAGCGTCGCGGTGCGGCCGCCGTCGATCCCCGGCTTGCGCTGGGTGTAGAGGCCGTACCAGCGGAACCGGCCGCGCAGGTCACCCGGGTCGATGCTGTCGAAACCGCCATGCGCGTAGATGTTCTCGATGCGCGCGCGCACGTTGAGCGGGTTGTCGTCCTTCTTCGACCGCTCGTTCGGATTCAGCGGCTCTCGGTAGCCGAGCGCCCATTGGCCCTCGCCCTTGCGCGCGCGTGCGGCGGGACGGGCGGGTGGGGGTGTGGTGGGAGACACCGGTGGTTCCTCCGGGGCCGGGGCGCTCGCGCGCTCCGCAGGGACCCCGGGCGGCGTTGCGGGGGATCACTCAGCGGCGCGCCCGACGCCTGCTGAATGCGAATGAGGCGCGACGGGTCAGCTGGGCTGACGGCACATCGCGCTGGACACGCGCCGAAAATCCACGTGGCGGCGGGCCACCAGGAAGACTTCGGTCGCGGACATGGGCTCAGCGTGCCATGCGTCCACGGTATGGTCCACCGTCAACCGGATGCTGGGACGAGGCTCACTGAGCTTGCGTTGAGCCGCGCTTGAGTGCGCCGTTACTGGTTGTCGGGCTGTTCCGGGCACCTGGGAGGATGGGCGGGTGGCCGCAGCTTTCCCCGAGGGTGAACCCGCTCCGCCCGACGGCGCACTGCCCGCGCGGTCGCTCGCCGGAGTGGGCACGCGGCCGTTCGGCGTCTACGTGCACGTCCCGTTCTGCGCGACCCGCTGCGGGTACTGCGACTTCAACACCTACACCGCGGGCGAACTGGGCACCTCCGCCTCCCCGTCCTCCTGGCTGGAAGGTCTACGGCGCGAGCTGGACTTGGCCGCCCGGGTCCTGGGTGACCCGCCCGCGGCCGAGACGGTGTTCGTCGGCGGCGGCACCCCGTCCCTTCTGGGCGCGGACGGTCTCACCGCCGTGCTGGACTCGGTACGCGGCGTGTTCGGCCTGGCACCGGGCGCGGAGGTGACGACGGAGTCCAACCCCGAATCGACCTCCCCGGAGTTCTTCGACGGCCTCGCCGCCACCGGGTACACGCGCGTGTCGCTGGGCATGCAGTCGGCCGCGCGGCACGTGCTCGCGGTGCTCGACCGCACCCACACCCCGGGCCGCGCGGTTGCGGCGGCCCGGGAGGCGCGGGCGGCGGGACTCGCGCACGTGAACCTCGACCTCATCTACGGGACGCCGGGGGAGCGGCCCGAGGACCTGGCGGCCTCGCTCGACGCGGTGCTGGAAGCCGGGGTCGACCACGTGTCGGCGTACGCGCTGATCGTCGAGGAGGGCACGGCGCTGGCCCGGCGGGTGCGTCGGGGGGAGCTGCCCATGCCGGAGGACGACGTGCTGGCCGACCGGTACGAGCAGGTCGACGCGGCGCTGACCGCGGCCGGGCTGGACTGGTACGAGGTGTCGAACTGGGCGGCGTCGGCGGCGGCCCGGTGCAGGCACAACCTGGGGTACTGGCTGGGCGGGGACTGGTGGGGGGCGGGTCCGGGGGCGCACAGCCACGTGGGCGGGGTGCGCTGGTGGAACGTCAAACACCCGGCCCGCTACGCCGACCTGCTGGCGGAGGGACTCTCACCCGCGTTCGGTCGTGAGGTGCTGACCCCGGAGGACCAGCGGGTGGAACGGATCCTGCTGGAGCTGCGGCTGGCCGGGGGACTGCCGGTCGACGCCTTGACCGACTCCGGTCGAGCCGAGGCGGGGGCCGCCGCCGCTGACGGCCTGCTGGACGACTCGGCCCTGGCCGCGGGCCGCTGCGTGCTGACCCCGCGCGGCCGACTCCTCGCCGACGCCGTCGTCCGCCGCCTCACCTGACCTGTGGGCGCGACTCGGCGCCCACCGCCGCGCCGGTGTGGATCGTGCTCGGCGGAGTTGTCCACATGCGCCGAGGTTGCCCACCGGCCACGGCGACCACTCTTCCGCGAGCCCGAACCCCGATGGCGGCTTATTCACGACCCATGCTGACCGCCCGAAGTGAGATGGCGGCGGCCCGTTTGAGAGAGTTCAGTTGCCGCACCTAGTTCTCAAACAAACGGACCGCCTTTATGTATCAAACCGCCGATCTCGCTCGGGGTCGCATCGAGGAATTATGCTCTCTCGCTCATTGTGCGACCGGAGGGTCGGTTCGTCGGTGGCCACCAATTGTGGGGTTGTATCGCTCGGTGGTGGTGACGTTGGCGCTGCTGCCGTGCTGGTCATGGGCCTCGCGCCCGGAGTTGTCCTCGGGGAACACCGCACGACCGGGCTCAACGTCCAGGTCGTGTGCACGCTGGCGGGCGACTGAGATGGGTATCCGATCCCATGTCGGGATCTCGGAACGACATCGTCGGCCTGAAGGCCTCACGAACTCTCGACGGTCGCGACCCCAGTACCTGACTCGGCCACAAGGGCTACATCGACAGCGGCATCCTGACCCCCATCAGGAAACCTCGAAACAGGAAGCAGTCCGACCGAGAAAGAGAGTTCAACCGATACCACAACTCCATCCGAGTCGTGGTCGAACGCACTGTTGCCCAACTCAAGACCCGGCGCGTTCTCCACACCGACTATCGACGCCCTGTCGACACCTTCACCGAGACCATCTCTGCGGTCGTCAGCCTCTATTCCTATGCCGCTGAATAAGCCTCATAGGCTTGAAATTAGGGCTTCCCCTATAGCGGGGGACCCCTGCGCGGGCGTGCGGAGGGGCTTGGCGGGAGGTCTAGGTCGCCGTCTGCTCGGCGTCGCCGCGCAAGCCGGTGATCATGCGGATGAGGACGTCGCGGTACTCGGCGCGGAGGCGGGTCTGGTCGGTCGGGGCGGCCTCGGCCAGGCCGTGCCCGGCGGCGCCGATCGCGCTGAAGGCTACGTCCGCCAGGGACCTCAGCGGCATCGGCGCCAGCAGGCCGTCCGCCAGCATCTCGCCGAGGATCAGCGTGATCGTCCCGTACGCGTACTTCTGCTCCGTCTGGTGCCACCCGTGCCACCCCATCGCGATCGGTCCCTCCCGCCACACGACCCGGCTGTAGACCGGGTCGAGGCACTGGTCGAGGAACGCGTCGAGGGCGGCCATCGCGCCTGCCCAGCGGTCCGGGGCGGCGCGGTAGGCCGAGCCGATCCGCTCGGTCGACTGGCCCTCCAGCACCTCGAGCACCGCCTCGAACAAGGCCTTCTTGCTGCTGAAGTGGTGGTAGACCGCGCCGCGGGTGGCCTGGATGTCGGCGGCGACGTCCTCCAGCCCGGTCGCCGCGTAGCCGTCGGTGGCGAAGCGCCGGGTGGCCGCAGCGATCAGCGCCGCCCGGGTCGCTTCCGAGTACTGCTCCCGGCGGCTTTTCACGACTGGCACCGGGCAGACCTTACTGGCATACACTGCGTATGTAACCAACGCTGGTTATGTAAACTACGCAGAGTAGGTGACCTTGTGACGGTAGCACCGTTCAACCCGTTCGCTCCCGGCTTCACCGAGAACCCCTACCCCGAGTACGCCCGCCTGCGCGCCGAGGCCCCCGTGCACGAGCACCCGCTCGGGTTCTGGATCGTGAGCGCCTACGCCGAGGTCAACGCCCTCTTGCGCGCGGGGCTCTCGGTAGAGAACCGCCACCTCGCCCCGCACCCGGCCCGTGACGCGATCCGGGAGGCCGTGGGGGACCGCGACCTGCGCGGCGGCGGCCTGTCCATGCTCGACCGCGACGCCCCCGACCACACCCGGCTGCGCCGCCTGGTCACCAAGGTCTTCACCCCGCGCGCGGTGGCCGCGCTGGAACCGGACGTCACCGGCATCGTCGACGCCGCGCTCGACCGGCTGGCCGCGGCGGGCGGCGGCGGCGACCTGGTCGACGAACTCGCCTTCCCGCTGCCCTTCACCGTGATCAACCGGATGCTGGGCATGCCGCCGGGCGAGGCCGACCGGGTCCGCGACCTGACCGGGCTGCTGGTCCGTTCGTTGGAACCGCTGCCCGACCCGGAGCACGCCATCCGCGTCTACGCGGCCGACCAGGAACTGTCCGCCATGGTCGCCGAGGTCATCGAGCACAAGCGCGCCAACCCGGCCGACGACCTGCTGACCGCGCTGATCCGCGCCGAGGAGGACGGCGACGTGCTCAGCGACGACGAGCTGGTCTCCCAGGTCGTGCTGCTCTACGTGGCCGGGCACGAGACCACGGTCAACCTGATCTCCAACGGCGTCGTCGCCCTGCTGCGCCACCCCGACCAGCTGGCCGCCCTGCGCGCCGACCCGGCGCTGATCGGCAACGCCGTCGAGGAACTGCTGCGCTACGACAGCCCGGTGCAGCTGAGCAGGCGCATCACCACCGCGCCGTTCGCCGTCGGCGGCACGGAGATCCCGGCGGGCACCTTCGTCCTGGCCAACCTCGCCGGGGCCAACACCGACGAGCTGTTCTGGGGCCCCGACGCCGCCGACCTGCGGCTCGACCGCGAGAACGCCCGCCACCACGTCTCCTTCGGCGCGGGCCCGCACCACTGCCTGGGCGCCGCGCTCGCCCGCCTCGAGGGCCGCGTCGCCATCGGCAGGCTCGTCGAGCGCTTCCCGGACCTGGCCCTCGCCGGTGACGTGACCTGGAACGGCCGCATCAACCTGCGCGGCGCGGCGAAGGTCCCGGTCTCGGTGTGACCCGGACGCGGGCGCCACTCGGGGGAGCGGCGCCCGCACCGGTCAGCGCCGCGTCAGCGCTGCCGACCCGCTCGGTGATCAACCGGTGGGTTGCGGGGGGCATGCCGTTGACGCAGTGGTCCCGCGGTTCCCGCACGCCGGGCAGGCCGCGCAGGTACGCGCGGGTCTGCTCCAGATCGGCGTGCGACGGCGCCGACCTCGATGGAGGCGGGAATCACCTCCGCACGCGCACACCCGGCCACGCGGTCGAGCACCGGTCCAACCTTCCCACCCGATATCCGCTGGCCACGGCACCCGGCCCGTCGCGATCATCCCCGCGTGGACCTCCAACTCGCGGCCATCGCCGAAGTCGTGGCGCTCGCCGACCGCATCGGTGTCGACGTGTGGTTGCGCGGCGGCTGGGCCATGGACTTCTTCCTCGGCCGCGTCACCCGCCCGCACGTCGACGTCGACTGGTTCGTCCACGTCGACCAGGCACCCCGGCTCGTCGACGCCCTGCTCGCCGCGGGCCACTCCCGGCTGGTCAGCGGCGTCCCCGAGGCGCAGGCCGACCTCGCCCGCGACGGGGTCGAGCACGGCGTCGCCTACTTCGGCACCGATCCGACCGGTGCCCCGGTCGTCCCGGCAGGCCCGTACGCGGGCGAGCGGTGGCCCGCCGACCTGCTCGACGGCCCGCGCGCCACGCTCGGTGGGGTTACCGCCCGGGTGGTCCACCCCCGGGCGCAGGTCGAGATCAAGCGGATGATGCCCGTCTGGGTCCCCGGCCTGCGGAGGCGCCCGAAGGACGCCGGGGACATCGCGCTGCTCCTCGCCGCGCTCGATGGGGGAGTTCGGGACTTTCGGCCCCACTTGACCGAGTGACCGTATCTGGTACGGCCGACGCACCTCTTCTTGGCAGCGCCCGCGTGCCCGGGCGCGACCGCCGACCCGAGGAGTGACCGCGATGCTCGTCACCATGCGAGAGGTCCGCCAACGGCTGACCGGCGCCGACGTCGACTTCGACGCGGCGACCGAACTGGGCCCCGACGCGCTGCCGCACCTGGCCGAGCTGGCCACCACCGACGACACTGTGCTCGCCTGCAAGGCGATCTACCTGGCCAGCCGCATCGGTGGGTCCGGCGGCACCGAGATCATCACCCGGGCGGCGGGCCACGACGACCCGATCGTGCGCATCGCGGCGTCCGCGGCGCTGCGCAACCTGGAGCACGCCCGCTGAGCCGTCCGCACCGCAGGCCGACCAACCGGGGTAAACCGACCGACCGGCTCCGCGCCGCCCTCCGTAAACTTGTTCGCGGGGCTCGTGGACGAGGGAGGTGGCCCGTGGTCAGTTCGGACGAACGCCGGTTCGAGGTGCTGCGCGCGATCGTCGCCGACTACGTCAGCAACCACGAGCCCGTGGCGTCCAAGGCGATCGTGGAGCGGCACAGCCTCGGCGTGTCCAGCGCGACCGTGCGCAACGACATGGCCTCGCTGGAGGAGGACGGCTACATCACCCAGCCGCACACCAGCGCGGGCCGCATCCCCACGGACAAGGGCTACCGGCTCTTCGTCGACCGGCTCAGCGAGGTCAAGCCGCTGAGCACCGCCGAGCGCCGGGCCATCCAGAGCTTCCTCGACGGCGCCATCGACCTCGACGACGTGATGCGCCGCAGCGTCCGGCTGCTCGCCCAGCTGACCCGCCAGGTGGCGGTGATCCAGTACCCGACGCTGACCACCTCGACCGTGCGCCACGTCGAAGTGGTCAGCATCACCCCCGCCCGGCTCATGCTGGTGCTGATCACCGACACCGGTCGGGTCGACCAGCGGATGGCCGACCTCGGCGACGTCATCACCGACGAATCGGTCGCCCGGCTGCGCACCATGCTCAACTCGACGCTGTCGGGCAAGCGGCTCTCCGACGCCGCCGCCAGCGTCGCCGAACTGCCCGAGACCGCCCCCGCCGACCTGCGCGAGGTCATGACCCGGCTGGCCACCGTGCTGGTCGAGTCCCTGGTCGAACACCCCGAGGAGCGGCTGGTGCTCGGCGGCACCGCCAACCTCACCCGCAGCGCCGCGGACTTCCCGCACTCGCTGCGCCAGGTGCTGGAGGCGCTCGAGGAGCAGGTCGTGGTGCTCAAGCTGCTCGCCGCGACCGCGGACCCCGGCATGATCTCGGTGCGCATCGGCGAGGAGAACGAGGCCGAGGAGATGCGCAGCACCTCGGTCGTTTCCATCGGCTACGGCACCCGCGCCGCCCTCCTCGGGGGCATGGGCGTGGTCGGCCCCACCCGGATGGACTACCCCACCAACATCGCCGCGGTACGCGCGGTGGCGAACTACGTCGGCGAGATCCTCGGTCGATAAAGCTGGCCGAGCGAAGGCAACAACGCGTCCCCGGGTCCGCCCGGGGCAGGAGGACTGGACACGGTGGCGAGGGACTACTACGGCACTCTCGGGGTGCGGCAGGACGCGAGCGCTGAGGACATCAAGCGCGCCTACCGCAAGCTCGCGCGCGAACTGCACCCGGACGTGAACCCGGACGAGGCGGCGCAAGCCCGGTTCCGCGAGGTCACCGCGGCCTACGAGGTCCTGTCCGACCCGCAGAAGCGCAAGATCGTGGACATGGGCGGCGACCCGCTGGGCAACGCGGGCGGCGGCGGGGGCGGTCGCGACCCGTTCGGCGGCTTCGGCCTCGGCGACATCATGGACGCCTTCTTCGGCGCCGCGGCGGGCGGCGGCGGGCGCGGCCCGCGCAGCCGCGTGCAGCCCGGCTCCGACGCGCTGCTGCGCATCCAGATGACCCTGGAGGAGTGCGCCACCGGCGTCAGCCGCGACATCGCGGTCGAGACCGCGATCCTCTGCGACGTCTGCCGCGGCAACGGCTGCGCCGCGGGCACCTCCCCGATCACCTGCGACACCTGCGGCGGACGCGGCGAGGTCCAATCCGTGCAGCGGTCGTTCCTCGGCCAGGTCGTCACCGCCCGCGCCTGCGCGGTCTGCCGCGGCCTCGGCGAGGTCATCCCCGACCCCTGCCACCAGTGCGCGGGCGAGGGCCGGGTGCGCGCCCGGCGCACCATCACCGCCAAGATCCCGCCCGGCGTCGCCGACGGCATGCGCGTGCGCCTCTCCGGCCAGGGCGAGGTCGGCGCGGGCGGCGGCCCCGCCGGTGACCTGTACGTCGAGGTCGAGGAACTGCAGCACGCCACCTTCGAACGCGAAGGCGCCGACCTGCACTGCACCCTGCGGATCCCGATGACCACCGCCGCGCTCGGCGCCGTCGTACCGCTGGAAACCCTCGACGGCACCGTCGAACTGGAACTGGAACCCGGCACCCAGCCCGAGACCCAACTGGTCATGTCCGGCCGCGGCCTGCCCCGGCTGCGCTCCACCGGCCGCGTCGACGGGCGCGGCGACCTGCACGTGCACGTCGAGGTCGAGGTCCCGACCCGGCTCGACGCCCGGCAGACCGAACTGCTGCGCGAACTCGCCACCCTGCGCGGCGAAGAGGAGCACACCCTGGCCAGCGCGAACGGTCGCGCGGGCGGGCTGTTCTCCCGGCTGCGCTCCCGCCACACCCGATGACCCTGGCGCTGTTCCTGGTCGACGCGCTGCCCCCGGGCCCGGCGTTCACCCTGGACGGGCCCGAGGGCAGGCACGCGGCGGCCGTCCGCAGGCTGCGCGCGGGCGAGGAACTGCTGGTCTCCGACGGCCGCGGCGCCGTGGCCCGGTGCGCCGTGGTCGCGGCGGGCAAGGACAGCCTCGACCTGACGGTCGCCGAACGGTGGGACGAACCACCGCCGCGGCCCCGGGTGGTCGTCGTCCAGGCACTGGTCAAGGGAGACCGCGGCGAACTCGCGGTCGAACTGGCCACCGAGGCGGGCGCCGACGTGATCGTGCCGTGGCGCGCCGCCCGGTGCGTGGCCCGCTGGGACGACGGCCCGCGCGGCGAGAAAGCCCTGGCGAAATGGCGTGCGACCGCACGTGAAGCCGCCAAGCAGGCCCGCCGCGCCTGGGTCCCCGAGGTACCCGAACCGGTCGGGTTGGCCGAACTGGCCGAACTGGTCCGCGCGAGCGAGTTGGGCGTGGTGTTGGAGGCCGATCGGGCCACCCGGTTGGCCGAACTGGCGCTACCCGAATCGGGTGATCTTGTCCTCGTCGTCGGCCCCGAAGGCGGCGTGGCACCCGAAGAGATCCAAGCCCTTGAACAGGCGGGAGGGCGAGCGGTACGGCTCGGACCCACCGTTCTGCGCACCTCCACCGCCGCGGCGGTCGCACTGGGCGCCCTAGGTGCCCTAACCGCCCGCTGGCGCTGAGTCCGTGCAGGGTTTACCCTTTATCCGCAAAGCGTTTCAGTTATCGCGAAGCGCATTCGCCTGACTACCGCCGGACACCTCCCCCCTCGGTCCGGCGGCGCCGCGCGGGGCGGTGGAGCGACCCCCAGGCTTCACCGCCCGCGCGGCTTCCTCGGCGACTTCGGTGAGCACACCTTCGCCTTTAGCCGCGCCCAATATTGGGGGGCCGAGCCCCCCAAACCCCCCCACGGTGCGATGGGTGGCGGAACCAGCGTGGTCCGGTCGCGGAGCGTGTGGGCGCGGAGCGTGTGGGCGCGGAACGCGTGGGCGCGGAACGCGTGGGCGCGGAACGTGTGGAGCGCGCGGAGCGCGTTGGGGGAGTGGGCTAGCGGCCGAAGGCTGTTAGTTGTTCGCCGCCTAGTACGTGTAGGTGGGCGTGGAAGACGGTTCGGCAGGCGTCGTCGCCGGTGTTGAAGACGAAGCGGTAGCCGGACTCCAGGATTCCCTCGGTTTTTGCTACTTCTGTGCCTGCGAGCAGGACCGATGCCAGTAGGTCGGGGTTGCCTGCCAGGTCTTTGGCGTCCTGGTGGTGTTCTCGGGGGACTACGAGGACGTGAACCTTGGCTTGCGGGTTGATGTCGTGGAAGGCGTAGACCGTGTCGTTCTCGTAGACGGGGGTGGACGGGATCTCCTTGGCCACGATCTTGCAGAAGAGGCAGTCGCTCATGGGTCGCACCCTAGCGAGGAGTTGTGGCTTGGTTTCTCCGGTGCGTTGGGGGTGGTGGGAGGGCTAGCATCGAGGCGTACTGGTGGTGGAGCGCGGGGCGCAGAAGGTAGGGCCGAGAGCACGTGACGGGTACTGCACCTGGGGGTAACGGCCAGTCCACACCTGCCCGTGACGCGCAGTCTCGGTTCGCGGTCCCGGAAGGCGCTGTGTTGGCGTTGTTGGGGTCGCGGGATGAGAACCTGCGGTTGTTGGAGGAGTTGCTCGACGCCGACGTGCATGTTCGTGGCAACGAGGTGACGTTGTCGGGGGCGCCTGCGGACGTGGCGTTCGCGGAGCGGGTGTTCGGGGAGTTGACGACGCTCGCCGGGCGAGGGCAGATCGATCCGAACACCGTTCGGCGTACTGTGGCGATGTTGTCGGCTGGGACCGCCGAGTCGCCCGCCGAGGTGCTCAGCCTGGACATCCTGTCTCGGCGGGGGCGGACTATCCGGCCGAAGACGTTGAACCAGAAGAAGTATGTGGACTCGATCGATGCGAACACGATCGTGTTCGGGATCGGGCCCGCGGGTACGGGTAAGACGTACTTGGCGATGGCGAAGGCCGTGCAGGCGTTGCAGGCCAAGCAGGTTTCTCGGATCATCCTGACGCGGCCCGCGGTGGAGGCAGGGGAGCGGCTCGGGTTCTTGCCTGGGACGCTCTTCGAGAAGATCGACCCGTATTTGCGGCCGCTGTACGACGCGTTGCACGACATGATCGACCCGGAGACGATCCCGCGGTTGATGCAGGCGGGCACGATCGAGGTCGCCCCGCTGGCGTACATGCGTGGGCGGACGCTCAACGACGCGTTCATCATTCTGGACGAGGCGCAGAACACGACGCCCGAACAGATGAAGATGTTCCTCACCCGGTTGGGGTTCGGGTCGAAGATCGTGGTCACCGGTGACACGACGCAGATCGACCTGCCCGGTGGGCAGCGCAGCGGGTTGAAGGTCGTCAAGGACATCCTCGGCGGGGTCGACGACGTGCACTTCGCCGAGCTGAGCAGCGCGGACGTGGTCCGGCACAGCCTGGTCGGGGCCATCGTCGACGCCTACGAGCGGTGGCAGGTGGCGCAGGACGAGGCCGAGGACCCGCGACGCGGGCCCGTGCGGGCCGGTGGCAGGCGGCAAGGCCGCTAGGGCGGCCCTGCGCGACGGTGCGGACGGTGTCGAGGACAATGGTCCGGTGAGTATCGAGATCGCCAACGAGTCGGGGGTGGCGGTCGACGAGGCGTCGATCGTCGCGGCGGCCCGGTTCGCGTTGGACCGGATGAACGTCAGCAAGCTCGCCGAGCTGTCCGTGCTGCTCGTCGAGCTGGACGTGATGGCCGACCTGCACGAGCGGTGGATGGACCTGCCCGGTCCCACCGACGTCATGGCTTTCCCCATGGACGAGCTCGACTCCGCCCGCCGCCCCGACGCGTCGGAGTCCGGGCCCGCCCTGCTCGGCGACATCGTGCTCTGCCCGGCCTTCGCCAAGGACCAGGCGCGCACCGCCGGGCACAGCCTGATCGACGAGCTGCACCTGCTGACCGTGCACGGCGTGCTGCACCTGCTCGGCTACGACCACGCCGAACCCGCCGAGGAACGCGAGATGTTCGCGTTGCAGAAGCGCATCCTCGCCGACTTCCGCACCGCCGCCGCCGACGCCAAGCGCCGCGCCGCGCAGCGCGTCGAGGACGACAAGCTGCTCGGCGCCGTCGGCCTCGCCGACCCCGAGGACTGACCCGCGGTGCCCGCGGACTCGGTCGGCCTGCTCGTCGTCGCCATCCTGCTCGTGCTCGCCGCCGGGGTCTTCGCCGCCGCCGACGCCTCGCTGTCGGCGGTGTCCAAGGCCCGCGTGGAAGGGCTCGTGCGCGCCGGGCGCACCGGGGCCAAGCAGCTGCTGGCCGTGGTCACCGAACGACCCCGGCACATCAACCTGCTGCTCCTGCTGCGGCTGAGCTGCGAACTGGCCGCCACCGTGCTGGTCACCACCGTCTGCGCCCGCGCCATCGAACCCGGCTGGCTGGCCGGCTTGGTCGCCGCGCTGGGCATGATCGTGGTGTCGTACGTCCTCGTCGGCGTCGGACCGCGCACCATCGGCCGCCAGCACCCCTACGGCGTCGGCCTCATCGCCGCGGGCCCGGTGCGGGTGCTCGGCTCGGTGCTCGGCCCGCTGTCGCGGTTCCTGATCCTGGTCGGCAACGCCATCACCCCCGGCCGCGGCTTCCGCGAGGGCCCGTTCTCCTCCGAGGTCGAGCTGCGCGAGCTGGTCGACCTGGCGCAGGAGCGCGGCGTGGTCGACGCCGACGAGCGCGAGATGATCCACTCGGTGTTCGAGCTGCGCGGCACCATCGCCCGCGAGGTCATGGTCCCGCGCACCGAGATGGTGTGGATCGAGCAGACCAAGTCCGTCCGCCAGGCCCTCGCGCTGTCCCTGCGCACCGGCTACACCCGCATCCCGGTGATCGGCGAGAGCGTCGACGACATCGTCGGCGTGGTCAACCTCAAGGACCTCGTGCGGTCCGGGCTCGACCGCGGCACCACCCCCACCTCGGTGGCCGTCGTGATGGTCGCCGCGGCGTTCGTGCCCGACACCAAGCGGCTCGACGACCTGCTGCGCGAGATGCAGGTGTCGAAGAACCACATCGCCATCGCCGTCGACGAGTACGGCGGCACCGCCGGGCTGCTCACCATCGAGGACATCCTCGAGGAGATCGTCGGCGAGATCACCGACGAGTCCGACACCGACGACCGACCCCCGGTCGAGCACCTCGACGACGGCGCCGTGCGGGTCAGCTCCCGGCTGCCGGTGGAGGACCTCGGCGCGCTGTTCGGGCTCCAACTGGAGGGCCAGGACGTGGAGACCGTCGGCGGCCTGCTCGCCCAGCGGCTGGGACGTGTGCCACTGCCGGGTGCGGAAGCGGAGATCACCGGGCTACGGTTCCGGGCCGAGGGCGGCAAGGACAACCGCGGCCGGGTGCGCATCACCTCCGTGGTCGTGCGGCCCGTGGCGACCCCCGGGACCGACGGCGACGGGGAGGACGGCGAACGGGCCGTCGCGGAGCAGTGGGAGAGGAGCGGTGGGCGTGGCTGAGCTCGACCCGGAGGACGCGAAGATCGTCACCCTGGCCCGGTCCAGCCGGGCGCGGACCGGGGCCGCCGAGGGCGCCGCCGTGCGCGACACCGACGGCCGCACCTACACCGCGGCCACCGTCGCGCTGCCGTCGCTCAAGCTGACCGCGTTGCAGGCCGCCGTGGCCGCCGCCGTGGCCAGCGGCGCCGAGGGGCTGGAGGCCGCCGCGGTCGTCACCGGCGCCGACGCCGTCGACGCCGACTCGCTGGCCGCCGTGCGCGACCTGACCGCCGACGCGCCCGTGCTGCGCGCGGACACCGCCGGAACCGTCGTCGACGTGCTCCGGTGAGCCTGCGCGTCACCGTCTGCCGGGACTGCTGCTGCGGCACCGTCCGCAAGCACCCCACGGTCAACCACTACCGCCAGTTGAACCGCCTGCGCGAGATCGCCGCCCGGCACGGCGGCACCGTCCGCGTGGCCGAGTGCCTGGACACCTGCGAGACCTCCAACGTGGTCGTCGTGCAGGCCAGGGGCGCCAAGCCGGTGTACCTGGGTTTCGTGCTCGACGACGCCGTCGTGGACGACATCGACGCCTGGCTGACCGCCGGTGGACCGGGCGTCGCACCGCTGCCGGAGACCCTCGAACTGAACCGCGTGCAAGCACCGGGGACGGCCGGGAGACAATGAGCCGGTGAGCAGCTCCACCGATGGCCACCGTTCCGGGTTCGCCTGCTTCGTCGGCAGGCCCAACGCGGGCAAGTCCACGCTCACCAACGCGCTCGTGGGCAGCAAGGTCGCCATCACCTCGAACAAACCGCAAACCACCCGACACGCGATCCGCGGCATCGTGCACCGCGACGACGCCCAACTGGTGATCGTCGACACCCCGGGCCTGCACCGCCCCCGCACGCTGCTGGGCCAACGCCTCAACGACATCGTCCGGGAGACGTGGTCGGAGGTCGACGTGGTCGGCCTCTGCGTGCCCGCCGACCAGAAGGTCGGGCCCGGCGACCGGTTCATCGCCGCCGAGCTGGCCAAGGTCGCCAAGCGCACCCCGGTCATCGGCATCGTCACCAAGACCGACCTGGTAGGGCCCGAGCAGGTGGCCGAGCAGCTCGTGGCGCTGCAGGACGTCATGGAGTTCGCCGAGCTGGTGCCGGTGTCGGCCGTCGACGGGTTCCAGGTGTCGACCCTGGCCGACCTGCTGGTCACCCGGCTGCCCGAGGGCCCGCAGCTCTACCCGGGCGGCGAGCTGACCGACGAGCCCGAGGCCACCCTGGTCGCCGAGCTGGTCCGCGAGGCCGCGCTGGAGGGCGTGCGCGACGAGCTGCCGCACTCCATCGCGGTCACCATCGAGGAGATGAACCCGCGCGAGGGCCGCGACGACATGATCGACGTCTACGCGGTGCTGTACGTGGAGCGGCCCAGCCAGAAGGGCATCGTGCTCGGGCACCGGGGCGAGCGGCTCAAGCAGGTCGGCTCCGCGGCGCGCAAGCAGATCGAGGGGCTGCTCGGCAGCCGCGTGTACCTCGACCTGCACGTGAAGGTCGCCAAGGACTGGCAGCGCGACCCCAAGCAGCTGCGCCGGCTCGGCTTCTGAGCACCCGTGTCGTGGGACAATGCGCGGATGAGCCTGTACCGCGACACCGGTGTCGTGCTGCGCGTGCAGAAGCTCGGTGAGGCCGACCGGATCATCACCCTGATCACCCAGAAGCACGGCAAGGTCCGCGCGGTGGCCAAGGGGGTGCGCCGCACGACCTCGCGGCTCGGTGCCCGGGTGGAGCCGTTCGCGCACGTCGACGTGCAGTTCTACACCGGGCGCACGCTTGACGTGATCACCCAGGTGCAGACGCTGGACGCGTTCGGCGCGGGCATCGTGGGCGACTACCAGCGCTACACCGCGGGCTGCGCGATCCTGGAGACCGCGGACCGGATGTCCGCCGAAGAGGGCGAACCCGTCCTCCGGCTCTACCTGCTCGTGGCGGGCGCGCTGCGCGCCTTGGCGGACGGGGAGCGCGACGCGTCCCTCGTGCTCGACGCGTTCCTCTTGCGCGCGTTGGCTTTCGCGGGTTGGTCACCGGCTCTTACCGAATGCGCGCGGTGTGGCGATCCAGGACCCCACCGCGCGTTCAACGTCCACGCGGGTGGGTCGGTGTGCCTGCGGTGCAAGCCACCTGGGTCGGCGAGTCCGCCGTACGAGGTCTTGCACCTGATGGACTCGTTGGCGAATGGTCGGTGGGACAGCGCGGAACGCGCGACCGACTCGACCCGGCGCGAGGCCAGCGGGTTGGTGGCGGCGCTGCTGCAGTGGCACCTGGAACGCCAACTGCGATCGCTTCCCCTGGTCGAGCGACGCCCGTTCGTGGGACGCCAGTCGGCCGGCGAAGCCGAGTAGTCACCGTTGCCCTGGTGGGACGGCGATTTCGGGGGGCGGCGGTCGGGTTAGTAGTGTCGTCGAGTCTTAGGTCCCCGGTGTGTGAAGGAGTTGTGCGGTGCTGCGTAGGCGGCGGACCCAAAGCAGGCGTGACGCCGGGCGGCCGATCTCACCCCCGGAACCGCACCCCTCCGGTGCCCGTCCACCCGCGATCCCGCGGGAACTGGTGCCCCAGCACGTCGCCATCGTCATGGATGGCAACGGCCGGTGGGCCAACCAGCGCGGTCTGACCAGGGTCGAGGGCCACAAGCGCGGCGAGGCCCAGGTCGTCGAGGCGGCCCGCGGCTGCATCGAGATCGGCGTGAAGTGGCTGTCGCTGTACGCCTTCTCCACGGAGAACTGGCGGCGCAGCCCCGAGGAAGTCCGCTTCCTGATGAACTTCTCCCGCGACGTCATCCGCCACCGCACGGTCGAGCTGGACGAGCTGGGCGTGCGCATGCACTGGGCGGGCCGCCGCCCCAAGCTCTGGCGCAGCGTGATCAGCGAGCTGGAGGTGGCCGAGCAGATCACCAAGGACAACGACCTGCTGCACCTGGCCCTGTGCGTCAACTACGGCGGCCGCGCCGAGATCGGCGACGCCGCCCGCGAGATCGCCCGGCTGGCCGCCGCGGGCAAGATCAACCCGGAGAAGGTCGACGAGCGCACGCTGGCCCGGCACATGTACCACCCCGAGATGCCGGACGTGGACCTGTTCATCCGTCCGTCGGGGGAGCAGCGCACGTCCAACTTCCTGCTGTGGCAGTCGGCCTACGCCGAGCTGGTGTTCCAGGACCACCTGTGGCCCGACTTCGACCGGGTCCACCTGTGGGAGGCCATCGAGACCTACGCCCGCCGCGACCGCCGCTTCGGCAAGGCGGCGGACTCCGCGGACGTGGCCGCCCGCCTCAAGGACGAGGAGAACGACGAATGACCGTCGAGCACGCGCTGCTCACCAAGGCCCGCGAGGCCCTGGAGTCCTTCCACGACGTCGCGGTCGACACCGACGGCGCCCTGACCTTCCGCCACGCGGACGTCCCCTGCGCCGTGCAGGCGATGGAGTTGGTGGAGGGCCTCACCGTCCTCACCCTGACGTGCGTGGTCGCGTGGGACCTGCCCGAGGACCCGTCCCTGGCCGTCTCCGCCGCCGAGCGCGCGGGGCAGGGCCTGTTCGGCACGCTGGGCGTCGTCCACACCGAACGCGGGATGGACGTGACCCTCCGCTACACCTTCCCGGCCGACGGCCTCACCGCCGCCGCCCTGGGCACCCTGCTCATGCTCGTGGTCTCCACCGCGTCCCAACTCCGCACGGAACTCCTGGGCCAACCAACCGCCACCTAAGCCTCCTCGCACGACCTGCCTGCTGGGTGACTCCTTCGACCGCGTCACGATCGACCCCGACAACCATCCGCGCACCAGGCCGAACGGGCGTCCACCAGCGCCTCTGACCACGTCGTGTGGAAACTGTCCGACCCGCATCGACCCGGTCCACCCAAGCCGTTCCGCCACATCGTCCCGGCCAGCCCGGGGCTGGGCTGTGGCAATCGGCATTGGTCACCGCCTGCGCGGGCGAGATCCGCCGCGGCCGCTTGGCCGCTGGGCTCTCGCACCTGCTCTGGTGGGCCGGGACCCAAGCCGTTCCGTGGCATTGCCTCGGCCGCCCCGGGGCAGTGCTGTGGCAATCGGCATTGCTCGCCGCCTGCGCGGGCGAGATCCGCCGCGGCCGCTTGGCCGCTGGGCTCTCGCACCCGCTCTGGCGAGCCGGGACCCAAGCCGTTTCGCCGCATCGCCTCGGCCGGCCCGGGGCGGTGCTGTGGCAAGCGGCATTGGTCGCCGCCCGCCCGAGATCGCCGCTACCGCATCGGCCCCTGGGCTCCGCCTCCGCTCTGGCGGGCCGGTTGCCGTACTGCCGCTGCCGAGGGACTTGGTCTTGCGATTCGCGCACTCCGCGCGTCAGATCGAGCGGGCGGTCTCCCACCGGCTCCTCCGAACCCCCGTTGTGGATCTTGCTCGGCTCGCCGGGGAGCGGACTTGTCCACATAGGCCGGAGTTGTCCACCGGTTCGGCCTGACCACTCCCGTGCGCCCGCCCTCACTTCTACGCTTGAAATTAGGGGTTCCCCCAGGGAGGGGACCCCTCGCGGGCGTTGGAGCATGATCGAATTCGCGGTGCCGCGCCGCGTCTGTCGTGCTGCGGCGACCCGAAGAACGGGACGGGGGCGAGGTCGGTGTGGGCGGAGACGGTGGGGGCGGGTTCGCGCCACCTCTGTGCGATCCAGGTTGGCGGACCCTTGTCCGAGTGCCCCTTCGGGCAGTGTGGGCTTGATCGGATTGGGGACGCTCCGTCACGGCTGGCCGAAGGGGTGCTGGTCGGGTCGGACGTTCCCACGTGTGGGGCGAAGTCGCTGGCAAACATCGGTGAACAAAGTTCAAGGGGCGGGTCCCGCGCGGGTTGGCGGGCTGGCATCATTCGCGGCGTGAGGTATTGGAGCATGCGCGCACAGTCACCAGTTTCCCGGCCGAGGTCGGTGTGAGCGCGCCGCCGGAAGCGCCGGTCGAGGTCGCCGAGCCCGCCGCGGCGCGGAAGTGGCGGATCACCTCGCTGGAGGTGCTGTGCGCCCTCCTGGTCGTCGCGCTGCTCCTGCAGGGACGGTTGACGTCGTGGTTGGACGTGCCCCGGCTGCGGACCGCGTCGACGATCTTCGTCGCGGTGTGCGTGCAGGCGCTGCCGTTCCTCGTGCTCGGTGTGCTCATCAGCGGTGCCATCGCGGCGTTCGTGCCCGGCTCGGTGCTCAACCGGCTGCTGCCCAAGAAGCAGGCGATAGCCGTACCCGTCGCCGGGGTCGCCGGGGTGGCGCTGCCGACGTGCGAGTGCGCGGCCGTGCCGGTCGCGCGGCGGTTGATGCAGCAGGGCGTGCCGACCTCGGTGGCGCTGGCCTTCCTGCTGGCCGCGCCCGCGGTCAACCCCGTGGTGCTGGTCGCCACCAACGTCGCCTTCCCGAACAACCCGGAGATGGTGGTCGCCCGCCTCATCGGCTCGCTGGCCACCGCGATCGTCATGGGCTGGCTGTGGGCCAGGTTCGGCAAGGCGGAGTGGATCATCGAACGCGCCCTGCGCAGGCTGCCGGAACCCGCGGGCCGCACCCGCTGGCGGCTGTTCTTCGAGACCTCCCGCGCCGACCTCGTGGACGCGGGCGGCTTCCTCGTCATCGGCGCCCTGATCGCCGCCGCCCTCAACGTCGCCGTCCCCCGCGAATGGGTCGACACACTGGGGGAGCAGATCGTGCTCGGCGTCGTCGTGATGGCCGTCCTGGCGGTGCTGCTCGCCCTGTGCAGCGAGGCGGACGCGTTCGTAGCGGCGTCCATCGCGGGCATGCCGCTGCTGCCGAAGCTCGTGTTCCTGGTGGTCGGACCCGCGATCGACGTGAAGCTGTTCGCCCTGCAGGCAGGCACCTTCGGCCGCGCGTTCGCCGTCCGCTTCGCCCCGGCGACGTTCGTGGTGGCCGTGGTCTGCGCCGTCGTCCCCGGCGTGATCCTGCTCGGAGGTGCCGGATGAGGCGCGAGACCCAGAACATCCTGCTGATCCTCGCGGGCGGCGCCCTGCTGAAGATCAGCTTTACCGGCGCCTACCTGCTGTACGTGAAGCCCGCCCACCAGCCCTGGCTGATCGGGGGCGGCGCGGTCATGCTCCTGCTGGCCGCCGTCTCCATCGCCCGTGACGTGTTCAAGCGGCCCACCCCGGCCGCCGCCGCGTCCCAGCCGGACGAATCGTCACCCGACACCCACGACCACAGCCACGACGACGAACACGACGGCCACAACCACACGGCGCGCAGCGCCTGGCTCCTGCTCGTCCCGGTCCTGACGATCTTCCTCATCGCCCCACCGGCCCTCGGCGCCGACGCGGTCGCCAATGGCGACAACCGGGCCGCCGTCACCCGTTCCTCCGGCGCCGCCGACAAGATCCTGTTCTCCCCGCTGGCCCCGGGCGACCCGGTCGCGCTGACGATGAGCGACTTCGCCGCGCGCGCCGCCTGGGACTCCGGCAACTCGCTGGACGGCCGGGAGGTCCGGTTGACCGCGTTCATCGTCAACCAGGGCCCGACCACCTACCTGGCCCGGCTGTCCATCGCCTGCTGCGCCGCCGACGTCCTCCCCGTCCGCGTCCGGCTGGACACCCCGCCCGAGCAGGCGCTGGCGAACGACACCTGGGTCGAGGTGACCGGCCACGTCCAGCCCGGCTCGGCCACGGAGGCGACGGAGTACGTCCCCACCCTGATCCCGACCGGCTTCACGCCGATCACCCAACCCGAGAACCCGTACGAGTAGCGGGACCCACGCGCGGGGGCGGTCAGGTGCAGCGCTCGCAGGTCCCGAAGATCTCGACGGTGTGGCTAATCTGGGAAAAACCGTTTTCGGCGGCCACCCGATCGGCCCAGCGTTCGACCGCCGGACCCTCCACCTCCACGGTGTGCCCGCAGGTTCGGCACACCAGGTGGTGATGGTGGTGCCGGGAGCACCGGCGGTAGATCGCCTCGCCGGAATCGGTGCGCAGGACGTCGATCTCACCGGCGTCGGCGAGGGACTGGAGGGTGCGGTAGACCGTGGTCAGACCGATGCCCTCACCGCGTTTGCGCAGTTCCTCGTGCAGCTCCTGGGCGGAGCGGAACTCATCGAGTTGGTCGAGCAGTTGGGCGACGGCCGTCCGTTGGCGCGTGGAGCGCCTGCCGGGCACGGTCGCCGAGGTTCGCTCCGTCGTCACCGGTCGCCTTCCTCAACGTGTGCAACAGCGTCCACGACGATATGCGACAAATGCTCGTCCACAAGCCGGTAGACGACTTCCCGGCCGTGTCGCTCCCCATAGACCACACCCGCCGACTTGAGCACCCGCAGGTGCTGGCTGATCAACGGCTGCGCCACCCCCAGCGCCTCGACCAGCTCGTGCACGCACCGGTCGGCTTCCCGCAGCTCCAACACGATCGCGATCCGCACCGGCGCCGCCAGCGCCCGCAGCAGATCCCCCGCCGCCGTCAGCGTCATGGCGGGCCTGCGATGGGTGGCGGCCGCCACGACGGGCCGATCAGACGAGTGGTCGTGCTGCTCGGCGGCTGCCCGCAGCTCGTGCGACGCGGCTTCCGAGGTCACGATCGACGTCGTCCTCTCCTGTGCCCGACGACCGAAACCGACGGGGTGATGGTTACCGTATTCATCTTAGGCGCTTTCGCAGTTCAGGGTGGCCTCTCCGGCTGTGCACTTCGCACACAAGCCCCGCCAACCCGCCACCGGACACCACCACACCCGACCGGGACGATCACCCCCGAGAGGCACCCACGGCCTCGAGATCACCCCACCGCACCCCGCTCCCGACCACGTGACCAACCAGCCTCGATGCCCGCCTACAGCCCCGAGAGCACCGCCACCACCCACCACCAACCCCCGGCCCGATCTACTCCGACGCCACCCCGCTCGTCCGGTCAGCCGCCCTCAGCGCCGACCACAGCGCCAAGCCGACCACCGGCACCCGACCTCCCACATGACTCCACCGGGCGCCATCCGGCTTGGTCGACCGACCTGGCACCCCGCGCCACCGTGGTCGCCCCCCACCAACCCCCGAGCACGATCCCCCCGACGCCATCCCGCCCGTCCGGTCAGCCGCGTTCAACACCGACCACAGCGCCGAGCCAGCCACCGGCACCCGACCTCACGCACGACTCCACTGGGCGCCATCCGGCTTGGTCGACCGACCTGGCACCGCACCACCGTGATCGCCACCGCTACGAGCACCTCAACCCGATGCCCATCGGCACCGTCCCGCCCCGCTGGCCTCAACCCCACCCACAGCTCTGCGATCGCCAACGCCAACCCGCGCCCGCCCCAACAGACGACTCCGCCCAGCGCTGCCCCGTCCGGTCGCTCGACCGTCCTCGCCAGCAGCTCCACGCCGACCCGCACCCGCGACCCGACCCGCACGACCCGTAAACGCACCTTGTTCAGCCCGTGGTTGTCGCTCGCGGCGCCGAGATGACCGCCGCCACCGGGAGCACCCGACCCCGGGCACGGCTCCGCCAGGGCGCCGTCCCGCCCGCCTGGTCGGCCCGCGGCCACGCCGCTAGAGCACCGAGATCGCCACCGCCACGAGTACCGCGAGCACCAAGGCCCGGCCGAACCGCTGGCCCGGCGCCAGGACGCCCCAGGTCGCGGCGAGCAGCACGGCGACCCCGGCCGCGAGGACGCCGAGCAGCACGGCGCCGACCGGTCCGCGCACCAGCACCCCGGCCGCGAACAACCCGATGACCAGCGCGAACACCGCGACCGGTGGGACCCGCGCCAACGGTCCCCGCCCTGCCAGCAACGGTGTCCTCATCGAGCGCGTCCGCCGCACGGTGTCTCCCGGGTCTCTAGGTCGGTCGATGCCTGCCGCTGGTTCCACCGGCGGTCCGGTCCACCGGGTGAACTACGGTGCAGCATCTTCGCACCCACGACCAGGAAGGCACCCGCGCGTGCTGCTGATCGCCCGGTTCACCGCGACCGACCCCGAAGCCTTCACCGCCCGCGCCAAGCACGCCCTGGAACTGCTGCTGGCGCAGCCCGGCTGCCAGCGCGGCCTGCTGGCCCGCTCCACCGAGTCCGCCACGGCCTGGGTGCTGACCGTGGAGTTCACCTCCGTCTCCGCCTACCGCAAATCCCTGTCTCCCTTCGACGTCCGAACCCACGTCATCCCGCTGCTCGCCGAGGCCGACACCACCGAGCCCGCCGCCTACGAGGTCGTCCTCGAAGGCGAGCCGGGCGGCGAAGGAGCCCCGGGCAGGGTCCAGCAGCACGCCAGCCTCCTGGCCGCCGACGCCGACACCGTCCGCCTCGGCGAGGCCGCCGGTCCCACGACCGCCCGCTAGTCGCGTTCGCGCCACCACCCCTCCGGCGCCCGCCGAGCAGGCGAGCACCCGTCGAGGAACCGGGATCCCGTGGCCGGGGTGTCCCCCGAACGGACCAACGGCAGTCCGCGGACTACCCTTGACGGGCTCGACCCCTGAGTTCTCCCACCCCGAGTTTCATCGCATGGAGGGGCAGTGCCTGCCGACCGGATCGACACCGTCGTGAGCCTCTGCAAGCGCCGTGGTTTCGTCTACCCGTGCGGGGAGATCTACGGCGGCACCAGGTCGGCGTGGGACTACGGGCCGCTCGGCGTCGAGCTCAAGGACAACATCAAGCGGGCCTGGTGGAAGAGCATGGTCCAGGGCCGTGACGACGTCGTCGGGCTCGACTCGTCGGTGATCCTGCCGCGCCAGGTGTGGGCGGCGTCCGGCCACGTGAACGCCTTCCACGACCCCCTCGTCGAGTGCACCTCCTGCCACAAGCGGTTCCGCGCGGACCAGTTGGTCGAGGAGTACGCGGCCCGGACCGGCAAGGACATCGCCGAGGACGACCTCTCCGACGTCCCGTGCCCGAACTGCGGCACCCGCGGCCAGTACACCGAGCCGCGCGAGTTCAACATGATGCTCAAGACCCACCTCGGCCCGGTCGAGACCGAGGAGGGCATGCACTACCTGCGCCCCGAGACGGCCCAGGGCATCTTCATCAACTTCCTGAACGTGCAGACCACCTCCCGCCGCAAGCCGCCCTTCGGCATCGGGCAGATCGGCAAGTCCTTCCGCAACGAGATCACCCCGGGCAACTTCATCTTCCGCACCCGCGAGTTCGAGCAGATGGAGATGGAGTTCTTCGTCGAACCCGGCACCGACGACGAGTGGCACCAGTACTGGATCGACGAGCGCACGCGCTGGTACACCGACCTGGGTATCGCCAAGGACAACCTCCGTGTTTACGAGCACCCGCAGGAGAAGCTCTCGCACTACTCCAAGCGGACGGTGGACATCGAGTACCGCTTCCAGTTCGGCGGGCAGGAGTGGGGCGAGCTGGAGGGCATCGCCAACCGCACCGACTTCGACCTCACCACCCACTCCAACCACTCCGGAGTGGACCTGTCCTACTTCGACCAGGCGACCAACTCGCGGTACCGGCCGTTCGTCATCGAGCCCGCCGCCGGTGTCGGCCGCCCGATGATGGCGTTCCTGCTCGACGCCTACGTCGAGGACGAGGCGCCGAACGCCAAGGGCGGCGTCGACAAGCGGGTCGTGCTCCGACTCGACCGGAGGCTGGCCCCGGTCAAGGCCGCGGTGCTGCCGCTCTCGCGCAACGCCGACCTCTCGCCCAAAGCCCGCGACGTGGCCGCCACGCTGCGCAGGCACTGGAACGTCGACTTCGACGACGCGGGCGCCATCGGCCGCCGGTACCGCAGGCAGGATGAGATCGGCACCCCGTTCTGCGTCACCGTCGACTTCGACTCCCTCAACGACCACGCCGTCACTGTGCGCGAGCGCGACACCATGTCCCAGGAACGCGTGGCCATGGCCCAGCTCGAGTCCTACCTGGCGAGCAGGCTCATCGGCTGCTGAGGCGGTCCGGGCACGCGCGCCGTGGGTCGATGCCCCGCTCCACCGGCAGCTGCGCCCGTCCGAGGCGACTCACCGCGCGCACTGCCTGGGCAGCCCGCGCCAGACGGATCCGCGTGATCCCACGGGGATTCGACCCGTCCAGGCACGAGGCTCGGACGGCTGGCGGTGTTCGTCGCGTTCGGACTCGGGACGCCGACCGGGTGCGGTCGAGCGCTCGGCTGCTGGATCAGGACATGACTACCTCCGGCCTCGGTCGGGTGGTGGCGAGCCGGTAGGCGCCTTTCAGCTCGTCCACCACGGTGTGCGCGTCGCCGCGCAGCCGCGCCGGATCCGTGTGGATGGCCACGATCCCGGCCGCGGTCAGCCTGGCCGCGCGGTTGAGCGCGAGCAGACCGGTGCGCGGCGCCCAGGGCCGGTGGATGTCGGCGTCCCAGGCGAGGGCGACGTCGTCCCACCACGCGTCGACCACCGCGAGGTGCGCGTCGTCGGCCGTGCTCAGCCGAGCGGTCCAGGTGGGCTGCGGCAGCCCGGCCCGGTCCACCACCTCAGCCGCCCGGCCCGCGACCACCGTGCGCACGCCGCGGTCGATCTCGGCGAGCGCACGGCGCAGCAGGGTCGTCCCCCTGCTCCGGCCGCGAGCGAGTTCCTCATGCAGCTCGGCGATGGTGACCCCGCCCCGGTGCACGGCCTCCATCGCGAGCACCCGGACATCACCCGCGCCGGGTGTCCGCCTGCACGCGTCGACGGTCGCCCTGGCCAGTGGTGCGGTCGGGAACCCCTGTCGCCACAGCGGATCGGGCATCCGCGACGTGGTCTCCACCCGGACCGACCCGTCGTGCCGACTCGGGCGGCGGGCGGGCACCACCAGGTGGATGGCGCCGAACGAGGAGATCGGCACGCCGTTGAGCCACATCGCCTCCCGCCCGGTCACCACCGCATCGCCCTGCGTCAGGCGCATGGCCTCGCGCAGCCGCTGGACCCGGCTCGGGCCCGAGTCCGCGAGCACCACGACCTCGGCCGACGGCATGGGCCACGGACCTGGCGGGGCGCTCCCAGTGCTGATCAACGGTTCCGTCTCGATCGCGCCGAGCTGCTGATTCGTTCGCATGGACACGAGGTAACTCCGGTTGGGAAGCGCTGGAAAGCGATGCGGCTCGGCCTGTGGACAACTCGGAGGTATGTGGACAACTCGGAGAGGTCGGTTTCGCGTTCCGCGGCAACCCGCCGCGACCGTGAACGTCCCACCGATCGCGTACAGTCCCCGTCCCGAAGCACCGCGACACCCTTCTGGAAGGATGCGAGCGTGTCATCCCATCCCCGCCCGGTTCGCCGTTTCCTGCGCCGACTTCTCGTCGGTGTCGTGCTGATGGGCGTGCTCGTGGTGGGCGGCACGGCGTTCCGCGTCTGGCAGGTCGCCCGCGTCGACGACCGCGAACACGCCGACGCCGTAGTGGTTCTCGGCGCGGCCCAATACGCGGGCAAGCCGTCCAAGGTCCTCGAAGCCCGGTTACGCCAAGCCAAGACGCTCTTCGACCAAGGTGTAGCCCCTTACGTCGTGACCGGCGGTGGGCGGCGTGCGGGCGATAGGTACACCGAGGCCGAGGCTGGTCGTAAATGGCTCATCGCGCACGGGGTGCCTGCGGATCGCGTAATCGGCGTGGGCGAGGGCAACGACACGTTGGGCACACTCCAGGCCGTCGCCGCCGAGGTGCGCCACCGCGGTTGGGAGACCGCGGTGATCGTCAGCGACCCGTGGCACTCGCTACGCGCCCGCACGATGGCCAAGGACGCGGGCATCGACGCCTGGACCTCGCCGACCCACTCCGGTCCGATCGTGCAGACCCGCGAGACGCAGGCCAAGTACATCCTGCGCGAGACCGCCGCCCTGCTCTACTACCGGTCCACCAACGCCTCCGCCGACGGTATCGCGATTGACGAAGAAGTCGGCTGACCGACGTAGTCTCCCCTTGTGAATCCCGGTTACACCGACCACGACCGCGAGCGCCTCTACGTCGAACCTCCCAAGGGGGCGGTGCTACCGGGCACGTTCAGCGCGTCACGCAGCGCGTTCGACCGGGATCGCGCGCGGGTGCTGCATTCGGCGGCACTACGGCGCCTGGCGGGTAAGACCCAGGTCGTGGGGCCCAATGAGGGCACAGAGGTGCACGGCATCCCGCGAACGCGGTTGACCCACTCGCTGGAAGTAGCCCAAATCGGACGAGGTATTGCCGACGAACTCGGGTGCGACCCGGACATCGTCGACACCGCCGGGCTTGCCCACGACATCGGCCACCCGCCTTTCGGGCACAACGGCGAACGAGCTCTCGACGTCGTCGCCCAGCCGTGCGGCGGGTTTGAGGGCAACGCGCAGACGCTGCGCATCCTGACCCGCCTCGAACCCAAAGTCCTCGGTGACGACGGTTCGCCTCACGGTCTCAACCTGACCCGCGCGTCGCTGGATGCCGCCACGAAGTACCCGTGGCCCCGTCGTCCCGGCACGGTGAAGTTCGGCGTCTACGACGACGATTTGGCGGTCTTCACGTGGATCCGCGAAGAGGTCTCGGGTGACCAGCGCTGCGTCGAGGCGCAGGTGATGGACTGGTCCGACGACGTCGCCTACTCGGTGCACGACGTCGAGGACGGTGTGCGTTCGGGTCGGATCTCGTTATCCGCGCTGGCGGACACCTCGGAACGCGCGGTCGTCGCCCAGTTGGCGGCGAAGCACTTCTCCGTGGAATCGGCCTCGTCGTTGGGGGAAGCCGCGGTAGGGCTGCTGGAACTTCCCGTAGTGGGCGAGTTGGTCGCGCGCGAGTACGACGGCTCGTTGGCCGCGCAGGTAGCGCTCAAGCGGTTGACCAGTGAACTCGTCGGCCGATTCGCCGCCGCCGCGGTGACCGGGACGCGCGCCGAGTACGGCGACGGCCCGCTGGTCCGACACGCCGCGGGGCTCGTCGTGCCGCCGCGCGTCGCCGCCGAGGTCGCGTTGCTCAAGGCCATGGCGGTGCGCTACGTGATGAGCGACCCCGATCGGCTGGCGTTGCAGCAACGCCAGCGGCAGGTCGTCACCGAACTGGTCGCCGCCCTCCTCGACCGCGCGCCCGCTGCTCTCGAACCCGCTTTCCAACCCTCCTGGCTGGCGGCCGAGGACGACGCGCAACGGCTGCGAGTGGTCGTTGACCAGGTCGCTTCCCTCACGGACCAGCAGGCAATGCTCTGGCACAAGGCCTGTGGATAACTTTCTTCGCCGGGTTTGGTGAGCCGGCACACTCGAGGCACGGAAGAGGAATCGGACATCCGTCAGGAGCCACCGTGTCACATCTCGGTTTCACCCTCGACCTGCACCGGGCCGTCGCGTCGGACCCGGCCCAGCAGGTTTGCTGGTCCCCGTTCTCGGTGGCCAGCGCCCTGACCCTGCTCGCCCGCGGGGCCAAGGGAGCCAGTCTCGACGAACTCGCCGTCCTGCTCGGCGAACTCGGTGAGACCGGTGCCGAGTTGGGCGCGGCGGGCTCGCTGGAGCAGCCCCGGCCGGACGAGGAGCAGCCGGTCATCGCGGTGGCGAACACCCTGTGGGCGGACGCCTCCGTACCCATCGAATCCGGTTTCGCCGAGGAGTTGGCGAGCTGGTCCGGCGGCGTGGTGCGCAACGCGCCGTTCCGGGCCGAGCCGGAGAAGGCGCGTCGGGAGATCAACGCCGACGTGGCGGAGACGACGCGGGGGCTGATCCCCGAACTGGTGCCGTTCGGGACCTTCACCGCGGACACGGTGTCCTCTTTGGTCAACGCGCTGTACCTGAAGTGTGCCTGGCACAACAGGTTCACGCCGACCACGCCTTTGCCGTTCGCCACCGCGGGGCGAACGGCGGAGGTGCCCGCGATGTCGCTCAACGAGCGCATCGGGTACGCCCACCGGGACGGGTGGCAGGTCGTCGGCCTGCCCGCGGTCGGGGGAGTGGAAGCGGTGATCCTGCTTCCCGACGAGGAGCTGGCGGAGTCGGAGGCGGCCTTGACGGCGGGTTCGCTCTCCGATCTCCTGTCGGCTCCCGAACCCCGGCAGGTCCAGTTGGCCCTTCCGAAGTTGGAGATCACCACGCGCGCCGACCTCACGGCACCGTTGCGAGAAGTCGGCGTGCGAACGGTGTTCACCGACTCCGCCGACCTCACGGGCATCAGCTCCGAACGGCTGGCCGTGCAGCGCGTGCTGCACGAGTCGGTGCTGAAGGTCGATGAGGACGGGTTCGAGGGCGCCGCGGCCACGGCGGTCGTCATGCGAATGGTGTCGCTGGTCCAGACGGAGGTCGAGGTCGAGGTCAACCGCCCGTTCCTGGTGGTGGTCCGGCACAAGGGGACGGGGGTGATCTATTTCCTCGCGCGCGTTACCGACCCGTCCTGACCGCCGCCAGGCAGGGAGGCCCCGGCTGCCAGGGTGCCCTGGCGGCTGAGACGGTGCCCTGAGGGCATCCGGTTCTTCCAGGCAGTGCCCTGTGGGTCGTTGCCGGGTGCTGATCGGCGGTGAGGTGACCGATCGTGTGTGAGCGGTGAGCGAGTCGACCATGGGTACCGCGGCTCGACGCGCCATGTTCGAGTGGCTGGAGGCGATGACGCGGTCGTCGTCGTGCGAGTCCGGACTCGCACGACGGAGGACTGCTGGCCTTCGGCACATGGCGCATACCGCGCAACACGGTCGGGACTGCTCGGGTGGCCGAACGCCACGCCACGTGTGCCACCTGGTGCCGGGCTGAACTCGTCATCATCCTGCTGGTTGTGATGTCGAGTTATAGGGCGCTGTCTGAGTGCGGGGTGGTGTCCGTGGCGTGGTCCGCTCCGCTGGCGTGTGGCGAAGGCTGCTGTGGCGGGTCTCTCGGCACGGACCCGTGGCTGGCTTGTCACACCTGGCGGGGGTGTGTCGTCCTCGTGGTGAACGGCTGGATCGGGGCCGCGCACACGGGGAGGGCACATGCCAAGGATCACCGGGGTCAGTGCGGGTCAGGCGGGACCGGTGCTGCGGGTCTTGTTCTGGTTCGCCAAGAAGCGGTTCGGCGCCGTGCCGGAACCGTTCGCTGTCACGGCCCATCACCGCGGGTTGCTGCTGGCGTCCGTGAGGCACGAGCTGAGCGTGCAGCGGGCGTCGAAGGCGCTGCCCGCGAACGTCCGGGAACTCGCGGTGTACCGGGTGGCGCAGACGGTCGGCTGCTCGTGGTGCGTCGACTTCGGCACCATGCTGCAACGCCTGGAGGGCCTGGACATCGAGCGCCTCAAGCACATTGAGGAGTACGCCACCGCGGAGGCGTACTCCTACAAGGAACGCCTCGCGATCGCCTACGCCGACGCGATGACGGCGAACCCCATGACGGTCACCGACGAGCAGGTGACCGAGTTGACCACGGCATTCGGCAAGAAGGGAGTGATCGAGCTGACCTACCACATAGCGCTGGAAAACCAGCGCGCGCGGATGAACCACGCACTGGGCATCACCGACCAGGGCTTCACCTCGGGCGCCGCCTGCCGGGTGCCCACCTCCGGCGCCTAGGCCCCGGTCGGCAGCGGCAGGGGTCGGCGCGCGGTCGGCGCTTCACCGGGGCGCGCCGGTCGCGGCTGGCGAAGTCGTGGAAGACGCGGGTTACGGGGCTGGACGCCACGTCCCGGGCTTGGCGTGCTGAGCGTTGTGGCGTCGGTGGTTGCCGCGCGCATGGCGGCGGTCGCCGGATGGGTGCTGCCCACGGGCGCACGAAGACTGTGGCCGTGTGCGCCACCGCGATCCGTGCGGTCACGACGGCTCGGTGGTCTCGGCAGGTGTAGGGCGCCGAGGAGTGCGCGGAGTCCGTGCACGGCGCCGTGGAGGTCGTGGTGCGGACACTGGTGACCGAATCCACCGGGCCGACGGCGCGGTGGGTGCGCTGCGGCATGCTCGCCGTGGGCCGTGGGCCGTGGGCCGTGGGCCGTGGGCCGTGGGCCGTGGGCCGTGGGCCGTGGGCCGTGGGCCGTGGGCCGTGGGCCGTGGGCCGTGGGCCGTGGGCCGTGGGCCGTGGGCCGTGTCTTGCGTGGGCGCGGCATGCGCGTGGCGTGGAGCTTGGCGGCGAGTCGGCGACTCGGTTGTGTCCAGTGTGGACATTGGCGATCGGTGTAGGGGTTGATGGGTGGTGGGGTTGGATCAGGGAGTGGGGAGGTTGAGGCCGGTCAGTTTGTCCGGGTTGGCGATGTCGTAGATGGCGTAGATCAGGCCGTCGCGGATGGCGAAGGTGGCCACTCGGGCGTCGCGGCCGTGGTGGGCTTCGCCTGCGGGGAGCGGGGGTAGGTACGCGCCCAGGTCGCCGTTGACCAGGATGGGTGCGCCGTTGAAGACGAGTTCGTCGTAGCGGCGGCGTAGGCCCAGGTAGAAGCGGGCGATGTTGTCCGGGCCGAGGACGGAGCGGCGGGCGGCGCGGGCCTTGCCGCCGCTGTCGGCGATCAGGGCGGCGTCCGGGTGCAGCAGGGCCACCACCCGGGACAGGTCGCCCGCGGCGATGGCGGCCACGAAGCGCTCCAGGACCTCGCGCTGTTCTTCGAGGGCGATGCGTGGGGGTGGGTCGGCTTGGGCCACGGCTCGGCGGGCGCGGGAGGCGTGTTGACGGGCTGTGGCGTCGGTGCAACCCAGCGTCGCGGCGATTTCGGCGAACGGGAGGTCGAAGGCGTCGTGCAGGACCAGGGCGACGCGTTGTTCCGGGGTCAGGCGGTCCAGGACCACGAGGGCCGCCATCCGGACGCCGTCGTCGCGGACGGCGATGTCCAGGGGGTCCTCGCTCGGTGCCGTGCCGAACGGGGTGACCACCGGTTCGGGGAGCCACGGGCCGACGTAGCGCTCGCGGCGGGCGGTGGCGGAGCGGAGGCGGTCCAGGCACAGGCGGCCGACGACGGTGGTCAGCCAGGCCCGCAGTTCGCGGATCCCCTCGCGGGCTTGTTCGTCCACAGCGGACAGTCGCAGCCAGGCTTCCTGCACCGCGTCCTCGGCGTCGGAGCGGCTGCCGGTCAGCCGGTAGGCGACACCGACCAGGTGGTCTCGGTGCTCGGAGAACCGCTCGGCCAGCGCGGTGTCGGTGACGCTCACCCCGTCATCGTAATGACGCCGCGGCCGCCGCGGGCCGGTCGTCGGGGGTGACGTCGGCGATGCCCGGTCGGGGGCGCCGCATACACTCGACGACTGTGGCTGGACGTATCCGGGAGAGTGACATAGCGCAGGTCCGCGAGCGCAGCCGGATCGACGAGGTCGTGGGCGAGTACGTCCAACTCCGGCGCGCGGGTGGTGGCGCGCTCAAGGGGCTGTGCCCGTTCCACGACGAGAAGACGCCCTCGTTCAACGTCCGCTCCACGCACGGCACGTTCCACTGCTTCGGGTGCGGTGAGGGCGGCGACGTCATCGCCTTCGTGATGAAGCTCGACCACCTGTCCTTCGTCGAGGCCGTGGAGCGGCTCGCCGAGCGGGTCGGGTTGCAGCTGACCTACGAGGGCGGCGGCACGAGCGTGCAGCGCGACCGGGGCACGCGGTCCCGCCTGGTCGACGCGCACAAGGCGGCGGCCGAGTTCTACGCCGAGCAGCTGCGCACCCCCGACGCGGTGAAGGCGCGGGAGTTCCTGGCCGAGCGCGGGTTCGACGAGGCCGTGGCGACCGCTTTCGGCTGCGGGTTCGCGCCCGGTGGCTGGGACAAGCTGACCAAGCACCTGCTCGGGCGTGGCTTCGAGGTGGCCGAGCTGATCAAGGGCGGGTTGGCCAAGGAGGGCAGGCAGGGGCCGATCGACCGGTTCCACCGCAGGCTGCTGTGGCCGATCAAGGACATCGGCGGCGACGTGGTCGGGTTCGGGGCCCGGCGGTTGTTCGACGACGACCAGATCCAGGCCAAGTACCTCAACACCAGCGAGAGCCCGATCTACAAGAAGTCCCAGGTGCTCTTCGGGCTCGACGTGGCCAAGCGGGAGATCGCCAAGCGGCACCAGGTCGTGGTCGTCGAGGGCTACACCGACGTCATGGCGATGCACGTCGCCGGTGTGCCGACGGCCGTCGCCTCGTGCGGGACGGCGTTCGGCGGTGAGCACATCAAGGTGCTGCGCCGGTTCCTAATGGACGACGACACTTTCCGCGGCGAGGTGATCTTCACCTTTGACGGCGATGAGGCGGGCCAGAAGGCGGCTAGAAAGGCCTTCGACGACGGCGAACAGGAGTTCGCCGCGCAGACCTTCATCGCCATCGCCCCTGATGGCATGGATCCGTGTGACTTGCGCCAAGCGAGGGGTGACGTCGCCGTGAGGGACCTTGTCGCGCGCAGACATCCCCTGTTTGCCTTCGCCATCCGCGCTGAGTTGGCCTCCTACGACCTCGACACTGCCGAGGGTCGGCTTGAGGCTCTGCGTCGCACTGCACCGCTGGTTGCCCAGATCAAGGACCATTCACTGCGCGACGAGTACGCCCGCCAGCTTTCGGGCTGGGTTGGCTGGGACGATGCACTAGTCGTGGTGCGCCGAGTGCGGGAGTTGGCAGGTGTCGGGGTTTCCACTAGCAAGCGGCGAGTACGCTCCACCGACCCTGACCAGGCTGCACTCGGTGTAGAAGTAGAGGGACCGCCTCGTCCCAATCCGGAAAACAAGTCGCTGGAGGCCCAGCGCGGTGTGCTCAAGATCGCGCTGCAGGAGCCAGCGCTTGCTGGCCCGGTCTACGACTCGATGCCTGTGGATGCCTTCACTGATCCTGCCTACGCAGCCCTGCACACAGCCGTGCTAACGGCCGGAGGCACCGCGTTAGGGCTGGCCGGCGCAGAGTGGCTAGCAGCAGTCGTCAAGCACTGCGCCTCACCTGTAGTACGCAGGCTCGCTCACGAGCTGGCCGTTGAACCGATTCCGTTGCCGGTGCGCAACCCGTCGATCGAACGATTCGCCTCGGGCGTGTTGGCTGGCCTTCAACTCGAGTTGGTCGCCAGGCAGATTGCCGAGATCAAGTCCCGGCTTCAGCGACTCTCGCCAGTCGAGCACCCCGACGAGGCGCGGGCTCTGTGGGGGGATCTGGTAGCAATGGAAGAGTGGCGCAAGGCGCTGAAGAGCAAGCAGGAATACGGGGGCATAGGTTGACCCCCGCGTCCCGGCGCGTCCCTCGACACGGTGACCCCTGCTCAGGTGGACTTCGGGGGCGGGCATGACCACGTTCCTGTCCCGGCTGTTCGGCGGCCTGCCCAGGGGTTTCGCGGGCGTGCTCGACCGCGCCGAGGGGGTCGCGGCCTGGGCCGAGGTGCGCGGTGGCGGCTACCTGGTCGCGACCTCCTTGGGACTGTGGATCCCCGACGGCGACGGCGCCCGCCGCGTCGGCTGGCACCTGGTGTCGAAGGCGACCTGGGGCGACGGGGTGTTCGTCGTGATCGAGGCCGACGAGATCGACCGGACGGGTGAGGCCGTGGTGCTCGCCGACCGCGCGCCGCGGCGCTTCGTGCTGGCGCAGCCCGGGAAGCTGCCGCTCGCCGTCCACCGGCGGGTGACCAGCTCGATCCGCTCCCGCCACCACCGCGACCTGCCCGGTGGCGGCGCCTGGTTCGTCCAGCGCAAGGTCCCCGGTCGCGACGGCACCGTGTTGCAGGTGCGCCCCGACCCGGGTACCGACGTGGAGTTGGCGCGGTCCATCGCCGAGGACGTGGCAGCGAAGATCAACCAGGGACTCGCGGACGGCTGATGGACGCGTTAAGGTAAACAGTACGTACGTACGGTTTGCTTGGAGGCGTCGATGTGGGACCCCGCGAAGTACCTGAGCTTCAGCGACCACCGGGCCAGGCCGTTCTTCGACCTGCTCGGCCGGGTGCGCGCCGAGAGCCCGCGCGCCGTGGTCGACCTGGGCTGCGGCCCGGGCAACCTGACCATCACCATGTCGCAGCGCTGGCCCAACACCCGGCTCACGGCGATCGACACCTCGGCGGAGATGGTCGCCGCCGCCCGGACGCGCGGCGTCGCCGCCGAGGTCGCCGACCTGCGCGAGTGGGTGCCCGACGAGGACGTCGAGGTGGTGATCAGCAACGCGGCCCTGCAGTGGGTGCCCGGGCACCCCGAGCTGCTGAGCCGGTGGGCGCGGGCGCTGCCGTCCGGCGCCTGGCTCGGCGTGCAGGTGCCGGGCAACTTCAACGCCCCCTCCCACGCCCTGCTGCGTGAGCTGGTGGCCGAGCCCGAGTGGTTCGACCGGCTGGAGCCGGTGCGGCTGCGCGAGGAGGACGCGACGCTCCCGCCGGAGGGCTACGCCGAACTGCTCACCGAAGCGGGCTGCGAGGTCGACGCCTGGGAGACCACCTACCTGCAGCGCCTCGACGGTCCGGACGCGGTGCTCGAGTGGATCACCGGCACGGCCCTGCGCCCGATCCGCGCGACCCTGGCCGACGACGACTGGCAGGAGTTCCGCACGGCCCTGGCGCCGCGGCTGGCCGAGGCGTACCCGCGGCGGCCGGACGGCACGACCTGGTTCCCGTTCCGCCGGGTCTTCTTCGTCGCCCGGATCCGCTGACGTGCGCGTCGGAATCCTGGCCCGCTACCCCGTGAAGTCGCTGCGGGGCGAATCGGTCGAGGTGCTGGAGGTCGACGGCCGGGGCGCGGTGGACGACCGCCGGTGGGCCCTCCGCGCGGCGAACGGGAAGCTCGGGTCCGGGAAGAGCACCAACCGGTTCACCCGCTTACCGCGCCTGCTGGACATGTGGTCCAAACGCGTCTGGGGCGTGCACACCGTCGTCGGGTTACCCGACGGCCGCGAGTACGCCACGGTCGACGAGAAGGTGCACGAGGCCGTGTCCGAGGTGGTCGGGCAGCCGGTGACCGTCGTCGAGGAAGGCGAGGTCCCGCACCTCGACGCGGGACCCGTCCACCTGGTCACCACCGCCTCGCTGCGGTGGCTGGGCGCGGAATGGGAGCGCGCCCGGCCCAACATCGTGATCGATGTCGACGGCGAGGACCGGGTCGAGGACGAGTGGATCGGCAGGCGGCTGACCGTCGGCACCGCCGAACTGGAGATCACCCGTCCGGTGATCCGGTGCGTGATGCTCGACCACGCCCAAGGCGAGTTGCCCGCCGTCGACCTGTTGCGGAACCTCGCCCCGCAGGACATGACCTTCGGCGTGTACGCCACCGTCCGCCGACCGGGTGTCATGGGAACGGGGGACGTGGTGCGGTTCGGGTGACGCGGGTGCTAGCCCTTGCCGCCGATCTTGGCCCGGGCGATGCCCGCGGCGCCCTGGACCGCCGGGTGGTCGACGATCCGCCGGTACGTGCGCAGGATCTGCTCGTACCGCCCGCGCCCCGCCTTCGCCCCGAGCACGTACCCCACCCCGGCACCCACCAGGAATCCGAACACCGGCACCTCCACCCTCGTCGACCCGCGCCGTCGCACCATCCTGCCGCACGCGGGCGATCACCGCTCCGGGCAGCTACGGGGTACCCCGCAAAACCGAGTGGCGGGTATGCGCTAGAGTTACCTCCGTCGGGTTGAACCCCCGGCGGAGGTGCCCTTCCTCCATAGCTCAATTGGCAGAGCATTCGACTGTTAATCGAAGGGTTGCTGGTTCGAGTCCAGCTGGAGGAGCCGAGAAGAACCCCAGGTCGTTGACCTGGGGTTCTTCTCGTTGTGGCGCACGCGGTTACCGCTATGACGGCCCGTAACTCCTGGCGTTCACCCGATCTAGCGACTTCTCGACCAGAGTTGATCAAGTCGCGCCATCCTCGCTCCCCGGACGCACACCCTGGGTAAGATCCTCCGGGTTGGGGGCGGTAGCTCAGCCGGTTAGAGCAGAGGACTCATAATCCTTGGGCCGTGGGTTCGAGTCCCACCCGCCCCACGGACTTGGGCTACCCATGTCCACGGACTGCGTGGACATGGCGTCCGTCATCGATTCTGGGGGCCGAGCCCCCAGACCTCCACGGTGCGAGCTTCTCCCGACCCAGCGTGGGGGAGTGGCGGGGGACCAGCGTGGGGAAGTGGCGGGGGGAACCGGCGCGGGATGGGTGTGCGTTCGCCGGAACCGGGTGGCGAGACTGTCGGGCCGGTGACGGGGTTTGCGGGGTCGGGCGGCGGGTTCGCCGGGCCGGTTGATGTGGGTGCGGGGCTAGTTGGGGTTGTGTGTGGGTGTGGGCGGCGTGAGTGGGCCGTTGCCGGGGGTGGTGTGGTGGTGGGGAGTTTGCGGCTGGGGTGTCTGTTGTGGACGGTTATTACCTGGCACGGTCGTAGGTGGTGGCGATTTCGCCGTGGGGGCCACGGGATAGGTGGATGAGGGTCCACTTGGTACTCGGGAGGTTTGTGGTGAAGAGGGGGGTGCCGCCGCCTGCGATCTCCGGGGTGGTGATCAGGTGCAGGCGGTCGATGAGGTCGGCGGCCAGTAGGGGCTTGAGGACGGTTGGGCTGACGTTGACGAGGATGTCGCCTTCGCCGGTTGTTTTGAGGTCGGTGATGACGTCGGTGGCGGGGGCGTTGACGACGCGGGTGTTGTTCCAGGGGGCCGTGGTCAGGGTTGTGGAGAGGACTAGCTTTTCCACGTCCACCAGCCACTTCGCGTAGGCGCGGTCGCGGGGGTCGGCGGTTTCGTCCGTGGCGACCGACGGCCAGAAGCCCAGGAAGCCCTCCGCGCAGTTGCGGCCCAGGACGGCGGTTGTGGCGCCGTTCCAGATGCGGGTCAAGTGGTCGCGGGCCACGTCGGTGACCGCGTACGGGACGATCGCGCCCAGGTCGCCTGGGCCTGCGGGGCCGTTGTAGCGGCCGTCGAGGGTGATGTTGATGTTGGCGGTCACCTTGCGGGGCATGGCGGTGGTTCCTTTGCGGTTCAGTGGGAAGCGTTGATGGCGTGGACGAGTTGGTCGAGCACCTGGGCCCAGCCGGTGCCGATGCCCGCGATGTAGGGGGCGGACTCGACCGTCGAGTCGGTGATCCGGAGGTCGACGCGGAGTTGGGTGCCCTCCGGGGTGGGGGCGAGGTGGATGTCGTAGTGGCCGGTGAAGGAGACGACCCCGGTTTCGTTGAGGACCGAGAGGGTGAACTCCAGGTGCTCCAGCGGTACCGCGGTGCGGACTCGGCCCTCGGATCGGTATCGGCCGTCGGCGTCGCGGTATTCAAGGACCGCCTGTCCGCCCGGTTTTGGCTCCAGGACGCACTCGGAGACCGTCATGGGGGGTGGGGCCCACCAGGAGCCGAGCAGCGCCGGGTCGACCCAGTGCCGCCACACGACGTCCGGGGGTGCGGCCAGTGCTCGCTCGAAGGAGAAGGTGCGGCCGTCGGCCCATCGGTCCTGGTCCGCTGCCACCGTCTCGACCTCGATGGCGGCCCGGTAGCGCGCGATGACGTCCAGTTCGCCCTGGTGTGCCTCGGCGATCTCGACCAGCGCCCGCACGCGGCTCGCGAAGTCGGCCAGCGGGCCGGGCTCGATGGCGTAGACCCGCCGTTGCCCCAGCGGGTGGACCGCGACCAGGCCGACGCGCGCCAGGGTCTGCAGGTGTTTCGTGGTTTGCGGCTGCCGCAACCCGGTCAGCTCGGCCAACTCGCCGACCGACCGTGGTCGCGTGGCCAGCAGCTCCACGATCTGCCAGCGTGCGGCGTCCCCGAGTGCCGAGGCGATGTCCTCCATGACTAGAAGCATTCCTCATAGTGAATATTCGTGTCAAGGAATACTTCTGGTGATCGACGGGTGACGCTGGGGCCGGGGAGGCTGAGGGCGGGGGCCTTGCGGACGTGGGGTCGACCTCGAGGGTCATCGCGGCCCGGTAGCGGCTGATGCGGGTGCCGAAAGCTGTCCGGCCATTGGCGCGCCGGGAGGAAGCATCGGCGATAGGCGGGGGTTTCCGGGAACGCGTGGACTTCCCTGCGGCCGTAGTGTCGCTCGGGTGTGGCGTAGTGCGCGTCGTTCGTCAGGAGGGTGACGATGTCGCCGCGTTTTCAGGCGGCTGCGTATTTTGTGGTCGTTTGGTGTGTTTTGGCGTCAAGGAAGGAAGGGGGTGGGCCGAGCATGCGGTTGCGGTGCGCGCGCAGCTCGGCCCGCGGTGGGCCGGTGGCCTCCTCGAACGCGCCGTTCAGGAGGCCGAGCCCAGGATGTTGACCATCCACTGGATGCCGAACCGGTCGGTGACCTGGCCGAACTCGTCGCCCCACATCTGCTTCTCCAGCGGCACCGTGATCTGGCCGCCGTCGCTGAGCTTCGCCCAGTAGCCGAGCAGCTTGTCGCGCTCGTCGCCGCTGAGGCTGATGGTGATGTTGGTGCCCGGCTGGTGGGTCATGCCCGGCGCCAGGTCGGAACCCATCAGCGTGAAGCCGTCCTCGGCCTCCAGCATGCCGTGCATGATGTTGTCGGCGATGCTCTCGTCGCCGCCGAACGCGCCGAAGGTGTTGAGCGCCAGTTCGCCGCCGAACACGCCCTGGTAGCACTCCAGCGCCTCGCGCGCGTTGCCGGAGAAGTTGATGTAGGGGTTGAGCCGCTTCGCCATCGTGATCCACTCCTGGGGGACGGTCTGTGTGACGGCGGCATCGTCGCAGATCAGGCGGGGGGCGACAACGTGAGCCGGGTGCGCAGGCGGTCCACCACGGACGGTGCCAGACCCACCGGTCCGAGCACGTAGTCCGCGACCGAGCCGTGCTCGGCCAGCAGGTCCGCGAGGAACAAGCGCATGGTCTCCGCGGGCGCGTGGCCGTACCAGTGCCACGCGGGCGGGCGACCTTCGTTCTCCGCTCGCCAGTCGGCCACCAGCCGTTCGGTCGCCAGCCCGGTCAGCGCGAAGTCGGCGACGACGTCGGACTCCGACACCCCGACCAGCGCCAGCACCAGCGCCGCCAGCACCCCCGTGCGGTCCTTGCCCGACGCGCAGTGGAACACCGCGGTCCCCGGCTCGGCCAGCGCGGTCAGCGCGGCCCGCAGTTCCACCACCCCGTCCTCGGCGTACTCCAGGTAGCGGTCCGCCAGGTACCGGCCGGGGTCGACCGCGGAGTCGAGACCGGTCTGGTCGAACGCGCGGTGCTCGATCGGCAGGTGGTGGTACACCAGACCGGGCAGCGCGGGCACCCGCCCGCGCGCGGCGATCTCGTAGTCGTGCCGCAGGTCGATCACCGTCCGCACGTCGAGTTCCCGGAATCGGTCCAGGTCGGTCCCGGCGAGCTTGCCGAGCGAGTCCGAGCGGTACAGCAGACCCCAGCGGACCGCGCCGCCGTCCGCGGTCGGGTAACCGCCGAGGTCGCGGAAGTTGTGCAGGCGGTCGAAGTCGAGGTGTCTACGCACGGTGCCCGACCCTAGCCGCGCGCCGCCCTGGTACGCCGCCGGATATTTCGGGTGAATTGCCAGGCTCCTCGCCTTTGTATTAACTCTGTTCTCAAGATAACGGTTTTCCTGTTGGGGCAAATGCCCGCTTGGGTCGGTTTCCCGTTTTCCGACCTAGTTCGATGACCGTCTGACGCAACGGTCTTGACATCGGCTTTGGTCTAGTCCAATTTTGGGTAGCACCACCGCGACCGGGGTTGTCCGCCCGGTTGTGACCCCTTTCCCTGCACTGGAGCGCACGATGCGGCTGTCCAGAAAACTGTTTTCCCTACTAACCATGGTCGCCACCGCCGCCACCGTCACCGGCGTCGTGGTCGGCACCTCGGCCGACGCCGCGCAGTCCGCGGCCAAGCCGTTGCCCGCCCGGGTGTTCGCGCCCTACTTCGAGGCCTGGACCGGGGAGAACCCGGCCACGCTCTCGGCCGCGTCCGGCGCGAAGCACCTGACCATGGCCTTCCTGCAGACCGCCAGCCCGGGTTCCTGCACGGCGCTGTGGAACGGCGACACCAGCATGCCGATCGGCCAGGCCACCTTCGGCGCGGCGATCAAGACCATCCAGAACAACGGCGGTGACGTCATCCCGTCGTTCGGCGGCTACACCGCCGACACCACCGGCACCGAGATCGCCGACAGCTGCACCGACGTCAACAAGATCTCGGGCGAGTGGCAGCGGCTGATCACCACCTACGACATCAGCCGGATCGACCTCGACATCGAGGCCGACTCGATCGAGAACACCGCCGGTGTCGACCGCCGCAACAAGGCCATCAAGATCACCAAGGACTGGGCGAAGGCCAACGGCCGCCAGATCCAGTTCTCCTACACGCTGCCCACGACCGTTCAGGGTCTGGCCGACAGCGGTCGGAACCTGCTGCGCAACGCGGTGACCAACGGCGCTGAGATCGACGTCGTCAACATCATGACGTTCGACTACTACGACAACGCCGGCACCCACAACATGGCCAACGACACCAAGACCGCGGGCCAGGCCCTGGTCACCTACCTCGGCCAGCTGTACCCGAGCAAGACCCAGGCGCAGCTGTGGCAGATGGTCGGCATCACCGAGATGATCGGCGTCGACGACTTCGGCCCGGCCGAGACCTTCACCACCGCCGACGCGAACACCGTCCTCGCGTGGGCCAAGGAGAAGAACATCAACACCCTGTCGTTCTGGGCCCTCCAGCGCGACAACGGCAACTGCCCCGGCGGTGCCGCCCGCGACGACTGCTCCGGCATCGCGCAGGACCTGTACTACTTCAGCAAGACCTTCTCGCAGTACACCAGCGGCACGCAGAACCCGACCGACGACTTCTCCCTCGGCGTGAACCCCGCGTCGGTGTCGATCGACCCGGGCAAGTCCGGTACCGCCACGATCACCACCGCGGTCACCGCGGGCAACGCGCAGACCGTCTCGCTGTCGGCCGGTTCGGCCCAGGGCGGCGTCACCCCGACCGTCACCCCCGGTAGCGTCACCGCGGGCGGCTCGGCCACCGTCACCTTCGCCGCCGCGGCCAACGCGACCCCGGGCACCTACACCTTCACCGTGACCGGCTCCGCCGCCTCCGGCAGCAAGTCCGCCACCGTCTCGGTCAAGGTCAACGGCACCCAGCCGGGCAACGACTTCTCGCTCGCGGTCAACCCGGCCGAGGTCACCGTCGCCACCGGCAGCACCGCCACCACCCAGCTGACCACCGCGGTCACCGGCGGCAACGCGCAGACCATCGCGCTGAGCCTGACCAAGCCGCAGAGCGGTGTCTCCGCCACCATCAACCCGACCAGCGTCACCGCGGGCAACTCGGCCACCATCACCGTGACCGCCGCGGGCAACGCCACCCCGGGCAAGTACACCTTCTCGGTCGGCGGCTCGGCGCCCTCGGGCAAGCACAGCACCTCGTTCACCGTGACCGTGCAGGGCGGCACCCCGGGTGGTTCCGTGGCCAACGGTGACTTCGAGTCCGGCGTGCTGGCCCCGTGGACCGCGGTCGACGGCACCACCGTCGTCACCTCGCCCACCCACGGCGGCGGCCACGCCCTCTCCGTCGGTGCGAGCAACTCGAGCACCGGTGAGGCCAGCCAGCAGGTCACCCTGGAGCCGAACAAGTCGTACACGCTGCGCGCCTGGCTGCGCGGCAACTACGCCTACCTCGGCGTCCGCGGCGGCGCCAGCGCCACCACCTGGACCGTCGCCAGCGACTGGCAGGAGGTGACGCTGCCCTTCACCACCGGCGCCAACGGCACCGTGACGATCTACACCCACGGCTGGTACGGCCAGGGCGCCGTCTACGCCGACGACTTCAGCATCTCGTCGTCGGTCAAGGCAGTGCAGAAGCTCGCCACCACCAAGCACGGCATCAAGTAAGCACCACCCGAACGGACAAGGTGGCGGGCGCCTGCAGGCGTCCGCCACCTTGGCTTCGCGGCCTGGGGTTGCCGCCGGCCCCCGGAATCCAGGCTACCGGCGGGGACCGACGGTACCGCCGGGTAGCGATCAAGCCTGTGGACAGCTCGCGATCTTGGTTTGCTCAGACCCTGGGCAGGAACCGGGTGATCGAGGCCATGTCCAACGGGTCCACCGACTCCGGGGCGTCCTCAAGCGACTCGTCGAGACCCCGGCGCAGGGCCGACTCGTCCAGTTCGGATCCGATCACCACCAACTCGTTGCGCCGCTTGGCCTCCGGTGCCGCCGCGAGCCACACCGCCTTGCCGACCGTCTGCACCAGGTACGGCTCCTCGAAGCCCGGCACCCCGAAGTGCGCGAAACCCTTCATCCGGTAGACACCCGCGGGCCGCTCCGCCAGGAACCGGGCGAAGCGCAACGGGTTCATCGGGCGCGGGTCGGCGAACTCGACGCTCGAGTAGCCCGCGTGCACGTGCTCCTCGTGCGGCAGCAGGTCGTCCAGCGTCAACTGGCGCACCTCCGGCTCCACCCGGGCCACGCGGTCGAACAGCAGACCCGGGTCCACCCGCCCGTACTCGGTCGGCACCACCGGGACGCCGCCCGCCAGGTCCCGCACCAGCTCCAGCACGCCATCCGCCGCGCGGTCGACCTTGTTCAGCAGCACCAGGTCCGCCTGCTTGATGTGCCGGTCCAGCTGCGGGTGCCGCTCCCGGGTCGCCGGGAACTCCGCCGCGTCGACCACCTCGACCAGCCCGCCGTAGCGGATGTGCGGGTTCTCGCTCGCCAGCACCAGCCGCACCATCGCGGGTGGCTCGGCGAGCCCGCTGGCCTCCACCACGATCACGTCCACCGGCCCGTCCGGGCGCGCTATGCGGTCGAGCATCGCGTCCAGGTCGGCCGCGTCGACCGCGCAGCACAGGCAGCCGTTGCCGAGGGTCACCATGGAGTCGACCTGCGCGGCCACGGTCATCGCGTCGATGTTGACCTTGCCGAAGTCGTTGACCACGACACCGATGCGCAGACCGCCCGCGGTGCGCAGGAGGTGGTTGAGGAGGGTTGTCTTGCCGGAGCCGAGGAAGCCCGCGACCACTACGACCGGGATGTGCACGCGCCGAGGGTAGTGAACCCGGATGATCTCCGCTGGGCCGCTACGGGGGGTGGCCCCCGCCGGACGTCCCGACCCGGCGGGGGCCATCACCCCCAGTTCCCCCGCTGACCGATCCCCCAATCGACCTGACGACAACGCTAGGCACCCGGCCCCCGGCGGTCATCACGCCGGGGGATGAGGTCCGCGTCCGACCTTCGGGGGAGCCCGCCGGGGCGGTCAGTCCACTTTGGTCGACACCTGGTCGAAGTAGGTGGCCACCACCGTCGTGTGCAGCGGAAACGCCAGGGTGGTCGGTTCGCGCACCAGCTCCCAGCCGGTGGTCTCGTCGGTCGGGGTGGACGGCGGCAGCGCCGACCCGGCCACCGCGGGGGCCAAGCCGAACACGAGCAGCGTGCCGTCTGGGGCGCTCAACGCGTCGAACAGCCGGACGGCGGCCGGGTCGACCTCGATGCCCGCCTCCTCGCGCAGCTCCCGCGCGGCCGCGGCCTGCCAGGACTCACCCAGATCGATGAAGCCGCCGGGCAGGGCGAGCGCACCGCGCCGGGGCTCGACGTCGCGGCGGACGACCAGCAGCCCGTCGTCGACCGGCAGCAGCAGGACGGCGACCGGCACGGGGTTGAGGTAGGAGGTCTGCCCGCACCCGGCGCACCGGCGCGGCCACGGCAGGTCGGTGGGGTACGCGGTGCCGCAGTACGCGCAGTGGGAGTTCTTCGTCATGCGGTGATGATCTACCAGTTGTGGACTGTCTCCACCGTTGTGGGCTGCTTGAGGGTGCGGGTGACCGTGCACAGCGCCTCCACCGCCCGGGTGACGACGTCGAGCAGCTCCGCCCGCGCGGCGTCGTCCAACCCGGACGCGTCCAGTTCGACGTCGAGGCGCACGCCGTCGAGCTGGTGGGCGCCGTCGGGGCGCACGTCGGTGGCGTCCACGGCCAGGCCACCGCCCGTGCGCCGCAGCACCAGCTGCTCGGCGGTCACCCCGACGCAGGTCGCGGCGGCGGCCAGCAGCAACTCGACCGGGCTGAACACCCCGTCCTGCCCGGCCCGCCCCACCTCGACGCTCGCACCCCGGTCGTTGGTGGCGGTGAACACGTGCGCACCGGTGCGCCGCGTGCGAACGGTGGTCATGTCGAACCCCTCTCCGCCGCCGGTCGCGGCGCGCCGGTGGGGGAGATCGGGGCTCCCTCCACATGCGCCGAGGTTATCCACAGCCCCGAGCCGACCCCGGCCACCCGCCTGCCGCCGCGCTTGGGCTTGGCATCAGGGGTTCCCCCTGGGCGGGGACCCCTCGCGCCTGGACCTGGCCAGGTGGAGCCCCGGCTCGGAGGTGCGCCGCGTCGGGTCAGGCGTCGAGCAGCTCGCGCAGGGCGCGGACCCGGGTCGAGTCGACCGGGCTGTCCCAGCTGTCCCGGACCAGGCCGCCCGCGTGGATCGCGGTGACGCCGATCGAGCGCAGGCCCGGCACGTGCGCGTGCTTGAGCCCGCCACCGGCCAGCAGCCGCACGCCGCACTCGCGCCAGTCGTCGCGGGCGGCGAGGCGGGGGAGGCCGTCCTCCAGCCCGCGCGCGGAACCGGCGGTGAGCACGGTGTCCAGGCCGGGGAGGCCGCGCAGGTCGGCCCAGGCGCGCTCGGTGTCGGCGGCGTGGTCGACCGCGCGGTGGAAGGTCCACGGGCAGCCGTCCAGTGACTCGACCACGACCCGGGTCGCCTCCAGGTCCACGTGCCCGTCCTCGGTGAGGAAGCCGAGGACGAACTCCTCGGCGCCCGCCGCGCGCAGCTCGGCGACCACGGCCAGCAGCCTGGCCAGCTCGTCGGCGTCGGCGGTGAAGCCGTCCGTGCCGCGCACCATGATGCGCAGCGGGATGTCCACGGCGGCCCGCATCTCGGCCACCAGCTCCGGCCTCGGGGTCAGCCCGTCCCGGTCCATCTCGGCGACGACCTCGATCCGGTCGGCGCCGCCGTCCTGCGCGGCCACCGCGTCGGCGACGGTCAGGGCGATGATCTCCAGCAAACCGCTCTGCGGCGGCGAAACGGTCACGGCGCCCATCATCCGGCCCCCACCGGTCGCCGCGACGCCCAGGGTCGAAAAATCCCACCACGTGGTTGGCTTTCCGCGCACCCGGACCACGACCCCCTACCGGGAAAGGTGGTCCAGACCACATAATACATAGCCATAGCGCCCACGATCCTCCTGTGCGACACCGGTTCCAGCCCATCGGCATGGGCAAGGAATGGTGTACCACGAATGATCTCGAATAGTGGTCCAGACCACATATCTGTTAGCGTTCGTGAACTGAACAGCGCTGCTTTTCGGGTGTTATCCACATGGGCCGGACGGTCCACGGTCGAGTGGTGTTTATCCCGGCTCGGACGGCGCGGGCCGACCGGTCGCTCACGGAGCGTGTGGTGTACATAGCAGTTCGTGCTTGACCGCGAAAGGGGCGGCACGGGTGTCACCCGGTCTGGTGACATTGGTCCGCTATTCCCGCGTCCGGGGAGTACGAAGGGCGCGTGACACCGGACGAGATGGACCGGATCGCCGCCGCGTGGGCGCCGGTCGAGGAACGCGACACCGCGCTCGAGTGGCTGGTCGAGCCGATGCGCGCCTTCGTCCACGAGATCGGCGAGCCGCCCCGCCTGGGCGAGTACCTGGACATCGTCGCCTGGTCGATGCCGGGCATCGAGGAGTTGGAGTTCCTGCCGACCCCGGTGCCGCTGCGCGCGACCCTGGTTGGCGGTGTCGACTACGGCTACCGGTGCGCCGAGCGCGTGCGGGGCCGCGTCGCCGAACTGGGTGACGTCGCGTTCGCCGAGACGACCGAGTGGCTGACCGCCATGATCCGCGGCCTGCACCCGCACAGCGACGGCGTGCTCCCCGTCGACATCGTGGCGAAAGGCCTGCTCAACGCGCTCCAGGCCGGGGAGGTGGCGTTCGCCGACGTCGAGGCCAAGGACGTGGCCGCGCTGTCGGTCGACCTGCCGGTCCGCGTCCCCCGCCCTCGTCCGGGTGACGTGCTGGCGATCCCGGGTGAAGCGGGTCACCACCTGGCCGTAGTCCTGGCCACGGGGCTCGGGGATGTGGTCCTCGGCCTGCTAGCGGGCGCCCATCCGACCCCGGAACTCGGCGACCCCACCACTCAGCGTCCTCGCCGCGTCCCCGTCCGGGTGATCCACGACGCCATCGCCGAGGGGCGCTGGCCGACGGTCGCGCACGAGGAGTCACTGCTCGCGCTGTTCCCCGACCCCGTGGCCGACTACGTCCCGGCCCGGCTGCCCTCGGGCCAGCGCCACGGGGAGTGGGGCGCCCGCGTCGGCCGGGACCAACTCCCGGTGCTCATCGGGGAAGCGGAGGCCGAGGCCATCGGGCTGCTGGACGGCACCCACCAGGACTGCTACCTCGACAAGCATTTCGTGGAATTGCTCAACAAGGGCCGCTTCGACCGCGGCCCGCTCCCCGGCCAGTTCACCTGACCGTCCGCTATGGACCGAATACCCCACCCGATGGGCTGGCCGGGTGGGGCCGGTCGACCCCACCCGGCGCTCGTCAGTGTCCCAAGTGGAGTTTCGCGATCCGGCCCTTGGTGCCGGAGGCCCAGCAGGCGCCGTCGGCGGCGCAGTCGACCGTGTCGAAGCTGCCCGTGTCGAACTGGCGCCAGTGCCTGCCGCTGTCGAGGGTGTAGTCGCTGCCCGACGGGCCGACGGCGATGGCGGCGCCCGGCAGGAACGGGTGCCAGGTGACCCCGGAGCGGTAGCCGGTCGGGGCGGTGCTCGGCTTCTGCCACGTCTTCCCGCCGTCGCGGGTGGTGGCGAGGGCGTCGACGGCGGTGTCGGGTTTGCCGTAGTCGCCGCCGACGGCGATGCCCGTGCGGCGGTCGCGGAACGCGGTGGCGAACACGCCCGCGCTGGCGCCGCTGGCCAGCACGGTGTCGCTGACGGTCCAGCTCCGGCCGCGGTCGGACGAGTGGAACACCCGCGCCTTCGCGCCGCCGCCGGTCGCGATCCACGCGTCGCGCGGGCCGGACGTGGTCACGCACTGCCCGCTGGCGGCGAAGGCGAACTCGCCCTCGAGCGCGGCGGGAACCCGGTCGGACGGGTTCGGCCGCCACGACCGGCCGCCGTCCGAAGTGGACAGGATGCGGAACTTGCCGTCGACCGGGTCGCTGAGCGCGAGGCCGTGGTCGCGGTCGAAGAAGGCCAGGCAGTCGTAGAACGCCGTCGGCTCCGCGTTGCGGAACGCCTCGGTCCAGGTGGTTCCGCCATCACCGGTGCGGAAGATGCGCGACTGGTCGCCGGGGCCGATGCTCAGCACCACGGCGGTGCGCGAGTCGAACGCCTCGACGTCGCGCAGCTCCAGCTTCTCGGTCCCGGGCGGCGTCGACCGCTGCCACTCGCGCCCGCCGTTGGTGGTGCGCAGCACGGTGCCGCCCGTCCCGCTGGCCCACGCCACCCGGTCGCTGACGGCGGACAGGCCGCGGAACTGGGCCTCGGTGCCGGTGGTGGACAGCCGCCAGCTCACGGTCGGCGGGTGCCCGGTGGCGGACGCGGCGCCGGGTAAGGCGGCCGAGCCCACCACGACGAGCGCGGCGATGATCAGGGATCGCTTCATGATCCGGACACTAGTGCCTGATGACCGCGGTGTGACCCAGCCGACGGAAGCCCATCCGGGCGATGGGTGTTGCACCGGGTGTGGACGTGGTCGTGATCGGTGCCGGGCAGGCGGGGTTGTCCGCGGCGTACTTCCTGCGGCGGGCCGGGTTGGAGTTCGTCGTGCTCGACGCCAACCCCGGCCCCGGCGGTGCGTGGCGGCACCGCTGGCCGTCGCTGCGCCTGGGGCGGGTGCACGGTATTCACGACCTGCCCGGTCTCGCGCTGCCGAGCGCCGACCCGACCAGGCCCGCGTCGGAGGTGGTGGCGGACTACTTCGCCGACTACGAGCGCGAGTTCGACATCCCGGTACTACGACCCGTCGCGGTTCGTGCCGTACGGGAGGCTGGTGCGGACCTCGTAGTGGAAGCCGATGGCGCGGTCTGGACCACCCGAGCCGTGGTTAACGCCACCGGCACCTGGGACAAGCCGTTCTGGCCGCACTACCCCGGCCGGTTCGACGGCAGGCAGCTGCACACCGCCGGCTACCGCGGCCCGGAGGAGTTCGAGGGCAAGCGCGTGGTCGTGGTCGGCGGCGGGACATCCGCCGTGCAGGCGCTGATCGAGATCGCGGAGGTCGCCGCCGAGACGACCTGGGTGACCCGGCGCCCACCGGTGTGGCACGAGGGACCGTTCACGTCGGAGCACGGTCGCGCGGCCGTGGCCAGGGTCGACGAGGCGGTGCGGGCGGGGAAGGTACCCGCCAGCGTCGTGAGCGTCACCGGCCTTGGCCTGACCCCGGAGGTCCTGGCCGCCCAACGCCAAGGCACCCTCACCCGCCACCCGATGTTCGAGCGACTGGTGCCCGGAGGGGTGGCGTGGGCCGACGGCCGGGTGGTCGAGGCGGACACGATCCTGTGGGCCACCGGCTTCCGCCACGCCCTGGACCACCTGGCCCCCTTGGCGCTGCGCACCCACGGCGGCGGCATCGTCATGGACGGCACCCGAGTCGTCGCCGACCCCCGCGTCCACCTCGTCGGCTACGGCCCGTCCGCCAGCACGATCGGCGCCACCCGAGCAGGCCGCGCGGCCGCGACGGAACTACGCACCCTCCTGCACCCCACGCCCGCCCACGTTGGATCTTGAAACGGCCGGTTGTCCCCATCCGCCGGGGTCATCCACAGGAGTTCGCGACCTCTTCCGCGCGACCCCGGCCCCGATAGACTGGAGCAGGGCTGTCCCCCCAGAGGAGGGCGGGGGCTGTGCGGGGTGTGGGTGTCGCTTGATCAATATGTGGTTTGTGGCTGGAACCCGTCGATGTGGGGCATAGGTTGGATTCGTGGCGGCACAGGTTCACGGCGCTGCGAATGCCCGCGACCTGGTGGTGTCGGTGAGGATGCCCGGACGAACTTGGGCTGCTGGTGGGCTTCGGGGACGTGGTTGTGCGTTGGTCGGAGCGCGTGATCAGCAGGTGTCGTTGTGTGCTTCGAGTGCGGTTCGTGGCCGGGATTGCCTTACCCAAGCGAGAATGGGCCCGCCGTACGCGTAGAGACGGTGTTCCTGGCTCAGCCGGTGAAGGGGTCCAGTTCGGGGCGCTTGGGCTGGCGGCCGTCGCCGGAGGAGCGGCCGGTGAGGCGGCGGGCGATCCACGGGCCCGCGTGTGTGCGTGCCCACTGCAGGTCGGCCTTCGCGCGGTCTCGCCAGTCCTGCGGCTGGTGGGGCAGTGCGGCGTCCCACTCGAAAGACGGCGCCACGCGCAGTGCGCGCAGGGTGGCTTCGGCGACTCGGCGGTGGCCTTCGGTGTTGAGGTGGATGCGGTCCTCCGCCCACAGCGCGGGCGAGTCGAACACCGGCGACGAGAACAGGTCGACGACCACCGCGTCGTGCTCTTCGGCCAGTCGGTCCACTACGGCCAGCAGGTGGTTGATCCGCGGCATGATCCGGGTACTCCCGCGCATCCGCCGCGAAGGGTCGGCGACGCGGAACAGCACCACCTGCTTCGCCGACGCGGCCAGGGTGCGGACCGCGTAGGAGACCCGGGCCGTCACGGCGTTCAAGTCGCAGCCGGGGCGCATTACGTCGTTCAGGCCGCCCGCGAACGTCACCAGGTCGGGGCGCATGGCGGCGGCCGGGTCGACCTGCTCGTCGACGATCTGGCGGACCAGCTTGCCCCGCACCGCGAGGTTGGCGTACCGGAAACCCGGTGTGTCGGCGGCGAGCCGGGCGGCGACCAGGTCGGCCCAGCCGCGGCAGGTGCCGTCGGGCCGGTAGTCCGACATGCCCTCGGTGAACGAGTCGCCGACCGCGACCAGGCTGCTGTAGTGGCTCATCTCGTGGCCGATCCTAGCCGGCAACTTTAGTTGCGGCCTGGGCCACCCGAAAGGTGCCGATGTGCGGGTCCGGCCGCCGCGGGTCGGTAGCGTGCTGGTCGTGCGGGATCCACTGTGGCGGACCTGGCGGGAAGCCGTCCTCTACCTGTTACCGATCGCCTTCGTCGTCCCGGCGTGGGTGTTGGCCGTGATCTGGGACGACGCGCCCGCGGGTCCGATCCGCTACGTCGACGGCCTGCTGACGCTGCTGATGGTGGCCGGGCTGGTGGTGCGCAAGTGGTACCCGGTGGTGCTGATGGCGGTCACCATCGGCACCACGGTGCTGTACCTGCTGCTCAGCTACTTCGCGACCGGCATGTGGCAGCCGCACTTCTCCGCCACCGACCCGTGGATACCGATCACCGCGCCGATCTACGCCTACACCGTGGTCGTCTACGCGGGCGCGCTGCTGGGGCCCGCGCTGGTGTCGGTGCTGCTGGTGCTGGTGCTGCGGCCGTGGCACACGTCGGTCGAGCTGGTGCTGGGCACCGTGCTGCTGCTGGTCCTGCCCGCGCTGATCGGGCTGTACGTCCGCGCCCACCGGCGGATGGTGCAGGCGTTGACCGACCGCGCGGAGCGGGCCGAGCGCGAGCAGCACCTGCTGGCCGAGCAGGCCAGGGCGGACGAGCGTGTGCGGCTGGCGGAGGAGATGCACGACGTCGTCACGCACCGGGTGAGCCTGATGGTGCTGCACGCCGGTGCCCTCGCCATGACCGGACCGGACGACCACACGCGCACCGCGGCGGAGGGGCTGCGGTCGGCGGGGTGCGAGGCGCTGAACGAGCTGCGCGAGCTGGTGGGGGTGCTGCGCAACGACTCGGGGGAGCGGCAGCCCCGGGAAGCGTCCGACGAACCCGCCGAGGTGCCCGACCTGACGACGCTGGTGGCCGAGTCGGAGTCGGTGGGGGTGCCGGTGGAGCTGGTGCAGGAGGGGAACCCGGCGCTGACGTCGACGGCGGTCGGGCGCACGGCGTACCGGGTGGTGCAGGAGTCGTTGACCAACATCCGCAAGCACGCGCCGGGGGCGCCGACGCGGGTGCACGTGCGGTACGGCGGCGACCGCGTCCGGCTGACGATCCGCAACTCGTCCGCGACGGGGACTGTCGACAGTGGTCTGTCGAGCACGGGGTCCGGGGCGGGGTTGGCGGGGCTGCGACAGCGGGTCGAGCTGGTCGGGGGGACCCTGCACGCGGGGCCGCGGCCGGGTGGTGGGTTCGAAGTGGACGCTGTGCTGCCCGCGTACGTCCCCGCGTCCGGGGGCGCGTAGATGGCGGAGCGGGTTATCCGGGTCGTGGTTGTGGATGACGAGCCGATGGTGTGCGCGCACCTGCGCACGATTTTGAGTTCCGCTGTGGACATCGACGTGGTGGACCTGGCGCAGGACGGGGCGGCGGCGGTTGAGGCGGTCATGCGGCACAGACCGCACGTGGTGTTGATGGACCTGCGGATGCCCGGTGTGGACGGGCTTACCGCGATCGAGCGCATCACGCGGCTGCCTGCCCCGCCCGCGGTGGTGGCGTTGACGACGTTCGACGCGGACCAGTACGTGATCCGGGCGTTGCGGGCGGGGGCGGCCGGTTTCCTGGTGAAAACGACACCGCCGGAGGACCTGATCGGCCTGGTGCGGGTGGCCGCCGACGGCCACACCGTGCTGTCACCCGCCGCGACCCGCCGGCTGGTGGCGGCGCAGGCCGGGGAACAGGCAGCCCGCGAACGCGCCCTGCGGCGGGTGCGGGAGCTGACCGAACGGGAGACCGAGGTGCTGTCCGCCCTGGGGGAGGGCCTGTCCAACGCCCAGATCGCCACCCGCCTCTCGCTGAGCGAGGCCACGGTCAAGAGCTACGTCTCCCGCATGCTCGTCAAACTCGACTGCGCCAACCGCACCCAAGCCGGCCTCCTCGCCTACGACGCGGGCCTGGCCACCCGCTGACCCGCGTCGGGTTGCGTTCTGCCGCTTCGGGTTGTTGGCCCGTTGTCCACATCCGATGGGCTGTCCACAGACACGCGCCGCTCGCTTTCGTCTCCACGCGGCCGTGAATAGCCTTGAAAGTAGGGTGGTGGTCCCGTTGGTCCCGCGTTGCCGGGGAGAGTGCAGGTCGCAGAAACAGACGGGCATGCCGGTCGCTGTGGTGAACGTGGCGTGGTCGGTCATCTCGCCGCCCTGATCCCAGGTCGACGATTTCCGGAGGAACTCCGGTGCGGTCTTCGTTTGTTCGCCAACAACATCGCGACCCGGTCGGCGAGTGCCTGGTCTGGTCACATGAGCCGCCCGGATACCCGGCCGTTGTCCGAGACCCACCTCGCGGCGACCAGGTGGGTCAGCGGTTCGGGGTGCGGACCAGGACGGTGGAGTCCGGGGTCGTGAAGCCGAACTGGTGGTAGAGGGTGTGGGCGTCGCTGGTGTGCAGCATCCAGCGGAACCCGCTGCCCGGGCCCTCGTCGATCATGGTGCGGACCAGGGCTTTGCCCAGGCCGTTGCCGCGGTCCGCGGACAGGACGAAGACGTCGGCCAGGTAGGCCAGGGCGACGCCGTCCGAAACGGCTCGGGCGAAGCCGACCTGGGCGCCGGTTTCCCGGTTGTACGCGCCCACCACCCGCCACGCGGAGGCCAGTTGGGCCTCCAGGTCCGCGCGGGTTCGGGTGCGGCCCCAGTACGCCTCGGTGGACAGGTAGGCCCAGACCGCGTCCACATCGATCCGGTCGGGGTCGTCGTCGAGGTCGTAGGTGGTCATGGGACCAACCTATCCGGCGGCGTAGCGGGCGGGGGAGGTGCCGATCGTGGCGGTGAACTCACGGGTGAAGTGGGCCTGGTCGCTGTAGCCGAGTTCGGCGGCGAGGGCCGCCCAGTCGACCGGGCCGCCCGCGTCGGCGCGGGCGGCGGCCTCGTGCAGGCGGTGGCGGCGGATGACCCACTTCGGGCCCACGCCGACGTAGTCGTTGAACAGCCGTTGCAGGGCGCGCACCGTCAGGCCCGAGGTGCGGGCCAGGTGGTCGACCCGGGTCAGGGACAGGTCGGACTGGATGCGGCCGACCAGCTCCCGCACCCGCTCGACCGCCGGGTCGGGGGCGGGCAGCCGCGGCAGCAGCAGGGCCTCGACCTCGGCGACCAAGCCCGCGTCGTCGGCGGCGTCCAGGACGGCTTTCTCCGCGCCTTCGAACCCGAACAGCTCACCGGCCGCCAGCGTGCGGTCGGTCAGGTCGGCGACCCGGCCGCCCAGCCACGGCCGGAACCCGCCCGGGTGGAACCGCACGCCGATCGCCCGTTCCCGGCCCACCAGCCGCCGCTCGAACAGGCCGAGGTGGACGCCGTGCACCAGCGCGCCGTCGGGCTCGAACACGAGGTGCACGTTGGGGTGCGGCACGACCCGCTGCGCGAAGGGCTCGTCGAGGTCCCAGGAGACGATCCAGTGGTACTCCACGAACCCGGCCAGCGCGGCCGACGGCGCGGCGGTGCGCAGGCGGAACTTCGTCCGCCCCTCCCGCTCGTGCAGCACACCCCTGGGCACGCCCCACGGTAACCGACGCGTTTGTTCAATACGCGGGGTCGGGAGGTCGGTACGTTCGCCCGTCATGGACAGCCCCATGAGCCGCGCCACCGAGAGCGTGGTGGCCCTGGCACGCACCGTGACCCCGGAACAGTTCGACCGCTCGACACCGTGTCCCGAGTGGACAGTCAAGGACCTGATCAACCACCTCACGCTGTGGAGTGGCGTCGTCGCGGTGCGCACCGCCAACCGCCTCCCGGCACCCGGGGACGGCAGCGAGGACGAGGCGGTCGACCGCTCCGCCACCTGGCCCGACGGGTTCATCGACGGCGCCCGCGCCGCCGCCCGCGCCTGGGACGCCCCCGGCGGCCTCGACGGCGAGACCGCGATGATGGGCGACCCGCGCCCGGCCCGCTTCTTCCACGACATGCTCCTGGCCGAGCTCGTCCTGCACGGCTGGGACCTCGCCACCGCCACCGGCCACGAGTTCACCGTCGACGACGACGTCGCCGAACTCGCCCGCGCGAGCACCGCCGCCATGGCCGAACAGGGCCGCGAGTGGGGCGTGTTCGGCGCCGAGGTGGCGGTCCCGGAGGACGCGCCGGTCCTGCACCGCGCCCTCGCGATCAGCGGCCGCGACCCGCGCTAGCCGTTTCGGCCGGGCCGAGGTGGTGGCACGCTCCAGCCATGGACTGTGACGTGGTCGTGGTCGGCGGCGGGATCGCCGGGGTGTCGGTGGCGGCGGAACTGGCTGGTGAGCGGTCGGTTCTGCTGGTGGAGGGGGAGTCCGAGCTGGCCCGGCACACCACCGGCCGGTCGGCCGCGGTGTACCTGCCCAGCTTCGGCGGTCCGGTCGTGCACAACCTGACGTTGGCCAGCAGACCACTGTTCGGCGACGTGCTGCGGGCGCGATCCCTGCTCTGGCTCGACACCGGCGGCGGTGGCCTCGACGAGGTCGTGGCGACGGGCGAGGCCGTGGAGATCACCGTCGCCGAGGCGCTGGAGCTGAGCCCGGTGCTGCGCCCCGACCGCCTCGCCGGGGTGGCCCTGGACGCGGGCACCATGGACATCGACGTCATGGCCCTGCACCAGCGCTACGTGCGACGGCTGCGGGAACGCGGTGCGATCCGGGTCGGCGCGCCGGTGACCGCGATCCGGCGCGACGGCGGCGGTTGGCGGATCGGCCTGGGGACCGACGAGGTGCGCGCGGGCTACGTGGTCAACGCGGCGGGCGCGTGGGCGGACCGCGTCGCGCGGCTCGCCGGGGTGCCGGAGGTGGGCCTGCGCCCGATGCGCCGGACCATCGCGATCGCCAAGGGGCGCCCGGTCGATCCCCGGTGGCCGCTGGTGGGCGATGTCGCCGACACGTTCTACTGCCGCCCGGAGGGTGACGCCATGCTCGTCTCCCCGGCCGACGAGACCCCTGCCGAGCCCGGTGACGCCAAACCCGACGAGCTGGACATCGCCCTGGCGTTGGAACGGGTCAACCACTACACCACGCTGGAGCTCCGCACGGTGCGCACGGCGTGGGCGGGCCTGCGCACCTTCGCGGCGGACCGCGAGCCGGTGGTGGGGGAGGTGCCCGGGCACCCCGGGTTCGCCTACTTCGCGGGCCAGGGCGGCTACGGCATCCAGATGGCCCCGGCCCTGGCGATCCTCGCCGCCCGCCAGATCCTCGGCGAGCCGACCGACGTCCCGGCGGAGGCCGTGTCACCTGGGCGGTTCGTGCGGGGGTGAGGGGAAGCGGAGGACCTGCGGATGGGCGGCCGGGAGGCGCGCGGCCCGGCTGTGGGCGAGAAAGCAAAAGCGCCCCGACGGGGTCCTGGCAAGCGGCGAAGGGGCCCTGCAAGGGGGAGGGGCTGCGGACTGATTGCTGGTGGGTTAACGAGCGAGGGGCGCCGGTGGGATGGGGTAGGGGGGCGGCCAGGAGGAGAGGGGGCAAGCGGCGAAGGGCTGCGCCAAGGGGGTAAGCGCCGAGGGGGTCATCGGGAGACCGGAAGTGGTGGCTGACGAGCGGAGGGGTGCGGCCCGGCGGTGGGCGGGAAAGTAAGCGGCCTCAGCGGGGTGCTGGCAAGTGGAGAAGGTGGTGTGCCCAGGGCGCTAGCGCCGGGGCCCCTCCAGGCAGGGCTGCGGACCGGTTGCCTGCGGGGCGCGCGAGAGGGAGCGGCCAGGCTGCGGCCAGGGGTGGCCGGGCTGCGGCAGAGCGAGGGGAACAGGGAAAGGGCACTGCCAGGCTCCTTGCCGGAGGGAAGCGGGCCTCAGCAGGGTGGCGGCGAATGGGTAGTGGCCGGGGGCAAGTGAAAAGGGCTCACCAGGGAAGGCGCGGGTGGGCCGCGCAAGGGCGGAGAGCAGGGGCCTTGGGCAGTTTGACGGCGGGACGGAGAGCGGGCGGCGCCAGTGGGTGAGGGGGAAGGCAGTCAGACTGCCTGCGGGGAGAGGGAAAGCACCCCGGGGCACCCGGTGGGTGGTTGCGGCAGGAGAGGCGCTTCACCAGGGCAAGGAAGCGGTCGGTGACGCCACAGCTGCGGGCGGCGGATCCGGTGTGCAGGGGGGAGCGCTTCGAGGGTCGGCATGGGCGCCCGCAGGTGGAGAGGTGAGAAGGGGTTGTCTCCGTGCGGCAGCGGGGAGGGCTGCCGACAGGGTGGAGGACCGCAGAGGAACTGCCCGCGGAGAGGGACGGCCCCATGGGGGCGGGGATCGCCGGGTGGGCCGGAAGAGGTGCGGAAACGAAGGGCTGCGGGCAGGAGCTGAGAGCCGAGGACACGAGACAGGTGGGCGGGGGTGGGGTGACGGACTGGCTGGCGCTCGGTATGGGCGGTGGGGTTAGGGCGGGAGCGGGAGACCCTGGTCGCCGCGGTCGGGTACGCGGTGGACCGGGGCTTCCACCAGCAGTGCTGGCGCCTCGCCCAGTCGTTGCAGAGCTACCTGGACAGCGTCGGCAGGCACGAGCGGACCCGGGTGGTGCTGCTGTGGGTCGTTGCGGTGGGCGTGTTTCTGTTTCTGGGCAAAGCGAAAGGGCCGCCGACTCGAGTCGGCGGCCCTTTCGGTGGACTTGGGTCAGCGGCGGGTGCCGTTGTTGTCCGCGGTGGTGTCGTTGCCGGTCAGGGTGGACACGGTGTCGTTGACCAGGTCGGTCACCGGGCTGGTGACGGTGTTCAGGTCCGTGGCGGCCGAGGTGTCGGCGGCGTCCGCGACGGTGGTCTCGGTGTTGGTGGCGGCCGGGGTGGTGCTGGTGTTGGTGGCCGCGGGGGTGGTGCTGGTGGCGGTGGTGTCAGTGGCCGCGGGGGTGGTGGCGGCGCTGTTGGTGGTGGTCGCGTGGTGACCGCGCAGGTCGATGTCGAGGTCGACGTCGGCGTTGAGGTTCAGCAGGTCACCGTCGAGCAGACCGCCGTGGCCGCCGAGGCCGAGCAGACCGTCGTGGCCGCCCAGGCCGAGCAGGCCGTGGTGGCCACCCAGGTCGAGGACGTCGTCACCGAGCAGGTCGTCCAGGGCGTCGTCGACGTTGTCGAGGGCGTCGTCCAGGTCGAGGTCCAGCAGGTCGTTCAGCAGGCCGTCGTCGCACCAGTCGTCGAGGATGATCCACAGCGCGTGGTCGATCGGGATGTCCAGGTCCTCGGCGAGGTCGCCCGCGAGGTCGACGACGGCTTCCAGCTCGGCCGGGTTGTCGGCGTCCGCGAGGTCGTCGATCAGGTCCTCGTCGAGGCCTGCCACGTTGATGCCCGCGTCCTGCAGGATGTTGATGACCACCACCGGGTGCACGTCCGCGGCGGTCGACGTCTCGGCGGAGGCGGTCTGGGCGGAGAAGCCGAGCGCGACGGCGGTCGCGGTGGCCATGAAACCGAGACGGAGAAGGGCTTTGCGCATTGCGGGAAGCTCCTAGCGAACTGGCCGGGTTGGACAGTGAAAGGCTTGCAGAACGATCAGTTGGTGGCGAGTCCACAAGAGAGTGGTCACGTTCGTGATCGTCGAAATCCCTCGGATGGCCCTGGCGCTGGGGGTCTTCTCGTTAGTGGGTCGGGTTTCGGTTCCGGTGGGAGGAATCGCCGACCCGCCCCGCCCACCTTCGGGTGACGCTCGACCGTGGCCCGCGTGATCACGGCCGGTGCCGGGCCGTCGAACCTGCCCGGCACCGGCCGCCGATCACGGGGTCGGCTCGGTGCCGACGAGGTCGAGCAGCGGGCTGGCGACGTCGACGTCGCCCTCCTGGACGTTGATCACGTTGACGGTGATCGCCGGGAGCAGCGCCGGGGTGTCCGCGGTGGAGCCGACGCCCTCGGCGGAGGCGGCCGTGGCGTTGATCGCACTGAAGCCGAACGCGGCCGCGGCGATGCCGAACGCGGCGCCGACGCGGGAAAGGTTGGTGCGCATGGGGAATCCGATCCTCACTACCAGGGTGCCTGACGTGTTTCAGGCGCCAGGCAGCCTGGCAGACCGCACCGCGCCGTGCGATCCACAGTGGAGTGATCCACCTGAATGTGTCAGACGACCGTGCCGATGGCGCGTCCGGCCTGGCGCCCGGAGAAGATGCAGCCGCCGAGGAAAGTCCCTTCCAGGGAACGGTATCCGTGCACACCGCCGCCGCCGAAGCCCGCCGCCTCGCCCGCCGCGTACAGGCCCGGCACCACCTCGCCGCCCGCGCGCAGCACCCGCCCGGACAGGTCGGTTTCCAGTCCGCCCAACGTCTTGCGGCTCAGGACGTTGAGCCGCACCGCGATCAGCGGCCCCGCCTTGGGATCCAGCAGCCGGTGCGGCGCGGCCACCCGGACCACCCGGTCGCCCAGGTACTTGCGCGCCCCGCGCACCGCCGTGAGCTGCAAGTCCTTGCCGTACGAGTTGTCCACCTGCTGGTCGCGCGCCACGACCTCGCGCCGGATGTCCGCGGCGGACAGCAGGTCCTCGCCGGTCGCCCGGTTCATCCCGGCCACCAACTCGTCCAGGTCTGTCGAGATGACGAAGTCCTCGCCGTGCTCCATGAACGCCTTCACCGGACCCGTCGCCCCCGGCAGCGCCCGCTTCAGCGTGAGCCGGATGTCCTTGCCGGTGAAGTCCGGGTTCTGCTCGGACCCGGACAGCGCGAACTCCCGCTCGATGATCTTCGCGGTGAGGATGAACCACGAGTGGTCGTACCCGGTCTCGCGCAGGTGCGCGAGCGTGGTCAAGGTGTCGAAGCCCGGGTACAGCGGGTCCGGCAGCCGCCGCCCGCGCGCGTCGAGCCACAGCGACGACGGGCCGGGCAGGATCCGGATGCCGTGGTTGGGCCAGATCGGGTGCCAGTCGGTGATGCCCTCGACGTAGTGCCACATCCGGTCGCGGTTGATCAGGTTCGCGCCCGCGGCCTCGCTGATCGCCAGCATCCGCCCGTCCACGTGCGCGGGTACGCCGGTCAGCATCTTCGCGGGTGGGGTGCCCAGCCGCGACGGCCAGTTCGCCCGAACCAACTCGTGGTCGCCGCCGATCCCGCCCGACGACACCAGCACCGCCTGCGCGGAGAGCTCGAATTCCCCTACTACGACACGGGAACTGCTCACCCCGCGCTCGACGTCGCTGGCCTCCAGCACGCTGCCGCGCACCCCGGTGACCGCGCCGCCGGTCGTCACCAGCTCGTCCACGCGGTGCCGGAAACGCAGCTCCACCAAGCCTTTGTCGACCGCGTCGCGCACCCGCCGCGCGAACGGCTCCAGCACGCCCGGCCCGGTCCCCCAGGTGATGTGGAAGCGCGGCACCGAGTTGCCCGCGCGCTCCGCCCACCCGACGACGGGGAAGAAGCGCACCCCCTGCGCGTGCAGCCACGACCGCTTCTCGCCCGCCGCGAACTCCACGTACGCGCGCGCCCACCGCCGGGGCCAGTGGTCCTCCTCGCGGTCGAACCCGGCGAACTGCTGCCAGTCGGCCCAGGCCAGCTCCAGCGAGTCGCGCACCCGCAGCCTGCGCTGCTCGGGGGAGTCGACCAGGAACAGCCCGCCGAGCGACCAGAACGCCTGCCCGCCCAGCGACGCCTCGGGCTCCTGGTCCACGACGACGACCCGCTTGCCCCGGTCGGCGAGTTCGGCCGCGGCGACCAGTCCGGCCAGCCCGGCACCCACCACGATCACGTCAGCGGTCACGCGCCCACCCCTCACCTCCGCCGGGTCCACCAGGCGGTTTCCCGGGTGAACCATGACTTCCGGCCAGGGTACCGCCGGTCGGGCACCCGGTCCGGGCGATCTTCGATCCGGGTCGCGGGCACACCGAAGACACGGAGCGCGTTCGCCGCATCGCGGAGAGTATTGGCAACTGTGATCGTGCGCGCACCGCGGACCCAAATGGTACAACTGTACTGTGACCGCCAACACAGTCGTGGGCGTCCCCAAGGAATCGGCCGCGGGCGAGCGGCGGGTCGCGCTCGTGCCGAAAGTGGTCGAGCGGCTGCGCGCCCGCAACCTCTCCGTGGTCGTCGAGCCCGGTGCCGGGCTCGCGGCGCTCATCCCCGACGACGCCTACGTCCACTCCGGAGCCACGCTCGGCGACCCCTGGGCCGCCGACGTCGTGGTCAAAGTGGCCCCACCGAACGAAACCGAGGTCGGCGCGCTGCGCGCCGGGTCCGTCCTCATCGGCTTCCTCGCCCCGCTGACCGACCCCGGCAAGGCGAAAGCGTTGCGCGAGCGGGGAGTCACCGCGTTCGCCATGGAGTCCATCCCGCGCATCTCCCGCGCGCAATCGATGGACGCCCTGTCCTCGCAGGCCAACGTCGCGGGCTACCGCGCGGCCATGCTCGCCGCCGAGCACCTCACCCGGTTCTTCCCGATGCTGACCACCGCCGCGGGCACCGTGCCGCCCGCCAAGGTGCTCGTGCTCGGCGTCGGCGTGGCCGGGCTGCAGGCGCTGGCCACCGCGCGCAGGCTCGGCGCGCACACCACCGGCTACGACGTGCGGCCCGAGGTCGCCGACCAGGTCCGCTCGGTCGGCGCGCAGTGGCTGGACCTGGGCATCGAGGCGGCGGGCAGCGGCGGCTACGCCCGCGCGCTCACCGACGCCGAGCGCGAGGAGCAGCAGCGCCAGCTCGGCAAGGCCATCACCGGGTTCGACGCGGTGATCACCACCGCGCAGGTCCCCGGCCGCACCGCGCCGACCCTGGTCACCGCCGAGGCCGTCGAGGGCATGCGGGCGGGCAGCGTGGTGGTCGACCTGGCGGGTGAGTCCGGCGGCAACTGCGAGCTGACCGAGCCCGGCGAGATCGTCGTCGCGCACTCGGTCACCGTCGCGTCCCCGCTGAACCTGCCCGCCACCATGCCCGAGCACGCCAGCGAGCTGTACGCGCGCAACGTGCAGGCGCTGCTGGAGCTGCTAGTCGACGCCGACGGCGCGCTGTCGGTCGACTTCACCGACGAGGTCGTCGCCGGTGCCTGCGTCACGAAGGAGGCGTAGATGCTGGTCGAGAACCTGGCCGTGCTCGTGCTCGCGGGCTTCGTCGGCTTCGCGGTGATCTCCAAGGTGCCCAACACCTTGCACACACCGCTGATGTCGGGCACCAACGCCATCCACGGCATCGTGCTGCTCGGCGGACTCATCGTCGCGGGCCTGGGCGCCGAGGGCGTGCTGGACAAGGTCCTGCTGGTCATCGCCATCGCCTTCGGCACGATCAACGTCATCGGCGGGTTCCTGGTCACCGACCGGATGCTGGGCATGTTCAAGAACGGGCCCAAGCGGGACGGGAGCGCGAAGTGAGCCGCGAGACCGGGATCCAGCTCCTCTACATCGTCGCTTTCGCCCTGTTCATCTACGGCCTGATGGGCCTGACCGGCCCGCGCACGGCCGTGCGCGGCAACTGGATCGCGGCGGCGGGCATGGGGGTCGCGGTGGTCGCCACGCTGCTGACCCCCGGCCTGGGCAACTGGTGGCTGATCCTGCTCGGCGTGGCGATCGGCACCGCGGTCGGCGTGCCGTCGGCCCGGCAGGTCAAGATGACCGCCATGCCGCAGATGGTGGCGCTGTTCAACGGCGTCGGCGGCGGGGCGGTCGCGCTGATCGCCTGGGTCGAGTTCCGGGAGAGCGCCGGGTTCGCGCACGCCCCCGGGCACGTCGCCGTGGCCAGCCTGTTCTCGGCGGTCGTCGGCTCGGTGTCGTTCTGGGGCTCGCTGGTCGCCTACGGCAAGCTCCAGGAGGTCATCACCGGCCGCCCGGTCGGCATCGGGAAGCTCCAGCAGCCGCTGAACCTGGTGCTGCTGCTCGTGTCCGCCGCGTGCGCGGGGGTGATCATCGGCGGTGGTGACGCCGAGGTGCTGATCCTGGGCCTGCTGCTCTCCGCCGCCGCGCTCGGCGTGATGGTCGTGCTGCCCATCGGTGGCGCGGACATGCCCGTGGTGATCTCCCTGCTCAACGCGCTCACCGGGCTCAGCGCCGCGGCCATGGGCCTGGCCCTGGACAACACCGCGCTGATCGTCGCGGGCATGATCGTCGGCGCGTCCGGCACCATCCTGACCAACCTGATGGCCAAGGCGATGAACCGCTCCATCCCGGCGATCGTCGCGGGCGGCTTCGGCGGCGGGGGCGGCGCGGGACCCGCGGCGAGCGGGGACCAGACGGTCCGGCGCACCAGCGCCTCGGACGCGGCCGTGCAGATGGCCTACGCCAACCAGGTCATCATCGTCCCCGGCTACGGCATGGCGGTGGCCCAAGCCCAGCACGCGGTGCGGGAGCTGGCGGACATGCTGGAGGCGCGCGGCGTCGAGGTCTACTACGCCATCCACCCGGTCGCGGGCCGGATGCCCGGCCACATGAACGTGCTGCTGGCCGAGGCGGACGTGCCCTACGAGCGGCTCAAGGAGATGGAGGACATCAACCGCGAGTTCAGCCGCACCGACGTGGCCGTGGTCATCGGCGCCAACGACGTCACCAACCCGGCGGCGCGCACCGACCCGTCCTCGCCGATCTACGGCATGCCGATCCTCAACGTCGACGAGAGCCGGTCGGTGATCGTGCTCAAGCGCGGCATGGCGCCCGGGTTCGCCGGGGTCGACAACGCGCTGTACTTCGACGCCAAGACCAGCATGCTCTTCGGCGACGCCAAGTCCTCCGTCGCCGAGGTCACCGAGGAACTCAAAGCCCTCTGACCCGCGTCGGCGGTCTCTGCCATGCTTTCCCCCATCCGGTCGAGCGGTGGGAGGACCAGCAATGCAGTGGACCCTGGAAGTCGTCGTGGTGCCGGTCAGCGACGTGGACGTCGCCAAGGAGTTCTACGCCGAGAAGGTCGGTTTCGTCCTCGACCACGACACCTCGTTCGGGGACAACCGGTTCGTGCAGCTCACCCCGCCCGGGTCGGGCTGCTCGATCGTGCTCGGCCCGAAGCTGGAGAAGGTCGCGCCGGGTGAGCTCGGCGGCGTGCAGCTCGTCGTCAACGACCTGTGGGCCGCGCACGCGGAGCTGTCCGCGCGGGGCGTGCAGGTCAGCGAGGTCCAGTTCGCCTCGCCGCAGGGGTTCCGGGCCGCCACCGAGGAGGACGACCTCAACAACGCCGGGTTCCTCTTCTTCGCCGACCCGGACGGCAACAGCTGGACGGTCCAGCAGATCACCGCTCGCGCGTGAGACCCCTCTACCGGCACCCCGTCGAGCGGGTGGGACTGCTGTGGACGGCGGTCGCCTGCGCGCTCGGCGCGGGACTCGGGGTGGCGTTGTGGTCGCCGGGCTCCGGGCTCGACAAGACCGCGCTGCTGCTGGCGGCGGGTGTCACCGCCGTGGCCACGGGCTACCAGGCGCTGTTCCCGTACTGCTTCGTGCGCGACGGCCGGGTCGGCGTCCGCACCGTGCGCGGGCTGCGCACGGTGGCGGTCGCCGAGGTCACCGGGGTCCAGCGGCGGGACGCGCGGGCGCCGTTGGGCCGGGCCGTCTACCGCTACCCGGCACTGACCGTCGGTGGCCGCACGATCCCGTTGGACCGGGCCCACTACCGGCCGGGAACGCGGCGGGAACAGCGGATCGAACAGTTCCTGCGGGCCATCGAACCCGTCGCCCTTGCCGCCGGAGAGGCCACCGGATCGATTACCGGGGCGACCGCCGGGATGATCACCGACTGAGCCGCCGGTATTCGCTCTTCCGCTTGTCGCCAGCGGGAAAACCGGCCGCGCGCGGCCGTGGTTTGCCCGGCGCGGCGCGGCGGATTCCAGGGAAACACCTAGACCGGACGAGCACGCGAAAACGGTTCGGAAGAAGGGGCACGAGTGCCCGGAGTGGACCGTCGACCCCGCGGTGGTGGACGTCCTCGGTGGATCGCGCGGTGTTCGGGTGACACGGTGTTCACGCGGGTGTCCAAAGCGAGCCTGACCGGCCGAAGTGGTCCGTGGTCCGCTATGGCCCGCGTTTTCCCCCGCCCGCCGGCCTGGACCCCCGACTGGTTCCAGGCGCGACACGCGGTGCCCGGCCCGCGCGGCCGGGAAAAGCGGCGGGATCAGCCGCCGTGCGCCTCTTGGAACTTCATCACCAGCGCGGCCGGGATGCGGCCGCGCTCGGCGACCGTCTCACCCTGGCTGCGGGCCCATTCGCGGATGGCCTGGTTGTCCTGCCGGTCGGTGCCGAAGCGGCGGACGACGAGGCCGTTCTTCGCTTTCCGGCTACCGGTGCGCCGGGCGTGCCCGACGAACTCCGCGAGCGAATCCCGCAGTCGCGTCGCGTTCTCTCTCGACAGGTCGATCAGGAAGTCCACCCCGTCGATGGCGAAGGCGACGGTCTCGTCGGCTTGGCCGCCGTCGAGGTCGTCGACAAGCTCCACCACGGTCTTCTGCGCCACGGTTTCCTCCGTGTGATGAGAGTTCGTTTCCTGCACGGGGCCGACACCTTTAGCGAGGGTCCCGGTCACGGCCCGGTATTGGCGAACCGATCACCGCCGAACTGTATCGCCCGACCCGGCCCGAGAACCACCCAGGAGGTCCAAGAGGCGGTCTCTCGGAATAGTAGTACCCCATCGGGCGTTACCGGTCCACTAGCGGGAATGCGACGTGTCCGATTCGGCTGGTCTGGTGCGGCCCTTGGCCCCTGTCTCTTCGCCGCCATCGTCGGCGCTGGTCATCCCAAATGGCGGCGCAATATCACCCGTGGGATCACGGGTATTTGCCCCCCAGGCAACATGAGGATCGGTCAGTCATTTCCGAGCCGCGCCGAGAAGGCCGGACGGGTGAAACCCTGCCTTCTCGTGGTTAGAGTTCGCCGCGTGGCCATCGACCTGACACCGTTCCCGCGCGCCACCCTCGGCCATTGGCCGACGCCGCTGCGGGCCTGCCCGCGGCTCGGCGCCGCGCTCGGTGGCGGCCCCGGCCCGCTGGTCAAGCGCGACGACGTCGGCGCGCTCGGCGTCGGGGGCAACAAGCTGCGCAAACTGGAGTTCCTGCTGGGTGCCGCGGTGGCCGACGGGGTCACCCGGGTGATCACCTTCGGCGCGCTGCAGACCAACCACGGCAGGCTCACCGCGGCCGCGTGCGCGAGCCTCGGGCTGCGCTGCGACCTCGTCCTCACCCGCGACGTCCCGCGCACGGGTGAGGCGTACGAGCGGTCCGGCAACATGGCGCTGCACCGGCTCTACGGCGCCACCGTGCACGTCTGCGCGGAGGCCGAGGTCGCCGGGGTGGTCGCGGCGCTGACCGCCGAGGCCGGTGGGGTCGCGGTTCTGCCTGTCGGTGGGTCCAACGCGGTTGGGGTGCTGGGTTACGTGGCCGCCACCGCCGAGCTGTTCGCCCAGCTCGACGCGGAGGGGATCGAACCCGACCGGATCGTCGTCCCGGTCGGCAGCGCGGGCACCGCGGCGGGCGTCGTGGCCGGTGTCGCCCTGCTCGGCCGCACCACCCGCGTCGACGGCGCCTGCGTGTCGCGCACCGCCGCCGAGTCGCTGGCCACCATCCGCCGGTTGGCGGGGGAGGCGGCGGCGCTGCTCGGCCAGGAGATCGACCTGGCCCACGCGCACGCCGACGACCGCGCGGTCGGCCCCGGCTACGGCATCCCGACCGACGCGATGTGGGAGGCGCTGGGCCTGTTCGCGCGGACCGAGGGGATCACCCTCGACCCGGTGTACACGGGCAAGGCGGCGGCGTACCTGGTCGACGCCACCCGGTCGGGGGAGATCGGGCGTGAGGAGACCGTGGTCTTCCTGCACACGGGCGGGCTGCCGGGATTGTTCGCGTACGCGCCGGACCTGGAGGGCAGCCCGGCCTTCAGCTCGCCTGCCTGAGTCCGGCAGCCGTTCGGGGTCGGTTCGGTCGCCTGCGGAACACCGCGGAGTTGTCCACAGGGCGTTCCCGAGCCCTGCCGCTCGACCGGTTTCCGCAGGTAGAATGGTAAATAGGGGTTCCCTTCTCGCGGGGGACCCCTCGCGGGTGTTGGGCTGCCGGGCGTTGGGGTGCCGGGAGTTGGGCGGCTGGCAGGCCAGGGCCAGACGGCTGGGAGGCCGGGCCCGGTAGGGCCGGACGGCAGGGCGGGCGCGGGGCGGCGGGGTAGGTGGGCGCGGGGGACGGCGGAGATCGGCTGCCGGGCGGGGCCTCGGGTGAGTCAGCCCGCGAGGCTGAGGCGGAGGGCGCGGTCGGCGATGGCGAGCAGGGCCGGGTCGTCCGGGCGGGACGGCTGGTCCAGCCAGACCGCCTGCACCAGCTTCACGCTGTTGCCCTCCTGATCACTGGCCCGCGCCGCCGCGTCGAAGGTGGGGGGTGGGGTGGTGGGCCAGGCGACGCCCTCGGCGGACTGGTCGACGACGGCGCCCGTGTCCGGGCGGTCCGCCAGCGCGCGCAGTTCCACGGCCGACGCGCTCCCGGAGATCCGCACCACGCCGACCAGCACCGCGGCTCGGCGGCCGTTCTCCGTCGCCTCGAACCGGCCGCGCAGGAGTTCGGCGCAGCCGTTGCGTTCCAGCCAGGTGCGCAGCTGGCCGCTGGTGTGCGTCGCGCAGTCGGTCTGGGTGGCCTCGCCGCGCGGGGTGAACACCAGGCCCTGTTGGGGCGCGGGCGCCGGGGGTGCGTGCGGGATCGGGGGGCCACCGTCGGCCGCCGCGACGGCCAGGGCCACGCCCGCGACCAGCAGCAACGCCACCAAGACCCCGATCGCGATCGGTAACCGGCGTCGGGGTGGCGGTGTGGGGGCCGGGCGCGGGGGAGCGCCCGGGACGGGCGGGAGGATCGTGGTGCGCTCGGCGCTCGCCGCCGCGGACATGCCGTCCGGGAAGCCCTCGGCGACCAGGTCGGCGTCGTCCAGGTCGAGGTCGGCGTGCAGGGCGTGCAGGATCCGGCGCAGCTCGTCGACCGGGCAGGGGCGGCTGTGCGTGGTCAGCTCGCGGGTCACCGTCAGCAGGGGCGTCGGCGCCGGGTGCAGGATCCGCACCCCGCGCTCCAGGTCGGTGGCGGGTTGGTCGACCCGGCCGACGTACGGGCCGACGGCCACCACCGTCGACACCGGCAGCGGCCTCGGCTGCGCCCGCCGCACGACGGCCGCCACCGCGGCGGTCGCGGCCAACGCCCCGTCCCCCGGCGCGCGGTCGCCCACCTGCGGCACCGCCCCGTCGGCCCGCCACGGTTCGCCCAGCGGGGCCGACAACCACACGGCCGGGCGCGGCAGGTCCACGCCGAGGACCACCAGCACCCCGCGCGGGGTGATCACGACCGCCTCGACCGGCGAGCCGAACTCCGGCGGTCGCACGCCCAGCAGCGCCACCCCGCCCGCCACGGCGTCGCCGCGACCCCACGAGGTCAGCGCCGCGCGCAGATCCCGGCCGACACCCGACGTCGGCTCACCGACCCGGACCAAGCGCACGCCGACTCCTCCTCGACCGGCCCCCCGCACGGCAGTTGGTGGGTTTTCCACCACATCCCGCCTGACACGCTAGCGCCAGTGACCCCCGAGCGGGTGGTCGGACGTCGGAAGGTAGCCACCTGGCGCCAACCGTCACCCCTGGGTGGGTACACCGCTCGGGGATGGGATGAAGATCGCAGGCAACTCGGACGTTGCTCGGACGTCCTAGTGATCAACGAGATCGTCGGGTGTGCCGCGCCGACCGCGCCGAAAGCGGCACGCCCGGTGCCGCGCTGTCCGCATTCGGCGCGGAATAGGTGGGGCGTGGGTTGTTTTCGTGGTTCGTGTGGCCAAAGTGTCCGGAAGCAGGGCACAATGAGCGCCGGGAATACCACGTGTGACGCAGGCACCCGTTGATCGCGCAGGACGTAGGGGAAGACGATCCTCGTCGAGCAGCGGAGGTCAGCAGTGAGCACCCGTGGAAACACCCAAGGTGTGGTGTACGTCCACTCGTCGCCGGCTGCGGTATGTCCGCACGTCGAGTGGGCGATTTCCGGCACCCTCGGGGTGCGCGCCGAGTTGCGCTGGACCGCGCAACCCGCCGCCCCCGGCCAGTTGCGCGCCGAGTGCGCGTGGACCGGCGACGCGGGCACCGGCGGCAAGCTGGCCGCCGCCCTGCGCGCCTGGCCGATGACCCGCTTCGAGGTCACCGAGGAGCCCAGCCCCGGCGTCGACGGCGAGCGGTTCTGCTACGCGCCCACCCTCGGCCTCTGGCACGCCCGCACCAGCGCCAACGGCGACATCGTGGTGTCCGAGGACCAGCTGCGCGCCATCGCGGCGTCCGCGCGCGGCGGCGAGTCCTTCGCGTTCAAGGTCGACGAACTGCTCGGCGCCTCCTGGGACGAGGCGCTGGAGCCGTACCGGCGCGCAGGCGATGGGGCACCTGTTACCTGGTTGCACCGCGTCGGCTGAGAACCGTGTGGCACGCTGGCGCCGTGCACCCGAGCAGCACCCCCAGACCGGAGCGCCAGCGCTGGCTGCTGCCGGTCGTGCTCGTCGCCGTGGTGATCTGCGCCGCGGCGGCGATGGTCGCGCGCGAGCTGTACGCCACCGGCAACGCCACCGCGGCCACCCCGTCGCCGATCCTGCCGAGCGAGAACGTGATCCCGCCCAGCGCCCGGCCGGGGCCCCGGGACGTGCGCGCCACCCAGGACGCCATCCGGCACCCGCTCTACGAGACGGTCCGCCAGCTGCTGCAAACCCATTTCGACGCCATCAACGGCAAGAACTACGCGCGTTGGCGAACCACCGTCACCGACGCCCGGGCCAAGGACATGCCCGAGGACAACTGGCGCTCGGCGTACCGCAGCACCCAGGACGGCACGATTGTCGTCTACCGCATCGAGACCGGTCCGGCGAACAACGCGCGGGTGCTGCTGTCTTTCGTCAGCCAGCAGGACCCGGCCGACGCGCCGCTGGAATTGCCGGTCGGCTGCATCCGCTGGAACGTGGTGTTCCCGCTGACCGTGGCCGCGGGCGAGTGGCGCATCGACGCCGGTGCCACCAGCGCCTCTCCCCAGCACGACAGCTGCTGATTCCCCGGCCCATCACGACCGGGTGACGGAGAAGCGGGGCGGGCCGACTCGGCCGCGCCCCGCTTTCCACGAACCACCCCCGGCTCCGCTCAGGCGGCGGTGAACAGCAGCGCCACGTTGTGGCCGCCGAAGCCGAAGGAGTTGTTGATCGCCGCGGTCAGCTCCACCTTCCGCGCCTCGCCCGCCACCACGTCGAGCCCGACCTTGGGGTCGAGGTTCTCCAGGTTCCGGGTCGCCGGGATCACGCTGTGGTAGATCGACAGCAGCGCGATGATGCTCTCCACCGCGCCCGCGCCGCCGACCAGGTGGCCGAAGGAGCTCTTCGGCGCGGTCACCAGCACGTGCTCGCCCAGCGCCTTGCGGATCGCCGCCGCCTCGCCGACGTCGCCCACCACGGTCGAGGTGGCGTGCGCGTTGACGTGGCCGACGTCGGCCGGGCTCAGCCCGCCCATCCGCACCGCCTGCTCCATGGCCCGGATCTGGCCGATGCCGTCCGGGTGGTTGCCGGTGATGTGGTAGGCGTCGGCGGTCATGCCGTAGCCGGTGATCCGGCCGTAGACCCGGGCGCCGCGGGCCGCCGCGTGCTCGGCCCGCTCCAGCACCACCACGCCCGCGCCCTCACCGAGCACGAACCCGTCGCGCTGGGTGTCGAACGGGCGCGAGGCCCGCTCCGGCGCGTCGTTGCGGGTGCTCAGCGTCCGGGACTGGCAGAAGCCCGCCACGGTGATCGGGTGGATGCAGGCGTCCGCGCCACCGGCGATGACCACGTCCGCGCGGCCGTTCTGGATCATCTGGTACGCGTTGGCGATGCCCTCCGCGCCCGACGCGCACGCCGAGGCGACGGTGTGCACACCCGCCCGGGCGCGCAGGTCGATGCCCACGTGCGCGGCCGGGCCGTTGGGCATCAGCATCGGCACCGTCAGCGGCGAGACCTTGCGCAGCCCGTGCTCCTCCAGGAGGTCGTCCTGGTCGAGCAGGGTGAGCGGGCCGCCGATCCCGGTGCCGATGCTGACCCCGAGGCGATCCGGGTCCACCGGCTCGTGCTCCTCGGTCGGCGGCTCGTACCCGGCGTCGGCCCACGCCTGCCTGGCGGCGATGAGCGCGATCTGCTCACACCGGTCCAGCCTGCGGGCCTGCACGCGGGGCAGGACCTCGGTCGGCTCGACGGCCAGCGGCGCGTGCAGCCGGGCCGGGAGGTCGTAGCGCTCCGCCCAGTCCGTGGTGTTCGCCCGGATGCCGTTCCGACCGGCGAGCAGGGCATCCCAGGTGGACGAGACGTCACCGCCGAGCGGCGTGGTCGCGCCAAGCCCGGTGATGACGACATCGACGTTGCTCATGGAATTTCCTTCGCGAGCGGGTGAAAGGATGGCTTGGCCAGGTGCCGGATCGGCACGGGGGGAGCCGGGGGAGTGTCCGGCCGGGGGAGCGTCAGGAGTGCGCGGAGACGTACTTGAGCGCGTCGCCGACCGTCTTCAGGTTGGCCAGCTCGTCGTCCGGGATCTTGACGCCGAAGCGGTCCTCCGCCTGCACGGCGATCTCCACCATGGACAGCGAGTCGATGTCCAGGTCGTCCACGAAGGACTTGTCGGCGGTGACGTCGTCGGGCGAGACACCCGCGACCTCTTCGACGATCTCCCCGAGGCCCTCGAGGATCTGCTCGTCGCTGAACTTCTCCGACATGGGTTGCACTGTCCTTCCTCGTTCCACCCGCGGGTACCGCACCCGGCGGGGCCTTGCAGTCCCCCGGGGGCGCCCCGGGGGTGGCTCTCAGCGCCCGCTAGGGGCAGATCACGACCTGCGCGGCGTAGGACAGGCCCGCGCCGAAGCCGACCAGCAGCGCCACGTCACCCGGCTTGACCCGGCCCGCGGCCCGCATGTGGTCCATGGCCATGGGGATCGACGCCGAGGAGGTGTTGCCCGAGTAGACGATGTCGTCGGCGACGACCATGTCCTCCCGGGCGCCGTGCGCGCGCAGCTTCTTGGCGATCGACTCGACGATGCGCAGGTTCGCCTGGTGCGGGATCAGCACGTCCACATCGGCCGGTGCCACGCCTGCGGCCTCCAGCGCGCGCAGCGCGATCGGCGCGATCCGGGTGGTGGCCCAGCGGAACACCGACTGGCCCTCCTGGAAGATCCACCGGTCGTCGCGCAGCCGGATCATGTCGGTCAGGTCGCCCGCGCTGCCCCAGACCACCGGGCCGATGCCCGGCTCGTCGGCCGGGCCGACCACCGCGGCGCCCGCGCCGTCGGCGAAGATGATCGCGTTGGCCCGGTCCTCGTGGTCCACCCAGTCGGTCAGCTTCTCCGCGCCGATCACCAGCACCCGCCGCGCCGAGCCCGCGCGGACCAGGTCCGACGCGGTGCCCAGGGCGTAGCAGAAGCCCGCGCACGCGGCGTTGAGGTCGAACGCGCCCGCCGCCTTGACCCCGATCCGGTCGGCCACCTGGGCGGCGCCGTTGGGGATGGGGGTGGGCATGGTGCAGTTGGCCAGGATCACCGTGTCCGCGTCCGACGGCGACAGCCCGGCGTCGGCCAGCGCCTTGGCGCCCGCGGTGACCGCCATGTCGACCAGCTTCTGGTCCTTGGCCGCGAACCGGCGTTCGACGATGCCCACCCGCTCGCGGATCCACTCGTCGGTGGTGTCCATCCGCTCGGAGAGCTCGTGGTTGGTGACGATGCGCTCGGGCTGGAACGAGCCGACGCCGAGGATCCGGCTGGCCGCGGCCCCCGGGGCAAGTCGCAACGTGGTCATTCGGCACTCCCGATCAGCTCGACCACCGTGTCGAGGTCCGCGGGCGTCTTGAGGGCCACGGTGGGAACGCCCTTCAACTCGCGCTTGGCCAAACCGACCAGTGCGCCCGCGGGCGGGAACTCTACGACTGCCGAGACCCCGCGTTCCCCCATGGTCGCCATGCACGAGTCCCACCGCACCGGACTGGTGACCTGCGCCACCAACCGCTCGAGCACCTCGGCGCCCGAGGTGACCACCGCGCCGTCGGCGTTGGACAGCAGCGTCCTGGTCGCGTCGGCCGTGGTCACGCCCGCCGCGTGCGCGCGCAGCGCCTCCTGCGCCGGGGCCATGTAGTGGGTGTGGAACGCGCCCGCCACCTTGAGCGCGATCGCCTTGCTGCCCGCGGGCGGCTCGGCCGCCAACTTCTCCAGCGCCGCCTTCGCGCCCGCGGCCACGATCTGGCCCGCGCCGTTGCGGTTGGCCGGGACCAGGTCCAGCTCGGCGAGCCGGGCCAGGATGTCCTCCTCGGTGCCGCGCACCAGCGCGGCCATGCCCGTGGGCTCCAGCTCGCAGGCCTTCGCCATCTCCCGGCCGCGCACCGCGGCCAGCCGGACCGCGTCCTCGGCGCCGAGCACACCCGCGATCACCGCGGCCGCGAACTCGCCGATGGAGTGGCCCGCGACCAGCGCGTCCGCCGGGACCTCGACCCGCTCGGCCAGCTCACCGGCGGCCAGCAGGGTGGCCGCCACGATCAGCGGCTGGGTGATCGCGGTGTCCTTGATCTCGTCCGCGTCGGCGGTGGTGCCGAGTCGGGCCAGGTCGAGCCCGGCGACCTCGGACCAGCCCGCCAACCGCTCGGCGGTACCGGGGAGTTCGAGCCAGGGCGCGAGCATGCCGGGGGCCTGGGAACCCTGCCCGGGTGCGAGGAGTGCGATCACGTGTCAACCCAACACCGACAGCCCGCCTCGACTGCATGCCGCCGCTCACCAAGTCGTAGCGGTTCGTTTGTAGGAAACCTCCAAAAGTCACCGGGCAATTACCCTGACGTACGGGTATTCGTTGTCAGTTGTCGTGGCAGACACCACACAGTTACCTACCGTTGCCCGCCCGCACGCGATCACCAGAGGCCGCGCGCCCGCGACAGCCTGCCCACCGCGAGGGCCACGCTCAGCACCAGCGCGTCGCGGGGGTCGCCCGCGTTGCGGCCGGTCAGCTCGGCCGCCTTGCGCAGCCGGTACCGCACGGTGTTCGGGTGCACGAACAGCTGCCGCGCGCACGTCTCGAGCACCCCGCCGGTGGCCAGGTACGCCTCGACCGTCTCCTGGAGCGCGCCGCCCGCGTCCTCCAGCGGTCGCGCTACCCGGTCGATGAGCTGCCACTCGGCCTCCGGGTCGCCCGCCAGCGCCCGTTCCGGCAGCAGGTCGGCCGAGCGCACCGGGCGCGGCGCGGTCGGCCAGGCGACCACCGCGCGCAGCCCGGACAGCGCGTCCGCGGCGCTGCGGTGGGCCTCGGCGATGCTCGCCACGGTCGGCCCCGCCACCACCGCGCCGACACCGAACGCGGCGGACATCTTCACCAGGGCCTCGTGGTCGACGGCGTCCTCGGTGGGGCCCGCCAGCACCACGACCAACCGTGAGCCCTGCACGCCGAGCAGCACCGGCCTGCTCATCCGCGCGGCCCGGCTGCGCACCTCGTAGAGCACCGTCGGCGGGTCGTCCGACGGCGGGTTGCCGACCAGCACGGTCGCCTCGGCGGCCGGGTCCCAGCCCAGGGCCGCGGCCCGGGACAGCAGGGACTCCTCGGCGTCGCCGCGGACGATGCCGTCGACCACCAGGGCCTCCAGCCGGGCGTCCCACGCGCCCCGGGCCTCGGCGGCGGAGGCGTAGGACATGGCGGAGGCGAAGGCCACCTCGCGGCCGTAGCGCAGGACGGCCTCGGAGAGCACGGCGCGCTCGGCGTCGTCGGCGGCCAGGTCGGGCACCAGCTGCTCGAAGATCTGCAGCGAGACCCGCACCATCTCGACGGTCTGCCGCAGGCTAATCCACCGGGACAGGTCCCGCGGCGCGCCGCGGAAGGTGTCGGTGGTCAGCCGCAGGGCCTCGCGGGGGTCGCGCAGCCAGGCGGTGAAGCCCGCGACGCCGTTCTGCGCGACGAGCAGGACGGATGCCCGCTGGTCCGCGGGCATCCGCCCGAACCAGGCGAACTGCTCGTCCATCACCGCGACAGCCGCCGCCGCAAGCTTGCCGGAGGCCCGTTCGACGGCCGCGACGGTCGCCTCCGACAACCCCTCCGACGCAGCGCTCATCCCACCACCCTAGGAGGTGCGCAAGCACACTTGCGCACCTCCCGGGCGCGTCCGATCAGGGGACGCGGGTCAGCCAGGGGCGGAGGTCGATCAGGTCGGACCCGGACGCCGCGAGCTTGGCGGCCAGTTCGGGGGTGAGGGCGACGGCTTCGGCGATGGCCCGGCCGTCCTCGACCTCGCGCAGGTACACGCCGGTGGCCGGGTCCTCCATCAACGGCGCCAGCACGTCGTCCGACACCTGCCGCGCCCGTTCCTGGTCGGCGATGGTCGACCTGCCGGGCGCCACGACCGTGCAGAGGTTGCCCGTGTAGCGGGCCCGCAACTCGCGCCGCGCGGCGCGCGGGTCACCGTTGACGACCTCGACGACCAGCACCTGGAGGAACCTCGGCGTTCCGGTCTGGGCGGGCGTCATGCCCAGGCGCAGGGGGTGGAACTGCTCGGGGTGCTGGGACAGGTACTCCCGCACCGCGGTCTCGTCCATCGGCCCCGCCTGCCAATCGCCCGGCGGGGCGGGGCAGGGAACACCTCTTTCGAGAGGGCCGAACGGGTCTTGCTCGCTGAGCTTGGCCGCGGACTGGGAGGTGACGGTGAGTCCGCCGTCGCGCCAGACACCGCGCAGGGTCAGGTTGGCCCAGTGCTCGGTCGCGGGGTCGAGCCCGGTGACGGGTACCCCGAAGTGGCACGGCTGGGTTTCGGGCGCACTCCCCCCGGGCACCGGGGCGATGGCGCAGAACCGCGCGGGGACACCGGGGAGGATGCGGGCGTACCCGGTCGCCTCCACCGTGTCCCCGTCCCGCACGACCTCGGCGCGCGGCGCGGGCGCGGCAGGCGAAATCGTCACGAACGGCTCTTCCGCCGCCGGGTTGCTCGCCGAACCGCCGCTCGGCGACCCGCTCGGCCACAGCACAACGGCCCCGACGCTGATCACGACGACCGCCGCCGCCACCGCCCCGACCCGCCAACGCCGCTCGACCCCGAACCGTTCGAGGTCCACCTCCGGCGGGGGCGGTTGCGCTTCCCGCCACTCCCGTCCGGCTTCCCGCAGCATCTCGTCCACCGGATCACCCATCAGACACCTCCAGTCGCACCCGCAACTTCGCCCTGGCATCCGCCAACGTCGACTTGACCGTCCCCACCCCACACCCCATGACCTGCGCCGTCTCCGCCACGGAGAGATCGACGAAGTACACGCAATCCACCGCCAGCCGCTGCCGCTCAGTCAGGCAGGCCAGCGCCTCCCAAAGGTCAAGCTGCTCCTCGACCCCACCCACAACCACAGGTGTTTCGGGCACGTCCCCGGGCTCCGGCACCTTCACCCGCCGCGCCTTCCGAACCTGGTCCACGACAATCGCCGCCAACCAAGCCCGCGCCGTCCCCCGACGGGGATCGAACTGCCCCCGCTTCACCCAGGCCCGAGCCAACGCCTCCTGCACCACGTCATCCCGCTCAAGAACCCCGTAATAGGCCCCCACCCGCCTGGCCACCCCAGCCATCACCCCAGATGCGGCCGCACCCACTCCGCGAACAACTCCACCCGCCCCGGCACCCCACCACCACCCATCACACCCCCTCTACCCACCCCCACCCCACCCCGGTTGGCCCCGTAACCACCCCGTGACCACCCGCCCCACCCATCGCCAGGAGAACCGCGCCTCACCACACCACCGCGCCAACACGGAGTGCGGAATCACAAAAAGCACCGCCAGACAGGCCAACGCAACCAAGCAACGGAGAAGTCACCAGCCAACGACACCAAGGCGAGGGAATCCAAGAACTCCGCCGCGCCCCACCCCGTGCCAACCCCAACCCGCTGGTTCAGTCACCAGGACACGCTTCACCAGCCAGATGCACCAACCGCGAAATCCGGGTTTTCCGCCCACCCCGCCCCGGTGCCACCCTGTGCCAGCCCCCACTCGCTGGTTCAGTCACCAAGACACGCTTCACCAACCAGATGCACCAACCCGCAACCCAGGTTTTCCGCCCACCCCGCCCCGGTGCCACCCCTGTGCCAGCCCCCACTCGCTGGTTCAGTCACCAGGACACGCTTCACCAGCCAGATGCACCAACCCGCAACCCAGGTTTTCCGCCCACCCCGCCCCGGTGCCACCCCTGTGCCAGCCCTCACTCGCTGGTTCAGTCACCAGGACACGCTTCACCAGCCAGATGCACCAACCGCGAAATCCGGGTTTCCGTCCACCCCGCCCCGGTGCCACCCCTGTGCCAGCCCCCACTCGCTGGTTCAGTTCCGTACGCACCGTGGGGGTCTGGGGGGTCGCCCCCCGAAACAAAAAACGCCCGATCAAGGTAAGCGTGTTCCGCGAACACGGTTGCCTCGATCGGGCGGGCCGCCCGGCATGTCGGTGCGCTCGATGCCGGGCGGCCCATCTCCCCGGTCCCCACCGGTGTTTCCACTATGGAACGTTGCGAGCGCGGTTGCCAGGCGAGGGCGGATTGTTCCCCCTTTCGTGGCATGGCACGGCGTGTCCTTCTGCGGGAACACACAGCTCGCGGCTCTTGTTCACCCCGGTGAGACGAGGGAGGGCGTCGTGCGCGTGCTGCTCGATAGTTCGATCGTGGTGTTCGGGGAGCGGATCTCCTATGCGGAGCTGTTCGGGCAGGTGTTCGCGTTGGCCGTGGTCTTCCTGGCGCAGCGGCGGACGCTGTGGACCTGGCCCGTCCAGTTGGTCTCGGTGGTCCTGCTCTTCACCGTCTACGTCTCCGCGCACCTGGGCGGTCTCGCCGTCCGGCAGGTGGTCGTGGGGCTCATCGCGCTGTACGGCTGGTGGGCGTGGACCCGCCGCCGGGACCCGGTCTTCGGGGTCGCGGTCCGCCGGGCGACGGGTAGGCAACTGACCGCGGTGGCGGTGGCGTTCGCGGTCGGCACGGCCGTCTTCGCGCTGGTGCTCGACGCGCTGGAGGCGTCGTGGGCGCCGTGGCCCGACGCGGCGATCTTCATCGGGACGGTGCTGGCCTTCGGCCTGCAGGCCTGGGGGCTGGTCGAGTTCTGGCTGGTCTGGCTGGTGGTCGACGCCATCGGGGTGCCGTTGCAGCTCAGCTCCGGCCTGTGGTTCAGCGCGGTCGTCTACACCGTCTTCGCCGCGCTGGTGGTCTACGGCTGGGTCAGCTGGTACCGCTCGGCCGCGCAGCAGCACCAGCGGGTGGCCGCCTGAACCGCGGAGGGCGGGGTCCGTGCGGACACCGCCCTCCGCGGGAACTCAGGCCGAGCCCGGGTCCGACGTCTGCGGGCCCGCCGCCGACACGTCGTCGATGCGGTACTTCGCCGCCGCCTCGACGACCGTCGAGCGCGGCACCTCGCCGCGCCCGGCCAGGGCGGCCAGCACGCCGACCGTGATCGACTCGGCGTCGACCAGGAAGTGCCTGCGGGCCGCGGGCCGGGTGTCGGAGAAGCCGAAGCCGTCGGTGCCCAGGGTGAGCATGTCGGTCGGCACCCACGGGCGGATCAGGTCCGGCACCGCGCTCATCCAGTCCGACACCGCCACGACCGGGCCGACGCCCTCGGACAGCACCGAGGTCACGTACGGCACGCGCGGCTCGGCCTGCGGGTGCAGCAGGTTGTGCCGGTCGATCTCCACCGCCTCGCGGCGCAGCTCCGACCAGGACGTGGCCGACCACACCTCGGCGCCGACGCCCCACTCCTCGGCGAGCAGCCGCCGCGCCTTGAGCGCCGCGGGCATCGTCACGCCCGAGACCAGGATCCGCGCCCGCGGACCGTCGGCCGACGGCGCCTCCTGGTACCGGTACAGGCCGCGCAGCAGGCCCTCGACGTCGAGGTTCGCGGGCTCGGCGGGCTGCTGGTACGGCTCGTTGTAGATCGTGAGGTAGTAGAAGATGTCCTCGGCCTGCTCGCCGTACATTCGGCGCAGGCCGTCGCGCACGATGTGCGCGAGCTCGAAGGACCACGCGGCGTCGTAGGACACCACGGCCGGGTTGGTCGCGGCCAGCAGCAGCGAGTGCCCGTCGTTGTGCTGCAGGCCCTCACCGGTCAGCGTCGTGCGGCCCGCCGTGGCGCCGAGCACGAAACCGCGCGCCATCTGGTCGGCCGCGGCCCACAGGCCGTCGCCGGTGCGCTGGAAGCCGAACATCGAGTAGAAGATGTAGATCGGCACCATCGGCTCGCCGTGCGTGGCGTACGAGGTGCCCGCCGCGGTGAACGACGCCGTCGACCCGGCCTCGTTGATGCCCTCGTGCAGGATCTGGCCCTGCTCGCTCTCCTTGTAGGACAGCATCAGCGACGCGTCCACCGAGGTGTAGAGCTGGCCCAGCGGGTTGTAGATCTTCTGCGTCGGGAACATCGAGTCCATGCCGAACGTGCGCGCCTCGTCCGGGATGATCGGCACCAGCCGCGGCCCGATCTCCGGGTCCTTGGCCAGGTCGCGCACCAGCCGGACGAACGCCATCGTGGTGGCGACCTCCTGCTTGCCCGACCCGCGCTTGAGCACGTCGTAGACCTTGTCGCCGGGCAGCACCAGCGCCTTGGACTTGGTCCGCCGCTCCGGGGAGTAGCCGCCGAGCTGGCGGCGCCGCTCGGTCAGGTACTGGATCTCGGGGGAGTCCGGTCCCGGGTTGTAGTACGGCGGCAGGTACGGGTTCTTCTCGAGGTCCGCGTCCTCGATCGGGATGCGCAGCGTGTCCCGGAACGCCTTGAGGTCGTCCAGGGTCATCTTCTTCATCTGGTGCGTGGCGTTGCGCGCCTCGAAGTGCGGGCCGAGGTTGTAGCCCTTGATCGTCTTGGCCAGGATGACCGTCGGCTGGCCGTGGTGCTCGGTGGCCGCCTGGTACGCCGCGTACACCTTGCGGTAGTCGTGGCCGCCGCGCTTGAGGTTCCAGATGTCCTGGTCGGACATCGGCGTGACCAGTTCCTTCGTGCGCGGGTCGCGGCCGAAGAAGTGCTCGCGGACGAACGCGCCGTCGTTGGCCTTGTAGGTCTGGTAGTCGCCGTCCGGGGTGGTGTTCATCAGGTTGATGAGCGCGCCGTCGCGGTCGCCGTGCAGCAGCGCGTCCCACTCGCGGCCCCAGACGACCTTGATGACGTTCCAGCCCGCGCCGCGGAAGAACGACTCCAGCTCCTGGATGATCTTGCCGTTGCCGCGCACCGGGCCGTCGAGCCGCTGCAGGTTGCAGTTGATGACGAAGGTCAGGTTGTCCAGCTGCTCGTTGGCGGCCACGTGGATCAGGCCGCGCGACTCCGCCTCGTCCATCTCGCCGTCGCCGAGGAACGCCCATACCCGCTGGTCGGAGGTGTCCTTGATGCCCCGGTCGCGCAGGTACCGGTTGAACCGGGCCTGGTAGATGGCGTTCATCGGGCCCAGACCCATGGAGACGGTCGGGAACTCCCAGAAGTCCGGCATCAGCCGCGGGTGCGGGTAGGACGGCAGGCCGCCGCCGGGGCCCGCGTGCGAGAGCTCCTGGCGGAAACCGTCCAACTGGGAGGTCGAGAGCCTGCCCTCGAGGAAGGCGCGGGCGTAGATGCCGGGGGAGGCGTGGCCCTGGACGTAGATCTGGTCGCCGCCGCCGGGGTGGTCCTTGCCGCGGAAGAACCAGTTGAAGCCCACCTCGTACAAGGTCGCGGAGGAGGCGTAGGTGGAGATGTGGCCGCCGACACCCACACCGGGGCGCTGCGCGCGGTGCACCGTCATCGCCGCGTTCCACCGGATCCACGCGCGGTAGCGGCGCTCCACCTCCTCGTCACCGGGGAACCACGGCTCCTGCTCGGTGGGGATGGTGTTGACGTAGTCGGTGCTGGTGAGCGCGGGCACCCCGACGTGGCTCTCGCGGGCCCGCTCCAGCAGGCGCAGCATCAGGTAGCGCGCGCGCTGCTGCCCACCGCCGCGCAGGGCGGCGTCGAAGGACTCCAGCCACTCCGCGGTCTCCTCCGGGTCGATGTCCGGCAGGTGAGCGGCGATGCCGTCGCGGATGACGCGGACGCGCTCGGGGGTGGGCTGGTTGTTCTGCGTGGCCAACTTCGAGCTCCAGCCTGGGTTGAGGACAAGATTTCCGCGCGCGCGATATCACGCGCCTAGGGGACACTCTGCCATGTTCGACCCCGCGCGCCGCGCCGTCACCGTGCCTACTGGCCGGTACGGCGGTGTGGGGTTGTTCGCACCGCTCGCTGCCTGGACGTCCCGGCGGCGTGTCGAACAGCAGACGGTTGCGCTGGCGGGCACAGTCAGTGTTCGCTATCGCCTAACCGAACAGGCACAACGCGGCCGACGGCCCTCCAGGAGGGTCGGAACGCCGCGTCGAGCACAACTGGAGGAGTGACACCGTGGTGGCCGCGGGAGACGCCGGGAACGCCGACGTCGCCGACAAGCTGGGGATCGAGACTGGCGCCGTTGTCCAGGAGATCGGGTGGGACGAGGACGTCGATGACGACCTGCGTGCCGCCGTCGAGGAGCGGATCGGCTCCGACCTGCTCGACGAGGACGCCGACGAGGTGGTCGACGTCGTGCTGCTGTGGTGGCGCGAGGACGACGGCGACCTGGTCGACGCGCTGATGGACGCCATCGGGCCCCTCGCCGACGACGGCACGATCTGGGTCCTGACCCCGAAGACGGGCCGCCCCGGGCACGTGGAGCCCAGCGACATCGCCGAGGCCGTGCCGACCGCGGGGCTCGCCCAGACGTCCAACATCAGCGTCGGACCGGACTGGTCCGGCACCAGGCTGGTATCGCCCAAGTCGGTGAAGACCAAGCGCTAGCGCGGCGCTGGTCCCAAGCGGCGGTCACCCGGGCGGTCACCCGCCCGGGTGGCCTAGGCTGGCCGAGCACAGTTCCGGGCGCGACACGCGCCCCCAGCCAGGAGGTTGCCGGGTATGGCGGTCGAGGTCGGTTCGAAGGCCCCGGACTTCACGCTCAACGACTACAACAAGCAGCCGGTCAAGCTGTCGGACTACCAGGGCTCGAAGAACGTCCTGCTGGTGTTCTACCCGTTCGCGTTCAGCGGCATCTGCCAGGGCGAGCTCTGCCAGGTCCGCGACGAGCTGGCGAACTACAGCGACAGCAACGTCCAGGTCGTCGGTGTGTCCGTGGACACGCCGTTCAGCCTCAAGGCGTGGGCCGAGCAGCAGGGCTACCAGTTCCCCCTGCTCTCCGACTTCTGGCCGCACGGCGAGGTCGCCAAGACCTACGGCGTCTTCAACGAGGCGGCGGGCCTGGCCAACCGCGGCACGTTCCTGATCGACACCGAGGGCACCGTCCGCTTCGCGGAGATCAACGCCCCCGGCGAAGCCCGCGACCAGGACGCCTGGAAGAAGGCCGTCGCCGCCCTGTAGCGTCAAGTCTTCCCCCGCCGCGCGACCCGCTCGCGCGGCGGACCCGGGCGCATAGCTCAGCGGGAGAGCACTCGGCTTACACCCGAGCGGTCGCAGGTTCGAATCCTGCTGCGCCCACGACCTCAGGAGAGGTGTGTTCGCGGAGAGCGCGAACCGGGTCGGTCGTCATTGAATCTGGGGGCCGAGCCCCCAGACCCCCACGGTGCGGTGTGTTCCCGAACCAGCGTGGGCGTGTAGGCGCGGAATCCGTGAGCGCGGAGTTCGTGGGTGCGTGGGCGCGGGGGTTGTGTAGCGCTTGTGGTGGTCTGGGTGGGGTTGTTGGTGCGGGGTGTTCGCATGTGCATATTGATGGGCTGGGTGTGAATCCGCGTAGGTGCGGAATGTGTATTTGTTTTGGCTGGTGAGGGTGTTCGGGTGACGGTGGGCTTGCCTGGGCGTGGTTCTTTGCTGGTTGTCGGGGGAAGTTTTTACTGCGAGCATGCGCCTGACTTTGTGGAGGCGATGGTGAGCGGTGGTGCGGGTTCGTCGGGTCGCCAGGGTGTGGTCAGCAGTCTGATCGGTCGGGAGCTGAATGGGCCTGCCGTGCAGGCGAATGTTGTTCGGGGGGATCTTGTTGTCAATCCGCCGCCCGCTCGACTGGGGGGTAGGGCCGGGGTGGCGGTGGGAATGTCCGTGCTGGTGACGATGATGTTCGCCGCTAGTGTGCCGACCTCTTCGGCGGGTCGGACTTCCGCTTCCGTTGTGCCTGATGTCGGTAGGTTGGTGACATTTCTGCGCCTGTGGTCGACGCCGCAGGCTTCCTTTGATTTTGAAGCGTCGTTCGCCGTGGTCGGTCCGCTGGATGACCGCAAGGACGCGACCGTGCAGTGCGTCGACCCTGGGGATGGTCGGCTGGGGTGTCCTGTGGGGGAGAATGTCGCGTGGTCGGTTCTCCTGCCTGACCATTCCGGGGTCATCGAGATGAATGGCTCGGCTGGATTGGACCCGCGGAGTTGCCCGCGGCAGGCGGAATCGTATTTCAAGGGGTCGCTCGTGGTGCGTCCCGGCAAGGTGTACTGCCTGTGGATCGACAACTCCAGAGGTGATGATCCGGCGAAGTGGGGGGTTGCCGCTTTTCGGATCTCCGGTGTGCTGGGGAGTAGGCCGGTCGATCCCGAAGCGGCGTTGCCGGTGGTTGTTGAGCGCGCGTTTCTCACTGCGGCGCAGAGGTAGGGCTGAGGGCTGGTGGGCCCGGCGCCGCCTCAGGGGACGGCGCCGGGGTTGGGGTTATGGGGCGTTGTAGGTGAGGGTGTATTGGCCGGAGCCGGTGACGGACTTGATTTGGTAGCGGTAGTAGCCGGCGGTGCCGTTGTAGGTCAGTGTTTCGGTGGGGTTTGTGGTGGTGGACTGGGCGACTGTGGGCCAGGTGGAGCCGTTCCACTTTTGGAGGGCTAGGTCGTAGTTGGTGCCTGTGGGGAACTTCAGGCAGGCCTGGTGGGGGCCGGAGACGGTGGTTTGGAAGAAGCTTCCGTCAGGTTGGTAGCCGGTCGCGCCCGCGGTCAGGGTGGCTGTCTTCGTCGTCTTCAAGGTGGGGCAGCCGGTGGGGTCGTTGCCGGTGACCGTCAGGGTGTAGGCGCGTGACAGTGTGGTGGGGGCGCCAGTGGCGGTGACGGTGATCGAGTAGGTGCCCGGTGGGGTGCTTGCTGACGTGGCCAGGGACAGGGTGGACGACTGGCCCGCGGAGACCGACGACGGGCTGAAGGCCACCGTTGTGCCTGTGGGGGCGCCGGTGGCGGAGAAGGTCAGCGTGGTGGTCGGTTGGCCGGTGGTTTGGACCGTGGCGGTCGTGGCGGCACCCGGGACGACGGTGCCCGAGGAGGGCTGGAGGGCGATGTCCGTCGGGTCGCCGGGGGTGGGGCCGCTGTTGTTGTCGATGTCGTTGCGGATCTCGTTGTAGACCAGGGTGATGCGCGTGCCCCAGTTCGGGCAGCCGCCCAGGTGGTGCAGGGCGATGACCTTGTGCGACGAGCCCGCCAGCACGGGTGAACCGGAGTTGCCGCCGGAGGAGTCGCAGCGGTAGCCGGTGTTCACGCCGGAGGACACCACGTCGATCTTGCAGGTGGCGCCGCCGTCGCTCTCCTCGTACAGGGACAGGCGCTTGGGCTTGATGTCGCCGTGGCCGGAGATGTAGATCCGCTCACCCGCGGTGGGTTCGCGGACGTCCAGGTAGAGCGTGCCGTACTGGCGGATGCTGTCGAAGTTGCTGACGCTGAACAGCGTGTAGTCCAGGTCCTGCAGGGAGCTGATCTTGATCAGTTCCTGCCCGCTGACCTTCGTGCCGGTACGCGGGTTGTTGCCGCCGCACGTGGCGCACTGGTAGTCGAACTGGAACTCGCTCGACCGCAGCTCGGCCGCGTCGCCGATGCAGTGCGCGTTGGTCAGCATCCGGTTGGTGTTGCCGACCCGCCACGCCGTGCACGAGCCCAGTCCGTTGACCAGCTGCCGGGCCACCGCGTTCGAACGGGCGTACTCGGTGGGGTGGCTGGTCTGGTAGCAGGCCACGTCGCGGCGGGCGTCGTTGCCGCAGACGCTCAGCGTCGTCGGGTTCTCCGCCGCGTACTCGGTCTGCGAGTAGCCCCGGTCGTACCGGGTGACGCGCACCCCGTAGCCGCGGCGCTTCAGCGACGCCGCGCTGCGATCGCCGGTCGCGTGCAGCGTGACCACGGCCGTGTCGCCGTCGATCGACATGGCGGCGAAGCCCGCGTCACCGTGCAGCGTGTACGACGAGCCCCGGGACAGGTCGCCGTAGTAGGTGTGCTTCTCCTTCCCGTCCGGCGAGGACACCGTCACGTAGTCGTCGCCGACCAGTTTCAGCGGCGCGAAATGCACCTTCACATAGGTGGCGCCGGGCGCGGAGATCCGGGTGCTCCACGAATTACCAGTATTCCCATAGCGAATTTCGGAAGACTTGGCCTCAATGGCTCCGGTGCGGGTCACGCGGGAGTTGAGGACCGGTGCCGTGAAGGTGGGTTCTGCCTGTTCAGAGGCACTTACCGGGGGTGCTGCGGCGACCGCCGCGGCCACCAGGGCCACGGCGAGAACGAGACGTCGAAGCATTGTCGCTCCTGGGTGCAGGGTGATATCCACCCCTGAGATTGCCCCAATGGCGACACGACCGGGGGCATCTCAAATCCCCATAACGAAACCGCTTACTGGAAGATCGCGATCGGCCGCACCACCAGCTCGCCGGTCGCGGACTTCCACGCCTGCACCTTGCCAAGGCACCGCGCGTGGAAGGGCCCGTCGGGGATCTCGTCGTCGCGCAGCCCGTCCTTGTGGCACTCCAGCCGGACCTGCGGGCCCTCCTCCGGGTCGTCCGGGTCGCCGAAGGGGGCGAGGAACACCGTGCGGGTGCCCGCGTGGTCGGCCACCCGGAACGCGCCGCGCACCGAGACGTAGCTGTCGATCGACCGCAGCCGCAGCCGGTCGGTGCCGCCGGTCTTGAGCAGCGCCACCGACACCGCGTTGTTGTGCGTGATGGTCCGGTCGCGCAGGTCAACGTGCACCACGCCGTCGGCGTTCTCCAGCACGTCGAGCAGCACGCCGATGACCGCGATCGGCTCGGCGTTGGTGATGTACCGGCTGACCACCTCGCGCCCGCTGCTGCGCCCGCCGTCGAGGCCGACGGCGTGCACCTTCAGCGCCAGCTTCTGGTCGCTGGTGCTGTCCACCCGCTCCTCGACCTCGCGCCGCATGGCGTCGCCGTAGCCGCCGGACTGGTACAGGTCCATGACGGATTTCTCGTGCAGGTAGAACGTCAGCCCCGGCACCTCACGGGTCACCTTGGGCCGCGCCCGGTGCGCGCGCCACGCGAAGAAGAGCGCGCCCAGCGCCACTACGACACCCAGCGCCGTAAGAATCCACACCATCGCCCACGGCCACCACACCGACCACCACAGCGCCCTATCGACAGCCACGAACCCCCCTTACCGCGTCGAGCAGCGACGACGTCGCCGGGTCCAACAGCCTGCCCCCGGTCTCACGGGCCACCCGGTCCAGCTCCACCGGGTCCGCGTCGCCGAGCCGGACCGCGAACACCGGCACCTTCCGCGCGGCCTCCGGCATCGCCGCCCGGGCGCGCAGGAAGTCGTCGGCGGACGCGCCCGCGTTGTTCTCCCCGTCGGTGATCACCACGACCGACCCGGTGGCGTCCTCCCACCGCGTGCCCCGGAATGCGTGCTCCAGCGCCGACCAGATCGCCGTGCCCCTCCCGTCGGCGGGCGCGGCCACCACGCCCGCCAGCGCCGTGAGGTCGGACGCGCCGCGCACGGTCACCGACCGCTCGGCCAACACCCCGCCCGCGAACCGGACGACGGTGATCGTCTCGCCCAGGTGGAACCGGTCGAACCCGCCGCTGCCCGTCCCGCTCAGCGCCGCGAACACCTCGCGCAGCCGCTCGACCCGGGGCCCGGCCATGGAGTTCGAGTAGTCGAGCACGTAGACGACCCGCTGCGCGCGGCCGGTGGTGAGGTCGCGGTAGGTGGACAGCAGCGCGTCGAGCACCTCTTGGCGCGCTGGGAAGTACAGCGCGTTGCCGATCGGCGGGCGCAGCGGTTCCGGGCGCGGCAGCGCGGGGTCGACCGAGCGCCGCGCGGTGTGCTCCATGATCCAGTTCTGCGCGGTCGGCGCCAGCAACCAGTCCACCGCGCGCTGGTACGGCTCGCGCTTGGCGGGGTCGAGCAGCAGCAGCGGGAAGCGCGACAGCACCATGCCGTCCCGGGGGCGGACGATCTGCGGTCCCGCAGCGGCGGCCCGGGTCAGCAGGGTCGACTCGTGCGCGATCACCGCGTCGACGTCGTCGTGGTCGGTGAACGCGGCCACCGCGTCCCGTTCGGACTGCCCGCCGCGGGTCTTGCCGGTGAGGAACCCGCCCAGCGGCGCGCAGCTGACCTGCGCGGCCTCCAGCGCGCCGCCCGTGCGGGTGGCCGCGGTGGCGACGCCGACCAGCGCGGCGAGCCCCGACCCGGACCGGTCCGGGTCGGCCATGGCGAACCGGAACACCCCGGCCGCCGCCCGGTCGGCGACGTCCGCCCAGGTCGGCCCCCGGCCCCCGGACGCGGCTGTCAGCGCGGGCATCGCCCGCCCGCGCACCCCGAGGACCAGCGGCGACTCCATGACGGGCGTCCCGGTCGGCAGGCCACCGGGGTAGCCGTCGCGCTTGGCCCGCAGCTCCAGGTACCGGTCGGTGCTCAACCACGCCAGGTCGTGCCGGTACTGCCCGGGGACCAGCGCCCGGTCGGCGTCCTCGACGTACTCCATCCGCAGCTCCACGCCCGTCTCGCGGCGCAGGTCCGCCAGCAGCGGCTGCACATCGGACAGTTCCGGCGGAGCCAGCACGGTCAGCGTCACCGGCGCGGGGGTCTCGGTGGTGCACGCCGTCAGCAGGCAGGCCAGCGCGAGCACCGCCGCCGGCGCCCTCGTCGACGCGGCGGGCACTCGGTTGTGGCTCATCGCCGTGGCGGCGGGCACTCGCCCACCGTCGTGATCATCTTCTCCAGCAGCGGCAGCGCGGGCAGGAACGTCTCGGTATCGCCGACGCCGGAGCTGGGCACGGGCACGCCCTGCTGGTTCAGGAACGTGGTGAACTGGCCGGTGGTCAGCGTGTCGTCGGACTCGAAGACCCGGAAGCCCAGCTCCAGCGCGCGTCGGCGCAGCCGGGGGTCTTCGGTGATCAACCGGCCGACCCGTTCGCCCGCCGGGGTGAGCGCGATGAACTCCGGGACTGCCTGGACCTGCGCGGCCGGGTAGAGCAGCACCCGCCGGGTGTCGAGGGAGCCGGTCTGCGCGCGCACCCGCACCTGGTGGGCCAGGTACTGGTGCTCGTAGATCACCGCGATCGGCGCCAGGCCTTGGCCGTCGGGGGCCAGGTAGCTGCGGGACATGTCGTCGCCGGGCAGGCCCTGCGCGGTCAGCAGCGGTTTGATCCGGTTGGCCAGGTCGACGGCCTCGGCCTCGGTCTGCGGGATCGTGTTGCCGTTCTCCACGAACGCGACCAGGCCGAGGTAGGTGGCGGCGGAGTTCGACGAGCAGATGTCCGAGGTCTGCGCGAGCACCCGGTTGCCGTTGCGCAGGTCGGGGTCCAGCTTCTCCCAGGTGTCCGTGCGGATCTTGTCGATGAAGGGCTTCATCGGCAGGTTGAAGTAGAGCGGTTCACCGGTCGACGGCTGCGGCGCGCCGACGCCCGCGCCGACCAGTGCCTCGGCGTAGTCGCGGTAGGTGGCCAGCACGATCGGGCTGAAGAACGGCTTGAACACCTTGGCGGGGGCGTGCGTGGCGTCCCAGCGCTGCCGCAGCTGCAGGGCGGCGGGCTGGCCGGACGGGAAGACGAAGTCGAGGTCGTCGATCGCACCCGTGACGATCTCCCGGGACCCCGCGCGGTCGAAGTCGACCTGGATGCCCTCGCTCATCAGGATGCGCTTCACCTCGGCGTCGGCGAAGAACTCGCCCTTGGACGCCGTCCGCCCGGTCACCACTACGACCTCGCGAAACGGCAGGGTGACCATGCCACCCGCCCACAGCACGATGAGGCCGACCAGCCCGATGATGGCGGCGGGCACGAAGGGGCCGAGGAACCGCTTGCGCCGGAAGGCCGACCTGGGCGGGGTCACGATGGTGAAATCCGGCTCGGTGGCAACCCCGGGGGTGACGGTCACGGACCCCTCCGCTCGAACGGAACTCCTCATCGGAAGGGTCGCGGGATCGCGGTCGGTGATTACGCGGTTTCGGAAAGTCCGCGCCGAACGCGTCCGACCGTCGTGGGCCGAATGGCGCACGGGGTTCCGGTCCGCGTCCGGGGGCGGAAACCGAACAGCGGACCGCCGTGGACGGTCCGCTGTGTTCGTGCAGGTCTTTCGGGTCAGCCGGTGACGCGCTCCAGGTCGGGGTCGTCGTCGGAGGTGACCACGGGGGCGTTCGCCGCCGCCTTGGCCTTCTTGCGCTTCTTGACCAGGTGCACGACCACGATGACCACCACGACCACGACCAGCAGGACCACCGCGCCGCCGCTGAGGTACTTCTCCAGCTGGTGGGCCGCCTCGCCGAGCGCGGCGCCGATGCTGATGTGCAGCGCCGACCAGCAGGCCGCGCCCGCCACGACCGCGGGCAGGAACTTGCGGTACTGCATGCCCGCCGTGCCCGCCGCGGCCGGTGTCAGCGTGCGCACCACGGGCATGAACCGGGCGAAGAACACCGCCCACGCCCCGCGCCTGCGCAGGATGTCGGTGGCCTTGTCCCAGCCCTCCACGCCGTACTTCTGGATCAGCTTCGTCTCGCGCAGCTTGACCCCGTACTTGCGGCCGATGAGGTAGCCGATGGAGTCGCCGATGCCCGCGCAGACGGTGACCACGGCCCACAGGATGAGGAACCGGGGCACGCTGTTGACGGTGGTGGCCGCGATGAGCAGGCCACCCTCACCGGGGGCGATGAAGCCGAGACCGATCGTGCACTCGGCGAGCACGAGGCCGCCGGTCGCGGCGACCAGTGCGGGCTGCGGGAGTGCTTGCAGCCAATCGAGGACGTCGGTCAGGAATGCCACGGCTCGGTTCCCCTCAACACGCTCCGGCGCCAGACTTTCCGACGCCGCGTCGTGGGACGCGCCGAGGTGCCCCCTGGTTGCGACCTCGACGACCCACTTGGACAGTGTTTCGTCCACGACGAGCCTGGCATAACGGGGATGACCCCTGAATCGGTCGGGGTGACCATCTGGGGGTCACCCTGAAGATTGACACGGGGGAGACGAAAGTTACCTCTTCAGGAGCGCGGTGATCTCTTGGCTGGACTCGCCCGCCTCGGCCAGGTGACGCAGGTTCTCCGGGATCTGCTGGCCCCGGTGCTCCACGGCCTGGGTGAACAGCCGACCGGCCCGGTAGGACGACCGCACCAGCGGACCCGCCATGACGCCCGCGAAGCCCAGGCCCTCGGCCGTCTCCTTGTGCGCCAGGAACTCCTCCGGCTTGACCCACCGGTCCACCGGGTGGTGGCGGACGCTGGGCCGCAGGTACTGGGTGATGGTGATGATGTCGCAGCCCGCGTCGTGCAGGTCCGCCAGCGCCTCGGTGACCTCGTCGGCGGTCTCGCCCATGCCCAGGATCAGGTTCGACTTGGTGACCAGGCCCGCCGCGCGCGCCTCGGTGATCACCGACAGGGACCGCTCGTACCGGAACGCGGGCCGGATCCGCTTGAAGATCCGGGGCACGGTCTCCAGGTTGTGCGCGAGCACCTCCGGGCGGGAGCCGAACACCTCGGCGAGCTGGTCCGGCTCGGCGTTGAAGTCCGGGATCAGCAGCTCGACGCCGGTGCCCGGGTTGAGCGCGTGGATCTGCCGGACGGTCTCGGCGTAGAGCCAGGCGCCGCCGTCGGCCAGGTCGTCGCGGGCCACGCCGGTGATCGTCGAGTAGCGCAGGCCCATGGCCTGCACCGACTCGGCGACCCGCCGGGGCTCGTCGCGGTCGAGGTCGGCGGGCTTGCCGGTGTCGATCTGGCAGAAGTCGCAGCGCCGCGTGCACTGCTCGCCGCCGATGAGGAAGGTGGCCTCGCGGTCCTCCCAGCACTCGTAGATGTTGGGACAGCCGGCCTCTTCGCACACCGTGTGCAGGCCCTCGCGCTTGACCAGGCCCTTGAGTTCGCGGTACTCGGGGCCCATCTTCGCCCGGGTCTTGATCCAGGACGGCTTCTTCTCGATCGGGGTCTGCGCGTTGCGCACTTCCAGGCGCAGCATCTTCCGACCCTCAGGCGCGACTGTCACGTCCGCCAGGCTACGCCTCTACGCCGGATCCGGAGAAACGCCGGTCAAATCGGCCGTCCGCACCCACAATGTCCGGCCATGATCGGGGTTGAGGGCATTAGGCCGCGGTGAAACCCGGGTTGGACCGCCGAATACCTGGCCCGGTCCGGACGGCCCGTAGTACTCGCCGCCGCGCACGTCCGGCGCGGTCGCGGTGTAGAGCTGGGGCAGCGCGCCGCGTGCCGCCGACTGCATGACCAGGCGGTTGCCGACCGAGACCACCGAGGTCAGCGCCCGGCTCAGCGGCCCGCGCACCCGGTTGCGCGTGGTGTTCGCGGCCAGCTCCGTCGCGCTCAGGCCCGGGTGCGCGGCGACGCTCACCAGGTCGAGCCCGGCGGCCTCCACGCGGCGGTGCAGCTCGAACGCGAACAGCAGGTTGGCCAGCTTGGACTGGCTGTAGGCGGTGATCGAGCGGTAGGGGCGGCGCTCGAAGTTGAGGTCGTCGAGGTCCAGGCCGCCGCCGCGGTGGGCGAGGCTGGAGACGGTGACCACGCGCGCGCCCGCGACCTCGCGCAGCGCGGGCACGAGCAACCAGGTCAGCGCGGCGTGGCCCAGGTGGTTGGTGCCGAACTGGAGCTCGAAGCCGTCGACCGTGCGGCCGGGCGGGACGGCCATGACGCCCGCGTTGTTGATCAGGATGTCGAGCCGGTCGCCGGTGCGCTCGCGGACCTCGGCGGCGGCCTTGCGCACCGAGGTCAGGTCGGCCAGGTCGAGTTCGAGCAGTTCGGCGGGACCGTCGATGGTCGCCAGCGCGCGGCGGCCGCGCTCGGCGCTGCGGCACGCCATGACCACGTGCGCGCCGCGGCGGCTCAGCGCCTGCGCGGTGCGCAGCCCGAGACCGGAATTGGCCCCGGTGACCAGCGCGGTCTTGCCGCTCAGGTCGGGGATGTCGGCTTCGGACCAGCCCATGTCGTCCTCCTCGGAAACTCGCGTTACCCGAGGGTAGGCAGCGGCTGCTGAGGTCGCGCTCAGGCGATGGCGAGTCGCGGCGCGGTGGACCCGATCAGGGCGGCGAAGGCGGCGCCGACCCGGGTGACCTCGGCCCGGGGCCCGGTCGGGTCGGCGAGGTTCGCGACCAGCGCCAGCATCCGCTGCTCGGCCTCGACGCCGGGGCGCAGGGCCGGGTCGTCGCGGTGGGCGTCGAGTACGGCGCGCAGGACGGGGAAGGCGCTCGCGGTCGTCCACCAGGCGCGGGTGACGGCGTCGACGAGGTCGGTGCCGGGGTCCCGGTCGGCCTCGGCGCGGGCCAGGCCCAGCGGACCGGTGAGCTTGAGGGTCCAGCGGTGGTGCAGGGCGAGCAGGACCTCGTCCGCGTCGGCGAAGGTGTCGGCGGGCGGGATCGGGCCGCCCGGGTCGTGCCGCAGGTGCGCGAGGACGGCGTCGAGCGCGTCCCGGCGGCGGTAGAACTCGGCCCAGCCCATGGTCGGCTCCCCTCCGGACGTGCTGGTCGCCGTCAACATACCAACGGTACGTACCGTTGGTATGTCCTATCGTTGTGAGCGTGCCGACAGTCCGCGCCGACGAGTCCAGCACCAGGCGGGACCTGGTCGACTCCGCCATCACCCTGTTCACCCGCCAGGGGTACGCGGCGACCTCGCTGGAGGCGGTCGTCGCGGGCGCGAAGGTCACCAAAGGGGCGCTGTACCACCACTTCAGCGGCAAGCAGGCGCTGTTCGAGGCCGCCTTCGACGCCGTGGAGAGCGCGGTCGTGAACCGGCTGGGCGAGGTCGTGGTGCACGGCCCGGGGACGGCGTGGGACCGGGCGGTGAGCGGATTGCGGGCGTACGTCGAGGTGTGCCTGGAACCGTCGTACCAGCGCATCGCGATCCACGAGGGCCCGGTGGTGATGGGCTGGGAGCGGTGGCAGGAGGCGGCGGAGAAGTACAGCTACGGGCTGGTCCGGGCGGCCGTGGCGGCGCTGGTCGACGCGGGGGAGATCGACGAGCTGCCGGTCGAGGTGACGGCCCGGATCCTGTTCGGCGCGCTGCGGACCGGGGCGGCGATCATCGCCGGGGCCGCCGAACCGGAGCTGGCGGGGGCGGACGTGTCGAAGACGATCACCCGCGTGCTGGAGGGGATGCGCAAGCTGCCCGGGTAGCCGCCGGGGGCGCGGAGTCCATTTGCGACCATGACGCCCTTGCCGACTGGGGAGGTTGTCATGGCGGTGACGTGGGAGCGGGCGGTACCCGACCCGGGGCCGGGGCGGATCGCGGCGGAGGACGCGGCCACGGCGGCCGTGCTCGGCGTGCGGCGGGCGACCGACGAGGCGGGGGGCAAGCGCCGTCCGGTGGTGTTGAGCCTGGTCGCGATCACCGCGGCCCTGGCGGTCTTCGACCTGGTGGGCGACCACGTCGGCCTGTTCTTCGCGCACCTGGCGCTGCTGCTGTTCACGATCTGGATGGCCTGGTTCTTCCTCCGCCCGCTCGCCAGGAGCTTCCCGGCCGTGGAGCACCTGGTGACGACCCTCCCGTGGCGCCAGGTGACCGCCCGCGTCGTTCGCGTCGCGCGCGTGTCGTGGCTGTCGACGGTGGTGGAGATCGAGGAGCCGGAGGGGTTCGTCCCGCTGCGGGTGTGGGGGTTGCCCGCCGCGCACCGGGGCATGATCAGCGGCCTCGCCACGGCGTGGGTCGTGGGACCGCACGAGTCCTGGTACGCGATCCGGGTGCCCGGGTCGCCGCTGTTCTGGACCGCCCGCCGCCCGGGGAAAGCGCTTTCGCCGGGCACCTTCAGCGAGCGGGTGGACCCGGTGGAGATCACCCGCCGCACCGCGGCCTGGCGCCGTTGGCGCGCGCTGCGCCCCTACCTCAGCCCGGTGTTCACCCTGGTCACGATGTCCACCTTCGGCATCGGTTGGCTGACCACCTCCACGGTCTGGGTCGTCGTGGTGGTCCTCGTCGGCTACCAGCTCCTGCTGACCCAGAAGGCACTCCGCCACCGCAAGCCCGACCTGCGGCTCCCAGCGCTCGTCCAGCACACCCGTGCCTGGACCCGGCTGACCGTCCGGGTCCACCCCTGGACCCTCCGGCTGGACGGCACCGCGGAAGCCACCGCCGCGGTCACCCTGCCCGGTGAGGACGAGGAACGACACCTGTACTTCCCGGCGGCCCCGGTGGACTTCCTGAGCACCGCGGCCGCGACCGGCGCGGTGTGGGTGGCGGGGTCCTCGGTCGTCCCCGGGACCCCGCTCGCCGTGGGCTTCCCCGGCTGCCCGGTGCTCGCCGCCGGGGAGATCCGCTAGCGCCAGCCGCCGTTGCGGCCGTTGACGTCGACGGTGGCAGGGAGTCGGACCTCGCCCTCGCTGACGCCCGCGTCGGCGAAGGTGGACATCTCGCCGAGCACGCGGGTGGCCATGGAGAGCAGGGGGAGGGCCGCGAGCGCGCCGGTGCCCTCGCCGAGACGCAGGTCCAGGTCGAGGATCGGGGTCAGGTTGAGCTGCTCCAGGACCAGCGCGTGCGCGGGCTCCACGGACTTGTGCGCGGCCCGCCACCACTCCGACGCGCCCGGGGCCAGTTCCTCGGCGACCAGCGCCGCCGCGCCGACGACCACGCCGTCGAGCAGCACCGGGGTCTTGCGGACCGCGGCCTGGGCCAGGAAGGCGGCCATGGCGGCGATGTCGGCGCTACCGGCGGTGCGCAGCAGCGCGACCGGGTGCGCGCTGACGCGGCGGGCGCGGCGGAGCGCGTCGCGCACGGCGGTGGCCTTGCGCATCCAGGTCTGGTCGTCGATGCCCGTGCCGCGGCCGACGACGGCCACCGGCTCGGACCCCGACAGCGCGGCGATCAGCACCGCGGCGGGAGTGGTGTTGCCGATGCCCATCTCGCCCGCGATCAGCAGGTCGGCACCGCCGTCGACCTCCTCGTCGGCGAGCGCGCGGCCCGCCGCGATGGCGGCGTCGACTTCGGCGTCGGTCAACGCGTCCTCGCGGTCGATGGAGCCGGACGAGCGCCTGATCTTGTGCGCGGTGACGTGTTCGGGCAGCTCCGCGTCGGTGTCGACCCCGAGGTCGACCACCCGCACGGTCGCGCCCGCCACGGACGCCATCACGTTGACCGCCGCGCCGCCCGCCAGGAAGTTCGCCACCATCTGGCCGGTGACCTCGGCGGGGAACGCCGACACGCCCTGCGCGGTGATGCCGTGGTCGCCCGCGAACAGCACGACCCGCGGCCGGGCGAACGGCCGGGGCGGGCACTGCCCCTGGCACGCCGACACCCACACACCCAACTCCTCCAGGCGACCCAGCGACCCCGGGGGCTTGGTCAGCTCCAGGTGCCGGGCCTCGGCCGCGCGGTGGGTCGCCGCGTCCGGGGTGGGGATGTGGGGGAACTCGGTGCTCACCGGCGCTACCTCCGCTTCACGTGCCGTCGTGGGAGAGCCTGCCAGAGCGGTTCGCCGGAATCGAGGTCGGCTACCGTGGCCCCCGTGAGCTTCCGCTGGCGCTACGAGGACGAAACGGGCGGTTCGGTCACCGGCCCGGGGGTGGAGTTCGCCACCCAGGACGAGGCCGAGGAGTGGTTCGGCGGCGCCTGGCGGGAGTTGGGTTCGGCGGGCGTCGCCCAGGTGGTCCTGCTCGACGGCGACACCGAGGTCTACGGCCCGATGAGCCTGAGCGCCGCGGAGTAGCCGTGCCGCGCCGCAACCAGCCGAAGTACCCGGAACCGCGCCCCCTCAGCGGCGGCCTCGGTGACCAGCGGGTCGAGTCCGCCCCGGACGGGGAGTGGCTGGTCCGCACGGTGCCGGGGGCGCAGGCGACCAAGTCGTACCGGTGCCCGGGCTGCGACCAGGAGATCCGCCCCGGCGTGACCCACGTCGTGGCCTGGTCGGCGGAGGCGCACGGCACGGTGGAGGACCGCAGGCACTGGCACCCGACGTGCTGGTCGGCCCGCGGCAGGCGCGGCCCGACGAGGAGACGTTGACGCCGTGATCGGCCCCAACACGGTGCTGCCCGCCCGCCGCACTCCGTTGACCCTCCAGACCGACGACGGTGTGGGGTTGGCGGCCGAGCTCGCGCTGCCCGCCGATCGGGACCCGCGTGCCACGATCGTGTTCTTCCATCCGAATCCGGTTGGCGGGGGGTCGATGGACACGCACCTGATTCGCAAGGCCGCGGCCCGTCTTCCTGCCTTGGCCGGACTCGCCGTCTTGCGGCTGAACACGCGGGGGACCAGTAGCCCGTCCGGAACCAGCTCAGGCACCCACGACCACGGCGTCGCCGAGCGGTTCGATGTCGCTGCGGCTTTGACGGCGGTCGCGGGGTTGCCGGACGTGTGGTTGGTGGGGTGGTCTTTCGGTACGGACCTGATCCTCATGCACGGCTTGGCCGAGGGTGTTCGCGGCGCGGTCCTGTTGGCACCCACCCTCCGCCGGGCGCAACCGGAACACCTGGCGGCTTGGGCTACTTCGGGTAAGCCGATCCGTTGTGTGGTCCCGGAACTCGACGACTACGTGCGCCCGCCTGAGGCCCGCCAACGCTTCGCGGCCGTGCCACAGGCGGAAGTGGTGGAGTTCCCGGGCTGCAAACACCTCTTCGTCGGCCACGCCGAGACCGCGTTGGACGCTGTCGTCGAGGTCGTGGCCCCAGAGGTCGCCACCCCACTACCCCGCGAATGGTGACCGGCCAGCCGAACCGGTTGCCGCACAGGACAGCGCCCCGAGTGTCCACTGCGGACTGCTCGGGGCGCTGCCGGAAGTGCGTCAGAGGGTGGTGAGCCAGCCTCGGCTGTCCGCGACCCCACCGCGCTGCAGGGAGGTCAACGACTCGCGCAACTGGGTGGTCACCGGGCCTGTCGCGCCGCCGCTGATGGCGAAGGTGCCGTCGGCGTGCTTGACGTGGCCGACCGGGGTGATGACGGCCGCGGTGCCGCAGGCGAAGACCTCCGTCAGCTCGCCCGACTCGGCCTTCTTCTCCCACTCCTCCGTCGAGATCCGCCGCTCCTCGACGCCGTACCCCAGGTCCGCGGCCAGGGTCAGCAGCGACGAGCGGGTGATGCCCGGCAGCAGCGCGCCCGACAGCTCCGGCGTCACGACCCGCGCCGACGGGCCCGAGCCGAAGACGAAGAACAGGTTCATCCCGCCCATCTCCTCGACCCAGCGCCGCTCCACCGCGTCGAGCCACACGACCTGGTCGCAGCCCTGGTCCGCCGCCTGGGCCTGGGCGACCAGGGAGGCCGCGTAGTTGCCCGCGAACTTCGCCGCGCCCGTGCCGCCCGGGGCCGCGCGCACGTACTCCGTCGACAGCCACACCGTCACCGGCTTGACGCCGCCCGCGAAGTAGGCGCCCGCCGGGGAGGCGATCACCACGTACAGGTACTCGCTCGACGGCCGCACCCCCAGGGCGGGCTCGGTGGCGACCATGAACGGCCGCAGGTACAGCGACTCCTCCGCCTGCTCCGGCACCCACCGCGCGTCGGCGGCGACCAGTTCGCGCAGGGACTCCAGGAACAGCTCCTCGGGCAGCTCCGGCATCGCCAGGCGGCGGGCGGAGCTGTTGAACCGCGCCGCGTTGGCCTCCGGGCGGAACGACGCGATGGTGCCGTCCGGCTGCCGGTACGCCTTGAGCCCCTCGAAGATCGCCTGCCCGTAGTGCAGCACGCTGGCCGACGGGTCCAGGGCGATCGGCCGGTACGGCTCCAGCCGCGCGTCGTGCCAGCCCTGCTCTGCCGAGTAGCGGATGGTCACCATGTGGTCGGTGAAGTACTGCCCGAAGCCCGGCCGCGCGAGTACCTCCGCGACCCGGTCCGGGGTCGCCGGGGTGGGGTTCGGGGTCCGCGTGAACGGCAGCTCGGTTGTCATGCGCCAGACATTATCCGCTGATCGGTCGCCGGAAAATCGGTATCCCGAGGATCGGACGACCGACTACCTCACGTCACCCGTGCGTGGCCGCCGCGCACAGAGCGCGCACAGCCCCGTGCCCACGCCCAGCACCGCCACCGCGGCGGCCAGCGACGCGATCGAGATGTTGACGCCGACGACCACGCTCAGCCCGAGCCCGCAGCAGCCCGTGCGCACCCAGGTCGACCGGTCGTCGCGGCACAGCGTCCGCGCCGCCGAGTTGATGAACGCCGCCGCGCCGAGGACCAGGGTGGCGGCCACCGCCACGGCGTCCGCGGGCGTCACCAGGACCGCCACCGCGGCCGCGGGCACCGCCGCGACCAGGTACCGGTGCTCGGCGAACCGCGCGGGGAGTTCACCCGCGCCCGCCAGGTCGGCGACTTCCTCGGCCGCGCGGCCGAGCAGCGCGCGCAGGCCGACCGCCGCGCCGACGAGGACGCCCAGCGTCAGCACCGGGTCCAGCGGGGCGCCGTCGGCGGCGGCCAGCGCGTCGCGCAGCGGCGTCGGCGACACCGCGAGGCGCGGGCCGCCGAGCTGTCGCAACGCGACCCACGACACGAACAGGTAAGCCAGGCCCACCAACAGGATCGCGTACGCGCTCACGCGGGCCCGTGCGCCGCCGACGCGATCCACGTTAAGGAAGCCGAAGAACAGCACGCCGGTTGCGGTCAAAATGCCCGTCGGGTCATCCGATCCGGTGATCCCGGGCTCGACCGCGACGGCGGCCCCGACGGGCTGGATGGCCAGTCCCGTTGTCACGAACAGGGCGGTTGTGACGATGATCACAGCAATTGCGGCCAGTCGCACTCCGCGCGGCACGGCGAACTCCGCCACCCACAACGCCGTGACCACCGCGACCAAGGCCACCGCCGCGACCGCTGGTCGGGCGGGCCACGCGTACGCCCCGGCCACCCCGGCGACCGCACCCGCCGCCACCACGCGACCGCCGACCTCCAGCACCCCGGCCATCCGCCCGTGCAGCCCGCCGAGGCGCGTCCTGACGTGCGCCGAAACCGCGGCGGGAGAAGACTGTGCGGCTAGATCGGCAAGGGACACCGCGGTCAACAGGGCCACAAGCCCGGCGAGCGCGAGCGCGGCCAGCGACCACCACCCCGCGGCGGCCGCGGCGGGACCGGAGGTGACCAGCGCACCCGCGCCCAGCGCCGCCGCACCGGCGGCGGGCACCTTAGCCCAGGTCCGCGGCGGGGCCTGTCCCATCGCTGTCACGGGCACAACCGTGTCAGATCGACGCGGGATTCTCCATCCGGGCACTGGTGGAAAGCCGCGACCAACTGGTTAGCATGCGTGAAATACCTGGCCGAACGGACCCGCCCGACCAGGTCCGGGCCCGTCCTACGAGGACTCCGGCCGGGACACCCGAGACATTTCCCTAGGAGCACACCTGTGACCGCCCCCAAGCTGGCCCTGGCCACCACACCGGTATCCGAGGCGGGGGTCGACGCCGTCGTCGTCGGCACCGTGCAGCACGGTTCCGGTCTCGCGCTCGCCCCCGGCGCCGAGGCGGTCGACGCGGCCTTCGACGGCGCGCTGGCCGAGGTGCTCGGTGCGCTCGGTGCCACCGGCAAGGTCGACGAGATCGTCAAGGTGCCCACGCTGGGCAAGCTCAAGGCGCGCGTGGTGGTCGCCGCCGGGCTGGGCAAGGCGGGCGCGGACGGCGCGGTCACCGCCGAGCAGGTGCGCCGGGCCTCCGGTGCCGCCGCGCGGGCGCTCGGGCCGAGCAAGCACGTCGCCAGCACCCTGTCCACTGTGGACCTCCAGGCCGCGGTCGAGGGCACCGTGCTCGGCGCGTACACCTTCGCCGGCTACAAGTCCGAGCCCGCCACGCGCGAACTGGCCAAGGTGGACTTCGCCGCGCCCGCCGACGGCGCCACCAAGGAGCACCGCGCCACCCTCAAGGCGGCCACCGCGATCGCCGAGGCCGTCACCGCGGCGCGCGACCTGATCAACACCCCGCCCAACGACCTCTACCCGGCCTCCTTCGCCGACCGCGCCGTCGAACTGGCCAAGTCGGTCGGCCTCGAGGTCGAGGTGCTCGACGAGAAGGCGTTGAAGAAGCAGGGCTTCGGCGGCATCCTCGGCGTCGGCGTCGGTTCGACCCGCCAGCCGCGGCTGGTCCGGCTGACCTACAAGGGCCCCAAGGCGCGCAAGAAGGTCGCGCTGATCGGCAAGGGCATCACCTTCGACACCGGCGGCATCTCGATCAAGCCCGCGGCCAACATGGACCACATGACCTCCGACATGAGCGGCGCCGCCGCCGTGATCGCGTCGGTGGTGCTGGCGGCGAAGCTGAAGTACCCGCTGCAGGTGACCGCGACCGTGCCGATGGCGGAGAACATGCCCTCGGGCGCCGCGTACCGGCCGGGCGACGTGCTCACCATGTACGGCGGCAAGACCGTCGAGGTGCTCAACACCGACGCCGAGGGCAGGCTCATCCTGTCCGACGCGATCGTGCGCGCCTGCGAGGACAACCCGGACTACCTGATCGAGACCTCCACGCTGACCGGCGCGCAGATGGTGGCCCTGGGCACCCGCACCATGGGCGTCATGGGCTCGGACGAGTTCCGCGACCGCGTCGCGGGCATCGCCCAGGCCACCGGCGAGGGCGGCTGGGCGATGCCGCTGCCGGAGGAGCTGCGCGGCGACCTCGACTCGCGGCTGGCCGACCTGGCCAACGTCACCGGGCACCGCTGGGGCGGCATGCTCGCGGCGGGCCTCTTCCTGCGCGAGTTCGTCGCCGACGGCGTGCCGTGGGCGCACCTGGACATCGCGGGTCCGTCGTTCAACTCGGGCGGGCCGTGGGGGTACACGGGCAAGGGTGGCACGGGCGTGCCGGTCCGCACCATCGCCGCCGTCCTCGCCGACATCGCCGAGAACGGCTGAGCGTGGGGGTCGCCGGGCGTCTCCGCTCGGCGACCCCCCTCAGGAGCCCCGGCGGCGGCGGAGGAACGCGGCTTCGGCGGTGTTGAGCGAGAGCCCGATGGCCCGGTCGTAGGCCGCCCGGGACTCCTCGGTGCGACCCAGCTTGCGCAGCAGGTCCGCGCGGGTGGCGTGGAAGGCGTGGTAGCCCGTCAGCGGGAGACCGTCCACCTCGGTCAGCGCGGCTTGGGGTCCGTCCAGCTCGGCGACCGCGATGGCCCGGTTGAGCCGTGCGATCGGCGACGGGTCGACGACGACCAACTGGTCGTAGAGCGCGACGACCTGGGACCAGTCGGTGCCCTCGATGTCGCGGGCCGCGGTGTGCACGGCGTTGATCGCGGCGAGGATCTGGTACCGGCCGGGAGCCTCCCCGCTTGCCAGCCGTGCGCGGACCAGGGCGTGGCCCTCGGCGATGAGCGTCCGGTCCCAGGCGCCCCGGTCCTGCTTGCCCAGGGCGACGAGGTCGCCGTCGGCGGACACGCGGGCGGGGCGGCGGGCCTGGGTCAGCAGCATCAGCGCGAGCAGGCCCGCGGTCTCGCCGTCCGCGGGCAGCAGGGCGTGCACCAGGCGGGTCAGCCGGATGGCCTCGGCGGCGAGGTCGTCGCGGACGGGGTCGCGGCCGGGGCGGGAGGCGAGGTAACCCTCGTTGAAGATCAGGTAGAGGACGGTGCGGACGCCGGTGACCCGGCGGGGGATGTCCTCGGGCAGTGGCACGCCGTAGGGGATCCGCGCGGCGTTGATCTTGGCCTTGGCGCGGGTGATGCGCCTGCTCATGGCCGTTTCCTCGACCAGGAACGCGCGGGCGATCTCGGGCACGGTGAGGCCGCCGACCATGCGGAGGGTCAGCGCGGTCCGGGCTTCCACGGCGAGGGCCGGGTGGCAGCAGGTGAAGACTAGTCGGAGCCGGTCGTCGTCGATGGCGCCCGGTGGGCTGGGCGCGTCGTACCGCATCAGCGCTTCCCGGTGCTTCTCCTCGCGCTTGGACTCGCGCCGGAGCCGGTCGATGGCCTTGCGGTGGGCGGTGGTGGTCAGCCACGCGCCGGGATTCGGGGGGAGCCCGTCGACCGGCCACCGCTCGACGGCGGTGGCGAACGCCTCGGCGGCCATGTCCTCGGCGATGTCGAGGTCCCCGACGCGCCTGGCCACCGTCGCCACCACCCGGGCCCACTCGTCGCGGTGGACCCGGGTGATCAGCGCCTCGACGTCGGTCACCCGAGCAGCACCGGCCGGAGCTCGACGCGGCGGTTGCAGCTCTTCGACCCCTCGGCGGCGAGCCGCAGCGCCACGTCGAGGTGCGGGGCCTCGACGATCCAGAAGCCGATGATGTGCTCCTTCGACTCGAGGTAGGGCCCGTCGGTGAACACCGGCTCCCCGGCCCGCCCGTCGACCACGGTGGCGGACGCGGGCGCGGACAGACCCGCCGCGTACACCCAGTGGCCGTCGGCCTGGAGGCCTTCGTTGAAGACGTCGATCGCGGCCATCTCCTCGTCGGTGGCCAGGTCGCCGGAGTCGTGGAGGACGGACAACAGGTACTGCGCCATGACTTCTCCTGTGATCTTGTCGCCGCCCTCGTGGGCCGCTTCTCACCCCTGCTACGAACGCCGTCGCCCCGATCCGACACCCGCCGCCGGAGATTCTCCGGAAAGTTTGGCGGGGGTGTGTGCCAGGCCGGGTTTCGCGCCGATTCGCGCTGGCCGGGGCGGGGAATGGGCGGGTTGTGCACATGCCCGCGATCTGTCCACAGCTCCGGGTCAACCGCTTCCGTGCCGCTGACCTGCGGCGATAGGCTCAAGGCGGGGCCTGCCCCCGGGTGGGCGGGGCTGTGTGGGCGGGGCTGTGTGGGCGGGGCTGTGTGGGCGGGGCTGTGTGGGCGGGGCTGTGTG
>NZ_PTIX01000005.1 GCF_002934265.1 Actinokineospora auranticolor
CGCCGCCTCCTCGGCGCAGGCGACTACGCCGGCCTCAAAACCCTCACCACCACCACCAACTAACCCCCCGGCCCACATCCCCACCACAGCCCTTGTGAGCCCTCCCCACCGGGAGGGCTCGCTGGCATTCCAGGGCCTTTCCCACACCGGTGTTTCCGTGCCATTCCTAGTGTTGGCGCGGAGACGCGTATGGTGAGGCAGTGAAACCGACCACCGGGTTAGGCGACGTGTCCACGGGACGCGGCCGTTCCCACCTGTGCTGGTCGTTCACCGAGATCGGCGAGTTCGCCGCCAAGGCCCGCGCGTTCCTCGCCGAGGGCCTCGCCGACGGCAAACGCGTGTGCCTGATCGCGCCCGGCGGCGTCGACGAGCTGACCGACCACCTGCGCGCGCTCCCCGGTTTCGACGCGCTCCGCGAACGCGGCGCGGTGCACGTGCGGTCGCCCGACGGCATGTACGGCGCCGACGCCGTCGACCCCGTCGAGCAGGTGCGCGCCTACTCCGCCGAGACCGACGCGGCCGTCGCCGCCGGGTTCACCGGCCTGCGCGTCGCCGCCGAGGTGTCCCACCTGGTCGACACCCCGGCCCGGCTCGACGCGTTCGCCGAGTACGAGCACATCGTCGACCGCTACATGGCGGTGAGCGGCTTCGACGCCCTGTGTGCCTACGACGCGCCGCGGCTGGGTGCCGCCGCCGTCGAGCGACTCGCCGCGCTGCACCCGCGCGGCAACGTCGACACCGTCCCGTTCCACCTGCACGGCTGGGGCGACGGGGGCGCGGTCGTCCTCGACGGGGACGTCGACCTGGCCGCCCACGACCTGTTCCCGTGGGCGCTCGACCGCGCCGCCGCGCACTGGGGACCAGGCGAGGTCGTGATCGACGCCCGTGGCCTGGAGTTCATCGACCACCACGGGCTGCTGCGGCTGGCGGAGCTGGCGGGTCGTCGGGGGCTGACGATCGTGCTGCGCACCAGCCGGTTCAGCCCGGCCCGGGTCGTCGAGGCACTGCGCCTCGACGGGGTTCGCGTGGAGCGGGCGGCGTGAGCGCGGACGTCGACTCGATCAAGCGCGGCTACGACCACGCCGCACTCTGCTACGCCACCGACCGCGAACTGGTCGACGCGGCGACGGCGTTCCTGACCGACGGCCTCGACGGCGGCGAGGCCCTGGTCGTCGCGCTGGACCGGCCCCGGGCCGACCTGGTCCTCGCCGCGCTGGCCGACCCCGGCGCGGTGACCGTGCTCGCGACCGGCGACCTGCACTGGCGGCCTGCCGTCGTCATCAAGTCCTACGGCGACCTCTACACCCGGCTCCTCGACGGTGGCGCCCGCGCCGTGCGGCTGCTGGGCGAGATCCCCGACCGGGCGCTGACCACCGCGTGGGACGTCTGGGGCCGCTACGAGTCGGCGGTCAACTACGCGTGGGACCGGTTCCCGCTGCGCAGCATGTGCGCCTACGACACCCGCACCACGTCGTCGTGGGTCCTCGACGACGTCGCCAAGACGCACTCCCTGGTGGTGAGCGCCGAAGGGGTGCCGGTCCGCAACTCCCGGTATGTGGAACCGCCGCTGTTCCTGTCGAGCCCGCGCCCGATGGTGCCGTACCCGATCCAGGACACCCCGCCCGTCGTCGACCTGGTCGTGACCACGCCCGGGGCCGCGCGCTCCGCCGTGCGGACCGCGAACCGCGACAGCCTCGCCCCGCGCGAACTCGACGACGTGGTCATGTCGGTCAGCGAGGTCGTCACCAACGCCATCAAGTACGGCACCCCGCCCATCCGGATCCGGGTCTGGACCGCCGCCGACCACATGACCGTCACCGTCCACGACCGCGGCCCCGGCCCGGCGGACCCCTTCGCCGGGCTGCTCCCCGCCCCGCGCCCCGAAGGGGGCGGCTACGGGCTGTGGCTGGCGCACCAGCTCTGCCACCACGTGACGTTCGCCGGTGACAGCACGGGTTTCACCGTCCGCCTCACGATGGGCCCGTGATGGAGTCCACCCGCGTCGACCGGTGGCTGTGGGCGGTCCGGCTGATGAAGACCCGCCCCGACGCCGCCGCGGCCTGCCGCGCGGGCCACGTCAAGGTCAACGACCGCCCCGCCAAGCCCGCCACGGTCGTCGTCCCGGGCGACGAGATCCGCGTCCGCGTCAACGGCACGACCCGTGTCGTGGAGGTGACCCGCACCATCCAAAAACGCGTCGGCGCCCCCGAAGCCAGCCTGTGCCTCATAGACCGCACCCCCGCCCCACCCCCGGACGCCCCCGCCCCCGTCGCCACCCGCTCCCGAGGCACCGGCCGCCCCACCAAACGCGAACGCCGCGTCCTGGACCGCTTCCGCCAGGGCGGACCGGACTAGCCCGCGAGGTGGTCGTGGTTCCCCGCCCTGGCCGACAGGCGGGAGCCGTCCGCGAAGCGCACGCGGACCAGCCAGGTGAACGGCGCGCCCCGGCCCACGAGGGCGGTGTCCCACTGCGGCACGCGATCGGTCTCCCAGAACGAGATCACCGCGTCGTCGACGCGCCACTCGGCGGTGGTGTCGAGCCAGTTGTCGAAAGCCTTCGCGGCCCGGCCGAGCAGCCCCGGCTTCTTGGGCGCCGAGCCCTTGCGGCGCAGCTGTTCCGTGACGAGGAGCCGCTCGGGGAACAGCACCGCCACCCTGCGGTCGGTGATCGCGAGGCCGACCTGACCGTTCCCCGCCGCCAGATAGCCCGCAGCCACGACAGCGTCATGCCCGGCGGTCGGCGCCTCCGCGAACCAAGCGAGACTCGGCTCGTCCACCCACTCGTCGTCGGGGAGGCGCACCGCGAAGTCCGACAGCTCGGGCCAGTCGTCCTTGATCGGCACCAGCTCCGGCACGTCGTCCGCGGGCGGGTGCGGGAACCGGGGTTGTCCACCGATGCGCGAGGCGATGTTGCCTTCGCGGGGGCCGAGCAGCACCAGCAGTCGTTCACCGGGCGCGCACCACTGGCTCGCGACGGTCTCTTCGTACAGGGGCATGCGGGTTACCGATCGTGGGTGAGGTCGAGGAGTCGTTGGTAGACGCGCGCGTCCCCGGTCAACCCGAAGCGGAAGTCGAGGCCGGACCCATCGGTGAGGGTCATGCGCAGCGATGGTTTGGTCTTGCGCATCCCCGCCGGAGTTTCCGCGATCCCGAAGTCCCGGATCTCCGCCCGGCCGATCACGAACAGCGGTGTGAGCCGAGCGAGAGTCGTCTTGGGCCGTACGCGCGCACTCGGCACGAACAGCTCCTTCACGGACTGCGCGATGTCCCCCACGCTGGTGTGGCCGAAGTCGTACCGCGCCGCGTGCAGCCCGGTGTCGGTGAGCACCCACAGGGTGAGCGCTTCCACGGCGATGAGCGGCTCGAAGTACCGCCACGCCGCGCACCGCTTCTTCTTGCCGTGCAGGATCAGGCTGGCCTCCTTCGTGGGGCCATCCTCCTCCCGCCGTGCCTTCGCGTCGTACCCGGCGAGCCCGATCTCGCCCGCCCACCGCAGGCGCTCGCCGGGCAGCCACTCCCGCGCGTGGGCCACGGGCCCCGCGGTCTCGCTGATCATCGCCCAGTCACCTCTCCATGCCCCCAACCACGGGAACGCCTCAGTCGACCGCGAACCCGCGCTTCTCGACCGCTGCGCGCTCCTCGTCCGACGATGGATCTTGAGCGTGCTCGTCGATCTGCTTCAGACCCCATTCCACGACCGCGCCCGGCACATTCTCCAGGGTGCCGCGCACGACCACGCGGCCGATGTCGGTGGTGCCGCTGAGACCCGCGAAACCCAGTCCGGTCCTGACCACCCGCTGGGCCAAGGCCTGTTCACCGGCCAGGTCCACGAGATCGCTCGGTCGCGCATGGTCGGGCAGGGGTGGATCGTTCGGGCGGATCGGTTTCCTGGGGACTTTGCTGCCGATGAAGTTGTTCGGGCTCGTGGTGGCGTACTTCGAGACGCCTTTCACCGCTTCGTCCACGTCGCCGGTGTGGTGACGGGTCATGCCCGCCACCGGGTTCAGGTTGTCGAGTCCCCGGCCGATGGGTTTGCCGATCAGCGGTATGTTGTCGATCCGGTCGGCCTTGCTGACAGCGCCCTCGACGATCTTGTTCTGGCGGACCCGCCTGAGCACCTTCTCCAGGTTGGTGATCAGCGGCTTCAGCCGGTGCATCAGGGTCGCGACTTTCGTGCCGAGGCGACTGGTGGTGATGGCGACCTGCGAGGCGGTCAGCCCGGTCGCCGCCACGGTCGAGGCGCCCGCGGTGATCCACGAGGCGGCCAGGGCGGCCAGCCACTCGATGATCAGGCCGATCACGAACTCCTGGATGATGTCCACGACCACTTGGACGAACGTGTCGAAGATGTCGGCGGCCGTCTCCAGGATGCCTTGGAGTTCCCCGACGTCGCCGCCCAGCGCACGGGCGCCCTCGGCGAACTCCGCCATCTCCACCCGGAACGCGTCGCCCGCCTCGCCCTGCCAGCCCGTCTCGGTCGCGCGCGCCCGGTCGCTCTCGTGGTCGGCGACCTTGTCGAGCCACTCGCCGACCTTCTCCCAGCCCTTGGCGGTGCTGCGCATCTGCTCCGGGTCACCGACGGCCGGTTCCAACACGAAGTTGACCAGCGGGCTGATCGCCAGCGACACCAGGAAACCCAGTCCGTTGTCCACCAGCGCCTTGCCGGGGCTCGCGATGATGCTCAGCTGCTCCATCCGCGCGTTGAACACCGCGAACGCGCCCTGGGCGGGCTCGTCCACACCCGTGTCGGCGACCTTGTCATAACTGTCAACAGTGGACATACCGTACTTGGCGACCTGGTGGAAGTCGCTGTCCCGCTCGTCGTTGCCCGCGCCGTTCAGGTCGCCCAGGGAACCGACGCCCTTGCCCGCCGAGGTCAGCCCGGTGGCGTTGTCGGCGTCGGTCGCGCCGTACGCCTTCGCGGTCGCGTCGAGGGCGTCGGCGATCTCCGCCAGGTACGACGACGCCTTGCCCGCCGTGGTCTGGCACTCCTCCAGCGCGGTGAAGTAGCACTGCGCGGCCACCCGCCCCAAGGGGCCGAAGCACTCGTCGTGCATGCGGGCCTGTTCGAGGAGCCTGGCCAGGCCGGTGAAGTTGTCCGCCTGGGCGCGTGATCCCTTGGCGTGGGCGAGGAGCAGCCCACCGTCGACGTCCAGGGCGCCGGTCATCGCCGTCCTTTGTAGATGCTCTCGTCGGGGAACTCGTCGTCGTCGGGCCGGGTCGGCGCCGCGGGTCGGCGCGGCGGGTCGATGGGCAGGCTGGACGCAGGCGGGGGAGCGGTCGGGCCCAGCGGTTCGACAGCGGGGGAGTGCGCGCGGAACGCGGCCTGGAACTGCTCGTACCGAGCCTCGCCGACGACCGGGCGGACCGTCTCCGCCATCCGCGCCGCCGCCTCGTGCTGCGCGGCCCGGATGGTCGCCAGGATCTCCTGCGTGAGCTGCGTGTGCGACCGGTTCATCGCGGCGGGCGACAGCTGCAACCCCAGCACCGCCCCCGACGGCGCGACAGTGACCGCCACCGACCCGTCGGGGTTGCGCGCGCTGCCCTTGAGCCGCGCGATGCTCTCGCGCAGCCCGGACACCCGCGCCGCCTGCTCCTCGAACCGCCGCATCGACTCGGCGTACTTGCCCTCATCCACCGCGAACCTCCCAGCCGGTCTTGGATGGTAGGGGTCCGTTCAGCGGGACAAGGGCGGGTTCCGGTCAGTGTGGCGTGCGCCCCAGATCACCTTGTGTGCCCGGTCACCTCGGCCGACGGCAGCGTCACGTCGACGCGGAGTCCGCCCTGTGTGCCAGGTTCGGCCGACACGCCGCCGTCGTGGGCGGCGACGATGGAGCGGACGATCGACAGGCCCAGGCCCGCGCCGTCGCGGTGGTTGACGCGGTCGCCCGTCAGGCGTCGGAACGGTTCGAACAGCGACGACACCGCCTCGGCGGGGACCACCTGCCCGCTGTTGCGCACCGACAGCACGGGGTGCCCGGCCACGACGACCTCCACCCAACCCCCCGGCGCGTTGTACTTGATCGCGTTGTGCAGCAGGTTGCCGATCAGCCGCTCCAGCAGGACCGGGTCGCCCGCGACCGTTCGCGCCACGACGTCCCGGCGCAGGGCCACGCCCTGCACCGCCAGCGGGGTGCGCAGCTCGTGCGAGGCGTTGGACGCGAACCGCCGCTGGCTCTCGAAGCTGATCACCATGCGGTCGAGCATCCCGTCGACCGCGTCGGCCAGCGCCCGCAGGTCGTCGCGGGTGCCGCCGCGGCGGATGCGCTGGCCCAGGTTCTGCGGGCCGAGCTGCCGCACGGTCCACGCCATCGCGCGCAGCGGCGCCAGCGACCGGGTCGCCGCGTACCGGGCCAACCCGACGGCGGCGACCGGCAGCGCGACCATCTCCAGCACCCACAGGACGTTCTGCAGGGTGTTGAGCTGGTCACACCCGTAGTACAGGCACTCGCCGACGAGCGAGGTGTAGCCGTCGCGGAACTGCCCGAACGTGGCCCTGCCCAGCAGCACCCCGACGACGACCATCGCGGCGTTCGTCACGGTCAACCGCGCGCGCAGGGAGAGCGGCGTCACGAACCGAGCCGGTACCCGACGCCGGGCACGGTGTGGATCACGGCCGGCTCGCCCAGCTCGCGGCGCAGCGTCATCACCGTCACCCGCACCGTGTTGGTGAACGGGCCCGTGTGCTCGTCCCATGCCTTCTCCAGCAGCTCCTCGGCGCTGACCACGGTTCCGGCCTCGGCGCGCAGGAGCACTCTAAGCACCGCGAACTCCTTGGGCGACAGCGCCAGCGGCCTGCCCTCGCGGGTCGCGTGCCTGCGGGCCGGGTCCAGCTCGATCCCGGCGCGGTCGAGCACCGGCGGCAGCGCGCGGTGCGCGCGCCTGCTCAGCGCCTCGACCCGCGCGACCAGCTCGGCGAACGCGAACGGCTTGGTGAGGTAGTCGTCGGCGCCGATGCCCAGGCCGCCGACCCGCTCCCGGATGCTCGCGGCGGCGGTGAGCATCAGCACCCTGGTCTCCCCGCCCGCCGCCACCACGCGCCTGCACACCTCGTCGCCGTGCACCTTCGGCAGGTCGCGGTCGAGGACGACCACGTCGTAGCGGTGCACGGCCACCCGCTCCAGCGCCGCGTCGCCATCGTGGCAGACGTCGACGGCCATGTGCATGTGCCGCAGCCCCTCGGCGATGGCCGCGGCCAGCAGTTCCTCGTCCTCGACGACCAGTACGCGCACGTCACACCCCGTCCCCCGGATCGAGCGGTGGTCTACCGCAGCCGTGATAAAAACCGGATAAAGGTGGTTCTTACCCACGCCTCTCACCCGATTCGGTATGAATATCCGCATGCGAGCTCTGGCCGTTTCGGCTGCCCTGCTCACAGGGGCGTGGATAGTTTTCCTGGCACGGCAGTACCACCTGGATCTGGACGTCTACCGGATCGGGGTGAACGTCTGGCTCTCCGGCGGTGATATCTACGGGACGCTGCCACCGACGTTGGCCGGGATCACACTGCCCTTCATCTACCCGCCGATCTCGGCGGTGGCCATGGTCCCGCTCACGGCGATCCCCTTCCCGGCGGCCAGCGCGGTGCTCGTGTTCCTGTCCGTGGTGTGCGCGGGCATCACCCTGGCTGTGACGTTGACCTCGGTGAAACTGTCCAAGAACTGGCTGGTGGTCATCCCGCTGGTGCTGTTGCTGGAGCCGTTCCGCGCCACGCTGGACTACGGCCAGGTCAACATCGTGCTGATGGTGCTGGTCGCGGTCGACTGCCTGGCGCCCACCACGCGGTGGCCGCGCGGTCTGCTGGTCGGCTTAGCCGCGGCGCTGAAACTGACCCCTGCCGCGTTTGTCCTTTTCTTCCTGCTTCGCCGTGACTGGAAATCGCTGGTCACCGCGGGCGTTTCGTTCGCCGCCGCCACCGCGATCGGGTTCGTGGCCGCCTGGGACGAATCCGTGCGGTTCTGGACGACCGAGGTCTTCGCGACCGGCGACAAAGTCGGCGTCGGGTACATATCGAACCAATCCATCCTGGGCGTGCTCACCCGTGCGGACGCGACCTGGCTGTGGCCGCTGCTCGCGGTCGGCGTCCTCGCGCTCACCATCCCCGCCATGCGCCGCTCGGCGCCCGCCACCGCGTTCTCGCTCAACGCGCTGGCCATGCTGCTGGTCTCGCCGATCTCGTGGTCGCACCACTGGGTCTGGTGCCTGCCCGTGATCGTCGCCTTCGCCGCGCAGGGCCACCGGGTGCTCGCCGGGATCGGGCTGGGGGTGTTCGTGCTCGCGCCGCACTGGTGGGGTGTCCCGGTGCTGGAGAACGGCTTCTTCGCCTTCGCCATCGCCAGCCTGGCGGTACCGGTCGTCGCGCCGCTGCTCACCCGCCGCGAAGACAAGGTTCCGGACCTGCCGCCCGCGGCCCAGCCCGCCCCGGTCCCCGCGAGTCCGTAGCGACCCCGTTACGCCCCCGCCCGTGCCGGCGATTGATCGTCGGCACGGGCGATGAGGAGGACGGCAGTGGTGGGTGCGGTGATCGGGCACGGGACGGCGACGATGAGGGTGCCGAAGGGCCTGGAGGTGCGCTTCTTCACCGACGAGGGGTCGCCGCTGCTGATCGTCAACCTGCTGGAACTGCTCAAGCGCGACAACCCGCGGGTCCCCATGCACGTCTTCAAGGCGGGGACCCCGTGCCGAACTACCGGTACGAACCGTTCAAGCCGCACGAACTGCGCGCGGTCGCCGAGTTCGACCAGCTCGACGTGCCGCACACCACGGTCGGCACCCCGGCCCACCCGAACACGGTCCGGCTCTGCGCCGACCCCGAGAAGTGCGCCAAGGCGGGCGAGCACAAGTGCGCGGGTGTCTTCGGTCACGCGAACCGCGAGAAGTGGACGACGACGAACTCCGCGAGTGGGCGGACTGCCTCGACCTGCGCACCCGGATCACCGCCGACCCCACCGCGGTGGGGTCCGCCCCCGCCGCCGTCAGGTTCCGCCTGCTCCGCGACTACCCCCAACACCGCCACCTGGTCCAGGCGAAGCCGGCGCTGACCGAGCAGGAGGGCCAGCGGATCCGGGCCTTCGCCGAGTCCCCGTTCCAGACCAAGGTCGGCGACTGGCTGGACCTGCCGCTGGAGGACCAGGCCCGCTGGATGACCACCCCGGTCATCGCCTCGTGGGCGGCTGCCTTCCGGGCCTTGGAGCTGTTCGACTTCAACCTCCGCGGCGACCGCCTGATGGCCCTCCTCCGGCGTCTGGACCCGAAGGCGCGTGAGTTCGCGTTGGAGGAGCAGAGCCTGGCCGACTACCTGACCGCCAATTCCCTCCGGATCTGACCCACCCGGTGGCACACTCTCCGTGGTTGTGTCAGGGGGACAGGTCAGGTATGTGGAAAATCGTAGGATTCGACGACTCGGACAAGCTCGTCTTCGACTACTACCTCGACGGCATGTCGCCCGCGGAGTTCGCGCGGGTGCTGGGGTTCGACGAACGGACCTACTACGACGGGTACGAGTACGAGCTGACCGAGCCGATGAAGGTCGAGCTGGCGCGGCGGTTGGGCCTGGAGTTCGATCCCGCCGTGGAGTACTTCGCCGGGGAACGGGCCGAGTTCGACGGGCAGCGAAGCCACGGCCTGGCCCACTTCGCGGACACGATCCTGCCGCTGCGGTCGGCGGACGGGAACCGGCTGACCTTCACCGTGACCGACGACGACCTCGAGGACGACGAGATCGCCTTGCTGATCTCCGCGCACACCCGCTACCCGCCGAAGGTCGCCAACGCCGATTTCACGGAGATCGAGCCGGACGCCACCCACCTCGCCATCGCCCGCGACGCGACCGCCGTCCTGCGCTCCCACGACGGCAACCTGCTCCTGCTCCACCGCCCCCACGCGACGCTGGTCCTCCGCGACTAGCCCTTCGGGTGCAGCAGCTGCTCGGCGATCTCGCGGACCCGGCTCAGCGGGATGCCGTCGCGCTGTTCCACGGCCAGCGGGTGGTCGGTCGGCTCCAGCTCCACCAGCGGGCGGACACCGAGGGGCTGGCTGTGCACGCGGGTCTTGAGGTTCAGCGTCGTCGGCTCGTAGAGGGGGACCTCGGTGGAGAGCCAGCCGAAGTAGGCGGGTTCGTCGACGCGGGCCGGGTCTTCCCAGAGGTCGGTGGCCCGGCGGAAGTTGGCCTCGCTCAGCGAGACCCAGACGCCCCACTCGAAGGGGTCCTCGGCGTCGACCACCGGCAGCACGATCCGGGCGCGGATGAAGAAGTTCTCCCCGTCGATGACGCACAGCTCGTCGCTGAGCCCGGTGTTGGGCCTGCCCTCCATGTCCGGCTCCCAGAACGCGGGCGCGGGCGCGGAGTAGGCCAGCGGCAGCTCGTCGTGGCGCACTCCGCAGGAGGAGCAGAAGAAACCGGGTTCGTCCGTCACGGGCGTCAGCCTAGATGCTCCCGACCCGGGGGCTCAGCGCGCGGTGGCGCCGGGCCTTGGCGCGGTTGCCGCACACCCGCATGGAGCACCAGCGGCGACTGGTGTTGCGCGACGAGTCCCAGTACAGCCAGCCGCACTCCCGCGCGTCGCAGCGCTTGACCCGCGCCGCCTCGCCGGTGATCAGGACGGTGGCCAGGTCCGCGGCGAGCCGGGCCAGCGCCGCGCGGACCGGCGGCGGGTTCCCGTGCGGCACCAGCACTCCCGGTGCCGTCGAGGCGCGCAGCGGCAGATCGCGCAGCGCGCCCTCCAGGCCCGCCGTGCCCCCGCCGCCCGCCAGTTCCCGGATCCCGGCCCGCAACCGCAGCGCCGTGGCGTGATCGCGCGGGTGCGCCGCGTGCGGTTCGCGCAGCAGCCCGGACTCCAGCAGCCACCGGCCGAGCGCGGCCGGGGTGGTCAGGGCGTCGGCGCCGGTCTCCAGGTCGAGGGTGTTGGCGAACTCGAGCAGGGCCGTGGCGGGCGCGGGCGGTTCGGTCACCGAGTTGCCTCCCGTCGAGATAACCGGTAAAACTTAAACATAGGTTACGCGCGGCCGGACGAGTGAGCAACGCCTACGCTCCGAACCGATGCTCTTCACCGGTTATCCACGAGGACTGGCGACTCAAGGGAACTGATGACGATGACCGAGCAGGTGACCGAGCCCGCGACCCGGGCCCAGCCGACCCCGGCGGCGGATCCCAGCGCCCGCAACACCGTCGTGCTGGTGTCCTTCACCGCCGTCACCAACCTCGCCGACGGCGTCACGAAGATCGCGCTACCGCTGCTGGCCACCCGGCTGACCTCGTCGCCCGCCGCGGTCGCCGCGGTGTCGCTGACACTCACGCTGCCCTGGCTGCTGACCGCCCTGCACGTCGGCGTGCTCGTCGACCGCGTCGACCGACGCCGCCTGCTCTGGCTGGCCAACGCCCTGCGCCTGCTGGTCCTCGGCGGCCTGCTCGGCGCCTACGCCGCCGACGCGGTCACCCTGCCCCTGCTCTACGCGGGCGGCGCGGTACTCGGCGTGGCGGAGGTCATCGCCCTCACCTCGGCGATGGCCCTGACCCCGGCCGCCGTCGGCCCGCGCTGGCGCGAACGCGCCAACGCCTGGGTGACCGGCGCCGAGACGGTCTGCAACGAGTTCTGCGGCCCCTTCGTCGGTGGCCTGCTGGTCAGCATCGGCACCGCCGCCGCGCTCGGCACCACCGCCGTCGGCTACGCCGTGTCCACGGTGATCCTCGTCCTGCTCGTCGGCACCTTCCGCGTCCGCCGCGCCGAGCAGCCAGAGCGGGTCCAGGACAAGCAGAGCGTCAGCGCCCAGATCCGCGACGGCCTCCGGTACCTCTGGCGGGAGCGCCTGCTGCGCCTGATGGCGCTCGTGCTCACCGTCCTCTGCCTCTGCTGGGGCGCCTGGCTGGCGATCATGCCGCTGATGGCGACCTCGGTCATGCGCCTGAGCCCCGGCGAGTACGGCGTGGTGCTCAGCGCGCTCGGCATCGGCGGCCTGGTCGGCGCCGTCACCGTCACCTCCGTCAACCGGCTCATCGGCCGCCGCTGGGCGCTGTTCGCCGACCTGGTCGGCACCCTCGCGATGGTCGCGGCCCCCGCCTTGACCACCAACGCCTGGCTGATCGCGGTCGGCGCCTTCCTCGGCGGCATGGGCGGCACGCTGTGGGCGGTCAACGCCCGCACCATCGCCCAGTACCTGGTCCCGGCCGAGCTGATGGGCCGCTACAGCGCGGTGGCCCGGCTGTTCAGCTGGGGCGCCATGCCCATCGGCGCGGGCTTGGTGGGCGTGCTCGCCGAGTGGTTCGGGATCCAGACGGCGTTCCTGTTCTTCGCCATCGCCGTCGTCGCGATCGTCATCCCGTTCCTGCGTACCGTGACCCCGGAGGTCATGGACCGCGTCGAGCGTGCGAAGCGGCGGCAGCTGGCGGAAACCGACTGACCACTTGGGACAGTCTATCGGTTGCGGGCGGCGGTGATGGCGACCGTGGTGTAGTGCATGGTGAAACGGCCGCCCAGCTTGTCGATGGCGGTGCCCACGTCGTCGAGGATCTCGGCGAGGGCGTCCGGTGGGAGCTGGGTCATCGCGCCGGTGGTGGGGAGTTGGTCGAGCCATTCGTCGCGGGTGTAGGGGTGTTCCCAGGTGACGTGCCACGTTTCGGGGGTGGCGAAGGCGTTGGTGTGGTGGAGGCCGTCAGCGGTCTTGTCGAAGATGGGGCGGTAGCGGTCTTCGCGGGGTGTCTTCGCGATGGCGTCGAAGTCGATGGGGGAGTCGGGGACGACGCGGCGGTAGGCGGTAGCGAGTGCTCGGCTGATGTTCTCGGGTGGGTCGAAGACGTGCCAGAAGGCGGCGAAGAGACCGGTGGGGCGTAAGGCTTGCGCGGCTTTGGCGGCACCCGCGGTCGGGTCGACCCAGTGCCAGGACTGGGCAGCGGTCATGGCGTCGAACCGGCGGTCCGCCGGGTCCCAGTCCTCGATGGTCGAGACCTCGACCGGGAGGTGGCGGCGGGCGATCTCGGCCATGCGCCGGTCGGGTTCGACGCCGAGGACCGTGCAGCCCCGGGCCTGGAACTGGCGGGCCGCGATGCCGGTGCCGCAGCCGACGTCGACGACCGCACGGCCGGGGCTCGCCTCGACGATCCGGGTGATGAGGGCGTCGGGGTAGGCGGGGCGGGCGCGGTCGTAGCGGTCGGCGTCGGTGCCGAAGGACTCGGCCATGGCGCGGTGCCGGTGCGGAGTGGGCATGTGCCCACTCTAGTGGGCGGTCGCCCACTGGGCCAGGTGCGAGAATGGCGGCATGCCGACAGGGGTGGCCATCCGCGAGGTGCGCAGGCAGCTGTTCGACGCCGCCGAGCGGGTCCTGCTGCGCGCCGGGCCGAGCGGGCTGACCAGCAGGGCGGTGACGGAGGAGGCGGGGTGCGCCAAGGGGGTGCTGCACCGGCACTTCGCGGACTTCGACGCCTTCCTCGCCGACCTGGTGCTGGACCGCGTCAACCGGGTCGACGCCCGCGCGGCCGCGCTGCGGGAGGCCGTGGGGACGGGCGACGTGGTGGACAACCTGACCGACGCCCTGACCGCCCTGTTCGAGTCGGTGGCGGTCGCGATGGTCGCCCTGATCACGTTCCGTGACGAGCTCCGGGCCCGGCTGCGGGACGCGTGGCCCGCGGGGGTGCCGGTGCTGACGGAGGGCGCGATCATGGTGTCCCGCTACCTCGCCGCGGAGCGGGAGCGGGGACGGGTGTCGGGGCGGGCCGATGTGGAGGTGCTGGGCGCGACGCTGATCGGCGCCGCCCACCTCCTGTACGCCGACCGCCTCGGTGTCGCCCCCACCCCGGAGGATGTCCGCCGCATGGTCGCGACGGTCGTCGCTGGGGCTTTGGTGGCCTGACACACCTTTTCGGGGAAGTCGCGCGGTCGGTCTTGCGCCCTTGGCAGAGGGGCGTCTGTCGCGTGGCCGCTGGAGTCCGAACGGTCCGAACGGGTTCGTCGGAGGTCTCGCGCTCTTCGGCGCCACCCGCTTGCGGGCCGTTCGCCCGCGGTGGCGTTTCCGGCGCGTGATCAACATACGCCTCCGGCCCCGGTATCCATTCTACCGGCGGGGGCCGACAGCTCCGGCCGAAGACGATCAAGCCTGTGGACAACTCGGGCTTGGGTAGGGGCGGTGGGGTTTGGGGCGGTGGTGGCCGGGTTGGGCGGGCGGTGTGCCGGTGCGCGGCTGGTGAGGTGTGGGTCGGCCTGGTTGGGGCCGGGTGTGTTGGCGCGTGGCTAGTGGGGTGTGGGGTCGGGTCCGATGTGGAGGATGAGGCCCGAGGTGACGGCTCGGAGTTTCTCGGGGTTGGCGATGTTGTGGATGGCCGTGACCCGGCCGTGCGCGTCCAGGTCCAGGCTGAGGGTGGCCAGCACGCGGCCCGGGGCGGTGAAGACGATGGTGGGGGTGCCGTTGAGCTCGGTGATCTCGGCGCTCATGTCCGCCGGGTCCACGCCCTCGTACGGCCGTGTCGCGATGCCCGCGAACCAGGTGGCGACGCGGTCGGCGCCGGTGATGGGGCGCAGGGCCTGGCGGACCTTGCCGCCCCCGTCCGTCCACAGTGTCACGTCCGGGGCGAGCAGGGTCATCAGGGTGTTGATGTCGCCGCCGGAGGCCGCGGCGAAGAAGCGTTCGGTCACCTGGCGTTGGCGGGCTTGGTCGGCGGGGAAGCGGGGGCGGCGGGAACGGACGTGGTCGCGGGCTCGGTGGGCGGCTTGGCGGACCGTGTCCTCCGAGCGGTCGACGGCCGTGCCGATCTCGCCGTAGCTGAAGCCGAAGGCCTCCTTGAGCACGAACACCGCGCGCTCCAGGGGGCTCAGGGACTCCAGGACCACCAGGAGGGCCAGCGACACCGAGTCGGCGTCGGCGGTGTCCGCGGTGTCGGTGCGCACCGGTTCCGGCAGCCACGGGCCGACGTACGTCTCGCGGCGGGCCTGGGCCGCGCGCAGGCGGTCGATGGCCACCGTGGTCACGATCCGCACCAGGTACGCCTTGGGGGCGGCCACCCGGGACCGGTCGGCGGACGACCACTTCACCCACGCGTCCTGCACCGCGTCCTCGGCGTCGGCCGCCGAACCGAGGACGCGGTAGGCCACCGAGAACAACAGGTTCCGGTGCTCGGCGAAGACCCGCTCGCTCATCGCGTGTACCGGCCGCCGCGGCGCCACCCGAGGGTGCCCAGGACCGGGAAACGCGACATCCGCCCGAACGACGCCCACCCGCCCGCACTCACCGTTTCCTTGTACCACACCGCCCGTCGCCCGGTCAGGTGCGACCGCTTCGGCGAGTTGTCCGGACGGGTGAACTGCACGACTGCGTCACCGCGGCCCAGGCTCACCGGGCAGTGCAGGTAGCCGAACCGGAACGCCTTGGGCCGCTTGCCTTCCAGCTCGCGCACGATCGATATCGCCGCGTGCACGCCGGTCGGCATGCCGCTCTGGCACGTGCCGGTCAGCGTCCCGTACCCCTGCCGGACCGCCGCGGCGTCGCCGACCACGTACACGTCCGGGTGCGACACCGAGCGCAACGACTCGTCCGTGACGACGCGGCCCCGCTCGTCCACCGCCAGCCCGGCCTCGGCGGCCAGCGGTGACACGCGCACACCGCTGGTCCACAGCACGACGTCCGCGGGCACGGCGTCGTCGTCCAGCACCACCGAGTCGGGCAGCACCTTGACGATCTCCACCCCCGACCGCACCCGCACCCCGAGCCGGGCCAGCGCCGCGTCCACGTACGCCTTGGCCTTGGGGGCCAGGCCCACCCCCGGCTCCGCGCGCCCCAGCAGCACGACGTCGAGCCCCGGGTGCGCCTCGGCGATCTCGGCGGCGGCCTCCACCCCGGTCAACCCGCCGCCGCACACCGCGACCGTCCCGGTGCCCAGCGTCGCTAGCCGCCGCGCGAGGGCCTCGGCGTCGTGCGCGCTGTCGAACGTGTGCGCGTGGTCGGCGGCACCCGGCACCGCGCCCGTGTCGCTGACACCACCCAGCGCGTAGACGAGGGTGTCGTAGTGCAGGACACGCTCGTCGTCGATCCGGACCGTGCGCGCCGCGGCGTCGACAGCGGTGACCCAGCCGTAGACCAGCGTGATCCCGTTGTCCCCCAACACATCCGCGATCCGCAGGTCCGCCAATTCCTGTCCGGCCGCCGCCTGGTGCAGCCGCAACCGTTCGGTGAACCGCGCGGTCGCGTTGACCACGGTGATCTCCACGTCCGCGCGCCGCCTGGTCCGCCCGGCCAGGTTGACCGCCGCCGCCATCCCCGCGTAACCCGCCCCCAGAACCACGATCTTGTGCATTGCCCCCTCCTTTTCCTCGATGACTGCCGACCACGAGACGGGTGCGCGGCAGCCGACCGTGAAATGCGGTGACCGGCATCACAAGTCAGGGGGTAACAGCCACCACCGGACGGCAGCGGCTACCTCGCCTGCGCACCGACCAGCCCATGCCCGCGCCCCCGTACGGTTGGGACGGTTGGTCCGACTACCCGAACCGCAACTGCGCCTGGGTCCCCGACGGCCTCTTCGACGGCATCAGCACCGGCCCCCTTACCTCCAGCGGCCCGGCCTGCGTGTTCGCCACCGCCGACGGCACCTTCGTCCAGCTCACCTGGGGGATGAGCGACGGCCCGGCCCTCTACGACCGACTCGCCTTCACCTCCCGGGTCGAGATCGCCGGACTCCCGGCCCGGCAGTACGACCTGGCCAACAACCAGGACGAGTACCCCGTCACCTGCCAGATCCGCCTCAACACCGGCTCCCCGCACCAACTCGGCGTCCTGTACTCCCGCGAAGCCGCGAACTCGCCCATCGACCGCGACGGCAGTTGCGCGATGGCCCGCCGAGTCGCCGAACTCGTCGCGAGAGCCCGGATTCCGTTGGCGGGCGGGAAAGTGTGGGAACCGACACCCAGGCGCCGGACCCGGCGGTGGTCCCAGTGGAGGCCTGCGCGGCCGTCGGCACGACCGCGACCATCGGCGTCGGCCTGCCCTTCAAGGAGGGCGAAGCCAAGAAGGGCACCACCGAGCTCGGCTCCACCTGCGTGGTGTCCAAGAAGGGCGCGGAGATCGCGAGCGTCCTGACCGCCGGGCCGGACCAGGGGCTGGCGCGGGTTCCGGCGCCGGACGGCGCCGAGGTCGAGGAGTTGAGGCTGGGAGTGCTGCCCGCCCGTCAGGAGATCGTCGGCAAGACCTGCGCCATCGCGACGGAGATCGCGCCGGGCCGCACGCTCCGCGTCCGGTTCAGCCGGGATTCCGTGAAGGGCGACGAATGCCTGGGTGCCCGTCTGGTCACGTCGGAGGCGATCGTCGCGCTGTTCTGAGGCTCGTGTCACGGTGCGAAGCCAACGCCGGTCGCGCGGACCGCGGCCGTGGGTGTCACACCGTGGATCGCGGGCCCTCCTCGGCCATGGCTGCCAGCGCGGTCGCGGTGGGCTCGTCGGCGGGGAGGAAGGCCTCCAGCCGGAGCTCGGCGACCGTGACGTCCAGGGCGGTCGCGAAGTGGGTGAGGGTGGTGAGCAGGTGGAGTTCGCCCGTGGGGGTGCGCAGGCGCAGCGGGACGGCGAAACCGAGGTGGGTCGGGGCGAGTGGGCGCGCGGGGGTGTACTCGGAGAGTTCGGCGATCAGGTCGGTGAGCGCGGGGTCCGGGGTCCGGGCGGCCTGGCCGCGGAGGGCGTCGACCACGTGGCAGGCCCATTCGTCGAAGTTCGCGATCCGGGGCGCCAGGCCGGTGGGGTGCAGCACGAGCCGGGCGACGTTGACCGGGGGAGCCAGCAGTTCCGGGGCGACCCCGGTCATCAGCCGGTGGAAGGCGGTGTTGGCGGAGACCAGGGTGCCGTGCCGGTCGATGACGATCGCCGGATAGGGGTTGTGGGCGCGGAGCACCTGCTCGACGGCGGCGCGCACGGGGGACAGTTGGCCGTCGTCCCACGGGGTCTCGGGGTAGGCGGGGGCGTAGCCCGCGGCCAGCAGCAGGGCGTTGCGCTCGCGCAGCGGCACGTCGAGCGACTCGGCCAGCCGGATGATCATCGCCCGGCCGGGGGTGGAGCGGCCGCTCTCGATGAAGCTCACGTGTCGCTGGGTGGTGCCCGCGCGCAGCGCCAGCTCGATCTGGCTGACCTTGCGGCGTTGGCGCCAGGCGCGCAGGTCGTCGGGGAGGGGCACGGGTCCTGTGTAGCCCATCCGGTGCGGCTCGGCTATTCCCCGCCGGGAATTGCCGGGCCACCCGGTGCACCGGCACCGTTGCCGCACCGAACGACGACTGGGGGGGAACATGTCCGATCCGATCGAGCTGGCCGACCGCTACGTGGCGGTGTGGAACGAGCCGGACGCCGACGCGCGGCGGGCGGCTGTCGGCGATTTGTGGGCCCGGGACGGCAGGCACATCCTGCAACCACCGGGTGAGGTGGTGAAGGCGGCCGACGACTTGGGGCTCACCACGGTGTTCGAGGCCAGGGGGCACGCCGAGCTGACGCGGCGGGTGCGGCTGGCCCACGAGGAGTTCGTCGCCCCGGGCGAGTACACCTTCCGGCGCCGCGACGACGTCGCGCGGCTGCGGGACGCCGTCAAGTTCAGCTGGGAGATGGTGTCCGCCGACGGCGAGGTCGCCGGGGTCGGCACCGAGTTCCTGCTGCTCGACGCCGACGGCCGGATCGTCGCCGACTACCAGTTCATCGAGGGCTGAGCCCGTGTCCTTCGGCTACCTGCTGCCCACCTTCGCCGCCGAGCCGGAGTCCCTGGTCGAGCTGGGCGGGTTGGCGGAGGAGGCGGGGTTCGACGCCGTCTGGGCGCCCGACAGCCCACTGGTCTGCGGCCTGCCCGACCCGCTGCCGCTGCTGTCCGCGCTGGCCGCGACCACCCGGCGGGTCACCCTCGCCACCGGCGTCCTGCTCGGCGCCCTCCGCCACCCCGTGCTGCTCGCGCACACCTGGCCACCCTGGACCGGCTGGCCGGGGGACGGCTGGTCGTCGGGCTCGGCTCCGGCTTCACCGACCCGCAGACCGAGCGCCAGTTCACCGCCGTCGGCGTGCCGTTCCGGGGGCGCGGCGGCAGGCTCACCGAGACGATCACCGTCCTGCGCGCCCTCTGGTCCGGCGCGACCAGCCACCAGGGCCGCCACTTCACCTTCCACGACGTCACCCCCGCCCCGAAGCCCCACACGCCGGGGGGACCGCCGATCTGGCTCGCGGGCACCGGCGCCGCGGCCGAGCGGCGGGTCGGCGAGCTGGCCGACGGTTGGCTGCCGTATCTGCCCACAGTGGACGGTTATCGAGCGAGCCTGAGCCACGTCGAACACGCCGCCGCCCAAGCCGGACGCCCCACTCCGACCCCCGCTCTCTACGCGACGGCCGCGATCGACAAGTCGGAAGACGCCGCCCACCAACGACTCCGGACCGTGGTCGAGCAGTGGTACGGCTACCCGTTCGAGGCGGTGTCCACCCTCCAGGCGATGTACGCGGGCACCCTCCCCGGCCTGCGAGCTTGGCTGGCGCCCTACCTCGAAGCCGGTGTCCGCCACGTCGTCCTCCGCGTTGCCGACCCCCACCCGCGCCGCGGCCTCGACGCCGTTGCCGCGCTTCTCGCGTGAAGGGAACGGCAGGCGCTCGGTGGAGCGCCTGCCGTTCGGGATCTCGGTCAGCTGAGCCGGTCGACGAGCGCCTTGGCGATCACCGGGGCGCTGGCAGGGTTCTGCCCGGTGATCAGCGGGCCGTCCTGCACGACGTTGGGCAGCCAGTTGGCGGCCGACCTGGTGAAGTTCGCGCCCCGCGCGGTGAGGTCGTCCTCCAGCGAGAACAGCAGGTGGCGGGACAGGTCCAGTTCGTCGTCCTCGGTGTTGGAGAAGCCCGTGACCGTGCGCCCGCGCACGTACGGGCTCCCGTCGGCGGCCTTGACGTCCCGCAGGATCCCCGGCGCGTGGCAGACCATCGCGACCGGTGTGTCGGTGCCCAGGGCGTGCTCGACGACCCGGATCACCCGCGAGTCGACGGCGAGGTCCCACAGCAGGCCGTAGCCGCCGGGGAAGAACAGCGCGTCGAAGTCGCCGTGGTCGACGTCGGCCAGCGCGGCGGTCTCGGCGATGGCCCGCATGCCCGCCGGGTCGTCGAGGAACCGGTCGGTGTTGGCGGTGGTGAACGGCGCCTGGAGGCTGAGGTGGTCGATGGGGGCCGCGCCGCCGCGCGGGGAGGCGAAGACGACCTGGAAGCCCGCTTCGACGAACGCGTAGTACGGGGTGGCGACCTCTTCGAACCAGGTGCCGGTCTTCTTGCCGCTGACACCGAGGTCGGCGTGCGAGGACAGGGTGACGAGGATCCGTCGTGGTCGGGGCATGGTGACTCCTTCGGTTGCTCTACCTACTAGTAGATAGGGAGAGCTTGGTTCGTGGAGATCGACGCCGTCAAGGCGGTGAGATCGGGGTCACGCCTACCTGTCGGCAGGTAGGGTGTCGTCATGGACCGTGTCGACACCCGAGGTGCCCTGCTGGACCACGCGACCCACCTCGTGCGGACCCGCGGCTACTCCGCGTTCAGCTACGCCGACCTCGCGGCCGCCGTCGGCATCCGCAAGGCCAGCGTCCACCACCACTTCTCGACCAAGGAGGAGCTCGGCGTCGCGCTCGTGGCCCGCTACACCGAGCGGTTCGTGGCTCGGCTGGCCGAGATCGACCGGGTCGGCGCCGGGCCGGTCGACGCCCTCGAGCGGTACGCCGCGCTGTACCGGGAAGGGCTGCTCGACGGGGAGGCCTGCCTGTGCGGGGTGCTCGCCGCCGAGACCGACGCGGTGCCACCGGCGGTCGCCGCGGGCGTGGCGGAGTTCTTCCGCGTCAACCAGGCGTGGTTGACCGAGGTGATCGAGCGCGGCGGGTTATCGGTGGGGGCGGCGGGTGACCGCGCCGCCACCGTGCTGGCCGTCTTGGAGGGCGCGGTGCTGGTGGCCAGGGCGCAGGACGACGTCGCCGCCTTCGACCGGGTGGCCGCCGCGGCGATCGCGATGGTCCAGGCCTGAGCCGGGTTTGCCGACTTCGCGTCGCGGCAGGACGCTGGGGGAGTGACGAAGCGACGGGTGGTCGTGGTCGGGGCCGGGCTCGGCGGGGTGACGCTGGCCAGGGTGTTGCAGGTGCACGGCGTCGCGGTCGAGGTGCTGGAGGCCGAGCCGTCGGCGGCGGCGCGGACCCAGGGCGGGATGCTGGACATCCACGAGGAGTCCGGGCAGGTGGCGCTGCGCGCGGCGGGACTGTACGAGCGGTTCCTGACCAAGGTGCACACGGGCGGCCAGGCCATGCGGGTGCTCGACGAACGCGCCACCGTGCTGCACGAGGAGACCGACGACAGCGCGGGCGGCAGACCCGAGATCGATCGCGGCGACCTGCGCGCGCTGCTGCTCGGGTCACTCGCCGAGGGCACGGTGCGCTGGGGCGGCAAGGTCGTCGGCGCCACGTCTCTCGGCGACGGGCGGCACGCGGTCGCCCTGGCCGACGGCGGGACGGTGGAGGCCGACCTGCTGATCGGCGCGGACGGCGCCTGGTCGCGGATCCGGCCGCTGCTCACCCCGGCCGTGCCCGCGTACACCGGCATCAGCTTCGTCGAGGTGGACCTCCTCGACGCCGACCGCGCCCACCCGACCGCCGCCACCCTGGTCGGCGGCGGCATGTTCTTCGCGCTGGGCACGGGGCGGGCGATGCTCGCGCACCGGGAAACCGACGGCAGCCTGCACGTCTACGTCGCCGTACCGGCCGAGGTGGGATGGCTGGCCACCATCGACTTCGCCGACCCGGCCACCTCCCGCAGCGCCGTCCTCCGAGAGTTCGACGGCTGGTCCGAAGACCTGCGCGACCGGGTGCGCGACGCCGACGGCCCACTGGTGCCCCGACTGATCCACGCCCTCCCCGTCGACCACGGCTGGCCGCGCGAACCCGGCGTGACCCTGCTCGGCGACGCGGTCCACCTGATGTCCCCATTCGCGGGCGAGGGCGCGAACCTCGCCATGCACGACGCCGCGGAGTTGGCGCGGGCACTGGTCGAGCACCCCGACGACACGGAGGCGGCACTGGCGGCGTACGAGTCCGACCTCTTCCCACGCAGCCGAGCCGCGGCGGCGGACTCCGCGGCGAACATGGCCCTGATGTTCGGCCCGAACGCCGCCCGCGTGATGGCCGACTTCTTCACCGGCGCCCGGCCGTGACGCGGCCGTCGCCCGCACATGATCGGGCGGTTCAAACCTGGGCTGGCGTTGTGCCAGGCCGGCTCGGCCGCGAACGTGATGCTGTTGTTCGGCCCGAACGCCGACCGGACTGTCGCCGACTTCTTCGCGGGCATCCAGTCATGGCGCGGTTCGCGGTCGCCGCCTGCACATGACCGGGCGGCTCAAGCTCTGGGCTGGCCGGGCCTGCCAGGCCGACTTGGCCGCGAACGTGGCTTTGTTTGTTCGGCTTGAATGTCGCCCGGGCGATGGTGGACTTCTTCGCCGGCGCCCAGTCATGACGTGGTTCGCGGTCGTCGTCGGCGCATGATCGGGCGGTGCGAGTCTTGGATTGGCGCGGTCTGTCGGGCCGATTAGGCCGCGAACGTGGCGCTGTTGTTCGGTTCGAACGCTGTGCGGTGATGGTGGACTTCTTCGCAGGCGCCCAGCCGAGACGCGGTTCGCGGCTGTCGTCGGCGCGTGACCGGGTGGTTCAAGTCCTGGGCTGATGCGGCCTGCCAGGTGGACTTGCCGGCGAACGTGGCCCTGGTGTTCGGCCCAAACGCCGCCCGCGTGATGGTCGACTTCTTCATCGGCGCCCAGCCGTGACGTGGTTCGCGGTCGCCGCAGGCACATGGCCGGGCGGCTCAAGCCCCGGGCCGGTCCGCAAGGCCGCGTCTGGCGGCTTCGGCCAAGGAGACCGCTTGCCGCTGGGAGGCCGGGCGTTCCGTGACGAAGTGCGCGGCGGGGCGGAACCTGGGTCGGTCAAACCGTTTCTACCGAACCGTTTCCGTGCGCGTGATGGCTTCGCCGGGTGGTGTGACCACCTCAGTGCTGTGCGCTGGAGGATGCCACTAGGCGGCTGGACAGGGCCGCCGCCATTCGTCTCGAAACGTGGCGGCGGTCGAGTGTTCGCGCGTTGGCCTGGATATGAGGCGTGTTCACCCTGCCTGCTGAACCTGTTGGTGCGGTGGAGTACCGCACCAACAGGCGCGCGAACACTGACTGGTCCGATGTGGACTGTGGTGGTGGGTGCTACACGATCTTGGCGGCGATGAGTTGTTGCCAGATCTCGCTCTGGTCCACGACCTCGACGCCCAGTTTCTCCGCCTTCGTCAGCTTGCTCGCGCCCACGTCCGCCCCGGTGATGAGGTAGTCGGTGTTGGTGGAGACGGACGTCGCGGTGGTCGCCCCGGCCTGTTCGCACAGGCGCTGGAAGGTGGGGCGGGCGACCTTCTCGCCCGAGCGGGGGTCGTTGATGGCACCGGTGACCACGACCGTCTTGCCCGCCAAGGGCGCGTCCGAGGACACGACCGGGGGGAGGTCTTCCTCGCGGACGTCGAGGGACACGCCTCGCTCTCGGAGGCGTTCCAGTTCGGGGCGGAGGCGGGTGAGGTGTTCGGTGAGGGAGGCGGCGACCTTGGGGCCGATGTCCTCGACGGCGACCAGCCGCTCCTCGCCCGCGTCGGCCACCTCTTCCAGGGAGCCGAAACCGGCGCGGCAGAGGCGGGTGGCCGTGCCTTCCGACGCCATGGGGATGGCCAGGCCGATGAGGGCGCGGCGGAGGCCGACGGCGCGGCTGGTGGCGATGGAGTCGATCATGCGGGTGGCGGAGACCTCGCCGACGCGGTCGAACTCCAGCAACTGCTCTTTGGTGAGGGTGTAGAAGTCGGACGGGTTCTCGAGCAGGCCCGCTTCCGCGAGGCGTTCGATCCAGACCTGGCCGATGGCGTCGATGTCGGCCGCCGCGCGGGAGGCCCAGTGGATCAACCGGCGGACGGTTTGGGCGGGGCAGGCGACGTTGACGCAGAACAGTTCTCGGCTGTTGCCCTGCTCGACGAGTGCCTGGCCGCAGGACGGGCACGTCACCGGCGGGACGATCTCCTCCTCCGCGCCCGTGCGCTGGGACTCGTCCAGCACGCCCGCGACGAACGGGATGACGTCACCGGCCCGGCGGACCAGGACCACGTCGCCGATCCGGATGCCGCGCGCCTTGATCACTTCCTGGTTGGCCAGCGTCGCCCTGGTGACCGTGGTGCCGCCGACGAACACCGGCTCCAGGTGCGCGACCGGGGCGATCTTGCCCGTCTTGCCCACGTCCCACACCACGGCCTTCAACACCGTCGTGCGCTCCTCGGCGGCGAACTTGTACGCCAGCGCCCCGCGCGGGGAGTTCGACCTGGTCCCGGCGGCGCCGTACGCGACCCGGTCCGCCAGCCGCAGGACGGCGCCGTCGAGGTCGTAGTCCAACTGGTCGCGCTGGGTCTCGATGGTGGTGATGACCTCCTGCGCGGCGGCCGCGTCGGTGCAGTGGCGCATGTCGGCGACGCTGAAGCCGAGCGTGCTCAGGCCCTGCTCCAGGTCGGCCGCGGCGCTGTCCGCGTCCGAGGTGTCGAGGTCGAAGGCGAAGAAGAACAGGTCACGGCCCGCGACCGTGGCCGGGTCCTTCGCCCGCAGGGTCCCGGCGGCGGCGTTGCGCGGGTTGATCAGCGGCTTGTCGGCGTGCGCGGCGTTGTAGGCGGCGAAGGTCGAACGCAGCATGACCGCCTCACCGCGCACCTCCACCCGGCCCGGCGCGTCGATCCGCGCGGGTACCCCGGCCGTGAGCGCGCGCACCAGAGGGGTGACGTCGTCGCCGGTCGTGCCGTCACCGCGCGTGACCGCCCGGGCCAGCCGCCCGTTCTCGTAGACCAGCGCCAGCGACAGCCCGTCCAGCTTCGGCATCACCACCACCGGCTGACCGGGGAACCGCGCGAAGAACGCCTCGACCTGCTCCGGGGTCGTCGACTTCTCCAGCGACAGCATCGGCCGCGAGTGCCGCACCGGCGCGTGCAGCACCGCGGGCGCGCCCACCTGGTCCAGCGGGTTCGGGTCCGGTGTCAGCTCCGGGTTGTCCGCTATCAGCCCGCGCAGCTCGTCCTCGACGGCGTCGTACTCGGCGTCGGCCACCAGCGGCGAGCCCCGGTAGTAGGCGTCGCGCAGCACGACGACCTGATCGGCGAGCTCCCGGATCCGTTCCTCCACGTTCACGGCGTGGACGTTACCGGCTGCCACCGACAGCCGGTGTCCACTTGTGCCTTCCCCGAGGGGAGTCGGGATGTTCACCCCGTGACCGGCACCATTCCCATCGGGGAGTTCGCCAAGATGACGCACCTGACCGTCAAGGCGCCGCGCCACCGCCACCGGCTGGGCCTGCTCGAACCGAGCCACGTCGACCGGCGCACCGGCGGCCGCGTGAGCTGGACATGCCCTTGGCCGACATTAGGGCGCTGCCGGACGCCCCGGGGCGGCCGGCCGCGACCGGGTCCTGCTCGCCCACCTCGACCGGCTGGAGGACGAGTCGAACGCACCCGGGTCGCGATCGTCTGGCTGCTGCTGAAGCCGCTGCCGGAGGCGGCCGTGCGGTACCGGTCGGTGCCCGACACCCCCGCGGTCGGCAGCACGCGTCGGTCGACGGTGCCCTGGATCGCGTTGTGGCCCGCTCGATCGGGCCGGTGCCCGGCGGGCAGGCTGATCCCCGCGAACCGCTCCGGCTGCCACAGGGCGCACCGCCCTGCACCGGTGCCGATCAAGTGCTTCCCCTCCATGACAAGGGTTTGCGGTTTCCCCAGATGCCCGTGTTGACAACTGTCGGACATATCAGTCCATGTGTCCGGACTTTGTTGGCGCAGAAAGACTCTCGGCTACGCGGGCGCCCCGAACCACCGGGTGAGGGCTTCCTGGAGCCCGTCCACCGTGGGCGTGTCGGTGGCCCAGGCCACGTAGCCGTCCGGGCGGATGAGGATCGCGGTGACCGGGATGTCGGCCTTGGCGTCGACCAGCGTCACGCGGTCGGACCACGGGGCCGCGGCCTTGGTGATGATCGGGTCGCCCACCAGGTTGAGGAGCAGGGGGCGCGCGGGGCGGGCCAACTCGGCCAGTCGCACCGGTCCGTCCGCTGTGGACAGTGGGAGGTCGCGGAGGAAGTAACCGGTCAGGGGGTTGGGGGAGTCGGTGTAGCGGATGTCGGAACCCGCCATCGTCGCGGCGACGTGGGCTCGGTTGGTCGGGGTGGCGAGGAACTCGCCGAAGAGGGTGCGCAGGGCGGTGACCGCGGGTCCGGGGGAGATGAGGACGCTCTGGGCCTCGGTGTGCATGACCACCCGCTCGCTGGCCTGGCGGCGCTCGGCCTCGTAGGTGTCCAGCAGATCAGGGCCCACCGTGCCGCGCAGGACGGCGGCGAGCTTCCACCCGAGGTTCGCGGCGTCCTGCAAGCCCAGGTTGAGGCCGGGGCCGCCGAGCGCGGCGTGCACGTGGGCGGCGTCGCCGACGAGCAGCACCCGGCCGTCCCGGTAGCGCTCGGCCACCCGGGTGTTGCCGCCGAGGACGCGGCGGAGCATGTGGGGGCCTTCGCCGTCCGGTGGGGTCAGCGGGAGGTCGACGCCGAGTACCCGGTGGGCGCTCTCCCGCAGCTCGGCCAGCGCCATGGGCTCGTCGCTGACCGCGGACCCGTCCCACTCGATGGTGAACAGCAGCGCGGGACGGTCCCGGAAGGGTGCGTAGCCGATCAGGCCGCGTTCGGTGCGGTGGTGCAGGAACGGCGGGATGTGCCCGTACCCCGGCACGGTCAGCCCGCCGGTCAACGGGTCCCTGATCCCGGCGGGCACGGTGACGTGGGCCGTGCGCGTCACGGTGACGTCGTTGGTGACGCCGGGGAAGTCGATGCCCGCCAGCTTGCGGGTGAGGCTGTGGCCGCCGTCGGCGCCGACGAGGTAGTCGGCGCGCACCCGGTAGGCGCCGTCGGGCCCGGCGACGTCGACGTCGACCCCGGCGCCGTCCTGGGTGAACCCGGTCAGCTCGTGCCCCCGGCGGACCTCCACGCCCAGCTCCGCCGCGCGCTGCTCCAGCACCTCCTCCAACCGCCGCTGCGGCACCGGCAGGATGTGCAGCGGGTTGTCGGGGACGTCCTCCAGCGGGAGCGGCAGCGCGCCGAAGGTGAAGGCGGGCACGGGCCGCGGTGGCTCCGGTGTGCCGGTTATCCGCTGGTACAGGCCGCGGTGGTCGAGCAGCCGGACCACCTGCCCGATCAGGCCGTTGGCCCGGTACCGCTCGGTGACCTCGGGCAGCCGTTCCAGCACGATCGGGTGGCTGCCCGCGAGGCTGAGCTCGCAGGCCAGCATCAGCCCGTTGGGGCCGCCGCCCGCGATGACGACGTCATGAGACATGGTTGATCCCTCCGGTGTGCGGGTGTGTTCCGTCGAAACCCCGGCCGGACGGACCGGGTCAGGGTGTGGAAAGGCCGTTGGCCAGGTGGCGCAGCGCCTCGCGCAGCACGGTCTCGAACGGCACGGACGGCGTCGCGCGCCGCCAGTGGTCGGTGGCCACCAGGATGGTCGCGCCGACCGCGCCCGCCACCAGCCGCGGGTACATGCCCGCGGGGTCGGTACCGGTGCGCTCGGCGATGACCTCGGCCAACTCGGCGTCCGCGCGGGCGTTGACCCGCAGCACCTCGCCCTGGAGCGCGGGGTGTTCGAGCATCGCCCGCACCCCCGCCTGCCAGTGGTCGCTGGTGTCGTCCTCGCCCGCCATGGCGAGGAACGCCGCCGCCACCGACTCGGCGACGGCGGGCCACAGCGGCTCGTCGGCCGGTCGGGCCCGCAGCTCCGCCGCGATCCGCCTGCCCCGGTCGAGGTGCCGGGTGGCGATCGCCTCGGCCTTGCTGGAGAAGTAGTTGTTGAACGTGCGGGGGGACACCCCCGCCGCGGCCGCGATGTCCTCGACGAGGACGTTGTCGAACCCCCGCTCGACGGCCAGCCGGATCGCCGCCCAGCTCAACGCCTCCCTCGTCCGCTGCTTCTTGCTCTCCCGCAGTCCCACGAGATCCACTGTACACAAAAGTGCGGGGCACGCAAATATGCGTGCCCCGCAAAATTCGACCCCGAGTGGTCAGAGGCGCTGCCAGTCCGGCTTGGCGGCGTAGGTGGTGCGGTAGTAGTCGGCGAGCTTGAGGTGACTCGCGGCGGCCTCGTCGACGATGACCGTGGCGTGCGGGTGCAGCTGCAGGGCCGAGGCCGGGACGATGGCGGCCAGCGGTCCCTCCACGGCCAGCGCGATGGCCTCGGCCTTGGACTCGCCCGCGGCGACCAGCACCAGGTGCCGGGCCTCGCTGATGGTGGCGATGCCCTGGGTGACCACGTGCCAGGGCACCTCGTCGAGGCTGTCGAAGAACCGGGCGTTGTCGACCCGCGTCTGCTGGGTCAGCGTCTTGACCCGGGTGCGGGAGCCGAAGGACGAGCACGGCTCGTTGAAGCCGATGTGCCCGTCGGAGCCGATGCCGAGCAGCTGGAGGTCCACCCCGCCCGCGTCGCGCAGGGCGAGCTCGTAGTCCGCGCACGCGCGGGGCAGGTCGTCGGCGGTGCCGTCCGGCCCGAGGAAGGACTCGGCGGACAGGCCCAGCGGTCGCAGGACCTCTTCCTCGATCACCGCGCGGTAGGTCTGCGGGTGCTCGGGCGGGAGGCCGACGTACTCGTCGAGCTGGCACACGCGCATCCGGCCGACGTCGGTGACCCCGTCGCGCACCCGCTGGGCCAGCGCCGCGTAGACCGGCAGCGGGCTGGACCCGGTGGCCACCCCGACCAGCGCGTCCGGCTTGCGGGTCACCAGGTCGGCGATGACGCCCGCCGCCAGCTCTCCCACCGCGGCGCGGTCGGGCACGATCACGATCTCCATGGGCTCCCCGTCGTCTAGGTACCGGACCGCTAGGTGGTTTAGACCAATGATAGCAAGATCCGGGTCAACTCGGGATGAACCCCACGTGAGCGGATCCCCTCCGATCGTGCGCCCTCGGGTCGCGCTCGGCGACCCGAGGCGGAGGGGCGTGCCGAGGGCGCTGGGGGTGGCGTCCTCGGCACGCGGTCGGTTGCCGCCGTCCGTCGGAGGGGGTGCTCGTCAGGCTGAGGAGAGACGGCGGATCAGGGTGTGGCGGAGGCGGTCGACGGCCGCCCTCGGTGTCGCGGCGTGCGCGGTGACGTGCACGGGGGACAGGTGGTCGTGGTCCACGTCGGCGTGCGCGGTGACGGGCTCGGCGACCGCGGGGTCCGCGGCGACCGTGACGGTGACCCGGACGCGGCGCGGCGGGGTGCCCAGGCGGCGCAGGGTCGACTCGATCTTGTCCAGCGCGTAGTCCTCGATGCCGTCACCGGCGACGCCGCGCACCAGCACCTGGGTGACCGGGGTCGGGTCGAGTTGGTCGGTGTCCATGACTTCCCCTTTCCTGTCCACTCGCGACGATGCCACCGCGCCGGGGCGCCGGGACAGGGACCGCGGTCGCGGTCGGGCGGGGACCAACGGCACCGGTGGACGGGGACCCGCTGTGGACGGACCGCCGTACGATGCCGGTCATGGCTTCGCGCGGGTTCGCGGTTCTGCGGCGGTACGAGCGGCCGTGGCTGCGGGGCGACGTGGTCGCCGGGGTGACGGTGGCGGCGTTCCTGGTGCCGCAGGTCATGGCGTACGCCGAGGTCGCGGGCGTCGCGCCGGTCGCCGGGCTGTGGGCGGCCGTCGGGGCGCTGGCGGTGTACGCGCTGGTGGGGACCTCGCGGCAGATCTCGGTGGGGCCCGAGTCGTCGACGGCGTTGATGACGGCGGTCGCCGTGGCGCCGCTCGCCGGGGGCGACCCGGGTCGGCACGCGGTGCTGGCGGCGGCGCTGGCGTTGGTGGTCGCGGGTCTGTGTGTCGTGGGGTGGTTGGCGCGGCTGGGTTTCCTGGCGTCGCTGCTGTCGAAGCCGGTGCTGGTCGGGTACATGGCCGGGATCGCGGCGCTGATGGTGCTGGGGCAACTGGGCAAGGTCATCGGCGTCCGGGTCGGCGGTGAGTCCGCGTGGGACGAGGTGGTGTCGTTCGTCCGCGCGGTGCCTGAGGCGCACGGGCCGACGGTGGTGTTGTCGTGTTCGGTGCTGGCGTTCCTGGTTGTCGTGGCGCGGCGGTGGCCGAGGTTGCCTGCGCAGCTGATCGCCGTCCTGCTGGCGACGGCGGCGACGGTGCTGTTCTCCCTGGACGAGATCGGCGTACGGGTGGTCGGGGCGGTGCAGGCGGGGTTTCCCCTGCCGTCCTTGCCCGCGGTCTCGTTCGCGGACCTGGGCGCGCTGCTCCTGCCCGCGCTGGGGGTGGCCCTGGTCGGCTACTCGGACAACGTGCTGACCGCGCGGTCCTTCGCGGCTCGCGCCGGGCACCGGATCGACGCCAACGCCGAGCTGCTGGCGCTGGGCGCGGCCAACGCGGCGAGCGGTCTGCTGCGCGGGTTCCCGGTCAGCAGCAGCGCGAGCCGGACGTCGATCGGGGTGGCGGTGGGCAGCCGCACCCAGCTGCACTCGCTGGTGGCCCTGGCGGCGGTGGCGGTGATCCTGCTGGCCGGTCGACCGCTGCTGGCGTCCTTCCCGGCCGCCGCCCTGGGCGCCCTGGTCATCTTCGCCGCCGTCCGGCTGGTGGACGTCGGCGAGTTCGCCCGCCTGGCCCGCTTCCGCCGCGGTGAACTGCTGATCGCCCTCACCACGGTGGTGGCCGTCCTCGCACTCGGCGTCCTGCACGGCGTCCTCGCCGCCATCGCGATGTCCCTTGTGGACGTCCTGCGGCGCGTGGCCCGGCCGCACGACGGCATCCTCGGCTACGTCCCCGGCCTCGCGGGCATGCACGACGTCGACGACCACCCCGACGCGGAGCAGGTCCCGGGACTGGTCGTCTACCGCTACGACGCCCCGCTGTTCTTCGCCAACGCCGAGGACTTCCGCCAACGCGCCCTCGCCGCCGTCACCGCCGCCCGAACCCCACCCCGCTGGCTGCTGCTCAACGCGGAGGCCAACATCGAGATCGACCTCACCGCCGTGGACGCCCTGGAAGACCTCCGCGCCGAACTGGCCCACCACGGCGTCACCCTCGCCATGGCCCACGTCAAACACGAACTCCGCGCCGACCTCCACCGCGCGGGCTTCCTCGACCGCATCGGCGAGGACCGCGTCTTCGCCACGTTGCCCACGGCCGTGGCGGCGTTCAAGGAGTCGGGCACGGACTAGCCCCGGGGTGGTCAGGAAGCGTTGAGGTAGGCCAGGACCGCGAGGACTCGGCGGTGGCCCGCGTCATCGCTGGGGAGGTTGAGTTTGCCGAAGATGTTGCGGATGTGCTTGTGCACGGCGCCGTCGCTGATCACCAGGAGTTGGCCGATCGTGCCGTTGCCGTGGCCTTCGGCCATCAGGGACAGCACTTCCCGTTCGCGCGCGGTGAGGGTCGCCAGTGGGTCGTCCGGCTTGCGGCGCACCAGCAACTGCGCGATCACCTCGGGGTCCATCGCGGTGCCGCCCGCCGCGACCCGGCGCAGGGCGTCGAGGAACTGGTCGACCCGGCCGACCCGTTCCTTGAGCAGGTAGCCGACCGCCCCGGCGCCGTCGGCGAGCAGTTCGGCCGCGTAGCTGTCCTCCACGAACGCCGACAGCACCAGCACCGGCAGCCCCGGCCGGGCCCGCCGCGCCTCGACCGCCGCGCGCAGGCCGTCGTCGGTGAAGGTCGGTGGGAGCCGCACGTCGACGACCACCGCGTCCGGTTGTTCCGCCTCGACCGCGGCGCGGAAGTCGGTGGCGTTGTCCACGGCCGCGACCACCTCGATGCCCGCCGTGCTCAGCAGCAGCACCAGGCCCTCGCGCAGCAGGGCGTCGTCCTCCGCGATCACAACCCGCATGGCAGCTCCACCCGCAATTCGGTCGGTCCGCCCGCCGGACTGGTCAGGGCCGCGGTCCCGTCCAGCGCCGCCACCCGGCGGCGGATGCCCGCCAGGCCGCTGCCCCGCGCCTCGTCGGCACCGCCGCGGCCGTCGTCGACCACCGTGATCTGCACCCTGTCCTCTGCCGTCCCCAGTCGGATCCTGGCCCGTTCCGCGCCCGAGTGCTTGGTGACGTTGGTCAGCGCCTCGGCGATGATGAAGTATGCCGCCGCCTCCACCGCCGCCGGTGGCCGCCCGGCCAGGGCGAGGTCCAGCTCACAGGGGATCGGGCAGCGCGCGGCCAGCGCGGTGACCGCGCCGTCGAGGCCGCGGTCGGACAGCACCGGCGGGTAGATGCTGCGCACCACGTCCCGCAGCTCGACCAGCGCCGACTCCGCGGTCTCCTGCGCCTTGCGGACCAGGTCGAACGCCGCGTCCGCGTCCCGTGACCGCAGCTGCCCGGCGATGCCCAGCTGCATGATCACCGCCGCGATCCTGGCCTGGGTGCCGTCGTGCAGGTCCCGCTCGATGCGGCGCAGCTCGGCGCCGTGCGCGTCCAGCGCCGCGGCCCGGGTCGCGGTCAGCTCGGCCACCCGGTCCGACAGCGCCACGCCCGGCGCGGGCCGCAGCAGCCACCGGGCGTACCGGGCCTGCGCACGGGCGAGACGGGGCAGCGCCAGGGTGAGCGAGGCGTAGAGGAACCCGACGACCACGGCGAACCCCGCCTGCGGCCACGACGTCACCCGGTAGTCGAACCCGCTGGGCGCGCCGCCGGGGACCAGGTACCAGTAGAACGGGATCGCCCACTGGTTGACCGCGGCGGGGAGCAGGCCGATCGCGACGCTGCCCAGCAGGATGCCGATGGGCGCGTGCGGCACCAGCCACGCCAGGTCGCGCCGCGTCGCCGGGTCAGTGAGCACGGTCCGGACCTGGGTGGGCAGCGGGCCGGTGACCGGCCGGTACGCCTCGGGGATCGCCTCGCCCAGCGCCGCGCCCGCGCGCCGCCGCTCCCGGTTCGCCAGCACCCGCAGCACCCGGGCGGCCTCGGGCAGGGCGGGCAGGCCGATGCCGACCAGGCTCAGCGCGGCGACCACGGCGAGTCCGACCAGGGCGACGAACCCGAGCAGCGCCGTGCCGCCGCCGACGGCCAGGTACTTGATCGCGGCCCAGACCCGGGCCAGTGCGGAGCGCATGGCCGCGATTGTGCGGCATCGGGGCGACCCCCGGTCCGTGGTGGTGCTGGCGCTACCCCCGATCCGCCCGCCCGCGGGATCGTGGCCACCGCCGCCGCCTCGTACCTTTGTCCTCATCGGACAGCAAGGGGAGGACAAGGGGATGCGGGCGCTCGGACTAGAGGCGGTGCGCAAGGTCTACGGCCGTGGTGGGGGCGCCGTCACGGCACTCGACGGGGTCACGGTCGGGCTGGAGAAAGGCAGTTTCACGGCGGTCATGGGGCCCTCCGGCAGCGGCAAGAGCACCTTCCTGCACTGCGCCGCCGGGCTGGACAAGCCGACGTCCGGCCGGGTCCTGCTCGGCGACACCGACCTCGGCGGGCTCAACGAGAACGCGCTGACCGCGCTGCGCCGTGACCGGATCGGGTTCATCTTCCAGGCGTACAACCTGGTGCCGTCGCTGGACGTGGTGCGCAACATCACGCTCCCGTTGCGACTCGCGGGCCGCGAGGCCGACCCCGGCTGGCTGCGGGAGGTCGCCACGCGGGTCGGCATCACCGACCGCCTCGGGCACCGCCCGGCGGAGCTGTCCGGTGGTCAGCAGCAGCGGGTGGCCATCGCGCGCGCGTTGGTCACCCGGCCGGAGGTGCTGCTGGCCGACGAGCCCACCGGCGCGCTCGACACACGTACTGGCAAGCAGGTGCTGGAGCTACTACGGGGCCTGGTGGACACGACAGGGCAGACCGTGCTCATGGTCACGCACGACCCGGTGGCCGCCTCTTACGCGCACAGCGTCCTGTTCCTGGCCGACGGCAGGCTGGCGGGCTCGCTGGTCTCCCCGACGCCGGAGAAGGTCGCCGACCGCATGACCCACCTCGGGGAGTGGTGACCGTGCTCGCGTTGTCCTGGCAAACGGTCAAGTCGCGACTAGGCGGGTTCGTCGGCGCGTTTCTCGCTGTCCTCTGTGGTACGGCCGTAGTGGCGGCCTGCGGTGTCCTTATCGAATCCGGCATCAGCTCCGGTGTACCCACCGAGCGCTACGCCGCCGCGCCCGTTGTAGTGGGCGGCAAGCAGTCAGTGCGGCCGGAGGGCGCGGACGTGCTCTCGGCGCAGTCCGTTGCCGAGCAGCCGACCGTCCCCGCCGACTTGGTCGCGCGGGTCGCGGCCGTCCCCGGCGTGCGGTCGGCGGTCGGTGACGTCGACTTCGCGGCCGCCGTGATCACCCCCGACGGCCGCGTCCCCGCCGGGCCGCCGGTGCGCGGCCACGGCTGGGAATCGGTCGCGCTGGCCCCGTTCACCCTGGCCGGGGACGCCCCCGCCGGACCGGACCAGGTCGTGCTCGACCAGGCCCTGGCCGAGCGGGCCGGTGTCCGGACCGGCGACCAGGTCCGGATCGAGACCTCGGCGGGCACCCGCGAGTACCGGGTCACCGGCCTCACCTCGCCCGGCCTGTCCCGGCAGACGGCCGTGTTCTTCACGACCGAGCGCGCGGCCGAGCTGTTCGGCAGGCCGGGCAGGCTGCACGCGGTCGCCGTCCTCACCGACGGCGATGCCGACGCGGTCGCCGAGCGGCTGGAGTCCGCGCTGGGCGACGCGGTCACCGTGACCACCGGCGTCGACCGGGGCATGATCGAGTTTAGCGACGTCGGCCAGGGCCGGACCATCCTGCTGGCGATCTCCGGGTCGTTCGCGGGCGTCGCGCTGCTGGTGATGATGTTCGTGGTGAGCAGCACGCTGGCCCTGTCGGTGGCCCAGCGCCGCCGCGAGTTCGCCCTGCTGCGCGCCATCGCGGCCACGCCCCGGCAGATCCGCTCGCTGATCGCCGCCGAGACGACGCTGGTCGCCGTGGTGGCGGGGGTGCTCGGCGGTGTCGGCGGGCTGTTCGTGGCCGGGTGGCTGCGGGACGCGTTCGCCTCGATCGGCGTGCTGCCGGGTGACTTCGAGCTGACCCTCGGACCGCTGCCGCCGGTGGGCGCCGTGCTGCTGGGGCTGGGTGCCGCCCGGCTCGCGGCCTGGTCGGCCGCGCGCAGGCCGTCGCGGATCTCGCCGGTGGAGGCGCTGGGCGAGGCGGCCATCGAGCCGCGCGGGCTGGGCCGGACGCGGACGTCGATCGGCGTGGTCGTGCTGGTGCTGGGCCTCGGCGCGGCGACCGCGCCGCTGTTCCTGCGCGGACCGGTGGCGGCCGGGGTGAGCGTGATGTCGGCGCTGCTGATCGTCATCGGGCTGGCCGTGCTCGGGCCGCTGGTGGTCGGCCGGGCCATCCGGCTCGTGGCCGGTCCGCTGAGCCGGTTCTCCCGGGTCGGCGGCTACCTCGCGGCGGCCAACAGCGTCGCCAACACCCGCAGGCTCGCCGCCGCGGTGACCCCGCTGATGCTGGCGGTCGGGTTCGCCATCGCCCAGTTCTTCAGCGCCGCGGTGGTCGACGAGGCGGCCCAGCGGGAGACCGACCGGGCCACCGTCGCCGACCACGTGCTGACCGGCCAGATCGGCGGTCTCCCGCCCGCCGTGACCGCCGCCGTCCGCGAGGTCCCGGGGGTGGCCGCGGTGACACCGCTGGTGCGCACCCAGGTGATCACCGCGACCGACGTGGCGGGCCAGGTCGAGGTCCACACCGTTGCGGCCCTCGGCGTGGACGGCGCGCAGGTCCGCGGCGCCCTCGACCTGGGCGACGTGCGCGGCGACCTGGGCGCGCTCACCGGTGACGCGGTGGCGTTGAGCCAGGCCGAGGCCGACTGGCAGGAGAAGGCCATCGGCGACCAACTCGCCGTGCACCTCGGCGACGGAACCCCCATCACCCTGCGCGTGGTCGCGACCTACACCCACGACCAGGCCTTCGGCGACTACGTGCTGCCCGCGACCCTGGCCCGCGCGCACACCACCGACCAGTTGGACACGTCGGTCCTGGTCCGCCGGGAACCCACCGCCGACCCGGCCGCCGTGACCGCCGCCCTGCGCGGGTTGACGGCCCGCTTCCCGACCCTGACCGTCGCCGACCGCGCGGCCATGGAGGCGGCCGGGAGCGCGCTGCGCGACCAGCAGTTCTGGGTCAACATGGTGGCGCTCGGCGTCATCCTGGGCTACATCGTGATCTCCGTGGCCAACACCCTGGTGATGACCACGACCCAGCGCGCCCGCGAGTTCGCCCTGCTCCGCCTCGTCGGCGCCACCCGCCGCCAGGTCCGCCGGATGATGCTCACGGAGGCGGTGGTGTCGGCGGGCATCGCGATCGTCATCGGGTCCCTGATCCCGGTGATCCCCTTGGCGCTGCTCGGCATCGGGGTGTCGGGGAGCCCGCTCCCGGCCGGGCCGGTGACCGTCTACCTGGGCATCATCGGCGCCGCGGCGCTGCTGGGCCTCCTCTCGGTCGTCATCCCGACCCGCGTCGCCCTCCGCCCGCGCCCCATCGACGCCATCGGCGTCCGCGAGTGACCGGTGGGGTCGGTCGGGACACCCGACCGGCCCCACCTCGACCGGCCACGCGTTCCGGGCGGTTAAGGGAGAAACCGGGGTTCTCCAGCGGGTTGCCGACCTCGGCTGATCCTCGCCGTGGCGGTCAGGCACGGCCGAGCAGGGCCGGGTAGTCGGGCAGTTCCGGGGAAGTGGCGAACTTCTGGGTCGCTTTGACCAGCGTGTTCTGGAACGCCTTGGTGTTGAACAGCTTGTTGCGGAACCACAGCCCCGGCGCCGTCGCCGGGGCCATGAACTTGCCCGGGTTCGCGCCCTTCTGCCACTTGCTCGCGTACGGCCGCATCAACTCCTCGTACGCCACCAACGCCGACGGATCCCCGCCGGTGCGCGCGAGTTCACCGGCCAGCACGTACGCGCCGACGACCGCCGTGCCGACGCCCATCCCGCCCAAGGTCACACCCCAGGCGGCGTCGCCGAGCAGGGCCACCCGAGCCGACGTCCACTTCGGGGCGTGGACGCGGCTGATCGAGTCGAAGTAGAGGTCGTCTACCGCGTCGAGGTGCGCCAAGAGGTGGGGAGTGTGCCAACCCAGGCCGGACAACGCCTTCTGGATGACCTTCTTCTGACCCTCCACGTCGTCCCAGTCGTTGTCCAGGCGTGGTGAGGCGAAGACGGTAAGAGCGCCGGCGAGTTGCGGGTCGTGTTGGTGCGCGGACACGCTCACCATGCGACCGGGCTCGTTGTACTGGTGTGGTGTCGTCTTGTAGTCGCGGTCGTTGGGTAGGTCCCATCCCGCGATGTAGTAGTCCAGGTGGCGGACGAAGTCGGACTCCGGGCCGAACGTCAACCGGCGGACGGTCGAGTGCAGGCCGTCGGCGCCGACCACGAGGTCGAAGGTCCGGGTCCCTGCGCGCGCGAAGTCGACCGTGACGCCGTCCGGGCGGTCGGCCATGGCGGTGACCCGGTCGCCGAACAGGTACTCCGCGCGGGGGAGCGACCGCTCGTAGAGGACCCGGGACAGGTCGGCGCGGCGGATCTCCAGGTCGCCGCCCGCGAACTCGGCGGGCAGGGTGAACACCTCGCGGTCGTCCTCGTCCACGCAGGTCATCGCGCCGCCGTGGGTCTGCAGGGCGGTCAGTTCGTCCAGCACGTCCATGCGGCGCAGGACGTCGAAGTGGGTTGGGCCGCGGAAGTCGATCGCGAACCCGCTCGCCCGCAGGGTCGGCGCGACCTCGACGACGGTCACCTCCGCGCCGTACTCGCCCAGCCACCACGCCAGGGCGGGACCCGCCACGCCCGCCCCCGACACCAGCACGCGCACTCCCGACAGCGACATCGGTCCTCCTCAGGTATCTGTGTCCGTCGGAAACAGTTTATGATGGACACAGTCGACTTCGCAAGGGAGCGCCGATGCCCGACCCGACCACGGACCTGCTCTGGGGTGCCCGCCCCACCGCGACGCGGGGGCCGCGGCCGACGCTGACCGTCGCCGACATCGCGGGCGCGGCCATCGCCGTGGCCGACGCCGACGGGCTGCCCGCGGCGACCATGCAGCGCGTCGCGGAACGACTGGGGGTGACGAAGATGGCGCTCTACCGGTACGTGCCGGGCAAGGACGAGCTGGTCGCCGTCATGATCGACACCGCGCTGGGCGAGGCACCCGAACCGTGCGCCGACGGGTGGCGCGCGTGCCTGCGGCGGTGGACCCACGCCATCTACGACCGGTTCACCACCCATCCGTGGACCACCGAGGCCACCGTCGGACCCCGACCCATCGGCCCGAACGAACTCACCTGGCTCGAACGCGCCCTCGTCGCCCTCGCCGACACCCCGCTGGCGGGCTCCGAGGCCCTCGACACCGTCGCCACCCTGGCGGGCCACGCCCGGGCCATCGCCCAGCAGTGGGCCGCCGCGACGAACCCAGAGGCGGCGATCCACCGCTCGTTCGCCCAGCTCGTCGAGGGCCGGGAGGACCGCTTCCCCGCCCTCGCGCGGGCGCTCGCCGACCCCGGCGGGCAGGGGCAGGCCCTCGACTTCGGTCTCGACCGGGTCCTCGACGGCATCGAACTCCTGGTCGCGAACCGGTCGTCCGGACGGTGAGGGGGCGTCGTACTTTCGGATGATCCGGCGAGGTCGGGCGGGTTCGTACACTACGGCGTGCTCCAGTCCTTCTGGCGCGAACCGCGTCCCGTCCCGGTGCCCGGCCGTAGTGGCTGGGACTGGGCGCTCGTGCTCGCGCTCGCCGCCACCGCCGTCCTGGAAGCGATCTTCCGGCCCGGCCTGACCGCGCCCATCCTCTCCGCCGTGGTCTCCGCGGGGCTGACCGGAACGCTGCTCATCCGCCGGTCGTCTCCGCTGGTCGCGGTGCTCCTGGCCTTCGGGGTCTGCGCGGCGGTGTCGCTCGTGACGGACCGGGAGTACCCCGAGCAGCACGTGCTGCTCTACCTGCTGTTCCTCCCGTTCGCGCTCGTCCGGTGGGGCTCCGGTCGCGCGGCCGTCATCGGGGCGGGTGCCGTGACGGCCAAGGTCGGGCTGGCCGTCGCGCTGGGCTACCTGCGCCCCGCCGACGCCGTCGCCGGGGTCGTGATCCTCTTCGCCGCCATGGCGACCGGTGCCGCCGTCCGGTACCGCCACCGCGCGCGCACCCGTGAACTCGACCAGGTCACGCTCCTGGAGCGCGAACGGCTCGCGCGCGACCTGCACGACACCGTCGCGCACCACGTGTCCGCCATGGCCATCCGCGCCCAGGCGGGCATCGCGATCGCGCCCGCCGACCCCGACGCCGCGGTCGACGCGCTGCGCCTGATCGAGGCCGAGGCCGCCCGGGCGCTCGACGAGATGCGCGGCATCGTCCGCATCCTCCGGGCCGCCGACGAACCCGACCGGACCCCCGGGCCGTGCGCGGGCGACATCGAGGCGCTGTCCTCGGGTGGGCGTCCCGAGGTCGCCGTCGAGGTGATCGGGGACGCGGGCAGGCTGCCGTCGCCCGTCGGCGCCGCGCTCTACCGGCTCGCGCAGGAGGCCGTCACCAACGCGCGCCGCCACGCCCGGCACGCCACCCGCGTCGACGTCCGGGTCGTCGTGGCGCGGAGCGAGGTGCGGCTGAAGGTCAGCGACGACGGCGAACCCGCCGCCGCGCGACCGGCCGGGTTCGGGCTCACCGGCATGATCGAGCGCGCCGCGCTGCTCGGCGGCACCTGCCAGGCGGGGCCGAACGAGGGTCGCGGGTGGACGGTCACCGCGGTGCTGCCCGGATGAGCCTGCGCGTGCTGGTCGCCGACGACCAGGAGATCGTGCGCACCGGGCTGGCCATGATCCTCGGCGCGCAGCCGGGCATCGAGGTCGTCGGCCAGGCGGCGGACGGCCGCGAGGCCGTCGACCTGGCGCGGGCGCTGCGCCCGGACGTGTGCCTGCTCGACATCCGCATGCCGGTCCTCGACGGCATCGAGGCCACCCGGTCGCTGGCCGGGCCGGGGGTGCCGGACCCGATCCCCGTCGTGGTCATCACCACCTTCGACCTCGACGAGCACGTCTACGCGGCGCTACGGGCGGGCGCCCGCGGGTTCCTGCTCAAGAACGCGGGCGCGGACATGCTCTCCCAGGCCGTGCACGCCGCCGCGCGGGGGGACGCGCTCATCGCGCCCAGCGTCACCGCCCGGTTGCTGGCCGCGTTCGCCGCCCAGGAACCGGGGACCCGCGCGCAACCGCTGGACCCGCTGACCGAGCGGGAGGAGCAGATCCTCACCGCCGTCGCGCGCGGCCGGACCAACAACGAGATCGCCGAGCAGTTCCACATCACGCTCAGCACGGTCAAGTCGCACATCACCAGCCTCATGACCAAGCTCGGCGCCCGCAACCGCGTGGAGGTCGCGATGTGGGCGCACGAGACGAACCGGTTGGGGTAGCCGGAAGTCCGGTCGCGGAGTCGGACTTCCGGCCACCCCCGAAGTCGGACTTTCCCCCGATGTGCCTGACCCCCGCGCCCCGACACCATTCACGGCATGACCCCAACCCCGCTCCGCCGCCTCCGGTTACCCCTGGCCTTGGTCGCCCTCAGCCTCATCCCCGTCGCCGCGGGCGCGTTCCGACTGTCCCAACTGGCCGGTGGGGCGGCGGTCACGACGGAGAACGCCCGGTTCTTCGCCGCCCCGATCCCGGTGGCGCTGCACATCGTCGGCGCCACCGTGTTCTGCGTGGGGGGTGCCTTCCAGTTCATGCCCGGGTTACGCCGGACGGGATGGCACCGCCGCGCGGGCCGCGTGATCCTCCCTTGTGGACTGATCGCCGCCCTCTCCGGCCTGTGGATGACCGCGACCTACGACCTCCCCGCCCACGACGGCCCGTTGCTCGCCGCGTTCCGCGTCATTTTCGGCACGGGCATGGCGGTCGCCCTGGTACTCGGCTTCCTCGCGATCCGCCGCGGCCACGTCGCCGCCCACCGCGCCTGGCTGACCCGCGCCTACGCCATCGGCGTCGCCGCCGGTACCCAGGCGTTGACCACCCTGCCCTGGGTGCTGGTCGCGGGGCAGCCGGGAGAGGTCCCCCGAGCCCTCCTGCTGGGCGCGGCCTGGGGCATCAACCTGGCGGTGGCCGAATGCGCCATCCGCGGCGTGCTCCGCACACCGCGCACCCGGGCGACCCCTACCCCCGCCACCCTCTGAGCCAGGAGCGCGGTTACGCGGACCGGCTGGTCGCCAGGTGGACGAAGAGCGCGGTGTGGGGGCAGCGGGAGTGTTCCGGCCAGGCCAGGACCAGGGTGGTCGGCGGTGCGTCGACCACCGGGACCGCCCGCAGGTCGTGGCGCAGGTGGCCCGCCGCCGACTCGGGGACGACGGCGGACAGGCGGCGCATGGCTGTCAGTTGCATGAGTTGGCCGATGTCGGAGACGGCGGGGGCGTTCGGGTCGTGTTTGGGCGGCCACAGCGGGCGGGGGAGGTCGGCCAGGCGCACGCTCCGCGCCGCCGCGAGCGGGTGGTCCGCCGACAGCACCGCGATCTGCCGCTCGGTGACCAGGTCCTCCCCGGCCAGGCCCGTGAAGTCGTCGCCGGGGCGGTGCAGCAGCGCGAGGTCGGCCACCCCCTGGCGGACCAGGTCGGCCCGCTCCTGGACGCGGCAGACCACGTCCACCGGCACCGAGTCCGGGTGCGCCCGGTACGCCTCGACGAGCCCCGGCAGCAGGCCCCCGTCGCCGCCCGGTTTCATCGCCACGGTCAGGGTTCGGCGCGGCTGACCGGCCCGGCGGGCCCGGCGCACGGCGGCGGCGACCGCCGCCAGGGCCACCCGGGCCTCGTCGAGCAGGGCGGCGCCCGCCGGGGTCAGCTCGACGCGGCGGCTGGTGCGTTCGAACAGCTCCGTCCCGGTTCGCCGCTCCAGCTGCCGGATGGCGCGCGACAGCGGCGGCTGGGTCATGCCCAGCCGCTCGGCGGCGCGGCCGAAGTGCAGTTCCTCGGCGACGGCGACGAAGTAGGTCAGCTCCCGGGTCTCCGGCAGATCCATACCTCCAGGGTATCGGTCGGGTCGGGATCGGTGTTGGCCCCGCGCGCACACCGCTGGTGGACTCGGTGTCATGAACGAACAGACAATCGCGCTGGTCACCGGGGGCAACCGGGGGATCGGTCGGGCGGTGGTGGCCGGGTTGGCCGACCGGGGGATGACCGTCGTGCTGGGCAGCCGGGACCGGTCCCGGGGCGTCGACGCCGCGGCGGAGCTCGGGGTCGAGTCGGTCGAACTGGACGTCACCTCCGACGACTCGATCGCCGCTGCGGCGAAGGAGCTGGACGAGCGGTTCGGCCGCCTCGACGTGCTGGTCAACAACGCCGGGATCTCCGGCGGTTTCGCCGCGCAGCCGCCGGGGGCGGTGGACCTCGTGGCGTACCGGGAAGTGTTCGCCACCAACGTCTTCGGCGTGATCGCGGTGACCGACGCCCTCCTGCCGCTGCTGCGCCGGTCCGCCGCGCCGCGCGTGGTCAACGTCTCCAGTGGACTGGCCTCGATGGCCCGGATGTCCGACCCGGACGGCGGCCTCGCCGCCCTGCCGCCCTTCGCCGCCTACGCGCCGTCCAAGAGCGCGGTCAACTCCCTGACCGTCCAGTACGCCAAGGCGTTGCGCGCCGAAGGGGTCCTCGTCAACGCCGCCGACCCCGGCGCCTGCGACACCGACTTCACCCGGGACATCCCCGGCATCACCCGCACCGCCGACGAAGGCGCCGCCATCATCGTCAAGCTCGCCACCCTTCCCCCGGACGGCCCGACCGGCGGGTACTTCAACGATTCCGGGCCCGTGCCCTGGTGATCACCGCGCGGTACGGTGGCGGTCATGCGCGGGTCCAGCCTCCGACGGGAGGTCCAGGCCGCGGCCGCGGCGCGGGATCCCGCGCGCCTGGCCCGGGTCGCCGACGGGCTGCGGGGATCGCGCAAACCGGGTGATCGGTTCATCCGCGCGGTCGCGTTGCGCGAACTCCACCAGTGCAGCGGCGACGCGGCGGCGCTGGACGAGGCGTGCGCGGTGGCCGAGTCGATCGCGCCGCGCGGCGTCCGGTACCGGTTGGCCTGGGCCACGGTCCTGTTCACCAGGGCCGATGTCCGAGGCGACCGCGCGGACGTCGACCGCGTCATCGACCTGCTGCGGGGCGCGCTCGTCGAGCGGCTCGACGCCGTCGAACTCGCGACCGGCCTCATGACGCTCTGCTGCGCCTACTACGCGCGGTTCGAACGGGCCTCCGCCGAAGCCGACCTCGACGCGTCGGTGGAGGTCGGGTGGGCGGCCGTGCGGGCCGCGGGCGACAACGCGGGCCTGGCCGCGAGTTGCCTGACGAACCTGGTGAACCCGTTGCGGGCCAGGGGAGAGCGGCGCGCCGACCGCCAAGACCTCGACACCGCCGTCGAGGTCGCCCGGCGGGTCGCGCGGGCAGGCGCGTCGGCCCAGGCCTGGTCCAACCTCGGCACAGCGCTCCTGGCCCGGCACGGGTTGACCCGCGACCCGGCGGACCTCGACGACGCCGTGGCCGCGCTCCGGTCCGCCGCCGACGGGACCGGGCCGTTCCGGCCGTCGGCCGTGGCGAACCTGGTGTCCACGCTGGTGACCCGCGCCGACGACACCGGGGACGCCCGCGACCTGGCCGAGGCGCTGGACCTGGCCCGGTCGGTGGCGGTCGACCCCGGTACCCGCGCGGCCCTGGCCATGGCGCTCGCCGAGTCGTCCGAGCGCCACCACCGGCCCGACCTGGCGGACGAGGCGATCGACCTGTTCCGCGCCGTGCTCGCCGAGACCGGGCCGGACGACCTCTGGCGGGCCGGTGGCCTCGCCAACCTGTCCACCCTGCTGTCGACCCGCCACCGGCACTCCGGTGCCCGGGCCGACCTCGACGACGCCATCGCGACCGCCGAGCAGGCCATCGCCCGGACGCCGCCGAGCCACGCGCACTACCGCCACCTGCGCGGCTCGGTGGCGCTGGACCGCCATCGTCGTTGGTTGTCGACGGGCGACGAGCGCGACCGGATCGCCGCGCTGGAACACTCCCGTGCCTCGATCGACGGCGTGGACCCGGGGGATCCTGCCGCGGTGAGCCTGCTCGTCAACTACGCGGGCCTGTTCGGCGAGGCGGAGCCGGACCGGGCCATCGAGATCCTGGGCGCGGTGAACGTGCGTGGACCGAACGCGGCCGTCCCGCTGACCGCGCTGGCGAACGCGCTGCTCACCCGGTATGGCCGCACCGAGGACCCGGCCGACCGCACGGCCGCGGCGGCGGCCGCCGACCGGGCGATCACCGCCACCGAGCCGGACCACCCCCTGCTCGGGCAGTCGCTGCTGCTGCGTTCCGCCGCCTCGGCGGACGGGGAAGAGGCCCGTGCGTTCGCTGAACGGGCCGCGGCGCTCGACGTGGCCCCACCCGGGGTCCGCGCCGCGGCGGCCCGGCGGGCGTCGGGGGAGGCGGCGGCGCTGGGGGACTGGGCGGGCGCGGCACGGGCGCTGCGGATGGTCGTCGACCTGCTCGACCGGACGGTTCCCGCCGAGTTGGACCGGGTCGACGCCACGACGCGGTTGACGCCGTACGCGGGTCTGGCCGTGGACGCCGTGGCGACCGCGGTGCTGGCCGGGGACCTGGAGGGCGCGGTCGAGGTGTGGCACCGGGCCCGGGCCGTGCTGCTGGGGCGGGCGCTCTCGCGCGGCCGTGACCTCGCGCGGCTGCGGCGGGTCGATCCCGCGTTGGCGGACCGGTTGGCGGCGCTGTCCCGCGAACTGGACACAGTGGACTACTACGAGTCCGCGGGTGATGTCGTGGAGCGCCGGCGGGCGGCGGTGCGGGAACGGGAGTCCGTGCTGGCGGAAATCCATTCCCGGCAAGGGGATCTGCTGCGGACACCACGCGAGCCCCTGCCCGCGGCCGACGAGGGTCCCCTGGTTCTGCTCAACGTGAGCACCCTGCGTTCCGATGCGTTGGTGCTGCGGCATTCCGGGATCGAGTTGGTGCCGCTGCCCGATGCCCGCGCCGAGCAGGTGGCCGAGTGGGTGACCGGGCTGCTCGCGGGCGACCGGGACGACGAGTGGCTGTTCGGGTTGCTGGCCTGGTTGTGGGACGCGATCGCGGCGCCCGTGCTGGCCGTGACCGGGACGGACCGGCCGATCCGGTGGAGTCCGTCGGGGTTCCTCGCGTTCCTGCCGCTGCACGCGGCCGGGCACCGAGGTGGGGAGTCGGTGCTGGACCAGGTCGACAGTTCGTATCGCGTGATGCCGGTGACCTCGCGCGCGCGGACCCGGCGGCCCTGGTCGGCGGCGGTGGTGACGATGCCGGTGACCGGAGGGGCGGCTGAGTTGCCCGCGGCCATGGACTCCGAAACCTGGCTGCGCGCGCATTTCGGCGCCGCGGAGTTCGTGGCGGACGGTGTCGTGGCCGCGCTCGGGCGGCACCCGTGGGCGCACTTCGCCTGCCACGCGCACAGTGATCTGGCCGATCCGTGGGCCAGCGCGTTGATCGCCGACGAGCCGCTGCCGGTGTCGGTGTTGGCCGGGGTTCGCCTGCCCGACGCGGAACTGGCGTTCCTGGCGGCGTGTTCGACCAGCAGGCCGGGGACCGCGCTGCCGGACGAGGCGGTGCACTTGGCGTCGGTGTTCCAACTGCTCGGGTACCGGCACGTCATCGCGACCCTGTGGCCCGTGCCCGACCGGATCGCGCACCGGGTCACGCGGTTGGTCTACCGGGACATGGGGGAGGATTCGGACTTGGCGGCGGGGGCCGTGCGGCGGGCCGCGGTGCGGGTGCGGGAGTTGTTGCCCGACAAGCCTTGGTGCTGGGCCGGGTACGTCCACTACGGCTGAGCGGGCCGCCAGAGCCAGGCGTCGGCGGTGAAGTCCTTGACCTGGACCGTGTGCTTGGTGAAGTCGGGTCTCCAGGGTTCGTCGACCGCGAGGTGGTAGAGGCGATCGGCGATGATCGCGGCCAGGTCCCGGGTTCTCGCTTCGGCGCGCACGGGAGGCGAGTCGAGCAGGCGGCCCAGGACGGTGGGGGTGTCGCCTGCGAAACCGAGGGCGGCCAGGCCTACCGGACCGGTGGTGGCGGCCAAGCGGAGGCGGATCGGGTCGCGGAATTCGTCGTTGTCCTCTTCGAGTCTGGCCGTTGTTTGTCGCAAGAAGACGTTCAGGGCTTTGGTGGCGTCGACGGAGGGCGGTAGGAAGGCGAAGAGGCCGTCGCCCGCGCCTTGGTGGTCGGTGTCGGAGATGTCGAGGTCGAGGTGGGCGAGGACGTCCTGGACGATGGCGAGGAGGCGGTCTTGCAAGCGTGACCGGCGTTCCGGCGGGCGGGTGCCGTAGCCGACGATGTCCAGGGCGAAGCCGATCCTGGTCGCGGTGGTCGGTTTCCGCGGTGTGGCGCGGACCTTGGTCGGTGCTTCCGGGTGGTCGAGGGGCGGCGGGGCGGTGAAGTCGTGGCCCAGTTCGCGGGTTCCCTTGGCCAGGGCGGCGGACTCGGCGAGCGCGGCGATGGTGGCGGACAGTTCGGCCAGCAACCAGTCCGCGCGGCCGCGGTCGCCGGGTAGCGGCACGCCCATGAGGGCCGCTTCGGTTGAGACGGCCCGGGACATGCGTCGCGCGCGGGTCCCGCAGAACAGCAGCTCCGCTTCGAGATCACGCAATCGGGCCAGGACCGACGCGGAGAACCCTTGCCGTGCCTGGGAAGCGGTAGTGTCGACGGCGCCGCGGAGCTGAGCGAGCGACCGGCGCTCCCGGTCCCAGACGCGGGCGTGGTGGCGGAGATTCCCGGCGTGCAGCAGGTAGCGGGCGAGCGGCGGCAGGGTGGTGCCGCCGTCGCTCCACGTCCAGGTGCTCAGGTCGCGGTCCTGGGTCTCGTCGGCGACGACGACCAGGTGGCGGTCCGGGAGAACGGTGGCGTCGGGCTCCCACACGAGAAACCCCGTACCGTGCGCGGCGGCCTCTGGCCACCGCGCGCGCCGCGCGTCCCGGGGCAGCGCCAGCAGAGCGGCGGCCGCGACCTCGGCGGGCGCCGTCCGCGCCAGCTCGGCGACCCGCCCCTGCGAGACAACGACCTCGGCGGTGAGCGGTTCGGTGGCATCCGCCCGAACCTCGGCCCACCACCGATGCGCCTCCACCCACCCGGCGTCGGCTGGCGCCATCGCGACCGAGAGGTTGACCTCCTCGTGATACCGGCGCAGCACGACCTGGAAGTCCCCACCCCGCCCCTCGGCGGCGGCCATCGCGGCCTGCCCGGGAGTGTCCGGGAAGGCGGTGGGAAGTCCGGTTTCGGTGATCGGGTCGGTGGTGCCGAGCAACCGCCCGCACCGCGACCACACCTCGCGCAACGCCACCCACCCGGCGGCCGCCCGCGGCCCGTCGACGGGGGCGTAGAGGTGCACGACCAGCTCCTGGCCGGAGACGCGGGTCATATCGCCACCTTAGACCGACTCGTGGTCGAGGGTCGGGCTCCACGGGAAGTGCCCGAGCGGTTGGCCTCGGCGATGTGCGCGCCGTCCAGGTCGGCATCGCCGTGGAAGACGGCGTGATCGAAGCGAGCTTTCGCGCGGAACGTGCTGTCGCGAAAGCGATGTACGGAATCAAACCGTGTGCGGTGGAAGTCGGCCGTGTCCAGGAACTCGGCGCCCCGGAACATCGCGAGGCTGTTGCTTTGCTCGGCGGTCGCGACAGTGTGCTCGAATGCTGTCAGGGTGTGGTTGTGTGTTGACGCGCGGTGGACCACGGCGACTCCGGAGTACCGGCTTTGTCCGAAGATGGCACCGCGACCTCAAGGGACGACGTTGGGGGTGGGTGGGTCTTCCCGCAACGACTCCACGACCTCGGCGCTGGCCTCCAGGGTCTCGGGTGGGGCGCTGCCGCCGTCGTCGTGGGTGATGCGGGTCAGGCGGAGGGGGCTGTACGACTCGAGTTCGGCGATGACTTGTTCGGCGGCGGCCGTGTCGTTGGTGGCGATGTGGTGGGCCAACTGGTGGATGAGGGCCGTTATCCGAGTCCAGTTGTCGTGGGTCATGAGCCAGCTCCGGAGGTCGCCCAGTACGGCCCGGGCGTCGGCGGCCGGTTCACCGTCGAGCATGGCGCGATGCTAACGCACCGGCGAGAAGGAAAGTGGTCGACGAGTTGTCCGGTTAACCGGTTCGACTTTCCCCGCGTCCACGCCTACGGTGGACGATGATCAAGGGGGGATCCATGACAACCGTTTCACGCAGGGTGGCCCTGTTGGCCGGGGTGGGGGCTTTGGCGGGAGGGTGCGCCGGGCAGCCCGAGAAAGCGCCACCGTCCACTGTGGTCACCACGACGACCGAACCGGCCGCGTTCGCCGAGTTGGAGGCCCGGATGGGCGGACGGCTCGGCGTGTTCGCGGTCGACGTGGGGACCGGGCCGCGGTCGGGCACCGCGCCGACGAGCGCTTCCTCGCCTGCTCCACCCACAAGCCGCTGGTCGCGGGGGCGGTGTTGCGGCGGGCGGAGGCCGATCCCGGGTACCTGGACAAGCTCGTCCGCTACGACCGGTCGCGGCTGGAGGAGTACGCGCCGGTCACCGGGGAGCGGGTCGACACCGGGATGACCGTGGCGGAGCTGTGCGCGGCGTCGGTCGGCGTCAGCGACAACACGGCCGCGAACCTGTTGTTCGACGAGGTCGGCGGCCCCGCGGGCGCGACGGCGTTCGTCCGCTCGCTCGGCGACGACATCACCAGGATGGACCGCAACGAGACCAGCCTGAACGTCGGCGCCCCCGGCGACGAGCGCGACACCACGACCCCTCGACGCATCGTGGAGACCTACCGCGCGCTGCTCCTCGGCACCGCGCTGGCGCCGACGGGCCGGGACCGGTTGACGGGGTGGCTGGTCGGGAGCACCACCGGCAAGGACCTCGTCCGCGCGGGTCTCCCGGCGGACTGGCGCGCGGGCGACAAGAGCGGCTCCGGCGCGGCGGGCGAGGTCAACAACGTCGCCATCGCCTGGCCACCCGGCCGCGGTCCCTGGCTGATCGGCGTCTACACCGCCCCGACCAAGGCGGAACCACCCGCGCGCCCGATCGTCGCCGAGGCCGCCCGGATCGTCGTCGCCGCCCTGGGCCGGGCCTGAAAGCGGTGGCGGCTCACGCGAGCCGCCACCCACCCGTCACACGACCCGGCGCAGCCACCCGCGCGTGTCGGCCGCGCGCCCGAACTGGATGTCCAGCAGGTGTTCGCGCAGCGCCAGCGTGCGCTCGCCGGGCTTCCCGGTGCCCACGGTGAGGTCGAAGTCCTTGCCCCGCAAGCCGATGATCGGCGTGATCACCGCCGCCGTGCCCGCCGCGAAGATCTCCGTGATCGAGCCGTCCGCGCAGCCCGCGCGCAGGTCGCCGACGCCGATCCGGCGCTGCACCGGGGTGAGCCCGTGGTCTTCGGCCAGTGCCAGCACGCTGCCGCGGGTGACCCCCGCCAGGATGGTCCCCAGCCCCGGTGTGACCAGCTCGCCGTCCCGGGTGACCACGAAGACGTTCATCGTGCCGGATTCCTCCAGCCACTCGCGCTCCACGGCGTCCACGAACAGCACCTGGTCGCAGTCGTTCTCCTGCGCCGCGAGCTGCGCGGCGAGACCGGCCGCGTAGTTGCCGCCGCACTTGGCCTCGCCCGTGCCGCCGGGGGCCGCGCGGACGTACTCGTCGGTCACCCACAGGTTCACGCCCGTGGGACCGGACGGGAAGTACGAGCCGACCGGGGACGCGATGAGGCAGTACGTCACCTCCCGCGCGGGCCGCACGCCGATGAACGGCTCGGTGGCGAACATGAACGGCCGCAGGTACAGGCTCTTCTCCCCGTCCGGCGCGGGCACCCAGTCCGCGTCGACGCGGACCAGCTGCTCGATGCCGTCGAGGAAGGCGGCCGTGTCGAGCTCGGGAAGCGCGAGCCGCCGGGCGGACCGCTGGAAGCGCTCGGCGTTGGCGTCGGCGCGGAACAGCCAGACGCTGCCGTCGGCGTGCCGGTAGGCCTTGAGGCCCTCGAACACCTCTTGCGCGTAGTGCAGCACGGCCGCGGCCGGGTGCACCGAGAACGGGCGCAGCGGACCCACGGTGTGGTCGCGCCAGCCGTCGCCCTCGGTCCAGACCGCCGTGGCCATGTGGTCGGTGAACACGGTGCCGAACCGCGGGTCCGCCAGGATCGTGTCCCGTTCGGCCTTCGTGCGGACGTTGTCGCTCTGGTCGAGCCGGAAGGTGGTCACCGCCGGATGATAACCGCGAACGGTCCGCTCCGGCCCGCTCGACAGCGCGGATACCAGCGGGTATGGCATTCGGGCGAGGCCATTGCGGTCCACTTTCGACACTCCGGCGCCCGTGCGCCCGGATGGCCGATTGACCGCGCGGGCGCGCCTGGGAGACTGGCAACGCCCGGCGACGGGGGAAGTCCGGTGGGAATCCGGCGCTGACCCGCAACGGTGTGCCACCCCCGCGGTGGCGAGTCCGATTACCCGCGCCGGGTTCGAGACACACCTCACCCGTCGTGGTTCGCGGGCCGGGGAACGCCGCGCCCGCGCCGCGTCCCGGCCCGCGCGCCGGAAAGGCCCACATGAGATTCCGCGCTGCCCTGGTCGCCGCGATCTGCGTGACCGCCACCGTCGTCGCCGCGCCCGCCGCGGGCGCCACCACCCACCGCCCCGACCGGGCCGCCGCGGGCTGGACGGCCCGCCAGTTCGTCGACGGTGACCACCTGGAGACCACGTTCGACGGCACCAGCTACCCCGACGCGGGCCTGACCATCGACGCGGTCCTCGCCTTCGCCGCCGCGCGCTCCGCCGACGACTACGGCGCCGCCGCCCTCACCTGGCTGGCCCGCCCCGACGTCCTGACCGGCTACCTCGGTGACGGCGGCACCGAGGCCTACGCGGGCGCCACCGCGAAGACCGCCTTCGCCGCGCAGGTCCGCGGCGCCGACCCGACCGCGTTCGGCGGCGTCGACCTCATCGCCCGCCTCGGCACGCTGCTGACGCCGTCGGGCCGCTACTCCGACCGCTCGGTCTACGGCGACTACAGCAACGCCTTCACCCAGTCCTTCGCCCTCCTCGCCCTCGACCGCACCCCGGCGGGCGCGCCGACCGCGGCCGTCGACTTCACCGTCGGCACCCAGTGCGCGGACGGCGGCTTCCCGCTCTACTACGGCACGCCCACCTGCGTCAGCGACGCCGACGCCACCGCCATGGTCACCCAGGCGCTCCTGGCGACCGGTCGGCACACGGCGGCGCAGAAGGGGCTGACCTGGCTCAAGTCCCAGCAGCTGTCGAACGGCGGCGTCACCGGAACGGGGTCGGGCACCGCGAACGCCAGCACCACCGGCCTCGCCGGGCAGGCGTTCCGCGCGGGTGGCCGGATCCTGCCCGCCGCGAAGGCGGCAGGCTTCGTGCTCTCGTTGCGCGTCACCTGTTCCGCCCCGGCCGCCGACCGCGGCGCGATCGCGTTCGACAGCACCGGATTCACCCCCGGCACCGCGGTCCGCGCGACCACCCAGGGGATCCTCGGCTTCGCGGGCGCGCCACTGGCGACTCTCTCGTCGGCGGGTTCCACCACCGGTGCGCCCACCTTGGCCTGCGCGTAGCGATCGGAGCGGGGAGGTGAGAGGTTCGCCTCCCCGCTCTCGACCTGTTGTGCGAATTCGTGTTTTATGGCCTCCGCCGGGGGTCAGTACGGTCGGATCATGGAGTTGAACTTTCCGACCGCGGAAGAACTCGCGGCTGCTTTGCGTGCCGGTGAAGTGACCTCGGTGGACCTGACCGACGAGGCGATCGCGCGGATCGAGCGCGACGACAAGGTGATCAACGCGATCTGCGTGCCGGACTTCGACCGCGCGCGGGCCGCCGCGCGCGAGGCCGACCAGGCGCGTGCGCGCGGTGTGGACCGGCCGTTGCTCGGGATTCCGGTGACGGTAAAGGAGTCCTACGACATCGCGGGCCTGCCGACGACCTGGGGAATGCCGCGGTACCGGGACTTCGTGCCCACCGCGGACGCGGTGCAGGTGTCGCGACTGCGGGACGCGGGCGCGGTGGTGCTCGGCAAGACCAATGTGCCCCTGGGGTTGCAGGACCTGCAGAGTTTCAACGAGATCTACGGCACCACAACCAACCCGTGGAATCCCGAACGGACCTCGGGCGGTTCCTCGGGCGGGTCGGCGGCGGCGCTGGCGGCCGGGTTCGGCGCGTTGTCCATCGGCTCCGATCTCGGGGGCTCGCTGCGCACCCCCGCGCACTTCTGCGGTGTTTACGCCCACAAGCCGACGGTCGGGCTGGTGGCCAGTCGCGGCATGGTCCCGCCGGACGCGCCCGCGTGGCCGGTCGAGCACGACCTCGCCGTCGTCGGTCCGATGGCGCGCACCGCTCGCGACCTCTCCCTGCTGCTCGACGTCATGGCGGGCCCGGACCCGCTGACCTACGGCATGGCGCACCGCGTGGCCCTGCCGCCCGCCCGGCACGAGCGGCTGGGCGACTTCCGGGTCTTGGTCCTGGAGGAACACCCGTTCATCCCGACCGGGGCCGCGGTGCGGGCGGGCGTGAACCGGGTGGCCGACGCGCTCGTCGACGGCGGCGCCCGCGTCGTACGGCACAGTCCACTGCTGCCCGACCTGGCCGAGGCCGCCACGCTCTACACGAACCTGCTGTGCTCGGGTTCCGTCGCGCGGTTCCCCGTCGACGAGTACGAACAGCTGCGGGCCCGCGCCGCCGCACTGCGCCCGGACGACCAGAGCCTCGACGCGGCGCGGTGGCGCGCGATGGTGTTCAGCCACCGCGACTGGCTCGAGGCGAACGCCCTCCGCGAGTCCCACCGCCACGGCTGGCGGCGGTTCTTCGCCGAGTTCGACGCCGTGGTCTGCCCGATCACGCCGACCCCCGCCTTCCCGCACGACCACGACCCCGACCTGCTGGGCCGCCGGATCGACATCGACGGCGCCGCGTACCCGTTCTTCGACCAGCTCGTCTGGGCCGGCCTGGCCACCATGCCCGGCCTACCTTCCACCGCCATCCCGACCGGCCCGTCCCCCGACGGCCTGCCCGTGGGCGTACAGCTCATCGGCCCGCTGTTCGAGGACCGCACCCCGCTGCGACTGGCCGAACTCCTCGAGGAGGCGATCGGCGGCTTCCGCGCACCCAGGTAGGTGTTCCACGGGGGAGCGAGGCGTACCAAGTCCCCAATCGAGTGGCGGAGTTCACTCCAACGGCGGTGTTCCGACTCGGGACCAAAGACCTGGTGGCGCGAGACGTTGCGCCTCTCGATCTTGCCGCGGCCCGGGCGCACCGTGAACCCGTGACCGAGAACCCCGCCATCCCGCCGCTGTCCGACGTCTCCCGCGAGGTCGTCCGCGCGACCCTGCCGGTCGTGGCCGAGCACGCCACCGAGATCACCGGCGTGTTCTACGCGTCCATGTTCGCCGCCCACCCCGAGTTGCTGGACCTGTTCAACCAGGGCAACCAGGCCAACGGCAGGCAGCGGGCCGCGCTCGCGGCGGCGGTCGTCGCCTACGGCGGCCACCTCACCGGCACCGGCCCCGCGCGGCCGGACTTCGGGCCGATCGCCGAGCGGATCGCGCACAAGCACGTGTCGCTCGGCATCCGCCCCGACCAGTACCTGGTCGTGGGCAGGCACCTGCTGGAGGCCGTCGTCACCGTGTTGGGCGTCGGGCCGGACGTCGTCGCCGCGTGGCACGAGGTGTACTGGCTGCTGGCCTGCGAGCTCATCGCCGCCGAGGCCCGGCTCTACGCGTCCGCGGGCGTCGAGCCGGTCTCGGTGTGGCGGCGGTGGCGGGTCGCCAAGCGGCAGGACGAGGCCGTGGACACCGTGTCGTTCACCCTGGTCCCCGACGACGGCGGGCCCGTCCCGGACTTCCACCCCGGCCAGTACGTCTCGGTGGCCGTCGACCTGCCCGACGGCCACCGCCAGCCGCGGCAGTACTCGCTGTCGCAGGGACCCGGTCGCGGCTGCCTGCGGATCACCGTCCGCCGCGTCGGGGGTGGCGCGGTGTCGAACTTCCTGCACGACCACGTCCGCGCCGACGACACCGTCCTGGTCGGCCCGCCCGCCGGGGACACCGCGCTGGCCGACGGCACCGACCCGGTCGTGCTGATCAGCGCGGGCGTCGGCGTCACCCCGATGGCCGCGATGCTCGACCACCTCTCGCACACCCAACCCACCCGGCCCGTCGTGCTCGCCCACGCCGAGCGGAGCGCGGACCGGCACGCCCACCACGCCGAGATGACCCACCTCGCCGCCACCATGACCAGCGTGGAAACCCGCACCGCGCACGGCCACGCGCTCGACGTCGACGAGATCCCCTTGCCGGACAACGCCCACGCCTACCTCTGCGGCCCGATCCCGTTCATGCACGGGGTTCGCGCCGCGCTGCTGGACCGCGGTGTGCCCGCGGACCGGATCCACTACGAGGTGTTCGGACCCGGCATGTACTCCTGAGGGCCCGGTGCCGTTCCTGGACCTGTTCCAGGGCCGCGACGAACTGATCGCCCACAAGCACATGTGGTACGACGGCGCGCCGCACCAGGGCCGGTGCGAGGGGTGCACGACCGCGGCCTGGCACGCGCCGGACGCGGCGTACCTCACCTACGCCACGACGGGCCGCGGCATCGAGGCGATCAACCCGTCGCTCAACCTGCTCGACCGGACCCCCTACGGCCGGGGCGAGCGCTGGGAGGACAACCCCGAGGGCTGGCCCGAGGGCCGCGACGCCTGCTGGTCCTGGCGCTCGGCCGCGGACGGCAGCCCCACCTGGGGGCCGACCAGCCGCCCGGTGCCGCAGTGGGACCGGCCCGGCGCCACCCCGGAGGAGACCCTCGGCAGGCGGGGGCACCACTGACGGTCAGGCTTCGCGGTGGCCCGCGAGGGTGGCGAGGGTGCGCAGGTCGTCCGGGTGGGGCAGGTCCGCGAGGTGGGCGAGCGCGGCCGTGACGCGCTCGGCGGCGTAGTCGCTCGCCCAGCCGCGCCCGCCCGCGGCGTCGACCAGGGTGGCCGCCCGGTCGATGTCCACGGGCTGGTTCGACGCGTACATGTCCGCCAGCTCCCGGCCCGCCGCCGTGCCCGAGCACAGCGCGGCGGCGATCGGCAGGGAGTGCCTGCGCCGGGACAGGTCGGCGCCGACCGGTTTGCCGGTGATCGCCGGGTCGCCCCAGATGCCGATGAGGTCGTCGGCGACCTGGAACGCGACGCCGATGTCGCGGCCGAACGCGTCGAGGGCGGCCACCACGTCCTGGTCGGCGTCGGTGGCCATGGCGCCCAGCGCGCAGGCCGCGCCGAACAGGGAGCCGGTCTTGCGCAGCGCGGTGCGCACGCAGCGGTCGAGCGTCGGGTCGTCGTGCCCGGACTCGGCCGCGCAGTCCTCGTACTGGCCGTGGCACAGCTCGACCACGCACCCGTCGAGCCGGGTCACGGCGGCCACCGGCGCGGGCATCCCGGCGGCCACCAATCGGGTGGCGAGCGAATGCAGCGTGTCACCGACCAGGATCGCGTTGCCGACGCCCCAGACCGTCCACACCGTCGGCCTGCCGCGCCGCATCCGGTCGCCGTCCATGATGTCGTCGTGGATCAGGGTGAAGTCGTGCACCGACTCCACCGCGGCCGCCGCCGGGACGGCCGCGTCCGCGTCGCCGCAGGCCCGACCCGCCGCGATGGCCAGCGCGGGCCGCAGCCCCTTGCCGCCACCGCGCGCGGTCGGTGTCCCGGCCTCGTCCCACCAGCCCAGGTGGTAGCCCACCATCAGGCGCAGCGGGCCGGGCAGGTGGTCGACCTCGCCCCGCAGCACCTCCGCGCACGCGGCCCGCGCGTGCGCGAGCACCTCACCCGCCGACCGCCGTTCCAGTTCCGCCCGCACCGCCGGACACCCCCTGATCGGGAATACCGCCGGAATGCCGCCCCGACGCGCGGAATCGCGCTATTCGACAAACCGGCTATTCGAGTCCCGAATCTAAGACGCGTGTGTGGTCACTCGCAACACGCCCCTCACCGATGAACACGATCGGGTGGCTGACACACTCGCTGTGTGCGTATTCCCGGCTACCTTGACCCGTTCGAGTCGTCACCGCCCGTGCTCGTCGACCGGTCGGACCTGTTGTCGAAAAAGCACTTCTGGCCGCCGTTCCTCGCCTGGGTCGGGGACGCGCCCTCCGCGCCGGGCGCGTTCGGAGTGGAATCGGATGAGGCGGGCCCGCTCGCGCGCGAACTCCTGGACGAGTCGCGCTGGCCGGTGTTCACGGTCCCGGTCCGGGATGGCCACCGCGTCCACGTGGTCATGCGCAACCTGTCCGGCGAGGCCGGTTTCGACTACCTGATCACGCCGCCGCGCGGCCCGGCCGTCCACGTCGCCGCCCTCGACGGTCACTTCGCGGGCCCGGGCCTGTCCTGGCCGGACCTGGCGGTGCGCGCGGAGCCCGCCCACCTGCTCCTGCTGCTGCCCGCCTTCGGTGACGCCGCGACCCCGCCCACCGCCGTCGACCGCGTCGCGGACGCGTTGACCGCCGTCGGCGCGATCCGCGACCAGCGCGCGGTGGCGGGGGAACTGCTCGCCCCGACCGCTTCTGGGGCGCACCCGGCTGGCACGTCACCGACGACACCGTCTGGTGCGACGGTCCGGCCAGCCCGCGCAAGCTCCACAACCCCGACATCGCCGTGATCCGCGCGGCCCCGGGCTGATCGTCCTCACTCCGCCGCCCGCGCCAGCACGACCCCACCGACGATCAACGCCAGCGCGAGGACCCGGCCCAGGCTCAAGGGGTCCTTGTGCACCAGCACCCCGAAGGCGATCGTGCCGACCGCGCCGATCCCGGTGAACACCGCGTACGCCGTCCCCACCGGAATGCTCTCCATCGCCCGCGACAACAAGAACACCGCCCCCACGCCCAACACGGAGCACACCAACGCCGGCAACGGCCGCGTGAACCCCTCGGTCGGCTTGATGCTCAACGCAAACGCCACCTCCACCACCCCGGCGGCCACCAACGTCAACCAGTTCACGACCGCGCCGCCCAATCCGCGGCGAGCGCGTCCACCGCGGACTCGGCCGCCGCGACGGAGTCCCGGTGGGCCTCGGTCAGGTGGGCCAGCAGGGGATCCACCGCCGTGTTGGTCAGCTCGGCGTGCGCGAAGGTCACGTCCTCGACCGCGAAGTGGCCCGCGAGGAAATCGCGCAGGTACCGCTCCTGGTGGTCGTACGGCTCGCGCGGCGTGCCCGGCCCGTACGCGCCGCCCCGCGCGCCGAGCACCGCGAACCGGCGCCCGGTCAGGGACATCCGGGGGAAGGTCACCTGGTCGATCCAGGTCTTGAGCGCGCCGGGAACCGAGTAGTTGTACATCGGGCAGCCGATCACCACGACGTCGGCGGCGAGCAGTTCGGCCAGCAGCGGCTCGACGACCGCCCAGGCGCGTTCGGCCGCCGGGGTCGTGACGGCCTCCCGGTAGCGGACGGGATCGGTGAGCCCCCGGCGCAGCAGCTCGTCGCAGAGGTGGGTCCAGCCCTCGCCGATCGGCGGCACCGGGTCGGCGGCCAGGTCGCGGTAGGCGCGGGTGGTGCCCGGCGCGCGCGACCAGGTCTCGGCGAACCGCGCGGTCAGGGCGCGGGAGGCCGAGTTTGGGCGGGCGCTGGTGTCGAGGTGGAGCAGGTGGGACACGGGAACCTCCGGGGTCAAGCGGACACTGCGTCCACTTGTACCGGCTAACTGGACACCTTGTCCACTTCATCGTTAGGGTGGTGCCGTGAACCTCCTGGGGGACGACCCGCCGCGTGAGCGGGCCGACGCGGCCAGGAACCGGGAGAAGATCCTCGCGGCGGCTGAGCGGCTCTACGCCGAGCGCGGGGCGGACCGGGTGACCATGGACGACATCGCCCGGGCCGCCGGGGTCGGCCGGGGGACCCTCTACCGCCGCTACCCGGACCGGGCGGCGATCGCCGTCGCCCTGCTCGACACCCACGAGCGGGCCGTCCAGGAGCTGCTGCTCGGCGGCCCCCCGCCGCTGGGGCCCGGCGCGGCGCCCGGGGACCGCCTGTGCGCCTTCTACGGCGCGATGGTGGACCTGCTCGACCGGCACGTCCACCTCGCACTGGGGGTCGAGGTGGGGCGGTCGCGGTTCCAGACCGGGGCCTACGGGTTCTGGCGGGCGCACGTGCGGGCCCTGGTGGTGGCGGCGGACGGCCCGGACCCCGACGCCGCCGTCGACCTCCTCCTCGCGCCGCTGGCGCCGGACGTCTTCCACCACCAGCGCGTGGTGCTCGGGCTCGGGGCGGACCGGATCAAGGCCGCCTTGGCGGTTCTCGCGAACGCGGTGTTGGGCGGCGCGTAACGCGTTCGCCGCGTGTTGGACGAAAAACCGCGCTGGTCGCCGGAACGGCCGACCAGGTTACGTGACACATCTCATTGTTTCGACGGGTGGGCCTGTTGGGAACAACAACAGCGCGCGTGAGACATTGGTGTGGGAGGAAAGTCATGAGTGAACTCGACCGTTGGACCGGCGTCGCGAATCCCCGCCGGACCCGACTTGTCAACATCCGCACCGAACAGCAGGAAGGCGCCGGTGAGCACACCGGCCTGACCGCCTCGGTCGCGAACGGCACGGACCAGGCGGAGAACCAGCCGCCCCGACACCAGGTCGGCTGATCCACCAGGGACAGTCACCTGGTCACCCGGTAAGTCAAGAACAGCAAGAACCCCAACGAGTCCACTCCGGACGAAAAGGGCCCTCCCGCCGGGAGGGTGGTGCCGGAGTGGGTCGTGGTGGGAGTCGGTGCGGACGAACGCGTCCGGCGAGACCCCTCGACCGGACCGTTCAGCACCGGCGGACAATTCCGCGACCGGCGCCATGGCGCGCCCGCGAACGCCGCGCTATTCCGCGCCGCGCTTCTGAATCGTTCCCGCACCGCTGAACAGCGATGGGTCGAATATCCGTCAATCGTCCTTCGGTCGGGCCCGCACGTGCATGCGCTCGCCCTGCGGACCGAACAGGCTGAGGATCTCCACCGGCGCGTCGCCCGTCGAGCCGAACCAGTGCGGGAGCCGGGTGTCGAACTCCGCGGCCTCACCAGCCTTGAGCACCACGTCGTGCTCGGCGAGGACCAGCCGCAGGCTCCCGTTGAGCACGTACAGCCACTCGTAGCCCTCGTGGGTGCGCGGGTCCGGCTCGCTCCGCGACACCGGGATGACCATCTTGTACGCCTGGAGCCCGCCCGGGTGCTGGGTCAGCGGGACGATCGTGGCGCCCCCGCGCCTGATCGGCTTGAGCCGCACCCTCGGGTCGCCCGTGGCGGGCGCGCCGACCAGCTCGTCCAGCGGCACCTGGTAGGCGCGGGCCAGCGGCAGCAGCAGCTCCAGGTTCGGCTTGCGCTCCCCGGACTCCAGCCGCGACAGGGTGCTCACGGAGATGCCGGTGGCCTCCGCGACCTGGTTCAACGTGGTGCCGCGCAGCTTGCGCAGCGCGCGCAGCCGAGGCCCCACCGCCGCCAGCACCGCCGTGTCGTCGTTTGCCACACCGGCAAGTTTACTGCGACTTCCTTGTCGACCGGACCCATGCTTCGCGCAGAGGGTCACAAGGGACGAGGTGGTCGCCATGGGGATTCGATCGGGACTCGCGGGTCTGTCGTTGTCGGTGTTGCTGTCCGCGCTGGGGACCAGCGTCGCCAACGTCGCGCTGCCGACGCTGGCGGGCGCGTTCTCCGCGACGTTCCCGAGGGTCCAGTGGGTGGTGCTCGGCTACCTGCTGGCCATCACCACCCTGGTGGTCAGCGCGGGGCGCCTCGGCGACCTGCTCGGGCGACGCCGTGCGCTGCTCGGCGGGCTGGCGGTGTTCACCGCCGCGTCCGTCCTGTGCGGTCTCGCCCCGTCGCTGTGGCTGCTGGTCGCCGGACGGGTGGCGCAGGGGCTGGGCGCGGCGCTGATGATGGCGCTGGCGCTGGCGTTCGTCGGCGACACGGTGCCGAAGGAGCGCACCGGCCGCGCGATGGGACTGCTGGGCACGATGTCGGCCGTCGGCACGGCGTTGGGACCGACGCTGGGCGGCGTGCTGATCGCCGGGTTCGGGTGGCGGGCGGTGTTCCTCGTCGGCGCCCCGCTGGGTGCCGTGGCGCTGGTTCTCGCGTACCGGTACCTGCCCGCCGACCGGGCGACCGGCGACCGGGCCGGGTTCGACCGGGTCGGGACCGCGCTGCTGGCGCTGACGTTGACCGCGTACGCACTCGCCCTGACCGTCGGACGCGGCGAGGTGACCATGGCGCTGATCGCTGTTTCCGCTGTGGGGCTGGGATTCTTCCTCCGCTCGCAGCGGCGGGTCGCGAACCCGTTGGTGCGGTTGGGAATGCTGCGCGACCGGGTGCTCGCCCCCGGGCTCGCGTCGAGCGCGATCGTGTCGACGGTGATGATGGCGACCCTGGTCGTCGGGCCGTTCCACCTGTCCCGGGCGCTGGGCCTGGCACCCGCCGTCGTGGGACTGGTCATGACCGTGGGGCCGCTGGTGACCGCCCTGACCGGCGTGCCCGCCGGACGGCTGGTCGACCGGGTCGGCGCTCGGCGGGTCACACTCCTCGGGTTGTCGGCCCTGGCACTCGGCTGCGGACTGCTGGCCGTGGCACCCGCGTCGCTGGGCATCGCCGGATACGTCGTGCCGCTGGCGGTGACGACCGCAGGCTACGCCCTGTTCCAGACGGCCAACAACACCGCGGTCATGGCGGACGTGCCCGCCGACCGGCGCGGCGTGGTCTCCGGTCTGCTCAACCTCGCCCGGAACCTGGGTCTGGTCACCGGGACCTCCGCGCTGGGCGCGGTGTTCGCGTGGGCCTCGTCCAGCGCGGACATCACGACCGCCGTGCCCGCCGGGGTGGCCGCCGGGACGCGCGCGACGTTCGCCGTGGCGGTGGGCCTGATCGCGGTCGCCCTGGCGGTCGCGGCCAAGAGCCGCGTCCGGCGGGAGGCGCTGTCAGCGCGGTGAGAACGCCACGGCGCCGATGTGGTCGATGGTCCGCGCCCACTCCGGGTTCGCCGGGTCGTCCGGGAGTCCGAGGTGCGGCGCGACCTCCGGCCACAGCCGCGGGTGTTCGTCGCGGTAGGCGCGCAGCACCGAGTCGGTCTCGGCCGCGTCGAGGTGGCGGTGCGATGGCTCGGCCCAGCGCTCCTTGCCGAACCGCACCTCGATGGCCGGGTTCACCCGCAGGTCCCGGTACCAGTCGCTGCGCGGCCCCCACCCGGTGACGACCACGATCTCCGGCCGCTCCCGGTCGTACCGCACGACCTCGAGGACGACGTGCCGAGGTTTCCCGCTCGTGCGGCCCTTGTGGGTCACGTGCACGAGCCGGGTGCCGAACAGCTGCCCCAACCCGGCCCGGTAGGCCAGCAGCGGCGCCCGCAGCGCGAGCCGCTCAAGTCCGGTCGGTCGATCGTCGACCATCCCACCTCCCCGGTCCGGGCCGATGGTAGCCGCCGGGTCAGGGGGCGCCGAGCGCGCCGAGGCAGGTGGCGACGATGTGCCCGCGCCACGCGTCCCGGTCGTCGCGGTGGCGGGCGAGCAGGCACAGCACGACGAGCCCGCCCAGCGCGCCGACGACCCGCGCCAGCCGCTCGGTCTCGCCCGCCACGCCGAACATCTCGAAGACGTACCCGTCGCCGTGGTCGGGGATGGCCGGGTCGGCGGTGGCCAGCGCGGTGATCGACCGGGAGGCCAGCGCCACCAGGCCGGGGCGCTCCAGCGCGAGGTCGGTGAGCAGTTCGACGGCCCGGCGGTCGCGCTCGGCGCCCAGCGGCAGGTGGGCGACCAGGTCGAGCAGCTCCCGGCTGCGGTCGCGGCCCACGGCGATGGCGGCGTCGAAGAGGGCTTCCTTGGTGGGGAAGTGGTGCAGGAGACCGGCTTTGGACAGCCCGGCGGCGTCCGCCAGGTCCCGCAGCGAGGTGTGCGCGAACCCGTGTTGCGCGAAGAGGGCGGCGGCTCGGTCCAGGATGCGCTCGTCCGCGTCCCGCTGGGGCGACTGCTTCACCGGCTCGACGCTACCGCCGCCGCCGCGGGGCCACCGACCGATCCGGTGGGTGTGCTGCCTCACTCGTCGAGAAACCGCGCGGGCCCGGGTGGCGACTCCCACCCGGGCCCGCGCTCGGTGGTCGATCAGTACAGGAACGCCTGGATCTCGTTGACCCGGGCGAAGGCCGGTTGGTGCGACGGGCCCGTCTTGGCCAGGATCCGGACACCGCGGGTGGCGCGGTTGCCGAACCAGGCGGTGACCTTGTTCTGGGTGTTGTAGTTGTAGGTGGCGACGGTGTCCCACCACTGCTCGTTCTGGCTGAGCACCTGGACGTCGAAGTCGCGCAGCTGGTAGCCGTCGGAGGTGTGGACGACCACCCGGCTCACCTGCTGGGGCAGGGCCCAGCGGACCTGGACCCACTCGGGGGTGGTCGTGGGGGAGCGGTCGCGGTCGTTGGACCAGCTGTGCGCACAGCCCAGCTCGGTGCTCACGTCGTTGTCGTTGACCTTGCTCGCCAGGTACGACGGGTAGGTCGACGACGCCTGCGCCCAGCCCTCCAGCGCGAAGTTGACCCCCGGTCGCGGGGTGGGCGTGGGGAAGGTCGGCGAGCTGGGCGGGAAGGTGGTCAGCGCGGCCTCCGGGCCGGCCGCGGAGGTCGGCTGCGGGGTGGTGTAGGTCGTGCCGCCCGGGGTGGTGGTGTAGGTCGTCGTCGTGACCGGGGGGCAGGCGGGCGGCAGCGGGGGCAGGGTGGTGGGCGGCCGGGACGTCGGCGTGGTCGTCTCGGCGCCCGCCACGACCTGGGCCGGTGCCTCGGCCTCGGAGGTGGCGCCCGCCTGGACCACCACGGCGAGCGTCGCGACGGCGGTCAGGGTCAGGACCGGGGGTAGGTACTTCCTCGCGGGGAACCGCACGGATCTCCCTCTCAGGATCGGGGAATCGGCGGACCCGGCTCGACGCGGTGGGACTCCTGGAACGCGGATCCGCCACCGCCGTGAAATCGGTGGTAACCGCAATGTAGCGGACAAGATCACCAGCGGAAACGGTCGAATCGTCCACGTTTACCGTCTGGGAATCCTGATATTTTCCGAAAGTGTCGTCCGTCTGAAAAGGAGACTGACGAGAATTCCGCGCCGACGCCGGGAATGCGGACCTCGGTCCGGCTCGGGTCGGCTGGAGTTCGCGCTGCTGCTCCAGCACCAGGCGGCGGGTGATCCGCCGAACGGCTGCGTGCACCTCGACGTCGAGCACCGACGGGTCGATGTGGTCGGGCCCGCGGGAACACGACCCGGAGCGCCTCGGCGATCGAGGCGCCGAAGGAGCTGCCCAGGTTGCGGAAGAACGTCACCCCGGAAGTAGCCGAGCCCAGGTCGCGGTAGTCGGCGGTGTGCTGCATGACGATCGTCAGCACCTGCGTGACCAGGCCGATCCCCGCGCCCAGCACGAACATCGCGACCGACTGGACCAGCACCGTCGTGCGCTGGTCCAGTGTGGACAGCAGGAACATGCCGACCCCGGTGACCGCCGCGCCCGCGATGGTGAACACCCGGCCGCGGAACAGCCGCCGGCGCCGAGGGCGATGAACAGCACGCCCAGGTAGTCGATCCGGGGGTGCGACCGGTCGCCGTGGCCCGGGATGGCGCGCGGCCGGCACGATGACGACCAGCGCCGGCGGTACGGTGACGTACAAGGCCCAGCGCCAGGACAGGTGGTCGGTGAACAGCCCGCCGAGCAGCGGCCCGGTCACCGTCGTCACGCCGAACACCGCGCCGAGCGCGCCCTGGTACCGGCCGCGCTCGCGCAAGGGGATGACGTCGGCGACCAGCGCCGTGGCGGTGACCGCGAGACCACCACCGCCGACGCCCTGCGCGGCCCGCACCGCGATGAGCGCGCCCATGCTGTCGGCCAGGCCGCAGAAGAACGAGCCGGTGATGAACACCGCCACGCTGAGCTGGAACACCGGCTTGCGGCCGAACAGGTCGCCGAACTTGCCCGCCGGCACGGTGGCCACGGTCTCGGCGAGGATGTAGGAGGTCACCACCCAGCTCATGTGCCCGGCCCCGCCGACGTCGCCGACGATGGTCGGCAGCGCCGTCGCCACGATCGTCCGGTCCAGGGCGGAGAGCGGCATGCCCAGCACGATCGTGCCGAACACCAGGTTCGTCCGGCCGCGCGACAGCGCCGGCGGCGCGGGCGCGTCCGTCACTGCGGCGCTCATCGGCACTTCCGCCGACGCGGTCGACGACCCTCGGGCCGACCATAGGCGCCACCGCCGGGCCGCGCCCCGCGGACCACTCGATCCGGTCAGACCGGGGAGACCACCCGGTCCGGCTGCTCGGCGGGCCACGGCGCCAACCGCCGCCGGTCCCGCACCAGCGGCCCCAGTGCCGACCGGCGCGACTAGGCCCGCGGGTCGGGGCGCCAGGTCCGGAGGACGCCGTCGCGCAGGGACGCCAGGGTGCCGGTTTTCGGGTCCTGGGCGCTGGGGTGGAACCCCGCCAGTACGCCGATCCGCTCGTCCGGGGACCACACCTCCAGGCCCCCTGCCGCGGCGACGTGGAGCCGACCCCCGAACGACCACAGTGGACCCGGCGGCAGCGGGATCCGGCGGGTCACCTCGTCGCCCGGGAACTCGAGCACCTCGGCGTGGCCGTCGGCTTGGACCACGGCCGTCGAGTCGTCGAGCCAGGCGGTCGAGGTGTCCCAGAGGTCGCGGTACGCGCCCACGTGGTTGTCGAGGTCCGCGGCGGTGCGGTCACCGCCGAGCCAGGCCCGGACGTCGATGACGGAGTGGACGCCGATCGGTTGCCACAGCCAGCCGTCGTTGAGCAGCAGGCTCTCCGACGGGTTCAGCGACAGGGCGCCCTGGAACGACGAGTTGAAGATGTCCGCGTCGTGGTCCTGGCCGGTCTCGCGGTCGGTGAGCAGCTCGCCGGTGGCCGCCCGGAACGCGTCGAGCCGGTTCCACTCCGTGCCCGCGATGACGACGGTCTCCGCGCCCGTGCCGACGAACGCCAGCGGGAAGCGGGTGTGCCGCGAGTGGTGGTCCCAGCGGTTCAGCTCCAGGGTGACCGACTTCGTCGACAGGTCGAACAGCAGGCCGCGGGCGCCGTAGTCGGTGACCAGCGCCGCGAAGCGGCCGTCCCGGGACGTGTGCAGACCCGGCCTCCGCGCCGACGACCACGGCTGCTCCCGCTCGCGCGGCTGCTTCCGCCGCGCGAGCACCCGGCGCCTGCCGTCGCCGGTGATCGCCACCAGCGCCGTGCCGGTGAACACCAGCCACCCGTCCGGCAGCGCCGCCAGGCACGCCTCGTTCACCGGTGCGTCCGCGCACGCCAGCGCCCGCCACGTCCCCTCCAGCACGGCCGGATTATGACCGGTCGGACCGACCGGTCCGCGCCGGGGACGAGGTGGCCTAGACCACCGACCATCTTCGGCCCCGTCCGGTTAGGGTGAACCGCCGGTAACGAGGACGTTGCGCGGGGCGACTCATCGGATGACAGGGTTATGGCGCGCAGGAGGGGGTCATCGCGGTGTCGATCGCGTCTACACCGGATGCCGAGGACACCGGGACGGCGGGCAGGCCCATGCCTGAACGGGTGACCGCGACCGCCGACGGTGACCTGTTGACCGTGCTGATGCCACCCGGACTCGCCCACCTGGTCCCGGTGCGCAACCACGTCCGGATGTGGCTGGCCGAGCAAGGTGTCGCCGTGGAGACCGCGCGCGACATCGTCACCGCCGCCGACGAGGCGGTGACCAACGCCGTCGTGCACCGCTACCGCCCGGAGGTCGCCGCCGGGTCGGTCGAGGTGTCCATCCGGGTGGAGACCGTCGACGCGGGCAAGGCCGCCATCGTGCTGACCGTGTCCGACGACGGTCCCTGGCAGCTGCCCGCCCAGGGTGCCGCGCCGGACGGCGGGTTCAACCTGCCGATGATCCGCGTCCTCGCCGACCGGGTCGACCTGCGCCACGAGGACGGCCGGAGCACCCTCGTCGCCCGCTTCCCGCACCGCCGGTCGCAGGGCTTCCCCGCGCTCTGACCGACGACCCGGCACCACCCGACCCGGTCTGCCGTTCACCGCGCGCGACCGATCGGGGGCATAGTGTGCGCATGGCGCAGAGGGCGAAGCTGGGCGCGGCCGAGGTCGGCCGGATCGGGTACGGCGCGATGCAACTGGCGGGACCGGGCGTGTTCGGCCCGCCCCGGGACCGCGACGCGGCCATCGCGGTGCTGCGCCGGGCGGTCGAGCTGGGCGTGGACCACATCGACACGTCGGACTACTACGGCCCGTACGTGGTCAACGAACTCATCGCGACCGCGCTGCGGCCCTACCCGGACGACCTGGTCATCGTCACCAAGGTCGGCGCCCGCCGCGACGACGCGGGCGCGTGGCTGCCCGCGCTGTCCGCCGACGAACTCCGCTCGGCCGTGCACGACAACCTCACCCGCCTCGGTGTGGACCGCCTCGACGTGGTCAACCTGCGGCTCATGGACGACACCTCACTCGAGGAGCCGCTGACCGCGCTCGCCGAGTTGCGTGCGCAAGGCCTTGTCGCGGAGCTCGGCGTCAGCAACGTCACGTCCGCGCAGTTGGCTCAGGCGCGCGGGATCGCGCCGATCGCCTGTGTGCAGAACATGTACAACGTGACCGCGCGCGGTGACGACGCGCTGGTCGACGAGACCGCGCGGCTGGGCATCGCGTATGTCCCGTTCTTCCCGTTGGGCGGTTTCGAACCGTTCCAGGCCGACGTGCTCGACGCCGTGGCCGCCCGGCACGGCGCGACCGACCGCCAGGTGGCGCTCGCCTGGCTGCTGCGGCGCTCGCCCAACATCCTGCTGATCCCCGGCACGTCCTCGGTCGCGCACCTGGAGCAGAACCTCACCGTGACCGACCTGGAACTCACCGAAACCGATGTCGCGGAACTGGATGGGCTCGCCGCCGCCGGGTAGCGCGACGGCGTTTCAAATCGTGGTCCAGGGCCGTGACCCGCTGATAAGCTGACCGGCGTGACGGGGCAGAAGGCGGATTGGGGCGTGCTCGAGCGCCGGTACCGGTCGTACTTCCGCAAGCGGGAAGAGGTGCCGTTCCGCGTCGAACCCCCGGTGGGCGACGGTCGGACGCTGGGCCGGGGAGAGCCCGTGTTCACCCTCGAGGCGCGCAACGCGGCCGGGATCACCGCGGTCAACTCCCTGGACCAGGTCCAGGTCGGTCTGGCCTATCTCGACGGTCACCTCGACATCCACGGCGACATCTTCTCCGCGCTGGGCATGCGCAAGTTCTTCGGCGACTTCCACCCGATCGCCTGGGTGAACCGCTACCTGCCCGCGGTGGTGCGCGGCAAGACCGAGCACGACCGGCGCTCGATCACCGCGCACTACGACCGCGACCCGGAGTTCTTCCTGTCCTTCCTGGACAGTCGGCACCGGTGCTACACCCAGGGTTCGTTCAAGACCGACGACGAACCCATCGAGGACGCCATGACCCGCAAGATGGACATGGCCATCGAGCAGCTCGGGCTCAACCCCGGCGACCGGGTGCTGGAGGTCGGCGGCGGCTGGGGCGCGTTCGTGGAACACGCCGGTCGCAAGGGGATCGAGGTCACCACCCTCACCCTGTCCGAGCCGTCGGAGCTGTACCTCAAGGAGCTGATCGCCCGCGAGGACCTGCCCTGCCGGGTGCTGCGGCAGCACTTCTACCGGTACGAGGCGGACAAGCCGTACGACGCCGTGGTGAACATGGGCGTCACCGAGCACCTGCCCGACTACGCGGCGTCGCTGCGCAAGTACGCGGAGCTGCTGCGGCCGGGCGGCCGGGTGTACCTGGACGCGCTGGCGATGCGCGCGAAGAACCGCATGTCGACGTTCATGAGCAAGTACGTCTACCCGGGCGTGTCGACGCCGCTGCTGCTGCACGACTACCTGGCGAAGGTGGCCAGGTCACCGTTCTACCTGACGTCCGTGGACGACGAGCGGCACAACTACTACCTGACGTGCAAGGTGTGGGCGGAGAAGCTGGACGCCAACCGGGAGCACGTCGTCGCCAACTGGGGCGAGCCGCTGTACCGGCACTTCCGGCTGTTCCTGTGGGGCTCGGCCGCCGGGTTCCACAGTGGACTGGTCCAGGCGTACCGGTGGGCGCTGGAACTGCCCGAGCGGTAGGGGATCACGCCCCGACGATCCAGGTCACCAGCCCGCCGAGGAGCGCGAGGGCCCAGATGGCCGAAGCCGTGAACAGGCCGATCAGGAAGCCGGTCGCGTAGCGGGTGCCGGGCCTGCCGAGCACGGCCATGACCGCGAAGTAGCAGGCGGCCAGCGCGGGGATCGTCGCCAGCGCGACCATGAACCCGGTGCCGAGCACCAGTTCCGGCGTGGACTTCGTCGCCGCGGTGCTCCCGTTGCGCCGCACGGTGAACCGGGTGCCCTCCGCCGGGTGCTCGTACGACGGGCGCAGGGTCGCGGTGCCCGCGGGGACCGCGCTCCCGTCGGGGAAGAACGCGCCGGAGCAGGTGTACTGGTAGCTGTCGCGTTCGACGTGGACCTCCTCGCACGAACCGACGACCACCGTGCCCGGCTCACCCGCGAACCCGGACATGCTCAGCGTTTGCCGCCAGAGGAAGGGCAGCACCAGCCAGAGGGCCAGCGGCATCCCCACGGCCAGCACACCGAACCACACCCGCGTCCCGGTTCGCACGATCAGATCCCGATCACCAAGAGGACGGCGCAGACGACGACGACGGCAAACCACAGGGCTCCCACGACCGCCGCCCCTATCCACACCCCGTACACCACCCTCGCCTCCGTATCGTTCTTCACCGCCGCGCCCACGTGGTAGGCCGCGGTGGCGAGGATCCCGATGCCCACCGCGCACGTGAGGCCGAGCATGAGGACCATGACCGGTACGGATTCGGTGCGCGCGGCGTCGCCGTCGCGCCGGACGGCGACGCGGGTGCCCTCGGGGTAGAGCTCGTCGGCCCGGCTCAGCGTCAAGGTTCCCGTCGGGGTCGGGCTCCCGTCGGGGACGAACGCTCCGTGGCAGTCGTTGACGTGGCCGGTATCTTGGGTTTCCGTCCGCACGCACTCGGCGACGACGAGCGTCCCCCGCTCACCCGCGTGTCCGCTGGCCGCCAGGGAGAACTGCCACAGCAGCCACACGACCACCGCCGCCGACGGCAGCAGAACCGCCGCGATGGCCCAGTACGCGACCCGTCGGAGTGTGCCCACGGGCAGGAGTATCGAGCAGCCCGGTCCACTGCGGAGCGCTTTCCGCGCCGGTCACCCGCCTGGCCCAACCACCCGCGCGGCAGGGGATCGGCGGCGGTTCACCCGAAGAACGCCAGCGCGAAGGCGCCTGCCAGCGCGACGACCAGCAGCACCGCGCCCGCGAGCACCCCGAACCCGAGGCCGTTGCCGAAGTCCGCCGTGTCGTCACCGCGCACCGCCTCGAACAGGTAGTAGCCGCCCGCCACGGCGGTGATGGCACTGAGCGCGCACACCAAACCGATGAACAGCACCAGGTGCGACAGGGACTCGGTACGCGCGAGCTCACCGTCGCGCCGCACGGTGATGCGGGTGCCCTCGGCCTGCGGGTCCGACAGTTGGGGGATCCGCGCGGTACCTGCGGGCACTGCGGCGCCGTCCGGGACGAACGCGCCCGAGCAGCGGTAGGCGGAGCCGGTGTCGAGGGTGTACTTCTCGCACTGCCCGACGATGAGCGTCCCCGGCTCACCGGCGTAGCCCGCCTGCGTCAGCGCGAAGGCCCACAGCGACCACGCGATCAGCACCGCCCCCGGCAGCAGGGCCAACCCCAGCAACACGAACGCGAACCGCCGCATGGTGCTCACGAACAGGAGTATCCGGCAGACGCGCGCCCGCCGTCCCGGTTTCCGGGACGCGCGGTCAGATGACGGCCAGCACGAGGCCCGCGGCGAAGGGGAGGACCACCAGCAGGCAGGCGACCTTCCCCCCGAGCTTGAACCCCGACGCCAGGTCCGCCCCGCTGTCGCGGCGGATCACCGCCACGGCCAGGTAGCCCGCGGTCGTGGCGAAGCCCGCGCCCAGCGCGCAGGCCATACCGAGACCCACCACGAGCTTGGCCTTCGACGCGGTGTGGGCGGTGTCGCCGTCGCGCCGCACCGGCACCCGGTCGTCCCGGTGGTACTCGGTCCCGATCCCCACGAGGCTCGCGGTGCCCTCGGCCGCTTCGGTCCCTTCCGGCACGAACGCGCCCGCGCAGTCGTAGCGGAACACGCCGTGCTGGATCTGGATCGCCCCGCACTCGTCGACGACGAGGGTGCCCGCCGCGCCGCCGTACCCGGCGGTCACCAGCCCGAACCACCAGACGAGCCACACGACCGCCGCGGCGACCGGCAGCAGGACGACCGCCAGCGCCCCGAACCAGACCCGCGTCTTGGTCTCCACGCCCCGAGTATCGAGCGCCCCGGGCGGCGGCCGGCCGGGTTTCCCGACGCTCACCCGGTTGGCCCAGCCGGCTACCGGCGCACCCGGGATCGGTCTAGCCGAGGAAGCCCAACGCCACCACGGCCGCGACGATGGTGACGGTCATGAAGCACAGGGCCGTGACCAGCCCGGTGCGCGGCCGGGCCCCGAGGTCGTCCCGGGTGGCGGACGCGGCTGAGTCGCTCGCGGCCACCACGATCCCCACGGCGGCCACGCCCGCCAGCCCGGCGGTCAACGCCAACTCGCCCTTCGACGCGTCGAACCACACGAGCGCCAAGAGCACGGTGAACACCCCGAGCCACACCCACCGCGCGGTACCCATGGCCCGAGTATCCGACCGCCCCGCGCCCGCCACGGCGGGTTTCCACCCAGGTCACTCGTCCGGCCCAGACAGGCACGTCCGCCGACCGCTCCGGTAGTCCCAAATGGACATACCCGGCACGGCGACGGCCCCGCACCCGGGGTGGGTGCGGGGCCGCGAGACCGCCGTGGGTCAGAGGTTGTTCAGGAACGGCCGGTGGGCGTTCTGGAACTCCCAGTTGTAGTAGCGGTCCCAGTTGATCGACCAGGTCATCAGCCCGCGCAGGCCGGGGGACGCGCCGCCGCGCAGCTGGTAGCCGCCGCAGCCCGTGCCCTTGACCAGGCAGGTCAGCGCCTGCTGGACGGCGGCGGGGGAGGTGTGGCCGTTGCCGGCGCTCACCGCCGCCGGGACGCCGAAGCCGATCTGGTCCTCGCGCAGCCCCGGGAAGGTGAACCCGGTGTTGGCGACCGGGAAGCCCGCCTTGAGCATGTCGGTCATGGCGATGTGGAAGTCCGCGCCGCCCATGTTGTGGTACTGGTTGTCCAGGCCGGTGACCGGGCCCGAGTTGTAGTCCTGCACGTGCAGGATGGTCAGCACGTCCCGCAGGGCGTGGATGACCGGCAGGTACGAGCCGGTCCGGCTGTCGCCGCCGCTGCTGGAGCCGCCGTAGAACTGGTAGCCCACCTGCACGAAGAACGTCTCCGGGGCCATCGTGAGGATGAACTTGGCGCCGTAGCGGGCCTTCAGCGTCTTGACCGCCGAGATCAGGTTGACGATCACCGGGGTGGTCGGGTTGCGGAAGTCCTTGTCACCGGAGTTCAGGTACAGCGAGTGGCCCTCGAAGTCGATGTCGAGGCCGTCGAGGCCGTACTTGTCGATGATCGCCGACACCGAGCTGACGAACTTGTCGCGCGCGGCGGTGGAGGTGAGCTGCACCTGGCCGTTCTGGCCGCCGATCGAGATCAGCACCTTCTTGCCCTTGGCCTGCTTGGCCCGGATGGCCGCGATGAACTCGGCCTCCGACTCGACCTGCGGGCACTCCGCGACCGGGCACTGGCTGAACCGGATGTCACCGGAGGTGACCGAGGTCGGCTCGCCGAAGGCCAGGTTGACGATGTCCCACGAGTCCGGCACGTCGGCCATCCGGATGTAGCCGGAGCCGTTGGCGAAGCTGGTGTGCAGGTAGCCGATCAGCGCCCGCTTCGGCACCCCGGTGTCGGGGCAGCCGGAGGTGAAGGCGGACACGGGGTTGGACTTGGCCGACTCGCCGTCGGTGTTGTAGGCGGTGACCGTGAAGGTGTGCGTGGTGCACGCCGTCAGACCGCTGATCGTGGCGCTGGTGCCGGTGGTGACGGTCGCCTTGAGCTCGGTGCCCTCGTAGACCTTGTACCCGGTGACGGTGCCGGACGGGGCACCCCAGGTCAGCGAGATCGAGGAGTTGGTGGCGCCGGTCGCGACCGGGGTGGCGGGTGCGCCGGGCCCGGTGCCGGGCGGGGGACCGCCGCCGTCCCCGGGCGGGCCGTCGAGCACCACGTCGTCGACGTTGAAGGTGCCCGCGCCGTACCAGCCGTGCAGGTACAGCTCCACGCTCGTCTGGGCCGCGCCGCTGGTGAAGGTCAGCGACAGCTGGGTGTAGTTCGCGGCGTTGGTCCAGGTCTGGCCGCCGCCGGTGATGCCGAGGTACACCGGGTTGCCCTTGACCCAGGCGGACACGGTGTAGGTGCTGCTGGGCTTGACCGCGATGGTCTGCGCGCAGCGGCCGTTCTTCGCGCCGCTCGCGGTGGAGGCGAGCGCGCCGGAGCCGCTGTGCACCGGGGTGGTCACCGCCGCGCCGGAGTCGCAGGTCCAGCCGGTGGTGCCGCTCTCGAAGCCGGGGTTGGTCAGCAGGTTGGCCGCGGCCGCGGGACCGGCGGCGACCAGGCTGGTGACCACCACGGCGGCGGCCGCGCCGAGCGCGGTCGCTATCGTGCGCGCCGCTTTGCGGCGTCGGGGGACTTCAGTCATCGACGACCTCCAGGGTGCGGTGCGCAGGGGGACACCGCTGCCTATTGTCTAGACCAATGATCGAGTGTTGTCTAGACCTCAGACCGATGGCCGCCGGATGGGCGTAGGGTGCGCGCCCGCGCGTCCGCGCGCGTACGGGTGTGCGCGGAGAGTTCTGCGGGGTGGCGCTCCCGACGCGCGTCCCGCGCCCCGATCAGTCCACAGTGGTCTGGCGGTCGGGCTGGACCATTGCCGGATGATGTGTCCTCTGAGGATTCACGTGGTTTGTCACTAGTCACGAAAAATCATTCGCATAAAGCGTTCGCTGTACTGATCCGATCAGGCCACGGTGATGATCCAGGCTTTACCCCGTTTGGCGCAATCGTCGAATTGCCAGCCCTGACCTGCGGTATTGCGCCGAGCGGAGCAACCGGACGGGATACGGTAGTACGCCGTACAGTCCTGAATGGACGGATATGTCCATTCGGCCTAGTCGGCGGATGGCGCCTTTTGGCGTATCGACGCCTGTCGAGATATCGCCATATGCTCCTGCGAAATCGGCGGCCGGGATCGAAGACCGACCGGTCCGCCGGAGTCGGAGGGAGGTGATCAGCATGCGTGGAGTCCGTGAGCGCAACGTCCTGGAGCGCAACGTCCGCGAGGCCTGAGCCCGTGGGACGTGAGCGGTAGATCGAGGGGGGACGTGGCCGCCGAGCCTGGGTGGCCACGTCCCGCCGATCGCGAGGAGAGTCGAACAGCATGCCCCTGGACCCCCAGGTCGAACGGTCCCGCGCGCGCCGCGCCGAGCGGCGGGCGACCCCGCTCTACGAGCTGACCCTGGAGCGGGCCCGCGCCGAGGACCTGGCGTCCATCCGGGACGCGGCGGGCGACCCGGAGCCGGTGGCCTCCGTCGCCGACCTGGACATCCCGGGCCCGGCGAGCGCGCTCACCCTGCGGATCTACCGGTGCGCGCGGGCCGTGCGCGCGGGGACGCCGAGCCCGGTGCTGGTCTACTTCTTCGGCGGTGGCTGGACTCTGGGCACCATCGACACCGCCGACGCCATCTGCCGCAGGCTCACCAACGCCGCGGGCTGCACCACCGTCTCGGTCGGCTACCGGCTCGCCCCCGAGCACAAGTTCCCCGCCGCCGTGCACGACTGCCACGCCGCCGTGCGCTGGGTCGCCGCGCACGCCGCCGAGCTGGGCGTCGACCCGGACCGGATCGCCGTCGGCGGTGACAGCGCGGGCGGCAACCTGGCCGCCGCGGTCGCGCTCGCCGCCCGCGAGGACGGTCCGCTGCTGGTCCACCAGCTCCTGGTCTACCCGAACACCGACCACGGTTCGGACACCGAGTCGCTGCGCGAGAGCACCGACCGGTACCTGTTCAACCTGCACTCCGTGGCCTGGTACTGGGACAACTACCTGGCCGACCCGGCCGACGGCGCCAACCCGCTGGCCTCCCCGCTGCGCGCCGCCGACCACTCCGGCCTGCCGCCCGCCACGGTGATCACCGCCGAGTACGACCCGTTGCGCGACGAGGGCGAGTTGTACGCGAAACGGCTCGCGGACGCGGGCGTACCGACGGAATTGACGCGTTTTCCCGGTATGGCACACGGTTTCTTCGCGATGTTCGGTGAACTGCCCGCCGCCGCCGAGGCCGTGGAGATCGCCGCGGCCCGGCTCCGCGCCGCGTTCGGGACGGACCGGGCATGACCGCCACCGACCCCGCCGGGGTGGTCCTGGACCCCACGAGTGCTCCCGCCAAAGTCGTCCTGGGTCCCGAAGACCTGCACCGCAGCCTAGAGGACCCGCTGCTGTCGGCGATGACCTTCCTCAACGAGGTCACCCACCGCTTCCCGGACGCGATCTCGTTCGCGCCCGGCCGCCCGTACGAGGGCCTGTTCGACCCGGCGGCCATCTCCGGCTACCTCGACGCCTACCGCGAGTACCTCGAACGCGACCTGGGCCTGGACGCGGACCGGGTGCGCACGGCGTTCTTCCAGTACGGCCGCACCAACGGCCAGATCCACGACCTCATCGCCCGCACCGTCGCCAACGACGAGGACATCCACGTCCCGCCCGGGGCGGTCGTGGTCACCGTCGGCGCGCAGGAGGGCATGCTGCTGGCGCTGCGCGCGCTGTTCACCGGCCCCGACGACGTGCTGCTGGTCAGTTCCCCCTGCTACGTCGGCATCACCGGCGCCGCGCGGCTGCTCGACATCGACTTCGTCGGCGTCACCGAGGACGAGTCCGGGCCCGACCCGAGCCGGGTGGCCGAGGTGGCGCGCCGGGTGCGGGCCGAGGGCAGGCGACCGCGCGCGCTCTACATCGTGCCGGACTTCGCCAACCCGTCCGGTGTCTCGATGTCGGTGCAGCGCAGGCGCGAGCTGCTCGCGATCGCCGAGGCCGAGGGTATTTTCGTCATCGAGGACAACCCGTACGGCTTCTTCACCGCCGAGGACGTGCGTACCCCGACCCTGAAGTCCTTGGACACCAGCGGTGTCGTCATCTACATCGGCTCGTTCGCCAAGTCCTGCTTCCCCGGCGCGCGCGTCGGCTACGTGCTCGCGGATCAGGTGGTGCGCACCCGCGAGGGCGGTGCGGAACCACTCGCCGATTCCCTGGCGAAGATCAAGAGCATGACCACGGTGAACACCTCCGCGCTCAGCCAGGCCGCGATCGGCGGGCTGCTGGTGCGCGCGGGCTGCCGGTTGCGGGAGGCGAACGCCGACACGATCTCCTTCTACCGCGAGAACATGCGGCTCATGCTCGCCGAACTGGCGCGGCACTTCCCACCGGGCTCGGGGGTCCGGTGGAACACGCCCAGCGGCGGGTTCTTCGTGGTGGTCACGGTCCCCTTCGTCGCCGACGAGGCCGCGCTGGAGCGCTCGGCCAGGGAGTTCGGCGTGCTGTGGACCCCGATGAGCACCTTCCACCTCGACGGCGGGGGCCTGGACCGGCTCCGGTTGTCGTGCAGCTACGTCGAACCGGACCGGCTGGTGGCGGGTGTGCGCAGGTTCGCCGAGTTCGTCTCGGCGATGACCACCCGGGAGTGAGCCACCCCCGGGTGGGTCGTTCGACGGGCCGGTGAGCGGAGAAGGTCAGTGGTGGTAAGGAGTTCGGTTCGGTGTCCCCAGCACCGACCGGTCGAGGTGGGCCAGGGTCGGCCTGCCGGTGAGGGCCATGGCCTCCTCCAGTTCCTCGCGCAATGTCTGCAGCACGTCCTGCGCGCCCTCGGTGCCCGCGTGCGCCAGACCCCACAGCACCGGTCGGCCGACCAGCACGGTGTCCGCGCCGACGGCCAGCGCCTTGAGCACGTCCGACCCGGTGCGCACACCGCCGTCGACCAGCACCGGGAGCCCGCCGCCGACCGCGTCCACCACCTCGGGCAGCGCGTCGATCGTGGCGGGCACCCCGTCGAGCTGCCTACCGCCGTGGTTGGACACGATGATCCCGTCCACGCCGTGGCGCACCGCCAGTTCGGCGTCCTCGGCGGTGAGGATTCCCTTCAGCACCAGGGGAAGCGCGGTGCGCTCACGCAGCCAGGCGAGGTCCGCCCAGGTGATCCGCGGGTCGAACCTCTCCAGCGAGTGCCGCTCGATGGCCGACGTCCCGGCCTCGGCGACGTGGCTGGTGGCCATCAGCGCGGCGTCCACGTTCACCGCGCGCGCGTGCGCGGGGAGCGTGAAACCGCTGCGCAGGTCGCGGTACCGGCGCGCCACGCGCGGGGTGTCCACGGTCAGCGCCAGCGCGCCGTACCCGGCTTCCGCCGCGCGACCGACCAGTTCCAGCACCGCGCCCCGGTCGCGCAACCAGTACAGCTGCAGCCACAGCGGCCCGGTGGCCGCCGCGGCGATCTCGGCCAGGTCCGTGCTGGCGAACATGCTGGCCACGAACAACGCGCCCGCCGCGCCCGCGGCCCGCACGGTCCCGATTTCACCGTCCGGGTGAAAGAGCCGGTGGTACGCCATGGGCGCCACCCCGATCGGCGCGGCGAGGTCCGCGCCGAGCAGGGTCGTCGCCGTGGCGCAGCGCTCCACGTCGGTGAGCACCCTCGGGCGAAGTGGTATGGCCGAATACGCGGACTCGTTGGCGCGCAGCGTCCACTCGGCGCCCGCGCCACCGTTGAGGTACCCGGCGACATCGGCCGCCAGGCAGGATCGCGCCAAGTCCGCGTAGTCGGGGACACGTAGGGGTTTCACGCCGGTCCTCTCGGTGTTTGCGCCGTTCGGTGGAATCACCGCCGCGGCTATCCTGTCATCCGCTGACAACGATTTCCAGCTTATCCACGATCGGGTGTTCGCCGTGCATTCGCACGCGCACCGAAGCGGTCCGTGATCGACTCGTGGCGGCCGGTGTCCGCTGTGTAACTACTGATAGAACCGTTGCCCTGTCAGGGATACCGGGGGTACCGACTAGCCCTTTCGGTCGACCTTGACGGGTGTGGATCCATATGCGATTGTTCCACCGCGAGTCCGGATAGCGCGGACTTCAAACATTTCGTCGCATTACGGCAATCGGCCCAATAGCACATTGTGAAGGCGCCAATGACTGGTGTGGATCTTTCCTGGGCAACGCCCGGAATCTCGCGGGAATGGGTCGACGACCTGCTGCTCGCCGGGTCGTCCGACACCGTCTGCCTGCGCTTCGACGAGCCGGTCGACCGGGCCGCGCTGCGCGCGGTGGTGGCCGTGCGGGAGGCGGAGCTGCGCGCGGCCGGGCTGGTCGCGGGCGGCACTGTCGCGTTGCGACTCCCGCCGTCCCTGGCGTACGTGGGCTACCTGCTCGCCGCGTGGCGGATCGGCGCCCAGGTGAGCCTGCTCGACCACCGGCTCACCCGGCACGAGGTCGACGGCGCGCTGGACCGCGTCGCCGCGCAGTTCGTCGTCGAGGCCACCGAGACCCGCGGCCACCGGCTGCGCGGTTACGCCGAGGTGGTCGCCGCGGTGTCCGCCCGGGAGGGTGGCCGCCCGGCCGCGACGCCGCACGCGTTGGTGCAGTTCAGTTCCGGCTCCACCGGTGCCTCCAAGGTGATCGCGCGCACCGCCGCGGACCTGGCGGCCGAACTCGACCGCTACGACCGGCTGCCGGAGTTCCCGCGCGCGGGGGAGCGGGTCGTGCTGCTCGCCTCGATCGTGCACGTGCTCGGGCTGGTCGGCGGACTGCTCAACGCCCTGCACGCCAACGCGGAACTGGTGTTCCCGCAGCGGTTGACCGCCGAGGGCATCCTCGCCGCCGTCGCCGCGGCCGACACCCCCGCGACCGTGCTCGGCGTCCCGTTCCACGCCGAACTCCTGACCTCCTCGACCGAACGCACCCCGCTGCCGTCGTTGCGGCGCATGGTCGTGGCGGGCGAACTGGTGCGCCCCACCGTCCCCGCGCGCTTCCGCGAACGGTTCGGCGTGCCGCTGGGCACGATGTACGGGATGACCGAGATCGGCGTCATCGCCACGGATCTCGACGGCTCCCGCTGGCCCGCGGTCGAGCCGACGCACGGGATGCGCCTCCAGGTGCGCGACGGCGAACTGTGGATCGCGATGGCCGCGTCGCCGTACCTCGGACTGCAGGACCCGAGCCGCTTCGTCGACGGCTGGCTGCGCACCCGCGACGCCGCCGGGATCGACGGGGGCACGGGTCTGGTGACGGTACTCGGACGACTGGACTCGCAGGTGTCCATCGGCGGGCTCAAGGTCGACCTCACCGAGGTCGAGCAGACCATCGCCGGGATGGCGGCGGTCCGCGAGGCGGTCGTGCTGCACGACGGCGGCGTGCGCGCCTACCTGAGCCTGGCCGACGGCGCGTCGGTGGCCGAGGTGGAGCTCGAGATCGGCCGGACCCTGGCGCCGTTCAAGCGGCCGCGGGAACTGGTCGTGCTGCCGGTCCTGCCCAGGACGGCGACGGGGAAGGTCGTGCGCGCGGCGGCGGTGCTGGCCGCGGCGGGCGAGAACAGCGGAAAGGGATGACGGCCATGAAGGACGAGTTGCGGGCGTTCGTGCTCGACGCGGTGCGCGAGATGAACTACGACGTCAGCGAGGTCACCGGGGACACCGACCTCGGCCCGGCCGGGCTGGACCTGGAGTCGTTGGCGCTGGCCGACCTGGCGGTGCAGCTGGAGGACCAGTACAAGATCAAGTTCGGCGACGACGACATGGAGTCCCTGGCCCTGATGACCCTCGACGAGTTCGTCGACGCGCTCGACGCCCGCGTGTCGGCCCGGGCCGCCGAGGCGACCGCCTGAGATGGCACCGAGCACACCGGACCTGCCGTCCCCCGACCGGGACGCGGTGATCGCGCTGCTCGCCGGGTTCGGCGACCGCGACCGCGCCGAGGTGGGGGAGACGCTGGACTCGCTGGAGCTGACCTGGCTGGTGGCCCAGGTCGAGCAGCGCTACGGGGTGGAACTCGACCTCACCGACGAGGTGTTCGCGGGCATGGGCACCGTCACCGGCGCGGTCGACACCCTGGCGGGCGCGCTCGACTCCGCGCGCGGCACGGCGGCCGGGCATGGCTGAGCGGGCGCGGCGCGCGCACCGGGTGGCGGTCACGGGCGTGGCCGCGCGCACCGCGTTCGGTCGCGACGGCGCCGCGCTGCTGGCCGACGGGTTCGCGGGCACGCCCGCGTTCGCACCGGTCACCAGGTTCGACACGGCCGGTCGCCGGACCACGACCGCGGCCACCCTCCCGGGTGACCCGGTGCTCGCCGACGAACTCGTCGGCGCCATCGAGGACGCCGTGGTCGGCACCGGGGTGACCACCCGCGCGGGGGTCCCGCTGCTGCTGGCCGCGCACGCCGACGCGGGCAACGCCGCGCTGGCCGCCGAGGTCGCCGCGCGCACCGGGTTCGCCGGTCCCGCGCGGACCTACACCGGTGCCTGCGTGGCGGCCACCTCCGCGCTCGCCGACGCCGCCACGCTGATCGCGACCGGCCGCGCCGAGCGGGTCGTGGTGGCGGCGGGCTACCTGGTGGAACCGTCCACGTTCGCGTTGTTCGACGCGGGCCGCGCGCTGTCGCGGGACGGTCGCGTGCGGCCGTTCAGCGCGGGCAGGCAGGGCATGCTGCTCGGCGACGGCGTCGCGGCCGTGGTGCTGGAATCGGCTTCCCCGCTGGGAATCGGCGCGGGGGGAATCGGCACCGTGCTGGCCTCCGTCGCGGTCGACCCCGGCGTGCCCGTGGACGTCGCGGTGCGCGAGTCCCCGCGCGCGGCCCGGCCGCTGGCCTGGCTGGCGGGCTGGGCGCGCTCCGGCGACGCTTACCACGTGTGCAAGCCCAAACCGGACGGCACCGGCCTGGCCAGGGCGATCACCGGGGCGCTCGACCGGGCGGACGTCGCGCCGCCGGAGGTCGGCTACGTCAACGCCAACGGCACCGGCACCGCGTTCAACGACGCCGCCGAGGTCGCCGCGCTGCGCCTGGCCGGACTCGGCGCGGTGCCCACCAGCTCCACGAAATCCGTGCACGGCCACGCGTTGGAGGCGTCCGGGCTCGTCGAGTTCGTGGTGACCGTGCTCGCGCTGGGCGGGGGGACGCTGCCGGTCAACTCCGGTTACCTGGGCGCCGACCCGGACTGCGCGATCGACGTGATCACCGGGCCGCGGCGCGCCGAGCCCGCGTACGCGCTCACGGTCAACGCCGCGTTCGGCGGCGCCAACACCGCGCTCCTGCTGGGGGCGGCATGAGTGCCACCCTCTCACCCGGACAGGTGACATCGCCGGTCCTGGACCGGGTGGTGCTCGCCGAGGCCCACTGGCCCGCGTCCCCGGCGGACACCCCCGGGTCGCTGCCCGCCATCGCCGGGTTCGTGCTGTCGGCGTTCAACCCGCTGGTCGTCGAGGTCGCCGAGCGCTGCCTGCGCGCGCACTTCGGCCCGCCGCCCGCGGGCCGCGACGGCGACCGGACGGCGATCGTGCTGGCCAGCGTCCGCGGTGACGTGACCACGGCGGACGCGGTGGCCGCCGCGGTGGCGGCGGGCACCCGCGTGCCGCCGCTGCTGTTCTTCCAGTCCAACCCGAACGCCGTGCTCGGGCACGTCGCGGCGCGGTGGGGACTGGCCGGTCCGGTGGTGTGCGCCAGCCCCGCCACCGAACCCGGGACCGATGCTCTCGCCTGCGCGGACCTGCTGTTCGCCGCGGGGGAGGCGGACCGCGCGCTGGTGATCGTCGCCGACCTGGCGACCGGACGAGGAGACAACGACCAGGCGGTGGCCCGACTGGTCACGGCGAGGGGACGGGCATGACCACCACCAAGCGCGGCAACACCCGGGCCCTGCTGGCCCGCGACCCGGACCTCGGTGCGGGCAACGTGCTCACCACGCTCATCGAGATGGGCGCGGACACCGAGCGGCCCACCTTCACCTTCGACACCGCCGTCGACGGCCGCCCGGCCTGGACCGCGCTGACGCTCGGGCTCCTCGACGAGCGCGTCCGCGCCCGGGCCGCCGCGCTGAGCGCGCTCGGCATCGGCAGGCGCGACCCGGTCGCGGTCACCGCGACCGGCGTGGCCGACAACATCCTCACCTTCCTCGCCCTGGCCCGGCTCGGCGCGATCCCCGCGCTGATCAACGCGAAGCTCGCGCCGGAGATCACCGCCCTCTACGTGAGCAGGCTCGGCGCCGTCGGGGTGCTGGCCGACGCCGCACGCCGCGAAGCGCTGGCACCGCACGGGTTGACGTTGCTCGCGCCCATCGAGGGGCTGGGCGCGGCCGACCCGGCCGACGCCCCGGCGCCGTACCGGTTCTTCCGCGACGACCCGGTCGCGATCACCCACTCCTCGGGTACGACCGGCGTGCCGAAGGCGGTGCTGCACTCGCACACCAGCCTGTACGCCGCCAACCGCCACCGGCTGCGCATGCCCAAGGCGCAGGGCACCGACCGGATCCTGTCCGCGCTGCCCGCCCCGCACGCCGCCACGCTCATCGCGCTGAACCTCGCGCTGTCGAGCGAGAGCGAGCTGCTGGGGCTCTCGCGGCAGACCGGGCCGTCGGTGCTCGACGCGATCGAGAAGTGGCGGCCCTCCGGCGTGCTCGGCTTCGCCGCCACCTGGTCGGAGATGGCCAAGACCGACCTGCGCGGCCGCGACCTGGACTCGGTGGCGCTGTGGTGGAACACCGGCGACTGCGCGCACGAGGCGCACATCCGCAGGCTCATCTCGCTCGGCTACCGCGAGGTGTCCACCAAGGAAGGTCGGGTGCGGAAGCCGGGATCGGCCTTCATCGATGGCCTGGGCTCCAGCGAGATGGGGCACTCGCACTTCTACATCACCCACACCGCCGAGACGAACCGCTACGGCCGCTGCATCGGCCGCCCGCACACCTTCGCCGAGCCGGTCGTGCTCGACCCGGAGGGCAACGAACTACCGCACGGGCAGGTGGGGGAGCTGGGCACGAAGTCGCCGACGCTGTCGCTGGGGTACTGGAACGACTCGGTCACCACGCACCGCACCCGCGTGCGCGGCTACTTCCTCACCGGCGACCTCGTCTACCGCGACGAGGAGGGCTACTTCTACCACGTCGACCGGCTCGTCGACTCCGTCGACCTCGGCGACGGCAAACGCCTGCACACCGCGCTGTCGGAGGAACGCGTGCTCAACGCCTGCCCGGACGTGGCCGACTGCACCGTGGTCGCCGTCCGCACCGACGACGGCGTGGTCACGGACGTGATGCTGCAACTCGACCCCGCCGCCGACCCGGCCGCGGACCGAACGGCCGCGATCCACGCGGCGCTCGGTCCGGACGTGGCGGCGACCGTGCGGTCGATCGTGGTCGTCGACGACGAGCGCATCCCGTTGGGCCCCACCGGGAAGGTCCGCAAGGTCGCCCTGCGCGCCGAGGTGACCGGGCAGGGCGCGAGATGAGGCCCGCCGCCGCCATCACCGGCATCGGCGTGGTGACCCCGTTGGGGCGCAAGGCCGATGACGTGTTCGACGCGCTGTGCGCCGGTCGCTCCGGACTGGTCCGCCCACCCGAGGGGCACCCGCTGGCCGGGCTGCTCGACGTCGCGGGCATCGCCCCGGACATCGACCCCACCGAGGTGCTCGACGCCAAGCAGGCCCGCGCCGTCGACCGGTTCGTGCTGCTGGCCATGGCCGCCGCCGACGACGCGCTGGCCGACGCCCGGATCACCGTGGGCACCGACGTCGACCCCGAGCGGGTCGCGGTCGTCGTGTCCACCGGGGGCGCGGGGCTGGAGACCTACGAGCACTTCGCGGCGCTGCGCCGCGAGAGCGGGCGCGCCAAGGTGAGCCCGTACCTGCTGCCCGGGATGCTGGCCAACATGGCCGCCGCCCGGATCGCGATCAAGCACGGCATCCGCGGCCACAGCGCGTGCATCGCCACCGCGTGCGCGGCGGGCGCGCAGTCCATCGCCGAGGCGCTGCGGATCATCCGCGCGGACGAGGCGGACGTGGTGGTGTGCGGCGGCGGCGACACCGCGCTGCACCCGACCGTGGCGTCCGCGTTCGCCAACGCGTGGGCGCTGGCCCGCAAGTGGGCTGAGCCGACCCAGGCCAGCAGGCCGTTCGACAAGCGGCGCAACGGGTTCGTGCTCGGCGAGGGCGCGGGCGTGCTGGTCGTGGAGCGCGCCGACTTCGCCGACGCCCGCGGCGCGGCGGCCTACGCCGGGCTGCTCGGCTGGGGCGTGACCACCGACGCCCACCACCCGACGACCCCGCGCCCCGACGGCGCGGGCGCCACCGCCGTGATGCGCAAGGCGATCGCCGACGCCGGGCTCACACCGTCCGATGTAGACTACGTGAACGCGCACGGCACCTCGACACCGCTCGGCGACGCCGCCGAGGCGACCGCGATCCGGTCGGTGTTCGGGGACACCACGCCCGCGGTCAGCTCCATCAAGGCGCTCACCGGGCACATGCTCGGCGGCTCCGGCGCGGTCGAGGCCGCCGCGACGGCGCTGTCGGTCAGCACGGGGCTCTTACCCCCGACGCACAACCTCGACGACCCCGACCCCGACTGCGCGCTCGACCACGTCCGCGGCACCGCCCGTCCCGGGCCGGTCCGCGCGGCGCTGTCGAACTCCTTCGCCTTCGGCGGCCACAACGTGAGCCTGCTCATCGGCGAGCCCGGCACACGGCTCAGGCGACGGGCGCACGCCTGAGCGGAACACCGACGCACCAACGGATTTCCCCGACCTGCCTGGCTTCCCCACCGGCGAACCGATCACAACCACACCGGACCCAGAGGTTCAGCATGCACGTTCACGCGATCGATCACGTGGAGTTCTACGTCGGCGACGCCGACGAGGTGGCCGCCAAGCTGCGCGCCGAGTACGGCTTCCGGCAGCACGGGGTGCTGCGCGACCGGCCGGGGAGCCATTCCGTCCTGCTCGCCCAGGGCGACATCCGCCTGGTGGTGACCTCCGCGCGCGACGCCACGCACCCGGCGGCGGCCTACGTCGCCGAGCACGGCGACGGCCTGGCCACCATCGCGCTGTCCACCGACGACCCCGAGGCCGCCCTCGCCGAGGCGCTGGACCGGGGCGCGGTGCTCACCGCGGGCCGGATCGGCGGCTTCGGCGACGTCGGGCACGCCTTCGTCCGCCCCGGCGCGCTCTTCGACGACGCCGACCCGGCCGACGCCGACGACACGGACTCCTTGTCCTTGCTCGACGTCATCGACCACGTCGCCGCTGTCGTCACCGGCGGACAGCTCGACCCGACCGTCGAGTACTACGAGAAGGTGTTGGGCTTCAAGCAGATCTTCGAGGAGCGCATCGAGGTCGGCGGCCAGGCGATGAACTCCAAGGTGGTGCAGTCGATCTCCAAGGAGGTCACGCTCACCCTGATCGAGCCCGACACCGCGACCGAACCCGGCCAGATCGACGACTTCCTCACCGCCCACCACGGGCCCGGCGTGCAGCACCTGGCCTTCCGCACCGACGACATCGCCACCGCGGTGCGCACCCTCGGCGCGCGCGGTGTCGAGTTCCTGACCACCCCGGGCGGCTACTACGACGCGCTGTCCGAGCGCCTCGACCACACCGCCGTCCCGATCCCCGTCCTGCGCGAGCTGAACGTGCTCGTGGACCAGGACAACGAGGGCGAGCTGTTCCAGATCTTCACCAAGACCACCCACCCGCGACGGACCATCTTCTTCGAGCTCATCGAGCGCCTGGGCGCGCTCACCTTCGGCAGCGCCAACATCAAGGCGCTGTACCAGGCCGTGGAGCGCGACCGGAACCGGGCCAAGGACACCGAAGGAGCCTCCCTGTGACCGCTGAGCTGACCGACACCTTCGCCCTCACCGAGGCGGAGCGCGACCTCTTACCCACCGACGAGGAGGTCGTCGAGTACGCGGCCCGCGGCTGGTACCTGTCCCGCAAGCTGTTCACCGACGCCGAGATCGACACCCTCGTCGAGGCCACGGAACGGTTCTACGCGGGCCACGCCGACCGCAGGCTGCCGCTGCGCCCGCCGAACCTGGCGTACTGGACCCCCGAGCGCGGCGACGTCCAGCGGCACAACGACTACATCCACTACGAGAGCGACGAGGTCGCCGCGATCCTGCGCAAGCCGGTGCTCGGCGCGGTCGCGGCGCGGCTGGCCCAGGCCGACGAGATCCGGGTGTGGCAGAGCACCCTGATCTACAAGCCGCCGCGCCCGGAGGAGGCCTCCAACCAGGTCCCCTGGCACATGGACCGGCACTACTGGCAGACCTGCACCTCCGAGCGCATGCTGACCGCGTTCCTGCCGTTGCACGACTGCGACACCACCATGGGCACCATCACCATGGTCGACGGCAGCCACCGCTGGGCGGAGATCCCCGGCGACGACTCCACCCGGCACTTCGCCCACCGCGACCGCGCGGAGCTGGAGGAGCTGCTGGCCGCCAACGCCGCGCACAACGGCGCCGAGGTGGTCAAGGTCCCCATGAACATCCCCAAGGGGCACGTCAGCTTCCACCACTGCCGCACCTACCACGGCAGCGGCGCCAACCAGGCCGACCGGCCGCGGCGGGCCATCAGCCTGCACATGCAGGACGGCGACAACCGGTTCCGGCCGTTCCTCAAGTCGGACGGCACACCGGTTTTCTACAACCACGACGTATTGGTCCAGCGCAACGACGAGGGCCTGCCCGACTACACCGACCAGACCTACTGCCCGACCCTCTGGCGGTGGTAGTACCCGAATAAGGAATAAGCCCGGCGCGAACGCGACCGGGCTATTTCCCTGCGCCCGATAATTCGTTCGAGCGGGCATGAAAAAGGCCCGGGAGCGGTGTGCTCCCGGGCCATTCGCGGATTCGTCGGTTACCGGACCTGGCGGGCGAACATCCGGGTCGCCCAGGTGACCGTCAACGCCGCCAGCGCGACCACGACGAGCATGCCGACCCAGACCGACGAGTCGCCCGGGTTGCCGGTGAACAGCGCCCGGGTGCCGTTGGTCGTCCAGTAGATCGGGTTCCACTCGGCGATGGTCACCAGCCAGCCCGGGGCCAAGGTCAGCGGCAGCAGCACGCCCGAGAGCAGGGACAACGGCTGCGACACGCTGTTGATCAGCGGCCCGAGCGCGGCCGGGGACGGGATCAGCATGGCCATCGCGTAGGACAGCGCGCACGCCATCAGGGCCATCAGCGCCAGCATCACGTACGCCAGCAGCAGCCACCCGAACTGCACGGTCATGCCGAACGGCAGGGCCACGACCGTGATCACCACGGCCTGCCCCATCAGCACCGTGACCTCGGAGAACGCCCGACCGAGGATGAGTGCCGTGCGGTGCGCCGGGGTCACCCGGGACCGCTCGATCACCCCGGACCGCAGCTCGCCGAGCAGGCCGAAGCCGGAGAAGAAGCCGCTGAGCAGGACCAGCACGACGAGCAGGCCCGGCACGTAGATCCGGTACGCGTCGGCGTAGGTCTGCGCGCCGGTGGGCGCCAGCGCGGTCTTCAGCAGCGGCGCGAAGAGCACCAGGTAGGCGATGGGCTGGACGAAGCCGATGACCAGGCGGGCGGGCGTGCGCCAGACCAGCAGCAGCTGCCGCTGGTAGACCAGCCAGGTGTCGCGGAGGAACTTCATGGTGGGTGACTCCTACTTGTCCCGCAGGGAGCGGCCGGTCTTGGTGAGGAACACGTCGTCGAGGCTGGGGCGGTGCACCTCGACGGTGTCGAAGTGGATGTCGCCGCCGTCGAGCACGCGCATGATCTGCGGCATCGCGGTCGAGCCGTCGTCGACGTAGAGCCGCAGGCCGTCGTCGCCGAGTTCGAGCTTGCGCACGTAGTCGCGGCCGTCGAACAGCTCCGCGGCGCGCGGCCCGCTGCCGTTGAGGCCCACGGTGACCACGTCACCGGCCACGCCGTGCTTCAGCTCGCTCGGGGTGCCCAGGGCCACGATCTCGCCGTGGTCGATGATCGCGATCCGGTCGCAGAGCGCGTCGGCCTCCTCCAGGTAGTGCGTGGTGAGGAAGACGGTCATGCCCTGGTCGCGGAGCCTGCGGACCTCGTCCCACAGGTGCGCGCGGGACTGCGGGTCCAGGCCGGTGGTCGGCTCGTCGAGGAAGAGGACCTTGGGCTCGTGGATGATGCCCATGGCGATGTCCACCCGGCGGCGCTGGCCACCGGAGTAGGTCTTGCACTGCCGGTCGGCGAACTCGGTCAGCTCGAACGCGGCCAGCGCCTTCTCGGTGCGCTCGACCGCCTCGGCCTTGCCGATGCCGTACATCCGGGCTTGCAGGACCAGCTCCTCGCGGGCGGTGATCTCGTCGGTCGTGGTGCCGCCCTGGGGCACGTACCCGACCCGGGTGCGCACCGCGCCCGGGTCTTTGCGCAGGTCGGCGCCCGCGATGACGGCCTCGCCGTCGTCGGGTTCGAGCAGCGTGCACAGGATGCGCGCCGTAGTGGTCTTGCCCGCGCCGTTCGGCCCGAGGAAGCCGAAGATCTCCCCCTCGGCCACCGACAGGTCGACGCCGCGGACGGCCTCGACGGAGCGGGTCTTGCGCCGTTTGCCCAGCGTGAAGGACTTGCGCAGTCCCTTGACCTCGATCATGACGTGCTCCTGCTCGGGCCGGTGGTGACCGGCGACTCGGTGAGGCGGGCCAGGGCCGCGACGGCGGCCCCGGTCCCGCCCGCGCGCGCGAACGACTCGGCGACGCGGGCGGCGGCGACCCGGAACCCGGGATCGCCCAAGACGGTGGTGACGGCCGCGCGGATGTCCGCCGCGCCCGCCCTGGCGAAGCCGATCCGCAGGCCCGCGCCCGCGTGCTCCACCTGGTTGGCGTTGATCGGCTGGTCGTGCCGGATGGGCGCGACGACCAGCGGCACGCCGTGCGCCAGCGACTCGCAGACGGTGTTGAGGCCGCCGTGCGAGACGACCAGGTCCAGGTGCGGCAGCAGGTCCAGCATCGGCACCCTGGCCTGCGCCAACAGGTGCTCCGGCAGGTCCGGGAGCTCCGCGGGCGGGGCCACGAACACCGCTTGCAGCCGGTCGCCGAGCGGGGCCAGCGCGGCGACGGCGGCGCGCAGGAACCGCGCGGACACGTCGTCGGCGAGCGTGCCCGTGGAGACCAGCACGCGCCTGCGGTCCGGCCGCAGCCACCCGGCGGGGAACCCGGGCTGGTCGGGGCGCTCGGCGAGCAGCGGGCCGACCAGCCGGAAGTGCTCGGGGAAATCCCGGCCCACCAACTCGCGGCTGGTGGTGGCCAGCACCAGGTGCGGGGAGAACCGCAGGTCGAAGTACTCGTCGGCGGGCATCCCCGCCTTGTCCCAGATGTGCCGGACCCGGCCGAGGACCCACTCGTGCACCCTGGGCAGGACCGCCAGCGGGTCACCCAGGTCCATGGTCGAGCAGGCCAGGGTGGCCCACGGCAGGCCGAGGCGGTGGGCGGCGATCGCGCCCGCCGGGCAGTGCTGGTCGACCACGAGCGCGTCCGGTCGGAACTCGGCGATCGCCTTGTCGACGGCGGGAAGGCTGAACCGCGCGTAGGGCACGATGAAGCGATCCCACACCGACCGCACGGCGGCGAGGCCGTGGTCGGACTGCGGCCGGAACAGCCGGGACCCGGTCGGGAAGACCGTCGCACCCGCGCCCAGCAGGGGACGCAGGTGCAGCTCCGGGCCGCACCAGGCGACCTCGTGCCCGGCGCGGACCAGCGCCTGGCCGAGGCCGAGGCTCGGGTTGACGTGCCCGGCCAGCGGCGGCACGACCAGCAGGTAGCGGCTCACGCGGCGCGCGCCGCGACGTAGTCGACCACCTGGGCCACGGTCAGCCCGGTGAGCGCGTCGAGGTCCAGCCCGGACACGTGCCCGACCAGGTCGACCCGGTCGCCGAAGCGCCGGGCCAGCGCGGCGCCTGCGGCGGCCACGTCGACGCTGTCGAAGCGCAGGTCCCCCTCGAGCGTGGCGTTCGGAGCAATTCCCGGCGGACATCCGCCGCACGGGCCGACGACCTCTCGGAGTATTCCCGCGACTTCCTCGAATAGCGCCATCGCGCGACCTCCAAAACAGGCGACTGCGCGACAAGGTACCGCACCGCTCTCACGACCGTCACGACAAATCTGTGCACCGTCCCGGTGAGACCGAACGCCGCACTAATGGGTCGGCGAGTGGAGTATTGACACATTCCCGGGCGTCAACCAACAATGCCTCCCACAGCACACAGGGCGGGGAGTGGCAAGCGATGACGGACACGATCCTCGTCGATTTCCGCGGTACCGGATCCGGGACCGGAGAACTGACCTGGGGGCAGCGCACCGTCTGGCGGGTGGTGGCCAAGACCGGCCGCGCCGAGACCATGGGCGGGATCGTGGCGCTGCCGCCGGGGAGCACGGCGGGTGACGCGGTCACCGTGCTGCGCTACGTGATGGGCAGGCACCAGTCGCTGCGCACCAGGCTCAGCTTCGACGCCGCCGACGGCGGACCGCGCCAGCGGGTGTCGGAGTCCGGCCAGATCGCCCTGGAGGTGGTCGAGGCCGGGGCCGAGGACCCGGCGGCGGTCGCGGACCGGGTGAAGAAGGCTTATGAGGACAAGGATTTCGACCACGAGCACGAGTGGCCCGTGCGGATGGCGGTCGTGGTGACCGGCAGCGCCGACGGGGTCGCGGTCGCCGACCGGCGGGCCACCCACTCCGTCGCGGTCTACAACCACCTCAACATCGACGCGCACGGCCTGGAGGCGCTGGTCGCCGACCTGTCCACGATGGACCCGGCGACCGGCGAGCCGACCGCCGAGCTGACCGCGACCCAGCCGCTGGAGCTGGCCGCGCAGCAGCGGCAGCCCGCGGTGCTCCGCAACAGCGACGCCGCGCTGCGCTACTGGGAGCGGGTGCTGCGCACCGTCTCGGCCAAGCGGGTCGACGGGACCGCGGACGAGACGCGGTCGCCGCGCTGGGGCGAGGTCGAGTTCACCTCGCCCGCGAGCCTGCTGGCCACCCGCGCCGTCGCCGCGCGCATCGGCACCGACACCTCGCCCGTGCTGCTGGCCGCCTACGCCACCGCGCTGGCCCGCACCATCGGCAACAACCCGGTGGCCGTGCAGATCGCGGTGAACAACCGGTTCCGCCAGTCGCTGCTCGGGTCCGTGTGCACCATGGCCCAGACCTGCCCGCTGCTGCTCGACGTCGCGGGCGCGACCTTCGACGAGGCCGTGCACCGCGCCCGGCAGGCCACCATGGTCACCTACAAGTACGCCTACCACGACCCCGAGCGCCGCGCGGCCATGGTCGCCGCCGTCGCCGAGGACCTCGGTGGTCCGGTCGAGATGGACACCTACTTCAACGACCGCCGCCCGCCCGCGCGCGAGGAGCGCGCGATCGTCGCCCCGTCCGCCGCGGAGATCGAGGCGGCGGTCGGGCGCGGCGGCCACGAGTGGGTGCGGTGGGACGACGTGGACGGCGCGCTGCTGTACCTCGACGTCGACGACGTGCCGGACGCCATCCGCTTCACCCTCACCGGCGACACCCACCGCGCGTCCCCCGACGAACTCGTCGGCCTGCTCCGGGAGATCGAGACCGTGCTGGTGGCCGCCGCGCTGGACCCGGGGGCGTCGACGGGCGTGCCGTCGTGACCGCGATCGAGGAGGTCTCGGCCTACCTGCCACCCGACCGGCGCGCGCTGGAGGAGTTGGCCGACTGGCTGGGGCTGACCGAGCGGCAGGTGCGGCTGTTCCGCCGCTTCCACGGGCTCTCCGAGGTCTGCTACGACCAGGACGGCACCCTGCTGGACCTGCTCCTGGCGGCCACCGGCGGCCTGGAGACCCTGCGCGGCAACGAACACCGCGTGCGGTACGTCGTGTACGCGCGAGGTATGCCCGCCGCGGTGCCGTACCCGCACAACCCGCTGCGCGAGCTGTGCGTCAAGCTGGGCTTGGACCACGCGCTGTCGTTCACCGTGACCCACCAGGCGTGCGCCACGGGGTTGCTCGCGTTCGACGTCGCGGGCAGGCTGCTGGCGGGCGACCCGGATCCGGACGCGCTGGCGCTGGTGGTGTCCGGGGAGAAGACCTTCACCCCGGACGCGCGGCTGGTCCCCGAGACCGCGATCTTCGGCGAGGGCGCCGCCGCCGTGCTGGTGAGCGCGAACGGGTCGTCGGACCGGTTGCTCTCCTACACCACCAGCATCCGCGGCGACTTCGACGGCAGGCTGATCATCGACCAGGCATTGGCCGCGCGGTTCCAGTACGAGTACCCGGCGCTGCTGTCCGAGGTGCTGCTGGCCGCCGTCGACCAGGCCGGGGTGGCGCTGGACGACATCGCGCTCCTGGTGCCGCACAACGTGAACGCCGTGTCGTGGCGGCGGGTGTGCAAGCGCATCGGCTACCCGGTGGAGCGCGTGGTGCTCGACAACGTGCCGCTCACCGGCCACAGCTTCGCCGCCGACCCGTTCCTCAACTACCGCACCGCGCTCGACACCGGACGGCTGAGACCGGGGGACCGGTACCTGGTCGGCGCCGCCGGGTTGGGCGCCACGTTCTCCGCGATGGTCTTCGAGCACTAGCGTTTTACGGAAGGGGTGGGTCCCGTGGGACCTGTCGGATCTGTCGAGGCCAAGTCAGTCGAGCTGACGGACGAGCAGGCCGAGCTGCGCGACCGGGTCACCGAGAGCATGGCGGACCTGCTGCCCCGCGTGCTCAAGCGGGAGGTGACCGAGTTGTCGGCGGGCACCAAGCTGTTCACCGAGCTCGGCCTCAGCTCCGCCAGCACGCTGGAGCTGCTGCTGGAGCTGGAGGACGAGCTCGAGATCCAGATCGACGTCGAGGAGATCGACCAGGGCGACCTGGAGACCGTCGGCACCCTCGCCGCGTACATCGCCACGCACACCGTCGCGGACGAGTGATGTTCGCGTCCGGCCCACCGGGCACCGATCCGTTGCCGCCCTTGCGGTTGAGCGCGGTTGTGGCGCAGGTCTTCGACGAGACCTCGCCGACGGCGCTGGACCCGGCGCTGCGCCCGTTCCTCGCCGACCTCGTCCGCCCGTACGGCAACGACCTGCGGGACGACCTGCTGACCGCGGGCGTCGGCCACTCCTTCGGCGAGATGGCCGAGGTGCTGCTGCCTGCGGTCGTCGGCCCGGACGAGCAGGTCGACCTGCTGGTCATGGCGTTCGCGATGCACGACCTGCGGCTCGGGCGGGCGACCGCCGCCTACCTGAGCGACCGCTGCCCGGGCAAGCCGATGGCGTTCGCGGTGTGCGACCAGGGCAGCGGCGCGGCCTTCACCGCGCTGCGGCTCGCCGAGTCGTACCTGGGCCCCGGCGCGTGCCGCCGGGCGCTGGTGTTCGTCGTGGAGCAGTCGGCCCTGCACTACACGCAGCTCGAACCCGCGCCGGTCCCGGACCGGCACACCGGTGTCGCGCTGCGGCTGGAGACCGACGGGAGTCCCGTGGTCGGCAAGCAGCACACGGGGGTCGACGCCCGCCGGGTCGGCGGGTTGTTCGCCGCCGAGGTCGCGCGGCTCGCGGCGGGGCAGGTGGACGCCACGGTCATCGCGTCGGCCCGGCTCGCCGAGGCGGCGCCCGGCCAGGCCGACGTCGTGGCGGACGCCGGGCAGCCGTACACCGGGGTGTGGTGGGAGCTCACGCGCCTGCCGCGCGAAGGTCTGGTCGTGCTCGGGGACTACGAGCCGTCGCTGGGCCTGTTGTGTCTTTCCACAGTGGACTACACTGTGGCGAGGGTCGCGGTGCCGGGATGAGCGACACCGTCCGGGTGTGGCTCATCGACACGGCCATGCCCACCACGCTGCTCAACCGGCTCGACAGCCTGCTGGACCGGGCCGAACGCGGCCGCGCCGACGAGATGGACACCGCGCGGCGCCGCGAGTTCGTCATCGCGCACGGTGTGGCGCGCGTGCTCACCGGGCGGGAACTCGGCATCGCGCCGGACCGCGTGCGGTGGGAGATCGGTGAACACGGCAAGCCCGAGGTCGACGGCCTGCGGGTGAGCATGTCCCGGTCGCGCGGACTCGCGCTGTTCGCCCACACCGCGTCCCGCGCCGTCGGCGTCGACCTGGAACGCGTCGGCGACGGGCTCGACTTCGCGCGCGCGGCCGCGCGCTACTACCCCGAGGCGGAGGCCCGGCACGTCGCCGAGTGCCCGCCGGGGGAGCGCCCGGCGCGGTTCACCGGGCTGCTGACCCGCAAGGAAGCGTGCGTGAAGGCGGCGGGCGGGCGGCTGTTCCCCGGTCTGCGGCTGCCCGTGCACGCCCGCGCGGTGGTCCACCAGGCCGACGGACCGTACCGGGTGCGGGACCTGCCCGCGCCCGCGGGCTACGCGGCGGCCGTCGCGCTCGCGGGGACCGATGACTACCGGGTGCGCGAGCACCGCTGGCCGTTGGAGGGAGTTGCGCCATGGTGAACCTCGGTGATACCGACCTGCCGCTCGACACCGGTGTGCCGGGGGTGTTCCTGTCCCCGCCCGGGTTCGAGCGGGTGGTCGACCTGCTGCGCGCGGGTGTCGCGGCGCTGGCCGCCGACGAACCGTTCCAGCGGCTGATCATCCCGCCGGTGATCTCGCGGGCCACCATCGAGAGGGCCGGGTACGTGCAGGCGTTCCCGAACCTGCTCGGCACCGTCCACGGCTACGGCGGCACGCCGAGCGGGTGGTCGCGGCTCAAGCCGTTGGTGGAGCAGGGGGGCGAGTGGTACGCGCAGCAGCAGATCGGTGATCTGGTGCTGCTGCCCGCCGCGTGCTACCCCGTGTACGCCACCATCGCCGGGCAGACGCTCGACGACGCGGCGAAGGTGACCGTGGAGGCGTCGTGCTTCCGGCAGGAGGCCACCAGCGAACCGGGGCGGCTGCGGTCCTTCCGGATGCTGGAGCTGGTCACCGTGGCCACCGAGGAGCACTGCCTGAAGTGGCGGGCGGCCCGGCTGGAGCAGGTCGAGGGCTGGTTCACCGACCTGGGCCTCGACGTGTCGGTGGAGATCGCCGACGACCCGTTCTTCGGCGCGGGCCGCAAGGTATACCAGGCCGCGCAGCGGATGCAGGAGCTCAAGTGGGAGCTGCGGGTGCCGGTCACGGACGGCACCGTGCAGGCGGTCGCCTCGGCGAACTACCACAAGGAGCACTTCGGCGACATCTTCGGCATCACCGCCGGTGGGGAGCCCGCGCACACGTCATGTGTCGCGTTCGGACTGGAGCGGTTGGCGTTCGCGCTGATCGCTCGGCACGGCAAGGATTCCACTCAGTGGCCTGCCGAGGTCTTGGCGGCGCTGGGCGGTGGTCATGCCTGACAGCCTGGCCCTGTACCGGATGATCCGGTACATCCGGCGGTTCGAGGAGCGGTCGCTCGACCTGGTCCGCGCCGGGGAGATCGTCAGCGGCATGCACGCGTGCATCGGCCAGGAGGCCGTGTCCGCCGGGGCTTGCGCGACGCTCGAACCCGATGACATCGTCTTGTCGAGCCACCGCGGACACGGGCACCTGCTCGCCAAGGGCTGCGACCCGAAGCGGGTGCTGGCCGAGATGGCGGGCAAGGTGACCGGCATCGACAAGGGGCGCGGCGGGTCCTTCCACCCGTCCGACTTCACCGCCGGGGTCTACAACGCCACCGGCACCGTCGGCCACGGCGCGGGCATCGCGGCCGGGATCGCCTGGGCCGCGAAGAGAGCGGGCGAGCCCACGGTCGTGCTGAGCTTCTTCGGCGACGGCGCGGTCACCCAGGGCGCGCTGCTCGAGGGCTTCAACCTGGCCGGGTTGTGGCAGCTGCCGGTTGTGTATATCTGTGAAAACAACCGTTATGCCACAACCCTTCCCGTGGACACCGCGGTGTCCGGTACGATCACCGGGAGAGGTGAGGCGTTCGGGATACCGTCTTCCTCAGTGGACGGACAGGACGCGGAAACCGTGTACGCGGCGGTGTCCGAGGCCGTGGACCGGGCCCGCTCCGGCGGCGGGCCGTCGCTGCTGGAGATGCGCACCTACCGCTACCACGGCCACCACACGTTCGAGCTGAAGACGCGCCTGAAGTACCGGGAGCAGTCGGAGATCGACGAGTGGAAGGCCCGCGACCCGCTGGACATCCAGGCGGCGCGGGTTCCCGAGGCCGATCGGCTGCGGGTCGACGCGGAGATCGAGGCCGAGCTGGACGAGGTCGTCCGGTTCGCGCTGGAGAGCCCGCGGCCCGACCCGGCCGACGCCATGGACCACATGTACGCGGACGGCTTCCGCCCGCGCGCCGGTGTGTCCCTCTAGGACTTGCGACTACCAGGGCTTGTGCTGTGCCGCCGAAAACCGAGAGGAGGAGGGATGCCCAAGCTGTCGTACCTCAAGGCGCTCAACCGCGCGCTGGGCGACGAGATGGACCGCGACGAGTCGGTCTTCGTGCTCGGTGAGGACATGAACTTCGCGCTCACCAACGTCACCGCGGGCTTCCTGGACCGCTTCGGCCCCGACCGGGTCGTCGAGGTCCCGCTCACCGAGCAGGGCTTCACCAACTTCGCCACCGGCGCCGCGATGGCCGGTCGGCGGCCGGTGGTGGAGTTCCAGATCCCGTTCCTCCTGCTGCTGGTGTTCGAGCAGATCACCAACCAGGCCAACAAGTTCCTGCTGATGAGCGGCGGCCAGCGCAGCGTCCCGGTCACGTACCTGATGCCCGCCGCGGGCTGGCGGGCCGGGTGGGGCGCGCAGCACTCCGACCAGCCGTACAGCCTGTTCGCGCACATGGGCGTCAAGACCGTGCTCCCGGCGACGCCGACCGACGCGTACGGCCTGCTCACCACCGCCATCCGCGACGACGACCCGGTCGTCTTCTTCGGACCGCTGGCGGCGCTGCCCGTCCGCGAGGACGTCGACTACGCCGACCTGGGCCCGATCCCCCTGGGCAAGGGCCGCGTGCACCGAGCGGGCACCGATGTGACCGTTGTCGCGTTAGGACACCTGGTGCACGAAGCGCTCGCCGTGGCGGAGGAACTGGCCGACGAGGCGTCCATCGAGGTGTGGGACCCGAGGTCGGTCTACCCGTTCGACTGGGCGGGCCTGGCCGAGTCGGTCGCCCGCACGGGGCGGCTCGTGGTGTTCGACGACTCCAACCGCGCCTGCGGCATGGGCGCGGAGGTCCTCGCCACCGCCGCCGAGGAGATGCGGCTGACCGCCCCGCCCAAGCGGGTCACCCGACCCGACGGCGCCATCGTCGGCGCGGTCCCCGAACTCGACGTCGCCCTGCAACCCGACCGCGCCCAGCTGGCCGAGGCCATCCGGGCCGTCCTGAAGAGCCCAGGGTGGTGATGTGGTTGTCGGAGGTGGAGCGCGTCCCCGTTCCCTTCCACGGCGCGGGTGCCGGCACGGAACCGCTGACCTGGGGCCAGATCGGCATCTGGCAGGCCATCGAGCGCTCGGGGGAGTCCCGCACCATGGGCGGCCGCATCGCCCTGCCGCCCGGGTACACCGTGGCGGCGGCGGCCGAGGTGCTGGCCGCGGTGGTCGGCAGGCACCAGGCCCTGCGCACCCGGCTCGTGCTGACCGACGGCAGGCCGCTGCAACGGGTGTCGGAGTCCGGCGAGGTCGTCCTGGAGATCGTCGACGCGGGCACGGCCGACGCGGCCGCGGTCGCGGCGGACACCCAGGAGCGGTACTCGTCGGTCCCGTTCGACTACGAGCGCGAGTGGCCGGTGCGCATGGGGCTGGTCCGCAAGGACGGCGCCCTCACGCACATGGTCGCGGTCTACCTGCACCTGTCCATGGACGCCGGTGGGCTGGAGGTGCTGATCGGCGAACTCGGCGTCGACCCGTCGACGCTGCCGCCGGTCACCGCCGTGCAGCCGCTGGAGCAGGCGCGGCGCCAGGCCGAGCCCGCCGCGCTGCGCCAGTCCGCGAACGCGTTGAAGTACCTCGAACAGGTGTTGCGCACCGTCTCGGTGGACCGGTTCCGGCCGGTCCGGTACTCCGACGAGCCCGAGTTCCGGATGATCCGCTTCCGCTCGCCCGCCACCCGGCTGGCCGTGGACGCGATCGCTCGGCGCGCGGGGGTGAGCACGTCGCCGGTGCTGCTGGCGTGCTTCGCGGTCGCCCTGGCCCGGGCCGGGGCGGCCAACCCCGTGCTGGCGATGCTGATGGTGAGCAACCGGTTCCGGCCGGGGTTCGCGGACTCGGTCAGCACGATCGTGCAGATCAGCCCCTACCTGATCGACGTAGCCGACATCACCCTCGGTGAGGCGGTCGCCCGCGCCGCGCGCAGCACCATGAACGCCTACAAGCACGCCTACTACGACCCCGACGCGCAGGACGAGGTCGTGGACCGGGTCTTCGCCGAACGCGGCGAGGCCGTCGACTTCTCGTGCTTCTACAACGACCGCCGCAAGTCCGACCGCGCGCCGAGCGAGGGCGACGACCCTTCCGCGGCCGAGCTGGCGGACGCGGCGGCCCGCGCGGAGGCGCACTGGGAGGACGAGCCGGGGATGCCCCGGCAGAAGCTGTACCTGCACGTCGACGACCCCGAGGGGGCGATCGAGTTCACCATGTCGGTGGACACCCGCTACTTCACCGCCGAGGGGACCGAAGCCGTCATACGCGGCGTCGAGACCGTCGCGGTGCGCGCCGCCCTCGACCCCGACACGCCCACCGGCGTGGGGAACGAGGCCAGGGTCCCGGCAACAGTCGGCGTCCGGGCGGAGACTGGCGAGGGAGGTGCCCCATGATCGAGATCAAGTGACCCCCCCACGCGCGGTGAAGTCCGCGCGCAGCTGAACACCGACGCGCGGGGGCGTGCCGCGAGGGCCGCCCCCGCGCGTCGACGACCGACGAGGTGCGACCGCATGCCCGTTCCCACCCCGCCCCGCCGGATCTGCGTGGTCGGCGCGGGCCCCCGCGGCCTGAGCGTCGTGGAACGCCTGTGCGCCAACGCCGTCGAGCCGCTGCACGTCCACTTGGTCGACCCGCACGCGGGCTCGGGTGGTCGCGTGTGGTCGGTGCGGCAGCCGCCGTCGCTGCTGATGAACACCGTCGCCTCCCAGGTCTCGATGTTCACCGACCCGAGCGTGGACTGCGCGGGCCCGATCGTGCCCGGCCCGAGCCTGTACGAGTGGGCGCGGGAGGTGACCGAACCCGCGTGGGTGGTGGCCGAGGCCCGGTCGCTGACGCCGAACACGTACCCGACGCGGGCTTTCTACGGGCACTACCTCGACTGGGTGCTGGCCCGGGTCTGCCGGTCGGCACCGGTGTTCCTGCACCGGCGCACGGCGGTCGCGCTGGACGAGTCGCCGGACGGTTCGCAGGTCGTCACGCTCGACGACGGGACCGTGCTGGACGGGCTGGCGGCGGTGGTGCTGGCGCAGGGGCACGTGGAGATGCCGGTGCTCGGGGACCTCGCGGAGTTCGCCGAGGAGCGCGGGCTCGGGTACTGGCCGCCCGCGAACCCGGCGGAAGTCGACCTGTCGCCGATCATGCCGGGTGAGCCGATCGCGGTGCGCGGCATGGGTTTGGCGTTCTTCGACCACCTCGCGTTGTTGACGACCGACCGGGGCGGGCAGTTCAAGGAACGGTCGGACGGGTCGTTGGCGTACGTGCCGTCGGGGCGGGAGCCGTTGATCATCGCCGGTTCCCGTCGGGGGGTGCCGTACCACGCTCGGGGGGAGAACGAGAAGGGGGTGTACGGTCGCCACGAGCCGGTTTTCCTGACGCCGTCGGTGATCGCGTCGCTGCGGGCTCGTTCAGGAGTGTCCTTTCGGGACGATATCTGGCCGCTGGTGGCGCGTGAGGTGGAGTTGGTCTACTACCGGACGCTGCTGGGGGAGCGCGGGGCGGAGTTCGAGGCCCGGTTCCTGGCGGGTGAGCCGGACCTGCCCGCGCGTTTCGGCGTCGCCCCTTGGGATTGGGAGCGGATCGCGTATCCGCACGAGGGGCGCCGGTTCGCTTCCGTCGCCGAGTTCTCGTCGTGGCTCTTGCGGTTGTTGCGTGATGACGTGGACGCGGCTTTGGGCGGTAATGTCAGCGATCCGGTGAAGGCCGCCCTGGATGTGCTGCGGGACCTGCGCAACGAGATCCGGCTGGCCGTGGACCACGGGGGTGTCACGGGTTCGTCGTACCGCGCGGACCTGGACCGCTGGTACACGCCGTTGAACGCGTACCTGTCGATCGGCCCGCCTGCCCGCCGGGTCGCGGAGCTGGTGGCGTTGATCGAGGCCGACGTCGTGCGGGTCGTGGGGCCGGGGATGCGGGTGGACCGGGGGGAGCGGGGTTTCCTGGTCAGCTCCCCGGTGGTGGCGGGCTCGGGGGTGTGGGTCAGCACCCTCGTCGAGGCTCGGGTGCCGGAGGTCGACATCCGCACGACCACGGACCCGCTGATCTCCTACCTGCGGGACCGGGGCGAGTGCGCTCCCTATCGGATGCCGGACCCGAGCGGCGCCGTCGAAACCGGCGGCTTGGCTGTTACGGAACGGCCCTACCACCTGATCGACGCCGGCGGAAACCCCCACCGGCGACGCTTCGCCTATGGCGTGCCGACCGAGTCGGTGCACTGGGTCACGGCGGCGGGCATCCGCCCGGGCGTCAACTCGGTCATCCTCGCCGACGCGGACGCGATCGCCCGCGCGGCCCTCGCGGTGGAGGCGGTGGCCTGCTTGCCCGCCGAGGCGGTCGCGCGCCCGGCTTGACCGGGGGCCGGAGGCATGTGCCAGTTCTCGCGCGAGATCGGCTCCTGCTCGTTCCCGACTCGCTCGTTCGACTGACCGGAGTCCGGGGTGTTGTGCGCGCTCCGCACCCGGGCCAAGATCGACCGGTGGGGTGGAGCGAGTGGGACGCGCTGGGATCGGTACTGGGCGGGGTGTTCAGTGGGCTGGCCTTCGCCGCCACGCTGTTCCTGCTGGTCCGGGAGGTGCGGATCCGCAGGCGAACGGACCTGGACGAGCAGGCGCGGCAGGCGCGCCCCGTGGTGGCGGCGGTCGAGCAGGAGTCGTACCCGCTGGCGGCGGCGTTCCGGACGATGGACCTCACCGTCGCGGTCCGCAACTACAGCGAACTGCCGGTGTTCAACCTCGTCGTGCGGCTTGAGGAGTTCGGCTCGGGGCAGGACGGCTTCGAGGTCGTGCGCCCCGGTGAGCAGGTGACGGCCGAATTGCGGCTGAACCGCAAGGAGGGTGTCCCGAACACCTTCTCCAGCCGCACTACCGGGCCCACGCTGTACTTCATGGACGCCAACGGCAGGCACTGGGTGCGCAGGGGGCTCGGCGCACCCGACCGTGTGCTGGTTGACGCGGTTTCGGCCGCGCGGCCCTTGACACGGTTCCGGCCCGAGGACCTCCAGCCGGAATGACCCCGTTTGATCGGGAGCGTCCGGTATGGCCGACAGGGCGCTCCCTGGCCGAGGTTGAATGCCAGGGCGCGCACTCCGGTCGTCTCCGCGAGGTAGTTCCCGCCCTTGCCCGTGCCTCCCGCCCGACCGATAGGCTCGGCGCACCTGGAGCCGAGTGGCGGGAGTGGTTGTGGCGGGTGTGGACAGCGGGCTGCTTTCCCCGGTCTGGGCGGGCACCGACGTCGTCGACCTGGTCAGCGACGAGGCCTGGGTCGCGGGCATGGTGGAGGTCGAGGTCGCCCTTGCCCGCGCCCAGGCCGACCTCGGCGTCATCCCACGAGAAGCGGCCGACGCCATCGCGGGGGCCGTCCCGGACATCGATGTCGTCGACCTGGCCGTCAAGTCGCGGGGTGGGGCCAACCCGATCGTCGCCTTCGTCACCGCCTTCACCGCCCGCGTCCCCCCGAGCGCCGCCGAATACGTGCACCGGGGCAGCACCAGCCAGGACATCCTCGACTCCGCCGCCATGCTCCTGGTCTCCCGCGCCCTCACCGTCGTCACCCGCGACCTCCACCGCGTCGCCACGGCGCTGGCGAACCTCGCCGACGCGCACCGCGGGTCCGTCATGGCGGGCCGCACCCTCACCCAGCACGCCGTCCCCGTCACGTTCGGGCTCAAGGCCGCGGGCTGGCTCTCCCTCACCCTCGACGCCGTCGACCGCGTCCGCGCCGTCGTCCTCCCCGCCCAGCTCGGTGGCGCGGCGGGCACCCTGGCGTCCTATGTGGAGTATTCCGGCGATCCCGACCACGGCCCCGCCCTCATCACCGCTTTCGCCCGCCACCTGGGCCTCGTCGAGCCCACCGTGCCCTGGCACGCGCTGCGCACCCCGTACGCCGACATCGCCGCCGCCGCCTCCGTCGTGACCGGTGCGCTGGGCAAGCTCGCCCTCGACGTCCAGGGCATGTCCCGCACCGAGGTCGGCGAGGTCGTCGAGCCCAGTGCCGAGGGGCGCGGTGTGTCGTCGGCCATGCCGCAGAAGCGCAACCCCGTGCTCGCCACGCTGATCACCGCCGCCGCCCGGCAGGTCCCGGTGTACGCGACCGTCCTGGCCCAGTCGATGATCGCCGAGGACGAGCGCGCGCCCGGGGCGTGGCACGCCGAGTGGCAGCCGCTGCGGGAGATCCTGCGGCTCGTCGGGGGCGCTGCCGCTACCGCGGCCGAGTTGGCGGAGGGGTTGGAGGTGTTCCCGGAGCGGTTGCGGGCGAACCTGGCGCTGACCGGCGGCACCATCGTCTCCGAGCGGCTGAACGTGGCGCTGGCACCGCTGCTGGGCAAGGTCGAGGCCAAGAAGCTGCTCACCCGCCTCTCCCGCGAACCCGACTTCTCCGCCGCCCTGCGCGCCGCCCCCGAACTGGCCGCGGTCGACGTCGACGCCCTCCTCGACCCGGCGGGCTACCTCGGTGCCAACGACGCCCTCATCGACCGCGCCCTCGCCCGTTTTCGGCGGACCTGAGGGAAATCGGGCGTGAGAACCGTCGCGTTCGGATCGCGCCCGGCCGCGCTTACCCTGGGACGCGCCGAGGCGCGAGCACCTTTCGGCTGGTCGAGCCGAGGGGAACGCGATGCTGTGGTCGACGTGGGTGTTGTGCGGTGTGAGCGTCTTCGTCGTGCCGCTGCTGATGCTGGGCGCCCTCCGCCTGGCGCGCCCGCGCCTCCGGCCCGATCTGGCCATCCGCTGGCTCGCCCGCGCCGGTGACGCCCTCTGCCTGTCCGCCATCGTGGCCCTCGGGGTCGCCGCGGCCCGCGGGCTGGCGGCGGTCCCGGAGGTGGCCCAGTGGGGCGGCTGGGACGGCCCCGAGTACGGCGCGCCGAGCCTGGTGTTCTTCGCGACGCTGTTCCTCGTCTTCTGGTTCCTGGTCGTGCTCGCCGTCCGGGCGGGCGCGGCCGCGGTCTGGCAGGAGACCATGGAGTACATGCGGTCCGAGCTGACCAAGCTGCCGCACCTCGACGGCCGCCTCGAACACCTCGCCGACGGCTCGCCGATCGAGGTGCACGTGTTCGACGAACCGCGCCACGGCATGCTGCTGGAGGCCCTGTCGCCGCCGCGGCTCCTGGTCACCTCGGGTGCGCTGGCCAGGCTGGACGAGAGCCACTACCGCGCGGCCCTGGCCCAGACGCACGCCCAGTTGCACGACCACCTCGTGTACCTGCCCCGGGTCATGGCCGTCGCCCGGTCCTTCCCGCTGCTGCGCCCGCTGCGCGACCACATGCTGTACCACTGCGCGCGGGCGGCCGACGAGGTCGGCGCGGCCGTCGTCGGCGACCGCGCCCGCTACGCCAACACCCTGGAAGCGGCGACGGACCCGGACGCCTACGTGCTGTTCTTCGAGCACGAGGAACTGAAGCTCCCGGTCGACCGGTGGCGCGCGGCGGCCCTGCGCGACGCCCCCGCCGCCCCCACCGGGCGCTGGCCCGTCCTCGTGCTCGCCGCGCTGGCCGCGGTGAGCGTCGCGGCCACCGCCCTCGCCGTCGCGAACACGGCCGTGTTCCTGCTGTCTTGAGCGAACCGCGACCGGTCAGCCGGTCCGGGGAAGCAGGAAGGCGACCGACGGGCCGACCTGGGCACCGGGTCGTCCCCAGGAGACGGGCATGGTGGCGGTGATCGCCGGCCGGGCCCGCGACGGGCGGATCAGCCGCGCGACGCCTGCCCGGTTGTGCGCCTGCGCGTTCGCCGCCCCGGGCCCGACCGCGGTGACCAGCAGGGACGTGGCCCACAGGTCCGCCACCGGAGCGGCGATCACCGCAGGCTCGGCCACCAACTCGACCGCGCCGGCATCGCCGAACAGTCCTGGACCCCGAGGCGCACCCGTCGTCGGGGAAGGGCCACCCGATCAGTTCGGGTCGGGCGCGTTGTGCCGGATGGACTGTGCCCGGGCGGGCGGCGACTGTACGGTGCGCCACATGTCGGATGCACCTCGTCCACCACGGGAGCCGTGGCCGCACGGACCGGACGGGCCCCGCCACGGGGACCCGAACCAGCGGCCGCGGTACCAGCCGGACCAGCACCAGCCGGACCAGTACCGGCCCGACCCGTACCAGTCGGACCCGTACCAGCGGGAGCAGTACCCGCCGGACCCGTACCAGCGCCGCGACGGTCAGGGCGGCTACGACCAGGGCGGCTACCACCAGCCGCGGTCCACATCCGACCCGTACGCGAGACCCGCCGAGCCGCGGCACCAGGGCGGGTACCCCGGTCAGCCGCGCCCGCCACAATCCGCGCCCCGGCCGCCGGAGTCGCGTCCGGCGCCCGAGCGGCACCGGCCCGAGGCGCCCGTCCGGTCCGGCGGCGGCTTCCGGATCCCCGGTCTCGGCGTGGTCCTGGCCATCGTCGGCGCGCTGGTGCAGCTGCTGAGCCTCACGGTGCTGCCGTGGATGGCGCAGGGCGGCGACCCGGCCTCGCTGGTCAGCCTCTGGAAGAACCTGTCCGACGGCCAGGCCAGGGGCTTCGGCGACTGGTACGTGCTGATCTTCAGCTACCCGCTGGTCATCCTCGGCGTGCTGCTGGCCTTCTCGGCGGTCCTGGAGTCCGTCGCGATGAAGGTCATCTGGGCGGGACTGGCCATCCTCGGCGTCGGCTACCTGCTGCTGCGCTACGGCATCGCCCCGGTCACCGGCCTCTTCGGCGTCGAGAAGGACTTCACCACCCGCGACGTGGTCGTGGCGGTGGCCGCGGTCGCGGCGACCGTGGTGGTCGTCTTCGTGCTCAAGAGCGCGGTCACCATGTTCCGCCGGGTGGCCGGGCTCGTGCTGCTCGCGCTGTCCGGTGTGCACGTCGGCGCGCTGGCCGACCTGGCCAACAGCGACGGCCTCACCGGACTCGGCGACCTCGGTATCGGCGCGTTCGGACCGGTCGTGGGCTACGTGCTGATCGGCATCGCCGCGCTGGTCGGTCCGCGCCGGTTCGTCCCCGGGGCCTGATCAGCGCCAGTGGGCCGGGCGCCGCCGCCCCCGGGGCAGGCGGGTGCCCGGCCCGCCGCGCGCCGAGTCCACTTGGGACTGGGTGAGGAACAGCGCGGTGGACAGGTCGGCGCCGGTGAGGTCGGCGGTGCGCAGGTCGGCCCCGGTGACGTCGGCCAGCCGCAGGTCCGCGCCGCGCAGGTCGGCGCCGAGCAGCAGCGCGCCGCGCAGGCTCGCGCCCCGCAGGTCGCGGTCGCGCAGCGCGGCGCCGACGAGGTCGGCGCCCCGGTGGTCGCGGCGCCCGCGGACCCCGGCGCGGGCCAGTTCGCTCGCCCGCTGGAGCAGCGGGTTCGCCGCCTGCCGGTGGGCGAACGCGTCGACGGCGGCCACCTCGTCGACCGTCCCCTCCGTGGCCGCGCGGACGCGGGCGGTGACCGCGGCCAGGTCGGCGCGCAGCGGTGCCGACGAGGGCAGGCGCGCGGCCTCGGTGAGGTACCAGAGCAGCTCGTGCAGGTCGCGCATCACCGGGAACACCTCGGCCGCGCGCGGTGACGGCGTCCCGCCGAGCGTCACCTGGGACACCTGTTGGCCGGCGCCGAAGCAGTCGTAGACGGCGCAGCCGACGAACCCGCGCGCCCGCAGGTCCGAGTGGACGCCGCAGCGGTGGTCGGCGAGGAGGTTCGGGCACGCCCGTCCGGCGGGCTTGTCGATCGGGAAGTCGGCCGACCGCGCGAACGCCGGAACCACGCAGCAGAGCGCGAAGCACGCCCCGCAGTCGGCCCGCAAACCGACGCCGTCCGCGTCCACCCGTCCACCCCTCCGTCGACCGAACCCGCGCACGGCACGTGACCCCTCGGGTACGCACGCGGACGATCCACCCTACGCCGGGGACTTGTGGCCCTGGACAACGGCTCCACCGCGGTCCGGGTGCCCTGGGGCCGTCCGCGATTGAGGGGTTTTCCCCCATGTTCCCCGCCTGCCCGCTGCCTAGGGTCCAACCGAGATCATCGCCGGGGTCGAGGAGTCAGCGCCATGTCGCCAGCCAGTGCCGTGCCGAGGGAGTCCGGGGTCGAGCCGGAACCACTGTCCACACTGCCGGTGCGCTTCCGCGGCACCCGCTCCGGCAGCGGGCCGGTGACCCTCGGGCAGCGCAACGTGCTGCGCTGGTTCGGTTCCGACGGCGACCGCTCCGACGTGCTGCCGATCTTCGTGGAGATGGGCGCCGGGCACACGCTCGCCGAGCTGATCTGCGCGCTCGGCGTGCTGGTGGCCCGGCACGAGGCGTTGCGCACCCGGTTCCGCGCCGATGGGCCGGATGGTCCAGTCCAATACGTGCTGGCCGACGGCGAGCTGGACATGCGGATGCACGAGATCGTCGGCGACCCCATCCGGTTCATCGGTGAGCTGGTGTGGCGCGAGGTCGCGGTGCCCTTCGACCTCGTCGACGGGTTCCCGCTGCGCGTGCTGGCGATCACCGAGCACGGCGCGCCGGTCGTGGTGGTGCTGCTGTTCTGCCACGTCGCGGTGGACGCGGCGGGCGCGGCCATCGTCGGCGAGCAGCTGCGCGCGCTGCTGGCCGGGCGCGACGACCTCGCCGAGGAGCGCGGGCACCAGCCGCTGGACCAGGCCGAGTGGGAGCGGTCCGACGTGGGCAGGCGGCGGACCAAGTCCGCGCTGCGCTACTGGGACACGCGGTTGCGCCAGGTGCCGCAGGCGATGTGCGCCTTCCCGCCGCACCCCGACGGCGTGCCCGGACAGGTGGAGCGGCGCATGGTGTCCTCGGCGGTGGCCGCCGCGCTGCGCGCCATCGCGGGCCGCACCGGTGCCAGCCACTCGACGGTCGTGCTGGCCGCCGCGGCGGTGTTCCTCGGCGCGCACACCGCGACCCCGGCGGGCGCCATGATCTCGATCTGCGGCAACCGGTTCCGCTCCGCGTGGCGGGAGTACGTCGGCCCGCTGGCCCAGGACGCGCTGGTGCCGTTCACCCTCGCCGACGACGCGCTGTTCGACGACGTCGTCCGGCAGGTGCAGGCCACCACGATCAACGCCTACCGCTACGCCCAGTTCGACTCCGTGCAGCTGTGGGAGGTCATCGACGCCGTCGGCCGCGAGCGCGGCACCCACTTCCACCGCGACGCCGTGTTCAACGACCTCGGCGCGGCGGGCGCCTCGGCGGCGGAGAACGCGCCGGAGGACCCGGTGGCCGCGCTCGCGGACACCCGGTTGGAGCCGATGCCCGACCGGTCGCTGCCCACCGCGTTCCTGCTCACCCTCGGTGGCGTCACCGACACCGAGGCGGACCTGCGCCTGCACACCGACACCACCCGGTTCCCGGACGTCGACGGCGTGCTGCTGGCCGTCGAGCGGCTGCTGGTCACCGCGGCCGTCGGGGACGTGCGGATGCGGGACGTGCCCGACCTGACCCGGATCGCGCCGGTCGCGCGCGGCGAGGGGTGGCGCGTGGTGGACTCGTCCTGGGTGGACGTCGCCGCCGTCGAGGGGGTGTTCGCGGACCTGGGTCTGCCCGCCGAGGTGACGGTCGACGGCGACCGGATCACGGCCGTCGTCACCGCCGGGCTCACGCCCGAGCAGCTGCACGCGGCGGTGCTGGAAAAGCTGCCGGGGCGTCCTTCCGCGATGGCCCCGCACCGCTATGTGGTCCACGCCGCCGAGCGGTCCACACCGGTCGAGGGCGCGGGCCGCTGACGCTTCCCCCGGTTTACCGGTAACCTGTCCCGGACAATCGCGCAGGCGATTTCCGCCTTGGTACCGCGAAGCTGGGGGTCCGGATGGGAGAACCCGCCCGCAACCGCCGCGAGCAGGGGTTTTCCGCGCTGGACGCGCTGGTCGACGGCCGACGGCAGGTGCTGGAGGTGGTCGGCGAGGCCGGGATCGGGAAAACCCGGCTGCTCGCCGAACTGACCGATCTGGCCGATTCACGCGGTGTTCGGGTGCGCTTTCCCCGGTCGTCTCGACAATTCAACGATCGGATCACCGACCGTCGGCCGACCGTCCTATTGGTCGACGACGCGCACGAGGTCCGGGTGCTGGACGAGGTGTTGCGGACGCCGCCGGTCGACCCGGTGCTGCTCGTCGTCGCGCACCGCGCCGACCACGCCTGGCTGCCCGCCGCGCTGGCCCGCACGCCGTGGCCGGTGACCCGGGTGGCCCTGGGGCCGCCGGACCCGGCGGCGGTGCTGCCCGACCTGCCACCCGCCGAACGCGCGCGACTGGTGGCGGTGACCGGCGGGAATCCCCGGTACCTGCGGGCACTGGCCGGGGTCGACCCGGCGGTGGTGGACACCCTGTCCGACCCCCGTCGGATCGGCGAGGCCCCGCTCCCGGACGGCGTGCTGGCGGTGGCGGGCCAGGGCCTGCGCGGACTCGACGGCGTGCCGCGCGAGGTCGCGTACGCCGTCGCGGCGGCGGACGACCCGGCCGACCTGGGGCTGGTGGCGCACATCGCCGGGCTGCCGGAGCCCGATGTGCTGCGCGCCCTCGACGACCTGACGGTGTGCGGCCTGGTGTCGGCCCGCGGCTCGCGGGTGGCGTTCCGGCACCCCCTGGTCCGGGCGGCGGCGTACCAGGCGGCGGGATTCGCCTGGCGCGCGCGGGCCCACCGGCGGGCCTGGGAGTACCTGCGGACCCGCGACGCGCCACTGCCCCTCCGCGCCCTGCACGCCGCCCGCATAGCGGGCTACGGCGACACCGAACCCGCGAGAACCCTGGCGGCGGGCGCCGCGGCGGTCGTCGACACCGCTCCCGCGACCGCGGCGGCCTGGCTGGACCGCGCGGTGGAGGTGTTACCGCGCGCCGAGTCGCTCCCGTTGCTGGGCAGGGCGTTGAGCTTGTCGGGGGAGTTGGCCCGGGCACGCGACGTGCTGCACGAGGCGCTGGTCCACAGTGGACCGGACCGGGTGGTGGCGGTCCGCGCGTGCGCCCGAACCGCCCGGCTGCTCGGCCGCTACGCCGAGGCGAAAGCGGTACTGGACCGCGAATCGACCGCCGGCCTGGCCGCCGAACGGGCCACCGTGGCCCTCCTGCTGGGCGACACCACCGAGTGCGCCCGCCTGGCGCGAGCGGCGGTGGCCGAGGGCGACGAGGTGGCGGGCCGAATCCTGGGCGCACTGGGCGCGGTCCGATCGGGGGAACCCCCGGACCTCTCCGCGGAGGTGCGGCTGGTCGACGGGTTGTCCGGCGGGGTTCCCGGACAAGGCACGACCGGCCCTCCCGCCGCGGCGTCGTCGACAGCGGGACCGGATGGCGGATGGGCCGAGCGCTCCGACACGGCCGGTTCCGCCAACCCCGGGGCCGTTCCCCCGGTCGCGGCGGACGTGGCCGGGACCGTGCGGCTCGTGGACGGGCTGCCGGACGCGGCGGTGGGGGATCACCTGTCGGCGTTGGCGTGGCTGGAGTTGGAGCTGGACCGGCCCCTGGAAGCCGCCCGCCACCTGCGGCGGGGACTGGCCTTCGCCCGCGCCACCGGTCGGCGGTCGACCCTGCCCACGCTGCTGTCCGCCGACGCAGCGGTCGCCGTGCGGTTGGGGCAGTTGGACCGGGCCCGTGAGTGCGCCGCCGAGGCCCGGGAAGTCGCGTTGGCGCTGGGTAGTGCCGAGTTGGCCGCGATGGCTTCCGCGGTCGAGCTGGAAGCCGTGCTGTGGCAGGCGGGGCCGGAGGAAGCCCTCGCCGCCGTCCCGGAACCCGCGTCGCCCTGGCTGGTCGAGCGCGTCGGGCTCACCGTCGCCGACTGCCACCTGGCCGCGGGCGAGTACGAGCGCTGCGCCGACCACGTGCGTGCCGCCGTGGGGGAGGACTTCGCGGGCGCCAGTGGCCGCGAACGACCGCGGTGGCGGGCCGCGCTCGCCGTCGCGCTGGCGGGCCTCGACCGCTGCGACGAGGCCATGGCCCTGGCCGACGCCGCCGTCGCCGCCGCGCCCCGATCCGCGTACGCGCACCTGGCCCGCGCCCAGGTGCTCGGCAGGCTCGGCCGCGCCGACGAGGCCCGCGCCGAGGCCGTCGCCGCGCTCCGGGCCGGTCCGCTCGACCAGGCCCGCGCCCGGGAGCTGCTGGCCGAACACCTGGCCACCGAAGGGGAACTCACCGCCGCCCGCGCCGAACTCGGCCGCGCCAAGGAGGGGTACGCCGCCACCGCCGCCACCTGGCTCACCACCCGGCTGCGCACCACCGAGACCCGGGTCGGTGCCCGCGCTCCCCGCCCGCGCCGCCCCCACGGCACCGTGGAAGCCCTCTCCGGCCGCGAGTTGGAGATCGCCGAACTCGTCGCCACCGGCCTCACCAACCGCGAAGTCGCCACCCGGTTGGTGTTGAGCCGCAAGACCGTCGAGGGTCACCTCGCCCGCGTCTTCACCAAACTCGGCGTCAAATCCAGACTCGGCGTCGCCCAGCGCTTGGCAGCCCGCTCGACCTGAGCCACCATGTCCGGATGGCACTTCCCGCCAGGCCCCGGGCGAAGCAGGTCTTCCTGCTCCTTTCGGCGTACGAACAGAAGTACTGGCTGCACAGCCTCATCGGGCACCTGGCCGACGAACTCGACCGCGCCAACCTCGACGTGGTCCTGAAGGTGCCGGACCGCGACTACGACTCGCGCACCCTCGTCCGCCACATGCGCGGTCTCCTCCAGCGCCGCGAGGACTTCGTCGGCGGGTTCCTGATGGTGACCGAGGTGGACCGGGTCCGCCGCGAACTGGCCGACTTCTGCCCCTCGGTGCGGGTGCCGGTGGTGTTCCTCGACGTCGAACCGTTCGCCCGAGAGGCGGAATACCCGCCCGGGACGGGTTTCGTGGGCTACCGGGCGGGGGACATCGGCGCGGTCGCGGGCGACTGGCTGGCCGGGTGGTTCCGCCGCGCGGGCACCCGCGAGCCGGTGGTCCAGGTGCTGGCGTCCCGGGAACACGCGGACCGGCAGCGGCGGTTCGCCGAGGTGCTGCGGGAAGCGCTGCCCGGCGCGCGGGTCGCGATCGACGACACGTGCGCGTTCGACCGGGTGCGGGCCATGGACGCCATCCACGACCTCCTGCACGACCGCCCACCCGGCCACGCCGCCCGCCCCGACGCGCTGTTCTGCACCAACGACGAGATGGCCCTCGGCGCCGCGGACGCGTTGCGCGGCAACGGCGCCGCGATCCCGATCCTCGGTGTCGACGGCCTCGCGGACGTGCTGACCGCACTCGACCGCGGCGACTCCCCACTGCGGGCGACGGTCGTCCAGGACACCCGTGCCCTCGCCGCCAACGCGACCGACCTCCTGCACCGCATGCACACCGAGGACCCGTCGCCGCGGCTCTGCTTCCTGGAGCCCCGGATCCACACCGGTCGGGGGCCCGCGGTCCGGCACGCGCCCGGGGCCATCGACATGTCCGTGCACAACGAGCTGCACACCACCGCGCCCTCGACGACCCTCGGCAGCGCCCACAACGTCTGGATCACCAACCAGGCGCCCGGCGAGTTGTCCTAAGGGACTGTTAGGTTCCGCCACCACGCCTTGTGACGTGCCGCTACGGGCCGCACTGTGGTCCCGGTCACCGTTGATCGGGAGGGGTCATGACACTGGTACGGGACACCCGCGAACGGCGGGTCGTGGCGAACATCGCCAAGGGGTCCATCGGGAACCTCATCGAGTGGTACGACTGGTACGCCTACACCGCTTTCTCCCTCTACTTCGCCGCCACCTTCTTCCCCAAGGGCGACCAGACCGCGCAGTGGCTCAACACCGCCGCCGTGTTCGCCGTGGGGTTCCTGATGCGGCCGATCGGCGGGTGGCTGCTGGGGCGCTTCGCCGACCGCTACGGGCGCCGCCGCGCGCTGACGCTGTCGGTCACGCTGATGGCCTTCGGCTCCCTGCTCATCGCGGTCACGCCGGGGTACTCCACGATCGGCGTCGCGGCCCCGGTCCTGCTCGTCGCGGCGCGGCTGCTGCAGGGGCTGTCCGTCGGCGGCGAGTACGCGACCTCCGCGACCTACCTCTCCGAGATGGCCGGGTCCGGGCGGCGCGGCTTCTACTCCAGCTTCCAGTACGTCACCCTCACCGCCGGGCAGCTCGTCGCGCTCGGGTTGCAGATCGTGCTGCAGAACCTGCTCACCCCCGCGCAGATGGACTCCTGGGGCTGGCGGATCGCCTTCGCCGTCGGGGCCTGCGGCGCGCTCGTGGTGATGTACCTGCGGCGCACCATGGACGAGTCGCCCAGCTTCGAGGCGGAGCGGGACAACGAGAGCCGGGGCACCCTGCGCGCGCTGCTCGACCACCCGCGGTCGTGCCTGCTCGTCGTCGGACTCACCCTCGGCGGCACCGTGGCCTTCTACACCTACACCACGTACCTGCAGAAGTTCATGGTGAACACCAGCCACATCCCCAAGGGCACCGTCGCGTGGATCAACTTCCTCGCGCTCGTCGTGTTCGTGGTCCTGCAACCCGTCGCGGGCGCGTTGTCCGACCGGATCGGCCGGCGCCCGCTCCTGCTCGGCTTCGGTGTGCTCGGCGCGCTCCTCACCGTCCCCATCCTCACCGCGCTCTCCGGCACCACGAACCCGGTCTTGGCGTTCCTCCTCATGCTCGGTGCGCTGATCATCGTCACCGGCTACACCTCGATCAACGCGGTGGTGAAGGCCGAGCTCTTCCCCGCCAGGATTCGCGCGCTCGGCGTCGGGTTGCCGTACGCGCTCACCGTGGCGATCTTCGGCGGCACCGCCGAGTACGTTGCGCTGTGGCTCAAGCAGGCGGGCGTCGAATCGCTCTTCTACTACTACGTAGCCGCCTGCGTGCTGATCTCCCTGGTGGTCTACTTCGTCATGGGTGAGACCTCCGAAGACTCCCCGCTGGAGGACTGACGATGCGCGTGCTGCTGGTCGAGGACGACGACGGGGTCGCGGGCGCGGTGGCCGAGGTGCTCACCGCCCACGGCCACCACGTCGACCGGGTCACCCGGGGCGCCGACGCCCTGATCCGCCACCGCGACGCCGATGTCGTGCTCCTCGACCTCGGCCTGCCCGACCTCGACGGGCTCGACGTGCTGCGCAGGCTCCGCAAGCTCGCGCAGACCCCGGTCGTCGTGCTGACCGCGCGGGGCGACGAGCGCACCGTCGTGCGCGGCCTGCGCCTCGGTGCCGACGACTACCTGGTCAAGCCCGTGCGGATGATCGAGCTGCTGGCCCGGGTCGAGGCCGTCACCCGCCGCGCGTTCGCCCCCGCCGCCCAGCGCCCCGGCGTCGTCGAGGTCGCCGACGTGGCCGTCGACCTCGACGCGCGCCTGGTGTCGGTGGCGGGGGAGCCGATCGAGCTGACCAGGATGGAGTTCGAGATCCTGGGCGTGCTGGTGCGGCACGCGGGGGTGGCGGTCAGCAGGCAGCAGCTGTTGGACGAGGTGTGGGGCGACGCCTACCTGGCGGTGTCGCGGTCGCTGGACGTGCACCTGGCCCAGCTGCGCGCCAAGCTGGGCAGGCCGGGCCTGGTGCGCACCATCCGCGGCTTCGGCTTCCGGCTGGGCGGCTGACGTGCGCCGACGCCTGCTGCTGGTGCTGCTCGGCCTGTCCCTGGCGGTGCTGGCCGGGCTCGCCGGACCGCTGCTGCACAGCACCTCCGCCGAGCGCACCCAGCGGTTCGTGATCAGCCGGACCGCCGACCTCGACCGGTTCGCCGAGCTGGCCGCGACCGGTGACGACCGGCTCCGCGCCGAGGTCGGCGCGCACGTCGCGCTCTACGGCGACGCCGTGGTCGTGGTCGACGCGCAACGCGGGCCGGTGCTGGAGTCCGGCCTGCGCGCCGACGAACCCGGGGTCCGCGCGGCCCTGGACGCGGCGTTGCGCAACCAGCCCGCCACCGTGCCGCCGGACGTGCGGCCGTGGTCCTCGGGGTCGGTGCTGTTCGCCCGCCCGGTCGGCAGCGGCACGCGGGTGACCGGCGCGGTCGCGTTGCGGTCGACCGTGGACCGCGCGGCGGACGATGTCGGAACGCGGTGGGGGTTGATCCTGCTGGGGGTGCTGGCCGCGTCCGTTGCGTTCGTCGTCCTGGCGTTGCTCGTGGCCCGCTGGGTGCTGCGGCCCGTTGCGGAGTTGGAGCGCGGCGTGCGGGCGGTCGGCGGCGGGCCCGGTTCGGGGGCGCACGTGTCGCCGGGGCTGGGCCCGCCGGAGCTGCGCGGGTTGGCGTCGTCGTTCAACACCATGTCCGACGCGGTGGCGGAGTCGGCGCGGCGGCAACGGGCGCTGGTCGCCGACACGTCGCACCAGCTGCGGAACCCCCTGGCCGCACTGCGGTTGCGCATGGACTCCCTCTCCGGCCGCGTGGCCCCCGCCGCGAACGGGACGTATTCCTCGATGGTCGCGGAACTGGGGCGCCTGGAGTCCCTTCTGGACTCGATGTTGACCCTCGCGGCGGCGGACGCGGCGGCCACGGAAATGGCCGCGGGCGAACGGGAATCCGGTGGCTGCGACGCGGGATCCGTCGCTCACGAGCGCATCGACTTCTGGTCGCCGACGGCGTCCGAACACGGTGTGTCCATTGTGGAGAAACTGGCCCACGACCCGGTGGCGTGCCCGGAGTCGGATCTGGCGCAGGTCCTCGACGTCCTGCTGGACAACGCGATCAAGTACGCGCCGGGGGGAGTGGTCGAGGTGTCGGTGCGGTGCGCTGGGGACCGCGTGGTGGTCGAGGTGTCCGACGACGGGCCCGGGGTGTCGTCGGGCGACCTGCCCCGTCTGACGGAGCGGTTCTGGCGCGCGGGCCGCTCGGGCGACGGATCGGGTCTCGGCCTGGCCATCGCCGACCGCCTCACCACGGCCAACGGCGGGGAACTCCGCGTCACCCGCCGCGTCCCGCGGGGCCTGACCTTCGAGATCGACCTCCCGGGAGGTGCCCAGTGCCGCTGACCCGTCGACTCTTCCTGGCCGCCGCCCTGGCGACCGCGGGCTGCGCGTACACGGGCCCGGACCGGACCGTGCGCGTCGCGGCGGGCGAGCCCGGCGGCTTCTACGTCGAGTTCGCCCGCCTCCTGGCCGCCGAACTCGCCGACGCGTACCCGTCGACCCGCGCGAGCGTCGTCGAGACCCTGGGCAGCGTGATGAACATAGCCAAGGTCGGCGCCGGGGAAGCCGATCTGGGCCTGGTGCTGGTGGACGCGATGACCGCCGCCCAGGACGGCGCGCCCCCGTTCCCCCGCGCGACCCGGTTGCCTGCGCTGGGTCGGGTCTACGAGAACTACATGCAACTCGTCGTGCCCGCCCGAAGCCGCTACCGAACCCTGGCCGACCTGGCCGGACGACGCGTGTCCCTGGGCGCCACGGGCTCGGGCGCCGCCCTCTTCGGCACGCGCATGCTCGACGCGGCGGGCGTGTCGGTCGAGGTCGACCACCACCCCCTGGCCGAGGCCGCCGAAGCCCTCCGCACAGGCGGCGTCGAAGCCCTGCTCTGGTCCGGCGGCCTCCCCACCCCCGCGCTGACAGACCTGGACGACGCCATCGGCATCCGCCTGCTGGACCTGGAGGTCACCGAACTCCGCCGTCGCCACGGAGCGGTCTACGACCGCGTGACGATCCCGTCGGGCACCTACCGCGACGCGGGGGAGGTGACGACCGTCGGCGTCCCCAACCTCCTGGTCGCCTCGCCCGCGGTCCCGGCGGACGTCGTCGAGGCGACGGTCCGGGTACTGGTCCAGCGGGCGGGCGACCTCGTTCCCCGTCAGGCCCTGGGCACGCAGTACCTCGACGTCCGCTCGCTGATCGACACCGCCCCGGTGCCGCTGCACCCGCGGGCGGCCGAAGCGTACCGGGAACTGCGCGGCTGATACCGGTGCTCCGTTTGCGCGGCAACGGTTCGGCGCCATCCGGTCCATGTCTTTCGTTGTAGTCGGGCGGGGTACGGGCAGGTCGTCTCCCAGGCGGATGACGGCGCACGTGCCCCGCCCTACCGTCGAGCTGTGCGACGATCATTTCCGGTCCTGATCGGCGCGGTGGTGCTGGCGAGTCTGGTCACCTCCGTTCCCGCGCAGGCCGCGCCGAAACCCCCGCCACAGCCGACGTGGACCACGTGTCCGCCCGATCCCGACGGCAACCCCGTCGACCCGCGCCTGCGGTGCGCCAAGGTCACCGTGCCGCTGGACTACGCCGACCGCCACAGCCCCACGATCGATATCGCCGTTTCCCGCCTGGCGACCGCGAAGCCCGGTTTACGCAGGGGAATCCTGGTGCACAACGCCGGGGGTCCCGGCGGTGCCAGCCTGAACCTGCCCAGCTCCTACGTCCAGATCTACCCCCAGGAGGTAGTGGACCGGTACGACCTGGTCAGCTTCGACCCGCGCGGCATCGGCTACAGCGCGCCGGTCACCTGCGGCCGCACGCGCGAGCAACTGCCGGTGGCGAAGGTTGCCCCGTTCCCCGCCGCGGACGGTTCCATCGACGGCAACATCACCTTCGCCCGCGACCTGGCTCGCGACTGCCTGGCCCACGGCGGCCGCGAACTCCCCTACATCACCACGGCGAACACCGCCCGCGACCTGGACCGCGTCCGGATCGCGTTGGGGGAGCGGAAGATCTCCTACAACAGCGGCTCCTACGGAAGCTACCTCGGCGCGGTCTACGCGTCGCTGTACCCGGACCGCACCGACCGCTTCGTCCTCGACTCGCTCGTCGGCCCCGGGTCGGTGTGGAGGGCGCAGTGGCGCCTGTGGGACCGGGCGGCCGAACGCCGGTTCACCGACTTCGTCACGTGGGCCGCCGCGAACGACCCCACCCTGGGCACCACGGCCGACACCATCCGCGCCAACATGTTCGCGTTGGCGGACCGGCTGGACCGCGAGCCGGTCGTGATCCCGGGCTTCGGCCCGGTGGACGGCAACACCTTCCGCTACATCTACTTCGCCGCTTCCTACTACACCGCCGTTTTCCCGGCGTTCGCGGGCATCTGGCACTTCCTGGAGGGCAACGGCGAGCCACCCCAGCTGTTCCCGCCGGTGGACGTCCCGGGCATCCCGCAGGACAACGCCCTCGCCGGGCAACTCGCGGTGATCTGCGGTGACGTGCGGTCCTCCCACGACATCGACTACTACCGGCGCGCGGTCCGCGAAGACCGCGCCCGTTACCCGCTCCTGGGCGGCATGGGCGCGAACATCCAACCGTGCGCCTTCTGGCCGGGCCCGAAGGAACCACCTGCGCCGATCACGGACCGCGGTCCGGGCAACATCCTGCTGGTCCAGAACCTCAGGGACCCGGCCACCCCGTACGAGGGCGCCCTCGACCTGCGCCGCGCACTCGGCCACCGCGCCAAACTCATGACCGTCAACGGCGGCAACCACATCGTCTACAGCCCGGTCGTGCCGTCCTGCGGGGTCACCGCCGTCAACCGCTACCTGTCAACCGGCACCCTCCCCGACCACGACCTGTCCTGCGACCTCGACCCGACACCGCCCACCACGAAACGCACCCGACCAGCCCTCCCCGGCGAGCGTTTCCCCTTCCAGGGAAGCTGACGGCCCGGTAGCACCCGGAGTCTCGCGCGAGCCCAGCGGTGTCCGCGGCGCTTCCGGCGCCGCGGACACCGCTGTCGCCGCGACCGGCATCGCCGGGAAAGCCGCGACCGCCCTGATCGGTCCGGTTGTTCAGGAGCTGTTGTTCAGCGTCGAGCGACTGACCGTGAACAACCCGGAGCGCCTAGAAAGGGGCTGGCAGCGCTGGTCCAGCGGTGCCGCCGGCCGCCTCGGGCGTCGAGGGACGGGCCGGCTCGACTCTTCGGAGAAAGGGGAGGTCGTTGCTCATGGGCAAGGTCGGATCGGCTCTCTCGGCCGCGCTCGCGGCTGGGATCGTTCTGGTGGGGGGTGCGGCGGAGGCCTCGGCGGAGGTGGGGGCGTCGTCGGCCGCCGTGGTCGTGTCCGCTCGGTCCGGGTCGACGCCGCCCTCGGCGTCCGTGCTCGCGACGTGGAGGTATTACGACTGGTACTGGCTGTACGACCGGTGCGCGACCCAGGGCCGGGAGCGGTTCGGCCATCTGGGCATCAGGTGGAAGTGCGTGGACCTGGGCTCGGCGCAGTGGGCGCTCTACTACTGGGGGTGAGCGTCACCGCCGACTGGTGAACGCGTGACGGTGGCGCCCCGGGTTTCGCGCGGGGCGCCACCGCACTTCCGCTCGTCGGTGGCCGGTGAAAGCATCGGGTGCGCGCCATCGAGTTCTGTGTCGGAATCCTGACGAGTGGGTCACGGGCGACAGGGGTGGATATGGCCAGGCCGGAACGGCCGGTGGCGACCGAGGACGCGGTGCTCACCGAGTTCGCCGAAGGGCTGCGTGAGTTGCGGCGGCGGTCAGGCGCAGTGCCGTACCGGGTGCTCAGCGCGCGTGCGCACTACTCGGCCGCGGCGTTGTCGGAGGCGGCGGGTGGGCGGAAGCTGCCGACTCTGCCCGTGACGCTGGCCTACGTCAGCGCCTGCGGGGGTGACGCAGGCGAGTGGGAGCGCCGGTGGCGGGCGGCCGCGGCGCACCTCGTGTCCGGAGGTGATCATGCCGGGCCGGTCGACGGGAGCGCCGCCGCGTCCCCGTACCCGGGGCTGGTCGCCTTCCACGAGGGCGACGCCGACCTGTTCTTCGGTCGGGACCGTGCCGTCGACGACCTGCTCGACCGGCTCACACGCCGCCGCTTCCTCGGGTTGTTCGGCGCGTCGGGATCGGGCAAGACGTCGGTGTTGCGAGCCGGTCTGGCCACGAGATGGGCGACGCGAACCGGCACCGAGGGCGTGGTCAGCGTGCTGACACCGGGCGCGCGTCCGGCCGAGAAGTGCGCCGTCTGGCTCGCCGGGCGCAGCGGCGACTCGCCGGTGCGGCTGCTGGAGGAACTCCGCGCCGACCCGGCCAATCTCGGCATCCGATTGCGTTCGACACTGCCGGAGCCGTGCGCGGAACCGGGCTTGCTGCTGATCGTCGACCAGTTCGAGGAGGTATTCACCCTCTGCGACGACGACGTCCAGCGTGCCTGGTTCATCCGGGCACTCGTGTCGGCCGCGGGCGAGGGTGTTCGGGTCGTGCTCGGCGTCCGTGCCGACTTCTACGGCCACTGCGGTCTGCACGGTGACCTGGTCGAGGCGTTGCAGGACGGTCAGGTCCTGCTCGCGCCGATGACGCCCGACGAACTCCGGCAGGCGGTCACCAAACCCGCGACGGCGCGCGGGTACCGGCTGGAGCCGGAGTTGATGGCTCGCGTGATCGCCGACGCGGCCGGTCGGGCCGGGAGCCTTCCGCTGCTGTCCCACGCGCTGCTGGAGACGTGGCGCCGCCGCCGGGGGATGACGCTCACCCTGGGGGGATACGAGACCGTCGGCGGAATCGACCAGGCCATCGTCCGCACCGCCGAGGCCGTCTACGCCCAACTCGGCGACCGGCAGCGTGGAATCGCGATGGACATCCTCACCCGCCTGGTCGTCCTCGGTGAGGGCGGCGCGGACACCAAACGCCACGTGCGACTCGACGAGTGGGACGACGACAAGGACACCGCCGCGGTCGTGCACGCCCTCGCCCGCGCGCGGCTGGTCACACTCGACCACGACGGCGTGGACCTCGCGCACGAAGCCGTGATCACCCAGTGGGCCCGGTTCCGCGCCTGGCTCACCGACAACCGCGAAAACCTGCGCGTGCACCGCCAGTTGGTCGACGCGGCCCGCACCTGGGAGGACTTGGACCGCGATCCGGCGGCGCTCTACCGGGGCACCCTGCTGGCCCGTGCGTGCCAACTGCGCGCGAGTCGCCCGAACCTGATCGCCGCCAGGGAAGCGCGGTTCCTGGCCGCGGCAGAAGACGCCCACAGCGCGGCCAAGCGCACCACGCGCCGTCGTCGTCGACGCATCGTGATCGCGCTCGCGAGCCTGATCGCCGTGCTCGCCACGGCTGGGGTGTACGTGGCGCGACTGGCGCGCGAAAGCGCGGACAACAGGACCGCGGCCATGCTTGAGCGCGTGATGGCCGACGCGCGAAACCTGCGCGCGAGTGATCCTGCCCTGGCAGGCCAACTCGCCTTGGTCGCTTATGAGATCGCTCCGAGCCACCAGACCCGGGGACTGGTGCTCGACGCCGCGGCGGATGTGAACTTCGGCAACGGTTCGTTCGGGCTCGGTGACCGGACCTGGATCGGGTTTCACCCGGGTGGGCGGTGGATGTACGCGCTGTCGGGCGGTGTGCTCACCGCCGTTGACTTCGAAGGCACGTCCGTTCCCGGAGGCGCCCAGAGCGTCGACTTCCCCGCAGGCATCGAGGCGATGGTGATCGATAGTCGAGGTCCCCTGCTCGCGGCTACCGACAACACCGGAACGGTGCGATTGCTGAGCATCGCCGATCCGCTCCGACCGCGGTCCCTCAGCACCATCGCGACCAAGCACCCGCTGGTGGGCATCTCGTTCAGCCCGGTGGCCCCGCTCATGGCGCTCACGTACCCCGATGGCTGGGACGAAGATCCCGGCGGGAGCACAAGCCTCGACCGCCTCACAATCGTCGACGTGAGCGACCCCTCCCACCCGGTGGAGCGCGCGGCGTTCACCACCGCGGACCTTCCATACGGGTTCGACGCCGGAGGCGACCTCGTCACCCTCGACCGTGGTGGCAACGTGCGATTGCGGGACCCCCTGCACCCTGATCGCCCCCGCGAACCGGCTCCCGGCGCGGAGCCCGTTTGGGCACAGGACCTGTTGGTCGCGCGTACGCGCCGCCTGATGGCCACCGCCGGAACCGGAGACCCGGCATCCAACATCACCTTGTGGGACACCAGCGACCCCGCGCGACCTCGCCCGGCGGCCCACCTCCCTGGCGGCAGACCGACGGCGTTCAGCCCCGATGGGCGTCTCCTCGCGGTTACCGATGACGAACGGATCAACCTCTGGGACGTCGCGGACCTGGCAAACCCACACCTTTTCGCCGTGCTGCGCAAACGCTCGGACACGTGGACGGGCCTGAGCTTCAACGCCAACGGAACAGGCATGGCGAGTAGGCTGACGCCCGACCAGCTCCGGTACTGGAGTCTCGACGTCTCGGCGGCGGTCAACCAGCTGTGCCAACGAGCACACCCGCGCATCACCGAAGACCAATGGGCTCGCTACATCCCCGAACTCGAATACCGTCTGCCCTGCGAATGAGCGCACCACCGGAATCTCGCGGAGCGTGGCCGGGTCCCACCCCGTACTACCGCCGTGCGAACCGGTGGCCGCGCCTGGCGACGGAGGTGGAGCAGCCGCGGCCACCGGTTGCCGGACGGCCCGTCCGGAAGAGTCCTGTTGGGATAGTGGTGATGTGTTGCGGATCAGGGCTTCTTGATCGTGTAGGCGTGAATGATGGTTTGGTCGATCGTGCCGCCTCGGCCGTCTTCGGCGTGGGCGCGCAGCGACACGGAAGTGGCGGTGTCAGGTTGGTCCAGTCGTAGGGTGTTGTGGTGGATTTCGGCTGGCTGCCAGGTCTTTCCCTCGTCGTAGGAGACGTCGGTGGCGAGGTTGTGTGGGGTGGTGTGGGTGCCGTCTTCCAGTTGGAGGAAGAACGGGACCGTGAAGTGGCCGGGGGGTGCGGTGTTGTCGTCGGCCAGGGTCGGTGCGAAGCGGACCACCGACAACGGGACGATCCGGTGTCCGGGCCTGGAGCAGAACGTCCACTCGGCAGACACGGTGGTGCTGAGGACGGGGCCGGGGCGTCGGGTGCCCTCCATGGTGTACCGGTAGGTGCCCGCGTCCGCCGGTACCTGGTAGGACTCCACGTTGCTCGGTTCGCGACTCGGCCGGATCTCGACGCCGTCCCGGTACAGCGCGGTGCGCAGCGTGCGGCTGTTGAGCGTGATGGAGGTGTCGTCGTTGCCCCACAGGCTCATGTTCATCCGCAGCCGGTCGCCGACGCGCTCGGCCCACGGGTGGTACGACCGGGGCAGCGCCGGGCCGAGGACGGCGTGGTTGAACCGGTGCTCGTACGTACCGCCCGGGTGGTAGCGCCGCGGCTCGCCGATGAACTCGAGGTCGGGGGCGTCCGGGCTGCTCCCGTAGAGCACCGAGACCGCCTCCCAGCGCACGTCGGGGCCCGCCACGTAGTCGACCACGTCCTCGTCGGCGAGGGCGCCGCGCAGGAGCGGGATGTCCCGGCCGCCCCTCGCCACGGGCTCCAGACCCTCGAAGAGCCAGTAGCGCTTGGTCGGGAGGTTGACGAACCGGAGGCGGACGGCGGCGAAGTCGGCCGCCGTCAGGCTGTGCGTGGCGCCGGTGGGCACCCCGTCGAGGTAGGGCCAGGCCGCCAGGTAGTGGCTGCGGACCGTGTCCATGTCGAAGGGGTCGCCGTAGAGGGCGCCGATGACGGAGGTCAGCACGCCGGGTGGGGCGTTCGGGCCGACCTGGGCGGAGCGGAGCGTGTTCGGGTCACCGACCATGACGTCGAGAGCGGCCTCTCTGCCGTCCTCGGTGTCGAGCACCACGCCGAGGTTCACGGCGAACAACGGCTCCGGCAGTCGCGGCAGGTCGAGCTGGATAGGTTCCGCGGTGCGGGCGTCGACGACCAGGTCGAGCGGCTTGGTCACGGCGAGCGAGGTGATCGGGAGGTAGCGGACGTCGTCCTGCCGGCTCAGCGAGTTGTCCAGGACGTATTGGCCGCGGCGCAGCCTGCGCCGCCACACGCCGTCCGGGTCCGGGTAGAACAGCCAGATGTTGCCCGCGGACTTCAGGTCCATCGTCGCTATGAACCAGTCCTGGCTCGGTTTGCCGTCCCCGTCGAAGTAGTGGACGGTGACGTCGTACTCCTCGAAGTCCCGGACGAGGCGGATGCTCGTGTACACGGTCTGCCCGTCGCCGGTGCCGATGATGTTGCCGTAGAAGTAGCCGTCCTCGGTGCCCACGCTGGTGTCGGCGGTGTAGGTGACCTGCGTGGACCCGCCCGCGGGGATGGTGATCCTGGTCGGTGACACGGTGGCCATGCCGGGTGGCAGGGGCAGACCCAGGGTGGTCTCCCGGACGACCAGGTCGAGGGTGACCGGGGTGGGTCCCGAGTTGCGGTAGGTGAGCGGCACGCGCACCGGGGTGTCGTCGGTGTGCGGCCACGGCTGGCTGGGCAACTCGATGAAGGCCGGGTCGGTTGTCACCACGTCTGCCAAGGCCTGGGCGGGGTCCGGACTACTTGAGTCCATAGTGGACATGAGGCGGCGCTTGAGCGGCGCGCCACGCCAATCCGGGTGCCGCTGGGCGAGCAGCGCCGCCGCGCCCACGGCGGCCGGGCGGTGCGCCGGGTCGACGGTCAGTGCCGCCGTCGCGGCGGGGGCGTGGTCGCGGGACACGGGTTCGGCGCCCGCGACGAACAGGGTGTTCTTGGTGGCGGACAACCGGTCGAGGGACTGGCGGAGCAGCCCGTTGTCCGCGTCACCGAGGCCCGCGCCCACGTCGACGATGTCCGCGCCTTGGTCGGCCGCCCACTCGGCGGCCGCGATGATCCACGACAGCTGACCGGTGCCGTCGGCGCCGAGAGCCTTGGCGTCGAGGAGATCGATGCCCGGGGCCACGGCCCCCGCGATGGTCGCGGCGACCCGGGTGCCGTGGTCGCTGCCGTGCGCGACACCGTCCGTGAAATCCTTTTCGGCCACTTCGTGGCCGATCCCGTCGATTCCGGTGTCGACGACCGCCACCTGCACGCCGGCGCCGGTCAAGCCGCCGCGCGGGACGGCAGGAACCGGATCGATTTCGGGGGCGGGCCGAATCTTGGAGTCCAGCCACACCTTTCCACCCGTCGCGGCCAGCTGACGCCACACGGCGGGCAAGGAGGCCTTCTCGACGGTGATCGCGCGCCCACCGATGGACGGCAGATCGCGAATTGTGCGCACGCCCGCGACGTTCGTCGCCGGGCCGGTCTGGATCAGCGGGAGATCGGCCCGCTCGCCGTACCCCGCCTCCGCCAGCCCGGTCACGTCGAACAGGCCCTGATCGAGCTGCCCCGAACGCAACAGCGGAACCGCGTCGGACGGGAACACGCGCACGCGGTGCGCCGCCGTGTAGGTCCGGTACGAAACACCAGGTCTGAGCCCCGCGAGCACGGCACGACCACCGACCAGCCGGACCTGGTCGCCGGTGATCAGCGTGACGGTGGTGGGCGCGCCCCGTGCCGCCCCGGCAGGCGGTGGCCCACTACGCGCCACCGCGACGGGTACCGCCGTGGCCGAGAGGACGAGTGCCGCGGCCGACACCGCGGCCATTGACGAGAGTCGCATGCCACCCCCTGGGCGAGTGCGGAGCCAGGGTTGGAACGCGTCACCGAATTCGACCGAAATGCGTGACCCTGGTTCAACCGAACGTATCGACGCGATGCGCGAATCGCAATCCGCCAAGCGCTCCAGGATGACCGGCGGCCATATCCGGGAATTTGCCAATCGAATTCCCGGCCACGACCGACCACGTGATCCAACGGTACACTGCCGATGACCTGTTACCACTATCTCGACACCCGGGGGCGAACTGCCGCCTCGTCGACGCGGGCGCGCACACGGCGACAGCTTGGGCCGCGCGGCTTGGGCGCCGTCTTGGCCCACAAGGCCGTGCGAGCCCGCCCCGGGAGTCTGAGACATACCACCCAATCGTGAACTATCGCCGGTTCGGGAGATTTCCACCGATAGCGAGGCCTTCGTCGAGGTGCCGGAACGCCGCATGGAGTTGCCGCGGCCGCTCGTTGGCGGTGGTAGGGCGGGATGTTGATCGCGGTGTTTTGGGCGGTTTCCGCCGCGCTGTGTGGTTGTGGGCTGGTACTTTCGGATCGTGTCGTGAGCCTTGACCCAAGGGCGATCGGGCGCATTCGTAGGGTGTGGCGAAGGGGCCGGGCGGTCGTGGGCCGCGGTGCTCCAGCGGGGTGGTGGCGGTCGTGAGCCGAGAGTCCGGTAGGCCGGGTGGCACGGTGGCGGGCGCCACGGGCTACGGGCAGGCGGCCGGGGTGCTGGCCCGCCGGTACGAGGCCGTGGCGTTCGAGGACGTCCACCGCGCCGCGCTCGCGTGGCTGCCCGCCCGTCCGGGGCGGGTGATCGATATCGGCGCAGGCACCGGTCGTGACGCCGCCGCTCTCGCCGCGCGTGGGCATGCGGTCACCGCGGTGGAGCCGACCGCGGAGTTCCGGGTCGCCGGCCGGTCGCTGCACGGCGCGACCATCCAGTGGCTCGATGACAGCCTTCCCGAACTCCGCTCGGTCCGCGGTGTCTTCGACCTCGTGCTGCTCAGCGCCGTGTGGATGCACCTCGACCGCGCCGAGCGCCGGGCCGCCATGGCGCGGATCAGCGACCTGTCCGCGCCCGGCGGTCGTTCGATCCTGACCCTGCGTCACGGCCCGGTGCCCCCGGGACGGCGGATGTTCGACGTGACCGTGGCCGAGACGGTCGAGTCGGCCGGATCCCAAGGTTTGAAAGTGGTGCACCACAGCGAGTCCGCGGACATCTTGAGCAGGCCCGACGTGCGGTGGAGCTGCCTGGTCCTGGCACGCGACGGCGAGGTGACCCCGTGACGGACGCCCTCTACCGGGTCGAACCCACCCCGTGGTCGTCGTGGCGGATGGCGGTGCTGCTGGGCGAGAACTCCCGGACTTACAAGTTCGCCCTGGCCCACGCCCTCCTGGAGACGGCCGGTGAGGGCCGCGCCGAGGTCCGATTATCGGAACTGGCCGTCCCCTACGCCCTCAGTCTGGTGGAACACCTGTCCACCGCACCCCAGGCGCCGGGAAAGTCCGAACTGGGCGACCAGGACTTCCTGACCGTGGCCGGGCAGGAAGCCGACCGGACAAGGGAATCGGGACGTCCCACCGAACGACTGCTCGACGTGGCGGGCCGATCCATGCGGCAGATGGTGCTGCGCAAGTTCCCCAACCTCCGGGGCGGCGGACGATTACCCCACGAGTTCTACCGTGTGACCGGCGGCGCGGACCCCACAGTGGAACTGACCGCCGAGATGCTTGCGATCGCCACGTCCGAACGCGCCGCGGGGCTGCGCGCCGAACTCGCCGCGCGCTGGAACATCGTGGAAAGCTCATTCACGCTCGAGATCGGCCGCGGACTGCTGCGCGACGGCCTCGCCGTCGACCTGGACTCGAGCGCCCTCCGGGACAGGTACCGGCGCCGACCGATCGCCGGGCTGACCGACTCCGTCATCGGGTTCCAACACGGCCGGTGCCTGATCTGCGACGAGATCATCACCCCCGACACCGCGACCGCGGTCGACCACGTCTTCCCCCACGCGCTGATGCGGCGCTACGGCAGCGTGGCCGGGTGGCAGGGGCCCGACCTCGACCTGCTGTGGAACCTGGCACCCGCCCACCACGACTGCAACAGCGCGAAAAGCGACCGCCTGCCCACCAACGCCGAACTCCGTCGCCTCGCCGAGCGCAACGACGCCATCCTCGAATCACCCCACCCCCTGCGCCGGACGCTCGAACTCAACCTCGTCGACGCCGGCTTCCCCGGAAAGACAGGACAATGGGCACGGTTCCTCGCCAAGGTGCAAGAAGCCTTCCGGTAGCCGGTTCGACCGGAAGCCCGCCGACGCGGGTGTCGCCACTTAGGACAGTCCGGTGGTGGTGGGACGCGCGAAACCGGCTCGGGGCGGCGGCCGTGGAACGGCGCGGTGAGATGGCCGTCTACTATCGAGGCTGGTGAGTGGTTCCGGCTGAGAGGTGGTGTGTGATGGGCTGGCTGGTGTTCTTCCTGCCCACCGCCGCCGTGTGGTTGGTGTTGGTGGGGGCGTTGGTCAACCACGCCAAGCCGGTGGTCACCGTGCCGTTGGGGTGTGGCGCGGTGTTGGGTGCTGTCGCCGTGGTGACGCAGCAGGTGTGGTTGCTGGTTCCGGTGGTGCTGGCGTGGTTGTGGGGTATCGGCATGCTGGTGCGCGCGGAGCGTCGCGGGGGATGACCAGTCGCGGGGGATGACCAGATGGGGGTTGGTGAGTTCGAGTCGGCGGTGAGCGGGCTCGACCGGCGAGCTTGCCTGCACCACCGCCCTGGACAACCCCCGCGGTCGCGACTACTGCGGTGTCAGGAGCGGGAAGGGTGGCCCGGCGAGCCCGTCCGGGAAGGCGATACCGCCGCGGACGGGCTCCTTTGCCTACGCACCTACGCGGAGATCAGCACACGATGATGCCGTCGGTCGTGCGGAGCAGGTCCGGGGGCGCGATGTAGCCGGTGTAGTGCGGAGCGCGGATGGTGCCGACGTGGTCCCAGGCGCCGCCGTTCCAGTTGAAGAACACCGAGGTGGTGCCCAGTGTCTGGTTGTCCTTGGCGGTTGGCTCAGGTAAAGAGTCCTTGGTAGACGAGTGAGCCGTCCGCGGCGTAGGCGCGGCAGACGACGCGAGAGCTGTCCGTTGCCTCGGGGGGCAAGAGCACCGCGAAGGTGCCGTTGGCGACGTCGGCGGGCAGCACCGCGCCGTCGGGCAGTTCGATCTCCATCCTCGCCTTCTCGCGGCTGGTCGTCCCGGCGATCAGCGGTCTGCCGTCCACACCCGGGGGCGACCGGAAGGGTTTTGACCGCGGTGCCGCCGGTGCCGCTCGGCGTGGCCTGGGCGATGAAGTCGGTGCGTTGCTCCTGGAGGAAGCAGGCGGCGACACCGCCGTCGTTGACCGCCATGACCACCCTGGAGCCCCGTGGGCCCGCCGCGGTCGCGCCCGGCGACCAAGGAGGCCGCGTCGACCACCACGCGGTAGGCCCTGGCCTGGTCGATGCACGAGTCGAGGAAGCGGCCGCGCGCCGACGAGCGGTCCGCGGGCGCGGGCGCGTCGACCAGCGGCGCCCCGGCCTTCGGGAGCGCCCGTTCCACGTCGTCACCGCTGGGGCGGATCGTGGTCGCGGCGGCGTTGTCCGGCCCGATCACCGACAGGTACGCGAACAGGCCGTCCTCGTGCACGACGTCGGCTTGGTAGCGGTCTTTGCTCGGCGCGGTCGTGGACACCCGCGCGCCGGGCCACGCCGGGTCCAGCAGCCCGGCGATCGTGCCGTTGGGTGCGGTCAGCAGCGCTGCGGTGCGCGATCCCTCGACGTAGGTCGGGGTCCGCTCCGGATCGGACACCGCCACCGTGGCGCGGGTGGTCTCGCAGAACAGCGGTGAGCTCGCGGCGCGGATGGCCGTCACCACCACCAGATCGTTGGTCACCTGGAACAGCGCGGTCCACTGGTCGCGGGCGGGGGCGGCCGCGACGGCACGGGTCGCGGCCGCCCAACAGCGATCGAGGCCGGACGCGGCGCCTCGGGCGAGACGCCGAGCGCGCGCGTCGGCTCCGTGCCCGGACCGGCCACGCCCAACGACGGTCCACCCGGTACATCGTGGTCACTACCGGAACCCCAGACCCCCACCGCCGCGCCGAGCACGGCCACACCGCGGCGCTTCCTGCTTCGCGCGGTCAGCACCCGGGCCGCGAGCCGGTCGCGCACGTCATCGGGGACCTCGCGCAGGGGTGGCACGGCGAACTCGTCTCGATCGTCCATATCGGCTATTCCCCTACCATGCTCGTGAGTTTGGACCGGGCACGAGACAACGTGGAGCGCACAGTCGCCTCGGCGACCTGGAGTACCTCGGCCGGCTCGCCCGACGACAGCTCGCCCAGCAGGCAGAGCTCCACGACCTCGCGCTGGGCGTCGGGCAGCCGCCGCACGGCCGCGATCAGTCCGCGCGCCCTCTCGATGTCGTGCAGCCGGTCGACGACCGCGGGTGTCGGCGGAACGCGACGCGCGAGCCGGGAACGGCGCAGGCACCGCGCGCCTCATCGCGCGCCAGGTTGCCCACCACGGTCTAGAGCCACGGCAGCGCGCTCTCGCGGACCAGCACCCCGGCTCGCGTCTCCTCGGTCACACTTGTCTGTGGCCGGCACGAGCACCACGTTGCACGCGGAACACAACCGAATCGCAGTCGCCCCGCACGAGACGAATCGTCCTGGTCAGGTGAGGGGGAGGACCAGGCGGCGGAAGAGGCGGTCCAGGTCGGTGTTCGGGTCGGTCGTGAGGCCCGGGTGCGTGGGGGAGGTCTGCACCAGGGTGCTGCGCGGTGCGGTCAGCCAGCGGAAGCGTTGGCCGATGGGGATGTTCGTGACCGGGACTCGGCCGTCTTCGCCGTCGCAGGCGGTGGTGAGTTGGGTGAGGGTGGCGGTGAGGACGTCGAGGTCGATGCCCGGGTCGAGGGCTCGTAGGCGGTCCGGGTCGACGTGGGTTCGGCAGCCCAGGTAGGCCAGGTCGGCGCAGTAGAGCAGGACGCCGATGTTCATGGCCTCCCCGCGGTCCTGCCGCGGCACGGCCCGCAGCAGCGCGTACTCAAACACGTGCGACACGGGCCGCCTCCACGTCCGCGAGCCAGCGCGGGGCGTCGGCCAGCCGCGCGGTGAAGTACGACCGGTAGGCCGATCGGGCCGTGTCGGGGTCGCCGAAGACCGGGTCCAGCCAGTCGTCCGGGATGAGGGTGACCGCGCGGTCCACCGCGGCTGGGACGCGAGGGGCCAGTTCCTCGTGCGCTGCCTCGACGGAACCGGCGGCGCCGAGCATGATGTGGTCCGCCGCGTCGAACCGGTAGCTCGTCGCGGGTGCCCAGCCCGCCGCGAACCGGTGGTGGAAGTACAGGGCGGCGCCGTGGTCGATCAGCCACACCTCGCGGTGCCACAGCAGCAGGTTGGGGTTGCGCCAGCTGCGGTCCACGTTGAGCACCAAGGCGTCCAACCACAGCACCCGCGCGGCCAGGTCAGGCCCCGGGTCGCGGACGGCCGGGGTGAAGTCGAAGGAACCGGGCAGGAAGTCGGATCCGAGGTTGCGGCCGCCGCTGGCCCGCAGCAGCTCTTGGACCTCCTCGTCCGGCTCGGCTCGCCCGAGGTCCGGGTCGAGGTCGACCAGCACCAGCTCCGGCACCCGCAGCCCCAACCCCCTGGCCAGTTCCCCCACCACGACCTCGGCCACCAGCGCCTTGAGCCCCTGCCCGGCGCCCCGGAACTTGAGCACGTACATCCCCAGGTCGTCGCCCTCGACCAACCCGGGCAGCGACCCGCCCTCCCGCAGCGGCGTCACGTACCGGGTGGCGGCGACCGTCCGCAGTGTCCCTGGCAATGGCACGGCACCATCCTCCCCCACCCCGCTAGTCGGCTCGCTTCCGGATGACGTGCGCCGCGGCGACCAGGAACCAGACCTGGACCGCCCCGCTGCCCACACTGATCAACGCACCCGCGTCCACGCCGAGCAACTCGACCAGCGGCAGTGCCAGGGCGGCGGCGGTGAGCACGGTGAAACCCTTGAGCCACAACGGGATCTCCGCGACCCTGGCCAGGCAGAGCAACCAACCCGCCGCGAACAGCGACACCCCGAGCAACTCGCCGACGCCGCCCGCGAACGAGTTCAGCGCGTCGTACTGGACCTGGACCGCCTCCCGGTGCGCGCCGGACTGCCACGCCCGCGCGAGGTCGGGCATCGTGGTCAGCCAGCGGACGATGCCGACGCACCGCGCCAGCGCGGACAGCGCGGCGAACGCCAGGCCGAGCCGGGCGACTCGCGAGTCCGACCGGCCGCGCGCGAGGGCCGCCGTGGTCCACAGCGCCACCGGCAGGAACAACGCTGAGTAGGCGAGGTACGCGACGTACCCCAGTCGTAACGCCGTCTCGTTCGCCGCCACCTGCGGCAAGACCGTGGCGGCGGGTTCGCCCAGGCTGGCAGGCCAGTCCACGGCGGCCCCGAGCACCACCACCGGGAGGAACAGCAACACCCCCTCCACCAGCAGCAACAGGGCGGCCACGCGGGTCGGTCCGCGTCCGCCATCTACTTTGCGATCAATAACTGCACTGCGATCACTGTTCACAAAGGCACGCTAGCGCACTGCGAACACCGATCGCAAAGCGCTACCCTCACGCACCATGGCGAACAGGCGGGAACGGCTCAGGGAGCAGACGACGGCCGAGATCAAGGCGGCCGCCCAGACCCACCTGCGGGAGGGCGGCGGCGCGGCGCTGTCCTTGCGCGCGGTGGCGGTGTCCATCGGCATGAGCCCGGCGGGCCTGTACCGCTACTACCCGAACCGCGACGCCCTGCTGACCGACCTGATCACCGACGGCTTCACGGCACTGGCGGCGGAAGTGGCCCGCGCCAGAGACGCGGCGAAGGGCGACGCCTTCGTGGCCGCTGCCCTGGCCTACCGCGAGTGGGCCCTGACCCACCCGCACGAGTTCGCGCTCCTCTACGGCACCCCGATCCCGGATTACCAGGCCCCCGAATCCGGCCCGACCTCACACGCGAGCCGCGCGGTGGGCGCCGCCTTCGTCCCCCCGATCCTCGCCGCCTGGCACCGCGGCACCCTGCAACGCCGAGCGGTCACACCACCTCTCACCGCCCTGAACGTCTTCGCCGCCGCGGTGGACCTCCCCTCGGACGCGGCGGCGGTGGCGTTCAGCGCGTGGACCGCGATCCACGGCCTGGTGGTCCTGGAGTCCTTCGGCCACCTCGCCTGGCTGGGCGACGACCAGACCCCCCTCGCCGAGTCCCGCTTCCACGCCCTGTCCGAGGACTTCGGCATCGCCCCGTGAGGCCCCGGGTATGCGCTACCGGCGGCTGGGTTGGCCTCGGTGTGCTCGGTTGCGACCCTGCTCCACCAGGTGTTCCAGTTCCGGCGGCAGGGGAGGCAACTCCACTCCGGACTCGGCCAGGAACCGGGAGAACCACTCCCGCAGCGCGGTCCGGTACACCACCGCGACGGCCGCGGACAGTGCCAGGCCGCACGCCGTGACGGACCAGGCGATGGTTGCCTCCGGTGCCATCTCCACCCACAACGCCACCCCGAGCGCCAGCGCCGACAGCGCGGCGATGTGTTCGCCGAACGGGTATCGGGGTGGGGATCCGTACCGGTGGAAGTCCACTGTGTCGGCGGCGTCCGGGCCCATTTCGGTGATCCGGATCGCGTGCTCCCGCCGGGTGGTCGAGGTCGTCGTGTAGGCGGCGTAGAAGTAGTTGAGGTACAGCAGGGCCGCGACGGTGGTGAGGGGGCCGACCCACGGGGCGGCGACGGCGCCCGCCGCGGTCACGGCCGTGGCGGCTCGGATCGCGCGGTGGCCGCGTACGACGCTCGGTGCCGTCACCGGCGTTCGCGTGTCCTTGCCGATCCGCACCCGTTCCTCAAGGATGCCGAGCACGTGCCTCTCGGCGGCGGCCAGCTCCGCGTCCGGTGGGGTCGGGGTGACGGGTGGCGCCGGGCGGGTGGCCAAGGGCTCCAGCTCGGCGGGGAGCGGCGGCAGCCGCACGTCCAGCTCCGCCCCGAAACGCGGGAACCAGTCGTGTACGCGGCGCCAGGTGGCGGCGAGGGTGAGCAGGGCCAGGGCCAGGCAGGTGGCGGTCAGCCACCACGCCACCGGGTCGGCGGGCGGCCACCCCTCCAGCCACAGGGCCAGGCCCGCCAGGTCCGCGGTGAGCAGGCACGCGACGAGCAGCCCGGCTTGGCGCGCCGCGGTGCTCCGGCGCAGCCGGAGGGTGTCGGCCTCGTCCGGTCCCACGACCTGGATCCGGGCGGCGTCCATCAGGCGCCGGACCGAGGCGGCGGTCAGGGCGCAGCCCGCGGCGCCACCGAACACGATCATGGCGGCGCCGGTGCACGGGCCGACCCGGAAGCCCGACAGCGCCCCGAGGAACGCCACCAGCACGGCGTTCACGGCCGCGCCCTCGCCCGCCGCCACGCTCCTCGGCTTGGTCCGGCCCCACGCGGCCCCGGTCGTCTTGACCCGGCCGTCGACGATCTCCCGAAGCCGCGCCACGGCCTGTTCCGCTGACCCCATGTGGATCAGTCTACTTCGGTGGAAAAGCGACGAATCGGGCGGTCAGGCCGGGTGTCGCGCCCCGGTCCAGCGGACGGCCTCCGGCAGGTCGAGGCCGAACTGGTCCAGCACCCGCGCGCTGATGTGCGTGACGATGTCCTCCACCGTCCGGGGTCGCGTGTAGAACGCCGGGGACGGCGGGGCGATCACCGCCCCCATCCGCCGCAGTGCCAGCATGTTCTCCAGGTGGATCTCCGACAGCGGAAGTTCGCGCGGGACGATGACGAGCTTGCGGTCCTCCTTCAGCGTCACGTCGGCGGCCCGGGGGATCAGGCCGTCGCCGTACCCTGTGCGCAGCGCGGCCAGGGTCTTCATGCTGCACGGGGCGATGATCATCCCGTCGGTGCGGTACGAGCCGCTGGAGATGGGGGCGGTCTGGTCGCCGTGCGGGTGGACGTGCGTGGCGAGCGCGTGCACTTGGGCGACGGTCAGGTCGGTTTCCAGTTCCAGTGTCGCGCGGCCCCACTTGCTCAAGACCAGGTGCGTTTCCACGCCCAGGTCCCGCAGGCCGCGCAGGATCCGCACGCCGATCACCGTGCCGGTGGCCCCGGTGATGCCGACCACGAGCCTCATGTGCCACCGCCGAACGAGCGCGCCGCGTCCAGTCCGAAAGGGATGGTCGCGTCGACGTAGGTCCGCCCCTCGCCGCCGCCTCGGCGCCAGGAAGGGCGCTGCGACGGGTCCATGCCCAGCGGGCCGGGGCCCGGCAGGGTGATCGCGTCGACGCCGAGGTTGCTGCGCGTGGTCATCGCCCACAGGACGTCCTCCGCGCACGACACGTCCACGTCGTCGTCGGTGAACACGATCAACTTGACGAACGGGTGTCGCCGCAGGAGTGCCTGGGCCAGGGAAGGGAGGCGGTCGTCGTCCGACGCGCTCGCCTTCCGCAAAGCCACCGCCAGCAACAACATCCCACCACCGGCGGGGGAGAAGTGCGCGTCCACCACCAGGTCGTCCTCCAGGCACAGCCCGAGCGACACGCCACCGGCCACTCCCAGGATCACCGACTGCTCGCGCCCCGGCCCGATCACCGCCTGGTACACCGGGGACGGCACCGTGGACACCCCCGTCACCGTCAGCACTGGCACCCGATCGCGCGCCGAGCCGTCGTACCCGAGGAACTCCGGCAGCGACCGGTCCGGCATCCCGTCGAGCGCCTCCGGTGACTCCTCGGCCCCGATGTACCCCTCCAGCGCGATCTCCGCGTCGGCGACCACCGAGGTCGCCCCGTCGCTCGACGGCGCCAACGCGACCGGCGCCCCGGCCAACGCGCCCGCGACGTCGAGCTTGTCCACCGGCAGCAGCGCCGTCGACAGCGCGGACGCGATCATGGCCGCGGGCGGGATACCGATGTTCACCGACACCGCCAACCGCTCCCCGGCCGCGAGCGCGTCGGCGTGCATGGCCCGCAGGGCGCGGCTCGGCAGCATCCAGATCGCCAGCCGATCGCGTCCCAGCACCAGCATCCGGTGCACGGAGAACGCCGTCGCGCCACCGCGGCGCGCGTACACGGCCCCCATGGTGAGGTAGGGCCCGGCGTCACGCGGCGTGGCCCGCAGCACCGGCAACGCGGACAGGTCGACTCCGGACCAATGGGTGCGCTCATCGGGGACGTGGACCGGGGGAATGGTTCGGGCCAACAACTCCCGGGCTTGTCCGGCACGGGCGGGTAGGCCGGGTAGCGTCGACCGAACCCGCTCCTCGGAACCGTAGAACCCCAGTACCACCGGAATGTCCGAATCGGACACCCGGTACCGCATCACGGGTTCCGTGCTCGCCCGTGAGGTCGCGGGCACCCCGGCGAACCGCGCGTAGTGCCCCGCGACCTCGTCCCGGGCCAACACCGGACCGTCGACGACACCGTCCAGGGCCTGCCGCAACGACATCGCCGTCACCGGGGCACCTCCGCCAGCCAGGTCGCCAGGTTCGGGGCGCGCAACAACGCCGTCCCCACCAATACTCCCGCGAAACCGGCGCCCAGCAGCCGCGCCGCGTCCTCCGGTCGGGAGATCCCGCTCGCGCTCACCGGGCACGGGCAGCCGGTGGCGACCACGGCGGGCAGCAACCGCTCGCTCCGCGCCAGGTCCGGCACACCCTGCTCACGGCCCCGGATGTCCTTGTTGTTCACCGCGATCACGCAGTCCGCCGGGTGCCGCACCGCCGCGATCTCCGCCTCCGACGTGACCTCCACGAACGGCGTCAACCCCAGCCCGAGGGCCTTGTCGACCAGCGACCCCAGCACCGAGCGCGGCAACAGGCCCGCCGTCAGCAGCACCGCCGACGCCCCGAGTTCCCGCGTCGCCACCAGGTCCCGGTCGCGGGTCAGGAAGTCCTTCCGCAGCACCGGGAGCCCGCTGCGCCCGGCGACGTCGGCCAGCAGCCGGGGGCTCCCACCGAACCACCGCCCGGTCACCACCGACAGGCACGGCGCTCCCGCCGCCTCGTACGCACCGGCCAACTCGACCGGCGACCGGGCGCCGAGCAGCGCCGCGCCGCGGCCGTCGGTCGGCTTGACCTCCGCGATCACCGGTACCCGCGCGCCCAGCAGCGCCGCGACGAACCCGCTCACCGCGTCCACCCCCGCCGCAGCCCCAGCACCCGCTCGCGGCAGAACCGGCCGTACCGGTCGCGCGCGCCGGAGTCCACGTCGATCCCGGCGAACCGGGGGTGTGCCCGCACGGCCGCGAAATTGCCTGCGTTCGCCGCGGAGAGCCCGCCCGCGAGCAGGAACGGGCGGGAGGTCTCCGCGACGACCGCCAGCACGGCCGCCTCGTCCAGCGTGCGGCCGGTGCTGCCCAGCGCGCCGTCCGGGCCGACGGCGTCGAGCAGGAAGCAGTCGGTCCCGGCGCGTTCGTAGGCGGCCAGCAACGGCCGCTCCACGCACCCGGTTCCGCGCAGGTGCAGGACCTTCACGACGGTCAGCCCCGGTTCGGCCTTCAACGCGCGCACCACCGACGGCGGCTGGTACCCGTGCAGCTGCACCCACCGCACCCCCGACCGCCGCACGACGTCGAGCACGCCGCGCGCGTCCCCGCTGAAGGTCACCAGCACCGGCCGCGGCCCACCCGCGCCCGCCAGCGCCACGACCTGCGCCCGGGACAGGTCCGCGTGCCCGCCGCGCACCCGCCACCACAGGCCGACCAGGTCAGCGCCCGCCGCGCCGAGCAGGGCGAGGTCCGCGGGCGCGGTGGCACCGCAGACCTTCACCAGTGGTTCAGACATCCGCGAGTCCCGCCAGGTCGGTGGCCGCCGCGAGTCCTGGCACTGCGGTGAGCGCCGCGCGCACCCCGGCCTCGTCGTGCGGCTCGTCCCGCAGCGCGCCCGCCAAGTGCCGCTCGTACGCGCCCAGGTCGAAGTGCCCGTGCCCGGAGAGTCCGAAAAGGATGGTCCGGCCGACGCCCTCCTCCCGGCACCGCGACGCTTCCCGCACCGCGACCTCCACCGCGTGCGCGGATTCCGGCGCGGGCACGATGCCCTCCGCGCGCGCGAACCGCACCCCGGCGGCGAAGCTGTCGGTCTGCGCGACCGCGACCGGCTCCACCAGCCCGGCCGCCACGGCGGCGCTCACCAGCGGCGCGATGCCGTGGTAGCGCAGGCCACCCGCGTGCAGCGGCGGCGGCACGAACCCGTGGCCGAGGGTGTGCATCCGCAGCAGCGGCGTCAACCCGGTCGCGTCGGCGAAGTCGTAGGCCCGCGTGCCCCGGGTCAGCGTCGGGCAGGCGGCGGGTTCGGCCGCGATGATCCGGACCTCGGGCCCACCACGCAACTTCCTGCCCAGGAAGGGGAACGCGAGTCCGCCCAGGTTGCTGCCGCCGCCCGCGCACCCGATCACCACGTCCGGGTTGTCGTCGGCGAGCGCGAACTGGGCGATGGCCTCCTGGCCGATGACGCTCTGGTGCAGCAGCACGTGGTTGAGCACGCTGCCGCCCGCGTAGCTGGTGCCCGGGTCCGCCCCCGCCACCTCGACGGCCTCGGAGACCGCGATGCCCAGGCTGCCCGGGCTGTCGGGGTCCGCGGCCAGCACCGCGCGCCCGGCCGCGGTTTCCGGGCTGGGGCTGGGCACGCACCGCGCGCCGTAGGTCTCCATGAGCATCCGCCGGTACGGCTTCTGCTCGTAGCTGACCCGCACCATGTAGACGTCGACGTCGAGGCCGAACAGCGCGCCCGCCAGCGCCAGCGACGACCCCCACTGGCCCGCGCCGGTCTCGGTGGCCAGCCGGGTGATCCCGGCCCGCCGGTTGTAGTACGCCTGCGCGACAGCGGTGTTCGGCTTGTGGCTGCCGGACGGGCTGACACCCTCGTACTTGTAGTAGATCCGCGCGGGCGTGTCCAAGGCGCGCTCCAACCGCCGCGCCCGGTACAGCGGCGAGGGCCGCCACTGCCGGTAGACGTCCCGCACCCCGTCCGGGATCCCGATCTCGCGCTCGCGGCTCAACTCCTGTCGCGCCAACGCTTCCGGCATGATCGCGAGCAGGTCGTCGACCGTGATGTCCGCGCCCGTCCCCGGGTGCCGCGGGGCCGCCGGGTCGGGCAGGTCGGCGGCCAGGTTGTACCAGGTGCGCGGGATGTCGTCCTCGGACAGCAGGTACTTGACGTGCTCGCTCATCGGGGCGCTCCTGGTGGGTCGGTCGCCTCGGCGACGAGGGAGCCGGCGGTGAGGGTGTCGGTGGTCGGGGTGGTGGGGCCGTCGAACAACCTCGGGTGGGCCGCGCGCAGCCCGGCCACGACCCGCGCGTGCGGCAGGTCGTCGAACTCGCCGTGCTCGCGCAGGAACTCCATGTGGCGCCTGCCGGACCGGTCGTGCGGGTGGTGCACGCTGTCGGCGGTGCCGTCGAACTCCAGCGGGTCCAGGCGGTAGAGGCGGCACAGGGTCCGGTTGAACACCGGCGTCGCGCGCAGCCAACGGCCGTCGAGGTGCGCGGAAGTGAGGCAGTGGTAGGTGAACACGTCCCCGCCCGCCAACTCGCGCAGCCGGTCGGAGGCGAGGTGGTTGCGGACGTCGGTGAGCACCAGCCGGGCGGGCACGCCGACCGACCGCAACGCGGCGGCGTAGAGCACGGACTTGTGCAGGCACATGCCGGAACGGGCCTCCACGACGCTGCTCGCGCGCAGACCGGCGCGGGAGAGGTCGGCGCCGTACACCTCGTACCGGATGCCGTCGCGCACCGCGTAGTACAGCGCGACGGCCCGGTCCCGGTCGGTGTCCGGGACACCCTCAAGGGCTTGCGCGGCGAAGTGCCGGACCCCGGGCGCGCCGTGGTCGAGGAACTCGGTGGCGGCCAGGGAACCCGGCCCGGGACAGGCGGTCACCGGCCGACCCCCAGCATGGCCGCGACGCGGTTGCGCTGGATCTCCGACGTGCCGGAGTAGATCGTGCCCGCCACCGCGTCCCGCAAGTCCTTCTCCAGCCCGAACTCGGTGGTGTACCCGTTGCCGCCGAACAGCCGCACCGCGGTCATCGCCGACGCCAGGTTGGCCTCGCCCGCGACGAGCTTGGTGATCGCCAGGTCCGTGGTGACGGGCTCACCCCGCAGCACCTTCGCGGCGGTGTCGTAGAGCCACTTCGCCGTGGTCTCCGCGCCGACCTTCAGCTCCACGATCTGGTGCGACACCGCCTGGTACTCGCCGATCGGCCTGCCGAACTGCGCGCGCCGCCCCGCGTACTCCACGCACCGCGCCAGCCGGTGCCGCATCTCCCCGAGGCTGATCGCGAACGAGCACAGGACCTCCCACTTCAGCACGTGGTCCAGCACGAGGAACCCGGAGCCGACGCGGCCGAGGACGCGGTCGGCGGGCACCCGGCAGTCCTCAAGGGACAGTTCCGAGAACGGGGAGGTCCGCAGGCCCATCTTGGCGATCGGCGGGCCCACCACCAGACCGGGTGTGTCGCGGTCGACGAGGAACGCCGTGGTGCCCAGGGGACCGCCGTCCGGGTGAGTGCGCGCGTAGACGACGATGACGTCGGCCACCGGGCCGTTGGTCACGAAGGCCTTGCCGCCGTTGAGGATGAAGTCGTCGCCGTCGCGGCGGCCGGTGGTGCGCATGGCCAGCGCGTCCGAGCCGCCGTCGGGTTCGGTGATCGCGTGCGCCCCGATCAGCTCACCCGAGCAGATCCCGGTCAGGTAGCGGGCCCGCTGCGCGTCGGTGCCGAACCGCTGGACGGGCACGCCGACGCTGACCATGGACGTGCACACCGAGAAGCTGAGGCCGCCGTCGCGGCAGCCGCGACCCAGCGCCTCCAGCACCCGCATCGTGGTGACCAGGTCCCGCCCCAGACCGCCCCGGTCCGGGTCGAAGGGCAGCCGCAGCAGGTCGCTGCGGCAGACCTGGGCCCACTGCTCGTGCGGGAACCGGGCGCGGGCGTCGCGTTCGAGGTGCCCGGCGGAGAAGGCCGCGCACCAGCGGGTCACCCCCTCGACCAGGTCCTCGACGGTCGGTGCCTCGGTGGTTCCGCTGGTCATCGTCGGGCTCCCTTCGGTGACTGGTTTCCGGGCCGCAGCGCCGCGGCGAGGTCGCTCAGCGCGGCGGCGATGTCCGTGCCGTCCTCGACCGCTCGCGCGGCGCGAGAGACAGCGGCGCTGCCGACAACGGCCGCGTCCGCGCCCGCCGCGCCGACGGCCGCGACGTCGGCCCGGTCGCGAACCCCGAACCCGACCGCGATCGGCGCGGTGGTCCGGGGCCGCAACCGTGTGATGACGGGGGACAGGTGGCCGAAGCCCGCCTCGGGCGCGGTGCCGGAGCGGCCGTAGCGGGCGACGAGGTAGAGGTACGCCGACGCGCCGCGCGCCGCTTCGGCGAGCACGGCCTCCGACGAGGTGGCGTAGCAGGTGGCGACCACGGGGACCCGGGCCCGGGCGGCGTCCTCGGCGTACCCGCGGCGCAGGATCGGTGGCAACCCGTGCAGCAGCAGCCCGTCCGCGCCGCACCCGGCCGCGGCGGCGAGGAACTCGGCCATGCCCACGGGCCGGACGGTGTGGCTCCAGTCGGCCAGCAGCGCGATCCGGGTGTGCCGCAGCCCGGGCCGCACGCGCCGGACCGCCGCGAACACGGCCGCCGCGTCGACGCCCCGGCGCAGCGCCCGGTCCGCCGACGCGCGCACGACCGGCCCGTCGGTGACCGAGTCGGGGAACGGGACGGCCAGCTCCAGGCAGTCCACACCGGACTCGTCCAGCGCCGCGGCCACCTCGGGCAGGGTGTCCAGCGGTGGGTCACCGGCGGTCAGGTAGAACGCCAACCCGACCCGCCCGCCCCGGTCGGCGAAGAAGTCAGCCACGGTCGGCCACCGCCTTCGCCATGCGCGCGACCAGGTCGCCCGCCGCGCCGGAGGTCACCGCCTCGGCCGCGGCCGCGCGGGCGCCGTCCCAGTCGGGGAAGGTGCCGGACAGCACGCCGAGGGCCGCCGCGTTGAGGCAGACCGTGCGGACCGCGGCGCTCGGCGCGCGGCCCAGCAGGACCGCGCGGAAGTACGCCACGGCCTCAGTGTGCGCGGCGAGGTCGTCGACGTCGCCCGGGCCGTCGGCGGGGAGGGAGAGCGGGGCTTCGTCGAGGGGGTCCGGGTGCGCGCAGTGGACGGTGTTGGCGGCGAACGCCAGCAGCTCGTCGGCGCCGAGGTCGTTGTGGCACAACCAGGTCCGCCGCTCGGCCAGCGCGGCGAGCGCGGTCAGGTCTTCCGCCCGGGACACGCCGGTCAGCTGCGCGGGCACCTCGATCTCCGGCAGGAACGGGCCGACGGTGTTGACGAACCGCCCCACCGCGCGCAGGTCCAGCGGCAGGATCTCCTTGGCCAGCGCGGCGATCTCCGGCGGGTACACGAAGAACCCGGCGAACCCGATGCCGAACCCGTCCAGCGACGCCGCCAGCTCCGCGTGCGACCGCGCGGGCGGCACGCCGAGCCGGTCGAGCAGGTCGAACGAGCCGAACCGGCTGGTGTAGGCGCGCGACCCGGTCTTGATGACCCGCACGCCCGTCGCGGCGGCGACGAACGCCGCCGCCGTGGAGATGTTGAACGTCGGCGGACCGCCACCGGTGCCGACGATGTTCACCGTCCCCGGGTAGGCCACGCGCCGGTGCGCGCCGCGCTCGCGCAGCGCCTCGAACAGCGCCGTCAGCGTCGCCAGGTCGGGCATCGCGGTGGACAGCGACGCCAGCACCGCCGCCGCCTCGCCGCGGGCCAGGCGGCGCGCGGCGAGCCGGTCGACGAAGGTGCGCCACTGCCCGACCTCCACCGGCCCGTCGCGCCGGGTCAGCCGCGCCAGCAGGGCGGACACGCTCAGCCCCGCCCGGCGGTGGCGGTCACGAACGCGGCGATCGCGGCCACCGACCGGAACGCGTCCGGGTCCAGGTCCACCTCGTCCACCGGCACCGCGAACCGGTCGGCCAGCCAGGCGATCAGCTTGAGCAGGCCCAGGCTGTCGATCACCCCGCTCGCCACCAGGTCCTCGTCGGGGTCGAGCCGGTCGGCCGCGACGTCGGGCAGGAACTCGGTCAGCACGAACCGGGTGACCTCCCCGGTCGGGTCCGCTGCGGTCTGGGGCATCTCGTCCTCGTCTCACTTGACGACTGCGTTGACGTGGTCGCGGGCGATCCGCCCGCGGTCGGGCTTGCCGGTGCCGGTCCGGGGCAGCGGCTCGTCGGCGAAGGTGAACGCCGAGGGCACGGCGGCCAGCGCGAGCCGGGCCGCGCAGTGCCTGCGCAGGGTGAGGCTGTCGACGCCGTGCGCGCGCACCACGGCGTGCAGGGTGTTGCCCGCCACCGGGTGCGGCACGGCCAGCACCACGGCCTCGGTGACGTCGTCGTGCTCCAGCAGGGCGCGCTCCACGGCCTGCGCGTTGACCCGCACGCCGCGCACCTTCACCTGGAAGTCCGTGCGGCCCTCCAGGGTCAGCGCGCCGCCGGGGTGCCTGCGCACCAGGTCGCCGGAGCGGAAGTAGCGCGACCCGTCGCCCAGCTCGGTGAACTTCGCCGCGGTGAGCTCCGGGTCGAGGTAGCCGTCGGTCTGGAACGGGGTGTGCACCAGCAGCTCGCCCACCCCGGGCCCGGTGACGAGCCCGCCGTCGGCGTCGACCAGCACCGAGCGGACGCCGTCGACCGGCGTGCCGAGCGGGACCGGCCGGGCCCGCGGGTCCAGCTCGTGCAGGAAGCTGTCGTTGGTCTCGGTGCAGCCGTACAGGTTGTACAGGCGGGCGCGCGGGAACAGCTCGGGCAGCGCGGCGAGCGTGCGGTCGGGCAGGGTGTCGCCGGTCGCGATCACGTGCCGCGCGGGCAGGTCGGCGATACCGCCGTGCTCGGCGAGCAGGTGGTAGAGCATCGGCACGGCCTGCACCACGTCGACGTGGCGCAGCAGGTCGGCGAGGTACCCGGCGGCGGTCGCCCGCTCCCGCTCGACGAGCACGACCGTCCCACCCGCCACCAGGGTCGCCCAGACGTCGAGCAGCGAGAGGTCGAACTCGAGCGGCGCGTAGCTCAGCACCGTCGTGCGTGGACCGATCTCGAACCGCGCGGCGGCCCAGGTGGTGAACCGGTCGACGGCGGAACCGCGCAGCGGGACCACCTTGGGCACCCCGGTCGAGCCGGACGTGGTGAGCATGAACGTGACACCGTCCTGGGGCGGCCCGGTCGCCGGGGCCGCGGCCGGGCCAGCGTACTCCACTGTGGACAGTGTGGCGACGCACCCCGCCGCGTCGGTCAGCCTGCGCAGCACCGGTTCGGCCAGCGTCGGCGACGGCAGCAGGAACGGCCGCCCCGCCGCCAGCAGGGCCAGCAGCAGCGCGATGGTGTCCGGGGACTTCTCCGCCACCACCGCGACCGGCCCGTACCCCGGCGGCTCCGCCAACCGCCCGGCCGCCCGGCTTGCCCGATCGCCGAGCTCGCGGTAGGAGATCCCGGTACCGCGCCACACCAGCGCGGTCGCGTCCGGTCGCGACCGGGCCCGGGCCAGGATCCGCAGGGCCGTCGGGGAAGGACCCCGGTGGGCCGGTGGGGGGTCGGCGTGTGTCGGCATGGTGGGGACCTCGCGAGCCGTGACCGGTGGGGACGTCCACCGGTCGGGTGAGTGGGGAACCTGTCCGGCGGACGGCTCAAGCTAGGCGCGCGAGGGGGTGTTCGGCATGGGTGTCCACTACCCAATTTCCGCTCGGGCCGTTCCCCGCGACCCCGCCGGACACCCACCGGCCGCACGGGACCGCACAACCGCGACGCCGCGGGACCGGCCGGAGTGGCCCGGAATCTGCGTGGTTTCCACCCATGACGACGAGTCCACCGCGTGACAACGTTCCGTGCCGTGACCGGACACGTGGACCACACCGCCGACCACACCGACCTGCGCGTCGAGTTCCCCGACCCGCACTGGTGGGTGCCGGGCCTGGCGCCCCACGAGCGCGCCGACGCCCCGGAACCCGCCGTGCCGGGCCAGCGCATCGCCGCGGGCACCGCCCGCGCCGCGTCCCGCGCCCTTCCACTGCGGACCGACCCGCCCGCCCGGCCGTCCTGGGTCGACACCGTGGAACGCGCCGTCACCGCGCCCCGGACCGGGCGGGCGGTGTCCGGTGCGGACTGGCGGGTCGACTTCGCCGCCGTGCTGTGGCCGCTGGTCGCCGACGCCCGCGACCGCGTCCGGGCCGCGACCGGGCACCTCGACGCGGACCTGGTGGCCATGCCCGCCGTCCTCGACGGCTTCGCCGACCGGCTCGGCCACGAGCTGGCCGGGCTCGCCGCGCGCTCCCTCGTCGAGCGCCTGCGCCGCGCCGCCGACTCCGGTGACCTGCCCGGCGGTGACAGCCGCGCCCGGTACCGGTCCTTCCTCGCCGCCGCCGCCGCGCCCGCCGCCCTGGTCGCGCTGTGCGCCGAGCTGCCCGTGCTGGCCCGCCTGCTCGGCCAGGCCGCCGACCACGCCGTCACCGCCTGCCGCGAACTGCTCGACCACCTCGCCGCCGACCGCGCCGAGCTCACCGCGACCCTGCTCGACGGCGCGGACCCGGGCCCGGTCGTGGCGGTCGACGGCAGGCGCGGCGACCCGCACCGCCGGGGCCGCTCGGTGGCGGTGCTGACCTTCGCCGACGGCCGCAGGCTGGTCTACCAGCCGCGCGACTCGCGGGCGCACGTCCGCTTCGGCGAGTTCGTCGCCCTGCTGGACCGGCGGGTGCCGGGCCTGGGCCTGACCTCGGTCGGCGTGCTGGCCCGCGGCGACCACGGCTGGCTGGAGCACGTCGCCCCGGCGCCGCTGGCCGACCGGGCCGCCGCCGACGTCTTCTACCGCAGGCAGGGCGCGCTGCTGGCGCTGCTGCACGTGCTGCACGCCGCCGACATCCACTTCGAGAACGTCATCGCCCGCGCCGACCAGCCGCTGCTGGTGGACGTCGAGACGCTGCTGCACCCGAGCCTGCCCGGCCCGGCCGCGGCGGGCGACCCGGCCGCCGCCGCGCTGGCCGACTCGGTGCACCAGACCTCGATGCTGCCGGTGATCGTCGTCGGCGACCACGGCGCCGCCGACATCTCCGGCCTGGGCGGCGACCCCGGCGCCCCGGCCCCCGACGCGGTCACCGGCTGGGCCGACCCGGGCACCGACCGGATGCGGCCGACCCGGGTCCCCGGCCGGTTCCCCGACGCGGCCAACCGGCCCCGCCTCGGCGACGCCCAGCTCGACCCCGGCGACCACGAGCCCGCCCTGCTGGAGGGCTTCCACGCCGCGCACGACGCGATCGTGGCGCACCGCGGCGAGTTCGCCGCGCTGGTCCGGGCCAGCGCCGACCTCGAGGTCCGCGTGGTGGTCCGGGCCAGCAACGGCTACGCGTCGCTGCTGGCCGAGTCCACCCACCCCGACCTGCTGCGCGACGCGCGCGACCGCGACCGCGCCTTCGACGTGCTGCGGCACGCCGCCGCGGGCGACCCGCTGCGCGCCCGGCTCGCCCCGCACGAGATCGCCGACCTGTGGGCCGGGGACGTCCCGGTCTTCACCGCCCGCCCCGGCGGCACCGACCTGTGGACCACCACCGGGCACCGGATCCCCGGCGCGCTCGGGCGCAGCGGCGTGGACCGGGCGCTGGCGACCGTCGCGGCCACCGGCGCCGCCTCCGCCGGGGACCAGGCGTGGATCATCTCCGCCACCCTGGCCACCCGCCGCCCGCCCGGCGACCACCGCGGCGGCACCCCCGGCCCGGACCTGCCCGCCGGTCGCGCCGCCGACCCCGAGCGGCTGCTGGCCGCCGCCTGCGCCCTGGGCGACCAGGTCGTGGCCCGCGGCATCGAGGGCGCGGGCCGGGTCAACTGGCTCGGCGTGGAACTCGTCGACGACCGGCAGTGGCTGGTGCTGCCGCTGGGCGCGGGCCTGGCCACCGGCTACACCGGGGTGGCGCTGTTCCTGGCGCAGCTGGCCGAGCGCACCGGCATCGACCGCTACGGCGAGGTGGCCCGGCGGGCGCTGGCGCCGCTGCCCGCGCTGTTCGACGCCGTGGCCGCCCGCCCCGACCTGCTGCCGGTCATCGGCTGCGGCGGCTGGCACGGCTTCGGCGGCATCGCCTACGCCCTGGCCAGGGCCGGTGTCCTGCTCGACGACGCCGACCTGCGCCGCTGGGCCGCGCACGCGGCGGAGCTGGCCGCCGCCGCGGCCGCGCTCCCCGGCCCGCTGGGCTGGTCGGACGGCCTCGCGGGCTGCGCCACCGCGCTGCGCGCCGTGCACACCGACACCGGCGACCCCACCGCGGCCCGCGCCGCCGCCGACTGCGCCACCGCCCTCGCGACCGGCGTGACCGACGCGCTTCGGGCAGCGGTGGGACCGGAGTCCCTGGAATCCGAAGTGGACAGTGCGCGAGCCGGGTACACGAGTACCCCGCCGGGGTTCGCCGACGGCGCGGCGGGCATCGGGTGGGCGCTGGCCCGCACGGGCGACGCCGCCGCCGCCCGGGTGGCCGCCGACCTGTTGCGCCGCGCGGGCTCCGGGCCGGGCGTCGGCTGGTGCTCCGGCGCCGCCGGGCTGGCCGCCGCGCGCACCGCGCTGCTCGACCACGACGACCCCGCCTGCCACACCCGCGCGACCCGCGCCGCCGCCCGCCGCCTGGTCACCCGGCCGGTGCTGCGCGACCTGAGCCTGTGCCACGGCGAACTGGGCGTCGCCGAGGCACTGGCCACCCTGGCCCCGCACTGCGCCGACCCGGCCGTCGCCGGGGCCGCGCGCGCCCGCGCGGGACTGGTGCTGGCCGCCATCGACCGCGGGGGACCGCACTGCGGCACCCCCGGCGGTCTGCCCACCCCCGGCCTGCTCAACGGCGTGGCCGGGATCGGTTACGGGCTGCTGCGGTTGGCGCAACGCGACCGCGTCCCGTCGGTGCTGCTCCTGCAACCCGGCGGCTGAGCGCCCGCTCACCGCCGAGGTCGAAGCGGGCGTGCGCCGAACGGAAGCACCCGCGCGAGAACGGAAACCCCGCACCGGTAATCGGCGCGGTCGTTTCCGGCACAGTTTTCCACCAGAGGAGGAACCCCGAATGTCCGACCGCACCACTTCCGTCGACAGACGTCTCGACGCCGCCGGGGCCGCCATCGCGGCGGCGGTCCGGAACCCGATCGGCGCGCTGGCGGGCAACCCCGCTGTGGCCTTCGGACTGCGCGCCGCCGCGCTGGCGGGCCTGGTGGTGACCGCGGGCGCGGCGGGCGCGCTCGGGTTCGCCGGCGTGCTCGACGACCCGTCGGCGCTGGCGGACTTCCCGCCCAGCACCACGTGCTGTGTCGTCCCGCTCTGAGCAGGTCACTCGTTTGTCCCATAACCGTTTGATGGACCCCCGCCGGCGCCCGTGGGTACTGTGCGCGGCGTGGGGAGTCGGTTTCCGGTCGTCGTGGGACGCGATGGCGAGTTGACCGCGGTGGCCGACGCGGTACGCGCGGCCCGCGGCGGGCGCGGCGGATCGATGTTCCTCGTGGGTGAGAGCGGCATCGGCAAGTCGCGCCTCGCCGCGGCCGCGGTCGACCTCGGGTTCGCCGCCGACATGCGGCTGCTGCGCGGCCGGGGCAGCGCCATCGGGCCGATGGTGCCGTTCCGCTCGCTCACCGAGGCCCTGCTTTCCCTGCTGCGCACCGGCGACCCGATCGACGTGGCCCGTTTGGGTCCATACCGGCCGATCCTGGCCCGGCTCATCCCGGACTGGGGCGAGCCAGCCTCCACCGGGGCGGGCGGCGACCCCGGCGCGGGCTCGCTGGTCATCCTCGCCGAGGCGGTGCTGCGGCTGACCGAGCTCGCGGGCCAGGGCCGCGGCTGCCTGATGGTTCTCGACGACCTGCAGGACGCCGACGCCGAGACCCTCGCCGTGGTCGAGTACCTGATCGACAACATCGGCGACGTGGACGGCGGCGGCACGCTGCTGCTGGGCACCATCCGCGGCGAGGACTGCCCGGCCATGGCACTGGCCAGGGCCGCCGGTCAGCGCGGCCAGGGCACCGTGGTCGACCTCGGCCCGCTGCGCCGCGAGGACCTGCGGGTCCTGCTCGACTGCGCCCTCGACGGCGGTCCCGTGCCCGAACCCGCGCTCGACCTGCTGTGGGCCGGGAGCGCGGGCAACCCGTTCCGGCTGGAGGAACTGCTCGGGTCGGTGCTCGACAGCGGACTGCTCGCCCGCGACCCCGACGGTCGGGGCTGGCGGGTGGACGAGCGGCAGCGCGGCGCGCTGCCCGCCGGGTTCGTCCGCGGCGTGGCCCGCCGCGTCGACCTGCTGCCGCCGCGCACCCGCGAGGTGATCACCGCCGCCGCCGTGCTGGGCAAGCGCTTCCCGCTCGCCGTGGTGCGCTCGATCACCGGCCTGGACTACCGCGAGCTGCTGAACCTGTTGCAGGGCGAGCAGGTCGCGCAGCTCGTGGGGCCCGACGAGCAGACCCCCGACTGGTACGCCTTCGGCCACCAGCTCATCGTGGACGCCGCGCTCACCCTGGTCACCCCGGCCGACCGCGCCCGGCTCGCGGCCGCGGCCGCCGACGCGGTCGGCACCGTCTACCCCGGACTGCCCGGCGAGTGGTGCCAGTTCTGCGCCGCGCTGCGCCTGGACGCGGGCGACCCGGCCGCCGCGGGCACGCTGTTCGCCGAGGCGGGCAGGCGCGCGCTGGCCCAGGGCGCCGCCCAGTCCGCGGTGACCCTGCTGGACAAGACCTGGGAGCTGCTCGCGCACGACACCGCGGCGCGCGCCGCCGCCCTGGAGACCCAGCTCTACGCGCTGGCCGAGTCCGGGCTCATCGACCGCGCGCTGGACGTGGTGACCTTCCTCGACCAGATGGGCGCGGGCCTCGAACCCCGCCGCCGGGCCCGGCTGCACACCCGCATCGCCTGGGTCGCCGTGCACGCCAGCCGGGCCGCCGACGGCCTCAGCCAGGTCGCCGCCGCCCGCGCGCTGCTCGGCCCCGACGCCGCCGCCGAGGACATCGCGCCGGTCGACGTGGTCGCCGCGCACCTGGAACTCGACGTGCCGGGCGAGGACCGGCTGCGCAAGGCCGAGCAGATGGCCCGCCGCGCCGCGATCATCGCCGAGGCCGTGCCCATGCCCGCGGTCGCCTGCCAGGCCTGGCAGCTGCTCGGCGCGCTGACCCGGCCCCGCGACCCGGCCGAGGCCACCGCCCTGCTGGAGCACAGCCGCGCCCTGGCCGTGCGGCACGACCTGCCGATCTGGGAGATCCACGCGCTGGTCCGGCTGGGCCACGACGACGCGCTGCGCGACGCGGGCACCGAACGCCTCGAACTGGCCCGCGAGCAGGCGTCCCGGATCGGCGCGGTCACCGCCCGCTACCAGGCCGAGGTCAACATCGCGCTGCAGCTGATCCTGCGCGCCGACTTCACCGCCGCCCGCGCCCTGATCGACCAGGTGCTCGCCGCCACCACCCGGCTGCGGCTGATGGAGACGACCCAGTACATGCTGCTCTACCGCGCGGTGCACGCCGCGCACCAGGGCAGCCGCCGCGACATGGACCGGGCGCTGGCCGAGTTCGACCACTGGGGCGGCGACCACGACCAGCACGCCGCCCGCGTGCACGGCCTCGGCCGCGCGTTCTGCGCGCTGCTGGAGGAGAACCCGGCGCTGGCGGGGGAGGAACTGGCCCACGCGCAGCGCTCGGAGGAGCGCAACCCCACCACCTTCCACCTCGCGGGCCGCTACGGCCTGAACGTGCTGCTGCGCGCGCTCGCGGGCGACCTCGACGCGGCGGGCTTCCACGAGATCACCTCGGCGCCCGCCGGGGGGCTGCGCTGGGACCGGCACCTCGCCGCGTTCGGCCGCGCGGTGCTGCTCGGCCGCGACGGCGACGCCGACGGCGCCGCCGCCGCGGTGGCCGACGCGCTGGCCGTCGGCGCCCCGTACGCCATGGGCCGCCACCTCGGGCTGCGGCTGGTCGCCGAGGCCGCCCTGGACGACGGCTGGGGCACCCCCGTCGACTGGCTGCGCACGGCGGAGGAGTACTTCCACGGCGCGGGCGTCGCCCCGGTCGCCGGTGCCTGCCGGTCGCTGATGCGCCGCTGCGGGGTGCGCATCGGGCAGCGCCGCGAGGGCGTGTCCGGCATCCCGCAGGCCCTGCGGTCGGCGGGCATCACCGTGCGCGAGTACCAGGTCCTGCGGCTGCTGGTGGACCGGCTGGGCAACCGGGAGATCGCCGACCACCTGCACCTGTCGCAGCGCACGGTGGAGAAGCACGTGTCCAGCCTGATCACCAAGACCGGCCTGCCGAACCGGATCGCGCTGAGCAAGTTCGCCGCCGGGGTGATCACCCCCGGACCCGTCTGACCCCGGGTTCGCCGCCTCGAGCGAACGCGTCGGGAAACACAAGACTGGTGTTCACCGGCGCGCGCGGGCACCCTCGATGTCGTCGATCAGCGAACCGGTGGGGAGTCGGGGTTTGACCCGCGCAGAACTGGAATTCGAGCAGGAATACGTCACGGGCCTCTACGCGCGCCTGGACGCGGCCCGGGCGGAGGCCGCCAGCCGGCTGGCGGGCGCGTCGGGTGACCGCGACGCCGCCGCGGTGTGGCGCGCCGAAGCGGCCCGGCTGGCCGCCGTCGAGGACGGTCTCTGCTTCGGCAGGCTGGACACCGACCGCGGCGATACAGTCCACATCGGACGGTTCTCGTTCTTCGACGACGACACCGACGACGTGGTGCTGCTGGACTGGCGGGCACCCGCCGCGCGTCCCTTCTACACCGCCACCGCCGCGGACCCCCAAGGACTGCGCGGGCGGCGGCGGATCGAGACCCGCGCCCGCGTGGTGACCGGCGTGGACGACGAGCTGTTCGCCGCGGCCGACGACGGCGGCGGGTTGGTCGGCGAGGCGGCGCTGATGGCCGCGCTCACTGCCGAGCGCACCGGCCGCATGCGCGACATCGTCACCACGCTGCGCGCCGAACAGGACCGGATCATCCGCGACGACTTCGGCGGCGTCCTGGTGGTGCAGGGCGGACCCGGCACCGGCAAGACCGCCGTCGCGCTGCACCGCCTGGCGTACCTGCTCTACACGCGCGAACACCTGCGCTCCCGGGGCGTCCTGGTCGTCGGGCCCAGCCGGGTGTTCCTCGACTACATCGGCCACGTCCTGCCGGGACTCGGCGAGAACAGCGTGGTCACCGCGACCACCGCCGACCTGTACCCCGGCGTCGAGGTGACCCGCGAGGACACCCCGGACACCGCCGCGGGCAAGGGCCGCGCCGAGATGGCGGCGCGGGTGGCCGCCGAGATCCGGTCGCGGGTCCGGATCCCGGGTGCGACCGTCGAGGTCGAGTTCGAGCAGCGGGTGCTGGCGCTGTCCCCGTCGGACTGCCGCGCCGCCGCCGCGAAGGCGCGGGCGCGCGGACTGCCGCACAACGTGGCCCGGTCGGTGTTCCAGCACGAGGTCGTGGAGATCCTCGCGGGGCGGTTGGCCGAGCAGTTGGAGTCGCTCGTGCTCGACGAGGCGGGCAACGCGCTCGACGGCGGCAGCGCCGACGGCAGCCTCGGCGCGGCCGACCTGCGCGCGCTGGCGGCGGCGGGCGTGGTGGTGGGGCCGGAGGAGATCGGGGTGCCGCGCGGCGTCCTCGACGAGGCCGACCGGCACGGCCTGCGCGACGCGCTGTTCGCCGACCCCGGCGTGGCCGATGTGCTCGACGAGGTGTGGCCGTCGCTGCTGCCGGCGGACGTGGTGGCCGACGTGCTGTCCGACTACGGGCTCGTCGAGGGGCCCGGGTGGAGCGCGGCGGACGTGCCGCTGCTCGACGAGGCCGCGGTGCTGCTCGACGGCGGTGGCGGCGAGGCGTACGGGCACGTGGTGGTCGACGAGGCGCAGGAGCTGTCGGAGATGGCGTGGCGGATGCTGATGCGGCGCTGCCCCAGCCGGTCCATGACCGTCGTCGGCGACCTGGCCCAGACCGGCACCGCGGCGGGCACCTCGTCGTGGGCGCGGGTGCTGGCGCCGCACGTCGACGACCGCTGGCGGCTGGCCGAGCTGACCGTCAACTACCGCACGCCCGCGGAGATCATGGCGGTGGCGGCCGAGGTCCTCGCCGCGCGCCACCCGGACCTCAGCCCGCCCCGTTCGGTCCGCGCGGCGGGGGAGCGGCCGTGGCGGGTCCGCGCGGACGACCTGGCCGGAGCGCTGGCCGAGGAGGTCGCCGCGCACACCGACGGCACGCTCGCGATCATCACCCCGGAAGCGCACCTGGCACCGCTGTCCACCGCGCTGTCGCTGCGCACTCCGCCCGACCTCACCGAGGCAGTGGTGTTGATCACTCCGGGGCAGGCCAAAGGTCTGGAGTTCGACGCCGCCCTGCTCGTCGACCCCGCGCGGGTTCTCGACACCCCGCTCGGCCACAACGACCTCTACGTGGCCCTGACCCGCGCGACCCGTCGACTCGGCGTGGTGCACCCGGGCGAGCCACCTGCCGAGCTGGTGGGCATACCACAGCGGGGTAACCGGACCACCTCCGGGTGATCATGGCCTGGTCCAGTCCAATCAGGCGCGAAGTGGATCGGTTTCGCGGTGACGGTGCCCTGTACGGTCGAGATCATGGACCGCCTTGCCGACGCGAACAGCCTCGTGGAGCTGCTCGGGGACTGGACGACCGCGGGGGGTCCGCTCTACCGCAAGCTGGCCGGGGCCGTGGCCAGGAGCATCGAGGTGGGCGACCTGCCCGCGGGGGAGCGGTTGCCCAGCGAGCGCGACCTGGCCAAGCTGCTCACCGTCAGCCGGGCCACCGTGGTGGCCGCCTACGACGAGCTGCGCGGCAAGGGCCTGGTCGACAGCGTGCGCGGCAGCGGGACGCGGGTCAGCGCCCGCCCCCGGCTCAACGGCACCGGCGCGGACGGCCGGGTCCCCGGCGGCCGGGCCACCTCGATCTTCCAGCGGCTGGTCGACGGACCGGGGTCGATCATCTCCCTGGCGCTGGCCGTGGAGCCCGCGGCACCGGAACTGCTGGCCGCGTACCGGGACCTCGCCGACGGGGAGCTGGCCGACCTGATGGCCGACGTCGGCTACCACCCGCGCGGCTACCCGCCGCTGCGGCACGCGGTGTCCGAGCACTACACGGCGGCGGGGTTACCCACCGACCCGGACCAGGTGCTGGTGACCACGGGCGCGCAGCAGGTGATCGGCCTGGTCGCGCAGATGTACCTGCGGCCCGGCTGCACGGTGGTCGTCGAGTCGCCGAGTTGGCCCGGCTGCCTGGACGTCTTCCGCGCGGCGGGGGCCCGGCTCGTGGGGGTGCCGCTGGACGACGAGGGCGTGCGCCCCGACCGGCTGGCGACGGTGTTCGCCGAGGAGCGTCCGGTCCTCACGTACCTGATGCCGACGTTCCACAACCCCACCGGCACCCTGATGTCCGCGAGCAGACGCAGGCGCGTCGCGGAACTCGCGGCCCGCTTCAACGTGCCCGTCCTGGAAGACAACGCGTACAGCGGTTTCCACGGCGGCGACGCACCGGCCCCACCCATCGGCGCCTACGCCCGCGGCAACGCCGAGATCCTGACCGTGGGCTCGATGGCCAAGGGCGTCTGGGGCGGGCTGCGGATCGGCTGGGTGCGCGGTCCCGCGGCGATCGTCGACCGGTTGGCGCGGTACAAGGTCCGCGCGGACCTGGGCAGCCCGGTCCTGGACCAGGCCCTGTCCGCCCGCCTGCTACCCCGCCTCAACGAGATCGCGGCCGCCCGGGGGGAAGTGCTGCGGGCCAGGTTGGAACACCTGCAGGCGCTGCTCGCGGAAAACCTGCCCCAGTGGCGCTGGCGCAGCCCGGACGGCGGCTCGGCGCTGTGGGTGGCGCTGCCGGGGACGAGCGCGCAGATCTTCGCCCAGGTGGCGCTGCGGCACGGGGTGGAGGTGGTGCCGGGCTCGGCCACCGACCCGAGCGGCGCCCACGACGACCACATCCGGCTGCCGTTCACCTTCCGCACGGACACGATCACGGAGCTTGTCCGGCGGCTGGCCAGGGCGTGGGCCGACCTGCAGCGGCACGGACCCGTCACGGACACGAACAAGCCGGTGATCTAGCGCGGTTCCGGGCTGGGTCGGGGCGGTCCGAGCGGACCACCCCGACCACCCGGCTCAGCGGCCCTGTAGCGATTTCACGTTGCGGCCGAAGGAGAAACTCCGCGAGCCGTCCCAGTTGAACGACCAGGTCATCAGGCCCTTGAGCTGGCCGCCGACGCTCTTCCACGCCTGCGACACCAGCGACGGCGACATGTAGCCGCCACCCGCGCCCGGTTGGGCGGGGAGGCCCGGGACCTGCTTGTCGTACGGCACGCGGATCGTGGTGCCCTGGATGACGAGGCCCTTGTTCAGGCAGTCGGTCTGCACCTTGAAGCCCTGCACCGTCGCGGCCTGGTACGAGTCACCGGAGCAGCCGTACATGCTTCCGTTGTAGTACTGCATGTTGAGCCACCAGAGCCTGCCGTTGTCGGCGTACTTCTTGATGATCGGCAGGTACGCGCCCCAGATGGAGCCGTAGGTGACGCTGCCGCCGGTCACGTAAGCGGTTTCTGGGGCCATGGTGAGGCCGAAGTTGGCGGGCATCTGGGAGAGCACGCCGTCGATGATCCGGATCAGGTTCGACTGGGACGCCGACAGCTGCGTGATCTTCCCGCTGCCGGTCAGGCCGGTCTCGATATCGATGTCGATGCCGTCGAAGTTGTACTTCTTCAGGATCGGCACGACCGTCGCCACGAACTTGTCCGCGACCGCGGTCGAGTTCAGGTCGATGCCCGCCGCCGCGCCGCCGATCGACATCAGGATGGTGGCGCCCTGGTCCTTCGCCGCGCACATCTGCTCCGGTGTGGACACCTTGACCGTGGCGTCCATGCCGTCCTCCCACAGCACGGTGCCGTCACCGCGGATGACCGGGAACGCGGCGTTGATGACGTTGTAGCCGTTCTGGGCGACGCGGGAGTCGTTGATCGGCACCCAGCCGAACGGCGGGTGCACGCCGTTCGCGGCGCCGTCCCAGTTCTCCCAGTAGCCCTGCAGCACCTTGCCCGCCGGCTTCGACTTCACCGCGCACACGTCACCCGCCGACCCGGGCGCCGCGTCGGCCGCGTGGACCGAGAGGCCGACGGCGGCGAGTGCCAGACAGGTGACGAGCGCACGTTTTCCCCGACGTGACATGTCCACTCCTGTACCCTGTGTGATCGAATGGTTACTCAATTCGAGCACTGGGCGCGGATGAAGTCCACCAAGCGTGTTTGCCATATCGACGATCGAGTATCTTCGCCGACCGGTGGACCCGCGATGGCGGCGCCGTCACCCGTTTGGCAAGATCCAGGGGTGCCGAACCCGACCCCGCGTCCCGTCCCGCACTCGTCCGAGGAGCAGCAGCAGGTCCCCGGCAGGCCCACCGTCCCCACCCCGAGGCCGCCGCTGGCCGGTCGCACCGCCGACCAGCCCACCGCCGAGGCCGCGCCGCAGGCGCCGCTGTCCGGTGCCCAGCTCTTCGCGCCGCACGTTCCCGTGGAGGCCGCCGAGCAGGCCCCGCGCCCGTCCCGGCCGACCGCGCCCGCGGGCGTGCCGAACGAGACGGTGCAGCTGTCCCGCCAAGACGCCCTCGCGGCGGGTGAGCAGCCGGGCACCCGCTCCGGCCCGCACCGCGCCCAAGCGCGCTCGACGGAGGCCGGGGAGCGCGCCGACCAGCCGTCGGCGCCGCGACTCGAGTCACACCCCGACCCGCGGGCGCGTTCCGGCGCACACCCGGCGCAGCCGCCCGCCCCCCAGCCGGGCCCACGTCCCGAGCCGCAGGCCGGGCCCCGCCCCGAGACGCGGGGCCCCGGTGTCGAGTCGCGCTCCGGCGCGTACTCGGCGCAGCCGGGCCCGCACCCCGAGTCGCGTTCCGCTCAGCCGGTGTCCCAGGCCGGGTCGCGTCCGGACGCGCAGGGCCTCGACAGCGGTGCGCGTTCGGGTGCGCACCCGGTGCGGTCGTTCGATCCGCAGTCGAGCCCCCGTGCCGAGTCGCGTTCCGCTCAGGCGGGGGTGCCGGGGCTCGGTGTCGAGTCGCGCTCCGGCGCGCACCCGGTGCAGCCGCCCGCCCCCCAGCCGGGTCCGCGCTCCGCGCAGCCCGCGTCGTGGTCGGACTCGCGGCCGGAGGCGCAGGAGCCCGACTGGGGTTCGCGGGCGGGTGCGCCGCTCGAGTCGCACACCGGGCAGCCCTCAACGCCCCGGCCCGGGTCGCGCTCCGGCGCGCACTCGGTCCAGCAGCCCGAGCCGTACCCCGGTCAGCCGGTGCCGCAGGGACCTGATGCCGGTTCGCGTGCGGGCGCGCCCGCCCCGCGGCCGAATCCTCGGCCCGAGCCGTCACCCCGACCGCAGGCGCCCCAGCCGGGGCCGTGGTCGGACTCCCACCAGGGCGGCCACCCCGGGCAGCCCTTCGCGCCGCAGCCGGGGCCGCGTCCCGAGGCCCACCCGGTCGACCGGCCAGGTCAGCCGGGGGCCCGCTCCGGTTCGCCCGCCGCGCAGCCGCCCGCCCCGCACCCGGCGCCCGGTCAGCCGGTTCCGCCCGGTGCCCGCTCCGGTCCGCGCGCGGTCCAGCCGCGGCCGGTGGCGCCCGCCGATCCGACCGTGCGGTTCAGCCCCGTGCGGGCCGAGCCGGGGACGGTGCCCGACCTCGGCGCCACCCCGCCCACCGACACCCCGACCGTCGCCGACACCGCCCCGGTCGACGCCGAGGCCGGGACCGTGCCCGAGTTGGACGCGGTGCCCGAGGACGACGCCCGGCCCGCCGCCAGGAAGAAGCCGTTGATCCGGCGGATCGCGCGGCGCATCGTCGGCCCGAGCCTGTTGCAGCGCCGCGAGTGAGGCGGCGCTGCGGAAGGTGACCATGGCGGCGCACGGGCTCCAGTAGGGTCGGCTGATCAAGTCGATGGGGGAGTCCGTTGCGCAAGTTCCTGCCGTTGTTGCTGATCCTGACCGCGTGCACCGTCCCGCCCGACCCGCCGCCCGTGCCGCCGTCGCCGGAGATCCAGGTACTGCCCCAACCCGCCCCGACGGAGGCCCGCCGTCCGGTCGACGCGACCCACCTCACCGCGGCCGCCGTGTTCGGCGACCTCGAGTCCGTCGACCTGTGCCAGTTCCTCAAACCCCGTGACATCGCGGATTTCGGCGCCGCCGTCCCCGACGACCCGGCCGCCTTCGACGTCTGCGCCATGACCTTCATCCGCGACGTCGACCGCGTGCTGGTCCGAGTGCGGGTGGGTCCCTTCCAGCGCGACGGGCGGCCCGCGCTCCGCTCGCAGGCCCTCGCAGGCGGTGTCCGCAAGGACGTGGTCGGCGAGGACGACGAGCAGTGCCTGGCGGAGCTCGTGTTCCCCGACGGCCCGGTCCTGCAGGTCGCGGCCGGAGCGGACCGCAACTCGTTCGGGGGCAGCCGGGGCGTGACCGCCTCGAAGTGCCCGCTGGTGGACACCGCCATCGACGCCATGGCCCGCCGGTTCCCGCTCGGCCTGCCCTCCGCGCGGACCTTCGGCCCCGGGTCCTGGCACCGCGCGCACGCCTGCGACCTGCTCCGACCGGACCTGGTCGCGCGAATCCCCGGCCTGGCGGGCAAGCAGCCGGAGCAGAGCGCCGCGGGGCACGCCTGCGTGGTGCGGGGCGACGGAGTGGAGGCGCGCTTCCGGTTTGCCGCGGGCTACCCCCTCCTGCCGACCGGGAACCTCGCGGTCACCATCGCGGGCCGCGAGTCGGTGACCGACGACCTGCCGCGACCATCCCGGGACCGCACCTCGTGGTGCCAGGTGAGCACGGCGCACATCCCGCACGAGATCCCGGACCTGCCCGGCACCAGCGAGTACGCCGCCGTCGAGGTCCAAGTGGCCGCGGACCGCCGCGACACCGCCTGCGCCGAGAGCCGCGCCCTCGCCGAGGGCGTGTGGCCGGGGTTGCCCGGCTAGCGCCTCCGGCCGTCGGCCATCACCAGGGGAAGTCGTTTTCGCGCGGTCGCCGCACTGGTTCTGTTGACGCGGCACCGGTTCGCTGTGCTCGATCGCCGACGCCGTGGCGACCGCCGTGATCGGCCCGCGGTCCCGGCGTCACGGTGACGGCCAGTCCACCGCCAGCAGGATGGTCTCGTCGGCGCGCAGGAGGCCGTTGGTCCGGTATTCGACCAGGGTGAGCGCGCCCGCCAGGTGGACGAGTTGGTGGGCCTCCTCCCGCGCGTGCGCCCGCCGGGCCACGGTCGACAGGGCCAGGCAGCACAGCCGGGCCCGCGATGCCTCCTCGGCGGTCAGCGCTTGGTGGTCGGCGCGCAGGGCGGGCAGCAGGTCGCGCAGGTAAGCCGTCGCCTGGTGGCTCCACCGGTCTGAGGGGTCGAGCACCCGACCGGCCAGCCGCTCGACCAGGACCTCCGCGTAGTCGTGCGCCAGTTCCGGTGGGGCGCGCCACCCGGACCACTCGTCGAACGCCGAGTCGCGGCGCAGCCCGGCGAGGAACGCGCCGAGCGCGCCGGGGCCCGGCGGCAGGTCCGACAGCGCCAGGGTGAACGCGGTGCCCAGGTACGTCTCACTGTCCATTGTGGAGTCCATGCGCTCGCCGGGCGCCGGGGTGAGCAGCAGGCCGTGCACGCGCTCCGCGGCGGGGTAGGCGGCGGCGTACACGGCCGACAGCGCGTCGCGCAGCGCCCGCACGGCGCCGGGCCACTGCGCGGAATCGCCGCGCGCCATGCCCTCCGCCACGCCGATGGCGAGGGCCAGCCGGTCGCGGCGCTGCCAGGGCGCGTCCGGGTCGCGGAACCCGGCCGCCACGCGCAGGGACCGCAACAGCGACACCACGAGCACCCGCGCCTCCTGCCGGTGCCGCGACCCCACCAGCGCGTCGAGCGCTTCGGTGTCGGCGCGCGCGGACAGCAGGCACAGCAGGTACAGCGACGGCGCGTCGAGGTCGTCGGCGAGCGCGTCGACGAGGTCGTCCTCGGTGACCACGTGGGTCGAGCCCGCCGCCGTCCACACGGCGGGCGCCGGTCCGGCCGCCGAGACCCAGGCGGCCACGTCCGCGAGCCCGTCCGCCCCCGCCAGCTCGTCCCCGGTGGGCAGCCGGAACGCGTTGTCGACGTCGAGCAGGGCGTTGAGCCAGCGGCAGAACTCCCGCGCCCGGTTGCCGGGCACACCCTCGCACCACCGCCGTGAGCCGGGCGCGACCGGTTCGGCGCCCGCCGGGTGGCCGCCCGCGACGTCGTGCTCGAACAGCCGGTACAGCGACGCGGGCACCGGGGTGGTCGCGACCCTGGTGCCGCGCTGCGGGTAGGCCCACTCGGCGAGGTGGCGGTTGGCGAGGATGGTCGCGATCACCCGCCGCTGGGCGGGGGTGGAGTGGTCCAGGTAGCGGGCGTCGAGCATCTCGGTGAGCTGCTCGCGCAGCTCGGGGGCGAGTGAAGCCTGCTGCTCCAAGCACTTGAAGGCCAGTGACAGCGCGTTGACGGACCCGTGCCTGAGGCAGGCGGCCACGATCGCGTCGGCGCTCGCGGTCGCCGTGTAGAGCAGCGTGGTCTCCTCCCACCACACGTCGTCGACGGTGTCGGTGAGCAGGTCGCCTTCGCGCTCCTCGCGGATGTAGGTGGCGGCCAGGTACTCCTGGAAGGTCAGGTGCGCGAAGGCGAACCGGCCCTCCTCCCGTTCCACCAGCAGCCCGTTGGAGCTCACGTCGGCGAGCACGTCCTGGGCGGTCAGTGTCGTGGGCAGCCTGCGCAGCTGCGGGGCGAACAGGTCGAGCACGACGTCGCGGCCGACCTCCCGGACCCCGTCGGACATCATCCGGAACGCCAGCGCCCGCAGCATTTCCTCCATCTTGTCGCCGGGCAGCTCCACTGCCAGCCGTTTGGCCTCCATCCGCCGCCACAGCATCACTTCGCAGATCTCGCGGTACAGCGCCGCGCGGCTGCCCGGGAGCGCGCTGCGGAACCGGTGCACGTTCGCGATCATCGTCAGCATCAGCGGGTTCGCGGTGAAGTCCACGAGGCCCGGTGCCTCGGTGAGCTTGGCCAGCAGGTCGTCGCTGCCCTCCTGGGCGCGGCGCCGCACCTCGGCGTCGGACTTGCCGGTGCTGAGCTTCTCCACCGCCAGGTACCAGCCGCGCACGAACCGGTCGACCTGGGCACGGGTGAACTGGCGGGTTTCCAGCACCGTCGCACCCGCGACCGGTGCCTCGTTGAAGCCACCGGGGCGGGAGGTGATCACGAAGTCGTTGCCGGGGTAGTGCGCGGTCTGCCGCTCCACCCAGTCCGAGACGCGCTGCCGCCGCTCACGACCCGAGATCTCGTCGAGGCCGTCGAGCAGCACCACGCAGTGGCCCGCGTTGAGCTGCCTGCCGAACCACCCGACCGGCTCGGCCGCGGCCAGCGCGCCGAGTGTGGCGCGCACGAGGTCGGGCAGCATCGTCGCGTGGTCGCCGACGATCCGGTCGACGTGGTCGCGCAGGTAGAGCAGCACGGGGACGGGGCGGCGCCTGCGGTCGGCCGCGGTGATGACCCGTGTGGTGTGCCGCAGCAGGGTCGTCTTGCCGCTGCCCGGTCTGCCGATGACGGCCAGGGTCGACGGGGCGGGCAGGTCGAGGAACTGCGCGAGGCTGTGCCGCGTGCCGGTGGACAACCCGGCCTCGGCCACCACCCCGGGATCGGCCTGGTGCGGCACTTGGTGGCTGATGCTGACGTCGACGTAGACGTCGTCGAGTTCGGGGGTGGCGAAGCCGACGGTCCGCAGGCCCTTCAGGTCGACGTAGCGCACGGCGTTGGCCACGTGCTCGCGGTACTGCTGCGGGAACCGGGTGAGCCGCCCGGTGAACGGCCGGTCCAAGCGGTTGCTGGGCCGCCTGCCGCGGGCGCGCCGGAGGTGCCTGCCGAGCAACGCGCCGCCGGTCAGCGCCACGGCTCCGGCGGCGGCCGCGAGCGGGTGCCACAGCGACACCGCGGCGGCGAGGACCGCCGCCCCACCGGCGATCGCGACTGTCGGCACCGGTGTCCCGCTGTCTGTTCCGCGTCCCACGCTGATCATGGTCGTCCGAACGGCCGCGGGTGATACACCGACCGCGCGGCGTGGTCGTCCTCCACGGTTGGCGGCGGTACGCGGTTGGTGGCATTCCGTCACCACGCCATACGGATGGCTGCTCGTTGAACATTGCCCGAACAGGTCTATCGGGCGGTGGTTCGGCGATCTAGTTTCAGCCGGCAATCAGTCTCGGGCGAAGGGAAATCCGACGTGCGCTCACGTCTGCTCGGCGGGGTGGTGGCCACCGCGCTGGTGGCGGCCACGGTCGTCGTGGTCGGTGGCCAGACGGCCGCCGCGGCCGGGTTCGGGCCCGGCAACATCGTGGTGGCCAGGGTGGGTACCGGTGACGCCGCGCTCAGCAGCGCGGCGACGGCGGTGTTCCTCGACGAGTACACGCCCGCGGGCGACCTGGTGCAGTCGGTGGCGCTGCCCGCCACCGCGCCCGCCGCGGGCAAGCGGTTGACGCTCAGCGGGTCCGCGACCTCCGAGGGCGCGCTCACCCGCTCCGCCGACGGCCGCTACCTGACCCTCGCGGGCTACGACGCCGACGCGGGCACCGCCGGTGTCGCGGGCACGACCTCCGCGGCGGTCGGCCGCGTCGTGGGCCGGGTCGACGGCGCCGGCGCGGTCGACACCAGCACCGCGATCACCGACACCTTCAGCGCCAACAACGTGCGCGGCGCGGCCACCGACGACGGCAGCCGCTTCTGGGTCGTCGGCGCCAACGGCGGCGTCCGGCTCGCCGCGCTCGGCTCGACCGGCGCGTCCACCCAGATCAACTCCGCCGCGCCGACCAACCTGCGCACCGCGGTCATCGCGGGCGGGCAGCTCTACGTCGGTTCCGGCAGCGGCACCACCGGCGTCTACACCGTCGGCGCGGGCCTGCCCACGACCGGCGGCCAGACCCCGGCGCTGACCGCCGCCGCCCCCAGCCCGTACGGCATCGCCGCGCTCGACCGCGACCCCGCGGTCCCCGGCGTCGACACCCTCTACGTGGCCGACGACTCCGCGTCCGGCGGCATCCTCAAGTTCTCCTCCGACGGCACCACTTGGACCGCGCGCGGCGCGTTCCGCCCGGCGGGCAACGCCGTCCGGGGCATCACCGGCCAGGTCACCGCCACCGGCGCGACCCTGTTCGCCACCACGACCAACAACCTGCTGGTCAAGGTCGACGACACCGCCGCCCCGGCCGCCCCCATCGCGGCCACCTCGGCCACGCTGCGCACCGCCGCCGCGAACACCGTGCTGCGCGGTGTCGCGCTCGCGCCGACCGGATCGACCACCCCGGCGCCGTCGATCACCGCGCAGCCGCAGGACACCGCTGTCGCGTCCGGCGCGTCGGCCACGCTGAGCGTCACCGCGACCGGCGCCGCCGGCTACCAGTGGTACGCGGGCAACGCGGGCGACACCACCAACCCGGTCGCGGGCGCGACCGGCGCCGAGTTCACCACTGCGGCGCTCACCGCCCCCACCACCTACTGGGTGCGGGTCAGCGGCCCCGGCGGCCAGGTCGACAGCCGGACCGTCACCGTGACGATCTCCGGCGGCACCAACACCGCGCCGACCATCACCGCCGCCCCCGAGATCGCCCTCACCGTGGGCGACCCGGACACCCCGCCCGCCGTGCGCACGGTGACCGTCGGCGACGCCGAGACCCCCGCGTCCGGCCTGACCGTGACCGTCACCAGCAGCGACCCGGCCGTCGCGACCGGCGGCAGCACCGGCACCGGTGACGTCCGCACCCTCACGTTCACCCCGGCCGCCGTCGGCCGCGCGACGCTGACCGTCACCGTCTCCGACGGCACCCTGTCGGCGTCCACCGCGGTCCCCGTGGCCGTCTCCGCCGCGCTCCCCGCCGGGCAGCGCAGCTTCTACGGTGCCAGCGACGCCAGCACCGCCATCGACCTCGGCGGCGCGGTCGTCGTGGCCGACGACGAGACCAACGTGCTGCGCGTCTACGACCGCGAGCACTCCCGCTACCCCGCGCAGTCCCTCGACGTGCGCGCCGCCGGTCTCGCCCTGCGCGACACCGACGTGACCCGCGAGATCGACATCGAGGGTGCCGCGCGCACCGGCGACACGATCTTCTGGGTCGGGTCGCAGGGCCAGAACTCCTCGGCCAAGACCCGCCTCAACCGCCAGGAGCTGTTCACCACCACGGTGACCGGCACCGGCACCGGCGCGAGCCTCGCGCTCGGCGGCAGCTACCAGCACCTGCGTGACGACCTCATCGCCTGGGACAACGCGAACGGCGCCGCCCTCGGCATCGCCGCCGCGGCGGCCCGCGCCCCCGAGGGCGACGGCGCGGGCGGCCCGACCGGCGTCAACCTCGAGGGCGCCGAGTTCGCCCCCGACGGCACCACCCTGCTGCTCGCCTTCCGCGGCCCGCTGACCGCCGACGGCAAGGCCATCGTCGTCCCGGTCACCAACGCCGCCGCGCTGGTCGCGGGCAACCCGACCACCGGCGTCTCCGCGAGCTTCGGCACCGCGCTGCGCTGGGACCTCGGCGGCAAGGGCATCCGGGAGATCCGGAAGAACGCCGCGAACCAGTACCTGATCATCGCCGGCCCGTCCGACGCGGGCACCGGCGCGGCGGGGGAGTACAAGTTCTTCTCCTGGGACGGCGACGCGGGCCACCAGCCGCTGCCGCGCGCGGGCTCGCTCGACGCGTTCACCGCGGTCGGCAAGCCCGAGGCCATCGCGGACGTGCCGAACCCGCTGACCGACGCGTCCAGCGTCCAGGTCCTCACCGACGACGGCGACACCGTCTTCTACGGTGACGGCACCATCGCCAAGGAGCTGCCGCTGTGGCAGCGCAAGGCCGTCGGCGCCACCGTCGCGGTCGGCGCGGCACCCGCGTGCACCTCGCCGGTCGTCACGATCGGCTCCGTGCAGGGCACCACCGACACCAGCCCGCGCAACGGCCAGACCGTGACCGTGCGCGGCACCGTGGTCGGCGACTACGAAGGCGCCCAGCCCGCGCTGCGCGGCTTCTACCTCCAAGACGCCGGTGACGGCGACGCCAACACCTCCGACGGCGTCTTCGTCTTCGACAACGGCGCCGACCTGGTCGCCAACGGCGATGTCGTCCAGGTGACCGGCGCGGTGTCGGAGTTCCAAGGCCAGACGCAGATCACCGCGTCCGGCGCGGCCGTGCAGCGCTGCGGCACCCGGGCCGCGGTCACCCCGACCGCGATCACCCTGCCGCAGGCGAGCGCCACCGACCTGGAGCGCGTCGAGGGCATGCTGGTCAAGGTCGACCAGACCCTGACCGTCACCGAGCACTTCCAGCTCGGCCGCTTCGGCCAGGTCGTGGTGTCCTCCGGCGGTCGGCTCCAGCAGCCCACCTCGGTCATCCGCGCTACCGACCAGGCCGCGGTGCAGGCGAAGCAGGCGGCGAACAACCTCAACCGCCTGATCATCGACGACGCCACCAACGGCCAGAACCCGGACCCGATCGTCTTCGGTCGCGGCGGCCGGCCGCTGTCCGCGGCGAACACGCTGCGCGGCGGCGACACCGTCACCGCCCCGGTCGGCGTGCTCACCTACACCTGGGCGGGCAACGCGGCCAGCGGCAACGCCTACCGCCTCCGCCCGACCGGCGCGCTCGGCGGCGCCGCGGTGTTCGACGCGGTCAACCAGCGCCCGACCACTCGACCGGACACCGGCAACGCGACCGTCCACGTGGCGGGCGCGAACCTGCTGAACTTCTTCAACACCTTCACCGGCTGCAAGTTCGGCACCCAGGGCGGCCCCGCCGACTGCCGCGGCGCGGGCGACAACACCGAGTACCAGCGCCAGCTGGCCAAGGAGGTCGCCGCGATCCGGTCCCTGAACGCCGACGTGACCGGCGTGATGGAGCTGGAGAACGACGGCTACGGCCCGGGCAGCGCCATCCAGGCGCTGGTCGACGCGCTCAACGCCGCCGACGGCCCCGGCGCCTGGTCCTTCGTGGACGCCGACGCCGCGACCGGCGTGGTCGACGTGGCAGGCACCGACGCGATCAAGGCCGCGATCCTGTACCGCACGGCCGCGGTCACCCCGGTGCCGGGCGCGACCTTCGTGGACCAGGACCCGCTGTTCGAGCGGCGCCCGGTGGCGCAGACCTTCCGCACCGCCGACGGCGCCCGGTTCACCGCGGTGGCCAACCACTTCAAGTCCAAGGGCTCCTGCCCGACCACCGGCCCGGACGCCGACCAGGGCGACGGGCAGAGCTGCTGGAACCCCCGCCGCACCGCGCAGGCGACCGAGCTGGCGCGCTGGCTGGGCGCGACCGTGGTGCCCGCCGCGGGCGACGAGGACGTGCTGATCGTCGGCGACCTCAACTCCTACGCCGGTGAGGACCCGATCGCGGTGTTGGAGGCGGCGGGTTACGTCAACCTGCCCAAGTCCTACGGCGGCGTCGACACCTACTCGTACGTCTTCGACGGCCAGTGGGGCTACCTCGACTACGCGCTCGCGTCGCGGTCGCTGGTCCCGCAGGTCACCGGGGCGGGCGAGGCGCACACCAACGCGGACGAGCCGTCGGTGCTGGACTACAACACCGACTTCAAGACCGCGGGCCAGATCGCCTCGCTGTACGCGCCGGACCGCTTCCGCACCAGCGACCACGACCCGGTCCTGGTCGGACTGCGCCCGGGCGTCCCGGCCGCGATCAGCGGCACGCCGCCGACCGGGACCGTCGGCGCGCCGTACTCGCACACCTTCACGCTCAGCGCCCCGGCTGTCGTGACCGTGGCCTCGGGCACGCTGCCCGCGGGCCTGTTCCTCAGCGAGGACGGCGTGCTCAGCGGCACGCCGACCGAGGCGGGGGAGCGGACCTTCACCCTGCGCGCCACCAACGCCTACGGCTCGTCCGACGCGGCGTTCACGGTGCGGGTCGAGGCGGGCGTCGCCATCGACGGGACGCTGCCGGACGGCAAGGTCGGCACGCCGTACACCGGCGCGCTGACGGTCACCGGCACCGCGCCGATCACCGTCGGCGCCACGGGGTTGCCCGCGGGCCTGGGCATCGGGTCGGACGGCCGGGTCACCGGCACGCCGGGCGCGGCCGGGACCTTCACGGTGACCGTCACGGCGACCAACGCGGCGTCGCGGGCGAGCAAGACCTTCACGGTGCGGATCGCGCAGGCGGCGAGCGCGGTCGCGGTGACCGGCACCCCGAACCCGTCGATCATCGGCGGCGCGGTGCGCTTCACGGCGGCGGTGACCGGCGCGGGCGGCGTGGTGCCGACCGGCACGGTCCAGTTCACTGTGGACGGCAAGGCGCTCGGCACGCCGGTGGCGCTGGTCAACGGCGCCGCGGTCAGCCCGTCGACCACCTTCACCACCGTGGGCGCGCACCAGGTCCGCGCGGCCTACAGCGGTGACGCGTCGTTCACCGCGAGCACGGTGACCGCGAACCACGTGGTGTACGTGGGCGTCAAGGTGTTGAGCCCGGCCGACGGCGGTCGCGTGCAGGCCGGTGACCTGGTGCCGGTGCGATTCCGGCTGGTCGACGCGAACGGGACCCCGATCCCGCCGCTGGCCTCGGTGCTGGTGTTCCTCAGCGGCCGGGTGACCGTGTCCGCCGACGGCGCGCAGACCCTGCGGCCGACCTACCCGGTGTACGACCCGTTCACCGACTCGTTCGTGGTCCTGTGGAACACGGCGAAGCGCCCGACCGGTCAGGTGACGGTCACGGTGTCGGTGTCCTACCCGGACGTGCCGGTGCAGACCGTGCCCGTCAAGGTCACGCTGAACTAGCGGTGTCCGGAGGGGGGCGCGTCCGATACCGGGTGCGCCCCCCTTCCGTACGTTCGGGGGATCGCCGCTTCGCGTTCACCGCCCGGCGCGGCGGATGCGGAACCATGATCACCGTGGACCGACGAGTGGTCTGGCTCGGCCTGGTGGCCGCCCTGGCGGGCTGCGCCCAAGGCACCTCTCCCGCACCGGCGGTGGCACCGCCGGAAACCACCGCCACCCTGTTCCCCACGGCAGCGGCCCCACCACCCGCCGCGCCACCGGAGCCCACCGAGACGACCGGCCGGGCAAAGGGCGGCAAGCCCGCCCCGCGCCCCTGCCGCGCGGCGAACCTCACGGTGTCCCAGGAGAACTGGCGGGCCCGCGAACGCACCTCCGACGGCACCCCGGTGACCGTCGCGATCGACTTCAAGGTCACCAGCACCGCCCCGGACCCCTGCGCGGTGCGCGGCTGGGCGTCGCTGGACCTGCGCACCCCGACCGACAGCGGCGTCCCGGAGTTCCGCATCCCCGGTCCGGACACCCCGGTCACCCTCACCCAGGGCACGGAAACCCACTTCAGCGCGATCTTCCGGCACTGCCTGACCCGCGCCGACCGCGCCGCGCTGACCCTGCCCGACGACCCCACCCCCATTCCGCTCACCGACGGCTGGCTCCCGGCCTGCGCCCAGTCCGACATCGGCCTGACCCCCTTCGGCACGACCGCGTGACCGGGATCGCCGCTCCGTCACGAGTTTTCGACCACCGCCCATAGCGCGGCATTTACCGCCGCTGGTGTTTATCGGTCGCCTAGCGCGATTCCGGTGATCACCGTCTATTGCCGAGCGGGTGTGGTGGGTGGCCGGCCCGTCCTGGTAAGCATGCCGGTGTGATGGGGCGTCGGTGGCTGGGCGGAGTTCTTGTGGCGTGCGCGCTGTGGGTCACCGGGTGCGCCGACGGGGCCACGCCGGGTGCGGGCGCGGGGCCGTCGACCGCCGGTCCGCCGGAGAGCGGGGCGGCGGTGCCGACCCCCAGGTTGCTGCCGCCGACCACCGAGGCATCACCGTCCGGTCGGACCACGGCGCCGGGGAAGGGGCGGCCGGTCCGGGCGTGCTTGGGTGGGGACCTGGCGTTCGAGGAGACGAACTGGCGGGCCACGGAACGCGCGCCCGACAACACGCCGGTGACGGTGGCCGTGGACTACGTCGTCACCAATCGCGGGCACGATTCCTGTGCGGTTCGCGGGTGGGTGTCGTTCACGCTGTTCGATGCCTGCGACGCGACCTGCGCGACCGCCGCGCCCGTCGACAGCCGCACCGACCACCTGCCCGGCCCGGAGACGTCGGTCACCCTCCAGGTCGGTGCCACCGCCGTGTTCAGCGCGATCTTCCGGCACTGCCTGCTCCGCGCCGACCACGCCGAACTCCGCCTGGAAGGCGACCCGACCCCGGTCCAGATCCCGGCGGGCAACCTCCCCGTCTGCCCCGGCGCGGCCATCGGCGTGACCCCGTTCGGCACCACCGCCTGACCCGCTGTACGTCCGTTGTTCAGCGGGGCGTGGCGGGCGGGTGGCCGATTTCGGCGAACATCCCGGTGTGATCGGACGTCGGTTGGTGGTCGGGGCCCTCGCGGTGTGCGTGCTGGGCGTGTCGGGGTGCGCGTACGGCGCGCGAGCGGGCTGGGCGGCGGGACCGCCGCCGATGGACCCGCCGGAGACGAGCCTGTCCGCGATCCAGGCGGCGCGGACCATCACGCCGAAGACGACAACGGCGGTGCCCGCCGCGCCACCGACCAGCACGACAACTACGACCACCACGACCACCGCGGCGCGGGCCACCGAGCCGTCTGCCCGGGCGGGGGCCGACTGCCCGACCGCGGACCTGGGCTTCAGCGCGTGGAAGTGGCGAACCGAACCGTTGGGCCGCGAGGGCGACACCGTGTCGGTGCCGATCGAGTTCGTCGTCACCAACAACAGCCGGAACGCGTGCGCGATCCACGGCTGGATCGCCCTCTCGGTGTTCCGCGAGACCGTCTTCGGCCCCTGCGCCCAAGACGCGGCCCACACCTGCAACGCCTGGGAGGGCCGCGACGCCCCCGTCGTCCTGCGGCCCGGTGCCGCCACCCGGGTCAGCTCGGTGCTGCACCGGTGCGTCCTGGAACTGCGCGAGGTCGACCCGCGCTACCCGTCGGGCCTGTTCCCCGTCTGCACCGACACCGACATCCCCCTGACCGTCGGGTAGCGGTGGTGACGCGGGCGCGCCACCACCGCACCCGCGTCACCAGGTGCTGTTGATCAGTCCCGTGCCCAGGTAGACCTGGTCGAACGAGTTGCCGTCGTTGTCGTCGGTGTACACCAGGGTGATCTGACCCCACGGACTCACCGCGAGCGCGGGCTCGTCCTGCCGACCCGCGATCACCGTGTGCACGCGCAGCCGGGGCAGGCGACCCGTCGTCGTGCCGTCGGCGTTGAGGCCCTGTGCGTGGATGTCGTCGCCGGAGGACCAGTTGACCACCACGTTCCGCTGGTCATCGATGCCGACCTGCGGGTCGTCACCCGGCATGATCGAGTCCACAGGGGACGCAGCGGTTCCGGTGGCGGAGAAGGACCGCGCGCCGATCTGCGTGTCGCTCTCCCACGCCACCGCGTAGTCGCCGTTGAAGTTCGCCGCGATCGACGGGTACCGCTGCTGGCCCGCGGTCGTCACGTTCACCAGCGCCTGGGCCAGCTTCACCCCGCCGGACGGTGTGAAAGCCTTGCGGGCCACGTTGAACGCGCCGTTCGCGTCGCCGTCCTCGTCCCACACCACGATCGCGTTGCCCGCCGCGCCCATCGCCACGTCGGGGCGCTGGTGCGTGCCACCCGCCGCGTTCACCTGCGTCTCGTAGGTCTTCGACGAGATCGACGCGAACCCCGACACCCGCACGGTCGGCGCCGCGGTGCCCTGCTCGTCCTCGAAGGCCACCGCGAAACCGGCGCCGTCCGGGTCGGCCGCGACCGCCGGGTTCAGCTGCTGCCCGTCCGCGCTCGCGTTCGCCGACGCGGAACCGGTGACCGTGCCCGCGGTGTTCAGCGCGCGCACCGCGATGTTGTAGAAACCGTTGGCATCCGGGTCCTCCGCCCACACGACCACCGCGCTGCCGTCCTCGTGCAGCGCGACGTCCGGCTGCGCGTGCCGCCAGTTCCCGGTGCCGCCCGCCGAGAGCTTCTTCTCGTACTGCGAGGCGCCGTTGAGGTAGAGGCGGACCCAGACGTCGCTGTGCACCGGGTCGGCCGGGTTGGTCGCGTCGCGGTCGTCCTCCCAGACCACGGCGGTGTAGCCGGTGCGCGCGGTGGCCACCGCGGCGTTGTCCTGGTCGCCCGTCGAGTCGGAGTTGGCGGTCACCCAGGTGATGTCCGCCGGAGTCGTGCCGTCGGCCGACGCGGGCACGGCGAACGCGGCCACCGCCGCCGCCGAGATCCCGGCCGAGAGTACGAACCTGCGCATACTGCTCCTGTTCACGGTGCCTGCAAACCGGGGTTCCCGGCCTCGATCACGTAGCTCTGGGCGGTTTTGACCGGGTAGTCGCGGACGGTCACCTTGTCCAGCACCCGGAAGTCGACCCGCAGCTGCGTCGGCGAGGTCACCGTGCGGACGTAGCCACGCTGGTTCTTGTAGAACTTCACGTGCGGGTTCAGGCTCGACGTGCCGGTCTCGGTCGCGCTGCCGTCACCGCCGGAGGTGATCGACGTGCTGACCAGCTCGGTGCCGATGACCCGGTTCTGCGTCTGGTAGTCGTCCATGATGTTCGCCGCCCAGTGCCGGTGCACGTCCCCGGTCAGCACCACCGGGTTCACCGTGCCGCGCGCCTGCCAGCCCTGCTGGATGCGGGACCGGTTGGCGGTGTAGCCGTCCCACGAGTCCATGCTCTTGGAACCGTCGGCGGCGGCCAGCTTCTGCGCGAAGAACACCTGCTGGCCGATGAGGTCCCAGGTGCCCAGCCGCTGCCCCAAGCCGTCGAGCAGCCACGCTTCCTGGGTCGCGCCGGTGATCGTGCGCGCCGGGTCGTCGGCCACCGGGCACAGCTTGGTGCCGTCGCCGCAGGCCTGGTCGTCGCGGTACTGGCGGGTGTCGAGCATGTGGAACGTGGCCAGGCTGCCCCACCGCAACCGCCGGTACAGCTGGAGGTTCGACCCGCTCGGTGCCTGCGCGGCCCGCAGCGGCATGTGCTCGTAGTACGCCTTGTACGCCGCCGCCCGGCGTGCGGCGAAGTCGCCGCCCGCGGGGGAGTTGTCGGCGCGGACCAGGTTCGCGTAGTTGTTCTCCACCTCGTGGTCGTCCCACACCACGACCCACGGCGCGATGGCGTGCGCGGCCTGGAGGTCCACGTCGCGCTTGTAGAGCGCGTGTCGCACGCGGTAGTTGGCCAGGGTGGTGATCTCGCCGGACGGCTGGTGCGCGCGCACACCGGAACCCGCGCCGCCCTCGTAGATGTAGTCGCCCAGGTGCAGCACCAGGTCCGGGTTCTCCTCGGCCATCCGCCGGTACGCGGTGAAGTAGCCCGCCTCGTAGTGCGAGCACGAGGTGAACAGCATGGTCAGCGCCGGGCTCGTGCCGACCGCGGGCGCGGTGCGGGCCCGGCCGGTCGCGGAGATGTGGCCCGACGCGCGGAACCGGTAGAAGTACTCGCGTCCCGGCTGGAGCCCGACCAGTTCGACGTGCACGCTGTGCGCCAGGCCCGACACCGCCGTCGCGGTCCCGGTCTGCGCCAACTGGGTGAAGTTCCGGTCGGTCGCCACCTGCCACTCGACGTCCACCGGGGCGCTGGACATGCCGCCGAGACCGTCGGCGTTGAGCGGGCTGGGAGCCAGTCTGGTCCAGATCACGAACCCGTCGGCGGCGGGCTCACCGGAGGCGACGCCGAGGGTGAACGGGTAGGCGATGGCCTGGGCCGCGCCCGAGCCCGCCAGCGCGACCCCCGCGCTGGCGAGACCACCGACCAGGAAGGTCCGTCGATGCAGTCGAGTCATACCCACAGTTCCTACGGGCGCGCCGCTGTGTGATCCAGACCGCACAGCAGATGTTCACGTGATCCCCACTGCCTGGTTGACCACTGTGGACGGAGAGCCCGGTTTGGGCCGTTGTGCCCAGAGCGCGGGACCGTGTGCCCGCGACCCGCACCCCGGATGGCTGAACTCCGCGCCGGGGCCTCAACGCGCGGACCGGTCGCGGCGATCTCCGGTGGTGAACGGCCGCGTCCGCGGCCGGGAACCATGGGGAGAGCATGCGAAAGTCACTCGCGATCACCGCGTTGGCCGTGCTGGCCGCGTTCGTCGTACCCGCTTCGGCCACCGCCACACCGTCCACCCCGCGCGCCGCCACGGCCCGCGCCGACGTCTTCCGCGGTGACGTCAACGGCGACCGCATCGCCGACCAGGTCACCCTCGGCGCGGACCAGGTGAGCCCCACCTGCTCCATCAAGGTCGCCTACGGCCGCGCGGGTGGCGGCTTCGGCACGCCGGTGGAGTCGAAGTACCAGTCGGTGCAGACCCACGCGCCGTACTGCCCGGACATGGGCGTCGTGGTCGACCTCGGCGGCGACGGCAAACCGGAGATCGTCGCGACGGGCTTCAGCTGGGACAGCGCGGCCCGCGCCTTCCAGGTGCTGCGCCGCAACAGCCAGAACCAGATCCGGTCCGTCGCCACCTACCCGGGCGTCGCCTACCCCAGCACCCTGCGCAAGGTCGACTTCACCGGCGACGGCCGCGAGGACCTGTGGGTCTCGACCGACCAGAGCCTGGAACTGCGCTCGTTCACCAACGCGGCGGACGGCGGCATCACCGCGGGGAACATCTCGGCCTGCACCCGGGCCCCGATCCCGAAGCACTCCTTCGCCGACTTCAACGGCGACGGCGGCCAGGACATGCTGCTCTCCCTGTCCTGCACCTACACCACGGCCGAACTCCAGTTCGGCGCGGGCAAGCCGAAGGTCACCTTCGCCCGCGACGACACGGGCCGCAGCCAGTACGAGGTGTTCGCCACCTACCAGAACGGTGACGAATACCCGGATGTGGCGTTGGTGACGACCACCGAGACCGGCACCACCCTGCGCCACTTCATCAACGACGGCGCGGGCAACTTCACCGCCCAGTGATGTGATCGGGCCCGGGAGGCGACTCGTCCTCCCGGGCACCGCCCTCACCGACGAGGTTCCGCACGTAGTCGAGGTTGAAGCGGGTGTACCGGGTTTCCGGATGGTTGGGCCCGAGGATCCGCGCCCGGTCGGCGAGCAGGGCCTCGTACTTGGCGATCGAGTCGGCGGTGTTCCCGGTGCGGGCGGTCCAGTACGCGATGTTCGCGCGGGAGCGCAAGGTGTCGGGATGGGTGGGCCCGAGGACCCGGGTTTGCTCCGCGAGCCCGGTCTCGAACGCCGCCAGCGCCGCACCGGCTTCTCCGGTGTAGCCGCGCCAGGTGGCGATGTTGGCCTGGACGAGCAACGTCTTCGGGTGCTTCGGGCCAAGGATCCTGAGGTAGTCGGCGAGCAACCCCTCGAACTCGGTCAGCGCGCCCGCGATGTCCCCTGCCTCGGCGCGCAGCGTGGCCATGTTGTTGCGGGTGACCATGGTGTCCGGGTGATCGACGCCCAACACGCGGAGCCGGTCGGCGAGCAGGCTCTCGAACTCGGCCCGCGCTCCCGTGCGGTCACCGCAGTGACTACGCCACGACGCGAGGTTGTTGCGGACGTACAGCGTGGACCGGTGTTCCGGGCCGAAGACCCGGAGGCAGTCGGCGAGCAGCCCCTCGAACTCGGCCACCGCCCCCGCGGGGTCGCCGCCGCGACCGCGCCAGGTCGCGAGGTGGTTGCGGGTGACCAGCGTGAGGAGGTTGTCCGAGCCGAGCAAGCGGACGCAGTCCGCCAGCAGCTCCACGCACTCGGTCGACGCCCCCAAGACGTCACCGGACTCGCCGCGCGATGCCGCGGCGTTGATGCGGGCGTGCAGTGTTCGGGGGTGGTCCGGGCCGTAGTGGTGGACCGAGGCCGTGCGCAGGGCGGAGTAGTACTCCCGGGCGGCGGTGACCTGACCTGCCTCGTGCAGGCTCTGCGCCGCGTGGAACAGCGTCGGGTAGCCGCCGTTCGCCCAGAGGTGTGGGCCCGCGGCCGCGTCGAGCGCGGCGGTGTTCGCGCGCAGCGCGGCCGACAGGGCCGCATCGGGTTCGGGATCCGGCCAGACCGAGAGGAGCGCGTCAGCGGCCACCTTGGACCGCGCCGCGAGATCGGCCGCGGTGGCCTGCTCGCGGGTGGCTCGTTGGACGAGGGCGTGGACGCGCACCGTGGTGGCGTGGAGGGTGATCAGGGACAGCCGGTTCAGGCAGGTGAGCGCGTCCCAGGCGTTCTCGGTGGTCGTGTCCAGGTAAGCCAGCACCGGGGGAGCGGTGAGGATCCGCACGGGGATGCCGTTGGGGTCGAGCAAGGCGGCGATGTGCAGCAACGGCCGCGCCAGGCCCGCCGGCTCCAGCCGGTCCGCGCGGTCGACCGACAGCGACCAGGTCACGGCGACGGTCCGCGCTTGGCCCTCGGGCAGTTCGGCGTCCGGTGGGAACAGGGACGGCAGCGTCCGGTCCCGGTCGTGCCACCGCGCCAGGTAGCGCTCGCAGCTCAGGTTCCGGTCGGCCAGGTACGCGCCCGCGTGCGCGACCGCCAGCGGCAGGTCGCCCAGTTCTCGGATCAGGTCGTCGGCGCCGACCATCAGGTCCGGGTCGCGCAGGTGCTCGCCCAGGCACGCCCGGGACTGCTCGGAGGTGAACAGCCCCACCGGCACGACCCGTCGCCTCGCCGCGCGTAGCGCCGAGTCCTGGCGCCTGGTCGTCACCACGACTTGGCCGTTCGCCGACTCCGGGGGCCACAGGCCGTGCAGGTCGCGCGGGTCCGCGACGTCGTCCAGCACGACGAGCCAGGGCTCTGTCGTGGAGCCCAGCCAACTCAACAGCCATGCCACCGCGCCGTCCGGGTCGTCCGGCACGCCGCCGCGGAGTTGTCGCGCCCACCCCGCGTACGCCGTGACCACCTCGTCCCGCGACCCGGCCGAGACCCACGCCGACGCGCGGACCGCGCCATCGGCCCACGCCCGCCCGGTGAAGTCGGCCGCCATCTGCGTCTTGCCCACGCCGCCCGTGCCCGTCAGCACGACACACCCGGACTCCGCGGGCATCTCCCGGCGCTGGAACCCGTCCGCCAGTGGCGGCACGGACCCGAACCGGCACGGCAACGAGACCTCGGCGGCACCGGCGTACACGTGCACGCCACCGTGCACCACGCCCGCCAGCACGGCCTTCTCCACCGGACCGCAGATCGCGTTGCCCGTCCCCGGCGGCTGGATCTCCTCCACCCGTACATGATCGCCCATCTCGAGGCCCCGCGGGCGCGACAGGCGATCGACCACGCAGCGTGGTGGCCGTCGCCGGTGGTGGACGTCGTCCACGCGAACCCCGCGCGCGCTGCCCGTTGCACGTGGCGCAGCGATAGGCGGAAACGGACCGAGATGCGGGATTTCCCTTGACACTGAATGCATTGCGCCCAATGGCTCCGGCGGTCGGCGACCGGTCGGCCGCTTTTTTCGGACTGCCGTAACAAACCGCCCACGCCCGCGACGCGTCCGATATGCGCATTGGCCGGTTTCTCGTCGTGTTGGCCGCGGGGGTCGTCGTCACCCCGTACGCCATGCAGGCCCTCGAACCCCAGCACACCGACCAGACCCACCCCCACCACATCGTCGCCAACGCCGACGCCCTCATCCCCACCGCCACCGAGCTCCCGCGCCTCGGGTGGGAGGCCACGGCCAGCTCCGAGGAGACCGCGGGCGAGAACGGTCGGGCCACCAACGTGCTCGACGGGGATCCGAACACGTTCTGGCACAGCACGTGGACCACGCCCACGCCGCTGCCGCAGTCGATCACCGTCGACATGCGCGCCACGCAACGGGTTTCCGGGCTCGTCTACACCCCCCGGCCCGGCGGCGGCAACGGGACCATCGGGCGCTACGAGATCCGGCTCAGCCAGGACGGGACCGCCTGGGGCAACCCGGTGAGCACCGGCATCGCCGCCGACGACCCGACCGCCAAGACCTTCAGCTTCGCCGTGTCCGGCGCCAGGTTCGTCCGCCTCACCGCGCTCACCGAGGCGGGCGGGCGCGGCGACTGGGCCAGCGCCGCCGAGCTCGGCGTCCTCGGCGACCCCGGGCCGCCCACGCCTGCCGTGCCGCTGCCGCGCACCGGGTGGACGGCCACGGCCAGTGACCAGGAGGCCGCGCTCTCCGACGGGCGCGCGGTCAACGTGCTCGACGGGAACCCGAACACGTTCTGGCACAGCCGCTACGACGTGCTCGCCAACCTCCCGCACAGCATCACCCTCGACCTCGGCAAGCCGACTGTCGTGAGTGGACTCACCTACCGGCCCCGGCCGGCGGCGACCGGCGGCAACGGGCGCGTCGGCGAGTACCGGATCGCCGCGTCCACCGACGGCACCACCTTCGGCGCGCCGGTCGCGTCCGGCCGCTGGGTCGACGACGCGGCCGTCAAGCACGCCCTGTTCGCCGGTCCGGTCACCACCCGCTACCTGCGGCTGACCGCGCTCACGGAGGCGGGCGACCGCGGCCAGTGGTCCAGCGCCGCCGAACTGGAGCTGGTCGGGCCGCCCGCGCGAGTCGACCCGCCGCTGTCGCGGGTCGGCTGGGTCGCCACCGCGTCGTCCGCCGAGGCGGGGTTCCCGGCGAGCGCGCTGGTGGACAACCGGCTCGGCACGTACTGGCGCAGCGCGGGCACCGGAGCCGCGCCGCACTCGGTCACCGTGGACCTCCAGCGGGAGCAGCGGTTGTCGGCGGTCGTGCTGACGCCGCGCGCCGAAAGCGCGGACGGGCGTATCGGGCAGTACTCGATCTCGTTGAGCAGCAACGGTTCCACGTTCGGCGCGCCGGTCGCGCAAGGGACTTGGGTCGACGACGGGACGCCGAAGACCGCGGTGTTCACCGGGACCGCCCGCTACGTCCGGGTGACGTCCACGAGCGAAGCGGGCAACCGCGTCCCGTGGCACGCCGCCGCCGAGTTCAACGCCTACGGGCCGTCCGCGGTACCGGGGCCCGTTGCGCCGCTGGACCGCACGGGCTGGGTCGCGACGGCCAGCGACGAGGAGACCGCCAGTGAGAACGGCCGCGCGAGCAACGTGCTCGACGGCAACGACCGGACCATCTGGCACTCCAAGTACTCCGCACCGACCGCGCCGCTACCGCACTGGATCACCCTCGACATGCGTGCCAACCGCAACGTGGCGGGAGTTTCGGTGCGACCGCGAGGTGACGGTGGCAACGGCAACATCGGCCAGTACCGCGTGCACATCAGTGCGGACGGCGTGAACTGGGGAAGCCCCGTTGCGGAAGGAGTGTGGCCGGACAGCTCCAACGTGCAGACCGCGCTGCTGGATTCCGCCGTGTCGGCCCGGTACGTGCGGATCACCGCGCTCACCGAGGCAGGCGGGCGCGGACCTTGGTCCACCGCCTCGGAAATCACCGTGTTGACGCCGTCCACCGCGCCGGACGCCAGCTCGGTCGGTTCCTGGGGGTCGGTCATCGGGTTCCCGCTCGTACCGGTGGCGTCGGCGTTGCTGCCCAACAACAAGCTGCTGACCTGGTCCGCCTACGCGCCGGACACCTTCGGTGGCAGCAACGGGTATACGCAGACCGCGATCTACGACCTCACCACCGGTCAGGTGACGCAACGTCGCATCGACAACACCGGGCATGACATGTTCTGCCCCGGAACCTCAACGTTGCCCGACGGCCGGGTGCTGGTGACCGGTGGCAGCAACGCCGAGAAGGCCAGCATCTACAACCCGTTCACCGATTCCTGGTCCGCCGCGCCGCCGATGCGGATCGCGCGCGGCTACCAGGGGCAGACGACGCTGTCGACGGGGGAGGCGTTCACCGTCGGCGGTTCGTGGAGCGGGAACCAGGGCGGCAAGGCCGGTGAGGTGTACTCGCCCGCGACCAACTCGTGGCGGACGCTCAGCGGTGTCCCCGCCGACCCGTTCGTCACCGCCGACCCGGCCGGGGTCTACCGGGCCGACAACCACGCGTGGCTGTTCGCCGCGAGCGGGGGCCGCGTGTTCCACGCCGGGCCGAGCAAACGGATGCACTGGGTCTCGACGACCGGCAACGGTGCGGTCACCGACGCCGGATTGCGCGGCGACAGCCCGGACGCGATGAACGGCAACGCCGTGATGTACGACGTCGGCAAGATCCTCACCGTGGGCGGGGCGACGGCGTACCAGGACGCCGATGCCACCACCCGCGCGTACACCGTCGACATCGCCACTACTCCGCCCACCGTGCGCAGGGTTGGCGATATGGCTCGGGGCCGGGCGTTCGCCAACAGCGTTGTCCTGCCGGACGGGTCGGTGGTGGTCATCGGCGGGCAGGAACGGCCGGTGCCGTTCAGCGACCAGACGGCGGTGCTGACGGCCGAGCTGTGGAACCCGTCAACCGGCACTTTCCGGCCGTTGGCGCCGGTCGCGGTGCCGCGCACGTACCACAGCGTCGCCAACCTCCTGCCCGACGGCCGCGTGTTCTCCGGGGGCGGTGGGCTGTGCGGGAACTGCGCCACCAACCACTTCGACGGCCAGATCCTCACACCCCCCAACCTGCTCAACGCCGACGGCAGCCCGAAGTCCCGCCCGGTGATCACCGCGGCGCCGCCGACGGCGGCCAACGGCACCACGATCACGGTCAACACCGACCGCCCCGTCACCCGCTTCGCCTTGATCCGCACCAGCTCGGTCACCCACTCGGTAGACAACGACCAACGGCGGATACCGGTCATCCCGGTCCAGGTCAACGCGACGACGTACCGGCTGACGGTGCCCGCGGACAAGGGGGTGGCGCTGCCGGGGCACTACCTGCTGTTCGCGCTGGACGGGGCGAACGTGCACAGCACGGCCCTGACGATCAGGATCGGCTGAGGCCCGGGGCTCGGCTCGGCCTGGGGCAGGTCGAGCCGAGCCCATTCAGGTGTGATTTCGGAAGCTGGATCGCCTATGAACTATCCACTATCAGGATGATCATTTGATCCGACCCGGTCCGACCCATCCCACTCGCCCTGCCCTGCCCTGCCCTGCCCTGCCGACCCGACCCACTCGCCCGGCCCTGCCCGACCCGACCCGACCTGGCCCACTCGGCCTGGCCTGGCCCACTCGGCCTGGCCCGCCTGGCCCGCCTGGCCCGCCTGGCCCGCCTGGCCCGCCTGGCCCGCCTGGCCCGCCTGGCCCGCCTGGCCCGCCTGCCCCGACCCATACCACTCGGCCTGCCCTGCCCGGCCTGCCCGGCCTGCTCTGCCCGGCCTGCCCGGCCTGCTCTGCCCGGCCCTGCCCTGCCCGGCCTGTCCGGCCTGTCCGGCCCTGCCCTGCCTGCCCTGCCTGCTCTGCTCTGCCCTGCCCTGCCGGCCCTGCGCTGCCCGGCCCGCCCTGCTTGACTGGGCGGGCGTCGAGCCGTTCGTGGGCGGGCGTCAAGCCGGCTCGCCACCGTCGCGGTCGATGGCGGCGTCAAGACCTGGCTGGGCGCGGCGCGGACGGTGCCTGCCGAGGAGCTGCCGGACTGGGCCGGGTCGCACCGAGCCGGCCGCGACCCCGTTCGCCGCGCTCGGCGTCGGCGGTGGGGCCGTCGGCGCGTTCGAGTACGCCCGCACTCCCGGCCTACCGCCGCTGGGCGGCGGAGTCCCCTCTGCCCCGAGTGGCACTCGGACATCCGGATCAGCCGTGTGCCGCGCTCCGACTGCCGGTGTCCGGCTGTCTGGACGGACCATCTGAACGGGCTGTAGGCGCCTTCGGCCCCCCGAAATCCAGGTTACCGGCGGCTACCGACACCCCGCGGCGAAGATGATCAAGTCTGTGGACAACTCGGAGCGCCCTGGTAGGTGCTCCGGCGAGGTCCGGTACACCTCGCTCGACAACGTGGCCGTGCGGACCTCGGCGGGTGGTCCGATGGCGACGACCTTGCCGCCGTCTAGCACCGTGACCCGTTCGGCGTGCGCGCCCATCCATGACTCGACAACGGCGCCGCGTGTGCGGTCAGCAACCGGTGGAGCCCGTGTGGCCCTCGTCGTCGAATGGTCGCGGTGCCGCGCTCGACCCCCCACCGGTACAAGCGCGGCACCGCTCCCGACGGCGCGCGGGCTCCCCCGCGCCGCGCGCCGTGGTCATCTCATTTCACGGTGGCCGCCAGGGCCAGCAGGGTCTCGTCCGGTACGGGGCCGGAGATGGCGTAGGTGGTGCCGTCCTCCACGGTCCAGGTCAGCCGCGAACCCCCGCACAGGGTGGTGAGGCGGTCCACCTCGCGGCCGCCCGGGTCGACGATCCGGACCTGGAGCTGGAACGCGCGGTGCGGTGTCGCTCGGGCCCACCGGCCGCCGTGGCCCGCGACGTCGACCGTGGCCGGGGACTCGGACTCCCGGGGGTTGTAGGTGGGCACCATGTTGGGCGGGTAGCGCTCCAGGTTCACCGTGTTCGGCTGGAACGAGTACCGGGCCATCGCGATGGTGCTGGAGCCGCGGGTGCGGCGGGTGTAGAAGGAGTTGGGTTCTCCCCAGGCGGGGGTCGAGGGTGGGGTCCAGTTCGTCTCGAAGGACAGCCGGTTCCGCGGCACCGGCTCCATCGCCATCCAGGTGGAGCAGCCGTCCGGGGCGCCCATGGGCTGGGTCTCGATCGGGGCGGCCTCCTGGTCGGTCGGGTTGGCGGGGTCGGTGCCCGGGATCAGCGGGTCGTCGCGCAGGGGGGCGGCCAGGTGGGAGCTCGCCTGGAGCACCGCCACGACCGCGACCGCGGCGGCGGCCAGGCCGAACCCCATCGGGATCACCCGCCGGTGGGGCCTGCGCTCCCGGCGCGCCAGCCGAGCAAGCACCGCCTCCACGGCGCCCTGCGGGGCGGGTCGGTCCAGCGCCCGCCCGAGGTCGACGAGGTCGCGGCACAGTTGGGTGTCGTCCGACTCGGGCACGGGTCTACCTCGCCATCTCGGGCTCGACCAAAGCCCGCAGCCGGGCAAGAGCCCGCGCAGTCCGCGACTTCACCGACCCGCGTGGCCAGCCGAGCACGTCGGCAGTCTCCGATTCGGTCAGCTCCAGCAGAAAACGACAACCCAACACCTGCCGATCCTTGTCGGGCAGACTGCGCAGCACCGCCCACAGCCGCCGGTCCCGTTCCGCCAACACCGCCACCCCCTGGGGATCGACGACGCCCCCGTCCTCCCACATCGCCGCCACCCGCAGCACGAGCCCGGCCCGCCGGGCCCGCGACCGCGCCTGGTTGCGCGCGAGGTTCACCACGATCCGCAACAGCCACGGGCGGAAGGGCGCGCCCGGCCGGAAGGCGAAGAGCGCGTCATAGGCCCGCACGAACGCCTCCTGGGTGACGTCCTCGGCCTCGCTGCCCGCACCGGCCAGCACGGCCATCCGGCAGGCCGCGGAGTGGTGTCGGCGGACGAGGTCGCCGAAGGCCGCCGTGTCCCCGGCCCGGGACCGGGCAACCAGATCGTCGTCCTCGTCCGTGACGCCCCCAACCCCTCGGCCCACCCGATCCCACAACGGCAACTACACCGCCCACCCCCCATCGGTTCCACGGCCGCGAACATTCACCCGGTTGTCGCACCGCCCCGCGCCCCGCGCCCCGCGCCCCGCGCCCCGCGCCCCGCGCCCCGCGCCCCGCGCCCCGCGCCCCGCGCCCCGCGCCCCGCGCCCCGCGCCTTTCCATTATCACACTCAGTCCTTTTCACTATGCACTATCAAGATAATGAGGAGTATGCGGATGGGATGCGACGGCGGCGCGGGGAGGCGGTGCCGGAGAGGCGGTAGGGGGAGGCAGTACCGGGGTGACGGTGTTGGAGCGGCGGTGCCGGAATGGGCGGTGCCGGAGGTGCGGCAAGGCAAGACCGTCGTAGCAGGAGCGTGAGGGTGGGAGACAAACGCGAAGTCCCACGGGTGGTCAAAAGCGCAAGGACGACCGAGAGGACACGAGAGATCGGTCACCATCCACCCGCCCCGGGCGGGAGCACCTCAAAGGTCGCCTGGAAGGGAAGGCCGACTCGCTACGGCCGGGTGGGCGGGGTCGATAGGATGCCCGGGCTGTTCGCCGGTGAGAACGAGAGGTGCACGTGACCGCGAAAGTCGAGACGCTCGAGTTTCAGTCCGAGGCGCGGCAACTGCTGCAGTTGATGATCCATTCGATCTACTCGAACAAGGACACCTTCCTGCGCGAGTTGGTCTCCAACGCCTCGGACGCGCTGGACAAGCTTCGGTTGGAGGCGTTCCGCGACAAGGAACTCCAGGTCGACACCGATGACCTGCACATCGACCTCGACCTCGACGCCGAGTCCCGCACGCTGACCGTGCGCGACAACGGCATCGGCATGTCGCGGGAGGAGGTGGTCGCGCTGATCGGCACGATCGCCAAGTCCGGCACCGCCGAGTTCCTGCGCAAGCTCAAGGACAACAAGGACGCCGCCGGTCAGCAGGACCTGATCGGGCAGTTCGGCGTCGGCTTCTACTCCAGCTTCATGGTGGCCGACAAGGTCACCCTGCTGACCCGCAAGGCGGGCGAGGACACCGGTACCCGCTGGGAGTCGACCGGCGAGGGCACCTACACGGTCGAGCCGGTCGACGACGCCCCCCAGGGCACGTCCGTCACGCTCCACCTCAAGCCCGAGGACACCGAGGAGCACCTCTACGACTACGCCTCTCGCGCGAAGGTCGTCGAGATCGTGCGCCGCTACTCGGACTTCATCACGTGGCCGATCCGCGTCGAACCCGAGGGTGGCGGCGAACCGGAGACGGTCAACTCGCGCAAGGCGCTGTGGGCCCGGCCGCAGAGCGAGGTGACCGAGGACGAGTACACCGAGTTCTACAAGCACGTCAGCCACGACTGGTCCGCGCCGCTGGAGACCATCCGCATCTCCGCCGAGGGCACCTTCGAGTACCAGGCGCTGCTGTTCATCCCCGAGCGCGCCCCGTTCGACCTGTTCATGCGCGACCGCAAGCGCGGCGTGCAGCTCTACGTCAAGCGCGTCTTCATCATGGACGACTGCGAAGAGCTGATGCCCGAGTACCTGCGGTTCGTCAAGGGCGTGGTCGACGCCCAGGACCTCTCGCTCAACGTGTCCCGGGAGATCCTGCAGAAGGACCGCCAGATCCAGCTCATGCGCAGGCGGCTCGTCAAGCGGGTGCTGGCCACGGTCAAGTCGCTGCTGGCCGACAAGCCGGACGCGTACGCCACCTTCTGGTCGGAGTTCGGCCGCGCGGTCAAGGAAGGCCTGCTCGACGACTTCGACAACCGCGACGCCATCCTGGACATCGCGTCCTTCGCCTCGACCGACGACGACGAGAAGCCGACGACTCTCGCCGCGTACGTGGCGCGGATGAAGGAGAACCAGGACGCGATCTACTACATGACCGGCGAGTCCCGCGCCGCCCTGGAGAACTCCCCGCACCTGGAGGCGTTCCGCGCGAAGGGCTACGAGGTGCTGCTGCTCACCGACCCCATCGACGAGATGTGGGTCGGCGCGGTCCCCGAGTTCGCAGGCAAGAAGTTCCAGTCGGTGGCGAAGGGCGAGGTCGACCTCGACTCCGAGGAGGAGAAGGAGGAGGCCAAGAAGCACCAGGAGGAGTACACCGACCTGCTGGCGTGGATGACGGAGGCGTTGGTGGACAAGGTCAAGGAGGTCCGCCTCTCCACCCGCCTCACCACGTCCCCGGCGTGCGTGGTCGGCGACACCTTCGACCTGACCCCGAACCTGGAGAAGATGTACCGGGCGATGGGCCAGGAGGTGCCCCAGGTCAAGCGGGTGCTGGAGCTGAACCCGACGCACCCGCTGGTCACCGCCCTGCGCGCGGCCCACGCCGACGAGTCCAGGCGCGTCGAGCTGGGCGACTCCGCGGAACTCCTCTACGGCATGGCGCTGCTCGCCGAGGGCGGCGAGCTGACCGACCCGACCCGCTTCGTCCGCCTCCTCGCGGGCAGGCTGGAGAAGGCCCTGTAGAACGCCGCCGGGTCGGGCGGGCCACCACGGTCCGCCCGACCCGGCGACGTGCCACGGCGGCTGATCGCCTGCCCGCCTTGGCTAGGCTGGCGGCTGTGGGATGTCGGCTGGGGCAGCTGTGACCGTTGAGGTGTGCGCGGCGACCGTGACCGTCGGTGGAGTGACCCTCTTCGAAGGGCTGAACCTCACCGTCCGAGCGGGGGAGTGCGTCGTCCTCTACGGTCGCAACGGGTCAGGGAAGTCCACGCTGCTGCGCTGCCTCTACGGCACCCAGCGCCTCAGCGGCGGGGTCGTGTCGGTGTGCGGCACGGCCCCGGACGAACGCCGCCTCGACTTCCGCCGCCGCGTCTCGGTCGTGCTGGACGACTCCGCCCTGTTCGACGACCTCACCCCGCGCCAGCACCTGGACCTGCTGTCGCGTTCCTTCCCCGGCACGGCCGACCGCGACACCGCCGGGTGGCTGGCCCGGGCCGGTCTCGACGAGCGGGCCGACGTCCCCGCCCTCGCGCTCTCGGCGGGTCAACGCCGTCGGCTGATGCTGGTCGCGGCCGTCGCGCGCGACCACGACGTCCTCCTCCTCGACGAGCCGGAACGCGCACTCGACACCGCGGGCCGGGACTGGCTCACCAACCTCATCGCCGCCGACCTCGCGCGCGGCGCCGCGGTCGTCGTCGCCAGTCACCACGCCCCCTTGGTCGACCGCGTGGCCGCCACCCGGATCGACCTCGGATGACCGCGGGCGCCACCCCGCGCTTCGCCGCGCCCTCGGACGACACCGTGATCCGGGCGATGGCCGTGGTGGTCGGCGCCGGTATCGCGGGCGCGCCGTTCTACCGGCCCGCGGCCACCCGGGAACTTCTCCTGGGTGTCCACGTCACGGCCGGGCAGGCCACCCTCACCGTGCTGTGCCTCGGATTGGCGCTGGCCTGGTGGTCGACGCAGCCGCGGTCGTACCTGTGGGCCGATCCGGCCTGGTTGACCTGGGCTGATTTCGGTGCCCCACCAGGGCACACCGGGTGGCGCGGGGACCCGGGTAGCGGCTCGCGGTCGTCCGGTTTGGGGCGGGCCGAGCGGATGGTCGGGTCGGGGCGCGAGAGGGTGATCGCGCGGCGGTTGGTGAGCGGGTGGGTGGGGCGCTGGGGTGTGCTCGCCTACGTCCTCGCCGTGAGCGGCGTGCTGTTGGGATGGGCGGAGATGGCGGTGGGGACCGCGTTGTTCCTCGCGGTCGGCGCGTTTTCGCTTGTCGCGGCTCGGACTCGTCCGGTCAAGGGGGAAGGGGTGCTGCCGCTCGCGCTCGCGGCGGGTGGGGCGGCGGTTTCCCTCGGTGGGATTACCCCGATCGTGCTGTGGGGGTTCGCCGCGTTGGCGGTCGCGGGGACCGTGGGGTTGGTGGGGCGCGAGTCGTTGGCGGTCGCGACCGGGCGGTCCGATCTGGTGGCGCGGTTCGCCGTTCGGCTGACCCGACGGATGTCGGTCGACTTCCTCGACGTTTGGGGGTTGCTACCGCCGGGAAAACCACTGCGGCCGCGGAGGTTCCTCGACGGACGCCTGATCGTGTTGCGGTACCTGCTCGCCGGTGTTCTCGTGCGCGGTCGATCGGCGGTCGGGGGTTTGCTCGTCGGCGTCGTGGTTGTGGCACTGCACGGTGTGTTCCCCGCCGTGCCGTCGCAGTGGTTGCTCGGCCTAGGGGCTTACCTGGTTGTCGTACCGTTCGCCGCGCCGATCGCGCAGCTGCACCGGACTCCCAGCCTGACGCGCTGGTTCAACCACCGCCGTGCCACGTTCCGGTTGACCGCCGTCGTGGTGCTCACGGTCGTCGCTGCGGTGTGGTCCGCCGTGATTGTCGTGTTCGGCCTCGGTTTCTCCGTTGGGGCGCTTGCGGTTCCCCCATTGGTGGCGGCGGCCGCTGTGCGATCGGTCACCCGCGCGCCACTGGACTTCGCGAACCTCGGCGTCGTCGACATCGGCGGTGTACTCGTCCCGTCCGGGCTCATCGCGCAGCTCGCGCGGGGTCCGGAGGCGTTGCTGATCGGGTTGGCGTTGCTCGGATCCGGACCCGCGGGCGTCGCGTTGGCGCTCGGTGTCGCGGTTGTCGCCACCCTCGCTTGAAGGCCGCGGCTTAACCGGGACGCGTTCGGTGTTCGTTTTGGTACCGTGGGTGAACAGCCCCCTGACACCAACGGACCGATTGGGGATCGGCCCGGGAACAGGAGCTTCCATGACGGCGACCACCTCGCACGGCCAGGACGAGCGAACCACGCCGGAACCGGCGGACAACGGCATCCTCGCCGGGCTCGGCCTGCCGGACGACCTGCGCGAACGGGGCGGCGAGCCGTTCGCACCGCCGCGCGGCCTGCTCGACCTCGGGCACGACGGACCGGTGCACCGCGTCGTCCGCCAGGACGGCAACCCGGTGTGGCTGGTCACCGGGCACGCGGAGGCGCGCGCGGTGCTGTCCGACCCGCGGATGAGCTCGGACCGGCGCAAGGCGCTGAACACGCAGGACCTGCCCGAGGAAGTGCGCGCGCGGTTCGACGACCCGGAGGCCCGCGCGGGCAACTTCCTCGGCATGGACGCCCCGGAGCACACCCGGTACCGCAAGCTGCTCACCGGTCAGTTCACGGTGCGGCGCATGCGGTCCCTGGAACCGCGGGTCACCGAGATCGTCACCAAGCAGCTCGACGAGATCATCGCCCAGGGTCCGCCGGTCGACCTGGTGCCCACGTTCGCGCTGCCGGTGCCGTCGCTGGTGATCTCCGAGCTGTTGGGCGTGGACTACGCCGATCGGGCGGAGTTCCAGCAGCGGACCGCGCGGATGCTGCGCACGGACACCCCGGTGAAGACGCTGCTCGACGAGGGCGACAAGCTCACCGAGTTCATGCTGGACCTGGTGCGCCGCAAGCGCGCCGAGCCCACCGACGACCTGCTGTCCGGTCTGGTGCACGGGAGCCCGGAGGACCCGCTCACCGACCGCGAGCTGGCCAACATCGCCAACCTGCTGCTCATCGCCGGTCACGAGACCACGGCGAACATGTTGGGGCTGGGCACCTTCGCCCTGCTGGAGAACCCCGACCAGCTCGCCGCGCTCCGCGACCACCCGGAGTCGGTCGGCACCGCCGTCGAGGAGCTCCTGCGCTTCCTGTCGATCATCCACTTCGGAATCCCCCGCACCGCCACCGCCGACCTGGAACTCGGCGGGCAGCGGATCGCGGCGGGGGACAACGTGATGGTCTCGGTGCAGGCGGCCAACTTCGACGGCGCGCACTACGACAACCCGGAGAAACTGGACCTTTCCCGCGCCCGTGGCCCGCACTTGTCGTTCGGGCACGGGATCCACCAGTGCCTCGGGCAGCAGCTGGCCCGGGTGGAGATGACCATCGGCTTCACCGAACTCCTGCGCAGGCTCCCGGGCCTGCGCCTGGCCACGGCGCCGTCGGAGGTGCCGGTGCGCACCGACATGCTGATCTACGGGGTGCACGGGCTCCAGGTGTCCTGGGACGCGTAACGACAACAACGACCGGTGTCCCGGTTTCACGGGGACACCGGTTCGTCGTGCGCGGGAGACCTCGCTGCGCGGCGAAGTGGTCGAGCGAATGCCGGACGGCCGACGCGGTCGCGTGGGCGGACGTGCTCAGGCCGCGGGGACGCCGCTCGTGGCTGAGAGCGGCGTGCTCGTGGTCCCGGTGCCGCACCTGGCCACCCACGCCGATGGGTGGGTGGCCGAGATCCGTCGCGGTCTAGTCGTCCACGGAGATGGCTTGGGCCGGGCAGAGGTGGACGGCGTCGCGGGCCTTGTCCTCCTGGTCCGGGCCGGGCACCTCACGCAGGAGCACGACCGTGCCGTCGTCTTCGCTCTGGTCGAAAATGTCCGGTTCGGTCAGCACGCACATCCCGGATCCGACACAGCGCGTGCGGTCCACAGTGACCTTCATGTCGCCTCCCCAGCGTCCTCGGTGTTCCACACCATCATGCACACACCGCGACCGGTTCGGCACGGGGGATGTCATCGGGCCTGGTGGCATCGACCGACCGCTGATAGGGACACGGCCACCCACTGGGTAGGCCTTGTCGTAACGTGGGTGTCGGCGCTCGATGCTCGACCTGCGACCACCACGGGCGATAGGCATAGTGGATGAGCAGCGGTTACGGGATGTTCCTCGGCCTGGACGTCGGCAAGGGCGAACGCCACGCCGTCGGCCTGGACCCGACCGGCAAGCGGCTGCACGACGGGCCACTGCCCAACAGCGAACCCAAGCTGCGGGCGTTGTTCGACAAACTCGCCGTCCACGGGCCGCTGGTGGTGGTCGACCAGCCCGCGACAATCGGCGCGTTGCCGGTCGCGGTGGCCCGTGCCGCCGGGCACCAGGTCGCCTACCTGCCCGGCCTGGCCGAGCTGGACGTACGGTCGGCTTCGACGACGACCTCGCCGGTGAGGCCACCCGCGTCGGCAACCGCATCCGCGGTCTCCTCACCGCCATCCACCCCCGCCCTGGAACGCGCGATTGGATCCAGGATCACCCACTCGGCGGTGCTGGAGATCCTCTGGCGTTGCGGCGGACCAGCCGGAATCCGCGAGGCGGGACGCCGCAAGCCGACCACGATCGCCACCAAGCACGTGCCCCGCATGGGCGAGCGGCTGGTGGCGGCGATCCTGACCGCGCTGGACGAGCAGACCGTCACCGTTCCCGGCACCACAGCGGCCGACAACGTGCTGCCCCGCCTCGCGGACAGCCTGAAAACCGTTCTGGCGCAATGCAAACAGGTCACCGACGAGGTCGAGGAGATCCGCGATGCGCACCCTCTCGCCGGGGTCCTGATCTCGATGCCCGACATCGGGGTCAGGACCGCCGCCCGCATCCTGCTGGAGATCGGCGACGCCACGAACGACGAACCGGTCGTCCTCACCAAAGCGCATCGCCACCAGCATGCGCGAGTCGAACAGCCAGAAGTCGTACGGCGGCAGGTCCGCGGCCTGCTCGCGGGTGAGGTAGCGGATGTCGTCCCCGGCTTGCCTGGTGAACCCGGAGACCCACAGGCCGAACCGCACGTAGTCGCTCAGCGGCAGGCTGACCACTCGCACCCGGGAGAAGCGCCGCCCCTCAGCTTCGGTCTTCGGGCCTGCGGGCGAACCAGGGAACGAACCGATCCTCCGCCGCGGCCACTCCTGCCGACGTGCGGCGGATGACGCGGGTCAGGTCGTCGTCAGCTTCCAGCAAGACCTGGAGCCGTTCACCACGATCGCGCACCGCTTGGCAGGCGAGGCCCTCGAACGCTACGTTTCCCCCGCAGCGGCGGCTACTACTTCGTGCTCCCCGGTGGCGCTCGCCTGCCGGGTTCCGAATGAACCAGGAGAAAAATTGATGAAACGTCGACTCGTCATCCTGCTCGCCGTGGTGGGGGTGCTCGCGGGCACCGGTGTCGCCTCGGCCAGGACCGGGTTGCCGCTGCCCTACACCGGCACCGCGGACCAGGTCGTCACCGTGGTCGCGGCCACCACCACCTCGACCACCGCGACGCTCACCGCCTGGCGGCGTACCTCGACCGGGTGGGTGGCCGAGGTCGGGCCGGTCAGCGCGTATGTGGGCAAGTCGGGTGTGGGGCAGGCCAGTGAGTCGAGCCTCAGGACCCCTGCGGGCGTGTGGCCGCTGACCGAGGCGTTCGGCCACAAGCCCAGCAACGGGACCCGGCTGCCCTACAAGCAGACCGACACCTCGGACTGGTGGGTCTCCGACGTCAACTCCGCCTACTACAACACCCCGCGCCGCTGCGCCCCCGGCACCTGCCCGTTCAACGAGGCCGCGGGGGAGAACCTGGGCAAGGCGGGCTACGTCTACGACCGGGCCGTGGTCATGGACTACAACCGAAACCCGGTGGTCCCCGGCGCGGGCTCGGCCTTCTTCCTGCACGTGAGCGCCGGCGAGCCCACCGCGGGCTGCGTCAGCATCCCCGCCCCGACCCTGGACGCGGTCCTGACCTGGCTCGACCCTGCCGCCCACCCCGTCATCAACATCGGCGTCCTCTGGCCCGCACGTACCCCCCGCGGCGTCACCGGAGGATGGGGCCTGGGGTGACGACCGGTTCGATCAGCAAGCGGCAACAGGGTCTACCCCCACGCCGTCCGGGCGTCAACGACGTCAGTCTTGCCGCTGTCGAACGGCGAATCACCGTACTGTGGCTTTGGGACACCAGATCCCTGACGAACACCTCAGCGGCCCATTCGACACCGCGCCCGACACCGACACCACGGTGGAGCCGTCGACAGCAACGTTGCGGGAGATCGCCGTCCGGATGCGCGCGTAGCCATCCAGGCGGGGAACGGTCTGACGTCTGTTTCTTTAGGCGCTAATCTAACCGATGTCAAGACGGCAGCGATGTTGCAAGGCATCACTGCGGGTCGAAGGCGTCGACCGGCCCCAAGGGTTGCCGCCCATAAGGACCGGCCGACGAGTTGGTTGCTGGCGCGGTATGTCCACCTGGGGGGTTAGGCCCCCGGGTGGACGCCCGGCACCACGCCGCTCTGCGCGAGCAGCATCGTCACCGTGGCCATCAGCCACGTGAGCGTGACGCGGCAGTTCGGGCAGTGCCCCTCCTTGTGTTTCCTCACAGTCTTTCTCCCTCCCTCCTCTTCTGCGGTTGCGCAGAGCGTAGCGAGCGCTACGCGGTCGGAAACCACTCAAACGGCGGAAACCGCACTTCTGTTCATTTTCACCTGACCCTAAACTCCAGATCCGTCACGATCTGTGTCGACGAACGCGCCTGTGGCCTCGGCAGCCTAGGTATCCGATGTGCGGTCGCCGGCGTTCGTAGACGACACACTCCCCGACACCGTTGGCCCGCTCATCCACGCCGAACCGGCGCTGACTCGAAGGGCACGCGCACCGCCGCGTGGTCCGTCCAATGGTTGGCAGTGACGTCACGAGCGGGTGCCTGGCACGTAGCCATTAGCGCGGGTGATGCGCCTTGGCGACGGTCGGTCACGCCTACCTCGAGGTCTTGCGCAGCCTGCAAGGGCTCGGTCGCCATCTGCGCGATCAGATTCGCACCGCCGAGCCCGGCGCCCGGCAATCTCGCTGACCGTGCAGGTGCGGACTGCGCTGTAGCGTGACGTACCAGGGGACGTTCGCCCTCGCGAACCGCCCGAACCAGTAGTTGTACTGGTCCTTGGCGCTGTCCGCCCGCTTGGCGCTGTTCATGGGGCCGGTCTCGTGGGCGTTGCCCCGCGCGATGGCCGTCATCAGGCCGAGGTGCCAGGTGCGCATCCCCTGCCAGAGCACGTGCCGCCTCAGGCGGCCCGCGATGACCCCCTTCATTGGGTCACCTGAGCACGAGGCCCACACCCGCTCGAAACGATCAGCCATTCGACTGGTCGACCGACAGTGCAATCGCCGTAACGGCAACTCAGAACGTCGAATGGCCGTGGAACCCCGGACAGCGGGGGGCGATGTGTAACCCGCCCGCGTACCTGCTTTCGAGGAGGCCAGGACGTCTCCCCAAGGGGCGCCGGCCCCGCGCCGGCTGGCACACGAGAGGCTCTGTTCACATGTCACGCAACGCCTTCAGATCCCGGTTCCCGGCGACAACCGTCGCGGGCGGCGCGGTAGCGCTGGCCATCGTCGGTGGTGGCCTGGCGACGCCGGCACACGCGGCGACGACGCGGTACACGCTGACGATCGGCCCAGCCGGGACACAGCGCTACCTCGGGATCAACGACAACGGAGACATCATCGGCGCGGGCTTCGAGCCCGGGGCCGAGGTGGGGGGAGAAGGCTTCGTCATCAAGGCGGGTACCAACACGCCCCAGTTCCTGTCCACGGCGGACAACCCCGGCAACACGCAGCAGTTCACCGCGCCACACGCGATCGACAACGCCGGAGTGGTGGTCGGGTTCCGCCGGCCTCCGGGCTCCACTGAACCGGGTCTCGGTCGGCCGATGAAGTGGCAGGCCCCGGGCAACGGGGTGGACCTGGGCGTGGACCAGAGCCCGACCTCCGATGTGGAGGCCACCGGGATCAACGACAACGGTCTGATCGTGGGCAAGACCCTGACCTCCAACGACAGGACGACCGCTTGGACGCTCAACGGGAGCATCTTCACAAGACTCCCCAACCTGCCCGGCGCAGGGAACAACGCCCGGGCGGACGCGGTCAACAAGAGCGGCCTGGTGGTGGGCTCGGCCACCACCGCGACCACCTTCCCCGCCGTTGCATGGGTCAACGGCCAGATCAAGGTCCTGGGTACCCTGCCCGGCGGCACCTTCGCCGAGGCCAAAGCGGTCAACTCCGCCGGAGTGGCCGTGGGAGTGTCCACCACCACCGGGGGCAACGAGTTCGGCGTCGGCCACGCCGTGATGTTCGCGGGCGGGACCGTGACCGACCTCCATTTCCCTGGCACCGACACCAACAGCGGCTCAGCGAACGGGATCAACGACGCGGGCACGGTCGTCGGCTCAGTCAGCGGATTCGACGCGTTCGTCTACCAGAACGGGGTCGTCACCGACCTGAACACGCTGATCCCGGCGAACTCCGGCTTCACCATCGTCGGGGCCAACGCGATCAACAACAAGGGCCAGATCGTCGGCGAGGCGTTCAAAAACGGCACGTCGCACCGCACCACCTTCGCAGTCCTGCTCACCCCCACCGGCCAGTAAGAACGACTGCCAGAAGACAGGGCGCGGCGAGTTCAAGCGGTGGAAGCTCCAGCTTCGAGAAGTTCGGTGAATACCTCGCTGGGCTTTCTCCAGTCGTGGGTCTTGCGGGTCGGTCGTTGATCTCGGCGGCGAGGTAGCGGAGGTCGAAGGGGGTGTCGACGCCCTTGGGCAGGAACTCGCGCGCGATGCGGTTGGGTTCTCGTGGCCGTGGCCGTGGCCGTGGCCGTGGCCGTGGCCGTGGCCGTGGCCGTGGGTGTGGTGGGTGGCGTGGGGTCGGCGGTGGGGGCGTAGACCTCGTCGGGGTCGCGGTCGGTGCGCAGGCCACGCCAGGCGGTGTGGCGCCGTCGTCCGGCGCCGCGGGTGAACTGCCGATACACCACCTCGCCCACCAGTCTCGGTTCCACCCACGACACGCCACGTACGTCCTCTCACCGGCGGGGTCAGGGCGAACGGGTGGGTGGACCGCTGACGAGGCAGCAACGTGTGGAGCAGGTCGTGGCGGCCCTGTTCGGTGAAGCCGGTGTCGGCATCGGCCAGGTGGACCAGATCACCGTTGACGCGGTCATGGCCGCCGAGCCCCAGACGGCGCCGCGGCGGTCCGCACCCGCCACGACTGCGGGACCTGCCACGCGGGACGTGCCCGCACGAGGCGGCGAGGGCGTCGTCGCGCGCTACGACGGCGACCGCGGCTTCGGGTTCATCACCCCGGACACGGGCGGCGACGACCTCTTCGCCCACGTGTCCGACCCCACCAGTCGGACCTACTACGACCGAAAGCGAGCCGAGGGCAAGAAACACAACGCCGCCCTCATCTGCCTGACCCGCCGCCGCTGCGACGTCCTGTTCGCCATGCTCCGCACCACGACCCACTACCGACACCCCGAGGCCGCAACCGCTCCCGCCGCGGCTTGACAACCCCATAGGGACCCCCGGAGGAGGGCGGAGGCTGCGCTTGAGGGCGTTGGGGCCGTGCTTGAGGGGTTGGGGCGAGGTTGAGGGTGGGGCGATCGGTCGCCGTGGGGGCGCGGCGGGGCGCCCCCACGGGATCGGGTCACCAGCTGCCCGCGACCTGGCGGATGGCGGCGTTGACGCGGTTCCAGGTGTTGATGTTGGCGATGGCCAGCACCAGCGCTGAGATCGCCTGCTCGTCGTAGTGCTCCTGGGCGCGCGCCCACAGCTCGTCGGTGACCGGGTCGGGGTGGTCGGCCAGGCGGGTCAGCACCTCGGTCAGCTCCAGCGCCACGCGCTCGGCTTCGGTGAAGTAGGGGGCCTCGCGCCACGCGGCGACGGTGAAGAGGCGCTCGTCGGACTCCCCGGCCTTGCGCATGTCGGCGCTGTGCATGTTGACGCAGAAGCTGCACGAGTTGATCTGGCTGGCGCGCAGCTTCACCAGCTCCAGCGTGGCCGTCGGCACGCCCTGGCCCTCGGTGGCCTTGCCCAGCGCCAGGATCGCCTTCATCGCCGCGGGGTTGACCTGAGCCGGGTTGGTCATACGGGACTTCATCGCGGGTTCCCTCCAGTGTCTTCTTCGTCGGTCGCCCTGTGGACGACGCGGCGCGGGAGGGTGTGACAGGCCGCGGTCAGTTCGGGGAGTGATCCACGACACCCCGCTGCTCGGCCGGCACGGGGTACGGCACGAGCTTGCCCAGCCTGCGGTCGGCGCGCGAGGCCCGGACGTCGGCGTGCGGGAACACCCACCGCTTGAACGCCCACCAGCGGAACACCATGGCGATCACGGTGCCCACGATCGAGCCGAACAGGAAGTCCGACAGCTCCTGGGTGACCAGGCTGACGTTCGGGGTGGCCAGGTGGAACACGTACCGCGACAGCATCAGCGGCGCGGTGTAGAAGAAGATGGACACACCGCTGATCGCGAAGAACAGCGCGGCCTCGTGGTGCCGCTCGCGGCCGCCGCGGGTGTGGAAGGACCACTCGCGGTTGAGGACGTACGACACGATCGTGGCCAGCACGACCCCGATCGCCTTGGCGACGACCGGCTTGTGCTCGAGCACCGTGAGCTTCAGCAGGTACCACGTGCCGTTGTCGACCAGGTAGGCCACGCTGCCCACGACGCCGAACTTCAGCAGCTCCCGGTGCTTGAGCGCGAACGGGCGCAGGCGTGCGGGGAGCGCGCGCAGGACGACCTCGCGGAGTGGCATACCGCCAATCTAGCCGATCACCGTGTCCGCGGGCGGTTTTCCGCTTCCTGGATTATGCGTGGCCCGGTGCGGTTCGCGAATTGTTCGGTCGACGAGAATATCGAGAACGCGGCCCGACAGTTTCCCGGCGATACCGTGTGTGACCTCGGGTTGCCGACGGTACCTTACCGGCGGGCAGCGTTTAGACGATGTCCGCGCGGTTTTTCACGGAGATTTCACCGTGTCCGGTTTCAGCCTCTTTTGAAGAACTCGACCTCCCCGACGGCGATGTGCTTGCCCGGGCCGAGACCGGCGGCGGCGCGCACCGTCAACCGGACCCGGGTCACGTCGCTGATGGCCGTGTCCTGCTGTTGGGGGCCCGGCTCGTCGGCCAGGCTCATCGGGAACGACTCGGTGGTGCCGTCGGCGGCGGTGGTGGTGATGTCGAACCGCGTCGCCCTGGCCTCCGCCGCGAACTCCTCCGCCTTCGCCGACGGGCCGGTGTGCACCACGATCGTCAACAACCGCACCGGCTGGTCGAAGGTCACCTCCAGGGACGCGCCCACGGCGGGCGAACCCCAGTACCGGTTGCTCGCCCCGTCGGTCGCCGCCGTCGCCGGGTGCCCCGGCACTTCCGCGGTCGCGACCGTCCCGGCGGGTGCGGTGGGCACGGTCTTGGAGGTCTTGTCCAGCACGTCCTGCACCAGCCGGGCGCCGAGCGGGTAGAGGGCGACCGCGGCGATCACCACCGCGATGAGCAACAGCAACAGGATCAGGCGGCGGCTCACCGCCCCCGACCCGCCCAGCTTGCCGCGGCCCCGCTTCGCCGCGGCTTCCTGCTCCTCCGGGTTCAGCGGGGTGGCGCACCGGCGGCAGAACCGCCGCCCGGGCGGGTTCGCGGTCCCGCAGGACGGACACGGCGGGCCCTCGACGGCGGTCTCGGCCACCTCCACCCGCCGCTCGGGGCGCGGCGCGACGGGCTTGGCGGGCTGCACGGCGCCGGGAGTGTCCGGCGGGGCGTGCGGAGTCACGCCGCCCGACACCTTCGACACGCGGGGTGGCTTGTCCGGCTCCGGGGTTGGTGGTTCCCCGGTTGGGGGCTCGGTGGGTTCTGCCTCGCTCGGGGGTCCGGTGGGATTCGTCGGGGGTGGCGGGGTGGGTCCGGGGTCTGCCGGGGTGGTTTGGCCCCAGCCGAGGTAGGTGCCGCAGTTGCCGCAGAAGTCGTCGTTGGGTTGGACCCGGGCACCGCAGTTCGGACAGGTCATGGGGCACCGTTCCCGTGGAATTCGATGGTCCAGTCGACGTGCCAGGGGCAGGCGGCGGCGACCAGGGCGCGGATCCGGGGTTGGTCGACGTCGGCCGCCGCCCATACGCGGATGGTCACCCTGGGTGGGGTGTCGTCGTCCTCCGTGGGCAGGTCGGTGCTGGTGGAGGACCAGGTGCACCCGGGGCCGTCATCGACCTCGGCGCGCACCCCGGCGCACTGCCACAACCGCTCGACCAAACCCCTCGCGGTGCCACGGGCGCGGTGCGACGCCATGGCGCCCGCCACGGCGCCCCGGCTCACGGTGGCGGCCCAGCGCGGGTCGAGCTCGGCGGCGACCCACGCGCCGAGCCAGGGCACGAAGTCCTCGGGCGTGAGGTGGGCGGTGAGGTAGGCGGGGAAGTTGTCCAGGGTGGCGAGAATGGGGGCGAAGACGTCGTCCAGACCTGCCGTCAGGCGTTGGACGAAGCTGTCGGCGGCGTAGACGGCGGGCAGCCCCTCGCCCAGGGGACGGCGGCTGACGAGTCCGGGAACGGCGGCACGGGTCATAGACGGGTCACCGCCCTCGGGTGCCGGCGCGGTCCGAAGAGCGGGTTGGCGGCGGGCCACGGGGATGTCGGCCGCGGGACGGCCGGTCGTGTGGTGTTCGGCCGAGTGGAGATGGGCCGTGCGGCTGTGGCAGACCGCGCGCAGGTGGTTGGAGAGGAGACAGTCCGCGCGACAGCGGGCGGCTGTGTGGTGGGTGGCGGTTCAAAGGCGTGCTGAGGGCCGGTCGGCCGTGCCGCACTCGGTCGTGCGGTGACCCATGGCGCGGAGAGCGGTCGTGCGGTGGCGGGCCACGCGGTGACCGGTCGGGCGGTGGGTGACGGTGCGGTGGTTGGCCGAGCAAAGGCCGGCCGGGTGGCGATTGGCCGCTGTGTGGTCCGCCGTGCGCGGGGCGGCCGGCGGGTGGACGAGGCGGTGTTTCCTCGCTGCTCGGGCACCACGTGGTGTGGACGGGGTGTCGAGTTCGAGTAGTGCGGCCGCGTGGTGGGGATCATGGTTCGACCACCGTGACCTGGTGCTGGTGGGAGAAGACCAGGGCGTGGGGTGCCAGGTCGACGCGTTCGGTGGCTTGGCCTCGGCGGCCGGTGATGGGGTCTGCGGGGAAGAGGCGGACGGCCTCGACGAGGTCCACGCCGGGGACCCGTTGCAGGGCGGCGAAGATGGCGCCGTATTGGACGGGTTTGCCGAAGGGCCAGCCGGTGGCGGTTTCGCCGCCGTGGATGGGGTCGAGATAGGTGTGCAGGGCCGCCAGGGCCGCCTGCTCCACCTCGGCGCCGCCGGTGGAGTGGAGGCGGGCCACGACGGTGACGCCCTGGTAGAAGGGGGGCTCCACCTGGACCCGGGTGCCGATCAGCCTGCGTTCGTCCAGGTGGGTGGCGATGGCGGCGAGCATGTCGTCGGTGGGGATCAGCTGCTCGAAGCGGAGTGGGCCGCCCGGGGTGTCGGGGGTCGCGTGGGGGACGACCAGGACTCGGGCCGTGCCCGCGCCGACGGCGAGGCAGCGGACTCGGGCGGCGGCGGGGGCCGCGAGGCGGGCCAGGTGCTCGTAGTCCTCGGTGGTGACGGCTCGCTCCTGCACTCGTAGTTGGTGGGGGGCGCGGACCTTCGCCTCCTCGACTGATTCGCCGTCGACGCCGCCGGTGGCCGCCTCGCGGTTCTCCACCGAGGAGACGTACGGGACCGAGCTGCGCAGCACCGAGATGGCGCCGCGCGCGACGTTGCCGCTACGGCCGCCGCCGGTGCGGTAGCGGGGGACGCGGATGTGCGAACCCTTGGCCGGGACCTCGCCGTAGGCGCGCAGCGAGCCGTCCGACTCGCGCACGCCGGGCGGGAACTCGACGTCACCTGTGGTCGCGTTCAGGGTGACGTGGCGGTCTCGGGGGCCGGACAGGCCGAAGTGGTCCACGACCGACCACTCCTGCCACCCGTCCACCGACGACACCTCCACGACCACCGGCGGCCCATCCATGAGCACCGGCACCCGCCCCAGCCGGAAGCGCTGGCCCGGCACCCCGGCGGACACGCCGAGGTGCGCGTCGAACACGGTCTCCGCGTGTTCGACGTCGGTCCAGCCGCCGATGGTGTCGACCTCGGCGACGCGGACGGTGGGGGACTCCGAGTAGAACGGCTGCCCCTCCACCGGCTCCACCACCCGGCACCGCAGCCAGCCCGCCCGCACCCCGGCGGCGACCGACTCCACGTGCCCGGCGGGTACGCGCAGCACCACGTCGCCGGGCCGGTTGAGCCCGCCCGTGGTGTCCTCGAACGCCTGGCACTCCCGCCACCCGTCGGGCGTCCACGCCTCCCACACCAGCGGCGGCTGCCGCGGGTCGACGCCGACGCCCTCCACCCGGCTGTCCAACCGCACCGCCACCACGCACCGCGGGACCGCGCCGGTCAGCCCGAACAACAGCACGTCGCCGGGCGCGGGGCGGGCCTGGAAGCACGGCACGTCCCGGCCCGCGGCCAGGTCGTTGCCGCGGTCGACGTGCTCCCCGTCCGCCGACGCCGTCACCAGCCTGGTCAGCTCGCACGGCACGATCGGCAGGTCGGCCACGGAGGCGAACACCACCGCCTCGCCGTCCTCGGTCTGCTGGGTCGCCACCTCCGTGCCCGCGGGCAGCGGCACCGTCTCCCGCCGCGCCGCCGACAGCCAGAACACCACCTCCGCGCGCGCCGCGGCAGGCGGGAACAGCGTCACCCCCAGCAGGTCGAGGAACGCCAGGTAGTGCCGCTCCGGCACCCGGTTGAGCCGGTACACCACCTGGTCGACCATGTGCGCGAACGTCTCGATCAGCGTGACCCCGGGGTCGGACACGTTGTGGTCCGTCCACTCGGGACTGCGCTGCCGCACGAAGCGCTTGGCCTCGTCGACCAGCTGCTGGAAGCGGCGGTCGTCGAGGTTGGGGGCCGGGAGCGCCATCACTCGCCTCCCTCGGGGATCGTGTAGAAGGGGAACACCAGGTTCCGCGGGTCGTTGGTGGAGCGGATCGTGTAGCGCACGTCCACGTAGAGCACCCCGGCGTCGGCGGTGTCGTAGGAGACCAGCACGTCCGACACGGTGATCCGCGGCTCCCACCGGCGCAGCGCCGACCGCACCTCGTAGCCGATGCGGCCCGCGGTGGCGCCGTCGCTGGGGGCGAAGACGAAGTCGTGGATGCCGCAGCCGAACTCCGGGCGCATCGGCCGCTCACCCGGCGCCGTGCCCAGGATCAGCCGGATCGCCTGCTCGATCTCCCGCTCGTGCTCGACCATGGCGATGCCGCCGGTGGGTCCGACACCGGTCGGGAAGGCCCAGCCGCGCCCGATGAACCGCTCGCTCACGGCCGCTCCCCGATGATCACGTTCGGCGCCCCGGTGAGGATGGTCGCGCCGCAGGTGGTCAGGTCCCCGACGCAGGCCAGCGGCGCCCCGCCGACGAAGACCTGCCGCGGCCGGGGCAGCGGCATGACCCGGTTCAGCGGACCGAGCTGCGGGTGGATCGCGCACTGGTGCACCGACGCCAGCACGACCGCGGGCCGCCCGGCGATGAACACCGACATCAGCCGGGGCGGCGGCGGGACCGGCGCCAGCAGCACACCGGTCGGCGGTGGCAGCCGGGTGTGGCTGGTGGTGTCGGTGATCCTGGCCGCGGCGGGCATCGGTGTCTTCTCCTCGTGGGATCGGTTCTGGTCAGGTGGTGTCGCGGGGGCCGTGCTCGCGACCGGGGTGTCCGGGTGTGCGCGGTCGGGGTCGACTCGGGTCCCGGTTCCGGCCACGCGGACCTGCCGGGGACGTGGTCGGCCGGGTCGATGAGGCGGTGCGGGCAGGGGCGGCCCGGCGGGTCGGGACGATCCAGGTCGGGTACGACTTCCGGCCCGGTCGACGGGTACCTGCCGGGGGCCGAGCCGCTCTCGCCGCTTGCCGCCGAAGGCGGCCCGGCGGGGCCGCGGTCGACCGATATCGGTCGTCGGGCGCGGCGGCCCGCCGGGCGCGGGCGGGCGACGCTCGGCACTGTCCACTGTAGTCATTTGGGGTGCGTCGGTGTTGGTGCGGGCCGGTTCCGGTGTCGCGGTGGGGGTCTCGTGGGCGCGGGTGAGGTTGGTGGTCGAGCGGAACCGGCCGCGCTCGTGTCGCCCGCTGAGCTCGGGCGGGCGGCGGGCGGAACCGTCCATGGTGGCCGCGTCGGTGTTGGTGCGGGGTCATCAGTTGATCCGCACGATCCGGCCGCTGAGCGTGGCCAGCAGACCGCCGTCGACGTCGACGGCGCGCTGCCCCTCGATCGACACGGACGCCCCGCGCAGGTCCAGCGACCCGGCGCCCGCGTCGATCGTGATGCCGTCCGGCCGCAACTGCACCGACGTCATCGAGCCGCGCCCCCCGACCCCGGACACGGTCAGGTCGATGGTGTTCTTGGTGTTGTCCAGGCGGATCTCCAGCCGGTCGTTGCCGCTGGCGATCCGCACCCCGGGCGGGCCGGTGAGCCCGTCGATCAACTCCAGCCGGTGGCCCTTGCGGGACACCAGCGACCGCCGGTTGACCTTGCCCGCGCGGTCCACCAGCGGCAGCTGGTGCCGCGACGGCACGTCCTGGCCGTTGTAGAGCCCGCCGATGACGTACGGCCGGTCCAGGCAGCCCTGCTCGAACGCGACCAGCACCTCGTCGTCGACCTCCGGGCTGAACACCCCGCCGCCGCCCAACCCGCCCCACTGGACCGTGCGCGCCCAGTCGGTCTCGTACGTGTCGTCCAGCCACGGGAACCGCAGCTTCACCCAGCCGCGTTGCCTGCCGCCGGTTTCCTTGATGTCGGTGACGATCCCGGACACGACCCCGGGGATGCGCGGCCCCCGGGGCGTCACCCGGTCGCCCGCCGCCAGGGCCGCGAGCGACCGGTCCGGCGACGCGCTGACCAGCACCGTCGTGCGGTAGCCCAGCTCCGGGTCGAGGGTGTGGTGCACGGCGGTGGCCGTGTAGCGGCCGGAGAAGTCCGGGCCCACGTCGCCCAGCGCCACCGGGACGCCTGCCCGCAGCTTCGGGTCGCCCTCGGCGACGGCCTCGATCTCGCCCACGCCCGCGCTCACCGACCCGGCCAGCGCCTTGGCGGTCGTCGCCGCCTCCGCCTGGTTGGCGTGCGGGACGTCGGTGACCAGGGCCGTCGCCGTGCCGAACGCCTTGACCACCTTCGTCCCCGCCAGGCCGGTCTTGACCGTCTGGCTGGTGCCGGTGGTCTCGTTGGCCAGCACGGGTTTCTTCGTGTCGACGTTCCACCCGCGCGCCCGCACCGACCCGGCCGCGTCCGCGGCGGTGAGCACGGCCCGCAACGCCACGAGGTTGCGCCCGTACTGCAATACGAACCGGTTGCTCTTCGCGGGCGTCGACGGGCTCGGCGCCGACGACGCGGGCTTCAGCCGCACGAACTCCAGCTTCCCCTGCCGGTCCGCCCGCACCACGGCGCCGTGCTCGCGGGCCAGATCGGCCAGGAAGTCCCAATCGGACACCCCACCCTGCGTCCGCTGCGCGTAGACGACCTTCTGCGCCTGAACCCGACCGACGGTCAACCCGGCCCCGCGCGCGACCTCGTTGACGATGGACTGCGCCGTCGCGTTGCGGAACGCCTTCACCTTCTGGCCGCGCATCAGCCGGTGCACCTTGCTCAACGCCCGCACCACGGTGAACGAACCGGTCTGGTCCGAGTCCAGCTCGACCGCCGTCACCTCACCGCTGAACAACGGCTCCGGCGCGCCGCCGTCGGCCACCGCAACGGCGACCTCGAGTGCCTTGCCGATGGTGATCCCCGTCTCGCGCAACAGGTCGTGGTACGGGTCGCGGAAGGTCAGCGTCGCCGAGTCGGGCAGGCCGACGTTCTCGTCGACCACCGTCCGCACCAGTTGCTGCTGCCACACCTTCGACAACGGCCCACCCGCCGTCACGATGGGATCCGCCGCGTACGACCGCGCCGCGCGTCCACCCCCGCCCATGTCACCCCGCCCTTCGGGTGTTCGACCGCGGTGATGTGCCCCGGGCACGGGTGTCACCGGCACCGAGTAGGGCGATCGAGGCGCTGATGGGACCGTTGCCACCGGTACGGCGTGGACGCGGGGGCGAATCGGAAGGCGAACCTGCCGCACCCCGGTGTGCGGGTGGGTGTCCGTCCTGCGCGGTCGGGCCGATCACGAGGTGGGATCGGTTGTCGCGTGTCGCGGGCATCAGACAGCCACCTCCGTGGGCACGCGGGTTGCCGGGTCGGCGGTGGTGGGGACGAGGAGTTCGCTGCCCGGGAGGAGTTCGAGGGGGTCGTCGATGTCGTTGGCTTCCGCGATGGTTCGCCACGCCGCGGGGTCGCCGTATTCCTGCCAGGCCAGTTGGGCGAGGGTGTCGCCCGCGACCACCACGTGGGTGCGGCTGGCCTCCGGGGTGCCGGAGGTGGGGTTCTGGCCCAGTGCGTCGGCGGTGGCCTCTTCGATGCCGACGGCGCAGGTCGCCCGCAGCGGGGAGCCGTCGGTGTCGAAGAGGGTGTACTCGACCGAGAAGCTCGACAGCACGCCGTCGAAGGACGTGGTGCGGCCGCTGCCCCACTCGAACCGCACCCAGGGGCTCGCGGGCTTCTTCGCCCGCAGGCTCTTCTCCGTCGGCACGCACGCGACCATCAGCTGCTCGACCTTGCGCTCCACGGAGCCGTCGTGGGTGTCCGTCGCGTCGAGGAACACCTCGAGGGACAGGGAGCGGGGGCCGCTGCCGACGAACTCCGGGGTGGCCGACTCGGCGGCCATCCGCGACGGTTTGCGGCGCCACTCGGTGCTCTTGGTCAGCGAGAGGCGGTTGGGGTTGAACTGGAACCGCACCCGCTCCAGCACCGCGCCCGGCTTGGCGCCCACCTTGGGTGGTGGTTCGAGGATGAGCAGCTGCGCCCTGGCCATGCCGCGGCTCATGACGCCCGCAACCCCTCGTGCGCGATCTCCAGGGTCTCCACCGCCGCCTGCGACGACGACGGGTCGAACGACGGGCCCTGCCAGCTCACCGGCACGATCCCCAGCACCTGCCAGCGCGCGATCGGCGTGAGGTTCGGCTCCAGCGCCACGATCTCGCCGTTCTTGCGCTCCACCCGGCGCACCAGCTGCTCCAACCACCGCGACACCTTCGTGGTGTCGGCGGTGACCGGGCGGCTCAGCGTGATGTTCGTCCACGTGATGCGCGACGGGAGTTGCCAGGTGAAGCCGTTGTTGCCGCCCTCGGTGAACTGCTCCACCTCCACCTGCGCGCCGAGCCCGGTGCAGGTGTGGAACGCGCCGAGGTCGTCGCCGCCGATGGCGAGCCGGAAGTACACGCTGGTGGCGAAGACACGGTCGGTCATCTGCTCGTCCTATCGGTCGTACGGGCGGCCCGCCCGGTCCCGGGACTGCCGGAGATCGGCCCGCAGCAGCCTGCTGAGCGGGTCGAAGAGCCTGCGGGCCAGGTCGTCGAGGTCGGCGGTGCTGTGGTTCTCGCGCTCGGGCACGGCTTTCAGGTGTCTGCTCCCGGTCGCCGCGCCGAGGTCGGATGCCGAGGCCGGGCCCGCCGCGCCGGGGTGGGGCAGCGGCGCGGTGCGTTGGACCGGTGTGCGCGGTGCGGGTTTGGCCACCTCCGGTGGTTTTCGGGGTGCCGACAGCACTTCGAGGGGTGCTCGTTGGACCGTCGGTGTCGGTTCGTGCGGTTTCGGGGTTGGCGCGGGCGCGTGGTGGGTGGCGGGGCGCAGGGTGGGGAGCGCGCGCTGCGCCACTCCGAGGGTGGGGGTCGTGTTCATCGTTGTTCTCCCTTGGTCGGGTCGGCTGAGGACCAGTTTGCCTTCGACGCAAGGGGTGTGGGCCGGATCGGCCGGGGCTGTGGATGGCTTTGAGGTATGTGGATAACTGTCCTGACCTGCGGAACTGTCCGGGCGGGGGTGGGCGGCGAGGAAGATTCGCCCGATCGGGGGACGGTCGGGTGTGGACTCCGCGCGCGCTTGAGTCCGAAGAGGACGATCGACGGTGGGGGCGGTTCGCCGGGGGCGGTTCAGCGCGGGCTGGAGGTTGTCGATCAGCGGCAGGGGAGGGGTGGAGCGTTGAACCGAGTCCGGGTCGCCTGCTCGTGTGCCCGAGCTGCGTTGCGCGCCGGGGAAGTCGGTCGGCCCGGTGGGTGGGACGCGCGGCGCGGACCGGTCGAGGAGCGGGGATGACTCCCCGTCGGGCGACTGGGGGCGCGGGCCGGTGACCGGGCTTGAGGGCGTGGCGCCGAGTGGGCGCGCGGTGTGGTGGAGCGGGCTGCGTTGCGCGACAGTCGAGGCTGTATTGGAGGGCGTGTGGTTGGTCGACGTGGCTTGTGCGGCGGTGTGGTGGGCTGCCGTGGGGGTGGCTACGTGGTCGGGTGATGTTCGTGCGGTGGGGAGGGGGTACTGGTTGCCGCGGGGCGGAGAGGTGTCCGAGTGGTCGTGCGCGGGTTGGGCCGCGGGGGAGGGGAAATGGGGGGTGCCGAGGGGCGGCCGAGCGGGGGTGCGTTGTGCGGCCGGGTGATCGGAGGCCGACTTGGCGGTGGGGTGGAGGCCTGTGGTGGAGGGGGATTGGTTGCCGCCGGAAGTTGGGCGGGCGAGGGGGTGTTGGGCGCCGAGGTGCTGTGGGCCAGGAGTTTGCTCGTCGCTGTGGAGCGGGCGGAGCGGGGAGCGTTGCGCGAGGAGGTGTTCGGATGCTGGGGGAGGCGGGAGGGGGGTGTCGAAAGGGGATTGCGTGCCGCTGTGGGGCAGGTGGAGTGGGGAGCGTTGCGCGGTGGGGTGCTCGGGTGCCGAGGGGGCGGTGGGCTGGAGAGGAGTGCTGGAGGGGGATTGCGCGTCGCTGTGAGGCAAAGGGCGTAGTGGGGAGCGTTGGAGGGTGAGGTGGTCGGATGCTGAGGGGGTGGGCTGGAGAGGAGTGCTGGAAGGGGATTGCGTTTCGCTGTAGGGAGAGTGGGGTGCGGAGCGTTGGACGGTGGGGTGCTCGGATCCCGTGGGAGTGGTGGGCTGGAGGGGTGTACTGGAGGGGAATTGCGCGTCGCTGTGGGGCGGGCGGAGTGAAGAGCGTTGCGCGGTGAGGTGCTCGGATCCCGTGGGAGTGGTGGGCCGGAGGGGGGTATTGGAAATGGATTGCGCGTCGCTGTAAGGCGGGCGGACCGAAGTGCGTTGCGCGATGGGGTGCTCGGGCGCCGAGTTGGCGGTGGAGCGGCGGGGGGTGTGCGTGTCGCTGTGGGGTGGGTGGAGGGAGGTGCGTTGCGTAGTGGTGTGGTCGGATGTTGAGTGAGCGGGGGACTGGTGCTGTGGGGCAGTAAGGGGCAGATCGCTGTTGTGGGCTGGGGTGCGTTGTGCGGTGGGGTGGCCGGTTGCCGAGGTTGATGGGTTGGTCTGGGAGCGAGGGGGCCTGGTCGCAGGGACCTGCTCGTCCCTGCGGGGCGGTCCGGCGTCGGCTTGGGATCCAGGGTGCGCGGAGGGGGAAGCGGCAGCGGGGCTGTGTTCGTCGCTCCCGGCCAGGCTGGATGGGTTGGTTTGGGAGCTGCTGGACGGGGATCGCGCGTCGCGGTGAAGCGGGTGGAGTGAGGTGCGTTGTGCGGCGGGGAGATTGAGAGCCCGGGTGGAGGAGGGAGTCTGCCCGTCGCTGTTGGACGGAGCGGCCTGGGCGCGTTGTGCGGAGAGGTGGTGGGGGGCCGTGCCGGAAGGGGATTGGTGGTCGCCGGAGGTCGGGCGAGCGAGGGCGCGTTGGGCGACGTGCTGGGGAACCGAGCCGGACGGGCTGGTTCGGGACCGCGCGGTGGCGACCGGGAGATTGGGGGCCGGCTGCGTCGAGGAGTGGAGGCCCGCGGTGGCGGGAGTCTGCTCGTCGCTCCGGGCCGGGCTGGACGGGGTGGGTTGTGCGATGCCCGGGGAGTGCGCAGGCGGGGCGCCGAGGGGCGGGTGGGCCACGGGGTGATCAAGGGGCGGCGCGGAGGAGCGCGAGTTCGCGTCGGGCTGGGGCGACTCGGTCCCGCGGGGTGCGGTGGCCGGGGTGCGCTGCGCGACGGGGTGATCGAGTGCCGAGGCCGATCGGGCAGTCGCAGAGGGTCCACCGGGAATGGGCTGGGCGGGAGCCGGATGGGCGCCGGGTGACGCGGCAGGGCGGCGGTCGGGAGGGGCGGGGCGCGTGCGGGGAGTCCCGGCCGACGTGGTGCCCGGTACCGATCGGCTGATCCCGCGCATCGTGCCCGCGGGGGCGTCCGCCGACACCGCGTGGCCCACGTCCGTCATCAGGCCGGTCGGGCGCCACGACGCCAGGCTGGGTTTGAAGTCCGCCCACTGCCCGGTCCGCTGGATCACGGTCGGCATCGGCGGCGCCGCGCGCCACTCCGACAACGGGGAGACAGGGGACACGGGAGAGGCCGCGGCCCCGGCGTCCCGGTTCGTCGACCGCTTGCGCCGCCACGGCCACATCCGCGTCACCCGCTCCCGTTCATCCGGTTGTTGATCCGCGCGATCTCCCGCACCCACGTCCGCCGCTCGTCGTGGGTGAGGTCGAGGATGTCGGCGCGCGGCCAGTGGAAGTGGTAGGCGACGTACGCGACCTCCTCCAGCAGCCGGTCGGCCGCGTACGTCACGATTCCCCCAGGCGCCCACCGGCCAGTTCGACCTCGAACTCCGAGTCGCAGGCCGGGCAGCGCACGCCCGCCCGGGTGTGGCCCTCGCTGTTGACCCGCCGGTAGAACTCCTGCAGGAACGCGATGTCGGTGGCGTACATGCGCTCCACCACCCCGGGGTGGATGTCGGTGACCGTGCCCAGCCGGGTGATGACCTGGCTGAGCAGCACCACGCTCAGGTACCCCGGGTTCTCCTTCACCCGCACGTCCACCTGGGGCCGCAGCTCGTCGCGGGCGGTGGCCAGGCGCATGCTGCCGGTGCGGTGCAGACGGCCCTGCTCGTCCAGGTAGCCGCGGGGGAGCTCGAACTCGAACTCCGTGCGCAGCCCGCCCTCCTCCTCCGACACGGGCGGCGCGGACACCGGCGCGGGGGTGTCCGGCGCCGACCTGGACGCGAGGGCGTCCAGGTCGGCGACCGACACCGTGCGGCGCCTCACTCGACCTCGATTCGCTCGAAGGTGATGGTCGCCTTCTCGTCGGCGCCGGAGGACTGGGTGGCGTTGAGGCCCGGACCCTCCCACTTGCTCACCCAGGCGTCGAAGAGCTGCATGCGCCGGACGGTGTCGCCCTTGGTGTCCATGACCTCGATGGTCAGGTTCTGCCTGGCGTCCTCGACGTCGCCGTTGAGCAGCGTCTTGTTGATCCACGAGGTGAACTCGGGGCTCTTGTCCATGCCGCGGGTGATGGTCACCTCGCCGCCCTTGTGCCCGCCCGGCTGCTTCTTGTTGATCGGCTTGCCGCGGCTGGTCACCTGCATCGACTCGACCACGTCCTGCTCGACGACCAGCCCGCTGACCTCCTTCACGGACTCGACGGTGACCCCGCCGAGCTGGACGCCGAACCGGTGTGTCGCAAGGGTGTCGCCCTCGGCCATGTCGTCTGTGCCCCTCTCACTCGTTGATCAGGCTCGTGCTGTCGCTGAACTGCGCCAGCCGGAAGATGACGAACTCCGCGGGCTTGACCGGCGCGACGCCGATCTCGCACACCACCTGCCCGAGGTCGATGGAGCCCTGCGGGTTGTTCTCCCGGTCGCACTTGACGTAGAACGCCTCCTCGGCGGTGCGCCCGAACAGCGACCCGCGCCGCCACTCCTCGTGCAGGAACGCGCCGATGTTGCGGCGGATGCTCGACCACAGCCGGTCGTCGTTGGGCTCGAACACCACCCACTGGGTGCCGACCAGGATCGACTCCTCCAGGTAGTTGAACAGCCGCCGCACGTTCAGGTAGCGCCACGCCGGGTCCGACGACAGCGTCCGCGCGCCCCACACCCGCACGCCGCGCCCGGCGAAGGCGCGCAGGCAGTTCACGCCGATGGGGTTGAGCAGGTCCTGCTCGCCCTTGCTCAGCGACACCTCCAGGTCGACCGCGCCGCGCACCACCTCGTTCGCGGGGGCCTTGTGCACGCCGCGCTCGGCGTCGCTGCGCGCCCAGATCCCGGCGACGTGCCCGCTGGGCGGGACCAGCGTGTTGCGGCCGGTCGGCGGGTCGAACACCTTGATCCACGGGTAGTAGAGGGCGGCGTAGCGGGAGTCGTAGCCCGCCTCGTCGTTGCGCCACTCCCGCGCGCGCTGCGCGTTGAGCCCGGGCGGGGCGTCGAGGACGGCGACCCGGTCGCCCATCTGCTCGCAGTGCGAGATGGCGGCGAGCTGCACGGTGCGCACGCCCTCGGCGTCGATGAGGCCGCGCTGGTAGGCGCTCATCAGGTCGGGCATGGCGACCATGGTGATCTCGTCGACGGTCTCGAGACCGCCGAAGCCGGTGCGCTCGGCGAGGTCGCCGACGTACTCCTGGGCGTCGACCGGGGCGGCCGCCGGGGGCCCGGCGGGCGGCACGGTGACCGACTGCCGCTCCGGCTTGGCCAGGGTGGTGCCGGGGGCCTCGGTGACCTGGATCAGCCTGGACCGCTCCGCGACCTGGGTGACGACGTAGCTCTTGATGTTCTTGCGGGTGGACACCTCGTGCGTCTCCACCACCTTGCCGTCCTGGCTGACCAGCAGCTTGAACCGGTCCTCCGGCGGGTTCTCCCCGTCGGCGTCGGCGACCTGCACGGTCACCTCGGAGGTCGCGCCGGGCAGCGCGCTGATCCGCAGCGTGCCCAGCCGCACGGTCTCGCCGGTCGTGGGCTTCTCGGGCACCGACGAGTCGGCGGACCGGCCGCCGACGCGGACGATGTAGGCGGCGCCGCCACCGTTGGCGAAGTAGCCGTAGACGGCGTGCGCGAGGTAGGTGTGCTCGGTGAAACCGCCGAAGGTCTGGGTGTACTGGCTCCAGTTGGTGACCAGCGTGGGCCGGTGGAACGGGCCCTCCTCGGCGAAGCCGACGAACGCGGCGACCGCCGTGCCGACGCCCTCGATCGGCCTGGCCCCGGTTTGGACCTCCTCCACGTACACGCCAGGGGAGAGGTAGGACGGCATGCTCGCTCCTTCGCGGTCGGCTGGCCCCAAGCCTCGCGCGGGCGCGGGCGGCGCGGCAGGTCCGCCGGACCCCGACACCGGGCAGTGGCCATGCCTTTCCGGGCAGGGAAGGCGGGGTGCACCTCTCCGTGCCCCTACCGCACTGGGGTGGCTGTCGTGGTGCGGGTAGGACTGACCGCATGCGTGAGTACGCCAAGAAGTCCGATGAGACGACCAAGGCACCGACTCGTGCGACAAGTGCACAGAGGACGCCCACCGACGAGCTGTTGCGTTTGCAGCGCGTAGTGGGCAATCGCGCGGTGGCCGACGGGGGGTTGGTGCACTCTGTGTTGTCCGGTGGGGGCACACCGCTGGACGCACCCGTGCGCGCGGAGATGGAGTCCCGGATGGGCCACGACTTCTCCGATGTTCGCCTGCACACCGACACCGTCGCGCAGCGGTCGGCGGAGGAGTTGGGTGCCGCCGCGTACACGTCCGGGAGTCACGTAGTGGTGGGTTCGGGCGGTATGGACATGCACACCCTCGCCCACGAGCTGACCCACGTCGTGCAGCAGCGGTCCGGGCCGGTGTCGGGTACGGACAACGGTGACGGCGTGTCCGTGTCGGACCCGTCGGACTCCTTCGAGCGCGCCGCGGAGGCGAACGCGCACCGGGTGATGTCCGAGCCGATGCCCGACGAGCACGCCGACTGACGGCTCGGCGCGGTTCAGGCGGGCGTGACCGCCAGCCACGGCCGGAAGTCCTCGGCCCTGGTCAGGTGCCCCTGCTTGTGGTGCTCCTCGTGGATGGCGGTCATCAGGTCCGCCATCGTCACCGCCCGGTTCCCCGCCGCGGCCAGGTACGCCGCCGACACCGCGCACGAGCGGATGGCGCCGCCCGCGAGGTCGAAGCGGGACGCGCACACGTCCAGGTCGAGGTCGTCCGCGCGCGGGATGGCGGGCCCGAGGCAGGTGTCCCACAGCAGCCTGCGCTGCGCCGCGTCGGGCATCGGGAACGCGGCGATCACATCGAGCCTGCGGGTGAACGCCTCGTCGAGGTTGGCCCGCAGGTTGGTGGTGAGAATCGCGATGCCGTCGAAGGACTCCATGCGCTGCAGCAGGTACGCCGACTCCAGGTTCGCGTAGCGGTCGCGGGAGTCGCTGACCGCCGAGCGCTTCCCGAACAGCGCGTCGGCCTCGTCGAACAGCAGCACGCCGTTGACGTCGGCGGCCTCGTCGAAGACCCGTTCCAGGTTCTTCTCGGTCTCGCCGACGTACTTGTCGACCACGCTCGACAGGTCGACCACGTACAGGTCCATGCCGAGGTCACCGGCCACCACCTCGGCGGCCAGCGTCTTGCCGGTGCCCGACTCGCCCGCGAACAGCGCCAGCACGCCCCGGCCGCGGCCGCCGCCGGGCCGCATCCGCCAGTCGCCCAGCACGGTGTCGCGGTGCCGGGCGCGGGCGGCCAGCTCGGCGAGGCGGGTCTTGGCGCGGTCGGGCAGCACGAGGTCGGACCAGGTGACGGCCGGGGTGATCCGCCGGGCCAGCTTGGCCAGCCCGGCGCCGTTCTGGGTGCGCACCCCCGCCCGCACGTCGGCCGCGGTGACCGCCCGGTTCTCCCGCGCGGCCAGCCGCCGGGCCACCGAGACGGCCGCCCGCATCTGGCTCGCGCCGAGCCGGAACGCCGACAGTTCCGCGACCGGCACGTCGAGCCCGTCCAGCGCCTCGGCCCACGCGGGCCCGGTGCCCGCGTCGACCGGTAGGGGAGTCACCGGCGCCCACCGGGGATCCCACTGGCTCTTACCGTGCAGCACCAAGGGAAGGTCGTGTGCCAGTAACGCGCGCAGCACCGTGGGCGGCACACCGTCGACCGGTCCCACTACGAGACTCGCACCGCGCAACCGCGCCTCACGCACCAACGGCGCCACCACCTCCGACGGTGCCGACACCATCGACAGGTCCGCCACCACAGCGGTACCCGCGACCTCGACCTCACCGCGCGAGTACATCGCCCCCACGGGCCGTAGACCGTCCACCCGCGTCCGCACGCGCGTGAACCCGGCGATGCCCGGATCGACCCGGTCGAGTCCCAACAGGTGGGCCTGCACCCGGTCCGGCACCCGCACCTCGCGGGAGAGGAACGGCTGGTCCTCCCCCAGGACGTCCACCAGCCCGCCCGTGACCAGCGGCGCGTCGGGCCGGAACCGGAACCGGCCCGGACCGGCCGGGGTCTGCCCGCACAACGCCAAAGCCAGGCCCACGGTCGGCCGCCTGCGGGTCACGTCGTCGTTGAGGTAGCCGTAGAGCCGTTCGAACCGGGCGTCGAGATCCGGTGCGAGCGCGATGAGCAGGAACTCCATGTCCAGCGCGGTCAACCCGAACGACTCCGCGAGCCGCCCCTCCGCCGTGGGCGGGATATCGGCGGGGACCACAAGAGGCTCGGGAGAGTCCAAGAGGGCACGGACAGCCTCATCCGTGATGTAGAGGCCACGGTACGGGTCGGTGAGGTTCGGGTCCTGACTTTGCCTGTCCGCCACGGTCTTCCGCACACGGCGTTCCACCGCGCCCAAACGCGCCCACAGCCCGGTCAGGTCGTCTTCGGTCACCGCGCGCTCCTCCGCCTACGGGCACCCGGTCGCGCGCGGGCCGCAGCGAACCCGTCGGAGGGTGCCGACTCGTCGTAGCGCAACCGGCGGTCCCCATCCGACTCGGTGCGCACCATCAGGCCGTCGGTGACCGGTGGCGCCACCGGCGTCCTCTTACGCGCCAACGGCGCGATGACCTGGAGGTTGACCGCCGGTTTGAGCCGCCCCTCCAACGCCGACCACACCTCGGTCGCCGCCTGCCCGTCGGTGATCGGACCCGCCGACTGGAACAGCACCGAGCGCCCCAATTCCGCCAACGACCCCGTCAGCCAGCGGTGGTGGAGCACGTCGTGGGGGGCCACGGCGCGCAGGATGTCCGACAGCAGACGGTGCTCGTCCTTGGGGCGCGCGGTCCACACCGTCGCCAAATAGGACAACTGGTACCACAACGGCGGTTCGCGGCGCCCCACCACCGTTCCGTCGTCGTCGGCCTCCTCCTGCACACCGGTGCGGCGTCGGCTGCTGTCCTCGCGCAGGTCGTAGAGGAACACGCTCACCGTCGGCGCGGTCAACTTCGCCGCCCAGTCCTTGGTCGGCGCGTCGAAGACCAGTTCCACCCCCTCGGCGGGGATGCCCTCCTCGGCCAGCAGCAGCCGCAGCGCCTCGTCCACCTCGTCGATCACGCCCGGGCTCCCCTCATCGACGGGCCACCACGCCGGGTGGGGCGATCATGCCGGTGACCACCAGGAACGGCGTGGTCACCGGCCCGAACCCGGGGCCGGACGCGGTGATCACGCGCGGGCCGGTCTGGTCCTTGGTGAGGATCAGCAACTGCGCGGTGAACGTGCCGTCGGCGCGCGGGGTGGTCGGCGCCGCCGACGCGGTGATCCCCGGCGTCCAGGTCAGCCGCACCGGGGCGCCCGGCGGGAAGTCGACGCCGCGCACCGACGTGACGAACCCGGGTTTCCCGATCGGCGGCACGGCCACGATCTTCGGCAGCAGGATCCGCAGCCGGGTCCGCGCGCGGTTGTCGCCGCTGTCGGCGTCGGTGCCGGTCGTGCGCAGCTGTCCCGTGACATCCGCGACCAACGCGGCGTCGGGTCGTAGTAGCACCTGCACGGTCAGGGAAGCACCCGGTGCGAGATCGGGCAAAGCGCAAGAGTTCCGTACGCACGCGGGCGGCACCGACGCGACCGGCACCCGCCGAGGCAGCCCCAGATCCAGCCGCAGGCCCGTGGCGGTGGAGGCGCCCCGGTTGCGCACGGTGTAGGTGATGGTCGTCGAACCGCCCACATAGGACGGATTGGGCTGGGCCACGACCGCCACACCAGGGCTCGCGGGCGGCGGTGGTTGCGGGCCCGGTAGGGGCGGTGGCGCGGGAGACGTCGGAGGCGCGGGTGGTGTCGTGGTCGTCGTAGTGGTGGGCGGCGCGGGCACGTCGACCGGCACAAGAGTCGTTCCACCGTTGTCATTGGGCTCCGTGTCCAACACGGTGCTCGTGACCGTCCAGTCGAGCGGATGCGTACCCGGCTCGGTGGGCGTCAGGTCGGCGGTGACCTGAACCGTGGTGTTCGGCGGCAAGAGGCCGATATCGCACCGGGGACCGTTGGAGGAACACGCACCACGCATGCGTATCAACGTGAGCCCGGGCGGCACCGATACCTGCAACTCCGTCCCCGGCGACGGCCCCGGACCGCGGTTGGTCACCGTGACCGTCACGGACGTGTCCACCCCCACCGTCGCGCGCGGCGCCACGGGCGGCGCGTCGAGCCCCAGGTCGACCAGCAGTTGCCAGGTCGGCTCCTTCTGCCTGCCCGGCAGGCCACCCGCCAGCCGGGTCAGCCGCCGGGTGTCCAGGTCGAGGATCGCCATGGACTCCGGCGAGTTCGGGTCGTAGGTGGTTCGCTTCGTCATCACGAGCTTGCTGCCGTCCGGCGAGAACGACACATCACGCGGTTGGGGCGGACCGTTCGGATCCGTAAGAGCGCCCGAACACGAGTTTTGCCCCTCCGGAAGCAAGACCTCGCATCGGTTGTCGGACAGCGTCACTCGCAGCAGACCGTCGTTCTCGCGGTTGAACACAAGGGTGCGCCCATCGGGGGAGAACGCCGGACTGTCATCCGTGGTGTCACAGGCGAATCCGCATACCGTGGCGCTGATGTCCCGTTGTTGGTCCAGCCCCTCCGCGCGCGCGGTCCACACGTGGTGCGTGCGCGGCTGTCCCTGCGGACCCCCGGCGACCGTGCCCCGGCTGAACGCCAGCACGCGACCGTCCGGTGACCACGCCGGTTGCCCGTCGTCCTGGTCGGCGTTGGGATCGGGGTTGCGCAGCCGCGCCACGACCTCCCCGGTGTCCACCCGCACGATGACGACCCGGCTGGGCCCGCCCTCGCGGTTGGGCGCGCCGGGGGAGCGGCGGGCCACGGCGACCAGCGTGCCGTCCGGCGACCACGCCGCGTCGGTCTCCCAGTCCCCGACCTTCCGGTCCGCCAACGGCATGGGTGCACCGTTTAGCCCGTCCGCGTCGGTGATCCACACCCGTTGCGACCGCCTGCCCTCGATGGTCTCGAACCGGCTCACCGCGATCCGCCGCCCGTCGGGGGAGTAGCTCTGCCGCTGCGTCCACGGGTCGAAGCCCGGGTTCGGGTTGAACAGCCGGTTCGAGTCGGTGAGCGCTGCCGGGTCCTCGGTCAGCACCTCCACCCCCAGGTCGCGGGGGTCGGCGCCGTCCGGCCGGATGTCCTGCATCGTCGCCACGTTGCGGGTGCGCGCCGTCGTGCGCGCCACCACCAGGCCGCCGTCGAGCCACGCGGGGGAGTCGACGCAGCGGTCCTCCTCCAGCAGCAGCACCGGGTCCCCGGCCGTCGGCGCGGACACCCGGTAGACCAGGTCGACCGCACCGCGCGGCTCCGGGTCGCCCGGACAGCCGCACACCTTGTTGAGGCTGAGGAACAGCAGGTCGGCGCCGCCGGGCAGCCACACCGGCCACCGGCTCTGCCACCCCACCCGCGACCCCACGAGCAGCGGCAGGCCGTTGCCGCCCGAGGTGATCCGGATCGTCTGGTCGCCTTCGGTGGCCTCGTTCGCGTCGCCGTCGAGGGTGTACGCGATCAGGTCCCGCTTGTCCGGGTCCGTCGAGGGATTCCACGACGGTTGCCACGCCGCGCCGACCAACAGGTTCGTCACGCGTTCCGGTTGACCGTCCAACGGCATGCGGTAGATCTGCCACCGGCCATCGGCGTTCCCGGAGAAGGCGACGCTACCGCCGTCGGGTGAGAAAGTCGGCCATATTTCGTCGGTAGCGCTGTCGGTGAGTTTGCGCAGTCCCGTGCCGTCGGTCCGCACCAACCAGAGATCCCGTTGCCCATTGGGCGTCGACGCGTCGGGAGAGTCGAACGCCACCCACCGGCCGTCGGGGGACACATGGGGGTGCAGCGCGTTCAGGTCCGTAGTGAGCCGCCGCGTCCCACCGGGGTCGGTCACATACACCTGGTAGGTACGCGAATCCCGGAGGCTGACGAACGCCAGCACGTTCCCCACGGCGTTGGGATACCGGTCGTAGTGGGTGACTGAACCCTCGAACACCGGTGCCGTGGTGGTTTGGGACGTCGCTGTCCCAAGGCTCCGGTGTTCCGTGCCCGCGAACGCGATCCTCTCCTCCGACGCGGCCGCGACCGGTCGCACCGGCGAAGTGCCGTTGTGCACCGGGACCGTGCAAATGCCCAGCACGAGAAGAAGAGTGGCACCGGTACGGAGGAAACGGGCTCTGCGGGGGTCCACCCTGTCGATGGTGGCCACGGGTGGACTCGGCGTTGAGGTGTGCGCGGGCAGTGGCCGGGGCACGGCGCGTGCCCACCCGTGTTCGCGCCGTGGTGGGCCGGTGGGGTCCGGGGCGCCTATCGGATGCCGATCAGATAAGGCCCTGCCGCAACGCGTATCCGACGGCGTGAGCGCGGTTGCGCAAGTGCAGGCGCGTGGTGATCTCGTGCAGGATGTTCTTCACCGTGCGCTCGGAGTACGACATCTTCGCCGCGATCTCGGCGGTGTCGAAGCCCTCGGCGATCAACCGCAGCACGTCGACCTCGCGCGCGGTCAGCGTCGACAGGGTCAGACCGCGCGGGTCCAGCACCTCCCGCTGCAACCGTCCCACGTGGTCGATGAGGTGCCCGAGCAGGTCACCCGGCAGCACACCCTCACCGCGCGACATCGCGGTCACCATCTCCACCAACCGCTCGCCGGTGGCCGTCGCGCGGCGCAGCACCGCGGCCACACCGCACTCGATCGCGCTTTGCAGCGCCGTGCGCTCGAACCGGCCCACGACCAGCCCGACCCGCGCGTCCCCGTGCCGCAACCGCCGCAACAACCTCGTCGTCTCCTCGTCGACCTGGTCGACCACCACCAGCGCGACGGACGCCCGCTCGGCGTCCTCCTCGGGCAGCAGGTCGACCTCGGGGCGTTGGCGCAACTGGTGGACCACACCGGCCCGCAGGATCGGGTCCGACGCGTGCACGCCGACCGGGACCCGGCGGCGTGGCGGGCCGTATGTGGTGGTGCCGACCGCTTCGACCGTGGTTGTCATGTGGTCCTCCATCACGAGAAGCCGTGCCGGGGCGCTGTTCGTCCCGGCTGGGAGAAGCGCGAGGGCATCCGGTGTGCCCCCGCCCTGCCCGCCGCGCCCTGTCCGCGCGGTACGGGCGTACCTAGCGTTCTACGGGTGACGACTTCGGCTGAACTGGAGTTCCCGACGGTGACCGTGGTCCCCGGGAGCGAGGCCACCACGACGCTGACGGTGCGCAACGACACCGACATCGTCGAGGCGTACACCTTCGAACCGGTCGGTCCGTGCGCGGCGTGGGCGACCGTGGAACCCGAACGGTTGTCGCTGTACCCCGGCACGGCCGAGAGGGTCACCGTGCGTCTGCGCCCGCCGCGCACCGCCGACGTCCGCGCGGGGGAGAACCCGCTCGGCATCCGGGTGCTGCCGGTCGAACACCCCGAGCTGGTCACGGTGCCCGAGACCACCGTCGTCGTGGAACCGTTCGGGTCCCTCGACGCCGGGCTGCGCCCGACCCGCAGGCGCACCTGGCGTTCCGCGCGCTACCAGGTCGAACTGGCCAACCGCGGCAACTCGCCCACCACCGTCACCCTGACCCCCGCCGACACCGGCGACGACCCGAGGGTGCGGGTCACCCCGACCACCGTGGACCTGCGCCCCCAGGACGAGGGCGCGGCCACGCTGCGGGTCCGCACGCGCGGGATCGTCTGGTTCGGCAAGTCCACCACCTACCCGGTGCGGGTCACCGCGACGACCGCCGAGGGCGAGTCGCGCGAGCTGACCGGGGAACTGGTCCGCATGGCGCTGCTGCCCCGGTGGCTGCTCGCCCTGCTGGCCCTGCTCGTGGCGTTGCTGCTGCTGTGGTTCACCCTGGTGCGGCCCGCGGTCCGCAGCTCCGCCCGGGAGGCCGCCGAACAGGCCGCCGAGAACAAGGCGCAGGAAATGGTGCAGGACGGACAATTGCAACCCGGACCGTCCAACCCGGCCGTGATCGGGGATCCGGGCCAGGCCCAGCAGCCCGGCGCGCCCGGCGGCGCGCAGCCCGGCGGCACCCCCGGGGGCACCGGCGGCGGGGTCAGCAGGCAGAGCTCCGGCACCGTCGAGGTCCGCACCGGCGGCGGCACCGCGGGCAGCGGCACCTACGTCGTGCCCCCCGGCAAGACGTTCCTCATCACCGACCTGGTGCTCGCCAACTTCCAGGGCGACGAGGGCGTGCTCACCGTCGTCTTCGGCGACCGGGTGATCACCACCATCGCGCTGGAGACCTTCCGCAACCAGGACTACCACTGGGTGACCCCGATCGAGATCACCGAGAACGGCGCGGTCACCGCCAACGTCTCCTGCGACCGCCCGGGTACCCCCGCCTCCGGCCGCCAGGCGCAGACCTGCGTCGAGGTGCTCAACGTCAGCGGGGAACTCAGGGACCTGCCCACCCGCTAACCCCGTCGACATCCGCACACCCTCCCCGGTTCCCCAACGCACACCCCCAGGTGCCCCACTGAGACAACCACCGGCCGCCCCCCGCGACCATGAAGATCGACCGGCAGAAATTGTGTTGGTTTCTGTCGAACCGCTTATCGCCTTCACCCGTGTAGGTCACACAGGCCGCCCCCCGATCGGGGGTGTGGCGTGGCCGCCTACCTTCGGCACCATCGGTGCGGGGTGGGACCCGGGCGATGGGAGCAGGGGGTTCGATGTCGAACGGTCCGATGGCAGCAGGTCCGGCGGGCCCGCGGGACACGACGTACGCGGGGCTGCTCACCCGGCACCGGCACGCGGCCGGGCTCACCCAGGAGGAGCTGGCCGAGAAGGCCGGGGTGAGCACCCGCTCGATCAGCGACCTGGAACGCGGCCGGGTGCGGCGGCCGCAGCGGCGGACCTGCCAGGCGCTCGCCGCCGCGCTCGCGCTCTCCGGCGCCGACCTCGCCGAGTTCCTCGGCAGCGGCGGCTACCAGCCGATCCACGCCGAACCGGACGACGAGCCGGAGGTGCCCGCCGTCGTCGACCGGCCGCTGCGCGAGCTGCCGCCCGAGGTGGAGCTGGCGGGCCGCGACGGCGAACTCGCCCGCGTGCTGCGCTTGGTCGACGGGCACCCCAGGACGCACCGCGCGGCCGTGTTGACCGTGCACGGCGCCCCCGGCGTCGGCAAGACCGCGTTCGCCGTGCACGCCGGTCACCGGCTGGTCGAGCGCTTCCCCGACGGCTGCTTCTTCGTGAACCTGCGTGGCATGGACCCCGACCCGCTGACCGCCGAGCAGGCCCTGGGCCGGTTCCTGGTCGCGCTCGGGATCAAGGAGTCCGCGCTGCCCGACGGCGTCGAGGAGCGCGCCGGTCTCTACCGCGCGCTGCTGCGCGACCGGCGGATGCTGCTCGTGCTGGACAACGCCGCCGACGAGGCCCAGGTGCGGCCGCTGATCCCCAGCAGCGCGGCCTGCCTGGTGCTGGTGACCAGCAGGCGGATGCTCTCCGGGCTGGAGGTGACCGCCCGCGTGCCGCTGGAGGTGCTGCGCGCGGAGGCCGCCGAGCGGCTGCTGGTGTCGATCATCGGCGAGCAGCGCGCCGCCGCCGAGCCCGCCGCGGTCGCGCGCGTGGCCGAGCTGTGCGGTCACCTGCCGCTGGCGCTGCGCATCGCGGGCAACCGGCTGGCCACCCGCCCGCGCTGGCACGTCGCGCACCTGGTCGCGCACCTGGAGGACCAGCGCCGCAGGCTGACCGCGCTCACCGCGGGAGACCTGCAGGTCCGGTCCGCGTTCGAGGTGTCCTACCGGCTTTGCGACCGCAACACCCGCGAGGTGTTCCGGCTGCTGTCGCTGGTGCCGCCGCCGGAGGTGCCCGCCGACCTGGTCGCGGTGCTGGCCGAGACCGACGTCGACACCGCCGAGCGCAGGCTGGAGGAACTGGTGGACGCCAGCCTGCTGGAACCCGGCCTGAGCCCCGGCCGCTACACCCCGCACGACCTGCTGCGGGTGTTCGCGGGCGAGCGGCTGGCCCTGGAGGACGCGCCCGAGCGGATCGCCGCCGTCGAGTCCCGGATGATCGGCTGGGTGCTGCGCGCCGCCACCGAGGCGGGCTTCCTGCTGTCCCCGCCCGGGTCGGGGCAGGGCGAGGAGACCCGGGTCGGGATCGTGCGCACGGCGGCGGAGGCGCTGGAGTGGCTGGACGCGGAACGGCCCCGCTGGCTGGCCGCCGCGCGCGCGGGCACCAAGGTGGGCCGCTACGCCGAGGTGCTGGAGTTCGCCCGCGCCATGCACTGGTACTCCGAGGTCCGCCCGGAGGCCGACCTGTGGCGCGAGGTGTTCGGCTACGGCGTCACCGCGGCCCGCGCGCTGCACCGGCGGCGCGACGAGGCGGTGCAGCTCAACTTCCTCGGCTGGGCGCTGACCCTGACCCGCACCCGGCTCGCGGAGGCACTGGCGGTGCACGAACGGGCCTGGCGCGCCGCCCGCGAGACCGGCGACCGCAACGAGGAGGCGTGGGCGCTGCAGTACTGCGGCCGCACCGAGCTGGTGCAGGGCCGCGCGGTCGAGGCCGCCGAGTACATCCGCCCGGCCATCGCCCTGTTCGACGAGCTCGGCGACGACCTGGGCAAGTACATCGCGCTGTCGATCCTCGGCCTGGCGCTGCACGAGCTCGGCGACTACGCGGGCGCGGTCGACGCGCACGGCCAGACCGTGGCGTTCTTCCGCGCGCCGCGGATGCGCCCGCACGGGAACCTGCTCGCCGTCGCGCTGCTGCGGCTGGCCGACACCCACGAGGCCGCGGGCGACCTGGGCGCCGCCGACGACACCTTCCGCGAGTCGCAGGCCCTGGCCGCCGCGGCCAACTACCCGCACGTGGAGGGCCTGGCCGCGTTCGGCCGCGCCCGCTGCACCCCGGACCCGGCGGCGATCCGCCGCCACCTGGAGACCGCGCGGTCCGTGCTGACCGAGACCGCGGAACCGTGGCACCACGCGCGGGTGCTCGACCAGCTGGCCCAGGTGGTCTCGGCGGCCGAACCGGGGCTCGCCGCGGCGCACCGGGCCCAGGCCAAGGAGCTGTGCGCGCGGGTCAACACCCCGGAGTCGCGGGCGCTCGCCGACCGCCTGGCCGAGGTCGAGACCGCCGCCACCCGCACCGGCTAGTGCCATTAGGATCTTCTGCCGTCGGCGCCGACCCAGAGCGGCGCCCCGGCCGAGCGGAGTGGCGCTTGAGAGTGGATCGCGCGGTGGCACTGGTCGTCGGGATCTGCGGGGTCGGGGCGGTGGCGGGGTGCACGAGCGCGGTCGCGGGGCTGCCGCTCCCGGCCCCCGGGGCCACCGCCGAACGCCGGGTGTTCGACGCGTCCGCTGTCGAGGACGGCGTCAGGTCGATCCTGGAGGAGAACTACCGGGTCGACGGGGTTGGGGAGATCAGCTGCCCCGAGGACCAGCCGGTGGTCAAGGGCTACTCCTTCCGCTGCGACGTGCGGATCAACGGCGCGCGCAAGACGGTCGTCGTCACGAACCGCGACACCGAGGGCGAGTACGAGGTCTCGTTGCCCGAGTAGCGGTCGGAAAGGCTCGACGGGCCGCCTGCCCGCCGAGCTGCGCGCCCTGATCGAGTCCGGGCCGCCCTCGGCCGTGCGACTACCGGTTGGGTCGCGCCCGCACGGGGCGACGCCCACAGCGTCGAGGTTCGGGCCGCGGTAGCCGCCGCCGGACTGTCCTTTATGGATGACCAGTGGTCGGTGGCGCTGCTGAGCGCCGCGGTGCTCGTCCCGGAGCCGGTGGATCGCCGACAAGGCGCGCGCGGTGGGCGCGCGCCACGTGCTCGTCCGGCGGCTGTTCGAACTGGCCCGCCAGTCCCTCCGCGACGACCGGGGCGACCTGTCGGCGTGGGATTAGTTGGTGTCCGCCACGGACGATCACGCCGTGCGGTCGCTGGGCGACGGCGCCCCCGAGTCGGCGACGGCGCGGGTGGTCGCGGCCCCCGCCCAGGGGCCGCGACCACGGGGTAACCCGTGTCGTCGCGCGGGTGTGGCCTAGCAGCCACCCGGGTCGTCGTAGATCCACGACAGCCCGCCGGACTCGGTGTTGAGGTAGTAGTTGACGCCCAGGCCCTGGTCGGTCCACGTGCAGATGTCCACGCGGCCGTCGTGGTTGAAGTCCCGCTGCCAGATGATGTTCGGCATGATGTCCCCGTACTGCTTGCTGATGACCGCCACCGTCGTCGGGCCGGTCTGGCGCAGCACGTAGAAGGCGTCCGAGGTGCTGTACGCGTCGTAGTCGGTGGTCACGATCTCGTTGGTGCCGTCACCGCCGAGGTCGACGACCTCGCCCATGTCGCCGCACAGCGGGCCCGTGGTCGGATTCGGGTAGGTGTAGGTGGTCGCGGTGCCGTACCCGCCGCCGGGCAGGCCGTGGGCGATCGTCAGCGAGCAGGTCGAGCCCTCGGGGCCGAGGGTGACCACGTCGGCCAGTCCGTCGCCGTCGACGTCACCGGAGAACGGGGCGTTGCGCGCGCCCGCGCTCGCCGGGGACACCAGGGTCAGGGTGAGCGCCGCGGTGGCGCCGAGGACGCCGAGGATCCGTCTCGTGGCCATGGCTCATACCTCCGTGAAGTTTCCGGCGCCGTCGTTGCGGAAGTGCTGTACCCGCAACTGGGGCACGTGGGAGATCAGGCCGACGTCCGGGTCGCGGTCGTTGTCGATGTCGACGCTGAACACCTCGAAGTTGTCGAACCCCTGGGCGAACACGACCGGCGCCTTGCCGCTGCCGAACCGGATCTCCGCGGTCCAGCCGGAGAAGTCGCAGCGCCGCGACAGCAGGATGTCGTCGCCGCCGTCGCCGTCGAAGTCGGTGATGACGTGCTGCGGGATCGGGTCCGACGAGCAGGCGGTGATGGTGCCGGGCACGATGGTGCCCTCGGGGGTGCTGTGGAACGACCTGATCTCCCGGCTCGCGTCGCTCGACAACCACACGTCCGGGTAACCGTCGCCGTTGAAGTCCGCCGAGCGGATGGTGCTGGGGAACCCCACCCCCGGGTACAGGCCGGTCACCTTGAGCTTGTCGTGCGCCAGGCGCAGCGTCAGGATGCCGCCCTCGTACCACTGGATACCGGTGGTGATCACGTCGGGTTTGCCGTCCCGGCGCAGGTCGGCCACAACACCCAGGTTGGGGCAGTACGGGGCCCCGGTGCGCGGCGAGTCGAAGGCGTAGTCCTTCGACGGACCCAGGGTCCCGTCGGGCCTGCCCAGCTCGATGGCGAACACACAGGGCTTCTTGCCCCCGCCGGGTTCGACGGCGGGGGTGACCCGGTCGACGACGTGGTCACCGTTGACGTCCCCTCGGAAGGCGAGCAGGTTCGGTTCGCCGGACGCGGTGGCGGGCATGAGCACCGCCGCCACCGTCGCGGCCACGGCGGCCAGGACCGCCGGTCGTCTCACCATGGTTCACACCTCCGTGAAGTTGCCCGCGCCGTCGTTGCGGAAGTGCTGCACCCGCAACTGGGGTACGTGCGAGATGAGGCCGATGTCCGGGACGCCGTCGGACCCGATGTCGGTGACGTACACCTCGTAGTTGTCCTGCCCCTTGGCGAAGGTGATCGCCGCCTTGCCGCTGCCGAACTGCAGTTCCGCCGCCCAGTAGGCGAACTCGCAGCGCCGGGACAGCAGCATGTCCTGGCCGCCGTCGCCGTCGAAGTCGGCGAGGAAGTGCTGGGGGACCGGCTCGGAGGAGCAGCCGGAGATCGTGCCGGGCACGATGGCGCCGTCGGGGGTGCTGTGGAACGAGCGCACCTCCATGCTCTCGTCGCTGGAGGACCACACGTCGGGCAGGCCGTCGCCGTTGAAGTCGGTCGTGCGGATGGTGCTGGGGAAGGACAGTCCCGGGTACAGGCCGGTCACCTTGACCTTGCCCTGCGCCAGGCGCAGCGTCAGGAAACCGCCCTCGTACCACTGGAAGCCGGTGGTGATCATGTCGGGTTTGCCGTCGCCGCGCAGGTCGGCCACGACCCCCATGTCGGGGCAGAAGGGCGCGCTGGTGCGCGGCGAGTCGTAGCTGTAGTCCTTGGGCTTGCCCAGGGTGCCGTCGGGCTTGCCCAGGGAGATGCTGAGCACGCAGGGCCGGTGCTGCCCGCCGCCCGCCTCGTTGGCGGGCAGGACCTGGTCGACGATCCGATCGCCGTTGACGTCCCCCCGGAAGATGCGCAGGTTCGGCTCCGCGGCGGCGGTGGCGGGCGCCACCGCCGCGGCCACCACCGCGGCGACGGCGGCCAGGACCACCAGTCGTGGTTTGTGCATGGGGCTCCCCTTGTCGGGCGCGCGCCAGTCGCGGCCGTCCGCCTGGGTGATCGCCGTCGGCGGGCTCCGTGTTCGCCGCCTCACCCGCAGTGACTCCGACCGGCCCCCGGACTGACGACAAAAGCCCGTACGTCATACGGGCAAACGGACCCGGCTGGTTCGCCACCGGTGTATCCGCGCAGGTCGCCACGCCCTGGCCGGCGGTTCCGCACCGGCGCGGAACCGGTTGTCCACCGGCTTGATCATCTTCGCCCGGGACCGTCGGTGCCCGTCGGTAGCGTGGATACCGGGGGCCGGAGGCGTCCCTTGATCAACTCTCGGTCGCCGCCACCACCTGTTCCCGCAGCCACTCGTGCGCCGGGTCCTCGTCGAACCGCGCGTGCCACTGCTGGTGGATGACGATCGGCGGCACCGGGACCGGCAGCGGGAACCACACCACCCCCAGGCGGTCCGCCAGGTGCCTGGCCAGGCGCTCCGGGACCAGGGCGACGAGATCGCTCTCCGCCGCCAGCGCGGCCGCGACCACCGGCGACGCCACCACGGTCGCGACGTGGCGCCGGTACCCGGCCTCGGTCAGCGCGGCGTCGAAGGGGCCGTGCGGCCTGCCCCGCCGCGACGACGACACGTGCGGGTGCGCGCAGATCCGCGCCAGGGTCGGCTCGGCCACGAGCGGAGAGGACGCCGACACCACGCCCACGACCCGTTCCTCGTAGAGCAGTTCGCCGCGCAGGTCCGCCGCCGCCGGCGGGCCCGCGCCGACGTCGAGGTCCACCGCGCCGTTGCGCAGCGACTCCACGTCCTCGGTGCCCTCGCCCACGAACCGCACCACCACCTGGGGCGCCGCCGCGCGCACGCGCCGCAGGAGCGCCGGGGCGAGGGTGGCGGTCAGGCCGTCGTTGACCCGGATCGCGAAGGACCGGGTGAGGCGCGCCGGGTCGAAGCCCGGCCGGTCGCTCAGCAGCGCCTCCGCCGCCTCCAGCAGCGACCGGACCTTCGGCGCGGTCCGCAGCGCGAACGGTGTCGGCACCACGCCCCGACCGGCGCGCACGAAAATCGGGTCGGCCAGCGCCCGCCGCAGCCTGCCGAGCGCGCGGCTGGCGGCGGGGGTGGACAGGTTCAGCCGCTCGGCGGCGCCGGTCACGCTGCCCTCCTCGACGAGCGCGTCGAACACCTTCAGCAGGTTGAGGTCGAAATCGCCCATGGTTGCATTCTAGACAACTGTCGATTGCGATCTTTGCACTGGACGCACAAGTCGCCGCGACTTACGTTGGTGGCGCGGAATCAACCCGCGTCCCCCGTTCTCGATCGAGGTGTCTTCCGTGACCACGAAAACCGTCCTGTCCGCCGCGCGCCCACCGGCCGCCCGCGGCTCGTCGCCCGGCGCCGTGCTCGCCGTGATGTGCGCGGCGACGATGCTGGTGCTGGCGTTCGTCGCCGCGATCAACCTGGCCGTGCCGGACCTGGCGGCGAGCGCGCTGCGACCGTCCTCGGCGGAACTGCTGTGGGTCGTCGACTCCTATGTGGCCCTGTTCGCGTGTCTGGTGATCCCCTGCGGTGCGCTCGGGGACCGCTTGGGGCGCAAGGGAGTCCTGCTGTCCGGCCTCGGGCTGCTCGCCGTGGGCGCGGCGGTCTCTGCGGTGTCGACGTCCGTGCCGGTCATGCTGATCGGGCGCGGGCTCGCGGGCGCCGGGGCGGCGTGCGTGGTGCCGAACAGCCTCGCGATCCTGATCAACGCGACCCCCGGGCCGCGGCGCGCGAAGGCGATCGGCGTGTGGGCGGCGTCCACCGGCGCGGGTGGCGTGCTGGGCAATGTCGGCGGCGGCGCCGTGCTCGCGGCCGGGTCGTGGCGGTGGCTGTTCGCCGCGGTCGTGCCGTTGGCCGTGGTCTGCGCGGGCTGGGCGGCGCTGCGCGCGCCCCGCACCGACCGCAACCCGCACCGGCTCGACCCGGCGGGCACCGTCCTGGTGACACTGGCGACCTTGGCGCTGCTGGTCGGTGTCATCCAGGGGCCGGAGAGCGGATGGGGCAGCGTGACCGTCATCGGTGCGTTCGTGGCGGCGGTGTTGCTGTTCGGGGTGTGGGTGGTCGTCGAGTTGCGCAGCGCGCACCCGCTGCTCGACCCTCGCCTGTTCCGCATCGCCGAGTTGCGCACAGGGTGCCTGGGGATGACGGCCGCGTTCTTCGGCATGTTCGCGCTGTTCTACGTCAATGCCACGTTCCTCCGGTACGGCATGGGTTTCGACGTCCTGACCACCGGCCTCGCCGTCATCCCGCTGACCATCCCGATCCTGGCGGGTGCCCGGGTCGTGCCGGGTCTGACCGCCCGACTGGGCGCGACGCGCTCGGTGGCGGCGGCGTTCGGGACGATCAGCGTGGGGCTGTTCGGGTTGTCGACGTGCGCGGCGAACTCGCCGTACGTCTACTATGGACTGTGGCTTGTGGTCATCGGTGTTGGCGTCGCGTTGGCGTTGCCCGTGCTGACGACCAGCATCGCAACGTCGCTGCCGCCGGAGAAGGCGGGCATCGGCGCCGGCCTCCAGGCGACCACGCGCGAGTTCGGCAGCGCGCTGGGGGTCGCGGTCATCGGCACGATCCTGACCGGCCACTTCGTCTCCGCCCTGCCCGAACCCCTCCGCCACGGCCCGCACACGGTCGCGGAGGCACTGCGCGCGGCGGGCACGTCGGCACCGCTGAGGGCGCAGGTGTTGGAAGCGTTCGGAAGTGGCGCCAACGCCGCCATGCGTGTCATCGCGATCATCACCCTGGTCGCTGGTGCGGTGGTGACCGCGCAACTCGCGTGGTCCGCGCGGAAGTCGGTTGCCGCGGGGCAGCGGAGTTGATGGACTGGCCCGGTGTTGAGGATCGACTGGGAATACCGTCAAGAGGGCTCGCCGCCTACTACACGGTGTCGGGTGTACGGCTGCCTGGCGCGACTGGTGGGTCTGGGTCAGTCGACGGCGCTGTCCGCCGGTGGTCGCCATCAGCCGGGTGCGGTCGGCCGTTCGGATAGCTCGGATTGTGGTCGGGCGTGGTGTACCTGCGGGCTGACTGGTCGCCGGCCCGCGTGTCGCGGCGCCAAGCGCCCACCCGCCGCCCGCCACGCCCTCTTGCCCCGCTCGCAATCGGCGGCTGTGCCGCGAGGCAGTTGCCGCAGCCACGACTCTTGTCCCTCGCGCGGGTGAAACCTTGCCCGCAGCCGGGCTTTTCACCGCAAATCGCCAGAACGTGGTTGTCCACATACCGCCGATCCATCCACAGCCCCTTCGCCAACCGCCGAATTGCTCGCTTCTCCGACTGGACTGGAGCAGGGCCGTCCCCCAGTGGAGTGGTGGGGGCTGCTCTGGGGCCGGGGTCGCGCGCGACGAAGCGGGTTCGGGGCGGCGGGTTGGAGTCGGGTCTGCGTTGGCTGCGGGGGTTTGACAGCCTTGTGGAGCGCGGCCAAGCGAACGGTTCTCGTCGTCAGGGTCTAGCGGTGACCAAGGCGTGGTCGCGGATGGCCTGGGCGGCTCGGACGGCCCCGCCCGCGCGCGCCCCGGCTTCCCGCAGGGCGGCCAGGCGTGGGGCGATGTCGGGCTTGTCCCGCAACCGGTCCACGGCCTGCCTGATCCGCGCAGGCGTCACGGACGCCTCCTCCAGCACCAACCCCACGCCCAGTTCCTCGACCCGCCGGGCGTTGGTGATCTGTTCGGGTTGGTGGGGCACCACCACCATCGGTGTCCCGTGGTGCACCGACTCCATCACCCCGCTGAGCCCGCCCTGGCACAGGTACGCCGACGCGTGCCTCAGCACCTCGCCGACCGGGATCCACGGGTGCACCTCGACGTTCGCGGGCAGCGGCCCCAACTCGGCGGGTGACACCTGGCTGCCCAGCGCGATCACCACGTGCCACGGTGAGCCCTCGAAGGCCCGCGCGCAGTCGGCGAAGAACTCCGGCGGGTAGAAGGTCGACGTCCCCATCGAGATCAGCACCACCGGTCCGGCGTCCGGGGGTGGGGCCCACCCGCCCACGGGGGTGGACACGCTGGGGCCCACGAACACGTGGTCGTCGCCGAAGGTGTCCGCGGCGATCTGGAACTCGCGCGGTAGGAAGACCACGCTCAGTTCGCCGGTTCCGGCCAGGGCCGCGCCGGCGGCGTCGTCGGAGAGCCCGTGGCCTTCCAGGTAGTCCACGAGGCGGCGGTTGTAGCGGGTCACGGCCGGGTGCGGGGGCGCGTCCGGTGGGGGCGGGGCGGCCAGTTTCGCGAACTCGGCGTCGATGGAGAAGTGTTCGTTGGACGCGAAGATGGGCAGCACCCGCGCGTTCGGGACGCCCCACTTGGCCGCCAGCACCCGCCCCGGTACGGCCAGCGCGATGTCGTGCACCAGGACGTCCGGCCGGTCCAGCCCGGCCTCGTCGATGACCGGGGACACGCCCAGGATCTGGTCCAGCAGGACCGCGATGGCCTCCGCCAACCTCGGGTACGTCGTGTAGTCGGGCAGCCGCGCGTCCAGCGGTGTCCGGTAGCGGACCGTCGACGCGCCCAGGGACCGCACCCGGTCCTCGATCTCCGGCGACACCGTCGCGGTCACCCGGCAGCCCGCGCGGACCAGCTCCTCGATCACCGGCAGCGTCGGCAGCAGGTGCCCCATCGCGGGGTACAGCGCGCACAGCACATGGGGTGGACGGTCCACGTCGGCGTTCCTCTCAGACCCTGGTCGACACGTGGGCGGCGATGGCGTCGGCGGCGCGGTCGGCGCCCCCGGCAGCCCGGATGTGGTCGCGCATGCGCAGCACCCGGGCGCGCAGCGCGGCGTCGGCGGCCACGGCGGTCGTCGCGGCCAGCACCAGGTCGCCGGTCACGGTGTGCCGGTGCAGGACCTCGCCGAGGCCGAGTTCGGCGATCCGGTCCGCGTTGGCGCGCTGCTCCGGGTGGTGCGGCGCCACCACCAGCGGTACACCGTGGTGCAGCGCCTCCTGCACGCTGCCCATCCCCGACTGGCACACGAACACCGACGCGTGCGCCAGCACGTCGCCGTGCGGGATCCAGTCGTGCGCCTCGACCCCGGGCGGTAGCGGGCCGAGTTCCTCCGGGGTCACTCGACCACCGAGAGACAGGACGAGGTGCCAGTCCGAGCCCGCGAAGGCCCGGACGCAGTCGCGGAAGAAGTCGGGCCGGGCGTTGACGGTCGTGCCCAGCGACACCAGCACGACCCGGCGACCGTCGGCCGGGGGAGTCCACGTCCCCGGCGCGGGGTCGAGGCAGGGGCCGACGAACACGTGGTCGTCACCGAAGGTCTCGCCGCGGATCTGGAACTCGCGGGGGATGGTGACCACGTTCGCCTCGCCCGCGCCCGCGTAGACCGCGGGGGAGACCCCGGCCGCGGTCGCGTGTTCGGCCAGGCGCTCGCCGAAGCGCACCAGCGCGGGGTGGGCCGGGTCGAGCGGTGTGGACAGTTCGGACAGCTTGTCCGTCACGGAGAAGTGCTCGTTCGAGGCGAACGTCGGCACCACCTGCACCGCGGGCCGCCCCCACCGCGCCGCCGCGACCCGGCTCGGCGCCCACAGGGTCGTGTCGAACACCACCGCGTCCGGCGGCGCGGGGCAGGCCGCGTCCAGCACCGGGGCGATCGCCAGGGACTCGTCGAGGTAGCGCAGGGTCCGCGCGGCCAGCTCGTCCGGCTCGAGCACGTCCGGCGGGGCCGACGTGGACAGCGGCGTCGTGTAGGTGACCGGCCGCGCGCCCGCCGCCCGGACGCGGTCGGCCATGGCGGCGCCGGTCGTGGCGGTGACCAGGAAGCCGCGCCGGGTGAGCCGGTCGATGATCGGCACCATCGGCAGCGTGTGGCCGTAGGCCGGGTAGAGCACGAACAACAGGTGCGGTGCCACGGGCCAAGTGAAGCCATACCGGACTGGGGAAACTGCCAGAACCGCCGTGCCGGGACGGGAGTCGAGTTGGCACAAACCCTAGTCGGGAGCACGTAACTTCAGCGAACGGCGAACCCGTGACCACCGAGCCGGACGAGGAGCCGTGGCGTCGATGAGAGCACCCCGCAGCGCGGACGTCGCCGTGGTCGGCGTGGCGTGCAGGCTGCCCGCCGCGCCCGACCCGGCGGCGTTCTGGCGGCTGCTGGCGCGCGGCGGCGACGCGGTGACCGAGGTCCCGGCGGGCCGCTGGCCCGACGAGCGCGTGCTCGACCCGGCGGCGCACGAGCACGTGCGGCTGGGCGGTTTCCTCGACCGGGTAGCGGATTTCGACGCCGACTTCTTCGGCATCTCCCCGCGCGAGGCCGCCGCCATGGACCCGCAACACCGCCTCGCGCTGGAACTGGCCTGGGAAGCGCTGGAGGACGCGGGCATCCCGCCCAGGTCCACCGACGGCACCGCCGTGCTCCTCGGCGCCATGTCCGACGACCACGCCCACCTGCTGCGCCAGGCGGCGGGCGGCAGCCTCACCGGCGCCCACCGCGGCGCGCTCGCCAACCGCGTCTCCTACGCGCTCGGCCTCACCGGCCCCAGCCTCACCGTCGACTGTGGACAGTCGTCGTCGCTGGTCGCCGTGCACCTGGCCGGGGCGGAACTCGTCGCGGGCCGCGCGGACCTGGCCCTCGCCGGTGGCGTCAACCTCAACCTCTCCGCCGCGACGGCGTTGGGCGTGCACGAGTTCGGGGCGCTGTCGCCCGACGGCCGCTGCCACACCTTCGACGCCCGCGCCAACGGCTACGTCCGCGGCGAGGGCGGCGCGGTCGTCGTGCTCAAACGGCTCGCCGACGCGCTGGCCGACGGCGACCACGTCTACTGCGTGGTGCGCGGCGGCGCGGTCAACAACGACGGTGGCGGCGAGACCTACACCACCCCCGACGGCGCCGCCCAGCGCCGCCTGCTGCGCGCCGCGTGCGCCGCCGCCGACGTCGACCCCGCCGACCTCGACTTCGTCGAACTCCACGGCACCGGCACCCGCGTCGGCGACCCCGTCGAGGCCGGTGCCCTCGGCGCCGTCTACGGCCGGGCCGCCGGACGGCGCGCGCCGCTGCCGGTCGGGTCGGCCAAGACCAACGTCGGCCACCTCGAAGGCGCCGCGGGCATCGTCGGCCTGCTCAAGGCCGCGCTCGCGCTCGACCGGAAAGCGCTGCCCCCCAGCCTGAACTTCCGCGACCCCAACCCGGCGATCGACCTCGACGCGCTCAACCTGACAGTCCACACCGGACTCGGCGCCCTGGACCGCCCGGTCCTCGCCGGTGTCAGCTCCTTCGGCATGGGCGGCACCAACTGCCACCTGGTCCTCGAATCCGCGCCGGAACCGCGACCCGTCGACACCCCGGACCTCCCGCTCACCCCGATCACGATCTCCGCCCACACCCCGCGAGCCCTGCGCGCCCAGGCCCGCGCCATCGCCGGAGCGGTCGAGTCCGGTGACCTGAACCGCGTCGCCGCCGCCCTCACCCACCGGCACACCTTCGACCACCGCGCGGTCGTCATCGCCGAATCCGGCGACGAAGCGGCCCGGCTCTTGAACGCCTTGGCCGACGGCCAGGACCATCCCGGTGTCACCACGGGCGAGGTCACCGGAGGCGGCCTGGCGTTCCTGTTCCCGGGCCAAGGCGCGCAACGCCCCGGCATGGGCCGCGAACCGCACGAACGCCTCCCCGCGTTCGCCGACGCCTTCGACGCCGTCGCAACGCACCTGGACCCCCTGCTCGGCCGTTCCCTGCGCGACCTGGTTCTCGCGGGCACCGACCTCGACGACACCGCGCACACCCAACCCGCGCTGTTCGCCGTCGAGGTCGCCACCGCCGCCACCCTGCGCCACTTCGGGGTCGAACCGGACTACCTGATCGGCCACTCGATCGGCGAGATCGCCGCCGCGCACCTCGCCGGGGTGCTGTCCCTCCCCGACGCCTGCGCCCTGGTCGCCGCCCGGGGCCGGTTGATGGGCGCGCTACCCCGGGGTGGCGCGATGGCGGCCGTGCAGGCGTCGGAAGCGGAGGTCGCGGGCACCGGGGTGGACGTGGCGGCGGTCAACGCGCCGGATTCCGTGGTCGTCTCCGGGGCGGCCGACGCGGTGGCGCGGGTCGTGGCCGAGTTCGCCGCGCGTGGCCGCAAGACGACGACGTTGAAGGTCAGCCACGCCTTCCACTCCGCGCTCATGGACCCGATGCTGGCCGAGTTCGCCGAGGTCGCCGCCCGCCTCGACTACGCCGAGCCCGCGATCCCGGTCGTGTCGACCTCGCTCGGCCGCCTGGCCGCCCCCGGCGAGCTGAGCACCCCGGACCACTGGGTCCGCCACGCCCGCGACGCCGTCCGCTTCCACGACGGCCTCACCGCCCTGCGGCAGGCGGGCGTCACCAGGTTCGTCGAGGTCGGGCCGGGCGCCACCCTCACCGGCCTGGTCGGGTCCGATTCCGTCCGCGCCACCCCGCTGCGCGCCCCGGACGCCGAACTCCGGTCGACCCTGCGCGCCCTGGCCGACCTGCACGTCTCCGGCACGGACATCACCTGGCCCGCCCTCCTCGGCAAAGCCCGGACCCCGCTGCCCACCTACCCGTTCCAGCGCCGCACGCACTCCCTGTTCCACGACACACCAACCGAAACCCCCAGCGAGGACACCGCGACGACTCTCCGCCCCGGGCAGGTCTTCGACGCCGTCCGCGCGCACGTCGCCCACGTCCTCGGCCACACCGACCCCGACGACGTCGACCCCCGCCGCCGGTTCCGCGACCTCGGCTTCGACTCGCTCGGCGCGGTGGAGCTGCGGGACCGGCTCGCCGACGCCACCGGCCTGGCGCTGCCGTCGTCGCTGCTCTACGACCACCCGACCCCGAACGCGGTCGCCGAACGCCTCGCCGTCCTGCTCGACGGCGCCCCGGAAGTCGTCGCGGCACCCGTGATGGCCGCCGACGACGACCCGGTGTGCGTGGTGGGCATGGCGTGCCGGTTGCCCGGCGGCGTGACCGGCCCGGACGACCTGTGGTCGCTGGTCGCGGCGGGCCGGGAGGGCATCGGCCCGTTCCCCACCGACCGGGGCTGGTCGGCGACCGGCGTCGGCGGGTTCCTCAACGGTGCCACCGACTTCGACGCGGACTTCTTCGAGATCTCCCCGCGCGAGGCCCTGGCCATGGACCCGCAGCAGCGCCTGGCACTGGAGTGCTCGTGGGAGGCGCTGGAACACGCGGGTATCGACCCGCTTTCCGTGCGCGGCACGGACACCGGCGTGTTCACCGGTGTCATGGGTCAGGACTACCTGGCGCCGCTCAACGACGTCACCGACGAGCAGCGCGGCCACGCCTTGACCGGCGGCTCGCCGAGCGTGGTCTCCGGCCGCGTCGCCTACGCCCTGGGCACCGAGGGCCCGGCGGTGTCGGTGGACACCGCGTGCTCGTCGTCGCTGGTCGCGCTGCACTGGGCCGCGCAGGCGCTGCGCCGGGGCGAGTGCTCCCTGGCCCTCGCGGGCGGTGTCACCGTGATGTCCACCCCGGGCATGTTCGTCGAGTTCGGCCGCCAGGGCGGACTGGCCGCCGACGGGCGCTGCAAGGCGTTCTCCGACGACGCCGACGGGACCGGCTGGTCCGAGGGCGTCGGCGTGCTGGTGCTGGAACGGCTGTCGGACGCGCGCGCCAACGGGCACGAGGTCCTCGCGGTCGTGCGCGGGTCGGCGGTGAACTCCGACGGCGCGTCGAACGGCCTGACGGCGCCGAACGGCCCGTCACAGGAACGCGTGATCCGCCGGGCTCTAGCCGATGCAGGACTCGTTGCGTCCGATGTGGACGCTGTGGAGGCGCACGGCACCGGCACGCGGCTGGGCGACCCGATCGAGGCCGGGGCCCTGCTCGCCACCTACGGTCGCGACCGCGCCGGTCAGCCGCTGTGGTTGGGGTCGCTCAAGTCGAACATCGGGCACGCGCAGGCGGCGGCCGGGGTCGCGGGCGTGATCAAGGTGATCCAGGCGATGCGGCACGGCGTCCTGCCCCGCACCCTGCACGCCGACACCCCCACCTCGCACGTCGAGTGGTCCGGCGTCAAACTCCTGCGCGCCGAGGTGCCGTGGGACTTCGGCCGCCCGCGCCGCGCCGGGGTGTCCTCGTTCGGGATCAGCGGCACCAACGCGCACCTCATCCTCGAGGAAGCCCCGGTGAGTCCGCCGCGGCCCGAACCGGTGGTGGCGACCGTGCCCTGGGTACTCGCCGCCCGTGACAGCGCGGCGCTCGATACCCAGATCTCCCGCCTGACAGCGACCACCGGTTCCCCGGTCGACCTCGGCTGGTCCTTGGCCACGACCCGCGCGGCGCTGGACGAGCGAGCCGTGCTCATCGGCACCGACGACTTCCGCGCCGCCACACCGATTCGCGGGCGCGCTACTGGCACCGCCAGGTTCGCGTTGCTGTTCCCCGGGCAGGGTGCGCAGCGGGCCGGGATGGGCTCACGGCTGGCCGAGCGGTTCCCGGTCTTCGCCGAGCACCTCGCCGAGATCCGTTCCCACTTCGCCCCCGGACTCGCCGAGGTCACCGCAACCGGCCACGGCCTCGCCGACACCCGAAACACCCAGGCCGCGCTCTTCGCCCACCAGGTCGCGCTGGCTCGGCTGCTGGAATCCTGGGGTGTCCGGCCCGATGTCCTCATCGGACACTCCATCGGCGAGATCGCCGCCGCCCACGTGGCGGGCGTCTGGTCACTCGCGGACGCGTGCGCGCTGGTCTCCGCGCGCGGGCGGCTCATGGGGGAGCTGCCGCCCGGCGGGGCGATGGTGTCGGTGGCGGCGACCGAGGACGAGGTGGCGCCCCAACTCACCCCGCTCGTCGCGATCGCCGCCGTCAACGGCCCCGGCGCCGTTGTCCTCTCCGGCGCGGAGGACGAGGTGCTCGCGCTGGCCGCGCACTGGACGCGGCGGGGCCGCCGGACCAAGCGGCTCACCGTGTCCCACGCGTTCCACTCGCCGCTGGTGGACCCGATCTTGGCCGAGTTCCGCGCGGTCGCCCGGGATCTGACCTACCGGACTCCGCGAATCCCGATCGTCTCGAACGTCACCGGCCGGTTGGCCACCGACGAGCTGGTGGACCCGGAGTACTGGGTCCGGCACGTGCGCGAACCGGTTCGGTTCGCCGACGGTGTGGCCGCGCTCGGGGTCGACGCGGTCGCGGAACTGGGCCCGCGCGCGGTGCTCAGCGGCGCGCTGGCCGACCTTGCCCCCGCGCCGCTGGTCCGGGACTCCCTCGACGAGGACGCCGCCGTGCTCACCGGCGTGGGCAGGCTCTGGGTGCGGGGCGTGGCCGTCGACTGGGCGCGGGTGTTCGACGGGCTCGGCGCGCACCGCGTGGCCCTGCCGACGTATCCCTTCCAGCGCAACAGGTTCTGGCCGGGTGACGACGTGGACGCGTGGCGCCACGAGGTCACCTGGGAACCGATCGACCTGCCCGCCGGACGCCTGGCCGGGGCGTGGGCGGTCGTCGCGGGCACGGGCTGCCCGCCGGAGTGGGCCGCCCGGCTGCGCGCCGAGCTGGCCGAACGCGGAGCCGCGGTCGTCGACCCGGACGCCGACGGGGTGACCGGTGTGGTCGCGCTGCTCGGCTGGCACGAGTCCGATGTGGACGGTCTATGGGAGTTGGCCGCGCTCGTGCGTGGGCTCGACGCGCCGCTGTGGTGCGTGACCCGGGGCGAGTCGCCGGTCTCGGCGGGGCTGCGGGGACTCGGACGGGTCGCCGCGCTGGAACTCGGGGCCGCCTGGGGCGGTCTGGTCGACGTGGCCGACGACGACTGCCTGCCCCGGGTCGTCGACGTCCTGGCCGCTGGGAAGTCCGAGGTGTCGGTGCGGTCCTCCGGCGCGTTCACCCGTCGACTCGTGCGCGCGGCCCCGGCCCAGGCGCCGCCGGACCTCACGGGCGGAACCGTGCTGGTGACCGGCGGAACCGGCGCGCTCGGCCGCCACCTCGCCCGCTGGCTGCTGGACCGGGGCGCCGCACGGGTCGTTCTGGCCAGTCGACGCGGCGTGCTCACCGACCCCATCCCCGGCGTCGAGGCCGCCACCTGCGACGTCACCGACCCGGACGCCGTCCAGCGGCTCGTCGACGACCTCGGAACCGGGCTGCGCGGTGTCGTGCACGCCGCCGGAGTACTGCGCGACGGCACACTCGCCAACCTCACCCGCGACGACTTCGACGAGGTCGTGCGCGTGAAGGCCGTCGGCGGTCGGAACCTGCACGAGGCCACCCGAGACCACGACCTCGACCTGTTCCTGGTGTTCTCCTCCATCGTCGGGGTCATCGGCAACGGCGGCCAAGCCGCCTACGCCGCGGGCAACGCCTACCTCGACGGCCTCATCGCCCACCGCCGCGCCCGCGGCCTCCCCGGTACCGCCATCGCCTGGGGCCCCTGGGCGGGGGAGGGCATGGCCGCCGCCGACGCCGTGGCCCGCCGCTTCCGCCGCGACGGCATCACCCCCATGGCCCCCGACTCCGCCCTGCGCGCCCTCGACCGCGCCTTCGGCCCCGCGCTGACCGTGATCGCCGACGTCGACCAAGCACGCCTCACCACGTCCCCCACCGCCTCCCTGACCGGCAGGCTGGCCGACGCGCCGGACGGCGAGCGCCGCCGGATCGTCGCCGAGATCGTGCGCGACCAGGCCGCCGCCGTCCTCGGCCACGGCTCCGTGGACCCGATCCGCCCGTTCAAGGAACTCGGCTTCGACTCCCTCACCGCTGTCGAGTTCCGCACCGCCCTGTCCGCCGCCACCGGACTCAACCTGGCCGCGACCCTCGTCTACGACCACCCCACCCCCGAGGCCGCTGCCGACCACCTCCTCGCCCTGCTCGCCGACACCGAACCCGAGCGCGTCGAGGTCCGGGCCGCCGCCGACGAACCGGTCGCGATCGTCGGCATGGCCTGCCGCCTGCCCGGCGGGATCACCTCGCCGGACGACCTGTGGGACCTGGTCGCCGCGGGCGGCGAGGGCATCGGCCCGTACCCGACCGACCGCGGCTGGGACCCGGCCCTGACCGGCGCGGGCGGCTTCCTGCACGACGCGGCCGAGTTCGACGCCGGGTTCTTCGGGATCTCGCCGCGCGAGGCCCGGGCCATGGACCCGCAGCAGCGGCTCGTGCTGGAGTGCGCGTGGGAGGCCCTGGAGCGCGCGCACGTCGACCCGGGGTCGCTGCGCGGCACCCCGACCGGCGTCTACCTCGGGGTCAGCCACCAGGACTACGGGCCCCGCGCGCACGAGCCCGCCGCCGACGCCGAGGGCTACCTGCTCACCGGCTCCGCGCCCAGCGTCGTCTCCGGCCGCGTCGCCTACACGCTCGGCACCGAGGGCCCGGCGGTGTCGGTGGACACGGCGTGCTCGTCGTCGCTGGTCGCGTTGCACATGGCGGTGCAGGCGCTGCGGCGCGGCGAATGCTCGCTGGCGTTGACCGGCGGTGTCACCGTGATGTCGAACCCGGGCGCTTTCGTGGAGTTCGCGCGCCAGGGCGGGCTGGCGCCGGACGGGCGGTGCCGGGCGTTCTCCGACGCCGCCGACGGGACCGGCTGGTCCGAGGGCGTGGGCGTGCTCGTCGTCGAACGGCTCTCGGACGCGCTCCGGGCCGGTCACCGGGTGTTGGCGGTGGTGCGGGGTTCGGCGGTGAACTCCGACGGCGCGTCGAACGGCCTGACCGCGCCGAACGGCCCGTCGCAGGAGCGCGTGATCCGGCGGGCCTTGGCCGACGCGGGACTCGCGGCGTCCGATGTGGACGCTGTGGAGGCGCACGGAACCGGGACGCGGCTCGGGGATCCGATCGAGGCCGGGGCGCTGCTGGCCACCTACGGCCGCGAGCACGGCGACCGGCCGCTGTGGTTGGGGTCGCTGAAGTCGAACATCGGGCACGCGCAGGCGGCGGCCGGGGTCGCGGGCGTGATCAAGATGGTGCAGGCGATGCGGCACGGCGTCCTGCCCCGCACCCTGCACGCCGAGAAGCCCTCCGCGCACATCGACTGGTCCCGGGGCGGGATCTCCCTGCTGGACACCGAGGTGCCGTGGGAGTTCGACGGTCCGCGCCGGGCCGGGGTGTCGTCGTTCGGCATCAGCGGCACCAACGCCCACGTGCTCCTCGAACAGGCGCCTGCCGTCGATGAGTCCACTGTGGAGGAAGTGGGTATCCTGCCCTGGCCGGTCTCGGCAGCCGACCCGACGGCGTTGCGGGAGCTGGCCACCGGGCTCGCCGACTCGGCGGCCGGAGTGGCCGAAGGCGCGTGGACGCTGGCCAGGTCCCGCGCCGGACTGCCGCGCCGCGCGGTCGTGCTCGGCGCGGACCGCGACGACCTCACCCGTGGACTACGGGCACTGGCGGCGGGCCGGACCACCGACTCGGTGATCACCGCCGACGAGCCGCTGCCCGGCGGCACCGCGTTCCTGTTCTCCGGCCAGGGCTCGCAGCGGACGGGCATGGGCCAGGAACTACGCGCCCGGTTCCCCGTCTTCGCCGCGGCCTTCGACGAGGTGTGCGGGAAGTTCGCGATCCCGGTCGCCGACGCCGTGGCCTCGGGCGAACGGCTCGACGACACCGAGTACACCCAGGCCGCCCTGTTCGCCTTCGAGGTCGCGCTGCACCGGCTGCTCGACTCGTGGGGAATCCGCCCCGATGTCCTCCTGGGACACTCGATCGGCGAGGTCGTGGCCGCCTACGTGGCCGGGGTGTGGTCCCTCGACGACGCGTGCGCGCTGGTCGCCGCGCGCGGGCGGCTGATGGGGGCGCTCCCGGCGGGCGGCGCGATGGTCGCCGTCGAGGCGGGCGAGGACGAGGTCACGCCGCTGCTGACCGACGGGGTGTCGATCGCGGCGGTCAACGGGCCGCGCGCGGTCGTCGTGTCCGGTGTCGAGGCCGAGGTGGACGCCGTCGTCGCCGCGCTCACCGGGCGGCGCGCGAAGCGGCTGCCGGTCAGCCACGCCTTCCACTCGCCGCTCATGGACCCGATGCTCGACGAGTTCCGCGCGGTCGCCGAGCGCCTCACCTACCACCCACCCACACTCGCCGTGCTGTCGAACGTCACCGGTGACCTCGCCGACCTGACCGACCCCGACTACTGGGTCCGGCACGTCCGCGCCGCCGTCCGCTTCGCCGATGGCGTTTCCGGGCTCCTGGACCGGGGCGTCACCCGCGTCATCGAGGTGGGCGCCGACGCCGTCCTCACCCCGGCCGTCGCCTCCGCTGCCGACCGGCCGCTGCTGGTCACGCCCGCGCAGCGCCGGTCCCGCCCCGAGGTGACCGCCGTCCTGACGGCCGCCGCCGCGCTCCACGTGCACGGCGCCGACGTCGACTGGACCGCCGTGATCACCGCCGACGGCACCCGACCCCACCCAGTCGACCTGCCCACGTACCCCTTCCAGCGCGAACGCTTCTGGCTCGACACCCCCACCGCCACCACCCAGACCCCGATCCTCACGGTCGACTGGCAGCCGGTGGCGCTCGACCCCCGCGCAAGCGCCGGGCACACCGAGATCCTGCGCCCCCGGGACGTCACCCACGCCCTGGAACGGCTGCGGGACCTGCTCACCTCGTCCACCGCGCGGATCGTCGTCCTCCTCGACGGCGCGGACACCGACCCGGACCAGGCCGCCGTCGTCGGACTGGTCCGCGCCGCCCAGTCCGAGCACCCCGGCCGCGTCCTGCTGGCCGACGCCCCGCACCCGCCGCCGGACCTCACCACCACCGAGACCCACCTGGCCCTGCGCGACGGCCGCTGGCTGGCCCCGCGCCTCGTCCAGGCCCGACCGGGCACCCCCGGCACCCCGTGGGAACAGGGCGGCACGGTCCTCATCACCGGCGGCACCGGCGCGCTCGGCCGCGAGTTCGCCCGCCACCTCGCCCGCACCCACGGCGTCCGGCGCCTCCTGCTCCTCAGCCGGAGCGGCACCCCCGACCCGACCGCCGAACTCGCCGAACTCGGGTGCGCCGCCGAGGTCGTGGCCTGCGACGCCGCCGACCGCGCCGTGCTCGCCGCGGTGCTCGCGGCGATCCCGGCCGAGTACCCGCTGACCGGGGTCCTGCACGCCGCCGGGGTGCTCGACGACGGCGTGCTCACCGGGCTCACCCCGGAGCGGCTGGACCGGGTCCTGCGCGCCAAAGCCGTGGTCGCGGCCAACCTCGACGAGCTGACCCGGGACCTACCGGTGTCCAAGTTCGTCCTGTGCTCCGGTTTCACGGGCCTGGTCGGCGGCCCCGGACAGGCCAACTACGCCGCCGCCAACGCCTACGTCGACGCGCTCGCCGCCCGCCGCCGCGCCGAGGGGCGTCCCGCGCTCGCCCTCGCCTGGGGACTCTGGCAGGCGGGCATGGGGGACCGGCTCGACGACAACGACCGGCGCAGGCTCGCCCGTTTCGGCGTCGTCCCCATGGCCGCCGCCGACTGCCTGCGGCTGTTCGACCGCTGCCAGGACACCGACCACGCGCTGCTGGTCCCCGCCGCGCTCGACCTCACCGGCCCGGACGTCGTGCCGCACCCGCTGTTCGCCCGCCTCGCCCCACGGCCGGTCGTCGTCGAGGACCGGCTGGCCGGGCTCGCGGGGCTCACCGGGGACGACCGGCGCGCCCACCTGCTGCGGCTCGTCCTCGACGTGGCCGCCGCCGTCCTCGGCCACGGCGACCGCGACGCCGTCGCGCCCCGCACCGGGTTCCTCGACCAGGGCTTCGACTCGCTCACCGCCGTCGAGTTCCGGCAGCGGCTGGGCACCGCGGTCGGCCGGACCCTGACCACCACGCTGGTCTTCGACCACCCGTCCCCGGGCGCCGTCGCCGACCACCTGGCCACCGACGTGTTCCCGGCCGCCGACCCGGTCGCGGCCGCGGTGGCCGACCTCGACGCCCTGGTCGACGGCCTCCCCGGCGCCGACCGCGACGCCCTCGCAGGCAGGCTGCGCGGCCTGCTCGACCGGCTCGCGCCACCACCGGGCGCCGACGGTGTGGACGACCTGCTGGTCACCGCGGACGACGACGAGATCTTCGCCTTCATCGACAACGAGCTCGGCACGGCCTAGCGGGGCGGGAAGGACACCAGTGTCTGAGGACAAGCTGCGCGACTACCTCAAGCGCGTCACGGCCGACCTGCACAGGGCCCGCACGCGGATCAAGGAGCTGACCGAGCGGCGACCCGAGCCGGTCGCCGTCGTCGGCATGTCCTGCCGCTTCCCCGGCGCCGACAGCCCGGCCCGGCTGTGGGAGCTGGTGGCGGGCGGGACGGACGCGCTGACCGGGTTCCCCGCCGACCGGGGGTGGGACACGGCGGGCCTGTCGGGGGTGCTCGGCGGGTTCCTGACGGACGCGACCGACTTCGACGCCGGGTTCTTCGGCATCTCGCCCCGGGAGGCCCTGGCCATGGACCCGCAGCAGCGGGTCGCGCTGGAGGTCGCCTGGGAAGCCCTGGAGGGTGCCGGGGTCGACCCGGACCGGTTGCGCGGCAGCGACACGGGCGTGTTCCTCGGCACCAACGGGCAGGACTACCCCGCGCACCTGACCGCCTCCGCCGCGGCGGACGACGTCGTGGGGCACGTCGCCACCGGCAACGCGGCGAGCGTGCTGTCGGGCCGCGTGTCGTACTTCCTCGGCCTTGAGGGACCGTCGGTGACGGTCGACACCGCGTGCTCGTCGTCGCTGGTGGCACTGCACCTCGCCGCGCGGGCGCTGCGCTCGGGCGAGTGCTCGCTGGCCCTGGCGGGCGGCGTCACGATCATGGCGACCACCGGGGTCTTCGCCGAGTTCGCCCACCAGGGCGCGCTGGCGGCCGACGGCCGGTGCAAGGCGTTCTCCGACGACGCGGACGGCACCGGGTGGGGCGAGGGCGCGGGCGTGCTCGTGCTGGAACGGCTCGCCGACGCCGAACGGCTCGGGCACCGGGTGCTGGCCGTCGTGCGCGGGTCGGCCGTGAACTCCGACGGGGCGAGCAGCGGGCTGACCGCCCCCAACGGGCCCGCGCAGCAACGGGTCATCACCCGGGCACTGGCCGACGCGGGACTCCAGGCGTCCGATGTGGACGCTGTGGAGGCGCACGGGACGGGTACGCGGCTGGGCGACCCGATCGAGGCCGGGGCGCTGCTGGCCACCTACGGGCAGGGGCGCGCGGAACCGCTGTGGCTGGGGTCGGTGAAGTCGAACATCGGCCACACCCAGGCGGCGGCCGGGGTCGCGGGCGTGATCAAGGTGGTCGAGGCCATGCGGCACGGGGTGCTGCCCCGGACCTTGCACGTGGTCGCCCCGTCGACGCGCGTGGCGTGGGAGTCCGGGGCCGTTCGGGTGCTGACCGAGTCGCGGCCGTGGGAGGTCGACCGGCCGCGCCGGGCCGGGGTGTCGTCGTTCGGGATCAGTGGCACCAACGCGCACGTGATCCTCGAACAAGGCCCCGATCCGAACACTGTGGACAGTGTGGGAGACGTTGTTGTTCCTTGGGTCTTGTCGGCGAAGGATGCCGACGCGTTGCGCGCCCATGCCGACCGGCTGGCCGCATGGCCCGGCTCAGCGGGGGACGTGGGGTGGTCGTTGGCCACCACGCGGGGCGCGCTGGCGGAACGTGCTGTCGTAGTGGGGGACTCGCGGGACGAACTGGTCGCGGGACTGAGTGAGCTTGCGGTCCGGGGTAAAGCCACGGGTGGGGGACGGCTGGCGGTCGTCTTCGCGGGTCAGGGCTCGCAGCGGACCGGGATGGGCCAGGAGTTGCGGTCGCGGTTCCCCGTGTTCGCCGCGGTTCTCGATGAGGTGTGCGGGAAGTTCGGGATCCCGGTCGCGGAGGCGATGATCTCCGGGCAGGGACTGGACGGCACGGGGTACACGCAGGCCGCGCTGTTCGCGTACGAGGTCGCGCTCTACCGGCTGCTGGAGTCGTGGGGAGTGCGGGCCCGGGTGCTGCTCGGGCACTCGATCGGCGAGGTCGTGGCGGCCCACCTGGCCGGGGTGTGGTCCCTGGACGACGCGGTCGCGCTGGTCGCGGCGCGCGGGCGGTTGATGGGGGAACTCCCGGCCGGGGGAGTGATGGTGGCGTTGGAGGCCACCGAGGAGGAGGTGCTCCCGCACCTGACCGCCGGGGTGTCGCTGGCGGCGGTGAACGGTCCCCGCGCGCTGGTGGTCTCCGGGGACGAGGACGAGGTCGCGGACGTGGTCGCGAACTTCGCCGACCGCCGCGCCAAGCGGCTGCCGGTCAGCCACGCCTTCCACTCGCCGCTCATGGACCCGATGCTGGCGCGGTTCCGCGAAGTCGCCGAAGGGTTGACCTACCACGAACCGACCGTGCCGGTACTGTCCAATGTGACCGGTGGGCTCGTCTCCACCGAGCTGACGGACCCCGAGTACTGGGTGCGGCACGTGCGGGCCACCGTCCGCTTCGCCGACTGCGTCGCGGCACTCGACGCGGACGCCGTCGTGGAGATCGGGCCGAAGGCGGTCCTCGCCCCGGTCATCCAGGAGCCCGCCGTGGTTCCGCTGGCGCGTCGGGGGATCAGCGAGGACCGCGCGGTCCTCGCGGGCGTCGGCGCGCTGTGGACCCGCGGCGTCGAGGTCGACTGGTCGCGGACCTTCGACGGCGCCGCGCCGCGCGCGATCGACCTGCCCACCTACCCGTTCCAGCGCACCCGCTTCTGGCCCGCGCCCCCGGTCGACACCGGCGACGACTGGCGCTACGACGTGACCTGGGAACCCCTTGAGGTTCCCGCAGACGGCTCCCTGACGGGCACCTGGATCGTGGTGGCAGGCGACGGCATCGACCCCACGACGTGCGTCGAGGCGTTGACCGCGCGCGGCGCCGACGTCGTCGTTCGCGATGGCCTCATGCCGGGAGACGCGCCCACGGGCGTGGTGGCGCTGCTCGACGGCACGGCCGACCCGGCCGACGCGCTCTGGTCGGCGGTCACCCTCGCGCGGTCCGTGATCGAGGCGGGCTCCACCCTCTGGCTGGCCACCACCGGCTCGTCCCCGACCGGCTCCGCCCTCTGGGGCCTCGGCCGGGTGATCGGCCTCGAACACCGCGCCCACTGGGGCGGTGTCCTCGACATCGACGGAGACCGGTGGCGCGCGGTGGCCGACGTCCTCGCCGCGGGCCTCGACGACACCGAGTTCGCCGTGCGGGCGGACGGCGTGCTCGCCCGCAGGCTCGGCGTCCAGCGGGTGGAAGGCGCCGCCCGGCCGCCGCGCCTCGCGGGCGGCACGGTCATCGTGACCGGCGGCACCGGCGCGCTCGGCACCCGGGTCGCGCGCTGGCTGGCCGGGCGCGGCGTCACGCGGCTGGTCCTGGTCACCCGCTCCGGCCGGGACACGGCCGCTGCCCTGCGCGCCGACCTGCCCGGCGTGACCATCGACGTCGTCGCCTGCGACGTCGCCGACGCGGCGGCCGTGCGCGCGCTCGTCGCCGGACTCCCCGAGGTGCGCGGAGTCGTGCACACCGCCGGTGTGGTGGCGGACGTCCCGCTCGCCGACCTCGACCGCGACACCTTCGAACACGGGACCCGCGCCAAGGTCGACGGCGCGCGGAACCTGCACGAGGCCGTCGGCGACGTGGAGCTGTTCGTCGTCTTCTCCTCCGTCTCCGCCGTCTGGGGAGCCGCGGGCCAGGCCGCCTACGCCGCCGCCAACGCCTACCTCGACGGCCTCATCGCGCACCGCCGCGACCTCGGCCTGACCGGCACCTCCGTCGCCTGGGGACCGTGGGCTGGTGGCGGGATGGCCGCCGCCGACGGCATCGCCCGCCTGCTGACCGACCGGGGCCTGCGGCTGATGGACCCCGACACCGCCATCGCCGCCCTCGGCCGCGCGGTCGACCACGGGCTCCGGCACAGCGTCGTCGCCGACGTCGACTGGCCCCGGCTCGCGGGCGTGTTCGATGTCGTGGGCCTCGCCCGCCTGTTCGCCCCGCTGCTCCCCGAACCCGAGACCACCGGCACGGTCGAGTTGACCCCCGACGCGGTGGCCGCGCTCGTGCGCGCCCAGGTCGCCGCCGTGCTCGGCTACCCGGACGCGACCGCCGTCGAGATGGACCGGCCGTTCCGCGACCTCGGGTTCGACTCGCTGACCGCCGTCGAGTTCCGCGACCGCTTCCGCGCCGCCTCGGGCCTGCCGATCACCAGCACCGCCGTCTACGACTACCCGACCCCGCGCAGGCTGGTCGACCACCTCCTGGCCGACCAGGTCGTGGAGGTGATCGAGACCGCCGTCGCGGACGAACCGATCGCGGTCGTCGGGATGGCGTGCAGGCTGCCGGGTGGCATCACCGGCCCCGGGCAGCTGTGGGAGCTGGTCGCCGACGGCGGCTCGGTGCTCGGGCCGTTCCCCGTCGACCGCGGCTGGGACCCCGCGCTGACCGGTCTCGGCGGGTTCCTCGACGACGCCGCCGGGTTCGACGCCGCGTTCTTCGGCATCTCGCCCCGCGAGGCGCTGGCCATGGACCCGCAGCAGCGGCTGGCCCTGGAGTGCGCCTGGGAGGCGCTGGAGCGCGCCGGGATCGACCCGACCTCGTTGCGCGGCACCGAGACCGGGGTGTTCCTCGGGCTCAGCCACCAGGACTACGGCCCGCGCCTGCACGAACCGACCCCCGAGACCGAGGGCTACCTGCTCACCGGCTCCGCCCAGGGCATCGCGTCCGGGCGGATCGCCTACGCGCTCGGGCTGGAGGGACCCGCGGTGTCGCTGGACACGGCGTGCTCCTCGTCGCTGGTCGCGCTGCACCAGGCGGTGCGGGCGCTGCGCCGGGGGGAGTGCGCGCTGGCGCTCGCCGGTGGTGTGACGGTCATGACGACCCCCGGCGCGTTCGGCGAGTTCGAACGCCAGGGCGGGCTGGCACCGGACGGGCGGTGCAAGGCGTTCTCCGACGACGCCGACGGCACCGGCTGGTCCGAAGGCGTCGGTTTCGTCGCCGTGGAACGACTCTCGGACGCGCGGCGGCTGGGGCACCCGGTGCTGGCGCTGGTGCGCGGAACCGCGGTCAACTCTGACGGCGCCTCCAACGGCCTGACCGCGCCGAACGGCCCCGCGCAGCAGCGGGTGATCCGCCGCGCGCTGGCCGACGCCGGACTCCGGGCCGCCGACGTCGACGCCGTCGAGGCGCACGGCACCGGCACCCGCCTCGGCGACCCGATCGAGGCCGGTGCGCTGCTCGCCACCTACGGCCAGGACCGGGCGGGACAGCCGCTGTGGCTGGGATCGCTGAAGTCGAACCTCGGCCACACCCAGGCCGCGGCGGGCGTGATCGGCGTGATCAAGATGGTCGAGGCCATGCGGCACGGCGTCCTGCCCGCGACCCTGCACGCAGGCACCCGATCGTCGCATGTGGACTGGGACGCGGGCGCGGTCGAGCTGCTGACCTCCGCGCGCGCCTGGGACGTGGACCGGCCGCGCCGCGCCGGGGTGTCCGCGTTCGGGCTCAGCGGCACCAACGCCCACGTGATCCTCGAGCAGGGCCCGCCGGTCGAGGGGCCCGCCGAAGCGGGAGCCGGGGTCGCGCCTTGGGTGCTGTCCGCCAAGACCGGGGAGGCGCTGGACGCCTCGATCGGCCGGATGGCCAGGGTTCCCGGGTCCGCCACCGAGGTCGGGTGGTCGCTGGCCACCGGTCGCTCGACGTTCGACCACCGCGCCGTCCTGCTCGGTACGACCGTCGTCCGGGGCTACGCGGACAGCGCGGGGCGGCCCGCGATCGTGTTCTCCGGTCAGGGCTCGCAGCGGGCGGGCATGGGGCGGGAACTGCGCGCCCGGTTCCCCGTGTTCGCCGAGGTCTTCGACGAGGTGTGCGCCCGGTTCGACCTGCCCGTCGCGCACGCCGCGGCCACCGGCGAGAACCTCGACGACACCGAGTACACGCAGCCCGCGCTCTTCGCCTACCAGGTCGCCCTCTACCGCCTGATCGAGTCCTGGGGAGTGCGGCCCGCCGCCGTCCTGGGCCATTCCATCGGCGAACTGGCCGCCGCCCACGTCGCCGGGCTCTGGTCGCTCGACGACGCGTGCGCCTTGGTCGCGGCCAGGGGGCGGTTGATGGCCTCGCTGCCGCCGGGTGGGGCGATGGTGTCCTTGACCGCCACCGAGGAGGAGGTCGCGCCGCTGCTGCCCGCCGGGGTCGCCATCGCCGCGGTCAACGGCCCGCACTCCGTCGTCGTGTCCGGCGCCGAGTCGGCGGTCTCCGTCCTCATCGGACACTTCCCCGATCGCCGGACCAAGCGCCTCGCGGTCAGCCACGCCTTCCACTCCGCGCTGATGGACCCGATCCTCGACGACTTCCGCCGCGTGGCCGAGGGGCTCACCTACCACGCGCCCGCCATCCCGGTGATCTCCAACGTGACCGGCAAGTTCGCCACCGACGAACTCACCAACCCCGGCTACTGGGTCACCCACATCCGCGACACCGTCCGCTTCGCCGAGGGCGTCGCCACCGCCGCGCGCACCGGCGTCGCCGACACCGTGATCGAGATCAGCCCCCGCCCCGCCCTCTCGCCCGCGATCCGCGAACTCGCCCCCGACCTCACGCTGGCCGCCCTGGCCGACCCCGCGGTGCCCGAGGACCACGCCGTGCTCGCCGGTCTCGCCCACCACTGGACGGCGGGCGGCACCGTCGACTGGTCCGCGCTCTTCCCGGCCACCACCCGCCACGCGGACCTGCCCACCTACCCGTTCCGGCACCAGCGCTTCTGGCTGAACCCGACCACCCCGACCGCGTCGGACTCCCCGTTCTGGGACGTCGTCAACCGACAGGACCCCCGGCACCTCGCCGCCGAACTCGGCGTCGCCGAAACGGCCACCCTCCCCGAAATCCTCAAGGCCCTGGCCGGCTGGCACGACAACCGGGCGACCTCGCCCCTCGACAACCTCCGGTACCGCGCCGAGTGGCTGCCCACCACCCCCGCCGCACCGAGCACATCCCCCGGTGACTGGCTGGTCGTCCTCCCCGCCGCGCCCACTGCCCTGACCGGTCGCGTACTCCGAACCCTGGCCGCTCGCGGCTTCGCCGTCACAACGCTCGATGCCCGTGACCGCGCGGGACTGGCGACGGAGTTGCGCGACCTCGACGGGGACTTCGCGGGTGTGCTGTCCCTGCTCGCCTTGGCCGACTCCCCGGACGCGGCCCCGGACCTGGCGGTCCTGACCGCCACGATGACACTCCTGCAAGCCATCGGCGACGCGGGACTCACGACCCGCCTCTGGTGCGTCACCCGTGACGCGGCCGGACCGACCACCAGCGATCCGGCCCGCGTTCCCCTGTGGGGCTTCGGACGCACCGCCGCGCTGGAGTACCCGCACCACTGGGGCGGCCTGGTCGACCTACCCGCCGCCCCCGCCGACCACCACCTCGACCGCCTCTGCGACACCCTCTCCGCACCCGATGCGGAAGACCAGACCGCGCTACGAGCCCACAGCACCTACACCCGACGCATCCTCCCGGCCCCCGCGCCCCGCACGGGGTCACCGTGGACGCCGAGAGGAACCGTCCTGGTCTCGGGCGGCACGGGTGCCCTGGGAGCGCACGTCGCGCGGTGGCTGGTCGACCGGGGCGCCGAGCACGTGCTGCTCCTCGGCCGCACCGGTCGCGAGCCCGAGTGGGTGGCGCCGCTGCGGGACCGCGCGAAGATCACCGTCGAGGCCTGCGACGTCGCCGACGCGGACCGGCTGCGGGAGGTGCTCGACGCCGTCCCCGACCTGTCGGCGGTCATCCACGCGGCGGGCGTGCTCGACGACGGCGTGCTCGCGACCATGTCACCGGATCAGCTCGACGCGGTGCTGGCGCCGAAGGCCGTCGGGGCGTGGAACCTGCACCGGCTCACCTCGAACCTCGACCGGTTCGTCCTGTTCTCCTCGGTCGCCGCCGTCTGGGGCAACGCCGGGCAGGCCAACTACGCCGCCGCGAACGCCTACCTCGACGGGCTCGCCGAGCACCGCCGCGCGCGCGGCCTGCCCGCCGCCATGGTCGGCTGGGGACCCTGGCCCGACGGCGGGATGGCCGCCGACGCCGCGGTCACCCGGCGGATGGCCCGCGCCGGCATGACCGCCCTACGCCCGGACCAGGCCCTCGACGTGCTCGGCCAAGTGCTCGACGGCGACGAACACGCGCTGACCGTGGTCGACCTCGACTGGTCCCGGTTCGCCACCTGGCACACCGAGACCCGGCCGAGCGCCCTGTTCGACCGGCTGGTCACCCGCGCCGAACCCGACCCCGAGCAGGCCGAGCCCGAACTCGTCGACCTGCGGCCCGCCGACCGCGAACGGCTGCTGCTGCACCGGGTCCGCGCCGCCGCGGCCTCCGTGCTCGGCCACGGGTCGGCCAACGTGGTCATCCCGCGGCAGCGGTTCACCGACCTCGGCTTCGACTCCCTGACAGCGGTGGAGCTGCGCAACCGCCTCACCGAGGCCACCGGCCTCGACCTGCCCGCGACCCTGGTGTTCGACTACCCGACCCCGGTCGCGCTGGCCGACGAGCTGAACCGCCGCTTCCCGGCCACCGGCGGCGAGGTGCGGGTCTCCTTCGGCGAGCCCGTCCCCGAGACCGGCCCCGGGTCGCTGGACGACGAGTTCGCGGCGATGAACGCGGAAGAACTGATCCGACTCGCGTTAGGGGACCAGCGGTGACCGTGTCGGACGGATCGGCGAAGCTCGTCGAGGCGCTGCGCGCGGCGCTGCGGGAGAACGAGCGGCTGCGGCGCGAGCACGACGGCAGGGCGGGCGAGCCCATCGCCGTCGTCGGCGCAGGCTGCCGCTTCGGCGGCGGGGTGGACTCGCCCGACGCGTTGTGGGACCTCGTCGACCGGGAGGTGGACGCCGTCGGGGCGCCGCCGGGCGACCGGGGGTGGGCCGTCGGGGACGCGTGGCCGGGGGCCTACCTCGACCGGGCCGCCGGGTTCGACGCCGAGTTCTTCGGGATCTCCCCGCGCGAGGCGCTGGCCATGGACCCGCAGCAGCGGCTCGCGCTGGAGTGCTCGTGGGAGGGGCTGGAGCGGGCGGGCATCGACCCGTTGTCGCTCAAGGGATCCGCGACCGCCGTCTACTTCGGGTCGAGCCTGCACGACTACGCCCAGCGGGTGCGGGGCGTGCCCGAGCTGAACGGCCTGCTCGCCACCGGGAACGCCGCCGCGGTGCTGTCCGGCCGGATCGCCTACGCGCTGGGGCTGGAGGGGGCGGCGGCCACGGTCGACACCGCGTGCTCCTCGTCCCTGGTCGCCCTGCACCTCGCGGTCAAGGCCTTGCGCCGGGGCGAGTGCGCGTTGGCCCTGGTCGGCGGCGCCACGATCATGGCGACCGTCGACATGTTCGCCGAGTTCGGCCGCCAGGGCGCGCTCGCCGACGACGGGCGCTGCAAGGCGTTCGCCGCGGGCGCCGACGGCACCGGGTGGGGCGAGGGTGTCGGCGTCCTGGTGCTGGAACGCCTTTCGGACGCCCGCCGCGCGGGCCGGGAGATCCTGGCCGTGGTCCGTGGCACGGCGGTGAACCAGGACGGCGCCTCGAACGGCCTCACCGCGCCGAACGGGCCCGCGCAGCGCCGGGTGATCGAACTGGCCTTGGCCGACGCGGGCCTCACACCGTCCGATGTGGACCTGGTGGAGGCGCACGGCACCGGCACCGCCCTCGGTGACCCGATCGAGGCCCAAGCGCTGTTGTCGACCTACGGCCAGGACCGCGCCGAACCGCTCTACCTGGGCTCGGTCAAGTCCAACCTCGGGCACACCCAGGCCGCCGCCGGGGTCGCCGGGGTGCTCAAGGTCATCGGCGCGATGCGGCACGGCACCCTGCCCCGCACCCTGCACGTCGACGAACCGACCCCGCACGTGGACTGGAGCGGCGGCGAGGTCGCCCTGCTGACCGCCGCTCGCCCGTGGCCCGACCTCGACCGACCCCGGCGGGCCGGGGTCTCCTCGTTCGGGGTCAGCGGCACCAACGCGCACGTGATCCTCGAAGAAGTCCCCGCCGAACCGGCGCCGGGGAAGTCCACACAGGACTCAATGCTGCCCTGGGTGCTCTCGGCGCGGGGAGCGGCCGGGATCGAGCGGCAGGCGCGGCGGCTCGCGGCGGCGGTCGACGGCGCCTCGCCGGTCGACGTCGGCTGGTCCCTGGCCAACACCCGAGCCGCCCTGCCCGACCGGGCCGTCATCATCGGACGCGACCCGGTGGCCGCGTTGGACGACGCCGTCACCGGCACCGCGCAGGACCCGGCCGGGGTGGTCTTCGTCTTCCCCGGCCAGGGTTCGCAGTGGCTCGGCATGGGCAGGCAGCTGCGCGCCGAGTCGCCGGTCTTCGCCGCCGCCCTCGACCGCTGCGCCGAGGTGCTCGACGGCCTCGTCGACTGGTCCCTGCACGACGTGCTGGACCGCGACGCGCTCGACCGGGTCGACGTCGTGCAGCCCGCGCTCTGCGCCGTCATGATCTCCCTCGCCGAACTCTGGGCCGCCTACGGTGTGCGCCCGGACGTCGTCGTCGGCCACTCCCAGGGTGAGGTCGCCGCCGCGCACGTCGCCGGGATCCTGACCCTCGAGGACGCGCTGCGGGTGGTCGTCACCCGGTCCCGGCTGCTCACGCGCCTCGCCGGGACCGGCGGGATGCTGTCCGTCCACACCGACGTCGACACGCTGGCCCCGGTCTTGGCGGACGTCTCCGTCGCGGCGGTCAACGGCCCGGCGTCCACGGTCCTCTCCGGCGACCCCGCCGCGCTGACCGCGGTCGAGCGGTGGTGCGAGGACAACGGCGTCCGCGCCCGCCGGGTCCCGGTCGACTACGCCTCCCACTCGCCGCACGTCGAAGCGATCCGGGACGACCTGCTCGCGGCGCTGCGCGAGCTGAACCCGCGTCCGGGCGCCGTCACCTTCCGGTCCACCGTCACCGGCACGGTGCCTGCCGGGCCGGAGTTGGACGCCGACTACTGGTACCGCAACCTGCGCGAACCCGTCGGTTTCCGCGACGCCGTCGACGACCTGGTCGACCAGGGGCTCGGGAGCTTCGTCGAGCTCAGCCCGCACCCGGTGCTCGTCCCGGCGATCTCGGACCTCCCGGTCGTGGTCGCGGGCACGCTGCGCCGCGACGAAGGCGGTCTCGAGCGGTTCCTGCGGTCCGCCGCCGAACTGTGGGTGCGTGGCGTCGACGTGCGGTGGACCGCCGCCTTCCCCGAGGGCAGGCGCGTCCCGTTGCCCACCTACGCCTTCGACCACCGCGACTACTGGGCCGTCCCGGTGAAGGCGGTCGCGGAGGCCACCGACGACTGGCGCTACCGGGTCACCTGGAAACCCGTCGAGGCGGAACCGGCACCCAAGACCCCGGCCCACCGGTGGGTCGTGGTCCCCGACGGCGACCTCGACGCCTGGGGCGAGTCCGTGCTGGCGGCCCTGCGCGCCGACGGCGACGTCACGCTCGTCCGAGACGCGCTGCCGACGACCCCGGCCGACGCCGTGGTCTCGCTGCTCGGCGAGACCCACGGCTGGGCCGCACCCGGTGTGCCGAGCGCTTGGGCGGCGACGGCCACGCTCGTGCGGGCCTTGCGCGAACGCGGCGTCGAAGCGCCGCTGTGGTGCGTCACCCGAGGATCCGCCGCCGTCGCACCGGACGACACGGTCGACCCCGTCCACACCGGACTCTGGGCACTCGCGCGGGTCGCCGGGCTGGAACACCCGCGCGAGTGGGGCGGCCTGATCGACCTCCCGGTCGACTTGGACGCCCGGTCCGCCGACCGGCTCGGCTGGGCGCTGCGGGAGGCGGGCGCCGAGGACGAACTCGCGGTGCGCGGTGGACGAGTCCTGGCGCGCCGCCTCACGCGGTCGCCGGAACCGACCGCGACGGCTCCCGTCGAGCGGCGCGACGGCACCGTGCTGGTGACCGGCGGCACCGGGGGAGTGGGGCTGCGACTGGCCCGCTGGCTCGTGGCGCGCGGCGACACCGACATCGCGCTGGTCGGCAGGCACGCCACCGCGTCCGAGCCCGCCAAGGCGCTGGCCGCCGAACTCGACGCGCGGATCGAGGTCGTGGACTGCGACGTCACCGACCCGGCCGCCGTCGCCCGTCTGCGCGACGCGCTCGGGACCACCGTGCGCTCGGTGTTCCACGCCGCAGGCGTGGTCGACCGGGAACCGCTCGCCGACGCCGAACCCGAGACCTGGTCCCGGATCTGCGCGGCCAAGGTCGCGGGCGCCCACAACCTCGACGACGCGTTCGACGACCTCGACGAGTTCGTCCTGTTCTCCTCCAACGCGGGTGTCTGGGGCAGCGCGGGACAGGCCGCCTACGCCGCCGCGAACGCCTACCTCGACGGGTTCGCCGCCGCCCGTGGCCGCCCGGTGCTGTCGGTCGCCTGGGGCGCGTGGGCCGAGGTCGGGATGGCGGCGGGCGACGACCTGGCCCGGATCGGCGTGCGCGGCATGGCCCCCGAACGGGCCCTGCGCGTCCTGGGGCGGGCGCTGGCGGCCGGGGAGAACACCGTCGCCGTGGCCGATGTGGACTGGGAGACCTTCGCCGCCGCCTACACCGCCGCCCGGCCGCGCCGCCTGCTCGACGACCTCGTCGACACGACCGCCCACGCACCGGAAAGCACCGGCCTGGCCGGGGAACTGGCGAGCCTAACCCGCGCGGAACGGGGGGAACACCTACTTCGACTGGTGACAACCCAAGCCGCAGCGGTCCTACGGTACCGGAAGGACGAGGCACCGCCCGCGGACAAGGCGTTCCGGGACCTGGGCTTCGACTCGGTGACCGCGGTGGACCTGCGCAACCGGCTGGGCCGCGCGACCGGCCTCGCCCTGGCCGCCACCACCGTGTTCGACCACCCGACGGCGACCGGGCTCGCGGCGCACCTGCACCAGCTGCTGTTCCCCGCCGCCACCCCGGACACCGCGCACACCGACCTGGACACCCTGGAGAGCACCCTGGCCGACCTGGCGGCCGACCCGGCCCACCGCACCGCGCTCGCCCCCATCGCGGGCCGCCTGCGCGCCATGGCCGACCGCCTCACCGGCCACCCGGCCGACGACGATAACCCGGCCGGGGACCTGGACACCGCCGACGCCGACGACCTGCTCGCGTTGCTGCGCAGCGAGTTCGGCCGAAGCTGACACCTCAAGACGTGTGGGGGCGGGACGCGAAGTGGCTGACGACAACGAACTCCTGGCGAGCCTGAAGTGGGTCACCGGCGAACTCCGGGACACCCGGCGCAGGCTCCGGGAGTCCGAGGAACGCGGCGCCGAGCCCATCGCGGTCGTCGGGATGGCCTGCCGCTACCCCGGCGGCGTCGACTCGCCCGACGCCCTGTGGGAGCTGGTGGCGTCCGGGGTGGACGCCATGGGCCCGTTCCCCACCGACCGCGGCTGGGACCTCGACGCGCTGTTCCACCCGGACCCGGAGCACGAGGGCACCTTCTACGCGCGGGCGGGCGGGTTCCTGCGCGACGTCGCCGACTTCGACGCCGGGTTCTTCGGCATCTCCCCGCGCGAGGCGCTGGCCATGGACCCGCAGCAGCGGGTGCTGCTGGAGATCGCGTGGGAGGCGTTCGAGCGGGCCGGGATCGCGCCGCACACCCTGCGCGGCAGCCGGACCGGCGTGTTCACCGGCGCGCCCGCCTCGCTCTACGGGCTCGGCTCCCCGGACCTGACCCGGGAACTGGAGGGCTACGCGCTCACCGGCACCGGCATGGGCATGATGTCCGGCCGGGTCGCCTACACCCTCGGTCTCGAGGGCCCCGCGATCTCGATCGACACCCAGTGCTCCACCTCGCTGGTGGCCCTGCACCTGGCCTGCCGCGCCCTGCTGGCCGGGGACTGCGACCTCGCGCTCGCGGGCGGGGTCACGATCATGCCGACCGTCGGCGCGTTCGTCGAGTTCAGCAGGCAGGGCGGGCTGTCCGCCGACGGCCGCTGCCGCGCGTTCGGCGCGGGCGCCGACGGCACCGGCTGGGCGGAGGGCGCCGGGGTCGTCGTCGTGGAGCGACTGTCCGAGGCGCGCAGGCAGGGGCACCCGGTGCTCGCCGTCGTCCGGGGGTCGGCGATCAACCAGGACGGCGCGTCCAACGGGCTGACCGCGCCGAGCGGCCCCGCGCAGCGGCGGGTCATCCGCCAGGCCCTGGCGGCGGCCGGGTTGTCGGTCGGCCAGGTGGACGCGGTGGAGGCGCACGGCACCGGAACCACCCTGGGCGACCCGATCGAGGCGCAAGCGCTGCTGGCCACCTACGGGGGCAGGCCCGCCGACGTGGAGCCGGTGTACCTGGGGTCGGTCAAGTCCAACATCGGCCACACCCAGGCCGCCTCCGGCATCGCGGGCGTCATCAAGATGGTGACGGCGCTGCGCAAGGGCGTGCTGCCCGCGACCCTGCACGCCGACGAGCCCTCCCCCCACGTGGACTGGACCGGGGGCCGTCTCCGCCTGCTCACCGCGGCCCGCCCCTGGCCCGACACCGGCGAACCCCGCCGCGCGGCCGTGTCCTCCTTCGGCGGCAGCGGGACCAACGCGCACGTCATCCTGGAACACGTCCCCGAACCGGCGGCGGAACCCGGGGGCGAGCGCCGCTCGGCGGTGCCGTGGGTGCTGGCCGCGGCGGACGCGGACGGACTGCGCGGCCAAGCGGACAACCTGGCCGCGCTCCTCGACGCGCGCCCGGACCTGGGGATCGAGGAGATCGGGCACGCGCTCGCCGCCACCCGCTCCCCGCTGCCGCACCGGACCGTCATCGTCGCCGACGACCCCGCCGCGTTCCGCCGGGCGCTCGCCGACCAGGATCCCACGTCGGTGGTGTCCGGGGTCGCGGACCTGGGCGGCAAGGTCGTGTTCGTCTTCCCCGGCCAGGGCGCCCAGTGGGCCGGGATGGCCCGGGAACTGCTCGACACCGCGCCGGTGTTCGCCGAGGCGTTGGCGGAGTGCGAGCGGGAGTTCGAGCCGCACGTCGACTGGTCGTTGACGGGGGTGCTGCGGGAGGTGGACGGGGCGCCCGGGCTGGAGCGCGTCGACGTCGTGCAGCCCGTGCTCTTCGCGGTGATGGTCGGGTTGGCGGCGCTGTGGCGGTCGTACGGGGTCGAGCCCGCCGCCGTGGTGGGGCACAGCCAGGGCGAGTTCGCCGCCGCGCACGTCGCCGGTGTGCTGAGCCTGGCGGACGCGGCCCGCGCGGTTGTGGTGCGCAGCAGGCAGATCGCCGAGTTCGCCGGACCGGGTGGGATGGTGTCGGTGGCGTTGCCCGCCGCCGATGTCGAGACCGCGCTGCGCGACTATGAGGGCCGGGTGTCGATCGCGGCCTACAACGGCACCGGATCCGTTGTGATCGCGGGGGAATCGGCCGCGCTGGATGAGCTGGTCGAGGCGTGGACAGCGCGGGAAGTCCGGGTGCGGCGAATCCCCGTGGACTACGCCTCCCACTCGCCGAGCGTCGAACCGCTGCGGGAACGACTCCCCGTCGCGTTGGCGGGGATCACGCCGGGTACCGCCGAGATCCCTTTCCACTCCACGGTCACCGGCACGGTCGTGGACGGGACCGAGCTGGACGCCGAGTACTGGTACCGGAACCTGCGGGAACCCGTCCGCTTCGAACCCGTGGTCACCGCCCTGGCGGTGGCCGGGCACGACGTGTTCGTCGAGATGAGCCCGCAGCCGGTGCTCACCCTCGCGGTGCAGCAGACCCTCGACGCGCGCGACCACCCCGGTGTGGCCGTCGGGTCGTTGCGGCGCGGGGAAGGCGGGTTGACGAGGTTCCACACCTCCCTCGCCGAGGTCGCGGTACGGGGCGTGGACGTCGACTGGCGGCCCGCCCTCGGATCTGCGCTCCAGCGGCACGTGGACCTGCCCACCTACGCCTTCCAACGCGCGCGCTACTGGCTGGCCACCCCCGGTCTCCCCGGCGCCGCCCCCGCCCTGCCCGGTCTGACCGGCACCGGTCACCCGCTGCTCGGCGCCGTCATCGCGACCGGCGAAGGGCACCTGTTCACCGGCCGTCTCGCCACGAGCGCCACACCGTGGCTGGCCGACCACGTCGTCGGCGGCGCGACCATCCTCCCCGGCACCGCACTCGTGGAGTTCGCGCTGCACGCGGGCATCCACGTCGGCCGCACCCACCTCACCGAACTCACCCTCAACGCGCCCGTCGTCGTGGACCGGGACACCGCGATCCGGGTCGTCCTCGGCGAACCCGACGACGCCGGGGACCGCGCCCTCGCCGTCCACGCCCAACGCGACGACGTCTGGACCTGCCACGCGACCGGGGTCCTGGCCGCCACCCCACCCCGCCCCGACTTCGACCTCACCCAGTGGCCGCCCGCCGCCACCCCGGTCGACCTCACCGGCTACTACGACCGCCTCGCCGAAGCGGGCATCGACTACGGCGGCCCCTTCCAGGGCCTCCGCGCCGCCTGGCGGGACGGGGACACGGTCTACGCCGAGATCGAGGTCGGCCCGGACGCGTTGCCCGATACCGACGCCTTCGCCGTCCACCCCGCCCTCCTCGACGCCGCGCTCCAGGCCCTCGGGTTCGCCGAGAACGCCTCGACCGCGCGCCGCATGCCTTTCGCCTGGCGCGACGTCACCCTGTTCGCCACCGGCGCGACCGCGCTGCGCGTCCGGTTGCGGGTGAGCGACACCGACACCGTCGCCCTGCGCGTCGCCGACGCGGAAGGGCAGCCCGTCCTCGACATCGGTTCCCTCCGCCTGCGCAACGCCGAGAAACCCGCCGCGAGCCGCGCCCTCTACCGCGTCGACGAAGTCCCCATCCCGCTGGCGGACAACACCCCCGCCCGTGTCGCCGTTCTCGGTGACGATCCTCTCGACCTCCGCACCCGCCTCGCGACCCCTCTCGATCCCGAGGCGGAGACGGCGTTCTTCAGCGTCGACACCACCGACGCCCGGGCCGCTATTTTGTCCACAGTGGATGCGGCGAAGGTCGTTGTCGAAGCCGGGCAGCGGCTCGTGGTCGTCACCGGGGACACCCCGGCCGCCGCGGTGGTCCACGGACTGGTCCGGTCTCTGCGGGCCGAGCACCCGGACCGGTTCGCGCTCGTGCGCGGCGATGACGCGACCGGCCCGGAGATCCTGCGCGCCGCCGAGACCGGCGAACCCGAACTCGTCGTGCGCGGCGGCGGGGCGTGGGCACCGAGGCTGACCGCGACCCGACCTGAGCCCGACGCCCCGCCGTTCGGTCCGGACGACACGGTCCTGATCACCGGTGGCGCCGACGGCTTGGCGGGCATCATCGCCAACCACCTCGCCGACACCCACGGCGTCGAGGTGCTGCTGGTCAGCCGCCGTGGCCCGGACGCGCCAGGCGCGGCCGAACTCGCCGACCGCGTCCGCGCGATCGCCTGCGACGCCACCGACCCCGCCGCCCTCGAAGCGGCCATCGGGGAACGGCGCCTCACCGGGATCGTCCACACCGCCGCCGCCCTCGCCGACGGCCTCCTCGACTCGATCACCCCCGACGCCGTCGACCGCGTCTTCCGCGCCAAAGTCGACACCGCGCTCGTGCTGGACGGGATCGCGCGGCGACACCCCGTCCACCGGTTCGTCCTGTTCTCCTCCGTCGCCGGTCTCCTCGGCGGCGCCGGCCAGGCCGTCTACACCGCCGCCAACGCCTTCCTCGACGCCCTCGCCCGGCAACGTCGAGCCGATGGCCTGCCCGGGACGTCCCTGGCCTGGGGCCTGTGGGACGTCGACGCGGGCATGGCGGGCAGGCTGAACGAGCGGGCCCGCGACCGCGCCGTCCGCGCGGGCCTGGTCCCCATCCCCGCCGCGGACGCGTTGGCCCTGTTCGACGCCGCCTGCGCGAGCGACGAGCCCGTCCTCGCCCCGGCTCGGTTCGACACCGCCGCGTGGCGCACTCAGGCCCCGCCGCCCGTGCTCCGCGGCCGGGTCCCGACCCGGGTCCGCCGGGCCGCCGCACAGGTCGACCGCTCCGCGTTCGCCCGTCGCCTCGCCGAACTCCCCGAGGCCGACCGCGACCACGCCGTGCTGGACCTGGTCACCGCGCAGGCCGCCGCCGTCCTCGGCCACGCGGGTGGCGGCCTCGACCCGAACCGCGCGTTCCGGGAGGTCGGCTTCGACTCGCTCACCGCCGTCGACCTGCGCAACCGCCTCGTCGCCGCCTGCGGTGTCCGGCTCCCCGCCACCGCCGTGTTCGACCACCCCACGCCGAAGGCGCTCGCCGGTGAACTGCGCCGCGCCCTGCTCGGCGCGGCCCCGGCGCGCGCCACCGAACGGCGGGCCGCGGCCACGGGCGACGCGCTCGCGATCGTCGGCATGGCCTGCCGGTTCGGTGGCGGCATCGACTCCCCGGCCGCGTTGTGGGACGTCGTCGCCGGGGGAGTGGACGTGCTCGGGCCGGTCCCGCCCGGTCGCGGCTGGCGCACGGGCGCCCCCGGCGGCTACCTCGCCGACATCGCCGGGTTCGACGCGGGTTTCTTCGGCATCTCCCCGCGCGAAGCCCTCGCCATGGACCCCCAGCAGCGGCTGGTCCTGGAATGCGCCTGGGAAGCGCTGGAAGGCGCGGGCGTCGACCCGCATTCCCTGCGCGGCACCGACACCGGCGTCTTCCTCGGCTCCAGCCTGCACGACTACGGCGAGCGCCTGAAGGGCGTCCCGGACGTCGAGGGGCTGTTGGCGACCGGCAACGCCGCGTCCGTCCTGTCCGGGCGCGTCTCCTACGTGCTGGGGCTCGAAGGACCCGCCGTGTCGGTGGACACGGCGTGCTCCTCGTCGCTGGTCGCGCTGCACCTGGCCGCGCAGGCACTTCGCCGGGGTGAGGCCGGGATGGTGCTGGCGGGCGGAGTGACCGTGATGGCCACCCCGACCCTGTTCGCCGAGTTCGAGCGGCAGGGCGGCCTGTCCGCCGACGGCCGGTGCAAGGCGTTCGGCGCGGGCGCGGACGGCACCGGGTGGGGTGAGGGCGTCGGCGTCCTCGTCCTCGAACGCCTCGAGGACGCCCGCCGCGCCGGCCACCCCGTGCTGGCCCTGCTGCGCGGGACCGCGATCAACCAGGACGGCGCGTCCAACGGCCTCACCGCGCCCAGCGGCCCGGCCCAGCAGCGCGTGGTCCGCCGCGCGCTCGCCGACGCGGGACTCGCCCCGGCCGACGTCGACCTCGTCGAGGGACACGGCACCGGCACCCGTCTCGGCGACCCGATCGAGGCCCAAGCCCTGCTGGCGACCTACGGCCAGGACCGCGCCGAACCGCTCTACCTGGGTTCGGTGAAGTCCAACCTCGGCCACACCCAGGCCGCGGCGGGCGCCGCCGGGGTCATCAAGGTGGTCGAGGCCCTGCGGCACGCGGTCATCCCGCGCACCCTGCACGCCGACCACCCGTCGACCGAGGTCGACTGGACCACGGGCCGCGTCGAGGTCGCCGCCGACGCCCGGCCGTGGCCGGGGACCGACCGACCGCGCCGCGCTGGGGTCTCCGCCTTCGGCGTCAGCGGCACCAACGCGCACGTCATCCTGGAACAGGCCCCGGACACTCCGACTGAGTCGCGCGCCTTGGAGCCCGCGCTGGTGCCGTGGATGGTGTCGGGGCGCGGCAAGGGTGGATTGGCCAAGCAACTCGCCAAGCTGGCCGCCGTGCCGGGCGCGCCCGGCGATGTCGGCTATTCCTTGAGTCTGCGGTCGCGGTTCGAGGACCGCGCCGTCGTCATCGGCACCACACCGGGCGACTTCGCCACCGCGCTGGCGGGCGACGACCTGGTCACCGGTCGCGTCGCACCCGCCGGGCCGGGGCGGGTCGTGTTCGTCTTCCCCGGTCAGGGCTCGCAATGGCTGGGCATGGGGCGCGAGCTGTGGGCGGGGTCCCCGGTGTTCGGGGCGTCGATGGACCGGTGCGCGGGCGTGCTCGACGGGCTCGTCGACTGGTCGCTGCGGGACGTGCTCGCCGACGGCCCCCTCGACCGCGTCGACGTGGTGCAGCCCGCGCTGTGCGCGGTGATGATCTCCCTGGCCGCGCTGTGGCGGGCGCACGGCGTCGAACCGGCGGCCGTGCTCGGGCACTCGCAGGGCGAGATCGCCGCCGCGCACGTCGCCGGGATCCTCACCCTCGACGACGCCCTGCGGATCGTCGTCACGCGGTCGCGGTTGCTGGCCGGGCTGTCCGGCGGCGGCATGCTCAGCGTGCAGGCCGCGCCGGAGGTGCTCGACGGTGTGCTCGGCGACGTCTCGGTGGCCGCGATCAACGGCCCGGCCTCGGTCGTGCTCTCCGGTGCCGACGCCGACCTCGACCAGGTCGAGGCGTGGTGCGCCGAACGCGACATCCGCGCCAAGCGCGTCCCCGTCGACTACGCCTCGCACTCGCCGCAGGTCGAGGCCGTCCGCGACGCCTTGGCCGACGCGCTCACCGGGCTCGCCCCGGCCGCCGGGGACGTCCCGTTCCACTCCACGGTCGTCGGCGGCTTCCTACCCGGCACCGACCTCGACGCCGCCTACTGGTACCGGAACCTGCGCGAACCGGTCTCCTACGCGCCTTCCGCGCGCGCTCTCGCCGAAGCCGGGTACCGGACCTTCGTCGAGCTGAGCCCGCACCCGGTGCTGACCGCCGCCACCGAGGACACGCTGTCCGAAGTGGATGGTGTGGTCGTCGGTTCACTGCGGCGCGGCGACGGTGGCACGCACCGGTTCCTCACCTCGCTGGCCGAGGCGTGGGTGCGGGGTGTGGAGGTCGACTTCACGCCCGTGTTCCCCGACGCCTGCCGGATCCCGTTGCCCACCTACGCCTTCGACCGCCGCGACTACTGGCCCGAGCAGGTCCCCGAGGCGGGCACCGGCGCCGACGCGGAGTTCTGGGCGGCGGTGGACAACGCCGACGTGTCCGGCCTCGCCAAGATCCTCGGTGCCGACGACGTCCCCGCACTCGGCGAGGTCCTGCCGAGCCTGACGTCGTGGTGGCGCGCCAAGCGAGCCGCGCGCGCCACCCGCGACTGGCGCTACCGCGTGTCGTGGACCCCGGTGGACCTCCCGCCCGCGGTGGATCCCCACTGGCTGGTTGTCGTCCCCGAAGGCGCGCCTGCCTGGTCTGGGGACGTGCTGGAGAAGCTGCGCGAGCACGGCACGGTCGTCGCCGTCGGGGAACACGACGACCTCCCTCTCGCCGAACCCGTCACGACCGTCGTCTCCCTGCTGGCCGCGACCCCGGGCGTCTCGCCCACCGGCGTCGCCAACGCCTGGACCGCCACCGCCCGACTCGCCCAAGCCGTCGGGGACGTCCCCCTCTGGTGCGTCACCACCGGCATCGACGACCCGGTGCAGAGCGGGCTCTGGGGACTCGGCCGCGTGCTCGGCCTGGAATCGACCGCCTGGCGCGGACTCGTCGCCGTCGACTCCACTGTGGACGGTGCGCTGTTGGCGGCGGCCGTCGGCGGTCAAGGCCCGGAGGACCAGCTCGCGCTCCGCGCCGACGGCGCCTACGCCCGGCGGCTGGTCCGCGACGACACCCCCGAACCCGCCCCGGTCGTCCGCGAGCCCGCCGAGGGCGCGGTCCTGGTGACCGGCGGTTCCGGCGGCATCGGCACCCGCCTCGCCCACTGGCTGCTTGAGCGCGGTGCACGCGAGATCGTCGTGGTCAGCCGCTCGGGCACCGGTCCCGACCTCCCCGGCGTGACCGCTGAGCGGTGCGACGTCGCCGACCTCGCCGCCGTCTCCCGGCTCCGCGCGGATCTTTCGGCCCGGGGCGTGCGGGTCCGGTCCGTCTACCACGCGGCGGGCGTGGTCGGCGGGGACGGCGATCAGTCCGAATGGGACAGTGTCTGCGCGCCGAAGGTCGCCGGGGTCGGCAACCTCGACGCGGTGTTCGGCGACGCGGCCGAGTTCGTCGTGTTCTCCTCCAACGCGGGCGTGTGGGGCAGCGCGGGCCAGGCCGCCTACGCCGCCGCGAACGCCTACCTCGACGGCTTCGCCCGCGCCCGCCGGGCCCGGGGCGCGCACGGCCTCGCCATCGCCTGGGGCGCGTGGGCCGAGGTGGGCATGGCGACCGGCGCCGCCGCCACCGACCTCGCCCGCCGGGGCGTCATCGGCATGCCGCCCGCCCTCGCGCTGGACGTGCTCGGCGCGGCCCTCGACGCCGACGAGACGTTCCTGGCCGTCGCCGACGTCGACTGGCGCCGCTTCGCCGCCACCTACGCCGCGGTCCGCCGCCGCCCGCTCATCGAGGACATCCCCGAGGTCCGCGCGTTCCTCGCCGAACGCCCCGAACCCGACGGCGCCCTCGACCTCACGGGCCTGGCCGCGGCCGAGCGCCGAGCCCGCCTGCTGGACCTCGTCCGCACGCGCGCCAAAGCCGTCCTGGGCTTCGCGCCGGACGACGAACTCGACCCCGCGCGGGCCTTGCGCGACCTGGGTTTCGACTCGCTGACCGCCGTGGACCTGCGCAACGGCCTGGCCCGCGCCACCGGCCTCACCCTGCCCACCACCCTGGTCTTCGACCACCCCACGGCCGAACAGCTCGCCGCGCACCTCGACGCCCTGCTCGTCCCCGTCACCGACGTGGAGGCCCTGCACGCTGGCCTGGACGAGATGCGCCGCGCCGCCGCGGAACTCGACGACGGCGACCGCGCGTCGCTGGCCGACCGCCTCCGCGTCCTGCTGAAGGCCCTCGAGGGCGACACGACGCCCGCGCGGGACCTCGGCGCCTCCGACGACGACCTGTTCGCCTTCATCGACGGCCAACTGGGTCGCTGAACCTAGCCGCGCGCACCCAGGTGATCCCCTAGATCGACTGGGGACTACCCAAGCGGCCCCGACCTTACGGTGACCCGCGAGCAAGCCACGCGATCTCGCGATGTCACAGAGGGTCTGATGCCGACTACACAGGAACAGAAGCTCCGCGACTACCTCCGCCGGGTCACGGCCGAACTGGCCGAGACCAAGGACCGGCTGCGCGCCGTCGAGGACCGCGCCGCCGAGCCGGTCGCGGTGGTCGGCATGGCCTGCCGGTTCCCCGGCGGCGCGGTCACCCCGGAGCGGCTGTGGGACGTGGTCACCTCGGGCACCGACGCGATCGGCGACCTGCCCGGCGACCGCGGCTGGGACCTCGCCGCGCTCGCCGGGCACCAGGGCGGCTTCGTGGCCGACGCGGGCGCGTTCGACCCGGGCTTCTTCGGCGTGTCGCCGCGCGAGGCGCTGGCGATGGACCCGCAGCAGCGGCTGCTGCTGGAACTGGCCTGGGAGGCCGTGGAACGCGCCCGGGTCGACGTCACCACGCTGAAGGGCTCGCGCACGGGCGTGTTCGTCGGCGCCGGACCGTCCGGTTACGGCTCCGGCGCCGCCCCCGACGGCACCGAGGGACACCTGCTCACCGGCGGCTCCGGGGCCGTGTTGTCCGGGCGCGTCGCCTACACCCTGGGGTTCACCGGACCCGCCGTCACCGTGGACACCGCGTGCTCGTCGTCGCTGGTCGCCGTGCACCTGGCGGTCGAGGCGCTGCGGCGCGGGGAGTGCGCTACCGCGCTCGCGGGCGGGGTCACGATCATGGCGCTGCCGACGGCGTTCCAGGAGTTCGCCAAGCAGGGCGGCCTCGCCGCCGACGGCCGCTGCCGCGCCTTCGGGGCCGACGCCACCGGCACCGGCTGGGGCGAAGGCGCGGGCGTGCTGGTGCTGGAACGGCTGTCCGACGCCGTGCGGCGGGGCCACCGCGTGCTCGCGGTGATCCGGGGCAGCGCGGTGAACTCCGACGGCGCCTCCAACGGTCTGACCGCCCCCAGCGGCACCGCCCAGCGCCGCGTGATCCGCCAGGCCCTCGCCGCGGCCGGGCTGACCGAGCGGCAGGTCGACCTCGTCGAGGCGCACGGCACCGGGACGGTGCTCGGCGACCCGATCGAGGCGCGGGCCCTGCTGGCCACCTACGGCCGCGACCGCACCGAGGACCGGCCGCTCCACCTCGGGTCGGTGAAGTCGAACATCGGCCACACCCAGGCCGCGGCGGGCGTCGCGGGCCTGATCAAGGCGATCATGGCGCTGCGCGCGGCGACCCTGCCCCGCACCCTGCACGCCGACACCCCGACCACGCAGGTCGACTGGACCGAGGGCCACGTCGAACTCCTCACCGCCAACCGCCCCTGGCCCGAGACCGGCGAACCCCGCCGCGCCGCCGTCTCCGCCTTCGGTGTCGGCGGCACCAACGCCCACGTCATCCTCGAGGCCGCCGAGGCCGCCGAGGCCACACCGGACACACCGGCTCCGGCCGAGCGGCCCGTCGCCTGGGTGTTCTCGGGTCGCACGGCTGCCTCGTTGTCCCGGCAGGCCACCAAGTTCCTCGACGAGGTCGACGCCAACCCGGTCGCGGTCGCGGCGGCGTTGGCGACGACCCGGGCCGCGTTGCCGCACCGCACCGCCGTGGTCGGCACGAGCCTCGACGACCTGCGGGCCGGGCTGCGCGCCATCGCCGAGCAGCGGCCGTCGGCCGCGGTGGTCCCCGCCGGCGTCGCCGGGAGCGGGTCCGTGGTCGCGCTGTTCTCCGGTCAAGGGGCGCAGCGGGCGGGCATGGGCGCCGAGCTGTACGCCGCCGAACCGGTCTTCGCCGCGACCATCGACGAACTCGCCGAGCACCTGACCGCGGCCACCGGACACGACCCGCGCGCGGTCATGTTCGCGTCGGCGGGCAGCGCCGATGCCGAACTGCTGAACCGCACCGACCACACCCAGACCGCGCTGTTCGCCTACGAGGTCGCGCTCTACCGGCTCCTGGAAAGCCGGGGACTCCGGCCCGACCACCTGCTCGGCCACTCCATCGGCGAACTCGCCGCCGCGCACGTCGCCGGGGTGTTCTCCGCCGCCGACGCCGCCCGGCTCGTCGCGGCCCGGGGCAGGCTCATGGGCGCGGTCACCGCCGACGGCGCCATGGTCTCGATCCGCGCCACCGAGGCCGACGTCCTGCCCCTCCTGGGGGACGCGGTCTCCATCGCCGCGGTCAACGGCCCGGCCTCCACCGTCGTCTCCGGCGACGAGGACGCCGTCGCCGACGTGGCCCGCCGCGCCGCCGACCTCGGCCACCGCGTGACCCGGCTGCGCGTCAGCCACGCGTTCCACTCCGCGCACATGGACCCGATCCTCGACGAGTTCCGCGCTGTCGCCGAGACCGTCGACTACCGCGAACCCGAGCTGCCGGTGGTCTCCGGCCTGACCGGCGAGATCGCGGACCGGCTGCACACCCCCGACTACTGGGTGCGGCACGTGCGCGAGGCCATCCGCTTCGGCGACGGTGTCCGGTTCCTCGTCGAGCGCGGCGCGCGCCGGTTCGTCGAGATCGGCCCCTCCGCCGCGCTCACCGGCCTGGTCGAGGAAGCCACCGACGGCGCGCTCGTCGTCCCCGTGTCCCGCTCGGCCGTCCCCGAGACCAAGGCCCTGGTCACCGCGCTGGCCCGCCTGCACGTCGACGGCGTCCCCGTCGACTGGGCCGCGACCTTCGCCGGGGTCGACCCCGCCGACCTGCCCACCCACGCTTTCGCCCGCGACCACTTCTGGCTGCCCGCGGAGCCCCCGCGCGCCGCCGACCACGACCTGGCCGACGCGCTGCGCGACGCCGACGGCCTCAGCCGCCTGCTCGGTGCCGACGAGGACCAACGACGCTCCCTCGGCACCGCCCTCCCGTTGCTGACCCGCTGGCTGGACTCCCGCCGCGACCAGGACACCATCGGCCGCTGGACGTACCGCACCACGTGGGCACCCCTCCCCGCCGAACGAACGCCCGGCGCCCTCACCGGCACCTGGGCCGTACTGTCCGAAGAGGACGAACTCGCCGCCCGGATCGAGGCGGCCCTCGGTGAGGCGGGCGCGACCGCCATCCGCGCCACCGCGGCGGAACTGGCCGGGATCGACGGCCTGGCGGGCGTGATCTCCCTGCTGGCCCTCGACGAACGCCCGCACCCCGACCACCCCGGCGTCCCCACGGGCCTCGTCGCCAACGCCGCCCTCGCCGACCTGCCCACGGCCGTCCCGCTGTGGTTGGTCACCCGGGGCGCGGCCGAAAACCCGGTCCAGGCGAGCACCTGGGGCCTCGGGCACACCATCGCCCTGGAGACCCCGGACCGCTGGGGCGGCCTCCTCGACCTGCCCGACGACTGGGACGGCCGCCACTTGGCCCGCTGCCTCACCGGAACCGACGGACGCCTCGCGATCCGCGCGACCGGTGTCCACGCCGAACGCCTGACCCGCCACCCGCTCCCCGCCGCCGACCACGACTGGTCCGGCACCACCCTCATCACCGGCGGCTCCGGCGCACTCGCCGCGCACGTCGCCCGCCACCTCGCCGACCGGGGCGCCGAGCACATCCTGCTCGCCAGCCGCCGCGGCGACCGGGCCCCCGGCGCCGCCGAACTCCGAGCCCTGGGCACCCGCGTCAGCCTCGTCGCCTGCGACACCGCCGACCGCGACCAGCTGGCCGCCCTCCTCGACGCCATCCCCGACGACGTCCCGCTCCGCGCCGTCGTGCACACCGCCGGGGTCCTCGACGACGGCGTCCTCGCCGCGCTCACCCCCGAGCGGTTCGCGGCCGTGCTGCGCCCCAAGGTCGACACCGCCCGCCACCTCGACGAGCTGACCCGCGACCACCCGCTGTCGGCGTTCGTGCTGTTCTCCTCCCTGGCCGCCACCGCCGGTTCCGCCGGGCAGGCCAACTACGCCGCCGCCAACGCCGCGCTCGAGGCCATCGCCCGTGCCCGGCACGCCGTGGGACTCCCGGCGACCGCTGTCGCGTGGGGACCGTGGGCGGGCACCGGCATGGCCGCCGACAGCCGCGTCGCCGACCGGCTCCGCCGCGCGGGCACCCCGGCCATGGACCCGGCGACGGCGTGCGCGGCCCTGTCGGCCGCCATCGGGGCCACGGACCCGGTCGTCGTCGTGGCCGACATCGACTGGTCCCGCTTCGTCCCGGCCACCGCCGGTCCCAGGACTCGCGGCTTCCTCAGCCCGCTCGCCGCCGAACTCCCCGCCCCGGAAGCGGACCCGATCGACCTCACCGGACCGGACCGGGTCGCCGCGCTCACCGACTTGGTGCGCGCCGAGGCCGCAGCCGTGCTCGGACACGACGGCCCGGAGCGCGTCGAGGCCGCGTTGTCCTTCCGGGAGAACGGGTTCGACTCGCTGACCGCCGTCGAGTTCCGCAACCGGCTCGCCACCGCCACCGGCCTGTCTCTCTCCGCGACACTCGTCTTCGACTTCCCGACCCCCGCCGAGCTGGCCGCCCACCTGGACGGGCTGCTGACCGGCGAGTCGGCCGCGGTGGCCACCGCCACGGTCGCCGTCGTGGACGACCCCATCGCCATCGTCGGGATCGGCTGCCGGTTCCCCGGCGGTGTCACCACGCCCGCCGAGTTCTGGCGGCTCATCGCCGACGGCGTCGACGCCGTCGGCCCGTTCCCCCACGACCGCGGCTGGACCACCACCGGCGACTACGCCCACGAGGGCGGGTTCCTGCACGACGCCACCCATTTCGACGCCGGGTTCTTCGGCGTCTCCCCGCGCGAGGCCCTGGCCATGGACCCGCAGCAGCGCCTGCTGCTGCACACCGCATGGGAGGCCGTCGAACGGGCGGGCATCGACCCGACCGGGCTGCGCGGCGCACGCGTCGGCGTGTTCGTCGGTACCAACGGTCAGGACTACCCGGCCGTGCTCGCCACGTCCGACGACGACCTCGGCGGCCACGCGGGCACCGGCAACGCGGCGAGCGTCGTGTCCGGCCGCCTCGCCTACACCCTCGGGTTGCGCGGCCCGGCCATCACCGTCGACACCGCGTGCTCGTCCTCCCTGGTCGCCCTGCACCTGGCGGCGGACTCGCTGCGGCGCGGCGAGTGCGCCATGGCGCTGACCGGCGGCGCGACCATCATGTCGACCCCCGCCGCGTTCGCCGAGTTCGCCCGCCAGCGCGGCCTTGCCGCCGACGGCCGCTGCAAGCCCTTCGGCGCGGGTGCGGACGGCACCGGCTGGGGTGAGGGCGTCGGCGTGCTCGTGCTCGAACGGCTCTCCGACGCGCGCCGCAACGGTCACCCGGTCCTCGCGGTCGTGCGCGGCAGCGCGATCAACTCCGACGGCGCCTCCAACGGCCTGACCGCCCCCAACGGGCCGGCCCAGCAGCGGGTCATCGCCGACGCGCTCGCCGCCGCCGGACTCACCCCCGACGACGTCGACGTGGTCGAGGCGCACGGCACCGGCACCACCCTGGGCGACCCCATCGAGGCCCAGGCGCTGCTGGCCGCCTACGGCCGCGACCGGGCGGAACCGCTGTGGATCGGGTCGGTCAAGTCGAACATCGGCCACACCCAGGCCGCCGCGGGCGTGGCGGGGGTGATCAAGGTGGTGCTGGCCATGGCCGCCGGTATCGCCCCGCGCAGCCTGCACGCCGACGAACCCACACCGCACGTGGACTGGGCCGCGGGCGCGGTGCGAGTGCTGGCCGACGAGGTGCCGTGGCCGGCGCGCGGCCGTCCGCGCCGGGCCGGGGTGTCCGCGTTCGGGGTCAGCGGCACCAACGCGCACGTGGTGCTGGAATCCGTGGAACCGGAATCCGTCCCCGCGGTGGCGGACCGGCCCGCGTTGTGGTTGCTCTCGGGGCGGACCGAGGACGCGCTGCGGGCCCAGGCGGACCGGCTGCTCGGCGCCACCGAATCGTCCACTCAGGACATCGGCTTCGCCCTGGCGATCTCGCGGACCCACTTCCCCCACCGGGCCGCGATCGCGGGCGACACCCGGGGCGACCTGGTGCGCGGGCTGCGCGCCCTGCGGGACCGCGAACCCGGGACGGTCCTCGGTTCGGCCTCCGGCGGCGGGTTCGCCGTGGTGTTCCCCGGGCAAGGCGCCCAACGCGCGGGCATGGGCGCCGGCCTGCACGCGGCGTTCCCCGCCTTCGCCGACGCGTTCGACGAGGTCGCGGCGCACCTCGATCCCCGGCTGCCCCGACCGGTGCGCGAGCTCCTGGTTGGCCCGGACCTCGACCGCACGGAGTTCACCCAGCCCGCGCTGTTCGCCGTCGAGGTCGCGCTCTTCCGGCTGCTGGGCGAGTGGGGACTGCGGCCCGACGTCGTGGCCGGGCACTCCATCGGCGGGATCACCGCCGCCCACGTCGCCGGGGTCCTCGACCTCGACGCCGCCGCCGAGCTGGTGACCGCGCGCGGACGACTCATGCAGGCCCTGCCCGAGGGCGGGGCGATGGTGTCGGTGGCCGCGTCCGAGCACGAGGTGCTGCCGCTGCTGGAGGGCGCGGACGTCGACATCGCGGCGGTCAACGGCCCGCGGTCGGTCGTGTTGTCCGGCCCGGCGGACGCGGTCCGCGCGATCGCGGCCGTGCTGGCCGATCGGGGCCACCGCACCAGGGAACTCCGGGTCAGCCACGCCTTCCACTCGCGGCTCGTCGACCCGATGCTGGACGAGTTCCGCGCGGTCCTCGGCACCCTGACCCTCACCGCGCCGACCCTGCCGGTCATCTCCGAGGTCACCGGCGGCGACGCCGACCTGACCGCGCCCGGGTACTGGGTCGAGCACGCCCGCCGCCCGGTCCGGTTCGCCGACGTCCTGACCACCCTCGCCGAGCGCGGGATCACCCGCGTGCTGGAGGTCGGCCCCGGCGGCGCGCTCAGCGCGATGGCCGCCGAGGCCCTGCCTGTCGCGATCCCGCTGCTGCGCGGCGACGCGTCCGAACCCCACCTGCTCCGCGCCGCGCTGGGCCGACTCCACGTCACCGGGGTGAGCGCCGACTGGCCCGCGGTCTTCGCCACCGACCAGCCGCGCCGCGTCGACCTGCCCACCTACGCCTTCCAGACCACGCGCTACTGGCCCCGCCGCCGTCCGCAAGGCAACCAGCTCGCGTACCAGGTCCAGTGGAAACCGTTGTCCGGCAACGGGGTCCCGTCGGGCCGCTGGCTCGTCCTCGACCCGGACCTCGCCGAACCGCTCCGCGCGCGCGGACTGGACGCGGTCACCCTGCCCGCCGACGGCGAGTTCGCGGGAGTCGTCCACGAGCCGACCGACGCGGCTGCGGTCGCCGATGCCCTACGGACGCTGGCCGCCGATGGGATCGACGCGCCGTTGTGGTGCGTGACCAGGAACGCGGTCGCCGCGGTCGCCGGTGATCCGGTCGACCCGGGAGCCGCCGAGATCTGGGGTCTCGGCCGGGTCGCGGCCCTCGAAGTCGGGTCCCGCTGGGGCGGGCTCATCGACATCCTGACCGACCTCGACCACGGGATCGCCGACCGGGTGCTGGCCACCTTGGCGGGCGACGAGGACCAGGTCGCCGTTCGGGCGAGCGGCCGTTTCGGCCGCAGGCTCACCCGCCTCGACCTCGACGGCACCACCTGGCAGCCCACCGGCACGGTCCTGATCACCGGCGGCACCGGCGGGCTCGGCGCCCAGGTCGCGAAATGGCTCGCCGCGCGCGGCGCCGAGCACCTGGTGCTGGTCGGCCGGTCCGGGCGGGTCGCGCCGGAACTCGTCGACGAACTGAGCGGACTCGGCGCCAGGGTGTCCGCGCGCGCCTGCGACGTGGCCGACCGGGCCCAGGTCGAGGCGCTGATCGCGGAGATCGGGCCGATCCGGGCCGTGGTGCACGCCGCCGGGATCGCCGTCGACACCCCGGTCACCGACCTGGACGCGGCCGGGCTCGCCGAGGTGGCGGCGGCCAAGGCCCGGGGCGCGGACCACCTCGACGCGCTGCTGCCCGACCTCGACGCCTTCGTCCTGTTCTCCTCGGTCGCCGCCGCCTGGGGCAGCGGCGGGCAGGCCGCCTACGCCGCCGCCAACGCCCACCTCGACGGCCTCGCCGCCCGCAGGCGCGCCCGGGGACAGTCCGCCGTGTCACTCGCGTGGGGACCGTGGGCCGGCGCGGGCATGGCCGCCAGGGAAGGCGCGGCGGACCGGTTGGCCGCGCGGGGATTGCGCCTGCTCGACCCGGAAGCCGCGTTGCCCGCGCTCACCGCCGCCGGGCCCGCCGAGATCGTCGTCGCCGACGTCGACTGGGACCGCTTCGGACCACTGTTCACCAGCTCCCGCCCCAGCCCGCTGCTGGCCGAACTCCTGCCCCGACCGGCCGCGGCGCCCGTCGAGGAGTCCGCGTTGGCCGTCGAGCTGGCCGGGCGCACCGAGGTCGAACGACACCGGCACGTCCTCGACCTGGTCCGCCGCGCGGCCGCCGGGGTGCTCGGGCACACCGACCCGGTCGCCGTGGGCCGTGACGACACGTTCCAGGGACTGGGTTTCGACTCACTGCTGGCCGTGGAGTTCCGGGACGCGCTGGCCGCGCGCACCGGGCTGCCGCTGCCGGTGAGCCTGGTGTTCGACCACCCGACCCCCGCCGCGCTGGCCGACCACCTGCTCGGCGCCGACCTCGCGCCGGTCGAGGCCCGCGCGGTCGTGGCCGACGACCCGATCGTGATCGTCGGGATGGCCTGCCGGTTCCCCGGCGGCGTCGACAGCCCGGAACGGCTGTGGGACCTGGTCTTGGCGGGCGGCGACGCGATCGGCGGGTTCCCCGAGGACCGGGGCTGGGACCTCGACGGGCTCTACGACCCGGACCCGGACGCGGCGGGCAAGTCCAGCACGCGCTCCGGCGGCTTCGTCGCCGCCGCCGGGTTCGACGCGCCGTTCTTCGGCATGAGCCCGCGCGAGGCGCTGGCCACGGACCCGCAGCAGCGGCTCGTGCTGGAGACCGCGTGGGAGACGCTGGAGCGCGCCGGGATCGTGCCGTCCACGCTGCGCGGCAGCGACACGGCCGTGTTTGTCGGCGCGGGCGCGTCCGGGTACGGCGCGGGGGTCACCGAGGTGCCGGAGGGCGCCGAGGGGTACCTGATGACCGGCGGCGCGGGCAGCGTGCTGTCCGGACGCGTCGCGTACACGCTCGGGCTGGAGGGGCCCGCGGTCACCGTCGACACCGCGTGCTCGTCCTCGCTCGTCGCCCTGCACCTGGCGTGCCGGGCGCTCGCGGCGGGGGAGACCTCGCTGGCGCTGGCGGGCGGCGTGACCGTGATGGGGACACCGGGCGCGTTCGTCGAGTTCTCCCGGCAGCGCGGGCTTTCCGCCGACGGCCGGTGCAAGTCGTTCGCCGCCGCCGCCGACGGCACGGGGTGGGCCGAGGGCGCGGGCATGCTGCTGCTCGAACGGCTCTCCGACGCGCGGCGGCACGGGCACCGCGTGCTCGCGGTCGTGCGGGGCTCGGCGGTGAACTCGGACGGGGCGTCCAACGGGCTGACCGCGCCGAGCGGGCCGTCGCAGCAGCGGGTGATCCGGCAGGCGCTGGCCAACGCCGGCCTGCGGGCGTCCGATGTGGACGTTGTGGAGGCGCATGGCACCGGCACCGTGCTGGGCGACCCGATCGAGGCCGGGGCGCTGCTGGCCACCTACGGGCGGGACCGGGACCGGCCGCTGTGGCTGGGGTCGGTGAAGTCGAACATCGGCCACACCCAGGCGGCGGCGGGCGCGGCGGGGATCATCAAGCTGGTGCTGGCCATGCGGCACGGGGTGCTGCCGCGCAGCCTGCACATCGACGCCCCGACCCCGCACGTGGACTGGGCGTCCGGGGCGATCAGGCTGCTGAGCGAGTCGGTCGAGTGGGACTCCGCCGGGCCCCGGCGGGCGGGTGTGTCGGCGTTCGGGGTCAGCGGGACCAACGCGCACGTGATCCTGGAGGCGCCCGCGGTCGATGGCGACCTTATGTCTGTTGTGGACAGTGGGTTGATTCCGGTGTCGGGGCGGACTCCGGAGGCGTTGCGGGATAACGCTTCTCGGCTGCTGGAGCTGGTGGAGTCGCGGCCCGAGCTGACAGCGGGCGCGCTCGCGGGGGCGTTGGCGGCGGGGCGGGCTTCCTTTGAGGAGCGGGCGCTGGTCCGCGCGGGTGACCGTGGTGATCTCGCTCGGGGTTTGCGGGCGGTTGCTGACGGTGTGCCTGCCGCGCATGTGGTGGTCGGTAGTGCTGATGCGCCGCGCACGGTCGCGTTCCTGTTCTCCGGTCAGGGTGCGCAGCGGGCCGGGATGGGGCGGGAGCTGTATGCGGCGCACCCGGCGTTCGCGGCGGCGTTCGACGAGGTGTGCGCGGAGCTGGACCGGCACCAGGACCGGCACCTGGACCGGTCGGTGCGCGAGGTCGTGTTCGACGGTGGTGAGCTGCTCGACCAGACCGTGTACACGCAGGCCGGGCTGTTCGCGGTCGAGGTCGCGCTGGTGCGGCTGCTGGGGAGTTGGGGTGTGCGGCCCGCCTATGTCGGTGGGCACTCGATCGGTGAGCTGACGGCCGCCCATGTCGCGGGGGTGCTCGACCTGGCTGACGCCGCCGCGCTGGTGGCGGCGCGGGGGCGGCTCATGCAGGCGTTGCCCGTGGGTGGGGCCATGATCGCTGTCGAGGCCGATGTGGACGAGCTTTCGCTGGTCGACGGGGTGGCCGTGGCGGCGGTGAACGGGCCGCGCGCGGTTGTGCTGTCCGGGGTGGCCGACGGTGTCGAGGCTGTGGCGGAGCAGGTGCGGGGGCTGGGTCGGCGGGTGCGGCGGTTGCGGGTGTCGCACGCGTTCCACTCACCGCTGATGGAGCCGATGCTGGCGGAGTTCCGGGCGGTGGCGGCGCGGGTGACGTACCGGGAGCCGGTTTTGCCGGTGGTTTCCAACGTCACCGGCGCGCCGGCGGCCGGGGACGACCTGCGGACGCCGGACTACTGGGTGGCGCACGTGCGCGGGACCGTGCGGTTCGCGGACGGGGTGCGGTCGCTGCGGGCCGCGGGCGTCGACTGCTTCGTGGAGGTCGGGCCGGACGCCGTGCTGTCGGCGCTGGTCGACGCGGACGAGTCGCTGGTGGTGGCGACGCTGCGCCGGGACCGGGACGAGCGGGCCGCGCTGGACGCGGCCGTGGCGCGGCTGCACGTCGGGGGAGTGGCGGTCGACCTCGCGGCGATGGCGGGCCCGGCTACTTGGGTCGATCTGCCGACGTATGCCTTCCAGCGCCGGGACTACTGGCTGACCGGCACGGCGGTGGTGGGGAACGGGCAGGAGAAGACCGGACGGGAACTGCTGCCCGTGGCGGTGCCTGTCGCCGGTGGGTCGGCTGCCGGTGTTTCCGGTGTCGTGCCGGAGGTGGGCGGCCGCCGGCCCCCGGAATCGAGTCTAGCGGCGGGGGCCGACAAAACCGGGGGCGTGACCGGTGGGGCTGTGGACAACTCCGGGGTCCTGTTGACGCATCGGCTTTCGTTGCGGGGTCACCCGTGGTTGGCGGGGCATCGGGTTGCCGGGCGGGTGTTGTTCCCCGGGACCGGGTTCCTTGAGCTGGCGTTGATCGCGGGGGATCGGGTGGGGGTGTCGCGGGTCGAGGAGTTCGTGCTCGGGGCGCCGTTGGTGGTGGATGGCGACGTCGACCTGCAGGTGTCCGTGGGTGGGCCGGACTCGGCCGGGGCACGGACGGCTGTCGTGCATTCCCGGCGCGGGGCGGCTTGGACGCATCACGGGACGGCCGTGCTGACCTCCGGTGGGGTTGCCGGGTTCGACCTGGTCCAGTGGCCGCCGCGTGGGGCGGAGGCGGTGGATGTCGACGGTGTGTACGAGAGTTCGGAGTACGACGGGCTGTTCCGGGGGCTGCGGCGGGTGTGGCGGGCCGGTGACGAGCTGTTCGCCGAGGTGTCGTTGCCTGAGGACGGGCGGGACGTCAGCGGGTTCGGGCTGCACCCGGCGCTGCTCGACGCGGCGCTGCACGCGTTGAGGTTTGTCGCGGGGCAGGGGGAGCCCGAGCGGCGGTTGCCGTATGTCTGGACCGGGGTGGAGCTGTTCGCGACCGGGGCCACGGACCTGCGGGTTCGACTGCGGCCGACCGGGGGCGAGACCACGTACCGGGTGGAGGCGGCGGATCCGGCGGGCAACCCGGTGTTCGCGGCCGAGTCGCTGGTGCTGCGGCCCGCGCCGGACGACGCGGTCCCGGTGGTCGAGTCCGTCGCGGAGAAGAAGGTGGTTGAGCGCCCGGTCGCCGCGACCGGGAGCGCCCCGCGACTGGGCGGGTTGGCTGAGCGGGAGCGGGAAGAGGCGCTGCTCGCGGTGGTGCGGGCCGAGGCCGCCGCCGTGCTGGGGTACGAGCGGGCCGAGGACATCCAGCCGAAGCGGGCGTTCTCGGAGTTGGGGGTGACCTCGATGACCGCGGTGGAGTTGCGCAACGCGCTCGCCGCGGCGGTGGGGGTGCGGTTGCCCGCGACCCTGGTGTTCGACCACCCGACTCCGCTGGTTCTTGCCAGGCATCTGAGGGGCCTGCTCGACGGGGAGGACACCGGGCCCGTTCGGGTCGCGGTGCGCGCGGTGGATGGTGACGACCCGATCGTCATCGTCGGCATGGGGTGCCGCTACCCCGGCGGCGCCGACTCGCCCGCCGCGCTGTGGGACCTGGTCGACGCGGGCACCGACGCCATCACCTCCCTGCCGCCCGACCGGGGCTGGGACCTCGACGCGCTCTACCACCCCGACCCCGACCACCCCGGCACCTGCTACGCCCGCGAAGGCGGCTTCCTGCACGGCGCCGGTCTGTTCGACCCCGGGTTCTTCGGCATCTCCCCGCGCGAGGCCACCGCCATGGACCCGCAGCAGCGGCTGCTGCTGGAGACCTCCTGGGAGGCGATCGAACGCGCGGGCATCGACCCCGAATCCCTGCGCGGCACGCAAACCGGCGTGTTCGCCGGGGTGACCTACCAGGACTACACCACGCTCCTGCTGTCCGCGACGGACAGCTTCGAGGGGTTCCTCGGCACCGGCAACTCGCCCAGCGTGCTGTCCGGCCGCCTCGCCTACACCCTCGGACTCCAGGGCCCGGCCGTCACCGTCGACACCGCCTGCTCGTCCTCGCTGGTCGCGCTGCACTGGGCCTGCCACTCGCTGCGCCAAGGCGACTGCACGCTCGCGCTCGCTGGTGGTGTCACGGTCATGGCCACCCCCGGATCGCTGATCGAGTTCTCCCGTCAGCGGGCCCTGGCGCCCGACGGCCGCAGCAAGGCGTTCGGTGCCGGGGCCGACGGGGCCAGCTGGGGCGAGGGCGCGGGCATGCTCGTGCTGGAACGGCTTTCCGACGCCCGCCGCAACGGTCACCCCGTGCTGGCCGTCGTGCGCGGGTCGGCGGTCAACTCGGACGGCGCTTCCAACGGGCTCACCGCGCCCAACGGGCCCGCGCAGCAGCGGGTCATCCAGCGCGCGCTGGCCACCGCCGGGCTCACGGCCGCCGAGGTCGACGCCGTCGAGGCGCACGGCACCGGCACCACCCTCGGCGACCCCATCGAGGCGCAGGCGCTGCTCGCCACCTACGGTCGCGAACACACCGACGACCGGCCGCTGTGGCTGGGGTCGGTGAAGTCCAACATCGGGCACCCGCAGGCCGCGGCGGGGGTCGCGGGTGTGATCAAGATGGTCGAGGCGCTGCGGCACGGGCGGCTGCCCCGCACCCTGCACGCCGCCGAGCCGTCCCCGCACATCGACTGGACCGAGGGCGCCGTCCGGCTCCTCGACCAACCCCGCGACTGGGCGGCCAACGGGCACCCCCGGCGCGCCGGGGTGTCGTCGTTCGGCATGAGCGGCACCAACGCGCACGTCATCCTCGAAGAGGCCGAACCCGCCCCGGAACACCCGGGCACCCCGCTCGACGGCCCCACCCCGTTCCCGCTGTCCGCCAGGACCGCCACCGCCCTACGCGCCGGAGCGAGCCACCTGCTGTCGCTTGTGGACGCTCCCCTCGGCGACGTCGCGCATTCGCTCATCGCCACCCGCACCCGGTTCGAGCACCGCGCGGTCGTGGTCGCCGCCGACGCCGAGTCGCTGCGCGCCGGAGCGCGGGCCCTGGCCGTCGGTGAGCAGGCCGACGCCGTGGTCACCGGGCTCGCGGACCTCACGGGCAAGACCGCGTTCGTCTTCCCCGGGCAAGGGGCCCAGTGGGTCGGGATGGGCGTGGAACTGCTCGCGTCGTCGCCGGTGTTCGCCGACAGCATCGACGCCTGCGAACGGGCGCTGGCACCGCACGTGGACTGGTCGCTGCGGGACGCGCTCACCCGGGCCGACGCGCTCGACCGGCTCGACGTGGTGCAGCCCGCGCTGTTCGCGGTCATGGTGTCGCTGGCCCGCCTCTGGCAGTCGCACGGCGTCCACCCCGCCGCCGTGGTCGGCCACTCGCAGGGCGAGATCGCCGCCGCGCACATCGCGGGCGCCCTGTCCCTCGAGGACGCGGCCAAGGTGGTCGCGTTGCGCAGCAGGGCACTCGGCGCGCTCAGCGGCGCGGGCGGCATGGTGTCGCTGCGCGTCGACCCCGACAGCGCCGCCGACCTCATCGCCCGCTGGGACGGCCGGATCTCCCTCGCGGCGCTCAACGGACCCGAAAGCGTCGTCGTCGCCGGTGACGCGGACGCCCTCGACGAGCTGATCGCGCACTGCGACGGGACCGACTCGCGCGCCCGCCGCGTCCCCGTCGACTACGCCTCGCACTCCGCGCACGTCGAACGCATCGAGACCGAACTGCGCGAGGTCCTCGCCGACCTCGACCCGCGGCCCGCCGAGATCCCGTTCTACTCCACAGTGGACGATGCCTGGCTGGACCGCCCGCTCGACGCCGACTACTGGTACCGGAACCTGCGGCAGACCGTCCGGTTCGAGTCCGCCACCCGCGCCCTGCTCGACCAGGGCTTCGACGCGTTCGTCGAACTCAGCCCGCACCCCGTGCTGGGCATGGCCGTGCGGCAGACCACCGACGCGCTCGACCTCGACCGCGAACCCGCCGTCATCGGCTCACTGCGCCGCGACGAGGGCTCCCTCGACCGGTTCCTGCGCTCCCTCGCCGAGGCCCACGTGCGGGGCGTCGACGTCGACCTGGCCCCGGCCGCCCCCGGCACGCGCGTCGACCTGCCGACCTACCCGTTCCAGCGCGACCGCTACTGGCCCACCCTCGGCTCCGGCCCGGTGGTCGACACCGTCGCCGCCGAGTTCTGGACGTCGGTCGCCGACACCGACACCGCGGACCTGTCCCGCCTCATCGGCGTCACACCCGACACCCCGTGGGAACGGGTCGTGCCCGCGCTCGCCGACTGGCGCAAGCGCCAGGCCGAACGCCACGACGCCGACGACCGCGCCTACCGCGTCCGCTGGCAGCCCCTGGCCGAGCGGAACGGCGTCCCGGGCGGCACCTGGCTCGCGGTCGTCCCCGCCACCCTCGACGGCGACCCGTGGCTCACCGCCGTCCTCGACTCGCTCACCGCCACCGGCCTGTCCTTCGCGACCCTGCCCGTCGACGCCCCCGACCGCGCCACCCTCGCGGACCTGCTGGCGGCCCGGCAGTTCGACGGCGTGCTGTCCCTGCTCGCCCTCGACCACCGCCTGGTCACCACGCTCGCCCTGGTGCAGGCCCTCGACGACGCCGGGGCAGCCGCCCCGCTGTGGTGCCTGACCCGGGAGGCCGTCGCCGCGCGCGACGGCGACCGCGTCACCGCACCGGACCAGGCGCTGGTCTGGGGACTCGGCCGCGTCGTCGCGCTGGAGAACCCCGGCCGCTGGGGCGGCCTGATCGACCTGCCCGCCGAACCCGACCCCCGCACCGGCGACCGGGTCGCGGCCGTGCTGGCCGGACACGACGGCGAGGACCAGGTCGCCGTCCGCGCCTCCGGGACACTGGGCCGCAGGCTCGTCCGCGCCCCCGGCCGCGCCACCGGAACCGACACCTGGCGGCCCACCGGCACCACGTTGATCACCGGCGGCACCGGCGCGCTCGGCGCGCGGCTGGCCCGCAGGCTCGCCGGTGCGGGCGCCGAACACCTCCTGCTGCTCAGCAGGCGCGGACTCGACGCCGACGGCGCGGCCGATCTGGTCACCGAGCTGGCGGCACTGGGCGCCGAGGTCACCGTCGCCCGCTGCGACGCCGCCGACCGCGACGCCCTGGCCGCCACCCTCGCCGCGATCCCCGCCCGGTTCCCGCTGCGGGCCGTCGTCCACGCGGCAGGCGTGTTGGCCGACGGCGTGGTCGGCGCGCTCACCCCCGAACGGCTCGCCGCCGTCGTCGAACCCAAGTGGACCGCCGCCCGCCACCTGCACGAGCTGACGAGCGACCTCGACGCGTTCATCCTGTTCTCCTCCACCGCAGGCGTCTGGGGCGGCCCCGGCCAGGCCAACTACGCCGCCGCCAACGCCGGGCTCGACGCGCTCGCCGAACACCGCGCCGGACTCGGCCTGCCCGCCACCTCCATCGCCTGGGGCCCCTGGGCCGACGAGGGCATGGCCGGGGGAGTCGCCGACCGGCAGCGCCGGGGCGGCATCCACGTCCTGGCGCCGGACGCCGCCGTCGACACCCTGCTCGCCGTCGTCGCCGCAGGCACCCCGACGCTGACCGTGGCGGGCGTCGACTGGGCCACCTACGCGCCCGCCTTCACCGCGCTGCGCCCCAGCCCGCTGCTCGCCGAACTGCCCGAAGCCGCCCAGACCGCCGTCGAACGGCCCGCCGACGCCGGGGACCTGCGCGCCAAGGTCGCCGGGCTCACCGGCGCCGACCGCGAACGCGCCGTCCTCGACGTGGTCCGCGCCCAGGCCGCCGCCGTTCTCGGCCACCCGAGCGCCGACGCCGTCGAACCCCGCCGCGCGTTCTCGGATCTCGGCTTCGACTCGCTCACCGCCGTCGACCTGCGCAACCGGCTCACCGCCGCCACGGGCCTGCGGCTGCCCAGCACCCTGATCTTCGACTACCCGACCGCGACGGCGCTCGGCCGCTACCTGCGCGCGCAACTCGGCGACGACACGGACCAGCCCGCGGAAACCGTCGTCCAGGCCGCGTCCGACACCGACCCGATCGTCATCGTCGGCATGGCCTGCCGCTTCCCCGGCGGCGTCGACAGCCCGGAGCGGCTGTGGGACCTGGTGCGCACCGGCACCGACGCGATCGGCCCGCTGCCCACCGACCGGGGCTGGCCCCTCGACACGCTGCTCGCCGGCGCCAGCGACACCGCCGAGGGCGGCTTCCTCACCGGCGCCTTCGCCTTCGACGCCGACTTCTTCGGCATCTCCCCGCGCGAGGCCCTGGCCATGGACCCGCAGCAGCGGCTCGTGCTGGAGACCGCCTGGGAGGCGCTGGAACGCGCGGGCATCGACCCGACCTCGTTGCGCGGCACCGACACCGGCGTCTTCGCGGGCAGCAACGGGCAGGACTACACGACACTGCTCGTCGAGTCCCGCGAGGTCGGCGAGGGACACCTGATGACCGGCAACGCCGCGAGCGTCCTGTCCGGCCGGGTGGCCTACGTCCTGGGGCTGGAAGGCCCGGCGGTCACCGTGGACACGGCGTGCTCGTCGTCGCTGGTGGCGCTGCACTGGGCCGCGCGGGCGATCCAGCGCGGCGAGTGCACCCTGGCGCTGGCGGGCGGCGTGACCGTGATGGCCACGCCGGGCTCGCTCGTCGAGTTCTCCCGGCAGAGCGGGCTCGCCGCCGACGGCCGGTGCAAGGCGTTCTCCGACGCGGCCGACGGCACCGGGTGGTCCGAGGGCGCCGGGATGCTCGTCGTCGAGCGCCTGTCCGACGCGCAACGGCACGGGCACCCCGTGTTGGCCGTCGTGCGGGGCTCGGCGGTGAACTCCGACGGCGCGTCGAACGGGCTGACCGCGCCGAGCGGGCCGTCGCAGCAGCGGGTGATCCGCCGCGCTCTGGCCGAGGCCGGGCTGCGGCCGTCCGAGGTGGACGCCGTGGAGGCGCACGGCACCGGGACCCGTCTCGGCGACCCGATCGAGGCCCAGGCGCTGCTCGCCACCTACGGGCAGGACCGCGCCGAGCCGCTGTGGTTGGGGTCGGTGAAGTCGAACATCGGCCACACCCAGGCCGCCGCCGGGGTCGCCGGGGTGATCAAGGTGGTCGAGGCCATGCGGCACGGCGTGCTGCCCGCCACCCTGCACGTCGGCACGCCGTCCACCGAGGTCGACTGGTCCGGCGGCGCCGTCGAGGTGCTGGCGGAGTCCCGGGCCTGGGACGTCGACCGGCCGCGCCGCGCCGGGGTGTCGTCGTTCGGCATCAGCGGCACCAACGCGCACGTCATCCTCGAACAAGGCCCGGATGCGGAGCCCGGCAACGCCGAGGACGCCTTGGTCGCGTGGCCGATCTCGGCCCGCACGGCCGACGCGCTCACCGACCAGGCCGCGCGGCTGCGCGCGGTCGACGGGACCGCCACCGACCTCGGGTACTCCCTGGCCACCTCCCGCGCCGCCCTCACCGAACGCGCCGTCGTCGTCGGCGCGAGCCTCGATGAACTCCGAGCCGGACTCGACGCGCCCACCGCGCGCGGTCGGGCCACCGGGGACCGCCGGGTCGCGTTCGTCTTCGCGGGCCAAGGCGCCCAACGCGCGGGCATGGGCCAAGACCTGCGCGCCCGGTTCCCCGTCTTCGCCGCCGCGTTCGACGAGGTCCTCGCGCACTTCGACCCGGCCGTCGCCGAAGCCGCGCGCACCGGCGACAACCTCGACCGCACCGACCTGACCCAGCCCGCCCTGTTCGCCCACGGCGTCGCGCTGCACGGGCTCCTCACCTCCTGGGGAGTCACCCCGGAGGTGCTGCTCGGCCACTCCATCGGCGGGATCACCGCCGCCTACCTCGCCGGTGTCTGGTCGCTGGCGGACGCCTGCGCGCTCGTCGCCGCGCGCGGCAGGCTCATGGCGGCGCTCCCGGCGGGCGGCGCCATGGTGTCCCTGCGCGCCACCGAGGCCGAGGTCGTCCCGCTGCTCACCGACGGCGTGTCCGTCGCCGCGGTCAACGGGCCGTCGTCGGTCGTGATCTCCGGTGTCGAGGACGAGGTCGCCGCCATCGCCGCCGAGGTCGCGGCCCGGGGCGGCAAGACCAAGCGGCTCACCGTCAGCCACGCCTTCCACTCGCCGCTGATGGAACCCGTGCTCGCCGAGTTCGCCGCCGTCGCCGCGAGCCTCACCTACCGCGAGCCGACCACGCCGGTGATCTCCGACCACACCGGCACCCACGCGACCGGGCTGACCGACCCCGACTACTGGGTCCGGCACGTCCGCGACGCCGTCCGGTTCGCCGATGGCGTCACCGCGGCCCTCGACCGCGGCATCGACACCGTCGTCGAGATCGCGCCGCGGGCGGTGTTGTCGTCGGCCGTCCACGAGATCGCCGACGGCCGCGCGCCGGGAGTCGTCGCGCTGGTCCGGGACGGGATCGCGGAGGACCGCGCGGCGCTCGCCGGGCTGGGCGCGCTGTGGGTGCGCGGGGTCGAGGTCGACTGGGCGCCGGTGTTCGACGGCCTGGGCGCTCGACGGGTCGACCTGCCGACGTACCCGTTCCAGCGGGAACTGTTCCGGCCCACGCCCGCCGCGCGGGTCGGCGACGTGACGGCGGCCGGGCTCGGCGCCGCCGGGCACCCCCTGCTGGGGGCCGTGGTCGAACTGGCCGACGGCGGCTGGCTGCTGTCCGGGCGCCTGTCCACCCGCACCCACCCGTGGCTGGCCGACCACCGCGTGCGCGACCGGATCCTGTTCCCCGGCACCGGGTTCCTCGAACTCGCGCTCCGCGCGGGCGACCTCGTCGGCGCCGACGGACTCGCCGAACTCACCCTCGCCGCGCCGCTGGTGCTGCCCGAGGACGGCGGTGTGCGGATCCAGGTGCTCGTCGACGGCGACACGGTCCGCGTCCACTCCCGCCGCGACGACACCGACGAGTGGACCACCCACGCCACCGGCCAGTTCGGCCCCGGCGGCACACCGGACCCGGTCGGCACCTGGCCGCCCGCGGGCGCGGAACCCGTTGACCTGTCGAACTTCTACGCCGACTACGCCACCGGAGGCTTCGCCTACGGCCCGGTCTTCCAAGGACTGACCGCCGCCTGGCGCACCCCGACCGAGGCGTTCCTCGAGGTCGACCTGCCCGAAGGTGACGCCGACGAGTTCTCCGTGCACCCGGCGCTGCTCGACGCCGCGCTGCAAGGACTGGTGTTCGTCTCCGAGGGCGGCGCGCGGGTGCCGTTCTCCTGGGACCGCGTCACCCTGCACGCCGTCGGCGCGCGGCACCTGCGGGTCCGGGTCGCCGCAACCGCGACCAACACCGTCTCCCTCTCCGCCGCCGACGCGACCGGCGCGCCCGTGCTGACCGCGCGCGGCGTCGTCATGCGTGAACTCGGTGCGGACCGCCCCGCCCCCGCGGCGCCCTTGCTGGAACTGGACTGGGAGGCGTGCGACCCGGTCGCCGGGACGCCCGTCGACGTTGTGACGCTGTCGGTGACCGGCACCGATCCGCTCGCCGAGTTGACCCGCGTCCTCACCGCAGTCCAAGCCCACCTCGCCCACGACACCGACTCCAGGCTCGTAGTGGTGACCAGAGGCGCGGTCGAGGTCGATGACGGCGTGAGCGTCGGGCAGGCGCCGATCGACGTCGCGGGCGCGGCGGTGTGGGGGCTGATCCGGTCGGTCATCACCGAACGACCGGGTCGCGTCGCGATCGTCGACGTCGACAGCGGGGACGTGCCCGCCGAGGTGTTGGCCTCCGGGTTGCCGCAGGTCGCCGTCCGCGCCGGACGCGCCTACACCCCGCGCCTGGCCCGCGTCGTCGAGCCGCCCGCGCTGCCCGACGGGGAGTGGCGCGCCGTCCACGACGACACCGGTTCGCTGGACGGGATCGGCGTCGCTCCCGCCGAACCCAGGCCCCTGGTGTCCGGTGAGGTCCGGGTGTCGCTACGCGCCACCGGCCTCAACTTCCGCGATGTGCTCACCGTGCTGGGCATGTACCCGGGCGACCCGGCACCGCTCGGGCTCGAGGGCGCGGGGGTGGTGACCGAGGTCGCGTCCGATGTGGACGGACTCGCGCCCGGGGACCGGGTGCTCGGCATGTTCCCCGCCGCGCTCGCCACCTCCGCCGTCGCCGACGCCCGACTGCTCGCCCCCATCCCCGACGGGATGTCCTTCACCGACGCCGCCACCATCCCGATCGCCTACCTGTCCGCCTACTACGCCCTCCACGACCTCGCCGGGCTCCGCGCGGGTGAACGCGTCCTCGTCCACGCCGCCGCCGGAGGGGTCGGCATGGCCGCCGTCCACCTCGCCCGGCACTGGGACGCCCACGTCGTCGGCACGGCGGGCCCGGCCAAGCACGCCGCCCTCGACCTTGCCGCCACCGACCTCGCCTCGTCCCGGGACCTCGCCTTCGCGGACCGCTTCGCCCCCGTCGACGTCGTCCTCAACTCCCTCGCGGGCGAGTTCATCGACGCCTCGCTGCGCCTGCTGCGCCCCGGCGGCCGGTTCATCGAACTCGGCAAGACCGACATCCGCTCCCCGGATGGCGTCCGCTACCGCGCCTTCGACCTCGTCGAGGCCGGACCGGACCGCATCCGCGAGATGCTGGCCGACATCACGCGGCTGCTGCGCGACGGCCACATCGCGGCCCTGCCGGTCACCGCGCGGCCCGCGCGCGACCTGTCCGCCGCGTTCCGCCACATGGCCGCCGCCCGCCACATCGGCAAGGTGGTCATCACCGTCCCGGCCCCGCTCGACGACCGCCCGGTCCTGGTCACCGGCGGGACCGGCGGCATCGGCTCGCGGCTGGTCCGGCACCTCGTCACCGAGCACGGCGTCCGCGACCTCGTGCTGATCAGCCGTAGTGGCGGTGAGGCACCCACGGACCTCGACGCCCGGATACGGGTCTTCGCCTGCGACGTCACCGACCGCGCCGCGCTGGCCAAGGTCATCGCCGAGGTCGGCGACCTCGCGGCCGTGTTCCACACCGCGGGCGTCGTCGACGACGCCGTCACCGCCGGTCTGACCCCGGATCGACTCGCCGCCGTCCTCGCCCCCAAACTCGACGGCGCCCGCGCCCTGCACGACCTCACCCTCGACATGGACCTGCGCCGCTTCGTCGTGTTCTCCGGCGCGGCGGGCCTGCTCGGCGGCGCGGGGCAGGGCAACTACGCCGCCGCCAACACCGCCCTCGACGCCTTCCTCCGCACCCGCCGCGCCCGGGGCCTGCCCGCCACCGCGCTGGCGTGGGGGCCGTGGACCACCGAGTTCGGCATGACCAGCGCGCTGTCCGAAGTGGACGTCCGGCGGCTGGCGTCGGCCGGGTTGCGACCGCTGTCGGAGGCCGACGGCCTGGCCATGCTCGACGCCGCGCTGGCCTCCGGCCGCGCCGAACTCGTCCCGATCAAGCTCGACCTCAACGCCCTGCGGGCCAACCCGAAGCGCGTACCCGCGCTGCTGCGGGGTCTCGTCCCGGCCGCGAAGCCCCGGGCCCGGGTCGCGGAGGTGGAGGTGGTGCCGCTGGCCGACCGGCTGGCCGCGCAGACCCCCGCCGACCGCGTCGACACCCTGCTCGACCTGGTCACCGGGGCCGCAGCGGCCGTGCTCGGGCACGGCTCCGCCGACCGCGTCGACCCCGAGCGCAGCTTCGACGACCTCGGCTTCGACTCGCTGACCGCGGTCGAGCTGCGCAACCGGCTCGCCGCCGCGACCGGGGTGCGGCTGCCCGCGACGCTCGTGTTCGACCACCCCACCGCGGTCGAGCTGGTCGCCGCGCTGCTCACCGACCTGGTCCCCGACCACGCCGCGCCCGCGGCGCCGGAGACCGACACCGAGGTGGACGCCGCCGACGCCGACGAGCTGTTCGCCCTGCTCGACCGCGAACTGGAGAGCTGAGGAGGGGGCCCGGCCGTGCCGGACGAGAGCAAGTACCTGGACTACCTCAAGCGCGCCACCACCGACCTGCGGCAGGCCCGCGCGCGGCTGCGCGAGCTGGAGGCGGCCGACCGCGAGCCGATCGCGGTGATCGGCATGGCCTGCCGCTTCCCCGGCGGCGTCCGCACGCCGGAGGACCTGTGGGCGCTGCTGGTCGACGAACGCGACGCCATCGGCGGTTTCCCCACCGACCGGGGCTGGCCCGACCTCTACGACCCCGACGCCGACCGCGAGGGCTCGATCTCCGCGCGCGAGGGCGGGTTCCTGCACGACGCGGGCCACTTCGACGCCGACTTCTTCGGCATGAGCCCCCGCGAGGCCCTGGCCACCGACCCGCAGCAGCGGCTGCTGCTGCACCTGGCGTGGGAGGCGGTCGAGCGGGCCCGCCTGGACCCGACCGGCCTCGCCGGGCAGGAGGTGGGGGTCTTCGTCGGGGCCGCCGCGACCGGCCACGGCGCGGTGTCCCGGCTGCCGGAGGGCGTCGAGGGGCACTTGCTGACCGGGACGTCGACCTCGGTGGTGTCCGGGCGGATCGCGTACGCGCTGGGCCTGCGCGGGCCCGCCGTCACCGTCGACACGGCGTGTTCGTCGTCGCTGGTCGGCGCGCACCTGGCCATGCGCGCGTTGCGCCGGTCCGAGTGCTCGCTGGCCTTGGCGGGCGGGGTCACGGTCATGCCGACACCGGGCATGTTCCTGGAGTTCAGCCGCCAGCGCGGACTCGCCGCCGACGGCCGCTGCAAGCCGTTCGCGGCGGCGGCCGACGGCACCGGCTGGTCCGAGGGCGCCGGGTTGCTCCTGCTGGAACGGCTCTCCGACGCGCAGCGGCTCGGGCACCCCGTGCTCGCCGTGCTGCGGGGCTCGGCGGTCAACTCCGACGGGGCCTCCAACGGGCTCACCGCGCCCAACGGGCCCGCGCAGCGAGCCGTGATCGCCAAGGCACTGGCCGACGCCGGTCTGGAACCGTCCGATGTGGACGCGGTCGAGGCGCACGGCACGGGGACCGTGCTGGGCGACCCGATCGAGGCGCAGGCTTTGCTGGCCGCCTACGGGCGCGACCGCGCCGAGCCGCTGTGGTTGGGGTCGGTGAAGTCCAACCTCGGGCACACCCAGGCCGCGGCGGGCGTGGCCGGGCTGATGAAGGTCATCCTGGCGCTGCGCCACGAACTGCTGCCCCGCAGCCTGCACATCGACGAGCCGACCCGGCACGTCGACTGGTCGGTGGGCGCGGTGCGGCTGCTCACCGAGGCCCGGCCGTGGTCGGGTGACGCGCGGCGGGCGGCGGTGTCGTCGTTCGGGATCAGCGGCACCAACGCGCACGTCATCATCGAGCAGGCCCCCGCCGAGGTCCCGGCGGAGCGCACCCCGCGCCCGGGAGCACCCCTGCCGTTGGTGCTGTCGGGCAAGAGCGAGCAGGCGTTGGCGGCGCAGGCCGCGAAACTCCTGGCCCACCTCGGCTCGTCCGACCCCGCCGATGTCGCGCACTCGCTGGCCGCCACCCGGACGGCGTTCGCGCACCGGGCCGTGGTGGTCGGGGACGACGTGGCCGCGCTGACGAGCGCGCTCACCGCGCTGGCCGCCGGGGAGGAATCCGGGTCGGTGGTGCGTGGGCGGACCGCGGGCAAGGGCAAGACCGCGTTCCTGTTCTCCGGCCAAGGCGCCCAGCGCGTCGGCATGGGACGCGAGCTGCACGCGGCGTTCCCGGTGTTCGCGGCAGCGTTCGACGAGGTGTGCGGGCTGTTCGACCTCGGGCGGCCACTGCGCGAGGTGATCTTCGAGGACGCGGACGCGCTGGCCGACACGGCGTGGACGCAGCCCGCGCTGTTCGCCGTGGAGACCGCGCTGGTGCGGCTGCTGGCGAGTCTCGGTGTGACACCGGACCTGGTGCTGGGGCACTCGCTCGGCGAGCTGACGGCCGCGCACGTCGCCGGGGTGCTGTCGCTACCGGACGCCGTCACGCTCGTCACGGCCCGGGCCCGGCTGATGTCGGCCTGCGCCGAGGGTGGCGCGATGGTCGCGGTGCGCGCGAGCGAGGACGAGGTGGCACCGCTGCTGACCCCGGAGGTGTCGATCGCGGCCGTCAACGGTCCGTCGGCGGTCGTGATCTCCGGCGCCGCCGAGGCCGTGGCCGCGATCGTGGCCGGGCGCGGCTGGGAAACCAAGCGGCTCCGCGTCAACCACGCCTTCCACTCGCCGCGCGTCGACCGCGTCCTGGACGAGCTGACCCGCGTCGCGGCGGGCATCACCCTCTCCGAACCGACCATGCCGCTCGTCTCGAACGTGACCGGCGCGCTCGTGAAACCGGGCGAGGTGACCGATCCGGCCTACTGGGCCCGGCACGCCCGCCAGGCGGTCCGCTTCCACGACGGCGTCCGAGTCCTCCGCGACGCTGGTGTCACGAGGTTCCTGGAAGTCGGGCCCGACAGTGCACTGACCGCCTTGGCCGCGGAATCCTTGGGAGGCAACGACAAGCCCCTCTTCGTCGGCGGTGTCGCGCGCGCCGGACGCCCCGAGCCCCGCACCCTGGTCACCGCCCTGGCAGGCCTGCACGCCCACGGCCGCCGCGTCGACTGGACCGCCCTCACCGGCGGCCGACCGGTCGCCCTGCCGACCTACGCCTTCCAGGAACGCCGCTTCTGGCTGGAGTCCGCCACAACCGCCGACGACACCCTCACCTACCGCGCCACCTGGGTGCCCGCCACCGGCCTGTCCGCCACACCGGGCACCTGGCTGGTCGTCGCCCACGAGCCCGGCGAACTGTCCACGAAGGTCGCGAATGCCCTCGCGGCCACCGTCGTCACCGTGCACGAGGTGGCGCACCGGGACCTCTCCGGCGTCAACGGCGTGCTGTCCCTGCTGGCCCTCGACGAGCGGATCGTCGACGGCGTCCCGGCGGGCCTCACCGCCACCCTCGACCTCATCGCCGCGCTGCGCGCGACCCCGGTCCCGCTGTGGTTCGCCACCTCCGGCGCGGTCGCGGTCACCCCCGGCGACGGCCCCCGGAACCCGATCCAGGCCACCGTCCACGGCCTCGGCCGCTCCCTCGCCGCCGAGCACCCCGCGCTGTGGGGCGGGCTGATCGACCTGCCGGAGAACCCGGACCCGCGTGCCCTGACGGAGGTCGTCGGGCAGCGGGGCGGCGAGTTCGCCCTCCGACCCTCCGGCGTGTTCACCCGCCGACTCCGCCGCAACCAGGACACCCCGCGTGACCGGTGGCGCCCCGACGGGCCCGTCCTGATCACCGGCGGCACCGGTGGACTGGGCGCGCTCGTCGCCCGCGGGCTCGTCGCCGACGGCGCGCGTGAACTCGTCCTGCTCAGCCGACGCGGCCCCGACGCGCCCGGCGCTCAAGACCTGGTCGCCGATCTGGAAGCCGCGGGCGCCACCGTCACCGTCGCGGCCTGCGACGCCGCCGACCGCGACGCACTCGCCGACCTCCTCGACCGCCACCCCGTCCGCGCCGTCTTCCACACCGCCGGGGTCCTCGACGACGGCACCCTCGACAGCCTCACCCCCGAACGCCTCGCCACCGTCCTGCGGCCCAAACTCGTCGCCGCCACCAACCTCCACGAGCTGACCGGTGACCTGTCCGCGTTCGTCCTGTTCTCCTCCCTCGCGGGCACCCTCGGCTCGGCGGGCCAGGCCAACTACGCCGCCGCCAACGCCTACCTCGACGCCCTCGCCGAACACCGCGCCGCACAAGGACAACCCGCCCTGTCCGTCGCCTGGGGACCCTGGGCCCAGGCCGGGATGGCGGCCGACGACACCACCAGCGCCCGCCTCCGCCGCACCGGGCTCCCGCCCCTGCGCACCGACCAGGCCCTCACCGCCCTCGGTCAGGCGATGAGCGGTCGCGCCGCCGCACTCGCCATCGCCGAGATCGACTGGACGCGTTTCGCGGGAGCCGGTTCGCCGCTGCTCACCGACCTCGTCCCCGCCCGGAAGACGGAACCGGACGACCTGCGCGCGGTTCCCGAGGCCGACCGCGAACACCGGCTGCTGCACCTCGTCCGCACCCACACCGCCGCCGCGCTCGGCCACACCGGACCCGACGACATCGCCCCCGACCGCGCCTTCGGCGACCTCGGCTTCGACTCCCTCACCGCGCTCGACCTGCGCAACCGCCTGGCCGCCGCCACCGGCCTCGCCCTGCCCAACACCCTCGTCTTCGACCACCCCACCCCGCTCGCCCTGGCCCGCGCCCTGCACGGCGGCCTCGACGCCCCGACCGCGTCGGCGCCCCGGGCGGCCGTCGACGAACCCATCGCGATCGTCGGTATCGGCTGCCGCTTCCCCGGCGGGGTCCGCTCCCCGGAGCAGCTGTGGGACCTGCTCGTCGACGGCCGCGACGCGATCACCCCACCACCCGGCGACCGTGGCTGGCCGCGCGCGGTCACCGCGAGCGCACGCGGCGGATTCCTGCCCGGCGCCACCGGGTTCGACGCCGAGTTCTTCGGCATCTCCCCGCGCGAGGCGCTGGCGATGGACCCGCAGCAGCGGCTGCTGCTGGAAACCGCGTGGGAGGCTGTCGAGCACGCCCGCCTCGACCCGCTGTCGCTGCGCGGCACCGCCACCGGTGTCTACATCGGCACCAACGGCCAGGACTACGGCGCGCTGCTGGCCCACGCCGCCGCCGACGTCGAGGGGCACGCGGGCATCGGCAACGCGGCGGCGGTGCTGGCCGGGCGCGTGTCGTACGTGCTGGGGTTGGAGGGACCGGCGGTCACTGTCGACACCGCGTGCTCGTCCGCGCTGGTCGCCCTGCACGCGGCGGGCCAGGCCCTGCGGACGGGGGAGTGCGAGCTGGCGCTGGCCGGCGGCGTCACCGTGATGTCCACGCCGGGCGCGTTCACCGAGTTCGGCCGCCAAGGCGGACTGGCCGCCGACGGCCGCTGCAAGGCCTTCGGCGCGGGCGCCGACGGGACCGCCTGGGGCGAGGGTTCCGGCGTGCTCGTCCTGGAACGGCTCTCCGACGCGCAACGCAACGGCCACCGCGTGCTGGCGGTCGTCCGAGGCTCCGCGATCAACTCCGACGGCGCGTCCAACGGCCTCACCGCCCCCAACGGCCCCGCCCAGCAACGCGTGATCACGCGGGCGCTGGCGGCGGCGGGAGTGCGGGCCGACGAGGTGGACGTGGTCGAGGCGCACGGCACCGGCACCGCGCTCGGCGACCCCATCGAGGCCCAGGCCATCCTCGCCACCTACGGCCGCGACCGGTCCGGCGCGCCGCTCTGGTTGGGGTCGGTCAAGTCGAACATCGGCCACACGCAGGCGGCGGCGGGCGTGGCCGGGGTGATCAAGGCCGTGCTGTCCATGCGCCACGGCCTCATCCCCGCGACCCTCCACGCCGACACCCCGACCCCGCACGTCGACTGGTCCCCGGGCACGGTCCGCCTCCCGACCGCGACCGAGCCGTGGCCGGACACCGACCACCCCCGCCGAACCGGCGTCTCGTCGTTCGGCGTCAGCGGCACCAATGCCCACGTCATCCTCGAACAAGCCCCGAACAGCGCCGAACCCGAGACCCCGGCGACCGACGCGCCCCGCGCTTGGCTGCTCTCGGCGCGCGGTTCGGCCGGACTCACCAGGCAGGCGGCGCGACTCCGCGACCACCTCACCTCCTCGACCGACCTCGGCGACCTCGCCGTCGCGCTCGCCACCACGCGCGCCGGGCTCGGTGAGCGGGCGGCCGTGCTCGGCACCGACCTCGCCGACCTGCGCGCCGGGCTCGACGCACTCGTCGAGGGACGGCCCGCGCCCGGGGTGCTGCGCGGCACGGCGACGCCCGGTGGCCGGTTGGCGATGTTGTTCAGCGGTCAGGGTTCGCAGCGCGCGGGCATGGGAACCGAGCTGTACCGGCGGCATCCCGTGTTCGCCGCCGTCCACGACGAGGTCCTCGCGCACTTCCGCGAGCCGATCGGCGACGACCTCGACCGCACCGGCGCCGCGCAGCCCGCGCTCTTCGCGCTGGAGGTGGCGCTGGCGCGGCTGTGGGAGTCGTGGGGGGTGCGGCCGGACATCGTGCTCGGGCACTCCATCGGCGAGTTCGCCGCCGCGCACCTGGCCGGGGTGTTCGACCTCGCCGACGCGTGCGCCCTCGTCGAGGCGCGCGGGCGGCTGATGCAGGCCCTGCCTGCGGGCGCGATGCTCGCCGTCGCCGCGAGCCGCGACGACGTCGTGGGGGCGCTGGGGGAGTCGGTCGACGTCGCCGCCGTCAACGGGCCGCGGGCCACCGTGGTCAGTGGGACCTTCGAGGCGATCGACCAGGCCGCGGCGGTGTTCGCCGGGACGGGCCACAAGACTAGGCGTTTGCGGGTGTCGCATGCGTTTCACTCGTCCCTGATGGAACCGATGTGCGCCGAATTCGCCGAGGTGGCCGCGAAAGTCAACTACGCGCCACCGTCCCTGCCGATGGTCTCGACCGCCACCGGGGACCGCGCCGGAGCCGAGATCGCGACCCCCGACTACTGGGTCCGCCAGGTCCGCGCCACCGTCCACTTCGCCGACGGGGTCCGCCGCCTGCTCGACGACGGCGTCACCGGCCTGCTCGAGGTCGGCCCCGGCAACACCCTCGCCGCCCTCGCCGGTGAGATCACCGGCGGACACCGCGCCGCGATCCCCGGCCTGGGCCGCGAGCACGAGGCCGAGACGCTGGTCCGCGCCGCCGCCGCCCTGCACGTCGGCGGTTTCCGCCCGGACTGGGCCACGGTGTTCCCGGACGCCCGACCCGTCGACCTGCCGACCTACGCCTTCCACCACGAGCGGTTCTGGCCCGACCTCGTCCCGTCCGCCGACGACCACCTGCGCCACCGCGTCGACTGGGTCCCGGTCACCCCCCGACCCACCACCGGCCACGGCTCCTGGCTCGTCATCGCCCCCGCCGCGCACCCGGCCGCCCGGGCACTGGACGCGACCACGGTGGAACCGAGCGCCGACCGCGCCGAACTCGCGGCCCGCCTGCGCGCCGATGGCCACACGGGTGTCCTCGCCTTGCCTGCTACCACCGACGAGGCACTGGCCGTCGTGCAGGCGCTCGGCGACGCCGGGATCACCGCCCCGCTCTGGCTGGCCACCACCGAGGCCGTCCCCGTCGGCGCCATCGCCGACCCCGCCCGGCACGAGATCTGGGGGCTCGGACTCGTCGCCGCCCTCGAACACCCCGACCGCTGGGGCGGTCTCCTCGACCTGCCCGCCCAACCCGACCCCGCCACCCTCCGGGCCGTCCTCGGCGGCGCCTACGACGACACCCGATTGGCCGTGCGCGGCACCGAGGTCCTCGCCCGCCGGTTCACCCCCGACCCCGCGCCGACGCCGGGGCCCGGCTGGAAACCGTCCGGCACCGTCCTGGTCACCGGCGGCTCCGGCGCCCTCGGCACGCACGTCGCCCGCTGGGCCGCCGAGCAGGGCGCCGACCGCGTGCTGCTGCTCAGCCGCACCGGCCGCGCCGCCGACACCCTCGCCGACCTCGGGCCCGTCATCGTCCCGGTCGCCTGCGACGTCACCGACGCCGACGCGGTCGCGGGCATCGTCACCGACGACGTCACCGCCATCATCCACGCCGCGGGTGTCCTCGACGACGCCACGATCGGCTCCCTCACCCCCGAGCGCCTGCGCGCCGTGCTCGCCGTCAAGAAGCAGGGCGCGCTCGCCCTCGACGCCGCCACCGCGCACCTCGACCTGACCGCGTTCGTGCTGTTCTCCTCCCTCGCCGCCACCGTCGGCTCGCCCGGCCAGGCCAACTACGCCGCCGCCAACGCCTTCCTCGACGCCTACGCCCACACCCGCCGCGCGGAGGGGCGCCCCGTCACCGCCATCGCGTGGGGACCCTGGGGCGGGGACGGCATGGCCGCCGACCCCGCCGTCGCCGACCGGATGCGGCGCGGCGGACTCACCCCGCTCGACCCCGCCGCCGCGCTGGAAGCCCTGCGCACCGCCGTCGACGCGGGCGACGCGCACATCGCGATCGCCCACCTCGACCGGACCGAACCCCAACCGTCCACAGTGGAGCAACCGCTGGCCGGGCTGGTGGCGCTGTCCGAGACCGAACAGGGACGGGTGCTGCGCGCGCTGGTCCGCGACCACGCCGCCGCCGTCCTCGGCCACCGCGAGAGCACCCGCGTCGGCGACCGCACCCCGTTCGCCGACCTCGGGTTCGACTCGCTCACCGCCGTCGAGTTCCGCAACAGCCTCGCAACCGCCACCGGCCTGGCCCTGCCCACGACGCTGGTGTTCGACCACCCGACCCCGACCGCGCTCGCCGAGGCGCTGCGCGGCGACCTCGTCGGCGCGCCCCCGGACCCGGCCGAACTCCTGGGGCGGGCCGTGGACGACCTCACCGCCGGCCTCGCCGCGCTACCGGAGGCCGACCGCGCCGGGCTGCTCGCCAGGCTGCGGCGCCTGCTGGCCACGTCCACCGACGCCCCCGCCGCGCTGGCCGACGCCGGTCGCGACGAGGTGTTCGACTTCATCGACCGAGAACTGGGGCTGTCGTGACCGGTGACCAGAACGCCAGTGACGACAAGCTGCTCGGCTACCTGAAGAAGGTCACCGCCGACCTGCACCGCGCCCGCGGCGAACTGGCCGCGAACCACGAGCCGATCGCCATCGTCGGCCTGGCCTGCCGGTTCCCCGGCGGGGCCCGGACCCCCGAGGAGTTCTGGGCGCTGCTCGCCGACGGCGTCGACGCCATGACCGGCTTCCCCGCCGACCGCGGCTGGGAACCCGCCGACCACGTCCCCGTCGGGGGCTTCCTCGACGGCGTCGGCCACTTCGACGCCGACTTCTTCGGCATCTCCCCGCGCGAGGCGCTGGCCATGGACCCGCAGCAGCGGCTGCTGCTGGAGTGCTCCTGGGAGGCGCTGGAACGCGCCGGGATCGACCCGGAGTCGCTGCGCGGCACCGCCACCGGCGTGTTCGCGGGCACCAACGGGCAGGACTACCCGGACCTGCTGTCGACGGCCGTCGAGGGCGCCGAGGTCAGCGGCCACGCCGCCACCGGCAACATCGCCTCCGTGCTGTCCGGCCGCGTCGCCTACGCGCTCGGCTTGGAGGGCCCGGCCGTGTCGGTGGACACCGCGTGCTCGTCGTCGCTGGTCGCGCTGCACTGGGCCGTGCGGTCCCTGCGCGCGGGTGACTGCTCGTTGGCCCTGGTCGGCGGGGTGACCGTGATGTCCACCCCGGCCGTGTTCGCCGAGTTCGCCCGGCAGGGCGGGTTGGCCGCCGACGGCCGGTGCAAGGCGTTCTCCGACGACGCCGACGGCACCGCCTGGGGCGAGGGCATCGGCGTGCTCGTCGTGGAACGGCTGTCGGACGCGCGCAGGCACGGGCACGACGTGCTGGCGGTCGTGCGGGGCTCGGCGGTGAACTCCGATGGCGCGTCGAACGGGCTGACCGCGCCGAACGGGCCGTCGCAGCAGCGCGTCATCACCCGGGCCCTGGCCGACGCCGGGCTCTCCGCCGACGAGGTCGACGTCGTGGAGGCGCACGGCACCGGGACCGTGCTGGGCGACCCCATCGAGGCCCAGGCCCTGCTCGCCACCTACGGCCGCCACCGCACCCGGCCCCTGCTGCTCGGTTCGGTGAAGTCCAACATCGGCCACACCCAGGCCGCCGCCGGGGTGGCCGGGGTGATCAAGGTCGTGCTGGCCATGCGGCACGGTTCGGTGCCCGCCACCCTGCACGTCACCGAGCCCACCTCCCGGGTCGACTGGTCCGCCGGGTCGATCGACCTCGCCGCCACCGCGCGGCCGTGGCCCGCCGACCGGCCGCGCAGGGCCGGGGTGTCGTCGTTCGGCATCAGCGGTACCAACGCGCACGTCATCCTCGAACAACCCGCCGAGCCCGAGTCGGTCGCCGACACCGACCCCGGCGCCGTGGTCCCGTGGGTGCTGTCGGCGCGTGGCCCGGAAGCGTTGACAGCGCAGGCCGAAGCGCTCGCGGGCGTGTCCGGCGGGGTCGCGGACATCGGCTGGTCGCTGGCTACCACCCGCGCCGCGTTGCCCGACCGGGCCGTGGTCGTCGGCGCGGACCTCGACGAACTGCGCGACGGCCTGGCCGCGCCCGCGGTGCGTGGGCGCGCGGCGGGGGAGGGGCGCGTCGGCGTGCTGTTCTCCGGCCAAGGCGCGCAACGGCCCGGCATGGGAACCCGCCTGGCCGAGCGGTTCCCGGTGTTCGCACGGCACTTCGATGAGATCCGCGCGCACTTCGACCCGTCCGTGCGGCACGCCATGGAGACCGGCGACGCCCTCGACGACACCGGTCGCGCGCAGCCCGCGCTGTTCGCCTACGAGGTCGCCCTCTACCGGCTCCTCGAGTCCTGGGGCCTGCGCCCCGAGGTGCTGATCGGCCACTCGGTCGGCGAGATCGCCGCCGCGCACGTCGCGGGTGTCTGGTCGCTGCCCGACGCCTGCGCCGTGGTAGCCGCGCGCGCCCGGCTGATGGCCGCGTTGCCCGCGGGCGGGGCGATGGTCGCGGTCGAGGCCACCGAGGACGAGGTGCGGCCGCTGCTCACCCCCGGGGTGTCGCTGGCGGCGGTGAACGGGCCGCGCGCGGTCGTTGTGTCCGGTGTGGACAGTGAGGTGGAAGCGCTGGCGGCGCGGTTCGACGGGCGTCGGACCAGGCGGCTGGCGGTCAGCCACGCGTTCCACTCGCCGCTGGTGGAGCCCGCGCTGGCCGAGTTCGCCCGGGTCGTGCGCGGACTCGACGCGCACGCGCCGACGCTGCCGGTGGTCTCCAACCTCACCGGCGCGGTCGTGGGCGCCGAACTGACCGACCCGGACTACTGGGTCCGGCACGCCCGCGACACCGTCCGGTTCGCCGACGGCGTGCGGGCCGCGGTCGAGCGCGGCGTGGACGCGTTCGTGGAAATCGGTCCCCGACCCGTGCTCGCGCCCGCGGCGGGCGCGCTGACCGAGGTCCCGGTCGTGCCGCTGGCCCGGGACGCGCTGACCGAGGACCGCGCGGTGCTTACCGGCGCGGGCGCGCTCTGGACGACCGGCGTGCCGATCGACCTGACCGCCGCGTTCGACGGACTCGACCCCCGGCGCGTGCCGCTGCCCACGTACCCGTTCCAGCGCGAGCGGTTCTGGCCCACCCCCGCCAAGCCCGCGACCGGCGGACGCGACGACCGGCTGTGGGAACTCGTCGCCTGCGAGGACGTCCCGGGTGTCGCGGAGCTGCTCGGCACCGACGTCGACCAGCCCGTCGACGGCTTGCCGGGCCTGGTGTCCGTCCTCGGTTCGTGGCGGCGCGGTGTGCACGAGGCGTCGGTCGTGCGGTCCTGCCGCTACGACGTCCGCTGGGTGTCGCTGCGCCCCGAACCCGCGACCCCGCGTGGCCTGTGGGCCGTGCTGCGGGAGGACAGCCCGGTGGCCGACGCGCTGCGGGCGGGTGGCGCCGAGGTCGTGGAGATCGGGATCGGCGCGGGCGTCGACCGGGCCGACCTGGCGGGCCGGGTGTCCGCCGCGCTGGGCGACCGGCTCGGCGAGCTGACCGGCGTCGCGTGCCTGCCCGGCTGGGACGACGACGGCGACGCGGCCGTCGGCGCGCTGTGGGAGCTGGTCGTGGTCACGCAGGGGCTGGCTGACCTCGGTGTCGACGCGCCGCTGTGGTGCCTGACCCGCGCCGGTGTCGCGGTCGGCGCGGGCGACACCGTCGACTCCCCGGTGGCCGCCGGGCTGTGGGGCCTGGGTCGGGTCATCGGGCTCGAACGCGGCGCCGCCTGGGGCGGTCTCGTCGACCTGCCCACCGACCCGTCGGACGGGGCGTGGGCGCGGGCAGCGGCCGTGATCACCGGGGGCGCCGTCGGGGAACGGGAGATCGCCGTCCGCGCGTCCGGCTCGTTCGGCCGCAGGCTCGTGCCCCACCGGGACACCGGCGAGACCCGCACCGGCCCCGACCTGACCGGCGCGACCGTCCTGGTCACCGGCGGCACCGGCGCGCTCGGTCGCCGCGCGGCGGACTGGCTCGCCGGGCACGGCGTGGCCCGCGTGGCGCTGCTCGGCCGCGGCGCCGACACCGCCGAACTCGACCCGCTCCGCGCCCGCCTGGCCGAACGCGGCGCCACCCTCGAGACGCACGTCTGCGACGTCGCCGACCGCGGCAGGCTGGCGGAGGTCGTCGCCACGCTGCGCGCCTCCGGCCCGCCGCTGCGCGGGGTCCTGCACGCGGCCGGGGTCGTGGCCAACGGGCTCGTGGTCGACCTGGCGTGGGAGGAGTTCGTCGACGTCGTCCGCGCCAAGGTCATCGGCGGCTGGAACCTGCACGACCTCGCGGGTGAGGTCGACCTGTTCGTCTGCTTCTCCTCCATCGCCGGGGTCTGGGGCTCCGGCGCGCAAGCCGCCTACGCCGCGGGCAACGCCTTCCTCGACGGCCTCGCCTGCTACCGCGCCGGGCTCGGCCTGCCCGCCACCTCCGTCGCGTGGGGGCCGTGGGAGGGCGGCGGCATGGTCGCCGGGGCCGAACTGGTCCAGGAACTGCACCGGCGCGGCCTGGCCCGCATCGCCCCCGGGGTCGCCTTCGCCGCGCTGGACCGGATCACCGCCGGGGGCGAGCCGTGCGCGGTCGTCGCCGACGTCGACTGGTCGCGCCTCGCACCCGCGTTCGCCGCAGCCGGGATGGCCCGGGCGTTCGCCGAGATCCCCGCCGCCCGCGACGTCGAACCGACCCCGAGCGACACCCCCGTGGCTGGGCTCGCCGCTGTGCTGCGGCCGCTGCCGGAGGTGGAGCGCGACCGGGTGCTGCTCGACCTCGTCGCCGAGCACGGCGCGCTGGTCCTCGGGCACCGCGACCGCGGGCGCCTCGACGTCGACCGCCCGTTCCGCGACCTCGGGTTCGACTCGCTGACCGCGGTCGAGTTGCGCAACCGGCTGGTCGCCGCCGCGGGTGTATCCCTGCCCGCGTCGGTCGTGTTCGACTTCCCGACGCCGCGCGCCCTCGCCGTGGACTTGCGTACGCGCCTGGTCGGCGACGCGGTGCTCCCGGCGACCGAGGTCGGACCGGTCCTTGTCGACGACGACCCGGTCGTGATCGTCGGCATGGCGTGCAGGCTGCCCGGCGGGGTGTCCACACCGGACGAACTGTGGACGCTCGTCGCCGATGGGGTCGACGGCATCGGCCCGGCGCCCACCGACCGGGGCTGGCGGCTGGCGGCCGAGGGTGGGTTCGTCGCCGACGCCGACCGCTTCGACGCGGCGTTCTTCGGGATCTCCCCGCGCGAGGCCCTGGCCATGGACCCGCAGCAGCGGCTCGTGCTGGAGAACACCTGGGAGGCGCTGGAGAACGCGGGCATCGACCCGGTTTCCCTGCGGCACAGCGACACCGGGGTGTTCGTCGGTGTCACGTACTCCGGCTACCAGGCCGCCGTCGAGGCGTCGGCGGAGGAAGCGGCGCGCGGCTACGGCCTCACCGGCTCGGCACCCAGCGTTGTCTCGGGTCGTGTCGCCTACGTCCTGGGACTGGAGGGTCCGGCGGTGTCGGTGGACACCGCGTGCTCGTCCTCCCTGGTCGCCCTGCACTGGGCCGCCCAAGCCCTGCGGCGCGGCGAGTGCTCGCTGGCCCTGGCGGGCGGCGTCACCGTGATGGCGACCCCGGGCGCGTTCGTCGAGTTCGGCCGCCAGGGCGGCCTGGCACCGGACGGCCGGTGCAAGGCGTTCTCCGCCGACGCCGACGGCACCGGCTGGTCGGAGGGCGTCGGTTTCGTTGTCGTGGAACGCCTTTCCGACGCCCGTCGACGCGGCCACGAGGTCTTGGCCATCCTCCGCGGCTCCGCCGTCAACTCCGACGGCGCCTCCAACGGCCTCACCGCCCCCAACGGGCCGTCGCAGGAACGGGTCATCACCCGGGCCCTCGCCGACGCAGGCCTCACACCGTCCGAAGTGGATTCTGTGGAGGCGCACGGCACGGGCACCCGCCTGGGCGACCCCATCGAGGCCCAGGCCCTGCTCGCCACCTACGGCCAGAACCGCGACCACCCCCTCTGGCTCGGCTCGGTCAAATCCAACCTGGGCCACACCCAAGCCGCCGCGGGCGTCGCAGGCGTGATCAAGACAATCCAGTCCCTACGCCACGGCCTCCTCCCGAAAACCCTCCACACCCCCACCCCCACCACCCACGTCGACTGGTCCCAGGGCCACGTCGCCCTGCTCACCGAACCCCGCGACTGGCCGGACACCGGTCGCCCCCGCCGCGCGGCCGTGTCCGCCTTCGGCATCAGCGGAACGAACGCCCACGTCATCCTCGAACAGGGCGCCACCCCCACACACCTACCTGCCTCCAGCTCCACGCCCGCCTCTGCTCCTGCTTCCGCCGCCACCCCCGCCTCTGCTTCCGCACCGATCCCCACCTCCGCGTCCGCCCCGACTCCCGTCCCGGCCTCCACCCCCGCGCAAGATCGCGCCGATGTCCGGACTGAGCGGGTCCGCCCGGCCCAGGAGCCGAGCGAACCCGCGAGGGCAGAAGCCGGCCCAGAGCGATCTCGCCGCGTCGGCGAGGGGGATGCGGGCGGCGTCGAGTCACCTCGTCCTGGCCAGGCCGAGCCGATCGACGCCGCGCGACCCCGCCTGCCCCGGCGGAGTCGAGGCCGTGGCGCGGCCGAGGCCCCGCACACACCGTGGGTGTTCTCGGCGCGGGATCCCCGGGCGCTCGCCGCGTTGGCCGCCCGGTTGGCCGCGCCCGCCGCGACCGCGCCCGTGGCGGGCGTCGGCCGGGCGCTGGCCACCGCCCGGACCGGCCTACCGGTGCGCGCCGTGGTCCTCGGCGACGACCGCGACTCCCTCCTCGACGGGCTCCGCGCCGTCGCCGACGGTCGCCGCGCCGCCGGGGTGGTCACCGGTACCGCCCCGGCCGACCCGGGGCCGCTCGCCGCCGTCTTCGTCGGTCAAGGTGCCCAGCGCCCCGGCATGGGCCGTGACCTGCACCGCCGCCACCCCGTGTTCGCCGACGCCTTCGACGAGGTGTGCGCCCAGTTCGACCTGCTGCTCGACCACCCGCTCCGCGAAGTCGTCTTCGGCGGCGACCGCCTCGACCGGACCGCCCACACCCAGGCCGCGCTCTTCGCGCACGGCGTCGCCCTGTGGCGGCTCGCCGAGTCCTTCGGCGCGCGCGCCGACTACCTCATCGGCCACTCCGTCGGCGAGCTGACCGCCGCCTACCTGGCGGGCGTGTGGTCGCTGCCGGACGCGTGCGCGTTGATCGCCGCGCGCGGCGGGCTCATGCAGGCGCTGCCCGCGGGCGGGGCGATGGTCGCCGTGGAGGCGGCCGAGGACGAGGTACTCCCGCTGCTGCGCGGTCGTACGGGCCAGGTCGGCATCGCGGCGGTGAACGCGCCGGAGTCGATCGTGCTGTCCGGGGACGAGGACGCCGTCCTCGACATCGCCGCGGCCCTCGCCTCCGGTGGTCGGCGAACCCGGCGGCTGCCGGTCAGCCACGCCTTCCACTCGCCGCGCATGGACGCCATGGTCGCCGACTTCGCCCGCGTCGCGGCGGGCGTCACCTACCACGCCCCGCGCGTCCCGCTGGTGTCGAACCTGACCGGGGCGCTGGTCGACGACGAGCACATCCGGTCGCTGCAGTACTGGGTCTCGCACGTGCGGCAACCGGTCCGCTTCGCCGACGGCATCGGCCACCTGCTGACCCGCGGCGTCCGGCGGTTCGTGGAGGTCGGGCCGGACACGGTGCTGGCCTCCGCCGTCCACCGCACCGCCGAGGACCGCGGCGAGACCGCCCGGGTGAGCACCCTGCAACGCGCCGGGCGACCGGAGGACGCGGGCCTGCTCGCCGGGCTCGGCGCCCTCTACACCGACGGCACCCCGATCGACTGGACCGCGGTGGTCGGCGACGCGCACCCGGTCCCGCTGCCGACGTACCCGTTCCAGCGGGAACGCTTCTGGCTCACGCCGTTCGCTCAGCCCGTATCCGACCAGGTCGGCGACCACGCGTACGAGATCACCTGGGAACCGCTCACCCGTCACCCGGCGCAGGACCCGCCCGCGCGGTGGCTTGTGGTCGCGGGGGAGTCCGACGAACTGGCCTCGCGGTTGGTCTCGGTGCTGCCCGACGCGGAACTGGTGTCCGAATGGGACGGTTCTGGGGCGTCGGGCGGCGTACTGGTGCTTCCCGGTTCGGTGGCGGAACTCGCCGCGTTGGCGCGGTCGGCCGCGTCCGGCCCGGTGTGGTGCCTGACCCGGGACGCCGTCGACGCGGACGGCGTCGAGGTCGACCCGGCGGCCGCCGCGCTGTGGGGCCTCGGACGGGTCGCGGCGCTGGAGTACCCGCGCTCGTGGGGCGGCTTGGTCGATGTGACCGGCCCGGTGACCGACGACGTCCTGGCCGCCGTCCGGGACATCGTGTCCGGCGTCTACGGCGAGGACCAGATCGCATTGCGCGGCAACGAGGTCCTCGGCCGACGACTCGTGCGCGCCAATATTTCCACTGTGGACTGGAAGCCGACCGGGACCGTGCTGGTGACCGGCGGTACCGGCGGTCTCGGCGCCGCCGTGGCCCGCTGGGCCGCCGCCAACGGCGCCGCGCACCTGTTGCTGCTCAGCCGCTCCGGCGAGTCCGCGGCTCCCGAGCTGCGCGTCGAACTCGCCGCCCTGGGCGCCACCGCCACCTTCGCCGCCTGCGACGTCGCCGACCGGGACGCTCTCGCCGCCGCACTGGCCACCGTCCCCGTCGACCACCCGCTGACGGCTGTCGTCCACACCGCGGGCGTCGGTCAGTCCTGTCCCCTGGAATCCATGGACGACACCGAACTCCACCGCGTGCTGACCGCCAAGGTCCGCGGCGCCGAGAACCTGCACGAACTGACCGGCGACCTCGACGCGTTCGTGCTGTTCTCGTCCATCGCCGCGACCTGGGGCAGCGGCGGCCAAGCCGGGTACGCCGCCGCCAACGCCCACCTGGACGGCCTCGCCGCCCGCCGCGCCGCGCTCGGCCTCCCCGCCACCGCCATCGCCTGGGGCCCTTGGGACGGGGCGGGCCTCGCCGTCGCCGAGGGCCGCGCCGATCAACTGGCCCGCCGCGGCCTACCGCTCATGGACCCCGCCCTGGCCCTCGCAGGCATGGCCCGCCTGGTCGGCTCCGGCACCCCCACCACCACCTTCGCCGAAGTCGACTGGACCCGGTTCGCACCGCCCTTCACCGCCCTGCGCCCCAGCACCCTGTTCGACGCCCTACCCGAGACCCGCCCGGACTCCGCCGTCCGACTCGACCCCCCCAGCCGCGCCGCGCTCCTTGACCTGGTACGCACCGAGGCCGCGCGAGTCGTCGACGGTGACCCGGCCGACCCGGTCGTCCAGCTTGAGGCTGATGGCCGCGCGGCGATTCTCGAACTCGTTCGCGCCGAGACCGCCCAAGCCCTCGGCCTCGCCTGCCCTGACGCGACCGAACCCGCCAGCGACCTCGAGTCCTCCAGCCGTGCTGCGATTCTCGCCTTGGTGCGCGTTGAGGCAATGCGAGCCGCCAATGACCACCCGGCCGGTCGTGACGCGAGTGCCGACCCGGTAGCCCGCCTCGCACCCGCCGCCCGTACCGCCATTCTCGACCTTGTGTGCGCCGAGGTCGCCTCGCTGCTCGGTCTTGCCGTCCCCGAAGCCCACCCGGTCGAGCCCACTGTCCGATTCGGACCCGCCAGCCGTGCTGCCGTCCTCGACCTGGTGCGGGTCGAGGCCGCCCGAGTGCTCGGCTTCGGCGGTCCCGTCGACGTGCCCGCCACCCGCGCGTTGAAGGACCTCGGTTTCGACTCGCTCACCGCGGTCGAACTGCGTGACGCCCTCACCTCCGCCACCGGCGTCGCGCTGCCCGCCACCCTCGTCTTCGACCACCCGACCCCGACCGCCCTGGCCGACCACCTCTTCCGGCTACTCGACGGCATCGCCGTCTCCGGCCTGCTGGGCGACCTCGACCGCGTGGGCGCCGCCTTGGCCGACCTGTCCGCCACCGACCGCCTCGCCGTCGAGCGGCGGTTGCGGGGGTTGGTGGCGGCCGTCACCGGTCAGGCCGTCGAGGAGGGCCCGGCCGACCTGTCCGAGGCCAGTGACGACGACCTCTTCGACCTGCTCGACGGCGAGTTCGGGCGCTGACCCCCAACAAGGAGCGTGTTCCCCGGTGAGCGTTGAGCAGAAACTGCGCGACTACCTCAAGCGCGCGACGACCGACCTGCGCGAGGCCAACCGCCGGGTGCGCGAGTTGGAGGACCGGCGGGAGGAGCCCGTGGCCATCGTCGGCATGGCCTGCCGCTACCCGGGCGCCGCCGACCCGGAGGCGCTGTGGGAGCTGCTGCTCGCCGAGACCGACGCGGTCGGCCCGGTGCCCGCGGACCGGGGCTGGGACCTGGCGGAGTTGGCCGCGGCGGGCGCGGTCCCCGTCGGCGGCTTCCTCGACGACGTCGCGGGTTTCGACGCCGGGCTCTTCGGCATCTCACCGCGCGAGGCGCTGGCCATGGACCCCCAGCAGCGGTTGCTGCTGGAGTGCGCGTGGGCGGCGTTGGAGTCGGCGGGGCTCGACCCGACGGGGCTGGCCGGTTCGGACACGGGGGTGTTCGTCGGGACCAGCGGGCAGGACTACCCGGCACTGCTGGCGGCGTCGGGGGACGTGGCGGAGGTCGCCGGTCACATCGCCACGGGGACGTTGGCGTCCGTGCTCTCGGGTCGGGTCGCGTACGTGCTCGGCTTGGAGGGGCCGGCGCTGTCGGTGGACACGGCCTGTTCGTCGTCGCTGGTCGCGCTGCACCAGGCGGTCCAGTCGCTGCGGCGGGGGGAGTGCTCGGCGGCCCTGGTCGGCGGGGTGACGGTGATGTCGACGCCGGGGGCGTTCCTGGAGTTCGGTCGTCAGGGCACTTTGGCCGCCGACGGCCGCTGCAAGCCCTTCGCCGAGGGCGCCGACGGCATCGCGTGGGCGGAGGGCGTCGGCGTCCTGGTCGTCCAGCGCCTGTCCGACGCCCGCCGCGCGGGCCGCCCCGTCCTGGCCACGGTCCTCGGCTCCGCCGTGAACTCCGACGGCGCCTCCAACGGCCTGACCGCCCCCAACGGCCCGTCACAGCAACGGGTCATCACCCGGGCACTCGCGGACGCCGGGCTGTCTTCGTCCGATGTGGACTTCGTCGAAGCGCACGGCACCGGGACCGCGCTGGGCGACCCGATCGAGGCGCAGGCCCTCCTGGCGACCTACGGCCAGGACCGCGACCGGTCCCTCTGGCTCGGCTCGGTGAAGTCGAACATCGGCCACTCCCAGGCGGCGGCCGGCCTCGCGGGCGTGATCAAGACCGTCTTCGCCCTGCGCGAGGCGCAACTCCCCGCGACCCTCCACGCCACCCAACCCACCACCCGGGTCGACTGGAGTTCGGGCGCGGTGGAACTGGTGCGGGAGCGGCGGGCGTGGCCCGAGGTCGACCGACCGCGCCGGGCGGCGGTGTCGTCGTTCGGGGTCAGCGGGACGAACGCGCACGTGATCCTGGAACAGGGGGACGCGGCGGAGGTCGTCGAGTCCGAAGAGGTCGAGGTGGTGCCGTTGGTGCTGTCGGCGGCCTCGGAGGAGGCGCTGCGCGAGTACGCCGCACGGCTGAGGGGTATGCCTCCGGCCCCCGATATCGATGCTACCGGGCAGCACCGACAGAACCCGAACAAGACGATCAAGCCTGTGGACAACTCGACCCCGGAAGACCGCGGGGCGACCGCTACCGCGAGTGGTGCGCGGGAAATGGCAGGTGGGAACGCGGGCGGTGGTGTGGTTTCCGGGGTGTCGGGGGCCGATCACGGGAGCCGGACCGTTGCGTCGTGGGTGGGCCGTGCGGGCCAGGAGGATCACGACGTGGAGCCGGGGGCGACCGCTATGGCTCTTGGTGCGCGGGAAGCGGTAGCGGGGAATGTCGGGGGCGGTGCGGTTTCCGGGGTGTCGGGAGCAGACCTCGGGAGTCCGACGTCCGCACGCCGCGCGGGTGGGATCTCGGTTGCCGATCTCGGGTTCTCGCTCGCCACGACGCGGGCGCGGTTGGGGTATCGGGCGGTGGTGGTCGGGCTCGGTGCCGCTGGGCTCGACGTCGTTGCCGCGGGCACCTTGAGGGACGGGGTCGTCGAGGGCGTCGCGGACCTCGACGGGCGGGTCGTGTTCGTCTTCCCCGGGCAGGGTGCCCAGTGGATCGGCATGGCGCGGGAGCTCCTCGACACCTCCCCGGTCTTCGCCGCCCGCATCCGCGACTGCGAGGCCGCCCTGGCCCCGCACGTCGACTTCTCCCTGACCGCCGCCCTGCGCGGCGGCCCGGACGCGCCGTCGCTGGAGCGGGTGGACGTCGTGCAGCCCGCGCTGTTCGCGGTGATGGTCGCGCTGGCCGCCCTGTGGGCCGCGCACGGCGTCCACCCGGACGCGGTGATCGGGCACTCCCAGGGCGAGATCGCCGCCGCGCACGTCGCCGGGGCGTTGTCGCTGGCCGACGCCGCGAAGGTCGTCGCGGTGCGCAGCCGCGAGCTGACCGTCCTGCACGGCACCGGCGGCATGGCGTCCGTGCGCCTCCCGCTGGCCGACGTCGAGGCCGACCTGGCCGACGTGCCCGGCGTGTCCGTGGCCGCGATCAACGGCGCGTCGTCGATCGTCGTGGCGGGTGACCCGGCCGGGCTCGACGAACTCCAGGCCCGCTGGGACGCCCGCGACATCCGCAACCGCCGGATTCCCGTGGACTACGCCTCCCACTCGCCGCAGGTCGAGGCCATCCAGGACCGCCTGCGCGCCGAACTCGCCGACATCACACCCGGCCGCGCCACCACCCCGTTCCACTCCACGGTCACCGGCACCACCCTCGACGGCCCCGAACTCGACGGCGCGTACTGGTACCGCAACCTGCGCCAGGTAGTCCGCTTCGAACCGGTGGTCGAGTCGCTGCTGGACGCGGGCCACGACACCTTCGTCGAACTCAGCCCCCAGCCCGTGCTCACCATGGCCGTCCAGGAAACCATCGACGCCAAGGACGCCCGCGCCGTCACCACCGGCACCCTCCGCCGCGACGACGGCGGCTACCGCCGGTTCCTCACCTCCGCCGCCGAGATCCACGTCCGCGGCGCCACCGTCGACTGGACCCCCGCGTTCCCCAAGGCGACCGCCATCCCGCTGCCGACGTACCCGTTCCGGCACCGCCGCTTCTGGCCGACCCCCGCCACCGCCCGCCAGGACGCGACCGCACTCGGCCTCACCCCCCTCACCGACCACGCCATCCTCGGCGCAGCGGTCCCACTCGCGGGCGGCGGCCACGTGCTGTCCGGCCGAGTCTCACTCGCCACCCACCCGTGGCTCGCCGACCACACCGTCGGCGGCACGGTGGTCTACCCCGGCACCGGCTTCGTCGACCTCGCCCTCCGCGCAGGCGACATCCTCGCCCGCGACGCGATCGCCGACCTCACCCTGGTAGCACCCCTCCTCCTCCCGGAGACAGGCGCCACCCGCCTCCAGGTCACCCTCGATGGCGACACCATCACCATCCACTCCCACCCCGAGGACGCGGACCCCCACACCCCCTGGACCCTCCACGCCACCGGCACCCTGGCCGAGTCAACACTCGCCGCCCTCCCGACCCAACCAGCGGACGCGTCCCAACCGGAGACCCTCTCCGCAATGTCCACGCTGGACTCATCCTCGGGAACTGCTTCGGTCGCCGCGACCGGCGCCATCGGAACTCTCGCCGAGTCCACGGCGGAGTCGAAGCTGGCCGCCGCCCATCCGGTCGAACCGGCTGACACATCCCGACTCAAAGCGTCCACACTGGACTATCCGCCGCGAGAAGTGTCGATCGACGCCCCCGATCGCCGGGCCGGTTCCGCGCCCGACTCGTCGTCCCGTGGCCAAGAGGTTGCCGAGCGCTCTGTTGGCTCCGCGGTTCCGTTTGCTCCTCGGCCTCCTGAGGACGCCCGCGCGCTCGACACCACAGCCTCACGGCCGCGGGGTGCTTCGCCCGGCGCCCCCGATCACCACGCCGGTGCCACATCTGACTTGTCGCCTCGTGATCCTGAGGTCGTCGAGCACTCCGCTGGCACCCCAGCTCCTTTCGCGTCGGGGCCTCCCGAGAACGTGCCCCCGCCCGATGCCGCGGGTCGCCGGGCCGGTTCCGACTCGTCGTCTCGTGGCCGTGGTGCCGTCCAGCACCCCCTCGCCTCCGCGCCGTGGCCTCCCGCGAATGCCTGCCCGCTCGACACCACCGACTTCTACGCCGGCCTAGCCGCCGCGGGCCTCGCCTACGGCCCCCTCTTCCGCGGCCTCACCGCCGCCTGGACCCACGACGACTCCCTCTACCTCGACGTCACCCTCCCCGACGCCGCCGCCCGCGCCCACCACGTCCTCCACCCCGCCCTCCTCGACGCCGCCCTCCAGGGCATCGCCCTCGCCGCTGACGGCCCCGCCCGCGTCCCCTTCTCCTTCGACGGCGTCACCCTGCACGCCACCGGCGCGAGCCGCCTCCGCGTCCGGCTCACCCCCACCACCCCCGACGCCGTCGAGCTCACCGCCGTCGACGACACCGGCGCCCCGGTCCTCACCATCGCCGCCGTGAGCCTCCGCCCCGTCGACCCGGCGGCGTTCACGGCCACCGCCGAGCCGCTCCTCGAGCCCCGGTGGACCCCGGTCGAGCTACCGGTCGCCGAGCACGCGTCCGACGCGCGTGTCCTCACCGTCACCGGCGGCGACCCGAGGGTCCAGCTCCACAAGACGTTGGCCGCCATCCACGACACCCTCTCCGGTGATGGCAGGCTCGTCGTCCGCACCACCACGCGGGACATCGCGTCCGCCGCTGTCCTCGGGCTCGTGCGCTCGGCCGCGACCGAGAACCCCGGCCGGATCGTCGCGGTCGACTCGGACGCGGAGTCGTCGCACCTGCTGCCCGCCGCCCTCGCCTCCGGGCTGCCCGAGGTCGCGCTGCGCGGGGGGACCGCCCACGTCCGGCGGCTGGTCCGGCTCGCGGGGGCGCCGGGGAAACGGCCGATCAAGGACGGCACCGTGCTGATCACCGGCGGCACCGGGCACCTCGGCGGCCTGCTCGCCCAGCACCTGCGCACCCGCCACGGCGTCCGGGACGTGCTCCTGCTCAGCCGCACCGGCCGCGCCCCGAACACCGAACCGGGCGTGCGCGCCCTGGCCTGCGACGTCACCGACCGCGGCGCGCTCGCCGCCGCCATCGCCGACGCCGGACCGATCGCCGCCGTCTTCCACGCGGCCGGGGTGCTGGACGACGCCGTCGTCACCGGCCTCACCCCCGACCGCGTCGACCACGTCCTCTCCGCCAAGCTCGACGCCGCCCAGTGGCTGCACGAGCTGACGCTGCCCCACGACCCCAGCCACTTCGTGCTGTTCTCGTCCGTGGCGGGTCTCCTCGGCAGCGCCGGGCAGGGCAACCACGCCGCCGCCAACGCCGCACTCGACGCGTTCGCCGAGTACCGGCACAGCCTCGGCCTGCCCGCGACCTCACTCGCCTGGGGACCCTGGGAGGGCGGCAAAGTAGGCGCGCTCACCACCACCGACACCGCCCGCATGGCCCGCTCCGGCCTGCGACTGCTCACCGCCACCAGCGGCATGGCCCTGCTCGACACCGCGCTGGACAGCGACCGCCCCATCCTGGCCCCCGTCCTCGTCGGCGGCCCCGCCACCATCCCCGACCAGGTCCCACCCCTCCTGCGCGGCCTCATCGGCACCCCCCGCCGCCAAGCGCGGACCGCGGACACCCCCAAACCGAACGACCTGGCGGCGACCCTCGCCGCACTCCCCGAAGACGAACGCCACACCACCCTGACCGACATCGTCCGCCGCCAGGTGGCGGCCGTCCTCGGCCACGACTCGATCCGCGAGATAGGCCACCGCCGCACCTTCAAGGACCTCGGCTTCGACTCCCTCACGGCGGTGGACCTCCGCAACCGCCTGGCCACGACCACCGGCCTGCGCCTGCGCGCCTCCCTGGTCTTCGACTACCCGGACGTCACCACGCTCACCGCGCACCTCCTCAAGAACCTGACCCGATCCGCCGCCGACCCCACTCGCGCCACTCGTGGCCGCACCGCCGAACCCGCGCACGCTGCCGGCTCCGCCGGGGCCACCCGCTCCGTCGATGCCGCGCACGCTACCGATTCCGTCGGGTCCGGCCGCATTGGCGATGCCGCCCGCGCTGCCGGCTCCGCCGGGGCGACCCGCTCCGTCGATGCCGCGCACGCTGCCGGCTCTGCTGGGGCCACCCACTCCGCCGATGCCGCCCGCGTTGCCGGCTCCGCCGGGGCCACCCACTCCGCCGACGCCGCAGACGCTGCCAGCTCTGCTGGGTCCGGCCACTCCGTCGATGCCGCGCACGCTACCGATTCCGTCGGGTCCGGCCGCATTGGCGATGCCGCCCGCGCTGCCGGCTCCGCTGGGTCCGGCCACTCCGCTGGGCCTGTCCGCACTGTCGACCCCTCTGGACTCGGCAGTCCCGCCGCTCCTACCGAGCCCGGCCGCGCAGCCGAGTTCGCAGGCACCACCCAATCCGCCGAGCCCAGCCTCGTCGCCAACCCCGCCTGGCATGGCCGCACCGCCCAGCCCGCGCGCGTCGCCGACTCCGCCGAGCCCACCCGCACCGCCGACCCCGCTCCGAACCCCGCGCAGCCCAACGAGCCCGCCGAGGCCAAGCTCACCCAGGCCACCCGGCCCCACACCTCGTCCCCGGCCGCCGATTTCGGGCAGCCGCCAGCCGAGCAGCCCGGGGAGCCCCCGGTTTTCCATTCTACCGCGCAGGACCGACGAAACGGGCAGGTCAGCGAGCCGCCTGTGGATAACTCCCCAGGGGCGATCGCGATTGTCGGGATGGCGTGTCGGTTCCCCGGTGGGGTCGACTCGCCTGCCGCGTTGTGGGAGTTGGTCGAGGCGGAGGTCGACGCGATCGGGCCGTTCCCGAGCGACCGGGGGTGGGCCGCCACCGACGGGCTCGGTGGGTTCGTGCACACCGCCGCCGAGTTCGACGCCGAGTTCTTCGGGATCTCTCCCCGTGAGGCCACCGCGATGGACCCGCAGCAGCGGTGGTTGCTGGAGTGCACCTGGGAGGCGTTGGAGCGGGCCGGGGTCGACCCGCACGGGTTGCGGGACAGCGATGCCGGGGTGTTCGCCGGTCTGTCCCACTCGGTGTACCAATCCGCCGGGGGAGGGCTGGGGGAGGCCAGTGGCTTCGCCGTCACCGGGACGTCGCCGAGTGTCGCCTCCGGCCGCATCGCCTACGTGCTCGGCACCCAAGGTCCCACGATGTCGGTCGACACCGCCTGCTCCTCCTCCCTCGTCGCCCTCCACCTCGCCGTGCGGGCGCTGCGGGCGGGCGAGTGCGGGCTGGCCATCGTCGGCGGCGTCGCGGTGATGGCCACCGACGGCCTGTTCGCCGAGTTCGAGATGCAGGGCGGACTCGCCGCTGACGGGCGGTGCAAGGCGTTCGCCGACGCGGCCGACGGCACCAGTTGGGGTGAGGGCGCCGGTGTGCTGGTCGTGGAACGCCTCGAGGACGCCCACCGCGCCGGGCACGAGGTGCTGGCCGTCATCCGCGGCAGCGCCGTCAACTCCGACGGCACCTCCAACGGCCTCACCGCCCCCAACGGCCCCTCCCAGGAACGGGTCATCACCCGGGCCCTCGCCGACGCGGACCTCGCACCGTCCGAAGTGGACGCGGTCGAGGCGCACGGTACGGGCACCCGGCTGGGCGACCCGATCGAGGCGCAGGCCATCCTCGCCACCTACGGCCAGGACCGCGACCGCCCCCTCTGGCTCGGCTCGGTGAAGTCCAACATCGGCCACACCCAGGCCGCCGCGGGCATGGCCGGGCTGATCAAACTCGTCGAGTCCCTGCGTCACGGCACCCTCCCCAGGACGCTGCACGTCGACCGCCCCTCCACCCACGTCGACTGGACCGAAGGCGCCGTCGAGATCCTCACCGAGACCCGCCCCTGGCCCGCCACCGGACGTCCGCGCCGCGCCGCCATCTCGGCCTTCGGCATCGGCGGCACCAACGCCCACGTCATCCTCGAACACACCCCGACCCAACCCCCAACCCCCGCGGACCACGCCGAACCGGTGCCCCTGGTCCTCTCCGCCCGCACTCCCGCGGCCCTGAGCGACCAAGCGCGCGCCCTCAAAGAAACCCTTGCCAAGCAACAAAACTGGAACCGCACCGCAGTCGCGCACCGCATCACCACCACCCGCGCCCGCTTCGACCACCGAGCCGTCGTCCTCGCGAACGACAACGAATCCGTCCTGGACGGTCTCGCCGCCATAGCGGCGGGCGCACCGGAAATCCACGGCACGGCCCGCCCCGGTGCCCGACCGGTCTTCGTCTTCCCCGGCCAAGGCTCGCAATGGCCCGCCATGGCCGTGGAGCTCATGGCGCGCCCGGTCTTCCGCGCCGCCATCGAGGACTGCGCCACCGAGATCGACCGGTTCACCGACTGGTCCCTCCTCGACACCCTCACCCGCGCCGAACCCCTCGACCGCGTCGACGTCGTGCAACCCGCCCTCTTCGCCGTCATGGTCGCCCTCGCCCGCCTCTGGCGCGCCCACGGCGTCACCCCGGGCGCCGTGATCGGCCACTCCCAGGGCGAGATCGCCGCCGCGCACGTCGCGGGCGCCCTGTCCCTGCGCGACGCGGCCAAGGTCGTCACACGTCGATCCCAGGCCCTGCGCGCGCTCAGCGGTCAAGGCGGCATGGTGTCGGTCACCCTCTCGGCGGCCCGCGTCGAGGAACTCCTCACCGCCGGGCTCTCGGTAGCCGCGACAAATGGTCCACAATCGACAGTCGTGTCCGGTGACGCCGAAGCCATCACCGCGTTCCTCGCCGAGTGCGAGAAACGAGACGTGCGGGCGAAACGCGTCCCCGTCGACTACGCCTCGCACTCCGCGCACGTCGAACGCATCCACAGCGAGCTTCTGACCACTTTGGACGACATCCGACCCCGAACCGGCGACATCCCCTTCTACTCGACCGTTCGCGGTCGCCGAATCGACACCGCCGAACTGACCACGGCCTACTGGTACGACAACCTCCGCCTCCCCGTCCGCTTCGACGAGGTCGTGCGCGCCCTCCTCGACCGCGACCACAACGTCTTCCTGGAGATGAGCCCCCACCCCGTCCTGACCTTCGGTGTCGAGGGCACGATCGACGACGTCGACGCCCCCGCCGCCGCCCTGGGCACCCTGCGCCGCGACCACGGCGGCCCGGACGAGTTCCGCGCCGCGCTCGCCCGCGCCCACGCCCACGGCGTCGAGCCGGACTGGGCCACCCTCTTCCCCGCGAACCCCACCGGCCCGGTCCCGGACCTGCCCACGTACCGGTTCCAGCGCAAGCACTTCTGGCCGCGCGGCTCGGCCGCGGCGCCCACGGCCCCCGACCCGAGCGGCCACCCGTTCGTCCGCGACGTCGTCGACCTCCCCGGCACCGACGGCCTCGTCCTCCGGGGCCGGGTCTCCACCGCCACCCACCCCTGGCTGGCCGACCACGCCGTCAGCGGCACGGTCCTGTTCCCCGGCACGGCCTTCGTCGAACTCGCCACGACCGCCGCCGCCCGCGCGGGCCACCCCCACCTCGACGAACTCACCCTCGCCGCCCCGCTCGTCCTCCCGCCCGGCGCGACCGTCGACCTCCAGGTCTCCGTCGGCGCCCCGGACGACGGGCGCCGCCCCGTCGAGCTCTTCTCCCGGCCCGCCGACGCCCCCGACGGCACACCGTGGACCCGGCACGCCGCGGGCCACGCCACCCGGCAGGCCGGACCGGCGGCCGACTTCCCCTGGCCCCCGACCGGCGCCACCGAGATCGACGTCCCCGCCCTCTACGCCGCCGTGGCCCAAGCGGGCCTGCACTACGGCCCGTCCTTCGCCGGGCTGCGCCAAGCCTGGCGGCGCGGCCGGGAACTGTTCGCCGAAGTGGCCCTGCCCGAGCAGGACGAGCACACCGCGCGCGGATTCCGGCTGCACCCGGCCCTCTTCGACGCCGCGCTGCACGCGCTCGGCGCACCCGGCGACACCCCGGACCCGGACGCCCGCGTCGCGCTCCCGTTCTCCTGGACCGGCGCGCACCTCGCCGACACCGGCCGCGCCACCGCCCGGGTCCGCCTCGCCCGCGCCGACGACGGCGCCGTCACCATCACCCTCGCCGACGACCTCGGCCAGGTGATCGCCCACGTCGACGCCCTGGTCCTGCGCCCGGTCGACCCCGCCCGGCTGACCGCGGGCAGCCGCGCGGCCGGCGGGCTCCTCGGTGTGGAGTGGACACCCGTCGACCTGCCCCCGGCCCCCGGACCGGTCCCGCTGCGGATCGTCACGCTGGAATCCGGGTCCCCAGCGGACAGTGCTGTCCGCGCACTCGAACTCGTCCGCGAACCCCACGCGGAACACCTGGCCATCGTGACCGGGAACGCCGTCGCGGGGGCGCGCCCCGACCCGGCGCTCGCCGCCGCCTGGGGTCTGGTGCGGTCCGCGCAGACCGAGCAGCCCGACCGGTTCCTGCTCGTCGACACCGACGGCCCCACCCCGCACGACACCCTCGCCCGGGCCATCGCGGCGGGGGAGACCCAGCTCGCGCTCCGCGCCGGACGGCCGCACGTCCCCAGGCTCACCCCGCTGCCCCCGGCGGAACCGCGGCCGTTCACCCCGGCGGGCACGGTCCTCATCACCGGCGGCACCGGCGGGCTCGGCGCCCGCGTCGCCCGGCACCTCGTCACCGCGCACGGCGTCCGCTCGCTCGTCCTGCTCAGCCGCCGCGGCCCGGACGCGCCCGGCGCGGCCGAGCTGGTGGCCGAGCTGCCCGCGATCTCGATCGTCGCCTGCGACGTCACCGACCGGGACCGGCTGGCCGCGGTCCTCGCCGAGCACCGGCCGACCACCGTCATCCACACCGCGGGCGCCCTCGACGACGGCGTCATCGGGTCCCTCGACCGCGACCGCGTCGAGCGGGTGTTCGCCGCCAAGGTCCAGGGCGCGCTCAACCTGCACGACCTCGCCACCGACGTGGACCGCTTCATCCTGTTCTCCTCCGCCGCGGGCGTCCTCGGCGGCGCGGGCCAGGGCAACTACGCCGCCGCCAACGCCGCCATCGAAGCCCTCGCCCAGCGCCGCCGCGCCGACGGGCTGCCCGCCACCGCCATCGCCTGGGGGCCGTGGGCTTCGGCCACCGAACTGACCGGCGGACTCGGCGAAGCGGGCCTGGCCCGGCTCGCCCGCGCGGGCACCATCCCCCTGACCGACGACGACGGGCTCGCGCTGTTCGACCGCGCCCTGGCCGCCGACGCCCCGGTCGTCGTCGCCACCCGCCTCGACCTGTCCGCCCTCCGGGCCCGGGGCCCCGCGCCGATCTGGCACCGGCTCGTCCCACCCACCACCGCCGCCGCCCAGCCGAAGTCCGTCGCGGACGACCTCAGGGCGATGCCCGCGGCGAAGCGGGCCGAGGCACTGGCCGCGCTGCTCCGGTCGCACGTCGCCGACGTGCTCGGCTTCACCGCGGCCGACGAGATCGACGAGCAGCGCCCCTTCCGCGACCTCGGCTTCGACTCCCTCACCGCCGTCGAACTCCGCAACCGCCTCACCGCCGCGACCGCCCTGCGCCTGCCGCCGACCCTGGTCTTCGACCACCCCACGCCCAAGGCGCTGGTGGCGCACCTGCTCGCGGAACTGGCCCCCGACCAGGACTCCTCGGTCCTCGACGACCTGGACCGGCTCGAAACGGCCCTGTCCGGGCTCGACCGGGACGACCTCCTCCGCACCACCGCCCTGGCCCGGCTGACCGAGCTGATCGGCCGCTGGGGCACCCCCACCCCGACCGGCACCGCCGAACCCGTGGACGTCCCGGACGCGGACCTGTTCGAGGTGCTGGGACAGCGCTACGGAGCAGCCGATGCCGACTGAGGAGCAGTTGCGGTACTACCTGAAACGGGTCGTCGGCGACCTCGACGCCGCCACCGCCCGCGTCCGGGAGCTGGAGGAACGCGACACCGAGCCGATCGCCGTGGTCGGCATGGCCTGCCGGTTCCCCGGCGGGGTGCGCGGACCGGACGACCTGTGGCGGCTGGTCGCCGACGGCCGGGACGCGATCACCCCGTTCCCCGCCGACCGGGGCTGGGACCTCGAAGGGCTCTACCACCCCGACCCCGACCACCCCGGCACCTCGTACGCGCGCGAAGGCGGCTTCCTGCACGACGCCGCCGACTTCGACGCCGGGTTCTTCGGCATCTCCCCGACCGAGGCCCGCGCCATGGACCCGCAGCAGCGGCTGCTGCTGGAGGTCTCGTGGGAGGCCGTCGAACACGCGGGCATCGACCCGACCACGCTCCGCGAGAGCCGGACCGGGGTGTTCGCCGGCCTGATGTACCACGACTACGCGGCACTGCTCGCCCACGACGAGGGCGCCCAGGACCACGCGGGCACCGGCAACGCGGGCAGCGTCCTGTCCGGCCGCGTCGCCTACGCGCTCGGGCTGCAGGGCCCGGCGGTCACCATCGACACCGCCTGCTCGTCGTCCCTGGTCGCCCTGCACCTGGCGGCCCGGGCCCTGCGCGCGGGCGACGCGACGCTCGCGCTGGCGGGCGGGGTGTCGGTCATGGCCACCCCCGGCCTGTTCGTGTCCTTCACCAAGCAGCGCGGCCTCGCCCGCGACGGCCGGTGCAAACCGTTCTCCGACCACGCCGACGGCGCCGGGTTCGCCGAGGGCGTCGGCGTGCTGCTGCTGGAACGGCTCTCCGACGCGCGCCGCCACGGCCACCCCGTGCACGCGGTGGTCCGGGGCAGCGCCGTCAACTCCGACGGCGCCAGCAACGGCATCTCCGCGCCCAACGGGCCCGCGCAGCGGCGGGTCATCGCCCAGGCGCTCGCCGACGCGCGGATCGCCCCCGACACCGTCGACCTGATCGAGGCCCACGGCACCGGCACCACGCTCGGGGACCCGATCGAGGCGCAGGCCATCCTCGCCACGTACGGGCAGCACCGCGCGCGTCCGGCCCGGTTGGGGTCGATCAAGTCGAACCTCGGTCACACGCAGGCGGCGGCGGGCGTGGCGGGTGTCATCAAGGCGATCGAGGCGATGCGGCACGGCGTTCTGCCCGCGTCCCGGCACGCGGAGCACCCCACCACCAAGGTCGACTGGACCGCCGGGTCGGTGGAGTTGCTGGCCGCCGCGGAACCTTGGCCGGACACACCGGTTCGTCGAGCGGCGGTGTCTTCTTTCGGGATCAGCGGTACCAACGCTCATGTGATCCTCGAACAGCCGGAAACCGCCCCGGAGCCTGAGTTTTCCGTTGCGCGGGCGCCGATCCTGTTGTCCGGCAGGACTCCTGGTGGTGTGCGGGCGCAGGCCGCCGCGTTGCGGACGCACGTGCTCGACCGTCCCGACTTGTCGCTGTCCGACATCGGTCGGACTCTCGCGCTGCACCGCACCGCTTTCGAGCATCGGGCCGGGTTTGTCGCCGCCGGCCGTGAAGAGCTCCTTGACCGGCTGGGTGCTGTCGAGGAGACCACGCGGGCGCGCACCGGGAGCGGTGTGCTGTTCGTGTTCCCCGGCCAGGGGTCGCAGTGGGAGGGCATGGCCGGGCCGCTGCGCTCGGACCCCGTGTTCGCTCGACGCCTCGACGAGTGTGTCGAGGCGTTGGGGGAGTTCGTGGACTGGCCCGTGCTGGACGTCCTGCTCGGTGCTCCCGGGGCGCCGTCGCTGGACCGGATCGACGTCGTCCAGCCCGCGCTGTGGGCGATGATGGTGTCCCTCGCCGAGGTCTGGCGCGCGCACGGTGTCGCGCCGGACGCGGTCGTCGGGCACTCGCAAGGGGAGATCGCCGCTGCCTGCGTCGTCGGGGCGCTGAGTCTGCGTGACGGGGCGCGGATCGTCGCCAGGCGGAGCGGGTTCTGGCAGGAGTTGGCCGGGCTCGGCGGGATGCACGCGGTGTCGTTGCCCGCCGACGAGGTTGCCCGGCGGATCGAGCCGTGGGGCGGTGTCATCGCGGTTGCCGCCGACAACAGTCCTTATGCCACAACGGTTTCCGGAGAGGTTGGCGCGCTCGACGAACTCGCCGCCGAGTTGACGGCCGACGGGGTCGGGCACCGGCGCGTGCGGGGAATCGGGATCGCGGCGCACTCACCGCAGATCGACCGCTACCGCGACGCGCTGCGCGCCGAACTCGCCGTTGTGGCCCCGAAGGCGTCTGAGATCCCGCTGTACTCGACGGTCACCGGTGACCTGATCGACACCGGCCGGATGGACGCGGCCTACTGGTGGGACAACACCCGGGAGCCCGTCCGCTTCCACCAGGCCGTGCGCAAGGCGCTGGCGGGTGGGATCCACGGGTTCGTCGAGGTCAGCCCGCATCCGACGCTGCTGCCCGCGCTGGCGGAGGTCGCCCAGGACACGGGGGCGCGGGTCGCCGCCGCCGGAACGCTGCGCCGCCAGGACGGCGGGCCCGAACGCGTTCTGGCCGCGCTCACCGAGGCCCACGACCAGGGCATCGCGGTCGACTGGCGGACCGTGTTCCCCGGCGACCGGGTTCCCGCCGCGCTTCCGCCGTATGCCTTCCAGCACCGCCGCTACTGGCCGGAGATCGCCCCGCCGCAGTCGCCTGCTTGGCGCTACCGCGTCCGGTGGCGCCCCGTTCCCGTCGACCGCCCCGGCCGACCGGGCCGCTGGGCGATCATCGGCACGGCGGACCACCAGCCCATCGCCGAGGCGCTGCGACGACTCGGTGCCGACGTGGAGATCACCGCCGACGCCGAGCGGGCACTCGCCGAGTTCGACAACGCCCTCGCCCTGCCCGGCACGCTCCTCGACGCCGTGGCCCTCGTCCGCGCCCTCGACACCCCCGGCTCCGGCCGACTCTGGCTCGCCACTCGCCACGCGGTGTCCACTTCGGACTCGGCGCCGACTCCGGAGGCGGCCGCGATCTGGGGATTGGGTCGGGTGGCCGCGCTCGAACACCCCACCCGCTGGGGCGGTCTCGTCGACTTCCCCGAGGCCGCCGACGAGCGCACCTGGGACCTCCTCGCGCGGGCCGTGAACGCCACCGGCGAGGACCAGATCGCTGTCCGAGACGGACTCCTGGCTCGCAGGCTCGTCCCCGCCGCGCCGCGCGTCGGCGAACCGACCTGGTGTCCGAAGGGCACCGCGCTCGTCACCGGCGGCACGTCCGGGGTCGGCGCTCTCCTGGCCCGCTGGCTCGTCGGTCTGGGGACCCGCGACCTCATCCTCACCAGCCGTCGGGGCACGGACGCACCCGGTGCCGACGCACTCGCCGCGGACCTCCGCGCGGCGGGCGCGACCGTCCGGGTGATCTCCTGCGACATCGCCGACCGCGATGCCGTCGCCGCGCTGCTCGCCGACACCGACGTGCGCACCGTCGTCCACGCCGCCGGGGCGCTGACCTCGGCGCCCACGGTCGACATCGACGCGCGGCACCTCGCCGAGACCATGGCCGCCAAGGTCGACGGCGCCCGCCACCTGCACGAGCTGACCACCGACCTCGACGCGTTCATCCTCGTCTCCTCCGGCGCGGGCGTCTGGGGCGGCGCGGGCCAGGGTGCCTACGCCGCCGCCAACGCCTACCTCGACGCCTTGGCCGAACAGCGCCGCGCCCAGGGCCTCGCCGCCACCTCCGTGGCCTGGGGAGCCTGGGGCGGCGACGGCACCCTCGCCCGCGACCCGGCCATCGCCGACGCCTTGGCGCGGCGGGGCAACCGCATGATGGACCCGGACCGCGCCCTCGACGCGCTGCGCGGCGCCCTGCACGACGGCGACACCACCCTCGTCGTCGCCGACCTCGACTGGTCGCTGTTCGCCCCCACGTTCACCATCGGCCGCCCGTCCCCGCTCCTCGCCGAGATCCCCCGACCCGCCGCGCCCGCCGTCGAGCCCGTGGAGGACGTCACCGACATCCCCGCCCTGGTGCGCGGGCTCGTCGCGTCGGTCCTCGGCCACGCCTCACCCGCCGACCTGGACCCGGCGCGGAGCCTGCCGGAGGCGGGGTTCGACTCGCTCATGTCGATCCGCCTCCGCAACGCCATCGCCGCCGCCACCGGCAGGCAGCTGCGCGCCGACCTCGCCTTCGCGCACCCCAGCGTCGACGCCATCACCCGACTGCTCACCGACGCGGAGGAACCCGAACCCGCCACGGAACCGGACTCCCTGTACGCGTTCTTCCGGAGCTCGTGGGAACAGGGCCGCATCGGCGACGGCTACCGGCTGCTGACCGCCGCCGCCGACCTCCGCGCCAAGTTCGACACCGACGCGGGGGCGGCCAACCGCGTCCCGCCCGTCCGGCTGGCCCGGGGCAAGGCGGACCCGGTGATCATCCTGTTCAGCACGTATGTCGCCATCGGGGGCGTCCACGAGTACGTCCGGCTGGCCACGCCGTTCCGCGGCAGGCGCGAGGTCGCCGTCCTCCAACCCCCCGGCTTCGAACGCGACCACGCCCTCCCCCGGGACGTCGACGTCCTGCTCGGCACCCAGGCCGCCGCCGTGCTCGACTGCGCCGACGGCCGACCGTTCGTCCTGGCCGGGCTTTCCTCCGGCGGCACCATGGCCCACGCCATAGCCGCCCACCTCGAAGACCGCGGCCACCACCCCGCGGGTGTCGCCCTCCTGGACGTCTACTTCGAACCAACCGAGATCGCCACCCTCTTCGACGGCGACCTCGACGAGGGCATGTTCGAGCGAGAACACACCTGGACCCCGATGACCACCCCCCGCCTCACCGCCACCGCCCACTACCTGTCCCTCTTCGGCGGCTGGACACCCCCACCCATCTCCGCGCCGACCCTGCTCCTGCGCGCCGCGGAGCCCCACAGCCCGCCGCTGAGCGACAAACCGGAGGACTGGCAGGCGAGCTGGGACCTCCCGCACACCGCCGTCGACGTCCCCGGCACCCACTTCACCCTCGTCGAGGACCACGCCCCCACCACCGCCGAAGCCCTCGAACGCTGGATCCGCGACCTCCCCTGACACGACTGTGCCCCGCCACCGAGCAGGTGGCGGGGCACAGTCGTCGAGATCAGACGGTCTGCGGCACCGGAGTGATCGCGTCCAGTCGCCGGTACTGGTCGGACGACAGGGTGAACCGGGACGCTGCCTGGTTTTCCGCCAGGTGCGCCACCGACGACGTCCCCGGGATCAGCAGGATGGCGGGGGACCGGTGCAGCAGCCACGACAACGCCACCTGGGACGCCGTGGCCCCGAGTTCCCCGGCCACGTCCGCGATCGCGCCACCCCCGCGGGTCAGCGACCCCTTCCCGACCGGGTGCCAGGGGATGAACCCGATCCCCTCACGCTCGCAGTACTCCACCACCGCCTCGTGCTTGCGATCCGTCAGGTTGTAGCGGTTCTGCACGCTCACCACCGGCACGAACTCCCGCGCCGACCGCAGCTCCGCCACCGTCACCTCCGACAGCCCGACGTGCCGGACCTTCCCCTCCGACCGCAACTGCGCCAACACACCCAACTGCTCCGCCACCGGCACCAGCGGATCAATCCGGTGCAGCTGCAACAGGTCCAACCGCGCCACGCGCAGCCGGCGCAGGCTCAGCTCCACCTGTTGGCGCAGGTACTCCGGCCTGCCCAGCGGGACCCACACGCCCGGCGCCGGGCGGCACTGCCCCACCTTCGTCGCCACCACCAGCCGCGGCGCGTACGGGTGCAGGGTCGAGGCGATCAGCTCCTCGTTGCTCCCCGGACCGTACGCGTCGGCGGTGTCGATCAGGTCCACGCCCAGCTCCACCGCCCGCCGGAGGACGGCTCGGGCGGCGGGGACGTCCGGGGGAAGGCCCCAGCCGCCCTCGCCGGTCAGGCGGAGCGCGCCGAAGCCGGTGCGGTGGACCACCAGGTCGCCGCCCAGCGCGAAGGTGGCTGCCGTCACGCGGGCCGCCGGGCGTGGACCAGGTACATGGCCTGCTCCTCCGGGATCAGCGGGGCCGGGGTCACCACGACGTCGTACCCGCGCTCGGCCAGCAGCGACCGCACCGCGGCCAGGTTGCCGTCGAAGTCGTGCACCTCGACCACGAACGCCGCGGCCCGCGCCCAGTCCGCGTCGGAGAACCCGCGCAGGACCTCCAGCTCCGCGCCCTCGACGTCGATCTTCACCAGGTCGATCGGGCCGTCCTCGGCGCGGCCCGCCAGCACGGTCGCCACGGTCGTGACCGGCACCTCGATGGTGAGCGCGGTCTCCAGCAGCGCGATCAGCAACGTCTTCTGCTCCGGGTAGCGCGTCGAGTTCGCGGGCGCCTGCGGGTAGAAGGTGAACTCCGCCGTCGACTCCTCGGTGCCCAGCGCCACCGGGTACACCGTGACGCCGTCGAGCCCGTGCAGCTCGATGTTGCGGTGCAGGGCGCCGATGGTGCGCGGCATCGGCTCGAACGCCAGCACCGTCGCGCCCGGCCGGGCCCGCTTCACCGCGTACGAGAACATGCCGACGTTCGCGCCGATGTCGAGCACCAGCGCGTCCGGCGGCAGCTTCCCGATCTCCGCCGAGTAGGTGTCGCCCTCGAGGATCTCGGCGTACACGAACCGCAGCTCCAGGTAGTGCCCGTCGGGGTCGGTGGGCGCGTAGCACCGGTAGTCGGCCGACAGCTCCACGAGGCTGATGTCCTCGACCCCGACGGCACTGGTGTCACTCACAGTCTTCCTCCGTGACTCGTTGGATGACGTCCGCCGCGGCCCGTGCCCCGCCGGACAGGTCGATGTGCGCCCGCATCGCGGACAGCCGCCGGGCCGTGTCGGCGTCGCCCGCCACGGCGTCCACCGCCGCCCGCACCGCGACCCCCGACACCTCGGTGGCGGGCAGCCACCGGCCCAACCCCAGTTCGCCGACCCGGCGCGCGTTCGCGATGGCCTCCGGGTGGCTGGGCACCGCCACCACCGGCACCGCGTGCGCCAGCGACTCCATGACGCTGCCCATCCCCGCCTGGCTCACCGACGCCCGCGCGTGCGCCAGCACCTCGGGGTGCCGCAGCCAGCCGTGCGCCTCGATCGACGGCGGCAGCGGCCCCAGCGCGCCGGGGTCGAACCGGCCGCCCAGCGTGATCACCACGTGCCACGGCGACTCGGCGAAGGCCGCCACGCAGTCGGTGAACAGCGACAACCGGTCGTTGGACGTGGTGCCCAGCGACAGCAGCAGGACCGGCCGATCGTCCGCGGGCGGGCGCCAGCTCGGCGTCCCGTCCGGCGGTGCCAGGCAGGGGCCGACGAAGGTGTACCGGTCGCCGTACCGGTGGCTCTCGGGCTGGAAGTCCCTGGGCACGAACGCGACCGTCCGCTCGCCCGGCCGCGCGGTGAACGACTCGAACGACGTCCCCGGCACCCCGTGCGCGTCGAACAGCGACACCAGCGCCGCGCCGAAGGACACCAGCCGGTCCCACTCGGCGTCGTCGTCGCGGGCCCCGATCCGGACGCTGCCCGGGGTGAACGGCTCGCGGTCGATCGACGTCGGCACCAGCTGCACCGCGGGCACGCCGAGCCGCGCGGCGGTCACCCGCGCGGGCGCCCACAGCGCGGAGTCGAAGGCCACGACCGCGGGCGGGTCGGACTCCGCGTGCTCGACCACCGCCCGGGTCGCCTTGATGACGTCGAGGAAGACGTCCTTGCTCGCCTCCGCCCACTCCGCCTCGGTCAACCCCGCCAGCGACGGCAGTTCCGCCAGCGGCGGGTCGAACAGCACCGGTTCGGCACCGGCCGCCGCGACCTCGGGGGCGAACCGCCCGGACACCACCGCGCGGACCCGGTCGCCGCGCCGCGCCAGTTCGGCGATGACGGCGAGGTTCGGCCGCACGTGGCCGTGCGTGGGGTAGAGCAGGAACAGGACGTCGCGCTGCCGGGGCATAGGCCCGAACGGTAGCCGCGCCGATCACCGGATCCCCTGGCGCGCGGGGAAGTCTAGTGACCTTCCCATGATGCCGCTGGTCTGATCGGGACGAGCATCCGCAAGCGACTTGGAGGCGGTGATCGCGGTGCACGCGGCGTTCTTCACCTTTCCCCTGCACGGCCACGTGAACCCGACCCTGGGGGTGGTGGCGGAACTGGTCCGCCGCGGCCACCGCGTCACGTTCGCGACCACACCGGAGTTCGCCGACGCGGTCAAGGCCGCGGGCGCCGAACCCCTGTTGTACGACAACGTGATGCCGAAGTCGCTGGACCTGGTCATCAAGCCGCCGGGGGAGGTGTCGTCGGAGGAGTTCCACCGCTCGATCCGCACCATCACCGAGGAGGGCTTCGCGCCGCTCGCCCAAGCCCACGACGCCCTGGCGGACGACCACCCCGACGTCGTCCTGCACGACCTGACGGCCTTCCACACCGGACGCCTGCTGGCGCTGAAGTGGGGCGTGCCCGCGATCCGGCTCTGCACGACCATCGCGTTCACCGACGAGTTCAACCCGTACCTGCGGTTCCTCGGGCAGCACCCGGACATCGACCCGACCCACCCCGCGATCACCGGCGAACGCGAGGCCGTGGTGCAGGCGCTGGAGAGCCACGGCGTCGACCTGACCCCCGAGGAGTTCCGGGCGGACACCTCGACCCTGCGCCGGAGCCTGGTGTTCCTGCCCCGCGAACTCCAGGTCGGCGCCGACCACTTCGACGACGACTTCGCCTTCGTCGGCCCGTGCCTGACCGACCGCGCCTTCGAGGACGACTGGAAACCCCGCCAGGGAACGGATCCACTGGTGGTCGTCGCGTTCGGCACCTTCGGCTACACCAGCCAACGACGGCTGTTCACCGAGTGCGTCCGCGAGTTCGCCGACCGCCCTTGGCGAGTGGTGCTCGTGGTCGGCAACCAGGTCGACCCGGCGGACCTGGAACCGTTGCCCGCCAACGTCGAGGTGCGCCGCTGGGTGCCGCAGCTGGCCCTGCTGGCGGAAACCGACGTGTTCGTCTCGCACGCGGGCATGGGCAGCGTCACCGAAGCCCTGTGGACGGGGACACCGGTGGTCCTGCTGCCCCAGCTGACCGAACAGGACCTCGTCGCAGAACAGGTCACCGGCCTCGGCCTGGGCCGCGTCGTGCCGCGCGACAACCTCGGCGCCAAGCCGGTGGGGGAGGCGGTGGCCGAACTCCTGGCCGCACTCCAGGACGGCGACCTACCCGCCCGCCTCACCACGATGCGCGAGGCCATGCGAACCGCGGGCGGCGCGCGGCGCGCGGTGGACGTGATCGAGGACGTGATCGCCTGACCCCGGTGGGGTGGTCCTGGCCGGACCACCCCACCGGATTGTTCAGTTGGGCCAAGGGATCTGCGGGGAACGGTAGTAGTTCACGCCCCACAGGTCCCACCGTTCGGCCTGGGCCGCCACGCGGACCCGGGCGTCCGTCCAGTTCTGGGCCGTCTTCGGGGTCCAGGCCACCTCGGCGAGTTCCGGCAGGCGGGGGAAGAGCATGAACTGCAGGCTCTTCTCGTCCGGTGTCACCTGGGTGAACATCGTCGCCTCCACCCCCAGCACCGACGCCGTCGGCAGGTCCGTGATCGCCGCGTCCGGGTCCCAGCCGTACGCGTCGGCGGCCTCCACCAAGCCGGCCCAGGTCTGGCCGTACTTCGGCGCGTCGACGGTGTACTTCATGTCCAGGTAGGCCCGGTTGGCCGGGGACAGCAGCAGCTTCGCCCCCTGCGCGGCCGAGCGGACCGCGGTCGGGTCGTCCGGCCACGCGTACCAGTACTGGCTCACCGAGCCCGGGCCCCACGGGGTCCGTCCCTCCAGCGCCGAGTTCCAGCCCATCGGCCGCTTCCCGTACTTCGCCACCGTGGCCGCCGCGCGGTCCATGAACGCCACGTAGTCCGCCTCCGGGGTGCCCTGCACCTCGTCGCCGCCGACGTGCACGTACTGCCCCGGGGTCAGCGCCGCGACCTCGCGGATCACGTCGTCGACGAACCGGTCCACCACCGGCCTGCCCAGGCACAGCGAGCTGAAGCCGGTGTCGTAGCCGGTGTAGAGGGGCGGTGCCACGCCGTCGCAGTTCAGCTCCGCGTAGGACGCCAGGGCCGCCGTCGTGTGCCCCGGGATGTCGATCTCCGGCACCACCGTCACCCCGCGCCGCCGCGCGTACTCGACCAGGTCGCGGTACTCGGCCTTGGTGTAGTAGCCGCCGGGGCCGCCGCCGGTCGCGGTGCTGCCGCCGTAGGTGGCCAGCCGGGGCCAGCTGTCGATCTGGATCCGCCAGCCCTGGTCGTCGGTGAGGTGCAGGTGCAGGTGGTTGTACTTGTACGTCGACACCTGGTCGATGAACCGCCGCACCGCGTCCGGCGGGTAGAAGTACCGGGCCACGTCCAGCATCACGCCCCGGTAGGCGTAGCGGGGCCGGTCGACGACCCGCGCGCCCGGCACCGTCCACGGACCCGGCTGCCGCCGCTCGCTCTCGATCCGCGCGGGCAACAGCTGCTTCACCGTCTGCGCCCCGTTGCGCAGCCCCGCGGCGGTCGCGCCCTCCACGGTGACCCCGCCGGGGGTGACGTCCAACCGGTACCCCTCGGGCCCGATCTCGCGCTCGTCCCCGGTCAACCGCAGCGAGATCGTGTTCGGCCGCGCCGCGGCGGAGGTCACCACCGGCAGCGCGTACCCCGTGGCCGGGCGCAGCTCCGACCCCAGCAGATCGGCGACCTCGCGCACCTCGCCCGCCCCGGGCGGCACGGAGACGGTGGTCGCCTGGTCGAGCCGGAACGACGCCCCCGGCCGCGCCCGCACCGAGACGGGCTTCGGCAACAGGGTGTCCAAAGTGGAGAAAGCGGGCTGCGCGGAGGCGGCGGGCGCGGGTCCGGCGACCAGCACGCCGGACACGACGACCAGCGCGGCCGACCAGGCGCGGGACCGCCTAGCTAAGTGGATCACGATATCCCCCGGGAGAGCGGTGGGCAGGTCGCCCGCAGTCAAATCGAAACCGGGCAAGCCGACCGGCGGTGGCGGCCAGGACTGGGGAAACCCCTAACGCCGCGCGGTACCCGGGAGGTCCCCGGCGGCGGCGGCGGTAGCGTGCGGCGCATGCCGAGTGGGCGCATCGCGATCGTCGCCGTCACGTCGCCGAGCCACATCTACCCCTGGTTGGCGCTGGTCGACGAGCTCGCCGCGCGCGGCCACCGGGTCAGCGTGTCGGCGGGGGAGTCCGTGCGCGGCCTGTTCGACCGGGTCGTCGCGGAACGGTCCACTGTGGAGTTCGTGGCCCACCCGTCGCTGCTGCCGGACCCGGCCACGGGCGCCTCCGGCATCGGCGCGATCCCCGTCGACGCCGGCGAGGTGATGCAGGTCTTCCTCCGCGAGGCCATGATCCAGCTGCCCCGGCTGACCGCCCACTTCGACACCCCGCCGGACCTGGTGCTGTGCGACCCGGGCGCGATGGCGGGCCAGGTGCTCGCCCGCCGCCACGGAGTCCCGGCGGTCACCCTGGCCATCATGCCCATGGTCTGGTCCGAACCGGACACCGAGCCCGACGCGGAGGTGCTGGCCGGGCTCGGCTCCGCCGACTCCGCCGCCCGCTACTACGAACTCGCCGACGCCTGGCTCGCCGACAACGGCATCACCGGCGGCGCCCACGCCCTCCAGGGCCAACCGGACGGCACCCTGTCGCTGGTCCCGCGCGCCATGCAGCCCGGCGCCGAACGCGCACCCGAGTCCGTGCGGTTCGTCGGCCCCTGCCTCGCCCGCGAACGGCTCGACGACCGCAGCTGGACGCCCCCGGCCGACGGCAGGCGGGTCGTGCTGGTGTCGCTGGGCAACTCGTTCAACGACCGCCCCGACTTCTACCGCACGTGCGTCGAGGCGTTCGCCGACACCGACTGGCACGTGGTCCTCGTCGCGGGCAAGCACGCGGCGACCCTGGACGCGCCGGCGCACGTGCGGGTGTACGAGCGGGTGCCGCAGCTCATCGTGCTGGAACACGCTTCCGCCTTCGTCACCCACGCCGGCATGGGCGGTTGCGTCGAGGCGTTGTGGTACGGGGTGCCGATGGTGGCCATCCCGCAGGGCGTCGACCAGTTCGGCAACGCCGCCCGGGTCGCTGAACTGGGCGTCGGCACCCACCTGCCCGCCGCCGAGGTCACCGCCGACGCACTCCGGCAAGCCGTCGACCAGGTGTCCGCCGATCCCGTTGTCGCGGAACGGCTGGCCGCCGCCCGCGCCGAGCTGCGCGCGGGCGGCGGAGTGTCCGAGGCGGCCAACACTGTCGAATCTTACCTCACCGCAACGGTTTCTAGGTGATTCCCTAGTCCGCGCACCGCATGCCCTTGTCCCGGCGGGACGTGCTCCTAGTCTCGGCGGCGGTGCCGCGAGGACGCGCACCGAGACCACGAGCGTGAACCGGAGTGTGCGGCGATGGCTAGCAAGGGTGCGAAGAACGGCGCGGGACTGCTGCTGCTGGTCCTGATCGTCATCCTGATCCTGTCCCAGAAGAAGGCCGACGGCGCGGAACTCAACGCGCCCGCCCCCGACAAGGCGCCGGTCGGCTGGGAGACCTACCGGCAGACCGAGGCCATCGACGGGCTGCGCGTCGGTGAGCACACCGGCCAGTTCTCCAGCTTCGACCGCGCGGGCACCAACGACGACGGCGGTTTCGGCACGTACTCCTGCCTGCGCGTCACCGGAACCGGGTGCGTGGTGGCCGACAGAGTCGGCGCGGGGGAGTTGACGTCGCTGTGGTTCGTCGGCGACGTCCCCGCGGATGAACGCGCGAACCCCGGCGTAGCGGCGAAACTCGCCGGCCAGTCCGCCGCGGTGCGGACCGCGGTCACGAACGCGTCGCTCGCGGACAACACCGTCACCGTCGAGCTCGACGGCCGCACGGTCCTGAGCGGACGCATCGGCGACATCGTCGACGGCAAGCTCGGCGCGCCCTTCGCCTGGCCGCTGGTGGCCAACACCTACGAGTCCCGCGGCGCCATGGTCATCAAGGTGCCCATGCCGTACCGGGAATCCATGCGCGTGACCACCGGCATCAACCCGCTCTACTTCCACGTCGACCACCGCGAGTTCGCCGACGCCGACGGCATCACCACCTTCGACCCAGCGGACCGCGCGCAGGACGTCCTCGACCGATTACGGTCCTACGGGGTCGCCGACCCAAAACCACCAGTGCCAGGCGCGCGGGTGAGCACCACCACGACGGACGTCCCAGCCGGGGCGTCCGTCAACTTTTTGCGTCTGAACGGTCCCGCCCGCGTGACCCAGGTCCGGTTGTCGTTACCCCAGGTCGTGGCCAGTCCACGGCGCAACGACGACGGGCGGCACCTGGACGCCGGCGGGCGGAGCGCGTTCACGGTCCGCATCGATCCCGCCAACCGGGGTGTCCGTCTCACCCGCACCTATGACGCGGACCTCGCCGGGCAGCGGGCCACCATCCTCGTCGACGGGAAGCCGGCAGGCGAGTGGGCGAGCACCCCGGCGGGACCCGCCGGGCAGTGGGCCGCCCAATCCGTCGAACTCCCGGCCACCGCGACCGCGGGCAAGTCCAGGATCACCGTGACCACCGAGGCCCGCACGCCCTTCGCCGAGTTCCGCTACGACGTCCACAGCAGACTCGGCACCTCCTGGACCCGCACCGACGTGTTCGACACCGGCCCGTGGCAGCCCGGCACCGAGCAGGCGCACGCGTACTCCGCCACGAACGTCATCTGGCAGGGCCGCTACGACAACCGCTTCGCCGCCGACCCCGCCGAGCTGGACCGCTCCGACGCCGTGCTCGCCGGCCTGCGGCTGCGCGCCACCTTCGACGGGCGCACCACCGTCGACGCGCCCGTCGGCGAGTTCTTCGGTTCCGGCCTCGGCGAGTTCGACAGCCGCTCGCTGCTCTCCTCGATCGACGCCACCCCCGGCGGTTGGTACACCGCCTGGTGGCCCATGCCCTTCGCCGCGAACGCCACCGTCGAGCTGGTCAACGGCTCCGGTGTGCCCGTGACCGGCGCCGTGCTGGAGGTGACCGCCGCGCCGGACAAGGGGACTCCGGCCGCGCTGGCCGCCGGCGCCATCGGCTACTTCCACGCCACCCACGGCGAAGCCGCGAGCGTGCCCGCCAAGCAGGACGTCCCGCTGCTGGACGCGCGCGGCCGGGGCGTGCTGCGTGGCGTGACCCAGGTGATGCGCGGCGCCGCCGGGCGGGCCAACCCGTACGACTTCGAGGAAGGTGACGAACGCGCTTATGTGGACGGTTCGGCCGGCCCGGCGTGGCACGGCACCGGGACCGAGGACTTCTACGAGGCCGGGTGGTACTTCCTCGGCGGCTACACCGTTTCGGGCTTCCTCACCGGCAGCCCCGCCTTCGAGGCCCAGGGCGACGGCTGCGCGGTCATCTGCGCGAGCATGAGCCGCGTGTTCATGGCCGACGCCATCGCCTTCGGCACCGGGCTGCGCCTCGGCATCGAGCACGGCTCGGTCAACGAGGACCCGGCGGGGGAGAGCTGGACCGCGTACTGGTACGGCCAGGACGCCTTGGGGCTGCGGCAGACCGACGTGGTCGACCTCGCCGACGCCGCCAGCCGTGACGCCCACGACTACCAGGCCGTCCGGGAGTCCGAGGGCGCCGTCACCAGCGCCTTCGAGGGCGCGGGCTTCGAGGCGCCGCTCCCGCGCCCCACCCGCGCGTCCACCGGGCCCGTCGAGTTCACCGTCGCCGTCGACCCCGCCAACCGGGGCGCGCGACTGCACCGGCTCGGCGACCAGAGCAGGGCCGGGCAGGGCGTCGAGGTCCTCGTCGACGGCGTCTCCGCCGGACGTTGGTGGCAGCCGCGCGACAACGAGCACGCCCGCTGGCTCGAGGACGGGTTCGCCATCCCACCGGCCCGCACCGCGGGCAAGGACCACATCACCGTCGAACTGCGGCCCACGGCCGGGTCCGCGCCCTGGTCCGCCGCCCGCTACCGGGTCGTCAGCGAGGTCGCGCCCTACGCCGACACGACCGCGCCCGGCGTCGTGGCCGGGCTCGTGGCCGTGTCCGCCGAGACCAACGCCGTCGACCTGACCTGGGCCCCGGCGACCGACAACGCCGCCATCGCGGGCTACGAGGTGCACGCCGCCCGGACACCGGACGTGCCGATCACCCCCGCCACGCTCGTCGGCACCACCACCGGACCCGCCTACCGGCACCGCGACCTCGGTCTCGGCGACCCCTGGAACTACCGCGTCGTGGCCGTCGACGCCGCAGGCCGGTCGGGCCCGCCGTCCGCCGTCGCGGGGGCCACCAGCGGCATGCGGCTGGACATCGAGGCCGAGGACCTGGTGCCGCCGGAGAGCGGGTCCACCGGGGTGCTGGTGCTCACCGACCCGAGCGCCTCCGACACCGCCTACGCGATTCTCGCCGCCACCACCGAGGGCGATCACACCACCGCCGTGTTCACCGTGCCGAAAACGGGTACGTACGACCTGACGACCACGTGGGTGGCCGATCCGAACCGCGGGATCGGCGCCGTCGGCGTCGACGGGACTGCCGTCGGCACCCCGTTCGACACCCACCGGGTCGACGGACCGCGCCTGCCCAACATTTCCACCGGGAGGATCTCCCTCACCGCCGGAACGCACCGGCTGACCGTCACCGCCACTGGCAGGAATGCGAACTCGACCGCCTACTTCCTGGGGTTCGATCGCTTTTCCCTCACCCTGCGGTGACACTGCGGGCGATCGATGATTATCATCGCTGGAGAAGCCACCGCCACCGGTCGCGGGTGCGCTCATTCGACGGCTCCGTCCCCGTTCTCGACGATTCCAGGGAGAATGTCATGAAACAGCGTTCGGCGGGTTCCCGCGTCATCGCCTTGGCCGTGGGCGTCGCGCTCATCATCGGCGGCATCACCGGCCTGACCGACGCGGACGCGCTGGTGGTCAGCAAGATCGGCGCGGCCGCGGCGATCCTCGCGGGGCTGGTGTTCCTCAAGATCAGCGCCACCTCCTCGAAGGCCTGAGGCGGACCCGGTGTCGGCCCGCGCGCGGCGGGCCGGACACCGACCGGCGCCGCTAGGCCAGCCCGGCGCTCTTGAGCGCGTCCTCCACGGAGTGCCGGGCCTTCTTGAACTTGCTGGTCACGCCCATGGCGGTCAGCGGGCCGAGGCCCGCGGCGAACCCGCCGCCGCCGTGCGTGCCCTGCTTGAGGACGAGGTCGGACCCGTCCACCTCCAGGTCCACCCGCAGCCGCGTGTCGTGCTTCTTGGTGATCTCCGCGCCGCCCTCGTGCGCCTCGGCCCTGGTGTCACCGGTCTGCACCCAGCGGTAGCCCCGGTCCTCCAGCGCGCCCCGCGCGACCCGCAGCGCCTCCGCCGCGCTGGCCCCCCGGTTGAGCTGAATCTTTTTCGAACCCACGCCTGACTCCTATTCGGTTCCGTGTCGCTCCGCCTTTCGGCGGACGCATTTCGGTTGGGCATGTGAAGGGTACAGAATGCTCGTCCCAGCTTAATGGGTACCCGGGTCTGGCGCTGCGGGAGAAAGTTGTGCGGCGCCGGCCGATGGTTGTCGATCGGGCCCGGCGGCTATCCGTGGAGGTCAGCCCCGGTTCCGCACGATCGAGTGAACACGAATGTTGTCGGTTCGGCACCCGCGGGCCACCTTGGTTGATCCCGTTCCCGCCCGGCGGCTGTAGCGTGACCAACCCATCACGGGTTGTACTCGAGTCATGTTCACAGTTGACGCGCTCCCGGCGCCCGCCGCCGACCCCCCGCGCACCCCGCAGTTCGCGGGGTGGCCGGTGGGGCTCGTCGCCGCGGTCACCGGCGCGCTGATGTACCTCGCGAGCCGCAACTACGGCTACTTCTTCGACGAGGCCTACTTCGTCGTCGCGGGTCGTGACCACCTGGCCTGGGGCTACTTCGACCAGCCCGCGCTGGTCCCCGCGCTCGCGGCCCTGGCCGACCACCTGGCCCCCGGCTCGCTGCCGGTGCTGAGGCTCCCGGCCACCCTCGCGTGCGTCGGCGGGGTCGTCCTCACCGCCCTCATCGCCCGCGAACTCGGCGGCGGCCGACGGGCGCAGACGGCGGCGGCGTTCGCGTACGCGCTGTCCGGCGCCGTCCGCATCGGCCACTGGCTGGCGACGTACTCCCTGGACCCGTTCTTCTGGACCGTGATCGTGTGGCTGCTGGTGCGGTGGACCCGTCAGCACCGCGAGGGCAGGCCCGACGACCGGCTGCTGCTGGCGGCGGGCGCGGTCACCGCCCTGTCGTTGCAGACGAAGTTCCTGGTTCCCGCGCTCTGGGCCGCGGTGCTCCTCGCCGCGGTGGCCCTCGGTCCTCGGACCCTTCCCCGGCGGCCCCTGCTCTGGGTGGGCGCCCTCATCGCCGTGGTCGCGACCACTCCCAACCTCGTCTGGCAAGTCGCCAACGGCTGGCCGTACGCGCGGATGACCGACGTCGTCGCCAAGGAGTTCGCCGGTACCGGGCGGTACCTGTGGGAGGGCCTGGCGGGCGCGGGGCTCCTCATGGGCGTCCTGCTCGTCCTCTGCGGCCTGGCCCGCTTGGTGGTGTCGAGGGAACTGGCCGCCTTCCGCTACCTCGGCGTGGCCACGATCGCGATCGTCGTCGCCTTCGCCCTCCTCGACGGCCGCTCGTACTACCTGTTCAGCCTCTACGCACTGCCCATCGCCGCGGGCGCGACCGCCCTGGAGCGCTTCCGCTGGACGACACCGCGTGCACTGGTGGCGGGCGCGGTGGTCCTGCTCTCGCTGGCCGTGTCGGTGATCAGCCTGCCGGTGTTCTCCCGCGCGGTGGCGGAGAAGCTGCCGGACCTGCCGCTGGTGGCGACCGCCAAGCAGTACACGGTCGCTGAGGGGCAACTGGAACCGCTGGTGGACGGCATCGCCGCCCTCTACACCGCGTTGCCCCCCGAGCAGCGGGCCCGAACCGCCATCATGACCGACAGCTACGTCTTCGCCGCCGCCGTCGACCTCTACGGCCCCGCCCGAGACCTCCCACGCGCCTACAGCGGCCACCGCGGCTACTTCTACTTCGGCCACCCAGACGACCACCACGACAGCGTCCTGTTCGTCGGCACCCCGAACCCCGCCCTCCACACGGCTTTCACGGCCGAGATCCCACTGGCACCGGACTTCGCCACCCTCTATACAGGACTCCATGAGCCCTGGGACGCGCTCTGGCCGGACTTGCGGACCCAGTGACGCCCGCCGCCGGGTGACCGGGTCGCTCAGGGAGCCCGCGCGTCGTGTTCACGCGCTCGGCCGCTCGACTCCGTGGCCGGTGGGCCGAAGGATCGAACCGGAGGCGCGCACGACCTCGACCTACCCGGAGGCGCCGTGAGCGGGCCACGCGTTCGGCAGGCGGTCATCCTCGCCAGTGGCCGCGGGGACCGGCTGCGACCCCTCACCGACGCGCGTCCCAGACCCCTGGTCGAGGTGCGGGGCGTGCCGATCCTGGGGCACCAGCTCGGCTGGCCGGCCGCCTCCGGGGTGGAGGAGGTCGTCGTGGCCGCGGGCTACCTCGGTCACGCCATCGTCGAGTACGTGGCGTCGTTGTCCCTGTCGTCGCGCGTGCGGGTGCTCGTGGAGGGGAGGCCGCTGGGTCGTGGCGGCGCGCTGCGGCGGGCTGCGGGGAGCCGGCCTCGGTGCTCCTTGCTGTTCAGAGGGTCGGGTGCGTGCTCGTGGAACGCCACGCGACCACTTCGGCGCGCCCGCGCGCGAGAGGTTCGACCACGCGCGCGATGGAACTGCCGCGTGGCGTTGGTGTGGAGAACGCCGTGCCGGCCGCGGGCGAGCCGGGCGCCCGTTCGAGGAGTTGACGCCGCGCCGGTGCGTGGCGGCGATCCGGGACGCGACCGGCCTGGCGTGGACGCTCGCGGCGCCGCGCACCGGCGGACGGCTCGGCGGCGGTTGCCGGACACGGTTCTCGGCCGCGGTTCCATACTGGGGACATGCTGACCAGGGTCGCGGTCCTGTCCGACATCCACGGCGTCGCGCCCGCGCTGGCCGCGGTCCTGGCCGAACCCGAGGTGCTGTGCGCCGACCGGATCGTGGTCACCGGCGACACCACCGCGGGCCCGCAGCCCGCCGAGGTGTTGGACATGCTCGCCGAGTTGGGCGACCGGGTCACCGTGATCAGCGGGAACGCGGACCGGGCGGTGGTCGAGCACGCCCGTACCGGCCGCGGCCCCGCGGGCGCTGCGGCGTGGGCGGCGTCCCGGTTGCCTGCCGATCGGATCGACTGGCTCGCGGACCTGCCGGACACGGTCCGACTTCCCGTGGCGGGACACGGCGATGTCCTGTTCTGCCACGGCACACCGCGCCGGGACGACGAGGTCGTCGTGGTCGACTCGGCCCTGGGCCGCTGGGCGGAGGTGTTCGCCGACCTGGACGCCGCCGTCGGCACCGTGGTGTGCGGCCACACCCACATGCCGTTCGCCAGGCTCGCGCACGGCCGACTCGTGGTGAACCCGGGCAGCGTCGGTATGCCCTATGGCCGCTCCGGCGCGCACTGGGCACTGCTCGGCCCCGGCACCGACCTCCGCCGCACCGGGTTCGACATCACCGCCGCGGCAACGGAGATCGCCGAAGCCTGCCCCGACCCCACGATCGCCCGATGGGTCGAGGACTACATCCTGACCACCGCGTCCGACGAGGAGGCGCTCACCCATTTCGCCCGCCCGGTTTGAGCCGCGTAGCTGGACGGCACCGCCCCAGCCACGCCGACCAGGCGGTCTGATCCGCCTCGGACTCCCGACCAGGCCGATCACGCTGACCACGACGTAGCCGAGGATCCACCGCGCCAGGCCGCTCGCGCGGTCGGGCGTCCAGGCCGAAGTTCCGGCGGAAGCGTGCGATGGCGACCATCCGGCCACTCGTCCGCCGGTAGGTCGACGGTGTACGCGTTGCCGCTATGCCGGTTGCGGTCGGTTGGTCTCCGACTGCCGGACGGCGCGCGGATCGGGGATGGTGGGGCGGGCGGTCAGGCGCAGCCGCAGGTCGCGGGGGCGGAGGGTGGCGGCGGGCACCGCGCGCACGACCGCGTCGGGGTGCGGCGGGTCGACGCGCCAGTGGTTGAGGACCGTGGCGAGGACGATCGCCAGTTCGGTGTTGGCGAAGCGGGTGCCGACGCAGGTGCGGGCGCCGCTGCCGAACGGGAGGTAGGCCGTGCGGTGCGGTTCGCCGTCCAGCCAGCGGTCGGGGTCGAAGTGGTCGGCGCGCGGGAAGACGTCCTCCCGGTGGTGCAGGAGGTAGGGGCTGACGACCACCGCCGTGCCCGCCGGGATCTTGTGGCCCGCCAGCTCGGTGTCCGCGGTGGCGACCCGGGTCACCATCCACACCGGCGGGCGGATCCGCAGGGACTCCGCGATCACCCGGCCCGTGACCGTGGCGTGGGTGGGCGCGGTGCGGTCCACCAGGATTCGCGCCGCCTCGGCGCGGACCTGGTCCTGCAGGTCCGGGCGCTCGGCGAGGTAGTGCAGCGTCCACGCCAGGCACCCGGCCGAGGTCTCGGCGCCCGCGATGAAGAACGTGACGAGCTGGTCGACCAGCTCGGCGTCGTCCGGCATGTCGTAGGTGGCCAGCAGCGCGGACAGCAGGTCCCCGTGGTCGGCGGGCGCCGCCCGGCGGTCGACCACGACCCGGCCGAGCGCGCCGCGCAGCCGGGCCACCGCCCGGTGGTAGGCGCGGTTGCCGGGTGTCGGCAGGTCGTTGACGAACCCAGGCCGCATCATCCGGCGGTAGAGGCCGGACATCAACGTGGTGACGTCGCCCAGCGCCTGCTCGGTCTCGGCGGCGGGCAGGCCCTCGGCGAGCATGGTGACCGCGACCGTGCGGGCGGTGATGTCGACCATGTCCTCAACCACGTCGATGGTGTCGCCGTCGCGCCACGGGGCGGTGACGGCCTGCGCCTGGGCCAGCATCGCCGCCGCGTAGCCGGGGAGCCGGTCGGCGTGGAAGGCGGGTCGCACCACGCGCCGCTGGCGCCGGTGCGCGGCGTGCGGGCAGGAGGACAGGCCGTTGCCCGCGAACTCGCGGACCCGGTCCCAGAACGGGCCGCCCTTGTCGAACAGGTGGTCGTCGCGCAGCACGCGGTCCGCCGTGTCCCCGCCGGTGACCACGACGGCCCGCACCGGCCCGAGGCGCACCCCCACCACGTCGTCGTACCGGGTCAGGGACCGCAGGAACGCCAACGGGTCGCGCATCAGGGGCACCGCGTGCCCCACCAGCGCCAGCGCGCCCGGTGCCAGGGGGATGTCGGTCATCGAGGCCGCCTTCGGTCGCCGTGGTACGCGGTACTCCACGCTAGGGCCGGCCCGGCCACCCACCAACCGGCGTAACTCGTCCTGGTGAACGCCGTCACCCGTGCGCCGGTCCCGAACCGCCGGACAAGCACCGGGTGCGCGACCACCAACCGCAGAACGCGCGCAGCCCGGCGCTGTCCCGCACCTGAACCGAGTGGACCGGATTCGCCCGCGCGGCGAATCCGGTCCACTACGAGCTACCCGGCCTTGAGCGGTTCCCACCACGACCGGTTGGCCCGGTACCACTCGACCGTCTCGCGCAGGCCCCGCTCGATCGGCACCGACGGCCGGTACCCCAGCTCCCCGCTGATCTTGGTGATGTCCACCGAGTACCGCCGGTCGTGCGCCAACCGGTCCGCCACCGGCCGGATCGCCGACTCGTCCCGGCCGGTGATTTCCAGCAGGCGGGTGGTCAGCTCCCGGTTGGTCAGCTCCGTGCCGCCGCCGATGTTGTAGACCTCGCCCGCGCGGCCCCGGGTCGCCACCAGGTGGATGCCCGCGCAGTGGTCGTCGACGTGCAGCCAGTCCCGAACGTTCAGGCCGTCGCCGTAGAGGGGGACCTGTCCGCCGTCGAGCAGGTTGGTGGCGAACAGGGGGATGACCTTCTCCGGGAACTGGTACGGGCCGTAGTTGTTGGAGCAGCGGGTGATCACCACGTCCAGGCCGTGGGTGATGTGGAACGCGCGCGCGATCAGGTCCGACGACGCCTTCGACGCCGCGTACGGCGAGTTCGGGGCCAGCGGGTGCTCCTCCGGCCACGAGCCCTCGTCGATCGAGCCGTACACCTCGTCGGTCGAGACGTGCGTGAAGCGGCCGACGCCCGCCTCCAGCGCGCCCTGCAACAGGGTTTGCGTGCCGACCACGTTGGTCAGCACGAACTCCGCCGCGCCCGCGATCGAACGGTCCACGTGCGACTCGGCGGCGAAGTGCACGACCAGGTCCGTGCCCGCCATCTCCTGCTTGACCACCGCCGGGTCGCAGATGTCGCCGCGCACCACGCGCAGGCGGGGGTCGTCGGCGACCGGGGCCAGGTTGGCCGGGTTGCCCGCGTAGGTGAACTTGTCCAGCACGACCAGCTCGTCCGGGGTGAACCCGGGGTAGCGGTCGGTGAGCGCGCCGCGCACGAAGTTCGAGCCGATGAACCCCGCGCCGCCGGTGACCAGGACCCGCATCAGCGCACGCCCCCCGCGATCTCCATGACGTACCGGCCGTAGCCGGATTTGGCGATCCGCTCGCCCAGCGCGTAGCACTGCTCGGCGGAGATGAACCCCATCCGCAGCGCGATCTCCTCCAGGCAGGCGATCCGCGTGCCCTGCCGCTCCTCCAGCGTCCGCACGTACTGCCCGGCGTCGAGCAGCGACTCGTGCGTCCCGGTGTCCAGCCAGGCGAAACCGCGGCCCAGGTTGACCATGCTCGCCCGGCCGCGGTCGAGGTAGGTGTTGTTCACGTCGGTGATCTCCAGCTCGCCGCGCGCCGACGGCCGCAGCCCCTTGGCGATCTCCACGACGTCGTTGTCGTAGAAGTACAGGCCGGTGATCGCGTGGTTCGACCGCGGGTTGCTCGGCTTCTCCTCGATCGACACGAGGTTCCCCTCCGCGTCGATCTCGCCGATGCCGTGCCGGTGCGGGTCCGACACCGCGTAGCCGAACAGCACGCAGCCCTTGAGGTCGACGGTCTTGCTCTGCAGCAGCTGCGAGAACCCCGGGCCGTGGAAGATGTTGTCGCCCAGGATCAACGCCGCGCTGTCGTCGCCGATGTGGTCCTCGCCGATGATGAACGCCTCGGCGAGGCCGTTGGGGTGCGGCTGCTCCGCGTAGGTGAGGTTGATGCCCAGGTCCGAGCCGTCGCCGAGCAGCCGCTGGAAGGCGGGGGCGTCGACCGGGGTGGTGATGACCAGGATGTCCCGGATGGCGGCCAGCATCAGCACCGACAGCGGGTAGTAGATCATCGGCTTGTTGTAGACGGGGACCAGTTGCTTGGACGCGGCGAGCGTCACCGGGTGCAGCCGGGTACCGCTGCCGCCCGCGAGGATGATGCCCTTCATCGCCTTTCCCGGAGGTTGTCGGAACCCGCCTGGCCGGAGGCGGCCAGCCACGGGTCGGGCGCCTGCCTGGCCAGGTCCTGGTACGCGGGCGCGGCCAGCGCGCCGACGTGCCGGTCCAGCAGCGCGGACAGGTAGCCCGGGCCGAACCCGAACCCGTCCACCGCGGGCACCAGCGCGCGCAGCTTGGCGACGCTGACCACCGCGCGCTTGGTCGGCATCTCCACCAGCGACCGCTCGGCCCGCGTGCCCAGCCGCTGCTCCAGGCCGTCCACCACGTCCTCAATGGACACCGGCCTGCCGGAGGCCACGTTGACCACCTCGCCGCGCACGTCGTCGTCGCGCAGGAAACCCAGGATCCGCACCATGTCGGTGATGTCCAGCAGGTCCCGCGCCACGCCCGAGTGCACGGTGATCGAGCCGGACAGCAGTTGCCGGATCAGCGACGGCATCAGCTGGTGCCGCTGCTGGCCCGCGCCGACCAGGTGCGCCAACCGCAGCACCAGCCACCGCGCGCCGGAGGTCGCGCACACGCTCTCCAGCGCCAGCTTGTGCTTGCCGTACGGGGTCAGCGGGAACACCGGCCCGGACTCGGTGCCCGGCGAGTCCGGCGCCCCGTACATGCCGGGTGACGCCGTCGACAGGAACACCGCGGTGCGCCCCTCGGCGCGGCAGCGGCGCAGCGTCTCGTAGACCAGCGTGGCCTCGCGCTCGAACGCCGACACGTCGGTGACGAGCACGCTGGACACCCCGGCCGCGATGAGCGTGGTGTCCGGGTGGCGGTCGCCGAAGTAGCGCCGGGCGTGGTCCGCGATGAAGCCGTGTCCGATGATCTCCATCAGGATCCCACCTCCTGGTGAGTTGGCTGGTCCGGCACCCGGACGGCGCTGGTGAGCACCTCGTCGACCAGGCGCGCGGTGTCGGTGGACAGGTCGCCCGCCTCGGCCTCCACCGCGGGGTCCGGCCCGCGCAGGGCGGCCGTGGCGAACGAGTCCACGGCCAGGGCGAACTGGTCCGCGGCGGGCAGGGTGAGCTCCTCGCGCCGGTCCTGCTCCTCGACCAGCACGACCGGCCGCCAGGTCGGCGGGGGTGTGAACGCCCGGTCGAGGGTGATCGAGCCGGAGCCGCCGGAGTAGGTGTAGCGGGACCGGTAGCCGTGCTGGAAACCGAACTCCAGCGACGCGAACACGCCGTCGGGGGAGACCAGCAGCACGTGCCCGGCCACGTCGACGTCGCGGGTCTTGTCCACGCGCAGCGCGGCGCCGTCGACGGTGAGGCCGCGGCCGAGCAGCAGCCGGGCGGCGCGCAGCGGGTAGACCCCGGCGTCGAGCAGCGAACCGCCGCCGAGGCCGGGTTGGTAGCGGATGTCGCCCCCGGGCAGCGGGGGGATCCGGAAGGTCGCGGCGAAGGTGCGCAGCGGCCCGACCCGGCCCGCGTCCAGCATGGCGCGGACCTCCGCGTGCTGCGGGTGGTACGGGAAGGTGAAGTTCTCCCGCAGCACCAGGCCCTGGCGCGCGGCGATCGCGACCAGTTCCCGGGTCTGGGCCGCGGTGGTGGTGAGCGGTTTCTCGCACAGCACGTGCTTGCCCGCCAGGAGCGCGCGCCGGGTCCACTCGAAGTGGCTCGCGTTCGGCAGGGACACGTAGACGGCGTCGACGTCGTCCCCGGTGACCAGGTCGTGGTACCCGCGCACGGCCGCGCCCAGCGGGTCGGCCACGGCCGCCGCCCGCTCCGGCGACCGCGCCGCCACGGCGGTCACGCGCGCGTTGGCCGACCGCAGCGCGGGCAGGGTCTTGCGCCGCGCGACCGACGAGCAGCCCAGCAGGCCGACCCTCAGCGAGGTCGTCATCCGAGTCCCCGCAGGCACGCGATGAGGCTGCGGGCCTGCACGTTGACGTAGTGGCTGTGCCGCAGCAGCTCGTCGAGCTGGCGGACGGTGAGCCAGCGGTAGTCGTCGGACACCGCGTTCGGGAAGTCCGCGGGCACCTCGACGATCTCGTACCGGCTGTACGCGTGGTGGAACCGCCCGCCCTCCTCCGACAGCTGCGCGGAGAAGCGGACCTGCTCCGGGCGGCTGCCGAGCACCACGTCCAGGAACAGCGGGTGCGTCGCGGCGGGCAGGTGCGTGTAGTTCTCGGGGGTGCACTGGACCGTCGGGGCCAGCTCGACCACGTCCAGGTAGCCCGGTTCGACGCGGGCGTTGACCAGCGCGTGCAGCACGCCGTCGACCCGCTTGACCAGCAGCGCCACCACACCGGTGCCGAACGGGCGGACCAGCGGCTGGCTCCAGCTGCCCACCTCGCGGCCGTTGGTGGTGATGTCGACGGCGATGATGCTGAAGTACAGCCCCAGCTCGTGGGAGATCTCGGTCGGCGTGCGGCGCCAGTGCGCGACCTCGCGCAGCGGGGACGGCCGGGTGTCGACGTAGTGCGTGGACTGCCGCGAGGTGATCCAGCTCAGCACCTCGGTCGCGGTGTGCAGGCCACCCGCGTCGGGCCGGGCGGAGCGGGCGATCGACGCCGGGAACTCGTCGGCGCCCGGCCGGTCGGGCCAGGCGGGGGCGGGCATGCAGGACAGCACCGTGCGGGCGTCCATGTTGACCAGGTTGTCCGCGCGCAGCAGGGTGTGCAGCTGGCCCAGGGTCAACCAGCGGAAGTCCGCCGGCAGCTCGGCGTCGTCGAAGCGCGGGTCGTCGGTGACCTCGACGACCATGTTCCGGTTGCGCTTGCGGTAGAACCACGAGCCCTGTTCGGACTGCAGCACGTCGGCGATCACCCGCCCCGGTGGCGGGTCGCGGAAGAACTCCAGGTACGGCACGGGTTTGCCGCCGTGCACCCGGGTGTAGTTGCTCTTGGTCGCCTGCACCGTCGGCGACAGCTGCACGCCGTTGACGTTGCCCGGCTCGGACTTGGCCTGCATCAGGCAGTGCGGCACGCCGTCGATCTCGCGCACCAGGATGCCCAGGATGCCGATCTCGGGTTGGTTGATGATGGGTTGCGACCAGTGCGGCACGTGCCCGTAGTCGGTGTCGACCGACAGGCCCTGCACGCTGAAGAACCGGCCGCTGTGGTGCCGCAGGTCGCCGGTGCGCTCGTCGAACCCCCACAACCGCAGGTCGCCGAACTCGATCCGGTCGACCTCGTGCCGGTGCGCGGCGTTGCGGGCGGCGATCCACCCGTCGACGAGCGCGTTGGGGGTCACGTCGCTGTCGAGCGCGGCCGCGGACACCGCCAGGCGGTGGGGCAGCGTCACGTCCGGCTTCCGGAGCAGACTTGTCGCGCCGTGACGCGCCATATCGTCCTCCTGGGACAAACGAACTGGGGGGCACCGCCGAGTCTGGTGCCCGCGAAGGCGCCGCGGGCCGGGTCGGGGCCAGGAGTGGGAGAACCCCCAGCATCGCCGAAACCGCCCGGGACTAAGGAATCCTCCAGTGCCGCGCGGCTAGGGAGCGACACCGGGCGCCTTGCCGGGCAAGGTGGTCCGGTGTCTTGGTCGCGGCACTACGCCGTCATCAGCTTCCCCGGTGTCGGGCACGTCCGGCCGGTGCTACCGGTCGTCGAGGAACTCCGGCGCCGGGGCCACCGCGTCACGCACGTCGTCGCCTCCCGCCTCGCCGACACCGCGCGGGTCTCGGGGGCGCGGCTGGTGACCTACGAGTCGAGTTTCCCGGAACCCTTCGGCCGCGCGGAATCCGTCGACGACGCCGCGCGCATGCTGGCCGAGTTGCTGCGCGAGGGGTTCGCGCCGCTGGACGCCGCCGAGCGCGCGCTGGCCGGTGACCGGCCGGATCTGCTGCTGCACGACGACATCGCCCCGCACACCGCCCGGCTGCTCGGGGCGCGCTGGGACGTGCCGGTCGTCCGGCTCTACGCCCACTTCGCCGACAACGTCCAGAGTGGACGATCCGGCGGCGGTGCCGGGATCGACCCGGCGGCCGTGCTGGCGCACCCCGCGTTGCGCGAGGCGTGGCAGGACGAGATCGACCGGCTCGCCACCCACGGCCTCGACGCGGACACGGTGATGTCGACGCTGCTGCGCGACGACGCCGTCGCCGAGCTGGTGTTCGTGCCGCGCGAGTTCCACCCCGACGGCGACTTCTCCCCGCGACGGGTGTTCGTCGGGTCGACCGCCGATCCCGCGCGGGCGCGCGACCCGTGGACACCGCCGGGGGAGCGGCGGGTGGTGCTGGTGTCGCTGGGCACGACCTCGGCCGCCGCGCCGGGCTTCTTCCGCGCCTGCGCCGAGGCGTTCGCGGACACCGACTGGCACGTGGTGATGACCCTGGGGTCCCGGGTGACCCCGGAGGAGGTCGGAACGGTGCCGCCGAACGTCGAACTCCACCGGTGGCTCACCCACCTGTCCGTGCTGCCCCACGCGTCGGTCTACGTCGGCGCCGCCGGGATGGGGAGCCTGCTGGAGGCGCTGTCCTGCGCCACCCCGGTGCTGGCGCTGCCGCAGACCGACGAGCAGCGCGGCAACGCCGACCGGATCGCCGAACTCGGCCTCGGCGCCGCGCTCGACCCCGCCGACGTCACCCCCGACACCCTCCGGCGCCTGGTCGACACCCTCGCCGCGGACCCCGGCACCGCCGCGCGGGCCCGGCGGATGAGCGGTCACCTCGCCTCGGCGGGCGGCGCCACCCGCGCGGCCGACGTGCTCGAACAATGCGCGGATCCGAGTGGTGCCAACGGTTTCCTGGCTCCACAGCGGACCGGGAACCGACACTAGGTGATCACCTGGTTCGCGGTCGCCGCCGATGGGCATCCGCGCGACACCCGCCTAGGGTCGAGCACGTGGACACCTCGCGACTCCGGTCAGCGTTCTTCACCTTCCCCGGGTACGGGCACCTGCGCCCGATCCTCCCGGTGGCCGCGGAACTGGTCGACCGCGGGCACGAGGTCACCGTCGTGGTCGCCGACCGGTACGCCGACGACGTCGCGCGCACCGGCGCCCGGGTCGTCACCTACCGCTCCGAGTTCCCCGCCGCCGTACCGGAAGTCGTCACCGCCGACGACCTCGCCGCCGCCGTCGTGCACTACCTGGAGGAAGCGTTCGCCGCGCTGCCCGCGGCCTGGGCCGCGTTCGCCGAGCACCCCGTCGACATCGTCGTCGAGGACGCGTTGAGCACCGCCGTGAGCGGACTGGTCGCCGACCGCGCGGGCTGCCCCGTGGTGCGCGCCTTCCCCGGTTTCGCGGGCAACGACGAGGTACCGGTCAACGGCAGCGAACCCGATCCCGACGGCCCGCGGTTCGACGCGGAGCACCCCGCGGTCGCGGCCTTCCACCGCGCCCTCCCGGCGCGGCTCGCCGCTCTGGGGGTCCCAGGGGGCGCCGTCGACCGGGTCCGGGCCCGCCGGGCCGCGGCCAACCTGGTGTTCGTGCCGCGAGAGTTCCAACCCCGCGCCGAGTGCTTCGACGACAGCTTCGTCTTCGTCGGCGCCCACAACCCGCCCCCGCCGTCGGGCACGTGGACCCCACCGGCGGACGGCTCGCCCGTGGCGCTGATCTCGCTGGGCACCTCGGCCACGCACAACCCGGGCTTCTTCCGCTCGTGCGCCGAGGCGTTCGCGGGCACCGGCTGGCGGGTCGTGATGACCACCGCCGACCACCTCGACGCCGACACCGCCGCGTGGCCGGACTACGTCGAGCGGTACGCCTGGCTCGACCACAACGAGGTGCTGCCGCACACCGACGTGCTGGTCTGCCAGGCCGGGTCGGGCACGTTGATGGACGCCTTCTGGCACGGCGTGCCGGTGGTCACCGTGCCGCAGCAGCCCGACGCCAGGGTGGCGGCCCGCCACGTCGCCGAACTGGGCCTGGGGCGGGTGCATTCGGGCGCGGTCACCGGCGCCGCGATCCGCGACGCGGCGCTGGCGGTCGCCGCCGACACCGCCGTCGCCGCGCGGGTCGCCGGGATGCGGTCGGCCGCGCGCGCCGCGGGTGGCGCGCGCCGGGCGGCGGACGTGCTGGAGCGCGTCGCGGCGGGATCCGGGATCACCGAGGACAGAGGGAGCGACACGACGTGGACATAGTTGAGATGGCGGTCAAGGACGCCTTCCGGATCACCCCTCGGCACCTGCCGGACCGCCGGGGCAGCTTCTTCGAGGCGTGGCGGCAGAGCGAGATCTCCGCCCGGATCGGCAGGCCGTACCGGATCGAGCAGGTCAACTTCTCGATCTCGGCGAAGAACACCCTGCGCGGCATCCACGGCACCAAGGTCCCGCCCGGCCAGGCGAAGCTCGTCACCTGCGTGCAGGGCGCCGCGCTCGACGTGGTGGTCGACCTGCGCATCGGCTCGCCGACCTTCGGGCGGTTCGACACGACCCTGCAGGAGGCGGGCTCCGGCATCGGCGTGTTCGTCCCGGACGGCCTCGGGCACGCGTTCCTGGCGCTGGAGCCGAACACGGTGATGAACTACCTGTGCGACACCGAGTACGTGCCCGGCACGATGATCGACATCCAGGCGCTGGACCCGGCCATCGGCATCCCCTGGGAGCTGACCGGCACCCCCATCATGTCCGACAAGGACGCCGTCGCCCCCACCCTCGCCGAGGTCGCCGCGTCCGGCGTGCTCCCGCACTACCGGCCCGCGCTCGCCGACGCGGTGCGGTGAGGGCTGCTCGCGCTACGCGCGCTACTTGACCAGGCCCGCCTCGTGCGCCAGCAGCCCCGCCTGGGTGCGGTTGGCGCAGCCGAGCTTGCCGAGCATGCGCGAGACGTAGCTCTTCACCGTCGCCTCGGACAGGTGCAGCCGCGCCGCGATGGCCGCGTTCGACAGGCCCTCACCGAGGCAGCGGAGCATGTCCTCCTCGCGCTCGGTCAACCCCTCCACGCGCTGCCGGGCCCGGTCGGCCTTCTGCTGCTCGCCGGTCGAGGCCGACACGAGCCTGCGCATCGCCTCGGGGGACAGCACGGTGTGGCCACCCGCCGCCGCGCGGACCAGGCTGATCAGGTCCTCGGCGGGGGTGGCCTTGAGCAGGAAGCCCGACGCGCCCGCCTGCAGCGCGCGCAGCACGTAGGTGTCCGCGTCGAAGGTGGTGAGCGCGACCATCGAGGGGGGTGACGGCAGCCGGGCGATGCGGGCGATGGCGGTGAGCCCGTCGACGCCCGGCATGCGCAGGTCCATCAGCATCACGTCCGGCTCGTGCACCGCGGCCGCCTCCACTGCCTCGGCGCCGTCCTGGGCCTGGGCGACCACGGTGATGTCGCCCGCCGACTCCAGCACGGTGCGCAGGTGGGTGAGGACCATCGGCTCGTCGTCGACGATGACCAGGCGGATCATGGGGCGCGGCTCTCCGGGGTCGGGACGTACACGGGCAGTGTGGCATCAACGCGGAACCCGCCGTCGCCGGTGGGGCCGTGGTCCAGGGTGCCGCCGATGACCTCGACGCGGTACCGCAACCCGGTCAACCCGGCCCCGGAGCCGCCCGCGCGCAGCACCGGGTCCGTCCGGCCCTCCGGCGCGGAGTTGGTGACCCGGAGCCGGACGTCGCGGGGCGTGTAGTGCAGCGACACCGTCGCGTGCGAGCCGGGCGCGTGCTTGCGCACGTTGGTCAGCGCCTCCTGCACGACCCGGTACGCGGTCCGCGCGACCACCGGGGCGAGTTCGCGCACGGCGCCGTCGACCTCGATCCCGGTCGGGATGCCCACCGACTCCGACTCCTCGACCAGGGTGCGGAAGTCGGCGGCGACCGGGCCCGGGGCGGTGTTCTCCACCAGCGGCCCGGTGCTCTCCTCGCTGCGCAGCACCCCCATGAGGTCGCGCAGCTCGGCCATCGCCTGCGACCCGGACGCGCGGATGTCGTCCGCCGCCTGGTGCACGGCGGGCTCCGCCGAGCTCAGCCGCAGCGCGCCCGCGTGCAGCACGATCAGGCTCAGCCGGTGGGTGACCACGTCGTGCATCTCGGCGGCCAGCCGCCGCCGCTCCTCGAACCGGGCCTTCTCCGCCAGCAGCGACTGCTCCCGCTCGGCCCGCTCGGCCCGGTCCCGCAGCGACCGCATCAGCTCCTTGCGCGCGTCGAAGTAGAGCGCGCCGAGCGCGGGCCCGACGGTGCTCAGCAGGCCGAAGGGCGTCACCGACCAATCGGGTGACCACAATCGGCCCGCCAGCACCGCGAACAGCGCGGTGACCGCGAGGGCGACCGCGCGCTCCTCGCGGAGCACCACCGCGATGACCACCACCGGCGTCGCCCGCGGCACCGTCACCGGGCTGACGCCGTGCTCGACGACCAGCAGCCCGGGCGCGACCGCCGCCGAGACGGCCATCGCGAGCGCGACGACCAGCACGAACGCCGCGACCGGGCGGTGCCTGCGGGCCAGCAGCGGCAGCGACGCGTCCACCAGGAGCTGGGTCACCAGGCCCGCGTGCGGGCCGAGCCAGCCGGTCGTGGGGCCGTCGCTGAGCGCCAGGGAGGTGTCCAGGGCGGCGAACAGCGCCGCGAGGACGGCCAGCCGCACCGTTTCGCGGGAGTCCCCGGGGTCGTGGCGCCGGGGGGCGCGGAGGATCGCCTGCCACACGGTGGACACGTTATCGAGTCGGGCGTCCGCGTGGTGGACATGGGTCGAATAACGTCGAACAACGAAAGTCGTCGATTTTTGGAAAAGAAAACAACTTTGGTTGACAGGTCGTGTTCTTGGGTGGTCACCGATTGTCGGAATCGGCCCGGCAACCGCAGTTCAGACGCGGTCGCCGGGCCGGATCCCGACACCGCCACCGGGTGCGCCGCGCCTGCGCCCGGAGACGGTGTCGTGCCTGATGAGGTATGGTCGCGAGCGACAGTACACGGGGTTTCCGGCCCGTGCCGCGCGGCCGGTCGACCGGCCGCGGGCGGCGCGCCGGGGTCCTGGGATAACGACCGGAGATCGTCCGACTCTTGGCAAAGGAATTGTCGACCGTGTGGCCGGAATGGCTGGATCGAGCGTCTGCCCGCGCGCCGGAGGTGGGCCCGCCTGTCGCCGGAATGCGCTTTTCGGCGAATACCGACCGATCGGGACGGAAACAGTCGCCCCGCACATCGGTGGTCGCGCTCCCGGTGCGCGTGGAAATCCCGGTTGAACGCCACATGAAGCTCTTCCCGGCCGAGAATTCCCGGGCCGTTCCCCGTGTCGCCATCCGGCGCTCGGGCGACCCGATTCCCTCAAACGATTGTTTACGACTGGCCAGTAGGTTATTTGCTGACCGTGTTTCGCCTTTGTTCACCCGTGGAGAGGATGGTCGCTCACTGTGACATCAGACCTGGTCAACCACGGGTGCGCTGGGGCGCGTCATGTGTGGGCTACTCCCAATGCTACGGCGAACTACGATGTTCAGGCCAGTACGCCTGGCCCGCGCGACTCGGGCACGCGCGCCGATCACGGTCACGTTGCGTGCTCTCATCGGGTGCTATCAATATCTGGACCGCGGTCGTGGAGTGCGTTGACCGCATGATCGTCACTGGCTATAGTCGCCGTAGTTGGTTTGTTACTCACATTTAGATGTCGGGTTTTCGGGGCGGCGAGATGACGTCGGGGTCGGGGCCGCTCGGGTGAGTGGGGCCTTCGCGCCCGGTCCGCACGGCAATCCATCTGGGGAGGCATTTCTTCATGAGCAGCGCTGTCTTGGGTCCGATCCCCGTACCGGCCGAGCGGGCGGCGGCCGTGGTGGACCGGCGCGGTGAGCGGGAGCGCCGCCCGGGCGCGGAGCTGGCCGACGTCGGCATCGCCAACCTCGACCCCGACCTGCGGGTGCTGGAGGCCAACGGGAGTTTCCTCTACCAGTTCGGCCGGTCCGCCGCCGAGGTGTGCGGGCAGGAGTTCCGCGAGTTGGTGCACGCCAGCGTGGAGCAGGTGGTGGTGCAGCAGCTGACCCGCCTCGGCGAGAACCGCCGCGACCGCTTCACCGCCCGCCTCGTCGGCCTGCGCCCCAACGACGGCGTGTTCTTCGGCGACCTGACGGCCATCGCCGTCCGCCCGGACAACGGCCAGGTGAGCAAGATCGTCCTGCTGACCCGCCCCGACCGCCCCGCCGACCCCCAGCGCACCCCGTCGGGCAAGCGCAAGGCCTTGAGCGAGATCGACGCCCGGGTCCTCGAAGGGGTGGCGGCGGGCAACACCACGGTGCAGTTGGCGGCGAAGCTGTTCCTCAGCAGACAGGGCATCGAGTACCACGTGGCCGCGATGCTGCGCAGGTTCAAGTCGCCCAACCGGTCGGCCCTGGTGGCCAAGGCGTACTCGGAGGGCATCCTGCGCATCGGCCAGTGGCCGCCGCAGGTGACCCCCGACTACGTCAGCTGACCGCCCGCGCGCCTTCTCTCAGTTCGGTGATGAGCCGCCGCGCCTCCCGCAGACAAAGATCACTCCACCGCGCGAGACCGCGGGCGGCCCGCACCCGGATGTGCCGGGCGACCACGTCGTCCCACGCCACCTCCCGCACCACCATGGCCGCGGCCTCCCGGTAACCCCGGTGCGTCGCGGCCATGGCCTCGGCACAGCGGACCCGCTCGATGGCGCTGTTGTCGGGATCCTCGGCCAACTCCCGCAACGCCACGGCCGTTTCGTAGGGCCGGTACTCACTCACGGCCTCAAGCACCCGCCGACGCGCACACCGGTCGTCGGTCTCGGCGAGGTCGTCCAGCACCCGAACCATCCGCGCCCGCGTATCGGGCCGCTCATGCGCCATCACCCGCGCCGCCTGGGCCCTGACGACTCTCGGCAGCTCGACGTCCTCGACGATCCGCAGCAAGGCTTCCGCACCCCGCTCGCGCCCTTCGTCGCCGAACCACATCAACTCCTGCCCCGCCCGCCACCGCAACGCGGGCCTACCCTCCGCCGCGATCCGCGCCAGCACCCGTACTCCGGCGACCTGATCGTCATCCGCCCGGTCCCGCATCATCACAGCGGCCTTCCACCGCACAGCGAAGGCCCGCGTCTCGTCGTCCCGCATCGCTCGCACGCCAGCCAGGCCGTCTCGGTGACGAAGTTCGAACAGAACCCGCACCCGCTCCTGATCCGCCGTGCCCGGGTCCTTTGCCTTGTCCCGCAACCACTCAACAACCTCGTCCGGCACCTCAGGCGCGAGATGCCACAACATCCACCCCGCGTCCTCTTTGACCTCGCGGGGTGCCTCGGCGCGCTGGAAGTCGGCGAGGCTGTCGGCAAGGATCTGCCTCCGCCAAAACAGCCCCATCTTCGCCTGCGCCCAACGAGCATCGAACCCACCGATGTCATCCAGCGCCGCAGCAGCCTCCTCAACATATCGAGTGGACAGATCGGCGAGCTGAGATGCCGCGTCGATGCGCTCGGACTTGGCCGCTTCCGGCGCGGCGAAGAGGTTTCGGAGCACTTCCACCACATCGGTCCTCAGTGGAACCTCGCCCCAGATGTCCGCCGTCGGGATCCTGTGCGCGACCGGCAGCGTCCGATCGACGAGCAACGTCCGCTGCGCCTCACGACATGCCACCCCCGGCAGACCGGACACCAGTTGGGAGCGGTCGACACCTCGTGTCGTGGGGTCGTCGAACAGTGACTGCGATGTGACCAGAACGTTTGCGGCTTGCCGCCTCTGAAGGTAGACAAAACTCTGATACACGTGTGCACGCTCAGCGGCGGTGTAGAGGTCATCGCGCAAGAAGCGGCCGATCAAGGATAACGTCAGGTGCGCTTGGTTCTTGTCCGTGGCCAGGACCTTGGCCGCGGCGACGCATCGGTTGGAGACCGGTTGTCGGCCGTCGATGAGGATCGTGGTCCAGTCCTCGAGCGGCGGCGTGTCGTCTGTGTGCGCATCGGCGTTCAGGGCGGCCAGCGCTACTCGTGCGGAATCACTGGCACTCTGCCTGACGTCCGGGTGTTCGACTGCGCTACGGAGAGCGGCGATGACGTCCACGCCGAGGGCAGCGGTCTGGGAGGCCCGATCGTGCCAGTGCGTGCTGTCGATGTCCTCAGGCAACAGGTTCTGGATCGTGGTCGGGTCGGTGAGCGCGATCGCGGCGCGGAATCTGGTGATCGGCCTTGTTGAGCGGTCCTGGACGACAGTCAGGAGCAAGGGTTGCGCACTGCTGCCAAGGTTGGTCATCGCGTCGTGCGCGTTCCAGATCTGCTCGGAACTCAAGCGATCGGTCGGGAGGGTCTCTTCGATCGTTCTGGCCAGGTCCAGCTTTGTCGGACCCGCGAGTTCCCTGAGGCTGTGGACCCAGTGGGCAAGTTCCGTGTGGTGCACGCGGTCGGCGCGGAGGTAGGCGATGGCGTCCCGTGCCGCTTCCCCGTGGAAGCGGTCGCCCAGTTCGACCAGACCATGCAGCGCGATGGTGTACGCGCGGTGGTTCGGCTCGACTTGGCGCAAAGTGCCCCGAAAACACTCCGCCGCGCGTTCGACGTCGCATGCATCCGCTCGGGAGAACTGCGGAAGCCTCTCGTCGTCGAGTTGCGCCATGTCGGCGTCGCGAAGGCCCATCAGGTCAAGCAGAGAAGCGTAGGCTTCCTGCTGCCGTGATCCGACGTTGGTCAGTTGTCGCCAAGCACTGATACGGCTTTTGAAAGCGTATGTCGTGGTCGCTATGTCATGGAGGGCGGCCACTGCTTCGGGGTGGCAGTCGGTTCCCAGGCTTAGTAGTTCCTTGGCGGTTCGCACTCGGACATCGCAACTCAATCGATGATCGGCCAAGTCCGCGCGCAACACCGCACGGGCCGAGTCGCGGTGTTCGCCGCCGAGGGCAGCCAATCTCCCAAGAGCCAGTGGGCGTTCCCAGTCGTCGGCCAGTGGGTGGTCGATGATCGACCGGAGTTCTTGAGCCACGGCGGCGTGGTGCTCCGGGCTGAGACTGGCCAGCGTGTGCGCTGCCCACAGCCGCTCATTGGTGTCGGTCGTGGACGAATCCAACACGGCGTGGAGAACGCCTGCGGCGTCCTTGTGGAACGCGGGGCCTAGCGCGATCAGGGCTCGTGCGACAAACCACTTGCGTGCTCTGATGGCAGTTTCGTCCGCGAGCGCGAGCATGCGGTGTGCGGCTGACTGGCGGTAGCGGGTTCCGAGAGTGCCCAGTGCCTCAACAGACCTGAGCCGTTCGAACCAGGAGGCTGTCCTGTCGTCTGCGCACGTGGTGAGTAGTTCAGCCGTGTCCCGCTGCCGACCAAGCGCCGCGAGTTTCTGAGCGCACTGTTTCGGGTGGACGTTGTTGGACTTGTCGTTCGTCATGATCGCCGTGAACACGTCAGCGCACTACTGGTGCGAGTCGGTATCGAACCTGGCCAAGCCTGCTGCCGCTACGAAACGCGCGGCGTCGGAGGCCAGCGGACTCTCGATGACGGTGACCAGCACCTCGACGGCCCGGGCTCTCGAGGCTGACCCGAAGGTCGCCAGCACGACGGCGGCGTTGCGGACGTCCACCTCGTCCGCTCCTGGATGTACCAGGATCGCGCGGAGTCCGCATTCCGCCGTAGCCTGTTCGTCGGTCCCGCAGTCGCACAGTGCTTCTGCGGCAGCCAGGCGGTCGGTTACCTGGGCACTGGGGTCGTTCACCACCATGCGCAAGAGTTCAACGGCTTCGCTTGCCTGTTCGCCGCGCAAGCGGGTCGCGAGCGCGGTGGCTGCTTCGATGCGCGAAGGCCACGGTGCGGCCACGTCGCGACTGAGTCCAGTGAGCCACGAAACCAAGAGCGGGTGGTGACTGGCGCGGCTGACCTGACTCAGGATCCGCCGACCCCCGAGGCCGGTCGTCATGGCCCACGCTCGGGCCGTGTCCAGGAACGCGTCCACGGGTGGCGCGGTGGCGGGGATGTGACCCGCGAGGAGGCGGGCGGCCAGCAGGTGTGCCGTCGCGTCTCCCTCGTGGAGATGGACCAAGACGGGATCGGCTTCTGTCGGGTTCAAGCGGCAGTAGTGCAAGAGCACTGCGCGGGCGTGGTGGCCCCGTTCTTCGTCGCGGGCCGCGTGGAGGAGGCGGCGGAAGGCGTCGTGGGGTGGGGTGAAGGGGGTGGGGAGTTGGCGGGCGTCGGCGGTGGCAGCTAGGTGTTCGGCGAAGCTGTGGTGGAGAAACCGTAGGTTGCCGCCTTGGCGGGGGCGGGTTAAGGGGCCCACCGAGGTTAGGTAGGCGAGTAGGGCCTCTTCCCACTCGCCGGTGGGGGAGAGGTGGGTGGTGACCCAGGTCTTTGCCGCCTCGACCAGCGGAGTGTCGGACTCGAGCCGAACGCGGCCCAGGTGTTCCAGGAGGGAGTCGCGGATGGAGTCGAACTGCGGGGACTTGGTGGTGCGCAGGTAGCGGAGGTACGCCTCGTACAGCTCGTACTTGTTGTCCGGGAGTGGGCGGTCGCCGTGTTCGGTGAAGATGATGGCGGCGATGGTCGCCAGCAGCGGCACCGTGACCATCTCGCCCAGGTAGGCGTCCCGGATCTGGCGTAGGAAGCGGGGCGCGCTGTCTGGGGTGTCGGTGAACCAGCTGTGGGCGAAGGCGGTAAGGGCCGCCTCGTCGAAGGGTTGGAGTTCGTACCGGGTGGCGCCTGATCGTTGGAGTGGGGCCAGGGCGGCGCCTTCCAAGGGGCGGGTGGTGAGGATGACTCGGTAAGGGGAACCGGGGGCGGACCAAGCGGCGAGGACGGCGACCAGGCGGTCGCGGTCGCCCGCGTCGGCGACCTCGTCCAGGCCGTCGACCAGGAGGAGCCAGCGGCAGCCCGCTACGCGGTGGTGGAGGGCGGACGGTGCCAGCGGGGTGGCCAGGTACGCACCGTATTCGTTGTGGACGCTGTCGGCCAGCGATTGGGTGAAGGGGAGGTGCAAGCGGGCCGCCAGTTCGGTGGCCGATACTCGGATCGGTATGACCGGTTCCGTCAGTGGCTCGTCCGTGGTGGTGAACCAGCGCCCTGCGGCCTCCGCCGACAGGCGGCGGGAGAGAGTCGATTTTCCTTGGCCTGGGCCGCCTACGACGATCAGGTGGTCATCGCGGTCCAAGGCTTCACGCACGGTGTGCGTGGGTGGTCGGACCGAGGGACGGGTCACCGGGCGGGGGACCACCTCGACCAAGCCGCTGCGGCCGTCGAGAACCGGGGTCTCGCGCGGCTGCTCCGGCTGCTCCTCCGTGCCCGCGCCGAGATCCTGGCGTACGTACACGGTCGCCAAGGAGGGGCGACGCGCACCGGGAAGCCGGTACGGCAACTCCGTCGCCGCCGCGACTTGGGCGCGCAGCAACGACTCCACCTCGGCGGGCAGCCGCGCGTCCCAGGTCCCGGCCGCCGCATCCGGCACCGGTGCCTCGCCCGGGACCACGAAGTCCCCGTGGACCGTGAGGTTCGCCGCCTGCACCACGTATCCCGAGACGTCGCCCGCCGAGTTGGTCGAATCCACGGCTCCCGAGCATAGGGACATCCCGCGGCGAAGCGAACTCACAGCAGGTCCGCGAGGAACTCCTCGTACTGCCGCCGCGCGAAGCGGATCGCGTTGGCGGTCTTCGGGGGGACCGTGGGGTCCAGCGCCAGGGTGGACCAGTGGTCGATGCGGGTCTCGACGTACTCGATCAAGCCGGGGGCGTCCGCGGGTCGACCCAAACGGTCCGACAGCGAGTCGCCGTGTTCGCCGGTGGGGCGGAGGAGTTCGGCGGCGTCGGCGGGGCTCAGGGTGAGGGCACCGTCGTAGTGGTCGGTGAGGACCCGCAGGGCCTGGAAGTGCTGGGTGTGTGAGAGTTCGAGGGTGGTGATCTCGGACTTGAGTGTGTCCAATGTGGACTGCAAGCGTGCGGAACCGTTGGTGGTGAGGGTGTTGGTCCGGGAGAGGGTGTGGGCGACCTTGATCAGGTCCGCGCGCCGTCCGAAGTGGTCGGCCAGCAGGGTGCGGAATCGGTTCAGGCCACTGCGGTTTGCCAGCTCGGTGCGCAGGGCTGCCACCGAGTCGACGCCGGCGCGGGTGAGGTCGCAGGCCAGGACGATGCCGTACTGGCCGAATCGCTCCAGCAGGCGGGTGCGGGCGGGTGGGGGTAGTGCGATGTCGTCGTAGTCACGGGTTCCGAATAGCGGTCCGCGGGCGACGCGGCGGGCGAGGTTGTCGGGTGGTGTCTTTGCCAGCATTGTGAGGTCGTGGAGGTCTTGGTCGTCGCATACGCCTGCCGCGGCGGCCACGATTCCCGCGAGATGAGTCGCGCACCTCTAGGTGGTCGATCGAACTCAGGAACGCCTGTCGGTCTCCGATGTTGGTGGCGAGCGAACCCAGTTCGGCCAAGTCGCGGGTTTCCGTGTGACCGTCACGGAAATGCACGGTCAGGCCCGGATCGCCCTGGCGCAGAACGGTGATTGTGAAGGTCAGCTCTTGCACGCCGGTCGGCGCCCGGTACGCCCCCAGCAGCGCGTTGACCAAAGTGGACTTACCCGAGCTGACCCGACCGACCAGTGCCACCGCCATCGGGGCGCGCAGCCGCGCGAGCCGCTCGTCGATCCCCGCCTCGGGACCGACCACTGCCTTGACCCGCTCCAGCGCCGACGCCAGCTGCGGCCTCACGCCGTGGTCCGGTCCGCCAGCGCCGACACCTCGGTCTCCAACGCCGAGACCTCCGCCAGCACCCGCCGCAGCTCGGCCTCGCGCGCGGCCAGCACGGCCAACTCGCGCTCGGCACCGGTGCGCGTGCGCGCCTCCCGCAACCCGACCAGCGACGACGTCAACGCCTCGTCCTCCTGGCGGGCCAACGCCGTGATCTCCGCGACCGCCGCGCGGGTCAGCTCTCGCATGCGCTCTTGCACGCCCTCGATGATCGCCCGGTGCTGGTCCCGGCGCAGCGGTCGCAGCTCCGCGACCAGGCTCGCCCGCCGGGCCTGCGCCTCCTGGTGCCGGGCCGCCCGCACCGCGCGCGAACGCCCCAGCAGCCCGCCGACGACCGACCCGAGCCACAGCCCCACCGGGCCGAGCAGCGCCGCCCCGATCGTCGCGCCGATCCCCGCGCCCAGGCCGCCGTCGCGGATCTGGCCGAGCGCGGACCCGGGCAGGTTCTCGGTGCCGAGCCGCCCGGTCACGGTCCGCTCGCCGGGCAGGTCGAGGTCACGGCTTTCCTTGCCCGTCAACGAAAGCCCGGTGCTGCGCGCGGTCTCGGTGAACACCGCGCGCACCCGCTTGGTCATCCGCCGGTTGAGGTCCGACACCAGGTCGGTGGTCTCCTCTCCGATCCGGTCGAGGATCGGCTGCGGCTCGGCCAGCATCCGCTCGTCGAACAGGTCGCCGGTGTCGACCTCGTCCCAGATCGCCTCGACGCCGGACCGGGCCCGTTCCCGCAGGTCCGCGGCCACCGCGTCCAGGTCGCGCCGCAGCGCCTCCGTCCAGCCGCGCCCTTCCCGCAGTTCGGCCGTCCGGCGCTGGGCCCGGACGATCTCGTCCTCCAGCCGCTGCGCCTCCTCCGCCGAACTGGCCCGCAACGCCGCCGAAGCCGCCTCGACGGGACGCAGCAACGCTTCCGCGCCCGCGCGGGCCGAACCCAGCGCGTCGCCGAGCACCACCCGCACCCGACGCCGCGCCAACGTGTCCCACAACAGGTCCGACAGGCCGTCGAGGTTGCCCAGCTCCCGGTCCTCGTCGTCGCCGAACTCCAGGTACGCGTGGTGCGCGGTGCTCGACACCGGCACCACGACGATCCCCTCCGCCGGACGACCGGTCACCTCGGCGAGCTTGGCCCGGGTGTTGGCCAGCCGCGTGGCCTGGTCGACGGCCGCGTCCGCGCGGGTCATCACGAACACCGTGCCGTCGTCGTCGCCCTCCGCGCGCGCCGCCGACGTCGCGCGCGCCAGGAACCGGAGTTCGCTCTCCATCAGCGGTTGCGTGGTGTCGGTGACGAACAGGACCGCGTGCGCGCTCGGCAGGAACGCCGTGGTCGCCGCCGTGTGCGCCTCGTAGACGCCGCCGACGCCGGGAGTGTCCACTGATCTCCCGCCGCTCGACGTCGCCGTCCGGGCCTTCCAGCACCGCCGTGATGTGCTCGGTCTCGGCCCAGCCGACCGTGGTCACGACGCTGGTGGTGAACGTGATCCCGACCGGCAGCAGCGGCTCCCGCTCGTCGAGCAAGGCGCTGAGCAGACTGGACTTCCCGCGCTTGAACTCCCCGCACACCATCACGACCAGCGCCGAGTCGGCCATCCGCCCACGCGCGTCGCGCAACCGCTCGGCGGAAACCCCGTCGGCGGCGGACAGCAACTCGTCCAGCACCGCACCGACGCGATCCCGCAGCGCCTCGAACGCTTCCGCGCTCACGACGCCACCCCGACCGCGAGCCAGCGCCCGCCCACCAGGTGGTCGCCGGGCTCGACGTGGGTCTGGAGCAGCTTGCCCGCCGAGTGCGCGGTGAGGTTCCACAGCGTCCCGTCGGCCAACCGCACACGGGCCAACGGCGTGTCCTTCACGTACTTCTTGCCCGGTCGCACCAGCCAACGCAGCAGCGTCGCCCCGTCCGGCGGCAGCTCCCACGACAGCGGGTGCGCCCCCTTCGGCATCGCCACCGGCGGCAGGACCCGCGCCCCCGACGCCGCCCACCACGCCGCCGCGCCGTTCACCACCGCCAAGGTCGGGTCCGGCACGTGCCGCAACGGCAGGCCCAGCCGGGAGTTCAGCGTGTCGGTCACGACCGGCATCCGCGAACTGCCACCGACCACCACGACCGCGTGCACGCGGGACTGGTCGACCCCGCAGCGACGCAACAGGTCCCGGCAGCAGGTGACGGTGCGCTCCATCAGCGGCGCCACCAGGTCCGCCAACCCGCGCCGGGCCAGCTTGAACGCCGGGGTGCTCGGCAGCAGGAACTCCTCGGCCTCCGCCGTGTCGGTCAGCTGGTGCTTCACGCCGCGCGCCAGGTCGCCGACGGCCAACCGCAGCCGCAACGCGCCCGCCTGGTCCGTCGCGCTGTCCCGCAGCGGCGCCAACCACTCCGCCGCGTCCCGGTCCACGGCCGCCGCCAGCGCCGCGTCCACGTCACGGCCGCCGCAGTCGTCGAGGGCCGCGTACCCCAGGACGGTGTGGCCGTCGTCCTCGACCCGCACGAGCGCCGTGTCGAAGGTGCCGCCGCCGAAGTCGTGGACCAGCAGCAGCTCGCCCCGCCGCTGCTCCGGCGCGGCGCGCGCGGCGGCCACGGGCTCGGGAGCAGCTCCACGGTGCCCAGCCCGGCCGCCGCCGCCGCCGAGATCATCAGCGCCCGGCGCGGGTCGCCCTGGGCGTAGGAGGCGGGCACGGTCAGCACCGCCCGCCGGGACGGGGCGATCCGGTCGGCTTCGGCCTTGATCGCCGACAGCACCGCCGTGACCAGTTCCTCGACGCGCAGCGACCGGCCACCCAGCCGCACCGGCGCGCGCTGCCCCAGGTCGCGCTTGAACTCCGTGCGGTACGCGGCGGGCGCGGCCCGCTTGCGCCGCTCGGCCGCGGTGCCGACGAGCAGGCCCTCCTCGGCGGCGAACACCGCCGACGGCCACACCGCCGACCCGCCGGACTCCACGACCGGCCGCCGCTCCCCGCCGCGCACCAGCACGGCGGAGGACGTACTGGTCCTGAAGTCCACCACCAGCACCACGTCGTCCATCAGCCCGCCTTCCCTGACGAGTCCACTGTGGAATCCGGGAACGCGTCGTCGGTCAACCCGTAGAGCGACCCGCCCTCGTACCCCGTCACCGCCAGCACCCGACCCGACGGGTGGAACGCGGCCTCGGTGCGCTTCCCCCGGGACGGGAGGCGGCACAGCACCGCGCCCGTGCGGGTCTCCAGCACCGTCACCCCGCCGGTGCCGCGGTCGGTGTCCTCGGCCACGACCGCCACCAGCAGACCGCCGTGGCTGACCGCGAGACCGTTGACCGGGTTGATCTTGAACGTGCCGATCCGGACGAACCCGGCGTCGCTGCGCCGGTCGAGGTCGAAGACGTCGACGGACTCACCCTGCCTGCGCACGGCCAGGTAGCGACCGCACGCGCTGACCGCGCACCGCTCCAGCGTGGAACCGATCCGGTCCGAGCGGCCCGCCGCGAGGTCCCGCACCGCGTCGAGGGTGACCACGCGGTCGGGGCCCGCGAACCAGACCATGGCCGGGTAGCCGACGAAGGCCGAGAACTCGTGCTCCACCTTGCCGGTCGCGAGGTCGACGACCTCCACGCGCTGGCTCCCGGCGTAGCCCATGGCCAGCCGACCGCCGTCGGGGCTGAAGGCCAACCCGCCCGGGGGAGTCCAGCGCCGGATCGTGCGGACGATCTTCTTGGTGGCCACGTCCCACAGCCGGACGTGCCGCTTGCCCGTCACGACCGCGACCGTCCCGCCGTCCGGGCTGATGGCCACGGTGTTGGTGGTGGCGTCGGTCTTCAGGATCGCGCGCGACCCGCCGGGCACCGGCCGCACCCCGATCCGGGTGTAGTGGTCGGCGACGAAGCGCGTGCCGTCGGCGCTGAAGGAGATGTGGTGCAGCCACTCACCGCCCTTGCGCGGGGACAGTTCCTTGATCTCGACCGGCTTGGCCGGCACGTCGTCCGCGCCGGGCGCGCCCGTCCGCGCGGTGGCCGCGGGCACACCGGAGTCGATCATCCCGGCGACCGGCTCCGGGAACCGCTCCAGCGTCCCGGCCCGGTCCGCCACCAGGTCCCACACCGTGTCGTCCGGCTGGCGGACGCGCAGCAGCACGGCGTTCTCGGCGAACTCGTCACCGACCGCGACGGTCCGCTCGACGACCTTGGCCACCCCGTCGGGCAGCTCCCACGCCAGCACGCGCCTGCCCAGCGCGGGCGCGTCCGCGCGCTGCGCGCGGAGTCCAGGACCCAGCAGGTGGCGCCGCACAGCGCGGCCAGCGCGGGCTCCGGGGCGCGCAGCACCCGGTTGGACCGGCGCCGCAGCGCGGAGTCGATCGCCGGGGTCACCGCCGCGCCGCCCGCCACCAAGACCGCCCGGACCGCGCCGCGGTCGGTCCCGCCCGCGGCCAGCAGGCCCTCGGCGGCCTGGGCGAGGTCGCGGACGACCGGGCCGACCAGTTCAGCCGCACGAGCGAGGTCGTGGCCGTGGCGCCGACGTCGTGCACCACCACGACTCCGGTGTCGACGTCGTTGGTGTCGATGGTGTCCAGGACCCCGACCGCGGTGGCCAGGGGGCGGGGGAGCAGTTCGACCTCGTCGAACCCGGCCGCCTCCGCCGCCGCGACCAGCGCGTCCGAACCGGACAGTCCGGGCGGGTAGGTCAGCAGCAGGTTCTCCGGGCGGTCCTCGGCCTGTGCCACCAGCAGGGCGAGGAAGTCGCACAGGATGTCGGCGCGCGCGAACTCCCGGCCGTCCAGCGTGATCGTCTCGCCGATGTCGGCCGGATCGGGCAACCCCCGCCGGTACGCCGCGGGCGCCGACCGCTTGCGCTACTCGGCCGCCGACCCCCACAGCGCCTGACCGGTGCCCGGGTCCACGAACAACGCGGCCGGTCGGGCGACCACCCCGGTCCCCGGTTCCTTCAGCGGCGTCGCGCCCCCCGCGCGCACCACCGCCGCCGTGCAGGTCGCCGACCCGAGGTCGACGACCAGCGTGGCCTGTTCTCGCCGTGCCACCTACCCGCCCCTACCAGCTGTGATCGTCGGGCTCCAGCCCGTTGTCGCCATGCGTGTAGTCCGACACGGAGAGATACCCCTTGCCGTCCGCCGCCTCGATGACGTCGTCCTCGCCGTAGTGGCCGTCGTCCCAGGTCTTGTCCGGCTCCGTCACCCCGGCCTCCCTCCGCACCCGTGCACGGTGTCGATCCGGTCCGGCGGCTTGTTACCAACAATCCGGCGACGGACGACGGCGGCGTGAACCGACACGCCCGTAGACGGGACACCAGCGGCGCCGTTCCCGGTCACCATCCGCTAACACCGGTTAGCGGGCTGTATCGCCCGTCCGGTGGTTGACGATGCCCACCGTGTCGTGTGGTCGGCGGGAGAGGGAGGCGTCTGGTGGCGGGCATGGGGTCTGGCGGGATTCCGGACACGGTGGTGGCGCGGGCGGGGCGGCTCTTCGAGTTCCTGGCGCGCAGCCAGCAGCTGCGGACCTCCGCGCCCCGCACCACCGACAGCTACGAGTCCGTGCTGTGGCTCGGGGAACTGCCCGAGCACCCGGCCGTCCGCCGCGCGCCGGAACCGGGCGCGCTGCTGTTCGAAGTGGCCCGTGTGCCGCGGGTCCCGGCGCCCGAGCCGCCTGAGGTCCTCGACCGCTGGCTCGACGGTCCGGTCGACGAACCCGGCGCGCGGCCCCGACTCGTCGACACCGCGGTGGTCCACGGCGTCGAGCGGTCGCGCGCGGACGACCCCGAGATCGCCACCGCCTACGACGCCTGGCTCGTGGACTGGTCCGCGTGGGCCGGCGCCGAACTCGCCCAAGAGCCCGCGCGCGCCGTCTACAACCAGGTCTTCGCCACCTACGTCGCCGCCACCGACCACTCCGACGAACTCGAACTCGTCGTCGCCGTCGGGTGCCTGTCCTGGAAACCGGGTGCCGCGATCCGCAGGCACCTGATCACCGCGCCCGCCGCGATCACCTTCGACGACGACAACGGCCGCCTCGCCGTGCGCGCCGGGGAGCGCCTCGACGGCGCCGCGGTGGAACTCGACATGCTCGACCCCGACCTCATCGCCGACGCCCAGCACGTCCGCCAGGTCAGGGCCGAGCTGGCGGACGCTGACGGGGAGGTGCTCGACCGCGAGGTCGCGGGCGCGCTGGCCCGCAGGCTCACCCACGCCATCGACGGCGACGGCGAGTACACCGACGACGACGCGCCCCGGCCGCCGGGCAGGCACGCCGCGACGTCGTTCGCCCCCGCGGTCGTGCTGCGCAAGCGGTCCCGGCAGGGCCTGGTCGACATCCTCGACACCATCTCCCGGCAGATCACCGACACCGGCACCGTCCCGGACGGGCTGCTGCCGCTGGTGGACCCGGACCACCGCCCCGCGAGCACCCGCTCGTCCGAACCGGGCGCGCTGGTCGAGGTCGACGACGACCCGTTCCTGCCGCTGCCGGTCAACGAGGTGCAGCTGCGCATCCTGCACCAGGTGGACAGCAAGGCCCAGACCCTCGTGCAGGGCCCGCCCGGCACCGGCAAGACGCACACCGCCGCCGCGCTGCTGTCGCACCTGCTGGCCCAGGGCAAGCGGGTCCTGGTCACCGCGCAGACCGACCGGGCGCTCAAGGAGGTCCGGGCCAAGCTGCCCGAGTCGATCGCGGCGCTGGCCGTGTCGGTGGTCGGGTCGTCGCGTTCGGACCTGGCCGACCTCAAGGTCGCCGTCGAGCGGATCAGCCACACCGCCGCCGAACACGACCCGGAGGCCGCGCGCCGCGCCATCGAGGACCACGTCGCCGCCATCGACGAGCTCCGGCGCCACCGCGCCGCGCTGCGCCACCGGCTGGTCGAGGCGCGCGCCGCCGAGGTCGCCGAGCACGACGTGCGCGGCCACCAGGGCACCCTCGCCGAGATCGCGCGCCGGATCGAGGACGAGCGGCCGCGCTTCGCCTGGCTCACCGACCTGGTCGCGGTCGGGGCCGCCGACGAGCCGCCCGTCGACCAGGACACCGCCATCACGTGGCACCGCCTCCTCCTCGACCGCGCGCTGATCGCCGACGAACCCGAGGCCCGGCAGCGCCTGCTCGCCCTGGCGGAACTCCCCGAGCCGGACGCCTTCGCCGCCCTCGTCGCCGCCGAGCGCGCCGCGACCGCCGAGGCCGACCGGTTCGCCGACCTCGCCGGGCACCAGGCGTTCCCCGCCGTCCAAGCGCTCCCCGCCGCCACCCGCGCGGACCTGCGGCAGCGGCTCAGCGGCCTCGCCGACGAGGCCGACGAACTCGCGCGCCGCCGCGAGGACTGGATGGGCGACGCGCTGACCGACGTCCGCACCGGCCGCGCCGCGATCTGGCACTCCCGGGCCACCCAGGTCCAGCGGATCACCGCCGAGGTCACCCCCGTCGTCGACCTCCTCGGCCCGCTCACCTCGGTCACCGCGAACGGCGAGGTCGGCGCGCTCGCGCAACTCGCCAGGTCCCTGCGCGAACACCTCGCGGGCGGCGGGAAGCTCAAGACCAACCCGGACGGCACGGTCAAGGCGGGGGCGTTCGCGCCCAAGGTCGTGAAGCTCGCCCAGCCGCTGTTCGACGGTGTCCGAGTCAACGACACGCCCCCGACGACCACCGACCAGCTGGACGCCTTCCTCCGGTGGGTCGAGGCGACCAGGTCGCTCGACGCGCTCGACCGCGCCTGGCCCGAATCGGTGCGCATCCCGGCCGAGGACACGCTGCGCGAACGGCTCGACTGGCACACCACCGAACTAGCCCAGCTGACCCGGGTCCTCGACCTCGCCGTGGCGCTGGAGCGCGAGGAGCGCGAACTGGAGGCGCTGGGCCTGCCGCGGCCCGAGTGGCACGACCTCAACGCCGTCCGCGCCTACGCCCGGCTCGTGGACGCCGCCCACGCGTTCGACGCCCGCGCCGCCGCCGGCACGCCCTTGGCCGCGCTCGCCGACGCGGTCGCCGAGGTCGGCCGGTGGGCGGACGCGGCGCCGTGCGTCCGGGGCATGGTCGACGCGGTCCGCGACCGCGACCACGAGCACTACGGCACCCACCACCGCAGGTTGACGCGCCTGGTCGAGGCCCGCGCCCTGCTGGCGCGCCGCGACGAGACCACTGCGCGGCTGCACGCGTCCGCGCCCGCGCTCCTCGCCGAGGTCGAGTGCGCCCCCGACGAACCCGAGTGGCCCGGACGCCTGGCGGGCTGGACCGCCGCGTGGGCGTGGGCCGCCACCCGCGCGTGGGTCGCCGACCGGCCGCGCGCGGACGTCAACGCCACGCAGGACGAGGTCACCCGGGTCGACGGCCGCGTCCGCGACCGGGTGCAGCGGCTCGCCGCCGAGCGGGCGTGGGCCCACGCGGTCGCCCCCGCCCGGCTCTCCGGCCAGGCCAAGGCGAACCTGCAGCAGTACGCGCAACTGGTGAAGCGCCTGGGCAAGGGCACCGGCCGCTACGCCGCCCAGCAGCGCGCCGAGATCCGCGCCGCCATGGACCGCTGCCGCGCCGCCGTCCCGGTGTGGATCATGCCGGTGTACCGGATCGCCGAGCAGTTCGCCGTGCGGCCCGACATGTTCGACGTGGTCGTCGTCGACGAGGCGTCGCAGGCCGGGGTCGAGGCCACGTTCCTGCAGTACCTGGCGCCGCGGATCGTGGTGATCGGCGACGACCGCCAGGTCTCGCCCACCGCCGTGGGCACCGACCAGCAGCAGATCCGCAAGCTGGCCGACCAGTACCTGTGGGACGACCCGTACAAGGCGTCCTGGCAGGACCCCAAGCGCAGCCTGTTCGACGAGGCCAAGATGCGCTTCGAGGGCCTGCTCACGCTCACCGAGCACCGGCGCTGCGTGCCCGAGATCATCGGTTTCTCCAACCGCATCGCGTACGAACCCGACGGCATCCGCCTGATCCCGGTCCGGCAGTACGGCGCCGACCGGCTGGAGCCGATCAAGCCGGTGTTCCTCGCCGAGGGCTACGAGCGCGGCGGCGACGGCAACAAGGTCAACCCGGTCGAGGTCGAGGCGATCGTCGACCAGATCGAGAAGTGCGCCGCCGACCCGCGCTACGACGGCCTCACCTTCGGCGTGGTGTCGCTGCTGGGGCGGGCGCAGGCCACCGCCATCGAGAAGCGGCTGCTCGCCCGGATCCCGCCGGAGGAGTGGGCGGCGCGCGACCTGCGCTGCGGCGACTCGGCGGACTTCCAGGGCTCCGAGCGGGACGTGGTGTTCCTGTCGATGGTGAAGGCTCCCGACCCGGGCAAGCGGATCGGCGCCCTCACCGCCGACCTGTACGTGCAGCGCTACAACGTCGCGGCCTCCCGCGCCAAGGACCAGATGTGGGTGTTCCACTCGGTCTCGCTGTCGGATCTGGGCAACCCGGAGGACATGCGGTTCCAACTGCTCGACTACTGCTACGGCGTGGCCGGGCGGGCGGCCGCGGGCGAGGGCGCGACGGCGGGCCCGGTGCCGGAGCACGAGCGGGTCGAACCGTTCGACTCGCTGTTCGAGCAGCGCGTGCACAACCGGCTCGTCGGGCACGGCTACGCGGTGGTGCCGCAGTACCCGAGCCAGGGCTACCGGATCGATCTCGTCGTGGTGGGCGCCAAGGCCCGGTTGGCGATCGAGTGCGACGGAGACGCCTGGCACGGGCCGGACGCCTACGAACGCGACCTCGCCCGCCAGCGCGACCTGGAGCGGTGCGGCTGGCACTTCTTCCGGATCCCGGAGTCGGAGTTCTACCTCGACCAGGCCGAGGTGCTGGACCGGTTGTGGGGCGCGCTGCACGCGCTCGACATCCACCCGTCCGGTTGGGTCGACACCCGGCGGGCGACCTCGGGTGCGGTGGTCGAGCGCACACCGGTCGCCGTGGCGCCGGAGGTGGCCGCGCCGGATATCGCCGTGCCTGTCGAGGCCGAGCGCGATGCGGTCACGCCCGCTGTCGTCCCACCGGCGGTCGCCGAGTCCGACACCCCGGTACCCGTTGTCGTCCCGCCGGTCGCGCCGGTTCCGGTGCCCGGTGCCGCCGCGCGCTCAGGCGTCGAGGTGTCCGAGCCCGCCGAGTACGTGCAGTTCGGTGGCGCGGTCCCGGCGGTGACCGGCGCGTCCCGCGCCGACCTGGTGGCGGGCCTGGAAAGCGTGGTCGCGGCCGAAGGACCGGTGCTGGGCCAGCGGCTGCACACCGCCTACGTCCGCGCGTCGGGCGGCAACCGGATCGGCAAGCTGATCGCGACCGACCTGAACCGGGCGATCGGCGCCGCGGTCCGCGCGGGTCGGCTCGTCGAGGACAACCCGCTGGGCGAGGCCGGTGCCAAACCGCGCACCTACCGGCTACCGGACCAGCCCGCGTTCCGGGTGCGCCACCTCGGTCCGCGGTCCTTCGAGGAGATCCCGCCCGCCGAACTGGCTGCCTTGCTCGACCTGGCCGCGTCCCGTGACCCGGGGGCGGACCTCCCGGCGCTGTACCGGACCGCTTTGGAGTTGCTGGGCCTCAAACGCCTCACCGACAACGTCAAGGCACGGCTGAACGCGGCCAACTCCCTGCGCGCCTGACCGGTTCCTGGGCGGGCGGCCCACCGTCCGCCCAGGCATCCGTCGTCCCTACCAGGGGCGCCGCTTGCGGATCCGGTCGTGGACCTGCCGCACCCTCGGTTCTCGCACCCCCGGCAGCCGGGCGAGGGTGCGCATGGCGACGCACTCGTCGACAGCCACAGGTCTGGCCGCGCCAGGCGCGGCAGTAACCGGTTGCCCGCTCGACGATCCAGGTCATGCCGACCGCGTCGCCGGGGGCGATCGCGACGGCCCCGGGCGAGCCGAACGACACCATGGGCACCGGGGCGAACACGCCTCAGGCCGCGGCCTCCTCCGGCGTGACGCTCGCCCATTCCCGCCACGGCGCTCCCGACGGTTCGGGGTCGACGGCGTAGGTGCGCGGTGGCATGAGCACGGGCATGGCCAGCCCGTTTCCGACCTTCGCGGGCGCGCTGGGCGGCAGCGCTACGCGGTCCACCGGCACCGTCAGGTCCGCTCCGCATTCCGCGCACACGAACACCGCCACGAGTCGATCATGGCAGGCCCGGTGTCCTCCTGGTGGGAAAAGTCGACAGAAGATCACCGAGGTTCGAGAATCGTCGCCAGGTCGAGTCGAGGGAGGTCGGGGGATGGGTGCCGAGATCGGTCGACGGGGGTTCCTGGTGGTGGCCGGGTTGTTGGGGCTTTCCGCGTGCGGGTCGGACACCGGGCGCGGCGGTTCCGGGGACGGGACGCTGCGGCACTGGTACCACGCGTACGGGGAGGACGGCGTCCAGGACGCCGTGCGCCGGTACGCCGCCGCGTACCCGGGGGCGAAGGTCGAGGTGCAGTGGAACCCCGGCGACTACGACTCCAAGGTCGTCACCGCGTTGCAGAACAGCGCGGTGCCGGACGTGTTCGAGGCCCAGGTCAAGGTCGACTGGGTGCGGCAGAAGCAGGTCGTGCCGCTCGACGACCTCCTCGGCGACACCCGCGACGACTTCGTCCGGAGCCTGCTCGACTCCCAAACGGTCGACGGACGGCTCTACGGCATCCCGCAGGCCATCGACACGCAGGTCCTGTACTACCGCCCGAGCCTCCTGAGCAAGGCGGGCGTGACCCCGCCCCGGACCGTCGACGAGCTGATCGACGCCGCGAAACGCGTCAACGCCGGTGGGGTTCGCGGGTTCTTCGCCGGAAACGACGGTGGTGTCAACGTTCTCACCGCGCCGCTGCTGTGGTCCGCCGGGCTGGACTTCCTCTCCGCCGACGGGAAGGCCCCCGGCTTCGACGACCCGCGCGCCGCCACCGTTTTCGGCAAACTGCGGGAACTGCACCAGAGCGGCGCCCTGCTGCTCGGCGCGCCCACCGACTGGTCCGACCCCGGGGCCTTCGTCGACGGGCTCACCGCGATGCAGTGGACGGGCCTGTGGAACCTGCCGAAGATCCGCGCGGCGCACGGCGACGACATCGGCGTCCTGCCGTTCCCGCGCCTCGACTCGCGGGGGGCGGAGTCGGTGCCGGTCGGCGCGTACAGCGCGATGGTGAACGCGCGCAGTGGGAACGTGGACGCCGCCAAGGCGTACGTCAAGTGGTTGTGGGTCGAGAAAACCGAGTACCAGACCGAGTTCGCCACCGCGTTCGGCGCCCACCTGCCCGCCCGGCGCTCGCTCGCCGCCAAGACCGGGGACGGGCCCGCCAAGGACGTCGTCGGGTTCGTCACCGAGGGCGGCCGGATCGCCAACCCGGCCCGCTGGTCCTCGCGCGCCAACACCGCGCTGACCGACGCCGTGTCCCGGATCGCCCGCGAGGGCGCCGAACCCACGGGGGAGTTGCGCGCGGCCCTCCAGACGGCCCGGGACGAGATCGCGCGGCTCGACCGGTGAGGCGCGGCCGCGAGGCGCTCACCTTCTGGCTGTTCGTCGGCCCCTTCGCCGCCGGGCTGCTGTTGTTCACCTACGTGCCGATCGGCTGGAGCGCCTACCTCAGCCTCTTCGACGCGCACAACACCGTCGCGCCAACGGAGTTCGTCGGGTTCGACAACTACGTCGACGTCCTCACCGATCGCGCGTTCCTCGACAGCCTGGGCACGTTCACGGTCTTCGCGGCGTTCATCATCCCGACCACGGTCGTGCTGTCGCTCGGGTTGGCGTTGCTGGTGAACAGGATTCCCATAGCGCAGGTGTTCTTCCGGTCGGTGTTCTTCCTGCCGTTCGCGTGCTCGTACGTGGTCGCCGCGCTGATCTGGAAGATGTCGCTGTTCTCCGGAGTGGACAGTGGCGTGGCGAACACCGTGCTCGGCTGGTTCGGTGTCGAGCCGCAGGCGTGGGTCGGCACCGTGGACCCGCCGCTGTACTGGGTCGTGCTGGTGACGGTCCGGTTGTGGCTGCAACTCGGCTTCTACATGATCCTGTTCATCGCCGCGCTGCAACGGATCCCGCGCCACCTCTACGAAGCGGCCTGGATCGACGGCGCCTCGCCGGGGTGGCAGACGTTCCGGTACATCACGCTGCCCGGCCTGCGCGGTGCCCTGGTCGCCGTCCTCACCCTGAACCTGATCAACGCCTACCAGGCGTTCGACGAGTTCTACAACGTCCTCGGCGACTCGCGGGGGTACGCGCCGTTCGCCCGGCCGCCGCTGGTGTACCTGTACTACAACTCGTTGGGCTCGGGCGGGCAGGACCTGGGGCGGGGGAGCGCGGGCGCGCTCGTGCTGGCCCTGGTGATCGCGCTGGCGACCCTGTTGTCCGGCAAGGTCTCGCGGAGGCGGCGGTGACTCGGATCGCGCACTGGGTGGTGCTGGCCCTGGCGGTGGCGGTGTTCCTGCTGCCCTTCGCCGTCCTGCTCCGGGACGGGATCGGCGCGGACTGGTCGACGGTCGCGGACCTGTTCTCCGACAAGGAACTCATGTTCACCCGGAGCCTGGTCAACTCGACCGTGGTCGCGGTGCTGCAAACCGCCGGTCAGGTCGTGCTGTGCTCGCTGGCGGGCTACGGCCTCGCGCGGGTGCGGTACCGGCACGCGCCAGTCGTGCTGTACGCGGTGATGGCGACGCTGATGGTGCCCACGGCGGTGACGTTCGTACCGAGCTTCGTGGTCGTCTCCAGCCTGGGCTGGCTCTCCGACTTCCGCGGCCTCGTGGTCCCCGGCCTCTTCAGCGCGCTGAACGTGTTCCTCTTCCGCCAGTTCTTCCTCGACTTCCCGGTCGCCCTGGAGGAAGCGGGCCGCCTCGACGGCCTCTCCCGCTGGGGCGTCTACTGGCGGGTGGTGGTGCCGAACGCCACGGGGTTCGTCGCCGCCATCGCGGTCATCGACTTCATCGGCAGCTGGAACCAGTTCCTGTGGCCGCTGCTGATCGCCCAGGACTCGGACACGTGGACGATCCAGGTCGCCCTGTCGAGCCTGCTGACCGCGCAGAACCCCCGCGTCACACTCCTGTTCGCCGCCGCGGCCGTGTCCATCCTGCCCATCGTGCTGGTCTTCGCCGTCGCCCAGCGCTACCTCGTCCGCGGCGTCACCGAAACCGGTCTAACCGGACAGTGACCGCGAGCACCGGCCCGGACCGGGTCGGCGTCAAGGTCACGCTGCTGACCATCAACGCCGACGACAACGCCTACAAGGTCCGCATCGACACGCGGCCGGAGGGCCGCTACCGCAACGCGGACGGCAGCCTCCGCACGCCGCTGCGGTTCACCCTCGACGAGATCGGCGGCGACCACACCACCGAACTCGCCGAGGGCCAGTGGATGCCCCTGCGCGAGGCCACCCTCACCGCCGACGGCGACACCTCGCTGTACCCGTTCGACACCCACCACATCCCGCTGGAGATCGCGATCACCGACGAGCGCGGCGAGCCGGTCCCGATCACCGTCGACCTGCGCGCGGGCCTGGCTCCGGGAGGCCCGCAACTCCACTGAGGACTAGGGCCGGGGGTCAGGCGAGCAGGTACTCGGTGGAAGCGCCCCCGACGCGGTCGCAGTTGGTCGTGGACCGCGTGCTGGAGTACGTGAAACCGGAAGGCACGCTGCACGCCCACAGGCCGGCGGTCGGGGTCTTCAACGTGTACGCGACGCCCGTCCCGCCGAACCGGCAGTCCGAGGACTCGCGAACCAGGGTGTACGTCCACCCCGGCGGGACGCTGCACGTCCGCTTGCCGTCGGCGGGGGCGACGACGTAGTACAGCGGTTCGCACACCGGCGGCGGCATCGGGCGCGCGGTGGCCCAGGTCCAGCCCGCCGGGACGCGGCACGACCAGCCCTCGGCCTCGCCCTGGGCGGACGCGGACGCGGGTGCGGCCAGGGTCATGGTCGCGAGCAGTGCGGCCGCGACGGCGAACAGCGGCCGTCTGCGGAGAATCTTGTTGAGCATCAAGGGTTTCCATCCTCGAAGGGTGCCGTGCCGACCACGGGACCGGACAAGCAGAGCACCCCGGCGGCACCGCGATCATCGCCCAAAAGACTGACGCTCGGGCCGTTGACCGGCGGCGCACCGTCGCGTTGGGCCGGAGGGCGCAACGCCGCTGGGCTGGTGTCACCCGACCGTGGTGCCCCGGAGAGAGCAACCGGCCCGCGCGCGGTCCTCGCGGGGTGTCGGGGTTGGGCGGTCACGGTGAACCGCCCCGCACCGTGGGGTGGTCACCGCCGAACCGCGCAACCGGCGACCCGGCTGTCGCGATGGAACCGAGTGGCCCGGATTGTCGACCCGTGGAGGTTCTGTCGTGGATGTCCCATCACGCCGCAGGGGGCGAGCCCTCGCCGCGGTGACCTTGCTGGCGGTTCCCCTGCTGGTCGTCTCGACCCCGGCCACAGCGGCGCCCGGTGACCCCCTCGCACCGAGGGTGGTCTTCGCCGAGGACTTCGAGAACGGCCAGGGCTCGGGCGTCATCTGGGTCGACGACTACACCGGACCCGCGCCCCTCGCGCAGACCTACCGCGTCGACCCGGTCTGGCTGACCTCGTGCAACGGCATCATCGCCTCCGCGCTCAACCAGGCGACCGACCCGCCCGGCGCGGGCTGCGGCGGGTGGTGGCCGCGCGTCCGCGACCTGGCCCGGGTGCTCGGTGACCACGCCGACGGCACCGGTGCCACCAACCACGCCGTCACCGCGTACACCCACACCAACCCCGGCGCGGGCCGCACCCAGCTGGAGACCGTCACCCCGATCCCGCTGACCGCGACCAACCGGTTCGTGGCGTTCTCCGTGGACGTCGCCGAGCAGAACTGCTACGCCGACCACGCCCGCTACGCCTTCTACCTGCTCGACGGCACCACCGCCGTCCCCGCGTTCCAGCGCCCGATCACCCCGTGCGAGGACGCCACGACCGTCGTCGACGCGACCTCCGTCGGCACCTTCCACAGCGACGCCCCCGTGCTGTTCAGCGGCACGTCGGTCGGCCTGCGGCTGGTCAACCAGCAGCCCAGCGGCAACGGCAACGACAGCGCCTTCGACAACATCCGGGTGCTCGACGTGACCCCGCGCCTCGACGTCGCCTACGACCCGGGCGCCATCCAGGTCGGCGGCACGTCCGCGCTGACGCTGACGGTCACCAACACCAGCGAGCTGAGCAAGAAGGCGGGCTGGTCGTTCACCCTCGACCTGCCACCCGGCGTGGCACCGGCGGGCCCGGCCACCACGACCTGCGCCGACACCGCCCTCGACCCGGCGACCGGCGACTTCCGCCTGCGCGCCACCGGCACCATCCCGGCGGGCGCCGCCTCCTGCGCGGTCACCGTCCCGGTCCGCCCGGAGACCGTCGGCACCTACACGACCTGCGCCGCCGACGTCGGCCCGCTGATCGGCCTCGACCCGCCCGGCTGCTCGACGCTGACCGTCACGGCGCCGCCGTACACCTACGACGCCCACGCCTACGGCGCCCGCGTGTCCACCCTGCTCGCCGCGCTGCCGCCGGTGTCCCCGGCCGACCTCACCTGCGCCACCGACCCGGCCACCCGCACCAGCCACCTCGTGGGCGCCCCGCTCCCGGTCGGCTCGGTATCCACAATGGACAACGAGGCGGTCGGCACCACCGGCGCCGACGGCCTCCGCACCGCTCGCGCCACCGCCCGCACCGCCTCGCTCAGCCTCGTCGGCGGGCTGATCACCGCCGACGAACTCCGCGCCGAGGCCGTGGCCACGACGACGCCGACGGGCGCGGTCACCACCTCCGGCACCAGCACCCTGTCCAACCTCCGCGTGGCGGGCGTGCCGATCGTGCCGCTGAAGAACCTCAACATCACCATCCCCCTCGTCGGCACGGTGACCACGAACGAACAACTACCAACCGCCAACGGCATCTCCGTCAACGCCCTCCACATCAGACTGATCGCCGGAACCGACATCACCATCGGCCACGCCCGGGCTGCCCTCTACACCCCCGGCGCCCCCTGCAACCTGTAACCCGGCCGGCAGCGCGGGGCTCCATCCCCGCGCCGCCGAGGGTTTCCCGCGACTACGCACTCGGGCGACGGGAAACCCGTTGAAGCCCAACGCACCCGCAAGGCACTCTCACCACATGCTGTTCATCAACTTCCGCGTCGGCGACGGCCAGGACAAGGCCGCCTGGCTGGACGCGGCACTCTCCGGTGTGCTCGGCCCAGACCAGGTCTTCCGCTCCAGCGGTCCATCGATGTCGGGCACGAATACCCGCCGATCCTGTGGAACGCGGTGAAGACCTGCGACGCGATGCTCGTGGTGATCGGCGACCGGTGGCTGTCCGAGTTCGGCGCGCGCCTGTTCGACCCGGACGACATCGTGCGGCGGGAGATCGCCACCGTGCTCGCGGCGGGGAAACCGGTCATCCCCATCCTTGAAGACAGCGGTCGCATGCACGGCGCGGACCAGTTGCCGCCCGACCTCGCGTCCCTGGCCGTCCGCCAGTACGTCCGCCTCACCTACCGCGACGCGCACGCCCTCCCCGGCTTGGTGGATCGCCTCATCACCGCCGCCCCGGCGCTGGGCGTCGGGGTCCGCGAAGGGATCGAGGACCTGGCCGCGTGGCACCGCGAGCGCGTCGCGGCGACCGCGCTGCCCGAGGGTCTTGCCCTGCTGGGCCGCGCGGAGGTCGCCGATCGGTTGCGGTCGTGGCTGGCCGGTTCACCAGGGACCCTCGTCCTCCAAGGCCAGACGACGGACGAGGTCGCCGAGTTCGCCGCAGTGGTCCTCGGTCCCGCGTCCCGCGCGGTGCGCGTCACCTCGCGGGCCGGGTGGGAGCACGCGGCCAAGATCCCGCGGTCGTTCCCGGCGGTCGTGGTGAGCGATGACGTCCTCGTCGGCCACAACCAGAACCAGCGGCACGTGCTCATCGCCCAAGACGCGTTCGTCCGCCGCGCCGATGGGCTGACACTGCCGCGTGTCCCCAGGGACCTGGCCCGGGACGCCTTCCTGGCCGCCGGAACGCCACCGCACCTGGCCGACGAGTACGCGGGATTGGCCAGGCGGAGCCAACGCGCCCTCATGCGCAGGCTCATGCCGAGCAGGTCACGCCCACCGTGGGCGCAGGACTCCGCGATCGCGACCCCGCTCGCGCTCATCGGTCGCTGGCCCGCCACCAATGCCGTCGATCACGAGATCATCGGGCGCGTCACCGGGCACGACTACCCGGCCGTCGACCGCTTCCTCGCCGCGAACGCCACCTCCTCGGACCCACTGGTCCACCGCAGCGGCTCCCGTTGGCAACTCGCCGACCCGTTCGACGCCTGGTCCCAACTGGTGTCCCGGATGACCGGCACCGACCTGGCGCGGTTCGCCGACGCCGCGGCCGAGGTGCTCGGCGAGGTGGACCCGGTGCTCTCGCTCCCCGAGGGGGAGGCGTTCACCGCCGGGCTGCGGGACATCCGGCGGCGCTGGTCCGACGACCTGCGCCAAGGCATCGCCGAAGGCTTGGCGCGCCTGGGTGACACCGGGGCCGTGGCGGGCGACACGGGCGAGAACCACGCGTCCCGGATCGTCGGCGCGCTGCTGCGCGAGGCGAACGACGACCGGACCGGCCTGCTCTGGCGTTCGCTCGCCGACGTGCTGCCGCTGCTGGCGGAAGCCGCGCCCGGAGTCTTCCTCGACGCTGTCCGTGCGGGGACACGGGCGCCGGATCCCTTGCTCCGCCTGATATTCGACGACGGCGTGGCGGGACACCACTCCCCGCACTCCGGGCTGCTCTGGGCATTGGAGACCCTCGCCTGGTCGGCGGATCACCGCTCGCTCGCGACCCTGTCGGTCGCGCGGCTGGCCGAGATCGATCCGGGTGGCCGCCTGGCGAACCGCCCGTCCAACACCTTGGCGAGCCTGCTCACGGCAGCGCCGATCAGCCCCATCCCGGTCGAGGGTCGCTCGGCCTTGATCAACCAGGTGCGCAAGCGCTACCCCGAGGTGGGCTGGCGACTCCTCGACGACCTGACCCGCCACGGCGGGTTCCTGGCCCACCCGGCGCGTCCCCGCGTCCGGCAGGACTGGGCCAGCGCGGAGTCCGCCGCACCGGACGGGTTGACCGCGTACGGGGCGGCACTGCTCGACGCCATCGAGGCCGATCTGATCACCGACCCACGCCGCTGGGCGGACTACCTGCCCAGGGTTGCCCGGTTCCCCGAAAGCTGGCGCGAGCGGCTCCTGGGTGCCCTCGAGAACGCCTCTCTCAGCCCACTCCACCAGCACGAGCTGGGCGAGCTGTGGACCCAGGTGACGACGATCCTCAACCGCGCCATCGACGGTGACGCTGAACCCAAACACCGCACGCCTGCCGAGGTGGAGCGCCTGACGCTCTTCGCCAAGCGGATCGAACCCGTCGCGGACCCGACCAGGCACGCCTGGTTGTTCTCCTGGCACCCCGCCTTGCCGGGAGTTGACCGGACCGATCATGAGGCCCACCACGCGGCGGTGGACGCCCGCAGGCAAGAGGTCGTCGCTGAGGTGTTCGACCACCAAGGGTTCGAGGGCCTGGCGCGCTTGGCGGAGGCAAGTACGCGGGGTGATTCCGTCGGGTGGGCGCTGGCGCGGGTGACGGGCGACGCCGCGCGCGAAGAGGTCTTCAACGTCCTTGGCAGCGAGTTGGCGGAGGGCTGGGTTCGTTGCCGCGCCCGTGTCGGTGGTGCCGAATGGTGCGCGGAAGTCGTCGACAGCGTTCCTGATGACGTCTCGCGCCGTGTGGCGTTCCTGCTGGCGGTGCCCGTGGACTGGGCGTACGAGCGGGTGGCGGCGGAAAGCGAGGAGACCCGACAGCGCTTCTGGGAGATCACCCCGGCTTACCCGTTCCCCACGGGGGCGGTTGAGGGATACCTCGCCAAGATCCTCGGAGCCTGCCGCGCCGGTGCGGCCATCGACGGCCTGGTCATGGTGCTGCACGACCACAACAGTTCGTGGCGCCCTCCGGTGGAGTTCGTGGTTGCCACCTTCCAGGCACTCGTGGACGCCCCGGGCACAGCGCGGCCCGACATCTCCTACGAACTGGAGAGGCTTCTGGCGTACCTGCGCGAGACCGACTGCGCCGCGCGCGAAATCGTCCGGTGGGAGGTGATGTTCGCGGGCCTGTTCCACGACTGGCAGCCCCAGACGCTGCTCGACTTGATCTCCGGCGATGCCTCCGCCTTCGTCGAACTGCACCAGTTCCGCTACCTCCCGAACGGAAAGCTGAACCCCGACGCCACGGGTTTCTACCTGACCGCCGAGCGGATGCGCCGCGTCCCCGGCCACCGAGACGACGTCGTGGACGGGAAGTTCCTGCACGGCTGGGTCTCCGCGGCGCGGGAGCTCCTCCTCCAGGCAAACCTTCGAAAGAGCGGTGACCGGTCCATCGGGGCGCTGATCTCGGCAGGTCCCGTCGGCGCCGACGGGGCTTGGCCTGCGGAGGCGATCCGCGACGTCCTGGACCTGGAGGACGCCGACGAGATCCGCATCGGCTTCCTGACCGGCATGAGCAACGACATCGGCATGACGACCCGAGGCGTGTACGACGGCGGGCAGCAGGAGCGGGCCTCAGCCGCGAAGTACCTGGCCTGGGCCGCCGACGTCGAACTCGACTGGCCGCACACCGCGCGGGTCCTCCGCGACCACGCCGAGTCCCTGCGCGCGCAGGGCAGGCACTGGGACAGGGAGGCGGAGGACGACCACGACGAGTGACTACCCCGCGTGCTCGAAGGTGTCGGGGACGTCGAGGGTGGCGGCCACCAGCGAGCGCGTGTAGGGGTGGGTGGGGGAGGAGAGCACGGCGTCCGCCGTGCCCTTCTCCACGACTCGGCCCTGGTTGAGGACGGTGACGGTGTCGGCGATGCTTCGGACGACAGCCAGGTCGTGCGTCACGAAGATCATCGACAGGCCCTCCGCCAGGAGGGAGCGGAGGAGTTCGACCACCGCGGCCTGGACCGAGACGTCCAGGGCGGAGGTGATCTCGTCGCAGATGAGCAGCTTGGGTCGGCAGACGAGGGCTCGGGCGATGGCCACGCGTTGGCGTTGGCCGCCGGAGAGTTCGGCGGGGTAGCGGTTCGCGAGGTGGGTGGGGATCTCGACGCGGTCCAGGGCCTCGTGGGCACGCCGTCGGGCTTCGGTGCCCTTCAGGCCGAAGTAGTGCCTGAGCGGAACCAGGAGACTGCTCTCGACAGTCCGCTGTGGACTGAGTGAGCCGTACGGGTTCTGGAAGACGTACTGCAACTCCCGCCGCAGGTCCTTGTCGCGCCGAGGAGCGAGCACCTGGCCGTCGAAAACAATCTTCCCTTCCTGCTCCTCGTGCAAGCCCACCAGACACCGCGACATCGTCGTCTTCCCACTGCCCGACTCACCCACCAACGCCAGGCACTCGCCCCGCGCCAGGCCGAAGGACACCTCGAACAGGGTCTGTCGACCGCCGTACCCCGCGTTCAACCCGGACACCGTCAGAATCTCGTCGCCGGAGAACGGGGGAGCCGCATCGACGACAACGGCAGGCCGGGGTGACCGCGCCACCTCCGCCGTCCGCCAGCACCGCGCCAACGTCCCCGACGGAACCTCGACCAACGGCGGACGCGACGAGCACTCCTCCGCCGCGTGCGCGCACCGCGGCGCGAACACGCACCCCGACCGGTCCGCGCCGATCCCCGGCGCCCGGCCCGGGATCGGCACCAGCCGGTGCCGGTGGGTCGACGACGGCACCGCGGCCAGCAGGGCCCGGGTGTACGGGTGCGCCGCGCGGGCCAACGACCCGTGCTCCACCACCTCGCCCCCGTACACCACCAGCACCCGGTCCGCGACCTCCGCCACCACCGCCAGGTCGTGCGAGACGTAGATCGCCGCCAGGTCCCGCGACCGGCACAGCTCCCGCACCACCTCCAGCACCCGCGCCTGCGTCGACACGTCCAGGCCGGTCGTCGGCTCGTCCAGCACGATCAACCGGGGACCCGGCGCGACCGCCATCGCGATGGCCACCCGCTGCTGCTGGCCCCCCGACAGCTGCCGGGGCCGCCGCCGCAGGAAGGCGTCGTCGCCGGGCAGCCCGACCGCCTCCAGCAACGACCGGACCCGGGCCAGCGCCTCCCGCCGGGGCAACCGCAGTCCCTCGGTCAGCTGCGTCGCCAGGCTCAGGCTCGGGTTCAACGCCGTCGCCGGGTCCTGCGGCACGTACGCGACCCTGCTTCCCCTGGCGCGCCGCAACTCCTTCTCCGGCAGGGCGAGCAGGTCGACGTCATCGACCACCACCCGGCCGCCCGTGATCGTCGCGCCCTTGCGCGCGAAACCCAGCAACGCCAACGCGAGCGTGCTCTTGCCCGACCCGGACTCGCCGACCACGCCCAGCACCGAGCCCCTGGCCAGCTCGAACCCGATGTCCCGGACGATGTCGTGCCCCGTGGCGTCCGCCCGGACCGTGACACCGGAAACCTCGACCTCCACGTCACACCCTCCCTTCCGTGCGGCCGACGGTCCGCGCGACGGACTCGGCGACCAGGTTGCCGCCCAAGGCCATCATCAGGATCAACGCGATCGGCGCCAGGACCGGCAGCGGCGCCACCGACAGCCCGTCCTGGTTCTCACCCACCATCAGCCCCCAGTCCGCGGCGGGCGGCGCGATGCCGAAACCCAGGTAGCTCAACGACGCGATGGCCGACACCGCCCACACCAGCCGCGTCCCGGCCTCCACCATCAGCGGCGAGGTCACCCCCGGCAGCACCTCGCGCAGCAGGATCCGCCCGGCGGGCAACCCGTTCACCCGCGCCCACAGCACGTAGTCGCTGCCGACAACGGGAATCGCCGCGCCGCGCAGCACCCGCGACACGCCCGGCACGAACGCCACACCGACCAGCGCCGACGTCAACACCGTGCTGCGGCCGAGCATCGACACGAACAGCAGCACGAAGATGATCTCCGGGAAGCTCAGCAGCACGTCCATCGCCCGCATGAGCACCGCGTCGACCGCGCCACCCCGGTACGCGGCCGTGAGCCCGACCAGAGACCCGAGCACGACCCCGATCCCCGCCGCGAGGACCGCCATCCAGGTCAGGTTGACCCCACCGTCGAGCAAGCGGCTCAGCACGTCCCGACCGAGGATGTCGGTCCCCAGCGGGAAAGCCCCGCTCGGGTCCGCCAGCGGCGGCCCGACGATCGCGTCGTACGGGTGCGGAGCGAACACCGGCCCCAGCACCACCACGAGCGCGACCACACCGAGCAGGCCCACCCCCAGACGGGCCCGCCCGGTGCGCGCGGCCCGACCCAGCACCGAAGTACTCACCGCGACCTCCCCAGTGTCGTGAACACATCCGCCAGCAGGTTGAACACGTAGTACGCCGTGGCCAGCACCAGCACGCACGCCTGCATCACCGGCAGGTCGTGGGCGTTGACCGCACTCACCAACTCCGTCCCCAGCCCCGGGTACGAGTACACGTACTCGACCACCACGACGCCCGTGATCGTCACCGCCGCGACCAGGCTCGCCGCCGGGAGGCTCGCCGCGACCGCGTTGGGCAGCGCGTGCCGGAACAGCACCCGGCGCCCGCTGAGCCCCTTGAGCACCGCCATCTGCGCGTACTCGCTGTCCATCGCGTCGATGAACGACGCCCGCACGAGCCGCCCCAGGTACATGACGCCCATCAGCGTCAGCGTGGTCACCGGCAGCACGAGTTCGGCCGGGTGCCACCACGGCAGGTCGCCGGGCGGGATGTTCGACACCCCCGGCAGCACCCTGAACACCGACGTCGCGAAGAACGCGATCAGCAGCATGCCGACGACGAACGCGGGCAGCGCGGTGAACAGCGACGACACCGCCACAAAAGCCCTGTCCGGCAGGCTGTCCCGCTGGTACGCGGTGAACACGCCGATGAGCACCGACAGCGGCAGGATCAGGGCCATCGACATCAGGCCCAGGGTGAACGAGTTGAGCACGCGGGGCGCGAGGATGTCCGCCACCGGCCTGCCGTTGTCCAACGACGTCCCCAGGTCGCCGCCGAGCACACCGGTGAGCCAGTGCCAGTACTGCGCCACGAGCGGCCGGTCCAACCCGAGCCGCCCCCGCAGGTCGGCCACCTGCGCCGCCGTCGCGTCCTTGCCGAGGATGATCCGCGCGATGTCCCCGGGCAGCGCCTGCGTCACCAGGAACAGCAGCACCGACACCAGGAACAGCACCAGCAGGCCGACAGCCAGGCGCCCCAGCAGCCACCGGGTCGGCGAACCCCGGCGCGGCGCGGTCGACGAGGCCACGGCGTCAGCTCCCGACGGACACGTTCGACAGGAACGACAGCGGGCGCCCGTTCACGTCCGTGACCAGCCCGCGCACCCGGCTCCGGTACGGCATCAGCACGTTGACGAACGCGGGCACGACCGTGGCGCCGTCGCGGTACTCGATCTCGTGCATCCGGTTCATGATCGAGCACTGCCCGGCCGCCGGGGCCAGGAACAGCTCGTCGGCCAGCCGGACGAACTCGGGGTTGTCCCAGTGCGTGGCGTTGCCGACCCGGTCCGGCAGCATCGACCCGATCACGGTCGGCAGGTAGGGGATCGGGTTGAAGTCGATGAACGCGGGCCACTTTCCCCACTTCGACAGCAGTTCCGGCACGGGCACCACGTTGACCTCGACCTTCACCCCCGCCTTGGCCGCGTTCTCGGCGAACACCTGGGCCAGCTCGCGCATGCCGGGCAGCAGGCCGTCGGTCGTGATCGCGAAGGAGAGGTTCGGCTGCCCGGCCTCGGCCAGCAGCTTCTTGGCCTGCTCGATGTCCTGCTTCCGCTGCGGCACCCCCGGCGCGGGGCACTGCGGCGTGCCGCCCTCGTGGTCGTTCGCGACGCGGGCGTATCCGCCGAACGCGTTGGCGACGACCTGGTCGCGGTCGACGAGCAACCGCAGCGCCTGCCGGACCCGGACGTCGTCGAACGGCGCGACATCGGTGTTGAGGCCGATCCTGAGGGTGAAGTCGCCCTTGCTGTCAAGGAGCTGGATGCCGTCCTTGCCCGCGAGGGACCGGGCGATGGTGGGGTTGGCGCCCGAGGCGATGTCGACCTGGTCCGACAGCAGCGCGTTGGCCTGGGCCTGCTGGTTCTGGAACTCGGTGATCTCGACGGTGCCGACCATCGGCCGGGTGCCCCAGTAGGCGTCGAACCGGGTCACTGTGGACTGACGTCCGGGGGTGAAAGCCTTCACCGCGAAGGGACCCGTGCCGACCGGCTTCTCCGGCGCCGTACCCGCCTTGGTCATCGGCAGCAGGACGTTGGCCCAGATGTCCTTGAACGGGCCGAATGGCGCGCTGAGTCCGATGCGGACGGTGAGCGGGTCGACGGCCTCGACCGCGTTCGGGTCGATCTTCTCGATGAACGCCAGCCCCTGCGCGGCGTGTTGCGGGTCGCGGAGGTATTTGACGCTGGCCACGACGTCCGCCGAGGTGAACGCGGTGCCGTCGGTGAACTTGACGTCGGGTCGGAGCTTGATCGTCCACCGGGTGAGGTCCGCGTTCGGCGTCATCTCCGTGGCCAGCGCCCACTCCACCTTGCCGGTGGGGTCCAGGCGGGTCAGGCCCTCGTAGAGCAGCGCGCTGCGCAGCTGTTGCGTCGGGCTTTGGTTGCTGGCGTAGGGGTTGAGGGTCTCGCCGGGGTCGGTGGCTGCGGCGATGCGCAGCGTGGCGTCCTCGCTCCCGGCGGCGGTCGTGCGGTCCGGGGCGGAGCAGCCCGCCAGCGTCGTGGCGGCGAGCGCGGTGGCGGTGAGTGCGCGGGTCAGGTGTCCGGGGCGGTGGTGGGTGCGCGTCACTGGGCGACTCCGGTCTGTGCAGAGTGGACTCATCTAAGCCTTTAGACCAGGTCCCGACGTCTGGTCTCGGTGAGGTTCGGATCAGGTTACGACCGATACCGGGACAAAGAAAGGGGTCTCGGCGAACTTTCTAAACGATTAGAACGTGCTACGGTCGTGTCGTGTTGCCAGGGGGCTGACCAGGAAAGAGGACCGATGACCAGTCCGTACGAGCACCTGTTCGTCAGGAAGATGCCGAACTGCCTCGACGACCTCGTCAACGAGGGTTCCGCCGCCGGGGTGGTGGAGCCGCCGAACATCGGCGAGGCGCTCGCGCTGATGCGGTCCGAGGAGGTGCCGGAGAGCAAGATCCACCTGACGTACTGCTGGATCAAGGAGTGCGACAGCCCGGTGGAGTGGGTCAAGGAGCACGTGCACGACTACGACGAGGTCCTGATCTGGCACGGCAACGACCCCGAGGACCCGGACTACCTGGGCGCGGAGATCTACTTCGACATCGAGGGTGTCCGGCACACGGTCACCACCAGCGGTTCGGTCTACATCCCGGCGGGCGTGAAGCACTGCCCGCTCGGGTTCACCAAGGTCGACCGGCCGTTCCGGTTCAGCGCGCTGTCGCTGGCCCCGAACTACGCGTCGGCCGACAAGAAGGCGTAGTCGCGCGCACCGCGCCCGCCCCGGACCGGGGCGGGCGCGGTGTCATGTCCGGGGTTCGCAGCCGCAGGTCACGCCGACGCTGAGGGTGCCGTCGAGGATGGCGTCCCGGGGCGCGTCGCCCGCGTGGACCCGGTCGAGCGCGTCGAACGCGCGCGCCGCGAAGGTCTCCAACGGGAGACGGACCGTGGTGAGCGGGAAACCGCCCAGCACCGCTTCCCGGATCCCGTCGAAGCCGACGACCGCCAGGTCCTCCGGCACCCGCAACCCGAGGTTCGTCGCGGTGCGGATGGTGATGAGCGCCTGCTCGTCGGTCGTGGCGTAGATGGCGCGGGGGCGGTCGCGGCCCCGCAGTACCCGCTTGACGGCCTGCTCGGCGGCGACCCGGTCGAAGGACGAGCGGACGAGCCTGCCCGCGGTCGGCAGACCCGCGTCCGCCATCGCCCGCCGCCAGCCACCCTCACGGCCGACCGCCGGACCCACCTCGATCTCCCCGGCCAGGCAGGCGATGTCGGTGTAGCCGTGCTCGACGAGGTGCTCGACGACGAGCCGGGCACCCTCGTGGTCGTTGAAGGTCACGTTGGGCGAACCCGCACCGGGAACGGCCCACTGCAAGAACACCCGTGGCGTCTCGTCGTCGCCGCGGGGCGCTTCGCCGGTGGTGACGAAGATGCCGCGGGGGCGCAGCTCGGAGAAGGCCTCGCCGTACTCGTCGCCGAGGGACGAGCCGTAGCCGGTGTTGCCGAGCAGGGTCAGCAGCCCCCGGCCGCGCCCCTCGGCCTCGATGCAGCGGGAAAGCTCGCCGTAGAAGGCGTTCGCGGTGTCGGGGACCAGCAGGCCGATGAGGTTGGAGCGACCGCCGCTGAGCGCGCCGGCCAGCGGGTTGCGCCGGTAGCCGAGCATCTGGATGGCTTCCTCGACCTTGACCCGGGTCTTCTCCGACACGGGCCGGGGCCCGCCGTTGAGCACGTAGCTGACCACGGCGGTGGACGTACCCGCCAACCGCCCCACGTCGAGCAACGTGGGCTTCCGCGCCGACCGCTTCCCACCCACGCCGCCACTCCCCTGCCTTGACCGGAGCGACCACTGTAATCCACCGGCTGCCTGCCCGCGCCCACGACAAGCGGGCGCCCGCCCCCGCCGGTGCGGGAACGGGCGCCCGAGGGGATATCAGGCTCCGGTGTAGACGAGGTTGTTGGGGCTCTTCGGGTCGGTGACCTTGTTCTTGGTGGCGCTGGCGACCAGGGCGTCGCGGACCTGGGCGGGGGTGGCGGTGCGGCCCGTCAGGTACAGCGCCGCGGCGCCCGCCACGTGGGGGGTGGCCTGGGAGGTGCCGCTCACGGTCTGGGTGGCGGTGTCGGACGTGCGCCAGGCCGAGACGATCGAGACGCCCGGGCCGAAGAGGTCGACGAGGTCGCCGTAGTTGGAGAACGACGCCCGGCGGTCGGTGTTGTCGGACGCGGCGACGGTGATGGCCTCGGGGACGCGGGCGGGGGAGAAGCCCGCGGCGTCGGCGTTGGAGTTGCCCGCGGCGACCGCGTAGGTGACGCCCGAGCGGATGGAGTTGCGCACGGCGGTGTCGACCGTGTCGTCCTTGCCGCCGCCCAGGCTCAGGTTCGCCACGGCCTTCTTGCCCGCCGCGTCCTTGGTGACCCAGTCGATCCCGGCGATGACGCCCGCGAGCGTCCCGCTGCCGTTGTCCCCGAGCACCCGCACCGCGACGATGCCGACCTTCTTGGCCACCCCGTACGTGCGGCCGCCGACGATCCCGGCCACGTGCGTGCCGTGCCCGTGGCCGTCCTGCGCGACGTTGTCCTTGTCCACCGCGTCGTAGCCGTTGCGGGCCCGGCCCTCGAACTCCTTGTGGCTGATCCGCACGCCGGTGTCGACGATGTACGCGGTCACGCCGCTGCCGCCGTTGTCCGGGTACGTGTAGGTCTTGCTCAACGGCAGATTCCGCTGGTCGATGCGGTCCAGGCCCCACGGCGCGCTGCTTTGGGTGCCCTCGGCGGTGATGACGTGGTCCTGGGTGACATAAGCGACCGACGGGTCCGCCGCGATTCGCCGGGCGGCCCGCTCGGAAAGCCGCGCGGAATACCCGTTGAGCGCCGAGGAATACGTGTGCTCGACCGTGCCGCCATACCGCCCGGCGTGGTCGCCCGCCGCCGCGTGCACGGCGCCGTCCTTGAACACCACCACGTACGAGCCGGTCACCGCGGTCCCGGATGCGGCCCTGACCTGGCCCTCCTCCGCCTGGGCCGGGGTGGCGACGGCGAGCACGGCGGCCGCGGCCGCGACGGCGGCGACAGCGGTTCTGGCGCGGAAATGCGTCGACATCGGTAAGCCTTCCCGTCATGGCCCACGCTCTCGGGGCCGTTGGGAAAAGCCTGACATGAATGCGCGCGGCGGCGGAGTTCGCGCATTCCCAATTCCCAACTCGTAACGGAAAGCGCGTCGGTGTCCTGCGTTTATGTCGACCTCGTTACCCGGAATGCGGCGGTGTCCGGGTTCCGCGCACTGGGATCACCCATTCGCGCTCTGTGACGGTGGACGTCGTGGTGTAACCGTGGTGGGGGAGCGGATAATTTCAGGGGGTAAATAACGGAAGTATTCCGGGGTGCCCCCTAGGTGATCTCCCGGGATTGTCCCTGAACCGCGGGAACGGCCCCGTGCCCCGTGTGGGGTCCCGCTACGGTCACGGCCATGAGAGCTGCGGTGCACACCAGGTTCGGTCCGCCGGACGTCGTGCGGGTCGTCGAGACGCCCGTCCCCGTTCCCCGGGCCACCGACGTGCTGATCAAGGTGCACGCCACCACCGTCACCTCCGCAGAGTGCACCATGCGCCGCGGCGAACCCCGGTGGGGCCGCGTCATCCTCGGCCTGCGGAAGCCGCGGCGGGGGCTGCGCACCCTGGGGCTGGAGGTGGCGGGCGTGGTCGAGTCGGTCGGCTCGGCCGTGCGCCGGTTCGCCCCGGGCGACGAGGTCTTCGGCTTCACCGGGTTCGCCGTCGGCGGCCACGCCGAGTACCTGCGGATGCCCGCCACCGGGTCCCTCACCCTCAAGCCGATCGGGCTGTCCTTCGCCCAGTCCGCCGCGGCGGTCGACGGCGCCACCACCGCGCTGTTCTTCTTGCGGGACAAGGCGAAGGTCATCCCCGGCGACCACGTCCTGGTCAACGGCGCGTCCGGCAGCATCGGCACCTACGCCGTCCAACTCGCCAAGCGCCTCGGCGCCCGCGTGACCGCCGTCTGCGGCCCGTCCAATGTGGACCTGGTCCGCTCCCTCGGTGCCGACGCGGTCATCGACTACACGACCACCGACTTCACCGCGAACCACGACACCTACGACGTCGTCTTCGACGCCGTGGGCAAAAGCTCCTTCCAGGCATCGCGCGCCGCGCTCAAGCGCCGCGGGAAGTACGTCCCGACAACGGGGTTGACCAACAACGTCTGGTCGCTGTGGACATCGGTCCGCGGTGGCAAGAGGGTCGTGACGGGCATGTCCGTCAACAAGAGCGCCACCCTGCCGGTCATCAAGGAACTCCTGGAGACCGGCAAGCTCCGCGTCGTCATCGACAAGACCTACCCGCTGGTCGACATCGCCGAGGCCCACCGCCACGCCGACACCGGCCACAAGCGCGGCAACGTCGTGGTCTTGGTCGTCGACGATCAGTAGTGGCGCAGCCCCGTGCGGAGGGTGCTCGCCCAGGGCGCGTCGATGGTGTCGGCGCCGAGCGCCAGCACGGTGTTGCAGAGGAACCCACGCGCGAAGAACCGCTGGATCGCCTCGTCGTCGGCGCCGGTGACCGCGCGGACGTACTCGACCTCCCGGGCGTAGCAGGCGCGGATCGCGTCGCCGATGGCGGGCTCGGTGGCCGCGCACGTGGCCTGGAGCAGGACCAGCAGCAGGTCCCGGTCGACGATCAGGCGGGCGTACGCCTCACCCAGGGCGTCGAGGACCGCCGCGGGGGCCGTGCCCTCCGCCTTCGCCGCGGCGTCGGCGAAGGCCTCCCGCATGCGGGTCGAGCAGTGCTCGATGACGGCGACGAACAGCGACTCCTTGTCCGGGAAGAGCCGGTACACGTAGGCCTGCGAGATCCCCGCGGCCTTGGCCACCTCGGACGTGGTCGTGCCGTAGTACCCCCGGGTGGCGAACGCCCCGATGGCGGTCCGCAGCACGACCTCGCGGCGTTCGTCCGCAGTGGAGAGCTGCCTGGAGCTCGTACGTGCCATGTGACTAATCAACCACTCATACTCTGTCGCTGTCAACCGAGTAGCTGCCGGTACCACGCGATCGTGGCCGCGATGCCCTCCTCGAACGGCGTCGGCCGCAGCCCGAACGCGTCCTCGACGGCCCGGCAATCCACGATCTGCGGCTCCAGGTACTGGTAGAACAGCTCGGCGTATTCACGCATGAACACCTCGTCGAACGGACCCCAGGCCCGGTCGGTCGCCGCGGGCAGCACGTCCCGTGTCAGCTCGACGCCCAACTCCCGCTCGATCAAACCGTGCACCTGGCGCGTCGACAGGGTCGAGATGGTGGGAACGTGCCACACCCGCCCGAGTGCTTCCGGTCGCTCGCCCAGGGTCGCGAGCGCGCGGGCCACATCGCCGATGTGGCTGAAGGCGTGCGGCTGGTCGATGTCGCCCAGCGCCACAACGGGCTCGCCGTGCAGTGCGGGTACGAAGACCGCGCCGCCGAGCGCGGAGTTGAGCACTCGCGGCCCGTAGAAGTCCGCGGCCCGCGCGATGGCCACCTCGGCCACCCCGTCGGTGTGGGCGCGCAGGTAGCGGTCCGCGACCTCCGCCCGCAGCCGCCCCTTGTGCGAGGTGGCCCGGTGCGGCGTCCGCTCGGTCATCGGCTCACCGCCGGTGGGCCCGTACATGTACAGCGTGTCGGTGACCACGAGCCGCGCCCCGCTGCTCGCGGCGCCCGCGAGGAAACCCGCCTGGAGCCGGGGGAGCAGGTCGTCCCACAGGTGGTACGGGGCGTGCGCGCAGTGGTAGATCGCCGTCGCGCCCGCGCAGACCTCGCGCATGCGGGGTTCGTCGGTGATGTCGGCGGCGACGAGCTCCGCCGCCCGCGGCACCGACGCCGAGCCGCTGCGGTTGACCGCGCGCACGCGGTGTCCACGGGCCAGCAGCTCGTCGACCAGGGTGAGCCCGGCGGGGCCGGTGCCGAACACGACGTGCAGCTCAAGAGCGTTCATCGAATCCTCCGCGGTGATGAGTGGTAGACCACTCACTCTTGTCCTCGTCGGACGACGAGCGAGGGCGTGGGCATAGAAGTAATTAATCACTCACACCTGCGGGTGTCAACCGGGCCGAGAGGGGGTGGTGCCCCCTCTCGGCCACGGGGCGCGGCGAGCCGGACTCGGCGCGTCGAGGAGTGCGCCGAACAGGTTTTCCAGGCGCTGCACCGGATGTAGCGGCCCGGGAAACCTGTCCGGTCGCTCCCGGCGCTAGCGGATGGCGGCCAGGACCCGGCTGTCGCCGTGCTGCCAGATGGTGTCGATCTCGGCGAACCCGGCGTCGGTCAGGGCGTTGACGTGGGTGCGCAGCCCCTGGGTCTCGGTGTGCGGGTCGTGGCCCGCGCGGGGCTTGACCAGCTCGCCGAAGGTCGGGTCCTGGGCGATCGCGTCCCACCACTGCTCCCAGTTGTCTCTGGGCTCCTCGGCGGTCGACCGACCGAGGGCCGCGTGGACCCGGGCGAGGGTGGGGGCGAAGTCCTCGGCGGTCAGGTGGTCGCCGTCGAGGAAGACCGCGCCGGGCGCCAGGACCGAGTGCAGTTCGGCGTACGCGGCGCGCAGCCGGTCCTCGGGCAGCCAGTGCAGGGCGGTCGTGCTGACCGCGGCGTCGACGGGGCCGTCCAGGTCCAGCACCGCGGTCCAGTCCGGCCGCGCCAGGTCGGCCGAGACGAAGCGCAGTTCCGGAGTGTCGGCGTACGCGGCCTGGGCCAGCCCCAGCAGCAGCGGGTTCGTGTCGACGGCGACTATCCGCGCCTTCGGGAGGCGCTCGCGTAGTCGCACGGCGAGCGACCCCGGGCCGCAGCCCAGGTCGAGCACGAGCGGGTCGGGCTTGTCGACGACCTCGACGAGCGCGTCGGCGATGACGCCGAACAGCGTCTCGCGGTGGGGGACGTAGAACTCCTGCTGGGCGTCCCAACGGGCGATCCAGGACCGGGCGTGCTCGCGCACGGCAACCTCCGTGACTGGCGTGGACTAGACTGCCAGTCACAAACCTGCCGGAAGAGGTGTCACTGGTCAAGTGCGATTCGACAGTCACTACGACGGCCCGGTCCGCGCCGCCGCCCACCTGGTCAACGCGGTCACCACGGGACAGGCCCGGGGCCGCGCCTACGCGCCGCCCGACGGCACAGCCCTGCGCGACGCGGTCGCGGAGGCCCTGCGCACGGCGGGCGCCGAGGACCTGACGGTCGTCACCGCCGCCGCGGCCGACCGCCTGCGCCGGGCCGCCACGACCCTGCGCGGCGTCTTCGCGGCCGTGGCCGACGACCGCCTGTCCGAGGCCGCGACCCTGGTCAACGACGAGCTGGTCGACCACCAGGTCCGGCCGGTCCTGCTCCGCCACGACGACGACCCGACCTGGCACGTGCACCAGTTGGGCACCGTGGGCGGCCTCGCGGGCCAGTGGGCGGGCACCTGCGCGGCGGCCCTGTCCGTCGTCATCGGCGGCCCGTCCGCCGACCGCCTCGGCGTCTGCACCGCGCCCCGCTGCGACCGCGTCTACGTGGACACCTCCCACAACGGATCGCGCCGCTTCTGTTCCACTGCCTGCCAAAACCGCGTCAAGACCGCCGCCTACCGGGCCCGCGCCACATGATTGCCTTGCGCGGACGGGGTGGTTGCTGCCACGATGGCGCCATGTCTACGCGAAGGGGCGGCTGCGCCCTCGGCCGATGAGCCGCCGCACGCGGCGGAGACCGCGTGTTCCCACTGTTGCACCCTTTCCCGATCCCGAGCCGATTCGGCGCGAGTGGACCGCGCACGCGACCTCGTCCGAACCGGCCGACCGGGACACCGCCGAAGCGGCCATCCGCGGGGCTGTACTCCCTGGTCGGGCCGATCCGCCGCGTTTCCGCTGGGTCGGGTCCCCGAGCGCGGGTGCCGTCCTGGCCGCCGCGCCCGTGGAGTCCACTGTGGCCTACCGGCTGCGGGTCCACGTGCACGAACGCCAGGAGTTGTTGCGGCGCGTCTGGACCAAGCACTGGCACGGCGCCGCGGTGTTCCGGTTCGAACACATGTCCATTGTGGACAAAGCGGTCCGCGCCGCGCTGGACCGCGACTTCCGCCGCGGCCTCGTGCCCGCCCTGCTGGGCGCCATCGGTGGTGTGCGGTACGTCCGGTACGGCCAGCACGACGTCGGCTGGGTGGCCGGGCTCGACGCGCACCGGCGGGTCTTCGCGCCCGACCGCCCCGACCCGGCCCTCGACCTGTGGACCGCGCTGGCCCGCTCGTGCGGGTGGTGGTGGCCGGGGGACGGGGAATGCGTTGTCGCGGAACGACCTTCGGTGTTCGCGCTCGACGACGTCGACGACGCGATCCGCCCGCACCGCGCGGATGGCCCCGCGGTGCGCTACCCGGACGGCTGGTCCGTCCACTTCTGGCACGGCACCGCGGTGCCCGCCTGGGTGATCGAGGACCCGACCCCCGAGCGCATCGACGTCGAGCGCAACGCCGAGGTGCGCCGCTGCGCCATCGAGCACCTCGGCTGGCCCGCGTACCTCGAGCGCTCCGGCAGCGCCCTCGTCGCCACCGCGCCCGACCCCGGCAACCAGGACGCCGAACTGCGGCTCTACGACCTGCCCGCGTGGGCAGGCGCGCGAATGCTGTTGGCGGTCAACGGTTCCCTCGAACGCGACGGGACCCGACGCCGCTACGGCCTGCGCGTCCCGCGGTGGGTCGACTCGCCGCTGCAAGCCGCCGCCTGGACCTACGGACTGACCACCGAGCAGTACGCGACCCTGCTCCGACGCACATAGGTGACACACATGAGACTTGGCCAACTGCTCGACCACACCGGACTCGACGTCCTCGACCACCTCGAACGCGAGGTCGCCGTCCCCGTGATCGACGGCCCGCAAGCCCAGGGCGACCTGATCGTCCTCCCCGCCGTCGAACTGGCCTACGTCAAGCCCTGGCGGGAATCCGGCTGGTCGCAGGTCCCGCCGGAGGGCGTGGACCTGATCCGCGGGGGCAACGGTGCCAACCCGCACACCCTCGTCGGCGACCCGGGCACCTGCCGCTTCACCTGGGAGGTGCGGGATTCCCTGGGGCTCGCCTTGGCCCTCCTGGAGAACACGGCACCGGTCTACCTCATCCACCCCGAGCACGGTGGAACCGGCATCGCCCCGGGCCGGTGGGTCGTCCGCAGGCAGCAGGAACGCGGCCGTCCGCGCAGGGGCAGCGGGTTCACCTGGGGCGACGGCCTGAGCCCGAACTTCGTCGTCGACTAGGGCGGGGTGGCGCGCCCGGCCGGGCGCGCCACCCCGGCGGTCAGCAGTCGGCGGAGCGGGTGGCGGATTCCAGGGACTTGGTGAGCAGCTTCAGCCACTGCGTGGCGGTGGCCGTGTCGTTCTGGTCGAGGGGTTCGTTGACACCCGGCAGAACCTTGACGGCGTAGCCGGTGTACGTGCCGGGGGCGTAGATCTGGTGGCGGTACCAGGCCCGGTCCGGCAGGCCCTCGGACCGGGTCAGCGCCCGTTCCTGGGCCAGCACCGACCGGTTGAGCCGGTCCAGCCCGTCACGGCCGCCGAAGGACTTGTCGCGCAGCAGTTTGTCGCGTGTGGACTCCAGTTTCTCGGTGGCTCGCAGCCAGTCCTGGGCGGCCTTGGTCGCGGCCGTCACGTCGACCCCGCGCTTGCCCGCGGCCGCCAGGTAGGTCAGGGTCTCGCGGGCGTAGTCGGAGTAGTTGAGGGGGATGACGTCGGCCTGGGCCAGGCGCAGGCCGACCAGGCCCGTGGTCTGGGCGGACACGGACTGGTAGCGCGAACCGGGGTCGACGAAGCGCTCGAGGTTCTGCGGGTCGTCGATGGTGCTGTGGTAGTTGCCGCCGGGGGAGTCGAAGCCGAGGTCGGCCGACGGGACGCCGAGCCGGTCGAGGAACGCGGTGTAGTCCGAACCGCTGCCGAGGCGGGTGGGCACCGGGGCGCCCTGCGCGGTCCAGTTGGCGTAGACCGTGCCCTTCTCCGGGTCCGGCACCACCTTGGTGACGTCGGTGATCACGTCGTCGAGCGCCGGGACCGACGACGCGCCGAACGAGCGGCCCGCCGTGCCGTCCATGTTCAGGTACGCGACCGCGCCCCGCCGCAGCTCGGGGGCGAGCTGCTCGACCCACTCGGTGGAGCCGAGCAGGCCGTACTCCTCGCCGTCCCAGCCCGCGATCACGATCGTGCGCTCGGGTCGCCACCCGGTCTTGAGCAGCCGCGAGATGCCGTAGGCGATCTGCAGCGCCGAGGTCCAGCCGCTGGTGTTGTCGACGCTGCCGTAGGTCCAGGCGTCCCGGTGGGCGCCGATGATGACCTTCTCGTCGGGGCGGCCGCGCCCCTTGATCTCGGTGATGATGTTGTCGACCGGCAGCTGCTGGTACTCGATGTCGAGGTCCAGCCGGGCCTCGGTGGGGCCGGGCCCGACGTGGTACGGGAAGTCGAGGCCGCCCTGCCAGTTCGCGGGCACCGCCGGGCCGCCGAGGGCGCGCAGCAGGTGCTGGGCCTCGCCGTAGGAGATCGGGGTCGTGGGGATGCGCGGCAGGTTGTCCGCGTCCTCCGGGTCGATCCGCTCGGTACCGGGCACCGACGGCTCGCCCGGGGTCAGCGGGTCGCCGGGGTATTCGAAGATGTACTGCACGCTGCCGCGCTGGATCGAGTCCGCGGGCCGCCACGGGCCGTCGGGGTAGACCGGGCCGCGCACGAACCCGTCGTCCTTGGGGTCGGAGTAGATGATCACGCCCTTGGCCCCGTGCTCCTGCGCGACCTTCGACTTCACGCCGCGGAAGCTGCCGCCGTAGCGGGCCAGCACGATCTTGCCCCGGACGTCCACCCCCAGGGAGGCCAGGTGCTGGTAGTCCTCGGGCAGGCCGTAGTTGACGTAGACCACCTGTCCGGTGACGTCACCGGCGGGTGAGTACGCGTTGTAGCCGACGACCGCCTCGTCGAGGTACTTCTGCCCCGGGTAGGGCTTCTCCTTGACGCTCAGCGTCCGCTTCGTCGGGGCCGTGACCTCGACCTTGATGTCCTTGGCCACCGACCCGTACACCGAGTACCGCACGTGCCGGGCGGGCAGGCCCCACTCGCGCAGCTTGCCTAAGGCGTACTCACCGGCGACCCGGTTGCCCTCGGTCCCGATGAGCTGGGGCCTCGACGACATCGTCGTGTTCAGTTCCTTGGCCTGCGCCGGGTCGATCGCGGCCAGGAAATCCTTCTCCGCTCGTCGCTGCGCGGCCGAGTGGCCGGCGGTGAACCCGAGCAGGGGCTCATCCCGCGCGGCGGCGGGCACGGTGGCCAGGGAGGTCAGCAGACCCACCACGGCCGCACCCGCGACAACCTTCGAACTGCGTTGGGTGATGCTTCGCATACGGCCAGTCAACCGGTCCCGCCGGTGGGGCACCACCCACTGATCGTCCGGCGTCTTACCAGTTGGAACCCGGGAACGCCCCGAACGAGTGGCACCCGACCCGGGGATTGCCGGGTCCGTGCGGACCGCACCACGATCGGGAGTCCACAGTGGTCCGATCCGGAAGAGGCGCGGCGATGTCGAAGTGCGGGAGAGTCCTGGGCTTGGTCCTGTCCCTGGTGGCGGCGGCGGTGGTCACGGCGACACCGGCCCAGGCGCTGCCGGCCGGGTGCGCCAAGCCCGGGTCGCTGAACTGCCTGCGGATCACCAGCGGCGCGTTCGCGGGGAGCCTGGACATCGAGAACCCGGACGACCCGCACGCGTACTTGCGGTTCCGGGGCGACAACGGTGAGCGCTCGTTCTGGAAGCTGGAGCAGAACGCCGACTTCACCTTCCGCATCCGCAACCTGGCCAGCGGCAACTGCGTCGACGTGTGGCGCACCAACGGCTACCTGGACCAGTGGGAGTGCGTCGGGCAGAGCAGCCAGCGCTGGCACCTGGTCCCGTTCGCCGCCGACCTGTCGAGCTACTTCGTCAAGCAGGAGGACACCGGCCGCTGCTTCACCCTCGACAACGACGGCTACGTCTACGTCGGCGACTGCGCGGCGGGCGACACCCGCCAGTCGTTCACCCTCGGCGTCGACGGCAGCACCCTGGCGGGCACGAAGAACCTCGCCGTCCGGTACGCCATGAAGGTCTGCGACAGCAAACCGGAGACCTGCGGCTGGAAGGAGGACAAGACCAAGTACCCGGCCTACCTCGCCCCGGCCGAGTGCGTGAGCCAGCTGGTCAAGAACGCCACCCCGAACGAGGCCACCTACACCCGCACCTGGACCCAGACCACCGGCTGGCAGAACACCGTCGGCGGCAGCGTCACGGTGTCCACCGACATCGGCATCGATCTGGGCATCAAGGCGAAGGTGACGACCGCGATCCAGGCCAACTACCAGCACGCCTGGATCGGCTCGGAAGCGGTCTCCGACGCGGTGTCCATCAAGCTGAAGCCGGGGGAGTACGGCTGGGTGACGCGCGCGGCCCTGGTGAAGAAGGTGACCGGCACCTGGACCCTCGACCTCGCGGGCCAGAGCTGGACCCAGAAGGCCACCATCGTCATCCCCGCCAAGGACGGCACGGACAGCAAACTCAGCGCGGTCGTCCTCAAGGCTGGCAAGACCCCGCCCACCGACTGCAAGGGCTGACGGGGGGAATCCACAGTGGACGGGTGTGGGGTCGGGAGCGTCGACCCCACACCCGCTCAGACGGCCGGGTTGAAGCGGGAGAACTCGGGGGCGGACCAGTGCAGCGGGATGGCGTCGGCCACCTCGACCACGTCCGCCACGGTGAACCGCACCACGCGCTGGGCACCGGGGTGCCGGGCGGCGGACTCGGCGGACCAGTCGACGACGGCCGTGCCGGACAGGTGCAGTGCCGTGCCGGTGCTCCAGTCGGGGAACAGCAATCCCGCGCGCGGGTCGAGTTCCAGGTTGCCCAGCGTGAGGAACATGGCGTTGCCCGAGTAATCGGGCCACTCCAACTCGGCGCCGGGACCGACCTGGACGAATCCCGGGTTGCCGCCGCGGTGCGAGGTGTCCACGGACTCGTCGGCAGCGGTCGTCACGAAGAACGTGTCGGCCGCCGCGATCACCCGCCGCTGCGCCTCGGACAGCGACTCGCTCCAGGTCGCGGTGGGGGAGCCCGGCGCGACCGGTAGTGGTGACCGGCGCTGGATGTACTGGGGGCAGTTGGCCACGACCTGTTCCACGTCGACGGCGAGCCCGTCCGGCGTCGGCCGGGCCAGTCCGTTGACCCGCATCCGCCGCCGGGTGTCGGGCTCGATCGCGATCGTGCCGACCTGGGTCGGTCGGGTCAGGGCCGCCGCCAACGGATCGGCGGCGTTCGGCCGGGCGGCGACGGAGATGGTCCGTTCGTCCGGCGCGGCCAGGAATCCGGGGCGGCCGGTGAGCGCGGTGGACCACAGGCGGCCCGCCGCGTCGGCCGCGCCGAGGAACAGCACCGGCTGCCGGGTCAGGAACTCCGCCGCGACGCGCGGCACGGTGTCGCGGGCGACCCGCTCGACGCGCGCGGACTCATCCCGGACCCCGGCGCGGACCTGGACCGCCAACTCCCCGCGGTGGTAGGCCATCAGAAGAACCCGCAGGTCGGGGCACCCGGGGTGGGCGCGTCGCCGGTGGCGCCGGTGGGCGCGTAGATCTCCAGCCGGATCCCGTCCGGGTCGTGGAAGAACACCCCGCCGGAGTCGGCGCCTTCTCGGTGTGGCACCACGCCGTCGTGGGCGAACCGCACGTCCAGTTCCTTGAGCAGCACCTCCGCCGCGCGCACCTCCTCGATGGTGTCGACCTGGAACGACAGGTGGTGCAGGCCCGGGAGCCCGGTCGGGAACTCCCCGCCGCTCTGCTGCCACAGCGTGACCAGCAGGCGGCCGTCGCGGCCGAGGAACGCGTACCGCCCCGGTTCGGTCGCGGTGACCTCGAAGCCGAACACCCGCCGGTAGAACTCCACCGACCGTTCCAGGTCCGTGACGTTCAACCCGATGTGCCCGGTGCTGACCTTGTCGACCGCCATCAACCGCCCCTCTCGTTGTCTAACCCTTATTCTCAAGTTAAGCGGTTAGGTGCGGGCGGTCAACCACCTAAATCGTTTTTGCCGGTGACGGTAGTTTGGACGGGTCGGTGTCTCGCGGGAAGGAGCGTGGTGTGTCCGCACGGCCCCTGGTTGGCGAACCCCTGTCGCTCGACCTGCTCAACACGCGGTGGGCGGGTCCGAGCGGGCCGCACGACGCGCTCGACACGGTCGACGGGTTGCGGGCTTGGCTGAGCGAGGCCGACTTGCCGGGGACGGTCGACGAGCCGACCCTTGCCGCGCTCCGTGAGACGAGGGATTCGATCCTCGCCGCGATCGGCGGTGACACCGCCGGTCTGGACGCGGTGCTCGACCGCGGCCGGGTGCGGTTGTGCGTCGAGGGGGACCGGATCGAGGTCGACCCCGCGTGGCTGCCGTCCTGGCTGGCCGCCCGGCACTGCCTCGACCTGCTGACCACCGTGCCGGACCGGATCAAGGCGTGCGCGGGCCCGACCTGCGTCCTGCACTTCCTCGACACGTCGAAGAACGGCAGCAGGCGCTGGTGCTCCATGGCGGGTTGCGGCAACCGCGCCAAGGCCAACCGCCACTACACCCGCTCGCGGGGGTGAGAGTTTCCACGATATGGAAAGCCGTTGCGCGAAGGTCGGCTATATCGCCTGTTCAGCGGCCTTTCCATGATGCGGGAAACGTCAGGGGCGTGGTTGACGGTCGTCGTCGGCATGCCTAGCGTTCCCGGCATGAGGTTGCCCCGGCTGACGACCCGTCAGCACGTCGACCTGGTCCGGGTGGCCAGCGCGCTCTGTTCGCGCGGCTGAGCGACCCCGCTCCCACACACCGCCGGTAGCCGCGCCCGAACTCGGGTCCCGCGGCTCCCCGGCGACCCCTCCCTCACCTGATTCCTCGCGACAAGGCGACAGGCACGCTCATGGGCATTTTCGCGCACTCCTCCAGACTTCCCCGACTCGCCGCGGCGGTCGTCCTCGCCACCGCGCTCGCCGCCTGCGGCACCGCGGACGCGGGTTCCGGCACCGACTCGAACACCGTCGTGGTCAAGCTGACCGACCCCGGCAACTACGGGCCCCTGGCCTACGCCAAGAAGAACGGCAGCTTCGACGCGCCGCTGGCCAAGCTCGGCGCCAAGGTGGAGTGGGGCGGCTCGTACGTCTCCTTCACCGCCACCACCGACGCGATCCACTCCGGCGCGGTCAACTTCGCCGAGGGTGCCTTCTCGCCCGCGCTCGGCTACCTCGCCACCTCCGACGACATCCGCGTCGTCGCGGTCAAGGACGTGGTCACCGACTCGCGCGCCGGCGCGGGTGACGGGCTGGTCGTGCGCCCGGACAGTCCTATCAAGACGATCCAGGACCTGCGCGGCAAGCGGGTCGCGGTGAACAAGGCCGGGCGCGGCGAGTACCTGCTGCTGCTCGCGCTCAAGGAGGCGGGCATCCCGGCGAGCGAGGTGCAACGCGTCTACCTGCAACAGGACCAGGCCGCGTCCGCCTTCGCCTCCGGCCAGGTCGACGCCTGGGTGGCCATCGTCCGGGCCTTCCCGCAGGCGCTCGCCAAGGGCGCCCGGGTGATCTTCCGCGGCCGTGACCTGCCCTCGGACGACCTGAACATGTTCGTCGCCCGCACCGACCTGCTCGACAAGAACCCCGAGGTGGTCCGGACCCTGATCGACGTGCTGTCCCAGTTGGACGAACAGGAGAAGGTGGAGCCGGAGAAGTTCCAGAACGTCTTCGCCGCGGAGGGGCCGACCGCGGCGACCGGTCTGCAACTGGAGAACAACATCGCCGTCGCCCGCTACGACAACGTGCTGCGGTTCCCGAAGCCCGAGGACGAGGCCCGGCTCAACGGCGTGTCCAAGGTGTTCGTGGACAACAAGGTCCTGGAGAAGGCGTCCGACCCGAAGAAGGTGTTCTACACCTGGGGTGAGCGGAAATGACGTTGGCGCCCGCCCGCGTGAACCGCGCGGAAGCACCGGCGCTGGCCGAACCGGAGTTCCTCGGCGCGAAGTCCCGCAACCGGTGGCTGTCGCTGGCCATCCGGGGCAGCGTCCCGGCGCTGATCCTCGTCGCGTGGTGGTACACGACCACGCACGGACACGTGTCCACCGAGGTGCTCGCGTCGCCGGGGCAGGTGCTCCAGGCCCTGGTGGAACTGGTGAACACCGGCCAGCTGTGGGACTTCGCGGTCGCCTCGTTCGGCCGCGCCGGGTTGGGCGTCGGCATCGGCGTGAGCGCCGCGCTGGTGCTGGGCCTGATCAGCGGGTTGAGCAGGCTCGGCGAGGAACTGGTGGACGCGACCGCGCAGATCATCCGCGTGGTCCCGTTCCTGGCCCTGGTGCCGCTGTTCATCTCCTGGTTCGGCGTCGACGAGGCGTTCAAGGTCGCGCTGATCGCGGTCTCCTCCGCCTCGCCGATGTACGCCTACACCTACCTGGGCGTGCGCTCGGTCGACCGGAAGGTGGTCGAGGCGGCGCGCGGGTTCGGCCTGCGCGGCTGGCGGCTCGCGGTCGGCGTGATCGTGCCGAGCGCGCTGCCGAACATCCTGATGGCGCTGCGCATCTGCCTCGGCATCAGCCTGGTCGGCCTGATCGCGGCCGAGCAGGTCGGCGCCACCGAGGGCATCGGCTACCTGGTGACCCTGGCCCAGCAGTACTACCGCAACGACTACATGGTGCTGTGCATCGTGATCTACGCGCTGATCGGGATCGCGGTGGACCTGCTGATCCGGCTGGCGGAGCGCACCGCCATGCCGTGGCGACGACACGGGACGGCGAGCGGATGACCACCGAGAACCCCGTCGTGCGGCTGCGCGGCGTCCGCAAGTCCTTCGGGGACAAGCGGGTGCTCGACGGCATCGACCTGGACATCGCGCCCGGCGAGTTCGTCGCGCTGCTCGGCCCCAGCGGCACCGGCAAGACAACCTTGCTGCGATTGCTGTCCGGCCTGCAACGCGCGGACGCCGGAACCGTGCTGGTGCCCCCGGTGCGCACGGTCGTCTACCAGGAACCCCGGCTGGTCCAGGCCCGCCGGGTGCTGGCCAACGTCACCATCGGCCAGCGCGGCCGGGCGGTCCGCGAGCCCGGTCTCGCCGCGCTCGCCGAGGTGGGCCTGGCGGACAAGGCCCGCGCCTGGCCCGCCACCCTCTCCGGCGGCGAGGCGCAACGGGTCGCGTTGGCCCGCGCCCTGGTCCGGCAGCCGCAGCTGCTGCTGCTCGACGAGCCGTTCGCCGCGCTCGACGCGCTGACCCGCTTGCAGATGCAGGAACTCGTCGCCGACCTGTGCGCCCGGCACCGCCCGGCGGTGCTGCTGGTGACCCACGACGTCGACGAGGCGCTGCTGCTCGCCGACCGCGCGATCGTCCTGCGCGACGGCGGCTTCGCGCTCGACCGCCGCCTCGACCTGCCCCACCCGCGCGACCGCGACGACCCCGCCGTCATCGCCCACCGCAAGGACTACCTCTCCGCGCTGGGCGTCACGTCCCGGCCATCCCCCAGGAGCACCGATGAGCACGCTCACGCTTGAGCAGAACCGGATCTGGTACACCCGCTGCCCGGTGCCCACCGCCAGCGGCCTGGCGCACAACCTCGGCTGGCTGACCGAGGAGTACGCCGCCGACGGCCTCGACGTCGGTGTGCTGCAGGACGCCGCGCCCGAGATCGCCGCCCGGCACTTCGACCACCGCCTCGTCGGCCTGTTCCGCGAGGGCGGCAACGTGCCCGCCCTGGTCGCCAAGTCCGAGGGCGCGCCGACCCGGCTGATCGGGCTGACCTGGATCGACGAGTCCCAGGTGATCGTCGTCCGGCCCGACGCGGGCATCACCGCCCCCGAACACCTCGCGGGCAAGCGGGTCGCGTTGCCCGCGCTGGCCGCCGACCGGGCGCGCAGCTTCCCGCGCGCCATGGCGCTGCACGGGTTCGTCGGCGCGCTCGGCACCGCCGGGCTGACCATCGCCGACGTCACCCTCGTCGAGGTGCCGACCGGTCAGGGCGACGTCGGCCGCGGTGCCGAAGGCGGGTCCTCCCTGTTCGGCATCGAGGCGCTGACCGCGGGCGATGTGGACGCCGTCTACATCAAGGGCGCGCAGGCCGCCGAGCAGGCGGTGGCGCACGGCCTGGTGGTCGGCATCGACCTGGATTCCTTCGCCGACAAGCGGTTCCGGGTCAACAACGGCACGCCCCGGCCGATCACCGTGCACGAACAGCTCCTCGACGAGCGGCCCGACCTCGTCGAGCGGTTCCTCGTGCGGACGCTGCGCGCGGCGGACTGGGCGGCGGAGAACCTCGACAGCGTGCGGGAGATCCTGGCCAGGGAGACCCGCTCCGGCGCCAAGGGCGTCGAACTCGCGTACCGGGACGGCTTCCACCGGTCACTGCACCCGGACCTGTCCGAGGCGCGGCTGTCCCTGCTGACCCGGCAGAAGAACTTCCTGCTGGCGCACGGGTTCCTCGCCCGGGACATCGACGTCGACGCCTGGGCCGCGCCCGAGCCGCTGGCCCGCGCCTGGGCACGGCTGGAGGCGGACCGGTGAGCGGACCACGGATCATCTGGACCATCCCCACCCGGGGCGACGGCAAGACGGCTCGCGGCTGGGCCCCGGCGCCCGCGCTGCCCGGGTTCCTCACCGACGGTCGCGTGGGCGGCCCCGCGTTCACCCCGTTCGACTACCTGCACCAGATCTCCCGCGCCGCCGAACTCGGCGGGCTCGCCGGGGTCTACACGCCGTACGACCCGCACGGAGAGGAGTCGCTGGTGGTCACCGGCTCCCTCGGCCGCGACAGCCGGTACCTGGAGGTCGTCGCCGGGTTCCCGGCCGGGATCGCGACCCCGGTCTACGCGGCGAAGCTGTCCGCGACCCTGCAACGCGCCTTCGGCGGCAGGCTGTCGTGGCGGCTGGAGGTGGACCTCGACGAGCGCGTGCAGCGCGCCCAGGGCGACTTCGTCACCGGCCCCGACCGCTACGCCCGCGCCGCCGAGTTCCTGACCGTGGCCAAGGCCGTGTGGCACGGGCGGGACGTCGACTTCACCGGCCGGTTCTACGAGGTCGTCAGGGGCGGCTTCGAGGGCCCGCTGGCCGGGCTGCCGTTCCCGACCGTGTACCTGTCCGGCACCTCCGACGAGGCGTTCGCGCTGTCCGCCGAGCACGCCGACGTGCACGTGTTCGACCTGGCCCCGGACCTCGACGCGCACCTGGCGCGCCTCGACCCCCGGGTCCGGCCCGCGCTGCAAGCGTCCGTGCACACCCGCGAGGACGAGGTCGAGCTGCGCGGCCCGGCGGGGCTGCGCGGCACGTACCAGCAGGTGGCGGACCGGATCCTGGCCTACGCGGACCGGGGCGTCGACACCTTCTTCCTCTCCGCCGAGCCCCGGCTGGAAGAGGCACTGCGGATCGCGCAGCACGTGCGGCCACTGCTCGCCGGGAGGGCGTGACATGAGCATCGACATCTGGTGGCGGATCGGCATGGCGGGCGACCCCGGCTCGCTGCGCACCGCCCACCGCCAGTCCCGCGGCGACTGGGCGCCCGCCGGACCGGACAGCATCACCCCGGGCCTGCGCGGCGGCGAACCCGACGGCTACGGCCTGCTCGACTACCTCGTGGAGACCGCGAAGGCGGCGGAGGGCCTGGGCTTCCACGGCGGCCTGCTGCCCTCGTTCGCGGGCACCGACGACCCGTGGGCCGTGGCGGCGGCGCTGGCCAGGGAAACCAAGACGTACAAGTTCATGATCGCCTTCCAGCCCGGGTTCCTGAACCCGGTGCAGGCCGCGCGGATGACCGCGAGCCTGCACCGCGCCTCGGCGGGCCGGGTCGCGTACAACATCATCACCGGCGGCGGCGGACCCCCGCAGCTGTGGTGGGGCGACAAGGTCGCGCACGACGACCGCTACGCCCGCACCTCGGAGTTCCTCGACGTGCTGCGCGGCGTGTGGGACGGCGGACCGTTCGACTTCGACGGCCGGTTCTACCGCGTCGAGGGCGCCGGCCTGCCCGGACCGCTCGCCGGGCTGCCGTTCCCGGAGGTCTTCTTCTCCGGCTCCTCGCCCGCCGCCATCGCGGCCGCCGGGCGGCACGCCGACAACTACCTGTCCTGGTTGGAGCCCTTCGACGCCCTGCGCGCCAAGTTCGACGCCGTCCGCGCGCACAGCGCCGCCCCCAGGTTCGCCGTCCGGGTCGACGTCCTGGCCCGGCCGACGGCCGAGGAGGCGTGGGGCGAGATCGAGCGCGGCTGGCGGCACGTGCGGCCCGAGGCGGTCCGCGCGCAGCTCTCCCGCGACGGCGGCGACTCGTTCGGGGTGCGCCGCGCGGTCGGCTTCCAGCCCGAGTCGTTCACCGGCTACCGCGACTTCGAGGTCGAGCCGAACGTCTTCGCCGGGCTCGCGCTGATGCGGCCCGGTCCGGCGTTCGGCCTGGTCGGCAGCTACGAGCAGGTCGCCGAGCGGCTCGACGGGCTCATCGACCTGGGTGTGGAGTCGTTCATCCTGGCCGGTGGGCCGCACCTGGAGGAGGCGTACCACGTCGCCGAGGGGGTGTTGCCGCTGCTGCGCGGCAGGCCCGGGGAGCGCGCACCGGCCGAGTCGGTGACGCTGAGTGCGTAGACTGACCGCCGACGACGGAGCGGGAGGCCGGTGATGGCGACCAGCGCGGCCCCGGCGGGCGCGCAGGCCGTGCAACGCGCCCTCGGGGTGTTGCAGTGCTTCCGGTACCTCGGTCCCGAGCTGGGCGTCAGCGACATCGCCCGCGCGCTGGAGCTGCCGGTCAGCACCGCGCACCGGCTGGTCCTGACCCTGGTCGCCGCGGGTTTCCTCGAACGCGACGCGGCCACCGCCCGCTACCGGCTCGGCACCACCGTTGCCGAGCTGGGCCAGCTGCACTACTTCCGGCACGGCCTGCACCGGCTCGACCCGGTGCTGGCCGCGCTGGGCCGGGCCACCAGGGCGTCGGCCAGCATCGCGGTGCGCAGCGGCCACGACGCGCTCGTGCTGATCGGCGGCACGGTCGGCGCCGAGTCCTCCGACGGCATCCGCACCCCGCTGCACTCCACCGCCATGGGCAAGGTGCTGCTGGCCTGGGCGCCACCCGGCGAGGACGACCTGGACGCGCTGCCCGAGCTGGTCCGGCTGACCGACCGCACCATCGGCGACCGCGCCGAACTGCGGGCCGAGCTGGCGCGGGTGCGGGTGGCCGGGTACGCGGTCAACGACGGGGAGAGCGAGGTCGGCATCCGGTCGGTCTCGGTGCCGGTCCTCGACGCCGACGGCTTCGGCTACGCCGCGCTCACCCTCCGGGCCACCCCGGAACTGATCACCGACGACCGCGTCCGCTGGTTCGTCGACCAGGCACTGGCCCGTGTGGACCGGGTCGCCGCGCTGCTGCTGCCTGGCAAGTAACTCTCCCTTCCCCTGTTTTCGGGGTCTCTTCACCGTATCCGCATGGAGGTTTGTCATGTCCGTTCGCGTTGGGTACTTCCCGCACAACAACTCGCTCTTCGTGCTGCGGCACACCGGAATCCTGGAGCGCGAGCTGCCGGACGTCACCTGGGTGGACCTGCGGTCGCTGCCGCAGGGCGAGCAGCCCGACCCGCGGTCGGGCCTGCCGACCGTGCACAGCGACCAGCTCTTCGCCGACGGCGGCTACGACGTCATCGGCACCGGCTTCACCCCGCCGATCACCGCCCTCGGCGCCGGCCACGACGTCGTCTACCTCGGTGTCTCCGGCCCGCGCGTGGAGAACGGCCGGATCGTGGTGCGCGCCGACTCGCCGATCAAGGAGGTCGCCGACCTGCGCGGCAAGCGCGTCGGCGTCGCGCACGGCTCGTGGCAGACCACCCTGCTCCTGTTCGCCCTCGACCAGGCGGGCCTGACCTGGGCCGACGTCGAACCGGTCAACGCCGGCGCGAACGCCGCGCGGCTGTTCCTCGACGGCGACATCGACGCGTGGACCGGCTCCTACCCGGACCTCGACCAGGTCGAGGCGCGGACCGAGGTGCGCACCCTCATCCACACCGAGGGCCTGTTCAGCCACCCGTCCCTGTGGTTCACCCGCCGCGACTTCGCCGAGCACAACCGTGAGGCGCTGACCGCGATCGTGGCGGCGTTGCAGGAGTCGGACCGGTGGATCACCGAGAACCCGCGCGCCGCCGCGCGGTTCTTCGTCGACGACGCGGAGGCCAGGGGAGTGGCGGCCGATCTCGACGCGTGGGAGCGGGCCCTGCGCAACCGGCCGTTCGGCATCAACCCCGTCGACGCGGCGTTCCTGGACGAGCAGCAGCGCGCCGCCGACCTGCTCGCCGCCAACGGCCTGCTGCCCCGGCGGGTGCGGGTGCGGGACGCGGTGCTGCCGTGGGTGAACGACGTGGTGGCGGGCACGGTGGCCACGCCCGCCTGATCCGGTACCCGGTGGTGGCGGGCCCCTGCAAACCCGCCACCACCGGGGACGACCCCGCCGCGAGCGGCGTCAGGTCGTCGGTCGCCAGCCGAGGGCCGGGCCTAGGCGGGTGGCGATGTCGGTGAGGATCTGGACGTAGTCGTCGTGGTCGAAGGTGAACGGCAGCGCGAACGCGACCTCCGACACCTCGCCGAAGGCGGTGTTCGCGGCGAGCCGGTCGACGATCTCCGCCGAGCTGCCCACCAGGTCGCGGGCGAACAGCATCCGGGCCGGTCCCTGCGGGGAGTTCGTGCGCGGGGTGCGGCTCTCGGCGTACGCCAGGTACTTCGCGCGCTGCTCCGGGGTCGCCGAGTCGGTCGGGATGACGACCAGGCCCTGCGAGACGCGGGCCTTGTCACCGTCGGGGTGGTGCGCGCGGAACTCCCGGATGAGCCGGAGTTGGATCCGGTCGAAGTCGGCCGAGTCCTCGGCCTTGACGACGTTGCTGGTCAGCAGGTTCAGCCCGGTCTCGCCTGCCCAGCGCGCGGAGCCGAGGCTGCCGCCGCCGTACCAGATCCGGCTCGCCAGGCCGGGGGAGTGCGGCTGCACGCGGTCCGAAAAGGACTCGAAGCCCTCGGTGCCGCTGAAGTCGGACGCGGGCTCGCCGCGCACCAGGTCGAGCAGCCTGCGCACCCGTGGGTAACCGAAGTCCTCCTGGTCGGCGGTGTCCGGGTACAGCGCGTCGCGCACGGCGGCGAAGTGCCCGGGCGGCCCGACGCTCACCCCCGGGTTCAGCCTGCCGCCGGAGAGCACGTCCACTGTGGCCAGGTCCTCCGCGAGGCGCAGCGGGTTCTCCCAGCCCAGCGGGATGACGGCGGTGCCGAGGTCGATCCGGCTGGTGCGCTGGCTCGCCGCGGCGAGCACCGCCACCGGCGAGGAGATCCCGTACTGCAGGTGCCGGTGCCGCACCCAGGCGCTGTCGAACCCGAGCCGCTCACCCAACTCGATGATCCGCAACGTGCTCTCGTGCCCCGCCCGCGGATCCGCACCGTCGAACAACCCGATGGTGAGGAAGCCCAACCTCCGCAGCGGTTCCACGACCACACCTCTCGTTGACACCCGTCCTCCCGGATTCTCCCGCCGCCGGGCCGCGCGGTCACGCCGTTCCACCAACCGGACGCTTGGCCCACCGGATGACAAACGACCCTGGCGTGTGCTGCGCACCGGGTGACACGGCAACCGGTGCGCCACACCCGAAGGCTGGTGACAGAAGCAGGCCATTCGCCCGGAGGCGGTTCCGATCGCCGGTGCGGGTCGAGAGGATGGCGTCCTGGTCGGCAGCGGGCATCCGGCCAGGTGGCACGACCTCGGGAGAGATGTCGTGAGCGGCGACCCGGTGTTGGCGGAGCGGCTGTGCGCGAGGTGCGGGCAGGGCCACTGCGCGCCGCGACGCGGCGGATCCGCTCGGGCGGTTTCGCCGGAGACGCGCCCGGACCGGAACCGGGCTCTGGCGCGACCTCGGGACAGACACCGTGCTGTCCGGTCGGTTGCGCGCTGGGTAGCGAGCGGCCTGTTCGGGGAGGGCGGCGCCCGGGCGGCTCGAAGGTTCCGGCCGCGTGGCGCTGCCCCAGGGGGCGGGACGGGTGACCGGGTGCCGGTCGGGCCGCTGTTCGCCGGGGTGTGGGCGCGTCCGCGGAATTTGTTCAGGCGGTTTCGGGGAGAACGGCGTCCGTGCCCGCACAGGACTTCCGACCAGGCGGAACGACCTCGGAGGACGTCATGGATGACGAGCGGGCGTTGGTGGAGCGGTTGCGGGCCGGGGAACCCGCGGCGCAGCGGGAACTGTTCGAGCGGTGGCGGCCGTGGTTGCGCGGCTTCTTCCGGTCCCGGGTGGACCCCGGCGAGGTGGAGGACCTGGCCAGTGAGGTCATCACCCGGGCGTTGGAGGGGCTGCGCGGCGGCCAGCGGCCCGAGGCGCTCGGCGCCTGGGGCGCGGGGATCGCCCGCAACGTGCTCCGGCGGTGGTACGAGCAGCGCAGCCGCCGTCCGACCGGGATGCCCGACGAGGTGGCTCAGCCGACCGCCGACCCGGCGTTCGACCTCGACCGAACCGAGCTGCCCGACCAGCCCGAGCAGCTGGTCGTCCAGCTGGGCGAACGGCACCTGTGGAACACCGTGGTGGCGGCTGCCGACGGGCTCGGCGGTGAGCTGGCGCCGATCATGCGCACGCACATCGAGCTGACCCGCAGCCGGGGGCGGATGGTCGTCGGCACCGAGCTGGCGGCGGCCGTGGGGCGGCCGGTGGACGTCGTCAACCGGCAGTTCCACCGCTCCCGGACCAAGCTGCTGGACATGCTGTCCGCGCTGGTCATCGCCCGCACCGGGCGCGGCGACTGCACCGCGCTGGTCGGCACCCTCGACGGTGTCCTGCGCCCCGACCAGCCCGTCGGCCGCGACCTGGTGCTGGACCCGACGCAGGCGCGGAAGGTGCTCAAGCACGCCGACGGCTGCCCGGCCTGCGCGCTGCGGGCCAAGCAGGCCAAGGACTTCAGCCGGTGGGCGCTGGGCCCGGGACTGGTCGGCCTGCCCGAGGACGACGACGAGCGCCGTCGCGCGGTCGCCGCCCTGTTCAGCCGCGCCGCCGAGGCACCCGCCGCGCCGGGGACGGTCGCCCTGGGCGCGGTGCCCGCGCCGCTCATCGCCGACGAGTCGGGGCTGCTGGGTCGCGTCCGGACGGCGCTGGCGTCGAGGGTGGCCGCGGCACCCCGGCCGGACGCGGCGATCCGGTTCGTGCAGCACCACCCCGACGTCGTCCAGCGGATCGTGGCGGTCACGGCGGGCGGTGTCGTGGTGACGGCGGCGGTCGTGCTGGCCGTGCTCGCGCCGGAAGGGGACTCGACGGCCGGGCCGGTCACGGGCGGACCGCCGACCAGCACCGTCGCGGGCGCCGACCCCGCGCGGCCCGGCGACGGCGTGAACCCGGTGGTGCCGGTCGCGGTGACCAGCGTGGCCACCACCGAGGCCGCCCCCACCGCCACCGGCCCCCAACCGACCCCGAACCCCACCACGACATCCCCGGCCCCCGCCCCGACCACGGGGACGACCCACTCCACGGCCACGCCACCCACCACCACGGAACCCGGCAAGACCACCCCACAGCCGACGACAACTCCACCGCCGACCACCACCATGACCACCCCGCCGCCGACGACCACAACGACGACCACAACGACGACCACAACCCCGACGACCACAACCCCGACGACCACAACGTCACCACCGACGACCACAACCCCGCCGCCGGTGACCACGACTCCGCCGCTGACTACGACAACCTCGCCGCCGACCACGACCACCCAGGCTCCGATGACCACAACGCCACCACCGGCCACTACGACCCCGCCACCGACGACGACCACCCAGACGCCGACGACGACCACCCAGACGCCGACGACGACCACCCAGACGCCGACGACCACAACGCCCCCGCCGACTCCGACCACCACCACGACCCCGGCGCCGACGACGACCACCCCACCACCCACCCCCGTCGGCGAGACCGTGGTCCTGGACGTCACCGGTCTGTCCTACGAGTCCTTCACCGTCTCCGGCCAACCCGGCGTGCTGGACGCCCGCCGCACCCACGAGCTACGGCTGACCCCCGGTCAGCACACCCTCACCGTCTCCGCAGGTGCCAAGGTCACCTTCGAGGTCACCGCCGACCACCACATCGCCTACGACCCCACCCTCCAGGGCACCCTCACCGGCGCGGGCACGTCCACCCTGGCCGTGCACGGGCACGAGTTGACCCTCGACACCACCGACCTCGACTACGAGAACGTCACGGTCACCGGCACCGGCTGGCTCCCCTACGACCCGGCCCGCCGCCGGTCCCTGCTGCCCGGAAAGCACTTCGTGGTCCCCGCCGCGGGCAACCAGATCCCGTTCACCGTCACCGGCGACGGCCACGTCGTCTACGACCTCGCCCTCCAAGGCACCCTCACCGGCGCGGGCACCTCCACCCTGGCCGTCCACGGGCACACGATCACCCTGGACACCACCGGGCTGGACTACCGCGCCACCTCCGTCGCGGGCACCGGCTGGCCGGTCTACCGTCCCGTCAGCACCCGACGGCTGCTCCCCGGCTCGTACTCGCTCGTCGCCAACAACGGCAACTCCGTCCCGTTCACCGTCACCGACAGCGGGGACGTCACCTACGCCACGAACCTGGAGGGCCTGCTCACCGGCGCCGGCAGCCCGACCCTCGCCGCGCACGGGCGGCCCGTGGTCCTCGACACCACCGAACTGGACCACGCCAACTCGACCATCAACGGCGCCGCGTGGCCGCCGAGGCAGACAACGCGCACCTACCGGGTCCTACCCGGAAACCAGAACGTGGCCACGACGAGCGGGCACCTCGTCCCGTTCCGCGTCACCCTCGACGGGAAGATCCAGTACGACGACCCACAAGCGGGCCTGCTCACCGGCGCGGGCACCTCGACCGTTGCCGTGCACGGTCTCCCCGTCCGCGTCGACGTGTCCGATGTGGACTACTACAACATGACCGTCAACGCCGCCGGGTGGCAGACCGCGACCACGGTGCGCACCTACCGGCTCCTGCCCGGCGCGCACCGCGTCGACGCCCCCAACGGCAACTTCGTCCCGTTCACCCTCACCCGCTCGGGCACCGTCGAGTTCGACCCGTCCGCGGCGGGCGTCCTCACCGTGAGCGGGTCCGCCCTGGTCGTCCACGGCGTCCCGATCACCCTCGACAACCGGGACATCAGCTACGCCAACACGACCCTCGGCGGCGTCGCCATGCACGTCCCCGCCGCGACCCACACCTTCCGCGTGCTTCCCGGCAACCACACCGTCGTGACCAGCAACTCCGTCACCGTCCCGTTCACCGTCACCACCGGGGGCCGGGTCGCCTACGACCCGGCCCTGGAGGGCAGGCTCACCGGTACCGGCACGGATACCGTCGCCGTGCACGGCTCCGAGGTCACCATCGATACCACCGGCGTGGACTGGACTTCTACGACCGTGCCCGGAATGTCCTCGTGGAACGGTCACACGACAAGAACGCTGAAACTGCTCCCCGGCAAGCACGCCATCTTCGGCCCGGGCAGCGTGACCCTCGCCTTCCAGGTGACCGATACCGGCGCGGTGACCTACGACCCCGCTCTGGGGCGGGTCCTGGCGGGCGCGGGCACGTCAACCCTGGCCGTGCGCGGCTTCCCGATCACCTTCGACACACGCGGCCTGGACTACGGCAACGTGTCGGTCAGCGGCTCGGGATGGCCCGCGTACCAACCCGTCGTCACCAGGGCGTTGATCCCCGGCTCGTACTCGCTCGTCGCCAACAACGGCAACTCCGTCCCCTTCACCATCACCGAAGACGGCCACATCGCCTACGCCGCGAACCTGGAGGGCCTGCTCACCGGCGCGGGCAGCACCACACTCGCCGCGCACGGACTGCCCGTCACGCTCGACACCACCGACCTCGACCACGCGCAGGTGACCCTGAGCGGCGCGGGATGGCCGCCCAAGCAGGCCGTCCGGACCTTCCGGATGCTGCCGGGCAACCAGGCCGTGCTCACCTCGAGCGGACACTCACTGCCGTTCCGGCTGACCGCGGACGGAAAGGTCGAGTACGACGCGACCGAGACGGGCCTGCTCTCCGGCGCCGGGACATCGACTGTCGCGGTGCACGGTCTGCCGATCCAAGTCGACGTGTCCGATGTGGACTACTACACGATGACCATCAACTCGGTCGGCGCGCAGACACCCCAGGCCGTGCGCACGTACCGACTCCTCCCTGGCGCGCACCGCGTCGACGCGCCCAACGGCAACGCGGTGCCGTTCGCGGTGACGCGAGACGGCCGGATCGAGTACGACCGGTCCGTGGACGGCCTGCTCACCGGCCGGGGCACCACCACGGTCGCCGTGCACGGATACCCGGTCACCCTCGACGCCCGGGACCTCACCTACACCAACGTCACCGCGGGTGGTGTCGCCTTCCACACCGCCGCGCCCACGCACACCTTCCGGCTGCTGCCCGGCGCGCAGACGCTGCTCACCGCCGCCGGGGTCAAGGTTCCCTTCACCTTCGCCGCCGACGGAACCGTGCACTACGACACCGGACTGGCGGGAACCCTGACGGGCGGAGGCACCGCCACCCTCGCCGCGCACGGGCGGGAGATCACCATCGACGCGCGGGACAGCGGGTGGCAGTCCGTCGTCATCACCGGCGTCGGCGTGATGAACGCGCGGCAGCCGAACGCGGTGCGACTGCTGCCGGGTGACCACGTCGTCGTCGCCCCCGGCAACGTCAACCGCCCGTTCCAGGTGACCGAGGCGGGCACGGTCGAGTACGCGACAAGCCTCGACACCGTATTCGCCGGCCGCGGCACGGCAACGCTACTCGTCCGCAAACCGGCCTGACAGCACGAGAAGGGGCCCGGCGACGAGATCGCCGGGCCCCTGCCGGCGTTCAGTGCGCGACGAGCAGGCGGGCGTGCAGGTCCGCCTCCTTGACCACGATGCGCACCGGCACGTACGCCCCGGGGTCGATGCCCCGGTACCCGTGCCGGACAACGGACTCGTGGATCTCCTCCGAGACCACGACCACGAGATCGGCCTCCGGCGACCGGTCCAGCTCCACGTACAGCGGCTCCCCGTTCACCAGCCTGCACGCCTTGACGACCTCGGTGCTCACCCAGCCGACCTCGCTGCGCAGCACCTCACCCGCGTGCACGGCCATCCGCACCCGGATCCGCAGCCGCGCCGCGACCACCGAGTTGTACTCGCGCAACCCGGCCGCCAGCCGCGGCACCACCGGGTCCAGCAGGTCCACCTTGGATATCCCCGGTGGCACCAGGATGATCATCCCGTCCCCGGTGCCCTCCACCCGCAGCCGCCACCACGGTATCCCGGCGTCGCGGAAAGCCGCCCGCACCAGCAGGTCCAGCGCTCGGCGCGCGCGAACCTGCCCGAGGTTGTCCCACCGCGACGACCCCACCATGTCGACCACCACGATCGACCGGTGCTTCGGCCCGCCCCGGCCGGTCCACTGCCGTACCACCATCGCCCCGCTCCCTCCTCGGTTTGACGGTGTTGTGCCGAGTGGAGTGCGGTTCTCCCCGGGATGTCCGCGAAAGACGAAGGTGGGGTGGGACCCCACGGTCCCACCCCACCTATGCGGCACTACCTACCAGACTGCCCTGCCCGGTCAGCTGGTCTGCAGGGCCACGTCGTCGATGAGGAAGCTCGTCTGCAGGCTCGCGTCCTCAACACCGTTGAACTTGACCGTCACCGACTGGCCCGCGTACTGGCCGACGTTGATGGTGCGCTGGACGTAGCCGCCACCGGCGTCGGTGTTCGAGTAGGTCGCCACGGTCGCGTTGTTGACCGTCACGGTCAGGCGGTCGTAGGCGACGCTCTCGGTCTCCGCGGTGGTGATCCGCAGCCAGTAGGTCAGCGTCGAGTTGGTGCAGCCCGACGGGATGCTGACGGTCTGCGCCGCGCTGTCGGTGCGGGGGCTGCCCCACCCGTTCAGCCACGCCTTCCAGGAGCCGGTGCGGGCCGCCTCCTGCGCCGAGCTGTCGACCACCCCGGAGGTGGTGGTCCACGGCGCGGTGCCGCTCTCGAAGCCGCCGTTCTGGATGACGTTGGCGCCCGAGCAGGTGCCCGGGTTGGTGCCCACGGTCAGCGTGAACGTCGCCGAGCGGGTCGCGGTGCCGACACCGGAGATGGTGATCGGGTAGGTGCCCGGCGCCACCGAGGACCCGACGGAGATGGACGCCGCGGCCGACGAACCGGTCTGCACCGAGGTCGGGTTGAAGGACACCGTGACGCCCGTGGGCGCGCCGGTGGCCGACAGGGTCACGGTCTGCGCCGCCCCGGACGTGGTCTGGGTCGACACCGTGGTGCTCGCCGTGCCACCCGGCTGGACCGAGGTGGAGGTCGGGCTCAGCGCCACCGAGAAGTCCTGGCCCGGCTGCGGCGTGCTGGTGACGGCCTGCTTCCACAGCGCGTAGGCGATGCCGTCCGAGGCGCGGTCCAGGTGCGTCGTGCTGATGTTGCTCGTGTTGTCGCACGCCGAGTGGTAGCAGGAGTCGTACGCCGAGTTGGCCGTGCCGCCCCACTTGGTGGCCTGCGCCGAGGTCTTGCGGGCGGAGGCGCCGGTGGCGTAGCCGGAGGACGGGATGCCCGCCTGCTGGAAGGAGTAGTCGTCGGAGCGGCCCGCGCCCTCGACGTTCTCCTCCGGGGCCAGGTTCAGCGAGGTCCAGTACTCCCGCAGCGGCTGCGACTGGGTGGTGTTGATGTTGTTGATGAAGTACCCGCCGTTGCGGGACCCGATCATGTCGAAGTTGTAGTACGCCTTGATCGCGGTCCGCTGCGCGGCGGTCAGCTGGCCGACGTAGAACTTCGAGCCGTTGAGGCCCTGCTCCTCGTCGGTCCACCAGCCGAACCGGACGTGCTTGGCCATGGTCGGGTTCTTCGCGGCCAGCTGGAGCGCGACCTCGAGGAGGGCGGCCGAGCCGGAGCCGTTGTCGTTGATGCCCGGGCCCGCGGCCACGCCGTCGAGGTGGGCGCCGAACATGATCGTCTGGTTGGCGTCGCCGCCCGGCCAGTCGGCGATCAGGTTGTTGGACCGGTAGGTGCAGCCCGAGGAGCAGGTCTGCTCGACCACGGAGTAGCCCGCCGCCTGCAGCTTGCCCTTGATGTAGGCCACGGACGCGGTGTAGCCCGCGCTACCGGCGCGGCGGTTGCCGCCGTTCTGCGACGCGATGGTGCCCAGCTGCGACAGGTGCGCGGAGACCGCGTTCACGTCGATGTTCGGCGCGGTCGGGTCCGGGTCGGGGCCGCCGCCACCGGTCACGGTCAGGCTGTACGTCGCGGTGTGGCTGGTGGCGCCCGCCGCGGTGACCGTGATGGTGTAGGTGCCGTTGGCGACCGTCGAGGCGACGTTCACCGTGGCGGTCGAGGACGCGCCGGTCTGCACCGAGGACGGGGTGAACGACACGGTCACGCCGCTGGGCTGGCCCGAGGCGGACAGGGTGACGTTCTGCGCCGAGCCCGAGGTCGTCTGGGTGGCGACCTGGAAGGTGGCGGAGTTGCCCTTGACGACCGAGCCCGAGGACGGGTTCAGCGACAGCGAGAACTCGTTGCCGGGCGTGCCGGTGCAGGTGGGCTCACCGGTCTGCGCGGGCATGGTGATCGCGTCCCACGCGGCCTTGGTCTTGTTGAACAGACCACAGGTCGAGTCCAGGTTCTTCGCCGCGGTGAGCGTCGCGATCCGGTACTTGCGGTGCGTCATGCCGGAGGTCTTGAGCAGCATGCCGCCGTAGAAGATCTTGCCCGCGTTCTGGATGCCCACACCGGTCAGCGTGGTGTTGTTGCACGTCGGGCTGGTCGGCTTGCCGCCGCCCGGGTTCGTGCCCTCCGCGAGGAGGTAGAACCAGTGGTTCAGCGGGCCCGCCGCCTTGTGCACCTCGGTGTTGGGGATCGAGGAGCTGTAGCAGTTCGGGTCGCTGTTGACCAGCGAGGGGTTGTACATGTTCCGGATGGGACCGCGGCCCTGCAGGTTGATGGTCTCGCCGACCAGGTAGTCCGCCGGGTCCTTCGGGTTGTTGGCGTAGGCCTCGGTCAGCGCGCCGAAGATGTCACCGGTCGCCTCGCCGAGCCCGGCCTCCTGGGAGGTGCCGCCCGGGGTGTTCTGGTCGAGACCGTGGCCGTACTCGTGGCCGGTCACGTCCATGCCCGCGATCCACTTGTTGGCCGAGTTGTAGCCGATGGTGATCGTGGAGCCGTCCCAGTAGGCGTTCTGCTGGTTCAGGCCGACCTTGCCGGGCCAGCTGCGGCCCGAGCCGGTGTGGCCGTTGCGGCCCAGCCAGTCGCGCAGCATGTTCCACTCCTGCTGCGCGCCGTAGAGCAGGTCACCGCAGCCGGTCTCGCGGCTGGTGGCGTTGCCGGTGCCCCAGGAGTCGGTCGATTTCGAGAAGACCTGGCCGCCGCTGTAGTCCGAGCACTGCAGGCCCGGGCGGTTGGGGTCGACCATGCGGTAGGTGCCACCGGAGTTGGTGGTGTCGATGGTGACGTTGCCGTTCCACTCGCTGTTCAGCGTGCCGTGGGCGGCGTCCTCGACCTTGTCCAGCACCGCGCCGGAGTTGGCGTCGACCCAGACCGTCAGGTGGCTCGGGCCACCCTCCTTGGTGCTGCCGACGACGAGGTGCTCCCACGCCAGGGCGGGCTTGTCGGCGGTGACCTTGACGACCAGGCGGGCGGACTCGACCTTGGTGGTCTTGCCCTGCAGGCCGCGCGAGGTCGCCTCGGCGGCGGCCTTGGTGACCCGCGCGGTGGTGCCGGGGACGGCCACCTTCGCCTTGGTCGCGGCCATCACGGCCTGCACGCGCCCCTGGCCGTCGGCCAGGACCGTGGCGTCGCCGCCGACGACCGGTAAGCCGCGGTAGCTGCGCTGGTAGCTCACCGAGTACAGGTTGTTGAGGTACGGCGTGACCAGGTCGCGCGCGTAGCTCTCGTCCGGGCCCTTGGCCAGGGCGTCCAAGCCGCTGCTCGCGGCCACGTCGGCCGCGGAGACGGCCAGCGCCTGCGGGCTCTGGCCCTGGGGTTGCTGGCCTTCACTGGCCGATACCGGGCTGACGGTCAGGGCGACCGCCGTCCCGGCCAGCACGGCGAGGGCGACACCGGCCGCCATCGTTCTGCGCTTCATCGAATGCTCCTTAGTGCAGGGTTGCGCACGGCACGGCCGGTTTCCGCCTCGTGGGCAGAGCAGAACACCGCTGGAGTGGAGTGGGACGACACCGAGCGCGGTGAGCATCGAACTTGGTCAACCAACAGTCAAGAGATCGAAAACTCCACTTGCCAATTGTCAAAGATTTGGCAAATCTTCGTCGACGCCGCGTGGTGCCGCCTTGGGCTGTTCGGATCAGGGCATCGGCTGGTGGGGGCGCTGGTATCGAGCGCGGTCACCGGTGGTGTCCGAGTGGGGATCAAGCAAACCGATGGTCAAGGAAATCCCATTAACAGGGATGGTCTGCCAGGTTCCGACCGCGCTGTCTGGGGCGTGAAACTGCTGGAGGGCCGAGAAGATCGGCACCCGGCCCTCGGACCCTGGTCGGACGTACAGCGGACGGTCCACAGTGGTAAATGTGGCAACTGGTTACGTTTATCACGAGCTGTACGGGTGGCACGACACCGGGACGCAGGCGGGGTTCTTCCCCGCCGACCCACGACGGGGCCTCCAGCCCTTCCACCACTTCGAGTACTCGGAGTCCAAACGCCGCGCCCACGAGCTGGTCGTGGTGTCCGGCCTGATCGACCGGCTGACGCGGCTCGCGCCGCGACCGGCCACCGACGAGGAGATCCTCGCCGTCCACACCCCCGCGCAGCTGGAGCGGTTGGTCGGCCTGAACGACACGGGTGGCGACGCGGGGGACGGCGGCACGAAGTTCGGCGTCGGCGGCGTGGACATCGCGCGCTTGGCGGCGGGCGGGGCGATCACCGCTGTCCAGGCCGTACTGGACTCGGCGGTCGACACCGCCTACGCCCTGGTCCGACCACCGGGGCACCACGCGGTGGCCGAGCAGGGCATGGGGTTCTGCGTGCTGGCCAACATCGCCATCGCCATCAAGGCCGCGCGCGAGACGCACGGCCTCGAGCGGGTCGCGGTCGTGGACTTCGACGTCCACCACGGCAACGGCACCCAGGCCGCGTTCTACGCCGACCCGACCGTCCTGAAGATCTCACTGCACCAGGACCGGTTCTTCCCCGGGAACTCCGGCTTCAGCACCGAACGCGGCGAGGGCGCGGGCTTCGGCTACACCCTGAACCTCCCGCTGCCACCCGGCACCGGCAACGGCGGCTACCAGGAAGCCTTCAAGCGGGTCGTGATCCCCGCCCTCGACCGCTTCCACCCCGACCTGATCATCATCGCGGCGGGCTACGACTCCAGCGCGCTGGACCCGTTGGGCCGCATGATGATCACACCCAAGGGGTACCGCGCCCTGACCTCGATGCTGGTCGAGGCCGCGGGCAGGCACTGCGGCGGCCGGATCGTCGGCGTGCACGAAGGCGGCTACAACGAGTCCTACACGCCCTTCTGCCTCTTGGCCGTGTTGGAGGAGCTGGCCGGTGTGGAGGAACCGTTCCCCAGTCCGTTCGGGCTCGACAACCTCGGGCAGCAGGAACTCCAACCACACCAGGAGAAGGTCATCAAGGAGGCGGAGAAGCTGCTCAAGGACATCCACTGCTGACCGGGGTCAGAACGACTCCATGGACAGGATGGTGAGGATCGCGATCACCAGGGTGACGCCGATCCGGCCGGGCAGTGCGGTCTTGCCGGACAGGCCGAGGCCCAGGAGCGTGGAGAACACGCTGAACGGCACGGTGGTGAAGGTGGGCGGCTTGTCCGGCGGGAACACGCCCGCCGCCGTGAGGGCGATCGACTCGATGGTCAAGCCGATGCAGACGAGGTAGTAGACCGGTCCCCGGGACGCGTCGCCGATCAGGTTGCAGCCCAGCCCGGCGACCAGGGTCGCGATGAGGAGCGCGAAGAGCAGCAGGTCGACGTCCTTGTCGGCCTGCTGCCGCACGCCCCCGGTGCCGTCGGGCAGGACCGCGGTGGCGGTGCCGGTCAACGGTTCCACCACCCAGAACGCGTTCACCGCGCCGTTCGCCGGTACGAGTCGGTGGTATCCGGCGTAGCGGTCGAGGGTCCGGGCCAGCACCGCCGCGGCGCTCGGCGGCAACCCGGCCTTCACGTCGTCGGGGACACCGGTGCCGATCGGCAGGTACCTCAGTGGCCGGTCGAGCAACCTGCCGTGCGCGCTGTCCCCGGACAGGCTCTCCCCGGTGGACAGGGCCAGGGACGCGCGCACGCCGTCCCGCAGCGCCTGCGCGCGGTCGGCGGCGACCACGCCCACCTTGTTCAGCTCGGGGCTCAGGTCCACTGTGGAGAGAAGGCCCTTCTCGGCCGGGTTCGGGCGCTGGCTGACCACCACCGTGGTGAACGCGCGCCAGCCGGTGCCGGTGGTGGCTTTCCCGTCCGGTTGGGCCAGTCCGGTCGCGGGCGCGAACAGGGCCGACAGCAGCCCCGGGTACCGCCGCACCCCGGCGGCGACGTCCGCCAGGTCGTCCGGTTTGAGGTTCGGCAGCTTGGGGCGCACCGGTTCCCAGCTCAGGTGGGCGCCGACGATGTCGTCCACCACGGCGGCCGGGGTCGGTGTGTCCGGCTCGATGACCAGGGTGGTCAGGCCGTCGAGCACACTGCGCGCGTCGGCGACGTCGGCGGCGGTGGGTGGGTCGTCGGTCGGTCGACCGCTGCCGGTCAGGCCCACGCCGCCGAGTCTGCGGATGTCGCGGGTCTCGCCCGTGTCGACCTCCAGGTACACGCCGACGATCGATGGGGGAGGGATCCGCTGGTCGGCCGCCGGCACGGTGTAGGTGTCCGTGCCGGACGCCGCCTCCACCGCGACCGACACCGTCCGTGCGGGCTTGCCCTCGAGTGGGGCGCGGTAGCGCAGGCGGTAGATCGTGCCCGTCCGCGACGCCAGGTGCGTGCCGAGCGCGGTGGCCAGCCGTGTGCCCGCGTCCGGGGCCAGCGGGTCGACCCGGGCGCCGCCGGTCAGCTCCACGATCTTGTCGGTGGTGGCGGCGTCGACCTTGCCGACCGGCAGGCAGATGACCGGCACACCGTGCGACCGCGCCTGCGCCTGGTGCGCCGCGATCTTCCCCGGCTCGTCGCCGGAGACGTTGTCGCTGATCAGCACCAGGACGGCGGCCCCACCGACGGTCCCGCCCGCGGCGACCGACCGCCAGATCTCGGAGAAGCTGAACGCCTCGAACGACGTCGCCAGCCGCTGCTCGTCCGGCGGCGTCCAGTCGCCCGCGCTCGGGGTGGCGCCGACCGGCGCGACCTGCACGTCGAACGCGCGCGTCGCGGCGGCGTTGACGATCGCCTTGGCCACGGTGTGGTTGAACGCCGTCCGGGCCGCCTGGTCGGGGAACGCGTCGGTGATCGAGCCGCTGCCGTCGAAGACGACCAGGACGCGCGGTCGGCGGGTGTCCGGCGCGTTCGACAGCAGCGCGCACGGCCGGGCGGCGCCGTCCTCCGCGCACGCGAACGACGCGGCGTCGAGACCGTCGACCGACCCGCCCGCGCCGTCGGCGACGGTCACCTCCAGCGCCACCTCCGGGAACGCCGACGGATCGGCCTTGACCCGCACGGTCCGCGCGTTCGCCCGCGCCTTGTCGAGGTCCGCCGCGGAGAGCCGCACCAGGTTCCCGAAGGGGCCGCTCGGCATGCCCTTGTCGTCGAGCGCCAACACATCGCCGAAGACGGTGATCGGCGCGCCGTTGACGGTGAGCGGGTCCTCCTCGACGGGACCGAACGGCGACACCGCGTCCGGGATCGCCGCTTGCAGGCGCAGCGACGGGACCCGGGTCGGCACCGCGCTCAGCCCGGCGGTCAGGACGGTCGTGGGGGAGGCCGCGGCGTCGAAGGTGACCGTGATCGGGTGCCCCGCCACCCGGTCCACCGGCCAGGTCGCGCTCGCGAACGTGACCACCTCACCGCGCGGCGTCCGACTCCCGGCGGCGGGCTGGCACAAACCGCGCAGCGCCACCGTGATCGTGTCCGTGGTGGGTCGCGGGTCGAGTGCCCGGACCCGCGCGGACGGTTGGGTCGTGGGGTCCAGGGCGCCGACCGCGAAGGCGTACCGCGTTTGGCCGCCGACCTCGTACCGCACCAGCGGCAGCCGGTCGGGCAGCAGGTCGGTCCGGACCGTGACCGCGGCGGCCGCGTCGGCCGGGAGCGCCGCCACGATCGCGCCCGCCAGCTTCTCGATCTCCGCCGCGGCGGACGGCCCGGTGGGCGCGGGCACGGTGACCTTCGCCGCCTTGGCGACCTGGTCGAGCAAGTCCTTGTCGGGGGCGAACTCCGGCAGCCGGAGCCGGTACAGGTCGGCCACCGTGACCGCGGCCGGTCGGTCGGCGTCCATGACCGCCACGGGCACGCCGGCGGCGGTCAGCAGCGCGGCGAGCAGTTCGACGCGGTCGCGGGCCGTGCCCGCGCCCGCCCGCAGCGTCGCGGCCGGACCCCACCGGCGGTCGGTCTCGGCCGCCCGGTTGGGTCGGTGCGGGCGCACGGTCACGTTGTCCCGCACGAACCGCGTGATGGCGTCCGCGTCCTTGGCGGCCACCACGGCCGCCGCCCGCGCGGCCAGGTGGTCCGGACTGCGCCGCACCGCGTCCCGCAACGACCGCAGCGCGTCCGCCGCACCCGAACCACCGTCCGGTGGCGGCTGGCTCTCGCCGGTGCATCCCTGGAGCAGCCCCAAAAGGCCCAGTGCGCCCACTCCCGCCAGCACGGTCCGCCGGTCGACTTCCGCTGTCATGGCAGCCTCCTCCCCGTGCCCCGGTCCTCGCCCCCGCCGCGCGCGTCGTTACGGGGCGGGGGGAAACCGGGACCGAAGGGCTCGGAAACTCCACTTCGGACCGAACGGACAACGCGCCCGACCGTGGTTTACCGCGCAAAGCGGGCAGAACTCGCGCCGCGCCGGGGGATGGTCGGATGTCAGGACGCGCGCGTCCCCGACATGCGCAAGTGGACAGTCGTGCCGGTGTGGTCGGAGGTGACGGTCACCTCCCGCGCCAGGGCGCGCATCAGCGCCAGGCCCCGGCCGCGGTGCGGGTCGCGGTCCGGGTCCTGCTCGTGCCAGCGGCCGGAGTCGGTGATCGTCAGGTGCAGGTCGGTGACCGCGGCCTCCGCGCAGAACGCGACCGTGCCCGGGTCGGTGTCGCGGTAGCCGTGCTCGATGGCGTTGGCGCACGCCTCGCCGACGGCGAGCAGCACGTCCTCGACGGTCTCCGCGCCCACACCGCACCGGTCGAGCCACGCGCGCAGGTCCGCGCGCAGCGCGCCGAGCCGCGCCGGGTCGGCGGGGAACGACAGCTTCAGCGGACCCGGGTGCCTGCACAGCAGCACGGCGACGTCGTCGTCGTACCCCGCCGCCGGGGACAGGCGGGTCATGACGTGCGTGGCGAGCTTCTCCAGCGGCAGCTCGCTGCCCTCCCGGACCGCCACGCCCGCCACGTCCATCCCGTCGGTCAGCGGCACGCCGCGCCGCTCGACCAGGCCGTCGGTGTACATCAGCAGCGTCGAGCGGACCGGCAGCGGGCAGCGGGCCTCCGGCCGCGCCGAACCGGGCAGCACCGCCAGCGGCGTGGCCTGGGCCTCGTCCAGCAGCCGGGTCGTGCCGTCGGGGGTGGCCAGCACGGCGGGCGGGTGGCCCGCGCTGGAGTAGGTCAGCACCCCGGTCTCGGGGTCCAGCACACCGCAGAACACCGTCGTGCAGATGGCGCCGGGCAGGCCCGCGGCGAAGTCGTCGAGGGCCATCAGGGTGCGCGCCGGGCCCGCGTCCTGCAGCAGCAGCGCGCGGCAGGCGCTGCGCAGCTGGCCCATGACCGCCGCCGCCTCCAGGCCGCGGCCGACGCAGTCGCCGACCACGATGCCGATCCGGCCGTCCGGCATCGGCGCCGTGTCGTACCAGTCCCCGCCGACCTCCAGCGGGCGCGCGGCGGGCTCGTAGCGGACGGCGAACCCGGTGGGCAGGTCCGGGCCGAGAATGGCGCGCTGCAGGGCGATGGCGGTCTCGCGCTGCTGGTCGATCTGGTACGCGCGGCCCAGGCCCTGGCTGAGCCTGCCCGCGAGCAGCGACAGCAGCAGCCGGTCCTGGTCGGTGAACGGCCGCAGCTCGTCGAGGTCCACCCACAGCGCCATCGGGCCCTCGGGGTGGTCCAGGGGGATGGTCGCGCTGGTCACCCCGTCCGAGACCGGCACGAGCGCGGGCTGGTCGCACAGCGCGAGCAGCCGTTCCCGCCGCGCGGTGGGCAGCCGGTCCCACACCACGTCCGGGTCGGTGCTGGTGAACGCGGGGTCGTCGGCGCGGACCACGGCGTGCACGCGCCGCGCCCCGAAGAGCCCCCGGAGCAGGTCGAGCGCCCCGGCGAGGGCCTGCGACAGGCTCGTCGCCTCCGACAGCCGCAGCCCCAGCGCGGCCAGGGCGTTGTCCCGCTGCACGGCGTGGTGCTCGGTCGTCACGTCGCGGAACGTGCCGACGGTGACCCCGAGCCCGGTGTCGGGGTCCCGCGCCTGGTTGAACGTGACGCTGATCCACAGCCGGTGCCCGTCGCGGTGCACCACCGGGACCGCGTGGTGGCTGCCGGGCTTGCCCTTGAGCAGGCAGTCGAACACCTCGTTGACCTGCTCGAACCCGACCGGGTCCAGTTCCGCGGCGGGCCACCACGGGTGCCGCGGCGGGTACGGCAGCCCCTCGGGCCCGAACCCCAGGATGTCGGTGAACGCGGCGTTGACCTCCACCACGGCCCCGTCCTGGTCGCAGACGAAGAACGCCTCCTGCAGCGACTCGACCAGCGCCGTCCGCCACCGGGCGTGGTGGCCGCGCAGCCGGGCCATCTGCACGTTGACCCGCGCCCGGGCCAGCAGCTCGGCGGCGGCGAACGGTTTGACCAGGTAGTCGTCGGCGCCCGCGCGCAGCCCCTCGATCGAGGCCTCCTGGCCCGCGCGGGCGGAGAGCAGCAGCACCGGCACGGCCGCGGTGCGCGGGTCGCCGCGCAGCGCCGCCACCAGGGTCAGGCCGTCGAGGCCCGGCATCATCACGTCGCTGACCACCAGGTCCGGCGGAGTGGCGCGGATCGCGGCCAGCGCCCGCTCGCCGTCGACGGCGGTGCGCGTCTCGTACCCGGCGCCCGCCAGCAGCCGGACCAGGTACTCGCGCATGTCGGCGTTGTCGTCGGCCACCAGCACGGTCGCCGGTTCGGGGGCGCTCGCGTGCTCGGACCAGATCGGGCCGGGGACGGCCTGCTCGTCGGGCAGCCAGCGCAGCGCCTCCCGCAGGTACGGGTCGGCCGCGGCGCCTGGGTCGCCGGGGACGTCCCCGGGGTCGACCAGGGCGTCCGCGGGCAGGTGCGCGTCGCCGAAGGGGAGTCGGATGGTGAACCGGGTGCCCTCGCCCTCGGCGCTCTCGGCGGTGATCGCGCCGCCGTGCAGGCCGACCAGCTCCCGCACCAGGGCGAGGCCGATGCCGCTGCCCTCGTTGGACCGCGACCGGGTGTTCTCCACGCGGTGGAACCGCTCGAACAGCCGGGACACCTCCCGCTCGGGGATCCCGACGCCGGTGTCGGAGACGGTGACGACCGCGGCGTCGCCGTCCGCGCGGACCGCGACGCCGATGGCGCCGTCGAAGGTGAACTTCAGCGCGTTGCTGAGCAGGTTGAGGACGACCTTCTCCCACATGCCGCGGTCGAGCCGCACCGGCTCGGGCAGCGGCGGGCAGTCCACCTCGAACGCCAGCCCCGCCTTGTCGACCGCCGACCGGAACACGCTGGCCAGCTCGGCGGTGACGGCGGCGAGGTCGACCGGCTCGTACCGCGCCCGCACCCGGCCCGCCTCGATCCGGGAGAAGTCGAGCAGCGTGTTCACCAGCTTGCCCAGCCGCAACCCGTTGCGGTGGATGAGGTCCAGGTCCTCGCGCACCCCCGGGTCGGTCCGCGCCAACCGGTCCCGCAGCTCCGCCACCGGCCCCATGATCAGCGTCAGCGGCGTGCGGAACTCGTGGCTGACGTTGGCGAAGAACGTGGTCTTCGCCCGGTCCAGTTCGGCCAGCTCCTCCGCGCGGCGCTGCTGCGCGTGGTAGCCGCGGGCGCCCGCGATCCCGGCGGCGAGGTGGCCCGCGACCAGGTCGACGAACCCCCGGTACGCCTCGTCGAGCGGGCGGTAGCGGTTGAGCCCGGCAACCAGGAAGCCGAAGGGCGCGCCGCCGAGCTGCCGCAGCGGCACGGCCAGGGCCTGCACGGGCGGCTCCGCCCAGGGGCCGCGCGGCCAGGCGTCGGTCAGCTCGACCAGCGCGGACTCACCCCGGGCCAGGTCGTCGACCGGCCACGACCCGACCGGGGGCACCGCGCCGAGCCCGGTCGACCCGGCGAGCCGGGCCCCGTCGCCGTCCTCGAACAGGTAGGCCAGGGTGAACGGCAGGTCGCGCGGGTTGCCCGCCAACCGTCCACACGCGCGGGCCAGCACCTCGGCCTCGCCGCGGGTCACGTCCGGGTCGGAGCCCAGGTCGTGCAGGGTCGCCATCCGCCGCTCGCCGATGACCCGCTCGGTGTCCTCGCTGACCACGCACAGCATGCCGACGACCGCGCCCGCGTCGTCGCGCAGCGGGCTGTAGGAGAAGGTGTGGTAGGTCTCCTCGGGGAAGCCGGACCGGCCGAGCAGCAGCATCAGCGCTTCGTCCCAGGTGGCCTCCCCGGTGGCCAGCACGGAGTCGACGCGCGGGCCGATGTCGTCCCAGATCTCCGCCCACACCTCCCGCGCGGACCGGCCCAGTGCCCACGGGTACTTGCGGCCCAGCGTGTCCCGCCGGTACGCGGCGTTGCAGAAGAAGGTCAGGTCGGGCCCCCACGCCAACCACATCGGGAACCGCGACGACAGCAGGATGCTGACCGCCGTCCGCAGGCTCTGCGGCCAGCCGTCGGGCGGGCCCAGCGGCCCCGCCGCCCAGTCGACCGCGGCGAGGTCGTCCCCGACCTCGCCACCCGCGGCGAACACGTCGACCACCACCGCCTCCGTTCCCTCGTCCCCGCCCAGCATCCCAGCCCCACCCGCTCGCGGCTCGTCCAGTCCGTCGTCCGGGCCGGTCCGCCCGGCGGACAAGTCCGTGCGCCGGTGGCGATCCGTCCGCATGGGACGTCGAACGGGCTCGCGTGGCCGTTCGCGACCTGCAAGGGTGGGCGGGTGCCTTCGACGATCCAGAACGTGAACATCGACGCCGCCGACGCGTACGCGCTGGCCCTGTGGTGGAGCCAGGTGGTCGACCACCCCGTGCACGAGGAGTGCGCGCCCGGTGACGAAGAGGCCTACGTCGTGCCGCCGGAGGGGCCCACCCTGTACTTCAGCAAGGTGCCCGAGCCCAAGGTGGTCAAGAACCGGGTGCACCTGTGCCTCACCCCCGACATCCGCCGCGAGGCGGAGGTGGACCGGCTCCTCGCCATCGGCGCCACCCTGGTCGACGACCGCAGGACCCCCGACGGGAAGGGGTGGGCCGTGCTCGCCGACCCCGAGGGCAACGAGTTCTGTGTCCTGCGCAGCGCGGCGGAACGTGCCTGATTCCGCGACAGGTCAGCGGAGTTCGACGGCGACGTAAGAGACCCACAGCATCGCGGTGATCGCCCCGACGGCCAGGGTGAGGGAACCGGCGGTGCCACCCGCCATGGCCCAGAGGTCGCCGAGGAGCAGGGCGGTGCCCGCGATCCGGGACCGGGTCGCGTGGCCGCGGCGGCCGGTGCGGGCGAACGCGCGGGCGAGGACGTAGCAGGCGGCGATCAGGGTGCCGAACGCGGTGGTGCCCGCGGCCAGGTGGCCGTAGGCGTGCCAGGACAACTCGCCCGTGCCCGCCGGTGTGCCCGAGGGGAAGCCGTCGGCCGGGTCCATGGTCAGCAGGCCCGCGGCGACCATGGCGATGCCGTTGACGCGGATCAGGCGCGGCGCCCAGGTGCTGGGGAGGGTTCGGGCCAGGCCGCTCGCGCCGAGGGTGGTGAGCAGGCCCGCGACGACGAAGTTCAGGACCTGCGACCAGCCGAGGTCGCCGGTGGCCAGCAGGCTCAGCGGGTGGCGGGTGAGGTCGAACCCGTCTCGCGTCGCGGCTTGGGCCAGGGCGACGACGGCCCACAGCGGTGCGGCGACGGCGGCGCAGGTGAGCAGGGCGCGGGTGTTCGTGGTGGGCGCGACGGTGGTCGTCATGGCTGCTGCCTTCCGGTCGTTGAGGCTTACCTGGACGTCGATCGACCGAGGTAACAGGTAATGGCGGCGCCTCGATTGTCGAACCGCTTTGGCGGCAGGATGTTCGACCGTCCAAGATGCCGTGGAGCACCGTGTCGTCGGCGGCTTTCGTTACTTTCCGACTACGGACCGGTTTTCACGTTTCCGGGGAACCCGGGCGCATCCGCGCGCGACCTGTGCGGCAGTTGTCCCGGTTTTCCCTGCGAAGAGGTGTCCCATGTCCGCTCCACCGCTCGACGACGTCAAGCCGGAGGAGGCGCAGGCGCGCGTCCGCTGGTCGGTTGTCCCGTTGTTGCGCCGCTTGCATTTCTACGCCGGGGTGTTCGTCGCCCCGTTCCTGGTCGTCGCCGCGTTGTCCGGGATGCTCTACGCGTTCTCGCCGCAGCTCGACGACCTGCTCTACGGTGATGTCCTCTACGTCGAGGAGACCGCCGGGGCGCCGCGTCCGTTGGCTGAGCAGGTCGCCGCCGCGCAGTCCGCCGTGCCCGCCGGTTCCGCCGTGACGACCGTCGGCGTCCCGGAGGCCGCGGACGAGGCCACGCGCGTGGTGTTCTCCGTGCCCGGACTGCCGGAGGAGCACTCGCGGACGGTTTACGTCAACCCGTACACCGCCGGTGTGCAGGGGCAGTTGACCACGTGGTTCGGGGCCACCCCCGTGACGACCTGGCTCGACGGGTTCCACCGCGACCTGCGGCTCGGCGAGACCGGCGCGCTGTACTCGGAGATGGCGGCCAGCTGGCTGTGGGTGATCTCCCTGGCCGGGGTGGTCCTCTGGCTCGTCCGGCGGCGCAAGGCGCGCGGCCCGCGGACCGGCGTGCGCCGAACCCGCGCCCGGCACGGGAAACTCGGCGCGTGGACGCTGGTCGGCGCGCTGTTCCTGTCGGCGACCGGGCTGACCTGGTCCACGTACGCGGGAGAGAACTTCTCCGCCGCGCTGGAAGCGTTGCACGCCAAGGCCCCGGTCCTCGACACCGCGCTGCCCGGTGGCGCGTCGACGGGATCGACCGGCCACCACGGCGGGTCGGCGACCGGGTCCGCGGCCGACCCGGCGACGTTCGACCGGGTCCTGGTCACCGCCCGCACCGCGGGTCTCGACGGCCCGCTCGAGATCGGCGCGGCCTCCGGCAAGGCGTGGACGGCCGCCCAGGTCGACAACACCTGGCCGGTGCGCCTCGACAAGGTCGCCGTCGACCCGGCGTCGGCGAGGGTGACCGCGCGCGCCGACTTCGACGACCGGCCGCTCCTGGCGAAGCTGACCACACTCGGCATCCAGGCCCACATGGGGCGGTTGTTCGGCATCGTCAACCAGATCGCGCTGCTGCTCGTCGCGGGGGCGATCCTCACGCTGATCTTCCTGGGCTACCGCATGTGGTGGCAGCGCCGCCCGACTCGCGGCGACCGCCGGGCTCCGGTCGGTGTGGCGCCCAGACGTGGTGCGTGGCAACAGCTTCCGCTGTGGTTCCTGGTCCCGGCGCCGCTCGTGGTCATCGCCGTGGGCTGGGCGATTCCCCTGCTGGGCATCAGCCTGGCCGCGTTCCTGGTCCTGGACGGACTGATCGGCCTCCGCCGCGCCCGCGCCACGACCTAGCCGCAGGCGGGCGCGGGGAGTCCTCGCGCCCGCTAGCGGGGGCAGCCGTGTGGTTGGTCCGGCATGATCGCGGACCACTCCTGGTCGAAGGTGGGGGACCGGAGGATCGCGCACGCGCGCGCCACGGCGACCTCGGGGTCCAGCGACCACAGGCGGATAGAGCCATCGGTGGAGGCGGAAGCGAGGGTGGTGTCATCGACGAACATGACGCGTTCGACGGCGTTCGAGTGCCCGGTCAACCCCGCCCACAAGGTGAGGTCCGATGTCCGGTAGACGGCGATCTCGGACTCCCGTGAACTGGCCGCGAGTAGCGAACCGTCCGGGCTGAACGCGAGAGCGGACGCGGGGGTGGACAGGTTGGTGAGTTCCGCAGGGACGCGCCGGTCACGGGGTCCCAGAGCCGCAGGGTGTTGTCCCACCCCGCGATGGCGAGTTCCGTGCCCGAGGGAGTGAACTCCAGTTCGCCGAGCGCTTCCCCAGCGGCTCGCGAACCAGCGACGAGATGGCGGGAGTACCGAAGGGGATCCGCTTGAGCGCCGGGGGAACCCGCAGGTCCCAATACTCCAGTTCGCCACCGTAGTCGCCCGAGGTGATCTCCCCGTCCCGCCCGGGGCCGAGCGCGGTGACGGGAGGGCCGCGCGGGCACGCTCGGTGTCAGGTCGCTGGACCACCGTGTGTCGGAAATGGAGTCGTTATAGGAGATGTCGCCTTCGCCGACGTAGGCGACTCGTCGGCCGTCCGGGAGGAAGACGGGGAAGGGGTACCTCCAGGTCGAGTTCGACAGCACGCGACCGGTTCCCGACTCGATGTCCCACAGCCGCACCGTCGCGTCTGTCCCGCCGCTGACCAGGTGTCGGCCGTCGGGGGAGAACGCGACCGAGATGGCCTCGCCGCCGTGCGATCCCAGGGTCCGCGTGGTGCCCGCGGCGAAGTCCGTGTAGCGGATGTCGCCGTTCTCGTGGGCCGACGCGATACCGCGGCCCTCGGGCTGGAAGGCCAGGTCCCAGACGGTTCCCGCGCCGAGGTCGAACCACTGGCGCAGGCCCCGGTTGTACGGGTTGGTGTTGATCACCCGGACGAGGCCGTTCCCGTCGGCGAAGGCGATGTCCATACTGCCGGGCTGCGGGCTCACAGCGAGCCCGATCCCGGCCGGGGTGGGGTCGGACAGGTGCGGCAGCTCGACGCCCGTGGTGAGGTCGAAGGCGTGTAGCGCGACATTGTCCGGGGTCGTGGCGTAAAGGGTCTTGTGGTCGGAGCTGAACTCCAAGGAGAAGATGGCTTTCGCTTCTCCGACGGCGGTGAACCCGCGTACCTGGGCGCGTGTGGTGGTGTCGAAGACCTGGATCGTGCCCGCGTTCCCGGTCGCGAGCCGAGTGCCATCGGGGCTGACCGCCAGCGCGGTCGGACTCCTGTGCGCCCCGGGCACCGTGCCCGCGTACCGGCTGCCCTGCACGGACAGCAGCGCGCGCCGCGCGGCGTCGCCCTGCTCCACCCGCCACGCGGCCAGGGCCAGCAGCACTGATTTCCGCTGGTTGGTCACCCGGCTCTCGGCCGAGGTGGCGGCCAGCGCGGTGGACCGGGCCGCGCGTTCTCGGGCGTCGGCCTCGGACCGCTGCCGCAGCGCGATCGCCGCCGCACCGGAGGCGACCAGCACCAGGACGGCCAGCAGGGCGATGACCGCGCGCGTGCGTCGGAACCGACGGGTCTCCCGCCGCACCCCGGCGGCGATGAACCGTTGCTCCACTGTGGACAATTCAGGTCGCTTCTCCCACTCGCGGACGGCGGCCAACCGCACACCGGAGTACAGGTAGGCGTCATCCGTGCCGTGTTCCGTCCACGTCCGCGTGGCCTCGGTCAGCTGGCTGTGCAGGAACAGGCGCTCGCGGTCGCGCTCGATCCACTCCCGCAACCTCGGCCACGCGTGCAGGACGGCCTCGTGCGCCAGCTCGACCCGGTGCTCGCCGACGGTCAGGATGCGCGCGTCCGGTCCCGCGAACGCGTCCCGCACCCGGCACAGGGCCTCGACTTCGGCGGGTTCGCGTCCGGCGGTGACCTCGTCCCAGGTGATCGGGCGCCGTGAGTGGTCGGTGTGCTCGCCGACGCGCACCATGCGCAGGAGCAGCGTCCGCGCGGTGTCCTGGTCGTCGCCGAGGGCGGAGTAGACCTTCTCGGCGGTGGCCGCGACCGCCCGGCTTCGAGGCCCAGGCCGACCCGGGCGGCGGGCTCCTCGATGACCTGGCGCAGCTCGTCGAGCCCCAGGGGGCCGAGCGGGAACTGGCCGGTGGTGAGGGCTTGGCGCAGCGCGGGGTAGGCCAGGCAGTGCGGGTAGAAGTCGGCGCGGACGGCGAGCACGACCGGTGCGGTGGACTCGCTGACCAGGTCGACGAACGGGCGGCGCTCGGCGTCGTCGTCGCAGGCGGTGAACAGCTCCTCGAACTGGTCCACCACCAGCACGGCGTCGTCGGGGCGTTCGAGGTCGGCCCAGGTCTCCGTCGGCCGCGCGCCGGGGGTCATCCGGACGACGCCGACGCCGCGTTCCCGCAGTGCCGGGTCGAGTCCCGCGTTGAGCAGGGAGGTCTTGCCCGAGCCGGAGGCGCCGATCACGACAACCGGGCCCGACCCGGCGGCGACCCGGTCGGTCAGCTCGCCGGTGGTGTCCGCGCGGCCGAGGAAATCGGCGGCGTCGTCCGGGGTGAACGGCTCCAGACCTCGGTAAGGGCACGGGACGTCGGCCGGGGGCTCGGCTTCGGCCTGACCGCGCTCGTACCCCGGGTTGGGCGCGAGGACGAGACCGTCGGCGTTGCCCGCCGCGAACCGGCGGGGGCGGGGCAGGGGCGGCGAACAGAGCTGCGCGGCGCGGTCGAGGTGGCGCCAAGCGTGGTGGAGGGTGATCCAGGGCGGGCCGGTGGGGTCGCCGTCCCGCAGCAGCGCGACCAAGCCGCCGGTGAACCAGGTGCGCGGCTCGCCGGGCGGTGCCCACGCCCGCTCGCTCCCGCCGACCGCCGCCAGCAGGTAGGACCCCGCCGACCGCGCCGCCTCCGCGGTCACGGCCGCGACGGCGTTCCCGGCCCGTCCCGCGTGGCAGCAGTCGAGCACGACCACGACCGTCGGCGCGGCGCACGTCCGAACCGCCGGCGCACGGTGTCGAACGGTAGGGAGTCGACCTCCAAGCCCGCCACGGCGTCCCGGGAGGCGGCCGTGGCCAGGTACAACTCGTTGTCGGCACTGACCAACCCGTGCCCCACGAAGTACACGACCAGCACATCGGTCGCCTCCGCCGCCGCGGCGGAGATCGCCTGCCCGGCCACACGCGGGTCGGCCGGGTCGAGCACGACCCGCACATCGGCCGCCCCGGCGACCTCGGCGAGCGCGTCGGCCACCTCCCGCACGGACCGCTCCACCGACGGCAGGTCCGGCAGCGCCGACCCCGGCGCGCGGGTGCCGGTGCCGATCACCAGCACCCGCGCGCCAGGACCAGCCAGCTCAGACCGCATCGACCCTCCGACCCGCCGCCCACCCGTGGCGCGATGTTAGCCGGCGCGGTCGTGTGCCGTACGGGGTTCAGCCGTTCTCGTCGGCCGCCGTGAGGGGCCGGGCGATGTCCTCCAGGGACGCGCGTTCCGCGCGCACGCCGAGGAACAGCTCCGCGACCCCGCCCAGCGCCATGGCGACCGCGCCGATGCCGAAGCCGACGGCGACCAGGACCCGGTCGCCCGAGTCGATGAGGGTGCCGAACAGCAGGGGGCCCGCGATGCCGCCGACGGCGGTGCCGACCGCGTAGAAGAAGGCGATGGCCAAGGCCCGGGTCTCCATCGGGAAGATCTCGCTGACCGTGAGGTACGCGGCGCTGGCACCGGCGGACGCCAGGAAGAACGTCAGCACCACCGCGGTCAGTGCCAGCCGCGCGTTGTCCGGCGCGGCGAGGAACACCCAGATCAGCGGGACCGTGAGCAGCGCGGAGCCCAGGTAGCTGCCCGCGATCATCGGTTTGCGGCCGACGGTGTCGAACAGCCTGCCCAGCAGGAGCGGGCCGAGCATGTTGCCGATGGCGTACACGACGAGGAACACCGGCACGGTGCCGGAATCCACCTTGTAGTAGTCGCCGAAGAGGGTGCCGAGGTTGAAGGTGATGCCGTTGTAGATGAACGCCTGGCCGATGAACAGCGCGAGACCGAGGATGGCGCGCTTCGGGTACCGCTTGAACGCGGTCGCGGCGATCTCCCGCAGCGAGATGGCCTTCCGCTGCCGGATCTCGATTTCCTGGTCCGCCGCGGCCAGTTCCGCGCCGGTGCCGTCCTCGACCTCCGCCTCGATCCCGGCGACGATCCGCTCCGCCTCCTCCGCGCGCCCGTGGATGAACAGCCAGCGCGGGCTCTCCGGCACGTGCCGCCGCACCAGCAGGATCACCAGGCCCAGCACGGCGCCGAGGCCGAAGGCGATCCGCCACCCGAGGTCGGCGGGGAACAGGTCGGTGTCGAGCAGCACCAGGGCGAGCGCGGAACCGGCGGCGGCGCCCGCCCAGTAGGTGCCGTTGACCACCAGGTCGACGCGGCCGCGCAGGCGGGCCGGGATGAGCTCGTCGATGGCGGAGTTGATGGCCGCGTACTCGCCGCCGATGCCCGCCCCGGTGACGAACCGGACCAGGTAGAAGTACCAGGGGGCGAACGCGAACGCCGTGGCGACCGTGGCCACCACGTAGACCACGAGAGTGATGAGGAACAGCTTCTTGCGGCCGAACCGGTCGGTGAGCTGCCCGAAGAACAACGCGCCGAGACACGCGCCCGCGACGTAGCAGGCGGCGGCCACCCCGATGTCGGCCGCGGTCAGGCCCAGGCCGCTGCCCGGCTCGACCAGCCGGGCCGCGATCGCGCCGATGATGGTCACCTCGAGGCCGTCCAGGATCCAGACCGTGCCCAGACCGATCAGGACCCGCCAGTGGAACCGCGACCACGGGAGCCGGTCGAGCCGGGCGGGCACCCGGGTGGTGATGGTGGACGTCGAGGTCATGCCCGCCTGCTACCCGTTTGCGCGTCCCGGGAAACGGGTAGCCCGAAATGTGCGATGCGCGTTCCTGGGTCACCGCTACCGCTTCCGCGCGGACGGCCCTCTCATGATCTGGGTCTGTGCCTGCGGCGCGGGCGGCAGCAAGCGCTACCCGTCGGCCGCCGAGGCGAGCCGGTACGCGGTGGCCTTTGACCGCGAGGACCGGGCCGACCTCGGCCGGCGAGCGCCCCTGTTCGGGCTGCTGCCGTTGCGCCTGCTCCGGTTGTTGCGCCGGAAGGTCGGTTAGCGCCGGGAACGGGATGCGTCTCCTCCGCGTCGATTCCGTGGGGGTGGGCGCGTGGTCAGGGCGACGTTGGCGGTGGCGGGCGCGGTGTGTGCCGGGGTGTCGATGCTGTTGGACGGGGGAGTGCCAAGGTCGGAGCCCGCGTGGGGTGGCGTCGGGGTGGGGTTGGTGGTGCTGGCCGCGCTGTGTGTGCTGTGCGGGGCGCGGGTTTTCGCCGTCGCCTTGGCGGTAGTTGGTGTCGGGTATGCCTGGTACGTGGTCGAGGGGGACCTCGGGTCCGGGGTGGCTGGGCCGTCGTCGTCGGTGTTGCTGGTGGGGGCCTTGGCCGTCGCGGTCGGGGCGGTCGTGCCTCGACTGGTGCCGCGTCCTTGGGCCGTGGTCGGGCTGGTTCTGGTGGCGGGTGCGGCCCTTGGGGCGCGTGAGGTTCCTCGGGCGGTCGCGGTCGACGCGGTCACCGTGGGAACGCGGGTGGCGGCGCCGGTGGTTGATCGGCCGACCGGGGCGCAGTGGCGGTGGACCGCCGCCGCGCCGGTTCGGGAGGCCGTGGTCGCGGGGGCGGGGCTCGTCGTGGGGACCGACGGCGGGCAGGTCGTCGCAGTCACGGCCGGTGGTGTCGAGACCTGGCACTACACCCGTGCGAACGCCAGGCTGTCGTCGCTCACCGCCACACCCGACAAGGGCCTGGTCGTCGCGGCGTTCGCCGGGCCGGACCGCGCCGGGGACCTGTGGGTACTGCTCGACGCGGGCACCGGCGCCGTGATCCGGGAGTGGGCCGGACCGGAGGGCGGCCGGAGCGGGTGGGTGCACAACTCCACTGTCTTCGCCGAACCGGACGGCGACTGGCCCGACTTCCGCGTACGCGCTACCAACCTCCGCAGCGGCGCTCCACTGTGGACCTGGCAGGCCCCGCCGGGGTGCCGGTCACCGTTCGGCCCGGTCGGCGCAGCGGACGGGATCGTGCTGGTTTCCCAGGCGTGCGGCGACAGTTGGGCGCTCGTAGCCCTGGATAACCGCGACGGCAAGCAGCGTTGGAGCGACCAGTTCACCGTCGCGCCAGGCGAAGGCGCCACCTACGCCGTGGGAACGACGACCGACGGGAACGCACTGTTCTTCGTCGCCTCTGGCTACCGCAAGGAACTCCTGCGCGCGGGCGACGGCGCCCCGGTCGCCAAGGACGCCATCGCCGACCGCTGGGTGTGGCCCGACGCGGGCCCGGTCCCCGTCGCCGACCGCGAGGACGGCGGCAAGATCCTCTCGACCGTCACCATCGAGGACCTGGCCGTCATCCCGGTCGACGGCCCCTGCGACCGCCGCCGCGCCGTCGCCACCACCCGCACCACCGTCCTGCGGGTGTGCGACACCCCCACCGGCGCTGACTTGATCTGGCAAGCCGCCGACGGTTCGGGTCAAGTCCCCCTGCGCAACTGGACCCCGCCCCAGGCACCCCCGCCCTCCGGCGCCTACCGCTCGGTCTTCAAGTCCGTCGGCGTCTTCCCCGCCCCCGGCTTCATCGCCGTCGTCAGCCGCGGGGACCCCGCGGTCATCGGCTTTCCCTGAGCGCGGCCACGAATGTCGCCTCGTGCCGCCGAACCAGGGCCCGCGCCCCGGTGGCCCAGTCGATCGCCGTCCGAGCGTGGCGCCGACGGGTCTCGCTCAGGGCGGTGTCGCGCAGGTTGAGCTGTTCGGCGGCGATGATGTGCTCCTGCCGCCGAACCATCGCCTCGACGAGATCGACGGCGTCGACATCGCCGTAGCCATCCCGCGCCTCCCGCAGGTGCGCCGCTTGCGCGGCCACAGGCACCCCACCCGACTCCTGCACGCACCACGTCCACGCCAGGTACCCGAGGTCGTCGAGCCGACCACCCGGACGACACCCGCTCCAGTCGATGAACGCCACCGGCAGTCCATCTTGGACGATCGCGTTGAACGGCCCCGGATCCCCGTGCATGACGCAGTCCTCGCCACCCGCCAGCGGATGCCCGGCGGTGACGTCGTGCAGGGCGCGGAGCATCGAACCGGCCAGCCGGTACGCGCCGTCGGCGCGCTGGGAGGGGTGGTCGGTCGTGTGACCGGGGATGAAGGTGAGGATGTCCCGACCCTTCTCGTCCACCCCGAGGTAGCGCGGAGCGTAGGGGTAGCCCGCGCATTCGAGGTGCCGCAACACCTGCGCGGCGAAGTCCGATCCTCGCGACCGCCGAACGGTGTCGCCCACCCGAACAACGGTTTCGGTGTTGTTCCCACCTGGAAGGTCCACTTCGGTCACCGGCCCATGATCCCGCCCGGCCGGTCCCGGCGTCAATCGGCACCGGCTAGCGGATCGCGGGCATGTCCCGGAGTTGACGGCGCGAGGTGATGGACAGCTTGCGGAAGATGTTGCGCAGGTGCGCGTCCACCGTGCGGGGACTGAGGAACAGCTTCGCCGCCACCTCCTTCGACGTCGCCCCCTCCGCCACCAACCGGGCGATGTGGACCTCCTGCACCGTCAACGCGTCCGACGTCGGGGTCGAGCGGCGCCTGGCCTGTTCGCCCGTGGCGCGGAGCTCGGCCGCCGCCCGGGCGGTGAAGGCCTCGGCGCCGAGGGCGGCGAGGAAGTCGTGGGCCTGGCGGAGTTCCACGCGGGCGTCGCGGCGGCGGCCTTGGCGGCGCAGCCATTCGCCGTAGACAAGGTGGGCTCTGCCGCGGTGGATGGCCGCCGATGTCTTGTCCAGCAAGGAAACGGCCTCGCGGTAGGCGTCCTCGTCGTCGTGGACCAGTGCTCGGGCGTACGCCTCGATGCCCCGGCTCCACGGGTGGTCGCCGCCGCGGGCGCGGTCGCGCAACGACGTGTACGCGGCGAGGGCCGTCTCCGTTTCGCCGCACCGGACCGCGGCCTCGACCAGTTCCGGCAACGCCAGGACGGCCAAGCCGAGGTCCTTGGTGGCGACCGTCGCCTTGGCCGCGCGCAACGCCGCCGGGTAGTCGGCCAGGCCGTTGTTCAACACCGCCGTCGCGTACTGGACGCTCAACGTCATGTGCGGGCCGACCGCCGCGAACAACTCCTCCGCCTCGGCCCGGCGCCCCCGCGAGGCCACCAGGTGCAGCCGCGGGTAGACCAGGGGAGCGGCGCCCGTCGCCTCCGCGATCGCCTCCTCCTCCGAGATCATCTCCTGGGCCGCGCCGAAATCACCCGAGTACGTCGCGACGGTGGCGAGCATGGCCAGCCCGATCGGCAGCGCGTGGAACGAGCCCGACTCGCGGCCGAACGCGGTCACCCGGGTGGCGATGGCGCGCTGCGCGTCGATGTCCATCAGCTCCAGCGCCAGCAGGAACCCGAGCGTCGGCCACCGGGTCCACGCGTCGTCGCCGCCCGCGGCCACCACCGGGCGCAGGATCTCCGGGTCCGCCGCGACCATGCCGTCCAGGATCAGGTCCGCGCTGCGCGGCGGGCCCGCGACGGGAGGCGCGGACCGGGCGGCCTCGATGACCGCGCGCAGGCCGCCGGTGAGGATGCCCATCTCGATGGCGTCCACGTACGTCGTGCGGGCCTCTTCCGGTTCCTTCGCCGCCAGTTTCGCGGCGGCGCGCAGCAGGTGCTCGGTCGGCAGGTCGTCGCCCCGGAAGCGGGCGAACGAGAGCCGCCCGCGCAGCAGGTCGACGCGGGCGTCGTCGGGGTTGACCGTGGAGAGCAGCTCGGCCGCGACGTCGAAGTCACCGGCGGAGAGCTTGGCCGCCACCGCCGCCAGCACCCGGTCGAACCGCGGGTCGGCCTCCGGTGTCAACGCCGCCGCGCGTTCCAGGAACGCCGCCGCGGCCGCCACCCCGCCCCGGGCGCTGGCCCGCGCCGCCGAGTCGACCAGGGCGGCGGCCACGTCCTCGTCCGGTCCCGCGCACGCCTGGGCGCGGTGCCACGCCACCCGGTCGGGATCGGTCAAACGGTCGCTGACCCGCGCCAAGGCGTCGTGGGCCAGTCGCCGCTGCCGGTCGGTCGCGGCCCGGTAGACCGCCGAGCGGGCCAGCGGGTGCGCGAACCGGACGCGGGTGCCGAACTCGACCAGCGGCGCGTCGACCGCCGCGGACTCGTCGATCCCGAGCAGCGCCGCGGCCCGCCACAGCAGGTCCGGGTCGCCGATCGGCTCGGCCGCCGCCACCGTCAGCAGGAGTCGGACCTGGGGGGCCACCCCGTCCAGCCGGGCCTGGAAGCTGCGTTCGGCGGCGGCCGGGGCGGGCAGGTCGAAACCACCGGCCAGGCCGGTCAGGCCCGCCGTCCTGGTCAGCTCCAGCAGCGCCAGCGGGTTGCCCCGGGCCTCGGCCAGCACCCGGTCGCGGACCCGCTCGTCCAGCGGCGCGGGGATCTCGCGGGTCAGCAGCTCCCGGGCTTGCGTCCCGCTCAGCGGTCGGACGTCGACGACCGGCAGGTGGTCGAGCACGTCCCGGCCCTCGCGCGCGGCGAACACCAGCGCGACCCGCTCCGCGCCGACCCGGCGGGACGCGAACGCCAGCGCCCGCGCGGAGGCGTGGTCCAGCCACTGGGCGTCGTCGATGACGCACAGCAGCGGCTCGTCGGGCTCGGTCAGCAGGCCCAGCGTCGCCGCGCCCGCCAGGAACGGGTCCGGGGTGCCGGTTTCGAGGCCGAAGGCGATCCGCAGGGCGCCGCGGTGCGGGGCGGGCAACGCGGGCAGGTGGTCGAGCAGGGGCAGGCAGAGCTGGTGCAGCGCGGCGTACGGCAGCTCGGTCTCGAACTCGGCGCCCACGGCCCGCAGGACTCGCGTGCCGTCCGCCGACTCCGCGAGTTCGTCCAGCAATGCGCTCTTGCCGATGCCCGGTTCGCCGCGCACCAGCACGGCGCCGCCCCGCGACGCCTTGGCCTCGTCCACCAGTTCCCGCAGGCGGGACGTCTCGTCCCGGCGCCCCAGCAACGTGTCCACGTGTTGTCCCCCCGACCGCCCGGTCGCCTGCGTACCGGGCCCACGTGGTTCGAGGATAGGCGATTTCCACCGACGCGAGCGGTGGCCGCCGGACGCGATCGTCGGGGCACACCAGAGAGACGAATCGGAGGCAGCGGATGAACTCGATCGACACCGGTCTGCTCGACAACTGGCTCGCGCTGTGGAACGGCGACTACATCCTGGCGTACCGCCTGGTGACCAACGACTTCACCGTGCACGCCGCGCTGCTCGACGGCGGCGACGGCAGCGCGCTCAACGGCCCCACCGGCCTGGTCGGCTGGATCACCAAGACCCGCGCGGCGTTCCCCGACCTGCGGTTCACCGTCGAGGTCGGGCCGATCGCCGACGGTGACCACGTCGCGCTGCGCTGGGTCGCCACCGGCACCTACGACGGCGGGTTCCCCGGCGCGACCGCGCGCCCCGGCACCCCGGTCCGCTTCACCGGCACCGACTTCCTCCGCATGGCCGGGGACCGGATCGCCGAGTACTGGCTCAACTCCGACACGCACCTGCTGGTGACCCAGCTCGGCGTCCGTCCCTGAAGTCGTTGTCCGACCGCACAAGGAGCGCAACCATGTCCAACACCCGCCGCCGCGCCGCACTCGCCGCGATCCCGCTGGCCGCCTGCGTGCTCGCGGGCCTCGTGACGCCCGCGCGGGCCGCGCCCGCGCAGACCTCGGTGAGCTGCCAGGGGCAGGGCGTCGACCGGACGGCCAAGGTCCGGTACCGGACCGAGCGCCTGGTCAAGGCGCCGCTGTCGGTGGTCTGGAAGCTGCAGACCGACGTCGAGCGTTGGCCGTCGTGGCAGGAGCCGGTCACGACGATGGAGCGGCTCGACCCGGGGCCGCTGCGGGCGGGGTCCCGGTTCCGCTGGACGACCCCCGTGCCCGCCACGCCGGTGACCCCGGAGACGACGTTGACGATCACGTCGAGCGTGGCGCAGATCCGGGACCGGCGGTGCGTACGGTGGACGGGGCCCGCTATCGGGGTGGGGTTGCGGATCGACCGGGGTGTGCACGTGTGGACGTTCACGCAGGTCCCGGGTGGTGTGCTGGTCCGCACGGAGGAGACCCACGCGGGCGCGCAGATCGAGTCGGACGTGCCGCTGGCCACGGAGTTCCTGGGCAAGGGGCTGGAGGCGTGGCTGGACGCGCTCAAGGTCACCGCCGAGGCCCGTTGCCGGTGAGCCGCACCCGCCTACGCCTCGGTGAACAGCGCTGACGAGGTGCCGCCCCCGGTCCCGGTGGACCGGGGGCGGGTCCGCGCGCGGCTACACTGGGGGCACAGCCGAAGCCAGGAGGGTGACATGTCGATCGTGCTCAGCAAGATCTACACCCGCGCGGGTGACGAGGGCACCACCGCGCTGGGGGACATGTCGCGCACGTCGAAAACCGACCCCCGCATCGATGCGTACGCGGCCGTCGACGAGGCGAACGCCGCGCTCGGGGTCGTGCTCGCGCTGGGCAACCCCGAGGAGGACGTCGCCACCGTCGTCCGGTGGGTGCAGAACGACCTGTTCGACGTGGGCTCCGACCTGTGCAGGCCGCCCGCCGAGGGCGACGAGCGCTCCCGTGTGGACGACGGCTACGTCAAGCGCCTCGAGGCGGCCATCGACCGGTTCAACGACGGCCTGCCCGCGCTGCGGTCGTTCATCCTGCCCGGCGGCACCCCGGCGGCCGCGCTGCTGCACGTCGCCCGCACCAGCGTCCGCAGCGCGGAGCGGCGGGCGTGGGCGCTGATCGAGGCGGTGGGCGGGGAACAGGCGAACAAGATCACGGCGCAGTACCTCAACCGGGCCGCCGACCTGCTGTTCGTCCTGGCCCGCGTGGCCAACCGCGAGGTCGGCGACGTGACGTGGACACCGGGGGAGAACCGGGGCGCGTGAGTTCGCAGTCGTTCTACGAGGTCCTGTCCCGCCGCCGGGATGTCCGCGCCGAGTTCAGCGGCGAACCCGTGGACCCCGCCGCGTTGCGCCGGGTCCTCGCGGCGGCCCACGCGGCGCCGAGCGTGGGCATGAGCCAGCCGTGGGACTTCGTGGTCGTCCGGGACCCGGTGCTGAAGAAGGCTTTCCGCGACCACGTGCTGGAGGAGCGGGAGGTCTTCCGGGACGGTTTGACCCCGGATCAGGCGTCGAGGTTCGCGGGTATCCGGATCGAGGGGATCGAGGACGCCACCTTAGGCATCGTGGTGACGTACGACCCGTCCCGGGGCGCCCCGGCGGTACTCGGCCGCCACAGCATCCCCGACACGGGCCTGTACTCGGTGTGCCTGGCCATCCAGAACCTCTGGCTCGCCGCCACCGCCGAGAACCTCGGCGTCGGCTGGGTGAGCTTCTACCGCGAAGAGCGATTGCGAGAACTCCTCGCCATCCCGGACCACGTCCGCCCGGTGGCCTGGCTCTGCGTCGGCCCGGTCACCCACCTCCACGCGGTCCCCGACCTGGAACGCCACGGCTGGCGCGTGCGGGCACCCCTGGAATCCGTGGTGCACGGAGACCGCTACGGCCAGTCGGCGGAGTGGCCCGACTGACCACAGTGGACAGTCGCTGGGTTTCCCCGAATGCCGATGGGGGGTGTGGGCACGCGTATGCCCACACCCCCCTTGCTCAGCGGCCCTTGATCTCGCACGTGGCCGTGGCGGTCTTGCCCGGGTTGCTCTCCGAGGTGGCCGTCAGCGTCACCTTCGTCGACCGGGACCGGCCGTCCTGCTTGACGTAAACCGGGACCTCGACGTCCTGGCCGAACTTGGCCGTGGCCAACGCGTTCGGGAGTTGGACGGTCCAGCCGCGGTCCTTCGTGGTGGCGGTGAGGCGGTAGACGTCGTTGTCGAGGTAGGCGCGGACGTCCTCCGGGTGCCGGCCCGCGGGCGGGGCGCCCCGGCCCGTGTTGATCAGGGGGAAGCGGCAGGTCGCGAAGCCGCTGGAGTTGGTGTGGCCGTGGGTGGGTTCCAGGCGGACGCCGCGGCGTTGGGGACCCGCGCCGTCGAGGGAGCGGATGGCGACGGTGTACGACAGGATGCCCCGGCGGTCGCGTTTGATGTCGAGGACGTAGAAGTGCAGCCGGTTGGCGGTGTCGACGTATTCGTATTCGCTGCCGGAGTTCGTGCCCGCGTGGAAAAGGGCGTCCGACAGCTGGCGGTAGTCGCCGATGGTGATGGGGACCTTGGTGCCGTCCGGCAGGACGTAGTCGGTCATCCCGATGTCCTGCGGGTTGGCGTCGATCACCCAGCCGAACGGCGCGCGGTCCTCGTTCTTGGTCTTGGTGAGCAGGACGCCCGCGTCCGGCGTGAACGAGTCCGCGCCCATCCGGTCGACGACCTCGACCGTGTAGTTCTGGTACCCGCCGCCGTCGCAGAAGGGGTTGGTGTTGACGTCGCACGCCGGTGACAGGTCACCCGTGCCGAGGGCGATGTTGACGCCCATGAGCCCCCTCGGCCCCGGCTGCACCGTCCGCGCGGTCACCTGCGCGACCACCAGACCCGACTCGGCCAGCGCCTCGCGCGACAGGCGCAGCACGTTCTTCTCGTCGACGATGCCGAGCTTGATCTTGTTGCGCAGCACGTGCTGCGCCCCCATCGACCCGCCGCCGGTCGACGGGATGACCCAGCGGGAGTGCGGGCCACCGGGGCCGTTGAACGACCCGCGCGAGAGCATGTCCCAGATCCCGGTGTAGTCGCGCCGCCGCGGGTTGCTGTACGGGTTGTTGTAGTTGTCGCCGATGCCGAGCAGGTGGCTCAGCTCGTGCGCGTACACGCCCTGCCCGGAGCTCTCGGCCTGAGTGGACGACCCGCCACCCGCGTTGGGCCACATGGCCGACGCGGACGCCCAGGAGGTCCAGTCCACGTAGCGGGTGGGCGCCCAGTTCGGCAGCGCCTCGTCCGGCGGGCCGAACGCGTCTGTGACGTCCTCCTTGTTCCGGAACTTCATCATCCCGAACTCCTGCCACGTGCCCGACTCGTCCTGGCCCGCGGAGAGGAAGTAGACGAAGTCGAACCCGGCGGGCACCTCGGCGCCCACCTCGGCCACCCACGCGGCCTTGCCGTCGGTGCGCAGGTCCCGGTCGCACTTGTCCCCGGCCGGGCACGAGGTGCCCGCCTGGAACTCCATCCCGTACTCGTGGTCCTTGCCCGGCATCGTGTAGGGCCCGAACGCCTTGAGGTCCACCCCGTAGCGCCCGCCGGAGTCCTCCATCCAGTACTCGTGCACGGTGTGGCCGCGGTTGAGCCCGCCCGGCTTGTTGAGGAAGTCCTGGTAGAACTGCCCGACCTGGGCGCGGGGGATGTCGTGCGCCTCGGTGCTGGGGTTGCCGAACACCGTCGAATGCGCCGGTTGCGTCACGACGAACGGCTGGTTCGGGTAGTCCAAGAGGACCAGCGCACCCTTGAAGTTCTTCACCGACCCCTTGACCTCGGGGTCGGACCAGTTGGTGCCGGGGACCTTCTTGTAGTCCCGCTCCCACGTCATGTGGTCCGGGTTGACCCAGTTCTGCGGGTCGACGGGCCCGGGGAACCCGGCCTGCGCCATGACCCGCGGCCCGCCGGGGGTCTCCTGCCACGGCTGCTGCTGGGGCCAGTGGTCGTACTGCCACTGGTTCTCCGGCTCGCCGGGCGGAGCCGCGAGCGCCCCCGTGGTGCCCACGGTCAACCCCGCGACCGATAACAGCGCGGTGAACAGGAGTAAGGGACGCCTGCGACGAACCCGTGTGAGGTACATGCCGCCTCCGGAAAGTGTCGGTCCGCTCATGCTATCGACCGACCGGGGCGGACAAACCGTTGCCAGTTAACGGAAATCGCCGTTGCCTCCGCTCGCTTTCCGGCATTACGATGCCCGGTTGGCAACGTGCGCGAAACAACGTGTCAAGGTGGTCCACAAAGGAAGTGACCGTTGCCCCTACGGTTTGTCGCCGCGCCATACCTGGAGCATGTGGGCCCGCCGCGCGGGCGGGGCAGGCAGCCGGTCGAAGGTCCCGCTGTCGCTGAGGAACAGGCAGTCGATGCCGAGCCGGTGCAGGTAGCCGAGGTCGACCGGCGTGGGACGTTCCGGGAACAGCGCGGTCAACCGGGTGACGGGACGCGGGCTGTAGACGGCGTGGTCGAGCAACTGGGCGACGGCCTGGCGGACCTTGTCGTGGGTCGCCGCGCTCACCCCTCGATGGTGCCGTGGTAGTACCGCCGCGTGGCGGAGTTGCCGTAGGAAGGCGCCGTCAGTGGAAGCAGAGCCGATGCGGGCGACGTGGTTCCGCCGTGGCCCCGGGCGTGTCCTCCCCGGTGCCGGGCCGGGGCGCTGGGAGACTGGCGCGCGATGTACACCCCGTCCGATCTGGCTGATCTGCTCGACTGCGAGCACCGCAGCGTGCTGGCCCAGGCCCACGCCGCCGGGGTCGCGGGCGCGCCCCGGCCGGGGCCGAGCGGGGACCGGCTCACGGCCAAGTACGGCCGCGAGCACGAGCGGTCGACCCTGTCCCGGCTCCGGGGCGAGCGGCACGCCGTGATCGAGATCGCCGCCCACGACCCGGTCACCGCCGCCGCCGAGACCGTGGCGGCGCTGCGGTCGTCCGCGCCCGTCGTCTACCAGGCGGTTTTCCACGACGGCGAGTTCAGCGGTCGGGCCGACTTCCTGATGCGCGACGCCGACGGCCGCTACGAGGTCTACGACACCAAGCTCGCCCGGCACGCCCGCCCCGCCGCCGTCATCCAGCTGACCGCGTACGCCGACGCGCTCGCGAGCGCGGGCTGGCCCGTCGGCCCCAATATGCACCTCCTGCTCGGCGACGGCACCCAGGTGACCTTGCGGGTGGACGACTTCCGGCCCGTGCTGCGCAGGCTCCGCGACCGGCTGCGGGGCCGCGAGCCCCGGTTGCCCGACCGGTCCTGGGGCGACGAGCGGCCTGCGTGCTCCGGGTGCGCGTTCGCCGAGCACTGCGCGTCCGGGCGCGAGGCCGACCGGGACCTGGCGCTGGTCGCCGGGATGCGCGGTGACCAGCGGCGCAAGCTGCGGGACGCCGGGTTCACCACCATCGACGCCCTCGCCGTCGCGGGGCCCGACGACCGGCCCGGCAGCCTCTCGATCGCCTCCTACACGGCCCTGCGCGCCCAGGCCGCCATCCAGGTACGCCAGGACGAGACCGGCGAGGTCGCCTACGAGGTCGTCGGCCCCCAGGCGCTCGCCGAATTGCCCGCGCCCAGTCCGGGGGACCTCTTCTTCGACATGGAAGGCGACCCGTACGCCGAGGGTGGGACCGGGCTCGAATATCTATTCGGCGTGGTCGCCGATAACGAGTTCACGCCATTCTGGGCGCACAACCGAGGCGCGGAACGGCGAGCGTTCGAGGAATTCGTCGATTTCGCCGTCGAACGGCTCACGAAATACCCCGAAGCGCGCATTTACCATTACGCCCCATATGAGTCCACCGCCCTCAAACGGCTCGCCGCCACCCACGGCACCCGCGAGGCGGAGGTCGACGCGCTCCTGCGCAACCGCGCGCTCGTCGACCTCTACGCCGTGGTGCGCAAGGCGCTGCGGGTGTCGCAGCGGTCGTACTCGATCAAGGCGTTGGAGCCGCTGTACATGCCGACCGCCCGCGAGGGTGAGGTCAAGACGGCGGTGTCGAGCATCGAGGCGTACGAGGAGTACCTGATGCTCGTCGGCGCGGGCGAGACCGATCGCGCGGACGAGGTGCTGCGCGGCATCGCGGACTACAACGAGTACGACTGCGTCTCCACGCAGCACCTTTTCGAGTTCCTGCACCGGGTTCGCGTCGAGGCGGGCATCGAGACGCTGCCCCCGGCGGAAGAGTCCGAACTGGACGAAGCCCTGCGCGAGGTCCAGGACGAGGAGCGCGAACGGAAGGCCGCCGAGCTGGCCGCCCTGGTCGACACCCTCATCGAGGGCCTGCCCGACGACAGCGCCGAGTTCACCCCCGAGGACCGGGCCCGCGCGCTCCTCGCCGCTTCCGTCGGCTACTACCGGCGCGAGACCAACCCGGCGTGGTGGGAGTTCTTCCGCCAGCTCGCCGCCCCGCTCAGCGACCTCGAGGCCGACACGGCGTGCGCGGTGCCGGTGCGGGTGGAGGCGGGGGAGTGGGTCCAGCCGACCCGTCGCAACGGCCGTGCCAAACGGACCCTCCGCCTGCGGTGCGACCCGGACCGGCCGCACCCCTTCGCGCCGGGCGACGACGTCCGCCTCCGCTACGACCACGGCGACGGCAAGGCGCGGGTGCTGGAGTCCTCCGCCGAACACCTGGTGCTGGAGGAATCCGCGCCGCCGGACGACACGACCGGTGGGCCGCCGCAGGCCGTGCTGCCCGGCGAACCGGTGCGCCCCGCCCCCAAGGACGAGGCCGTCGTCGAACTGGCCCAGCAGACCGCCCACGCGCTGCGGAATCCGGTCCCCGTCGCCGAACCCACCGACGAGCCGCTCGGCCAACTGTCCTTTTTGGACATCGTGGGCGCGCCCGAACCGGTCCGCGCCAACGGAACAGTGCTACCCGCGCTCCCCGGTATCGACCTGCTCCGGCGCTGCCCACCCCGGCTGCGCGGCGGCGGCGCGCTGCCCGACCCCGGCCCCGACCTCGTGCGCACGGTGATCGAGACCGTGGACGCCCTCGACGGTTCCGTGCTCGCCGTCCAGGGGCCGCCCGGCGCGGGGAAGACGTACCTGGCGGGCAGGCTCATCGCCCACCTGGTCCGCACCGGCCGCACCGTCGGGGTCACGTCCACCAGCCACAAGGCCGTCGAGAACGTCCTCTCCGCCGCGCTCGACGCCGCCCCCGGTCTCCCGTGCGCGAAGCGGCCCCGCAAGGCGCCGGACCCGAACAGCCCGTGGGCGCAGCCCAAGAACAACCCGGGCCTGTCCCGCTGGCGCGCCGAGCACGACACCGGCCACCTCGTCGGCGGCACGGCGTGGACCTTCGCCAACAAGGCGCTGCGCGCGGAGCCGTTCGACGTGCTGATCGTCGACGAGGCGGGCCAGTTCGCCCTCGCCGACGCGCTCGCGGTGTCCACCTGCGCCCGCAACCTCGTGCTGCTCGGCGACCCGCAGCAGCTCCCGCAGGTCGTGCAGGGCACCCACCCGGCGGGCGCCGACGCGTCCGCGCTCGGCCACCTCCTCGGCGACGCCGACATCGTCCCGCCGCACCTCGGCTTCTTCCTCGACCAGACCCGCCGCATGCACCCGGACGTCTGCGCGCCCGTGTCGAAGCTCAGCTACGCGGGCCGCCTCCAGTCCCACCCCACCGCCGCCGACCGCCGGGTGGCGGGCGTCGCGCCCGGGCTGCACGTGCTGGAGGTCGGTCACCAGGGCAACACCACGGGGTCGCCGGAGGAGGCCGCCGCGGTGGTCGACCTCGTGGCGTCCCTGCACGGCCGCCCGTGGCACGACCGGGGCGAGACCCGGCCCTTGGCGGACGACGACATCCTCGTCGTGGCCCCGTACAACCTCCAGACCCGCCTCGTCGGCCGCGCGCTGGAGAAGGCGGGTTTCGCGGGGGTGCGGGTGGGGACGGTGGACCGGTTCCAGGGGCAGGAAGCCCCGGTCGTCATCGCGACCATGACCTCGTCATCGGCCACGGACCTGCCCCGGGGCCTGGACTTCCTCCTCTCCCGGAACCGCCTCAACGTCGCCCTGTCCCGCGCCCAGGCCGCCGCCATCCTCGTGTGCTCCCCCCACCTCCTCGAAGCCGACATCCGCACCGTCGACCAACTGCGGTTGGTGTCGGGGGTCATCGGGCTGATGGACGAGGCGCGGCCGTGGCGGGTCACCTAGGTGAATGGCCCTCGTCGGGCCGGGTACCCGGGAGGACGTCGCAGTTGATCGACGACCGCGCGATCCGGTCGAGGTGACCGCGTCAGGCGGCGGGCTCGATGCCCAGGCCGGCCAGCACCACGGTGCTCTTGGTCGCGTCGAGCAGGCGCAGCCCCATGAAGTTGTCCCCGGTCGTGAAGCCCGGCAACGCCCAGATCTCCTCGTAGGGGATCCACGTCCGGCGGAACTCCAGCAGGCTGAAGACGTTGCTCCACAGGCAGTCGCGCGGATCCGGTCGCCACAGCGCGCGGGCGAGTGCCGGGTTGCGCAGCACGCACCCGACCCGGCCGACGGCCCGCACGTGCCGCTGACCGGTCAGCAGCACCACGTCCCGGGGTTCGAGCAGATCCATCCGCCTGTCGTGCTTGTCCGTCGCGCCCCAGAAGTGGGCCTTCCCGGCGGGGTGCAGGTCTTCCAGCCGTGCGCGCTCGCCGGGGTCCAGGGTGTCCCAGTAGGACGGCTCGTGGAACGGTACGGGCGTGTCGAGGGTGTCGGCCCAGTGCCTGCGCGTCTCCGGCTTGCCGTAAGACGGCTGGATCACGACCTTCGTCACGGGGGACGACACTACCCGAGCCGTGGGTGGACTGCCCTACTCCCGAGCCCAGTAGTCGCGCTGGGGGAGGCGGATCCAGGTGTCGGGTGGTCCGGTGATCGAACGGCTGTCGGTGGGGCGGAGGCCGGTGTAGGCGAAGCAGTAGGCCAGGGCGTGGTGCCAGTACAGGTACGACAGCAGCACGTCCTCCCGCACGTCCGGACCGCCACCGGGATGGAGGTCCCAGCCGACCGTCTCGCCGTCGCGGATGATGCTGCCTTGGTTGCCGCTCTTGGGGTTGGCGTACATGCCGTAGCAGACCGTGCCCACCGACAGGAGCCCGGTGACGACCGGCATCTGCGGGCCGTACCCCCACGGCTGCGCGACCACGCACCCGCCCGGCACCTCGGTGACCCACATGGTGTTGATGGTGTCGTCCCCGATGGGATCATCCATCCACAGGCCCATCACCTGTTCGTAGTCGCACTCCACGACCTCGGCGTCCAGCCTGCGGATCGCCTCGGCGGCGCTGATGTCCGCCACACACGCGATGCCCAGTCCCTCGATGTGCTCCACGTCGAGAGCGGCGACCAGTCGCTGTCGTTCGGCGATGGTCGCGGACTCCGAGGGGGTTAGCGAGCCACCTTGGGCGAACAGGTCCGGGGTGGGGCCCGCGAGGCTCAGTCGGGCGGGGGACCAGCCGGACATCATGTCCCGTCGCGGGTCGGCTCCGGCGGCCACCAACGCGCGCGCGTTGTCCGGGCGGTTGGCGGCGACGGCCTGCCACAGCGCGGTGCGTCCCTCCGCCAGTGCGTCCACGTCGTGGACCCGGGCCGCGAGTTCGGCCACGACCGGCGCGGTTCCCCACTCGGCGGCCGAGTGCAGCGGCGGTAGGTACCAGGCCGTGCTCTCGTCGGGGTTGGCGCCCGCCGCCAACAGCCTCCGGATCTCGCTGACGTCCTGCCACCCGTGCCAGCCGTAGCCGCCCCATCCCCCGTTGGTCATGATGATCATTGTGCGCCACCCCGGCGGCGCCCCCGGCATCCTGCTCCCGTTGGCGGTACGGGGTTTCTTCGAGAACGGCGGCGGCGTCTGCTACGTCGTGCGCATCCCGCGCCCCGACGGCAACGGCGCCCCCCGCCGCGCGCTGCCCGCCTCCGGCAACGCGGAACTCGAGTCGCTGTCGGTGGAGGTCATCGGCGCGGCGGCCACCTACGAGGTGGCCGTGGAACCCGTCGCCGAGGCCGGGCCGGACGGCGCGGGCCAGGACTTCACGCTCCGGGTGCTCGTCGACGGACGGGTCGCCGAGGAGTTCCCCGGGGTCAGCGTGGGCAAGGGCCAGCGCGGGGTGGAGAAGGTCGTCAACGACAAGTCCACCCTGATCCGGGTCGAGGTGCGCAACACCCCCGGCGTCTCGCTGGCCGACCGCGCGCCCGCCCCCGGCCGCTACCAGCTCACCCCCGCGCCGACCGCGACCGCCGTGGCGCCGTCGGAGTTCGAGGGTTCCGAGACGAAACGCACCGGGTACCAGGGGTTGGCGGTCGCCGAGGACGTCTCGATGGTCGCGGTCCCGGACCTGGTCACCATCGCCACCCGTGCCGACGGGTCCTTCGACGCCGAGCTCTACATCACCGCCCAAGGCAGGCTGGTCGACTGGTGCGCCAACAGCGGCACCAGGATGGCGATCCTCGACGCCCCGCCGGGGCTCAACGCCGAGGGCGCGCTCCAGTGGCGCAAGGACCTGGCCCGTGACAGCGCTTTCGGCGCCGCGTACTACCCGCACCTGGTCGTGGCCAACCCGCTCGCCCGACCCGGCGCGACCCCCGCCGACCGGTTCGTCACCGTCCCGCCCAGCGGCCACGTCGCCGGGATCTGGGCGCGCACCGACACCGCGCGCGGGGTGTGGAAGGCGCCCGCGAACGAGGTGTGCCGCGGCATCGCGCGCCTCGCCGCGGACGTGACCACCGGCGAGCAGGACCTGCTCAACCCCAACCAGGTCAACTGCATCCGCTCGTTCGGCGCCAACGGCCTGCGCGTGTGGGGCGCGCGCACGCTGGCCTCGGTGGACCAGAGCTGGCGCTACATCAACGTGCGGCGGCTGTTCATCTTCATCGAGGAGTCCATCCGCCGCGGCACCCAGTGGGTGGTGTTCGAGCCGAACACCCCGGACCTGTGGGCCCGCGTCCGCCGCACCGTCGGCGCGTTCCTCAACCAGTTGTGGATGCGGGGCGCGCTGGTCGGCGCGACACCGGAGCAGGCGTACTTCGTCGCCTGCGACGAATCGAACAACCCCGTGGCGTCGGTGGACGACGGACGGCTGGTCGTGGACGTCGGCCTCGCCCCGGTGAAGCCCGCCGAGTTCGTCATCTTCCGCACCAGCCAGTGGCAGGGCGGCGCGGAGACCACCGATTAACCAGGCCGGGGAGGCGCACCCATGCCCGATTTGACCACCACCGCCGTCTTCGTGCTGGAGATCGACAGCGTCGAGGTCGGCAGCTTCCGCAAGGTCTCCGGCATCGAGTCCGAGACCGAGGTCATCGAGTTCAAGGAGGTGAACAAGGAGGGCCGCACGATCATCCGCAAGCAGCCGGGCAACATGAAGTGGGCCGACATCACCCTGGAACGCCGCATCGACAGCACGAACATGCTGTGGGAGTGGCGCAAGCAGGTCATCGACGGCGACATCGACAAGGCCCGGCGGCACGGGTCGATCGTGGCGAAGAACTCCAAGATGGAGGAGGTCGCCCGCTGGGACTTCACCAACGGCTGGCCGTCCAAGCTGTCCGGCGCCGACTTCGACGCGGGCGCCAACGACGTGGCGACGGAGAAGGTCGTCATCACCCACGAAGGGCTCGTGCGCAAATGAGCCTGAGCACCGAGTACCCGTTCACCCTGCCCAAGGGCTACCTCGACGACGACGGCACGCTGCACCGCGAAGGCGTGATGCGGCTGGCCTGCGCGCGCGACGAGGTGGAGCCGCTGCGCGACCCCAGGGTCAAGGACAACGAGGCGTTCGTGACCGTGATCGTGCTGTCGCGGGTGATCACCGAACTCGGCGACCTCGGTCGGGTCAACACCCGGATCGTCGAGGGGCTGTTCGCCAGCGATTACCAGTACCTGCAGGACTTCTACCGGATCATCAACTTCGGCGACCCGGCGGTGCTGCTCGACCAGGAGCCCGGGACCCCTTTCCCCGAGGGGACCGCGATGCCGGCCTAGGCGCAATGCCGGTCGGTTAGGTCATGGCGGGGCTGTAGCCTGCGGTGGTGGATCTTGGGTTGGGTGTGCGCGAGGGCGGCGGTCTGGCCGACCGGGCTGCGGTTGGTGTGCTGACTCGGACGTTTCCGGTGGAGTTGGTCGATCGGGTCATTGACCAGTATTGGCGTCGGGAACAGCGGACCCGCGCATTGCCTGCTCGGTTGGTCTTCTATTTCACGCTTGCTTTGTGTCTTTTCCCGAATGAGTCGTACCGGTCGACGATGAAGATTCTCATGTCGGCGTTCGGTCGTGGAGGGCAGGGCTATCGGGTACCGACGACCGGTTCGATCGGTGATGCTCGTCGTCGTCTGGGTTCGGAGCCGATGGAGACCGCGGTGCGGGCGGTGATACGACCGAGAGCGTGCCGGGAGACGATAGGCGCGTGGTATGGGGATTGGTTGTTGACAGCGGTTGACGGGACGACGTTCACGGTGCCGGATACCGAGGAGAACGATCGCGAGTTCGGGCGACCCGGTTCAGGGCGCGGCGAGGGAA
>NZ_PTIX01000006.1 GCF_002934265.1 Actinokineospora auranticolor
TTTCGAGAACTAGGTGTGGTAACTGAATTCTCTCAAACGGGCCGCCACCTCTTACTTTGGGGTGATCATCGCCAGCCGTGAATAAGCCTCACAGGCTTGATCATCTTTGCCCGGAATTGTCGGTCCTCATCGCTAGAATGGATACCGGGGGCCGGGGGCACAATGCCACTAACTTACGGAGCATCGTTGCAGGTCAACGGCATCTTGAGGGTGCCGTGCGAGAGGCAGGCGGCACGTGCGACGACGCCCTGCGGCACACCATAGTTCCATGGCCCGCATTGGGGCATCGAGCGAACACGCAACCCACTGTCGCAAGTGGACTTGATCCGAGTGTTCCAGAGGTCGATCGCCAATCGCTTAGACCGATACTGGCCAGCGAAAACGCGCTAAGTTAGTGGCATTGGGCCGGGGGCATAAGTTGATCATCGGCGACTCGCGGCGGCGGGAGCGGGCGATGAGGGCGCTCCTGGGCACGCTCTTGAGTTGTCCACAGAGGATTATTCAGCGGCGTAGAAGTACAGGCCGATGACCGCGGAGATGGTGTCGGTGAATGTGCCGACGGGGCGCCGGTAGTCGGTGTGGAGAATCCGCCAGGTTTTGAGTTGGGCGATGGCGCGTTCGACCACGACGCGGATGGAGTTGCGGTGCCGGTTGAACTCCTTTTTCCGGTCGGGTTGTTCACGGTTTCTGGGTTTTCTGATCGGGGTGAGGATGTCGCTGCCGATGTAGCCTTTGTCGCCGAGCCGGATGCTGGGGTCTCGTCCGTCGAGAACCCGTGAGGCTTTCAGGCCGACGATGTCGTTTCGAGATCCCGGCAACGGATCCGACACCCATCTCAAGCGTCCGTCCAGCGTGCGCACGACCTGGACCGTGAGCCCGGTTGTGCGGTGTTTCCCGGAGAACGACTCCGGGCGGGAAGCCCACGACCAGCACGGCAGCAGTGTTCCATCCACGATGTGAGAGCTGCGGTCGTCGAGGTCGTCGGCCGTGGGAACGCACTGTTCGAGCACGCCGGCCAACAATGGTGTCACCGCCGCGGTCGCCCGGCTGATCGTCGACTGCGACACCTCGAACGCTTCCGCCAACTCCGCCTGAACCCGTCTCCGCCGCAAGTACGCCAACGTGACCACTACAGAGCCGTATAAACCCGGAACCGGCGGCCATCGACGAACCGACTCTCCGGTCGCTTCGCGGATCAGAGCGCACAATTCCTCGACACGGCCTCGAACTTGCTTTGCGCGGGGCCCCTACGAGCCTGCGGTGGGGAAGAGCGGTGGGGATGGGCAAGCCCACCCCACCCGCAGGAGAGCTTGGCAGGCTCGTCCCCCCCACGCAAAGCAAGTCCACCCAATCAAGGCGTATGACGGGGGCGCGTTGCGTTCTGTGGGGGCCGGGATCCTGCGGCGGTTTCGAGGCGAGTTCCGGCTTAGCCGCGTTGCGTTCTGTGCGGGTTGAGCTTCGGTAGCGGTTTCGAGGCGGGCCCGGCGTAGCCGCGTTGCGCTGGGTGGAGCTTGGATCCTGCGGCGCTTGGAGGGTGGGTTGGGAGAGAAGAGTGTCGGGGCAGAGTAGGGCTTCAAGCGACCGTTGCTGGAGTGGCTGGGGAGAGAAGCGTGGCGGGTGGCACCCTCACACTCGCTGTGGCGCCTCTCGTAGCGATTCCAGCAAGGTCGCGAGTCGCTCGTGGTAGCGCTCTACTGAGGCGAGTTTGATTTCCTCGTAGCCCCGCACCGCATCCGGCAGTCCGGCGATCTCGACTGCCAGCTCGTACCGCTCCAGCCCCGCGACCAGCACCGGCACCAACGCCTCGTACTCCGCCACCAACTCCCGCTCGACCTTGCGCAGGTGTGCTCTGCCGAACGGGTCGAACGCCGTGCCCCGCAAGCCTCGCATTGCTCGTAGTACCGCGAAGGCCGGGCGGGCGGTTCGGCGGAGGGTGATCTTTCGGCGCATGCCCATCGCGCGCAGGATTGGGGGGTGGAGTTGGTAGCCGATTTTGGCGTCTGGGCCGTAGGTGGCCTCTACTTCGGCGCGGTTGGCCAGGTGTAGGCGGGCGACCTCGTATTCGTCCTTGTACGCCATCAGCTTGAACAGGTTCCGGGCCACGGCCTCGGTGAGGGTGCCCGGTAGGTTCGCCGCGCGCTCGGCGTCGTGCACTTGGCGGACCGCCGCGAGGTAGCGCTGGGCGTAGGCCTCGTTCTGGTAGGCCACCAGTTCCGGTAGGCGGATGTCCAGCAGTCGGCGGAGTTCGCCGGTGAAGTCGGTGGCCAGGGGGGACGGGGTGGCCTCGCGCGTGGTTTCGCCTGCCAGCCAGGACGGGTCGAGGATTGCGCGGCGGCCGGCGCGGAAGGCCTGGATCGTGGTGGTGACGCCGACGCCGTTGAGGGTGATGGCGTGTTCGATGGCCTGGGCGGTCAGCGGGAGCAGGCCCAGTTGGTAGGCCGCGCCGAGGACCAGGAAGTTGGCTGCGGCGGTGCCGCCGAAGAGGCGTTCGGCCAGGTCGAGGGCGTCGAACGCGCGGACGTCCGCCGTGCGGGAGCCGATGCGGCGCAGCAGGTCGTCGGCGGCCGGGTAGGTCACCGACGGGTCGACGACCATGCGGCCCGTGGGGACCTCGGAGGTCGAGATGACCGCGACGGTGTCGGTACCGCAGCGGGACAGGTTGGTCTCGGCGCCCGCAGCCAGCGCGTCGAAGACCAGGTAGCCGGTCGCGGCGCCCGCCGGGACGAGGCCGGGAACCTCTTCGCGGGTCGGCGAGATCCGCAGGTGCGAGACGACCGCGCCCGCCTTCTGGCTCAGCCCGGTCTGGTCCATCGCCCGCGCGTCCAGGCCGCTGACCAGCGCGGCCGTCGCCAGGACCTGGTTGGCCGTGACCACGCCGGTGCCGCCGATACCGACCATCACCAGCGCCGCCGACGTCGGCCGGGACGCGGGTTCGGGCAGGTCGGCGGGGATCTCCGCGCGATCGATCTGCTTGCGCGCGGCGCCCGGGACGACGGTCACGAACGACGGGCAGTCGCCCAGCAGGCAGGAGTAGTCCTTGTTGCACGACGTCTGGTCGATCCGCGTCTTGCGGCCGAACTCGGTGTCCACGGGCTCGACGCTCAGGCAGTTCGACTTCTGCCCGCAGTCGCCGCAGCCCTCGCAGACCGACTCGGCGATGTGCACGCGGGTGGCCGGGTCGGGGGCCAGGCCGCGCTTGCGCTTGCGGCGCTTCTCCGCCGCGCACTCCTGGTCGTAGATGATCACCGTGACGCCCGGGGTCGCGCGCAGCTCCCGCTGCACCGCGTCGAGGTCGTCGCGGTGGCGCACCCGCACGCCCGGCGCCCACTTCGTGCCGCGCGGGTACTTCTTCGGCTCGTCGGTGACCACGACGGTCTTGGCGACACCCTCGGCGTGCAGCATCCGGGTGACCGCGACCGGGTCGACCGCGCCGTCCGCGTGCTGGCCGCCGGTCATCGCCACGGCGGCGTTGTAGAGCAGCTTGAAGGTGATGTTGGTGCCCGCCGCCACGGCCTGGCGGACGGCGAGGCTGCCGGAGTGGAAGAACGTGCCGTCACCGAGGTTCTGGAACAGGTGCTCGGTGTCGGTGAACCGGGACGCGCCGACCCAGCTCACCCCTTCGCCGCCCATCTGGGTGAAACCGACGCTGCGGTCCATGAAGGTGGTGAGCGCGTGGCAGCCGATGCCCGCGCCCGCGATGGAGCCGTCGGGGACCTCGGTGGAGCGGTTGTGCGGGCAGCCGGAGCAGAAGAACGCGGTGCGGTTGACCAGCGGCAACGCGATCTTCGACCGGGTGTCGGGGCGGGGCAGGCGGACGTGCTCGCGACCCAGCCGCTCGGCGAGGAACGGGCCGAGGACCCGCACCAGGCGGTCCGCGTCGAGCGCGCCCGTCACCGGGACGAGGGTCGCCCCATCGGGGCCGCGCTTGCCGAACACCCGCGGCCGCACGGCGCGGTCGAACAGCGCCTCCTTGACCTGGGTCTCGATGAACGCGCGCTTGTCCTCGACCACGACCACCTCGTCGAGGCCGTCGGCGAACCGCGCGACCAGGTCCGGGTCGACCGGGTGGACCATGCCCAGCCGCAGCAGTCGCACCCCGCGCCGCGCCAACTCCGACTCGGTGAGCCCCATCCGGGTGAGGGCGTCACGCAGGCCAGCGTACGTGTGACCGGAGGTGATCAGGCCGAGCCGCGCGTCGCGGACCGCGCCCTCGATCCGGTTGAGGCCGTTGGCGGCGGCGAAGGCGAGCGCGGCGGCGAACCGGCCCTCCAGCACCTCGCGCTCCATGGCCAGCGCTCGGGGGATGTCGACGCCCGGGTTGTGCGTCGGCGCCCACGGACGCCCGTCCCACTCGAACTCGGGGACCACGATCTCCGGGGTGGCGCCGAGGTCGACCACCTCGTAGGCGTCCCCCACAGCGGTGACGACGGTGAAGCCGGTCCACGACCCGGTGAACCGGGACAGCTCGAACCCGTACCGCCCCAGGCGCAGCACGTCGGCCACGTCGACCGGGGCCAGCACCGGCAGGTACGACTCGGCCAGCGCCATCGTGGAGTTCGACGGCAGCGACGACGACTTGCTCGCCGGGTCGTCACCGGCGACCACCAGCACGCCACCCTTCCGGGTGGTCCCCATCCAGGTGCCGTGCTTGAACGCGTCCACCGACCGGTCGACGCCCGGGGCCTTGCCGTACCAGAGCCCGAAGACGCCGTCGAAGCGCGCGCCTGGCAGCTGCGTGACCAGCTGGGAGCCGTAGACGACGGTCGCGCCCAGCTCCTCGTTGACGCCGGGGATGAACTCGATGTCGTGCTCGGCGAGCAGGTCGGCGTTGCGCTCCAGGACCAGGTCGAGCCCGGCGAGCGGGGAGCCGCGGTAGCCGGAGACGAGACCGGCGGTGCGCCAGCCCCTGGCCTGGTCGGCGCGGTGCTGGTCGACCAGCAGCTTGCCCAGGGCCTGCACGCCGGTGAGCGCGCCGAGGCCGCGGTCGCGGCGGACCACGTCGGCCGGGCGGTAGTCGGCCAGCTCCGTCATGCCCATCACACCTTCCCCTGCGCTCTGCGCGCCACGGGCAAGCAGACGGTTTGACGTGAGCGCTGTGCAAGACTGTCACTTTGACGTTGAGCATATCGCTCAAAATCGCGTCTCCGTTGCCGGGAGGGTTGCGCATCGTGGGCATGGTCAACCGCCTCGACCTGCGGGTGCTCCGCGAGCTCGTGGCCAGCCCCCGGATCGGCATCACCGAACTGGCCGAGCGGCTGGGCATCGCGCGCAACACCGCGCACGCGCGGGTCTCCCGGCTGGAGCGGCAGGGCGTCGTGGGGGCGCGGGGGCGGGCGGTGGACTACACCGCGCTGGGCGTGGAGGTGACCGCGTTCGTCACCGTGCAGGTGGCGCAGGGCAGGCTCGTCGCGGCCGTCGAGGACCTGGGCGCGGTGCCGTTCGTGCTGGAGGCGCACGGCATCGCGGGGGACGGCGACCTGCTGGTGCGGGTCGCGGCGCGCAACACCCGGCACCTGCACGAGGTGATCAACGCGGTGCTGTCCTGCCGGGGCGTCATCCGCAGCACGACCGCGGTCGCGATGACCGAGCAGATCCCGTTCCGGGTCGCGCCGATGCTGGACGCGGTGGAGCGCTCGATCGCGGAATGAGGTCCATAGTGGAGCACTTTCGTCGATCCGGTGAATTCGGCGGACCGGTCGGGTAGCTTCCGTGCGATGGTGGAGCATGTCCTGGTCGCCACTTTCGGCTTTCCCGCAGTGGTTTTCACGTTCCTGCTCGTGGTGGTCGTCGGCTACTGGCTGCTAGTCGCCGTCGGACTGTCCTCTGTGGACGCCGTGGGCGCGGCCGACCCGGAGGCGTTCGGCCGGGTGCCGCTGAGCGTCAGCCTGACCGTGGCGACCGCGCTCTCCTGGTTGACCTGCCTCGCGGGCGACCTGCTGCTGTCCACCGGCCCCCTGCCCGCGCTGTCGGGTTTCGCGGTGCTGCTCGTCGCGCTGACCGTGGCCTTCGCGGGCACCCGGCTGGTGGCGCGGGTGCTGGCACCCCGGTTCCAGTCGGCGCCGGACGTCGTCGGCCGGACCTGCGTCATCCGAACGGGACGGGTGGACCGCACCTTCGGTGAAGCGGAAGTGACCATGGGCGACGGGACGTCGGTGGTCGTGCAGGTGCGGCAGCGGACCGGCCTGCCGCTGCGCGTCGGCGGGAGCGCGACCGTCGAGGAGCACGACCGGGCGGGCGGCTTCTTCTGGATAAGTGGTTGATGGATTGTAGGGGGTTCGTGGTTGAGTCCGAGCATGCACAAAGCCGACTACCTCGAGCACCTGGCCGCCGACACCGCGCGGCTGCGGGAGGCCGCTGCGGGCACCCTCACCGAGACCGTGCCCACCTGCGCCCCGTGGACGGGTGCCGACCTGCTCCTGCACGTCGCCGAGGTCTACCGGCACAAGGCCACCACCATGCGCCACAACGCCTGGCCGTCCCCGTGGCCCCCGGACTTCACCGGCGCCGACCCGGTCGCGGCCTATGACGACGCGTACGCCGAACTGCGCACCGAACTGTCCACTCGGGACGCCGAGGAGACCACCCTCACCTGGTACCCGCCGGAGCAGACCGTCGGCTTCTGGGCCCGCCGGATGGCCCACGAGGCCCTGATCCACCGCGTGGACGCGGAACTGACCGCGGGCCTGCCGATCACCCCCATCCCCGCCGACCTGGCCGCGGACGGCGTGGACGAGGTCCTGACCTGTTTCCTCGCCTTCGCGACCGCCGAGTACCCGCAGGCCTTCGAAGGCGCACTCGACGCGTTGGACGGCCGCACCGTCCGCGTCGACGCGGGCGACTCGTCGTGGTTCGTCACGCTGGCCCCGACCATCACCGTCGCCGCGGAGGGCACCGCGGACGCCACCGTCACCGGCGACCCGGACCAGGTGCTGCTCTGGCTCTGGCGCCGCGTCGAGGACCCGACCCTCAAGTTCGAGGGCGACCCGCTGCTCCCGGCCACCCTCCACACCCTGCTCAAGGTCGCCACCCAGTGAGATGATCACCGGCAACGCGCTGTGGGGGTCGGGGCGGTGGCGCGGGCGGGCGCTGCGGTGGGCCGCCGACCGGTTGGCCGCGAATGGCTGGGGGCCGGTTCGCGGCGTCGACGCGGTCCGGGTGCGGGTCTGGTCGGTCGTGTTCCGGTTGGAGACCGCGCGCGGGTTCGCCTGGTTCAAGGCCAACGGGGACGGCGCCCGGTTCGAGGCCGCGCTGTACGGGGTGCTCCGGTCGGTGGTGCCCGAGCGGGTGCTCGAACCGGTCGCGGTCGACGAGCGGCGCGGGTGGCTGCTGTTGCCCGACGGGGGTTCCGGCGCCGCCCCGCTGATCGACGCGCTCCCCGCCTACGCGCGGCTGCAGATCGATCTCATGCCGCACGTCGACCGGCTGCTCGCCGCGGGCGTCGCCGACATGCGGCCCGCGGCGCTGCCCGGCAGGTTCGTCGAAGCGCTCGGTGTTGTTGGTGATGTTCCGGCGGAGGTGGCCGGGCTGGGTCCCCGGATCGCCGAGTGGGCCGGGGAACTGGGCGCCGCACCGGTTCCGGCAAGCGTCGACCACAACGACCTGCACGCCGGGAATGCATTACCGGACGGGCGTTTCCACGACTGGGGCGACAGTGTCGTGGCCCACCCGTTCGCCTCGATGCTGGTGCCGCTGACCCAGGCCGAACCGGCCGCGCGGACCCGCCTCGTCGACGCCTACCTCCACCCCTTCGGCGACTTCGGCACCCGGCCCGAGCTGCGACGGCAGCTGGACCTCGCCTGCCGGTTGGGCCGCGTTGCGCGGGCGCTGGTCTTCCACCGCGCGATCCGGGCGGCGCCGGGGGCGTACGCGGACGCGCCGCGGGGTCACCTGGTTGCCTTGGTCAAACCGTCCTTTTATGACTGATCCGACGACTAATCTGCGTCCGGCGCTGCGGAACCGGGTCGGGGGTACGCACGTCTACCCGACGACTTCGAACCAAGAGGGGGCCAACAATGGCGGACATCGAGTACTCGTTCGGTACCGGTGAGGGCGCGCCGAACGTGCACCACGGTGCGGCCAACGCGGACGTCGACGGCGACGGGACCAACGACGCCATCGCGGTCGACTTCGACGGCGACGGCCGCTACGACGACCGGATGTGGGACTCCGACGGTGACGGCGTGGCCGACACCGCCCTGCTGGACTACAACGACGACGGCGTCGCGGAATCCGCCTACAGCGACCCGACCGGCCTCGGCACCTGGAACGAGAAGGGCATCGGCGGCGACCACACCGAGCCGACCCCGACCGACCAGGCGCCCACCGACACGACGGGCACGGGCACCACCGACGACTCCGACGTCGCCGGTCCCAAGGAGTCGACCACCGACGACACCGGCGCGGTGACCGAGGACGGCAGCAGCGCCGACGACAACGTCGAGCCCACCGGCAACACCACGGACGACACCACCGACGACCAGTCCCAGGACGTCCCCTCCGACGTCCCCGTGGACGACCTGCCCCCGGCCCACCCGACCACCGAGGACGACCCGTTCGGCGAGCACGCGGACGGCTCCGCCGACAGCGGCACCACGGACACGGCCGACACCACGGACACCTCCGCGGACCTGCCCGACGACACCATCGTCGACGACACCCAGGACGTCCCCGCCACCGACGACACCACCGACGACACCACCGGCGACGACCCCTACGCCGACGACTCGGCGATGGACGACTACTGCGGCCCCGCCGACGACAGCTCCTCCGCCGAGGGCCTGTCCGACTGGTACGCCGACCTCCAGTAGGCACGGTGAGGCCCGCCACGCGCGGGCCTCACGGCACCGCACGCCCCGAAGCGCGCGGCCAGCTAGCCTGGTCGGGTGACCCCTCCGCTCAAGATCGGGCAGTACGGGGTGGATCCCGCCGTCGTGCTCGCACCGATGGCGGGAATCACCAACGTCGCGTTCCGACAGCTCTGCCGGGAGTTCGGCAGCCCCACCTCGCTCTACGTCTGCGAGATGGTCACCGCGCGCGCGATCGTCGAGCGCGACTCCAAGACGCTGGAGATGATGACCTTCGGGGAGCACGAGCACCCCCGCTCGTTGCAGCTCTACAGCGTCGACCCGCGCAACGTCACCGACGCCGTCACGATGATCGCCGCCGAGGGCATGGCCGACCACCTGGACATGAACTTCGGCTGCCCGGTGCCCAAGGTGACCCGCAAGGGCGGTGGCGCGGCCCTGCCCTACAAGCGCAGGCTCTTCGCCGAGATCGTGCGGGCCGCTGTGCGCGCCGCCGAGCCAGCGGGCATCCCGGTGACGGTCAAGTTCCGCGTCGGCATCGACGACGACCACCACACCTACCTCGACGCGGGGCGCATCGCCGAGGCCGAGGGGGCCGTCGCGGTCGCGCTGCACGCCCGCACCGCGGCCCAGCGCTACTCCGGCCAGGCCGACTGGTCGCACATCGCCCGCCTCAAGGAGGCCGTGACCACCGTCCCGGTACTGGGCAACGGCGACATCTTCTGCGCGGACGACGCGCTGCGCATGGTCGCCGAGACGGGCTGCGACGGCGTCGTGGTCGGACGCGGCTGCCTGGGCAGGCCCTGGCTGTTCCGCGAGCTGCACGCCGCCTTCACCGGCCAGCCGCTGCCCGAGGGCCCGTCGCTCGGCGAGGTCGGCGCGATCCTGCACCGGCACGCCATCCTGCTGTCCGCGCACATCGGCGAGGAGAAGGGCGTGCGGGACCTGCGCAAGCACATGGCCTGGTACCTGCGCGGCTTCCCCATCGGCTCGGACCTGCGCAAGTCGTTCGGGCTGGTGAGCACCCTGGCCGAGCTGGCCGACCTGATCGGCGCGCTCGACCACGCCGCCCCCTACCCGCCCGACGCCGAGGGGCCGCGCGGGCGGCAGGGCTCGCCGGGGCGGGTCGTGCTGCCGGAGGGCTGGCTGGACGACCCGGAGGACGCCGCCGTGCCCGACGGGGCCGAACTGATGCACTCGGGGGGCTGATGCGCTCGCTCGCCCGCGTGCGCGTTCTGGGCGCCTTGGTGCTCGCGCTGACCGTGGCGGGGTGCACGACGACCGTCGCCGGTAGCCCGGTGGCGTCCATCAGCTCGTCCCCGCAGGACCGCGACCTCATCACCCGCTACTTCACCGAGTTCAACGAGTCCGGCGACGAGGGCGTCAGCACCCAGCGGATGTTCCAGCGCGACACCGAGCACCCCGACTTCACCGCGGGCGGCTGCGACTTGGGGAACCTGGTGCTGCACATCGAGCCCGCGCTGTCCACGCTGCGCCTAGACCTGAAGTGGAAGCCGGATGGCGCCAAGAAGCGCCCCCGCGGGTCGGTCTACGTAGTAGGCGTTTCGGTGCGCATCCGCCAAGGCGGTGTCACCCTCGCGGAGCAGATCGGCTCGCAGCGGCTCGTCGTGCTGGACGGGAAGGTGTACGGCTTCACTCCGTGCCCGACCAGGTGACTCCAAACGGGTGATGCGGGTTCGGTGCGGACCGCGACCAAGCTGCGGATTCGTCACTGGATCGGCGCAGCATGGGGTCCACCAGTAGGGGGAATTCCTGCGTCCATGCGTCCTGGTCGCTCAAGCGTGACCTCTTCTCTGACGACACATCACGTACGTAGGGAGGTGACCGCGGTGGCCGTTCTGGGACGAGGCGTCGCCAAACCGGGACCCGACCAGCGGGACAACCCCTGGCAGGACAACCGGACCAGCGAGCCGACCGTGCCGCTGCGCCACCCCGCGATCACCGAGCGCGCGGAGCACCCGGACGACCCGCCCGCCGACACCGCGAACCTGATCAGCCTGCACGAGGAGATCGCCGCGCTGCTGGCCTCGCGCGGGCAGTACCGGCAGGCCTACCAGCACCTGCGGTCCGCGCTCGACCTGATCACCGAGCTGGGCACCGCGCCGCAGATCCCGGAGCAGTTCCGCCGCGAGGTGGACCGGCTGCGCCGCGAGCACGCCGAGGCGCACGAGCAGAGCATCCGCGACAGCCTCACCGCCAGCTACAACCGCCGCTACCTCGACCAGCGGCTGGTCGACCTGGTGGCCGGTCAGGGCCTGGCCGACGGGCTCGCCGTGGCGCTGGTCGACCTGGACTGGTTCAAGCAGGTCAACGACACCTTCGGCCACCTCGTCGGCGACCGGGTGCTGCAGCGGGTGGTGGAACTGCTCCAGGAGGGCCTGCCCGACGGCGGGTTCTGCGCCCGCTACGGCGGCGAGGAGTTCGTGCTCGTGCTCCCGGGGGTCGACCGCCGGACGGCGGTGGACCTCGCCGAGGCGGCCCGCGCGCGGGTGGAGCACTTCCCGTGGTCGAGCCTCGTGCTGGGGCTGCGCGTCACGATCAGCATCGGATTGGCGCACCAACCGGCCATCCGAGTGGCGGACAACACACCGGCCGCTCCAGAGCGTCAGCTCCGGGAAGCGGACGCGCTGCTGTACACAGCCAAGCAGTCCGGCCGCAACGCGGTCGCATATCAGCTGGACGGCACGGCTCACCTGGCCGGAGCCGCCGCGGGCAGGCGGGCCGTGAGCGCCCACCGCGTGTCCGCGCGCTGACCGCACGACCGTGGAGGCATTAGTCCGATCGGGCTAGCTCAATCCGCGAATCTCCGTACTGATAGTGAACAAACCTCGGACTGCCGTCGTCACGAGCGACCTCCATCCGTACTATCGCTCCCGCGCCGCGTGACACGATCGGGTAAGCAACCGAACGCGACGCCGCAACAGGTTGATAACCAACTGACAACGCTTCGAGCAGGTACCCCGGTTGGGTGCGGGGTAGGCCCAGGTAGCTAGGCGAAGGGAGTACGGGTGCCGGACGACTACGACCGCGACCCGGGCTCATCGAACAACGACCGCGGCACGGGCGCGCCGAACGGTGCCCCGTCGTCCGGGGGCAGGCGCCGGGCCCCGGAGCCGACCGAGCAGCCGCGACGCAGGCGCCGGTCGATGGAGGGCGCGGGCGGGGTCAGCGTGTCCGATCTGGTCGAGCGGCACAGCGGCTCCCGGTCGAACCTGATGCCCGTCCCGGACGCCGATGAGGCCGACGAGGTACCGAGACGCCAGGCGCGGCGCCAGGACGCCCCCACGGGGCGCAGGGCCGCCCCCGAGCCCGAGTCCCGGCACTCGCAGCCCGCCGAGCCCACGGGCGGTGGCCGCAGGCGGCGCGCGGACGAACCGGACGAGCCGCCGGTGCACCGCAACGAGATAGAGACCGGCGGCAGGCGGTTCCCGCCGCCGCCCCCCGAGGAGCCCGTCGAGCCGCCCCGCCCGGCCCCGGTGGCCGAGCGCCCCGAGCCCCCGCGCCCGGACCGGCGCACCCGGACCTCGACCCACGCGGTGCCCGCCGACGTGCTGGCCCAGTCGACCGGCCAGCGCCCGCCGGAGCGGCCCGCGGCCGAGCCCGAGCCGGACATGCCCCGGTCGGTCCTGGACCTGCTGGGCGGCGCGCCCGCGCCGGTCGGGAAACGGGCCAAGAAGGAGAACTTCGCCGAGTCGGCGAGCCGCGGCAGGCAGGACGCCCAGCGCGCGCTGCCCGGCAACCAGCCGCCGCCCCGGCACGGCGAGCCGGACGAGCCCCGGATCGGCAGGCGCTCGCTGGCCGAGCGGGCGAGCCGCCGCGGCCGGTCCGAGAACGGTCCGGCGCACCCGCCGGGCACCCCGGACTTCCCGCTGGACGCGGAGCACCGCCCGCCCGCCGCGGGCGCCCAGCCGCGTCCGGAGGGCGCGCCGGGCCGCGCGCCGCGCGCAGGCCGCGCACCACGACCCGACGACCGCTCCGGCGAGTTCCCGACGCAGGTCGAGGGTCCCCTGCCCGACGACCGCTCGGGCCAGTTCCCGGCAGGCCGCGCCCCGCGCCCGAGCAGGCCCCCGCAGCCCACCGAGTTCCCGACCCAGGTCGACGGCCCCCGCCTCGACGACCGCTCGGGCGAGCTCCCGCGCGCACCGCGACCGGCCAAGGGCAACGGCCGGGGACCGCGCCCGTCCGGCGAGATCCAGGCCGACAACCCCCGTGCCCCACGCCCCGGCCAGCCGAACGGCCGCCCCCAGGCGGACCAGTTCGCGGCCAACGGGCAGGCGCACGACGACCGCGTGGCCGACGCCCCGCGCGCACCGCGCCCGGGCCGTCTCCAGCCGGACCAGTTCCCGGTCAACGGACACGCGCCGCACCCCGAGGACCGCTCCGGCGAGTTCCCGGTGGACCCGTTGCGCGCGCCGCGCCGTCCCCAGGCGGACCAGTTCCCGCCCAACGGGCACGCGCACGACGACCGCGCAGGCGAGATCCCGGTGGACAACTCGCGCGCCCCGCGCCCCGGTCGCCCCCAGGCGGACCAGTTCGCGAACGGGCACGCGCCCCACCACGACGATCGGTCGGGCGAGATCCCGGTCGACCCGTCGCGGGCGCCGCGCCCCGGTCGTCCTCAGCCGGACCAGTTCGCCGCCAACGGCCGGGCACCGCATCCGAACGACCAGTCCGGCGAGATCCCGGTGGACAACGCGCGCGCACCGCGCCGGGGTCCGCACCCCGACGGCGAAATCCCCGTCGACGCGGCACGGGGAGCACGTCCGGGTCACGCACCGCACCCGGACGACCGCTCCGGCGAGTTCCAGGCCGACCCCTCGCGCGCGCCGCGCCCCGGCCAGCCGAACGGCCGCCCCCAGCCGGACCAGTTCCCGGTCAACGGCCGCGCCCCGCACGCCGACGAGCGCTCCGGCGAGTTCCCGGTGGACCCGTCGCGCGGCCCGGCCAACGGCCGCCCCCGCCAGCCGCAGCCGGACCGCTCGGGCGAGTTCCCGCCCCGGCTCGACGGGCCGCCCGCCGACGACCGCTCCGGCGAGTACCCCCGCCCCGCCAACGGCCGCCCCCGGCAGCCGCAGCCGGACCGCTCCGGCGAGTTCCCCACCCAGGTCGACGGCCCCCGCCAGGACCGCTCGGGGCAGTTCCCGACCCAGGGCGGGCCGAACCCGGCGCCGCGCCCCGATGACCGCTCCGGCCAGTTCCGCACCCCGCACCCCGACGACCGGTCCGGGCAGTTCCCCGCCAACGGCGACGGCAGGCCCCGGCCGCGCCCCGCGCCGCAGGGCGAGGGCCAGTTCCCGGGCGGTGGCCAGTTCCCGGGCGGTGGCCAGTTCCCGAACGACCGGCCCATCGGCGAGCAGCCGCAGTCCTCCGGCCACACCCCGCACCCCGGGCGTCCCGGACCGGTTCGCCCTGGTCCCGGGCCGAACCGGCGTCCCGGCGAGCAGTCCGGGCCGTTCCCGGTGAGCCAGGCGCCGCGCCCCGGTGAGGGGTCGGGCCAGTTCCCGATCAGCGAGCGCCCCCAGGGCTCGGGGCACATGCCGCACCCCGGCCGTCCCGACCAGCCGATCGCCGGGGCACCGCAGTCCTCCGGGCACCTGCCGCACCCCGGCCGACCGGACCAGCCGATCGCCGGGGCACCGCAGCCGTCCGGCCACCTGCCACACCCGGGCCCCCGCGCCGACCAGCCGGGCGACCAGCCCCAGCCGTCGGGGACGTTCCCGGCGCCGGGCGGGCAGTCCGGGCAGTTCCCCGTCGCGGGTGACGGCGGCAAGCCGCACATCCCGCGCCAGCAGCCGCCCGGGCAGTCGTCCATGCCCCCCAAGCCGGACGCGGACGCGGAGACCCCGGCCGAGGCGCCGGAGCGCGTCGGGCTGACGCCGCCGCCGGGCACCACGCCGCAGGAGCTCGTCGGGCTGACCACCGAGATGGAGCCCATCGGCGAGGCCGTGCAGAAGCGGCGCCGGGTGGACCAGACGCTGGCCCGGTTCTCCAAGGTGCACGACGAGCTCAAGGCCGAGGAGAAGGCCCGCAAGTCCCGCAAGATGAAGCTGACCCCGTGGGCCAACGACGACGACGAGCTGGAGCAGAAGCTCGACGAGCTGTCCCAGCCCGAGCCGACCGAGGTCGTGCGACCGGTGTCGGTGGACGGCCCGGACGCCGAGGCGGCCGACGAGGACGAGAAGCCCAAGCGCAGCCGCTGGTCGCGGATCACGAAGGTGTTCTCCGGGTCCACCGCGGTGCTGGTGTTCATCGGCACGGGTGTCGGCTGGGGCTTCAAGGAGTACGCGAACGGCAGCATCGAGCAGGTGCGCGCGCTGGTCGGCGACGAGTCCGTGCAGAACCCGCAGGCGCAGCTCGGCGACGAGAACTTCCTGCTGGTCGGCTCGGACACCCGCGAGGGCGCCGACGCCGAGGAGGGGGTCGGCGACACGCAGACGGTGCCGGGCGCGCGCTCGGACACCGTGATGGTGGCGCACATCCCGGCCGACCGCAGCCGCGTGGTGATCGTCAACTTCCCGCGCGACCTGGAGATCAGCAGGCCTGCGTGCGAGCGCTTCGACTCGAAGGCCGTGCGCTACACCGGCGACCAGTCGCCCGCGGTGAAGATCGCCAAGATGAACACCGCCTACCAGGTGGGCGGCCCGCTGTGCGTGACCAAGGTCGTGCAGGAGCTGTCCGGCCTGCACATCACCCGGTTCCTCAGCATCGACTTCAACGGCTTCCGCGGCATGGTCGACGCGGTGGACGGCGTCAACGTCTGCGTCGAGCAGCCGATGTTCGACACCATGCTGAACAAGTGGATCGTCCAGGAGCCGGGCAAGGAGGTGCTGCTGCACGGCGAGCAGGCGCTCGACTTCGTGCGCGCGCGGCACGTGCGCGGCGACAAGACCTCCGACTACGGCCGGATCAAGCGGCAGCAGCGGTTCCTGTCGTCCCTGCTGCGCAAGGCGATGTCCGGTCAACTGCTGTTCGACCCCGCGCGGCTGGCCCAGTTCACCGGCGCGGTCACCGCGTCGACGCTGGGTGACAACGTCAACGTCGACGCGCTGGCCAACCTCGGCGCGTCGCTGCAGAACCTGGAGGCCGGGCGGGTCACCTTCGTGACCATCCCGACCGTGGGCCTGCCCAACGGGCGCGGCAACGAGGTCCTGCGCCGCGACGACGCGCACGCGCTATTCCAGGCGATCATCGACGGCGAGCCGCTGCCCGGCGAGGCCGCCGCGCCGCCCGCCCCGGACAACGGCACCCAGCAGCAGGCCGCGCCGATCCGCGAGCAGGTGGACCCGAAGACGCTGAAGATCCAGGTGCTCAACGGCGGCAACGCCACCGGCGGCATCGCCAAGCGCACCGCGGAGCGGTTGGGGGAGTTCGGTTTCACCGTGGTGCAGACCGGTGTCGGCGCGAACGTGCCGAAGACCGTGGTGCGCTACGGCAAGGGCCACGAGGCCGCGGCGCAGACCCTGGCCTCGACCGTGCCCGGCGCGGTGATGCAGGAGGACCCGTCGATGTCCGGGGCGCTGGTGCTCGTGCTCGGCCCGGAGTTCGCCGGACAGGTGGCGGCCCCCGGTGGTCCCGGTGCCACGCCCACGACCCCCGCGGAGCCCAAGCCGGAGTTGCCGAAGAACCTGGCCACCATCAACGGCGGCGACCCGACCTGCGCCTAACCAGGCCTGGAGCACGTCCCGTTCATTTCGGGTTCATCTGGCGATGGCGCATCTCCGCGTACCGGCATCTAGGCTGTGCGCATGCGTGAGGCTTATCAATCCGAGCTCGGACAGCTCGCTGACAAATTGGCGAGCATGTGCTCAATGGTCGCCGACGCTATGGAACTGGCCACCCGGGCGCTGCTGGAAGCCAACCTCGGCCTCGCCGAGCAGGTGATCACCGGCGACGAGCGGATCGACGACGCCAGGTCCGCGTGCGAGGAGCAGGCGTACGCGCTGCTCGCGCTGCAGGCCCCCGTCGCGACCGACCTGCGGACCGTGCTGGCCGCCATCCACGCCGCCGAGAGCCTGGAGCGGATGGGCGACCTGGCCCTGCACGTGGCCAAGGCGGCCCGGCGCAGGCACCCGGCCCCGGTGCTGCCGGAGCCGGTGAACCGCTACTTCGCCGAGATGGGCCGCGTCGCGGTGCAGCTCGCGCGCCGGGCGGAGGAGGTCATCCGCAGCCAGGACGTCGCCGCCGCCCGCGCCATCGAGGACGCCGACGACGAGATGGACGACCTGCACCGCCACCTGTTCACCCTGATCATGAACAAGGAGTGGGAACACGGCGTCGCCTCGGCGGTCGACGTGACCCTCCTGGGCCGCTTCTACGAGCGCTACGCCGACCACGCCGTCTCCGTGGCGAAGCGGGTCGTGTTCGTGGTCACCGGCCGCATGCCCGGCACCGTCAGCGACGACGACCTGTAAGGACTTTCCCCACGGGCGCGGCGCTCCACCACCCGGTGGGCGCCGCGCCCGTTGCTATGCGGTGCTGAGGCTCGCGACCAGGTCTCGCGCACCGGAGTGGCGGGGGTAGAGGCGCGCGCCCTGCGCGATCCAGGCCTGCCGGTCGGTCAGCAGGCCGGTGTTCACTGCCTGCCTCCGGTGCTCCCTGATACCTCCCCCGACGTGGTAGCCGACCGGCGACACAGCGTGACCCATGTGGCGCAGGCGATACGCCAAGGCGATACCTCGCGTCCCCTGGACCGTCGCCTACTACCTCGCCCGCCAACTCCGCGACACCGCGGTCGAAGCGACCGGGTAGCCGCCTCAGTCGCGGGGGAGGGCGGCGGTGATCAGGTCGTTGAGCTGGGCCGCGAAGCGGGTGGTGTCGGCCGGGCTGTAGGTGATCCTGGTGGCGCCGTCCGGTTGGGGGCGGCTCAGGGACAGGTAGCGGCCCGCGTCGGTGTCGATCCAGGTCAGGGCACCCGCGTCGAGTTCTCGACCGTGGCGGCCCCGGCCCGTCACGGAGAAGAAGCCGTAGCCGGTGCGGGGACGCTCCAGCATGGCGGCGGCCAGGCGGAGTTGGGTGTCCGAAGAGGACCGTGGGGCGCGGACCTGTTGCATGAAGCCGGGTTCCTGCCGCACCGGTGCCGCCTGGGTCACCATCACCGACTGCCCGGGGCCCGCCCCCATGCGCGGCAACAGGTCCGACAGCACCCTCGCCAACCCGGCCGCGCCGACGAGTTCGAACCGGATCATCTGTCCTTCTTGGACAGCGAGCACGCCGGTGCCGCCCTGCACCGCGCCGCGGGCGAGGATCTGGCGGTCGGACTCCACCGTGCCCAGCACGCCGACGCCGACCTGGTGGTCGGAGGTGATCCGCAGCGCGGCCTCCACGTCCGGGTCGATCTGGTTGTACCGGATCAGGCCGCGGCCCGCGAGGTCGGCGAACACCGCCTGACCGATGCGGGCGCGGTCCGCCATGTACTCGCCGAAGCTGGGGATCTTGAACGGGAACAGCCGCACGTTGAGCTCAAGCAGGTCCGTGAGGACGTCCAGGGCCGCCAACGACAGGGCGAACGAACGGGGCATCGAGCGCTATCCGCCGATCACCGGTGGCGCGGTCATCTCGTCCGTGCCGAACACGTCGTCGGGGTCGGCCTCGATCAGGTACGACGGACGCTGGTGCTCCTCGTCCTCACCGCCCTGACCGCCGTGGCCACCGCCGCCACCCATACCGCCCATGCCCGAGCCACCACGACCCGCCGCACCCGCTCCGCCGACGCCGCCACGACCCATCGCGGCCTGCTCGGCAGCCAGGGCTCCGACGCCCGCACCAGCACCGAGGGCGCCCGGAGGACGAGAACCGAAGCCACCACCGGCTCCGGCGCCACTCGCGCCACCACCACCGCCGTAGCTACCACCACCGCCGCCACCACCGGGACCGCCGATACCGCGACCGCCGCCGAAGCCACTCCGCTCACGCAGCGTGTCGCCGCCGAAGGGGCCGCCACCGCCACCGAGAGGAGCGAGGCCGGGCAGGCCCGGGTTGCCGGGGCCGCCACCGCCGGGCGGCGGGGTGCCGGGCGGGTTGGGGTACGGGTTCTGGATGGGCGGCGTGGGGCCGGGTCCGGGCCAGTTGCCGGGGTTCGTGCCGTTGCCGCCGGGGATGTTCACGCCACCGCCCGGGTTGATGCCGCCCCCGTTGCCGGCGCCACCACCGCCGCCGCCACCACCGCCACCGCCGTCGTTGGGCCGGACCACGCCCCCGCCGCCGTTGTTGCCGCCGCCGCCGCGCGTGGGGTCGCCGCCACCGGTGTACTGGCCGCCGTCGCTGTTGCCGTTGACGGCGACCTCGCGCTTGGTCACCTTGGCGTCGCCGGTGTCGCCGTCATCCGGACCGTCCGGCGGGGTCTCACCGCTGCCCATCGTCGGCGGAGCCGCGAAGGCGGGCATCACGGCGGTGCCGCCCAGCTGGCTGTCGTACGTGCCCACCACCTGGACCGCCTCAGCGTGCGCGGCCTGGCTCTTCTCGTACTGCTCCTGGTACTGGGCCTGCTTGAGGTACGCCGTCATCGGGTCCCACGTGTTCATCAGGTCCTTGTTGGCGGCCTCGAGGTCGAACTTCACCTCTTCGGGCATGTCGTTCTTGGCCTGGCTCAGCGCGGTCGACTGGAGCTTGGTCTGCGCGCCCGCCAGCGTCGCGCTGTCACCGGCCGCGCCCACCCAGTTGCCCACGCCCAGCATGAACGTGCGGGCGTTCTCGCTGGCCTTGCCCTTCCAGTCGGCCTCGCTGTTGGTGACCGCCTTGGAGACCTCGTCGCGGAACTGGGACATGGCCGTGCCCGCGTCCGAGTAGAGCTGGCCCATCTCATCGATCTGGTCCGGATCGATGTCCTCGTTGACCATGCGCTTCAGCTCGTCGTGTTCGAATCGCGCGTAGTTGGTGCACTGCATCGGGGGCGAGTCGCGGGTGTCGACCTGCGGGGTCAACGCGTTCACCTGCACACCGAGCGCGGTGCGCTGCACGATGCGGTTGATGTTGCCGAACCAGGTGTCGACCAGCCCACCGTAGTGCTCGTCCCCCTGCGCGGTGTCGACCATGACTCACACCCTCCAGCGCCACCCTGGCGGTTACCCGACCTCGCCGCCGCACGCCGAACCGTACCAACCCGACGTGCGAACCGTCCCGACTACGACGCAACCGGACCGCGACGGTTCCCGTGAGCCGGTCACCGGGCGGTCAGGGGATGACCGGCTCCACCAGCTTCGCCGCGGCCAGCGCGGACTCGCACAGCTCCTCCGCGACCTTCTCGCCCGCCGCGCGCACGTCCACCCGGGTGTCGTCACCGACCGCGAGGGCCACCGCGCAGCCCTTGCCGCCGCCCGCGATGAACTGGGCGGCCTCGTGCGCGCCGACCTTGAGGTACTCGACCGGCCGCTCGGTGGTGATCCGGTCCAGGCCGCGGTCGCGCCACACCTCGGCGGTGATCGTGTAGCTGTCGGCGACCGTGCCCTTGTCGACCTTCCACTCGCACGAGCGGCTGTCCGCGGTCCGCCCCGGCTTCCCGGCGGCGGCGATGCCCAGCGACTTCGACGCGGCGTCGGCGAGCAGGTCGCACGGTTGCAGCTGGCTCAGCTCGGGCGCCCCGCTCGACCCGGTCACCTCCGGCCCGGCGGGCGCCGGGTGCTCACCCGGGACCGCGACCGCCGTCCCCGCCGTCTGGTTCGCGCAGGCGGAACCGCCCAGCACGACCGCCGCCACCGCCGAGACCAGTCCCAGCGCGCGTCTCACGTCGCCAACTCCTCAGTGCCAACCCCGACCAGCCAGCCCCGACCACCCGGCACCGTACCAACGCGCGCCGGACGGGGTACGCGTTGTGGCGCAAGCGGAAGGTCCACAACGCGAAGGTCCCCCGTCCGGCGCACCGGACGGGGGACCTCAGCGTGGTTCGATCAGCCGAAGCGGCCCGAGATGTAGTCCTCGGTGGCCTTCTGGCTGGGGTTGGAGAAGATCCGCTCGGTGTCGTCGAGCTCGATCAGCCGACCCGGCTGGCCGACGCCCGCCAGGTTGAAGAACGCCGTCTGGTCGCTGACCCGGGCGGCCTGCTGCATGTTGTGCGTCACGATGACGATCGTGTAGTCCTTCTTCAGCTCCTGGATCAGGTCCTCGATCGCCAGCGTGGAGATCGGGTCCAGGGCCGAGCAGGGCTCGTCCATCAGCAGCACGTCCGGCTGCACGGCGATGGCCCGGGCGATGCAGAGCCGCTGCTGCTGACCGCCGGAGAGCCCGCCGCCGGGCCGGTTGAGCCGGTCCTTGACCTCGGCCCACAGGTTCGCGCCGCGCAGCGCCCGCTCGGCGACCTCGTCGAGCTTCTTGCGGTCCCGCTCACCGGCCAGCTTCAGCCCCGCGACGACGTTGTCGCGGATGGACATGGTGGGGAACGGGTTGGGGCGCTGGAACACCATGCCGATGGTCCGCCGGACCGACACCGGGTCGACGGTGGTGGCGTAGATGTCCTCGCCGTCGAGCAGCACCTTGCCCTCGGCGCGGGCGCCGGGGATGACCTCGTGCATGCGGTTGAGCGAGCGCAGCACGGTCGACTTGCCGCAACCCGACGGGCCGATGAACGCGGTGACGTTGCGCGGCGGCACCGCCAGCGACACCCCGTCGACGGCGTGGAACTTGCCGTAGAAGAGGTTCAGGTCCTTGACATCAATGCGCTTGGCCATGGCTCGCCTACTTCGTCGTCTTCAGTGAGGTCAGCCGCGAGATCAGCGATCCCAGCAGGTTGAAGATGGTGATGATGATGATCAGCGTGACGGCCGCGCCCCAGACCCGGGCCTCGCCGACGTCGTTGGTGGTCAACCGCTCGGAGGTCATCAGCAGCGGCAACGAGGACATGTTGCCCGCGAACGGGTCGTAGTTGATGAAGGTCGTGTAGCCGACCAGCACCAGTACGGGGGCCGTCTCACCCATGACGCGCGCGATGGCCAGCGAGATGCCGGTGATGATGCCGGACAGCGCGGTCGGGATGACGATCTTGACGATGGTCTTCCACTTGGGGATGCCCAGCGCGTAGGCGGCCTCGCGCAGCTCGTCGGGGACGATCTTGAGCAGTTCCTCGGTGGTGCGCACGACCACGGGGATCATCAGCAGCACCAGGGCCAGCGACACCGCGAAGGCGCTGCGCGGCAGGCCGAAGGTGGTCACCCACAGCGCGTAGATGAACAGCGCGGCGACGATCGACGGGACACCCGAGAGGATGTCCACGGTGAACGTCACGGCCTTGGCCAGCCGGGAGCGCTTGCCGTACTCCACCAGGTACACCGCGACCAGGATCGCGATCGGCACGGCGATGACCGCGCAGACCAGCCCCTGGTAGAGGGTGCCGATGATGGCGTGGTAGACGCCGCCGCCGTGCTGGCGCGAGGTCAGACCGGCCAGCGACTTCTGCCACCAGTCGGCCGAGATGACGTGCTCGAGGCCCCTCTCCAGGACCGTGATGAGCAGCCAGACCAGCGGCGCGAGCGCGAGCACGAACGTTCCGCCGACCAGGATGGTGGCGAACCGGTTCTTGAACCGGCGGTTGGCGCTGATCTCCTGGAAGGCGGGCGGCGATGCGGGCCGGTCCAGGTCGGTCGCCGTGCTCATTCGTACTCCTTGTGGCCGGCGATGATGGACCGGGCGAACGCGTTGACGATGAAGGTCAGCACGAACAGCACGAGACCCGCCGCGATGTAGGCACCGGCGCCGCGCGGGTCGTTGAACTCCTGCGCCGCGCGGGCGATCTTCGAGGCGATGGTGTCGCCGCCGTCGAACAGCGTCCAGCCGAAGTGCGAGGTGGTGGAGCTCAGGATGATCATCACGGCGATGGTCTCGCCGAGCGCGCGGCCGAGGCCGAGCATGGAGGCGCTGATGTAGCCCGCGCGGCCGAAGGGCAGCACGGTGGTCCGCACGACCTCCCACTTGGTCGCGCCCAGCGCCAGCGCGCCCTCGATCTGCATCGGGGGCGTGCGGTCGAACACCTCGCGGCTGATCGCGGTGATGATCGGCAGCAGCATGACCGCGAGCACGATGCCCGCGGTGAAGATCGTCTGACCGATGGCCAGGTCGGAGCTGCCCTTGGCGAACAGCGGGATCCAGCCCAGCGTGTCGTTGAGCCACTCGCTGATCGGCGACAGCGCCGGGGCCAGCACGTAGGCGCCCCAGAGGCCGTAGATGATCGAGGGGACCGCGGCGAGCAGGTCGACCAGGTAGGCGAACGGCTTGGCCAGCCTGCGCGGGGCGTACTGGGTGAGGAACAGCGCGATGCCCAGCGAGATCGGCATCGCGATGATCAGCGCGAACACCGAGCTGAAGATGGTGACCAGGAGCAGGTCGAGCACACCGAAGGCGAGGGCGCCGGGTTCGGCGTTCCAGTCCCGGCTGAACAGGAAGCTGGCCTGGTTGTCGGCCAGCGAGGGGATCGCCTGGATCAGCAGGAAGATGCCGATCAGGGCGATCATGACGACCACGAAGCCGCCGGAACCGACGGTCAGCGCCTTGAAGATCTTGTCACCTGGTCGGGTGACAACCTTGGCGGGTGCGGTGGGGTCCCCACCCGTCCGCTGGGGAGTGGAAGAAATCGGGGCCTCCGGTGCGGTGTCGGTCGCCGCGCCGTTCCGCGGGCCCCTGGCTAAGCCAGGGGCCGCGGAACGTCCGACCGAGTCGGAATCGCTCATCTCGCTCGGGCTCGCAGTCTGCCGGATCGGTTAGGAGATCGCCTTGACGGCGGTGAGCAGCTTCTCCTGGAACTCGTTCGGCAGCGGGACGTAGCCCGCGTCCGACAGCGTCTGCTGGCCGTCGGTGGCGGCCACGGTCAGGAACGCCTTGACCGCCTTGGCGGTGTCGGCGTCGTAGCCCTTCGAGCAGACGATCTCGTAGGTGGCCAGGACCAGCGGGTAGGCGCCCGCGGTGTTGCTGGCGTAGAGCGCGTCGAGGTCGAGCACCAGGTCGTTGCCGGTGCCCTTGACCTTGGCCGACTTGATCGCGGCGGCCGCGGAGTCGGCGGAGAGCTCGACGGCGCCCGAGCCGCTGTCCAGCTTGGCCGCGCTCAGCTTCTTGTCCTGGATGTAGGACCACTCGATGTAGCCGATGGTGCCGTCACCGGCGTTGATCGCGTCCGCGACACCGGCCGAGCCCTGCGCACCCTGGCCGACGCCACCGTTGAACTTCTTGCCCGCGTCCTTGGTCCACGCGCCCTTGCCCGCGGCCTTCAGGAACTTCTGGAAGTTGTCGGTGGTGCCCGACTCGTCGCCGCGGTAGATGACCGTGATGGCCTTGTCCGGCAGCGTCGCGTCCTTGTTGACCTCGGCGATGGCCGGGTCGTTCCACTTGGTGATCGCGCCGCTGAAGATCTTGGCGGCCAGCTCGCCGGTGACGGTGAGGTCCTTGACGTCGCCGACCTTGTACGCGACGCCGACCGGGCCGAAGACCAGCGGCAGGTTCCACGCCGGGTTCCCCTTGCAGCGCTCGGCGGCCTTGTCGACCTCGCCCTTGTCCTTGTTCAGCGCGGAGTCGGAACCGCCGATGTCGACGATGCCCGCGGTGAACTGCTTCACGCCCGCGCCGGAGCCCGAGGCGGTGTAGGCGAGCTGGGCGCCCTGGCACTTCTGGCCGTAGGCGGCGACGAACGCCTCGATGGCACCCTTCTGGGCGCTCGAGCCCTCGGCCACCAGGCTCTTCTTGCCGCCGCAGTCGACCTGAGCCGAGCCGGTGGGCGCGGGAGCCCCGGTGTTGGTGTTGCCCCCGCTGGCAGGCGCGTTGTTGTCGCTCCCGCACGCGGTGAGCGCGAGGGCGCCCGCGGCGATGATGCCGAGCACGGACGCCGGCCGCTTGCTGATCACAGTGATTCCTCCAGGCAGGAGTCTGCTGAGTTCGCGACGTACCCTACGTCCGCCGCCTCGCCCGGCACGCTAGGCAGCACTGATGGACGGATGCCCTTATAGGGGTTAACGCAGGGTGAACACGGCCGTTTTTGTGTCGGTTGCGATCCCGCCGACTCCTGCTCGTGGCCTTGCCGTGACCTGTGTGTTTGCCGTCCGTAACGGATCAGCTGCCGTGCGCGTCTGCACGTGCATACTGGATGTCGGCGTCCGAACGGGTGAAACCCATTCGGCCGTATACCGCAACAGCGGGTGCGTTGTCGGACTCCACGTAAAGGATGACGGTCAAGAGCCCGAGTGACCTCAAATGGGTTAGTCCGACCAGCGTCAGGGCCTTGCCCAGACCGCCGCCCTGCGCGCGCGGGTCGACGCCGACGACGTACACCTCGCCCACCGCATCGGGCCCCCGACCGTGGACCTTGGTCCAGTGGAAGCCGAGGACCTCGTCCCGCTCGTCGACTGCCAGGAACAACCCGGCCGGGTCGAACCACGGCTCCGCCTCGGTCGCCTCGACGTCGGCCACGGTCAGCGCGCCCTGCTCGGGGTGCCAGTCGAAGGCCCGCCGGTTGACCTCGACCAGGGCGGCCTCGTCGCGCCCCGGCTCGAAGGCGCGCACCCGCACACCCGCGGGCCAGGTTGGCTCCGGGAGGGTGGCGACGGCCAGGTCCAGGCGCATGGTCAGCAGCTCGCGGACGCGGCCCAGCCCGTGCCGGGCCGCGATGCGCGCGGCCCCCGCGTGGTCGCCGTGCGCCCAGAAGCGGACACCGGCCGCGGCCCGCGCCAGCACCGCCTCGACCAGCCGCCCGCCGACACCGCGGCGGCGGGCGTCCGGGCGGACCAGGACCTCGGCGACCTGGCGGCCGAAGGCGTCGCCGTCGGTGTCCAGGTGCGCGTACCCGACGAGTTCGACGCCGTCGGTGGCCAGCAGGTGCTCACCACCGCGGAACTCGCGGGCCAGCGGGCCGTCGGCGGGTACCTCGGGGCGGCCGTCGACCTCGGCGACGGCGCGCAGCAGCGGACGGATCTCGGTGACGGCGCCCGGGCTGTCGGGTCGCCAGGTCAGGTCGGTCACCTGACCGAACCTACCTACCGCGCGTCGACCGGGTGAGTGGTGTCCACATCCGCGTCGCGGCGGGTCCCGGACTTGGGCGGCTGGACGAACTTGTAGCCGACGTTGCGCACGGTGCCGATCAGCTGCTCGTGCTCGGCGCCGAGCTTGGCCCGCAGGCGCCGGACGTGCACGTCCACGGTCCGGGTGCCGCCGAAGAAGTCGTAGCCCCAGACCTCCTGCAGCAGCTGCGCCCGGGTGAACACCCGGCCCGCGTGCTGGGCGAGGTACTTGAGCAGCTCGAACTCCTTGTAGGTGAGGTCGAGCGGGCGCCCGCGCAGCCGGGCCATGTAGGTGGCTTCGTCGACGACCAGCTCGCCGAGCCGCAGCGCGCCGTCGGCGGCGACACCGGCCGGGCCGCGCGAGGTGAGCAGCCGCAGCCGGGCGTCGACCTCGGCCGGGCCCGCGGTGGGCAGCAGGATCTCGTCGATGCGCCAGTCGCTGGTGATCGCCACCAGGCCGCCCTCGTTGACCACGGCGACCACGGGGGCGCTGTCCCCGCCGGTGGTCAGCAGCCTGCACAGGCCCTTGGCCGCGGCCAGGTCGGTGCGCGCGTCCACGACGACCGCGTCCCGCGCGCCCGCCTCCAGCAGCGCGGTGACCTCGGGGGCCTGGACGCGTACGGTGTGCGGTAGCAGCATCAGCGACGGGACCACGGCGGACGGGTCCGGGTCGGCGGTCAGCAGCAGCAGGTCGAGGCTCATCGTGAGTCCGCCTCTCTCGTGCGTGTCCGCGCCGCGGCGTTGGGGTGCGGCCCCCGGTTCGGGGGTGGCGATTTCGGCTGGTCGAAACCCTAGCCCGCGGGTCGGGGGAATGTCGCCGCCGTGACGTCGGCGTCACAGCCTCTGCGGCCGCCCTCGGGTGTTCCCCCGCAGCTCAGCAGGGGTGCGTTACGTCCCGGTTAATCCCGTGTCCACCTGCCGGTTGGGCCGCTGGACGCAACTGCGCCACCCGTTCGGACGTCCTGGTGCCGGGGGTTGAGATCATCGACCCGCGTGCCTCCGGTGCGCAGGGGGTAGGTACTTGGGTGCCGACCGGCGCCACCGCGCCGGGGGGCGCCAGACTGCACAGGGTTGACACAAGACGGGTGGCGGGATGACGACCATGACGAACTCCGGGACGAACTCGGGCGGGCCGTCCGCAGCGCCCCGCCGCCGGTCGAAGGCCGTGCGCAGGCTGGTCATCAGCCTGGTGGTGCTGCTGGCGCTGCTGGTCGCCGCGGACTTCGGCGCGGCCGCCGTGTTCGAGCACGAGGTGTCCAAGCGGGCGCAGCAGCAGTTCGACCTGCGCGACCACCCGTCGGTCAAGGTCGGCGGCTTCTCGTTCCTGCTGCAGGCCGTCTCCGGCGAGTACGACCTGGTGACCATCGACGCCAAGGGCGTGCCGGTGAAGGACACCCTGCGCGACCTCGACGTGCACGCCGAGCTGCGCGGCGTGCAGGCGCCGCTGGGCGACCTGGTCGGCGGCTCGCTGTCGTCGGTCCCGGTGCGCGAGGTGGAGGGCCAGGTCCGGATCAAGGCCGCGGACGTCAACCGGGCCATCCAGGAGAACTCCAACGACGTGGTCAAGTCCATCACCAACCTGACCATCGACCCGGTGAAGAAGTCCTCGGTGAACACCGCGCCCGCCCCGGGCGAGGAGACCGAGGAGGACGCCAGCGAGATCGCCGACCAGGAGGGCACCACCGCGGGCGTCAAGCTGTGCGGCACGGTCGCCATCGCGGGCCAGGACGTGCAGCTGTGCGTGTTCTCCATCGTCTCGCTGGTCGACGGCAGCGTGGACATCGCGCCGAAGCGGCTGGAGGTGCGCTCCGGCGGCGCCGACCAGAAGCTGCCCAAGATCATCCAGGACCAGGTGCTCAAGCTCTTCGCCCGCCGCCTGGACCCGGGCAACCTGCCGTTCAAGGTCACCCCGACCGCGATCACCGTGGAGCCGGGCGAGCTCGCGGTGAAGGGCAAGGCCGAGAACGTCGTGCTGGGCCGGAGCTGACCCCGTGACCGGCCTCTACGTCGCGCTCGGCACGCTGCTGGTGGCCGCGGTGGTCGGCAGGCTGGTGCGGCTGCGCGACGGCCGGAACCGCCGGGCGCGCGCCGCCGCGCTCCCCGAGGACGTCCGCCGGGTGCTCGACCCGGCGGACGGGGTGACCCTGGTGCAGCTGTCGTCCCAGTTCTGCGGCACCTGCCACCAGGCCAAGGCCCTGCTGACCGACCTGGCCGCGGGCACCGCCGGGCTGGGCTACGCCGACATCGACCTCACCGACCGGCCCGAGCTGGCCAAGGAACTCGCCGTGCTGCGCACCCCGACCACGCTGGCCGTCGCGGCCGACGGGATGGAGCTGCTGCGCGTCGGCGGCGTCCCGAAACGTGAAGACCTGCTCACCGCGCTGCGCCCGCACCTGAGCGCTTGATCGGGGTGTGACCTGCGCCAACGCGGCGCGCAAGTGGCGGTGTCGGCGTCCCACCAAATGGGCACGCCCTCTCAGCGCCGCCGTCGCGGCGGGTACGCTCGCGCCCGTGTCCAGCTTCCTGACCAGGCGCCGCGCGGTGGACTTCTGCCGCGTGCGCAGCAGCCTGTGTCGGGGCACCTGACCGGGCGGCCCGCTTCGGCCCGTCGCCCGACCGGACCCCACGCCCGTGTCCTGGTCAGGAGGCCACCCCAGTTGTCCACCACCCCACCGGTGCCCCCGCGCGCGAGCGTGGACCCCCGGGGCCCCCGTTTCGCCGCCTGGGTGACCAGCGCCGTGCTGGTCGCGGTGCTGGCCACCGGCTGGTGGCCGCTGCTCGCGGCGCAGGCCCTGGTGTTCGCCGTCGGCGCGTTCGCCGGGCTCCGGTACGCCCCGTACGCGGCGCTGTTCCGGGTTCTGGTCGCGCCCCGGCTCGCCCCCACCGACGAGCGCGAGGACGCCGCCCCGGTGCGCTTCGCCCAGGGCGTCGGGTTCGGGTTCGCCGTGGTCGGCGCGCTCGGCTACGCCTTCGACGTGCCCGCGCTCGGCCTCGTGGCCACCGCGTTCGCCCTCGCCGCCGCGTTCCTCAACGCCGCCTTCGGCTTCTGCCTCGGCTGCGAGACCTATGTGCTGCTCAACCGTTTGTCCATCATCAAACCGAAAGTGGGAACCGCCCGATGAGCCGTGAAGACGTGCTGGTTTCGGCCGCGTGGGCCGAGGAGAACCTCAACGCCGACGGGGTGGTGTTCGTCGAGGTCGACGAGGACACCAGCGCCTACGACACCGGTCACATCCCGGGCGCCATCAAGGTCGACTGGCGGCAGGACCTGCAGGACCCGGTGCGCCGCGACTTCGTCGACCGCGCGGGCTTCGAGAAGCTGCTCTCCGCGCGCGGCATCGGCAACGACGACCTCGTGGTCCTCTACGGCGGCAACAACAACTGGTTCGCCGCGTACGCGTACTGGTACTTCAAGCTCTACGGCCACCAGTCGGTCAAGCTGCTCGACGGCGGCCGCAAGAAGTGGGAGCTCGACGGCCGCCCGCTGAGCGCCGACGCGGTCGAGCGCGCCACCACCAGCTACACCGCCCAGGAGCAGGACCTGTCGCTGCGCGCGTTCCGCGACGACGCGGTGGCCGCGATCAACACCAAGAACCTGGTCGACGTGCGCTCCCCCGACGAGTTCTCCGGCAAGCTCGCCGCCCCGGCGCACCTGCCGCAGGAGCAGGCGCAGGTCAAGGGCCACATCCCGACCGCGATCAACGTGCCGTGGAGCAAGGCGGCCAACGAGGACGGCACCTTCAAGTCCAACGACGAGCTGCGCGAGCTGTACCAGGAGGCGGGCCTCGACGAGGGCAAGGCGACCATCGCCTACTGCCGCATCGGCGAGCGCTCCTCGCACACCTGGTTCGCCCTGCACGAGCTGCTCGGCTACAGCGACGTGAAGAACTACGACGGCTCGTGGACCGAGTACGGCTCCCTGGTCGGCGTCCCCGTCGAGGTCGGCGCCCAGAACTGAGTCCGGTCCGCCCCAGCAACCACACGAAGGGAATCACCATGAGCTCCTGTGGAGCCCCCGAGCAGGGAACCGCGCTGCCCGCCACCGTGGACGCGGGCAAGGAGACCGTCCTCAACGGCAAGGTCACCCGCGCAGGCGAGCCGGTCGGCGGTGCGTTCGTGCGGCTGCTGGACGGCACCGGCGAGTTCACCGCCGAGGTCGTGTCCTCCGCCGAGGGCGACTTCCGGTTCTTCGCCGCCCCGGGTGACTGGACGGTCCGGGCGCTGCACCGCGACGGCAACGGCGAGACCAAGGTCAGCGCGAGCGGCCCCGGTCTGCACGAGGTCGCCGTCTCGGTCGGCTGACGATCGGTACGTGAAGAGGCCCCGGGATCCGTCCCCGGGGCCTCTTCGCGTACCGGGGTGGGAGCAGCGTCATGCGTTGCCGCGCGCGCCCCCGCGTTATCCTCTGCGGGTGGAAATCTTCTTCACCTCGCTCCTGGTGCTCATGGGTCTGTTGACCACCTGGTTCGCCGGGTACGTCCTGTACCGCCTCTACGCTGACCAGCGGTAATGGCCGAGAGCCCCGTACCCGGCAGCGGCGACGCGGCCATCCAGGCCGCGGAGAAGCGAGCTGAGGCCACCCGGCACCGCAACGTGCCGCAGTTCGACGACCTGCCCATCCCGGCCGACACCGCGAACCTGCGCGAGGGCCCGAACCTCAACGACGCCTGCCTGGCACTCCTGCCGCTGGTAGGCGTCTGGCGCGGTGAGGGCGAGGTGGTCTACCCGACCATCGACGGCCCGGTGAAGTTCGGCCAGCAGCTCACCTTCGCCCACGACGGCCGCCCGTTCCTCGCCTACGAGTCGCGCGCCTGGCTGCTCGACGACGAAGGCAAGGTCATCCGCCCGGCCGCCCGCGAGGTGGGCTGGTGGCGACCGCAGGAGGACGACACCATCGAGGTCCTGCTGGTGCACGCCACCGGCATCTCGGAGATCTTCTACGGCGCCCCGCGCAACTCGACGTCGTGGGAACTGGACACCGACGTGGTCACCCGCACGGGCTCGGCGAAGGAGGTCAACGCCGCCAAGCGCCTCTACGGCCTGGTCAACAACGGCGACCTGGCCTACGTCGAGGAGCGGGCGATGGTCGGCCAGGAACTCCAGCCCCACACCTCGGCGTACCTGCGCCGCGTGGTCGGCTGAGCCGAGCCCGCGCGGATGCGACTGCGGCGGTGCGGGCCGGACGCGGTGCTGGTGGAGCTGGAGTCGCTGGCCGAGGTAGCCGCCGCGCGCACCGCACTGGCCGCGGCGAACCTCCCCGGCCTGGTCGACCTGGTCCCGGCGGCCCGCACGGTCCTGGCTTCCTTCACCCCCGGCTCCCCCGGCCCGCGCCTGGTGCCGGGGGTGTTGGAGAGGGCCGACCTGACCGCTCCGCCTGAGGTCACCGCCGGTGAGGTCGTGCTCCCCGTGGTCTACGGCGGCCCGGACCTGGACCTGGTCGCGTCGACCGCGGGCCTGTCGGTCGAGGACACCATCGCCCTGCACGCGGGCGCGACCTACACCGTCGCGTTCTGCGGCTTCGCCCCCGGCTTCGCCTACCTGACCGGCCTACCCGACCCCCTCTGCCAACCCCGCCTGGACACCCCCCGAACCCGAGTACCGGCAGGCTCGGTAGGCGTCGCGGGCGAGTTCACCGGCATCTACCCCCGATCCTCCCCCGGCGGCTGGCGCCTCCTGGCTCGCCTCGCGGACGACGTGGACCCCCTGTTCGACGCCACCCGCAACCCGGCCGCACTGCTGTCCCCAGGCGACCGCGTGCGCTTCGAGGCGAGGCCGTGACCCGCGCGCTGACCGTGCTGGCCACGGGGCCGTTGGCCCTTGTCCAGGACCTCGGCCGTCCCGGCAACGCCCACCTGGGCGTCCCCCCTTCGGGCGCACTGGACGAACCATCCCTGCGACTCGCGAACCGGTTGGTCGGGAACCCGGAGGACGCGGCCGGGATCGAGACCGTGCTGGGTGGGCTGCGAGTACGCGCCTCCGCGCCCTGCACGGTGGCGGTGACTGGCCCCAGCGTGTCGGTCCGTCTGGACGGGCTCCTGGTGGACTCCCACTCGCCGCTGTTCCTGGGGGCGGGGGCGGAGTTGGAGATCGGCTCGCCGTGGCGTGGTCTGCGCTGCTACCTCGCGGTGTCGGGGGGTGTGGCGGTGGACCGGCAGTTGGGGTCGCGGTCGACGGACATCCTGTCCGGCATCGGCCCGGCGCCGCTGAGGGTCGGGGATGTGCTGCCACTGGGGGCGGTGGTCGAGGTACCGGTCGGGGCGGATGTGGTGTGCGCGGTTCGGGCGCCGGAAGAACTGGTGGTCCCGCTGCTGCTGGGTCCGCGTGAGGACTGGTTCGCGGACGTGACCGCGCGGTTGGCGGGAGCGGTGTGGTCGGTGTCGCCGGAGAGCAACCGAGTGGGGCTGCGGTTGCTGGGTGAGCCGTTGCGGCGGACGTCGGAGTTCGACGGGCGGGAGTTGGTGAGCGAGGGGCTGGTCACGGGGGCGGTACAGGTGCCCGCGAGCGGCTTACCGGTGATCTTCCTGTCCGACCACCCAACAACCGGCGGCTACCCAGTAGTCGGCGTCGTGCCCGCCGCACACCTGGCAGCCCTGGCCCAGGCACGCCCCGGCACGAGAGTGCGCCTACGACCGAGCACCTGAGCCCACTAGCAGGAATCAACGACCAAACTATTCAACCGCCCCCGAGGGCCCAAGCACAGCCCCCGCCCTTCCTCTGGGGGACAGCCCTGCTCCAGTTTATCGGCGGAGCAGGGCAGCGAAGGGGGTGGCGAACAGTGCGTTCCGACGGCCGATGATCTCGATGACCGCAATTCCCATATCGCGGATGGCGCGCTGCTGCCGTGCTGGTCATGGCCTTCCGCCCGGAGTTGTTCTCCGGGAAGCACCGCACGACCGGACACACCGTCCAGGTCGGGTGCACGCCGGACGGACGCTTGAGATGGGTATCGGATCCGATACCGGGATCCCGGAACGACATCGTCGGCTTGAAAGCCTCACACATTCTCGACGGACGAGACCCCGGCACCTGGCCCGGCGACAAGGGCTACATCGGCAGCGGCATCCTCACCCTGATCAGAAAACCCCGAAACCGCGAACAACCCGACTGGGAAATAGATTTCAACCGACAGCACAACTCAATCCGTGTCGTGGTCGAACGCGCCATCGCCCAATTCAAGACCTGGCGCGTTCTCCACACCGACTACCGGCGACCCATCAACACCTTCACCGACACCATCTCGGCTGTTATCGGCCTCTATTTCTACACCACTGAATAACCCTCTGTGGACGAGTTCGACGCATGTGGACAACTCGCGATCAAAGGAAATTGAGCGGGCGGTGGCCGCCGGTGCCGCTAGTACTCCGACTCGTACAGCGCGTTCAGTTCGGTGCAGAGGTCGGTGGCGTCGGGGAGGGCCACGCCGTCGAGTGCCCGGATTCGGCTGATCTTGCGGATGCTGGAAACCACGAACAGGCCGTCAGCCGCAGTCAGCTCCGCGCGGTCCACTGGTTCGACCTTGGTCGTCCAGCCCGCCCGCTCAGCAGCCCGGAACAACGCGGCTTGGGTGGTGCCAAGCAGCACGCCGCTGGTCGGCGGCGGCGTGCGCAATGTGCGGTCGGTGACCAGCACGACCGTCGACGTCGGTCCCTCGAGGACCGTGTTGTCCGCCGCGATGAAGATGACCTCGTCCGCGCCCACCGACTCCGCGTAGCGGTTGGCGGCCATGTTGACCGCGTAGGACAGGGTCTTCGCGCCCAGCAGGAGCCAGGGGGCGCGTTCCACGATGGCCGGGTCGAAGCCGCGTTCCAGGGTCACGGCGGTCACGCCCGCCGTCCGGTTGCGCCGCGACTTGGCGGGGACCTCGAACCCGAGCGCGAACGCCGTCGGGCCGCCGTCGCCGTATTCGGGGCCTCGGGTGCAGACCAGCTTGACCGCCATCTCACCCGCTAACGGCCACGCCGCCAGCACCGTGCGGACCGCCGCCGCCCAGGCCGACCGGTCGGGTACCGGTAGCTCGAGCATCGCGGCGGAGCGGGCCAAGCGGTCCAGGTGGGCGTCGAGTTCGCGGGGCGCGCCGTCCACGACGAGCACGCTCTCGAACACGCCGTCGCCCCGGGTCACGCCCAGGTCGTCGACGCGCACGTGGGTGGCGTCGGGGTCGGCGAGGGTGCCACCGGGGGTTCCGTCCAACATCACCAGCACGCGCATGGGCCAGACCCTACGCCGGGGCCTACCATCGGGAGGGTGGAGACCCAGCCGCTGGAGACCCGCCGCGCGCAGCTGCGGGAGACCCTGCACGAGCGCGGGATGCGGATGACGCCCCAGCGCCAGCTCGTGCTCGACGCGCTGCTGGAGCTGGAGCACGCGACCCCGGAGCAGGTCTGCCAGCGGGTCCAGCGCACCACGCCCACGGTCAACATCACCACCATCTACCGCACGCTGGAACTGCTCGAAGGCCTCAGCCTGGTCCGCCACACCCACCTGGGTCACGGCGCGCCGACCTACTCGGTCCACGAGCACCAGCACGTCCACCTGGTCTGCCACCGCTGCGGCCACGTCGACGAGTCGCCGCGCGCGGTGATGGACGAGCTGTGCGGAACACTGCGGGCGCGGCACGGGTTCGTGCTGGACGCCAGCCACCTGGCGCTGTCCGGCACGTGCCAAAGCTGCTCCCAGGAGAACAAGTGACCGACCACTCCCCCCTGCGCACCGCCCCGGGTGCCGTCCCCGCGCCGGACGGGGCGCTCGACCACGAGGTCCCCTGGCACTTCGGCGACCCGTTCGCCGAGCAGCGCGCCGCGTCCCGGAAGGTCGCGGTGGTGGACCGCTCCCACCGCGAGGTGATCGCGGTCCCCGGCGACGAGCGGTTGTCTTGGCTGCACCTGGTGATCTCCCAGCACGTCACCGAGCTGGCCGACGGCGCGGGCACCGAGGCCTTGGTGCTCGACAGCCAGGGCCGCGTCGACGCGCACATGCTGCTGGCCCACGTGGACGGCACCGTCTGGCTGGACACCGAGCGGGGCGCCGTCGCGACCGGCGCGCGCGGCGGCCGGGTGCCGCTGCTGGAGTACTTCGAGCAGATGGTCTTCTGGTCCAAAGTGGAGCCGAGGGACGCGACGGCGGAGCGGGCCGTGCTGTCGCTCGTCGGCCCGGAAACCCCGGACCTCCTGGCGAAGCTGGGACTCCCGGTCCCGACGGGCCCGTACGCGGTCGCCCAGGGCGGCAGCGTGGTCGTGCGCCGGATGCCGTGGCCCGGCCACGACGCGGCGGACCTGTTGGTACCACGGGAAGAGCTGCGCGAGTGGTGGGACCGGATCACCGACGCGGGCGCCCGTCCCATGGGGTCACTGGGCTTCGAGGCGCTGCGGGTGGAGTCGCTGCGGCCCCGGCTCGGTGTGGACACCGACGAGAAGTCGATCCCGCACGAGGTGAACTGGGTCCACGTCGCCGCGCACGTGGCGAAGGGCTGCTACCGCGGCCAGGAGACGGTGTCCAAGGTCCACAATGTCGGCCGCCCCCCGCGCCGGATGCTGCTGCTGCACCTCGACGGCGCGGCGGACGTGCTGCCGGAGACCGGTGCGCCGGTCAAGGCGGGCGAGCGGGTCGTCGGCCGGGTGGGGTCGGCGGTGCAGCACCACGAACTCGGCCCGATCGCGCTGGCCCTGGTGAAGCGGTCCGTCGAGCCCGGCACGGCGCTGGCGGTCGGCGCGGAGGCCACCCAGGCCTCGATCGACCCGGACTCGGTGCCCGAGGACACCCCGGCGCTCGGCCGCGCGGCGGCGCAGGGCCTGCGCGGATAGTCCGCCTGCCGTCGGTGGCAACCCGTGCCCTGTGCCAGGATCGCGGTATGTCGGCGACTTCTCGGCCCGGTGCGCAGGGCACGCTCATCACCGTCGCGCCAACCGGGGCCGAGCACCGCAAGGAAGACGTGCCGAACCTCCCCGTAACCCTTGGGGAGTTGGTGAAAACCGCGCAGGACTGCGAGCGCGTCGGCGCGTCGATGATCCACATTCACATCCGCGACGACGACGCCCGGCCCACGCTCGACCTCGCGCGGCTGCGGGAGACGGTCGCCGCGGTGCGCGAGCACACCCGGCTCGTCGTCCAGCTCTCCACCGGTGGGGCGGTCACCGACTCCGAGGAGGACCGGTTGGCGGTTCTCGACGCCCTCCCGGATTCCGCCTCCTGCACCATGGGGACGGTCAACTTCGGCACCGACGTCTTCCTCAACCGGTGGGAGTTCATCGTCGAACTCCACACCCGGATGCAGGACCGCGGGATCGTGCCCGAGTACGAGATCTTCGACCTCGGCCAGCTGACCAGCCTGCACCGCCTGCTCGACCGGCACGGCCCGCCCGCGGGTGGGCGTGTCCACGTCGACCTGGTCATGGGTGTCCCCGGCGGGATGGCGGGCGACCTCGAGACCTTCGCCGCCGCGCTGCGGTTGATCCCCGAAGGGGCGACGTTCTCCGCGACCGGGGTCGGCCGGGCGAGCATCCCGGTGCTGCTGGCGTCGCTCTCCGCCGGTGGACACGTCCGGGTGGGGATGGAGGACACCACCACCTACGCCAAGGGGGAGCGCGTGAAGGACAACGCGCAGCTCGTGGCCCGGGCGTCCGGTTTGGCGAGGATCGCTCAGCGCCCGCCGATTGGTCCGGAAGAGTCGAGGGTACTTCTGGGGGTGGCGAGCTGAACGCCGTTGTCGTCAAGATATGGCGATCGAGCACCGAGTGGCGGAGGATGTGCCCGTGATCGAAGTCCGCCCGGGAGGGCGCAGGCGCATCGATAGGGTCCTGTCGCCCGAGTACGTCGAGGGCCTGGCCGGACTGGGCCTGGCCGAGGTCCGGGTGCGCCGCGACGACGCGGCGCAGGAGGAGACGGACCTGTCCTACCTGCGCAGGCTGCTGCACGGCCGGATCGACATCGTGCGCGCCGAGCAGCGCAGGCGGGCCAGCGGCGAGTCCACCTCGGTGGTGGACCAGCTCGCCGTGATCCTGGCGGACAACGCCGTCGGCCCGGCCACCGGCTCCGGCCGCTACCAGACCATGGAACCGTCCCGGGCCGAGGCGCACCGCAGGCACGTGGAGGCGCTGGTGTCCGACGCCGACCTCTCCGACGTCGGCGCGCTCCCCGACGACCGGCTGGCCCTGGCGCTGCGCACCTACCAGGCCGAGGAGGCCTCGGTCTCCCAGCGCAGGCGCGAGGTGCAGCGGGTCATGGACCTGCTCAACGACGAGATCGGCGGCCGCTACCGGGCGGGCAGCGCCTCCGTCGACGATCTGCTGGCCGCCGAGCGCGGCGAGCGGCCAGGAGGCGAGTCCCGCTGAACAACCCCGTCTTAGTCGAGGTGCTGCGGTCCGGTTTCGTCGAGTCGATCCACCGCGGGTCGGTCGTCGTGCTCGCCCCGGACGGCCGGGTCCGGCTCGCCCTCGGCGAGGTGCACGAGCCGGTCTTCACCCGGTCGAGCAACAAGCCGCTACAGGCCCTCGGGCTGCTGCGCGCGGGCCTCGACCTGCCCGACGACGCCGACCTCGCCGTGGGGTGCGCCTCGCACAGCGGCGAGTCCGAGCACGTGGAGCAGGTGCTGGGCATCCTCGCCAAGAACGGCCTGTCGGAGACCGACCTGGGCTGCCCGCCCGACTGGCCGCTGAACCAGGCCGCGCGCAACCGGGTGATCGCCGGGGGCGGCGGCAAGCGGGCGGCGGCGATGAACTGCTCCGGCAAGCACGCCGCGATGCTGGCGGTCAGCGCCCAGCAGGGTTGGGACACCCGCGGCTACCTCGACCCGGAGCACCCCGCGCAGGCGGCCATCGCCGACGCCGTGGAGGACATGACCGGCGAGCCGATCGCCACGATCGGCGTCGACGGCTGCGGTGCCCCGCTGTTCGCCCTGACCCTGGCGGGCCTGGCCACCGGCTACACCCGGCTGGTCCTGGCCGCGCCGGGCACCCGGCGCAGGCGGGTGGCCGACGCGATGCGCGCGCACCCGTTCCTGGTCGGCGGCACCGACCGCGACGACTCCGAGCTGATGGAGGCCATCCCCGGCCTGCTGGTCAAGGGTGGCGCGGAGGGTGTGCACGCGATGGTGCTGCCGGACGGCACCGCGATGGCCATGAAGATCGACGACGGCGCCCCGCGCCCCCGCACCCCGATCCTGGTCGGCGTGCTGCGCGCGCTCGGCTACGACGCCCCCGAGCTGGCGGAGAAGGCGGAGCACGACGTGCTCGGCGGCGGCGTCCCGGTCGGCGCGGCCCGCCTGACCGACGGCCTGCTCGACAAGCTGGACTGAGCCGACTCCCGCTCAGCCGTCACCTCGACGAGCTGGACTGGTCCCGCCGCCCCGATGCCCGGCAGCGTTCACCCGCCGGGTCCGGAGCGGTGGCGGGTGGACATGTCTCAGTTCAGCTGCTCGCGAGCCGCTAGGTCGCCCCAGAAGTCCCGGAGGCGCTCGAAGCGCTCGCCGACCTCACCGGGGTCCGAGCGCTCGATGGCGTCGAGGATGGCGTGCACGTCCTCGGCGGACGAGTCCTCGGTCAGCTCCTCGTCGGTGAGCAGCTGCACCAGGCCGCCGTAGTCGAGTTCGACCGCGGAGCCCTCGGCGAAGTTGCCCAGCCACTGCGCGGTGTCGGCCAGGACCTTGGTCGGGCCGGTCTCGCCGAAGGTGCGCTTGGTGAGCGTGTGCGCCCGCTCCACGCGGGCCAGGGCGTCGGCCAGGGTGGCGCGCCAGAACACCTCGCGCCGCGGGTCCTCGCGCGGGGCCAGCACCACGTGCCGGGCGTCCGGGTCGACCAGGGAGAACCAGGGCAGCGGCACGGTCCAGGTGGTGGACACGACGTGCACCGCCCCGCTGGGCAGCTCCCCGAGCACGCTGGTGGCCTTGCGGCGGATCGCGTCCGGCGGGGAGCCGAGCACGGCGTCGCGCAGCACCGACCCGGAGGTGGCCAGGAACCCGACCATCGCCGCGGCCGAGCGGGCCCGCAGGTCCAGCGGGCACACCAGCGGCCCCGACCCGGCCGCGCTGCCCGGCACCTCGGCCGGGTCGATGACCAGCAGGTCGCGGATGGAGCTGGGGGTCGGCCTGCCGTCGGGCAACTCGCCCGGGAGCACCGAACCCGCCAGCTGTGACTTGAGCCATACCTCGCGCTCGCGGGCGGCGGCGTCGGCCCGGTCGAGGCCGCCCACCTCGACGGCGCCGCGCAGCAGGCCTGCCAGGGGCTCGGCGAAGGTGGACAACGGTTCGTACACCCGCAGATAGGCGACGAACGGTCGAGGCACCCCTCCATGCTTCCACGAACCCGGGGCGCGGTGGCGCCGGGGCGAGGGATTCGCGAGGTTCGCCGGACCGGCCGAGCGCAGTTCTCGGTGATGTCAGGTTCTGCACACCGTGCCGCGTCGCATCGAACCCCTTCGGCACGGTACGGTAGCTGGCAGGAATCAACTGTCGACATCTACGGGGCCGCCGTTCCCCCGGCCGCCCCGTCACTGTGCGAGGGGGTCGAGCCATGGGGCGCGGCCGAGCTAAGGCCAAGCAAACGAAGGTGGCCCGGGAGCTCAAGTACAGCTCACAACCAACGGACTTCGACGCCTTGCAGCGCGAGCTGTCGGGTGGCGGGTCCGACGACGGTCACGATCAGGGTGACCGATTCGACGACTCGTCCGAGGACGAGTACGACGACTACCGGCGATGAATCCCGGGTCCAGTGCTCCCGGGTGCTGGGCCCCACGCCGCTGAACCCCCTCACGTAAACCGTGCAGGCCGTCCCGGACACCGGGACGGCCTGCACGGTTCGGCTCAGAGCGCCCGCGCGTACTGGACCGGTGGGGTGGCCCCCACACCGAGCGCCGCTGCGGCGCGATGCGGCCAGTACGGGTCGCGCAGCAGCTCGCGACCCAGCAGCACCAGGTCTGCCGACCCGTCCGCGAGGACCCGTTCGGCCTGGTGCGCTTCGGTGATCTCGCCGACCGCCGCGGTGGCCACCTCGGCCTTGCGCCGGATCGCGTCGGCGAAGGGCACCTGGTAGCCGGGCCCGGTGGTGATCCGCGCGTCCGCGACGTTGCCGCCGGAGGACACGTCGACCAGGTCGGCGCCCGCCGCGGCCAGCGCGCGGGAGATCTCCACGGAATCGTCGACGGTGAGCCCGCCGTCGGTCCAGTCGGTGGCCGAGATCCGCACGAAGACCGGCAGGTCGGGACCCACGGCCGCGCGTACGGCCCGGACGACCGCCAGCGGGAACGCGAGCCTGCGGGCCGCGTCGCCGCCGTACGCGTCGGTGCGGGTGTTGGTCAGGGGCGACAGGAACTCGTGCAGCAGGTAGCCGTGCGCGGCGTGCACCTCGACGACCTCGAAACCCGCCTCGACGGCGAACCTGGCGGCCTGCGCCCAGGTGTCGACCAGGGCCTCGATCTCCGCGGCCGAAAGCGCTTGCGGCACCCGGTACTCGGGGGTGAACGGCTCGTCGGTCGGCCCGACCGGGGTCCAGCCGCCGTCCTCGTCGGCCACCCCGCCGCTCCGCTCGACCCAGGGGCTGTAGGTGGAGCCCTTGCGGCCCGCGTGCGCGAGCTGGATGCCGGGCACCGATCCCTGGGACCGGATGAATTCGGTGATCGGCCGCCAGGCCTGCACGTGCCGGGCCGACCAGATGCCGGTGTCCTGCGGCGCGATGCGGCCGATCGGCTCGACCGCGGTGGCCTCGGCGATCACCAGCCCGGCGCCGCCGACCGCGCGCGAGCCCAGGTGCACCAGGTGCCAGTTGTCCGGCAGCCCGTCGGTGGCCGAGTACTGGCACATGGGGCTGACCGCGATCCGGTTCGGCAGCGTGGTCGACCGCAGGGTCAACGGGCTGAACAGCAGGCTCACTCGGGGTCCCCTCCCGTGGCGTTGGCCCCAGGTTCGAGGATCGCCGAACCTGGGTCGTCGACACGCACAGCGCCGGGGGACGGGTGGGATGTTCCCGATCAGGTGAGGGTCACACGGGGGTGCTACTCGTCCCGCGTCACTCGCCGCGACTGCTTGGTGAGCGACCGCTGGCGCTTCGCGGTGAGCCTGCGCTCGCGGGCGCCCCGGCTGGGCTTGGTGTCGCGCCGCTTGGGCGGCGGCGGCGCGGCGGCCTGGCGCAGCAGCGCGGCTAAGCGCTCGCGGGCGGCGGCGCGGTTGGCCAACTGGGCGCGGTACTCGCTGGCGGCGATCGTGAGCACGCCGTCGACCAGCCGGTTCGCCAGCCGGGCCACCATCCGCTCGCGCAGGTGCTCGGGGACCGACGGGGAGCGGACGACGTCGAAGCTCAACTCGACCCGGCTGTCGGCGGTGTTGACGCCCTGACCACCGGGGCCGGAGGAGCGGGAGAACCGCTCGCGCAACTCGGCCGCCGGGATCACCAGCGCGGAGGACACCACCAACTCGGACACGTCGTCCAGCATGCCGGACGGGGCAAGCGGGTTATCCGCGCGGACCGGCGCCGACGGCGATGGAGATCAGGAGGTCGTCCCCCAGGACCTGGTCGAAGCGCCAGCCGCTGCCCTCGCCGATGGTCTCGGTGACCTCGACGGTGCGCCCGTCCGGCCGGTCCGCGACGACCTGGACGATGGTGGGCCGCTCCTCGGTGCGGGTGACCCGCAGGGGAGTCCGGTCCTGGACCCTGGTGTAGCAGGACGGCTGCTGCTGGCAGGCCGTGCTGTGGCTGAACTCGCCGGTGTAGTACATCCGCACGGTCAGCAGCCGGTTGCCGAGCTTGGTGTGCAGGGTCGCCTTCATCCAGCCGTCGGGGCCCTTGGTGTTCCACTCGTACGCGCCCTCGTACGAGGTCTTCGTGAATATCTCGGCGGGCCACTTCTTGGCCATCTCCCGCATGGACGTCGCGAAGGTGGAGTAGTCGGGGTACTCCATCTCGGGTGCCCGCGTGCCGGGTGACGTCGAGGGCGCCACGGGGCTCTGGGTGACCGTGCTCACGGGTGCCGGGGCCGCCGCGGGCGCGCCCGGGTCGACCGACGACGAGGTCGACGGCGGCGGTGCCGCGGGCCCGACCTGCTCGGGGCGCAGACCGAACGCCCCACCGGAGATGGCCGCCGCGCCGAAGACCGCGAACGCCACCGCCAGCGTCACCCCACCGACCGCCGCCTGCCGTCGCCTGCGCAGCCTGCGCTTGCCGTCGGCGATGACCCCCGCCCGGTCCAGCCCCATCGGCGGCTCACCGCGCAGTGCGACCTCGAGGAGTTCGCGCACGTCGTCGGTCACAGTTGGCCCTCCACCAGCACCCGGCCCCCAGCCAGCAACCTCCGCAGCGTGGCCAGGCCCTTGGCGGCCTGGCTCTTGATCGTGCCCTCGCTCTTGCCCAGCACCTGGGCGGTCTCGGACACCGACAGGTCCTCCCAGTAGCGCAGGACGACCACGGCCCGCTGCCCGGCGGGGAGCTGGGCGAGCGCCCGCCGCACGTCCACGGCGTCGTCGACCCCGGCGGGATCGACCCCGACCTCGGGTAACTCGTCAACGACGTTCTCACGTCTGCGGAACGCCCGCCGGGACTCGTCGATGGCGGTGCGGACCATGACCTTGCGGGAGTAGGCGTCGACACCCCCCTCGCGGTTGAGCCGCGGCCAGGCCACGTAGATCTTGGCGAGCGTGGTCTGCACCAAGTCCTCGGCGCGGTGCCAGTCGCCACCGCTGAGCAGGAACGCGGTCCGGCGCATGACTCCTGCCCGGCTGTCCAGGAACTCCCCGAACTCCGCATCCCGGTCCGGCACGGTGGGTACCTCCCTCGGTCAGCCTGTAGTACGGGGGCGTACCGGACGAGGTTGCCTGAGGGGTGTCGTGATTTCGCGGATCAGAGAGCGGGGTCACTTCGGCCGCGGCGAGAGTGCCCGACTGCGGGCTCGGCAGGCCATCACCTGGCCGACAACTGTTTCACCACCCCGCCCGGACCCAGGACAGCCCCCGCCCTCCTCTGGGGGGACAGCCCTGCTCCAGTCTATCGGCGCACGGGCAGCGGGGAAGGCGTGGCGAAAGCCTGTGGATGCGCGCCGCCCATGTGGACAACCCGCCGGCGGCGGGTCGAGGCGCGGGCAAGATCATCTCGAGGTGGGGTGAGGCTGGGTCGCGGCAAAGACGACTGCCCCGACCTTCGGCCAGGTCGGGGCAGTCGGTGGTCTACTGGGGTCAGAAGCGCGGGTGTTCGCCGTGGAGTTCGGCGCGGGGGGCGTTCGCGTCCTCGGCGGGGCGGACCTCACCCAGGATCCACGACGGCACGTGCCGGGCCGTGAGGATGGCGAGGGCCCGGTCGACGTCCTCCGGCGCCACCACGGCCACCATGCCGACGCCCATGTTGAAGGTGCGCTCCATCTCCTCGCGGGCCACGCGGCCCCGCTGGGCGATCATGGAGAAGATCGGCTGCGGGGACCAGGTGCCCCGGTCCAGGCCCGCGCGCAGGCCGTTGGGGATGACCCGGGCCAGGTTGGCGGCCAGGCCGCCGCCGGTGATGTGGGCGAAGGTGCGCACCTCGGCCTCCGCCACCAGGGCCAGGCAGTCCTTGGCGTAGATGCGGGTCGGCTCCAGCATCTCCTCGCCCAGGGTGCGGCCGAACTCCTCGACGTGGCCGGACAGCGGGATCCGCCCGATCTGCAGCAGCACGTGCCGGGCCAGCGAGTAGCCGTTGGAGTGCAGGCCGGAGGAGCCCATGCCGATGAGCACGTCCCCCGGGCGCACCCGGTCCGGGCCGAGCACCTGGTCGGCCTCGACCACGCCGACGCCGGTGGCCGACAGGTCGTACGCGCCGTCCGACATCAGGCCGGGGTGTTCGGCGGTCTCCCCGCCCAGCAGCGCGCAGCCCGCCTGCACGCAGCCCTCGCTGATGCCCTTGACCAGCGCCGCGATCCGGTCCGGCAGGACCTTGCCAACCGCGATGTAGTCCTGCAGGAACAGCGGCTCGGCACCGCACACCACCAGGTCGTCGACGACCATCGCGACCAGGTCGATGCCCACCGTGTCGTGCACGTCCAGCGCCTGCGCCACGGCGATCTTGGTGCCGACGCCGTCGGTGGACGAGGCCAGGACCGGTTCGCGCCAGCGGTCGAGCTTCAACCGGAACAGACCGGCGAACCCGCCGATGCCGCCCAGCACCTCCGGCCGGGTCGCCTTGTCCGCCCACGGCCTGAGCTTCTCGACGGCCTCGTCGCCTGCCTCGATGCTCACCCCGGCCGCGGCGTAGGTGGCGTTGACGGTGGACTCGGGTGAACTGTTGTCAGTCATGGCGCAATCGGTGTCGGTGGATTAAGGGGGGTCACGGACGCCGAAGCGCGTCTTCGGCACCGTACCCGGCTGGGGCCAGCGGCGCGGCGGCGCCCGCCACGCCCTTCTCGATGCCCTCCAGCAGGTGCTTCCCGATCAGCGCGTCCTCGGGCAGCTCGATCGGGTACTCGCCGGTGAAGCAGGCCGAGCACAGCCGGGTCTTGGGCTGCTCGCTGGCCGCGATCAGCGACTCCAGGGTCGCGTAGCCCAGCGAGTCCGCCCCGATGGAGCGGCGGATGCCGTCCAGGTCGAGGCCGTTGGCGATCAGCTCCGCGCGGGACGCGAAGTCGATGCCGTAGAAGCACGGCCAGCGGATCGGCGGCGCCGCGATGCGCACGTGCACCTCGAGGGCCCCGGCCTCGCGCAGCATCCGCACCAGCGCGCGCTGGGTGTTGCCGCGCACGATGGTGTCGTCGACGACGACGAGCCGCTTACCGCGGATGACATCGCGCAGGGGGTTGAGCTTGAGCCGGATGCCCAGCTGCCGGATGGTCTGCGACGGCTGGATGAAGGTGCGGCCGACGTAGGCGTTCTTCACCAGCGCCGTGCCGTACGGGATGCCGCTGGCCTGCGCGTACCCGATGGCCGCGGGCACGCCGGACTCCGGCACCGGCACCACCAGGTCGGCCTCGACCGGCTGCTCGGCGGCGAGCTTGCGGCCGATCTCCACCCGGGTCGCGTGCACCGAGCGGCCCGCGATCGTGGTGTCCGGCCGGGCCAGGTAGATGTACTCGAACAGGCAGCCCTTGGGGTCCGGCGTGGCGAAGCGCGACGAGCGCAGCCCGGCCGCGTCGATCGCGATCAGCTCGCCCGGCTCGACCTCCCGGACGAACGACGCGCCGACGATGTCCAGCGCGGCGGTCTCGCTCGCGACCACCCAGCCCCGCTCCAGCCGCCCCAGGACCAGCGGGCGCACGCCGTGCGGGTCGCGGGCGGCGTAGAGGGTGGACTCGTCGGAGAAGACCAGGCAGTAGGCGCCGCGCACGGTCGGCAGCAGCTCCACCGCGGCCTGCTCCAGCCCCTTGTCCGCCGCGCCCGCGGCCAGCAGGCCGGTCAGCAGGTCGGAGTCGGTGGTGGCGCCGTTGCGGCTCAGCAGGCCCTGTTCGACGGCCCGCTCGCGCAGCTCCGCGGTGTTGACCAGGTTGCCGTTGTGCCCGAGGGACAGACCGCTGCCGATCGCCGTGGTGCGGAACGTCGGTTGGGCGTTCTCCCAGGTGGTGGAGCCGGTGGTGGAGTACCGGCAGTGCCCGACGGCGACGTGGCCGCGCAGCGACGAGAGGACCTGCTCGTCGAAGACCTGGCTCACGAGGCCGAGGTCCTTGAAGACGACTATCTGGCTGCCGTCGGCGACCGAGATGCCCGCCGCTTCCTGCCCTCGGTGCTGGAGTGCGTACAGGCCGTAGTAGGTGAGCTTCGCCACCTCCTCGCCTGGCGCCCAGACGCCGAACACGCCGCATTCTTCGCGGGGCTCGACTTCCGGCTGGTCGGAGACGGGCATTGGGCCAGTGCGGAACTGGTCGGCCACCGAAGCGCTCCCTGTGGACGGAGTGAGGCTGCACCCCAGTGTAAGCGCTGCTTCGGGGTGCGTTCACCACCGGAAGGTGGGCCCGGTCACCGACCCGCCCTTGCCATTACCGTGTGGGGGTGTCCGCACGCGCCACCTTGATCATCCTGTTGGGAGCCGTCGCCCTGGTGGTGGCGGGCTCGCTGGTGCCGATCCCCAGCCCGGTCGAGGTCCGCACCTGGGCGCAGGACGCGGGGTGGGCCACGCCGGTGCTGTTCCTGCTGGCGTACTCGCTGCTCACCGTGGCCCCCATCCCGCGCACGGTGTTCAACCTGACGGCGGGTCTGCTGCTCGGCGGACCGGCGGGTGTGGCGGTGTCGATGGTGGCGACCATGCTGGCCTCGGTGCTGGCGTTCGGCCTGGCCAGGGGTCTCGGCAGGAGGCTGGTCGAGCCCCACCTCGAACGCGGCGCGGTCCGCGCGGTCAACGCCCGGCTCTCCGGTGGCGGCCTGGGCGCGGTGACGTCGCTGCGGTTGGTCCCGATGGTCCCGTTCTCGGCGATGAACTACTGCTGCGGCCTCTCGACCATCCCGATGCGACCGTTCCTGATCGGCACGTTCCTCGGCAGCCTCCCCGGCACCGCCGCCGCCGTGGTCCTGGGCGACGCCCTCACCGGGACGACCCCGCCCGCCCTGCTCGCGATCTACGCCGTGTTGGCCGTGGTCGGCGGGGTCGGTCTGTACGTCGTGCTCCGTCGCAGCGGGACCCCGGTCGGCGAGCTGACCGACGAGGAGGAACGGCTCGCGGCCTGAACCCCTTGGCCCACCGGGAAATCTCGACCGCCTAGAAGCGCAGCAGAGGAAGCAGTCCGGAAAGGTCGGCCCGACTGCCCGAAGCGGACACCCGACCGTCCGCCACCGCCTCGCCCCAGCCGACGCGCCCGGTCGCCAACTCCAGCCACGTCTTCGGATCCGTCTCGATGACGTTCGGCGGTGTACCACGGGTGTGCCGTGGACCCTCGATGCACTGGATGGCCGCGAAAGGCGGCACGCGCACCTCGACGGTATGCCCCGGGGCGTCCTGTTCCAGCGTGCGCAGGCTCAACCGCACCGCAGCGGCCAACGGGGTCCGTTCGGGCTTGTCGCCGCCGTCCAGCCAGGGCAGGACGACGGCGACAGCCGCACGCATCTCGGTCGGGTCGACACTTTTCCTCGGCACAGACCCAGTGTCACCTACGTCTTCCGGGACTTGTCGACGGTCGGCCGCCAAGCCGGGAACGATGCCGGGCGGCGGGCGGAATCAGCTCAGTTTTCCGCGTCCCGGACTACTTCGCCCAGCACCTCTTCGATGTGGTGGACCATCCTGCGGTTGTCCGCGGGCGAGATGGTCGTCCACAGCGTGCGGTCCGGCGACGCGCGGCGGATCTGCACGTAGCGGCCGTTGTCCGTGTCGAAGAACGACACCACCCGCTCCGCCCGCAGCCGCCTGCCGAGGCGGTCCCGGGCGGCGGCTCCGAAGTTCCCGGTGCCGCGGACGTCGCCGATCATCTCCGTCAGCGCCGTCGCGTCCGCGCCCCGGACGCCCTGGGACAGCAGGGCGTTCTCGAACGCCTTCGGGGTGCGCTCGGTGGCCTTCGCGGCGTACTCGAAGTCCACCGTGCGCACCGTGACCGACTGGCCGGGTCCGGCGGCCACCGGGGGCAGGACGCCCACGGCGGCCGACGGCAGGCTGATCGGCGAGGTGCGGCTCAGCGTGACGGTGTCGTCGCTGAGCACCGCCAGCACGCCGTCGCGACCGGCGGCGCAGGCGAGCAGCCGCACACCGCGGCCGACCCACGTGCGCCCGTCCACCTCGTGCTCGGGCCGGGCGAGCACGCCGAACAGGTGCTCGATCTCGGGGTCCAGGTCGACCTTGCGGCCGATGCCCCGCGCTTCGAGCCCCGCCCAGGCGCGCTCTTCCAGCTCCGCGCGCTCCTCGTACGTCTTCCCCGGTGATGGCACCTTGACCACCAGCGGCATGGTCCCCGGCGAGAGGTGCTCCCAGAGCACGTCGAACTCCAGGGCGGACAGCGATACCGGCGAGCTCTCCACCTGCGTGTCTCCGAAAGCGATGTCGGTGAAGAGGGTCACTCGTCGGCGCCGAGCACGGCCTGCGAGACGCGGCGCTCGTCGCCGAAGACGTCGTCCGTCTCGACCAGGTAGGTGGCCGACTCGAACTCTTCCTCGTCGTTCTCGCCGTTCTGCTGGCCGTTCGAACCCATCGGGCCGCCGAGGCCACCACGACCGGCACCGGCCGCCGCGCCGCCACGGGTGCCCATGACGTTCTCGCCCGCGCCCATCCCGCCCGCACCGGACATGCCGCCGCGGCCGAGCTGGCCCTTGGCCGCCTCGTTGCCCGCGGTGGCACCGGTGCCGCCGAGGCCGTTCGCGCCGCCGCCGGACCCACCGCCGCCGGGACCACCCAGCACACGTCCGCCTTCGGCCCCGGACACCGGGACACCGAGCTGGCCCTGGAACTGGCCCGCGCTCGGCGACTGGTTGAAGTTCGGGCTGCCGGGGTTGTTGGTGAACTGGTTGTTGAAGTTGTGCAGGTTCGGGTCGAGGTGCGCCGACTGCACGGGGGTGAAGCTCGACGGCGTGGTGCCGCCGCCGGTCACCGGGTTGAACGTGCCCGGCTTGACCTGGCCGTTGCCCTGGTCCCAGGAGACCTGGTGGCCGCCCTGGAAGTCGGTGCCGCCGGGGTGGAACTGCGCGGGCTTGCCGCCGACGCCGACGTTGCCGACCGAGTGGTCGGTCGTGGTGTAGGTCGGGGTGTGGCCGGTGCCGCCGAAGCCGGAGCTGAACGAGCTGGCGGCGTAGTTGGTGCCGCCGGAGGGCTCCGGGGTGGAGATGACCACGTCCGGCGGGGGCACGAACTCACCGAGCGTCGCGGTGTTGAAGCTGCTGCTGGACTGGTAGCTGTCCATGGTGTCCACGGCCTTCTGCGAGGCGGCGGACTGCGCCTGCTCCTGGGCCTCGTGGTCGGCGGCCTGCAACGCGACGTCCATCGCCGGGCCGGGCAGGCCGACGGCCATGCCGAGGCCCGCGCCCGCGACGTCCCACGCCGAGGGGGCCGGGGTGGTGACCTCGACCGGCTCCGGCATCTCCGCGCGGGCCCGGGCGATCATGTCGGCCTGGTACTCGGTGGAGGCGCGCATGCCGGTGGCGCCGGACTGCGCGTCCGTGGCCCACTGCTGCAGCGGCGTCAGGCCCGCGTGCGCCTGCTCACCGGCGCTGCCCTCCCAGGCGGCCTGCAGGGTGCCGAGCTTGGCGTTGAGGTCGGCGTCGATCTGGGCGAGCTCGGAGTTGAGGTTGTCCCAGTACTCCGTCTGCGGGGTCGACGCGGACGGGCCGGGCCCGCCGTTGATCATGTCGTGCAGTTGCTTGTGGTCGTACCCCTGCCACCTGTGCATAACCATCTTCGGATCACCCTCGGTCTAGAACGTGCGAAAGGTCGGGGACGGGGCTCGGGTCACGAGTGGTGGTGCTTGCCCCACATCGCGGAGTTCGTGCCCTCGGTGGCCGTGTAGCCCTGCTCGGCCTTCTCCAGCGCGGTGATCGCGTTCTGCAGCTGGGTCTCGTAACCACGCAGGCACGCGATCGCCGAGTCCACGCCGCCACCGTTGGTGCGCTCGGTGAACTGGGTCGCCGTCTCGCCGCTGACCGGGTCGTTCGCCCAGCGCGGCACCTGCAACCCGTCGAGCGCCGCGACCTTCTTGGCGACCCGGTCGTGCGCCTCGCGGAAGGCCGCGAGCGCACCCGGGATCGCGGACGGTTCGATGCGGAGGGTCTGTGTTCCGGCGTAGGCGGGTCCCGCAGGAGCGGAACTCCCCCCGCCGCCATCGGCTAGAAACACCGTGTTGACTCCCTGGTCCTGAGGTTTGTCGCGACTCTATCTCTGATGGTCGCGCTGGTGGAGGGGTTCCCGCGTTATTGGTCGAACCGGTGGGGAGATTTCCGCGCGCGCTGCGCTCGGGAGCGCTCCGGTCACGCCACGTGAGCATCCCGCCTAGGATGTGCCGGACCCGCACCGCGCCCGGGAGGCGACGATGGACCGACCCGAGATCACGCTCGAGATGCGCGCCAGCGCGCGCTCCAACCCCAACAGCTGGCTGTACGTGATCGACCCGGAGTTCGGCCAGCACGAGGACGTGCCGTCCTGGGGCATCGTCGGCGCCTACCCGGTGGACGCGCGCGGCGAGATCGGCGACGGGTTCCGCCCCAACCGCGGCTACCGCCCGTCACCGACCGCGCTGCGGATGCCGGTCGCGGCCAACAGGCTGGAAAAGGTGCTCCAGCTCATCCACACCCGCCACCGCGCGCACACCGACCTGCTGCCCGCGCTGCGGGACGCGACGGTCCTGGTGTTCGCCCGGTCGTCGGCCGACCGGGCGCTCACCGGCTTCCCCAACCACGACGGCACGGTGATGGTGCCGGTGTGCACCTCGGCGGCGCACGTGCCGGGGAGCTGGCCGGGCTGGCGCGCGATGCGCGGCCGTGACGTGGCCGCGCACCTGCGCGGCCACCCCCTGGTGGTGAACCCGCAGGGACCGATCACCGCCGTGGTGCCCGCCGCCCACCTGCGCTGAGCGCTCACCCCGCGCCGGGCACCTCGCCGCCCGGCTCCTCGACCGGCAATCCCCTGTCCGTCAAGGGATTCCCCTGCTCCAGCCCGCCGACCTCGGCCAGGCTGAGACCACCGCCGTAGGCGGCGACCGCGATGTCGGCGATCAGCACCCGGGACTCGTCCGGCTCCAGCGCGACCCGGTCGAGCGCGTCGACGACCGCGCGGTACGCGGTGACCTCGCCGGGCCGGTCCAGGAACTGCCAGGACAGTTCGTGCGCCAGGTGCACGACCGGCTTGAAGTCGAGGAACTCCAGCAGCCGGAACCCGCCGCCCAAGCCCGCGTGCGCACCGGCGGCGGCGGGCACCACGCGCACGGTGATGTGGTCGCGCACCGACATCCGCAGCAGGTCGTGGAGCTGGTCGGACATCACCTCGCCGTCGCCGACGGGCAGCCGCAGCGCGAACTCGTGCAGGTAGAAGACGGTGTTGAGGGAGCTGTCGGTCTTGAGCCGCTGCCTGCGCGCGCTGCGGGCGACCAGCCGTTCCTCGGCCTCCTCCGGTTCGACGGTCACCTTGGCGGCGATCAGGGCGCGGGCGTAGTCGTCGGTGCGCAGCAGGGCGGGCAGGGCGTTCAGGCTGAACTCGGTGATGGTCGAGGCCTGGAGCTCGTGGTCGATGACGGTGCGCAGGCGCGCGGGCAGCCGGGCCTCGTGCACCCGGAACCAGCCGGGGACGCGCATCTCCGCGCACAGCTTGAACATCCGGTCGCGCTCGTCCTCGGTGACCGCGCAGACCTCGAAGAACGCGGCCAGGTCGCCGGGCGAGACGCCCCGGGTGCCCAGCAGCATGCGGGACAGCTTGCTCTTGGACCAGCCCAGCCGCTGGGCGGTTCGCACGCCGTTGAGCCGGGCCCGGTCCATCGCGGCACGCATTCCGTCGCCGAGCTCGCGACTGCGGATGGTCGGTTCACGCTTTTCCATGGCGTACCAATAATCAGTTTCCCGCCGGTAAAGGAAAGCGGTTGACGCCCCCGCATCGGCTTACCCGGGAATCGAAGCTCCAGCCCGGTAATTGCCCACTTTGTGGCGGTTGCCGCACCGCTGCATCGAGCACCACCGCCGCGTCCCGGGCCGAGAGGTGTCGAGGAACAGCAGCGTGCAGTCATCGGCAGCACACTCCCGCACCCGCTCCCGACGGTCGGTGGTCAGCAGGTCGATGGCGTCACGGGCAGCCGCGCCGAGGATTTCCGCCCCGGTGACCGGCCCCACCCAACGCCGTTCTCCGGTTACCGGATTCACTGCCGGACGCGGCACCTGCGCCGCCGAGTCGTTGATAACGGCCAGCTGCGCGGGTTCCAGCCGTTGCGCTCTTGTCATCGCGGGCACAACCAGCCACAAGATGTCACGGAGGTGCTTGATCCTGGCGAGTTCGGGCTGCCGGATCCGCAGGTCCACCAGCGGGGCGAGATCGGCGAGCATCGAGTCGGCCAACCAGTCGACCAGGTCCTCGGGCCTGTGCAGCACCTCGTAGTGGTCGTAGGGCGCCGGACCGCCGGTGAGCAGCAGTTCCAGACTGAAGGCGCCGGGCTCGAACTTGTAGCGCACGCCGGAGGGTGTGGTCAGGACCCGCATGTAACCACTATAGTCGGTGTCGTGAACCGCTTAAACCGGTTACACGAGTCCCCGCCCCGAGGAGCACCACCATGACCAAGCCGGTCTCGTTCACCCGCACCGACGCCGTCCTCAACTCCGACGTCGGCCGCACCCGCGACGCGGGCTGGCAGGTCGGCGTGTCGAAGACCGTGCCGAGGACGAAGGAGTCGGTCTGGGCGTTCCTGACCAGCCGCGACGGGGTGGCGATCTGGCTCGGAGCGGGCGCGGTGGTGGATCGGACCACGGGTGCGCGGTACACGACGAGCGCGGGTACCACGGGTGAGACGCGCAGCTACCGGGATTGTGACCGGATTCGGCTGACTTGGCAGCCGAGGGGCTGGGACCACGTCACGACGGTGCAGGTGGCGATCAGCGAGAAGGAGGGGAAGACGACCATCCGGTTCCACCAGGAGTGGCTGGCGAACGCGGTCGAGCGGGCACAACAGCGGGTGCACTGGCAGGGCGTGATGGAGGCTTTCACCACGGCCCTCGCTCAGCGCTGATCAAGCATTTACCGGTGTGGTGGAACTACTTCTCCAACCACCGCTCGATTTCCTCCGGACGACCGGGTTTCGCGAAGAGCCAGCCCTGGGCGTTGTCGCAGCCGAACTCCCGCAAGCGATCCGCCTGCTCCGGGTCCTCCACCCCTTCCGCGATCACCACGTGCCCCAGCGCGTGCGACAACGTGACCAGCGTGGTGACGATCTGCGCGTCCGCCGGGTCCGCCGTCGGTGAGTCCCGCAGCCCCTCCATGAACGACCCCGCCAGCTTGATCGCGTGCACCGGCAGGTGCCGCAGGTACGCCAGGTTCGAGTACCCCGTCCCGAAGTCGTCGATCGCGATCCGGATCCCCATGTCCGCCAGCTCCCGCAGGGTGCGCAGCGGCCCCCCGGTGGTGTTCATGATGGCGCTCTCGGTCAGCTCCAGCTGGATCGACGACGGCGGCAGGTTCGCCGCGCGGATGATCGTGGCCACGTCCGCGACCAGGGTCGGTTCCTCGGTCTGCCGGGCCGCCAGGTTGACGCTCACGACCGGGGCCCGGTCCCCGTATGTGTCGTGCCAGCGGCGGGCTTGGCGGGTGGCTTCGCGCAGCACCCACCGGCCGAGGGGGACGATCAGGCCGGTTTCCTCGGCCAAGCCGATGAACTGGTCGGGCCCGAGCCGCCCGAACTCGGGGTGCGCCCAGCGGACCAGGGCCTCCACACCGACCAGTTCCCCGTCGCTCAGCCGGACGATCGGCTGGTAGTCGACGTAGAACTCCTCGCTCTCCACCGCGGCGGGCATCCGCGCGGAGAGGGTGAAGCGGGCGACCTCGCGGGCGTTGCGGTCGGGGTCGTAGCCCGCCCAGCGGTTCTTGCCGTCGGCCTTGGCCCAGTACAGGGTGACGTCGGCGTCGCGCATGGTCTCGGCGGGCGTCGCGCCGACCACCGAGCGCTCGACCAGGCCGATGCTGGCGGACACGGCGAGCCGGTGGCCGCCGATCGGCACCGGTTCGGCCAGCGCGGACAGGATCCGCTCGGCGAGGGCGACCAGTTCGGCGCGGCCGGAGTTGTCCTCGACCAGCACCACGAACTCGTCGCCGCCCATCCGCGCGACCATCCGGCCGGTGCCGGTGACCAGCGCGTCGAGTCGGGCGGCGACGGCGACCAGCAGGTCGTCGCCGATGTCGTGGCCGAGGCTGTCGTTGATGACCTTGAAGCCGTCGAGGTCGAGGTAGCAGAGGCCGACCCGGTGCCTGCCGCCCCTGGCGAAGGCGGCGGTCAGCCGTTCGGTGAACAGCGCCCGGTTGCCCAGCCCGGTCAGCGGGTCGTGGTTGGCCTGGTGGCGCAGCCGCTCCTCCAGCATGTGCCGGTCGGTGATGTCCTCCAGCATGCCGACCAGGTACTGCGGCGCCCCGGTCGCGTCGCGCACCAGCGACACCGTCAGGTCGGTCCACAGCGGGGTGCCGTCGGAGCGGCGCAGCAGCCGCTCCATCCGGTAGTGGTCGCGGGCGCCGGTGCTGATCTCCTCCAGCGGGCGGCGCATGGCGGCGGGCTCGTCGGGGAAGCGCAGCCGGGTGACGTTCATCCCGCGCAGCTGGTCGACCCGGTAGCCGAGCATCTCCGACAGCGCCCGGTTGACCTCCAGCAGCGTGCCGTCCGGGTCGGCGATGGCGATGCCGATGGCGGCCTGGTTGAACATCGCGCGGAACCGGGCCTCGCTGGCCATCAGCGCGGACTCGGCGCCGCGGCGGGCCTCCAGCGCGGCGCGGCGGATGGACTCCTGGTCGCGGAAGACCTTCTCGCGCATCGCGGTGGCGAACCCGGCGGCGAACGCGCCTTGGACGGCGGGCAGCAGTTCGGGGCGCAGGTCGTCGCCCCCCACGACGCGCAGCAGGTCGGCGCCGATGAGTTGCAGCGACGCGCCGAGGGTCTGGGCGCCCGCCAGGCGCAGCGCGACCATGCCCGCGCCGATCCGCTCGACCGGCTCCGGGTTGAACCGGTCCGCGCGCAGGCCCGCCAGCAGCACCTCGGTGTACTCGCGGACCTGGTCGACGAGACGGCGGTGGTCCATGGCCACGTAACCGGTCTCGGTGAGCACGGTCGCCCACATGCGCGCGAACGCGTCGGGTCCGCCCACCGTTCTCCCTTCCCGCGAGCACCGGTCGATCTCCACGCAAAGTCTCGCCCGTTCAACGCCAGGTAGCCAGCCCGGATGCGAGTTTTGCGGCCGGGAAGTTTCGGGTTGACCTAGCGCACCCACGTGACTACCCAATGCGCTCGCCGTGCGCGGGGCGTGAGGAACTTTTCCACCATGCCAGAGCCCGCTCACCCCTGGTCACCCCCGAAGTAGTCAATTCTCCACACGTCGACATGACAATCGGATAGTTATCCGATCACAATCGACGCACGGGTGGTCACGATCAGTGTCCCGGAGTTGGTTCGACGTCCGCGAAAGGTGGTTGGAATGGCAACTGTTCACCACAGGAGACCGGTTCTCGCCGCGGTGCTCGGCGCGGTGGTCGCGACGGTGCTCGCGACCACCCCGGCCGCGGCGGGTTCGACGGCACCGCAGGTCACCAATCATGAGATGGGTTCGCAAATCCGGCTGCGCGAAGGCGTCTCCCGGGGCGCGGCGCGCGCGACCGGGGCGACCGTCTCGGGCATCGATGTCTCCAGCCATCAGGGCGAGGTCGACTGGTCATCCTGGTGGAACCAGGGCAAGCGCTTCGCCTACGTGAAGGCTACCGAGGGGACGAGCTACCGGAACCCGTTCTTCGCCCAGCAGTACAACGGTTCTTACCGGGTGGGCATGATCCGCGGCGCCTACCACTTCGCCCTCCCGGATGTGGCAGGCGGTGCGGTGCAGGCGAAGTTCTTCACCACCAGCGGCGGCGCCTGGTCCCGTGACGGCAAAACCCTGCCCGGCGTGGTCGACCTGGAGTACAACCCGTACGGCGAGCCCTGCTACGGCCTGTCCCAGGCGGCCATGGGCACATGGATCCGCGACTTCACCACGACGTACAAGTCCCGCACCGGCCGCGACGCCGTGATCTACACGAGCACCACCTGGTGGGCCAGGTGCGTTGGCGCGCGGTCGTTCTCGGGCACGAACCCGCTCTGGGTGGCCCGCTACGCGAGCGCGGTCGGCACGCTCCCCTACGACTGGGCGGTCTGGACGTTCTGGCAGTACACGTCGTCCCCGATCGATCAGGACTACTTCAACGGCACCATCGACCGCCTGCGGGTGCTGGCCACCGGGTAGTTTCCGGCCCGTGCAATGGGCTTTCCTCATCCCCGGTCTGGTGTCGCTCGGCGCGGGCGCGGTCATCGGCACGCTCTCGTTATGGCGCAAACGCCACTACGCGCGCATCGAGCTCGAGTACCTGCTGGCCACGGTCCTGGTGTCGGTGGGTTTGTTCGCCGTGGTGTCCAGTTGGCTGCTGTCCGAGCCGAACGCCAACCGTGGCGAGGCGCTCAAGACCGCCGGTCTGGCAGGTGGTGCCGTGGTCGCGATGTACGCGTTGTGGCTCAACGACCGCAGACGCCGGGTCGAGGAACGCAGGCACGAGCTGGAGAGCCAACGCACCGAGTTCGACCGCGAACGCGTCGCCGACGAGCGGTTCGCCAAGGCCGTGGAACTCCTCGGGAACAGCGCCGACCAGGTCCGCGTCGGCGCGCTGCACGTGCTGGCGGGCCTGGCGCGGTCCCGACCCGCCTACACCCAGACCGTGGTCGACGTCTTCTGCTCCTACCTGCGCCAACCGTTCCCGCGCGACCCCGACGGCACGCCGACCGACCCGGGCGAGGGCCAGGTCCGCAAGACCGCGCAGCGCCTGATCGCGGGCCTGCTGCCCCCGGCCGACCACCCCGGCCCGCACCTCGACCTCGACCTCACCGGCGCCGACCTGGAGTACTTCGACATCACCGGCCGCGCGGTCGGCGAGATCCTGTTGCGCCGTGCGCAACTGCACCAGTCGAACGCGTTGAAGGGCTGCGTGTTCCACGAAGACTCGTACTTCACCGCCATGGTCAACCACGGCATGCTGCACCTCAACGACACCACCTTCCACGGCCGCGCCTGGTTCGCGGGCTTCACCGCGCACGGCCCGGTGCGGTTCCACCGCGGACGGTTCCTCGGGTTGACCAAGTTCGACGGTGCCCGCTTCCACGACGTCCTCGAACTGCGGGACTGAGGAAAACCCGGAACCGGAAGCCGCCGAGTCGCGTCGAACGGTCCCGTAGGGCTGGCCCGCGGCTGGGAGTTGGACATGGCGTTCTACGGCGACCCCGACGAGCTCGACCGGTTGGCCGGTCAGATCGAGCAGCGCGCGGAGGAGGTCCGCAGGCACGGATCCGACATGGACCGGCAGGCGGGCGCGATGCGGTGGAAGTCCATCGCCGCCGACCGCTGCCGGGAGACGGTCGCGGGCGACCGCAAGGCCCTCGACGGCACTGCGGACCGGCTCGACGAGGCCGCCGCGATCCTGCGCGGCCACGCCCAGCAGGTGCGCGAGCTGATCGCCGCGATCAAGCGCATCGCCGAGTCGGTGGTGTCCTGGTTCACCAGCGCGATCGACCGGTTCAACCAGGCCGTGGACGCGTTCAACAAGGCCGTGTCGGACATGGTGGACACCGTCGGCAGCGCGCTCGGCTTCGGCGGCGACGCCCCGCAGGCGCCCCGACCGCCGTGGGAGGGCTGGAAGTACCAGCCGGACAACCTGCCGCCCGCCGGGGACAAGCAGTGGTTAGAGGTCGGTCAGTACATGCAAGCGCGAGGTGTCGCGTAGATGACGGCCCCACACCGGTTGACCCTCACCGCGGCGGAATACGCGTACCTGGTCGGCGAGCTCGGCCTGAGCATGCCGCCCGACTGGGCCCCCGCCCCCGACATCGCCGACGCCGGTGACCTCATCGCGAAGGGCGTCCTGCGCGGCTCGGACGACGCGGAGATCCACCCGTCGGTCGCGGCGAACCTGCGGGTGGTCGCCGCGCCGCAGATCATGCTCGACACCACCGCCACCGCCGGGTCGCGGGGTTCCCGCAGCGTGCACGTGGTGGCGGGCCAGGTGGGCGCGTCGCTGTTCCTGCTGCCCGACGCGGGTGTGGAGCTGTCCATGTTCGCCGCGGTCGACCTGGGCCGCGAGCTGGTGCGCGCGGTGCCCGCCGAGGAGGCGCCCGGCATCGGGGCCGCGCTCGACGGCGACGAGCCGCGCGAGCCGCTCACCGGTGTGGTGCCGCTGGCCGCGCTGCACGAGCTGGGCGTGGCGGAGCTGCTGCGCGACACCGACCCGGACGCGCCGGGGTACGTGTTGGCCGAGCTGAAGCTGCCCAAGGCGGAGGCCGAGTTCGCGCTGGAGGTCGTGCGGCGCACCGACGGCGTCCTGCGCTGCCTGGTGACGGCGAAGGTCGGCGAGTCGGTGCGCAGCGCGCAGGTCGACTGGCTGCACAGCGACGCCGGGTGGGTCGGCATGCAACCCGCCGCGCACGGCGCGGGTCGCCGGTTGGTGGAGCTGGCCCCGGTCGACCGGGAAGACCTCGGGATCTGGGTGACCCCTTGCGTGGCGGAGGCGTTGGCATGACCGTGCCGTTGGGTGAGATGACCGTCAGCGGCGGCGCGGGCGGCAGCGAGGCGTTCTACGAGGACCTCGCCGCGATGGGCTCGCTCACCGACGACGTGGCGGGCGAGACGCTGTCGATCTCCCTGGCCGGGCACAAGTACCTGGTCAACCCCGACCTGCTGGCCTCGGCGGTGCTCAACCCCGGCGGCGCGGCCCGGTTCGAGGGCGCGATGCTCGGCGCGCTGGACGGCCCGAGCGGCCTGTCGGCGACCTCGGCGGCGATCGGCCTGCGCGGCGCGGCCCTGCGCGCGACCAACCAGGCGTACCACTTCGTCGACGACCTCAACGCCAAGGCCCTGGAGGCGTCCCGCTGGTTGTCGGGCGTGTCGGTCGTAGTGGCCCCCGAGCTGGCGGTGGTCGGTGGCGTCGCCATCGCCACGGACATCATGGTCAACTACCACGGCGACTGGCAGCGGTGGCTGGTCGAGCACCCGGGGATGATCGACCAGGTGCTGGGCATGAGCCCGGGCGTGCTGAGCGCGCTCGGCTTCCCCACGGACCTGGCGACCCTGACCGACCTCGCCGCGGCGGCCTACCCCGACGGCGATCCGAAGGTGTCGGACATGGGCCTCGACACCGACCCCATCGCCGTGGACCCGCCGGACAACCTCGGTGAGCTGTTCAACGGCCTCGACCACCGCAACGGCACCGACGCCAACGTCGACATCCGCAAGGTCACGCAGCCCGACGGGACGGTCGCCTACATCGTCGACATCCCCGGCACCCGGGTCTGGAACCTGCCCGGCGGCGACGAGGGCAGCGCGAACGACTTCGGCACCAACGTCGACGCCATCGCGGGCAACCCGACGGTGTTGCAGGAGGGCATCCAGCAGGCGCTGCGGGACGCGGGCGTCCCCAAGGACGCGCCGTTGATGCTGGTCGGCCACAGCCAGGGCGGCATCGTCGCCGCCCGCTCGGTGGACCCGCTGCTGGCCGACGGCTACAACATCACCCACGTGGTCACGGCCGGTTCGCCGGTCGGCGGCATCCCGATCGACGAGCGGGTGCAGGTGCTGTCGCTGGAGAACAACGGCGACATCGTCCCCCACCTCGACGCGGCGGAGAACCCGGCCAGCGACAACCGGACGACGGTGAAGTTCGAGCACCAGACCGGCACCTTCGGCGGCAACCACGCCATCAACGGCAACTACACCGAGGCCGCCAAGCAGCTCGACACCAGCACGGACCCGTCCGTGCGGCAGTTCCGCGACAGCGCGGGTGCGTTCCTCGGCGGCACGTCGGTCGAAACCCGCCAGTACAAGGTGGAGAGACAGCCTTGAGACTGGTTGCTCTGGTCGCGTTGTCCGCGCTGGTGCTGGCGGCTTGCGGTTCTCCGGCAGCGCAACGCGCGCCCGGGCCCGCGTCGGTGCCCCACACGTTCACGTTGGCGGTCGACGAGCTGCTGGACAAGGTAAGCAGCCGGGAGAAACCGGTCTACCAGGCCGAGACCTGCGGCCCGTCGAGCTCCGGCCGGATCTACGCGTGGACCGAGATCGCCGCCACCGGGGTGGACGCGCACCGGATCCGCACGCAGGGCGCTGAACTGGGCTGGCAGCTCCAGGACGCGCGCGGGTTCGAAGTGTTCCTGCTCGGTCCCGACGACATCCGCTTCGCGATGCGGGGTGACCGCATCCGCGCCGAGTTCGCGGAGTGTCCGAACGGCGATCGGCAGCAGCTCGCAGGCCAGTTCACCCCCATCCTGACCATCCAGCAGACCAACTCGATGGGCCCGGCCTTCACCGCGACCGCCGCGGCGGCCCAGTCGCTGTTCGCCTCGGCCGACCCCCCACTGGACTTCATGGTCTTTCCCCCCACCGGCGACTTCTTCGACGCCGTCCACCTGCCGCTGGTCAACTGCGGTCGCGAAGCGGCGGGCGCGCAGTGGTCGACCGAGTCGAGAGCACACCTGCGCAACGGCCTCGAATCGAGCGCGGTCGCCCGGTTGCTGACGGACGACTGGCTGATCAACGGGCCGAAGGGGGCTCTGGAAGCCACCCACCGCTACGGCGCGAAAGTGAAGGTCACCGTTGGCGAGGAGGCGGTCCTGACCACGAAGGGACCGTGTCTCGACCCGAGAGGGCAGCAGAAGTGAGAAGAGCCGCCGCACTGCTCGGCTTGTCGGCGCTGGTCCTGGCGGGCTGCGCCAAGACCGAACCCGCGGCGGTCCCACCCGCCCTGCCCGGCACGGCGGACCCCCTGCTGGCGGCGGTGGGGGTCAAGGCGGCGTACCAGGCGGAGACCTGCGGGAGCGTCTTCGACGACCCGAACTCCAGCCAGGTCGTGGCCTGGGCAGATGTCCCGGCGGGCGGCGTGACGGGCGAGGACCTGCGCAAGGCGGGGATCAGGCTGGGCTGGCAACCGCAGGCGGCGGCCACCGGCTTCGACGTGTTCCTGCTGGGGCCGGGGGACGTGAAGGTGGCGCTGCGCAGCGGCAAGATCCGGGTGGAGCGGGCCCGGTGCTCGATCGCGGGCAAGGGGCAGGAGTTGGACGTCCCCGGCCTCCGCCCGGAGTTGACCGACAAGCAGCGCGAGGAGCTGGACAGCTCCGACTTCCGCGCGACGGTGGCGGCGGCCCGGGGCCTGTTCGGCCAGGCGGACCCGCCGGTGGACGAGGAGGTCTTCCCCCGGTCGGCCAAGCTGGAAGACGCCCCCCGGCTGGCGCTGGAGACCTGCGGGGACAAGGTGCGCGGCGCCCGCTGGGTGAACACGACGAAGGGCCGGTTGCGGGACTTCCCGGACCCGGTGGACGCGAAGCGGGCGGCGGTGGAGTTCTTGAAGATCGACTGGGAGGTCGACGAGCGACCCGCCCAGCCGGACTTCCTCAAGGCGGAGCACGAGGGTGGGACGGAGGTGTCGGTGACGTTCAAGCAGGAGACGACGTTCACCGCCACCGGCCCGTGCGTCCTGGTGAACTAGCCGCGCAGCTCGCTCACGAAGCGGGTCCACGCGGTGGTGGGCAGCTCGAGGAGCCCGGCCTCGGGCTTCTTCGAGTCCCGCACACCAACCAGCCCTGGCAGCGCACCCACCTCGACACAGTCGCCACCGTTAACGTCGCTACGGCTGGACTTGCGGAACGAGACATGCGCCCACATGGACATGTCACAGCCCCCCAACGAACCGAGCCCACGCGATAGCTGGAACCTCTACCAGCCCAGCCTCAGGGTTCTTCGAGTCGCGCACGGCGACCACGCCCGGCAGCTTGCCCACCTCAACGCATTCCCCGCCGTTTGTGCTGCTGCGGCTGGACTTGCGGAACGGGATCGAGGCCCACTCCTCCGCCCTGGATGCGGTCATGATCGTCATCTCCTTGTGCCTACCGCCGCGACATACTCCTGGGCCACGGACTCCACCAAGTGTCTCGACTCCACCGGACCGAGCGCTACCCCTTGAGCGCGGCTGAACAACTCAGCGTAGCTGCGCACCGTCTCCGGCGGCTTGTCGAGGTAGGCGGCGTCGGAATATAGCTCGAGGTAGACGATATCGTTGATCATCTCGTGGCCGAACCGGAACAGCGTGAAGTCAGTGCTCAAGTGCACATAGGACCGGCTGTTGAACGGGATGATCTGAAGCATGACATTGGGCAATTTGGCGACCTCGGCGAGGTGTTGAAGTTGCTCTGCCATCACCTCAGGCCCGCCAACCTGGCGGCGCAACGCCGACTCACTGAGCACGAACTCGAACCGAGTCGGGTTGGGCCTCGTGACCAACGCGCGGCGGGCAGCCCGCACACGCAAGGTGTCATCCACGATGCGATCCGTAGGATCCACACCCTGCGCATCGAACATGGCGCGGATGTACACCTCTTTCTGTAGCAGCCCGGGAATCACTTCGGTGGCCACCCGCTTGATCTCGCTGGCATCCGTCTCGAGATCACGGTAGGCACGAAACCAGTGCGGTCCCAAGTAGAGCGTCGTCTCCCCGGTCGGCCTGCCGCGCTTGGGTTTGGAGAGCCGCGACAGCTCCCGACACCACAGCGCATCCTTCTCCGTCGCCTGGTACAGCTCCAGCAGAACATCCAGATCAGTCTTGTCGATCCCGATCTTCCCGGACTCCACCCGACTGATCTTGTTCGCCGCCTTCCCCAGGTGCTCGGCAGCCTCCTCCTGCGTCAACCCCGCCAACTCACGCAGCCGGAACAGCTCCGCGCCAAGCAACCGACGCTGCATGCTGATCGACCTCGATGGGCTCGTCATGGCGCAGATCCTCGCACAACCGATCACCGTCGGTAGCCGCTGTTGAGTTCACCCCATCGGGTGACTGTACACGCTGGATGTACCCAATAAGCTCGTCAACAGCAAAGCGCTCCGTCCGCTTGAGAATCCCGAACGTCCATCCACGGAGGAACCATGACCTGCGCACCCGCCTGCGACGAACCCGAGTTCACCGCCATCATGACCGGCGCCGTCGCCGACGAGGCCCCCCGAGTCTTCGCCGTCGTCGAGGAGATCGGCGACCGCGTAGACGCCCGAATCGCCGCCTGGGGCATGGCCTTCCCCGACCACGCCGAGATCGTCGCCACCCACCGCTCCCTGCGCATGAGCCTCGCCGCCCCGGAAAACGCCCTCCCCCTCTTCACCAAGCCCAACTACACAAAAGCCCACATCGTGTGGGCAGACCCCACCCTCGCCACCACCTGACCACCCACCCCGCTCCCCCAAACGTGGCTCTGCCCCGGTTTCCGGTCCCCCGGGGCAGAGCCACACCCACCCCGCCCCGCCCCCGGGGCACGGCGCTGCCGCACGCATCCCCACCAGCAAGTGACCAATGCCTTCCCACCGGCAGCAGCCCCCACTGCCGCCCCCCAGACCCACCACACCAGCCGCCAGCTCATCAACACTGGCCTAGGCCCCCGACAGTTCCAGACGGCTCCCCCCGTCACCCATCCTCCGACGGCGCCACAAAACGAGCCAACTCCGGCGGCACACCTTGCTCGAACCGCGCGCCCTCGAAATCGGCCCAGGGATCTGGCGTATACAGGCCGTAGCGGGTGTCCGGTAACGCCGCACCCCTGAAGATGGCGACAGCAGCGAACCCCGCCGACTGGAAGTCAACGGAGCCCGCGAACCTCGCCGCCCCGAAGTCGGCGGTGCCGTCAAACTTCGTTACGCCGAAGTCGGCGGCACTGCCAAACGTCGCCATCGCAAAGTGGGCGCCGCCGCCAAACGTCGCCTCCCTGAAGTAGGCCCTGCCGGTGAACATCGCCAGCCCGAAGACGGCGCCATCGCTAAACGTCGCCTCCCTGAAGACGGCGCCACCGCTAAACGTCGCCTCCCCGAAATCGGCACCAACGGTGAACCTCACCGCCATGAAGACGGCGTCGTCACCGAACGACGCCCTCCTGAAGTTGGCGCCACCACCAAACATCGCCTCCCCGAAATCGGCACCACCATCGAAAGTCGCCGCCCTGAAGCCAGCGATGCCGATGAAGGTGGACCGGAGGAAGCTGGCGGTGCGGACACAGCAGCCAGCGAGGTCGAGGTCGGTGAGGGTGGCGGCGGTGAGGTCGAGGTCGATGTCGCGCCAGAAGGTGACGTCGGGGTTGTCGGGGTCGGGGCCAGGGCGGAGGTGGGTGGCGAGGATGCGTTGTGCGGTGACGCGCACTTCGCGTTCCTGGACGGCCTCGCGGTACTCGTCGAGCAGTTGCTTGCGGACCGCGGAGTCGAGACCGTCGGTGTCCGGCGGCGCGTCGCCGGGTGGGGTGTAGGGCATCCGCAGGTAGGCGCACAGGACGTTCACGACGGTCTGCCGCTGGTCGTCGTGATCCTGGGCGAGGCGTTCGAGGGCGTAGAGCCCGGCCAGCCGGACGGGAGCCTTGTCGGAGCCGAGCTGGTCGGCGGCTTTGGTGTAGAGATCAGTGATGCGGCGAGCCTCGGCGTCGCGCTGGGTGGCCTCGAAGTTCCCGCGTTGCAGCTCGTAGGCCCGCGCGACATCAGCCTGGTCGCGTTCCTTCTGCGCCAACCCGATCTCCGCAGAGCGTTGCCGCCGCCATGCCAGGTACAGCCCGAACAGCCCGCCGGTGCCCAGCAGCACCGTCATCCCGATCCGCGCCAACTCCAACTGCGCGCTCGCCTGCGGCGAACCCCCATCAACCAGCAGCCACAGCAGCGTCAACAGCCCGCCGACCACCACCACAACCCCGACCACCGCGATCACGACCACGCGCGTGGTCGGCGGCGGCATCGGCGTGGGCGACCGCTCGGGCTGCGGAACCGGGGAGCTCGTCACCGACTGATCATCGCCACCTACACCCCGCGCGTTCCGGATGGCTCCGCTCGGGTGATGGTCCACGGCTCCCATGTCACGCTCTGCCCCGGTTCCCCAGGCAGCAAGCTGGTGCTGACGACCTCGTCGATGTGCGTCTTGATCAGTCCGGCGTACCAGGCGACGTCGAAGGTGCCTGCGGGGTTGTCGAGGGTGCCAACCGTCGCGCGGTAGGTGCCCGGCTGGCTGCCGCCCACTACGACAAAACGCACCGTCACGGCGTTGAGAGCGGTCTTGTCCGCGCTCGTGGCGGCGAAGTCGACGATCTCGATCCGCCCGGCAGAGTCGACGTGGCCTGTGACAGCGGCCCGTACGGCTTCGACGACGCTCATGCCTGTCTCGCTTCCCCTATGTGGCCGGACATGGCTCTGCCCCGGGGTTCACCCCCGGGGCAGAGCCATGTTCTCAGCCGAACAGGGCCGGGAGGGTGCCTTCCCAGGCCTCGCGCAGCTCGGGCAGCGCGATCTCGCCGACGCCCTGGATCTCCAACGTGCCCGACTCGGGGTCGACCACGCCGGTCCGGCGCCACGGGAGGCCGCGGGCGGTGCACATCTCGGTGAAGCGCAGCTCCTCCGAGCGCGGGACCGCGACCAGGACTCGGCCCGCGGACTCGCTGAAGAGCTGGACGAACGGGTCCTGGTCGGGGTCCAGGAACACCCGGGCGCCGACCTCGCCGATCAGAACCGTCTCGACCAGGGTCTGGGCGAGGCCGCCGTCGGACAGGTCGTGGGCCGCCGAGATCATGCCGTCTCGGGAGCCCGCCACCAGGATGTCGGCCAGCAGCTTCTCGCGGGCCAGGTCGACCTTGGGGGGCAGGCCGCCGAGGTGGCCGTGCACCTCGTGCGCCCACTCCGACCCGCCGAACTCGTCGCGGGTGTCGCCCAGGAGGAGCAGCGTCTCGCCCGCTTCGGCGCCGATGCCGGTCGGGATGCGGCGGCGGACGTCGTCGATGACGCCCAGCACACCTACGACCGGGGTGGGGAGAATCGCCGTGCTGCCGGTCTGGTTGTAGAAGCTGACGTTGCCGCCGGTGACCGGGATGCCCAGTTCCTTGCAGCCCTCGGCCAGGCCGCGGACGGCCTGCTCGAACTGCCACATGACCGCCGGGTCCTCGGGCGAGCCGAAGTTCAGGCAGTTCGTCACCGCAAGCGGGGTGGCACCGGAGACGGCCACGTTCCGGTATGCCTCGGCCAGCGCGAGCTGGGTGCCGGTGTACGGGTCCAGCTTCACGAAGCGGCCGTTGCAGTCGGTGGCCAGGGCGACGCCGCGGCCGGTCTGCTCGTCGACGCGGATCATGCCGGAGTCGCTGGGCTGGGCCAGGACCGTGCCGCCGCGCACGTAGCGGTCGTACTGCTCGGTGACCCAGCGGCGGGAGGCCAGGTTGGGGCTGGCGGCCATGCGCAGGATCTCGGCGCGCAGTTCGTCCGGAGTGGACGGACGGGCCAACTGCTCAGGACCGTTGGCCTGCAAGGAGTCCTGGTCGTGCGGGCGCTCGATCGGGCGCTCGTACATCGGACCCTCGTGCGCCACGGTGCGCGGCGGGACATCCACAACCGTCTCACCGTGCCAGGTGATGATCAGCCGGTCGCCCTCGGTGACCTCGCCGATCTCGGTGGCGATCACGTCCCACTTCGCGCAGACGCGCATGAAGGCGTCCACATCGGACGGCTTGACCACCGCGCACATCCGCTCCTGCGACTCGCTGGAGAGGATCTCGGCGGGCGTCATTCCCTTGGCGCGCAAGGGAACCCGGTCCAACTCGACGTGCATGCCGCCGTCGCCCGCGCTGGCCAGCTCACTGGTCGCGCAGGACAGGCCCGCGCCGCCGAGGTCCTGGATGCCGACGACGATGCCCTCGGCGAACAGCTCCAGGCAGCACTCGATGAGCACCTTCTCGGTGAACGGGTCGCCGACCTGGACCGCGGGGAGCTTCTTGCGGCCCGTACCGCCCTCGTCGCCCGAGAAGGTCTCACTCGCCAGCACCGAGACGCCGCCGATGCCGTCGAGGCCGGTGCGCGCGCCGAAGAGGATGACCTTGTTACCGGTGCCGGAGGCGTGCGCGAGGTGCAGGTCCTCGACCCGCATCGCCCCCACGCACAGGGCGTTGACCAGCGGGTTCCCCTGGTACGACGGGTCGAACACGACCTCGCCGCCGATGTTCGGCAGGCCGAGGCAGTTGCCGTAGCCGCCGACCCCGGACACGATCCCCGGCAGCACGCGCTTGGTGTCCGGGTGGTCGGGGGCGCCGAAGCGCAGCGGGTCCATGACGGCCAGCGGGCGCGCGCCCATCGCCATGATGTCGCGGACGATGCCGCCGACACCGGTCGCGGCGCCCTGGTAGGGCTCCACGTAGGACGGGTGGTTGTGCGACTCCAGCTTGAAGGTGACCGCCCAGCCGTCGCCGATGTCGACCACACCGGCGTTCTCGCCGATGCCGGCCAGCATCTTCGCCTTCATCTCCGGCGTCGTGTTGGCGGACCAGTGCTTCCAGTGCACCTTGGAGGACTTGTACGAGCAGTGCTCGCTCCACATCACCGAGTACATCGCCAGCTCGGCGTCGGTGGGGCGGCGACCGAGGATCTCCCGGATGCGGGCGTACTCGTCGTCCTTCAACCCCAGCTCGCGGTACGGCTGCGCCTGCTCCGGGGTGGCCTTGGCGTTGTCAACTGTGTCGGTCACGCGGCCACCACCGAGTCGAGCGCGGAGAGGAACATGCCGAGCCCGTCGTCGGACGGCCCGGTGAGAGCGTCGATGGCGTGCTCGGGGTGCGGCATCAACCCGACGATGCGCCCCGTCGGGTCGCTGACGCCCGCGATGTCGTCGAAGGACCCATTGGGGTTCCCGCCGGTGTAGCGGAAGACGACCCGTCCCTCACCCTCGAGTTCGTCCACAGTGGACTTGCTCGCGGTGTAGCGGCCGTCCATGTTCTTGATCGGGATGATGATCTCGGCGTTCGCGTCGTAGCGCGTGGTCCAGGCGGTGTTGTTGTTCTCCACCTTGAGCCACTGGTCGCGGCACACGAAGTGCAGCCCCGCGTTGCGCAGCAGGGCCCCGGGCAGCAGACCGGCCTCGCAGAGCACCTGGAACCCGTTGCAGATCCCGAGCACCGGCATCCCCTTGCGAGCCGCGTCGATGATCTCGCCCATGACCGGCGCGAACCGGGCGATGGCACCGGCGCGGAGGTAGTCGCCGTAGGAGAAGCCACCGGGCAGGATGACCGCGTCGACGCCCTTCAGGTCGGCGTCACCGTGCCAGAGAGCGACCGCCTCGGCACCCGAAGCGGTGATGGCCCGGGCGGTGTCGCTGTCGTCGAGGGTGCCGGGAAAGGTGACCGCGCCGATCCTCACGACTGCACCCGCCGGACCACGAAGTCCTCGACCACGGGGTTGGAGAGGAAACCCTCGGCGATCTTGGCCAGGGTCTCGTCGTCGACGGAGTCGTCGACCTCCAGCTCGAAGTGCTTTCCTTGGCGCACGTCGGAGACCCCGTCGAACCCGAGCCGGGGCAGCGCGCGCGCCACCGCCTGCCCCTGTGGGTCGAGGATCTCCGGCTTGGGCATGACGTCGACGACAACTCGGGCCACGGCTGGCTGCTCCTGAGTTCGAGAAGGCCGGTACCGCTGAAGCGTACCTGAGCTGGGAGTTCACCCCGCCGTCACCGGTGACCTGCACCACCGCACCCAGCACCACACGATGGCGTGAACCCCGTTGGCGACCCCACGCCCCCCGAATATCGTCCCGACAGCCCCGGCCCGTAAGCCGAGGAAGTGAGCCCGGTCCCCGTCCGGACGGTCGGCGGCCGGGCTTCGCGCTCGTTTGGCACCCTAACCGCCCGGCCGTTCACACGTTGGTGCTAAACCGCTGGACTGCCGTCTAGTCAACTGCTAACTTCAATATCAGCCCTGGCCAGTAGGCGAGGGAAGTGAGCCCGGTTCCCCGTCCGGACGGTCGGCGGCCGGGCTTCGCGTTTTCCAAGGGTGTTTCGCAGGTCGACGACCTCTTCGATCATGGGTTCGACCCGCCTCATCCACTCGCCCCCAGCCCCGTGGCACCAGGCAATGGCATCAGCGATCCACAGCAACGGCTCCTGAGTGCTGTCCAGGTGCTCGTAGCCGAAGACGCCAGCGTGCGAGTGCGCCACGATGACATCGTGGATCGTTGAGCGGTCGTCCGCATCGCGCATCTCGCGGCTGTCCATCACCAAGCGATGGGCGCCAACGTCGAGCAAGTCCTCGACCAGGTGTTCGAGGCACGACCGGCGTGCACGGTCTTCGCCCCGGGTGCAGTCCGCCTGGTAGATCCTCACCACCACCTGTTCACGAGCGAGCCGCGAGAGAATCGCCTTGCGCCGCGAGGGTGTCTCCTTCTTGAAGTGCAGCTCTCGTTGTCCGGACATGAGCATCCCGCGCAGTACCTTGCGCAGAACGTGCAGGTCGCGGGGATGACCAAGGCTGTGGCCAGAAGGTACGTCTTGTTGCGACGGGACTCGTCGACGAACGCGTGCAAGGTCACCTTGGGCAGATCGGCTGATCAAAGTTGTCACTGGATCGCTCGAACGGGTGTTCGATGTTCGCTGGTGGTGAGCAGGGTGGCGATTCGCCGGGTGGGTGAGGCAGGCTGGTTTATGCGAATCCTGGTGCTTGGGGGTACCCGTTTCCTCGGCCACGCAGTGGCGGCGGAGGCGGTTGGGCGGGGGCATGACGTCGTCTGCGCGGCTCGCGGTGAGTCCGGTGCCGCGCCGGAGGGCGCGCGGCTGGTGGTGGTCGATCGCGATGTCGAGGACGGGCTCGCCCCGCTGGCCGGAGAGCGGTTCGACGCCGTAGTGGACGTCGCCACGATCTCCCACGAGTGGGTGCGGCGGGCCCTGGCCGCCTTCGGAGCGGACGCGGCGCACTGGACGTTCGTCTCGTCGATCAGCGTCTACCGCGACACCGGTTCGGCGCCGGGCGGGATCGATGACCCGGTCCACGAGCCGCGGGCCGAGCACGGGAGTCGCGAGAAGATGGCGGACGACCCCGACAGCTACGGCGCGATCAAGGTCGCCAGCGAGCAGACCGTCCGCGAGGTCGTCGGCGGTCGGGAACTCATCGTGCGGGCCGGGCTGATCACCGGCCCCGGCGACGTCTTCGACCGGCTCGGCTACTGGGTCCAGCGGATCGCCGCCGGTGGCCGGGTGGTGGTGCCGGACACCGACCAGCGGGTCCAGCACATCGACGTCCGCGACCTGGCCGCGTGGATCGTCGGCTCCGCCGAGACCGGCACCACCGGCACCTACGACGCCATCGGCCCGCACGTCCCCCTGCTCGACCTGCTCGCCGAGATCGCCACGACCCTCGACGCCGACGTCGAGTTCGTCCGGGTCGACCCCGCGAAGCTGGCCGAACTCGAGGTCGCCCCGTGGGCCGGTCCGCACTCGCTGCCGCTGTGGCTGCCGGACACCTACGCCAACACCACCGCCCGCGACGCGGCCCCGGTCATCGCGGCGGGCCTGGCGCCGCGCCCGTTCGCCGAGACCGTGACTGCGGTCTTGGCGAACGAGCGGGCCCTCGGCCTCGACCGCGCGCGGGTGGCGGGCATGACCAGGGCGGAGGAGGCCGCCATCCTCGACGCCCTGTAGCCAGGGTCAGCGGACCGCGCGGTAGAGATCGACCCACTGGTCGGCGGTGAGGTGCCGGGGCAGGTGCTGGTCGGTGATCCCGTGCCGCCGGAGCCAGTGGGCGGTGGCGGGGCCATAGGCGGTCCGGACGACCTGCCGAAGACCCCGCCCCCGCCCGGTGAAGACGCGGTGGACGAGGTCCTGGTAGGGCTTCCGCTCCACCGCCGACCCGGCACGACGGGTGATGGTCAGCAACCCGCCGTCGACCGACGGCATGGGGCGGAAGGCGGCGGCGGGGACGCGGCGGACCAGGTGGAAGTCGAACCACGGCCACCACTGGGCGGTCATCATCGTCGCCCCGCCGACCCCCGCCCGCCGCCGCGCGACCTCCCACTGCACGAGCAGCACGGCGTGCGTCCAGTGGTCGGCGTGCAGGATCCGCCGGAGCAGGGCGGTGGTGAGGTGGAACGGCAGGTTGCCCACCAGGACGTGCGGCGCGCGGGGCGGCCGGAACGCCAGGAAGTCGCCGTCGACGACGGTGGTGTTCGGCCCCACCCGCGTCCGCAGCGACGCCGCGACCCGTCGATCGATCTCGACGGCCGTCAGGGGTCTGCCGAGGTGTTGGAGGGGGAGGGTCAACGCGCCCCCGCCGGGGCCGATCTCGACGACCGGGCCCTCGGTGGCGGCGACCAGGTCGACGATCTCGGTGATGGTGGTGCGGTCGAGCAGGAAGTTCTGCCCGTGCTCATGCCTGCCATGGTGGTGCGTGCGCACTGCTGGGACTCCGCGGCTTCGCAGGAAGCCGGGCAGCGCGAAAAGGACCGCCCGGCGACGACGTCGAAGAGCGGCGGAGAACCCGAGGTCGAGAGCCCGCCGCTACTCGCCCCAGGGCTTGGACACTGCGATCGCACACATGCCGCGCACCGTACGCGGGCCGGAAGCCGCGTGGCAAAACCTTTTCAGGCCCGAGCCCGCACCCGCAACGCCGCCACGAAGGTGGCCGAGAGCATCAAGAACATCAGCAACATCATGCACTGCGTGGCGAACCCACTGATCGATCCGGGTGTGGTCGACGTGACGTCCGCGAAGGGGGCCACCACCGCCATCAGCAGGGAAAAGCCGAGCGCGGGTCCGATCACGTATCGCGGCCACCGACTGACCGGTTCGACCAGCGTGATCCGCAGAGCCTCGACGTGGCCGACTTGGCGTCCCGCACGGCGAGGTGCGAACCGGAACCGGATCAGCAGGATGATCAGCGCCGAAGCCCCGAGCCACACCAGTCCGAAAAGCAGGTCCTTGGGGTCGCCTTCCGGGGGCTCAGCGGTGATCGCGCTGAGGATGCCGCCCAGCGAGACCGGGAAGCCCATGAAGAACACCACCCACAGCACCGGCGTCAGCCTGCTGGCGGCAGGCCGCGCCACGGTTTCCGGGCGTTCGTCCTCGACTTTTTCGGTCGAGCGCTGGGCGGGTACCCCGTCAGACTCCGTTGGTACAGCGCGCTTCTTGGCGACCGAGCGCACCCGCGGCTTCGGGGTGGCGAGCGAGGGGAACCGGGTCAACGGTTTCACGACGCCCGGCATCGGGATCGCAGGCGCGTCCACGATCGGCGGCACCTCAGCCACCGACGGCACTTCCGCCACCGGCACTTCCGCCACCAGCCCGGCAGCCTCCGGCTTGGCGGCTTCCGGCTTGACCGAAGGCGGTTCGGGGAGTCGCGGTTCCGGCACGCGGCGCAAGAGGAGGTCGCTACTGGTGTCCGTGCTCTTGAACTTCGGCTTCGGCAGGTCCCGCCGGTTCATCGCCGCCACCAGCGACCGGTACAGCTCGGCCACCGTCAACGGCACACCGGGCAAGTTGGAACCGTTGCGCAACAACGTGATCAGCTCACCCGAGAACGCCGTGTACTCGTCCCCCGGCGGCGAGTGCGAGATCTGGTTCCCGGGCGACGACGTGATCACCGACGTCCCCGCCACCCGGATGTCGCGCACCTCCTCCCCCGCCGACATCGCGCCGACGGCCAGGCCGGAGTAGCAGCAGTCCAGGATGAGCAGCTTGGTCCGCGCCGGGCTGTCCTCGATGGCCTCCTTCAGCCACTCGAACGGCACGGCGGTGCCCGCGAGCATGGCCGGGTCGGTGTCGTGCACGGTCAGGTACAGCTCGTGCCGGTGCTCGTGCCGGATCCCGTGCCCCGAGTAGTAGACGACCAGCAGGTCCTCGGCCTGCCCGACCGGCCTGCGCAGCCGCTGCATCAGACTGGTCACCGAGTCCGGCGTGTCCAGCACCGTGCACTGGGCCCGGTCGACGATCCCGGTCTCCGGATCGCACAACGCGCGCTCCAGGTCGGCCAGGTTGTTGTGGACCGCGGGCAACGGCGGCAACCGATCGGCATGCCGGAAGTCGCTGGTCCCGATCAACACCACCCGCGAATGGGCGCGGTGCGGCAACACGGTCATCGACCTCACCTCATCCGTACACCCGACGTTCTTGCGTATTCATCGTGGGCCACAAGACGCCGTTACGGAGTGCACTCGATCGGGTACAAGCTCGTCCGACCGGGTTAGGCAAGTTCCACGGAAGGTGTCAGCGCCGGTCGCCCGACCAGCGACGCACCACGGTCAGCACGAGCACGGCGGCGCAGGGGGCGAAGACGGTCACGCGCGAAACGTCGTTGGTCAGCGCGCTGACCTTGGTCAGCGATCCGACCGGCGATGTGTCCAGGGCCTGGAAGATCACCCAGAGGGAGAACGCGGCCACCGCCGAGGACAGCGGCCGCGGCCAGCGGGACAGCGGCGTGAGCAACGTGGCGACAACCGCCACGCGGATCGACGGACACGGCCTGCCCAACCGGAACCTGGCCATGGGCCACCGGATCATGACGCCCGCGATCACGGCGACGACACCCAGCGTCACAGCCACGGCGACATCAGCGCCATGACCGGCGCCTGCGGGTGGCGTGCCCCAGAAGAGCCCGACCCACCCGGCGATGGACGACCCGGCCCCCCAGAAGAAGAGCATCCAGAGAATGGCCACCCACACGGAGGAGGCCAACCACACGGCCGTCGAGGGCTCTAGCGAGACGTCCCCAAATGATTCCGCAGGCCCCACGCGGGACGCGGCGGCAAGCGGCTGCGACTCCGCGCCCGGCTCGATCGCCCGCTCGGCGCGTTGCCGCGACCTCGCCGAGCCGAGCTCCTCCCGTGTGGCGGGGGGCTCTTGCGATGAACCGGGTTGCTCCGGGACGGGTTCCCGCACCACCGCCGGCGAAGGCGGCTCCCGGCGCAGGACGAGGTCGCTGCTGGTGTCCGTGCTCTTGAACCTCGGCCGCGGCAGCTCACGCCGGTTCATCGCCGCCACCAGCGACCGGTACAGCTGCACCACCGTCAGCGGCGTGTCCGGTAGGTCGGATCCCTCCCGCAGCAGCGTGATCAGCGCACCGGAGAACGCGGTGTGGGTCTCGCCGGGCGGCGAGTAGGAGAGCTGCGTGCCCGACGAGGAAGTGATCACCGACGTGCCCGCCACCCCGATGTCGCGCACCTCCGTCGCCGACATCGCCCCCAGTGCCAGCCCGGAGTAGCAGCAGTCCAGGATCAGCAGCTTCGTGCGCGCTGGACTGTCCTCGATGGCGTCCTTCAGCCACTCGAACGGCACCGCGCTGCTCTTGAGCACGTCCTGCTCGGTCTCGCGCACCGCCAGGTACAGCTCGTGCCGGGACTCGTGCCGGATCCCGTGTCCCGAGTAGTAGACGACGAGCAGGTCCTGGGCCTCGCCCACAGGGCGCCGCAGGCCGCGCATGACGGCGCCCGGGGACTCCGGGTCGTCGATCACGGTGCAATGAGCGCGATCCAGGATCCCCGTGTCCGGATCGCACAGCGCGCGCACCAGATCGGCCAGGTTGTTCCGGACCGCCGGGAGGGGCCGCAAGGCGTCGGCACGCGGGAAGTCGCGGGCACCGATCAGCACCGCGCGGGAGAGGGCGCGGTGCGGCAGACCACTCATCGGCGAATCCCCTTGATCAAGCTCGAACACCGTACACCCGGCGCACGCGGGGTTAGGGTGGTTCGGTGAAGGTGACCCACTTCCGCCATTCGTGCGTACTGCTGGAAACCGACTCCGCTCGGCTGCTCGTCGACCCCGGCGTCTGGTCCACCGGCATGGAGGACCTGCGCGACCTCGACGCCATCCTGATCACCCACTCGCACCTCGACCACTTCGACGGCGACCGCCTCACCGCACTGGCCAAGGGGAACCCGGGTGCCGAGTTGATCGCCGACCCCGAATCCGCGGGAGAGGCCGCCAAGCTCGGGCTGGACGTCCGCGCGGTCCGGCCGGGTGACGCGGTCGAGTTGGCGGGTGCGGTGGTCGACGTCGTCGGCGGCGACCACGCGGTGATCCACCCGGAGCTGCCGCTACCGCCCAACGTCGGCTACGTCGTCGACCACGGCGCCTTCTACCACCCCGGCGACTCGCTCTTCGTGCCCGAGCAGAAGATCGACGTCCTGGGGCTTCCGACCGGCGCGCCGTGGCTCAAGCTCGGTGAGGCCGTCGAGTTCTACCGGGCGGTGGCGCCGCGGGTGGCCGTGCCGATCCACGAACTCACCCTCAGCGAGGCCGGGATCGCGATGGCGTACCGGCGGTTCGACGAGCTCGGCCCCGGTGGCGCACGGGTGGAGATCCCGATCGCGGGTACATCGATCGAGTTGACTTAGGCCGCTATCGGGTATTTGTGCTCCGGTGGCGCAGCACGACCGTGATTGTCTCGTTCCTGCCTGGGTGATGGACACCCTGCGACTCAGGCATTCCCACACCAGTGGAGGAACTGTGACGATCTGGTCGACTTCCCGGCTCCGCCGCGCGGTGACCGCCGCTGCGGCCGGGGTCAGCCTCGTGGTCGGGATGGCGGGGGTGGCCGAGGCCTCGCCCGGTCTCCCCGCCGCGCCCAAGGCGTCCACCGCGACCGGCGTGCGGTCCTACCTCGTGATCACCGCGCCCAACGACACGGCCGGTGCCAAGACGGCGGTGGCGACCAACGGTGGCACCGTCTTCTCCTCCTACGACGCCATCGGTGTCGTAGTGGCGCATTCGTCCGCGAGCGACTTCGCGACCAAGATGCGCGCGGTAAGCGGTGTGCAGCAGGTAGGTGCCACCCGCACGACGGACGTACCCGCCGAGGCCTCGAACCCGTCGATCCCCGCAGCCCCCACCCAGACGACCCCGACCGAGGCCGAGACCAACCGGCCCGACATGACCCAGATCAAGGCCGACCAGGCGTGGTCGGTCACCACGGGCTCCCCGTCCGTCCTCGTCGGCGTGCTCGACACCGGCGTCGACGACCAGCACTACGACCTCAAGCCCAACTTCGACGCCACCAAGTCCGCCTCCTGCGCCTACGGCAAGCTCGACACCCGTCCGGGTTCGTGGCGCGCCGAGGGCGACCACGGCACGCACGTCGCGGGCACGATCGCGGCGGCCAAGAACGGCAAGGGCGCGATCGGTGTCGCCCCGAGCGTCCACATCGCGTCGGTGCGGATCGCGGAGGTGCCCAGTGGCCTGTTCTTCGCCGAGAACACCATCTGCGCCTTCGTCTTCGCCGCCGACCAGGGTTTCAAGATCACCAACAACAGCTACTACAGCGACCCGTGGCTCTTCGCCTGCCCGAACAACGCCGACCAGGCCGCGACCCTGGAGGGCGTGAAGCGGGCAACCGCGTACGCCGAGGGCAAGGGCGTGCTGAACGTCGTCGCGGCGGGCAACGAGAACTACGACCTGGCGAACAAGGTCACCGACACCACCAGCCCCAACGACTCGAGCCCGGCGTCCCGGCCGGTGAACAACTCGTGCTTGCTGATGCCGGGTGAGCTGCCCGGCGTGGTGACCGTGTCGTCGATCAACTCCCAGAACGTGAAGTCGTCGTTCTCCAACTTCGGCACCGGAAAGATCACCGTGACCGCGCCCGGCGACAGCGTCTACTCGACCCTGCCCGGCGGTCGCTACGGCAACCTGTCCGGCACGTCGATGGCCACCCCGCACGTGGCGGGCGTCGCCGCGCTCATGCTCAGCGCCAACCCCGACCTGTCCGTGGCCGACCTGCGCACCCGCCTCGCCGCCCAGGCCGACGACCTGCCCTGCGCCGACGCCCGCTGCACCGGCACGACCGCGAAGAACAACTTCTACGGCGACGGCCGCGTCGACGCCAAGGACGCGGTCACCCCGGACGCGGCCAAGACCTTCGAGAACACCGCCGACGTGCCGATCCCCGACGGCGGCGCGGCGGTCGACAGCCCGATCACGGTCACGGGCGTACCCGGCAACGCGCCCGGCGCGCTGAAGGTGGACGTCCGGGTCGTCCACACCTACCGGGGTGACCTGGTCATCGACCTGGTCGCCCCGGACGGCGGCACCTTCCGCCTCAAGGCGTCCTCGTCGAGCGACTCCGCCGACAACGTCATCGCGACCTACACCGTCAACGCCGCGACCAAGGTCGCCAACGGCACGTGGCGGCTGCGCGTCCGCGACGTCTACCGCTCGGACAGCGGCTACATCGACTCTTGGAAGCTGACCTTCTAGGTCGCGAGCAGCAAGACCACCGGTGCTCCCGGCCGCGGCGTCAACACCGCGGCCGCGGAGCCCGCGTTGACCGCGATGGCCAGGTGCCCCGCCGAGTCCACCAGCAGCACGGCCGACCCGGCGGGCGCGTCGGCGAAGGTGCGCCCGACGACGGCCTCCACCGACCGGTCCCCCACCTGGGCGTGCACGTAGGTACCCGGCGCCGCGTCGAGCCGGGTCGCAGCGAGTTGGACGTTGCCGAAGCCGTCCACGCCGAGCACCTCGGTGGTCACCCGACCAGCCTCGACCTGGGTGACCGGCGCGGGCAGGCGGACCAGCCCGGCGGGGTCGACGGCGGGCCCGACCTCGTCCGGCCGGGCGCCGCGGGCGAGGTGCGCGGCGGTCGGCGCGAAGACGTCGCGGCCGTGGAAGGTCGCCGAGACCTGCTCCAGGCGGAACTCGGTCAGCTCGTAGGCGGCCGTGATCCCGCCGAGCACCCCAGCGGCGGCGACCAGCAGCCCGTTGTCCGGCCCGACCAGCACCGCCTCCCCGGCGACGACCGCGACGGGTCTGCGGTCGGTGCCGACGCCCGGGTCCACGACGGCCAGGTGCACCGCCGGTGGCAGGTACCCGACGGCCTGGGCCAGCACGGCGGCGCCCCTGCGGACGTCCTGCGCGGGCACGGCGTGCGACAGGTGCAGCACCCGGGCGCGCGGGGCGATTCGACCGATCACGCCCTCGCAAACGCCCGGGTAGGCGTCGGCAAGGCCGTAGTCGGTGGTGAACGAGATCCAGTCGTACCCCATGGGAAAAGTCTTAGGGGTACGCCGTAGGCTGCGCAAACGTGCCGACCCTCGATGACTACCCGCAGATCGCGGCAGGCAAGGTCCGCGAGCTCCACGCCATCGACGACGACCACCTGCTGCTGGTCGCCTCGGACCGCGTGTCGGCCTACGATTTCGTGCTCGAATCGCCGATCCCGGACAAGGGTCGGATCCTCACCGCGATGAGCGTGTTCTGGTTCGAGCTGCTAGGCGACCTCGTGCCGAATCACCTGGTCGCGTGGGACGACGAGCGCATCCCGGCGGAGGTGCGCGGGCGGGCGCTGATCGTGCGCAGGCTCAAGATGCTGCCGGTCGAGGCCGTCGCGCGCGGCTACCTGGCGGGGTCGGGCACCGTCGACTACGACCGCTCGGGCGCGGTCTGCGGCATCGCGCTGCCGGAGGGCCTGGTCGAGGGCGCCAAGCTGCCGTCGCCGATCTACACCCCGGCCACCAAGGCGCCGCTGGGCGAGCACGACGAGAACATCGACTTCGCCGCCACGGTCACCGAGATCGGGCAGGAGCTGGCCGAGCGGGTCCGCGACCTGACCCTGGCGGTCTACACGCGGGCCGCCGAGTTCGCCGCCGACCGGGGCGTCATCCTGGCGGACACGAAGTTCGAGTTCGGCCTGCTCGACGGCGAGGTCGTGCTGGGCGACGAGGTGCTGACCCCGGACTCGTCGCGGTACTGGCCGGTGGAGACGTATTCTCCGGGGAAGGCGCAGCCGTCGTTCGACAAGCAGTACGTCCGCGACTGGCTGACCGGGCCTTCCGGCTGGGACCGCGCGAGCAACACGCCGCCGCCCCCGCTGCCCGCGGACGTGGTCGAGTCGACCCGGTCCCGCTACGTCGAGGCGTACGAGAAGATCACCGGAAGGAAGTTCGCCGACTGGATCGGCTGAGCTACCACCGGCGACACCTGGTAGTCATCCGGTGCCGTTGTGCTGAGCTGGTGACGGCACGACTGGTGGTCTCGCTCGCGGGCGTCGACGCCCCGTCCCTGTCCCGCTGCGCCGCGCTCGCCGACGAACTCGACCGGCGCGCGGTGCCGCTGACCCTGCTGATCGCGCCACGGCACGCGGGCACCCCGGCGGAGTGGGTGCAGTGGGTCCGCGACCGCCACCGCAACGGCGACGACGTGCTCATGCACGGCTTCGACCACACCCCGGACCCGCGCTCGCTGACGCTGTCGCTGGGCCGCCGCGCCGAGTTCGCGACACTGCCCGCACACGAGGCGGGCCTGCGCCTCACCGCCGCGATGTCCGCAATGGAGCGTGCCGCGCTCCCGGTCGACGGCTTCGCCCCGCCACGGTGGATGGCCTCGGCGGGCACGGTGATCGCGTTGCAGCGCAAGGGTTTCCGGCTGTGCGCGGACCTGATGAGCATCCGCGACCTGCACACGGGCATCCGGGTCCGGGCCCGCGTGCACGCGCTGGCGGGCAGCGAGCGAACCGAGTCCTGGCGCGGTTTCGCCCTGGTGCGCACGGCGATCCGCACCGCCCGCCGCGGCGGGACCGTGCGGTTGGCGGTGGATGCCGTCGACCTGACCCGCTCGACCCACCGCGTCGCCCTGCTCGACGCGGTCGATGCCGCCCTCGACAACGCCGCGACCCCACTGACCTACCGCTCGACCACCATCGCAAGAGCCGCCTGACCCCGATCCCACCGATTGGGTCGCAAGCCCCGACCTCGTATGGCATCGTCGGCGGAGCGCAATGGACCCCGATGCCGTCGAGGCCCTCGGTGGCCGCTTCACCAACCGCGGCGCCCACTCCGCGACGGCGTCAACAGCAAGCTCAACATCTCGGCGAGCCAGAGCAGCGCGGGCGTCTTCGGCCAAGTGGCCATGCGCAGCGCCGACAACGCCATCTCCAACGCCCGCCGGGGTGTGGAACAAGCCGCCGGCGCCGCCGAGAACGCGGGCGCCAAGACCAAAGCCACCGCCGCCGCCACCCGCGACGCCGACCAGTCCAACGCCAACCGCCTGAGCAAGGTCGAGCGGTCATCCGCACCGACGGTGAACGGGACAGGACAATCGGCGGATCCGCGCTCCGGCTCCACACCCAACGGTACGGGCCGCGCCCCAACGGCGTCGTCGACACCACCACGCACAAACCCGACGGCAACCCCCTTCACCGGCAACCCGCGCACCGCAACACCAACGAACGACGCGACCACGCGACTCCCCGGGGCGACCCCCGCAACCGCCGGCTACGCGGTTCCCGTCCACCGCGCGGCCTGCGGGCACACCGACCTCCGGCACCGGCGGTGCTCATCCCTCTCCGCACAATCCCCGAGTCGCTTCGGGGGGCGTACCGGATTCGGGGAGGCCCATGCCGCAGGGTATGGCGACCCAACTGGGCAACACCCGCCAGATCCCGACCACCGCCGCCCGACCGCAGTCGCAGCCCGGCCAAGCACCCGGTTCCGCCAAGCCCACAGCCGCACCGAGTGCCTCCCCCGGAAACCGGGCGAGCCGACCACCGCCGTCGCCACCCCCCGCACAAACCGGTGCTCGACCACCGGTCGGGAACCAGAACGGCAGGCACGTGCCGCGCCACGTCAACCCGACACAATCCGGCGCGCACCAGCCGATCGCGAACCAAGCCGCGCGACCGCTGTCGTCGCCAAACCAAGCCGGTCCCGCACAGCCAGGAGCCCACCAGCCAGGCAGGCGGTCGGCTGGGAACCAGTTCGAGAGGCCGCTGGCCGCGCCTGTCCGCGTCAACTCGGCACAACCGGGCGGAGGTCGATCGAGCAGGCCGCAGACCTCGCCGCACCAACCCGCCCCCAACCACACCGACGCGTCCCGCACGGAAACCGGCAGGCAACCGACCTGGCCCGAAAGCGCCGGACCCGCACAACCGAGCACCCGCCTCCCGGATGGCAACCGGGACACCCCTCCCGCCGCGACGCGGTCCGACTCCCAGAGCTCACCTGAGGCGCCTACTCCGGGCGACGCAACGGACTCTCGCAGGCCGCCTAGCGAAACCGGGTCCTCGCCGCGGGCAAGTGATCAACCTGCGGCTGCCAACCACGACACAGGCAAGGACACCCCTTCCGGAGAGGGAAACCCGGACAGGTCCTCGGATCGACCACTGGCCCCTAAGGACATCGCGCGCGTTGGAGCCGGACGGCCCAGCCCGTTCGCACCAGTCCGGAGAGCAGACGGGAGTTCCCACGCGGGCAGGCGATCGGGAACGCCGTGGGTCGCTCGCCTCAAGGCTGGACCAGCTCACCGAGATCAGCCATCCGAGCAACGAGATCCACCCGTACGACATCGCGCCGTACACGCGTGACCTGGCTCGGGTACTCACCGGGGAGTCGGCGCGGTCACGCACCGACTTCTCGGATACGGCGATCGCCACCAATCCGCCGAGCCAGGCAGCCATCCACTCGACGAGCACAGACCTGGCGCGGGCGAGGTACTTCAGTGGCAGGACCACGACGACTTCAACAGCGTCATCTCGACTATGAAGGACCTGCCTGAAGGGTCCCGCGGCGTTGTCGCCGACAACTACCCCGGCGGCGAGCACGGGCACGTCATGCGCGTGGTGCACACCGAGCACGGCATCGCTTTCGTCGATCCGCAAAGCGGTGACCTGGCATACCTCCCGCCCAATGCCCACTCCGTCAAGTTCCTTCCTACGCACAACCCGAGTCCCCAACTGAGCTCCCCGTCCCCTCGGCACACGGCGAATCCCCTTCGGACTCGGAGAATTCCGATGGGAACGACGGCGCCGATAGTCACTCCGCAGACGATGGACCTGCCGAATCCCCCCTACCCGAGGACCGTGACCCCACCGAGCACACTGGGGACCCCGGCGCCAACGACAATCGTGACGCCGCCGTCGCCGAAGTGGCCGCAGACCTCGGCATCACCGATCCCGAGCAGATCCGCGCCCTGATCCCACGCCTACGAGGTCGCCCGCGAGTGCACCGCTCCGGTGATCGTCGACGTGGCGACCCGCGTGCCCGACGACGTTTCGGCACTGGTCGCCCAGAACCCCGACCGCCGGGTGGTCTTCCTCGGCCGCGACGGCCACAACCTGGCCCTGGCGACCAAGATCATGCAGCCCGAGTTCTTCACCGGCACTGCAGCGAGATCGTCCTGTCCCGCGCCGTGGTGGAGGGGGCGATGCGAGACCTGGAGAACCTTGGACGGCAGTTCGACGGCATCGACGAGTCCGGATGCACCACCGGAAGGTCGACGAGACCATGATCCCCGGCACCTACTTCCGCCTCAACGACTACCTGCACGACACGGGCATCGTGGCCGAAACCATTGAGCGGCTCGGGATGGACGAGGACACCGCGCGCCGTGTGGGCGGCCTACAGCGAGCACGAGACCAAGGCCGAGCGCAAGCGGTTCGCCGCCGAGTTGGCTGAACGAGGAGGGCTGCGGTGAAGCACAGCGACTACGACGACGAGTTCGGCATCAACGAGACCATCCGCGCGACGAAGGACAGGTCGGACCGGTTCAACCTGGGCTACGAGCCGAAGGCGTACTTCCCGCCCTCGCGCCGCGACACCCCGATGATCATCGACACCGACGCGGGCGGTGACCCCGACGACGCCATCGCGCTCATCGCCGCCGCCGCCGAGCCCACCTTGGCCCTAGTCCTCACCTGCGACGAACTCGGCGGCGAGCGCGCCCGCTTCGTCCGGCGCCTGCTCGACCTCCTCGGTCGCCCCGATGTCCCCGTCGTCACCGGTTCCGACCTCGGCAACACCCGGCTGAACTGCATCGACGGCCTGACCCCGCCGCACGTCCCGCACCAGCCCGACGACATCCGCGCGGCCGTGGCGAAGGTGCTGGACTCGACCACGGGCCCGGTCCGCTGGGTCGGCATCGGCCCGGCCTCCAACCTGGCGGCCCTGCTGACCGAGCGTCCCGACCTGGCCGAGCGCTTGGCGGTCTTCCAGGTCGGCGGCGCACTGCGCTACCGCGACCCGGAGCGCGCCGACCACAACTTCCGCACCGACATCCCCGCCGCGACCGCCCTGCTGGGCCTGGTCCGGCTGCCATACCTGCAGCTCTCCGAGACCACGTTCACCCCCGAGGTGGAGATCGCCAAGGACTCACCGCTGCACCGCCTGCTGGCCGACCCCACAGGCCCGGAGTGGGCCCGGTTCGTCGCGGCGCACATGGACCAGTGGTACGCGAAGTTCCACCACGCGACCATGCAGCACGACGCGCTCGCACTGTCGAGCGCGATGGAACTCCCCTTCGCGGGCTACTACCGCGCGCAGATCGCCATTGACGAGCGCGCCCGGACCACAGTGGTTCCGGATGGCATCCACGTGCGACTGACCGGCGTCACCCACCACGAACCGTTCATGCGCTGGCTCACCGAACAGATCGAGACCGCCATCGCGGCGGGGACAGGACCGGCGGCGCAAGCATGACCGTGCAGACCAAGGAACAAGCCATCGCCGTGGCCGAGGCGTGGTTGCGGGACCGGTACGGCCCGGAGCTGACCAGCGACGGCGAGCCGCTGCGCATCAAAGAACCCGGCGTGCACCGGGAGAGCCGCTACTGGTGGGTTCCCTACGAGCTCGACGGATCGTCCGGCAACGCGTTCATGCCGCCGCGCACGTTGTTGGTGCACGTGGACGGCAGCGAGGTCGAACACCTCCTCATGTCGCCGCACGCCCCGGTGTGGTTGTTGCCCGCGTTGTGGCCGGAGCCGTCGGATGCCGATCTCGCCTGGGCCGCCGAGCACCCGGGCGAGGAGATGGTCGTGGTCGACCCGGAGTGGGACCGCGAGGAGTTCCCGGGTCTGGAGGTGCCGCAGGCGGCCGTGCTGGGCTGGCGCCTCGTGGGCACGGACGGGCAGCCCACGGACCGGGTCCGAGTCAACCCGCACGCCAGGTCCGGGATGACCTGGCGCGGGCTGCCCGCCCCGACGAGCAGGATGGACAAGCTGGTCCGCTACTACTGGGCCCAGTGGCTGCACGACCTGTCCGGTCTGGCGGCCATCCTCGACTCCACCGTGTACCTGCCGTTGAAGGACAACGGGGCGGTGCGGCTGGTGAAGCACCCGGACGGGGTGCGCGCCGAAGCGTGGAGTTCGCTGGACATGCTGCCCAGCGGTACCCGCTCCTGGTACGAGATCAACCTGCGGGACGCATTGCTGTCACTGGCTGTGGATGTCGACGAGATCGTGGTCAACCCCGGCCACGTGCTGTCGTTCGACCTGAACTCGACCGCGGTGGAGCACGCCAGAGACCTTCCCCGCGCCACGCCGGAACAGCCCGTCGTGGTGGTGCGGGCGCCGGAAACCCGCGTTGACGACACGTGGCTGGGCTTGTCCGCCGAGGACGCCGAGTTCGTGCGGGGGTCCGTGGTCGCCGCCGCGGATCAGGCCCGTGCGCACGGCAGGCACCTGGACGAGCGGGAGTGCGTGGAGATCGCCACCTGCCTGGCCGCCCCCTGCACGGTCGCGCCCAGCCGGTGTGGGCGCAGGCGTTCTACACGGTCGACGGCTCGGGAGCGACTCGAACGCTGGGCCCACCCACGTTCGGCAAGGCGAGCCCGCGGATCGGCGCGGGCCGCCGGTTCTCCTGGTACCGGCTGGTCGGCGCGTTCGCGGGTGTGGCGGTGGCCGAGCAGTACGCGGGCACCATCGGCATCGGCCCGATCACCGCCGCGTTGCTGAGGGGAGCGGAAGACCTGCTGCGCACCCACGCCCCCGCTCGCGCGGCGGGTTGGCTCGACCAGGTCCCCGGCTTCCCGATCGAAGATCGCACCGGGGCCGTGGTGGGCGCACTGCTGGGTGCGATCGGCGGTGCCGAACCGGACGCCGCGCTGCTGGTGATCTTGCTGACCGGCGTGCTGAGGAAGGATCCCCTGGGAATCGCGCCGAGCGTGCTCATCGCCAAGCTGCCCACCGATGGCCCACACGATGCGGTACTGCGCCAGGTCAAGGAGAACCGTTCCCGGGACTTGGTCAAGTCCGTCGCCGAACGCGTCGAGTCCTTCGCGGACGGACACAGCCCGGAGTCGGTGCTGGGCCGTGCACTGCTGATCACGTCGATCTTCGACTACGACCCGGCCGCCGCGCTGCGCGCCGCCGTCGACCACGATGGTGACCGCGCTGCTGTCGCCGCGATCGTCGGCGCGCTCGTGGGTGCCCGGCATGGCCTCCCGGGACTGCCACCGGGCAGCCGATCAGTCCTGGACCTGGTGGAGTCCGTGGCCACAGACCTGTTCGTGGCCTTCGACATGGAGCAGCCTGAGGAACCTCCGGTCCCGGTCGACCACCCAGGCCTGCCCCCGGTCACCGACGCCCTCCGCGCCGAGGGCAGGAACAACCCCGACGGTTGGGTGTGGTGCCACGACTCGGAAGCCGACCACCGCCTCCTTCCCGAGCCCCCGCCCGCCGCACTTCTCGGCGCGTACAAGGTCGGGCCGGATGGTGAGCTGACCGGCGAGGTGTACCTGGACCCGAACTACCGCCCAGGTCCAGCCAAGCGCGGGTTCCCGTTGCCGCGCAACGAGTTCGAGGACGTGCTCAACCTGGTGACGGCCGAGTGGCTGCCGCCCGACCGACTCCCCGCGGCCCTGCTCGCGGCGCAAGTGCTGTTCGTGCCCGGCCCGGATGGTGTGCCGCGGGTGAGCGTGGACGAGCAGGGAACCGCTTCCTGGTGGTGTACTCGTCACCGGCCTACCTGCCGCCGGGTGTGCGCGCGACCTCGGCGCCCGTGTCCGCCCTGCGGGGACTCCTGGCGGACACGCTGGTCGTCGTCAATCCCGGTGGTGTGATGAGCGTGGAGATCCCTGGTAGCGACGTCTGAGCGCGCGGATCGGGGGGCCACCAGCGCGGTGGCCCCCCGATCCGCGGGAAGTCAGCTGCCCAGGATGACGTCCGAGCAGGAGTAGAAGGCCTCGCCGCTGTCCGGCTTGTGACGCTGCCAGATCGAGTAGATCAGGTGGCGGCCGGTGTGGCCCGCCGGGATGGTGGAGCGCAGCTGGTAGCTGCCGCCCGAGGTGGGCGGGTTGAGCTGCTTGTAGAACGGCGTCGGTTCCAGGTCCGACCACTTCAGCGGCTGGGTCGGGTCCCAGCCCTGCTTGGTGATGTACAGCTCGAACGTGCCCGGGTGCGACGCGGTGATCTTGTACTTGAAGGTGAACGCCGTGCCGCCCGCGGGCAGGTTCGTCGCGGGCCAGTCGGCGCGGGGCAGGTCGATGCCCTTGTACTTGTCGCGGCCCGCGCTGCACAGCTTCCCGTCGGGGATGATCTCGCGGCTGCGGCCGTTGGCGTTGGGCTGGTTGACCTCGTCCCAGTCGTAGATCGGCCAGGCCTCGCCCGCCCGGACGGCCGCCTTGCAGGCCGCCGACTTCGGGTTCTCGGGTCCCTCGCTGAAGCAGCGGTAGATCCGGCTGATGGGGTCACCCATGGAACCGTGCGCGGAGGCGGGTGTCACCAGCACCACGCTCAGCCCCAAGATGGCCGAAGTCATCGCCCCCACCCCGGCGAGCGCTCGACGCAGCCTCATCACTCATCCTCCTCACGGCACCAATAGGTCTAGACCATAATGGGCCGCCACCCCCGGGCCCGGTACCCCCATTCGCAGTACGTCGGAAATTTTCAGACCGCTAGACGGTCACGCATTTCCGCTGGTCAAGCAACGTTTGACAGTTAAGTGGGAACCGGCGGGCGGTATCGCCCCCCTCGTCCTTTTCACCGGGGCAGACCGACCCCGCGCGACCGGTCGGCCCCGCGCCGAAGATGGGGAATGGTCTGCTCCCCCGGCTGCTCGGCGCGCCGCAGGTCCCTCCGGTAGTCCCGGCGCGCCTCGGCGAGGTCGAGTTCGGCGCGGTACTCGGCGCGCTCGTCGGCGACGTCGGCCGCTCGCCCGATCGCCCGGATCTCCAGCGCCTTGGCGGATTTGACGTGCTCGGCGAGCAGTTGTTCGTAGAGCGTCGGCGCGCCGAGCAGCTGCATCAGCTTCACCAGCACCGGCAGCACCTCCAGCGCGGCGAACAGCAGGAACAGCACCCAGTGCGCGCTCCCCAGCCCGGGGCGCTTCGCGGTCAGTGAGTCCAGCGCCTCGATCCGGGCCAGCAGCCCCGCCTCCCGGCTGCCCTGGGCGAACTGCCGCCGGTCCAGGTCCTGCGCGTCCGCCAGCGACTTGCGCTCGACGCCGAGCCGCTCAGCCTCCGCCCGCGCGGCGTCGACCGTGCCCCGGTGCGCGCCGACGGCGTCCGCGCGCGCCTGCTCGTAGCCCGCCTTGGCCCGGTTGTAGTTGTCGTACGCGCGTTCGGCCGCCTGCGCCTTGTCCCGCTGCGACTGCCCCACACCCGCCCTGCCCGTACCGCAGGTGCCGTCGAGTTCGCACTGGGCCTCGCCGTTCGCGACCTGGTACTGCCGCCACGCCTCGTCCACCGCCGCCTTGGCCTCCACCACCGGCCGCTCACCATCCACAGTGGACCCCGCGACGCGGTTCCACTCCGCGATCTTCGCGTCCGCCTCGGCGATCCGATCGCTGCGCGCGCGGTCGTCCGCGGCGAACGCGGCCTGCTTCTCCTGCGCCAAGACCTGAAGCTCCAGGTTGACCTCCGGCTCGAAGATGCGCAGCACCAACGGGGTGGAGATCACCACGCCGAGCAGGACCGCGAGCGCGAGCCGGGGCAACGCGGTCAGCACGGCGGCGAGCACGCCGTTCTCCCGGCTCATGGTGATCACCAGCAGCCGGTCCAGGTTCAGGATGACCAGCCCCCACGCCAACCCGCCCAGCACCGCACCGACCGGGGGCACGCGCAACGCCATGACCAGCGCGAACGCCGCCGAGGCCGCCGCGATGGCCGCGGTGGTGAGCAGCACGCCCCCGGTCGCGGCGTAGCGGAAGCGGTCGGTCGGCGTCTTGGCGAGCAGGTCCGGCCGGGCGCCGCCGACGCGCGCGAGGAACCCGCCGATCACCGCCGACACCTCTTCTGCACCGTGGCCTCCCTCAGGCGTGCGGCGGCCGCGCCCGGGCGGCCACCGGTTCGACGGCATCGAGCACCTGGTCCAGGTCGGCGCGGTGCAGCGCCAGCACCCCGTGCTCGCCGACCACCGGCGCGAGGTGCGCGACCAGGCGCACGACCGTGATCGCCTGGCCGAGCAGCACGCCGAACAGCTCGTCGGCGGTCGAGTCGAGCCGCGACCGCGGCCACCGGGCCAGCAGCGCCGTGCCGAGCGCAGTGGCCAGCCGGTCGGGCCGCGGGTCGCCCGCGAGGTGCAGGCGGGACGTGAGCACGACGAACAGCTCCGCCCACTGCGGGGTCAGCGGCCGCCACGCCGACCGGGCGAGCGCGTCGGCCACGGCCTCCGCGGTCTCCTCCGCCCGGGACAGGCGCACCACGAGGTCGGCCACCTCGGCGACCGGGGCCCGCTCGGCCACGCCCCGCAGGCGGTTGCGCAGGATCGCGACCGCCAGCTCCGGGTCGTCGGCCAGCAGCGGGAGCCAGCGCGCGGCGCTGGGCCGGGCGAGCAGCCGACCGTCCCGACGGGCCTCGTCCGCCACGACCTCGACCACCGGCGCCACTACGGCCGTGTCACCCCCCAGGTGCCACAACGCGTCGAGCACGTCGTCGACCTCCGCGCCCGCGCCCCACCCGGGGTCCAGCCGCTCGGCGACCCGGGTGACCACCGCGGTCCGACGGCCGAGGGAGAGCCCGCTCGAGTCGACCCGCCGGCGCAGCGCCTCCCGGTACCGCCTGCCCGCGTGCAGCGACCTGGAGGGCTCCAGGTCGGCACCCGCCAGCAGGAAATCGGCCGCGGCCTGCTGCTCCGGGTCGGTGAGCGGCACCTTGGTCAGCGCCACGCCCCACTCCGACCAGTCGACGGGCGCGCTTTCCAGGTACGCCAGCACGCCCGCCATGAGCCCCCGCACGGCGGTCCGACCGGTCCGGGCGGCGAGGCCGATCAGCTCCCGCACGACGGTCCCGTCGATGCCGTGCAGGACCCGGATGTCCTCGGCCTCGGCCGCTCCGGTGTCGCCGGTCGCGACGCGGAAGGGACGGCTGATCCGGGTCCACGCGGTGGGCTCGTCCGCCTGACCCGCCAGGGTGCGCAGCAGGTAACCGGGGTGGCCGTCGGCGGCCACGAGCGCGCGGGCCAGGCCGATGGCGAGGTGCGGGGAACCGTTGACCGCGCGGGCGATCTCATCTGTCCACTCCGGACTTTCGCCGAGCCGGACCAGCACCTCGATCACCCGGCCGAGGTGCCCGCCGAACGCCGACGACCCGGTCCCGGGGGCCAGCGCGTCGAGGAAGTCGGCCCGCGAGCCGGTCGCGGCGGCCAGGTCGGCCAACGCGAGCACGGACCCGGCCCGCCACTCCGGCCGCCGCAGCCGCACACCCGCGACCCGGGCCAGGTGCGCGGTCGCGCCCGGCTCCCAGTGCGCGGCGAGCCAGGTGGCGTCGCGGCGGACGTCCTCCGGGCAGGCCACGTCGAGGTAGCCGATCAGCAGGCCGAGGCGCGACCGCGGGTCGAGCGCGGCGAACATGCCCCGCTCGTCGAGGGCGCGCACCTGCTCCGGCCGCAGCGTGCGGTCGGCCGCGGCGCGCAGCACGGCCTTGACCTGGTCGAACCCGGCGAGGGCGGCCCGCACGGCACCGAGGTCGCGGTCCCGCGCGTCCGGGAGGCCCGCGAGGTAGCGGGCGACCGCGTCCCGGCCGTGCTGCTCGCAGTACCCGACGAGCAGGTCGCGGTAGGCGCGCGCGGCGGGACCGAGCGACCCGACCGCCTCCCCGGTGCGGACGTCCACCACCCGGTCGCCCGGCTCCGCGGTCGCCTTGCAGCTCAACACCATCCGGAACCCGGCGTCGGACCAGCACGCCGCGGTCAGCCAGGACAGCGCGCCCGCGGGCAGCAACGCGGCGACCGAGTCGAGCAGCGCCAACCGGGACGCCAGGTCCAGCCGGTCCGCGCCGACCAGCGCCACGGGCCCCGCGACGACCAGCGCGGCCACGGTGGCGGCCACGTGCCAGGGAAAACCGCGCCTCGGCTCGACCGGCTCGACGCGCGTCGGTGGCTCGTCGCGCCACCGGTCCACCGCGTGGTGCAGGGCGGTGAACGTGCCGGAGAAGCCGTCCAGCGGGACGCACAGGAACCGGGTGACGGCGATGGGTCGGCTCGTGGCGTCGACCTGGTCGGACCACGCCCGGACCGCCACCCCCAGGTGGGTCCGGTCGTCGGACCGCACGGGCACGAACCACACCCACGGCAGGGCCGCGGCACCCTCGGCGTCCACGGCGGGCGAGTGGCCCGGGGCCGCGTCGAGCAGGATCGCGGTGAGTTGGGCGTGGGTGAACGGTTCGGCGCTGGCCGCCAGCACCGCGTAGTCGGCGTCGTCGCCGGGCCGCTTGCCGACCACGGCCCAGCCCGGCCCGCTCATCGCCGCTGGTCCTGACGGACCGAGTCGTGCAGCCACAGCAGGGGCTCGAGCACGTTGATCGGCCGGACCGCGTCGCGGATCCGCAGGGCGTCGCCGTCGTAGTGGGTGTTGAGGAAGTCGTTGAGCTGGAAGCGCTTGCGGCCGATGTTGAAGCCGATGGACGAGCTGACGAAGTAGCCGAGCGTGTCGAAGTACTGGCGCAGGCCGCTTTCCACCAGGTCGGCGTTGCTGCCCGGGTCCGCGCACAGCGAGGCGAAGTACTGCCGGGCCCGGTCCGGGGAAACCTCGGGCATGTGCGGGGGAGTGGTGGAGCGGACGGTGTAGCCGCTGCGGCGCGCGTGGTCGAAGACCTCGTAGTCGTCGAACTTGCTGACACAGACCGCGACGCGGTGCGGTAACCGTGGGCCGGGGAACGTCTCGTTCTCCATGACCTTGCCGGTCAACCGTTGCAGGACACCGTGGAAGTAGCGGAAAGCGTCGCGCTCGCGCTCCTCGCGCTGGGGGTCGAAGAGGAAGATGATGCCGTCGCAGTGGTGCAGGTGGTCGATGAGCCGGGCGTCGGGCTTGACCGCGGTCGACGCCTGGGCGCCCGCGATGGCGAAGTCGGCGCCGGTCTCGTCGACGGGGGAGCCGTCGTAGAAGCGACCGGGCACGTCGAGCACGTCCAGCTCGAACGACAGCGTCTCCGGTGGTCGCTTCTGCCACCGGAGACGCTGTCCGGTGTGGACACCGCTGAACCGGAACGACAGGCCGCGGCTGTCGTCGGTGGCGGTGGGGAAGCGCTTCTCGGTGGCCAGCCGGTGCACCGACTCGACCAGGAACCGCACGGAGGCGTCGTCGCGCCCGCTCATGATCCAGTCGACCGGGCCCGCGCCCTGCGCCCGGGTCGTGGCGATCTGCAGCGCGGCCAGGAACGTGGTCTTCCCGCTGCCCGGCGGGCCCCACAGCCCGAGCCGCACCGAGGTGGCGGGCTCCGGGCGGTACCGCTGCGGTCCGATCATCACTCCGCCTCGGCCTGCTCGCCCGAGTGCCGCAGCTCCTTGGCGCCGCGCATGCCCTGCAGGCCCATCACCAGGTCGCGGGCCTGCATGAACGGCATGGCCTGCAGCAGCGACGCGGTGACCCCGCTGTCGCCGCCCACGTACTGCGGCACGTCGCCCTTGACCAGCTCGGCGACGATCTTCTGCAGCGCGGTGTGCTCCGAGCCCAGCAGCTCGACCATGACGTTGAGCTCGGTGTACTCCAGCCTGCGGCGCTGCTCCTCGACCTTGACCCGCTGCAGCTCGATCTCGCTGGTGGCCCGCTCGTTGATCACCTGCGCCTCCAGCCCCTCCAGCTTGGCCCGCTCCAGCTTGGTCCGCTCGAACTGCACCGCGATCGCCTTGCGGTGCTCGTTGAGCTGCTGGTCGTCGAACTCGAAGTCGCCGATCGTGGTGCTGATCGCCCGCACCCCGGTCAGGTCGAGCGCGTGGCGCACCTCCGAGGCCAGCTCGTTGGACACCTCGTCGCGGCGGGTCAGGAACTCGATGATCCGGGCCCGGCCGGAGATCCGGCGGAAGTAGCCGTCGACGGTGGCGGCCAGCTCCTTCTCCACGAACCCCTTCACCGCGGCCCGACCGGAGGAGCCGAGGTCGCCGAAGCGGCGCACCAGCCGGGGCGCGGCCTCGGCGGGGATCTGCACGGTCTGCTTCATGTCCAGCCGCACCGTGTGGCCCTGCACGTCCAGCTTGATCTGGTCGAGGGAGACGTCCAGGTTGTCCTCGGACTTGGGGTCCTCGTTCCACTCCAGCACCAGCACCCGGGTCGGGATCCGCACGACGTGCGCGAACCAGGGGTTGATCAGGTACCGGCCGCCCTCGTCCAGGGTCTCCTCCTGCACCCCGCGCTGGCCGCCGCCCGCCAGGAACACCCAGGGCTTGCGGTAGCTCTCGTGCCCGTCGACCACCGCCCCGGCCTGGTTGCGCTCGACCGGGGCCTTGGTGCCGAAGTGGGTGACCACGACACCGATCTCGCCGACCCGCAGCTCGATCTCGCGCAGCGACTCGGGCTCCAGGCCCTCGCGACGGGCCGCGACCTGGCGGTCCACCGTGATCACCTCGAAGACCTCGGGGTTGATCGCGTAGGCACCGCTGGGCAGCACCAGCGGCTGGCGGCCCTGCTCGCCACCGCGGCGCAGGAACCGCTCGGCGTCCTGGAAGAAGTCGCAGTCCACGTGCGCGGCCAGGCCGTCGCCGGAGGAGCGCACCGCGCCCGCCCTGGCCACGACGAGCCCGATGGTGCCGCTGGGGACGCGGACGTACGGGACGTGCTTGACGTGGAAGTGGAAGGGCCGCGTCCAGTAGCGGGTGTTGGCGGGCACCAACTGGGCCTGGGGGCCGGGCGCGCCGAAGACGCTGACGGCGGCGTTGTCACCGACCCGGTGCGCGCCGCGCTTGCGGTAGATGACGCCGACGTGGCCGTTCGGCACGCGCCTGCGGCCGGTCGAGCCGAACCAGAAGCCGAGGACCAGCACCAGCAGCACGCCGCCGCCTGCGGCCACGATCGTGGACACCGCGCATCACTCCCAATCCTGGATTCGCTGGTGCACGGTCATGACGGTGCGCTTCCACTCGTCCCGCCACTCGGGGAAGCACTCGCGGTCGGGGTGCCGCAGCGTCGGGTAGAAGGGGCGGTCGCGGGTGGCGCGGGCGGTGAACCCCGGGTAGCGCCGCGCCGGGTCGTCGGACCACCACCCGAGGCGCTCGCACAGCTCGTCGAAGCGGCTGTCGCGCAGGCCGAGCCCGGCGAGCAGGTGGCGCTGCGCGCGGAAACCCCAGCGGTCGCCGGAGAACTCGGACCAGGGTTTGTCGAGCGCGGCGAAGAGGGCGAGGGGGAGGTTGGGGCCGTCGGCGGTGCGGACCGTGCCCTGGAGGGTGCGGTCGACGGCCTCGAGGACGGCCATGGTGGTGAGGTTGTCGGCGGCGAGGACGTCGTCGTGGGACAGTGCCGCGGCCACCGCCGCCACGGCCTTCTCGACGGCGGGGCCCAGCGGTGGGCTCGGCGGTCGTTCGGGCGGTTTCGGCGGGTCCGGGTCCGCGGGGCGGACGGGCTCGGGCGTGGCCAGCTCCGCGACGACGTCGGCGAGGTTGCGGGGCTTCGGGGGCGGCAGCGGCGGGGCGTGTCCGATGACGCGGAGGTGGGCGGCCTGGTGGAAGCCCTTCTGCCGCGAGTGCACGATCACGTTGGTGAAGTCGGCGCGGCGCAGGCCGTGCATCTCCGGCTCGACCGCAGCCTCGAACAGCTTGCCGCACAGGATCTGCACCACGGTGGCGGTCGGCACGTCGACCAGCGCGGCGCGGGCCTGCTGCGCGTTGAGCAGGCGGTTGAGCACGGTCATCCCGACACCGGCCCATCCCAGGTCGGCCGGGGAGAAGACGTCGAAGACCATAGCCAGGCGCAGTTGCAGCGACCGGGTCGGGTTGGCGCGGTTGTGGTCGGCCAACGCGCGGTCGAGCGTCATGGGGAAGTCGCGGACGACCGGCACCAGGTTGACGTCACCGGGCAGCAGGGCGACTTCCCCGTCACCGGCGGAGTCGCGTTCCCACTGGCCCCGGTCCAGGTACGCGGCCGCGGCCGCCAGGTCGAGCACGCGGTTGAGGGCGCGCTGCACCTCGTCCTGTTCCCAATGCGTGAACCGGTGGTAGTCGCGGATGTCGACCCCGATCGCCACCCGCTTGTACAGCCCTGGGGGCACCCGGCTCGTCCCACCTTCGCCCATGGGCACCAGTGTCCCCACCCGCCAAAGCAAAGTCGGACAACAGCGCCAAATGTCCAGTTGTTGTCAACCACCGGCGGCGGGTCCACTGGAGACGAAGATCGCGACCACCCCGTCCGCCCCGCGCGGGTCCGACACCCCGTGTCCAGGAGTCGCCGGGTCTTGCCACGCGACCACAAAGGACGGACCATGCCTTGAGCCACAGAGGAACCAGGAGGGGCAGGTGCCGGTCAAGCCGTACGGGAAAGGCGAGAAGCGCGGTCTGCACGTGGACGGTGTCCCGTGGAGCGACGAGATCACCCAGCGCTACGTCGACGAGGGCTGCCACGGCCTCGTCCTGGGCGGACCGCTGGCCGACCTGGACTTCCTGCCCGACGTCCCCGACCTCCGCTTCCTCAGCCTCATGCGCGGGGTCGCCGACTGCTCGGCGATCTCCCGGGTCCCGACCCTGGAGTTCCTCTCACTGGCGACCGACAGCCGCGGCACCTTCACCTTCGAAGGCATGGAAAACCTCCGAATACTCGAGACGCCGTACCAGAAGAAGTGGATGCCCGGCCTGGCCGACCTCCGCGAAATCCACAGCCTGATGGTCTACTTCTGGCCCAAAGAACAACCGGACCTCACCATCCTCGGCGACAAGCCCAACCTCACCGACCTCCGCCTGCAGTTCAAGCGGACCGCCCACGTCTCGCTTGCCGGCCTGACCGCACCCCAGCTGAAAACCTTCAACCTCTACGACGGCCGGATAACGGACCCCGACCTCTTCGCCAATTTCCCGCTACTCGAGGACATGACCTTCTACAGCACGAAGGTCCACAACCTCGATTTCGTCAAGGCCCTCCCGATCCTGAAGAACCTGGGCATCGAAAACGGCGGCGACATCGACTCCGTCACCCCGCTGGCGAACCACCCCACCCTGGAACAGCTCGCGATCTCCGGCCGCACCACGATCACCGACGGCGACCTGCACCCCCTGCTCAACATCCCCAAGGCGAAGGGCATCGCCGTCGAGCGCAACGCGCCGCACTACTCCCACCGCGCCGCCGAGGTCCGCAAACTCCCCTGGTAGCTGAAACCAGCGCAACCGCACGCCCGCAGCGGCGTCCACCCTCAGGTAGAACCGGTCGGGAGATCGGTGTCAGGACTCCTGATTTCAGCGGCCGTCACTGCTCGCGCTGACGCGAGAACATGTCGTTGAGCCGAACCTGGATGTCGTCGAGCCGCTCGGCGATCTCGGCGAGGCGCAGCTCGACGGAGTCCATGCGAGACCCCATCGGCCCGGCCTCCGCGTCGTCACCGTCGTGGGGGTACCGACCGCGCAGCACGTCGGAGAGGTGGTCGGGCCGCAGCCCGAGGGCGAGGGACAAGGCCTCCAGCGTGCGCGCGCTACGGCGCCGCTCCACGGTGTGGTGCTGCAGCTCGCGCACGATGGCCTGCGAGACCTGCGACCGGTCCGCCAGCTCCCGCTGCCGCCACCCGAGCTCCCGCACCCGGTCGTTGATGCACTTGGCGACCGCCGCCCAATCCTCCGACACGCATTCCTCCGCGCCCTCTCAGTAACGCGGACGATAATGCCTGCCCAGACGGATATCAGCGCAATCGACGCGACGAGTTCCGTGTCGGAATACAACCAAAAACCCGGCCGATTTCAGCATCTTAGCGCTGAAATCATAAGATGCCCTTAACTGCCTAAAACCATAAGAGGGCCACTTTGTGCACTACACACACACGAGCACACTAACACCCTCTTACACGCGAGGGACCGGACAGCCAACCCGGGCCATTCGGTCCCCAGCAGCGAAGACCCACCGCGCCCGCGGCTCAGACCAAGCTTCACCGTGAAGCCCTCCAGGTAAATCCACCCACCATTGGACTTGCCCTCGTACTTCGCAACCGGCGTACCGAAGTCCACAAGCACCAAAGTCGTCAACGCGTGGTGAATGTTCTCCCACTTCTTCGCGGTCTCATGCGCCGACGGCATAACCACCCCTCCCACGGTTTGCTGACATACCAACCCCCAAGTCGCACACAACCCGTGACCCGTTACGCGGCCGAACTCCCGTCAGGCCCGACGAAGTCGGTCAGCCCATTCGGTCAACCAGAAACAGGTGCTCATTGACGTGAATTGCACGCTGCCTCAGGTTTCGACCACCGCGGAAAGTGTTGTAGGGGATGACGATCTCGTCCACCGACCCGCGGGCGGCCAAGACCAGCTTGAGGTCCTCGATGCCGATGTACCCCTCGGCGTTGAACGAGAGCAGGATGAACCGACTGGGTAACCTGTCCAGCAGGTTGACCAGCAACCCCAACGACCGCTTGCGAACGTTGTACTCCGAGCGATTCCAGTCAACCGGGATCCCGGAAACAGGACTGACCACAGCAGGTCGCTTGTAATCCACCAACAAGTTGAGCATAAAATAGTTGGACCCATAGGGATGCTGGTTGTACGGCGGATCAATATACGTAAGATCCACCTCACCCACCCCTCCCCCTACCCCCATCCCCCCAACCAGGACGTTCGCATCCGACCGCGTCACCACACTCCGGGCCGCATGCAGACTCAATACCGGCGCCTCTAACCGAATCGGCTCAAGAATCCGCCGCAACGCATCCCCCGCCGCCGCCCCAAACTTCCCAATCCCAGTATTCTTGTCCTTATAGAACCCCTTAAACACCCCACTAGTATTAGCGTGCATCGAAGCCTGCGATAACAAGGGCCCCAGCACAAGCACCCGCTCAGGCTCATCCAACCGCGCTATCTCTTGCGCAAAGAAGTCCAACCGCCGAGCATTGTCATTGGTATAGAAAACCCGCTCCCCCACCCCAATATCCCGATCATCCTGCGGCGAGTACATCTCCCGAATGAACCCGTCAACCGACTCCCCAGCATCGGCCCGCCGATTCAACTCGTCAACAACCCCAGCAACCCGCCCCGCCACCCGCCCATCCCGATCAGCCAAAAAACAAGAATTGACAACCCGCGAATACTCCTCCAGGTCATTCGCCATCACCACAACCGAATGCCGCTTGAGCAACCGCGCGACGAACCCGCTCCCCGCGAACAGATCCAGCGTCACCAACCGACGCCCCCCAACCCGCTCCCGCACCCGCCACACGGCCCGCTCGAGCTCAGCCCCCAAACCCCGCTTGTTGCCTATGTAGGTAATGAGCTGCCGAGACAGATACCCCGGCTCTTCCTCCCCAGCCGACGGCCCGACACCGGCCAACTCCACCCCGCAGCCCCCGTCCGACTCCCCACCCCGACGCGATCGTCCGCGCAGGATACGAGCGCAACCGGGCCACAGTCACTACTCGTCTTCTTCCCAGACGTGGAACCCGCACGCACACCCCACTGGAAGAAGCGCGCCGACCCAGCCCGGAGGCGAGCGCGACCAGCCGGTTCCACGTGGATGTGGCCCAGGGCGCGGGCCACGCCGACCACAGCCCATCAGGCACGGCGAACCGGACGCAATTCCCCGGCAGAACGCACTACACGCAATCCACATCCAGGACGAACCCGAACCGGCACGATCGACATTCTGCGAGTGACGCGAATCCTCGCCTGCCGAACCAGGAAACCTCTAGGATCGGGTCCACGGCCATCCGTGCGGATCCCGGCGGATGGTCAAGACTCCGGCAGCGTGAGGACTGAAATGGCAGACGCAGGTGCCGATGGGCCGATCGTCAACAGCCTTCGCCGTCACCTCACCGGCGCCACCGGCGTGGACGCGCTGAGCGAGTCGTTCTCGTTGTACGTCTACGACGCGATCCTGAAAGGCGCCTCGGACATCTCGGCCCGCCTGCTACTGTGGGACGGCTCACTGGACTCGTACCCGCTCAACGGTCTGGGCAACGAGCACCGGCTCCGCTCGAGGCTGGACCAGCACCGAATCGCCAGGGACTGCGCCCAGTGGGCCAGGGAGCGACTGCAGATCCGCAGTTTGACCAAGCGCACCCGGCGCTCGTGGGTGAGCGTCAGCGGGACGTTCCCGTACGCGGTGACCGGCTCCGGTCTCGACGCTGAAGGACTCGGGTTGGTCCCGTCGGACGATCTGATCTTCCCGGAGGAGATCAGTGATATCGCCGACGCGGGCAAGCTCACAGCGAACTTCGACAAGATATGGCACAACGAGCACGCCAGCGAGGACGTGCGAGAGCGGTTCTTGGCGAAGATCGAGCTACTACACCGGGACAACACGCCGGAGTCGGTCTACCTGCGGATTTTGATCGCGCTTTTCGCGGACTTCGTGACTGAGGTCGGCGATGAGACCGAGAACCGAGGTAGGACCGGGTTCTTCAAAACCGAGGTATGGCGCAAACTATACAAGTTCCAACGTGACGGCGTGCTCGGCGCCATCGAGAAGCTTGAGATCCACAACGGCTGCATCATCGCCGACAGCGTCGGTCTCGGCAAGACGTTCGAGGCCTTGGCAGTGATCAAGTATTACGAGCTCCGAAACAATCGCGTCCTCGTGCTGACGCCGAAGCGGCTTCGGGAAAACTGGACGATCTTTCGAGCCAACGACGCCCGCAACCCGCTGCTCGCCGACAGGTTCGCCTTCGACGTGCTCAACCACACCGACCTCAGCCGCGTCGATGGCAGGTCGGGTGACATCGACCTGGCCCACGTCAACTGGGGCAACTACGACCTGGTCGTCGTCGACGAGTCTCACAACTTCCGGAACAACCCGCAGCTCAAGGGGCACATCACCCGATACCAGCGGCTGATGGACGAGGTCTTCAAAGCGGGGGTTCGCACGAAGGTCCTCATGCTCAGCGCCACTCCGGTCAACACCCGCTTGGCCGACCTGAAGAACCAGGTGCTCTTCGCCACCGAGGGCGTTGACGACGCCCTCGCGAGCGGCGGCATCGGCTCAATCGAGCAGACGCTGCGCAAGGCGCAGATGCGGTTCACCGCCTGGCAGAAGAGCGACGCCGCCACCAGGTCGGCCCAGTCGCTGGTCGGCGTGCTCGGCATGGACTACATCCGGCTGCTCGACCTAGTCACGATCGCCCGCTCTCGCAAGCACATCGAGAAGTACTACGGCACGGCGGACGTCGGGGACTTCCCCGAGCGGCTCGCACCGGTCAACCTCTCGCCGCCGATCGACCTCGACGGTCGGTTGATGCGACCCGAGCAGCTCAACGACGCGCTCCTCATGCTCAACCTGGCCGCATACCGGCCAACCTCCTATGTGCTGCCCAACAAGGCGAAGAAGTACGCCGAGCTCTACGACCAGCAGTTGCGCACCGGTGGCGCCCGGGTGTGGCGGCAGTCCGACCGTGACGCCAACATCGTCCACCTGGTTCGCATCGGGCTGCTGAAGCGGCTGGAGTCGTCCGTCGCGTCGCTCACCCGCACGGTGGCGAAGGTCCTGGGCAAGGTCGAGGCGGTGATCGCCAGGGTGGAGGAGTACGACGCTACGGGCGGCAACGGTGTCTCCATCGAGAGCTTGGACAACGCGGCCGATCTCGACGAGCAAGAACTTGAGGACGTCATCGGGGGCACGCTGAAGGTGCTGCTGGCCGATATCGACCGCGCTGCTTGGCTGCAGGACCTGCGCGACGACCGGGACCGGCTGCGCGTCGTGCTGGCCGACATCGAGGCCGTCGACCCGAGCCGTGACGCCAAGCTCCTGGCGCTCAAGGACCTGCTCCGGCAGAAGGCGGTGAATCCCACCAATGCGGGAAATCGCAAGGCGCTGGTCTTCACCGCCTACTCCGACACCGCCGACTACCTCTACTCCGAAGTGGCAAGCTGGGCACGTGATGAGCTCGGCCTGCACGTCGCGCTCATCACCGGCACGACCAACAAGAGCACGCTGGACACGCGCAAAGATATGCACAGCCTGCTGACGGCGTTCTCCCCCCGCTCGAAAGGGGGTGATCCGGATGCCGAGCAGATCGATATCGTTATCGCCACGGACACCATTTCCGAGGGGCAGAACCTCCAGGACTGCGACATGGTCGTCAACTACGACATCCACTGGAATCCGGTCCGCATCGTGCAGCGCTTCGGCCGCGTCGACCGCCTCGGCACCACCAACAGCTCGGTGCAGCTGGTCAACTTCTGGCCGGACATCGACCTGGACACCTACATCAACCTGGAGAAACGGGTCTCCAGCCGGATGACCCTTCTCGACGTATCGGCCACCGGTGAGGAGAACATCCTCGACGCCGAAGCGATGAACGATCTGGACTACCGCCGCAAGCAGCTTGAGCAGATGCAGAACGCGGCGCCGACGATGGAGGACCTGGCCGGGGGGCTGAGCATCACCGACCTCACACTGAGCGATTTCCGCATGGATGTCGCCGCCCGCCCGTGGCGGCAGCGCAAAAACCTGGCCGGTTGGCCTCTGGCGCTGTTCGGGGTGACCCGATTCGACCAGTCGCTCGTCGCCGACGGGCTCACCCCGGGCGCGGTGTTCCTGCTCCGGGTTCGGGGAGACGCGATCGCGCTACCGGATTCCTACCCACTGGCGCCCCACCTGCTCGCGTACGTCAGGGATGACGGCGTGCTGGCCCACCCCGTCGACGAGCCGAAACTCGCCCTCGACGTCCTGCGCAGGCACTGCCTGGACCGCACCGAGCCCGACGAAGCCGCGCTCGCCGCCTTCCACAAGGCGACCGTGGACGGCGACCGGATGGCCCATTACCGGAGCCTGCTCGACGTAGCCGTCACGGCGGCCGCCAAACAGGCGACAGAGACCGCTGTGGCCTCGCTCTTCTCGCCAGGGCCCTCGACCCTGGGGACCAGCGACGGTGCTGCCGGTCTTGACGCCATCGACGTCGTTGCCTGGTTGGCGGTGGTGCCGTGAGCGGGCAGCCCTCTCTCGACCCCGCGGGGCTCCTGGGTCTGCCCGAACGAGCGCGGCTCGCCGAGCGGCTCACGAAGCGGCTGCTGCGTGAGCAGGTCGGCGGCGGCGCAGGGAGCACACCGGAGAGCAGGCTCGTCGACAGGGCTGTTGTCTCGGCGCAGGTCGTCGGAATCCTCCGACCGGAAACGGTCTCGATCCCCTCATACCGCGACCGCGATGGGACCGGCGGTCGTGAGATCTCCGACATCGCCGTCCTGCACCTGCGTTTGAACCCGAGGGTCACCCCATCCAACAGGCAGCGCCTGGTCGAGCTGGTTCAGCGGTCCATGCCCCGGCTCGTGGTGATCTTCCTCGACGGTCCGGACCTACCAGGTGAGCTGGCACTCGCTCTCACCCACGTGAGTCGTACCGATCCCGCGAGGCAGACCTCGGTTGTCGACGCCACCATCACCGTCCCGGTTGCCGAGTTACCCAACGGAGCTCTCGACATCAACCACCGCGACCGCACGGACCTATGGGCGCTTTATCGCGATCTGGTGCGCATCGCGGCGACCGGGGGGCAGCCCGCGTCGGCCGCGCTCGGAGCCGATGAAGCGGTGCGGTTGCGCCATAGACTCGTCGCTCTCCGGGCGGAACTCGATGCCGTCACGCGGAATGCGAAACGCGCCAAGTCGCAACAGTCGCGCATCATTTTCAACACCACGGCCAAGACGCTGCGGCAGCAAATCGCTACCGTGCGTGCTGGCCTCTACCATAGCGACTCATCGCAGTGATCCGGCGAGACCACCATTGCCAGTGCACGACCCCGAGAGAGACGAAGACGTGACCGCGGACAGCAACCCGTTCGAGCCGATCAGCGACAAGCGCGATCATCAGGGCCCTGGAGAGGTCCAGGGCAACATCGACGCCCTCGCCCGGCTCTTCCCCGACGCCGTCGTCGACGGAAAGGTCAGTCTCGACGTCTTGGCCGATCTGATCGGTCAGCAGGCCGACCGGAGCGGTGCGGAGGGCTTCGGCCTCCGCTGGCCCGGCATGAACGAGGCCCGCAAGCTCTCGGCCCAACCGGCGACGCGGACGCTGCTCCCGCGCCAGGACGAGTCGGTGGACTGGGACACCACCCGCAACATGGTGATCGAGGGCGACAACCTTGAGGTCCTCCGCCTGCTGCGCCGGGGCTACACCGGCGCGGTCGACGTCATCTACATCGACCCGCCGTACAACACCGGGAACGACTTCGTCTATGACGACAAGTTCGGCGCCTCCCGCACGGAGACCGAGATGGCCGCCGGTCTCCGCGACGAGACCGGCTCGCTTGAGCACGGTGCTGCCTCCGATCTCGCGGCTGATCGTCGGGCCGGGGCCTCTCGCCATTCCAAGTGGCTCTCGATGATGTACCCCCGCCTGCTATTGGCCCATCATCTCCTCAAGGAGACAGGCGTGATCATCGTCGCGATCGATGACACAGAGAACGCGCGCCTGAAACTCCTGACCGACCGGATCTTCGGGGCGGAGAACTACATCGCCAACGTGGTCTGGCAAGGCGGACGCAAAAATGACTCAAGGTACGTTTCCGTCGGCCATGACTACATGCTGATATACGCGAAGAATGAGCGCAGCCTGAAGGAGAAGGGCGTGCTGTGGCGCGAACCGCGCCAGGCTGACGAGACGACCCTCAAGGCATCACAACAGGCCTGGCTGGAGTCGGGAAAAAAGCCCGAAGAAGCCACCCGCCTGATGAAAAAGTGGATTTCTTCCCTGCCCGCAGGCCATCCCGCCAAGGAAAACAATCGATTCTACGAGTTTGAATCGGACGGTCGGGTGTACCGCAAGCGGGATATCTCCTGGCCCGGCGGCGGCGGGCCGCGCTATGACGTGCTCCACCCGGTCACCGGCTTGCCCGTTCGAGTACCCGCGCGCGGGTGGATCTACTCGAAGCCGGAAAGGATGCAGCAGGACATCGATAACGGGCTGATAGTCTGGGGCAAGGACCACACTGAGTTCATCAACCGCAAGACCTACCTCGACTCGGATGACGGAGCGGTGCCCACTTCCGTGTTCGAACGCAAGCGAACGAGCTCGTCGAAAGCGCTCGACCAGCTGCTCGGCGAAGGAGTATTCGAGTACCCCAAAGATAAGGATGTCGTCGCGCGATGGATCAACCTCGCCGCAGCGGGTAACTCTGACGCGCTCGTTCTCGACTTCTTCGCCGGTTCCGGTTCGACCGGTCACGCGGTGATGGACCTCAATGCCGCCGACGGCGGCAACCGGCGCTATATCCTGGTCCAGCTCGACGAGCCAGTCAAAAAGGACGGTTACGCGACGATCGCCGACATCACACGCGAGCGACTACGGCGCGCGGGCGCGCAAATCGCACAGCAAGGAACGCTGGACGCGCAGGGCATAGATACCGGCTTCCGCTCCTACAAGCTGGCTGACTCCAACGTCAAACCCTGGGACGGGACAGCCGAGCTCGACCTGCTCGATTCCGTCGACAACCTCGTCAGCGGCCGCAGCACAGACGATCTCCTGGTGGAGATGATGCTGCGGCTGGGCATCGATCTGGTGACACCGGTTGCGACCAGGAAGGTCGCCGAGTCCACCCTCTACAGCCTTGCAGGCACGCTCTACGCGTTCTTCGGTGGCGATCTGGACGCCGCGAAGGCGGACGAGGTCGCGAGAGCGATCATCGCGTGGCGGGACGAGGACCCGGTTGACTCCGACGTGACCGTCGTGGTCCTCGACACGGGTTTCCGCGACTCCAGCGCCAAACTGAACCTCGCCGCGGCGCTGCGGCAGGCCGGTGTCACGACCCTGCGCAGCATCTGAGGTCGGCATGAAGTTCACCTTCGAGGCCAACCTCGACTACCAGCGCGCCGCCATCAACGCCGTCACCGATCTCTTCCGCGGGCAAGATTCGCTCACCGGCCAGTTCACCGTCCAAGCCCGCAAGATCAGCGACGTCCCCGCGCTGCCCGGGTTGGACGAAGCCGAGTCGGGCGAGGGCACCCTCGGCATCGGCAACCGGCTACGCCTGCACACCGACGTCATCCTGGCCAATCTGCACATGGTGCAGGACCGCGCGGGCCTGGCCCACGACGAGCAGCTCACGTCGCTCAACTTCACGATCGAGATGGAAACCGGCACCGGCAAGACCTACGTCTACCTGCGCACGATCCACGAGCTGCACAAGCTCTACGGGTTCACGAAGTTCGTCGTCGTGGTGCCCTCCGTCGCCATCAGCGAAGGCGTGACCACCTCGATCGCCTTGCTGCACGAGCATTTCGAGGCGCTCTACCCCGGCCAGCGGCTCTCCTCGTTCCGGCTAGACGGCGGCAACCTCTCGCGGGTGCGCTCCTTCGCCACCTCATCCGGCATCGAGGTGCTGATCACCACCGCTGCCGCGGTCAACAAGGCCACCAACAAGGTGCACCAGCAGGTGGAGGACCTCGGCTTCGAGATCCCGATGGACCTGATCCGCGCCACGCGCCCCATGGTCATCGTCGACGAGCCGCAGAGCGTCTACGGCGATGACGGCAACCCGCGCAAGGCGAAGGGGGCGGGCCGCGTCGCCATTGAGGGGCGCGCGCCGAGCCGGGACGACAACACCGTCGGCAGGCAATCTTTGGCGAAGGGCATGCACGCCACGGCGGTACTGCGCTACTCCGCGACACATCCCCGGCACGACAAGGCGAACCTCGTCTATCGCCTGGATGCGATCGCCGCGTACGAGCAGGCTCTGGTCAAGCAGATCGAGGTCGACTCCCTGGTCACCGAGGCCAACGGCACCGCACCGTACGTCCGCCTGCTCCAGACCAAGCGCACCGCTTCCGCGCTGAAGGCCAGGTTGGAGCTCGACGTCGAGGTCGGCAGCCAGATCAAGCGCAAGGCGGTCGACGTACCCGTCGGGGCCAACCTCGAGGATGTGACCGGTCGCGCTCGCTACCGCCACCTCACCCTCGACGCGATCAGCGTGGTCCCCGGGGCGGAGTCGGTGCGCTTCGGGGACCTTGTCGAGCTGAGGGTCCACGATGCCGTCGGTGCCGAGATCACCGTCGATGAGCGCGCCCGGCAGATGATCGCCCAGACGATCCGGCAGCATCTGCGCAAGGAGCAGGAGTTCGCCGTCGCAGGCAGGGCGATCAAAGTGCTCAGCCTCCTCTTCGTGGACTCGGTCGCGAAGTACCGCGTCTACGACGACAACGGTGACGCCCAACCGGGCGAGTACGCGCAGGTGTTCGAGGAGGAATACGCGAAGGTCTCCGCCGAGCCGGAGTTCCGCAGCCTGCTGGGGGGCGATCCCGCCGACGCGGTCGCGGCTCGCGCCCACCAGGGGTACTTCTCCATCGACCGGTCCAAAGGCAGGTCCGAGCGGCTCGTGGACACCTCGGAGACCAACGACAGGGGGCGCCAGCAGGCGAGCCTGGCCTACGAGCAGATCATGAAGGACAAGGTCGGGTTGACCACTCCCGGTTCCCCGATCCGCTTCGTCTTCACGCACTCCGCGCTGCAGGAGGGCTGGGACAACCCGAACGTGTTCCAGATCTGCGTGCTGCGCACCATGGGCACCGAGCGGTGGCGGCGGCAGAGCATCGGCCGTGGCCTGCGTATCTGCATCGACGGCAGCGGTAAGCGCGTGCCCGGCTTCGACGTCAACCGTCTCACCGTGATCGCGAACGAGTCGTACGAGGAGTTCGCCGAGCAGCTCCAGCGCGAGCTCGCCGATGATCTCGGCATCGAGTTCGGCCGGGTGACCATCGACGGCTTCGCGCGCCTCACCCACAAACCCACGCCCGGTGCCCAACCGGTGCCGGTCGGGGACGAGATCGCCCGAGCCCTGTTCAACGCACTGGTCGCAGCCCGATACGTCACACCCTCCGGCAAGGGCGTCGCCAAGGTCGAGGACAGCCTGCGTGAGGCCGTCGCAGGCGACACCGAGGAGCTGCGCGCGCTCGTCGCGGCGGCGGTTCCCGGCGTTACGGCCCGGTACGTGGTCCAGCGCCTCATCAAGCGGCTCGTCAAGCCGATCGATATCAGGAAAGCAGGCGACCGGGTTTCCGTCCCCGTGGTCGGCGAGCGCCTGGAGAGCCCGGAGTTCCAGGCGCTGTGGGAGCGGATCAAGCACCGCACCCAATTCCGCGTCAGCGTCGAGGAATCCGGGCTGCAGGCGGCCATCGTCTCGGCTCTGCGCGCCCTGCCCCCCGTGCCGGACCGCAAAGGGGTGTGGGAGACCACCGTCGTCAACGACATCGACCAAGGCGGCCTGCGGAGCACCACCATGCGCACCGAGCGGATCGATGTGGCCTACGCGGATCGCGACGACCTCCCGGACATCCTGTCGGTCCTCGCCGACCGTACCCAACTCACCCGCCGGACACTCGCCCAAGCACTGACCGAGTCGGGCACGCTGGCGCAGTTCCGAAAGAACCCGCAGGTCTACGTCGACCACGCGACCCAAGTGATCAACAGCGCGAAGGAACAGCTGCTCGTCGCCGGTCTCCGGTACGAACTCGTCGACGCCACCAGGCCTGAGGCCGCTCGCCAGCACCCGCTCTCGATCTTCGCCGAGGCCGACCTCACCGGCTACACCGGCCCGAACGGGAACGTCGTCACCGGGGACGACGGCGAACTCATCTCCTTCGACACCAAGTCGCCGTACAAGTACATCGTCGTCGACTCCGCCGTCGAGCGCGCCTTCGCCATGGCGCTCAAGCAGCGGACTGACGTCCGGACCTTCGTCAAGCTGCCTGCGGCATTCACAATTCCGACGCCACTAGGCGACTACAACCCGGACTGGGCTGTCGTTATCGAGCGCCCCAACGGCAACCGCTACATGGTCTTCGAAACGAAGGGCTCGATCGATCCCGAGCTGCTGCGCCCGGCAGAGAAGGGCAAGGTCTACGCGGCCGAGTGCCACTTCAGCGCAATCGAGATCGCCCTCGACTTCGACGATCTGCACTATGCCAAGGTCGACAGCATGGATACGGCTGACGGCGTGATCGATGAGACTTACACATAACAGGCGTCAACATCGAATCGCTCAGGGCAACCGCCACCTTTGGTCCAGGAGTCAACGTCTCCGTCCAGCAACACGGTGAAGCGACGCGTGTACGATCTAGTTGGCACAGGGATGCAGGGCAAGGCAGCCGAACGAGCCACCCGCGCGAGCCAGGACAAGCCCCGGACCTGGCACGATCACAATGAAGAATGGTGTCGACTCATCACCGTCACAGGGAGCCGACTGGTCGCCATCGACCTCAACGAACTAGACCAGGATCACTACGTAGTCGCCGACCGAAACAACTAACCGACCAACCGGGATCTCAACAGGTCCACACTGAACACCCCTGGTTAGTGGATAGCCGACAACTTCACCCACGCTCGCGCGAACGCCACCGCGCAACTGCTCCTCGACGCCAACGACACGCCGAGCAGACCCGATGGCCTTGGTCGAGGTCACCAGCCAAGCCCAGGCCGAACGAGCCGCCGCACAGGCGGAGTTGGAGCAGGCGCCGGGGACGGCGTCCGCCGCGGAGCTGTACGCCATGATCGATTCGCTGGGTGACGTGCAGGACATAGTGAACAGCGGGGACACCGACCGGCTGGCCGCGCTGTATGCCGAGATCGGGCTGGAAGTCCTGTACCAGGAAGCAGAAGAGGCCGTCTACGTGACGGCCTCTCCACGGGTGAATAGTGTGTGTCCGAGGGGGGACTTGAACCCCCACGCCCGCTAAGGGCACTAGCACCTCAAGCTAGCGCGTCTGCCATTCCGCCACCCGGACTTGGTGTGTTGGGGACATACTACTGCCACTCGCTCACGTGTACGTCATCACCCACCCTCAGGGTGCCTGGGGTGAGGATGGCGAGCTTGGCGCCGAAGGTTACGCCTGGGCGGGTGGGGTGGCGGCGGTACGTGGCGAGGGTTCGGGTGGGTTCGGGGCCCGTCTTGGCGCCGGTTCGCTGGTCGACCGTGGGCACCGCGCACCGAACCGCTTGGGTTGAGAAGCCTAGGGTGGTTGTGCCGATGGTCAGGGTGTGGACTCGGTCTTCGGTGTATGGGTCTGGCCAGCCGGTGACCTCGATGTTGGCGCGGAAGCGGTCCATCGGGATCGGTGTGGCTCCCGCGGTCTCGATGCGGGTGTTGAGGTCGGCCAAGGAGGAGTCCGACGTCATCAGGATGGCGTGGGCGTCGCCGAAGCCGACCTTGCCGGGGTGGGTGCCCCAGCCCTCCCGGTCGTGGTTCGGCGGGACGCGGACCAGTCGGACGTCTCGGTTGAGGGTTGTGGAGCACCACTTGGCCGCCGGGTCGCCTTGGTCTACGGCGGGGCCGAACCAGCGGTTGAAAAGGCTCACTTCGCGCTCGGGGCCGGTGTGGGTCAGGTCCAGTTCGAACTCGTCGGTGTTGGGGGCGGTCAGGGTCAGGCGGTTGTTCGACAGGGCTGCTTGGACGGCGGCCATGGCGGGGAGTTTGCGTTGGCTGACGAAGCTGCCGTCCGAGGCCTCTACGACCATCAGGAGGCGGTCGTCCAGCAGGCCGGTCTCGGTGGTCTCCGCGGTGGTTACCGGGACGCCCGAGAAGCCCTTGACCGGGTAATACGTGAGTGCCGAGACCGTTGCCACGACACCCACGCTACCCGTTCACAGCACCTGTGAGAGGAAGCTCCGGAGTCTGGGACTCGTGGGGGAGTCGAACACGGCGGCGGGCGGCCCCGCCGCCACGACCCGGCCCTGGTCCATAAAGGCCACTTGGTCGGCGACCGAACGGGCGAAACCCATCTCGTGGGTGACGACGACCATGGTCATCCCGCCCGCGGACAGGTCGGTCATGAGGCCCAGGACGCCCTTCACCAGCTCCGGGTCCAGTGCGCTGGTCGCCTCGTCGAACAGCATCAGCTCCGGGCCCATGGCCAGGGCGCGGGCGATCGCCACGCGTTGGCGTTGGCCGCCGGAGAGGGCGGAGGGGCGGTACGGGGCCTTGTCCGCCAGGCCGACGTCGGTCAGGTGGCGCAGGGCGCGTTCGCGGGCCTCCTCTTTGGACAGCCCCAGCACGGAGCGCAGGGGGAGTACGAGGTTGTCCAGCACCGTGCGGTGGGCGAAGAGGTTGAAGTGCTGGAACACCATCCCGATCCGCCTGCGCAGCCGGTTCGGGTCGGTGCCGATGACGCTGACGCCGTCGAGGAGGACGTCGCCGCTCGCCGGGCGGTCCAGTTGGTTGATCGCGCGCAGCAGGGTCGACTTGCCCGACCCGGACGGTCCGATGACGCACGTCGTGCTGCCTCTGGGCACCTCGAGATCCACCCCGCGCAGCACCTCCAGGGTGCCGAACGACAGGTGCAGGTCAGCCACGCGCAGGCTCGAGCTCGGCAAGGGTGTCACCTCCCCGCACCGGGCGGCCCTCACGCAGCCGCCGGTCGACGAAGTTCACCAGGTGCGTGAGCGGCACGGTGATCGCCAGGTACACCAACCCCGCCGCCACCAGCGGCGACAGGTTGCCCGTGTTGGCCGCGACGTCCTGCCCGATGCGGAACAGCTCCCGCTGCGAGGCCAGCAGCCCCAGGAAGTAGACCAGGCTGGAGTCCTTGACCAGCGCGATGAACTGGTTCACCAGCGCGGGCAGCACCCGCCGCACGCCCTGGGGGACGATGACCTTGGCCATGGTCGCGGTGTGCGTCATGCCCAGCGCCCGCGCCGCCTCCGACTGTCCTTTGTCGACGCTCTGGATGCCCGACCGGAAGATCTCGCCGACATAGGCCGACGCGATCAGGCTCAGCGCCAGGATGCCCAGCGGGTACGGGTTCGTGCCGACCAGCGGCCTGGCCACGACCGCGAGGCCCTGCCCGACAAGCAGGATCGTCACGATCGCGGGCAGGCCGCGGAACACGTCGGTGTACACCCGTGCGGGCCAGCGCAGCCAGCGCCGGTGCGACAGCCCCATCAGCGCCAGCCCGAGCCCCAGGGCCGTGCCCAGCACCGCCGAGCACCCCGCCAGGATCAGCGTGTTGGCCAAGCCGGTGCCGAGCAGGTCGGGGAGGACCTCGGCGATGTAGTCCCAGTTGAGGAAGGTGTCGAGCAGGTCCGACATCAGGGCTTGAACTGGGACGGCGCGGGCACGCTCGGGATGAACTTGTCGTGCAGCCGCAGCCAGGTGCCGTCCGCGATCGCCGCGCGCAGGCCGTCGTTGAGCTTGGCGCGCAGCTCGTCGTTGCCCTTGCGCACCGCGAAGCCGTGCGGCAGGTCCTTGGCCTCGATGGTCGCGGTGACCGCCAGCGCCGGGTCGTCCTTGGCGTACTTCTCCGCGATGGTCAGGTCGACCACCCACGCGTCGACGTTGCCGTTGCGCAGACCCGCGATCGCCGCGTCGTAGCTGGGGAAGCGCACGATCTGCGCGCCGGGCACGGTGGCGCCCAGGTACTTGTCGCCGACCGTGGCCTGGATCACCGCGACCCGTTTGCCGTCGAGGAGCTGCGCGTCGGTGATGGACTTGTCCTTGCTCAGGACGCTGACGTACTCGTAGTTGTACGGGTGGCTGAAGTCGACGGTCTTGCGCCGCTCGTCGGTCTGCGCGATCGCCGACGAGCCCGCGTCGAACGTGCGGTTGGCGACCTGGCCGAGCAGCGCGGAGAAGTCGGTGCCGACGAACTCGACCTTGTACCCGGCCTTCTCCGCGACGACCTTGAACAGCTCGTTGTCGAACCCGGTGTAGACGCCGTTCTCCTGGTAGACGTTCGGCGGCGCGTCACCGAGGGTGCCGACCCGCAGCACCTGGGGGCCACCCGAACCGGCGGCGGCGTCCCCGGAGGACGAGCCGCACGCGGTCAGCGCGGTTGTGGCGGCGATACCGGCAACAGCGAGCGCGACTACGCGCAGCAAAGAAGTCCGCATCGGTCTTTCCGTGGTTCATGTGCTTGTCGCACAACGAATCACGCGGATCGCACCCGGTCCGGGTCACCCGCGTTCGTCACCGACGGTATGCAGCCACGGCCCTTGAACGCCAAGACGTTCCGGATCTCTCACATACCGAGACCCGGAACCCGTGACCCGGACTACAGAATCGCGCCCGGCGCGTACCCGGACGCCTCCGGAAAGCGCGTCAGCACCGCCTCGACCCGCCGCACGACCTCGGCGACCTGCGCGCCCGCCACCCCGGTGAACGGCAGCCGGTCGGCCAGCAGCGCGTCCAGACCCGCGCGGTCCAGCGGGATGCGGTCGTCAGCGGCGAGCCGGTCCAGCAGGTCGTTGCGCTCGGCGCCCTGCTCGCGCATGGCCAGCGCGACCGCGACCGCGTGCTCCTTGATCGCCTGGTGCGCGGTCTCCCGGCCGACGCCCGCCTGCACCGAGGCCATCAACACCTTGGTGGTGGCCAAGAACGGCAGGTACCGGTCGAGTTCGCGGCCGATCACCGCCGGGTAGGCGCCGAACTCGTCGAGCACGGTGAGGAACGTCTCAAGTAGACCGTCGAGGGCGAAGAACGCGTCCGGCAGGGCGACCCGGCGCACGACCGAGCACGACACGTCGCCCTCGTTCCACTGGTCACCGGCCAGCTCGCCCGCCATCGACGCGTAGCCGCGCAGGATCACCGCGAGGCCGTTGACCCGCTCGCAGGAGCGCGTGTTCATCTTGTGCGGCATGGCCGACGAGCCGACCTGGCCCGGCTTGAAGCCCTCGGTGACCAGCTCGTGCCCGGCCATCAGCCGGATCGTCTTGGCCAGGCTCGACGGCCCGGCGGCGAGCTGCACGAGCGCGGTCAGCACGTCGTAGTCCAGCGACCGCGGGTAGACCTGACCGACGCTGACGAACCGCGCGTCGAAGCCCAGGTGCTCGGCGACCTCGTGCTCCAGCTCGGCCAGCTTGTCCTGGTCGCCGCCGAGCAGGTCGAGCATGTCCTGGGCGGTGCCGACCGGCCCCTTGACCCCACGCAGCGGGTAGCGGGTGATCAGCTCGTCGAGCCGGGTGAAGGCGACGAGCAGCTCGTCCGCGGCGGTGGCGAAGCGCTTGCCGAGCGTGGTGGCCTGCGCGGCGACGTTGTGCGAGCGGCCGGTGAGCACCAGGTCGGCGTGTTCGGCGGCGAGCCGGGCCAGTCGGGCCAGCACCGCGGCGACCCGGCCGCGCACCAGCTCCAGCGACCGGCGGACCTGCACCTGCTCGACGTTCTCGGTGAGGTCGCGCGAGGTCATGCCCTTGTGCACGTGCTCGTGGCCCGCCTGGGCGTTGAACTCCTCGATGCGCGCCTTCACGTCGTGCCGGGTGACGCGTTCGCGGGCGGCGATGCTGCCCAGGTCGACCTCCGGCAGCACCCGCCGGTAGTCCTCGACGACGCCCGGCGGGACGTCGATGCCGAGCCGGGCCTGGGCGGTGAGCACGGCGAGCCACAGCTCGCGCTCCATCCGGACCTTCTCCTCCGGCGACCACAGCGCGGCCAGCTCGGTCGAGGCGTAGCGTCCGGCGAGGACGTTGGGGATGGCGGGCTTCTGCGCTGCGGTCACGTCTGACCAGCTTACCGGCGCCTGCCCAGCACCTCGCGCAGCATCCGCCGAGCCGCGGCGCGGGGATCCGGGTAGACCTCGATGAGCGCGTTGACCACCGAGCCGTCGACCAGCGCGATGACCTCCTCGAGCTCGGCGGCGTCGATCTCGGCGCCCGCCCGGGTGAACGTCTCGTGCAGCAGCCCGCGCAGCTCGCCGCCCAGTTCCAGCATCAGCGGGCGCAGGTAGGGGCGGCGGCCGGTGGCGACCAGCCGCTCGTAGCGCAGCAGCACGGCCTCGGCGTCGTTGGTGTCGGCCGGGCCGAGCAGCTGGTCGAGCACCAGCTCGACCAGCTTCTCCAGGTCGCGCGGCGGCTCGGTCAACCCGTCGAGCACCGCCCGGCCCTGGGCCAGCTCGGAGCGGCCCAGGAACTCCAGCGCGGCGGCGATCAGCTCGTCGAGGGACTCGAAGTAGTACGTGGTCGACGCCAGCGGCAGGCTCGCCCGCTCGGCAACCGCGCGGTGCCGGACGGCCTCGAACCCGCCCTCGACGAGCAGGTGCGCCGCCGCCTCGACGAGCGCTTGCCTGCGGCGCTCGCCCTTGGGCGTCGTGGCGGTTGTCATGCCCGGAATTGTGCCGTCCCCGAGATCCGCGCGGGGCGGGTCAGTACCGGGGGAGCAGCTTTTCGCCGATGGCGCGCAGGCCGTCCGCGTCCAGCGGGGGCGCGGCCGAGCCGGATACCCCTTCGGAGACCAGCACGACCAGCGCGCCGGACTTGGCGCGACCGGCGTAGCGGTCGCCGGGGCGGTCGGCGCCCGGCTGGAACGCGAGCTTGGTGTCCGGCGGCACGACCATGATCGACAGCAGCCCGCGGCGGGGGCCCTCCGCCACCTCGACGGCGGCGGACTTGGCGCCTGCCAGGCACTTCACCGGGGAATCGCGCACCGCGCCGCGGTTCACGGCGGACGGGAGCTCGCCCGCGAGGGCAGCAGCGAGCCCACCGTCCGCCGATCCGCACCCACCAGGGGTGCTGTCGGCAGTAGTGCCGACTACTCCGCCTTCCGAGCCCCCCTGCTTGGGCGTCGGCTGCGGAGAGCCACTTTCGGGAACCGCGATGCGCGGACCGTCGGGAGTTACCTCGTTCGGCGCAAACGGGGTGTTACTGTCCGGAGCCACCTGAGGGGCGACCGCTGCCGAATCGTTATCGGATACGCCGGTCGTCGACCCGGAGAACAGCGTCATGCTGACCGTCACACCGGCGACCAGCACGGCGAAGCCCAGCGCCGACCCGGCGAGCACGCCGTTGCGCCTGCGGGTCAGCCTGGCCGACTCGTCGGACACGTCGCCCGCGTCGAACGAGGGCGGCGGCACGTCGCGGACCGCGTTGTTGAACAGCTCCGAGATCTTGCGCTCGTCCATCTACCTCCACCTCCCCGTCACGAACTCGACCTGAGGTCGCCCACCGCGTCACCCAGCACGTCCCGCAGCGCGGTGAGACCGCGCGCGGTCTGACTCTTCACGGTGCCCTCCGAACACCCGAGCGCCTGGGCGGTCCCCGCGACGTCGAGCCCTTCGAGGAACCGCAGGACGAGCACGGCCCGCTGCCGCGGTGGCACCCGGGCCAGCCCGTCGAGCAGCGCCGACCGGGTCGCCACCACCTCACCGACCTCGGCGTTGGAGGCCGCCACCTCCGGCACCGCGTCCACGTGCCGCTCCCGCCGCCACGGCCTGCGGGTCTCGTCGATCATCGCCCGCACCACCGACCTGCGGACGTAGGCGTCCAGGGCCCCGCGGTCCCGGATCTTGCGCCACCGGCGGTGCAACGCGACGAACGCCGTTTGGGCGAGGTCGTCCGCCCGGTGCCAGTCGCCGCAGAGCATGTACGCGGTTCTGCGCACGGCTTCCAGCCGGGCAGCGAAGTACTCCGCGAACTCCTGCTCCTCGCGTTGCTCCACGCGGACGCTCTCCGCTCGTCTTGTCTTCGGGTAAGGGACGGACGTGCCCCGCACTACGGTTGCACGGGACCCGACAGAGATGTACGCCACCCCCGCCGTCGGCCGAATGGTCGAAGCTGTGGTGTGATCGGATCGTGACCCACGCACGTCGAATCGACCTCCGCTCCGACACCGTTACCCGACCGGACGAGGCGATGCGGATCGCCATGTCCGCGGCCGAGGTCGGCGACGACGTGCTCGACCGCGACCCCACGATGCGCAGACTCGAGGACGAGGTGGCGGGCAGCCTCGGCACCGCCGCCGCGCTGTGGGTGCCCAGCGGCAGCATGGGCAACCTGATCGCGATGATGATCCACCTGCGCCGCGGCGACCGGTTCCTGGCGCCGCGCGGCGCGCACGTGTTGGAGTCCGAGCTGGGCAGCGCGGCGTGGCTGGCGGGCGGGATGCCGCAGCCGCTGGAGTGGCGCGTCGGGCCGGGGCGGGTCTCGGCGGACGACGTGCGCGCGGCGGCCACGACCGAGTCGCTCTACTTCGCACTGGAGACGCGGCTGCTGTGCCTGGAGAACACGCACAACATGGCGGGCGGGACGGTGACGCCGCCGGACGAGCACGCCCGGCTGGTGGCCGCGGCGCGCGAGGCCGGGATGCGCGTGCACCTCGACGGCGCCCGGCTGTGGAACGCGGCGGTGGCGCTGGGGGTGCCGCCCGCGGCGCTCGCGGTCGGGGTGGACAGCGTGCAGGTGTGCCTGAGCAAGGGGCTCGGCGCGCCGGTCGGGTCGGTGGTCGCGGGGTCGCGCTCGTTCGTCGCGGAGGCCCGGCGGGTGCGCAAGATGCTCGGCGGCGGCGTCCGCCAGGGCGGTGTGCTGGCCGCGACCGGCCTGCTGGCCTTGGCGCGTATCGACGAGCTGGCGACCGATCACGCCAACGCGGCGCGGCTCGCGGCCGGGCTGGTGGAGCTGGGCTGGGAGGTGGCGGCGCCGGAGACCAACATCGTCATCGCCACCGTGCCCGACACGGCGGCGGCGCTGGAGTCGCTGACCAGGGTCGGCGTGCTGGCCTGGCCGCTGCCCGGCGGCGTGCGGTTCGTCACGCACCGGGACGTGCCCGCGCACGACATCGACGAGGTGCTGCGCCGGATCAGCGTGGCGCGGAGTCCGGCGGCCTGATCAGGTCGGCCCGAAGCTGTGCGATCTCCTCGCGCAGCGCCATCACCTCGGTGCGCGTGGCCTGCTCGATGGACGCCTCGGCGCCCGCGATCTTCTCGACGAACCAGGACGCGATGACACCGGTGACCACACCGAGCAGGGCGATACCGCCGACCATGAGTGCGCCCGCGACCAGGCGTCCTTCGACGGTGACCGGGTAGCGGTCGCCGTAGCCGACGGTCGAGATCGTGGTGAGGGTCCACCAGAGGGCGTCGCCGAAGGTGGTGATGGTCGCGTTCGGGTCCGACCGCTCGGCGTCCAGCACGGCCAGGGCGGCGCCGAAGGCGACCATGAGGGTGGTGCCGCCGACGTAGATGCCGACCTGGCCCCGCAGGCTGCTGCCGACCCGGCGGTTGATGACCCGGAAGACGGTGATCAGCCGGAGGGCGCGCAGCTGGCGGACCATGGGCAGGGCGACCACGACGAGGTCGAACAGGTGCCTGCGGACGAACCGCCACTTGCGCCGGGCCAGGACCAGCCGGACGACGTAGTCCACGGCGAAGACGGCCCAGACCAGCCAGAGCCAGATCTCAAGCCAGATGTGCACGGTCGGCCAGCGGCCCGCGCTGAGCACCTGCCAGGCGTAGGCCGCGAGGAACCCCACGGCCAGCCAGGTCAGCGGCCACTCGGCGCGCGCCTCCCAGGCCGCCAGCCGCGGCTCCAGCGGGTCGTCTTGGCGCACCCCGGGGGCAAACTTGTCGGACACGCCGACATCCTCACCCCTGGGGTGCTACCTGACCAGCGCTGTTTACCTGATCTGCCGGTTGGACGCCCGGCCCTTGATCGCCCCGTAGGCCCCCACCGCGACCGTCGCCACGGCGGCGATGATCAGCAGGGTGCCCACGGCCTTGAAGATGAACCCGATCAGGCTGAACGCCACCCAGATGACGATGATCGCACCGATGATCTTGAGCACCATGTCCGCCGCCTCCCCGAAGAACGCTCGTGTCCAGTCAACGGGGGATCATGCCGCAATGTTCCCCGGACCCGGGTGCCACTTCGAGTGACTTCGGGGTGTTTGGGGGTCACTTTCCGCGATCACCCGAACGGCACCGCGGTCCGGTTCGGCCTTTCGGCGCGGTTTGGCCTTGCGGTTTGGCCTTGGGCGCGTCTCCGGCCCCGGAATCCATTCTACGGGCGGGGTCCGACGGTTTCGGGAGAAGCTGATAAGCCTGTGGATAACTCATCCGACCTGCCCTCAGGCCCAGGTCAGGCCCGCCTCGACGCCGGTTGTCCACAGGCTTGATCGTCTTCTCCCGAAACTGTCGGACCCCGCCACCAGAATTGGTTCCGGGCGGGCCGGAGGCGAGCCGGGTCGGCTTTTCGGGGGTCACCCGGGTTTGCTAGAGCCAGGTGCGGAGGCGGGTAAGGGCTTCCGAGATGTCCGCAGTGGACCCGGCGAAGGAGAAGCGGACGAACTTGCCGCCCTCTTCCGGGTCGAAGTCGATGCCGGGGACGATGGCCACGCCGGTTTCAGCCAGGAGGCGCTGGCAGAAGCTCAGCGAGTCGTGGGTCAGGTGGGAGACGTCGGCGTAGGCGTAGAAGGCGCCGTCGGCCGGGGCGACGCGGGTGATGCCGAGGTCGTTGAGGCCGGTCAGGAGCAGGTCGCGGTTCTGCGCGTAGCGGGCGACGTGGCCGTCGAGTTCGGCGTAGACCTCGTCGTCGATCGCGGCGACGCCCGCGTACTGGGAGATCGCGGGTGGGCAGATGGTGAAGTTGCCCGTCAGGCAGTCGATCGCGCGGTGCAGGCGCTGGGGGACCAGGAGCCAACCGAGGCGCCAGCCGGTCATCGCGAAGTACTTGGAGAACGAGTTCACCACCAGCGCTTCCCGGGAGAACTGCCAGGCCGACGCGGTCTCGGCGCCGTAGGAGATGCCGTGGTAGATCTCGTCGCTGATGAGCTGGACGCCGCGCTCGGCGCACCAGCCCGCGATCGCCGCCAGCTCCGCCGCCGGGAGCACGGTGCCCGTGGGGTTGGCCGGGCTGGCCACGATCAGACCGCTGATCGGCCCGACCTCCTCCAGCATCTCGACCGTCGGCTGGAAGCGGGTCGACTCGTCGCAGGGCAGTTCGACGACCTCGCAGCCGAGGGCCGTGAGGATGTTGCGGTACGCGGGGTAGCCGGGGCGGGCCAGGGCCACCCGGTCGCCCGCGTCGAAGGCGGACAGGAAGGCCAGCAGGAAGCCGCCGGAGGAACCCGTGGTGATGATGACGTCCTGGGGTGTGACGTCGAGGGAGTAGCGGGTCGCGTAGTGGCGGACCAGGGCCTCGCGCAGCTCCGGGATGCCGAGCTGCTCGGTGTAGCCGAGCGGCTGGGAGCCCAGGGCCTCGGCGGCCGCGAGGCGGACGGCCTGGGGCGCGCCGGTGGACGGCTGCCCCGCGGCCAGCGACACCAGGTCGCCGTGGGTGCGCTGCCGGGCGGCGGCCGCCGAGATGACGTCCATGACGTGGAACGGGGGGACCGCGGCGCGGGCGGCCACCGTGAGCAGATCGTGCATGGGCCCAAGGCTAGGCCGCAGCGCGAAGACTCGCGTTCACGGTCACAACGGGAGGGGTTTCAGTAGCCGACGTACCCGCCACCGCCGTGGGTGGCTTTGATGCCGGGCACGTTCGACAGCGAGCCGTAGCGGGAGATCGCGTAGTTCACGCCTGCGCAGATGTTGTCGACCGGGTTCCAGATGTTGTCGTGACCTGCGATCTTGTACGACTGGAAGGTCGGGTCGATGCACTGCATCAGGCCCTTGGACGGGGTGCCCTTGGCCGCGTTGGAGTCCCAGTTGTTGATCGCGTTGGGGTTGCCGCCGGACTCGTGCTGGATGATCTCCCAGATCAGCTGGGCGTCGGCCTCGGTGACGTTGATGCCGCGGGCCCGCAGCTCCGCGATGGCCTGCTTGATCCACTCCTGCACGTTGCCGGGCGGCGGTCCGGCGGGCGGGCCGCCGCTGGACCCGAGTCCGCCGGAGAAGCCACCACCACCTCCGCCCCCACCGCCGCCGCCGGAGTGTCCACCGCCGGAACCGCCGCTGTGGCCGTTGCCGGTCGGGGCGGCCGAGGTCTGGGGGCTCTGCCGGGCCTCCGCGGTGCTCGCCTGGGTGGTGGAGTCGGGCTGGGACGTCGGGGTCCAGTCGATGCGCTTGCCCGGGGCAGGCGCGAAGGCCTGGGTGTTGGGGTCGGGGATGGCGGAGAACTTGGGGTCGACGTGGCGGCCGCTCAGCGCGGAGGCCGCTGTGGACACCACCTGCTCCGCCGCGTTCACCTGCTCGGCGACGCGCCCTTGGTAGCCGGAGGCGATGCCGTCGACGTGCGAGCGCTTCTCCTCCTCCGGGGCGTCTTTGTTGGCGTTGAGCCAGGAGGTGGCGTTGTAGTGCAGGTCGCCGAAGATGCCTTCTAACGTGTCCCGGGCGTTTTGCAGTCCTGTGGCCGCTGTGCGCAAATCGCCCGCTGCGCCGTTGAGAACGTCGGTTAGCGCGGTCGACGCTTTGGTGTAATTGGCCATGTACGCGACAAACCCGTCAGCGGACTTGCCTTGCCAAGCATCATCGAGCTGCTTGACTGAATTGTCCACTTTGGAACCGGAGTCGGAGTTGGCAGTTGCCGCCGTAGTGAACTTCGTGCCCAAATCGCCGATAACGGCTGGCTGAGCCAGGTAGACCTTGTTCGCTGTCGCGGCCAGTTGCGCCGCGGTACCGCCGAGCGCGGCGGCGTCGTCCTTCGCGGTCACGGATCCCCCTACACCGTCAGCGACTGCTTGGCCGCCTCTTCGTTGTTCGCGACCGTCTGCCCGATGGCGTCCAAGGCGCGGTCGACGTTCCCCAGTAGCGCACCGGCGCGGTCGAGTTCGTCACCGGCCGTGGAAGCCAGCGCCCGCACGGCGTTGGCCAGCGCCGCCGAGGCGCTCAGCTCGCCGAAGACGGCGCCGTCGGCGTCCTTCGGCAGGTCGTCGCCCGCCGCGGCCACCGGGCCCGCCTGGCCGGACACCGCGGCCCGGCACTGTTCGATGGCCTGGAAGTTGTAATTCGCGCCGGACACGGATCAGCCCCCTCAGCAGTCGGTGCGCACGCGTTGGACGGGGTTGCCCGCCCCGTGGTTCCCGTGGCTCACGTCTCGTTGAGCAGTTCCCAGACGCAGCCCGCGATGCGCGCGTTGTCGGCGGGGGCGAGCGTGCTCCATCGGCGGCCGTCGTTGCTGGGGCGGGACAGGTAGACGTACCGGCCCTGGTTGGTGTCGTGGAAGGACACCACGCGCCCACCGCGCTGCCTGCGCTGGTCCCGGCCCACCCGTTCGACGCCGAACTGCCCGCGCACGCCCATGCCGCCGAGCATCGCGGCCACGGTCTGGGCCTCGTAGAGGGGCACGCCGTCCTGGTGCAGGGGGGTGATCAGGTTCTGCGGGTCGCTGCCCGCCTGCTTGGCGGCGGCGTCGAGCGCGTCGGTGGGGAGGCTGACCGAGCGGCCCGGACCGGCGGGGGCGTCCCCGGCTATCGAGACGGCGGCCTCGGCGAGCGCGGTCGCCCGGGCCGCGATGAGCCAGACTTGGCCGTTGTCGACCACGGCCAAGCCCGCTTGGTCTCCGGAGGCGACGGCGAGCGCCTTGACCTCGCGGTCGGTCCACACCCAGGCGTCGACGCTGACCTGGGCGTGCGCGAGCAGGCTGAGCCGGTCGGCCACCTCGGGGGCGGCGCGGCCGTTCTCCGCCAGCCCCCGCTGCTCCAACGCGGCGAAGGCCTCCGCGACCAGCTCGGCGCGCTCGGTGTGGGTCGTGCCGGGGCTGGGCACGTCGATCGCCACGTGCCGCAGCGGCAGCCGCTCGGACTCCCAGAGGACGTCGAACTCGAGCGCGGAGAGGACCAGGGTGGACAACTCAGTCGTCTTCGCCGAGCACGGACGGGATCACCAGGCGGTCGTCGCCGAAGACGTCGTCGGAGTCGACGCCGTACTTGCGCACGTGCTCGTCGTCGTCCTCGCCGCGGGAACCGCTGCCCGTCGCGGGCTGCATGAGCGACGAGGACGGCCTACCGGACCGCCCACCAAGACGCTCCGCATTGCGCGCAGCCCGCGCCTCCTCCTCCGGCAGAGCAGCGGCACTAAGCGCCCTCTTGGCGGCGTCGGCACCACCCGGGGAGCCCTTGCCGCCACGGACGACCTGGTCCTTCTCGGCGGTGGCACCGGCCGCGGCACCGGCACCGCCCGCACCCGCGATCCCTGCGGCGGTGGCGATCTCGCCCATGAGGGGGCCGGGGAAACCGGGCCGGAGGCCAGGGCCGAAGGGACCGGAAGAGGGCATGCCGTTGATGCCGGGGACGATCGGGCCGACACCCGAGACGCGGCCGGAGCCTGGTGAGAGCGGGTTGCCGGGGTTGCCCGGGTTGCCTCCCGGCGGGAAGCCCTCTCCGGGGGCGCCTGGATTGAAGCCGGGGGTGCCGGGGTTGAGGCCGGTGAACGGGCCCGCCTGGCCGCCGGGGCCGGTGGTGACGGGGGCGGAGCCGTTGAAGCCGCCCGGGGCGCCGCCGGGGGTGTAGGCGGCCTGGCTGGAGGTGACGCCCTGGGGGGAGGTCATGCCGGAGCCGCCCGCGACGCCTTGGGAGAGGTTCAGCTTGGGCGGGACGGGGAGGGATTGGACGCCGGTGACGAGGCTGCCGCTGTTGCGGGCGTAGTCGTTCATGGCGGCGACAGCGCGCTGGTGCGCTTCGCGGGTCCGCTCGACCTCGGCTGCGTGGTCCGTGGTGTGGCCCAGGAAGCCCATGCCCTGGTCCCAGACGGTCTTCTGGGTGGCCCCGCGCAACTCACTGCCCTGCGGCGCACTACCGCTGGTACCGGAGTAGATCTCACCTTGTGCGGTTGCGCTGTTGGACGAGTCGGTGACCGTGGGTGCGGCGTCGGCGGCATAGACACCTGCCTGCTTCGTCGCCTCCTGACCGCCCTCGGACGCCTCGCCTTCCCAGTAGACGCCGATGGCGGCGAGTTGCTGGCGCAGGGTTCGGTCGGTGTTGGCGAGTTCTTCGGCGATCCGTTGGAGGGCCGTAGCCGCGAGGTGCAGGCTTTCCGACCCCGGCCCTTCGCGCAACCTGTCCAACTGGTCGGCCAGCGCCGGGTAGCCGTAGCCCGCGAAGCGCAGGTTGCCCAGACCGTTGTCCCCTGCCATCTCCAGCCCCTTACTTCGCCAATGCAGTGATCGCCAGGTCCGCCACGTGCTCGTTCATCTGGCACATCTGGTCCAGGGTGAATCCGCCCCGCGTGTTGACCACCATGCTGAACCAGATGTGTTGGCCGGACGCGACGTCGACGGCGACCGAGCAGTCCACGGCCGTCGTCTGCTTCGCGCCCTTCAGGTAGAAGCGCGCGGCGGCGTAGCCCGCCACCGTCGCCTGCTCGGCATCGACATTGCGTTTACCGCTGAGCCAGGGCTCGATGCCCTCATTGGTTATCAGCCTGGCCAGGTATCGGTAGCCGCCCGCATCGCTCACCAGGTACGCGCATTCCTTGGCACCCTTGTAAACGCTGACATCGGAGGTGCGAGGTTCGGCCTTATTGATTTCGAGTTGGGCCATCTGAGCCGCGGTGAGCAGTTTGCACGGATCGACGGCGTCGATCTTGATCTCCTTCGGCCGGGGAGGCAACTCCACTCCACTCGGCCGCGACGCCTTGGACGTCGATTCCGGAGAGCCGGTCGGCGGAGTGTTCTCCACCGGTACGGCAACGCCCCCGGATGTGGAGGTGCACGCGGCACAAGCCATCGCGAGCACCACCGCCGACGCCACCGCGGCGCCCAGCTTGTTAGGCACGCGCGCCTCTCCCCAGGGCCGCGGTGATGCTTTCCTCGCTGTGGCCGTAGCTCTTGGCCGTGTTGGCCAACTGCTCGACCAGCGACTCCAACCCCGTGATGTACTCGCCGATCCGACCGCGGTAGGAGTCCAAGTCGAAAACGAGGCGGTTGTTCCATGCCTCCGCCACGCGGACGCTGACCTCGTCCTCCCCGGGAGGGGCTACCTGCAATCCGTCGCTCGCCGAGTCGACCGTTCTCCGGAGCGATTCCGCCTGGGTGTCGATGATCTTCGCGGCGGCGAGGACGTTGTCCTTGTTGACGACGAAGCGGCCGCCGCTGGGGGCGGTGGCGTGCAGGAGGGTCTCGCTGAGCCTGTTCATGGTGTCGACCAGGCCAAACATGCCGCCAGGCGACTGGTCAGCGGTCATGGCTCGCACCCCCGGGTACGCATCGTGACGGTGTGGTCTCGTTCGAGGCTACCAATGGGGTGGGGGCGCGAGCCCCGACTTCGGGGAACTACCGGGTGGCGGGCACGCCGATCTCACCGTTCAGGGCACGCAGGGCGATGTCCGTGCGGTGGTGGGAGCCGGGCAGGTGGATGGCGTCGACCTTGCGGTACGCCTCGACGCGGGCGGCGGCGAGGTCGTCGCCGGTGCCGACCACCGCGAGGACGCGACCACCCGCGGAGACCAGGGCGCCGTCGTCGCGGCGGCGGGTACCCGCGTGCAGGACGCCGTCGGCCTCGGCGCCGGTGATGACGTCGCCCGTGCGCGGCCTGCCGGGGTAGTTGTCGGCCGCGACGATGACGGTGACCGCCGCCCCCTCCGCCCACTCCAGCGGCGGGTGCGCGGCCAGCTCGCCCTTCGCCGCGGACAGCAGCAGCCGGGACAGGGGGCTGCGCAGCAGGGCCAGCACCGACTCGGTCTCCGGGTCGCCGAAGCGGCAGTTGAACTCGATGACCTCGGGGCCGTTGGACGTCAGCGCGAGGCCCGCGTAGAGCAGGCCGGAGAACGGGTTGCCGCGGCGCGCCATCTCGTCGACCACCGGGCGGATGATGTCCCGGACCACGTCGTCGACCAGGCCGTCGGGCGCCCAGTCCAGCGGGGCGTAGGCACCCATGCCGCCGGTGTTGGGGCCCGCGTCGCCGTCGCCGACGCGCTTGGAGTCCTGGGCGGGCAGCAGGGGCACGACCGCGCCCTCGGCGTCGACCACGCAGAACAGGGACACCTCGGGGCCGTCGAGGAAGCTCTCCAGCAGCACGGGGTGGCCGCCCTCGAGCAGCGTCATGGCGTGCGCGCGGGCCGTGGGCAGGTCGGGGGTGACCACGACGCCCTTGCCCGCGGCGAGCCCGTCGTCCTTGACCACCCAGGTCGGCCCGAACCGGGCCAGCGCCGCGTCCAACCGCGCCGGGTTGTCCACGATCTCGCTCTGCGCGGTCCGCACCCCGGCGGCGTTCATCACATCCTTGGCGTACGCCTTGGACCCCTCGATCCGCGCGGCGTCGGCGCCGGGGCCGAAGCAGGCGATCCCGGCCGCCCGCACGGCGTCCGCCACGCCCGCGACCAGGGGACCTTCGGGGCCGATGACGACGAGGTCGGCCTGCCACTTGGCGGCCAGCTCGGCCACGGCGGTGGGGTCGGCGGGCTCGACGCCGTAGGACTCGGCCAGCGCCGCCGTCCCCGCGTTGCCCGGCGCGCACGCCAACGCGACGACCTCGGGATCCTTCGACAAAGCCAGGACCAGGGCATGTTCGCGGGCGCCAGACCCGACAACCAGGACACGCACGGTGGACGAGCCTAGATGCTCGTCTCCGGCGGTCCGCACCCGGCTCGGCATGCGGTGCGGGTCGGCGGGCGGTGGATTTCACTCGGTTGAGGGACGAGAGTTATCCACAGGCAAGATCGACTGGGCCCATTTCCGCAGGTCAGCCCGGTAGAATTGGCGGCGGGGGAGGCCCCCGGGGTGGGTGGGCCATGCCGTTGGGGCGGTTGGGCGTGAGCAGGGTGTTTGCGGTGTTGGGTGCTGCGAGGTCGCTGGGTTCGAGGCGCGGTTCTTGTGGTGAGGCCGGTTCGGATCTTGGAGGACGACCGCCGGGGCTTGGGGGTTCACGCGGCGGGGAAATGCAGGAGAGGTGGCGGCCTCGCGGCTGCGGCGTGTCTCGCGCGGCGGAGTGAGTGGTGAGGCGGGTTCTGCGTTTAGGAGGGCGGCGGCGATTGCACCCGTGTGGGGTACAGAAGTTATCCACAGGCAAGATCGACTCTGCCTATTTTGCCTGGTCAAGCCGGTAGAATGGGCTTGGGGGACGCCCCCTGGGTGGGTGGGCCATGTGTTGAGGGGCGGCGGGCCGAACAGGTGGCTGGGCCGGGTGGGCGGAGTGGGGGCTCGGTCGTGGGTGGAAGGTGCTGGAACGAGCGCGGTGAGTGGGTGAGGCGCGCGCTGGGAACGTGCTGGCGCGTTGGGCGGGAGGAAGCGGCGTCTTGGGTGGGACCGAGGGAGGCGCTGAGGCCGGGCAACGAGTTGGGTGGCGCGTGAGGTGGCGTGGGCGGAACGGCGAGTCGGGTGGCGCATGAGCCGGTGTGGGCAGGCCAGGGAGATTGGTGGCGCATGAGCCGGTGTGGGCAGGCCAGCGAGTCGGGTGGCGCGTGCGGTGGCGTGGGCGGGACGGCGAGTCGGGTGGCGCGTGAGGTGGTGCGGGCAGGCCAGCGAGTCGAGTCGCGCATGAGCCGGTGTGGGCAGGCCAGCGAGTCGGGTGGCGCATGAGCCGGTGTGGGTGGGGCAGGGAGATTGGTGGCGCGTGAGGTGGTGCGGGCGGGGCAGGGAGTTGGGCGGCTGGATGGTGTGGTGTCGCTGGACGGGTGGGTTTGGGGCGAAGGTGGGGCTGGAGGGCGTTCATCCGTACGTTGGCGGGGTTTTGGGTGGGGGTGGGGTGGATTTTCCTGTTGGGGGTGAGGGTTGCGCGGTCACCTGGAGGTAGGAGGAATCCATGGCCGCTGTCCGGACCATCGGCGTTGCCGTGTCGGCGTTGGCGTTGTTGGGGGTTGCCACGATGACGAGCGCTAGCGCCTCGCCCGATCAGGGAGGTGAACGGCACGGGCAGCAAGCAGTTCCCCTGGTGCTCGGGCACCGGGGCGCCTCGGGCTACCGGCCGGAGCACACGCTGGCCAGCTACGAGTTGGCGGCCCGCATGGGGGCCGACTACATCGAGCCCGACCTGGTCTCCACCAAGGACGGCGTCCTGGTCGCCCGCCACGAGCCGGAGATCGGGGGCACGACCGACGTCGCCAAGCACACCGAGTTCGCCGACCGCAAGAAGACGAAGGTGCTTGACGGGGTCACGCTCACCGGGTGGTGGACGGAGGACTTCACCCTGGCCGAGCTGAAGACGCTGCGGGCGGTGGAGCGGATCCCGGAGCTGCGGCAGGAGAACACGATCTTCAACGGGCGGTACCAGGTGCCGACCTTCCAGGAGGTCATCGACCTGCGCAAGCGGCTGTCGCGGGAGTTGGGGCGGGAGATCGGGATCTACCCCGAGACCAAGCACCCCACTTACTTCCGGTCGATCGGGCTCGAGTTGGAGCCGAAGCTGGTTGCCACGTTGGAGCGCAACGGGCTGAACCGGCGGGACGCGAAGGTGTTCGTCCAGTCTTTCGAGGTTGGCAACTTGAGGTCCCTCAGCCGGAAGCTGCGGGTGCCGCTGATCCAGCTGACGTCCGCCTCGGGCGCGCCGTACGACTTCGTCGCGGCCGGTGACAAGCGCACCTACGCCGACCTGGTCACCCCGGCCGGGCTGCGCGAGGTGGCCGGGTACGCGTACGGCATCGGGCCGGACAAGAACCAGGTGATCCCCCGGGACGCGGCGGGCAACCTGGCGCAGCCGACCGCGCTGGTGGGCAACGCGCACGCGGCCGGGCTGAAGGTGCACCCGTACACCTTCCGAGCGGAGAACAACTTCCTGCCCGTGAACTTCCGGTCATCCGCGGTGCCGTCGGAGTACGGCGACCTGTTCGGTGAGCTGGCCGCCTTCTGGAAGGCGGGCGTGGACGGTGTGTTCACCGACAACACCGACATCGCCGTCGCCTCCCGCGCGGAGACCTTCCCGCGCCGGTGACCTCAGCATCGGGGCCCGCCACCGGTTCGGTGGCGGGCCCCATCGCTTTTGTCCTGAGTTGACGCAGTGTCAGACGATGCGGTCGTCGACGAAGCACCAGCGCCAGGTTTCACCCGGTTCGTACGATCGCATGACCGGGTGATCCGTCTCACGGTAGTGCCCGGACGCGTGCTTGCCCGGACTGGAGTCGCAGCACCCGACATGCCCGCAGGTGAGGCATAGTCGCAGGTGGACCCAGTGGCGGTTGCCCGCGGCCACGCACTCCGCGCATTCGTCGGCGGCGTCGTCGCGGACGTCGGCGGGCAGGGTCTCGGTGTGTTCGCAGGCCATCGCCCGCTCCTTTCCGGCTGGCGGTCGCGTGGGTAATCCTTGCGTACGACGACGAGGAGGTACGGGTGGATCTGCTCCTGCTGCTGGCGGGATCGCTCGCGGTGGCCGCGTTGGCGCGCAAGTTCGACTGGCCCGCGCCGCTGCTGCTGGTCGCCGTGGGGCTCGTGGTGTCCTTCATCCCGGGGATACCCGATTTCCACCTCGACCCCGAGTTCGTGCTCCTGCTCGTCCTACCCCCTCTGTTGTACTCCGCCGCGCTGGACAGCTCCTACCTGGACATCAAAGCCAGTATCCGTCCGATCGGCCTCTTGGCGATCGGGCTGGTGTTGGCCACTACGGCCGTGGTGGGGCTTGTGGCGCACATGGTCGTGCCCGGTCTCCCGTTGGCGTCCGCGCTGGTTCTCGGCGCCGTAGTGGCGCCGCCGGACGCGGTGGCGGCGGTGGCCATCGGGCGGCGGTTGGGCCTACCGCGTCGGGCGATGACGTTGTTGACCGGTGAAAGCCTGGGGAACGACGCGACCGCGCTTACCGCGTTTCGGGTGGCGGTGGCCGCAGCGACCGGGGTGGCGGCGTTCTCCTGGTGGGACAGTGCGCTGACGCTGCTGATCACGTCCGTCGGCGGTATCGCGTTCGGCCTGGTGCTGGGCATCGTGGTGCACGCGATCCGGTTGCGGCTGGGAGACGGCATCCTGGAAAGCGCGCTGGGGATGTTGGTGCCGTTCGGTGCGTACTTGCTCGCCGAAGAGGTGCACACGTCGGGTGTGTTGGCCGTAGTGGTGGCTGGGCTCTACTTGGGCCACAACGCGCCCGCGGCGGGTTATTCGACGCGGTTGCAGGAGACCGCGGTGTGGCAGTCGGTGGACGTACTGCTGGAGTCGCTGGTCTTCGCGCTGATCGGCCTGCAACTGCGGAACGTCGTGTCCGAGGCCAAGCCGGGCTGGGAACTGCTGGTCGCGTCCGGGATCGTGCTGGTGGCGGTGATCCTGGTGCGGTTCCTGTGGGTGTTCCCCGCCGCGCACCTGCCGCGGTGGCTGTTCCCGGGCATCCGCAAGCGCGAGCCGAAGCCGAACTGGCGGCACCTGACGGTGATCTCGTGGGCGGGTATGCGGGGTGTGGTGTCGCTGGCGGCGGCGGCCGCGATCCCGCTGGACATGCCCGGTCGGGACGTGGTGATCCTGCTGACCTTCGTGGTCACCGTGGGGACGCTGCTGATCCAGGGCATGACCCTGCCCGCGCTGATCCGCAGGCTGGACGTGCGCGCCACGGACGGGCAGGACCGGGCGCTGGCCGAGGCGCAGGTGCAGAACTCCGCCGCCCGCGCCGCCGTCGACCGGCTCGACGAACTGATCAACGACGACGACGTGCCCCCGCACCTCGCCGACCGGCTGCGGGCCCTGGCCGAGCACCGGGGCAACGCCGCGTGGGAGCGGCTGGGCAGGCAGGAGACGGAGAGCCCGGCCGCCACGTTCCGCAGGCTGCGCAGGCAGATGCTGGAGGCGGAGCGGGCGGTGTTCGTCCAGGCGCGCGACCGCGGCGAGATCGACGACGAGATCTTGCGGAGGGTGCAGCGGGAGCTGGACCTGGAGGAGGCCGTGCTGGCCCGGGAGTGAGCTGGGCGGCTCAGTCCGGGTCGCCTTCGTAGTAGAGGACGCGCAGGGCGTTGAGGCAGCGGCCCCGGGTCGGGCCGATGCTGCCCGGGGGCAGGTGGAGGCGCTCCGCGAGGAGCCGGTGCTCGGCGCGGCCCGCCAGCACCGCGAGGCGGAGGAGTTCCTGGCAGCGAGGATCCAGGCGGTGGAAGGCACGCCACAGGGTGCGGTCACGCTCGGCACGCACGGCTTCGCTCTCCGGAACCGGTTCGGGGCCGGGGACGTCGGCGGACAGGGCGCCATCGCGTTGGTGGGCGCGGCGGGACTCGCGCCTGGTGGTGGTGATGAGCCAGCCGAGCAGGGCCCCTGGTTCGTTGATGCTCTCGACGTGCCTCAGCAGGGCCAGCCAGACCGTTTGCACCACGTCCTCGGCGGTGGAGCGGTCGAGTCCCTGCCCGCGGGCGACGTGCCACAGGACCGGGGACAGTTCTACGACCAAGGCGTCCAGGGCCCGCCGGTCTCCATCGCGAGCCGCGACGACGCAGGCGGTGTGGCGAGCGGTACCGGTGAGGGCCGCCCACGGCGGGCCGTCGACCTCGCCGCCGACCGCGATGGCGAGGCCGCCGGGGCGCCGGTCGTGGCGGCTGGGTTCCCGAACGGGGACGGCGGTGAGCAGGGTGGTGCGGGCGCGCAACAGGGCGTCCGCGACCTCGCCGACAGTGCTCTCCAGGGCCTCGGCGGTTTGCCGGTCTGTCAGGCCCAGGAGAACCCGCAGGACGACGATCTCGCGCAGTCGGGGATGGAGGTCCGCCAGCGCGGTGTCGATCTCCGAGCGGGGCGGTGAGGGGGCCTGTCGGGCGGCGTGCCGGACGCGGGTGGTGGTGACGCCCAGGACCAACGGCAGCAGGGGCTTGTGGCCAAGCAGGGTGATCACTCCCGAAACCGCCGACTCGACGACGTCAGGGACATCCTCGACCACCTTCACCTCGCAGTAAGCGCGGATCAGCGGGAGCACGCCTGCCCGGACTCGTTCCGGGTCGGTTTCGTTGTCGAGGCGGGGGTCCCACAGCGCCGATGTCGAGAGGCGGCCGTGGACGAAGGCGGTGAGGCGGTCGATCTCGGCGGGCAGCAGGGGGCGTGGTGGTTCCGGCTCGCGGACGGGCACGTCACCCGCGACGATCGAGTGCGTGGCCGGGGCGCGGTCCCGCAACTCGACGGCGGCCGGGTCCCCCAGCGAGGACGCGGCGAGCAGGTCGTCGAACTCGGTCATGGCTGCCGCCCCTCTCCCCGGGCTCGGTGTCGTTGGCGGTGCAGCAGACCCTCCACGGCGCGGGGCGTGGTGTCGATCAGGTCGGCGATCTCGGCGTGCGTGTACCCCTGGGCGTGCAGGACGACGGCTCGGCGGGTCCGCTCGTCGGGGATGTCGTCGAGGGCTTCGCGCGCGGTCAGGGCGGTGACCGCGAGGTCTGCCGGGTCGACCGCGTGCCGGTCGCCGTTGACCTCGGTCAGCGGCGCGTGCCGCTCCTGCTCACCCAGCCACCGGCGGTAGTGGTTGGGGAAGGACAGCACGCAGTTGCCCATGAAGTAGGTGCGGATGCTCGCGCCGCCGTCCGGGTTCCACCCGGTGCCTTCGCCCGCTCGCCTGCGGAAGTCGTTGAGCGCCGTGGTGACGGTGAGGTTGGCCAGTTCGGCGCGGTCGTCGTCGGTCCAGTACCACGGCGGTGCGGGCAGGGCGCGGTTCTGGTTGGCGCAGAACGCGAACATCTCCCCGCAGCGCAGCCAGGCCATCACGGTGGCGTACCCGTACCTGGCGAGGTCGTCGGCGAACCGGTCCCAGTTGCGACCACGGAATCCCTCCAGGGCGAGGACGTCGTACACGGCGATGTCGTGTCGCCGCCGCTCGGCCTGTTCGTCGGCTGGCATCGGGCCGTCCGTCACCTCCTCGACCGCAGGGGTTGTACCGGCGTGCGGGACCTCGTCCGGCTTGTAGGTCGCGCCGGGCCCGGTACCCCACGGCCATTGTGCGGTTTTCTCCCGACCGGGAAGACGCGTGGGTACCGGTGGGGGTGCCGACCTACAAGTCACCGTTCGCCAAGCACCGACCTCGACGAAGGGTGCGCCCCATGCCCGCATCTGGTCCGCCGCCGCTGCTCACCGTCCGCACCGCGGTCATCCTCACCCTTGGCCTGCTGTTCGGGGCCTTGGTCGGCGGGTTGACCTTCCTCGGCGGCGGCGCGGTCGCCGTCGCCGTGTTGAGTGGGATCACCGGTACCGGTGGCTCGATCGCCTTCCTGCACAAGGTCGTCCACTGACACGAAGAGGGGCCTCGCCACCGCGAGGCCCCTCTTACGTGAGTCACCTATGAAGCGGCCACGGGCAACGTCCCTGCCGCGGTCGGGTTCGAGCCGACCAGGAGGCCTCGGCGAGCCAGTTCGGGGCGGACGCCTTCGCCGAACCAGTAGGCCTCTTCGAGGTGGGGGTAGCCGGAGAGGACGAACTCGGTGATGCCGATCGAGTGGTACTCCTCGATCAGGTCGGCCACCTCCGCGTGGCTGCCGACCAGTGCCGTACCCGCGCCGCCGCGGACCAGGCCGATGCCCGCCCACAATCCCGGGTGCACCTCCAGGCCGCGCACCCCACGGTCCAAGCCGCCCTTGTGCAGCTCCAGCATGCGCTGTTGGCCGACGGATTGGCTGGCGGACAGTTGGGTTTGGGCGGCAGCGACGGTGGACGGGTCCAGGGCGTCCAGCAGGCGTTGGGCTTCGGACCAGGCTTCGGTGGAGGTGTCGCGGCTGATGGTGTGCAGGCGGATGCCGAAGCGGAGGGGGCGGTCGGGGGCCAGGGCCCGGACGCGGTTGATCTTCTCGGCGACCTGGGCCGGTGGTTCGCCCCAGGTCAGGTACACGTCGGCGTGGCGGGCGGCGACGGGGAGCGCCGCGTCGGAAGAGCCGCCGAAGTAGATCTCGGGGAGTGGGGTTGGTGGGCGCAGGGCGGTGGCGCCGACGACGCGGTAGTGGTCGCCGTCGAAGTCGTGGGGTCGGCCGGTCCAGATGCCCCGCACGATCGACAGGAACTCGTCGGTGCGGGCGTAGCGGGTGTCGTGGTCGAGGAAGTCGCCGAAGCGTTCCTGCTCGACGGCGTCGCCGCCGGTGACGACGTTGAGCAGCAGCCTGCCCCGGGAGATCCGCTGGTAGGTGGCGGCCATCTGGGCGGCCAGGGTCGGGGTGACGGCACCCGGGCGGAAGGCGACGAGGAACTTGAGCCTGCTGGTCTCGCGGATGAGCGCGGCGGTGACCAGCCAGGCGTCTTCGCAGAAGGTGCCGGTCGGGGTGAGCACGCCGGTGAACCCCAACTGCTCGGCAGCGCGCGCCACTTGGGCCAGGTAGTCGATGTCGGGCTCGCGGCGCGCGGAGTGCTCGGCGCGGTTGGCGTGGAAGCGTTCGACGACCGTGCGACCGTCGCCCGAGGTGGGGAGGAACCAGTGGGTGGTGACGCTCATTTCTGCGCTCCGGACTTGGCGACCCCGGCGACGTCCGCGGTGAAGCGGCGGTCGACGAAGTCGGCGAAGGTGAACTTGGTGGGCAGGACACCGGCGTCGACGAACGCGTCGGCGAGCTTCTGCTCACCGGCGATCACCGCGTCGTCCAGGCCGATCGGGCGGTCGAGCCCGCGCCGCGCCGCCTCCAGGGCGACCTCCGGCTTCAGGCCCGTCTCCTTGGCCCACACCGCTGCGCGCTCGTCGGTGTGGCTCTTGGCGTAGTTGAGGGCCTTGGCGTACCGGACGACGTAGTCGCGCAGCGCGGTGTTCTTACCCGGATCTCCCAGCGCGGCACGACCGGCGACCAGGAACCCGTAGCCGTTGGTCAGCGAGTCCGGTCCGGCCTCGGTCTGCCCCTTGCCGCCGCCGGGGGTGCCGGTGCCGTCGATGAGCACCCGCGCGTTCGCGTCCCGCAGGGCCTGGGTGGTGTACGGGTCCCAGACCGCCCAGGCGTCGACCTGCTTCTGGGTGAACGCGGCGTACCCCTCGGACGGCTGGAGGAAGCTCAGCTGCACGTCGGAGACCTTCAGCTTGGCCCGCAGCAGCAGGTTGAGCACGACGCCGTGCGCGGAACTGCCCTTGGCCACGCCGATCCGCTTGCCCTTCAGCTCCTCGATCGAGCGCAGCGGCGAGTCGCCTGGCACGAGCACGGTGTCGCTGGAGACGTCACCGGTCTGCGCCGAGACCACGGCGATCTTGGCCTTGGCCGCGGCGGCGAACAGCGGCGGCGTGTTGCCGACGACCCCGACGTCGATCGCGCCCGCCGACGCGGCCTCCAGCAGCGGCGGCCCCGAGGTGAAGGTCGCCCACTCCACCTTGTACGGCAGGTCTTTGAGCAGGCCCGCGGCCTCCAGGTACGACTTCTGGCCACCCTTCTGGTCGCCGATCTTGAGCGTCACCCCGGCCAGGTCGGCCGCGCCGACGGTGTCCGGCACCGCCGCCGGGGTGGTCGGACTCCCACAGCCCGCCAGCACCAGCAGGGCGGCGAGGGGCACGAGCTTAAGCAGTCGCACGGTCGGTCACTCCCAGGTCCGCGAGCACCGCGGCGCGGATGTCGATGTGGTCGGCGGCGCGGCGCGGCCGCGGGTGGTCGAGCGGGTACTCGGCGGCGATGCGGCCGTCGTCGAGCACGAGGACGCGGTCGGCGAGCAGCAGCGCCTCGTCGACGTCGTGGGTCACGAGCAGCACCGCGGGCCGGTGCCGCTGCCACAGGCCCTCCACCAGCCGGTGCATGGCCAGCCGGGTCAGCGCGTCGAGGGCGCCGAAGGGTTCGTCGAGCAGCAGCAGGTCGGGTTCGCGGACCAGCGCGCGGGCCAGCGACACCCGCTGCGCCTCGCCGCCGGAGAGGGTGCGCGGCCAGGCGTCGGCGTGGTCGGCGAGCCGCACCTCCTCCAGCGCGCGCACCGCCACGTCCCGCCCGACCGGGGGATGCAGCCCCAGCACGACGTTGCGCCACACGCGCCGCCACGGCAGCAGGCGCGGCTGCTGGAACGCCACCGACACCCCACCGTCCACTGTGGCCGCTCCCTCGACGTCGGTGTCCAGCCCCGCCAACACCTTCAGCAACGTCGACTTGCCGGACCCGCTGCGCCCCAGCAGCGCGACGAACTCGCCGGGCGCGATCTCCAGGTCCACCCCGCGCAGGACCGCGCGCTCACCGAACCGCTTGGTCAGCCCGCGCACCGTCACACCCGCCACCGCAGTGCCCTCCTCTCGACCAGGCGCACGATCGCGTCGGTGGCCAGCCCCAGGGCCGCGTAGACCACCAGGCCGACCACGATGACGTCGGTGCGCAGGAACTCCCGGGCGTTGTTGATCAGGTAGCCGAGCCCGCTGCTGGCGTTGACCTGCTCGCCGACGATCAGCGACAACCACGCCACCCCCAGGGACTGGCGCAGCCCGACCAGCGTGTTGGGCAGCGCCGACGGCAGCACGACGTGCACCAGCCGCTCGGTGCGCGTGTAGCCCAGGGCCGTGGTGGCCTCGATCAGGTGGCTGTCGACGCCGCGGATCCCCGAGTGCACGTTGAGGTACAGCGGGAACGCGACCCCCAGCGCGACCAGCGCGATCTTGGGTTCCTCACCGATGCCGAACCACAGGATGAACAGCGGGATCAGGCCGAGGAACGGCAGCGTGCGCAGCATCTGCACGGGTGGGTCGACCAGGAACTCGCCCCAGCGGGACAGGCCCGAGACCACACCGAGCCCGAGCCCGATCACCGCGCCGACGGCGAAGCCGATGCCGACGCGGGTGGTGGACACGACGAACGCGTCGCCGAGTTCACCGGTACCCGCGAGTTCGACGCCGGTCCGCAGCACGGTCCACGGCGAGCTGAGCTTGTCCGGCGGTAGAAGACCGGTCTCACAAGCGATCTGCCACAGCGCAACTATCGCAAGTGGACTTATCCAGCGGCGCAGGTCGGGCAGCCGCCTTCTTCGCCCGGTCGGCAGATCTGTCGTGGTGTCGACGCGCGCGGGCGCGCTCAAGGTCGAGACGGACACGGATTCCCCCGTCACTGTGAGATGGGGCGGCGAGAGTTGCGACATGGCGTCGGTTCTCTCGAGGCGATCGCGGGTGCGAGATCGCGCCGGTTTCTGGACTGAGCGGGTTGGGGCGGCCCTAGGCCGCCCCAACCCGCGAGGGAAGAAATCGGCCTAAAAGCGATCTCGCCGCCTCGGCGGAGCCGAGGCCATGTCACAGCCGCCGTTCATGTCATCGAGTCTCGAATGCCGGGCAGCGCAAGTCAACGACCGGACGCGGCGTTCTCGGATCATGGAAATCCGCACGCCGCGCGGACCGCCGGTTCTGTTGCGCACCAGGCAATAGCCGGTGTCAAGCCCTGGACTTTCTTTCAGCGCAAAAGAAAACACCCCCGGAACGGGTTCCGGGGGTGTCTCGTCGATCGAGGGTCAGGCCAGCTCGTGGCGCACGATGGTCTGGTCGCGGCCCGGGCCGACGCCGACGGCGGACACGCGGGCGCCGGACAGCTCCTCCAGCCGCTCCACGTACGCGCGGGCGTTGGCGGGCAGCTCGTCGAAGGAGCGGCACTGGCTGATGTCCTCCCACCAGCCGGGCAGCTCCTCGTAGACCGGGACGGCGTGGTGCACGTCGGTCTGGGTCATCGGCATGTCGTCGACCCGCTTCCCGTCCACCTGGTAGCCGACGCAGACCGGCACCTTCTCCAGGCCGGAGAGCACGTCGAGCTTGGTGAGGAAGAAGTCGGTGATGCCGTTGACCCGGGTCGCGTAGCGGGCGATCACGGCGTCGAACCAGCCGGTGCGGCGCAGCCGCTTGGTGGTGACGCCGACCTCGCCGCCGATCTTGCGCAGCCGCTCGCCCATCTCGTCGTTGAGCTCGGTCGGGAACGGACCGGAGCCGACGCGGGTGGTGTAGGCCTTGAGGATGCCGATCACCGTGGTGATCCGGGTGGGGCCGATGCCCGAGCCCGCGCACGCGCCGCCGGAGGTCGGGTTCGACGACGTGACGAACGGGTAGGTGCCGTGGTCGACGTCGAGCAGGGTGCCCTGCGAGCCCTCCAGCAGCACGGTCTCGCCGCGCTCCAGCGCCTGGTTGAGCAGCAGCCGGGTGTCGGCGATGCGGTGGCCGAACCGCTCGCGCGCGGCCAGCACCTCGTCCACGACCTGGTTGGCGTCCAGCGCCTTGCGGTTGTAGATCTTGACCAGCATCTGGTTCTTGACGTCGAGCGCGGCCTCGACCTTCTGCCGCAGGATCTTCTCGTCGAGCAGGTCCTGCACGCGGACGCCGACCCTGGCGACCTTGTCCTGGTAGGCCGGGCCGATGCCGCGGCCGGTGGTACCGATCTTGGCCTTGCCCAGGTAGCGCTCGGTGACCTTATCGATGGCCACGTGGTAGGGCATGATCAGGTGCGCGTCCGAGGAGAGCAGCAGCCGCGAGGTGTCCACCCCGCGCTCCTCCAGCCCCGCCAGCTCCTTGAGCAGCACGCCCGGGTCGACCACGACACCGTTGCCGATGACGTTGGTGACCCCGGGGGTCAGGATGCCGGACGGGATCAGGTGCAACGCGAAGTTCTGGCCGTCGGGGAGCACGACGGTGTGGCCCGCGTTGTTGCCGCCCTGGTACCGCACGACCCACTGGACGCGGTCGCCGAGCAGGTCGGTCGCCTTGCCCTTGCCCTCGTCGCCCCACTGGGCGCCGATCAGCACAATTGCCGGCATGTGAAACTCCAGGTGTTTCGGTGTGGAGATACCTGTGACACCCGTACCCGCTGCTGCCCTCGGGCGAATGCCGGTGACTGAGACTAGACCAGGAGACTGTGGTGAGCGCACTCGTGCTGGCCTGCGGAAACGCGACCGACACCGGCCGCCCGGCGACGCTCACCGAGCGTGACGGGCTGGACTGGCGGGAACTGCCCGCCACCCCGGGCCGCGCGGACGTGGACCCGCTGCTCAAGGCCGCGAACGGTGCCCGGATCGTCGTGTTCGGGACCGATGCCGACCTGGCCGCAGTTGTGCTCCGCGTGATGCGCCTGGAGCTGCTCGCCGAGGTCGCCGTCGGCTTCGTGCCCACCGACCCGACGGCGTCGGCGGTCCCCGTGCTCTGGGGTCTGCCCCGCGACCGGGAGCGGCTGGCGGCGGTCGCGGTGGCGGGTGAGATCGACGCCTTCCCCCTGATCCGCGACGACGCCGGGGGCGTGCTGGTCGGTCTCGGCGTGATCGACCAGCCGCAGGGTGTCGCCTACTGCGACGACACCACGGCCCTGCGCGGCCGGGCCCGGCGGATCGAGGTGACCCCGGACCCGGACGGCGGCGCGGGCCTGGTGGTCCGGGTCGTGCGCGGCGGCCTGTTCGGCAGGCGGGTCACGACGGTCGCGGGCCGGGCCTTCCAGATCGGCTGCGTCCGCACCCACCTGATCCGCGACGGCGTGGTCAAGGACGCGGCCAAGTGGACCTGGTACCGGCACACCGAGGACCTCCGCATCGCGCGCGGGGTGGTCTGACCCGCTGTGCACGGTCGTTGACCGGTTGCGCACCGCGCGTTCCGGAAAACGACCCGACAAGGGCTACTTGAGGTGTTGCACCGAACACCGGAGGTAGTCACGTGCGCAATAGCAGAACCGGTTGGCTGATCGGCGTCGTTTTGGCGGCGGGATTGACGACCTCGGTCATCTCGCCCGCCGAGGCCGCGAGTTCGGACACGATCTCCGCGGACCGCGCGACCGTCCGCGAATACCCGGGCAGGCTCGTGCTCGCCAATGCCGCGAAAGGCGACCGCGCGGAGGTCACCGCTCAGTGCGGCCAGTGGGTGCGGATCCGGGTCACGACCGCCCACGCCATGGCCACCCCGGTCGGCTGGGTGCTGCGCGGCAACCTGACGCGCGCGGCGAAGGCGGGCGGCCTCGACGGCGTCCCCGAGCGCTGCGGCACCGACGCCGACCGCTGGCGGGACTGGGTGGGCGCGATCAACGCCCCGTTCCACTCGCTGCGCAAGACCACGGTGGACGGCAAGACCGGCTGGCGGCGGATCACCTTCGGCACCGGCGTGTCCCTCGCGGCGGGTGCGGACTGCACCCCGTCGCTGAACTACACCCGCCGCGACGGCGCCCCGGACGTCGTCGACCCGGCCCAGCGAGTGGCCGGTCTCGATCTCGATCGGGTGGCGTATCGGTACGTCACCCAGGACGGTTCCGTCGCCTTGATCAGCGCCCCCAGGCCGGGTGGGACCTACGGCGTCTGGGGCTTCGTCCCGGCCACCTGCCTGCGCCCCAAGGGCCGCGCGACGGTCTACTTCGACGAGCCGGTCGTGCAGGTCACGAGCCTGTCCGGGCTCGACACCGGGGTCGGCTACCCCGACGGCTCGGTGCGTTCGCGCGGCTGCTCGGCGGCCGTGAAGAGCCCCTCCAACCCCGCGTTCGGCTACTGGCCCGACCCCGAACCGGCGCACCGCCCGGCCTGCCCGGTGTGATCCAGAGCTTTGACGGGCCGTCGTCGCGTCGTCACCCACAGGAGTGACGAACGCCATGTCGGCCCACCACGGTGAGAAATCCACGTGCGAGGTCCCGGTTCCGCGAGAGGAGCACGATGTCCCACAGGTTCCGCAGGTTCGGCGCGGCGTTGCTGTCCACTTTGGCCGCCGCCACCCTCACCACCGTGTCGGCTGGGGTGGCCGCCGCCACACCGCCCGGCATCCCCAGCGAGGCGACCGCCCGGTCCGAGCTGTCCGGTCTGACCGTCCGCGCGGACGGCTCGATGACGGGTTACTCCCGTGACAAGTTCCCGCACTGGATCACCATCTCCGGCGCCTGCGACACCCGCGAGACGGTGCTCAAGCGGGACGGGTCCGGCGTGGTCACCAACTCGTCCTGCTCGGCCACCTCGGGCACCTGGTACAGCCCGTACGACGGCGGCAGTTGGACGCTGGCCTCCGATGTGGACATCGACCACGTGGTCCCGCTGGCCGCCGCCTGGCGCTCGGGCGCGTCGAGCTGGACGACGAGCCAGCGCCAGCAGTTCGCCAACGACCTGGCGCACCCGCAGTTGATCGCGGTGACCGACAACGTCAACCAGGCCAAGGGCGACAAGGGCCCGGAGAGCTGGAAGCCGCCGCTGACCGGCTACTGGTGCACCTACGCGAAGATGTGGACGCACGTGAAGTACACCTACAGCCTGAGTGTTAACTCGGCGGAGAAGTCGGCGCTGACGGGCATGCTCGACCGCTGCTGATCGAATGGGCCGTGTTCGGGTGGAATGCCGCTCGAACACGGCCCGTTTCGAATCAGTAACAGGAGACGAACAGCCTATCGCTGTTCTCCCAGTCACTATCCGGAACGAGCCTGGCTCGGTTACCCTTCCCCTTCTCGCGCGAGAGCGCTATTCGGTATTCACCACTGGGGAATGGCATGGCTGACGCCACTGGGGGCGCGCCGACTTCGGGGAAGGACCCGGGAGACGACGCGTTCGGCACCATCTTCGACCACCCGGACCTGCGGGACGAGACCTGGCTCGCGCAGGCGGGCAAGCAGGCGACCCGGGACGCGAAACGTGCCAGGCGGCGAGGCGCCATCCGGGTGCGGTGGAAGCGGGCGGGCCGGACCGGACTCGGTCACAGGTCGTTGACCGTCGTGGCGCTCGCGGGCGTCGGCCTGCTCGCCGCAGGCCTGCTGATGCTGCGCGAGTCGGTCGAGGACGAGACCGGACAGCCGCTGTCCCCGGGCACCGCCGTGGACCTGGGCCACCCCTTCGCGGGCACCCCGGCCGCGCACTGGGCCGATGGCGAGGCCGGGCTGGTCGCGCCCGAGGCCGAGGCCGTGGGCGCGTACACCGCCGAGAAGGTCGCCGACGCCTACGCGTGGGCCCGGCGGTTCCTCATCACCGCCCGGCTGGACCCGGCGGTCATCGTGGGCCACGACGTCGAACGGCCCCTGCGGCTGCTCGGCCGGGCCGACGCCATGGCGCAACGCACAGGCACCCGCGCCCAGATGTCGAACTGGCTGACGTGGATCGCCGACGGCAACCGCCTGCTGCCCGCCCCGCCCAAAGTGTCCGGGCGGATGTGGGCCGCGGTCGACGACCACGGCGTGCTGGAGATCCACACCGACTACGTCTTCGCCTACGCGTTCGACCCGGAGCGACCCGAGACCATCACCAGCGCCTACGACGTGGTCGCCATCGACCGGGCCGCGGTCACCTTCGTCCACTCCCGCGGGGGACCGCCGGAGGACCTGGACATGAAGATCGGCGAGACCGCGGGCTACTTCTACTCGATGTCCTGCTCGGAAGCCGAGAACGGCGAACTGGCCCCGGCGTACCGGGACCGGCAGGTCGGTCCCGGTGGCGGCTTCGAGCCGCCAAGCCGGTTCTTCGACCCGAACTCCTCATTGACCACAGACGACAAGTGCGACTGACCTTGGGACATTGGCATGGCTGACGTCATTGGGGGCGCGCCGGGGCAGGACCCCGACGACGACGCGTTCGGCGACATCTTCGAGCACCCGGACCTGCGGGACGAGGTCTGGCTGGCGCAGGCGCGCAAGCGGGCGGCCCGGGACGCGAAGCGGGCGCGGCTGCGGGGTGCCGTCCGGTTCCGACGGCGACGGCGCGGGTGGGCGGGTCGGACCGGGCTCAACCGCCGGTCGCTGGCCATCGTCACGGTCACGGGCCTCGCCCTCCTCGTCGTCGGGCTCGTGGTGGTGCGCGACGCGATCCGCGACGAGCGGACGAGCGCGCTGTACCCGGACGCCGTGGACCTGACCCGGCCCTACGCGGGTACCCCGGCCGCGGACTGGGCCGACGGCGAGGCCGGGCTGGTCCCACCCCAGGCCCATGTCGTGGGCACCCACTCCGCCGACGAGGTGGCGGACGCCTACGAGAGCGTCCGCCGGTTCCTCGTCGCGTCCCGGCTCGACCCCGCGGTCCTCGAAGGGCACGACACCGACCGGGTCCTGCGGTTGCTGACCCCGGCGGGCGCCGAGTGGGCGCGGTCGCGGACCGGCGACGGGCGGCAGAGCTGGGTGTCCTGGATCGCCGACGGCAACCACCTGCTGCCCGCCCCGCCGAAGGTGTCCGGGCAGATGCAGGCGGGGGTCGGCGACCACGGCCAGCTGGTGATCTACACCGACTACATGGTCACCTACGCGTTCGCCACCTCGAACCCGGAGAAGCTCTCCAGCCCCTACGACATCCTGGTCCTCAAGCGCACCTCGGAGACCTTCGAGCACTCGGCCGCGGGGCTGACGATCACCGAGGCCGAGGGGTTCACCTCGCTGATGTCCTGCTCGGACATCCAGTACGGCGCCTTGGCCCCGGAGTACGAGGCACGGGACTCGTCCCGTGACGCGGTGGACCCGCCTGCCAACTACTTCGACCTGCGGATGTCGGTGGACGTGGCCAACGACTGCGCCCGACGCGGTTAGACCAGGCCCAGTTCGCCGGGGGCGCTCGGGTCGGACTCGGCGAGGAAGCTGGAGCAGCGCTCGTACTCCTCGGTGTCGCCGATCTCCTTGGCGGCCTTGGCCAGGGCCGCGAGCGCGCGCAGGAAGCCCTGGTTGGGGCGGTGCGACCACGGAACCGGGCCGAAGCCCTTCCAGCCGGAGCGGCGGAGCTGGTCCAGGCCGCGGTGGTAGCCGGTGCGGGCGTAGGCGTACGCGGCGACCGGCTCGCCACCGGCCAGCGCGCCCTCGGCCAGCGCGGCCCACGCCTCGCTGAAGTCCGGCCACGCCTTGGCGACCGCGACGGGGTCGTCACCGCGCTCCAGGGCGGCCTGCGGCTCGGCGCGGTCGGGGAGCAGGGTCGGCTCGGGGCCGAGCAGGTTTCCTTGCATGCCCCCATCCTGCCGCACGAGGGTCCGCACGCTCGGTGACCGGGCGCCCCGGGGTCGGGGCGGCGGGGTGGGCGCGGGGATGATGGCCGCGTGGATGAGGGTGTGGGTACCGAGGTCCGGGGTCCGGTCGCGCAGTTCAAGGCGTTCTTCCGGCTGCACTGGACCCGGGGTGCGGTGGGTCGTGAGACCCCGGAGTGGGTGTGGCGCTTCGCGTACCACACCTGGTTGATCGCGCTGCTGTTCAAGCTGCTCGGCTCGTCGTGGGACGAGTCGTGGCACTTCAAGTTCCTGCGCGACGACCTGGCGCCGCCGCACCTGCTCAACAGCATCGGCACCGGGGTCGCGGTGGTGCTGGTGGTGATCCACACCTACACCGGCATGGCCGCCACCCGCCGCTCGCAGCGGCTGTTGCAGACCGGTCTCGCCGTGTTCCTCATCGCCGCGCCGCTGGACGTGATCAACCACCGGATCAGCGGGCTGGACCTGACCGCGTGGAGCGCCACGCACGGGCTGCTCTACCTGGGGACCGCGCTGATGCTCGCGGGCCTGATCGACGGCTGGTTGGCGGCGGGCCCGCGCGGGACGCTGGTGCTGGGCGCGCTGTGGGTGTTCTTCCTGGAGAACACCGTGTTCCCGAACGGCCAGCAGGAGTACGGGACGCTGGAGATGACCTCCTGCATGCCGCACGGGGTGCTGGACGTGTCCAGCTGCTACGCCGAGCGGGAGCTGCTGGAGTTCGCCGCGAACCAGATCGGTCGACCGGTGGACTACGCGGCCATCGAGCACTTCGCGCTGCCGATCCCGTCGTGGGTGTACCCGCTGTGGGGGATCGGGGTGGCGGCGCTGGTGCTGGCGGTGGCGGCGCGCACGATGAAGCTGACCTGGGCGGCGACGATCGTCGCGGGGGCGTACGTGGCGTACCGGGCGGTGATCTGGCCGCTGCTGGTCGCCGCCGACTTCCCGCCGTCGACCGTGCCGTTCTACCTGGTGTTCGTCGGCTTGGCGGTCGACCTGGCGCGGCGAGCGCGGCAGCCGCACCTGGTGGAGGCCGTGCTGGGTGGCGTGCTGGTCACGGCGCTGGGCTACGGCGCCCTGTACGCGCAGGACGTGCTGCTCGACGCGCCGCCGGTGGCCTGGTGGTCGGCGCCGATCGCGCTGGTCGGGGTGGCGGGTTTGTGGGCGCTGGCGCGGGGACGGCGGTGGCTGCCGGACCGGGCGAAGACCTCGCGGCCCGTTTCTGGCGGTGCCGACGCCTGATCGGTTTCCGCAGTAGGCAGGCGCTGACGCGGGTCCGCTCACGCTGTCCACCGCGGTCGGCTGCGTTGGTCTGCGTCGCACCGACTCATCGCGCCGCGCGGCCTGGTTGGGTGTGGCGAGGCTGTGGCGCGAGCGAGGCCGGAGCAACGCGGCTGGGCGCGGGTTGGCTGGAAATGGCGAAGGCCCCCTCCCGGCGGTAGAGGGGGCCTTCGGTGCTTCGACTTCCGCGGCGGGGGTCAGCCCGCGATCATGCGCCCGGCGGACTTGAGGTGGTCGCACGCCTCGGTGATGCGGGCGGCCATGGCCTGCTCGGCTGCCTTGAGGTAGCTGCGCGGGTCGTAGACCTTCTTGTTGCCGACCTCGCCGTCGATCTTGAGCACACCGTCGTAGTTGCTGAACATGTGCGCGGCGATCGGGCGGGTGAAGGCATACTGGGTGTCGGTGTCGATGTTCATCTTGATGACGCCGTAGGACACCGCCTCCTGGATCTCCTCCAGCAGCGAGCCGGACCCGCCGTGGAAGACCAGGTCGAAGGGCTTCGAGCCGTCGGCCAGGCCCAGCTTCTGCGCGACGACCTCCTGGCCCTGCTTGAGGATCTCCGGGCGGAGCTTGACGTTGCCCGGCTTGTAGACGCCGTGCACGTTGCCGAAGGTGGCGGCCAGCAGGTAGCGCCCCTTCTCGCCGGTGCCCAGCGCGTCGACGGTCTTGAGGTAGTCCTCGGCGGAGGTGTACAGCTTGTCGTTGATCTCGTTGGCGACGCCGTCCTCCTCACCGCCGACGACCCCGACCTCGATCTCCAGCACGATCCGCGCGGCGGCGGCCTTCTCCAGCAGGTCGGCGGCGATGACCAGGTTCTCGTCCAGCGGCACCGCGGAGCCGTCCCACATGTGCGACTGGAACAGCGGGTTGCCGCCCGCGTTGACCCGCTCCTGGCTGATCGCGATCAGCGGCCGGACGAAGCCGTCGAGCTTGTCCTTGGGGCAGTGGTCGGTGTGCAGGGCGATGTTGACCGGGTACTTCTGGGCCACGACGTGCGCGAACTCGGCGAGCGAGACCGCGCCGGTGACCATGTCCTTGACCTTGGTGCCGGAGGCGAACTCCGCGCCGCCCGTCGAGACCTGGATGATCCCGTCGCTCTCGGCCTCGGCGAACCCGCGCAGCGCGGCGTTCAAGGTCTCCGACGAGGTCACGTTGATGGCCGGGTAAGCGAACTCGTTCGCCTTGGCCCGGTCCAGCATCTCCGCGTAGACCTCGGGTGTGGCGATGGGCATCGGTGCTCCTCCTCGGGGTGGCCTGCGCCGTTCCGCCGCATCCTACGAGCAGCCCGTGGACACCGTGTCGAGCAGACCAGGTACAAACCGGGGCAGACTGGCGGCATGGCCACCGCTACCTGGAACGGCGAGGTAATCGCCGAGAGCGACGACACCGTGATTGTCGAAGGTAACCACTACTTCCCCGTCGAGTCGGTGCACCAGCACTTCCTCCGACCCTCCGAAACGACGAGCGTCTGCCCGTGGAAGGGCACGGCGAACTACTACACGCTGCACGTCAACGGCTCGGAGAACCCCGACGCCGTGTGGTACTACGCCGAGCCCAAGCCGGAAGCGGCGGAGATCAAGGACCGGGTGGCGTTCTGGAAGGGCGTCGACGTCGTCGGTTAGAGCAGGGCGGCGGCGAGTCGCCGGTACTGGTCGAAGTCCAGCCCGCCGTCGGGGGTGACCACCTGGATCGCCACGTGGTCGGCCCCGGCGGCGAGGTGTTCTTCGACCCTGGTTTTGATGGTGTCTTCGTCGCCCCAGGCGATGAGGGAGTCGACGAGGTGGTCGCTGCCGCGGACGTCGTCGTCGGTGAAGCCGAGCCTGCGCCAGTTGCGGACGTAGTTGGGCAGGCCGAGGTAGAGGCCGAGGGCTTGGCGGGCGAGCTCGCGGGCCCGGGTGGGGTCGGTTTCGAGGAGGACGTGCTGCTCGGGGGCGAGCAGGGGGCCTTGGCCGAGGGTTTCTCTCGCTTGCGCGGTGTGCTCGGGGGTGACCAGGTAGGGGAGGGCGCCGCGGGTGGTGGTTGCCAGCTTGAGTGCCTTGGGGCCGAGGGCGGCGATGGCGACGTCGTGTTTGGGGACGTCGAGCTGGTCCAGGTAGTCGGCGAGCTTGGAGTACGGGCGCTCGTAGGTCTGGCCGGTGGTGGGCTCGATGATCTCCTTGTGGCCCGCGCCGACGCCGAGCACGAAGCGGTCGGGGAACTTGTCGACGATCCGGTGCTGGGCCGCGGCGGCGGTGGCCGGGGTGTCGGTCCAGATGTTGAGGATGCTGGTGCCGACGGTGAGGGCGCGGGTGTTGGCGAGGATGTCGTCGACCTGGGTGAGGTCGCCGCCGGGGGAGCCGCCGAGCCAGAGGGTGCCGAAGCCGAGTTCCTCCAGCTCGGCGGCGCGCTCGTGGTTGTCGTCCCAGAGGTGCTTGAGGCTCCACACCCCGACCCGGCCCAACTCGGCTGCCATGGCTTCCTCCCGCTTGTTCGTCGCTTAACGAACAGTAGCGCGCTTCGCCACCTCCAGCAGTGCCGCGAAGGAAGACGGGGAGAACGTCAGCTCACCTGCGGCCCTGAACTTGCTGTCCCGAACCCGAGCAACGCCCGGGGTGACGCTCAACTCAACGCAAGCATTGGCGTTGGTGCCGCTGTAGCTGCTGATACGCCACTCGGTCCCACTCAACGTGCCTCCAACAGATCGACCTGAGCCCTGATCAGCGCGGCCGACTCCACAGCGGACAACGCCCGGGTGGACGCCGCCTCGAATATGGCGGCGAACTTGCCGGTGTCGGTCGCGTCCTCGACCCATTGTCCTCCGCCCGGATACTCCAGATACACCGAGTCCTGGTCGGATCCATCGAACCCAAAGATGATCAAGGGACCTGACATGCAGCCATACGCCCCTGCGTCATAGTCGATCACCTGGAGGTGAATGTTGTCCCGCTGCCCAAGCTCCAGCAGACGGCGGAGTTGTTCGGTCATCACTTCCACGCCGCCGACCACGCGGCGGATAACTCCAACGTCCACCACCGCGCGCATGTCCAGCGCCCGAGGCCCGTCCAGCAACTTCTGTCGAGCCATCTTGGCCGAGACGAACCCGCTGGCTTGCCAGTCCGGAGTCGTCAGCCACGGGGATGACTGCTCAAGCGCTCGCGCGTAGGCCTCGGTCTGGAGCAGCCCTGGCACACATGCGTGTTGCAACTCCCGAACCGATGTGGCATCAGCCTCGGTTCGAAGGAACACTCGGAACCGTGTCGGCACCGCCGACGAGTGCTCGATCCGCACCGGGTCGAGCTTCGCGTCGTCCCAGAGACTGACCGCTTCCGCGATCTCCTCTTCCTTCGCGTCATACAGGCCCAGCATCGTGGTCAGCTCGGCGTACGCGCACAGGTAGTACCCGTTCTCCACCTTCGAGATCTGGCTCGCGCGCTTGCGCAGCCGTTCCGCGACGTACTCGGCCGTGACGCCCTTCCGCTCCCGGAGCCCCTGGATGTACTGGCCGAACCGACGCTTCCGCCGCGTCTGCGTGCTGGGCATGGCGCACACCCTAGGTCACCCGATCAACCAAGAACATTCCACTTTCGAGTCTAGCGGGGAGAACATTCCCCCGCGTAGCATCTCCCGCATCGAAGTCTCCCACAGGAAGAAGGCAGCGTGAACACGCTCTACAGCAACGGAATCGGCATCAACGTCGCGGTCGCGGCGAGCTTCGCCAAGATCGACTACACGGTCCAGCCGGACGGGGTCGAGCTGGAGATCGGCGAAGACCTCTCGATCCTGCTGTCCGAGGAGGCCCTGGACCGCCTCATCGCCCGCGCCTCGAACGCCCGCGAGGAACTGAAGCAGAACGGCGAGCCGGTCGCCGCCAACTGACGCCGCGCGCGACTCCCCCGCAGCGGTGGGGGAGTCGCGCGGCGCACCGAACCGAAGGGAAAACTGATGACCGCCGTTGTCCCTGCGATCCGGGATGGTCGCGACCTGCTCGACCACGACACCGCCTTGTTCGACCGGCTGGCCCAGGCGGTCGCCCGGGAGCACAACGTCTCCATTGACTACGCCGAGCGCGTCGTGGACCAGGCGCTGGCGTTCCTCGCCACCGCCGCCACGACGCCGGGCGACCCACTCGGCCCCTCGGCCGTCGTGGACTGGGGGTGGCACGCCTTCATCCTCGAAACCCACGCCTACGCGGACTTCTGCGAACGCATCGCGACGCGATTCCTGCACCACGTCCCCGACGGCGCGGGTGGCGCGTCGGCGGAGCCGGGCGAGAGGACGCGCCGTACTGTGGCGGCGATCACCGCAGCCGGGTACCGCGTGGACCACGAGCTGTGGATGGAGACCGGGGACTGCGGGCCTTGCCACGAAGAGGGCAATTGCCACGCCTCCGGCGCGGACGGCAACGAGAACACCGAAACCCGCAGGAAGTAGCAGTGGCGAAAACAGCTTGGGGCGATGTGCCCAGCGAAGTGGGCACGGCCGTGACGAACAAGCTCGGGCCGATCGTCCGCGTCGAGGATGTCCCGGAAGGACAGTCCGCCGACGTCACCGCTGTTCTGGGTGTCGCGAGTGGGGATCGGGCGTTCGTGAAGGCCGTGGTTGGTGTTTCGCCGCGGATGCGGTGGTTGCGGAACGAGGCCGCGGCAGCCACCAAAGCGGTAGGGATCGCGCCTGCCGTGCGGTTCTCCGAGGACGTCATCGACGGCGAGGGTCGGAGGTGGTTCGTCGTGGGGTTCGACCACGTTCCGGGGCGACCGGCCGACCTCTCGCCTGGGTCGCCGGATCTGGCGGTTGCGGCGCGTGTGGTGGAACGGATCGCGGTGGTGCCCGCGCCTGGGGTTCGGCCGTTGAGTGACAGGTGGGCGGAGACGGCGTGGTGGACGCACGCAGGCACTCCCGAGTTGGCTGGACATGATTCGGCCGCCCTGGACGAGTTGGCGGCGCGGGTACCGGACCTGGTGCGAGGTGACCGGCTTGTCCACACGGATCTCCACGGTCTCCAGTTCCTCATCGACGGCGACCGGGTGGCCGTCATCGACTGGGGTCTGCCTGGGCAAGGCGCGCCGTGGGTGGACACCGCGTTCATGGTGTTGCGGCTGTTCGAGGCCGGGCACACCCCGTCGGCCGCCGAGGCGTGGGCGCGAGAACGCTCGACGTGGTCGGGCGACGCCGAGGGGGCGCTCACGCCGTGGGCCGTGTTCATCGCCGGGCTGTGGTCACACTGGGCCACGGTCGGGCGGAGTCCTCAGCACCGCGCGGACCTCGCTCGTGGCTTCGCGGAGTACCGGCTCCGATAGTTCGATGCGAGACGAACGTCTGCGGGGTACGTTCGCGCCATGACGACCATCGGCTCATCCGACCTCGAAGTCTTCCCGCTTAACCTCGGCACCAACGTCTTCGGCTGGACTGCCGGCCAGGACGACTCCTTCGCGGTGCTTGATGCCTACTCCGCCGCGGGTGGGAACTTCGTGGACACCGCCGACATGTACTCGCAGTGGGCGCCCGGGAACTCCGGTGGCGAGTCCGAGACGATCATCGGGGCCTGGTTGGCGGCGCGGGGAAAGCGGGACGAGTTCGTGGTCGCCACGAAGCTGTCCGCGCTCAACGGGTTCAAGGGGCTGTCGGCTTCCAACATCAAGGCGGCGGCCGAGGGGTCGTTGCGGCGGCTGGGCACGGACCGGATCGACCTCTACTACGCGCACTACGACGATGAGTCGACGCCGATCGAGGAGACGTTGACGGCGTTCGACGCGCTGGTCAAGGAGGGGAAGGTTCGCTACATCGCGGCCTCCAACCTCGCGCCGGAGCGGATCGCGGAGTCGCTGGCGATCTCCGACCGGGAGGGGCTCGCGCGGTATGTCGCGATCCAGCCCCACTACAGCCTGGTCGAGCGCCGCGAGTACGAGGCGGACTACGCGGCGCTGGCGGCGAAGGAGAACCTGGGGGTCCTGCCCTACTGGTCGCTGGCCAAGGGCTTCCTGACCGGCAAGTACCGCGACGCGGCCACCCCCGGCGACAGCCCGCGCGCGGCGGGCGCGCTGGCCTATCTCGACGACCGGGGCCACCGGGTGCTGGCGGCCCTCGACGACGTGGCCGCGGCGCACGCGACGACCGTGGCCGCTGTGGCGCTGGCCTGGTTGACGGCCCAGCCGAACGTCGTCGCCCCAATCGCCAGCGCCCGCACGCCGGAGCAGCTCGCTGACCTGCTCCCGTCGGTCGACCTCAAGCTCACCGACGCCGAGATCGCCGCGTTGACCAGCGCGTCCGAGCTCTAGAATTACCTGTTACTCGCGGTAGCTTACTCCCAGTAGGTTGCGGTACGGTCCAAAGCACCGAACCCGCTGGAGGTAGCGATGGGCGTGACGAACCTGCTGGCCCGCGAACGCGACGTGCGGGGCAAGGTCGTGCTGATCACCGGCGCGGCCCGGGGCTTCGGCGCCGGGTTGGCCCGCCGGTTCGCCGCCCGGGGCGCCAAGGTCGCGCTGGTCGGGCTGGAACCCGAGGAGATGGCCGCGGTCGCCGCCGAGTGCGGGCCGGACGCGGCCGTCTTCGAGGCCGACGTCACCGACTGGGCCGCGCTGGAGGCCGCGACCGCGCAGACGATCGCGCGGTTCGGCCGGATCGACGTCGTCATCGCCAACGCGGGCATCGCGGCCGCCGGGTTCGTCCGCTCGATCGACCCGGCGGCCTTCGAGCGCACGATCGAGGTCGACCTGCTCGGCGTCTGGCGCACGGTCCGGGTGACGTTGCCGCACGTCATCGAGGCCAAGGGCTACGTGCTGGTGGTCTCGTCGCTCGCCGCGATCACGCACGCCCCCGCGATGGCCGCCTACGCCGCCGCGAAGGCCGGGGTGGAGGCGTTCACCAACAGCCTCCGCGCCGAGGTGCGGCACCTGGGCGTCGGCGTCGGGGTCGCGCACCCGTCCTGGATCGCGACCGACCTGGTCAACGGCGCCGACGAGCACCCCGTCTTCGGCCCGCTGCGCGCGGCGATGCCCGGCCCGCTCGGCCGGACCCACCCGGTCCCGCTGGCGCTCGACGCCCTGGAGAAGGGCGTGCTGCGCCGCGACCGCACCATCCACGTGCCGGGCTGGGTCGGCCTGCTCAAGCTCTTCCGCGCCTTCCTCCCGCCGATCATCGAGATCGGCGGGAGGGTGCGCGGCAACATGGTCGCCAAGGCGGACCGGGCGGCGCTGGCCGACATCGCCGACCGCGGCGCCGCCACCTCGTCGCGCCCGGTCGGCGCGGGTGGCGCCGCCGCGATGGCGAAGACGCGCTAGGCCCCGTTGCCCAGGACGATGTTCCACTCGCGGACCACGCGGGCCGCCGCGACGCCCCCGGTGGTGTACGGGTCGGCGGCGAGGATCCGGTCGAGCTCGGCGCGGTCCTCGACGCGGACGACGAAGAACCCGCCGAGGCCGTCGGCCCAGGGACCGGCGGCCAGGACCTGGCCGGAGTCCACCATGGCCCGCAGGAAGTCGCGGTGCGCGGGGCGGGCGGCCTGCAGGAGGGCGTCGTCGTCGGTGTAGCGGGTGTCCACGGTGAACCAGGTCATGGGCCACATGATCCCAGCCAGGTGGCCGGGTGTATCTGGCCGGTCGGACGGTATCCCCCGTTCAGGGCGGCGGGTAAGGTTTGCCCGTGGCAGGGGATGGCATCAACCCAGGTGAGTACCCGCAGGCGCAGCAGGCCGAGCCCGGCGCCGCGGGACAGCAACAGGCGGCCCAACCGGCGCCGGGGCAGCAGACGGGCACGGTCGAGCAGACGCTGACGCGACTGCGCGCGATCGACCTCAAGAGCGCGCCCGCGGCCAAACCGGAGGCCCCGCTCACGCTGGAGGACCTCTACCGCACCCACCGGATGCGGCTCATCCGGCTGGCGCTGCTGCTGGTCGACGAGCCCGCCACCGCGGAGGACGTGGTGCAGGAGGCGTTCACCGGCCTGCACCGCAACTGGGGCGGCCTGCGCGACTCCGCCGCGGCCGTCGGCTACCTGCGCACCGCTGTGGTCAACGGCTCCCGCAGCGTGCTGCGCAGGCGCAAGACGGCGCGGGAGTACACCCCGCCGCACGCGGTCAACGCGCGGTCCGCCGAGAGTTTGGCCATGCTGACCGCAGAACACCAGAGCGTGGTCAGGGCGTTGTCGCAGCTGCCGCCGCGCCAGCGCGAGGTGCTGGTGCTGCGCTACTACGGCAACCTGACCGAGGCCGAGATCGCCGAGGCGGCGGGCATCTCCAAAGGCACGGTCAAGTCCACCGCCAGCCGAGCCCTGGAGGCGCTGCAGAAGATCATGAACACCGCGTAGGCGTACTCCTTACCGGGCGAAGTTGGTTTAGACCATTGCGGTATAGACCAATACACTGCCACTGTGCACTGTCGCGTGCACGGACGCTCGGAGGACCAACAAATGGCAGGACGGCTCATCGCAGGGGGCACACTCGTCACCGCGGACGGCGTGGTTGACGACGGCTGGCTGCTCGTCGAAGACGGCTACATCTCGGCTCTCGGCACCGGTGAGCGTCCCCGTGCCGACGAGACCGTGGACGCCACGGGCCAGTGGGTCGTACCGGGCTTCGTCGACATCCACTGCCACGGCGGCGGCGGCGAGCCGTTCATGACGACCGACCCGGCGCGGGCCCGGGTCGCCGCGCACACCCACGCCCTGCGCGGCACCACGACCATGCTGGCCAGCCTGGTCTCCCGCCCGGTGCCGGAGCTGGCCGACCAGATCTCCGCGCTGCGCGAGCTGGTCGACGACGGCATCCTCGCCGGTGTCCACCTGGAAGGCCCGTTCCTCTCCGCCGCCCGCTGCGGCGCCCACGACCCGGCCATCCTGCGCGCCCCCGACCGCGACTCGGTCGAGACGCTGCTGCGCGCGGGCCGCGGCGCGGTCCGGATGGTCACCCTGGCACCGGAGCTGGAGCACTCGGTCGACGCCGTGCGCAGGCTCGTCGACGGCGGGTCGATCGCCGCGATCGGCCACACCGACGCCACCGAGGCCCAGGTCATGCCCGCGGTCGACGCGGGGGCCACGGTCGCCACCCACCTGTTCAACGGCATGCGCCCGCTGCACCACCGCGAGCCCGGCCCGATCGGCGCGCTGCTCGGTGACGAGCGGATCACCGTCGAGCTGATCTGCGACCTGGTGCACCTGAGCCCCACCATCGTCCGGCTCGCCGCCAAGCACGCGGGCCTGGGCCGGACCGTGCTGGTCACCGACGCCATCGCGGCGGCGGGCGCGGGCGACGGCGCCTACGACATCGGCGGCCTGGAGGTCGAGGTGCGCGACGGCGTGCCGACCCTGGCCGACGGCGGCGCGCTCGCGGGCAGCTCGCTGACCATGGACACCGCCTTCCGCAACCTGGTGCACGGCTGCGGGCTGTCGGTGTCCGAGGCGGTCGCCGCCACCTCGACCAGACCGGCCGCGCTGCTCGGCCTCGCGGAGACCACCGGCAAGCTGGCCAAGGGCCTGGCCGCCGACCTCGTGCTGCTCGACTCGGGCCTGCAGGTCGGCGCGGTCATGCGCCGGGGTGCCTGGGTGGGCTAACGTCCCCGCATGACCGCGGCCGACCCGGAGCGCCTGCTCGCCGACGCACTGCGAGCGCAGGCCGCCCGGACGCCGCTGCCCTCGACCCGCGACGTGGTCGGCGAGCCGCCGACCACCCGGACCCCGGCGGCGCCGAGCCCCGGCTCGGGCAGCGGCCCCAACGCCACGGTGCACACCACGGACCCCGACGACGCCGCGACCGCGGACCAGGACCTGCCGCCCCGGGTGTGGTGGGTGCTGGTCCTGGCGCTGATGCTCGGCCTCGCCGCCGGGTCGCTGGTCGGATTCCTCACGTTGATCCGGTGAGCCCCGGTACTGGGCAAACCCGGCACAGGAGGGTCACAGCAGGCACCTGTACCTTGACCGGGTGCGCGCCGACCTCCCCGTGAACCTGGCACTGCTGCCGGAGTGGCTCTCGCCCGAGTACATCCTGAGCAACCTCGGGCCGTACCTGCTGCCGATCCTCTGCCTGATCATCTTCGCGGAGTGCGGCCTGCTGCTCGGCTTCTTCCTGCCGGGCGACTCGCTGCTGTTCACGGCGGGCCTGTTCGTGGCCACCGACAAGATCTCGACGCCGCTGTGGCTGATGTGCGCGCTGCTCACAGTCTGCGCGTTCGTCGGCAACATCGTCGGCTACTACATCGGGAACAAGGTCGGTCCGGCGCTGTTCAACAAGCCGAACTCGAAGCTGTTCAAGCAGGAGCACGTGGTCAAGACGCACGCGTTCTTCGAGAAGTACGGCCCCCGGGCGATCGTGCTGGCCCGGTTCGTGCCGATCGTGCGGACCTTCATCACCGCGGTCGCGGGCGTCGGCGCGATGGACAAGCGCAAGTTCTTCACCTACTCGGCCATCGGCGCCGTGTTGTGGGCCAGCGGCGTGACCGTGCTGGGCTACTTCCTCGGCCAGGTCAAGTTCATCCACGACAACCTCGACGCCATGCTGGTCCTCATCGTGCTGATCTCGGTGGTGCCGATCATCTTCGAGGTGCTCAAGGCCCGCCGCGAGCGCAAGCGCGAAGCGGGCGCGGCGGGCCACTGAGGCTGGTCGTAGCCGGTTCTAGGCCGCCCACACCTGGTGGGCGGCGGTGGCCGCGGCGGCCTGGTACGGGGGCAGCGGCGCCCCCTCGACCAGGACCTCCACCGGCCACTTCTCCTGTCGGCGCACCCACAGCTGCGCGCTGATCGCGCTGTGCGCGCGCAGCTCGTCGGCCCCCGGCAGCACCTGCACGAGGTAGACCCAGGTCGCCGGGTTGACCGCGGCCGGGTTCGGGGTGATCGGTTCCCGCCAGGCGCGGCGCACCCGGCGGCCACCGAGGCGGGCGGCCTCCACGGCGATGGCCTGGTCGGCGCCCGCCGGGTCGGGGGCGTCGGCGGGGGCGGTGGCGCTGAACCGGTAGGCCGGGGCGGGTGGCGCCGCCAGCACCGGTACCTCGGCCAGTTCGGCGTCGAGCGGGTCGTCGAGCAGGACGCGGATGAGGTCGGCTTCCTCGGCGGTGATCGCCACGCCCTCGTACTGCAGGTTGAGCAGCAGCGACGAGCGGGCGATCTCCAGCTCGCCCGCGAAGACCTGGGACTGCACGACGCTGAGCACGTCGTCGGAGAGCCTGCCCGCGAGCCTGCGGCAGACCTCGGTGGCGGTCGAGTGGTGGCGCGGCCGGTGCGCGCCGCCCGCGGGTCGGGGCAGGTCGCGGCGCGGCGGGAAGTCGGGGCGCCGGGCGCGGTCGTCGGGTGGCGGGAAAGTCGGCGGGGGGAAGTCGTGCGGCGGTGTCATGAGGTCGTTCCGTCACCTCCAGTGGTCGTCACTGCGGTCACGGCTCACTCTAGAGCGAACATCGACCCCGGATTGAACAGATTGGTGGGGTCCAGCGCGGTCTTGATGGCACGGTGCGTGCGCAGACCGACCGGTCCGAGCTCACGGACGAGCCATTCCCGCTTGACCTTGCCGACCGCGTGCTCGCCGGTGATCGTGCCGCCCAGCGCCAACCCCAGTCCCAGGACGTCGTCGAACGCGCGGCGGGCCCGGGCCAGCTCGTCGGTGGAGTCGCGGTCGTAGACGATCGTGGGGTGCATGTTGCCGTCGCCCGCGTGCCCGCAGACCACGATGCGCAGGCCGACCTCGTCGCCGATCCGGGCGCACCCGGCGATCAGCTCGGCGATGCGGGTGCGCGGTACGCAGACGTCGTCGGTGAGCCAGGCGCCGTACAGCTCCAGCGCGGGCAGCACGGCCCGGCGCGCGGCCAGCAGCAGCCGTCCCTCGGCCGGGTCGTCGGTGGTGTAGGCGAGGTCGGCGCCGGAGTCCAGGCAGACCTGCTCGATCGCGGCCAGCTCCCGCCGGGCCGCCTCGCCGCCGGAGTCGGACTGGCAGATCAGCAGCGCCGCCGCGCCCCGGCCCGCGCCCAGCTCGGTCTTGAGGTAGGTCTCCACGGCCTCGACCGCGGCCGCGTCCATGATCTCCATGAGCGACGGCACGATGCCCTCGCGCACGATCCGGGTGACCGCCGTGCCCGCGTCGGCGGTGGTGCCGAAGGCGGCGACGGTGGTGGCGGGTGCCTGCGGCAGCGGGCGCAGCGCGAGGGTGGCCTGGGTGATCACCCCGAGGGTGCCCTCGCTGCCCACGAAGAGCTTGGTGAGGTCGTAGCCCGCGACGCCCTTGACGGTCCGGCGACCGGTCTTGAGCAGTTCGCCGTCGGCCAGCACCACGTGCAGGCCGAGCACCGAGTCCGAGGTGACGCCGTACTTCACGCAGCAGAGCCCGCCCGCGTTGGTGGACAGGTTGCCGCCGATGGTGCACCAGTCGTAGCTCGACGGGTCCGGTGGGTAGAACAGCCCGTGCTTCTCCACGGCGCCGCGCAGGTCGAGGTTGACCACCCCGGGCTCGACCACCGCCAACCGGTTGTCCGCGTCGATCTCAAGGATCGCGTTCATCCGGGTGGTCACCAGCACCACGCAGCCCTCGGTGGCGTTGGCCGCGCCGGAGAGCCCGCTGCCCGCGCCGCGCGGCACGATCGGCACGCCGTGCGCCGCGCACGTGCGCACGACCTCCTGCACTTCCTCGGTGTTGCGCGGGAACACGACGGCCTGGGGCGCGCCGTCGGGGGCCAGCGGCATCATGTCGCGCCGGTAGCCGTCGGTGACGTCGGGGTCGACGAGCACGGAGTCCGCGCCGAGCGCCGCGCGGAGCCGGTCGAGCAGCGGTTGTGACACGGGTGTCGACACAGTTGTCACCGTAGGCGATCCGGCGATCTCTGACCTACAGTTGATGTGTCGGGGGTCACTTGGAGGACCCGTGGGTGGACCAGGTCGGGTGTGCCATGGCTGAGCTGCCGGAACCCAGCGTGCAGGCCCGCGCGCTGGCGCGGTTCCTGCTCACCGGCGTGCGCCCGCTGGCCGACCGGTTGGTCCTCGGCGGCACCCGGCTGCGCGCGGTGCGCGAGCTGTACGACTCGGTCGGGTTCACCCCGCTGCCGCGCGGCACGCGGATCCGCGCGGTGTCGCAGTCGCACGGCTACGGCGAGGTCACCGGCCTGTGGATCACCGCACGGGAGGCCGACGAGCGCGCCGGGGCCCTGCTCTACCTGCACGGCGGCGGGTTCGTGCTGGGCTCGCTGCGCACCCACCGGCACCTCGCCGCCGCGTTGTCGCAGGCCACCGGGCTGCCGGTGCTGCTGCTGGACTACCGCCGCGCGCCGGAGCACCCGTACCCGGCGGCGGCCGACGACACCCTCGCCGCGTACCACTGGCTGCTCGACCAGGGCCACGCCCCGGGCCGCGTGGTCGTGGCGGGTGACTCGGCCGGTGGGCACCTGGTAGCCGGTCTGCTCGCGGAGCTGACCAAGGCGCGCGCGCCGATGCCGGGCGCGGCCGTGCTGTTCTCCCCGTTCCTGGACCTGACCTGCGCGGACCTCGACGCGCGCGACAGCGCCCGGCGCGACCCGTACATCCCGCCCGCGCGGGCCCGCGAGGTGGCCGCGCTGTACGCGGGCGCGCTCGGCGTGGACCACCCCCGGTTGGCGGTGCTGCGCGGGTCGAAGCGGCGCTGGCCGCCGACCCTGGTGCAGGTGGGGGACACGGAGTGCCTCTTAGGCGACGCGGAGCGCCTGGCCGCGGCCATGGTGGCGGCCGGTGCGCACTGCGAGCTGGAGGTGTGGCCGGGGCAGGTGCACGCGTTCCCGGTCTTCTTCCCGATCGTCCCGGAGGGGCGGTTGGCGATCCAGCGGGTCGGGGTATTCGTCCGCGAGGCCACCGCGACGGAGTTGGCTGCCTGATTTATCCGGCTTGCATGGTGGTGGGCGGGCGGAACATGCTTGCCCCAGACAACCAGTTGGCTTACGCAACTGTTGTCCGCCAGCCGCAGAGGGACGCGAACCCACAGGTCAACCACCGGCAAGGGGAACACGCATGACCGCCACCGCCGAGCAAACCCAGGCGCAGCCCGCCGGGCCACCACGGCCGAAGCTGACCCACCGGCAGATCCTGGTGATCATGTCCGGGCTGATGCTGGGCATGTTCCTGGCCGCGCTCGACCAGACGATCGTCGGCACCTCGATCCGGACCATCGCCGACGACCTCAACGGGCTGAGCCTGCAGGCCTGGGCCACCACGGCCTACCTGATCACCTCGACGGTCTCCACGCCGCTCTACGGCAAGCTCTCCGACATCTACGGCCGCAAGCCGTTCTTCATCACCGCGATCTCGCTGTTCATCATCGGCTCACTGGCCTGCACCCTGGCCACCACGATGTACGAACTGGCCGCCTACCGGGCCTTCCAGGGCCTCGGCGCGGGCGGGTTGATGTCGCTGGCGCTGACGATCATCGCCGACATCGTGCCGCCCCGGGAGCGGGCCAAGTACCAGGGCTACTTCCTGGCCGTGTTCGGCACCTCCAGCGTGCTCGGCCCGGTCATCGGCGGCTGGTTCGCCGGTCAGGCGGAGATCTTCGGCATCACCGGCTGGCGCTGGGTGTTCCTGGTGAACGTCCCGATCGGGATCATCGCGCTGATCGTGGTGTCCAAGGTGCTCAACGTGCCGCACGTGCGCCACGACCACCGCATCGACTACTTCGGCGCGGTCTTCCTGTCGGTCACCGTGGTGCCGCTGCTGATCGTCGCCGAGCAGGGCCGCGAGTGGGGCTGGGACTCGCAGCGGTCGATCATCTGCTACGCCATCGGGTTCGTGGGGTTGATCGGGTTCCTGCTCGTCGAGAAGGCGATGAAGGACGAGGCGCTGATCCCGCTGCGGCTGTTCCGCACGTCCACCTTCGCGATGACCATCGTGGCGGGCACGATCCTCGGTGTCGGGATGTTCGGCGGCATCACGATGGTGCCGCAGTATCTCCAGCTGGTGCGCGGGTTCACCCCGACCGAGGCCGGTCTGATGATGGTGCCGATGATGCTCGGCATCATGATCGCCTCGATCTCGTCCGGGCAGATCACCTCCAAGACCGGTCGCTACAAGATCTTCCCGATCCTGGGCTCGGCGCTGCTGGTCACCGGGCTGCTGCTGTTCCACGGCGTCGACATCGACACGCCGATCTGGCAGCCCATCGTCTTCATGGTCGTGTTCGGACTCGGCCTGGGCAACTGCATGCAGACGCTGACCGTGGCGGCGCAGAACGCGGTGCCGTTCCGGGACATGGGCGTGGCGACCGCGTCGGTGACGTTCTTCCGCCAGCTCGGTGGCACCATCGGTGTCGCGGTGTTCCTGTCGCTGATGTTCAGCACGGTCGCCGACAACATCGGCTCGGCGTTCCGCGACGCGATGCGCTCCCCGCAGTTCCAGGCCGCGCTGGCCGACCCGGCGGTGCGCGAGAACCCCGTGAACCAGCCGGTGTTCGCCGCCATCCAGAACGGTGGGGGCGGCGGCGCGGGCAGCGTGCTGCAGGACTCCTCGTTCCTCCAGCGGATCGACCCGCGCCTGGCCGTGCCGTTCCAGCAGGGTTTCGTCGAGTCGATCCAGCTGGTGTTCCTGGTCGGCGCGGGCGTGATGGTGCTGGCGCTGCTGGTGTCGATCTTCATCAAGGAGATCCCGCTGCGCACCGGCACCTCGGCGGCGACGGTCATGGAGGGCGGTGAGGCGCTGCTCTCCGACGACGCCAAGGCGAGCATGGCGGGCGAGACCCCGGAGACCGCCGAGACCGCCGGCGAGACCACTGTGGACGACAAGCCGGGCGGGGACCCGGCCACCAACGGCAACGGCCACCGCGCGGTGGAGCCGCACGCGCTGCGCGGCGACCTCAGCGGACTGCGCGGCCAGGTGCGCCGCCGGGACGGCGCCGCGGTGCCGGGTGCCGCGCTGACCCTGATCGACGCGGACGGCAGGCAGGTCGGCCGGGTCGGCTCGGACAGCTCCGGCGAGTTCCTGCTCGACGCGCCCGCGCCCGGCGCGTACGTGCTGCTCGCCTCCGCCCCCGAGCACCAGCCCCGGGCCACCAACGTCAAGGTCCGCCCCGGAGAGTCCACCGTGGACGTCGTACTGGCCGGCGCGACGGTCGTGCACGGGTTCGTGATGACCGCCGACGGCCACACCGCGCTCGGCGCCGCGCAGGTGACGCTCACCGACGCGCGCGGCGAGGTGGTGGAGTCGCAGGCGACCGCCTCCGACGGCAGCTACCGGTTCGTCGGCACCCGGACGGGCGAGTACACCCTGGTCGCCCGCGCCCAGGACTTCCAGCCCACGGCCGTGCAGGTGCGGGTGCCCGAGAGCGGCCCGCTGCGCCAGGACGTCGAACTGCTCGGCGGCGCCGCGCTCAGCGGTATCGCGCGCACCGCGGCGGGCACGGCGGTGGCCGACGCGCGGATCACCGTGCTCAACGGCGCGGGCGAGGTGGTGGCCGTGACCACCACCGACGCGGCGGGCCGCTACAGCGTCGACGACCTCGCCGAGGGCAACTACACGGTGATCGCCAGCGGGTACTCGCCGTCGGCCCACCAGGTGCGGTTGGGCCGCGGCGAGGACGGCGTGCGCGACGTGCAGCTCGGCTACGACGAGTGGAAGTAGGCCGCCAGCACGACCGAGCCGACGACCAGCAGGTCCGGCCCGCGCAGCACCTGCGTGAGCAAGCCGACCGGTAGGTACACCCCGCCCGCGTCCACCGACGCCGGCGGGGTGTAGTCGATCTGGGGCCTGGTCACCGTGCGCACCGCCGACCAGGCGGCCAGCAGCGCGGCCAGGGGTGTCGCGGGTCTGACCGGCAGTCCGAAGAGGACAGTGGCGCCGATCCAGACCAGCGCGACCACCAGCAGCACGGCGATGGCGGTGTACTTGAGCTCCCGGTCGTCGGCGGGCAACCACCGGCGCAGACCCGAGCCCGTGGTGATCTCGGCCAGCCCGCCGATCAGCGGCACCAGCACGAAGTACGCGCCCGCCGCCGTCCACCACACCGGGTCGACCACCGGGAAGATCGTGTGCAGCACCGGGATCGCCAGCACCAGCAGCCCGGCCAGCGGCAGCGCGGCCCGGCGCGCGGCGATCCCCGCGACCACGAACCGCGGCACCCCGCGCAGCCGCATCGGCACCGGGCGCGCGGTGGGCAACAACGCCAGCGCGTCGCCGAAAGCCGCCGACACCGACCGCAGCACCCGCGCGTGCCACCCGCGCACCAGTTCCTCGCGCCGCACCGCCTCGCGGCGCGGCACCAGACCGGCCACCACCAGCACCCCGACGACCACCCACAGCGCGGTCGTCCCGGTCAGCGCCTGACCCGCCAGCAGGACACCGGCCAGCGCCAGCAGGAACGGGCCAGCCAACGCGACCCACACGCTCGAGCGCGACGCCCAGCGCACCGCGTAGAACCCGGCCGCGACGGTCAGCGCCCCGGAGAGCGGCAGGTCCGGCCAGCCGAGCACCACCCCGCTCGCGACGAACAGGTAGCCCACCACGGCGAAGCGGCTCAGCAGCCCCAGGTGCAGCCGCCGCCGCACCTCTCGGTCCCGGTCGCCCGCGTAGTCCCAGGTCAGCCGGGCCGGGTTCACCCAGACGTGGTGGCGGCGCAGCAGCGAGAAGGTGGCGATGGCCAGCGCTAGCAGCAACAGCGCCAACGCGGGTTCCGGGGGCAGCGGGTGGTCGCCGACGAACTTGGCCCGCACCTCGCCCGGCTTCACGAACGGCATGGTCAGCAGGCCCGCCACCACGAAGATCCCGATGAGCCAGTCGCCGAGCCGCGACAGCGCGGGCTTCACCCGCTCCGTCCACACGGTCACGGGACCAACTCCACGACGTAGTCGGCGACCGCGTCGACCAGCGGCGAGAAGTGGCTCGCGAGCACGACCGTCGAACCGCGGCCCTTGGTGTCGTTGATCAGCCCGGCCAGCCACTCGCGGCCCGCCGCGTCGACCGCGCGCTCCGGCTCGTCCAGCAGCAGCACCCGGTGCTCGCGGGTGAAGGCGCCGAGCAGCAGCAACCGGCGGCGCTGCCCGGCGGACAGGCCGCGCGCGGGCACCTCCGGCAGACCGTGCTCCGGTTCCTCGACGCCCAGCATCTCGAAGTGCTGGCGCGGGGTGTACTCGTCGAACAGGGCGGAGTCGTCCATCAGCACCGACACCGACCGCCGGAACGGCGCCGACCGCTCGTCCGGCTTCTGACCGTCGACCCGGAGCGTGCCCTCGGTCGCGTCCTGGGTGCCGTAAAGGCAACGCAGCAAAGTGGACTTGCCCGCGCCGTTCGGTCCGACCAGCGCCAGGCAACTGCCCGCGGGTACCGCCAAGTCCAGCTCGCGGAACAACCACCGCTCGGCGTCGAGCAGGACACCCAGCCCCTCCGCACTCAGCATCACACCCTTGCGAACGGCGCCCCACCGCACCGAGTTCCCGCAGTCCACAAGTACCCACCTTCGGGGGAACCCCCGCGAGATCGCGCCGGTTTCTGGACTGAGCGATTCGCTCGGCCCCTCGGGCCGAGTGGATCGGGAGGGAAGAAATCGGCTGAAAGGCGACCTCGCCGCCGAGGCGAAGCCTCGGCCATGTTCCAGTGAACAGGGTGTGGTTCGTCTGCGCATGACCACGCGCGGCACGTACCCTACGGCCGTGACCACCGCTCTCGGCGTGCTCGAATCCGCTGGTCCACTCCTGGTGTGGGCCATCACGCTCGGTTTCGTGTTCGCCGAGTGCGCGTTCATCGTGGGCTTGTTCCTGCCCGGTGATTCGCTGCTGTTCGCCGCGGGCGTGGTGCTGGCCCAACACGGGCACGAGCACCAGGCGTGGTGGCTGTCGCTGTCCGCGACGGTGGTGGCGGTGGCGGGCAACCAGCTGGGCTACTACATCGGCGCCAAGACCGGCCACGCGATCATCACCAGGGTCGGCGGGCGGGTGCTCAGCCAGCAGAACCTGGACAAGGCCAGGGACTTCCTGGACCGGCGGGGCTTCTTCGCGATCGTGGTGGCCCGCTGGATCCCGTGGATCCGCACGCTGGCGCCGCTGGTCGCGGGGGCGGCGAAGATGGACGCCCGCCGGTTCGCGCTGGCCACCACGGTCGGCGGGCTTGCCTGGGTGCCCACGCTGGTGCTGCTGGGCTACTACGCGGCGGGCCTGCTCGACTCGCTGCCGTGGCTGCAGACGGCCGCCGTGATCGGCAGCATCGCGTTCTTCGTGGGTGGCACCGCGTGGGGGATCTGGCGCTACCGGCAGGAGATGCGCAAGCCGGTCGACACCGTCTCGGTCACCGAGTAGCCGGTCACCTGGCCGGGGGCGCCCACAGCACGAGCTGGATGCCGTCCGGGTCGCGCAGCACCACCACGGCCGTGCCGGGGGCGGAGATCTCCTCGCTGATCGGCGAGAACGTGACGCCGTGCTCGGTGAGCCGGTCGGTCCAGGTGCGCAGGGTGGCCTCGTCCGGCACGGAGAAGGTCAGGTGGTCCAGCCCGGGTCTGCACTCGTCGAACGCGGAGCGGGCGGCGCCGGGGTGCTGGACCAGGGTGAGGGTGATGCCGAACCCGCGCAGGAACACCTTGCGCAGGCCGTGCTCGCCCTCATCGGCGCGACCCGCCACGGTGAACCCGAGCACGCGCTCGTACCAGGGCACGCTGCGGTCGACATCGGTCACGGTCAGGGCGACGTGGTGGACGCCGGTCAACGCGGGCATCTGCGGAACCGTCCTTCCTTGGCCCGTTCGGGGGCGGGCCGTCCGCCATAGTGCCCCAGCCCGGAGACGGGTGTGGCGGCGGTCATTCGATCTTCCGGAGCACGAGGTCCGCCGTTGCCGCGGTCGTCGCCACCAGTTCGGCGTTGCGCTCGTCCGAGCCGCCGGTGCGCTCGGCGGCCTGCTCCCGGGTCCGCCCGTAGGCCATATGGCGAGCTAGGAGCCGCGCGCGGCGGAGCTCGTCGCCGGGGTCGAGGAACCAGACCTCGTCGAGCAGCGGCCGGACCCGCGGCCAGAGCAGGAGGTAGTTGCCCTCGGTGACCACGAGGGGAACGTCACACCCGACGGCGACGGCGCCCGCGATGGGCTCCTCGACCTCGCGGCGGAACTCCGGGGCGTAGACGACCGGGTCGGTGTTGGCGCGCAGCCGGTGCAGGAGGTTGGCGTAGCCGTCAGCGTCGAAGGTGTCCGGCGCGCCCTTGCGGTCGACCCGGCCGAGGCGCGCCAGCTCGGCGTGCGCGAGGTGGAAGCCGTCCATGCCGACGAGCCGCGCGCGCTCACCGAGCGCGTCCACCAGTCGGGCCGCTAAGGTCGTCTTCCCGACGCCCGGCGCCCCGCAGATTCCGAGGATCCGGCGCCCACCCGCCGCGGCCATGGTCACGGCTCGATCACGCAGGTCAGCGAAGGTGACCGCCCGGTTCAAGGGGTGCCTCCCGGGGTATGTAGGGTCTGGCGCAAGCGTTTGCCAGACGAGGTGGAGCGGAACACGTCAGTGGCCACTATGGAGGACGTCGCCCGGCTGGCCGGGGTGTCGATCAGCACCGTCTCGCACGTGGTGAACGAGACCAGACCGGTGGCCGCGGCGACCCGCGACCGGGTGCAGGCGGCGATCGAGTCGACCGGATACACCGGCAACGCCATCGCGCGCTCCCTGGTCACCGGCGGCACCAAGTCCATCGGCGTGGCCATGTCGCTGCTGGCCAACCCGCACCTGGCGCAGCTCATCCACGCGATCGAGGCCGAGGCCAGCGCCGCCGGGTACACCGTGCTGCTCGGCGACACCCTCGACACCGAGGACGGCGAGCGCGCGGCCGTGCGCAAGCTGCAGGCCCGCCGGGTGGACGGCATGCTGCTGACCCCGGCCCCCGGCGACGCCGCGACGCTGGAGCAGCTGGCCCGCACCGGCGTCCCCGCGGTGCTGGTGGACCGGGTCTCGCACAAGATCAAGCTGGACCAGGTGGGGCCGGAGAACATCCAGTCGACCTCCGCGCTGGTGCAGCACCTGGCCGCCGCCGGGCACCGCAGGATCGGGTTCATCAGCGGCGTCGAGTGGATGAGCGCCAGCGAGGAGCGCACCCTCGGTTACCGGCTCGGCCTGGGCCGCGCGGGACTGCGCTGGGACTCGAACCTGGTCGCGGGCGGCGGGGCGACGCACGAGGACGGCGTGCTGGCGATGCGCAGGCTGCTGACCGTCCCGGAACGGCCCACCGCCGTGATCACCGGCAACGGCGCGATGACCGCGGGCGCCTACCGCGAGGCCCGCGCGCACGGTCTGGAGATCGGCAAGGACCCCGGAATGTCCATCGCCGGGCACGACGAGGTGGACTGGGCGGAACTGGTGACCCCGGGCATCACCACGATGGCCCACCCGGTCGACGAGATCGGCCGCACGGCGATCCGGCTGCTGCTGGCCCGACTGTCCGATCGGGACCGCGCACCCGAGACCGTGCTGCTCGCCCCGACCCTCGTCCACCGCGGTTCCTGCGGCTGCTGAAGGGTTTCCCCACGACACGGCCCCCGGCGGGGTGCGCCGGGGGCCGTGGTTCTGACCGGGGTCAGGTGGGGGGAACCTGCCCCGGGGCACTGACTTCACCGCGCCAGGCGCCGGTCTCCTGACCGCCGCGCCGCTCGATGAACTCCTTGAAGCGCTTCATGTCGCCCTTGACCCGGCGGTCGATGATGCCGAGCTTGTCGGCGACGTTCTCCGCGAAACCCTCCGGATCGATCTCCATCTGGGCGGTCACCCGGGTCTCCCGCTCGTTGAGGCGGTGGAAGGTGATCACCCCCGCGTGGTCCGGGCCGGAATCCGACCGCCAGGCCACCCGCTCGTCGGGGATCTGCTCGGTGATGGTGGCGTCGAACTCCCGCGTGCTGCCACCGATCTTCGTCACCCAGTGCGTGTGCCGGTCGTCGGTCTGGCTGATCCGCTCGACGCCCTCCATGAAGTGCGGGAAGGACTCGAACTGCGTCCACTGGTTGTACGCGGTGGACACCGGGACGGCCACGTCGACGGACTCGGTGATCGTGCTCAACGCGATCATGCTCCCTTCGTGGACGTTGTCTGTCCCCCATCGACTACCCGGTAAGTCCGCCGCTACACATCAGGCCGCGCGGGAATGCTGCTTGCGGAGACCGACTTCCGGTGTGAGGCCGAGCATCGCGAGCAATTCCGCGCACTCACCCGCGTCGGCTGCGGTGGCCGCCACCACCCGGGCCGCGCGGGCCCGCTGGTCCTCCGTGACGGCGACGTCGAGGTTGCTGGTCATGCCGAGGTCGTCGGGCATCGCCGACACTCCTTTCCCCGTGGGGACTCAGGCGGTTCGCGGTTCAGTGGCCGCGAGGTACCCACGATCGTGGGGAATCACACGCCCCCGGCCCGACCTGCGGCCAACTGGGCGACCCCGCTCAGAAGCCGCCGGAGATGGGGAGGATGGCGCCGGTGACGAAGGAGGCGGCGGGGGAGAGGAGCCAGGCGACGCCTTCGGCGATCTCCTCGGGTTCGCCGGGGCGGCCGAGGGGGATGCGGGCGGCGACGCGCTGGGGGCGGTCCGGGGCGCCCGCGGCGGCGTGCAGGTCGGAGTTGGTGGTGCCGGGGGCGACGGCGTTGACGCGGATGCCTTCGCCGCCGACCTCCAGGGCCAGGCCGCGGACCATGGTCTCCACGGCGGCCTTGCTGGCCGCGTAGTGCACCCATTCGCCGGGGGAGCCGCGGTGGGCGGCGGTGCTGGAGATCGCGACGATCGAGCCGCCTGCGCCGCCGTGGGTGGTGGAGAGGCGGTGGACGGCTTCGCGCATGCACAGGAAGACACCCGTGACGTTGACGTCCATGACGCGGCGGACGGTGGCGGCGGTCTGCTGGTCGAGCCTGCCGAGCACGTCGCCGGTGACGCCCGCGTTGGCCACCACGGCACCCAGCGGGCCCATCTCGTCTGCGCGCGCGAACAGGGCCGCCACCTCGTCCTCGGCGGCCACGTCGGCGCGCACCGCCACCGCGCGCCTGCCCTGGGCCTCGACGTCGGCCACCACCGCTTCGGCGGCGGCGCGGTCCCGGTGGTAGTTGACCACCACGTCGAACCCGTCCCGGGCGGCGCGGCGGCTGATGGCGGCTCCGATGCCGCGGGCGGCGCCGGTCACGATGAGCACAGTCATACGGTCATGCTGGCACGTTCCAGGAGAGCCGCCGCCTCGATCACCATCCAGCCGGACAACTGGACCGACAGATCGCCGTTGAGCCGTGGATCCTGCGGTGACCGGTGGGTCCAATCCGCGCCGAAGACGGGGCCCGCTGCGGTCGCCGTCCGGTGCTGCCAGGCCGCTTCGGCGGAGTCGAACACCAGGGCGCGGGCCCGCTCGCCCTCCGCGTCCGGCAGCCGCAGCGCGGACTGGGCGAGGTAGCGGGCGAGAATGCCCGCGAACAGCCCGCCGTCACCGCCGCCCTGCCCCGGCAGCACCCCGCCGACCGCGACGTACTCGTCCACCGCGCGAATGGTCCGGGCCGCCAAGTCCGATGTGGACAGTTCGACGCAGGCGCCGAGGAACACGCCTTGGCAGTACGTGTAAACGATCTCGACGCGCTCCCGCACCGAGCCGTCGGGACGCAGGTGCACGCCGTCCCACAGCAACCCGGTGCGCGCGTCGAGCAGCGTCCGGTCCATCCACTCCAGAGCGGCGGCCGCGCGGTCCGCCGCGCCGGTGCGGGCGAACAGGATCGCGGCGGGTCCGTTCGCGGGGACGTTCTTGAACAGGTCGCCGCGCCGCCACCAGATGCCGCCGCCCGCGTGTTCGGTCCAGCCCGACCGCAGCCGCGCGAGGATCGCCGCCACCGGCCGCCGCACCGGCAGACCGGTCGCGGCACCGGCCCGCAGCAGCGCCAGGCCGAGCCAGGCGATGTCGTCGTAGTACGCGTTGGTCCACGCGCCGAGGTTGCGCAGCCGGATCCCGCGCACGAGCCGGGCGATCACCCGCGCCCGCGCGTGCTCCGGCGCGCGCAGCTGCGCGTCCACCAGGCAATCCAGCAGGTGCGCCTGCCACCAGTAGTTCCACCGCAGCCGCGCGTGGTCGGCCGGGGTCGCCGGGTGGCGCGGTAAGCCCAACAACGCGCCGGGGACGCCGAACACCGACGTCAGGTAGTGCTCGCGCACCGCGCGCTCGGCGATCTCCGCGCGCGCCGCCCAGCGCCCGTCCACCCCGCGATCAGACCCGGCCACCCCTCCAGGATGCCGTCGTCACCAGGCGCGGTCGAGGTCCGCGTGTTCCCGCACCCACGCGTGCATGACGATGCCCGCCGCCACCCCCGCGTTGATCGACCGGGTGGAGCCGAACTGGGCGATCGACACCAGCAGGTCGGCGCTGCCGCGCGCGGCCTCGGTCAACCCCGGCCCCTCTTGGCCGAACACCAGCACGCAGCGCGCGGGCAGGCTGACCGTCTCAAGTGGAACGGAGCCGGGGGTGTTGTCGACCCCCACCACCGCCAGCCCACCGGTGACCGCGTAGTCCACAAGGGACTCCACGGTGGGGTGGTGGTCCACGTGCTGGTAGCGGTCGGTGACCATGGCACCGCGCCGGTTCCACCGCTTGCGGCCCACGATGTGCACCGCGCGGGCGGCGAAGGCGTTGGCCGTGCGGACCACGGTGCCGATGTTGTGGTCGTGCTGGAAGTTCTCGATCGCGACGTGGAAACCGTGCCTGCGCCGGTCGAGGTCGGCGACCACCGCGTCGCGCCGCCAGTACCGGTAGGCGTCGACGACGTTGCGGCGGTCGCCGCCCGCGAGCAGCTCCGGGTCGTACTGGTCGCCGTCGGGCCACTCGCCGGGCCACGGCCCGACGCCGACCGGTTCGCCGAACACCCACTCCGTCGGGCCGAGCACGGCCTCGTCGAGCGGGACTACTTCACCAGGACCATCAGGTCCGTTCTTTTCCGGTTCCGCCACAGGACGTACGCACCCACGTAGGAGGAGGTCAGCACCGCCAGCGCCCCGACGGCGACGACGTCGACCATGTCGTCCGGCACGATCGTGCCGAAGATGTAGTACTCGTTGAAACCGCCGGGCAGCGGGCCCAAGCCCTCCTGCACCCGGAAGTAGTTCTCCAGCGCGGTCAACGGGCAGGCCACGGGCGCGAGGTTGACGATCACGCCCCAGACCGCGAAGAACACGTGCAGGAGAATCGATCTGGGCCACTTCCACGCCAGGAAGCCCCCCAGACCGATGTACAGCAGCGCCGCGAAGTGCGCGACCACGGTCGCGCCTGCGAGCAGACCGAACACCGGGCCACCTCCCCAACACCGAGAACTCGGCGAGCACTTTCCAAGGTACCCGGAGTTGGGGGGTGACCACCGTGTCAGCGCAGGTCAGGATGCGGACCGGAGACCGGTCGCCCATCACCCGCGATAGGTGGGAACTCGCTTACGCCCGTTCGGCGAGCCCGAGATCGGCCAAGTCGAGCAGGTACCGGTACGGCAACCCGCGCCCCCCGATGGCCTCCTTGGCGCCGGTGCCGCGGTCCACCACGGTCACCACGCCGATCACCTGGGCACCGGCCTCGACCAGGGCGTCCACCGCGGTCAGCACGCTGCTCCCGGTGGTGGAGGTGTCCTCCACCGCGAGCACCCGCTGACCGGCGACCTCGATGCCCTCGATCCGCCGCTGCATGCCGTGCGCCTTGGTGTCCTTGCGGACGACGAAGGCGTCGAGCACCTCACCGGCCGCGGCGGCGGCGTGCATCATGGCCAGGGCGACCGGGTCGGCGCCGAGCGTGAGCCCGCCCGCCGCGACGTAGTCCCAGTCCGCGGTCAACTGCCGCAGCAGGACGCCGATCCGGGGACCGGCGGCGTGGTGCAGGGTGGCCCGGCGCAGGTCGACGTAGTAGTCGGCCTCCTTGCCCGAGGCGAGGGTGACCTTGCCGTGCACGACGGCAAGCTCCGTCACCAAGCGGGCGAGTTCGCCTTTGGTGGACGGGTCGACGAAGGGAGCGGTTCGCACGGGGAGCAAGCCTCTCATGCCGGGCGGATCAGCCGAAGCCCCGGCTGTCCTGCTTGAGCGCGGTGTCGACGGTCAGCGCGGAGGCGACCACCATGCTGACCAGCGGGTCCGACAGCGGGCGGTGCACCTGGAGCACGTAGTTGTCCGCCGTGGTGAACAGCGTCTTGGCGATGCCCTCGAAGGTCTTGGTGATCCGCGCGACCTCGGTGCCGGTGTGGTCGAGGATCGCGAAGTTCCACGCCCGCCAGTTCTCCGCCTGGATGCCGCCGATCTCCTGGCCGCCGACCACGAAGCTGAACCGGATCTTGCCGAACACGTTCTGCTGGACGATCTCGCCGACCGGCGCGCCGTCGCCGCGCTCGACGACCATCCGGGACTTGAACACCTTCGCGGGCCGGGTCAGCCGCAGCACGACCTGGTGGTTGAGGTCGCGGACCTCGAGCTTGTGCGTGAAGAACTGGTCGTAGCTGCCGAGGAAGCGCACGACCTTCTTCAGCGCGCTCTGCCCGACCTGGGCCACCGAGCCGATCTGCCGACCCTGCTGGTCGAAGACCGAGTACTCGTTGCTCATCTCGATGAGCTTGACCTTCTGGTTGACCACCAGGACCGGCTCGGTGAACAGCGTGCCGCCACCCTGGCCGACCTGGCCGACGCCCGCGCGGCGCTGCTGCTCGCGGATCTTGTTCGGGTCCTGCGCCCCGCCGAGCGGGATCTCCCAGCCGCTGGCGTCGCTGCGCGGCGGCTGCGGTCCGGCGGCGCGCTGCTGCCCCGGTTGTCCCTGCTGGGTCTGGTTCGTCCAGTTCTGGCCGTCCCACCAGCGCAGGACCGATGAGCCGGGGTTCTCGGGGTACCACCCGGGCTGCGGTGTCGTCATGGCCGGCAGCCTAGCCCCGGTCGCGGTCACCCGAGGCCCGCTGCTGAAGGAATCTCAGCAGTCCGCGCGGCAGGAGCTTGGTCACACCCAGCAGCGCCTTGTACTGGAGGCCGGGGACGGAGCGGTCGCGGTTGTGCCGGAGGTCGGCCAGCGCGTCGGCGACGACCCGGTCGGCTTCGAGCCATAAGAAGTCGGGCAGCTGCGCGAGGCCCTTCGGGTCGTCGCCCGCGCGCTGGTGGAACTCGGTGTGGGTGAAGCCGGGGCACAGCGCCACGACCCGCACGCCGGTGCCCGCGAGGTTGGCGCTCAGGCCCTCGGACAACGCGGTCACGTAGGCCTTGGTCGCGGAGTAGGAGGCGCCGGTGGCCGGGAAGAAGCCCGCCACGCTGGACACGTTGATCACCCCGCCGTGGCCGCGGGCGAGCATGCCGGGCAGCGCGGCGCGGGTCAGCCGCAGCACCGAGGTGACGTTGACGTCGAGCTGGTTCTGCAGCCAGTCCGGGTCGGCCTCGGCGAACGCGCCGCGGGTGCCGAACCCGGCGTTGTTGACCAACAGGTCCACCGGCCGCTCGGGGTCGGCCAACCGCGCCTCGACCCGCTTGCGGGCGCGCGTGGTGGACAGGTCCGCGGTCAGGGTCTGCACCTGCACGCCGTGCGCGGCGGTCAGCTCACCCGCGACCTCCTTGAGCCGCTCGGTGGTGCGGGCGACGATGACGAGGTCGTACCCGTCGGCGGCCAGCCGCCGGGCGAATGCCGCGCCGATTCCCGCGGTGGCCCCGGTGATGAGCGCTGTTGGCATGGCGCCAACCTACTAAGCGGTATCCACCACGGGAACCGGCACGACGATGTTGGGCCTCACCGCGGGCACCCCCCACCCGCGGTGAGCAGGGAAATCCTGACAAACCACGAGCGCGGTGCGCCAATGTTTCGGCGGGGTTCGAATGGTCGACCTTGTGGGGTGGACAGGCCCGGACCCCGGTGGTCGGCTGTCAGTGGTGTTCGGCTGTCAGTCGTCGGTGCCGAGCGGTGGGCTATCAGTCGTCGGTGCCGGTGCGCTCGTCGGCCGCGTCCTCGGCCTGGGACGGCACGACGCGCAGCGGGCGCTCGTCGGTGTCGAAGGGGTCGACCACGTCGGCGATCTCGCCGATGCCGCGCAGCAGCCGCTCCAGCCGCGACGGGCTCGACCCGGGCGCGGCGGCGGCCAGCACCCAGCCCCGCTCGATCCAGGCCACCGCGATGTCCTGCCCGATCTCCTCCGTCGCGTCGACCAGGTCCGGGGTGATCAGCGCCCGGGCCGCGGCGATGTCGGAGACGAAGGCGTACCGCTGGCCGACCGGACCGAGCAGCTCGGGCATGTGCTCGCGCTGGAACGGGGTGCTGGGCACCCACAGCTCGAGCACCACCGGGTGCACGCGCTTGCACTGCACGGCCGCGACCACCACGTTGATCCGACCACCGGCCTCGAGGTCGAACACGAAGACCTTCCGCCTGCCGTCGGCGGTGAAGGTCGAGCCGGTGACGACGTCCTTGGCCACGCCGTCGCCGTAGTAGGCCACGGCGCCGCCGGTCCACTGCTTGGGCAGGGCCGGATCGGCCTCGGTGAACTGCCACCCGCGCAACGCCGCCCACCGCCTGCGTTCGCGGTTTCGGGAGGTCAGCCGCGCCCGATCGCGCAGCAGGAACAGGCCGCCCCCGACACCGGCGACGACCGCGACCACAAACCAGAACCACGCGGGAATGCCCACGTAGGGCAGCGTAGTCGCCCGCTGCCCATGTTCAAGATCACGGCCCCGACCACGACCGGTGTGTCGCGAACGGGTTTTGCGAACGGGTTTCACGGGTGGGTCCGGCGAGCGCGCCGCCGGACCCACCCGAGCCGGCCGCTAGGCGCTCGCCCGGGCCACGACCAGGCCCGAGTTGTCGTCCGCGATGTCCACCTCGACGGTGTCCCCGTCGCGGATGTCGCCGGACAGCAGCTGCTTGGCCAGCTGGTCGCCGATCGCCGACGACACCAGCCGCCGCAGCGGGCGGGCGCCGTAGACGGGGTCGAAGCCGTTGAGCGCCAGCCAGTCGCGGGCCCCGGTGGAGACCGACAGGGTGAGCCTGCGCTGGGTCAGCCGCCTGCCCAGCTTCGCGACCTGGATGTCGACGATCGCGGTCAGCTCCTCGGTGGCCAGCGAGTGGAACACGACCACGTCGTCGAGGCGGTTGAGGAACTCCGGCTTGAAGTGCCGCTGCACCACGGCCATCACGGCGTCGTGGCGGCCCCGGTCGTCGAGGCCCGGGTCGGTGATCGACTGGGAGCCCAGGTTGGAGGTGAGCACCAGGATGGTGTTGCGGAAGTCGACCGTGCGGCCCTGGCCGTCGGTCAGCCTGCCGTCGTCGAGGACCTGCAGCAGCACGTCGAAGACGTCCGGGTGGGCCTTCTCCACCTCGTCGAGCAGCACCACGGTGTAGGGCCTGCGGCGGACCGCCTCGGTCAGCTGGCCGCCCTGGTCGTAGCCGACGTAGCCGGGGGGCGCGCCGACGAGCCGGGCCACGGAGTGCTTCTCCGAGTACTCGCTCATGTCGACGCGGACCATGGCGCGCTCGTCGTCGAACAGGAACTCCGCCAGCGCCTTGGCCAGCTCCGTCTTGCCGACACCGGTCGGGCCGAGGAACAGGAACGAGCCCGTCGGCCGGTCCGGGTCGGCGACGCCCGCGCGCGCCCGGCGCACCGCGTCGGAGACCGCGCGCACGGCCTCAGCCTGGCCGACGACCCGCGAGCCCAGCGCGTCCTCCATGCGCAGCAGCTTCTGGGTCTCGCCCTCCAGCAGCCTGCCCGCCTGGATGCCGGTCCACGCGGACACGACCTCGGCGACGTCGTCCGGCCCGACCTCCTCCTTGAGCATCACCGCGCCGGGGGTGGGGGCCGCCGTGGCCGCGGTGGCCACCTCGAGCTCCTTCTCCAGCGCGGGGATGCGGCCGTAGCGCAGTTCGGCGGCGCGGCCGAGGTCGGCGTCGCGCTCGGCGCGCTCGGACTCGCCGCGCAGCGACTCCAGCTGCTCCTTCAGCTCGCGGACGCGGTCGATGGAGCCCTTCTCGTTCTGCCAGCGGGCGGTCAGCGCGGACAGCGCCTCGCGGCGCTCGGCCAGTTCGGCGCGCAGGGCGGCCAGGCGCTCCTTGGAGGCCAGGTCGTCCTCCTTGGCCAGGGCCATCTCCTCGATCTCCAGCCTGCGCACGGCCCGCTCGACCTCGTCGATCTCCACCGGCCGGGAGTCGATCTCCATGCGCAGCCGGGACGCGGCCTCGTCGACCAGGTCGATGGCCTTGTCCGGCAGGAACCGGGCGGTGATGTAGCGGTCGGAAAGGGTGGCGGCGGCGACCAGGGCGGTGTCGGTGATCCGCACGCCGTGGTGGACCTCGTAGCGCTCCTTGAGCCCGCGCAGGATGCCGATGGTGTCCTCCACCGACGGCTCACCGACGAACACCTGCTGGAATCGGCGCTCCAGCGCGGGGTCCTTCTCGATGTGCTCGCGGTACTCGTCGAGGGTGGTCGCGCCGACCATCCGCAGCTCGCCGCGGGCCAGCATCGGCTTGATCATGTTGCCCGCGTCCATCGCGCCCTCGCCGGTCGCGCCCGCGCCGACGATGGTGTGCAGCTCGTCGATGAAGGTGATCACCTGGCCCGCCGAGCCGGTGATCTCCTTGAGCACCGCCTTGAGCCGCTCCTCGAACTCGCCGCGGAACTTCGCACCGGCCACCATCGAGCCCAGGTCGAGCGCGACGACCCGCTTGCCGCGCAGCGACTCGGGCACGTCACCGGCCACCACGCGCTGGGCGAGGCCCTCGACGATGGCGGTCTTGCCGACGCCGGGCTCGCCGATGAGCACCGGGTTGTTCTTGGTGCGCCGGGACAGCACCTGCACGACCCGGCGGATCTCGGCGTCGCGGCCGATCACCGGGTCCAGCTCGCCCTTGCGGGCCCGCGCGGTGAGGTCGACGCCGTACTTCTCCAGCGCCTGGTAGGTGCTCTCCGGGTCGGGGCTCGACACCCTGGCCGAGCCGCGGACCTTGGTGAACGCCTCGCGCAGCGCGTCCGGGGTGGCACCGTGCCTGGTGAGCAGGCTCGCCACGTCACCGCCCTCGGCGGCCAGGCCGACCAGCAGGTGCTCGGTGGAGACGTACTCGTCGCCCAGCTCGGTGGCCAACTTCTGCGCGTGGGTGATCGCCCGCAGCGCCTGCTGCGACAGCTGCGGGGAGGACACCGTGGCGCCGGTGGCCGACGGCAGCGACCGCAGCAGCGGCTCCAGTTCCTTGCGGATCACGGTGGGGTCGACGCCGACTGCGGTGAGCAGCGGCGCGGTGAGCCCGTCGGTCTGGTCGAGCAGCGCGACGAGCAGGTGGCCCGGGCGGATGTCCGGGTTGCCCGCCGCGGAGGCCGCCTGTGCGGCCGTGGAGATCGCCTGCTGTGTCTTGGTCGTCGGGTTGAACGCGTCCATCTCCCACCTCGGTGTCGCACGCTCTTGTCACCACACACAACGTCAGAAAAGTTGAGTCTGTTCCACTCAACTAGAACCAACTCTAGGCCCTCTCCACCCCCACCGGGTGAACAGCGCGGGTATGGCCACCCGAACCCGCTCCGATCACCCAGCGGGGTGACGCGAGCACGCGGTCACCCACATGTCGCAAGCCAGCTATCCACACAAGTAATCCACTTGTCCACAATCCCCAGGTGCTTGTCCACAGGTCGGTGGACAACCGGGGCCGCGGCCCACCGGAACCCGGCACGCGGGTGGTGACCAGCGCCGATCCGCATCACACGGTCAGGTTAACGACGGGTAGCGCGGTCCGACTTTGTGCGCGCGATCACAAGCTCCGCCCCCCGCACTACAGGTCGTTGTTGAACCTGCCGAGCAACCGGGACAGGTCCACGATGTCACGCGTCGACCACTCCGACAGGCTCTCCCGCAGCCTGCGGCGGCGCAGCACCTGCACCTCGGCCAACCGCGCCGTGCCCGTCTCGGTCAACTGGACCAGCCGGGCGCGGCCGTCGGACGGGTCGGGCACCCGCTCGACCAGCCCCAACTCCTCCAGCCGGGCGATCTGCCTGCTGACCGTCGACTTGTCCAGCCCGGTGTGCTCGACGACGTCCGCGGCGCGCAGCGGGCCGATGCCGCTGAGGTGGACCAGCAGCACGTAAGAGGCGCCGTCGAGCCCCGGGTGCACCTTCGCCGCCAGCGCCAGCGAATAGCTGCGGACCCGGCCGAAGAGCTTGGCCAGCTCCCGCTCCAGGTCCTGCGCCGCGACCTCGTGGTCACCCTGCTCAGCCTGCCCGTCCGACACCCCGCGCCCCCTCCCCGCCACCGTGCGCGGAACGCTAACCGGACATCCCCGGCGCCGGGTGCGGGGGTGCGCTTCTCAGCCTGCCACGGCGCGGCTGTGCAGGTACGCCTCGGTCACGTCCACGACCACCCAGCGCTGGACCTCGCCGCCGGTCGGCAGCCCCCACCGCCGCGCCCCCGGCTCGGTCGCGTCGACCACCCGCGCCCGCCCGTTCACCTGGAGGCCGACCGCGCCCCGACCGGTCGCGCCCCGACCCGCGTCCACCATGAGCAGCCCGATGTTCGGGTTGACCCCGAGGTTGCCCAGGCCGGGCAGCGGATCGGGCGCGGCGCACGCGATCCGGCGGTCGTCCAGCACCCGGATGAACCCGGGCGGCCCGGACCAGAGCCCCGAGTCGCACTCGCCCTCGGCGTCGGCGGTGGCCACGAACGCGGTCCGCTGCCGCACCGCGAACTCGACCATCGACCCGGTCAGCCGGTCCCGCCCGACCGCGCCGCGCGGCTGCGGCGGCTGGGGCGGGCGGTGCCCGGACGGCTCGCGGGGGCCCACCGGGCACACCGTGGCGGGCGGCGGTTCCGCCGTGCCGAGCCGGAGCAGGTCGGTACCAGCGGGGCGCGTCTGGGGCATGGGGTCGACGGACACGCACGACACGGTTTCACGGGAAACGGCTGTTGCGTAGCCCACACGACCGATGTACCCCATTGGACGGATGCCCGGGCACGGGCAGTTACCGAGAATGACACGAAGGTGTGATGAGGGCAGTCAACCCGCCAAATCCGGTCTACTGTCCACACAGTCGGGGGATCAATGCGCGAATACCGTGATGACAGCCCTAACGGGCGCCAGAGAGGTGGAATCAACCCCCCGATCATGACAGCGAACGCAATGGTGAGTCCGATCCCGACCTCGCAGGCGCGTACCGAGTCACCCACCGCGGTCTCCACCATGGTGCGCCTGGTCCGCGAGAGCTTCGCGGTGGTCGAACCGGTCTCCGACCAGGTCGGACAGTTCTTCTACGGGATGTTGTTCAGCATCACTCCCTCGGCCAGGGAGATGTTCCCGGCCAACATGCAGGTCCAGCGCTCCCGCCTGCTGCGCGCGCTGGTGCACGTCGTGCAGATGGTCGACCGGCCGGAGGACCTGGTCCCGTTCCTGCGCCAGCTCGGCCGCGACCACCGCAAGTTCGGTGTGGTCAGCTCGCACTACGAGGCGGTCGGCATGGCGCTGATCGCCGCGGTCAAGAAGTTCGCGGGCGACCACTGGACCGACGAGGTCGAGCGCGCCTGGGCCGAGGCCTACACGATCATGGCCCGCGCGATGCTCGACGCCGCGGCCGCCGACGAGGGCCCGGCGTACTGGACCGCGGAGATCATCGACCACGAGCGGCTGGGCTGGGACCTGGCCGTCGTCCGGCTGAAACCGGACTACCCCCTGCCGTACAAGCCGGGCCAGTACGTCAGCGTCGAGGTGCCCCAGCGGCCCCGGCTGTGGCGGTACTTCACCCCGGCCAACGCGCCGCGCGCCGACGGGATCGTGGAGTTCCACATCCGGGGCGTGGAGAACGGCTGGGTCAGCCGGTCCGTGGTGGCGCACGCCAAGGTCGGCGACAAGTGGCGCATCGGCCCGCCGATGGGCCGCATCGGGGTCGACCGGCACGCGGGCCGGGACGTGCTGATGATCGCGGGCGGCACCGGCCTGGCGCCGATGCGCGCGATCATCGACGACCTGGCGCAGTGGGGCGAGAACCCGAGGGTCCACTTGTTCCTCGGCGGTCGGACCCGGACCGACCTCTACGACCTGCCCTACCTGCGGGCGGTCACCGCGACCAACCCCTGGCTGACCGTGACCGCGGTCGTCGAGTCCGAGCAGGACGCGGCGGTGCACGGCCTGGAGCACGGCACGCTAGCCGACGTGGTCACCCGGTTCGGCACCTGGGAGGAGCGCGACATCCTGGTGTCCGGCTCCCCGTCCATGATCCGCTCGACGGTGTCGCGGATGCTGGTCGCGGGTACGCCCCTGGACCGGATCAGCTACGACCCGTTCACCCTGGACTGAGTCACCACCCCAATCGAAGAAGCAGGTGCGGCCGGGTCGCCGTAGCGGTGCCGCGCGCCCCGGGGAACCGGCGGACCCGCGTACCGATACCCGCCGGACCCGGTGTCCGGGCAAACCAGCCTGTATACGGCTTACCTGCGGCAACGGCCACGCAGGCGGCAACCGTCCCTGAGTCCGCTACCCCGACGTCCACCCCCAGGGGTAGGGAGAACCTCAGGGCGGAGTCGGGGGCGTCCCCGATTCCCGGCACCACCCGGCGGACCTAGTTTTCGTGGCATAGCAGGTTTCTCGCCGAGGGGTGTGTGATGGGGCAGCGGAGAGTCGTAGTGGGGGTGGCCGTCGCGGGGGTGGCGGTCCTGATGTCTTCGCTCGGGGCGTGCTCGCTCGCGAACCAGCGGTTCACCGACGACGCGGGGGTCGACCAGACCATCCGCACCGTCCGGATCGCCACGGACGCGGGCGCGGTCACGCTGCGGACCGGCACGTCGACCACGGTGCGGCGCACGGTGTCGTACCGGGACGACAAGCCGGGGGTCACGCACCGGGTCGAAGGGGACGCGTTGGTGCTGGGCTCCTGCCCGGTGCGCCACTGCGAGGTCGACTACGAGGTCGTCGTGCCTGCGGGGGTGTCGATCTCGGGGGAGGTCGACGCGGGCGCGGTCGACCTCGAGGGCGCCTCGGCGGTGAACCTGCGTTCGGGGGCGGGGGAGGTGAAGGTGCGCAAGGTGTCGGGCTCGGTGAACGTCGTGGCCGACGCGGGCCGCGTCGACCTGGTCGGCATCGGGGGCGCGGTCGCGGTGGAGTCGCAGGCGGGGGCCGTCTCCGTGCGGGACGTCGCGGGCGACGCCACCGTGCGCGCCGACTCCGGGAAGGTGGAGGCGCTGGGCATCGCGGGCAAGGTCGACGCGCGGTCCAACGCGGGCGGCGTCGAGGTGCGCACGACCAAAGCGGGGGAGGTGCGGGCGGAGTCGGACTCGGGGGCGATCACGATCACGGTGCCCAGGGGGAGCGGGTACCGGGTCGAGGCGGGCAGCGACGCGGGGCACGTCGACAACCAGATCGGCAACGACACCTCCGCCGCGTACCTGGTGCACGCCACCACCAACGCGGGCGACGTCGTGGTCAGGTTCGGCTGAGCCATGACCAACAACGACGCGTACCGGGGTGACAACGCCCGACCCGTGGTCCACGAGCGGGCCGACGCCGCGCGCAACCGCAGGCGGATCCTGATCGCCGCGCGGGGGCTGTTCGCCCAGCGCGGGGTGGACACCGTGACCATGGACCAGATCGCCGCGGCGGCCGGGGTGGGCAAGGGGACCCTCTTCCGGCGCTTCGGCGACAAGTCCGGCCTGGCCGCGGCGCTGGTCCAGGAGGGGGAGCGGGACCTGCGCGACCGCGTGGCGGCCGGTCCGGCGCCGCTGGGGCCGGGGGCGGCCCCGGCGCGGCGGCTGCACGCGTTCTTCGACGCGTACCTGGGTTTCCTCGCCGACCACCTCGACCTCGTGCACCTGGCGGAGACCGCGCGGCCGGGCACCCGGTACCGGATCGCGGCCTACCGGACGTGGCACGACCACGTCGCGGACCTGCTCGGCCAGGCGCGGGTGCCGGGCGACCGGCGCGCGCTGGCGCACGTGCTGCTCGCCGCCGTCGCGGCCGACCTGCAGCGCGCCGTGCGGGGCGAGGTCCCCGCCGAGCGCATGCGCGAGTCGGTGCTGTGCGTCGTCGACGCGACGCTGGCGCAGGCCGCGCTCAGCGCCACCGGCAGTGCCGCATGCGCGGTGAACATCGCTTCCACCAGCGCGAACGTCCCTCCCGCCGCAGCGGACACCGCCGCGCCCGCGAGCCAGGGAGTGACCGCGCTCACGCCGGGAACACCGAGCCGGGGTGCCGCGTTGTGGGTGCAGGAAGGTTGAGCGGGTAGGGCTCAAGTTCCCAAGCTGAGTCCGGTAGACTCAACTTCAGCGGGCAACCGCACCACAGGCAATCAAGGCATCGGTCAACAGGAGGAAACAATGGCGCGAGCGGTCGGCATCGACCTGGGGACGACCAACTCCGTCGTCGCCGTCCTCGAAGGCGGTGAACCGACGGTTATCGCCAACTCGGAGGGCTCCCGGACCACCCCGTCCATCGTGGCGTTCGCCAAGAACGGTGAGGTGCTGGTCGGCCAGCCCGCCAAGAACCAGGCGGTCACCAACATCGACCGCACGGTCAAGTCGGTGAAGCGGCACATCGGCACCAACTACAAGACCGAGGAGATCGACGGCAAGGCCTACACCGCGCAGGAGATCAGCGCCCGGGTGCTGATGAAGCTCAAGCGCGACGCGGAGGCCTACCTCGGCGAGCCGATCACCGACGCGGTGATCACCGTGCCCGCCTACTTCGAGGACGCCCAGCGCCAGGCCACCAAGGAGGCCGGGCAGATCGCGGGCCTCAACGTGCTGCGGATCGTGAACGAGCCGACCGCGGCGGCGCTGGCCTACGGCCTGGACAAGGGCGCCAAGGAGCAGACCATCCTGGTCTTCGACCTCGGCGGCGGCACCTTCGACGTGTCCCTGCTGGAGATCGGCGACGGCGTCGTCGAGGTCCGCGCGACCTCCGGCGACAACCACCTCGGCGGCGACGACTGGGACCAGCGGGTCGTCGACTGGCTGGTGGAGAAGTTCAAGGCGTCCAGCGGCATCGACCTGACCAAGGACAAGATGGCGCTGCAGCGGATCCGCGAGGCGGCGGAGAAGGCGAAGATCGAGCTGTCCAGCTCGAACAGCGCCAACATCAACCTGCCGTACATCACCGTGGACTCCGACAAGAACCCGCTGTTCCTCGACGAGACGCTCTCCCGCGCCGAGTTCCAGCGGATCACCTCCGACCTGCTCGACCGCACCCGCACCCCGTTCAACAACGTGGTCAAGGACGCCAACGTCTCCGTCGGCGAGATCGACCACGTGGTGCTGGTCGGCGGTTCCACCCGGATGCCCGCCGTGGCCGAGCTGGTCAAGGAGCTGACCGGCGGCCGCGAGCCGAACAAGGGCGTGAACCCGGACGAGGTCGTCGCGGTCGGCGCGGCGCTGCAGGCCGGTGTGCTCAAGGGCGAGGTCAAGGACGTCCTGCTGCTCGACGTGACCCCGCTGTCGCTGGGCATCGAGACCAAGGGCGGGGTGTTCACCAAGCTCATCGAGCGCAACACCACCATCCCGACCAAGCGCTCCGAGATCTTCTCCACCGCGGACGACAACCAGACCACCGTGGGCATCCAGGTGTTCCAGGGTGAGCGCGACTTCGCCGCGGACAACAAGAAGCTCGGCACCTTCGACCTGACCGGGCTGCCGCCCGCGCCGCGCGGCGTGCCGCAGGTCGAGGTCACCTTCGACATCGACGCCAACGGCATCGTGCACGTCAGCGCGAAGGACCTGGGCACCGGCAAGGAGCAGTCGATGACCATCACCGGCGGCTCCGCGCTGCCGAAGGACGACATCGACCGGATGGTCCGCGACGCCGAGGCGCACGCCGAGGAGGACCGCAAGCGCCGCGACGAGGCCGACGTCCGCAACCAGGCCGAGACGCTGGTCTACCAGACCGAGAAGTTCGTCAAGGACAACGAGGACAAGATCCCGGCCGAGACCAAGGAGAAGGTCGGCGCCGCGATCACCGAGGCCAACGAGGCGCTCAAGGGCACCGACATCGCCGCGATCAAGTCGGCGATGGAGAAGCTGGCCACCGAGTCGCAGGCCATCGGCTCCGCGCTCTACTCCAACACCGGCGCGGGTGCCGAGGCCGGTGCGGGTGCGGGTGCGGGTGCCCCGGGCGGCGAGGGCGCGCAGGCCAAGCCGGGCGCCGACGACGTCGTGGACGCCGAGATCGTGGACGAGGACAAGAAGTGACCTTCCCTCTGTCCACGACGAACACCGGCGAGGTGGCGCAGTGAGCGAGCAGCAGGGCGGCCCCGAGGAGCCGCAGGTCGTGGTGAACGACCGACGCCGGATCGACCCGGAGACGGGCGAGGTCCGGGACGCGGTCGAGGAGGTGCCCGCCCCGGCGGGCACCCACGCACCGTCCACACCGGAGTCCGCGGTGGGCGAGCCGGAGATCGATCCGGCCGCCGCGCTGAAGGCCCAGTTGGACGAGCGCACCGCGGACCTGCAGCGCCTGCAGGCCGAGTACGCCAACTACCGCAAGCGGGTGGAGCGCGACCGCGAGGCTGTGGTCGCCTCCGCCAAGGCGCAGGTCGTCACCGACCTGCTCTCGGTGCTCGACGACGTGGAGCGCGCGGCCGCGCACGGTGACCTCACCGGTGCGTTCAAGGCCGTTGCCGAGAAGCTGACCAGCTCGTTGCAGAAGACGGGTCTCGAACCGTTCGGCCACGAGGGCGAGCCGTTCGACCCGTCGGTGCACGAGGCGGTGCAGCACAACACCTCCGCCGAGGTCTCCGGGCCGACGGTCACCGGCGTGCTGCGCCGGGGCTACCGGTTCGGCGACCGGGTCGTGCGCGCCGCGCTGGTCGCGGTCACCGACGCGGACCCGGACGCCGTGGCGGGCACCCCCGCCGCGGCGGGCTGACGAGAGGAGGGGACGTCCGGTGAGTGCCAGGGACTGGATCGACAAGGACTTCTATCGCGAGCTGGGCGTCTCCTCCGACGCCTCGGACGCCGAGATCAAGAAGTCGTACCGCAAGCTGGCCCGCGAGCTGCACCCCGACGCGAACCCGGGCAACGCCGACGCCGAGGCCCGGTTCAAGTCGGTCTCCGAGGCCTACGGCGTGGTCGGCGACCCGGAGAAGCGCAAGCAGTACGACGAGGCCCGCTCGATGTTCGGCTCCGGCGGCTTCCGCCCGGGCGGCTTCGGCGGCGGTGGCGGCTTCGAGTTCAACGACGTTTTCAACCAGCAGGGCGGCTTCGGCGGCGGTGGGGGCGGCGGACTGGGCGACCTGTTCGGCAACCTGTTCAACCGCGCCCGCGGCGGCGGTAGTGGTGGTGGCGGTGGCGGCCGGGCTCGTCGCGGCGCGGACGTGGAGACCGAGGTCCGCATCGACTTCGTCGAGGCGGTCAAGGGCGCCACCGTCCCGCTGCGGCTGTCCAGTCCGTCCACTTGCGACACCTGCCACGGCTCGGGCGCCCGCCCGGGCAGCACCCCGCGCACCTGCGCCACCTGCGGCGGCGTCGGCCTGGTCAGCCGCAGCCAGGGCGCGTTCGCGTTCAGCGAGCCCTGCCGCGACTGCCGCGGCACGGGCCGCATCATCGACGACCCCTGCCCCGACTGCGCGGGCGAGGGCGTCAACACGAAGACCCGGACGCTGACCGTCCGCATCCCGGCCGGGGTGCAGGACGACCAGCGCATCCGCCTCGCGGGCCAGGGCGAACCCGGCTCGGGCGCCGCGGGCGCGGGCGACCTGTACGTGCGCGTGCACGTCACCCCGCACCCCGTCTTCGGGCGCGACGGCAACGACCTGACGCTGAAGGTGCCGGTCACCTTCCCGGAACTGACCCTGGGCACCACCCTGACGGTGCCCACCCTGGACGGCACGGTCTCGCTCCAGGTCCCCCCCGGCACGTCCTCCGGCCGCGTCTTCCGCGTCCGCAACAAGGGCGTCGCCCGGCGGGACGGCCAGGTGGGTCACCTGCTGGTCACCGTCCAGGTGGCGGTGCCCGGCAACCTCGACCAGGGGGCCAAGGACGCCCTGGAGGCCTACGCCACGGCCACCGCCACCCACGACCCGAGGCCTGAACTGACCGCACTGGTGCAGAAGGCGAGGCAATCGTGAACCCGTTCCCCCCCGGCACGGACGAAGACACACCCGTCTTCGTCATCTCGGTGGCCGCCCAACTCTCCGGTCTCCACGCCCAAACCCTCCGCAGCTACGACCGCCAAGGCCTGGTCTCCCCCGGCCGAACCCCGGGCGGCGGCCGGCGGTATTCGGTGCGCGACATCGCCCTGCTGCGGGAGGTGCAGCGGCTGTCGCAGGAAGCGGGCGTCAACCTGGCAGGCATCAAGCGCATCATCGAATTGGAGAACGAGGTCGACGCGCTGCGCGTCCGAGTGGCGGAACTGACGGAGGAACTGGCGGCGGCGTACGTGGCAGCGGAACAGGCCGCGGCGGCGATCCACAAGTCCTACCGGCACGACCTGGTCCCGGTCCGCCAACAGACCGCGCTGGTCGTCTGGCGCCCCCAAAAGCGCGGCTGACCCCAGCCCCGCACAAGGCCCGCTCGCCGTTCGGCAGCGGGCCTTTTCACGCACTCCCCAGCGACCTGCGCGCACTGTCGATCAGCTGCTTGTAGGTCATGACGTCGATCCGGCTGAGGTGGCTCACGTAGGTCCGCAGGGCCTCGTTGACCTGCTGCTCGGTGAACGCCGTGTCGAAGTCGGGCTGCCCCACCACCACGGTCGCGCTCGCCCGACGGGCATCGAGCCCGAACTTCTCCTGGATCAACTGCCGTTGCTCATCGAAGTCCCGCAGGTAGTTGGCCACCTGCGCCACCGCGTCGTGCACCTCCGCCGAGGGCACGGGGTTGTCCCGGGACAGCTTGACCGTCTGCACGTTGGCCCTCGTCAGTTCGACAACGTGCAACACGCCATCCGGACGCACCAGGGCGATATCGACTTCGTTGCCCGGCGACAGCCGACGAACCCCAGCCTCCGCGTGCCACGCACTCGTTGCGTTGACCGTGTACTCAAGCATCCGGACCCTGTCCTGCCCGGAGTTGTCGTACAACCGGTACTTGTTCATGAGATCGTCTTCCAGAACTCGCCCTTCGGCGTAGGCGATCGCGTCAGCGATCCCACTCCGCACGGACAGGAGGTCAGGTTCCCCGCCCCTTGCGGCAGGCAAGACGCCGGAACCAGTTGTTGATCTTAGCCGCGGCTGGGCCCCTGATCAGGTGGACAACGACGAAGAAGCCGGGGCCTTGACCCCAGCGCAACCGTCCCCCAGGGCACGGCTCGCAGCTCACACGTCGTGGGCAAACACCACAGACAGAACGGCTCACACGGAGGCGGCGCGCCGAACTCGTGGGACGAGGGTGGCTCAACACGGGCGGCAAGGTCCTGCACCTCGCCGACTTCCGGGGCAAGGTCCTGCTGCTCGACTTCTGGACCTTCTGCTGCCAGTAGGTCAACTTCTCCACGCGCGAACGGTGCTCACACGCCGCGCTTCAGCTGCGAACCCGGGGCAGCCGTTGCCTTCGTTGCCGAGGATGTCGAGTAGCTCGTCGACGGAACGCGGGTGCTTGCGGTGTCTGGATACCTGTCGCTGAAGAGCGGCTGACACCAGTCGCGGGGCGAGGATCGAGTTGATCTTGGAGGAACTCGTCTTGGTGCACAGCCGTGATGCCGTAGCGGTCCAGCACGTTCTGGGGAATTCCTTCAGGTTCTCGGTCACCAGCGAGGCCGCCGCGCCACGGACAGCCGCCGCGAGGATGTGGCGGTCCTTGGGGTGGTTCTCCATCGCAACGACGAGGTGCTCGTAGCCGGCGACGTTCGCGTCCGGGAAATGGCGGGTCATCTGCTCGATCCGGTGACTCACCTGCGTGTCGGACAAGCCCCGCTTGATGAGGTTCCTGGCCAGCTCGTCCAAGACGCCCCTGGACCACAGTGGGCGGAACAGGCCGGATTCGGCGATGGTCAGCAGCGTGTCACACACGTAGGGCTTGAGGAGGACGCAAGTGTCGAGAAAGGCGGGGTACAAGTCTCACTCGTGGGTGTCGTCATCCAGTGGGGTTCGCTCGAACGGTGCGTCTGAAGGCAGGTCGTACAGACCACCGTCTTCGCCGCTGCGGACCATGCCATCCAGCCCGGAGGCACGTGCTCGCCGAGCGCGTTCCTGGTAGGCGAGCACGTCCGCCAAGCGCACCCTGCGGTGTCGGTTCGGCTGCTCGAAGGGGATGTCCCCGGCTTCGAGCAGGCGCACCAGCGTTGGGCGTGAGACGCCCAGCAGGTGCGCGGCCTCGCTCGTGGTCAGCACCGTGTGCTGCGGCGCTACGGTGATCGCCAGTCCCTGCGACATGGCGACGACGACGTCGCGGAGGATGTCGAAGATTTCAGCGGGGAACTCCAGCGCGGTGCCGTCTGGCGCGGTGAGCGTGGCGGTCCTGCCGCTCGACTGCGTCAACGCCCGCACCCATGGAGACAGGACCTCCGGGCTCGCCGGAGGAAGCACGGTCCGCTCACCCGCGATAGCCGTCATGCTGCCAGCGTACCGCGAAACGAACAAAACGAACGGAAATGTGACGGGTGGTGGGCATCGGAACACGTCGCCCTGAGCTGGTGTTGGATCCGGAGGTGACCACAGCACAACCCCGTCGTCTGTCCCGTGCCCCCGAGTTGGTGGGGCGGGGGTGGCTCAACACCGGGGGCAAGGACCTGCACCTCGGTGACTTCCGCGGCAAGGTCCTCCTCCTGGACTTCTGGACCTTTTGTTGCATCAACTGCCTGCACGTCCTCGACGAGCTCCGGCCGGTCGAGGAGGAGTTCTCCGACGTGCTGGTCACCGTCGGGGTGCACTCGCCGAAGTTCGTGCATGAGGCGGATCCCGTGGCGCTCAGGGCGGCGGTCGAGCGGTACGACGTGCACCACCCCGTGCTCGACGACCCTGACCTGACTACGTGGCAGGCGTACGCCGTCAAGGCTTGGCCCACGTTGGTGGTTGTTGATCCCGAGGGCTACGTGGTGCACATCGCGGCCGGTGAGGGGCATGCGGAGGCTCTGCGCAGGGTCATCGGCGAGGTGGTGGCCGAGCACGAGGCCAAGGGGACGTTGCACCGGGGGGACGGGCCCTATGTGCCGCCGGTGGCGGAGGCTACGGAGTTGAAGTTTCCGTCCAAGGCGACGGTTACCGCGGTGGGGACGCTCTTGGTTGCCGACGCCGCTCACCATCGGGTTGTGGAGTTGGATGGTGAGACCGTTATTACCTCCTACGGGACCGGTGAGCGTGGTCGGCAGGACGGTAAGGCGGCTACGTTCTCCGAGCCCTCGGGGGTTGCGGTCCTTCCGGACGAAGTGGCGCAAGAGGTCGGGTATCACCTCGTAGTGGCCGATACGGTCAACCACCTACTCCGGGGCATCAACACCGACAACGGTGACGTCACGACCATCGCGGGCACCGGTCTTCAGTGGCGAAATGGGCCTACCGACGGGCCTGCCGACGAAATCGATCTCACCAGTCCGTGGGATGTCGTCTGGTGGGAACCTGCTGGTGGAGTGGTCATTGCCATGGCCGGAAATCACACGATCGGGTTGTTCGACCCACGCACCAAGACCGTCTCCCGGTTCGCGGGGACGACCGTCGAGGGGCTCAAGGACGGCCCCGCCGCGGACGCCTTCTTCGCCCAGACCTCCGGGCTCGCCGTCGACGGGGACCGGCTGTGGCTGGTCGACTCCGAGACCTCCGCCCTGCGCTGGATCGACACCGACCGGACCGTGCACACCGCCATCGGCACCGGGCTCTTCGACTTCGGCCACCGCGACGGGGCCGCCGACCAGGCACTCCTCCAGCACCCGCTCGGTGTCACCGTGCTCGCCGACCACTCGGTGGTCGTCGCCGACACCTACAACGGGGCCATCCGCCGCTACGACCCGGCGACCGGCGAGGTCACCACGCTGGCCACCGGGCTGGCCGAGCCGTCCGGGGCGGTCCTGCTCGACGGGGACCTGGTCGTCGTCGAGTCCGCCGCGCACCGGCTCAGCCGCCCGGTCGCCGCCGCGCACCTGGTCGACGGGGCCGCGCACCAGGTGCGCAGGCCGTCGACCGACATCGCGCCGGGGGCTCTCGAGCTGACGGTCGTCTTCACGCCCCCGCCCGGCCAGAAGCTGGACGAGCGGTGGGGTCCGTCGACCCGCCTCGAGGTCACCTCGTCCCCGCCGGGGCTGCTGGTCGAAGGCGCGGGCGTGGGCACCGAGCTGACCCGCCGGATCGTCATCGCCGAAGGGGTGTCCGAGGGCGTGCTGGGGGTTGTCGCACAGGCCGCGAGCTGCGACGACGACGGCACCGAGCACGGCGCCTGCCACCTGACCCGACAGGACTGGGGCGTCCCCGTTCGGGTGACCTCGGACGGGGTGCGACGGCTACCCCTGGTGATGGGCGGTCTGGACGAGGGGGCCTGATTCCGGCGGTTACGATTCTGCGGTGCCGGAACCCAAGCTCGAGATCCAGATGCTGCACGACCGGGTCCTCGTGCGGCTCACCCCCGAGGAGGGCGAGCGGCGCAGCACCGGCGGCATCGTCATTCCGGCCACCGCCCAGGTCGCCAAGCGGCTCGCCTGGGGCGACGTGCACGGTGTGGGTACCAGCGCGCGGACGGTGCGGGTCGGCGACCGCGTGCTGTTCAACCCCGAGGACCAGCTCGAGGTCGAGGTCCACGGGCAGGCCTACCTGGTGATGCGCGAGCGGGACGTGCACGCCGTCGCCACCGAGCGCAGCACCGAACACGGGACCGGGTTGTACCTCTGAGGGGAAGGTGAGCCGTGCCGGACGACCAGAACTGGCCTGGCGGCGCCAGATGGCCGGAGTCGCACGCCGAGCAGACCGACCTGCTGCCGCGCGCGGCGTTCACCGGGATGCTGGACAGCCCGACCGAGAAGATCAACACCACCGGGCTGGGGTTCGGCACACCGCCGGAGCCCGCACCGGAAGCGAAGCAGAAGAGCCTGCGCAAGCCCGCGATCATCGCGGGCTCGGTCCTCGGCGGACTGGCCCTGCTCTACGGCGTCGACCTCGCGCTCAGCAGCGGTGAGGTGCCCCGCGGCACGACCGTCGCGGGCGTCGAGGTCGGCGGGCTGTCCCACGACGAGGCCGAGAGGGCGCTGCGCGAGAAGATCGAACCGCGGCTGACCCAGCCGATCGCGCTCAAGATGGGCGCGGTCGAGGAGAAGCTGGACCCCACGACGTCCGGGCTGAAGCTGGACTGGGCCGCCACCCTGGACCAGGCGGGCGACCAGCCGCTCAACCCCTTCACCCGGTTGACCTCGCTCTTCGGGGGGACCCGCGAGGTCGGCGTGGTCACCACCACCGACAACGCGGCCCTCGACGCCGCCGTCGACGGGCTCAAGGGCAAGGCCGTGCGCACCCCGGCCGAGGGCGGCATCAGGTTCGAGGGCATCACCCCGGTCGCCGTCGAGCCGGTGCTCGGCCAGGAGCTCGACGCGCCGGGCGCCCGCCAGGCGATCCTCGACGGCTGGGTGATCGGCGAGCCGCTCGACCTGCCGGTGAGCACGGTCCCGGTCAAGACCACCACCGAGGGCGTGCACGCCGCGCTCGACCAGTTCGCCAAGGTCGCGGTGTCCGCGCCGGTGACGGTCAAGGGCGAGGGCAAGGACGCGAAGATCGATCCCGCGGTGATCGCGGGCGCGCTCAGCTTCGAACCCGCCGACGGCGGCGGGCTCACCCCGAAGGTCGACAACAACAAGCTCACCGAGGCGGTCCGCCCGCAGCTGGCGTCGACCGAGAAGGAGGGCAAGGACGCGCAGGTCGTCTTCGAGGGCGGCGCGCCCGCGGTGACCCCGTCCGTGGACGGCACGGGCATCAAGTACGACACCGCGTTCGCCCCGATGCTCGAGGTGCTGAAGAAGGCCGACGGCCGCGAGATCAAGGTCGAGTACACCAAGACCCCGGCCAAGGTGACCACCGAGCAGGCCAACCAGCTCGGCATCAAGGAGGTCGTCGGCGAGTTCTCCACCAAGGGCTTCGCCGTGGACTCCGGCGTCAACATCCGCCAGGTCGCGGCCAAGGTCAACGGCGCCATCGTCAAGCCGGGCGAGACGTTCAGCCTCAACGGGTTCACCGGCCCGCGCACCGCGGCGCAGGGCTACGTCGAGGCGGGCGTGATCAAGGACGGCGCCCCCGGCCGCGAGGTGGGCGGCGGCATCTCGCAGTTCGCCACCACCCTCTACAACGCGTCGTACTTCTCGGGTCTGAAGGACGCCGGGCACAAGGAGCACAGCTACTACATCTCGCGGTACCCACCGGCTCGCGAGGCCACGGTGTTCCAGAACCACGACGGCAGCAGCGTCATCGACCTGAAGTTCACCAACGACTCGCAGACCGGCGTGGCCATCCAGACGATCTGGACCTCGTCCTCGATCACGGTGAAGATCTGGGGCACCAAGCACTACACCGTCGAGTCCATCCCCGGCAGCCGCACGGCGGAGACGCCGCCGCAGGAGAAGCCGGGCCCGACCACGGGCAAGTGCACGCCGAGCAACGGTGCCCCGGGCTTCACCACCTCGGACACCCGCGTCCTCAAGGACGTCGCGACCGGCCACGAGGTCCGCCGCGACACCCGGACGGTCAAGTACAACCCGCAGCCGAAGATCGTCTGCGCCCCGGCACCACCCCCGCCCCCGGCAGGCTGATCCCCTGGGAAAAGGGCCACGGACACCGTGGCCCTTTTCCCATGCGCGGATGGTTCCGAGTCGGAGGTCGACAGCGGCTTCCGCCGGTACGACGGCCAGCACGAGCAGGTCCCCGTAGCCCCGACGAATCCGCCCTGGGCGGTGGTGAGCGCCGGATACCGCTCGCCACCGATCACGAGCGTCGCCGTTGTCGGACTCGTCTCGGCGGCGTCGAGGCGAAGGGGGCTCGGGTTTGAGAACGGACGTCCGGTGACATCTCGCCTCTAGTGGGTGACAACTGGAGGAGGGCTGATGGCCACCGCCACTGACGCTGGGCGACGGGCTCGGGATCATGGGACCGTCAAGGTGCTCGGGCGGGTCGGGATGGGGTGCTTCGGGGCGGTCTACGTGATCGTCGCCTACCTCGCCGTCCAGGTCGCGGTGGGCGGGGGTGGCCAGGAGGCTGACCAGACCGGTGCCCTGCAGGAGATCGCGGGGACGTCGTTCGGCGCCGTTGTGCTGTGGGTGCTGGCGGTCGGGTTGCTGGCCTTCGGTGTGTGGCAGCTGCTGATGGCGGGGTTCAGCTTCCAGTGGGTGGACAAGCAGCACAAGCGGATCTTCAAGAAGATCGGCGCGGGCGTGCGCGGTGTCGTGGGCATCTCGCTGGCGATCGCTGCCATCCGCATCGCCACCGGCAGCGGGAGCCAGAGCGGTGACCAGAAGCAGAAGGAGATGACCGGTCAGCTGATGGAGCTGCCCGCGGGTCGGCTGCTCGTCGGCTTCGGCGCCCTCGTGGTCATCGGCGCCGGGGTGGCCAGCATCGTGTCCGGTGTCCGCAAGTCGTTCATGCACGACCTCGACCCCTCCGAGCTGCCCAACGGCTCCCGCCGGTGGGTCGAGCGGCTGGGCATGGTCGGTTACGCCGCCAAGGGCGTCGGCATCGGCATCATCGGCGTGCTCCTCGGCGCCGCGGCCATCGACTCCGACGCGGGCGAGGCGGGTGGGCTCGACTCGGCCCTGCGCACCCTCGCCGAGCAGCCCTTCGGCACCGCGCTCCTCATCGCCGTCGCCCTCGGCTTCGCCGCCTTCGGCATCTACTGCTTCGCCGCGGCCCGCGCCCACCGCACCTAGAAGTGGTACTCCAGGACGTACGCCGCCGCGTCCAGCACCATCTCGTTGACCTCGACAGCCGCGTCGTCGGCCTGGTAGGCGGTCCGGGTCACGTGGATGACCGGGACCGCCTGCCCCAGCCGCAGCACCTCGCGCTCCTCGTGGCTCGGCATCCGCGAGCGGAGTTCCTCGCGGAACCGCACCGGCGCGGACCCGAGTTCGGCCAGCCGGGCGTACGCGCCGCCGGGCCCGGTCTCCGGTTCGGCGATCGCGCTCTCCCGCACCAGCTCGGCCGGGTAGTACGTCCACGCGAGCTGGATCGGCCGCTCCTCGACCAGGTAGACGCGGCGGCGGACCAGGGCGAGGGCGTCCGCGTCGAGGCCGAGCGCCTCCGCCACCCTCGGCGGCGGCACCTCCTCCGCGACCACCAGGTCACTGACCACCGGTGGGCGGTCCGGGTCGTCCGCCGCCCAGACGGATCGCGCCCGGTCCCGGAGTCGACTCGGGCTGACGCGGCGATAGGGCTGGAAATCCCGATCGGTCATGCCTGACAAGGCTCCTCCGATCGGCCCCGAAACCCAAGGAGGCCCGCCACGGGTCGTGGCGGGCCCCTTCGGTCGGGTGGCTCAGAAAGCGGCTTCGTCCAGGTCCATGAGGTCGTTGTCGGCGGCTTCGACGATCTTGCGCGCGGCCGACAGGTCGGGCAGCACGTTCTTGGCGAAGAAGGACGCCACGGCGACCTTGCCCTCGTAGAACGCCTTGTCCTTGCCCGCCGCGCCCGCGTCCAGCTTGGCCAGCGCGATCTCCGCCTGGCGCTGGAGCAGCCAGCCGACCAGCAGGTCGCCGGTGGCCATCAGCAGCCGGACGCTGTGCTGGCCCACCTTGTAGATGCTGCGCGGGTCCTCCTGCGCCGCGGTCAGGTAGCCGACCAGCGCGCCGAGCATGGCCTGGACGTCCTCAAGGCCCTGCTTGAGCAGTTCCCGCTCGCGCTTGAGCCTGCCGTTGCCGCCCTCGGCCTGGATGAACGCCTGGATCTCGCCCGCCACGTGCGCCAGACCCTGGCCCCGGTCGCGGACGATCTTGCGGAAGAAGAAGTCCAGCGACTGGATCGCGGTCGTGCCCTCGTACAGGGAGTCGATCTTGGCGTCGCGGATGTACTGCTCCAGCGGGTAGTCCTGCAGGAAGCCGGACCCGCCCAGGGTCTGCAGCGACTGGACCAGCTGCTCGGTCGCGCGCTCGGAACCGACGCCCTTGACCACCGGGAGCAGCAGGTCGTTGACCTGACCGGCCAGCTTGACCGCGTCCGCGCCGCCCTCGCCGGTCCAGATCTGGTCCTGGAAGGTGGCCGCGTACAGGTACACCGCGCGCAGGCCCTCGGCGTAGGCCTTCTGCAGCATGAGGCTGCGGCGCACGTCCGGGTGGTGGGTGATGGTCACGCGGGGCGCGGACTTGTCCACCATGTTCGGCAGGTCGGCGCCCTGGACGCGCTCCTTGGCGTAGGCCAGCGCGTTGAGGTAGCCGGTGGACAGGGTCGCGATGGCCTTGGTGCCGACCATCATCCGGGCGTACTCGATGACCTGGAACATCTGCGCGATGCCGTTGTGCACCTCGCCGAGCAGCCAGCCCTTGGCCGGGGTGCCGTGCTGGCCGAAGGTCAGTTCGCAGGTGGTCGAGACCTTCAGGCCCATCTTGTGCTCGACGTTGGTCACGAACGCGCCGTTGCGCTCGCCCAGCTCACCGGTCTCGGTGTCGAAGTGGAACTTGGGCACCAGGAACAGGCTCAGCCCCTTGGTGCCCGGCCCGTGACCCTCGGGCCGGGCCAGCACCAGGTGCATGATGTTCTCGGTCAGGTCCTGGTCGCCCGAGGTGATGAACCGCTTCACGCCCTCGATGTGCCACGAGCCGTCGTCCTGCTTGACCGCCTTGGCGCGGCCCGCGCCGACGTCGGAGCCCGCGTCCGGCTCGGTCAGCACCATGGTGGCGCCCCAGCCGCGGTCGATGATGAACTGCGCCCAGCGCTGCTGCTCCTCGGTGCCGTTCTTGTGCGCGATCATCGCGAAGTTGGGCCCCGCCAGGTACATGAACAGCGCCGGGTTGGCCCCCAGGATCAGTTCGGCGGCCGACCACTGCACCGTCGGCGGGAGGCCGAAGCCGCCCAGGTCGTCGGTGAGGCCGAGGCGCCACCACTCGCCGTCCCACAGCGCCTTGTAGGACTTCTTGAACGACTCGGGCAGGGTCGCGCTGAAGGTCTTCGGGTCGTACACCGGCGGGTTGCGGTCGGCGTCGGCGAACGACTCCGCGAGCGGGCCCGAGGCCAGCTTGTTCAGCTCGGCGAGCACACCGCGCGCGGTCTCCTCGTCGGACTCCGCGAGCACGCCCTTGCCCAGCCGGTCCTGGACCTTGAACACCTCGAAGAGGTTGAACTCAAGGTCGCGCACGTTGCTCTTGTAGTGGCCCATCTCGTCGCTCCGTGTCCTCACGCCGGGTGCGGGTTCTCCACCCGCGAGCAGGAGTGCTGCTACTCATCGGTAACAAAAGTGTATTACCGACGGGTAGGGACGGCAAGGCGATTGGTCGGGATCACTCACCCGGGTCACGTCCCGGTGCGGGTCCCCTCGGGCAGCAGCGGCGCGAGGAGCACGCCCGCCTTGAACGCCACCGCGACCGCGTGCGTGCGGTCCCGGGCGGCCAGCTTGCGCAGGATGCTCTTCACGTGGGTGCGCACGGTCTCCACCGACACGTACAGGATCTTCGCGATGGCCTGGTTCTCCAGGCCGTCCGCGATGAGCTGGAGGACCTGGAACTCGCGCCGGGAGAGCTGCTGGAGGTCGGTGTCGACGCCCCGGATGAGCCGCCCGCGCGGCGCGGCGACCGTCCTGGCCAGCGCCGGGTCCATGTAGCGGCGGCTGGTGAACACCGCCTGGATGGCGTCGACCAGCTGCGGCGGCTCGACCGTGCGCGGGACGACCCCGTGCACGCCGGAGGCCATCGCGGTGGCGACGTACTGCGTGGTCCGGTGCGCCTCCCGGACCAGCACGAGCACGACGGCGTCGGGGTTGGCCGCGGTGAGCGTGCTGCTCAGGTGGTTGCGCGGGTCGAGGCCGGAGTCGAGGAGCACGACGTCCGGGCGGTACCGCTCGGCGAAGCCGACCGCGCCCTGCGGGGTGTCGGTCGCGCCGAGCCAGCGCAGCCCGGGGGTGCGCAGGACGAGTGCGGCCAAACCCTCGCGGAACAGCGGGATGCCGTCGACGAGTGCGACGGTCGGCCCACCGTTCTCCCACGGGCTGCCGGTCGCGCCTCGGTGTGCCGTGCTGGGCGGCATGCGTTGGGTTCCTCCCGCCGTTTTCACCCGTCCGCGAGTCCGCCCGGCCACGTTGTGGTGGTTGTGACGTGCGGAATCGAGGTTTCCGGCCACCTGGACCGAAACCTCACTCACACAGGTGATGGGTACTGCTGTGATCTGTGTTACATATATCGCTCCTCGGTTGCGCAGTGTGTCGGTCGGTCGGCTGAGAAGTGCCTGAGAGGTCACGAACCAGCAGGCAGATCGGGCAACGGGTAGGAACGGGCCGCCCCGGCGGATAGGGTCGTGGGTACGCCGGAGTGACCAGTCGAATGCTGAGAGTGGGGGGCTACGTGGAAGCGGGCGCGGTGCGCAATGCGGACGAGTGGTTCCGGCTCATGGTCGAGACCGGCTTGGCCCCCGGGTTGCGGGCGCTCGGCCTGGCGGGCACCGGCCGCACCTTCAAGGTGGTGCGCGACGCGCACGTGGGGCAGGTGTCGATCCTCCAGTCGACCCGCTCCAGCGCGTACTCCACCCGCTTCACCCTGTCGTTGAGCGTCACCCCCACCGACGAGTGGGCGTCACAACTACGCATCCGCCCCTACGCGCTGGCCGCGGGCCACCGCGGCTACGGCTGGCAGGAGCGCATCGGCAACCTGATGCTCGTCGGCGGCGGCGTCCCGATCGGCGACCTGTGGTGGAAGATCGAGGCGGGCAAACCCTTCGCCTCCCTGTCGGACGAGGTGCTCACCGCCGTCCGCGAGTTCGGCATCCCCGCCATCGAGCACCAGATCAGCGCCCGAGTGCACTAAAAGACACAGCGCGAACAATCCGCAGGATATCGACACGGACAAAACAACTCCGCACCCTATCCGCTATCGTCTCCCGCGCGTCGCGTAAAGCCAATGGGCTGGCACCGCAACCCGGCACCGGCCCATTGGTGAAGCATTGTTCACCAGCACCACCACCGAACAATCACAACGCCCGCAGCACCAACCCAACCACGCCACGCCCTAACACAACGCGCCACGCCCTAACACAAACAGCGACCACACTCCACGACACCACGCTGGGTCAAGCCCAATCGCACCGTGGGGTCCGGGGGCTCGGCCCCCGAATGAAATGGCGAAACTACCCGGTCTGCGCATTCCGCAGACATGGGTAGCCCTAGTTGAGCGGATGACGGGAATCGAACCCGCGTATTCAGCTTGGGAAGCTGATGTTCTACCATTGAACTACATCCGCTTGACCGGTCACCCGATCGCGAAGATCGCTCTTCGCAGCCGTAGCTTACAGGTATCGGCCGGACGCGTCACCCAGCGGGGGTCCGGTTAGGGTGGGCGCGTGTTGCTGAGCGATCGTGACCTGCGGGTGGAGCTGGACGCCGGGCGGCTGGGGGTGGAGCCCTTCGACGCGGCCATGGTGCAGCCCTCCAGCATCGATGTGCGGTTGGACCGGTTCTTCCGGGTGTTCAACAACACGCGGTACACGCACATCGACCCCCGGCAGCAGCAGGACGACCTGACGAGCCTGGTCGAGGCGGCCGACGACGAGCCGTTCGTGCTGCACCCGGGGGAGTTCGTGCTCGGGTCGACGTTCGAGAACGTCACGCTGCCCGACGACCTCGCGGGTCGGCTGGAGGGCAAGTCGTCGCTGGGGCGGTTGGGGCTGCTGACCCACTCGACGGCCGGGTTCATCGACCCGGGGTTCACCGGGCACATCACCCTCGAGCTGTCCAACGTCGCCAACCTGCCGATCACGCTGTGGCCGGGGATGAAGATCGGCCAGCTGTGCCTGTTCCGGCTCTCCTCCTCCGCCGAGTTCCCGTACGGTTCCAAGGAAGCGGGCTCGCGCTACCAGGGGCAGCGCGGCCCCACGCCCTCACGCGCCTACCTGAACTTTCACCGCGTCGACACCAAGCGCTGACCGAAGACCTCGCCGCGCACCGGGATCACCAGGGTCGCCGCGAGCGGTAAGAGCGCGCCGATGGTCAACGCCCACGGCCAGTCCACCGCGGTCACGAGCATCGCGAACAGCGGCGCGACCGCCATGGCCAACGCGTTCTGGCCGGTGTTCTGGACGCCCAGCGCGCGCCCCGCCCAGAACGGACCGGCCAGCTCGGCCGTCGCGGTGAAGCCCAACCCGTTGTCGCTGACCGAGAACACCGACACCGCGACGATCGCGACCACCGCGAGCCACGGGCTGACGGCCCCGCCGACGCCCCAGACCAGCAGCGACACCCCGGCACCCAGGGCGATCCAGCGCATCGGCCGGAGCCTGCTCGCGACCCGGTCCGACCACACCCCCGCGCCGATCCGGCCCGCCGCGCCGACGAACTGCACCACGGCCAGCACCACGCCCGCGGTCACCGGGCTCCAGTCCAGTTCGGACACCAGGTAGGTCAGCGCGTACGTGCTCGCCACGAACTGCGGGCCGACCAGCAGCGCGCTCGCCACGTGCACCCGCCACAGCCGCGCACCCCGGTACGGCGACCGGGTCTCCTCGACGTGCTTGGGCGGCTGCCGCGGCGGGTCGACCAGGCCAGCCGCCACGACCACCCCGACGACCAGGCTCAGCCCGGCGGGGATCACCAGGGCCCACTGGTAGCCCCACGACGCCGCGGCGGGCGGCAGGGTCAGCGCGGCGATGCCGACGCCGATCGGGGTGCAGGTCTGCCGGATCCCCATGGCCAGGCCGCGCTCGGTCGGGGCGAACCAACCCAGGACCGCGCGCCCGCTGGCCGCGCTGATCGATGCCGAGAAGCTGCCCGCGACGACCAGCAGCACCCCCATCGCCACCGGACCGGACACGGCCGCGGCGGCCAGGCCCGCGAGACCGGTGCCGAGCATGCCGACGGTCATCACCACGCGCTCGCCGAACCGGTCCGCCGCGGCGCCCCAGGCGATGAGCGCGATGAGCACGCCCAGCACGGGGGCGGCGGCGAGCGTGCCCGCCTCGGTCAGGGACAGGCCCAGCGCCCCGCGCAGGACCGGCAGCAGGAAGGGGAGCCCGTAGACCAGGCTCGACACGGCCGCTTGGGCGGCGACCGCGATTCCCAGGATGACCCAGCGTCGCATGTAGTTAACATAGCTAACGTTTCCCGAATAGCGGAACCACTTTCCCAATGAATGAGAATGGCCCCCGACCTGAGCAGGTCGGGGGCCATCGGGGGTTCGCAGGTCAGGAGGACTTGTCCGCCTCCGGCAGCGGGGTACCCGGGTCGGTCACGTCGGTCGGGGTGTCCATCGGCTCTTGGCCCCGGCGCACGGCCTGGAGCAGGAGCTGGGCGACGTCCACGACCTCGACGTGCTCGGCCGCGAGGCCGTCGGACTGCCGGGCGGTGACGCCGTCGGTCAGCATCACGCGGCAGAACGGGCAGCCGGTCGCGATCTTCGACGGCGCGGTGCCGAGCGCCTCGTCCACGCGGTCGATGTTGATCCGCTTGCCGACGCGCTCCTCCATCCACATCCGCGCGCCGCCCGCGCCGCAGCACATCGAGCGGTCGGCGTGCCGGGGCATCTCGCGCAGCTTCGCGCCCGAGGCGCCGACGAGTTCGCGCGGCGCCTCGTAGACCTGGTTGTGCCTGCCCAGGTAGCACGGGTCGTGGTAGGTGACGTCCTCGGCGACGGGGGCGACCGGCACCAGCCGCCGCTCGCGGACCAGCTTGTTGAGCAGCTGCGTGTGGTGCACGACCTCGTACTCGCCGCCGAGCTGAGGGTACTCGTTGGCCAGGGTGTTGAAGCAGTGCGCGCAGGTCACGACGATCTTGCGGCGGCCCGGTTCGCGGTCCTCGAAGACCGCGTTGATGACCTCGACGTTCTGCTGGGCCAGCATCTGGAACAGGAACTCGTTGCCCGCGCGCCGCGCCGGGTCGCCGGTGCAGGTCTCCTCGGAGCCGAGCACCGCGTACTTCACCTCGGCGGTGTGCAGCAGCTCGGCGACCGCCCGGGTCGTCTTCTTCGCGCGGTCCTCGAAGGCCCCCGCGCAGCCGACCCAGAACAGGTACTCGGTGTCGTCGGCGAGCTCGCCGTCGAAGACGGGCACCTCGAAGTCGAGGTCCTGGGTCCAGGCCAGGCGGTCCTTGGCGTTCTGCCCCCAGGGGTTGCCCTTGTTCTCCAGGTTCTTGAACATGCCGCCCAGCTCGGACGGGAAGTTCGACTCGATCAGCACCTGGTAGCGGCGCATGTCCACGATGTGGTCGACGTGCTCGATGTCCACCGGGCACTGCTCGACGCAGGCGCCGCAGGTGGTGCAGGACCAGAGCACCTCGGGGTCGATGACACCGCCGTCGTCGCCGACCAGCAGCCGCTCGGCCTCGGCGATGGCGAGCACGTCGATGCCCGCGTACGGGTTGTCGCCGGTCAGGCCGACCTCGTCGCCCGCCATGTCCTTCTTGCCACCCGCGAGCAGGTAGGGCGCCTTGGCGTACGCGTGGTCGCGGAGCTGGGTGATGACCAGCTTCGGCGACAGCGGCTTGCCGGTGTTCCAGGCCGGGCACTGCGACTGGCAGCGGCCGCACTCGGTGCAGGTGCTGAAGTCGAGCCAGCCCTTCCAGGAGAAGTCCTCGACCTTGCCCGCGCCGAAGACGTCCTTCTCCGGGTCGGCCTCCTCGAAGTCGAGGACCTGGCCGCCGGAGGTCATCGGCTTGACCGCGCCGAGCGCGACGCCGCCGTCCGCCTCGCGCTTGAAGTAGATGTTGAAGAAGGCGCTGAACCGGTGCCAGGCCACACCCATGGTCATGTACCGGGCGACCACGGCCACCCACACCATCGCGCCCATGAGCTTGATGAACGCCAGCGCCGACACCAGGTCCGGGCTCCCGGGCAGCAGCTCGCTGATCGGGTTGGTGACGAACGCGGCCCAGGTGGGGACCTCCCCGACGCCGGGGAGCGCGGCCTTGCCCGCGCGGACACCGAGGATGCCGATGCCCTCGAGGATGACGACGGCCTCGACGAAGTACGCCTGCCAGAAGTTCGAGCCCGCGAACCGCGAGAGCCGGTCGGCGCGCCGGGGGTGGTTGCGCTGGCGGATGATGACCAGGACGACGCCGCCGACGAGGGTGCCCAGGCCGAGCAGCTCCATGAGCAGGTGCCAGAGGTTCCAGTGGTCGAGGACCGGCCAGCCCCAGGACGGGACGAAGACCTCGCCGTAGGCCTCGAACAGCGCGGCCGAGCCGACGAGGAAGCCCCACATCACCAGCCAGTGCCACGGGCCGACGTGCCGGAACTTGTTCATCCGCGTGTGCGCGGCGAACTCCTTGATGAGGGTCCGCATGCGCGGCCCGAACGGCCCGTTGCGGGTCGCGTCGGGCTGGCCGAGCCGGATGATCGACACCATCCGCGCGACGGTGCGCACGAACATGCTCCACGCCACGAGGCTGACCGCGACCGCGACCAGCCCCAGCGTCCACTGCACGACACCCATGTGGTGGCGACCTTCCGTCGGTTCGGCAACGGGCTCCGCGACCCTACGCCTTCTTACTGGCCAGTAACCGTCTTGGTGAAGCCTAAGTCGGCCAAGTGTGACGCACACGTCGGGAAATATCTGGACGTTCGTTCAGGTACTTTTGCGCCGTGCACGTGCCCATCTTGCTAGCGATCACCACCCCAGGCCGGATATGAGGTCCTACCGGAAGGTGGACGGCCGCCGCCTCCGCGGCGACCAACGGCGGCGGCAGATCACCGAAGCCACGCTGCGGGTGATCGAGCGGGAGGGTGTGGCGGGGGTGTCGCACCGGGTGGTGGCGACGGAGGCCGGGATCCCGCCCGCGTCGATCACCTACCACTACGCGGCCCTGGACGACCTGCTGGAGGCGACCCTGGTCGAGTCGGCGGCGGAACTGGCGGTGGAGGTCCGCGACCTGATCGAGTCGACCCGGATCAAGGGCCTGAGCCCGGCGGGAGCGGTGGCGGAAGTCCTCGCGGAAGCCCTCGGGTCGCGGCGGGGGCGGACGATGGCGCAGTACGAGCTCTACCTGCTGGCCGCGCGCAAACCCGCGCTGCGCTCGGCGGCGCGGCTGTGGCTGGACGTGCTGACAAGCCTGGGACGGCAACCGGACGAGGTCGGCTTCCGCGCTTTCCTCGCCGCCGTCGACGGAGTCCTCATGCAAGGCCTGATCGACGACGAACCCCCGACGGCGGCCGAACTGCTACCGGTGGTCGAGCACCTCCTCGCCCCGCTGCGCTGACCCCAGTTCCACCCCTGGGACGCGCCGCACCCCATCCATGCCTAAGAGCGTGTTTGAGATCTAAGCCGAGTTCGTGACGTCCTTCGAGGCGGGAGTCGCTCCCGGTCTCGACGACTCCGCCACCAGTACCACGTGGCGGCGGCGCCCAGAAGCCCACCAACAGAGTTCAGAATGGCGTCGTCCGCAGTGGTTGCCCGCCCCACAGCGAGCAACCACTGCGCGGCTTCAATAAGAACGGAAACCGAGACGATAGCCATGATCAGGGCTCGCCATGAGCGCATCCTTGGCACGCGCAACGGAAGCAAGGCCGTGATAGGGAAAATCAGCACAAGATTGCCCAACGCTTGCACCCTAGCAGTGTCTCCTTCCGTTCCGGTTTCCACCATGGAAGCCATTTCGGCGCCCGGGACCAAGTTCACCATCGTCCTTCCGGCCAACCCGGAAACTGGCATAGCCACTAGATACAGTATTGGAATCGCCGTACACACGAGAAGGCCGTCCAGGATCGCTGTCCTCCGCGCCTCCGTGGCAGGCATTCTCTTCTGTCGTCTAACCGAAAGAGCCCATACTGAGACAATCGCGATGGACGCGAGCACGAGGAAGGGCACAAACAGGCCGCCAAAGTTTCGCCACAACTGCTGCAACTCACCCTCCGAGAGTTCGACCTGTAGTTGATCCGTCTCTCAGCGTAATAGCAATATCCGAGCGAAGTACTCGGGACGGTCCAGGCTGCTCACCACAGCCAACCAGTTGCCGATGATCCGAAGGTCAGCCGGATGGGGAATCCAGCAAACAAATGTTGGGTGGGTAACTTCGGTTCACCCGTTCAACGCTGCATCCAGCAACGAAGTGCGCCGTCTCAAGCGCGTTCCGCCGCCGCCTTCAAGGTCGCCAGGGTCTGCTCGATGTTGCGCTGGTTGTGGACCGTCCGGTCGGAGACCCCGGTGCCCAGGGCGGTGATCGGGCGGATCCACGCCGGACGGCGGTCCCAGGTCGTCTCGGTGACGCGGCAGCCGCTCGCGGTCGGTTCGATGTCGTACTGCCAGCGGGCTACCGGGATGCCTTTGAAGGTCACGTCGAAGGCGAAGCGTTCGGGGCGGGCGTCGGTGACCGTGGACACCGTGGCCCATTTGCGGGGGCCGTTGACGTTGACGCCCTTGAAGCGGGCGCCGACGCGGGCGGTGGTGACGTCGTCGAGCCAGTGGCCCTTGGCGAACTCCGCCGCGACCCCGGCCAGTGCGGGCAGGTCGCTGACCAGGTCGTACACGCGCTCCGCTGGTGCTCGCACCTCGATGGTGGCCTGGGCGTCCGGTGTGGTCACGTACCCTCCCGCTGCTCTCGCCGAGCCACGAACACTAGCGGGGTGGTCCCGTCCAGACGAGACCTCGTGCTCGACTCCTCCAGCAGGTAGCCGGTCATCTCGTCGCCGATCTCGGCGCGGAGTTCGGCCTCGTGCTCGACCCAGAGGTCGAACAGGCGCAGCCACCGCTCGGTGGTGCCCTCGTGGACGAGGGTGTTCTCCAGGGCGAAACCCGCGGTGTCGAGCAGCGCGGTCCAGTCGGCGTGGGTGTCGCGGGCGGTGAACACGAATCGGCCGCCGGGGCGCAGGATGCGGTGGACCTCCGCCAAGCCCTCGGCGTAGTCGGGGGCGAAGAAGAAGGCGTCCAGGCTGAGCGCACCGTCCACACTGGACGACTCGAGTCCGGTCGAGGCGAAGGTGCCGACCGAGAACTCCGCGCGGCCCGCCAGGCCGAACTCCGGCGCGCGCGACCGGGCGTCCTCGATCCCGGCCGGGCTGAAGTCGACGCCCACCAGCCGCGTGTTCATCGCGCGGGCCAGCCACAGGCCGGGGCCGCCGCGACCGCAGCCGAGGTCCGCCAGGAGCGCGTCCGGGGGCAGCCGCAGCGCCGAGATGGCGGTGCCGAGGAAGAACCACGAGCACGAGCTGTTCGCCGCCACCCCCGGCACGTACTGCTCGCCGAACGCCTCGGCGTAGAGCCGGTGGGTCAGCGGGGCGCGTGCCGCGATGTGGAGGACGTCATATCCGGCGGAGGTATTGGACATGGGTGGACACCTCTCACAAGCTCGTGCTGGTGGTCACCGCAGCGGGACCGCCAAGTCGGGAACGATGCCGGGTGGGGATGAGGGGGTGGGTGGTGGGCGGAAATGAACTCAGGAGGACCTCCGCAGCATTCGGGTGACACCGGCGGCGACCGTCGTGGCGAGGATCCAGCCCAGGGCGATCAGCGCCGCCGATATCCACTGCGACGGCCCGACGACGGTCCACTTGTTCTTGTGCCCGAAGTCCACGATGGGCACCAGTAGGTCCAATGTGTACAGAACCGGGTTCCACACCAGGTGGTCGTCCGCGTTGGCCTCGTGCGGCCGGGGGATCAGCGCGAACCACAGCGTGCCCACGATCAGGAACCCGGACAGCCACGCCAGCGCGCGGGTCGGCCGGTAGCCGTAGCCGACCATCCAGCGCTGCAACCAGCTCCACAGCCGGATACCCGGCGCGGCGAAGCCCGAACCGTCGGCCAGCGCGTTGTAGCGCCTGCGCTGCTTCTCCACCAGCACCGTCGCCGCGTGCTCCTCGTTGCCCGCGGCGCGCAGCATGTGCGCCATCTGCTCGTACGGGCCCGGCCGGTAGACGTCGCGCATGCCGTGCCGCAGCCACCGCAGCCTGCGTTCGACCTCGGCGTCGTCGTCGAGGGCTATCGGGTCGCGCAGCGCGTCGTAGCGGAAGTCCTCCAGCTCGATGCGGCCGTGCGACTGCCAGAACCGCTCGTTGTCGGTCAGGAACGCGCACCGCAGGTGGCGCAGGTCGACCCGGCCGCGCGGGGGCGCGGCGACGTCGAGGCGCAGCTCCGGGGTCTGCACGCCGAACGCGTTGAGCGCCACGTCGTTGTGGCCGTTGCCCAGCACGGCGCCGTGGAAGTTGGTCTCCCGCAACACCTCCGCGCGGCGCATCCGGATCTCCCCCTGGGCGGAGAACGCGGCGTCGCCGTCGGCGCAGATCAGGTCGCGGCCGATGTGCGCGACCCGCAGGTCCAGCGACGGCTTGGGGGAGGCGTCGCGGGCGTAGCTGCCGGGGGCGACCAGCCTGCTGCCGCGCAGGTCGAGGTTGGCGCCGATCCGGGAGCCGGGCAGCAGGATCGAGCCGAACACCAGCAGCGCGCGCCCGTCGAGGTTGCCGCCGACGGAGAACCGGCGGCCCTCGATGGCGTCGCCGCGCCGGTTGCTCAGCACCGCGCGGTCGAGCAGCACGCTGCCCTGCACCTTCACGTCGACCAGCCGGAGCTGACCGGCGATGCGCGCGTCGCGGGCGTCGATGCCGCCGCGGACCTCGGTGCCGTCGAGGTGCACCGCGCGGTCGGCGTACGGCCCGGGCGGCCGGTGCGCCGACCCGACCTGCTCGACGAACGGCTCCGCGCCGCCGGAGAGGTCGACGCGCGCGTGGGAGAGCCGCAGCGAACCGCCGATGTGCGCGTTGACCACGCGGATCGTGCCGGTGCTGGAGAAGTCGCGGTCGAGGTTGACGTTGCCGTCCACCCGGCACCGGTCGGCGACCAGGGTGGCGTTCGGGTCGAAGAACGGGTCGTCCGGCGGGACGGTGCGGGAGTGCTCGGTGCGCGGGGTGAGCCGGGCGCCGCGCAGGGAGAAGTCGCTGTCCACGCGGACGCTGGGCAGGAACAGCGTGCCGTCGCAGCGGAAGGGTTCGCGGCTGTCCGGGTCGACGACCAGGTGCAGGTTGCCGCCGACCTGCATGCCGTTGCCGTTGAGCCCGAGGCCGCGCGGGTTGTGCAGCCGGGCGCCCGCGAAGTTGACGTTGCCGCCGCTGCGCAGGCCCGGGATGCGGATCTCGCCGTCGGCGCGCAGGTTGCGGCCGAGCAGCGCGCCGACCAGTTGCAGCCGGTCGCCGTGGAGCGCGGGGCCGGTCCGGGGCCGCAGCACGGCGCCGGAGAGCACGAGCGTGCCGTGGATCTCGCCGTCGGTCAGGTCGACCGTGCCCGCGACGACGGTCCCGTCGGTGATCTGCACGTCGTTGTCGCTGCGCAGGTTGCGGCCCTGGATGCCGGGTAACCAGCAGTCCCGGAACTCCACGCCCGCCAGCCGCGCCTGCCGCAGGTCCGGCTCGTGCTCGAACCGGCAGCGGACGAACTCCAGCAGGAACGGGAACTCCGCGGCCCGCAGGTCGAGCCTGCCCTCCACGAACCGCCCGGTGACGCTGACGACCGGCGCCGCCGTCGGCTTGCGCCTGCGCAGCACGCCGACGGCGTCCGGTTCCACCGCCCGCCGCACCACCTCGGCGGCGGGCAGCCGAGCCCAGTCCGGTGGCTCCGGGTCGTGCGGGTCGAACCCACCGTCGCGCCCCGCCATGCGCCCCCTCCCTCCACCCCGGGAGTTCAACGCACAGCGGTGACACCGCGTTCCCGAAGGCCTACCCCGGGCTACTCCACCCGGTGGATGGGATCGAGCACCCGAGCGAGGAAGGTCCTGGTGCGCTCGTGCTCCGGCGCGCCGATGACCTGCTCGGCGGGGCCTTCCTCGACCACCACGCCGCCGTCCATGAACAGCACCCGGTCGGCGACCTCGCGGGCGAAGTGCATCTCGTGGGTCACCACGAGCATGGTCATGCCCTCGTCGGCGAGGTCGCGCATGACCTCCAGGACGTCACCGACCAACTCGGGGTCCAGCGCCGAGGTGGGCTCGTCGAAGAGCATCACCTCGGGGCCCATCGACAGCGCGCGGGCGATGGCCACGCGCTGCTGCTGGCCGCCGGAGAGCTGCGCGGGCATGGCGTTGGCCTTCTCCAGCAGCCCGACCTTCTCCAGGTTCGCCAGCGCGACCCGGTTCGCCTCCGCGCGGTCGCGGCCCAGCACCTTGCGCTGCGCCACGGTGAGGTTGTTGAGCACGGTGAGGTGGGCGAAGAGGTTGAACGACTGGAAGACCATGCCGATCTTGCGCCGGGCGGCGTCGATGTCGGAGTCCTCGTGCGTCAGGTCGACGCCGCCGACCACCACGGACCCCTCGTCCGGTTCCTCCAGCAGGTTGACGCAGCGCAGCAGCGTCGACTTGCCCGACCCGGACGGTCCGATGACGCACACGACCTCGCCGGTGGCCACCGACAGGTCGATGCCGCACAGCACCTTCAGGTCGCCGAAGCACTTGGCCAGGCCGGTGACCCGGACCGCGGGTTCGTCGCTCACTTGGTCGCCTCCTCGGGCTGCGCGACCTCGGTCGCCTCCGCCGAACGGATCTTGGTGCCGCCGGTGCGCCGCTCCAGGTACCGCGACAGGTACGACAGCGGGATGGTGATGATCAGGTAGCAGATGCCCGCGACCAGCACCGGCGTCAGGCTCCTGGACTGGTTCAGCTCGGTGCGGCCGAACTGGGTCAGCTCGTACTGCACCTGGCTGGAACCCAGGAACAGCACCAGCGACGAGTCCTTGGTGAGCAGGATCAGCTCGTTGGTCAGCGGCGGCAGGATGATCTTGAACGCCTGCGGGATGACGATCCACACCATCGCCTTGGACTGCGACATGCCCAGCGAGCGGGCGGCCTCGACCTGCCCCTTGGGCACCGCCTGGATGCCCGCGCGGATCGTCTCGGCCATGTACGCCGACCCGACGATGCCGAGCGCGATCATGATCGAGACGTAGCGGTCCAGGATGGTGCCGGGGAAGGCGAGCGGGATGCCGCTGCCGATGGCCAGGATGACCAGCAGCGCGGGCAGGCCGCGGAAGAACTCGACGTAGGCACCGGCGATCCACCGGTACGCCCGCACCGACGACAGCCGCATGAGGGCGACGACCAGGCCGAGCACCAGGCCGAAGCCGAAGCCGAGCCCGGTGTAGATCAGGGTGTTGACCAGCGCGACGGTGATGACCTCGGGGAACATCCCGCCCGCGACGTCGAGGTCGAAGAACGCGTTGGCGACCCGCCCCCAGTCGGCGGCCACCGCGACGACCACGACGACCACGACCAGGACGGCGTACTGGACCGCGCGCACGATGCGGGCGCGCTTGCGCTTGGACATGGCCACGGCGCTGCTCCTCGGGAGAAGTGGTGGGCCGCCGCGCCCGACGGCGGCGGCGACCCGCTAGCGGTGACCCGGTGACCTACTTGTCCCCGGGCTTTTTGCCGAACCACTTCTGGTAGATCTTGTCGTACTCGCCGCTGGACTTCGCCTCGGCGATCGTCTCGTTGATCACCTTGAGCAGCGCGGCGTTGCCCTTCTTCACGCCGATCCCGTACTTCTCGCCGGTGTCGAACTGGTTGACGACCTCGAAGTCGGGGTGGTCCTTCACCCAGTCGAACACCACGCCGTTGTCGTTGATGGCGGCGTCGACGACACCGGTCTCGACCGCGTTGAGCTCCAGGCCGAGGTCCTCGAAGTTGACCAGTTCCACGCCGGGCGCGTTCTTCTGCGCGTACTCCTGGCCCGTGGTGCCGTTCTGGTAGCCCAGCTTCTTGCCCTTGAGCTGCTCGAACTGGCCCGGCGTGCCCTTCTTGGCCACGATCGCCTGGGTGGCCTCGAAGTACGGGTCGGAGAAGTCGAAGTTCTGCTTGCGGGCGTCGGTGATGGTCATCCCCGCAGCGGCCAGGTCGCACTTGCCGGAGCTGAGGTCGACGCCGGACTGGATCCCCTCGAACGGGGTGTCCACAATCTCCTGGGTCGCGTTGAGCTTCTTGGCGACCAGGTCCATCAGGTCGACGTCGAAGCCGATGACCTTGCCGTTCTCCTCGTACTGGAACGGCTTGTACGGCAGGCCGGTGCAGGTGGTGACCTTGCCCGCAGTGATCAGCTGGACCTGGGCGCCGGAGTCGCCACCGGACGCCGGGGTGGTGCTGGAACCGCATCCTGCGGTGACTACGGCGAGTGCAAGTGTCGGAAGCAGAATTGCTACCCGAGAGGGGGATAGACGGAACACTATGTCACTCCTCGTAGCGATTGTGTCGAACCGAGTGTTGGCATCCTGCCATCGGGTGTCCCCGATCGCGATAGATGCGTCGGTCAGTTTCGGGTATCGGTTTGAATGCGGCGCGACGGGTGCGCGCCGCATTCCGCCATTTCCCCGAGTCGGGCCGGGAGGTCTGATCAATCCTCGCGTTAACGGTGGTTATCCTGTTCCGCTCGGCACCGCCACCCCCACCAGCGACTACCCTTCGCGGACGTGGATGGTGATCTGCCGTACGAACGCGTCGTGCCCGCCGACCGGTGGCTCGGCTCCCTGCTCGCCGGTGCCGTCGGGGACGCCCTCGGCGCGCCCGTCGAGTTCCTGTCGACCGCCGAGATCCGGGCCCGGGTCGGCGCCGAGGGGGTGACCGACTACCTGGAGGCCTACGGCGGCCTGGGTCGCGTCACCGACGACACCCAGATGACCCTGTTCACCCTCGAGGCCATGATCCGCGCGCACGTCGGCAAGCGGATGATGTTCTTCGACCAGCAGCCCGCGTCCGTGCTCCAGCACGCCTACCAGCGCTGGTACCACACCCAGGGCACGCCGTGGCACCGCGCGGGCGGCTCCTACGCGATGGAGGCCGAGCCCGACGGCTGGCTGGTCCGCGAGCGCGAGCTGCACCACCGCCGCGCGCCGGGCGCGACCGTACTCACCGCGCTCAAGGGCTTCGCCGACGGCGGCGAGCGCGGCAGCGTCTCCCACCGGCTCAACGACTCCAAGGGCTGCGGCGCGGTCATGCGGGCCGCGCCGTGCGCGCTGTGGTCGGTGGACCCGGTCGACGCGTTCGTGGTCGCCGTGCAGTCCGGCGCCCTCACCCACGGACACCCCAGCGGCTACCTCACCGCAGGCGCCCTGGCCTTCGTGGTCCACCGCCTGCTCGACGGCGTCGACCTGCCCGCCGCGCTCGCCGAGGTCCGCACCGAGCTGCTGACCTGGGAGGACTCGGCCGAGACGGTCGCCGCGCTGGACCAGGCCGTGGCCTTGGCCGAGCGCGGGCGACCGACCCCGGAGCAGCTCGAGCGGCTGGGCGGCGGCTGGGTCGGCGAGGAGGCGCTGGCCATCGGGGTCTGCGCCGCGCTGGTCGCCACCGACCTCCCGGACGGCCTGCGGCTCGCGGTCAACCACTCCGGCGACAGCGACTCGACCGGCGCCATCTGCGGGAACCTGCTCGGCGCGGTGCACGGCCTCGGCGCGATCCCGCAGCCGTGGCTGGACGGGCTGGAGCTGCGCGACGTCATGCTGCGGCTGGGCCGGGACGCGCTGGTCGAGTTCAGCCCGACGAACCCGCTCGACGACCCGACCTGGCGCGAGCGCTACCCGGCCTGGTGAACCGTCTTGCCGGGAACCGACTGACAACCCACGCTCCGTCGTGGACACTGACCCGCGCAGCCGGACCGAGCAGTGGGAGCGCGTGGTGAGCCAGCCGTCATTCGGTGGGGACGGATTCCAGACCGAGCAGGAGCTGCGCCGCTGGTCGGCGGACGTGGCCGCCAAGGCGCAGCGCTACCAGGAGATGCAGGCCGAGGTCGCGCGGGTCGCGGTCACCGAGTCCTCCCGCGACGACGTCGTCCGGGTGACCGTGGACGCCACGGGCGCGGTCACCGACCTGGTGATCAGCGACCGGTCCCGGGAGCTGCCGGGCGCCGAGCTGGCCGGCCTGGTGCTCACCACCATGCGCCGCGCGCAGTCGCGGATCACCGACGAGGTCGCCGACGTCATGACGCGGACGGTCGGCGACGACCCGCAGACGGTGGCCGCGGTGGTCGGGTCCTACCGGGAGAGGTTCCCGGAACCGGAGCCCGAGCCGGAGCGTCCAACCGCGAGCACCGTGGAGGAGATGTCGCTCGGGCACGTCGAGGACAGCGACTCCCCGGCGCGACCCGAACGGCCACGACCGCCGCGCAGGTCCGACCCGGACGAGGACGACGACTGGGGCGGACCGTCCATCTTCAGCTGAAGGAGTCCGGGTGCCCGACGGATACGGCGTCCTCACCGAGGAGCTCGGCGCGCACGCCGGTCGCCTCGACCGCCTCAACGACCGCCTGGAGCAGGCGCTCGAGGCGGCCAACCAGGTCCACCTCGGCGACCAGGCCTACGGGGTGATCTGCCAGTTCTTCGTGCCGATCGTGCACGCGGTGAGCCAGCCGGGCGTCGACTCGATCAGCGAGGCCGCGCAAACGCTTGAGGCCACGGCGGGCGGCGTCCGGGCCACCTCCGGCGGCTACGACAACACCGAGCGCGCCAACACCCAGCCCTTCGCGGGCGGTGCCCGGTGAGCAACCCCCTCGTCGCCGAACGGCAGGACTCGACCCAGTCCTACACCGGCATCGGCCTGGTCGAGTCGGCCGCCGACATCTACAACGGCGTGCAGGACGGCTCCTGGGTCGAAGGCGGGCTCGGGGTGCTCGGCGGTGGCCTCGAAGTGCTGTCGCTGACCCTGGACCCGATCGGCACGCTCGGGCAGTACGCGATCTCGTGGGTGATCGAGCACGTCAAGCCGCTGCGGGACGCGCTGAACTGGCTGGCGGGCGACGCCGACCAGATCGCCGCCTACGCGCAGACGTGGAAGAACGTGTCGCAGGCCGTGGGCGGGGTCGCGGGGGAGTTCGCCACCGAGGTGGCGAACGGCACCTCGGCGTGGACCGGGCCCGCGGCCGACGCGTACCGGGCGAACACGGCCGAGCAGAAGGAGCACATCACCGCGGCGGCGACCGGGGCCGGGACGATCGGCACCGTCGTCGAGGTGGTCGGGGTGCTCGTCGGCGTGGTCCGGGGGATCGTGCGCGACCTGGTCGCGGAGTGCATCTCGACGCTGCTCATCCGGCTGCCGCAGTGGCTGGCCGAGGCCGGGCTGACGCTGGGGCTGGCCACGCCGCACATCGTGGCGTCGGTGGGCGCGCTGGTGTCGAAGTGGGTCGGCCGGATCACCGACGTGATCACCAAGCTGACCCGGTCCGTGGAGAAGCTGCGGCCGATCATGGCGCGGCTGGGCCAGATCTGGGAGATGATCAAGTCCGGGCTGCGCAAGCTGCGCACCGCCTCTCGCGGCGCCGACGCGCCGAACGCGCCGAGCCCGGTGCGGTCCGCGCCCGACCCGGTCACCCCTGCCAACGCCCCCGCTTCGCCGCATCTGTCCACACCAGACACTCCGGCGACGCCGTCGGCGAGCACTACGCCGTCCGGCGCGGCGGACCCGTCGCTGACGCCGAGTTCCACCCCGGACACCCCGTCCTCGGCGACGACACCGAGCGGGGCCGCGAGTCCCACGACCACGCCCAGCGGCGCGTCGACCCCGGTCACGCCGTCCGCGGCCACGCCTCCCGTGTCTTCAGCGACCCCGCCCGCCTCCTCCGCGACCCCGCCGGTCACGGCTCCGCCCGCGTCGTCCGCGACGCCGCACGGCGGCAGTTCGACGCCGACGCCGCACGCGCACGGCCCCTCCGGTCCACATTGGATGGACGAGGTGCGCGGGAAGTTCACCGACCAGGAGTGGGCGGACTTCAAGGGCGCCATGGACAAGCTCGGCGCCGACCCGACCCCCGGCGACGTGCCCGGCGCGGGTCAGCTGACCCCGCACGAGCGCGACCTGATGGCGCGGGCGATGAAGGAGGTCACGGTCGTCGACGGGACGCTGATGCAGAAGGTGATCCCGGACGCCACGGTCGCCAAGTACCTCGACGGCAGCTACACCGACGTCGGCGGGTTCGTCGCCCGCAACCAGGACGCGGGCGTGCTCAACACCCCGGCCGACCTGATCAACGGCAACCGGCTCGACTACACGGGCACGCCCTACGACGTCAACCAGCCGAACATCCACACGCTGGAGTTCCCGGCGTCGGACGCGAGCCTCTACCAGACGCCGGTGGGCGCGCCGTCCGTGCCGGGCGACATCCCGGCGACCGACCCGCGGGTGCTGGGGGCGCGGGACGACATGCTCCAGTCCGTGCGGGACGCGGGGGTGGACCCGAACCGGTACACGTCGTCGGTCAACGACTGGCCGTACACGGGCGCGGGCGTCACCGCGCACCCGACCATGGGCGTGCCGGAGTTCAAGATGACCGACCGCCTCCCGATCCCGGACGGCGCCACGATCAACCGCTACGACGCGGCGGGGAACAAGGTCGTAGTGGCGACGTATGACAGTGTTCTGGGGTGGGTGACTCCGTGAGCTACCAGGGACCGCGCGCCGGTCAGTTCGCCGTCGTGCGCGGCGTGACGCACCCGTGCACGTACTCGCCCAACGACGACCGCGTGATCCTCAAGACCCGGCAGGCCGACAACCCGGACGCGTCCCTGTTCACCTGGCACACGAGCTTCGGCGGCTGGGTGGCGCAGCTGACTTCGCAGGACTGCGACCGGGTGTACGCGGCGCGGACGTACGGGCGCTGGCAGGGACACAGGGTCGCGGTTGACGCCGTAGTGGGCGGGATCGCCTCCGTGACCTACGCCGACAGCAACGGCAGTTGGGCGGGGCAAAACGGCTTCACCCAGGTGGACAAGTACGAGTACCAGGGCGAGGTCCCGGTGGGGGAACTGGCGGACGTCCACGAGGAACAGCGTGACCTGACGTTCAACCGGTGGCGCGACCGCACGTTCGGGGAAGCGCGGTGAGCGGGTCCGTCAGCCTGTCCGCACACGAGCGCGCGCTCACGGCACGGGTACACGCGGTCGTCACCTTGGAACCGAACACGGTGATGGTCAAGGTCCTCACCCCCGGGTCGGTTGAGCGTTACCTGCGGGGAGAAGTCTCGGCTGGCGTAGTTGGCGCCCGGCCGCCATTCGACTACCGCCTCGTCGGCGGCACCGTCGCGCGGTTGCAGGACTGCGCGAACCTCCGCACCCCGCGCGACTTCCACCAGGCCTTCCGGTTGGACTACGCGGGCAGCCCGTTCCACCCGGACGCCCTCGTGCACACCATGGAATTCCCGGCCCAACACCCGGACCGGTACTTCGTCCCCTACGGCGCCCCCGACGACGCCCGCCAACCCGGCTACGCCATGACCGCCGCCGCGCTGGCCGCCGGGGTCGACCCGAACACCGTCCGCACGGAGTTCGCGCCTTGGCCGTACACCGGCACCGGCCTCACCGCGGGCGGCCCACTCGCCCTGCCGGAGTGGTGGCGCCAACCGGGCCTGATCCCCCTGGGCGCCCGGATCGTCGCCCACACCCCCCAGGGCCCCACCCCCATCGCCCACTGGCGCGGCTACTGGCAGAAGGACCCCCGGTGACCCACCAACGCCCCCGAACCGGCCTCTACGCCCTCCTCGACGGCCGCGAGTACGCAGCCGGTCAGCCGGAGAACGGGCAGGTCGCGCTGCACAGCGCGGTCGACCCCCAGGACACCCGGTTCAAGGCCGGTTCCTCGGGCTGGCGGGCGGTGGTCCCGGTCGACGCCTGCGAGCGGCTGGACGAGGTCACCACGCGCGCGAACCACTTGGGGCACGAATGCCTCGTAGTGGGGATCACGCCGGAGGGGTCGGTTGGCCTGTACTACGTCGGCCCGGACAAGACCCGGGCGACGGCGGACGGGTTCGTGCAGATCGATCCGGGTACGTGGGCCAAGAACGTCCCCATCCACGAGATCACCCGTTTCCGGGAGCACCACGTGGACCTGCTGTTCCCGGAATGGGCCAAGACCCACTGACCCGTGAACATGGCTGAGTGGCCGCGGACCGAGGCCGCGGCGGTTCTGGAGCAGGAGCGGTTGCGGGGGCTGGTTGATCCGAACCCGCCACCCGGGTTTGTGCCTCGGACGGCCGCCGGGCTTGATGTGCACTACGGGGACCAACTGAAGGCCGCCGTCTGCACCATCGACCTCGACACCCTCTCTCTCGTGGAGCAATCCACCGCCGAGGGGCCGGAGTCCTTCCCTTACATCCCCGGCCTCTTCGCCTTCCGCGAGCTTCCCTTGCTCCTAGAGGCCCTCGACAAGCTCACCCAGCCCCCGGACGTCCTGGTCTGCGACGGTCAAGGACTCGCCCACCCGCGTCGGTTCGGGCTCGCCTGTCACGCCGGGGTGCTCACCGGCATCCCGTCCCTGGGCGTCGGCAAGAACGCCCTCGGCGACTTCGACCCGCCCGGCCCCAAGCGCGGGGACTGGACGCCGCTGGTCGACCGGGGTGAGGTCGTCGGTCGAGCGCTGCGGACCCAGGACGGGGTCAAGCCTGTCTTCGTATCGATCGGCCACCGCGTGGACCTGGACACCGCCACCGAGTTGGTCTTGCGGCTCGCGCCCCGGTTCCGGCTGCCCGAGACCACGCGGTTGGCCGATCGGCTGTCGCGTCAGGCCTGAGCGTGGGCGTCGAGCAGGTGGGCGACGGCCACGGTGACGCGTTCCGCTTGTTTCACGTGAAGCCATTCGTCCGGGACGTGGGCGTTGCTGTCCGCGCCGAGGGCTCCGGTGATCACGAACTGCGCGTCCGGGTAGCGCTCGGCCAGCAGGCCCATGAACGGGATCGAGCCGCCGAGGCCGACCGTGCTCCAGGGGTTGCCGAAGATCTCCGCCGACAGCTCGTCCAGCGCCGACCGCAGCCAGGGGGCCAGGTCGGGGGCGTTCCAGCCGTCGGCGTGCTCGACGCGGGTGATCTCGACCGTGGCGTCGTAGGGGACGTCGGTGGTCAGGGCGTGGCGGACCGCGGCCAGGGCGGCGGCGGAGTCGGCCGTCGGGGGGAGGCGGAAGCTCAGGGTCAGGGTGGTGAAGGGGCGCAGGACGTTGCCCGCGTCGACCGGCGGCGGGAAGCCGTCCGCGCCGATCACCGACAGCGTCGGGCGCCAGCTGGTGTTCAGCACCAGCTCGACCTCGTCATCCACGATCGGGCGGGTCGAGCCGTGCATCGGGAACGCCGACCGGTACGTGCCCGGGGCCGCCTCGACCGCGACCGCGGCCTCGGCGGCGCGGTTGGCCGGGATCTCGACGTTGCACTCCTTGACCAGGATCTCGCCCGTCGCCGAGTCCTCGACGCGGTCGAGCAGGTGGCGCAGCACCCGGAACGAGCTGGGCGCGACGCCGCTGGCCAGGCCGGAGTGCTGACCGGAGCGCAGCACGCGGACCGTCAGGTCGACCGACGCGAGCCCGCGCAGCGAGGTGGTCAACCAGAGGCGCTCGTAGTCGTTGCCGCCGGAGTCGAGGCAGACCACCAGCGACACGCGACCCAGCTGGTCGGACAGGTGCTCCAGGTACGCGGGCAGGTCCGGGCTGCCGGACTCCTCGCCGGTCTCCAGCAGCACGACGCAGCGGCTGTGCGCGCCGCCCGCCGCGCGGACGGCCTCGATCGCGGCCGTGGCGGCGTAACCGGCGTAGCCGTCGTCCGCAGAGCCGCGGCCGTAGAGCTTGCCGTCGCGCAGGACCGGCTGCCACGGGCCGAGGCCCTCGCCCCAGCCGCCGACCGGCGGCTGCTTGTCGAGGTGCCCGTAGAGCAGCACGGTCCCCTTGTCCGCGCCGGTGGCCGGGACGTCCACCAGCAGCACCGGCGACCGGTCGGGCAACCGGACGACCTCCACGCGGGCGCCTTCGACACCACGACCCTCGATCCAGCCGCGCAGGTGCTCGATCGCGGCGTCGAGGTGGCCGTTGGCCGCCCAGTTCGCGTCGAAGTGCGGGGAGAGGGCCGGGATGGCGATGAAATCCGACAGGCTGGGCAGGATCTCTGCCTCCCACAACTGCCGGGCGGTCTGTGCAGCGACGGTCTTGTCCACGCCGTCGATCCTCCCACCCGCGAGTGGTCACCACCTACCGCGCTCAGCGGATCCTCAGGTGCCGCACGGCAACCTGGCGGCGGTGCGCGACCGGGTCAGTTCCCGCCCCCGGTCGCGCACCACCCGAAGGTGTGACACAGGTCACTGGCGAACCACGGTCGGGGTGAGCCGGTGTCCACAAGGGCCGGCTGAGCTGCCCCGACTGCGCCCTGCTCTGATCACCGAACGTCGGTTGTCCAAGCGTTTTCCCTGCTCAAGCACCCCCTGTGGACAACTTTGGGCGTCCGCGGGCGCACTGCGGCAGGCTCCGCCGTGTCAGGATGTGAGAAGAACGCCGTCAGCGCCGACGGTGGCCAGCGCCCCTACCCAACGGCGGTGGAAACCGGCGGCGCGGCCGTATGCCGTCGCCACGAGCGGCTGCGCGGCACAGACACGAGGAGAACGCGCATGTCGTCCCCAGAACAGTGGACGCACCCGGAGCCCCGGGAAGGCCCCGCCGCCACGGCCGCCGCGCCCACGTCAGAGCAGGTGATCGCGGGATTGCGGGCGACCAGTGAGGGCGGCCCGGAGCTGGTGCAGCTCCTGACGCCGGAAGGCGAGCGGGTCGAGAACCCGGAGTTCGACCGCTACGTCGCCGACGTGACCGCGGACGACCTGCGGTCGCTCTACCGCGACATGGTCCTGGTCCGCCGCGCCGACCGCGAGGGCAACGCCCTGCAGCGGCAGGGGCAGCTGGGCATCTGGGTGCCGCTGCTCGGCCAGGAGGCCGCGCAGGTCGGCGCCGGGCGCGCGCTGCGCGACACCGACATGGTGTTCCCCAGCTACCGCGAGCACGGCGTGGCCTGGTGCCGCGGCATCAGCCCCAAGGACATCCTCGGCATCTTCCGCGGCACCGACCACGGCAGCTGGGACTCCACCGCCAAGCGCTTCCACCCGTACACGATCGTCATCGGCAACCAGGTGCTCAACGCCGCCGGGTACGCGATGGGCCAGCGGTTCGAGGGCAAGGTGGGCGACGCCGACGGCGAGGCCACCATGGTCTTCTTCGGCGACGGCGCCACCAGCCAGGGCGACGTGCACGAGGGTTTCGTGTGGGCGGCGGTCTACGACGCGCCGCTGGTGTTCTTCTGCCAGAACAACCAGTGGGCCATCTCCGAGCCGACCGAGCGCCAGTCCCGGCTCCCGCTCTACCAGCGCGCCCGCGGGTACGGCTTCCCCGGCGTGCGGGTCGACGGCAACGACGTGCTGGCCAGCCTCGCGGTGTCGCGCTGGGCGCTCGACGAGTGCAGGCACGGCAACGGCCCGGTGTTGATCGAGGCGTTCACGTACCGCATGGACGCGCACACCACCACCGACGACCCCACCCGCTACCGGCACTCCGACGAGTTGGAGGCGTGGAAGCTCAAGGACCCGATCGAGCGCGTCCGGGTCAACCTCGTCCGGCACGGCCACGCCGACCAGGACTTCTTCGACTCGGTCCAGGCCGAGGCCGACGAACTCGCGGCCGACCTGCGGGACTTCTGCTTCAGCATGCCCCAGCCCCCCACGAGCCAGATCTTCGACCACGTGTACGCCGAGGCCAGCCCGGTCCTCGACGCGCAGCGCGACGCGTTCCTGGCCTACCACGCCGACTTCGCCGGAGGTGAGCACTGATGGCCGCGCCCGTGATCAACAAGTCCACCCCGGCCTCGTCCGTCCAGTCCCTGACCCTCGGCAAGGCGCTCAACCTCGGTCTGCGCACCGCGATGGAGGCCGACCCCAAGGTCATCGTCATGGGCGAGGACGTGGGCAAGCTCGGCGGCGTCTTCCGAATCACCGACGGCCTGCAGAAGGACTTCGGCGAGCACCGCGTGCTCGACACCCCGCTGGCCGAGTCCGGCATCATCGGCACCGCGGTCGGCCTGGCCGTGCGCGGGTTCCGGCCGGTGTGCGAGATCCAGTTCGACGGGTTCATCTTCCCCGGCTTCGACCAGATCGTCTCCCAGGTCGCCAAGCTGCACATGCGCACCCAGGGCCGGGTCAAGGTGCCGCTGGTCATCCGGGTGCCCTTCGGCGGCGGCATCGGCGCGGTCGAGCACCACTCGGAGTCCCCGGAGTCGTACTTCGCGCACACCGCGGGCCTGAAGGTCGTCGCCTGCTCCAACGCGGTCGACGCCTACTGGATGATCCAGCAGGCGATCCAGTGCGACGACCCCGTGCTGTTCTTCGAACCGAAGCGCTACTACCACTCGGGCTTCATGAAGGCCGAGATCGACACCGAGGCCACCCCGGAGCCGCTGTTCGCGTCCCGGGTCGTGCGCCAGGGCAGCACCGCGACGCTGGTGGCCTACGGGCCGTCGGTGAAGGTCGCGCTGGACGCGGCCACCGCCGCCGAGGAGGACGGGCACTCGCTCGAGGTCATCGACCTGCGCGCGCTGTCCCCGCTGGACCTGGCGCCGGTGTTCGAGTCGGTGCGCCGCACCGGTCGGCTGGTCGTGGTCAGCGAGGCGCCGTCGGAGGCGTCGCTGACCTCGGAGATCGCCGCCCGGGTGCAGCAGGAGTGCTTCTACTCGCTGGAAGCGCCGGTGCTGCGGGTGACCGGCTTCGACACGCCGTACCCGCCCGCCAAGTTGGAGGAGGAGTTCCTCCCCGACCTGGACCGGGTGCTGGACGCCGTCGACCGATCCCTGGCGTGGTGAGCGATGCCTGAGTACAAGAGCTTCCCGCTGCCGGACACCGCGGAGGGGCTGACCGAGGCCGAGATCCTGAGCTGGCACGTGCGGCCGGGCGACGCGGTCACGGTCAACCAGATCATCGTGGAGATCGAGACGGCGAAGGCGGCCGTGGAGCTGCCCTGCCCGTGGGCGGGTGTGGTCACGGAGCTGCACGTCCAGCCGGGGCAGACGGTGGACGTCGGCACGCCGATCCTGACGATCGACGTCGATCCGGGTGGCGCGGCCGCGCCGACCCCGGCCCCGGCCGCCGCCAAGCCCGCCGCGGTCGAGGCACCCGCCGAGGAGGAGATGAAGCCGCTGGTCGGCTACGGCTCCAAGGCGGTCACGGCCAAGCGCCGCGCCCGCAAGGGCGGCGCCCCGGCTTCGGCTCCCGCCGCAGCCCCGGCCGCCGCGGTCTCCGCGCCTGCGGTCTCGGTGCCCGCGGTCCCGGCTCCCGCAGTCCCGGTGCCCACGGCCCCGGCGAACGGGACGCCGCTGCCCCAGCGCTCGGCGGTGCCGGACTCCCCGGCGGCCCTGCTCGACCCACCGGGCGGGTACGTGCCCCTGGCCAAACCGCCGGTCCGCAAGCTGGCCAAGGACCTCGGCGTCGACCTGCGCGCGTTGGCAGGCACGGGCGACCAGGGCGTCATCACCCGCGCCGACGTCGAACGAGCCGCAGCAGGCACCGCGGAAGCCACCCCGGCAGCGGCCCCGGTCCAGGTACCGGGCGCCCGGGAACGCCGCGTCCCGATCAAGGGCGTCCGCAAGGTCACCGCGCAAGCCATGGTCAGCAGCGCCTTCACCGCGCCGCACGTCACCGAGTTCCTGACGGTCGACGTGACCCCGATGATGGAGCTGCGCGCCAAGCTCAAGGACCACCCCCGCTTCCGCGGCGTCCGCCTCACCCCCCTGGCGTTCTGCGCCAAGGCGGTCACCTTGGCCGCCCAACGCACCCCGGAGATCAACAGCTCCTGGGACGAAGCGGCCCAGGAGATCGTCTTCAAGGACTACGTGCACCTCGGCATCGCGGCCGCCACCCCGCGCGGCCTGATCGTGCCCAAGGTCCGCGACGCCGAAACCCTGTCCCTGCGCGACCTGGCCATCGCCCTGGACACCCTGACCACCACCGCCCGCGACGGCAAGACCCCACCCGCCGACATGGTCAACGGCACCTTCACCATCACCAACATCGGCGTCTTCGGCATCGACACCGGCACCCCCATCATCAACCCGGGTGAGTCGGCGATCCTGGCCTTCGGCGCCATCCGCGACACCCCCTGGGTGGTGGACGGCGAAATCAAGATCCGCAAGGTCTGCCAACTGGCCCTCAGCTTCGACCACCGCCTGGTCGACGGCCAACAGGGCTCGGAGTTCCTGGCCGAAGTCGGCACCCTCCTCGCCGACCCGTCCTTCGCCATCACCTACTAGCAGCCACACCCAGGAACGCCCGGCCGAACACCCCGGCCGGGCGTTTCGCATCCCTGCCCGAGTTCCGTTCCACCCGGTACTCGCGATGAGCACGCACGCGGCACCACCGCGAAAACCGGTTCACGTCCCCGCTCCCTGCCGAGTTGCTTCCAAGCTGGACGCGGCCCCGAAAGCCGTAATGACCTCGCCGCGCCGTTCAACTCATCCATGGACGTGTCTTGCAGGACGAGTGCGGCGGGGTGAGCGAGTGCGGCGGCGCAGAGTGGCTCAGGTGGTCTTCTTGTGCTGCTTGTCCCAGTTCCTCACCGCGTGCCCGTCAGGCCCGTCCACAGCTCTGGGCCGCGGCGCGCTGATGCTCGCCATTCCCTTGCTGGGCCTTACCCTCGCCATCATGGACGCCGTCGAGGCGGCCCGAAGAACTTGGGCCCGCAGCAAAGCAGCCTGGTCACGACGAGTACCGGCGTTGGTCCGCGGGCTGGGCTACCTGTACGGCCCACTTGGGCAACGCCCCGCGCCGCTGCGGGAGTCCTCCGCGCTCCGACTCGCGAGCGCTCAGATCGGCGAGGCCGTGCACCACGTCCAGGAATCACGGAAGGCCGCGGCACGATGACGCAGAGCGAGGCGGCAGGCGAAATCCAGGCCTACGCCGACAGCGATGGCGACACCCGCAGACTGGTCGAGAATCAACTCGACCGCGTGCACTGGCAGACCAGGCAGCAGTACTTCCTCCAGTGGGCAGGTTTGATCTTCGGCTTCCTGATCACCTGGCTTTCCTGGCCGGTGCCACGTACCTCATCCAGAGCGGGCACGACGTCGCCGGAACGATCCTGGGTTCGGTGGACCTGGTCGCACTGGTCACCGTCTTCGTCATCGGCCGGAAGGCTTCGCCTGGTCCGACAGGCGGGCAGTGACGACCCCGGGTTGAGGTCAACCGGTTGAGGCGAGGATGGAGAGGCCGTCTTGGAGGGCGCGTTTGGTGGCGGTCAGGCCGTCTTCGTCGATCATGTCTCGGAGGCAGCGGCAGTCGGCGAGGTCGCGGGGGGCGGTGGCGCAGACGTGGACGCCCAGGACGCGGAGGGTGGTGATCAGGTGGGTGGTGTCCGGGGTGCCCGCGCCGACTTCGGTGAGGCGGCGGGTGATCTGGCCCGCGACCGTCCTGGCCACCGCCGCGTTGCCGGGGACCGCCGTGTCCAGCAGGCGTTCCAGTAGTTCTCGGCTCTGGTCGTCGGCGCTGGCCAGGCTGCGGGCCAGTTGGGCGAAGCGCGTGCAGGCCGCGGCCGGTTCGGCGGACAGCAGGGCGGTCCAGGTGTCGTCGTCGACGGCGAAGCGGGCGCGGGTGGCGATCGCGGCCTGCCAGTGCGGTGTGGCGATGCGGCCGCCTTCGGTGCGGGTCGCCGCGCGCATGGGTACGGGGCGGGTCCTCGACTGCTGCGCGGGTACGACCGCCGCCGATCGCCTGCGGAAGAACCTGCCGAGCAGCGCGTGCTCGGGGCAGCGCTGACCGCGCCGCCGCACCGGAGTACGGCAGCGCGTGCCGTCCGGTGTCTTCCTGCTCCCGCAGACCGCCACAGGCCACATGGTGCAGACCCGGCGGGTGGCTGTCACCCGCCGTGCCCCGATCAGGCGAGCGGGCGGCGGCACATCCTCCCCACTCGGCATGCTTTGTCCGAAAAGTGCGGGTCAGCGGCCGGGGAGGTCGAAGTGCGCGATGAGCGTCGCCGCGAACGGCAGGTCGCCCTTGACCCTGACCTTCCCGGTGAGGAACAGCAGGGGCAGGTTGACCTCGCCGGTGAGCGCGCGGAGGAAGTCGGTCGGCGCGAGGGTGATCGTGACGCGGGGGTCGGCGGTGGGGGACCGCCCCGAGGTGCAGGTGCCGTGGTCGATGACGGTTTCGAACCGGTCCTCGACGGCGCCGGTGAACCGCCAGTGGATGACGGCGCGCAGGGTGGCGGTCCGGGTCGGGTCCAGGTGGTCGGACATGCGGCGGAAGACCTCGGTGAACACGACCTGCCGCAGCGCGGGGTGGGCGGTCAGCGCGTCGAGGTGCGCGGGGGTGGTGCGGCGCAGGAACCGGAGGAAGGTGTCGGTGCGCATGGTCGCCAGGTCGACGCCCGCGCGCGCCCGGCCCAGCGTGTCCAGGACCTCCACCAGGCGGACGAACTCGTCCGGGGTGAGCCGCGCCGGGTCGACCGCGTCGGCGAAGGCGTCGAGGTTCACGCGCGCACCCGGATCCCGCCACGGGCCGGGTGTGTGGCCGATAGCATCGTCGGCGGTGTCCGGCGGGCGATCGGATTCCGTCATGCACACCTCCCGAACCTACCGCCGAGTAGGCTACGGGCGGGTAGGTCGGTAGGCAAGAGGGGTCAACGAGCGGAGGTCCGGCGTGAGCGTCGACGAGCGGAGTCGGCCGACACGCGCGAAGCGGCTGCCCCGGGAGGTCCGCGAGCGCCAGATCCTCGACGCCGCCGTCCGGGTGTTCTCCCAGCACGGCTACCACAACGCGTCGATGGACGAGATCTCCGACGTCGCGGGCGTCTCCAAGCCGATGATCTACGCCTACCTGGGGCACAAGGAAGACCTCTTCGCCGCCTGCATCCGCCGCGAGGCGACCCTGCTGATGGAGGCCATCGCGGGCGGCGTCCGCGCGGAACTGCCACCGGACATGCAGCTCTGGCACGGCCTGCGCGCGTTCTTCCGCTTCGTCGGCGCCCAGCGCGAGAGCTGGCGCGTCCTGCACCGCCAGGCCATCTCCCAGGGCGGCCCCTTCAGCGACGAACTGCTGGCCATGCGCAACCGCGCCATCACCCTCGTCGACGCCCTCCTGGTCCGCTCGGCCACCAGCCGCGGCCTGGACGAGACCGCCCGCAAGTCCACCGAGGCCCTGGCCGCCGCCCTGGTCGGCGCGGGCGAATCCCTGGCCGATTGGTGGCTGGACCACCCGGACGTCCCGGAGAAGGTCGTCGCCTCCTGGCTGATGAACCTGGTCTGGATGGGCCTCGGCGACCTCGTCGACGGCTCGGTCTGGACACCGTCCGAGTAGCCCCCGGCCCGCGCCGAGCTCGATCACGACGCGCTCCGGGTCGCCCGCGTAGTCGAACTGGCCGAACTAGCGGTGGGCGTAGAGGTCGCGGAGGAGCGCGACTTCGGCGCCGTGGTGGATGGCTTCCCGGTTGATGTGCAGGACCAAGGTGGCCAAGGGATATTCGGCGTGGGCGCCTTCGGCTGGGCCGCAGGGCTTGGCGAGGTCCGCTTCGGCCAGGCCCCGGACACCGGTGATCCAGTGCGTGTAGGCCTCGTCCAGTTGGGTCAGGGCGCCTTCGGCGGTTCCCGAGTACGGGTGGGTGTTCGGGTCGAACGGGGGTCCGTCGAAGTGGTTGGCGGCGCGGTAGGCGAAGACGCCGACGAGGTGGCCCAGGCGCCAGGCGATGGTGGTCACCGGGGGTGGGGTGGGCGGGTTGGGGTCCCAGTCGATGGCGTAGCCCGAGCCCGAGGGGCGGACCGACCACATGTCGGGGACCGGTTCCCACAGGTACTCGTGGTCGTCGAGGCCGGTCAGGCGGGGGAGGAACTGGTTGGTCCAGTGCCATTCGAGCTGGTCGACCAAGTGCTGTGCCCAGTCCATGGTCTCGGCCCTAGGCGTGGTCCGGGGCGCCCGCAGCGGTGATCGTGCCCGTCAGGTGCGGCTTGCCGCCGCGGAGGCCGTGCACGGTGAACTCCGTGCCGTCGGTGTGGAAGCCGACGCGGTTGGGGAGGAACAGGGGGAGTTTGAACCGCACGTCGACGGTGAAGGTGTGGGCGAGTCGGCCCTCGAAGGCGGCCAGGCAGCGGGCTTTGGTCCACATGCCGTGGGCGATGGCGCGGCGGAAACCGAAGAGGCGGGCGGTGAGGCGGTGCAGGTGGATCGGGTTGCGGTCGCCGGAGACTTCCGCGTACCGGCGGCCGGTGTCGCCGGGGACGTGCCAGGTCGCGGTCGGTTCGGGAGGGGTTTCGCCGCTTGGACCGCTCGACCCGCCGCCGGGCGATCGGCGCAGGTAGGTGCTGGTGTCGTTCCAGACAGCCTCGCCTCGCACGAACACCTCGGTGATGACGTCGAACTGGCTGCCCCTGGGGTGTGCGCGCAGGTTCGCCACGCGCACCCGCAAGTCCAGTGGTTCGTCGACGCGCACGGGGCGGTGTTGGGTGATGCGGTTGGCGATGTGCACCGAACCGATCAGCGGGAACGGGAAGTCGCGGTCGGTCATCAGCTTGACCTGCAAGGGGAATCCGAGCACGTGCGGGTACGTGGCGGGGAGTTCGTCGCTCAGCCGGAAGCAGCAGACGCGCGCGTAGTCGGCGAGGTGTTCGGGGTCGACGCGCACGCGGTGCAGCTCGTATGACCTGTCCGGTAACTCACCGCCCTTCTTGGTGAATCCCATAAGAGCGGCCTTCACGAACAACGGCGCTAACCCGCTCATCACGCCCCCAACAGGCTCTGACCGCACACCCGCACAATGTTGCCGTTGACACCGCTCGATGCCGGGTTGGCGTACCACGCAATGGTTTCCGCGACGTCCACCGGTAGACCGCCCTGCGCCAGGCTGTTCATCCGACGACCGGCCTCGCGCACAAAAAATGGCACCGCAGCGGTCATTTTCGTCTCGATGAACCCCGGCGCGACCGCGTTGACCGTCCCACCGCGCTCGGCGAGGAGTGGCGCGTAGGCCTCGACCATGCCGATGACACCTGCCTTGCTGGTGCCGTAGTTCGTCTGACCGGTATTGCCCGCGATACCCGCGATCGACGACACACCAACGATTCGTCCACCGTCGCGGATGGCGTTTTCGGCCAAGAGGGCGTCGTTGACGCGTAGTTGGCTGGCGAGGTTCACCGCGATCACGGCGTCCCACGCGGATTCCTTCATGTTGACCAGCTTCTTGTCCCGCGTGATCCCGGCGTTGTGCACGACGATGTCGACGCCGTCGTGGCGGGTGCGGAGGTGGTCGACGAGCCGGGTGGGCGCGTCGGCGGCGGTGATGTCGAGTTGCAGCGTCGACCCGCCGACCCGGTTGGCCACCGCGGCGAGGTCGGCGCCCTGCGCCGGGACGTCGAGGGCGACCACGTGCGCGCCGTCGCGGGCGAGCACGTCGGCGATGGCCGCGCCGATGCCCCGGGACGCGCCGGTGACCAGGGCGACCTTGCCCGCGAGCGGCCGGTCCCAGTCGTCCGGCGCGGTCGCGGGGCCGCCGCCGACCCGGATGACCTGGGCGTCGACGTAGGCCGACTTGCCGGAGAGCAGGAAGCGGACGGTCGACTCGACCCGGTCCTCGGCACCTGGCTCGACCAGCACGAGGTGGGCCGTCGAACCGCGGACCAGCTCCTTGCCGAGCGAGCGGACGAACCCTTCGAGCGCGCGCTGGGCGACGCGGCCGGTGGCCCCCTCGGGCGGGGTGCCGAAGATGACCACGCGACCGCAGCGACCGAGGCCGCGCAGAACGGGGTGGAAGAAGTCGTAGAGCGCGCGGAGGTCTTCGGGGACGTCGATGCCGGTCGCGTCGAAGACCAGGGCGGCGTTGGTGTCCCCGCCGCCGGTGTCGACGCCCGCGGTCTTGAGGACGCGCGCGAGCTGGTCGGCGAGCCTGCCGCCGGGCGCGGCGCCGAGCAGCGCGGGGCCGTCGAGCAGCGGGTCACCGGGCCGGTGGCGGCGCAGCGGGGTCGGGTTCGGCAGGCCGAGGCGCTTGACCAGCTGCCGCCCGAAGCCGGAGTTGGTGAACCGCTGGTACCGGTCGGTCATCCGCGTCCCCTTCCACCCGCATCTAACTTACTGGAGAGTAGGTTAGACTGCCACCGCACACCCCGGGAGGTTGGCATGGCACCCAGTCACGTGCGCCGAGTGGCGGTCATCGGCGGGAACCGCATCCCGTTCGCCCGGTCGGGCGGCCCGTACGCGAACGCGTCCAACCAGGACATGTTCACCGCCGCGCTCAACGGCCTCGTCGCCAGGTTCGGGCTCAGCGGCAGGCGGCTCGGCGAGGTCGCGGCCGGGGCGGTCCTCAAGCACAGCCGGGACTTCAACCTCGCGCGCGAGTGCGTGCTGGGCAGCGAGCTATCGGCGGAGACGCCCGCCTACGACGTGCAGCAGGCGTGCGGCACGGGGTTGCAGGCCATCGTCCAGGTGGCGAACAAGATCGCCCTCGGCCAGCTCGACGCAGGCATCGCGGGCGGCGTCGACACGACCAGCGACGCGCCCCTGCAGGTGAACGACGACCTCCGACGGATCCTGATCCGGCTCAACGGTGCCCGGACGCTCGGCGCTCGGCTGGGTTTGCTGGCGAAGTTGCGACCGGGCCACATCGTCCCCGAGATCCCGCGCAACGCCGAACCGCGCACGGGCCTGTCCATGGGCGAACACGCGGCGATCACCGCCCAGCGCTGGGGGATCTCCCGCGAAGCCCAGGACGAGCTGGCGGCGGCGAGCCACCAGAAGCTCGCGGCTGCCTACGACCGCGGCTTCTTCGACGACCTGGTCACCTCGTTCCAGGGCCTGACCCGCGACCAGAACCTCCGCCCCGACTCGACCGCCGACAAGCTGGCCAAGCTGAAGCCCGCCTTCGGCGACACCATGACGGCGGGCAACTCCACCCCGCTCTCCGACGGCGCGTCGGCGGTGCTGCTGTCGACCGAGGAATGGGCCGCGTCCCGACGGCTGCCGGTGCTGGCCTACCTGACCTTCACCGAGACGGCGGCGGTGGACTACGTGCAGGGCGAGGAGGGCCTGCTCATGGCCCCGGCCTACGCCGTCCCCCGGATGTTGAGCCGCGCGGGCCTGACGTTGTCGGACTTCGACTTCTACGAGATCCACGAGGCCTTCGCGTCCCAGGTCCTCGCCACCCTGGCCGCCTGGGAAGACGCCGACTTCGCGAAGGACCGCCTTGGCCTGCCCGAACCCCTCGGCCCCATCGACCGCCGCCGCCTCAACGTCAACGGCTCCTCCCTCGCCGCGGGCCACCCCTTCGCCGCGACCGGCGGCCGGATCGTCGCGACCCTGGCCAAGCTCCTGCACGAACGCGGCTCCGGCCGGGGCCTGATCTCGATCTGCGCCGCGGGCGGCCAAGGGGTGACGGCGATCTTGGAGAAGTAGCGCGGTCTATCTATCTATACTCTCTCAACTAGAGAGCCGTAGAAGCCTGTCGACTCGCGATCGACCGGGTCCCGGTGTGAACGGCCGGGGCGGAACACGCCTGGGGAAATATGGGGGATGGGCTAGAGAGGGGGATACGGTCCGATCGTGGACCCCGTGCGGAATCCGTTCGCGCCCGGAGCGGGGCAGCGCCCGCCCGAGTTGGCGGGGCGGGAGAAGGAGCTTCGGGCGTTCGAGGTCGTCCTGGAGCGGGTGGCCCGGGGACGACCGGAGCGGAGCCTCGTGCTGACCGGGCTGCGGGGTGTCGGCAAGACGGTCCTGCTGGGTGAGCTGCGGTCGATGGCGGTCCGGCGGGGGTGGGGCGCCGGGAAGATCGAGGCGCGGCCGGAGTCGGACCTGCGGCGGCCGCTCTCCGCCGCCCTGCACCGGGCGATCCGGGACCTGGCCGTGCGACACCGGGCACCCGAGCGGGTCGAGCAGGTGCTGGGGACCTTGAAGGCCTTCGCGCTCAAGGCGAACCCCGACGGGGCCAAGCTGCGGGACCGGTGGCAGCCGGGCATCGACGTGCCCGCGACCCAGGGGCGGGCCGACTCCGGGGACATCGAGATCGACCTGGTCGAACTGTTCACCGACGTCGCCGAGCTGGCCCAGGACGTCGGCACCGGGGTGGCCGTGCTGATCGACGAGATGCAGGACATCGGCGCCGACGACATCTCCGCGCTGTGCGCCGCGTGCCACGAGCTGTCCCAGTCCGGCGCGCCCCTGGTCGTCGTGGGGGCCGGGCTGCCGCACCTGCCCGCGCTGCTGTCGGCGAGCAAGTCGTACTCCGAGCGGCTCTTCCGCTACGTGCGCATCGACCGCCTCGACCGGGAGGACGCCGACCAGGCCGTCCTCGTCCCGGTCGACCGCGAGCAGGCCGGGATCACCCGGGAAGCCCTCGACGCGCTGTTCGAGCGGTCCGGCGGGTACCCGTACTTCATCCAGGCCTTCGGCAAGGCCGCCTGGGACGCGGCGGCCGCGGACCCGATCACGGTCGAGGACGTCGCGGTCGCCGCGCCCGAGGCCGAGGCGGAGCTGGCGGTGGGGTTCTTCGGGTCGCGGTACGAGCGGGCGACGCCAGCCGAGCGGGAGTACCTGCGGGCCATGGCCGAGCTGACCGCGGGCAAGGACGAGGGCGCGGCCACCGCGGACGTCGCCGCCCACCTGGGCCGCAAGCCGTCGTCGCTCTCGCCCGCGCGGGACAGCCTGATCAAGAAGGGCCTGGTCTACGCCGCGGAGCGCGGCCGGATCGCCTTCACCGTGCCGCACTTCGGCCGATATCTGCTGGGTATGGACGAGTAGGCCGTTCTCGGGCCCGATAGACCTCTCTAGCGAAATCTGTAGATACCGCTAGCCCGGCATAGTGCTTCCGACCCTGTCCGCTTGCCCGTTGTGCCCTGTTCGGCCGATCACACCCAACCGGACAGCATCCGGTGAGGTCCCGGTCACTGCCGACGATTCATCGGCATGTGCGCCAGTTCACCGGACAAACGCGTGCATTCTCCAGGTCAGAGGCGCATACTTGAGTCATGCCCGCCCAGCCAGGACGGTGCAGCAAGACCAAGAGGGGAAGCAGGACCATGAACGTCACCGCCAGGATCCGTGCCCGCCGCGCCGAGGCCCGCACTCGCAAGGCGGTCAACCGCGCCATCGACCAGGCCGCCACGCCCGCGATGCGCCACGAACTCATCTCCCTCGCCCAGGCGCAGAACGTCTGGCGCTGACTCGAGACCGGATCCGCGACGTGATGCAGGGCACATTTCGGATCCGTGTAACACCACCGGGACGACGCACGATGTTCCGGTTGACCCCGTAGTGCTGGCGGACCCCCGACCTGGCAGCACTACGGGGTTTCTTCATGCCCGGACCCGCCCCGGGCGACCGGTGGTCACCGGAGCGCGACGAACGGCGACCACCCGGTTCAGCGCGGCCGTCCACCCGTCCACCCGTTCACCGGGTCGCCGCGCACCGCGCCCGGCCACCTCGCGCGGACTGCGCCAATCGACTGAAACGGACAGCTCGGACACGCGCGCCCTGCGTCACACCGGCGGGCGGCGGTCGGACCGGCGGACTGGACCGAACGGGCCGCCACTACTCCACCCGTTCAGTTCTACAGCCGATCGATGGTGGTCGTCGTAGGCCATCCGTCGTAGCGGTGGGTCATAGAGTCACCCGTTAGGTGAGGGGGGTCACAGGGGTGCCGCTCACCGACGAACACGTTCCGCTTATCGTCTACTACCCAGTAGTTACCTACCTGGCAACACGCGAGGAGGAAACTGATCAGTAGTCGCGAGTGGCGCGCTCCGCGGCGCTAGGAATCCCCCCGCACTACCCAGCGGTACACGAGGAGCTCGACACTTTGGCCGTGACAGGAACGGAGTCCGTGCGCACGGAACACCGCCGCACCCTGCACCTGACCTTCGAAGAGCCGGAACAACAGCAGCGGCGCGTTCCGGCCGACCCGCCGGTCGCCACCGACCGCCCGGCACCCAGGCTCACCGCGCGCGAACGCACCCTGGTGATCGCCGAGCGCTGGCTCGGTTCGTGGGCGCCGACGCTGCGCCTGGCCCTGCTGCTGGTCGCGAGCGTGGTCGTGGGCCTGGCCCTGATCGCGTGGTTGGCCGGACCGTACCCCGCCGCGGTGACCGCGCTGCTGCTCGTCGGCATCGCGGGTGCCCGGCGCACCTGATTCCCGCGGAGTCTCCGCCCGCGGACCGCGAGGGGCGGGGTCCTCACCAGGACCCCGCCCCTCGCCACGTCCCGACTAGTGCGCCGCCACCGGTTTCAGGTCCGCGTGCCCCTCGTCGACGTGGTAGTCCTCCGGCCTGGTCTCGTCCAGGCCGTTGAACACCCGCATCCGCCGGGCCACCGCGCTGACCGCGACGGCGACGACCAGGTTTGCCACCAGCGCAACGAATCCGACGTAGATCTGCAGCGTCGACCCGCCGAACGGGTGCCACCCGAACAGGTTCAGCTCACCCAGCTTCAGCGCGGACGTGCCGAAGTGCGCGCGCTTCCCATCGGCGCTCGGGATGCCGTAGAGCATCACCATCCCCCAGCCCATGCCCGCGACCCAGCCCGCGACCAGGCCCCACACGTGGAACCAGCGGGTGTAGAGCGCGATGGCGACCGCGGGCAGCGTCTGCAGGATCATCACGCCGCCGATCAGCTGCAGGTCGATGGAGAACTGCGGGTCGATGAACAGCACGAACGCGACCGCACCGAACTTGACGACCAGCGAGGCCAGCTTCGCCTGCCGCGCCTCCTCCCGCGGCGTCGCCCGCTTGCGCAGGAACTCCTTGTAGATGTTGCGGGTCCACAGGTTCGCCGCCGCGATCGACATGATCGCCGCGGGCACCAGGGCGCCGATGCCGATGGCGGCGAAGGCGATCCCGGCGAACCAGGACGGGAACTGCTCGGCGAACAGGTTCGGGATGATCGTGTTCGTGTCCGGGTTGCCGGTGGCGTGGTTGACCAGCGGCTTGGTCCCCGCCGCGATGGCCACGAAACCGAGCAGCGCGAGCAGGCCCAGCAGCAGCGAGTACGCGGGCAGCGCGGACATGTTCCGCTTGATCACGGTCCGGCCGCGCGAGGCCAGCACCCCGGTGAGCGAGTGCGGGTAGAGGAACAGCGCCAGCGCCGACCCCAGCGCCAGGGTGGCGTACTGGAGCTGGTTGTTGCCGTTGAGCAGCAGCCCGTCGCCCGGCGCCGGCGTGGCCTTGAACTTGGCGTCGGCCGCGCCGAAGATCTCCGACCAGCCGCCCAGCTTGATCGGCAGGTAGACCACCGCGACGATGATCACCAGGTAGACCAGGATGTCCTTGACGAAGGCGATCAGCGCGGGCGCGCGCAGCCCGGACTGGTAGGTGTAGAGCGCCAGCACCACGAAGGCGATCAGCAGCGGCAGGTGCCCCAGCGCACCGGACCCGTTGAGCCCCAACGTGCGCAGCACCGCCTCCAGCCCGACGAGCTGCAGCGCGATGTAGGGCATCGTCGCCATGATCCCGGTGATCGCGACGAGCAGCGCCAGCACCGACGAGCCGTAGCGGCCGCGCACGAAGTCGGCAGGGGTCACGTAGCCGCGGGCCCGCGACACCGACCAGATCCGCAGCAGCGGCATGAAGATCAGCGGGTACAGGATCACCGTGTACGGCAGCGCGAAGAACCCGGCGGCACCGGCGCTGAACATCAGCGCGGGCACGGCGACGAAGGTGTACGCGGTGTAGACGTCGCCGCCGATCAGGAACCAGGTGATCCACGAGCCGAACTTGCGCCCGCCCAGGCCCCACTCGTCGAGGTGGTCGAGCGTGCTGCCCGCTTTCCACCGCGCGGCGAAGAAGCCCAGCACCGTCACCACGCCGAACAGCAGCAGGAAGATGACCAGTTCGGTCCACCTCATCGGGCCGCCCCCTCGTCCAGGCTGTCCACGTCCGGTTCGGGCCCGGTCGCCGGGTTGGTCGGCTTGTCCCGCGTTTTGAGGTAGACGGTGACCGTGGCCAGCACGCCGAGCGCGACGCCCGCGAGCTGGAACCAGTAGAAGAACGGTAGGCCGAACAGCGCCGGTCCGGCGCGGTTGAAGATCGGCGTGACCAGCAGCACCAGCGGGACCAGCAGCAGCAGGTTCCACGGGCTCCAGCGGATTCCGGATGTTCGAGCGGGTTGTGCCATCGCGGTGCCTCGCTCTCCGTGACGGGAGTGTTGCCGCGAAACACTAGAGCGAAGGAAAGGCGAAGTCACCCGTTCACCGGGGTCAAAGTCATTTGGCGATTTGTTGGCCGACCGGACTGCCCGATCGCGCGGCGGCGAACCGCCCGAAGGGGTCACGGGCCGCGTCGGGAGTGGACACCAACCCCCTCCCCTTTCAGGATATAGCACACAGGGGGCCTTGTGGCAAGGCTCGATCGTGCCGCAGAATCTCCGGCCGGTGTCAGCGAATGGGGGAGACAAGCGCATGCGCAACTACGTTCTCGGTCTCCAGGAGATCGACCGGACGCAGGTGGCGGTCGTCGGCGGCAAGGGTGCGAACCTGGGCGAACTCACGCGGGTCGAGGGTGCCCGCGTACCCGCCGGGTTCTGCGTGACCACGGACGCCTTCCGCCGGATCACGGCGGAGGCGCCGACCATCGACGGCCTGCTGGACCGACTGTCCAGTGTGGACGCGAACGACCGGGGGGCGATCCGCGCGCGCAGCGCGGAGATCCGCCGGGCCATCGAGGAAACCGCCATCCCGGACGACTTGGCGGCCGCGATCACCGGCGCGCTCGACGAGCGGGCGGCCCACGCGGTCCGGTCGAGCGCGACGGCGGAGGACCTGCCGACGGCGTCCTTCGCGGGCCAGCAGGACAGCTACCTGAACGTCGTGGGACAGGCGGAGGTCCTCCGGCACGTCAGCCGGTGCTGGGCCTCGCTGTTCACCGAGCGGGCCGTGACCTACCGGCTGCGCAACGGTTTCGACCACCGCAAGGTCGGCATGGCCGTTGTCGTGCAGGAGATGCTCTTCCCGGTCTCGGCGGGTGTCCTGTTCACCGCCGACCCGGTCACCTCGAACCGGAAGGTCGCCGCCGTTGAGGCGACCTTCGGCCTCGGCGAGGCCCTGGTCTCCGGCCTGGTGAACGCGGACAGCTACCAGGTGCGGGACGACGAGGTCATCGCGAAAGCGTTCGGTACCAAGGAAGTGGCCATCCACCCGGTGCCCACCGGCGGCACGTGGGAAGAGGCCGTCGACCCCGCGCGGCGGGCGGCGCCCGCGCTGACGGACGCGCAGGTCGTCGAACTGGTCCGGCTCGGCAGGCGGATCGAGGCGCACTTCGGTCACCCCCAGGACATCGAGTGGTGCCTGGTCGACGACGGCTTCCGGGTCGTGCAGAGCCGGGCGATCACCACGCTGTTCCCCGTCCCGGAGACCGACGACGAGGACAACCACGTCTACGTGTCCGTCGGCCACCAGCAGATGATGACCGACGCGATAAAGCCCCTGGGGCTCTCGTTCTGGCAGCTGACCACGCCCCGCCCCATGGCCGAGGCGGGCGGGCGGCTCTTCGTCGACGTCACCCGGATCCTGGCCTCCCCCGCGACCAGGGCGGCCTTCTTCGACATCGCGGGGAAGTCGGACCCGTTGATCCCGGACGCGCTGGGCGCCCTCCTCGACCGCGACGGCTTCATCCCGCCGGAGCGGGAGGGCCACGGTTTCCCGATCCCCGGTGCCGCACCCGCCACGATCGAGACCGACCCGGCCGTGGTCACCGAGCTGATCGAGCAGAACGCGGCTTCCGTCGCGGTGCTCAGGCGGGACATCCGGGCGAAGTCCGGGACCGCGCTGCTCGACTTCATCCTGGCCGACCTCCAGGAGCTGCGCCGGCTCCTGTTCGACCCGCGCAGCCACGAGGTGATCATGGCGGGGATGCAGGCGACGTGGTGGCTCAACGAGCGGTTGGGCGAGTGGCTGGGGGAGGGGAACGCGGCCGACGCGCTCACCCAGTCCGTGCCGCACAACGTCACGGCGGAGATGGGGCTGGCACTGCTCGACGTCGCGGACGTGATCCGCCCGCACCCGGAGGTCGTCGCCCACCTGCACGACGCGGAGGACGGTTTCCTCGACGAGCTGCCCGGACTCCCCGGCGGTGCGCAAGCGCGCGACGCCATCCTGGCCTACCTCGACAAGTACGGGGTGCGCTGCGTCGGCGAGATCGACATCACCCGGCCGCGGTGGGCCGAACAGCCCACCACGCTGCTGCCCATGCTCCTCACCAACATCAGGAACTTCGAGCACGGCGCCGGTGCGCGCCGCTTCGAACAGGGGTTGCGGGAGGCCCGGCAGAAGGAGCAGGACGTGCTGGCGCGCCTGCGGGCCCTGCCGGACGGCGCGGCCAAGGCCGACGAGACCCAGCGGATGATCGACCGGGTCCGGACGTTCACCGGGTACCGGGAGTACCCGAAGTACGGCATGGTCAGCCGCTACGCCGCGTACAAGCAGGCCCTGCTCGCGGAGGCCGCGCGCCTGGTGCGGACCGGCGTGCTCGCCGAGCGGGACGACGTCTTCTACCTGCGGTTCGACGAACTCCAGGAGGTCGTGCGCACGAGCGAGGTCGACCGGGACCTCATCCGCCGCCGCAAGGAGGCGTTCCGGTCGTACGAGTCGCTCACCCCGCCCCGGGTGCTCACGTCGGACGGCGAGACCGTCAACGGGACCTACCGGCGCGACGACCTGCCGACCGGCGCGCTGGTCGGCCTGCCGGTGTCCGCCGGGGTCGTCGAAGGTCGGGCCCGGGTGGTCCTGGACTTGGCGCGGGCCGACCTCGAACCGGGCGACATCCTGATCACGGCCTACACGGACCCGAGCTGGTCGCCGCTGTTCGTGGCGGTCGCCGGCCTGGTGACGGAGGTCGGCGGCGCCATGACGCACGGCGCGGTGATCGCCCGGGAGTACGGCCTGCCCGCCGTGGTCGGCGTCGCGCAGGCGACGCGGCTGGTCCAGGACGGCCAGCGGATCCGCCTGAACGGTACCGACGGGTACCTGGAGATCCTCTCGCCCGCCTGACCACCACCCCCGGGTCCACAGGCTGTGCACAACCTTGTCCACAGCCTGTGGACAACCCTGGGGCGCCTGTGACTGGTGAGGCAAAAAGGTACGTTGACCTGGGCACCGCGACCGACCCGTTCATCCCCAGGTCGATCCACACGGGGTCAGGACGGGGTCGGCGGGGCCACCCGGGCGACCAGGTCGTCCCCCACGATCAACAGGCATTTCAGGCACCGGGTACCCGCGTGCGTGCGCGCCAACCGCGCGAACGGGACCGTGTGCGAGCACACGGCCTCCACGAAGCTCGCGGGCCGCTCGTCCGCCGCGAAGGCGTGCACCCGCTCGTCGTAGCCGGACCGCTGCCACCGCCACTGCCGCACCCCGACCACCCCCTCGTCCCCACGGGGACCTGCCCGAGAACACCGGTCCGTCCGATGTGCCCTGTCCGATGTGGGCCACTCTCCCAGACCGGGGGAGACTCTCGCGGCAAGAAGGCCCAACACGCAAGAAGGCCACCGTTGCCAGTCGGCGACGGTGGCCCTCTTGTGGGAATCGCTTAGCCCAGGCGCTGGCGCAGCGCCTCCAGCTCGTCACGCAGCGGAGTGGGCAGCTTGTCGCCGATCTTGTCGAACCACTCCTCGATCAGCGGCAGCTCCGCGCGCCACTCCTCCGCCGAGAACTCCAGCGCGGCGTCGATGTCGGCGCGGTCACCGTCCACACCGTCGAGGTCGAGCTCGTCGGCGGTGGGCACCCAGCCGATCGGCGTCTCGCGGGCCGAGGCCTTGCCCTCGATCCGCTCGATGGCCCACTTCAGGATGCGGCTGTTCTCGCCGAACCCGGGCCACAGGAAGCGCTTGTCGTCGCCACGGCGGAACCAGTTGACGTAGAAGATCTTCGGCAGCTTGGTCGCGTCGGCGCGCTTGCCGGTCTCGATCCAGTGGTTGAAGTAGTCACCGGCGTTGTAGCCGATGAACGGCAGCATGGCCATCGGGTCGCGGCGGACGACGCCGACCGCGCCGACCGCTGCGGCGGTGGTCTCGCTGGAGAGCGTGGCACCCATGAAGGTGCCGTGCTGCCAGTCGCGGGACTCGGTCACCAGCGGGATCGTGGTGGCCCGGCGGCCGCCGAAGAAGATCGCCGAGATCGGCACGCCCTGGGGGTCGTCCCACTCGGGCGCCTTGGTGTCGCACTGGTCGATCGGGGTGCAGTAGCGCGAGTTCGGGTGGGCCGCCTTCTCCGTGGAGTCGGGGGTCCAGTCGCCGCCCTTCCACCCGGTGAGGTGCGCGGGCGCCTCGCCCATGCCCTCCCACCAGATGTCGCCGTCGTCGGTCAGCGCGACGTTGGTGAACAGCGAGTTGCCCTTGGCGATGGTGCGCATCGCGTTCGGGTTGGTGTGGTAGTCGGTGCCGGGGGCGACGCCGAAGAAGCCGTTCTCCGGGTTGACCGCGTAGAGGCGGCCGTCCTCGCCGAAGCGCATCCAGGCGATGTCGTCGCCGATGGTCTCGACCTTCCAGCCCGGGATGGTCGGCTCCAGCATGGCGAGGTTGGTCTTGCCGCAGGCGCTCGGGAAGGCCGCCGCGACGTAGTAGACCTTGTCCTCGGGCGAGGTCAGCTTGAGGATCAGCATGTGCTCGGCGAGCCAGCCCTCGTCCCGGCCGATGACCGAGGCGATGCGCAGCGAGTAGCACTTCTTGCCCAGCAGCGCGTTGCCGCCGTAGCCGGAGCCGAAGCTCCAGATGAGCCGCTCCTCCGGGAAGTGCACGATGTACTTGGTGTCGTTGCACGGCCACGCCACGTCCGCCTGGCCCTCGGCCAGCGGCGCGCCGATCGAGTGCAGCGCGGGCACGAAGTCGCGCTCGGTGCCGTCGGCGTCGACGAAGCGGTCGAGCGCCTTGGTGCCCATCCGGGTCATGATCTTCATCGAGACCACGACGTACTCGGAGTCGGTGATCTCCACGCCCAGCATGGGTTTCTCGGCGTCGAGCGGGCCCATGCAGAACGGGATCACGTACATGGTGCGACCGCGCATGCACCCGCGGTACAGCTCCGTCATGATGGCCTTCATCTCGGCCGGTTCCATCCAGTTGTTGGTGGGACCGGCGTCGGCCTCGTCGACCGAGCAGATGAAGGTGCGCTCCTCGACCCGGGCGACGTCGTTGGGGTCGGAGGCCGCGTAGAACGAGTTCGGCTTCTTGTCGAGTCGCGTGAACGTGCCCGCGTCCACGAGCTTGTCGGTCAGACGGGTCCACTCGTCTTCCGAGCCGTCCACCCAGACCACCTGATCCGGAGAAGTGAGCTCGGCCACCTCGCGCACCCACGCCAGGAGCCGGTGGTGCGTCGTCGGTGCCTGGTCAACGCCAGGGATTGTCACTGCCGTCATCTCGCCTCGTCTCCTGACTGAACGCCGAAATGCCAATCAGGACACCGCTGACCTGACCGGGGACGGCGGCGTCCTAACCGAATGGCTCAACCCCCGCCCTGTCGAGCGGGTGTGTGCCGTGATGGATTGCGATTAGGTTAGCCAGTTGACGGCGAGGTAACCGACACCTTGCCTGTCGGTTCTCTCACAAGAACGATAAGGGGATCGATTCAGTACCCACTTGCGGGGCTGATGTTCCACCGATCCGGTGTCCGAAGACCGGACAGTCGTGACCAGGAGTGAATCTCACCACGGTTTCCCTTCGCCTGACCGCCGAACGAGAAAGATCCCGGTACGCGCACGGCGTACCGGGATCTTTTCTCGTCTCACTCAGCGTGCACGGGTGAGCACTGTGATTGACAATGCGCCCGCCGCAGTGGGAGTTCGGCGGGGATCAGCCCTGCCACGAGGCGTCGGAGCCCGAGGCGTCCGAAGCCGACGCGTCCGAACCGGCGGCGGTGGGGGCGGCCCCGTCCGCGGTGCTGTCGGACTCGTAGGTGCCGTCGGCGTTGATGTGGCCGGTCTCGACCGCGGTCCACTCGTCGTCGCCGGTGTGCTGGGCCACGGTCACGTCGCCGTCGGCCTCGACGACCACGGCCTGGTCGGCCGAGCCGTCACCGTCGACGTCGGTGAACGCGTAGGTGTTGCCCTGCTCGTCGGTGACCACGGCGGTGTCGTTCTTGCCGTCGCCGTCGACGTCGTACTGGGCCTCGCCCGCGTTGATGTCGCCGCCCTGGTTGTCGACGGTGATCTGGTTGCCGCCGCCGTCGTTGTGGTCGACCGGGGTCGAGTCGGGGCCGTCGGCGGTGTCGGTGGAACCGGTGTGGCCGGAGTGGCCACCGCCGTTGTCCGCGCCGTCACCGGAGGGGTTCTCGACCGAGTTCGGGTCGGCGGCGGTCCACTGGCTGCTCGCCTCGTCGTACTCGGCGGCGCCGGTGACGTTGCCCTGCTCGTCCAGGGTCACCGCGGTGTCGGCCTGGCCGTCGCCGTCGGTGTCGGTGAACGCGGCGAAGCCGTCCTCGGTCTGGACCACCACGGTGTCGTTGTGGCCGTCGCCGTCGTAGTCGTAGTTCTCGGTGACCTCGTAGGTGTCGCCACCGATCTCGACGGTCAGCTCGTCGTGCCCCGTCTCGTCGACGGAGGTGTCGTCGGTGGTGGTGTCGGCGCCGGTCTCGTCAACGTACACGGGTGCCCCCTCATTTCCTTCCCTTGCGGGATTTTCACTGGCTTGTTGGGTCTTATGACTGACGCTTCGCCGACTTGGTTCCCGGCGTTACGGTGTTACTTCTTGTCGCGAACTGTGCGAATGGCGGCAAGGAGCTTCTCCGCCCGATCGCGGCCCGCGACCACGTCGGTGAGCCGCTTGTTCACCACCGTCACGCGCTTCTGCCGCTCGCTGACGTCGAGCCGCATCGCCTTGTCCACCTCGCGCAACTGCTCCTCGATGCTCGCGATCCGCTTGCCCAGCGCCTCGTCGAGCGCGAGCGAGAGCTGGGACTCGGCGTCGATCAGCTGCTCGGACACCAACTGGTCCAAAGTGGAGCGCGAGTCGGCGATGGACTCGTTGAGCCACAGCTTCATGTGCTGCTTGTCCGCGGTGTGCTTGCGGGTGCGGGCGATCCACCAGCCCGCGCCGAGCCCGATGATGATCGTCGGGACCAGCAGCACCGGGGCGGCGATGGCGCCCGCGAGCGGGATGGTGGCCATCTTGCCCGCGCCGATGCCGCCGGAGATGCCCATGAACACCAGCAGCTTGTCCTCGGCGGTCGGCAGCCGCTTCTCCGCCGCGCGCACGACCACCTGGGACGGTCCGGTGCGGGCGAACTGGGCCCGGATGACCTCCAGCTCGTCCGCGCTGAACAGTTCACTGAGGACGGAGTCGGCCACCTGGTTGAGCCGGTTGCCCGCCGAGAGGCTCACCCGGGTGCTGACCACCTGCATCGCGGCGTCGACCTGGCCGGGCAGCTCGCGCAGCTTGTCGCGGTCGGCGGCGTCGATGGCCTGGCGGAACCAGGACTGCAGGTCGCGCATCTCGCGGCTGACCTCGTGCGCGTTCTCCAGCCGGGCGCGCTGGATCTCGCTGCGCAGCTTGACCTGCCAGCCGCGGGTGGAGGAGCGGCGCTCCGCGGTCAGCTCGTCCTTGCGGGCGCGCAGCGCCTCCGCCTCGGCCTCGCCGATGGTCAGCGCGCGGCGCTGGTTGTCCAGGTTGACCTTCAGCTCGCCGAGCGCGGACGAGAGCGCGCGCAGGGTGTTGGCCTCGCCGAGCATCGCCGAGCGGCCGACCAGCAGCGTCTGCAGGGCCTCGAGGAGCTCGGGCACGCCGGAGCGCGCGCGCAGCATCTCGGCGGCCTCGGGGTTGGGCGCCTTGCCCGACATCTCGTACATGCGCGAGGACACCGGGTGGAAGGTCGCACCCTTGAAGCGCGGGGCGTGCTCGGCCAGCAACGCCTCGTTGGCCTCCATCACCTGGCGCCAGCCGCGGTAGGCATCCACTTTGGACAGCACGAAGACCACGGTCTCCACCCGCTCGCCCACCCCGGCGAGGAAGTTCAGCTCGCCGAGGGTGAAGGGGGCGGAGGCGTCGACGACGAACAGCAGCGCCGTGGCCGTGGCGGCGGCCTCGATGGCCAGCTCGCCGTGCATCGAGTCGAGCCCGCCGACGCCGGGGGTGTCGACGATGGTCAGCTTCTCCAGCAGCGGCACCGGGCCGTCGACCTCGACGAAGCGCGGCGGCAGCTCGCCGTCGGGCAGCTCGTGCGCGGCGGACACCCAGTTGATCAGCTTGCCCAGCTCGACGGGCACCGGGGCGAGCTGGCCCGGGTAGCACGCACGGGCCTCCCACTCCTCGGCGTGCCCGAAGACCAGGTAGGTCGCCGTCGCCACGTCGGCGTCCACAGGGGACAGTCCGGGCGTGTCGATCATGGCGTTGACCAGCGAACTCTTCCCCCGGTTGGTCTCACCGACCACCACGACCGACGGCGTCTTGCGGCGCCGCGCGCGCTGCTGCTCGACCCACTCGGCCGACTCCGGAGCGGCCTCGCGCAGCAGGGTGAGCAACTGCTCCCGGGTCTGCGCGACCTGCTTGGGCAGCGGCAGCGGCGGCTTGGCCTGGGTCACGGGGTGACCGCCTTGCTGGTGTAGACGGTGACGATCGGTGGCCGCAGCAGCACACCCCGGTCGCTGAACCCGACCACCTCGGTCTCGGCGACCGTGCCGTCGAGCGCGGCGTCGTCGGTGCCGACCGTGCCGCCCGCCTCGTGGAAGGCCGGGTCGAACCGTTCGCCGTCCGGCCGCAGCGCGACCACGCCGACGGCGGCCAGCCCCTCCTCGATCCGCTCGGCCACGCCGGAACTGCGCGCCCGGTCGTGCGCGTAGAGGCATAACGCGACCATCGACCGCCGCTCCTGCACCGCCTGGTCGTGGACCTCGGGCGCGACACCGACCGCCACGGCCTCCTCCGGGAACTCGTCCACCAACCCCACCTCTTCAGCGACGCGCGGCGGGGTCACGGGTTCCACCACCTCGGTGGGCTCGTCCGCGCCGTGCTCGTCCTTGTGCTGTCCCCTGAACCAGGAAGCCATCAGCCTCACCCTGTCCGCGCCCCATGTGCCGCCGAATCGTATAGCGCCCGAGGTGCCTGGTCGGCCCGTTCAGCCGACCCTGTCCACCTGCGACACACGCGGGGCGCTCGGGCGGCGGGCCCCGGTGGGAAACATTCCACCGGAAAATCGTGGGACAGAAATGACAAATAATGGACAAGGAGCCGGACATGAAAAAGCCCGGCGCCGCCGGTCGAACCGGTGGCGCCGGGCGGGAGAACACCTAGCGGTCGATGTGCTTGCGATCCGCACCGCCGATCGCGTCGGCTACCGCCCCGGCGATCGAGATGGCCGCCCTGGTGAGCGGGTCACCCCCGCCCCCGACCGCTTTGCCCAGCTCACGGGCGAAGACCCGGTTGGTCTCCTGGCGCTCGATGTACGCCTTCTCCGACATCCGGACCTTCCGGCGGTAGCCGTCCCGGCCCACCGTGGTCTCCGCCTCGTACGGCTCGCCACCATTTCCTTGTTGGTCAGCCATCACTCCCCCTCCAGGGAATTGGCGGCACCGCACTGCCGCGTCCAGCTGAGCGTAACCGCTATTTCTTCCGATGCGCGAAAACAATGTGCGCCCGCAGCGAATTCACCGCCGTTCGGACGAGCGGCGACCGCGAACGGCCCATGCGGTGGCGGCGCCCAGACCGGCGACGGCGGTGGGCACGAGCCCGAGGGTGACGGCGACGGCGGCGACGGCCGCGGCGGCGGTGAGGATCAGGGCGGCGGCCCGGCGGGTGCGGGCGGTGTCATCGATGACGTGGCGGAGCAGGGCGGTCGCGGGGGTGTCGGTCAGGCCGCTCGGCGGTTGGGGTCGCGGAGGCTGCGGCGCAACGCGGGGGCTCGCAGCAGCAGTCGGACGGCGTAGCGGAACTGGTCGCCGCGGTCGGGGATGCCCGCCGGCTCCGCCCGGAACTCCTCGCGGTAGCGAGCCCGGTGGGGCACCGGCAGCAGCCTGATCGAGCCACCCAGCAGGCGCAAGCCTGCCTTCGCGCAGTCGGGGCACGGGGCGGTCACCTCCTCGGTCTCCGGTCGGTCGCTGACGCGGCGCGCCCAGGCAGTGTGGTCGGGCGGTCTCAGCAACCGCACCACCACGTTCCCGCCGAGTTCGCCGAAGAGTTCGTTGCTCATGTGGCACCTCCCGCGTAACCCGGTTCCGCACGCCTGGTGAGCTGCCGGGTGCGCGCCTCGGCCCGAGCCAGTGCGGCGCCTGCCCGCACGCCCCCCGCCCCGGTGAGGCGGTAGTAGCGCCTGCGCGGCCTGCCCTCGACTCTCGGGTCGACCTCTTCCCAGCGGCTGTCCACCCACCCGCAGGCCTCCAGCCTGGCGAGGATGGGGTGGACGGTGCCGCTGGGCAGACCGGCTCGCGCGCCGAGTTCGAGCCCGTAGAACTCGGCCGCGGGGTCGGCGAGCAGCACTCGCAGCACAGCCTGGGTCGGTTGGGTCATCCTCGGCTCACCCATGGCTTAACTCTACCTAGGGTCTAGGTAGAGAACGACCAACTCGACCGAAACCCGCCTACTCGGCCCGCGCTTCAGGGACAGCTGCCAGGCGGGGCATCGGCTCGCCAAGTCGGGAACGGTGCCGGGTGGGGATGAGGGGGTGGGTGGTGGGCGGAGATGTCACTGCGCTTTTAGTTGCTGCCAGATGAGGAAGTACGCGCGGTGGATGACGTGCGCGACGCGGCTCTGGGCCGGGGTCGCGCCGAAGGACGCGAACGAGCGCCACCAGCCCGCGCGCTCCAGGGCGTAGGCCGTCAGCTCGTTGTGCGGGCGGCCCTTCATCCCCAGTTGCTCGCCGACCTCCGCGCTGCTGCCCACCCGCAGCACCTCCTCGGCCAGGTCCTCCGGCATGTTCACCGCGCCGGAGGTGACCAGGGTCAGCGCCTCCAGCAGGCGCAGCTGGTGGGCCTCGGGCTTGGCCAGCAGCACCTCGATGGCGTCGTGCACGCGCTGGCGCTCGCCGGGGTCGCCGGAGGCGTGGGCCAGGGCGGTGACCGAGGCCAGGGCGGCGGCGGCCTTGATGCCGTCGGCGCGGGCGCGGAACACCGCGTCGAGCCTGGTGCGCACCCCGGCGAGGCCAGAGGCGTCGAGCAGCTTGCGGCGCAGGGCGCCCGCGGTGAGGTCGGGTTCGGCGCGCAGGGCGTCCACGGCCCGGCGGATGCCGTAGAGGTCGAGCGTCTCCAGCAGCCGGACGCGGGTGCCGGTGGGCACGTCGCAGTCCCAGGTGGTGAAGATGTCCGCCGACATCAGCATGGTCTCCCAGATCGCGTCGTCGAGACCGGAGAGCTGGCGCAGCGCGTCGGCGTCGGCGGAGGTGAAGCCACCGGACTCGGCGGACTCGGCGATCAGGCCGATGACCGGGATGACGTCGGCGACCCGGGGCTTGAGCGTGCTCGCCTGCTTCTCCGCCAGCAGCCGCGCGGCCGTCCACACGTCACCGTTGCTGCCGGACACCGACTCCGGGGTGATCGTGTCGGCCTTGTTGAGCACGGCGATGGCGTTGACCGGACCGGCCTCCCGGCTGGCGGTGGCGGCGGTGAACGCGGCCAGCGCCTGCTGGTCGTCGGCCCGCACGCCCTGCGTCACCACGTAGAGCACGGCCTCGGCACCGGCCACCGCGTTGCGGGAGGTGTCATCCAGGTCGTCGTTCTCCGGCGCCTCGACCTCTTCGCCGTCTTCGGCGCTGTGCTTGGCCGCGCCGAGCAGCTGCTCCGTGCGCTTGACCGAGGCCAGGTCGAGCGAGCCGAGACCGGGGGTGTCGATGACGGTCAGGTCGCGCAGGACGGCGTTGGTCAGGTACGCCTCCAGGTGCGAGACCTTGTCGAAGTCGACCTCGAGGTCCTTCGGGATCATGCCGCCCGCGTCGAAGGGCAGCACCTGCTTGGTGCCGTCGAAGAACACCAGCTCGACCCGGTCGACCGTGCCGTACTGGAAGCGGGTGACCAGCCGGGTGCACTCGCCCACGTCGGTCGGCGCGACCCGCCTGCCGATCAGCGCGTTGACCAGCGTGGACTTGCCGGACTTGATCCGGCCCGCCACGGCGACCTGCAGCGGCGCGGACAGCCTGCGCAGCACCTCGCGGAACCCGGCGGCGGTGCGCGCGGACACCTGCGGCTGCAGCCGCTGGCACAGGTTGGCCACCGCCGCGGACAGCGGCCCGGCCAGGTGCTGTTGCTCGGTCGCGGTCGACACGCCGTCCTCCCCTGGTTTTTCGCCAGCATCGTGCCATGACCGGGCGCGCCGCGGGTCCACACCGGTCGGGTTCGCGCCACCCGGCCGTTCAACCCACAGGCGGACCGGCAATGCGACGGCGGGTGGACGCGCCTGGTCACCGGGGGTACCTACCCTTGGTGGCGTGCGGAGACTCAGCCTCTGGATGAAGGCGCACCCGATCGTCGGGGACAGCGTCGTCGCCGCGCTGCTCGCGCTGCTGGAGTCGGTCTCGCTGTTCACCCCGCCGACCGGGGTGAACCTGGTGGTGTTCTGGGTGACCGGCGTGCTGATGCTGGGCCCGCTGCTCATCCGCAGGCGCGACCCGCTGCTGTCGGCGTACCTCATCCTCGGCGCCGGTTTCCTGCAGCTGCTCACCCACGGCCCGCCCGTGCTGCACGGTGTGGACGCCCGGCTGCGGCCGGTCGACATCGCGCTGGGCATCTCGCTCTACACCGTCGTGGCCTACGTCAGCCGCAGGCAGGGCGCGCTCTACGTGCTGTGGCTGGCCATCGGCACCACGATCTGGGCGACCTGGCGGATGGAGCTGCCGCAGTCGATCCTGCCCGCCACGGTCATCGTGGTGATCTTCGCGTTCTGCTGGGCGCTGGGCGAGTTCTCCGGCGCCCGCCGGGCCTACCACGTCGAGGTCGAGCGGCGGCTGGCGCTGCTGGAGACCGAACGGGACCAGCAGGCGCGGATCGCCGTCGGGCAGGAACGCGCCCGGATCGCCCGGGAGCTGCACGACGTGGTGGCGCACGCGGTGAGCGTCATCGTGGTGCAGGCCGACGGCGCCGCGTACGCGGTGCGCGCCCAGCCCGAGATGGCCGAGCGGGCGCTGAACACGATCTCCGCGACCGGCCGCGAGGCGCTGACCGAGCTGCGCCGCCTGCTCGGCGTGCTGCGCAGCGACGACACCGAGATCGACCGCACCCCGCAGCCGGGCGCCCAGTCCATCTCGGAGCTGGCCGAGCGGGTCCGGGCGATCGGGGTGCCGGTGCGCCTCGACCTCACCGGCGAGCTCGACGACCTGCCCGCGGGCGTCGGCCTGGGCATCTACCGGATCGTCCAGGAGGCGTTGACCAACACCATCAAGCACGCGGGCCCGGGGGCCTCGGCCGCCGTGCAGGTGCGCCGGGTGGGGGACCGGGTCGAACTGGACATCACCGACCGCGGCCCCGGGATCTCCCGGCTGGCCACGGTCGGCGGCAACGGGCTGATCGGCATGCGCGAGCGGGCCAACGTCTTCGGCGGCACGCTCCAGGCGGGACCGCACGAGCAAGGTGGCTGGCGCGTGCGGGCCGTGCTGCCGGTGAGCACCGCGTGAGTGGAAGGGCGTTACCTTGACCCATGTGATCAGGGTTGTGTTGGTCGATGACCAGGAGCTGATGCGGGTCGGGTTCCGCATGGTGCTCGGCGCGCAGGAGGACATGGAGGTCGTCGGCGAGGCCGGGGACGGCAAGGCCGCGATCGCGCTGGCCGAGCAGCTGCGCCCGGACGTGGTGCTGATGGACGTGCGCATGCCGGTGCTCGACGGCGTGGAGGCGACCCGGGTCATCACCGAGGCGGGCACGTCGAAGGTGCTGGTGATGACCACCTTCGACCTCGACGAGTACGCGCTGTCCGCGCTGCGCAACGGGGCCAGCGGCTTCCTGCTCAAGGACACCCCGCCCAGCCACCTGATCTCCGCGCTGCGCTCGGTGGCCAGCGGCGACGCGGTGGTCTCGCCGAGCGTGACCCGGCGGCTGCTCGACCGGTTCCTCGGCCCCGGTGGCGGAGAGCTGCGCGACGCGTCGGTGCTCGACGTGCTGACCGAGCGGGAGCGGGAGGTGCTGGTGCTGATGGCCCAGGGCCTGTCCAACACCGAGATCGCCCGCAAGCTGTTCCTGTCCGAGGCCACGGTCAAGACGCACGTGGGCCGGGTGCTGTCCAAACTGGAGCTGCGGGACCGGGTGCAGGCCGTGGTCCTGGCCTACGAGACCGGGTTGGTGCGCCCCGGCGACGTGTAGCGCCGCCGGGGCGGGAGCGACTACCGGTAGGCGGCGGCGTCCACCGTGGTCGGGTCGACGCCCCGGTCGACGACGTCGTCGTGCCAGCGGCCCCAGTCCGGCCGGGTGCCGTCGAGGTCGGTGAAGCCGTACTCGCGCATCAGCGTCCAGCTGGCCAGGACCTGACCGGCGAACCGGGACACCCCCGGGTCCGCGGCGAGCGCGGCGATGGCCCGGCCGACGTAGTTCGGGGTCTCGGACATGATGTAGTTCGGGTCCTTGGCGACCCCGTCGCGCCAGGTGGCCTCGGTGACGCCGAAGTGCTCCAGCATCATCTCCGAGCGCAGGAAGCCTGGGGTTACCGCGAGCCCGGTGGTGCCGTGCGCGGCCAGGTCCGCGCCGAGCACCCGGCCGATGGCCCGGATGCTCGACTTGACCACGAAGTACGGGATGCCGACGCCCGGCCAGTAGCGGTCGGTGTCGCCGTCGGTCACCTCGACGACCAGGCCGCCGGGCCGGTCGACGACCAGCGGCAGCAGCTTGTGCAGGGCGATCAGGTGGGTGTCGACGCCGTTGCGCACCACGCCGAGCGCCTTGTCCAGGTCCGACTCCCAGAACGGGGTGCCGAACTCGACGAACGGGTCGCCGCCCCAGACGTCGTCGACCAGGACGTCGACGTGCCCGTGGTCGCGCGCGACCCGGTCGCGCAGCGCCTCCACATCGGACACCGCGGAGAAGTCGCAGCGCACCGCGATCCCGGTGCCGCCCGCCGCGTCGACGAGTTCGGCGGTCTCCTCGATCGTCTCCGCGCGCTTGATCGGCGACGCGACATCGCGGGTCGTGCGGCCGGTGACGTAGACCGCCGCGCCCGCCGCGCCCAACTCCACCGCGATGCCCCGACCGCACCCGCGCGTCGCGCCCGTGACGACCGCGACCTTGCCCGCCAGCGGTTTGTGCTCGCTTGCCACGAAGTTCTCCTCCCTTAGCGGCGCCAGGCGTCCAGCACCGCGTCCACGTCTTGGCCGAGTCGGTCCGCGATCCGCCCGTGGGGGCGGATGGACCAGTCGATGGACACCCCGTTGACCAGCGACAGCAGCACGCGCGCGGCGACCTCCGGCGCGGGTGCCCCCGGCAGCAGCGGCGCGGCCCGGTCGAAGGCGTGCCGCAGCCGCTCCTGCATCACCGCGAAGTGGCGGCCCAGTTGGCCGCGCAGGTGCTCGTCGGCGAGGTCGACGGCGAGCTGACCGAGGTGGTTGGCCGCCGTCTCCGCGTCCCCCAGGGACAGGAACGTGGCCACGGCGGCGGCGCGCAGACCGGCCACCGGGTCGGCCTCCGCGTCGGCCGCGGCCAGCATCACGGCGTCGACCTCGGCGGTGGCGTGGGTGAACAGCGCGCGCAGCAGGCCGTCCTTGGAGCCGAACCGCTGACCGACGGTCCCCACCGAGACCCCGGCCTCGGCGGCCACCTGGGCCAGGGTGAACCCCGGCCCGACCCGGCCGATCACGGTGTGCGCGGAGTCGAGGAGCCGCTGGTCGGTGATGGTCTTGGGGCGTGCCACGCAGTTATTGAACCATGGTTCAATAACCCTGTCAGCCCCAACCGGACCGGTGGCGCGGATCAGGGTCGGGTCAGGGTCGTCACGGATACCCCGGCTCTCAGGATCGCGGGAGGGTACACCTGCGAGTTGACCCGAGAGGGGAACCAGAGGACGACGCCAAGCGACGGGCGGTAGTGCCACTCTGGAATGGGTCACCCGGGGGACGTACATCGGGGGATGTGCGACACAGGCAGCAAGCACGAGGAGTAGCCATGATCGAGGCAGTCGGCCTCACCAAGCGATACGGCAAGACGCTCGCCGTCGACAACCTGTCGTTCTCGGTGCCGAGCGGCCGGGTGACCGGCTTCCTCGGCCCGAACGGCGCCGGGAAGTCGACGACCATGCGCATGATCCTGGGGTTGGACACCCCGACCGGGGGGACCGCGCTGATCGACGGCAAGCGCTACCGCGACCTGCAGCAGCCGCTGCGCACCGTCGGCGCGCTGCTGGACGCGAAGTGGGTGCACCCCAACCGCTCGGCCCGCGCGCACCTGCAGTGGCTGGCGCGGTCGAACCGGCTGCCCGCCAAGCGGGTGGACGAGGTGCTGGAGATCGTCGGCCTGACCAGCGTGGCGGGCAAGCGGGCGGGCGGCTTCTCGCTGGGCATGTCCCAGCGCCTGGGCATCGCCGCGGCGCTGCTGGGCGACCCGCAGGTGCTGCTGTTCGACGAGCCGGTCAACGGCCTGGACCCCGAGGGCATCCTCTGGATCCGCAAGTTCATGCACCGGCTGGCCGAGGAGGGCCGCACGGTCTTCGTCTCCAGCCACCTGCTGTCGGAGATGGCGCTGACCGCCCAGGAGCTGGTGGTCATCGGCCGCGGCAAGCTCATCTCGCAGAGCAGCACCGAGGACTTCGTCACCCAGGCCACGGAGAACACCGTGCGGGTGCGCAGCCCGCAGCTCGCGCCGCTGCGCAGCGCGCTGGGCAAGCTGGGCGTGTCGATCCGCGACGAGGGCGAGGCCCTGGTCGTCTCCGGCATGGACTGCGCCGACATCGGCGAGCTGGCCGCGCGGGAGGGCGTCGTGCTGCACGAGCTCAGCCCGCAGCGCGGCTCGCTGGAGGAGGCGTTCATGCAGCTGACCGGCGACTCCGTCGAATACCACACCGAGATCGCCGAGCCCGGTGTGCCCGCGACCCTGACCACGGCCGGGAAGTGACGTCATGACCCTGCTCGCCGTTGAACGGATGAAGCTGTTCTCCACCCGCTCGCCGTGGTGGTGCTCGCTCATCGCACTGGCGCTGACCGTCGGGTTCGGCGCGCTCATGGCCGGTACGGCCAACACCGAGACGCCGCTGACCGTGGCCGCCACCCAGTTCGGCTACACCTTCGGCCTCGTCGTGATCATGGTGATGGCCGCGCTGGCGATCACCACCGAGTACCGCTTCGGCACCATCCGGGCCACCTTCCTGGCCGTGCCCAACCGCGGCAAGGCGCTGCTGGCCAAGACCGCCGTCGTCGCGATCCTCGCCGGTGTGCTCGGCGAGCTGGCCGCGTTCGGGTCGTGGGGCATCGGCAAGCTCATCAAGCCCGCGTCGGACCTGGCGCTCAACACGCCCTACGAGTGGCGCGCGGTCGCCGGTGTCGGCCTGGTGTACGCCGTCGCCGCGGTCATCGCGGTCGCGGTCGGCGTGCTGGTGCGGCACTCCGCGGGTGCCATCGCCCTGCTGCTGGTCTACGTCCAGCTGGTCGAGAACCTGGTCTCGCTGATCCCCCGGATCGGCAACGACATCCACCGGTGGATGCCCTTCACCATGTCCGCCAAGTTCATCACCGGCGACCCGGACGTGACCCTGCGCAACATCAACGAGGGTCCGCCGCTGGCCGACGCGGGGCTGTCCCCGTGGCCCGCGCTGCTCTACTTCGCCGGGTTCGCCGTGGTCATGATGGTCATCGCGCTGGCCGTCGCGAACCGGAGGGACGCCTGATGACCACGCTGCTGGCCACCGAGCGCATCAAGCTGTTCACCACCCGCTCGCCGTGGTGGTCCATCGTCGCGGCACTCGGGCTCACCATCGGGTTCGCCGGGCTGGTCGCGCTCAACCACAGCGAGGGCCGCCCGCTGCAGGTCGAGCACAGCCAGTTCGGCATCCAGTTCGGGCTCGTGGTCGTGCTGGTGATGGCCGCGCTGGCGGTCACCACGGAGTACCGCTTCTCCACCATCCGCGCCACCTTCCAGGCCGTGCCCAACCGCAGCGCGGTGCTGGTCGCCAAGACCGCCGTCGTGGCGGTGCTGGCCGCGGTCATCGGCGAGATCGCCGCGTTCGGCTCGTGGACGGTCACCCGGGTGATCGCGGGCGGACCGGAGATGGCCATCGCGACCGGCGCCGACGTGCGCATGGTCGCGGGCGTCGGACTGGTCTACGCGCTCGCCGCGGTCATCGCGGTCGCGGTCGGCACACTGGTGCGCCAGTCTGCGGGCGCGATCTCGATCCTGCTGATCTGGCCGCTGCTGGTGGAGAACCTGGTCCAGCTCATCCCGGGGGCGGGCCCGCACATCCACGACTGGATGCCGTTCGTGAACGCGGAGCGGTTCCTGAACCCGCCGGAGTTCACCACGCCGCCGATCGGTCCGTGGGGTTCGCTGGCCTACCTCGCCGGTGTCGCCGCGGCGCTGTTCGCCGCCGCGATGGTGGCGGTCAACCGCCGGGACGCCTAGGCACTACCCACCACCGGTTCGGCCGATCATTCGGGGAACGGCCGGACCCGCACGGGGAATGGGAGCCCGGGTCACCTTTCGGGGGGTGGCCCGGGTTTCCGCGTGTCCGGGGTAAGACGCGCGTCCGGGTTGGCCGATCCGTTCGCGCGCTCGTGGGATGCGTGCGACCATCGGCCGCATGATCGAGGCGTCCGGTCTGACAAAGCACTACGGCCGCACGGTCGCGGTGGACAACCTCTCGTTCACCGTGAGCGAGGGGCGGGTGACCGGGTTCCTGGGGCCCAACGGCGCGGGCAAGTCGACGACCATGCGGATGATCCTCGGCCTCGACCGCCCCACCTCCGGCGACGTCCGCATCGATGGCGAGCACTACCGCGACCTGCGCCAACCGCTGCGCACCGTCGGCGCGCTGCTGGACGCGAAATGGGTGCACCCCAACCGTTCGGCCCGCGCGCACCTGAGCTGGCTGGCCACGTCGAACAAGCTGCCGGGCACCGCGGTGGACGAGGTGCTCGACCTGGTCGGGCTGACCTCGGTGGCGCGCAAGAACGCGGGCGGGTTCTCCCTGGGCATGTCCCAGCGGCTCGGCATCGCCGCCGCACTTCTGGGTGATCCCAAGGTGCTGCTGTTCGACGAGCCGGTCAACGGCCTGGACCCCGAGGGCATCCTCTGGATCCGGCGGTTCATGCACCGGTTGGCCGAAGAGGGGCGCACCGTCTTCGTCTCCAGCCACCTGCTCTCCGAGATGTCGCAGACCGCGCAGGACCTGGTGGTCATCGGCCGCGGCAAGCTGATCTACCAGGGCACCGTCGGCGACTTCATCGCGCACGCCACGGAGAACTCCGTCCTCGTGCGCAGCCCGGAGCTGGGCAGGCTCGCCGAGGTGCTCAGCGCCGAGGGCGCCAAGCTGAGCCAGGACGGCGACGGGTTGCAGGTGTCCGGAATGGACAGTGCGGAGGTCGGCGAGCTGGCCGCGGCGGCGCGGATCACCCTGCACGAGCTGAGCAACCACGCCGGTTCGCTGGAGCAGGCGTTCATCCAGCTGACCGGTGGGACGGTGGAGTACCAGGCCGCCACCGAGGAGGGACCGACCGCATGAGCCTGCTCGCCGCGGAACGGATCAAGCTGTTCAGCACCCGCTCGCCGTGGGCCTGCGGGCTCCTGGCCGTCGCGCTGCCGGTCGGGTTCACCGCGCTGCTGGCCGCGCAGGCGGGCGACCAGATCGACGCCACCGTGGCGAACACCCAGATCACCACCAACCTGGGCCGGGCGGTGGTGCTGGTGCTGGCCGCGCTCGCGGTCACCAGCGAGTACCGCTTCGGCACGATCCGCAGCACGTTCCAGGCCGTGCCGAACCGGGTGACCGCGCTGACCGCGAAGGCGACCGTGGTGGCGGCGGTGACCGCGGTGATCGGCGCGCTCGTCGGCTTCGGCTGCTGGGGCGTGTTCCGGGCCATCCACGCCGGCGCCGACCTGGCGCTCACCGGCGCCGAGGACTGGCGGCCGGTGGCCGGGCAGGCGCTGGTGTTCGCGCTGACCGGCCTGCTCGCGCTCGGCGTGGGCATCCTGGTGCGGCAGACCGCGGGCGCGGTCGCGCTGCTGCTGGTCTACTCGCTGCTGGTGGAGAGCCTGGTCCAGCTCATCCCCAAGATCGGCGACGACATCCAGCGGTGGCTGCCGTTCTTCGCCGCCGACCGGTTCATCGGCGCCACCGGCGACGACGCGGCGAACCGGTCGGACCTGCCGCTGAGCCCGTGGGGCTACCTGGCCTACTTCGCCGCCATCTCGCTGGTCGTGCTGGCCGCCGGGATCGCCACGGCGGCGCGCCGGGACGCGTGAACCACGCTGCGTGAGGTGTCCGGGAAGTCTGGGAAAGGCCCTTCGACCTGGCCGAAGGACTTCCGCCTCTAGTGGCGGCGCGCGCCGTTTCCTACAACAAACTGCGGGATTAAGACCACGTTAAGTAAGTGTGAGACCCCCCACACGTTACGGACTTACCGTCCGTCACGGGGTCAGATGGACCCACAGACCCGTCTCGGAACCCTTGGAGGTGGACCTTGACGGTGATCGACTCCAACGCCGCCCGCAAGCGGCAGACCATCCCGATGCACCGAGGACTGCACGTCGAACCGCTCATCGGACTGGAGTGGTCCGAAGCACTGGAACAGCCGGTGGCGGGCGAGGCCACCGCGCCGGGCGAGGCCCGCCGGGCCTGGGTGCACCGCGCACCGGAGGCCCAGGTCGTCGCCCTCTACCGCGCCGCGTCGGCGGCCGAGCGGGCCCTGCCCGCCCCGTGGTGGCTGCGCGCGGTCGCCGCGGGCGAACTCCCCTCCCGGCGCGAGGGCTTCGCCGTCGAGGACCGGGTGGCCAAGCTGCTGAACGCCCGCCCGGGGTGGGTCTTCGTCCCGTGGGGCGTGGACGGCGACGCGGGCTACTGGGAGTTCATGCCGTCCGAACGCGCGCTGGTCGAACCCGGCATGCCGACCACGTTGGCGCACACGCACCGGCACCCGGGCTGGATCGACGTGGTGGCGGTGCACGCGGGCGGCCCGGCCCCGGCGCCGATCCCGGTGCGGGGACTGCCGGACCTGCGCGCCAACCTGTCCAGGTTGGAGTCGTTAAGACCCTGAGGTCCGGGCGGTGGACCGGGTTCGCGCCTCGGCGGCGGCGCGCCCGCGGTGGGCCGCGCGGAGCGGGAGTGGGCGTCAGCGGGTGAACCGGCAGGTGGCACGCTGTTCGGGTGACTCAGCCGGACCAGCACCCGACCAGCGCCACCGAACCGTTCGACGACCGGCCCCGGCGGACGGTGGTGAGTTTCGTGCACCGCGGTGGCCGGATGACGGTGGGCCAGGCCAAGGCGTGGGAGCGGCGGTGGCCGGAGTTGGGTCGGCAGGTCGGTGACCTGCCCGAGGGGACCCTCGACGCGGATCGGTGGTTCGGGCGGTCGGCGCCGGTGCTGCTGGAGATCGGGTCCGGGATGGGGGAGACCACCTCGCTCCTCGCGCAGGCCGCGCCGGAGGTGAACTACCTGGCGGTCGAGGTGTACGAGCCGGGGTTGGCGCAGCTGATGCTGCGGGCCGAGGCGATGGGGCTGACCAACCTCCGGCTGCTGCGCGGCGACGCCGTCGTCCTGCTGACCGACCACATCGCACCGGGATCGCTGTCCGGGGTCCGGTTGTTCTTCCCAGACCCCTGGCCGAAGAAGAAGCACCACAAGCGCCGCATCGTGCAGCCGTCGTTCGCGGGGCTCGTCGCGTCGCGGTTGGCGCCGGGGGGCACCTTCCACCTGGCGACCGACTGGGAGAACTACGCCGAGCAGATGCTGGCGGTGCTGTCCGGGGAACCGCTGCTGCGCAACCGGTTCGACGGGTGGGCGCCGCGGCCGGAGTGGCGGCCGGTGACCAAGTTCGAGTCCCGCGCCCGCACCGAGGGACGGATCAGTCGTGATCTCATCTTCGAACGAGTGAATGACTGACCGTCGGTGACAGGGGTTCGGCAAGGACCACACGTCCGAGTAGTCGAGGCGCGGGGCTTGAGTACCGATATCCAGTGATGTGACGGCCCTGCGCGATGCCCCCACCCCCGCACCCCCGACCGACCCGGGGCCGCCGTCGCCACGCAACCGCCCCGCCGACTCGCTCTTCACGGCGGCCGAGCGGTTCCTCCAGGTCTTCCACGACGCGCGGCCCAAGGCGGGGCCGTTGGCCGCGCGGCTGGCCAAGGTCCGCGCGGAGGTCGCCGCGACCGGCACCTACCGGCACACCCCCGCCGAACTGGCCTTCGGCGCCCGGGTCGCGCTGCGCGAGAGCGGCTGGTGCCCGGACACGGTGCCGTGGCGCGGTTTGCTGGTGCGCGACCTGCGCGAGGTCCGCGACGCCACGGCGGTGGCCGCCGAGTGCGTGCACCACCTGCGGATGGCCGCGGCGGGCGGCGCGGTCAGACCGGTGGTCAGCGTGTTCGCGCCGGACACGCCGTGGCGGGCGGGACCGCGCATCCGCAACGACCAACTGGTCCGCTACGCCGGTTACCGCGAGGCCGACGGCGTGCTCGGCGACCGCCGCTACGTCGACTTCACCACCGGGGTCTGCCGGTTGGGGTGGCGCCCGCCGGTCGAGCGCGGCCCGTTCGACCTGCTCCCACTGGTCGTGGAGACCGACGACGACGGCGTGCGGCTGTTCCCCATCCCGCGCGAGGCCGTGGTCGAGGTGCGGCTGGCGCACCCGGAGTTCGCCTGGTTCACCGAGCTGGACCTGCGCTGGCACGCGGTCCCGGTGATCAGCAACACCCGCCTGCACATCGGCGGCATCGACTACCCCGCCGCGCCGTACAACGGCATCTACATCTGCCGCGCGATCGGCGAGGACGTGCTCGGCGAGGAAGCCGCGTACGGCAAGGCCACCGCGGTGGCGCGGCGGCTGGGCCTGGACACCAGCAGCGACCGCACGCTCTGGCGCGACCGCGTCGCCCTCGAGCTCAACCGCGCGGTGCTGCACTCCTTCGACGCGGCGGGCGTGCGCATCGAGCACTCGGCCGAGGTCTACGCCCCCGCGACCGAGGCCCCGCACCGCCCCGCCTTCCTCCGCCAGATCCCCGTCAAGCGCTGAGATCCGACACCGGCGGGTGACACCGACCCGCGCCCGGTGCCGGGGCGGTGGGAGGATCGGGCGCATGAGCCTGCGCCTGCGCGCCCCCATCGTGCTGCCGTGCGACCCGACCTGCTCGGTGCTGCGCGACGCGGTCGTCGACGTCGACGCCGGTGGCCGGATCACCCACTGCGGCCCCCGGGCGAGCGCCCCGCCGTCCTCCGCCCCGGTGCGCGAGCTGACCGGCATCCTGCTGCCCGGCCTGGTGAACGCGCACGCGCACAGCCCGATGACGCTGCTGCGCGGCCTCGGCGGCGACCTGCCGCTGGTGCGCTGGCTGACCGAGGTCATCTGGCCAGCCGAGGCGAAGCTGGCCCCGGCCGACATCCACACCGGCATGGTGCTCGGCTCGCTGGAGATGCTGCGCGCGGGCGTGACCACCAGCGCGGAGATGTACTTCCACGGCGAGGAAGTGGTCCGCGCCGTGCTCGACACCGGCGCCCGGCTCGTGCTGGCCCCGGCGGTGATCGACGCCCCCGGGTGGGACTGGCGCGCGCAGCTGGCCGCGACCAGCGCGTGGATCGACGCGGACGGCCTGCGGTTCGGGCCGGGCCAGCGCATCGAGGTCGGCTACGGCCCGCACTCCGGCTACATGCTCTCCCCGGCGGCGCTGGGCGAGGTCGGCGCGGCGGCCCGCGAGCGCGGGGCGCTGGTGCAGGTGCACGTGTCGGAGTCGCTGCCGGAGGACGTGGCGCAGCGCGAGTCGCACGGGTCGATGGCCGCGCTGATGGACCGGGCGGAGCTGTTCGGCGGCCGGGTGCTGGCCGCGCACTCGGTCCACCTGTCCGACGAGGACATCGCGGTGTTCGCCCGGCGCGGTGTCGGCGTCGCGCACTGCCCCGGGTCGAACATGAAGCTGGCGTCCGGCATCGCCCGGGTCGGCGACCTGCGCGCGGCCGGGGTGGCGCTGGGGCTGGGCACCGACGGGCCCGCCAGCAACGACGACCTGGACCTGTGGGAGGACATGCGGTTGGCGGGCCTGCTCAGCCGTGTGTCCACACTGGACTCGACCGCGCTCGGCGCGGCGGACCTGCTGCTGATGGCGACCCGGGGCAGCGCCGCGGCCCTGTCCCGCGACGACATCGGCGTGCTGGCACCGGGCGCTTGGGCCGACCTGGTGCACGTCGGCGTCGACGACCCGGCCTTCGCGGGCGGGCTCGACGTGTCGGACGAGCAGCTGCTGTCGAACCTGGTGTGGGCGGCCGGGTCCCGGACGGTGCGGGACGTGTGGGTCGCCGGGGACGTCGTGGTCAGCGAGGGCGCGCCGGTGCGCGTGTCGTGGGACGAGGCGCTGGGCGCGTCCCGCAAGGCCGTCGCCGGGCTGGTCTGAGCCTCAGCCCACCGGGGCGGGCGCGGTCCGGTTCCGGGATTGCCGCAGCCTGCGCCAGGAGTTGACCCCGGCCAGCAGGGCGCACCCGGCACTCACGCCGAGCAGACCGAACCCGATGCCGCTGAGCAGCCGCTTGCGCTCGAACCACGCGGGCAGCCGGACGTCCGTGGACTGGTCGCAGGTGACGGTGGCGGTTCCGGTGAACCACATCGTCACGGTCTGCTTGTCCCACCGGGCGCCGCGCTCGAACATGCCCTTGTCCTGGAGCAGGAAGAACCGCTCCTCGCCGGAGTCGGTTCGGAGCTTGCACTGGTACTGGCCGTTGCCGTGGGGGTTGAGGCCGAGCAGGTCGCCTTCCTCCACGGTGACCTGGACACCGGCCCGCGTCGCCTCGACCTCGTTGGCGCCCAGCGCCCGGCCCGCGAAGATCGCCGCGCCGTCGACCCACAGCCAGACGGCGCCCACCACGGTGAACGCGACCCACAGGACGAGCCAGCGCAGGACCTTGGGCTTGCGTGTTTTCTCCCCCACGGGCGGAGAAACTAGCGAACCGGGCGGGACCGGATGACCAGTTCCGTCAGATGCGCGTCGTCGGCGGCGAACACGGCGGTCCGGATGGACTCGGCGACCGACTCCGGCCGCAGGTACTTCGCCGGTTCGTAGTCCCCACCCTCGTCGGCGCGGACCACGCGTTGCATGTCCGTGTCGGTGCGACCGGGGAAGACCGAGGTGACCCGGATACCCGCCGCTTCCTCCTCGCCGCGCAGCACGTCGGCGTAGGCGGTGAGGGCGAACTTGCTCGCCGCGTACGGGCCCCACCCGGGGTTGGCGGACTTGCCCGCGCCCGAGTTCACCAGCACCACGCGGCCCCGGGCGGCGCGCAGCGCGGGGAGCAGCAGCCGGGTCAGCTCCGCGACCGCCACGACGTTGATCTCGTAGGTGCTCCGCCACAGGTCCGCCGACGCCGCGGCCAGCGGACCCACCCGCGCCACACCGGCGGAGTGCACCAGGACGTCCAAAGTGGACAATTCGGCCGCCGCGGCGGCCAAGGCCGCGTGGTCGGTCAGCTCGACCGGCCACGGCCGTGCGTCGGGCAGCTCGGCGGCCAGCGCGGCCAGCGCCGCCTCGTCGCGACCACCGAGCAGGAGCGTGTGCGTGTCGGCGAGGGCGCGCGCGGTGGCCGCGCCGATACCTCGGGACGCGCCGGTGATCAGGGCCAGGGGCATGGCCCGAACAGTAGGGCCCGCGCACCCGGTGGGTGCGCGGGCCCTACCCGTCGGTCAGCCGCTCACTCGCCGATGCGGCAGCCGGACTTCCAGATCACCGCGACCGACGGCCGCGGCTGGGCGGTGCCGCCGTCGGGCCAGTGCGCCAGCGGGTTGTCCGCGCTCGCGCCGTCGAGCTCGCCCGGGTGCTGCACCGACACCAGGATGAAGTCGTCCTCGACGACCGGGCCGCAGGTCTCGGCGCCGACCGGCACGGTGAGGAACTGCTTGAGGTAACCGCGGTAGCGGCCGTCGACCGGCACGGCGAACAGGCCGTCGTTGGACCCGAGCGCGTTGCCGTCGGTGGCGATCCACAGGTTGCCGTAGCGGTCGAACGCCACGTTGTCCGGGCACGAGATCGGGCTGACCTGGGTCTTGTCGTACCCGCCGAAGTAGGTGTCCGGCGAGGTCGGGTCACCGCAGACCAGCAGCAGCCGCCAGGCGAAGGTGGTCGCGGTGTGGTCGCCGCGGTTCTCCTCCCACTCCAGGATGTGGCCGTGCTTGTTGCCGACGCGCGGGTTGATCTCCGTCGCGCCTTCCTTGCCCGCCTTGCCGCGGTCGGTGTTGTTGGTCAGCGCGGCGTAGATCCGGCCGTTGACCGGGTTCGGCTGCACGTCCTCGGGGCGGTCCATCTTGGTGGCGCCCACCTTGTCCGCGGCGAGGCGGGTGAAGACGTACACCTCCTCGGCGGTGAAGCCCTCGACGAAGGACTGGTCGCCGGAGACCAGCTTGACCCACTTGCCGGAGCCGTCGAACTGGCCGTCGGCCGGGAGCTTGCCGGTGCCGTCGATCTCCGCGACCGGGCTGTCGCCGGTGAACTGGGCGACGTAGAGGGTGCCCTCGGTCAGCAGCTTCTTGTTGTGCGCGCGGGCCGAGGGGCTGTTGCCCCGGCGGTAGCGCTCCTTGGAGACGAACTTGTAGACGTAGTCGAAGCGCTCGTCGTCACCCATGTAGCAGACGACGCGGCCGTCGCGGGCGACCTGGATGGTGGCGCCCTCGTGCTTGAACCGGCCCAGCGCGGTGTGCTTCACCGGCGCCGCGTTCGGCTCCAGCGGGTCGATCTCCACGACCCAGCCGTGCCGGTTGAACTCGTTCGGGTCCTTGGACAGGTCGAAGCGCGGGTCGAACCGCTCCCACTTGCGGACGCTCTCGCCCTTCGGCGTGCCGTAGCGGGCGATGCGCGGCACGGCCACCGGGTCGGTGACCTTCTCGCCGCCGCCGAAGTAGCCGTTGAAGTTCTCCTCGCCGGAGAGGATGGTGCCCCACGGGGTCACGCCACCGGCGCAGTTGCCGAACGTGCCGAAGACCTTGCGGCCGGTCGGGTCGGCGTTGGTGCGCAGGAACTGGCTGCCCGCGGCCGGGCCGACCACCTGGAACGGCGTGGTGACGGTGATCCGGCGGTTGTACTTGCGGTCGATCCGGGGGACCAGCTTGCCGGTGCGGCGCTCGCGGTCGACGCGGACCACGGAGAAGCCGTGCCCGGCCCAGCCGATCTTGACCTGCTCCTCGGTGGGGTTGGCCGCGCTGTAGCCCTTGAACATGAACGACTCGGTCGTGTACTCGTGGTTCGAGCCCATGAGGTACGAGTCGTGGTCCAGCGGGACCAGGCCGCAGAAGTCGTTGTTGTAGCCGAACTGCTTGGCCTGCGCCGCGGCGGTCTGCTTGTCGAAGTCGAACGCGGGGGCACCCGGCAGCACCGCGTCGCCCCAGCGGATCACGACGGCGTTGTTGTAGCCGGCCGGGGTGACGATCCGGTCCTCGCGGTTGGGCGCGACGGCGTCGAAGTCCAAGCCCTTCGGCCCCTTCGGGCGACCGTGGCCGCCGTGGCCGCCGTGGTCCGGGTGCGCGGCCGCGGTACCCGCGGTGCCCGCGACACCGGCACCGGCGACGGCGAGCACCGCGCCCGCCTTGAGCATGCCGCGCCTGCTCACGATCGAGCGGACGACGTCACCGAAGTAGGCGTTGTCCGAGGTGTTGGGCGCCTCGTGCGCGCACGCGTTCGAGCAGCGGTACTGGCAGGTCACGGCGGACCTGCCGAGCGGGTGGTTCGGCGGCAACAGCGGCAGCGAGATCCGGCCGTCGGTGGTGGACACGGAGCCTCCGGTATCGGACAGCGTGGTCAGTGGGAACGGCGTGACCGTAGGAGCCCGAAACCAGTGAAAGCGGACAACAGGGTTAACAACGACTGAACTCCTCCGGGTACGCCCAGGTCCTCGCGCTGCGCGACCGCGCCGTGACGGCCGGACATGCCGGTGGCCGCCATCCCAACCCGGATGGCGGCCACCGAACGGCGTATTACCCGAAAACCACTGCCCGACTAGCGCTCCACGTCGCCGCGGATGAACGCCTCGACGGCCTCGTACGCGTCGTCGTCGGAGTACTGCTCCGGCGGGGACTTCATGAAGTAGCTCGACGCCGACAGGATCGGCCCGCCGATGCCCCGGTCCAGGGCGATCTTCGCCGCGCGCACCGCGTCGATGATCACGCCCGCGGAGTTGGGCGAGTCCCAGACCTCGAGCTTGTACTCCAGGTTGAGCGGGGTGTCGCCGAACGAGCGGCCCTCGAGCCGCACGTAGGCCCACTTGCGGTCGTCGAGCCACGGCACGTGGTCCGACGGGCCGATGTGCACGTCCGCCTTGGCCATCTCGTGCGGGATCTGCGAGGTGACCGACTGCGTCTTGGAGATCTTCTTGGACTGGAGCCGCTTGCGCTCCAGCATGTTCATGAAGTCCATGTTGCCGCCGAAGTTGAGCTGGTACGTGCGCTGCAACTCGACGCCGCGGTCCTCGAACAGCTTCGCCATGACCCGGTGCGTGATGGTGGCGCCGACCTGCGACTTGATGTCGTCGCCGACGATCGGCACGCCTGCCTCGGTGAACTTCGCCGCCCACTCCGGGTCGGAGGCGATGAACACGGGCAGCGCGTTGACGAACGCCACGCCCGCGTCGATCGCGCACTGCGCGTAGAAGCGGTCCGCCTCCTCCGAGCCGACCGGCAGGTACGAGACCAGCACGTCGACCTCGGCCTCGCGCAGCGCCGCGACGACGTCGACCGGCTCCTCGTCGGACTCGCTGATGATCTCGCGGTAGAACTCGCCGAGACCGTCGTAGGTGTGGCCACGGCCGACGGTGACGCCCAGCGGCGGCACGTCGCAGATCTTGATCGTGTTGTTCTCGCTGGCCACGATCGCCTCGGACAGGTCGCGACCGACCTTCTTCGCGTCGACGTCGAACGCGGCCACGAACTCGATGTCGCGCACGTGGTAGTCGCCGAACTGGACGTGCATCAGCCCCGGCACCCGCGTGGTCGGGTCGGCGTCGCGGTAGTAGTGCACGCCTTGCACCAGCGACGCCGCGCAGTTGCCGACGCCGACGATGGCCACCCGAACAGAGTGGCGGTTCTCGCCCATGCCGGTTCTCCTTCTCGTTTCTCCATCCCCGTTCCGGGACGGGGTACAGGCGCGTCGCCTGCGTGCTGGCGGTCTTTGGCCGTCAATCGGTGGGGTCGGGCTGCTCGCTCTGCTCGTGGGCGATCAGCTCGTTGAGCCAGCGCACCTCGCGCTCGCTGGTCTCCAGGCCCAGGCGGTGCAGCTCCCGGGTGTAGCGGTCGATCTGCTCACCGGCGCGGGTCATCGCCGAGCGCAGGCCCTCCCGGCGCTCCTCGACCCGGCGCCGCCGCCCTTCCAGGATGCGCATCCTGACCTCGGCGGGGGTGCGGGAGAAGAAGGCCAGGTGGACGCCGAAACCCTCGTCGTCCCAGGTCTGCGGACCGGCGTCGGCGAGCAGGGTGGCGAAGTGCTCCTTGCCCTCCGCGGTGAGCTTGTACACCCGCTTGCCGCGCTTGCCCCACGACCGGGTCTCCGCGTCCGGGGTCTCCTCGACGATCCACCCGGACCGCAGCAGCCGCCGCAGCGTGGGGTAGAGCGAGCCGTAGGAGAACGTCCGCAGGGTCCCGAGCAGGTCGTGCAGGCGCTTGCGCAGCTCGTAGCCGTGCATCGGGGCCTCGTGGAGCAGCCCGAGGATCGCGAACTCGAGCACGGGCACACCCCCTCAACTTCGGGCACGCTGTGAGCTGACCTACTGGACGCTTATATCGTGCCGATACATCGCAAGGGTGGCCAAGCCGAGATCGTGTGTCAATCACCACGTGAACCGGCCGACCGGCGCCGACGCCCGCCCAGGACCGGATCCGCCCCGGTCAGCGGGCACGCAGGTCACGAATGGGATCGATCAGGCATGTCGGCGGCCGGAATCGGCTCGCCCCCGTGGTAACGCCGCCGCGTAGGCTGTCGGCGTGCGAACGCAGCGGCAGGTGGTCGACTACGCGTTGCAGCGCCGGTCGCTGCTCGCCGAGGTCTACTCGGGTCGGGTCGGCACCAGCGAGGTGTGCGACGCCAACCCCTACCTGCTGCGCGCCGCGAAGTTCCACGGCAAGCCGACGGACGTCACCTGCCCGGTGTGCCGCAAGGAGCACCTCACCCAGGTCAGCTGGGTCTACGGCGACGAGCTCAAGCACGCCTCCGGCTCGGCCCGCGCCGAGGAGGAGCTGGCCAAGATGGCGACGGTGTTCGAGGAGTTCACCGTCTACACCGTCGAGGTCTGCCGGACATGTTCGTGGAACCACCTGGTGCAGTCATACGTCCTGGGGACCGGGGGCGTTCGCACGCCCAAAACCCGCAGGAGAACGGCAGCCGAGTGACGTGCAAGGTGACCACGGTCCCCTCGCGGTCGCACCACCCTGCCGCGCGTGACCACGGAACGGCGCCCTGGACCGGCGCGTCGGCCTGGGAGGCTCTTTCGTGAACGACCACAGTGACCATCGGCGACGCCCCGAGCCGGAGTGGCCCTCGGGCGACGACCCGGACACCGGGCGCGCGTCCGGCTCGGACGGCAAGCCCAAGGACCCGGCGGCGGGCGGCAAGGCCGACCAGCCGAAGGAGGAGAGCACCGGGTTCTGGAGCCCGCTGTGGGAGGACGACGGCGACGGTGACGCGCCCGGCCCCGGCCCGGCGCGCGGCGACGCGCCCCGCCAGCCCGGCCCCGGCCCGCGCGGCCCCCAGGCGGGACCGGCCAACGGCCGCGGCCCCGGCGGGCCGAACCGCCCCGCGGGTCCGCCCCAGGGTGGCCCCGGCAAGCCGAACGGCGCCCCGCCGCGGCCCGGCGCACCGGCACCCGGCCCGGGTGGCCCTGGTGGTCGCGGGCCGAACGGGCCCGGTGGCCCCGGTGGCCCGAGCGCGCCGACCTCGGTGATGGGCGCCCCCGGCAGGCCGGGTGGCCCGAACGGGCCCGGCGGCCCGCGGCCCACCGACGCGACCATGGCCATCACCCCGCCCGGCGCGGCCGACCGGACCGTGGCGATCCCGCCCGCCAAGCCGGACCCCGGCGCGGCGCAGACCGTCTTCATCCCCAAGGGGCACGGGCAGACCCGGCCCTCCGAGCCGCAGCTGCTCACCCATCGCGAGCCCGAGCCAGACCTCGACGACTACGACGACGAGAAACCGGACGTGGACACCGCCCAGCCCAGCGAGGAAGAGCTGCGCAAGCGGCGCCGCAAGAAGATCTGGCGCCGCGTCCGCCGCACGCTCTACGTCGCGGCGGGTCTGATGATCGTCGGCCCGATCGTGGCCTTCTTCATCACCTACCAGCTCGTCGACGTCGACAACCCGAACGACGTGGCCCGCGACCAGGACAAGGTCGTCACGCTGCTCTACGCCAACGGCGACGAGATGGCCAAGATCGCCAAGCCCGAGGCGAACCGGGTGATGCTCAAGCCGGGCGAGATCCCGAAGACGGTCCTGCACGCGGTGTACGCCGCCGAAGACTCCACCTTCGAGACCAACGCGGGCTTCGACATCACCGGCATCATGCGCGCGGTCTGGAACAACGCGACCGGCGGCAAGGGCGGTGGCTCGACCATCACCCAGCAGTACATCAAGACCGCGAGCGGTGACGACGACCCGACGCTGACCCGGAAGTGGGTCGAGGTCGTCAAGGCGTACAAGATGAACGAGACCTACTCCAAGGACGAGATCATCACCGCCTACCTCAACACGATCTACTTCGGTCGCGGGGCGTGGGGCATCGCGTCGGCGGCGAAGATGTACTACGGCGTCACCGACCTCAACCAGCTCACCAAGTCGCAGGCCGCGCTGCTCGGCGGCATGATCCAGAGCCCGTCGCGGTACAAGGACACGACCTACCAGCACTCGCGCTGGGACTTCGTGACCAAGCAGATGGTGCAGAACGGCTGGATGACCGAGGCCGAGCTGCGGGAAGCCGCCTTCCCGGAGCTGGTGCCGATGGAGCAGAACAAGGCGGTCTCGCTGACCGGCCCGCGGGCCCGCATCCCGTTCCTCATCGAGGACGAGCTGGCGAGCCTCGGCTACTCCATGGACAAGGTCAAGAAGAACGGCTACAAGATCACCACGACGATCGACCCGCGCGCGCAGCAGCTCGCCGAGGACGCGGTCAACGACGTGATGAAGAACCAGCCGAAGAACCTGATGCCCGGAATGGTCGCGGTCGACCCGAAGACCGGCGGCGTGCTGGCCTACTACGGCGGCGCCGATCCCAACGGCCTGGACTGGGCGGGGACCGAGCAGGAACCGGGGTCGTCGTTCAAGCCGTTCGACCTGGTCGGGCTGCTGCACAAGAACCAGGGCCTGGGCAAGCTCTACGACAGCTCGCCCTACAAGGTTCCGGGCATCGACCGCACCATCACCAACGCCTCCACCCCCAAGTGCGAGGAGTGCACGGTGGCGGAGGCGATGAAGCAGTCGCTGAACAGCGTCTTCACCAAGATGGTCGTCGAGGACGTCGGTCCGGCGAACGTGGCCAAGGCCGCCCGGGAAGCGGGCATCACCTCGGAGAAGATCGAGGAGACGAGCTTCAACATCGCCATCGGCGGTGGCAACACCCGGGTCAGCACGCTGGAGATGGCCAGCGCGTACGCCACCTTCGCCTCGGGCGGCATGCGCAGACCGCCGCACATGATCGCCAAGATCGAGTACCCGAACGGCGGCACCGCCTGGGAGGCGAGCGGCGAGGCGAAGTACGCCGAGGTCCAGGCGTTCGACCCGGACGACGCCGAGCAGAACCAGAAGATCGCCCGCAACGTCACCGAGGCGCTGCTGCCGATCCCGCAGTCGTCGGGCATCCCGTGCGCCAAGGAGCGGCTGTGCGCGGGCAAGACCGGTACGCACCAGTGGACCGACCCGAAGAACCCGGGCAAGAAGTCCAACGACAACGCCAAGGCGTGGATGGTCGGGTACACCCCGCAGGTCTCCACCGCGGTCTCGCTGAGCGCGCTCGACGGCGCACCCGTGCGCAACGACAAGGACAAGCCGATCTACGGCGCGGGCGTGCCGGGGCAGATCTGGCAGAAGTTCATGAACAACTACCTGGGCAACTCGCCGAAGGAGAACTTCGGCAGGTTCGTGGCGATCGGCGAACCCGACCGGAGTTCGATCTCGACGTCGGCCAAGCCGTCGTCGACGGCGAACTCGCAGCCGCCGGTGACCACCACCGAGCAGCCGACCACGGCGGCCCCGACGACCACCACCCCGACCGGAGGTGAGGAGACGACGACCACGACCACGACGAGTCGTACGCGTCCCACCAAACCGGGTGGACCGACCGAAACGGAGATACCCCTACCGGGGAACAACTAGCTGATCAAGCCACCGAGAGGGTCGGGAACCCCGTGGTTCCCGACCCTCTCGGGTATTTGCCCTCGGGCCTACCCCATTCGCACATCGCAGGCCGTAGCATCGCCGCGTGCCAGGCGATCCAGGTCAGCCCGATGAGGTCGTGACCCCACGACCCGACGAGGTCGAGTCCCCAGCGGGGGCCGCGCGCGCACCCGAGGCGCCCGGCGACACCGGGCCGGGGACGCGCGAGAGCGCTTCACCGTCCGGGGTCAGCGACACCGACTCCCTCGACCCGGACGAGCGCGTCCGCCCGTCGTGGTCGGAGTCGCTCGCCCGCAACGCCACGCGACCGCTGGGCGGTCCGCTCGGCGAGCACGCCGTGGTGGGCAGGCACTGGTTCTGGACGCCGCTGCGCGTCGGGCTGCTGCTGGCGCTGCTGGCGCTGGTGGTGAGCTGGTTCGGCAAGTCGGCCTGCGTGCAGCAGTACGACACCGGGGACAAGCTCGCCCTGGACTGGCGCTCCAGCAGGCCGTACGTGGCGATGTGCTACTCGGACATCGTCCCGCTCTACACCGCGGAGCGGCTGGACAAGCCGGAGACCTTCCCGTACGAGACGTCCTGGGTGGACGACGAGGGGAAGCCGACCGCGCACACCCGGTACATGGAGTACCCGGTGGTGACCGGCATGTTCCAGTGGGTCAACGCGAAGATCACCGCGGGGTGGGTGACCAAGTCCGAGGAGGGCTGGCTGCCGACCGCGCTGCCGGTGGTCATCTACTTCTCCATCTCCGCGTTCTGGCTCGCCCTGGCCTGGCTGGTCACCGTGTGGTGCACCGGCCGCACGGCCCGACATCGACCGTGGGACGCGGCGTTCATCGCGCTGTCACCGCTGGTGCTGGTGCACGCCTTCACCAACTTCGACACCCTGGCCACGGCCTGCGCGGCCGGTGCGCTGCTGGCGTGGTCGCGGAAGAAACCGGTGCTCGCGGGTGTGCTGCTGGGGTTGGGCATAGCCACGAAGCTCTACCCGCTGTTCCTGCTGGGGCCGCTGTTGATCCTCTGCCTGCGCACGGGCCGGATGAAGGCCTGGTGGCAGGCGACCGCGGGTGCCGTCGTCACCTGGCTGGCGTGCAACCTGTGGCTGATCCTGCTCTACCCCGAAGGCTGGGCGGAGTTCTTCCGGCTCAACTCGGAGCGCGGCGCGGACCCGGACTCGCTCTACAACGTGGTCATGAAGTTCACCGGCTGGGAGGGCTTCGACGGGCCGCTGCCGTGGGGCGAGTCCCCGCAGTGGCTGAACCTGGTCAGCGCCGCGTTGTTCGTGGTGCTGTGCGCGGGCATCGCCTACATCGGACTCCAGGCGGTGAACCGGCCGCGGCTGGCGCAGCTGTCGTTCCTGGTGGTCTCGGCGTTCCTGCTGACCAACAAGGTGTGGAGCCCGCAGTACTCGCTGTGGCTGGTGCCGCTGGCGGTGCTGGCGCTGCCGCGCTGGAAGCTGCTGCTGGCCTGGATGACCATCGACGCCCTGGTCTGGGCGCCGCGGATGATGTACTACCTCGGCGAGAACAACAAGGGCCTGCCGGAGGAGTGGTTCCTCGGCATGGTCGTGCTCCGCGACCTCGCGGTCATCGGGTTGTGCGTGCTGGTCATCTACGAGATCTACCACCCGGCGCTGGACCGGGCGCGCCGCAGGGTCGACGAGGACCCGGGCGGTGGCGTGTTCGAGGACGCCCCGGACAAGTTCGTCATCGGCGGGCGCAAACCGCGCTCGGGCACGGTTTCCGATCACGACGACGTGCCGGGTGAGCCGGTCCCGGCGCCGGTCGGGACGTAGCGGGAACGAGGTCTTCGAACGGGAGTGGCTCCGCGTGACGGAGCCGCTCCCGTTCGTTTATGTGGCGCAGTGGTGGCGGTCGCGCTCTCGACGCCGGGGCGCGCGGTGACCGAAGATGAACCCGAGCCGTTTTCACGGCGTGAAATCCGCTGTTCGCACCGTCCATCCCGGTGAAACACTGGCGGCAGTGATGGGATGATCGGAGGAACTGGTGGCGCAGCGGCAGGGGTTCTGGCTCGGGTTCCTGGCCTACGCGATCTGGGGGTTCTTCCCGCTGTACTGGCCGCTGCTGGCCCCCGCGGGTCCGGTCGAGATCCTCGCGCACCGCATCTTCTGGTCGCTGGCCGTCGTCGTCGCGCTGGTGTTCGCGACCCGGCGCTGGCGGCAGCTGCGCGCGGTGGGGCGGCGGCAGCTCGGGTTCATCGCGGTCGGCGCGCTGACCATCGGGATGAACTGGGGGATGTACATCTACGGCGTGGTCACCAACCAGGTGGTCGAGACCGCGCTCGGGTACTTCATCAACCCGCTCGTCACGATCCTCTGGGGCGTGCTCTTCGTGGGGGAGCGGCTGCGGCGCGCGCAGTGGATCGGCCTGCTCATCGCGCTGGCCGCCGTCGTCGAGCTGACCTTCGACTACGGGCGCCTGCCCTGGCTCGCCCTCACCCTGGCGTTCTCCTTCGGCACCTACGGCCTGATGAAGAAGAAGGCGGCGGTCGGGTCGACCGAGGGGCTGGCGCTGGAAACCGCGATCCTGGCCCCGCTGGCCCTCGGGTACCTGGTGTTCACCCACGCCCAGGGCACCGGCACCTTCGGCCACGCCGGGTGGGGCAACGCGCTGCTGCTCGTCGGCACCGGGGTGATCACCGCGATCCCGCTGCTGATGTTCGGCGCCGCCGCGACCCGGGTGCCGCTGACCACGCTGGGCCTGCTCCAGTACTTCGTGCCGATCATCCAGTTCGCGATCGGGCTGCTGGTCTTCCACGAGCACATGACCACGGCCCGCTGGGTCGGCTTCGGCCTGGTCTGGGTGGCGCTGGTCGTGATCACGGTCGAGTCGCTGGTGGCCCGGGGCACCGCGCGGCGCCGGGTGGCGCGGGTCGAGCCCGAACTCGTCTAGGCGCGCTGGTGGATCCCCTTGCCCATCAAGCCGGGGACGGTGCCGGGCGGGGCAGCGGGGGCGGGCGGTGGGCGAAGTCGGACAGGGTCGGCCGGGAGCCGAGGAACGCGATGAACATGCCGACCAGCAGGGCCGCCCGGCCCCACACGCCGATCATCACCGCCTGCGCGGCGAAGCCCTCGTAGATGCCAGACGGCTCGCGGGCGGCGATCTGCGCGAACCACAGGAAGATGCCGATCCCCATGGCCAGGTCGGCCACCAGGTAGGCGGTGATCCAGCCCCAGCGCAGGTTCAGCAGCACGAACATCGGCACCAGCCACAGCGTGTACTGCGGCGAGTGGACCTTGTGCAGCAGCAGGAACCCGCACAGCATCGCCGCCGACACCGCGATCCACGGGTAGGTGCCCTCGCGGCGGTAGCGGATCCAGCCGACCACGCAGGCCACGGCGAAGGACGCGAAGACCAGCAGCGGTGAGAGCAGGCCGATGACCTGGTGCATCGACTCGTTGCTCGGGTCCGAGTCCGGCCGCAGGCCCCAGAACCAGATCGAGTTCGCGGTGATGTCCGCCTTGCGCTGGCCCTGGAAGACGAAGGAGGCCAGCCAGCCGTCGAAACCCGCGATGGCGAACGGGACGTTGACCGCGACCGCGGTGGCCAGCGCCGCCGACCCGACCTTGACCATGCCCGCCCAGTCGCGGACCTTGCCCACCGGCAGTTCCCGGCCGCGCTCGCCGCCGGTGAGCACGTAGAGCATCAGCGGCAGCACGAAGATCGCCGGGTAGAGCTTGAACGCGAAGCCCAACCCCAGCAGCACCGCGGCGACCAGCGCCCGGTGCAGCAGCGGCCGGTCGGCGCCCCGGGCGCCCCAGCCGCGGTGCAGGAAGTAGACGGCGGCGACCGCGCACGCCACGACCGGGAGCTCCCAGTTGTGGAAGGCGTACATGACCAGCGCCGGTGACAACGACCAGATCAGCGCCCGCCACCGCGACAGCTTGCCCAGCATCCAGCCGGTGACCAGACCGAACGGGGCCATGATGAGCGCCGAGGCGAGCAGGAAGCCCGCGTCGTTGGTGGCGAAGAGCGCGCCGAGCCAGATCAGCAGGCCGGTGAGCACCGGGTACTCGACCGTGCCGCCGGTCAGGCCGCCGTCGGCGGTGATGCCGCCGTGCACGTACGGGAAGACGTGCCGGTCGATGTCGCGGCCGATCCACAGGTACTGGATGTCGGAGTAGCAGACCTCGGCGTACTTGCGCTCGTCGAAGTCCGGCTGGCTGCGGCCCCAGGTGTCGAACTCCGGGCCGGTGCAGCGGTCCTTGTTGGCGAAGCCGAGCACCAGGGTGAGCCCGCAGAGCAGCACCACGAGCGCGAGCGCGCCGCGGCCGAGCCGCACCGCCCTGGCGCGGTGCCCGGTCGGGACGGGGGCGCGGTCGGCGTCGTCCACGGCGTTCGCTCCCTCGACCTGCCCGTCCACCCGGCCGGAGGCGCCTGCGGGCACCGTGGTCACCGGCCGAGCGCGGTGCGCAGGTACTCGATGTCCGCCGCCTGGCCCTCCGCCGGGGTCTCCACGACCACCGGGGCGCCCGCCGCCGCGACCACCGCGACCAGTTGGTCGGCGTCGATCGTGCCGGTGGCTATGTTGTCGTGCCGGTCGCGCGCGGAGCCGAACTCGTCGCGCGAGCTGTTGAGGTGCACCAGGTCGATCCGGCCGGTGATCGCCTTGACCCGGTCGACGATGCCGACCAGGTCCTCACCGGCGGCGAAGGCGTGGCAGGTGTCCAGGCAGAAGCCCGCGCCGAACTCGGCGACCGCGTCCCAGAGGCGGGCCAGCACGTCGAAGCGGCGGGCCATGGCGTTGTCGCCGCCCGCGGTGTTCTCGATCAGGATCGGCACGCCGAAGCCGCCCTCGGCGTGCTGGCGCTCGAAGAACTTGCGCCAGTTGTCGATGCCGACCTGGACGTCTTCGCCCTTGTTGACGTGTCCGCCGTGCACCACGAGCCCCTGGGCGCCGACCTTGGCCGCGGCCTCGGCGTGCTGGGTGACCAGCTTGCGGGAGGGGATCCGGATCCGGTTGTTGGTCGAGGCCAGGTTGACCACGTAGGGGGAGTGCACGAAGAGGGTGAGGTCGGTGGCGAGCAGTTCGTCGGTGCGCGGGTGCGCCTTGGGCGCCTTCCAGTCCTGCGGGTCGGCGAGGAAGAACTGCACGACCCGCGCACCGCGCTCGTGCGCGGCGGCCAGCGGGTCGTCATCGCGGACGTGGGCGCCGATGCTCATGGCGGTGAGGGTAGTCGGCCCGCGCACCAGGGGAAGCCCTGGTCCGGTCGGGAACCAAGTGGATCTTGGGGGAGGTCGGCCGCGTGCGCACCGGGTGCCGAACCCTGCTCCATCCGGGCTATTGCGAACCACTTTCAGGGAAAGCACCCCAGCGGGCGTCACTGTCTCGGGTTACAGTCGTTTCTCCGAGTGAAGCTACTCGCGAGTACACGGAGGATCTTCATGCGAAGGCGTGGCCGGGCCGTGGCCGTAGGTCTCACCGTGGTGATCGCCGGGACCACCACGGGACTTCTCGCCGGGACCGGGACGGCCGCCGCCGCGCCACCGATCGTGGTCGGCAGTTGCGCCACCACCGTCCAAGGCGCCCCGGGCACCCCGATCGCGCTGAGCCCCACCGCGGTGCTGGACCCGGTGCTACGCGTGGTCAACGCCGTGCCGCTGGTCGGACAGGGGATCGCGGGCGGGGTGCGCAACGCGCTGTCGGCCATGGGGAACATCCCGATCGGCACCGTCCTGGCGGGCGACTCGATGATCTCCGGCGGGTCCATCGCCGCCGCCGCGGTCCCGCGCATCCGCGACGCCATCGGCAAGGTCCCGCTGATCGGCCCCGTGCTCGGCGGGATCATCGGCGACGTGCAGCAGACGCTCACCGCGGGCTGCGCGATCACCGTCAAAGCGGTGAACGACGCGGTCGCGCCGGTGCAGGACGGCGCGGGAGCCGTGGCGGGTGCGGTCGAGCGCGGCGCGGCAGCGCTGCCGCAACTGCCCAACCTCCTCCCCGGCACCCCGGGCACCCCCGGTAAACCGGGCACCAACCCGGGAACCCAGCCCGGCACGAACCCCGGCACCCGGCCCGGCGGCACCGCCCCCGGCGGCGGTCTGCCCGGACCGGACAGCAAGGTGGTCGGCGGTGTCGCCACGGGCGCGCCACCGCTCTTCGGCACCGGGCGCGCGCCGATGACCGACTACACCGGCATCCCCTTCGCCCCGGCCGGACTGTTCTCCCCCGCCCCGGGCGTGCGCTACGGCGGCACCATCCCCGGCTACGCGCCGCAGTTCGGCATCCTCGGCGCGGGTGACGCCGACGGCGTGCAAGCCGCGGGCCGCGCGGAGGCGCTGGACGCGCCCGGCGGCAACAAGATCGCGCTCCCGGTCCTGCTTGCGGTCTTCGCCCTCTCCGGCGTCACCGCCGCACTGGTCCGCACCTGGGTGCTGCGCAAGACACCCGCTTGACCCGCCGGTAGGTTTACTTCGATCGGGTAACCGCCCGATCGGGTGAAAGGATCACGGCGTGCGGCGACTGCTCGGCTCGGCCACGGTGACCATCGGCCTGCTCGGCGCCGGGTTCGCCGGCACGGGTGTGGCCGCCGCGGACCCGCTGCCGTTCCTCGCGGTCGACTGCGCCCAGCAGGTCGTCGCGTTCCAAGGGCAGCCGGTCCGGCTCGCCCGCGCAGCCGTGGCCGGGTTCGTCACCAAGGCGGTCCGCGAGACCCCCGGGCTGGGGTTGGCGCGGTCGACCGCGGTCGGGCTGTCGTTCCCGCTCGGTCCCGCGATCGAGGTCGGGACCGTCCCCGACGGCACCGGCGAGATCCCGGCCGCGCACATCGCGGACGTTGTGGCAGCCGAGGTCCGCCAGGTCGAGGCGGTCGCCCCGGCGGCGGACGCGGTGAGCGCGCGGGTCCGCGAACTGGTGGCGGCGGACTGCGGGATGACGCTGCGGGCACTGGACGCGAGCAAGCGCGCACCCGCGCCGGGCAAGCCGACCCAGCCGCGCGCGGACGACCCGAAGGCGCCGGACGCGACCACGCCGAACACCCAGCCCGTCGGTGGCGCGCCGTCGGCCCCGGAGATCCGCCTGTACGACCCCCGGTCCTTCCCCGGCGCCGCGGCGCGCGACTACGGGACCGTGCCCTACGCCAAAGCGGGCCACTACGTGCCCGCGCCGGACGCCCGCTACGGCGCGATCCCCGGTTACGCACCGCAGTTCGGGATCCTCGGCTCCGGCCTGACCGATGTCCGCCCGGCGGGTGAGGCCTACGCACTCCCCGTGACCCCGGTGGGCGCCGTCGGCCTGCCGGTGGTGCTCGCGGTCCTGGCGCTGTCGGTGGTCAGTGGTGCGCTCGTGCGCACGTGGGTCCTGCGCCGGACCAGCCCGCGCTGAACCCGGCCCCTCGCTGAAACCGGCTGTTCGGCCTGCTGTTACGCTGCTCGGCGCGAGACCCCTCCTGCCACGGAAAGTCCGTGGCCGCCGAGTCCACAGGAGGTGAGTGGTCTTCATGCGTCATTACGAGGTCATGGTCATCCTCGACCCCACACTCGACGAGCGCACCGTCGCCCCGTCCCTCGACACGTTCCTCAACGTCATCCGCACTTCGGGCGGCAACGTGGAGAAGGTCGACATCTGGGGCAAGCGCCGCCTCTCGTTCGAGATCAAGAAGCACAGCGAGGGCATCTACGCCGTGCTCGACGTGAACGCCGAGCCCGCCGCGGTCAAGGAGCTCGACCGCCAGCTGTCGCTGCAGGAGTCCGTGCTGCGGACCAAGGTCATGCGCCGCGAGACGGCCTGACCATGGCCGGGGACACGATCATCACGGTCGTCGGGAACCTCACCGCGGACCCGGAGCTGCGCTTCACGCCCTCCGGGGCGGCGGTCGCGAGCTTCACCGTGGCGTCCACCCCGCGCACCTTCGACCGCCAGAGCGGCGAGTGGAAGGACGGCGAGGCGCTGTTCCTGCGCTGCAACATCTGGCGGCAGGCGGCGGAGAACGTCGCCGAGTCGCTGACCCGCGGCGCCCGCGTGCTGGTCACCGGGCGGCTCAAGCAGCGCTCGTTCGAGACCCGCGAGGGTGAGAAGCGCACGGTCATGGAGCTCGAGGTCGACGAGGTCGGCCCCTCCCTGCGGTACGCCACCGCCAAGGTCAACAAGGTCAGCCGGGGTACCGGCGGCGGTGGTGGCGGCGGCTTCGGTGGCGGCAACGGTGGCGGTGGCGGCGGTGGGGGCTACAACGGCCCGTCCGCGCCTCCGGACGACCCGTGGGGTTCCGCGCCTCCCGCCGGTGGCGGCGGTGGCGGCGGCGGCTTCAACGACGAGCCGCCCTTCTAACCGGGCAGCGCACCCCCGCACAGACGCTTATTTCCTCAAGACACACTCAGGAGTTCTCCCGTGGCCAAGCCACCGCCTCGCAAGCCGAAGAAGAAGGTCTGCGTGTTCTGCAAGGACGTGAAGAAGGACCGTCCGGTGAACATCGACTACAAGGACACCACGCTGCTGCGGAAGTACATCTCCGACCGCGGCAAGATCCGTGCCCGCCGGGTCACCGGCAACTGCAGCCAGCACCAGCGCGACGTGGCCATCGCGGTCAAGAACGCCCGCGAGGTCGCTCTCCTGCCGTACACCTCGACCGCTCGCTGACCTGGAGGGGATCAGACATGAAGCTCATCCTCACCACCGACGTCAGCGGCCTGGGCGGCCCGGGTGACCTCGTCGAGGTCAAGGACGGCTACGGCCGCAACTACCTGCTGCCGCGCGGGTTCGCGATCCCGGCGACCAAGGGCGCCGAGAAGCAGGTCCAGGTCATCCGCCGGGCCCAGGAGGCCAGCCGGATCCGCAACCTGGACCACGCCAAGGAGGTCAAGGCCGCGCTGACCGCGCTGGGCTCCGTCCCGCTGAAGGCCAAGTCCGCCGCGGGCTCGGGCAAGCTGTTCGGCTCGGTCACCACCGCCGACATCGTCGCCGCCGTCAAGGCCGCGGGTGGTCCCGTGCTGGACAAGCGCGCCGTCGAGGTCACGGGTCACATCAAGACCGTTGGCAAGCACTCCGTGAGCGTGCGCCTGCACCCCGAGGTGACCGCCGCGTTCACCGTCCAGGTCGCCGCCGCGAGCTGACCGGACACCGGCAGTACGGAACCGCCCCGCTCCGTCACGCAGAGTGGGGCGGTTCCGCGTCCGCCCAGTTGTCCACAGGGGGACGCTCACCCTGGTGAGCGACGCGCCCCGCGACACGCCGAATCCCGCCGCCCGCGCGACACGCCGGGGACCGCGCGAGGGATTTTCTCCACACCTCATACACAGGCCCTGACCTGGCGATTCCCCACCACTTCGGTCAGTTGTCCTCAGGTTGTCCACAGGCCCTGCCGGACCTGTGCCCACCTCAGCGCAACCATCCCCAAGTTATCCACAGGGTAGTCCCCAGTGGGGTTTGCGTACCCCGCGAAGGGGTTCTAGCGTCGCCTCGCGACCGGCCGCCGGGCGGGGTGAACACCACCCGGATGTCGTAGCGGGGGACGTATCGTTGGCGTCGAACACGCGTGCGATCCGCCCGGCAGACACCCACGGCAGACCAGCAGGAGGGGGCACAGCTCGTGGCGCTCGCCGACGACTTCTCCGCACCGCCGGAACCCGGTGGTGGCGGGCAGGACCGCAAGCCCCCGCAGGACATCGCGGCCGAGCAGAGCGTGCTCGGCGGCATGATGCTGTCCAAGGACGCCATCGCCGACGTCATCGAGGCGCTGCGCCCGGACGACTTCTACCGGCCGAACCACCAGACCATCTACGACTGCGTCCTGGACCTGTACGGCCGCGGCGAGCCCGCCGACCCGATCACCGTCTCCGCCGAGCTGGAGCGCCGCGGCGAGCTGCGCCGCATCGGCGGCACCAACTACCTGCACACGCTGCTGTCCACCGTGCCGACCGCGGCCAACGCGGGCTACTACGCCGAGATCGTCGCCGAGAAGGCGATCCTGCGGCGGCTGGTGGAGGCGGGCACCCGGATCGTGCAGCTGGGCTACCAGGGCGCGGAGGGTGCGGACGTCACCGAGATCGTCGACCGGGCGCAGGCCTCGATCTACGAGGTGACCGAGCGCAGCATGAGCGAGGACTACGTCGCGCTCGAGGAGCTGCTGCAGCCCACCATGGACGAGATCGACGCCATCGCCTCGCGCGGCGGCCAGTCCCAGGGCATCCCCACCGGCTTCGCCGACCTCGACGAGATCACCAACGGCCTGCACCCCGGTCAGATGGTCATCGTCGCGGCCCGCCCCGGTGTCGGCAAGTCCACCCTGGGCTTGGACTTCGCCCGCTCGTGCTCGATCAAGCACGGCATGTCCAGCGCCATCTTCTCCCTGGAGATGAGCCGCGTCGAGATCGTCATGCGCCTGCTCTCCGCCGAGGCCAAGATCCGCCTCGGCGACATGCGCGGCGGCCGGATGAGCGACGACGACTGGACCCGCCTGGCCCGCCGGATGAGCGAGATCAGCGAGGCGCCCATGTTCATCGACGACTCGCCGAACATGACCATGATGGAGATCCGCGCCAAGGCCCGGCGGCTCAAGCAGCGGCACGACCTGAAGCTGGTGGTGGTCGACTACCTCCAGCTGATGACCTCCGGCAAGCGCGTCGAGTCCCGCCAGCAGGAGGTATCGGAGTTCTCCCGGCAGCTCAAGCTGCTGGCCAAGGAGATCGAGGTCCCGGTCATCGCGATCAGCCAGCTGAACCGAGGTCCGGAGCAGCGCACCGACAAGCGCCCCATGCTCTCCGACCTGCGCGAGTCCGGCTCCCTGGAGCAGGACGCGGACATGGTCCTGCTGATCAACCGCCCGGACGCCTGGGAACGCGACGACCCGCGCGCGGGCGAAGCCGACCTGATCCTGGCCAAGCACCGCGCGGGCCCCACCGCCACGGTCGTCGTGGCCCACCAACTCCACTACAGCCGCTTCGCCGACCTCGCCCAGGGCTGACCCCCTCGATGGCCGTCCGCCGACCTAGTCGGAAGTCGGTATTTCCGTGCGCGCCAGGTACGCCAGTTCGATCCGCGCCCGGCGGGCCAGCTCGACTCGTCGGTCATGACCGTGCGCCACGGACTCGACACCCGGGCGGGCCCCGGTCTCAGCCGTACCGCTCGACGAGGGCGGTGCCGATCGCGGCCAGGTGGTCTCGCACTGCGGGCGGTCCGGTCGCCTCGACCCAGTCGATCAGGCCGGCCAGCTCGCCCGCGAGCATGTGCTCGTCGCGGCCGCGGATGACGACCTCGACGCGGCCGTCGGGCGTGGTACCCCCCACCTCGAGCCGACCGCCGAACGCGATCCGGAGTACGCCTATGCCGTCGGGCACGCACACGGCCTGGGCCTCGACGGGTGTGCGCTTGCGGTCGACCTCGTCGGCGATCTCGCGCCAGCTCTCGGCGAGGTCGAAGTCGTCGGGTCGGCGCACGGGGTCGTCGGTCGGGTCGACGGAGGACACGCGGTCGATGCGGAAGGTTCGCCTGCCTGCCTCGGTGTTGGCGACGAGGTACCACGACAGGCCCTTGGCGACGATGCCCAGTGGGTGGACGGTTCGCTCGGTTTCGGCGCCGCCGCGGTCGACGTAGCCGAGTCGCACCTGGACGCCGTGGATCACCGCGTCCTGGAGTTCGTCGAGGAAGCGCGGTGGGCGGTGCTCGATCCGGCTCGACCCCCACCGCCGGGGGTCCGTGACCACCGACGACGCCGCTGCCTCGGCTTGGGCACGGAAGGGCTCCGGCAGGGCGTGGACGAGTTTGCGCAGCGCCGCCTTCACCGTCGGTGTCGCCGCCGAGGCCGGGCCCGCGACCAGGAACAGGGCGCGGGCCTCACTCGCGGTCAACCCGGACAGGTCGGTACGGGCACCGCCCACCAGCCGCCAGCCGCCGCCGCGGCCCTGCGTGGCGTACAGGGGCACCCCGGCCGTGGCCAGGGCGTCGAGGTCGCGGCGGGCGGTGCGTTCGGAGACCTCCAGTTCGCTGGCGACCTCCGCCGCCGTCACCTGCTCGCGCCGTTGCAGCAAGAGGAGGACGGCCACCAGCCGGTCGGTTCGCACACCGCCAACACTCGCACGGAAAACCGGTCATGGGGTGACCGGTTTCAGTGGCCAAGATGGCGCCATGACCTCACCGACGACTCATCCAACCGATTTCCCCCAGCCCACTCTCATCCCGGTCAACGGTGTGGAGCTCGAGGTTTTCGAAGCGGGACGGCACAACGCAGGCAAGCCCATCGTGCTCTGCCACGGCTGGCCGGAGCTCGCCTTTTCCTGGCGCTACCAGGTGCCCGCCCTGGTCGAGGCGGGCTACCACGTCATCGTCCCCAACCAGCGGGGCTACGGGAACTCGTCCCGTCCGACCGAACTGACGGACTACGACATCGAGCACCTGTCCGGTGACCTCGTAGCGCTCCTCGACCACTACGGGTACGAAGACGCCACCTTCGTCGGTCATGACTGGGGCGCGGCCGTCGTCTGGGGACTGACCTTGCTGCACCCGACCCGGGTGAACAAGGTGATCAACCTCAGCCTCCCCTACCTCGAGCGCGGGGCGAAGCCCTGGATCGAGTTCATGGAGGAGGTGCTCGGCGGCGACTACTACTTCGTCCACTTCAACCGGCAGCCAGGCGTCGCGGACGCCGTGTTCGACGAGAACGCGGGCCGGTTCCTCCGCAACCTGTACCGGAAGAACGAACCCCCCCAGGAGCCCCGGCCGGGCATGGCGTTCATCGAACTCGCCCGCGCGGACACACCACTCGGTGATCCCCTGATGAGCGACAGCGACCTCGCCGTCTACACCGCCACCTTCGGGTCGACGGGATTCACGGGCGGCGTGAACTGGTACCGCAACCTCGACCGCAACTGGCACCTGCTGGCGGACGCGGACCCGGTCATCCACCAGCCCACCCTCATGATCTACGGCGACCGGGACACGATCGCCAAGTCGGCGAACCTGGCGGAGTTCGTGCCGAACGTGGAGGTGATCAGCCTGGACACCGGTCACTGGATCCAGCAGGAGAAGCCCGAGGAGACCAACCGGGCGATCCTGGAGTGGCTGGCACGGCAGGACGCCCGCTAGGGCGCCAGCACCGTGGTCGGGGTGATCTCCGGGACGAAGGCCACTACGTCGTAGGCACCGCGCAGCGAGCGCACCTCCAGGTAGTGCTCGCCGTCGCGGGCCGGGTCGTAGACGCCGGAGATCAGCCGTGTCCGCCATGGCGCGTCGAGGGTGGTGGGGGAGCCGTCGTCCAGCCGGACGGTCCGCTCCCCGCCCGCCGCGAGCAGGACGTCCTCGAGCGAGCCGGGCGCGGGCGGCGGAACGTCGACGCCGTTCGCCCGGCCGTGGCCGAACGTCACGTGCGCGGCCGCGTAGGCCCGGCCCAGTTCCGCGCGCAGGTGTCCACCCATCATGGCGTCCGCCGCGACGTGCGCGCTGCCCTCCCACAGCACGACGCGCGCGGGCAGCAGCGCGCGCACCCGGTCGGCCGCCGCGCGCTCCTCGCGATCAGCGTCGTACCCCACGCCGATCGCGTTCGCGTGGTGGTCGACGATCGCGTCGAGGAGTTCCCCGGCCCCCGCCCGCCCCGCGATCTCTCGTGCCCGGCGGGCCAGCTCCACGAACGGAGTCCCCGGATGGGTGCCTCGCGCGCGCAGCACGTGCTCACCGGCGTCGTGGGCGGTGCGGATGACGTCGAATAGCACGCGGACCTTCGCCGCTTCGGCCGGGTCAACCGCCTCCACCAGGTCCACAACGCGGTCGTAGTCGGCGGGGAGCACCCGCGAGCTACCCACACCGACTACGCGCACAGGGTCACCGGGGTGGTCGGCGTTGCGGCGTCGCAGCGAGTCCAGCGCATCGCGCATCTCCTCCGTGCGCCACGGCCCCCACGCCTGGCGCAGCGCGGCATCGATGTCGACGTCCGCGCCGCGCACGTACCGGTCGTACAACTCGCCGACCCGCTGGTTGTCGAGGACCGCGATCACCCGGAACCCGCGCTCGACGAGCACCCGGGTCGTCCGCGTCACGACCGCGAACGTCTCGCGCGCGGACCGCGTCCCGGTCCCCAACCCGACCACCGACGCGTGCCCCACCACATCGGCGAACGCCTCCGGGTCGGTGTCCGCCCGCTGCGCGCGCACCCAGTCGACCAGCGTTTCCTGTTGTCCGCTCATGTGGACCACGCTGTCGGGTCGACCTAGGTCGAGGTCAAGCCCGGGCTACGCGTCGGGTTGGAAGAACGCGAGGACCCGCTGGGCGGCGTCCGGTGCCATCAGCATCTTCTGCACCTCCGCCGACATCCGGGCGGCGGCGCTGGTGCGCTCGAACATCTCGAGTTCGTACTCCCGGACGGCGGTGGGGTAGTCGTCCGGGTGGGCGGCCAGCGCGCGGCCGAGCAGGGCGCCGTCGAGCAGCGCCATGTTGGCGCCCTCGCCCGTCGGCGGCATCAGGTGCGCGGCGTCGCCGAGCAGCGTGACGCCCGGGGTGGGCGGCCAGGTCAGGCCGATCGGGAGCGTGGCGACCTGCCGGGGCACGACCTCGTCCGCGCAGGCCGCGACCAGCGCGGGGAACCGCGGGTCCCAGCCCGCGAGCCGGTCGACCAGCCAGGCCCGGGTGGCGGCCGGGTCGTCGAAGGGGATGCCGCAGGTGGCGATCCAGTCCTCGGCGGTGTTGTAGAAGCCGACGCCGACGCGGACGTGCCCGTCGCCCTTGCGCTGCGCCGCCAGGGACAACCCGTCGCCGAGCACCCAGCAGGTGCCGCGCCCGACCATCGCCGCGAGGTCGGGGTGGGTGCGGTCGATGTCGGGGATGCCGAGTTCGACGAGGTTCTGGCCGAGGTGCGTCGGGGCGGCGTCGGTGAGCAGCGCGCGGACGCGGGAGTTCGCGCCGTCGGCACCGACGAGCAGGTCGTACGGCGCGCTGCCGCCGTCGGCGAAGCGCAGCACGCCGTTGTCGGCGGAGGCGAACGCGTGCCCCCAGCGCACGGTGCCCTCGGGGAGCGAGTCCAGCAGCAGGTCGCGCAGGGCTGCGCGGTCGACCTCGGGTCGCAGCAGCGGGGCGTCGTCGGGTGTGTCCTCTTGCAGCAGCAACGTGCCGTCCGGCTCGAATAAGCGCATGTCCTGGCCCGAGCCGCGGGCGATCGCGTGGAACCCGTCGATCAGGCCCGCATCGCGCAGCGCCCGCTGACCGGAGTGGATGTCGAGCGTGCCGCCCTGCCCGCGCGCGTGGCGCGACGACTCGCGTTCGTACACGACGGCCTGGATGCCGTGGACGTGCAGCACTCGAGCAAGGGCCAGGCCACCCAGGCCCGCACCGACGATCGCGATCCCCATGACTCCTCCAGTCACTGTATCGGTCGATACACTGTATCAATGCACCCGCTGTATGGTCGCGCCATGCTGGTGTGGGAACGGCCGGAGCCGCCGGACCGACCGACGCCCGCCCCGCTGAGCCGGGAGCGGATCGTCCGGGCGGCGATCCGGCTCGCCGACGCGGACGGCCTGGACGCGGTGTCGCTGCGCAAGGTCGCGGCGGCGCTGGACGTCGGACCGATGCGCCTCTACGGCTACCTCGCCACCAAGGAGGAGCTGCTCGACCTGATGCTCGACGCGGCGCACGCCGAGATCCGGCCGTCCGGGACCGGCTGGCGGGAGGTGCTGCGCTCCCTCGCCGAGTCCACCCGGCAGACCGCCCACCGGCACGAGTGGCTCGCCGACCTGCTCGGCGGACGCCCCCAACTGGGCCCGAACACGCTCGCCACCAGCGAGGCCGTGCTGGCCGGGGTGGGCGACGCCGACCTGGAGACCGTCGTGCCCGCGATCTCCGCGGTGAACGCGTACGTGACCGGCGCGGTGCGCCGGGAGATCGCCGAGCGCCGCGCGGAGCGGGCCTCCGGGTTGGACAAGGCGCAGTGGCAGGCCGCATTCGGGCCGTACCTGCTGCGCACCTTCGCCACCGGTCGGTTCCCCGCGCTGGCCGCGATGGTCCACGACGGCCCCCACCTCGACGCCGACCGGAGCTTCGACGCGGGCCTCGACTTCCTCCTCGACGGCATCGAGGCCTGCCTCACCCGAGCCGAGACCGGACCCCCAACCGGGTCCTGACCAGCGAATACGCCAAGTGGTGCCACACCTGGCATCATTCTGAGCCAGATTTGCTTGCAATGGTGCCACGCGTGTGTCACAGTTGAGCCATGGACCTGACCACGTATGTGCGCAACCTCGGCCGCGAGTTCGCGACGCTCGCCGAAGCGGGCGGCGAGGAGTCGCGTGCGCTGGTCGAGCGGCTGACCGGACCGCTGGAGTCGGCGATCCGGATGGCCCTGCTGGAGGCGCTGTCCGCCGCCGCCGACGAGATCACCCGGGACCTGGCACCGGGTTCGGTGGAGCTGCGCCTGCGCGGCCGCGACCCGGGCTTCGTGGTGACCCAGGCGCCCGCCGAGCCGCCCGCGAACCCCACCGACCACGGCGCGACGGCCACCGACGGCGACTTCCAGATCGCCGAGGACGGCCCATCCGCGCGGATCAACGTGCGGCTGCCCGAGCAGCTCAAGGCCGCGGTCGAGGAGGCCGCCGCCAAGGAAGGCCGCTCGGTCAACGCCTGGCTGGTGCGGGCCGCGGCCACCGCGTTGCAGCGGTCCGAGCGCGACCAGCGGCCCGAGCCGTCGGGCGGCAAGCGGGCCAAGCAGTCGCTGACCGGCTGGGTGCGCTGACCGCACCCGGCGCGCCGCGCTCCGCACCACTTCACCGTCCCTGACCTGCGGGGATGGTTCACCGAAACAGAACGAGGGGACAGCCATGCCCATTTTCGAGACCACCGAGCCGATCGCCGTGACCGTCGAGTTCGGCGTCGGCGACCTGCGGGTCACCGCGAGCGACCGCGCCGACACCGTCGTCGAGGTCCGGCCGAGCGACGAGACCGACGAGTCGGACGTGCAGGCCGCGCAGCGGATCCGCGTCGACTACGCCAACGGCAGGCTCCAGATCACCGGGCCGAAGTCGCGGGTCTTCGACTTCTCCCGCAAGTCCAGGTCGGTCGACGTGACCATCGAACTGCCCACCGGCTCCGACGTGTCGGCGCAGGTGCAGCTCGGCGACTTCCACGGCACGGGCACGCTGGGGGAGTGCCGGTTCAAGACCTCGATCGGCCACGCCCGGCTGGAGCGCACCGGCCCGCTGCGCGTCGAGACCTCCACCGGCCACGTCGACGTCGACGTCGTCGCGGGTGACACCGAGGTCTCCACCGGCTCGGGGAAGATCCGGCTCGGCGCGGTCGACGGCACCGCCGTGGTCAAGAACTCCAACGGGCACACCGCGATCGAGTCGGTGACCGGCGAGGTGCGGGTGCGCGCGGCCAACGGCGACATCGGCGTCGGCCGGGCCGGGGCGGGCGTCGACGCGAAGACCTCCAACGGCGACATCGAGCTCGGCGAGGTGGTCGGCGGTTCGGTCGTGCTCGCGACCGCCATGGGCGACCTCACGATCGGCATCGCCGACGGCACCGCCGCGTGGCTCGAGGTGACCACCGGGTTCGGGCAGGTGCGCAACCTGCTGGAGAACACCACCCGGCCCGAGCACGCCGACCGGACCGTCGAGGTGCGCGGGCGCACCACCTACGGCGACGTCACCGTCAAGCGCGCCTGATCCACCGCCACCGAGGGGGAATCCCATGACCAGCAAGCAATCCCAGGCCGCGATCGCGGTGGTCGGACTGCGCAGGTCGTTCGGCGACAAGGTGGTCCTCGACGGCCTCGACCTGACCGTGCCGCGCGGCACCGTGTACTCGCTGCTCGGCGCGAACGGCGCGGGCAAGACCACGGTCGTGAAGATCCTGTCCACTTTGCTCGGTGCGGACGCGGGCACTGCCCGCGTCGCCGGGCACGACGTGGCCCGCGACCCCGACGCCGTGCGCGCCGCGATCGGGGTCACCGGCCAGTTCTCCGCCGTGGACAACCTGCTCACCGGCGAGGAGAACCTGCTGTTGATGGCGGACCTGCACCACCTCGCCAAGGGCGATCGGCGCGGGCGTACCGCCGAACTGCTGGCCAGGTTCGACCTGACCGAGGCCGCGCGCAAGCCCGCCTCGACCTACTCCGGGGGCATGCGGCGGCGGCTCGACCTGGCGATGACGCTGGTCGGCGACCCCCGGGTGATCTTCCTCGACGAGCCGACCACCGGGCTCGACCCGCGCAGCCGCCGGAACCTGTGGCAGATCATCCGCGACCTGGTGGCGGGCGGCGTCACGATCTTCCTGACCACGCAGTACCTCGAAGAGGCCGACGAGCTGGCCGACCGGATCGGTGTGCTGGACCAGGGCAGGTTGGTCGCCGAGGGGACACCGGAGGAACTCAAGCGCCGCATCCCCGGTGGTCACGTCCGCCTGCGGTTCGCCGACCAGCGCGGCCTCGACACCGCCCGGCGCGCGCTCGGCCGGGCGTCCCACGACAGCGACGCGCTGACCCTGCGGGTGCCCAGCGACGGCAGCCTGCGCGCGCTCAAGACCCTGATCGACCGGCTCGACGCGCAGGCCGTCGCGGTCGACGAGTTGTCCGTGCACACCCCCGACCTCGACGACGTCTTCCTGTCCCTCACCGGCACCGACGAGAAGGTGACTTCCCGATGACCACCCTCGCGCCCCCGCGCACGCAGCCGCTGCGCGACTCCGCGACGATGCTGCGCCGCAACCTCCGGCGCATGCTGCGGTACCCGTCGATGACGGTGATGCTCGTCGGGATGCCGATCGTGTTCCTGCTGCTGTTCGTCTACGTCTTCGGCGGCACGCTCGGCGCGGGCCTCGGCGGACCCGCGGGCGGTCGCGCCGAGTACGCCAACTACCTGGCGCCCGCGATCATCCTGATGACCGTGACGACCACCGTCCAGGGGACCGCGATCTCGGTCGCGATGGACCTGACCGAGGGGGTCATCGCCCGGTTCCGCACCATGCACATCGCCCGCGTCTCGGTGCTGACCGGGCACGTGCTGGGCAGCGTGCTCCAGGCGCTGTTCAGCGTGGCGGTCGTCGTCGGCGTCGCGCTGCTGGTCGGTTTCCGCCCCGCCGCCGGGCTCGGCGGCTGGCTGGCCGCGACCGGGTTCCTGGCGGTGCTGGCCTTCGCGCTGGTCTGGTTGACCGTCGCGCTCGGCCAGGTGAGCAAGAGCGTCGAGACGGCGAGCAACCTGCCCATGCCGCTGATGTTCCTGCCTTTCCTGAGCAGCGGCTTCGTGCCCACCGACTCGATGCCCGCCGGGCTGCGCTGGGTCGCCGACCACCAGCCGTTCACCCCGGTCATCGAGACCCTGCGCGGCCTGCTGATGGCCAAGCCGCTGGGCGACCACGGCTGGATCGCGCTCGGGTGGTGCGCGGTGATCGCCCTCGGTGGCTACCTGTGGTCGAAGAAGCTGTTCAACCGCGAGTCCGCGCGCTGACCCGCGCCGCGGGGTCGACCGGACCACCCCCAGGCGGCCCGGTCGACCCGTCGTTTCACCAGACCTTGCCCGCCTGCTCCCGGATCGCGTGGTTGACCCGGTTGAACAGGTTGGTCATCGCGATGTTCAGGATGATCGCGGACAGCTGCTCTTCGGTGAAGTGCTCGGCGGCCGCGGCCCAGACCTCATCGGTCACCCCGGGGGCGCCGTCCTGGATCCGGGTCGTGGCCTCGGCCAAGGCCAGCGCCGCCCGCTCCGGCTCGGTGAAGAACGGCGTCTCGCGCCAGGTGACGACGCTGTGCAGGCGCTCGTCGGTCTCGCCGCGCTTCTTCGCCTGCTGCACACCGGCGAACGCGCAGGGGGCGCAGCCGTTGATCTGGCTGGCGCGCAGGTGGACCAGCTCTTGGACGAGCGGGTCGGCGCCACCGGCCTGGATCGCCTTGTGCAGCAGCTTGACGGCGGTGGTGACGTCGGGGTTGAACGCGGCTTCGATACGGGGTCCCACGGATCTCGTTCCTCCATCGGTTACCTGTGCCCGGTCGGGCACGTCATCCCCCATGACGAAGCGGAATCGCGGAAGGTAACGACATGTCTGACACCGCCGGGGCGTTCGAGGCCCACCGGGACCGGCTGCGCGGGATCGCCCACCGGGTGCTCGGCTCGCACGCCGACGCCGAGGACGTGGTGCAGGAGGCGTGGCTGCGGCTCTCCCGCCAGGACGCGGCGGGCATCGACAACCTCGGGGCCTGGCTGACCACGGTCGTCGGCAGGCTCAGCCTCGACGTCCTGCGGGCCCGCCAGGCCCGACCGGAGTCGTCCTACGACCTCGTGGTGACCGCCGACGACGGACCGGCACCGGAGGACGACGCGGCACTGGCCGACACGGTGGGCCTGGCGCTGCTGGTGGTGCTGGATTCCCTGCGCCCCGGCGAGCGCATGGCGTTCGTCCTGCACGACCTGTTCGCCGTGCCCTTCGACGAGATCGGCCGGATCCTCGGCAAGTCCACCGACGCCACCAAGATGCTGGCCAGCCGCGCCCGCAAGAAGGTCCGCGCCCCCGCCGAACCCGCGGCGGCCCGAGCCCACCGAGCCGTGGTCGACGCCTTCCTCGCCGCCGCCCGCCACGGCGACTTCGACGGCCTCCTGCGCGTGCTGGACCCGGAGGTGAAGCTCACCGCCGACACCCCGGGCGGCGTGGTCGTCGTCCTGGGCGCGACCAAGGTCGCGGCCGGGGCCCAACTGGCGGCCACCGCCGCCATCCACGGCCGCGCGGTCCGAGTCAACGACCTCCCCGGAACCCTGAGCTGGCGCGAAGACGGCAGCTTGTTCTCCCTGATCGCCTTCACCGTCACGGGCGACCGGATCACGGAGATCTCGATCCTGTCCGACCCGACCGAACTCGCGGCGCTGGACCTACCTAGCCCTTCTGCCCCAGAACAGCCGCGGCAGCCATGACGTCGACGTAGTCGCGGACATGCCCGATCTGTCCATTGCGGACAGTCAGCACCACGATGTTGGGCAAGGTGAACTCCCCGGCCGGGGTCACCCCGAACGCCTCCTGCTCGACGACGATCGTCGCGGGGTCACTGGTGTGGTGGAGGGCGAGCGTGCGGTAGCCCTGGTACCTGGGCAGATCACCCCGCCACCCGGCCTCGACCCACCCGACGATCTCCTCCCGCCCCTCGAACCGCGACGGCACCCCGGGGTAGACGAACGGAAACTCGTGCACCGCGTCAACGGCATACACCCGCCGCAACCCCTCAACGGACTGCCCGACAACGGCTTGCCGCCAACTCTCCAGCACCTCGACCGCGCCACGATCTTCGCGCCCGAGCGGCAGTCGTCGAGGAGTCACCTTGCGGTAGGAGATCCGCCACCCGTCGGGCGTGCGGGTGGCGGTGTCGTCGTAGACGACGCTGCCCGCCGACCCGTCGGCCAGAACGCCCAACCCCTTGGCGCGGACCCGCGCGGTGCGGTCGTCAACCTCGGTGATCACGATGTTGGTCACGTGACGACCGACCGGATTCCCGTCCCCCAAAGCGATCGCGGCCTCGCGGATGGCGTCGACCCCGCGCAGGGTCCCGAACCCGAAGTCGGTCACGTCGTAGGTGACGTCGGGCGTGAACAACTCGCCCAGCCGGTCCAACTCGCCCGCGTCACACAGATGACCGTGGCGGTTGACGAGGTCGGTGATGTCGATCCGGTCTTGGTCACCCAGTCCCACGGGACAGCCCTCCAGAGCGCCAGCCAGCTAAGATGAGACACAGTCCGGTTATCCGGAACAGTAACGGACTATGTCCCCGGTTAGCCAGGGTGGTGTGGATGCGGACAGGCCAGGACCCGGGACGCCCACTGCGCGCGGATGCCCGCCGCAACTACGAACAGCTGGTGGCGCAGGCGAAGGCCGCGTTCGCCGAGTTCGGGGTGGACGCGTCCCTCGACGAGATCGCGCGGCGGGCCGGGGTGGCCAGCGGCACGCTCTACCGGCACTTCCCGACCCGCCTCGACCTGATCGAGGTGGTGCTCGGGGAGCAGATCGCGGACCTGGTCGACCTCGGTCGTGAACTGCTGGCGGCCGAGGACGAGTTCGACGCGTTGGCCACCTGGCTGCGCGCCACCCTCGACCACGGTCTGACCTACCGCGGACTGGCGGCGGCCGTGCTGAACTCGGAACTCGACCGCGAGCGGGTGTCGGCCTGGCACGCGGAACTGTTCGAGATGGGTGCCGGGTTGCTGGCTCGAGCGCGGCGATCGGGCGCCGTCACCGCGGCGGTCGAGGACGCGGACGTGCTGAAGGTGGTCGGCGCCATCGCCTGGGCCGCGCAGGACAGTCCGGAGAGGTCGGCCCAGGCCGCGCGGATGCTCACGCTGCTGTTGAGCGGACTACGTCACGGTGATCCCGAACGCCCTGCCCACTAGCGTCGAGACCATGACGCGTTCTGGGGACGGAAGTGCGGGCGACGCCGACTACGGCCAGGTCGGCGATGGGTACACGAGGTTCCGGCAGCCGGATCCACGGATCGCCGCCCACATCGAGCAAGCGCTGGGGGACGCGCGGACCGTCCTGAACGTCGGGGCCGGTGCGGGCTCTTACGAACCCGTCGACCGCAAGGTCACCCCCGTCGAGCCTTCAGCGTCGATGCGGGCGCAGCGGCCGTCGCACCTGGCCGAGGCGGTGGACGCGACCGCCGAGAACTTGCCGTTCGCGGACAACACCTTCGACGCCGCGATGACGACGTTCAGCGTGCACCAGTGGGGTGACCTCGACGCGGGCCTGCGCGAGCTGCGCCGGGTGACCCGTGGCCCCGTCGTGGTCCTGACCGGTGACCCCGACCTCCTGCACCGCTTCTGGCTCACCGACTACGCCCGCGACGTGATCGACGTCGAGGCCGGCCGCTACCCGTCGCGGGCGCGGTTGGCCGCGGGGCTCGGTGGTCGCGCCTCGACGGAGCTGGTGCCCATCCCGCTGGACTGCGTCGACGGGTTCAACGAGGCCTACTACGGCCGCCCCGAGTCCCTCCTCGACCCCGCGGCCCGACTCGCCTGCTCCGCGTGGAGCTTCCTGTCCGACGACGCGGTCGCCCGGTTCACCGACCACCTCGGCCGCGACCTGGCCGACGGCAGCTGGGACGAGCGCTTCGGGCACCTGCGCACCCAACCCGCCTACGAGGGTTCGCTCGTCCTGCTCACCGCGCGCCCCTAGTCGAACTGCCAGGAGCGCTTGGCCAGCCCGTACCAGTAGCCGTCGATCACGGCGCGCTGGTGGTGGAGGGTGTCGGTGCTGGCGCCGAGGGCGACGAACAGCGGGGCGAAGTGTTCGGTGCGCGGGTGCGCGAGCCGGGCCGCGGGGGCCTTGCGCTGGAAGTCGATCAGCGCGTCGAGGTCCTGGGCGGCGATGGCCCGGTCGCCCCAGTCGTCGAACTCCGATGACCAGGTCGGGGGGCGGTGGGCGGCGTCGCGGCCCATGTCCAGGCCGGACAGGTTGTGCGTGAAGAAGCCGCTGCCGATGATCAGCACGCCCTCGTCGCGCAGCGGGGCGAGCCTGCGGCCGAGTTCGACCAGGGCGGCCGGGTCCAGCGTCGGCATCGAGATCTGCAGCACCGGCACGTTCGCCTCGGGGAACATCTCGACCAGCGGCACGTAGGCGCCGTGGTCGAGCCCGCGCTCGGGGTCGTCGGCGACCGGGTGGTCCGCCGACCGCAGCAGCTTGCGGACCTTCGCGGCCAGTTCGGGCGCGCCCGGGGCCGGGTAGGTCACCCGGTAGTAGCGCTCCGGGAAGCCCCAGAAGTCGTAGGTCAGCGGCGCGGTCGTGGTGGCGCCCAGGGTCAGCGGCGCCTCCTCCCAGTGCGCGGACACGACCAGGATCGCCGTGGGTTCCCCCAGGTCGGTGGCCCAGTCGGCGAGCTGCTTGGTCCACAGCGCGTCGTCGGCGAGCGGCGGCGCGCCGTGGCTGAGGTAGAGCACGGGCTGGCGGGTCGGTGCGTGGGTCATCGGTCACCCCTGTTGTTGAATATTGAACAACATAGCACGACACCCCGCCGCCCCGCGGTATTCCCACTCATTCGAGATTGGCCACCATCCGTTCGAGGGTGCGCACCGCGACCAGGTAGTCCGCGTCGCCGATCCCGTCGGCGGCCTTGGCCCGCAACCCGGCCACCTCGGCGCCGATCGCCTCCCGCGCGGCGAACCCCGCACCGGTCAACTCGACGACCTCGCCGCGCCGCGCCCAGCCCCGGTCGACCAGGCCGTCCAGCAGTTCGGCCGCGCTCGACAGGAACGGCGCCATCTCCCGGTCGACCTCGTCGGCGGGGGCGGGCAGCACGTTGAGCACCTGCCACTGCCGCCGCGTCACCCCCGCACCACCCAACCGGCGCTCGAACTCCGCCTCCAGCCTGCGGTCCAGCTCTTTGGCCCAGTACCCGATCGGTCGCATGTCATCCTCCAAATACATGTCTTCTTACATGTATTTGTAGACTAGCATGCATGTCGGACCAGGACGATGTGGCGTTGGTCGAACGCGCGATGGTGGCGATCCGCCGCCTGCAGGCGCGACGGGCACTCGGCGCGCTGAGCGGGCGCGACCACACCCCGGCGGCGACGGCCGTGGTCGACGTCGTCGAGGACCAGGAACCCTGCACGGTCGGCGCGGTCGCCGCCGCGCTCGCCGTCGACCAGCCCCGGGCCAGCAGGCTGGTCGCCGCCGCGGTCGAGGCCGGGCTGGTCGAGCGCCGGGCCGACCAGTCCGACGGCAGGCGCACCCTGCTCGCGCTCACCCGCGCGGGCCGCGCGCACGCCGACGAGGTGCACCGCTTCCGGCAAGGCGTGTTCGCCGAGGCGATGGCCGACTGGCCGCCGGACAAGCGGGCCGCGTTCGCGGGCATGCTCACCGACTTCGTCGACGCCTACACCGCGCTCGTGCGCCGCTGAGCAGGACGCTTACCCCCGGGGTAATCGACGCGCCCCCGCCGCGCCGGCATCGTCGTCCCCGTCGCGGCCACGACAGACGATCAGCCAAGAACCGAAGGGGAGTCCCGACATGAGCGACCTGATCGATCTCGTCGACCGCTACATCGGCGTGTGGAACACCGCCGACACCGATGCCCGCCGGGCGGCCGTCGCCGACCTGTGGGCCGAGGGCGGCACGCTCACCGACCCGCTGGTCGACCTCACCGGCCACGACCAGATCACCGACGGCATCGGCGCCGCGCTGGCGCAGTTCCCCGGCCACGTGGTCCGGCTGCTCGGCGCCGCCGACGCCCACCACGGCACGGTCCGCTTCCGCTGGGAGCTGGTGCCGACGGGCGGCGGTCAGTCCGTTGTGGAGGGTTCGGACGTGGCCGTGGCCGAGCACGGCCGATTCACCGCCGTCTACGGCTTCCTCGACAAGGTCCCCGCCTGAGCACGCCGGAAGGGCCCGGGAGCGCAGCGCTCCCGGGCCCTTCCTCTGACGGTTCAGACCAGGTGGATCAGTCGAACAGGCCCGCGAGGCGCGCCTGGGTGTCGGTCAGCGACGACACACCGGGCAGGCTCGGCAGACCGGGCAGGCCGGCAGTCGGGAGACCGGCGGTCGGCAGGGCAGCGGCGCTGTCCAAACCGGACAGCGCGGGGGTCTGCACCGGCAGGTGGTTCAGCGACGGGGCCTCGAACAGGTTGCCGGAGAAGGCACCCGACACGTTGTTCAGGTTGTCCAGGCCGGGCACGGTGGCCGGGAAGTCCGCGCGGGCCTGGCGGCCCAGCGGCAGGCCCGAGGCCAGCGGCAGGCCGCCGGTCAGGCCGCCCGGGTTGAGCGCACCGGTCAGGTTGCCCGGGTTCACCGGCAGACCGCCGATCGGCAGGCCGCCCAGCGGGAGCCCGCCCAGCAGGTCGCCGCCGGGGAGCTCGGCACCGGGCAGGCCCGCGGTGCCGAGGCCGCCGCGCAGCGGGTTGGCGACGTTGAGCGCGTCCAGCGGGGTGCCGTGCGCGGAGCGCGCGGCGGGCAGGCCCTTGAAGATGCCCTTGAACGGCAGCGAGGACAGCGACGGCACCTCGGTGACGCCGAGGCCACCGGCGGCCGGGAGCTTCAGCGCCTCGTCCTCGTCGGCCAGGCGGTTCTCGCCGACGGTGACGTCGCTGCTGTGCGTCGAGTGGGTCAGCGCGTCGGCCAGCACCTCGACCGGGACGTCCCGGACCGGGGCGTTCACCGAGGTGGGCCCGGTGATGTCGATGCCGTTGAGCGAACCGCCGAGGCCGCTGGTGGTGGAGGTGCCACCGACCGAGCCGGAGGTGTTGTTGTCGCCGACGCCGACCGCGTCGCTGCCGACCGCGGACACCGCGTCGGCGTTGGGCTGCACGAGCCCGGCCACCGGGAGGTCGGCCAGGTTGCCGGAGAGGAAGCCCTGGTCACCGTTGGTGGTCAGGTCGCCGCCGGAGCTGCCCGAGGTGGTGTTGGTCGAGGTGGCGGTGCTGTCGCCCGCGACCCCCGCGATGGCGGTGCCGTGCGACTGGACGAACGGGAACAGCTGCGGGCTGACGATGTTGCCCGCCAGGTTGCCGTCGCGGCCGTCGGTGTCCACGGTGGACCCGGCGGTGCTGTCGACGGTGTTGTCCGCCTGCGAGGTGCCGTCGCCGAGCACGGCGGCGTTGTCGCCGAAGCCCTGGACAGCGCCCGCGAAGGGCAGCGAGACCACGTTGCCGGACGCGTTGCCGTCGACGCCGTCGGTGGTGGCGGTGCCGCCGGTGGCCACCGAGGTGACGTTCGAGGCGACCGCGTCGCCGCTGCCGCCGACGGTGGTGCCCGAGCCGAAGACCTGGGTCGGCAGCACACCCGGGGCCTGGACGATGTTGCCCGAGCCGGTGCCGCCGGTGCCGGAGGACTGCGACGGGCCGCCCGCGCTGATCTGGTTCTCGAGCGCGGTGTCGGAGGTCGTGTTGGCCACGCCGCCGAAGGTGTTGCCGAAGGCCTGGACCGGCGCGGCGATCGGCGCGTTGACCAGGTTCGCGCCGAGCACGGCGTCGTCGTCGGCGGTGTTGGCGTCGCCGCCCGCGCTGGAGAACTTGGTCTCCGTGGCGTAGATGTCGGCGTCGCCGAGGGCCGCGCCGCCGTTGTCGATCAGCTCGACCGGCACGGTGATCGGGGTGGTGGCGCCGTTGCCACCGCCGACCGAGTCGTCACCGGTGGAGCCCGCGTCGCCGCCCGCGCTCGTGGTGGAGATGTTCTCGCAGGCGATGTTGGTGTCGCCGACGAGCACGCCGCCGTTGGCGCAGGAGTCGACCGGGGCCGACACCGGCGAGTTGACCAGGGTGCCGCCGAGCACGCTCTCGTGGCCGCGGGTGCGGCTGTGCCCGCCCGCGGTGGTGTCGATGGTGTTGTTCTGGTCGGTGTTGGCGTCGCCGATGACGCCGCCCGCGTTGCCGATCACGCTCACCGGCACGGCGGCCGGGGTCGCGCCGATGGCGCCGCCGAGCACCGAGTCGGTGCCCCAGGTGCGGTTGCCGCCGCCTGCGGCGGTCGTCAGGTTGGACTGGCAGAGGGCGTCGGAGTTGCCCACCGCGACACCCGACACGCAGTCGGCGGTGACCGGGGTGGCCAGCGGCGCCTGCACGACGTTGCCGCCGATGGTCGAGTCCTCGCCGTTGCTGAAGACGTAGGTCGGGTTCTGGTTGAAGTCCGGCGCCTGGTCCCCGGCCTGGGCCGAGGTGGCGTTGGTGGACTGCGCGTTGGTGTTGCCGATGATGCCGATGGACTGGCCGGTGACCCGGGCGGGCGCCGCGATCGGCGCGGCCACGCCGTTGCCGCCGAGGGTGCTGTCGACGCCGTCGGTGGTGATGACCCCGCCGACGACGCTGTCGGAGGTGGTGTTGGAGTCGGTGTCGGCGTTGCCGCCGATGCCGATCGCGTTGCCGTTGACCTGCACCGGGGTGGTGGCCTGGCCCGCGACGACGTTGCCGGAGATGGCGCCGTCGTTGCCGGTGGTGGTGATGTCGCCGCCCGTGCTGGTCGACTGCGACGCGGTGTTGGTCGACTCGGCGTCGCCCAGCAGGCTGATCGCGTTGCCGGTCACCTGGGTGGGGGCGGTGTAGTCGAGGTCGACGACGTTGCCCGCGATCGCGCGGTCGTCGCCGGTGGTGGTGATGTCGCGGTCGGTCGAGACGCTCTGCGTGGAGTCGTTGGTGACCGACGAGTCGCCGCCGAGGGCGATGGCGTTGCCGGAGACGTCGACCGGCACGACCACGTTGCCGACGACCTTGTTCGCCCGCAGCGGGGCGTTCTCCCCGGTGAGCGCGCGCTCGGAGATGCCGTCGACGAGCGGCGTGACGACCTGCCCGCCGGGGACGGCCCTGAGGACCTCGCGGGGGCTGGTGGAGATGGTGCGGTTGATCTCCGGCAGGTGCTCGTCGCCGAGCACGGTGCCGATGGAGTTGTTCGTGACGTTGCCGACGACCTTGATGTTCGCGTCGAGCGCGGACTTCGGGGTGATGTCGGGGTTGACGTTGTCGTCGGCCGACGCGATGCCGGTGCCGAGCATCAACAGGCCACCGGTGACCAGCGCGGTCTGGAAACCGCGCTTCGCCCAGGTCTGCATGTGGTGTGTTCTCCTTCTTCGGGGTGGTTATCCCTGTCGGGATGTCGCGGGTCGCCCGCCACCGGGCGCGTTCGGGGCAGTGCTCACCCGCTTTTCGGGGTGCGGGAGGGGATCCCGCGGCGGAAGACGCGGCCTGGGCACGGCAGACGTGGGTGCGCGTGACCCGGCGGGAGCGGAGCGCTCCTCAGCCGCGAGGGGGATGGCTCAGTCGGGGGTGACGCCCGGCTGGGCGTCGACGGCGGCGAGCGCCAGGGCCGGTGCGGTGCGCAGTGCGCGGACCGGGCCGCTTTCCGTGCTCGCGGGAACCGTCGCCACCAGGGCGAGGCCCGTGGCGTCCGCGCTGCCACCACCGGGGCTGTGCCCGGTGGAGACGGGAGCGGGCATGCTCAGCGGCGCCAGCGGGCTGGGGCCGGTGGGCAGGGCGGGGGCCTCCGGTTCGGAGCGCTCCCGGGATCCGGGCAGGTCGGGGGTCGCGTAGCCGTGGGCGCTCGCGCCGAACATGACCGCGCTCGCGCCCACCACGCCGGACCGGTGCGGCGCGGCGGCGGGGACTCCCGCGGCGGGCTGCTCGGTCACGACCTGCTCGGGGCCGGGCACCGCGACGCCGGGCAGCTCGGTGGCGGAGCCATCGAATCGCTCGGCGGCGGGGGCCGTGTCGAGTGCCCGGGTGGTGATCGGGTTCGGCACCACGTGCCGAACCACCTCGACGACCGCCGCGACCCGGGGTGCGGCGGGGGTGCCGCCGGGCAGGTCGAACCGGCCGGGGTCGAGGACGGGCAGCTGGGCGAGGTCGTGGCCGAAGTCGTCCACGGCCTTCGCCGCCCGAACCGCCCGCTGACCGACCGCACTGGTGACGGTCCGGTCGACGGGCTCGCCGAGCACGACGCCGAGCCGGTCGGTCAGACCGGTGACCAGCTCCTCGGTGTCGGCCGCGGCGGGGGTGTCGAGCACCGGCACCGAGTCGGCCGTGGACCGCAGGCCGTCCTGCAGGTCCGTGGCCACGTCGGCACCGGCGGTCGCGGTCGTGACGGCCCACGCGGCGGCGGTGGAGGCGACCGTGCCACCCAGGACGAGCAGGGTGCGGGAAAGCACGCGGCGCCAGGCGCCGGTCTCCTTCGTCCGCTGCTGGTCCACGGTGTGCGGGGTCCCTTCTGCCGCTCGTGCGCCGGTCCGATCGGCACGGCAGGCCGCCGTGCACCGGAGACACTGGCACCCGCACGCACCGTTATGCACGCGTGACTCAGCATGCCCACCGGATCGTGTGACGAACACAGAGTGTTTCCACAGATCACGTTCCGTGAGTACGCCAGGTGATCGCGAAAAACCGACCGGAGCTGTCCACAGCCCCCGCGCTCAGCCCCGCTTGAGCACGCGGGTCGCGCCGGTGGCCGCGGTGGTCGCCAGGATCCAGCCGACGGCGATGAGCACGCCCGAGATCCACTGCGACGCGCCGACCATCCGCCACTTGTTGTCCTGGCCCAGGTCGATGATCGGCAGCAGCAGGTCGGTGGCCAGCAGCGGCGGGTTCCACACCGGGTCCATGTCGTTGTCCAGCTTGACCATCGGGTGGTCGCCGAACCAGAGCGTGCCCAGCAGCCAGAACAACCCGAGCCAGACCATGGCCAGCCACGGCCGGTACCCGTAGCCGACGGTCACGTCCTGCAGCCGACCCCACAGCCTGCCCGCCACGTGCAGTTCGGCGTAGCGGCGGCGCTGCCGCTCCAGGTGCACGCGCTGGGCCAGCTCCTCCTCGCCGCCGTCGGAGTAGACCGCGGCCAGCCGATCGTAGGGGCCGGGCGCGAAGTCCGGCTGCACCTTCCGCAGCCACGCCAGCCGCGTGCGCACCGACACCTCGGGCACGGCCGCGAGCGCGGTGAAGGTGAAGTCCTCGACGTCGACCCCGCCCCGCGCGGCCCAGAGCCCGGCCCCGTCGGTGACCGACACGGCCGACGCGCGGGTGAGGATCACCAGCCCCAGCGGCGGGCGGCGCTCCGGGAAGACGAGGACGAGCTCCTGCGCGGTGAGCCCGTAGGCCGAGAGCGCCTTGTCGGTGACGGGGTGGCCGGGACCGGTGCGCCCGCCGAGCCGCGCACCGGCGAAGGTGGCCATCTTGCCGACCTCGACCAACCGGACCCGGACACCGCCGATGGCGCGGAAGCCGTAACTGCAGAGGAGGTCCTTGCCGATGGTCGCCACGCGCGCGTCGAGGGACGGCTTGACCGAACCGTCCGGGCGCAACCGCGGCTTGATCAGCCGGGCGCCGGAGCAGTCGAGGCTGGACCCGATGTGCGCGTTCTGCAGCCGGATCGAGCCGCTGGCCCGCACCTTGCGCAGGAAGAGCGTGCCGCCGACGCGCAGGCGGTCGGCGAACAGGACGTCTATCCCGGGGCCGCGCAGCCAGGCCCGGGAGAGGCTGGCGCTGCCGTGCACGTGCGCGTCGACCAGGCGGACCTGGCCGTAGGCGCGGAAGGCGGTGCGGGCGTCGCCGTCGGAGTCGGTCTCGCCGAACCGCGTGCCCCGTGCCTCGACGTCACCGCGCACCTCGACGCCGTCGGCGACCAGCGCGACCGGGACGCGGGTGGTCGTCCGCCCCTCGGCAAACGCTTTCACCTGGTCGGCCAGCATCGCGCGGTGGCCCATCTCGGCGCCGGAGAGCAAGAGGTGGCCGCCGATGTGCGCGCCGCGCAACCCGACCGAGCCGTGCGCGGTGAACCCGGAGTCGAGTTTGAGGTCGCCGTCGACGCGCAACCGCTCAGCGTCGAGGACGTAGTGGTCCGCCGCGGTACCCCGGGGGAGGACGAGCACTTGGCCGTCGCCGTCGCGGGCGTCGTGCAACCGGGCGCCGGAGAAGACAGCGTCACCGCCGATGCGGGCGCCGGAAAGAACAGCCGTGCCCGCGACGTCGAACCGGCCGCCCGCCGAGTCGCAGAGCAGGTTGCCCGCGACCACGAGCCCGGTCGCCTCCAGCGCGACACCGGACGGGTGCGCGAGCTGGGCGCCGGTCAGGTGGACGCTGCCGCCGACTCCCGCGCCGCGCAGCCGCAGCTCGCCGAACACGCGCAGGGAGATGGCCTGGATGGAGCCGGAGATCCGGAGCCGGGCGCCGAGGAGCGCCGCCGCGCCGGGGTTGCGGAGCACGGCGCCTGCTAATCGCAGCGTGCCCTCGACGGTGGCGTCGGTGAGGTCGAGTACGCCGTCGCACGTGAAGCCCGCCTCCAATAAGAGGTCACTGCCGACGCGCAGGTTGCGGGCGTAGAGCGCGGGCACGCGGCAGCCGCGCAGGCTGAGGGCGACCAGTCGCGCCATCCGCAGCACGGGCGCGTGCTCGAACTCGCAGCGCTGGAGCGTGATGACCGAGTCCACCGCGCGGCCCTCGAGGTCGAGCCTGCCGGTGACCCGCGCGTTGTCGAGGCGGAGGGCGGGCATCGCGCCGACCCCCAGGGGATAGGCGCCGGTGAGCAAACCCGCCAGGACGGCCCCCCGGACGGACTTGCCCGCCAGGTCCAGCCGGGCCCCGCCGCCGAAGGCCGCCCGCACCGCGCGCTCGGTGTCGGTCAGGTCGTCGAGCGGCACGTAGGCGGTCATGCGGCCATGAGATCAGATCCCCGGGGGGTGGTGATGGCAACAGTGACCCAGGGGACGGGCCCCGATGACGGGGCGGACGGGTCAACACCCGGGATTTCATCGCCGGCATCCGGTTCGACCTATTACCGTGATCGGCGATGAGCAGAAACCGCGTCGCGGGGCTCAAGCACCGCGCCACGCTTCAGAGCAACGACGTCACGCCACTTGTGCCCAGGGGGCTGCGCGTCAGCGCGGCGCTGTCCTGGCGCTTCATCGTCATCATCGGCGCCCTCTACATCGTCATCTGGCTGCTGGGCTTCTTCGCCCACGTGGTGATCCCGATGGCGATCGCCTTACTGCTCTCCGCGCTGATGGCACCCGGTGTCGGGAAGCTGGTGGAGTGGCGCGTGCCGCGCTCGCTGGCCACCGCGATAGTGCTCATCGGCGGTCTGGCCGTGGTCGGCGGCGTGCTCACGTTCGTGATCACGGAGTTCACCAACGGCCTGCCGCAGCTGCAGAGCCAGGTCAACGACAGCCTCGACACCATCCAGAAGTGGCTGACCAACGGCCCGTTGCACCTGCGCCAGGACCAGATCCAGTCGTTCATCCAGAACGCCATCGGCACCATCAAGACCAACCAGTCGGCGATCACCTCGGGGGCGATCACCACCGCGGCCACCATCGGCGAGGTGCTGACCGGGCTGCTGCTGACACTGTTCATCCTCATCTTCTTCCTCTTCGACGGCGCCGGGATCTGGCGGTTCGTGGTCCGCGCGGTGCCCGCCCCGGTGCGCGACCGGGTCGACGTGGCGGGCCGCCGCGGCTTCTCGTCGCTGGTCAGCTACGTCCGGGCGACGGCGGCGGTGGCGGTGTTCGACGCGGTCGGCATCGGCATCGGGCTGTGGATCACCGGCGTGCCGCTGGTGGTGCCGCTGGCCGCGCTGGTGTTCCTCACCGCGTTCATCCCGATCATCGGCGCGCTCATCGCGGGCACGGTGGCGGTGCTGATCGCGCTGGTCGCGAAGAGCTTCGTGACCGCGCTGGTGGTGCTGGCGATCGTGGTCGCGATCATGCAGATCGAGAGCCACGTGCTCCAGCCGTGGCTGCTGGGCCGGGCGGTGAAGCTGCACCCGCTGGCCGTGGTGCTGGCCATCGGCGTCGGCCTGATAGCCGCGGGCATCGCGGGCGCGCTGCTGTCGGTGCCGCTGCTCGCGGTGCTCAACGCCGGTATCCGGTCGCTGCTGCATGAGGGCGATACCGAACCGGAGGAAGTCGACGTGCTAGACGACGCCGGGTCGCAGCCCAACGTGACCGAAGACGACGAGGACAGCGCGGAACCATCAAGACCATAAGACCCATCACGGCCCCGTGACCGCCCATGAGAGTGTCCCGAGCATGAAACCGCCGGCGCGCAAGGACGCACTCAAACCGCTGTGGCGGGCGGCAGTACTACTACGGGTCATCACGCTCGTCTTCGCCGCAGGTGTGGTCATGACGCACGACGGCGAGTACGCGCGCACCTGGCTGGCCTGGTCGACGATCGGCGCGATGGCGCTGTGGACGCTCGTCACCTCCATCCACTACCTGCGTCCCGGACGCGGCAGCGTCTGGTTCACCGTCGTGGACCTGGGTGTGTGTTGCGCGCTGATGACCCTCTCGCGCATGGCCCTCACCCACGACCAGTTGGCCGTGGACGCCGTGCCACTGCTGCCCACGGTGTGGGTGACCTCGGTCGTCGCGGTCGGCGCCATCCGGGCCCGGGTGGTCGGCGGCGCGGTCTTCGGCGCGGTGATCTCAGCGTTCAACTACGGCGTGCGCGGCTACGTGGACACCGACCTCACCAGGGACATGGTGCTGCTGATCGGCGTCGGCATCGTCGTGGGCATGCTCAGCCTCAACCAGGTCAAGGCCGCCGAGACCGCCGAGCGCCTGGCCCAGGCGATGCGCGCGGAGGCGGCGACCGCCGAGCGGGAGCGGCTGGCCCGCACCATCCACGACAGCGTGCTCCAGGTGCTGGCCCGGGTCCGCAAGCGCGGCCGGGAGTTGGGTGGCGAGGCCGCCGAACTGGCCGAGTTGGCTGGTCGGCAGGAGGTGGCGCTGCGCGCGCTGGTCGCGGCGGCACCGCTGGAGTCGACCGCCGGTGGCGAGGCCGACCTGCGCCCCCGGTTGCAGGTGCTGACCAACGACCGGCACCAGGTGTCCGTCCCCGCGACGGCGGTGATGGTGCCCGAGGCCGCGGCGGCCGAGCTGGCCTACCTGGTGCGGGAGGCGCTGGAGAACGTCGACCGGCACGCCGGGCCCACCGCGCGCGCGTGGGTGCTGCTGGAGGACTTGGGCGACGAAGTGGTGCTGAGCGTGCGCGACGACGGTGTGGGCATCCCCGCCGGTCGGGTCGCCGCGGCGGAAACCGAGGGCCGGTTGGGGATCGCCCGGTCCATCCGGGGGAGGGTCCGGGAGCTGGGTGGCACGGCCACCCTCGAAACGGCACCGGACGCGGGGACCGAGTGGGAGATCCGAATCCCGAACGCCAAGAGGGGGACGCGGTGAGCGAGCAGGTGATCTCGGTGATGGTCGTGGACGACCACCCGATGTGGCGGGACGGGGTGGCCCGCGACCTGACCGAACGCGGGTTCGACGTGCGCGCGACGGCCGCCGACGCGTCGTCGGCGGTGCGCATCGCGCACGCGGTCCGCCCGGACGTGGTGCTGATGGACCTCAACCTCGGCGTCGAGTCGGGGGTGGACGCGACCAGGGCGATCACCGCCGCGCTGACCGACACCCGGGTGCTGGTGCTCTCCGCCAGCGGCGAGCACAGCGACGTGCTGGAGGCGGTGAAAGCGGGCGCGTCCGGCTACCTGGTGAAGTCGGCGTCGGCCGACGAGCTGGTCGACGCCGTCGGCCGGACCGCGGCCGGTGACGCGGTGTTCACCGCCGGGCTGGCCGGGCTGGTGCTCGGCGAGTACCGCCGGATGGCCGCGGGCCCGGAGGAGGGGAGCGCGCCGAAGCTCTCCGAGCGGGAGACCGAGGTGCTGCGGCTGGTCGCCAAGGGCCTGACCGCGCGGCAGATAGCCGACCGGCTCGTGCTCTCGCACCGCACGGTGGAGAACCACGTGCAGTCCACGCTGCGGAAACTGCAGCTGCACAACCGCGTCGAACTGGCCAGGTACGCCATCGAACACGGCCTGGACGCCGACCCGGAGCAGTAGTCTGGGGTGGTGAGCACCGAGTCGTTCGCCGCACCGATCAGCCCCCGTGACTTCCGGGTGTCCGACGCCGAGCGCGAGCACGTGGTCGGCGTGCTGCAGAAGGCCATCGGGCACGGGCTGCTGAGCCTCGACGAGTTCAGCACCCGCACCGACACCGCGCTGGCCAGCAAGACGCGCGCCGAGCTGAACTCGGTGCTGGTCGACCTGCCCGGCGTGGTCAACCGCGAACCCGGCAGCCCCACCGCGGCGCCGCCGGTCGAGTTCCGCACCACCATGTCCTCGATCCGCCGCGAGGGCCCGTGGGTGGTGCCCCGCGAGATGACCATCCTCAACCGCATGAGCTCGAGCGACTTCGACTTCACCGAGGCGGTCATCACGCACGCCGAGGTGCGCATCCACCTCGACGTGGCGGGCGGCTCGGTGGAGCTGCTGCTGCCGGAGCGGTCGCGGTGCGTGGCCAACGACATCGAGGTCGTGGCGGGCGCGGTGAAGAACAAGGCGAGGAACGAGACGGGCGGCGGGCCGCTGTTCGTGCTCACCGGCCGGGTGAAGGCGGGCTCGGTGGAGATCTCGCGTCCCTCGTACGTGCGCATCGGGTCGCTGACCATCCGCAAGCCGTGGAAGGTGAGCTGGGACACCTGACGGACCCGGTGTCGCACCGGCTGTGCAGCTGCGCTGTCAAAGCAGTGCAGAAAGTCCCGATGGACCGCGCGGTGTGATCGGCGCGAGACTCCGCCCGGCGGGTGCCACCACCCGCCGCGTGGAGGAGCCGACGTGAAAGCACTGGTCAAGACCGCCCACGGCCCCGGCCTGGAGCTGGCCGAGGTCCCGGACCCCCGGCCCGGGCCGGGCGAGGTGCTGCTGCGCGTGCTGCGGACCGGCATCTGCGGCACCGACCTGCACATCGAGTCCTGGGACGACTGGGCGGCGGGGGTCGTCAAGGCGCCGCTGGTGCTCGGGCACGAGTTCGTCGGCGAGGTCGTGGAGGTCGGCGCGGCGGTCAGCAAGGTGGCCGTCGGCGACCTGGTCAGCGGCGAGGGGCACCTGGTGTGCGGGGCCTGCCGCAACTGCCTGGCCGGGCGGCGGCACCTGTGCGCGAACACCCGCGGCCTGGGCGTGCACACCGACGGCGCGTTCGCCGAGTACGCGGTGCTGCCCGAGGCCAACGCCTGGGTGCACCGGCACGAGGTCGACCCGGACGTGGCGGCGATCTTCGACCCGTTCGGCAACGCCGTGCACACCGCGCTGTCGTTCCCGGTGCTCGGCGAGGACGTGCTGATCACCGGCGCGGGCCCGATCGGGCTGATGGCCGCGGCGGTGGCCCGGCACGCGGGCGCCCGGCACGTGGTGATCACCGACGTCAGCGAGCACCGGCTGGAGCTGGCGCGCAAGATCGGCGTGTCGGTGGCGCTCGACGTCAGCGCGACCCCGGTGGCCGCGGTGACCGGCGAGCTGGGCATGACCGAGGGCTTCGACATCGGCATGGAGATGTCCGGTCAGCCGTCGGCGCTGCGCGAGATGATCGCCAACATGACCCACGGCGGTCGGATCGCGATGCTGGGCCTGCCCGCGCGCGAGATCGCCGTGGACTTCGGCGCGGTCGTGCTGAAGATGCTGACCATCAAGGGCATCTACGGCCGCGAGATGTTCGAGACCTGGTACGCGATGTCGGTGCTGCTGCAGGCCGGGCTGGACATCTCCCCGGTGATCACCCACCGGTTCCCGCACACCGACTACGCCGAGGCGTTCGCCACCGCGCGCGGCGGCAAGTGCGGCAAGGTCATCCTCGACTGGACGAGCTAGGAGACTCATGTACGGCGCGATCCGCGACGACCTGCGCGGCACCATCGACGAGATCCGGGCGGCGGGCCTGTACAAGGCCGAGCGGGTGATCACCTCGCCGCAGCGGGCCGCGATCCGGGTCGGCGGCCCGGACGAGGTGCTGAACTTCTGCGCGAACAACTACCTGGGCTTGGCCGACCACCCGGCGCTGGTCGACGCGGCGAAGCGGTCGCTGGACGAGTGGGGCTTCGGGATGGCCTCGGTGCGGTTCATCTGCGGTACGCAGGCGCCGCACAAGGAGCTGGAGGCGCGGATCTCGGCGTTCCTCGGCACCGAGGACACGATCCTGTACAGCTCCTGCTTCGACGCCAACGGCGGCCTGTTCGAGACGCTGCTGACCGACCGGGACGTGGTGATCTCCGACGAGCTCAACCACGCGTCGATCATCGACGGCATCCGGCTGTGCAAGGCCGGGCGCAAGCGGTACCGCAACCGCGACATGGAGGACCTGGAGCGGCAGCTCGTCGAGTCCGCCGACGCCCGCTACCGCCTCATCGCCACCGACGGCGTCTTCTCCATGGACGGCTACCTCGCGCCCCTCGACGAGATCTGCGCCCTGGCCGAGCGGCACGACGCCCTGGTCATGGTCGACGACTCGCACGCCGTCGGGTTCATGGGCGCCACCGGCCGCGGCACCCCCGAGCACTTCGGCGTCGGCGACCGCGTCGACATCTACACCGGCACCCTCGGCAAGGCCCTCGGCGGCGCCAGCGGCGGCTACACCTCGGGCCGCGCGGAGATCGTCGAGCTGCTGCGGCAGCGATCGCGGCCGTACCTGTTCTCCAACTCGCTGGCCCCGTCGATCACCGGCGCGGCCCTGGCGGTCCTCGACCTGTTGGAGAACTCGGCCGAGCTGCTGACCCGGCTCCGGGACAACAGCGCCCTGTTCCGCGCCCGGATGACCGAGGCGGGCTTCGACCTGCTGCCCGGCGAACACCCGATCATCCCGGTGATGATCGGCGACGCGGCGCAGGCGGCCCGGATGGCGGACCTGCTGCTGGCGCAGGGCATCTACGTGATCGGCTTCTCGTACCCGGTCGTCCCGCACGGCAAGGCCCGCATCCGCACCCAGATGTCGGCCGCCCACACCCCCGACGACGTCAACCGAGCCGTCGACGCCTTCATCACCGCCCGGGCGAAGATGGCCGACTGACCTGCCACGATGAGCGCGTGATTGACCCTCGACGCCTGCGGGTCCTGCGCGCCCTGGCCGACCACGGCACCGTCACGGCGGCGGGTGCCGCGCTGCACCTGACCCCGTCGGCGGTGTCGCAGCAGTTGGCGGCCCTGGAGTCGGAGGTCGGCCAGGAACTCCTCCGCCGCCGAGGTCGCCGGGTGTGGCTGACCTCGGCGGGGGAGCTGCTGGTGGAACACGCGGACGCGGTGCTGGCGGAACTGGATCGTGCGGAAGCCCGCCTGGCCGCCTACGGAGCGGGCGAACTGGGCCAGGTCCGCGTCGCCGCCTTCGCGTCGGCGATCACCCAGGTCGTCGCGCCCGCCATCACCGCCCTGCGCGCCCTCGCGCCGTCGGTGACCATCCTGGTCCGCGACGCCGAGGGCCAGCAGAGCCTCCCCATGCTCCTAGACGGTGAGATCGACATCGCCGTCTCCATGCACAACCCCCTCGACGGCCCGGAACACCGAGCCACCTTCGACTCGTTGTACTCCGAACCCTTCAACGCCGTCCTACCCCCCGGCCACCCCCTGCTGGCCCACCCCGAGATCCCCCTCCCCGCCCTAGCCGACGACGACTGGGTGGTCCCGCTGCCCGGCAACCCCTGCCGGGATGTGTTGCTGACGGCCTGCGCCCAAGCGGGCTTCACCCCCCGCGTAACCCACACCACGGACGACTTCACCGCCACCGCCGCCCTAGTGGCGGCGGGCGTCGGCGTGGCACTGATCCCACGCACGACCCTGACCTCCACCGACCGCGTCCGCCCGGTAACCCCCTCCCCCCAACGCCAGGTCTACGCGGCGGTCCGCCGGGGGCGGGAGACGCACCCGCTGATCCAGGTCGTCCGCAAGGCCCTCATCGAGGCCAGCCCCGCCTGACCCGCCGGGCTTCCAGCGCGGGAATCGCCGCGATCTTGTCGGTGGTCAGGTGCTCCCACAGCAACCCCGGCCGCCGCCGAGGCGCGTCGCAAGTGATGGTCCGGGTCGGGGTGACGATGAGATCGATGCCGAAGTCGTGCTCGGTCTCGGGCAGGTCGCCGTCGATCACCTGGAGGTCGTGCACGGTCGTGGCGATCACGGTGTCGGCCCCGATCAACCCGGCTTCGCCGAGCAACGCCAACTCCAGATCGGCGTAGCCCGCCCCCTTCCCCACACGCACCCCACCCCGACTCACCGCCACACTGCCGCACACCGCCAAGTCCACTGGATCCAGCGCATCGACCTCTACCGCGGGCGCCACTCGCGCGGCGATCTTGGGAACGGCCGCCTCCTCCGGCGGAACCGGGAGTCGCCGAGGGTCGAGCAGGTAGAAGGGCTTGGTTCCGGCGAGCTTGGGCACAGCCAGGTAGACCACCTTGCCCTCGCGCAACGCGCGCACTGTCACCGACACCTGCGCCTTGTCCGGCGTCGCCTTGACCACCCGGGCATCCCGCCACACCGGCAAGCCGGTCGGCAGCGAGGTCAGCACCGAGGAAGTCCGGAATCCGCCCGAAGACATCGATGTCCCGCACAACCCGTTCCGCGGTCAACGCTCCCCAGACGCGCCTCCGGACTGCGGACTTCGCCTCAGCCGAGGTCATCGCGCGATGTTGTCGAGCAGCCTGCGGTAGGCGTCTTGGAGATCCGGTGTCCGCGCGTTCGGGCCGACCCGGTCGACGACTTCGGTGACCCGCCAGAGGTTGCTCGGCACGATGCGGCCGGACTCGATCGCGCGCACCGCGCACTGGCAGGCCTCGTCGTGGCGGCCGGCGTTGGCCAGTGCCAGCGCGAGGTCGAGGTGTGCCGACGCGGCACGGCGTGGCCAACGGGTGGTGTCCCCGGGCGGCGCGAGGCGGGCGATGATCTCGCGGGCGTGTGCCTCCGCTGCGGGGTCGCCCGCCCAGGCGAGGGTGGTGGCGGTGTAGGCGACGGCCTTGTGCGGGTCATAGCGGTAGTGGTGCTCGGCGTCCGGGGTCGGCAGCGGGGCGACGAGCCGGTGCACCTGGCTGATCACCCGAGCGGTCGCGCGCCGGTCGCCGAGCCGGGCCAGCGCCCGCCCTTCCTGCGCGGTGGCCTGGATGGCGATCGAACTCCCCGCCGGGGCGTGGTGCCGGGCCGAGCGCGAGAGTTCGAGGGCGCGCGGGAAGTCCCCGTCGGTGAGGACCCGCCAGGCCTCGGTTTCGTAGCACCAGGCCCGGATCTCGTCGTGCCCGGCGTGGCGGGCCAGGCTCGCGGCGGTCCGCAGGTACGCGCCCGCCGCGTGCCGTTGGCGCAGGTCGACGTGGCAGGTCGCGGCGAGCAGCGACATCCACCCGCCGACCACGACCAACCGCCGACGCTCGTCGAGCGTGGCCCGCTTGTCCAGCAGCCCGGCGACGTATCCCAGGTGCGCCCGCAGCCGGACCAGCAACGCCGCAGGGGACGCCTTCGGGTAGTCCACCGCCAACCCGTCGAACGCCCGCTCCAGCCGCCCCACCGTCTCACCGGAGACATCAGTGGCCGCCACCCGCCGCGCCAACTCCCAGGCCAACTCGTCATCACCCGCAAGGGGATCCGACGACACCTGCCGAAACGCTCCCACCTGCGCCTGAACCTCGGCGAGCGCCGACGCCCGCCCGCGAGCCACCACCTCGGCCGCGACAGCGACCGCTTCGCCGTACTCGTCGACGAGAACGCCGCCCGCCGCCAATGCCTTGTCGGCGTCCCGCCACCAGTCGGCGGTCCCTCGACCACGCCCGCGTTCGAGGTGGGCCACCATCGATCTGTCGCACAGCAGCCGCTCGGCCAACTCGGCCTGTGTCAGCCCGGCCGCCCGGCGGAACGCGGCCAACCGCAACCCCAATTGCCGCCGCCGCGCCAAGACAACCTCGGACTCGCGCCCCATACCTCAACGCTAGACGCTCTGTGACAGACCGTGCGAGCGGTGTCACCACATGTTTGCTCACCGAGCGTTCACACCGCGATGGTCAACCGCGAGACCAGCGTCGACGGATCGGGAAGCGGTGGCAGCGGTGATCGACGAGCAGGTGAAGGCACCGGTGTGCCGGGTGTCGAGGACGCCGAAGGCGGTGGCGTTGGGGTGGGCGCTGCGGAAGGCCCGGCGCGCGGGTGGGTGGTCGTTGCGGGAGTTCGCCCACCTGATCAACCGGGACATGCCGACGTTGTCGAGGTGGGAGACGGGGCACCGGACGCCGCGATCCGAGCAGGTCGCGCACTTCCTCGGTGCCCTCGGGGTTTGCGGTGGCCAGTTCGCCGACACCCTGGCCCTCGCCACCGATACCAGCGCCCCGCACTGGATCGCGACCACCGAGGCAGAGCGCAGGCACCAGGACGCCGTCTACCTGGAGTTCGAGCAGGCCGCCGACCATCTCACGTTCATCGCGCCCCAGATCATCCCCGACCTGTTCCGCCTGCCTGACAAAGAGCTACGGCAACGCCAAGAAATCCTCACGCGTCACCAACCCGCGACGGTGGGCCTGTTCGTCGGGCACACCGCACTCCAGCAGGCGTCGGATGACCAGTTGCGCCACCTCGCCGCGCTGTCCGCGCGCCCGAACATCGAACTCCGCGTCGTGGCCGCGCCGCCTCCGGCGTTCGACAGTCGGCGGACGCTGCTGGACTCCTGCGACCTGCGCTTCGCGATCAGCGGTCCGCCTCCGTTCGCCATGTGGAGCCACCGACCAGGAGACATCGCCATCCACGACCGCGACATCCGGGCGATCCGAGACAAAGCCCTGTCGCCTCGGGTGTCTGTCGGGGCCATCGCCAACATCGTCGACAGGCGGCAGCGCAGTGCGGTTGGGGTGGGTCAGCTGTAGCGGGCCTGCACCCCACGGGACTGGCCTGCATTGTCGACGGAGTCGCGGAGGTCGGTGAGGAATCGGTCGACGACTCGGTCGTGTTCGGGGGAGACCATGAGATGGAGGGCGTCCGGGTCGTTTTGGCGGTCCAGGTGCCAGCCCCGGTCGTCCATCTCATCGCCGATGGCCATGATGTTGGGAGCCGTGAAGGCGAGGACCGAGGCGGCTGGATCGCCGAGGAGTTCCAGGCCCAGGTCGGTGCTGCCGGCGCGGATCTTGGCGACGGTGGCCATGATCCGCCGGACCAGGCGGGTGTAGCCGTCGACGCCGAGGTATCGCATGACGGCCCAGGCCGCCGCGATCGGGGCCGCCGGGCGGGCGCCCGCCAGGGCCAGTGACCCGTACAGGCCGCCGGGCCAGTCCTGGTAGAGGAATGCCTGGTACTGCAGCACGTGGTCGCCGTTGCGGTGCAACAACACCGACGCGCCCTTGGTGGCGTAGCCGTATTTGTGCACGTCGGCCGACATGGTGGTCACGCCCGGGACGCGGAAGTCGAAGGCGGGCGCGTCGGGCAGGAACGGCAGCAGGAACCCGCCGACGCAGGCGTCGGTGTGGAAGGGGATGCCCCGGGACGCGGCGAGGGCGGCCAGTTCCGGGATCGGGTCGACGACCCCGTGCGGGTAGTTCGGCGCCGAACCGGCCACCAACACCGTCCGCTCGTCGATCAACTCGGCGGCGGCCGAGACGTCTGCGCGGAGGGCGGCGTCCAAGGGGATCTGGCGCAGTTCGAGGCCGAAGTACTTGGCGCCCTTGGCGAAGGCCGGGTGGGCGGACCTCGGGACGACCAGCGCGGGCGACTCGACCGCGGCCCGGTCCCGCGCGACCCGGATCGCCTGCATGATCGACTCGGTGCCGCCCGAGGTCAGCGAGCCCGACGCGCCCGGGGGAGCGTGCAGCAGCCCGGCCGTCATGGCCACCACTTCGCGTTCCATGTCGGCCAGGGACGGGAAGCGGAACGGGTTGAGGGCGTTCTCGTACAGGTACAGCTCGTGGGCTTCGCGCAGGACCGCGTCGACGTCCTCGCCCGCCGGGTAGATCAGGCTCCAGGTGCGGCCCGCGCGCCAGTCGGCGTCGGCGGACTTGCGGGCGCGCAGGTCGGCGAACAGCTCTTCGCGCGGGGTGCCGTGCGCGGGCAGGGAGGTCTCCGGCAGGTCCATGGAAACCATGGTCCCACTTTACTCAGCCGTGTTACTATTTACTCATGCAGGTAACAGTGACCGAAGCGGCGCGCAGGCAGCAGATCGCGGAGGCGGCCGTCGAGGTGGTGGCGCGGCACGGGTTCGCGGGCGCCTCGTTCGCCAAGATCGTCGAGCACGCCGGGCTGAGCAGCACCCGGCTGATCTCCTACCACTTCCGCGACAAGTCCGACCTGATGATGACCACCCTGATCTCCGCCATCAGCGCGGTCGACGACCGGATGAACGAACGGCTCGACGGCACCACCGACCGCGTCGACATGCTGCGGTCCTACATCGAGTTCCTGGTCGGCATGCTCACCACCCACCCCGACCAGGTCCGGGCGATCCGCGAGATCGGCGCGAACATGCCCGAGTTCGCCCCGGTGCTGCGCGACTTCCGCACCGGCAGGCTCGAACGCCAACTCGTCCAGGGGCAACGCGAGGGCGTGTTCGGCGAGTTCGACGTCCGGGTCGTGGCCCGCACGATCGCGAACGGCGTCGACGGCGCGGACGGTGCCGACACCGATGTCGACGCCTACGCCCGTGAACTCGCCGACCTGTTCATCCGCTCCTGCGTCGGGTAGGACGGCTGCGCACCGGACGCCGTCACCGACACCGACGCCACCGCGACGGCCCGTCGAACAGCCGACACCAGGTCCGCCCCGCCGGCCAACGCGACCGCGAGCGCGCCGGTGAACGCGTCGCCCGCGCCCGTCGTGTCGACGACGTCGACGCGCGGCGCGGGCACCTCGGTCGCGCGTTCGCGTTCGACCACGACGGCCCCGCGCGCACCCAACGTGATCACCGCCGAACGCACGCCCAACGCCAACAGGTCACCCAGCTCGTCGGCCTCGTGTTCGTTGACCACCAGCGGGTCCAGCACCGCCAACGCCTCCGCCGACAGCCGCGCGACCGGCGACACGTTCACGACCGCCCGCGCGCCAACGCGTTCCGCCGCCACCACCGCGTGTTCGACGACGGCGAGCGGCACCTCCAACGACGCCGCCAACACCCGCGCCGACCCCAACCACACGTCGTCGGCGGTCAACGCCGCGTTCGCCCCCGGCGACACGACGATCGAGTTCTCCCCGTCCGGCGTCACCGTGATGTACGCGGCGCCCGTCGGCCGGTCCACCCGGCGCACGTGGTCGACGCGCACACCCGCGTCGACGAGCGAACGCACCACCAGGTCCCCGTTCGCGTCGCCTCCGACGGCACCCACGAACGCGACCGCGCCGCCCAACCGGGCAGCCGCCACCGCCGCGTTCGCACCCTTGCCGCCGGGCAGCACACACGTGTCCGACCCCAGCACGGTCTCGCCCGCGAGGGGCCGCCGAGCGACCTCGACGACCAGATCCGCGTTCGCTGAGCCCAGTACCACAATCGCGGTTTCCACGACATTGACCCTAGTCAGCGGCCGTTGCCATTAGCGAACGTGCGCAAGTGTGAACGATCGGGTAGCCGAGCGGAGCGGGAGTGCCACACTGTGCGTCAGTTGTGACACATCCCATCGGGATGTGCGAAGCCCCGGCGCGAGCCGGGAGTTGTCACCGGCGCCGGTCGCGTAGCCCCCCGAGCGATCGGCGCCGGTGGCCGTAATGGCGGGTGGCTAGACCTTCTCCAACTCGCGCGGGGACTCGACCTCCGAAAGCCCCGCCTTCTCCTGCAGGCGCCGTAACGACTTCGGTGCCCACCAGGCCGCGTCGCCGAAGAGCCTGATCACCGCCGGGACCAGCAGCATCCGCACCACGGTGGCGTCCAGGACCAGGGCGATGATCATGCCGAGGCCGATGAACCGCATGCTGGCCAAGGACGACATGCCGAACGCGCCGGTCACCACCCCGAGCAGCAGCGCCGCGGCGGTGATCATCCGACCGGTGCGCACCAGTCCCGTGCGCACCGCGTCGCCGGTCGACATCCCCGCGTGCCGGGCCTCGACCATCCGCGCCAGCAGGAACGTCTCGTAGTCGGTGGACAGCCCGAACACCACCGCGCCGATCAGCACGAGCATCCCGGCCTGGATCGGTTGCGGTGTCACGTCGAGCAGCCCGGCGCCGTGCCCGTACTGGAAGACGAACACCAGCACGCCGAAGGTGGCCGACAGGCTCAACGCGCTCATCACCACGGCCTTGATCGGCAGCAGCACCGACCCGAAGGCCAGGAACATCAGGACCAGCGTGGCCGCCGCCAGGATGCCGACCATCCACGGCACCCGGCTGACGATCCCGTCGACCGAGTCCACCACCAGCGCCGGATAACCACCGACCAGCACCTCGGCCTGCGACGGGATCGCGCGCAGTCCCTCGACGGCGTGCCGCGCCCGGTCCGATGACGCGTTGGCGTCCAACGGCGCGGTGAACACGACGGTGTTGCCACCCGCGCCGGACGGCGTGAACGCCTTCACCCCGGGCACCCGGAACACGGCGTCGGTGAACGCCTGCACGATCGCCTGGTCCGGCGCGCCGTTCGCGCCGCGCAGCACGACGCGCACGGTGTTGTTGCTCGCCGCCGGGAAGTTGGCGGTGATCGCCTCGGCGGTCGCGCGGTGCGGGTCGCCGGGCGGCAGCTGGCGCTCGTCGGAGCCGCCGAACTCGATGCCGCCGAAGGGCAGGGCCAGCACGACCAGCACCGCCACGATCGGCGCGACGAACAGCGCGGGCTTGCGCATGACCGCGTCGGCGATCCGGCCGAGCAGCTTGGGCTCACCGGGCTCCTTGCGCCGCCAGGGCAGCGAGAGCTTGTCGACGCGGCGACCGAGGATGGCCAGCAGCGCGGGCAGCAGCGTCAGCGACACCAGCGCGGCGATGGCCACCGCGGACATGCCGCCGTAGGCCATCGATTTGAGGAAGTCCATGGGGAACACCAGCAGCCCGGCGAGCGCGATGACCAGCAGCGTCGCCGAGAACGCGACCGTCCGACCCGCCGTGGCCACGGTGCGCCGCACGGCCTCCGCCGGTGTGCGGCCCGCCGCCATCTCCTCGCGGAACCGGCCGACGGTGAACAGGCCGTAGTCGATGGCCATGCCCAACCCGAGCAGCGTCGCGACGTTGACCGCGAACGTGTTGACCTCGAGCCCGAGGCTCAGCAACCGCAGCACGCCCAGCGCGCCGAAGATCGCCAGACCGCCGACCAGCACCGGCAGCGCCGCCGCGACCAGGCTGCCGAAGATCAGCACGAGCAGGATCAGGGTGACCGGCAGCGAAATGGCCTCGGCGACCGCGAGGTCGGAGTTGGACCGCTCGGTCATCGCCCGCTCGGTCGGCACCTTGCCGCCGACCTGGGTCAGCACCCCGTCGATCGCGAGCTTGTCCTCGACCTTGGCGAAAGACTTCTGCCGCGCGTCGAAATTGTCGCCGACCAGCACGATCGTGGCCATGGCCAGGCGCTTGTCCGCGCTGGCCAGCGCGGGCTGCCCGGCCGTCCAGTAGTCGATGCGCGAGGCGACCGCGTCGGTGGGCAGCGCGGCCAGGGCCGCGGTGACCTTGCCCGAGACCTCCGGGTCGTCGACGGTCTTGCCCGCGGGCGCGGTGTAGAGCAGGACGATGTCGGCGGGCTTCTGCCCCAACTCGTCCTCCACGATCTTGTTGACCCGGGCCGACTCGCTGGCCGGGTCCTCGTACCCGCCCTGGGTCAGCTTGTCGAACACGCCGAGGCCCCATAAGCCGCCGCCCAGGGTGATGACGAGAGTGGCAACCAGGACCAGCCAGCGCCTACGGTGGACGACCGACCCCCACGATGAGAACACTGCCGAATCACCCTCCGAAACGCGGTTAACACTGTTCACCCAGCAGTGGCAGGATAGGGCTCGGTAAACAGCGTTTACAAGGGAGTGTGCGATGACCCAGGCCACACGGCGCGAGCGGGGCCGCGCCGCGACGGACCGGGATATCCGACAGCAGGCCAGGACGCTGCTGGTCGCCGACGGGCCGCAGGCGGTGACGCTGCGCGCGATCGCCCGCGAGCTGGGCATCACCGCGCCCGCCCTCTACCGCTACTACACCTCGCGCGAGGACCTCATCGAGCACCTGCGCCAGGACATCTGCGCCGATCTGGGCACCGACCTCGGCGGGGACCTGGCCGAGGTCGACGAGGCCGACCACCTCGGCCAGGTGCTCGCGGTCTGCCGCGGCTTCCGCGCCTGGGCACTGGCCCACCCGCAGGAGTTCGCCATGGTCTTCGCCTCACCGGCCGAGCCGGGTCAGCACTGCCCGGTCGGCGCCCAGCGCGCGGGCCGGGACGTGGCGGTGGACTCCTTCGGCCGGATCTTCCTCACCGTCGCGGGCCGCGTGCTGGCCAACGGCTTCCAGCTCGCCCAGGCCGACGCCGAGGTGCCCGCGCAGCTGGTCGCGGACATGGAGAACTTCCGCGACGACCTGCTCGCGGCCATGGCCGAGTCCGGCGTCCAAGTGCCGCCGGAGTACCTGGGCACCGGGACCGCCTACGTGATCCTGCAATTCTGGGTACGGCTCTACGGGCAGGTCGCCTTGGAGGTGTTCGGCCAGTTCCCGTACCCGGTCTCCGACTGCGAGCCGCTCTTCGAGTCGATGCTCACCGGCCTGGTGCGCGACGCCGGTCTTCTGTGACGTGTCGCTGCTAGCTCCCTGGCGCTACGCGACGCCACATGCTCCTCAATTCCGCGGCATCCCCGCCCGGTCGGGAACGATGCCGGGCGGGGATGAGGGGGTGGGTGGCGGAAGGAAATGTCACAGAACGATGTTGACCAGGCGGCCCGGTACCACGATGACCTTCCTCGGGGTCGAGTCGCCGACCAGGGCGGCCACCTTCTCCTCCGCCAGCGCCGCCGCCTTGACCTCGTCCTGCGACGCGGCCGCGGGCACCGACACCCGGCCGCGCACCTTGCCGTTGACCTGGATCGGGTACTCGACGCTGTCCTCGACCAGGTAGCGCTCGTCCGCGGCCGGGAACGGCCCGTGCGCCAGCGAAGTGGCACCACCCAGCTTCGCCCACAGCTCCTCGGCGACGTGCGGGCACAGCGGCGCCAGCATCTGCACCAGCCCCTCCGCGACCACGCGCGGCGCGCCGTCGGGGAACGTCTTGGTGACGTGGTTGTTCAGCTCGATCAGCTTCGCGCCCGCGGTGTTGTAGCGCAGGTTCGCGTAGTCCTCGTGCACACCGGCGATCGCCTTGTGCAGCGCGCGCAGCGTGGTCTCGTCCGGCTCGGCGTCGGTGACCCGCAGCTCGCCGGTCTCCTCGTCGACCAGGTTGCGCCACAGCCGCTGCAGGAACCGCTGCGCGCCGATGACGTCCTTCGTCGCCCACGGCCGGGAGACGTCCATGGGACCCATCGACATCTCGTACAGCCGGAAGGTGTCGGCGCCGTAGGTCGCGCACATCTCGTCGGGGGTGACGACGTTGCGCAGGCTCTTGCCCATCTTCCCGTACTCCTGGCGCACCTTCTCGTCGCCGTGGAAGAACCCGCCGTCGCGCTCGACGACCTCCGACGCGTTCACGTACACGCCCCGGCTGTCGGTGTACGCGTACGCCTGGATGAAGCCCTGGTTGAACAACCGCCGGTACGGCTCCGGGCCGCTGACCTCGCCCAGGTCGAACAGCACCTTCTGCCAGAACCGCGCGTACAACAGGTGCAGCACCGCGTGCTCGACGCCGCCGATGTACAGGTCGACGCCACCGGGGTCGCCAGGGGACTGCGGGCCCAGCCAGTAGCGCTCGTTCTCCGGCGCGCAGAACCGGTCGGGGTCGTCCGGGTCGACGTAGCGCAGCTGGTACCAGCAGGAACCGGCCCAGTTGGGCATGGTGTTGGTGTCGCGGCGGTAGGTCTTGGGGCCGTCGCCCAGGTCCAGCTCGACCTCGACCCACTCGGTGGCCCGCGACAGCGGCGGCGACGGCTCGGTGTCGGCGTCCTCCGGGTCGAAGGTCTTGGGGGAGTAGTCGTCGACCTCGGGCAGCTCCACCGGCAGCAGGTGCTCGGGGATCGCGACCGCGGTGCCCTCGGCGTCGTAGACCACGGGGAACGGCTCGCCCCAGTAGCGCTGGCGGGAGAACAGCCAGTCGCGCAGCTTGTACTGGATGGTGCCGCGACCGTGGCCGTGCTCCTCCAGCCAGGCGATGATCGCCTTCTTGGCCTCACCGATGTCCAGGCCGTCCAGGAACCCGGAGTTGACCGCCGGGCCCTCGCCGGTGAACGCCTCGCCGTCGAAGCCGGGGGTGGGCTCGACGGTGCGCACGACCGGCAGGCCGAAGGCGGCGGCGAAGTCCCAGTCGCGCTGGTCCTGGCCGGGCACCGCCATGATCGCGCCGGTGCCGTAGCCCATCAGCACGTAGTCGGCGATGAAGACCGGCACGCGCGCGCCGTTGACCGGGTTGGTCGCGTAGGCGCCGGTGAAGACGCCGGTCTTCTCCTTGTTCTCCTGCCGGTCCAGGTCCGACTTCATCGACGCGGCCCGCCGGTAGGCCGCCACGGCCTCGGCGGGGGTCGCCGCGCCACCGGTCCACCGGCTGTCCACATCGGACGGCCAGGCCGCGGTGGCGATCGCGTCGACCAGCGCGTGCTCCGGCGCCAGCACCAGGTAGGTCGCGCCGAACAGCGTGTCGGGGCGGGTGGTGAAGACCTCGACCTGCTCGTCGCCGACCGCGAACCGCACCCGGGCGCCGTGCGAGCGCCCGATCCAGTTGCGCTGCATGGCCTTGACCTTGTCCGGCCAGTCCAGTCCGTCCAGGTCGTCGATCAGCCGGTCGGCGTAGGCGGTGATCCGCATCATCCACTGGCGCAGGTTGCGCCGGAACACCGGGAAGTTGCCGCGCTCGCTGCGCCCGTCGGCGGTGACCTCCTCGTTGGAGACCACCGTGCCCAGGCCCGGGACCCAGTTCACCGGGGCGTCGGACAGGTACACCAGCCGGTGCTCGTTCAGGACCGCCTGCTGCTCGGCGTGGTTCAGCTCCGCCCACGGGCGGCCGTCGGGGGTCGCGCGCTCTCCGGCTTCGAACTGCGCCACCAGGTCGCTGATCGGGCGCGCCTTGCCCGCGGCCTCGTCGTAGTACGAGTGGAAGATCTTCAGGAAGATCCACTGCGTCCAGCGGTAGTAGGACGGGTCGCTGGTGGTGATCCGGCGGCGCTCGTCGTGGCCCAGCCCCAGCCTGCGGATCTGCCGCAGGTAGTTGGCGATGTTGTCCTCGGTCGTCTTGCGCGGGTGCTGCCCGGTCTGCACCGCGTACTGCTCGGCGGGCAGGCCGAAGGCGTCGAAGCCCATCGTGTGCAGGACGTTGCGGCCGTTCATCCGGTGGTAGCGGGCGAACACGTCGGTGCCGATGAAGCCCAGCGGGTGGCCGACGTGCAGGCCCGCGCCCGACGGGTACGGGAACATGTCCTGCACGAACAGCTTGTCCGCGGGCACGTCGCCCGCCAGCGGCCCGACCGGGTTCGGCGCCTGGTAGGTGCCGTGTTCCTCCCAGTACCGCTGCCAGCGCTGCTCGATCGCGCCTGCCAGCGCGGCGGTGTACCGGTGGCTCGGCACCGACTCCTGCTGCTCGGTGTCGCTCATGGTGGTGTCCCTCCGCGCTTGTCTCGACCCTGTCCGACCCGGGAAAACGAAAACCCCCCAGCCCGATGGGCATGAGGGGTTGCCGCGCTCACCAACCTGGTTGGCTAGCGCGGCCGACTAAGGAGCAGACGGGCCGTGCTCACCCGCCCAGCCTACTCGCCACGTCGAGTCCGTTTCGCATCCGGGTCTCAAGACGGACCCCGAGTGCAACCAGTTGGGTGACCTGGGTCGCGGCGAAGTTGTCGTCGCTGACCAGCAGCAACGTCCGCTCACCACCGCGCAGGGTCGGGCCCCACGTCATCCCTTCGATATTGTCCAGAGTGGACAGACCAAGGTCCGCCAGGTCGGCCACGAGCCGCTTGCGCACCGGCCGCACCCCGGTCGCGTCGGCGAGGTCGCGGTTGGCGACGTTGCTCGCCCCGGCGGTCTCGACGAGGTAGACGCGCACCTTGTTGCCCACACCGGTCACGAACGAGCGCTCCAGCACCAGGAACCGGCTCGGGTCCAGCGGGTCGACGGCCAGGATCGCGGTGACGCCCGTGGTGGCGAACCCGGTCGCCGGCACCGGCTTGGCGAACACCGGCTCCTGCGGGTACGCGTACTGCGCGAGCTGCCTGCCCTCGCGGGTCTGCACGACGATCCGCGACAGCGCGCCGTGCTCGGGGGTGGCCTCGGGGCCGTCCTGCAGCAGCGGTCCCTCGACCGTGGAGACGACCAGGGTGCCCGCGGCGGCGTAGGTCAGGCCCTCGAGCACGAGGTTCTGCCGGGGCCCGCGGTCGGCGGTCATCCTCAGGTTCGCGGGCAGCGGTAGCTCGCGGGCGAAGGTGCCGTCACGGCGCGCGGTGCGGATCGACGGGTCGATCAGCACGCCGGGGCGCCGCTCGCCCTCCTGGCTCCACGTGTAGTCGCCGGTCCACGGGTCGACCCGGATGTCCTCGGGGTCGACGGTGGTGCCGTCGCCGGTCGACAGCGGCGGGTAGGTGGCGCCGTCGGGCCTGCGGAACGGGCTCGTGCCGGTGAAGGTCACCGGGCCGAGGCCGTGCGCGGTCACGTCGAAGCGCGCGGTGTAGAACCGGGCGGGCTGGCGGTCCGAGCGGTCGTCGCTGATCAGCACGTACCCGCCGGTGCGGGGGTCGCGGTCGATGCCGGAGAGCCCGCCGACGGTGGTGCCCTGGAACACCAACCCGTTGGGCACCCGCTGCTCGCCGATCAGGCGGACCCCGGGCCGTGGGTGACCCGGGTGGGCCGACGCCGGGACGGTCAAGAGGCTGGTGGCGACCGCGGTGACGGCGGCGGCGCCGACGAGGGCCATGGCTCTGGACATGACGGGTAGCACACCGCACCAGGGTGTCCGGCGGGTGGCGTTCGCACGACCTCCTACCATCGAGCCGTGAACCTCGTGCCGCTCGCGCCCCTGGTGGCCGGCCTCCCGCTGCTCGCCATCGGTTTCCTCGGCCTGACCGAGCGCCTGCCCCGCAACCGCTTCGGCGGCGTGCGCACCCCGGCCGCACTGCGCAGCCCGGAGGCGTTCCGGGTAGCCAACAAGGTCGCGGGCCTGCCCACGCTGGTCGCGGGTCTGGTCGGCGTGCTCGGCGCGGTCGTCGGCTTCGTCGTCGGTGGCACCGCGGCGGTGCTGACCGTGTCGGTCATCGCCCTCGTCGGCTTGGTCGTCATCACCCTCGGCGCGGGCGTGCTGGGCGACCGGGCCGCAGCCGCGGTGCCCGAGCCCAAGCCGGAGCTCCCGGCGGGCTGCGCGGGCTGCCAGTGCGGCGGCTGCGACGTGCTCACCCGGGTGCAGGCGGGCTAATTTTCCCGAACGTCACCTGGATGGGTGGCGAGCAGCGCCAGGGGCATGCCCTGGCGGCGCAGCACCCGACCCCACAGGTCCTGCTCGGCGGGCGCCACCACGTCACCGGGCAGAGCGGGCACCACGATCCAGTCGCCGCGGTCGATCTCGCCCGCGAGCTGGCCGACGTTCCAGCCCGCGTACCCGGCGAACACGCGCAGGCCGCGCAGCTTCGGCGCCAGCGCCGCCGGGTCGGCGTCGAGGTCGACCAGGGCCACCGGGCCGCGCACGCCGATCAGGCCGCGCACGCCGTCGGGGTTCTCCCCGGTCCGCATGGCGGCCAGGCACAACGCCGTCTTCTGCTCGACGGGCCCGCCGACGAAGACCGAGCCCGGTTGGGTGGCGTGCGGGCCCCAGTTGGGCAGCACGTCGTCGACCGGCACATCACTCGGTCGGTTGAGGACGACGCCCAGGGTGCCCTGGCCGCGGTGGTCGATGACGTACACGACCGTGCGGCGGAAGTTGTTGTCGAGCAGGCTGGGCGCCGCGACCAGCAGCGTCCCCGGTTCGACGTCGACATCGGACGGCACGCCGACATGATCCCATCCGGACGGGTGGCCGCGAGAGGAGAGCCGGGAAGTCGGGAACAACCCGCCCGGACCGCGCGTTGGACGTAGCGGCCGGTGCCTTCGTGTCCCCCGGGCTCAACTGGAACCGCCTTCGTGGAATACCGCTCGGCTGGAGCCACGTCGCGCAACTCGCCGTGAGGCGACCGGGTGTCGGCCAGGATGGGCGGCCCTCACGGGCCGCCCATCTGTATTTCCCCCACCACCCACCCCCTCATCCCCACCCGGCACCGGCCCGTACCCGGCACCCTTCGCCCCCGCCCGGCACGGTCCCGACCTGGCACTCCTCATCCCGCTCGGTCCGGCCCCGACTTGGCGGGCCGTGTGCTCCCCGCCGTGCGGCGAGTGGACGGGTAGCCGCCGTCGGGGGAGCGGGAACGTGGGAACACGACCGGTCACTGGTCGGTCCCCGGCCCGGTTAGGCTCGTGCGTTGTGAGCACGGCCCCAACCGGTATCGACCAAGAGGCACACCACACGCGCATCGGCGCGCGGGCCCTGCTGGCGATGGGCGGTTTCCGCAGGCTGCTTTTCACCCGGTTCTCCGCCCAGTGGGGCGACGGCCTGTTCCAGGCCGGGTTGGCCGGTGCCGTGCTGTTCAACCCCGAGCGCGAGGCCGACCCGCTGGCCATCGCGGCCGGGTTCACCGCGCTGCTGCTGCCCTACTCGATCATCGGCCCGTTCGCGGGCGCGCTGCTCGACCGCTGGGACCGGCGCCGGGTGCTCGTCCTCGCCAACGCGGTGCGCGGCCTGCTCATCCTGGTGGCCGCGCTGGCGGTGGCCACCGGCGCGGGCGGCACCGTGCTGTTCACCCTGGCCCTGGTGGTGATCGGGGTCAGCCGGTTCGTCAACTCCGGGTTGTCGGCTGCGCAGCCGCACGTGGTGCCGGTGCGCAACCTGGTCGAGGCGAACGCGCTGGCCACGACGCTCGGCGCGGTCATCGCGGTGATCGGCGCAGGCTGCGCGGTCGGCCTGCGGGCGCTGTTCGGCGACCACGACCTGGGCTCGGGCCTGACCACCGGGTTCGCCGTGTTCGGCTCGATCGCGTCGGCCTGGTTCGCGAGCCGTTTCACCCGGGGCGCCCTCGGCCCGGACGAGGTCGACGAGCCCGCGCAGCCGCTGGTGGCGGTGGCCAGGGGCCTGTTCGACGGCGGTCGGGCCGCCGTCCGCACACCGACTGTGCTGGCCGGGTTCGTCGGGCTGATGGCCCACCGGATGGCCTTCGGCGTAGCGCTGCTGATGGTCGTGCTGCTCATGCGCTTCCGCTTCGGCGAGGGCATGGGCGGGCTCGGCGAGGCGGTGGCCCTGGTCGGTGTCGGCATCCTCATCGCGGGCCTGGTCACCGCCCGGCTGGTCACCGCGCTGGGCAGGCGCCGCACGCTGGCGGGCGGGCTGCTGCTCGGCGCGGTCACCGTGATCGGCCTCGGGCTGCCGCTGACCATGCCCACCACGCTCGCCGCCGCGCTGCTGATGTCCTTCGCCGGGCAGGTCGTGAAGCTGTGCGTGGACGCCGCCGTGCAGCGCGACGTCGGCGACGAGCTGCGCGGCCGGGTGTTCGCGCTCTACGACACCCTGGTCAACGTCGCCCAGGTCGCGTCGGTCGCGCTGGCCGCGCTGGTGGTGGCGCCGGACGGCGGCTCACCCGGCCTGGTGCTCGCCGCCGGTGCCTGCTACTTCGTCGGCCTCGCCGGGTTCGCCCTGGTCAGCCGCGACCACGCCTAGGCCCTGCGCGCGCGCCCACGAACGCAACGCGGCCTCGGCGTCCGCCCGCGACATCGGCCCCTGGTCCAGCCGCAGCTCCTTGAGGTGCGTCCACGCCCGGCCGACCAGCGGACCCGGCGGGATGTCGAGCAGCCGCATGATCTCGTTGCCGTCGAGGTCGGGCCGCACCCTGGCCAGGTCCTCCTCGGCGGCCAGCCGGTCGATGCGCTCCTCCAGGCCGTCGTAGGTGCGCTGGAGCGCGGCGGCCTTGCGCCGGTTGCGGGTGGTGCAGTCGGCGCGGACCAGCTTGTGCAGCCGGGACAGCAGGTCGCCCGCGTCGGTGACGTAGCGGCGGACGGCGGAGTCGGTCCACTCGCCCTTGCCGTAGCCGTGGAAACGCAGGTGCAGGAACACCAGGCGGGCCACGTCCTCGGTGACCTCCTTGGAGTACCGCAGCGCCCGCAAGCGTTTGCGCACCAGCTTGGCGCCGACCACCTCGTGGTGGTGGAAGCTCACCCCGCCGCCGTCCATGTGCCTGCGGGTGTCCGGCTTGCCGATGTCGTGCAGCAGCGCGGCCAGCCGCAGCACCAGGTCCGGGCCGTCCTCCTCCAGGTCGATCGCTTGCTGCAGGACGACCAGCGAGTGCTCGTAGACGTCCTTGTGCTGGTGGTGCTCGTCGATCTCCAGGCGCATCGCGGGCACCTCGGGCAGCACGTGCGCGGCCAGGCCGCTGTCGACCAGCAGCCGCACCCCCTCGCGCGCGTGCGGCCCGCAGATCAGCTTGTTGACCTCGGCCTGCACCCGCTCCGGGGTGATCCGGGCGATCTCGTCGGCCATCTCGGTCAGCGCGGCGAGCACCCGCGGCGCGCAGGTGAAGCCGAGCTGCGCGACGAAGCGGACCGCGCGCAGCATCCGCAGCGGGTCGTCGGCGAAGGACTCCTGCGGGGTGGCCGGGGTGTCGAGCACCCGCGCGGCCAGCGCGCCGAGGCCGTCGTGCGGGTCGATGAACGTCCGGGTCGCCAGGTCGACGGCCATCGCGTTGACGGTGAAGTCCCGGCGGACCAGGTCGGCCTCGATGGAGTCGCCGAAGCGGACCTCGGGGTTGCGGCTGACCCGGTCGTAGGCGTCGGAGCGGAACGTGGTGATCTCGCACTGCGCGCCGCGCTTGGCCGCGCCGACCGTGCCGAACGCGATACCGGTGTCCCAGACCGCGTCCGCCCAGCCGCTGACCAGCTTCATGACCTCCGGCGGTCGCGCGTCGGTGGTGAAGTCCAGGTCGTTGCCGAGCCTGCCCAGCATCGCGTCGCGGACGCTGCCACCGACCAGGTAGACGCGGTGACCCGCCTGGGTGAAGCGGGCGGCGAGGTCGTCGGCGACGGGGGAGACGCGGAGCAGTTCCACGACCGCGTTCTGCGCGGCCGCGGTGGCATCGGGCGTTCGGGACACGATGGACGAGCGTATCCGCACACAACCCGTGCGGGTCCAGCGCATCCGGAGCAGGTGCCTGCGCCGTACCAACCCGGGTTGGGCCGATCGCACTACCATCGCGGACATGCCCCCGTCGTCCGGCAGGTCCCGCGGTGCCCGTTCCGGGCGCCGGTTCCGCCGACGCGGGCGCAGGCTGACCACCGTGGACGAGACCTCGGCGGGCGGCCTCGTCATCGACCCCAAGACCGGTTCGGTCGCCCTCATCGGGCGGCTTGACCGGCGCGGACGGCTGCTGTGGTCGCTGCCGAAGGGCCACATCGAGCCGGGGGAGACCCCCGAGCAGACCGCCGTCCGGGAGGTCGCCGAGGAGACCGGCATCGACGGCGAGGTCATCCGGCCGCTGGGCACCATCGACTACTGGTTCATCGCCGACGGCACCCGGCGCATCCACAAGACCGTTCACCACTTCCTGCTACGGGCATACTCTTTCGAGCTATCCGACGAAGACCTGGAAGTGACCGAGGTCGCGTGGGTGGCGCTCGACGAGTTGGACGCCCGACTCGCCTACGCCGACGAGCGCAGGCTCGTGCGGAAGGCGCGGCAACTACTCTCCGAGCATCCGCTTTCACCCGATCCGGTGGAGTCGGACCTACCTGAAGTTGGCCGGGCCTGACCCGATGGCTGGGGAGAAGCCTTGATCACACAACTGCGCCGTGCCGGTTACGCGGCACTGGCCGCGGTGTTCGTCCTGCTCGCCGCCCCGCCGTCCGGGCGGGCCGAGACGGCGGCAGCCGGGCGGTTACTGGTCGACGTCGACCAGGTCGCCCCCAGGGTCGTGGAGGCCGGGTCGCAGACGCTGACCATCAGCGGCCGGATCACCAACACCGAGGACCGGCGCATCGCCGACGTCGAGGTGCGGGTGCAGCGCGGCGACGTGCTCGACACCGAGGACGGCCTGCGCGCCGCCATCGCCGACCCGCAGCGCATCGACGCGGTCAACCGGCCCAAGGTCAGCTCGGCGTTCCAGAAGATCACCGCCGACCTCGGGCCCCGCCAGGTCGTGCCGTTCACCGTCACCGTCCCGCTCGGCCCGGCCAAGGGCGCGCTGCGGCTGGACCGGCCCGGCATCTACCCGGTCGTGCTGAACTTCAACGGCGTGCCCGCCTACGGCCGCACCGAGCGGCTGGGCGCGCTGAGCACGCTGCTGCCGGTGCTGTCGGTACCCGACGGCGGCGCCGTCAGCCCGCCCGCGCAACCGACGCAGCTGAGCGTGCTGTGGCCGCTCATCGACGACCGACCCCGCCGGGTCGAGACCCCCACCGACGGCAGCCGCACCGTCTTCGCCGACGACAGCCTGACCACCTCGCTGTCCAGCGGCAGGCTGTTCAGCCTGGTCGACACCGTGCGCACGGCCGCCGCCGGGGACGCGTCGCTGCTGCGGTCGCTGTGCTTCGTCGTCGACCCCGACCTGCTCGACACGGTCAACGCGATGACCACCGGCTACCAGGTCCGCGCCCCCGACGGCACGGTGTTCGACGGCAGCGGCGCGGGCAGCGCCCAGCTCTGGCTCGACCGGGTCAAGGAGCTGACCCGCGGCCAGTGCGTCATCGCCCTGCCCTACGCCGACGCCGACCTGGCCGCGCTGACCCGCGCGGGCACGACCGGCCTGCTCGACACCGCGCTCGCCGAGTCGTCGGTGGTCGAGTCCGTGCTGGGCACCAAGCCGCTGGCCGGGGCCGTCTGGCCGGACGGCGGCACGCTCGACGCCCGCACCCTGACCGGCCTCGCGGGCGCGCACCGCACCACGGTGATCGCCGACGCGTCCCGGATCCAGGGCGCGCAGGGCGCGTCGCCGTACACGCTGGGCCAGAACCTGCGGACCATCCCGTACGACCAGCTCGTCGCCTCCTCGCTGGCCCCGCAGCCGCGGGTGGACGACGCGGGCGTGCGCACGTCGTCGATCCAGAACGGCCTGGCCACCCTCGTCTTCCGCGGCGGCTACCAGTCCGTGCCCGGGCAGTCCGTGCTGGTCGCGCCGCCGCGCCGCTGGTCGGCCACGGCCGCCGAGTTGGCGGTGTTCCTGCAGACCGTGCAGTCGCTGGAGAACCAGGGCTTCATCCGCCCGCTCAGCCTGCAGACCCTCATCGACGGCGCCGACCAGGGCACCGCGACCGGTCTGGACTACAACGCCCAGGACAGCACCGCCGAGGTCCCCGCCCCGGTCACGAGCGAGATCGCCCGCCTCGACGGCGTGCAGCGCGACCTGGTGCAGAACGTGCTCTTCGAGGACCCCACCCGGCAGGTCACCCCGGCCGAGCTGATCGAGCCGATGCACTACGGGCTCGTCCGCGCGAGCTCCACCGCCTACCGCGCCGCCCCCGAACGCGCGCAGCGGGCGACCGGCGCGGTCAACGAGCAGCTCACCGCGCTGCTGGCGCAGGTGTCGCTCAGCGACCCGGGTCGGCCGCTGTCGCTGGCCTCGGCGGACAGCCCGCTGCCGGTGTTCATCAACAACGGCCTGCCGGTCGTCGTCCGGGCGCGGATCAACGTCAGCAACACCCCCGGGATCAAACCGGCATCGGACACCATCGTGCGCATCCCCGCCAAGTCGGGCATACCGCGCTACCTGCCCGCCAAGATCAACCGGGCCGGGAAGTTCGTGGTCACGGTGTGGCTCACCACCGACAGCGGGACCCCCCTCGGCAAGTCATCCCAGGTTGAACTCAACTCAACCTCATACGGCAGCATCACCGTCGCGGTCACCGGTACGGCCGCGGGCGTGCTGGTGCTCCTCGTGGGCCTGCGGCTGTTCCGCAGGGTCCGGGCCGCCCGGCGCGTGCGGGCGGCGGCCGAGGGAGACCTCTGATCACGGGCGGGGGCGGGCACGAAGTGAGGACGACCGCGGTGCAGCAAGGTGGGCAGGGTCCCGAGTCGACCCCCGCGCAACCCGCTCAGCCGTCACTGGCCCGCGCCAGCAGCACGATGGCCATCGCCACCATGGTCAGCCGCATCACCGGCTTCGGCTGGAAGGTGGTGATGGGCTGGATCGTCGGCATCAACCTCACCTACGACTCGTTCACCATCGCCAACACGCTGCCCAACACCATCTTCGAACTGCTGCTGGGCGGGGTGCTGGCCAGCGTGGTCGTGCCGCTGCTGGTCCGCTCGCAGAAGGACCCGGACGGCGGCGCGGGCTACACCAACCAGCTGCTCACCGTCGGCATGACCGTGCTGTTCATCGGCACGATCATCGCCGTGGCCGCCGCACCCGCGCTCACCTCGCTCTACGTCGACGACTCCACGGGCTCGTCCAACCCGGCGCTGGTCACCGCCTTCGCCTACCTGCTGCTGCCGGAGATCCTGTTCTACGGCCTGTTCGCCCTGCTCTCCGCGATCCTGCAGGCCAAGCACGTCTTCGCCCCCACGGCCTGGGCGCCGGTGGTGAACAACCTGGTCATCATCGCGACGCTGATCGTCTACAAGATCGTGCCGGGGGACATCTCGCTGGACCCGGTGCGGATGGGCGACGCGAAGCTGCTCGTGCTGGGCGTCGGCACCACGCTGGGCATCGTCGTGCAGTCGGTGATCCTGCTGCCCGCGATCCGCAAGCTCGGGTTCCGCTTCCGCTGGAACTTCGGCTTCGACGCCCGGCTGCGCGAGTTCGGCGGCCTGGCGCTGTGGATCCTGGGCTACGTCGCGATCAGCATGGTCGGCCTGGTCATCACCCAGCGGGTGCTCACCGCCGCCAGCGAGGGCGGCGCCACCACCTACGCCAACGCCTGGCTGCTGTTCCAGCTGCCCTACGGCGTCATCGGCGTCTCGCTGCTGACGGCGATCCTGCCCCGGATGAGCAAGGCCGCCGCCGACGGCGACATGGACAAGCTGGTCGACGACCTGTCCACCGGCAGCAGGCTCTCCGCGGTGATGCTGGTGCCGATCAGCGCGGTGCTGACCGTCACCGGCACGGCGCTGGGCGTCGCGCTGTTCGCGGGCGGCAAGACCGACCTGGCCTCGGCCCAGCGGCTGGGCCACGCGCTGGCCTTCTCCGCCTTCGGCCTGCTGCCCTACGCGCTGGTCATGCTCCAGCTGCGGGTCTTCTACGCGATGAAGGACGCCCGCACCCCGACGCTGATCATGGTCGTGATGACCGCGGTGAAGGTCCCGCTGATGTACATGTGCGGCGCGCTGCTCGACCCCGAGCAGGTGGTCATCGGCGTGCTGCTGGTCAACTCGCTCACCTTCGTCGTCGGCGCCGTGCTCGGGCAGATGTGGCTGTGGGTGCGGCTGGGGAACCTGCACAGCAAGAAGATCGTCAAGGTGATCGCGTCCTGCGTGCTGGCCGGTGTGGTCGGCGCGGGCGCGGCGTGGCTGGTGTCACTCGTGCTGCCCGACCTGACCTCGCTGGCCACCGGATGGGTGAACCTGGTGGCCCAGGGTCTGGTGGCCTGCCTGGTGTCCTTCGGTGTGTTGGCGGTGCTGCGCGTGCCCGAGCTCAAGCCCGCGACGAGCCGAATCACCCGACTGGTGCGCCGGGGCTGACCCGCTCCGTCACCGGTGGGCGCGGGATTTCCCGTAGGCTCGAAAACGGATCGGGCAGGTGGAGAGATCGGTGACGACGAGGCGGACCGAGTACCCAGCGGGCGAGGGCGCGGCGGGCAGGAGAGCCGGGCCCGGATTCCTCGTCCCCGGTGGCGTGGTCGCCGAAGGCCGGTACCGGCTGCTGGCCGAGCTCGGCGCCGACCCCCGGGTGCAGGCCCGCTTCTGGCGCGCCCAGGACAACCAGCTGCGCCGCGACGTCGCGCTCACCCTGCTCACCGGTGACCCCGCCGACGGTCCCGCCGCGGGCCGCGCCCGCCGGGTCCTCGAACGCACCATGCACGCCGCCCGCATCACCCACCCGGGCACCTCCCGGGTGCTCGACGTGCTCGGCCCCGGCAACGGCGTCGCGCCGACCGAGGGGCTGCTGGGCATCGTCGTCGCGGACTTCTCCCAGGGCACCGACCTGGTCGACGTCATCGCCGAGCACCCGCTGCCGCCCGCCACCGCGGCCAAGCTGCTGGAGCCGCTGGCCGCCGCGGTCGAGCTGGCCCACCACTCCGGCATGGTCCTGGGCGTGGACCACCCGCAGCGGATCCGGGTCACCCCGGACGGCCTGCTGCGGCTCTCGTTCCCCGGCCCGCTGCCCGAGGCCACCCTGCAGGACGACGTGCGCGGCCTCGGCGCCGTGCTGTACCTGCTGCTCACCGGCCGCTGGCCGCTGCCGGGCGTGCCCGGCATCCCGAGCGCCCCGCTGGGCCCGGACGGCCAGGTCGTGCCGCCGCGCGCGCTGTTCGGCTACATCCCGTACGAGCTGTCCTCCGCCGCCGTCCGCAGCCTCTCCGACGACGCCACCGGCGGCATCCGCACCAGCGCGGGCCTGCTGCGGGTGCTCGAGCGGGCCAAGGCCAACGAGGACGGCACCCAGCTCATCGCCGCCGTGCCGGACGAGGTCGAGGACGACTACGACGACGGCACGGTGTGGACCACCCGCCGCCCGGCCAACGACCGGGCCAAGCGGCGCAAGCTCGCCATCGGCGTCACCACCCTCGCCGTGGCCACCGTGGGCGTGCTGGCCTGGGTGGGCCTGCAGCTGATCAGCTTCTTCGGCGACGACACCCCCACCAGCGGCGGCCCGACCGTGGTGGCCACCGCGCCGGGCAACGCCGAGAACAACCCGAAGCCGCCGCAGCCGGGCGAGCCGATCCAGGCCGCGGGCGTGCAGGTGTTCAACGTCAAGGGCACCCCGGACAACCCGCGCCGGGCCAACCGCGCGGTGGACGGCGACATGAAGACGTCCTGGAAGACCGACCGCTACCAGCAGCCGTTCCCGACGCTCAAGCCCGGCGTCGGGATCATGGCCTCGTTCGCCGAGCCGGTGCCCTTCGCCGAGGTGGTCATCGACTCGCCGAGCTCCGGCACCGTCGTGGAGATCCGCACGGCGCCGTCGGAGAAGCCCGCGCTGGAGGAGACCAAGGTCATCGGCAAGGCGGAGCTGCAGGCCGGGCAGACCAAGCTGCAGCTCGACTCCGCCGAACCGACCCAGCACATCCTGATCTGGATCACCAAACTGGGCGACGGCAACGCGTCCGAGCTGACCGAGGTCGGCTTCGTCAGGGCGCGGTGAGAATCCCCAGGTCGTAGTGGGTTCAACCGGCGCGTGAGCGCCCTATACCCTGTCCGGGTGACCGCCGCAGCCAGTTCGGACGCCGATCTCATCGCGGCCCACGCCGCGGGAGACCCCCGTGCCTTCGCCGAGCTCGTGCGCAGGCACCGCGACCGGATGTGGGCGGTGGCGCTGCGCACCCTCCGCGACCCGGAAGAGGCAGCCGACGCGCTGCAGGAGGCGTTCATCTCCGCCTTCCGCGCCGCCGGGTCCTTCCGCGCGGAGTCGCAGGTCACCACGTGGTTGCACCGGATCGTGGTCAACGCCTGCCTGGACCGGATCCGGCGCAGGCAGGCCCGTCCGACGGTCCCCCTGCCGGAGGCCGGACCGGGGGAACCGGTCACCCCCCGCGATGCCATGGCCGACCGCGAGACCCGGTTGGTGGTCCACCGAGCCCTCTCCGAACTGTCCGAGGAACAACGCGTGCCGATCGTCTTAGTCGACGTCGAGGGGTACTCGGTCGCCGAGACCGCCAAGATGCTGGGCATCGCCGAAGGCACCGTCAAGAGCCGTTGCGCGCGCGGACGCGCGAAACTGGCCAAAGTTCTGGGACATCTGCGGAACCCCGATGCAGATGCGAACGTCCCAGGTGCCGCGGTTGCAGATGGGAACGGGCCGCGTAGACACCACTGGGAGGGACGATGACCGGACAGCTGCGGGGTCCAGACCCCGACGGGCCGCCATGGTCGGTCGACCTCTTGGCTGATCTGCACGCCGGGCTGCTCGACCCGGGGCACAGCGCACTGCTGTGGCCGCGGGTCAACGCCGACCCCGAGGCGAAGGCGATCATCGACGCGCTGGACTCGGTCAAGGTCGGCCTCGGTGAGCTGAGCGGCGCGCCCGTCCCGCCGATGCCCGCCCGGTTCGCCGCGCGACTCGACGCCGCGCTGGAGGCCGAGGTCAGGCAGGCGTTCGCCGGTAGCGGCGCGCCCGTCGCGCTGCAGGACCCGCCGCGCCCCGAGCCCGCCCCGGTGCTCGACTTCGCCGCCGCCGCGAGCCGCAAGCGCGGCAGGCGCAACGCCTGGGGCGTCGGTCTGCTGACCGCGGCCGCCGCCGCGGTGGCCATCGGTTTCGTCGTCCTGCCCGGCAAGGGCCCGACCACCGACGGCGTGGCCGTCCCCGCGCCCGGCGGCAGCGCGGACACCGGCCCGCTCGCGGTCCGCGAACACGAGGTCGCGGGCGTGGTCGGCCAGGTCAACAACCGCTTCGACTACGGCGACCTGAAGGACAAGGCGACCGCCGAGCGCTGCGTCGCCGCCAACGGCGTCGACGCGAAGGCGCAGCTGGCGGGCGTGCGCCCGATCACCCTGGACGGCAAGTCCGGCACGATGCTGCTGCTCATCGTCCCGGGGGAGAAGAACCCCTTCCGGGTACTGGTCGTCAAGCCCGACTGCGAAGCGCTGTTCAACCGCCCTGTCGGCTGACACCCGGGCGGGTGCCCTCCATCACCGGCGCGGCCCGGAACAACCGCCGCCTACGATCGCGTTGACACCGACGTGACCGGGCGACGAACCCCGGCGAGGGCGATGGAGGGCACATGTCTGCGGAAGCGGACCAGATCCGAAACCTGATCATCATCGGTTCCGGACCCGCCGGCTACACCGCCGCGGTCTACGCCGCGCGTGCCCAGCTCGACCCGCTGGTCTTCGAGGGCTCGCAGTTCGGCGGCGCACTGATGACCACGACCGAGGTCGAGAACTTCCCCGGGTTCCGCGACGGGATCATGGGCCCGGACCTCATGGAGCAGATGCGCGAGCAGGCCAAGCGCTTCGGCGCGGAGCTGCGGCCGGAGGACGTGGAGTCGGTCGAGCTGTCCGGCGAGGTCAAGTACGTGGAGGCCAACGGCGTGCGCTACGCCGCCAGGGCCGTGGTGCTGGCCATGGGCGCGGCGGCGCGGTACCTGGGCGTGCCCGGTGAGCAGGAGCTGCTCGGCCGCGGCGTGTCCGCCTGCGCCACCTGCGACGGGTTCTTCTTCCGCGACCAGGACATCGCGGTGCTCGGCGGCGGCGACTCGGCGATGGAGGAGGCCACCTTCCTCACCCGCTTCGCCAGGTCGGTGACGATCATCCACCGGCGCCAGGAGTTCCGCGCCTCCAAGATCATGCTGGAGCGCGCGCGGGCCAACGAGAAGATCCGCTGGCAGCTCGACACCGAGGTCACCGAGGTGCTCGGCGACAGCAAGGTGGAGGGCCTGGCGGTGCGCGACACCGTCACCGGCGAGACCTCGCGGCTCGACGTCACCGGCTTCTTCCTGGCCATCGGCCACGACCCGCGCAGCGCGCTGGTGCACGGCCAGGTCGACGTCGACGACGAGGGTTACGTGCGCACCGAGGCACCGTCGACCTACACCAACCTCGACGGCGTCTTCGCCGCGGGCGACCTGGTCGACCACACCTACCGGCAGGCCATCACCGCCGCCGGGTCCGGCTGCGCCGCGGCCATCGACGCCGAGCGCTGGCTGGCCGAGCACGGCTCCGCCGCGGCGGAGGCCGCGCCCGAGCTGGTCGGCGGCGGCTACGGCACCGCCAACTGACACCCACCCACGTCGAATCCACAGGAGCGCCCGATGGCCGAGAACACCGTCACAGTCACCGACAAGTCCTTCGTCTCCGACGTGCTGCAGAGCGAGAAGCCGGTCATCGTCGACTTCTGGGCCACCTGGTGCGGCCCGTGCCGGATGGTCGCCCCGGTGCTCAACGAGATCGCGGCCGAGTACGGCGAGAAGATCACCGTGGCCAAGCTCGACATCGACAAGAACCCGGGCACGGCCCGCGACTACGAGGTGATGTCGATCCCCACCCTGATCGTGTTCCAGGGCGGCAGGCCGGTGAAGACCATCGTCGGCGCCAAGCCGAAGGCCACCCTGCTCAACGACCTGGACGAGTACATCAACTAGCGGTACGAGCAACCCGAACCCGGGGTCCGAACGTCTCGTTATGCGACGCGGGACCCCGGGTTCGCGTGTCCTGGGCCATCCCTGCGGGGGATGCGGAGCCAGGCAAGGCACAATGGGTTACCTGTTCGGGCACAGCGGAAGATCAGCACCGGCCACCGGTGCGTGAGCGGAGAGCGAGGGCTGAATGCGGGTACTGCGCCGCGGCGATGGGGGGCCTGCCGTAGCCGAGGTTCGGTCCACGCTCGCGACGTTGGGCCTGCTGCCACCGGTCAACGGGGTCAGCGACGAGTTCGACCCGGCCATGGAGCACGCGGTCCGCACGTTCCAGCAGCAGCGCGGGTTGATCACCGACGGCCTGGTCGGCCCGGCCACCTACCGGGCCTTGCGCGACGCCACCTACCAGCTGGGTGGCCGTCCCCTGGCCTACCTCGTCTCCGCCCCCATCACCGGCGACGACGTCCTCACCCTCCAGGAGCGGCTGCTGGAGCTGGGGTACGACGCCGGTCGCCCCAACGGGGTGTTCGGCGCCCAGACCGAGGCGGCGCTGCGCAACTTCCAGCGCGACTACGGCCTCACCATCGACGGCATCTGCGGCCCGGAGACCATCCGCGGTCTGCGCCAGCTCTCCCCCCGCGCCCGCGGCGGCCGCCCGGTCCTCCTGCGCGAGCAGGAGCGGGTCCGCCGCTCCGGCCCCAGGCTGACGGGCAAGCGCATCATCATCGACCCCGGCCACGGCGGCGCCGACACGGGCGTGTCGGTGAACGGCGTCAACGAGTCCGACCTGATGTGGGACCTCGCCAGGAGGCTGGAAGGCCGCATGGTGGCCACCGGCATGGAGGCCCTCCTGTCCCGAGGCCCCGACCAGTGCCCCGACGAGTCGACCCGGGCCCAGTTCGCCAACGAGGCGGGCGCCGACCTGGTCCTGTCCCTGCACTCGGACGCCAACCGGTCCCCGTACGCGCAGGGCGTGGCCAGCTTCCACTTCGGCAGCACCGGCAAGGACGGCGCCACCTCGACACTGGGCGAGGCCATGGCAGGCCTCATCCAACGCGAACTGGCCAAGCGCACCGGCCTGCGCGACTGCGGCGCCCACCCGAAGACGTGGGAACTGCTCCGCATGACGAGGTGCCCCGCGGTCCGCATCGAGATCGGCTACCTCACCAACCCGGAAGACCGCCACAAGCTCACCGACCCGTCCTTCCGCGACGTGGTGGCCGAGGGCATCGTCGTGGCCGTGAAACGCCTCTACCTCCTCGGCGAGAACGACCAGCCCACCGGCAGCTTCACCTTCGCCGACGTCCTGGCCCACGAACTGGCCAAGGCCGAATAACCTCCCCCGCTTGGGCAGACCCACGTCTGCCCAAGCAACCCATCTCCGCAAACGCTTGCCACACGGCTGACCAGCACTCTCACCGAGCCCAGGGCAACCTCGCACCGGAGCCTTGCCAACCGTTGTCGAGCTCGCCCAGGCGGATCATCCACACGTCGGTCAAGCCGCAACAATCCTCGAACTCCAGCCGCTGCCCAACGACCCCCGCGCCGCACGGCCACCCCCGCCACGGCATCCGATGGCCCGCCCCAACGCCCAACCAGGCCCTCCGCCAAGTCACACGGTGGACAACCCACTCACCTGCGACAAGCTCACCACCGTGACCGTCCTAGAGGCCGCCGACCGCACGCTCCAGGGCCCGGTCCACACCGCCACGCGCCCAGCCGATTGACCACGCCGCGCTTGCCCAGCGCGCCCGCCGCGCCTCGCGCTCCGTCGTTCCACCCCTGGACGCCTGGCCGTCTCACCGCTCAGTCGTCCGTGCGCCTCGCCCCCGCGCTTGCCTGGTGGCCTCACACAGTCGCCCCCGCGCTGGCCGCCGCCCCCTGTTGCCCCCCCAACCCGGACCCAGCGCAGCCCCCACCCACCTCTGGGGGGCGGCCCTGCTCCAGTCTAGCGGGGGGAGCGGGTTGTTCGGTGGAGGACGAAGGAGTTGTGGACAGGTTGAGGGCATGTGGATAGACGCGAACTGGGGAAATGGGCCCAAAACGCGGGGCTGTGGATAAAGTTCAACCCGGTGGGGGACAGGTCAGCGCTGCAACACGGGGGCCGCGGTGCTGACCGAGACGGTGCCCAGGAGACGTTCGAGGGCGGCCTCGACGTCTTCCTTCCAGGTGATGCCGGTGCGCAGTTCCAGCCGCAGGCGGGGCCAGCGGGGGTGGGGGCGCACGGTCTTGAAGCCGACGCTGGTGAGGAAGTCGGCGGGGACGACGCAGGAGCGTTCCTCGTCCGGTTTGGCGTCGCCGAAGGCCTCGATGGCCCGGACGCCGCGGCGCGTGAGGTCCTTGGCCACGGCCTGGACCAGCATGCGGCCCAGTCCACCGCCGCGGAACTCGGGCAGCACGTGGAACCCGGTCAGCACGACCGCGTCGGCCGACACCGGCGACGTCGGGAACGCCGACGCCCGGGGTACGGCGTTGGGCGGGGCGTACAGCACGAACCCGACCGGCAGCTTGTCGCTGTAGACGACTCGGCCGCAGGAGCCCCAGTCCAGCAGGACGCTGGACACCCAGGCTTCCTTCTCCAGCTCGGTGGTGCCGAACTCCTCCGCCTGCTCCTTGAGGTGTGGCGCCAGTTCCCAGTAGACACAACCCCGGCAGTGCTTGGGGAGGTGCTCCAGGTTGTCCAGCGTGACGCCGACTACGCGTCGCGACACCCAACCTCCCGTGCCTCGCGGATTGCTTCGCGCGCCCGCAGGGGTAGGACGGCGATTTACCGCCTCAGAATAGGGCGATGTGACCTGCGCCGGAACCGCGAACCGCGAACTCAGGGGTAAGTCACTCCTCTGGTTACACTGTTTTGACTGCTTCCACCCCAGGAGCCACTTATGACCACCTCCGGCCAACCGCCCGAAAGACCGGGCGCCCGTAGTCTCGACCCCCACCTGCAGCGCTACGCGGCACGGGCAGCGGGGATGACGGCTTCCGAGGTGCGAGCGCTCTTCGCGGTGGCGAGCAGGCCCGAGGTGGTGTCGCTGGCGGGTGGCATGCCGAACCTGGCCGCGCTGCCGCTGGACTTCCTCTCCGAGCAGATGGCCTCGATCATCGCCGACGAGGGCATGACCGCCCTGCAGTACGGCTCCGCGCACGGCGTGCCGAAGCTGCGGGAGCAGATCTGCGAGGTCATGGCCCTGGAGGGCGTCACCGGCCACCCCGACGACCTGGTCGTCACGGTCGGCTCGCAGATGGCGCTGGACCTGGTCACCCGCATCTTCGTCGACCCCGGCGACATCGTGCTCGCCGAGGGCCCGTCCTACGTCGGCGCGCTGGGCACCTTCGCCTCCTACCAGGCCGAGGTCCGGCACGTGGTGATGGACGAGCACGGCTTGGTCCCCGAGGCGCTGGGGGCCGCGCTGGCCGCCGCCGACCAAGCGGGCAGGCGGGTCAAGTTCCTGTACACGATCCCGAACTTCAACAACCCCGCGGGCGTGACGCTGGCGGTGGCGCGCCGCGCCGAGGTGCTGGAGATCTGCGACCGGCACGGCGTGCTGGTGATCGAGGACAACCCGTACGGCCTGCTCGGTTTCGACGGCCAGATCTACCCGGCGCTGCGGTCGATGGACTCCGACAACGTCATCTACCTCGGGTCGTTCTCCAAGACCTTCGCCTCAGGCCTGCGGGTCGGCTGGGCGCTGGCCCCGCACGGCGTGCGGGAGAAGCTGGTCTTGGCCGCCGAGTCGGCCGCGCTGTGCGCGCCCACGCTGAACCAGATGGTCGTCTCCCGATACCTGGCGACGCACGACTGGAAGGGCCAGATCAAGTCCTTCCAGACCATGTACCGCGAGCGCCGCGACGCGCTGCTGGCGGGCCTGGAGCAGCACATGCCCGCCGGGTGCACGTGGACCCGGCCCGACGGTGGCTTCTTCGTCTGGTTGACGGTCCCCGAAGGGGTGGACACCAAGGCGATGCAGCCACGGGCGGTGACCGCGCGGGTCGCGTACGTGCCCGGCACCGGCTTCTACGCCGACGGCTTCGGTAGCAGGCAGATGCGCTTGTCCTTCTGCTACCCGCCGCCGGAGCGGATCTCCGAGGGTGTGCGCAGGCTCGCGGGCGTGCTGTCCGACGAGCTGGAGCTGCTGCGCACCTTCGGCCCGGCGATGAGCCGCGTGCTGTCCGGTCCGCAGACGCCCGCCCCGGACACCGCCTGATCGTCCGCCCACCTGCGGTGTACCTTCGGTGCGCCGCGATTCCGCCGTGCCTTTTTCGCTAGGGAGTTCACCGTGTCCGACCGTTGGGTAGCCGTGCTCGCCGGGGGTCTTTCGCACGAGCGCGACGTCTCGCTGCGGTCCGGTCGACGGGTGTCGGCCGCGCTGCGGTCGGCCGGGGTGACGGTGGAGGAGTGGGACGCCGATGCCGGCCTCCTGCCTCGGCTGCGCGATCACCGGCCGGACGCGGTGGTCATCGCGATGCACGGCGGCGAGGGGGAGAACGGCTCGATCCAGACGATCCTCGACCTGCTCGACATCCCGTACGTGGGCGCCGACCCGGCCGCGTGCCGCCGGGCGTGGGACAAGCCGAGCGCGAAGGCGGACCTGCGCCGCGCCGGGTTGCAGACCCCCGACTGGGTGGTGCTGCCGCAGAGCGCGTTCCGCGAGCTCGGCGCCCAGCCGGTGCTGGAGTCGATGGTGGCCCGGCTCGGCCTGCCGCTGATGCTCAAGCCGGACCAGGGCGGCTCGGCGTTGGGCGCGCAGGTGGTGCGCTCCGCGGCGGAGCTGCCGACGGCGATGGTCGGGTCGCTCGCCTACAGCGATGCCGTGCTGGCCGAGGAGTACATCGACGGCGTCGAGGTGGCGGTGCCGGTCATCGAGGACGCGGACGGCACGCCCCGCGCGCTGCCCGCGGTGGAGATCGTGCCCGAGTCGGGGGTGTACGACTACACCGCCCGCTACACCGCCGGGCTGACCACCTTCCACACCCCGGCGCGGATCGACGACACGACCGCGGCGAAGGTGGCCCACCTCGCGGTGTCCGCGCACCGGCTGCTCGGGCTGCGCGACGTGTCCCGCACCGACGCGGTGGTGAGCCGCACCGGCGAGGTCCACTTCATCGAGGTGAGCGTCTCCCCGGGGTTGACCGAGACGTCGCTCGTGCCGATCGCGATCGAGGCGGACGGCGGCTCGTTCGGCGAGATCTACGCCGGTCTGGTCGACCGGGCGATCGCCCGGTCCCAGAAACGCTGAACCACCCGCCGAAGGGAACCGTCACCGTGACGTATCGACCCGGTGTGGTTCCCTTCGGCTTTTTCATGTCCGATTAATCCCGTTTTCCGCCATCATGTCGACGATCCGCTCCAGGTCGTCCACCGAGCCGAACTCGACCACGATCCGGCCCTTCCGCTTGCCGAGTTCGACCTTCACCCGGGTGTCGAACCGGTCCGACAGCCGCTCGGCGAGGTGGTCGAGACCGGGCGCCTGCATCGGCTTGCGCGGGGCGGGCTTCGGCTTGGCCGGGGGAGCGCCCTTGGCCAGCGTCACCGCTTCCTCGGTCGCGCGGACCGACAGGCCCTCCGCCACGATTCGGGTCGCCAGCTCCTCCTGCGACCCCGCCTCGTCCAGACCGAGCAGTGCCCGCGCGTGCCCGGCGGAGAGAACCCCCGCTGCGACCCGGCGCTGCACCGGCAGCGGCAGGCGCAGCAACCGGATGGTGTTGGTGATGACCGGCCTGCTGCGGCCGATGCGGCTCGCCAGCTCCTCGTGCGTCACGGAGAACTCGTCGAGCAGCTGCTGGTAGGCCGCCGCCTCCTCCAGCGGGTTGAGCTGCACCCGGTGGATGTTCTCCAGCAGGGCGTCGCGCAGCATGGCGTCGTCGGCGGTCTGCCGGACGATCGCCGGGATGCGCTCCAGCCCGGCCCGTTGGGAGGCGCGGAGCCTGCGCTCGCCCATGACGAGCTCGTAGGTGTCGGCACCGAGCTCGCGCACCACGATCGGCTGCATGAGGCCGAACTCGCGGATCGAGTGCTCCAGCTCGGTCAGCGCCTCCTCGTCGAAGACCTGCCGCGGCTGCTTCGGGTTCGCCTGGATCGACGCGGTCGGGATCTCCCGGTAGACCGCGCCCGCGACCGACCCGCTGTGCTCGGCGGCGGGCGGCTCGATCGACTCGCCGTTGCGCACCGCCGGACTGGGCAGCTTCAGCCCGCCGGAGGGCACGCCCGCCGGAGGTCCCTGGGGGATGAGGGCGGCCAGGCCGCGGCCGAGACCGCCCTTGCGCGCACCTGGTCCTGTGCCACTCATCGCGGCGCCTCCGCTCCTCGTTCGGCAACTTCACGGGCGGCGTCCAGGTAGCTCATGGCGCCGCGGGAACCCGGGTCGTAGGCGAGCACGGACTGGCCGAACCCGGGGGCCTCGGAGACCTTCACGCTGCGCGGGATGACCGTCTGCAGCACGGTGTCGCCGAAGTGGTGGCGCACCTCCGAGGTCACCTGGTCGGCCAGCTTGGTCCGGCCGTCGTACATGGTGAGCAGGATCGTGGAGACGACCAGCGCGCTGTTGAGGTGCGCCTGCACCAGTTCGATGTTGCGCAGCAGCTGGCTGAGCCCCTCCAGCGCGTAGTACTCGCACTGGATCGGGATGAGCACCTCCTGCGCGGCGACCATCGCGTTGACCGTCAGCAGGCCGAGCGACGGCGGGCAGTCGATGAAGACGTAGTCCGGGTTCAGCTCGTCGAGCGCCTCGTCGGACAGGGCTTCCTTGAGGCGGGCTTCGCGGGCGGACATCGAGACCAGCTCGATCTCGGCACCCGCGAGGTCGATGGTGGCGGGGACGCAGAACAGGCGGTCGGACTGGTCGCTCACCTGAGCGGCGTCGGCGACGGTCACCTCGCCCAGCAGCACCTCGTAGACGGAGGGGGTGCCGGAGCGGTGGTCGACACCGAGGGCGGTGCTGGCGTTGCCCTGCGGGTCGAGGTCGATGACCAGCACGCGCAGGCCGTGCATGGCGAGACCGGCGGCGAGGTTCACCGCGGAGGTGGTCTTACCGACGCCGCCCTTCTGGTTGGCGACGGTGAAGACCCGGCGGCGCCAAGGGCGGGGGAACATGCGGTCGGGGTGCTTCACCCGGGTGGCCCGCGCGGCTTCTTCCGCTATCGGCGTCCACCCCGCGACGGAGGTGGGGGAGGGCTGGGTCATGGTCAGCGCACCTCCCCGGTCCCCGACGCGGCGGCGGCGCGAGCCGTCGGTTTCACGTGAAACATCCTTGCTCCGATCTCAGCCTCGATGTGCACCCTGATCCTTCCTCGCCCGCCGGGGTCGCTCCCGACCGGTCGCGGGCTTCACACGTTCAATGAGCACCACGGTCGTCGGCACCTCGAGGACCGCGCCACCCAAGACTTCGACACGCGGTTCGCCGCCGCCCACCCGAGCGACCGCCGCGCGATCCCGATCAATCTCCTCGGCCGCGCTGGCACCCTTGAGGGCGACGAGGTGACCCCCCTGCCGCACCAGCGGCAGGCACCACCCAGCGAGCTTGGCCAACGGGGCGACCGCTCGGGCGGTGACCACATCCGCACCGAGAACCCGTGACCGGACCGCCGGTTCCTCGGCCCGACCGCGCACGACCGTGACCGAAGACAGAGCAAGAGTCTCTACTACCTCGTCCAGCCACGCCACCCGTCGAGCCATCGGTTCGACCAGCGTCACGGAAAGATCGGGCCGCGCGATCGCCAGGGGCACCCCCGGCAACCCGGCCCCCGACCCCACGTCGACAACGACCGCCCCCTCCGGAATCGCCTCCCCAACCACCGCCGAATTCAGCACGTGGCGATCCCACAACCGCTCGACCTCACGGGGCCCGATCAACCCGCGCTCCACCCCGTGCTCAGCCAACAACCGGACAAACCCCTCGGCCACCCCCAGGCGCTCACCGAACACCACACCAGCACCCACCGGCCGATCAACGTCGGTCATCCAGCCAAACCCCATCCGATGTTCCACGTGAAACCATGCCCGCCGATTGTCCCCGATGCCCGCCCCGCACCCCCACATCCGGCCCGCGTTTCACGTGAAACATCACGCAGAAGAACCCTCCGCCCTTCCAGCGCCGTTCACCCCAACACGCCGTCCAGTGTCACCACCCGCTCCGTCAACCCACCTTCCCAACTCGGCTCCACCCCGCCGTCCTTCGCTCTCATTCCCTGTTCCTCTCCGCTCTCCGTTCCTCTCCGCTCTCCGTTCCTCTCCGCTCTCCGTTCATCCCTGTTCCCACGCCCCTGCCCTCCGGCTCACACCACTCCGCCTCACCGCACCTCTCTGTCCCCACCCCGTGGTATCCCCCCACCTCTCTACGTCCTCGCCCGCACCCCGCCACCTCCCTACGTCGCCGTGTCGCCACGTCCAAGACCTCGCCGCCTTATCGATCGTCTCTCCGTCTCCCCAGTCGCCCGCTCAACTGTCGCCAGCCGCCTCGCCACCCTCCCGACTCATCGCTCCACCACTCCGTCGCTCCACGTCTCCCTTCATCACTCCCTCTTTGCTCCCCCTCCGCTTCATCGCCCTGCTGTCCCCGCCGCCTGGTCATCTCGCCGCCTCGTCCGGTCGCTTCGCAACTTCGTCACCTCTCCGCTCCACCGCCCTGTCGCTCCGCCGCTCCTCTGTCTCGCCGTCCCGCGCTTCACCGCTTTGCCTCACCGTCCTTCGATATCCCGCCGTCCCCTTCTGCCGCTTCTCCGTTCGCTCATATCTCCGTCCTGCCACCCCGCCACCCCGCCGCCCGTCGTCTCGCCTCACCACCCCGCCGCCCGTCGTCTCGCCTCACCGCCCCGTCGCCCCGCCCCGTCGCCTTGCCGCCCCGTCGCTCCGCCGCCCCGTCGCCTCGCCGCCTCGTCGCCCCGCCGCCCCGCCGCCCCGCCGCCCCGCCGTCCCGCCGCTCCGTCGTCCCGCCGCCCTGCCGCTCCGTCGTCCCGTCGCTCCGCCGCTCCGTCGCCCTTCAGCCTCGTTGACAATCACCCGTCGCCCATCGCCTCCCCGTCTGCCCCGTCGCCTCGCCGCCCCGTCGCTCCGCCGCCTCGCCGTCCTGTCGCCTCGCCGCCCTGCAACCTTGTCTCTCACCTCACCTGCCATCTCGACCCCTGTCGTCCCGTCGCCCTTCAGCCTCGTTGACAATCACCCGTCGCCCATCGCCTCCCCGTCTGCCCCGTCGCCTCGCCGCCTTGCCTCGCCGTCCTCCCGTTATCCGCCGTCCCCTTCTGCCGCGTCTCCGTCCGCTCCCACCTCCTCACTCCGCCTCTACCTCCACATTCCTTCCTCTACCTCCCCCTACCGCCAAGCCTGTTTTGCCCTGCGCAGCTCGCCTCTCTCGTCTCTGCGCCGATCCACCTTCACCCCAGCTCGTCATCCACCCGCCGCGCTAGCTCCATCTCCCTCACCACGCACGCTCGTCCCCACTCCCATCCACCCCGTCAGCTCCTCGCCCAGCGATCCGCCGCTCCACCGGGCCACCAACCCCACGCTCACCCGACCAACACCTCCGCACCGATCCCTCTCGACCTCGCCTCGCCACCCCATGCCCCCCACACGTGTGAACTTCTTCCGCGCCGCGCCCGCGCCGTCCCCAATACCCAGGTCGCGCCTATCCACATACCTCCATCTCATCCACAGGTTCTCCGCCGACCGCCGAAACACCCTCCAACGCCGGTAGCCTGGAGCAGGGCCGACCCCCCAGTGGTGTGGTGGGGGCTGCGCTGGTCGGGATTGGCGCGAGCTTGATCAACGAGGGTGATCGGCGGAGGCGCGGGCCTGGCAGCGCGCTCGTCGCGAGGTACGGCGGGGGAGTGCGGCGGCACCCGCCGTGACGGCCAAGGCAACAGGTACGCCGAGTAGCCGCGAGTGCTAACCATCGGCTTTGGGGCAAACAAAAACACGGCCCGCCGAGGCGGGCCGTGTTTGGTGCGCGGGGGAGTGGCGGTCTACTGGGGGAAGACCACCACGCGACGGCGGGGGTCTTCGCCTTCGCTTTCGCTGTGGACGCCCTTGGTGGTCGCGACGGCGTCGTGCACGACCTTGCGCTCGAAGGGGGTCATGGGCTGGAGGCGGATTCGTTCGCCGCTGGACAGCACCTTCTGCGCGGTCGCCAGGCCCAGGTCGCGCAGCTCCTCGCGGCGGGCCGCACGCCAGCCTGCGATGTCGAGCATCAGCCTGCTGCGGGTGCCCGTTTCCTGCTGCACCGCGAGCCGGGTCAGTTCCTGCAGTGCTTCGAGCACGCTGCCGCGGGGGCCGACCAGCTTCTCCAGGTTGTCGTCCTCGACGCCCTCCATGCTGACGACGCTGACCACCGCTCGGCTGGCTTCGACGTCGAGGTCGATGTCGCCGTCGTAGTCGAGGATGTCCAGCAGCCGTTCCAGGTAGTCGCCCGCGATGTCGCCCTCCTGGATGAGGAGGTCTTCTGTCGACCCGGTCCGCTGCTCCTCCTCGACCGCTTCCTCAGCCTGCGCGTCGATCTTCTCGGACGCCTGCACCGTTTCCGGCACGGTTCACTCCTCTCCAGGCCGCGGCCGCCTCAGCGGTTCTTCCGACCTGACTTCTTGCTACGGGATCGGTCTGAGATCAGACCGGGAATCTCGGTGCCGCCGGTGGTGCCGGACTTGCCGTTGTCGGACTTGGCGTCGGTGGCGGGGGGCTCGGCGGGCGTGGTGTCGCCCGCGCTCTCGCCGTCACCGTCGGCGGGCTTCGCGGTCGCGGGGCGCTTGCGCTGGACGGGCTTCTGCCCCGGCTTCGGCGCGTTCGCGGCGCGCTTCTCCTTGACCTCGGCCTTCTTCGCGGCCTCCTCGGCGTCGATGCGCTTGTACACGAAGCGCTGCTGCCAGAGGGTCCAGGAGTTGTTGCTCAGCCAGTAGAGGATCAGGCCGATGGGGAAGAAGAAGCCACCGAAGAGCACGCCCAGCGGGAAGACGTAGAGGGTGAGCTTGTTCATGATGCCGGTCTGGGCGGTGGCCGTCGCCGGGTTCTGCCGGGACACCGAGTGCCGCGCGGTCAGGTGGGTCAGCGCGCTCGCCAGCAGCATCAGCGGGATGGCCACCAGGATGACCGAGGTGCGGCTGGTGTGGAACTCGGCCAGCGCCTGCGCGGGCTGGGTGATCCAGTTGCTGAGCCGGGCGCCGAACAGGTCGGCCTGGATGTAGGAGCTGACGCCGCGCTCGTCGAAGAAGTAGTTCTCGGTCTTGCCCGGCTTGAACTCGCGCAGCACGTGGAACAGGCCGATGAACACCGGGATCTGCAGCAGCATCGGCAGGCAGCCGCCGAACGGGCTGACGCCGTGCTCGGCCTGGAGCTTCTGCATCTCCTGGGCTTGCTTCTGCCGGTCGTTGGCGTACTTCTTCTGCAGCTTCTTGATCTCGGGCGCGAACTCCTGCATCTTCCGCATGGAGCGCACCTGCTTGACCATGGGCTTGAACATGATCGCGCGGAGCGTGAAGACCAGGAAGACGATGCTCAGCGCCCAGGCGACCGCGCTCGCTTCGCCGAACACGTGGCCGAAGACCCAGTGCCAACACCACATGATGAAGGACACCGGGTAGTAGATGAAATCGAGCACGGAAACTACTCCTCGGCAGGCTTCTCGGCCGGGTTGGTCTTCCCGGACGCGTTCTCGGTTGTCCTCGGCGGTACCGGGTCGAGCCCGCCGGGGTGCCATGGGCCGCACCGGAGCAACCGGCGCAGCGCGAGCCAGGAGCCGCGGAGCGCGCCGTGCACGGTGAGTGCCTCGACGGCGTACGCGCTACAACTGGGGTGGAAGCGGCAGGCGGGCGGCAGCACCGGGGAGAGCCACCGCCGGTACGCCCGCACCGGGAGCAGCAGCACCCGGGTCACCGGTCCGGGGCGCGCGGCAACCGCGCGGTCGTCCTCCGCGGTCGTTGCGCTCACACCCCACCGTCCTGTGCCCCGCCGACCAGGCGCAGCCTGCGGACCGCGGCGTCGAAGTCCTGGCCGAGCTCGGCGCTGGTCGCCCCGGCCGCGCGCGGCAGGGCTCGCACGACCAACGCGCTGCCCGGCGGGAGAGTTCCGATCCGGTCGCGCACCAGGTGCCGCAACCGGCGAGCGACCCGGTGCCGGACGACCGAGTTGCCCACTGCCTTACTGACGACGAAACCGACCCTCGGCGACGGGGCCGTCGGGTCGGCTTCGAGTGGTGCCTGCTGCGGCGCTTCCGCCACGGCGTGCACCACGAGCCTCGGTCGACCGGCGCGGCGACCGTTCCTGGTCACCGTCCGGAAGTCCGCGCTGCTGGTCAGCCGGGCGGCCGCGGGGAGCACGGCGGCGGGGTTGGATCAGGCCGACAGCTTGTCGCGGCCGCGGCGGCGGCGGGCGGCGATGATGGCGCGACCGGCGCGGGTCCGCATGCGCAGGCGGAAGCCGTGCGTCTTGGCCCGGCGACGGTTGTTCGGCTGGAAGGTGCGCTTGCTCACGGCTCTATCTCCCGGTACTCATCAGGTCTGGCAGGTCTGCCCGCCCCCGGATCGGCGGCGAGCGGCACACGCCCACGCGGGTCGTGGCGGGCACGCGGAACTCACCCGCCGCAAGCGGGAGACCTTATGAGGGTACGCACCCGGGTCGGCCCGCATCAAACCGGGGCCGCCCGAGCGGTCCCACCGCCCGCCGCACCGGCCGTGAACAGGTCGTGAACGCGTGTTGGCCACCTCGTCTTGTTACCGGGGACGGCCGGTTGTTACCGTGCGCACCCCGGCTTGCCGCCGTCTTGGGGGAAGGGGAGCCCTGCCACGCCGACGGCACCGAGCGACTGAGTACCGTGAACCCCCCGACGGGTTCCCCCGCGGTGCGCCGTACCGTTCGTGCACAGTTGTGGACAACCCTGTGGATGCTCGTTTGACGGGACCCACGCACCGGGACGAGCCTTACCGCGCACCGCCGACGAGGTGCACCGCCGACGAGGGGAGGGGAGCGGACGCCAGTGTCTGACTACAAGCCGGACTACCAGTCGGACCACCAGTTGAACCTGGGTGTGGTCTGGGAACAGGTCGTGCGCGAGCTGTCCGCCGGGACCCTGTCGCCGTCCCAGCGCGCGTGGATGCGGATGACCCGCCCCATCGGCCTGCTGGACGGCACCGCTCTGCTGTCCGCGCCGAGCGACTTCGCCAAGGAGGCGATCGAGCGGGCGCTGCGCGAGCCGATCACCGCCGCGCTCTCCCGCAGGCTGGGCCGCGTGGTGTCACTGGCGGTCAAGGTCGACGCCGCGCCGACGGCCCCGCCGCCCCCGGCCCCGCAGGTCCCCTCGACGCCGCTGCCGACCATCCCGAACCTGCCGCCGCTGCCGCAGGCCCCGCCGGGGCCCGTCGCCGAGCAGCCGCCGGTCGCCGGTCTCGACGGCGACACGATCACCATCCCGGCCGCCGACATCGCCGCGGTCGACCAGGCCCACCTGGGCGTGGAGCCCGGGGTGGAGGACGACGAGACCGAGGTCGACGAAGAGGGCGACGCGCTGGCCACGGTGCACGAGATCTGGCCGACCTTCAACGGCCAGCAGCCCGCGAGCGGTCAGCCGTTCACCGCGCCCGCCCAGCCGCAGACCTCGAAGACCCGGCTCAACGAGAAGTACACCTTCGACACGTTCGTCATCGGCGCGTCGAACCGGTTCGCCCACGCCGCGTCGGTCGCGGTGGCCGAGGCGCCTGCCCGGGCGTACAACCCGCTGTTCATCTGGGGCGAGTCCGGTCTGGGCAAGACCCACCTGCTGCACGCGGTCGGCCACTACGCGCAACGCCTCTTCCCGGGCATGCGCGTGCGGTACGTGTCGACCGAGGAGTTCACCAACGACTTCATCAACTCGCTGCGCGACGACCGCAAGGTGGCGTTCCAGCGCCGCTACCGCGACATCGACGTGCTGCTGGTGGACGACATCCAGTTCCTGGAGGGCAAGGAAGGCACCCAGGAGGAGTTCTTCCACACCTTCAACACCCTGCACAACGCGAACAAGCAGATCGTGGTCTCCTCCGACCGGCCGCCCAAGCGGCTGGAGACGCTGGAGGACCGGCTGCGCACCCGGTTCGAGTGGGGTCTGATCACCGACATCCAGCCGCCCGAGCTGGAGACGCGCATCGCCATCCTGCGCAAGAAGGCCGCGCAGGACCGGTTGGCGGCGCCCGCGGAGGTGTTGGAGTTCATCGCCACCCGGGTGGAGGCCAACATCCGGGAGCTGGAGGGGGCGCTGATCCGGGTCACCGCGTTCGCCTCGCTCAACCGCCAGCCGGTGGACGTGGCGCTGGCCGAGATCGTGCTGCGGGACCTGATCGGCGACTCGCACGCCCCGGAGATCACCGTCCCGACGATCATGGCGGTGACCGCGGAGTTCTTCGCCGTCAGCATCGACGACCTGTGCGGCCCCGGCAAGACGAAAGCGCTTGCCCAGGCCCGGCAGATCTCCATGTACCTGTGCCGCGAGCTGACCGACCTGTCGCTGCCCAAGATCGGGCAGACCTTCGGCGGCCGCGACCACACCACGGTCATGCACGCGGACAAGAAGATCCGCAAGGAGATGGCCGAGCGGCGGCGCATCTACGACCAGGTGCAGGAGCTCACCTCCCGCATCAAGCAGCGCGCCCGAGCCTGACCCCGCAAGCGAACCGACGGCGGCCCCCAGGGGCCGCCGTTTTCGCGCGCGCCCACCCCGGGGTGAACCCCCGCCGGATCCACACCCGCCCACCTTCTTATTGGCGCGGTGGACAGCCGTCCCCAACGCCAGAAAAGTCCGCGACCGGCCGTCCGGCAGGGTAGGTCCCACCCGGCCGTCCCGGATCCGCACGAAGCCCCAGCGGGCACCTGACGAAGTCGCGGACCCCGATCCTGGCACCGACAGCCGCCGACCGGTGCCGGTGCGCGCCCGTTCCCGCAGGCTGTCAGACTTCCTGACGCGCCGCACCCGCCCGGTGACCCGAGGGTGCCCCGCCCCCGCACCCCTCGCGCCGACCCCCGGTCGCACTGTTTATTGGCGCGGTGGACAGCTCCCCACACCCCCAGAAAAGTTCGCGCGCGCCGCGCGGCGCCGGTGTCCCCGGCCGCCCCCGCGCCACCGGGGGCTGTCCCCAGCCGGTACCCACCCACCGCCGACCGCCCCGCGCGAGGTTTTTCGGGGGTGTGGACGGCCGCTCCACACCCGGAAAAATCCCTGGCCGCGCCGCAAATCGCGTGGTCTCCGTCACCGCAACGGGCGAATCGAGCTGTGCACAACCCTGTGGGTGGCCGTACACACCCCTGGGGGCTGGTCGGCCCACATCTGGGGATCGCGCTGTGGACAACTCAGGCCAACTGTGGACGGATCCAGCCTGTGCACAAACCATCCACGGATCGCCCGATCTGTCCACCGGACCCACCCCCCGGTTACCCACAGCAGGGCAGACGGTCCCACCAGCGAAAACAGGCGTTGTCCACACAACCCACAGCCCCTATTACTACTGCTGTCTTTGTTCTTCCAGAAGAAGAAAAAAGAACAGAAACAGGGGACGGCCAAAGTTGGGGACAGCCGGCCCCAGCCACCCCAGGGGACGCCCCGACCCCGACCCGCCCCGGATGACGGGGAGCCGGATCACGCTCTACGGTTGGGCCCTACAGCGTGGACAGCTCGACGGCCCGGCCTGGCACGACTCGGTGTCAGCACGGGGGTCGGGCCTGGAAAGGACTCCCATGAAGATCCGCGTCGAGCGCGACGGCCTCGCCGACGCCGTCGCCTGGGTCGCGCGCAGCCTCCCGTCCCGCCCACCGGTTCCCGTCCTCGGCGGGGTGCTGCTGGACGCGGGGTCGACAGAGGGCACCGATCGCCTGACCGTCTCCGGGTTCGACTACGAGGTCTCGGCAACCGTCGACGTCCCCGCGACAGTCGCCGACAGCGGCCGGACCCTGGTGTCCGGCAGGCTCCTCGCCGACATCACCAAGTCGCTGCCCGCCCAACCGGTGGAGATCTCCGTCGACGGCGCCCGCGTCGCGATCACCTGCGGCAGCGCGAAGTTCAGCCTGCCGACCATGCCCGTCGAGGACTACCCGGCCCTGCCCGCGATGCCGCAGCACGCGGGCGAGCTCGCCGGTGAGGTCTTCGGCCAGGCGGTCAGCCAGGTCGCCGTCGCCGCGGGCAAGGACGACACCCTCCCGATGCTCACCGGCGTCCGGGTCGAGATCAACGGCGACAAGCTCACGCTCGTCGCGACCGACCGCTTCCGCCTCGCCATGCGCGAGTTCGACTGGAAGCCGTCCGGCGACGTCGAGGACGCCGCCGTCCTGGTCCCGGCCCGCACCCTCGCCGACGCGGCGAAGGCGCTCGGCAGCTCCGGCCGCACGGTCGAGCTCGCGCTCTCGCCCACCGACGGCCTGCTCGGCTTGTCCGGTTCCGGCAGGCGCACGACCAGCCGGCTGCTCGACGCCGAGTTCCCCCGCTACCGCCAGCTGCTGCCGTCGGAGCAGACCTCCAACGCCGTCATCGGCGTGTCCGGTCTGGTCGAGGCGATCAAGCGCGTGTCCCTGGTCGCCGAGCGCGGCACCCAGGTCCGGCTCGAGTTCGCCGACGGCACGCTGCGCCTCTCGGCGGGTGGCGACGACGAGGGCAGCGCCGAGGAAGAGCTGCCGGTCGAGTTCACCGGCGACCCGGTGACCATCGCGTTCAACCCCGGCTACCTCCAGGACGGCCTCGCCGCGCTGCACTGCGACCGCGCCGAGCTGTCGTTCACCACGCCCAACCGCCCCGCGCTGATCAAGCCGGTCGGCGAGGACGGCGTCATCCCCGGCTACCTCTACCTGCTCATGCCGGTCCGCCTCCCCGGCTGACCGGACCACCGCGACGGAGGGGACAACAACCGTGCAGCTCGGACTCGTCGGCCTGGGCAAGATGGGCTTCAACATGCGCGAGCGGTTGCGCTCGGCGGGCCACGACGTGGTCGGCTACGACCGCAACCCCGACGTCAGCGACAGCTCGTCGCTGGCCGACCTGGTCGCCAAGCTCGAAGCGCCGCGCACGGTGTGGGTCATGGTGCCCGCGGGCGAGGCCACCCGGGCGACCGTCGCCGAGCTCGGCGACCTGCTGTCCGAGGGTGACCTGGTCATCGACGGCGGCAACTCCCGCTACACCGACGACAAGGTCAACGCCGAGCTGCTGTCCGGCAAGGGCGTCGGCTACCTCGACTGCGGCGTCTCCGGCGGCGTGTGGGGCAAGGACAACGGCTACGGCCTGATGGTCGGCGGCGACGCCGAACTGGTCGAGCGCGCCCTGCCGATCTTCGACGCGCTGCGCCCGGAGGGTCCGCGCGAGGAGGGCTTCGCGCACGCGGGCAAGGTCGGCGCGGGCCACTACGCGAAGATGGTCCACAACGGCATCGAGTACGGCCTGATGCAGGCCTACGCCGAGGGCTACGAGCTGCTCGCCGCGGCCGACGAGGTCACCGACGTGACGGCCGTGCTCAAGGCGTGGACCCGTGGCACCGTCGTCCGGTCGTGGCTGCTCGACCTGCTGGTCCGCGCGCTGGAGGACGACCCGAAGCTGGACGAGATCACCGGCTACGTGGAGGACTCGGGCGAGGGTCGGTGGACCGTCGAGGAGGCGATCAACCACTCGGTGCCCGCCCCGGTCATCTCGGCCGCGCTGTTCGCCCGCTTCGCCTCCCGCCAGGACGACTCGCCGGCGATGAAGGCCGTCGCGGCGCTGCGCAACCAGTTCGGTGGACACGCGGTGCACAAGGCGGGCCCCACTTCGGGAACCGGCGACGTGAGCTAGTGCACGTAAGACACCTGCAGGTCACCGACTTCCGCTCCTGGGCGCACGCGGACCTGGAGCTGGAGCCGGGGCCCGCGGTGCTGGTCGGCGCGAACGGCCAGGGCAAGACCAACCTGGTCGAGGCGATCGGGTACGTGGCGACCCTCGGTTCGCACCGGGTCGCCGCGGACCAGCCCCTGGTCCGACTCGGGTGCGCGCGGGCGATCATCCGCACGGCCGTGGTCAACGACGGCCGCGAGCTGACCGTCGAACTGGAGATCACGCCGGGCAAGGCCAACCGCGCCCGGGTCAACCGCGGCCCGGTCCCGCGGCCCCGCGACGTGCTGGGCATCCTGCGCACGGTGTTGTTCGCGCCGGAGGACCTGGCGCTCGTGCGCGGCGACCCGGGTGAGCGCCGCCGGTTCCTGGACGACCTGCTGGTGTTGCGCGCACCCCGCTACGCCGGGGTCCGCGCCGACTACGACCGGGTGCTGCGCCAGCGCAACGCCCTGCTCAAGAGCGCCGCGACCAACCGCCGCGCGCGCCGCGCCGACCCGGACGCCGTCGCCACCCTCGACGTGTGGGACAACCACCTGGCCACGCACGGCGCCCAGCTGCTCGCGGCCCGCCTCGACCTGGTCGCCGACCTGGCGCCCAGGGTCGCCGCCGCTTATGCCGGGGTGGCACCCGAGTCACGCCCGGCGCGGGTGGCGTACCGCTCGCAGATCGAGGACACACTGCCCCTTGGATACGGGAAGCCGGACGGGGAACGTGCCGATGTCGAGGTCGTCGCGGACGCCCTGCTCGCCCGCATGGCGCTGCGCCGCGACGCCGAGCTCGAACGCGGGGTGAGCCTGGTCGGCCCGCAGCGCGACGAGCTCGACCTGGTCCTCGGCGAAGCGCCCGCCAAGGGGTACGCCAGCCACGGCGAGTCGTGGTCGTTCGCGCTGGCCCTGCGGCTGGCGTCGTACGAGCTGCTCAAGGACGAGGGGAGTGAGCCGGTCCTGGTGCTGGACGACGTGTTCGCCGAACTCGACCGCAGGCGGCGGCAGCGGCTCGCCGATGTGGCGGTCGGTGCCGAGCAGGTGCTGGTGACCGCCGCGGTCGCCGAGGACGTGCCCGACGAGCTGGCCGGTGTCCGCTACGCCGTGGGTGACGGAGAGGTCAGCCGTGTCTGACGACCTGTTCGGCGGCGAACTGCTGCCACCACCCCGCGTGACCGCCCCGCGCCGGAAGAACCGCACATCTGGGGATAACCCTGTGGATAGTGTGGATAACACCGTCACTGTGCGGCCATCCGGGGGAACCGGGGCGCGCGAAAGCCAAGATCAGTCCACACCCGGGGGTGGAAAACCCGCCGATCTATCCACAGGGGTGACGGAGGGTGACGCGGGCACGGGCGACTCGGCCTCGCCGCGGGGCTCAGATATTGCCAGAGCCGCCCTGGCCGCCGCCCGGCAGGCCGCCCAGTCCGGCCCCGGCGCCCGCAAGAAGCGCGTTGTTCCACGTGGAACCGCGGGCGGCACCTCCCGGGCCCGCAGGCGCTGGTCCGGCCCGGGCGCCGACGAACGCGACCCGCAGCCGTTCGGCAGGCTCGCCTCGCGAATCGCGGTCGACCGCGGTTGGCAGCGCAACCTCTCCGGCGGGCAGGTCTTCAGCCGCTGGGCGACACTGGTCGGCGCGGACGTCGCCGAGCACGCCAAGCCGGTGGCGATCAAGGACGGCGAACTCACCGTCCAGGCGGATTCCACCGCTTGGGCGACCCAGTTGCGGTTGCTCCAGCGCCAACTGCTGGTCAAGATCGCCGCTGGGGTGGGGCGCGACGTCGTCCGCAGGCTCAAGGTGCTCGGCCCGGCCGCACCCAGCTGGCGCTACGGCCCGCGGCACGTCCCAGGCCGCGGACCACGGGACACCTACGGCTGAACCTCGCGGGTCGAGATCGAGGGACCGGCGGTGGGACTCGCGCCGGTTCACAAAATTGGCTCTGGGAGCAAGCCAGGGGTGTCCTTGGCACGATTCTGCGCGACCGCACCAGTAGTATGTAGGGGAGTGGTGTGCGCGGGTCTGCCCCGACGCGCGGGACCGCACACCGCCGCAGTCGTTCCGACGCGTGAGGAGACACCGGGCACGTGGCAGAAGACAATCAGGAGAAGGCGTACGGCGCCGGTTCCATCGGCGTGCTGAAGGGCCTGGAGGCCGTCCGGCTCCGCCCGGGTATGTACATCGGCTCCACCGGCGAGCGCGGTCTGCACCACCTGATCTGGGAAATCGTGGACAACTCCGTCGACGAGGCGATGGCGGGGCACGCCACCAAGGTCGACGTCACCCTGCTCGCCGACGGCGGCGTCCGCGTGGACGACGACGGCCGCGGCATCCCGGTCGAGGAACACCCGGAGGAGAAGCGGTCCGCGCTCGAGGTCGTGATGACCGTGCTGCACGCGGGCGGCAAGTTCGACAGCGACAGCTACGCCGTCTCCGGTGGTCTGCACGGTGTCGGCATCTCCGTGGTCAACGCGCTGTCCACCCGGCTGGAGGCCGTGGTCAAGCGCGACAACCACGTGTGGCGGCAGACCTACCGCGACTCCGAGCCGGTCGCCCCGGTCGAGCGCGGCGAGGAGACCCGCGAGCTGGGCACCTCCATCAGCTTCTGGCCGGACCCGGCGATCTTCGAGACCACCACGTTCAACGCCGAGACCGTGGCCCGGCGCCTGCAGGAGATGGCCTTCCTGAACAAGGGCCTGACCATCGTGCTGCGCGACGAGCGGGTCTCCGAGGACGAGGCCGCCGCCGACGTCGACGGCCAGGCCGCCCGCGTCAAGGAGCGCACCTACCACTACCCGGGTGGGCTCGAGGACTTCGTCAAGCACATCAACCACAGCCGCGAGGCCATCCACAAGAAGGTCATCGCCTTCGAGGCCAAGGGCACCGGTGTCGAGGTCGAGGTCGCGATGCAGTGGAACACCGGCTACAGCGAGTCGGTGTACACCTTCGCCAACACGATCAACACCCCCGAGGGCGGCACCCACGAGGAGGGCTTCCGCGCCGCGCTGACCCGGGTGGTCAACGTCTACGCGCGCGAGAAGAAGCTGCTCAAGGAGAAGGACGCCAACCTCAGCGGCGACGACGTGCGCGAGGGCTTGGCCGCGATCGTGTCGATCAAGCTGGCCGAGCCGCAGTTCGAGGGCCAGACCAAGCAGAAGCTCGGCAACACCGAGGCCAAGACGTTCGTGCAGCAGACCTGCAACGAGTGGCTGGCGGACTGGTTCGAGCGCAACCCGGCCGACGCGAAGACGATCGTCACCAAGGCGGTGTCCTCGGCGCAGGCCCGGATGGCCGCCCGCAAGGCCCGCGAGCTGGTCCGGCGCAAGGGCGCGCTCGACATCGGCGGCCTGCCCGGCAAGCTCAAGGACTGCCGGTCGACCAACCCCGAGGAGTGCGAGCTCTACATCGTCGAGGGCGACTCCGCGGGCGGCTCGGCGAAGGAAGGGCGGGACTCGCTGTACCAGGCGATCCTGCCGATCCGCGGCAAGATCATCAACGTGGAGAAGGCCCGGCTGGACCGGGTGCTGAAGAACACCGAGGTGCAGAGCCTGATCACCGCGCTGGGCACGGGGATCCAGGAGGACTTCGACGTCGCCAAGCTGCGGTACCACAAGATCGTGCTGATGGCCGACGCCGACGTCGACGGCCAGCACATCCGCACGCTGCTGCTGACGCTGCTGTTCCGGTTCATGCGCGGGCTCATCGAGCACGGCCACGTGTACCTGGCGCAGCCGCCGCTGTACAAGATCAAGTGGCAGCGCGTCGACCCCGAGTACGCCTACTCCGACCGCGAGCGCGACGGCCTGATGGAAGCGGGCATCGCCGCGGGCAAGAAGGTCAACAAGGACGACGGCATCCAGCGGTACAAGGGTCTCGGCGAGATGAACGCCGAGGAGCTGTGGGAGACCACCATGGACCCGGCCAACCGCACCCTGCGCCGCGTCACCCTCGACGACGCCGCCCAGGCCGACGAGCTGTTCAGCGTGCTGATGGGTGAGGACGTCGAGGCCCGCCGCTCGTTCATCACCCGCAACGCCAAGGACGTCCGCTTCCTCGACGTCTGAGCCCCGCGGCGCTCGGCCGCCCCCGACACCGCCCCGCCGCAAAGCTTGGAAAGGACCCTCGGTCGTGACCGAAACCCTGCCGCCGCCTGGTGATCGCATCGAGCCAGTCGACATCCAGCAGGAGATGCAGAACTCCTACATCGACTACGCGATGAGCGTCATCGTCAGCCGCGCCCTCCCGGACGTGCGCGACGGCCTCAAGCCCGTCCACCGGCGCGTGCTGTACTCGATGTTCGACACGGGCCTGCGTCCCGACCGCAGCTACGTCAAGTGCTCCCGAGTCGTCGGCGACGTCATGGGCAACTACCACCCCCACGGCGACTCGTCGATCTACGACACCCTGGTCCGCCTCGCCCAGCCGTGGTCCATGCGCTACCCGCTGGTCGACGGCCAGGGCAACTTCGGCAGCCCGGGCAACGACCCGGCCGCCGCCATGCGTTACTGTATTGATGCAGAAACCCGTGTGCGCCTGCAGGACGGGTCGAGTGTGCGCATCGGCGACATCGTCCCGGACGCGGCGCCGAACTCGGACAACCCGATCGACCTGAAGGTCCTCGACCGCAACGGCGACCCGGTCCGCGCGGACCGGCTGTTCCACTCCGGTGAGCACCCGACGCTGCGCCTCACCACGCGCGAGGGCTTCGAACTGACCGGCACGCACAACCACCCGGTCCTGTGCCTGGTGTCGGTGCTCGGCGTGCCGACCCTGTTGTGGAAGCTGCTGGAGGAGATCCAGCCCGACGACCGCGTCGTCATGCAGCGCATGCCTGCTGACGAGGGCAGCGTCCCGCCTGCCGAGGACTACGCCGCAGCCATCCTGGCAGGCGCGTTCGTCAGCGAGGGGTTTGTCTCGGCGCGACGCGCCGGGTTCAACAACCTGGACAAGTCGTACTTCGACCAGGTCGTCGACGCGTACGACGTGGTAGTCGGTGGACGGCGGTACCTCAGCTCGCGGATCATCGCGTCCGGCTCGCTCCTGCACGAACTCGACGTGCAGGACCTGAGTGCCTTGATGTCGAGTCCGCTCGCCGAGTTGGCCGGACACCGCAGTGCGGCCAAGCGGGTGCCGGAGTTCGTCTGGAACTCCGGCATGTTCGTGAAGCGAGCATTCCTCAGCTCACTGTTCACCGGTGACGGCTCCTGCTCCGCGCTGCCGCGAAACACCGTCCAGATCTCGTACTCCACCCGGAGCGCGCGGCTGGCGCGTGAGGTCCAGCAGTTGCTGCTGGAGTTCGGCGTGGTCAGCAAGCTCGTCAACTACGACAGCGGCGAGATCAAGGTCGTCATCACGAACCGCCGCGATGCGCGGTTGTTCGCGAACAACCTCGGCTTCCTCCAGGTCAAGCAGGAGAAGCTGGTCGCCATCCTCGACGCGCTCCCGACCGAGAGCCGGTCGATGTCGAGCGACCACGTGCCTTTCGTCGGCGACTACATCCGCGCGAACGGTGCCGGTCGGTGGACCGAACGCGACTGGCTGCGTCAGCACAACGTCGACCGCGTCGAGCGGTGGGAGACCAACCGGGACGAGATCGTCCGGCACATCACCGAGCCCGGCGTGCTCGACGTGGTCGAGCCGCTGGTCGACGGTCGGTTCTACTACGCCAGGGTCGCCTCGATCGTCGACGCGGGTGTTCGGCCGGTGTACAGCCTCCGGGTCGACACCGACGACCACGCGTTCATCACCGACGGGTTCGTCAGCCACAACACCGAGTCGCGGTTGACGCCGCTGGCGATGGAGATGTTGCGCGACATCGGCGAGGACACCGTCGACTTCGCGCCCAACTACGACGGGAAGACCGAAGAGCCGAAGGTTCTGCCGGCGCGGATTCCGAACCTGCTGGTCAACGGTGGTAGCGGTATCGCGGTCGGGATGGCGACGAACATCCCGCCGCACAACCTGCGCGAGGTGGCCGACGGGGTCATCTGGGCGTTGGAGAACCCCGAGGCCGATGACGACGAGCTGCTGGCGGCGCTGCTGCTGCGGATCAAGGGGCCGGACTTCCCGACCAAGGCGCTGATCCTGGGGACCAGCGGCATCGAGGACGCCTACCGCACCGGTCGCGGTTCGGTGCGGATGCGGGCGGTCGTCGAGGTGGAGGAGGACGCCAAGGGGCGGACCATCCTCGTGGTCACCGAGCTGCCGTACCAGGTCAACCCGGACAACCTGATCGAGAACATGGCGCAGCTGGTGCGCGACGGGAAGCTCACCGGCATCTCCGAGATCGCCGACGAGTCCAACTCGCGCAGCGGCATGCGGATCGTGATCGGGCTCAAGCGCGACGCGGTGGCCAAGGTCGTGCTGAACAACCTGTACAAGCACACCCAGCTGCAGCACAACTTCGGCGTCAACATGCTCGCCCTGGTCGACCAGGTGCCGCGCACGCTGCGGCTCGACCAGATCGTGCGGCACTACGTCAACCACCAGATCGAGGTCATCGTCCGGCGCACCCGCTACCGGCTGCGCAAGGCCCAGGAGCGCGCGCACATCCTGCGCGGGTACGCCAAGGCCCTGGACATGCTCGACGAGGTCATCGCGCTGATCCGCCGGTCGCCGTCGGCCGACGAGGCGCGGACCGGGTTGATGTCGCTGCTCGAGGTCGACGAGATCCAGGCGACCGCGATCCTCGAACTCCAGCTGCGCCGCCTGGCCGCGCTGGAGCGGCAGCGCATCATCGACGAGCTGGCCGAGATCGAGCGCTACATCGCCGAGCTGCAGGCGATCCTGGACAGCCCGGCGCAGCAGCGCGAGATCGTGCGCGACGAGCTGAAGGAGATCGTCGACAAGCACGGCGACGACCGGCGCACCCGGATCATCCCGTTCGACGGGGAGGTGTCGGTCGAGGACCTGATCGCGGTCGAGGACGTCGTCGTCACGATCACCCGCACCGGGTACGCCAAGCGCACCAAGACCGACCTGTACCGGGCGCAGAAGCGCGGCGGCAAGGGCGTGCAGGGCGCGGTGCTGAAGCAGGACGACATCGTCGTGCACTTCTTCGTGTGCTCGACGCACGACTGGATGCTGTTCTTCACCAACAAGGGCCGCGTCTACCGGGCGAAGGCCTACGAGCTGCCGGAGGCCAACCGCGCGGCGCGCGGTCAGCACGTGGCGAACCTGCTGGCGTTCCAGCCGGACGAGGAGATCGCCCAGGTCATCCAGATCAAGGACTACCAGGCGGCGCCGTACCTGGTGCTGGCGACCCGTGACGGTTTGGTGAAGAAGTCGAAGCTGGCCGACTTCGACAGCAACCGCGCGGGCGGCCTCATCGGTATCAACCTGCGTGAGGACGACGAACTCGTCGGCGCCGTGCTGTGCTCGGCCGACGACGACCTGCTGCTGGTGTCCGCGGGCGGCCAGTCCATCCGCTTCCACGCCAGCGACGACGCGCTGCGGCCGATGGGCCGGGCGACGTCGGGTGTGCAGGGCATGCGCTTCAACGACGGCGACGAGCTGCTGACCATCGGCGTGGTGAAGGACGGCACGTTCGTTTTGGTCGCCACCGACGGTGGGTACGCCAAGCGCACCCCGATCGAGGACTACTCGGTCCAGGGTCGGGGCGGCAAGGGCGTGCTCACCATCCAGCACGACAGCAGGCGTGGCAGGCTGGTAGGCGCGGTCATCGTCGAGTTGGAGGACCAGCTGTACGCCATCACCTCGGCGGGCGGCGTCATCCGCACCACCGTCGAGGAGGTGCGCAAGGCCGGGCGGCAGACCAAGGGGGTCAGGTTGATGAACCTCGGTGAGGGGACCACCCTGGTGGCCATCGCCCGCAGCGCCGAGGAGGCCGCCGAAGCCGAGGTCGAGGCGGCTGAAGCCGAGGGCACCGAAGGCGACGTCGAAGGCACCGCACCGACGGCCGAGCAGGCCGAGTAAGCGACGAAGGACCTAGGGGAAACCGCTCGTGACACCACCCGAGAAGCCGGACACCGCCGGAACCGAACCCGAGCGCACGTCGGTCATCACGACGAGCAAGGACGCGCCGGCCGAGCAGCAGAAGCCGGAACCGGCGGGCGACGGCGACGCGGAGGGCGGTGCCCCCCAGGAGAACGAGACGACGCCACCACCGTGGCAGCGGGTCACCCCGGAGGAGGAGGTCGAGGTCGCCGACCTCGGCTTCCCCACCGAGGAACCCGACGCGGACGTCACCCAGGCGCTGCCGCACCCGGGCAAGCCCCAGGTCCCGCCCCCGTTCCCGGCGGGCGACGACGCGACCATCGCGGTCGACCGCTCCGTGGTCACCGGCGCGGCGGCCCCCCGCCTGTTCGGGGCCGACCCGACGGTCGGCGTCGGCACCCCCCGCCCCGCGGTGAACCTGGACGCCGCCACCCGCGGCGCAGGCGCGGCCACCCAGGCCCCGCCGAGCGCGCTGCGCAGGCCCGGCCGCGGCCCCCGGCGCGCCAACCTGCAGATCAAGCGCTTCGACCCGTGGTCGGTGCTGAAGCTGTCGCTGGTGCTGGGCGTGGCCCTGTTCTTCGTGTGGCTGGTCGCCGTCGGCGCCCTCTACGCCGTCCTCGACGGCATGGGCGTGTGGGACAAGGTGAACGGCATTTCCAGCGAACTGCTCAACAACGCCGAGGGCAACAACGGACCCCTGATCAGCGCAGGCCGCGTCTTCGGCATCGCGGCCATCATCGGCGCGATCAACATCGTGCTGTTCAGCGCCCTGGCCACCGTCGGGGCCTTCGTCTACAACGTGTCGGCGGACCTCGCAGGCGGACTCGAGGTCACCCTCGCCGAACGCGAGTAGGGGATACCGATTTGGGGACGCGCGGGGACGTACGGTAGCCTTCACGCGTTCCCACAGGGGCCTATAGCTCAGGCGGTTAGAGCGCTTCACTGATAATGAAGAGGTCGGAGGTTCAAGTCCTCCTAGGCCCACGGCCTCGGCCGATCTGTGTTCGCGGAAAGCGCGAACCGGGTCGGCCGTTGTTGTTTCTGGGGGGGGCGACCCCCCAGACCCCCACGGTGCGGTGGGCGCGTAAGGCGCGGAGCTTGCGTAGCGCCTGGAGCGGACTGGCGGGGAGCGCCCGGAACCAGCGGGGGCGCGTAGGACGCGGGGCTTGCGTAGCGCCTGGAGTTGGGTGGCGGGGCGCCGGAACCGGTGAGAGCGGGTAAGGCGCGAAGCCTCCGTAGCGCCTGGAGCGGGGCGGCGGGCGCCGGAACCGGCGGGGCATGTAGGGCGCGGGCCTGCGTAGTGCCTGAAGCGGGGCGGCGGGGCTGACGTGGGTGGGATGTGTGTCCACCCTGAGTGCTTCCGGTAGGTCTTCTTCGTCGCGTGCTGTCTCTTGCTGCTGCCGTTGTGGGCTTCCTGGTTGGTCTCTGCCTTGCTCTGCTCGTGGCCTCGCCATGGCCGCGGTCCGGCCTCGCTTGTTGCTTCTCTCCATCCCTTCTCCCTTCCTCCTGGGGTGTCTCGGGTTCCTGGTTCGTTCGGGGGTCTCGAGGTTTTGTTGATCTTGGTTTTTTGTTGGCGGGGAGGGGTTTCGGGTGGGTGTGGGGGGTGCGGGATGTCGGGGGTGGGAGCGGGGGGGGGGTGAGGTGTGGCAGACTGGCGGCACGCCGGGCCGGGGGTGGATCGGCCGGTGGAAGTGGTGTTTCCGTGCCCAAAAGGGAGGCATTGATCGTGAAGAAGCTGCTCGCGCTCGCCGCTGTTGCTGGTGGTGTCCTCCTGGTCGTCAAGCGGAAGAGCTCGGCGAAGGCGGAAGCCGCCCTGTGGCGCGAGGCCACCGCGCCCGCGAACAACGGCGCCAAGAAGGCGTAGGCGAGAACGTCGCACTCCGGCACGGCGGACGTCGTGTCGTTGGGGGGACGTAGCTCAATTGGCAGAGCACTGCCTTTGCAAGGCAGGGGTTAGGGGTTCGATTCCCCTCGTCTCCACGGCCTCGGCCGACCTGTGTCAACGGAGAGCGTTGACCGGGTCGGCCGTTGTTGTTTCTGGGGGGCGACCCCCCAGACCCCCACGGTGCGGTGGGTGGCGGAACCAGCGGGGGCGCGTAGGGCGCGGAGCTTGCGTAGCGGCTGGAGCGGGGCGGCGGGCGCCGGAACCGGCGGGGGCGCGTAGGGCGCGGAGCTTGCGTAGCGGCTGGAGCGGGGCGGCGGGCGCCGGAACCGGCGGGGGCGCGTAGGGCGCGGAGCTTGCGTAGCGGCTGGAGCGGGGCGGCGGGCGCCGGAACCGGCGGGGGCGCGTAGGGCGCGGAGCTTGCGTAGCGGCTGGAGCGGGGCGGCGGGCGCCGGAACCGGCGGGGCATGTAGGGCGCGGAGCTTGCGTAGCGGCTGAAGTGGGGCGGCGGGCGCCGGAACCAGCGAGGGGTGACCGGGGTTACCTGGCGTGGTGGGGCGGCCTGGATGGGGGTTGACTGGGGGCGTCCATCCCGGAACGAAGGCTGGAGGCTTGATGACCGAGCGCAAGGCGACGACGGTGTGGAGCGGGGACGTTGCGCGGGGGTCGGGTGAGGTCAGCCTCGACACGTCCGGCGCGGCCCGGTTCACGGTGTCGTTCCCGTCGCGGGCGCAGGAGGCCAACGGGCAGACCTCGCCGGAGGAGTTGATCGCGGCGGCGCACTCGTCCTGCTACTCGATGCAGTTCTCGGCCCTGCTCGGGGCCAACGGGACGCCGCCCGAGTCGATCGAGACGTCGGCGGTGGTGAGCTTCGGGAAGAAGGGCGACGGGTTCGCCATCCTCGGGATCGCGCTGACCGCGCGGGCCACCGTGCCCGGTATCGACGGGGACAAGTTCGCCGAGATCGCGGAGACGGCGAAGAAGGTGTGCCCGGTGTCGGCCGCCCTGACCGGTACCGAGATCACCCTTGACGCCACCTTGGCCTAGCGCGCGTCGCCGGTTGGGGCGCGGCGGTCGCTGCCCCGCCCCAACCGGCGCGGGTCAGGTCGTCACGCTCTCGCGCTCAGGCGCGTCGGTGTGCCGGGTCCGACCGATGATCTCGTCCACGGCCCACTTGCCCGGGCCGAGGAACACGACCAGCAGGAACGACCAGCAGAACAGCGCGGGGACCTCGCCGCCGTTCTGGTTGGGCAGCAGGCTGACCTGCTGGTGCACCACGAAGTAGGCGTAGGCCATCGAGCCGGAGCAGATCAGGGCCGCGACCCGGGTGCCGAGGCCGATCAACACGAGCACGCCGCCGACGAGCTGGATTACCGCGGCCCACCAGCCGGGCCACTCGGCGAACGCGGGGGCCTTGCCGTAGGCACCGCCGAACACACCGAAGAGGGTGGCGGCGCCGTGCACGGCGAACAGGAAACCGATGACGATCCGGAAGAGGGCGAGTACGTGCGCCCTCCCGCGATGGAGCAGGTCCATGCCTGGCTCTCTTTCCTTCGGAACAACAGGGTAGTCATCCATCCGTGGCCGAGGCCACACAGTGAGTAATGCGCGGCGGCCCGATCCGGTTCAACGAGTGGTCGAGACCACACTTCGTGTGATCTGGTTGACTTGGCCCGCTATGAGACGAGCCGTGATCCTCGCCGCGCCCCTGCTCACCATCGCGGCGTGCACCGCGGACCCCGCCGCACCACCGGCGGGCACCTCCGCGCCACCCCCAGCCGCCCAGACGACCTCGCCCGCGTCCGCGGGTCCCGCCGCCGCGCCACCACCGCCCGAACCGGTCGCCGACGGGCCGTGCCCCTACCTGGAGAGCTCGGTGGTGGCCGACGCCAACGGGCAGCGGGTCACCAAGGTGCGCACGTCGGCGGACAAGCCGCACCCCGCCTGCTTCTTCTACCGGCCCGACGGCAGCGTGCAGCTCACCGTGCAGATCTACAGCGGTGACCCGGCGATCGCCAAGGCCGTGGTCGACGAGGCCGCGCCGATCGCCACCTCGAACCCGGCCTCGTCGCCCGCCGGGTGGAAGGGCGGGTCGCTGTCCACCGACCAGGGCGCGGTCTACGCCGTGGGCAAGGCGGGGACCGCGGTCGTGGTGTCGACCAACCAGCACCAGACGATCAAGGCCCGGCGGGTCAGCGAGATCGTCATCGGGAAGCTCGGGCTGTAGGCGCGCCGAAGCGGGCCGCACCACGTGGGTGCGACCCGCCCGGGGTGCGCGTCAGTTCTTCTCGGAGCTGATCGGCTGGCTCGGCTTGGCCTGCCCGTTGCGCTCGGCGCCGTTGGACTCCGCGTCCGCCACCGGCGGCTTGGGCGCGCTGGGCTGCGGCTGCGGCTGCGGCGCGGGCCGCTGCGGCGCGGGCTTGCTGCGCAGCGCCACGGCCGCCGCCCCGACGCCGAGCAGCGCCAGCAGCCACGGCCACTTGCGGCGGCGCTTCGCCGACGGGTCCTTGGCGGCCTCCCTGGCCGCCGCCTTGGCCGCCCGCACCTGCGCCTCGAGCTCCTTGCGGTACTGCACGACCTGCGGCTTGAGGTCCTTCTTGAGCTGCTTGACCTGCGCGCGCACCGGCCCGGACGCCTGCCGCGCCCGCTTGGCCGCGCCGGAGCGCTTGGCCTGCTTGCGGGCCTGCTTGGCGGCCTTGGCCAGGTCCTTGCGGGTGTGCTTGGCCGTCTTCGCCAGGCGCTTGCGGGCCCGGCGGGTGCCCGCCGCGACCTCGTCGCGCGCCACCTGCGCCGTCTCCGCGATGGCCTCGGCGACCTGCTGCGGGGCGACGCCCTTGGCGGCGAGCTTCTGCTCGGCGACGTGCGCCGCTTCCGCACCCGCCTGTCCAGCACGAACCGCACCCTGGCGCACCGCGCGCCAGCCGGTGCCGACGGCCTTGCCCACCGTCTCTCCGGCCCGGGTCATGGCCTCACCTCGTCCATCGATGCTAAGGAACACTGCCGACCCCTCAATCGTGCCCCTTCCGGAGCGATCTCGCCGAAGATGGCACGATGGAGCGGTGGCTGAAAGCAACGAATCCTTCGTCGGGAAGAACGTGACCGCCACCCTGCACACGTCGCTGGGTGACATCAAGATCAACCTGCTCCCCGACTACGCGCCGAAGACGGTCGCGAACTTCGTGGGCCTCGCAGAGGGCACGAAGCAGTACACCACCGAGAACGCCCAGGGCGGCAAGACCGGCCCCTTCTACGACGGCTCGGTGTTCCACCGGGTCATCGAGGGCTTCATGATCCAGGGCGGCGACCCGACCGGCACCGGTCGCGGTGGCCCCGGCTACCAGTTCGAGGACGAGGTCAACAACGACCTGCGCTTCAACAAGCCGTACCTGCTGGCGATGGCGAACGCCGGGCCCGGCACCAACGGCTCGCAGTTCTTCGTGACCGTCGGCGCCACCGACTGGCTCAACGGCAAGCACACCATCTTCGGTGAGGTCGCCGACCAGCAGTCGCGCGACGTCGTCAACACCATCGGTTCCACCCCCACCCAGCCGGGCGACCGGCCGGTGACCGAAGTTGTGATCACCAAGGTCTCCATCGGGCGTTGAGTGACGCACCCCCCGGAGCACCCTGAACACACCACGCAGGCGGGTCCGCCCGCCTGCGTGCGTCACCCGGACCGGCCGACCGGGTTGCGCTGCGTCCGGTGCGAACGCCCGGCGTGCCCGGACTGCCTGGTCGACGCGGCCGTCGGGTTCCAGTGCGTCGACTGCGTGCGCGAGGGCAACCGCGGTGTGCGGCGGGCCACGACGGCCGCGGGCGGTGAACCGGTCGCCAAGCCGGTCGCGTCGTACGCGCTGATCGCGGTCAACGTCGCGATGTACGTGCTGACCGCCGTGCTGGCGGGCAACCCGCTGCACAACGAGCAGTCGACGTTCTTCCACCAGCTGTCCGGCTTCCCCCCGTCGATGGCCGACGGCGAGTGGTGGCGGTTGCTGACCAGCGGGTTCCTGCACTTCGGGCCGGTGCACCTGGCGGGCAACATGGTGTCGCTGCTGGTCCTGGCGATGATCGAGACCAGGCTGGGGCGCGGCCCGTTCCTGCTCATCTACTTCCTGTCGCTGCTCGGCGGCAGCGCGGCGGCGTACGCGTTCCAGTCACCGCTGTCGGAGGGCGCGGGCGCCTCGGGGGCCATCTACGGCCTGCTCGGCGCGCTGATCGTGCTCGTGCTGCGGGAGAAGTGGGACTTCCACGCGTTGATGAACGTGGTGGGCCTGCTCGCGGTGAACCTGGCGATCAGCATCTCGGTCGTGGAGATCTCGCTGGCCGCGCACCTGGGCGGCCTGGCCGCGGGCGCGGCGGTGGCCTTCGGTCTGGTGGTGGCGCCGAGGGAGAAGCGGCGGCAGTGGCACGCGGTGACCGTGGTGGTGGTGGTTGTGGCCATCGTCGGGTTGCTGGTCGTCCGCACGCCCCAGGTCGTCGACGCCGTGCCGCTCTGCCTGCCGCCGACCGCGGACGGGTTCTCCTGCTACCGGTACGGCTAGGTCCGCAGCCGGACGAGGGCCTCGACCACGTCCTCCGGTTCGGCGCCGAGGTCGAGCCTGCCCAGCAGCACCAGCGCCGGGTCGGCGTCGATCTCCACCGCGCTGGACTCGCGACCGAGCCTGCGGGTGCGGACCAGCCGCACGTTGACCTCACCCCAGCGCCAGGTCCGGCTGCCGGTCAGCCCGCGCACGGTTAACCCGTTCGAGTCGGCGGCCAGGCGGGGCCGCGCGAAGGTGCCGAACAGCGCGAGCGCGGCCAGCAGCAGCGCGGCGACCACAGACAGCACGGTGCCCCGGGGGTCGCCGAGCAGCACCGCCACCACTGCGAAAACCGCCGTGAGCAGCCAGGCGAGGGTCACGACCCGGGTCTCGGGTGCCCACTGGTGGGAGTTGTCCTCAGGCGTCACGGCGATTCATCCACAGAAGTTATCCACAATGGGGATGACTTACATCCATGTGGTTCAGTGACGGTGCGCTGAATGGAGTAGCTGCGAGCCCACTCACGAATGACAGCGGATCGGGTTAACGCCACCGCATCGTCATCAGCAGACCGGAGATCATCAGCGCGAACCCGATGGCGAAGTTCCAGTTGCCGAGGTCGGTCATGAATGGGATTTTCTCCCCGGCGATGTAGTTGACGACCAACCAGGCCAGGCCGATCACCATGACGCCGAGCATCACGACGACGTAGATCGGGTGTGAAGGCCCGGCGGGCTTGACCTTCACGGGCGTGCGGCGGTCGGCCGGTGCGGTGTACACGGCCTTCTTGCGGACCTTGGACTTCGGCATGCTGTCCTCGCCTGACGTGATGCGTTGGGTGCGGTCGTGCTGGCATGGGCGCAACTCCCGCCGATGCAACACGTTAACGTAGCTGAGCGGCGCGGCGAACCACCAGTCGCCAACGACGCGGAATCCGTGCGCGCCGGAGAGGAGTCCGCGTGACCACGCTCGACACCGGCGGCCACACGCCGGACGGGCTCGTCGGCCCCGAAGAGCCGCCCAAGCGGGCGGACACGGCACGCACGGTGGTGCGCGGGATCGGCGAGCTGCTGATCACCGCGGGCCTGGTCGTGCTGCTCTTCGTGGTCTACGAGGTCTACGTGACCGACATCGTCTCCGCGGGCAAGCAGCGCGACGCCACGACGGCGCTGGACAACACCTGGGGTCAACCCGACACCGTCGCCGAACCCGAACGAGTGGAACGGTTCACCGACCTGGGTGAAGGCACGGGCTTCGCCAAGATGCACATCCCGGCCTTCGGCCTCGACTACGGGTTCACCGTCATCGAGGGCACCACCGAGAAGTCCCTCGAGATCGGCCCCGGCCACTACCGCGGCACCGCGTACCCGGGCGAGCCGGGCAACTTCGCCGTCGCGGGCCACCGGGTCGGCAAGGGCGCGCCGTTCAACGACATCGACCTGCTCAACTCGTGCGACGCCATCCTGGTCGAGACGCACTACAGCTGGTTCGTCTACCGGGTGCTGCCCAAGAGCGAGGAGGTGGTGGGGTGGGCGACCGGGAAGGGGACCGACCCGCGCTGCCAGGGCGTGGCGCCGCTGGGCGGCCCGTACGAGGGTCTGGTGGGCCAGCAGATCGTCCGACCCAGCCAGGGTGAGGTGATCGCCCCCATCCCCGGCAAGGTCGGCGCCGAGTCGAGCGTGGGGGAGCGCGCGACGCTGATGACCCTGACGACCTGCCACCCCCGCTTCTCCGACCGCCAGCGGCTCATCGTGCACGCGGTCATGGTCAAGCAGTGGGCCAAGGACCCCGCCAAGCCTGGCGAGACGCCCCCGGAGCTCAAGGAGACGAGCTGATGTACGCGTGGATCTGGCGGCACCTGCCGGGGCCCTTGGTGGTGCGGATCTTGACGGCCGTGGTCCTGGTGGCCGGGGTGGTCGCCCTGCTCATGTTCGTGGTGTTCCCGTGGGTGGAGCCGAAACTGCCGTTCAACCAGGTCACGACCGAGTAGGCGACATCTCGACCGTCGTGTTTGTTCCACGTGGAACCAAACCTCGACGGTCCCTCACTTTCACTTCGGCCAACCCGATCGGGTGGTCACCACCGCAGTGCGGCGAACAGCGTTTCGCATTAAGGCGAATTGCTCGCGCCTACACAGACTGCAGCCGACGGGGCGGTCGGGTGAAGGGGTTGTTCGGCGAGTGCTCGGCAAACCCGGCGATGTCGGCGATCTCGCGGTCCGTGAGCCCTTTTGCCCGCAGGGCGGCGCCGATGCTGGCCACGAGTTCGGGCGTCTCAGGAGCCAAGCGATCGCTAGCGGGCTCGTTGGTCTTCCAGCCGCGGGCGTTCATGGCCTTGTAGAAGGTGGTCCGTTCGGTAGCTGTCACCAGCTCGAGGGCGTATGCCCGCTCGAAGAGCGCTTGCATGGACACCCCCCACACACACTTGAGATCCCGCAGACGTCCGAGGGTGACTGGCCGAAGTTCGGCCTTGATCACGTGAGCGGGCATCAGGAGTTCGGCGGCGAACTGGTTCGCTTCCCGCTCGGGGTCATCGGTGGCCAGGCCGTTGTGCAGTACCAGATGTCCGAGTTCATGGGCGAGAGTGAGGCGCTTGCGGTCGACGGGGATGGTGCTGTTGATCAGGAGTACCGGATGGTCGTTGATCCACTGGGACAGCCCGTCGATGCGGTGGGTGCCGAAGTTCTCCTCGAGAATCACACAGCCTGCTGCCTCTAGCCACCGGGTCAGGTTGCGGATGGGGCCGACCGGCAGGCGCCACTGGGCGCGCACCATCAGCGCTGCCTCGGCAGGTGAGGTATCGATCGGGTCGAATGTGGGGACGCTCTGCTCCGCCCGCATCGACACCTCCTCGAACAGCAACGACAGGTGAAGACGGTGCACGTTGAGCTTCGCCTCCAGCCTGCGCCACAACGATGCCTTGGTGGTCTTCTGTCGTCGCATGTGCGCATCCACGGCCAACGCACCTCGAACAGCGTGATCACGGGTGAGGAATCGCGCGGAGACCTCCAGGATCGCGGCCAGCTTCTCGAGAACGGCCTCATCCGGCATTCGCTGGTCGTTCTCGTAGCGTGAGAGGGCCGCCTGGGTCAGGCCTGCCTGAACGCAGAGTTCGTCTTGCGTGAGTCCGCGGGCACGGCGAAGCGTCTCCAGCACATCGCCGATACCGCTCATGTCCCCTGTTCCTCGTCCGTCTCCGCGATCACGCTGTAGAGGTCGATCTGCGGCAGCGACGGGTCGACCGGAGTCCATGCGATCGCTGTGCCGCCTGCCTCGCCCGCGCCGCCGTTGACCTCGACCGCCCAGATCGCGTCCGCGCCGAGACCGTCACGCAGGGAGATGAGTGCGCTGCCGATCTCGCGCAACTCGGGATCCCAGCGGTATCCGAACCCGAGGCGGACCTCCTCCATACCTGCCAAGGTGTCCGACTGCGCCCAGAATGCCAGTGCGGCCGTAGTCGGGAACGAGCGGATGCGGTCATGTGCGCTGTGACGCTTCACCCGGGCGCGGTACTTCATCCCGACCACGATCTCGCGGAGCACTCCTTCGTCCGCCATGGTCACCGAGTCGATGTCGACGAAGCCTCGGCGCAGATGGGACCACAAGCGGTCGTGCAGCCAGTTGGCCAACCCCCGCTCGCCATGGTCCGCCACCCACGACGGAAACGTCTCGCGGTAGAGCGTCAGATCCACCTTCGTGGCCTTCGTGGCATCAACCAGGCCGCCGACAACCTTGTCACCGAGATCGTCGAGGACCGCCTCGGCCGAAGGGTATGAAAACATGACAGAAAATATACCACCCTAAATGGAAAGGGCGCGAGGGGAGAGAGGCGGACGGGTAGGTTGTGGGCCATGCGCGTCCTGGTGGTCGACAACTACGACAGCTTCGTCTACAACCTGGTCCAGTACCTGGCCCAGCTCGGTGTCGAGTGCACCGTCTGGCGCAACGACGCGCCGGAGTTGGCGGGAGCGGAGGCGTTGGCGGGGTTCGACGCCGTGTTGGTCAGCCCCGGGCCCAGCACTCCGGAGCGGGCCGGGTTCAGCGTCGACGTGGTTCGGCGGTGTGCCGATGCGCGGCTGCCGCTGCTGGGGGTTTGCCTGGGGCACCAGGCCATCGGGGTGGCTTGGGGGGCGACGGTGGATCGCGCGCCCGAATTGCTGCACGGGAAGACCAGCCGGGTTTTCCACAGCGGGGGTGGGGTGCTGGCCGGGTTGCCGGATCCGTTCACCGCGACCCGCTACCACTCGTTGAGCATTGTTCCGGAGACTATTCCGGAGGGGGATTTCGAGGTCACCGGGCGGACCGAGAGCGGGATCGTCATGGGGATGCGGCACCGGGAGCTGCCGATCGAGGGGGTGCAGTTCCACCCCGAGTCGGTGTTGACCGAGGGTGGGCACCGGATGTTGGCGAACTGGTTGGGGCAGGCCGGGTTCCGGGTGCCGAAGTCCCGGGTGGACGAGCTGGAGCGGACCATGCGCGAGTTGACCAAGGCGCTCGCGTAGCGGACCGGAGACGGGACCGGAGCGGAACCGTTCGGAGAATGGAAAGGGCCCTCCCGAAACCGGGAGGGCCCTTTTCCGCGCGGTGCCTAGTTGCGCGGGAAAGACGTCGGGATGGTCGGCACGCCGCCACCGCCGCCGCGTTTGCCGATGGTGATGCTGAGCGTCTCGTCCTTGTCGATCTTCTCGCCGGGCTGCTTGTCCTGCTCCTCGATGCGACCGGGTTCGTCGCGGGGGTCCTCTAGGGGCTTCTCGGTGATGTCGAAGCGGCCGTTCCAGCCCATCTGGGACAGGATGCCCTGGGCCTCGGCCCGGGACCTGCCGACCAGGTTCGGCATCTGCAGGCCGTCCTTGTCGCCCTTCGACACGCTCAGGGTGATCACCGTGCCCTTGCGCGCCTTGCCGCTCTTCGGCGTCTGGTCGACGACCTGGTCCTTCGGCTGGTCGGACGACACGTCCTTGCGCTGAGGGGTGAAGCCCGCGGTCTGCAGGTTCTGCGCGGCGGTGGCGTAGTCCTGGCCGACCAGGTTCGGCACGTCCACCGCGTCCGGGCCCTTGCCGATGGCAAGTTTGATGGTGGTCCCCGGCGCGACCTGCTGGCCGCCCGACGGGTTGGTGCCGACGACCTTGCCGATCAGCTTCTCGTCGTCGGTCGCTTCCTGGTCGACCTCGGGGGCGACCGCCAGCTTCGCGTCCTGCAGCGCCTTCACCGCGTCCTGCTGGGACTTGCCCACCACGTCCGGCACCGGCACCTTGCCCGGGGCCGTGCCGACCTTCAGCGTGATCCGGTCGCCCTTGTGCACGTCCGAGTTGGCCGCCGGGTCGGTGCTGACGACCTTGCCGATCTGGTCCGGGGCGCACGCGCTCGGCTGGCCGTCGACCTGCTCGCACACCACCGGCTCGCGCTGGACCTGCAGGCCCATGTTGCTCAGCTTGGTGTCCGCCTCGCTGGCCGTGAGGGTGCTGACGTTCGGCAGCTTGAACGCCTCGTTGCCGGTCGGCTTCTCGTCCTTGCCGTTCATCAGGATGAACAGCACCGCGACCAGGGCGAACACCACCAGCGCGGCCAGCACGACCAGCCAGGTCTTGCGGCGCTTGCGCTTGCGGTCCTCTTCGTCCTGGTCGTAGCGGTCGTAGCTGTCGTACTCGTCGGCCACGACCTCCGGGCGGTGCCTGCCGCGGACCTCGGTGGGCCGACCCTGGCCCATGACCGTGGTGCGGTCCTCGTCGGTCATCACCATCGGCGCGGCGGGCCGCTGGCCGGAGAGCACCCGCACGATGTCGGTGCGCATCTCGGCCGCCGACTGGTAGCGGTTGGGCGCGCCCTTGGACATCGCCTTGAGCACGATCGCGTCGAGCTGCGGGCTGACCCGCGGGTTCAGCGCCGACGGCGGCTTCGGGTCCTCCCGCACGTGCTGGTAGGCCACGGCGACCGGGGAGTCACCGGTGAACGGCGGTTCGCCGGTGAGCAGTTCGAACAGCACGCAGCCGGTGGCGTAGACGTCGCTGCGGGCGTCCACCGCCTCGCCGCGGGCCTGCTCCGGCGACAGGTACTGGGCGGTCCCTATCACCGCCGCGGTCTGGGTGACCGCGACCTGGCCGTCGGCGACCGCGCGGGCGATGCCGAAGTCCATCACCTTCACCGCGCCGGAGCGGGTGATCATCACGTTCGCGGGCTTGACGTCGCGGTGCACGATGCCGTGCCGGTGGCTGAAGTCCAGCGCGGCGCAGACGTCGGCCATGATCTCCATCGCCCGCTGGCCGGGCAGCGGCCCCTCGGACTTGACGATGTCGCGCAGCGTCCGCCCGTCGACGTACTCCATGACGATGTAGGGCAGCGGGCCGCCGTCGACGCGGGTCTCGCCGGTGTCGTACACGGCCACGATCGCCGGGTGGTTGAGCGCGGCGGCGTTCTGCGCCTCGCGGCGGAAGCGCTCCAGGAACTGCGGGTCGCGGGCCAAGTCCTGGCGGAGCACCTTCACGGCGACCTCGCGCGAGAGCCGGACGTCGCGGCCGCGGTGGACCTCGGACATGCCGCCGTAGCCGATCGTCTCGCCGATCTCGTAGCGGTTGGAGAGCAGTCGCGGTGTGGTCATCGGTGCGTTGTCCCGCTCCTAGTCAAGTCCTGTCCCATCGTGCCTGCTGTCCTGGCGCGGACTGGCAGGGTCCTGCGGCGGTTCCGGTGGGCGCTCATCCGGGCGGTCCGTTCTGCGCGGGCCTGCACCGGACCGTGATGTCGGTGCCCGGTTTCACCCGGCCGTTCGGTGAGACTCCCACGACCGGGCAGTTCGCGGGGTCCCCCGGCGGAATACCCATGTCGGTTACCACGAACGGCTCGAGCCCCATCCGGGTCAGGTCCGCCTCGACGTCGGCGGCGGGCCGCTCCAGGAAGAACTTCTCCGGCACGCTGACCAGGTCACCACCCGGGTCGACGTCGCCGGGGCGGGTGGTTCGGGTGGTGGTCGGCGCGGCAGACCCCGCGCCGGGCAGTTCGGGCTCCTCGTCGGAACCCGTGCTCGGCGTCGGCTTGCTCTGCCCGGTGGGCCGGGAGCCCGCGGGCCCGGCCGGGCCCTTGCCATCGTCGGAGCCGAACACCGCGGTCAGCGCGAAGGCCAGCCCCGCGATCAGCAGGACGACCAGCACCGCGATGGCCAGCCACAGCCCACCCCGGCCCTGGCGGTGCGGCGGTCGCGGCATGCCCATGGGGAACGGGCCGGAGCCCGGCGGGTGGCCGGGCGGCGGGACCGGCAGCAGCCCGGGGTGGGTCCCGGTGGCGGTCAGGTGCTGCTGCGGGTGCGGGACCGCCATGGCCAGCCCGGACGGGGCGGGCAGCGGTCGGCCCGCGCGCACCGCCGCCGCGGCCGCGGCGAACTCGCCGCCGTTGCCGTAGCGGTGCCTCGGGTCCTTGACCAGCGTGGTCTCGATGAGCGCGCGGGCGCCCGGCGGCACGTCCGGCGGCAGCGGCGGCGGCAGGTCGCGGATGTGCATCATCGCGACCGTCACCGCGTTCTCCGACAGGAACGGCCTGCGCCCGGCCAGGCACTCGTAGCCGACCACGGCGAGGGAGTACACGTCACTGGACGGTTCGGCCTCATGCCCCAGAGCCTGCTCCGGGGCGATGTAGTGCGCCGTGCCCATGACCATCCCGGATCGGGTGACGGGCGCGGCGTCGGCGGCCTTGGCGATGCCGAAGTCGGTCAACTTCACCACCCCGGCGGGGGTGATCAGGATGTTGCCGGGCTTGACGTCGCGGTGCACGTACCCGCGTTCGTGCGCGGCCTGCAGCGCGTGCCCGGCCTGCTCCAGGATGTCGAGGGTGCGCTCGGCGGAGATCCGGCCCTCCTTGGCCAGGATCGCGGCGAGCGGATCGCCCTCGACCAGTTCCATGACCAGGTAGGCGGTGTCCTGCGGGCCGTCGACGATGGCCGCGGTCTCGCCGTAGTCGTGCACCGCGGCGATGCCCGGGTGGTTGATCGACGCGGTGGTCCTGGCCTCGGTGCGGAAGCGGTGCAGGAACTCCGCGTCCCCGCACAGCTCCGGCTTGAGCACCTTGACCGCGACCAGCCGGTCGAGCCGGGTGTCGGCGGCCTCCCACACCTCGCCCATGCCGCCGACCGCGATCCGGCGGGCGAGCCGGTAGCGGTCGGCGAGGAGCTGGCCGGAGGTGAGCATGGCTCAGGCACCGCCCAGCGCGGCGTTCATGGTGGCCCGGCCGATGGCCGCGGACAGCTTGCCGCCGGTGGCGGCCACGTCCTGGCTCTCCACCACGACGGCCACCGCGACCTTCGGGTCCTCGGCCGGGGCGAAGGCCACGTACCAGGCGAACGGCGGGGTGTTCTTCGGGTCGAGGCCCGCCTCGGCGGTACCGGTCTTGGACGCGATGGTCAGCCCGTCGCGCTTGCCCTCGCCACCGGTCTTCGACTCGGAGGTGATCATCATGTCGCGCAGCTGCGTCGCGGTGTCGCGGGACATGGCCCGGCCGAGGCTGTCCTCGTCCAGGTGCGAGATCTCCGAGAGGTCCGGCGCCAGGATCGACTTCACCAGCTGCGGCTTCATCCGCTCACCGCCGTTGGCGATGGCGGCCACGATCTGCGCGTTCTGCAGCGGCGTCAGCCGCACGTCGCGTTGGCCGATGCCGGTCTGGAACAGCGCGTTGCGGTCCACCACGTCCATGCAGGACGCGCGGGGACCGATGCAGGACTGCTCCACGCTCATCGGGATGGTGAGGTCTTCCTCACCGAGGCCGAACTTGGCCGCCTGGTCGCGCAGCTTGTCGTTGCCCAGTTCGCTGGCGAGCTGGGCGAAAGCGGTGTTGCAGGACAGCGACAGCGCCGTCTCCATGGTGACGCCGTTGGGGGCGCCCGCGCAGAAGCCGCGGTTGTAGTTGCGCAGCTCCGAGCCGCCGACGGCGATCTTGTCGGCGGAGGTGACCTGGGTGTCCTTGTTCTTGCCGTCGGCCAGCGCGGCGGCGGCCACGACCAGCTTGAACGTGGAGCCCGGCGCGTAGGTCTCGGAGATCGCCCGGTTGAGCATGGGCTTGCGCTTGTCGTTGTTGAAGGTCTGCCAGGCCTGCTCCTGCGCCTCCGGGTCGTGCGCGGAGAGGCCGTTGGTGTCGTAGGACGGCGTGCTGACCATGGCCAGGATCTCGCCGGTCTTCGGGTTCAGCGCCACGACCGAACCCGCGTAGCCCGCCTTCTCCATCGCCGCGTAGGCCGCGGTCTGTGCAGCCGGGTTGATCGTCAGCTCGATGTTGCCGCCGCGCGGGTCCCGGCCGGTGATCAGGTCGGAGAGCCTGCGCACGAACAGCCGGTCGTCGGAGCCGTTGAGGATCTCGTCCTCGGCGCGCTCCAGGCCGCCCGCGCCGTAGCGGATCGAGTAGTAGCCGGTGACCGGTGCCCAGGTGGGCGCGTTGTTGTAGACGCGCAGGAAGCGCAGCCGGTCGTTGGTGGGGTTGACCGTGGCCACGACCTGCATCTGGTTGTTCTTGTCCCGGACCAGGATCTTGCCGCGCTCGCGGGAGTACTCCTCGTAGAGCACCCGCCGGTTGCGCGGGTCGGTGCGGTACTCGTCGGCCTTGATGATCTGGATGTAGGTGGCGTTGGCCAGCAGCAGGATGATCATGGCGAGCATGGCGAGGCCGACCCGGCGCAGGGGCGTGTTCATGTCGGCCGCTCCACCATGACCGTGTGCGCCTCGGCGATCGGGGCCTGCTGGGCGGGCCGCGGCCGGTTGCCGGTCTGCGGCCTGCGCGCGGCGTCGGAGATGCGCAGCAGGAGGGCGACCAGGACGTAGTTGGCCAGCAGCGAGGAACCCCCGTACGACAGGAACGGCGCGGTGATGCCGGTCATCGGGATCAGCTTGGTGACACCGCCGACGACCACGAACACCTGCATGATCAGCGCGAAGGACAGGCCGCCGCCGAGCAGCTTGCCGAAGGTGTCGCGCACGGCCAGCGCGCTGCGCATGCCGCGCAGCGCCAGCACGGTGTAGACCATCAGCAGCGCGGCCAGGCCGATGAAGCCGAGCTCCTCGCCGATCGCCGCGGCGATGAAGTCGGTGTTGGACAGCGGAACCAGGTCCGGGCGGCCCGCGCCGAGCCCGGTACCCGCGACGCCGCCGGTGCCGAGGCCGAACAGCGCCTGCGCGATCTGGTAGCCGCCGCCCTGGGCGCCGTAGGTGGCCAGCGGGTCGAACCAGTTGGCCACGCGCTGCTGCACGTGGGTGAACAGGTGGTAGGCGATGACCGCCCCGCCGATGAACAGCCCCACGCCCAGCACGACCCACACACCGCGCTCGGTCGCCACGTAGAGCATCACCAGGATGGTGGCGTAGAACAGCAGCGAGGTGCCCAGGTCCTTCTGGAAGACCAACACGCCCAGCGAGACCGCCCAGGCGAACACGATCGGACCCAGGTCGCGGGCGCGCGGCAGGTCGACGCCGAGCAGCCGCCTGCCCGCGGTCATGAACAGGTCGCGTTTGGACACCAGGAACGCGGCGAAGAACACCAGCAGCAGGATCTTGGCGAACTCGCCCGGTTGCAGCGAGAGCGGACCCACCTTCAGCCAGATCTTGGCGCCGTTGATGGTCGGGGCGATGAAGCTGGGCAGGAACGCGGGCAGCGCCAGCAGGAACAGCCCGGCGAAGCCGAAGGTGTAGTTGTACTTGGTGAGCGTGCGGTGGTCCTTGATCACGATCAGCACGGCCAGGAACAGCAGCAACGCGACCGCGGTCCACATGATCTGCCGGGGCACGTCGTTGCTGATCTCGTGGCCCGCGCGCAGGTCCTTCTCCGCCTGGGCGAGGTCGATCCGGTAGATGAAGACCAGACCGATGCCGTTGAGCAGCGCCACGCACGGCAGGATCAGCGGGTCCGCGTACGGCGCGAACCGGCGGACCGCGACGTGCGCGATGGTGAACAGCCCGAGGAACGCCAGCCCGTACCAGACGATCCGGAACGTGAGCTGCTGCTCCTGGTTGGCTTCGACGAGCATCAGCGCGGCGGAGACCACGAACGCGGCGAAGCCGAGCAGGACCAGCTCGGTGCCCCGACGCGTGGGCGCCGCCTTGTCACCGCCCGCGCTGTTCTGCCCGGTCGCCGGGCCAACCGCGCCTTGGACCGGAGATGCCATCAGCCGCCGCCCTCGTCCTCGGCGCGTGGGTTGCGGCAGTTGACCCCGGGCTGCGGCTGGTCGCGCACCGTGGAGGTGGCGGAGCCGGTCGTCGCGGGGGGTGTCGTGGTCGCGACGGTGGTGGTGGCCACCTCGGTGCCCCCGGGCACGGGGGTCGTGGTCGTCACCGGGACCGTCGTCGTGGTCGTCGTCTGCTCACCCGGGTTGGGCACCGGGTTCTGCCGGGCCACCAGATCGGCGCAGTCGGGCAGGCCGAAGCGGCTGCGCAGCTCCTGGACGAACTCGCGCGCGTCGGCCGGGTTGCTGAACGTGTTGCTGCCCGTGCGGACCTCGTTCTTGCCGAACTGCTCGAGGTCGTCGACGTAGTAGCGGTCGCAGCCGGAGGTCCGCGGGTCGCAGGAGCCCTCCATCTGGCTGTTGAGCGACAGGCCGAGCACGCTGCCGCGCACGCCCTGGAAGATCGCGATCTCGCCGTCGCGGCCCTCGCCGACGAAGTACTGGTTGTCCACCCAGATCCGGGCCGCCACCACACCGGCCACCAGCAGCACCAGCAGTAGCAGCAGCCCGATGAGCAGCCGCATGCGCTTGCGCCGCTTGACCCTCGGGTCCGGCGGCGGGGGCTGCTCGACCTTGCGCGGCTCGGGCCGCGGCGTGGTCATCGCGCTGGCCCGCGAGGCGGGGGAGTCCGGCGGCGGGGTCTCGTCGGAGCCGTTGCCCGCCGCGCCGCCGATGATCGGGTAGTTGTCGCCGTAGTCGATGTCGACGACGTCGGCGATGATCACCGTCACGTTGTCCGGACCACCGCCGCGCAGCGCCAGCTCGATCATCCGGTCCGCGCACTCCTGCGGGTCCGGGATCTGCACCGCCTCGCTGAGCGTCTCGTGGCTGACCGGGCCGGACAGCCCGTCCGAGCACAGCAGGTACCGGTCGCCCGGCCGCGCCTCCCGGATGGTCAGGCTCGGTTCCACCTCGTGCCCGGTCAGCGCCTTGAGCAGCAGCGACCGCTGCGGGTGGGTGGCCGCCTCGTCCTCGGTGATGCGACCTTCGTCGATCAGCGACTGGACGAAGGTGTCGTCGTGGGTGATCTGCGAGAACTGCCCGTTGCGGCGCAGGTAGACCCGCGAGTCGCCGACGTGCACCAAGCCGATCCGGTTCCCCGCGAACAGGATCGCCGACAGGGTGGTGCCCATGCCGTCGAGTTCGGGGTCGCTGGCCACGAGCTCGGCGATGGCGCCGTTGCCCGCGAGCGTGGCCTCGCGCAGCTGGCCGAGCAGGTCGTCGCCGGGCTCGTCGTCGTCCAGCGGCGCGAGCGCGGCGATCACCACCTTGCTCGCCACCTCACCGGCGACGTGGCCGCCCATGCCGTCGGCGAGGGAGAGCAGGCGCGGTCCCGCGTACACGGAGTCCTGGTTGTTGGAACGCACCAGGCCCCGGTCGCTGCGGGCCGCGTAACGAAGCACAAGGGTCATGAGCGCAGCTCGATCACCGTCTTGCCGATACGGATCGGGACACCTAGTGGCACCCGGAGGGGTTGGGTGACCTTAGCCCGGTCCAGGTAGGTGCCGTTCGTCGAGCCCAGATCTTCGACGTACCAGTCCGTGCCGCGCAGCGAGAGCCGCGCGTGCCGGGTGGAGGCGTAGTCGTCGTCGAGCACCAGCGTCGAGTCGTCCGCGCGGCCCATCAGGATGGGCCTGCCGTCCAGGGAGATCCTGGTCCCGGCCAGGGCGCCGTGGGTCACCACGAGCTGCCGGGGGACCTTCCCGCCGCGGGTCTTGCCCGGCGTCTTGCGGAAGCCCGGGACCGCGACCCGCAGACCGGACGCGGCGTAGAGGTCCGAGCGGACCACCCGCAGGGCCGCCAGCACGAACAACCAGAGCAGGGCGAGGAAGCCCGCTCTGGTCAGCTGCATCACCAACTCAGGCACTTGTTGTGACCGCTCCTGCTTCTCACGGTGTCCAACTCGACATGAGGACTGCCCAGGGCGTACGCCCCCGGACAGCCCTCAGGACGTCTGGTCGACCTCGTACGTTGCCTCGCCTGCCCGCGCATGGTGGGGACCGCGCGTTCGGTGTGTCTTGGAGCTTCCCCGACCCGAGGACACCCGAGAGGAGGAGCCCCGATCAGCCCTGGGTGCGGAACACCAGCGACGAGTGGCCGATCCGCACGACGTCGCCGTCGGCCAGCTGCCAGGTCTGCACCGGCGTGCCGTTGACGGTCGTGCCGTTGGTCGAGCCGAGGTCGGCCAGGGTCGCGCTCTGCCCGTCCCAGGTGATCTCCAGGTGGCGGCGGGAGACACCGGTGTCCGGCAGCCGGAAGTCCGCGTCCTGGCCGCGGCCGACCACGTTGCCGCCCTGCTTGAGCGAGTAGTTGCGGTTGGAGCCGTCGTCGAGCTGCAGGCTCGCGGAGAGCTGGCGGGGGCCGGTCTGCACCGCGGGCGGGGCGTAGCCCTGCTGCTGGCCGTACGGGTCCTGCCCGTAACCGCCCTGCTGCTGGCCGTAACCCTGGTCATAGCCACCACCCTGGTGCTGGCCGTAGCCCTGCTGCTGCTGGCCGTAACCCTGGTCGTAGCCGCCCTGCTGCTGGCCATAGCCCTGGTCGTAGCCACCACCCTGGTGCTGGCCGTAGCCCTGCTGCTGCTGGCCGTAGCCCTGCTGCTGGTCGTAGCCACCCTGCTGCTGGCCGTAACCCTGGTCATAGCCGCCCTGCTGCTGCTGGCCGTAACCCTGGTCGTAACCACCGTGCTGCGGTGGCTGCTGGCCGTAGCCCTGCTGACCGTAGTTGGGATCGTTGCCGTACTGGCCCTGGCCGTACCCGTACTGCTGCTGTCCGTACGGGTCGCCATCAGGCGCCTGGCCGTAGCCGGGAGGCTGGCTCATGGATCGGTCTCCTGCGTTGCGGGGTTGTGCCTGCCGTTTAGCCGCCGGTCGGCCCCCGCCGCCGGCTTGCGGCTGGGCCTTCACGTCGGGGTCGACGGACGAGCGGGTTCGGAACTGTCCGGTGTGCAGCGCGTCGGAACGCTCGAGGGAGACTACGACGTCGCCATAGGTGTCCCAACCGTGCTCGGCGAGATGTTCGGAAACGCAGTCGGCGAGCAGTGCCTTCATGCGGTCCTCGTCACCCGCGAAGTTCTGGTGGTCAGCCGGGCCCAGGGCCACCACGTAGTGGTTGGGCGCCAGCAGCCTCCCCCCGGCCAGTTCGCGGACGTTGTCCTCGCCTTCGCGCTGCAGTGCCTGCGCCACTTCCTGCGGCACCACGTTGCCACCGAACACACGCGCGAAGGAGTTGCCCACGACCTCCTCCAGCTTGCGGTTCAGCCGCTGTCCGATGCCCATGAGCCCTCCTTCCCGTCCGTGCTCCTGGACCGATCGTATCCGGGCGCGCCGTGCAGGACACGGGTATGTGCGAACCGGGTTTTCGACCGTGCTAGAGTTCTCCACGTCGCCAAGACAGGGACACCAACCACTCGGGCGAGTGGCGGAATGGCAGACGCGCACGGTTCAGGTCCGTGTGTCCGAAAGGACGTGGGGGTTCAACTCCCCCCTCGCCCACGGCCTCGGCCGACCCATGTTCGCGGAAAGCGCGAACCGGGTCGGCCGTTGTTGTTTCTGGGGGCCGAGCCCCCAGACCCCCACGGTGCGATCGGTGGCGGACCCAGCGTGGGAGCACGAGGATCGTGCCGAGTGGTCAGGCATCTGGTGCCGAGTGGTCAGGCATCTGGTGCCGAGTGGTTGGGCATTGGTTGTGCCGCATGGAGTAGATCAGTGGTAGATCGCCTGGCTCGGGACCGGGAGGGCGCGGGTTCGATTCCCGCCTCCATGGCCGGTATCCGCATCGGTCGCGAACCGGTGGAGCAGGTGGGGAGCCATGATGGACCGGTCACGCGCGGCTGAACCGCCGGAGGAGTCCGGTTACGCGGTGGGGCGGCTGTGGGACGCGCTGCACTCGGCGGCCACGCTCGGGAACGCCGCGGCGCGCGCCAGGGCGGCGGCCAAGGTCGAGCGGTGGCGGTCCGTGCTCGACGGCATGGCGTCCGGTGGGCTGGCGATCGGCTCCCGGACCCCGGTGGCCGATACCCCGGTCTGGGCCACCCTCGAAGTGGTCACCGGTGGCTTCGCGACCGGCCACCTCCTGGCCGACCAGCCGCTGGACTCGGCTGAGTGGGCCCGGTTGGACGCGCTGCCCCCCGGACCCGGGCGGACGGACCGGGAACGGCTCAACCTGCACTACCTCACCGACGAGGGCCAGGCCGAGCTGCTGGCGGCGCTGGCCGAGGAGCGGTACCGGATCGACCTGCCCGAGCACGCCGCCCTCGCGGTCGTTGCGCTACTGGTCGAGCGGCACCGCCCCGAGCAGGCGCTCGACCTCGTCACCGCGCTTCGTCCGCTGATGGACCGCCTCCGCTTCACCCCGGTGTTCACCGACCGTCCCATCGGGGCCGGTGAGTCGGTGCACCTGGTGCGGGTGGGCGAGGTGGCGGAAGCGCTGCGGGACCGGAGCGTGCCGGGGCAGTTGGTCGCCATGCGGGAGACCCTGTCCGTGTGGAACCCGCTCTACGACGACCTGATTGCGCTCTGGGCGGACACGGTCGAAGGAGATCTTCCCCACCTCGTCGACGGGGCGGTCGTCGGCGGACAGCCCGCAGGGCACTTCCTGGACGGGTGGGCCGCTCGCCGCACCCGGTGGTTGGACCGCTACCTCGCCGCCGAGCGCGCGGCCGCCACGCCGAGCAGGCACCGGCACGCGAAGAGCACTTTCACCTGGCTGCGCCGGGCCCTGGAGGACGGTGGCGCGGACGGCTCCGGTCTGACCGGACGTGACATCGGTCGCATTCGGCGGGCGCTGGCCGGTGCCGTCACCCGGTACGGCGCCCCGGGCAGTGACACCCACACCGCGTCGCGCGCGTCCCAGGCCGAGGAGATCGCCCGGCCCACGCACGCCCAGGTGGCGTGGGCCGTGGCCAAACGCCTCGACCGGTACCCCGCCGACGGCGGCCTGCCGGACCTGGACCCGGTTGTCGCCGACGTCACTCCCGCCGAGCACCCGGAGCTCGGCGCGGACGCCCCCGTGCCGCCGTCCGTGCGCACGCGGGTCCTGCGCGCGCTGGAGGCGCCGGTCGACGAGCTGGTCGCCCACGGCGTGATCACCTCCAGCGAGGTGCTGGCCTCGGTGCTGCCGCAGGTGTCCGCGCGGTACGTGTCCGGGAGCATCGACGACCCGGTGGTCGCGGGCCTGCACGCGCGCACCTACACGGCGTTCCGGCGCAGGCGCGGCGTGTTGCTGCTCAACCTGGAGAGCCAGGTGGGATTCCACGAGCTGCCCTGGGTTGGACCGATGCAGGACTTCCGGACCTCGGGCAGGTCGGGGCGGCCCGCGGGCCAGGCGCTGCGCCGGGCCGTGCTGCTGGCGCTGCGCTCGTTCCCGGCGCAGATCCTGCCGAACCCGCTGGTGCGGGAGATCGGCGCGCTGGCGCGGGCCGCAGACGTGCGGCTGCCGCTGGTGGAGGAGTTGGCGGCGGACATCTTCATGGACGAGTTCACCGACAAGTGGGAGCGGGCGGCGCGGATCGCGAGCCGGGTCCTGGAGGGCACCCTCTACGCCCGCTACTACGACCTGCCACGGCCGTCGGACTGGCCCGTCGAGCAGCCGAGGGTGACGCTGTGGGAGCGGACGCGGGGGCGGGCCTCGAACTCCTTCGGCGAACTGTGCCGCGCCCGCGCCGTCGAGGCGGGGAAGAAGCGCGGGTGGAGCGTGGCGGGCAACGGCGCCGTGCTGGAGCAGAGCCAGATCCTCACGACGCACAACCTCGCGGTGCTCGCCGCGGAGCTCGACCTGCTGCCCGTGCTCCGCGACCAGGCCCCCGACCTGGTCGACCGGATCCTCGCCGAGCTGCTGCGGGGCTGGGATCGCCTACCGCAGGAACACCACCCGCGGCTGACCACGATCAAGAACATCGCCTATTCGTGGCGGCAGGCGGTCTACTTCCTCAGTTTGTGCGACGACGAACGGCAGGCGGTGGTCGTCGCCGATCTCCGCGCGGCCACCGCGAGTGGTCGCCGCGCCGCGTTGCGCCCGGTCGTGGACGGACTGGCCACTGTGCTCGACGGTGGTCGGTTCACCGCGGAGGGACTCACCGCCGATGGCCGGGGCAAGCGCCTGCTGGGCTGGTCACTGGGCCCGCACTGGCTCGTCGAGATGCTCGATTCCGCGCGCTGACCTTGGGATCCTCAAGACCTCGACGACCCATTGCACCCATAGCCCTTTCCCCGCGTTATGCGGGAATTCGGCGTAGTCATTCCTGCTCATCACACGGATGGGTATGCGCTGGGCCGGGTGGGGAACTTCCGGTCGCGGATGTGCGTTGAGGAAGCACGGGGGGACTGTGGGTGAGGGGCGCTCAGTACCGGTTGTCGTTGAGTCACCCGGACGGCCGCACAGCCGGGCCGAAGTCTGATTACCGGTCGTCGACCGGTCACCGACCGCTCGGCGCCGCCGGTCGCACGGGAGGGTTTGGACTCTCTTGGACCGTTGTGCCCGCCTGGTACTCAGTTGAAGTACCAATCGACACCTCGAAGATACGGCGCGCTCCCGACGCGGCGGCCTCGCGGTGGAAGAGAAGGGCGGAGTTCGTGACCGGCATCCCAGGGCGCACAGCGGTAAGCGAGAGTCTCAAGGCGCTGCCTGCGCAGCTCACGCCGCCGGTCGAACTGCCCGCGGGGGTGCACGAGCTGGCGGTCGCCGCGGCGGACGCGCTGGGCTGGGCGGGCACGGTGCTGCCCGAGATGACGCTGCACGGGCGGCGCGTGTGCCTGGTGGCCGACCTCAAGGCCGACGTGCACGCCGAGCGGATCTGCCTCGGTCAGGAGCCGGTGACCGACCGGGCCAGTGTGTCCACCTGGGCCTGGCCCGAGCTGAACGGCCGGGTGCCGGAGCCCGCGGTGCGCATCGTCGGCGCCATCTCGGTGGCCCGGCACTGGCGCACCGGCCTGGCCAACGCCGTGCCGTTCCTGCGCTACGGCGACGCCGCGGTGGTCCTGCCGACCTCCGCCGTGCTGACCCACGACTACCTGGCCAACTGCCTGCCCCGGGCCCGCGCCTACGGCGTCGCGGTGCTCAGCGCCGAACCGGACGCGGCCGTCGAGCTGGACCTGCCGGGCCGCCAGGACCGGGCTTTCCCCGAGGTGGACGCGCTTTACCGCTGGGTGAGCGAACTGGCCTACGACCAGATCCTCGACACCACCACCGTCGGCTCCTGACCGGGCACATGCGACTGGTCATCGCGGGCGGGCACGGCAAGATCGCGCTGCTGCTCACCGAGCTCGCCGCCGGGCGCGGTGACGCGGTCGTCGGCGTCGTGCGCAATCCCGACCACGTCGAGGATGTGCGCGCGGCGGGTGGTGACGCGGTGGTGCTCGACCTCGAGGAAGCCGACGCCGAGCAGGTCGCGGCGGTGCTCGCCGGTGCGGACGCGGTGGTCTTCGCCGCGGGAGCCGGGCCGGGCAGCGGGGCCGCGCGCAAGGACACCGTCGACCGCGCGGCGGCGGTGCTGGTGGCCGACGCGGCGGTGGTCGCCGGGGTGCGCCGGCTGGTGCAGGTCAGCGGGATGGGCCTCGACCGGGTGGTCGAGGACGACGTGTTCGCTGCCTACCTCCGCGCGAAAGACGCGGCGGAGCGGGATTTGCGCGACCGCGACCCCGAGAGTCTCGAGTGGACGATCGTCCGACCCGGACGGCTCAGCGACGACCACCCGACCGGACGCGTCCTGGTGGGTGACTCCGTCCCCTACGGCGTGGTCCCCAGGGCGGACGTCGCCGCGGTGCTCCTCGCGGTTCTCGACGAGCCCGCGACGATCGGCCGCACGCTCGAACTCATCGGTGGCGACACCCCGGTTCAGGCCGCGATCTCGCCGAGAACCCTGTCGCAGTAAGGGTTCCGGAACCGGCCCTCGGGGTCCACTTCGGACCGGATCCGGGTGAAGTCGGCGAACCTCGGATACCGGGCGCGCAACGCCTCCGCGTCGAGCGTGTGCATCTTCCCCCAGTGCGGTCGCCCGCCCACTGCTCCGACGACCGACTCGAACAGGTCGAAGTACGCGCGGTACGGCATCCCCCGGTACTGGTGGATGGCGATGTAGGCGGAGTCGCGGTCGTGCGCGGTGGAGAGCCAGATGTCGTCGCGGGCGGCGACCCGGACCTCCACCGGGAACATCACCGGGTCGGCCAGTGCGGGCACCCGGGCGCGCAGTTCGGCGAGCACCACACCGAGCGATTCGCGCGGGATCGCGTACTCGGACTCGACGAACCGCACCCGCCTGCTGGTCACGAAAACCCGGTGCGACACATCGCTGTAGGAACGGGGCGACAACACCGACGCGGAGATCCTGTTCAACGGCCGAACCAAATTCGGCACCGTGCGGCCGATCCGGCACATCGCGCCGAACGCGCCGTTCTCCAGGACCTCGTACTCGAAGAATCGGCGGACCCGGCCGAGCGGTGCGGGAATCGCCCCTTCCGGGGCGCGGTTGTTGCGCTTGGTCAACGCCTTGGCGCCGTAGGGGAACCAGTAGAACTCGAAGTGGTCGTTTTCCGCGCAGTTCCGGTCGAGTTCGGCGAGCACCCGGTCCAGCGGTTCCGGGCGTTCCTCGGCCAGCAGCACGAAGGCCGGTTCGGTGCGCAGCGTCACGGTGCTGATCACCCCCAGCGCGCCGAGGCCGACCCGGGCAGCGGCGAACAGCTCCGGTCGCTCGGTGGCCGAGCACCGGACGAGCGAGCCGTCGGCCAGCACCAGTTCCATGGCGCTGATCTGGGTGGCGATGCCGCCGAGCCGGGCGCCCGTGCCGTGGGTGCCGGTGGAGATGGCGCCGGAGATGGTCTGCGCGTCGATGTCGCCGAGGTTGGCCATCGCCCGGCCGCGCCGGTCGAGTTCGGTGTTGAGCGCGGCGAGCGTGGTGCCCGCGCGGACGGTGACCTCGCCGGTTCCGGCGTCGGCCGCGGCGATCCCCGTCCACCCCGACAGGTCGAGCGCCACCCCGTGCGCCGCGCCGACCGCGGTGAACGAGTGGCCGCTGCCCCTGGCCCGCACCGGCAGTCCGCGCGCGCCCGCGTCGGTGACCGCCGCGGCGATCTCCTCGGGGCCGCGCGGGGTGCGCACCTCGACCGCCGTCGCGGTCTCGGTACCCGCCCAGTTCTGCCAGGTCCTACGGGGTGCGACTGCCATGGGGGCCTCCTTGCCGGAACCTTAGGTGAATGGAATTCACATCTCAACACCCGTGCCGTACCGTGGTGGGGTGCTGCCGCCCCGTGATCGACTCGACCTGGCGACCAAGGACCTCGACCCGCCGGTGGCCGTGGTCGACCTCGACGCCTTCGACCGCAACGCGGCGGACCTCGTGCGCCGCGCGGCGGGCAGACCGATCCGGGTCGCGAGCAAGTCGGTGCGCTGCCGCCGGTTGGTCGAGCGCGTGCTGCGCCGGGACGGCTTCGAAGGGGTCATGAGCTACGCCCTGCCGGAAGCGTTGTGGCTGACCAGGACCTGGGCGGGTACCGATCTCGCGGACACCGACATCCTGGTCGCCTACCCGACCGCCGACCACTCGGCGCTGCGCGCGCTGGCCGCCGACGACAACGCGCGGCGGCTGGTCTCGCTCGTCGTGGACTCGGTCGAGCACCTCGACCTCGTCGACGCCGCGCTCGGCGCCGACCACCCGGAGATCCGGGTGTGCCTGGAACTCGACGTGTCGTGGCGGCCGGTCCTCGGCAACTCCCGCGTGCACATCGGCGCGCGCCGGTCGCCGGTGTTCACCGCGCGGCAGGCGTCCCGCCTCGCCGAGGTGATCGCCGCGCGCCCGGGCTTCCGGCTCGTCGGCCTGATGGGGTACGAGGGCCAGATCGCGGGCATGGGTGACAACCCGGCGAACCCGGTGCTGGGCGCGGTTCTGCGCTGGGTGCAACGGGGATCGGCACGGGAGTTGGTGCGCAGGCGCGCCGCCGCGGTGCGCGCGGTGTCGACGCGCGCACCGCTGGAGTTCGTCAACGGTGGCGGCACCGGCAGCATCGAGGTGACCGGTGCGGACCCATCGGTCACCGAGATCGCCGCCGGTTCGGGGTTGATCGGCCCCGCGCTGTTCGACCGCTACACGCGGTTCCACCCGGAGCCCGCCGTGCTGTTCGCCGTCCCCGTGGTGCGCAAGCCCGCGCGGGGCGTGGCGACCCTGTTCGGCGGCGGCTACATCGCCTCGGGTCCCGCGGGCCGCGACCGGTTGCCCCAGCCCCACCTACCGGAAGGCCTGGCGCTGCTGGGGATGGAGGGCGCGGGCGAGGTGCAGACCCCGGTGACCGGACCGGCCGCGGCCGAGCTCCGCGTCGGCGACCGGGTCTGGTTCCGGCACGCCAAGGCGGGTGAGCCTGCCGAGCGGTTCACCGAGTACCACCTCGTCGAGGGGGACCGGGTGGTCGACGTGGCCCCCACCTACCGCGGTGAGGGCCACACCTTCGGCTAGCTCGGCGAGGTCTGCACGCGCGCGGCCTCCATCTGGCCGGACAGGTAGCCGCGCACCACCATCTTCGCCTCGGCGATCACCGTCTCCTCGGGGAACAGCTTGCGCCGGAAGGCCAGGTTCAGGATGCCGTCGGCGATCTCGTTGGCCACCGCCACCGGCAACCGGATCTCCTCGAAGGCGATGTCGAAGCGCTCGGCCAGGAACGAGGCCAGCTTCTCCGCGATGACGGTGTTGTTGTCCCGCTCGCCGTCGATCAGCCGCAGGTCGACCACGTCGCCGAAGCGGATCCGGCTGAACCCGGCCACCTCGCGGTACATCCGCACGTAGCTGTCGAAGATCAGGTCGGCGCCGTCCCACCAGTTCGCCAGGTGCGCCTCGTCGAGCCTGCGGCTGATCTCGGTCATGAACTGGTCGAGGTTGCGCTGGGTCAGCGCCTGCACGACCGCGCGCTTGTCCGGGAAGAACTGGTACAGGGAGCCAACCGCGACCCCGGCCCGCTCGGCGATGAGCGTCGTGGTGACGCCGTCGTAGCCGAGTTCGTCGACCAGCTCCGCGCAGGCCTCAAGCATCCGCTGCACCCGCTTGGCGCTGCGCTGCTGCACGGGCTGACGGCGGAGTGGGGTAGGGCTGGCCACAGCGTCTCCTCCTGGTCGCTGACGTTTCATCTTGCTCGTCCAACGACTGAAAGAGACGCACGAAGCGGTCCGAGGGCCACTTCGCGGAAGGATTTTCACAGATTACCTCGCGGTAACCGGGGAGTGGTGCCGCGGACCGGTGCCGGTCGGGGACTGGCGAGAAGCACATCAACACCGGCCCGCGGAGTCTTGGCAGGTCAACCGGTTCCCGGCCGGTCGACCTGAGGTCGACGGCCCGGGTTCCGCGAACGTCCGGGGGAACGGCGGAACCCGGGCCGCCTGCTCTAGCGGGCCCCCGCGATGAGGCGCCGCGACTTCCGGGACCCCGACTCGGCGCGGCCCTCACGGCCGCGGCGCGGGGTGTGTTGCGGGGCGAGGCCCCCGGCGACGAGGTGTTCGTAGGCGGCCCGCCACACCGAGCACGGCGCCTTCTGCTGCCGCCACCGGCTGGAGCACACCGGGCAGTTGCCCCGGTCGTCCGGCTCGTGCGCGGCGAGCATGGCCCGCCAGCCCTCGGTCAGTCGGGGGAGTTCCGACCGCGCTACCGACAGCAGCGACGGGGCGTCCGCCCGGTTGGCCAGTTCGGTGAGCATGTCCAGTCGTTCCCACACGGCACTGCGCAGGACCTGGCCGAGTATCTCGTCCACCTCAACGTCACCGTTACCTTTCCGCCTGCTCGGCGGCTTCTTGGAGCGCGTTGCGCAGTTGGACCAGTTGCCCGGCCGTCAGCACCGCCGTCTCCCCGGGTGGCCCGACCAGGACCACCTTGTTCTTCTCCACGAGCACGGTGAGGCACCGGTCGCGGTTGATCACGTCACCGCAGGCGATCCGCCAGACCCGGCGTTCGCCGACCGCGCCGTGCAGCCCGTCGCGCAGGCCGGTGTGGAAGTCCCCCCGCAGGTCGCGGGGCTCGGAGCGCGGGTCACTGCTCGTGGTTGGCCGGGGCACGGACCGCGTCGCCACCGGGCTCGGGGCCGACCGAAGCAGTTCCACGTTCTCGGTTTCCCTCCGTGCTCGTACGCTTACCACGAACTACATTGATGCGTGAGGAACGGGATTGGAGCGTCACAGCGCCGATCGGCGGCCGTTTCACGGTGAGCGGTCAGGGAAGTTCGGTCGGACCGATCAGGTTCGCCGAACGACCCTTCTCGCCTCCTGTGAAGTGCGCTTACTCTGCGTTTGACGCCCGGCAGACGGTGAGGGGGCGGAATGAACTCCATCGGATCTGGGAGTTCTCCCATTTCTTCGGACACGTGGGAGGAACCCGAGATGCGGGCCGCGCTCGCCGCGCGGGAGGTCAGTTCCGTGTATCGGCTGCTCCGCCGCACTGGCGTGTCGCAGCGCCAGATCGCGGCGATGACCGGCCAGTCGCAGTCCGAGGTGTCGGAGATCCTCAAGGGACGTCAGGTCATGGCCTATGACGTCCTGGCCAGGATCGCCGACGGGCTGGGTGTCCCAAGGGGATACATGGGTCTCGCCTACGACGAGGTCACCGCTGTTCGGGTGGCGGTGACGCGCGAGGCGTCACAGCCTGAGGAGAGCGAAGAGGTGAAGCGTCGGGAGTTCCTGGCACACGCGGCCGCCGTCACGGTGGGCGCGAACGTGCTCGGCAGCAACTCCGGGTCGTGGGTCGCCAACCCTGTCCAGACCCCCGCGCCCGGTCGGATCGGCATGACCGACGTGCGCCAGGTGGAAGCCGCGACCAGAGCGCTGCGGTCGCTGGACTACCAGTACGGCGGCGGCTTCTGCCGCGACGCCGTGGTCGCGCAACTGTCCTGGGGCCAACAGATGCTCGGCGCGTCCGGGCCGGAGCACGTCAAGCAACGCCTGCACGTCGCCCTCGCCGACCTGCACAACCTCGCCGGGTGGACCTCGTTCGACATCGGCCTGACCGATTCCGCGCGCAACCACTTCGGCAAGGCGCTGGAGCTGGCGAAGGCGGGCAAGAGCGAGCCGCTGGTCGCGAACATCCTCTACCGGATGGGCCGCGTCTACCTGCACAAGGAGTCGCCGGACGACGCGCTCAAGATGTTCCAGCTCGGTCAGATCGCCGCCCAGGAGTCCGGTTCCGAGCTGGCCGTCGCGGTCATCTGCGCGAACCAGGCGTGGGCGTACGCGCTGATGGGGCACAAGGAGCAGACCATGAAGCTCATCGGCCGCACCCGCGACGAGTTCGCCCGCGCGGACCACACCAAGGCCGAGGACTGGGTCAAGTTCTTCAACGAGACCGACGTCTACGCGATGATCGGCACCGTGCACACGGTCCTGGCCCAGACCACGGACCCGACGCACACCAAGTTCGCCATCCCCGCGCTGACCAAGGCCATCGACTCCTACGACGACGAGTTCGCCCGCAGCCGGGCGTTCAACCTCAGCGCGCTGGCCACCAACCACATGCTGGAGGGCGACATCGACCACGCCGCCCGGATCGGCCGCGCCGCGGTCGAGATGGCCGAGACGCTGAAGTCGACCCGGGTCAAGGACCGGCTCAAGCCCCTGCTCGTCGAGGCGACCAAGCGGCGCAACAACGCCGACGCGCGCGACCTGGCCGAGCAGATAACCAATCTCAGCGTGGCCTGACCGGGCGCCCCCGGTGGCCGTCACGGGCAAGGGGCACGCGATGGCCACCGAGGGGTTGTTCACCAGGGCGAACCTGCGCACGGCGCTGGCCGCGGTCGGCGCCGTGATCGGTGTCGACCCGGCAGGCGCGCGGCTGCTGCGCTTCACCAACAACGCCGTGTTCCTCATGGCCCGCGCGCCGGTCGTGGTGCGCATCGTCGGTTCGGTCGCGCTGCGGCACCGGGTGGACAAGGTGGTCCGGGTCGCCCGGTGGTTCGCCGAGAACGACGTGCCCGCCGTGCGGCTGACCAGCGGCGTCGCGCAGCCGGTCTTCGTCGGTGACTACGCGGCGACCGTGTGGGACGCCATCCCGGAGTTCGACACCCCGCCCCGCGCCGCCGACCTGGCCCGGCTGCTGGGGCTGGTGCACTCGCTGCCCCCGCCGCTGCTGCCCGAGTGGAACCCGCTCGACGACGTCCGCAGGCGCTTGGGCGAGGCGGAGGGCCTCGACGGCGAGGAGCTGGCCTTCCTGCGGGCCAAGTGCGACGAGGTCGACCAGCGGTTGGCCGGTCTGGAGTTCGCCCTGCCCCGCGGCCTGGTGCACGGCGACGCGCACCTGGGCAACCTGATCCCGGCGGCGGGGGGCCCGGTGCTGTGCGACTTCGACTCCAGCTGCCTGGGCCCGCCGGAGTGGGACCTGACGCCGCTGGCCGTGGGGGTCAGCCGGTTCGGCGAACCGGCTGACCGCTACCGCGAGCTGGCCGACGGCTACGGCTTCGACGTCACCCGATGGGCTGGCTTCGCGGTGCTGCGGGAGGTCCGCGAGCTGAAGCTGATCACCAGTGTGCTGCCGATCATGAACAGCAGCCCGGAGGTCCGACCTGAGCTGCTCAGACGCCTCCGGGACTTCCGGGTGGGCAACACCTCGGCGCGCTGGTCGCGTTACCGCTAGCCGGTGGTTTTCCCACTTATGGCGGTATCGCCGCGGGTAACGGACTGCGCATTGTGAACGACGCCAGTTGCACCGGGACGTCGGACTGCGCCTTTGCGGTCCGTGCCCCGGCCCGAACTACCTTCCGTGACGAGGTGGCCAGTGACCGGTTTCCCGCGCATCGCGCTCCGGCTCAGTGGGCGTGCGCGCCGTGCCGTGACGACCGCGGACATCCTGGACCGGGCTGTGGACAACCAGTTGCCCGCGCTCGACCGCCTGCCCGCCGACGCCCGCCGCCGGGCGGCCGACCACCTCGCCGAGCTGGCCCTGCTGGCCGAGGCCTACCGGCAGTACGCCCGCGGGCGGATCACCAAGCGTGAGCTGCACCGCCGCGGCCGACAGGCCACGGCCCGGCTGACCGAACTCCGGCTCACGCGACTGGCCGCCGCGCACCTCACCGAGCGGGACTGACCGTTCACCGTTGGCCCGTTCGGGTTACCCCGGCCGCTGTTCCGGTTGTCCGCGCAAACCCCTCGCACGACGAACGGCACCCCGCTGCGACGAACGCGTGCCGGTGTCCGGTGCCTGTGGATAACCCGCCAGAATTGTCCACAGCTGTGGACAACTCGGTTCTCCCGCTGGTTGGGACCGGCTCCCGGCGGCACCCGGTGTGCTAGGGGCGGGCTCAGCTGACCGGGGCGCGGGTGAGGATCACGGCGAAGCCGAAGGCCAGGCCCATGATCGACAGCTCGATGCCCGCCAGGGTGACCAGCGCGGTGGTGCGCAGCGCCGCGATGGCGGGCATCAGCCGCCAGCGGATCGTGCCGCCGACCACGGCCAGCGCACCGAGGCAGCCTGTCTTGAGCAGCAGCAGCAGGCCGTAACCGGTGGTGAACAGGCCCGACCAGAGCGAGTGCGTCGGGTTGACCAGCAGCTCGACGATCCCGTTGAACAGCCCGGTCACCGCGACCACGACCAGGCAGACCGTGGCGAGCTTCGAGAACCGGGGGATCGCCTGGGCCAGCAGCGTGCGGTTCGCCGCGAGCAGCACCACGAGCGCGCCGAGGCCGCCCGTCCAGGCCGCCGAGCCGAGCACGTGCAGCTCCATGGAGATCATCGTGAAGTCGTGCCAGCGCCAGTTCGTCGCGTGCCCGGTGACCGGCAGCGGCAGCAGCGCGAACAGCGCCACCGCCGCGCGCAGTTCGGCGGGCACCGACTCGCCCACCCGCACCGACCACAGCGACAGCGCGAAGCTGAGCAGGGCGAACACCGCGACGAACAGCAGCGCCTTGCCCGCGCCGACCGTGCGGATGTAGTCCAGGACCGCGCCCGCCGACACGTTGTCGCCGGGGCGCAGTTCCGCGGTTTGCAGCACGAGCGCGACCAGGGCCGTCACGGCCCACACCAGCGCGCTCGACATCGCCACCCGCCGCGCGCCCGCCAGCACCGGCTCGGCGAGCTTGGGCCGGTCGAAGCCGACCAGCAGGGGCAGCAGGCAGAGCCCGACCGTGACGACCGCCGCCATGTCCAGCAGCACCCGCACGACCGGCAGACCGACCCGGACCACCGCCCCCGGCTCGGGCAGGCCCGGCACCGGCTGGACCGTCACGATCGCCAGGCCGATGAGCACACCGACCAGCGAGGAGACGACCAGCAGCGCCGCGGGCCCGCCGCGGGTGGGGGAGGTGGTCCGGGTCCCGGTCACGGCGCGGAGCCGCCGACCCGGACGGCGAGCAGGATGCCCGCGCCGAGCAGCACGACCGCGCCGACGATCCACACCCACACGGGCAGGCCGCCGTCGTCACCGCCACCCGTCTGACCTGCCGCCGTCGCGGTCGCGTCGGCGGGCGCCGGGGTGCCGTTGCCCGCGGTGGTCAGCGTGAACTTCAGCTCGCCGCTCACCGAGTGGCCGTCGGCGGACAGGATCCGGTAGCCGACCCGGTACTCGCCCGCCGGGCCCAGCGGCCGGACGGGCACGGAGACGACGTTGCTGCGCACCGCCGCCTTGCCGTCCTGCCACTGACCCTTGCCGTCCGGGCCGAGCACCACGATCGAGTTGAGGTTCGCACCCGCCTGCACCGGCTGGTCGAACGTCAGCTCGACGGTGCCGGGTCCGGCGTCGACCACGGCCTTGTCCGCGGGGTTGCTGGAGATCAACTGGTTGTGCGCCAGCGCGGGACCCGCCAGACCGACGAGGGCCAGCAGCGAGACCGCCAGCGCGGCGGTGAGACGGGCGACGGAGCGCATGCGCTTACCGACCCGCCTTCGAGGCGGCGACCGCCTTGCGCGCGCGCAGCGTGGCGCCCGCGCCGAGGCCGAGGCCCAGCGCGCCGACGACCAGGCCCGCGCCACCCAGCCAGCGGGCGGTGCTGTCCGACGACGCCGCGGCCGGGGCGGCGGCGGCGGGCTTGTCGTTGCTCGTCTGCGCGGCCGGGGCGGTCGCGGCGCCGTGGTCGTCGGCGCCCTCCTTGCTCAGCTTGATGACCGGCGCCGGGTGCTCCGGCTCCTCCGCGCCCTCGGCGACCGGCGGGGCGTCCCACTTGACGACCTTGCCGTTCTCGTAGGTCTGGGTCGCGGGGAGCACCAGCTGGTCGGTCTCGGGCATGGCGCCACCGGAAACGGCGAACTCGAGGAACTCGCCGGGGGCGATGCGGGTGCCGGGGGCGGCGGTCCAGGTGATCGTGCTGACCGCCTCGGTGATCTCCGCGCCGTGCGACGTGATCGGCTTGGCGAGCTTGCCCTTGACGACCGCGGCGGTCCAGCCCGGGATGGGGGTGGTGCGCAGCGAGGCGATCGGGTGGTCCGCCGGGAAGCTGACCTCGAGCTTGGTGGTGCCCGCGGTGGCGTCCTCGTTGGGCACCCGGAAGGTGATCTTGGTGTAGCCGCCCTGCACGGCGGGCTCGCCGATGACCTTGGCGGTGACGTGGGCGGACGCGACACCGGTGCCGAGCAGGACGGCCGCGCCGGTGGCGGCGAACAGCGCGCAGGCGCGCGCGGCGATGCGAGAGGTAGACATGGGGAGTTCTCCTGAGGAACGCGGGTTTGACCGGGTTGGGAGACCCGGTTGGAGGCGTGGTTTCAGGAGGTCAGGGGTGGTCCGCGGCGGGCGCAGACCTCGCGCAGCACGACGGCCAGCAGGTGGCCCGCGTGCTCGCCGACCCGTGCGGGGGTCGGGCGCGTCGTAGTGGGGGCGGGGGCGTCGGCCAGTGGTCGGATGAGCCCGGTGAACACCCGGCCCAGCGCGGCCAGCGCGGTGTCCGCGCCGGTCAGCAGCAGCGCGCTGACGACGGTGGCCACGACGTGCGTGGCGAGCATCAGCAGGCCGTTGACCGTGGCGGTGCCGTGCGCGTGGTCGTGCCCGGACGGCGGCAGGACGTCGGTGAGCAGCACGTGCAGGCCGTACTGGCTGGCCCCGAGCAGGGCCAGCGTGGTGAGCAGGCCGTGCCGCCGGTCGGCGATGGCGGTGCCCGCCCAGCCGACCAGCGCGGTGAGCGCGAGGGTGACCGCGGTGTCCGGTACCCCGCCGCCCGCCATGCCGTGCGCCGACACCGCCAGCGCCGCGGTGGTCCCGCCGAGCAGGACTCCCCGCAGCACGCGCTGGGCGCGGCGGGGGGTCACTCGTCCGGGGGGCACAGCCCCATAGCGTAGGTCCCGGTGTCCAGTGGCCTCGACCACAGTCCGCCTGGAAGCACCTGATCAGACGCGGGCGGATCAGCCGCCGTCGACGCCCAGTGCCGCCAGCAGGCGTTCCTCCACCCGGTCCAACTCCGCCGACACGGCCCGGTGCGCGGCCCGCCTGCGCGGGGTCGGCATGCGCTCGGCGGCGCGCACCGCGGCGGCCAGCTTGCGCAGTGTGGACTCCGCCCCGTCGGCGAACGCGCGGTCGTCCGGTGTCGCCTCCGCCCGGCCGCGCAGCTCGGTCAGACCGGTGGCCGCGCCCGCGATCCGGGCGTGCAGCGCGCCGCCCCGGCCGCTGTAGTCGCCGAGGTCGTCCACCGCGACGCCGAGCCTGCGCGCCCGGTGCCGGTCCCACCGGTCGCGCACCACCGCCGCGGTCTTGACCAGGTAGGGCGTGACCACCGGGAGCACGGCCGGGGCGAGGACCTTCGCCACCGCCACGGCGTTCTTCGCCTTGCTCGGGGTGAATCGCGGCGACTCCGCCGCCTTCTTCCGCGCCATGGGGAAAACCTACTTGCGGTGATCGGCGCGGGCACGGTGACCACGCCCATCCGGGCCCGATGCGGCATTTGGGCCATACCGCGCCAGGATTGTCGCCGAACGCAATTAAGCTGCGGTGTGTGACTACAACGGTGCTCCTCGACGCCGGCGTGGTGAGCCGCTGCAGGCGTCGTGTGCACCTGGAGCACGACCAGGCCATGCGCGACGCCCCGCGCGGCGCCCCCGACCCCACCGCCGAGCTGCGCAAGGCCGACGCGGCCGCGCACCGGCGGGCCATCGCCGACCGGCTGGCCACCCGCTTCGGCGACCAGTGGTACGAGGTGCCGGTGGGGCCCGAGCGGCGCGCGAGCGAGCGCGAGGCGGACACCCTCGCGGCGATGGCGGCGGGCGCGGGCTACATCTGGGCCGCCCAGCTGCCCCGCGACGTGGACGCGGGCAGGCGCGGCACGATCGACCTGCTGGTCCGCACGACCGCCGGGTACGTGCCGGTGCTGGTCGTGCGGCACAAGGTCACCGACCCGGGTTCGGGCGCGCGCACCGCGCCGCTGACCGACCTGGCCGTCGTGGGCGGCACCCCGGACCAGACCCGCAAGATCCGGCCCCAGCCGCGCGACCAGCTGCGGCTCGCGCACGCCCGCAGGCTGCTGCAGGCCGCCGGGTACGCCGACGAGCGCACCTCCCTCGCGGGGGTCGTCGGCATGGACGGCGACGTCGTCGTCTGGCACGACCTGGAGGCCCCGACCTGGCCGGGCGGGCGCACCGCGCTGGCCGAGTACGACTCCCGCTTCGCCGACCGGGTCGCGGTCGCCACGGCCGCCGCGACGGGCGCGCCCGCGCTGGCCGAGCCGTCCCGGGTCGTCGAGTGCCGCGGCTGCCCGTGGTGGCCGGTGTGCGAGGACGCGCTGGTGCGCGCGCGGGACGTGAGCCTGGTCGTGCGCGGCGAGGACGCGGGCATGCTGCGCGCGGCGGGCGTCACCACGGTCGACGACCTGGCGCTGGTGGACCCGGACGAGCTGGACGTGCCGCTGCTGGTCGGCATGCCCGCGGCGGACGCCGTCGGGCTGGCCCGCGCGTGGCTGGCCGACCTGGCGGTGGTGCGGCGCAGCGAGCACGTCGAGGTGCCGCGCGCGGACGTCGAGGTGGACGTCGACATGGAGAGCTTCGGCGACGCGGGCGCGTACCTGTGGGGCGTGCTGCTCTCCGGCGTCGACATCGGCGAGCCGCGCGGCTACCGGGCGTTCGCCACCTGGGACCCGCTGCCCACCGATGACGAGGCCCGCTCCTTCGCCGAGTTCTGGGGCTGGCTCAGCGGGGTCCGGCGCGCGGCGGCCGAGCGCGGACTGACCTTCCGCGCTTACTGCTACAACGAGCTCGCCGAGAACCGCTGGCTGCTGGCGTCGGTGAAGCGCTTCGGCGAGCACCCCGGCATCCCGCGCAGGCGCGAGGTGCTCCAGTTCATCGAGTCCGACCAGTGGGTCGACCTGTTCGGCAGCGTCCGCGACCACTTCCTGTGCTCGCACGGCAAGGGGCTCAAGACGATCGCCCCGGTCGCCGGGTTCTCCTGGCGCGACCCGGAGGCGGGCGGCGAGAACTCCATGCGCTGGTACCGCGACGCGGTCGGCATGGACGGCGGCGTGCCGGACGAGCGGCAGCGCAAGCGGTTGCTGGAGTACAACGAGGACGATGTGCTCGCCACGGCCGCGCTGCGCCGGTGGATGACTTCCCCTGCGGTCAACGAGATCCCGTACGTCGGGGATCTCTGACCACTCGCACGCGTAGCCCGACTCGCATACGGTGGCACGCGAAGCGTTCCACCGCCGCAGTTGGGAGCAAGTGCATGCCGCAGAAGGTCCGGGGCGTCGTCGCCCGCGCCAAGGGGCAGCCGGTCAGCGTCGAGACGATCGTGGTGCCCGACCCGGGGCCCGGCGAGGCCGTGGTGCGGGTGCGGACCTGCGGGGTGTGCCACACCGACCTGCACTACCGCGAGGGCGGCATCAACGACGAGTTCCCGTTCCTGCTCGGCCACGAGGCCGCGGGTGTCGTGGAATCGGTGGGGGAGGGCGTCACCGACGTGGCGCCCGGCGACTTCGTGATCCTGAACTGGCGCGCGGTGTGCGGCACGTGCCGGGCGTGCCTGAAGGGCAAGCCCTGGTACTGCTTCAACACCCACAACGCGGCGCAGCCGATGACTCTCGAGGACGGCACGAAGTTGTCGCCCGCACTGGGGATCGGGGCGTTCGCGGAGAAGACGCTCGTACACAGTGGACAGTGCACGAAGGTCGATCCCTCGGCGTCGCCGACCGCCGTGGGCCTGCTGGGGTGCGGTGTGATGGCGGGGATCGGCGCGGCGATCAACACCGGTGCGGTGAGCCGGGGCGACAGCGTGGCGGTGATCGGGTGCGGCGGTGTCGGCGACGCGGCCATCGCGGGCGCGCGGCTGGCGGGCGCGACGACGATCATCGGTGTGGACGTCGACGACCGGAAACTGGAGTGGGCCAAGGGGATCGGCGCCACGCACACGGTGAACGCGAAGTCGGGCGACCCGGTCGAGGCCATCCGCGAGCTGACCGGCGGCTTCGGCGCGGACGTGGTGATCGACGCCGTGGGGCGCCCGGAGACGTGGAAGCAGGCCTTCTACGCGCGCGACCTCGCGGGCACGGTCGTGCTGGTGGGCGTGCCGACCCCGGACATGCGGGTCGAGATGCCGCTCATCGACTTCTTCGCGCGCGGTGGCTCGCTGAAGTCCAGCTGGTACGGCGACTGCCTGCCGTCGCGCGACTTCCCGTACCTGGTCGACCTGTACCGGCAGGGCAGGCTCGACCTCGACGCCTTCGTCTCCGAGACGATCTCGCTGGACCAGGTCGAGGAGTCCTTCACCCGCATGCACCACGGCGACGTCCTGCGCTCGGTGGTGGTCTTCTGATGGCGGCCCGCGTGGACCACGTCGTCACCTCGGGCACCTTCAGCCTCGACGGCGGCACCTGGGACGTGGACAACAACGTGTGGCTCGTCGGTGACGACCAGGAGGTCATCATCATCGACGCGGCCCACGACCCCGACGAGATCCTCGCCGCCGCCGACGGACGACGGGTCGTGGCCATCGTGTGCACGCACGCCCACGACGACCACATCAACGCGGCAGCGGACCTCGCCACCGCCACCGACGCCCTGGTCTACCTCCACCCCGCCGACGAGCCCCTCTGGCGGCAGGTCTACCCGGACGCCGACTACCAGCCCCTGCACGACGGCCACGAGTTCGAGGTGGCGGGCACCTTCCTCCAGGTGATCCACACCCCGGGCCACGCCCCCGGCGCGGTCTGCCTGTACGCCCCCCAGCTGAACGCCCTGTTCAGCGGCGACACCCTGTTCGCGGGCGGCCCCGGCGCCACCGGCCGCTCCTTCAGCGACTTCCCCACCATCATCGACTCGATCCGAGACCGCCTCCTGACCCTCCCCGCGGACACGGTCGTGCACACCGGCCACGGCGACGCCACCTCGATCGGCGCCGAATCCCCCCACCTCGACGACTGGATCAAGCGCGGCCACTGACCCCGCCCGGGCGGGCCGCGAGCCCTCAGTCCACGCCTTCGCGCCCGCCCGGCCCGGTCTCGTACTCCCCGCCCGGTCCTCCAGGTCGATGCCCTGACGCCGCCGCCCGCCCGGCCCTTGTCTCCCACTCCCGCCCCGGCAGTTGTCCACAGGCTTGATCATCTTCTCCGCGAACTGTCCGCCCCGCCCGGTAGAATGGTCATCGGGGGCCGGCGGCATGCCGAAGATCATCACCGTGCCTGGCACACCTCCCGGCCGTGCTGCTCGAAGCAGGCGCACCCAAGCCTCGCCGACCGGCTTCCGGTATGGCCTGGTCGTTTCCGGCCGACCCCCGGTGCGCCCCAGCGTCGATCAACAGCCCGCACCTCACGGACGGAGCCACTTGCGCTGGGCAATTCAGCCCGGCCAGCGGGTCAGCCGCCACCCGACCGCCGCGCCCACCCCGATCGCCGCAGGCACCACGTGCGCGACCTCGCGCGGATCTCGACCTCCAGCCGGTCGCCCGCCAGACCGGTCCGAGCACCCTCGCCCCGGTTGTCCACAGACTTGATCGTCTTCGCCCGGTTCTGTCGGTGCGCACCGGTAAGCCGGATTCCGGGGGCCGGAGGCATCAGCCAGCCCCGCCCGGGCTCAGCTCCCGTTGACCATCGCGGCCAGCTTCGTCGTGGTGTTCCAGTTGCGGCCGGTCAGCGCGACCCCCCACTTCCGCTCCACGAACTGCGTCAGGTTCGGCGCTTCCGAAACCCCGTCCGGGCACCACTGGTAGATCACCCCGTCGCCCACCCGGATGCGCCCGGGGTCCAGTGCCGCCGGGTCGTGCGCCGCCACCACCTCCGGCGGCGGCATCTCCGACAGGAACGCCGCCACCATCTTCGACCCGTTGTCCGCGATGTCCCGGAACGGGTGCCCCGCCAACACCCCGTCCAGCTCCGCCCCCGTGCGGATCACGCACCGCGTGTCGAGGCCGAAGCGGATGGACAGCTCCGTCTCCATCCGCTCCCGCACCTCCTTGGCGGACTCGTCGGTCGTGAACACCGCGTTCCCGCTCTGCAGCAGGGTCCGCACGTCCTCGTACTCCATCTCGACCAGCATGTCGCGCAGGTCGGCCATGGGGAGCTTGCTGCGCCCGCCGACGTTCACGGCGCGCAGCAGGGCGGCGTAGGTGATCACCGGGCGCCCAGGCCGAAGGTCAGCCCGGTCAGCTCCTCGCTGGTGTCCCACAGCCGCTTGGCCAGTTCGCGGTCCCGCGCGGCCTCCAGCGGCTCCACCACCGTCGGGTGGCCCTTCTGCTCGCGGCGCCCGTCCGGTCCGATGAACTGGCCGCTCTCGGCGTTCGGCGAGGTCGCGGCGAACAGCTGGGGGAGCGCGCCCATGGTCACGTCCTGGGCCATGAACCGGGTCGACACCTTCAGCGCCAGCTTGGCCACGCCGGTCGGGCCGTTGGACTGCAGGTTGGTCGCCGAGTAGCCGGGGTGCGCCAGGATGCTCGCGACGGCGATCCCGTTGGCCCGCAGGCGGCGGTGCAGCTCCAGGCCGAAGACGACGTTGGCCAGCTTCGACTGCGCGTAGTAGCCCGCCCGCGAGTACTTGTGCTCGCCGTGCAGGTCGTCGAAGTGGATGCGGCCCCGCCGGTGCAGGAACGAGCTGACGGTGACCACGCGCGGGTCGGGCGCCTCTTTGAGCACGTCGAGCAGCCGGGCGGTCAGCGCGAAGTGGCCGAGGTGGTTGACCGCGAACTGCGACTCGAAGCCCTGCGCGCTCAGGGTGCGCGGCGGCATCATCACGCCCGCGTTGTTGACCAGCGCGTCCAGCTCGCGGATGCCCGCCGCGAACACCTCGACGGTGTCCAGGTCGGCCAGGTCGAGCAGGCGGGACTCGACGCTCGCCTCGGCGTGCTCGGCCGTGATCCGCTCGACCGCGTCGCGGCCCTTCTCGGGGTCGCGCGCGGTCAGGATGACGTGGCCGCCGTGCGCGGCCAGCTGCTTCGCGGTTTCGAACCCGAGACCGCTGTTACCGCCGGTCACCACGTACGTCCGGCCGGTGAGGTCGGGGATGTCGGCGGCGGTCCAACCGGGGGACGCCGCCCCCGGATCAGCCGCTGGTGTCTCACTCATGCGCACAGCCTGCCCTACCGCCGTCCCCCACACCGGGCGTGGCGTGCGTTACCACTGATCTCTGGATCACACGGCTTCTCCCGCCCTATCGTCGTCCGTGTGGAACTCCGTCACCTCGGCGAGTCCGGACTGGTGGTCAGTGCGGTCGGCCTGGGCTGCAACAACCTCGGCAGGCCGGGCACGGCCGCCGAGTCGCTGGCGGGTTCCCGCGACCTGGTCGGTTCCGCCCTGGACGCGGGCGTGTCGATGTTCGACGTCGCCGACGTGTACGGGGCGCCGCGCGGGCGCAGCGAGGAGCTGCTGGGCCAGGCCTTGGCGGGCAGGCGCGACCGGGCGGTGATCGCCACCAAGTTCGGCCTCGACATGCAGGGCAGCAACGGCCCCGACTTCGGCGCCCGCGGTTCCCGCCGCTACCTGCGGCTGGCCGCCGAGGCGTCGCTGCGCAGGCTCGGCACCGACTGGATCGACCTGTACCAGCTGCACCGCCCCGACCCGGGCACCCCGCTGGTGGAGACCCTGTCCGCCCTCGACGACCTGGTGCGCGACGGCCTGGTCCGCTACGCCGGGGTGTGCAACCTGGCCGCCTGGCAGATCGCCGACGTCGCCTGGACGACCCGCACCGAGAAGGTCGAGCCGATGGTGTCGGTGCAGGCCCACTACTCGCTGCTGGACCGGGAGGTGGAGCGCGAGGTGCTGCCCGCCGCGGCCCGGTTCTCGATGAGCGTGCTGCCGTACTTCCCGCTGGCCAACGGGCTGCTGACCGGCAAGTACGCGCGCGCCGCCGCGCCGCCGGAGGGCAGCAGGCTCGCGGGCAGGCAGCGGATGCTCGCCGACGCGCCGTGGGACCGGATCGAGAAGCTGCGCGCCCTCGCCGACGAGCGCGGCATCAGCATGACCACGCTGGCCATCGGTTGGCTGGCCGCCCAGCCCGCGGTGGGTTCGGTGATCGCCGGGGCCACCACGGCCGACCAGATCCGGGAGAACGCGAAAGCCGCCGCCTGGCGGCCGACGGCGGAGGACCTGGTGGCCATCGACGAGATCTGCCCGCCCAGGCGCCGCTGAGCTGAACGAGCGTTAACCTCAACCCCGGCACACCGCTCGGGTGAGAGGACACGGACATGCAGATCGTCGGCACCGCAGCCATCGTGACCGGAGGCGCGTCCGGTCTTGGCGGCGCGACCGCCCGCGCCTTGGCCGACAAGGGCGCCGCGGTCTACGCCGTCGACCTGCCGTCGGCCGTCGAGCGCGCCCCCGAGGTCGAGGGGGTCACCTACCTGGAGGCGGACGTCACCGACCCCGAGCAGGTCGAGGCGGCGGTCGCCGAGGCCGCGGGCACGCGGCACCCGCTGCGCACGGTGGTGAACTGCGCGGGCATCGGCCCGTCGGCGCGGATCCTGTCGAAGAGGGGGCCGCACGACCTCGGGCTGTTCCGCAAGGTCGTCGAGGTCAACCTGATCGGCACGTTCAACGTCGTGACCATCGCAGCCGCGGCCATCGCGAAGACCGAGCACCTCGACCACGGCCAGCGCGGCGTGATCATCAACACCGCCTCGATCGCGGCCTTCGACGGGCAGATCGGCCAGGTCGCCTACGCGGCGTCGAAGGGCGGCGTGGTCGGGCTGACCCTGCCCGCGGCGCGGGACCTGTCCAGCTCGGGGATCCGGGTCGTGACGATCGCGCCGGGCATCATCGACACCCCGATGCTGGCCACCGTCAGCGACGAGTTCCGGGCGGGCCTGGCCGAGGGCGTGCCGTTCCCGAAGCGGCTGGGGCTGCCGGAGGAGTACGCGAAGCTGGCGCTGTCGATCGTCGACCAGGACTACCTGAACGGCGAGGTCATCCGACTCGACGGCGCGCTGCGGATGGCGCCTCGGTAGGCGACCGCTTGATCTTGCGGGAGCGGACGCCTCCGGCCCCCCGGCATCAATTCTACCGAGTGGGGCCGACAGTGCGCGGAGATGATGATCAAGCCTGTGGACAACCCGAGCGGTCAGCGGCCGACGGCGTAGCCCTGCATGCCGCGGGCGTTGGCCGCTGCCCTGAGCAGGCCGTCCCGGGTGGCGACGGCGGAGAGGCGGCCCAGGGACCACGGACCGACGTCGACCAGGGCGTGGCCGCGGGCTCGTAGGTCGTCGAGGGTCTGGTCGCCCAGCCTGGACTCGACGTGGGCTTCGCCGGGGGTGAAACCCCTGGGGTAGAAGGAACTGGGGACCGCGTTCGAGTGCCAGGCGGGGGCGTCGATGGCGGCTTGGAGGTTCAGGCCGCCGACCGTGTGGGCCAGCCAGAAGCAGAGTTGCCACTGGTCCTGGCTGTCCCCGCCCGGGGTGCCGAAGGCCATCGTCGGCCTGCCTTCGTGGAGGGCCAGGCTGGGGGTGAGGGTGATCCGGGGGCGTTTGCCGGGGCGCAGGGTGTTCGGCAGGTCCTCCTCCAGCCAGAACATCTGCGCTCGGGTGCCCAGGCAGAAACCCAGGTCCGGGATGGTTGGCGACGACTGCAACCAGCCGCCCGACGGGGTGGCCGAGATGAGGTTTCCCCAGCGGTCGACGACGTCGAGGTGGCAGGTGTCGCCGCGGGTTGTGCCGTCCGGGCGGACCGTGGGTTCGCCGATCGCGCCGGGGGAGTCGACCTGGACCGGTGGGCCGCTGAGGAATCCGGGCAGGCGGGGGTGCCTGCCGTCGGGGGCGCCCGGTCGCAGGTCGAACGACGCCGCGTCGCCGATCAGGCGGGCGCGGTCCGCCGCGTATTCCCGCGACAGCAGGGCTTTCAGCGGTACCTCGTCGTCGCCGTACCAGGCCTCGCGGTCGGCGAACGCGAGTTTGGTGGCCTCCAGGGCGTGGTGCACGGTGTCGGCCGTGGGTATTCCATCCACATAGGACAGCGGAGCGCCGTCCAGCAGCCGCAGTTGTTGCAGCAGAACCGGTCCTTGCGTCCACGCGCCGCACTTGGCCAGCGTCCAGTCGCCGAAGTCGGCGGTGATCGCGTCCTCGTAGGTCGCCGACCAGGTCGCGAGGTCTTCGCCGGTGAGGACTCCCGGGTGGTCGCGGCCGGAGTCGTCGCGGAAGGGCAGGCGGCAGAAGCGGTCCACGGACTCGGCGACGAAACCCTGCGACCACGCCCGGCGGGCCGCGTCGATCTCCGCCTCGCGGGACGGGCCCTTGGCGGCGGCGAGCAGGCGTGCCCAGGTGTCGGCCAGGGTCGGGTTGGCGAAGCGGGCGCCGGTCGCGCCGAACCACAGGGCGCCCGAGGTGGGCCAGTGGTCGGTGAACAGGGCGCGGACGGTGTCGACAACCTCCGGGACCCGGGGCAGCAGTGGGAAACCGTTGCGGGCGTAGCCGATGGCGTAGGCCAGTACGTCGTGGAGGCGCTTGGTGCCGTGGTCGCGCAGCAGGGTCAGCCAGCCGTCCCAGGCGCCGGGGACGGTCGCGGCCAGCAGGCCGCTGCCGGGGACCAGGGTGAGGCCGAGGTCGCGGTAGTGCGCGGTGGTCGCGGCCCTCGGTGCGACGCCTTGGCCGCAGAGGACCGTGGGGGTCGGGTCCGCGGCGGTCGTGAACACCGCCGGGACCTCGCCGCCCGGGCCGTTGAGGTGGGGTTCGACAACCTGGAGCACGAAGCCCGCCGCAACGGCCGCGTCGAACGCGTTGCCGCCGTCCTCCAGGACCGCCATACCCGCGCCGGAGGCGAGCCAGTGGGTGGAGGCGACCATGCCGTGGGTGCCCACGAGCTCGGGGCGGGTGGTGAACACGTCGCCAACCTAGCGGCGTTCCGGGGGTGTGGATAACCTCCGTTCGCGTTGTGTTGACGGCCTGTCACCACCCGTCATTCGAACATCCGTGCACACTGTGGACAAGGGCTGTGGATAACCTGGTTGGCCTGTGTGCAAACCGGTGAGCGGTTTTAGCTGTAGATCAACTGGAGAACCAGCCTATAAGTCATTCAGCTGCTTGTACTCCCGTTTGAGACTGCCGTTCACAACGTCCACATGTGTGTACAACATCTGTCCACGGGTGTGGATAACTCGCCTCAGGCGGTCGCTTCGGCGAGCTGGGGAGCCCGCCGCGACGACCGGGTCAGCACGACGAACAGCACCAGCACCGCCGCGACCACCCCCGACAGCAGGAACAGCGACAGCCGCAGCGAGTCCGTGTAGCCGGGACCGGCCAGCGTGCCGTCGGTGCCCGCCGCGATGATCGACCCGACCACCGCGATGGCGATCGTCTCGAACGCCAGCCGCGACGTGCCGAACATGCCCGACGCCGTGCCCGCCCGACCGGGACCCGCGCTGGCCAGCGCCATGTTGTCCACCAACCCCGTGGACAGGCCCATGCCCGCGCCGATCGCCAGCAGCGGTCCGGCCAGGGACAGCGGGGTGCTCCCCGGGTTGATCGTGGTCAGCCACAGCGTGCCGACGCCGACCAGGCCGAGCGCGACCCGCAGCACCCAGGGCGTCGACGTGCGGCGCGCGATCGCGCTCGCGGCGAACGGCAGCACCAGGATCGGGGCGGTGAGCAGGATCAGCGTCCCGCCCGCGCCCTGCGCGGACTGGCCGACCACCGCGGTCAGGTAGTTCGGGAAGTACACCAGCAGCGGGACCATCACCATCACGAACGTCGCCGCCGCGGTCGCCGCGGCCAGGAATCCCGGCGAGCGCAGCAGCACGAAGTCGAACATCGGGTTCGCCACGCGCCGCTCCACCAGCACGAACACCACGAGCAGCAGCACCCCGGCGAGGAAGCCGACCAGCACCAGCGGGTGCGCCCAGCCCAGCGCGGGCCCCTCGACGAAACCGGCGATGACCAGCAGCAGACCGGCGGTGAAGGTGACCGTCCCCGGCCAGTCCACCCCCGCGGCCTCGGGGTTGCGCGACTCGGGCAGCACCGGGACGAGCAGCAGCGCGCCGACGCCGACCGCGGCGGGCAGCCAGAACACCGCCTGCCAGCCCATCGCCCCCATCAGCAGGCTCGACAGCGACGGCCCGAACGCCAGCCCGAAGCCGATGCTGGTGCCGAACAGGCTGAACGCGCGGGCCCGGGCCGGTCCCTCGAACGCGCTGGCCAGGATCGCGATGGCGCTGGTGGCCGCGGCCGACGCGCCGATGCCGGAGAGCCCGCGCAGCACGTCGAGCACCAGCAGGTTCGGCGCGACGGCACTGAGCAGGCCGCCCGCGGCGAAGATCGCGGTGCCGTAGGCGAACACGCGGCGCCTGCCGAGGATGTCGGCGAGGCCGCCCGCGGCGAGCATGAAGCCCGCGAAGGTCGTGTTGTAGGCGTTGACCACCCACTGCACCGCCGCGAGGTCGCCGTGCAGCGCCACGCGGATCTCGGGCAGCGCGATGGAGGCGCCGGTGAGGGTGATCGGGAACATCAGGACGGCGAGCAGCACCGTCACCAGGACCAAGACCTGGTTGGGTCCGGTGTCGCCGGGCTGGTTGGTACGCACGGTCTCACTTTCGTAGGATGGCGAACATCATGGAAGAAGGCACCCCAGACCGCCCTAGGTACCGATCGGAAACCGACCAGGTCGGCGCGGCGCAGCAGCTCATGGGTGTGCTGTGCCCCACACGCGACGTGCTCGGCCGGATCGGCGACAAGTGGACGGTGCTGGTCGTCACCGCGCTGGACTGCGACGGCACGCTCCGCTTCACGAAGCTGCGGGCCCGCGTCGGCGACATCAGCCAGAAGGTGCTGACCCAGGCGCTGCGGAACCTCGAACGCGACGGGCTCGTCGCGCGGCGCGTCCACCCCACGGTGCCGGTGACCGTCGAGTACTCGCTGACCGACCTCGGCCAGAGCCTGGCTCAGGTCGCCAGGGTCATCGGCGACTGGTCGTGCAGGCACATCGACGAGATCGTCGCGGCCCGCGCTGCCTATGACACGCGCGTGGGAGATGGCCCCGCAGGGCGTTAAATAGATCTCCCCGAAGTGGGGGTGGCGGCGTCGTAGAGGCTCATGCCCTGCTTGGCGCCGACACTCTTGCCGAGGAAGAAGGCACCGACGGCGATGCCGAGCACCACCAGGATCGCCAGGACGATGCCGAGGACGAGCTTACCGCGCCCGGGTTTGTCGTCGGCGGTCACGAACACGTCCTGCTGCCAGGAGCTGCCGCCGCCCATGTCGGGCACGGGGTCGTCGGCCTGCCACCACGGCGGCGCGCTCTCCACGTGCGGCTGCTGGTGCGCCCACGGGTTGGCCTGGCGCTGCGGCTGCTGCTGCGCGGTGTAGCCGCTGGTCGCGGCGCGCATCTGCTGGCCGGTGACGACCTGCGTGCGCTCGGCCTGCTCCGGGTTGCGGGCGATCTGCTGGGTCTGGGTGCCGCGCACGACCTGGGTGCGGTCCGGCGACTCCTCGGTCGGCCGCACGGCCTGCGTCCGGTCGGCCAGCTCGGCGGGCTTGGGGGTGTCCGCGGTGATCGGCGGGATGATGTTCGTCGCCTCGACCGCCGGGGTGTCGTCCTTCCAGCGGAACGCGGGCGGAAACGGCCCGTCCGGCTTCTTCTCCGCGGCGGGCTCCGCCTTCGGCGGCTGGATGACCGGCTGGACCACGGTCGGCTGGACGACCGGCTGCGGCGCGGACACCTGCGGCGGCACCGGCTGCGGCTGGGACGGCTGCTGGACCGGGGGCAGGGTGGGCGGCGTCGTCGGCTGGGTCACCGCGACCGGCTGGGGCGCGAGGAGCGGCGGCGTGCCGGGGGCGCCACCGGCGGCCTTGGCCAGCACGGCGTCGCGCCGGACCCGGTAGTCGTCGGAGGAGAGTCTCCCCGCGGCCAGGTCGGCGTCCAGTTGCCTTAACTCTTCCTGCCAGGTCATCGCCGAGCCTCTCACCCCGTCAAAGGTCGTACGGCCGCACCCGGCGGCGCGCGGTGGAGAAGACCGCCCGTGCCTTCACTCTGCGTGTGTACCCTACCCCGGCTCGCCGCCGTCGAACCGATCCGGGTTCCGCGCCGGGGCCTGGGTAAACACCCGTCGACGCTCAGCCCGCGGGCAGGGTGAGCAGGGTCCGCGCGAGCAGCGAGTCGAAGTACGGGCGCAGCGCCGCGTCCGCCCCGGCACCGGACGCGGTCAGCACCACGGTCCACCGCCCCGACCGGTAGACGGCCCGGAAGTTCTGGGTCGCGCCCTGGACCGATCCCACGACCCGGACGTCCTTCCGCTCGACCGCCTCGGGCGCGGCGGCCCACCCCGTCGAGGTGGCCTGCCGGAGCGCGTCCTCGACGTGGTCGGTGTCGAGCGCGTTGAAGGTGACCGTGCGGGTGCCGTGCGACGAGGACGCGTTGACCAGGGTGCCGCTCGTGTTGGCGGGGACGATCCCCAGCTGGGAGCCCAGGGACGCGGGGATGACCGCGGGCCGGGAGACGACGGTGCCGGGCAGCGCGGGCAGGGTGCGGGCCAACTGCTCGGCCGGGGACTCGACCACCTGCGGCGCGGGCGGCGCGGCCTGCGCCTCGGGTTCCGACGGGGACAGCAACCACCACGCCCCGGCCCCGAGGGCGGCGACCAGGCCCATGGCGACGAGCTTGTGGAATAGCGGATAGGGCGGGTCGACGGCGAATAAGGCCTCACCGTCGACGTACCGGGCTCGCTCCGGGTCGTGCAGGCTCCGCGGCTCGTCCTCGACCACCCGGGGGGAGAACACCGGCGAGTCCCCCGCGATCTGCCGCGTCGGGCCCGCGGCCTCGGCCAGCGCGTCGTCGCGCAGCTTGCGGTGCCTGCCCGCGTCGAGGTCGCCGGTCGCCAACCGGTCGTCGAGGTCCCGAAGGGTGTCCTGCCACGACATGTCGTCTCTCCCGTCCTGCCCGTGGGCCCCATCCTGGCGCAAGGTCACACTGCGGGGTGGCCGAAGGACTCTACAGTGGTGCCATGACGCTGTTCAGGCGGGACAAGAGCCGCATCGTCGAACCGGACCAGGCCCTCCCCGGCCGCCCCGACCCCCTACGGGTCTCCCCGTCCCACGCCGTGTACCCCGACCGGCAGATCGTCCCACCGTTCCCCGACGGCACCCGCACCGCGGTCTTCGCGATGGGCTGCTTCTGGGGCCCGGAGCGCGTGTTCTGGAAGGTGCCGGGCGTCTACAGCACGGCGGTCGGGTACGTGGGCGGGTACACGCCGAACCCGACGTACGAGGAGGTGTGCTCGGGGCTGACGGGGCACACCGAGGCCGTGCTGGTGGTGTTCGACCCGGCGGTGGTCGGCTACGCGGACCTGCTCAAGATCTTCTGGGAGGGCCACGACCCGACCCAGGGCCTGCGCCAGGGCAACGACACGGGCAGCCAGTACCGCTCGGCGGTGTACTACGCCGACGACGAGCAGCAGGCCGCCATCGAGTCCACCCTGGCCGCGTACCAGCGGGAAATCGCCCGCGCGGGCTACGGGAAGATCACCACCGAGGTCGCCCCGGCAGGCACGTTCTACTACGCCGAGGACTACCACCAGCAATACCTGAGCGACGCCAAGAACCCCCACGGCTACTGCGGCATGGGCGGCACCGGCGTCAGCTGCCCCATCGGCCTCGGGGTCCGCGAGGACTAGTCGGTTCGCTTGGGGTGGCCCGTACCCGCATGGGTCACCCACACGACGCGGCGGTCGGGTTCTGGGCAGTACCAGATCCGGCCACCCGCGGTGACCTCGTATTGCCACTGGTCCAGGGTGTTGCCCGCGAACTCGCGAGTGCCCAGGCCGCCGCGCAGGCGGTGCTGCCGTGCCGGGTTCTCGGGTGTCGTGGGGCGCTCCGTGAGGACGATCCACGCTTCCCACGTGTTCGCCCGGGCTGCCTGGCAGAGCTGTTCCCAGCCTTTCGCCGCTTCGCTGGTGGCGAACCTGGCTTCCCAGCCGCCCGGGCGTTGGGGTGGGGCGACGCGGTCGCCGCGCTTGGCAGGCACCGGTCAGTCGTCCACCGGTGCGGGGACCTCGCCGAAGTCGTCGCCGAGGGGGCCGGTGAGTGTGGCGCGCAGTTCGGGGTCGGCGTGGATGGCCGCCGTGCTGCGCCACTCGGTGACCGCCTGTTCGAGGACGGACCAGTGGCCCAGTTCGGCGGAGGCTTGGAAGGCGCGGACGAAGTCGTGCGCGAACCGGAGCTGGTCCTCGCGCGGGAGCACGTCAGCCCAGGGGAACTCTTCGAGCAGCGCCACGGTCACGATGTCCGGTGGCAGGTGCGCCAAGACACTGCGCAGCGCCCGCGCCGCGGTCACCGAACCGGCGGACGCGGAGCGCGAGCTGTCTTCGCGGACAAGCAGCAGTGCCGCTCCGTCCCGGCGGCGGACGAGCACCTCGCCCTGGTCGGCGAGTGCCGCGACGCCCTTGGGATCGCGTTGCAGCTCACTCCACTGCACTTCGGTGGCCATGCGGCAATTCTGAACTTTTTCAGAAATCTTCGCAAGTGCGGGTCGCGGACCGGGCGCACCCGGTCCGCCTGGAGCTGCCCGGTCGGCTAGCAGTAGCCGAGCTGGGTCAGGGTGTCGGCGATGATCTCGCTCGGGTGGTACTTCTCCCTACTACGCCGAGGACTGCCACCAGCAATACCTGAGCGACGCCAAAAACCCCCACGGCTACTGCGGCATGGGCGGCACCGGCGTCAGCTGCCCCATCGGCCTCGGCAACCGTGAGGGTTAGTCACTTCCCGTAGTGGAACCGACAGGCGGCGATCCGGATTTCGTCGCCCGCCACCTTGTAGACGAGCCGGTGCTCATCTGTGATCCGTCGGGACCAGTAGCCCTGGAAGCCGTGTTTCAAGGGCTCTGGTTTGCCGATGCCCTCGTTGCCGTTCCGGCTGATGTCCTTGATCAGGTCGTTGATCCGCTTGAGGACCTTGCGGTCCTCGGCCTGCCAGAAGACGTAGTCCTCCCAGGCGAGTTGGTCCCAGGTGTACTTCATTCCACCAAGTCGTGCTGTGCTCCGCCGCCGGACTCCAGTCGCTCGATCGCCGTGATCAGCCGTCGCGCGTTCTCCGGGCTGCGCAGCAGGTAGGCCGTCTCCTTCAACGACTGGTAGTCGTCGAGTGAAACGATCACGACCGGTTCATGGCCCGCGCGCGTGATCACGACCTCCTCGCGGTCGTTGACCACGGAATCGAGTGTCTCGGCGTATTTGGCGCGAGACTCGGAGTAGCTCATGGTCTTCACAGTCACCCTCCCTTCGACGTACAAGATAATGTACGTTCGTCTCATCGAAGAGGCAAGGGGGTGCCTCAGTCCATTGGCAGCCCAGGCGAGGCTGTGCGCGGATGTCCGACGAAAGGGTGGGTGTGTCGATCCGCAGTGGTGAGGTGTGGCGGCTGGTCCGCGGGGACGAGCTGGTCGGGGAGATCGTCGTCGACGAGGCCGACTTCCCCTGGGTGTACGGCCACTTCCGGCCGCAGCCGCCGTTTGCCGAGATCAAGCCGCTGTTCGACGAGGAGTTGGCGCTCGTCGAGGAGGACGTGGCGGAGCGCGTGCCCGAGTGGGAGCAGGTCTACGACCGCATCACCAGCGCGCTGACCCTGGTGTCCCCGAACGGCCCCGTCGCCGAGTTCCTGCTCCACGTCCAGGGCGACGACGCCTGGTTCCGCTGGATCGACTAGCAGTAGCCGAGCTGGGTCAGGGTGTCGGCGATGATCTCGCTCGGGTGGTACTTCTCCATCAGCGAGGCGCCGCGGCGGCTCGGGTAGTCCGCGAGGAACTCGCGGAGGGTGTCGCCGCGCATCTCGGTGAGGACGATGTTCTGGCCGATGCCCACGTGGCGCTCGGTGCGGTGGCGGTGGATCGCGCACGGCGTACCCAGGTAGCCGCACTCCTCCTGCAGCCCTCCCGAGTCCGTGACCACGTACTCCGCGCGCGCGATCAGCGGCAGGAACTTCAGGTACCGCTGCTTCGGCCGGAGCTGGAACTGCTCGTCGAACAGCCCGTGCAGGTCGAGCCGCTCGATCTTCTCGCGTTCCGGGGCACCCGCCATGTAGAGCACCGGCAGCTTGCGGCTCTCCTCGCGCAGGATCTCCAGGGCCTCGCGGTACTTCTCCGGCCGCGACAGCAACTCGAAGCGGTGCAGCGTGGCCAGGCCGAAGCGCTCCGGCAGGCCCTCCATGACCGGCTGGCCGATCGCCAGCCGCATGGCGTCGATGGCGGTGTTGGCCTCGGTGTCGACGACCACGCCGCGGGCGCCGCGCAGGTTCTCGACCTCGCGCGGGGTCGGGGCGAAGTGGATGTCGACCAGCTTGGCCGCGATCTTGCGGTTGAGCTCCTCGGGCAGCGGGCTGAGCAGGCTGCCCGACCGGGTGCCCGCCTCCACGTGCGCGACGCGCGCGCCGAGCACGCGCTTGCCGATCAGCGCGCCGTACGGGGTGGTGAACGTGTCGCCGTGCACCATGACCAGCGGCGGGCGGCCGTCCGCCGCGAGGATCGCCTTGAGCTCCGAGCGCCGGGTCCACGCCGACTTCGCCACGGCCGCGGCCCAGCCCGGCACCTGCGCCGGGGTCTCCAGGTTGTGCGCCCGCTCGCGCGGCACCAGCCACACGTCCGGCTCCGGCAGCCGCAGGTCGGACAGCACGTCGGCGACCTCGTCCACGTGCTGGGCGGTGAACCAGATCTTCGGTTCCGTGCCCCGCTCGGCGATCGCGTGGAAGACCGGCGCGATCTTGATCAGCTCGGCGGTGGTGCCCACGATGAAGGAGATCAACGGTCGCCTCTTCTGCTCGGGATCGGCGATGCCGCCAGTCACGCCTCGGAGACGGATACGGCCGGTCAAACCTATCACCCGGCCCGACCGCCCCGGCGCCGCGCCCGGACGCCGGATATGTCCTTCAATGTCCACTTTGTACCCGGCAGTTCACGGGCGACCGGCGTGACCAGGCATGATGACACGCATGGGTGAACGGGCGCGGGCACGGGCCGCGGTGGCGTTGGGGCGGTGGGTCGAACCCCGCGAGGTGTTCGCGCAGGGCAAGGCGCTGCGGGAGAAGGTCGGCCACGCCGAGCACCGCACCGCGCACCTGGCCACCGACCGGCCGACGGTCCCCGACTACGTCGACGCCAGCAGCCGCGGCCGCGTCCCCGACCTCGTCCCGCTGCGCGTCGGCCGCATGCTCGCCTCGCCTTTCGCGTTCTTCCGCGGCAGCGCGGGCCTGATGGCCGCCGACCTGGCCGGGTCGCCGAACAACGGGCTGGAGGCGCAGCTGTGCGGCGACGCGCACGCCGCCAACTTCGGCCTCTACGGCACGCCCGACGGCCAGATCGTCATGGACATCAACGACTTCGACGAGACCGTCCCCGGCCCGTGGGAGTGGGACCTCAAGCGCCTGACCACCAGCGTCGTGCTGGCCGGGCGCGAGGGCGGGGTGTCGGAGAAGGGGTGCCGCGAGGCCGCGGAGGACGTGGTCAAGTCCTACCGCCGCACCCTCGACCACCTGGCGGACCAGCCGTTCCTCGACTCGTGGGGCGCCCTCGGCGACGAGTCGGTGCTGACGAAGGTCTCCGCCCAGGCCCTCTTCGACGACTTCGCCAAGGCGGCCAAGAAGGCGCGGAAGAACACGAGCGCGCGGGTCGCCGCCAAGTGGACCCAGCGCGACGAGGACGAGAAGTGGCGGTTCGTCACCGACCCGCCGGTGCTGACCTCGGTGACCGACCAGGTCGCCGACGCGGTGGTCGACGCCCTCCCCGCCTACGTCGACACCCTCCGCGAGTCCCGGCGAAACCTGATCATGCGCTACAGCGTCTCCGACGTGGCCTTCCGCGTGGTCGGCACGGGCAGCGTCGGCCTGCGCAACTACCTGGTCCTGCTGCACGGCAACGGCGACGAGGCCTTGGTCCTGCAGGTCAAGGAGGCCCAGCAGTCGGCGCTGGCCCCCCACCTCGGCCACGGCCCCGCCAAGCACGAGGGCAAGCGCATCGTCCACGGCGCCCGGCTGGTGCAGGCCGAGACGGACATCCTCCTGGGCTGGACCACGGTCGAGGGGCGGCACTACATCGTCCGCCAGTTCCGAAACCGCAAAGGCGAGATCGACCCCACCACCCTCGAACGCGACCACCTCGATGACTACGGCCGCTTCGCGGGAGCCCTGCTCGCCCGGGCCCACACCCGCTCCGTCGACCCCCGCCTCCTCTCCGGCTACTGCGGCGAAGACCTCGACGAACCCTTCGCCGACTACGCGGTGGCCTACGCCGACCAGACCGAACGCGACCACGAAGCCCTGGCCGCCGCCGTCAAGTCCGGCCGCCTCCCGGCCTTGATCGAGGACTGACCCGCCGCCACGTGCTCGACGCCTTCTGATTCCACCCTTTCGAGGGACAGGAGATATCCACAGGCAAGATCGAACCCGCCCATTTCACCTGGTCAAACCGGTAAAATGGGCCTGGGGGACGCCCCCTGGGTGGGTGGGCCATGTGTTGGGGCGGTCAAGGCGGAGCAGTGGGTCGGGGGACATCGGGGTCGGGGCAAGGGTGGGGTTGGGACCAGACGGCCGAGGAACGGTGAGCGGTTCCAGCTTGCTTGTTTCCCAAGCAGTCCAGGCGTCTTGGCGGCCTCGTTGACCGGCGGACGGCCGAGCGGCTACGGGGAGCTGTGATCGGCGCGGTTGGTCTGGGAGCGGCGGGCCTGGTGTTCCGGTTCCAGCTTGTTCTTCGCTCACGAGGTCGGTCCGGCCTGGCGGCATCGCCGACGGATGGGTGTGCTGTTCGGTGCTGTTCCAGCATGTTCCCTCGTCGCGCGGCTTTCCGCTCCGGCGGAGTCGCCGACCGGCGGGTGCGTTGTTGGTCCAGTCCTGCCGCCGCTGGGAGCGGCGAGCTTGGGATCGGGGATCAGCGCGCTCGGGAAGCAGTAGGCGGTTAGTAGCGGGGACGGGCGTTCCGGTTCCAGGTCGTTCCCTCCTCGTGCACGGTCGGTCTGCCCCGAAGGCGCGGTCGACGGATGGGTGCGTTGGGCGCGCGAGTTGGGAGGGGACTGGCACGCTCGGAAAGCAGCTGGTCGGGGTGGTGAGGGAACGGCGAGTCAGGTGTTCGGTGCCAGCTTCTAGTCGCCTCGGCAGCGGACGCGCGCGGTGGGATCGGCGGTCGGGAAGCACGGAGGGGCTGGCGGGCTGGGTATTCCGGTTCTGGTCCGCGGGTGCGCTGGCCGGGCTCGGGGCGGTGGTAAGTGGGAGGTGGTCCGGTCGGAGCAGTGGCTGTGACAGTCTCCTCCCGTGGCCACTGACCACCGGAAACGAACAGGTGCGCACTACACACCCCAGGAGTTGGCGGGGTTCCTCGCTGATCGTGCGTTGCGTGGGCTCTCCGGGCCGCTGCGGGTTCTCGACCCGGCTTGTGGTGATGGGGAGCTGCTCGTTGCCGTGGCCAAGGCCCATCCCGACGCTGTCCTGACCGGTCTCGACCTCGACGGCCAAGCCGTGGCGGCGGCCCGGGAGCGGCTGCCCGGGGCCGACATCCGCCAGGCCGACTTCATCGAGGCGGACGAGTCGCTGCCGCATGCCTCCTTCGACCTGGTCATCACCAACCCGCCCTACGTGCGGACGCAGGTGCTCGGTGCGGCGGCCGCGGCACGGTTGGCGGCGCGGTTCGGGTTGAAGGGGCGGATCGACCTCACCCACCCCTTCGTCGCGATGGCGCCCGATCTCCTGCGGCCCGGTGGTGTGCTCGCGCTCCTCTGCTCCAACCGCTTCCTCACCACCCGCGCGGGGGTCAATGTTCGGGGATTGCTCTCCGAGCGGTTGGCTGTTCGCGAGGTGTTCGACCTCGGTGACACGCGGTTGTTCGAGGCCGCCGTGTTGCCCGCCATCGTGGTGGCGGTGAAGGGGGCGCAGGGGGTGGCGCGGTTCGCGAGTGCTTACGAGGTTCCGCAAGAGGCTCCCGAAGGTGATCTCTACGCCGCGCTCACCGGTCAAGACGACACTGTGGTCCGCTTCGGGGCGCGCACCTTCGCCGTCTCCGTCGGCACGCTGGCCCGTGGCGCCCCTGAGCAGCCGTGGCGCCTCACGAACCCGGACCGGGACCGCCGCCACGCGCACGTCAGGAGTCGGACGTGGCGCACTCTCGGTGAGCTTGCCCGGATCCGGGTCGGCATCAAGACCACCGCCGACCCCGTCTTCATCGGCGACCGCTGGGACACCCTCCCGCCTGAGCACTCACCCGAGCCCGAGCTGCTCCGCCCCCTGCTCACCCACCACGACGTGCGCGCCTGGCTCCCGCCCCGACCGCCGCGGACGCAGGTGCTCTACCCCTACCTCGACCTTCCCACCCGCACGGTCGTCGACCTCTCCGCCCACCCCCGCGCCGCCGCCTACCTCGGGTTGCACCGGGCCCGCCTGGAGGGCAGGCGCTACCTGCGCGCGGCCGGGCGGGAGTGGTTCGAGATCTGGGTGCCGCAGCGGCCGTCGATGTGGCGGGAGCCGAAGATCGTGTTCCCGGACATCAGCCCCGAGCCGCGGTTCACCGTCGACCGCAGCGGGGCCGTGGTCAACGGGGACTGCTACTGGATCAGCGTCCCCGAGCTGGTCGCCCCTGGCGTGACCTGCGACGACCTGGCCAACCTCGTCGTCGGCGTGGCCAACTCCGCCTTCGGGGCCCGCTTCTACGACGAGGTCTGCGGCAACCGCCTCTACGCGGGGCGCAGGCGGTGGATTACCCAGTACGTCGGGCTCCTGCCGCTGCCCGACCCCACCACCGCCGCCGCGCGGGAGGTCATCGAGGCGGTCGGGTCGCTCACCGCCGGTGACCACGGGCAGTTGCCGCGGCTCGAACGGGCTGTGCGGGCGGCGTTCGGGGAGCTCTAGCCTGGGCCGGTGGAACCGACCTTCTTCGCCGAGCCCGGCGCGTTGCGGGCGTGGTTCGACGCGAACCACGCGACCGCGGCCGAGCTGTGGGTCGGGTTCCGCCGCAAGCGCACCGGGCTGCCGAGCGTCAGCTGGTCGGAGGCCGTGGACCAGGCGCTGTGCTTCGGGTGGATCGACGGGGTGCGCAAGGGGGTCGACGACACCGCGTACATGATCCGGTTCACCCGGCGGAAGACCGGCAGCATCTGGAGTTCGGTGAACATCGCCAAGGTCGCCGACCTGACCGCGCGCGGGTTGATGCTGCCGGAGGGGTTGGCCGCGTTCGAGGCGCGGCGGGTCGACCGGTCGGAGGTGTACTCGCACGAGCAGGCCGTAGTGGCGTTCACCGACGAGCAGGAAGCCGAGTTCCGCGCCCACCCCGACGCTTGGGCGTTCTTCGAGCGGCAGCCGCCGGGCTACCGCAAGACGGCCACCTGGCGGGTGATCAGCGCGAAGCGGGACGACACCCGGCGGCGCAGGCTGGCCACGCTGATCGAGGCGAGCGCGGCCGGTCTCCGGATCGAGTGACCCCTGATCAGGTGAGTGGTTTGAGCACGCCCTCGTAGCTCGGCGACGTGTCCTGGCTGATCTCCTTGGCGATCCGGGAGATCTCGCTGCGCGCGTTGAAGTAGCCGCGGATGGTGCCCATCCACCGCTCCGAGGACCCGCCCGCCTCGCCCTCGGCGCTGTCGCCGGTCTCCGCGATCAGCGTCCACGGCCTGCGGACCGCCCACCTGGCCGGGAAGAACAGGCCGAGCAGGACCAGGAGCACGATTAACCAGCCCGGCACGACCACGTCCACGGGCATCCACGACACCAGCGCCACGATCAGCACGGTGATCAGCACGAGCATCACCACACCCGGCACGTAGCCCGCGGCGACGTCGTGCTCGAAGTCGTCCTCGGTCGCTGGGGTACGCCACTCGAGCGTGCCCTGCACGGTCCACAGACGGCCGTTCACGTCGCGTACCTGACGCGTCATCTCCTGCCCTCCGGCGCGGTGGCACACACCCTGGCGCTGACAACACCGAGAGACAACGTTACCGCCTCACTGCTGCGCCCAACGGGTGAAATGCCCGACCTGCTGACGGGGTCGATTCTCGCACCGGTCGAGTGACTTGATCAACTACCTGCGGCGGTGACCGCCGTTGATGTTGACCGTGCCACGCTGCCCGTCGTCCCACCCGCGCGCGTTGTGCGAGCGCGTGGTCGCCTTCCGCGTAGTGGTCACCTTGGTCTGTTGCGCCGAGTTGACCCTCGTGGTCACCGTGGTCTCGGTGTACACGTAGTAGTTGTTGTACAGCTCCCACTGCTTGTCCGTGTAGGAGCTTGTCGAGATCACGGGCAGGGACTCGTCGTACTGGCCGTAGCCGTAGTAGCCCGCGTCGTTGTAGCTGGGGTCGTAGTACCCGGCGTCGTTGTAGCTCGGGTCGTACATGCCGTCGTCGTAGGTGTTTTCGCGCTGTAGGCCTGAGGGCTGCCGCGGCGGTTGTTGTTGCTGCTGGTGCTGCTGCTGCTGCGTCAGCGGCTTCGTGTTCCCGGCCGGGGGCTGCTGCACCTGGTTCTGCTGCGTAGTGGTGCGCGGCGCGCCCACAACCTGGCTCGCGGCGGCCTGCGTAGGCGGCGGCTGCTGCTTCTGTGTGGCGGGCTTCTGCGCCTCCGCGGCGGGAGGCGGCGTCGCGGGCGTGGCGACGTTGTTGCCGCCCGGCGCGGGCTGGGTGGTCGACTGCGGCGGACCCTCGGCCTGCGGCCGCGTGGGCCGCGTCGACGACCCGCTCGGCGGCGCCACGCCACCCGCCGCGGACGGGTCGGGACCGAGCACCAACTCGGTCGGACCCGTGCCCTCGAAGTCGCTGTACGCCACCGAGTCGCCGCCGGTACCCCACGGCACCACGGCCAACCCGAACACACCGACGGCGGCCGCCGACGTCGCCGCCAAGGTCACCTGGACCTTCGCGCTCGACAACAGGCCCTTCACCGCGCCGAGACCCGCCGCCGACCCCGAGGTCGCCACGTTGATCTGCTGCCACAGCGCCACCCCGGCCACCGGGGCCGCCAGGTAGGCCGCGTGCGCACGCAGACCCGAGCACACGTCCTGCAGCTCCGCCTGCATCGACGTGCACTCCGGGCACACCGACAGGTGCGCCCGCACCTTGCGCCGCTCCGTGCCCTTGATGCTGCCCGCCGTGTAGGCGCCCAGCTTCTCCAACACCGAACGGCACCCGGTCGACCCGCGGTCCACGGTCAGGTGCGCCTGCAGGTAGGCCGCGCGCAGACCCTGCCGGGCCCGCCGCGCCAACGCCGCCGTCGCGTTCGGGCTCAACCCGAAGTTGCCCGCCACCACCGCGGGCCGCTCACCCTCGACCTCGACCTTCCACAGCACACTGCGCCACCGCTCCGGCAGGCTGGTGAACGCCCGCGTGATGAGGGTCCGCTCGGTCGACTGACCGGTGTTGTCCGGCCCCGCCCCCACCCGGTGGCTCAACTCCTCGTCGCTGACCGGGACGTCGCGCTTGCGCGCGTTCCACTCCCAGGCCACCCGACGGGTCACGATCAGCAGGTAGCCGCGGACGTTGTCCACCGGCCCCGCGCCCCGGCGCACCGCCTGCAACACGCGGAAGAACGCCTCCGCGGCCAGGTCCTCCGCCTCTGCCCGGTCGTTGACCAGGCCCATGGCCAACCGACGCACCGCGTCGGAGTGCCGGGAGAACAGCTCGCCGAACGCGGCGTCCTCGCCCGAACGCAGGCGCTGCAACAGCGCGAGGTCTTCGCAGGCGGCAGCCGACGCATCGGCGTCGTCGGCGTCCCGACGCCCGCCCGCAGCAGGCCGGTGAGTCCCGGTCATCCGGCCCGGTACCTCCTCCTGGCCGTCGTGACAGTGTTGAACAAGATGCCACACGGCGTTGTCTTACGGTCCATAAACGTGAATAACGTTAAGAGGACCCCGGCACCTGTACTAGACCGTCTAGAGGCCTGCGGTTGGCCCATCGGCAGCCCTTCGGAGTAGGAGAGACGCGGGAGCAGACCCTACTGCGCAGCCCCCCGGAGGCCTAGGCTATAGTTCACGACGCACCGGGAAACCGGAGCAAGCGGATGTAGCGCAGTTGGTAGCGCATCACCTTGCCAAGGTGAGGGTCGCGAGTTCGAGTCTCGTCATCCGCTCGGGCGATGGGCGACCCATGCTTGCGGAGAGCGCAAGCCGGGTCGCCCTTCATCATGTTGGGGGGCCGAGCCCCCCAAACCCCCCACGGTGCGAGCTTCTTGCGTGGGCAGGTGGGGAGCGGTGGGTGGTGACCAGCGACCGGGACCAGCGGCCGGAACGGACGGGTTGGCGTTGGTACTTCCGGAACGGATGGGTTGGGGCTGGCGCCTCCGGATCGGACGGGTTGGCGTTGGTGCTCCCGGATCGGATGGGATCGCGGGGGGTCTTCGGGGTGGCTGCCCGTTGCTGAAGGTTGGCTTGGCCGGTTAGGCGAACGTTTCCTCGACCATGAACCCCACAGGATCGGTTGATCTTGTGGGGTTGTTGTGTCTTGAGGGTTTGGCTTGTGGTTGTTCGATCATCTTCGGGTTCGCGGGTTCTCCGTGTGGGTCTTTGTCGGCTGGGCGCTGATTGGGCGGGCGTGTGGGCTTCGGGGTGGCCGGTTAGACGGAGGGGGCCTCGGGTTTTGCTGGGGAAGATCAGGGGGTCCTAGTTTTTCGGGGGTGGTTTGGGGGGTGTTGATGACTACTATCTGCCGACTTGTGGTTCCGTTGCTTAGTGGGCTGGTGGTGTGAAGATTTCTTGCGGGTTGGTGGGATTGGGTGGTTGGGGGGCGAGATGGGGTTACTTTGGGTGATTGGTAAAAGTGGGAATTTGTGGTTGGGGAGTGGGGTGTTGTTCTTCTACGGGTGTAGATTTATGTGATGGATTTGGTTGTGGTGTGGGGAGATCTTGTGGTTTGTAGTGGGGGTGGGGGGGTTGATCATTGGGTTTGGGGGGTGTTGAGGGGTGGGGTGTTGGGTGTTGGGGTGG
>NZ_PTIX01000007.1 GCF_002934265.1 Actinokineospora auranticolor
CGCACGCCACGAGAAGTGCACCACGCATACCACGCTCGAAAGTCAGCGATACCGACCGTTGTTTAGCCGCTGTCCGGAGACTTCGAGGCACCCCAGTCCGGGCTACGGGGGCAAGCGCAAGGCCGAGTTCGGGGTCGACCTCAAGGTGTTGACCGCCAAGCGCACCGCGGAGGCGGCGGGGCCCGACCGGGTGGCGCGGCTGGAGCGGGTCGTGGGTTTCCTTCGCGCAAAGCCGGGTGTCCGCGCCGCCGCCTTCGAGGCGCTGACGGACGTGCGGTAGCTGGGCCCCGTCAACGGCAGGCAGGGCCCCCTCCCTGACAACCGGCGGCCGGTGGTCGGCCCACCACGGGACGGGTGAACCGGACCTCGGTGTTCGTCACCGCCAACGGGGCGATCATGAGCACGGACCGGGAACACGACTTCACCATCACCGGCGAGTGGACCGACACCCTGCCTTCCTGAAGAGGTGTCGGGGGACGCCTCCAGCCACCTCGAAACCGCCGCAGGATCCCAGCCCCCACCCAACCCAAGACGGCCCTACCGGACCCACCCCGAAACCGCCGCGGGATCCCAGGCCCCGCACACCGCAACGTGGCCGCACCGGACCCGCCTCGAAACCGCCGCAGGATCCCAACCCCCTCCGAACGCAACGCGCCCCTGCCACACGCCTTGATTGGGTGGACTTGCTTTGCGTGGGGGGACGGGCCTGCCAAGCTGTCCTGCGGGTGGGGTGGGCTTGCCCATTCCCACCGCTCTTCCCCACCGCAGGCTCGTAGGGGCCCCGCGCAAAGCAAGTTCGCCCAAACGAGGCCGCGCATCTTTTCCGCGAACAGCCGGACCGATCAACCCAACCACGCCGCCAACCGGCACCCCGCGGGCCACAAGATGATCAACGCACGCCTCCGGCCCCCACTATCCAGCCTAGCGACGAGCACCGACAGTCCCGACCGAAGACGATCATGCCTGTGGACAACGGGGAAGGCGTGTTCACGGCACCCCGATCAGGCCGCCTCAACTACCACCGTGACCCGGCGATGATCAAACCGATGCCTCGGGCCCCCACTATCCATTCTACCGGCGCGCACCGACAGTTCCGGCCGAAGACGATCAAGCCTGTGCACAACCTGCCGGACATCAGGCGGGCAGGCGGTAGACCGAGACGTGGGAGCCGGAGTCCTCCGTGAATTCCGCACCGGTCCAGTCAGCCGACCGCGACTCCAGCCGCATCCCGGCCAGCTCGGCCATCAGGTCCAGCTCCGCGGGCCAGACGTAGCGGTGCGGGCTGCGGGCGATCCGCCCGTCGGTGTGGTGGTGCGAGATCAGGTGCTGGCGCACCACGTCGTAGGTGTCGACGCCGAGGTAGTCCGGCTCGCACTTCCACACCACCGCCCGCTGCCCCGGCGGCAGCAGCCGCAGGTCCGGCACGCCCAGTTCGATGACGAACCGCCCGCCCGGCAGCAGGTGCCTGGCCGCGTTGCGGAAGCAGGCCACCTGCTCGGGCTGGGTGAGCAGGTTCCCGATCGTGTTGAACACCAGGTACACCAGGGAGAACCGGCCCGGCGCCGTGGTCGTGGCCATGTCGCCGCGCACCACCGGGATCACCGTCTCGTCGACCTTCTCCCGCAGCCGGGCGATCATCCCGGCGGACAGCTCGATGCCGGTGACCGGCACACCCCGCTCGGCCAGCGGGATGGCGACGCGGCCGGTGCCGATGGCCAGCTCCAGGGCCGGTCCGCCGTCGGCCAGCCGCACCAGCCGGTCGACCGTCGGGCCCAGCACTTCCGGGGCGAACATCCCGGTGCCCGGGGTGTCGTAGCGGTGCGCGGTCTCGTGGCTCCAGATCTCCTCCTGTCGCATCGAGTAGACGAACTCGGCGTGGTCCCAGGTCTGCTCCGTAGGCACGTCAGCCACCTTAGGCACACGGGTGGGGCGTGGTCGCCCGTTTTTCCTTCCGCTGTCCCACGTTCGGGTGATGGTGCCGGGCTGGTGGGCGCGATGTGCTTGCGGGACAACGGTAGGGAGGACGCACATGGCGAGGCGAGTGGTCGTCGTCGGGGCGGGGGTCTACGGTGCCGCCGTGGCCGCCGAACTGGCGGTGCGCGGGGTGGGCACGACGGTCGTCGAGGCGGGCGCCCCCGCGGGCGGCACGTCCGGCGCGACCTTCTCGTGGACCAACTCCTGCGGCAAGAAACCGAGGTCGTACCACGACCTCAGCGTCGCCGGGATGGCCGCGCACCGGCGCCTGGCCGCCGACGTCCCGCACAGCGACTGGTACCACGAAGGGGGCAACCTGGAGTGGGCCGCCGACGAGCCGGGCCGCGCGGCGCTGCGGCGCAAGGTCGCCGAGGTGCTCGACTTCGGCTACGAGGCCCGCTGGCTCGACCGCGTCGAGGTCCTGCGCCTCGAACCCGACCTCAACCCCGACCGGCTCCCGGACGACGAGATCGCCTACTTCCCCCGCGAGGGCTGGATCGAACCCACCCGCCTGGTCGGGTACCTGCTGTCCACCGCCATCTCCCGCGGCGCCGAACTCGTCCGCGACGACGCGGCGGCCGGGTTCGGCGTCGAGGGCGACGCCATCACCACCGTGCTGCTCACCTCCGGCCGCCGCGTTCCCGTGGACGCCGTGGTCAACTGCGCGGGCCCGAGCGCCGCGCGGGTCGCGGAGTTGGCGGGCCTGAAGCTGGCCATGCGCAACACGCTCGGCGCGCTCGTCTACACCTCCCCCGTCGCGGTCGCCGTCTCGCGGGTCATCCACGCGCCCGACATCCACCTCCGCCCCGACGGCGCCGGTCGGCTCCTGCTGCACACCCGGTCCCTCGACGCCGCCGCCCGCGACCTCGACACCGGCCCCGGCCACACCCACGCCCGCCGCGACCTGGACGAAGACACCCTCGCCGCCGTCCTGGCGGCGGGCCGCGCCCTCTACCCGGCGCTCAAGTCGGCCACCGTGGAGAGCACCAGGGTCGGCGAGCGCCCCATCCCGGGCGACGGCCTCCCCGTCCTCGGCCGGGCCCGCGCCCTACCGAACTTCCACTTCGCCGTATCCCACAGCGGCGCCACCCTGAGCCTGCACGCCGCCACCCTGGTGGCCGACGAACTCCTCGGCCAAGACCACACCGCGACCCTGGCGCCGTTCCGCTTCGAACGATTCTGAAGGGGCGATCGGGCAATTGTCGAAACCGCTTCACCTCTTCCGCCTCGCACGGAGGTGAACCTCGTTCGATTCTTCGGGGTGTAGTCCGAATCACTTTTGTGGATCATCTGTGGCTGCGGGGATTACCCATCGAGCCGTGCGGTGTGTTCGTTAACCGCCCGACGGTGATCAACACGAATTCGCATGGTGAATCGCCAACGTTCCCCTGGATGGATGCAAGTGGATTAGCTCGTTCGGCCCAGTCGGGCGCGGCAATGGGCGGTCAAGTGATCACGCTTCGTGCTCGCGCATGACACTTCGTTAGAAACGACCGCGAAACGGGCGGTGCGGGGGTGGCGATGTAGCTCGCGTCAGGGCGGCCGGTCGGGCCGCCTCCGCACAGGCGTGGCGACCCCGAGGTGGGTTTCGGCTCATGCCGGAAATGTGCACCGAAAGGTCTGGAACAATGGTTGTGATGCGCCCTGTCGTCGGTGTGCCGTCGACCCGGTCGGAGCCGTTCGCCACCTCGGTGAACCCCGAGCGGCCGCCCGCAGGCGACTTCTCCGCGGGTGGTCGGGTGTTCTCCGGGGACGAGCCGGTGCGCCTCTCGATCCTGGTGCCCGCGTACAACGAGGAACGCACCGCGGCGCACGTGGTGTCCGGGCTGCTGGCCGCCGACTTCCCCTGCCCGGTCGAGGTGATCGCGGTGGACGACGGCAGCACCGACGAGACCGCGCGGCGGCTGGCCGACATCGACGACCCGCGGCTGACCGTGCTCCGGCACCCCCGCAACCTCGGCAAGGGCGCGGCGCTGATGTCCGCGGTCGCGGTGGCCACCGGCACCCACGTGCTGCCGTTCGACGCCGACCACGAGTACTCGCCGACCGACATCCCCCGGCTGCTCGAGCCCGTGCTCGCGGACCGGTGCGACATCGTCTACGGCACAAGGCTTTTCGGCGTCAACACCGTCTACCAGTCCTACCGCTACGCGCTGGGCAACCGGCTGCTCACCCTGGCCGCCAACGTCCTGTTCGACTCGTCGGTCAGCGACCTGCACACCTGCTTCAAGCTGGTGCCGCTGTCGCTGGTGCGCCAACTCGACCTCTCGGAGACGGGCTTCGGGCTCGACACCGAACTGACCGCCCGCCTGCTCCGCCTCGGCCTGCGCCCGTTCGAGGTGCCGATCAGCTACCACAGCCGCTCGCACGCCCAGGGCAAGAAGATCGACTGGCGGGACGGCGTCGCGTGCCTGCGCATCCTCGCCCGCGTGCGCGTCGCCCCGCGCCCGGTCGTCACCGCGCACCGGTACCCGGAGTCGGTCGTCGACCTGCCTGTCCGCGGTGGTCGGCACGACAAGGACGTCGTTCGCGCCGTGCGGGTGACCGGATGAGCGGCCCGCGCACGAGCACCACCCGGCCCAGGCGCGGAGTGGTCCCGCTGGTCTCCGGCGCCGCCGTCGTCGTGCTGCTGGCCGCGGCCGCGCAGGGCGGGATCGCGGGTCCGCTGCTGCGCGCCGCGGGACTGGTCGCGGACGAGCCCGCCTACACCGAACTCGCCTTCGTCGACCCGGACCGGCTCGGCACGCGGCTCGCGGCCACCGGGGGCCTGGTCGACTCCACCTTCGCCATCCACAACCACGAGGGCACCGACACCACCTACCCGTGGTCGGTCGTCCTGCGCGACGGCGAGCGCGTCGAGGTCATCGCGGACGGCGAGCGCACGGTGCCCGCCGGGACCGGGGTCACCGTGCCGGTCTCGGTCGCGCTCACCTGCCCGTCGCACGCCCGCGTCGAGGTCCGCGTCGCCGTCCCGGCGCGGTCCATCGACTTCCTCGCCCCGTGCCCGCAGGGGGAACGATGAGCGGCAAGAAGGTCATCGCGCTGGTGACCGACGCGATCCACCCCTACAGCCGCGGTGGCAAGGAGATCCGGTACCACGAGCTGGCCAAGCGGCTGGCCGCCCGCGGCGACGTCCACGTGTTCACCATGCACTGGTGGGACGGGCCCCCGACCATCCGCCGCGACGGCGTCACCTACCACGCGCTGTGCCGCACCATCCCGATGTACAAGGGCGCCCGGCGCTCGATCCGCCAAGCGCTGGTGTTCGCCTTCGCGTGCCTTGGCCTGCTGCGGCACCGGTTCGACGTCATCGAGGCCGACCACATGCCGTACCTGCCGGTGTTCGCCTGCAAGGTGGTGGCCGCGCTGCGCCGCACCCGGCTGGTCGTCACGTGGCACGAGGTGTGGGGCGACGACTACTGGCGGGCCTACCTCGGGCGGCTGGGCACCGTCGCCTGGTGCGTCGAGCGGTTGGCGATGCGGCTGCCCGACACGATCCTGGCCGCCTCCGCGCATACCGCCGACCGGCTGCGGGCGGTCCTGGGGGCCGGGGCGGACGTGGTGGTGGCGCCGAACGGGATCGACCTGGACCTGGTCCGCGCCGCGTCCCCCGCCGCGACCCGCGCCGACATCGTCGTCGTCGGCCGGTTGATGGAGCACAAGCGGGTCGACCTGCTGCTCGACGCCGTCGCCCGGCTGCGCGACCGCGGCCGGGCCGTGACCTGCCTGGTGATCGGTGACGGTCCGGAGCGGGAGAACCTGGCCGCCAAGGCCCGGGAACTGGGCCTGGGGTCCGCGGTCCGGTTCCGCCACGACGTCGCCGGGCAGGAACAGCTGTACGGGTTGATGAAGGGCGCCAAGGTGTTCGCCGCGCCGTCGGCCCGCGAGGGCTTCGGGGTGGCCGTGCTGGAGGCGCTGGCCTGCGGCATGCCCGTGGTGACCACGGACGCGCCGGACAACCTGGCCAGGCACCTGGTGCGCCGCTCGGCTCGCGGTCGGGTGTGCGCGGCGACCCCGGGCGCGTTCGCCGACGCCATCGCGGCGGCGTTGGCCGAGCCGCGCACCGGGGTCGTGGAGGACTGGGTCGAGCAGTTCGGGTGGGACGCGACGGCCGATGTGGCGGCGAAGGCGGTGCTGGCGTGAAGATCCTGCTGGTTGGTCCGTACCCGCCCGCCAAGGACGGCATCGGTGACTACGCCCAGGCGCTCGCGGGGGAGTTCGTCCGGGCCGGGCACGAGGTCCGCGTGCTCGCGGTCCGGGGTGACGGACCCGTGCTGCCCGGCGAGGTATTCGGCACGCTGGACTCGGTCCGCGCCGCGCTGTCCGCCGCCCGCGCCTGGGCCCCCGATGTGGTGCACGTCCAGTTCGCGGTCGCCGCCTTCGGCACCCGGATCCCCGCGCTGCTGCGGGTCCTGCCCGCGCTGCGCGCGTTGCCCGCCAAGCTCGTGGTGACGCTGCACGAGGTCACCCGGGACACCGCGACCCTCGGCCCGCTCGGGAGGTCGCTCTACCGGCGGGTCCTGCGCGCCGCCGACCAGGTCATCGTCCACACGGCGGCCGCGCTGCGCCGACTGTCCGCGCTCGACCACCTGGGCGGCACGCTGGTCCGCCACCCCGTGCACCGGCCCGCCGAGGTCACCTCCCCGGCCGACCTGCGGGCGCGGTTCGGCCTCGGCGCGGACCGCGTCCTGCTGGCTTTCGGGTTCATCCACGTGGACAAGGGGCTCGACGACACCGTCCGGGCACTAGCCGCCGCGCACCGCGCCGACCCGGCTGCCCTCCGCGGTGTCCGGCTCGTCGTCGCGGGCCGGGTCCGCCCGCGCCGGGGCGCCTTCCGGGTGCTGGAGGCCCGCGACCACCTGCACCTGCTCCGCGTCCGCGCGGCCATCACCCGCGCGGGCTTGGACGACCGGGTCGTGTTCACCGACTACGTGCCGGACGCCGATGTCGCGGGCTGGTTCCGGGTGGCCGCGGCGGTTCTGCTGCCCTACCGCCGCATCGAGCAGAGCGGTGTCGCCGGGCTGGCCGACGCGTTCGGCACCCCGGTACTGGCCTCCGACGTCGGCGGGCTGGCCGAGCAGTTCACCGGCTCGCCGTGGCTGTTCCCGCCGCGCGACCCCGGGGCCATGGCGGACGTGCTCGTCCGCTTCCTGGGCACCACCGACCCCCACGTCGGTCGGACCCGCGCGGGCGAAGGGCCCTGCCTGGCCGACGTCGTCGCGCGGACCCTCGCTGTGTACCGCGCCTCGGCGCCCGCGCGCACCGGGAGCGGCTGTGCGGCCTGACATCTCCGTCGTGCTCTGCTCGCTCAACGGCGCCGAGGGCGTGGACCGCTGCCTGACCGCCCTCGCCGCCCAGACCGCGCGCCCCGCGCAGATCACCGTGGTCGACGACGGCTCCACCGATAGCACGGGCGACGTCGCCCGCGCGCACGGGGTCGGACTGGTCCGGCACCCGGTCAACCGCGGTGTGGCCGCGGCGCGCAACAGCGGCATCGCGGCCAGCACCGGCTCGATCATCGCGTTCGTCGACGACGACTGCGAACCGCACCCCACCTGGCTGGCCGGGATCGCCCAGGTCTGGTCCGAAGTGGACGACGACGTCGTCGGCGTCGGCGGCCGGGTCCGGCCCACGGGCGAGCCGGGCTACCTGCTCGGCTTCCACCGCAGGCACAACCCCCTCGAACCGCTCGACGAGGCGCTGGCGCTCGGGGACGGTTTCGCGCACCGCCTGCGCCTCTACGCCCAGCGGCAGTGGCGGCGCGCCGAACCGACCGAACTGCGCCGGGTGTTCTCCCTGGTCGGGGCCAACATGTCGTTCCGCGCCGACGCGGTGGCCGCGGTGCACGGCTTCGACGAGGCGTTCCGCTTCGGCGGTGAGGAAGTCGACCTGTGCATGCGACTGCGGGCCGCGGGCGGGCGCATCGCGGTCAGCGAGCACCCGGTCGTCGACCACCGCTTCGTCACCGAACTGCACGACGTGCTGCGCCGCAGCCGCGCCTACGGCTGGGGCTCGGCGCGCATGTTCGACAAGTGGCGTTCCGGTCTGCCGACGGTGTTCCCCGGGCCGGTGCTCCTCTTGGCCGCGGTCGCGGTGGCCGCCCGGCGCGGCATCCCGGCCGCCGCGGCCTGTGCACTGCTGGTGCCGCAACTGCTGCACCCCAGGGGTGTGCGTGACGCGGTCGAGACCGGCGCGCTCGAGTCGCTGGCGGATCCGTACGTGCGTGTGGCGCAGGAGACCGCCGAGAACGTCGGGCTGCTCTCCGGGCTGTGGCGGGCCTGGGTCACCGGGCGGCCGATATGAGCACCCGGACCGCGCCCATCGCGGCTACGACACCGGTGGCCGCGCTCCGCCCGACCGCCCGCACACCACTGGCCTGGATCGCGGCGATGGACGTGCTGGTCGCGCTGCGGGGGCTGTGGCCCGCGCGGCTGCTGGTCGTCGTGCTCGTGCTGGTGGTGCCCGGGGTTCTGCTGCTGCGCGCGATCCGGCTGCCGTCCGCCGCGGTGTCCCGGTTGCCGGTCTACGTGCCGGTCGCGTCGTTGGTCGTGCTGTACGGCGCCGGACTGCCGGTCAACCTGCTCGGTCCGCTGATCGGTGTGGACCAGCCCCTGCGGCCGGTACCGGTCGCGGTCGCGCTCACCCTCGTCTGCCTGGCGCTGGTGGGGGTCGACCTGCGCCGCGCCCCCGCGGACTCCTGGGACTGGCGACCGCTGCTCCCAGGCTGGGCGGAACTCGGCTTCCTCGCCGTCGTGCTGGTCGCGGTGGCCGGGGCGCTGCGCCTGGACCACGGCCGCGGTGACGCGGTGGCGGTCCTCGGCGTCGTCGCCGTGGTGGCACTGGTGCTCGTCGGTGTGGTCATGTCCGCTCGGTGGACCGGAGCGCGGCTCGCTGCCGCGCTCTACGCGGTCGCCCTGGCGAGCATGCTGGCCTTCGCCCTGCGCGGTGACCTCGTCTACGGGTTCGACATCGCGGGCGAGTACGGCATCGCGGACTCGGTGCTGCGCAACGGCGTGTGGCACCTGGACCACCGGGGCGACGCCTACGGGGCGATGCTGAGCACGTCGGTGCTCCCGGCCCTGCTGCACAACCTGACCGGCCTGCCGCCTGCCGCGGTGCTCTCCGTCGTCTACCCGGCGCTGTTCGCGTTGTTCCCGGTCGCCGTGTTCGCCGTCGCCCGGCGCTTCCTCACCCGCCGCTGGGCGTTCTGCGCCGCCGCGCTCGTGGTGGCGCAGCAGAACTTCGCCCAGCAGATGCCCGCGCTGGGACGCCAGGAGATCGCGCTGCTGGTTTTCGTCGTGCTGGTCGCGGCGGTCTTGGACCACGACTTGCCCCGCGGCCCGCGGCTCGCCGTGGTGTCGTTGTGCGGGCCCGCGGTGGTGGTGTCCCACTACTCGACCGCGTACCTGGTCGTCACCGCGACCGGCTTGGCGATCGCCGTGCAGTGGCTCGTTTCCCGGCTGCGCGGCGGACCCCGGTACACCGCCGCCGTGGTCGTGGCGTTCGTCGCGACCGGTGTCGCGGCGGCCCTCTGGTACGGGCCGATCACCCACTCCGGGGACAACCTGCTGCGCTTCGGCGACTCCATCGGGCGCGAGGGCCTCGACGTGCTCCCCGGCCGCACTGACGGCGAGAGCCTGGTCTCCGCCTACCTGCGCGGCAGCGGGCCCAAGGCGGTCGACGCCCGGACGTACGGCGACCTCGCGGCCGAGCGGTACCGCGACGACCGGCCCTACGTGCGACCGCTGGCCGCGGCCGACGACCCGACCTACACCCTCGTCGACTCCGCGCCCACCGCTCCCGGGGCCTCCGCGCTCACCGGCGTGGCGTCGCTGGGCCGGTTGCTCGTGCAGCAGGCGGTCAACATCGTGGCGGGGATCGGCGCGCTCCTGCTGTTGTGGCGGCGGGACGCGGACGGGACGCGGACGCTGGCGGCGCTCGCGGTGGCACTGCTGGTCGTGCTCGTCGCGGTCCGCTTCAGCGGAACCGCCGCGCAGGCCTACAACCAGGAACGGGCCCTGCTGCAAGCGCTTGCCGTGGTCGCGGTCCCGCTCGCCTGGGTGGGACAGCGCCTCAGCGGGCGTTGGCGGCGGACGCCCTCCGCCCTCACCCTCGCGGCGGTGGCGCTTCTGGCGTTCACCAACAGCGGCTTGTCCGCGATCGTCCTGGGTGGACCGCGGCAGGCCAACACCACCGCGCGCGGTGAGGACGTCGAGCGGTTCGCCATGACCACTCCGGAACTGGCCGCCGCGGCCTGGGTCAACGCCAACCGCGGTCGGGACGATCTCGTCTACGCCGACCGCTACGCCCAACTGCGCCTGCTCGCCGTGCACGGTGGCGGTGTGCGCGGACTGATGCTCGACGTCACGCCGCGCACCGTCGACCGCGACGCCTGGGTCTACGCGAGCGCCACCAACACCCTCACCGGACGCGCGCGGGGCGTCGCCGAGGGCTACTACGCCTGCTACGGCTTCCCCGCGGCGTTCCTCAACGACCACTTCAACACCGTTTATTCCAACGGGTCCTCGGAGGTGTTCCACCGGTGATCTCCATCGTCGTGATCAGCAAGGACGAGCGGGCGCTCGACGACACCCTCGGCGACCTGCGCGCCGAGATCGACACCGTCGACCAGCCCTGCGAGGTGGTCGTCGTCGACGCCTCCGCGGGTCGGCTCGACGACATCCGCGACGCCCACACGGGCGTGCGCTGGGTGCCCTTCACCCGCCCCGACGGCGTCCGCGTGTCCATCCCGCACCAGCGCAACGCCGGGGTGCGCGCGGCGACGGGGGACACCGTGGTGTTCACCGACTCCGGCTGCCGCCCGCGAGCGGGCTGGTTGGCAACCCTGGTCGACCCGATCCTGTCCGGCGCCGAGGCCGTAGTCGCGGGTGTGGCCACCGCGCCGAGCGACACCGTCGACTACTACCCGCACGCGGACGCGAAACCCCGCTACCTCGACGAGTGCCCGACCATCAACCTCGCCTTCCGCCGCGAGGTGTTCGACGAGATCGGCGGGTTCGACGAGGCGTTCGAGTACGGCTCGGACGTGGACTTCTCCTGGCGGGTGCGGGACGCGGGCCGCCGCATCCGGTACGCCCCCGACGCCGTGGTCGAGCACGACTGGGGCACCACCCGCCGCCAACTGCGCCGCTCGTACCTCTACGGCAAGGCGCGCGCCCGGCTCTACCGCAAGCACCGCGCCCGCCGCCGCGGCCTGCTGCGCAACGACCCGGTCGCCCTGCTGTGGCCGCTGTTCCTGCTGGGTCTCCCGCTGGCCCTGCGGTTCCGCTGGTACCCGGCGCTGCTGCTGATCCCGGCCTGGCGCAACCGGTCCGCGCCGATCCCGCTGCACCTGCTGCTCGCCGGACACGTGCTCTACGGCCTCGGTGTGCTCGCCGAGGTGGGGAGGAAGCGGTGAAGGTCCTCGCCTTCCCCCGCGACCGCAACCCCTACCAATCGCTGCTGTACGGCGCCATGGCCGACCACGGGGTGTCCGTTTCCTACGCGGGACAACGGACTCCGTCGCACACCCTGAACCTCCTGTTGCTGCCGCTTGACCTCCTCGTCGGCAGGCTGCGTGGGGTTCGGGTGGTGCACCTGCACTGGGTGTACCCGTTCCGGCTGCCGGTCGTCGGCGACCGCGGGTGGGCCCGGCGGTTGTGCGAGGCGTGGTTCCGGCTGTGCTTGGGGCTGGCCCGACTGCTCGGCACGCGTCTGGTGTGGACGGCGCACAACGTGCTGCCGCACGAGCCGGTGTTCCTCGACGACGCCGCCGCGAGAGCCGCGCTCGTGCGCTCGTGCGACCTCGTGATCGCCCACAACGAAGCCACGATCGCGGCCTTGGCCGACCTCGGGATCACGCCGCGCCGGTCGACCGTCATCCCACACGGGCCGTTCGACCTGGGAGCGCCCGCCGCCGCGCCGGACGCGACCCGGGACCGGCGGACCCTGCTGTTCTTCGGTGCCGTCTCCGAGTACAAGGGCGTGGAGGACCTGCTCGCAGTGGCGTCCGGGCTCCGCGACGTCGACGTGGTGGTGGCGGGGGAGTGCGTGGACCCCGCGCTGCGGGCCCGCGTCGAGGCCGCGGCCGGACCGGGCACGCGGCTGCGGTTGGCCCGCGTTCCCGACGACGAGGTGGCCGAGTTGATGGCCGCCGCCGACGCGGTGGTGCTGCCGTTCCGGCGGGTCACCACCAGCGGGAGCGCGTTGCTGTCCCTCGGGTACGGCAAACCGCTGATCGTCCCGGACCTTCCCGCGCTGGCGGACCTGCCCGACGGGGCCGTGCTGCGCTACCCGGCCGGGTCGCGCCCCGGGCTCGCCGCCGCGCTCGCCCGCTTCGCCCGCCTCGACCCGTCGGCCGTCGCCGGGATGTCCGCCGCGGCGGCCGCGCACGGCACCGGCTGGCCCGAGATCGCCGCGCGCACCATCGCGGCGCTGGGCGAACTCCCGCCGCGCGACGGCATGCTGCGCGACTCGGCGCACCTGTTCGCCAACACGGTCGCGCTGTCGCTGTTCGGCTTCGCGTTCTGGACGTTGGCGGCGCGGCTCTACCCGAGCGCCGACGTGGGCCGGTTCTCGGCAGCGGTCGCTTCGGCCACCCTGCTGACGGCCTTCGCCACGCTGGGACTGCCGTACGCGATCGCCCGGTTCCTGCCCGCGGCGCGGCACCGCCGGGAGTTGCTGCTGGCCATGGTGCTCGCCGTGCTGGTCGTCGGCGGGGCGGTGGGCGGTGGTGTGCTGTTCCTCGGCGGGCTGGTCGAGTCCCCGGCGCTCGCGGCGGCGGTGCTGGGGCTGGTGGTCGTCTCCGCGGTCAGTGCGGTGCTGGACAGCGGACTGCTCGCCAGGAAAGCCGCCGCCAAGGTCCTGACCAAGAGCATCGCGGGGGGACTGGTCAAGCTCGTCGCGCTGGTCGCCGTCGCGGGGCTCGGAGTGGTCGGGTTGACCGCCTCCTACGCACTGGGGGCGGCGGTCGCGGCGGCGCTGGCCCTGGTGCGGTTGTGGCGGCTCCTCCCGGGCGAGCGGACGCGCTGGCGCGACGTGCGACTGCGGCGTGAACACCTGTCGTTCTCCAGCGCGAGCTACCTGGGCAACGTCTTCGGCGTCATCCCCTCGACCGTCGTGCCCATCCTCGTGCTGGGCGTGCTCGGGGCCCAGACGACCGCGTGGCTGTCCATGGCCTTCCTGCTGGTCGGCTTCCTCAACTTCATCCCGTCGGCGGTCAGCCAGGCGCTGTTCGCCCACGCCGCGCGGGACCCGGGCGGCCTCGCGGCTCGGCGCCGCAAGGCCATGAAGGCGGTGTTCGCCCTGTTGACGCCCGGTGTCGTGGTGCTGGTCGCGATCGCGCCGGTGCTGCTGTCCGTCTTCGGCCCGGAGTACGTGGCCGCGACCACGGCGACCCGCGTGCTGGCGGTTGGCGCGCTGGTCAGCGCCACCGCGTACGTCATCGACGCCGCTCTGATCGCCCAGAACCGCAAGGTCGCCTTCGTGGCGGTGAACGGGGTCAACGCGCTGCTGGTCGTGGTCGCCGTCGTCTTGACCGCGCACCACGGCTTGACCGCGGTCGCGTTGGGGTGGGCCGGGGCGCAGGTGGTGTCCGTCCTCGTCGCGCTCGCTGTGGACAGACGTGTCTTCCACCGGCTCACCGCGCCGGTGCTGAGCGGCGGGCGAAGGCCTTCCGGATCTCCGACAGGACCACGACCGACAGCGCCACCGCCGTGCAGAGGAGCCATTGGGGGAGGGTGAGTTGGGCGGTTCGCAGAAATGCTTGGAGGGGGTTGAACACCGTGGCCAGGACCAGGCTGGCGAACGAGGCGGCGGTGGCGATGGCGAAGGGTTTGTCGGCGAAGGTGTCCAGGGTGAAGACCGTGCGGGTCTCGTCCTTGGTGGTCATCGAGAAGAACAGGTTGAACAGCGAGAACGTCACCAGGCCCATCGTGCGGGCCACGTCGTCGGGGACCGGGGTCCAGGCGATGACGGCGAGGGTGCCGATGGCCATGATCAGGCCCACTCCGACGAGTCGGGTCAGCAAGGGGCGCGGGAGGATCGGTTCGTCGGGTGGACGGGGGCGGCGGCGCATCAGGTCCGGGGCGGGGGTGCCGTAGCCGAGGCCGATGGACTGGAAGACGCCGGTGGTGAAGTTGACCCAGAGGGTTTGCAGGGGCAGGAAGGGGACGCCGCCGAGGACGCCTACCACGCTGGCGCCGAGGAACGAGAAGATGAAGCCGAACAGCGTGCCCATCTGGTAGCGCAGGTAGCGCACCAGGTTGTCGTAGAGGCCGCGGCCCAGTTCGACGGCTCGGACGATGGTCGAGAAGTTGTCGTCGGTCAGGACCATGACCGCGGCTTCCTTCGTCACCTCGGTGCCGGTGATGCCCATCGCCACGCCGATGTCCGCCTTCTTCAACGCGGGGGCGTCGTTCACGCCGTCGCCGGTCATCGCGACGATGTGGCCCTTGCGGCGCAACAGTTCTACGAGTCGTACCTTGTTCTCCGGGGTCACGCGGGCCAGCACGCCGATGTCGTCGACGCGGTTCAGGGCCTCGTCGTCGTCCATCGCGTCGAACTCGGCGCCGGTGGTCACGTCGCCGTCGATGCCGAGGCGGGAGGCGATGGCGGTGGCGGTGGCGGCGTGGTCGCCGGTGATCATCCGGACCCGGATGCCCGCCGCCTTCGCCGCCTCGATCGACGCCTTGGCCGTGGGGCGCGGCGGGTCGACGATGCCGACGAGCGCCAGCATCTCCAGCCCGTCGAGCAGGCCCAGCAGGTCCCCACCCGCGTCGAAGCGGTTCGGGTCGAAGTCCTTGCGCGCGGTCGCCAGCACCCGCAGACCCTGCTCGCCCAACGCCTGGTTCTCCGCCAGGTAGCGCTGGGTGAACTCGTCATCGGCGGGTACCGGGCCGGAATCGGCGTCGAGCACGGTGGCCGCGCGGGCCAGCAGCTTGTCCGGGGCGCCCTTCACGAAGCACCGGATCACCTCCCGGCCCCACTCGTCACGCATGCGGTGGAAGGTGGCCATGAGCTTGTACGCGGCGTCGAACGGCAGCTCCGCGACCCTCGGGTACTCCTCCCGCGTCCGCGCGGCGTCCACCCCGCCCTTGGCCGCCAACGCCACCAGCGCGCCCTCGGTCGGGTCGCCGACCAGCTCGCCGTCGGTGATCACCGCGTCGGAGGCCAGGACCATCGGCATCAGGAACTGGTCCAGCGGCACCTCGGGCTTGCCCGCCACGCGGGTGATCCGCCCGTGCGCCTCGTAGCCCGAACCCTCCACTGTGTACTTCCGGCCCAGGACGACCAGCTGTACGGCGGTCATCTGGTTCAGCGTCAGCGTTCCCGTCTTGTCCGAGTTGATCGCCGACGTCGAGCCGAGCGTCTCGGTCGAGCGCAGCTGCTTCATGATCGCGCCTGCCTTGGCCAGCCGTTCGGTGCCCCACGCCAGGATCGTGGTCACCACGGCCGGGAGGCCGGTCGGGATCGCGGAGATGGAGAACGCGACGGCGGCGTTGAACACGGCGGTGAACGTGTTGCCCCGGGCCAGGTTCAGCACCATCGACACCACCAGCGCCGCCGCCGCGATCCACAGGATCTGCCCGGTCAACCGGTCCAGCTGCCGGGTCAGCGGCGTCTTGGCCGCCGCGCCTGCGCGCAGCATGGTCGAGATGTGGCCCACCTCGGTCGACTGCCCGGTCGAGGTGACCACGAACTCCCCGGACCCGCGGGTGACGTTGGTGTTCATGTACACCATGTCGACCCGGTCGCCCAGCGGCGTGTCCGGCCCGCTGACCGGGTCGGTGCCCTTGGCGACCGGCAACGACTCCCCGGTCAGCGCGGACTCCGCCACCTCCAGCGTCGCCGCGCGCAGCAGCCGCCCGTCGGCCGGGATAACGTCGCCGGCCTCGACGCTCACCACGTCACCCGGCACCAGCTCCGCCGCGGGCACCTCCGACAGGATCCCGTCCCGCCGCACGGCCGCCTTGACGATCATCATCTTCTGCAAGGCCGCGACGGCCGCCGCGGCCTTGCCCTCCTGGCGCAGGCCGAGCACGGCGTTGAGCAGCGTCAGCAGGATCAGCAGGAGCCCGGTTCCGCCCTGCGACAACGGGTACACGCTCACCGCGCCCGCGACCAGCAGCACGATCTGCATCGGATCGGCGTACTGGCGCAGGAAAGCGCGCCACCGGGGCTCCGCCTTGCCCTCGCCGAGGGTGTTCGGGCCGTGTTGTCGGGTGCGCTCGGCCACGTCCGCGGAACTCAGGCCGGAGCGGGCGTTGACGTTCTGCGACCGCAGCGCCTGCTCCGGGGTGAGGGTGTGCCAGAGGGGTGTCAGGGTGTCGGTCATCGGCCCTCCAACGCGGTGACGGTCGTGCCCGCGGTGCCCGCCACGATCCCGGCCAGGTCGTCGAGCGACCCGATCGCCGCGCGCTTGCCCGTCCTGGCCACGAACCCGACGGCCGCGTCGACCTTCGGCCCCATCGAGCCCGCCGCGAACGAGTGCTTCGCCAGCTCGCCCGGTGTGACGTGGTCGAGCCGCTCGCGGGTCGGCTTGTCCCAGTCCAGGTACACACCGTCCACATCGGTCGCCATGACGAGCAGGTCGGCCCCCACCTGCTCGGCCAGCAGGTCCGCCGCGAGGTCCTTGTCGATGACCGCCTCCACCCCTTCCAGCGCCCGCGACCCCGAGGCCGGGTGCGTGGTCGGGATTCCGCCGCCGCCCGCGCAGATCACCACCGCGTGGTGCTCCAGCAGCCAGGTGATCGGCTGGATCTCCAGGATCCGCTGCGGCCGGGGCGACGGCACGACCCGCCGCCACGACTCGCCGTCGCGGGCGAAGGTCCAGCCCTTGTCGGTGGTCAGGGAGTCGGCGGTGGCGCGGTCGTAACCGGGGCCGACGAACTTGGTCGGCTTGGCGAACGCCGGGTCGGCGGGGTCGACGGTGACCATCGTCAGCAGCGTGGCCACCTGCTTGTCGGCCGGCAGCAGCCCGCGCAGCTCCTGCTGCACCAGGTACCCGATCATGCCCTGGGTGCCCGCGTCGAGCACGTCCAGCGGGTACGGCTCGGCGCCCTGGTACGCCTCGGACTGCAGGGACAACAGCCCGACCTGCGGTCCGTTGCCGTGCACCACGACGACGCTGTGCCGGGCGGCCAGCGGCGCGATGGCCGCCGCCGCGATCCGGGTGTTGCGGCGCTGCGCCGCGGTGGTCATCGGCTCACCACGGCGCAGCAGGGCGTTGCCGCCCAACGCGATCACTATCCGCATGTCTCTCCTCTGTGGATTCTTCACCGGTGGTCCGGCACCGGGTCGGGGCGGGTCAGGCGGTGGCGCTGCGCGGTGTAGACGGGGATGCCGATCACCAGGGTGATCCCGGCCAGCAGGAACGGCGCCCAGTACACGAGCGGCGGTTGGCCGGTGTTGCGCGAGTACCAGATGAACAGGAAGGAGAACACGAGTGCCGGCACCGCGACCGCGAGGTCCAGCGCGAGCCGCCGCGTCTGGTGCCGCTGCCGATCGCGCAGGCGCCACTTGATCTGCGCCAGCGCCGAGAAGGCGTACGGGATCGCGGCGGTGATGCCGGTCATCAGCACCAGCGTCGTGAACACGGTTTCACCGGCGGACCCGAGGTAGTTCACCACCACCGCCACCGACGCGAGCACGGTCGAGGACACGATCCCGAACGCGGGCACGCCCTTCGGCGACATCCGCGCGAACCGAGCCGGGAACAGGCCGTCCTTCGCCGCCGCCAACGGCATCTCCGCGCAGATCATGGTCCACCCGGTGAGCGCGCCGAACCCGGACACGACCACCGCCGCCGCCATCACGTGCCCGGCCCACGTACCGCCGAAGATCTCGTTGGCCGCGTCCGAGAACGGCGCGTTCGCGCCCTGGAGTCGTTCGTTGGGCAGGATCCCGAACACCGCGACCAGCGAGAGCAGGTACACCACGGCCGTGGCGACGGTCGCGATCACGGTGGCGCGCGGGATGTTGCGATCCGGGTCGCGCACCTTGCCCGCCGCCACGGCCGCCGTCTCGACGCCGAGGTAGCTGAACAGCGCGATGGCCATGCCGCCGCCGATCGCGGTCCAGGTGGTCTCACCGCTGACGTTCGCGGGCGTGAAGTTGGCCGCCTTGACGAAGAACAGGCCCACCACCGACATGAACGCCAGCGCCGCGAACTTCAACGCGGTCGTCACCACCTGGACCCAGCCCATGTTCCGCACCCCGGTCAGGTTCACCGCGGCCGGGAGCCAGAGCCCGACGAGCACCAACACGACGGAGAACACCTTGTTGTGACCGGTGTTCACGAAGTGCTCCACGTAGAGCACCCACCCGACCGCGATCGCCGCGTTGCCCGCCCACGCCGTGATCCAGTACGACCAGGCGTTCGCGAAGCCTAGCCGGTTCCCGAACGCCACCCTGGTGTAGGCGTACGGTCCGCCGCCCGCGGGCATCCGCCGCGACAGGGCGGCGAACAGCAGCGCCAGGGCGAGCGCGCCCACCGTGGTGAGCGCCATCGAGACCAGGCTGATCGGCCCGTACGCGGCGAGCGACGTGGGCAGGTTGAACACCCCGACGCCGATGATGCTGCCGACGATCAACGCGGTCGCCGTCGTCAGGCCGAACCGGTTGTCTTGTGTGGACATCCCACCTCGCTCGCTGCTGGGTTGGCGGTTGCTCGCCACGAAGTCTCGGGGCGCGCCGCCGCCGGGCACATCGCCCGCTCGGGGTGGCCCGCCCCGCGCGCGCCGCGTGTTGCATGGCGGCTGGGGGACGACCCGGGGACCGACCTCGGGGAATGGCTCAGCGGAGGAGACGGGATGGCACTGGGCGTGCACTCGGAAGTCGGCAAGCTGCGTCGGGTGGTGGTCCACCGGCCTGGTCTGGAGCAGACCCGGCTCACCCCGTCCAACGCGGCGGACCTGCTCTTCGACGACGTGCTGTGGGTGACCAGGGCCAAGGCGGAGCACGACGCGTTCTGCGAGGTGCTGCGCGAGCGCGGGGTGGACGTGCTGTACGCGGAGCTGCTCTTCGCCGAGGCGCTGGTCAAGCCCGAGGCCCGGGACTGGGTCGCCGACCACGTCCTGGGGGAGCGGCAGGTCGGCGTCGCCGCCGCCGGACCCGCGGCGGAGTGGGTGCGCGGCGCGGACCCGACGGTGGTGGCGGAGTTCCTGATCGGCGGTGTCACCAAGGCGGACGTGGCCAGGGACATCGGCCTGGAGTGGGAGTCGCTGGACCGCTCCGGCCTGCTGCTGCCACCGCTGCCGAACTTCTTGTTCCAGCGCGATCCGTCCTGCTGGATCTACGACGGCTACACGGTGAACCCGATGACCAAACCGGCCCGCGAGCCGGAGACGGCGATCATGGAGGCCATCTACCGGTTCCACCCGATCTTCGCCGCCGAACCGGCGGAGGTGTGGCTCGGCGGGACCGACGAGCACTGGGGCCGCGCGCACGTCGAGGGCGGCGACGTGCAACCGATCGGCAACGGCGCGGTGATGATCGGCATGGGGGAGCGCACCACACCGCAAGCGGTGCAGTGGATCGCGCGCGAGCTGTTCCGCGCGGGCTCGGCGCGTGAGGTGCTGGCCGTGCACCTGCCGAAGTCGCGGACGTACATGCACCTCGACACGGTGATCACGATGTGCGACCGGGACGTGGTGACGCTGTTCCCGCACGTCGTCGGCGGCGCGCGGACGTGGTCCATCCGGCCGGGCGACTCCGCCGAGGACCTGGTGGTGGAGCGCCGGGACGCGCCGCTGCCGGAGTTGATGGCGAAGGCCTTGGGCGTGGCCAGGATGCGGGTTGTGGAGACCGGCGGGGACGCGTTCGCGGCGGAGCGCGAGCAGTGGGACGACGGCAACAACGTCGTGGCGCTGGAACCCGGGGTCGTCATCGCCTACGAGCGCAACGTCGCCACGAACACGGCGCTGCGCAAGGCCGGGGTCGAGGTGATCACCATCGAGGGCTTCGAACTGGGGCGCGGCCGCGGCGGCTCGCACTGCATGACCTGTCCGATCGAGCGCGAGCCCGCGTTCTGAGCCTGGAGGAAGCATGGCGTACAACCTGCGCAACCGCTCGTTCGTCAAGGAGATCGACTTCACCCCGGCCGAGCTACGGCACCTCCTGCGCCTGGCGGAGGCGCTCAAGTCGGCCAGGTACGCGGGCACCGAGCGACCGCGGCTGGTGGGCCGGGAGATCGCGCTGATCTTCGAGAAGACCTCGACGCGGACCCGGTCGGCGTTCGAGGTGGCGGCCTACGACCAGGGCGCGCACGTGACGTACCTGGACCCGTCAGGATCGCAGCTGGGCCACAAGGAATCCACCGCGGACACGGCGTCGGTGCTGGGCCGGATGTACGACGCGATCGAGTACCGGGGCACCCGCCAGTCCGATGTGGAGGAGCTGTCGGCGCACGCGGGAGTACCCGTCTACAACGGACTTACCGACGAGTGGCACCCCACCCAGATGCTCGCCGACTTCCTGACCATGCACGAGGCGTCGGGCAAGCCGTACCACGGGTTGTCGTACGCGTTCCTGGGGGACTGCCGGTTCAACATGGGCCGCTCGCTGCTGGTGATGGGCGCGCTGATGGGCGCCGACGTGCGACTGGCGGGTCCTGGCGAGCTGCACCCGCCCCAGGACGTGGTCGAGCTGGCGGCGGAGATCGCGGGGCGCACGGGCGCGCGGCTGACGATCACGGACGACCCGGTGGCGGCGGTCCGGGGGGTGGATTTCGTGCACACGGACGTGTGGGTATCGATGGGGGAGAGCAAGGAGGTGTGGGACGCGCGGGTGCGGCTGCTGAAGCCGTACCAGGTGAACGGGGGGTTGTTGCAGGGCACGGGCAACCCGGCGGTGCGGTTCATGCACTGCCTGCCCGCGTACCACGACGCCGGCACGGAGGTGGGGCGGGAGATCATGGAGCACACGGGGATGCGGACGGGGCTGGAGGTGACGGGGGAGGTCTTCGACTCGTCGGCCAGCATCGTCTTCGACCAGGCGGAGAACCGCCTGCACACCATCAAGGCGGTCCTGGTCGCCACGTTGGGGTAGTCCCCCGGGGCGGCGGCGTCCACAATGACACTGTGGACGCCGCCGAGATCACCCGAGCCTTCGAGGCGGCGTTCGACGGGGCGCTGGTCTTCCACGCCTTCGCCGACTACCTGCGGGACTACGACCTCTACGTCTTCACCATGGGGCGCGAGTACTTCCGCTACCGCTTCGTCCACTGCGTGAGCGCCGAGGTGCGAACCCAACTCACCGGGGAGCTCTGGAGCAGGTCCCTGGACGACGCCTTCACCACCGAGGACCTCGACAACGCCCCGGACGACGGGTTCGTCTGGGGCGTGCGGTGGCAGGAGATGCACCCCGGGCTCAAGCTGGTGGCGAACTCGGCGCGGGCGGAGTACTGGAGGGTCCGCATCGGCATCCCGTTCCACGAAGCCGTGGTCGAGAGCAACACACAGGTGATCACGCTCGTCTTCGCCGACCTCGTGGTCGACCCCGTTGCCGGAGGGCACACCCCGTTCACCATCCGGGACTGACCCGGACCGCGCGCACGCCCCGGGCGCCGTGTCCCGGGCGTGCGCGCGGTTGCGGGCTAGGTGCGCGGCGTGACCGCCAGGATGTGGGACTGCCAGGGGAACAGGTCCACCGCGAGCCCCGGGTTGCTCAACCCCGCCCCGAGCGCCGCGTGGGAGGTCCCTTCCAGCAGGTCCGACAGCTGCCACGTGGTGCTCGGCAACCCCGGCCAGTCCAGCGGGATGTCGGCCTGGACCCGGGACGCCGACAGGTTGACGATCACCAGGTGCGTCGCCTCCTCCGCCGTCCACGACCAGGCCAGCACCTGCCGGTCGCCCGGGTCCAGCAACCGCCAGGTCCCCTGACGCACGCGGTGGTCCGCGACGGCCGCCAGCAGCCTCCGGTACCAGTGCGCCAGGTCGTGGTCCGGCGGCTCCGGCGCTCGCCGGTTCACGAACACCGGCGGCCGCACCCGCCGACCCTCGAACTGGCCCTCGTACCACAGCGTCGCGCCCGGCAGGGTCGCCACGACGACCGCCGCCGCCTTCTCCGCGTCCCGCCCGAGCCTGCTCGCCACCCGGGGTTCGTCGTGGTTCTCCAGGAAGCGGACCAGTTTCGACTGGTAGCTGAAGTCGGCGAGCAGGTGGTCGGCGACCGCGCCCGCGTCCACCCCCAGCAGCCGGTCGTACAGGCGCTTGTCGTAGCAGAACGCGAAACCCTGCTGCTGCAGCGCCCATTCCTGGTCCCAGTACGCCTCCGCGATCAGCACCGTCTCCGGGTGCGCGGCCCGCACCTCGGCGATCACCGACGGCCAGAACTCCGCACTCGGCGCCTCCCCACCCCACGTGCGCGCGAATGTCTCGTTGGTGACCAACATGGCCATATCGCACCGAATCCCGTCGCACTGCGAAGCGATGTCGACGAGCGTCGAGGCCGCCAAGCCACGCAGCACGGGGGAGAACGCGTCGACCTGGACTACGTCCGGCCACGCCGGGAAGTACGGATCCCGACCCCGAGCGACCACCCGGCCATCAAGGTCGAGCCAGGACGCCGGGTCCGCGATCAGGTTCTCCACCGTCCCCCCGACCAGCGCCGACGGCTCCTCGGCCACCCACGGGTGGTCCGGCGCCACGTGGTTGGGCACGTAGTCGAGGATCAACCGCACACCCCGCACGGCCAGCGCCGCCCGCGCCAACGCCAAACCCTCGGGTCCTCCGAACCGCGCGTCCACCACGTACCGGCGCACGCAATACGGCGAACCGATCACGTCCGCCGCGCCCAGGTCCGGTAACGCTTCCTTCAACCCCGCCCACAAACCCGGGTCCTGCGCCGCCAGCGCCAACCCCAGCGGACTCCGCTCCCACACCCCCATCAGCCACACCGCGTCCACCCCGGTCGGGGTGATCGCGTCCCACTCGGCGTCCGTCACGTCGCCCAGCGCGACTGGCCTGCCCGCCGCGCGGGACAGGTCGGTGAGCCAGACCGCGGTGTTCACCTCGTGGATGACCGGGTGCTCTGGCCAACTCGCCATCAGAAGCCCTTTCCACGTAGCAGCAGGGACAACAGGGCGACGGTGCCGGTCCAGCCGGTCTGGTGCGCGGCGCCGATGCCCGCGCCGTTGTCGCCGTGGAAGTACTCGTAGAACAGCACGAGGTCGCGCCAGTGCGGGTCGTCGCGGTAGCGGTCCAGACCACCGTGCACCGGGCGCCTGCCGTCGGGGCCGGGCAGGAAGGTGCCGATCAGCCGGTCGCCGATCTCCCCCGCGACCTCGACGAGCGTCAGGTGCCTGCCGGACCCCGTCGGGCACTCGACGGTGAACCCGTCGCCGAAGTACGCGTGCAGGTGCAGCAGCGCCCGGATGACCATGACGTTGATCGGGAACCACACCGGTCCGCGCCAGTTCGAGTTGCCGCCGAACATGGCGATGGACGACTCGGCGGGCTGGTATTCGACCCGGTTCTCCCGACCGTCCACGGTGAACACGTACGGGTGCTCGGCGTGCAGCCGCGACAGCGACCGGATCCCGTGCGGCCCCAGGAACTCGCCCTCCGACAGCATCCGGGACAGGATCCGCCGCAGCCGGTGCTCGTCGAACAGGGCGAACAGCGCGGGCCCGGTCGCGTCCGCCTGCTTCCCGTGCCCCCACAACGCCAACCGCACGGCCGGGTGCCGTTCGAGGAACGCCGCGATACCGGACACCAGCTCGGGGAACCGGTCCCGAACCGACCCGTCGATCACGGTCGCCGCCGCCAGCGGGATCAACCCGACCGCCGAGTGCACCCGTAGCGGCACCGCGCTCCCGTCCGGTTGGCGCAGGACGTCGAAGAAGAAGCCGTCCCGCTCGTCCCAGAGGCAGACCCCGTCCGCGCCGACGTGGTTGGTCGCGGCGGCGATCCACGCGAAGTTCTCGAACAGCGACTGGGCGTGTTCGAGGTAGACGGCGTTGTCGACGGCCAGCTCGACCGCTATCTGGGCCATGTTCTGGCAGAACAGCGCCATCCACGCCGTGCCGTCCGCCTGGTCGAGCCGCCCGCCCGTGGGCAGCGGCGCGCTGCGGTCGAAGACACCGATGTTGTCCAGGCCGAGGAACCCGCCCTGGAAGACGTTGCGGCCGTCGGCGTCCTTGCGGTTGAACCACCAGTCGACGTTGCGGGTCAGGCGCAGGAAGGCGTTCTCCAGGAACTCGCGGTCGCCCACGCCGGTCGCGGCTTTGTCCAGCTCGTACACGAACCACGTCGCCCACGCGTGCACCGGCGGGTTGACGTCACCGAAGTCCCACTCGTAGGCGGGGAGCTGGCCGTTCGGGTGCAGGTACCGGTGGTCCAGCAACAACTCCAGCTGCGCCTTGGCGAACGGCATGTCCACCACCGCCAGCGCGACCGCGTGGAAGGCCAGGTCCCAGGCGGCGAACCACGGGTACTCCCAGGTGTCCGGCATCGCGATGAGGTCGTTGGCCACCAGGTGGCGCCAGCCGTGGTTGCGCAGACCGGGGTCCGCGTCGAGCGGGTCCGCGCCGCGCTCGGCCAGCCACCGCTCGACGTCGAGCGCGTAGTACTGCTTCGACCACAGCATGCCCGCCAACGCCTGCCGCGCGACCCGGCGCTCCTCGTCCCCGAGATCGCCCGCCAGCGTGGCGGCGTAGAAGTCGTCCGCCTCGGCCTTCCGGCGCTCGAACACCGCGTCGAAGTCGTCGAACGGGTGCCGGGACGGGACGTGCTCGCGGTCGGTCAACCGCATCCGGATCGTCGCGCTCCGGCCCGCGGGCACGACGAGAGCGTGGTGCACGGCCGCTTTCGTGCCGACGCCGCTGGGGTCGACCGCCGTCAGCTCGCCGTCGACGACCGCCCGCCCGATGCCGTCCTTGACGTACGGGGTTTCGTTGGGGGAACCGAAAACCCGCTCGTTGTTCGTCTCGTTGCCGGTCACCAGCACGGGCGCGGGCCGGTCCGCGTAGAGCCACCGCACCCCCAGCTCCCGGTGCTCCGCCCGCACGACCGCCGCGCCCCGCACGTCCGAGGTGGCGCGCAGCGACGGCTTCTCGTCCTCGCCCGCCCACGACCAGGTGTGCCGGAACCACAGTGTCGGCAACACGTGCAGCACGGCGTCCTCAGGCCCCCGGTTGTGCGCTGTGACCCGCATGAGGACATCGTCCGGAGTGGACTTCGCGTACTCCACCTCGACGTCGAAGTACCGGTCGTCCGCGAAGGCGCCGGTATCGATCAGCTCGTACTCCGGCGCGGCCCGGTCCCGCGCCGCGTTGGTGTCCACCAGGTCCGCGTAGGGGAATTCCCCTTGCGGGTACTTGTAGAGCATCTTCGCGTAGGAGGAGGTCGGGGTGGCGTCGAGGTAGAAGTAGCACTCCTTGACGTCTTCGCCGTGGTTGCCCTCCGCGTTGGTCAACCCGAACAGCCGCTCCTTGAGGATCGGGTCCTTCCCGTTCCACAGCGCCAAAGCCAGGCACAGCAGTTGGCGGTCGTCGCTGAACCCCGCCAGCCCGTCCTCGCCCCACCGGTAGGCCCGCGACCGGGCCTGGTCGTGGGGGAACGACTCCCACGCGTCCCCGCCGCCGTAGTCCTCGCGCACGGTGCCCCACTGCCGTTCGCTGAGGTACGGACCCCACCGCCGCCAGTCGTCGGCCTCCGCCTGTCGCCCGCGTTCCGCATCGACCACGCTCTCGCCGCCCTCCACTCGTCGTCGCACCAGCCTCGACGGCGGACGGAGGTCGGCGGATCACCCCGCGCGGGCGGTCAGACGAGCGTGGGCGGCGGGTGCGGCAGCGGGTGCGCGCCCTCGGGCCGCAGCCCGTCGAAGATCAGCGCCAGGTAGCGCTGCCACAGGTCGGGCGGGGCGTCGCTGAGGTAGCCGGTGACGTAGTTCGGCGCGCACATCAGCAGCGCCACGTCGGCCCCGGTGACGTCGTCGCGGATGGCGCCGTGCGCGCGGGCCCGGTCGACGAGGTCGTGGATCACCCGGAACATGCGCTCCCGCAACGCTTCCACGTCCGCGGGCAGGGTGGTGGCGGTCTGCAGGTACGACAGGTCGAGCTGCTGGCGCTGGTGCGCGGCGGCGGTCAGGAACGCCAGCAGCGCGGCCCCCGCGTCGGCGGCGCGCAGCAGCTCCTCGCCGACCCCGGTGAGGGCGGCGATGCGGTCGCGCACGATCGCCGCGATCAGGTCCTCCTTGGTCGGGAAGTGCCGGAAGACCGTCCCCTTCCCGACCCCGGCCCGGCGCGCGATGTCGGCCACCGACGCGTCCAGCCCGCGCTCGGCGAACTCGGTGGCGGCGGCGGTCAGCAGCAGCTCCCGGTTGCGCGCGGCGTCGGCGCGCAGCGGGCGGGTCCCGGTCACCGGACCAGACTAGCAAGTTGACCGCGCGGTCCGGTTGTCGCTAACCTCAGGCTTAAGATGACCGAGCGGTCCGTTTAAGGGGTGGAGATGCAGGCTGTGGTGGTGGGCGCGTACGGCCCACCGGAGGACTACGCGGTGGGCGAGGTGCCGGTCCCGCTGCCCGGACCGGGGCAGATCCAGGTCCGAGTGGCCGCGGCGTCGCTGAACCCGGGGGACCTGCGGGTGTCCTCCGGCGAGTTCGACGTGGACCTGGAGTTCCCGTTCGTGCCCGGCAACGACTTCGCGGGCACGGTGACCGAGGTCGGCGCGGGTGTGCGCGAGTACCGGCTGGGGGAGGAGGTGTTCGGCCTGGCCATTCCCCGCGCGCTGCGGTCGCTCACCGGCGCCCGACCGTCGCTGAGCACCGGGGCGCTGGCGGAGTACGTGGTGGTCGAGGCCGACACGGCCCTGATCGCGCACCGACCGGCCGCGTTGGCCCCGGACCAGGCGGCGGCCGTCGCGACCGTGGGCTTCACGGCGCTGGGCATCATGAAGACCGCGGCGATCCAGCCGGGCGAGACAGTCCTGCTCATCGGCGGCGCGGGTGGGGTCGGTACCGCCGTCCTGCCCCTGCTGGCCGCCGCCGGAGCCCATGTGACCGCGACGGCCCGCCCCGAGGACGTGGCGCTGCTGCGCGGTCTCGGCGCCGCCGAAACCGTCCCGTACGGGGAATACCCGGTCGACGTGGACGCCATCGTCAACCTGGCCCTACCCGCCGCCGAACTGTCCTGGACCCCCGACGCGCTCCGCGCAGGCGGCCGGTTGGTGACCATCACGTTCCCGCCGCCGGAGTTCGACCCGCCCATCGACTCCCGGCCGGTCCTGGACATGGAGGCACGCCTCGCCACCATGCGCGACGTCGGCGCGGCGGCGGTCCGCGGCGACCTGTCGGCGCTGATCACCCGCCGCTACCCGCTGGCGGAGGCCGACCGGGCCTGCGTCGACTTCGTCCGGGGGCACACGGTGGGCAAGTACGTCGTCCTGGTCTGACGGTCCCGGGGGTCGGGCTGACGGCTGTGAGCACGCTCACCGGACCGGGGGAATAGTCAAGCTCTCAACTAGGTTGGATCCCGAGGAAGCACCACCCACCCAGCCAGGAGCGTCACCCATGACCGCAGTTCAGGAACCCCAGCTCTCCGTCCTCGGGTCGGAGGGGCAGGACCTGCTGTTCCGCGCGGCCCGCACCGCCAACACCTTCTCCGACGCCCCGGTGTCCGACGAGCAGGTGCGCGCCATCTACGAGCTGGTCAAGTGGGGCCCGACCGGGATGAACTCGCAGCCGCTGCGGGTTGTGCTCGTGCGCACCCCCGAGGCGCGGGAGCGCCTGGTCTCGCACCTCGGCGAGGGCAACAAGGCCAAGACCAGGACCGCGCCGCTGACCGCGATCCTGGCCGCCGACACCGAGTTCCACGAGCACCTGCCGACGGTCTTCCCGAACTTCCCCGGCGCCAAGGACTACTACGCCGCCGACCCCGGTCGCGAGGGCGCGGCCCGCCTCAACGCCACGTTGCAGGCCGGGTACTTCATCCTCGGGGTCCGCGCGATCGGCTTGGCCGCCGGTCCGATGAGCGGGTTCGACGCCGCGGGCATCGACGCGGAGTTCTTCGGTGACGGCAGGCTGCGCACGCTGATCGTGGTCAACATCGGCAACCCCGGTGCGGACGCCTGGTTCGGCCGCAACCCGCGCCTGGACTACGACCAGGTCATCACCACTGTCTAAACGCGACAAGGGGCCCTGTCGGAAACCGGCAGGGCCCCTTGCTGTGCCTTACTTGTACGTCTGCTGCGTCTGGACGTTCAGCTCGGTCCAGCGGTAGTTCTTCGCCTGGTCGGTCAACGGGTCGTTGATCTCCAGCACGTCGAAGCCCTTGCCCAGGTCCGACGAGTAGATGAACCCGTTGTAGTAGTACGCCGACCACACGCCGCCGCTCTCGGCCGCGTCGGCGGCCGGGCCGCGCTCGAAGTAGCCGACCTCGCGCGGGATCATCGAGTTGGTGAAGTCGACGACCTGCACGCCGCCCATGTACCAGGCCTGGACCATCACGTCGCGGCCCGGGATCGGCAGCAGGGAACCGTTGTGCGCCACGCAGTTCTCGCCGTCGGTCTGGTAGCGGCTGATCTTGAAGAAGCTGCGGAACTCCAGCTTCCGCGCATCGCCGCGGCCGGTGATGTCGTACACGCCGTCGGCGCCGCGGGTCTGGCCGATCTTGGCGTTGCAGGTCGCGCCGCCGCCACCGCCGAGCTCGTCGGTGAAGATCACCTTGGTGCCCGCGTTGTTGAACGTGGCCGAGTGCCAGAACGCGAAGTGCGCGTCGTCCTGCACGCGGTTGATCACCCGCGGCTTCTCCCGGTCGGAGATGTCCATCAGCACGCCGTCGCCCATGCAGGCGCCCGCAGCCAGGTCCTTCGACGGGAACACCGTGATGTCGTGGCAGCCGCTGGTGGCGCTGGTGTAGCCCAGTTCCAGGTTGCCGGGGGTGCCGCTACCGGGGTTCCCGCCGTCCGGGAACAGGTTCGGCGTCGCGATGAGCTCGGCCGCGGCCGGGTTCTTCAGCGGCACCTTGATGATGGAGATCTTGTCGTGCGGCGGCAGGCACTTGCTGATCGTCGGCGCGGGCGCGTACGACGAGACGTAGATGTAGACGTCCTTGCCGCGCTTGTCCGGCACCAGCGTGTGCGTGTGCGAGCCGCAATCGGTCTCGATCGCCTTGAGGTAGCGCGGGTTGCGCTTGTCGCTGATGTCGAAGATCTTCATGCCCTCCCAGTACGCCTTGGTGCCGTCGTTCTGGGCGACCGAGGAGCAGGAGTTGTCGCTGCGCCGCGAGTCGGTGGACAGGAACAGCAGGTTGCCGCTCACCGACACGTCGTTCTGCGAACCGGGGCAGAGCACCTGGCTGGCGATCTTGGGCTGCCGCGGGTTCTTGATGTCGTAGATGGTGAAACCGAGGTAGTTGCCCGCGATGGCGTAGTCGCCGGTGAAGGCGATGTCGGTGCCGGTCGAACCGGTGCCCTTCAAGGGCGCGGTCGCGGGGATGTTGGCTACGTGTTTGACGTTCGGGCTGGTGACGATCTGGTCCGGGGCCGGGAACTGGGACTGCGCCGCCGCCGAGGGCACACCCAGGAGTCCGGTGGCGGTCAGGGCTGTGGTGCCCAGGACCGCGAGCCAAGCCGTGGCACGCCTGCCGCGTCGGGATGAAGGCACGCTGCGCACCCCTCTCGTGGAGTCGGGAATTCGCAGTATGGCCGGTTGGTCGGACCTCTACCAGATCCGCCTGTTGGGTGTTTTCACCATTTGGAGTGGATCTGTTGCCACCCCCTGTGGACAGGTAGGTTCGGGGATCGGACGGCGGCGACGGGGAGGCGACCGATGGCGGTGCGGCGGATTGTGCTCGGCTTGCTCGCGGCGGCGCTCACCTGCGGTCTCGCCGCGTGTACCGAGGACCCGGGACCGCCGCCGAACCCGGTGGTCCAACCCGGGAAACCCGGTGAGGCCAATAGAACCCTCTCCCCGGACGAGATCTCCTCCGGTGTGCCCGCGGTGCCGCCCAACGCCGCCGACTTCGGCTACGCCGAGAACATGATCAACCACCACCAGCAGGCCGTGGACATGACCGCGCTGGCCGAGACCCGCGCGCAGGACGCGTCGGTGAAGGGCTTGGCCGCGCGCATCGGCGACACCCAGGAACCCGAGATCGGCGCCATGAACGCCTGGCTCGAGCGCAACGGCAAGCCGCGCGTCGACCCGCACCACTCCGCGCACGCGGGCCACCACGCCGCCATGCCCGGGATGGCCACGCCGGAGCAGATGGACCAGCTGCGCGCGGCCACCGGCGCCGACTTCGACAAGCTCTTCTTGCAACTCATGATCCGCCACCACGAGGGCGCCATCGCGATGGCCAACGGGGTGCAGCAGGACGGCATCGACGTGCGGGTGCAGGAGATGGCGGACAACATCGTCGCCGAGCAGTCCGACGAGATCCGCCGGATGCGCACCATGCTCGGTGTGTAGCCCTGACCTGCGGGTTCGCCGAGTTGTCCACAGGCCTGTGCAAACCGGGGAGCGGGGGTTGACGGCCGCTCGCTAGCATCCTCAGGTGTCGAGGTCACCACCCGTGTGGCCCACCCGAAACCTCAGGAGTCACCGTGGTCCAGCCACTGTCCGCCGCTGTCCTACCCGCCGAGCGCGTGGTGGTGGCCGCGGGCACTACCGCGGGCGCCGCCGTCCGCGAGGCGGGGCTGCCCGGCAAGGGGCCGGACGCCGTGGTCGTCGTGCGCGACCCGGAGGGCAGGCTGCGCGACCTGTCCTGGGCGCCCGAGGTCGACGTCGAGGTGGAGGCGGTCGCGGCGAACACCGACGACGGCCGCGCGGTCATCCGGCACTCGTGCGCGCACGTGCTCGCCCAGGCGGTGCAGCAGCAGTTCCCGGAGGCCAAGCTCGGCATCGGCCCGCCGGTGCGCGACGGCTTCTACTACGACTTCGCCGTCGACCGGCCGTTCACCCCGGAGGACCTGCAGGCGCTGGAGAAGCGCATGAAGCAGATCGTCAAGGGCGCGCAGCGGTTCTCCCGCCGGGTCGTGGAGTCGGTGGAGGCGGCCAAGGTCGAGTTGGCGGCGGAGCCGTTCAAGCTGGAGCTGGTCGACATCAAGAGCGATGTGGACGATCCCGAGGTGATGGAGGTCGGCGGCGGCGAGCTGACCATCTACGACAACCTCGACCCGCGCAGCGGCGAGCAGATCTGGGGCGACCTCTGCCGCGGCCCGCACCTGCCCACCACCAAGCACATCCCGGCCTTCAAGCTCACCCGGGTGGCCGCCGCGTACTGGCGGGGCGACCAGAACAACCAGCAGCTCCAGCGGGTCTACGGCACCGCGTGGGAGTCGCAGGAGGCGCTCGACAGCTACCTCGAACTGCTGGCCGAGGCCGAGCGCCGCGACCACCGCAGGCTCGGCACCGAGCTGGACCTGTTCAGCTTCCCCGACGAGATCGGCTCCGGCCTCGCGGTGTTCCACCCCAAGGGCGGCATCGTGCGGCGCGAGATGGAGGACTACTCGCGCCGCCGCCACGAGGAGGAGGGCTACGAGTTCGTCTACAGCCCGCACATCACCAAGGGCACGCTGTTCGAGACCTCCGGCCACCTCGACTGGTACCGCGACGGCATGTACCCGGCGATGCACCTCGACGCCGAGTACAACGAGGACGGCACGGTCCGCAAGCCCGGCCAGGACTACTTCCTCAAGCCGATGAACTGCCCGTTCCACGACCTGATCTTCCGCTCGCGCGGCCGGTCGTACCGCGAGCTGCCGCTGCGCATGTTCGAGTTCGGCTCGGTGTACCGCTACGAGAAGTCCGGCGTGATCCACGGCCTCACCCGGGTCCGCGGCATGACGCAGGACGACGCGCACATCTTCTGCACCCCGGAGCAGGTGCAGGACGAGCTGAAGTCGCTGTTGTCGTTCGTGCTGAACCTGTTGCGCGACTACGGTCTGGACGACTTCTACCTGGAGCTGTCCACCCGCAACGAGGAGAAGTACGTCGGCTCGGACGAGGTCTGGGCGCGGGCCACCGAGGCGCTGCGCGTCGCGGCCACCGACTCCGGCCTCGACCTGGTGCCCGACCCGGGCGGCGCGGCCTTCTACGGCCCGAAGATCTCCGTGCAGGCCCGCGACGCGCTGGGCCGCACCTGGCAGATGTCCACCATCCAGGTCGACTTCAACCTGCCGGAGCGCTTCGAACTGGAGTACACCGGCTCGGACGGCACCCGGCAGCGGCCGGTCATGATCCACCGCGCGCTGTTCGGCTCCATCGAGCGCTTCTTCGGCGTGCTCACCGAGCACTACGCGGGCGCCTTCCCGGCCTGGCTCGCCCCGGTCCAGGTGGTGGGCATCCCGGTCGCCGAGGACCACACCGACCACCTGCTCCAGGTGGCCAAGGCGCTGCGCGCCAAGGGCGTGCGGGTCGAGGTCGACGCCTCGGACGACCGGATGCAGAAGAAGATCCGCAACCACACGCTGCAGAAGGTCCCGTTCATGCTCCTGGCGGGCGCCAAGGACGTGGAGGCCGACGCCATCAGCTTCCGCTTCCGCGACGGCACCCAGATCAACGGCGTCCCCACGGCCCGCGCCGTCGAGGCGGTCCACGCCTGGATCACCCGCCGGGACAACACGTCCCCCACGGCCGAGACCGTCACCGTCGACTGACCGGACAACCCGCCCTCGTCGCCTCGACGGGGGCGGGTTTCTTTCAGAGCTTTCGCCAAGTGGCCGCGGCGCCGTCCACCAGTCCGATGATCGGGCTGGTCACGGCGTTCTCTTCGGCCAGGCCGCGCGATGTGTCCACTCGGGCCTGTTTGGGCCGCCCACCTCCTGGCCCCGCGCCGGGTCACGGTGGCCGGGCGCCGCGCGCGGACAACTAGGATCGGGGCATGGCCGCATTCCTGCGCTCCGAGGAGCCCGAGTACGTCCCCCAGGAGGGCGTGGGCATCCCGGACGCCCTCCAGCGACTGTGGACGCCGCACCGGATGGCCTACATCCGGGGCGAGGGCAAACCGGAGGGCGACGGCCGCGCCGGGTGCCCGTTCTGCGGCCTGGTCGACCTCGACGACGCCGACGCGCTCATCATCGCGCGGGGCGAGTCGGTCTACGCGGTGCTCAACCTGTACCCGTACAACCCCGGCCACCTCATGGTCGTGCCGTACCGGCACGTCGCCGACTACACCGACCTCACCACCGCCGAGACCGACGAGCTGGCCCGGTTCACCCAGCGCGCCATGCGGGTCGCGCGGGCCGTGGCGGCGCCGCACGGGTTCAACATCGGCATGAACCAGGGCGTGGTCGCGGGCGCCGGGATCGCCGCCCACCTGCACCAGCACCTGGTGCCGCGGTGGGGCGGCGACGCGAACTTCATGCCGGTCATCGGCCACACGAAGGTGCTGCCGCAGCTGCTCGGCGACACCCGCGAGCTGCTCGCCGACGCCTGGGACCGCCCGCTCTAGGGCGGCCCCGGCGGCGCTCGGCCCTCGTGCCACCGGACCGCTTCGAGTTCGGTGCGGTCAGCCTTGGCGCAGGACCGCTTCGAGCTCGATCTGCACGGTGATCTTGTCGCCGACCACCGCGATGCCGTTCTGCACGCCCTCGAAGTTCACCCCGAACTCCCGGCGGTTGATCTCGGTGTGGCCGGAGAAGCCGACCCGGGTGCCGCCGTACGGGTCCGGGCCGAAGCCGTTGAGCTCGAAGCGCAGCGGGACGACCTTGGTGACGCCCTTGAGGGTCAGCTCGCCGTCGAGGACGTAGGCGTCGCCGTCAGCGCGCACGCCGGTGGCCTTGTAGGTGAGGTTCGGGTAGGTCTCGACCTCGAAGAAGTCGGCCGAGCGCAGGTGGCCGTCGCGCTGCTCGTTGTAGGTGTTGATCGTGTTCAGGTCGATCACGACGTCCACGCTCGCCGCGGCCGGGTCGTCGGTGGTCACCAGGTGGCCGGAGACGCCGTCGAAGCGCCCCTTGACCTTGCTGACGACCATGTGCCGCACGGCGAAGCCGACGTCGGAGTGCGCGGCGTCGATGTCCCAGGTACCGGCGACGAACCCGGGGAGCTGGCTGAGCGTCATGGTGGACTCCAAACCGTTTTGATTGAACCTTCAACCGATACCCTACGCCGAGCAAGTTGAGAGTTCAACCAGTAGACTTCGTGGCATGGACGACACCCGCTGGCTCACCCCCGCCGAGCAGGACGTCTGGCGTGCCTTCGTCACCATGCTGGGCGCGCTCGGCGACCACATGGACAAGCAGTTGCAGCGCGACTCGGGGATGCCCTACACCTACTACGAGATCCTGGTGGTCCTCTCCCAGGCCCCGGGCCGCTCGCTGCGCATGAGCGAGCTGGCAGGCCTCAGGGGCGCCAGCCGCAGCAGGCTCTCCCACGCCGTGGCCCGCCTGGAGGAAGCGGGCTGGGTCGAGCGCCGGGAGTGCCCCACGGACAAGCGGGGCTCGGTCGCGGCGCTGACGGACAAGGGCTTCGCCGCCCTCGCCGCCGCCGCCCCGGGCCACGTGACCACGGTCCGCGAAGCCCTGTTCGACCGGCTGACACCGGAGCAGGTGGCCGTCTTGGGCCAGATCAGCGTCGCGGTCCTGGAGGGCCTCGACCCCGACCGCACCCTCCCCGGCTGCCGCGAACACCCCGACGAGCCCTGACCCGCCGGGCGAGGCGGGCAACCCCACTCGCGCGGGGACGACTTCGCGCACGCCGCCCGAGAAGGCAACAGCGGGGGCCCGCTCATGCGGGAACGACGGTGTGACCTGACCTCAGGCCGTCCCGGCGGCGGTCCGGTCCCCGCTCGCGCGGGGGACGACGTCAATGGTCTGGCCGGGATCCGGCTGACCAGGGACCAGCCTCGCGCGCGGGACGCGGCCAGATGCGGAGCCTGGGGGCCTGTCCGAGAAGCCCCGCCTGTGCGGGGACGACACTTTCTGACCTGCGGCGCTTCTCCTCGCCCTGCCCATTCTCCCGAGCTCGTCCACTTCCGGACCTCCCGCCGAGCCCAGGCCCCTCTCCGCACCGCCGCCCCGCACCCGGCTGTCCACACCGGCCCAATCGGGGTGTGAACCGGGCTGCACGGCCGTGCTCCGGGCCGGTTAGGCTGCCCAGGCCAGGTCAACCCCGCCGTTAGGTGCACCGCACAGCCCCATGCTGAACATCTTCGCCCGTGCCTCCGTCTCGCGCGTCACCGATCCGATCGGGGCGTGGTTGGTCCGCCTCGGGCTCACGCCGAACGCGGTCACCGTGTTCGGGACCGCGTGTGCCATCGCCGGGGCGTTGTGGCTCTTCCCCGCCGGTCACCTGTTCGCGGGGACCCTCGTGGTGTGGGGGTTCGCGATGTTCGACCTGCTCGACGGGGCCATGGCGCGGGCCAAGGGGGGCGGTACCCGCTACGGCGCGGTGCTCGACGCCACCTGCGACCGGCTCGCCGACGGGGCGCTGTTCTGCGGCATCACCTGGTACCTGTTCGACGTCGCGCACGACCGGACCACCGCGGTGGCCGCGTTGGTCTGCCTGGTGCTGGCCCAGGTGATCTCCTACGTCAAGGCCCGCGCCGAGGCCACCGGGCTCGACGCGGACGGCGGGCTGGTGGAGCGGGCCGAGCGGCTGATCATCACCCTGGTCGGCACCGGCCTCACCGGCCTCGGCGTCCCCCCCGCCATGAAGATCGCGCTGTGGCTGCTGGCCGCCGCCTCGGTGGTGACCGTGCTGCAGCGGCTGCTCGCGGTGCGCCGCTCCGCGCTGGAGGAGAAGACCCATGAACTGGGGTGAACGCCTCCAGACCGGGGGCTACGGGCTGGGCTGGAAGCTGGTCCGCGCGCTCCCGCACGGCACCGCCGCCGGGCTCTTCCGCGCGGGCGCCGACCTCGCCGCCCGCCGCGAGGGGGCCGGCTCCCGCCAGTTGCGCGCCAACCTCGCCCGGGTCGTACCCCAGGCTGGACCCGCCGAACTCGACGACCTCGTCCGCCAGGCGCTGCGCTCGTACGCGCGCTACTGGATGGAGGCGTTCCGCCTGCCGTCGATGGACCACGCCGACATCCACCGGCGGATCGGCGCCACCATGACCGGCAACGAGTACGTCACCGCCGCGCTCGCCGAGGGCAACGGCGTGGTGCTGGCCCTCGGGCACTCGGGCAACTGGGACGCGGCGGGCGTGTGGCTGGTCGGCGAGCACGGCCGGTTCACCACCGTCGCCGAACGCCTCAGGCCGGAGGCGCTGTACGAGAAGTTCGTCGCCTACCGCGAGTCCCTCGGCTTCGAGATCGTCCCCGCGACCGGCGGCGACAAGAACCCGGCGGTCGTGCTCGCCGAGCGGCTGCGGCAGAACGGGCTCGTCTGCCTGCTCGCCGACCGGGACCTCACCCCCGCCGGTCTCCCCGTGAACTTCTTCGGCGAGCAGACCCGCATGCCCGCGGGCCCGGCCTACCTGGCCGCCCGCACCGGCGCCGCGCTGCTGCCCGTCGGCACCTGGTACACCGACGACGGCTGGGGCCTGCGCATCCACCCGCCGGTCAAGGTCGACGGCGTGCGCGGCATCCCCGCCGCCACCCAGGCGCTGGCCGACACCCTCGCCGCCGACATCGCCGCGCACCCGGCCGACTGGCACATGCTGCAGAAGCTGTGGCTGGCCGACCTGCCCGCCGACCGCCGCGCCGCGCTCACCGACGGCGCCCCGCGCGGCAGGCGCTGAGCATGCGCGTCGGCATCGTCTGCCCCTACTCCCTCGACGTGCCGGGCGGGGTGCAGGCGCACGTGCTCGACCTGGCCAGGGCGCTGCGCGCGCAGGGCCACGAGGTCGACGTGCTGGCCCCGGCCGACGACGACACCCCGGTACCGGACTTCGTCCAACCCGCCGGGCGCGCGCTGGGCATCCCGTACAACGGCTCGGTCGCGCGGCTGTCCTTCGGCCCGGTCTCGTACACGCGCGTGCGCCGCTGGCTGCGCGACCACGACTTCGACGTGCTGCACCTGCACGAACCGACCGCGCCGAGCCTGTCCATGCTGGCCCTGATGGTCGCCGACGGGCCGATCGTGGCCACCTTCCACACCTCGACCCCGCGCTCGCGCACGCTGGTCGCGTTCCAGGCCGTGCTGCGCCCGTTCCTGGAGAAGATCACCGCTCGCATCGCCGTGTCCGCCCTGGCCCGGCGCGTGCAGGTGGAGCACCTCGGCGGCGACGCGGTGGAGATCCCCAACGGCGTCGACGTGGGCTTCTTCCGCGCCGCGAAACCCCTCGACGGCTACCCCCGCCAGGGCGGCACGGTCGGGTTCGTCGGCCGCTACGACGAGCCGCGCAAGGGCATGCCGGTCCTCCTCGGTGCTCTGCGCACCCTCGTCGACGACCTCCCCGACCTGCGGCTCGTGGTCGTCGGCAAGGGCGACGAGGCCGACCTGCGCCGCGCCGCGGGCAGCCGCCTGGCCGAGCGCATCGACCTCCTCGGCCCCGTCGACGACGAGGCCAAGGCCCGCATGCTGGCCTCCCTGGACGTCTACTGCGCCCCCAACCTGGGCGGGGAGAGCTTCGGCATCATCCTGACCGAGGCCATGGCCGCGGGCACCGCCGTGGTGTCCAGCGACCTCGACGCCTTCCGCCGGGTGCTCGACGACGGCCGCGCGGGCGTCCTGACCCAGGTCGGCAACCCCACGTCCCTGGCGGCGGGCCTGCGCGAGGTCCTGGCCGACCCGGACCGCCGGGCCACCCTGGTGGCCGAGGGCGACCGCCGGGTGGCCGCCTTCGACTGGTCGGTCGTCGCCGCCCAGGTCCTGCGGGTCTACGACCAGGCCGTCGCCGCGAACCCACGCGCGGTGGGTGAGGTGTCGTGAGCGAGTTGGCGGTGATCCTCACCGCTGTGGCGGTGCTGGTGCTGATCGGTGTCTGGCTGGTGGCGACCGCGAACCGGCTCGACCGGCTGCACGTGCGCACCGACGCGGCGTGGGCGGCGCTGGACGCGGCGCTGGCCCGGCGGGCCGTGGTGGCGCGGGCGGTGTCCGGGGTGCTGGAGCCGGTCGGCGGGGATCGGCTACGGGTGTTGGCGGAACGGGCCGAGCGGTCCGCGCGGGCGGAGCGGGAGGCCGCGGAGAACGCGCTGACCCGTGAACTGTCCACAGTGGACCGACAGGGGTTGGCGCTGACCCTCGTCGCCGAACTGGTCGACGCCGAGCAGCGCGTCGTCATCGCCCGCCGCGTGCACGGCGACGCCGTCCGCGACACGCTGGCGCTGCGGCGGCGCAGGCCGGTGCGGTGGTTGAAGCTCGCGGGCACCGCGCCCAGCCCGGAGTACCTGGAGATCGCCGAACCCGAGCTCACCGACGACACCCCGCGCCCCCGCCCCTCGGCGCGGGTCGTGCTCCTCGACGCCGACGACCGCGTCCTGCTCTTCCACGGCCACGACCCGGCCCGCACGGGCGAGACGTACTGGTTCACCGCGGGCGGGGGCGTGGAGCCGGGGGAGGACCTGCGCACGGCCGCCGCCCGGGAACTGCGCGAGGAAACCGGCATCACCCTCGACCCGGACTCCCTCACCGGCCCGATCTGGCGCCGCCGCGTCCTGTTCAGCTTCGCGGGCCGCACCTACGACGGCGAGGAGTGGTTCTTCCACGCGCGGCTGCCCGAGGGGTACACAGTGGACACTTCGGGATTCACCGCGTTGGAATCGGAGACCATCACGGCCCACCGCTGGTGGACCACCGCCGAACTCCGCGAAACCTCGGAAACCGTCTACCCGGTACAACTCGCCGACCTGCTCCCCACCCTCCCCGCCTGGGACGGCCAACCCCGCGCGGTCCGCTGATCGACTCGTCGCCGACGCGCCGCTTCGGCTGCTACCGTTCGCGTGCACTGTCCATCCTGGGGGAGGGATTCGCGCATGACTCGGCAACCGGGATCACCCGACCTGCCTGACCTGCCCGGCACACCCGGGCAGACCCAACCCGACCTACCGCCCGCTCCGCCGTTCCAGGACTGGAGCAGGCCGCCCGCCCCGAGGGCTGGCCGGCACCGGACCGCCGCAAGGGCGACTTCTCCGAGCCGGGCACGATAGGCGAACCTCCTGGGTAGGAGCCACCGGCCGGGGTGGCTCCACGCTCACGCGTACTGGCCCGCCATGGCCGCGGGCATCGGGTCGAACCTCGAGAACTCGCGGCTGAAGGTGCCCGAGCCCGACGTCAGCGACCGCAGGTCGATGGCGTACCGCAGCAGCGCCACCGACGGGACCTCCGCCTGCACCACCGTGTACCCGTCGTCGGCCGCCGACGTCCCCAGGACCCGGCCGCGCCGGGCGGAGAGGTCGCCGAGGACGGAGCCCAGGTGTTCGTCGCGCAGCCGCACCCGGATGTCGTCCACCGGCTCCAGCAGCGCGATCCGCCCCTTCTCCGCCGCGTCCCGCAGCGCCAGCGAGCCCGCCGTCTGGAAGGCCGCGTCCGAGGAGTCGACGCTGTGCGCCTTTCCGTCGACCAGGGTCACGCGGATGTCGACCACCGGGCGGCCGTTGCGCAGGCCCCGCTCCAGCTGCGCCCGCACGCCCTTCTCGACGCTGCCGATGAACTGGTGCGGCACCGCGCCGCCGACCACCCGGTCGACGAACTCGAAGCCCGCGCCGGTCGGCAGCGGCTCCACCTCGATGTCGCACACCGCGTACTGGCCGTGCCCGCCGGACTGCTTGACGTGCCGCCCGTGCCCGCGCGCCGGTTCGGCGAACGTCTCCCGCAGCGACACCCGGACCTCCTCGGTCTCCACCTCGGCGCCGCCCGCGCGCAGCCGGTCGAGCACGACGTCGGCGTGCGCCTCGCCCATGCACCACAGCACCAGCTGGTGGGTCTCGGCGTTGCGCTCCAGCCGCAGCGTCGGGTCGCCCGCCACGAGCCGGGACAGGTTGCGGCCCAGGGCGTCCTCGTCGCTGCGGGTCTTGGCGGTGACCGCGACCGGCAGCAGCGGCTCGGGCATGCTCCACGGCACCATGAGGATCGGGTCCTCCGGCGCGGACACGGTGTCGCCGGTCTCCGCCGAGCCGACCTTGGTCAGCGCGCACAGGTCGCCCGCCACGCAGTACGGCACCTCGCGCAGCGTCGCGCCGAGCGGGGAGTAGATGTGCGCGACGCGCTCGTCGGCGTCGTGGTCCTCGTGGCCGCGGTCGGCGAGGCCGTGGCCGGAGACGTGCACCGCGCGCTCGGGGCGCAGCGTCCCGGAGAACACCCGGACAAGTGACACCCGACCGACGTACGAGTCCACCGCCGTGCGCACCACCTCGGCGGCCAGCGGGCCGTCCGGGTCGGTGGTGATGGCCACCCGGGGCCTGCCCTGCGGGTCGGTGATCGCGGGCAGCGCGTGCTCCAGCGGCGACGGGAACGCCCGCGGCAGCGCGTCCAGCAGCTCGGCCAGGCCCAGCCCGGTCGTCGCGCACACCGGGAAGACCGGGTGGAAGGAGCCGCGGGCGACGGCCGTCTCCAGGTCGGCGATGATCGTCGCCGGGTCGATGGACTCACCCGCGAGGTAGCGGTCCATCAGGGACTCGTCCTCGCTCTCGGCGATGATCCCCTCCAGCAGCGCGTCGCGGGCGTCAGCGGTCGCCGCCAGGTCGGCCGCGCTCGCCTCGGACACGACCGGCTGACCCTCGGGCGAGTGGTCGAACCGGCGCTGCGTGATGAGCCCGATCAGCCCCGCGCCGTCGGCGGTCGGCAGGTAGACGGGCAGCACTCCCGCGCCGAAGGCGTCCTGGCAGGCGGCCAGCTCGGCGGCGAAGTCGGCGCGCGCGTGGTCGAGCCGGGCGATCACCAGCGCCCGCGGCATCCCGACGGCGGCGCACTCGGCCCACAGCGCGGTCGTGGCCGCGTCCACGCCCTCGGCGGCGCAGACCACGAACAGCGCGGCGTCGGCGGCGCGCAGGCCCGCGCGCAGCTCGCCGACGAAATCGGCGTACCCGGGGGTGTCGATCAGGTTCACCTTCACCCCGTCGTGCACCAGCGGCGCGACCGACAGGCCCACGGAGCGCTGCTGGCGCACCGCCGCCGGGTCGTGGTCGCACACCGTGGTGCCCTCGGTGACCGAGCCCGCCCGGCTCAGCACCCCCGAGGCGGTCAGCAGCGCCTCGGTGAGGGTCGTCTTGCCGGACCCGGACGGCCCGACCAGCACGATGTTGCGGACTTTGCCCGGGTCGCTGGCCGCGACACCGGACTCGGTTTGACCGTTCTCGGAGTTCTTGGACCCCATGGCGCCCCACCTCCACTCGGTCGGGAAGCCGCCGGGGCTCCCCATCGGCGTTGTGTCCGATCTCACACCGATATCCGGGCGGGGACAACCCCAGCGCCGAAGTGGCCTTGCGAGATAGGCCCCGATTGGCCACCTTCACCGGGCCAGTTGAGTCGTAACCTGAGGTCAGCGGTTTTCCGGCCGCCGAGCCCGACACCCGAAAGGTCGCATGCCGTGACTGATGCGCAGTCCACTCCCGCCGTCCCCGAGACCGGCACCAACCGGGTCAAGCGCGGCATGGCAGAGATGCTCAAGGGCGGCGTGATCATGGACGTGGTCGACGCCGAGCAGGCCAAGATCGCCGAGGACGCGGGCGCGGTCGCGGTCATGGCGCTGGAGCGCGTGCCCGCCGACATCCGCGCGCAGGGCGGCGTCGCCCGGATGAGCGACCCCGACCTGATCGACGGGATCATCGCCGCGGTGTCCATCCCGGTCATGGCGAAGGCGCGCATCGGCCACTTCGTCGAGGCCCAGGTGCTGCAGTCGCTCGGCGTGGACTACATCGACGAGTCCGAGGTCCTGACCCCGGCCGACTACACCAACCACATCGACAAGTGGGCGTTCACCGTCCCCTTCGTCTGCGGCGCCACCAACCTGGGCGAGGCCCTGCGCCGGATCACCGAGGGCGCGGCCATGATCCGCTCCAAGGGCGAGGCGGGCACCGGCGACGTCTCCAACGCCACCACCCACATGCGCAAGATCCGCGGCGAACTCCGCAGGCTGTCGTCGCTGCCGGAGGACGAGCTGTACGTGGCGGCCAAGGAGCTGCAGGCCCCGTACGAGCTGGTCGCGGAGGTCGCGCGGACCGGCAAGCTGCCGGTCGTGCTGTTCACCGCGGGCGGCATCGCCACCCCGGCGGACGCGGCGATGATGATGCAGCTGGGCGCCGAGGGCGTGTTCGTCGGCTCCGGCATCTTCAAGTCGGGCAACCCCGCGCAGCGCGCCGAGGCCATCGTCAAGGCCACCACCTTCCACGACGACCCGGACGTCATCGCCAAGGTGAGCCGCGGTCTGGGTGAGGCCATGGTCGGCATCAACGTCGAGGACGTCCCCGAACCCCACCGCCTCGCCGAGCGCGGCTGGTAGTCGGGACGCGCCGGGGGTGCGCTCGATCGGGCTGTCCGGCCCCCGCCGACACCCGATCGAGCGCCGCCCGTCGACCTACACGTGCTCGGAGATCAGGCACGCCGAGGTACCCGGCACCAGCGCCTCGAAGATGTGCGGCAGGTCCCCGGGGTAGGAGATGTAGTCCCCGGGGGTCAGCCGCACCGGGTCCTCGGTGGGCCCGATCAACGCCTCCCCCGAGCACAGCACCACGTGCTCCACGACCCCCGGCGAGTGCGGCAGCGACTCCCGCTTCCCGCCCGGCTCGGCGGTGATCAGGTAGATGTCCCGCCGCGCGTGCGGCGGGCACGACGCCAGCAGCGTCGCCACGTACTCGGCGTGCTCCGAATACACCGCGGGCCCCTCACCCGCCCGGATCACCTGAACCCGCGGCCGCGGCGGCTCGACCAACCTGCTGAACGGCACGTCCAACGCCACGCTCAGCGCCCACAGCGTCTCCACGCTCGGGTTCCCCGACGCCGACTCCAACTGCGACAGCGTCGACTTGGCCACCCCGGCCCTCTTCGCCAACTCGCTCAGCGACAGACCCACCCGCTCGCGCTCCCGCCGCAACGACCGCGCGATGACGTCAAGGGGCGCTCCACGGTGTTCCACCCACACACTCCGTTCGCTATGTCGAACACAACGTTCGCGTTGACGAACGCTCCCGGGGCGTTCATCATACTGGACTATGCGTTCGATATGGCGAACCCTGGATGCCGAGCTCTGGCGGGGCGTGCTGGCCATCGCCGTCGCGGCGGCGGTCAACGGCGCGTCCTTCGGTGCCATCGCGGTCTCGGCGGGGTTCCCGCTGTGGGTGCCGGTGGTGATGTCCCTGCTGGTCTTCGCGGGCGGGTCGCAGTACCTGGTGGTCGGTGTGGTCGCCGCCGGCGGCAGCCCGATCGCGGCGGTGCTGGGCGGGCTCGTCCTCAACGCCCGGCACCTGCCGTTCGGCCTCGCGGTCGGCGACGTCGTCGGCCGGGGCTGGGCGGCCCGGCTGCTGGGCAGCCACCTCATGATCGACGAGTCGGTGGCCTACGCCATGGCCCAGCGCGACGCGACCCGGGCCAGGGCCGCGTACTGGGCCTGCGGCGCCGCGCTGTTCGCGGCCTGGAACCTGGGCGTGCTCGGTGGCTCGCTGGCGGGCACCCTGGTCGACGACCCGAGCACCCTCGGCCTCGACGCGGTCTTCCCCGCGGTCATGCTGGCCTTGGTGCTCCCCGCGCTCAAGGACCGGGCCAAGCTCCTCCCGGCCCTGCTCGGCGCCGCCGTCGCCCTGGCCGCCACCCCGTTCCTGCCCGCGGGCGTGCCGGTGCTGCTCGCCCTGGTCGGCCTGGTGGCCGTGCCCCGCACGCAGGCGTTGACCGCGTGACCGGGAACCTGACGCTCGTGCCGATCCTGGTGCTCGCCGCGGGCACCTTCGCCTTCCGCTTCGGCGGCACCCTGCTGCGCGACCGCGTCCGGATGCCCGAGCGGGTCCGCGACCTGCTCGGTACCGGCGCCATCGTGCTGCTCGTGGCGCTCATCGCCACCAGCGCGCTGACCAGGGGACCCGCCTTCGCGGGCTGGGCGCTGCCCGCGGGCGTGCTGGTCGGCGGACTGCTCGCCTGGCGCAAGGCACCGTGCGTGGTCGTGGTCATCGCCGCGGCGGCGGCCACCGCACTGCTACGCCTGGCCGGGGTGGCCTGACCCGAGCCCCGACCAGGCCGACTAGGCTGGTTGATCGGGTCGTGAACAGGAGGACGTGCCCGTGTCGGACGCTCGACCGCTCATCGGAGTGCTGGCCCTGCAGGGGGACGTGCGCGAGCACGTCGCCGCCCTGGAGGCCGGTGGCGCCCGCGCGCTGACCGTGCGCCGGGAGTCGGAGCTGTCCGCTGTGGACGGGCTGGTGCTGCCCGGCGGGGAGTCCACCACCATGTCCCGGCTGCTCGAGACCTTCGAGCTGCTGGCCCCGCTGCGCGCCCGGATCGCCGACGGCATGCCCACCTACGGCTCGTGCGCGGGCATGATCCTGCTCGCCGAGAAGGTCCTCGACGGCAGGCCCGACCAGCACCAGCTCGGCGGCCTCGACGTCATCGTCCGGCGCAACGCCTTCGGCAGGCAGGTGGACTCCTTCGAGGAGGACGTCGACTTCGACGGCGTCGACGGCGGCCCGCTGCACGCGGTGTTCATCCGCGCGCCGTGGGTCGAGTCGTCCTCGCCGCGGGTCACCGTGCTGGCCAGGGTGCCCGAGACACCGGCCGCCGGGGCCGCCGCCGGTAGGATCGTGGCCGTCCGGCAGGGCACCGTGCTGGCCACCGCGTTCCACCCGGAACTCACCGGCGACGCGCGCGTGCACCGCCTGTTCGTCGACATCGTGAACCGCAACGGTGACGGCGAGCGCAAGACAACCGACTCGCAAGGCTGACGGAGGACCAGATGAGCGGCCATTCCAAGTGGGCGACGACCAAGCACAAGAAGGCCGCCCTCGACGCCAAGCGTGGCAAGCTCTTCGCGAAGCTGATCAAGAACGTCGAGGTCGCCGCGCGCACCGGCGGCGGTGACCCGGACGGCAACCCCACGCTCTACGACGCCATCCAGAAGGCGAAGAAGAACTCCGTCCCGCTCGACAACATCGAGCGCGCCCGCAAGCGCGGCGGCGGCGAGGAGGCGGGCGGCGCCGACTGGCAGACGATCATGTACGAGGGCTACGGGGCCAACGGCGTCGCGGTGCTCATCGAGTGCCTCACCGACAACCGCAACCGGGCCGCGGGCGAGGTCCGCACCGCCATGACCCGCAACGGCGGCAACATGGCCGACCCGGGCTCGGTCGCGTACATGTTCAACCGCAAGGGCGTCGTGATCCTGCCCAAGAACGGCCTCACCGAGGACGACGTGCTCGGCGCGGTGCTCGACGCGGGCGCCGAAGAGGTCAACGACCTCGGCGACAGCTACGAGATCGTCTCCGAGGCCACCGACCTGGTCGCGGTCCGCACGGCCCTGCAGGGCGCGGGCTACGACTACGAGTCCGCCGACGCCAGCTTCCTCCCGTCGGTCACCGTCGCCCTCGACGCCGACGGCGCCCGCAAGATCTTCAAGCTGATCGACGCGCTCGAAGACTGCGACGACGTGCAGAATGTCTACGCGAACTTCGATGTGTCCGACGACGTCATGGCCGAGGTCGGCTGATGTTCTCGGGACGCACGGTGTTCCACTACGCGTCTGCCAGATGATTTCCCGGCCCGGGCGCGTCCACACGCGCCCGGGCCGTTCCCTTTCGGTCCCCACCGAACCAGGAGCCGCCCATGTCCCTGGACGAGATCACCGAGGAGCAGGCGGCGCTGCGCCAGTGGCTGCTGCGCACCGCCGACGAGGACGGCCACGCGGTCGTCGAGGTCCCCGGCGACGAGCACGGCGCCCCGTACGCGTTCTCCGTCGGCGCCTGGCGCCGCTTCGGCGCACCGGAGGCCGTGGTCATCGGCCTGCCCGTGAACATGCTCAAACCGCTCATCGACGCCTACGTGGCCCGCGCGGCGGCGGGGGAGCGGTTCTTCCCCGGCCTGCCCTACCTCGACTTCTTCGAGGGCACCCCGGTAGTCGTCGAGCGCGTGCACCGCGACCACTACGCCGAGTTCCTGGGCAGCGCGTTCCTGCTGTACCCGTCGGGCCAGTTCCCCGCGCTGCAACTGATCGTCGCCACCCCCGACGGCGACTTCCCGTGGAGCCGCCGCGCCCCAGAGGGCTTCGCCGAGTGGCAGCCGGTGCTCACCGCCAGCGGCCTGCCCGAGAGCTGGCGCCCCGGCATCGACGGCCCGTGACCATCCGCGTCGCGCCCCTCACCGCCGCAGACGTCGGCGAGGCGCTCACCGTCCAGCGCGCCGCCTACGTCACCGAGGCCCAGCGCTACACCCAGCCGTTCATCCCGCCGCTGGTGGAGACGGTCGAGCAGTTCCGCGCCGACCTGGCCGTCGCCGTCGGCGCCTGGTCGGGCACCCGGCTCGTCGGCAGCGTCCGCGGCCGGGTCGACGGCACCCGCATGGAGATCGCCCGCTTCTCCGTCGCCCCGGACCAGCAGGGAACCGGCGTCGGCCGCGCCCTGCTGGCCGCCGTCGAGGCCGCCGCCCCGCCCGAGGTCGACACGTTCTGGTTGATCACCGGCGCCGACAGCCACGACAACCAGCGCCTCTACCGCAAGGCGGGCTACGAGCCCTCCGGCGACCACGTCGACAAGGTCGGCATCCGCCTCGTCGTCATGGCGAAGCCCCGCCGGGCGTGAACTCGTCCACCCCCGGGGTGGTCGATGCGGCATCGGGTGAATCGGTCCGCACGCGGTGGGGTGGACACGGTCCTCTAACGGGTTGGTCGCCGTTTTCCGCGCGGTGCGCGGAGATACCTCGGAGGCGTCCACCGCGAGCTGTCCACAGTGGAGTGGCCGGGTGGGTCGACCGATTCCCGTCCAATGGAGGATCCATAGCACGCGCCAGCGTGGTCGTTCTGGTCTCGACAGCCGCCATCGCCGCGAGCACCCTCGCACCAGCCGCCGAGGCCGAACCCGCCGCGTCCCACCAGTGGGTCGCGCTGGGCGACTCGTACACGGCCGGGGTGATCAAGGCCGCGGGCGACGTCTACGAGGTCCCCCGGGACGGCTGTGAGCGCACCGACCAGTCGTACCCCCAGCTCATCGACCGCGACCTCGGCTCGCTGTTCGACCTGATCAACGTCAGTTGCGGTGCCGCGACCGTCGAGGAGGTCACCTTCCGGGCGCAGGAGCCGCGGGGGTACCACTTCCCGCCCGCCTTCGAAGACCCGGATTACCCGTTCCCCGCGGTGCCGCCGCAGTCCGCCGCGATGGGCCCCGGCACCGACGTGGTCACCGTCGGCGTGAGCGGCAACACCGCCGGGTTCGCCGAGATCCTCGCCCGGTGCCTGCCGCTGGGCGGGGAGTCGGGTGGCGAGGGCACCCCGTGCAAGGACGAGTTGGCCGAGGGCATCCCGGACCGGCTGAACAAGGTGAGCGGGGACTACGACGAGATGCTCACCGTGCTGCACGAACGCGCCCCGGACGCGAAGATCCTCGCCGTCGGCTATCCCACGGTCGTCCCCGAGGACACCACCAAGTGCGAGTACAACAACCAGGAGCAGTTCGGTTCGATCGCGCCGGGCGACCTGGAGTGGCTGCGCACGGGCGTCCTGGAACCCCTCAACAAGGTCATCGAGGACACGGCGGGCAAGCACGATTCCGCCCGGTTCGTCGACCTCTACGACTCCTCGCGCGACCACAGCGTCTGCGACGCCGCCAAGTGGGTCGACGGCATCTTCACCAGGGCCCTCGACCAGCCCGCCCTCGTGCACCCCAACGCCCGCGGCCACCGCAACGCCGCCGACCACGTGGCGATGGCGATGCTCGAGGCGCTCGACATCGGCTGACCCGCGCCGGGCACGCGTCGACCCGTGGCGGGCACGGGTCGACGCGTCGTCATGGCGTGCGCAGCAGTCGCGCCAGGTCAGGCTGGTCGCGGACCAGCTCGGCCGTCCCGGGTTCCACGACGGCGCCCGCGAACGGCGGCACCACCACCGTCCCGATCAACGACCACGACCCGGTCTCCGACGCCCGCCACGCCCCCGAGGGGATCACCAGCTGCGGTCGTTCACCCGCCCGCAGGTCCGGTCCGAGCCGCACCGCCCGATAGCCAACGGGGTCCAGCAGGTGCACCGTCAGTGCCGCCCCCGCGTGGTGGACGTACAGCTCGTCGCGGTCCACGCGGTGCCAGCTCGAGTACGCGGGCGCCGCCAGCAGGTAGTAGATGGCGGAGAAGCTCTCCCCGACCCACGAGTCGGTGAAGTACTGGCCCGCCAACGGCAGCGGGCTCAACCCCAACAGCTCGACCACTTCGCGCGCTTCGGTCACCGCGCAAGGGATACGGGACGCCGCCAAAGCCGGGCTGAGGTCAGGGCGCGGCGGGCAGCAGCCTGGCCAGCTCCGGCCGGTCCGCGACCAGCGACGGCGTCCCGAACTCCACGCACTCGTCGGTGTACGGCGGCACCACGACCGTCCCCACCAGCGACCACGCCGCGGTCTCCGACGCCTGCCAGGTCCCCGCGGGTACCACCAGCTGCGGCCGCTCACCCGCGCGCAGATCCGTCCCCAGCCGCGCCGACCGGTACCCACCTGGCCCCAGGAGGTGCACGGTCAACGCCGACCCGGCGTGGAAGGCGTACACCTCGTCCCGGTCCAGTCGGTGCCACGCCGAGTATCCCGGCGCCGCAAGCAGGTAGTAGATCGACGAAAAGTGATCACCGCCCCACGTTTCGGTGAAATAGCCGCCCTCGACCGGCAACGGGCGCAGCCCCAACCGCTCGATGATGTCACTCGCCTCGGTCATCCCAACCCCCATCAAGGTCAATCTCCGCCACCGAACGCGCACGGGCGGATACGATCATGGATACCGCGACCAGAGGAGGGGATGACAGTGCCCCGACCCCGCCCAGCCGATCTCTCCGCGCGCGAAGTCGGTTTCCAGCGCCGGGAAGCGGTCCGGTGGCTGGCACCCGGCGTGCTCGTCACCACCGGCCTCCAGTCGGTGATCGCCGCCATCTTCGGCTCCTACGCCGACAAGCGCGAACTCCAGGGCAGCCTCGACGCCGACCTGCACGACCACGGCGACGGCACCGAGCTGTGGTTCGACTTCGTCGCCGACCTCGGCGACGGCTTCGACGCCACCTACTCCGTCGCGTCCCTGCTCGCCGCCGACCACCTCGACGTCGACGGCCACCGCTTACCCCGGGGCGGTCTGCTGGTGATGGGCGGCGACGAGGTCTACCCCTCGGCCTCCACCAGCGCGTACGAGGACCGCTCCAAAGGCGTCTACCGGGCCGCGTTCCCCGCCGTCGAGGGGGAGCCGCCCGCCCTCTACGCCCTCCCCGGCAACCACGACTGGTACGACGGCCTCACCGCCTTCCTGCGCGTCTTCGCCCAGCAGCGCTCTTTCGGTGGTTGGCAGACCGCGCAAGCCCGGTCGTATTTCGCCATTCGGCTCCCCAACCGCTGGTGGCTGCTGGCAATCGACACCCAATTCGACGACTACGTCGACGCCCCGCAGCTGGAGTACTTCCGCCGCGCGACAGCGGAAATGGCCGCGGGCGACGCCGTCATCCTGTGCACGTCCAAGCCCGCCTGGGTCGCCGCCGGATCCGGCGGCGAGACCAAGGGCTACGACACGATCGAGTTCTTCGACCGCGAGATCGTCCGCGCCAAAGGCGCCGAGACCCGCGTGATGCTCTCCGGCGACAAGCACCACTACGCCCGCTTCGCCGAACGCGACGGCACCGGCCGCCAACGCGTCACCTGCGGCCTCGGCGGCGCCTACCTCGCCGCCACCCACCGGCTCCCCGAGACCCTCTGCCTGCCGCCCGCCGAGTCCCGCGTCCGCGAGCCGTCCCCACCCGCCTTCTACGACCTCGAAACCCGCTACCCGGACCGGGACACCTCCCGGCGCCTGGCCGCCGGGATCACCGCCCTCCCTTGGCGCAACCGCACCTTCTGGGCGCTCACCGGCGCCTTCCAGACCGTCATGACCCTCGCGGTCCTCTACGGCATCGTGCAGACCGACATCGGCGCCCGGGGCTTCTTCGGGCTCCTCGGCAGCTGGGCGCCCGCCGCGATCATCGGCGTGGTCCTCGTCGTCGCGGGCACCACGTTCGCCCGCATGGGCGGCAAAACCAAGCCCGCCGCCGCCCGGTTCGCGGGCGTGCTGCACGCGTTCGCGCACATCGGGCTCAGCGTCGGCTGGTCGTTCCTCGTAGTAGCGCTGTACAAGCACGCCCTGCCCGACGGCGCCGGCCAGGACTGGGCCACGCTCGCCGTCGTCGGCCTGGGCACACCGGTCGTGATCGGGTTCGTCGACGCCGAGATCGTCGCGATCTACCTCCTCCTGGCCAGCCGCGCGAACATCAACCTCAACGAGGTCATGGCCGGGCAGAGCATCGAGGACTACAAGGGCTTCCTGCGCCTGCGCATCGCGGCCAACGGCGACCTCACCATCCACCCCGTGCGCCTCGACCGCGTCTGCCGCGACTGGCGGGCCCAACCCGCCGCCGACGCGACCGCGCCCTGGTTCGCTCCCGGCACCCCGCTGGCGCCCCACTTGATCGAACCGCCGATCACCGTGCCCCGCGTGTCGGGGTGATCGCGGACCGGTCCACCCCCTAGGCTCTCGAACGAGTGTTCACGAGCGAGCCGACCTGGAGCGATCACCGTGCGTGTGCTGGGCGTCGACCCCGGGCTGACCCGGCTCGGCATCGCCGTGGTCGACGGTGGCGCGGGCCGCGCGGTGCGCGCGGTCGCGGTCGACGTGGTGCGCACCCCGGCCGAGGACGTGCTGCCCGCCCGGCTGCTGCGCGTCGCGGACGCGGTGGAGGGCTGGCTCGACCGCCACCGACCCGAGGTCGTCGCCATCGAGCGGGTGTTCAGCCAGCACAACGTGCGCACCGCGATGGCCACCGCGCAGGCCGCGGGCGTGGTCGCCCTCGCCGCCGCCCGCCGCGACCTGCCGGTCATGTTCCACACCCCCAGCGAGGTCAAGGCCGCCGTCACCGGCTCCGGCCGGGCCGACAAGGCGCAGGTCGCGGCCATGGTGACCAGGCTGCTCGGGCTCGCCGAGGCGCCCAAACCCGCCGACGCCGCCGACGCCCTGGCCATCGCCATCTGCCACCTGTGGCGGGCGCCGGTGCGCAACCGGATGGCCGAGGCCGAGGCGAGGGCGGCGGAACTGGCCCGCAAGCACCGTGCGAGGCTGGCCGCCGCGGCGCGCGAGACCAAGAGCGGAACGGTGAACAGGTGATCTCCTCGGTGCGGGGCCAGGTGGCCTCGATCGGACTCGACCACGCCGTGGTCGAGGTCGGCGGTGTCGGTTTCGCCGTGCAGGCCACGCCGCACACCCTGGCCACCCTGCGGCGCGGCGAGCAGGCCGCGCTGGCCACCGCGCTCGTGGTCCGCGAGGACTCGCTCACCCTCTTCGGCTTCGCCGACACCGAGGCCCGCGACCTGTTCTGGCTGCTGCAGACCGTGTCCGGCATCGGCCCCCGGCTGGCCCTGGCCACCCTCGCCGTGCTCGAACCCGCGCAGCTGCGCGCCGCGCTCGCCGACGGCAACCTGACCGTGCTCACCCAGGTCCCCGGCATCGGCCGCAAGGGCGCCGAGCGGCTGTGCATCGAGCTGCGCGACAAGGTCGGCGCGCTGCCCGCCGGTGCCGAGTCCCCGGTCGCGCCCGCCGCGGGCGCGGTCCGCGGCTCGGTCGTCGAGGCCCTGGTCGGGCTCGGGTTCCCGGTCAAGCAGGCCGAGCAGACCGTCGACGGCGTGCTCGCCGCCGACGCGGGCGCCGACACCGCCGGCGTGCTGCGCCAGGCCCTGGCCACGCTCGGCCGCAAGCGCTGATGGACGAGCCCGAGGACGACTGGCGCGACCTGTCCCCGGTCGCCAACCCCGGCGAGCGCGACGACGAGTCCTCGCTGCGACCGCGCAGGCTGGCCGAGTTCGTCGGCCAACCCCGGGTCCGCGAGCAGCTGCAACTGGTCCTCGAAGGCGCCACCCGGCGCGGCGCGCCGCCGGACCACGTGCTGCTCTCCGGCCCGCCCGGGCTCGGCAAGACCAGCCTCGCCATGATCATCGCCGCCGAGTTGGGCAGGCCCATCCGGATCACCTCCGGCCCGGCGCTGGAGCGCGCGGGCGACCTGGCCGCGATGCTGTCGAACCTGGTCGACGGCGAGGTCATGTTCATCGACGAGATCCACCGCATCGCCCGCCCCGCCGAGGAGATGCTGTACCTCGCGATGGAGGACTTCCGGGTCGACGTGGTCGTCGGCAAGGGCCCCGGCGCCACCTCCATCCCGCTGGAGATCGCCCCGTTCACGCTGGTCGGCGCCACCACGCGCGCCGGCTCGCTCACCGGCCCGCTGCGCGACCGCTTCGGCTTCACCGCGCACATGGAGTTCTACGCCGCCGAGGACCTCGAACTCGTGCTGCGCCGCTCGGCCACCATCCTCGGCATCGACCTGCGCCCCGACGGCGCCGCCGAGATCGCGGGCCGCTCCCGGGGCACCCCGCGCATCGCCAACCGGCTGCTGCGCCGGGTCCGCGACTACGCCGAGGTCCGCGGCGACGGCTCCGTCGACCGGGAAACCGCGCGGGCCGCGCTGAAGGTCTACGACGTCGACGAACTCGGCCTCGACCGCCTCGACCGGGCCGTTCTCGACGCGCTCGTGCGCTCCTTCGGCGGCGGCCCGGTCGGCGTGGCGACGTTGGCGGTGGCCGTCGGGGAGGAAACGACTACCGTGGAAGAGGTGTGCGAGCCCTACCTCGTCCGCGCGGGCATGCTGGCCCGCACGCCGAGGGGCCGGGTCGCCACCGCGCTCGCGTGGTCCCACCTGGGGCTCACCGCCCCGACGGACGCACCGGGCCGGGCGGCACCTACGCTGTTCGAAGAGTGATCCCCGGTACCGCCCGCGGACGGGTCGGGCCCCACGGGCCCGGCGCGACCTGGCAGACTCGGTACTGACAAAGAAGAAGAATCGGACGTTTCGCACCGGGCGGAACGGCGCGACCTGGGCAGAACCCGTGCCGTCCCCGATTCCCCCGTGGATGGAGAGAAATGAACCAGGCGCTGCTCCCCCTGCTGCTCGTCGCCGTGCTGGCGATCCCGCTGGTCCTCGGCTCGCGCCGCCAGAAGAAGATGGTGGCGCAGCAGCAGGAACTCCAGAACTCGCTGACCGTCGGCGACCGCGTGATGACGACCTCCGGCCTCTACGGCACGGTCTCCGACATCTCCGACGACGCCACCATCGGCATCGAGATCGCCCCGGGCTACGAGACCACCTGGCTGCGCCAGGCGATCCGCGAGAAGGTCGGCCCGGACGTGATCGACGACGAGGACGACGACACCGATGAGGACGGCTCCGTCCTGACCGGTGAGCACGAGGCCATCCCGGCCGACAGCGACAGCAAGCCGAAGAACTGAGCACGATTCGAACAAGGTCTACGAAGATCGGCTCCAGGTGCCCCGCCTTCACGCTGAGCCCACGCCGGTGGGCGCAGCGTGAGCCGTGCAACACCGAGCTGACTTCGCAGGAGGTACGCTGCGCCCCCACCCGCGAGTTCGCTCCGGGTGTGGGCGCAGTGTCATGACCACCTATCGCGGCACGCACGAAGTGATCCGTGCGCGAGCCGCGCGAGCCGAGGAGACGGACCGACCGTGGCACCACCGGTTGGGCAGATCCGCCCAGGACGCTATCTGGCGTTCTTCGTAGCAATCGTCGCTGTCCTCTACGCCCTCGTGTTCGCCACCGGCGACCACAAGGCGACGCCCAAGCTGGGCATCGACCTGCAGGGCGGGACCAGGGTCGCGCTGACCGCGCGGACCGCGACCGGTGAGGCACCGTCCAAGGAATCGCTCGCCCTGTCCCGGGAGATCATCGAGACCCGGGTCAACCACACCGGTGTCGCGGGTGCCGAGGTCGTCCTCGACGGCAACAACATCGTGATCACCGTTCCCGGCGAGAACGGCGAGCGCGCCAAGGACCTCGGTCAGACCGCGCAGCTGCGCTTCCGCCCGGTGATCGGCGCGATCCCCGTCGGCGCGCAGGCGCAGCAGCAGACGCCGCCCGCCGACGGGTCCGTGCAGCCGTCCGGCACGCAGCCCACCTCCGGTGCCCCCGCCCCGCCCGCCACCTCGGCGCCCGCCGGGTCCGGCGCGCCCACCTCCGGCGCCCCGCAGGGCCGTCCGGCGCCCGCGCTGGCCCAGCAGCAGACCACCACGCCGTCGGCCCCGCCCGCCACCTCGGGCGCCCCGGCCACCTCGGCCCCCGCCGCGTCGGCCCCCGCTCCGGCACCGGCCACCGCGGACACCGCGTGCGGCAAGTACGGCGCGCTGCTCGCCGACCAGAAGGCCAAGCAGAGCGACGTCATCGCCGCCGCGCAGAAGTGCCGCCAGGACCCGAAGCTCGCGGGCAGCAAGGGCCCCGACGGCGCGGACGTCCCGGCCGACCAGGCGCTGCAGCAGGCCGCGCTGGCCACCCTGGACTGCGACCCGACCAAGAAGGACCCGCTGGTCGGCAACGACGACCCGAAGCTGCCGCTGGCCGCCTGCGACCAGGACGCCGGGGAGAAGTTCATCCTCGGCCCGTCCTTCCTCGAGGGCACCGAGATCAGCAACGCGGCCGCCAGCCCGGACCCGACCGGCGTCGGCTACGTGGTGACGCTGGACTTCAAGTCGGGCGGCTCCAAGACCTGGTCCGAGTACACCGCCTCGCACGTCAACGAGCGCGCCGCGTTCGTCCTCGACACCCAGGTCGTCTCCGCGCCCACCATCCAGGGCGTGATCACCGGCGCCACCCAGATCACCGGCGGCCAGGGCGGCTTCAAGCAGGCCGAGGCGCAGAAGCTGGCCCAGGTGCTCAAGTTCGGCTCGCTGCCGCTGTCGTTCGAGGCGTCCGAGGCCGAGACCGTGTCCGCGACGCTGGGCCTGGCCTCGCTGGAGGCCGGTCTGATCGCCGGTGGCATCGGCCTGCTGCTGGTGTTCCTCTACTGCCTGGTCTACTACCGGCTGCTCGGCTTGCAGATGATCCTGTCGCTGGTGCTCTCGGCGGTCGTGGTCTACGCGTTCCTGGTGCTGCTCGGCCGCTGGATCGGCTTCACCCTCGACCTCGCGGGCATCGCCGGGTTCATCGTCGCCATCGGCATCACCGCGGACTCGTTCGTGATCTTCTTCGAACGGCTCAAGGACGAGGTCCGCGAGGGCCGCACGTTCCGCTCCGCGGTGCCGCGGGCGTGGGTGCGGTCGCGGCGCACGATCCTGTCCGCCGACGCGGTCAGCTTCCTCGCCGCCGCCGTGCTCTACGTGCTCGCCGTCGGCCAGGTCCGCGGCTTCGCGTTCACCCTGGGCATGTCCACGGTCCTCGACCTCGTCGTGGTGTTCCTGGTGACCCACCCGCTGGTGGCGCTGTCGGCGAAGTCGAAGTTCCTGTCCCACCCGAAGTACTCCGGCCTCGGCTCCGTGCAGCGCCTGGCGGCCACCCAGCGCGCCGCGCGGGTCCCCGCGGGCACCGCCGCGAAGGAAGTGTGACGTGACCAGCAACGAGAACCCGGCCCCGGTCCCGGCCACGCTCAGCGCCACCGGCGACGTCGCGGTCGGCGGCAAGCACAGCGTCTTCGACCGGCTCTACACCGGCACGGGCGCGTTCGACATCGTCGGCAAGCGCAAGCGCTGGTACCTCATCTTCGGCGCGCTGATGCTCGTCTGCATCGCCTCGATGGTCTTCCGCGGCTTCAACCTCGGCATCGACTTCGAGGGCGGCACCAAGGTCTCCATGCCGTCGGTCAGCGCCTCCGGCGAGATCTCGACCGAAGAGGTCAAGCGGGTCTTCGTCGAGACGCTGAACAAAGAGCAGCCCACCGTGCAGCGGGTCGGCACCGGCGCGGGCGCCTCGATCCAGATCAAGTCCGAGGCGCTGAAGGTCCCCGAGGTCGCCCAGCTCAAGCAGGCGCTGTTCGACGAGTTCAAGCCGGTGTCGCAGGACGGCACGGCCGGGCCCGCGCAGATCAGCGACAGCGCCGTCTCCGGTACCTGGGGCGGGGAGATCTCCCGCCAGGCGCTGTGGGCACTGCTCGCCTTCCTGGTGCTGGTGACCATCTTCCTGGCCTTCTACTTCGAGAAGTGGATGGCCGTGGCCGCGCTGGCCGCGCTCATCCACGACGTCGTGATCACCATGGGCGTCTACTCGATCGTCGGCTTCGAGGTCACCCCGGCCACGGTGATCGGTCTGCTCACCATCCTCGGGTTCTCCCTCTACGACACCGTCGTGGTGTTCGACAAGGTCAAGGAGAACACCCGGGGCCTGCTGGGCCTGACCAGGCGCACCTACGGCGAGGCGGCGAACCTGGCGCTGAACCAGACCCTGATGCGCTCGATCAACACCTCGCTGTTCGCGCTGCTGCCGGTGCTCGGCCTGCTCATCGTCGGCGTCGGCCTGCTCGGCGTCGGCACCCTGCAGGACCTCGCGCTGGTCCAGCTGACCGGCATGCTCGCGGGCGCGCTGTCCTCGATCTACCTGGCGACCCCGATCCTGGTCGACCTGAAGATGACCGAGCCCAAGTTCCGGCAGCAGGCCGACCGGGTCCGGCTGCGCCGGGCGAACCAGGCCGCGCGCCGGGCCGAGGCCACCGACGCCGAGCTGGGCGAGGAGGGTGCCCTGGAGGCCGAGCTGCGCCGCGAGAAGGCGTACGCGACCGCGTCCAGCGTGCCCGCCCGCACCCCGAAGGCGTCCGACGCGCGCCGCAAGGCGGGCAAGCCGGTCCCGAAGCCCACGGGCAAGCCGACCGGCAAGAAGCGGCACTGACGCCGTGGCGGACCCGGAGCTGACCAGGGCGCTCGGCCTCGTCCGGGAGGTCACCGACTTCCCCGAGCCGGGCGTCCTGTTCCAGGACCTGAGCCCGCTGCTGGCCGACGCGCGGGGCTTCCGCGCGGTGGTCGACGCCCTGGCCGGTGCGGTACCGGCCGGGGTGGACACCGTGCTGGCGCTGGAGGCCCGCGGCTTCCTGTTCGGCGCCGCGCTGGCCGCCACCCGCGGGTTCGGCGTGGTGCCGATCCGCAAACCGGGCAAACTGCCCGCCGTCGCGGACCGGGTCACCTACGACCTCGAGTACGGGTCCGCCACGTTCGAGCTGCCGGTGGGCGCGCTCGGCGCGGGCAACCGGGTCGTGGTCGTGGACGACGTGCTGGCCACCGGCGGCACCCTCGCGGCCGCCGCCGGGCTGGCCGCGCGGGCAGGCGCCGAGGTGACCGCCGCCCTGGTCGTGGTGGAGATCACGGCCCTGGGCGGCCGGGCGCGCGTGCCGCTGCCCGTGCACGCCGTTCACGGTGTCTGAGCCGTCCGATTGCCGGTAGCGGACTTCCGCCGCGCGTATCCCGGGTGTCGATTCGGCGTACCTGGGGTGCGCTTCATCGCCCGAATGCCCGGTCAGCTGCTCTAACGGAGTTATCCTCGGTACCCGGGCCGCGCACGTGACCCGGACGCACCGCCGCGCCCGCCACGGCGCCGAGCTGCCCGGGGAGCACGTTTGACCCACGACGTGGACACTGGCACCACCCCGACGACCCCCGGGGTGGACCAACCCGCGCAGGCGGGCAGGCAGCCGTCGGCCACCCGACGGGTGCGGGCCCGGTTGGCCCGGCGGATCACCGCCCAGCGCGCGGCCCCGGTCAAGCAGGTGCTCGAACCGCTGGCCGCCGTGCACCGCGAGCTGCACCCGAAGGCCGACCTGGCGCTGCTGCAGCACGCCTACGACGTCGCCGAGGAGATGCACCGCAGCCAGCGGCGCAAGTCCGGCGACCCGTACATCACCCACCCGCTGGCCGTGGCCACCATCCTGGCCGAGCTGGGCATGGACACCACGACGCTGGTCGCGGCGCTGCTGCACGACACCGTCGAGGACACCGAGTACTCCCTGGACGGCCTGCGCGAGGACTTCGGCGACGAGGTCGCGCACCTGGTCGACGGGGTCACCAAGCTGGACAAGGTGCAGCTGGGCAGCGCCGCCGAGGCCGAGACCATCCGCAAGATGGTCATCGCCATGGCCCGCGACCCCCGGGTGCTGGTCATCAAGCTGGCCGACCGGCTGCACAACATGCGCACCATGCGGTTCCTGCCGCCGGAGAAGCAGGCGAAGAAGGCCCGCGAGACGCTGGAGGTGCTGGCCCCGCTGGCGCACCGGCTCGGCATGGCCACGGTCAAGTGGGAGCTGGAGGACCTGGCCTTCGCCATCCTCCAGCCGAAGAAGTACGACGAGATCGTGCGGCTGGTGGCGAACCGGGCCCCCTCGCGCGACACGTACCTGCAGACCGTCATCGGCACCCTGGGCACCAACCTGGAGTCGTCCCGGATCACCGCGCGGGTCGAGGGCAGGCCCAAGCACTACTACTCGATCCACCAGAAGATGATCGTCCGGGGCCGCGACTTCGACGACATCCACGACCTGGTCGGGGTCCGGATCCTGGTCGACGACGTGCGCGACTGCTACGCGGCCATGGGCGTCGTGCACGCGCTGTGGCAGCCGATGCCGGGCCGGTTCAAGGACTACATCGCCCAGCCCCGGTTCGGGGTCTACCAGTCGCTGCACACCACGGTCATCGGGCCGGACGGCAAGCCGCTGGAGGTGCAGATCCGCACCCACGAGATGCACCGCACCGCCGAGTACGGCATCGCGGCGCACTGGCGGTACAAGGAGACCAAGGGCACCCACGCGGGCGTCGACGTCGACGAGATGGCGTGGATGCGGCAGCTGCTGGACTGGCAGCGGGAGGCGGCGGACCCGGGGGAGTTCCTGGAGTCGCTGCGCTACGACCTGGCCACCCGGGAGATCTTCGTCTTCACCCCGAAGGGCGACGTGGAGACGCTGCCCGCCGGGTCGACCCCGGTCGACTTCGCCTACGCCGTGCACACCGAGGTCGGCCACCGCTGCATCGGCGCGCGGGTCAACGGCCGCCTGGTCGCGCTCGAGCGCAAGCTGGAGAACGGCGAGGTCGTGGAGATCTTCACCTCCAAGGCCGAGGGCGCCGGGCCGAGCCGGGACTGGCTGGCCTTCGTCGCCTCGCCGCGGGCCCGGGCGAAGATCAAGCAGTGGTTCGCCAAGGAGCGCAAGGAAGAGGCGATCGAGGCGGGCAAGGACTCGATCACCAAGGAGGTCCGCCGGGTCGGCCTGCCGATGCAGCGGCTCGTGTCGGCGGACTCGGTGACGGCGCTGGCCCGCGAGCTGCGGTACCCGGAGGTCAGCTCGCTCTACGCCGCGATCGGCGAGGGGCACGTCTCTGCCCGCCACGTCGTCCAGCGGCTGGTGGCGCTGCTGGGCGGGGTGGACCACGCCGAGGAGGAGCTGGCGGAGCGCGCGACCCCGTCGACGATCACCCGGCGCCGCGCGTCGGGGGACGCGGGCGTGATCGTCAAGGGCGCCTCCGACGTGTGGGTGAAGCTGGCGCGGTGCTGCACGCCGGTCCCGGGCGACGACATCCTGGGCTTCGTGACGCGCGGCGGTGGCGTCAGCGTCCACCGCACGGACTGCACCAACGCCGACGAGCTGCTGCAGACCCCGGAGCGGCTGCTGGAGGTCGAGTGGGCGCCGTCGGAGTCGTCGGTGTTCCTCGTCGCGATCCAGGTGGAGGCGCTCGACCGGCACCGGCTGCTCTCGGACGTGACGAAGGTGCTGGCCGATGAGAAGGTCAACATCCTGTCGGCCTCGGTGACCACGTCCCGGGACCGGGTGGCGGTGAGCCGCTTCTCGTTCGAGATGGGCGACCCGAAGCACCTCGGTCACGTCCTCAAGGCGGTCCGCAGCGTGGAAGGCGTCTACGACGTCTACCGGGTGACCTCGGCGTCGTAGTGGCGGACATCGAGATCACCGCGGGTCTTGTCCGCGACCTGCTGCGGGACCAGCACCCGGACCTGGCCGAGTTACCCCTCCGCGAGGTGGACGGCGGCTGGGGCAACCAGATGTGGCGCCTCGGGGACGAGTTGGCCGTGCGGATCCAGCGCGTGGACACCGAGCCCGAGCACCAGCTCAAGGAGCGCCGGTGGCTGCCGCTGCTGGCCCCGCGCCTGCCGCTGCCGGTCCCCGTCCCGGTGCGCGACGGCGCGGCCTCCGACCGGTTCCCCAAGCTGTGGACGGTCATGACGTGGGTGCCGGGCGTGCCGCTGGACCGCGGGTCGATCACCCGCGGCGAGCACGCGGCCGACACCCTGGCGGCGTTCCTCCGCGCGCTGCACGTGGCCGTCCCCGCCGACGCGCCTGCGGGTTCGGGTCGCGGCGCGCACCCCAAGGACTGGGCGGGCGGCTTCCACCACTTCTTCGACTCCGTCGACGGGATCGGCTCCGACGAGGCCGCCAGCATCCGGGCCATCTGGGATGACGCCGTCGCGGCCCCCGCGTGGGAGGGGCCGCCGGTGTGGGTGCACGGCGACCTGCACCCCGCGAACGTCGTCGTCGCGGACGGGACGCTGGCGGGTGTCGTCGACTTCGGCGACCTGTCCGTCGGCGACCCGGCGTCAGACCTCGCGTCCGCCTGGGTGCTGCTGCCCGCGGGCGCCGCGGCGCGCTTCTTCGCCGCCTACGGTGAGGTCGACGACGGGATGGTCCGGCGTGCCCGGGGGCTGGCGGCGCTGAAGAGCCTCTTCCTGATGCTCATGGGCCAGAACGGCGACCGCGGCCTGCCCGGCGGCAAGCCCGCGTGGGGTCCGGCGGGACGGGCGGCGCTCGACCGAGTCCTGGCCGGGCTCCCCGGGTAGGTGTCCGATCCGTACAAGACAGGGTGGTCGGCGCGGCTTACGTTGTCCCGGTGAAGACTCTGAGCGAAGAGGCGTTCGGGCGGGCCGAGGACTTCGTGCTGCGCACCGCCCGGTTGTTGGAGCGGCGGCGGTTCGGCTACCTGTTCCGCGATGAACCCGCCGAGCCCGTGCTGGCCGCGCTGTCCGCCTACCGCAACCCCGACGGCGGCTACGGCAACGCCCTGGAGCCCGACGGGCGGGGCCCCGGGAGCCAGCCGGTGACGACGATGTTCGCGCTCCACGTGCTGCACGAGGTCGGCGCGGCGCCGGACGGGGTGGTGGAGTACCTGGAGTCCATCACCATGGCGGACGGGGGAGTGCTGTTCATCCACCCCAACCTCCGCGACTACCCGCGCGCGCCTTGGTGGCCGGTGGAGGACACCACCGAGGGGTCCTTGCTGACCACGGCCAACCTGGTCGGTTCCCTGTGGCGGGCGGGGGTCGCGCACCCGTGGGTCGACCGGGCCGCCGAGTTCTGCTGGGCGCGGATCACCGGTATCGAGTCCACCCACCCCTACGAGGTGCTGGGCTGCCTGGCGTTCCTGGAGCACGCCCCGGACCGCGCGCGGGCCGCGGCTGAGGCGGAGCGGTTGGGCAAGCTGGTGCGGGACAGCGGTTTCGTCAGCATCGGCGACGGCGGGGTGGTGCCGGAGGGCTACAACTCCGCCGAGCTCCAGCGGCCCCACGAGTACGCGTCCACCCCGGACAGCCTCGCGGCGTCGTGGTTCACCGAGGCTGAACTCGAGTCCAGTGTGGACGAGTTGGTGGACGCCCAGCACGCGGACGGCGGCTGGCGGGTGCGGTGGACCATCTGGACGCCCGCCGTCGAGTTCGAGTGGGCGGGCTGGAACACCGTGGAGTCGCTGAAGACCCTGCGCGCGTTCGGTCGCCTGGGGTGATCAGAGCAGCGTCAACTGGTCGTCCACCGGCACCCGCGGTTCGGGCGGGCGCACCGCGGCGCTGACCGCCAGGCCGTGGCGGCGTAACAGGGGAGCGACCCGGGCCGACAGCGACTGCCGGTACCTCGGGTCGGCGTAGCTCGACGTGCCGTAGACCCGCCGGTACAGCGGCACCAGCGCCGGGTGCTCCCGCGCCAGCCACGCCGCGAACCACTCGCGGGCCCCGGGGCGCACGTGCAGCGCCATGACCGACGCCGAGGTCGCCCCCGCCGCCGCGATGGCGGCCAGCAGGGAATCCAGCTGCTCCACCGAATCCGTCAACCCGGGCAGCACCGGCGCCACCATCACCCCGCACGGCAGCCCCGCGTCCGTGATCCGCCGCACGAGTTCCAGGCGGGCCTGCGGGGTGGCCGTGCCGGGTTCGAGGCTGCGCTGGAGTTCGCGGTCCAGCAGGGCGATCGAGACGCCGACGCCCACGCCGACGTCCTGGCGCGCGGCGAGCAGGTCCGGCAGGTCGCGGGTGAGCAGCGTGCCCTTGGTCAGGATGGAGAACGGGGTGCCCGCGCGGCCCAGCGCCCGGATGATCCCCGGCATGATCTTGTAGCGGCCCTCGGCCCGCTGGTACGGGTCGGTGTTGCTGCCCATCGCCACGTGCTCGCGCCGCCAGCTCGGCGCGGCCAGCTGCCGGGCGAGCACCTGGGCGGCGTTGACCTTGACCACGATCTGGCTGTCGAAGTCGCGGCCCGCGTCCAGGTCGAGGTAGGTGTGCGAGCCGCGGGCGAAGCAGTTGTGGCTCACCACGCCGTTGGCGATGAAGTCGCCCGTGCCGGTCGTGATGTCGAACAGCGGCAGGTCCAACCCCAGCGGCTCGACCGACACGACCCCGAGCCGGGCCCCGGACTTGATCGCGGCGTCGTCGATGGCGCGCTTGCCGGTCGCCGCCGGGTCGGTGGTGTGGAACAGGCGCAGGTGCTCGGCCAGGCCGCCGTCCACCCGCACGCAGGCCCGGTCGTCCGGGGCGCGGCGGGACTCGACGGCGTGCCGGAAACCGAAGGCGCCCAACGCCTCCGTGACCGCCGCGAGGGTGCGCGCGCTCAGGTTCGGCAACCGCAGGATGCGGTGGGCGAAGGTGCCGTCCGCGTCGAAGACCCCGGCCAGCAGCCCCTTGCGCCACTCGTCGGTCGGCGTGCGCGGCCACTCGACGGGCAGCGTCAGCGGCAGGTCGCCGGTCAGGTACTCGGCGACCCGCCCCGCCGCCTCCACCGGGATCCCGGCCGCGCCGTCGCCGCGGGCGATGCCGCACAGGTAGCCCCGGCGGTAGTCGGCGGTGTCCTTGGGCGGCTGCGCGAACCGACCGGTGCCCATGAGCTTGTTGCCCGCCGTCAGGTGCGGGCGGCGCGCGGCCCCCGAGGTGTCCCCGGTGACGTGCTTCCACCCGCGCTCGGTGAGGAACCGGTGGTCGCCGCTGGCGATGAGCTGCGTGCCGTCGGCCAGGGTGACCCGGTAGCCGGGTTTGACGGTGGACCAGTGGTCCAGCACCTCGGTCGGCACGTAGTGCCGGTAGCTGCCGCGCCGCTCGGTGCCGTAGACGCGGTCGCCGACGCGCAGGTCGGCCATCGGCTTGGTGGTGCCGTCGGCCATCAGGACGGGGGTGTCGCCGTGCAGGCAGTAGCTGCACGCGTGGGTGCAGCCGCGGTACGGGTTCACGGTCCAGCGGAACGGCATAGGCGAGCCTCCCGGCACCTTGTTGAGCACGGACTTGGCGAGCACCTCGTGGAAGACGACCCCCGCGAACTCCGGGGTCCGCACACTGCGCACCAACCCGGGCAACCCCGGGATGGCGGGCTGCTCCGCCCCGGCGCGGTCTGCCGACAGGCTGTTCCATCGCACGGGGATAGTCGAACACACGTTCGAACGCGGCGCAACCGGTTCTCGCCGACCGGCGCCCGCCGACCCGGCGGGCGGTCCGATCAGCGAGGATGGCGCGATGCAGGACTGGGAAACCCAGCCGATCCCCCGGATCCCCCGAGACGCCGAACCCGGTCGTCCCGCGGGCCCCGGGCACCCCGGTCCACCGGCCCCCACCCCGCACACATCCGGCCACCCCACCGAGCAGGCCCCACCCCACCGCGCTACGCGAGCAGGCGAACCCCGCCCACCGCGCCGCCCCGCGGATCGCTCGCCCAATCCCGACCCGCGCGCACCCGGCCACCCTGTCGAGGCGGACCCACCTCGCCGCGCCGCGCAGGCCCACGAGTCCCATCCGCCGAGCCACGCCGCCGATCGCGGGGAGAGCGATTCACCGCACGGCACCGCGGATCGCCCGCCCGCCGCCGACTCGCTCGTACCCGGCCACTCCGTCGAGGCCGACCCAGCTCACCCCGCGGCGTGGGCAGGCGAACCCCACCCGGCACACCGAGCCGCCAACCCGCACGGCCAGGAGTCGCCGCGCCGCGCGGCGGACCGCTTGTCCGCCTCCGGCCCGCGTGCACTCGGCCACTCCATTGAGGGCGACTCGCCGCACCGCGCCGAGCGGGCCCGCGAGCCCCGCCAAGCGAACCGCGCCGCCGACTTCCCCGGCACCGACTCGCCGCGCCGTGCCGCCGATCCTCAGGGCGGCGATTCGCCGCGCCACACCGCGGACCGCTTGCCCGTCCTCGACCCGCGCGCGCCCGGCCACCCCGCCGAAGCCGACTCACCCCACCGCGCTGCCGAGGGTGGTTCGGCGCGCCGTGCCGCGCGCGCCCACGACACCGGTTCGTCCCATCGCGTCGAGGTCGAGTCGCGGGACGCCGACGAGCCCGTAGCGAAGCCCGTGCTGCCGCCCACCGGCCACGGTCACGGCCACGGGCACACCCCCGCGACTCCCGCGTCCCCCAAGGTCCGCAAGCTCCTCGCCGCCCTCCTGGTCCCCTTCGCCGTCGCCGCGCTCGCGGGCATGATCATCCTGTTCCCGACCGCCGCCACCCCCGAGCACGTCGGCCAGCAGGCCGTCAAGGGCACCATCACCGCCGCCCAGGCCGGCCCCTGCGGCGTGGGCGACGCGGGCGGCGACTGCCTCGTCGTCTCCGTCCGGATGTCCGACGGCGCCGCCACCGGCAGCGAGATCCGCACCGCCATCCCCCTCGAACCCAGCACCCCCCGCTTCGCCGTCGGCGATGACGTCGTGCTGGCCTACAACGGCGCAGACCCGCTCAGCGGCGCCTCTTACCAACTCGTCGACTTCCAACGCGGGGTCCCGCTCGCGCTGCTGGCCGCCCTCTTCGCCGTCGCCGTGATCGTGCTCGGGCGTTGGCAGGGTCTGAAGGCGCTCCTGGCCCTGGGGCTCAGTTTCGCCGTGCTGCTGCTATTCGTCCTCCCGGCCATCCTCACCGGCGAGAACCCGCTGCTGGTCGCGGTCGCGGGGGCGGGGGTGATCATGTTCGCGGTCCTCTACCTGACCCACGGCCTCTCCGCCCGCACCTCGACCGCCGTGCTCGGCACCATGGTCAGCCTCGCCCTCATCGGCGTGCTCAGCGCGCTCTTCAGCGCCGTCGCCAAGCTGACCGGGCTCGACGACGAGACCGCCACCCTCGTCGGCAGCCTCGGCCACGGCATCGACACCCGCGGCCTGCTGCTCGCGGGCATCGTCATCGGCTCCCTCGGCGTGCTCGACGACGTCACCGTCACCCAGACCAGCGCCGTCTGGGAGCTGCGCGCCGCCAACCCCGGCCTCGACTGGCGCGCGCTCTACGCCGCGGGCCAGCGCATCGGTCGGGACCACGTGTCGTCCGCGGTCAACACCCTCGTGATGGCGTACGCGGGCGCCGCGCTGCCGGTGCTGCTCTACTCGTCGCTCTCCGGCGTCGGCATCGGCACGATCCTGCAGTCCCAGAGCATCGCCCAGGAGATCGTGCGGACCCTGGTCGGCAGCATCGGCCTGGTCGCCGCCGTGCCCGTCACCACCGCGGTGGCCGCGCTGGTCGCCGTGCGCGAGGAACCGTCAGTCGAGTGACGCCACGAAGCGGGTCACGGCCTCCGGCTTGAGCCGCTGCGCCAACCTGCCCGACGGCGCGACCGACGCGAGCCGGTACAGCGGCCGGTCCGCCGCCGCCTCGCCCTTCGCCTCCGCGCGCAGCTGCGCCACGACGAGCTGGGAGAACACCAGCCCGGCCGGGTTCTCGTTGGCCGCCAGCGCGTCGGCGATCTTGCGCAGCACCAGGATGCCCAGCTCGCGCCCGCCCGCACCGGAGTACACCGCCAGCCCCAGGTTGATCGACCTGCGCCCGGCGCCGACCAGCAGGCCCACCGTCCGCACGCCCCGGATGTCGGTGACCATCAGCTCCAGGCTGTCCGCGTGCCGCAGGTCGACCGACTTGCGCCCGATCGTCCGGGCGACCAGCACGGTCCCGTCCTCCAGCCACAGCCGACGCCGCCCGGAAGCCCAGGTCAGCAGCAGGAGCAGGAGGAACACGACACCCGCGGTGACCAGCCCCGGCCACTGCCCGCCGATCAGCCCGACCACCCCGCCGACGGCCGCGCCCAGCACCAACGCGGTCAGCACCGACGCGACCGCGCGTTTGCGGCCACCGGACTCGGTCAGGTTGAGCGGCAGCCGCTCCGGCTCGGTCACGGCTAGATCCCCCGTCCGCGGCCCAGGTGCCCGGCACCCGGCTCGGCCACGCCGGTGAGGAACGGGTTGCTCGCCCGCTCCCGCCCGATCGTCGTGGTGGGACCGTGGCCGGGCAGCACGACCGTCTCGTCGTCGAGGGTCAGCAGGCGCCGCAGCGACTGCGTCATGCGCGCCATGGACCCGCCCGGCAGGTCCGTGCGGCCGATCGACCCGGCGAACAGCGTGTCGCCCGAGAACAGCAGCTGCCCGCCCTCCTCGGTGGTGTGCCGGAAGCTGACCGACCCCTCGGTGTGCCCGGGCGTGTGGTCGACGGTGAGCGTCAACCCGGCCAGGTCCAGCTCGGCGCCGTCGCTCAGCTCGCGGACTTCCCTCGGTTCCCGCATGGTCAGATCGCCGAAGTACCGGCCCGCCTCCGGGCTCAGGCCGCGCAGGGGGTCGCTGAGCAGGTGCCGGTCGTCCGGGTGGATCCACGCGGGCACGTCGTCGCCGTCGCACACCGGGGTCACCGAGAAGGTGTGGTCGAGGTGGCCGTGGGTCAGCACCACCGCGACCGGGGACAACCGGTGCTCGCGCAACGCCTCCGCGATCGGCTCCGCGGCGTCCTGACCGGGGTCGACGATGACGCACTGCGCCCCGGCACCCGGCGCCACGATGAAGCAGTTCGCCTGGAAGGCGCCGGTCGGGAAGCCGACGACGAGCACGGGGGGACTCCTCCGGTCGCGGATTCTTGGGTTCTTCTCAGCCTAGTGGCCCCCACCTCCACGCGGTTCTTACCGGGGGTCCCCATAGACTGCGCGCCAGCCAGCAACAGGTCAGGTCAGGAGGGTGCCAGGTGCCGACCAACCAGCAGCGCCGGGAGGCAGCCAAGCGCAAGCTTGAGCGGCAACTCGCGAACAGGGCCGAACGCGCCCGGAAGCGTCGGGTCGTCGGCGTGGTGGCGACAGTGGTCGGTGTGGTCGCGGTGGTCGGCCTGATCTACTGGCTGGCCAACATCGGCGGCGACTCGAAGCCCGCGGACTCGGCGTCGCCGGACACGGCGGAGACCACGCAGGCCGACACGCCCGCCGACACCCCGAAGAACATCCCGACCGAGCTGGCCCCGGTGCCCAAGCGGTCCACGGCGCTGCCCGCGAAGAACGAGTGCGCCTACCCGGCCACCAAGGACGAGCCCGCCGCGAAGCCGGTGCAGCCGCCGCAGACCAAGGACGTCCCCGGCACCGGCACCGCCACGGCCACGATCAACCTCAACGGCAAGGACGTGAAGGCGACGCTGGACCGCGCGCTCGCGCCGTGCACCGTCAACAGCTTCGAGAGCCTGGCCAAGCAGGGCTACTTCAACGACACCACCTGCCACCGCCTGACCACCGGCGACGGCCTGCAGGTGCTGCAGTGCGGCGACCCGTCGGCCACCGGCGGCGGCGGCCCCGGCTACTCCTTCGACGACGAGGTCTTCCCGGAGATCAAGTACGGCCGCGGCATCCTGGCCATGGCCAACGCGGGCAAGAGCCCCGAGGGCAAGGGCACCAACGGCAGCCAGTTCTTCATCGTCTACGGCACCGCCGAGCTGCCCCCGAACTACACGGTGTTCGGCAGCATCGACGCCGACAGCCTCAAGGTCGTCGACGACATCGCCAAGGCGGGCACGGTCTCCTCGGGCAGCCCGGGCGACGGCAAGCCCAAGCAACCGGTCACGGTCAAGTCCGTCACCGTGGCCTAGGGCCCCGTGACTTCCCCGGACGGGGTGCGCGCCGATCGCGGCGGGCACCCCGTCCGGCTTTTCCGCGACCTTCCATTCAGGACGGTCGGGGGCGGCTGCGACACTGTGGACATGAAGCTGCGGAGTGGGGCGCACCTGGTCGGGTTGGCCGCGCTGGCGATGGCCACCGTCGGGTGCGCGACGACCGTGTCGGGTCTGGCGCTGCCCGCGCCGGGGGCCAGCCCCGCGCCGAAGCCGACCCCCGCCAAGGCCACCACCTGCGTCTTCGTGCCGGACGGCAGGCCGTCGCCCAGCGAGGCCGACGAGGACCGGGTCGGGCGCGGCCCCCAGTCGGTGGCCGAGGACCGGCCGTACACCGCGCTGGTGGCGACCAGTGCCGGTGAGATCACCGTCGAGCTGGACGTGGAGCACGCGCCGTGCGCGGCCCGCAACTTCGCGTTCCTGATCGACAACCGGTTCTACAACAACACCCCGTGCCACCGGGTCACCAAGTACGCCCAGCTCAAGGTCCTGCAGTGCGGCGACCCGACCGGCACGGGCACCGGCGGCCCCGGCTACACGATCCCGGACGAGCTGCCCAAGGACCTCAAGAAGGCCGGGAACGCCACCAACCCGGACGACGTCGTCTACCCGCGCGGCACCGTCGCGATGGCGGCGACGGACGAGCCGAACAGCGCGGGCAGCCAGTTCTTCGTCGTCTACGGCGACTCGGTCCTGCCGCCGGACTACACGGTGTTCGGCGAGACCGACGCCGAGGGCCTGGCGGTGGTGGACAAGGTCGCCGGGGGCGAGCTGACCCCGGAGCTGGGCCCGGAGGACGGCAAGCCGACGCCCGCGGTGACGATCCAGAAGATCACCTACTCCGGCTGAGCCGTGGGCTACCGCGAGCAGCCGTCGACGCGACCGGGCATCGCCTGCCTGTGGTCGCGGGACTCGGCCACGGGCGGCGCGGCGCTGATCGTGCCCGACGCGTGCGTCGACGTCATCTGGCACCGCGAGACCGGGCGGCTGTGGGTCGCGGGCCCGGACACCGGCCCCCACCGCTCCGCCGTGGGTCCGGGGACCCTGGTCGGCCTGCGGTTCGAGCCCGGCCACACGGCTTTGGGCGTCCCGGTGAACGAGCTGCGCGACGCGCGGGTGGACCTGGCGGACCTGTGGGGCGGCCGGGGAGCCGACTTGGCCGACCGCCTCGCGCACACCTCGACCCTGCTTGCAGCCCAACGCCTGCTGTTGTCGGCGTTGCCGAGCGAGCTGGACCCGGCGGCGGCGGCGATCGGGGCACTGGCCCGCCGGACGGGCAGCGTCCGGGAGATGGCCGAGCGGCTGGGGTTGGGCGAGCGGCGGCTGCACCGGCGCGCGGTGGCCGCGTTCGGGTACGGGCCGAAGGTGCTGCACCGCGTCCTGCGCTTCCAACGCGCCCTGGCGCTGGCACGGGACGGGATCGGGCAGGCGGAGGTCGCCGTGCGCGCCGGGTTCGCCGACCAGCCGCACCTGGCCCGTGAAGTGCGGGCGTTGTCCGGGGAGTCGTTGGGCGCCTTGGTCAGGCCAGTCGCTGGGCCCGGTCAGTGAGGTGGATCCGTTCGGCGAGGCTCGACGCGCGGCGGGCGGCTTCCAGGTAGTCGGCGTGCGCGGCCTCGACGTCCCCGGCCAGTTCGCGGAGGTGGGCCCTCGTCGCGTAGAGGCGGTGGTGCCGCCGCATCCGCTTGTCCTCGGTCAAGGGCTCCAACTCCGCCAGCCCGGCTTCCGCGCCGCGCACCATCGCCAGCGCCACGGCGCGGTTCAGGGTGACCATCGGGCCCGGGTTCACGGTGGCCAGCAGGTCGTACAACCCGAGGACCTGCGGCCAGTCCGTCGCACCGGGCTCCGAGTGGACGGCCGCGATGGCCGCCTGGAGCTGGTAGGTGCCCACCCGGCCGCGCGGCAGCACCGAGCTGATCAACGCGACGCCCTCCGCGAGCAGCTCCCCGTCCCACCGTGACCGGTCCTGGTCGGCCAGCGGGACCAGGCGGCCGTCCGCCGTGGTGCGCGCCGGGCGGCGGGCGTCGGTGAGGAGCATGAGGGCCAGCAGACCGGCGACCTCGGTGTCGTCCGGGACCAGCCGGTGCAGCAGCCGGGTGAGGCGGATGGCCTCGTCGGAGAGGGCGGGGGCGGTGAGGTCGGGGCCGTCGGTGGCGGTGTAGCCCTCGTTGAAGATCAGGTACAGCACGTGGGTGACCGCGTCGAGCCGGTCGGGGGAGGGGACGCCGAAGCCGCTGCCCTTGATCGTCTGCTTGGCCCGGCTGATCCGCTGCGCCATGGTCGCCTCGGGTACCAGGAACGCGGCCGCGATCTGGCCCGTGGTCAACCCGCCGACCGCGCGCAGCGTCAGCGCCACCCGGCTCGGGTCGGACAGCTCGGGGTGGCAGCACAGGAACAGCAGTTCCAGCGAGTCGTCCCGGTCCGGGACGGGACCGCCGAGCAGCGCGGCCTGCGGCGTGGCCAGCGCGTCCTCCCGGCGGCGGCGCGCGGACTCGCTGCGCACGTGGTCGAGCAACCGCCGCGTCGCGACCGTCAACAGCCACCCGCGCGGGTTGTCGGGAACACCGTCGACGGGCCACTGCGTGGCCGCCGCCACCAATGCCTCCTGTACCGCGTCCTCACACGCGTCGAACTGCCCGTGCCGCCGCACCAACGCCCCGAGAACCCGCGGCGCGAGTTCACGCCACAGGTCCTCGACGCCCCCGGTCACCGCGACTCGTGCAGGATCGGCCACAACTCCACCGGAGTCTCATCCGCCCACGGCATATCCGCCGCGATGGCCTGCGCCCGCTCCTCGCTCTCGACGTCGAGCAGGTAGAAGCTGGCCATGTACTCCTTGGTCTCCAGGTAAGGCCCATCGGTGATCGCAGGCACCCCACCCTCCCGCCGCACCAACCGCGCGTTCACCGCGTCCGCCAACCCGTACGCCCCGAACAACTCCCCGGACTCCCGGTACTTGGTGTTGAACGCCTCCTGCTTGGCCAGCGCCTCCGGCCACGCCTCGGCGGGGAAGGAGTTCCACTTTTCCTGGTTCCCGTAGACCATCATCAGGTACTTCATCTCGTTGCCTCTCTCTCGTGGCCCTGCTTGCACCCACCAGTCGGAGCCACACCGCAACTCTCGACATCACCCGCCGAGGATTTTTCCCCGAGTTTCACCACGCCGGTCCAGGCGGATCCGGCTCCCGTGTGCGTGGCGGAACCCGACCTCGGGCCACCGGGATCGCCCGAACGGGCGCCGGACCACCCGTTCCGGAACGATGACCCACGCGGTGAGCCGTGGGGGTTGGTCCGAGCCGCGCGAGCAGGCGACACGGCCGCGTTCGGGACGCTCTACGACCGCTACGTCGACGTGGTCCACCGGTACGTCGTTCCGTCCCCGGAATGCGCGAAGGCGGTCTCCCTCGGGTGAGGGAGACCGCCTTCGCGGTTCGTGCTCAGTCGCGGTCGCGCCAGCCCTGGGTCAGGTGGGCGCGGCGGGTGGCGCGGTTGCCGTTGTCGCGCGGCTCGGACTCGCGGGTGCGGGCCGGTCGGTCCGCACCGCGGGACTCCGTGGTCCCACGGCCGCGGAAGTCGTGGCCGCCGAACTCGCGCGGGCGGGACGCCCGGTTGTCCGACTCACGCCCACGGGAACCCGCGGACTCGCGCTCGCGGTACGGGCGGCTGCCCGAGTCGCGGTTGTCCCGGCTGTGGCCGCGGTCGTCGCGGTTGCCGTAGCTCCGCTCCTCCCGACCCGCGAAGCCGTCGCGGCGGGAGTCCTCGCGCGGGCGGTAGCCGCGGTCGTCGCGGCCCCGGGAGTCGTCCGACCGGAACTCGCGGGTGGCGGACTCGCCGCGGGGGGCGCGGTCGTCGCGGCCCGCGTACTCCCGGGAGCGGTTGCCGTGGTCGCGGTGGTCGCGGCTCGGCTCGCGGCGGTCGTCGCGCGGGTGGCCCGAGCGGGCGCCACGGCCCTCGAAACCACCGGTGCGACGCCGGAACTCGCCACCGGTGCGGCGGGCGGTGTGGCCGCTGCCGCGCGGGGCGCGCGCGGGCGGCGCCTTCTCCACCACCGGCTCACCGCTGGGCACGCGGGCCCCGGTGATCCGGATCAGGTCGGCGTCGCCGGGCTTCACCCGGGTGTGCTCCGGCTTCACGCCCGCCTTGTCGGTCAACCGCATCACGCCGCGCCGCTGGTCGTGGGTGACCACGGTGACGACGGTGCCCGCCTCACCGGCGCGCGCCGTGCGGCCCGCGCGGTGCAGGTAGTCCTTCGGGTCCGCGGGCGGGTCCACGTGCACGACCAGGCTGACGCCGTCGACGTGGATGCCGCGGGCGGCGACGTCGGTGGCCACCAGCACGGGCATGTCGCCCTCGCGGAACTGGCTGAGCACCCGGTTGCGCGCGCCCTGGGTCTTGCCGCCGTGCAGCGCCCCGGCCCGCACGCCGACCGACCGCAGCTTGTCCGCGAGGCGGTCGACGTGGTGCTTGGTGCGCACGAACATGATGGTGCGGCCCTCGCGCGCGGCCACCTCGGTGATGACGTCGGCCTTGTCCTGCTTGGACACCAGCAGCATGTGGTGCTCCATCGTGGACACGCTGGCGGTGGCCACGTCGACCGAGTGCGTCACCGGGTTGTTGAGGTAGCGCTTCACCAGCTGGTCGACGTCGCCGTCCAGGGTCGCGGAGAACAGCAGCACCTGGCCGTCGGGGTCGGTGCGGTCGAGGATCTCCCGCACCTGCGGCAGGAAGCCCATGTCCGCCATCTGGTCGGCCTCGTCGATGGCGCTGAACTGCACGCCGTCGAGGATGCACGTGCCCTGGCGGACGTGGTCGGAGAGCCGACCGGGGGTGGCGATCAGCAGGTCGACGCCGCGGCGCAGGGCCTCGGCCTGGCGCGGGAACGACATGCCGCCGACCGCGGTGCGGCACCACAGGCCCAGCGACTTGGCCAGCGGCGTCAGCGCGTCGCTCACCTGCAGGGCCAGCTCGCGGGTCGGCACCAGGATCAGGCCGCGCGGCTTGAGCGGCTGCGCGGTGCCACCGTCGAGACGCGACAGCAGCGCCAGCCCGAAGGCCAGCGTCTTGCCGGAACCGGTCTGCGCGCGGCCGAGCACGTCACGGCCCGCGAGCGCGTCCGGCAGGGTCGCCGCCTGGATCGGGAACGGCTGGTCGATGCCCGCCTCGGCCAGCGCGCGCAGCAGCGGCTTGGGCAGGCCCAGGTCGGCGAAGGTGACGTCGTCGCCGTCGAAACGGCCCTTCCCGCTCTGCCGGTGCCGCGGCTTGCGCTCGTCGGCCTCGGTGGTGGGGTCGTTCGTGGGCAGGGCAGAGTTCTGCACGGGGTCCTCTCCGGACGTTGGCACGTCTCGGGAGGCTCCGCCCTCACACGCTCACGAGGTCGGCAGGCTTTCACACGGACGAGCCCGGCACGCTGCCTGCGTGCCGACGGTTGGGTCAGGTGGCACCGATGGCCCTTCCGGAGTCATCCAACCGACGCCGAACGGAACGCGAACGCGGTACGCCGCTCACGATGCCCCCCAACTCTACCCGACCCGGTGACCGACCAGCGCCGCGCGGGACCGAGATCACCCTCGACCAGCCGGAACCCGCCTTCCGCCTGCGAACCGCGGGCACGCCGGAGCGGGGTGGGCGCGATCACACCCACCCCGCTCCGGCGAGGGTCATCCGAGGCCCGCGACCTCCAGCAGGTGCGCCGTCACGGTCCCCGGGTCGCAGACGGTCTCGGCGAGGCCCTGCGCGGCGAACCAGCGCGCGACGTTGGCGACGTCGCGCGCCAGGAACTCCGGGCCCGCCGGGTTGGCGATGAGGTCGACGACCTGGGGGAGGTCGATCAGCATCAGGTGGCCGTCGTGGACCAGGAGGTTGTACGCGGACAGGTCGCCGTGGGCGACGCCCTGGCCCGCGAGCAGCTCCAGGGCCGCGACCAGCTGCTCCCACAGCTCGCGCAGCTCGTCACCGGCCGGTCGGGCCTGGGCCAGCCGGGGCGCGGCCGTGCCGTCCTCGGTGCCGAGGAACTCCAGCAGCACCTCGATGCCGTCGCGCTGGGCCGGGTACGGCACCGGCGCGCCGACCGACCACAGCCGCGACAGCGCCGCGAACTCGGCCACCGCCCACTGCTCGGCGATCAGGTTGCGCCCGAACGACGTGCGGTTCGCGATGGCCCGGGTCTCCCGGGACCGGCGCATCCGCCTGCCCTCCAGGTAACCGGCGTCGCGGTGGAACAGCCGGTGTTCCCCGCTGCGGTACCGCTTGGCCGCCAGCAGGCACCGGGGCCCGTCCGGCACGGCCCGCTCGACGAGGAAGACGTCGGCTTCCTTGCCGGTCTTCAGCACGCCGAGCTCGGTGTCGGCCGCGGCCAGGTCGGTGACCAGCCAGGACGGTCGCGGGTGCGGCCCCTGTTCGCTGTCGCCCCAGGTGGACCAGCGGTCGGTCCCGGGCGGCAGCTCCTCGGCGGCGGTGTAGGCGTCGTCGCGAACCCGGCTGAGCCGCAGGCGTTCCGCCTCGGTGAGCCGTCCGGAGCGCTGCGGCTGCGGGTCCTCGGTGGACCTGCCCCGCCGCATGCGGGTGGCGGACGGCGCGTCGTCGTCCCAGTCGTCCCAGTCGGTGTCACGACGGGCGCGGGAGGAAGCGTGGGTGAGATCGTGCTCTCGCACGGGTGGGACTCCTTGGGTGGAAGGACGCCCCACCCAGCGTCACGCCAGTGGGGCGGGTGGACGGGACAGTGCCGCGCCCACAACGACAGTCATCTGCACAGCGCACCTCCCTGCTATCCACCGGCATCTCCACCGGTCCGTGCGGCATAGCCTCCACTACCCGCCCAAGCCCCGCAACCCATTTATCGCACCGCTGTGACCAGCGAAAACACCGTCCGGTCCGGCTGCTCCGACGGGTGCCTCGGGGCAAGGTCCGGGCGTTCGGCCCGTCAGGGCTCGACGACCAGGTCGAAGGCCCGCCGGTCGGTCGGCTCCAGCCGCATGCCCGCGGCCTTGGCCACCGACACCAGGCCCCGGGTCGAGCCGGGCTCGCGCGGGGTCGTGGCGAGCGCGGCGGCGAGCTTCCCCTTGTACGCCTTGTTGAAGTGGCTGACGGTCTTGCGCCTGCCGCTCGTGTCCTCGGTGACCACCCGCACCGTCACGGCGTCGGGGATCGCCGCCAGGTTCGCGTAGGCGCCGGACCGCAGGTCGACCACCAGGTCATCCACAGTGGACAGAGTCTTCTCCAGGTCGGCCCGCCACACACCGCGCAGGCCGCCCAACCCGGGCAGGACCGTGCCACCCGAGAGGCGGTAGGCCGGGATGCGGTCGCCCGCCCGCACGACACCGAACAGCGCCGACGCCACGGCCAGCCGCCGATCGGCCCGGCGGCGCTCGGCCTTGGTGAACCGCCCGACTTCCATGGCGTCGTAGAGGACACCGGTGTACCGCTCCAGCGCGGGCCGCGTCGGGGAGCCGAACAGCTCGGCGTTGCGCTCGACCTCGTCCACCTGGCGGTCGGACAGACCCAGCGCGGTCAGGCTCGCGGCCAGGTCGCCCGCCAGCGCCACCACGGCGTCGGCGACCCGCGCGCGAACCGGGTTCAGCTCCGGGAACGACAGCGCGCCCAGGTCGAGCGGGGCGCCGTCGCCACCCTCGCTCTTGGTCTCCGACGGCGGAAGCAGCACGAGCACCAGCCGAGCCTAGAGATAATCCGGTCGAGTGACCCGCCCCGGGTGACCTAGCTTCCGCTCACGTGACACCCAGCAGCGACCTGACCTGGCGCCCCTTGACCCGATCCGACGCACCCGCCTGGATACGCCTCACCACCGACATCGGCGCGGCGGACTCGACCAGCCAACGCCGAGACCTCAACGACTTCGAACGCCTCCTGCTGGACACCGAACCCACCGACACCGTCGCCGTGCTCGACGGCGACACCCTGGTCGCTTACGGCGTCGCGTGGGCGCGCGCGGGCACCCCGGTCGACGACGCGCAGGTGCGACTCTCCGGCGGCGTGGCCCCGGCGTACCGCCGCCGAGGCGTCGGCCGCCAACTACTCGAACGACTGCACGAGTCCGCCATCGCCGTCGGCGCCCGCCTGTTCCCCGGCGTGCCGGTGACCGCCGTGGTCCCGGTCCACGAGTCGACCACCGACCTCCCGCGCCTGCTGGCCACGGCGGGCTACGACCCGACCCGCCCCTTCTTGGTGATGGGCGCGACCCTCGCCGAGACCGCCGCGCCCTGGCAGCCACCGGACGGCTTGGTGCTGGAGCACTACCGACCCGAGTTCGGCCAAGCGTGGCGCCTGCTCCGCAACGCCACCTTCGCCGACCACTGGGGCAGCTACCCGGTCACCGAGCAGGCCTGGCGCGACCACTTCACCGGTGACGTGGATTTCGCCCCGCGCTTCAGCGTCCACCTCCGCGACCCCGGGTCGGGGGACCTCGCCGCCTTCGTCCTCTGCTGCGCCCGCCCGGACTCCCGAAACCTCGCCGTGGTCGACGTCGGCACCCTCCGCTCGTGGCGCGGCAAGGGCTTGGCGGGCTTCCTGCTGACCCAGGTCATGCACGAAGCACGAGCGGAAGGCTACGAAACCGCCACCCTCGTCGTAGACGCCCTGAACCCCACCGGCGCCGTCACCGTCTACGAACGCCACGGCTTCACCACCACCGACCGCTGGACCCGCCACACCCTCCCGCTGACCCCCGCGGGCTAGCGATTCCCACGGTCCGCCCCGGAACCTGCTCGAAGTCGGCAGCCTGCCGATACCGGGGTGGCGGCGACGCAGGCACCCCGTGACACGTCGACAACGAGCGTGCCCACGCTCACCGGTACCCGCCTACGAACCTGCCCGTCGAGAGCGGTACGTCTCCACGGAGACCCGGCACGTCCCTGGAGGCCCGGCACGTCCCCGGGGGCCTGGCAGGTGCCCCGGAGACTCGGCACGTCCCCGGAGACCCAGTAGGTGTCCACGGGCATGACCACAGCACGCGCCTGTGGTCTGAGCACGGCGGTTCCGGGGGAGCGCCTGCCTGAGCCGGTGTCCTCGCGGCGGCCTTCTGCCTTCACCCCCGCCACGCCGGTGCGTGATCGCCGGGGCGTGCCGGTCGCGGCAGGCCCCGCCCGTTCGGCCGCGGACCTCGCCTATATCAGCGGACCTGGCCCATTCGGTTGTGGAGACTCCTCCTCTCTCCTCGACCTCCAGCACTCAGCCGTTGGTGGACCCCACGCAGAACTCGTTGCCCGCGGGGTCGGTCAGGGTGGTCCAGCTCAGCCCCGGGACCGCGTGTTCCCCTAACGGCGTGGCCCCCAGCCCCACGAGCCTGGCCACCTCGGCCGCGCGGTCCGGGGTGTGGAAGTCCAGGTGCACCCGGTTCTTGGTCACCTTCTCCTCCGCCACCCGCTGCAACCCGACGCCCACGGCCTGCTCGCCGCTCGCCGGGCCGAGCAGGACGAACTCGCCGCCGTAGTCCGCGGTGATCTTGTAGCCGAGGGCCTCGGTCCAGAAGGTCGCGAGGCCGCGCGGGTCGGCGCAGTCGATGGTGACGGTCACGATGCCGATGCGGTCGCCGGAGTGCTGACCGGTCGCCGTCGGGTTGCCGGACGCGGTGTTGGTGTCGATGTCTTCGCTCATGCCGGAAAAGGTACCCACGGCCACCGACAAAACCGCCCAGCCAAGCCAGAATGATCGACGTGCGCACCATCGACTGGCAGTCCGACCACATCGTCATCATCGACCAGACGCGACTACCCGCCGAGGTCGTCACCCGGAATCTCCACACCGTCCCCGGGTTGATCGACGCGATCCGGTCACTCGCCGTGCGCGGCGCCCCCGCACTGGGGGTAGCGGGCGCCCTTGGGGTGATGCTCGCCGCACGGTCCACAGCGGACCCCGACGAGGTCCGCGCCCTGGCCGCCGACCTGCGCGCCGCGCGCCCCACCGCCGTCAACCTGGCCTGGGGCGTCGACCGCGCGCTGTCCCGAGTGGAAGAAGGCCCGGGCGCCGTCGAGGCCGTGGCCATCGACACCCTGGAAGCGGACGTCCGCCTCAACCGCGCCCTCGCCGCCCGCGCGGCCGACTGGCTCCTCGACCGCCTCCCCGCCCCGTTCAACGCCATCACCCACTGCAACGCGGGCGCCCTCGCCTGCGTCGAGTGGGGCACCGCGCTCGGCGTCCTGCGCGCCGTCCACGAACGCGGCGCCCTCGGCCACGTCTACGCCGACGAGACCCGCCCCCTGCTCCAGGGCGCCCGCCTGACCGCCTGGGAGCTGCGCGGCCTCGGCATCCCCCACACCCTCGTCGTCGACTCCGCGGGCCCCTCCGTCATCGCCCGCGGCCTCGTGCAGGCCGTCGTCGTCGGCGCCGACCGGATCGCGGCCAACGGCGACGTCGTCAACAAGATCGGCACCTACCCGCTGGCGCTGGCCGCCGCCCGCGCGGGCATCCCGTTCGTCGTCGCCGCCCCCGAGTCCACCGTGGACCCGGACACCCCGGACGGCGCCGCGGTCGAGATCGAGGTCCGCGACCCGGCCGAGGTCACCGGCGGCGCCGCGCCCGCGGGCACCGACGCGCTCAACCTGGCCTTCGACGTCACACCGGCCGACCTGGTCACGGCGATCGTCACCGAGGCGCGGGTGGTAACCCCGATGCGCTGACCTGCGGCGGGTCACTACGCTTCGTGGGCACCACTCGTGCTTACCCGAGGAGCCTGACCGTGATCACCAGGATGTCGTCGTTGTTCCTGCGCACCCTGCGCGAGGACCCGGCGGACGCCGAGGTGCCCAGCCACAAGCTGCTGGTGCGCGCCGGATACGTCCGCCGCGTCGCCCCGGGCATCTACTCCTGGCTGCCGCTGGGTCTGCGGGTGCTGCGCCGGATCGAGGGCATCGTCCGCGACGAGATGGACTCGATGGGCGCGCAGGAGATCCAGTTCCCGGCCCTGCTGCCCCGCGAGCCCTACGAGGCCACGAACCGCTGGACGGAGTACGGGCCCAACCTGTTCCGCCTCAAGGACCGCAAGGGCGGCGACTACCTCCTCGGACCGACGCACGAGGAGCTGTTCGCGCTCACCGTCAAGGGTGAGTACAGCTCGTACAAGGACTACCCGCTCTCGCTCTACCAGATCCAGACCAAGTACCGCGACGAGGCGCGTCCCCGCGCGGGCATCCTCCGGGGCCGCGAGTTCCTGATGAAGGACTCGTACTCCTTCGACCTCACCGACGAGGGCCTGGTCGCGTCCTACCAGGCCCACCGCGCCACCTACGTGCGCATCTTCGACCGGTTGGGCCTCAAGTACGTCATCGTCAAGGCCACCTCCGGCGCGATGGGCGGTTCGGCGTCGGAGGAGTTCCTGGCCGAGGTGCCCATCGGCGAGGACACGTTCGTGCGCAGCACCGCGTCCGACTACGCGGCGAACGTCGAGGCCGTGGTCACCCCCGCGCCGCCCGCGCGCCCGCTGGACGGGCTGGCCGAGGCGCAGGTCCACCACACGCCCGGCACGCCGACCATCGACACGCTGGTCGCGTACCTCAACGAGGCCGGTCTGGGGCGTGAGTTCACCGCCGCGGACACGCTCAAGAACGTCCTGCTCAAGACCCGGCAGCCGGGCGCCAAGGAGTGGGAGCTGCTGGCCGTCGGCGTCCCCGGCGACCGCGAGGTCGACATGAAGCGGCTGGAGGCGTCGCTGGAGCCCGCCGAGGTCGCGGTGCTCGACGAGGCCGACTTCGCCCGCAACGCGTTCCTGGTCAAGGGCTACATCGGTCCGCGCGCCCTGCTCGACAACGGCGTCCGCTACCTGGTCGACCCGCGCGTGGTCACCGGCACGGCGTGGGTCACCGGCGCGGACAAGGCCGACCACCACGTCATCGATCTGGTCGCGGGCCGCGACTTCACCCCGGACGGCACCATCGAGGCCGCCGAGGTCCGCGAGGGCGACGCCGCGCCGGACGGCGAGGGCACCCTGGTGGCCGCGCGCGGCATCGAGATCGGCCACGTGTTCCAGCTGGGCCGCAAGTACTCGGAGGCGCTGGGCCTGACCGCCCTGGGCGCCGACTCGAAGCCGATCACCATCACCATGGGTTCGTACGGCATCGGCGTCTCCCGCCTGGTGGCCGTCGTCGCCGAGCAGACCCACGACGCGTCGGGCCTGGTGTGGCCGCGCCAGGTGGCGCCCGCGGACGTGCACCTGGTCATCGCGGGCAAGGACGACACCCTCCGCGAGGCGGGTGAGCGGCTGGCTCAGGAGCTGCACGGCCGCGGCCTCGACGTCCTGCTCGACGACCGCGCGGCGGCGTCGCCGGGGGTCAAGTTCAAGGACGCGGAGCTGGTGGGCGTGCCCACGATCCTCGTGGTCGGCCGCGGGCTGGCGAACGGGGTCGTGGAGGTCAAGGACCGGGCCACCGGCGACCGCGCGGAGATCGCGGTCGACCAGGTCGTGGACCACCTGGTGACCGTCGTCCGCGGCTGAGGCACCCGGGTCGGCCCGCCTCGTCGGCGGGCCGACCCGTTACGCCGGGCGGAGGCTGGAGATGACCTTGTCGGCGATGTCGGCCGGTAGCGAATCCGAGACGCCTTGGTCCTGGTACATCATGAACAGCACGGTCTTGGTGCCGCTCTTGAAGGCCACCCCGGTGAACAGCACCGTGGGGGAGGGGCACGGGCCGGGGTGGTCGACCGTCAGGGTCGCGGTGGCCACGTAGGCGTCCACCCGGCCCGAGTCGACCTTGGCGGGCTTCGGGTCCGTGTACGAGACCGGCGACCGGGTGTTGTCCGCGTTCAGGGCCGCGGCGTCGGCGAAGGCGCGGGTGCCGATCCGGCTGGCCTCGCTCAGGTCGAGGTCTCCGGCGGAGACGAAACCTGTGTGGCCGCGGTAGGAACCGGCGGCGTTGGGGCAGGCTTCCGGCAGGTACGTCGTCACGTCGTGCATGAGGACGACCGGGTTCTTCTCGTTGTCCTCGAAGCCGACGACCAGGTCCGGTGCGCCGACCTCCCAGTCCTTCGGGACGTCGTAGGCCGCCTTCTCCCGGCTTGACCGCACGGTCTGCCAGTCTGGCGCCACGGGCGCGGAGGACCCTCCGGCGGTCGTAGTAGTGGTGGTCGTCCTACGGCGCGACGTCGTGGTACCGGTGGTCGACGTCATCCAGATGCCGTCCTGCGCGACCGGAGTACCCGGCTCCGTGTGTTCGAGCAACGACCCGGTGATGACGGCACCCGCCACCACTACGAGCAGCAGGACCAGCCCCACCACCAACGGAGTCTTGCGGCGCGGTGGTGGTGCCGAGAACGTGCCGAACCCCTGATACGCGCCACTCATGCGCCAGACGGTAGTTGGTCCTCCACCCGCCCGGTAAGCGCGGTCAGCACCGCGTCGGTGTCTGACAGATCCGTGAACACCAGGTCCGCCCCGCACGCCGTCAGGTCCTCGACCGTGTACCGGCCGGTTGCGACCCCCGCCGCCACCGCGCCGTAGTGGTGCGCGGCGGCCACGTCGTGCGGTGTGTCGCCGATGACCACTACGCGCGTGAAACGCGTGTCGTGCTTGGTCTCCGCGGCCTCGACGGCCGCCGAGACCAGTTCGTGGCGGTCGGCCGACACCGAGCCGTACCCGCCGATCGCGAAGTCGACGTACCGGCCGAGCCCGAACGGCGCCAGCTTGCACTCCGCCAGCTCCAGCAGGTTGCCCGTGACCAGCGACTGCACCACGTCCGATCGCTCGGCCAGCCCCCGCAGTACCTCGATCGAGCCGGGGAGAGCGCTGCCGAGCGCGGCCAGGTCGGCGCGGGCGGCGTTGGCGATGGCGACCAGCTCGGCGTACATCCGCCGGACGTGGTCCTCGGTCCAGTCGACGCCGTGCGCCTCCAGCAGCTCCAGCGTGATGGACCGCTCGGTGCGTCCGGGGAAGGACGGCACGTGCGCGATCTCCACACCGCAGACCGCGGTCAACGCCTGGCCGTACCACTGGTGTCCGGTTCCGCTGTAGTCGACGAGCGTCTGGTCGACGTCCCAGAGGACGAGGGTGCTGGGTCTCGGGTCGCGAGTCACCAGGCCATGGTGGCACGAGCGGATCAGCCGGTCGGCCGCGCGCTCTCGGCGATGGCCGCCAGCTCGTCGGCCGGCACCGGCGCGGGTGTGTCCGGGCCGCCCACGAGGTCGCCGTTGACGACCAGCATGCGCATACCGCCCGCGTAGTCCAACAGCACGATCCAGAGGTCACCCTTGGTCGCGAGGCACTGTTCGCCCTTGGTGGTCACCGTGGCGCGGACAGCCACACCTTTCGCCTCTTCGCCCTTGTCGCCCTTGCGGGTAATCGCCTGCGGGGTGCCTACGACCACGTCCGTGCCGGTACCACCGTCGTACAGCTCCTTGCCGAACGCCTTCGCCAGGTCCGTCACGCGCTGGTTGATCTCACCGCCGCTCACGGTGCCACTACCGACCACACCGCGCGTGTAGTCCTTGCCGCCGCACTGGTAGGGCGCGCGGATGGCCAGGTGGTCGATTTTCACCTCGGGCAGGCTGGTCAGCGCGAAGGAGGCGGTGCTGTTCGACAGCGCCCAGGACTTCGGGACGTCGTAGGTCAGCTTCGCGTCGGGGTTCGCCATGGTCTGCCCGTCCTCGACCTTCGGCCGGGAGGTCGTAGTGGTACTGCTCGGGGCCACCGGGTCGGATTGGACGACCGGCGTACCCGAGGTTTCCTGGTTGAGCAGCACGACGGTGACCACGGCACCCAACGCCACTACGAGCGCCACAGCCGCGATGACGACAATCAACCGGCGGCGGTCGCGCTTGGGTTGCGGGGGCTCGTAGAAGCCGAAACCCTGGTAGTCGCTGCCGGGATAGGTCACGAGCCCGGACAGTACCGCCGATCCCACGAGTCCGTCAGTCGTTGGACCGTACGCTGTCGGCTATCGCCCTTAGATCGTCCGATGACGCCAATGGCACGTCTTCGCCCCGGTCGTCGGTATCCGCGCCGAACACCACCACCGACGTTCCCTCAGCCGTGGCGAGTGCGATTACGGACACCACACCGCGCGTGCTCGCGCAGCGGTCGGCCACATCGTCGGCAACCACCTCGGCCTCCGCGTGCACGAGTGTTCCGCGCGCGCCGTCGCGCACCAGCGGGGTCGGATGGGACAACGTGACCTTGGCGGTCTGGCTGCCGTCGCTGTACTGGTCGGCCGCGATCGCCGCGGCCAGCTCGGCGGCCGCGTCGGCCGGGTCGCCATCCACCCGACCGGAGCCGCTGAACGCGCGGCCGTACTCCGCGCCCTGGCACAGGTACGTGCCGAAGTCGGTCAGGTGCCCCAGCACGGTCCCGCTGGAGGACTCCAGCGTCTCGGCCTCGGGGGCCAGCGCCCAGTCCGGCGGCACCTCGTAGCGCACACCGGACCCGCCGTCCTCGACGACCTGCCAGCCGGGCACCGCCGCGGACCGGGGCGAGGCGGCGCGGGTCTGGGTCGGCGCGACCTCCACCGCGTTCGGCCTGCCGTGATCGTCGTCCCCGCCGAGCAGGGACACGGTGGCCAGCAGACCCCCGACGGCCGCGAGCGAGATCGCGGCGACGGTGACGCGCTGGATACCCACGCGTCGAACCTAGTCCGATCCGCTCCGCGCGCGTGATCCAGCTCTAATTCAACGTGCGTTGACTTGAGTTCGGGCGCACCCGTACCCTTCCGACAGTAATTCAACACCTGATGAACAAGGAGGTCGGTGATGTCCCCCCGCCGTCCCGCCGCCCTGATCGCCCTCCTGGCGGTCGCGGGCGCGGTAGTCGCCACCGTGCTCGGATTCCTCACTTTCGGCGCTCAGGCGAGCGCTCAGCCCGACGGCGTGCCCCTCGCCGTGTCCGCGCCACCGCCGATGCGGCAGGCCGCGGACCGCCTCGCCGCCCACGGCGGTGACGCGATCAGTTGGCGGCTGACCTCGCCGGAGGAAGGTCGTCGGGCTTTGGCGGACAAGGACGTCTACGGCGTCCTGGAACTGACCCCCAACGGGACCACCGTCGTCCTGTCCGGCGCGGTCAACCCCCATGGGACGCAGATGGCGCAACAGGTCCTGACGGGTGCGGCCTCCGCGCTCGGGAGTCCCGTGCGTACGGAGATGCTCAACCCGGCCACTACGGCAGGCCGGACGGCGCCTTTGGCCGCGACAGCGTTGTTGTGGGTAGGCGGACTCGTGGCCGGCGCGGGTCTTGTCGTCGTCGGCGGTCGTCTTGGTCTGCGACCCCAGTGGACTCACCGGTTGGGCTTGGTGGCCGGTGTAAGCGTTGTGGGCGCGGGTGCCGTGACCGGCCTGTTGTTGTTGTGGGACGGGGGATTGCCGGTGGACGGCAAGGTGCTCGGCTACCTCCTCTTGACCGCCGTCGCCTTCAGCTCCCTCCAAGCCGCCCTGCTCCGCCTGCTCGGCATCCGCGCGATGGCCATCCTGGGACCGCTGTACCTGATCGCGCCCGCGGTGGCCGGGCAGGTCCCCGAGATGCTGAACCCGGTCTACCGCGCGCTGCTGTGGTCCTGGACGCCCTTCCGCTTCGCCGCCGAAGGCCTGCGCAGCCTGCTCCAGGGCGCCTCGTCGGCTCCCGACGTGCTGCTCGGCGTCACGGTCCTGGCCTGCCTCGCGGTCGTCGGTCTCGCTGTCGCGCTGTTCCCGAGCCGTGCCGGGGACCCGGCCACGACGCCCGCGGCGGACCTCGTCGCCGCGCACTGAAAGCGCGGCTCAGCCGCGCAGGTAGCTGAGGCGGACCTGGCGGACCGGGTTGTCGACGTTGGTGTCGACCAGGCACACGGACTGCCAGGTCCCCAGCGCCATCCGTCCACTCAGGACCGGGATGGTGGCGTGCGGCGGCACGATCGCGGGCAGCACGTGGTCGCGGCCGTGGCCCGGGGTGCCGTGGCGGTGGCGCCACCGCCCGTCGGCGGGGAGCAGGTCCTTCAGCGCCGCCAGCAGGTCGTCGTCGCTGCCCGCCCCGGTCTCGATGACGGCGACGCCCGCGGTGGCGTGCGGTACCCACACGTGCAGCAGACCGTCCTCCGCGCCCGCCGCCGCGAGGAAGGCCGCGCAGCGGTCGGTCAGGTCGTGGACGGTCTCGCGGTCGCCGGTGCGGATCTGGATCTCTTCGCTGTGCACGCGCTTACCGTAGGGTCGGTGGTGTGCGCACCGCCTTCGGAGAGCAGTTCGACGTCCCCGCCGGGTACCTCAACACCGCCAGCATCGGCGTACCGCCGGTCTTCGCCGCCGAAGCCATGACAGACGTGATCGGGCGGTGGCGGCGCGGACAGGACAACGCGCCCGACTTCGACCCCATGGTCGCCACCGCGCGTGAGTCGTGGGCGGCGTTGGTAGGCGTCAACCCCGAGCGGGTGGCCATGGGCGCGACCGTGGCGGAGATGATCGCCCTTATCGCGGCGGGCGTACCGGACGGCACACGAGTCGTCACCGTGCGCGGCGAGTTCACCAGCGCCACGTTCCCTTTCGCCGCCCAGGCTTACCGCGGTGTGACCGTCACCGAGGTCGACGCCGACGACCTGACCGACCGCGCCCCCGAGTTCGACCTCGTCACGGTCAGCGCCGTCCAATCCGCGGACGGCGCTATCGCCGACCTCGACGGACTACGGGCCGCAGGCACCCCGGTGCTCCTCGACGTCACCCAGGCCCTCGGCTGGCTCGCGGTCGACGTCTCCTGGGCCGAATGGGTGGTCGGCGGCTCCTACAAGTGGCTGATGAGCCCCCGAGGCGTCGCGTGGCTGGCGATCAGCCCCGACGCTCCCGACTGGATCCGGCCGCACAACGCCAACTGGTTCGCCGGACAGGACCCTTGGACCTCCATCTACGGTCTCCCCCTCCGACTCGCGGACAACGCACGCGCCTTCGACACCTCACCGGTCTGGTTCTCCGTCACAGGCGCCGCAGCGACGCTCCCGTGGCTGGTGAAGCTGGACCGCCGAGCCGTCCAAGAGCACAACGTGGGCCTGGCCAACGACCTCTTGGCCAGACTCGGCCTACCGCCGCGCGATACCGCCATCGTCTCCCTCAACGCCCCCGGCGCAGGAGAGCACCTGAAGGCCGCGGGTATCCGGTGCGCGGTCCGCGCGGGGCGGATCAGGCTCGCCTTTCACCTGTACAACACCGCCGAGGACGTCGACGCGGTGACCGCCGCGCTCGCTACGCACCGGGTCGAATGACACCGACGGGCGACACCAACTACTCTCGGCGTTCGTGTCGGATCCTCAGCGCCCCGGACCGCCTTGGCCACCCGAGCAGTACAACCGCGCGGGTGAGACCGAGTGGATCCCCCGTGTCCAGGGCGGCAGGCGCCCCGACGAGCCGTTCCAGTTCCAGGAGGAGACCCCGCGGCCCGCGGGCAACCCGGCCCTGACCTGGGCGCTGCGCATCGCGGGCTTGGTCGCGATCGCCGTCGTGTCCGGGCTCGTCTTCTGGTACGTCTCCTCCTCCGACGACACCACGACGGCGCAGAACCCACCACCCGTCAGCGACACCCAGGTGCCGGACGGCCAATTCGCCTTCACCAAGCACCCGGACCTGCCCAACCCGGTCCGCGACACCGACTGCGTCAAGAACTCGTACAACAACAGCAAGGTGCGCACGCTCCTGACCGACACCCGCTGCGAGAGCATGACCAGGGCCCTGTTCACCACCGAGGACGGCGGGCACAAGATCTACACCTCGGTCGCGGTCGTCCGGATGGCCAACGAGACCGACGCGCAGAAGCTGCGCGACCTCACCGACGGCAACAACACCGGCAACGTCGACGACGTGGTCAAGGCCAAGCTCGTCAAGGTCGAGGGCCTCAACACCCTCGCCAACGGCGGCTACGACTCCATCCAGGACGGCCGGGACGTCGTGATCGTCGAATCGGACTGGGCGCCGGGGGGCAAGCGCACCGAGGCCGAGGGCAAGCGCCTGGCCAAGATCAGCCTCGACGCCACCCGGTTGGGCAAGACGATCACCTCGGGGACGTGAGGTAGCGCGCGGCCGCGCCGCCGCTCTCGGCGGCCATCCGCGCGCGCAGCGTCGGCGGCGCTAGCACCTCGACCGCCGCGCCGAGGCCCAGCAACGCCGAACACGCCCAGCTCTCACCCTCGAACGGCACGGTCACTACGACCTCGTCACCGGTGGTGGTGAGATCTACGCGATCCTGCCCGTGCACGGCGACGAGCCTGCGCAGCCGGGGCAGCGTCGCCACGGACACCCGAACGGTCACCTCGACGCACTCGTGCAGGTTCTCCATCTCGTCGCGGGCGCGCGCCCACGCGTCGGCCAGCACGAAACCCTTGGGGCGCCGCACCGGCTCATCGAGCTGCTCGACGGTTTTGACCCGGGAGACGCGGTAAGTGCGCCGCTCGCCTTCTCTTAGCGCCACCAGGTACCAGTCGCCCGCGGCCAGGGCGAGGCCCAGCGGATCCACGACCCGGTGACCGAGTACGCCCGACCTGACGTACCCCAGCCGCACGCGCCGGTCCCGCCAGACGGCCTCCGCCAGCGCGGCCAGGCACGGGGTCGGTTCGGCGCGGCCGTACCACCGCACGGGGTCGAGGTGGAACCGGTCGGCGCTGCGCCGGGCCTGCTCGCGCGCTTCGCCCGTGAGCGAGGCGAGGACCTTGGTCTGCGCGCCGTCGAGGTCGAGCCCGAGCTGGGCGGCGGGGCCTTGGAGGCCGAGGAACATCAGCGCGGCGGCCTCGTCCGGGCCGACGCCGTTGAGCCGGGTGCGGTAGCCGCCGTCGAGCCGGTAGCCGCCCGCCGGGCCGCGCACGGACCGGACGGGGACCCCGGCGGCGACCAGCGCCCGGACGTCGCGCTGGACGGTGCGCTCGTCGACCTCGAGCCACCGCGCCAGCTCGCCCGCGGTGAGCTGGCCGCGCACCTGCAGGCGCAGCAGGAGGCTGATCATCCGGGCCGCGCGCACGACGGGAGTCATACCAGACAGAAGGTGTCGGGTATGCCGGGCACAGTGGTCCTCGGTCTACTTGAGAGGGAGTTTCCGATGACCGCCGACCTGATCATGTTCAACCTCGACTGCCGCGACCCCCAGGCGCAGGCGGCCTTCTACGCGCGGGTGCTCGGCTGGGCGGTGAGCCACAGTGAACCGGCCTACTCGATGATCGGGAACGGGTCGGTTTCCGTCGGGTTCGGGCAGGTGGAGGGCTATGTGCCTGCCGCGTGGCCGGATGCGTCGTCGAGCAAGCGGTACCACTTCGACCTGTCGGTGCCGGACGTGGCCGCGGCGGCCGACGAGTACGTGGCGCTGGGGGCCTCGCGGCCCGAGTTCCAGCCGGGCGGGGACCGGTGGACGGTGCTGCTGGACCCCGAGGGGCAGCCGTTCTGCCTGTGTCCGGCCGGCTGATCAACTGGCGTAGGGTTCGCGCGTGACCAGCGCGAACCCCACGCCGCAGGACTGGCGGCGGCAGTTGACCGAGGCGTTCGAGGTGTTCCTCGGCGGCCCCCTGTCGGACCACGCACCCGACGCCGACTACGCGGTGTACCTGGAGGGCAACCTCATCCACGAGGTCGGCTTCGACCGCGACCCGGCCTGGATCCGGCCATCCGCGCTCAGCGGCGCGGAACCGGTCGTCTGGGACGTCCCCCTGTTCGACGACAGCGACACCCCGTCCACCTTCGACGCGGCGCGGTCGATCTACGAGATCCACGGCGTCGACCCCGCCGCGCACCCGGCGTTCCTCGCCGACCTGGCCGAGGTCGCGTTCCAGGACAGCCTGCTGCGGGGCGCGGACCTGGCGGTCCTGGTCGACCGGCACGGCATCGACCTCACGGACCCGGCCTGGGCGGACCACTGGTACGTCACCTACACCCGCCTCACCACCGACGGCACCCTCTTCGACGCGATGCGCGTGGCACTGGCAATCGGCGACGGGCCGGAGAGCCTGCTCGACGTGGACGCGGAGCCGGAGGAGGAGATGGCTGAGCAACTCGAGGCGGTGGAGCACGAGGGTCTGCGGGCTCACCTGGGGTTCTTCTGCACGGAGGGGGACGAGGGGATGATCTTCCTGGGGGACGAGTGGGCGGGCGGCAAGTTCCTGGTGGACGAGGGCTGCGCGCCGATCGCCCACTGGGAGGAAGGCCAGTCCCAGGTCGAACTCACCGTCGTCCGCCTGAGCGAGTCGGTGGCCGGACCGCGGCCCGTCGCTGAGGTCGGGTGAGCCGAGCGACCCAGGCGGCTCCGTGCTGGGGCTCGGTGGGGATTGAAAAGAAATGCCGCTAGGGCTGGCCTGGTAGGGGTGGGGTCAAAGGGGTCAGGCCTGCCGTCTTGCGCCAGCGGGTGGAGCGGGCGGCCGAGGACTTGAGGGCGTCCAGGGCGATGCGGCGGACGTCGGGGGCGTCGGTGCGTTCCATGGCGGCCCGCCAGGCGGTCGTGGTGTCGGTCTCGGCGTTGACCACCAGCTCCAAGGCCGATGCCTGGTCGGTGACCGGTTTGGGGGGCAGGTAGGCGGGCTCGGCCGGTTCCGGGGTCGCGCCCGCCGCCCCCAGCAGGCGCCCGGTGGTGTCCCGGCACGCGCGGTGGGCGGTGGCGCCTTCGGCGATCGCCTTGTCGAACGTGGCGGGCAGAAAGGCGCTCACCAGGCCGTACACCCACACCGCCGCGTGCTCGGCGCCCAAGGCCGCCTGCACCGCCGCGAGGGTGTCCTCCGGCAAGGGCGCGCGGGACGGTGGTACCGCGGACGACGGCTGTGTCATGCCAAGACCTCCAACAGACTCACGCACCCCGCAGCCACCGACCCCACCATCCCGGCCCGGTGGCGCGGCACCGCCACCGCCACCTCCGACGCCTCGTCCGACGCGCCCTTCAAGCCCTCTGCCAAGGCGGCCTTGGGGTTCGAGGGGACCGTGGGCGCGGCCGTAGTAGTAGGGGCGGCCGAGGACGACGGCTTCGGTGGTCGCTCCCGGTCCACCTCCTTCTGCAACACCGCCGCGTGTTCCCCGCGCACCTTCGCGACCTCCTCCGCCACCCCCGCCAACGCCGGGGTGGCGGAAGCGATCGCGGACGCCAGCGCGGCGTCCGCCCGCGCACGGGCCGCCAACGCCGCCAGCGGGTCCGGAGGAGGAGGGGACGCCGGTGTCGGGGTGCACGCCACGAGACCGGTGGCCAGAGTGGACAGCAACAGCACTCGCCTGCTCACCGAAACCGGGGTCGGGGGAGTTGTGCTCACAGTCCGTCATCCTGCCAGGCCCCGCGTTCGGCCCACCGGAGCTTCGGATGATCGCCTGCGGCGGCTGCCCTTCGGCGGGCGAGATACGCTAGGTGACCACGGCAGGCGGTGCGCACCGCCCGACCGGCAGACAACCGCGGCGTCGAGCAGAACAGGGAGCGGCCAGGGTGGCCAACCAGGGAGAGCCGGACAACCCGGCGGCAGGTGACCGCGTCACGGCCGCGCTGGAGCCGGTGGTGGCGGGGGCGATCGCCGACACCGGCTTCGAACTCGAGCAGCTCGACATCGCCCAGGCCGGGCGCAGGCGCCTCGTGCGCGTGGTCGTCGACGGCGACGACGGGGTCGGCCTCGACGAGGTCGCCGTGGTCAGCCGGGCCGTCTCGGCGGTGCTCGACGAGCACGACGCCGTCCTCGGCGGCCCGTACACCCTGGAGGTCACCTCCCCCGGGGTCGACCGCCCGCTGACCCGCCCCCGGCACTGGCGCCGCAACCGGCTGCGCCTGGTCAAGGTTCGCCCGGTCGGGGGTGCGGAGTTCACCGGCCGTGTCGGCGCGGCGGACGAGACCCCCGATGGTGGCGTCGAGATGCTCGTCGACGGCGCGCTGCGCCGCGTCGAGTACGGCACGGTCGCGCACGCCGTGGTCGAAGTGGAGTTCAAGCAACCGCCGGTGGCGGAGATGGCGATGCTCGAAGGTCGGGCGTCCGGCACGGAGGAGGACGCTCGATGAACGTGGACATCGCCGCGCTGCGGGCGATCGAGCGCGACAAGGACATCCCGTTCGAAACGGTGATCGAGGCGATCGAGACCGCCCTGCTCACCGCCTACAAGCACACCGAGGGGCACCAGCCGCACGCGCGCATCGACATCGACCGGCGCACCGGCGTGGTCCGCGTGCTGGCCATCACCACCGGCCAGGACGGCGAGGTCGACGAGGAGTGGGACGACACCCCGGAGGGCTTCGGGCGCATCGCCGCCACCACCGCCCGCCAGGTCATCCTGCAGCGCCTGCGCGACGCCGAGCACGAGCGCACCTTCGGCGAGTTCGCCGCCAAGGAGGGTGAGATCGTCGCGGGCGTCGTCCAGCGCGACACCCGCGCCAACTCGCGCGGCATGGTGGTCGTGCAGGTCGGCGACACGGAGGGCGTGCTGCCCGCGGTCGAGCAGGTGCCGGGGGAGTCCTACGAGCACGGCACCCGCATCAAGTGCTACGTCGTCGGCGTCACCCGGGGCACCCGCGGCCCGCAGATCACGCTGTCGCGCACCCACCCCAACCTGGTGCGCAGGCTGTTCGCCCTGGAGGTGCCCGAGATCAACGACGGCACCGTGGAGATCCCGGCCGTGGCGCGCGAGGCGGGGCACCGCTCCAAGATCGCCGTCCGGTCGACCGTCCAGGGGGTCAACGCCAAGGGCGCGTGCATCGGCCCGATGGGTGCCCGGGTGCGCAACGTGATGAGCGAGCTGGCCGGGGAGAAGATCGACATCATCGACCACTCCGAGGACCCCGCGACCTTCGTCGGCAACGCCCTGTCGCCCGCGAAGGTGGTTTCGGTCACGGTCGTGGACGAGCGCGCCAAGACCGCCCGGGTGGTCGTCCCCGACTTCCAGCTCTCGCTGGCGATCGGAAAAGAGGGGCAAAACGCCCGGTTGGCGGCCCGGTTGACCGGCTGGCGGATCGATATCCGGTCGGACGCGGCGGCCGGCGCGCAGGCCGCTCCGGTATCCGGTTCGGCCGAGTGAGCCGGACAAGATAGACTTCCCATGGTTCGTCATCTGGAACCGGTTTCCGCTCGCCCCGGTGGCGGCCCGACAGGGTCCGGCCCCGTGCGGACGTGCGTCGGTTGCCGGACCCGGGCGGCGGACGCGGAATTGCTGCGTGTGGTGCTCGTGGACGGGGACGCGATCCCCGATCCGCGGCGTCGGATGCCGGGTCGGGGCGCGTGGTTGCACCCCGATCCGGGTTGTCTGGCGAAAGCCGAGAAGCGCCGGGCGTTCCCCAGGGCCTTCAAGGTCCAGGGACCGGTCTGCGTGGAGGGTCTGCGGTCGCTGGTAGAGCGCGCCGCAGGCGATGTCGGAACGGGATCTTCCCGTGCCGTGGAGAAGGACAGGAAGCAGGTCGACCCGTCATGAGTCAGCCGTGAAGCTGAAGACATGAACGCGCGACGATAGGACGAGGTCGACGGGAACTTGCCCGCCGGCCTCATTCAGACGAGGAGAGCAGTGGCAGGCAAGGCCCGCGTGCACGAGCTGGCTAAGGAGCTCGGAGTCACCAGCAAGGACGTTCTCGCCAAGTTGAAGGACATGGGTGAGTTCGTCAAGTCCGCGTCTTCCACCGTGGAGGCGCCGGTAGCCCGCAGGTTGCGGGATGCGTACCCCGGCAAGGGCGAGTCCAAGCCCGGACCCCGGCCCGGCCCCAAGCCGACGCCCGGCCCCCGGCCCCCGGCCCAGCGCCCGGAGCCGGTCCGCGAGCAGCCCAAGCCCCTGCAGCAGGCCCCGGCGGCCGCCGCGAGCGCCCCGGCGGCCCCGCCGGTGACCCCGCCCGCGCAGACGTCGGCGCCCGCGCAGACCGCACCCCCCAAGCCCGGCTTCCTGCCCGGCCCGCCGCGGCCCAAGCCCGCGTCCGCGCCGGTCGAGAAGCCCGTGCCCGCGCGTGAGCAGCAGGCCCCCGCGGCCGCGAGCAGCGCGCCGAGCCCGGCCCAGTCCGCGCCGCGCCCGCCCCGTCCGGAGCGGCCCGCGCAGCAGGAGCCCGGTGGCGAGCGCAAGGGCGGCGGCAACCAGGGCGGCACGGTTCCCCCGCGGACCCAGTCGCCCAAGCCCGGCCCGCGTGCCCCGCGGCCCGGCAACAACCCGTTCGGCGTCGGTGGCGGCGCGCCGTCCCCGCGTCCCGGTGGCGGTCCCCGCCCCGGTGGCCAGGGCGGCCCGTCCGGTGGCGGCGCGCCCTCGGGCGACCGCCCGCCGCGGCCCGGTGGCGACCGGCCCTCCGGTGCCCCGCGCGGCGACCGCGCGCCCGGCGGACCTCGTCCGTCCGGCCCGAACCCGGGCAACATGCCCCCCCGGCCGAACCCCGGCATGATGCCGCCCCGGCCCGCCCGTCCCGCCGGTGGCGGTCGTGGTGGCCCCGGTGGCGGTCCCGGCGGTGCCCGTGGCGGCCCCGGCGGCGGCGCGCGCGGCGGTCCCGGTGGCGGTGGCGGTGGCTTCCGCGGCGGTCCCGGTGGCGGCGGCGGTGGCGGTGGCTTCCGCGGCGGTCCCGGTGGTGGCGGTGGCGGTGGCGGCTTCCGCCCCGGTGGCGGTGGCGGTGCTCCCGCCGGCGGTGGCGGTGGTTTCCGCCCCGGTGGTGGCGGTGGCGGCGGTGGCCGTCCCGGTGCCGGTGGTCGCGGTGGCGCGGCCGGTGCCTTCGGGCGCCCCGGCGGTCCTTCCCGGCGCGGTCGCAAGTCGAAGCGGCAGAAGCGCCAGGAGTACATGGACAACATGCAGGCGCCCAGCGTCGGTGGCGTCCGCCTGCCCAAGGGCAGCGGCGAGGTCATCCGGCTCGCCCGCGGCGCCTCGCTGACCGACTTCGCCGACAAGATCAACGCCAACCCGGCCTCGCTGGTGCAGGTGCTGTTCCACCTCGGCGAGATGGTCACGGCCACCCAGTCGGTCTCCGACGAGGTGCTGGAGCTGCTCGGCTCCGAGATGAACTACACCGTGCAGGTCGTGTCCCCCGAGGAGGAGGACCGCGAGCTGCTCGACTCGTTCAAGATCAGCTACGGCGAGGACGCCGGTGACGAGGACGACCTGCGGGCCCGCCCGCCGGTGGTCACCGTCATGGGTCACGTCGACCACGGTAAGACCCGCCTGCTCGACACCATCCGCAAGACGACGGTGCACGAGGGCGAGGCCGGTGGCATCACCCAGCACATCGGCGCCTACCAGGTCGCCACGTCGCTGGACGGCAACGAGCGGCTGATCACCTTCATCGACACCCCGGGTCACGAGGCGTTCACCGCCATGCGTGCCCGCGGTGCGCAGGCCACCGACATCGCGGTGATCGTCGTGGCCGCCGACGACGGCGTCATGCCGCAGACGGTGGAGGCGATCAACCACGCGCAGGCCGCGAACGTGCCGGTCGTGGTCGCGGTGAACAAGATCGACAAGGAAGGCGCGAACCCGCAGAAGGTCCGCCAGCAGCTCACCGAGTACGGGCTGGTGGCCGAGGAGTACGGCGGCGACACCATGTTCGTCGACATCTCCGCGCGCCAGGGCACCAACATCGACGGGCTGCTCGAGGCCATCCTGCTGACCGCGGACGCGGCGCTGGACCTGCGGGCCAACCCCGACATGGAGGCCCAGGGCGTGGCGATCGAGGCGCACCTCGACCGCGGTCGAGGTCCGGTGGCCACGGTCCTCGTGCAGCGCGGCACCCTGCGGGTCGGCGACTCGATCGTGGCGGGCGACGCCTACGGCCGCGTCCGCCGCATGGTCGACGAGTTCAACGAGGACATCACCGAGGCGACCCCGTCGCGCCCGGTCCAGGTCATCGGCTTCACGTCGGTGCCCGGCGCGGGCGACACGTTCCTGGTCGTGGAGGAGGACCGCACGGCGCGCCAGATCGCCGAGCGGCGCTCCGCCCGGACCCGGGCCGCGCAGAACGCGCAGAAGCGCAAGCGCATCAGCCTGGAAGACCTGGACGCCGCGCTGAAGGAGACCAGCCAGCTCAACCTGATCATCAAGGGCGACAACTCGGGTACCGTCGAGGCACTCGAGGACGCGCTCACGAAGATCGACGTCGGCGACGAGGTCGAGCTGCGGGTCATCCACCGCGGCGTCGGCTCGATCACCGAGGGCGACATCAACCTGGCCATCGCGGACAACATCATCGTGATCGGCTTCAACGTCCGGGCGGAGGGCAAGGCCACCGAGCTGGCCAACCGCGAGGGCATCGATGTCCGCTACTACTCGGTGATCTACCAGGCCATCGAGGAGATCGAGTCGGCCCTCAAGGGCATGCTCAAGCCGATCTACGAGGAGGTCGAGCTCGGCCGCGCCGAGATCCGCGACGTCTTCAAGTCCTCCAAGGTCGGCACGATCGCCGGTTGCATGGTGCTCTCCGGCGAGATCCGGCGGAACTCCAAGGCGCGCCTCATCCGCAACGGCGTCGTCATCCAGGAGGGCCTGCCGATCAGCTCGCTGCGCCGGTTCAAGGACGACGCGGTCGAGGTCCGGGAGGGCTTCGAGTGCGGTCTGACGCTCGGCTCCTACAGCGATCTCCAGGTCGACGACGTGATCGAGACCTACGAGATGCGCGAGAAGCCGCGCAGCTAGTCCGTTGGTAACCCCCGGGGCGCACTCCCCGGGGGCCAGCCCTGGGGGCGCGGTCGCCGAACCCGCGCCCCCGGGGTTTCCCACTCACCCGTTCGGCTGATGCCTGGTGTATGTCGGTGCCCTCGAACTCGACGTCCTGCTCGGGGACGTCCACTCTTTGAAGCAGAAGCGCTCCGCGGTCCGGCCGGTGGTGGCCGAACTGCGCAAGCGATTCGAAGTCGCGGTCGCGGAAGCCGGTCACCTGGACCTGCACCGCAGGGCCCTGATCGGCGTCTGCGCGGTCGCGGCGGACGCCGCCCACGTCAACGACGTGCTCGACGCCTGCGAGCGCCTGGTGAGCGGTCGCCCGGAGCTGCAACTGCTCTCGGCCCGCCGCCGGTGGCTCGGACCAGACGACTGAGCCCGGGTTCAGCCGAACCGAACAAGGAAAGAAGGAGCGTCGTGGCTGACGCAGCCCGCGCGCGCAAGCTCGCGAAGCGCATCTCCCAGATCGTGGCCTCCGCCCTCGAGCACGAGGTCAAGGACCCCCGGCTCGCCCGGGTCACCATCACCGACGCGAAGGTCACCGCCGACCTCCACGACGCCACGGTCTACTACACCGTCCTCGGGGACAAGCTCGACGCCGAGCCCGACCACGCGGGCGCGGCGGCGGCCCTGGAACGGGCCAAGGGCGTGCTGCGCACGCTGGTCGGCCAGGGGACGGGTGTCCGGTTCACCCCCACCCTGACCTTCGTCGCGGACACCGTCCCCGACGACGCCCGCAAGATCGACGACCTGTTGGCCCGCGCCCGCGCGGCCGACGCCGAGGTCGCCGCCCAGGCGTCGGGTGCCGTGTACGCGGGCGAGGCCGACCCGTACCGCGCCCCGAAGCCGGAAGACGAAGACGACGAGGACTAGTTCCTCGCCCGACCTGGAGATCCCGCTCCCGCCTTCGCGTGGGGGCGGGATTTTCCTTTCCCCACAAGTCTTTCCGGCATTCTGTGCACAGAGGACAGTCAACGCCGATGTGGACTGCCCGACTGCCCGACTGCCCGATTGCCCGACTGCCGGACCTGGCAGGCAGGCCCGGTCCGGCCAGGTCCGGTCTGGTCCCGGTTCGGCCTGGCTCCACGCCGCTCGGCCCGGCTCGATCCGGCGGTCGCGCTTGCCGGTCGCGCTCGCCCCGAGTTGTCCACAGCCCCGCTGTTGATCTTCCCGTTTTGTCCGCCCCCGCCGGTAGAATGGACACCGGGGGCCGGAGGCATGACTTGATCTTGTTTCGGGCGCATTCCCGAGGTCACCCCGAACCCGGCGCCGCCGCATTCCGCCCGCCGCCGACCTCGCCTTTCCCGCCGCGCCGGTATTCCGCCCGCCCGGAGACTCCACAATCGAGCTAACCGGTCCCGCGCGCCGCGCGACTACGGGAAGCTCACCCGTTCGGCCGGTAGAGTGAACGCGACCGCGCAACACCCCGAGGAGCCCATGTCCGGTCGAATGTCGCGACGCCAGGTGATCGGCCTCGCCGTCGGCGGGACGGCCACGACCGTCGGCCTCGGCATCTTCGGCGCCTGGGCGCTGCGTCAGGACAAAACCCCGCTCAGCGACGTCCGCACCCCCATCCCGGGCCCCACGGACCCGCCCACCACCAAGCCCCCGGCGCCGCTCTTCGAGTCCCGGAAAGTCTTCTCCAAGGCGCGCGGCCGCGAGGTGAGCCTGCTCGTCTACCGCCCCGACGGCCTCGCCGACGACGGCGGCACGCTCCCCACCTGCCTCGCGCTGCACGGCCGGGGTGCCAACGCGAACCAGTTCACCGACCTCGGCGTCGGCGACAACCTCTCCGCGGCCGCCGCGTACGCCGTGGTCGCCGTGGACGGCGGCGACGCCACCTACTGGGTGCGCACCGACCCCGGCGACGACCCCCAGGCCATGCTCACCGACGAACTCCCGGCCTGGCTGGCCGAACTCGGCGTCTCGACCAAGCCGTTCGCCGTGCTCGGGGTGTCCATGGGCGGCTACGGCGCGCTCAACTACGTCCGCGCGCACACCGGCCAGGTCCGGGCCGCCGCCGTGCTCAGCCCGGCGTTGTTCCCCACCTGGGCCCAGGCGAAAGCGCGCGACGTCTTCCCCGGCCGGGCCCTGTGGGAGCAGACTGAGCCCCTGCTGCACGTCGCCGAGCTCGGCAAGACCGCGCTCGGTGTGTGGTGCGGCACAGCGGATCCGCTGTTGCCGTCGGCGAACCAGCTGATCGACACGGCGAAACCCGCCGTGGCCAGGACCGGTGACGGTGGGCACGACGCCGACTACTGGCGGCGCGCGCTGCCGGAGGCGATGTCGTTCATAGGCTCGCACATCTGAGGTTCGTGGTGTAGACCTTATGTCCCCGGTGCGCCCGACACCGGTCGACTGGCCCCACCCCGGGAGTTCTACAGTGGACGGACGATGGAGCCGACGCGGCTTCCTCATGGCGGGCGCCGCGGTGGCGCTCGCGGGCTGCGGCGCGCAGAAGCAGCAGGCGGCCTCGGCGCCGACGACGACCACCACCAAGGCGACCACGCAGGCCGCCGTCGACGCGACGTCGGTCAGCAACCTGGTGTGGCGCTCGTCCATCGGTGACGTGAAGATGGTCGTGATGCGCCCCCGGGACGTCGCGGGCGCGCTGCCGGTCTGCCTGGCGCTGCACGCCGAGGGCGCCGACGCCACCCAGTTCGTCGGTCTCGACCTGCCGCCGCTGCTCACCGCCACGGTCCGCGCGGGCACCAAGCCGTTCGCCATCGTCGCGGTCGACGGCGGTGCCAAGACCTGGTTGGGCCCGGCGCAGAAGATGCTGGCCGAGGAGCTGCCGGACTGGCTGGCCCGCACCGAGCTGGCCGCGACCCCGTTCGCCGCGCTCGGCGTCGGCGGTGGCGCGGTCGGCGCGTTCGAGTACGCCCGCACCCCGGGCCTGTCGCTGCTGGCCGCCGTCAGCCCCGCGGTCTACGGCTCGTGGGACGACGCCCGCTCCTCCGGCATCTACGCCAACCAGCAGGAATGGGAGCGCGCGGAGCCCACCCGCAACCTGACCGCGATCTCGTCGCTGCCGGTGTCGGTCTGGTGCGGCACCGAGGACCCGCAGTACGCCGCGGCCCGCGAGTTCGCCGACCGGGCCCGCGCCAACCCGGCCGCGTTCTCCGGTGGCGGGCACAACGCGGACTACTGGAAGCGGATCATGCCCGAGGTGCTGCGGTTCATCGGCGAGTCCCTGGGCAAGCGCTGACCTGCCCGACTGGACAGCGCCCCCGCGCCCGGTGATTCTGGGGACGTGGGCACAACCGATCTTTCCAACGCCGCGGACCTGCTGCGGGACGCACCCGATGTGACGCTCTTCGCGCACGTGAGCCCGGACGCCGACGCGCTGGGCAGCGCCTTGGCCTTGGCCTCGGTGCTGACGGCGCGCGGGGCGGCGGTCCGGGTGGCCTTCGGGTTCCCGGCGGACGTGCCGCGGTCGCTGCGCGGCCTCGACCGGGAGGGGCTGGTCGTCCCGGTCGCGGAGGTGCCCGCCGCGCCGCCGCTGGTGGTGGCGCTGGACTGCGCGAGCATCGAGCGCCTCGGCGCGCTGGCCGACCGGGTGCCCGCCACCGTCGCCGCCGGTGGGCGGGTGCTGGTGGTCGACCACCACGTGTCCAACACCCGCTTCGGCACCGACCACGTCATCGACGACACCGCCGTGGCGACCGCCGTGCTGGTGCTCGACCTGCTCGACGAGCTCGGCGCCGAGCTGACCCCGCACATCGCGGAGTGCCTGTACGCGGGCCTGGTGTCCGACACCGGCTCGTTCCGCCGCGCCACCCCGGCCACGCACACCACCGCCGCGCGGCTCATCGCGGCGGGCGTCGACCCGAGCGCGGTGGCCCGCGAGCTGATGGACTCGCACCCGTTCGCCTGGTTGGGGCTCGTGTCGGGGTCGCTGTCCCGCGCGCAGCTGGTGCCGGACGCGGCCGACGGCCACGGCCTGGTGGTCACCGTGGTGTCGTTGACCGACCTGACCGGGCTCGACGCCGAGGACGCCGACAGCGTGGTGGACCTGCTGCGCACCGTCACCGAGGCCGGGGTGGCGGCCGTGGCCAAGGAGCTGGCGCCGAACCGGTGGTCGGTGTCCCTGCGGTCGGTCGGCGCCGTCGACGTGCGCGCGGTCGCGGCCTCGCTCGGCGGGGGCGGGCACCGCCTCGCCGCGGGCTTCCCGGCCGCCGGGTCGGCGGAGGACGTGCTGGTCACCATCAAGAACGCGTTCGCCTGACCCGTCGTCCACTGTGGCCACGAATGGCCCGCGCGGTCGGTGGATAACCACATGGCGCGCGGTCGGGCGATTTCATGACGGCCGGGCAATGTCTCGGATTCGGCACGTGTGTCGGCGAATCGGTCTGTCATCTTATGGACTGATGGTATAAACCATTCGTTAGCAGACCGAGCGCGGCCGCGGTGCCCGGGAGTGGTGATGGGTGCTCGTTATCGGGCGGCCGCGCGCACAGTTTGCGGTAACGGCGAGCGAGTTCGCCGTCGCCGCGCGCGATCAGGTGGTGACATGCGACTTATCCGGCTCTCGTCGCTGGCGGCGGCCGTCGCCCTGGTTCTCGCGGGGTGCGGTACCGGCGCGCCGTCGGGCGACAACGACCAGGTGTCGCCGCTGAAAGCGGAGGATTTCCTCGGCGCGCCGTGCGCCGACATCGGAGTGCGACCGGACGGCGACAAGGAGTTCACCTACTGGTCGATGTGGAACGCCGACGAACCGCAGGGCCGCGTGCTCAGCAAGGTGATCCGGTGTTTCACGGACAAGACCGGTGTGAAGGTGAACGTGCAGTGGTTGGGCCGTGACCTGCTGCGCCAGAACGTGGTCCCGGCGCTGGCCACCGGTGCCGGACCGGACCTGTTCGACCAGGACGTCAGCCAGGTCAAGGGCCTGGTGGCCGACGCGGGCGGCACCCGCCCGGTCGACGACGTGCTCGACCTGGCCATCGGCGAGAACGAGCAGAAGGTGCGCGATGTGTTGCCCGCCGCGTACTTCGACATTCCACAGAACAAGGCGTCGGACGGCAAGATCTTCGAGATTCCCTATATGCTGCTGGGAAATTCCTGGTGGTACGACAAGAATCGGATCACCGACTTCTCGGCGCCCACCTCCGATGACGAGCTGTTCGCGCTGTTCGACAAGGCGAAAGGCGACGGCCTGCCCGCCGTGGCGCAGGACAACGGCCTCGATTCGGTGAATGCCGCGGTCTTCGCGCAGGTCGCGCTGCGCTATGTCGGCGCGGGCAAGCTGTCCGAGGCGGCCCAGGACAAAACCGGCGACGCCTGGCGCAACAACGCGGGCCTGCAGCGCGCTGCGGACCTGGTGGAACGGTTCGCCAAGGGCAATTACCTGCTGGAGGGCTGGGAAAACGCCCCGTACCCGAAGATGCGCGAGCGCTGGGCCGCGGGCGAGGCCGCGTACCTGTTCGGCACCAGCGAGATCCCCGCCGAGGCCCGCCAGCTGCTGTCCCAGCGCGGCGGCGACCAGACCGCGGACTTCGCCCCGTTCCGCTTCCCCCAGCCCAGCGGCGCGAGCCACGACGTGGTCGAGTACCTCCCCGTGGGCTTCGCCATCCCCGCCAAGGCCAAGCGCGTGGCGGCGGCCAAGGCGTTCATCGCCTACACCCTCAACCGCGACAACCTGACCGGCTTCCCCTCGGTCGCCGACAGCCTGGCGGTCCGCGCGGACCTGCCGGTCCCGGCCGTGCTGAGCCCCATCCGCACCGCCCTGTACGACACGAACGCCGAACACGCCCTCGTGCTGGACGGCACCAACGCCATCGCGGGCGGCCGCTGGATTTCTGAGGTCCTGAACCCGCTGCACGCGAGCCTGCTCAAGGGCAACATGACCGCGGCCCAGTTCACGGAAGCCATGGCGGCCAAACAGGCCGACTTCTGGCGCGGCAACCCCTGACAACGCCGAAGGGCGGGTTGCCCGGTCCAGGACCGGGCAACCCGCCCTTCGGCCTCGGGTCAACCGTTCACCGGTACGCCCCGGCTGTGTCGAACCCGTGGCGTCGAGCGGTCGACCTCCCACGCTGCCTCGATGAACTGCCTCGGCGGCGAGTAGTCGTGCTCGGCCACGTAGTGCGCTATGAGCGACGGCGCGGCGTACACGGTGCCGTCATGCCCCTTGAAGTGAATCTCCGCGTGTCCCAACAGGGTTGAGGCCCCGGAAATCTCGGGCACGTTCAGGGAGAGCTTGAACGCGCCGCAGAACCGGCATCGGTAGATCCCTCGGGTCACGTTGGCGATGTGGGTGTGTGACAGCCTGACGAGCATGTCGACCACACCGTCCTCGACGGGACCCACGGCGTACGGCGCGTCTGGTTCGAGCCAACCGATGTTGACCGCCGCCCGCCAGGGTGGCCTCAGCTTGGAGTACTCGTAGGGGGTGAGATCCTCATACCTCGTCACGGCGACATGGTCTCCTGTTCAGATCTCACGGCACGCTGCCCAGTGGCATATTCCCATATTGGGTCGTAGGAGTTCACTGAGCAGCGTCGGGCCGTCGACGGTGTACGAGCCGGACACGACCCAGAGTTCGTCAGGGCTGTCCAAGGTGTAGTTCGGGAGACGGTCGCCTGGACGGAAGGTCTCGGTGGGCTTGACGCGTGCGCCCATCTCCACCGGGATGATGTCGTCGTCATCGACGAAGCCCCCGTGCTTGGTGTACATGTGCAGCGTGGTCCCCTCCGGTACCACGGCTTCGCCGTTCTCTTCGTCGAAGTAGCCGTGTCCGGAGAACACCGTCTCGCCGTCGGAACGCCCTCCTGGGATGACGTTGTCGGCTTGTGAGTGTCCGGCGGAGCTGCGCACGCCGCGGACGCCCTTCGAGGCGCCCTGCATGATCTTCTTGCCCGCCCAGCCCGCGGCGCCGCCTACCGCCATGGGGCCGAAGAAGCCCGCGCAGCTCGCCCAGTCCCCGTCCTTGAAGCAGCTGACCAGGTCGTCCACGCCGGTGAAGGCGACCAGCATGTCGCGGAGCTGTTCGCGGACACTGCGGTCGGCGGGCGTGGGTGGCGGCTCGGGGTGCTTCGCGTTCCACGCGGCCTGCTGCTTGCGGTCCAACGGGTTGGGGCGGAACGCGGGCTTGCTCGCGGGCTTCGCCGGGCTGCAGTCCGCCCAGCGGACGAAGGTGACGAAGTAGATGACGAACGGGACCAGGGACGAGGCGTTGTACGGACCCTGTGCCGACCAGCGGTTGAGGAAGACGCCGCTGAGCTTGGAGATCTGGGCCGTGCGGTAGTTCTGGAACCCGTGCGCCTGCAGGTCGCCCACGATGCGCTGGGCCTCGTCGACGCCCTTCGCGCCGATTCCGATGACGATGGCCATCAGGCCGGTGGCGTCGGACTTGGAGACCGGGTTGTTGCTCGCGTACGAGTACCCGCACAACTGGTCCGGGTCGTTCTCGTCCAGCACCGGGTCCACGCTGAGGAAGCGGCCCGTCACCGGGTCGTACTTGCGGGCGCCCATGTCGGTCAGGCCGGTGGTCTGGTCCACCGGTTGGTCCAGGAACCCGCGTTGGTTGGGCCAGGGGCCGTTCGTCACACCGCCGATGGGGTTGCCGTACGGGTCCATGGTGCGGCGGGTGACGGCGAAGCCGACCGAGTTGACCGCCACCGAGCTGGTGCCCTGGAGGTCGCCCACCAGGTAGACCGGGTTGCCCCCACCCACCCGTTGCGCGACCCGCGTGCCGTTGTGGGTGTAGTACCTCGTGCCCGTGACCACGCCGGTCGTGTTGTCGCGGGCCAACTCCTGGCCCGGCAGGAACAGCGTCGTCTCCGTCGCCGTGCGGCGCAGGAGTTGTGAGCCGTCCGCGTCGTAGGTGTACGAGGTCGACCCCGTCGGGGTGGTGACCTTGCTGAGCCGCGCCTCGTCGTCCCAGGTCAGGGTCTGGTCGCCGCGGGTGGTGGTGTTGCCCGCGGTGTCGTAGCCGAACGACTGGGTCGTCGTGCCCGACGGACCCGTGGTGGTCGTGCCGGACAGCGCGTGGACCTTGCCCGCCTGGTAGGCGTAGTTCGTGGTGGTGTCACCGTTGCCACCCACACCGTGCTTGACCTGCTGCGCGCGCAGACCGATCGAGTCGAACGACCACGACAGCCAGTACGCGTCCGGCCCGCCGACCGTGCTCGACGACGGGGCCGCGGCGCACGCGTCGGTCGCGGTCCACGCCTTCTCCAGCCGGTTCAGGGCGTCGTAGCCGTAGCACTGGGTGCGGGTCGTCGCCCCCACCCCGTCGCCGCGCGTGTTGATCGACTTGGTGATGTTGCCGACCGCGTCGTAGGTGTAGCGGGTGTCGTCGACCGACTGCGCCGCCGCCGCTTGCACCGACAGGTTGATCCCGATCGGACGGCGGGTGTGCGCGTCGTAGTCGTAGCTGAGCCAGGCCTTGTTGTTCGACGGGCCGAGTGTGTACTGCAGCGCCTCGCCGTAGTCGGTGTACGTCGAGTCCAGGACGTAGGTGTTGTACCCGGCCGCGCTGGTCGGCTTGCCGAACCGGTCGTACCCGATGGAGATCGTCTCCCCGGGCAGGCCACCGCCGTTGGCGGGCGTGATCGAGCTGACCTGACCGGTGGTGGTGTAGGCGTAGTTGGTCGTATAGGTCCCGTTGAGCCCCGTGACGGCCGCCGGTACCTGCGTGACCTGCCGGTTCGGGTTGCCCGCCGTGTCGTACATGGTGACGGCGGTGATGAAGGTGCCGTCCGCGGTGTAGCGGGTCGCGGTGTACGGCTTGCCCGCGCCGTTCGTGGCGCCGTCGTAGGTGAAGGTGGCGAGCTTGTTGTTGGGGTTGGGCACGGTGCCCGAGTACGTGGCGGTCTTGCGGCCCAGGTCGTCGTACTCGTGCGCCAGGCTGCGGCCGCGCGCGTCGGTGGTCGTGGTGACCAGGCCCGCGAGGTCGTAGGCCACGGTCGACGTGCCGCTGTCGGGGTCGGTCTGGCTCGTCTTGCGGCCGAGGAAGTCGAAGTCGTAGGACCAGGTGTTGCCCGCGTTGTCGGTGATCCGGTCCATGAGGCCGGTGGCGGTGTACCGGTAGGTCGTGGACTGCGCGGTCCCGCCGCTGACGACGTTGCCGTTGATCGTCGGCGGCGCGCTGTAGCGCAGTTGCTGGACCTTGCGGCCGCGGGTGTCGGTCACCGCCGTCTCGGTGGTGCCACCGGGCGGGGGCACCACCGTCGTGCGGTCGCCGCCGTAGACCGTGCGGGTCTCGGCGACCTTCGTCGTGCCCTGGTACGAGGTCTTCAGCGTTTCCCGGCCGAACCCGTCGTACGCGGTCGCCGTCCGGTCGTCCACTGTGGACGCGTCGACGGCCACGAACGTGGTGCTCGGCGCTCCGGCGGTCAGGTACCGCTTGTTCGCCCGCACCTCCCAGCCGTGCGAGTCGTAGAAGGCGTCGATGACCTGGCGCTTGTTCGACGCGGTCTCGGTCTGCGTCTGCCGCACCTTGCCGAAGGCGTCGTAGAGTTCGACGGCGACGATCTGGTTCAGCGCCGCGCCGGAGTCGACGAGTTTGCGGCTGGTGATCGCGGACGGGCCGTCGGTGCGTTGCAGGTAGGTGTACTCCATCGACGGCAGACCCGACCTCGGCCTGCCCGGCAGCCACCCCGACACCAGGCGGCCCAGCGCGTCGTAGGCCATCTCGGTGCGCCTGCCGCCGACGTCGGTGGTCAGGACCGCCTTGCCGCGCGCGGGTTCCACCTCGATCGTCGAGGTCTGGGACTTCGGGTTGGTGGTGACCGTTTTGGACAGCACCCCGCCTTCGGCCGGGGTGTACGCGATGCTCGTGACCTTGCCGCGCTGGTCGGTCTTGGTGAGCGTGCGACCGGACCCGTCGAACGTCGCGGAGCCGGTGCTGGTCCAGGTCAGCGTGCCGCTGTTGTTGGCTGTGGCGGTGATCGTCGTGGTGGGGTTGCCCGCGCCCGGGACCTGGCCGAGCGCGGCGCTGCCGTCGAAGAGGGTTCGGGCGCCGCTGACCACGGGAGCGGGAGCCGCGCCGTTGGTCGGGCACTCCTGCTGCGACACCAGGACCTCGCTGACCAGCGACCGGATCCAGGAGGTCGTGTTGTCGGCGTAGGTGTTCGTGGTGCACATCGACGGCAGCCCGTCGGCGGTCTCGGTGGTGGAGACCACGCGGCCCAGGGTGTCGTAGCGGTTGAGGGTGCCGCTGCTCCGGGTGCCACCCGCGGCGAGGTCGGTGATCGAGCGGCTGCGCTGGGTGCCGACCAGGGTCGCCTTGGCGGGGTCGAGACCCGCGCGGCCGCGGGTCGCGGTGGTGCCGATGACGACGCCGTTGCTCAGCGCCGTGCTGACGCGGCTGCCGCCGTCGCCGTCGAAGGTCTGGATCTCGTGCGCGCTGCCCGCGAGCTGGTCCGTGTCGACGACCGACTCGTTGAGGGAGTTGGTGAAGCTCGTCGACCGCCGGGCGTTGTTCGGCAGGATGTCCTGGTCCATGCCGGTGTAGTAGGTGGTGCGGGTCAGCGTTCGCTTGTCCGGTGGGGCGTTGGCCTCGACGACGTGCGTGTTGTCGCCGCTGCGCACCTCGACCGTGCGGTAGCCGCGGAACTGGCCGTATGTGCGGTATTCCGGCTTGACCAGCTCGTTGTCGTCGTAGTGCCAGGCCGCGCCGCCGAGGTAGGTGTAGTCGGTCTGTTGGTCCGGCGAGTACTGGTTGCGGTCCTGCGCCAGGACCTGGGTCACCACGTACTTGTGGAAGAAGTCCAGGGTCGGGTTCTGGTTGCCGGGCAGCGTCCGGTAGACCGGGAAGCACCGGCTGGTGTTGGCGGACAGGTTCGTGGGAACCGTGGTGGCGGTGCAGTCCTTGTCGCTGTACTTGACCGTGATGATCAGGCCGGTGTCGCCCTGGATGTTGGTCAACCGCCAGTGCGCCAACCCGGACATGTTGCCGTAGCCCTGCACGCGGTTGTCGTACACCTGGCTGGTGAACCGCACCGCGGGCTGGGTGATCGTGCCGCCGACGTGCCCGGTGTGGGTCAACGAGTCCAGCCGCAGCTCCGAGTCGGCGACCGCGGGCAGGTCCTGTCCCAGTTGGACGCTGTCGACCGGGACCGGGCCCTGGCCGGTGTTGTAGTACGTCGTGATGGTCGTCAAACGCTTGCGGGACCAGAAGGTCGGCGCGTGGTTGGCGCAGGAGCCGCTCGCGCCGCAGTTCTGGTCGACCGGCGTGTCCGGCCACTTCAGCGCGTTGGCCACGGTGAACTGCGCCGGGTCGCAGGTGAACCCGCCCGCCGGGACGCAACGCTCAGCGGTGGTGAACACGACCTGGTTCGGGGTGGTCTGCGTGTAGATCGAACCGCCGATGAGCCGCAGGCCGTAGTCGATGCGCTTGAGCGTGCCGCCGCGGGTGTAGACCACGCCGGTGTTCTGGTTGTTCGCGCCGTAGTAGTTGGTCTCGGGGTCGTAGTAGTACGCCATGGCGTTGCCGCGCGGATCCACGACGTAGTCGAGGTTCCACCGCCACCCCATGTCACACCAGGACTGGGCGAAACCGGCGCTGTTGTAGCAGGGGTCGCCGTTGCGCGGGCTGTACACCCGCACCGGGTAGGCCGAGTTGGTCCTCTCCTGGTTGGTGTGTCCCGGACCCCGCGTGCGGCCGAAGAAGTACTGCGTGCCGTCGGTCGTGGTGATCTTCCAGAACTGACCGCGGTAGGTGCCGTTGTTGCCCGGCGCGGTGTCCTCGACGAGTTCGACGCGCGAGCCGTCGTCGCTCTGCGGGTGCCAGGCGCCCGTGGTGTCGTCGCGCACCAGCGACACCGTGCGGCCGTTGAGGCTCATGGTCATCAGGTGGCCCGACCAGCACAGGTCCCCGGTCTGCTGCGCGGCGGGCAGGGTCTTGTCGTCCGCGCAGGTGCGGTAGGTGCGCTCGACGAAGCCCGGGTCGTAGTCCCAGCCCTGGCCGACCCACGATGACTGGCCGTTGGTGGTCGACGTCCGGCCGTCCACTGAGGACGAGTTGTACGACAGCGCGACAGCGGGCGCGCCGCCCGCCGCGGGTGTCTGCACCGGCACCGGGTAGCTCCAGGTGAAGGCGCCGGAGTTGCCGTCGACCGACCAGCTGCCCGCCGGGGACAGGGGAGTCGCGGCGAACGACCCGCTCGGCCCCTCGGCACCGGCCACCGCGGCCAGCACGACGGGTTCGGGTGCCTTGGCCGCCGCGCCCGCGGTGGGGAGCGCGACGTCCGCGGACAGCGTCTTCGCGTTGCTGTCGTTGCGGGAGGGGATGGGGGAGTGCGTGCGGCACGCGGGCGCTTCGGGGGTGGTCAGCGCGCAGGCGGGGAGTTGGACCATGCGGAGCCGCCCGGCGAAATCACCGCCGATCGCGTCACGGAAGCCCGAGTAGTCCAATCCGACCGAAACCGGCCCGGGGTCGGCGGCGCTCGCCGGGGAGACCGACAGCAGCACCCCCACCACGCCCGCGCGTTCGGTCGACGCCCGGTCGGCGACCTTGACCCGGACCGAACCCTTGGTGGACAGGCTCTTCGCCGAGCCCGCGGTCGTGATGGTGACCGGCGTCCGGTCGGCGCGCGCGGCCACGCGCGACCTCGGGTCGCTGGGCACCACGACGGCCTCGGCGGCGGCAGGCCAGGCCGTGGCCGCCGAGCGCGCGGGCGGCGGGGCCGCAGGCGGCTTGAGGGGAGTGGTCTTCAGCTCGGTGGTGGGCACCACCCTGGCCGCGTTCACCTTCGGCGGCCGGGGTCCCGCGGCGACCGCGCGCGTGACCGGAACGGACATCAGCGTCGTGGTCAGTACGACAATGATCGACGCGACCAACGCGCGTCGAGAGGCCAATTTTCGGTGTGCGGATAACAGGACGGCAAAAAGCGACGGCCGATGAATCATTCTCGCCCCCAGTGCGCGCAACCCATCCGGTGTAGCCAACGGGGACCTTAGCCAGGGGTGAAGTGCGCTGGTGAGCGCCGAATGGCGTAATTCCGCCGGGTTGCGCCGATCGGTCTAATCGATTCTGACCAGTAAATGCTTGTTGTGCGGTGAATCGCGTGACAAAGAGTTATTGTTGCGTGTCGGGAAATGGGGCTATTGTCCGGCTGGCCCGTCGACTCCGCCTGTTCTCTAGGTCGAATGGTGTGCCACGGCCGGGGCAGGGCGCGGGCGTCAGGGGAGGCGGCCCTCGCAGCGGGGGTCGGTGTCGCCCTGGGGGAGCTTCCGGGTGAGGAGCCACTCCAGGGCGGCGGTTTCCACCAGCCAGCCGCGGGCGCGGACCGGGCTGTACGGGATCCGCTGCTCGCCCTGGCACAGGGACTTCGCCACGATCAGGTCGTTGGCCACGAACCGCACGGTGCGGTCGTCGTCGAGCATGGTTGTCATGGTGTCGTCGACGGTGACCACGTTGCCCAGCACGATGGTTCCCGGTTGGCCGCTCGCCGGTTTGAGTTCCACCGCGACCGACGGGAGTACCGGGACGCGCAGGAACATCGCCATCAGCAGGAAAGGCGTCACCAAGGCGCCGATGGTCACCAGGCCGTGGGTCACCGGGCGGGCCACCAGGTGGGGGAGTGGGCCCGTCAGCAAAGGGCCCAACAGAGGGGGCAGGCCCAGCAACAGCGCCAAGGGGACGTCACCCAAGCCCAGCGCCTCCACGATCGCCGGGCCGAACCACAACAGTTCCCCCACGCCGACCGCGATCGGCAGGACCACGCACACCGGCGTCACCAGGTCTTGGCGCCCCCGGCGGCGGACGCCCAGGCCGACGGCGGCGCACACCAGCATCACCAGGGCGGGCAGGAACCGCAGCTGCCACACCACCGCCGACCACATCACCATCAGCGTGATGGCCCAGTCCGGTGTGCGCTCCACCGCCGTCTCCAGCCGGGTCGGCGGTGACCCCTCGGTGCTGACCAGCGACAGGGAGCCGAGCACGTAGCCCGTGAGCAGCAGCGCGGGTGGTGTCTCCAGGAGGCTGATGACCAGCGAACTGGCCAGTTCCAACGCGTTCACGTGCTGCACGAGCAGCAACATCGTGTTCAGGTCCTGGCCGCTGAGTTCCCACAGCCGCAGCACCAGCAGCAGGATCGGGAACGCGGGCAGCAAGGTGAACGCCCACTGCCGGTTGCGGGGCTCGTCGGGGCCGCTCACCCGGCTCACCGGACCGGCAGGACGAGCCCGCTCAGCCGCTCCCACGGCCACCGCCGGACCTCGACCTCGGCCACCTCGGGTTGCTCGTCGATCGGGTTCGGCTGGTTGGGGCTGGCCTTCTGCATCGGCCGCAGGTGCTTGTCGAACGCGTTCTCCCACCGCTTGTCGGCCGGGTCGTTGCGCGAGTTGTAAAGCGAGATGTTGACCAGCTTGCGCAGCGCCTCGTTGCCGCCGGTGTTGACCGCCCACAGCTCGGGGGTTTCGAGGCCGATGTCGTGGTGCCGCAACTCGTCGGGGTACTTCTCGACGAACCCGCCGAGGATGACCGCGTCGGTGGTGACGGCGTCGAGTTCACCCGAGCGCAGCTTCGCGATGCACGCGGCGATGGTGTCCTCGTAGACGACCTTCGCGCCCGCCTTGGGCAGCGGGCCCTCGGAGGTCGACGTGCTCAGCGTGCACACCCGTTCGCCCGCGAGCCCGGACAGCGCCAGCACCGGTCCGTGGTCCTTGCGGGTCACGACGGACTGCTCGGTCTCCAGGTACGGGTCGGAGAAGCTGACCTGCCGCCCCGCCTCCCGCTCCGGCGTCGCGCTGTAGGTGGCGATGACCAGGTCGACGCGTTCGCCGGTGACGCCGCGCATCCGGCTGCGGTCCTCGTTCTGGATCTCCAGGAACCGCACCTCGTCGCTCTGGAAGCCCAGGTCGGCGGCGATGAGGTAGGCGATGTCGACGTCGAAGCCGGAGTAGGTCTTGGTTTCCGGGTCGTAGAGGCCGATGCCGGGCATGTCCACCTTCACCCCGATGACCAGCTCGGCCTTGCCCTTGAGCCCCGCCTCCGCCTTGAGGTCGTCCAGTGTGGGCACCGCTTGGTACCACACCGTCACCGCGATGACCAGCGCCGCGACCACCCCCACGGCCACCCCGCCGAGCCGCAGCCAACGATTGCCCCCTGTCGACATCCGCCGATCCTGACACGCGCGGAAGCCGAACGACAGGTGCCAAACGGGCGGAGAAAGGCGGACATCCGGCCGACAGTCTCGAGTACCGCGTCGGCAAAGGCTTGTGGTGGTCGGTATCCGCGCTCGGCGACGACGAGGTCCGGTCCTCTCCTGGTCGTTCCCGGGGACGTCCGCACCTGGCCCCGGTGGCCGAGTCCACATCCGGGAGGATGATGGGACGGGTACCGAACCTGGGGAGGCAACGTGGACGGCTCGCCGTTGCGGCGGATCTTGCGGTTGGCCGTTCCGGCCCTTCCCGTGCTCGCCGCCGAGCCGTTGTACCTGTTGGTGGACACCGCCGTCGTCGGGCATCTCGGGGGTACCGAGTTGGGGGCGCTGGGGGTCGGGGCGATCGTCCTCGCCCAGCTCTCCACCCAGCTCACCTTCCTCTCCTACGGCACCACCGCCCGCGCCGCCCGCCTGCACGGCGCCGGGCACCGGGACCAGGCCGTCACCGAGGGCGTCCAGGCCACCTGGCTGGCCATCGCGGCGGGCTTCCTCCTCATGGGACTGGGCCAGCTCTTCGCCGCCCCCGTCGCGCGGGTGCTGGCGGGCGACGGGGCACTGGCCGACGCCGCCACGACCTGGCTGCGCGTCGCGCTCTGCGGTGTCCCGATGATCCTCATCACCCTCGCGGGCAACGGCTGGCTGCGCGGTGTCCAGGACACGAGACGGCCCCTCTACTACGTCCTGACGGGCAACGGCGTCTCCGCGGTCCTCTGCCCGCTCCTCGTCCACACCGCGGGCTTCGGGCTCCAAGGCTCCGCCTACGCCAACATCATCGGCCAAACCGTCGGCGCCGCCCTCTTCCTCGGCGCCCTGCGCAAGGTGCCGCTCCGGCCGCGCCCGGACGTCATGCGCGCGCAACTGGTCCTCGGCCGCGACCTCGTCCTGCGCAGCCTCGCCTTCCAGGCCTGCTTCGTCTCCGCGACAACGGTCGCCGCGCGCACGTCCGTCGGAGCCGTTGGGGCGCACCAGGTCGTCCTGCAACTGTGGACGTTCCTCGCACTGGTACTGGATTCCCTGGCCATCGCGGCGCAGTCGCTCGTCGGCGCGGCGCTCGGGCGCGGGGACGACCGCGAGGCCCGCGAACTGGGGACCAAACTCACCCGCTACGGCCTCGTGTTCGGCATCGCCCTCGGGGTCGTCTTCGCCTGCCTCGTCGCGGTCATCCCGCGCGCCTTCACCGGTGACGCCGCCGTGCTGGCCGAGATCCCGCACGCCTGGTGGTTCTTCGTCGCGCTGCAACCGGTCGCGGGCGTCGTGTTCGCCCTGGACGGTGTGCTGCTCGGCGCGGGCGACGCGCGGTTCCTGCGCACCGCCACCCTCGCGTCCGCGCTGCTCGGCTTCCTGCCGCTGATCTGGCTCTCGCTCGCCATGGGCTGGGGGTTGGCCGGTGTGTGGACCGGCCTCACCCTCTTCATGCTGATCCGCCTGGCCACCGTCCTGGCCCGGATGCGCTCGGGCCGCTGGGCGGTGGTCGGCGCTCCACAGTAGACGGTCAGGGCACGTTCAGCGCCACCAGCGCCCGCGCCGTCGCGCCCTCGTCCACGCCCAGCGCCACCGCTTTGCCCGCCGGGTCGAAGATGCCGTACGTGCCGTTGATCCCGGCCGCCGGGATGCGCTTGCCGTGCGAGAGCGCGATCGCCTCCACCTTGTCCAGGTCGCGGCGCGGGAACGCGGCGCCCACCGCGGCCTCCATGTCCAGCGACAGCCCCGGCTCCTGCTCCAGCGCCTCCAGCGTGCGCGCCATCCGCAGGTCGAACGGGCCGACCGTGGTGCGCCGCAGCGCCGCCAGGTGCCCGCCGACGCCCAGGGCCGCGCCCAGGTCGCGGGCCAGCGCGCGGACGTAGGTGCCGGACGAGCAGTCGACCATCACGTCCAGTGCCACCACACCGCCCTCGCGCGTGGTGTTGAGCAGGTCGAACCGGAACACCGAGACCGGCCGGGCGGGCAGCTGGACGTCCTCGCCCGCGCGGACCCGGGCGTACGCGCGCTTGCCGTCGACCTTGACCGCGCTCACCGAACTGGGCACCTGCTGGATGGCGCCGGTCAGCGCCGCGATCCCGGCCGCGATGGCCTCGTCGGCGACCCCGGACGCGTCGGCGGTCGAGAGCACCTCGCCCTCCGCGTCGTCGGTGGTGGTCGACGCGCCGAGGTGGATGTTGGCCAGGTACGTCTTGCGGTCGAGCGCGAGGTGCCCCAGCAGCTTCGTGGCCCGCTCGATGCCCAGCACCAGCACGCCGGTGGCCATCGGGTCCAGCGTGCCCGCGTGGCCGACCTTGCGGGTGCCGATGATCCGCCGCGCCCGGGCGACCACGTCGTGCGAGGTCATGCCGGGCGCCTTGTCGACCACGACGAGGCCGGGCGGGACGGGTGGGCGCTTCGGGGCGCGCTTCTCGGGGCTGGACACGAGCGAGAATCCTAAGCGCGGCCTGCCCGGGGAGACCGCTGACCCCGGTCACCGGTGGCCGCGGTCCATCCCGGACAGTGCGCGGTGGGGTCGGCGCTGCTCGGCAGGCGACAGGTCGACAGTCCCGTCGTCGACCGGAGCCGCCACGGTTCCCACCACCGCCGTGACGTGCGCGTCGACCTCGACGGGGCCGGGCGCCCCGCCGTCGTCGAGATCAAAGCAGCGGGCCGCTCACGGGCCGAGCTGCGCGCCGTAGTCGTTCTCCGGCTCGCGGTAGATCGAGTCGACGCGCGCGATCCCGTCCTGGTCCTGCCGGTGCGCCAGCTCGATCGTGTAGGTGGGGCCCTGCACCCGGTAGTAGACGGGCTGCCCGGCCGCCGTGTCGCCCGCCCACGCGAAGGTGGCCGCGTCGATCGCGCGCTCGGCCTCGGCCAGCTTGGCCGCCGCCGCGGCGCTGTTCAGCGGCGTGATCCACTCGCGCACGAGCGACAGCAGCAGCTTCTTCTGCGCGGCGGACAACGTCGACGCGCGGATCCCGCCCGCGGGCAGCGCCTTCCCGTCCTGACCGGCGCCTAGCACGATCTCCCGGACCGGCTCCGGCAGGGTCGCCGCCACCCGCTGCTCCTCGGTGAGCGAGTCCACCACCGCGGCGGCCTTGGCCACCTCACCGCACAGCGGCTCGATCGCCGCGCCCTCCGACGCGTACGACGCGGGCTGCGCCCCCCACAGCGTCGGCGCCAGCGTCATATCGGTGCCCGACAAAGTGAGGTTCACCGCCAAATGGTGACCGCCGAACTGCACCGTCCACTTCTCGGTCGAACTCGGCGTGCCGAGAACGCGAATCCAATAGTGGTCGGCGCCGAAGTCGAGGCTCGTTTTCGCCTCGGCGGCCAATATCCCGTCCGCGGTCGTGATTTCCTTGACCTGCTCGTATCCCTCGGGGGAGAGGGCCGATTTCAGGATGGCGAAAACCGCCGATTGGCGCGCGTCGTCCAGTTCGTCCAGCCGGAGGCCCGCGCGGGTGAAGGACTCGTCGGGCAGGCCGGACCAGTGCGCCAGGTTGGCCCGCGTCCGATCGGCCAGCACGGCGGCTTCCTGCTGGTCGTCGAGCATGGCCAGGAACGCGCGGGTGGCCGTGAGCACCGCCGCGGCGGCCTCGACGGGCGAGGTGGGCGCGGCGGGTGCCGCGACCGGGCAGGCCGCCACCTGGGCCGCGCCGTCCTCGGTCGACGGTGAATCGGACCCGCTCGCGGCGCAGGCGGTCGTGAGCAGCAAAGCGGTCAGGGGAACCGCTTTCGACCACCGTGCCACAGCGTGGATCCTCGCGTTTCGTGCGAAATGGGTATAGCGCTTGGGGTGGCGGAGACGCTAGCCACTCCCGGTCCACTTCGCAGTCCACATCACCTGTTGGTGTTAGGACGCCGCTCTTTCGGGGAGGTCCCAGCGGGTGCGGCGGACGCGCACCGGGACCTCGTCGCCGCGGGCGTGCGCGGCCAGCAGACCGGCCCGCACCCGGCGCCACCAGACGAGGGTCCGCCAGCCGCCGAGCAGCAGGATCACCACGAGCGCGAGGAACGCGGTGCGGAACGCCGCCGCGTCGGCCGCCGCCGTGTCGCCGCCCAGCAGCAGGCCGATGCCCAGGGCGCTGATGGTGACCGCGCTGAACCCGCCGACGTTGACCACCCCGGTGGCCGTGCCCACGCGGTGCAGCGGGTTGTAGTCGCGGGCCACCGCGAACGCGACGCCCGACGCCGGTCCGCCGACCGCCAGCAGCCCGAACGCCACGACCACGAGCGGCCCCGGCACGACCCCACCCGGCCAGCCCAGCAGCAGCCCCAGCAGCACGAGTTCCACCAGCAGGTACCCGGCCACGATCGGCACGCGGGTCGCGGGCCACCGCCCGGTCACCTCGCCGATCACCGGGTTGGCCACCATCGCGACCAGCACCAGCAGGCTCAGCACCGATCCGGCCTCGGCGGGGGAGAAGCCCTGGGCCTGCACCAGGTACGGGTAGCCCCACAGCAGGCCCAGCACGCCGGGGGCGAACACGGTCGAGAAGTGCGCCCAGAAGCCGAGCCGGGTGCCGGGCACGCGCCAGGCCTGCCGCACCTGGTCGAGGACCTCGCGCGGGGACGTGCGCGGCCGGGCGGGGCGCGCCTGCTCGTCCGGGGTGTCCCGCACGCGCAGCGTCACGACCAGGGCGTACGCGACGGTGGCCGCGCCCGCGATGGCGAAGGTGGCGGTCCAGCCCGCGTGGTCGAGCAGGAGCGTCAGGGGGACGGTCGCGGCGAGGTTGCCGACGGCGCCGAGGGCGGCCGTGGCCGAGGTCAGGGTGACGTAGCGGCGCGGCGGGTAGTACGCGGCGACGAGCCGGAGCACGCTGACGAACGTCATCGCGTCGCCGACCCCCAGCACCCCGCGCGCGACCAGGGCGAGCGGGTAGTTCGACGCCACGGCGAACAGCAGCTGGCCCAGGCCCATGAACAGCGCGGCGGCGGTGAGGGTGCGGCGCGGGCCGAAGCGGTCGACGAGCAGGCCCGTGGGGATCTGCATCGCCGCGTAGACGCCGATCTGCAGCACGGTGAACGTGCCGAGCGCGGCGGCGTTGATCTCGAACCGGTCGGCGGCCTGCAAGCCCGCGACGCCGAGGGAGCTGCGGTGGAACAGGGCCAGCACGTAGACGAACACGGCGGTCGCCCAGACCAGCACGGCGGCGCGGCGGGTGCCCGGCACGGAGGCTCCTTTCGTCCTACCCATTGCACCCCGCGCGACCGGAAATGTTTAGCCACCCTAAGGGTGGCTGTGCTCACAGGCCGGTGCCTCGGCGCGCGGCCCGCGCCGTCCCACTAGGCTCGGTGGCGTGCGGCGTTTGCGCGGTCTATCCGACCTTCCGAGTGGCTGGGGTCGCTGTGTGGCGACGATCGGCGTGTTCGACGGGGTCCATCGCGGACACCAGGAGCTGATCGCGCGGGCGGTCGACCTGGCCGCCGACCGGTCGTTGCCCAGTGTCGTGGTGACCTTCGACCCTCACCCGTCCGAGGTCGTCCGACCGGGGAGCCATCCGGCCCAGCTGACCACGCTGCGCCGCAAGGCGGAGCTGGTCGAGGAACTCGGCGTCGACGTGTTCTGCGTCCTGCCGTTCACCCCCGAACTGTCGAAGGTGCCGCCGGACGAGTTCGTGCACGAGATCCTGGTGGAGCGCCTGCACGCGGCGGCGGTCGTCGTGGGGGAGAACTTCACCTTCGGCAACAAGGCCGCGGGCACCGTGGAGCTGCTGTCCGCCCTCGGCAAGCGCTTCGGGTTCACCACCGAGGGCGCCAAGCTGGTGTCGGCCGGGGAGCTGACGTTCTCGTCGACCTACATCCGCGCCTGCATCGACGCCGGTGACGTCCGCGCCGCCGCGACCGCGCTGGGCCGCGACCACCGCCTTGAGGGCATCGTCGTGCGCGGCGACGGCCGGGGGCACGAGCTGGGCTTCCCCACCGCGAACCTGTCGACCCCGCGCTTCGCCGCCGTCCCCGCCGACGGGGTGTACGCGTGCCGCTTCACGCTGCTCAACGGCCAGAACCGGCCGCCGCTGACGGCCGCGGTCTCGGTCGGCACCAACCCGACCTTCTCGGGCCGGGAACGCCGGGTCGAGGCGTTCGTGCTCGACGTCAGCGAGGACTTCTACGGCCAGCGCGTCGCGGTCGACTTCGTCGAACGGCTCCGCGCGATGGAGAAGTTCGACTCCAGCGCCGCCCTGGTCGACCAAATGCACCTCGACGTCGCCCGCACCCGGGAACTGCTGTCCTGACCAGGCTTGTCGTTCACCAGGCCAAGCCTGATGTGACCAGGCTTGTGGTTCCTCCACGAAACGAAACACCCAGCCGGCAAGATACTCCCGGGGTCAGGGGAATGCGCAGGGGAGAGGCACCGGGTGGAGGACCACAAGATCGTCCAACGCAATATCGCGCTGCAGCGCGAGTGGTACGGCGAGCCGCTCGGTGACCGGGTCCGCAGGTTAGTCGTGGCGTTCGACGTTTCCCAGGCCAACCTGGCGGATGTGCTGGGGATCAGCGCGCCGATGCTGAGCCAGGTGATGAGCGGCAGGCGCGCCAAGATCGGCAACCCGGCCGTCCTGGCCCGGTTGATCATGCTGGAACGCAAGATCCTCACCCCCGAAGTGGCCTCGGGCAGGCGCGAGGCCCTGCAAAAGGCCCTAGACGACGTGCGCGCGTCGAAACCCGCCGTGACCAGGGACAACCTCCCCGTCGACGTCGGCCGCAGCGCGATCCTGGCGCTGCGCAGGCTGGCCCGCCCGGAAGACCTCACCGAGGCCGCGGGCCTACTCGACGACCGCTTCCCCGACCTGGCCGACCTGCTCCGCCGCGCGGGCAAACGCGCCTGACGACCCGCGGGCCGCCCTCCGGGTGAGGGCGGCCCACGGCATCGTCCGTCCCAACCGCACCTGAGCCACCGCGCCGATCTGTGGACAAGTCCACGACCACGCGCCGACCGGGTGGACTCGGTGGAACGCGACGCCATCTTGGTTCGGCGTCCCGGTCCGTGCCCACGCCTACTGCGACGGATCGCCCAGGAAACCGCGGCATCGGCCCGCGGCACCCAGGCGGGTCAGGGCAAGCGCGCCGGCTCGGCGGCAGCCCAACGGCATCGGCGAGATCGGTCGGCACCATGTCTCGGGTGACGCCCCGGCTTGTCAGTACTTCCCTGACCTGGCCGGGTGCCGTTCGCGGTAGCAGGTCCAGAACGCCCCCGCGCAGTCGCAGTGACCTGCGGATGAACCGGGCGGGGTCGGCAGGGCCGCCTTGGGTGAGCGCCGCCTTCCAGGAGTGGCTGACCTTCCCGGCCCAGTCGGAGAGGTGTTCGAGTTCCCACGACTCGGCTCGTGGAGGAGCGGGCTCGCCTCCGCGGGACTGGACGTCGAGGGTGCTCATCGGGACGTGCCGGTGGTAGTCGGCCGCTGAGCTCGTGTGGAAGGCCCAGATGAACGCAGTGTCCGCCGAGCCGGACCGGCTCTCCTCGACCACGACCGCGTCCGACGGCAATCCGTAGATCTCGGCGATCAGACCGGCCGCTTACTCCACGTCGCCGTTGTGGTGTCCTCCCGGGACCAGTTGCACTTGACCGCACCAGCCCTTCGGCAGCGGCGCCGGATCGAGGACCGCTCCTGCCAGCGGTCCCGAGGGGCCAGCCACGTGTCGAGCCCACAGACCCAGAAGGCGCTCGCGCTCGCGACGGTAGGTCTCGTGGCGGGTGTGCTCGTTGTCAACCATCGACATCGCTCTCCTCCTGGAGAATGCGTCGGCTGTGGCAACCCTTCGCAGCCATGTTCACACCATCGGCGATGTCGTTGCAGGCCCGATCGAGGGAGAGTGCAGGTTCCGTCGCGGAGTCGCGCCGCGGCCACTGCTCCGACAGTGGGATCCGCCCGGTCGATCGTGGGTACTTTGGTGTCGGCTCGTCCGGGGGCGAGCGGCTGCCTCCCCAGCGCGGAAGCCGCCGGGCCGCCGACTCGTCCCGCGACCCAGGAGTCCCATGTCGCCCCGCTTCTTCTCCGCCTTCACCCTGCCCGACCGCGTCGCCGACCACCTGGCCGCGCACCTCCCCGTGCCCCCACCCCACGTCCGCCCCACCCCGCGCCACCAGTGGCACGTCACCGTCGGCTACTACGGCCAGACCGACCCCGCCCGCAAACTCACCAGACTCCACACCAAGGTTTCCGGCCTTCAGGCCCCCCGCCTGCGCATACAGGGCTCCGGCACCTTCGCCAACGTCGTGCTCGCGAAAATCGCTACCCCCGACCCCCACCTCTTGCGCATACTTGCCGAGGCGGCCGACCACCACGAGGGCGGCTACCCCGAGTACATCCCCCACGTCACCGTCGGGCGCTGGTCGAGGGACCACGAACCCGACACGACCGTGGCGGCTGGGCTGAGCGGCTACCGCGGCCCCGAGTGGGTCCCCGCCGACCTGGTGCTCTTCGCCAGCGAGGACGGGGAATACACCCCCGTCGGCCGCGTGCCCCTGCTCGCCGCGAGCGGCTCCCGGGCAGGGTGCTAGCCTTGGTGATTGGGTACGGCTGCGGTCCGTGGCGGCCGGTACCGACTTCCCAACACGGCACGGCACCACCTAGGAGTTGACGCGTGGCTCTGTCCACCGAGCAGAAGAAGTCGATCCTCACCGAGTACGGCGTGCACGACTCGGACACCGGATCCCCCGAGGCTCAGATCGCGCTGCTGACCAAGCGCATCAAGGACCTCACCGAGCACCTCAAGCAGCACAAGCACGACCACCACTCGCGTCGTGGTCTGCTGCTGCTGGTCGGTCGCCGCAGGCGGCTGCTGAACTACCTGACCAAGGTGGACATCGAGCGCTACCGGTCGCTGATCCAGCGCCTCGGCCTGCGCCGATAGCTCGAACCCGGGGGGAGTGGCCGACGCCGCTCCCCCCGGGCGCTTGACCGAACCAAAGACGGAATCACTAGAACGGGCGGCACAGCCGCGCACACGGGACCAGTTCGCCGGTCCTCGGTAGTGGTCTCCGGGAGCCAGGAGGGCTCCGGGGGCTTCGATCGAAGACCGGCCTCGTCTCCGCCGGGGGTTGCCCGCCCGACGACGAGGAGTACTTGACTTCATGACAGACATCACCGTGCACGAGACCACGGCCGTGATCGACAACGGCTCGTACGGCACGCGCACCGTCCGCTTCGAAACCGGGCGCCTCGCCCGCCAGGCCGCCGGCTCCGTCGTGGCCTACCTGGACGAGGACACCATGCTGCTGTCCGCCACCACGGCGTCCAAGCAGCCCAAGGAGCACTTCGACTTCTTCCCCCTGACGGTGGACGTCGAGGAGCGCATGTACGCCGTCGGCCGCATCCCCGGCGCGTTCTTCCGCCGCGAGGGCCGCCCGTCCACCGACGCGATCCTCACCTGCCGGCTCATCGACCGCCCGCTGCGCCCGTCCTTCGTGGACGGTCTGCGCAACGAGATCCAGGTCGTGATCACCGTGCAGAGCCTGAACCCGCAGGACCTCTACGACGTGGTCGCGATCAACGCCGCGTCCGCCTCCACCCAGCTCGCGGGCCTGCCGTTCTCCGGCCCGATCGGCGGCGTCCGCGTCGCCCTCATCGGTGAGCAGTGGGTCGCCTTCCCGACCCACGAGCAGCTCGGCAAGGCCGTGTTCGACATGGTCGTCGCGGGCCGCGTGGTCGGCGACGACGTCGCGATCATGATGGTCGAGGCCGAAGCCACCGAGAACGTCACCGACCTCATCGCCGACGGCGCCCAGGCGCCGACGGAGGAGGTCGTGGCCGCTGGCCTCGAGGCCGCCAAGCCGTTCATCAAGGTGCTGGTCGAGGCGCAGGCGCAGCTCGCTGCCGCCGCCGCCAAGGAGACCCGCGAGTTCCCCACCTACCCGGCCTACCAGGACGACGCGTTCGCCGCCGTCGAGCAGGCCGTGTCGGGTGAGCTGGCCGAGGCGCTGACCATCGGCGACAAGCAGGCCCGCGAGTCCCGCCTCGACGAGGTCAAGGCGCTGTGCCTGGAGAAGGTCGGCGCGGTCGAGGGCGGCGCCTTCGACGGCCGCGAGAAGGAGATCGGCGCGGCGTTCCGCTCGCTGAACAAGAAGCTCGTGCGCCAGCGCATCCTGCGCGACAAGGTGCGCATCGACGGCCGCGGCCTCACCGACATCCGCGGCCTGTCCGCCGAGGTCGCGCTGATCCCGCGGGCGCACGGCTCGGCGCTGTTCGAGCGCGGCGAGACCCAGATCCTGGGTGTCACCACGCTGAACATGCTGCGCCTGGAGCAGCAGATCGACTCGCTGTCCCCCGAGACGCACAAGCGCTACATGCACCACTACAACTTCCCGCCGTTCTCCACCGGCGAGACCGGCCGCGTCGGTTCGCCGAAGCGGCGCGAGATCGGCCACGGCGCGCTCGCCGAGCGGGCGCTCGCGCCCGTGCTGCCCAAGCGCGACGAGTTCCCCTACGCGATCCGCCAGGTGTCGGAGGCGTTGAGCTCCAACGGTTCCACCTCGATGGGCTCGGTCTGCGCGTCCACCATGTCGCTGCTCAACGCCGGTGTGCCGCTCAAGGCGCCGGTCTCCGGCATCGCCATGGGCCTGGTGTCCGACGACGTCGACGGCGAGACCCGCTACGTCGCGCTGACCGACATCCTCGGCGCCGAGGACGCGTTCGGCGACATGGACTTCAAGGTCGCGGGCACCAAGGACTTCGTGACCGCGCTCCAGCTGGACACCAAGCTCGACGGTATCCCCTCCGAGGTGCTGGCCCAGGCGCTGAGCCAGGCCCGCGACGCGCGCTACACCATCCTGGAGGTCATGGCCGAGGCCATCGACGGCCCGGACGAGATGAGCCCGTACTCGCCGCGCGTGACCAGCGTGAAGATCCCGGTCGACAAGATCGGCGAGGTCATCGGCCCGAAGGGCAAGATGATCAACTCGATCACCGAGCAGACCGGCGCCGACATCTCCATCGAGGATGACGGCACGATCTACGTCGGTGCCGCGGACGGCCCGTCCGCCGAGGCCGCCATCGGCCTCATCAACGCCATCGCGAACCCGCAGCTGCCGAAGGTCGGCGAGCGCTTCCTGGGCACGGTCGTCAAGACCGCCGCCTTCGGTGCCTTCGTCTCGCTGCTGCCGGGCAAGGACGGCCTGGTGCACATCTCCAAGCTGGGCAACGGCAAGCGGATCAACAAGGTGGAGGACGTCGTCAAGGTCGGCGACAAGCTCCGCGTCGAGATCGCCGACATCGACCAGCGCGGCAAGATCAGCCTGGTGCTCGTCGGCGAGGACGAGAACGCCGACACCACCGCCGCCGCCCCGGCCGCCGAGGTCGAGGCGGCTCCCGCCCAGTGACCTCTCGCTCGACGACGGCCGCGGGTGCCACCGGCACCCGCGGCCGTTCCGCACCCAGAGTCCAAGGACACCTCCAGAAGCCCGGCAGCACCGTGCTCCTGGAGCGCGCGGGCGAGTCCGAGGTGCGGCGCACGCTGCTGCCCGGCGGCCTGCGCGTGATCACCGAGCACGTGCCGGGGGTGCGGTCGGCCTCGATCGGCATCTGGGTCGCGGTCGGCTCCCGCGACGAGCCGGTGTCGGTCGCCGGCGCCGCGCACTACCTGGAACACCTGCTGTTCAAGGGAACCGCGAAGCGCACGGCCGCGCAGATCGCCGAGGAGATCGACGCCGTCGGCGGCGAGCTCAACGCGTTCACCGCGAAGGAGCACACCTGCTACTACGCGCACGTGCTCGACGAGGACCTGCCGCTGGCCGTCGACCTGGTGTCCGACGTGGTCTTCGACGCGGTGTGCGCGGAGTCCGATGTGGAGACCGAGCGCGGCGTCGTGCTCGAAGAGATCGCCATGCGCGACGACGACCCGGAAGACCTGCTGCACGACGCGTTCTGCGCCGCGCTGATGTCCGACCACCCGCTGGGGCGGCCGGTGCTCGGCTCGGAGCAGTCCATCACGGACATGACCCGGGGCGCGCTCAACGGCTTCTACCGCCGCCGCTACACGATGCCCCGCATGGTGCTCGCGGTCGCGGGCAACGTGACCCACAAGAACGTGCTCGCGCTGGTGCGCAAGGGTTTGCGCGACCGGCTGGCGGGCGACCGCGCGCCGATCGCGCCGCGCACCGGCCGGGCCAGGCTGGGCCGCTCGCCGCGCTTGGTGCTGCACACCGACGACACCGAGCAGGCGCACATGATGCTCGGCGTGCGCGCGCTCGACCGGCACGACGACCGCCGGTTCACCCTCGCCGTGCTGAACGCGGCGCTGGGCGGCGGGATGAGTTCCCGGCTGTTCCAGGAGGTCCGGGAGCGGCGCGGGCTGGCCTACCAGGTGTACTCCTCGGTCGCCGCGTACGCCGACACGGGCCACCTGTCGATTTACACGGGTTGCCAACCGGATCGGCTCGGTGAGGTCACCGGCGTGATCCGCGAGGTGCTGCGCGACGTGGCGCGTGCGGGTTTCACCGACGCGGAAGTGCTGCGGGCCAAGGGAAGTCTGCGCGGCGGCCTGGTGCTCGGCTTGGAGGACACCAGTTCCCGCATGTCGCGCATCGGCAAGGGCGAGCTCGCCTACGGCGATTACCTGACGGTCGAGGAGACCCTGGAGCGCTACGCGGCGGTCACCGCCGAGGACGTCGCCGCGCTGGCCAAGGACCTGTTGGCAAGGCCACTCGCCGCGGCCGTCGTGGGTCCGTACGCTCATGCCGAGGACGTGCCGGTCGAACTTCACGAGGTGGGCAAGTGACGGATCTTCGCGTGGCCGTGCTGGGTGCGCGCGGCCGGATGGGCGCCGAGGTGTGCCGCGCGGTCGAGGGCGCGGGCGACATGGAGGTCGTCGCGGCGGTCGACACCGGCGACGACCTGTCCGCGATCACCGCGGCCCAGGTGGTCGTCGACTTCACCCACCCCGACGCGGTCATGGACAACGTGCGGTTCTGCGTGGAGCACGGCATCCACGCGGTCGTCGGCACCTCCGGCTTCGACCAGTCCCGGTTGGACACCGTGCAGGGTTGGCTCGGCGCCAAGCCCGAGGTGGGTGTGCTCGTCGCGCCGAACTTCGCGCTCGGCGCGGTGCTGCTGATGCGCTTCGCCCAGCAGGCGGCCAAGTTCTACGACACCGTCGAGATCATCGAGCTGCACCACAACCGCAAGGCCGACGCCCCGTCGGGCACCGCCGCGCACACCGCCCGGCTGGTGGCCGCGGCGCGCGCGGAGGCCGGTCTCGGCGCCATCCCGGACGCCACGACGTCCGAAGTGGACGGTGCGCGCGGCGCGCTGGTCGACGACATCCGCGTGCACTCGGTGCGCCTGGGCGGATTGGTGGCGCACCAGGAAGTCCTCTTCGGCGGCGAGGGCGAGACCCTGACCGTCCGGCACGACTCCCTGGACCGCAAGTCCTTCATGCCCGGCGTGCTGCACGGCGTCCGCGCGATCGTCCACCGCCCGGGCCTGGTCGTCGGCCTGGAGAACCTGCTCGACCTGTGAGCCGGTGACCCTGTGAGGATGTCCGCCCGCGCCGTCTCGCTGCTGCTGACCGCCGTCCTGGCGGTCTACTTCGTGCTACTCGGCGGCCGGGCCGTCGCGCTGTTCCGCGACGGCGCCCCGGTCGCCGTGGCGCTCGGCGTGGGCGTCATCCTGCTGCCGCTCGTCGGGGCCTGGGTCGCGTGGTCCACCTTGCGCTTCGGCCTCCGCACCCAGGTCCTGGGCAGGCAGTTGCAGGAGGAGGGCGGGCTCCCCGACACCTCCGACCTGCCCCGCCTGCCCTCGGGCCGCGTCGACCGGACGGCCGCCGACGCGTTCTTCGAGGAGATCCAGGCCGAGGCGGAAGCGGCCCCGGACGACTGGCGTTCCTGGTACCGCCTGGCCGTCGCCTACGACACCGCGGGCGACCGCACCCGCGCGCGGCAGTCCATGCGCAAAGCGCTGGAGTTGGCCGAGAGTTAGCTGTCGGAGTGTCGGACCTCGCCGATAGTCTGCGGCCATGGCCACCTTTGTGCTGCTCCACGGTGCGGGCGACGACTCCCGATCCTGGCGTGACGTGATCCCGCTGCTCGAAGCGGCGGGCCACGAGGTCGTGGCGCCGGACCTGCCGGTCGCCGACCCATCGGCCGGACTCGACGCCTACACGCAGGCCGCGGTCGACGCGATCGGCGCGCGCGAAGGCGTTGTCCTGGTCGCGCAGTCGTTGTCCGGCTTCGTCGCGCCACTGGTGGCCGCTCGGGTGCCGGTCGCGCGGATCGTGCTGGTCAACGCCATGGTCCCGAAGCCGGGCGAGACGGCGGGGGAGTGGTGGACCGCCACCGACCAGAACGCGGCCCGCCGCGCCTACGACGTCGAGGAAGGCCGCGACCCGGACGCCCCCTTCGACGAGGTCCGCACCTTCCTGCACGACGTCCCCGCCGAGCGGTTGGCGGCCTTGGCAGGCGAACCCGAACCCCCGGGCCAGTCCGACGCCCCCTTCGCCGACACCTGGCCCCTCGACGCCTGGCCGGACGTCCCCACCACGGCCATCGTCGGCGCGAAAGACCGCTGCTTCCCCGCCGCCTTCCAACGCCGCGTCCTCCAGGAGCGGCTGGGGATCACCCCGGACGAGATCGACTCGGGTCACGTCCCGTCGCTGTCCCGCCCCCGCGAACTCGCCGACCTGTTGCTGGGCTACCTGTGACGCCCCGAATCGAGCGCCTGGTCGCGCACCCGGGCCTGCCGCTGGTGGCCGGGGTCGACGTCGACCGCCCGGCCGTCCACGTCTGGGATTCGACCGATCTCCGCCACCTCGACACCATCGGCGCCGACGCGGCCCGGACGGCGACGCGTGCGGCGAGCACCGCACCCGCCGCGTGCCGAAACCCGTCTGGCACCCCGAAAAACCCCTGCTCCTGGTGCTAGGCGAGAACGGCCCGCGGCGCCGGACCCCGGCCGGACCGTCCACACCGGACGATCTGCCACCGCTCACCTGCCCCGACGCGGTGTTCAGCCCCGACGGTCGAACCCTGTGGGTCCCAGTCCCCTCCGTCGGCGGACGACGGCTTGATGAGCGGTCGCGCCGTCGACCTCGAGTCCGGCGCGGTCGGACCCGTTCTCCGCTGGGACACCGCCATCGTGCCGCACCCGGCGGGCGGCCACGTCCACCGCGACGGCCGACCCCGCCCTGGTCACGGCCTTCCTCGACAGCACCACCGCAGCCACCGACAGCGTGACCACGTCGACCCCGGAAGACCTCGAGACGATCACCGTCGTCAACGACCGGGCGCCGTCCTGGCTCCGGCTCCACGCCTTCATGAACGCCCGTAGGCAGTCCATGCGACAAGGGAAGGGATTTCTCGGTGACCGATCAGGAAAAGCTGAGCGCCACACTGACCATCGACGCGCCTGCCGCGAACATCTTCGCTGTGCTCGCGGATCCGACAACCCACTCCTCCATCGACGGCACCGGCTGGGTCCAGGAAGCCCTCGACCGCGCGCCGCTGACCGCGGCCGGGCAGGTCTTCCGCATGGCCATGCACCACGCCCGGCACCCGGACGGCGACTACCGGACCGTCAACCAGGTCCAGGTGTTCGACCCGCCGCGCGCCATCGCCTGGCTGCCGGGGCAGGAGAAGGGCGACGGCGACCTCGAACTCGGCGGCTGGAGCTGGCGCTACGACCTCGTGCCCCTCGACGACTCCCGCACCGAGGTCACCCTCACCTACGACTGGTCGGCGGTGCCCGACTTCATCCGCGCGCGCGGCATCCCGTTCCCGCCCTTCGGCCCGGACCACCTCGTCGACTCACTGCGCCACCTCGCCGAGCTCGTGGCATGATCGCCCACCGCACCGAGTCCGCGCCGTGGAGGTCCAGCCGGTGGAGACCTTCCCGCTGACCCCGCTCGACCACGACCCCGACACCGAGGTGGTCATGGCCCAGCCCACGCTCCAGGGGACGCTGCTGACCGTGACCCGCGAGGGTGACCGCCTCGTCCTGCGCGACGATGACCGCCGCGTGGAGCTGACGGGCAGGCTGGCCACCGCGCGGGAGTGCGACCGGATCGGCGACTCGTACCTGCTGCTCGTCGACGAGGAGCGCGGCCGCAACGCCTGCGTTGTCGACGCGAACGGCGCGGTCGAGTCGGAGTTCTCGCTGGGGAGTCACTGCGGGGCGCTCGCCGTGGACGCCGACCGGCGCGTCTGGGGCGGCTACCTCGGCTGGGCCATCCCCTGGGAGCACCCCGCGGGGGCCGACGCGACCGGGCGCACGGGAGTGGAGTACTGGCACCCCGGCGTGGTCCGCTGGGACGAGCACGGCGAGTTCCACTGGGTCGCCGCCGTCGACTCCGGGGTGCCGGTCGGTGCCTGCTACGCCCTCGACACCGGCCCGCACGGCGTCATCGCGGTCACCGACGCTGATGAGCCGGTGCTGCTGCTCGACGCCCGGGGCCGCCGCTGCGGGTTCGGCAGCGGTCTGGTCGGCCCGAGTGCCGTGGCCTACGACGGGCGCACCGCCACCTGCGTCGGCCGGTACAAACCTGTCCCCAGGGGCGAGAAGCGGCGCGGGCACGACGTCGTGACCCGCCTCGACATGGTGACCGGTGACCTGGTGGAGGTCGGTGCCCTGGTCATGCCGGACGGCGGTCCCGTCCCGGAACTCCGCCGCGACTACGGGCGCGGCACCACGGTCACGGTGGTCCTCGGGAGACCGCGTCGGGCCTAGGTCGTGGAGTTCCCGGGTCGTGGGGGCCCGGAGCGCGGTGTGGCACCCGCCTGAGCTGCGCGCGCTCACCTAGGCTGGCCGCATGGAGCGGTTCCGCGTGGAGCTGACCGGCTATTGCTACCGCATGCTGGCCGACGGTCACGAGGCCGAGGACGCCGTTCAGGAGACCTTCGTCAAGGCCACCAGGGCCGGGTACGACGAGAGCCGGGGCGCGCTCAAGTCCTGGCTGTACGCGATCGCGACGAACGTGTGCCTCGACATGCTGCGCGGCGCGCGGCGGCGGGCGCTCGCGGTGGACCTGGGGCCCGCCGCCGAGCCGGGGGCGGGTCTCGGGGCGCCGCTGCCGCCGGGGGCGTGGGTGCGGCCGATGCCGGACCACAAGGTCCTCGACCCGGCCGACCAGGTGGTGTCCGCGCAGTCGGTGCGGTTGGCGTTCCTCGCCGCGTTGCAACACCTCCCGCCGAAGCAGCGGGTCGTGCTGATCCTGCGGGACGTGTTGTGTTGGCAGGCAGCGGAAGTCGCAACGTTGCTGGGCACGACGACGGCCTCGGTCACCAGCGCGCTCCAGCGGGCCCGCGCCGTCGCCCCGTTCGCACCGTCCGAAGTGGAGGTCGACCAGCGGCTGCTCGACCGCTACTGCAAGGCTTTCCAGGAACACGACATCGAGACCCTGGTCGCGCTCCTGCACGAGGACGCCACCACGAGCATGCCGCCGTTCCCCTGGTGGCTGCGCGGCAAGGCGCACATCCGCGCCACCCTGGAGCACGCCACCGGTACGCCGTGCATCCACGCGACCCTGGTGCCGCTCAAAGCCAACGGCGGCCCGGCTTTCGCACACTACGACCCAGACGGCAACGCCTTCGCCATCGTCACCCTGGACACGCGACAAGACAAGATCGTCGCAACGGTGACCCACCTCGACCCGGCGTTGTTCCCGTTGTTCGACCAACCGATGAGTTTGCGCGCCCCGGTTCGTACCAGTGGGTGACGAGAGGAGATCTCATGGAACCCATCCTGGAACCCGCCCTGGAGACCCGCCCCGAGCAGCCGTACGTCTCGATCGCCATCGAGGCCCCGCTGAGCGAGTGGGGCAAGGTCAACGCCCTGGTGCCGGAGGTGTTCGACTGGCTCGCACGGCGTGGGGTGCCCCCTGTTGGCGCATTGTTCTACCGCTACCACTCGGTCGCCGATGACGTGTTGAGCGTCGAGGTCGGTGTCCCCGTAGCCACCCCGCAGGAGGGTGACGGAAGGGTGCGGGCAGGCAGCAAACCCGCAGGTACGTACGCCGTGCTCGTGCACGAGGGTCACCCGGACCGGATCCGCGACACCTTCGCCAAGCTCGACGACTGGGCCCACCGCGAGGGGGTCGAGTGGGACCTGGTCGACGGCGTCTGGGCAGGCCGTTTCGAGTCGTATCTCACGGACCCGGCGGAAGAGCCCGACCTGGGGAAATGGCGCACCGAGGTGGCCTACCGGGTGGTCGGCTGAGGCCGGGGCCTAACATTCGCGGGTCATCGGCGACACCAAGTGGTACGACCGATCCTCCGGCGAAGGCAGGCTTGTTGAACACATACGAAGCCGACACCGACGACCTGGCGGACTCGACGGGCGTGTGTCTGTGCCCCGCGTACTCCCGGGTCCCGGGCAAGCGCGAGCTGCACGACGTGGGCGCCCCCGGCTGCGCGTACGCGCCGAGCGAGTCGACGGAGAGCGAGAAGGAGTAACTGTCTGTGGGTGGAGGGGCGGGTGCCGGTCACGGTGCCCGCCCCGTTTGTCGTGGTGAGGATGCATGATGGGCGCATGTGCAGAAGCATCAAGACGCTGAGGCCCCCGTTCGTCGACGACGCGACGGAAACGGACGTGCACGCGGCGGCGTTGCAGTACGTAAGGAAGATCTCGGGTTTTCGGGCCCCGGCCGCGCACAACCAGGAGGCGTTCGACGCCGCGGTGGAAGCGGTCGCGGCGGCCACGGCGGAGTTGTTGGAGAAACTGGTGGTTCGAGGCCGCTAGCTGTTGCACGTCGTGCAAGGGCGGGGAAAACCGCCTACCTTCGGTTGATCTGTCAGTGTGGACAGTGAGAATCGCACGGTGATGCCGATAGCGTGCGGGCATGACTGCATTGAAGGCCACCGTCCGCCGTCGCGAACTGGGCGAGGAATTGCGCGACGTGCGTGAGCGGGTGGGCATCTCGCTGAACGACCTGGCGCACCACCTGGGTTGGCACCCCTCCAAGCTGTCGCGGATCGAGAACGGGAAGCTGCCCTGTTCCGAGGTGGAGGCGGCGATCGTCCTGGCCTTCTGCGGCATCACCGGCAAGCAGTTGGACGAGATCGTCGGCCTCTGTGCCGGAGACGCGGATGGCACCTGGCTCCGCGAGAACGGTGGCCTTCCCGACCAGCTGCGAACCCTGACTCTCCACGAGACGCTGGCGACCTCGATCCAGGAGGTCGAACTGAACCGCATCCCCGGGCTGCTGCAGACCGAGGACTACGCGACAGAAGTCATCCGGGGAACGGGCTTGATTCCCGAGTGCGGGATCGCCCCCAGGGTCGAGGCGCGCAGGACCCGGCAGTCCATCCTCTGGCGGCCATCGCCGCCGAACCTAACCTGCTTCATCCATGAACAGGCAGTTCGCCTGCCGGTCGGCAGCCACAAGATCATGCATGAGCAGGTGCTGCACCTGCTCTTCCTGAGTTCGCAGCCTCAATGTGTCATCCGCTTGATCCCAAGCAGCATCGGCTCCCATCCGGCGATCAGCGGTCCTTTCCGGATCATGAGCTACCAGGACCAAGGGCCGATGGTCTATGTGGAGACCGAGAACCGCAGCCTCTTTCTTGAGAACAGTGTCGACATCGCCACCTACCGGTTGATCCTCGGCAAGCTCGCGGACGTGGCCCTGAGTGCGCAAGAATCACGGTCAGTGCTCGCGCAGTATGCGAGCGACTACGACCGAGCAGGAGCGCACCACCATGATGATCAGGACGGGCTGGCGTAAGAGCAGCTTCAGCGGCAACAACGGCAATTGCGTAGAGGTTGAGTGGCGCAAGAGTTCGTTCAGCGGCGACAACGGCAACTGTGTCGAGGTCTCCTACGCCGACTCCATCGCCGTCCGCGACTCCAAGCAGCCCGCCGCGGGCATCCTCACCTTCACCCCCGCCGCCTGGGCAACCTTCCTCACCACCCCGGCCCCCTAGACCACACCAGCCGGCCCACGTCCTCCGACGCTGGGCCGGCTTCGCTCCCACCCACGTCCTCCGACGCTGGGCCGGCTTCGCTCCCACCCACGTCCTCCGACGCTGGGCCGGCTTCGCCCCCACCCACGTCCTCCGACGCTGCTCAGCTCCGTGTCCCCTGGCCCGCGCCACCCCGCGGCGCGGTTTTCTCATGATCGCGACTTGTCCACATCTCCCACGCCCATCCACAGCATTTCGCCCACCCCTCCCCGCATCCCCGACGCCGATAGACTGGAGCAGGGCTGTCCCCCCAGAGGAAGGGCGGGGGCTGTGCTTTGGGGCGGTGGGGACTGGAAATGAAGATCACCTGGTGGGTGGTCGCCCGGGTGGGGGTTAGAGCAGCCAGCCCGCGAACAGGGCGGGGGTTGCCGCCAAGGCGCTGAACCGCACGAACCGGCCGAGCAGACCCACGCCCAGGAACGTCACCAGCCGCATCCGCACCAACCCGGCCAGCACCACCATCGCCATGAACGGCGGCATCCCGAGCACCGAACTGGTCCCGTAGGTCCCCAGCATCCACCCCGGGTGCCGCTCGCACTTCTCCCGCACCACCGCCACCGCGTCCCGCACCCGCTTCGTGCGCCGCCGCCATTGCTCGCGGCGGGGGGTCATCGGGCGCTCCTTCTCGTGCTTCCGGTGCATGAACACGGGAAGGTGGATCGAGCCCTTCGCGGCCAAGTAGAACAACATCTTCCCCAGCACCTGCGCCACGGCGACCACCGCGCCCAGCGCCAACCAGTGCACCTGCGGCTCCTGCGCCGCCAACCCCAGCACGAACAGCTCGACGCTCACCAACGGCACCAGCGCCGAACTGAACGCGACGACGAACGTCACGCAGAGCCAGCCCAGCACCGCTGGTACCTCCAAGGGTGTACAGACACCGTCAAGTCCTGAATTCCGCTAACCGACGGTACCTGACAACCCCACCCGGGCGATCACTTTCGCCTGACCCGCACCCGGCCCGCTACCGGCCGCACACCAAACCCGGTTACCTTGTTGCGCTCTACAACCATTGTGTGGCCTGGACGAGCGCGGCGGCGTGATCAGCGCGAACCCGATTCGCCCTGGCCGCACGAGTGGGCGCCACGGCCATTTCCCGCGCCCGTTGAGTTGCGCACAGGCTTGATCATCTTCACCGGAAAACGTCGGGGACCACCGGTAAAATTGATTCCGGGGGGCGGAGGCCGCCCGGGGTCACCGCGGCGCGGTCGCGCCGAACCTCGGGGTCGCGCCGCGCAGCACGGTCCAGGCGGGCGGGCTGTTCCGCCAACACGAGACGACCCGTCTGTTGGCCGACAGGCGGTACACCCGGTCGTCCGCCACCGCGAGTTCCGCCGCCGGGTCGCCGATTCGGGTCCACGCGTCCGGGGCGCCGTCGTAGTGGTACACCGCGCTGTCTTGCATGTTCAGTGCGAAGAGGCCCGCGCCGCCGGCGTGGATGGTCTTGGCCGGTCCGCCTATCCAGCGCCAGGATTCTTCCGCCCACTCCCAAACCATCCCGTCGCCGGACCGCCGGTAGACGCGTTCACGTCCGACCGCGTAAGAGTCGTCGGGATCCCCTGGTGGGCCAAGAACCGTCCACGCGCCGGGGGTGCCCTCGTATCGCGACAGGCGTCCTTCTTCATCCACCGAGTACAGGCCCGCGCCGCCCGCGTACAACTTCGCCGCCGGGCCGCCGATGATCGTCCACGCCGCCGTCGTCGGCGCCCACTGCCACACCATGTCCCGTTCGGGCGATAACCGGTACAGGTACACATCGCTCACGGCCAAGTCGGACGCGCGTTCCCCCACCACCACCCAGTCGCCCGGGTGCCCTCCATACCGGAGGATCCGCCCACTGGACGGTTCCGTCGCGAACACCCCCGCGCCACCGGCCAACAACGACTCTTTGGGACCCCCGACCGTCACCCAACTACCGTTGCCCTCGTCCCACCACAACACCGCGCGCCGGTCGGCGGACATCGCGAAGAGTCCCGTGGGAGCGTTTTCAACCCCCTCCGACGGCGCGGACGCGCTTACGGCCATTGCGCACGCGATCAGCGTCAACCCGACCGCTGCGACACCCCACCGCCGCGGATGCGCTTCCGGCTGCCTCTTAGGCGTTTCGCTCCGCACGGACTCGGCGCGTACCGCGGACGCTTCCGCGCGGTCGTAGAGCTGCCTTGCCTGCGACAGCGCGATCATCCGGTACATCCTGTCCGGCGTCCGATCGACCACTACGCGCTCCAGCAGGTGCCACGGCACTATCCGCGTACCCGCCCGGTATTGCGTCCACAACGCCCGCGTCGTGTCGTAGCGGCTCACCAGATCGCGCACGGGCACGTCGGCCGTCAACGCGCGCAGGTAACCGGCCAGCTCATCGATCTCCGAGGTCGCCCCGGTTCCGCCCATGCGTCGCCCCAACTCGTCCCGCGCCAGCCCTGGTCCGGTCCCGCCGGAACATCGGCAAAGTCAACGCGGACACCGAAAAGCAACATTGTCACCACTCGAGCGGAAGGGAAAGCTTCCGCACGCGCGGTCCACCGAATGTCCTAGGGCTGGACCAGTTCCAAGTCCAGTGCGCCGGTCAACCTGACCTCTCGCAACGGTGCGCCGCCCGCGTCCAGGGTCCGCACGACACCGTCCGGCTCCCACCCGGCGCGGCGGAAGAAACCGGTGAGCGAAACGTTGCGCTCGGGCACCCAGCAGATGCCACGCGTCAACCCGGCTTCGCGCAACGTGCGGCCCGTGGCGGCCAAGAGGCGTCCACCGTGGCCGCGGCGGCCCCAGCGGGGCTCGACGAGCAACGTACCGATGAGCGCGACCGTCGCCGCGTCCTCGACCGGGGTGTCGTTGGCCGCGGCGGACTCCGACTCGGGCGACGGCCCGGCGACGCAGAAGCCGACGGTCCACGCGCCCTCGGTCGCGACGAACACCGAGGCGGGGCCCTGGGCGATGACCTGGGCCCACTCCTGGGCCGCCGCGCGCTCGTCGAGGCCCGCGAGCACGTCCGGTGGCAGCAGCGCCTCGAAGGCGGTCTGCCAGGTCAGAACCTGGAGGCGGGCGATCTCGGGGACATCGTCCGGGCGGGCGGGGCGCACCGCGGCGTCGGCCATGGCGGCAACCTAGCAAATAACCGCTTACATCCTGACGGTGGTTCGTGGCACGGTGCGGGCATGTCCAAGACTTGGCTTCCGTGGGCGGCGCTGGGCGTCGTGTACACGGTGTGGGGGTCTACGTACCTGGCCGTGCGGTTCACGGTGGAGACGATGCCGCCGATGCTGTCGAGCGGGTCCCGGTTCCTGGTGGCGGGGGTGGTGCTCACCGCGGGTGTGCTCGTCTTCGCCGGGCGGAGCGCGCTGCGGATGACCTGGGCGCAGTTCGGCACGTCGGCGCTGGCGGGGCTGCTGCTGCCCGCGTGGGGCAATGGACTGGTGGTGATCGCGGAGCGGCACGTCGCCTCGGGCCTCGCCGCGCTGCTGGTGGCCTGTATGCCGATTTACGTTGTCGTACTGCGGTTCGTGCTGGGGGAGAAGCCGCCACGGGTGACCATTCTGGGGGTGGCGCTCGGTATCGGTGGATTGGCTGTCCTGTTGCTGGGTGGGCCTGTCGAGGGCGCGCACGGGTCGGCTTGGTACGGGCCGTGGCTGGTCGTAGTGGCCGCTTTGGGGTGGGCGGTGGGATCGGTGGCGAGTACGCGGTTGCCGGTACCCGCGAACCCCTTCGCGATGACGGCTGTCGAGATGCTGGTCGGCGGATCGGCCCTACTCACGACCGGGTTCCTCACCGGAGAGCGGGCGCGGCTTTCCGACTACAGCGCCACGTCCTGGGGCGGGTGGCTCTACCTGGTGACATTCGGTTCTTTGCTCGCGTTCAGCTCTTACGTCTACATCCTCGGGAAGCTGCCCGTGTCCACGGCGGCCACCTACGCGTACGTGAACCCGGTTATCGCGGTCCTGCTCGGCGTGGTGTTCGCCAACGAGGTGTTCGGGGCGTGGCAGTGGGCCGGTGGCGCGATCGTCCTGGCGGCCGTCGTGCTGGTGGTCAGGGCCGAGCGGTCGTCAGTGTCGGTGGGGTCTGGGACGATCGCTGAGCCCGTTCCCAGCAGGTAGGACTCACTCGTGGAAACACTCACCCCGGCCGCCGCCCGGCGGACCGCCCTGGCCGCCCAGGGCTTCGCCACCTCCCGACCGTCGGGGGTCGTCGACCGACGCCACCTCCGGCAGGTGCTGTCGCGGGTGCAGCTGCTGCAACTCGACTCGGTGAACGTGGCGGTCCGTGCGCACTACATGCCCTTATTCGCCCGACTGGGGTCCTACGACCAGGCGTTGGTCGACGACGCGGCCTGGTCGCACTCGGCGCGCCGCCCCCGGTTGCTGGCCGAGTTCTGGGCGCACGAGGCGAGCCTGGTGCCGGTCGAGGACTGGCCGCTGTTCCGCTGGCGGATGGCCCGGTACGAGACGCGGTGGGCGCGGCACATCGAGCGGATCTCCGCCGGGGCGCCGGGGCTGGTCGACGACGTCCTGGCCGCGGTCAAGGAACTGGGCCCGATCGGCGCGGGGGCGCTGGAGACCGCCTTGGGCGGTGCCCAGCCGAAGGCCAAGGGCGGGTGGTGGAACCGGTCGGACGTGAAGCACGTGTGCGAGTGGCTCTTCGGCACCGGCCGGTTGACCACGGGTACGCGCAAGGGCTTCCAGCGGCTCTACGACCTGCCGGAACGGGTCATCCCGGCGTCGGTCTACGCGGCCCCGCCGGTCGATGACGACGAGGCCGCCCGCCAACTCACCCTCCGCGCCGCGACCGCGCACGGCGTGGCCACGGAGAAGGACCTGCGCGACTACTACCGGCTCGAACCGGCCCGTTCGCAGCGGGCTGTCGCCGAGCTCGTCGAGGCCGGTTCGCTGGAACCGGTGATCGTCCCCGGCTGGCGTCACCAGGCCTACCGGCACGTGGACGCCCGCACCCCGCGCACCGTCCGAGGCCGCGCGTTGCTGTGCCCGTTCGACCCCCTCATCTGGGAACGAGACCGAACCGAACGCCTCTTCGACTTCCACTACCGAATCGAAATCTACGTCCCCGAACCCAAACGCGTGTACGGCTACTACGTCTTCCCGTTCCTGCTGGACGGCGAACTCGTCGCCCGCGTCGACCTCAAGGCGGACCGCGCAACCAGCACCCTGCGCGCCCAGGGCACCTTTCTCGAACCAGGCAAGGACGCGGGCCGGGTGGCCCACGAACTAGCCGAAGAACTCCACACCATGGCCGACTGGCTACAGCTGGAGAACATCGCCGCCCACCCCAACGGCAACCTCTCCGCCAACCTCGCCACCGCCCTCTAACGCCCCACCTCCACGCTTTTTCAAGATCGCCAACCGCCCCCGACACAGGGCCCCGCCCATCCGGGGGCAGGCCCCGCCTTGAGCCTATTGCGGCTGGTCAGAGAGGCGAAAGAGGCTTACGGGAGCTGTGGACGGCTCAGCGCCATGTGGATAACCCGGGCGGAGGGCGATTTTCGGTGGCGGGGCGGCCCGGCGAGAGACGGCGACGGGCAGTGGCGCGGCGGAAGGTAGGACCGGAAAGGCCGCGCTGTCCGAGGTCCGACCGCGGCAGCTTGGTGCGCGGCGACCGAGGAGCGCGCCGAGGAGCGCGGCGCAACCGGTCAGTGCGGTCCGCTTGGTGGTGCGCCACCCCTCTAGCGGCGGCGGCGCAGGGCGGGGTCGAGGAGGGACGGCGGGGTGTCGTGCTTCTCTTCCGGCGCGAGGTCCGTCCCCGGCGGCACGATCGCGTCGATCGCGTCGAGGACATCCGGCGTCAGCACCGTGTCCGCCGCCGCCAGGTGGGAGCGCAGGTGGTCCAGGGTCCGGGGGCCGATGATCGCGCTGGTCACCGCCGGGTGGGCGGTCACGAAACCGAGCGCCAGCTGGATCAGCGTCAGCCCCGCCTCCGCCGCCACCGGAACCAGCCGCTCGACCGCGGCCAGGCGGGCGCGGTTGTTGGGCTTCTCCAGGTCGAAGCGGGCGGGCATGAAGCTCGACCGGTTGGTGGTGATCTCCCGCCCCGCGCGCACCGCGCCGGTGAGCCAGCCCGACGCCAGGGGGCTCCAGATCAGCGTCCCCATCCCGTAGGACTCGGTCACCGGCAGCACGTGCGCCTCGACCGCCCGTTGCAGGATCGAGTACCCGGGCTGTTCGGTCGTGTACCGACCCAGGCCGTGCTCCCGAGCCGCCCACTGGGCCTCGACGATCCGGTGCGCGGGGAAGGTCGACGAGCCGAAGTAGCGGATCTTGCCCGCGCGGCGGAGGTCGGTGAGGGTGGAGAGGGTTTCCTCGTCGCTGGTGGTGGGGTCCCAGCGGTGGGTTTGGTACAGGTCGACGTGGTCGACGCCGAGGCGGCGGAGGCTGTTGTCCAGCGCGGTGACCAGCCAGCGCCGGGAGCCGCCGCGGTGGTCGGGGTTCTCGCCGATCGGCAGGCCCGCCTTGGTGGCCAGCACGACGTCGTCCCGGCGGCCCGCGATCGCCTTGCCGACCAGTTCCTCCGACTCGCCCGCCCCGTAGGCGTCGGCGGTGTCGATGACGTTGACCCCCGCCTCGAGCGCGGCGTCGACGATGGCGGTGGCCTCGTCCTGGGTGGTGCGGCCGACACGGCCGAAGTTCATCGCGCCCAGCGCGAGCGTGCTGACGCGCACCCCCGTGCGGCCCAACGTGCGGTACTGCATGGCCCCTCCTGGCATGATGGTGAAGCGGAACGTTGCTCCGCTAACGATACGGAACACGGTTCCGTTTGTCGAGGAGGGTCGATGGGCGACAAGGCCAAGCGGGCGGACGCCCGGCGCAACGAGGAGGCGCTGTTGGCTGCCGCCGCCGCGGTCTTCGTGACCTCGGGGGTGGACGCGCCGGTGCGCGACATCGCCGCGCGGGCCGGGGTCGGCGTGGGCACGATCTACCGGCACTTCCCGACCCGGGCGGAGCTGGTCATCGCGGTCTACCGGCACCAGGTCGACGCGTGCGCCGAGGCGGGACCGACGCTGCTCGCCGACTGCGCGACCCCGCGCGAGGCGCTCACGCGGTGGATCGACCTGTTCGTCGACTTCCTGGTCACCAAACACGGCCTGCGCTCGGACAACGCCGCCCTGCACACCTACTTCATCGACCGCCTGGTCCCGGCGTGCGCGGACCTGCTCGCCGCCGCCGGCATCGCCCCGGACGTCACGGCGTACGAACTCATGCGCGGCATCGGCAACCTCTGCGTCGACGCGGCCCCCGGGTACAACCCCAGGAACCTGGTCGCACTGCTGATCGCGGGTCTGCCGGAAACCGAGCCGGAAACCGAGCCGGAAACCGAAAGCGGTCCGCGACCGGGGTCGCGGACCGCTGCCGGCTAGTCCCTGCCGCGCACGATCGTCGGCTCGTACTCCTCGTCGTCCTCCGGCGTCGTCGGGGGCCAGGACGGGGCTCGGCCGCCGATCAGGTCGGGGTTGACGCGGGGCCGGGGGATCAGTCGCTCGAGTGTTTCGGTGTTGTCCATCGTCGCCTTCTCGTCCATCTCGGGCGCGGGCCTCGCCGGATCCGCGCCCGGTCGGCTAGTCGCCCGCCCTCGGTGGCGGGGTCGTGTCGGCGCGGGTCAGCAGGAATTCCGGGCAGTAGTGCCACCCGCTGCCGTCGGGGAGGGGGATCTGCACGATCAGGCGTCCCCACTTGCGCAGCTCGGCCATGTGGCCGATCGCCGCGTCCACCATGGTTTTGCGGGGCGCCGGGTCGTCGGTGCGCCACGCGAACTCCAGTTGGCTGAGCATGTCGCTGTACGAGTCGTTGAACGCGTCCAGCAACGCCGAGACCGGTCGGCCCGTCGGGTCGTTCACCGGGTCGTTCGTCCAGCCGCCCGCGGGTACCTCCGCGGCGGCGTACACCGTCGGCAGCACGATCTGGTCGCCGGTGTAGGACCAGGTCCCGTCGTTGTCCTTGGACAGCGCGCGGCCGTGGTAGAGCTGGCGGAACGAGTAGTAGTGCGCCAGCCCGCCCTCCAGCGACCCCGGGCTCGCGGAGGTGCCCTCACCCTGTTCGGTGATCAGCTCCAGCGCCGCCTGGACCGCCGCCAGGTCGGGCAGCACGGTGATCCGGCTGCCCCGCTTGGCCAGCGGGTGCTCGATCTGCCGCGCGGTCGTCAGCGCGGGCTTCACCACGTCGAACGCCCGGCCGATCTTGCGGTAGAACGCGCCGATCGAGGTGTACGACTCGTCCAGCGAGGCCAGCGGCTCCTCCGGCTCCTCGATCGCGCTGTACATGTCCAGCGCGGCCCTGGTCAGCCCGGACAGCCGCACCTCCAGCTCCGGCCGCACCCCGCCGGGCAGCGCGCCCGGGTACTGGGGGAGCGCGGCCGGGTCGGTCAGCCGGGGCGTGCCGCCGACCGCCGACAGCATGTTGCCGACCAGCCCGAAGTGCGCCATCTCGTCGAAGATGACCTCGAGGATGGTGCCGTGCACCAGCGCCGCGCGCGGCGGGTCCATGATCGACCACAGGCCGCAGGAGTAGGGCGGGATCGTCGCCAGTTCCAGGACCATCGCGTGCTGGAGCGCCTTGCGCAGCCACGCGACGTCGACGTCGGCGTCGGCGACGCCCATCAGCTCGACGATCGGCGCACCCGTACTGACGGTCGTGGTCATGGGACCTCCGCTGGAGTCTCCGCTGGTACCACCCAGCGTCGCAGGGACCCCGCCGGGCAGCCACGTCGGCGGCCCGATTCACGCGAACCGGTGACAATCCACAGCGGACCGACCGCGTCCACGTGGCGGACCGGTGCGCTGGTGGTGGTCAGTATGGTGTGTCCATGGTGGACCGATTCGACGTGGACGCGGACGAGGGCAAGCGGGTCAGCAGGCGCACCCTGGTCCTCGGCGGGCTGACCCTCGCGGGGGTGCTCGCGGCCTGTGGCGACTCCTCGGACGCGGCGCCCGACGCGGCGGTGCCGTCGGTCGCGGCGGGCACGGACCCGGTGACCCTGCTGGCCGGCGCCGGGACGTGCGGCCTGTCGCCGACCACGACCCAGGGGCCCTACTACTTCGACCCGGACAAGCTGCGCGGCGACGTCCGGGAGGACCGGCCCGGCACGCGGCTCGACCTGGCGTTGAAGGTGGTCGACAGCGAGAGCTGCGGCCCGCTCAAGGACCTCGTCGTCGAGATCTGGCACTGCGACGCGAAGGGCCGCTACTCCGGCGCGGAGAAGCTGTCCGCCAGCGGTTTCGGCTCCATGGGCGGCTCGATGCCCAGCGGCATGCCCATGCCGACCGGGATGATGATGCCCGGGTCGTCGGGGGACATGGCGGACCTGACCCCGCAGGACGACACCCGCTACCTGCGCGGCGCCCAGGTCTCCGACGCGCAGGGCGTCGTCCGGTTCACCACCGTCTGGCCGGGCTGGTACACCGGCCGCACGGTGCACATCCACGTCATGGTGCACGTGAACAACACCAAGGCGCTCGTCACGCAGTTGATGTTCGACGAGAAGCTCAACAACAAGGTCTTCGCCGTCGCGCCGTACGCCTCCCACCTCGGCCGCGACACCACCAACGCCAAGGACACGATCTTCAAGAACGACATGCTCATGGGCGTCAAAGCCGCGGGCACCGGCTACATCGCGGCGAAGACCCTAGGCGTCGATGTGGACAAGAACGGCCGGTGACATCTCCTCCCGCCACCCACCCCCACATCCCCATCCGGCATCGTCCCCCGGTTGGCGGCCGGACGTCACCTTGGCGCTGTGACCGCGTGCGAGCGGGGCTAGCGCAGCTAGGTCCAGATGGATGGTGGACAGAGGCGGAAGCGGGCCACGGCAATCGTCCAGCCGTATCCCGCCCCCACCTCTTCCTCGACGGCCTGCCGCTCCCCTTCGACAGGCCCGTCTACCCCACTTGGCCGTTCGGCCCGGCCAACCCCCGGCTCGACCTCACCCCCGACGACTGCGCGATCGTCGCCGAGTGGCTGCGTCGCTGACCGCGACATCACCGACCTCCGAACGAAACGGGTGCGCCGGTGCCGCACGGCACCGGCGCCCGTCGATCCCCACCGACGCCGCTAACTCGCGCTGCTCGCCGCCGTGATCAGCGCCGAACCCAGACCCGTCCGGCCCTTGATCACCAGGCCCGGTTCCCCCTCCGGCTTCGCCCCGGTGATCGGCAGCTCGCTGCGGGCCTCCCCGGCCCCCGACGACACGTCGATCTCGGCGGGCGAACCCGGCCGGATCCCGATGCGCAGCGCGCCCGAGCCCGTGGTCAGGTCCAGCTTGCCGGTGACCGCGTCGGCCACGGTGATGTCACCGGTGCCGGAGCGGACCGACACGTCCGCGGCGACCGCGCCCAGCCAGACGTCGCCGCCGCCGGTCACGACCTTCGTCGGTCCCCCGATCGACGACAGCTCCACCTCGCCCCGGCCCGTGCGCGCCTGGATGCCCGCAGCGGCCGTCCCGATGCGCACCGCGCCGGTGCCGCTGGTGGCGCTGACCGCACCCGTGGTCTCCCCGATGTCGACCGTGCCCGCCCCCGTGGTCACGTCAACGCGGTCAGCGACACCGGACACCCGCACCGATCCCGCGCCACTACGGGCCGAAACCGACGAACCGGCCGGTGCGCGCACGCTTACCGCGAGCGGGATGTTGCGCAGCTGCGGCTCCTTCGGCGCTCGGACAACGAGCCTGCCCCCGGTGAACTCCACCCGCGTCCGGCGTACCGCTTCCGCCGCCGCGTCCAGTTCGGACCCCTCGCCGAACTGGGTGGTGAACCACGACACCAGGTTGGTCAGCCCGTCGGTCCACGGGTTGGCCGCCTCCGGCGCGTGCCGGATCTCGACGTCGACGCCCTCCTCGTCGGTCAGCCGCACGTCGACGAGCCCGGAGCCCGTGCCGACCGTGATCTCCACCGGGTCGTCGCCCGTGGTGAACTGCTCCATCCGCGTCTCGGTCATCCCTCGTACCACCCCTGCACCCGGGACGAGGTGTTCTTGTCCTCGTCGGCCTTCGCGTTCTTGTAGTCGTGGCGGTGCCCCCAGTTCTTGCCGCTCAGCGCGCCCTGGAGCGTCTGCTGCACGAACGTGTTCAGCGACACCCCCTGCGCCTGCGCCGCGCGCTCGGCCTTGCCCTTGAGCTCCTCGAACAGTCGCAGCGTCATGCGGCTCATGTCACCGCCCGCGCCTTCCGCGGGTGGTGTCGTCGGTGGTGTCGCCTCGCCCACCTTCGGGCCGGTGTTCGTACCCGTGACCACTACGCGCACATCGCGGCCGTCTAGGCGCACCTCGACCACGTGGTCCGGTAGGTGCGCCGTGACCTCGGCGGCCAGGTCGGCCAGCGCGTTCATGATGGCCAGCCGCGCCGCGGGTTCGATGGCCGCCGACAGCACGGCCGCCGCGCGGCGGGTGGACTCGTCGCCCGCGGACGCCGTGGTGGTCAGGTCGTCGCGGAGCGTGGAGAGGTAGCTGCTCAGATCCATGACACCACTATGGCGTCATCGCTGACGTCATGCAAGGGGGACCGTGGTGTCAGTTGATGTCACGCCGGGATTGGGCCGAATGGCGACTACTGTGGCGCCCGGACAAGGGTGCCGAGCCAAAGGACGTGCAGTGACCGAAACGGTGTCGCCGAAGGTGCAGCTAATCGCGAAGACGGAGTTCCTGACGCCGTCCGACGTGCCGTGGACCACCGACGCCGACGGCGGTGAGGCGCTGGCCGAGTTCGCGGGCCGCGCGTGCTACCAGTCGTGGCGCAAGCCGAACCCGGCCACCGCGACCAACGCGGGCTACATCCGCCACATCATCGAGGTCGGCCACCTGTCGGTCCTCGAGCACGGCAGCGTGTCGTTCTACATCAGCGGCGTCTCCCGCTCCCTGACCCACGAGCTGATCCGGCACCGGCACTTCTCCTACTCGCAGCTGTCCCAGCGCTACGTGCCCGAGAAGTCGGCCGCCATGGTCGAGCCCGACGTCATCGCCGACGACCCCGAGCTGCACGCCAAGTTCATCGCCGCCGCCGAGGCCGCCCAGGACGCCTACAACGAGCTGCTCGCCGGTCTGGAGCAGAAGTTCGCCGACGTGCCCAGCGCGACCCTGCGCAAGAAGCAGGCCCGCCAGGCGGCCCGCGCGATCCTGCCCAACGCCACCGAGACCCGCATCGTGGTGACCGGCAACTACCGCGCCTGGCGGCACTTCATCGCCATGCGCGCCACCGAGCACGCCGACGTCGAGATCCGCGCACTGGCCATCGAGTGCCTGCGGCAGCTGCAGAAGGCCGCCGCGAACGTCTTCGCCGACTTCACCATCTCGGCGCTGGCCGACGGCACCGAGGTCGCCTCCAGCCCGCTCGTCGCCGAGGGCTGAGCCGTGCGGCGGCTGGTCATCGACGTGATCGACGGCGGCTACGCGGTGACCCGGTTCGACCCGGGCACCGCGGTCTCGCCCGACCTGCTCGCGGCACCCGGCCTGGTGTCGGTCACCCGGACCCTGGCGGAGCTGTCCATCGTCACCCCGGCCGAGCACACCCCGGAGGGCGGCCGGACCGAACTGGGCTGGCGGTTGCTCACCGTGCGCGGCCCGCTGGAGTTCACCCTCACGGGGATCATGGCGTCGATTGCCTCGTCACTGGCCGCCGCCGGGGTGCCGCTGTTCGCGCTGTCCACCTTCGACACCGACCACGTCCTGGTGCACGACTCCGACCTGGACCGAGCGGTCGCCGCCCTCCGCGAAGCAGGCCACGACGTGGTGAGCGGCGTTTCCGACTCAACTTGACCCGTTTGGGGGTCGGGAGTCTCGTGGACCATTAGGATTCCGCGCGGCTGAGGAGGTTTGCGGTGTCGCAGGAACAGGGACCGACCGTCGCGCACGGACCCCGGGTCGTCGCGGGGCGCTACGCGATCCTCAACGAGCTGGGCCGCGGCGGGATGGGCGTGGTGTGGCTCGCCGAGGACCGGATGATCGGTCGGCACGTGGCGATCAAGGAGCTGCACTTGCCCGACGGTGTCCCGCACAGCGAGCGGGCCATCTTCGAGGAGCGGGTGCTGCGCGAGGCGCGCACCGCCGGGCGGCTCAACGACCCGGCCGTGGTCACGGTGTACGACGTGGTCCAGGAGACCGGGGCCACCTACATCGTCATGGAGCTGATCCAGGCGCCGACGCTGTCGGACGTGATCCGCGAGCGGGGTCCGCTGCCCGCCGACCTGGTGGCCAAGGTCGCCGAGCAGCTGCTGTCCGCGCTCGACGCGGCGCACCAGGCCGGGGTCGTGCACCGCGACGTCAAGCCGAGCAACATCATGCTGGCGGCCAACGGGCGGGTGAAGCTCACCGACTTCGGGATCGCTCAGTCGCTCGACGACCCCCGCCTGACCGCCAGCGGCATGCTCATCGGCTCACCGACCTACCTGGCGCCGGAGCGGCTGCGCGGCGAAGAGGCCGGTGCGAGCTCCGACCTGTGGGCGCTGGGCGCGGTGCTCTTCTATGCCATCGAGGGCTATTCGCCCTACGAGCGCACTACGACCGCCGCGACGATGCACGCGATCCTGAGCGAGGTGCCCTACCTGACCCGCGCGCAGGGTGCGTTGGCGTCGGTCATCTCCGGTCTGATGGTCGGTACGCCCGCTGCTCGTCTCACTTCCGCACAGGTGCGCGGCATGCTCTCCCACGTGCCGACAGGCCCACCTACGGGTCCGACAGCCCTGAACGCGGGAACGGCCTACTACCCGCACCAGCACCCCACCACCGCGGTGCCCGCCCCGCCTAAGACGAAGACCAACTTCAAGGTGCTCGCCATCGGCGTCGTAGTGGCGTTGGTGCTGGGTGTGGTCGGTGGGGTCTTCCTGAACAAGGCGATGAACACACCCGACCCGGTCGAGCCGATCCTCGCGCTCACCTACGGCGAGAACGGCGACCTACCCGCGTACGAGATCTCGGACGGCAACTGCGGCGACGCCCGATTGCAGAAGGGGTCGTCGTACTCGTCGTACACCGACTGCGCCAAGCCGTTCCAAGTGCAGACCTTCGGCTACCTCGACTTCCCTTCCGGCGCCACCAAACGGGCCTACAACGCCGCCCAGATCCGCGCGATCGGCGAGAGCTACTGCGGGTGGCTGTTCACCACCGACCGGGTCAACCGCGACACCAAGGGCATCCTCCGGTACGCGGTCGTCTACCCGTCGAAGGACTCCTGGGACGCCTCGCCGTCCGACGGTCGCGAGAACACCCTGGTCTGCGCCCTCTACAACAAGGACTTCAGTTCCTTCACCGGCAGTCAGGTCAAGGCCGACTCGTGAGGTGGACTCACCCGACCGGTGGGTAGGGTCGGGTCCATGGGTGTCGTCGGGGATGAACGCGCGCGGTTGTCGGAGCTGTTCCTGGAGGTCGGCCCGGACGCGCCGACCCTGTGCGACGGGTGGACCGCGCGGGACCTCGCCGCGCACCTGGTCGTCCGGGAACGGCGGCTGGACGCGGCGGCGGGCATCGTCATCAAGCCGCTCGCAGGTCACACCGAGCGGGTGCAGCGCTCTTACGCCGCCAAACCGTGGCCGGAACTGGTCGACCTGGTGCGCACCGGTCCGCCGGTGTACTCGCCGCTGCGACTGGTGGACGACCTGGTCAACACCGCCGAGTTCTTCATCCACCACGAAGACGTGCGGCGCGCGGCACCGGAGTGGGAACCACGGCCCGCGGACGCACAACGCGACAGTTCCTTGTGGACGAACCTCACGCGCGTGGCGAAGCTGCACTACCGCAAGAGCCCGGTAGGCGTTGTCCTGCGCTCGGGTGACCGGGTACTCACCGCGCGTCCAGGGCCATCGCCGGTCACGATCACCGGCGAACCGGGGGAGTTGCTGCTCGACGCCTTCGGTCGCGCGCAGGCCAGGGTCGCGCTGGACGGGCCGCCCGACTCGGTGGAGATCGTCCGGAATCTGGCGCGCGGACTGTGAGACGGCACCGCGGACTGTCCACATGCCCGGAAGTTGTCCACAACCTGGCAGTGGTAGGCGTCACGCAGGTGGCCAGCGGGTAGCGTCAACCCCATGACCGCATGCCCCACCGCCGCCCCGGGCCGCCCGTTCGGCCGGGTGCTCACCGCCATGGTGAGCCCCTTCACAGCCGACGGCACGGTCGACCTCGACCGCGCCCAGGCCCTCGCCGAGCACCTAGTGGAGCTGGGCAACGACGGCCTGATCGTCAACGGCACCACGGGCGAGTCGCCCACCACCACCGACCGGGAGAAGTCCGACCTGGTGCGGGCCGTGGTCGAGGCCGTCGGGCACCGCGCCACCGTGGTCGGCTCGGTCGGCACGTACGACACCGCGCACACCGTCCACCTCGCGCGCGAAGCGGAGAAGGCGGGCGCGCACGGGCTGCTCGTGGTCACCCCGTACTACTCGCGGCCGCCGCAGGCCGGGCTGCTGGCGCACTTCACCGCCGCCGCCGACGCCACGGGCCTGCCGGTCATGCTCTACGACATCCCGCCGCGCTCGGTCGTGCCCATCGAGGTCGACACGCTGCGCAGGCTCGCCGAGCACCCGCGCATCCAGGCGGTCAAGGACGCCAAGGGCGACCTGCTCGCGGGCAGCCAGGTCATCGCCAGCACCGACCTCGCGTACTACTCGGGCGACGACGCCCTGAACCTGCCGTGGCTGTCCATCGGCGGTGTCGGCTTCGTCAGCGTCATCGGGCACGTGGTCGCGGGCCGCCTGCGGTCCATGCTGGACACCTACGAGAACGGCGAGGTCACCGCCGCCCGCAACATCCACAACGGACTCCTGCCGGTGCTGCGCGCGTTCAGCCGGGTGGGTGGCGTGGTGTTCAGCAAGACCGGCATGCGCCTGCGCGGCCACGACGTGGGCGACCCGCGCCTGCCGCTGCCCCCGGCCACCGCCGAGCAGGTCGCCGCCATCGCGAGCGACCTCGCCGAGGCGGGCGTACCGTTGGCCGAGGCCCCGGCCGCGCACGTCGCCAGCGCGCGCGTCGCCCACGCCGACGCCAACGCCGCCTACGTCGCCACCACGACCCACACCAGCACCGGGACGGTGCGCCAGTGACCCGGACCCACCTCCGGCCCGCCCCGCCGCGGGCCGTGGTCCAGACCGGTGCGGTGCCGCTGCCCGTCTCGCGGACCGGTCGGGTCCGCGCGGCCGCCGGGCAGGCGCTCGGTGCTCCGGTCGGTCGAGGAGTCGTATCCGCTGTCACCGGGTTAGGGGTTCGGGCGTGAGGCACACCAACAACCCGTCGCAGCCACCGCGTTCGGGGTCGCAGCCGTCGCCGCGGTCGGGGCGGTGGCCGACGAACCCGCCGCCCGCGCTGCCCGACGGGGCGCTGCGGGTGTTCGCGCTCGGCGGGATCGGCGAGGTCGGGCGCAACATGACCGTGTTCGAGTACGCGGACCGGCTGCTGATCGTCGACTGCGGGGTGCTGTTCCCCGAGGACCAGCAGCCCGGGGTCGACCTGATCCTGCCCGACTTCCGGCCCATCGAGTCGCGGCTGCACGAGATCGACGCGCTGGTCCTCACGCACGGCCACGAGGACCACATCGGCGCCGTCCCGTTCCTGCTGCGCCTGCGCCCCGACCTGCCCGTGGTCGGCTCGCGGTTCACCCTCGCCCTGGTCGCGGCCAAGTGCCGCGAGCACCGCCTGGACCCGAAGCTGCGCGAGGTCAAGGAGGGCGACAAGGTCTCGTACGGGGAGTTCGACTGCGAGTTCTTCGCCGTCAACCACTCCATCCCCGACGCGCTCGCCGTGGCCATCCGCACGCCCGCGGGCGTCGCGCTGCACACCGGCGACATCAAGCTCGACCAGCTGCCCCTCGACGGCCGCCTCACCGACCTCGCGGGCTTCTCCCGGCTCGGCGACGAGGGCGTCGACCTGTTTTTGGTCGACTCGACCAACGCCGAGGTGCCCGGGTTCGTGATCTCCGAGCGGGAGATCGGGCCGGTGCTCGACGGGGTCATCGCGCGCGCCGACCAGCGGGTCATCGTCGCCTGCTTCGCCAGCCACGTGCACCGCGTGCAGCAGGTCCTCGACGTGGCCGTCGCGCACGGCAGGCGGGTCGCGCTGGTGGGCCGGTCGATGGTGCGCAACATGGGCATCGCCGCCGACCTGGGGCTGCTCAACGTGCCGCCCGGCCTGCTGATCAACCTCGACGAGGCGATGGGCATGCCGGAGGACGAGGTGCTGTTCGTCTCGACAGGGTCGCAGGGCGAGCCGCTGTCGGCGCTGTCGCGGATGGCGCGCGGCGAGCACCGGCAGATCGCCATCCGCCCGGGCGACACCGTGGTGCTGGCGTCGTCGCTGATCCCGGGCAACGAGAACGCGGTGTTCAACGTGGTCAACGGGCTGGTCCGGCTGGGCGCGCACGTGGTCCACCAGGGCAACGCCAAGGTCCACGTCTCCGGCCACGCGCCCGCCGGTGAGCTGCTGTTCCTCTACAACGCGGTCCGGCCGAGCAACGTCATGCCCGTGCACGGCGAGTGGCGCCACCTGCGCGCGAACGCGGCGCTGGCGGTCAAGACCGGGGTGCCCGCGGACAACGTGGTGATCGCGGAGGACGGCGTCGTCGTCGACATGGTCGACGGGCGCGCGGCGATCACCGGCCGGGTCGAGGTGGGCCACGTGTACGTCGACGGCCTGTCCGTCGGCGACGTCGGCGAGTCGACGCTGTCGGACCGGTTGGTGCTGGGCGAGGGCGGGTTCATCGCGATCACCGTCGTGGTCGACTCGGCCACCGGCCGCGCGGTGTCCCCGCCGACGATCTCCGGCCGCGGCTTCTCCGACGACCCGAAGGCCCTGGACAACGTGGTGTCGCTGGTGGAGATGGAGCTGTCGCACACCGAGTCCGAGGGCATCACCGACACCCACCGCATCGCCCAGTCCGTCCGCCGCGTCGTGGGGCGCTGGGTGGCGGACACGTACCGCAGGCGGCCGATGATCGTGCCGACGGTGATTCCCGTCTGATGGCGGGAATCGGCCGGCGGGCAACCGGTCGCCCCCACTCGGCGTAGTTCTGGGGAAGCACACCAGCACACCCGAGAGGACAACACCATGGGGGCATCTCTCACCCGACGGGCCGCGCTCGGACTGGGCGCGGCCGTCACCGCCGCCGTCACCGCGCCCGCCGCGGCTTCGGCCACCCAACCGACCTGCGCGGACGACATCCGCCGCGCCTACCGGTTCCACACCGGCCGCGCGGGCGGGGCCTGGGAGTCGGTCATCAGCCTCAACGGCCAGGACCTCGTCGCCGCCCGCGCCGACGACGTGGTCGAGGCCTACAGCGTCAACAAGGTCGCCGTGGCCACGGCCGTCCTGGACAAGGTCGACCGCGGCCTGCTCACCCTGACCCAGCGCGTCGAGGTGACCGCCGACATCGTCCTCACCACCGGGGACGGCATCATCCCCCTGGACGGGGCGTACCCGAGTTCGATCACCCTGGGGCACGTCCTGGCCCTGCTGCTCACCGTCTCCGACGACACCTGCGTCCGCCTCTGCGGCCTGGTGGTCCCGGCGCTGGAGGTGAACCAGATCCTGGTCGACAAGGGCTTCCCCAAGACCCAGGTGGATCCCGTCGCCAACCCCAACCGGTTCTTCCTGGGCAAGACGACCCCGCGCGAAACCCACGACCTGCTCCGCGCCCTCGCCGCCGGGACCCTGCTGAGCCCGGCCTCCACCGCGTACCTGCTCGGCATCCTCCGCTCCCAGGCCGCCCACACCGACGGCATCCGCCGCGACATGTCGTCGGTCGACCGCGCCCGGGTCGCCACCAAGGCGGGCTGGTTCAAGGACGGCCGCAACGAAGCGGGCATCGTCTTCGACGCCCAGAACAACCCCGCCCTCATCTACGCCCTCTTCTCCCAGGGCGCGGGCCCGGACCCCAACGACTTCGGCGGCACCCACCCGGCGATCAAGGCCCGAGCCGCCCTCGGCCCGCTTTTCCTGAACGCCGTCCCCGCAACGACTTCCCGCACCGCCTACGCCCCGACCAACGGCGGCTGACTGCTCCATTCGGTGGGTCCGACTCCACTTCGGACCTGGCTCACCCCGCCCTCCAGTAGAAGGGCGGGGTGAGCAAAGACCCCGCCCTCACCTACGAAGGCGCTCTGCGGATCCTCGGCCGCCACGAGCCCAAGGGCTTGAAGGCGGTCGACCTGGCATTGGGCGTGGGCATCATTGGCGCTGGTGTGGCGTCCTTGTTCGCTCCGGCTGCCGCGGCGGCGCTGTTCGCGTCGGTGTGGTCGTGGGTCGACCAGAAGAACGAGGCCATGGGGTTGGTTCGCGCGGCCATCGACAAGGTCTCGGGCCGGGCCAAGAACCTCAACGGCGTCGAACGTCGAGAGTTGATCCTCGCGGCTCACTCGACGCTGGTGGTCACCTCCTACTTCGAGGCCCTGCGCGAAAGCCTGGGCGAGGAGCGCTTCAAGGCGCTTGAGTTGACGGACGCGGAGATGCGCGCCCTCGCCGAACCGAGCGCGCGGGTGCTCTACCAGGCGGAGATCCCGGTGCCGTCGGCGTCGGCGGGGTTCGTCGAGAACCAGGGGAGGGTCGAGGACTGGCTTACCGCCCTCGACTTCCGGGTGCGCGAGTTCATCGACGGTCTCGCGGTGAACGAGCACACCCATCACCGGCTGTACAAGAGTGTCGTGGTGCGGGCGGGTGTGCGCTACCAGTCGCACTACCTGCGTCTGGCCGCCACGGTCCCGGAATTCCTCGCCTGGGCGTCCTTCGGCGAACACGCCGCGACCCGCTCGTCGATCCGCGATCTGCGGGCCGACTTCGAGATCGCGCTGATCGGCCAGACCGATGCCCTCGCGCGCATCGAGTCGATGCTGGCGCTGTCGGCACCCGCCGATCCTGCCGGCGATGCTCGTGCGACCGTGCATACCGGCAATCGGGCGGAACTGCGGGAGCAGATCATCCCGGAGTCCGCGGCTGCCAAGTACGGCAGCTTCGTCGTCTTCCCGACCGTGGATCGGTTGTTCGTCAACCCTCGCTACCGGTTCGCGGTGTATGGGCCCGATGCACAGCCGTCGGCCGAGAAGTGGTGGGGTGACAGGGAAGTCCAGCACGACCTCGACCTCCGGCTGGTGGCCCACCTGACCTCGGCGGAAGCCGCCCGCCGACCGCTGCTGATCCTCGGCCACCCGGGGGCGGGCAAAAGCCTGCTGACCAAGGTCCTGGCCGCTCGCTTGTCCACGCCGTCTTACACCGTGGTTCGGGTCCCGCTCCGGCACGTGGGTGGGGACCTGCCGGTCTACGACCAGATACAGCAGGCGCTCAGCCGCTCCACCCACGCCCGCGTCGAGTGGAAGGACCTCGACGCCCAGAGCCTGGACACCGTCCGCGTGGTTCTACTGGACGGCCTGGACGAGTTGGTCCACCAGACCCACACCCGGCTCAACGGCTACCTGCACGCCGTCGCCGAGTTCCAGCGCTGCGAGGCCGACCTCGGGCGCCCGGTGGCCGTGGTGGTGACCTCGCGGACGGTTGTGGCCGATCGGGTGGAGATCCCGAACAACACACCGATCATCAAGCTGGAGTCGTTCGACGAGGACCAGATCGCGGCCTGGTTGCGCGTGTGGCACGAGGCCAACGCGATGGAGATCGCTCGGGACACGGTCGGCATGGTCCCCCTCGAACTGGCCCTCGCGCACCAGGACCTGACCGGGCAGCCTTTGCTGCTGCTCATGATGGCGCTCTACGTCGCCGACCCGCTGGCACCGGGCCTCGATGGCGAACTCGCCCCGGTCGACCTGTACGAGCGCTTGCTCCGGCACTTCGCCGAACGGGAGGCGACGAAGTCACCGACAGGCTTGGCGGCACGGGAAGTCGCCAAGCGCGTGGACGACCACCTGGACCGCTTGGCGATCGTCGCGTTGGCGATGTTCAACCGGGGCAGGCAGGACATCACGGCGGAGGAGCTGCACGCGGACATCGCCGCGCTGGAGAAGACGAAGGACCTGCCCATCGACACAGGGCAGCGGGTTCTGGGGGAGTTCTTCTTCGTGCACACCTCGGAAGCGCGGTTCGGTTCGACGGAATCACCCCAGCGCCGCCATGAGTTCCTGCACGCGACTTTCAGCGAATACCTGGTCGCGAACCGGGTGGTGGAGGAACTGGTCGACGTCATGCGGGTGGCGTCGGCCGGTCGGCGGGGCATGCGCAAGCCGGATGACGATCTGCTGTTCGCCCTGCTGTCGCACGAGGTCCTCCAGTCGCGGGCGAACATCGTTGGCTTCGCCAGGGACCTGTTGGCTCGGCTGGACGAGACCGATCGGATTCTGGTGGCGGATGTTCTGGGTGCGCTGATCGCCGAGTACCGGGACCGGCACGGATCCGATGAGTACCAGGATTACCGACCGAGATCGGCAGACCAGGTCCGTGCCCTTGCGGCCTACTCGGCCAACCTGGTGCTGCTCTGCATCGCGCTTGAGCCGGATGGTGTTCGACTCGCCGCGTTGTGGCCTGACCAAGCGGACCCGCTGGTGCCCTGGCGGGCCATGCTCTCGTTGTGGCGAGCGGGCTTGGCCCCCGAGTCCTGGTTGGTGATGCTGGCCGCGCTGCACAACGAGGGCGGCGTGGTCCACGCGACTTCGGACTATCTGGTCAGCGAGGCTATCAACCACGCGGACCTCGCGGGCGACCTGCACACGCACCAACTTCTGCGGCTCGGTGGAGAGCTCTTTTCAGACTACGCTCGCCGCGATGCGAGAGGCGGGTTCCGTTCAGTTGGCCTTGCGACGGAAATGGTCGTGTCGCTGGTCCGGCAGCGACCAGTCGCGCTATCGCGGGCCGATACCGGGGCGTTGCGCCTTGGTGGAGATGATCCTCCGGTAGATCTTGGCATGTTGGTCCAGCGGACCCTCGTATCCGGTGCGCTTGTGCAGACTTTCGAATCTGTTGTAGAGATGGTCCGATACCTGTTTTTGGTTCGCCCTGGGGAGTATATCGATCGATATGCGCTGGCGGCCTCGCTGCTGGCGCACCCGCGCATTCTTAGTAAGATTCCAGATGTGGAAAATCAGCTTTTGGATGTTGCCGACCGCGGGATTCTGTTGATGTTGAGGTTGGGCAACTCGAGTCTCGAGGAGGACGAGCAGGAGCTTATCGATCAAGTTCGAGCGAAGTACGAGGCTCGTTGGGGAGTCGCGGAGGCCGTCATTGACGAACGGACCTTGAAGGCGATGCGTTCCGTCCTCGATGCCCACCGGTGGCCGAGGCGACCAGAATCGCGAGACTTGCCGTGAGCAGCTGCCTGAACAACGCGCGGCGGGCGGCGCGTTGTGAGCGGGTTGTGCGGGGCATGACGGGTCACCTCCGGTCCGGGCACCGAGTTCGTCTTTCTACATCGTCGGTGCCCGGACCGGTGTGACAGGCGTCACCCAGTTAGCGCTGCGTCCTCCAGCGGGGTGTACCTGTCGCCCGCCAGCATGTGCAGCGTTCCTGTGGGGATGTCGAAGAACAGGCCGACCAGTCGCACGTCGCTCTTCGCCACCTCAGGGATCTTCCGCAGGTTCTCCAGCTGCACGGCCACGTTCACCATCGAGAGCTGGTCGACCTCCGACCACCCCTCCGCCGCGGCCCGTTGGGCCACCGGGTGCCCGTCGCGGTAGGCGGCGACCGAGGGTTTGCCCCAGCGCAGCCACTGCGTGATCGGGTTGTCGTCGGTGGGGTCTGCCAGGAGGGCTCCCATGCCGCCGCAGCGGGAGTGGCCGCAGACGACCAGGGTCGGGACTTCCAGGGTGTTCAACGCGTAGAGGACGCCCGCTTGGACCGACTGGTCGTAGCCCTTGGGGTCCGGTACCAGGTTGCCGACGTTGCGGATCGTGAACAGGTCGCCCGGGCCGGACGCGGTGATCACGTTCGGCACGATCCGGGAATCCGCGCAGGTCAGGAACACCGCGTGGGGGCGTTGGATGCCCGCCAGCTTCCGCAGGTGCGGGCGGATGGCCGGGGCGCCGGTGCGGGCGTACTCCTGCGCACCCGTCACCAGGGGCTTCAGCACGTCGTCCGGGCCGTCGGAGCGCTGGCGCGGGATCATCGGCTCCGTCACCTGCCAGTCCGACCACGGCGAGAACCACCGCAGGCCCCGACCGTCCCGCTTGCCGATCCGGCCGATCTCGTCGACCAGGACCGTGCCGCCGGTGGACCCGTGCTGGCGGCGCCAGGCGGAGAGGTGTTCGTACGCCGCGTGGTCGAGGTAGTCGGCCACCAGCTCCAGGTGCACCGCGCTGCCGTCGGGCACCTGCGACAGCACCCGGGAAATCCGCGGGACGGACAGGAAGCTGAGCGTGCCCTCGACGATGACCGCGCACATCGGGCGGCCTTCGGCGTCGACCTCCTCACCTGTCTCGACCCGCACCCGCGCCCACACCACGCGCCGCAGCATGTCGAGGAGGGCGACGGCGAGTCCGATTAGGACACCTTCCAGGAGGTTGAGCATCACGACGCCGACCAGGGTCACGGCGTAGATGTGCAGTTCGCCGTGTTCGCGGGCGTTCGCGATGTCCCGCAACCGGACCAGGCGCAGGCCGATCACGACCAGCAGGCCCGCCAGCGCGGCCAGGGGCACCTGCTCGACCAGGCCGACCAGCAGCACGGTGAACAGCAGCACCCACACCCCGTGCAGGATCGCCGACGCCCGGGTGCGAGCGCCGACGCGCACGTTGGTGGAGCTGCGCACGATCACGCCCGTGACCGGCAGGCCGCCGAGCAGGCCGGAGGTGATGTTCGCCCCGCCCTGGCCGACCAGCTCCCGGTTGAGGTCGCTGCGGTGGCCCTCGCGCATCTTGTCGACCGAGACCGCGGAGAGCAGGCTCTCCACGCTCGCGATGATCGTCATCGTCAGCACGCCGACGGCGAACGCGCCCCACTGGCCGTCGGGCAGCGACGGCAGCGTGATCGCGGACAGCGGGTCGTCCGGCAGGTCGACCCTGGCGACCTCCAGCGCGGTCAGCGCGGCGAAGGCGGTCACGCCCACGATCGCCACCAGCGGCGCGGGCACGCCGCGCAGCTTCGCGGGTACGCGCGGCCAGGCCAGCAGCAGTGCGATGACCACCAACCCGACGGCGGTCGCCGCCGGGTCGAGTCCCAGGACGGTCTCCGGCAGGTCGCGGACGTTCTCCCAGGCGGTCGACCCGGCCGAGCCGCCCGCGAGGACGTGCAGCTGGCCCAGGACGATGGTCACGCCGATGCCCGCGAGCATGGCGTGGACGACGGTGGGGGAGATGGCGAGCGCGGCGCGACCGACCCGGCAGGCGCCGAGCGCGACTTGCAGCACGCCCGCGCACACGGTGATCGCGCAGGTGGTGGCCCAGCCGAACTCGTCGACGAGTTCGGCCACGACCACGGCGAGCCCGGCGGCGGGGCCGCTGACCTGCAGGGGAGAGCCGCCGAGCGCACCGGCGACGAGACCGCCGACCACGGCGGCGATGAGACCGGCCATCACCGGCGCGCCCGAGGCGGCCGCGATGCCGACGGACAGGGGGATGGCGACGAGGAAGACGACTAGCGAGGCGGATAGGTCGAACCGGGCGTCCCGGGTGAGCCACTGGCGCACGCGCGCCGAGGGCGGGGCGTGGGCGGGACCGTTGGTGCGTACGGCACCCATGAGAACCTCCAGGTGTCGAATGAGCCGAGCCTTGGCGGACGTCGGTGAGCACATGGTGACCGATCGACCACGATGTGTCGCGTCCGCGAGGTAAACGACTCTTTACCTTTCACGGTTCCGGTGACGGCCAGGCATGGTCAACATTCACTCGACGGAGTGAACTTCACCGTGACGACGGTCTCATTTGGTGGGCAAAGGCTCGGCTGGTGTGACAGGGGTCCGAGCGGCCATCTGCACCAACGCGGCACCGGAGAGCAGCACCACCATGCCCACAATCTGGGCGGAGGACAGGGTTTCGTCAAGTAGCGCCCACGCCAGCAGCGTGGCCAGCACCGGCTCCGACAGCGCGAGCACGCTGGCCACTGTGGACGGCAGATAACGCAGTGAACTGGTGCTTAGCGTGTACGCGAGCGCCGTGCTCACCACCGCGACGGTCACCAGCAGCACCCACACCGGTGCCCCCGAACCGTCCTCGCCGCCGAGGTCGCCGAGGCGGTCAAAGGGCAGCGCCCATGGCGGGGAGACGACGAAGAGCCCCACGGCGCCCACGACCATGCCCCAGGTGACCATCCCGATCGGGTGTTGCTCACCCGCACCCTTTTCGCCTAGCAGGTAATAGCCCGCGGAACAGAGGGCGGCGCCCATGCCCGCCAGCAGGCCGGTGGTGTCGAGTTGGAGGCCGTCCCAGAACTGGGTGATCAACCCGAGGCCCGTGAGCGCCAGCGCGGTGCCGACCCAGAAGAGGGCGGGCAGGTGCACGCGGCGGACGAACCGCACCCAGAGGGCGACCAGGACGGGGGAGACGTATTCGAGGAGCATCGCGATGCCGACGGGGAGGCGTGAGACGGCGACGAAGAAGAGGAGCTGGACGAGGGCTACACCGATGAGGCCGTAGGCGACGAGGGTTTTGAGGTGCTCGCGGCGCACGCGGAGGATGTCGGGGCGGATCGCGGCGACGGTGACGAGGAGGACGAGGGCTGCGATGCCCGCGCGGGCGCTGGCTACCTGGTGGGGTGCGAAGCCTGCCTGCATGACGGACTTGGCTAGGGGGCCCGAGCTACCGAAGGCGGCGGAGGCGAAGAGGATGAGGAGTGTTCCGCGCACCCGGTGTTGCGCGGGCGTGCGAAGTTCGACGGTCGTCACAGAGCCCCCAGGGTCGCGCTTTGCGGGGATGGTAGGACGTTTCCGGCAAGGTGCGCACGGGTTTACCTGGTGCGACGGGACGGTCGCACCGTGTGCGTGGGCCCTGGACGGATCCAGTACGCGACCGCCAGCGGACTGCGTTGGGTTCGGCGCCCTGCTACGTCAGGTGGTGGTGGGTGCCGGGGTGGTTAGGGCGACCCGGGGTGACGCCCACGGTTTGGACGGTTGCTGGATGACCATCCCCGCGTGTGCGGAGACGACGTGGGTCCGCCAGAGCATGACGCGTACCTTGGCGGATCAGCCCCGCGTGCGCAGGGACGCCTCGAACTTCACGGGCACGGACGTCATGTTGTCTGGATCAGCCCCGCGTGTGCGGGGACGACATGAGGGGACTGGCGGCGGAGATCCGGCCGGGCGGATCAGCCCCGCGTGCGCGGGGACGACCCGGTGTACCGGTCGGCCTCGGCCGCCAGCGGCGGATCAGCCCCGCGTGCGCGGGGACGACCTGACGGATCGTGCGGGGGCGGAGGGGATCGGGGGATCAGCCCCGCGTGCGCGGGGACGACACTTGGTGACCTGCGGGTTCACAGGCCGCAGCGGCCGTTTTCCTTCACTTCGGTTGGGCGGTCTCCACCGTTGGGCGCCAGGGGCTGACCGAGTCCGTGGGGCGGGTCGGGTCGTGGAAGGCGGGGGTGTCCGGTTCCGACTTCCGCAGCTCCACCAGGTGCTCGGTGATCTGCCGCATGATCCGGGCGTGCGCCTTCACCGCGTCCCCCGGCTTCCCGTCGGCCAGATCCGACAGGTCGACCCGGGGCCCGAAGTGCACGCGGAACACCGGTCGCCTGCGCACCGCCTTGAAGAACGACACCACGAGCGGCTTCACGTCCGCCCACCCGCTGACCGTCTCCGTCCCCCAGCACACCGCCTCGTGCGCGCCCCACTGGCTGATCGTCACCACCGGCACGCCACCGTTCAACGCCATCCGCGCGGCGCCCGTCTTGCCGCGTTCCGGCCACAGGCCCGGCTCCCGGCTGACCCGGCCCTCCGGGTACAGCAGCAGCGGCACCTGGGCCGTCTTCAGCGTCTCCGTGGCCCGCCCGAAGGCGTCCGCGATGTTCGCCTTGCCGCGGTCCACGCGCAGGTGTCCGGCGGCGCGCAGGAAGAAGCCGAGCACCGGGGCGTCCAGCAGGCCCCCGGTCAGCATGAACCGGGGCAGGAACCCCGCCTTGCGGCACGCCTCCATCAGCACGAACGGGTCGAACATGCCGATGTGGTTGGCGGTCACGAGCACCGGCTTCCCGCGCAGCTCCGCCGGGAACTCACCGGTGATCTCGATCTTTCCCACGCTGCGGACCACGGCCGCGTCGATGGCGCACATGACCCGCCAGACCAGCGGGGTCTGGGCTCGTCGGGGGGACTGCGGGGCTGACATGCGCGTGAGCATGACATGTCCCAGGTCAGCGCCGACTTCGAGGCCCACGGTGTGGCAGCCCGCCCCTTCCCGATCGGGCGACTACGGTGTCCAGACATGGCGAGCCGGACAACTTCCTCCAAGGGGTCGACCTCCAAGGGGGCGAGCCGGGGCGGAGCGCGCAAACCCGCCTCGACCGCCAGACGCCCGTCCACGCGCAAGCCGCCGCCACCGCCGCCGAGCAAGGGCGTCATCGCCTCCGCCTGGGGGTTGCTGGCCAAGGGGGCCGGGTCGCTGGTGCGGGCGGTCAGCCGCACCAAGGAACTGGACCCCGCGCACCGCCGCGACGGCATCGGGTTCGCGCTCGTCGCGCTGGGCGTCGTGCTCGGCGCCGCCGTGTGGTGGCACGCCGCCGGTGGGGTCGGTCGCGGGCTGGAGATCGGCGTCCGCAGCGTCATCGGCGCGCTCAGCGTCGCCACGCCGCTGGTGCTGTTCGTCCTCGGCATCATCCTCATGCGCTCCGACCCGCAGCCAGAGAAGCGCCCCCGCTACACCGTCGGCTCCCTGCTGTTCGTCCTCGCCCTGCTCGGCGTCCTGCACGTCTTCGCCGGGCTCCCCAAGGACAACGCGGGCCGCAGCTACGCGGGCGGCGCGCTCGGCTACGTCTCCGGCGGCCTGCTCGCCCGCGGCGTGACGTCCTGGGTCGCCGTCCCCGTGCTGCTGCTGCTCCTCGGCTTCGGCGTGCTGGTCTTCACCGGCACCCGCATCCGCGACGTCCCGCAGCGCATCCGCGACCTCGGCCGCGACCCGGAGGACCGCGCCGCCGACGTCGACGACATCTTCGGCGAGGCAGGCGAGGCCGACGAGTCCGCCTACGAGGCCGAGCCGCCGCTCAAGCCGCGCAAGGCCCCGCGCCGCAAGCCCGCCCCGGAGGCCGCGGCCGAACCCGAGCAGCCGCCGCTGCCGCTGGACGAACCGCCCGCCAAGCCCAAGCGGGTCAAGGCCGCGCAGGTCAAGGAGACCCCGCAGGTCACCGAACCCAAGCCGGACAACGACGCGATCATGGTCACCCGGGTCGTGGACGGCGACTACCAGCTGCCCGACCCGGGTCTGCTGGTCACCGGCGACGCGCCCAAGGCCCGCAGCAAGGCCAACGACACGATGATCGAGGCGATCTCCGGCGTCCTCGACCAGTTCTCCATCGACGCCCAGGTCACCGGCTTCACCCGCGGCCCCACGGTGACCCGCTACGAGGTCGAGCTCGGCCCCGGCGTGAAGGTCGAGAAGATCACCGCGCTGACCAAGAACATCGCCTACGCCGTGGCCACCGACAACGTCCGGCTCCTCGCGCCCATCCCCGGCAAGTCCGCCGTCGGCATCGAGGTGCCCAACAGCGACCGCGAGATGGTCCGCCTCGGCGACGTGCTGCGCTCCTCGACCGCCATGAAGGACACCCACCCGATGGTGGTCGGCCTCGGCAAGGACATCGAGGGCCACATGCTGACCGCGAACCTGGCCAAGATGCCCCACCTGCTGTGCGCGGGCTCCACCGGTTCCGGTAAGTCCAGCTTCGTCAACTCGATGCTGGTGTCGCTGCTGGCCCGGGCCACCCCGTCCGAGGTCCGGATGATCCTCATCGACCCCAAGATGGTCGAGCTGACCCCGTACGAGGGCATCCCGCACCTGATCACGCCCATCATCACCCAGCCCAAGAAGGCCGCCGCCGCGCTGACCTGGCTGGTGGAGGAGATGGAGCAGCGCTACCAGGACATGCAGGCCAACCGGGTCCGGCACATCGACGACTTCAACAAGAAGGTGAAGTCGGGCGACATCACCGCACCGCCTGGCAGCGAGCGCGAGTACCGGCCGTACCCGTACATCCTGGCGATCGTCGACGAGCTGGCCGACCTGATGATGACCGCGCCGCGCGACGTCGAGGACGCCATCGTGCGGATCACCCAGAAGGCCCGCGCCGCGGGCATCCACCTGGTGCTGGCCACGCAGCGGCCGTCGGTGGACGTGGTCACCGGCCTGATCAAGACCAACGTGCCGTCCCGGCTGGCCTTCGCCACGTCCTCGCTGACCGACTCCCGGGTCATCCTCGACCAGCCGGGCGCCGAGAAGCTGATCGGCATGGGCGACGGCCTCTACCTGCCGATGGGCGCGTCCAAGCCGGTGCGCGTGCAGGGCGCCTACGTCAGCGACGAGGAGATCGCCGAGGTCGTGGCGTTCACCAAGGAGCAGGCGCAGCCCGACTACACCGACGGCGTCACCGCGGCCAAGGCGGGCGAGGCCAAGGAGATCGACCCGGACATCGGCGACGACCTCGACCTGCTGCTGCAGGCCACCGAGCTGATCGTGACCTCGCAGTTCGGCTCCACCTCGATGCTGCAGCGCAAGCTCCGCGTCGGCTTCGCCAAGGCTGGGCGGCTCATGGACCTGCTGGAGACCCGCGGCGTGGTCGGCCCGTCCGAGGGCTCCAAGGCCCGCGACGTGCTGATCAAACCGGACGAGCTGGAGAACGTCCTGTGGACCATCCGCGGCGGCCCGGCGGCCGACGACGGCGGTGACGACGAGGACTGAGCACACGCGCGGAGGGGGCGGACCGGGACCGGTCCGCCCCCTCCGCGCGTGGCGGCCCGGACCGCAGGCGCGGGACGGCGGTCCGCTTAGGTCTCGAACCGCTAACGACTGGATCGATCGGCTGCACGAACGGGCTAACGGGGACATGGTTCCGGCGGACTGTGCGTACGTGCCCGGGCGGGCGCGTCCTAGGAGAGGGACCAAGTGGGCAACTACTCAACCAGCTTCCCGACCGGGCTGGTCGTGGCGCTGGCGCTGATCGGCCTGGCGTTCGCCGTCGTCGGGATCGTGGCGATGTGGCGGATCTTCACCAAGGCCGGGCAGCCCGGCTGGGCGGCGATCGTGCCGTTCTACAACACCTACACCCTGCTGAAGATCGTCGGCAGGCCCGGCTGGTGGTTGGCGCTGCTGTTCATCCCGCTGGTCAACATCGTGATCCTGATCATCGTCGTGGTCGACCTGGCCAAGGCCTTCGGCAAGGGCGGCGGCTTCGCCTTCGTGCTGATCTTCTTCAGCTTCATCGGCATGCTCATCCTCGCCTTCGGCAGCGCCCGCTACCTCGGCCCGGTCGCGGACCCGGCGTTCGCGGCGGGCGGCCACGGCGGCTACCCCGGCGGCGGCTACCCGCAGCAGGGTTACCAGCAGCCGTACCAGCAGGGCTACCCGCAGCCGGGTTACCCGCAGCAGCAGGGCTACCCCCAGGGCTACCCGCAGCAGCAGCCCGGCTACCCCCAGCAGCAGCCGGGGTACCCGCAGCAGGGTTACCCCCAGCAGGGCTACCCGCAGCAGGGCGGCGGCTACCCGCAGCAGCCCCCGTACAGCGGCTGATCACCTTCCGGTGCAACCCCCCACCCCACCGGCTCCGTCCAGTCGGTGAAGGTGAGGAGTGGTGATGAAGGCGAAAGCGGTAATCCGGCTACTGGTAGTGGCGTTCGCGTTGTTGGCTCTTTCCGCGTGCGGCAAGGCCGACCCACAGGCATCCGGCACCGCCGGCGGCGCGGGCGGCACCCCGGGCACACCGGACCCCACCGCCGCGCCGGGCGCGCCACTGGGCGCCGAGTTCGACCTGGCCCGGGGGAAGACCACCACGGTCTCCGGGACCGGGGCCGCACCCGGTGTCCAGATCACCTTCCGGGAGGTGACGGCCGACAGCCGGTGCAAGCCTGGCCAGACGTGCATCTGGGAAGGCGACGCCACGGTCGTGCTCAACCTCGCCGGTTCGGAGGTCGAGGTGCACACGAACAAGCAGTTCGCCGTCGAGGCCGCGGCAGGCGGCTACCGCGTCAAGCTCGCCAAGCTGGACGTCGACGGTGTCGTGGCCACCTTGGTGGTGGACAGGGTCTGATAGACGGGTGGAGGGCGTGAGCGGCACTCACGCCCTCCACCCCTTTTTGTCCTCTGTCAGCTGTTGCCGAACTGGCGCACGGCCGCGTAGTAGATGTCCGCGGTGCGGTTGCAGGCCCAGTTTCCCGCGCAGATCGTGTACAGGTCGGACTTGAAGTTGTTGTCGATCCGCAGGCGGTTGTCCTCGGTGAACCGGCCCTGTCGCTTGTAGTTGCGGTAGCCGAAGTCGTGCCGGTAGCAGGCCTTCACGAAGTTGAAGCCGAACGGGTTGTCCGGGGAGTTCGAGCAGCCGTCGGACGACCAGTCGAGCTGGTTGGCGTACGGCTGGGCGGCCCGTGTGGACTGGAACTGGTTCAGGCTCTGGCCGAACAGGTAGCCGTCGGTCGTGGACTGGAGCTGGGCGGGGGGCAGGTCGGCGGCGGCGACGCCCGCACCGACCACCACGGTGGCGGTGACGGTGACGGCGGTGGCGGCGGACCGGGCTAACCGGCGCAGGGTTGAGGTCGGCACGTCTCACTCCTCGGGGACAACCGACTGACCGGGCAGGGAGTCGGTGTGCCAATTACGCACCGAGCGCCCGGTCCGAGGGCACCACCGTTCGGGCTACCCGGACCGAAATACCGGTTAAGGTCCGGTGACCGCCGGTCAGAGCTTGAGCAGCATCCGGGTGTTGCCCAGGGTGTTGGGCTTCACGTACTCCAGGTCGAGGAACTCCGCCACGCCCTCGTCCATCGACCGGCGCATCTCCGCGTACACCTCGGGGCTCACCGGCGTGCCGTCGATCGCCACGAACCCGTGCCGGGCGAAGAAGTCGGTCTCGAAGGTGAGCACGAAGATCCGCGCCAGGCCCAGCTCCCTGGCCTCACCGATGAGCCGCTCGACGAGCAGGTGCCCCACGCCACGGCCGCGCGCCGCCTGCGACACCGCGATCGTGCGGATCTCGGCGATGTCCTCCCACAGCACGTGCAGCGCCCCGCAGCCGACGATCTGCCCGTCGAGGTCGGCGACCCAGAACTCCTGGATGTCCTCGTACAGCGTGACCAGGGGCTTGGCGAGCAGGACCTTGCCGACGTAGGTGTCGATCACGGCCTTCATGGCGCGGACGTCCGTCGCCCGCGCCCGGCGTACCAGCGGTTTCACACCGGCGAAGATAGTCGCGCGTCGGGCGCGGGCGGTGACGGGGCAGAATCGGCGGGAAGCGAACCAGCGTCCCCGCGGAGGAGCCATGCGCGAAGCGGTCATCTGCGAGCCGATCCGCACCCCGGTCGGCCGCTTCGGCGGTGTGTTCACCGACGTCCCGGTCACGGAGCTGGCCGCGACGGTGATCCGTGAACTGCTGCGCCGCACCGGAGCGGGCGAACTCGTCGAGGACGTGGTCTTCGGCCAGTGCCACCCCAACGGCGAGGCCCCCGCACTGGGCCGGGTCGCCGCCCTGGACGCCGGGCTCCTGGTGGCCGTGCCCGGGACGCAGGTCGACCGGCGCTGCGGGTCCGGCCTGCAGGCGGTGCTCGACGCGGCCATGCGGGTGCAGACCGGCGCGCAAGACGTGGTCATCGCGGGCGGCGCGGAGAACATGAGCCAGGTCGAGTTCTACTCGTCGGCCATGCGGTGGGGCGTCAAGGGAACCGGGGTGGAGCTGCGCGACCGGCTGGCGCGGGCCCGGGTGACGGCGGGCGGGGTGAACTTCCCCGTGCCGGGCGGGATGGTGGAGACGGCGGAGAACCTGCGCCGCGAGTACGGGATCGGGCGCGGTGCGCAGGACGAGCTGGCGGCGCGGTCCCACCAGCGGGCGGTGGCGGCAATCGAGGCGGGGCGGTTCGCGGACGAGATCGTGCCGGTGTCGGTGCCGAAGCTCGGGGTCGTCGACCGCGACGAACACCCCCGTCCGGATTCGACGCCGGAGACCCTGGCGAAGCTCAGGCCGATCATGGGGCGGCAGGACGCGGACGCGACTGTGACGGCCGGGAACGCCAGCGGCCAGAACGATGGCGCCGCGGCGTGTTTGGTGACCACCCCGGAGAAGGCTGCCGAACTCGGCTTGCGCCCGTTCGCCCGGGTCGTGAGCTGGGCCGTGGCGGGAGTGGGTCCCTCGACGATGGGGATCGGGCCGGTTCCGGCTGTCGCGCGCGCCCTGGAGCGGGCCGGGTTGACGTTGGCGGACATCGACCTGATCGAGGTGAACGAGGCTTTCGCGGCGCAGGTGCTGGCGGTGACGCGGGAGTGGGGGTTCGGCGAGGGCGACTGGGACCGGACGAACGTGAACGGGTCGGGGATCTCGCTGGGGCACCCGCTGGGGGCGACCGGTGGGCGCATCCTGGCCACGTTGCTGCGCGAGATGAGCCGCCGCGACGCCCGGTACGGCCTGGAGACGATGTGCATCGGCGGCGGACAGGGCCTGGCGGCTGTCTTCGAACGCCTCTGACCGCTTGTCAGCCCTCTTCCTCCGGCCGTCCTCTGCCTCGCCGTGCTGAACTTTGCGGAAGCGTCGCGGACCTGCGGCGGGCCGGCCGGGTTCGGTGCTGGGGCTGTTCGGGCCCGGTTGACGGATTCGGTGGGCGCGGCTTCGGCTGGAGCGAGTTCAACGGACAGGCCGATCGCCGGATCCAGGTCAGTGGACGCGCGGACAGCTGCCACCACGGACGGCGGCGTCGACTTCCGCACGCCCACTGATCGGCCCGGTGGCCCGACCGCCCCTGGAGAGACGTCGAGCCGCGACGCGCGAGCCGCACACCGGCGCAACGCGAGCCTGCCCACGATCATCAACGCCGTCGTCGAGTGTCCCTGACTGCCTCAAGTCCAGCTTGCCGCTCCGGAAACGATCCGCTCTCCCCGAAAGCGCCCACTCCCGCCCGTCGTCCACGAACACCCCTGACCACTTCTCAAGATCCCCCCGCCGCCCCGAAACGAGTCCCGCCGCCCCGAAAACGAGTCCCCTCCCGCCCGGGGGCAGGCCCTGCCCCCGGGCGGGAGGGGACTTTTTTTGGGGGGCGGCGGGGGCGATCTTGAAAAGTGGGTGGGGGAGCGGGGCGGGTTAGGTGGCGTCGAACTCGGCGACGAGTTTGCTGGGGGCGCGGACTCGCCAAGCCTCTAGGAGGAGGTCGGTGAGGGTCGTGTTGTCCAGGGTCGAGAGGCGGACCAGAACGGAGGGGTAGCCGTCGTAGTGGGGGGTGGTGAAGTAGCGGTCCGGGTCCGCTGCGATGAGGGCCTGCTTCTCCGACTCGTCCGCGCACCACACGACCAGGGTGTCTTTGTCTTTGATTCTGGCGAAGAGCTTGTCCTTGACCCGGAAGCCGGGGGTTCCGTACGACGGCTTCTCCGTTGTCGCCGGTAGTTCCAGGGCCGCTCTGCGGACGTCGTCCTCGCTGGCCATGTCGATCTTCCCTTCACCGCGGTGGCACCTGCGCCGATCATGCCCGGCGGACCCGTCGCGGAACCGTCCGGTCCGCTCGGGTCCAGCACCTCGACACCAGGCGGTTACCCTTTGACCGTGTCCTCTCCCACCACATCACGTCGCGTCGCCATGCTCACGCTCGGTTGTGCCCGCAACGAGGTCGACTCCGAGGAGATCGCGGGGCGGTTGTCCGGCGGCGGGTGGGAGCTGGTGGACCTCGACGAGGCCGCCCCCGACGTGATCGTGGTCAACACCTGCGGGTTCGTCGAGTCGGCCAAGAAGGACTCGGTGGACACGCTGCTCGCCGCGGCCGACACCGGGGCCAAGGTGGTGGCCGTGGGCTGCATGGCCGAGCGCTACGGCGCCGAGTTGGCCGACAGCCTGCCCGAGGCCAGCGCCGTGCTCGGGTTCGACCACTACCCGGACCTGGCCGAGCGCCTCGGCGACGTGGTCGCGGGGCACGCGGTGCCCTCGCACGTGCCCGTCGACCGGCGCACCCTGCTGCCCATCTCCCCGGTCGAGCGGCCCGCCGCGCAGACCGAGGTGAGCGTTCCCGGGCACGCGTGGGGGCCGACGGTCCTGCGCAAGCGGCTCGACGACGGTCCGGTGGCCTCGCTCAAGATCGCTTCCGGGTGTGACCGGCGGTGCTCGTTCTGCGCGATCCCGAGCTTCCGGGGGTCGTTCGTGTCGCGGCACCCCGACGAGATCGTCGCCGAGGGCGCGTGGCTGGCCCGGGAGGGCGCCCGCGAGCTGGTGCTGGTCAGCGAGAACTCCACCTCGTACGGCAAGGACCTCGGCCGCGAGCACGCGGGCCAGGGGGCGCTGGAGGCGGTGATCACCCGGCTGGCCGCGATACCCGGCATCGACCGGGTCCGGGTGTCCTACCTGCAGCCCGCCGAGACCCGGCCGAACCTGGTGCGCGCCATCGCCACCACCCCCGGGGTCGCCGACTACTTCGACATGTCCTTCCAGCACGCCAGCGAGACCGTGCTGCGCCGGATGCGCCGCTTCGGCAACACCGAGAGCTTCCTCGGCCTGGTCGAGCAGATCCGCGCGCACTCCCCGGAGGCGGGCATCCGCAGCAACGTCATCGTCGGGTTCCCCGGTGAGACCGAGGACGACGTGGCGGAGCTGGTCAAGTTCCTCACCGCCGCCCGGCTCGACGCGGTCGGCGTGTTCGGCTACTCCGACGAGGACGGCACCGAGGCCGAGAAGCTCGACGGCAAGCACGACGTGGACACCGTCGCCGCCCGCGTCGCCCGGATCTCCGCGCTCGCCGAGGAGCTGACCGCGCAGCGCGCCGAGGACCGGATCGGCACCGAGGTCGTCGTGCTCGTCGAGCGCGCGGAGGACGAGGACGAGGACTGCGTCGGCCGCGCCGCCCACCAGGCCCCCGAGGTCGACGGCGAGTGCGTGGTCATCGACGGTCCCGAAGGCCTGGAGAGCGCTTCCTTCGCGGTCGGCGACCTGGTGCGTGCCCGCGTCGTCGACACCGAGGGCGTCGACCTGATCGTGGAACCCATCGAGATCGTCCAGCGCGAACCGGTGTCGCCGTGAGTTCGGCGGCCACCGGGGGGCCGGGGGAGACCGTCGGCGACGACCGCGCCGACGTCATGGGACCGGTGGACGCCGAGCTGCTCGACGGGCCGCCAGCCGCGCCGGAACCGGTGGCCCAAGCGGTCCCGGACCTGCCCGAGCCGACCCGGGTGCCGCTGCTCAACGTGGCCAACCTGCTCACCCTGTCCCGGCTGCTGCTGGTGCCGGTGTTCCTCCTCGCGCTCTTCGCCGAGGACGGCGCCCACACCGGGTGGCGGCTGGTGGCGTTCGCGGTGTTCGCCATCGCCTCGATCACCGACCACATCGACGGCAGGCTCGCCCGCAAGCACGGCCTGATCACCGACTTCGGCAAGATCGTCGACCCGATCGCGGACAAGGCGCTGACCGGGGCCGCGCTCGTCGGGCTCAGCGCCCTCGGCGAGCTGCCCTGGTGGATCACCCTGGTCATCGCCGCCCGCGAGGTCGGCGTGACCCTGCTGCGGTTCTGGGTCATCCGGCACGGCGTGATCCCGGCCAGCCGCGGCGGCAAGGTCAAGACCCTCACCCAGATCTTCGCCATCGGCGCCTACCTGCTGCCGCTGCCGTCCTGGCTGGAACCGGTCGCGTACGTGTCGATGGGGGCCGCCGTGGTGCTGACGGTTGTGACCGGCGTGGACTACGTCGTCCGCGCGGTCAAGCTCCGCGCGCGCGGGCTGCGCGCGGTCGGCCAGTGACCCAGGTCGCGTTGCTGCCCGGGGTGCCGGTCGCGGCGCTCGTGGCCGCGCTGCGCGACCGGGGCGAGACGATCGCCGCCGCCGAATCGCTGACCGCCGGGCTGTTCACCGCCGTGCTGACCGGCGTGCCCGGCTCCAGCGCCGTCGTGCGCGGTGGGCTCGTCGTCTACGCCACCGACCTCAAGGCGTCACTGGCCGGTGTGGACGCCGGGCTCCTGGCGGCTCGCGGCGCGGTCGACCCCGAAGTGGCCGCCCAACTCGCGGCGGGCGCGCGGTCGCGCTGCGGCGCGGACATCGGCGTCGGGCTGACCGGGGTGGCCGGACCGGACCCGCAGGACGGCGTGCCACCCGGCACCGCGCACGTCGCGCTCGACGGACCGCGGGGACCACGGGCCGTGACGATCACCACGGTCGGGGACCGCGAGCACGTGCGCGCCGCCGCGGTCCTGGCCGGGCTGCGGCTGGTGGCCGCCGACCTCGGCGACGACCTGGGTACCCTTTTCGTGTGAGCCCAGCGTCACCCTCGGTACACCCCGCACCGCCCCGCCCGCACCCACGTCCGCCCCGGTCCGGGGAACACGCGGCCCCTCCGGATCGTTCGCTCTTGGCGGACTACCCGGGAAGTCGCTGCGCTCTGTCAGTTCCGGTCGGTAACGTTGTCTCCATGACGGCAACGCGCCGACCCGCCCCCGCGGGATCGGGTGCGGCGCGCGGACCGGGCCCGTCGAGGAAGGGAGGTGCGCGATGACCGTGCTGTTGCGCGAGGCGATCGGTGATCGGCTCCGACACGCCCGCACCAACCAGCGGCGCACGCTGCGCGAGGTCTCCCGCTCCGCACGGGTGAGCCTGGGCTACCTGTCCGAGGTCGAGCGCGGGCGCAAGGAGGCCTCCAGCGAGCTGCTGGCCGCCATCTGCGACGCGCTGGCGCTGCCGCTGTCCGAGCTGATGTACAACGTCGCGTCCGACATCGGCGCGGCCTCGGACCTCGGCTCCCTGGCCACCGTCCGCGACGGCGTGCCCGAGCGCGAGCGCGAACCCGTCGAGGCGCTGGAGTCCACCCGCGACACCGGCCCCCGGGCCGCCGCGGAGGGCGGTCGCCTGGTGCCCGCGGTGATCGGCGAGAACCTGGCCGACCTGCGCATCCAACCGGCCCTGTCGCACCGCATCGAGACCTCGATCGGCGCCACCATGAACCCGGCTCGCGCCGGCGCCGTCTACGCCGCGTAGAGGCGGTTGAACAGCCAAGACACCCCGCCACCGCCCGGCCCGTGATGATCACGGCGCCGGGCGGTGGCGCGTCGACCACCCGGGGTAGGCGTACCGGGGTCCGGGGATACCCCGAAGGCCGGTCCGGTTCCTCAGGGCCGCCTAGGGGCTGATCCCTGATTTCTGGCGGGTCCGGTGGAACGGCCGGGTCGCACCTGACACGATGGAACCCACAGCGGTGCCGGTGCGTTGCCGTTTCGTCGGTGCGAGCGGCGGTGGGTCCAGAGAAACCGGCAGAGGGAAGAAGGCAGGGCGGGAGACGATGGCCAACGCATTCGTCAAGTTCTGGAAGTACATGATGGCGTCGTTCTCGTCGAAGATCGATGAGCACGCCGACCCGAAGGTACAGATCCAGCAGGCCATCGAGGAGGCCCAGCGTCAGCACCAGGCCCTCTCACAGCAGGCCGCCTCGGTCATCGGCAACCAGCGGCAGCTGGAGATGAAGCTCAACCGGCAGCTCGGCGACGTGGAGAAGCTGCAGTCCTCCGCCCGGCAGGCCCTGGTGCTCGCCGACGAGGCCCGGGCCAAGGGCGACGAGCAGAAGGCGGTCCAGTTCGAGAACGCCGCCACCGGCTTCGCCACCCAGTTGGTGACCGCCGAGCAGGGCATCGAGGACCTCAAGACGCTGCACGACCAGGCGCTACAGGCCGCGGCCCAGGCCAAGCAGGCCGTCGAGCGCAACGCCATGCTGCTGCAGAACAAGCTGGCCGAGCGCACCAAGCTGCTCAGCCAGCTGGAGCAGGCCAAGATGCAGGAGCAGGTGTCGCGCTCGCTCAACCAGATGAGCGAACTCGCCGCGCCCGGCAACACGCCGTCGCTCGACGAGATCCGCGACAAGATCGAGAAGCGGTACACCACCGCCCTCGGCTCCGCGGAGCTGGCGCAGAACTCGGTGCAGGGCCGGATGCTGGAGGTCCAGGCCTCCACGACCGAGCTGGCCGGGCGCTCGCGGCTCGACCAGATCCGCGCCTCCATGGGCGGCGGCGCGGTCGCGGGCCAGGTGACCAGCGGGAACTCGGCGGCCGGGTCCGCGACGGCGAACATCCAGGCCGAGATCCAGCAGCGGGTGGCCCAGGAGCAGAAGGCCAACCCGCAGGCTGGTTCCTGAGCGGGCGCCCATGCGGCCGCGGCGCCACGAACTGTTCAAGGTGGGCAACGAGCTGGTCTCCCAGGCCATGAAGGACTGGCGGGGCCAGTACGCCGAGGTGGTGCGCACCGCGTTCTCCGGGTGGCGCGACCCCCGGGCCAAGGCGTTGCGGCGCAGGCGCGCGGCCGTGCGCCAGACGAAGATGTGGGCCGTGACCGGTGTCGGCACGGGAGCGGGGGCGGTCGTGGTGGAAACCGCGTCCGCCGCGCCCGGCCTGGCCGGTCCGGCCCTGATCGGGGCGGCGGCGCTGTCCGGGCTGGCCGCCGTCACCTCGGGTTTCCGGGCGTGGCGGCTGCACAAGGAGCCGCTGCCCGAGCCGCCGCCACCGCCGGTCGTGCTGCCCGCCCGCGGGTCCGCGGCCCGCGAGCCGATGACGCGGCTCGGCGAGGCCGAGGACTCGCTGCGGGAGCTGCTCGACCAGCTGTCCCGTGGCGCGCTCGTGCCGCCGGACTCGGTGGTCGAGGCCCGGGCCACCGGCGCCGAGGCCGCCGCCGCGCTGCGCGGGGTCGCGGCCCAGTTGCAGGCCGTCGAGCGGGCCCGCGACCACGCGCCGCCGGTAGAACGCGGCCACCTCACCGACGCCGTCCGCGCCCTGCGCGAGCAGCTCGACCACGGCCTGGAGGGCTACGGTGGCCTGCTCGCCGCCGCGGCCCGCGCGCTGGCGGCCAGCTCGGCCGCCACCCCGCGCCAAGACCTGACCGACGCCACCGACCGGTTGGCCGCGCTGGCGTCCGCGCTGCGCGACCTCTCGCGCGGGTAGCGCGCGTTGGCCGACCCACCCGACCTCGTCGCCGCCGTGCGCAGGCACCGCCTGCGCGGTGCGGCCATGCTGGCGTGGTTATGGCTCGAAGGGCTGATGGCCCTCTCCTTCACCCTCGGCCTCCTCGCCAGCCTGATCGAGCCCGAAGTCGGCGCGGCGGTCGTCTGCGCGGTCGTCGCGACCATCACCGGCTCGGCGATGATCCGCACGGCCCGCAGGCGGGCCCGGCACCTGCGGGAGGACCCGCGTCCGCTGCTGGTCCAGGCCCGGCTGAGTACCCTGGCCGCCCGCTACGGCACCCCGCCCGCGCCGCCCTACAACGCCCTGCCGCCCTTCGTGCCCCCGCCCTACGGCCCGCCGCCGTACGGGTCGCCGCTCTACGGTCCGCACCCCTTCACGGTGCCCGCCCAGGCGCCGCCGCCGGTGCCCGCCGAGCCGGCGGGGCCACCCGAGTCGTCGCTGGCCCACCAGCCGCTGCGGGAGCTGGCGGACTCCGAGTCCGCGCTGGCCGAGCTGCTGGACCTGCTGGTCGCCGACGGGATCGACGTCGCCGAGGTGCGGTCGACGGCCAAGTCCGCCGCCGCGTCCGTCCGGGCGCTCGCGGACCGGCTGGTCGTGCTCGAGCGGGCGCAGTCCGCGGCCGACGGCCTGTCGACCAGCGTCCGCACCCTGCACGAGAAGATCACCGGTCAGATCGCGGCCTACCGGCAGCTGCTGGTCACGGTGGGCGACGCGGTCACCGCGTCGGCCGTGGGCGGGCCGGACCTCTCCGACGAGACCGACCGGATGGCCGCGCTGGCGTCCGCGCTGCGTGACCTGTCCAAGGGGTAGGCGCGGTGACCGAGCCGACCGCACGGGTCCCCGAGGAGCCCGCGTACACCGCGGCGGACCTCGCCCGCGACACCCGCAGGAACAACTGGTACCACTTGCGGCAGCTCGTGCTCGTCGTCCTCGAGGGCCTGGTCACGCTGTTCCCCCTGGTCGGGGTCTACGAGTCGCTCGAGAACGGTGACGACGGTGAGGCCGTCTTCTATGCGCTGTTCCTGCTGGTGATGTCGGTCGCGACGCTCAACCGGGCCCTGCAGCTGCGTCGGCACGTCCGCTCGACCGCCAACGCGGACCTGGCGCGCGCGGTGTACGACGCGATGATCACCGCCCCCGAGCGGAACACCGAGCCGGGGCCGACTTCGTGGGCCTACCAGCCGCTGCTCGACCTGGCCGAGGTCGAGCACGCGTTGGCCGAGCTGCTCGACCTGCTGGAGGCCGATGGGCTCGGTGTCCGGGAGGCGCGCAAGAGCGCGGCGGACGCGGCGGCGATCATCCGGACGCTGGGCGAGCGCCTGCTGTCCGTCGAGCGGGCCCGCGAGGTGGCCCGGTCCGCGCAGGCGCACGGCCTCACCGAGCACATCCGCACCCTGCACGGGCGGATGGAGGCCCGGCTGACCGCGTACCGGGGGCTGCTGGTGGCGGCCGGGGCGGCGGTCGCGGCGCTCGCCGAGGGCGGGCCGGACCTGACCGAGGCCGCCGACCACCTGACCGGGGTGGCCGAGGCGCTGCGCCAGTTCCCCGGCCGGTAGGCCGGTTCGTTCGAACTGGATCGAAAGACCGTCCGAGGATTCCTTGGCCGTCCACAATGGTCGGTGTCGTCGCCGCGGTCCTGGGGGTCCGCGGCGGCGGGTGGGTTCACCCGTTCGGCACAGCGAGCCGGCGAACCGGTCGACGGGCGGTGATCGTTGTCACCCGGTCAGGCGCATCATGCGGCGGCGCCGAATCCGTGTCACCACTGGTACCCGCGAGAGGAGGGTTCGACGATGGACGCCACCGGACTGCGCACCAGCGTCACCACGCAGGTCGCCAGGATGGTCGACTACGAGACCGAGTTCTGGGTCATCGCCGACGGCATGGGCCTGGACCGGGCCCGCGCGGGCTGCCTGCTCGACACCGCGGTCTCCTGGATCGGCTCCGGTCGCGGCGCCACGTGCGACCCGTACGCACTCGCGCTGTCCTGGATCCACCGCGGCTGACCGCGTGGAGTTGGCATCGCTGACGTTCCGTCACGAATTCCCAGTGGGCTCGACAGCCGCTAGGTCATTTGTGTGAACATCACGGTGTCGTATCGACTTGCCGACTACGTGCTGTGGCACCATGCACGGCAGCGAGTCGGCGGGGCGGGCGGCGGAGGCAGCGTTGGCGTTGTGGTCGGTGCACGGCGACGGCCGCCGTGTCCCTGACGGCGCGGTCGTCGCCCCGGGCGAGCGGCTGAGCTGGCCGCTGACCATCGGGTTCGGCGCGCAGCACGTCGCCGCCATGTTCAGCGCCACCGTGCTGGTGCCGACGCTGACCAAGTTCCCCGTGACCACCACCCTGCTGTTCTCCGGGGTGGGCACACTGCTCTTCCTGGTGATCACCCGCAACCGGGTGCCCAGCTACCTCGGCTCGTCGTTCGCGTTCATCGCCCCGCTCACCGCCGCCGCCCAGGACGGCATGGCCGCGCAGCTCGGCGGCGTGCTGGTCGCCGGGCTGCTGCTGGTCGGCGTGGGGGTCGCGGTCAAGGCGCTGGGCGTGCGGCTGCTGGAGTCGGTCATGCCGCCGGTGGTCACCGGGGCGGTGATCGTGCTGGTCGGGCTGAACCTGGCGCCCGCGGCCACCCGGTCGTTCGCCGCGCAGCCGTGGATCGCGCTGCTGACCCTCGCGGTGATCGTCGCCTGCGCGGTGGTCGCGCGCGGGTTGCTGTCGCGGCTGTCGATCCTGGCGGGCATCGTCGTCGGCTGGGTCGTGGCCGCGGTGAGCGGTGCGCTCGGCCAGGACCGGCTCGACGCGCTGTCCTCGGCGGCCTGGCTGGGGTTGCCGGAGTTCCACGCGCCGCAGGTGCGGCCGTCGGTGATCCTGCTGGTCATCCCGGTCGTGCTGGTGCTGGTCGCGGAGAACGTCGGCCACGTGAAGGCGGTCGCCGCGGTCACCGGCCGCGACCTCGACGGCAGCGTCGGCGACTCGCTCATCGCCGACGGCCTGGCCACCGTGCTGGCCGGGGCGGGCGGCGGCTCCGGCACCACGACGTACGCGGAGAACATCGGTGTGATGGCCGCGACCCGCGTCTACTCGACCGCCGCGTACGGGGTGGCGGGGCTGACCGCCATCGCGCTGTCCCTGAGCCCCAAGTTCGGCGCGCTGGTCAACACCATCCCCGACGGCGTCCTCGGCGGCGCCACGATCCTGCTCTACGGCATGATCGCGCTGGTCGGCGTGCGGATCTGGTTCACCGACCGGGTGGACTTCGCCGACCCCGTCAACCTGGCCGTGGTCGCGGTGGCGGTGGTCGCCGGGGTCGGCGACCTGAAGATCGCCATCGGGGGCGTGACGGTCGGGGGTATCGCCTGGGGCGCGGTCGCGGTGGTCACGGCGTACCCGCTGCTGCGCTGGCTCCGCACCCGCCGCGACGGCCGGACTACCGGGCCGCGACCGCGCGGTTGATCCGCCGGACCAGCTGCGGGCCCTCGAAGACGAAACCGGTGTACAACTGGACCAGGTCGGCGCCCGCGTCCAGCAGCCGCAGGGCGCCGTCGACGTCGAAGACCCCGCCCACGCCGATGACCGGGAGCGCGCCGCCGGTCTCCTTGGCGACGAAGGCCACGACGTCGCGCGCGCGCAGGCCGAGGGGCCTGCCGCTGAGGCCGCCCGCCTCGGCGCCGACCGGGCGCTCGGCGGCGGTGAGGCCGTTGCGGGCCAGGGTGGTGTTGGTCGCGATGACGCCCGCGACGCCGTGGTCGGCGCAGACCTGCAGGACCTCGGCGATGGCCTGGTCGGTCAGGTCGGGGGCGATCTTGACCAGCAGCGGCTTCGGCGTGCTCGACAGCTCCTGGGACTCCCGGCGCAGCTCGCCGACCAGGGCGTCGAGGGCGGCGCGGTCCTGGAGGCCGCGCAGGCCCGGGGTGTTGGGGGAGCTGACGTTGATGGCGAAGTAGTCGCCGAAGGGGTGCAGGGCGCGCAGCGAGTGGCGGTAGTCCTCGACGGCCTCGTCCACCGGGGTGACCTTGGACTTGCCGATGCTGATGCCCAGCGGCACGCCGACCGGGCCGACCTCCGCCAACCGGGCGGCCAGCGCGTCGGCACCGGCGTTGTTGAAGCCCATCCGGTTGATGATCGCCTCGCTCTCGGGCAGCCGGTAGAGGCGCGGCTTCGGGTTGCCCGGCTGCGCGTGCCGGGTGACGGTGCCGACCTCGACGTGCCCGAACCCCATCGCGGGCCACGCCTTGAGCGCCCGCCCGTCCTTGTCCATGCCCGCCGCGAGCCCGACCGGCCCGGGGAAGGTCACGCCGAAGACCGTGTGCTGGGTCTTCCCGCCGAACGCGCGGCGCAGGGCGGTGACCGCCGGGGGGACCTTCGACAGCCGGACCAGGGCGGCCATGGTGCGCTCGTGCGCGACCTCGGGGTCGCCTTGGCCGAGGGAGAACAGGGTGCGGCGGAGGAGCTGCTTGTAGACCACGGACCCCATCGTGTCACCCGGTCACCTGGACCATGATGGACGGTGTGACGGAGGACGACCTGTACACCCTGCCGAGGGATGAGTTCGTCCCCGCCCGCCGCGACCTGGCCCGCGCCGCCCGCGCGGCGGGTGACCGGGAGGCCGCCGCCCGGATCGAGAAGCTGCCCAAGCCCACGACCGCGGCCTGGCTGCTGAACCGCCTGGTGCGCGCCCACCCGGACGAGGTCGAGGAACTGCTGGCCGTGGGCGACGGCCTGCGCACCGCCCACGAGGACGGCGCGGGCAGCCGCCTGCGGGAACTTGTGCAGGAACGCACGCGGTTGGTGGATCGGCTGGTCACCCTGGCGGGCGAGGCGTTGAGCGAGGCGATCACCAGGGAACTGGCGGAGATGCTGTCCGCCGCGGTCGCCGACCCGTCATCCGGGGAACGGCTGCGCGCGGCCCGCCTGGCCGCGGCGCGCGACCTGGTGGTGGCGGAGCCGTGGCCGGGCCTGACCATCGCGCCGCGCAGCGACCCGGCACCTCGCCGCGAGTCGCCGTCGGCCCGCCGGAAAGCGGCGCTGACGCAGGCCAAGGCAGCGGTGAAGGACGCGGAGGCGCAGCGGGCGGAGGCCGACCGGGCGGTGGGGGACGCGGAGACGGCCGTGGCCGAGGCGGAGTCCCGGGTCCGCGAACTCAACGCGGCGCTGGACGCCGCCGAACACGCGGAACTGGACGCCCGCCGCACCCTCCAGACGGCCCGCCGAGACGCCAAGGCGGCGGAGCGCGCGGCGGGCTTGGCCTGGCGGAAGCTGCAACAGGTGGAGAGCGCGGAGGACTGACGGGCGGCGGGGTCGACTGGGCGGAAGGCGCGTCAGGCGGAGAACGGGGTGGGCCGTCGCGTCGCGCGGGGCGCCTGGTTCGCCTGTGGGGCTGGTGGGCGTCGTGGAGGTCACCGATCGGCCACGGCCTCGCGTGGGGTGGTGGCTGTTGGCTGCGGGGCGCTCGGGCGCGGTGCCGGGACGGGTGATCCGCGTGAATTGTCGGTCGGTGGCGGTGCGGGAACCGGGCTGTCCGGTTGGCGGCTGCGGGCGCCGGGGCCTCGGCCGGGTGGATGGCCTCCGGCGGGGTGCCCACGATCGGCACGCCGACCTCGGCCAACCGCCGGGCCAGACCGAGCGGGGTCTGGCCGCCGAGCTGCGCGATGACGCCCGCGACGGTGCCGGGAATCGTTGTAGGCGTGATCGGCTCAGGTGAGAGTCGCGGTGGGTGGGGAGCGCCTGCGGCTGGGGCGACTGCCTCGCGTGGGGTGTGGTGCCTGGTTGGGCTGTGGCGTGCTCAGGGGTGATGCGCGGATCCGCGCTGTGAATCGCTGGGCGGCGGCGGTGTGCCGAGGAGGGGTGCGGAGCCACGATGCCGGCAGCGGCCTCGGGGATCCGTGGTCGCCGGGGTCGGCTCAGGGGAAGTCGCGATGGGGGAGTGCGCCTGCGGCTGATCGGTAGCGGCTGATCGGTTGTGGTGACCGGTTGGGCCGCGGGTGCTCGGGCGTGACGCCGGCGATCCGCGAGTTGCCGAGTGCCGGTGGTGTGCCGAGGAGCGCGGTGGAAATCGGGAGCCGGAGATCGGTGGTCGCGGGGTCGGCTCCGGTGGACGTGGTGGCCGGTGGGGAGCGCCCGCGGCAGGCGGCCACTGCCTCGCGTGGGGTGTGGTGGCCGGGGCCGGGTATAGGACAGCCCCCGGGCGCGCTCCCGTCCGACAAGGCGGCGGACGGGTCCGGGGCGGACTGGGTCCCGGATGCCCGAGGGCTGGGTGACTGCCTGGTATTCGCCGACCACGCGCCCGCGCCCTACGGCACCGGGTTGGCCCGGTGTCAGCCGTGTGCGTCAGGCCGGCTGCCATCGTTTGACGGATGGGGTGGTCCTAGCGGACAGCCACCTCACGAGTCCTATGGGAATACACCGTTGGACCACCTCCTCTCTCGTGTACCACCGAACCTAGGCGCTGCGCCGGGAGGCGACAAACGGATTTCTCCCGTCACCCGGTCGGACGATGCTAGGGTGACCAACCACATACACAGCGTGTGTGAATATCACTCACTAAGGTGTGCCTAGGGTGCGAGCGTTAGCGGATCGGCCTGGACGGATCGCGGCGGGTGTTGTGCTCGGTGTGGCCGCGGCGGTGTTGTTCACCGAGGGGATCGGGGTGGCGTCCGGCGGACTCCCGGCGCCCAAGCCCGCGGCGGAGGTGGTGCCGGTGCCCATCCCGGCCTCCGGGTCCGCTCAGGCTATCCCCACGGACGTCGCCCCACCGCCACCGGTGGGGGAGAGCTCGACGGCGCAGACGTCGACCAGTGCTCCCGAGGGGAGTTCGTCGGCCCCGCCGACGAGTACCACCACCACCACTACTACGACCGCAGCCCCGACCATCACCACCACGACCACCCACAGTCCCACTACGACTGTCGCGCCCACCACGACTACAACTCCACCAACTACCACTACGACCCGAACCACGCGCACGACAACGCGCGAACCGTGCGGGCTTCTCTTCTGCTGACCCAAGGGGTCTAAGGGGTCGGCCCCGGTTGGCAGTGCGGGCAGTAGTACGCCACCCGCTCCCGTGGCGCCTCGCCCTGCGTCGTCGTGACGACGTGTCCGCCGCAGACCAGGCACGGCGACGTCCGCCGCCCGTACACCCACAGCTGCCGATCCCGCCGCGCGTCCCCGGTGGTGATCCGGTCGACGCTCATCTTGTTGCGGTCCAACAGCTCCCGGCTCAGCGACACCGCGCGTGGGCAGTCCACATCGGACACCGGCGTCCACGGCGACGCGCCGAGCAGGAAGCAGATCTCCGCCTTGAACACGTTGCCCACCCCGGCCATCACCCGCTGGTCCAGCAGCGCGTCGCCGATCTCGCGCGCCGGGTCCGCGGTCAGCCGCGCCAGCGCCGAGGCGGCGTGCTCGGCGCCCCACGACGGGTCCAGCAGGTCCGGGCCCAGGTGCGCGACGAGCCGGTCCTCCTCCGTCGTCGGGACCAGGCTCATCTCGACCAGCAGGAAGCCGACCGCCTGGTGGTCCGCCGTGGTCAGCACGGCCCTGGCCTGGTGGACGGCCCGGCGCCACCGCGCCCGCGGTGCCGTGATCTGCCACAGCCCGTCCATGCCGAGGTGGTGGTGGAAGCTCAGGTTCCGGTCGAAGCGCAGGAACAGGTGCTTGCCGACCGTGCGCGCACCGGTGACCTCCCGCCGCGCGAGATCCACAGTGGACAGACGGGGGTGGCGGAGTTCGCCGCGGGCCAGCACCTGTCCGGCCAGTGCCTCGGTCAGCCGCGCGGCCGTCCGGTAGACCGTGTCACCCTCGGGCATCGCGGCTCACTCGCCCGACGCCTCGTCCTCCGGCCACGCTATGGCCTGGTGCCTGCCGCGCCCGCCGGTGCGCAGCACCCGGGCCAGCAGCAGGTTGAACGCCAGCGCCACCTCGCGCGCGCCCGGCGTGTGCCAGTGGTGGATCGGCGTGCACGCGCCCTGCGCCTGCTGCACCGCGAGCCGGTCCGGCAGCGCCACCGGCATCACCAGGTGGCCGAAGCTCTCGCGCAGCTCGGCGATCCGGAACTGGTGCTCGTAGGAGTGCGTGCGGACCCGGTTGACCACCACGCCCAGCGGCACCAGGTTCGGGTTCTGCTCCTCGCGGGTCTGCTCGACCGCCTCGAACGCCCGCTGCGCCCCCGACACCGCGTACAGCGTCGGCTCGGTCACCAGCAGCGCGCCCTGCGCGGCCACCAGCGCCGACCGGGTCAACCGGCCCAGCGACGGCGGGCAGTCCAGCAGCACCAGCTGGTACGGCAGCTCCCCGTCGGCCAGCAGCGACCCCAGCTCGGCCAGCGCCCGGCCCAGCTTCTCCAGCCTGCGCAGCCCCGGGTCCGGGTCGTTGAGCGACTCCAGCTCCTCGGAGCCGACCATCACGTCCACCTCGTTGCCCCACGCCGACGGCGCGATCGCCGCCCGGAGCACGGCGGGGCGGGGGGTCTCCAGCACGTCGGCGAGCGTGGCCTCGGTCTCGGCGGGGTCCAGGGTGGTGGTGGCGTTGCACTGCGGGTCGAGGTCGACCACCAGCGTCCGGGCGCCGCGCCGCAGCGCCGCGGAGGCCAGCCCGAGCACCACCGTGGTCTTCCCGACGCCGCCCTTGAGGCTGAGCACTGCCACCGTCTGCACACCCCAGACCTTAGTTGCTGCCACGAACCCGACCCAGCGTCCGGACTTCGCGGGACCCGCGGTGGGCCGGGTTCGGGAACGCCCGCTCCCAGTCTCTACAGTTCGTCCCATGCGACCGGATGCTGTTCGCCGTGTGCTCGACACCGAGCTGATCGCCGCGCGCGAGCGGCGGGGCGGGGCGGCGCCGCGCGTCCTCGACGTCGGGGGCGGCAGCGGCGTGCTCGCCGTGCCGCTGGCCGTGTGGGGCTGCGCGGTGACCGTGGTCGAGCCGAGCCCCAACGCGCTGGCCACGCTGCACCGGCGGGCGTCGGAGGCCGGGGTGTCCGACCGGATCACCGCCGTGCAGGGCGACAGCGACGCCCTCGGGGAACTCGTCGAGCCCGGGTCGGCCGACGTGGTGCTGGCGCACGGGCTGCTGGAGGTCGTCGACGACCCGGCGGCCACCGTCGCCGCGCTGGCCGGGTCCCTGGTCGCGGGCGGGGCGCTGTCGGTGCTGGTGGCCAACCGGTACGCGGCCGTGCTCCAGCGCGCGGTGTCCGGGAAGCTGACCGAGGCCCGCGAACTGCTCACCCACGAGACCGGCGCGTTCGGCGCGACCGGCCTGGTCCGCCGGTTCGACACCGAGGGGCTGCGCGCGCTGCTGGCGGGCGCGGGGCTGGCGGTGGAGCTGGTGCAGGGCCAGTCGGTGGTGGCGGACCTGGTGCCGGGGTCGGTGCTGGAGGCCAACCCGGGTGCCGCGGAGGCGCTGGCCGAGCTGGAGGTCGTGGCGGCCGTCACGCCGCCGCTGCGCGACATCGCGACCCGCCTGCACGGCGTCGCCCGGCGCTGATCCCCTGTCGGGGGTCTGTGGTTCGCTGGGGCCATGGGGCGTAGCGGGGACCTGCCGCGGGGGTTGGTCGAGCGGTTCCGGGCGGTGGGTGGCCCCGGCCGCGACGACACGTGGCCGGACGACACGGGGTGCCCGATGCTGCACGTCGACATGGACGCCTTCTACGCGTCGGTGGAGATCCGCGAGCGCCCCGAACTGGTCGACCGGCCGGTGGTGGTCGGCGGGATCGGCCCGCGTGGGGTGGTGTCGTCGGCGAACTACCTGGCCCGCGGTTTCGGCGTGCGCTCGGCGATGCCGACCAGCCAGGCCCGCAGGCTGTGTCCGCAGGCGGTCTACCTGCCGCCGACCTTCGCGCTGTACCAGCAGGTGTCCGCCGGGGTGCTGGCGATCTTCCGCGACGTCACCCCGCTGGTCGAGCCGCTCAGCCTGGACGAGGCGTTCCTCGACGTCGCCGGCGCCCTGCGGCGGCTGCGGATGACGCCCGCCGAGGTGGGTGCCGAGATCCGCCGACGGGTGCGCGCCGAGCACGGCATCACCTGCTCGGTCGGTGTCGGCCCGACGAAGTTCATCGCCAAGCTCGCCTCCGGCCTCGGCAAACCCGACGGCATGCTGGTCGTCCCGCGCGCCGACCTCACCGACTTCCTGCACCCCCTCCCGGTCTCCGCGCTGTGGGGCGTCGGCAAGAAGACCGCGCAACGCCTCGTCGACATCGGCCTCGAACGCGTCGCCGACGTGGCGGCGGCCCCGCTGCCCCGGCTGCGCAGGCTGCTGGGCACCGCCATGGCCGAGCACCTGCACGCCCTGGCCCGCGGCCACGACGACCGCGCGGTGGTCCCGGAGACGGCGGAGAAGTCGATCGGCGCCGAGGAGACCTTCGACGTCGACCACTTCGACCGCGACCTGATGCGCCGCGAACTGCTCCGCCTCTCGGAACGCACGGCCGCCACCCTGCGCGAACGCGGGCTGCGCGGGCGAACCGTGTCCATCAAGGTCAGGTACGCCGACTTCACCACCATCACCCGCGCCAAGACGCTCGCGGTCGCGACCGACGTCACCCAGCAGATCTACCGGACCGCGGCGCAGCTGCTGGCGGAGCAGACCCCGCCCGGCGCCATCCGGCTCATCGGGATCCGGGTGGAGCAGCTGTCCACCGACGGGGCGGAGCAGTTGGCGATCGACGCGCCCGCGCAGGGGTGGCGGGAAGCGGACCAGGCCGCGGACAAGGCCCGCACCCGCTTCGGCACGGCCGCCATCCGCCCCGCGTCCCTCCTCGGCGCCCACCCGGACCGCGCGGGCGCCACCGAACCCAAACCCGACCGCTGACCGCCCGGCGGTCTGACCTGGCGCGATGGCCGGTCGCGAAATCTCTCCGCATCACCCGTTTGAGGTGGGAGGTGGAGGGGTAACAGTCAGCAGGGTCCTGCCCCGCGAACTTCTCGCTGTGGGGCGGGGTGGCGAAGGTGCCCGCTGGGCGCGAGTCCCACCCCGCTCCACCATTTCGACAAGCGCGGTACGGTCCACCGCGAGTGCCAGGACGGCAGGAGGAGCAGCGTGTCTGAGGTGGAAACCAGCCCGGTCTCACGTGCCCACGGGGTGCGCGACGTCGACGTCCGCGTGTGGGCCGACGCCGAGCAGGTGCCGTTGCTGCGGTCCTTCGCGGCCGACATCGCGATGCGCATGGACTTCGACCTCGACGCCATCGAGGACCTGCGGATGGCCGTCGACGAGGCCTGCTCGCTGCTGGTCCGCGCCGCCGCCGGGGACAGCGCGCTGGTCTGCCGGTTCGAGCCCGCGGAGCACGGCATCCGGGTGCGCGCCGAGGTCGACGCCGAGCACGGGCAGCCACCGTCCGCCGACGCGATGGGCTGGCAGATCCTGACCGCCCTGGCCACCTCCGTCACCGAGGAGGTCGCGCCCGTCGAGGGCGGCTTCCGCATCCGCGTCGAGCTGCTGGCCGTGCCCGGCCCCGCCGGGGCTGACCCGCGGTGACCTCCCAACCGAGATCGGAGGACCGGGACAGCTCGGACGTCGAGCGGTTCCGCGAGCTGGCCGCGCTCGCCCCGGACGACCCGCGCCGCGCGCAGCTGCGCGGCGACCTGGTCTCCGACCACATGGACCTGGCGCGCAACCTCGCGCGCAAGTTCGACCGGCGCGGTGACCAGCTGGAGGACCTCGTCCAGGTCGCCACCATCGGCCTGATCAAGGCCGTGGACCGCTTCGAGGCCGAGCGCGGCAACTTCTACGCCTTCGCCATCCCCACCATCATGGGTGAGCTGCGCAGGCACTTCCGGGACACCGGCTGGGCCGTGCGGGTGCCCCGCCAGCTCAAGGAACTGCACGTCACCGTCGCCGCGGGCCGCAACGAGCTGAGCCAGAAGCTCGGCCGCGCGCCCAAGCCCAGCGAGCTGGCCGACCACTTAGGGCTGACCAAGGAGCAGGTCTACGAGGCGCTCGTGGCCAGCGCCGCCAAGCAGGGCACCTCGCTCGACGCCCGGCTCGCCGAACCCGCGGGCGACCGCTTCGGCTACGAGGACGACCGGCTCGTCGAGGTGGACAACCGCCGCGCGCTCGGTCCGCTGCTGGCCGAGCTGCCCGAGCGCGAGCAGAAGATCATCGTGCTGCGCTTCTTCCGCGGCATGTCGCAGGCCGACATCGCCCGCCGCGTGGGGGTGTCGCAGATGCAGGTGTCGCGGCTGCTGGCGAAGACGCTGGAGCGGCTGCGCGCCGCTCTCGGCGAGGACACGCTGGCGGGCTGAGTTGCGCCGCTCGACAGTGCCCGCGCGGCCACCGGTCTCGTCACCGCCAGTCCCCGCACGGGGGTGGCGGTCACGACAGCGGTGGTCCGCGCGCGGTCCGCGGCGCACGAGCCGAAGACTGCCGGGTTTACCCACCCCACGCGCCGCCGTCGGGCCCGTGGGGTGCCGCCCGCGCTCAGGAGACGCGGAGCGAGCGCCTGCGCTGCGCGATCAGGGTGCGGCGCTCGCCCTCGCCCATCGCGCCCCAGATGCCGTAGGGCTCCTGCACGGCCAGCGCGTGCTCGCGGCACTGCTGCAGCACCGGGCAGGCGCGGCAGACGGCCTTGGCGCGTTCCTCGCGGGCGTGCCGGGCGGGACCGCGCTCGGCGTCGGGGTGGAAGAACATCATACTGTCGGCGCCCCGGCAGGAGCCGTTGAGCTGCCACGACCACTCGTCGGAGACGGGCTTGGGCAGTCGCGTGATCTCGGCCATGGTCGGTCCCTCCTCGGTGCCCGCTCCGCACAGCGGGTTCGACCGGGAACTACCCCGGGGCCCGGAGCCCGAAACGGCGTACCCGGCAACCGGCCGTTCGGCCGTCTGACGAGGGGCGATCGGTACCCCGCCGCCGGGCGTCCGGCCCGGTGCGGCGGCGACTACTACTGTGACGTCGGCGTGGACGGCCGCGCGGGAGCGCGGCGCATGCGCCTGCGGTGAGGGAAGGACAGACAGTGGAGATCAACAGCTCGGGCACCGACCCGGTTGTCGTTGAGGTCACCGGCGAGGTGGACCTGGCCACCGCGCCGCAGCTTGAGCAGGCCCTCGACGACGCGCTGGCGCAGCCCGGCGGCGGGGTGCGGGTGGACCTGTCCGGAGTGGAGTTCATGGACTCCGCCGGGCTGCGGGTCTTGGTCGCCGCGCTGCGCAAGGCCGAGGAGTCCGGCCGTTCGCTGGTGCTGGACTCCCCGCACGAGCGGGTCCGCCGGATCATCGAGATCACCGGGCTCGCCGAGGTCTTCGGCCTCGCGGGCTCCGACAAGGCCTGACGGCTTCCCGGTCCGGGCCCGCGCCCGGACCGATCGGCCGCGTGCCCGCCGGTCCCCGGGACCGGCGGGCGGCGCGCCCCGGCCCCGGCCCCGGCACCGAGACCGGGCCGGGGCGGCTCGTGGTGGGTGGTGCGGTCGACGCTGTTCACCCCGCGGTTGGTTCACCCGATTCCGACCGGGGTATCCCTCCCGGCGTGAACGTCGTGCTGTCCCCTCGGCACGTGGGTCCCGCCGGGGACCGGGGGATACGGGGACAGCGCGGGCAGGGATGCTGGACCGACGCGCGGTGCGCGCGAGGGGTGGTGCGGAGAACGTGAGCGAGGCGGCGAACGACGGCCGGGTGCGCCACGAGGCCGAGAACGGCGGACGGGTGCGACAACTGGCCACCCGCCTGCCCTCTGCCAGCCGGTCCGCGGGGGAGGCCCGGGAGTTCGTGGGCGCGGCGCTGCGCTCGTGGGGTGTGGTGGAGACCTTGGTCTGCGATGTGATCCTGGCCGCGTCCGAGCTGGTGACCAACGCGATCGAACACGGCGTCGGCGAGATCCGAGTGGAGCTGTCGCTGGTCGCGCCGCGGGTCCGGCTGCGGGTCTGGGACGACACCCGCGAGGTGCCGGTGCGCAAGCCGCCGAGCCTGCTGTCCGAGCGCAGCCGCGGCCTGACCATCGTCGACGCGCTCAGCCACGCGTGGGGGCACGAGGCCGACGGCGTCGGCAAGTGGGTGTGGGCCGACTTCGCCGTCCCGGCGGGGTCGGGTGTCGGCGGTCGGATGGTGGAACCGGTTGCCCGGCACCGCGAGTCCGCGAAGTAGCCCGCCCGCGGTTGCTAGTACCGTTGATCCCCTCCGCTGTCCTCGACCGAAGAAGCGAGGAGTGACCGATGACGGGCAGCAAGCCCGCCGCGCCGGGGGCGCAGGCACCGCCGCTCGGTGAGCGAGCGGCACCCGCCGAGGCCGAGCACGGCACGCGCTCCCTGCTCAGCGACCAGCAACTGCTCGCCGGGGCCCGGGAGCGGATCGCGCTGACCGCCGAGGTCACCACCCAGCTCGCGGGCTCGCTGAACCTGCGGCGCACCATCCTGCGCCTCTTCGCGCTGGTCCGGCCGGGCATGGCGGACTGGGTCATGCTCGCCATGGCCGACGACAGCTCCAGCCGCCTGTCCCTCTTCGGCGGGAAGAACCCCACGTTCTCCACCGCCGTGCACCGCGCGGAGGCCGAGGACCTCGGGCTCACCCGAGTGCTGCGCTCCGGCCGCTCCGAGCTGCTGCACGTCGTCGACACCGGCCACGCCGACGGCCTCGACAGCATGATCCCGCACGACGGCCTGCGGTCCGAGGCCACCGCGCTGCGCCCGGCCGACGTGCTCGGCGTCGCGCTGACCGCCCGCGGCTCCACCGTCGGCGTGCTGGTCCTGGTGCGCGGCGCGGGCCGCGGGTTCACCGAGGAGGACGTGGCGCTCGCCGAGGTCGTCGCCGCTCGCGCCGCCACGGCGTTGGACTCCGCGCGGCTCTACGAGGAGCGCACCCGGGTCGCGTCCGTGCTCCAGTCGGGCCTGCGCCCGCCGGTGCTGCCGCGCCCCGACGGCCTGCGGTTGGCCGCCCGGTTCCGCGCCGCGGCCCAGCACCTCGACATCGGCGGCGACTTCTACGACGTGCACGGCTCCGGTGACGACTGGCTGGTGGTGCTCGGCGACGTCTGCGGCAAGGGCGTGGAGGCCGCGGTGCTCACCGGCCGCGCCCGGCAGAGCGTGCGCACCGCGTACCACTTCGACCGGCGCCCCGGCGGTGTGCTGGCCGCGCTCAACGCCGTCCTCTACGAGGAGGACTCGGACCGGTTCGTCACGGTCGTGTGCGCGCGGGTCCGCCCGGCCGCCGACGGCCGCTCCGCCGAGGTCACCCTCGCCGTCGCGGGCCACCCGCCGCCGCTGCTGGTGCGCGCCGACGGGTCGGTGGTGGAGACCGAGGTCGCGGGCACCGTCGCGGGCGTGCTCCCGGACGTCGCCTACACCGAGACCGCGCTGCGCCTCGAGTCCGGCGACACGCTGCTGATGTTCACCGACGGCATCTACGAGGCCCGCGGCCCCGACGGCTGCTACGGCATGGACCGGCTGCGCGCCCTGCTGCCCGCGTACGCGGGCGCGAGCCCCGCGGTGGTGTGCGAAGCCGTCGAGCGGGACGTCGTGGAGTACCTCGGCGGTCGGGCGCACGACGACATGGCCCTGTTCGCGGTGTCCTGCGAGAGGTAGGCGGTTTTGGCAGAGCAGTCGGACCAGTCGGACGCCGTGCTCGACGCGCTCGGTCGCTTCGACGGGGCGCTCGCCTCGGTGGACGTCGACGCGGCCGTCGCCGCGGTCGAGGGCCTGCTCGACGACGGTGTGGACCCGGCGACGGTGCTGGTCGACGTGATCTCGTCGGCGCAGCGCATTGTGGGGGACCGCTGGCAACGCGGGGAGTGGACCGTCGCCGAGGAGCACGCGGCCACCGCGGTCGCGGTGTCGGCCACCGAGGCCGTCGCCCGCTACGCACGCCGGGTGCCCGCGACCCGCGGCCGGGTCGTGGTGGCCTGCGCGGAACGCGAGTGGCACGCGCTGCCCGCGATGATCGTCGGCACCGCGCTGCGCGGCGCGGGCTGGGAGGTCACGCTGCTGGGCGCGTCGACCCCGCCGCTGCGGCTGAGCCAGTACCTGCAGGACCTGGGGCCCGACGCGACCGCCGTGAGCTGCTCGGTGCTGGGCGCCCTGCCGACCACGCGCCGGTTCATCGAGGCCAGCACGTCCGCCGGGATCCCGGTCGTGGTCGGCGGATCCGCGTTCGGCGTCGACGGCCGCCGCGCGACGGCGCTGGGCGCCACGGCGTGGGCGGCGAGCGCGCGGGACGCGGTCGCGGTGGTGGCGGAGCTGCCGACGGTGGTGCCGGAGGCGGCCCCCCTGCCGGGCCCGGCGGTGGGGGAGCAGGCCGCGCTGGAACTGATCCACCACCGGCTGTTCACCGGCCTGCGCGAGCGCTGGGCGCTGGCCGCGCAGGTGGTGACCACCGAGCAGCTGCCGCTCGACAGCGTGGCGGCGGTGGCGGTCGACGTGGTCAACCAGGCGCTGCACGCGGTCTGGTCGGCCCTGCTCACCGGCGACCCCACCACCCTGTCCGAGACCGCGGCCTGGACCGCGGCCCTGCTGTTCGCCCGGGGCGTGGAGCCCGGGCTGGTCGACGAGCTCGGCAGGCTGCTGGCCGCCGACCTGCGCGACTTCCCGCTGGCCAGGGACCTGGTCGACCGGCACTGGACCGACGGCGCGCTCACGGCGGGCCGCCCGTGAGGGACTTCTCGCACACCGTCAGCACCGACGGCGACCGGCTGGTGGTCAGCGCGAAGGGCGAGCTGGACACCCACACGGCCGTCGAGTTCAAGCGGGCCCTGCTCGAACTGATCGAGGACAACGCCGAGATCGTCGTCGACCTCGGCGGCCTGACGTTCATCGACTCCAGCGGCCTGAGCGTGTTCATCGCCGCCCACAAGCGCTCCCTGCCCCGCGGCGCCCGGGTGCTGCTCGACGGCGTACCCCCGTTCCTGTCCAGGATCCTGGCGATCACCGGCCTCAACGCCGTCATCCCCCTCCTCGGCGGCGCCCCCGAACCCGCGTGACGGTGGGGGATTCGCCCGGATCGACCGGCGGGTGTGCGAGAGTGGGCGCATGTCCCCCACGGCACCGGACGAGGCAACCGAGACCGAGGTCGCCGCGCGGGCCCTGGGCCTGGTCCTGACCCGGGCCAACGCGGACGTCTACCCGAAGGTGCCCGCGATGCAGCTGCGGGCGCTGCACTTCGTGGAGGCACTGGAACCGGTCAACCTGACGAGGTTGACCGAGGAGCTGGGCACCATCCCGTCCTCGGCGAGCCGCCTGTGCGACCGCCTCCAGACGGCGGGCCTGCTGGACCGCCACGCCGCGGTCACCGACCGGCGGGAAGTGGAGATCGTGCTGACGGTGCGGGGGCGGGAACTGCTGGACCGGCTGAGAGCGGCGCGAAGATCCGATCTGGCCCAGGTCCTGGCCGTCATGCCGGACCAGGCTCGTACGGCCCTCCTCTACGGCCTCCGAGAGTTCACCGCGGCCGTAGAACGCCGCACGCTGACCGACGACCAGATAACCGCCTGAACAGCACCCGCCCGGATCGGCCCCGCGGCGCGGGAGTACCGACTGGCGCGCCGATGTACCCGGTTCGGCCTGCTCCCATCCCGGAATCCCTCCGGCCCGACTGTGCTCCTGCCCCGGCCCGCCGAAGCGATCGGCGGATGCCTGCCGAAATCGGGCACGCTCGGCACCTTCGCGACATGGCTCAGGTGCCTGCCAACGAAAACGCGTGATGACGCTGGTCGCCTACTACGCCGAAGACGACGGCGACAGCGGTCTCCTGGCGACCGGCGGGGGCGGCCCGGTGGCGTTCGGTGGGTGCGGGTCGCGCCGTGATCACCTCGCGCGGGCGGCGATGCCTGCCAGGAGGGCGTCGGCTGTGCGGGTGTTGATGATCCGGTCCGCGGTGATCCCGCAGTCCTCCGCCCGTTCGCAGCCGTAGGGCAGCCAGTCCAGTTGGCCCGGCGCGTGGGCGTCGCTGTCGATGGCGAAGGCGCAGCCCAGGTCCGAGGCCAGGCTCAGGAGTCGGCGGGGTGGGTCGCGGCGTTCGGGGCGGGCGTTGATCTCCACCGCCACGCCGTACTCGGCGCAGGCGGTGAACACGGCGCGGGCGTCGAAGGTCGACTCGGGGCGGGGTTTGGCCGTTACCAGTCTGCCCGTGCAGTGGCCCAGGACGTCCACGTGCGGGTTGGCCACCGCCGTCAACATCCGCTCGGTCATCTCCGCCTCGGGCATGCGCAGCTTGGAGTGGACGCTGGCGACGACCACGTCCAGCTCCGCCAGCAGGTCCTCCTCCTGGTCCAGGCCGCCGTCGTCGAGGATGTCGACCTCGATCCCGGTCAGCACCAGGAACGGGGCCAGCGCCACGTTCAGCTCCGCCACCACCTCCAGTTGCCGCCGCAGTCGGTCGGCGGTCAGGCCGCGGGCCACCCGCAGGCGCGGGGAGTGGTCGGTCAGCACCATCCACTCGTGGCCCAGGGCCATGGCCGCGCGGGCCATCTCCTCGATGCCGCTGCCGCCGTCGCTCCAGTCCGAGTGCGTGTGGCAGTCGCCTTTCAACGCGGCCCGCAGGGCTGTGCCGCCCGCCACCGGTTCCGCGTTCTCCGCCAGCAGGTTGGTCAGGTACGTCGGCTCACCGAGCCGCACCGTCTCGGTGAGGATCGTGGCGATGCTCTGCCCGATCCCCGGTATCGCGGTCAGCGTGCCCGCCGCGACCCGCTGCTCCAGTTCCCCCGCGGGCAACTCCGCCACGACCGCCGCCGCCCGCCGGAACGCGCGGACCTTGCCCGTCGGCTGCGCGGACCGTTCCAGGTACAGGGCTATCTGCTTGAGGGCAGACACGGCGTCCATGGCCCCAGGAAACCCCATCGCCACGACCGGCGCACGCCGCCCCGCGCGGTTAGCGTCGGGGGAGAAGGAGGCCACGATGGACGGTAGTGCGACAGCCCGGTTGACCGAGGTGCTCGACGGCCGATGGGCGCGAGTGCGGCGGGACGCGCGGCAACGGATGGCCGAACTGCCCTCACCCCACACGTACGACCTCAGCACCGAGGAGCACCGCGCACAGGTCTACGCCGAACTTCAGGAGCTGGCCGAAGCGGGCTACCCCCGCGCCGGTTTTCCCAAGAGCCACGGCGGCGACGGCGATACCGGCGCCACCCTGACCTCCTTCGAGATGCTCGGCTTCGGCGACCTCTCCCTCATGGTCAAGGCCGGTGTCCAATGGGGACTGTTCGGCGGCGCCGTCGCGGCCCTGGGCACCGAGCCCCACCACGACCGCTACCTGCGCGCGATCATGGACCTCGACCTGCCCGGCTGCTTCGCCATGACCGAGACCGGCCACGGCTCCGACGTGCAGAACCTGCGCACCACCGCCACCTACGACCCCGTCACCCGCGAGTTCGTCGTGCACACCCCGCACGAGGCCGCCCGCAAGGACTACATCGGCAACGCCGCCCGCGACGGCCGCGCCGCCGTGGTCTTCGCGCAGCTCATCACCGGCGGCGAGAGCCGGGGCGTGCACGCGCTCGTGGTCCCGCTGCGCGACGAGCACGGCGCCCCGCTGCCCGGCGTCCGGATCGCCGACTGCGGGCGCAAGGCGGGCCTCAACGGCGTCGACAACGGCCGCCTCTGGTTCGACAACGTCCGCGTCCCCCGGGAAGCGCTCCTCAACCGCTACGGCGACGTGGCCCCCGACGGCACCTACACCAGCCCCGTCGAGGGTGACTCGCGGCGGTTCTTCACCATGCTCGGCACCCTCATCCGCGGCCGGATCAGCGTCGCGGGCGCGGCGGGCAGCGCGACCAAGAGCGCGCTCACCATCGCCGTGCGGTACGCGCTGGAACGCCGCCAGTTCCCGCGCCCGGGGGAACCGGAGGAGGTCGTCCTCCTCGACTACCTCGCCCACCAGCGCAGGTTGCTGCCCGCCCTGGCCACCACCTACGCCCTGCACTTCGCCCAGGAACAGCTCGTCACGACCCTGCACGAACTCGCCGACGAACCCGACGACCGCCGCCAACGCGAGCTGGAGTCCCGGGCCGCCGGGCTCAAGGCCGCCACCACCTGGCACGCCACCCGCACCATCCAGACCTGCCGCGAGGCCTGCGGCGGCGCCGGGTACCTCGCGGAGAACCGGCTGCCGCAGCTCAAGGCCGACACCGACGTGTTCACCACGTTCGAGGGCGACAACACCGTGCTCTACCAACTCGTCGCCAAGGGCCTGCTGACCGGTTACCGCCAGCACGTGCACGACCTGGGCACCGCGGGCATGGCCCGGTTCATCGCCGACCAGTTCGTCGGCACCGTCATCGAGCGCACCGCCGCCCGATCGCTCATCGAGCGCCTGGTCTCCGCCGTCAGCCCGCAGAACGACGACACCGACCTGCTCGACCGCGGCTGGCACCTGCGGCTGTTCGAGGACCGCGAGAAGCACGTCCTCGACACCCTCGCCCGCCGACTGCGCCGGGCCGGGGCACCCGGCGCCGACGCGTTCGAGGTGTTCAACAACGCCCAGGACCACGTCCTGCGGGCCGCGCGCGTGCACGTCGAGCGGGTCGTGCTGGAGGCGTTCGTCGCGGGCGTCGACCGGTGCGCCGACCCGGACGCGGCCGCCCTGCTCAACCGGGTGTGCGACCTGCACGTGCTCTCGGCGGTGGAGGCCGACCTCGACTGGTTCCTCGGCCACGGCAGGCTCAGCACGACCCGGGCGAAAGCCGTCACGGGCGCGGTCAACGACCTCTGCCGCGGCCTGCGCCCGCACGCCGGGACCCTGGTCGACGCCTTCGCCATCCCGGAGCCGCTGGTCGGGGCGCCGATCGCCACCGGGGCGGAGCGTGATCGACAAGACGCGCAACGGCGTCACGAGACGCCTCCCGGCGCCGGGGCGCTACCCCGTACGGAGGACACCCGGGCAAACCCGGCAACAGCGGCCACGTCGTGATCCGGGATCGGGTAGTCGCGGGGGGAAACGCCCCGTATCCTGGAGGCGACACCCCCACCGAGGAGTGCCCGCCGGGTCCGGCGGCAACCGTGATCGCCCGGCGCCCGCGACCGCTGTGCCGGAGGAGGAACGTATGCCACTCTCCGAGCACGAGCAGCGACTGCTCGACCAGATCGAGCGCGCGCTCTACGCCGAGGATCCCAAGTTCGCCTCCACCGTCCGAGGTGCCCGTCTCCGCAAGCCGTCTCGACGGCGCAGGCTGCAGGGTATCGCCCTGTTCGTCCTGGGGGTCGCGCTCCTCGTGCTCGGTGTGATGCTGCCGTTCAAACCGGCTGGTATCCCCGTGGTGAGCCTGCTCGGCTTCCTGGTGATGTTCGTCGGCGCTCTGCTGACGCTGACGGCGCTGCGCCAGGGCGGCTCCGAAACGGAGTCGGGTCAGGAGTCCGCGGGCGGGGGTGGCGGCGCCGCCGCCCACCACCGCCGAGGCTCGTTCTCGCAACGCATGGAGGAGCGCTTCAAGAAGCGCTTCGACGACGAGCGTTAACTCAGCAGAACCCACGGCTTAGCGCCGGGAACCGCACCACGCGGACCCGGCGCACAGCCATGTCCGGGGTCAGGTCGGACCCCACCCCGCGGTATGGCGCCCGGTCGCGGGCCGAAGTGCGCGGGCCTGCCTGGCTTCCCGTTCGCCCCTGGAACGGCGGTGGCCGCCACACCGCAGCGGGTGTGACGGCCACCCGAGTCCGAATCCGGGGTGCCTCTCAGTTCTCGTCGTCCCCGCGCTTGCGCTTGCGGGGCCGCAGCACCGAGCGGGGCAACAGCCTGCCGCGCCAGTCGAGCGGCGACGAGCGGCGCAGACCGCGCACCACCTCGTCGAAGGCCGCCGCCAGCTCGGGGTCCCGGTCGCGCCTGCCGCCGTACCACGACCGCTCCACCGAGTTCACCACCGTGCGCAGCGCCTGCTTGCTGCCGTCGTCCAGGCTGTGCTCCTTGACCAGCCTGCGCGCGGCCGTGCGGACCGTGTCGGTGTCCGGCGCCCGCGTGCCCCGGTCCCACGACTCGGCCAGCAGCTCCGTCCAGGCCGCCGACGCCGCGTCCGGCGAGTCGCCCAGCACCGCGTCCCGGCGCTGCCGCCTGCGCCAGTCCCGGACCAGCGCCGGGACCGCGCCCAGCACGGCCAGCACCAGGAGCGCGCTGAGCCACCACGACAGCAGCGAAAGCAGGAACACCAGCGCCAGCACGCCGACCCCGATCGCCAGCGGTCGCGCGATCCGCAATCGCGCCGCGTAGGCCAGCGCCACCAGCGCCGCCGCCACCACGCCCAGCCCCAGGGCCGTCCACGCCTGCCACGACCACGGCGTCGCCACCTCGCCGGGCGTCTTGGCGCCCGCCTGCGGGGTCTGGTCCTTGCCCGGGTCCGTGCGCGGCGCCGCCGCGGTGGTGGTGGTCGCGGTCGGCGGCTTCTCCTCGCTGACCCCCGTCGCCGGGCCGGAGCTCGGCGGGGAGCTGGCGTAGGGCGGGTTGTACGTGCGGCCGTCCGACAGCGGCGTCGGGTCGAAGGTGACCCAGCCGTGGTCGGGGAAGAAGACCTCCACCCACGCGTGCGCGTCCTGGGTGGTGATCGACCGGTAGTCGCCGGTCAGGAAGCCCGCCGTGTAGCCGATGGCCACCCGCGACGGGATGCCGACCGCCCTGGCCAGCAGCGCCATCGCCGAGGCGTACTGCTCGCAGTAGCCGACCTTCGAGTCGAACAGGAAGTCCCGCAGGGCGGTCTCGTCGCTGCCCTGGCCGGTCTGGGTCTGGTACTTGAAGCCGTTGGCCGAGTTGGTGAAGTGCGTCTTGAGCGCCAGCACCTTGTCCAGCATCGTCGGCTGGTCGCGGGTGAGGTCCTTGGCCAGCTGCACGACCCGCGGGTCGATGCCCTCGGCGTCGAAGTACATCTCGTGGACCTCGCTGAAGTCCGAACCCGCCAGCCGCAGGTCGCCCGCCGTGGGCTGGCTGAGGTCGGCCGCCTCGACGTAGCGGTCCAGCTTGCGCGCGTTGCGCGCGTAGACCATCCCGCCGCCCAGGTCGTAGAACATGTTGTCCGGCAGGTCGAACATCTGGCGGGGGGTGCCGTACACCGGCGCCCAGTTGTCCTCGTAGTTGATCGGCTCGATCTCGATGCGCGTCTGCGGACCCTGGCCGTCGTCGCCGGGGGCCGCGGGCAGCGGCCCGGCCGCGCGGACGTTGGTGGCCAGCGCGCTCGCGGGCACCCAGCCGCCGTCGCGCTCGAACCGGGGCAGGGTCAGCGCGCGCAGGTAGCGGGTCTCGTTGCCGAGGCCGCGCACCCGCAGCAGCTCCCGGTTGCCGCCCTGCTCCAGCATGCCGCGCAGCTTGGTGAACGGTTTGAGCGCCAGCCCGCCGCCGGTGCCGCCGCCGGTGCCGTCGCCCGGCAGGCTGCCAACCGTGCCGATCCCGGTGATCAGCCCACCGGCCAGCAGGCCCAGCACCAGCGCCGAGGACACCATGGCCGTCGGGGAACCGAACCCGGCGCCCCGGGTCGGCAGCGCCGCCTGGTTGCGCCAGAGCCGGTGCCGGTGCGTGCCGTCCACCGCGAGCAGCACCGCGAACGACCCGGCGCCCAGCACGAACGACCACCAGGGCAGCAGGTCGTCGGCCAGCGACGCCGGGACCGCGTAGACGCACAGCAGCACCAGGCCACAGGCCGCCGGGGTGCCCGCGGCCACCGCGAGCGTGTCGACCAGCACCCCGACCAGGCCGATGGCGATCACCACCAGGCACAGCACCGGCCGGGTCTCGGCGACCGGCGGCACGCCCGTGCGCACCGCCTCCACCGAGTCGGTCAGCACCCGGCCCAGGGCGTCGAAGGCGTCCGGGCCCGGTAACAGGCCCAGCACACCGCTGTCGGTGAACAGCGCGGTCAGCAGGCACAGCAGGCCGACCAGCTGGGCCAGCACCACCAGCAGGGTCGGCGTGCGCAGCGCCCGCAGCCCGAGGCCGATGGCGGTCACCACGATCACCGCGACACCCGCGTGCCCCAGCCACCGCGCGCCCTCGATCACCCCGGACAGCGCGGTCGACGCGCACAGCGTGGTGACCGCCGCGACCACCGGGGTGACCGTGGTCGACCACTGGGCCTGCGCGGTCGTCCGCTCGCTCATGAACCAGCTCCCGCGATCATCGAATCGCCGCGCCGCGTGCCGGTGCGGCACACGCCGCCCCACACCTGGCCCATCGGCACGTCCGGGCGGGCGGTGGTGACGCCCCAGCCCGCGGCGGCCAGCAGCGCGCCCGTCGCCCTCGGGTCCACGTCGTCGTCCTCGCCCGCGCCCCAGGCGGGCGTGTCCAGCAGCACCGCGATGCTGCGCACGCCGCGCGTGCGGTACCGGATCAGCCTGCTGATCGAGTCCGGGGTGGCCGCACCGAGGATGGCGATCAGTTCCTGGCCGTGGCCGGGGTCCGCCGGGCAGGAGATCTCCCGCTGGTGCACCGGCTGCAGCGCGGCCAGCGCGTCGAGCACCGCGGCGTCGCTGTGCCCGCCGTCGCCCGCGTCGCTGACCAGCACGGCGCCGGTCTCCGACACCAGCCGCACCGGGTGGCCGTGGCGGTGCAGGTGCACGCAGATGCTCGCGGCGAAGGACACCGCCCACTCCAGGCTCGACGCCGCGCCCACCCCGCGGTGGCCGCTGATCCGCCGGTCCAGCAGCACCGTGGTGCCGCCGCGCCAGGGGCTCTCCTCGACCCGGACCATCATCTCGTCGCGCTTGGCCGTGGACCGCCAGTGCACCTTGCGCAGGTCGTCGCCCTGCCGGTACGGGCGCACGATGGCGTCGTCCTCGCCCTGACCGGCGTTGAGCCGGACCGAGCCGTCGTCACCCGAGCCGAGGCCGGAGCCGCCCGGCAACCCGGACAGCGCCACCACCCGGGGCACCACGACCAGCCGCGACACCCCGGCCAGCTCGCGCTCGAACTCGGCCAGGCCGAACGGGTCGGTGACCGTCGCCTTGAGCGGGCCCAGCTGCTGGATGCCGCGCAGCATCGGCTGCAGCGAGTAGCGCAGCTGGGTGCCGGTGTGCCGGGGCAGGTGCTCGATCAGGAACCGCGGCTTGCCGCCGAGCGCGTACGGGACGCCGTCGGAGACCAGCAGGCCGACCGTGGGCAGCCTGCCCGTGCTGTGCACGTCCAGCGCCACGTCCGCCCGGCCGCCGACCGGCACCCGCAGCGGCGAGATGTGCCTGCGCGCGTGCAGGCCGACCCTGGTCATCGCGGTGAACACGCAGACCAGCAGCGGCAGCGCCACCACGAACACCGAGACCCGCAGCAGGTCGCGCTCGTTGAGCATCACCGAGCACAGCGCGGCGGCGAGGCCCGCGGCCAGCAGGCACCGGCCCCGCGTGGTCAGGCCGGACAGGGCTCCGCGCATCGGCTGCCCCTCAGCGCCCGCGGGCGGTGGACCACTGCGCGCCGCCCTCCGGCGTCGCCTGGGGCACCGGCACCCGCTGGATCAGGCCGCGGACGAGCTCGGCGGGGGAGCGGCGCGAGGCCTGCGCCTCCGGGGTGAGCACCAGGCGGTGGGCCAGCACCGGGATCGCGACGGAGTGGATGTCGTCGGGCACCACGTACTCGCGGCCCGACAGCGCGGCCTGCGCCCGGGCCGCGCGCACCAGGTGCAGCGTGGAGCGGGGCGAGGCGCCGATCCGGATCTCCGAGAGCCTGCGGGTGGCCGAGACGACCTCGACGGCGTAGCGGCGCACCTCCTGGGTGATCTGCACCGCGCGCACCGTCTCGATCATCGCGCGCACCTGGTCGGCGTCGGAGACCGGGCGCAGCGTGGCGAACACGTCGTGGCCCGCGTGCTCGTCGACCATGGCCAGCTCGGCCTGCGGGTCCGGGTAGCCGATGGACACCCGCGCGGTGAACCGGTCGCGCTGGGCCTCGGGCAGCGCGTAGGTGCCCTCCATCTCGATCGGGTTCTGCGTGGCGATCACCATGAACGGCGAGTGCAGCTCGTAGGTGTTGCCGTCGACGGTGACCTGGTGCTCCTCCATGCACTCCAGCAGCGCGGACTGGGTCTTGGGGGAGGCGCGGTTGATCTCGTCGCCGACCACGATGTTGGCGAACACCGGGCCGGGCCGGAACTCGAACTCGTTGGTCTGCCGGTTGAAGATCGAGACCCCGGTGACGTCGCTGGGCAGCAGGTCCGGGGTGAACTGGATGCGGCTGACCGAGCAGTCGATGGACCGGGCCAGCGCCTTGGCCAGCGAGGTCTTGCCGACCCCGGGCACGTCCTCGACCAGCAGGTGGCCCTCGGCCAGCAGCGCGACGAGGGCGATGCGCACCACCTCGGGCTTGCCGACCAGCACCCGCTCCACGTTCGCCGCGATCCGCTGGGTGATCGCGTGCAGCTCCTCCAGCTTGCCGCCGGGGCCCGCGGGCACCGGCGCGTGCTGACCGGTGCCGTGCTGGCCCGCGCCGTGCTGGCCGTGCTGCGGGGCGTGCTGGGCGGGGGCGTACTGCGCCGGGTGCGGCTGCGGCGCCTGCTGGCCGGGGTGCGGCTGCGGCGCGTGCTGGTGCCCGGGAGGCGCGTAGGGCCCGTTCTGCCCCGCGAACGGCTCGCCGCCCGGACCCGGGTAGTGGCTACCGGGCAGAGCGGTGGGCGGGGTACTCGACGTCACGCGACCTCCTGGTATCTCGGCGGCTGTCCGGCTCGCCCGGCGCCACCGGGGCCCGCCGGGACGGGGGCTGGTGGCCCGCGCCCGGACAATCGCCCGCCACACCGGGGTGTGGCCGCGACAGCCTGCCATGAAGTGTGTCAAACAAGGGCGAAGTACCCAACGTCGTCCACGGCGCCGCCGCGCGGTCCGCGCCGGTCCGATCTTGCCAGGGTAGGTCGTACGGGGTGCGGGCGACCGGGGTTCCACAGGTTGTCCGCCGGGCGGGCCCTCGGGCCGGTCCACCGGTGCCCGCGCCGCCCGGAACCCACCTGTGACGGACTGCGTCGAGTAGGACGCGCGGCCCCCGCCGGGGTTGGTCCGGCGGCGGTGTCCGCCGCGTCCCGCCGGGCGGCCCGTGGGGTGGCGTGGGCGGTCCGGTGGCGGGTGCTGGGCCGGACGGCCGTGGGTGGACCGCCGAGTTCGTTGACTCTGCGTGATCGGGGTGCGACGGCGCGAGCGCTACCCGAATGGGTGAGCGCGGCGACCGCCCCACGACGCCCCACCGGGCCGCCCCCGGGTCCCCCACGACACCCCACTCATGGCCGTGACATGCGGTTCGCGCGATTCGTGACGCCGTTTCGAAGTTCGTTTCACGCTTTCCGGGACGGCTCCCGGGTAACCCGAGCCGGTCATGCCCCCCACCGCGCCCCACCGCGCCCACCCGCACTCTAGCTGGGAAAACGCTGATGGAGCGGCGCCGGAACCCACGCGATTCGCGTTGACTGTGGTGAAAAGTGGGGTACTGTGGCGCCAAGTGGGGCACACGGGGGCTCCATGGCCGATGCGATCGGTATCGGTGGGGAGGTGGGTGTCGGGATGTTCCTCGGCACGCACACCCCCAAGCTCGACGACAAAGGGCGGCTCACACTGCCCGCCAAGTTCCGGGAAGCGCTCGCGGGTGGGTTGATGGTCACGAAGGGTCAGGATCACTGCCTCTACGTGTTCCCGCGCGCGGAGTTCGAGGACATGGCACGCAAGGTCGCCGCGGCACCCCTGACGAACGAAGCGGTCCGCGCCTACCAGCGGTACCTGTTCGCCGGAACGGACGAACAGCGACCCGACGGCCAGGGGCGGGTCGCGATCGCACCGGAACTGCGCAAGTACGCGGGCCTGACCAAGGACTGCGTGGTCATCGGGGCGATCACCAGGTTGGAGATCTGGGACGCGCAGGCGTGGCAGACCTACCTGGACGAGCACGAGGAGAGCTACGCCCAGGCCCGGGAGGAGGTCCTGCCCGGAGTGTTCTGACGGGTCTGGGACGAGAGAAGGCACGGGTGCCGTGAGGCCTCGGTCCGCTCGCTTTCGGCCCTGGCACACCTTCCCCGGTGCCAGGTCCGACGAGCGGGCGGGGACCTGGCGGCACCCGTTGTGTCCGGGCGGTGCGTGGGAGAGAGGTTCGGCGATGAGAGCGCGTGCAGGGACCGGTCCGGCCCCCGCGCGCCCAATCGCCGCGGACCCGCCGACGTCGTACAAGTCGCACGACCCGCGGTCCGACACCGACTCCCGGGCGGTCGACCGGCCGCTGCGGCTGGTGCCGGGCACCGGCGCGCACGCCAAGCCCGACCCGGCCCACGGCCGCGGGGTCACCCTGGTCGAGGATGAACCCACCCGCCCCCGCCACGCCCGCGAGCGGGACGACCGCGACTACGCCTGGCGGCTGGTGGACGCGCCCCGCGACGGTGACCGCCCGCCCGCCGCGGGCGACCTGGTGAGCTCCGTGGTCGTCGGCACCGAGGTGTGCCCATGACGGAGCAGCCACGGCACGAGCCGGTGCTGCTGGAGCGCATCATCGAGCTGTTCGCCCCGGTCCTGGCCGACCGACCCGCGGTGCTGGTCGACGCCACCCTCGGCCTGGGCGGGCACTCCGACGCGCTGCTGTCCGCGCACCCGGAGCTGGTCCTGGTCGGCCTCGACCGGGACCCGAACGCGCTGGCCAGGTCCCGGGAGCGGCTGGCCAGGCACGGCGACCGGGTGCACCTCGTGCACACCGTCTACGACGGACTCCCCGAGGCGCTGTCCGGGCTGGGACTGTCCCGGGTGGACGCGGTGCTGTTCGACCTCGGCGTGTCGTCCATGCAGCTCGACGTGGCCGACCGCGGCTTCGCCTACGCCCGGGACTCCCCGCTGGACATGCGGATGGACCAGACCACGGGGCAGACCGCGGCCGACGTGCTCAACACCTACACCGCGGGCGACCTCACCCGCGTCCTGCGCGACTACGGCGAGGAGCGCTTCGCCTCCCGCATCGCCAAGGCCGTCGTGGCCGAACGCGACCGCGAGCCGTTCACCACCAGCGCCCGGCTGGTGGAACTGCTGTACGCGGCCGTGCCCGCCGCGACCCGCCGCACCGGCGGCCACCCGGCCAAGCGCACGTTCCAGGCGCTGCGCATCGAGGTCAACGCCGAGTTGGACGTCCTGCGGCGCGCCATCCCGGCCGCCCTGTCCGCGCTGCGGGTGGGTGGCCGGATCGTCGTGGAGTCGTACCAGTCCCTGGAGGACCGCATCGTCAAGCGGTGCCTGACCGACCTGGCCAAGTCGACGACGCCGCCGGGCCTGCCGGTCGAACTGCCCGAGCACCGCCCGTACTTCCGCCTGCTCACCCGCGGCGCCGAGGTCGCCGACGAGCGGGAGGTCGCGGCCAACGCCCGCGCCCAGTCCGTCCGGCTCCGCGCCGCGGAACGAATCCGGGAGGCCACATGACCACCGTGCCCGGCACCGATTCCGCGCACCTGCCGCAGCAGTCCCGCCGTCCCGGCGATGAACAACCGGCGCCCCGCGTCCCCCGGCGCCGCCGCGCCACCGAGCGCGTGCAGCCCGGGGGTTTCTGGCGGCTCGGGCGGCGGGCGCCGAGCCCGACCGAGCCCGAGGACCCGCGGTCCCGGCGCGACGAGAGCGGGACCGATCCGGAGGACGGCGGGGTCGAGCAGGTCGTGCCCGCCCCGTCCGAGGTGGACGCGACCCACCGATCCGGTGGGGATGACGAACCCGGGCTCGAGTGGGACGGGGAACCGCCTGAGGGTGACTCGGGCGAGGTGGAGCGAGACCGTCCCGGTGCGGGGACGCGGGGTCCGTCGGGGTGGCGGGCCGGGGTAAGCGGGGGGTTGGGGTTGGGGACGCGTGGTTCGGCGGGCTCGACCGCGGGGCGCGGGGGCGCCACGCGGACGGGTGCGCGGAAGAAGACCGAGGGCACCGCACCGCGCAGATCCGCGGCGCGCGGGCGTAGTGGCGTCGAGGTGCTGGACGCGCCCCCCGCGGTTGAGCGCCGTCCCGGCGTCGTCGAACGCGCCCGCCGTCCGCAGCGGGACGGCGCGGCCCGGTCGCACTCCACCGCGCGCGCCGCGGCCACCCAGGAGAACACCTCCGGCCGCGCGAGCTTCGTGGTGCTGATCATCAGCCTGCTGGTCGTCGGCGTCGCCGCGACGCTGTGGCTGACCACCCAGGCCGTCGCCGACTCGTACCGGCTGGAGGGCGCCAAGCAGGCGGCCACCCTGCTGGCCGAGCAGGTGGAGCGGTTGCAGCAGGACGTGGCCAAGCAGGAGTCGGCGCCCGCGCTGGCCGACCGCGCCCGCGCCCTGGGCATGGTGCCCGCGGGCGACGCCGCGTGGCTCGTGGTCACCCCCGACGGGCGGATCAAGGTCGTCGGCACGCCGAAGCCCGCGGCACCGGCACCGGCCACACCGGACCCGACCCAGCCGGACCCGGGCCAGCAGCCCCCGGCGGGGGAACAGCCCCCGGCCGGGACACCGCCCGCGCCGGAGGGGAACCCCCAGCCGGGCACCGGTGGTGGCTGACGGGGCGAGGTAGACCCGGCCGTCCTCGACGGCGGGGACGGGCAGCGGGACCCGGGGCGGACCGGGAACCGGTGTGGACGGACAGGTGCTTGCCGTGCTCCACAGTGGAGCGCCGGTCGGCACACCGGTGGCCGGTGTGGGAGCGCGGGCCGGCGAGGGCGGGGAGAGCGCTGTGCGCACTGGTCGTGCCATGCGACGGCACAGCACCGGCGTGCGCGCGGAACCGACCACCGAGCGCGATCACTCCCACACCATCCGTGGCCTGCCCGCACCGGCCGGTGCCCCTGGTAGGCCCTTGTCGAGCGGGACAACGCCGGGGACCGCGACGGGCGGCCGACTTCGCGCCGACGCGTGGCGGCGGATGCCGGGCGGGAATGCCGCCGATCGCGTCGGCCGGTGGGTGGCCTTCGCCGGTGGGCGAGTGAACTCCGCCGGTGTCGCGGGCGGTCGCGATCCGCGCTGGGCGGCGTGCGGGGCGCGGGGTACCCGAAGTCGGGGCGTTGGTCCCCGGGATCGAAAGAGCGAGCGGGTCGGCGGGCGCGTTGTCCGGGGCGATGGGTGGCCGGGGCGTCGTGGTGCGGGCCTGGGTGATCGGTGCGTTGAACTGTCCGGTGCGGTGCGGGGACGAAGGTGGTCGTGATGGGACGGGACAGTTCTGGGCAGGGCGGCCGCGGGGACCACGACGGCCGGGACGGTGGCACCAACCGGAGGTCCGCGCGCGGTGGGGCCGTGCCGGGCGGCTCCGGGGCGCGGCGTGCCGGGCAAGCGGGTTCCACCGGACGCGGGGCGGGTGGAACCGGTCGCGCTGGGGCGGGGGGAGCCGGTCAGCGGGGCGCAGGGCGTGGTGGCGAGCAGCGGGGAGTCGGGGACGTGGGTGGTGGCCGTGGGGACGACGGGCGCGGTGCGGGGCGGGGGAACGAGCGGCGGATCGGCGGGGGTGCCGCCGGTGACGCGCGTGGCCGGGCCGGGGGCGGACGCGCGGGGGATCCCCGGGGCGGAGTTGGGCGCGCGGGTGAGCCGCGCGCGGTGAGCGGGCGTGGTGGCGCCGGTGGAGCGGGTCGTGATGCCGGCGGGCGCGCGGGCGGGACTGCCCGGAGCGTGAGCGCCGGGCGTGGTGCCGGTGGTGCCGGAGCGCGTGATGGGCGGGGGATTGCCGGGCGTGCGGGTGGGGGCCGTACTAGTGGAAACGGGGGGTGGCGTCCCGAGAGCGGGCAGGGACGGCCCCGTGGGAAGCAGGGCCCGGGCAAGGGCGGTGTGGCCGTCCGGGAACGGGTCTCGCCCGGCCGGATGCGGCGGGTCGGCAAGCGGGCGGCTGGGTCGGACCACCGGGTGCGGGTGGTGGTCACGCGGTTCCTGCTGATCGCCGCCCTGGTGGTGGCCGGGCTGAAGTTGGTGCAGGTCCAGGGCTTCCAGTCCGAGGCGCTGGCGGCGCAGGCCGCCAAGCAGCGGATCACCCGGATCCCGATCGCCGCCACCCGCGGGTCCATTGTGGACCGCAACGGGGTGGAGCTGGCCTTCAGCGTGGAGACCCGGTCCATCGCCTACCGCCCCAAGGCGATGCGGGCGCGGACCGCGGAGGCCAACAAGAAGCTGGCGCCCAACAAGCAGTTGTCGTTCGACGACGACACCGCGAACATCGCCCGGGACATGGCGCGGATCCTGGGGTCGGCGGTGTCCGAGCCGGAGCTGCTGACCAAGCTGCGGTCGGACAACTCCTACGTGTACCTGGCCAACAACGTCGAACCGGCCAAGGCCCGGGAGCTCTCCGACCTGCACCCCGACCTCAACCTGGAGGCCCGGGCCCGGCGGGAGTACCCCGGCGGGTCGCTGGCCGCCAACGTGATCGGGTACGCGAACTGGCGGATGAACGACCCCGCCGAGAAGCAGAACCTGCACGGCCTCTTCGGCCTGGAGATGCTGCGGGACTCCGAGCTCTCGGGCACGCCCGGCAGCCAGGTCGTGGAGACCGAGGGCGGCTCCGACGTGGTCCTGCCCGGCTCCGGCCGGGACGTGAAACCCGCCGTGGACGGCTCGGACGTCGAGCTGACCATCGACGCCGACCTGCAGTACTTCGTGCAGCAGAAGGCCGCCGAGTACGCCAAGCGCAGCGGGGCCAAGAGCGCGAGCGTGGTGGTGCTCGACGCCAAGACCGGCGAGGTCTACGCGCTGGCCAACGACAAGACGTTCGACCCGTCGACCTCGCCGGGCGGGCAGGCGCTCAACGACCCGGCGGTGACCACGCCGTACGAGCCGGGGTCGGTGAACAAGGTCGTCACCGCGATGGCCGCGCTGGAGTACGGGGTCACCACCCCCGACGCCATGCACGCGGTGAACGGGTCCATCCAGGTGGCCGACCGCACGGTCGGCGACGCGTGGTCGCACGGTCGGCTCAACATGACCACCGCGGGCATCTTCGCCAAGTCCTCCAACGTCGGCACGCTGCTGCTGGCCCAGCAGGTCGGTCCGGACCGCTTCGCCGACATGCTGGAGCGGCTCGGCCTCGGCAAGCGCACCGGCGTCGGCCTGCCGGGCGAGAGCGCCGGGCGGCTGCCCGCGCGGAACCAGTGGTCCGGCAGCACCTTCGGCAACCTGCCCATCGGCCAGGGCCTGTCGATGACCGTGCTGCAGATGGCCGGGATGTACCAGGCGCTGGCCAACGACGGCGTGCGCGTGCCGCCCCGGATCGTGAAGGCCAGGATCGCCCCGGACGGCACCCGGATCGAGGAGCCGCGACCCGAGGGCGTGCGCGTGGTGGGCCCGGAAACCGCCCGCACCGCGCGCGACATGCTGCGCGCGGTGATGCAGAAGGCACCCGGTGGCAACAGCGGCACGGCGCCGGGTGCCGCGGTGACCGGCTACCAGATCTCGGGCAAGACGGGCACCGCGCAGCAGTACGACCAGACGATCGGCCGCTACAGCGACAGCAAGTACTGGATCACCTTCGCGGGCATCCTGCCCGCGGACGACCCGCGGTTCGTGGTGGGCATGGTCTACGACACGCCCGTGTACTCCACATCGGACGGACACTCGGCCGCGCCGTTCTTCCACGACGTGGCCGCGTTCCTGACCCAGCGCTACAACATCCCGCTGTCCAAGGAGCAGGCCCCGATCGTGCCCCTGGTCCAGCCGTGATCGTCCGCGCGGGACGGTCGGCGGCGACGGCGGGGAATGACCGCGGCCGTACGCGGATCCGAGTGAACGCATGTTCGAACCAGGTGGCTCGAAACCGGGTTTGACGTGCGAAAACAGGGTCAAGTCGATCGGTGGGGGATGAGCACCGGGGCGGGCGGGGGCGGCCACCGCTCGGTCGCCTACCGCATCCCCTCGGGGGCCCGCGATCGAGGGGCCGCGTGGTCGCCCTGCGTGCGCGGGTAGCCTTCCGCGACGTGCCCGCCAAGCTCGAAGGCAAGGCTGTCACAGCGCCGCCTCGCCCCACCCGGACCCAGCCCGTGCCGCTCGCCGCGTTGCTCGCGCGCGCGGACGCGCGCTTGACCGCGGTCGAGGGCGCCGGAACCGGCCACGACACCGGCAGCCGCACCGCGGCCCGGTCGTCCGATGTGGTCGTGACGGGCGCGACGCTGCGCGCACAGCATGTCCTCCCCGGAGACCTCTTCGCCGCTCTGCCCGGTGCCCGCGCGCACGGGGCCGACTTCGCCGCCCAGGCCGTGGCCGCGGGCGCCGTCGCGGTGCTCACCGACCAGGCGGGCGCCGAGCGCCCCGCCGTGCGCGACGCGGGCGTGCCCGTGCTCGTGCACCCCGACCCGAGGGCCGCGCTCGGCCCCGTGGCCGCGTGGGTCTACGGCGAGCCGTCACTGGCGCTGCGCGTGCTCGGCGTGACCGGCACGTCCGGCAAGACCACCACCAGCCACGTGGTCGACGCGGGCCTGGTCGCCGCCGGGATCACCACCGGCCTGATCGGCACCGTCGAGACCCGCATCGCGGGCGCCCGGCTGGCCAGCGCCTTCACCACCCCCGAGGCCCCGGACCTGCAGGCGCTGTTCGCCGTGATGCTCGAGCGCGGCGTCACGCACGTGCCGATGGAGGTCTCCAGCCACGCGCTGAGCCTGGGCCGGGTCTCCGGCACCCGCTTCGCCGTCGGCGCGTTCACCAACCTGTCCCAGGACCACCTCGACTTCCACCGGGACATGGAGGACTACTTCCAGGCCAAGGCGCTGCTGTTCGACGGCCGCTCCGCCGCCGAGGTGGTCTGCGTCGACCAGGAGTGGGGCCGCAGGCTGGTCAGACCGGAGACGGTCACCGTCTCGACCACCGGCGACGCGTCCTGGACCGCTTCCGAGGTCGAGGTCTCCCGCACCGGTGAGCAGTCCTTCCTGCTGCACCCCCCGCACAGCGGCCCGGTGCGCGCGACCCTGCCGATCCCGGGTCCGTTCAACATCGCCAACGCGCTGCTCGCCGCTGGTGTCCTGCACGCGGTGGACGTGCCGTTGGAGGCCATCGTCCGCGGTCTGGCCGAGGTGCGCGTCCCGGGCCGGATGGAGCGCGTCGCGCTCGGGCAGGACTTCACCGCCGTCGTCGACTACTCGCACAAGCCCGAGGCCGTCGCGCTCGCCCTGGACGCGGTCCGCGCGCGCACCGAGGGCCGCGTCATCGCGGTGCTCGGCTGCGGCGGCGACCGCGACACCGCCAAGCGCCCGCTGATGGGCGAGGCCGCCGCCCGCCGCAGCGACCTGCTGGTCGTCACCGACGACAACCCCCGCTCCGAGGACCCCGCGCGGATCCGCGCCGCGATGCTGGCGGGCGCGGTGGCCGTGCCCGACGGCCAGCGCGGGGAGGTCGTCGACATCGGCGACCGCAGGCTCGCCATCGCGACCGCCGTGGCCAACGCCCGTCCCGGCGACGTTGTGGTGATCGCGGGCAAGGGGCACGAAACCGGACAAGAGGTCGCGGGAGTGGTGCACCCGTTCTCCGACCGCGACGAACTGGCCGCGGCCATCCGCGAGCGGTTGGGAGCCACGAACCGATGATCGGACTTACCCTGCGCGAGATCGCCGACGCCGTCGGCGGCACCCTGCACGACGTGGACGGGACCGAGGTCGTCACCGGCACCGTCGAGTTCGACTCGCGGGAGGTCACCCCCGGCGGCCTGTTCCTCGCCCTGCCCGGCGCGGCCTTCGACGGCCACGACTACGCCGCCGCGGCCGTCGAGCGGGGCGCGGTCGCCGTGCTGGCCGCCCGCCCGGTCGACGCCCCGTCGGTGGTCGTCCCCCCGGTGTCCGAGGCGCACACGCGCGCGTTCGCCCTCGCGGCGGACAAGGACGGCTCGGGCGCGGCCGTCATGGCGGCCCTCGCCAAGATCGCCCGCCTGGTCGCGGGCAGGCTCATCGAGGCCGGTCTGACCGTCGTCGGCGTCACCGGGTCCTCCGGCAAGACCTCCACCAAGGACCTCATCGCCCAGGTCCTGGCCCCGACGGGGGCCACCGTGGCGCCCCCGGGCTCGTTCAACAACGAACTCGGCCACCCCTGGACCGTCCTGCGCGCCGACGAGCACACCAAGCACCTCGTGCTCGAACTCTCCGCGCGCGGACCCGGCCACATCGCGTCCCTGTGCCACACCGCCCCGCCGCGGATCGGCGCCGTGATCAACGTCGGCACCGCGCACCTGGGCGAGTTCGGCACCCGGGAGGACATCGCCAAGGCCAAGGGCGAGCTGGTCGAGCAGCTGCCGGAGGACGGCGTGGCCGTGCTCAACGCCGACGACCCGCTGGTCGCCGCCATGGCGAGCCGCACGCGGGCCCGGGTCGTGCTGGTCGGCGTCGCCGAGAGCGCGCACGTGCGCGCCGTCGACATCACCCTCGACGACCAGGCCCGCGCGAGCTTCCGCCTGGTGACCCCCAAGGGCGAGGCCCAGGTCACCCTCGGCCTGCACGGCGCCCACCACGTCGGCAACGCGCTCACCGCCGCCGCGATCGGCCTGGAGCTGGGCGCGACGCCGCAAGAGGTCGCGGACAGGCTCACCGGCGCACAACGCGTTTCCGACCGCCGCATGGAGGTCACGACCCGCGCGGACGGCGTCACCGTCATCAACGACGCCTACAACGCGAACCCGGAATCGGTGACCGCCGCGCTCAAGACGTTGGCCACCATGGCGCGGGCAGGCAACCGCCGCCGGTCCTGGGCCGTCCTCGGGGTGATGGCGGAACTCGGCGACGAGTCGGTGCGGGGGCACGACGAGATCGGCAGGCTCGCCGTTCGACTGGACATCAACCGCCTGGTGGTGGTGGGCGACCAAGCCCGCGCCATGCACCAGGGGGCGAGCCTGGAGGGCTCGTGGGGAGAGGAGTCGGTACTCGTGCCGGACGTCGATGCCGCGGTCGCGCTGGTGCGCGCCGAACTGGCGCCGGGTGACCTCGTGCTCGTGAAGGCGTCGAAGTCCGCCGCGCTGTGGCGGGTCGCCGAGGCGCTGCTCGCGGAGGACGCCCAGTGAAGTCCATCCTGATCGCCGCGGCGATCGCCATGGTCGTGTCGATCCTGCTGACGCCCTACCTGATCCGGGTCTTCTCCCGGCAGGGCTTCGGCCAGGAGATCCGCGAGGAGGGCCCGCAGGGCCACAAGAGCAAGCGCGGCACCCCGACGATGGGTGGCGTGGCGATCATCGTCGCCATGTGGGCCGGGTACGGCACCTCGCACGTCGCCAACGCCATGTCCGAGCGCGGCGACAGCCCCACCGCCTCCGGCCTGCTGGTGCTGATGCTGGCCACCGGCCTGGGCCTGGTCGGCTTCCTGGACGACTTCATCAAGATCCGCAAGCAGCGCAACCTCGGCCTGAACAAGACCGCGAAGCTGGTCGGCCAGCTGGTCGTCGCGGTCGCCTTCGCCATCCTCGCGCTGCGCTTCCCCGACGAGCGGCAGCTCACCCCGGCCTCGGACAACCTGTCGTTCGTCCGCGACATCTCCATCGTCTCCTTCGGCGGCATCGGCTTCATCGTCTTCTGCTACCTGGCGGTCGGCGTCTGGTCGAACGCGGTGAACTTCACCGACGGCCTCGACGGCCTCGCGGGCGGCTCGTCGGCGATGGTCATGGGCACCTACGTGGTCATCTCGTTCTGGCAGTTCAGCCACGACTGCTCGCGGGTGGCCGAGGCGGCCTGCTTCGACGTCCGGGACCCACTCGACCTGGCGGTGGTCGCCGCGGCGGCGATGGGCGCGTGCATCGGCTTCCTCTGGTGGAACGCCGCGCCCGCGAAGATCTTCATGGGCGACACCGGCTCGCTGGCGCTGGGCGGCTTGGTCGCGGGTCTGTCCATGGCCACCCGCACCGAGCTGCTGATGATCGTGATCAGCGGTCTGTTCGTGGTCGAGATGGTCTCCGTGGTGCTGCAGATCGCGATCTTCCGCACCACCCGCAGACGCCTGTTCCGGATGGCGCCGTTCCACCACCACTTCGAGCTCGCCGGGTGGGCGGAAACCACGGTCATCATCCGGTTCTGGCTGCTGGCGGGCGTCTGCGCGATGTTCGGCCTCGGCCTGTTCTACGCGGACTGGCTCGCCGCGGGCGGAGGCCGGTGACCCCCGGGGAGCATTGGGCGGGCCTGGTCACCGGTCGCCGGGTCCTGGTGGCCGGTGCCGGGGTGACGGGGCGCTCGGTGGCCGCCGCGCTGGTCGCGATGGGCGCCGAGGTCACCGTGACCGACGCGAACGCCGACCGGTTGGCCGAACTCGCCGACACCGGCGCCGCGCTCGTCCCGGGCCTGGCCGAACCGCCACCGGGCACCGACCTCGTGGTCACCAGCCCCGGCTGGCACCCGACCAGCCCCCTGCTGGTCGCCGCCGCGACCGCGGGCGTCGAGGTGATCGGCGAGATCGAGCTGGCCTGGCGGATGTCGGCCCGGCTGCCGGAACCGCCCGCGTGGTTGGTCGTGACCGGCACCAACGGCAAGACCACCACCGTCTGCATGCTGGAGTCGATCCTCAAGGCCGCCGGTCTCAACGCGGTCGCGTGCGGGAACGTGGGCCTGCCCGTGGTCGACGCCATCCGCGCCGGGCACGAGGTCTTGGCAGTGGAGCTGTCCAGCTTCCAACTGCACTGGCAGTCCTCCCTGCGCGCGGAAGCCTCGGTGGTGCTCAACGTCGCCGAGGACCACCTCGACTGGCACGGGTCCCTAGAGGAGTACGCGCGCGCCAAGGGCCGCGCGCACAACGGCGCCAAAACCGTGGTGCACAACCTCGCCGACGAGTGGTCGACCCGACTGGCCGCGGAGCACGACGGCACCCGGGTCGGCTTCGGCCTGGGCGTGCCCCGGCCCGGTGAGCTCGGGCTCGTCGAGGACCTGCTGGTGGACCGGGCTCTCGTCGCCGACCCGGCCAACGCGGCCGAGGAACTCGCCGCGCTGGCCGACGTGCGACCGGCCGGACCGCACAACGTCGCCAACGCGCTCGCCGCCGCCGCGCTCGCCCGCGCGCACGGCGTGCCGCCGGAGGCCGTCCGCGAGGGCTTGCGCGCCTTCGTGCCCGGCGCGCACCGCGCGGTCCCGGTGGGCGCCGTCGACGGCGTCGAGTTCGTCAACGACTCCAAGGCGACCAACCCGCACGCCGCCGCCGGTTCGCTGCTGGCCTTCGGGTCGGTGGTGTGGGTCGCGGGCGGCCAGCTCAAGGGCGCGAGCGTGGACGACCTGGTCCAGCGGGTCGCCGGGCGGCTGCGCGGGGTGGTGCTGCTGGGCGCGGACGCGGGCGTGTTCGCCGCGTCACTGGCGCGACACGCCCCGGATGTCCCCGTCGAGCGGGTGGCTCCGGGAGACGATGAGGCCATGATCGCAGCGGTCCGCGCGGCAGGCGCAATGGCACGATCGGGTGATGTCGTACTGCTCGCGCCCGCCGCCGCCTCCCTGGACATGTACGCCAACTACGCCCACCGCGGCGACGCGTTCGTCGCCGCGGTCGACCGGTGGCGCGGCGAGAGGGACAGCGGCCCCGCCGGGGGTCGGTGATGGTCGCCGTCCCGGACACCGCGCCCGCCCGGCCGCGGCGGGCCTCGCGCGTCCCCCGCCGGGTCAGCGCCATCCGCGTCGCGCTCACCGGCTGGCTGGGCAGGCCGCTGGCCTCCTTCCACGTGGTGCTGGCGATCTTCACGCTGCTGACCGTGCTCGGCCTGGTCATGGTGCTGTCCGCGTCGCCGGTGGTGTCGCTCAACACCGGCGCGGGCCTCTACACGGTCTTCAAGAAGCAGCTGCTCTACGTCCTCATCGGCGCGGTGCTGTTCTGGGTGTGCCTGCGGGTCCCCCTGGCCCGCATCCGCGCGCTGAGCCCGTCCTCGATCGTCGTGGGCCTGGTGCTGCTCGCGGTCGTGCTGACCCCGTTGGGCGTCAAGAGCAACGGCGCGCAGAGCTGGTTCCGGTTGGGCCCCATCTCCTTCCAGCCCATCGAGCTGTGCAAGCTGGCGCTGGCGCTGTGGGGCGCGCACGTGCTGGTCACCAAGAAGGCCGTGCTGCACAAGTACCGGCACCTGCTGGTGCCCGTGCTCCCGGTGGCGCTGCTGATGTTCGCGCTCGTCATGCTCCAGCCCGACCTCGGCGGCACGATCACCCTCGGCATCGTGCTCACCGCCCTGCTGTGGTTCGCGGGCGCCCCGATGCGGCTCTTCGGCGCGCTCGCCGCCGGGGGCATCGCGGGCGTCGCGCTCCTCGCGGTCGGCACCACCTACCGCCTCGACCGCGTGCTGAGCTTCCTCAGCCCGGACAAGGACCTCAGCGGCAAGGCGTTCCAGGCCCAGCAGGCCAAGCTCGCGCTGGCCGACGGCGGGTTCTTCGGCCGGGGCCTCGGGCAGGGACCGTCCAAGTGGAACTTCCTGCCCAACATCCACAACGACTTCATCTTCGCGCTCATCGGCGACGAGCTCGGCTTCGTCGGCTGCCTGGCCGTGCTGGGCCTGTTCGCGATGCTGGCCGTGGTCGGCATGCGCATCGCCACCCGCAACATCGACCCGTGGATCCGCATGGTCGCCGCCACCCTCACGGTGTGGCTGGTGGCCCAGGCCGCGATCAACATCGGCTACGTGATCGGGATCCTGCCGGTCACCGGCATCACGCTGCCGCTGATCTCCGCGGGTGGCACCTCGGTCGTGGTGACCATGATGGTGTTCGGCATCCTGGCCAACTGCGCGCGGCACGAGCCCGAGGCGGTGTCGGCGCTACGCTCGCAGGGACCGGGGCGCTTCGGCAAGCTCATGAAGCTGCCCGCGCCGGACCCGTACCAGCCGCCCAAGAAGCGCAAGCCCGCCCGACCGACCGCCCCGCCGCGGGGCGCCGACCGGCGCGGGGGCGTTCCGCCCCGTCGGAACGTGCCGCAGGCGGAGGGTCGCAGGCGGGCCCCGGAACGACAGGGATACAGCCGGGCGGGTGCGCCCCAGGCCCGGCAGAAGGCAACCCGCGGTAACCCGCGGGCACCTAAAGGAGGACGTCGTTGACCGTTGGTCCCACCGGTGGGAGTCAGCCGACCCGCAAGGGCCCGTGCGTGGTGGTCGCGGGGGGTGGCACGGCCGGGCACATCGAGCCCGCGCTGGCGCTGGCCGACGCGGTCCGGCGGCTGCGCCCGGACGCCCGAGTGGTCGCGCTGGGGACCGAGCGCGGCCTGGAGAAGACCATCATCCCCGCGCGCGGCTACCCGCTGGAGATGATCCCGCCCGTCCCCATGCCCCGGAAGCCGAACTTCGACCTGCTCAAGCTGCCGCTGCGCGTGCGCTCGGCGGTCAAGACCACCCGTGACGTGCTCGACCGGGTCGGCGCCGACGTCGTGGTCGGCTTCGGCGGCTACGTGGCGCTGCCCGCCTACCTGGCCGCCCGCGGCCGGGTGCCGATCATCGTGCACGACTCCAACGCCAAGGTCGGCCTGGCCAACAAGGTCGGCGCCCGGTTCGCCGAGCGGGTCGCGGTCGCCGTCGAGGACTCCGGCCTGCCCGACGCCGAGGTGATCGGCATCCCGCTCCGCGAGTCGATCATCAACCTGGACCGGGCCGCGCTGCGCGCCCGGGCCCGGGAGTTCTTCGGCCTCGACCCGCACGCCCCGACGCTGCTGGTGTTCGGCGGCTCGCAGGGCGCCCGCACGATCAACAACGCGGTCTCCGGCGCGGCGCGCGACCTGGCCGACGCGGGCATCGGCGTGCTGCACGCGCACGGCCCCAAGCACACCCTCGCGGTGCAGTCGGTGCCCGGCAGGCCGCCGTACGTCACGGTGTCCTACCTGGAGCGCATGGACCTGGCCTACGCGGCGGCCGACGCCGTCGTGTGCCGGGCGGGCGCCATGACGGTGGCCGAGGTGTCGGCGGTGGGCCTGCCCGCCGTCTACGTGCCGCTGCCGATCGGCAACGGCGAGCAGGCGCACAACGCCAAGCCGGTCGTGCGCAACGGCGGCGCGCTGCTGGTCGACGACGCCGACTTCACCCCGTCGAAGGTCGCCGAGCTGGTCGTCCCGATCCTCACCGACCACCGCAGGCAGGTCGACATGGCCACCGCCGCGCGCGGCACCGGGCACCGCGAGGCCGCCGACGTGCTGGCCCGCATGGTCCTCGACGCGGCGTTCAAACACTCGGGCCGCTCGTCGTGAGCGGCCCGCTCGACCGCGCGCGCCAGGTCGACCCGCTCGACCGCGCGCACCTGGTCGGCATCGGCGGCGCGGGCATGAGCGGCATCGCCCGCATCCTGCTCGCCCGCGGCCACGCGGTGTCCGGCTCCGACGCCAAGGAGACCCGCGCGTTCCTGACGCTGCGGGCCCAGGGCGCGCGCATCGCCGTCGGGCAGGCGGCCGACAACCTCGACCTGCTGCCCGGCGGTCCCACCGCGGTCGTGGTGTCCACCGCGATCAAGGAGACCAACCCGGAGCTGGTCGAGGCGCGGCGGCGCGGCCTGCCCGTGCTGCACCGGTCGGAGGCGCTGGCCGCGCTGATGGCGGGGCACCGCGTCGCGTGCGTCGCGGGCACCCACGGCAAGACGTCGACCACGTCGATGCTCACCGTGGCGTTGCAGCACTGCCGCCTGGACCCGTCGTTCGCCATCGGCGGCGACCTCAACGAGTCCGGCGCCAACGCCCACCACGGCACCGGCGGGATCTTCGTCGCCGAGGCCGACGAGAGCGACGGGTCGTTCCTGGCTTTCACCCCGTCGGTCGCGGTGGTAACCAACGTCGAGGCCGACCACCTCGACCACCACGGCACCGTCGACGCCTACGTGGCCGTGTTCGACCGGTTCCTCGACCGGCTCGCCCCCGGCGGTGTGCTGATCACCTGCGCGGACGACCCCGGTGCCGTGGCGCTGGCCGCGCGGGCCGCCGCCAAGGGCCTGCGGGTGCGCCGCTACGGCCGGGCCGCCACCGCGCCGGGCGACGCCACGCTGCTGGACTACCGGCCCGCCGACGGCGGTGGCCTGGCCCGGGTGTCGCTGGACGGCCAGGAGATCGAGCTGGGCGTCGCGGTGCCCGGTGAGCACATGGCGGGCAACGCGCTCGCCGCGCTGCTGGCCGGGCTGGAGCTGGGCGCCCCGCTGGCCGGGCTGGGCGCGGGCATCGCCGCGTTCGGCGGCGTGCGCAGGCGGTTCGAGTACAAGGGCGCGGCGGCGGGGGTGCGCGTCTACGACGACTACGCCCACCACCCCACGGAGGTCGACGCCCAGTTGCGCGCGGTCCGGCCCGCCGCGGGCGACGGGCGCGTCGTAGTGGTGTTCCAGCCGCACATGTACTCGCGCACCAAGACGTTCGCGCGCGAGTTCGGCGCCGCCCTGTCCCTGGCCGACGAGGTCGTCGTGCTCGACGTGTTCGGCGCCCGCGAGGAGCCCGAGCCCGGTGTCAGCGGCGCGCTCGTCGCCGACGCCGTCGACCTGCCCGCCGGTCAGGTGCACTACGAACCCGCCTTCGACCGCGTACCCGGCCTGGTCGCCGGGCTCGTGCGCGAGGGCGACCTGGTGCTCACCATGGGCGCGGGCGACGTGACCATGCTCGGCCCCGAGGTGCTCGCCGCCCTGGAACCCGGGTCGGGCACCCCGTGACCGGCGCCGCCCCCGGGCGGGTGGGTGGCCGCGCGCGGCGCGGGCCACGCCGGAAGGCCGCGCGCCGACCGGTGCGGACCGCGACCGCGCTGCCGGTCCTGTCCACCCGCCGGTGGGCGGTGCTGGGCACCATGGCGGTGGTCACCGTCGTGGTGTGCCTGGTGTTCTTCACCCCGGTGTTGGGGGTGCGCGCGATCGAGGTGACCGGTGTCCAGGGGCTCACCCCGGACGAGGTCCGCGCCGCGGCGGCCGTGGAGAGCGGCACGCCGCTGGTGCGGGTCGACACCGACGAGGTGGCCACCCGGATCCGGCAGCTGCCCAGGGTCGGCACGGTCGAGGTGCGCCGGTCGTTCCCCGGCACGCTGGAGGTGGCGATCACCGAGCGGACCCCGGTCGCGGTCGTCGTCGCGCACGACGGCGCCCACCTGCTCGACGCGGCCGCGGTCGACTACGGCGTGCTCAAGGCGCCACCGGCCGGGTTGCCGACGCTGGACTCCGGCGGCGAGCAGGCGACCAGGGGCGCGGTGACGGTGTTGGCCGCGATCCCGCCGCAGCTGTCGAAGCAGGTCGTGTCGGTCACCGCGCGCACGCCCAGCGACATCCGCCTGAACCTCGCCGACGGCCGCGCGGTCAAGTGGGGCGACTCGGACAACACCCGGCGCAAATCCGCCGTCCTGGCCGCGTTGTTGTCCCAGGAGGGCAAGACCTTCGACGTGGCCGCCCCGGACTTCCCGACCATCTCCTAGGCGCGGGCGTCCCGACCGTGCGGTGTCCGGAATGGATGATCGCTAAACCCGGGTGCGCCACCGGTCCCGGTCCGCCAGACTCCGCCGCATGACCGCACCGGATACCCGAGTCGCCCCGCCCTACGCGGGCGGCGAACTCGACCAGCTCAACGCCTTCCTCGACTTCCTCCGCGCCACGATCGCCCGGAAGTCCGAGGGCCTGTCCGAAGCGGACGCGCACCGCTCGGTGCTGCCCTCGCCGCTGATGACCGTCGCCGGACTGCTTTCGCACCTGCGCTGGGTCGAGGCCTACTGGTTCGACACCGCGCTCGCGGGCAACCCCGACCGCGCCCCCTACAGCAAGGAACACCCGGACGGCGAGTTCGAGATCGCCGCCGAACTGACCCTGGACCAACTGCTCGCCGACTACGCCGAGCAGTGCGCCCGCAGCCGCGAGATCATCGCCGGACTGGCGCTCGACGACACCGTCCCCTTTCGCGGTGACCAGCGCCTCAACCCGCGTTGGGTGCTGCTGCACATGATCGAGGAGACCGGCAGGCACGCGGGCCACCTCGACGTCATCCGCGAATTGCTGGACGGCGCCACGGGCGAGTGAAACGGTGATCTTGCACGGTCGGTGACGAACAACCGGGACCTCCCACGGCGTGGCGGCTGGATCGCGGCGAGTCCTGTGCATACCTTCCTTGCCAGGTCCGGGGTTGACATAACTCTCACTCTCTGGTTGAGGTCGAGGGTCCGGATCCGCACAGCAGGACCACGAAAAGGAAGGCGGCTTCGATGACGCCCCCGCACAACTACCTCGCCGTGATAAAGGTCGTCGGCATCGGTGGCGGCGGCGTGAACGCCGTCAACCGGATGATCGAGGTCGGCCTCAAGGGCGTCGAGTTCATCGCGGTGAACACCGACGCGCAGGCGCTGCTGATGTCGGACGCCGACGTCAAGCTCGACATCGGCCGCGAGCTGACCCGCGGTCTCGGCGCGGGCGCCAACCCCGAGGTCGGGCACAAGGCCGCCGAGGACCACCGCGAGGAGATCGAGGAGGTCCTCAAGGGGGCCGACATGGTCTTCGTGACCGCGGGCGAGGGCGGCGGCACCGGCACCGGCGGCGCGCCCGTGGTCGCCTCCATCGCGCGCAAGCTCGGTGCGCTGACCATCGGCGTGGTCACCCGGCCGTTCTCCTTCGAGGGCAAGCGCCGGGCCCGGCAGGCCGAGGACGGCATCACCGAGCTGCGCAACGAGTGCGACACGCTCATCGTCATCCCGAACGACCGGCTGCTGCAGCTCGGCGACGTCGGGGTGAGCCTGATGGACGCGTTCCGCTCCGCCGACGAGGTCCTGCTCTCCGGTGTCCAGGGCATCACCGACCTGATCACCACCCCGGGTCTGATCAACCTCGACTTCGCCGACGTCAAGTCCGTGATGTCCGGCGCGGGCAGCGCGCTGATGGGCATCGGGTCCGCGCGCGGCGAGGGCCGGGCGGTCACCGCCGCCGAGAAGGCCATCAACTCGCCGCTGCTGGAGGCCTCGATGGACGGCGCGCACGGCGTGCTGCTGGCCATCGCGGGCGGTTCCGACCTCGGCCTGTTCGAGATCAACGAGTCGGCGTCGCTGGTGCAGGAGGCCGCGCACCCCGAGGCCAACATCATCTTCGGCACGGTCATCGACGACTCCCTCGGCGACGAGGTCCGGGTCACGGTGATCGCCGCGGGCTTCGACAGCGGCGGCCCGACGCACAAGAAGCTCGACCCGACGGCCTTCGGGTCCCGGGCGGGCGCCGCGTCGAACACCGCGGCGCAGGCGCCGGTCGCCCCCGCGCCCGTGGAGCAGGCGCCCGCGCCGGTGCAGCAGGTCCAGCCGCCCCAGCCGCAGGTGACCCAGCAGGCCTACCAGCCCGCGCCGGTGCAGCAGGTCCAGCCGGTCCAGCCCGCGCACACCCAGCACGCGCAGCCGGTCCAGCAGGCGCAGCACGTCCAGCCGGTGCAGCAGGCGCCGCAGCCGGTGCACCTGCCGCAGCAGCACTCACAGGTCCAGCCGGAGCCCAGCTCCTACCGGGCGGGGGAGTACCAGGCCGCGCGGCAGGGCGGGATCGGCGGCAGGCACGTGCCGGTCACCGAGGACCCGGACGACGAGGTCGACGTCCCGCCGTTCATGCGCCGGTAAGCGGCCGGACAGCGCGCTCGGAGACAGACCGAAGACCCCGGCGGCCCACGCCGGGGTCTTCGGCGTGTGCGCGCTAAGTTGGCTGGCACGGACGAGGGACGGGAGCACGGGTGCGGATTCGTCGGGTGGTCACCACGCGGGAGGGCGGGGCGTCCGCGCCGCCGTACGAGTCGTTCAACCTCGGCGACCACGTCGGGGACGACCCGGCCGCGGTGGCCGCCAACCGCGCGCGGCTGGCCGGGGAGCTGGGGCTGCCCGCCGAGCGTCTCGTGTGGATGGAGCAGGTGCACGGCCGCACCGCCGCCGTCGTGCGCGAGCCCGCCCCGGACAAGCTGGAGGCCACCGACGCCGTGGTCACCGCCGAGCCCGGCCTGGCGCTGGTCGTGCTGGTGGCCGACTGCGTGCCGGTGCTGCTCGCCGACCCCGAGGCGGGTGTGGTCGCGGCCGTGCACGCGGGCCGGGTCGGTGCCCGGATCGGCGTCGTCCCCGCCGCGCTGGCCGCGATGGCCGAGGCGGGCGCGGACGTGCGCAGGCTGGAGGTCCTGCTCGGGCCGTCGATCTGCGGCGAGTGCTACGAGGTGCCCGCCGACATGCAGGCCGATGTGGAGCGCCACGTGCCCGGCAGCGCCTGCCGCACCCGCAAGGGCACCCCGGGGCTCGACCTGCGCGCGGGCCTGTGGCGCCAGCTCGCCGACGCGGGCGTGGCGCGCATCGGCATCGACCCGCGGTGCACGAACGAGGAGCGCGCGCTGTTCAGCCACCGCAGGGAAGGGACCACTGGGCGATTGGCCGCGGTCACCTGGGTGGAGCCGTGACCGACCGGGACACCGGCCGCGCGGCCGAGATCGCCGCCAACCTCGCCGAGGTCCGCGCCCGCGTCGACGCCGCCTGCGCCCGCGCGGGCCGGGACCCGGCCGGGGTGCGGCTGCTGGCCGTCACCAAGACCTTCCCCGCCGCCGACGCCGCCGCGCTGCTCGACCTCGGTGTGCGCGACCTCGCCGAGAACCGCGAGCAGGAGGCCGGGCCCAAGACCGACGAGGTGGCCGCGTTGCGCCCCGGCGCGGCCCCGCGCTGGCACATGGTCGGCAGCCTCCAGCGCAACAAGGCCCGCGCGGTGGTGCGCTGGGCGGCCGAGGTGCAGTCCGTGGACTCCGACCGCCTCGCCGAGGCGCTGGGCCGCGCCGCGGCCAACGCGATCGCGGCGGGCGAGCGGACCGCGCCGCTCGACGTGTTGCTCCAGGCGAGCATCGACGGCGACCCCGCGCGCGGCGGCTGCCCACTCGACGGGCTCCCGGAGCTCGCCGAGCGGGTAATTCGATCGAGTGATCTTCGCCTCCGCGGGATCATGGCCGTGGCGCCGCTGGGCACAGAACCCCGGGCGGCGTTCGCACGTCTTGCGGATGCGGCCGGGCGGCTGCGGGCCGAGTTCCCCTCGGCCGTCGAGCTGTCCTGCGGCATGAGTAACGATCTCGAGGACGCGATCGAGTACGGGTCGACGTGCGTGCGTGTCGGAACCGCCCTGCTGGGGGGCCGCGGGTTAGCCTCCCCATAGCAAGAACGGTCCCCGATGGGCAAGATCGGCCGGGACAGGACCAGTGTCGGCCGCCCGGGTTGAGTTCGACCGGGACGTGGTAGTCGCAAGCGCTGGGCCACGCTCGGGGAGTCGGAGGAACGCCATGAGTACCTTGCAGAAACTGAAGGCCTACTTCGGCATGGTCCCGGCCGACGAGCTCGACGACTACGACGCCGAGGAGTACGACCGGCGCGGCTACCACCGCCCCGAGTACGCCGCGGACGACGAGTTCGACGAGTACCAGGGCGGTCGCCGCCGCTGGTTCGGCGGGCAGCAGCGCCCCGGCTACCGGGACGAGATCGAGGACGACTACGAGCCCGCCGAGCGGCCCCGGCCCCGGCAGGTGTGGTCGCCCGCGGCCCAGGCCGACACCGGCAACCACGGCGCCCAGACCCACGGGGCGCTGGCCGTGGACGCCCGCCGCGACCCGGGACCGCGCACCCGCGCGCCCGAGCCGCAGGCGCCTGCGGCGTACCCGCTCGGCCGGGTCGTCACGCTGCACCCGCGCAGCTACATCGAGGCGCGGACCATCGGCGAGCACTACCGCGACGGCCGCCCGGTCATCATGAACCTGACCGAGATGGACGACGCGGACGCCAAGCGGTTGGTCGACTTCGCCGCCGGGCTCGCGTTCGCCATGCGCGGCGCCATGGACAAGGTCACCAACAAGGTGTTCTTGATCTCACCGCCGAACGTCGACCCGACGGCGGAGGACAAGCGCAGGCTGGCCGAGGGTGGATTCGCCTCCCGGAGCTGAGTGATGGCAGAGTTGACCCGTGGAACCACTGCTCCTCGCCCTCTATTGGGTGCTCTTCGCCTTCTGGCTGCTGCTCACCGCGCGCGTCGTGGTGGAGATGGTCCGGATGTTCGCCAGGGAGTGGCGTCCGGCGGGTGGGGTTGCGGTGACGCTGGAGACCATCTACACAGTGACCGACCCTCCGGTGCGTTTGGTTCGTCGGCTCATCCCGACGATCCGGATCGGCGGCGTCGGCCTGGACCTATCGATTATGGTGCTGCTGTTGGTCGTGTTCATTCTGATGCGACTGGCGTATCCCAGGTGACGGGGAAACCTGGGTGCCTGCAGCCCTGGAGTGCGTGAGGTGATCAGATGTCGTTGACCCCCGCTGACGTGCACAACGTCGCGTTCAGCAAGCCTCCCATCGGCAAGCGGGGCTACAACGAGGACGAGGTGGACGCGTTCCTCGACTTGGTCGAGGTGGAGTTGTCCCGCCTGATCGAGGAGAACAACGACCTGCGCGCGCAGGTCGAGCAGCTCGACGCGCAGCTCGAGTCGGCCCGCGCCGACCTCGAGGACGCCCGTTCCAGCGCCTCCGTGGCGCCCGTGCGGGCCCCCGAGGAGCCCCGGCGCCTGCAGCCGGTCCCGCCGCCCAGCTCGCTGGAGCAGACCAGCCCCGGCGGTGGCGGCGACCACCACGTGCAGGCGGCGAAGGTGCTCGGCCTGGCCCAGGAGATGGCCGACCGGCTCACCGGCGAGGCCAAGGCCGAGGCCGACGGCATGCTGGCCGAGGCGCGGGCGAAGTCCGACACCATGGTCAACGAGGCGCGCACCCGCGCCGAGACCATGCTCAACGACGCGCGCACCCGGGCCGACACGCTGGAGCGGCAGGCCCGCGAGAAGGCCACCACGCTGGAGCGCGACGCCCAGCGCCAGCACACCGAGATCATCGGTGCGGTGCAGGCCGAGCGCACCACGCTGGAGAAGAAGATCGACGAGCTGCGCACGTTCGAGCGCGAGTACCGCACCCGCCTGAAGACCTTCCTGGAGTCCAGCCTGCGTGAGCTGGGCGACCGGGGTTCCGCCGCGCCGACCACCGAGGCGCGCGCGGGGCAGCAGAGCGGCTACTCGTTCGGCCCCCGGGCCGAGGCTGGCTGACGGCTCGGGCGCGGGGGTGGTGTGACCGGGTGAACCCGGTCCGCCCCGCTCACCGCGCCCGGGGCCGTTCGGCTGCGGACCCATGGTCTTAGCCCTCGTCCTGCTGCTGGTGCTCGCCGCCCTCGGGCTGCTGATCGCCGCGCTCACCACGGCCAACACGCTGTGGGCCTGGATCTCGGTCACCATCTCGGTGGTGGCCGCGGTGATCCTGGTGGTCGACTGGGTCGGCGCCCGCCGCCGACGCCGGGCGGCCGCGGACGCCGAACCGACGGCCACCCGCGACACCGGGATCGCCTCGTCCCCCGCCGGGACGGGTGCCGCCGCGGACCGCGACGACCTCGACGTCGACCCGTTCACCGACCAGGGACCGCCGTCCGGCGATCTCGCCTGGCTCGGCGCGGACGCGCCGCCGGAGCGGGCCCCGGACAACCGGACCCCGGTCGGGTACACCTCGGGCAGCCAGACCCCGGGCAGCCAGACCCCGGGCAGTCCGGCTTCGGGCAGTCGGACTTCGGGCAGCCGGTCCGCGGACATCGGCGACGACCAGCTCGAAGCCACGGGTTTCCACGCGCCGCCGTCGCGGTTCGAGGACTCCGGGCAGCACGAGCCCGTCGCGCTCGCCGACCTCCCGACCAACCTGGACCCGGACCGCGAGCCGCCGGAGGAGGCGACCGACGCGGCGGACCTGCTGATCGTCGCCGACCTGCGGGTCGACGTGCGGGTCCTCGACGAGCGGCCGCGCTACCACCTGCCGCGCTGCGCGTGGCTGGGCGCCCGCCCGTCGATCACCCTGCCCGCCGCCGAGGCCAGGGAACTCGGGTTCACCCCCTGCGCGATCTGCACCCCGGACGCCGTGCTCGCCGCCCGGCACCGCGAGGGCCGGGGTCCCCGACAGCCGCGCCCCACCGACGCGGGGTGACCGGCGTCACCCCCGAATTCCCCCACGGGAGCGGGGGCGTCGGCATCCTGGGCTGATGGCCGATGTGACCACCGACACCCGCCCCGGGCCCGACTTCACCCGGTTGTGGTGGTCCTCCGCGGCGACCAACCTCGCCGACGGCGTGGTGATCGCCGCCGGGCCGCTGCTGGTCGCCTCGCTCACCCGCGACCCGGTCGCGATCGGTGCCGCCGCGTTCGCGCAGAACCTGCCGTGGCTGCTGTTCTCGTTGGTCAGCGGCGCGCTGGTGGACCGCTGGGACCGGCGCCGCGTGCTGGTCGCGGTCAACGCCTTCCGCGCCGCGCTGATCGGGGTCCTGGTCGCCGCGATCGCCGTGGACGCGCTCACCGTGTGGTTGGTCTACGCGGTGTTCTTCCTGCTGGGCACCGCCGAGACGCTGGTCGACACGGCGGCCAGCGCGCTGGTGCCCGACATCGTCGCGGTGGCCGCGCTGCCCACCGCCAACGCCCGGCAGCAGGCGGTCGGAATCGTCGGCAACATGCTCGTCGCCCCGCCGATGGGGGCCGCGCTGTTCGCGGTCGCGGTCGCCCTGCCGTTCTGGGTGGACGCGGGCCTGTTCCTGGTCGGCGCGGTGGTCGCGGGCACCCTGCGGCACCGGCCGCCGCCGCGCCCGCGCGCGGCGGGCACCCGGATCCGCGCGGAGATCGCCGAGGGCGTGCGGTGGGCGTGGTCGCACCGGCTGCTGCGGGCGATGGCGGTGTCGCTGTGCCTGATGAACGTGCTGCTGATGGCGACGCTGGCGATCCTCGTGCTCTACGCCGAGCAGCGGCTCGGCCTCGACGAGGTCGGGTTCGGCCTGCTGTTCGCCGCGACCGCCGCGGGCGGGCTCATCGGGTCCGCGGTGGCGCCGTGGCTGCGCCGCCGCTTCGGCGACAGCCCGCTGGTGCGGGTCGGGCTGGTGATCGAGACCGCGACCCACTTCCTGCTGGCCACCACCACGGACCCGTGGGTCGCAGGCGCGGTCATCCTGGTGTTCGGGGTGCACGGCTCGGTGTTCGGCGTGGTGCTGACCTCGGCGCGGCAGCGAGCGGTACCGGAGGCCCTGCGCGGTCGGGTCGGCAGCGTCTACATGTTGCTGATCATCGGTGGTGCGGGCATCGGGTCACTGGTCGGTGGGTTTATCGCACGGGGGTACGGCATCACCGCGCCGTTCTGGGTCGCCGGGGTGGCCATGGTCGTGCTGACCGCGGCGGTCTGGCGTGTCTTCCGGCCTGCGGTGTTCGATGAGGCCCTGCCTGGGGAACAGGACCAACCGGAAGGGTGACCGCGATGCCGGTGGACGCCTACTGCGAGCGCACGGGGCCTGAGTTCTGGTCCGAGCCGGTCAACGCGTGGACGAACGCGGCGTTCCTGGTCGCGGCCTTCTTCGCCTATAGGGAGGTTCGGCGCCGGGGTGCGCCGTGGTGCGTGCGGGCGCTCGTAGTGGTGCTGGTGGCGATCGCGCTGGGGAGCTTCACCTTCCACACTGTGGCGACGCGGTGGGCGGCGGCGATGGACGTGACGCCGATCCTGGTCTTCATGATCACGTACGTGGTCGTGTTCCCGAAGCTGTTCCTCGAACTGCCGTGGCGGTGGGCCTGGCTGGGCTGCCCGCTGTTCGTCGGGTTCGCCGTGCTGGTGAACCTGATCGCGGGTGGGGGCGCCTTGGCGGGCGCGGGCGCGTACCTGCCCGCGCTGCTCGGCATGGTGGCGTTCGCGGTGATCCTGGCCGTGCGCGGTGAACGCGCCTACGCGCTGTGGTTCGCGGGCACCGCGGTGGTGTTCGGTGTGTCCCTCGCGCTGCGCACGGTCGACTCCCGGGTCTGCGGCGGCTTCCCGCTCGGTACGCACTTCGCCTGGCACCTGCTCAACGCGGTGGTCCTGTACCTGCTCATCCGGGTGGCGGTCGACCGCGCGGCAAAGCCGGTTGCGGACGAGGGTTAGACTCGAGGGCACATGGCGCTGATCCGGCTATCACCGGGGAGCCTCCGGAAGAACGGGCGTCAGCCCCAGTAGAACCGGACGGGACCGGCCCGTGACAGCCGGACGAACGAGTGGTCGCGGGCGTCGAGCCCGCGGCAAGCGGGGTGGTACCGCGGCGCGCGAGGGCAACGAGGTCCGCGCGAGTCGTCCCCGTGTGGGTCCGACCGATCCGTACGAGGAGTACCACCCATGGGTTACCCCAGGGCCTTTTCCGGCGAGCCGACCGTGCCCGCCCAGCCGTCGTTCCCCGAGTTGGAGACCGCGGTCCTGGACTACTGGTCCACCGACCGCACCTTCACCGCGTCCGTCGAGGCGCGCCCCGCGGGCGACAACGGCGCCAACGAGTTCGTCTTCTACGACGGCCCGCCGTTCGCCAACGGCCTGCCGCACTACGGCCACCTGCTGACCGGCTACGTCAAGGACCTGGTACCGCGCTACCAGACCATGCGCGGGCGCCACGTCGAGCGCCGCTTCGGCTGGGACACCCACGGCCTGCCCGCCGAGGTGGAGGCGGAGAAGCAGCTGGGCTTCTCGTCCAAGAGCGACATCGAGACCTTCGGCATCGACAAGTTCAACGACGCCTGCCGCACCTCGGTGCTGCGCTACACCGACCAGTGGCGCGACTACGTGACCCGCCAGGCCCGCTGGGTCGACTTCGACAACGACTACAAGACCCTCGACCTGGACTACATGGAGTCGGTCATGTGGGCCTTCAAGTCGTTGTACGACAAGGGTTTGGTCTACGAGGGCTTCCGCGTGCTCTGGTACTGCTGGCGCTGCGAGACGCCGCTGTCCAACACCGAGACCAAGATGGACGACACCTACCGCGACCGGCAGGACCCGGCGGTCACGGTGGGGCTGCGGCTGATCGCCCCGGGCACGGACCTCGACGGCGTCGAGGCTCTCGTGTGGACGACGACCCCGTGGACGCTGCCGTCCAACCTGGCCGCCGCCGTGCACGCGGACGTCGACTACGTCGTGGTGTCCGCGGGTGAGAAGCGCTACCTGCTGGCCGAGGCCCGCGTCGGCGCGTACGCGCGGGAACTCGGCGAGGACCCGGAGGTGTTGGCGCGCTACAAGGGCGCGGACCTGCTGGGCACCCGCTACCGGCCGCCGTTCGACTTCTTCGTCGGCCGCGAGAACGCGCACCAGGTGCTGGCGGCGGACTACGTGACCACCGAGGACGGTACGGGTGTCGTGCACATCGCCCCCGCCTTCGGTGAGGAGGACAAGCTCGTCACCGACGCGGCGGGCATCGAGGTCGTCATCCCGGTGGACCCGCACGGCCGGTTCACCGCCGAGGTCGCGCCGTACGAGGGCGTGCACGTCTTCGACGCCAACAAGCAGATCATCCGCGACCTCAAGGACGCGGGGCTGCTGCTGCGCCACGAGACCTACGACCACCCGTACCCGCACTGCTGGCGCTGCGACAACGCGCTGATCCAGCGCGCGGTGTCGTCGTGGTTCGTCGCGGTCACCCGGTTCAAGGACCGGATGGTCGAGCTGAACCAGCAGATCAACTGGGTGCCGGGGCACATCAAGGACGGCCAGTTCGGCAAGTGGCTGGAGAACGCCCGCGACTGGAACATCTCCCGCAACCGGTTCTGGGGCTCGCCGATCCCGGTGTGGGTCTCGGACGACCCGGACCACCCGCGCGTGGACGTCTACGGCTCGCTCGACGAGCTGGCCCGCGACTTCGGCGCGCGCCCGACCGACCTGCACCGCCCGGCGATCGACGAGCTGACCCGGCCCAACCCGGACGACCCGTCCGGGAAGTCCACCATGCGCCGGGTGCCCGAGGTGCTGGACTGCTGGTTCGAGTCCGGCGCGATGTCCTTCGCCCAGGTGCACTACCCGTTCGAGAACCGCGAGTGGTTCGAGGACCACTACCCGGGCGACTTCATCGTCGAGTACAACGGCCAGACGCGCGGCTGGTTCTACACCATGCACGTGCTGGCCACGGCGCTGTTCGACCGGCCCGCGTTCGTCAACTGCGTGGCGCACGGCATCGTGCTGGGCGACGACGGGCAGAAGATGTCCAAGTCGCTCAAGAACTACCCGGACGTCAACGAGGTCTTCGACCGCGACGGGTCGGACCCGATGCGCTGGTTCCTCATGGCCAGCCCGATCCTGCGCGGCGGCGACCTGGTCGTCACCGAGCGCGGCATCCGCGACGCGGTGCGGCAGGCGGTGCTGCCGCTGTGGAACTCGTACTACTTCCTCGCCCTCTACGCCAACGCCGAGGGCAAGGAGGGCACCTGGCGCACCGACTCGCCGCACGTGCTCGACCGGTACGCGCTGGCCAAGACCCGGCAGCTCGTCGAGTCGGTGACCGCCGCGCTGGACAACTACGACATCTCCGGCGCCTGCCAGACCGTGCGCGAGTACCTGGAGGTGCTGACCAACTGGTACGTGCGCCGCTCCCGGGACCGGTTCTGGGACGGCGACACCGACGCCATCGACACCCTGCACACCGTGCTGGAGGTCGTGGCCCGGGTGACCGCGCCGCTGCTGCCGCTCACCACCGAGGTCGTCTGGCGCGGTCTCACCGGTGGTCGCTCGGTGCACCTGACCGACTGGCCCGCCGCCGACGACCTGCCCGGTGACGACGCGCTCGTCGCGGGCATGGACCGGGTGCGGCAGGTCTGCTCGGCCGCGCTCGCGCTGCGCAAGGCCAACAAGCTGCGGGTGCGGCTGCCGCTGGCGAAGCTGCTGGTGGCCGCGGACGACGCCGAGGTGCTGGCGCCGTTCACCGACCTGATCCGCGACGAGGTCAACGTCAAGGCGGTGGAGCTGACCACGGACGTGGCCGCGCACGGCCACTTCGAGCTGGCGGTCAACGCCCGCGCCTGCGGCCCGCGGCTGGGTCCGGACGTGCAGAAGGTGATCAGGTCGGTCAAGGCGGGCGAGTGGTCGACCACCGAGACCGGGGCCGTGGTCGCGGCGGGCATCGAGCTGCTGGAGGGCGAGTACGAGCGGCGGCTGGTGGCCACCGACGCGGGCGCCACCGCCGAGCTGCCCGCGAGCTCGGGCCTGGTCGTGCTCGACACCGGGGTCACCGCCGAGCTGGCCGCCGAGGGCGTGGCCCGCGACGCGGTGCGCCTGGTGCAGCAGGCCCGCCGGGACGCCGGGTTGCAGGTCTCGGACCGGATTGCCTTGACCGTCGACGTTTCGGCCGCGCCGGACGCCGAGGCGCCTATTCGGGAATACCGTGAATACGTGGCGGGCGAGACCTTGGCCGATGTGGTCGAATTCGCGGGCGTCGGCGCGGGTGACGGTGTCTCCGGCACTGTCGGAGATGGCCTGCTCGTGCGTGTGAATGTGCGCAAGGCGTAACGAGAAGGCGTCGGAAAGGTGGCTTTCCCCGGCCGATCCGGTCGGGGAAAGCCGGTTCCTGGCAAGGTGTTCCCCGTTCGCGCGATAGTCGCGTGTTCTTTGGGGGATTTGGGGGTAGGCGTGTCCACGACGCGCAAACGTTGGGTTTTGGTGCTGAGCGGGGTCGTGGCGGTGGCGTTGATCGCCACTGCCGTCTTCTTCCTGGTACCGGGTAAGGCGGAGCCGCCGAAGGAGACCGCGGCGCCGGAGGTGCCCGCGTTCACGACGACCACCGAGGCCCCACCCGTGCTGCCAGTTTCGGCACCGGAGGTCGCGCGGGACTTCGCCACGGCGATCAGCGCGGACAACCTGGTCAGCGCGGGGATGTACACGGACGACCGGGCCGCCGCGACCAAGGGGTTGCAGGCCCTGGTCGGCACGGTCGACGCCAAGAGCGTGCAGGTCGAGGTCGTCACCCAGCCCGCGGAGGTGGGGGACCGCGCCACCGCCGGGTTGCGGTTCACCTGGTCGCTCAGGAGTCAGTCGTGGGCGTATTCCAGCGAGCTGCCGATGGTGAAGGCGCCGAACGGCGCCTGGGTCGTGCACTGGATGCCCACGATCGTCCACCCGAAGTTGGTGGACGGGAACCGGTTCGTCGTCGTGCTGGACTCCGCTTCGGCGCAGGGGAAGGTGGATCGTGACGGCGTCGAGATCCCGAACAGCGGCGACTTCGCCCCGCTGCTCACCCGCGCCCTCGCCGCCACCGACTCGGCGGGCGGCGGAGCGACCAACGGTGGCACCGCGGAGCCCGCGGTGCGCGTGGCCCTGCTCGACGCGGGCGGCAAGGAGATCGAGAACCTGTTCGGCGTGGTCAAGCCCGCCAAGGGGCCGGTCAAGACGACGTTGTCGGTAAAGGCGCAGTACGCGGCGCAGGAGGCCGTCGACTCGGTGTCCAAGCCCGCGTACCTGGTCGCGATCGACTCCAAGACGGGCGGCATCCTGGCCGTCGCGCAGAACCAGGCGGCCGGGTCGGCGCCCAAGGCGCTCAACGGGCTCTACGCGCCGGGGTCGACGTTCAAGGTCGCCACCGCCGCCGCGGTGCTCGGTTCGGGCACCGCGGACGTCAACACGGTCCTGCCGTGCCCGGGGTCGGCGGTGTTCGGCCAGCGGACCATCCGCAACGCGGGCTTCGACGACGGCGACGTGCCGCTGCACAAGGCGTTCGCCGACTCCTGCAACACCACCTTCGCGGGCCTGGCGACCAAGCTGCCGATGGACGCGCTGCCCAAGGCGGCCGAGCAGCTCGGCCTGGGCGCCGACTTCGAGGTGCCCGGGCTGACCACCCAGGCGGGCAAGGTCGTCGCGGCCGACAGCACGGCGGCGCAGGTGGAGAACTCGATCGGCCAGGGCACCGTGCAGGCCAGCCCGTTCGGCCTGGCGCTGATGTCGGCCACGGTCGCCCACGGCGGCGCGGTGACCCCGCAGCTGTTCGTCGATACCAAAACCGTGGTCCGCAAGGGGTACCGTGGACCGTCGGGCGCGGTCGTGGCCAACCTGCAATCGATGATGCGCGAGGTCGTCACCGCGGGCAGCGGCAAGGCGCTGCGCGGGTACGGCGCGGTGGCGGGCAAGACCGGGACGGCCCAGTTCGGCGGTGGTGCGCAAGCCCACGGCTGGTTCGCGGGTTACCGTGGGAACGTGGCGTTCGCGATCTTGGTCGAGGACGCGGGCACGTCGGCGCCCGCGGTGTCGGTGACCGGCGCGTTCCTCGGCGGACTGGGGTAGCGGGCGCGCGGATCGGTCGGTCCGGTTGGATGGACCGGACGAACCGGGCGGGATCAGCGGGACGGCGACGCGAACACCACGACGTTGTCCCGGTAGGACGACCGGCGGCGGTCGAACACGCCGCCGCAGGTGATCAACCGGAGGGCCGCGCCGGGGACCGGGCCGTAGACGGCCCCGGTGGGGAAGGCGTCCTTCGGGTGGCGCTGGACGGTGTCGACGGCGAAAACCGCGTCGGCACCGTCCGAGCGCCGCACCTCGACCAGGTCGCCGGGGCGCAGCTCGCGCAGCCGGGCGAACACCGCGGGCCCGTTCCGGGAGTCGACGTGGCCCGCCAGCACGGCCGGACCGGGGTCGCCCGGCGCGGAGCCGCCGGTGAACCAGCCGACGCGGGCGAAGTCGGCGGGCGCTTGGAGCTCGCCGCCCGCCGTGAGCCCGAGCGGGACCAGCGCGGACTCGTCGACCCCGATGGCCGGGATGCGCAGCCCGACGGGCCGCACCCGCTCGGCGGTGAGCGGCGCCGGCCCGGGCAGCGGTGCCCGGGGTGGGGCGGGCGCGGGGGCGGGGGCGCACGCGGTCAGCGCGACCGCGGTGAGCGCCGCGAGCAGGCGGCCCGGGGTGTCCACAGCGGTCACTCGGGCGCGCGCCGGTGGTGCCTGCGCGCGGCCAGCAGCGGCCGGTGCAGCAACCAGCAGATCAGGGCGAGGATCACGGCCGTGGTCGGCCAGAACCTCGGCTCCGCGACGGAGGTCCCGCCCGCGCCGGTCTCCACGCCGCGCAGCGGGGTGGCCGCGGCGCCTGCGCTGTCGACGAGCGCCGTGGTGGTGAGCGCGCCACCGGTCTCGGTGGCCAGCAGCGTGGTGGCGCTGCCCGCGCGGACGTCGACGGACACGGTGGTCTCCGCGGGCTCGGCGGACCCGCCGCGCAGGCGGACGGTGTAGCGGCCCTCGGCGAGGTCGGTGTACGGGCCGGTGAGCCCGTAGGCCGCGCGGTCGGCCAGCCGCGCCTCGGCGGCGGACCCCGGCAGGCCGACCTCGGCGGTCACCGGGGCCAGCGTCGGACTGCCCTGGACCAGCCGGAGCCTGCCGGTCCCCGGCGGCGGCGCGGACAGGTCGTCGATGACGAGGTCCTCGCGCAGCGCGCCCCCGGGGCCCGTGGCGAAGACGAGCAGGGAGTACGCCGTGCCGGGCGTGATCCGCACGGTGGCGCTGAGCGCGGCCGGGGTGTCGGCACCGGTCCCCGGCGCGCGCATCGACACCGTGTACGCGCCCGCCGGGAGGGCGGTGTAGGGCGTCACGGCGCCGTAGCCCGCCTTGCGCACCAGCACCTCGTCGGCGCCGCCGAACGGCGCGAGGTGGACGTCGACGGGCGGGGCGGCGGGGGAGAGGTGCCCGAGCCGCACCCAACCCTGGGCGGGTTGCGCGGCGGCCTGCCGGGGTACCAGCAGGGCGAGAACGGCGACCATCGCGCCTGCGACGCGCATCGCGGGGTTTCCTTTCCGGGCAGCCGGTGGGGATCGGGTAGTCGGTTGATCTTGGTGGGTCACCGGGTCCATCGCGCAGGCGGCGTGTGGCGCAAGGGGGGTCCGCGCGGCGACCGGGTGCTCAGGGGTTGTCGAAGGGCAGCAGGAGCCCTCCCGGTACGCCCGCCGGGTAGCGGACCAGGACGCCCTCCGGGGTGGTGCGGACCGAATCCGGGCGGAAGACGCCGTGCTGGCTGGTGAAGAACAGGGCCAGCTGCTCGGCCGGTTCCCCCGCGGCGGTCAGCAGGACTTGGCGCCGCGGCTGCTCGGCCGCGTCCTCACCCGCGACCGCGGGCAGCGCCGCCACCCGCACCGGTCGGGTCGCGGACAGCGCGGTCAGCGCGGTCAGCACGCGGGGATCGGCGCGGCCCTCGCGCAACGCCTCGTGCACGTCCCCCGGCGCGGTCAGCCGGTTGGACCCGGCCACCGCCGCACCCGCCCGCGACCGCGCCCCGGCCTCACCGGCCGCCACCACCCCGTCGGCCGCGGGCCGCTGGACCAGCACCCGGTCCGCCCCGCCGCCGAACGCCGCCACCACCTCGCCCGCCGCGGCGGCCTCGGCCAGGGCGGGTCGGCGCGCGAACGCGGCGCGCGCCACCGGGGTGATCACCAGCCACGACCGGGACAGGCAGTCCTCCGGGCAATCCAGGGTGCGGACGGTGATCTCGGGCGACCGGCCGCCGCGCACCAGGTCCGCCCAGGTGATGCCGTCGGTGGCGATCACCGCGCCGGGCAGGTTGTCGCGCACCCACCGCGCCGCGGCGGCGCCGGGTGCCGGGTCGCTCGCCGTGCCGACGACCGACCGCAGCCCGGTCAGCCACGCGGGCACGGCCGCGGCGACCACCGCGACCGCCAGCGCGACCACGGGCAGCCGCAGCGCGTGCGGCCGGACCCGGGGCCCGGTGAGCCGGTGCCGGACCGCGCGTTCCACCACCCCCGCGACCAGCAGCGCGGCGGGGGCGACCACCACCACCAGCGCCCCGGACCCCGGGCCGCCGGGCACCGCCGCGACCGCGGCCATCGCCAGCACCCCGGCGGCCAGCGGGCGCAACCGGTGGGACAGCAGCCCGGTGGCCGCGGCGAGCAGCCCGGCCACCACGAACACCGGGTCGACCCGGGCCCAGTCCCCGGCCGCCGGGCCCTCGGCGGCCACCCGCAGCCCGCTCAGCGCGGCCGAGGCGCCCAGCCCGATGCCCGTCCCGAGCGCGAACAGGCACGCCAGCATCAGCGACAACCGCCGCCGCCCGCGCCGCCACACCAACCAGGACCCGGTCACCACCACGAACACCGCCGCGACCGGCGCGGTGATCACCGCGACCACCAGGAACGCGGTGCCCCACAGGTCCGGCGGCAGCCTGCGGTGCCTGCGCGAGGTCCACAGCAGCGCGGTCCCGGCCAGCAGCCACGGCACGGCCACGTTCTCCGGCCGCGCCCCCAGTTGCAGTCCCACCGCCAGCGGCGCCGCGGCGGTGACCGCGACCGCCGCCGTGGCCGTGGCCACGCTCAGCCCGATCCGGCGCGCCAGCACCCACAGCAGCAGCGCGGCACCCGCCGCGGCGATGACCATCGGCTCGCGCGCGGCGCCGAGCGCCGAGGTGTGCCGGGCGAACGCGTCGGTGGCCGCGGTGTACCCGCCGACCTGGAGCCAGGCCAGCGGCGAGGTCCGGGAGTCGAGCAGCGTGCCCAGCGAGTCGACGGCGAAGGTCTGCGCCACCGCGCGGCCCTCGCCGGGCTGCGCGGGCGCGCCCGCCGCCGCCAGCCGCAGCACCGCGGCCGACGCGGTCACGGCCAGCAGCCCGGCGGTGGCCAGGATCTCGCGGTCGAGCGCCCGGGTGCGGGCCAGCGCCGCGGCGCGCCACGTGGTGGCGCCGAGCGGGTCGGGGATCCGGTCCGGGAAGTGGTCGGGGGTCTCCACGCTCAGGCGTCGTGAGGTCATGGGACTGCCCGCTCGGCGGACCCGGCCCGTGGGCCGGGTGCGAGCCGGAACCTCCTTCGGTGGGTGATCCGGCGGGACGTCGGCCGGGGGTCCGGGGGCCGCGCGCTGATCGACCCATGTTAGACCGGTAGTCACGCAATTGCGCAGTGCAACTTTCCGTGGCGAACGGCAAGGTCCTTACGGGTGACGGCGCAGCCCGGCTTGGGCCGTTCGGGTGCACCGGCGGGGCCTTCCGCGTAGATCATCTCAGGTCCGGTTCACCACTTCCGGGAATCCGATCACCCCATGACCGGACTCCGGCGACGAGTCCGGCCCCGGGGCGCCGCTAGGGTGCGTTCGTGAACCCGCCCCGCGTCCGGCCCTGGACGCTCCACTGTGGACCGATCGGCTGATGGGGTTCCGGTTCGGCGTCCGGGTCAAGCCCGGCGCGCGCCGGGCGGCCGTCGGCGGGCGGTGGTCCGACGGCGCGCTCGTCGTCGCGGTCGCCGCGCCCGCGGTCGACGGGAAGGCGAACGAGGCGGTCCGCCGCGCGCTCGCGGCGGCGTTCGGGGCGCGGCCGCGGGACGTGGTGATCGCGGTGGGCGAGCGGGGGCGGGACAAGGTCGTGGAGATCGACCCGGTTCCGCCGAACGCGGAGACCACACTGGACCGGTTGCTCGACGCGGGCGCGTGAACGACGGCGCCGGCGCGCGACCCCGGTGACCGGCTTCCGGTGCTCGCGAACCGTGACCGCTTTGCCCGGTGCGAGCGCTTCCGGGTCGGCAAGGGACAATGGTTCCGACGCGAGACGGGTTACGGCCGGGAGGTGGCGTGCACGAGCTGACCAACGCGCTGGGGATCGGCGCGGCAGTATTGCTCGTGGCGGTGCTCGCGGTCCGGTTCTCGGTCCGCCTCGGCCTGCCCTCGCTGCTGCTGTACCTGGCCCTGGGCTTGGTGATCGGCGAGTCCGGGCTCGGCATCGAGTTCTCCAACGCCGAGCTGACCCAGTCCCTCGGTCTGGCCGCGCTCGTGCTCATCCTCGCCGAGGGCGGGCTGACCACCCGCTGGCGCGAGGTCAAACCCGCGCTGCTGCCCGGGATCGCACTGTCCACAGTGGCCGTTGTGGTCACCGTCGGCATCACCGGCGCGGGCCTGCACTGGCTGCTGGGCTTCGAGTGGCGCTACGCGCTGCTGTGGGGCGCGGTGCTCGCCTCGACCGACGCGGCCGCGGTGTTCAGCGTGCTGCGCTCGCTGTCGGTCAGCAGGCGGCTGGTCGGCTCGCTGGAGCTGGAGAGCGGCATCAACGACGCGCCCAGCTACATCGCCGTGGTGGTGCTCGCCTCCTCCGACAGCGTGGACTGGCTGCTGTCGCTGACCGCGCTCTACGAACTCGGCGCGGGTGCGCTCATCGGCCTGGCGCTCGGCTGGCTCGGCGCCCAGGCGCTGCGCCACGCCGCGCTGCCCGCCACCGGCCTCTACCCGCTGGCCACCGTCGCGGTGTGCGTGCTCGCCTTCGCCTGCGGCCAGGTCGTGCACGCGTCGGGCCTGCTGGCCACCTACCTGTCCGCGCTGGTGCTCGGCAACTCCAAGCTGCCGCACCGCTCCGACACGGTCTCCTTCGCCGAGGGGATGGGCTGGCTGGCGCAGATCGGCCTGTTCGTCCTCTTGGGACTCTTCGCCTCGCCGGACCGGCTGCTCGACGCGCTGGTCCCCGGCCTGGTCGCGGGCGCGGTGCTCACCTTCGTGGCCCGCCCGGTCTCGGTGCTGATCTCGGTGCTGCCGTTCCGCATGCCATGGCGGGAGCAGGTCTTCCTCTCCTGGGCCGGTTTGCGCGGCGCGGTGCCGATCGTGCTGGCCATGATCCCGCTGTCGCAGGGGTTGCCGGGCGCGCAGAAGCTGGTGGACGCGGTCTTCGTCCTGGTGATCGTGCTGACCCTGCTGCAGGGCACCACCCTGGGTTTCCTGGCCCGGCTGCTCGGGCTCAGCGCGGGCGCCAGCCCGAAGGAGGTCGAGGTCGACGCGGCCACCCTCGACGAACTGGACGCGGAACTGCTCCAGGTGACCATCCCCGAGGGCTCCAAGCTGCACGGCGTCTACCTCTCCGAGCTGCGCCTGCCGCCGGGCGCCACGGTCAGCCTGGTCGCCCGGGCGGGCGGCGGGTTCACCCCCGAGTCCACCACCCGGTTGCAGCAGGGCGACCAGATCCTGATCGTCGCCACCCAGCGGGCCAGGGCCGCCACCGAGACCCGCATCCGCGCCGTCGACCGCGCCGGCCGCTACGCCCGCTGGAAGGGGGTGACGGGGGAGGAGTAGCCGCCGGGTCTTGGGGATTCCCGCCCGGGGGTGACGACGCTCTCATTCCCCGGGCGCCCACTCGCGTTCGCGGCGGGTCGTCCGCTATGGTTTTCGCCAAGGTATTGAGTGCCAGCGCTAAACCCCGGTTTGCTGGCCGGCAACCCTCCTCCGCGGTGGGGTGCCCCGGGTGAAGACCTGGTCCTCCCGCGTGGTGCGGGGCGGACAAGCGCGGACCCCTCGAACCCGGGTCCCATGACCTGGAAGGTCCGTCCCGTGACGCTCGCCGTGTCCGCCGTGCCCACCGCCCGCGCCGAGGCCGCCCCGCTGCCGCTGCCCGAGGTGCCGACCGTGGCCGGTGCCCGCCTGCTCGTCCCGCTGGTCGACGGTACCCGCGTCGGCTACGCCAACCTCGACCACGCGGCCAGCGCGCCCTGCCTCGACACCGTGCGCGACGCCGTGGACGAGCTGCTGCCCTGGTACGCCAGCGTGCACCGCGGCGCCGGGTTCGCCTCCCAGGTCAGCACCAAGGTCTACGAGCAGGCCCGCGACGTCCTGCGCCGCTTCGTCGGGGCCCGCCGCACCGACACCGTCGTCTTCACCCGCAACACCACCGACAGCCTCAACCTGCTCGCCCGCGCGGTGCCCAAGGGCACCTCGGTCGTGCTGTTCGACACCGAGCACCACGCGGCGCTGCTGCCGTGGCGCGGCCCGAACGTGCGCCGCGTCGAGGCGCCCGCCACCGCGGCCGAGACCGTGCCCGCCCTCGAAGCCGCGCTGCGCCGGTGCCCGGAGGGTCCCCGGCTGGTCGTGCTGACCGGTGCCTCGAACGTGACCGGTGAGCTGTGGCCGGTCGCCGCGCTGGCTGAGGTCGCGCACCGGTACGGCGCCCGGGTCGTGCTCGACGCCGCGCAGCTCGCGCCGCACCGGCCCGTGCGCATCGGCGAGCTGGGCGTGGACTACGTCGCGGTGTCCGGCCACAAGCTCTACGCCCCCTTCGGCGGCGGCGCGCTGATCGGCCGCGCCGACTGGCTGCAGGCCGCCGAGGCGTACCTGGTCGGCGGCGGCGCCACCGCGCAGGTCGTCGACCACGGCGACCGGCTGGGCGTGGCCTGGTCCGCGGTGCCCGAGCGGCACGAGGCCGGGTCCCCGAACGTGGTCGGCGCGCACGCGCTCGCGGTCGCCTGCGAGACGCTGTCGGCCAACTGGGACGCCGTCGTGCTGCACGAGCGCGCGCTGTTCCGCAGGCTGCGCGCCGGGCTGGCGAGCGTGCCGGGGCTGCGGGCGCTGAGCCTGTTCGAGGAGGACGGCGACCGCGTCGGGGTGGTCAGCTTCACCGTCGACGGGATCGAGTCGGGGCTGGTCGCGGCGGTGCTGTCGGCCGAGTACGGGATCGGCGTGCGCGACGGCGCCTTCTGCGCGCACATCGCGACCCGACGCCTGCTGGGCCGCGTCGGCGCGGGGGAGCAGCGCGCGGTGCGGGTCAGCATCGGGCTGGGGACCACGGCCGAGCACGTCGACCGGGTGGTCGCGGCGCTGCGCACGCTGGTCGCCGACGGTCCGGGTGTGGCGTACGCGGTCGTCGACGGGCGGTGGGCGCCGGTCGAGGACACCCGTCCGCTGCCGCCGTTCCTGGCCTGAGGTCCGGGCGGGCGCGCCGACCGTGGACAATGGCTCGGTGAGCACCGAACACGACAGCGGCGGCGACGTCCCGTCCGAGGGCGCCGTGGACACCCCCGGCGAGCAGAAGGCCGCGCTGCCGCGACGTCGCCTGGTGCTGCTGGTCGCGGCGCTGGTGGTCTACGCGCTGGACCTGGTCACCAAGATCATCGTGGTGGCCACGTTGGAGGGCGAGGCGCCGATCCGGGTGCTCGGCGGGCTGGTGTACCTGCAGCTGATCCGCAACCCGGGTGCGGCCTGGGGCATGGGCACCGGCATGACCTGGGTGTTCACCCTGGTCGCCGCCGCCGTCGTGGTCGCCATCATCTGGATCGTGCCCAAGCTCCGGTCGACCGGCTGGGCGCTGGGCCTGGGCCTGGTGCTGGCGGGCGCGCTGGGCAACCTGACCGACCGGTTGTTCCGCGCCCCCGGCGTGCTGCACGGCCACGTGGTCGACTTCATCTCGCCGTTCGCGCCGAACGCGGACGTGTTCCCGGTTTTCAACGTCGCCGACGCGGGCATCTCGGTGGGTGGCGCGCTGATCGTCCTGATGGCGCTGCTCGGCCGCGACTACGACGGCACCGTCACCCGCCGCGCGAAGGAGAAGGGCGCTTCGTGAGCGAGTCCCGCACCCTCCCCGTCCCCGACGGCCTCGACGGCATGCGCGTCGACGCCGGCCTGTCCAAGCTGCTCGGCCTGTCCCGCACGGTCGTCGCCGCGATCACCGAGACCGGCGGCGTGCTGGTCGACGGCCGCCCGGCGGGCAAGTCCGACCGGCTGCTGGCGGGCTCCTGGCTGGAGGTGACCCTGCCCGAGCCGGAGCGCCCGGTCGAGGTCCGCGCGATCCGCGTGGAGGGCATGGAGATCCTGCACGAGGACGACGACGTCGTCGTGGTCGACAAGCCGGTCGGCGTCGCGGCCCACCCCAGCCCCGGCTGGAGCGGCACCACCGTCATCGGCGGCTTGGCGGCCGCGGGCATCCGCGTCTCCACCTCGGGCGCCGCCGAACGCCAAGGCGTGGTCCACCGACTGGACGTCGGCACCACGGGCGTGATGGTGGTGGCCAAGAGCGAACACGCCTACACGGTCCTCAAGCGCGCCTTCAAGGAGCGCACGGTCGAGAAGCGCTACCACGCCCTCGTCCAAGGCCACCCCGACCCGAGCGTCGGGACGATCGACGCGCCGATCGACCGCCACCCCCGCCACGACTACCGGTGGGCCGTGGTGGCAGGCGGAAAACCCAGCATCACCCACTACGAAACCATCGAGGCCTTCCGCGCGGCGTCGCTGCTGGACGTGAAGCTGGAAACCGGCCGCACCCACCAGATCCGCGTCCACTTCTCGGCCCTGCGGCACCCCTGCGTAGGAGACCTCACGTATGGCGCCGACCCGGCCCTGGCCAAGCGCCTCGGCCTGAGCCGCCAGTGGCTGCACGCCCGGACCCTCGGCTTCCACCACCCGGCGGACGGGACGTGGGTCGAGTTCACGAGCGAATACCCGCCGGACCTCGCCTCGGCGTTGGGTGTGCTGGAAGCGGACTACTGATCACGGTTTCTCCTCGACGTCCGTGGAGTCGGAGTCCGATTCACCTTCGGAGCGCTTCAACTCCACGGACAGTTCGAGCAACCGCCCGGCTCGCGCGGTGAGCTTCATACTTGTGACATCCCTCGACCGCGCGGCGCGAACCAGCAACAGGGCAGTCGCGAGTACGGCTAGGACCACGATGAGCACCGTGTAGGACCAACTCAAGGCACAGCTCCGCCGAGTAGAGCCGGTCCGAGTCTGCCCAGCCGTAGCGAAACCACCTTGTTCAGTTATCGGCACCAATCAATGGTGCCGTGGGTGCTCCCAAATGAGGTCGACGGGCTCTAACTCGGCTGCGCCGGGCGATCCCTTCGAGTGAGGAGGGCAGCGCAGAACCTGTTGACCCAGCACGGTGATCTTAGACTGCTCGGGGCAGATGGGGTAGTGAGTCGGGCGAGCCGGGGCGGTGCGTTACCAATCCGTCAGTTCTCGACGGTCCAGGTCAGCGTCAGGGCTTCCTCGTCCGGTCGCGGGCTCCACCGCACCGACGTGATCTGCACGTTCTCCGGCACCACGTAAACCGTGTGCCCACCCGCGGTCTCCCCGGGCTGCACGCCGATCCGGTGCGGCGGCCGCGACGACAGCGACACCGGGGCCTTCGAGATCGTCTCCCCCGCGGGGGTCGCCAGGACCAGGTACAGGTCCGGCAGCGTCGAGAACGGCACCGCGCCGCGGTTCGTCAGTTCCGTGTGCACCACGATCGACCGCTCACCCGGCTGCAACCGGTAGCCCGCCGCCGTGAACAGGTAGTCCGCCGGGTCCACGACCTCCACCAGCTGGATGGCCAACCGCTCGCCCTCCAGGCCGTTGGTCTCCAGGGTCGCGCCGACGCGGCCCTGGCGCTGGGCCGCGGGCTGGGTCCGGTCCATCGACCCGGCCAGGGGGGACTGCTGGTCGCCGCGCGCCCAGCTCGACGACTGCGGCGGGCCCCAGGTGTTGATCGGCTCGGACACCGGGACCGGCTGGCTCGGCGGACCCGCCTGCACCGGGGTCGGCATGCTCGGCGGACCGACCGGCGCCGGGAACGGGGTGCTCGGCGGGCCCGTGCGCACCGGGCCGCTGTGGTGCGCGTAGTTGGGCGGCGGCACGTACTGCGGGATCGGCTGCTGCACCTGCTGCACCTGCTGCACCTGCTGCGGCGGCTGGTAGGGCGGGTACCCCTGCTGCGGTTGCTGCTGCTGGTAGTACGGCTGCGGCGCCATCCGCGCCAGCGCCGCCCGCAAACCGTTCGGGTCGCACTCCACGCCGACGAGCAGGGGCAGGCCGGAGCCGGAGAGCGCGACCAGGCGCGAGGCCACCTCGCGGGGGTCCATGCCCAACCGCGCGGCGATCTCGTGCACCGCGGCCCTGCCCATGTCGGCCACCACACCGAGCAGGCGGGCATCCACCGGATCCGTCACGACCACGGACGGTACCCGGTCGCCCCCGCCCCCGCCCCGGAAGCCGGGTTCGCCGCGGGTCACGGTTGGCGATCTTGAGCGGTCGGTGATCGGCTGGTCACACCGGGGTGTCGTCGAGCACCGCCGGGTGCCTCGGGTCGTCGACCCGGACGCCGGTGTCCGCCGAGTGCAATGGGCGCACCTCGGCGTCGTACCTGGCGAACGCGGGCAGCGCCCAGTGCTCCCCGACGGGCAGCCGCCGGGCCAGCGCGGGCGCCGAGAGCCACAGGTGCGCCGACAGCTCGTGCGGCAGCCCCCGGCCCAGCAGCAGCTCCCCGTCGACCAGCAGCACCCCGCCCGCGCCGACCGCGGTGTAGTCCGCCCGGCTCGCCCGGTCCGCCGCCGCGTCCCAGTACGTGGTCAGCACCTTCCCCGACCCGCCCGGCCCGAGCGGGTCCAGCGCCTCCCGGCGCAGCGCCCCCTCGTCCAGCCACAGCTCGTACCGCGCGTCCGGGTCCGCCCGGCCGCGCTCGAACCGCAGCGACGCGGGCCGCAGGTAGTCCGCCGCCGACACCCGGACCACCGGCCGCCCCAGCACCCGCAGCCGCTCGCCGACCGCGTCGGCCAGCGCCCCGACCCCGCTCGGCGGCGCCCCGTCGAGCAGCACCCGGGTCCACCCGGCGCGGTCGCGCGCGTCGACGGTCGCGGTCAGCTCATCGGCCAACACGTCCGGTGACACCGGCCGGAATCTCATCGTCCTCCTCGGTCCGCGACTGGGGTTATAATCTCGCGGTTTCGGCGTTTTCCCTGTAATGCCAAGACATCCGCCACCGCAGCATGACACCCGGCGCGTCGCGCACCCGCTGCCGGACCTGAACGGCCGGGGTCGCTAGGGTGTCGTCGTGGCTGACTCCTTCGCTCACCTCCACGTGCACACCGAGTACTCGATGCTCGACGGAGCGGCGAAGCTCAAGGACATGTTCGCCGAGTGCGAGCGGCTCGGCATGACGTCCGTGGCGATCACCGACCACGGCCACACCAACGGCATCTACGACTTCTTCCGCCAGGCCAAGGGCGCGGGCATCAAGCCCGTCCTGGGCATCGAGGCCTACATCGCGCCCGCGTCCCGGTTCAGCAAGGAGCGCGTGCGCTGGGGCGACCCGGGCCAGAAGAGCGACGACATCTCCGGCTCCGGCGCGTACACCCACCAGACGATCTGGGCGCGCAACGAGACCGGCCTGCGCAACCTGATGAAGCTGTCCAGCCTGGCCTCCATGGAGGGCCAGCTCGGCAAGTGGCCGCGGATGGACCAGGAGCTGATCGCCGAGCACGCCGAGGGCCTGATGGCCACCACCGGCTGCCCGTCGGGGGACGTGCAGACCCGGCTGCGCCTCGGCCAGGACCAGGAGGCGCTGGAGGCCGCCGCGGTCTGGCAGGAGATCTACGGCAAGGACCACTTCTACGTCGAGCTGATGGACCACGGCATCGAGATCGAGAGCCGGGTCCGCGGCGGGCTGGTCGACGTCGCCCGCAAGCTGGACATCCCGTTCGTGGTCACCAACGACTCGCACTACACCTTCAAGGACGAGCGCGAGTCGCACGACGCGCTGCTGTGCGTGCAGACCGGCAAGACCCTGCAGGACCCGACCCGGTTCAAGTTCGACGGCGACGGCTACTACCTCAAGTCCCCCGACGAGATGCGCGCGGTCGACGCCTCCGACCCGTGGCAGGAGGGCTGCCGCAACACCCTGCTGATCGCCGAGAAGGTCGACACGGCGGGGATGTTCGAGTTCCGCAACCTGATGCCGCGCTTCCCGATCCCCGACGGCAAGACCGAGGACGAGTACTTCCGCGAGCAGGTCTGGGAGGGCATGCGGCGGCGCTTCCCCGGCGGTGTGGACGAGGTGCACACCCAGCAGGTCGAGTTCGAGATCGGCGTCATCCTGCAGATGGGCTTCCCGGCCTACTTCCTGGTGGTCGCCGACCTGATCCAGTGGGCGAAGAACAACGGTATCCGGGTGGGCCCCGGCCGCGGCTCGGCCGCGGGCGCGCTCATCGCCTACGCGATGGGCATCACCGACCTCGACCCGCTGGCCCACGGGCTGATCTTCGAGCGGTTCCTCAACCCGGACCGGGTCAGCCCCCCCGACATCGACATCGACTTCGACGAGCGCCGCCGCGGCGACGTCATCCGCTACACCACCGAGAAGTGGGGCGCGGACAAGGTCGCCCAGGTGATCACCTTCGGCACGATCAAGGCCAAGGCGGCGATCAAGGACTCCGCCCGGGTGCTGTTCGGCCAGCCCGGCTACGCCATCGCCGACCGGATCTCCAAGGCGTACCCGCCCGCGGTCATGGCCAAGGACATCCCGCTCAACGGCCTGTTCGACCCGCAGCACAAGCGCTACGCGGAGGCCACCGAGATCCGCGAGCTGTACAACTCGGACCCGCAGGTCAAGGAGATCATCGACACCGGCCGCGGGCTGGAGGGCCTGATCCGCAACGCGGGCGTGCACGCCTGCGCGGTCATCCTCTCCGCCGAGCCGCTGATGGACACCATCCCGCTGTGGAAGCGGCCGCAGGACGGCTCGATCATCACCCAGTTCGACTACCCGACCTGCGAGTCGCTGGGCCTGCTGAAGATGGACTTCCTGGGGCTGCGCAACCTCACGGTCATCGACGACGCGCTGCGCAACATCGAGCGCAACGGCAAACCGGTGCCGGACCTGGAGACCCTGGGGCTCGACGACAAGGCCACCTACGAGCTGCTCTCGCGCGGCGACACGCTCGGGGTGTTCCAGCTCGACGGCGGCCCCATGCGCGACCTGCTGCGCCTCATGCGCCCCGACAACTTCGAGGACATCTCCGCGGTCGGCGCCCTCTACCGGCCGGGCCCGATGGGCGCCAAGTCGCACACGAACTACGCGCTGCGCAAGAACAAGCAGCAGGACATCACGCCGATCCACCCGGCGCTGGCCGAGGCGCTGGAGGACATCCTCGGCACGACCTACGGCCTGATCGTCTACCAGGAGCAGGTCATGGCGATCGCGCAGAAGCTGGCGGGCTACACGCTCGGCCAAGCGGACCTGCTGCGCCGGGCCATGGGCAAGAAGAAGAAGGAAGTGCTGGACGCGGAGTACGTCAACTTCGCGGCGGGCATGGAGCGCAACGGCTACCCCAAGGACGCCGTCAAGACCCTGTGGGACATCCTGGTCCCGTTCGCCGACTACGCGTTCAACAAGGCGCACTCGGCCGCGTACGGGCTGGTGTCCTACTGGACCGCGTACCTCAAGGCGAACTACCCCGCCGAGTACATGGCCGGTCTGCTCACCAGTGTCCGCGACGACAAGGACAAGGCCGCGGTCTACCTGTCCGAGTGCCGCAAGATGGGCATCACGGTGCTCCCGCCGGACGTCAACGAGTCCGAGAAGGAGTTCGCCCCGGTCGGCCAGGACATCCGCTTCGGCCTCGGCGCGATCCGCAACGTCGGCGCGAACGTGGTCGACTCGATCATCAAGTCCCGCGTGGAGAAGGGCGACTTCGCCGACTTCTCCGACTTCCTGCGCAAGGTCGACGCGTCGGCGTGCAACAAGAAGGTCGTGGAATCCCTGATCAAGGCGGGGGCATTCGACTCGCTCAAGCACCCGCGCAAGGGCCTGTTCCTCATCCACACCGACGCCATCGACGCGATCATGGAGACCAAGAAGGCGGAGGCGATCGGGCAGTTCGACCTGTTCGGCTCCGGCAGTTCGGACGACGCGGCCGACGTCTCCAGCGTGTTCGACGTGCGCGTGCCCGACGACCTGTGGGAGACCAAGCACCAGCTCGCGCTGGAGCGGGAGATGCTGGGCCTCTACGTGTCCGGGCACCCGCTCAACGGCGTGGAGCACATCCTCACCGCGCAGTCGGACACCACGATCGCGGCGATCCTGGAGGGCGGCATCGGCGACGGCGCCCAGGTCACCCTCGGCGGCATCCTCGCGTCGGTCAACCGCCGGGTGAACCGCAACGGCGAGTCGTGGGCGTCGGCGCAGCTGGAGGACCTGGCAGGCGGCATCGAGGTGCTGTTCTTCCCCAAGACCTACGCGGTGATCGGCATGGGCGTCCTGGAGGACGCGATCGTGCTGGTCAAGGCGCGGGTGGCGAAGCGGGAGGACCGCACGTCGCTGATCGCCAACGACCTCGCGGTGCCGGACCTGTCCAACGCGGCGGGCGCGCCGTTCCGGCTGAGCATGGCGGCCACGAAGTGCACGCCGCCGCTGGTCGCGCAGCTCAAGGACGTGCTGGGGGCGCACCCGGGGACCACCGAGGTGCACCTCAAGCTGATCAACGGGCCCCGGCAGACCCTGCTGCGGCTCGACGACGCGCTGCGGGTCAACCCGTCGCCGTCGCTGATGGGTGACCTCAAGGCCCTGCTGGGCCCGGGCTGCCTGTCCTGAGTCCGGTCACTCCGCGTGGTCGCGCGAACCGGGTAAGGTAGTTGGCATAGCCAACTACCCGAGGGGGAGTCATGTCCGTACAGGACGACCTGGTGCGGCTGCGGGACGAGCGGTTCTTCCAGCACCCGTACGAGGTCTTCGCCGAACTGCGCGAAGACGGCCCGGTACGGCGCGTGGTGCTGCCCCAGGGCGTGCGCGCGTGGCTGGTGACCCGGTACGCGGAAGCCCGAGCCGCCCTGGCCGACCCACGGCTGAGCAAGGACTACCGCGTCGTCGCCCCCTTGTTCGACCGGCACCGCGAACAGCCGCGCGGCCCAGTGGAGCGCGGCGCCGAACTGGCCGCCCACATGCTCAACTCCGACCCCCCAGACCACACGCGACTGCGCAAGCTGGTCACCAAGGCGTTCACCGTCCGCGGCATCACCGGCCTGCGCCCCCGGGTCGAGGCCATCGCCGCGGACCTGCTGGACAAGATGGCGGACCAGGACGAGGTGGACCTCCTGGACGCCTTCGCGTTCCCACTCCCCATGACGGTGATCTCGGAACTCCTCGGCGTCCCCGCCGACGACCGCGAGTCGTTCCGGGAGTGGACCAAGGTCGTGATCTCCCCCGCGTCGGGCGAGGAGATCAACGCCGCCGCGGCCGCCATGTGGGGGTACCTCACCAACCTCCTGGCGATCAAGCGCGCGGCCCCCGCCGACGACCTGCTGACGGCGCTGATCCAGGCGTCCGAGGACGGCGACCGGCTCAGCGAGACGGAACTGATCTCGATGACGTTCCTGCTCCTGCTGGCGGGCCACGAGACAACCGTCAACCTCATCGGCAACGGCGTGCTGTCCCTGCTCGGCAACCCGGACCAGCTGGCCCTCCTCCGCACCGACCCCACCCTCATCTCGGACGCGGTCGACGAGTTCCTGCGCTACGAGGGTCCCGTCACCCTGGCCACCATGCGCTTCACCAAAGAACCGATAACCCTGGGCGACACGGAAATCCCAAAAGACGAGTTCGTGGTCATAGGCCTCTCCTCGGCCAACCACGACCCCGCCCAATTCCCCTCCCCGGAACGCCTCGACATCACCCGCAAACAGCCCGGCCACATGGCGTTCGGTCACGGGATCCACTACTGCGTGGGAGCACCGCTGGCGAAGCTGGAGGGAGAAGTCGCCATCGCCGCCCTCCTGGCCAGATTCCCCAACCTGCGCTTGGCCGCCCCCCAGTCCAACCTGACCTGGCGAGAAAGCAACCTCATGCGCGGCCTGACCAGCCTCCCCGTACGCCTGCGCTGAGCACATGGCGCTTGTTCCCCATCAGGTCGCGACTCCATCGACTTCGCGTCGACCAAGGGACCTCGCGCGCATTGGCCTTGGGAGCAGGCTCGGCCCTGGTCGAGCGGACGCGCGTCAGCGGGCTACGGGAGTTGGGGCTCGAAGGCCTCGGCCAGCGATAGAGCCAACTCGCACGCTTTGGCGCGGTTCGCTCCCGCGACGACGAGTGCCATGGCATTGGACTTCTCCGTCACGGCGACGTTGACCGAACAGCTACCACCCACCAGGCTCGGTATCTGAACCGCTTCACGGCCGTTGATCGGTGGCAGTTCCCGCTTGTTCAGGTCGTCGGGAAGGTCCTTGAGCCCGGACTTGTCGTACAGGGTTATCCCGTAGTGGTACAGGTCTTCCTGCACCCGTTGCTTCCAGACGCAGGAGCGCCCCGAGCCGAGGTCGTCAGGCACTCCCTCGCCGGTGAGGCCGAGCTGTGACTTCCCGGCTGGTGTGAGGGCGTCACACGGGTCGAGCTTTGCCAGACCGCCGCTGTTGGACACCGACGTCTTGGGCGGCTGCTTCGTTGTCGACCGCGGTTCTGTCGTGGTGTTGGCCGACTCGTGCCCAGGCGCCGGTACAGCCACACCTTGGGTACCGGTTGAGCATGCCGAAGCGATCGTGGCGGCGGCGATGGCGGCGGCCGCCAGAGCGAGCCGCGGATTGCGAGACTTCAACTCGTGTGTCCTGTTCACTGTCCGGGGTAGTGGCCGGCTTCCGCAGCGTCCGCACTGTGGTAGTTCTTCATGGCGTCCTTGATGGCTGCTTTCGCTTCCTCCAGGGAATCGCGCAGCGCCATGACCTGGGTCACGAACCCGCGTTCATCTGTCGCCACCGACACCATGAACGGCTTCATGATGGCAGCCGCGTTGGTGCTACCCAGCTGCGGCTCCCGCGACAGGAGTTGGAAGTTGTACTGCTGGCCGTCGATCCAGTCGAGCATGTTCTGGATCGCCGTCAGCAACGCTTGGCCGCCGGTCTCGTTGACGGCGAAGCCGCCGTCGGTGGCGGCTGAGCGCAGCATCGCTACGCCTTCCACCATGCCGCCCGGTTCACTCGCGAACATGTTGTCCTCCCCGCATCGGGTCAAGCCTAGGTGGCGGGTCGTCGGTTCGTGTGTGGAACGGGGGCGCGCGGTGGGTGGGTAATGCCGGGTGTTTGGGGGTTGGTTGGGTAGCGTAGGTCGCTGTGCGGGGGCGTGGTGGTGACGTAGGCGCGGTGGTGGCTGCCCGGCTTCGGCGGGTGCGGCCCCGGTTGGCGTTGGTCGTTTTCGCTGGTCCCGCCCTCGGCCTCGCGCTCACACCGATCCTCGAAGCGCCGCTCGTGGGGCTTGCCGTGCCCGCTCTCCTGGCCGCGGCGGGCGTCCTCTACTTCCGCTCCCGCCGCTACCGCCCCCACCGCTGGCCGCACGCGGGCGCGCTCCTCGGCCTCCTCAACGGCGCCTACCTCACCGCCCTCACCCCCTGGCTCGCCCCGACCGCCCTCCTCGCCGTCCTCGGCTGGACCCTGGCCGCCAAGGCCCGCGCGCACGTCCTCGACCCGTACACCCCCGAACTCGCCGACTCACCGCTCGAGGTGCCCTGGCAGGCCCGGGGCGCGAAGGGGCTCGAACTCCTCGTCGCCCACGACCGGATCACGCTCACCGGGGGCCGCTTCCGCCTGGTCCGCCCCATGGTCGCGCTCAGCGGGGTCGGCACCGTCGAGCAGGTCATGGTCGCCCGGCGCGCGACGTTGCCCGTGCCCGGGGTCGGGGAGTTGCGCGTCACGGTCACGCCCGGGCCCGCCGTGCGCATCACGGTCCCGCCGGGGGAGTGGATCCTGCCGACCGACCACGGCCGCGAGATCGCCAGGTTGGTGGCCCGCCGCAAGGAGATCGCCGGGGTTAGCCTGGGTCGGTGACGTTGGTTGCGCTTGATCGCGCGCACGTGTGGCACCCCTACGGACCCATGCCCGGCACGCAGACGCCGCTCGTCGTCGAGTCGGCCGAAGGTGTCCGGTTGCGACTCGACGACGGCCGGGAACTGGTCGACGGCATGTCCTCCTGGTGGGCCGCCATCCACGGCTACCGCCACCCGGTGCTCGACGCGGCCCTCAAGGCCCAGGCCGACAAGATGAGCCACGTCATGTTCGGCGGCCTCACCCACGAACCCGCCGTACGCCTGGCAACGAGGCTCGTCGAGATCACCCCCGAACCGCTGCGGCACGTCTTCCTCTGCGACTCCGGCTCCGTCGGCGTCGAGGTCGCGGTCAAGATGGCCCTGCAGTACTGGCGTTCCCGAGGCAACACCCGCAAGACCCGCCTCCTCACCTGGCGCGGCGGCTACCACGGCGACACCTTCCACCCCATGAGCGTCTGCGACCCCGACGGCGGCATGCACGGCCTCTGGCGCGGCGTCCTGCCCACCCAGGTCTTCGCCGACGAACCCCCTGCCGCCTTCGAACACGACTACGTCGCCCACCTCGCCGACACCATCGAGGCCCACGCCGACGACCTCGCCGCCGTCATCGTCGAACCCGTCGTCCAGGGCGCGGGTGGGATGCGCTTCCACGACCCGCGCTACCTGCACGTCCTGCGCGAGCTCACCCTCGCCAACAACGTCCTGCTGATCTTCGACGAGATCGCCACCGGCTTCGGCCGCACCGGCGAGCTCTTCGCCGCCGACCACGCGGGCATCGCCCCCGACATCATGTGCCTCGGCAAGGCCCTCACCGGCGGCTACCTCAGCATGGCCGCCACCCTCTGCACCGCAGCCGTCGCCGACGGCATCTCCCGGGGCGAGGTCCCCGTCCTCGCGCACGGCCCCACCTTCATGGGCAACCCGCTCGCCGCCGCCGTCGCCCTCGCCTCCACCGACCTGCTCCTCGGCCAGGACTGGCGGGGCACGGTCAAGCGCATCGAGTCCGAGCTGACCCACGGCCTCGCCCCCGCCCGCGACCTGCCCGGTGTCCGCGACGTGCGGGTGCTCGGCGCGATCGGCGTCGTCCAGCTCGACCACCCCGTCGACCTGGTGAAGGCGACCGACGCCGCGACCGCGGCGGGCGTCTGGCTGCGCCCCTTCCGCGACCTCGTCTACACCATGCCCCCGTTCACCAGCGCCGAAGCCGACGTCGCGGCGATCACCCGGGGGGTGCTGGCCGCGGCCGCCGCGGGCTGACCGGTGGTCATGGGATCGTCGGTCACCGGGGGAGCTAGCCTGGTGCACCGTGAGTGTCCTCGTGATCACCGGGACCGGCACCGGCGTCGGCAAGACCGTCGTCACCGCCGGGATCGCCGCGCTCGCCCTGGCCAGGGGACTGCGGGTGGCGGTGCTCAAACCCGCCCAGACCGGCGTCGCCGCCGGGGAACCCGGTGACCTGGCCGACGTCACCCGGCTCGCGGGCGGGGTGACCGCGCGCGAGCTGCGCCGCTTCCCCGACCCGCTGGCCCCCGACACCGCCGCGCGCCGGATCGGGATGCCGCCGGTGCGACCCAGCGAGGTGGCGGGCGCGGCCGTCGAGCTCGACCACACCCACGACCTGGTGCTCGTCGAGGGCGCGGGCGGCCTGCTGGTCCGCTTCGACCCCGACGGCGGCACCCTCGCCGACGTCGCCTGGGCGCTCAACGCCGAGGTCGTCGTCGTCGCCCGCGCGGGTCTGGGCACGCTCAACGACGTCGCCCTCACCGCCGAGGCGCTGCGCAGGCGCGGCGTCACCTGCGCCGGGCTGGTCGTCGGCGCCTGGCCCGCCGAGCCCGACCTGGCCGCCCGCTGCAACCTCGACGACCTGCCCGTGGTCGGCGGCGCCCCCGTGGTCGGCGCCTTCCCCGACGGCGCGGGCGGCTTACCCCGCGCCGAGTTCACCGAGGTCGCCCGCCGCTCCCTGGCCCCCGCCCTCGGCGGCGACTTCGACGCCAAGGACTTCGCCGACGCCCACCCCGCCTGACCCCCGAGCGTGAGATTCGTCGCTGATCGGCGCGCTGCTCATACGGCAGACTGACCCCGATCCGGTGACCCCGGGCATCGAGCACCACACGACCAGCAGGAGGAACGATCGTGACCGCAGCCGCCGAGCGAGCCACGACCACCGATGTGCTCGCGGTCGCGCGCGAGCAGGTGCTCGACCGCGGTGTCGGCCTCACCGAGGCGCAGGTGCTCGACGTGCTGCGGCTCGACGACGACCGCCTCGACGACCTGCTCGCCCTCGCGCACGAGGTGCGGGTGCGCTGGTGCGGTCCCGAGGTCGAGGTCGAGGGCATCGTCAGCCTCAAGACCGGCGGCTGCCCCGAGGACTGCCACTTCTGCTCCCAGTCCGGCCGGTTCCCCAGCCCCGTGCGCTCCGCGTGGCTGGACATCCCGGGCCTGGTCGAGGCCGCCCGCCAGACCGCGGCCACCGGCGCCACCGAGTTCTGCATCGTCGCCGCCGTGCGCGGCCCCGACGCCCGGCTGCTCTCCCAGGTCCGCGACGGCATCAAGGCCATCCGCGACTCCGGCAACGACATCCAGATCGCCTGCTCGCTGGGCATGCTCACCCAGGAGCAGGTCGACGAGCTGGTCGCGATGGGCGTGCACCGCTACAACCACAACCTCGAAACGGCCCGCTCGCACTTCCCGCAGGTGGTGACCACGCACTCCTGGGAGGAGCGCTGGGACACCCTGCGGATGGTGCGCGAGGCGGGCATGGAGGTCTGCTCCGGCGGCATCCTCGGCATGGGGGAGACCACCGAGCAGCGCGCCGAGTTCGCCGTCCAGCTCGCCGAGCTGGACCCGCACGAGGTGCCGATGAACTTCCTCATCCCGCAGCCGGGCACCCCGTACGAGCAGTACGAGCCGGTACCGGGCCGCGAGGCGCTGAAGCTGGTCGCCGCGTTCCGCCTCGCCATGCCGCGCACCATGCTGCGGTTCGCGGGCGGCCGCGAGCTGACCCTGGGCGACCTGGGCGCCGAGAAGGGCATGCTCGGCGGGGTCAACGCGATCATCGTCGGCAACTACCTGACCAACCTGGGCCGCCCCGCGCAGCAGGACCTCGACATGCTCGCCGACCTGAAGATGCCGATCAAGGCGCTCAGCGACACGCTGTAAAGGAGTTCGGGTGTTCTGCGTGCATTGCGGCCTGCCCGAGGCCGAGGGCGACCACCCCGGCTGCCGCGGCCCGCGCGCGGCCCTGGAGCCGCCGCGCTTCTGCCCGGACTGCGCCCGGCGCATGGTCGTGCAGGTGACCCCGGTCGGGTGGTCTGCCCGGTGCAGCAGGCACGGCGAGACGACCAGCGCGGGCACGCCGGCGCTGACGGAGTAGGCCCTGTTCATTTCCTCCCGCCACCCACCCCCACGTCCCCGCCCGGCATCGTTCCCGACCTGGCGTGCCCGCGGTTGCCGAGCCGCTGTGGCCGCGAGCACGAAGCTCCGGCACACGGGCTAGTCTCGCGGGAGCGGGCCGTGACGGTCCGACACCAACGGACAGGTCTGGCAGGCGGAGGTCACGGCGTGGCGGAACACCCGGTGCGGTCGCAGGACACCAGCGACGGCGCTCAAGGAACCGCCGCGGACCACGAGCACGCCCCCGCCGACCAGGGCACTCCGGGTGCGCAGACCGCGTGGGGGCGGCACCACGACGTGCCCGACCTCCCCGCCTACCCGGGCGCGGTCGACCCGTGGGCGTGGTCGCACCGGCCCGCGCGGGTCGCGGTGCGGCGCGACCTCATCCCGGCCGTCAGCGTGCTGTCCGCCGTCTCGGTGTTCGGCCTGGCCGTCGGCTGGCTGTGGTCCGCCCTCGCGCCGGGGATGCTGGTGCAGGTGGTGGACGAGGGCAAGCTCGCCGCCATCCGCACCGAGAGCTACCACCGCTTCGACGACCTCGTGCTGTTCATGCTGCTCGGTCTCGGCGCGGGCATCGTCACCGGCGCCGCCGTCTGGCTGCTGCGCGAACGCCGCGGCCCGGTGGTCTTCGTCGCCGCCGTCGTGGGTTCGGCCGTCGCCGCCTGGCTGGCCTACCAGGTCGGTCTGTCCTGGGCGGGGTCCCGCTTCCCGCTCCCGGACGCCCCCAAGCTCGGCGACGTCCTCGACCTCGCCCCCCGCCTGGAATCCGCCTGGGGTCTCATCGCCTGGCCCCTGGGCACGGCCATCGCCTACGGCCTTGCCGCTGCCTGGAACGGCCGCGACGACCTCGGCCGCCGCCTGGGCTAGTCCGTCCCGCCACCCGACCGGGTGGCGGGAAGGCGGAACCATCTCAGTTCATGCTGATGGGGGTGCTGAACTCCGAGGGCGGCGCCGGGACCGCGTGCAGCGCCGACAGGATCCCGGCCTCCCGGTTGAGCAGTTCGCCGACCAGGCGCAGCCGGTGCAGGGGACGGGTCTCCTCCAGCAGCCGCTGGCGGTCCTCCAGGCTCAGCAGGCAGTCCGCGGCCAGGGCGTGGGCCAGCTCGCACAGGGCCATGTCGGCCTCGGGCTCGCTCCAGTCCTCGGTCTGCCAGGCGGCCGTGCAGTAGCGCCGGTGGGCCGCGCGCGCGGCCTCGGCCAGCATCGACACCGAGTCGGCGGCCACCGTCGGCTGCTCGGCGTCGGGCACCCACTCGACCGTGCCCATCAGGTACGGCGCGGCGGTCGCGTCGACGTCCAGCAGCCGGAAGCGGCGCTCACCGGTGGTGACGATGTCGAAGCGCCCGTCCGGCAGCCGCTTGGCCTCGCGCAGCTCCGCCGAGCAGCCGATGGCGCACAGCTGGGACACGTCGGTCACCTCGTGGTCCATCGATGGCCGCAGCGCGACCACCCCGAACCGGCGCTCGGGCAGCGCGCCCGTCATCAGGTCGACGGTCAGCTGGCGGTAGCGCGGTTCGAAGACGTGCAACGGCAGGTTCGCCCCGGGGAGCAGCACCGCCCGTAGCGGGAACAGCGGAAGCGAATCGGCCACGCGACAACGCTACGACGAAGCGCCGACACCCGCTGCCCGATCCGCCGGGCTCAGGTCCCCGTTCCGCGCGGGCTGGGCGGCTTGAGCACCGCGAACGGGTCCGTGACGGCCATCGTGGCCTCCAGGAACCGGAACAGCGCCGCGGGCCGTCCGCCCGACCGACCGGGCCGCTCGGTCTCCCCGGTCGGCTCCAGCAGCCCCCGCCGGGACAGCACGCGCTGCAGGTTGGTGGCCGAGACCCGGTAGCCCAGCGCGGCCGAGTACAGCGACCGCAGCGCCGAGACGGTGAACACCGGGGGCGCGAGGGCGAAGCCGATGTTTGTGTAAGACAGCTTGGCGCGCAGCCGATTACGTGCCCGTAAGACGATCGCGCCGTGGTCGAACGCGGTCTCCGGCATGGCCGAGACCTCGTGCCACTCGGTGTCCGGCGGCAGCGCCGGGTCCAGGTGCGACGGCACCAGGCTGAGGAAGGCGGTGGCCACCACGCGGGGACCGGGCACCCGGTCCGGGGCGCTGAACACCGCGAGCTGCTCGACGTGCGCGACCTGCCGGACGTCGACCTTCTCGGCCAGCTGGCGGCGGATCGAGGCCTCCACGTCCTCGTCCGCGCGCAGCCGCCCGCCGGGCAGTGACCAGCGGTGCGCGTGCGGTTCCAACGCGCGCTCCCACAGCAGCACCCGCAGTGATCCCTGCCGCACTTGCAGCACCGCGGCCAGTACTTCGTGGACGAGCGGTGGTGTCCCGGTGGTAGCATCGGTCATGTTTTCGATCCTAAGGCGAAAACCTCCGGATCGGAAATCGGACAAACGAGGAGGACGACCCATGACCGCGGAAACGATCGACCTGACCCCGTTCACCGGGGTGGAGGCGAACGCCGCGTGGCGGGACGAGGTGCGCGCGCTCGCCGAGGAGCGCGACGCGGTGCTCTTGGCGCACAACTACCAGCTCCCGGAGATCCAGGACATCGCCCACCACACCGGTGACTCGCTCGCGCTGAGCCGGATCGCCGCGTCCAGCGACGCGTCGACGATCATCTTCTGCGGCGTGCACTTCATGGCCGAGACGGCGAAGATCCTGAGCCCGGAGAAGACCGTGCTGATCCCGGACGCGCGAGCGGGCTGCTCCCTCGCCGACTCGATCACCGGCGCGCAGCTTCGGGCGTGGAAGGCCGAGCACCCCGGCGCCGTCGTGGTGTCCTACGTCAACACCACCGCCGAGGTGAAGGCGGAGACCGACATCTGCTGCACGTCGTCCAACGCCGTCGACGTGGTGGCCTCGATCCCGGCCGACCGCGAGGTGCTGTTCCTGCCGGACCAGTTCCTCGGCGCGCACGTCAAGCGCGAGACCGGCCGCGAGAACCTGCACATCTGGGCGGGCGAGTGCCACGTGCACGCAGGCATCAACGGCCCCGAGCTGGCCGAGCGCGCCGCCGCGAACCCCGACGCCGACCTGTTCATCCACCCCGAGTGCGGCTGCGCCACCTCGGCGCTCTACCTCGCGGGGGAGGGCATCGTGGCGCAGGAGCGGGTGAAGATCCTCTCGACCGGCGACATGGTCACCCAGGCCCGCGCGACCAAGGCCAAGCAGGTGCTGGTGGCCACCGAGATCGGCATGATCCACCAGCTGCGCAAGGCCGCGCCGGACGTCGAGTTCAGCGCGGTGAACGACCGGGCGTCGTGCCGGTACATGAAGATGATCACCCCGGCGGCGCTGCTGCGGTCGCTGCGGGAGAACCGCGACGAGGTGCACGTGGACCCGGAGACCGCCGCGCGGGCCCGGGGCGCGGTGCAGCGGATGATCGAGATCGGCCAGCCCGGCGGTGGGGAATGACCGCCGCGACACCGATCCCGCGCTGGGAGGCGCGGGCGGACCTGCTGGTCGTCGGCACCGGGGTGGCCGGGCTGACGGCGGCGCTGCGGGCGCACGCGCTGGGCCTGCGGGTGCTGGTCGTGACCAAGGCCGCCGCCGAGGACGGCAACACCCGGTGGGCGCAGGGCGGCGTGGCCGTGGTGCTGCCGGGTGAGCACGACGAGGGCGATTCGGTCGACCGGCACATCGCCGACACCCTGGTCGCGGGCGCCGGGCTGTGCGACGAGGACGCGGTCCGCGCGATCATCGCCGACGGCCCCGCCGCCGTGACCCGGCTGCGCGAGCTGGGCGCCGAGTTCGACCGGGGCGCGTCGGGCGGCTTGGCGCGCACCCGCGAGGGGGGCCACACGGCGTTCCGCGTGGTGCACGCGGGCGGCGACGCGACCGGCGCGGAGGTCGAGCGGGCGCTGCTCGCCGCCACCCGCGACGGCCGGGTGCCGGTGCTGGAGAACCACGTCGCCGTGCAGGCGCTGAAGACGCCGCTGGGCGCGGTGGCCGGGCTGCACGTGCTGGACCCGGACGGCGTGCCGGGCGTGCTGACCGCGTCCGCCGTGCTGCTGGCCACGGGCGGGCTGGGGCAGCTGTACCAGGCGACGTCGAACCCGGAGGTCGCGACCGGCGACGGGCTCGCGCTCGCGCTGCGGGCCGGGGCGCCGGTGGCCGACGTCGAGTTCGTCCAGTTCCACCCGACGGTGCTCTACACCGGCCAGGGCGCGCGCGGGCGGTGCCCGCTGGTGACCGAGGCGGTGCGCGGCGAGGGTGCGGTGCTGGTCGACGCGACCGGTGCGCGGGTCATGGCGGGTGTGCACCCGCTGGCGGACCTGGCGCCGCGCGACGTGGTGTCCGCCGCGATCACCCGGCACATGGCCCTGGGGCGCGGGGGGATCGACGACCACGTGCTCCTCGACGCGACCCACCTGGACGCCGCGACCTTCCGGACCCGGTTCCCGACGGTGTACGCGGCCTGCCTGGCGGCGGGCGTGGACCCGGTGGTGGAGCCGATCCCGGTGGCGCCCGCCGCGCACTTCGCGTGCGGCGGCGTCGTGTCCGATGTGGACGGTCGGACGCCGGTGGCCGGGCTGTACGCGGCCGGGGAGGTCGCGAGCACGGGGCTGCACGGGGCGAACCGGTTGGCGTCCAACAGCTTGCTGGAGGGGCTGGTCGTGGGGACGCGGGCGGCGGAAGCCGTCGCGGCGGACCTGGCGGCGGGTCGGCTGGCCGATCCCCGGTCGGCCGTGGTGACCTCGCTGCCGGTGGCGCCGGTCGCGGAGCGGGACTCGGTGCAGCGCGTGATGAGCCGGTACGCGGCGATCGGCCGGGAGGCCGAGGGGCTGGCGGTGGTCGGCTCGGTGCTCGACGTGTCCGCTGTGGACCGGGTGCTGGCGTCGCGGGAGCTGGTCGAGGACGCGGCGCTGACGCTGGTGAGCCGGGCGTTGATCGCCGCGGCGTCGGCGCGCGAGGAGAGCCGTGGTTGTCATGTGCGCACGGACTTCCCGGAGAAGGACGCGGCGTGGGCGCGGAGCCAGTGGGTCCGGCTCACGCCGTCGGGTCAGCCGGTGCTCGGCGCCCTGACCGCCCTGCGGGGTGCGGCGTGATCGACCGGGAGGACATGGCCCGCGCGGTCGCCACCGCGCTGGCGGAAGACCTGCGGTACGGACCCGACGCGACCACCGACGCGACCGTCCCGGAAGACGCGGTGGCGGTGGCGGAGCTGACCCCCCGGCGCGCCGGTGTGGTGTCCGGCGTGCCGGTCGCCTTGGCGGTGTTCACGGAAGTCGTGCCGGACCTGACGGTTTTGTCCTCTGTGGACGACGCGGGCGCGGCGGTCGTGGGACAGCCGGTGTTGGTGGTGCGCGGGAACACCCGAGCGCTGCTGACGGCCGAGCGCACGGCCCTGAACTTCCTCTGCCACCTGTCCGGCGTGGCGACAGCCACCGCGGCTTGGGTTTCCGCGGTCGAGGGCACGGGCGCGGCGGTCCGGGACTCCCGGAAAACGTTGCCCGGCCTGCGGTTGCTGGAGAAGTACGCGGTCCGGTGCGGCGGCGGCGTGAACCACCGCCTCGGTCTCGGCGACGCGGTGCTGATCAAGGACAACCACGTCGTCGCCGCCGGTTCCGTGACGGCCGCGCTGAAGGCGGCCCGCGCCCTGGCACCGGCGTTGGAGTGCGAGGTGGAGGTCGACACCCTCGACCAGTTGGACGAGGCGTTGGCCGCCGAGGCCGAACTGGTGCTGCTGGACAACTTCACCGTCGCCGACTGCGCGGAAGCCGTCCGCCGCGCGACCGGTTCCGGGACGCGTTTGGAGGCGTCCGGCGGTTTGACGCTGGACGTCGCCCGGACCTATGCGGAGACCGGTGTCGATTACCTGGCCGTGGGCGGTCTCACGCATTCCTCGCCCGCGCTGGACCTCGGAATGGATTTGCGCTGATTTCTCGTTGTGCCGTGGCGGTGGATTCGGATAAGCTCCACTCCGTGTCCATCGCCACGCGCCTCGCTCCCGGCTGCCGCCCCCGCGGCTGCCGCGCGCCCGCGCGCCTGGTGCGGGGGCGTCGGGTCCGGTACGTGATCGGCGCCGAGGCGGGGCAGGTCAACGGCATGCGATGGCGGCTGTCCCGCGCGCCGGGCGTCGTCTCCCAGGGGTAGTTCGCCCCTTTCTTTCGGCATTCTCGCGCGCTTTCGATCACCATCGACCGTGCGACCGGAGCCGACCGCTCCGGGGTTGGAGCATGCCGAAAAATGTTCGACCATTCATTCTTCCCCGCCGCGAAACACGGTCCGACCGCCGACGGCTATTTCGGCGAATTCGGCGGCAAGTTCATCCCGGAGGCGCTCACCGCCGCCGTGGACGAGGTCGCCGCCGAGTACGAACGGGCCAAGGTGGACCCCGCGTTCACCACGGAGTTCGAGCACCTGCTCGCGCACTACGCGGGCCGCCCGACCGCGCTCACCGAGGTACCCCGCTTCGCCGAGCGCGCGGGCGGCGCGCGGGTCTTCCTCAAGCGCGAGGACCTCAACCACACCGGCTCCCACAAGATCAGCAACGTGCTGGGCCAGGTGCTGCTGACCAAGCGGATGGGCAAGTCGCGGGTCATCGCCGAGACCGGCGCGGGCTCGCACGGCGTGGCGACCGCGACCGCCGCCGCCCTGATGGGCCTGGAGTGCGTGGTCTACATGGGCGAGGTCGACATGGCCCGCCAAGCCCTCAACGTCGCGCGCATGGAACTGCTCGGCGCCACGGTCATCCCGGTCAAGTCCGGTTCCCGCACCCTCAAGGACGCCATCAACGAGACCTTCCGCGACTGGGTGGCCAACGTCGAGACCACGCACTACGTCTTCGGCACCGTCGCGGGCCCGCACCCGTTCCCCGCCATGATCCGCGACTTCCAACGCGTCATCGGCGTCGAGGCCCGCACCCAACTCCTCGACCGCACCGGCCGCCAACCGGACGCCATCATCGCCTGCGTCGGTGGCGGCTCCAACGCGATCGGCCTGTTCCACCCCTTCCTCGACACGACCGCCCGCCTGATCGGCTGCGAGGCCGCCGGTCACGGCCTCACCACCGACAAGCACGCCGCGTCCCTATCTGCGGGCGAACCAGGCATCCTGCACGGCTCCCGTTCCTATGTCCTACAAGACGACGAGGGCCAGATCACCGAGGCCCACTCCATCTCGGCGGGCCTGGACTACCCGGGCATCGGCCCGGAGCACGCCCACCTGCACACCACCGGCCGCGCCGAGTACCGCCCCGTCACCGACACCGCCGCCATGCGCGCGTTCCGGTTGTTGGCCGTCACCGAGGGCATCATCCCCGCGATCGAGAGCGCGCACGCCCTCGCCGGTGCCTTGGAGGTCGGCGCCGAACTGGGACCTGACGGCCTGCTGCTGGTCAGCCTGTCCGGCCGGGGTGACAAGGACATGGACACCGCCACCCGCTACTTCTCCGGAGCCACCGCATGACCGGCAACCTCGACCTGCTCACCGCCACCCTCGCCAAGACCCGCGCCGAGGGCCGCGCCGCCCTGATCGGCGGCCTCCCCGCAGGCTTCCCCACGGTCGACGGCGGCGTCACCGCTCTGCGCGCGATCCTCGACAGCGGCGCCGACATCATCGAAGTCGGCCTACCCCACAGCGACCCGATCCTCGACGGCCCGGTGATCCAAACCGCCGTCGACCAGGCCCTCCGCGACGGCACCCGAATCGCCGACGTCCTCCACACCGTCCGGGAAACCCATGCGGCCACCGGCAAACCCGTGCTGGTGATGTCCTATTGGAACCCCATCGACCGCTACGGCGTGGCCCGCTTCTGCGCCGAACTGGCCGAAGCGGGCGGCGCGGGGTGCATCCTCCCGGACCTGCCCGTCCAGGAGTCCGCCCATTGGCGAGAACACGCGACCGCCCACCACCTGGCCACGGTGTTCGTTGTCGCCCCCAGCAACACAGACGCCCGCCTGCGTGAGGTGACGGCCGCGACCACCGGCTTCGTCTACGCCTCGGCCCTGATGGGCGTCACCGGCGCCCGCCCCACCCTCAGCACCTCGGCGGCCACCCTCGTCGAGCGCCTCCGCCGCGGCACGGACCTCCCGATCTGCGTCGGCATCGGCATCTCGACCCCGGCCCAAGCCGCCCAGGCCGCCACCTTCGCCGACGGCGTCATCGTCGCCTCCGCCCTGGTCCAAACCCTCCTGGACACCCCCACCGACCCCACCGCCCCACGCCGACTCACCACCGCGCTGGCCACCGCCCTCCACCAAACCTGACGCCTGCCCACCCGCGAATCCTCGCTTGATCACGAGTTGTCCACATGCCCCAGAGGGCTATTCAAAAGTTGATCTCCCCCGAAAAGGGGAACGGCCCCAGCCGGTAAGGTCGGGTTCCTCTCACGGAATCCGACCTGGCGGGTGGGGCCGTTGCGATATCAGTCCGCTACAGGGCTTGATCGTTGATATTGGCCCGCCAGAACATGAGCCACACGGTCGCGGCTGACCTCGTCGGCGTGAGTCAATCCACCGTCTCGCGCGTCTTCCGCCGGTTCCTTCCACTGATCGGCCAGGCGTCATGCCTTCACGTCCCGCTATTTCCCGGCGTGCTGACCGGCCGCGTAGGGGGCATCGACGGCACCCCGCTCCCCACCGGCGACCGCGCGGGTCACCGGGACGACCACTTCGGCACATGGCGCCGATCCGGACTGAACGTCCAGGTCGTATCCGGCCTCGAGGGACAACTCCTCGCAGTCTCCATGCCAACCAAGGGATCACCCACGACCGAAGAGCATTCACGATCACCAGCTGGGAGGACACCCTCGCCGACCACGACATACTCGGCGACAAGGCCTATCGCGGCCCGGGCGTGATCGCGCCCATCCAGAAACCGTGTCGAGGCGACTCCTCGCCCGGCGACATCGACCACAACCACAACCACTCGGCCAGACGAGCTGCGGTCGAATGATGCATCGCCCACCTCACACACTGGAAAATGATCTCCAGCCGATACGGAGGGCCCTATCGGGAGTTCCCCGCGATCATTCGGATCATTACAACGCTCGAGTTCTATCGACTCGGCTGGTAGGCCGTATGAATAGCGCTCCCGATCCCATCAACAGGATTTCGCCTGCCCTTCCCCGCTGCCCCAGCGTCGATGGACTGGAGCAGGGCTGTCCCCCCCAAGAGGAGGGCGGGGGCTGTCCTGGGTCTGGGCGGGGTGTGCAAAAAGTTTGCCGGCCACTCGTCGGACATGTTCTCGCGCTGTCCCTGGACGGGGTGGTGTTCGAGCCTGCCGGTGTGGAGGTCGCGCGGCACCGGCGAAGTCGGGCGTGTTGGCGCCGATCTCGTGGATCGCTTACCTGCCGCAGAGTGCCCGACGTTGTCGGCCCCGCTCGACCCGGCCAAGCTGCTCTCGCCCGCTCAACCCCGCGACCTCACAACTCCCCCACCCGACCAAACCGCATGCGCCCACCCACCACGCCGACCCCGAAGGTTGGCGGACTTCGGCAACCTCGTCCGGCCAAGCTGTTCTCGCCCCGCCGACCCACCACCGCGCTGGCCGCTGCACTGCCCAAGGTCTCTCCCCGGCCCGCGCGCGGTTCTCGGCACGACCGCGAGTTGTCCACATAGGCCGAGCCGGTCCACAGGACTTCGGCGTCCCTTCCGATGCGGCCCGGTGCCGATAGGCTGGAGCGGGGCAGACCACCCCAAGGGAAGGGCGGGGGCGCGTTCCCGACTCTTGGTGGACGAGCGATGCGACGGTGGTCGTGGCTTGCCTGGTGCGCGCACCAGGCAAGCCACGACCAGGCCCTCACAGCCGCCGGTTGGCCAACACCGGGATCACCTTCCGCGTCTCCTCGACCGTCTCCGCGTCGATGTCCACCACAACCACCCCCGGCGCACCCGCCAGCTGCGCCACGACCTCCCCCTTCGGCCCGGCCACCGTGCTGTACCCGATCCCCAACGGCGTGTTCCCCGCCACCGGCCCAGGATCCGCCTGCCCCGCCGCCAACACCCACGACGTCGAATCCAACGCCCGGGCCCGCACCAGCAACTCCCACTGCTCCCGCTTCCCCGGCCCCCCCCCCCACGACGCCCCCAGCAGCACCCCCACCGCCCCCGCGTCCGCCAACGCCCGGAACAGCTCCGGGAACCGCACGTCGTAGCAAGTCGCCAACCCCAGCGTCAGCCCGTCCACCGTCACCGTCACCGGCGACGACCCCGCCGCGACCGTCCGCGACTCCGCGAAGCCGAACGCGTCGAACAGGTGGATCTTCCGGTACCCGACGTGCTGGCCCCGCCCCGTCGCCAGCAGCGTGTTGTAGACCCGGCCATCCTCCGCGGGGGTGAACATGCCCGCGACGACCAGCACCCCCGTCTCCTCCGCGATCTCCCGCACCGCCGAGGCCCACGGCCCGTCCAGCGGTTCCGCCAGCGGCCCCAGCGGAACGCTGAACGAGGCCATCGTCGCCTCCGGGAACAGCGCCACCGCCGCGCCGCGGTCCGCCGCGTCGCGGGCGCCCGCGCGGACCAGGTCGAGGTTGGCCGCGGGGTCCGGGGTGGAACTGATCTGACACAGCGCTACTCGCACGGTCGCTCCCTCGTCATCCACTACTGTCGGGTCTCGTGCCGATCCTGCCGCGTCGAACCGGTGTCGTCCTCTGCCTGGTGGCGGTTCTCGGGCTGGCGCTCGCCTGCACGGCCGACCCGCCACCGCCCGCGTCCGGGGACCCGGCCGGGACCTCGCTGGTCATCGGTGTCGCCCAGGAGCCCGCGAGCCTCGACCCGGTGCGCGGGTACGCGCTCAACGGCGCGGCCAAGGTCTTCGACGGGCTGGTCGAGCACCAGCCGGTCGGCACGCTGCGGCCCGCGTTGGCCACGGGGCTGCCCGTCCCGTCGGCCGACGGGAAGTCGTGGACCGCGCGGCTGCGCACCGACGTCTCCTACACCGACGGCAGCGCCTTCGACTCGGCCGACGTCGTCGCCGCCTACCAGCGGGTCATCGCCGACTCGCCGCTCAAGGCGCGGTTCTGGATGCTCGACGGGGTCAAGGCCGTCGACCAGGCCACCGTCCGCTTCGACCTGAACACCCCGTGCGCCTACTTCCCCGACCTGCTCGTCCTCGGCATCCCCTCGGCGGGCACCCCGGACAAGCTCGTCGGCACCGGCCCCTACCAGGTGTCCGACTGGCAGCGGGGCAAGCGCCTGGTGCTCACCGCCAACAAGGCCTACTTCGGCACCCGCCCCGCCATCACCACCGTCACCGTCGAGTTCATCCCCGACGACGAGGTCCGCGCCCAGCGCCTGCGCGACGGCAAGCTCGACGGCACCGCGCTGCCCGCCCGGCTGGCCGCCGACTTCGCCAAGACCGACGGCCTCGCCGTGGTCAACCACAGCAGCGCCGACCTGCGCGCGGTCACCTTCGCGGCCACCGGGCCCACCGCCGACCCGGCCGTGCGCCTCGCCCTCAACCTCGCCGTCGACCGCCAGGACCTGGTCGAGCAGGTCCTGGCGGGCAAGGGCAAGCCCGCGTCGCTGCCGGTGCCGCCGACCCTCGCCGAGTTCGTCGAGCCCGGCGCCGACATCGGCTACGACCCCGCCCGCGCCGCCACCGTCCTCGACGCCGCGGGCTGGGTCGCGGGCGCCGACGGGATCCGCGCCAAGGCGGGGGAGCGGGCCGCGGTCGCCGTCGGCTACCGCGTCGCCGACGTCACCTCCCGCGACCTGGTCGCCGCGTTCGCCGCCACGGCCAAGAAGGTCGGCGTCGAGGTCACCGCGAACCCGACCGCCGAGGTCGACCCCGCCACGCCCCACCTGGTCGCCTTCGGCGACCCGTTCGACCCCGACCCCGCGCTGCACCCCTTGCTGCACCCGGCGGGCGGCACCATCGCCGCCAACCTCGACGCCGCCCGCGCCACCACCGACCCGGCCCAGCGCGCCGTCGCGTTCCGCGCGCTGGAACGGGCGTACGCGACCGCGCCGACCATGGTCGTGCTCGCCGCGCCCGACCATAGCTACGTCATGCGCGAGAACTGGAACGGATACCAGCCCGTGGTCGACGCCGCGGGCACCGACTACACCTGGGGGCCGTGGTGGAACCTGCAAGCCTGGACGCCCAACTGATCGACGCCGCCGCGGCCCAGGGCGACACCCCCGCCGCCGGGCGGGTGTTCCTGGACAGCGCCGGGTCGTCGCTGCCGCCGTCGGCCGTGGTGGACGCCGTGGTCGGGCACCTGCGGCGCGAGGCCGAGATCGGCGGCTACCGGGCCGCCGCCGAGCGGCGCGACGACCTGGAGGCCGGGTACGGCCTGCTCGCCGACTTCCTCGGCTGCGCCCCCGACGAGGTCGCGTTCACCGACAGCGCCACCCGCTCCTGGCTGTCCCTGCTCGACGCGATCCCGCTCGGCCCCGGCGACCGCGTGCTCACCACCGAGGCCGAGTACGGCGGCAACGCCATCCCGTTGCTGCGCGTGGCCGACCAGGCGGGCTTCAGCGTCGAACCCGTCCCTTCCGGACCGGACGGTTCGATCGACCTCGACGCGCTGCGCGGCGCGCTCGACGAGCGGGTCAGGCTCGTCTCGCTCGTGCACGTGCCCACCAACGGCGGCCTGGTCAACCCGGTCGCCGAGGTCGCCGCCGCCGCGCACGGGGTCGGGGCGCTCGTGCTGCTCGACGCGTGCCAGTCGTTCGGCCAGCTGCCCCTCTCGCTGGCGGGCACCGGCGTCGACATGATCACCGCGACCGGCCGCAAGTGGCTGCGCGGACCCCGCGGCACCGGCGTGCTGGCCGTGCGGCGGGACGTCCTGGCGCGGCTGCGACCCCGGCTGGTCGACCTGCGCGGCGCGGTCTGGACGGGGTTGCGCGAGGTCGAGCTCCGCGCCGACGCGCGGGTGCTGGAGCTGTGGGAGCACAGCGTCGCCGACCGGCTCGGGCTGCTCGCCGCCGTCCGCTACGCGTCCGACCTGGGGGTCGATCGGATCGCCGCGTCGGTCGGCGACCGGGCGGCGCGGCTGCGGGCGGGGCTCGCCGAGGTCCCCGGGGTGACCGTGCGGGACATCGGGGCCCAGCGCTGCGGGTTGGTCAGCTTCACCGTCGACGGCCGGTCCGCGGAGCACGTACGTGACGCACTGGCCGACCGGGACGTCACGGTGACGGTCAGCTCCCTGCCCTCGACCCGCTACGACATGACCCGCCGGGCGCTGCCGCAGGTGGTGCGGGCCTCGCCGCACTACTTCGTCTCCCACGCCCAGATCGACACCGCGGTGGGCGCCGTCGCGGACCTGTGACCTGCGGTACCACCTCGGTCCACGCATTCGCGCTACGCATATTCTGGTGCGGTTCACCCGTGGAAAGGACCACATGCTCACCCGCACCGACCTGCGATCGAACGTCCCGTCGCCCGCCGAGCTGCGCGCCGCGCTGCCGCGGGCCGAGGTCGACGTGGACGCGGTGCTGCATCGGGTCCGGCCGATCGTGGACGACGTGCGGGCGCGGGGTGTCGAGGCCGTCCTGGAGTACACCGAGCGCTTCGACGGCGTCCGGCCCGCCTCCGTGCGGGTGCCCGTGGCCGAGCTGGCCGCCGCGCTCGCCGCGCTGGCCCCCGAGGTGCGGGCCGCGCTGGAGGAGTCCATCGCGCGGGCCCGGCGGGTGCACGACGACCAGCGGCGCGTCGACAAGACCACCCAGGTCGTGCCCGGCGGCACGGTCACCGAGCGCTGGGTGCCGGTCGCCCGCGTCGGCCTGTACGCGCCGGGCGGGCTCGCGGTGTACCCGTCGAGCGTGGTCATGAACGTGGTGCCCGCCCAGGCCGCGGGCGTCGAGTCGCTGGTGGTGTGCTCGCCGCCGCAGGCCGAGTTCGGCGGCAGGCCGCACCCGAGCATCCTGGCCGCCGCCGCGCTGCTCGGCGTCGACGAGGTGTGGGCCGTCGGCGGCGCGCAGGCCGCCGCGATCCTGGCCCATGGCGGCACCGACACCGACGGCGCCGCGCTCGACCCGGTCGACATGATCACCGGACCGGGCAACATCTACCTCACCGCCGCCAAGCGCCTGCTGCGCGGGCTGATCGGCATCGACTCCGAGGCCGGGCCGACCGAGATCGCCATCCTCGCCGACGCCACCGCCGACCCGGTGCACGTCGCCGCCGACCTGATCAGCCAGGCCGAGCACGACACGCTGGCGGCCAGCGTCCTGGTCACCGACTCGGTCGAGCTGGCCGACGCGGTCGACGCCGAGCTGGTCCGCCAGGTCGCGGCCACCAAGCACAGCGAGCGGGTCGCGACGGCGTTGTCCGGCAAGCAGTCCGGCACCGTGCTGGTGTCCTCTGTGGACGACGGACTGCGGGTCGTGGACGCCTACGCGGCCGAGCACCTGGAGATCCAGACGGCCGACGCGCGCGCGGTCGCGGCCCGGGTCCGCAACGCGGGCGCGGTGTTCGTCGGCGCGCACTCGCCGGTGTCGCTGGGCGACTACTGCGCGGGCTCCAACCACGTCCTGCCGACCGGCGGCTGCGCGCGGCACTCGTCGGGGCTGTCGGTGCAGACGTTCCTGCGCGGCATCCACGTCGTCGACTACAGCGAGGACGCGCTGCGCGAGGTCGCCGGGCACGTCGTCGCGCTGGCGAACGCGGAAGACCTGCCCGCGCACGGCCAGGCCGTCACCGCGCGCTTCCGGGACGGCGCGTGAGCGCCCCGGGGGAGCGGGCGGTGCTCTCGGACCTGCCGCTGCGCGAGGACCTGCGCGGACGCACGCCTTATGGCGCGCCGCAGCTGGACGTGCCGTACCAGCTCAACACGAACGAGAACCCGTACCCGCCGCCCGCCGAGCTGGTCGACGACATCGCGGCCGCGGTCGCGGAGGTCGCCGGGACGCTGCACCGCTACCCCGACCGGGACGCGGTGGCGCTGCGGACGGACCTGGCCGCGTACCTCTCCGGCGCGACTGGCACGCCGCTGACGGTGGCGAACCTGTGGGCCGCCAACGGGTCCAACGAGATCCTCCAGCAGATCCTGCAGGCCTTCGGCGGGCCGGGGCGGACGGCGCTGGGCTTCGAGCCGTCGTACTCGATGCACCCGATCATCGCGGCGGGCACCCGGACCGAGTGGGCGCCGACGCCGCGGCGCGCGGACTTCTCCCTCGACGTCGCGGCCGCCGTCGAGGTGCTGGCGTCGCGGCAGCCGGACGTGGTGTTCGTGACCAGCCCCAACAACCCGACGGGGCAGTCGATCCCGCTCGACGACCTGCGCGCGCTGGTCGCCGCGGCGCCGGGGATCGTGGTGGTCGACGAGGCGTACGCGGAGTTCTCCCCGCAGGAGAGCGCGGTGCGCCTGATCGACGAGTTCCCGACCCGGGTCATCGTGAGCCGGACGATGAGCAAGGCGTTCGCGTTCGCGGGCGGGCGGCTGGGGTACCTGGCGGCGGCACCGGCCGTCGTGGACGCCCTGCTGCTGGTGCGGCTGCCGTACCACCTCTCGGCGCTGACCCAGGCCGCGGCGCGCGCGGCGCTGCGGCACGCCGCGGGGACGCTGGCGTCGGTGCACGCGCTGGCGGCCGAGCGCGACCGGGTGGCGCAAGCGCTTGCCGGGCTGGGGTACGCGGTCGTGCCGAGCGACGCCAACTTCATCCTCTTCGGACACTTCGCCGACCCCCGGGCCGCCTGGCAGTCCTTTTTGGACGAAGGCGTGCTGATCCGGGACGTTGGCATCCCGGGGCACCTGCGGGTTACCGTGGGCACCCCGGCCGAGAACGACGCGTTCCTCGCCGCGGCGAAGCGCGACACAGCATGGGGGAACGGGCAGTGAGCAACCGAGTCGGCCGCGTCGAGCGGATCACCAGCGAGTCGTCCGTGGTCGTGGAGATCGACCTCGACGGCTCCGGCAAGGTGGAGATCGCCACCGGCGTCCCGTTCTACGACCACATGCTCACCGCCTTCGGCACGCACGGCGCCTTCGACCTGGTGGTCCGGGCGACCGGCGACGTCGACATCGACGCGCACCACACGGTCGAGGACGTCGCCATCGTCCTGGGCCAGGCGCTGCGCGAGGCGCTGGGCGACAAGAAGGGCATCCGCCGCTTCGGCGACGCCTGGATCCCGATGGACGAGACGCTGGCGCACGCGGCCGTGGACGCGTCGGGTCGGCCGTACTGCGTGCACGTGGGCGAGCCGGACGTGATGACGGGTTTCGTGGTGGGCAACAACTACCCCACGGTGCTGAACCGGCACGTCTTCGAGTCCATCGCCTTCCACGCGCAGTTGGCGCTGCACCTGCGGGTGATCCACGGCCGGGACCCGCACCACATCACGGAGGCCGAGTACAAGGCCTTCGCCCGCGCCCTGCGCGCGGCCGTCGAACCGGACCCCCGGATCGGCGGCATCCCCTCGACGAAGGGCGTGCTGTAAGTGCCGAAGGAAGCGCTGACCATCGGCCTGATCGCCCTCGCGGGCATCCTCGTCGGCGGCGTGTACTCGACGTGGAAGACGGCCAAGCTGATGGCCGGGATCCTGCTGGTCCTGGCCCTGCTGGCGGCGGGCGGCGCCGTGGCCTGGTACGTGTCCTCCTGACCCACCCCTCCTGATCCGACGCGATGGCTCGGGCACCGCGGTGTCCCGAGCCACCGTTTCGCTGCTTGCTTTCCACTAGCGACTATTCGCTATCAAGATAATGTGTATTGGCTGGTCATCGTGGTCGCGGTGACGGGGGTGGGCCGAGGTGGCGCGATGGGGAGAGTGGGTGCGGCTGGGCGGGGCGCAAGCACGCCAGGACGGGGCGGGGCGCACCAGGACGGGGCAGGCCGCGCGCACCAGGACGGAAGGCGGACTTCGCGGCGGGGCGGGTCGAGAGGCCCGGGCCGGGACCTACTCGATGCCGCCCTCGGTGGCAGCCTTCAGCCGGGGCGCGCCCGGGCCGAAGTAGGACATCCGGTCGTCGACGTTGACCAGCAGGCAGCTCTTCAGCGACAGGCACCCGCAGCCGATGCAGGACGTCAGGTTGTCGCGCAGCCGCTGGAGCGAGTCGATGCGGGCGTCGAGTTCGGTGCGCCAGGCCTTGGACAGCCGCGACCAGTCGACCTTCGTCGGGGTGCGGCGCTCGGGCAGCGTCTCCAGCGCGTCGTGGATCTCCTCGAGGGTGAGCCCGACGCGCTGGGCGGTGCGGATGAAGGCCAGCCGCCGCAGGACGGCCCGGGGGTAGCGTCGCTGGTTGCCCGCCGTGCGCTCGGAGGTGATCAGGCCGCGCTCCTCGTAGAAGCGCAGGGCCGTGTGCGGGACGCCGCTGCGGTCGGCCACCTCGCCGATGGTCAGCGTTTCGGGCAGTTTGGACACCTGGTCGAGCCTACCGGCGACCTCAAGGTAGGTCGAGGTAACCGGGCGGCACGTGCGCGCACAGCCAGACACCGTTCGCACTGAGGTGGAACACGTGCCCGTCGGTCGCCATCCGACCGGCCTGCACGCTCAGCACGACGGGCTTCCCACGCCGGGCCCCGACGTTGACCGCCGTGTCGTAGGCCGCTGACAGGTGCACCGCGTGCCGCCGCATCGGCCGCAGACCCTCCGCCCGGATCGCGGGGAGCACGGCGGCCACCGTGCCGTGGTAGAGCACCTCGGGCGGACTGGCCTCGGGCAGCCCGAGCTCCACCTCGACGCTGTGCCCCTGGCTGGCCCGGATGCGGGTCCCGGTCTCGTCGAAGGCGTAGCGGGACTTGTTGTTCTCCGCCACGACCCGCTCGAGCAGCGCCCGGTCCATCCGGGTGCCGTGCCGGGCCAGCGCGGCGAGCAGGTCGTCGACGGGCACCCAGCCCGCCGGGTCGAGCGTGACGCCGACGCTGCCCGGGTCGTGGCGCAGCACCTTGGCGAGCCTCTTCGAGAGGCTGATGATCTTCTTGTCTTCCATGTCCGGTTCAGTCAACCAGCCGGCCTGCCCACCCCGGAAGCGATTTCCGCCGAAGGCCGGGTCCGCTCGATCACTCCCCAGTGGACACCCGGGGCTCAGGCATGGACGGGTCGGTGGGCGGGCCTCGGCTCAGGCTGCTGCTGCGTGAGGGCCAAGGCCTCGCGGGCCGTGCGGGGGGCGGGCACGGTGACGTCCTCGGCGGCGGGGATGACGACGGCGACGGCGAACGCCAGCCACAGGACGGCCAGGGGGATCGGCCAGATGACGGACTCGGTGACGGCCAGGTAGCCGTGCACGCCCGCCGCGGCCGTCAGGACCGCCGCCAGCGACCAGCGGACCGGTCTGCGGTCCAGGCTTCGAGTCTTCACGGCGCCCCTCCGTCAGGTCCCCCGACCCCATACTCGTCACGGGGTAGGTACCCGCTCGGGTCACCGCTCAACCACAGCCGCATGTCACAGTTGGATCACGGAGGCCGCCGACTACGCTGAGCGGCGTGGCAAGAGTCGTCGTTCTGGATTACGGGTCGGGAAACCTTCGGTCGGCCGAGCGCGCGCTGCGCCGGGTGGGGGCCGAGGTCGAGGTCACCGGTGACTTCCAGACCGCGCTCGAGTGCGAGGCGCTGGTGGTGCCCGGGGTCGGGGCCTACGCGGCGTGCATGGCGGGGCTCAAGGACGTCCGCGGCGACCGCATCATCGGCCGCAGGCTCGCGGGCGGGCGCCCGGTGCTCGGCATCTGCGTCGGCATGCAGATCCTCTTCGACCGGGGCATCGAGCACGGCGTCGAGACCGAGGGCTGCGCGGAGTGGCCCGGCGTGGTCGACCGGCTGGAGGCCGACGTCGTGCCGCACATGGGCTGGAACACCGTGCACGCCCCCGAGAAGTCGGTCCTCTTCGGCGGCCTCGGCCCCGACACCCGCTTCTACTTCGTGCACTCCTACGCCGCCCGCCAGTGGCAGCTGCACCCCGAACCGCCGATGATCCCTCCCCTGGTGACCTGGGCCACGCACGGTGACGACTTCGTGGCCGCCGCCGAGAACGGCCCGCTGTCGGCCACCCAGTTCCACCCGGAGAAGTCCGGCGACGCGGGCGCGCACCTGCTGGAGAACTGGCTCGCGAGCGTCGCTTAGGCTGTCCGGGTGAGCTTCTACCTGCTGCCCGCCGTCGACGTCGCCTACGGCCAAGCCGTCCGCCTGACCCAGGGCGAGGAGGGCACCGAGACCACCTACGGCACCCCCCTCGACGCCGCGCTGGCCTGGCAGAACGACGGGGCCGAGTGGGTGCACCTGGTCGACCTCGACGCCGCCTTCGGCCGCGGCGGCAACCAGGACCTGGTCGCCGAGGTGGTCCGCGCCCTGGACGTCAAGGTCGAGCTCTCCGGCGGCATCCGCGACGACGACTCGTTGGCCGCCGCGCTGGCCACCGGGTGCGCCCGGGTCAACCTGGGCACCGCCGCCCTGGAGAACCCCGAGTGGTGCGCCCGCGCCATCGCCACCCACGGTGAGCGCATCGCCGTCGGCCTCGACGTGCGCATCAAGGACGGCGAGCACCGCGTCGCCACCCGCGGCTGGACCAAGGACGGCGGCGACCTCTGGGAGGTCCTCACCCGCCTCGACCGCGACGGCTGCTCCCGCTACGTCGTCACCGACGTCAGCAAGGACGGCACCCTCCAGGGTCCCAACGCCGACCTGCTGCGCGCCGTCTGCGCCGCCACCGACGCCCCCGTCGTCGCCTCGGGCGGCGTGTCCAGTGTGGACGACCTGCGCGCGCTGGCCGCGCTCGCACCGATCGGTGTCGAGGGCGCCATCGTCGGCAAGGCGTTGTACAACAAGAACTTTACGCTGCCGGAAGCCCTCGCCGCCGTCTAGGGGCGCTCATCCCGTTTTGGTGAGCCGGAGGGTTTCCCGCTTGCCGCCGCCGGTGATCGTCACGTAGTCGCCGCTGATCCGGTACGAGTAGTCGCCGTTGACCGCCAGGAAACCCTCGGGGGTCTCCTCGGCGCGGATGTTGATGTGGTTCTCCTTCGTCACCGGCCGGTCGGTGAACCGGCCGTCGTAGTACGGGAGACCGGACGCGGTGCGGCACAGCACGATGGTGTGCCGCACCGTGGTGTACGACGCGATCAGCGTGGCCTCCGCTCCGTCCGGTCGGGCCTCGGCCGGGCACGGGTTCCCGGTCGGTGACGCCGTCGCGGGCTCGGGCAGGATGTGCGCGAGCCGGTCCATCGCGGTCGGCCCGAACACGTACAGCGCCACCGCTACCGCGACCCACAAGGCCGCCTTCCGCGCTTTGCGCTTGGTACGCGGGGAAAGCGGCCGGGAACGCCTGCGCGCCTTCGGTCTCGACGCGGGTGGCAGACCTGGCGGTGGCGGCGCGGGCCGAGTCGGGCGTTGCGGCACGGGCGGTGCCGGGACCGCGGTGGCGGGTGGCGGTGGTGGCGTGAGGACGATGTCCGGCTGCCGCGCGCCGTCGTCGAGGATCCGCTCAGCCACGCCGCTCATCGTCCTCTGTGGACGCTTCGATCGCGGGCGCCTCCCGGGTGCCGCCGAGTTCCGGGCGCAGCGGCCTGCGCGACTGGCGCGGCTCCACCCGCGCGGTCGACGGGTCCTCGCCGAGCAGGGCCCGCCCGGTCGCGTGGATCGCGCGGCTCTGGTCGACCGGCTCGACCGAGTCCGACTTCAGCACCATGCCGAGGAAATCCAGCTTGGTCCGGTCCTGCCGCGCCGCGGACTCCTCCTCGGCGGCCAGGAACCCGGTCGGGTCGCCGCCGTTGAGCGCCATGTGGTGCGCCAGCATCTCGTCCCGGCCCCCGTCCACGACCTTGCGCGCGGCTTCCCGCCGGACGTCGTCGACGCGGATCTGCGCGCGGGCCGCCACCAACCCGGTGCTGTCGGCGGCCGCCAGGTGCACGACCAGGTCGCCCAGGTTGACCGCGTCCACGTGGGTGGCCACGGCCAGCCGCTCGTTCATCGCCCGCTCGGCCTGCCGCGCCCGCAGCACGTCGAACTGCCCGCCGATCGGCCGCAGCAGCCCCTCCAGGGACGGCTTCAGCGCCTCGGTCATGTCGCGCAGGCCGTCCCGCACGATCGGCAGCGGGTCCACCACCCGGCAGCTGAAGGACACCTTCGCGTGGAACCAGTGCGCGGGGTCGGCGCACGGCAGGATGGTCGCGAAGTGCAGCGCGTAGGCCGAGGTGTCGACCAGGTACGAGCGCAGGTGGCCGCCGAACCGCGACCGCGGCACCCGGTCGCCGGGGCTGATCACGCGCAACTCCCCGGACTTGTCCTCCAGCACCAGCGCTCGCCCGAGCCGGGGCGGGCGCACCGGGGTGAGCAGCCGCACCGACGACAGCTCGGTGATCTCGACTATCGGGTTGTAGGTGTTCACGTGAGTTCCCCCGCTTCTCGGTGTCCTGGTCGCGGTCAAGCCCGCTGGAGCAGGTCGTCGTGCAGGTCGACCGCCGGGTGACCCGATTCCCGCGCCCACCGCTCCAGCAGGTGGAACACGCGGTCCTCGTGTTCGTCGACCGCTATCTCGTCCAGCACGTCCAGCAGCGCGCCGTAGTGCTCCGGTGCCAGGCCGACCAGCCGCACCCACGCCCGCAGCGCGGCCTCGGCCAGCGGTTTGACCTCCTGGTCCGCCAGCGCCCGCCGCCACAGCAGGGCCAGGGCTTCGCGGTGGTCGGCCGCCCCGGCCAGCAGCGCGGGCACCAGCGGCTCCCCGCGCGCGGAGGTGAGCACGTCCGCCGCCGCGACGAACACCGTCAGCGCCTTCACCGTGGTGTCGTCCCCGCTCTTGCCCTCGGTCCACACCAGCAGGGCGGCCAGCACCTCCCGGTCGTGACCGCGTTCGACGAGCAGCCGCGCGCCCGCCGCGACCGGGTCGAGCAGCCCCCAGTCACCGCTCGTGACCACAGTGGACAGCACGCGCAGCGCGCGGTCGGGGTCGGTGTCGCCGATCGGGCCGCCGACCGCGGTCGCCGCTGCGGCGGGCAGGGCGCGCTGCCGCGGCCCACCGGTCGCGGCCCACTGCTCCAGCAGCGCCCACACCGCCGCGGTGTGCCGGGGGACCGCGGCGACCACGTTCAGCGCGACCGTCGCGCTGTGCCTGCGCACCGCCGACTTCGCCCGCGCCCACGGCAGCAGGTACCGGTGCAGCGCGTGCTGGAAGTCGCCCGCCGCCAGCACCCCGGCGGCGAACGCGGCCCGGGTGCGCACCTCGACGTCGAGGTGGTCGACCAGGGTGCCGAGCCACTCCAACACCTTGGGGCGCAAGCCGTCCAGCTCGTAGTAGAGCCGCGACAGCACCGCCGCCCGCAGGTCGCCGTGCCGGAAGCGGACCACCGGCGGCTCGTCCGGATCGGGCCGGACCAGCTCGATCCAGGTGTGCTCGGCGACCAGCTCCCGCTGGTAGCGCAGGGCGCGCCCGCCGGTGCCGCCGAGCCTGCCGAGCAGCGCCACGGCGCCGTCGGCGACGGTGAGGTAGGTCGACTCCTCCAGCACCGCGGCGGCCAGGGTGAAGGCCAGGTCCCGGGTGTCCGGCTCGGCGCTGAGCCACTCCACGACCTGGGCGTCGGCGTCGCGCAGCGCGGCGATGACCGGGGCCAGGTCCTCGTCGTAGCGCACCCCCTGGGCCAGCCGCTCGGCGACCCGCGCGGCGAACCCGGGGGTGCCGCGCTCGATCAACGGGTCCAGCAGCTCGCGGCGGGTCACCAGGTCGTCCAGCGACTCGGCGGACCAGTGCGGCGCGGCTCGGACGAGCCGTGCCCGCAGCACCTCGACCGGGTCGGGCGGCAGGTGCTCCACCACGTAGGTGCCGCGGTGGGTCGCCGTGGCGAGCGCACCGCGCACCGGCCCGGTGACCACCACGAGGTGACTGCCCGCCTCGCGCAGTTCCTCGGCGGTGCGGGTGAGCCAGGCGTCGGTGATGGCGTCGGCCGCGTTGTCGTCGTCGACCACCACGAACCCGGTGCCCGGCTGGGGCACCCGCCACGCCAGGTTGCCCAGCACCCGGCCGTGCAGCCGGGAAACCCGCGGTTCGGGACCGGTCTCGTGGACCAGCGCGGCGAGCGCGGTGCTGTAGCGGCCGGTGCGGCGCGGCCCGGAGACGATCACCAGGTGCCGCGCGCGCAGGGTCGCGGTCACGTCGTCGAAGCCGTCGGGTGGGACGAAGCAGCCGGTGTGGTCGTCGAGCTCGGCGGGGCCGACGGGCGTGCTGCGCGGCGCGTACCGGCGCCCGCCCGGTTTGCCGCCGGTGACCAGGTCGCCCATGACCTGGATGTCGCCCTGGAAGACGGTGATCCGCCCGCCCGGGGCGGCGATCCGGTCCAGTCCGCGGGTCAGGATCCGGTCGGAGCGCAGGGAATCCCGCCGCTCGGCGGGGTCGGTCCCCAGCTGCTCCAGCGCCTCGGCCCGCGACGACGGCGGCGGGGGTCCGTCCTCGGCCTCGGGCGGTGCGGGTTCGGCCGCGAGCGGGTCGGGGTCGGTGTCGGCCGGAGTGGTGTCGGTGCGCATTCCGCGTCAGGTCCGATCAGGCGTTGAAGTCGCCGTTCACGGTCATCTGGCCTATCTGGAACAGCTTGTCGACCCGGCCGGTGACCGCGCCGAACCGCGTTTCGGTGTGCGTTGTGACCGATTCCGCGGGGCGCGGCAGATCGGGGTTTTCCGCGCGCAGCCGCTTGGCGAGGGCGTCTATATCGTGTTCCATGCTGCGGCGGTGGACCCGGAATGCCTGGCTGCGCGCGAGCGCGGCGATATCGCCGGGGAGCGGCCGGTCGGCGGGGTTCGGCGCGTCGTCGAACAGCACGGGCACCACGACGCGGCTGTGGTCCAGCGCCGCGCGGATCTCCGCGCGGACGAGGTCGTCGGGGTCGTCGAGGCAGCGGTCACCGGTGTCGGTGGTCGCGCTCGACCACCGGGAACCCAGCAGTGCCAACAACACCCGGCACCCCGCCGCCGCGTCGAGCAGGGCGGGCGGCCAGGCCGCGCCGAGCGGGATCGACCGCGCCGCGAGGAACACGTGCTCGGCGCCGAAGTGCGCGGCCAGCCCGCCGCGCACGGCGTTCGGCGCGTACCCGACGTCGGACGTGCGGTAGTTGATGAAGATGCTCGTCACGGGTCGCGCACCTCACGGTAAACCGGCTGGGGAGGGGGATTCACCAAACCGGGAGTGCCCGGTCGACGAGTGGGGACCTTGCCACAGGCGTGCGCGATTGTCCACCGATTCCGGGAGAACTCCCACCGGTGGTCCGTGTTCGTCCACTATTCGTCCATTCCCGAATGGTGGGCGGCGGTGTTCGGATTGGTGTCCACAATCGATTGGACACGACGGTTGTCGCAGGTCAGGAATGTTCTTCCGGCGCGTCCGGGGTGATGGCGACGCAGATCGTGCCGGTTGTGCCCCGGCGCAGCCTGCTGCCCTGGACGACCAGCCAGCCCATGGCGCCGTACTTGCGCTGGATCCGCTTGCGGCCCCGGTCGGACTCGGCGTCGTCGAGCAGGCGGGCGGTGGCGGGGGACGCCGGGCCGGTGGGGTTGCCGCGGGCGTCGCACGGCGCGACGGTCACCCGGGGGTCGTTGCGGATCCGCTTGACCTTGCCGGAGTCGCGGACGGTCCAGATGACCAGGTCGGCCCCCTCGCGGACGACCCACACCGGGGTGGGGACCGTGGAGCCGTCCCGCTTGCGGGTGGTCACCAGGAGGTAGTTGGGGTTCGTCAGGTCTTCCTGCGACGGCATGCGTCGAGGCTACCCGCGCGGGGCCGGGGGAACCGGCCCCGCGCGCAGGACGCTCACAGCTTGGCGAGCAGCTCTGCCAGCCGGTCGTAGGAGTCGCGGATGCCGTGCTCCATGCCGCTGGCGATCATCGCGTCGCGGCCCTCGACGGAGAACCCGACCGAGACGCTGCGCACGGTCGTCCTGCCGTCCTTCTCCTCGAACCGCACGCGCTCCAGGGCGATCTCGCCGGGGGCGCCCTCGAACTCGAAGGTCTGCACGAGGCCGTCCTCGAGCGACGGTGTGCCGTGGAAGACGCCCCGGAAGGCGTACTCGCTGCCGTCCGCGTCGACGTGCAGGTAGCGGTAGCCGTGCGCGTCCCAGTGGTCGACCTTCATGGTCAACCGGCGCGGGCCCAGCCACTGGGCGACCAGGTCGGGCTCGGTGTAGGCGCGCAGCAGCAGCGCCGCGGGGGCGTCGAAGTCGCGGGAGATGGTGATGTAGGGGCTGCCGGGCTCCGCGGTGATCACGGTCTCGCTCATGATGGGTCTTCCTCTCCGGGGTTGTCGGTGTCCTGTAGCCGCGCGAGCAGCTCGTCGAGCCGGTTGTGGCTCTCCTCCCAGTACTCGCGGTAGTCGGCCAACCAGGTGGTGGCGTCACGCAACGGTGTTGCCTCCAGGTGGCTGAGGCGGGCGGTGGCCCGGCGGCTGCGGGAGATCAACCCGGCGGCCTCCAGCACCTTGAGGTGCCGGGAGACCGCGGGCTGCGACATCGCGAACGGCGCGGCCAGTTCGGCCACGTTCGCGTCGCCCTCGCGCAGCCGCCGCAGGATCGCCCGCCGAGTGGGGTCGGCTAGCGCGGCGAACACGGCGCTCAGCTGGTCGGTCATTCATAACCATTTCGTTCTAGAAGGGATGTGTTAAGGATGCGCGTGGCGGAGCGCCGCGTCAAGGGGGAGTTCCGGAGAAGTTCACGCGATCAGTGGGTGTGACACTTACCTTGGAGATGTATCACCTAAGGCATGACTCCCACCCCACCGCTGGGCCGCCGCTCGTTCCTCAAGTCCTCCGCCGTGGCGGGCGGCGCGCTGCTCGTCCCCGCCGCCCTGGCGGGCACGGCCGCCGCCGCGACCGCCCCGCAGTTCGCGCACGGCATCGCCTCCGGTGACCCGTTGCCCGACGGCGTCCTGCTCTGGACCCGCGTCACCCCCACGCCCGAGTCCACGCCCGGCTCCGGCAGCGGGCCGTCGGTCGAGGTGCGCTGGGAGGTCGCCACCGACGCCGCGTTCGGTTCGGTCGTGGCCTCCGGCGCCGTCCAGACCGGCCCCGACCGGGACCACACCGTCAAGGTGGCGGTCGCGGGCCTCAACCCGGCGACCGCCTACCACTACCGCTTCAGCCTCGACGGCGTCCGCTCCGACGTCGGCCGCACGCGCACCGCGCCCGCCGCCAACGCCGACGTCGGCAAGCTCCGGCTGGGCCTGGTTTCCTGCTCCAACTGGCAGGCGGGCTACTTCTCCGCCTACCGCCACCTCGCCGCCCGCACCGACCTCGACGGCGTCCTGCACGTCGGCGACTACCTGTACGAGTACCAGGCGGGCGGCTACGGGGCCCGCGGCGTGACCGTGCGCCCGCACGTGCCCGCCACCGAGGTGCTGTCGCTGGCCGACTACCGCCGCCGCCACGCACAGTACAAGACCGACCCGGACCTGAAGGCGCTGCACGCCGCGCAGCCGTGGTTCATCACCTGGGACGACCACGAGTACGCCAACGACACCTGGTCCGGCGGCGCGGAGAACCACCAGCCGGGGGAGGGCGACTGGAACACCCGCAAGGCCGCGGCCCGGCAGGCGTACTTCGAGTGGATGCCGGTGCGCCAGGGCGCGGGCGGCGAGATCTACCGCCGGTTCCGGTGGGGCAGGCTGGCCGAACTGTCGCTTTTGGACCTGCGCAGCTACCGCTCCAAGCAGACTACCCCGTCCAACGGCGACCCCGGCGACCCGAACCGCACCATCACCGGCGACGCGCAGATGACCTGGCTCAAGAACGGCCTGGCGGGCACGGACGTCCGGTGGAAGCTGGTCGGCAACTCGGTCATGATCACCCCGATCTCCCTGGGCACCGTCGAGTCCCGCTTCCTGGAGTCCCTGGGCTCCCTGCTGGGCCTGCCCATCGGCAGCGTCGCCGCCAACGCCGACGCATGGGACGGGTACACGGCGGACCGGCAGGAGCTGCTGGGCCACCTGAGGGACAACCGGGTCAAGAACACGGTCTTCCTCACCGGCGACATCCACTCGTCCTGGGGCGCGGACGTCCCGATCGACCGCTCGACCTACTGGTGGAACGGGAACTCCGTGGCCACCGAGTTCGTCACCACCTCGGTCACCAGCGACAACATCGACGACCTCCTGAAGGTCCCGCCGCGCACCCTGTCCGTGGCCGCCGAAACCGCCCTGTACGCGGGAAACTGGCACCTCGAGTACATCGAACTCGACTCCCACGGCTACTCGGTGGTCGACGTCAACCCCCAGCGGGTCCAGATGGACTGGTACTACCTGGCCGACCGCCTAAGCCCCACCTCGACCTCCCACCACGCCAAGTCACTGGCCACGGTGGACGGCAGCCAGCGCGTCCGCGCGGCTTCGGGCCCCGTCGCCTGATCGGGCTCCCGGGTTCCCGCCTCGTGGGAACCCGGGGCCCTCACTCGTGTTTGTCGCCGGTGGGGAAGAAGATCGCGCTCATCAGGTGTGGCCCGCGTCCCGGTGTGGGCGCGTTCCCCGCGCGGGCGGCGAAGACCCGGCGCAGCTCGCCGATCATGTCGGCCAGTTCGTCCGGGTTCAGCCACAGGGTGTCCTGCCGGTAGCCCACCGAATCGGTGAACGGATCGGCTCCCGGCCGGTCGAGGTAGGCGTTGAACTCCGCCAGGAGCGCGGCCACGGCCGCCGCGAACCCGTGTCGGTGTTCGTCCAGCGACATCGACGCGCCCGCCGCCGGGTCGATCGACGTCCGCTCGCGGCGCAACCGGTAGTGGCGTTCGACGACGCCCCGTACCGGCCGCTCGTCGACGACCTCGAGCAAACCGGCGTCGGCCAGCAGGCCGACGTGCCGGTACACGCTGGTCCGGGGTACGTCGGCCAGGCTCGCGCACAGGTCGGACGTGGTGCGCGTCCGACCGCCGGACATGGCCGACACGAGGCGCAGCCGGATCGGGTGCAGCAGCAGGCCGAGGATGTCCACCCCGTGATTATCCCATACTTGGTACTATTCCCAAAGTTGGGACAATACGAGGAGGGGTCCGCCATGACGAACACCCGGATGAGTGCCGCGGCGGTGCGGCCACTGCGCACGCTCGACCCGACCGCGCCCCTGGACGACCTCGACTGGCTCGACGCCGCGATCGGCGACGCCCGGGTCGTGGCCATCGGCGAGAGCGCGCACTACAACACCGAGTCGTACCAACTGCGCCACCGCCTGCTGCGTTACCTGGTGGAACGGCACGGATTCGGTGCCTACGCCATGGAGTCCGGGTTCACCGAGGGATGGCGCGCCGACGCTTGGGTCCACGGTGCCCCCGACCGCCTCGGCGGCGTGATGGGCGACGGCATGACGTCGCTGATGCTGCTGTGGGAACCGATGCGGGCGCAGTTGGAGTGGATGCGCACGCGCTCGGTGGGCTACTACGGCATCGATCTGGGCGGTTCCAACGTCTCCCTACTGCCCGGCCTCGACGCCGTGACCGCCTACCTCGCCGACGCCGACCCCGAGTTCACAGTGGACCCCCACCTGAGAGACACCGCCGCGATCTTCGCCCCACCGTCGGCGTTCTCCGCCCCTTCCGCCGTCGCCGCCTACGCCGATCTGACCCCCGACACCCGAGACGCGCTGACCGCGGGCCTGGCCACCCTCGCCGCACACCTGATCGGCCGACGCCTGGACTACCAACGCCGAACCACGGTCGACGCCTACAACCGCGCCCTGCGCTCCCTGCGACTCGTCCTGACCCTCGACAGCGTGATCCGAGCCATCGCCCGCGGCGACCTGCGAACCGCGATGCTCAACCGGGACGCCGCGATGGCCGACACCGTCGAATGGATCCTGCGCAGGGAGGGGCGGGTCGTGCTGGGCGCGCACAACGGCCACATCCAACGTTGGCCCTGCCCCCTCCCCGGCATGGCGCCGATGACCCCGATGGGCATGCACCTGGCCGAGCGACTGGGGGAGGACTACCGGGTCATCGGCACGACCACCGGCACCGGTCAAACCCTCACGACCAGCCCGGACTTCTACCGCGGCAAGATCTTCTCCGACCTGGGGCCACCCCAACCCGGAAGCCTCGACGCCCTCATGGAGGCCTGCTACGACAGTCCCTTCGCGACAGACCTCCGGACCCTGCCTCCAACCGACGTCGCCACGGTCGCCGCTGCCACGTGCCAACGCCACGGGACCCACTACGCCGATCTGGATCCTCTCGCCGCCTACGACGTGATCGTCCACTTGCCCCGCGTAACCGGAGCCGAACCCGACAAGGACGCCCTCGCCCATTCCCCTGACGAAGTGCGGCAAGCGTTTTCCCGGTGGGCGGGCTGACCCCGCGCGACTCAGGAAGTCGGCGGCAGCTGGGCCCACAGCTGCTCCGCCGCCTTCCCCGCCTGATCGCACGCCGCCGCCATGTCGGTGCTGGTCATGTGGCTCACCACCAGGCTCACCGACTCGTACTTCGGCTCATCCGGGAGTTTCACGTGGTTGTACTGCAGGATGCAGTGCACCGTGTTCCCCGCGGGTGCCTCCATCCGGTCCGTCACCCGCCCCGCGATCGTCACCGGCCGCGCCGGTGGTGTCGGCGACGAGTACAACCCGAACGTCACCCGCATGATGATGGTCTGGGCCGCGTTGCTCCACTGGCACGTGTGCTTCGTCGGCCAGCTCCGCTTCACGGTCAGCCCCGCCGTGCCCGCCGACGGCATCGCCCGGCACGGGTCGACCGGCCCGAACGAGTTCTTCCCGTACACCCGGTGCTTGACCTGCTTGGGGTTCTTCTTCAACCGCTCGAGCATCTTGGTGAAGCCCGCCCCCAGCAGCGAGCACTGGTTCTGCGCGCCCCCGCCCATCCGCCGGATGTACGCGCTCAGCGCGAGGTCGTCGAAGAGCACCAGCCGTCCGCACTGGGCGTAGTTGTCCAGGTACTCCGTGGTGCGGAAGCCGTCCTTCTCGACCGGTGCGCGTTGGCCGGTGAACTGCTTGGCCTGGTCGACGCCGCCGACCGAGATCATGACGCCCGGCTCCGTGCTGCCCGGGGTCGAGAGGGTGAGCAGGCACTCGTCGAAGCCCGTGCCGGACACGAAGAGGCCGTTGCCGAAGTCCGACGGTTCGAACAGGGAGCACGGGTCGAGGGTGGTCAGGTCGCCCAGCAGCGCGCCCACGTCGACCATCGGCGGCTTGTAGTCGCTGACGGCCGGTTTGGCGTACCACTCCGGCGGCGACACCACCGTCGTGCACCCCGCGGTGGCCGCCACCGCCGCGATCACCGCCGCGAGCCTGCGTAAACCGCGCATCCGTGCCCCCGAGAGCCAATCACCAGCCGACGGGGAGGGATGTTAGGCGATCACCCCGTGTACAGGACCAGCCCGTGCCGCGATAGGACCGTCGCGATGGGCAGGTAGTAGCTCGTACCGCCGCTGGAGCAGTTGCCCGAGCCGCCGACGACGACCCCCTGGGCCTGTCCGTTCCAGACCACCGGGCCGCCCGCGTCACCCGGTTCGACGCAGATGGTGGTGCGGGTCAACCCCGTGATCGACCCACCGGGGAAGTTGACGGTCTGGTTCTTCGCCTGGACGGTGCCGCAGTGCCAGCCGGTGGTCGGGCCGTAGCGGCAGACCGAGGTCCCGACCGCCGCCTCGGTGCGGCCGCGCACGGTGGTCGTGCCGGTTCCGGTGCGCACGTACGGTGTCGACACCGAGTCGGCGGGTGCCGGGATGAGGCCGTACGCCTGGTTCCCGCCACCGCACGCCGACGTGGTGATGACCATCCGGACACCCGAGCCGGTGCGCGCGTTGAAGCCGATGACGCACGTCTTCCCGTTGTACGTGATCCGGTCGCCGCCGATGAGCTGAACGGGCGCCGCCGCAGCCGACGGCGCGGTCAGGACAATGAGGACGAGGGCACACAGGGTCGCCAGGACACGCATCGCATCAGCCTTCCCCGAACGGTCGAGACTCGACGGTAAGCGGCGAAACGGTCACCCCGGTACCCGCTGTTCGGCCTAGGCGCTTACCGTTTACGCGGTCCGCCTGCGCAGCGTCCCGGCGCCGAGGGCCAGTGCCACCACGACGCACCCCGCGACGACGACCAGGTCGCGCACGAGCGTCCCGCTGAACTCCGCCGACCGGGTCACCAGCGTCAGCGCGTCCACCGCGTAGGACAACGGCATCACCGTCGACAGCCACTCCAGCGGCCACGCCATCTCCGCGCGCGGCTGCAGCAACCCGCACAGCAGGAACTGCGGCAGCACGAACAGCGGCATGAACTGGATCGCCTGGAACTCGCTCGTCGCGAACGCGCTCACGAACAGGCCCAGCGCCATGCCGAGCAGCGCGTCCAGCACGGCGATCAGCAGCAGCGTCCACACCGAACCGGCGACGTCGAGACCCAGCCACAGCAGGGAAACCCCGGTCGCGACGCCGACCTGGAGCACGGCGAGCAGACCGAAGGCCAGCGCGTAGCCCAGGATCAGGTCGAGGCGGGCCAGCGGCATCGTCATGAGGCGTTCGAGCGTCGCGGTGGTGCGCTCGCGCAGCGTGGTCACCGACGCGATCAGGAACATGATGACGAAGGGGAACACGCCGAGCAGGGCCGGGGCGATGGCGCTGAACGCGCGGGCGTCGTCGAAGACGAAGCGCAGCAGGGTCATCAGCAGGGCCGGGACGAGCAGCAGCATCGCGACCGTGCGCGGGTCGTGGCGCAGCTGGGTGAGCACGCGCCGCGCGGTGGCGGCGGTGGTGGCCGGGTTCACGCCGCCTCCCGGATCACGCGCAGGAAAGCCCGTTCGAGGTCGGTCTCCCCGGTCGCGGCGCGCAGCCCGTCGGGGGTGTCGTCGACGAGGATCGCGCCGTCGCGCATCAGCAGGAGCCGGTCGCAGCGCGCGGCCTCGTCCATCACGTGGCTGGAGACCAGGAGCGTGGTGCCCGCGGCGGCCAGGCGGTGGAAGAGGGACCAGAGGTCCTCGCGCAGCACCGGGTCGAGGCCGACGGTCGGTTCGTCGAGGACGAGCAGTTCGGGGCGGCCGAGCAGCGCGACCGCCAGGCCCGCCCGCCCGCGCTCGCCGCCGGAGAGGCTGCCGACGAGGTTCCGGGCGCGGTCGGCGAGGTCGACATCGGCCAGCACGCGGTCGACGTCGGAGGCGGGGGCGCCGAGGACGGTCGCGAAGTAGCGCAGGCACTCGGTGACGGTGAGGTCGGCGTAGACGGCCGGGTGCTGCGTCGCGTACCCGACGCGGGACCGCAGGTCGCGGTGGCCCGCGGGCAGGCCGAGCACCTCGACGGTGCCGCCCGCGACGACCTGCACGCCCGTGATCGACCGCAGGAGAGTGGTTTTCCCACAACCGCTGGGCCCGAGCAGTCCGGTGACCGACCCGCGCGGCACCGTGAACCCCACGTCCCGCAGCACGTCACGACCCCCGCGGGCCACCCGGAGCCGGTCGACGGCGACCGCTGAATTAGTCACGCGTTTAATTCTGTCCGCGCCGGGATTCGCCCGTCAAGCCCTTCACGCCCGAGCACCGAAGACCTACGGTGAGCACCCTCGAACGACCCGGAGGACCCCCATGCCCGCCGAGCGCCCCCTGGCCGCGCTGATCGACGAACTCGACCACCCCGGCCCCCTGCGCGGCGCCACCGTGCTGGACACCATCCAGGGCGCCCTCGCGAGCGGGACCGAGTCGTGGCAGACGGCCCTGGCCGACCTCGACGCGGGCGGGGACGCGGTGGACGCCCTCGACCTCGTCGCCGACGCCTACGACCTGACCCGAGCACTGGGCGAGGCCACCCGGGAGGCCACGGAGATGATCAGCCTGGGCGTCGACACACCCACCCACCACTTCCTCGTCGCGGTGGTGCCCCTCCGCCGCGAACTGGTCCGCGCCAACGCGCGCCCCACCACCCAACTCCGCCGAGCCGTCGCCCTGGAACGGCGCGGCCAGAGCCGCTGGCGGGGCCCCGAGGGCCGCGCCGCCGCGATGGTCGACCGCGACCTCCAACTGGAAGAGGTCCGCGTCACCGCCAAAACCCTCCTCGACGACATCGCCGACCTCACCACCCACTACACCCGCTGGCGCACCGGCCGGTAGGGCGACTGCGTCCAGGATGTCGTGGCCCGCGCCTCACGCTCCTCGCGCCGCGAACCGCTGATCCTTTGTGGACTTAGGGTGGGCAGGCGGATCGCCTGGCCGGTATCGCCGGAACCGGGCTCATCGAGCCGGTCGGGATGCTTCGGCGTGCCTGGCCCGACTTCTCCGACCGGCTGACGGCCAGCCGGGTCGTCGAACGCACGCTCTCCTGGCTCACCAGCTGCCGCTGCTCGACCATCCGCTACGAGCGCGGAGCCGCACACGTCTGCGGCTTCGTCACCCCGCCGCGGCATGGACCTGCGGCAAGCGACTCACCAAGACCACCTCATGGGACATGCCCTAAAGCTGCCCGTGCTCGGCCCGGAAGCGGTCGCGGTGGTTCCGGGCCGCGGTGGCCGCCGCCTCGCGGGCCGCCGAGGGGATGGGGGTGTTCGCGAGTTCGGCGAGGCGGGCGCGGATCGTGCGGACGAGGGTCGTGCCCAGGTCCGTCAGCGATCCCGTGCCCAGCAACGTCTCCGCCGCGTCCGCCGTGGCCCGGTGCCAGCGGGCGAACTCGGTGTCGGCGTGGGTGGGGTCCGGCTCCACCAGCCGTTGGTGGGACCAGAACTCGGCGACCGCCAGGTGCGCGTACGTGCCGTGCAGCAGCCCCGGCAGCGGACGGGGGTCGGTGCGCCAAGGGGCGTAGTACCGCGCTGACCGGTCGTCGGCGGTCAGGGCGAACAGGTCCAGCAGGACGGACAGCTTGCCGTGCTGGAGTTCGTGCGTCAGGGTGACCGCGGTCTCCGCCGGATTCGGTGGCAGCGAAAGGAAAACGCAACCGAACGCATCCGCCAGGGTCAGGCTCGCCGTGCCCGACGGCGGGTCCGGCAGCGGTGTCAGTACCCGCACCGCCGCCGCCAGTTCCGCGGCCCGCCCCGGGTGGTGCTCGACCAGCACCCGCCAGCCCGCCGCCAGGGTTTCCCGCCACGGGGCGACGTCGGCGTCGCCGATCGTGACCCGCCGCGGCAGCGGGGCCCACCGCCAGTGGTCGAACCGGAAGCTCGCCGTCACCCCCGCGTGGGCCACCGAGATCACCGGCATCGGCCGCCACAGCTCGGACCGGCGCCCGATCAGCGCCCGCTTCCCGTCCACCGACAGGGTCACGCCCTCCGGGGTCCGCCGGACCCGGACCTCCGACGCCCCCACCGCCTCGAACACCCCGAGCGTCGGGATCTCGACGCGACCCGGCACCGCCAGCCGCACGCCCAACTCGCGCCCCCGCCGCGCCGCCCCGGCGATCGCCACCAACCCCAGGTCGTCCAGACCGAGCGCACCCGACGCGACGCGCACGGCCCACGCGCCCACCCCCGGGTCGTCCAACACCGACGACCCGTGCAGCGACGCCCACAACCGACGCGCCTCGGGGTCCCCCGACGCCCGGACCGCGTGCTCCAGCAGCAGCACCGTCCGACTCCGCCGCGCCGCCACCAGCGCGGCCACCGCCGCGGGCCCGCCGCCGCACGCCGACAGCTCCTCGAACACCCCGACCGAGATCCGGTGCACTACCCGCGCCCCCGAGCCAACGCCGCCAGGTCCGCCGCCACCCGGTCCCGGATGTGGCCGACCAGCCGGAACAGGTCCGGGCAGTAGGCGGACGGGTTGTCGAACCCGGATCCCTCACGGTAGCGGTGCGCCCGCAGCCCCCCGCCGCACAGGCGCCGCACCGGGCACCCGCCGCAGCCCGTCGGCGGCACGACCACCGGCGACGGGCGCGGGACGCGGTCGAACGGGTCGCGGTCGACGTGCAGGCCCGTCGCGGAAGCGCCCTCGTACGACGACGTCAGCATGTCCGACGACTCGATGCCCCCGTCGGTCTCCACGACCACCATGCGCGACGGCGACAGGCCGACACCCTCCACCCGCGACCGGCCGCCCAGCGCGACCGCGATGATCTCCTCGAACAGCCGCACCCCCGTTTCGGGCGCGCCGTACCAGCGGTCGAAAATCGGGATCAGCCAGTCCGCGTACGGTGTTCGGGGGTCGCCCGGCACGCGGCCCGGCGGCGGGTTCGTCCAGTTCCCGTGCGGTAGCAGGAAATCGACGGCGGGCGGGTCGAACGCCAGCAGCGACTCGTAGGTCCGCAGTGGATCGTTGGCGAGGTCGACCGTGCACAGCAACCCGGCGTACGCCGCCCGGTGCCGCGCGGACCCCAGGCGCCGCAACGCCGCGCTGACCGCCGCGTACGACCCGCGGCCGTCGTGCCCGACGCGGTGCCGGTCGTGCGCCTGCGCGTCCCCGTCGACGCTCACGCTGACCCGGATCCCCAGCGCCGCCAACGCGTCCAGCGCCGCGTCGGTCAGCAGCGTCCCGTTGGTCTGCATGGCGAACCCGACCCGCACACCCGGGCCCACCGCGGCCCGGACCGCGGAAACGCAGTGCCGCAGGCGTTCGACCCCGGCCAGCATCGGCTCCCCGCCGTGCAGCACCACCTCGATGGCGTCCACGCCGTGGTCGCGGACGTGCTCGGCGATCCGCGCCGCCGTCCGCTCGACCGTGCGCGCGGACATCGCCCGCGGCCTGCCGCGCCAGCGCTGGTCGGCCATCGTGTACACGTAGCAGTGGTCGCAGGCGAGGTTGCAGCGCCCGTGCACCTTCAGGATGAACTGGCGCAGCGGCAGGGTGCGCGCCGCCGTCGCCGTGGCGCCCGGACCACCCATACGCTGACACCGTTCCCGCACGTCCTGGCCGCACCCTCGGCGCGACTCCTCCCCCGAGGGGGATCGCCGCACGCCCGCGGAGTGTTCCAGTTCCCGGCGGGCGCGCGACCGGGCCCCCGCGGTCGGTGCCTGTGGCTATCATGGCGCGGCACGTTGCCGGCCCGGCTGGTGGCCGACCACCGCCCGCCGAAAGAGTGAAAGGACGTCAACGTGAGCACCCCTCAGCACGAGGCAGGCGCCGACCCTGCGGCGCTGGAGTCCGACCTGCCCGACGTCGGGTCGCTAGACCCGGCCGCGCTCGCGGCCATCCCCGACTCGGCGCTGGCCGCTGCGGTGCGCAGGCAGCTCGCGGGCGCCGACGAGGACTACTTCGCCGCCTTCCAGAACGCGATGTGACGGGGCGGGGGAAAAGATCCTTCGGCGGTAACCCGGCCGCCGCGGCGCGCGACATCATCTAGTGATGAGCAGCCCCGCGCGTGACCTCGACCAGGTCCGGATCATCGCTCTCCTCGCGGTCAGCGGTGGGTCCGGGCGCACCAGCGCCGCGGCCAACGCGGCGTGGCTGCTCGCCGGGGACGACGCGCGCGTGCTCGTCCTCGACGGCGGCACCGAGCCGCCCCGCGCCGCCGACTACCTCGCCCCCTTCTACGCCGCCGAGGTCGACCTGCCCGACGAGCTCGGCGCCGCGCTGGCCGAGCCGCCGCTGCCGGGTGAGCCCGTGCGGCCGCTGCCCGCCGCCCGGTTCACCGTCCCCGGCGCCCACGGCCACGTCGACGTGCTCCGGGTGGAGCACTGGGACCGCAGGCTCGACGTGCTCGACCTGCCCGCCGCCGCCATGCTCAGGGCCCGGCTGCGCACCGCGGGCTACGACTACGTCCTGGTCGACGTGCCGACCGCGCCGTCGCCCGCGGTGCTGGCCGCGGTGGCCGCGGTGTGCGACCGCGTCGCGGTGTTCTGCACCGCCCGCCCGACCGCGATCACCCGGGGCGCGGAGGTCGCGAGCCAGGTCGCGCGCGCCGCCCACGGGCCGCTCGCGGTCGTGCCGGTGCTGACCATGACCGACCCCCGCTTCGAGGAGCGCGAGCACCGCGGCCGCTCCGCCGTGCGCACCGCCTTCCACCACGAACTCGGCGGCGACGTCGAGCGGCTGGCCGAACCGGTCGAGATCCCGTACCAGCCCGGCGAGTCCTACGACCCGATGCTCGCGGTCGTCGCCGACGACCTGGCCCTCGACACCGGCCTCGGCGAGTCCTACGAGACCTTCACCAGGGACGTCTGCGGCCACGCGGTGAACCGGCAGGACATCGTCACGCCGCTGCTGCGCGCCCGCTACCGGGCCAGTTTCGGCCTCGGCGGCGACGTGCCCGACACCGTCACCATCGTCCACGCGCCCCCGGACCGCGCGTGGGCGGAGTGGGCCCACGACCGGCTCACCGCGGCGGGCGCGCACGTCCGGCGGACCCCGCTGGGCGTCGGACCGGTGCGCCTCCTCGCGGAGGAGGAACAGCGCGGCGTGCTCGTCGTGGCCTCGACCGCGCTGTACGGCGCGCCCGGCGTCCCCGAACTGCGCGGCGCGCTGGACGCGTTGCGCCTGGGCACCACCGACGTCGTGCTGATGCAGGTCTCCGACGACGCCGTCGAACTCCCGTCGACCGGCGGGTTCGCGGTCACCGGGCTGCACGAGGACCAGGCCAAGGCGACGCTGCTGGGCCGCTTCGGGCTGGTCGACCGCACCGGCGGCGCGGACCCGGCGGACGCCCGGTTCCCCGCGCGCACCCCGGCCGTGTCCAACGTGGCCGCGCGCAACGGCCGGTTCGTCGGCCGCGGCGCGGACCTGGAGTCGTTGCGCGACAACCTGGTCTCCGACGAGCACACCACCGTCACGCTCACCGGGGTGCGCGGCGTCGGCAAGAGCGAGACCGCCCGCGAGTACGCCCACCGCTTCGCCTGCGACTACGACGTCACGTGGTGGGTCGCCGCGCAGGACGTGGACTCGGTCGAGGCGTCGGCCGCCGAGCTGCGCGCGGACGACCCGCCGGTCGAGAACGCGCGGTGGCTGCTGGTCCTCGACGACGTGGCGGCCGGACCGCCGCCCGTGGACGCCCTGCTGCCCGGTCCCCGGCCGCGGTGGCTGCACGTGCTGTGCACGTCGACCGAACACCGCGGCGGCGACCAGGTCGACCTGCCGCCGCTGCCCGACGCGGACAGCGTCGCCCTGCTGACCCGGACGGTCCCCGGGCTGCTCGACCCCGAGGCCCGGCAGACCGCGGCCGCCGTGGCGCACCTGCCGCTGGCGCTGTCGCTGTCGGCCGCGCTGCTGCGCACCATCGCCGAGGACGCGGCCGAGACCCGGGGCCTGACCAGGAGTTCCGCCGCGGTCACCGCGACCGCGCGGTTGGCCGAGCTGCGGCCCCCGCTCGACCCGGCGGCGGTCCCGCCCGGCAGGCTGCCGGTGGCCCAGACCGTCGAGGTGGCGCTTAGCTGGCTGCGCCGCGAGGCCCGCGGCGCGCTCGCCGTGCACCTGGCCGAGCTGCTGGCGTTCCTGTCGCCGCAGGGGGCGAGCCTGCAACTGGTGCGCTCCAACGGGATGCTGGCCCGGCTGGCCGAACTGGGCGGTCCGGCGGCGGAGGTGCTGCGCTACGACGCCACCGAGGTCGACCAGGTGCTGTGGACCGGCGCCCGGTGCGCGCTGTTCGAGGTGGCGTGGGGCGAGGAGCCGTCGGTCGGGCTGCACCCGCTGGTGCGGGAGTGGTTGCTGGCGCGGATGTCCGAGGCCAAGCGCGCCGACAAGCGCGCGCACGCGCTGCGGGTGCTGGCCGCGTACGCGCCGCTGGAGGTCGGCGGGCACGAGGCCGACCGGGAGAACCGGCACGCCGAGCTGCAACGGCACCTCGGCCCGGCCGAGGCGCTGCGCAGCGATGACCCGCTGGTGCGGCGCTGGCTGGTCAACCAGGCGCGGTACCAGTACCTGGAGGGTAACCCGCGCACGTGGAGCGCCGCGCTGAAGGCGGGCATGCCGGTGCTGGCCGCGTGGCGGGAGCGGCACGACCAGCCGGACCAGCTCGACGTGCGGTTCGCGGGGCAGCTGGCCAACCTCAGCCGCGCGCTGGGCGACTTCCGCGCCGCGTACGCCTTCGACAGGTTCGCCGTCGACCGCGCGCGGGAGCACCCGGAGCTGGGGACGGACCACCCGGTCACGCACACCGCGGTGCGCGGGCTCAGCGCCGACCTGCGCGGGCTGGGCCGGTTCGGCGAGGCGCTGGAGAGCGACGTGACCGCGTGGCGGGGGCTGCGGGCCACGCTCGGGGAGGAGCACCCGCAGGCGCGCAAGGCGGCCAACAACCTCGCGCTGTCCCAACTGCTCGCGGGCTTCCCCCAGACGGCGCTGGACATCGAGCGCGGCAACTACGCGCGGCGGCTGAGGCTGCTGGGCACCGACCACCCGAACACCTGGTTCTCCCTGTGCAGCGTGGGTTTCTACCAGCGGGAGATGGGCAGGCTGGACGAGTCGCTGCGCTCGCTGACCGCCGCCCGGCACAACATCCTCCGGTTGCGCGGACCGGCCCACCCGGACGAACTGCGGGTCCGCTGGCACTACGCGCTCACGCTGCGGCACGCGGGACGGGTGTCGGTGGCGCACGAGCTGACCAGCCAGGTCTGCGCGGAGTACCGCGCGTCGCTGGGCGACGTCCACCCGCACACGCTGGCGGCGCGGCTCAGCATGGCGGCGGTGGCCCGCGCCCGCGGCGCCGACAACGCGGCGGCCGTGGCGGTGGAGGTGTTGGAGCAGTACCGGACGAAGCGGCCGGACCACCGGCCGTTCATCGCCATCTGCCACCTCGAGTACGCCATGTGCCTGCGGGCGGCCGGGGACCACGAGACCGCCTACGGGCACGCCCGCAACGCGTATCGTGAACTGGGGGAGACGGTGGACGGTCAGCACCCGTGGACCCTGGCCGCGGCCCTGGTCGTGGCCGCCGTGCTCGCCGACCTGGGCGACGTGGCGCAGGCCCGCCGCGACACCGAGGTCATCTGGCAGCAGTGCGTCGACTTCGTCGGTGCCGACCACCCGTACACCCGGGTCGCCGCGGAGAACGTGAAGAACGCGGGCAACGTCCGCCTGGTGGACGTCGACCTCGACATCCCGCAGACCTGAACCCGACCGAGGAGCCCGCCCGGTGCCCACCGACCCCGTCGTCCTCGAAGCGAACGGCGGCCCCCACGGGGAGGCCCGCCCGCTGTCGGTCGACGCGTTCCGCCGGGCGGGGCTGCGGCACCTGGTGCACCTGGCCAACCACGTCCGGGTCCTGTCCCTGGACGACAGGGCGCACGTCGGGTCCCGCGACCGGGTCTCCTCCAACGCGGCCCTGCTCTGCTCCCTGCTGGACGAACTCGACGAGCGGCTCGACGAACTCCGCATGGGAACGCTGATCCGCACGGTCCTCACGGGCGCGGCCGGGTCGGTCCTGCACTACAAGGTCCTCCCCGCCAAGGACATCGTCGCCGCCCTGCCCGACGCGAGGGTGCACAAGGCGGACCAGGCCATGGCCGAGCTGACCACCGCGCTGCGCCGCGACCTCGGCCTCGACGACCAGAACCCGGGCGGTTTCGTGGCCAGCGCGGACCCGGTCGCCTCGGACCACCCGGTCGCCGTCCACTCCTTCCAGACCACCGCCCTCTCCCCGCGCTCCACCGCGATCCGCGACCTGGCCTCGGCGGTGATCGACCCGAGCGCGTTGCAGTGGGTCGCCTACTACGCGGGGGAAGCGGTCATCTTCACGGTGGACTGCCTGGACGACCCGGCGCTGGCGGACTTCCACACCTCGGTCACCGTCGAGTCCCGCCGAGACCGCCTCCGCGCGCTGACCCGCGAGGTGCCGACGATCGCGACCAGGTGCAACCGGATCGTGGGCAGGCTGCTCGAACCGGTTCCGCTGGACCGCGTCACGTTCGACCCCGAACACGGCGCCCTGTACTACCGGCGGCTGACCCCGGGGTCGTTCCTGCTGGGCATGACCCTGCGCCAGGAACGCGTCGCGGAGGCGGAGACCGCCATGGAGCGGTTGACCGCCGAGGTCGCCGCGCTCGGCTGAACCGCTACTCCAGACCGCAACAGCGGCGGATGCCCTCGGGCGTCAGGGGACCGGCCTTGCGGTCGCCGACGACGGCGCGCAGCGCGGACCCCGACGCCATGGCGCGCAAGCGTTCCGGGAAGTCCTCCGAGAGCCAGCCCTCGTTGAGGATGCCCCGGACCGCGTCGGGGGAGCGCTGGAGGTGGTCGGCGATCTCCGGCCAGCGGACCCGGACGATCGACCAGAGGGCGAGCAGCCCGTGCGGCGGCGTGCCCGCCTCGGCCATCCGGACGGCCCGGAGCATGGTGTAGGTGTTGACGAACAGCTTGACTTCCCGGGGGTTGGTGCCCAGGAGCCGGGTGAAGTCGCTCAGCAGGTGCTCGGTGTGCGCGCGGATCCCGGGCTCGGACACCGCGACGGCCGCGTCGGGGGCGACGGCGGCGCGCACGTCCGGCGGGGCGCTGTTCATGATCCTGAGCACCTCGGTCTCGCCCTTGGCCGCGGTCAGCCGTTCCCGGACGGCCTTGACCGCCGGGTGTTCCACCCCGGTGTCGGCCACGCCCAACAGGGAGTCCAAGAGGTGCCGCTGGGCGGACTCGCTGACCGACGGCATGGGGACGGTCAGCTGGAACAGCTTGTCCATGAACTGGTAGCCCAGCGCCTCCGCCCGCGCCGGGTCGCTGTCGAAGGTCGAGTAGGTGGCGGTGTAGCTGCGGCGCAGCCAGGCGCCGTCCGCCGCGACCACGAAGTACGCCGCGCGCGGGGACACGCGGGTGAACGGGTGCGCGCCGGGCGTCGTGCGCACCAGCGTCTGCACCGCGTCCAGCAGGTCGACCACGTAGTCGTGCTTGCAGCGGTCGAGGTCGTCGATGAAGAACACCACGGGTTTCGACGAGCGGCTCAGCAGCCAGTCGAAGTGCTCGGCCACCCGCACCATCGGGTTCGTGTTCGACTGCTCGAACAACCGCGCCCCGCGCGCCGACCGCCACAGCATCGCCTTGCCGACCCCGCGCGCCGCCACCCACACCGACCCGGTGGCCGTCAGCACCGCCACCACGACCTTCAGCGCGTCCGCGAACGTGGTGGTCGAGTTGATCCCCAGCAGGGTCAGCGCGAGCCCACCGACGGTCAGGATCGTCAGCACCAGCGGCAGCACGTACGCGGCCCCGGTCCGCCGCAGCCGCTCCCGCAGCTCGGCGATCCGGAAACCCCACCGCCGCAAGCGCTTGCGATCGGCGAGCACCGCGCCGCGCAGGTTCGTCAGCAGCGCCCACCACGGCGGCGACAGCCGTGCCTGCTGCCACGCGTCGAATCGCACCACGAGGAAGTCCTTCTCGGTGAGCTTTCGCTCCACAAAGGACAGCAGGGTGCTCTTGCCGGTACCCCAACGACCGTCGAGGTGTACCAGGATCGAGGTGCCGGGTTCGTTCTTGGCGGCCTCGACCATCCGGTTGGTGATGACCTGGGCGACGCCTTCGCGCTTGAGGAGGTCCTTCTCGGCCACGGCGTCCGAGAGCCACTTGGCACCCGTGCCCACCGGCGGTTTCACCGAAACCGGTGGCGTGACGCGGATACCGATGATCAGGACGTTCAACCCGAGGAGGATGTCTTCGACGGTCACCGTGTCGGGGTAGGGTCGGGTGGGCGAGTGCGCCAACCGGGTCGCGTACACCTCGACCATCAGGTTGTGCAGGAGGCCGACGTTCGTGACGTCCTTCTCCAGCTTCGCCAGCGCTTCCCCGCCCACGCGGGGGAACGCCATCCGCTTGGACCAGTGGTCCAAGCGGTTGTCGATGAACCTCCGCGCCTCACCGGGCCGCAGGTTCAGGGTGCTCAGCAAGAGCGCGTCGCCGTAAACGCCGATCTCCGGCGATTCCGCCAGGAACACCGTCTTGCGCGTTCCCAGCTCCAAGTACGCCTCGACCTCGCGCGCGCTCTCCACCGGAGGCAACACGACGGCGCAGTCGACCAACTCCTCCAACAACCGGTAGAACTCCGCCGGGTCTTCGACCGCGGCAACGAGTTCGGTGTCTTCACCGAACCCGAGTTCCTCGGCCACCCGCGCGCACGCCGACGACATCCGGTGCGCCCGATCCGTGCGCAGCGGTTCCACCGACACGTCCACGACCTCGCTGACCCGCTCCCGCGTCAGCAGCTCCCAGGCGCACACGTTGAGGGAAGTAGTGCGTCCCGTCCCCGACGGCCCGGTCACCGCCACGAACACCGACCGCGACTTGGCGAGCAGGTCCAGGTTGTCACCGAGACCACCGATGTCCTGCACCAGCGGCACGTCCTCCGGGTGGACGTGCGGTCGCAGCGGGCGGTTGGACTCGCCATCGGGCAGGACGAACGGGTTGCCGTACGGCAGTGCGGGGTCGGTCATCGAGGTCCGAAACCGCCCTGCTCGCTCCACCGGTTCACCGCGTCCAGCAGCAACTGCGCCAACCCGCCCACCGTCTCCCGCAGGTCCACTTGTCCGTCCGGCGGCGGTAGCGCGTCCCCGCGCGGGGACGGCAGGCTCGTGCGCAGCTCCTCGTAGTTGAGCATCAGCATGTCCAGCCGGTCGCGCTCCGCCGTCGACGGCAGGTCACCGGCCAGACCCCCGAACCACTCGGCCACCGCCTTCCGCAACCGCCGCACCACGTCCACCACCAGCACCGACCCCGCGAGCTCCTCCCGGAACCGGACCACCCGCAGTTCGTTGAGGTACTTCTGGTCCAGCGCCCGCGCCGCGTCCGGCCCGAACGCCGCCGCCAGCACCTCGTGCCACTCCTCGGTCCGGTCCATGGCGCCGAGCGCCGCGCGGAACAGCCTGTCCACCGCTTCCGGCATCTCCCGCGCCCGCTGCGCGGGCACCGCGTCGTCCGGGACCCGCTGCGCCGTGACCAAGCCCTCCAGGTACCGGGCGTTGTCCGCCAGGCCGGCGGTGAGCTGGTCGATGGCGGTGAACAGCTGCGCCTGCTGGCGCACCACCTGCTCCACCCGGTCCCGCAGCACGCTCGCGTCTCCCGCCTCGTTCACCGCGCGCAGGCGCTTCACCTTGGCGTCGAACAGGGACAGCAGGTCCTCGCCGATGTTCTCGGGGGAGAACACGAGCGGCCGCGGCGGGAACACGTCCGCCAGCGCCGCCGCCATCGCCTCGGCCACCACCCCGTCGACCACCAGCAGCAGCTCCACCCCCGGCAGACCGCCGCGCACCGCGGTCGCCCGCCGGGTCAGCCGCCGCACGTCCTCGTCGCCGAGCACCGAACCGCACAGCAGCACCGCGCACCCGCCGCCGTCGAAGGTGACCAGGAAGTCCACGACCGCGTCGTCCTGGTTGCCGTAGCGGTACCTCGTCCGGTAGTCCCAGCCCTGCGCGTCGAAGAACTGGCGCACCCGCGTGGCCACGGTGGCGCCGCCGGTCGGCGCCAGCTCCAGCGCGACCTCGCGGACCATCGCCATGCTGACCGCGCCGCCGCTCGCGCGCCGGTACAGGTGGTGGCACATGCGGATGATCCGCCGCGGGTTGCCGTCGGCGAGCGCGGTCAGGTAGTCCACGGTCTCGGCGGTGAACGGCGCCAACCTGCGCGTGTTGAACTGCCGGTGCTGCAGGTCGCCGATGAGCGCGCGGACGTCGTCGCCGGTCAGGCCGCGGGTGGTGATGGTGCGGCTGATCCGCAGGCGCACGTCCTCGGTCAGCTCCGACTGCATGTCCGGCAGACCCACCAGCACCAGCATCGCCCCGGACGCCACGAACACCTGCAGCAGCTGCTTGAGCGCGGGCACGAAGTCGCTGTCCCGGTCGCGGCTGACGAGCACCTTGTCGGCCTCGTCGAGCAGCAGCAGGAACCGGCGCTGCCTGCCGCCGTAGAGCAGCGCCAGCACGCCCAGCGCCTCCAGCGCCGCGGCCTCGGTGTCGATCGCGGCGGGGATGCCCTGCTCGGTCAGCACCTTGTCCGGCTGGGCGCCGTTGAGCCACTCCCACACCATCTCGTCGAACCCGCCGCGCAGCAGCAGCGTCAGCGCGATGGTGAACGCGTCGTTCTGGGTGACGCGGGCCAGCCGCTCGGCGGTGATCCGCTGCAGCTCGCTCTCCGGCAGCCGCAACCGCTCGATCATGTCGAACGGGTCCAGGTCGTCGGCCCGCAGCCGCGACGCCAGCGCGCGGAACAGGTCGCTGCCTGCGAGGTGGCCCGCGATGACGTCCTTGTAGGTCTCCACGACCCGGCTGCGCACGCTCTCCTTGCCGAGCTGCGCCACCACCCGCCGGTACACGCTGATGAAGTTGGCCGACATGGATTCCAGGTAGACGGCCACGATCGGCAGCGGCGACCCCGCGGCCCGGTTCCGCAGCCAGGTCGCCAGGTGCGACTTGCCCGTCCCGTAGTCGCCGACCACCGCCACCACGTTGCCCGGCGGCAACCCGTCACCGTCGGGCGCGGTCGGCGTCAGGAACGCCGCCAGCTCCGCCGCCGCCGCGCGCACCGCGTCGGTCTCCACCGTCACCTCGTCGGTGGCGTTGACCCGCGCGATCGCCAGCGGGGAGAACGGGTTCTCCTCGGCGTTGGGCGGTCGCGTCATGGGGCCGTCCCGGGGTCCCGCAGGAACCGGTCGTAGAAGTACTCGGTGATGTCGGCGAAGGTGATCTCGTCGGTGTCGGAGTAGCGGTCGCCGCGGTTCTTGCGGTCCTCGTACACCCCCGACAACACGCGCTGCAACATGGCGATCGAGCGGAGCGGGCCCGCCATGGACCGCACCGTGGTGGCGCTCATGGTCGGGAAGTGTCCACGGTCGTGCCGACCCAGCCGATCGGCCGCGAACCGCGCCACGTCACCCGTGCGCAGGGACCCCACCCGCAGCGCCACCGGCGGGATCGGGACCTTCGCGGTGCCCTGCCGGACCAGGTGCGCGTGCCGCTCGTCGAGGTAGGAGGACTCCGTGAAGAACAGCGTTTTGCGGCCCGCCAGGTGGGCGTAGGACACCACCTCGTCGACCAGGTCGGTGGCGGGCAGCAGGACGACCAGCACCACCTCGTCGGGCAGCTCACCGGCCAGGTACCGGTAGAACCGCTCCGGCTGCGCCAACCGCTCCCGCAGCGCCGCGGCCCGCTCGCCGTCGAGCACCTTCTCCTGGAGCAGCCGGTCGAACAGCAGCGCGCACACGCCCGCCATCCGCTCGTCCACGCTCTGCCGGGTCTTCGGGCCCAGCGACAGGTCGACGACCACGCCGCGCTGGTACCGCTCCTGCAGCGCGCGCAGCAGCCAGCCGACGCAGCGGTTGACCAGGGATGTCTTGCCGCAGCCGGAATCCCCGGTGACCAGCGTCAGCCTGCCCCCGGAGTCCAGCCACCGCAGCGCCCCCATCTGCGCGGTGAACTCCTCGTACGCCTCGGCGGTGTGGTTTATCGGGACGTAGTACCCCTCGTCCTCCGGCCGCTCCCACGGGCACAGCGGGCGCAGCGGGGAACTCTCCCACCCCGGCAGCAGGAACGGGTTGACCTCCGCCTTCGGCGGAGCCATCACCGCTCACCCCGCGCACACCACAGCCCAGCCACCACGTCCGCACGCCCCCTGGCTCGCTCCCGGCTCCTCCGGAGGGTCGCTCGCCGAAACCGGGCCGTTACGTCGCTCACACCGGTGATGCTCCCACCGGTGGCAAGGGCGCCAGGTACCCGTTGAGCACCGGCGCGACCACCGCGACGATCTCGTCGTCGGACGCCGAGGTCAGCGGCTCGACGCGGACCACGTACCTGGCCATGGCCAACCCGACCAGGTGCGCGGCCACCAGCGCGGCGCGCAGGGCGGGCACGTCCAGCGCGGCCGCCACCCGGCCCAGCACCGCGCTCTCCAGGAACTGCCGCAGCAGCGCGGCCGCCCGCTCGCTGCCGGACACCGACCGGAACACCGCCAGGAACGCCGCCGCCGACTCCGGCGCGGTCCACAGCCCCAGGAACAGCCGCAGCAGGCGCTCGCCGACCTCGGCGCGCGGCCCGTCGACGACGGCGGCCACGACCCGGGCGGGGTCGACGGGCAGGGCGAGGGCGGCGACGAAGACCTGCTCCTTGGTGCCGAAGAAGTGGTGCACCAGCGCCGGGTTGACCCCGGCGGCGGCCGCGATGCCGCGGATCGTGGCGCCCGGGTAACCGCGCGCGGCGAACTCCGCGCGGGCGGCGGCCAGGATGGCCTCGCGGGTGCGCGTGGGGCCGGGGCGGCGACCGGTCTTGGCCATCGGGCTGGCGTCCCCCTTCCGGTGCGGTTGGTGACACAGTGCACTGTGGCCGATGCCCGCCGGTCGGTGCCCCGTAGGCTCACCGGCATGTCCGTAGCGGTCCGCGTGATCCCCTGCCTCGACGTCGACGCGGGCCGGGTGGTCAAGGGCGTCAACTTCACCGACCTCGTCGACGCGGGGGACCCGGTCGAACTGGCCGCGGCCTACGACGCCGAGGGCGCCGACGAGCTGACGTTCCTGGACGTGACCGCGTCCTCCGGCAACCGGGAGACCACCTTCGACGTGGTCCGCCGCACCGCCGAGCAGGTGTTCATCCCGCTCACCGTCGGCGGCGGCGTGCGCACGGTCGAGGACATCGACCGCCTGCTGCGCGCAGGCGCGGACAAGGTCGGCGTCAACACCGCCGCCATCGCCCGCCCCGAGTTCCTCGGCGAGGCGTCCCGCCGCTACGGGGCGCAGTGCGTGGTGCTGTCGGTCGACGCCCGCCGGGTGCCGGAGGGGTCGGCCCCCACGCCGTCGGGCTTCGAGGTCACCACCCACGGCGGCCGCCGCGGCACCGGCCTCGACGCCGTCGAGTGGGCCGAGCGCGGCCAGGAGCTCGGCGTCGGCGAGATCCTGCTCAACTCCATGGACGCCGACGGCACCAAGGCGGGCTTCGACCTGGAGCTGATCCGCCTGGTCCGGGCCCGCGTCGACGTCCCCCTGATCGCCAGCGGCGGCGCGGGCGCCCTGTCCCACTTCGCCCCCGCGGTGCGGGAAGGCGCGGACGCGGTCCTCGCGGCCAGCGTGTTCCACTTCGGACAGTTGCGGATCGGCGAGGTGAAGGACACCATGCGCGCGGCCGGTATCGTGGTCCGGTGAGCACCCGCCCCCTGGAGGTCCGGGTGGCCGCCGCGCTGCTGGCGGCCACCGCCCTGGCCTTCGTCGCGCTGGGCTTGGCGCGGCTGTCCGATTCGGACGCGGGCGTCCTCGGTTTCCCGGTCGGCATGGGCGTCATCGGACTCCTGGGCGCCGTGAGCGTCTTCGTGGGCCTCACCCGCGCCCGGATCCCGGTCATCGTGTTCACCGTCCTCGCCGCGGTCGCCCACACCACGTTCGCCTTCGGGGGACTGCCGGTGTGGTACCGGGTCGCCTCCGGGATCCTGGCCGCCGCACACGTCTACGCGGCGGTGCTCCTGTTGACCAAACCCGCCGCCGAGTACCTGAAGGGCACCACGTGACCACCCTCGACCCCCGGATCGCCACCCGCCTCAAGCGCAACGCCGACGGCCTGGTGTGCGCGGTGGCGCAACAGCGCGGCACCGGCGAGGTCCTCATGGTCGCGTGGATGGACGACGAGGCCCTGCACCAGACCCTCACCACCCGCCGCGCCACCTACTTCTCCAGGAGCCGCAACCGACTCTGGGTCAAGGGCGAGACCTCGGGAAACACCCAACAGGTCCACGACGTCCGCCTGGACTGCGACGGCGACACGATCCTGCTGGTCGTGGACCAGACGGGCCCGGCCTGCCACACCGGCACCCCCACCTGCTTCGACGCGGACTCCCTGCTCTAACCCGCCCCCCGCGCCCCGCGCTTGCCGCACCGTCGCGCGCCCCCGCTCCGCGACCTCGCCACGGCTCCCGCCACCCTGGCCTCGCCGCGCCCCGCCCCTCGCTTCACCGTCGCGCGTTCGCGCCCACTCGCACCCCGTTCCACGACCTCGCCACCGCTCGCGACTCCCGCCACCGCTCCGCCTTCCACGGCAACACGGTGGTCACCGGAGTTGTCCACAGGCATGATCATCTCCGACCGGAATTGTCAGTCCCCGCCGGTAGAATTGATTCCGGGGGCCGGCGGCATGTGGTGATCATTTCTCCGCCTCTCCGCCTCTCCGCCTCTCCGCCTCTCCGCCTCTCCGCCTCTCCGCCTCTCCGCCTCTCCGCCTCTCCGCCTCTCCGCCTCTCCGCCTCTCCGACGACGAGGCCGGGGGAGCCGACCGCGTCCGAGTCGGCTCGTTCGAGAGACGGCCGCGTTCGAGCGACCCGAGCCGCCCGAACCACGCCGACCAAAGGCACCCCGCCGCGCGGCCCGGCGGTCCGCGCGGCCGCGATCCCTCCGCACCCCGGCCGCCATCGCCTCAGCCGAGTTGTCCACAGGCATGATCATCTTCGCTCGGAACTGTCACCCCTCCCCGGTAGAATGGATACCGGGGGCCGGAGGCATATCCAGCCCGCCACCCATCGCTTTCTCGTGCGCCAAGGCCGAGCCCGGACGCGGCAGATACCACCGCGTCAGCCCGGCCAGCCCGGCCGCGCCCCCCGACCCGCCTCAGTCGATCTTCCCCGTCAGGTACCGCTGCACCGTCGGCCCCACCGCCCTGGCCACCGTCTCCACATCCTGCTCCGCCGCGGGCTCGAACCGCGCCACGTACCGCACCATCCCCAGCCCGATCATCTGCGACGCCACCAGGTTCGCCCGCAGCTCCCCGAGCCCGTCCGACACGTCCACCAGCTGCCCGAACACGTTGTTGTGGAAGAACTCCCGCAGCGCCTTCGCCACCTGCTCGTGCGCCGCCACGCTCCTGATCAGCGCCGCGAACACGCCCCCGTCCTGCGCGTCCCAGACCGTCAAGAACGCCCGCACCAGCCGCTCGCCGAGCGTGTCCAGGCTGCCCTCCCGCACCAGCGCGCCGATCCGGTCCTGCGGGTTGAACGGCAGCCGCAGCACGGCCTCGGCGAACAGCGACTCCTTGCCGCCGAACCAGTGGTTGACCATCGCCGCGTCCACCCCGGCGCGGCGCGCGATGGCCCGGACGGTGGCGCCGTCGTAGCCCTGCTCGCGGAACACCTCCTGGGCCGCCGCCAGCAGCGCGGCCCGGGTGTCGGTCCCGCCCGGCCGCCGCCCGCGCCGCCGTTCGGCCTGTCCTGAAGTCGTCACCTGAGTCATCATGGACCAACGGCCCTACTCGTTCAACATGTGTTGAATTACCCCCGATGGCCCGGCGCGCGTCACCCGCACGGCAGAATGGGTCCATGGCGAGTGCGATCGGTGTGCCCACCCCCCCGGTGAGCAAGAGCGGTATGGGCGGGGTCAGCCCCACGCGCGAGGAGTTCCACGCGCTGGCCGTCGACCGTCGGGTCATCCCCGTCGTGCGGCGGGTGCTGGCCGACGCCGAGACCCCCGTCGGCGTGTACCGCAAGCTGGCCGCCGACCGGCCCGGAACCTTCCTGTTCGAGTCCGCCGAGAACGGCCGCTCCTGGTCGCGCTGGTCCTTCGTCGGCGTGCGCAGCGCCGCCGCCCTCACCGCGACCGGCGGCGAGGCGCACTGGACCGGCACCCCGCCCACCGGCCTGCCCCAGGGCGGCGACCCGCTGGCCGCGCTGCGCGAGACCGTGGCCCTGCTGCACACCGACCCGCTGCCCGGCCTGCCCCCGCTGACCGGCGGCATGGTCGGCTACATCGGCTACGACGCCGTGCGCAGGCTCGAGCGGCTGCCCGAGCTGGCCGAGGACGACCTGAAGCTGCCCGAGCTGGTCATGCTGCTGGCCACCGACCTGGCCGCGCTCGACCACCACGAGGGCGTCATCACCCTCATCGCCAACGCCGTGAACTGGGACGACTCGCCCGAGCGGGTCGACGCCGCCTACGACGACGCGGTCGCCCGGCTCGACGCCATGGTCCTGGGCCTGCAGACCACCGCCGCGCCCACCGCCACCGTCTTCGACCGGCCCAAGCCCGAGTACGACCGTCGGACCACCCCCGCCGACTACCACGACGCCGTGCGCGCGGCCAAGGAAGCCATCCAGGCCGGTGAGGCCTTCCAGGTGGTGGTCTCGCAGCGGTTCGAGATGCGCACCGAGGCCGACCCGCTCGACATCTACCGCGTGCTGCGCACCACCAACCCCAGCCCGTACATGTACCTGCTGCGCCTCGACGGCTTCAGCATCGTCGGCTCCAGCCCCGAGGCCCTGGTCACGGTGCGCGACGGCCGCGCCACCACGCACCCGATCGCGGGCACCCGGTGGCGGGGCGTCGACCCCGAGGAGGACCAGATCCTGGAGAAGGACCTGCTCGCCGACGAGAAGGAGCGCGCCGAGCACGTCATGCTGGTCGACCTCGGCCGCAACGACCTGGGCCGGGTCTGCAAGCCCGGCACGGTGCAGGTCGTCGACTTCTTCCGGGTCGAGCGCTACAGCCACGTCATGCACATCGTCTCCACGGTCACCGGCGAGCTGGCCGAGGGCAAGACGGCCTACGACGCCGTGGCCGCGTGCTTCCCGGCGGGCACCCTCTCCGGCGCGCCCAAGCCGCGCGCCATGGAGCTGATCGAGGAACTCGAGCCCACCCGCCGCGGCCTCTACGGCGGCGTGGTCGGCTACCTCGACTTCGCGGGCGACGCCGACACCGCCATCGCCATCCGCACCGCCCTGGTCCGCGACGGCGTCGCGTACGTGCAGGCGGGCGCGGGCGTGGTCGCCGACTCCGACCCGCGCTACGAGGACACCGAGTGCGTCAACAAGGCGGGCGCGGTGCTGGCCGCCATCGCCACCGCCTCGACCATGCGCCCGGCGGCCGGTACCGGTGACTGAGTCGCGCCGTCCACTGTGGACGGCCGTCGGGCTGTTGCCGCTCGCCGCCGCCGCGCTGTGGGGCGCCTCCCGGCTGCCCTGGGGTGCGACCATCCGGAGCAGGCCGGGTACCGACGCCACGACCAGCGTGCCAGTGCCGGGGGCGGAGATCGCGCCCGCGCTGCTGCCGCTGGCCGTCCTCGCGCTCGCCGCGGTGGCGGGCCTGCTCGCCGTCGCGGGACCGTGGCGCCGGGTCGTCGGCGCCCTGCTGGCCGCGGCGGGCCTGGTGCCGGTGTGGACGGGCCTGGTCCAGCACACCGACGCCGACGCGCTGTGGGGTCGCGTGCTGGCCGCCGCCGGGGGAGCGCTGATGGTCGCCGCGGCCGTGGTCCTGCTGCTGCGCGGCCACCGCGCGCCCAGGCTGGGGTCCCGCTACCGCAGCCCCGCCGCGGTGAAGGAAGCGGCACGTGCCGAACCGGACCTCTGGCAGGCGCTGTCCGCGGGCGACGACCCCACGGAATCCGCCGAGGGCCGCTGAAGCGAGGACCCGGTGCCGGGGCGGGAGAAGGGCCGGAGTTAGCATCAATTCGGCGGGAAGGGGCAGTGGTTGTGAGGGACTACACCAGTCAGACATCATCGGTCCGGGGTGCCGAATGAGCATTCTGGACTCGATCATCGACGGGGTCCGGGAAGATCTCGCCGTCCGCGAGGCGGCGATCCCCTTCGACAGCATCAAGGAACTGGCGGCCAAGGCCGCGCCGCCGCGGGACGCGATGAGCGCCCTGCGCGGCTCCGACGTCGGCGTCATCGCCGAGGTCAAGCGACGCAGCCCGTCCAAGGGCGACCTGGCCGCGATCGCCGACCCGGCCGCGCTGGCCCGCGACTACGAGGCGGCGGGCGCGCGGGTCATCAGCGTGCTGACCGAACAGCGGCGTTTCGGCGGTTCGCTGGCCGACTTCGACGCGGTCCGCGCCAAGGTGGACATCCCCTTGCTGCGCAAGGACTTCATCGTCAGCCCGTACCAGGTGCACGAGGCCCGCGCGCACGGCGCCGACCTGGTGCTGCTGATCGTGGCCGCGCTGGAGCAGAACGCCCTGGCCTCGCTGCTGGACCGGGTCGAGTCGCTGGGCATGACGGCGCTGGTCGAGGTGCACACCGCCGAGGAGGCGGACCGCGCGCTGGAGGCCGGTGCCAAGGTCATCGGCGTCAACGCCCGCAACCTGCACACCCTCGAGGTCGACCGGGACACCTTCGGCAGGCTCGCGCCGGGGCTGCCGTTCGAGACCGTCAAGATCGCCGAGTCGGGCGTGCGCGGACCCAGCGACCTGATGACCTACGCGGGCGCCGGTGCCGACGCGGTGCTCGTCGGCGAGGGCCTGGTCACCACCGACGACCCCAAGGCCGCCCTGGTCCAGCTGGTCACGGCCGGATCGCACCCGGCGTGCCCGAGGCCCGGTCGATGAGCGCGCAGGAGACCTCCACCGGCGCCCCGGACCCGAACGCGGCGGGCCCGCACGACCCGGACGAGCGCGGCCACTTCGGCCCGTACGGCGGCCGGTTCATGCCCGAGGCGCTCATCGGCGCCCTGGACGAGCTCTCCGCCGAGTACGACAAGGCCCGGCTGGACCCCGAGTTCACCGCCGAGTTCGCCCGCCTGCTGCGCGACTACGCGGGCAGGCCGTCGCTGCTCACCGAGGCACCCCGGTTCGCCGAGCACGCGGGCGGCGCGCGGGTCTTCCTCAAGCGCGAGGACCTCAACCACACCGGCTCGCACAAAATCAACAACGTGCTGGGCCAGGCGCTGCTGACCAAGCGGATGGGCAAGCAGCGGGTCATCGCCGAGACCGGCGCGGGCCAGCACGGCGTGGCCACGGCCACCGCGTGCGCGCTGATGGGCCTGGACTGCGTGGTCTACATGGGCGAGGTCGACACCGAGCGGCAGGCGCTCAACGTGGCCCGGATGAAGCTGCTCGGCGCCGAGGTCATCCCGGTCAAGTCCGGTTCCCGCACCCTCAAGGACGCGATCAACGAGGCGCTGCGCGACTGGGTGACCAATGTGGACACCACGCACTACCTGCTGGGCACAGCCGCGGGCGGGCACCCGTTCCCGGTCATGGTGCGCAACTTCCACAAGGTCATCGGCATGGAGGCCAGGGCCCAGTTCCTGGACCAGACCGGCAGGCTGCCGGACGCGGTCGCCGCGTGCGTCGGCGGCGGCTCCAACGCCATCGGCATCTTCCACGGCTTCATCGACGACCCGGGCGTGCGCCTGGTCGGCATCGAGCCGGGCGGCAAGGGCATCGAGACCGGCGAGCACGGCGCCACCCTGGGCCACGGCAGCCCCGGCACCCTGCACGGCGCGATGTCGTACCTGCTGCAGGACGAGGACGGCCAGACCACCGAGGCGTACTCGATCTCGGCGGGCCTGGACTACCCGGGCGTCGGCCCGGAGCACTCGTGGCTCAAGGACACCGGCCGCGCCGAGTACCGCTCGGCCACCGACGACGAGGCCATGCACGCCTTCCGGCTGCTGTCGCGCACCGAGGGCATCATCCCGGCCATCGAGTCCTCGCACGCCCTGGCCGGGGCGCTCAAGCTGGGGCAGGAGCTGGGCCCGGACGGGTACCTCCTGGTCAACCTCTCCGGCCGCGGCGACAAGGACATGGACACCGCCGCGAAGTACTTCGGCTTCTACGAGGAGAGCTAGATGGGCAGGCTGGACCCGCTGTTCGCGCGGACCCGCGAAGAGGGCCGCGGCGCGCTCATCGGCTACCTGCCCGCCGGGTTCCCCACGGTCGACGGCTCGGCGGAGCTGCTGCGCGGCATGGTCGACGCGGGCTGCGACCTGGTCGAGGTGGGCGTCCCCTACTCCGACCCGGTCATGGACGGCCCCGTCATCCAGGCCGCAGCGGACACGGCCCTGCGCGCGGGTTTCCGGCTGCGCGACCTGTTCACCACGGTCGAGGCCGTGGCGTCGGCGGGCGGCCGGGCGGTCGTGATGACGTACTGGAACCCGGTGTTCCGCTACGGCGTCGACGCCTTCGCCCGCGACCTGGCCGCCGCGGGCGGCCTGGGCCTGATCACCCCCGACCTGATCCCCGACGAGGGCGCCGACTGGATCGCGGCCTCGGCAGCGCACGACCTGGACCGGATCTTCCTGGTGGCCCCGTCGTCGTCGGAGGAGCGCATCGCCCTCACCGTCGCGGCGTCGTCGGGTTTCGTGTACGCCACGGCCGTCATGGGCGTGACGGGCGCGCGAGACCAGGTCGGCACGTCGGCGGAGGGCCTGGTGGCCCGCACCCGCGCCCACACGGCCCTGCCGATCGGCGTGGGCCTGGGCGTGCGCTCGGGCGCCCAAGCGGCGGAGGTGGCGTCTTTCGCGGACGCGGTGATCGTGGGCTCGGCCTTCGTCACCAAGGCGACGGAACACGGCGTGGAAGGCGTGCGCGCCTTGGCCGCGGAACTGGCCGAGGGCGTCCGGAAATCCCCCTCCACCATCGGGTGAACCTCCAGCTCACCCCCGCCTGAGCGCCGGTTTCTGTCGGTGGCCGCCGAGACCCTTGGGCCGTGGACCGAGCAATCCCCCGGCACCCGGCCCCGCGGACGAGTACTGCACCCTGCCTGAGGACTCAGGCCGGGGCGTCGAACTGATCGACGGGCGGCTCATGCTCAGCCCGACGCCATCGGGCCGGTACCGGCCGCTGCTGTCGAGGGTGCTGTGCGCGCTGCCCGAGTCACTGCCGCCGGGTACCGAGGCGTTACCGGGGATCACTGTGCGCCGCGGTGCGGACCGCGTGCTCATCCCGGACTTCGCCGTGGTCACCGCGCCGGAACGCGACTGGCTGTTTGTCGACGCCCAGCGGGTTCTCCTGGTGGGCGAGGTGGTCTCCGCGCGGTCGCGCCCACGACTCGGTGTTCAAGCCGGTCCGCTACGCCGAGGCGGGTATCCCGTACCTCCTGCTCGTCGACTCGACCACCGGTCCGCCGGGATCGGCGCTGCGCGCGTCGGGTGGCGCGGACCCCGTCGCGGTGCGCGTTGATGGCCGATCGCGGTTCGACGAGCCATTCCAGGTCGATCTCGAACCGGCCTGCGAGCGGCACCACTTCACGGTCAGGCCACCTGGTCCCGTTACGGTAGCCCCGTGACGAGCGCCTCCAACCTGATCCTGGCGAGCATCCCCAGTCCGGACCGCGGCGTCTGGCAGCTGGACCTCGGGGTGTTCACCCTGCCGCTGCGGGCCTACGCGCTGTGCATCATCGCGGGCATCATCGTGGCGATCTGGTGGGGTGAGAAGCGCTTCATCGCGCGCGGCGGCGCGCCCGGCACGGTCGTCGACGTCGCGGTGTTCGCGGTGCCCTTCGGCTTGGTCGGCGGCAGGCTCTACCACGTCATCACTGACTACTACCGCTACTTCGGCGAGGGCAAGAACCCCCTCAACGCCCTCCGCATCTGGGACGGCGGCCTGGGCATCTGGGGCGCCATCGCCCTGGGCGCCGTCGGCGCGTGGATCGGCTGCAGGCGCAAGGGCGTCCCCCTCCCGGTCTTCGCCGACGCGGTGTCACCGGGAGTCCTCGTCGGCCAGGCCATCGGCCGCCTCGGCAACTACTTCAACCAGGAGCTCTACGGCGGTCCCACCGACCTCCCCTGGGGCCTGGAGATCTACCGCCGGGTCAACGCCGAGGGCCAGGACGACCCGCTCAACGGCGTGGCCATCGACCACACGCTGATCGACGGCAGCCCGGTGCACCCCACGTTCCTCTACGAGCTGATCTGGTGCCTCCTGGTCGCCGTGGTCGTGGTCGTGCTGGACCGCCGCCTGCGCCTCGGCCACGGCCGCGTGTGCGCCGTCTACGTGGCCGGCTACACCCTGGGCCGCGCCCTCATCGAAATGATGCGCACGGACCCCGCCACCATGGTCCTGGGCCTCCGCGTCAACGTCTGGACGTCGATCCTGCTCTTCCTGGGCGCCATCGCCTACTTCGTCCTCGCCGCCCGCCGCGGCCCCCGCGAGGACCTGGCCGCCATCATCGCCGCCAGGCTCGGCACCCCCGCGGAAACCCCGGACAAGCCCGAGGACACCGACAAGCCTGACCACGACAAGTCCGACGACACCGACAAGCCCGCGGACGACGACCCCACCCCGGACACCGACAAGCCGGACGAGGAAGCCACAGTCTCCGCCGCCAAGGACACCCCGGCCAAGGACGACTGAACCCCAAGCCGAGAACGTGCCCGCGCCCCCAGGTCGCGGGCACGTTCCATGTCCGCCACCGTCCCCGCGCACCGCGACCACGCCGACGCGCGGCCGAACAGCTCGGCGGTGCCGCCGCGGCGGGCCAGCCGCTGCTCCACGGATCAAGCAGGCGAGGCTCGCGGAACACCTCCAGGGGCAGCGGCGAGCCCGTTGCCCCACCTCCACCCTTCCGCCAGCAGCCGCCACCGATCAGCCAAGTCGCCCCCGCTGCCGGCAGCCACTACCCCTGACGCCGGGCGATCAGGTACGCCTGCGGTGCCGTCTCCCCCTCAAGAGCCTCCCGCTCGACACGCACCACCACCTCGAACCCCCGCTCCTCCAGCAACCCCACCACCCACGCGGGCCGCAGCCGGTTGAAGTCCAGCGACACGTCGTGCCCCAGCGGCCGCTCCAGCCGCAGGGGTTCGTCGCCGATCTGGAACCCCAGCACCAGGTGCCCGCCGACCCGCAGCATCCGCCCGAACTCCGCCAGCAAATCGCCCACCTCCGGCGCGGGCGTGTGGATCACCGAGTACCACGCCGACAGGCCCGCCAGCGACCCGTCCGCCAGCCCGAGGTCCCACATCGACCCCACCTCGAACCGAAGATCGGGCCGCTCACCGCGCGCGATCTTCACCATCTCGGGCGACAGGTCCACCCCGTACACCGACACCCCGAGGTCGGCCAGGTATCCCGTCACCCGTCCGGGGCCGCACCCCACGTCCACCGCCGGTCCACTCCCGACGAACCGGCCGAAGGACCCCAACACCGCCCGGCCCAACGGGTCCGAGGGTTCACCGGCGAACATCTCGGCGTAGTCGACCGCCAACGCGTCGTAGAAGGCTCTGGTCACAGCGGACACCTTTTCACACCGCGACCTGCTGATCCTGCCGACCTCCCACCGGCTATGCTCGCACCCGGAGAATGATCTTCCTGGGGTGGGCGCGAACCGGGTGTTCAGCCGTGCGCGGGACACCGCGTGACGGAAGTGACTCGCGCGTTTCCGGACTGTTAAGCTCGGGTCACTACGCGGGCCGCTGCCGTCCCGCGCCCAGTGCCCGGCGCTCCCCGCCGGCAACCGAACTGAGCGCGTGATCGCAGGACAGGAGGCCGTTTCCCATGCTGTTCTCGGCATTCCCGCGCCCCCACGGCCTCTACGACCCCGCCGACGAGCGCGACTCGTGCGGCGTGGCGATGGTGGCTGACGTGCGCGGACGCCGCTCCCACGGCATCGTCGAGGACGCCCTCACCGCGCTGGCCAACCTGGAGCACCGGGGCGCCGCGGGCGCCGAGCCGACCAGCGGCGACGGCGCGGGCATCCTGGTCCAGCTCCCCGACGACCTGCTGCGCGCCGAGGTCGGCTTCACCCTCCCCGAGACCGGCGAGCGCGGCGTGCACGGCTACGCCACCGGCCTGGCCTTCCTGCCCGCCGACCCGGACACCCGCGCCGCCGCTGTCGCGCTGGTCGAGCGGATCGCCGCCGAGGAGGGCCTGCGGGTGCTGGGCTGGCGCGAGGTGCCGGTCGACCCGGACGCCGCCGACATCGGACCGACCGCGCGCTCGGTCATGCCGCACTTCGCCATGCCGTTCGTCGCCGCGCACCCGGACGCCGAAGGGGACTGTCCCACCGGGATCGACCTGGACCGGTTGGCGTACTGCCTGCGCAAGCGCGTCGAGCGCGACAGCGTCGCCGCGGGCTGCGGCACCTACTTCCCGTCGCTGTCCGCGCGGACCTTGGTCTACAAGGGCATGCTGACGACCGCGCAGCTCCCGTTGTTCTTCCCGGACCTGCGCGACCGCCGCCTGCGCAGCGCGATCGCCCTGGTGCACTCGCGCTTCTCCACCAACACGTTCCCGTCGTGGCCGCTGGCGCACCCGTTCCGCTTCGTCGCGCACAACGGCGAGATCAACACCGTGCGCGGCAACCGCAACCGCATGCGCGCCCGCGAGGCGCTGCTGACCTCCCCGCTGCTGCCCGGCGACCTCTCCCGGCTGTCCCCGGTGATCGACCCGGACGGCTCCGACTCGGCGAGCTTCGACGAGGTGCTGGAGCTGCTGCACCTCGGTGGCCGCAGCCTGCCGCACGCGGTGCTGATGATGATCCCGGAGGCGTGGGAGAACCACACCGGGATGGACCCGAAGCGCCGCGCGTTCTACCAGTTCCACGCCAGCCTCATGGAACCGTGGGACGGCCCCGCCTGCGTCACCTTCACCGACGGCGCCCTGGTCGGCGCCGTCCTCGACCGCAACGGCCTGCGCCCGGCCCGCTGGTGGCACCTCGCCGACGACCGCGTCGTGCTCGCCAGCGAGACCGGCGTGCTCGACGTGCCGCCGGGCGACGTGATCGCCAAGGGCAGGTTGCAGCCGGGCCGGATGTTCCTGGTCGACACCACCGCGGGTCGCATCGTCGACGACGCCGAGGTCAAGGACGCGCTCGCCGCCCAGCACCCGTACGAGGAATGGCTCCACGCCGGGTTGCTCAAGATCGCCGACCTGCCCGACCGCGAGCACGTCGTGCAGACCCACGAGTCCGTCCACCGCCGTCAGCTCACCTTCGGTTATACCGAAGAAGAGCTGAAAATTCTCCTCGCCCCGATGGCCGTCACCGGATCGGAGCCGATCGGGTCGATGGGCACCGACACCCCGCCCGCCGCGCTGTCGCAGCGGTCGCGGCTGCTCTACGACTACTTCAAGCAGAACTTCGCCCAGGTCACCAACCCGCCGCTGGACGCGATCCGCGAGGAGATCGTCACCTCGGTGCAGCGGATCATGGGCCCGGAGCAGAACCTGCTGGAGCCGGGACCGGCGTCCTGCAGGCACATCCAGCTGCCGTACCCGGTCATCGACAACGACGAGCTGGCCAAGCTCATCCACGTCAACGACGACGGCGACCTGCCCGGCTACGCCTGCACCGTCCTCTCCGGACTGTACGAGGTGGACGGCGGCGGTCCGGCGCTGGCGGCGGCGGTCGCGCGCGTGCGGCGGGAGGCGTCCGAGGCCATCGCCGCGGGCGCGCGCACGCTCGTGCTGTCCGACCGCGACTCCGACCACCGCATGGCGCCGATCCCGTCCCTGCTGCTCGTTTCGGCCGTGCACCACCACCTGGTGCGCACCCGCGAGCGGCTGCGGGTCGCACTGGTCGTGGAGAGCGGCGACGCGCGCGAGGTCCACCACATCGCCCTGCTGCTCGGCTACGGAGCCGCCGCGGTCAACCCCTACCTGGCGTTCGAGACCATCGAGGACCTGATCGCCAACGGCGCCATCACCGGCGTCGAACCGGCCGCCGCCGTGCGCAACTACGTCAAGGCGCTGGTCAAGGGCGTCCTGAAGATCATGTCCAAGATGGGCATCTCCACCGTCGGCGCCTACACCGCGGCCCAGGTGTTCGAGGCGTTCGGCCTGGCGGTCGACGTGCTCGACGAGTACTTCACCGGCACCACCTCCAAACTCGGCGGCGTCGGCCTCGACGTGATCGCCCGCGAGGCGCAGACCCGGCACCGCCGCGCGCACCCGGACAACCCGACCGACCGCGTGCACCGGCGCCTCGACGTCGGCGGCGAGTACGCCTACCGGCGCGAGGGCGAGCTGCACCTGTTCACCCCGGAAACGGTCTTCCTCCTGCAGCACGCCACCAAGACCGGCCGCGAGGAGGTCTACCGCGCCTACGCCGACGAGGTCGAACGGCTCAACCGCGAAGGCGGGGCGCTGCGCGGCCTGTTCTCCCTCAAGCGCGCCGCCGACCCGATCCCGGTCGACGAGGTGGAACCCGTCGAGGCGATCCTGGCCCGCTTCAACACCGGCGCGATGTCCTACGGCTCCATCTCCGCCGAGGCGCACGAGACCCTCGCCATCGCCATGAACATGATCGGCGGCAGGTCCAACACCGGTGAAGGCGGCGAGGACCCGGAGCGGCTCTACGACCCGGCCCGGCGTTCGGCGATCAAGCAGGTGGCGTCCGGTCGCTTCGGCGTGACGAGCGAGTACCTGGTCAACGCGGACGACATCCAGATCAAGATGGCCCAGGGCGCCAAGCCCGGCGAGGGCGGCCAGCTACCGCCGAACAAGGTGTACCCCTGGATCGCGCGCACGCGTCACTCCACCGCCGGGGTCGGCCTCATCTCGCCCCCGCCGCACCATGACATCTACTCCATCGAAGATCTCGCACAACTCATCCACGACCTCAAGAACGCCAACGAGAACGCGCGCGTGCACGTCAAACTGGTGTCCGAGGTCGGCGTCGGCACGGTGGCCGCGGGGGTGTCCAAGGCGCACGCCGACGTCGTGCTGATCTCGGGCCACGACGGCGGCACCGGCGCGTCGCCGCTGAACTCGCTCAAGCACGCGGGCACGCCGTGGGAGGTCGGGCTCGCCGAGACCCAGCAGACGCTGATGCTCAACGGCTTGCGCGACCGCGTCACCGTGCAGGTCGACGGCGCGCTGAAGACCGGCCGCGACGTGGTCGTGGCCGCGCTGCTCGGCGCCGAGGAGTACGGGTTCGCCACCGCGCCCCTGGTCGTCGCGGGCTGCGTGATGATGCGCGTGTGCCACCTCGACACGTGCCCCGTCGGCGTGGCGACGCAGAACCCGGTGCTGCGCAAGCGGTACACTGGTCAGGCCGAGCACATCGTGAACTACTTCCGCTTCGTGGCGCGGGAAGTCCGCGAGCACTTGGCCGCGCTGGGCTTTCGCACCCTGGACGACGCCATCGGCCACGCCGAGCTGCTGGGGGTCGACGAAGCCGTCGAACACTGGAAGGCGCAGGGTCTCGACCTGACGCCGGTCTTCGCCGTGCCCCAGACCAGGTACGGCACCGCCCGCCGCCGCGTCCGCGCCCAGGACCACGGTCTGGAGCACGCGCTGGACCGCACCCTGGTGCAGTTGGCCGAGGCGGCGCTGGAGGACGCGCACCCGGTGCGGCTGGAACTGCCGGTGCGCAACGTCAACCGCACGGTCGGCACGCTGCTGGGCTCCGAGGTCACCCGCCGCTTCGGCGGCGACGGGCTGCCCGAGGACACCATCCACGTCACGCTGACGGGGTCGGCGGGCCAGTCGCTGGGCGCGTTCCTGCCGCGCGGCGTCACCCTCGACATGGTCGGCGACGCCAACGACTACGTCGGCAAGGGCCTGTCCGGTGGGCGGATCGTCGTCCGCCCGCACCCGGACGCGACCTTCGCCGCCGAGCGCCAGGTCATCGCGGGCAACGTCATCGCCTACGGCGCCACCGCGGGCGAGGTGTACCTGCGCGGCCGGGTGGGGGAGCGGTTCGGCGTGCGCAACTCCGGGGCGGTCATCGTCGCGGAGGGCGTCGGCGACCACGCTTTCGAGTACATGACCGGCGGCCGCGCCGTCGTGCTCGGCCCGACCGGGCGCAACCTGGCCGCGGGCATGTCCGGTGGCATCGCCTACGTGCTGGACCTCGACCCGGCGTCGGTCAACGCGGACATGGTGGAACTGCAGACCCCCGCGCCGGAGGACCTGCGGTGGCTGCGCGAAACCGTGACCCGCCACCAGGGTCTCACCGGCTCGGCGGTCGCCGCGTCCCTGCTGGGCGACTGGACCCGCCGCGCGGCCGGGTTCACCAAGGTCATGCCCCGCGACTACCAGCGCGTCCTGGCCGCGATGCGGCTGGCCCGCGCCGAGGGCCGCGACGTCGACCAGGCGATCATGGAGGCGTCCCGTGGCTGACCCCAACGGTTTCCTGTCCCAGCCGCGCGCCGACGCGGCCAAGCGCGCCGTCGACGAGCGCTTGGGCAACTGGCTTGAGGTCTGCGGCCACCTACGCCCGTGGGAGCGCGACGGGCATGTCCGTGCCGAGGTGATCGTGGAGGCGTTCTGTGGCTGATCCCAACGGCTTCCTGTCCCAGCCCCGTGTCGACGCGGCCAAGCGCGCCGTCGACGAGCGCTTGGGCGACTGGCGTGAGGTCTACCGCCACCTTGACCCGGACGACCGCGACCGGCAGGTCCGCGCCCAGGCGACCCGGTGCATGGACTGCGGCATCCCGTTCTGCCACTCGGGTTCCGCGGGCTGTCCGCTCGGCAACCTGATCCCGGAGTGGAACGACCTGGTCCGCGGCGGCCACTGGCCGATGGCGAGCGAACGCCTGCACGCCACCAACAACTTCCCCGAGTTCACCGGCCGCCTGTGCCCGGCGCCGTGCGAGGCCGCGTGCGTGCTGGCGATCTCACCGGACTCCGGCGGCGCGGTCACGATCAAGCGGGTCGAGAACACCATCGCCGACGTCTCGTGGGAACGCGGGTACGTGCGGCCGGTGACCCCCGCCGTCTCCACCGGCCGCACGGTGGCGATCGTCGGCTCGGGCCCGGCGGGCTTGGCCGCGGCCCAGCAGCTGACCCGCGCGGGCCACGAGGTCACGGTCTTCGAACGCGACGACCGCCTCGGCGGCCTGCTGCGGTACGGCATCCCCGAGTTCAAGCTGGAGAAGAAGGTCCTCGACCGCCGCCTCGCCCAACTGCGCGCCGAGGGCACCCGGTTCGTCACCGGTTGCGAGGTCGGCGGCGCCGGCCCCGGCGCGATGCCGGTGGAGCGGCTGCGAGCCGAGTTCGACGCCGTAGTCCTGGCCGTCGGCGCCCTGCGCGGCCGCGACGCCCCGAACATCCCCGGCCGCGACCTGGCGGGCGTCCACCTGGCCATGGACCACCTGGTCCCCGCCAACCGCCAGTGCGAGGGCGACGGCCCCACCCCCGTCGACGCGCACGGCAAACACGTGATCATCATCGGCGGCGGCGACACCGGCGCCGACTGCTACGGCACGGCCATCCGCCAGGGCGCGGCGAGCGTCGTGCAGCTCGACCAGTACCCCCAACCCCCGAACACCCGCGACGACGACCGGTCGCCCTGGCCGGTGTGGCCGTGGATCCTGCGCACCTACGCGGCCCACGAGGAAGGCGGCGAACGCCGCTTCGCGGTCGCCGTGGACCGGTTCGTCGGCGACGCAGACGGCACCCTCACCGCCGTCCAGCTGCGAGAGGTGCGGGTCCACAAGAACCCGACCACCGGTGTTCGCGAGGTGGTGCCCCTCAACGACGAGGTGCACGTCCTCCCGGCGGACCTGGTCCTGCTCGCGATCGGCTTTGAAGGCGTCGAACACCTGCCCCTCCTCGACGCCCTCAACCTGAAGCTGACCCCGCGCGGCACCCTCGCCTGCGGCCGGGACTGGCAGACGACGACCCCGGGCACCTTCGTCTGCGGAGACGCCCACCGCGGCGCCTCCCTGGTCGTGTGGGCCATCGCCGAGGGCCGCTCCACCGCCCACGCCGTCGACGCCTACCTCACCGGCGCGTCGGACCTCCCCGCCCCGGTCCACCCCAACGCCCTACCCCTGGCCGTCCGGTAATCCCGGTAACCACCGTAACCACGGCTTCGGTGCCGCCACACCCGCGACCCCGCGCCACCCATCCGACGCTGTCGGCGCTGCCCGACAACCGGAGCCGGACCGCCTCCAGCCGCACCTGATCGGCATAGCGGCCCAGCACCACACCGATCGAGCGCACCGCCCCCGCTCGACCTGATCCCGCCAGACCCGATCCCGCTCGACCGAGCCTGCCCACCTGAACCTTGCCCACCTGAACTTTGCCCACCCGGACTTTGCCCGCCCGGACCGTGCTCGCTTGGACTCTGCTCGAGCGGACCCGCTCGACGTGATCTCGTTCGCGTCGATCTTGTTCGACCGGTGCCTGCCCACCTGAACCTTGCCCGACCGGACCTTTCGTGATCGGATCTTGCTCGAGCGGACCTGCTTGACGCGATCTCGTTCGCTTCGATCTTGTTCGACCGAGCCAGGTCGCCCGAACCTTGCTCGATCGGACCCTGCTCGAGCAGCGGACCCGCTCGACGCGAGCCTGCTCGCTCGGCCCCTGTCCGGCCGAGCCTGGTCGTCCCAACCTCACTCGCCCCGACCTGCCGACCGGACCCGCTCGACGCTCGCTCGCTCCGACCCTGCCTGCCCGGACTTGCCCGCCTGGACCTGCTCGGCGCGATCTCGCTCCTACCTCGCCGCCTGAGCCTGGTCGCCCCGACCTCACTCGACCGGACTTCGCTCGAGCAGACCCCGCTCGATCCGATCCTGCTCAGCCCCGTTTCCGCGCACCCCACCAAGATCCCCCGCCCAGCCAGGGGATCCCCGGATTTCAACGCTACCCACCGGAAGCGCGGCAAAACGGATCCCTCGGCCACCTGTGGGCAACTCGGTGGCATGTGGACAACCGCGCGGGTGGTCACCATCCCGATGGCATCTTGATCTTGCCGGTCGACCCTGGCCGCACCGGCGACCTCGACAAGCCGCCGGACACCGGGACGTCACGGCGCGGGCCCGAAGGCGTTCGGGCGAGGTCAAGCGAGCCAGGGGAGTCCCGCGCTCCCGCGCGGGCGCGCGAGATGCGAGACTGCCCAGCGATGAGCGCGCAGAACTCCCTCCCCGCCTCCCTGGCCCTGACCAACTTCGCCCACTTCACCTCGATGCGGGTGGAGTCCGGCCGGGTCCGCGGCCTCGCCCGCCACTTGGAGCGGCTGGACCGCGACTCCTGGGTCGTGTTCGGCACGGGCCTCGACGAGGCCGCGGTCCGCGCCGCCATCAAACAAGCCATCAAGGGCGCCACCGACCCACTAGCGGTCCGGGTCACGGTCCACGCCCCCGACTTCGACCCGCGCGACCCCGCCGCCGACCTCACGCCCCAGGTCGCGGTGACCACCGCCGCCCTGCCCGAGGACAGCCCGAAGCCCCTGGGGGTGCGCACCGCCGGCTACCAGCGGGACCTGCCCCAGGTGAAGCACACCGGGCTCTTCGGCCTGTACTACCAGCGCCGCCTCGCCACCCGCGCGGGCTTCGACGACGTCCTGTTCGTCAACCCCGACGGCGAGGTCAGCGAGGGGTCCACCTGGAACGTCTGCTTCCACACCGCGGACGACACCTTCGTCTGGCCCAGCGCGCCCGCCCTGCCCGGCATCGCCATGAGCCTGGTGCAGAGCGGCCTGCACCGCGCGGGCGCCAAGACCGAGGTGCGCCCGGTCACCGCCGCCGAGCTGCCCGACTTCCGCGGCGCGTACGCCACCAACGCGCTGCGGCCGGTCCGCGCGATCAGCCACGTCGACGAGACCGAGTACGCCGTCGACCCCGAGGTGACCGCCCGGCTGCTGCGCGCGCACGACCTCACCGCCGCGGAGCGGGTGTGAGCGGCTTCCAGGGCTTCGGCGAGTACGCGGTCGACTTCTACGACGGTCTGGTCGCCGACAACTCCAAGAGCTATTGGGACGCCAACAAGCAGACCTACGACTCCGACGTCCGCGACCCGATGAAGGCGCTGCTGACCGAGCTGGAACCCGAGTTCGGCGGTGACTTCGGCTCGCCCAAGGTGTTCCGCCCGCACCGCGACGTCCGGTTCGCCAAGGACAAGCGCCCGTACAAGGACCACTGCGGCGGCGTCATCGAGGCCGGACGCGGCGCGGGCGCCTACTACGTCGAGGTCGGCCCGGACGGCCTGCGGGTCGGCGGCGGCTGCTTCCACCTGGAGTCCGACCAACTCGCCCGTTTTCGCGCCGCCGTCGCCGAGGAGATCCACGGCGAGCCGTTCCGCGCGATTCTGGCCAAACTGGAGCGCACCGGGTGGACGATCAGAGGGGACCGTCTGCGCACCACTCCGCGAGGTGTCCCGAAGGACCACCCGCGCCTCAGCCTCCTCCAGTATCGCTCGGTTTACGCCGTGCGGGTCTGGGAACCGGACGACACCCTGCACGAGCGCGGGACTTTCACCCGGGTGAGGGACGCGTGGCGGCAACTCCGCCCGTTCAACGAGTGGGCTCGTGACCATGTGGGGTTGTCCGAACGCGCTCGGTAGCGACCGCGTTGCCGCCGGTAGAACACTCTGAATCGATCTGAATCGAATCGCACGTTCATCGGGATCGGTAAAGCCGACGGGACTAAGCTGTGGGGCTGTGAACCGACGAGCGAAGATCGTGTGCACCATGGGCCCGGCCACGGCCACTCCGGAGCGGGTGCGCGACCTGGTGGCCGCGGGCATGGACGTGGCGAGGATGAACTTCAGCCACGGCAGCCACGGTGACCACAAGCAGGTCTACGACCTGGTCCGCGCCGCGGGCGACGAGTCGGGCCGGGCCGTGGGCGTCCTCGCCGACCTGCAGGGCCCCAAGATCCGCCTCGGCACCTTCGCCAACGGCCCGGTGGAGTGGCGTACCGGCGACGTCGTCCGGATCACCGTCGAGGACGTCGCGGGCACCCACGACCGGGTGTCCACCACCTACAAGGGCCTGGCCAACGACGCCAAGGCGGGCGACCGGCTGCTGGTCGACGACGGCAAGGTCGGCCTGGTCGTGCGCGGCGTCGAGGGCGCCGACGTGGTCTGCGAGGTCACCGAGGGCGGTCCGGTCAGCAACAACAAGGGCCTGTCGCTGCCCGGCATGGACGTGTCCGTCCCCGCGCTGTCGGAGAAGGACATCGAGGACCTCGAGTTCGCGCTGCACCTCGGCGTGGACTTCATCGCGCTGAGCTTCGTCCGCTCGCCCGCCGACATCGACCTGGTGCACCAGGTGATGGACCGGGTCGGCCGGGGCAGGCTGCCGGTGATCGCCAAGCTGGAGAAGCCGGAGGCGGTCGACAACCTGGAGGCCATCGTGCTGGCCTTCGACGGTGTCATGGTCGCCCGCGGCGACCTGGGCGTGGAGCTGCCGCTGGAGCAGGTGCCGCTGGTGCAGAAGCGGGCCATCCAGATCGCCAGGGAGAACGCCAAGCCGGTCATCGTGGCGACCCAGATGCTCGACTCGATGATCAGCAACTCCCGGCCGACCCGCGCCGAGGCCTCCGACGTGGCCAACGCGGTGCTCGACGGCGCGGACGCGCTGATGCTCTCCGGCGAGACCAGCGTCGGCCGCTACGCCATCGAGTCGGTGCAGACGATGAGCCGCATCATCGAGGCCGTGGAGGCCGAGCGGCCCACGGTGCCGCCGCTGACCCACGTCCCGCGCACCAAGCGCGGCGTGATCTCCTACGCCGCCCGCGACATCGGCGAGCGGCTCAACGCCAAGGCCCTGGTCGCCTTCACGCAGTCCGGCGACACGGTGAAGCGCCTGGCCCGCCTGCACACCCGGCTCCCGCTGCTGGCGTTCACCCCGGAACCGGGCGTGCGCAGCCAGCTGTCGCTCACCTGGGGCACGGAGACGTTCCTGGTGCCCGAGGTGGACTCCACCGACCGCATGGTCCGGCAGGTCGACCTGTCCATGTTGTCCATCGGCCGCTACCAGCCCGGTGACCTGGTGGTCATCGTCGCGGGCTCACCGCCCGGCACCGTCGGGTCCACGAACCTGATCCGCGTGCACCGCTTGGGCGAGGAAGACCACGCCTGACGCGGAGTCCGGCCGCGCTCGGCGCTACTGTCCGGTACATGACTGAGGACGGGATGGCGGCGCCGGGTGCGGCCGACGACGGCGTGCTGCGTGGGCAGGCCGCGCTGGACGGGCTGGTCGCGCTGCTGGACCTGGAGCGCATCGAGGAGAACATCTTCCGGGGCGTCAGCCCGGACGACTCGCCGGTGCGCGTCTTCGGTGGTCAGGTCGCGGGCCAGGCGCTGGTCGCGGCGGGCCGGACGGTGCCGCCGGAGCGGCGCGTGCACTCGCTGCACGCGTACTTCATCCGCGGCGGCGACCCGAGCGTGCCGATCGTGTACGAGGTGGACCGCATCCGCGACGGCCGCTCGTTCACGACCCGCCGCGTTGTGGCGGTGCAGCACGGCAAGGCGATCTTCGCGCTGTCCGCGTCGTTCCAGGTCGACGAACCCGGGATCGGGCACGCGGACCCGATGCCCGAGGTGCCCGCGCCGGAATCGCTGCCGACGCAGGCCGAGCGGATCACCCCGGAGCTGCGCGAGCGGTTCGGCGCGTGGGCGGACCGCCCGCGCCCGATCGACGTCCGCTACGTCTCGGAACCGCCGTGGCTCTCCCGCGAGACCGGTCCGCGCGACGCCCACAACCAGGTGTGGATGCGCGCCGACGGAACCCTCGACGGTGACCATATGCTGCACGTGTGCGTCCTGGCCTACGCCTCGGACATGACGCTGCTCGACGCCGTGCTGGCCCGCCACGGCGTCTACTGGGGAACCGACAAGGTCATCGGCGCCAGCCTCGACCACGCGATGTGGTTCCACCGCCCGTTCCGCGCCGACGAGTGGATCCTCTACGACTGCCTGTCGCCCAGCGCGTCCGGCGGTCGAGGGCTGGCCACCGGGCGGTTCTTCACCAGGGACGGGCAACTCGTGGCGACCGTCGTCCAAGAAGGTCTGGTGCGGCTGCTCGACTGAGGACGGCGGACCGCGCGAAAAGGACGGCGCCGACCGGATCGGTCGGCACCGAAGGCGCGAACGATCGCCGAACGGGCCTCGACGCGTTGGTCTGTTCGAGCGAATTCGCCGTCGTGGCCCGGATTTCCCCGTTGTCGGTGCGAATCGGTGAATCCGTGGCGAGACGCGCGCCGCCGCTGTGGACGACTCCGACCGGGATTTGCCTGCCGGACAAGGGAAGTGGCGGGCAAGACCGGTTCGTCGGGGGGTGAGATCCGGTCCTGCCCGCCTGCCGGGACGCCTCGGGATGGGGGTGGGCGGCGCCCCGGGGTCGGTGCGGGTTCAGCGGGCGAGGTGTTCCTTGTAGGACGTGTCCTCGGTGACCAGCAAGCACAGGTGCGCGGTCAGGTAGGCGCGGCACGGCGCGGGCGCGCGGGTGAACAGCCTTGTGCGGCACGACGGGCAGCGACCGTTCTCGTCCGGGCTGTGCTCGGCCAGCAGCGCGCGCAGCGCGGCCACGATCCGCGGCAGTTCCGCGCGGGCCAGCCGGGTCGCCGCGGCGTCGCCGTCCACTTCGGCGCGGTGGCTCACCTCGGTCAGGTAGCCCTGCAACGAGGCTTCCATGTGTCCGAAGATCGACCCGCTCACCCGTGGCCTCCAGCCGTGTTCAGCTCTCAAGGGGACGGCCGAATCGGCCGATGACCGTCTGGTGCGGCCAGTCGTCCCCGGATCCCGTCGATTCGCCAGTCCCTCGCGCCCGATTCGCGCCTCGCGGCGGACACCGGCCCGCTCCCGGGAACTCGAACCGATCCTTCCGTGGACGCCTGGAGTGCAGCCTGCTTCCTGCGAATGGCATTTTGCAAGTTGCACCACTCGATCGGGTGACTTCGGTTGCTCGATGCGGTTGACCGCGCCACGGAACGGTCCTGGCGCCTCCTTGTGCTGGACAAGATCAGCATCGAGACTGGCCAACGGTGCGCGGACGCCGCGCGCCCAGGGGCTGTGGCCGGTCGTTGGACGCGGTCAGAAACGAGGTGGGAACGTGGCCCGAGGACCGAGTCCGACTGTACGACGCCGCAGGCTCGCGGCGGAACTGCGGAGATTCCGCGAAGCGGCGGAACTCACCATCGATGAGGTGGGCGAAAAGCTGGAGTGCTCCGCCTCGAAGATCAGCCGCATCGAGACCGGGCACGTCGGTGTGACGCCGCGGGACGTCCGCGACATGCTCGAGCTCTACGGTATCGAGGAGGCCCGCCGGGAAGCACTGGTGCAACTGGCCCGGGAGGCGCGGCAGAAGGGGTGGTGGCACTCGTACAACGAGGTCTTCACCGGTTCTTTCGTCGGCCTCGAGGCCGACGCGTCATTCCTGCACACGCACCAGGCATTGCTGATCCCCGGTCTGCTGCAGATCGAGGAATACACCAGAGCCGTCATCCGGGCGATCCGCCCGGATGCCGAACCGGCCGAGGTCGACCTGAGGGTCCGGGGCAGGCTTGCGCGCCAGCGACTGCTGACCGACCCCCATCCGCCCGACTACTGGGCGGTGCTCGACGAGGCCGTGCTACACCGTGTCACCGGTGGACCCGAGGTCATGCGCGCGCAACTGGCCCGGCTCGTCGAGGCGTCGACCCTGCCGAACGTGACCATTCAGGTCGTGCCATTCGGTACGGGCGCGCACGCGGGAATGGAGACTCCGTTTCTGATCCTGGGTTTCCCGGAGCAGGCGGATCCCGATGTCGTCTACGTCGAGAACACCACCACGGGCGTCTATCTAGAACAGCCGTCCGATGTCCGCCGGTACACGTTGATGTTCGACCATTTACGGGCGTCGGCGTTGGGACCTGACGACACCGTCGCCCTCATCCAGCGAATCGCGAACGGAATGGGACGCGATTCGACGACATGATGAGAGGAGTAGGGCGTGACCGTTTCTGACCTGGCAAGCGCCGAATGGCGCAAGAGCAGCCGCAGTGGTGCGACCAACGACTGCGTCGAGCTCGTGGTCGGCAGAAGCGGCGCAGCGGTGCGCGACTCCAAGAACGCGGAGTACGGGCACCTGGCGTTCGCGGACATCGAGTGGTCGACCTTCGTCGACGCCGTGAAGGGTGACCTGCTGGCGGCCAGATAGCCAACGGGTCGGCGGTGCTCGTGCCCGGGATGGTCGACAGCATCCCGGTCCCAGCCACCTCGATGGCGGGGCCACGGCGGTGGCCGTGGCCCCGTACCCGCGCGACAACCACCCCTTACCCCCTCCCGAGGACCCCCACCCGCGCACCGGGTAAGGGGTCCTGAGGGGGAGGACTGCGTGATCGCCCGATCCCCGTACCCACCCCCTCAGGACGAGTCTTCTCGGTAGCCGAAGAGCACGAACCGAGGAGATGAGCACGATGGAGTGGACCCCGGAAGCCGTTCAGGCCGAGGTCAACTACCGCAGGCACGGCACGCTGGACCGCACCAGCAGGCTGCACCTGCGCGAGGTCCCCCGCGCCCCCTGGTGGCGCAAGCTCGTGGGCACCCGCCCCGATCCCCGCCAGTCCGACCGCCACGCCGCCTGAGGCGTGGGCACACCACCCGCCCCGGCCGGTGGTGTGCCCACGCCGGACACCCAAAGCCGAAGCTGTCCACGACCGCGCCGGTCCGCTTGCTCGAGTGGCGCTCCCCGCCGACCACCCTGCCGTTGACCGGAGCCGCCCGGGGCAGCGCCTCGCGAACGACACAAACGAGCCTCGCGGCGGCCTCAAATCCGGGCCACGCGTTCTCGAACGCCCATTGTGCGAAGCGTTCGCCTCTTCCCGCGCACCGCGTTCTTGGTGCCGCCGCTGGTCTTTGGCGCCCAGAGACCGCACACCCAGCGCAAGCCGGGGCGTGCGGTGAAGAGCCATACGTCTTCGCGCGCGGCGACCCGGAGCGTCACCAGGTCGGCTGGCGCGGGCACCCGGGCGCGCGGGTTCGGTGAACACGCCGCCCTCCCGGGTACCGGACTCTCGCTGGCATTCCCGGTAGGCGACCAGGTACGGGATGCCGACTTGCCCGGTGCCCGGCCACGTCCGCGGATCCGGAAGGCGCCGACCGCCACCGGTCGCGCGCCGGCGTGGTGGGCATCGCCGCTGGTGGTGGTGTCGTGACCGGTGGCCGGTCGGCCTCCGGTGTCGGGGAGGTGTGCGAGCATGCCAACCATGCCGCGTCTTGGTTCCGGAATCCCGCTGGTCGCCCGCGGCCGCGAGCTGCGCAGGCTGCGCACCGCGCTCGAGGGCGCGGCGGCGGGCCGGGCCTCGGCCGTGCTGCTGGCCGGGGACGCCGGGATCGGCAAGACCCGGATGACCGAGGAGATCGGCGTGATCGCCCGCGACCTGGGGGCGCGGGTGCTCACGGGCCGGTGCCTGGACGCGGGCGAGACCGGCCTGCCCTACCTCCCGGTGGCCGAGGCGCTGGCCCAGGTGCGCGAGCACGCCCAGAGCCGTCCCGCGCTGGGCAGGCTCTTCCCCGAGGTCGCGCTCCCCGCGAGCCCCGAACCCGGCGGGCAGGTGGCTGCCATCGCCACCTCGGTGTGGGGCACCCGCGCCGAGCAGGACATCGGCCAGCTCCAGCTCTTCGACGCCGTGCACGGACTGCTCAACGACCTCGCCGAGCGCGCCCCGCTGCTGCTGGTCCTGGAAGACCTGCACTGGGCCGACGCCTCCACCCGCAGCCTGCTGTCCTTCCTGCTCTCCCGCCTGCGCTCCCAGCGGATGCTGGTCCTCGGCACCTACCGCAGCGACGACCTGCACCGCCGCCACCCGCTGCGCCCGCTGCTGGCCGAACTCGTCCGACTGCCCCAGGTCGAACGGATCGAACTCGCCCCGTTCGGCACCGCCGACGCCCGCGCCTTCGTCACCGCCCTAGCCGAGGAACGCCTCCCCGAACCCGTGCTGCGCGAGGTCGCGGGCCGCTCCGAGGGCAACGCCTTCTTCGCCGAGGAACTGCTCGCCGCCTACTCGATGAGCGACAGCGTCGGCATCCCCGCCAACCTCGTCGACGTCCTGCTCGCCCGCGTCGAACGCCTCAACCCGGCCACCCAGGGCGTCGTGCGGATCGCCTCGGTCGCGGGCAGGCGCGTGCGCGACGCCCAGCTGCGCGCCGTCGCCGACCTCGAGGACGGCGACCTGGAGACCGCCCTGCGCGAGGCCGTGGCCCACCACGTCCTCGTCCCCGGCGACGGCGAGCACTACGCCTTCCGCCACGCCCTGCTCCGCGAAGCCGTCTACACCGACCTCCTGCCCGGCGAACGAGTCCGCCTGCACGCCGCCTACGCCCGAGTCCTCGCCACCGACTCCGACTCGCGCGGTGTCGCCGCGGCCCTGGCCCACCACAGCATGGAGAGCCACGCCCTGCCCGCGGCCCTGGCCGCCTCCGTCGCCGCCACCTGGGAGGCCGAACGACTGGGCGCCCCGGCCGAGTCCCTCGACCACGCCGAGCGCGCGCTGAAGCTGTGGAACGCCGTGCCCGCGGACCAGCGCCCCACCAAGGTCGACGAACTCACCCTGCTCCGCCACGCCTCCTGGGTCGCGGGCATGTCCGGCGACCCCGAACGCGCCGTCGCCTTCGCCAAGTCCGCCGTCGCCGCCGCCAAGGCCGCGGGCGACACCGTCACCCCGGAACGCGCCGCCACCCTGCACCGCCGCCTGGCCGAGGCCATGTACTACATCGATGGCCGCGAGGAGGAGGCGATGGCCGCCGTCGAGCAGGCGTGGGCGATGCTCGCCGACCGCCCCGACAGCTCCGACCAGGCCTGGGTGCTCACCGCGTACGCCACGATCCTGCGCTCCGTCGGCAGGCTGGAGGAATCCCGCCTGCACGCCCGCCGCGCCCTCGACGTCGCCCGCCGGGTCGGCGCCCGCGGCCCCGAGGTCGACGCCCTGGCGACCTTGGCCGTCCTCGACGAGGCCGACGGCCAGGCCGTGGAGGCGCGACAGCGGCTCGCCGAGGTCATCCCCCGCGCGGGCGAGATCGGCGCCATCAGCACCGAGCTCCGCGCCAGGTACTTCCTGTGCGTCAACCTCTACGAGTCCGGCCTGCTCGACCAAGCGGCCGGGGTCGTCGACGCGGGCGTCGAACGGGCCCGCGCCACCGGCCTCACCTGGAGCGCGTACGGCACCGAGCTGCGCGTGATCCAGGTCGTCATCCGCTACGTCCGCGGCGACTGGGACGGCGCCGAGGCCGCGGCCGAACCGCCCGGCCACCGGGTCTCCAGCACGGTCTCGGCCCGCCTGGCCTCCGTCGGCGCCAACATCGCCGTCGCCCGCGGCCGCTTCGCCGAGGCCGAGCGCCTGGTCACCGAACTGCGGTCGGACTGGCACCGCGACATCCAGATCCCCTTGGTCGCGGGCGGCGTCGCCGCCGAGCTGGCCGCCTGGCGGGGCAGGCCGGACCGCGCCGTCGACGGCGTCCGCGAGGCCCTGGACTGGATCGCCCAGGCGGGCGAGCAGTGGATGATGGCCACCATCCGACTGGCCGCCCACGGCATCGCCGCCCACGCCGACCTGGCCACCACCGCCCGCCGCGCGGGTCACCCGGTCGACGCGCACGTCGCCGAGGGCGAGCGCCTGATGAGCCTGGCCCGTCAGACCGCCGCCAACGGCCGACCCCGCACCGGCACCCTCGGCCCGGAAGGCCGCGCCTGGCTCGCCCGCGGCGAGGCCGAACTGACCCGGCTCCACGGCCCCGCCGCCGACACCGCGGCCCCGTCAGCCAGTTCGGCCCCCGCCGGCCCGCTGGCCGCCACCACCCCCGCCGCCGACGGTGGCACGACCAACGATCCCCGCTCACCGCGCCCCGACACCCCAGGGACCAGCACCCGGGCAAGTCACACCCAGGCGATCGCCCCTCTGGAATCCGGCACCCCGGCAAGCACCGGGAGTGCGGTGACCGGCCTCCCCGAAACCGACGGCTCGACAACCGGCGGTCCCGGGCGCGCAGCCCCCGTGGCTGGTGCCGTGGCGGCCCTCACCCGTGATCCGGGCGGAGCCACCGTCGACACCGGGGACGCGACCCTCCTCGGCGGTCCCGATGGCTCCGGGACCGCCGAGGCCCACCTCGACCGGCCGGATGTCGAGGCTTGGCAGCGCGCGGTGGCGGCGTTCGGCTACGGAGCCGTCTACGAGCAGGCGCTGTGCAGGCGGCGGTTGGCGGAAGCCCTCCTAGGAAGGGACGACCGCGACCCGGCCGCCGAACAGCTCCGGCTCGCCGACGAGGTAGCGACCAGGCTGGCTGCCAAGCCGCTCTCCGACGCGTTGCGCCGCACCGCTCGCCGGGCCCGGATCGCGCTGGGCGACGCCGTGGTCGTGCGGGATGAGGTGGACCCCTTCACCCCTCGCGAACGCGCGGTTCTCACCCTCGTGGCGGCGGGCCGGACGAACCGGCAAGTGGGTGAGGAACTGTTCATCAGCGAGAAGACGGTCAGCGTCCACCTCAGCCGGATCATGGCGAAACTCGGCGCGAGCCGACGGGCTGAGGCCGTGGCGGTGGCATACGACCGAGGCTTGCTGAGCGAAGCCTCGGGCCAACGCTGAACTCTCACGTTATTCAGTTGTCGGGTTCATCAATTCATCTACCTCCACGGGATCTCGGTGTTGCGCGGAGGTTTCCGCGCAACACCGAGTCTTCCCGCATCGGCAAGGGTGAACAATCGAGAACCGAAACCGGTGGATGAATCCGAACCATGTGGACAACTGTCAACCGATCTTGACGAACGAGCGCGTCCTCAGCGCGGCAAGCGCTTGAGCGCCCGAAGACCGAGCGTCAGCGACGCGGTCCAAGCCCGCGACGGGATGCCCCGCGCGGGCCGTAGTGGCACGTACCGCTGCGTCGCGATGGTCTGGGCCTCGGTGTACTTCAACAGCCCCTCCGCCCCGTTCCGCCGCCCCACCCCGGACTCGCCCATGCCACCCATCGGCGCGTCCAGACTGCCGAAAGCCGCGCCGAACCCGTCATTGACATTCACCGTGCCCGCGTGGACCCGAGTGGCGACCTCTTCCGCCGCCCGGGAATCACGCCCCCAAACGCTCGCGTTGAGCCCGTAGCGAGTCCGATTCGCCATCTCGACCGCAGCATCCACCTCGGAATACCCGTAAATCGACACAACCGGCCCGAAAGTCTCCTCCGCGAACAACGTCATCCCGTCGCGCACATCGGTGAGGATCGTCGGCTCGTAGAACAGCGGCCCCACGTCCGGCCTCGCCCGTCCGCCGGTGAGCAGCGTCGCGCCCTTCTCCACGGCGTCGGCGACATGTGTCGAGACCGTCCCCAGTTGCTTCTCGGACGTCAACGAACCCATGTCCACGCCATAACCCAAATCGGAACCGAGCCGAACCGCCGAGGTTTTCGCCACGAACGCGCGTGTGAACTCTGCTCGAATGCTCGAATGCACGTAAATGCGTTCCACCGAAACGCACAACTGCCCCGCCGACGAGAAGCACGCCGTCACCGCGCCCGCCGCCGCGCGTTCGACGTCCGCGTCCGGCAGCACGATCATCGGGTTCTTGCCGCCGAGCTCCATCGAGAAACCGGTCAGCAGCGCCGCCGCCCGCGCCGCGAGCCCCTTGCCCGTCGCGGTCGACCCGGTGAACCCCAGGTAGTCGGCTTCCTCGATCAACGCGGTGCCCACGTCCTCCCCGCGACCCAGCACGATCTGCCACACGCCGTCGGGCAGCCCCGCGGCCGAGGCGAACTCGTGCAGCCACAGCGCGGAGAGCGCCGTCTGGTTGTCCGGCTTCTGCACCAGCGCGTTCCCCGCGATCAACGCCGGGATGGCGTCCATGCCGGTCAGCGCGAGCGGGTAGTTCCACGGCGAGATCATCGAGATGACGCCCTTGGGGTGGCGCACCTCGGTGGTTCGCGTGAAGAACGGGAGTGTGCCGGCCCTTCGGCGCGGTGCCAGCAGACCGGCCGCCCGGCGCCCGTAGTAGGCGGCGGTCATCGCGGTGACGGCGATCTCGTCGTACGCGTCAAGGCGGGATTTGCCGGTTTCCACCTGCATCAGGTCGAGCGCCTCGGCCTGGCGGTCGAGAATCAGGTCGTGCAGACGCAGGAACACCTGCTGCCGCTCCCGCACCGGTGTCGCCGCCCAGTCGACCTGGGCCCGCCGCGCGCGCTCGAACGCACGCCGTACGTCGGCGTCCAGGCACTGCGGCAACCCGGTGATCGGTTTCCCGGTGAACGGCGCCGCCATCGTCACTGACTCCGGCCCCGGCACGGCGCGGGCCGCCAACTCCGCCCCCCTCGCCGCCGTCGGTGCGCCGGGGACCGTGCCGATCGTGCCCATGAAAGCTCCTCCACTCGCGCCGGAGCCCTCATGTTACTTCCGAGTAGGCCACTGCTCCAGTGGCACCGCGAACCGCCCTCAGGCGGCCGCGGTCTCGGACGACTCGGCGGTCCGCTCGGGAGCGTCCACTGAGATCGCGACGCGGAGCAGGTCGTCCTCGCGGCGCACCGCCACCGGCAGACCCGCGGCGTTCGCCGCCCGGGTGAACCCCGCCTCGGCGGGCATGCACCAGGCGATCATCCGGCGGTGACCGGCGGCCCGGCCCAACACCCCCAGACGGGTGATCATCGCGGTACCCAGGCCCTGCCGCTGCCAGGAGTCCTCGACCAGCACCGAGATCTCCGCCTCGGCCGGGTCGTTGGTGCGGATCAACTGCGCCATCGCGACGACCTCGGTGCCGCACAGCGCCAGCAGCGTCGTACCGCGCGGGGGCTGCAGGAGGCGGTGCAGCCAGCGGCGGGGGAGGGTGCGCAAGCCCGCGTGGTAACGGGTGAACAGGGTCTGCGCCGAGCAGCGCGAGTGCAGGTCGTTGACCGCGTCGGCGTCCGCCGGGGTGCCCGGGCGCAGCACGATTCCCGCGCCGGTGCCGGTGATCACGGCCGTGGGCGCGGTGACGTCACCCGCGACGAGTGCCTCGGACAGCGCGGCCACGCGGGCCAGCTCGACCTCGGTGAACGGGGCCCAGCCACGGCGGGCGACGACGGTGAGGTCGTCGGTCAGCGGGAGTACGACGCGGTGGTCGTTCTGGTCGCCGAAGCCCGTCGCGGTGTCGACGATGGTGACCGAGTCGGCGTCCAGCACGGTGCGCACGGCGTCCGCGACGGCCGCCGGATCGCGCAGAGCGGCCGCGGTGACGCGCAGGGCCGCGGTCGTGTGGTCGACCAGGTGCCGGGTGTCCGCGCGCGCGATACCCAGGCAGCGGCCACCCTCGGCGCGGATGTCGTCCACCAGGTCGGCGGGCGCGTGCCCGGGACCGGTGCGCACCACGATCTCGTCCACGACCCCACCGGGCACCGGGAGCACGGTCAGCGCCAGGACGTTGCAGTCGCGCGCCGCGAGCCGGGTGGCGACGCGGGCGAGCGCGCCGGGCCGGTCGTCGAGGCGCACGCGCAGCCGCCAGGTCGTCGGGGTGCCGGGGGTGGTCGGGGAATTTCGCATGGGTTCCAGGGTCGGGCAGAACTGTTGCCGGACGGGTGCCGGTGTGTTTCGTTCGCGTGAGCATTCGGGACAACCGCGTGACGGTGCGCACGGCGGAACCGCGCATGGCCGCCGTGTGAGCAGTGCGCGCCGCCGTCCCCATCTGCTGCCCGATCGGCCACCCGACCCGACCGCGCCGCGGCATAACGTCGTGGTTCCTCTCGAGCGGCGATGGCGAGGCACACATGACCGACGTCCCCGACCCGCGCCACACCACGGCGCGCTACCGCTACCGCCTGCCCGGCACCCCGGTCGCGACCGCGACCGTCGACATCGGACACGTCGCGGTGACCGTGGAACTCGGCCTGGCGGGCGACCTCGACGTCACCACCGCCGCTCCGGATGCCGCCCAGCCGCCGACTGTCGCACCGGTGTCCGGCGGCCCCGTCCTGAACGACAAGTCGGAGGACGACCGCGAGGCAGCTCCGGTCGGCACCCGGGTGCGGGACCGCGTGGCGGCACGGGACGACGCGTTGGCCGCCGTGCGCGAGGTCGGCGCCAGCGTCATGGTCGGTGGGGTCGGCTCGCCGCGCCCGCGGATCACCGCGGGCGCCGGACACCGCTTCCAGCAGACCGGCAGGCGCTTCCGCAACCCCGACACGGTCGAGCACGAGGGTGAGTGCGCGATCGACTTCACCCACGAACGCGTGCGGGTACGCGGCCGCGCCCGGTTCCGCCTGACGGTCTCGGCCACGACCGACCGCGACCGCCCCGACGCCCGCACGTGGCTGACCCGCCACGAGCACGAGCGGTCCGCGATCGGCATGGTCGTGCTGGTCGCGGTTCCACCCGCGCCGGACGCCCTCGCCCCGGCGCGCTGACCTGCGCCGCTGATACGCCTGCCTGGCCACAGCCCCGGAGTTCCGTCCTGGATGAGAACCGCGCGGACTCGCCAGGAAGCCTGCGCCGGGAACACCGGGTCGAAGAATAGCCGCGGGCACCGACAAAACCGGGTGTCCGCACGTGGAACAGCGGTTTCGGGTGCGCTCCGCCCGATCGAGGTCGGGCGGAGCACAGGGTCCCCGGCCGTTCCAGGCGTCAGTAGCGCAGCAGGTCGGCGCCGTAGCCCTCGCCCATCTCGTACCGCTGGGTGAACGAGGCGAAGTCCTGCCACGACTCGACGCCCGCCCCGGGCGGCCACGGGTCGAAGACGTGGATCTCCGCGCCGTTGGCGCCCTGGCGGATGCCCGCCACCACGATGATGTGGTATTCCGCCCCCGGCACCGGTGTCCACAGCGGACCGCTCTCCGCCAGCACCTCCGCCCAGCCCTGCTCGGTCCAGCAGGCGCAGTACACGCTGCTCATCCCGACCTGCTTGCCGATCGGCTCGGCCTCGGCCCACGTCTTGCCCTGGTGGTCGACCCCGGCCTCCGCGCACAGGCTCTCGACCGTGTAGTTCTGACCGCGGGCGTTGAGGACCATGACCATCGACGCCGCCCAACACGTCGTCTCGTCCGGTTGGCTCAGCAATTCCACCGGGTAGTCGATGTCCTGGAAGCCCGTCTCGCCGCCACCACCGCCACCACCACCGTCACCGCCCCCGGTCTCGCCGGTCTCGCCGGTCGCGCGGCCCAGCAGCACGTCCCAGAACCGGCTGTCCACGCGGTCCCCGGAGGAGAGCCCGTTCTGGTCGGCGAAGTGGCTGACCGCGCCCGCGGTCGTGTCGTCGAACTCGCCGCTCTCGCCGACGACGCCCTGCTGGTAGTGGTGGTTGAGCATCTGCTGCAGGTAGGCCACCCACTCGGAACTGTCCCCGGGCGCCAGGTCTGGCTCGTCTGCCATGTTTCCTCCTCTAGCCACCGACATCCACTGTGGACACGGCGATGATCGATCCGGTAGGCTGGTCCACGGGGTCGTGGCAGGTCCGGACGATGTCGTTGGCTCGTGCGGCGCATTTGCCGTTGATGAGCACGGTCGCGCTGCCGGTGGTGATCGTGCCGCGGTTGGTGGGTTGCTTCTGGAACGTCGTGGGCGGCGGTGCCACGTGCGGTGGCGTGTTCTCCGCGGTCGACCCCACGACCGCCGCGGGTTGCCCGCAGATCAACACATCGCGGCTGCACCCGTCGGTGATGATCCCGGTGAACGGCAGCGGTGTGGGTGTCGGCACCGGCCCGCCCGCGGACGGCACCAACAGGATGTGGATGTCCGTGCCCACCACCCGGTCGCCCATGCGCGCCGCGGGGGTCACGAGCGCACCCACCGCTTGGCGCCCGCCGGTGCCAGCGGTCCGCGCGGCACGTCCTGGCCGGACCGCAACGCGATCCGCTCGGCGGGCGGGGCCAGTTCGGTGTCGGTATCGGCGAGCAGAGCGGCGCTCGCGGTGACCACGAACGCCGCGCGCGCGGGCATGCCCAGGTTCGTCCACAGCTCGCCCGGGTCCGCGTCGGCCACCGCGAGGAACACCGGCTCGCCCGCGACCGCGAGCTCGCCGGCCAGGCAGCCTTCGGGCACGGTGTCGGCGAACAGCACCGCGCGCAGCGCGCGGTCGAGCAGCATGTGCTCCTCGCCGACCTTCTCGGCGCGCGCGGTGACCAAATAGGACAGCTCGCACCGCCGGGTCGGCCCGCGCCGGGACAGCACCGCGCCGCGCTCGTCACGTACCTCGGCCCAGCCCGCCTCCCGCCCCCTCGGGTCGCCGCGCAGTCCGAACAGGAACAGGTCGACGACCTTCGTCGGTCGCTCGGTCTGCCAGGTCGGCTTCGGCGGGTCGAGGCGCACCGCCGTGCCTTCCGGCAGTGCCCGGCCCAGCAGCACGCACAGCGCGTCGTCCACCTCGGTGATCACGGCAGCCAGTGTCGGGCGCCGGTGGACCGGCGCGCACCGGTCCGCCGCCCGCGCCATCGGTGCCGCCCGGGCCGCCCGAAGGGGCGTCCCCGGCCGCCCCCGCCCCCGCCCCGCGGCGACTGCGGCCGACCGGCGCCGCGCACCAAGCTCAGGGCCGAAGCCCAGCTACCGCAAGGTGAGGGAGAACCGCAGATGGCCAGCAGCTACCTCGCGCCAGGTGTCTACATGGAGGAGGTGTCCTCGGGCTCGCGGCCCATCGAGGCCGTCGGCACCGCGGTCGCCGCCTTCGTCGGTTTCGCCGAGCGCGGCCCGCTGCACCAGCCGGTGCTGGTCACCAACTGGACCCAGTTCAAAGCCGCCTTCGGTGACTTCGTCGCGGGCAACTACCTGGCGCACGCGGTCTACGGCTTCTTCCTCAACGGCGGCGGATCCGCCTACGTCGTGCGGATCGGTGGCGCGAGCGCGGGCGAGAACGGCGAGGTCGTCACCGGTCCCGTCGCGGTCGCCGAGCTGCCCGCCGCCGACGGGCAGCCGCCGCTGGTACTCGCCGCGCGCTCGACCGAGACCGCCGACCTGACGGTCGAGGTCGCACCGGCGGGCGAGCCGGGGGAGGACACCTTCAAGCTGGTCGTCAAGCGCGCGGGCGAACCCGTGGAGACCTTCGACAACGTCACCACCAAGCGCGGCACCAACAACGTCGCGACCGTGCTGCGCCAGCAGTCCAAACTGGTGCAGGCCGAGGAAGCCCGGGGCCGCGCGCTCAGCGCGCCGCGCCCGGGGGAGATCGCGCTCGCCGCACCCGCTCCCACCACACTGCCCGCCAAGATCGAGACGGGGGAGTACATCGGCGACTCCGCCGACCGCACCGGGTTCGCCGGGTTGGAGGCCATCGACGAGGTCACCATGCTGTGCGTGCCGGACCTGATGGCCGCCTACCAGCAGGGCGCGCTGACCCTCGACGACGTCAAGGCCGTGCAGCTGGCCATGATCGCGCACTGCGAGCTGATGTCGGACCGGGTGGCCGTGCTCGACACCCCGCCCGGCCTCAAGGCGCGCGAGGTCGCGGACTGGCGCACCGACGTCGCGGGCTACGACTCCCGCTACGCCGCCCTGTACTGGCCGTGGATCAAGGTCGCGGACCCGGTGGCGGGCAAGCAGGTCTTCGTGCCGCCGAGCGGTCACATGGCGGGCATCTGGGCGCGCAACGACACCACCCGCGGCGTGCACAAGGCACCGGCCAACGAGGTGGTGCGCGGCGCGGTCACGTTGGAGCTCAACATCACCAAGGGCGAGCACGACCTGCTCAACCCGCTGGGCGTCAACTGCGTGCGCTCGTTCCGCGGGCAGGGCATCCGGGTGTGGGGCGCGCGCACGCTCTCCAGCGACCCGCAATGGCGCTACCTCAACGTCCGCAGGCTGTTCAACTACGTGGAGAAGTCCATCCTGCAGGGCACCAACTGGGTGGTGTTCGAGCCGAACGACCCCAAGCTCTGGGACTCGGTCCGCCGCACGGTCACCATGTTCCTGCGCCGGGTCTGGCGCGACGGGGCGCTGTTCGGCAAGCAGCCCGCCGAGGCGTTCTTCGTCAAGTGCGACGCGGAGAACAACCCGCCGGAGAACCGGGACGCCGGGATCCTCACCGTGGAGATCGGCATCGCCCCGGTCAAGCCCGCGGAGTTCGTGGTCTTCCGCATCTCCCAGTTCGCCGAGGGCGCGGGCCTCGAAGAGTAACCCCACCACCGGAAAGGATCGGCCATGGTCGCCGGACTCAGCTCGAGCCAGCCCAACGACGCCCTCACCGCGGCGCGGTTCTCCATCACCATCGACGGCTACGAGATCGCCTCGTTCTCCGAGCTCCAGGGCATCACCACCGAGGTCGAGCCCGTGGAACTGATGGAGTCGACCGACAAGGAGGTCGTGCTCAAGAAGCTCCCCGGCAAGACCAAGCCCGCCACGCTGGTGCTCAAGCGCGGCAAGAACTCCAGCATGGAGCTGTGGGCCTGGCACGAGGCGGTCCTCAACGGCGACATCGTCGCCGCCCGCAAGAGCTGCTCGCTGGTCATGTACGCCACCGACGGCAAACCGGTCGCCCGCTACCACCTCGAACACGCCTGGCCGGCCAAACTGGAGATCGGCGCGCTCAAGGCGGGCTCCAGCGAGGTGCTGATGGAGACCGTCACCATCGTCTCCGAGCGGATCCAGCGGGTGTCGGTGTGACCGCCCTGGCCGAGGGCGCGGTCGGCCTGCGCACGGAGTACCCGTTCACGCTACCCCGCGGATACGTCGATGAGCACGGCCGAGTACACCGCGACGGCGTGATGCGCCTTGCCACCGCGCGAGACGAGATCACGACCCAGACCGACCAGAGAGCCCGGCAGAACCCAGCGTACCTATCGGTGTTGCTGCTGGAGCGGACCGTCACGACATTGGGTGACCTGCCCGCGGTGGACACCTTCGTGGTGGAGAACCTCTTCGCCTCGGACCTGGCGTTCCTGCAGGACCTCTACCGCCGGATCAACACCGACGGGCACACCCAGGTCGCGGTGCGCTGCCCGCATTGCGACCAGGGCTTCGCGGTGGACATCGCGGGCGATGTGGCCGGTGGTGCCCCGGGGGGATCCTGACGTACGCGGCCGACCGGTTGTGGGAGGAGGTCGCGTACGTGGCGTACTACCTGCACTGGGCCTTCGAGTCCATCTTGGACCTCGAGCACCCGGTGCGGACGCGGTTGATCACCGAGATCGGCCGCATCCACAGCAGACAGCTTGAGTGAACCACCCGAGGAGACCACGGATGCGCTGGCCGTTCCGCCGCGAGGCGCCCGCCCGGCGGGAACCCGTGACCGCGCCCCCGGTCGTCGAGCGGGCGCGGGGTGAGTGGGTGCTGCTCCCACCGCTGCGCACGGCCACTACAGGCCAGGCACCGCTGACGGTTGCACCGGCCTTGGGGTCGGAGCCGTTGCGAGGCACGATGAGTTCGGTGCTCGCCGGACCTGGGATCCACCGGGTGCGAGTGGTCTCGCCTACCGATGAGCGTCCTGGAGAACCCGCGGCACGCGTGGAAGGCCTGGTGACCCCGCTGCCGGTGGGTGACCGCGCGCGGATACGCCACGACACGGATTTGCCCGGTGGCACGCCGTTGGTGGGCAGACCGGTCGTGGGTGAAGTGGTCGAGGTGTCCGCGTTGACCAAGGCGACCTCGGACTACGTCGGTGAGCCCCGGGTCGCGGCCGAACCCTACCGCGCCCCCGGGTGGATGAGGTACGTGCCGGACTGGGTCACCCAGGCGCAGACAGGCGGAGTACCGGAGTCGCCCACACCGCAATCGTTTGCACCCGTGGAGGAACCGAAACCGAAGCCGGTGGAGCTCGCCGTGCGACGCGACCGCCCCCGGCCGTCTCTGGGGGAGAGCAGACGGCTGGGCCTCGGCGCGCCAATCTCGCGCAAACCGGATCCGGTCGGTGATGCGGCTTCCGTGGAGGAACCTCCCGGACAAGGGGAGCCGTCACTGTCGGTGGATCCGGTGACCCCGCCGACCGGCACCGAGACGTCCGGCTCGTCCTCGAATGACCGCGCGACCGCATCGGATCCTGGCAGAACAGACTTTGCCCACGGCGTGGCGGAAGCAGTCGAGGCCTCCCGAGGTGTGGACGCCGCCGCGCCAGATCGCACTGAACCCACGCCGACCACCGACACGAAGCCGAGCGAGGCCTCCGGTCTGCACCAGGTCACGGCAGCCGTGGTCAGCGTCGAACCCGGTACGAACCTGATCTACGACCGGCACGCGACCGAGAGCGTGGAGAGCGGCACTACCTCGAGCGAACCGACTGCGGCCCTCGGAAACAACGCGCCGCCAGTGGCACCCGACCCCGTACATGTCGGATCCGGCGGCTCGGCCTCACGACACGATGCCCGTCCCGATTCACCAGGCGTTGAAGGCGCCACGGCCGTACAGGCAGGCGCCATCGGCGCCCGGACCGGAGTGCCGGGCGCTGCTGGAGGTGCCCCAACGACCCCGCTGGTGCACGGACTGCGCGGCGTACCCGCCAAGATCGACGCGAGCCGTCCGCAGGGAATGCCCACGGGAGTCGTCGTCACCCGCCCCCCGGCCGAGTTGGTGGACGCGTTGAGGAGGCGGCATCGGATAGATGTCGCCGACGTGCCCGTCTACCGGGGTGCCCGCGTAACCGCCGCCGCCCAGGCCAAGGACGCCCGTGCCTTCACCACCCAGGGTGCCGTCTTTCTACCGGACACCCACGACAATCCGCAGACCCGCGGGCTGCTCGCCCACGAGCTCGTCCACGTCGCCCAGCAGCGCGCCCACGGCCACGCACTACCCGCCGAGAACACCCCCGCCGGACAGCTGCTGGAAGCCGAGGCCCAAGCCGCCGAACGCTGGTACGCGGGGGAGGCGGGCGCCGTCGAACCCACCATCTCGATCACCGGACACGCGACCGACCTGGTCCACCCCACGAAAAGCTTCACGGAGACCCAGGCGCAGCACGCCAGGCGGTCCCGAGTCGACCCGAAACCCTCGTCCGCCCTCGACCCGGATACCCGCGCGGAGGTGGGCCAGATCGCCGAGCGGTCCGCGCGCCGGGTGGTCGAGGAATGGACCAACCCCGTGCTGGAACGGCAACGCGCCCAAGCGTCGGAGAAGCCCACCTTCAACCGTGACGCCCGGCGCGTCGAGCTGACGAGGGAACTGCTCACCCGCCTGAACGACGAACGCGCCGACGACGATCCGGTCGAACTCGACGGCTTCGACCTCGACCGCATCGAACACCTGCTGGACCTCGAGGAACGCGCCGCGGGCAACCGGCCCGCGACCAGGACCGCGAGATCTCCGCAGCGCCCCCGGAAGACACCGCCGGGTGAGGTACACGAGCCGGTCGAGCAGAAGTTCTCCCACCGCCTCATGCAAGCCCTCGCCGGCCAGGACCCGCGCAGCGGCTTCATGGGCATTCACGGCGTCCGACCCTCAGACGACGAACACGGTCGACGGCAGACCCGTGAGAAGGCACAGAGCACACAGCCTGACGCGGTACAGAAGAAGAAGCCGACTCAGGTTGACGAACACCAAGACGAGGAGCGGGGAGCAGACCAGGTCTTGGCGGACATCGGTCTCGTCGGCCACGACTTCCGCTCCTCGCTCAACCCGAAGAACTGGTTCGAGCCCAAGCCGAAGGCCACCCCCAAGCCCCAGCAGCCCGACCAGGCCGAGGACGCGGACGAGATCGACATCGACCGCCTCGACCTCGACGAGCTGTCCACCCGGCTCTACGACCGGCTGCGTTCCCGGCTGCGGATGGAACTGCTCATCGACCGCGAGCGGGCGGGCCTGCTCACCGATTTCCGCTAGGAGGCGTGATGCTCAGCGACAGCAGCAAGATCGGTCTGAGCAACCGGTTCGTCGTCACCGTGCAGAACATGGAGATGTACAACCTGGGGAGCTGGACCAAGGCGGACGGCCTCGACGTGGCGTGGGACGTCGCCGAGTACCGCAGCGGCGACGGCGGCAACGACCGCCTCTACTTCCCCGGCAACACCAAGTACACCAACGTCAAGCTCTCCCGCGCGGTCTCCGAGGAGACCAGCGCCGTGCGGGACTGGCTCAACAAGAACTCGTGGGAGCACAAGCTCTACATCGGCACGATCGGCCTCTTCACCTCGCACCTGGAGGACGGCCCCATCACCGAGTGGGAGCTGCGGGACGTGATCCCGGTGAAGTGGGCGATCACCTCGATGGACGCGGGCGCCAGCCAGGTCGCCGTGGAAACCCTGGAACTGGCCCACCGCGGGTTCCTCGAGGACCAGCGCAAGCTGGTGGGCTGACCCATGGTCGCGCTGCACAGCGCCGAGACCCAGCTCGCGCTCACCACCCGCTTCCACGTCGCCGTCGACGGCGTGGACCTCGGCGGCTGGGCGCGGTGCCAGGGCCTGCAGGTGAAGTTCAACCCCGAGCTGATCAACGACGGCGGCAACTACGAGTACGAGGTGATCCTGCCCGGTCGCGTGCAGTACCCGAACGTGACGCTCACCCGCGCGATGAACGCGCCCGACACCGCCCGGGTGCAGGCGTGGCTGCGTGACCGGGTCAGCGCGTGGATCGGCGCGGACAGCAGCGGCGACGGCGGCACCGCGCAGATCACGCTCTTCGACGCCCGGGCCGGGGTGGTGGCGGCCTGGCAGTTGCGCAACGTCTACCCGGCCACCTGGAAGGGGCCGGACCTGGACGCGATGACGTTGGGGATCGCCACCGAGACGCTTGAGCTCGCGCACGAGGGATTCCTGTGACCACCACAAGAGTACACGCGCAAGGGAGGTCGTGATGGTCCTCGGTGCAGCACTCGGCTTCGCGGCCAACGTCGGGATCACCGCGGGACTGGCGGGCAGCCAGTTCCCGGCTTCGCTGCGGTGCACGACGTTGCCCCACGTCGGCTTCGTGCCTTTCGACTTCAACCCCACCACCATCACCATCAAGCGGACGAGCAAGGTGGGCAAGACGGCCTCGCCCGGCGGCGGCAAGGGTGATTCGGGCACGGTACGGCCGACCACCAAGAAGGTGGACGGCGGGACCATCACGCTCGCGGAGATCGTCTTCGAGGGCAAGACCACCAAGCTGCGCTGTGACACGCTCCTCGGCTGGATGTCCCCGGACTCCGGGTTCCTGGGTCAGGTCCTCTCCATGGTCACCGGGCAGAACCTCAAGACCGAGCCACCCGAGCTGACGTTCCAGTACGGGCCACCGATGGTCGGCTTCGTCTACACCGTGAAGCTCTCCGGGTGCACCGTGAAGTACACCCGCTTCACCGGCGCGGGTATCCCGGTGCGCGCCCTGGTCACGATGGAGTTGACCCGGGTCCCCACGCTCCTCGACTCCCTGCCGCAGAACCCCACTTCCGGTGGACAGCCCGGTCGTCGCAGGCACACCGTCGCCGAAGGCGAATCGCTGCAATCCATCGCCACGGCCAACTACGGCACCCCCGCGGCGTGGCGGCGGATCGCCGAGGTCAACGGTATCCAGGATCCCATGCGCGTCCGTCCTGGAACGACTGTCTACCTGCCCAACCCGCAAGAGCTCCAGGAGGCGTAGGTGCTCGAAGGTCTGCTCGGCGGCAAGAGCGCGGCCCTGGTCTGGCCGTCGATCCGGGTCGGCATGGTCGGTCTCCCGCTCAACCCCTTGGCCATGCCCAACCTGGTGCGCGCCGTAGTGGACACGCACCTGCACCTGCCGGACATGTTCGAGCTGATCTTCGCCGACGACGAGGGGAACATCGTCTCCACCGCCGGACTGGACATCGGCACCACGGTGAAAATCGCGGCGGGTCGCGCGGATGACAGCGGAACCAGTACACTGATCTCGGGCGAGGTCACGGCCATAGAGGCCATTTGCCAAGACGGACTCATCTTCTCTGTGGTGCGCGGGTACGAACGCGCGCACCGGCTGCAGCGCGCCAAACGCACCCGGACCTGGCTGGGTAAACGCGACAGCCAGATCGCCACGGACATCGCCCGGGCCGCGGGTCTGCGCGTCGGCGACGTGCAGACGACCCGCACCGTGCACCAGCACCTCGCGCAGGTCGCGCAGACCGACTGGGACTTCCTGACCCAACGGGCCCGCGAGATCGGCTTCGAGACCGGCGTCGAGGGCGGGGAGTTCTTCTTCCGCCGCGCGTCCGGGCGCCCGGCGGGTGGCGCGCTGGGCGGAGTCGCGGGTGCCGTGGCGGACGCGGCGAAGAGCATCTTGGGCTTGAGCACCAAGCTCGTGTTCAAGGACAACCTGCTCACGTTCCTGCCGCGCGTCACCTCCGCCAACCTCACGCCGGACGTCGAGGTCCGCGTGTGGGACACCAAACGCGCGCGAGTCGCCGTCGCGGGCAACCGGGTCATGACCGGCACCGCCGAACTCGACGACGAACCCGGCGACCTGGCCAGGGACGCCACCCGGGGCATGGTCCCGATCCCCGCGCTGCCCCCGCCGGTGCTGAACCCGGGCCTGGCTTTCGTGCGGCCGCCGAGCACGACCGCGCACCTGGTCGTCGACCGGCCCGCTGGTCGGGGGCCGAGCGCCGACGCGGCCGCGAAGGAGATCGCCGAAGGTGTGGCCGACCACGTCGGCAGCGTCTTCGCCGAGGCCGAAGGCGACGCGCTGGGCGACCCCGCGATCCAGGCGGGCGCCGAGGTGGAGATCGGTGGCGTACCCGAGAAGTTCGTCGGCACCTGGGTCATCACCAACGCGCGGCACGTCTTCGACGCCGAGGAGAACGGCTACCACACCCGGTTCTGGGTGAGCGGACGGCAGAACCGCAACCTCCTCGGCCTCACCAACCCGCCCCAGCGCCCGCAGGAGTTCACCGGTCTGGTGTGCGGCGTGGTCACCAACGTGCAGGACCCCGAGCAGAAGGGCCGGGTCAAGGTCACCCTGCCGTGGCTGGCGCACAACTACGAGTCCGACTGGGCCCGGACAGTCCACATCGGAGCGGGTAAGCGCAGCGGACCGCTCTTCCTGCCGGAAGTCGGTGACGAGGTGCTGGTCGGCTTCGAGTTCGGCGATGCCCGTCGGCCGTATGTGCTGGGCGGCCTGCTCAATGATACCTGCTCCTTCGGGCACCTGGGCACCGCCGTGGCCGCCGGAACCATCAACAAACGCGGCATAGTCACCCCTTCGGGGACGCGGCTGCTGTTCACCGACCGCGTACTGGCCCCGGCCCCACCCACCGAGTCCAAGATCGAACTCGGTACCGCGGACGGGAAGACCGGGTTGAGCGTCGACCAGGTCGGCGGCACCGTCACGCTGTCCTGCGCCCCCAGCCCACCGGCCAGCCGCAACCCCGTGGGCTCGCTGACCATCGAGTGCGGCGGCGCCGGGACGGTCACCATCCGCGCGGGCGCGGGCGGGATGAAGCTGGAGTCCGAGGGGACGTTGGAACTCAGCGGCAAACTGGGTGTGCGGATCACGAGCCCCGGGGTCACCGAGGTCAAGGGCTCCATGCTCAAGCTCAACTAGGAGGGTCGGATGGCGCAGGACTTCGTCGGCGCGGGCTGGGCGTTCCCGCTCGGTGTCGGGCCGCAGGGCGGCATCGCCCTGGTGCGCCGGGAGGTGGAGCTGGAGCAGGCGATGCGGCTCATCCTGGCGACCTACCCGGGCGAGCGGCCGATGCGCCCCGCGTTCGGCAGCCGCATCCGCGACTACGTGTTCCGGCCCGTCAACCTGGAGACGGCCGCCGAGCTGTCGCAGGAGGTCCGCGACGCGTTGCTGCGCTGGGAGCCGCGCGTGGACGTCGAAGGCGTCGGCGTCGAACCGGACCCCGATGACAGCAGCCTGCTCTACATCGACATCCGGTACGTCGTCAAGGACACCAACGACCGCCGCAACCTGGTCTTCCCGTTCTACACCATCCCCGAGGACGGGAGTGACTACTGATGGTGCTACCCGCACCCAACCTCGACGACCGCCGCTTCCAGGACCTGGTGGACGAAGCCAAGCGGATGGTCATGCGCAAGTGTCCGGAGTGGACCGACCACAACGTGTCCGACCCGGGCGTGACGCTGATCGAGACTTTCGCGTTCATGACCGACCAGGTGCTGTTCCGGCTCAACCAGGTCCCGGAGCGCCTGTACGTCAAGTTCCTGGAGATGATCGGGCTTCGGCTGGTACCGCCGACGGCCGCGCAGGTGCCGGTGACCTTCTGGCTGTCATCGCCCGCGGTGACGGCCGTCGGCGTGTCGGTGGGGACGGAGGTGTCCACCGCGCGGACGGAAGCCGCCGAGTCGGTGGTGTTCAGCACGTGCGAGGACCTCTGGATCGTGCCGAGCGTGCTGACCCGGGTGGTGAATCCGGCCGGGGACGTGACGGACAAGCTGCGCATGGGCACGTCGTTCCCGGCATTCTCGCCCGAGCCCCAGGTCGGGGACGCGCTGCTGGTGGGGCTTGACGTCGCCGTGCCGCGTTGTGTCGTCCGGGTCGACATCGGTTGCCAGGTCACGGGTGTCGGTGTGCATCCGGACCACCCGCCGCTGGTGTGGGAGGCGTATAACGGAACCGAGTGGGTGCGGTGCCGGGTCGGCCAGGACACGACCGACGCGATCAACACCGACGGCTGGGTGCATGTGCACGTCCCGGCCGGTCACGTGACGTCCGTGATCGATGGGGAGAGCGCGGGGTGGCTGCGCGCGCGGGTCGTCGAGGTCGACGACGAGTACCCGACGTACCACGAGAGCCCGGTGATCACCTCGCTCGCCGCGAGCACGGTCGGGGGAACCGCGACGGCCCAGCACTGCGATGTCGTCGAGGACGAGGTGTTGGGGCAGTCCGAGGGGGTGCCCGGGCAGCAGTTCACCCTCGGCCGGGCGCCGATCGTCGCGAGTGGACTGCTGGAGACGACGTCCGACGACGGTTGGGTGCCGTGGACCCTGGTGCCGCACTTCGCCGGGAGCGGTCCGGCCGATCGGCACTACCGGCTCGACGGTGCCACGGGCGTGGTCCAGTTCGGACCCGCTATCCGAGAACCGGATGGGACGGTGCGGCAGTACGGCGCCGTGCCGGATCAACGTTGCACGATCCGTGTTCGCGGGTATGCTTACGGTGGCGGGCGCAGCGGCAATGTCGGACGTGGCGCGATTCGCATGCTCAGTTCCTCCATCCCGTTCGTGGCTGACGTGGAGAACCTGGACGCGGCGACCGGTGGTGTCGACGGGGAGACTCTGGACCAGGCCAAGGCCCGTGGTCCAATTTTGCTGCGCACCCGTGGCCGGGCGGTGACTGCGGAGGACTACGAGGCGATCACGCGGGAGGCCGCGCCGGAGGTGGCGCGCGTCCGGTGCGTGACGGCGGGCGACGACGACGCGGACGCGGGGTCGGTGCGGGTGCTGGTCGTGCCCACCGTCGCCCAACTCGACGGGCGCATCGAGTTCGCGGACCTGGTGCCGGAGCGGCAGACCCTGGCCCGGATCACCGACCGCCTGGACGAGGTCCGGCTCATCGGGACCAGGGTGCTGGTCTCGCCGCCGAAGTACCGGGGTGTCACGGTGGTCGCGCGGGTGATCGCTCGACCGCGGGTGGACCGCGCGCGCGTGCGGTCGGAGGCGCTGGCCGCGTTGTACGGCCACCTGAACCCGGTGACCGGCGGGTCGGACGGCGCGGGCTGGCGCTTCGGGAGACCGGTGCAGGCGGGTGACATCCACGCGCTCCTGCAACGGGTCCGAGGCGTGGACATGGTCGAGGACGTCCGGCTCTTCGGTGCCAACCCGGTCACCGGTGAACGCGGCGACGAGACGCAGCGCCTTGACGTCGACCGGCACAGCCTGGTGTTCTCCTTCGAGCACCACGTGAAGGTGGAGGACCACTGATGCGCGGTGCTGTCGCGGGGCTGCCCTCCGCCGTCCCGATGCTGGAACTGTTGCCCGCCATCTACCAGGAGGACCCGTTCACCGAGCGGTTCATGGCCGGGTTCGACGACGTGCTGGCGCCGGTGCTGTCCACAGTGGATTGCGTGGCGGACTACCTCGACCCGCTGCTGGCCCCGGAGGACTTCCTGGAGTGGCTGTCCGGCTGGGTGGGCATCGAACTGGACGAGGGCTGGCCGCTCGACCGCCGACGCGCGGTGGTCGGCACGGCGGTGGAGATGTACCGCATGCGCGGCACGGTGTCGGGCCTCCGGGCGAACCTGGAGGTCCTGACCGGCGGCGTTGTGGAGATCGTCGACAGCGGCGGTGTCGCCCACTCACTGGACCCGGACGCGGAGCTGCCGGGTGACGCCCACCCCCGGCTGGCGGTCCGGGTACGGGTGCAGGACCCGTTGTCGGCCCCGGAGGACTTGGTGGACGCGGTGGTCGCGGCCGCCAAGCCCGCCCATGTCGTGCACCGGGTGGAGGTGGCGTGATGATCGTGTGCAAGTCGTGCGCCAGTCACAACCAGGACACCGACACCTTCTGCGGGAAGTGCGGTGGGTTTCTGGAGTGGACGGGGGAGAAGGTCGCCCCGACACCGGTGAAGGCCGTTGTGGTGGTTGAGGAGGAGGAAGAGGAGCCGCCCAAGCGCGGCCTGTTCGCGCGCCTCCAGTCCGCGCTCTACCTCGACGTGGGGCATCGTCCGCCGCTTCCCGAGCCCACCAAACCGACACCGGCCGGCGCTCCTGGTGCCCCCAGACCCGCCGCCGCGAACACTCCCGGCCCTCCACGGCCACCTGGCGTGCCCACACCGCCCGCGCCTCCGGGCGCGGCTCCGGCGCCACCAGCCGGTGTCCCCAGACCTCCGGCGCCACCGGGGACGACACCGCCGTCCCCTCCTGCTCCTCCCTCGGCTCCGAGCGCCGCTCCGCCGGCTCCCCCTGGTGCCCCGAAACCCCCGTTGCCACCGGGGGCCGTTCCGTCGCCCCCGGGTGCCGCTCCGCCGGCGCCTCCTGGTGCCTTGAAGCCCCCGACGCCACCGGGGACGCCGTCGACTTCTGCTCCCCCCTCAGCTCCGAGCACTGCTCCACCGGCACCTCCCGGCGTCCCGAGGCCTTCGTTGTCACCGGGGGCTGTTCCGACGTCCCCTCCTGCTCGTCCCGTTCCTCCAAGTGCCGCTCCGCCTGCGCCTCCTGGCGCCCTGAAGTCTCCGACGCCACCAGGGATGACACCGCTGGCTCCTGCTGCTCCTCCGTCGGCTCGGAGCGTCGCTGCGCCAGCTTCCCCTGGCGGCTTGGAGCCCCCGTTGTCACCGGGGGCTGTCCCGTCGCCCTCGCCTGCTTCCTCCGTGCCCTCGGGTGCCGCTCCGCCAGCGCCTCCCGGTGCCGTGAAACCTCCGTTGCCACCGGGGGTCGTTCCGTCGCCCCTTCCTGCTTCGTCCGTGCCTCCGGCTGTCGCTTTGCCGGCGCTCCCTGGTGCTCTTGAGCCGTCGCTGCCGACGGGGGGCGTTCCGCTGTCCGCTTCCAGTTCTTCCGGCTCGCCGGGTATCGCTCGGCCGGGTGCCCTCGAGTCGTTGCTGCCGCCGGGGGACGTTCGTCCAACTCCTCCAGGTGTTATCAAGCCCCCGTTGCCGGCGGGTGCTGTTTCGCCGGCTCCTCCTCGTCCTTCCGCGCCTCAGGGTGTTGCTCCACTGGCTCTCCCTGATGCTCTCGAGCAGTCGTTGTCCCCTGCCAATCCCTCCGCGTCGTCGAGCGTCGCACCGCCAGTTGCCCTCGAACCGTCACTGCCGGTGGGGGCTGTTCCGCCGTCCTCCGCGTCACCGGTTCCTCCAGCTCCCACCGAGGCTCTCAAGTCGCCGCCGGGGGTTGTTCTGCCGTCTCCGCCCAACCGCGCTATGCCTTCTGCGCTGGTCTCGTCACCTTCGGCTGGAGTTCCGGCCTCCTCCGCACCTGAAGGCTCGGTTCAAGCGGCTTCTCTCGGCGTGTCGACGCCGTCGGATGCGCGGCCAACTCCGCCTGTCCAGCCGTCGGGCGCGTCTGCCCCGCCTTCGCCTTCACCGCGTAGCGGGGATTCGGAGGCTGCCGGTGGGGCCGGGCCTGCTCTCCCCGCGCTGCCTACCTGGAGGCCGCCAGCCGCTGCGGGAGCGCAGGCGAGTGCGGCTGCGGGGTTGGCTTTGCCTGTGGCGCGGGTGGTTGTTCCGGGGCAGCAGGGTGGGATGCCTGGGCAGCGGGAATCGGCGGAGCGGGTCGAGGCCGCACGGGGGTTGGTGGCCGATATCGATCCCGTTGAGGGGCAGCCGGGGGAGGTGTTGCCGCAGGAGTCCGTTCAGGCTGTGCCCAAGGTTCGGCGGCGGGCCAGTACGCGGCGGCTCGACCCGGGTGACCTGATCTGCGGGGACTGCGGTGAGGGCAACGTCGCGACGCGCAAGTTCTGTAGTCGGTGTGGGTGTTCGCTGGCGGATGCCGAGGTCGTCAAGCAGTCGTGGTGGCGGCGGTTCGTCCCGCGGCGGGGAGCCAGGTCGCGCAAGTCGGGGGAGCGGCCGAAGAACCTGCGGGGGAAGTCGAAGGTCGGGGAGGGTGTTGCCGCGGCGTTCCGGGTTGTGCGGCGGGTGGTGTCGGTGTTGCTGATCGTCGCTTCCGCGGCTTACGGGCTCTCCGCTGACTTCCGGGGGTGGGTGAACGCGCGCGCCGTCGCGTTGCGGAAGCAGTTCGAGGAGCTGGTTCTGCCGCAGTACGCGCCGGTGGCGCCGGTAGCCATCACGACGACATCCGAGTTGCCCGGTCATCCCGGGGGCGCCGCGTTGGACGGGTTCAGCAACACTTACTGGGCGGCGGCCAAGGATGGGCCCGAACCCACCCTCGTCCTGCGCTTCGACCGGACCGTCACGCTCGCCAAGGCCATCGTTCGGCCCGGTGCTCGGGACAGCTTCCAGTCCACGCACCGGCCGCAGCGGTTGCACCTGGTCTTCTCCACCGGCAAGACCGCTGACCTGGAACTCAAGGACAACCCTGAGCCGCAGGAGCTCGAGATCGCGGACGCGGAAGGGGTGACCTCGGTGGAGGTGCACGTGACCGGGCTGTTCCAGAGTGTGAAGGGTACCGAGGTGGCGCTCAGCGAGATCGAGTTCTTTGAGGAGAAGTAAGGGGCGGTCGGCAGGCCCCGGGCGCGGACCGGCTGGGGGCACCTCCGAGAGAGGGACAAGCTCGATCGAGATACAGGGGACCTCCCGTGCTTCTGGCTGCCGCCGGGCAAGTTTGGTCTTGCGACGCAGGGGCGGACCCGCGACCAGGGCGCCGTCCGCGCCGACGAGCAGGTTCGTGGTGACGGTGGTGCCGTCCGGCGAAGGGGCCAGGCCGGGCCGGTGACTTCATGGCCCCAGTGGAATGTGCCGAAGGAGTCCGAAGCAGCATCCGCGCCGCAGCTCACCCATAAGGCAGGCACGTCACTGACCGTTGTTGACTGTGCCTCTTTAGACGAGGTTCAGATCCGAGCGTGTGCGGGTCAACCTCGGCCGACGAATTGGGACGGGCTCACCGTGTTGATGACCACCAGCAACGGGCGTTCGGCGGTGATGTCGGTGCCGTCGACTGTCGCGACCGCGGTGCGCGGTCCCACGGATGCCTTGGGCAGCACCAGCAACTGCGTGCTGAACCGGCCGTCCGGGTCGGTGGTCGCGGTGGCCGAGCCGACCGCCTCGCGGTAGGTGATGGTGATCGGGTGGTTCGGCGTGAAGTCGATCCCGGTCGCGATCGTGACCCGCCCCGGGGCGACTACCGCGGGGTTGAGGTCCAGCACCGGTTGCCGGGCTTGGCCGCGCACCGCCACGAGGTGCGGGCCACCCGGGGCCGTGCTGGTGATCTCGATGACCGCGGACCGGTCGACGGGCGCGGCCGGGCCGACGGGTCGGAACCGCACGTCCACCACGCACGAGCCGCCTGCCGTGATCGTCACGTCCTGGCATGAAGTGACATCCAGGGAGAAGTCTACCGAGTCCACCGACAATCCCGTCACGGTCATCGGGCCGTCTCCGGTGTTGTGGATGGTGAGCGGGAGCGGTGGGCCGTCGGACAGCAGCAGTCGGGGGCCGAAGTCGAGCGGGTCCGGGTCGGCCGCGAACCTCGGGATCTCCGCGACCACTTCGGGATCACCGTCCACGGTCCCGGGGTCGCCGACACCGGTCAGGTCCACGGTGTACTCGCGTCCGCCGCGGGTCCGCGCGATCAGCCGACCGGTTCGCTCGCCTGCCCCTGATGGGGTGAACCTGATGGAGATCAAACAGGTGTCGGTGACGTGCAAAACCGTTCCTACGCAGGTGTTCGCGCCGAGGGAGAATTCGGAGTTGTTGATTGCCAACGACTCCACCGACAGCGGGCCGAACCCGGAATGCGCTACCGTAATGGTCTGGGTGTAGTCATCGCCGATGTGCACCGAGCCGAAGGCTGGCGGCTCGGCGCGCAACGTCGGTTCGAAGGTGTGCGCGAAGACGTCCGTTCCCGGTTCGTCGGTCACACCGTTCGCCAAGTCGCTTGAGGTGGAGTCGAACGCCACGCGCGCGCCATCGGCCGAGAGCGACGGCGGCGTGGAGGACCACCGCGGTGTGCTGTCACCCGGGCAACGCGGGGCTTCGGCAGTCCCGGGGCAGTCCGTGCCGCTGGGTGCTGAGGCCAGGGCGCCGGGCAGTCGGTTCGGGCCTCGTCGTTGGTCCGCGACCAGGTCGCGCACCACGACCTGGCAGCGCACCGGCTCCTGGGCGAGTGCGCGGGCGCCACCGCCGGTGCACGAGGAGTCGTCGTCGGGCGGCACGTCGGCACCGTCGTGGGCGCCCGGGGAGTCGGTGACGAAGGCCAGGTAACGGCCGTCGGCGGACAGGCCGGGCAACACGGCGTTGATCGGCGCGCCCGTGTTGTCGAGGGACACCACGCGCGAATCGGCTGTGTCGGGGTGTACGACGTGGACGGTGGACCAGCTGCCGTAGCGCCCGGAGGCGAAGGCGACGACCGAGCCGTCGCCGGAGATCGCGGGCGACAGCAGGGCCACGCTCTCGTCGGTGCCCAGGGGCGTGCCGTCGTCGGCGAGGTCGACGCGCGCGTTGCGGCCCGCGGCGACGTCGGTGCGGATGATCGCGTTGAAGCGGGTGGCCGCGGAGTCGGGGCCCTCGGGAACGACCGCGTTCGCCGTCGACACGACGTAGCGGCCGTCCCCGGAGATGTCCGGGGTGGTCTGCCGGTCCAGCCGGGCTCCCGCCGTGCCGGGGAGGTCGGTGGGTAGCTCGCGCCCGGGTGCCGGGAGGCCGTTGGTCAGGTCGGCGACCAGCAGGCGCGTGAAGCCCGCGGTGAGCGGTGACTGCTGCCAGACGACCCGGGTGGCGCCGGCGGCGATGTGCGGATTGTCCACAATGGTCGATCCGGGAGTGGAGAGGAGGTGGTATCGGTAGTCCAGGGTGCCGTCGGGTCGGCGCGCGTCGAAGACGCCGTTGGGGGCGCGGTCGCAGAGCAGGACGGCGGCTGTCCCGCCCGCACCCGCGACGATGTTCGTCGCCGTCGAGAGGAACACTACGAACCGGCCGTTGCCGGAGATCGAGGGTCGGTAGCTGTCGCCGTCGGCCGCGGACTCGGCGACCTGGGCGGCGAGGGACAGCAAGCGCTTGCCGCCCAGGGAGAAGGTGGGTTCCGTCGTGGTGGGTGATGACGGGCTGCTGCTCGAGGGCGGTGGCGTTGGTGGTGTGGAGGACGGTGGTGCGGTGGGGAACTGGCCGCGGCTGATGAGGACGGTGCGGTTGCGAGCGGTGTCGCGGACGTAGACGTTGCGCGTCTCGGCCGCGGTCGGCCCTGCCAATTCGGCCCTGCTGGTGAACGCGATCGCCGTGCCGTCGGACGAGAGGTCTTGGTCTTCGCCGCCGCTCTCGGACGGGGCGCCGTTCTCGTCGACGGTGGCCAGCAGTGTCGACCCGGGTGCGGGTGCGGCGGCGGCCGTCGTCGGCGTGCCGACGGGGATTAGCAGGAGACCGGTCGTGACGGTGAGTGAGAGCGCGGCCAGACCGACCCGTCGGGAGACCACCACAGCTCGCACCCTCCACTCGCGATCGACGCTGTCCCAGCGTAGGAAGGTGGTGCTGGGAAAGCCTCCCGCGCGCGGGAGGCGAAGTGGACCCCGGCCCGCGCACGAAGGGGCAGGTCGGGCTGCCCGGCCACGCACCCGTTCGCGGGTCCGGCGCGGGCGGGCGGGTCGGGACACTGCGGGGTCATGGGAGCCACCACGTCGCTGGCAGGCAGCGAACTCGCCGTCACCCCGGGGGAGATGGTCAGCACCACGGTGCGGGTCAACAACTCGGGGCAGCTCGTCGACCAGTTCGCCGTCGACATCGTCGGCGACGCCGCCGCCTGGAGCAGGGTGGAGCCACCGCTGCTGAACCTGCTGCCCGGTACGGAAGGTGAGGTCACGCTGGTCTTCGCGCCGCCGCGCGACGGGACGGTCCCGGCCGGGTCGGTGCCGTTCGGCGTGCGGGTCCAGTCGCGGGAGGACCCGGCGGGGTCGATGGTGGTCGAGGGCGCCGTCGAGGTCGGGCCGTACACGGACCTGCGCGTCGAACTGGTGCCGCGAACGCTGAACTGCCGGTCGCGCGGTCGGTGTGCCGTGGTGCTCGACAACGCGAGCAACCACCCGCTGGCGGTCGAGGTCGCGGCGTCGGATCCCGAGGACGCGTTGCGGCTGCGGCTCAACTACGCGACGTTGACGGTCGAACCGGGCCGGGCGGTGTTCTTGCGGCTGCGGTTGAAGCCCAAGGACCGGTTCCTGCGCGGGCCGGAGCGGCGGCACCCGTTCCGGATCGCGGTGTCGACCGACGGCACGGCTCCCGCGACCGCGGATGGCACTCTGGTGCAGCACCAGCTGATTCCGAAGTGGCTGCTGCCCGCGCTGCTGGTGCTGCTCGCGCTGGCGATCGCGGCGGTGACGCTGTGGTTCACGGTGTTGAAGCCGACCATCCAGTCCGCGGCCCGCGACACGGCGGCGGAGGTGGTGGCGGCCGAGCAGGCGAAGCTGGCGGACAAGGCGGATACCGCCGTCCGGAAGGCGGCCGCAGCGGAGGAACGGGCGGTGGCGGCGGAGAAGAAGGCGGACGGGGTGGTCCCGAGCACGCCACCGCCGGTGACGGGGCCGGGTGGGGTCGACGTGTCCCGGGGGCAGGCGTTCGACTTCCGGGTCGTGACCGACGCGGCGGCTACGGGGGATCCGGGGCAGTTCCCGAAGTTCACGGGGGACGGGGTGCCGGACGGGAAGACGCTGGTGATCACCGATGTGGTGTTGCAGAACCCGCGTGGGGATTCGGGGACGTTGCGGATCCTGCGGGGGGAGAAGGTGTTGCTGGAGTTCGGGTTGAGCAACTTCCGCGATGTGGACTACCACTACCTGGAGCCGTTGACGTTTCCGCCTGGGGAGGAGCTGCGGGTGGCGGTGAACTGCCAGGTTCCCGGAGCGCCTGAGCCCGCGACGGGGAAGTGTCGACCGTCGGTGTCGTTCTCGGGGCGTATCTCCGGCTGACGCCGATGGGGGCACCTGCGCTGGCTGGAGGGCGGGAATGTCGGTGCCGCGACGAGCGCGCGGTGGGCTGGGGTCAGACCGCGTCATGACCGGGTGCTGAGTTGGTCGGCTCGGCAGGGGAGTCGGACGCGGTAGGTGGCCGGGCAGCGTGGTGGACTGGGCGGCTCCTGTTGACGCGGTGCGGTTTCCTCGCACGGCGGAGCAGCGGGTGCAGCTGGTGCGGTGGGTACCGGGACCGCTGCGGGCATGCTGGTGGGGCGAGCGGCTTGACCGCGGAGCGGTGTGGGTGGGTGCTCGGACGGGTTTGGAGGATCCAGCCGGGTGGGGGTTGTACGAGTGGCCAGGGGCATGGAGCGTGGTCGGGGCGAGGGGCGAGGGGCGAGGGGCGAGGGGCGAGGGGCGAGGGGCGAGGGGCG
>NZ_PTIX01000008.1 GCF_002934265.1 Actinokineospora auranticolor
GCACCGACGGCGCGCGGCAGGCGAGGGCGATCGCGTCCCGCACGGTGTCGTGATCGGTCCGCGGCATGACCGGTCCTCCTCTCCTCGGTGGTACGCCTCCACCGTGCCCAATGGCCCTGCCCGGGGACAGAGACCAAAGGACCCCGGTCGCAGGGACCGAAGCCCGGCTCACCCCACGGGCACGATCACCACCAGGCACCCGGCGTCCCGCAGGCAGTCCGCGGCGACTCCCGAGGCGATGTGCGCGGGGGAGTGGTGCGCCCCGATCGCCGGCAGATCCGCGCCCCGAGCGGCCTCGGCCAGCGCCCGGCCGGTGCGGCCCTCGACGCGTTCGACCGACAGCGGCACCCGTCCGTCGTCGCCGAGTCCCGGCAGGTGCGGTGACATGGGAGCGGTCTCCGGTGCGACGACCTCGAGCACGGTCACCGCCGCACCCTTGGCGTGGCAGGTGCCCACCGCGGCGCGGCGGCGGAGCCGCCATAGCCGACCACGAAACGCCGCCCGCTGCCGGACCTATTTCCGGACACGGTTTCCCTCCTCGACATCTACCCTGCTCTGTCCTGAGTGGATTCAATGGCTCGGCGCGCCGACCACCAAGGCGACCCCGTCCGCGAATAGAACGGCACCTGCGGTGAAGAACCCGGCGGCCGGCCAGGGCAGCGCGGGCGCGGTGGCGCAGATCGACACCCGCGCGTCGACCCCGGCCATCACTCCTCCGCTTCCCCGCACTCGGTGTCGGTTCCAGCCCCACCCACCCGACGACCGGCGGGACACCGACGAAAGTCCCTGCCACCCCGTGCCACTCCGCACTGTCCACAGACGAGCAAGGGGACCAACGTCCCGGTCGGTCGGGTCCGCCGTCGGTGCCGGGCGGTCCGCCCGCCGGGCAACCTGGGTTGGTATGGAAAGGAGCCGACATGCCCGCTGACAGCACAGCGACATCGACGGGCGCGGTGGTACGCGCCGCTATCGCGGCCGCGGCGCGCGCGCCGTCGTCGTTCAACGCCCAACCCTGGCACTTCACCGCCCACCCCGCCGGATCCGCCGACCAGCACCGGGTTGACCTCGCGCTCGACCGGTCGCGGGTCCTCGCGGTCACCGACCCGGACGCGCACCAGGCGCGGATCGGCTGCGGTGCCGCCCTCTACACCCTGCGCCTGTCGTTGGCGGTGTCCGGGCACCGCGGTGACGCGGCGTTGCTGCCCGACCCGGCCGACCACGACCTCATCGCCACCGTCCGCCTGGACGGCAAGCACCGCGCCACCCCGCACGAACGCGCGCTCGCCACCGCCGTGTGGCGCAGGCACACCAACCGCAGGCCGTTCCTGGACCGCCCCGTGCCGCCACCCGCGCGCACGGCCCTCGTCCGCGCCGCCGCGGCCGAGGGCGCCCGGCTCCACCTGCTGGAACGCCCCACCGACCTGGGCGCCGTCGCGGACCTCATCCGCCGCGCCGACAACCTGCTGAGCCAGAACCCGGCTCACCTGACCGAAGCCCGCCGCTGGGTCGGCGGCACCGGTCACGGCGACGGCGTACCCGCCACCGCCGCGGGCCGACCCCCGTCGCCGGACACCCTGGTCGTGTTGCGGGACTTAGATTCCCCGGCCACACCGGTGCCCTTCGAGCGCCTGCCGCTGCTGGCCGTCCTGACCACCGTCGGCGACAGCGACGGCGACCAGATCGCGGCGGGCCAAGCGTTGCAGCGGGTTCTGCTGACCGCCTGCGTCGAGGGACTGGCCGTATCCCCGCTGTCCCAACCGATCGAGGTACCCACCACCCGCCGCGCGCTGGGCGAGGTGGTCGGCGCCCCCGCGCACCTCGTGCTGCGCATCGGCTACGGCCACGCGGGCGTCACCACACCCCGCCGGCCGCTGGACGAGATCGCCACCGGCCTGGCAGAGGAGAAGCGAGCGTGAACGCGACCGACGACCTGATCCGCGTCACGTCCGAGCGGACCGGAGGTCCCCGATGACCGCATCACACGACCAGGTCGTCGTCGGCATCGACGGCTCCGACACGTCCCTCACCGCGACCAAGTGGGCAGCGGACGAGGCCCGGCGCCGGGGTACGACCCTGAGCCTCGTGCACGCCTGCGTTCCACCGGCCGTCCGCCACCCCACCACGCTCGCCTCCCAAGCCGACTACATCGACGCGCTCACCGACCACGGTCGTGTCTGGCTGCGCGAGGCCCGCGCGGTGGCCCGCCACGCCGCCCCGGGCCTGCCCGTGCGCCAAGACCTGCGGGTCGGCCAAGCCGCCGCCGTGGTGCTGGAGGCTGCCGAGAGGGCCGCGCTGGTGGTCGTGGGAAGCCGCGGGCTCGGCGGATTCCGCGCGTTGACCGTCGGCTCGGTGTCGACCGCGGTCGCGCACCACGCGTCCTGTCCGGTGGTCGTCATCCGCGAAGGCATCGAACCGAACGCGGATGGACCCGTTGTCGTGGGCGTCGAAGGCTCACCGGCGAGCGACGCCGCGCTCGCCTTCGCCTTCGCCCAGGCGGCGCGCCGCGCGCTGCCGCTGGTGGCCGTGCACACCTGGAGCGACGTCGCCTACCCGGGCCTGTGGACGGCCGTGCCGCTGGGCGTCGACTGGGGCGAGGTCACCGAATCGGAGGCGGCCCTGCTCGACGCGCGGCTGGCCGCGTACCGGGTCGACTACCCCGATGTGCCCGTACGTCCCGTGGTGACCCGCGACCGCCCCGTTCGCGCGCTGCTGACCCATGCCGACAGCGCGAGCCTGCTGGTCGTCGGCAACCGGCGGCGGCACGCGCTCACCGGGCCCGGCACCGGCTCGACCAGCACCGCCCTGCTGCACCTGTGCCCCTGCCCGCTCGCGGTGGTCCGCCCCTGACTCGGGGGCACCGTCGTTCGAGGACTGTGAGGAGTCTGCCGTCGATGATCGGCGACTCGACCTCGTCTCCGACGCCGCCTCACTCAACAACACCATTCGCAAGGATGGGAGAACTGCTTTCCCTTTCGGTAGTTGTTCATGGAAATCACGAATTCGGGGGGATGTCGACATGGCCGGTGGGCGCACGCGCATCGCCGGTGATCGGGGCTTCCCCGTTGCCCGGAGTCGGCGATCTCCGCCGTGCCGCCTGATCCCTCGATCTGGGTGTTCGCAGAGCATTGCCGCCGACATGTGGGCGGTTCTGAAAACTGGGAAGAACCGCCTTGGCGGGGTGTTAATTTCCCCTTTATGGCAGGCGAGCCACTTCTGCGTGCGCTTTTGCCTCACACGTTCGGGGCACCGCCAATCCGCGGGGTAGCGCGGCGGCCTCGGCCGTTCGTACCCTGATGCCACCATGGCCGATCATCACACTTACCAGCCGCGCCGCGGATTCACCCCCGGCACCCGCGCGGCTTTCTTGATGATTGTCGGCATGCTCGCGTTGTACGCGGCGCTGTGCGTCGGCCACCCCCACCCGACCCCGTTCGGCGCGGGACACATGGTGGCGACGGAAGTCCTGTCCGGTCAGCAGGACCCCGGCACCGGTGAGGACGGCTGCGGGAACCTCGTCCACGACCCGGACGCCCTGAACGCCGAATCGACCCACCCCCTCGCCGTCCTCGCGGGCGGCCTGCCCCTCGCGGACACCTCGACCCGCCCCACCGCGAACCGGCGCCGCTCGGCCGACGACCTCGCCCGACCGCCACCGTGGGGGAGAGCCCTGCTGACCAGGGTCTGCGTCGCGCGGACCTGACGGGGACACCGCCCGGCGCCGCCGGGTGCCCTGTCATGTGATGCCGCGACGGTCACTGGAGAACCCATGCGTTTGGCACGCTCGACCACCCTGCCCGAACTGTTCGACGCGGTCGGCGACACCCCTGTCGTCCGCCTCCGCAACCTCACCGCGGCCCACGAGGCCGAGCTCGTCGTGAAGCTGGAGGGCGCGAACCCGGGAGGAAGCCTGAAGGACCGCCCCGCCTCGCACATCATCCGCCACGCCGAGCGCACCGGTGCCCTGCGTCCGGGGGGCACGATCATCGAGTCGTCCTCCGGGAACTTCGGGATCGCGCTGGCCATGTTCGGCGCGTCCCGCGGCTACCGGGTGATCGCCGTGGTGGACCCGAAGCTCACCGCCACCAACCGGGCGCTGCTGCGGGCGTTCGGCGCGGAGATCATCGTCGTGGACGAGCAGGACGACTCGGGTTCCTACCACAAGACCCGCATCTTCCTGGCCAACCAGCTGCACCGGCAGATCGCGGGATCCTTCCGACCCGACCAGTGCTTCAACCCGCTCAACAGCGAGGCGCACCTGCGCAGCACGGCGGCCGAACTGCTCGACCAGGCGGGCCCGGAGCTGGCCGCGGTGGTCTGCACCGTCAGCACCGGCGGCCACCTCGGCGGCATCGCGCGCTCGGTGAAGCAACGCGCACCGCACGTGCGGGTGATCGGCGTCGACGTCGACGGGTCGACGGTGTTCGGCGGACGCCCGCACGCCTACCTGACGCCGGGCGTGGGTCTGAGCTGGACACCGGTGAACCTCGACGACCTCTCCCTGGTGGACGAGGTCTACAAGGTCACCGACGAGGACGCCTACCGCGCCTGCCGCACCCTCGCCCGCACGGAGGGCATCCTCGCCGGGGTCTCGACCGGCGCCGCCCTGACCGTCGCCCTGGCCGCCGCCATGCGCACACCCGCCGGACGCCGCGTCGCCGTCCTCGCCTCCGACCGGGGCGAGCGGTACCTGAACACCGCGTTCGACGACGAGTGGCTGCGCGCCAACACCCTCACCACCGAGTGCACGGCCGCCGGGTTGCGCGCCCGCGCGGGCAGGCTCACCCCGTACTCGACCGACCCGGCCGCGGACTGCGGGAACTACCTACCCCAACTGGCCGAACAACTCGACTCACCGACCGCGCGGCAGCCGCGTGCCAACGCCGAGGTGGGCCGGTGATCACCGTACTGCGCCAGAAGGCGTTCGGCCGCCTGTGGCTCAGCTACACCGCGTCGGCCGTCGCGACCGGCTTGCTGCCCACCGCGCTCATCCTGGCCATTTTGGACAGACACAACGGTTTCACCGCGCTGGGACTGGTCTTGGGCGCCCGGACCCTGGGCTTCCTCATCGGCGCCCTGCCCGCCGGGGTCATCGCCGACCGCTACCCCCGCGCCAAGGCACTGGCCTGCTCCAGCCTGCTCCGCGCGGCGGGCGCCGCCGCGGTCGCGCTCCTGCTCGACCTACCCACGATCGCCCTGTGCGCCGCGGTGTTCCTCGCGGGCGCGGGCGAAGGCGTGTTCCGCAGCGCCTACCAGGCACTCGTCGGAGAACTCGTCGCGGAGGAACACCGCCACGAAGCCAACGCCGCCACGACCCTGAGCCTGCGCGTCTGCCTGGTCGCGGGCCCCACCGCCGCCGTCGCGCTGCACAGCGGCCTCGGCAGGACGACCAGCCTCCTCATCGCCGCCGCGCTCTGGCTCGTCTCCACCGCGCTGGTCGCGCCCCTGGCCCGAGGCGACCGCAAACCCCCCGAAACCAACGAAACCTCCCGCAACGCCCTCGCCGACTTCGGCCACGGCCTCCGCGAGGCACGCAGGCACCGCTGGTTCCTGGCAGGCCTGGCCGCCCTCATCTTCTGGCTGGCACTGGGCGAGGCGGCCAAGTACCTGATGCTCCCCATCATCGCCCGCGACCGCTTCGGCGGCGACTGGCTCATCGGCGCCGCCCTGGGTGCCTACTCCCTCGGCGCCGTCGGCGCGGCGGTGCTGATGAGCCGCTGGCGCCCACGCCGCCCCGGCATCCCCGCCATGATCATGCTGGGCAGCTACGGCCTGGTCCCGCTGTCCCTGGCCTTCGCCCACCACAGCTGGATCATCATCGCCTGCTGCGCCGTCGGCGGGGCGGGCATCGAGATCTTCAACATCCCCTGGTTCACCGCCATCCAACGCGAAGTGCCCCAACACCTCCAAGCCCGGGTCTCCGCCCTCGACTTCCTCGTCTCCTACGGCATGAGCCCACTCGGCCTGGCCCTCCTGCCCGCCATCATCGCCGACGTGGGCGGCACGACCACCCTGACCGTCTGCGGACTGCTGGTCATCGCCGCCGCACTGCTCACCCTGCTGGTACCGGGCATGGCCACCTTCACCGACCCTCACCACCCCAAGGCTCCACATACAACCCCAACACCTCAGGCGGCCGAACAGAAGTAGCCCGGGCTCGGTGGCCGCCACCAGCGGCCGTGTGGCGGCCACCGGCTCGTCGAGGTCTACTTGGCGCACCCCTGGAGGTCCTCCGCCACCCACCGCAAGTAGTCCGGGACGTCCTTGGTCGACGTGCCCTTGGCCAACGACCCCGTCGCCGCGTCATACCGGTAGCCGCCGGCGAAGTCCTTCTGCAGTCCCTCCACCTTCTCCCGGTAGTCGAGCCAGTGCTTCGGGTCCACCATGTGCGTGGGCGCGACGTAGCGGTCGTCCTTGCGGTCGCCGAACTCGCTGGGCGTCTTGAAGACGTGGGGGTACCAGTCGTCCACCAGGTGGTTGAAGTTGCCGACCGGCCCCGAAGGGTGCGTGATGTTGTAGGTCGGCATCCCACGGCCCACCACGAGCCAGTTCGACTTGGCGTACGTGAGCGCCCGGCCGTCGATGCCGCGGAACGGGGTGTCTGGCTGGATGCCGTCCGGCATCAGCACCGCCTCGAACGACCCACCACGACTGTCTTCATCGGACACGAACTTCCGGAACGGCGCCGCACCCGACAAGTACCCCCACCCCAGCGGTTGGTGCTCTTTGGACGCGAAATCCGACATCAGCGTCCACCGCACACCAGCCTCGTCGACGTACGTGTTGTTCCCGAGCAAGGAGTACTTGAAGGACGTCTCGACCGCGCCATCGCCATTCTTGAGCGCGCCCTGGGGGAGCATCGTGTAGAGGTACGTCCGCCCCCGGTCAGGATCGAACTTGTACTCGCAGGTCGCGGGCGTCGGCGGACTCTCGTAGGTGAACGAGTACGTCCCGCCATACGCCCCACACGGCCCGTGCGACGTGCGTGCCGTCGTGGAGAGGCGGTAGGTGCCCGGCTTCTCGTAGGTGTGCGTAGCCATCGGAATAAGCCCAAGCCGACCGGTGATCTCCCAGTCCTGCGTGGTGCCGTCACCGAAGTCGAGGGTGCCAGCGAACCCGCACGCGGACGAGTCCAGACTGCTGGAGTTGAAGCGAACCTCCACCACGGGATCAACGCTCCCACACTCGGCACCACTACCCAGGTACAGAACACACTTCGCCGTATGCAACGGCTTCCGTGCGGGGACACTCGGCGCCGAAGTCGTCGATCGCGTAGGCGCGGACTTCGGCGTCGGAGCCTTCGGTGTCGCCGTGGGCGCCGCGGTGACCAGCGCCTCTGCGACGGCCGTGGCGTAGTCGACAAGGTAGGGCCCCGCCGCGGGCTCGTCGGAGGTCGCCTCGTCCGACTCCGGTGCACCATCACCAACACTGGTGACCAGGGAGAAACCGTCCAACCCCACCACCGCGGCGTCATCGGTGACAAAGCACGCCCGCTCACGAGCACCGACCACCGCCGAACACCGCCGGTCATCCGGCACGTCCACATCGAACGCGCGACCGGTCGCATACGCAGTGAGAGTCACCCCGTCCACCGTCCAAGACTGCCGAGCGGTGATACCGGCACCCGGATCGGACGTACACCCACCATCCACCGGAGCCCCAGCCGCACTCCCGGTCAACCGCGCCACCAGATCACCGGTAACCACATCACACACCGTCGCCACAACCCTCTGCGGCACCACCACCTGCGGATCATCACACGCCGCCACCGACAAAACACCCAACACGACGACGGCGACACGCACCCGCCACCCGCCCACCACCCGCACCATGTCCGGGAAGTCGCCAGGCCGCGCGGCCCGTTACCCTGCTCCACCGCGCTCCGTGTCCGGACAAGCATGCCAGCGGCGGACGACCGCGCCGATCATGGTGTCGGTATGGCGTATCCCAACTCCGCGCGTTGGTGGAATGCCGGGCAGCGCCTCGACCCGCAGGTCGACGCGGTCCACGCGGTCGAGCCGCCGAAGGGCCGCGGCCGAGCTGTCGGCGACGATGACGTGGTAGTCCCCGGTCTCCGCCAGCAGCCTGGCCACGACGCCGCCGATGCGCCAGGGGTCGAACCGGTAGTCGTGCGCGCCTTCGACGGTCAGTACCTGGAGCCCGGGCGGCGGGTACGGCCGCCAGCCGCTGCTCGGGTCGGCGTCGCTGCCTGCGGCGGCCTTGAACAGGAAGACCTGGTCCAACTCAAAGGGTGGTGGGCGGTACTCCGGTCCTCCGTGGCAACGTGTCCAACCGCGCGTACAGCGTGGGCACGGTGCGCTCCGCCGCGCCGTCGCGAGACCTGCGGCCGACTCCGGGCGGCGGGCCGGTTCCTTGCTCCGGGGTCCGGTGTAGAACCGACCAGGCGGGTGTGGCCCCGCGCCTCGCGCGGAACCATCGTGGTGCCTGGGAGGTGCTGTTCGGCGGGGTAGAGATTGCCCCGCACCCGTGGAGTTTGTAGGTGTGGCCCGCTCTTCCGCTGTAGTGGAACTCGCCCGAGGTCTCCGGCGCGGAAGGCGGGGCGTTGCCCGCTGTGCGGCGCGAACTCGTTGGTCAGGACCCCCGTGCCCCACGGGTTCCCCGCCTAGGTAGCCGCGTGCGACAGCTGTGTCGCTGAGAACGAAGATCTCGCCGTCCCACGCCGGTTGTACCGGGCGCAGGCATCGTCGAGGATGTGCGGTTCCACCCCCGCCAGCGGCGCGCCGATGGTGATGGCGGTATTCGCCGCGGCAGCGGGGCTGACGCGGTGCGCGGTCACGTCCGCGGCGACCTCGGTCGAACCGTAGTAGTTCAGCGCCCACCGCCGACGGTGAACAATTCGCCCACGCATCCCACCGCCACGACGAACGGCTGGGCGGGCTCAGCGCCCGTGCGCGCGACCTGATCTTCGCCTGCGCAAGCCGCCTCATCTGCGTTCGGCCGCGGTGGGCAGGTCGGCAGGCCCCGCTCGGGAGGCGGACGGGCAGGCGCGTTCTGAGTCGGATGACGCGCGCGGTAGGTGTCATCCGGCCTCGGGGGTGCGGTCCGTAGCCGCCGCCGGGGTTGCGAGCGGCGGGCACGGAAAGTACTTTCTAGGTGGAAAGTAGTTTCCGCGCCTTCCGGGAGGTCTAGATGAGCGAGGCGGAACGCGCACTGGCTGAGGTGCTTCGGCAACGCCAGGCGATGGCCGATCGAGTGCGTTTGCCCTGGTGGTTCCGGGTGCTGTTCGTGCTGGCCTGGGCCGCGGTGCTGGTCGGGCCCGTGCTGTCCGGCTCGGCCGATCAGCTCGGGGTGCCCCGTTTCCCGTACCTGGTGGTCGGGGTCGTCGTCTGGATCGCGGTGCTGGTCGCCTATCGGCGACAGTCGGGGTTGCGGACGGCAATGCGCGGTCGGACGTATCCGGCGCTGCGGGAACAGGCGCTCGCCACGGTCGCGGTGTTCGGCGGTGGGCCGGTGGTCGTGTGGGGGTTGGCGGCGCTCGGCTTGCCGTACCAGGCGCTCACCTGTGCCGCGCTGGCGGCGGCCCTGGGCGGGGCGCAGGCCTGGCGGGTCAACATCGCGATCCACCGCGACGTCTTGGCGGGGCGGTAACCCATGTCCGAATTGGACCCGGTGATCCACGCGCTGCCGCGGCTCTCGCTGTGCGCGGCGCTGTCGGCGGGGCCGGGGTGGGTCGAGTTCGCGGTCGCCCGCGAGGCCACCGGGCTGAGCGACTCGGCGGTGTCCAAGCACTCGCGGGCGTTGGAGGACAGCGGCTACCTGGAGATCCGCAAAGGCACGGTCGGCAGACGGCCGCGGACCTGGTTGCGTCTGACCCCGCTGGGTGAGCGCCGCTTCCGCGATCATGTCCAAGCCCTCCATCGCATGCTCGACGACCCGGCCCCACTCCCGGCCGGGAACTCCGCTCCGGTGGATCCGCGTGACTAGGCCAGTGCGGGTGGGCTGTGCGCCCACCCGCACCTCCGATCACGTCAAGCCGTGCTCACCGTCATCCCGCTTCGGCGGCGCAGAAGCTGACCACGCCCCCGAGCGAGCCGTACGCGGCGACGATGCACGCCGTGCAGGCGAGGCCCGCGGTGGCGATGCAGACCGCGCCGCAGATCACGGCGATGCCCGCGATGATCCAGCTCGACACGCCCATGCGGCTCATGCAGTCCAGGAACCGGTCGAACCAGGACGACTCCACGCTGTTGAGCGCGCTCTTGCCGGGCGCGGCGCCGACCTCGGTGACCCGGCCGTCGGAGTAGGCGGTCTTGCTCACCTTGAGCGCGCCGTCGGTCCAGCTGAACACGTTGCCGCTGTCGGCCGAGAGCGGCTGGAACTGCGTCTCGGTGTAGTTCTGCCGCGCACCGTTGGCGTTGAACGACACCGACAGCACCGACGGCGCGACCAAACTCGGGTGCGACAGCGGGATCATCACGATCGACGCGCGATCGGACTGGTAGCCCTTGGCCGCGCCGTAGGCGAGGGTCGTGCCCGCGGGCACGTGCAGACCGATGGTCCCCGCGGTCACCTCGGACTCGACGCGACGAGCCAACCCCTGCGCCGCTTCCGCGGTCGAGGTGTCGAACTCCCGGGTCACCCGGGCGTAGCTGTCCTGCACCTTGTTGATCGCCACACCGAGCGGGCTGCTCGCCGGGGCCGATCTGGTGAGGAACACGGACTCGTCCGCGCCGGACGCGGTGGTCACCGTGTCCGCGCTCGCGGTGGTGGAGACCGTCACCGCGGTGACCACCGCCATGGCCACAGACACTATTGAGGTGAACATCTTCGACTTCATTTACTCGCTCCCTTCGGTAGCGTTCGATCAGCCGTTGTCGGCCTTCGCGGCACAGTAGGTGAACTCCCAAGAGAGACCCGCCGCGACGGTCAGCGCGCACGCGACACAGCCCGCGCCTGCGGTAATGATGCAGGCGATCGCACAAACCGCACCAATCGCGTTAATAATCCAACCAGCAACGCCCATGCTGTTCAGGCAGTCCGAAAACCGGCCCCACCAGCTCTGCGCGATGACCTCGCCGGAACCAGTACTGGGGGTGTCGGAGACGGTCCCGTCGTTGTAGGCGTACTTGACGCCGCGCAGCTTCCCGTCGGCCCACACGGTGACCTTTCCGGAATCCGCGGTGAGCGGCGAGAACTGCGATTCCAGGTAGGTCCGCAGCGTGCCGTCGGCCCCGAAGAAGACCAGCACGTTCGACGGCGCGATGATGTCGCTGCCCTCGACCGGGATGCGCACCGAGGTCAGGTTGCCCGCCGCGTAGGCCTGGGCCCGCGTGGTCACGGCGGTCTTGCCCGCACCGAGGTGAAGCTGGACGACGCCACGATTGACCAGGTCAACCGCCTTTTCGACGGGCGCGACGGCCTCCGCGGTCGTCATCCGCTGGATGCCCTTGGCCGTCCCCGGGTCCACCAGCGCGTGGACCTTGGCCCCGGACAGCTGGGTCGCGCCCACGTTGGGACCGGTCACCGCGTGCGCCTCAACCGTGGACGCCGCGATCATGCTCGCCATGGCGATGACAACCGCCATGGCCTTGCGGAAGTTCATCTCGCACTACCTCCAAAATTGTAGACAAGAAGACTTGCAATCAACAACAGAATTCAAACGCCGAATGTTTCAGGGCAGGGTGAAACCCTGGCCGACGCCAATTTTTAGAAACCCCAGCCGTGAAGACTTCCCCAGTTAGCCCCATGGTTCGACAAAGGGAACTCTACAAGACGGCCCGCAGGCCAACATGGGCGAGTGACCTGCGTCACAGTGATATCAACAGTTGTTGGGGCGTCTCCTCAGAAAAATTCACCGCATAATCGCCGGCATATCTGCTGGTCACGCGGAGGTCCTCGAAGGAACATCCTCGGTGGCCGTCGCTGGAATTCACACGATTGCACGCATGGTGTCGATTCAGACGGCCGAGGGAAGCGGCGGACAGCCTCCCGCGACAGCGGTCGCGGGAGTCCGCCCACGTGGACGCGGTCGCCGAACCGGGTGCGGAGGGCGGCCGAGGCCGGTGTGATCGGTGGCGTGGCGAGATGGCCGAGCAGGCTCCCACCAGGTGCGCCGGGGGCCGTCCCCGCCGCAGTCGATCCACCGGTTTTACCGACGCCTGAAAGCTGAACGCGGTGTGACGCCAGGGTTTCGCCCCCTTGACGCCGCGCAGATACCTCTGACGCACCACGGAGTGTGCCCACTGCGGACGCCGTGGAGCCGCAGGCGGGCACCGGCCATAGGGGCGTTCAACTCCGCAGGCGACCTCGTTCCGACCGCTCGGTGGGAAGTTCCTGCCGACCGTCCAGACACCGGCTTCCCCGCCGATGTCGTCCTACGACTCGTCCCGCGCAGCCGATGGCCAACTACGCCTACCAGTTCGACACCGACACCAAACCCACAAGGATCGCTGGTACGGGCAACGTCACGGTGGCTTCCACTCTCGCCGCAGGGGTGCGGACGCCAGCCGTGCGGCCCGTCGACGGCCTCGCACCATCACCTCCGACCGCCTCCGCGTTCACCGTCAACGGCTCGGCGAGCCCTCGTCGATGCCGAGGTGCTGGTTGACTGACGGTCGCGGCGTGCCGCTGACCGCTGCGTACAAGGCCGTCTGCTTCACCTTCACCGCCTGCGGCGGTGGTCACCCCAGCCTCGGCGCCGCGGTCAACTTGTTCAGCCTCGGCCCGGTTCTTGCGGTCGCCGACTCGTGTCGGACAGTACCGCTGCCGATCGCGTCAACCATCGGGACCTGCCAGGTAGCCGTCGACCCGGACACGGGTCGGGCCTGGGCGCCCTGTCCCGCAACATGTCTGGCACGAAGGATACGGCGAACCAGGACCATACCTACAATCTGTCCGCAGCGGGCAGCGCACCGACCGGACCGTGCATGACCCCACCCCCGAGTCGGTCATCGCGTCGCTGTGCTCAGCCGGGGAGTGCGATGACGGGGACCTCCTGGCTCAGTGGCCCACGAGGTAGCCGCCGGAGGCGGGGGCGGAGACGTCGTAGTTGTCGGGCACGAGTTGACCCAGCGAGATGCGGCTGGTCACGTGTGCGGCTCGTGCTTGGTTCGGCGTGAGCGCCTGGAAGTCGAGTCGCGGGCGTCCGTCAGCGCGTTGGGTATATAGCGGCAAAGGGGAAGTACCGGGCGACACCGTCCGATGGAGAGCGCGGACGTGCCCCGCGAAGTCGACTCCGCGGGTAGGGCCCGGTAGAGCGACCCCATCGTCGGCGCACCGACGAAGCCGAGGCCTAGACCGGTCAGCAGCACGCACACGGCGAGTGCGACCAGGCCGCTGCCCGCCTCAACCTGGGCCAGGACCAGCGCCGCCGCGGCGATCGCTGCGCCCCCGGAGGATCCCAGAGCGCGGGTGTCGACCTTGTCGCTGAGCCTGTCAGCGAACCACCCCACGCCCAGTGGCGCCAGCAGCATGTCGAAGTCGCGCACCAGTTGGTAGAACAGGAGAACCAAAAACACGCTCAAGAACTGCACCGCCCCGGTCACCCCACGTTCACCGCAGCGGCGAACGACCTGGAGCGGAAGAGCGCGAGGTCGATCAGCGCGCAGCGCGTGCGCGCTGTAAGCGAGCAGCAACCAGACGCCCAAGGCGAAACGCGACAACGACCGGTGTGGAGCCGACTCCGGCTCCTTCGCTCGTGTGGGAGAGGACGACGGCGAGCGCACCCAGCTTGTCGACCTCATCGGCAGGCTGGCGCCATGACCACCGCGAACCCGCCTGCTCGGCGCCCGCGTGGCCGCATCGACAAGCACCGTGACCTCATCGCTGCCGCCTTCCGGGTCTTCGCCGCGCACGGCTACACGGGTTCGTGCGTGGAGCAGATCGCGGCCGAGGTGGGGACGGCGAAGCCGACTCGGTACGCGCACTTCGGCGACAAGGACGCTGTTCCGCGAGGCCGTCGCGGAGGTCGCGCTGGTGGCCATGGACAAGGGCCTGGCCGTGGTCAGCGACCTGGACCCCGGAGTGGCGGACTTGACCGCTGCACTCACCGACATAGGGCTCAACTGCTACCGCGCCGAGGAACCCTGCGCACTGCGCAGGCGGGTCAACGCCGACCTCGTGCGCACCGTGCTCGGTGGCGGTGCCGAGGTCAACCAATCACTCGGCGACCGCTTCTCCCGACTGATGCTCGCGGCAGGCTTGTCCGCTACGAGGCCGCCGAGCAATTCGTCACCCTGCTCATCGGCTGTTGCGAACGCCATCCGACTCGCGTGTTTCGAGTCACCGGGTTCGGTGGGAGTTTCGGCAATTCCGGTACCTCGTGGTGCCATGTCGGCTACGCTCAAGTCATCACCGACAAGATCGCGGCCGGGTCCACTCGTCGTTGTCGCCTTCGAGGTGAGTGATCCGGCGACGAGGAGGAACGTGGTTCACCAGGGCAAAGAGTTCGGCGTGGATCTGTACGAACTGGAAAAAGTCGCGAAGGTGGATTTTCCGGTCATCGCAGCAGACTACGCCGACGCGATCGGTTCCTGTGAGCGTCTCCGCAGCGACCTGGCTCAGGTCCTGCAACGCCCTGAGCAGTTCGGCGGCGGCACCCTCGGACCGGTCTACCAGGCGTATCTCGAGTTGCACGACACCGTCACGGGTTACCTCAAGGAGACGAAAACCAACCTGGACGACACGGCCGCGGCGCTGGACAGGGCGGCGTCGCGCTACGCGGAGACCGACGAGGTGGCGCGCGATGAGCTGCACCGCCGCGCGCAGAGCGACCCGGAATTGAGCGGCAAGATATGACCTTCGATCAACTCATGGAACACGCCAGAGAGATCAAAGACAAAGCGGTTGAATATTCAATGCAGCAGCTCGCTCAGGAAAAGGGGAGAAGATTCCCGGGGAGCGCCGAGCGTGAGCAGTTCAACCAGCGATACGGGTTCATCGAGCCGATGTTCGAACCGTTCTTCAGGTTGCCCGATCCGGCAGGATACGATCCGCTGATCGCTGATGTGAACGCGGCCATGGCAAGGCTGAACACCGGGTCGGTCAGCAACACCGACCTCAGCGAGGACGTGACGCTGGCGAACCCGCACCTGGACAAGATGACGACCGACGGCGGCTACCTCCTGGGCTGGAACGGGGAGGCCGCGATGGCGTTCAAGGCCAATTTCGTCGACCCGTTCAAGACGATCTCCGGGAACCAGTTCACGGTGCTGTCCACCCTCAAGGGCGTCCTCCAAGCGCACAGGGAGCTGTGGGTCAGGGCGCGCGACGACATCGACAAGATCGCGGAGAACGCCAAGAACGCGCTCGACAACGCCGGCGGCTGTGGCAAGAACCAGTGGAGTTTCGGGTTCTCGGTGGTCTCCGCGGTCGTCTCGATCGGCGGGGTGTTCGTCGCGGCCGCGACCGGGGGTGTCGTGGCGCTGGCGGCGATCGGCGCCGCCGCGTCCGTGGGTGGCGCGAGCGTGGCGGGTCTCACGGCGTCGGGAGACTCGGTCGATACGATCGTCAACTCGATGCGGCAGGCCGTCGACGAGCTCACCAGGTACATCCAGGAGGTCGAGAGCGGGCACATCGCACAGAAGGCACAGGCGCTGGCCGAGGCCGTGCGGGCGAACAAGGACAAGATCGTCGCCGCCCGCCCGAGCTTGGCCGGGATGAGCGACCGCGACCTCACCGGAGGCAGCGGTATGGGCAGGCCGGACTAGGGCGGGAGGAAGACCGTGGCGGATTTGGCCGAGAGGCTGGACGGCATCAGGGTATGCGTCCGGGCACCCGGGGCGGACATCGAAGCCGAGTTGCGCTTGCGGACAGCCATCACGGTGTCGTTCGACGAAGGTGTCTACGAGTTCATCGGCGAACCGACGTTGGAAAGGGCGCTGGCAGGCGCTGCCCGTCTGCTGTGGGTCGGGTGGCAGCGGCAGTACCGCGCGGCGATCGATGGGACAAACCTGACTGTCGACGTCGACGACCTGCACGACTCGCGCTTCTTCTCCGATCGCGCCAAGGTCGAAGCGATCGGCGGGTCGAGTGACGCCCGTATTGCGATAACCGCGATAGGTATGGAGAATTTCTCGGTTCACATCAAACCTGGCACCATACGCGAGATATCCGAAGACCGGTTCACGGCGGGCGTTTCCGAGGCGGCCACTAAGTTGATCCAGGATTTCCAGGCCAAGGTGCACGATCTGAAAACGCGATACTACGGATGATAAAAAGCAAACTGGTGCTGTTGACCGTCGTCACACTGGTGGTCGTCGCGGCCGGAGTGACGGTGGTAGCGTTGTCAACCGGCGCGTCGACGTCATGCGATATCCCTAACTCGGTCCAAGAGCAACCGACGTTGGCGACCACCGCACCGGGCGGCGGTGGAATCGAGGTCGTCGAAAAAGGGATCTCATCCTCAGGCCTGGCGAGCATGGGGGCCATCCTGCGCAACACCAGCAACCACATCGCGTATCGAACCAGGCTGACCCTCAAAGTGGTCGTCTCCGTCAACGGCCTACCGCCAGGCCCCTTCGAGAGCCCCACGACGACCATCGAGATCCCCGTGATCCTACCGGGTCAACAAGTAGGCGTAGGCCGTCCACTGATCCCCGTCACCGCGACGAACAAGGTGATCTCCGCCGACGTCGACCTCCGAACAACCACCTGGCTCCCCAACGGCACCCTCGGCGGATTCACCCCAACCACAGACACCTACGACTCGATCAACCGGGCCAACGCCTCCCCACCCGCCGACGCGGTCCGATACACGGAACGATCAACCAACTGCCGAGCGCTGTCCAGCCGCCGCACCGCCGTAATATTCCGCGCCGCCAACGGCCACATCGTCGGCGGCGACCTCCTCCCCCCTGACGGCAAGGGCAACGCGGCGGGCAGCCCACAACAGCCACCGCCGAGCCCATCCTGCTCACCAGGCGAACGCGGCACCTGGGTCGTCCCACTGCAAGACATTCCACAGAACGCCGACCCAGGCCGCACAGAGCTCTACTCATACTGCGATCTCAATACCCCACCCACAGACATCAATGACGCGTAACCAGGATCCCTGACCAGTCGCGGCCCCCTGCCGTCCACCAGCGGCGCGACGACACCTGGACCTGTCCAGGACCGATGACGCGGGCCAGATCCCTCGTACCCCCCGACACAGGCGATGGAATGCAGGGACGGCGCGCAGCCCTGGCACGGGCTCGGATAGGGCACGGGACGTGAAGCAGCGCCGCTCGCGTGAGGGGTGGCCGATGACAACCACAAGTGCGGGTTGGGCAGGTGACTTGGCCGCGGCAACGTGGGTGCCGTTCCACCGGGCGACTCCACTGTGGCGGAGAGCCCGGGCAGGCGCGGCTTCTCTGACGTGATCTTGAGGTAACGCGCCTATCCGACAAGTCCGCGGATCGTCCTTTCGAGTTCTTTCAGCGGAAATTGATCGAAGGTCTGCATCAGACCTCACGAAGCCGGCAGCCCCGACCGTCGGGGTCGGGGCTGCTGTGGCCGTATCGGCCCGGATGCGTCACCCGATCAGGTCTGCGATGCCTGCCAGGCAGCGAGTAGGCGAGGCTCGACGCTGTACGAGCCGTCGCTGTGCGTGTCGAACACCTGCAGCGCCAGCAGCCGTTCAACGACCGCTCGGGCGGAGCCGTCCATGTCGGTGGCGACCTGGAGGTCGGCCCGGCTGACCTTCTGGTCGTCGACGAGCGCGACGATCGAGGCGTAGGCGCGCTCCAGGTCGGGGTCGTGGGTGAGACCGACACCGTCGAGCAGATCGCTGTGACCGGTCGAGCTGTTGACATACGCCTCGAGCTCGTCCAAGGCAGTGGGCTCCTGCGCGCCGTCGCTGTCGGCGAGGGTGGCCGCGCGCTCGACGAGCGTCGGCCAGCCGCCGGTGAGGTCCCACAGCCGCCGCAGACGCTCGTCGTGGCTGAACATCTGCCGCGTGATCGTCCAGACCCGCAGCGTCTGCTCGTCGTAGCGGCGTAGCGCGATGGCGACGCCGTGCTCGAAGGCGCTGTCCCACAGCTCGGCCTGCTCCGGGCTGGAGATCAGGACCGCCGCGCGGGTGACGCCCGCCCCGGTTGGCACGCGGGTGCGCGCCAGGTCGAGCGCCTCGAGGCGCGCCGACGCCTGCGGTCGGACACTGGTCAGGTCAGCGATGATGACTCGTCGCCGTCCGGCCCGTCCACCGCGCAGCTCCTCCTCGAACGAGCGTCTGCCGCTGATCGGCGGGATGTCGAAGTCGCCTGCCTTGCTGGTGATCTCACGCAGCGCCTCGTCGACCCGGTGCAATCCGGTGGCGCGCGACCCGACGACGACGCGGACGTGCGTGCTGTGGTCGCCGAGCATGTCGTCGAGCTGCGCGGCGGTCAGCGGCGCGCTGCTGCCGTCGGACAACTGCGGCCTGCCCTCCAGTGCTAGGAACGACTCGGGCACCGACTCGGACTCGGCCATGAGCAGTTGCCGCTCGACCTCGGAGCGGTTGCCGATCATGTTCAGCACGTTCGGGCTGCGCAGCCGCCACCCGCGCCCGTCGGTGTTCGGCGCGACGACCCCGAGGCCGTCCATCTCGTTGAGGTAGGCGCGGAAGCTCTCGCTGTCGAGCGACTCGAAGCCCGCGCGCCACCAGCTCAGGCACTCCTCGCGCAAGTCCGCGTCCTGCAGGCGGGCGTCGAAGCCGAACCGGAACGCGTGGTCGGCCAGTACGTTGGCGATGACGTTGTACCTGGGGTCCAGGTTCAAGGTGTCCTGGAACGCCGAGGTGATGTCGGCGCGCAGGTCGCGGTTGCGCTCGACCGCGGCGACGTCGTCGTCGGTGATGACGTACGGCGGCTGGTCGCCTGCCAGGCCGTCGCGCCGCTTGGCGTGCAACGCCTCGACCAGCCGGTGGCCGAACATCTGCAGTAGGAACGGCTGGTAGGAGCAGTAGCCCAGGACTCGGTTGACGAGGTTGTCGTCGGCGAACTCGTAGCCGAGCACGCCCAGCGGAACGGTCAGCAGGTCTGCGGCGAACTGCGGGCGCAGCGGCCCAATGACGGTGGGGCGCTGCGCGAGGTGGCTGAACGGGCCGTTGCGGGCGCTCTTGGCATACCGCTGCACCGAGTGGAGGCCGGCGAACACGACCTTGATGTTGTTGTCGGTGACAACGCCGATATCGCGCAGCCGCTTGGTGTCCAGGAACGCAGGTGCGTCGGCCTCGAAGAACTGGTCGGACTCGTCGAGCAGGATAAGCAGCCGGTTGCGGCTGTCCTTGTTGCGCCAGTCGAGCATCCCGGCGCGGACCTGGTCGTAGACGTTGCCGGTGTTCTTGGCCTTGCGGGTCGGGACGGGCAACACCTCGCGCTTGATCAGCTCGTTGCGCAGCCCGACCCACAGCGCGTCCTTGCTGAACGCGGCACCGGCGGCGACCGAGTCCAGGCTCAGGTAGATCGCGATGCGCTGTCCGATCTCGGCGGAGGACTCGAACTTCTCAGCGGCGTAGCGCAGCAGCGCGGACTTGCCCAGACCGCGGCCGCCGTAGAGCACCTGCGTGCCGTCGGGGTCGATGACCTGCACGCGCTCGAGGTCGCGTCCGTAGAACATCTCCTCGGCGACCGCGCCGCGCTTCATCCGGATGTAGGGGTTGACGGCGGCGAACGGCATCAGGATCGACATGGCCACGCCGAGCTGGCGGTTGCCGCGGGCGGCGAGGTAGGCCAAGGCGGCGTCGTCGAGTATCGCTACGGGACCGCCGGTGCGCTCGACGCGGGCGGCGAACTTCGCCCGCGCCGCGGCACTCATGGTGCCGAAGTGCGCGATGAGCAGTCTGTCGCCGGACTGGTCGTGGTCGGCGTAGGTCATCAGCACGTCCTCGGTGGGCTGGCCCCACACGAGCAGGACGCGCAGTCTTCCGCCGAGCTTGCTCCCGAACGCAGGGATCTGCGCATCCCTGTTGGGCCGGACGTCGGTGATCTCGATGAACCGGCGCTCGTTGCTCCTGGGCATGTCGTCCAGGCGCCGGGTCTTGGAGCATTCGTAGCCCATGAGGCGGATCGCGGGCAGCAGCAGGTCGCGTTCGGTGAAGTTGCGCCTAACCGTCACCGGCGCGGTCGCGGCTTGGCGCCAGGCGCCGAGCGCCTCGGCGATCTGCTCGGCGGCGTCAGGCGACAGGTGGCTGTAGTCGAGCACGTCGCTGCCCGCGCAACTCGTCCGCTCGCGGACGGCGGTGACCAGCTCGGTGGTGATGCCCTGCGGCAGCGCGTCCGGGATGGCGGGGAAGAACGCGCGCAGGTCGCGCCTGCTGTGGTCAGTACGAGGGACGGGCTCGCCGACGTCCTGGAAGTACAGCAGCTCCTCGGCGGTGAGCAGGTCACCCTTCTCGATCGGGTCGCTGATGCGGGCCCGCTCCTCGGCGTCGATGTTCAGCGCGGCGAGCCGGTCGCGCAGGCGCTGCGCGGCTTGTTCACGGTAGGCGGGCAGCAGGCTGCTGATCTTGGCGAGGGTGGTGCGGACCTGGCCGAGGTTGCCGCCGCGGTTCGGGTTGGCGCTGGCCAGCAGTGCGGTGAGCTCGCCGTCCGCTTCCTCGGTGACGACGTTGCTGCGGCGGGCGCGACGCAGGTCGGCGTCGACGGTGTTGCGTTCGGCGGTCAACTCGGCGCTGCTGCGCTCCAGCGCCGTGGTGTAGCGGCCGCGGGCGTCATCGCCGAGGGCGTCGTCGGCCAGGACGCCGCTGTCCTGCATCTCGAGCAGGTACTGCGCGGCGGGGTAGTTCTCGCGCTGCAGCTGCAGCGCGAACGCTTCGGTCCAGTCGCGTGTGACAGCGGTGATGAGCGCGGGAAGCGGGTCGGTGCCGCGCAGCTCGAGGGTGCGGTCGGCGGTGACGACGACGTCGTCGGCCTTGAGCAGCTCGAGGTCCAGCGCGACCGTGACCTGTGGCTCGCCCGCCTCCAGTGGCTCGATGCCGTCGAGCATGGTGAAGGTGCGCCGCAGGCTGGCGTGTGCGGCCTGGGCGGCGGCACCCAGCAGCGGGTCGGCGGCCTTGGTCTGCGCCTGCAGAGCGAGCAGGGCGGCGTCGCGCTGGGCGAGCACCGCGCTGCGCATGTCGGCGACCTCTCCAGTGGTCCACTCGTCGCGGCCGGTGCGGGTCAGGGCGCCGGTCAACTCGATCCAGCCGCGGACGAGCCGCAGCGTCTCAAGGATCAGCGCGTGCAGGTCCTGTCGTCCAGCTCCTTCGATCGGCTTGCCGCTGTGCCCGCGGAAGTAGGCGTCGAGCTCGTCGATGTGCCGCTCGCGGACCGAGGGGTCGGACAGTTGCTGTACCTCGCTCCGCACCTCGACGAGGCGGCCGGAGTCGTTGGCGACGACGATGTCCAGCAGCCGCCCCAGAACGCCGTTGCTGTCGAGCCAGCGCTTGGCGATGTCGCTGCCCCGCTTGAAGCGCATTGTCCGGGACCGCCGGGCTGTGCCTGCCTGGTCGACGATGAACTTGAGGTCCCGCTCGGCGTCACTGACGTCGGCTAGGACGTTGCGGGCTGGGGTGGCGTTCAGGACGCCGCGCAGCGCGCGCCTGCCGATCTCGTCGGCGATGTTCGCCAAGTGCGGGTCGAGTCGGCTGCTGAGCTCGCCGAGCAGCGCGCCCGCCGTGGGCTCGCCGGTTACGAGCGCGACGCGCACGAGGCTGCTGACGGCGATGAGCAGACTGACGTTGTCCTCAGCGACCTGGTTGCTGTCCAGGTCGGCCAACTCTTGGCGCAGCAGGGCGCCGCAGGGGCCGGTGTCGGTGCGGACCGCTTGGGCCAACCCGGCCATCCGGAAGGTGAGGACGCGGGTGTCATCCCACTTGGCTCGGGCAGCCAGGTGGGAGGCCAGACCGTAGCGGCAGGTGGCCACCAGTTCGGTGACGGCCCGCTCGACGTCAGCGGGGGTGGGCACGTGCTGCTCGGCACTGCTCTGACCGGTGTCGCTCTGCTCTGCGCCGCGCTCAGCAGCGGTGTGCGGGCCGGTCGGTGCACTGGCGAGCAGCGAGCCGGGTTGTTTCGGGACTCCGCTGGTCCGCGCGGTGGTCGTGGTCGACCCGGATTCCGCGGGCGCGGCCGGAGTGGCGGTGCTGGGGGACTTGCCCAGGGCCCGGGCAGATGGGTCGGTTGCCGCGACCGTGGCCTGGTCGGACTCCGAGGTTTCGGTCCGCCCGCCGGCGTTGGTCGTGTCGGTGATGACATCAGCGGCGGGAGTCCGCTGCGTCAGCGCAACGGTCGCGGGCGGCGGTGGTGCGGCGACAGCCGTCGGCTCCTGCCCGGTGGGCGGCTGCGGGTCCTGCTCGGTTGACGGATCCGTGCCACTGGAGGGCGCTTCGAACGTCAGCCGGCCCGCAAGCATTCCGAGCACGGCGAGAGCGGGTAGCGAGGCCACTGCTCCGCTGATGCGGGCCTGCAGCTCCAGACAGGTCTCCGGCGCGGCCTGCGGGTCGCGGACCAGGTCGACCAGTGCCGCGATCGCGAGCGCCAACGCTCGCTGAGCGTCAGTCCAGTTGTTCGACGCCAGCAGTTCCGCGGAGAGCTTCCTCAGCTGGGCGACATGCTCGGAGATGCCAGGGGCGTCGCTGGTGATGTCCGCTGCCGCGGCGACGCTCTGGCGCAGCGGCGCGTCGGCGTCCCGCGTGGTGCGCACAGCCAGCATCTGGGCGATCTCATCCAGCGTCGGCCGGTCGTCGGACGCGGCAGGCGGGTCCTCCGCGCCTGCCTCCCGGACGGCGGAACAGGCGTGGCTGTAGGTGCTTTGGGCGGCGCGGACGGCGAAGACGTCGTCGTCGCCGGGGCCACGGCCTGCCCGTAGGTCGGCCAGGATGTGCTCGGCGGAGGCGACGGCCAGTGCGAAGCACTCTCGGGCGGCCTGCAGGGCCTGCTCGGCGGCGGCCGGAGCGTCCGGAGCTGCTGTGGGTGAGGCCTGCGGGTCCGTGGGGCGGAGGGTGCGGGTGGCGGCCGCGGGCGTGCTCTCCGGCAAGGTGTGGGAATTGGGCTGGATTTTGCTGTCCTCCGGCGCTTCGGCTGGCTGGCTGGGCGAATCGACCGGGGCGACGGGCTGGTCGCCGTGGCCCTCAAGGGGAGCGGAGTGGGCGATGACCCGCTCGGCTGCTGTACGGATCTTCGCGGCGGTGGAGGTGTCGATCGCGCCGTGGACGAACCAGGGCTGTTCGACCGCCCAAGCCCACACGCGGGCTGACCTCACGTCTTGGGCGACGGCGGACCACAGCGCCAAGCGCAGTAGGACGGGTGTCCAGCGGCTTTCAAGCTCGTCGCTGTCCTGGTCCGAGCTGCGCTCATCCGGTTCGCCCGCGGTGGCGGTGGATCGCACAGCGAGGGTGCACAGTCTTTTGTAGAGCGTTCCGGAGGTCAGATGGAACGCCGCGTGCCGAGCGGTGGCTTCCTCGGCGCGCCGCAGCCTGCCAACGACGTCGCGGCACAGCCCCTGCGACAGCGACTTGGGGGCCAGATGGATGCCGAGCGGCTCTAGAGCGGGCTGACGGGCGCGGATCGGCAAGGTTGACAGGGCATTGAGGACGTCCCGGGTGGTCAGCGCCTCGATGACGTCGCTGATCGGCCGGTCGATCGTGTTCAGCGCGTCGGCCAGCTGCTCGAGCGCCGTGCGGAGCTCGTCGTCGGTGTCGCGGATGGACGCCCGGACGATGTAGCCGGCGTACGCGTCGTCGCGGCAGTCTGATCGGGCGCGCGCCATGAATCTCCTCGGTGGTTCGCTGTCGGCAGTGGGTGAGCTGGAAAAGAGTTCGCACAGGTGTGCGGCTCGCGGTCAACCAGGGCGTTCTGTCCCCGCCACGGGACCCGGAGTGCGGCCGCGTGTCGCGATCGGCTCGCGTCGGGACTCAGCTCCCGCGTTCGTGTGGGCGTACGAACGTCCAGCCCTCGGGCAGCTCGGCCGGACCGGCCAACCCGTGCCGCGCCCGGTATTCGCGGTAGGCGGCACGGGCGTGCGGGCTTGCGCTGTGCCCCAAGTGCTCGATGCGGCGCAGGAAGCCTGTGACGGCGTGTGTGCCGACGAACCGCGCGTCCAGCCGTGTGAACCTGCGCGGCCGCGTCGGTCCGGCGACGACGGTGGGTGTGTAGCAGAGCAGCGGCACGACCGGCTGTCCGGCGACGGCCGGGAACGCGATTCCCCCGGCGGTACGCGAACCGGTGACCTGGGTGAGTGTTCCGCGTTCCCGCAGCTGCGCGACGACCACGTCAATGGCCCGCTCGGTTTGCTCGGTGCTGCTGCCGTACACCTGCTGGGCCAGATGATCCCGTGCCAGGCGGGCGACGCCGTCGGGTTCGAGCAGGCCGAGGCGCCGAACGGCGCGAAGGACGCGCTGCGCCAGTGTGGCGCTGGCGCCGCTGGTCCGGTCGAGGGCGTCCCGAGTGACGATACGCGGGTCGTAGCAGTGCTCGATGTCGAGCTCGTCGTCGATGGTGACGGGCATGTCCAACAGCGTGCTGGTGATCCGCAGCGTGGCGGTGTTGCGCGGCCAGGTGACGGTGAGCAGGATGCCGGGGAAGAAGTCCATCGGCCAGGACACACCGGACAGCACCGCGGGGGAGCCGTGCAGGTCGGCGGTAGCCATCTGGGTGGCGTCGGTGACATCGAGCTGGTGGCCGTCGTGGTTGAGCAGCAGGCGCATGCAAGTGCCGTCACGCCGGTCGCCGACCAGCATGTGCGCGGCAGGCCGCGGCAGCGCGAGCACTCCGGTGTCGATGTGTTCGGCGCGCAGCGCGACGGTCCAGCTGATCTGCGAGTCGCTGACGGCGAGCTCGTCCTCCGGTTCCGGCTCGGGAGTGGGCGGCTCGACAGCGGCAGGTGGTGCGGGCGGGGCGAGCGTCTCCGCCCAGCCGAAGCCGCGGGGTATGGTCGGGTCGAGCAGCGCATGAGCGCTGCCGGGTGCTTCGGCCCGCCAGATCCCACCTCCTTGCCAGGAGTCGTCCAAGCGCAGGTGCACCCGGTCGAACAGCAGTCCGTCCTCGGCGTCGCCGCGCAGGTAGTCGGCGAAGATGAGGTTGGCGTGCAGGACCGTGTTGGCGTATCCGGCTCCGTGCATCGGGATGGCGCTGCCGTTGACGCAGCGCAGCCTCGACCCGAGGGCTGTGTAGGTCACCTGCCGGGCCGCGCCAAGCCTGCGGCTCTGGTCGGGAAGCGCGCTGCGCGCGGTGGCGCTAGCCAGGGAGGCGATGTCGTCCGCGCCCAGCGCGTCGCCACTGCGTAGCCGGGCGGACAGTCCGGCTCGGGAGACGGCATAGGACTGCCAGATGCGGACGGTGTCGAGTTCGCGGAGCGCGGCGGTCACGGTCGCGAACAGCCCCTCGAGCGCTGCCTGGTGATGTTCGGGTCCTGCGTCCTCGGTGAGCAGCAGCGGCAGAGGCGTGGGTGCGGCGGTGTTGAACAGCAGGTCGCGGCCAGCGCTGAGCAGGTAGTGCCGGTAGAAGCCGGTGTCGTCGAGCTCGGCGAGTTCGACGGTGGCGTAGCGGGAGCCGACGAGCAGGTGGCCGAACTCGTCGAACCGGCCGCGTCTGGTGAGACGGGCGATCTGCGCGGCGGTCGGCGCGAGCCCGAAGACGTCGAGGTCGAGCACGAGCCGCTCGTGCAGGACCGGCTGGCTGTGCAGCTCGGTCTGCGCCGGCCCGGTCGCACCCGCAGGTGCTCCGGACAGCCAGGACGGCACGGCGCCGTCGTCCTCGAGCGAGGGGTGGGCGCCTTCCTTGTAGACGACTTCTGCCCAGATGGGGTCGCCGCCGGACGCCACGTTGATCAGAGCCCCAACGGGCAGCGCGTCGATCGTCTGGCCGAGCGCGACGGTGGGGAAGCTGGCCGGGTCCATTGCGGCGCCGGCGTAGCCGGTGGTCAGGTCGTACCCGAAGTAGCAGGCGTTGAAGGCGACGTTGACGTGGACCGGGGTGTTTCGGATGGCGACGAGCGCGCCGAGGTAACGGCGCATCGCCTGCATCTGGCCCGGCGGGACGTGCTCGGGCCCCAACGCCATCGCCGGTGTCAGCAGCGGACCGTCGGCGTACGGGCGCCACGGGCGGGCTGCGGCGGAGCGCCCCTGTTCGGGGACGGGCGGTGCGAGCTGCCGCTGTGCGACAGCATCCGGGCGGGTGGTGGGGGTCATGGCGCAGTCCCGGCGGGAACCGGTGTGGCGGCGCGAGCGGCCACGGCGGCGGCCCGGTCGGCGTGCCCGCGCTCGCGCCACTTGCCGTATCCGAGCGGCACCACGCGACCGTCGGCTTCGAGCCGGGCGAGGCTGTCCTCGACCTGGTCGAGCTTGACCATGTGCTGGGCGCCGAAGTAGCGGGACACGACTAGGTTGTGGCGCAGGCGGACCCGACGTCGACGTGTCGGGTGGTAATAGGAGTCCTCGCCGCGCAGTGCCCGGCACACGTCGCGCGCGTGGACGCCGCGGTAGTCGGCCCAGACCAGCCGGTACACCTGCTCGTCGAGGCGCTTTCGCCGGACGCCGCTGTCGGTGCGGGCGCCAGCCAGCCGCGGCTTGGGCATGTTGAGCGCGTCACCAACCGCGGGTGGCTTCTGCCCGACGGGAATGGTGGTGTCATTGTCCCAGCAGGCGGAGCATCGGTTCGCGGCGGTGCTGCAACACCCGTCGGGCAGGGTGTCGACGCCGAAGTAGTCGGCGAACTTCTGGTTGGCGCAGGTGTTGCGGTCGGTGAAGAAGTCGCGCAGGAGCCGGATCTCCTCGGCGGCACGCGCTGCCTTGCCTGCCAGCGCGCCAGCGTACCCGGCAGGCAGCGTCCGAGTGTGTACCGCGATGCCGGTGACGAGCTTGCGGCTGGGTGCTGCGGATACATCGAGCTCGCCTCGGTCGTGCAGATCTGCCAGCAGCTGCCACGTGCTGGGCGGGTCGTCGGCCAGGTCGGCGTAGTGCTCGACGGTCGCGCTCAGGTGCCGGTGCAGGCTCGGGACGTGCAACCGGGCCCGGTGCAGGCCGGCGCGGTCGTCGCTGCGGCCCGGCAGCGCCAGGATCGCATCGACGACGGCCTGCTCGGTCGGGTCGGTATCCCGGTCGCCGTTGCCGCGCAGCTCGCCGGGTTTGATAGCGCACAGCGGCGGGAAGTCGCCGAGGTCGTCGACGACGTCCAGCGCTGACAGGGCGGAGAACGCGCGCACGACGCCGGAGGTGTATTGCTCACTGGTGCGCGACTTGGCGGCGTCATCGCGACTGAGCCTGCAGGCGTCGACGTCTTCGGCGATGAGCCGGTCGGCGATGGTGCTGGCGTCCAGGACGCCGCTGTGGATGGCCAAGACAGCCTCTCCCATCCGGGCGAGCAGCGGCGGGGGCAGGTCGCTGGTGGTCATGAAGCGGGCGGTGCGCAGCCCGCGCGGGGTAAGCAGCGCAAGCCCGACGTTCGCCGGCGGCGTCGGGGCTACTCCTGGGGTACTCGCTGCGGTGCCGTCGACTGGCGACCTGTCAGTGGTGGCGGATCCGGCGACGTCGCGCCCGGCACGACCGACCTGCTGGTACAGCTGGGACAGGTCAGTGGGGGTGCTGACGCAGAAGACGGTGCGGATGTCGGGCCGGTTGATGCCGAGCCCGAAGGCGCTGGTCGCAACGATGAGCATCGGTGCGAACCCTTCGTCTCCGCGCCGGGGGGCCTCGCGGAACTCGGTCATGACGGCATGCTTCTCGGCCTCGGTGAGCCGGCCGTGGAAGCGCCGGACTCGCACGTTGCCGTCACCGACGTAGTCGCGCAGGTGGGCGTGCAGCGCGACGACGTCTCGCACGGTAAGGCAGTAGAAGATCGCGTGGTCCGCTATGTGGTCGACAACCTCTTCCGCTAGTCCGGCGTTGACGGCTGGCCCGGCGGGGCTGATGGAGCGGCGGAACAGCGCCAGCTCAGGCCGAATCGGGTTCTCCCGGACGGTAACCAGTCCGGTCGGCCCGGCCGCACTGGCTTCGGCGAGTGCCTCGGCACTCCTGACCGCCGGGATGTCGGCATCGAGGCCGAACACTTGGCTGCGCAGCCCGGTGTGGACGGTGCGGTTGGCGGTCGCGGTCAGCGCGGTGATGGTCAGCCCGTGGTCGGCACGCAGTCGGGCCAGGAACTGCGCGGCGCGGCGCATCGACGGGCGGAAGTCGTCCCACTGCACGACTGTGTGCGCCTCGTCGATGACTATGCGGCTGATCACGCCCGTGCGGACCGCTTCGGCGACGATCTGGCGGAAGCGCCGTTGTCCCAAGCGTTCGGGGCTGGCGTAGATGAGCTTGATGTGGTGGTCGACGCGGCCGAGCAGCTGGTCGGCGATCTCGGTCTTGCCCGCGCGACTGCTGCTCTCCCGCAGCGGAGCCACCAGAGCGCGGACCGCGCCGCCGATGCTGGCGTTGAGCTCGAGCGCCTGGTCGTGCATGAGCGCGACGAGGGGGCTGATGATCAGGGTGACGCCGGGCAGCACGAGCGCGGGCAGCTGGAAGCAGTAGCTCTTGCCGAAGCCGGTCGGTAGCAGTCCGAGGGCGTTGCGGCCCTCGGCAACAGCGGTGATGACAGCCTGCTGGGAGTTCTTGAGTTCGGTGGGGGTGTCGGACAGCTTGAGCAACCCACCGACCTGGGCGCACCGCTTGAGTACCTCGTCAACCAGCGTTCCGCGTGCCCGGTGCCGCGCGACGTCCTCGACGGTCAGCGTGAGTTCACGGATGCGCAGGGTCTGTGGCAGGACGGTGTGCTCGAGCAGCGCCTGCGGCGTGGACAGCTCGCTGGCGCGGGCTGGGTCGAGCAGGCCGTTGCGGGCATAGAAGTCCCAGATACGCGCCCAGGCCTTGGCCATCGACATGACATTGCCGCCGGCACGCTCACCGGTCAGCGGGTCGGTGCGCAGCAGGTCGGCATCGAGGCTGCCCAGGAACGTCTTGCGATAGGCGCGTCGCAGGGCGGTGTGTCCGGCGAGCTTGCGGTCGCTGATGATGACGACGCCGCGGTGCTGCTCGGAGCGGATGAGCCTGCCGACGGCCTGCCGCAGATGGAGCGCGGCCAGCGGCAGGTAGTACGTCTCGGTGGCAACCGCGTCGGGATCTTCGGCGTGGGCGGCGTCGGCACGGGCGAAGACGGCGGCGCGGCGCGCCTCGATCACCGGGGCGGCGAACGGTGCGAACGGCAGCTTGTTGATCCAGACCAGACGCAGCCGGTCGGGGTCGGCGATGTCGACGCCTTGCCAGAGGCCCTTGGTGCCGACCAGGATGCCGCCGCCGTCGGTGTGGCTGTCGAATTGCCGCACGGCGCGGGGGTTGCCGAGGAGGACGGCGCTGTGCACGGGGGTGGTGTCGCCGTCGCGTCGCAGGCTCTCGGACAGGTACTGGCTGATGCCCGCGGCTGTGCTCTTGGCGGTCGTGAGAACCATCGCGCCGCCGCGGTAACCGCCGCGGGCGTTGTAGTCCTCGGGTTCGTCGTCCTCGTCCAGGACCGGCTGGATCAGCTCTCGGGTGTAGCCGGTGAGCTGATGGGCGACCGTGCGCATGGCGCCGTCGCTCTGCTCGGCCCAGGAGGGGAAATCGGCCAAGCAGACGAGCTCGGCCTGGTTCCTCATGTCGAACGGTGTCGGCAGGTGCAGCGTCGGGACTGTGCTGCGCAGCCCGAGCCGAGTCCGGATGAAGGTCCACTGCGCGGCGACGCGCAGCGTGGCGGACACGTAGTAGGTGCGGTTGAAGGTGGCCAGGAACTGCTGCCAGGTGCTGTCGGCGGGCAGTTCTATCGGGCTGGTGCTGATGCGGAAGCGGTAGCGGCGCAGCTCGGCGCGCAGCGCTTCGACCTCCTCGGCGAACACGACCTGGTTGGTGGTGCCGGGCGGCAACGCACCCAACGCCGGAACCGCCCCGTCGCCGGTCCCGGCGTGGTCGATCGGGTCGCCGTCGCCCGTGCCGGTGAGGTCTTCGGCCATGTCGGGGTCGGGTTCGCTGATGGGGTCGAGCGGCAGCGTCTCGTCGGTGTCACCGCTCAGGTCGTCCGCTGCGGCGTCGGGTTCGGTGCCGGTGCTGTCGTCGTTGTCGTCCATGCCGGGTCCGCCGTCCGGGCCGGGGCCGGGGGTGGGCAGGCCGAGGGCGTCGTCGGTGTCCGCGACGATCCTCTGCGCGGTGGCGCTGACCTCTGCAGCACCGACGACGAGGGCATCGAGACGTTCGAGGTCGTAGAAGCCCATGGTGGTGGCGTGCGTGCCGCGGTAGGCCGACAGGGTGCCGACGAGCACGTCGCACATGCCCGATAGGCGCAGAAGCTGGCCCATCAGGTAGCGGACCTGTCCGGTGCCGCAGGCGCCGCTGTAGGGGCTGGCCAGGGTGACGGTGCGCGCACCGACGAGGGTGCCGACGCCGGTGCCGCGCGCGTCGAACACCTGCCCGCTGACCTTGGGGAGCGCCTCGTGGTCGAGCAGCAGGCCGAGGTTGCGCACTCCTTCGGAGACCTGGTCGCGTTCGGCGCCCGGCCGAGCATCGCGGGTCCAGCTGTCGAGCTCGCTGTATAGGTCTTCTACCAGGCGGTAGTCCAGCGTGGCGGTCAGGGCACTGGTGGCGCTGTCTTCAAGCTGGTGGGCCTCGTCCAGGATGAGCAGGGTGTCCGGGCCGAGGTCGGACAACTCGTCGAGGTGGGCGAGCAGCAGTGCGTGGTTGGCCAGGATGAGTCGATGCCCGAGCAGGGCCTCCCGGACTCCATCGGTGTGGGCGGCCAGCGGTGTGGGGGCGACCGCTTCGTACTCGCCGCTGGTGGCCTGGGACAGCGATTCGAGCCAGATGCTGACGGCGTTGTTGCTGTAACCGGTGAAGAACAGCGGTACGTCGACCGGATCGACCGAGTGCGCGGTCCAGGATTGCTCGACGGTGGTGGAGGCGATCAAGCGCAGCGTCAGGTAGGCGAGCAGCTCGCGGAAGATGACGCGCTCAAGGAAGTGGTTGCGACCGGCGCTGCGGCTGCGCCGCGGGACGGTCGGCGCGGCGAGCAGCGCGGTGGCGTCGGTCAGCGCCAGGGTCAGCGCGCGCAGCGACAGCCGGTTGGCCTTGCCCTTGACGACGTCGGAGGCGCGGAGCAGCCCGGGGATGGCCGCTTCGAGGCGCGTGACGTCGGCAGCCATTTGCGCCTGCAGATGCTTGGTGGCGGTGGTGATGATCGCGGTGCGGTCGGGGGCGCCGGCGAGCCAGTCCAGGGCGACGGCGAGCACGGCGAAGCTCTTGCCGGTGCCGGTGGGTGCCTCGACCAGGCCGGAGCTGGCCTGGTCTGCCCAGGTATGCATCTGCTGGGTCATCTGAGTCTGCGGTTGGCGCAGCGCGGCACCAGGACGGACGGCCCGGGCGAGGGCGGTGACGTCGACCTTGCCGTCGGTTCCACGCAGGCTCGTGTTGACCGTGACCGCAGAGCGTCCGACCGCTCCGGTGGGGCTACGTCGCGGGAGGTGCCCGGCCAGGCCGGAGTGCAGGATCCCGGCGACCTCCGCGACGGTGTGGACGCGCTCGTCGCCTAGCAGCTCGTCCGGCGGAGCGCCGACGTGCCCGGCGGCGAGTGAGCGCACCAGGGTCCAGGCGAGGGAGTCGGCGGTCAGGCTGGCGAGCAGGTCCTGACGGTCGGCGGGCAGCGCCACGAACGTCTGTGCGCAGTGTCGCAGGACGCGGGCGAGCAGTTCGCTGTCGTCGACCGCGTCGTGCCAGCCCAGCCCGCGGCGGTCGATGCCCAGGTCGTCGGCCAGGGGTGCGAGCGCGTGCCGGGTGGCGGTCGGGTAGAAGGCGAGGGTGAGGTAGAAGGCGTCGACGTAGGAGCCCCGCAGGTCGGGCATGTCCTCGCGCGCGGCAGTGGCGCTCAGCAGCGGGAAGTCGGCCTGGGTGCCGTTGTAGGTGACGATCAGGTCGGTGCCGTCGGTGTAGGCGTGCAAGTCCTCCAGCGCACGCCTCGGGCTGACGGCCGCCGCGGCGTGCGCTTCGCGGACGCGCTTGGAGCGGATGACCCAGGTGTCGTCGGGAAGTTCGACGTAGGCGCTGAACCGCGGCTGCTCGGCTACCCAGGCGCTGTCGTTGCTGAGCCGGACGGCGCCGATCTGGTAGATCCGCTTGTCGGTGTACGGGTCGCTGGTGGTGGTCTGCACGACGGACTCGAGGTCGACGACGACGGCGCGCACGATGCGCCCGACGACGCCGAATGCACCGGTGGGCGGCTCCTCGGCGGGATCGCCGAGCCCGAACTGGGCCGCGGTGTCTGCTGTCGAGGCAGGAGCAGCCGCACCGCGGGCGGTGTCGTTGACGGCCGGACCGGGGTTGGGTGCGCTGATTCTTCCGAGACTGTCGTGGTGGAGAAGACCGGCGGCCACGGCCTCGTCGAGCAGCCCGGCCAAGCGCTCGCGGCGTTGGCCGGGGAAGCGGCGCATGACGGCCGTGAGCAGCTCATCGACGCTGACCTCAGGGTGGTCGCGCAGGTAGGCCAAGGCGTGGGTGGCCAGCCGCTGGGCGTGCGGGGAGGCCGCACTGTGTGCGGCGCCGGTGACTGTCGCCTCCAACGCCACGTCATCCGCCGCCGCCGCGACCGACGCTTCCTCCAACACGCACCTCTCCCCAGTCACCCGATGGCCTGACTACGGCCCGTGACCTACACACGTGATGATCGTCGATCAACACCAACCGTTACCGGAGCCGATCACCCCAAGCCTCTCGGGCACTCGACGATCCACTGCGGAAACCACGACAGCGAAACCCCATATGGTCTCTCGGCAAATGCATCGGTGCGCACACGGGCCGGTAATCGCCTGTCGAGTCAGGATTGTTTAACAACGCCGCTACGCGGGCTATGCGTTCTTCGGGCGTTGGACGCGGCGGGAAATGCTGCTCGACCCGGACGATGTCAGCGCCGGGCACGTGGTCCGGTTCCGGCGGGCGGCACCGGACAAGGTCGTGCGGTCACGCGAACCGGCCCACCCGGAGATCATTCCGGTGGAGCTGTCCACCGAAGCGCAACTGCGGCGACGCGGCAAAGCCATCGGCGGACTGCGAACCGCACGCAGAACGGAGCGGGCCGGGCGGCCGACCAAACACACCTATCTGTTCCGCGGCCATCTCAGGTGCGGTGTGTGCTCGCGCAAGATGGAGGGGAGCCCGCGCAAGCACGGGATGTACTACCGGTGTCCGGCGCGGACGTTGGCCCCTGGGTCGCCGTGGTTGGCCAGCCACCCGCCCACGGTGTACCTGCGGGAGGACCCACTACGGGACCTCGTGAACGAGTGGCTGGCGGAGCTGCTGCACCCGACGCAGGTCGACACGACTGTGCAACGCCTGCTCGATGCCCAGGGAGGGCCGCAGGCGGACGACCAGGAGGCCGTACGGGCGCGGCTGAGGGACGCGGACGCGCGGCTGCGGAACTACCAGGACGCCATCGGAGCCGGAGTAGACCCGACCGCGCTGGTTGAGGTCATCAACCAGGCACAGGCCGAACGAGAGGCAGCAGCGGCAGAGCTGGGGAGGGCGCTCGACCCAGGGTTGGTCACCGCTGGCGAGATCTACGCCATGATCGACTCGTTGGGTGACGTGCAGGCCGTGGTCGACTACGGCGACGCGGATGCGCTGGCCAAGCTGTACTTGGACATGGGAGTGGAGATCCACTACCACGCAGGGCACGCAAGGGAGGAAGCCGTGGACATCACTGCGAGTCCACGGGTGAATAGTGTTGGTGTCCGAGGGGGGACTTGAACCCCCACGCCCGTTAAGGGCACTAGCACCTCAAGCTAGCGCGTCTGCCATTCCGCCACCCGGACTTGGTGTGGGCAATACCTTAGCCGATGTGTCCGGTCGTCCCAAACCGGGGCTGTCGGGGGGTGGGTGGGGTGGTAGGAAGGCGGGGTGACGGAGCAGCAGCATGTACTGGCCGCGGTGGCGGACACCCGGGTGGCCGAGGACGAGTCGGTGGTGTTGACCAGCGAGTTGATTCGGATCGACACGACCAACACCGGGGACCCGGCCACCGTGGTGGGGGAGCGGGTGGCGGCGGAGTACGTGGCGGAGAAGTTGGCGGAGGTCGGGTATGAGACGACCTACGTGGAATCGGGGGGCAAGGGGCGGGGCAACGTCATCGCCCGCTTGGAGGGGGCCGATTCGTCGCGGGGGGCGTTGTTGGTGCATGGGCACCTGGATGTCGTGCCCGCTGACCCGTCCGAGTGGTCGGTTCACCCGTTCTCGGGGGCGGTGCAGGACGACTACGTGTGGGGGCGCGGCGCTGTCGACATGAAGGACATGCTGGGGATGACCCTGGCCACGGCGCGGCGGTTCAAGCGGGACGGGGTGGTGCCGCCGCGGGATCTGATCTTCGCCTTCCTGGCCGACGAGGAGGCTGGAGGGGACTACGGAGCGCAGTGGCTGGTGGAGAACCGGCCCGAGCTGTTCGAGGGGGCCACCGAGGCGATCAGCGAGGTCGGTGGGTTCTCGATCACCGTCAAGGACGGTGTGCGGGCCTACATGATCGAGACCGCCGAGAAGGGCATCGCCTGGATGAAGCTGCGGGTCCGCGGGCGGGCCGGGCACGGGTCGATGGTGCACGAGGACAACGCGGTCACCAAGCTCACGCAGGCGGTGGCTCGGCTGGGTACGCACAAGTTCCCGCTGGTCATGACCGATTCGGTGCGCGAGTTCCTGGCGGCGATCACCGAGATCACCGGGATGGAGTTCGACGAGGAGGACCTCGACGGGTCCGTCGCCAAGTTGGGGGCCGTCGCTCGGATGGTGGGCGCTACGCTGCGTGACACCGCGAATCCGACGATGCTGTCCGCCGGGTACAAGGCGAACGTGATCCCGTCGGTGGCGGAGGCCGTGGTCGACTGCCGGGTGTTGCCGGGGCGGCAAGCGGCGTTCGAGAAGGAACTTGACGAGATCCTGGGGCCGGACGTCGAGCGCGAGTGGGTGACGAACCTGCCCTCGGTCGAGACGACCTTCGACGGGGCGCTGGTGGACGCGATGACGGCCGCGGTGATCGCTGAGGACCCGGGTGCCAAGACGCTTCCGTACATGCTCTCGGGCGGTACCGATGCCAAGGCGTTCCACACGCTGGGAATCCGCTGTTTCGGGTTCGCGCCGTTGCGGCTGCCCGCCGACCTGGACTTCACGGCGCTGTTCCACGGTGTGGACGAGCGGGTGCCGGTTGACGCGTTGAAGTTCGGGACTCGGGTGCTGGACCGGTTCCTTCGCAGCAGCTGACGTCGGGTGCCTGCCCGCGGACCTGGTGTCCGCGGGCAGACCGCCGGTTGTGTTCAGTCGTTCAGGATGTCGAGTACCGCGTTGAAGGATTGGGTCAGGCAATCCAGGGCTTTGTGGCCTTTTTCGGCGGTTGCCTTGGACGGGTGTCCGATGATTCCTGATTTCGAGTAGCCGGTCATTCCGGTCAGGTGGAAGTGCGGCCGTTCCGGTGCGTCGAAATCGGCCTCGGTGTAACCCGGGCGCACCAGATCCGGGTAGGCGTGCAGCAGGATCGAGGTCTCCCACTCGCCGCCGTGGGGGTCTTCGGGGGTTGTTGACTCCATTCTGGCGGCTTTCCTGGCTTTGTCCACGTCGTGCTCGGTGGGGAACACGGCCAGGGTGGCGCCCGCGGTGTTCGCCTCTTGGGCGATGTTCGCGAGGACGTGGTTGCCGGTGTTGCCGTTCACCAGCACCAACCGGGTGTTCTCGAGGGTTTCGGCCAGTGAGGTCCGGATGTCGTCGATGATCGTGACCAGCGTTGACGCGCTTAGGCTCACTGTGCCGGGGAAGTCCACGTGTTCGTGCGAGCACGACATCGTCAGCGGTGGCAGCCGGAACAAATCGTACTCGGCCGCCAAACGTTCGGCGATCACCTCGGCGACGAGTGTGTCCGTCGCCAGTGGCAGATGCTCGCCATGCTGCGCAAAACTTCCCACGGCGAGAATTGCCACTTTTGTGTCGCGTTCCGCGACTTCGCGGGAAGTCTCTCCAGTAATCACAGCCGCTCCCTGGTCGCCGACAGCAAATTACGGCGACCGTAACAGCGGCTGACCCGCGCGACACCACCGTTGCCACCCCCTCAACTAATGACGGCGTCCCGTACCGTCCGCGGCGGGCGAGGGACGGAATCCCCGTTCGTGTCACCGTGGCCGACGTGACGGGGACACGCGGTCGACCAGGGCCCTTGCGCCGGATGCGCACCGCGCTTCGGCCGCACCACCTGCGGTGGACGGGGGAGCGCGACCTCGCCCACGCGATCTACGGGACGGTCGTCGGCACGGCCGCGATGGCGACCGCGGGCGCCCACCGCACGCTGGGTGGGACCGTCGCCACGGTGCTGGTGACCGTCGCCGTCTACTGGGTGGCCGAGCGCTACGCCGACGCGCTGGCGGCGGCGGTTCGCGGGCCCGACCGGCGGGCCCGGATCGGCCGGGCGCTGCGCCAGGGGTGGCCGACGATCGAGGCCGCCTGCGCGCCGCCCGTCGTGCTGGTCGCGTTCGTGCTCGTCACGGGGGACCTCCGGGCGGGTGTGGTGGTCGCGCTGGCCGTGTCGACGGTGATGCTCAGCGCCCTCGGGCACGCGGCCGCCAAGCACGCGGGCGCGACGCGGCTGGTCGCCGTCGGCTGCGCCACGGGCAGCGCCGTGCTCGGGGTGGTCGTGATCCTGCTCAAGACCTTCCTGCACTGATCACCCCGCGCGGGTGGCGAACGCCCGGTGGCGGCGCGGGCACGATTGCCGCCATGAGCACAGCGTCCGAGCGGGAAACCCGCTGATGGCCGAGGTGGCCGACCGGAAGCGGGCGGTGCTGGTGCCGCTCGCGCTCGCGCAGTTCATCTGCAGCTTCGCGGGCTCCAACATGAACGTGATGATCACCGACATCAGCGTCGACCTGGGCACGACCGTGCAGGGCGTGCAGGTCACCATCACGGTCTTCCTGCTGGTGATGGCCGCGCTGATGATCCCCGGTGGCAAGGTCACCGACCGGCTCGGCCGGAAGCGGTGCTTCGTCGCGGGGCTGGCCGTTTACGCGGTCGGGGCGGTGCTGAGCGCGCTGGCGCCCGGGCTCGGCGTGCTGATCCTCGGCAACTCCATCCTGGAGGGCGTCGGCACGGCACTGCTCATCCCACCCGTCTACATCCTCGCCACCGTCCTGTTCCCGGCCGCGGCCGCGCGGGCCCGGGCCTTCGGCGCGATCATGGCGATGGGCGGGATCGGTGCCGCCGCCGGGCCGCTCATCGGCGGCCTGATCTCGTCCGCGCTGAGCTGGCGGGCGGCGTTCGTGTTCCAGGCGCTGGTGATCGTGGTGATCCTGCTGCTGAGCCGGTCCATCCGGGACCCGCTGCCGCCGGATCCGACGCGCGCGGCGGACACCGGTGGGGCTGTGCTGTCCGCCGCGGGCCTGGTGTTGCTGGTGTCGGGGATTCTGTTGGCGGGTAAGAACATCTGGTTGACGTGTGGGCTGCTCGTGCTGAGCGGTGTGACGTTGGTGGGGTTCTACCGCTGGGTGCGGCACCGGGAGCGGACCGGTCGTGAACCGTTGCTCCCGACGGGTATCTTCCGCCACCGCGCCGCGAACCTGGGGCTCATCACGCAGAACGCGCAGTGGTTGCTGCTGATGGGGACGGCGTTCGTCGTCGCGACGTACTTGCAGGTCGTGCGAGGCTACGACGCGATCCGGACCGGTGTGGTCTTCACCGCGGCCACGGCGGGTCTGCTCACGTCTTCGCTCGCCGCGGAGCGGTTCGCGACCCGGCGGTCTCGGCGAACCCTCATCACGACCGGCTTCGTGGTGACGACCGGCGGGATCGCCGTCCTGCTCGCGCTGGGCGGCGCGTCGGGGTGGGCTTGTGTGCCGGGGCTTCTGCTGATCGGGTTGGGGCTCGGGGTCATGCTGACGCCGTCGGTCGACCTCGTGCAGTCGAGCTTTCCGGAGGACTGGCAGGGGGCGATCTCGGGTGTGTCGCGGAGCGTGTCCAACCTCGGTTCCGCGCTGGGCACGGCCGTTGCGGGGACGATCCTGATCGCCGACCCGGCGGGTCACGGTTACGTGGTCGCGATGGTCGCGCTGGGGGTGGTGGGGCTCGTCGGAGTCACCACGGCCTTGCTTCTTCCCCGTCAGGAGGTGAGTCGGACGTGAGCTCGCCTGGCTTTGCGATTGCCGCAACGGGTGAACCTCGGGGGGAATCTCCTCCTTGAGGAGGCCGCTGCGCTCCCGCACCTCGGTAGCGTGGCTGATCCGGTCCGGTGATCATCGAGGTGGCGCTGGATCCACGACCCGCTCGATCCGACCGGGCTGTGGCGGAAGTACGTCAGCCGGGTCGGACCGATCAGGGGCTGAGGTCCCACGGCGGCCATGTGGTCTATTGGTGGCCGTGAGGCGGTCCGGCGGTCGAACGACCACTACGGCGCGGGCACGGTCGCCATCGCGACGGCGGAGAACTTGCCGATCGGGTCGGGTGGCTGACGCGAACCGCGTTTGGTGAGGCACGCGATCGTGTCGTGGGCGCGGAATCGGGCCCACGACACGAGAACCTGCGCTCAGGTCGGCGTCTTGCGTCGGTAGACGAGTGTGCGGAGTACGACCTCGGCCGGGCCGCGTGTGCCCGCGCGGCGGAGTTGGTCGGCCAGGAGGACGGAGACCAGCCAGGTGCCCAGGGCCACCAAGGCGACCTCGGCGCTGCCCAGCTTCGCGCCCAGGCCGAGGGTGTAGGGGGCGAGCAGGGCGACGAAGACGACCGACTGGAAGAGGTAGCAGCTCAGGGATCGCTCGCCGGACGCCGAGATCGCTCGGACGACCGGGCCGCGGCGGTCGCCGATCCGGTTGGCGGCCAAGCCGATCAGGGCCGCGTAGCCCAGGCCGCCCGCGATGCCGGTCACCGTGTGGAGCGCGGAGATCGTCCAGAGCGTCAGGTCTCCCGTGGGCTCCCAGAAGTGGCCGACCGCGAGGGCCGTGGGGAGGCCGCCGAGGAAGGCGAGGGGGAGGCCGATGAAAGCGCTGCGGCGCAACAGGGTTCGATGGTTGGCCGGGTCGGTGAGCGCGCCGCGGCGGGCGGCCCAGGTGCCGAGGAGGGCGGCGACGGCCACGCCGACCATGCCGACCGGGGTCAGGAGCCACTCGAGGGGCCGCGAGGTGAGGGCCTTGACCGGATCCTCGGTCTCGAAGGAGAAGAAGAACGACCGGGCCCCGGTGGCGGGCATCATGTTCGCCGCCCCCTGGATGAGCGCGGCCAGCACCAGCCAGATCCCCGCCTGGACGAGCAGGGTCCGGTTCGACGCGCGGGACAGGGCGACGAGGCCGAACCCGACGAGCCCGTAGACGCCGAGCACGTCGCCGGGGAACAGCAGGAGCGCGTGCAGGAAACCGAAGACGAGCAGCCACCGGCTCCGGCGGCGCAGGAGGCGCTTCGCCTGCCGCTCGGGCATACCGGCGTCGCGGTGGCGCTGGAAGACCTGCACGACGCCGTAGGCGAACAGGGCGGCGAACATCGGGTAGGCACGGCCGTCGACGAACGCCACGTCGATGACGCTGACGACGCGGTCGACCATGGTGTGCTCGACGATGTGCTGGCGGAGGCCGTAGGGGCGCCCGTAGAGGTAGTAGACCGAGTTGGCCAGCGCGATCAGCGCGAGCATCAAGCCGCGCGCCAGGTCCGGGGCCAATACCCGCTGGCTGCCGGAGACGGGGGCCAGCGGTGGAGCGGAATCATCAACCGACATGACCGAGATCGTTCCGGCTCGCGGGCGCCCGCGGATCCACGGACCGATCGAGATCGCGTGTCCACCGACCAGCGCTCGATGTCGGCTGGACGGTTGACGCGCGGATCGGGGGTTGTGTGAGAACGAGTCCGACAGGGGACCGGAGTCCGGTAGTTCCAGCTATACCCGGGATCGCGTCGTTCGGCCATCGGGCGGGAGTCGTTGCCTGGAGCGCGCTCCTGGAGCGCGGGCGACGTTGCGGGACGCTGTCGCCCGTGCGTATAAGTGTCCTCGTAGGAAAAAGTTCATGGGGGAAACATGGTTGAGGCACGGGTTGGGCTGGTTACCGGTGGCGGCAGCGGCATCGGGGCCGCCACCACCGAACAACTGCTGGCGCGCGGCTACCGGGTCGCCATCACGGGACGCAACGCGGACAAGCTGCGTGGGTTCGCGGAAAGGCTGGGCAGCCCCGAGGAACTCCTCGTGCTGCCCGGCGACGCCGCCGACCACGTGGCGGTCCAGGAAGCCGTCGCGGCGACGGTTTCGGCGTTCGGGCGGCTTGATTGCGTTGTCGCGAACGCCGGGTACGCCACCTTCGACGACCTGGGCGACGGCGATCCGGCCGGGTGGCGGGACATGGTGCTGACCAACGTGCTCGGTCCCGCGATCCTGATCAACGCGGCGCTGCCCGCGCTCCGGGAGGCCAAGGGGCGCATCGTTTTGCTGGGTAGTGTGGCCGGCCACGTGTACACGCCCGGCAACATCTACGGGGCGACGAAGTGGGCCATCACCGGGCTCGCCGAGAACACCCGTCGGATGCTGCTGGACGACAAGATCGGTGTCACGCTGGTCTCGCCGGGGGCGACGCGGACGGACTTCTTCGACGCGATGCCCGGTGGCGCACCGGATCGGGACTACCTGCCCGCCGAGAAGCTGGGGGAAACCGTGGTCTGGGCACTGACCCAGCCGGAGGGCGTCGACGTGAACACGATCATCATCCGGCCGACCGGGATGTTCGTGTAACCGTCCACTGTGGTCGCCGTCGGTCGGAGGGATTCGGCCGACGGCAACGGCTCACTCGGTGGGTCGTTGGCGGGGGAGGGTCGCGAACCACGCCTGCACATCCGCCCGGAGACGGCCGCGAACACCCGGTTGCGGGTCGTGGTAGGCCGCGTAGGCCTCGGCGAACCACTCGCGCGGGTTGGAGAACTGGTAGTTGGACAGGGCGTGTTGGGTGCGCTGGTCGGTCAGGTAGCTGACCCAGGTGTTGTACGGGTCCACCTGGAAGGTCCGCCCGTTGACGTCGAGCACCGACGCCCCGCCGTCCGGCAGCGTCCACGGCTGGGCGAGCGCCAGGCGGACGAAGGCGGTCACGGTCGCGCTGCGCGCGGCGAAGGTCGGCGCGTCCAGGTGCGACTGGTAGCGCTGGAGGAACCGGTCCAGCCGGCTGTTGGCGCCGCCCACGCTGGTCGCGGCGATCGTCGGCCGCAGCATGCTGGTCAACGTCGTCACGGCCCGCTCGTGCCCCGCCGGGTTGACCGTGTTCAGCCCCGCGTGCGCCAGGATCGCCTCCGCCACCCGGTCCAGCGCCTCGGAGTCGTCGTAGACCTGCCAGCCGCCGAACCGCTCCTCGTGGGCCAGGTCGCGCTGCCACGCGGTCAGCACGTCCACCGAGTGCCCCACCTCGTGCATGACCGTCCACTCGACGAGGTTGCCGTGCGCCAGCGCGTTCGACACCCCGCCCATCACCTCCCGGTCGCCGCTGCGCACGCCCAGCGCCCGGTCCCCGGCCCGGCTCACCCCCGGGTACGCCGACATCGCGCCCTGGTCCATCCGCCTGCGCTGCCACGCGTTGCCGCGGTTCATCCGCGCGTACAGCCACTGCGGCGCCCGCACGCCGCCCATGAGCACCGGTCGCACGATCGCCACCGACTGGTCGTCCTCGCGGTACTCGCTCGTGCTGCCCTCCGCGCTCTCGTCCAGCTCGATGGCCACCAGGTGCTCGTTGGGGCCCAGGTCCTCCAGCGGCAGGTTCCGCAGCGCGGCCTCGATGTGGTCGAGCATCGAGTGGGTGAAGTGCGGACCGCGGCCGTCCGGGCCGATGCGGATGCCGAACGCCTGGCTCAGCTGCCGCTCGCGGTCCGCCGCGCGCCGGGGCCGCCGCGGTGTCTCCTGCTGCTCTTCCTCGTCGGTCTCCACGCGCTGCACGGACAGGTCGGCGCTCAGCGCCGCGTTGCCCACCGAGTTCTGCAACGACAGCATCCGCGTGACCTCGGGGTTGTGCCCCGCCCCGCTCGACGACCGCCGCCGCGGTCGCCCGGCGGACTGCTCCTCGGCGTGCTCGTGCGCTCTCATGCCCCTCCCTCGGCCACTCGACCCAGCTTCTCGACGGGAACTCACACCGGACAACGGCGCGGTGGGCAGGATGGGGGCACGTCGCGTGCCCGGTTGAACCGTCCGCCGACTGGCGACGTAAAAGTGTTCACGGTTGGCTGACCGTGATACCCGGAGGTGGCTATGCCCGAGTTCATCAACGGTCTCCCGCTGCACGCCCTGGTCGTGCACGCCGTCGTCGTGCTGATCCCGCTCGCGGTGCTGGGCGCCGTCGTCATCGCGGTCTGGCAGGCGGCCCGTGCCCGCTACGGCTGGCTGGTGGTGGCGTTCGCGGTGGTCGGGACGGTGCTGACCCCCATCGCCACGTCGAGCGGCGACGACCTGTCCCGGCGGCTGCCGGAGAATCCGCTGATCGAGCGGCACGAGGAGCTGGGCGACCTGCTGATCTGGTTCGTCCTCGGCCTGCTGGTCGCGGTGACGGCCCTGATGGTGGTGACGACCAGGCGCCCGGAGACCTGGACCAAGCCCGTCGTCATCGTGCTGGCGGTGCTGACCGTCGGCACGGGCGTCGCCGCGGGCGTGCACACCTTCCGCGTCGGCGAGGCGGGCGCGACCGCGGTCTGGCAGGGCACCGACCAGCAGCCCGTGCGCGGCCGCTGAGGGGGGTTCAGATGATGACGCCGGGCCCGCTCTTGCGGGCCTTGCGGCGCAGCCACACCTTGCGGGTCCCGTCGGCGTAGAGCCGCACGTTGGACAGCTCCCAGCCGCTGAACTCGGCGTGGATCGCCAGCTGCGTGGCCGCTGTCAGCCGCGACACCCCCGGGGGCAGCCGCAGCGGCCGGTACTCCCAATCCCCGTCGACCACCGCTTCGCTCATGGCAGCACCACCTGCACACCTCCTCCAACGCCGGACGCGACCACCACGCGCCCGTCCACGGGATCGACCGCCACCGAGTTCGGCTGAGCGACCGTCGGGAACCGGTACCGCTCGACGGGCTCGCCGCCGCCAACCGCGTACCCGACCACCTCGTTGGTCTCGGTGAGCGTCACCCACGCCAGGTCGCGCTTCGGGTCGTACGCGATGGCGTACGGCGCGCCCGGCACGGGGTAGCGCTGCCGCAGCAGCAGCGGGTCCAGCGAGAACGCCAGCAGCGCGCCGCCGCGCGTGTCGGTGACCAGGACGCGGCCGTACCGGTCGACGACGCCGTTCGTCGCGCCCGCGCCCGCGCGCAGGCCCTGGCCGACCGTGCCGCCGCCGACGTCGAGCTGGAAGACCGCGTTGCGCAGCCGGTCGAGCACGGCCGCGCCGGACCCGGCGGTGAACACCTGGTCCGCGCTGAGCAGGCCGCCGGAGATGACCCGGCGCACCTGGCCGCCGTCGAGCACGGCGACACCGCGCTGCTCGCGCAGCGCCACGAGCGTGCCGCCCTGGTAGGCCGCCGCCGACGCGGGCGTCCCCGAGACGGTCGACTCCTCCAGCGCGCCCCCGGGCAACGACACCCGGACCACGCCGCTCGGGACGGCGGCCAGCAGCGGGCCACCGTCACCGGCGGGGGTCAGCGTCTCGGCGGGTCCGGGCAGGGTGAGCGACCGCGGGGCCTGGTCGAGCTTGTCGAGGTCGTACAACCGCAGGTCGGCGCCACTGGCCACGGTCAGGACGCGGCCCGAGGTCGCCACCGCGGTGACCGGGTCGGCCAGCGGCAGCACGGTGCCCGCGGGGGGCTTGGCGGCGGCGGGGGAGTGGGCCGCGGTCGCGGCGACCGGGTTGTCGGTCAGCATCAGCTCGTCCTGCGGCTGGTCGCTCGACGAGCAGCCTGCCGTGAGGGCGCCGATCAGGGCGGCGGTGAGCGGGACGGCGACGAGCGGGCGGGGCAAGCAGACCTCCGGTGGGGGACGGACCTCCCCTCCAGCATCCTCCACCGCGGGCCCGCGAGCCACGTCCGGGTGGGTCGTGTCTCCTCCCGGTTTCCGCCCACCGGCGTTCACCCCGGGTCAGGCGGCCAGGGCGGCCTCGGCGCGCGCGGTGACCAGGGCCAGCAGCCGACCGGCGGTCTCGCGGTCGGCGGCGGGGAGGTCGCCGTAGAGGCGCTCGGCGATGCGATCGATGCCACCGCTGATCCGCTGGTGCCGGGCCCGGCCGGTCTCGGTGAGCGAGACGCCCGCGGTGATGAGTTCGGCGCGGGTGAGGCTGTCGACGACCTCCGCGCCGCGGCCCTCCTTGAACCGGGCGTCGAGCCGGGTGACCAATTCGGACTCGGGGACGTCGGTCTCGGCCAGGTAGAAGAGGGTCACCCACTCGGGGAACGTGGTGGCGTTCTCGTCGAGCAGGCGGTCGAGCAGGGCGCGGGTGGCCTTGGCGGCGTCGCCGATCGCGAGGCCGTTGAACGGGTGGGTCATGGTTCCTCCGGTGTGTCGAGCAGTGTGCGCAGGGCGCGGACCAGCGCGAGGGTGCGCGGGTCGTCGGTCCCGCCGAGGGGCGCGGTGAGTTCGCCCTGCAGGCGCAGGACCCGGTCGACCGCCTGTTCGGCGATGTCGCGACCGCGTTCGGTGAGCGACAGGAGCACCGCGCGGGAGTCCCTCGGGTTGTCGACCCGTTCGACCAGGCCCGCGCGTTCGAGGGCGCGGGCCAGCTTGGAGATGTAGAGGGGCTCCAGGCCGGTGAAGTCGGCCAGCTCGCGCTGGCTGGGCCGGGTGCCTGACCGCTGCATGGACAGCAGCGGGGCGACGACCGCGTATTGGGCGTGGGTGAGGCCGAGGGGCGTGATGGCCCGGTCGATCCTCGTGCGCCAACGGGTGGACAGTCGCCAAACCAGGCCTGAGACGGGTGTCCCCGGTGTGCTCATGGTGGACACAGTACATGGCTACTATATCCATGAATGGTGTTTGTGAGCTGACGAACTGCACTGGTCTGATCCGTGTCAAGTGTGCTTTATTACGCCTGACGGGTGAAGTCGAAACCTGTCTGTAACACCCGCGGTGGCTGGACCGACGGACCGGGCACAGCGCAGGGGAGGCGTCCATGTCGATCGATCCCACGCACCGGCCCATCCTGGGTGACCCCGAGCCCTCCGACCCGCCCGCCGCCGTCCGCGCGGCGAGCGCCCTGCTGCTGGTCCACGTCGCGGTCACCGGAGCGCACCTGGCCTTCGCGACCGACTACGGGCTGCCGATCGTGCTGTTCCCGATGGCGGTGACGACGTGGTTCGCGTTCGGGATACGGGCGGGCCGTGACTGGGCCCGCGCGGGGGCGCTGCTCGTCTCGTGCTTCACGCTGCTGCTGATGCTGGCGGTCGCGCAGAGCTCGCTGAGCTTCTCGGCGCTGGCGCTGTCGGTGCTGCTGTTGGTGGCGGCCGGGCAGTTGATGTACCGGGAGGACGTGCGGGAGTACTTCGTGTCCGGTTTGGAGCCCGACACGGACGACGTCCCCACCCGCCGCCGCTGACTCCGGACCTGTCACCCACCCGGCTCCCACCCCTTCTTCGCTGATCTCGCCCCTGTCTTGGCTGATTCCTGACGGTTCGTATCCTGATCTAGCTATCGACTATCGAGATAGCGGTTGGGCAGCGGCTGTGCAGATCGAGTGTGGTCTCGTGCCCATATTAACAATGGTCTAAGTATCGGCTATTCACTATCAAGATAATTGGTGATCGGTGAGGATTGGGGGCGGGTGAAGTTCGGGGGATAGTCGGTGCGGTAGGAGCTGAGGTACCGGTTCTGCCGAGACGAGGGCTGGTCGAGTGGGAGAGCGCGCGGCCAGACCGAACCTGGACTGGGGTGGACGACGCGGTGCTGGTCGAGCAAGGAGAGGGTGGAGTTGTCGAAGGGAAGTTCGCCGGGGGCGGGTGGGCCGGGGAGGGCGAGAGGGGCCAAACAGGGCGGGTCAGGGGAGGTGGCGCTCCGGGTAGCCGAGGGCCAGGTCGCTGACGTCGTCGAGGGCGGCGCGGATGGCGGTGGGGAGGGTCAGTTCCTCCGCGGCCAGGGAGCCGCGCAGCTGGGCCGTGTCGCGGGCGCCGACAATGGGGGCCACGACGCCCGGGCGGTCGCGGACCCACGCCAGGGCGACGGCCAACGGGGACGTGCCCAGGCCGTCCGCCGCGGTGACCACCGCCTGGACGATGCGGGCCGCGCGGTCCGTGCGGTGCCGCTCCACGTACGGCGCGTAGACGGCCGAGGCGCCGCGGGAGTCGGCTGGGGTGTTGGTGCGGTACTTGCCGGTCAGCACGCCTCTGCCGAGCGGGGCCCAGGGGAGCAGGCCGATCCCGTGGTGGGCGCAGGCGGGCACGACCTCACGCTCGATGCCGCGTTCCAGGAGGGAGTACTCGACCTGGGTGCTGACCAGTTGGGCGGCCCCGGCGACGTGGGCTTGGCGGGTCGCGGCGGTGGCGGTCTGCCAGCCGGAGTAGTTGGAGATGCCCGCGTAGCGGGCTTTGCCGCTGCGGACGGCCGCGTCGACGGCGGCCAGGGTCTCGTCGAGCGGCACCGTGTCGTCCCAGGCGTGCAGTTGCCAGAGGTCGATGTGGTCGGTGTCGAGTCGGCGGAGCGAGCCTTCCAGCGCGGTGAGCAGGGCGCCGCGGGAGGCGCCGCCGCCGAAGGGGCCGTCGTGGCGCCGGGCGACGGCCTTGGTGGCCAGGACGACGTGGTCGCGGGGCACGATGTCGTCGAGCAACGAGCCGAGCAGGGTTTCCGCCTCGCCGTCGGCGTAGATGTCGGCGGTGTCGACCAACGTGCCGCCCGCCTCGGTGAACGCCGTGAGCAAGCTCGCCGCGGTGTCCGCGTCGGTGGTGTCCCCCCAGGTCAGGGTGCCGAGGCCGGTTCGGGAAACCCGCAGCCCGCTGCGCCCGAGGTGTCGTTGCTCCACGATCACAGACCCTATGCGCCCGGTGGCCGCGCGCCACTCGCGGCCCACTGGTGGACCGGTCCTACTCGCGGGTAACCTCAGGCCATGCGACTCGGACTGAACATGGGCTACTGGGGTGCGGGCAACGACGCGGCGAACCTCGAACTGGCCAAGGAGGCCGATCGGCTGGGCTACTCGGTGGCGTGGGTGGCCGAGGCGTACGGGTCGGACGGTCCGACGATCCTGTCCTGGGTGGCCGCGCAGACCGAGCGCATCGACGTGGGCAGCGCGATCATGCAGATCCCGGCCCGCACGCCGACCGTGACGGCGATGACCGCGGCGACGCTGGACTCGCTCTCCGGCGGCCGGTTCCGGCTCGGGCTCGGGGTGTCGGGGCCGCAGGTGTCCGAGGGCTGGTACGGGGTCAAGTTCGACAAGCCGCTGGGGCGCACGCGCGAGTACGTGGAGATCGTGCGATCGGCGCTGCGCCGGGAGCGGGTCAGCCACCAGGGCAAGCACTTCGTCCTGCCGCTGCCCGACGGCCCGGGCAAGCCGCTGAAGCTGACCGTCCACCCGGTGCGGGAGGAGATCCCGGTCTACCTGGCGTCGATCGGCCCGAAGAACCTGGAGCTGACCGGCGAGATCGCGGACGGCTGGCTCGCGATCTTCTACTCGCCGGAGCACGGTCGCGAGTCGCTGGAGCTGATCGCCAAGGGCCGGTCGAAGGCGGGCAAGACCCTCGACGGGTTCGACGTCGTGCCGACGGTGTCGCTGGTGGTGGACGACGACTGGCGCGCGGCGGCGGACCTGGTGCGGCCGTACGCGGCGCTGTACGTCGGCGGGATGGGCAGCCGGGAGCAGAACTTCTACAACAACCTCGCTTGCCGGATGGGTTACGAGGCGGAGGCCGCCGAGTGCCAGGACCTCTACCTGGCGCGGGACTACGCGGGCGCCGCCGCGAAGGTCCCTTTGGGATTCCTTGACTCGACGTCGTTGCTCGGCCCGAAGGCGCGGATCGCGGAGAAGATGCAGGCCCTGGCGGAATCGGGGGTCACCACACTGACCGTTTCGCCGATCCTGCAAGATCTGGAGCGCAGCAAGGCGGCCCTGCGGGTCGCCGCGGACGCACTGGATCTCGCGGGAGTCGGTAGTTGACCTGGTTTCAAGCAATCGTCCTCGGCATCGTCCAAGGACTGACCGAGTTCCTGCCGATCTCGTCATCGGCGCACATCCGGATCGTGTCGGAGCTGTGGTTCGGCGGTGACGCGGGCGCGTCGTTCACCGCCGTGATCCAGCTCGGCACCGAGACCGCGGTGATCATCTACTTCGCCAAGGACATCGGCAGGCTGTTGAAGGCCTGGTTCGTCGGCCTGTTCCGGGCGTCGGCGCGGTCGGACCCGAACTACCGGCTGGCCTGGTACGTGATCATCGGCTCGGCGCCGATCGCGGTGCTCGGCTACGTGTTCAAGGACGCGATCCGCTCGGGCCTGCGGAACCTGTGGATCACCGCGATCGTGCTGATGGTGTTCGCCGTGGTCCTCGCCGTGGCCGACGAGCTCGGCAAGCAGGCGCGGGACTCGCTGACGATGAAGGACAGCGTGTTCATGGGTCTGGCGCAGGCGATGGCGCTGGTGCCCGGGGTGTCGCGGTCCGGCGGGACGCTGACGGCCGGGTTGTTCCTCGGCCTGAACCGGGAGGCGGCGACCCGGTACTCGTTCCTGCTCGCGATCCCGGCGGTGTTCGGCGCGGGCCTGTTCAGCATCCCGGACGTGCTGGACCGCAGCGGGCCGGGGCCGCAGGCGGACGTGGCGCAGACGATCGTCGCGACGGCGGTGTCGTTCGCGGTCGGGTACGCGTGCGTGGCGTGGCTGCTGCGGTACGTGTCCAAGCACAACTTCATGCTGTTCGTCTGGTACCGGATCGTGCTGGGCGCGGTGCTGTGCGGGCTGCTGGCGACCGGGGTCGTGTCGCCGACGTGATCGTCCCCCCGCCTGACCGGTGGGGGAGCGCCTCCGCTTAGGCTGTTCGGCCGTGGCCACCGTCGTCCTCCTCCGCCATGCCCGATCCACCGCGAACGGCTCCGGCGTGCTCGCCGGCCGCAGCGAAGGCGTCCGCCTCGACCCGTCCGGGGAGAAGCAGGCCGCCGCGCTGGTCGACCGGTTGGCGGGTGTGACCCTGCACGGGTTGGTGCGGTCCCCGTTGTTGCGTTGCGCGCAGACCCTGGCGCCGCTGTCGTCGGCGCGGGGGCTGGAACCCGTCGTCGAGGACGCGTTGGCCGAGGTCGACTACGGGGCGTGGACCGGCAAGGAGATCAAGGAGCTGGTCGAGGAGCCGCTGTGGAAGGTGGTGCAGCAGCACCCTTCGGCGGCGGTGTTCCCGGGCGGTGAGGGGTTGGCCGAGGTGCAGGCGCGCGCGGTCCGCGCGGTGCGGGAGCACGACGCGCGGATCACGGCCGAGCACGGTGAGCGGGCGGTGTGGTTGCTGTGCAGCCACGGTGACGTGATCAAGTCGGTGCTGTCGGACGCGTTGGGGCAGCACCTGGACACCTTCCAGCGGATCGTGGTGGACCCGGCGTCGGTGAGCGTCGTGCGGTACACGCCGACCCGGCCGTTCGTGCTGCGGATGAACGACTCGGGGTCGGAGTTCGCGGGGATCGTGCCGCCGGAGCCGAAGCCGGATGAGGATCCGGCGAAGGCCGGGGACGCCACGGTGGGCGGTTCGACCGGGCGTTGAGCTTGGATCGCCGAGACTGTTGGAGCTATCCAAGCTTCTGTTAGCTTGGGTGCATGACCGTTCTTGTCACCGGTGCGACCGGTCGGGTGGGTAGTCGGTTCGTTCCCCGTCTCGTGGGGTGGGGGCTTCGGGTACGGGTTCTCGTGCGCGACGCGGCTCGGGTCCGGGGTCTGGTCGACCTGGGTACCGAGGTGGTCGAGGGCGACATCACCGACGCCGGTGCCCGGGTGCGGGCCGTCGAGGGCGTCGAAGCCGTGGTGAACGTGGCGGCGGCGTTCCGCGGTGTGTCCGACGAGCACGCCGTCGACGTCAACCGGCACGCGGCGGTCGGGCTCGCGGAGGCGGCGTTGGACGCCGGGGTGCGGCGGTTCGTGCACACGAGCACCGGGTTGGTGTACCCGGGCGGCCTGGGGCGGCCCGCCGCGGAGACCGATGAGCCTGCCTCGGGCGGCACGCACGTCTACCCGGTGAGCAAGGCCGCCGCGGACCGCGCGTTGGTGGAGCTGCACCGGACGCGGGGGCTGCCGCTGCGGATCGCGCGGCTGGCGTTCGTGTACGGCGAAGGGGACCCGCACCTGGCGGAGTCGCACCGGTTCATCGCGGACTGGTCGTCGGCCAAGCGGCTGCACATGGTGCACCACGCCGACGTCGGCCAGGCGCTGCTGCGGATGGCGACCGCCGACGGGTTGGACGGCGCGGTGGTGAACGTCGCCGACGACGCGCCCACCACGGCGTGGGAGTTGGCGCGGCTGACCGGTCGGTCGGCGCCGGTGCGGAACGAGCCCGTGGCCGACGCGTGGGAGAGCGTCCTCGACACGACCAGGTTCCGCACCGTTCTCGGCCTGCGACCGCTGTTCCCGACCGTCCACACCGCCGTCGACGCGGGCGCGCTGTGACGCTCTAGGCTGGAGCGCATGCGGGCGCCCGACTCCAGTCGACTCAGTGCGGAGATCTGGCGGGTGCTCTACGACTTCGTGCTGGTCCAGCACGAGCGGCACCTGGCGGCGGCGGCCGAGGCCGGGGTCAGCCCGGGGGACCTGAAGACCCTGGTGCGCCTGGTCCCGGGTGAGCCCCAGCCGATGCGCGCGCTGGCCGACCAGCTGCACTGCGACGCGTCGACGGTGACCTGGATCGTGGACCGGCTGGAGAAGCGGGGGCTGGTGGAGCGGCGGCCGGTGCCGACCGACCGGCGGGTGAAGGCCGTGGTGCTGAGCGAGGCGGGGGAGCGGGTGCGCACGGAGCTGCTGACCCGGATCAACCAGCCGCCCGCGGCGTTGGCGGCGCTGTCGGAGCGGGACCTGGTGGCGCTGCGCGAGGTGGCCTGGAAGCTGCGGTGACCGGGTCGCGGCGGTCCTGGACCGCCGTGACCCGCGGGTTCAGGCCTTGTCGGGAATCACGCCGCCGGTCTGCGCGGAGGCGACGCAGCGGTTGGGGAACTCGCCCCGGTAGTCGATGAACGTGTCCTCCCACGGTCCCCGGATCGTGACGGAGACGGGGTTGATGTCCATGGTGCAGACGATGTCGGACGGGGCGATCGCGCTGATGTCGCCGTCCGCGTCGGCCAGGGCCTGGCAGGCGGCTTTCGGGTCGGGGTGGGTGCTGCCGTCGGTCGGGTCGCAGTTGAGCTTGACCTCGCTGAGGCCGGAGGCGCCCCGGATGCCGATGGACAGCTGGGCGACCTCGGGACCCGCCACCGCCGGCACGACCCCGGCGGCGAGAAAACCGAGCGCGGCCACACCGGCCAGGACTGTACGCATGTCGGACCACTCCTCTGGTCTGTTCGGGTTACCCCGCTGGCCTACCCGACCCTTCCGGCCCCACGCCCACTTGGCGACCAAGTGCACCCATCCGGGTGGGTCTTCCCCTGGTGATGTGGGATGCGCTGACGTCGTGCGGACAATGCGAAACCGCCCCCGACAAGGCAATGGGGACGGCTAGGGTCCGGCCGTCGTTCGGGGATAGCAGGGAGAGCACTTGCTCAAGTGTTGTCGGCGTTATTCGCCGCGGGCTTGACGCTGGCCGGTTGTAGTACCGCGATTTCGGGGACGCCGGTCGCTGTGCGTGGCGGTACGAGCGGTGCCGCCGATCCAGTAGGAGGAAATCCTGATGACTACAGGCGCACGCCGATCGACGCCCCATTCCCGGCGGCGGGCGAGTTCTTTACAACGAGGATAAGGACAAGGACAAGGTCGAGCGCGTGGACGACTCCACCTGCGGGCTGACGAAGGGCAATTACGCAGTGCGGGTGATGCTCAGTTCCGGTCCGGGTGCGGGGCTCGGCGAGGTCCCTCCGCTGAAGGGAGCCCGTGTCTCCGACCTGAGGATCGGAGTCTTCCCGGCCCGGAAGGAGGTGCTGGGTTCCAGTTGCGCCATTGCCGTGGAACTCGTTCCAGGGCGTGTCTTGCGTGTGCAGTACTGGCGTAAGGACTTTGTCGTCGGGAGCGAGTGCATGTGGGCTCGGGACACCGTCAAGGAGGCGTTGACGAGGTTGATCTACCCGTAGTCAGTCCTTGCGGGTGGAGATGACGTGGGTGGCGACCGCGGCGGCGGCGAGGAGGGCGGGGCCGGTGGTGGCCAGTGCGGTGGTCGAGCCGAGGACGGTGTCGCCGTGGCCGGTGTTGGCGAGGTGTTTGAACAGGGTGTTCGGCGGCATCCCCGACACCAGCAGCGCGGCGGCCACGCAGGCCGACGCGGTGAGGAAGGCGTAGCCCTGGCGCCGGAACACCAGCCTTGAGCACAGCAGGCCGATGGCAAGGCCGGTCGTGCCGCACATCAGGTGGGCGAGGGCGCCGACGAGGACGTCCGCGCCGGTGATGGAGTGGGGTGCCATCAGCAGGGGGAGCGCGAGGCCGCCGAGCGCCATGGCGGCGAGGACCAGGCAGTCGGTGACCAAGGTCGCGATGAGGACTCGTACGGCGCTCCCGGCCGTGACGATCGCGATGGCGCGGTGCGCGGGTTCCTCGACGCTGATCACCGCGATGCTCAGCCACGCCGCGCAGGCGAGGAGGGCTCCGGAGTTGACGGCGTAGACCCCGGGGAGCGGGCCCTGGTTGCTGCCGGACGCCGTGGCCACGCACACAACGAACACCATGACCGGGGCCAGGTACCGCTGCGAGTGGATCACGGTGGCCAGGGTGTAGCGGATCAGCGCGGTCATCATCTGCGGCGCTCCGGGGTGAGGCTGTCGACCGACCACCCGTGGCGCAGGGCGGTGGTCAGCAGGGCGTCGGAGTGTTCGCGGTCGACCCGGATGATGTGCTGACCATCGTGGGTCGCGGTGCTGAGCACGCCGGTGAGGCCGGACCAACCCGGGTCGTGGGTACCGGTGGTGAGGACGACCTCGACGACCTCCCGGTCGGTGGTGACCGGGTCGGAGATGCGGCCGTCGGCGATGCGGTGGATGTGGGTGGCGTTGGCGCGGGTGACGGACTCGCGGTGGTCGGTGAACACGACGGCACCGCCCTTGGCCGCCGTCTCCGCGATGATGCCCGCGAGGACCCCGTGGGCGTCGGCGTCGAGGCCGGACCACGGCTCGTCCAGGACGAGCAGGTCGGGCTGGCGCAGGATGGCCTGGGCGAGCGCGACCTTCTGCGTGTTGCCCTTGGACAGCGTGCGCAGCGGCGCGTCGTTCCCGCCTTGCAGGGTGAGGCGGTCGAGGAGGGTGCCGGCGCGCTGGTCGGCCTCGGCCGCGCTCAGGCCGCGGATCCGGCCGAGGTGGTGCAGGTACGTGCTGGCCGACAGGCGTTCGTTGGGCGGGAACCGTTCGGGCACGTACCCGACGGTGGCGGGACGGCCCTCGACGCGCCCGGTGGTGGGCCGGGAGACGCCGACCATGAGCCGCAGGAGCGTGGACTTGCCGGAGCCGTTGCCGCCGACCACCGCGACGACGGTGCCGGGGGCGATCTCGAGGTCGATGTCGCGCAGGATCCAGCGCCCGCTGCCGTAGCGCTTGCTCACCGCTTCCAGGCGTAGCACGTCACCCCCTTAAGGGTCAGGTGCCGCCGTCGGCCAGGAGTTGGATCTGGGCGAGGCGGGTCGTGTCGCGGAAGATGACACCGTAGTGGCGGTATCGCGCGGGTAAAGCGACCTTGAACGGGCGGGTTTGTTTTCGCCAGGGGAACGACTGGTCGGTCCGGGTGTCGAGATCGTGCCAGGTGTGGCCGTCGTGGGAGCCGCGGAGGGTCCACGCGGTGGGGTCGGGGCCGGTGGACGCCGAGGTGAGGGTGTAGATCAGCACGCGCGTGGGGTCGGTGGTGGTGACGGTGACGGGGGAGTCCACTGTGGATTCGGTGTGCGCGTCGTCGTCGAACAGGGCGCCGGGTAGGCCGGTGGTGATGTCGCGCAGTGGTGGGCCGTCGCCGAGTGGTTCGGGGGTGGCGGTGGCGCCCCAGGTGGACGGTTCGGGGCCCATGGTGAACTCCAGGTGGGCACCGGAGGTGAGGGTGTCGTGGCTGATCCACGGTGTGTCGTGGGGAGCGCCGTCGACGGTGAGGGACTGGACGTAGACGTTGCGGTGGTTGTTGCCGTGCGCGGTGATCCGCAGGTCGCGGCCGTTGTCGAGGTGCACCACCGCGCGGGGGAACAGCGGTGAGCCGATGGCGTAGACACCGCTGCCGACGCGCAGCGGGTAGAAGCCGAGCGCGCTGAACAGGTACCAGGCCGACATCTCGCCGTTGTCCTCGTCGCCGCAGTAGCCCTGGCCGATGTCGCTGCCCTGGTAGAGCCGGGCGAGGACGTCCCGGACGAGTTCCTGGGTGCGCCACGGGCGGCCGAGTTGGCCGGGCAGGTACGCGATGTGGTGCGCGGGTTGGTTGCTGTGCCCGTACTGGCCCATGCGCACGTCGCGCGCCTCGGTCATCTCGTGGATGGGGCGGCCGTAGGAGCCGGGGTACTCGGCGGTCTCAGGGGTGCCGAAGTAGGTGTCGAGCTTGTCGGCGAGCACCTCGGGCCCGCCGTGCAGGGCGGCGAGGCCCGCCGGGTCGTGGGGGACGGCGAACGCGGCGGTCCAGCCGTTGGTCTCGGTGTAGTCGTAGCCCCACACGCGGGGGTCGTAGGCGTGCGGGTCGCGGCGGAAGCGGTCGCCGTCGCGGCCTTGGAAGAAGCCGACGGCTGGGTCGAAGTGGTGGGCGTAGTGGCGGGCGCGGTCGGTGAAGTAGGCGTGGTTGTCCTCGTCGCCGAGCGCGGCGGCCATCCCGGCGATGCCGAAGTCGTTGACGCAGCCCTCCAGCGCCCAGGACAGGCCGTCGGGGGTGGACATGGGGGTGTGGTGCAGGAAGATCGAGCGGTCCAGGCCCTTGCGGCCGACGCCGTTGTGCGGCGGGACGACGGTGGCGTCCCGTAGTGCGGCGTTGTAGGCGTCTTGTACGTCGAAGCCGGTGACGCCTTTGGCGTGCGCGTCGGCGAAGGCGACGTTCGAGCTGGTGCCGGTCATGAGGTCGGCGTAGCCGGGGGAGGACCAGCGCGGCACCCAGCCGCCGTCGCGGTAGTGCTGGAGGAACCCGTCGACGAGTTCGCCGCAGCGGCGCGGGGCGAACAGGGCGTAGGCGGGCCAGCAGGTGCGGTAGGTGTCCCAGAAGCCGTTGTTGACGTAGAGGGATCCGTCGAGGACGGCGGGCGGGTCGCTGGTGGGGCTGGCGTGGCGACGGCCGGTGTCGGTGTCCTCGTGGGCCGAGTTCGGGTAGAGGAACAGCCGGTAGAGGCAGGAGTAGAGGGTGGTGAGCTGGTCGTCGGTGGCGCCTTCGACGTCGATCTTGTCGGTGATCGCGGACCAGGCGTCGCGGGCGCGATCGCGGACGGCGTCGAAGGTGTCGGCTTCGGCGAGGTTGCGGCGCGCCTGTTCCGGGCCGATCAGTGACGTCGCGACGCGGAGGGTGACGGTCCGGGTGCCGGGGGCGTAGCGCAGCAGCATGGTGCGAGCGCGGGCCAAGCCGCGCCAGCGGTGGTCGGCGCGCGCGATCGGGTGGTCCGACTCGGCGTGCACCCACATGCGACCCGCGCCGACCGACAGGCCGCTGCGCACGTCGGTGTGACCGGTGATGGTGTCGCCGTCGACGCGGACCTCGCCGCCGAGGCCGACGTTGTCGAGCACGAGGTTGGCCGGGCCGGGCGGGAAGTGGAAGCGCAGGACGGCGGCGTGGTCGGCGGGGGCGATCTCGGCGCGCACGCCGTTGTCGAAGGTGACGTCGTAGTGGTACGGGTGCGCGTGTTCGTCGGCACGGTCGAAGGTGAGGGCTCGTGTCCGGCGGCCGACGGCGGTGCCGGTGGTCGGCATGAAGTGGAACGTGTGCCGGTCGCCCATCCACGGGCTGGGCAGGTGGCTCAGGCCGATGGCCTGCAGCGCGGGGCGGTTCGCGTCGGTGTTGCCGCGGTGGTACTCGTACGACCAGTTGGTGACCGCGGCGTTGGTGACCGGGACCCAGAAGTTGAACCCGTGCGGCACGGCCGTCGCGGGGATGGTGTTGCCCCGGGAGAAGGACCCGGTGGAGTGGGTGCCGCGGGTGGTGACGATCCGGTCGACGGGGGCGGCGGTCCGGGTGGGCGCGGGGCCGATGGTGAGGTCGTCGACCCAGCCCGCGAACGCGGCGGGGGCGTGGGGGCAGTCGACGGCGAGCAGGACGCGGGCGATGACCCGACCCAGCGCGACCGGGCCGAGCCGGACCACGCGGTGGTTCCACTGGTCGGGGAACAACGCGCGCGACGCGCCTTGCTCGCGGGCGGTGAACCCGAAGCCGAGCTGGTCGACCGCGCCGAGCTCCGAGAGGCGGGTGCCGTCGTCGAAGGCGAGGTCGACGGCGACGTAGGTGGACGGGTAGCGGCGGTCGAGGAGTTCGGGGAACACGACGTAGGCCAGTTCGGTGTCGGCCTCGACCGGTTGGTCGGACCAGAACAGGCGGTTGATCGCGCGGTTCGGCGCGGTGACCTCGCCCTCGTAGCGCAGTGACCGCAGGCCCGTGAAACCGACGTCGGCCTTGGCCGCGGGCGCGGAGACCGGGCCGGACCCGAGGCGGGTGCGGAGCGTGACGCCGACCGGGTCGGTGCCGATGTCGGGGGTGTCGACCCAGGTGGGCACCGGGTCGCCCGCCTCGAACGAGGTGCGGAAACCGCTCATGTGATCGAAGTTACCCCGCGTGGCCGCTGATCGCGCACAGTCTTGGTGTCGAGGTCGGCGGCCGGTTCCGGGGACCGTCGTCCGGGCGTCGTGGTCGCGGTGGGTGATCGGGTTCATGGGGTGGGATTGATCGCCCGCCGGACCGGTGGGGGCGCGTTAGGGTCGAGTGGTCGAAAGGGCGGAGGGGGAGCCGGATGGCGCCGGGAGTCGGCGAACTGTTCATCGCCGAGGCGGATCGTGAGGCTTGGCGGCGTCCCCTGGTCCGGTGGGCGGTCGCGGGCGTTGTGGTGGGGGTGGCCGCGCTGGTGCCGCTGGTCACCGGGTGGGTGCACCGCGGTGTCGCCGCCGCGGTACTCGGCTTGGCCTTGGTGGTGGTGCTGGGGAAGGCGGGCGGGTACGTCGGTCGGCGGAAGCGGCGCGTCAACCCGTTGATGATCGACCTGGACGGGGTGCGGTTGCCGACCGGGCAAGGGCCGGTGTCGCTGCCGTGGGACGCCGTGCGGGCGGTGGTGGTCGACGGGCCGACGCTGCGGTTCCGGGTGCGGCCCAGCGTCACGCCGGGCACGCCGGGGGTGGCGGGCATGCACCGCCGCGACGCCTGGCCGGTCGCCTCCGGGCCCGGGCTGCCGCTGGACACCCGCCTCTACCGGCGCGGGCTTGAGGAGATCCTCGACGCCGTGCGCACGTTCTCCGGTGACTCGGTGCGCATAACCCGACCGTAGGCGTTCACTCACTTGGCGTGCGCCCAGGACGCCGCCATCGCACTACGCTCCGGAGTCGGGGCGCACTCCGGTGCCCCGATCGTGAACGCCGGGAGTGTGGACGCGGTGGTGTCCGGTCACCTTCTCCGGGGCGGTTCCCGCTCCCCGCTGCTCGACCTGGTCCGCCTCACCCGCGTGCTGCGCGGCGCGGGGGAGTGCGAGGAGCCGGTCGAGGTCATCGCCACCCCCGCCGACACCCCGTACCTGTGCGGTGTCGCCGGGGCCGCGGGCCTGCGGATCTGCCCGCTGTCGCCGATGCGTGCCCACCCGCTCGGCCAGGGCCGTCCGCCCGCGGAGTTGGCGAGTGCGCTGCGCGCGGTCACCGCCCGGGTCGTCCTGGTCAGCCTCACCCTCGGGGGCGGTCCCGTCGACGGGCTGCGCGCGGCGCTCGACGACGCCGCCGACCTGCTCGTGGTCGCCGCGAGCGGGCCGCCGAGCCCGCTGACCGCACACCCGGACGTGCTGCCGGTGCGGTCGTGCACCCCGTCCGGTCGACCGAGCTGGTTCGTCGACCTGGACGAGGACGACGACCCGCGCGGCCTGCTCGCCCCCGGCGAGGACGTACCCGGCCCACGGGGACCCGCCACCGGCAACGGTGTCGCCGCCGCCGTCGTCGCGGCCACCGCCGCACTGCTGTGGTCGCGGTTCCCCACCGCCGACGCCCGCACCGTCCGCGCGGCCCTGCGCATCGGCACGACCCCCACCCGTCGCATCGGCCCCCCGGTCCTGGACGCCGAGCGGTCCCTGGAATTCCTTCGCCAGTACGCGCCCTGATCGCCCTGGGGGACGCCGCACCGTGGCGACCCGGCTGCGTCGGTGATGTTCAGCCGAGCGCGGGCAGCGGCTGCTGATTGAGACGCGCGGCACCGTGTGGTCGGTCCACTACGACTGCTAGTGGGTCGAATAGACGCCGGACCTCTTGGCGCTCCCCGCCTTGAACTGCCTAGATGAGCCCTTCGCGCAGGGCGAAGGCGACCGCGTGGGCTCGGTTGCGCAGTTGGAAGCGGCTGGTGACGTCGTGCAGGATGCCCTTCACCGTGCGCTGGGAGTAGCAGAGTTGTTCGGCGATCTCGCGGGTCTCCAGGCCGTCGGCGATCATGCGCAGCACCTGGGCCTCGCGGGCCGACACCCCGGCCAGGTCCCAGCCGCGCGGGCTGAGCACCTGCCGCTGGAGGCGGGCGACCCGGTCGAGCAGGCCGGCCAGCAGGTCCGGCGGCAGCGCGCCGTCGCCCGCGGCGGTGGCCCTCACCAACCGGACCAGGGTGTCCGGGGTGGCCTCCGCGCGGCGGACCACCGCGGCCACGCCGATGCCGACGATCTCCAGCAGGTGCGCGTTGTCGATCTCCCCGGCGACCAGCACCACCCGGTGCCTGCCGCGCGCGTGCAGCCTGCGGAACAGGGTCTCGGTGCGCGGGTCCCAGGTCTCCGCGACGACGAGGTCCACCGTGCGGTCGCCGTCGGGGCGGTCCCCGTCGGCGACCAGCCGCACCTCCCGCCGCGGTCGCAGGGCGGCGTCGAGCCCCGCGCGCGTGATGACGTCGATCGCGTGCAACACGACCTGGACCGGTTCCATGTTCCCCCCTTGACCTCCGGCGACGACGTGTCCCTAGTGGTCCCTATCGCCGCGCACCGGCCGGGCGTGAGGCCCAAGTCCGCACGGGACACCGGTTGCGGTGGACCGACCGACCACCGGTGGTCCGGTGGTCGGTCGAAAGCATGATCGGCTCCTCCCCCCGACGACGGACGACCCCGCCGCGCCCCGTGCCTAGCGTGGCCGGGACGGAAGAAGGGGGAGACATGGGGGAGAAGCGGCTCACCGCACTGGACGTGCTGCGCGGTGTGGCGATCCTGGGGACCTTCGGCACCAACGTGTGGATCTTCAGCAGTCCGGCGGGGATCAGCGGGATCTTCGGCGCCGCCGGGCCGGTGGAGACCGCGCTGCGGGTGCTGAGCAACGGCAAGTTCCTGGCGCTGCTGTCGATCCTGTTCGGGGTCGGTCTGGCCATCCAGCACGCCTCGGCGCTGCGCCGCGGCGCCCGCTGGCCCGGCCGGTACCTGTGGCGGGCGACGCTGCTGCTGGTCGAGGGGGCGCTGCACTACCTGCTGGTGTTCGAATTCGACGTGCTCATGTTCTACGCGGTGATCTCCGTGCAGGTCGCCTACCTGGTCGGCCGGAGCGACCGCGTCCAGCGGTGGTGGATGGCCGCCGCCGCGACCTTGCACCTTGTGGTGGTCGGCGGGATCACCGCGCTGCTGTTGGCAGACGGCGGATCGCTGTCCGGCGGCACGCCCCCGGATACGTCCGACTGGACCGCGCAGGTCGCGACCCGGGTGGAGAAGTTCCTGGTGTACCGCGCCGAGGCGGTGTTCGTGCTGCCGCTCGGGGTGGTGCTGTTCCTCGCCGGTTCGCGGCTGTACCGGGCCGGTGCGTTGGCGGACACGCCGCGCGGCGCGGTCCTGCGGCGGCGCTTGGCGGCGTGGGGGCTCGGCGCCGGACTGCCGCTGAGCGCGCTGACCGCGTGGGCCGGACCGCAGTGGGCGCTGGTGGAGCGCTACGCGTGCGCGCCGGTGGTCGCGTTCGGGTTGCTCGGCGCCGTCACCGCGCTGGTGCGCCGGATGCGCGCCGCCGCGGGCCCGTTGCGGCGCGGTGTCACCGCGGTCGGGCGCTGCGCGTTGTCGTGTTACATCGCGCAGAACGTCCTCGGGTCGGTGCTGTGCTACGACTGGGGCCTCGGCCGCACCGGTGGACCTTTGTGGACAGTCGCCTGCTGGCTGCTGGTCTCCGCGGCGGTCGTGGCGGGCGCGAGCTGGTGGATGACCCGCCACGACCGCGGTCCGGTGGAGACGTTGTGGGACATGGCCTACCGGGCGCCCGGGTTCAGCCGCGCAGCGTCTGGCTCGGCAGCGCCGCGAACGCCTCGCGGTAGTACGCGGTGAACCGGCCCGCGTTGAAGAAACCCCACCGCGCGGCTACGGCCGACACCGTCTCGCGTCCCGGATCCGCGTCGCGCAGGTCCCGGTGCGCGCATTCCAGCCGCACGCGCCGCAAGTAGGCCATCGGGGTGGTGCCGCGGTGGCGGCGGAACGCCAACTGCACGGCCCGGATCGTCACCCGCGCCGCCGCGGCGATGTCGGCGACGGTGATGTCGTCGGCGGCGTGGTCCTCGATGAAGGCGATGGCCCGGTGCAGCGTCGCCGGACCGGCGTCGTTGCGGTCGCCGGGGGACGGGTCGAGCAGCGCGGTGTTCGGGAAGGTGGCCAACGCGGTCGCGGCGAGCAGCCGCCCCGCGTTGGCCACCACCAGCGGGTGGAGCGGGTACTCGGGGTGTGGGAGCACGAGGTCGGCGATGTAGCTCACCGCGTCCTTCCAGCGGCGTTGCGCGACCGCGGACACCGGCTGGAACCCGGTGAACCGCAACCGGTTCCCGGCGGACTCCGCCACCTGGGTGAACAACTCGGGGTGGAACATCACCGACCGCAGCGCCGCGTCCTCGGTGCGGGCGGCGAACGGCATCTCCGGCTGGGTCTGCACCAGCACGTCCCCCGCCCCGACGCGGTCCTCCGTCCCGGCCATGGTCCGCTCGACCCGGCCCGCGCGGCACTCGATGATCAGCAACCCGAACGTGTCGGCGTCGAACCCGAGGCGCATCGGCAGCTCCAGGTCGTCCACGGCGAACAGGCCCGCGTCGGTGCGGTCGTGCCGCAGGGCGCGGGCGCCGAGCAGTCCGCTCATCCGCAGCCCCTGGTCGTAGGCCGCGACGAGGTGCTGGTGCGCCTGGTCGGCCTCGGTGGTGACGAACTCGGTCCGCCGCGGCGGCGCGGCCGTTCCGGTCAAGGACATGTCCTGCTCCACGGGTCGGTGGTGGCCGGGAGTGTCTGTGTCTGGTACCCCGCAGGGGGCCGCTTACTCCGTACACCGTTCTGGCTCGTCCATCAACCCCGCCGCCACGCCCACGACCGGCGGCGGTTTCCGGCCCGGCGCGGAGTTGCAGGCTAGGGTCCGCCCGTGCGGGAGCCCACGGTCGTCGCGAACCCGGCCAGGACGACGGCCGTCCTCGCGGTGCTGTTCGTGGTGGGCGGATCGGCCCTGGTGGGCGGCGTGTACCTGGCGGTGCAGGCGTTGTTGGACGGGTTCCTGGACGCGCTGGGGTCGTCGTTCCTGCCGATGGTCGATTTCGTCGCGAAGCTGCCGGAGCTGTGGGGGACCATCGCCGCGTTCGTCGTGGGCGCGGCGGGTGGTGGGTCGGTGGCGCGGAGGGGTCGGCACGAAAGCCTGACGCTGACTGTTGCCGATGATGAGGTGGGGGTGTTGTCGAGGAGGGTGGCGAGGGTTTTTCCGCGCGGGGAGGTGAAGGCCGCGTTTCTGGATGAGGGGGACCTGGTGCTGCTGGGGTCGAGGACCGAGGAGCTGTACCGGGAGCCGTGTGATCAGCGGGCGGGCGCGGTCGGCCGGGCGTTCGCGGAGCACGGGTACGAGTGGTTGCCGGAGGACCCGCACAAGGCGGAGTTCCGGATCTGGGTGCCCGGGACCCCCGGGATGCCGGCGGGAGCCGACGAACTCTTCCGCGCCAGGGAGTTCGCACTGTCCAAGAAGGACAAGATGCGACCCAAGACCCACGCGCTCAAGGAACAGCTGGCGGATCTCGACATCGTGGTCCTCGACCGTGGGACAACGAAGTACTGGCGGTTCGCTGAGCACTGGTTCCGGCTGGAGTAGTCGCCCGACCTGAATGACTTCCAGAACCCCCGCCCGCCCCAAGTGCAGCCCCCGCCCTCCTCTTTTTTGGGGGGCCTGCTCCAGTCTATCGGCGCAGGGGCGGCGTGAATCGGGGTGTGAACTCTTGCGAGGCCTATTCACGCCCCACAATGATCACCCCGAAGTGCAAGACAGACGCCAAGGAGGTGTGAGGCGGAGAGGCGGGGCGCGGTGAGGAAAGGTAACGGCTGTGGGCGGGGAGCGTGGACAAGGGAACGATGCCGCTGGAGGGACTGGTGATGGTGGTCGGATCGGGCGGTTTTCTGCTCTGTCCCTGCGGCCCGCCGAGCGGATGTCCGTAGTTGGGACCGTTGAGGCGCCGAAGGACTAGGGCGTGAGTGAGCGGGGCGGCAGGGCGAGGGAGGTCTTCAGTCAGGAAGAGATGCCCTCTTGCTCGGGGTGCGGGAGTAGTGATTCAGCCTCAAGAGTGTTGCGGGGACTGGTTCCCCGAGTTCCTGATCCACTCGGCGCGGAGGAGTTCGTATTCGACCTCACCCTCCTCCGTGCCCGGGATCGGGTTGTCCCAGTCGAGGTGAAAAGTCCGGACGTAGCGCAAACCAGCCTTCTCCATGACGCGGCGAGACCGATGGTTGACCGACATCGTCTCCGCCCACACCCGGTGGCTGCCCAGCTCGCGGAACGCCATGTCCACCAACGCCAGCGAGCCCTCCGTGGCCAGTCCCGAGCCCCACGCCGACGTACGCAGGCGGTAGCCCAGCTCCACCTCCCGCGCGTCGCCCGGCGTTCGGGGGTCCAGGGCGAACCAGCCGACGAAGACGGAGTCCGCGGTGGCCGCCCACTTGCCCACCGGGCCGCGTTCGTATTCGGCGAGGATCGCCGGTAGGACTGTGGATTCCACGACCTCGCGCGGGGTGGGGACGCCGCCGGTGAGGTAGCGCATGACCTGTGGGTCGGCGTCGAGGGACACGAGGTTGTCCACATCGGCCCGCGTGAAGCGGCGCAGGGTCAGTCGGTCGGTGGTGAGCAGGGCGCGCAACGGGATCGGGACCTTTCCGGTTGGTGTGTGACCGGTCGCCATCGTGGTGGTGTTGTTGTGCTGGGGCCAAACGGTTATCGGCTCTCGGACTGTCCTTTTTCTGTCCGTTCGCAGGTCGAAACGGGTGTCGATCTCCACGCGATGGGCTGGGTGCGCCGGTGGTCGGGGCTCCCGGGCAGGCGCGCGGCGGGAGGTCGGACGCGATGACGGACACCACGGCCGAGGAGACGGTCGCCCACGGCGGCGCGGTTGGTGGGCGGCGCAGACGCGGGCGGTTCGACGTCGAGATCGAGCAGTTGCTCAAGACCAGGACCGGTGCCGCCGCCGACACCGTGGCGGAGTTGTGCTCGGTGCTGGAACAGATCCACCGGGTCAGCTGCGGTGAGGTGCGGATCGCGGTGTCCGGCGCGGTGTCGTCGCTGAAGTCGACGACCGTGGAGCTGCTGCTCGGTCGCCCCGGCTTGCTGGCGATCGATGAGGGCGCGATCACCCCGGCCCCCACCGAGGTGCGGTTGGCGCAGGTCGACGACCCGGTGCCGCCCCGCCAGTGGATCTGCACGATGACTGAGAGCACGGCCCGCAGGCGCGCGGTCGCGCTGCTCGGGTTGCCGCCCGAGACGGACCTGTCGTTGGCGGAGTTGGCCGGGACGGGTGGGGACAACGACGCGTTGGTGGCGCAGTTGGTCGCGGCTACGAGTGCGTTCGACTACGGCGCCACGTACTCCGCCGAGGAGTTCGCCCGCCGGGGCGGTGTGCTGCGCATCGACGGGTTCGGCACGGCGCTGGTCGAGCGGGTGGTCGTCGAGTTGGCGGTGCCGCGAGCCGAGTGGGACCTGTCGTGGGCGGGCAGGCGCGCGGTGACGGTGGTGGACCTGCCCGGCACGGGCAAGGGCCGCGCGTTGGAGAACCTGATCAACGAGCAGCGCTCGGCGGTGGCGCACATCGCGCTCAACGTCGTGGGGTTGGCCGCGGGCAACGACTTCGAGGCCCCGCCCGCGCACGCGATGTCGGCGTGCGTGCTGGTGGCGACCCGGTTGGACAGCCTCGGTTCGCCCGGCGACCCGGCGGTGCTGCACAACCTGGAGTCGGCGGTGGCGACGACCGTGCGGGACTGGCAGGTCAGCGGCAGGCAGGCCGAGGTGGCGGCGGTGTGCGGGCCGTGGGCGTGCGCGTCGGCGGAGCAGTGGGCCCGGTTCAGCCCGAACGCGGAGGCGTGGGTGTCGGCCGAACGCGCCCGCGACCAGTGGACCCGTGCCCCGTGGACGCCGACCGGGCCGACGCGGGGCGCGTTGCGGGAGGCGGTGTCCGAGGCGCTGTTCGACGGCGGGACGCGGCGGTTGCGCGAGCTGGTGGAGCGCTTGGCGGCGCGGTCGGGCGGCCGGGTCGACGAGGCCGAGTTGACCCGGTTGATGGACCGCGCGGCGCGGCTGGTGGGTGTGTTGCGCGACAACCGGTCCGCGACGCGGACGGAGGACTGGGCGGTCCACGCGCGGCTGGTGCGGTTGCGCGGCGACCAGACGCCGATCGACCGGATGCGGCGGTTGGCGCGGCGCGCGGCGGAGGACGCGGTCTACGGGATGGGCGAGTGGGACCGGTTGCGGCCGCTGTTCCTGACCGGCCGCTGGTCGGGTTCGGTGCCGCGGACCAGGTCGGCGTTCGAGAAGGTCGGCCTGGCCGAGGTGGCGGCGGCGGCGATCGACGTGTCGCACGAGGCGCTGGAGGACCTGCTCGACGAGTGGGGCGCGGACTACGGGCTGTCGTTGTCGCCGCCCGCGTTCGACGAGGACCGCGCGCGGGCCGAGGCGGCGCGGTTCGGCGAGTTGGGGGCGCGGTTGCTGTCGATGATGACCGACGGCCGCTTCGGCGGGGACAGCGGTGACGCGTTGACGCTGCGGTGGGTGGCGCGGACCCGGCTGGAGTTGGCGACGCTGCTGGAGGGGTTGCTGGTGCACCGGATGGCGCCGTCGATCACCGCGGCGTGGGCGGAGGCGGACGTGGCGCTGGCCGAACTGGTGGCGAAGGCGACCCCCGCGTCGTCGGGGGTCGGGACGTTGCGGATGGTGGAGCGCAAGCTCGACGAGTTGCGGCGTGAGCGGTCGCGGGGCGGTCGCTAGTGGTCGCCGGGTCGAACGGTCGCCCCGCGGGCGACGGTGTGCTGGTGCGTCCCGGCGCGGACGGCGCGCCGCGGTTGGTGTTGGCGTCGTTGGTGGTCGACGGGGACATCGACGCGGTGGAGGTCCTCGACGGTGTCGAGGTGGTGTCGTCGACCGACTTGTCGCCGCCGGTGCCCGGGCTGGCCGGGTCGAGTTCGGCGGGCGCGGTCGTGGAGGTGGCGTTGCGGCCGTGGTCGTGGGAACCCGCGGACCCGACGGTGGCGGTGTTCTACCGGCGGCGGCAGCGGGGGACCCCGGTGGCGGGGCCGGTGGTGCGGTCGGCGTTCCGGTTGTCGGCGCGGCACGTGCGGGACGCGGGGCCGGTGCGGGGTGGTGGGTCGGCGGGTGTCGAGCGGGAGGCGGAGATGACGGGCCCGGGGCGCGAGCCCGCGACCACGCAGGCCGGGGCGTCGGTGACGTTCGATTTCGGGACGAGTGCCGCCGTGGGCGGTATCTACGACTTCCGGCAGATGCGGCACATGGAGGTGCGTGCGCTGCCGGAGCGCGGTGTGGCGCGGGCGTGGGCGCTGCTGCGGGTGGCCGTGCCGCCGGAGGGGGATCCGGCGGTGGCGATCGAGGCGGAGACGCTGGGCGACCCGGTGCTGCGGGTGGAGGCGTGGCGGGAGGTGTTCGCGAGCCCGCCGTTGCGGCAGTACCACCTGTCGCCGTCGCGGACGCGCAGCAGCGACCTGGTGGTCGACGGTGACCAGGTGGACTTCGCCGACGAGCGGCCGGGTCGGCAGTGGCGGCTGCGGGGTGCCAAGCGGTACCTGATCGGCTTGGACGAGCGGGTGCCGCGGACGGCGTTGCGCGCCGGTGAGCTGTTCGCGCGGGTGTACCGCAGGTTCGCCGAGTTGACGACGGCGGACCTGGCGTTGTCGGCGCCGATCAGCCGCGTGCACATCACTTGTGCCTGCTGGCGGTGGCCGACGGGGTGGGCGACGGCGAGACCGCGGCCGAGGCGGCCCGGTGGGCGACGCTGTCGGTGCGCCGGTGGTTCCAGCACCGCCTGGCCCGCGACGAGCCGTCGGGCCCGGTCCGGTTCGTGGGGGAGCTGCTGGGGGAGGTGGACCGGGACGTGGCGAAACGGGCGTCGGGCGCGGCGGGGTTCCGGGTGTCGCTGGCGGTGGCGCTGGTGCCGACGGGGGTGCGTCCGGGCGGCGAGGTCGCGGCGGTCGTGGGCCGGATCGGGGCGACGACGGGGTGGGTCGTGCGACCGTCGGGGCCGGAACCGGTGTTCCCGGCGAGGTCCACCGACCCGATGCCGCAGGGCGGGGCACAGCAGGTGCGGCCGGTCGCGGTGCGCGATGGTGAGGTGTTGGCGGTGACGTCGTGCGGGTTGGCGGGACGCGCGCAGCCGGAGCAGGCGCTGCCGTACCTGTCCTCGGCGTGGGCGGTGCCGCCGTCACCGCTGCGGTTCCTGGAGACGGTGGCGGTCCGGCGGGAGGACCGGGTGGCGGATCGAGCGGCGGCGGTGGCGTGGGTGGGGCATTTCGAGCCACGCTGAGCGTGCTGGCTAGCGGGGTGCCGGACGCTGTTGCGTGGGTGGGGCATGTCAAGCACTGCGGGGTGGAACGGTCGGCGACGCGCCGAGGGGTGTTGCGCGGGCCTGGAAGTGGGCTGTCGACCGTGGTCGTCGCAATGGCGGTTTCGGAGTCGGTGGTTGTGCTGCGGACCGAACGGTGTGTGGCACGGTCGGGCTCCGCTGACCGGGGTTGGTCGCGGTGTGTCGGAGTAGTCGGCTGTGGAGGGCTGCCGACGGCCTCCCCGCTGGGTCAGCGGTGGCGTCTTCCCGCCTTGCGGCAGGCGTCGCGGCGGTGTTGGAGGAAGGCGAGCAGGGGGCGGTCGTACTTGGGCCAGGGGGCGGCGTCGGCGTGGATGTCGAGGGCGCGGAACTGGTCCAGGGCCTCGGGGTGGCGGCCGCGCTCGCGGAGGGCGGCGATGGCCCAGCCGCGTTCGGCGCGGGTGGTGTGGCTCTCGGTGGCGGTCGCCAACCGGGGCAGGAGGACGTCGAGCGCGTCGGTGATCGCCCGGGTGTGCCAGGCGTCGGGGACGTGGTCCAGTTCGAACGCGGCCATCAGGGGGAGTACGGCCAAGGGCGGGGCGACCGTGGCGGCGCGTTCGGCGAAGGCGGTCATCAGGTCGTCGGAGCCGTGCCACCTGGCGCTCCAGTACCGCAGCGCCGACTGGTGTCCCAGGACGTTGGCCGGGTCGCGGTCGACGAGCTGCTGCCAGGCCTCCTCGAACTCGTCGTGGTCCCAGGAGCGGCCCACGGCGATCGTCAGCAGCGTCGCCCACGGCGTGGGGTCCTCGGGGGCGGCCATCGCCGCGGCGTAGGCGGCCGGTTCGGCGTCGCCGAGCAGGCGCCGGAAGGCGGTGGCCTGTTCCGGTGCGATGTCCGACCCCCAGCCTGCGCCGCGGACCTGCCAGGCCAGCGAGACCAGGGCGCGGGCGTGCACGACGGCGTGCCCGGGGTCGTCGGGGCGGGCGGCGCGCCACGCCTCGAGCCAGGTGTCGTCGTTGGCGGCGGCCTCGCCCAGCGCGGTCGTGACGCGGCCCCGGGTGTCCCAGTCGCTCCAGGTCGCGGCCAGGCGGGTGGCGGCGGGCTCCCAGTTGCCCTCGCGCAGCGCGGTGACGGCGGCGGTGAGCTCGGGGTCCTCGTCGGGGCCGCGGGTGACGACCCGGTCGTCGGCGGGCAGTCCCCACTTCGTCGGGTCGGTGCGCGGGTCGGTGGCGGCCAGCAGGTCGGGCTCCGGCAGTTCGCGCACGGGCACGCCGGCGCGGCGCGACGCCTTGCGCAGCCGCAGCGTCAAGGCGATGTTCTTCGGCGTCAACAGCACGGCCGGGCCTCGGGGTCTCGGGTCTCGGGGTCAGGGGAGTTTCTTGGTGGGCCGGAACCCGGTGGTGATGCCCGCGGCGGTCAGGTTCTCCCGCAGGCTGCCGGTGCCGCCGTCCGCGGCGACCGCGGCCTGCACGATGCCGTGCATGTGCGCCAGGTCGAGCCTGCCGGTGGTCATGTGCTCGCGGCCCGACCAGTCGACGCCCCACCTGGCCTGACCGGAGTCGGCGAAGGCGAGCAGCACGAGCCCGTACAGCTCGCGGCCGACGACCTCGCGGGCGTACTCGCGGCGCGCCCTCGGACCCGCGTCCGGGCCGCCGTCGGCGGGGGCCAGGGCGTCGAGCCGGTCGGCGTCGATGGCGTCGAGGACGGTGCCCAGCGACGGCGGCCGGTCCATGACGCGGCCCGCGACCTTGAGCAGCCGCAGCGCGTCGCGGCGGTACCGGTCGCGCAGCCCGATGTGGCGCAGCGTCGGCCAGTCGACGCGTTTCTTGGCGTCCGCCGCGGGGTCCATGACCAGCAGCAGCGCCCGGTCGAGGGTGGCGGGGCCCGACAGCAGCAACTCCACGGCGGGCGCGTCGTGGCTGTCCGGCGCGGGGGCGTCGATGGCCCGGATCGCGGCGATGCGCAGTGCCCGGGACAGGGAGATGTCGTCGGGGTCCGTGTCGGTGTCGGCGCCGACCCGCTGGCGGATCTCCTCCAGCACCCCGTACAGCTCCGGCGCGGCGCGCATGGCGGCGAACCCGTCGAACACCGAGTCCGGCAGGTACCCGGCCCGCCACGCCACCGTGACGTGCCGGGACAGGAACAGGTCCCACATCCCGGCGACGACGTGCACCTCCAGCAGCGCGCTCTCCGCCGCGGCCGACCCGGCGATGCGCGCCGAGATCGCGTCCGCGACCAGCTGCTGGCGCCTGCCCACCGGCGCGGTCAGCCGGTCGTAGGCGCGGCTGTAGACCCCGAAGAGGCGTTTGACCAGCCGCTGGGTGGCCCGCTCCGCCGCCATGTGCTCGTGGGCGCGGGACAGCGCGGCCCGCCCGGAGATGGCCAACCCGGACAGCTTCCCGCCGCGCGCCCGGTAGTAGCCCAGGGTCTGGGCGACGACCGCCGCCAACTGCTTCTCGGTGAGCCCGGCCAGCAGCGGCGCGCCCAGGTACAGGACGCGGCGGCGCACGGACAGCCCCAGCAGCCGGGTGAGCTCGGTGGACCCGGCGTTGGCCTCGGGGATGAGCCGGATCTCGTCCGGCGGCGGCGTGCCGACCTCGTCGGCGACCCGCGCCACGAACGCCCACAGCCGGGGCTGCATGCGCGCGGTCACCGGCAGGCCGACCAGGTGCTCGGTCGGGTGCCGGGCGACCTCGGCCAGCGCCGCGGCCATGGCCCACGCGGCGGGCAGGAACACCAGGCCCGCGCCGACGGCGGCCATCAGGTGGCCGTCCACCAGGAACCACCCGACCAGACCCACCATGGCCACGATGGCCGCGACCGCCACCAACGGGAACACGACCAGCATCGGCAACGCGACCGCGGTGGCGCAGGTCGCGGTGAACGAGCGCACCGGAACGGACATCAACCTCTCCCCAGAGCCGCCTACCGCACGGCAGGGGGAGTGTGCCGTACGCCAACGGCGTTTGGCAAAGGAAAACCGCTGGTAGCGGCCCAACTCACCGCCACCGTCACGGCCCGGTCACCGGCCGGTCGAGCGGCGGTCGCGGCCCGCCCGCCGCTCACGTCCCGGACCGGTGGCGGAACCTGCGGCGGAGGAACGCGCCGAGAGCCACCAGGGCCAGACCCACCGCCGGGAGCGGTCCCGGCGCGGCACCGGTGTCGGGCAGGGCGGCCGGGGCGGGCGCGGGCAGGGTGGGCGGCGTGGCGGCGGGCGCGACGGTCACCGGGAGCCGCGCCTCGACCGGCGTGGCGGACATGACCGACACCTCCGCCGCGTCCGAGGTGGACCCGGTGACCGGGTCGGTGCCCCGGCACGAGTAGATGCCGTAGGGCAGCTGGGCCAGGGCGAACGCGCCGCCCGCGTCGGCGCGGGCGGACATCAGCACGTCGTCGGCGGTGCCGAGGACGTCGTCGAGGCCCGCCCACCGGCAGGTGACCTCGGCGGCGTCGATCGGGACCTGGGTGCCGCGCTCGAACACCGTGCCGCCGACCGCGCCCTTCCCGATACCCGCGAACCCGGCCACGACCGGCGCCGACGCCGACGCGTTCACCTGGACCGACCAGTCGGCCAACCCGTCGCTGTCGGAGGTGTAGGAGAACCCGGGGACCGCGACCGACGCCGACACCACGTACCCGCCCGGGGTCAGGTTGTCGAACTGGTACGTGCCGTCCGCGCCCGTCGTCGTGGTCGACACCACCGGCGCCACCGCCGCGGCCGCCGCGAGCGCGCTGCGCGGCGCCATCCGCGAACCGAACCCGTCACCCGGGAGCCGCGTGGCGGCGCGGACGGGTGCCGAGGTCAACGTCACCCTCACCCCCGGCAGCGGCCACTCCGTCGACTGGAACACCCCGTCGAGGTTGCGGTCGAACCAGACCGTGCCGGTCACCGACGACGTCGGTGTCGGTGTCGGCGCCGCCGTGGTGGTGGGCGGCGAGGTGAGGGTGACCGACGGGGCCGTGGTCGTGGGGGTCGGGTTGGTCGTCGCCGTCGGAGTCGGCGGTTGAGTGGTCGTTGTTGTCGTTGTCGACGTGGGCTCGGTGGTGGACTCCGACGTGGTCGGCGTCGTCGTGGACGTCTCCGTGGTCGGTCCGGTCGTCGTGGTGGTCGTCTCGGTTGTCGTCGTGGTCGGTTCAGTGGTTGTGGTGGTCGGTTCGGTTGTCGTAGTGGTGGGTTCGGTCGTGGTGGTCGTCGACTCGGTCGTGGTCGGTTCCGTTGTTGTAGTCGTGGGTTCGGTCGTGGTGGTGGTCGGTTCGGTTGTTGTCGTTGTGGTTTCCGTCGTTGTCGTCGGTTCGGTGGTCGTCGTCGACTCGGTGGTCGTGGTGCTGGTCGGTTCCGCGGTGGTCTCGGAGGTCGTCGTGGTGGTGTCGGTGGTAGTGGTCACCGATGTCGTCGTGTCGGTCGTCGTTGTGGTCGTAGTCGTGGTTTCGGTCGTGGTGTCCGATGTGGTCGTCTCGGTGGTCGTGTCCGCTGTCGTGGTTTCGGTTGTCGTGCTGTCGGTTGTGGTGGTGGGTGGGGTGGTGGGCAGCGGGGTCGAGGTGGTGCGCGCGGCGGTCAGTGGCTGCGCGGTGCCGGGTGAAGTCGCGGTCGCGGTGCCGGAACTGCCCCACGAACCCGAGTCCAGGTCGGGTTGGGTGATCGTGTGCGTGCCCGTGCAGGTCGCCTGCTGCCCCGGGACGGCCGTGGTCCGGTCGCAGGTCATCGTGGGCAGTGACCCCGTCACCCCCAACTGGGACAGGGTGGTGTTCCCGGTGTTGTCGAGCACGTAGGTCACCGTGATCACGTCGCCCACGGCGGGCGCCGTCGGGCTCCCGGTGGTGATCGCGGCGGTCGCGGTCACCTGGACCACCGGGACCCGCGCCAGCAGCGCCGTGTCCTGCGCCGATCCCGTCGCCGGGCCCGCCGTGCTGGACGCCGTCGCGTCCAGCCGCGACCCGACCTGCCCGGCGTCGACGTCGGACTGGGTGAGCGTGCGCGTGGTGGTGCACTGCGTGCTCGCCCCCACGGCCAGGGTCGTGGCCTGGCAGGCGTCGCCCCCGGTGAGGCCGGTGAGGGCGATGTTGCCGGTGTTGGTGACCGTCCACGTCCACGTGACCACGTCGCCCGCGCGCGGTTCCGATCCGGTGTCCGGTGTGGTCACCGTGACCGCCAGCGCGGGCGCGGGCACCGGCGCCGACACCGTGATGTCCACAGTGGACTCTACGGTCAGTCCGGATACCGGGTCGGTGAGCCGGTAGGTGAACCCGTCGGTGCCGGTGTAGCCGGAGTTCGGTGTGTAGGTGAAGTCGATGCCGTCGAAGTCCAGGTCGCCGTGCTCGGGCGCGGAACGGGGGGTGAGGTCGCAGCCCGCGCAGGTGCTGGTGGCAGGTGGCCGGAACGTCGCGGGGTTGTCCACGGCGACCGCGAGGGCGTACGGCACGGGGGTGACCAGGATCCGCACCTGCGCGGTGACCGACTGGCTGCCGTTGCCCGCCGTGTAGTCGAACGTGGCCAGGCCCGCGAAGTTCGCGGGCGGGACCCAGTCCACGTAGACGCCGTGCGCGCTGGAGGTGCCGTAGGTGGCGGCCGTGGCCGAGGTGACCGCGCAGCCGCCGCACGCGTCGTTGGCCAGCACGGTCAGGTTCGTCACCGACGCGCCCGCCGCGACCGTCAGGTAGTCGGGTCGGGCGTCGCTGACCACGACGGTCAGCGTGGCCGTGGCGGTCTGCGACGTGGCCGGGTCGGTCGCGGTGTAGACGGCCGTGGCGGTGCCGGACCACCCGACGCCGGGCTCGACCCTGATCCGCCCGCTGGTCACCGTGAACACCGCGTTGCCGGTGGTCGCGCCGACGCTCAGGGAGCACGCGGCGCAGTCGTCGTCGGCGAGCACGTCCACGACGATCGGGGCGCCGACCCCGGTGGTCGCGTCGTCGTCGCGGGCCACCGGGGACACCGTGACGGTGAGCGTCGTCGTGGCGTAGGCGCCGGTGGTCGGGTCGGTGGCGGTGTAGCGGACGGTGTCGACGCCGCTGAACCCCGGGTCGGGCCGGTAGGAGACCCGGTCGAGCACGTCGACCACGGCGGCGCCGTGCGCCGGGTCGGCCTCGATGGACACCGCGCACCCGGAGCAGGAGTCGTTGGCCAGCACCGCCACCGCGATCGGGGTGCGGCCCGGGGTGGTCGCCGTGTCGGCGGTCAGCGAGGGCGCGGCCAGCACCTCGACGGTCACCGTGCCGGTGGCGGTGTTGCCCGAGCCGTCGGTGGCTTCGTAGGTGAACGTCGCCGTGCCCGTCGCGGCCGGGGTGTAGGTGACCACGCCGCCCTGCCGGTTGACGCTGCCCGCCGTCGGCGTGCCCAGCGCGGTGATCGCGCAGTTCGCGCAGAGGTCGTTGACCAGCGGCAACACCGACACCGCCGTGCCCGCGACGGTCGTGGCCTGGTCCGGCTGGGCCTGCGGCGACACGGTGACGGTCACCTGGGCCGTGGTCGACGCGCCGCCCTGGGTGAGGGTGTACGGGAACGTGACGCGCCCGGAGAACCCCGCCGCCGGGGTGTACCGGATGCCCTGGCCGTTGATCGCCGCCGTCCCGGAGCCGGGTGTGCCGACGGAGGCGAGCGCGCAGCCGGTGCACGGGTCGTTGGTGCGCACCGCGATGTCCACCGGCGCGCCCGGCGTGGTGGAGGCCGTGTCGTCGACGGCGCCGCGCACGGTGATCCGCACGGTCGCGTCGGCGCTGGCCGACCCGGACACCGAGCTGGTGATGCGGTAGGTGAAGGAGAAGACACCGATCGAGGTGCCGGGGGTGTAGGTGAACGACCCGTCGGCGGCCAGGGTCGCCGTGCCCGAGGTCGGATCGGTGAGCTTGGTGCGGGTGCACGTGCTCGGGCAGGCGTCGTTGGTGGCGACGGTGCCGGACGCGTTCGAGCCGAGCAGGGTGGTCGCGTCGTCGTCCACGGCGGCCGGGCCGACGGTGGCGTTGACCGTGCCGGTGACCCGCAGGCCGCTCACCGGGTCGTACACGGTGTAGGTGAACGTGTCGGTGCCCGCGTACCCGGCGGCCGGGGTGAACGTGGCCGCCCCCGTCGACGCGTCGATCGACGCCGATCCGTGGGCGGGCGCCGAGGCCAGCGAGTACGCGCACCCCGTGCACGACCCGCCCGTGGGCAGGGCGACGGTGGCGGGCAGGCCGTAGGTGGTGCGCAGCGGGTTCGCCGGGGGTCCGACGAGCACGGTGACCGGGGTGGTGGAGCTGCCGCTGCTGCCGGTGATGCCGTAGGTGAACCCGTCCAGTCCCCACAGCCCGGTCGTGGGGGTGTAGGTGACGATGACCGTGCCGCCGCTGGAATAGGTGACCGTGCCTCGCGCCGCGCCCGTCCCGGCCTGTGGTTTGCAGCCGCCGGTGCAGCCGGGGTCGTTGGCCTTGACCGGGACGACGACCGCCGTGTTGGACGGGGTGGTGGCGAAGTCCGGGGCGAGGTCGGCGACGTAGATGGTGACCTGCGCGGTGGTGGTGTGGCTGGCGCTGTCGGTGGCCCGGTAGGTGAAGGTGACCGCTCCGGTGGCGTTGGAGGCCGGGACGTAGGTGAACGTGCCGTTGGTGGCCATGGTGACCGTGCCGCTGGGGGAGCCGTTGAGCGTGGGCCCGCTGACCAGGGTCGTGCTGACGGTGCAGCTGGTGCAGGCGTCGTTGGTCAGCACCGTCGACGCCGAGAGCGTGGCGTTCTTGCCGGTGCTGTAGGTGTCCTGCACGGCCGCGGGCAGCACCGACACGCGCACGGTCGCCGATCCGCTGGTGGTGCCGTCAGAGGCGGTGTAGGTGAAGTTGTACTTGCCGGACACGCCGGACGCGGGGGTGTAGGTGATCGTGCCGTTGGGGTTCAGGACCGCGGAGCCGCTGCCCGGGGTGCCGACGGCGGTGATCGTCAGCGGCAGGCCGGACGGCGCGGAGTCGTTGGCCAGCGCGTCGACGGTGGCCGGTGTCCCCGCGGCCGTGATCACGATGTCGTCGACCAGGTTGAGCGCGGCCGAGCTGGCCACCGTGACCGTCGCGGTGGCGGGCGCGGAGTCCGACACGTCCGCCGTGGTGTCCACAACGGACTCCCCGGCCCGGGCCGTGGCCGAGTTGGTCCGCGGCCCGGCCGTCGGGCCGTGCGCCAGCGAGTACGCCAGCCGCAGCGAACCCGCCGCAGGCACGGTCAGCGGGCCCGGCACCGTCAGCGTCCGACCCGAGATCTCCGGGTCGGCCGCCGCGCGGCCGTCGAGGGTGAGGCTGCCCGCCTGGAAGGTGGCGTCCTCGGGGATGGTGTCGGTGAGGTAGTCGACCGTGCGGGCGGTGTCGCCGGAGTTGGTCAGCCGCAGCGCGTAGGTCGCCGTCCCGCCACCGGCCGCCAGGATCCCGGTGCCGGGGGAGGTGAGCGCCTTCGCCAGCGTCAGCGGCGAGGTCGACGACACCACCGGCAGCGAGCCGCCCGCGATCCCGCCCGGGTCGGTGTGCTTCACCTGCGTGCCGCTGGCGATGTACTGGATCGGCTTGATCACCGCGGGGGACGCGGCCGGGCCGATCGCGCGGAAGGTGTAGCGGGCGGTGTAGGGCCGGTCCGGACCGCTGGCCCCCGAGAGGTACAGGCCGTCCACGTAGGTGACCTGCGGCGCGACGCCGTCGGGGGACACGCGCAGTTCGGTGCGCTCCAACCGCCACGCCGACGCCGGGAAGCCGCCCACCGCGTTCGGCGTGTACGACAGCACGCCCGGGTCGTTGCCGGGGCCCGCGCCGAGCGTGCCGGTGTGGCCGGTGACCGTCACGGTGACCACGTCGCCCAGCTTGGCCGTGCCCGCGGTCGAGGCGGTGACGCCGTCGACCTTGTTGGCCAGCGCCTTGATCGTGTCGACCACGTCCGCGTAGGTGAAGGTCCGCGCGCACAGCGCCGTCCCGGCACCGGGTGGTCCGTCGTGGACCGTCACCGTGTGGGTCTGCGGGGTCGTCGTCACACCGGTGGCGGTGAGCAGGAAGAACCGGGTCGCGGCGGTGCCGCCCGCGAAGTCCGGCAGGGAGACCGACGCGGGTTGCGCGGCGGCCAATCCCAGCACGCCGCCGGTGAACCCGCTCAACCCCAGCCACAGGCCCGTGCGCGCCGACGAGCCCGAGACCACCCGGTAGCCCGCGTAGCCGGAGAACAGCTGCGCCGAGCCGGAGTCGATGTGGAAGTGCGTGTCCTGCACCGCGACCACCGACGGTGTGCCGGAATCGCCGCACCGCGGCAGCGCGGCGGGCGCCGCGGCGGCGGGCAGGACGGCGCTCGTGGCCACGTGCAGCACCGCGAGCGCGGCGACCAGCAGCACGGCGAACGCCCGGCGCGTGGCGGACCCCGACATCGGCTCTCCTCCTGGGGTTTTCGCGAAACCAGACCCAGGGTGACCCGGCGGACCGACATTCACCGCCGCGCGGACGGCCCCCGCCATCGAGTTCACCCGACGTAGCGGCCGCGCTCACCCGCGCGAGGGATGCCACTACCCGCCGTGATCGGGAAGGAATGGTTGAACCAATCACGTGTGCGCGCGGCCGTCGCGGGAACTCCCCGGGCATGGACGCGCCCGAGCCCGCCGTGTTCTCGACGACCGTGCCCGCTCGCGCAGAGCAGTTGGCGCCACTACGGCGCACCCTGCGCGGCTGGCTAACCTCCCGGCGGGTACCGCGCCCGGTGCGCCACGACGTGGTCCTGGCCGCGCACGAGGCGGTCAGCGACGCCATCGACCAGGGCGGCGCCGACCGCGGCACCACCGTCACGCTGCACCTCGACCACGAGGTCCTCGTGCTCACCGCCGTCGACCACTTCACCTGGACCGCCACCGCCCACCCGACCCAGGCCGACCGCGGGCTGCGGGTCATCAGCCGCGTCGCCGAGCGCGTCGACCTCTCCGTCGACGACGACCGGGGTTCGCTGACCGCGTACTTCGCCGTGCGCGGTGACCGGCGCTGACCGGGGCCGACCGGCGGGAGCGGCCCGGCGGCCGTCCGGCGGACGAGAGGCGCCGCTGGTCGGTCTCACCTTCGCGGCGGAGCGCGGGTCCGGGCGCGAGTTGAGTACGGTGGCCCCGGACCCCTCCGCCGCGGGGCGGAACACCTGAGTCGAGGGACGGGCGATGAGCGAGGCGCGGCTGGAGGACGGTCCCGTCACCGGGAACGCTGGACGGGCCCCGGCGGTCGTCGGGGAACCGCAGCTGCGCCAGCTGCTGGCCGGTCTCACCGCGGTCCGCGACGGCGATTTCGGCACCCGCCTGCCCGACGACGCCGACGGCCTGCTCGGTGAGATCGCCACCGTGTTCAACGGCATGGTCGACCAGCTGTCCCTGTTCACCTCCGAGGTCACCCGCGTGGCGCGCGAGGTCGGCACCGAGGGACGACTCGGCGGGCAGGCCGACGTCAAGGGCGTGTCCGGCACCTGGCGCGACCTCACCGACTCCGTCAACGCCATGGCGGGCAACCTCACCACCCAGGTCCGCGACATCGCCCAGGTCGCCACTGCCGTGGCCAAGGGCGATCTGTCGCAGAAGATCGACGTCGACGCGCGCGGGGAGATCCTGGAGCTGAAGGAGACCGTCAACACGATGGTCGACCAGCTCCAGGCCTTCTCCTACGAGGTCACCCGGGTGGCCCGGGAGGTGGGCACCGAGGGGCGCCTGGGCGGTCAGGCCGACGTCAAGGGCGTGTCGGGGACGTGGAAGGACCTGACCGAGTCGGTGAACTTCATGGCCGACAACCTCACCGTCCAGGTCCGCAACATCGCCCAGGTCACCACGGCCGTGGCCCGCGGCGACCTGTCGCAGAAGATCACCGTGGACGCGCGAGGCGAGATCCTCGAGCTGAAAAGCACGATCAACACCATGGTCGATCAGCTCTCCGCCTTCGCCGACGAGGTCACCCGCGTGGCCCGCGAGGTCGGCAGCGAGGGGCGCCTGGGCGGGCAGGCGGAGGTGCCCGGGGTCGGCGGCACCTGGCGCGACCTCACCGACTCCGTCAACTTCATGGCGGGCAACCTGACCAACCAGGTCCGCAACATCGCCCAGGTCACCACGGCGGTGGCCGGGGGCGACCTGTCGCAGAAGATCACCGTGGACGCGCGAGGCGAGATCCTCGAGCTGAAGAACACGATCAACACCATGGTCGATCAGCTCTCCGCCTTCGCCGACGAGGTCACCCGCGTGGCCCGCGAGGTCGGCACCGAGGGCATCCTCGGTGGTCAGGCCGATGTGAAGGGCGTGTCCGGTACCTGGCGCGACCTCACCGACTCGGTGAACTTCATGGCGGGCAACCTCACCGCGCAGGTCCGCTCCATCGCCCAGGTCGCCACCGCGGTCGCGCGCGGCGACCTGACCCAGAACATCACCGTCGACGCCCGCGGCGAGATCTTCGAGCTGAAGAGCACCATCAACACGATGGTCGACCAGCTCTCGGCGTTCGCCGACGAGGTCACCCGGGTGGCGCGCGAGGTCGGCACCGAGGGGCGGCTCGGCGGTCAGGCCGACGTCAAGGGCGTGTCGGGGACGTGGAAGGACCTCACGGAGTCCGTCAACGTCATGGCCGACAACCTCACCGCGCAGGTCCGTTCCATCGCCCAGGTCACCACCGCGGTCGCGCGCGGCGACCTGTCGCAGAAGATCCGCGTCGACGCGCGCGGGGAGATCCTGGAGCTGAAGGAGACCATCAACACGATGGTCGACCAGCTCTCGGCGTTCGCCGACGAGGTCACCCGGGTGGCCCGCGAGGTCGGCACCGAGGGCAAGCTGGGTGGTCAGGCCACGGTGCGGGGCGTGTCCGGCACGTGGAAGGGCCTGACCGACAACGTCAACGTCATGGCCTCCAACCTCACCGGCCAGGTCAGCTCGATCGCCACGGTCGCCACCGCGGTCGCCCGCGGCGACCTGTCGCAGAAGATCATCGTCGACGCCAAGGGCGAGGTCGGCGCGCTCGCCGGGGTCATCAACGTCATGGTCGACACGCTCTCCGCGTTCGCCGACGAGGTCACCCGGGTGGCCCGCGAGGTCGGCACCGAGGGCATGCTCGGCGGCCAGGCCCGCGTGCCCAACGTCGCCGGGACCTGGAAGGACCTGACCGACAACGTCAACTCCATGGCGAACAACCTGACCAGCCAGGTCCGCAACATCGCCCAGGTCACCACCGCCGTCGCGCAGGGCGACCTGACCCGCAAGATCGACGTCGACGCCAGCGGCGAGATCCTGGAGCTCAAGACCACGATCAACACGATGGTCGACCGGCTCTCGTCCTTCGCCTCCGAGGTCACCCGCGTCGCCCGCGAGGTCGGCACCGAGGGGCGCCTCGGCGGCCAGGCCGAGGTCGAGGGCGTGTCCGGCACGTGGAAGCGGCTGACCGAGAACGTCAACGAGCTCGCCGGGAACCTCACCCGCCAGGTCCGGGCCATCGCCGAGGTCACCAGCGCGGTCGCCGAGGGCGACCTCACCCGGTCCATCAGCGTCGACGCCTCCGGCGAGGTCGCCGAGCTCAAGGACAACATCAACTCCATGGTGGAGTCGCTGCGCGAGACCACCCAGGCCAACCAGGAGCAGGACTGGCTCAAGTCCAACCTGGCCCGCATCTCCTCGCTCATGCAGGGCCACCGCGACCTGCACGTCGTCGCCGAGCTGGTGATGGACGAGCTGGTGCCGCTCGTCGGCGCCCAGTACGGCGGCTTCTACCTGGCCGAGGACGGCACCGGCCTGCGGCTCGTCGGCTCCTACGGCCACCCCGACACCCCCGGCGACCAGCGCTTCGCCAGCGGCCAGTCGCTCGTCGGGCAGGCCGCCCGCAGCAGGCGCACCATCGCCGTCGACGCCCTGCCGCCCGGCTACGTCCGGATCACCTCCGGCCTCGGCGGCGTCGACCCCTCCGCGCTGGTGGTGCTGCCGATCCTGGTCGAGGACCAGGTGCTCGGCGTCATCGAGCTCGCCTCGGTGCACCGGTTCACCCAGGTGCACCGCGCGTTCCTGGAACTGCTGATGGAAACCATCGGTGTCAACGTCAACACCATTGTCGCCAACGCCCGCACCGACGAGCTGCTCGAGGAGTCCCAGCGGCTCACCGGCGAGCTGCAGGCCCGCTCCGAGGAGCTGCAGATCCGGCAGGACGAGCTCCAGTCGTCCAACGCCGAGCTGGAGGAGAAGGCCGCGCTGCTGGCCGCGCAGAACCGCGACATCGAGACCAAGAACCTCGAGATCGAGCAGGCCCGCCAGGAACTCGAGACCCGCGCCCAGCAGCTCGCGCTCGCCTCGAAGTACAAGTCGGAGTTCCTGGCCAACATGAGCCACGAGCTGCGCACCCCGCTCAACAGCCTGCTCATCCTCGCCCAGCTGCTGGCCCAGAACCCCACCCGCAACCTCACCCCCAAGCAGGTCGAGTACGCCGGGATCATCCACTCCGCCGGGTCCGACCTGCTGCAGCTGATCAACGACATCCTCGACCTGTCCAAGGTCGAGGCGGGCAAGATGGACGTCACCCCCGAGCGCGTCCGGGTGCGGCAGCTGCTCGACTACGTCGAGGCCACCTTCCGGCCGCTGACCACGCAGAAGAGCCTCGGGTTCGGCATCACCACCGCCGCCGACGTGCCGTCGCACCTGCTCACCGACGACTCCCGGCTGCGGCAGGTGCTGCGCAACCTGCTGTCCAACGCCGTCAAGTTCACCGAGTCCGGCGAGGTCGAGCTCGTCGTCGACCTCGCCCGCGCCGACGAACTGCCCCCGCAGGCCGCCGAGTACGGGCCCATCGTGGCGTTCCGGGTCCGCGACACCGGCATCGGCATCGCCGAGGAGCAGCTCGGCTCCATCTTCGGCGCCTTCCAGCAGGCCGACGGCACCACCAGCCGCAAGTACGGCGGCACCGGGCTGGGTCTGTCGATCAGCCGCGAGATCGCGCACCTGCTCGGCGGCGCCATCACCGCCGAGTCCGCCCCCGGCCGCGGCAGCACCTTCACCCTCTACCTGCCGGTCACCCGACCCGACTTCGAGGCCCGCCCCACCGACGCCCCCGGCGACCACCCGCGGCACGAACCACCCGCCCCGGCCGAGGCCGCCCTGCCGCGCAGGCTGCTCGTCGTCGAGCAGCGCGCCCGGGGGCTGCTGTCGCTGGTCGCCGAGAGCGCCGTCATCGACGCCACCGGCACCGGCCCGGAGGACGGCCGCAGGCCCATCGAGGTCGTCACCGCCGTCGGCACCCGCGAGGCCGCCGCCGCGCTCGCCGGTGGTGCCTTCCACTGCGTCGCGCTCGAACTCGACCTGCCCGACGACGCCGCGATCCGGCTGCTGCGCGACATGGACGGCGACGCCGGACTGCGCGCCGTGCCCGTCCTCGCCTACAACAACCGCCGCCTCGACCCCGACCACGAGGCCGTCCTGCGCGGCCGCGGCGAGACCCACCGCGTCGAACTGCTGTCCAGTTTGGACGAACTGCGCGAGCGGATCGCCCTGCACCTGACCGCGGACGTGCCACCGCAGGTGCGCACCGGTGCGGCGGGCGCGCCCGCCGCGGAGATCGACGACCGGCTCGACGGCAAGGTCCTCGTGGTCGACGACGACGCCCGCAACGTCTTCGCCCTCACCAGCATCCTGGAGCTGCACGGGCTGCGCGTGCTGCACGCGGAGAACGGCAGGCGCGGCATCGAGATGCTCGTCGACCACGCCGACGTCGACCTGATCCTGATGGACGTCATGATGCCCGAGATGGACGGTTACGTCGCCACCGCCGCCATCCGGGCCATGCCCGCGCACGCCACCCTCCCGATCATCGCCGTCACCGCCAAGGCGATGCCCGGCGACCGCGAGAAGAGCCTGGCGTCCGGCGCCAACGACTACGTCACCAAACCGCTCGACGCCGACGACCTCATGGCCCGGGTCCGCCGGTGGCTCAACGGGTGACCCGGGGAGACAGCGGGATGGACACCACCGAAGGGGTCCGGGCCGACACCACCGGCAGGCTCGCCGCCACCGTCGACCGGCTGCGGGCCCGGGTGCGGGAGGCGCACGCCGCCGCCGACGGGCGCGCGTTGATCGAACTCGCCCGGGGCGTCCTGGTGGAACGGCTGCGCTGCGGGCCCTCGGCCGCCGCGGCGCAACTGGCGGCGTTGGCCCAGCAGGCCGGGCGGCCGCAGCTGGAACTCGCGGCCGACATCGTCGACCAGGCCTCCCGGGACACGCTCTCCGAGGCCGGGCGCCGGTTCCTCGACCACGTCATGGCCGAACCGCCGGACTCGCCGGAGAGCACACCGGTCACCGTTCGGCTGCGCACCGCGGAAAGCGGCGTGCTCTCCGCTACCGACACCCAGTCGGTGGCCCGGTCGCTGATGGAGCACGCGCTGGCGCCGCTGGGCGCGGTCGGTGTCGCGGTGTGGCTGGCTGGCCCGGACTCGTCGCTGACCCTGGCCGGGTGCGCGGGGTTCGCCGCCGACGAGGACCGGCGGTGGCGGTACGTGCCGCCCGGGGTGGCCGTCCCCGCGCGGCAGGCGCTGACCCAGCGGGGTCCGGTGTGGATCGAGTCGTTGGCGGAGGCCGGGATCCCGAGCATCGGGCAGCGCGGGGCGCCGGACGGCAGCCGGGCGGCGGTGCCCGCGGGGACCGGCGGGCGGATCCTCGGCGTGCTGGAGATCTGCTGGCCCGGTCGGGCCGAAGCGCCGAACCAGCAGCTGTGGCGGCAGATCGAGGCGTTGGCCGAGCTGTGCGCGCACACCCTCGACACCCCGAACTCGGGGCTGGTGCTGGAACCGGACGACTCGGTGGGGGAGTTGGTCGACCTCGCCGACAGCCTGCGCGACCCGACCCTGGTGCTGCGGCCGCACCTCGACGCGACGGGCGCGCTGGTCGACTTCCGCATCGAGCACGCCAACCCCCGGTTCCACGACCTGGGCGGGCGGCTGCGCGGCGAGGTCGTCGGCGGGTTCCTGCTGGAGGCGTACCCGCTGGTCGCCGAGCGCGGCGGGCTGTTCGAGCGGGTCGAGCGGGTCTGGGCGACCGGTGAGCCGTTCCGCGCCGAGCGGCTCGACCTGACCGCGCTGGTCGGGCAGGTGCCGCTGACCGCGGCGGCCGGGGTCGGGATCAGCAGGCACGGCGGCGCGGTGCTGCTGGTGTGGCACATCGAGGACGAGGCGGCGAAGCTGGCGAACCTGCTGCGCCACGCGCAGCGGCTGGGGCGGATCGGCGGGTTCGAGGAGAACCTGACCACCGGGGAGATCGCGTGGAACAGCGAGCTGTTCGCGCTCTACGGGCTGTCGGCCACGGCCGACCCGGTGCCGATCGAACAGCTCGCCCGGCACGCCCACCCCGACGACGCCGTGGCCATCGGCCGGTTCCTGCGCACCCTGCTGCACCACCGCCGCCCCGCGTCCACGGCGTTCCGGCTGCTGCGCTCCGACGGGGTCGCCCGGCACATCCGGGTGATCGCCGAACCGGTGCCCGAGGCGGCGTCCGTGGTGCGCGGGGCGTACCAGGACATCTCGGCGCAGCACTGGACCGAGGTCGCGTTGACGGCCACGCGGGAGCAACTGGAGCACAGCGAGCAGCAGTCGGCGGAACGCAACCGGCTGACGTTGCTGCTGCAGCACGCGATCATGCCGCCTGCCCAGAACACGCTGCGCGCCCCCCAACTCGACGTCGCCGTGCGCTACCGACCGGCGGAAAAGGAACACCTCGTCGGCGGCGACTGGTACGACGCGGTGGTCCTGCCGTCGGGGCAGATCCTGTTGTGCGTCGGCGACATCGCCGGACACGGCATCGAGTCCGCCACCAGCATGGTCGTCCTGCGCAACGCCCTGCGCGGCCTCACGGCGACGGGGGCGGGCCCGGCGCAGCTGCTGACCTGGCTCAACCTCGTCACCCGGCACCTCACCGACCGCGTCACCGCCACCGCCGTGTGTGCCCTGTACGACCCCCGCGACCGCACCCTGCGGTGGGCGCGAGCCGGACACCTACCACCGGTGCTCATCACCGAAGCGGGGGCACGCACCCTGCCGCTGATCCGCGGCCCCCTACTCGGCGGGCTGGCGGACCCGGATTACGAGGAAGGCGCCCTGACGGTCGCGGAGGGAGACGTCTTCCTCCTCTTCACCGACGGTCTCATCGAACGCAAGGACCGCACCGTGGAGGAATCCCTGGAACGCCTGCTGGCCACCGCGTCCCGCGAAGCCACCACCCTGGACCAACGCCTGGACCGCCTGCTGACCCACAGCAACTCCGACACCGACGACGACACCTGCATCGTCGGCTTCCAACTCCGCCGCCCCGACTGACTCGGCCGACCTCGATCAACCGGTCTCACACGGCCGCTGATCGCCTCGCCCGAGGCGAGGCTGCCCACGACAGCGGCCCAGCACCACAACCAGGGCAAGAGGTCGCTTGTCGTCACCGACGCGTGCTTCACGCCCTTGCCGCGCTGTAGCGCGAAAGCCCGCGGTCAGGTCCACTCGAAGCCCTCAGCCGGGGTGAGGTACGGGCCGGGCGCCGCAGTCGGCAATTCGCACCGTGGTCGGTGGCTCGGAACCGAACTGCCGCGTGAGCCGGAACCCACGGCGCCGGACAACCCCTCGATGGTGCCACCACCGACCTGGCCTGCCGCGACTCGCTCCCGCACACGCCTCGCGCCGCTGTTGCGCGGCCCTGGCGACCCGCGACGCGCAAGCGCCCCGACTGGCGCTTTTCAAGATCCCCCCAGGCCCCGAACACACGACCCCTCCCACCTGCGGGCAGGCCCCTGAGTGATCCTATCGTCGCAGTTCAGAGCGCTGGAAGGCGGCGAATCGGCGCTGTGGACGAACAGCGGGCATGTGGACAACCTGGGGCGCGAGCGAGTGACAACCTCAGCCCCCGATGCGGGTGACACCGGCCCAAGCCCGCAGGTCGGCGCCTGGCGATCCACTCGGGAGCGGAGACGCGCTAGGCTGGTGGTGATGTCTACCGGGACGGCGTCTGGCCACACACGGATTGGTGACCCGGTGCTCCACTGAGCGCCGCGCGGGCACCGCCTCCTTTCGGGTTGATCGCAAGCTCATCGACCTCGACAAGGAGACCGCAATGCCCACGAAGACCCTCCTCATCCCCACCCCCGACGGCGAGGCCGACGCGTTCGCCGCGTTCCCCGACGGTGGCCCGCACCCAGCGGTGTTGCTCTACCCCGATGCCTTCGGCCTACGGGCCGAGCTGGAGGACAAGGCGCGCGAACTGGCCGGGCACGGCTACTACGTCCTCGTCCCCAACCTCTTCTACCGCCACGGCCCGGCGCCGGTCGTCGAGCTGCCCGAACGCATCGACCAGGACTCGCGGCCCGCCCTCATCGCCAGGCTCATGCCGCTCATCGAGGCGCACACCACCGAACGCGCCCTCCGGGACGCGGACGCGTACCTGCGTTTCCTCGCCGAGCAGGCCGAGGTCAAGCCGGGACCCGCCGCCGCGATCGGGTACTGCATGGGGGCCGCCCTCGCGCTGCGCACCGCCGCCGCGCACCCGGATCGGGTGGCCTCGGCCGCCGGGTTCCACCCCGCCGGGCTGGTCACCGACAAACCCGACAGCCCGCACCTCCTCGTCCCGACCATCGCCGCCCGGGTCCACCTCGGGCTCGCGGTCAACGACATGACGCCCGAGGCCATCGGTGTGCTCACCGGGGCCTTCGACGACGCCGGGGTCCAGCACACCACCGAGGTCTACCCCGACACCGTGCACGGCTTCACCATGTCCGACACCGCCGCGTTCAACCCCGACGCGCTGCGCAGGCACTGGGATCGACTGCTGCCGCTCCTGCGTGGTGCGCTCGTGGCGGAATCTGCTGGCGCGTAAGCGAAGCAGCACGGCGGCCCGGTCGGACGCGCGGCGATTTGTCCGATCGAGCACCAACGACCCATTCCCAGTTTTGTTGCCCGACAAGGTGTTGGTAAGTCTCGCAACGTCCACCGTGGTCTAACCGCTTACCCATCAAGGGAAACAATGGTCTAGACCAACGATCTTGGCTGGCTTACGCTGGTCGGAACGTCGTGGGTGGAAACGGGTGGTGGGTCATGGGGCTGCGGGAGCTGTCGACGAGGGCCGCGGGTGGGGGCGGGGTCGCCGGGGTGCTGGACAACGCCGAGCGGGTGCTGGGTCGCGTCGCCATCCCCGCCCTGCGGTTCTCCCTCGGGTTGGTCTACGTCTGGTTCGGGCTGCTCAAGGTGATCGGGCAGTCGCCGGTCGCCGACCTGGTCGAGGCCAGTGTTCCGTGGGTGCGCGGTCCGTGGCTCGTGGCGGGCCTGGGCTGGGTCGAGATCGTGCTCGGCGTCGCGCTGGTGCTCGGGCGACCGCGGCGGCTGGCCCCGGCCGCCGCGGCCGTCCACCTCATCGGGACGTTCCTGGTGTTCTTCGAGGCGCCCGGCATGGCGTTGCGGGACGGGAACGTCCTGCTGCTGAGCGCGACCGGCGAGTTCGTGCTCAAGAACCTCGTACTGGTCTCCGCCGCGTTCGTCCTCATCGGACTCGGTGGCCGTCGACCGGCACCGGAGAATCCTTTGTAGACAGCGCACCGAACCGCTCGCGGTAGGCCGACGGGGTCAATCCGGTGTGGCGGCGCAACTGGGCCCGCAGGTTCGCCTCGGAGCCCAACCCGCTCGCCGCCGCGACCCGGTCGAGCCCGCGCTCGCCGCGCTCGATCAGCCTGCACGCCACCGTGACGCGCTCGGCGGTCAGCCAGGCCAGCGGGGTCGTGCCGAGCTCGGCGCGGAACCGCCGGTGCAGCGTCGCCGGGCTGGTCGCCGCGCGCCGGGCCAGGTCGGCCACCGTCAGCGGGCGGTCGAGGTGGTCGCGGGCCCAGGCCAGCAACGGGGCCAGCGAGGTGTCGACCACCGCGGGCAGCGGCCGCTCGACGAACTGCCGCTGCGTGCCCTCCCGCCTGCCCGCGAACACCAGCCGCCTGCTGACCGCGTTGGCGATCTCCGCGCCGTGGTCGCGCTGGATCAGGTACAGGCCCAGGTCCAGCGCCGCCGCACTACCCGCCGCCGAGAGCACCGGGCCGCGGTCGCCCGTGCCGCTGTCGTCGACGAACAGCACGTCCGGCTCCAGCCGCACCCGCGGGTACCGGCGCGCGAACTCGGCCGCCCACCGCCAGTGCGTGGTCGCCCGCCGCCCGTCCAGCACCCCCGCCTCGGCCAGGGTGAACGCGCCCGCGCAGAAGCTGACCAGCCGGGCGCCGCGCTCGGCCGCGCGCCGCACCGCCGCCAGGATCGCGGGCGACGGCGGCCGGGTCGCGTCGGGTCCGTTCTGCACGATCACGGTGTCCGCGGTGTCGGCCGCGGCGAGCCGGTGCGGGGACGACAGGGTGAACACGCCCAGGTGCATCCGGACACTCGGCGTGTCGGTGCACACGACGAAGTCGTACCAGGGCACCCCCAGTTCGGGGCGCCGCAACCCGAACAGCTCCACCGCCACCCCGGCGTCGAAGGGGTTGGCGCCGTCGTCGACGAGCAGGGCGACCCGGTGCGAGGATTCTTGCGACATGTGCGATTCCTAGCACTCGTGGCGGGGGCGGCGCACCGGGAGCATGGGAAGCATGACCCAACCGATCGACCTCTCCGCCGCGCTCGCGAGCTTCGAGCGGATCTGGAGCCCGCGCGTCGTGGCCACCGTCAACGACTACGACGTGCGCGTGGCCAAGACCAAGGGCGAGCACGTCTGGCACGTGCACAACGACACCGACGAGTTCTTCCTGGTGCTCGACGGGCAGTTGCGGATCGCGCTGCGGGAGGAGGCGGGGGAGCGGGAGGTCGTGCTGGACCGGGGGTCGCTGTTCGTCGTCCCGCGCGGGGTGTTCCACAAGCCGTCGTCGCCGGCGGGGGCATCGGTGCTGGTGGTCGAGCCGTCCGGGACGTTGTCGGTGGGTGATGAGCACGACGAGGTGCCCGACCACGTCGATGTCACCGTCGGTCACCCGCTCGCAGGCGATGCCAGGTGAACGAGAGGTTTGCGAAGCTCACCACAGCGCACCTCACCGATGCGTGCGTGCGGCTCTGCATCGAGGTCCGTTGCGTGTCGCTGCGCACCGTTGTCCCAGGTGGTCGGGTCGCTGGCCGGGTGTTGCCCGCGCGGCACGCCGGGAGCGTCGACGTGTTCCTGGAGGCCATCGACGCGGCCGAACCGGGGGACGTGCTGGTCGTGGACAACGGCGGACGGCTCGACCACGCCTGCGTCGGGGACCTGGTCGTGCTGGAGGCATGGGAGGCCGGGCTCGGCGGGGTGCTGGTGTGGGGGCTGCACCGCGACACCGCCGACATCGCCGCGATCGACCTGCCGGTGTTCAGCCTCGGTGCGATCCCGACCGGCCCGTTGCGCCCGGAGACCCGGTCCCCGGACGCGTTGCTGTCGGCGACCGTCGGCCCCTGGACGGTCACCGCGCGTGACGCCGTGTTCGGGGACGAGGACGGCGTCGTGTTCGTCCCCGCCGACCGGGTCGACGACGTCCTCGGCCGCGCCGAGCGCATCCGCGACACCGAACGCGCCCAGGCCGACCGCATCCGCGCCCGGACGCCGCTGCGCGCCCAGGTCCGGTTCGCCGACTACCTGACCCGCCGCGCCGCCGACCCGGCGGTCACCTTCCGCGAGCACCTGCGGTCCGTCGGCGGGGCGATCGAGGAATGACGCCGGTGTCGGGCATGATCGTCATCAACCGAACTACGACGTTGGGGGCACCCGTTGACTGACATCGCCGAGGACCTGATCGCCACCGCCCGCGTCGCGGGCACCCTGCTGCGCGACCCGGCCGTGGCCGCCGCCTGGGACCGGCCCAGCGCGCTGCCCGAGTTCGGCGTCTCGGGCCTGTGCGGGCACGTGGCCAACCAGGTCCTGCTGGTGCCCGCCCTGCTCGCCGCCGACCGCCCGGTCGCCGAGACCATCCCGCTGCTGGACCACTACTCGCGGTCGCTGTGGGTCGACGCGCCGGTCGACTCGGAGATCAACACCGGCATCCGCGACGGCAGCGAGCGGATCGCCGCGGACGGTCCCGCCGAACTGTTCGCCCGCTACGACGCGACCGTCGACGAACTGGCGCGCACCCTGCCCGGGACCGACCTCACCCGGCCCGTGCAGGCCCCGTTCTGGCCGACCTGGTCCCTGACCCTGGGCGATTTCCTGATCACCCGGATCATGGAGCTGGTCGTGCACGGCGACGACCTCGCCGTCAGCGTCGACGTCCCGACCCCGGACTTCCCCGACGGCGGCCTCCGGCTGACCCTCGACCTGCTGACCGGCCTGTCGGTCCGCCGCCACGGCGCCCCCGCCGTCCTGCGGGCCTTCAGCCGCGCCGAACGCGCACCCCGGCAGATCAACGCGTTCTGAGCTAGGGGCGGGGTTCGCGGGTGATGTCGACGACCATGCCCTCGGGGATGGTGACGCCGGTGTCATCCCAGGCGTAGGTCAGGCTCGAGCGCACGTCCACGACCCCGTCCACGCGGCGGGTCAACTCGGTGATGACGTCGACCCAGCCGCGCCGCTCCACCTGACCCTCGAAGGTGACCACGCCACCCGCGACCCGGATGACCACCGTGTCGCAGGCGATGCCGAGGGCGCCGCGGAAGACGTCCTGGGCGATCTCCTCGGCGATGTCGTCATCGGCGCGGCGGAACACCGACAACAGGTCCGTCCGGCTCACCACGCCGACCAACCCGCCGTCCTCGTCCACCACCGGCAGGCGCTTGACCCGGTGGTCGGCCATCAGCCGGGCCGCGTGGGGAACGGTCGCGTCGGCGCGCACGGTCACCGCCGGGCTGGTCATCAACTCGCCTGCGGTCGTGCCGCGAGCCCGCACGCGCTCGGCGTGGCGGCGCAGCAGGGCGGGCACGGCGTGCGGCCGTTCCCGCACGCTCTCCTTGGCCAGCAGGTCGGCCTCGGACACCACGCCGAGCACGTGCCCGTGGTGGTCCACGACCGGCAGGCCGCTCACCGCCCGGTCGGCCATGAGTCGGACCAGGTCGGCGAACCCGGTGTCGGGCGGGACCACGGCGACGTCCCGGGTCATCACGTTCTCGATCGTCCTGTGCCGCATGGCGTCCTCCGGTCGGTTCCGTTCGCGGTGATCCGAACGTAGGCCGACGCGCAGGCGCGGCGCTGCCGCCGTAGAGCCTGGTTCCGGTACCCCGAAGGTCCCGTCCCGGTCAGGACTTCGGGTCGTCCGCGTGCCGCCACCGAGTGTCCATAGTGGTCGGACTGGTCGCGGAAGGCGAGGGTGATTGCCGTCGGCGCCGACATGGCCTGCACGAACCGCGTTGTTCGCGATAGGCGTCAGGGCGACCCCGAGTGCGGTCGGCCGGTGTCGTGCTCGGGTGCGGGGGCCACGCTCGCGGGTGGGGTTCGGCGGACGGTGCGCATGTGGAGGTCTTTGGGACGCAGAACTATCGCTGCCGCCGGTCGGACGCGGCTGCCTTCCGGTAACTCCAGGTCCCAGCGGGCGGTGATCGTGGCCAGGGCGAGCGCCGCCTCGATGAGGGCGAACCGGTCGCCGATGCAGCGGCGGGCACCCGCGGCGAACGGGATGAACGCCGTGCGCGGCGGTGGGGTGCGGTCGGGGGACCAGCGATGCGGGTCGAAGCGTTCGGGGTCGGGGTAGAGGTCTGGGCGGTGGTGGATGACGAAGGGGCTGTAGGCGACTGTCGTGCCCGCCTTCAGGTGGTGGCCGCCCAGGGTCGTGTCGGCGGTGAGTTCCCGGGTCAGCAGCCAGGCCGGGGCGCGTAACCGCAGGGTTTCCTGGATCACCTGGCCGGTGTACCCGAGGTTCGGGATGTCGTCCTGGGTGGCGGGGCGTCCGGACAGGACGGAGTCGACCTCGGCCCGCAACCGCCGGGCGACGGTCGGGTGCGTGGCGATCAGGGCGTGTGCCCACGACAGCACGCTCGCGGTGGTCTCGGTGCCCGCGAGCAGGAACGCGAGCACCTGGTCGGCGATCTCGGCGTCGGACAGGGCGTCGCCGGTGTCGGGGTCGCGGGCGGCCAGCAGCGCGGACAGGAAGTCGCCGCGGTCGGTGCCGGTGGCGCGGCGTTCGGCCAGCAGGTCCTCGACCGTGCGCCGCAGGCGGGTCACCGCGCGGTCGAAGCGGCGGTTCGCGGGCAGCGGCAGCCGGGTGAGCGCGGTGGGCATGGCCATGCGGCGCAGGACACCGGCGACGATCGCCTCCACGTCGTCGTACGCCGCGCGCACCGCGTGCTCCGGCAGCGAGTCGGAGAACAGGGTGGCGGTGAGGACGTTGAGCGTCAGCCGCGACATCTGCTCGTTGACGTCGATCGACTCCCCGTCGCGCCACGCGTCGACGACCCCGTCGATCTGCGTGGCCATCATGGCGGCGTACCCGCGCAACCGGACCGGGCTGAACGAGGGCTGCGCCAGCCGCCGCTGCCTGCGGTGCAGGTGGTGCGGGCAGTTGCTGAGGCTGTCGCCGACCACGTCGCGGGCGCGCTCGATGAACACGCCGCCCTTGTCGTACAAGCGGTCCTCGCGGAACACCTCGTCGGCCAGGTCCGGGTCGCACACCAGCACCGCGGCCGCGGGGCCGAGCTTGATCCGGACCAGACGGTCGGGCCGCGCGGCGAGCCGGGCGAGGAACGCCAGCGGTTCGCGGGCCAGCCGCGGCGCGTGGCCGAGCAGCGGGACCGCGCCTGGGGCAAGGGGAACGGGGGATGTGTCCATGCGCACCACCGGGACAAAAGGGGAAGCGGAGAGGACAACCGATGTTACCTGTCGGACGTTCCCCGGCGGAAGTGTCCCAGCCGTACTTGACCTCCAGCTAAGTCGATATCCGAGACTTCACCGGGAGATCAGCCGGTCGTTACCGGCGTTCCCGGTTAACAGATGCGTCCACAGAGTAGAGACCTGGGGGAGCCCATGCGGGCGATGGCGGTGCGGACCTTCGGCGGTCCGGAGGCCTTGGAAGCGGTGGACCTGCCCATACCCGAGCCCGGTCCGGGGCAGGTGCGGGTCCGGGTGCGCGCGGCGGGCGTGCAGCCTTTCGACACGCGGGTTCGCGCCGGGTGGGCGCCGCCGTCGATCCGGTTGGTGCCGCCGGTGGTGGTCGGCAACGAGTTCGCGGGCGTGGTCGACGCGCACGGCCCCGGTGCCTCCGCCTTCCAGCCGGGTGCGGAGGTACTGGGATTCACCACTCTCGGTTGCTACGCCGAGTACGTCGTGGTCCCCGAGACGCAGATGGTGGCAAAACCGCCCGCGATGCCCTGGGAGGTCGCGGGCGGCTTCCCGGCCAACGCCCAGGGCGCCTACCAGTGCCTGTCCGGCGCGGGCATCCACGAGGGCGACACCGTCTTCGTCAACGCGGCGGCGGGCGCGTTGGGCACCTTCACGGTCCAGTTGGCCAGGGCGTGGGGTGCGTCGACCGTCATCGGCAGCGCGAGCCCGGCCAACCAGGACCACCTCCGCGCGCTCGGTGCCGTCCCGGTCGCCTACGGCCCGGGCATGGTCGACCGGGTCCGGGCGATCAGCGACCGGGTGGACGCGGCGGTCGACCTGCACGGCGTCGACGGGTTGCGGGCCGCGGTCGCGCTGGTCGCCGACCGCCGCCGCATCCGGACCATGGTCGACGACGACGCCGCCACCGAACTCGGCGTCCCGCTCGTCGAGCCGGGCCGTTCGGCCGCGCGCCTGACCGAGCTGTGCGCGCTGTGGGAGCAAGGGCGCATAAAGGTCCACATCAGACACTCGTACCCGCTGGACCGCGCCGCCGACGCGCACCGCGGCAGCGAGACCGGGCACGGGCGCGGCAAGATCGTGCTCACCGTCGACTGAGGAACCCGCGGACATGACTCAGCGAACGCAAGCGGTCGACGAGCCGAAGGTCCGGATGGACGCGGCGCTGCTGCGGGTCGGGCTCGCGGTGGTGCTCGGCGTGCTCGTCTCGGTCGCCGACTCCACCCTGACCGTCGTCGCGATCGGGAGCATCGGCGCGGAGCTGCGCGCCGACACCGGCACCCTCCAGTGGGGCACCGGCGGCTACCTGCTCGCGAACTGCGCCGCCGTGCCCGCGTCGGGCTGGTTGCAGGCCCGGATCGGCGCGCGCACCGCCTGGCTGGCCGGCCTCGGCGGTTTCCTGGTCGCGTCGGTGCTGTGCGGGCTGGCCTGGTCGCCGGGCAGCCTCATCGCCTTCCGCGTGCTCCAGGGCCTGGCGGGCGGGGTGATCGGCATGGTGGCGGTGGTCGTGCTGACCCGCGCCGCCGGGCCGCGGCGGGCGGGCCGGGCGTTCGGCGTGCTCGCCACCCCGTCCTCGCTCGCACCGGTGTTCGCGCCGGTCGTGGCGGGCGCGGTGGTGGACACGTCCGGTTGGCGGTGGCTGTTCTACGGGCAGGTCCCGCTGCTGCTCAGCGCGACCGCCGCCGGTGCCCTGCTCGCGCCGCAGGGTGTCGGCATCGGCATCGCGGGATTCGTCGTCGGCTCGCTGGCCGACCGGTTCGGCGCCCGCCCGGTGATGCTGGGCGGCCTGGCGCTCACGCTGCTGGGCACGCTGCCGTTCACCGCGGCGGCGCGGGACCCGGACGACACGGTGCTGGTGATCGCGTTGGTGCTGCGCGGAATCGGCCTCACCTCGGTCACCATCCCGTTGTCCGCGGCGATCTACCGGAGCCTGCCCGACCCCGCGCAGGTCCCGCGCATCGCCACCATCAGCGCGGTCACCATGCGGCTCGGCGGCGCGCTCGGCGGAGCCGGGGCGGCGGTTGCCCTGACCCTGTCCGGGGACTCCGCGGCGGGCTTCGCCACGGCGTTCTGGTGCATGGTCGCCCTGCTGGTCGTGCCGGTCGTGCTCGCGGTGCTGCTGCCGAAGGACTAACGGTTCCGCTCCGCGGTCTTGCGCACCTTGGACCGCAGGGCGCGGCGGGCGACGGGGCCGAGGTCGTCCATGACCTCCAGCAGCACCGCCATCCGGTCCAGCGCGTCGAGCGCGGCCTCGGCGCCCGCCGCGTCCACCCCCTCGAACAGCTCCAACCCGACGAACCCCGCGCACACGGCCCGCGCCAGACCGGCCGTGTCCAGCACCTCGGCCACGGGCGAGTCGGCCAGCAGCCGCTCCAGCGCCCGCTCGACCGGGGTGATCCACAGCAGCAGCGCCGCCGCGGTCGACTCGGCCAGCTCCGCGTCGGCCTGGGCGCCCGCGAGCAGCTGCGCCAGGATGGTGACGTTGCCCGCGTCGCGCTCGGCGGTGTGCAGGTCGCGGCCCAGGGCCAGCAGCTCGCGCAGGTCGGTGACGCTGTCGAGGCGCTCGGCGAACAGCGCGACCCGCGACCGGGTCGCCACCATGCACGTCTCCCGCAGCAGCTGGTGCACGCTGCCGAAGTGGTAGAAGATCAACGACTGGTTCACCCCGGCCGCCGCCGCGATGGCGCGGGCCGAGGCGCCCGTGATGCCGTGGTCGCGGATGGTCGCCACCGCGCCATCGATCAGGCGTTGCCTGGTGTCCGACATGCCACCACCGTAGTGCCACGCGCGCACAGGTACGGGTAGGACAGCGCCAAGCCCAGGGCGGTGAACCCGATCCCGGCGTAGACCGGGGCCAGGTGCCAGAAGTCGGTGTAGTGGATGCCGCTGTGCACCAGCACCGCGGGCAGGAACCCGGTCGCCGCGGCGACGGCGAGCGACCACCACACCCAGACCGCGCCCGGCCGCCACCCCCAGGCCGACAGCAGCGTGATCGCCACGGCCGCGGACAGCAACGCGCCGCCGAACCCGGCCCGGTCGTGGGCGACGAACGCCACCAGCCGGTCGGACAGGGTGCCCGCGTCGACGCCGAGGTAGGTGAGGTCGCTGGCGACGAACACATCGGACAGCCCGACCAGCGACACCACCGCGCCGCCGATGAACAACCCGATGCCGGTCACCACCAGCAGCAACTGCCCGACCAGCGCCCACCGCCGCTCCCGTTCCCGCGCGGTCGGCGGAGTTGTCCACTGTGGAGGGTCGGTGCGGGGCAGCGTGGCGGCCAGGAACATCGGGAACAGCACGACCGCGACCGCGGTGTGCAGCGGCTCGACGAAACCGAGACCGATGAAGTAGACCAGCGTGCTGAACCCGATCCAGCCGGAGACCGCGTACGCATCGCGCGCCCACGGGTGGCCGCGGCGCAGGCCGCCGAGGGCGAGGGCGGTGTAGAGGACGCCGATCGTGACCATGGTGCCCGCCATGGTGATCCGGTCGTGCTGGAGGAAGCCGACGAGGTGGTGGTTGACCGCGTGCAGCCCGGCGAGGTCGGTGCCGAGCAGGTCGCGGTCGTACCAGAGCAGCACCGGGCCCAGCGTGATCGCGGCGGCGCCGAGGCCCGCGACGACCATGCCCAGCCCGACCAGCGCGCCCCACCACCACGGCGGCCACCGCAGCGGGTTGCGGCCGATGGTGGTCGACGGGGGAGAGGTCGGGGTGGCGGCTTCGATGACCCTGCCGTACCAGCCGGGTCCGGCGTGCAGCAGGACTTCCGGGCGGGCCAGGACGATCGCGTCCGACCCCGTCAGCGCGGTCGCGGCGTCGGTGGTGTCCGGGTCGGCGGTGTGGGTGACCGGCCAACTCGCCTTGACGCCGTCGACGTGGTCGACCAGGGCGGCGGCGACCTCGGGGTCGTCCGTCCGCACGATGACGGGCACCCGCCGGCCGCGCGCCGCCGCCCGCACGGTCTCCACGTCGCCTGGGCCGACCGGTGCGATCTCGAGCAGCCCGGCGCCGACCAGTGGCAACGCGCGCACCGCGGGCACGGCGACGCTCGGCGGCACGACCGCGCCCAACCGGACCCGGATGGGGATTCCCGCGATGGACCCGGCCAGGTGCGCGGGCGGGTGCCGGTGGCCGAGTGCCCGGGCGACCACCCCGCGGCCGCCGGGCAACCGCCCGACGGCCGCGAGGGCGCGCAGCGCCACCAGCCGCGATCGCCGTACCCCCAGCACGGCGTCCGCGATCGGGCGCAACGGGTGATAGGTCCAGTCAGGCATCAGGGACCTGTGACGTCTCGGTCCACGTCCGCGATGGGGTCCACCGCAGGAGGCGTGCCATCGAGGCCATCGTCACGAACTCGGGCAGGGCCCTGGTGACGGCGTCCCGGGTGCGGGCGCCGAACGGACCCGACCAGTGCGACACCGTGGAGAGCCGGGCCGAGCGGCGGGCCACCAGCTGCGCGCGTCGGCGCCTGCGGTGGTCGTAGCGGGTCAGCGCGGACGGGACCGGGTCGTGGTCGAGGCAGTCGGCGAGTACGACCGCGTCCTCCAACGCCTGGCAGGCGCCCTGGCCCAGAGCGGGGGACATGGCGTGCGCGGCGTCGCCGAGCAGTGCCATCCGGCCCTGGGTGAACGAGCGCAGCGGCGGTAAGTCGTAGATGTCGTGCTGCACCACGCGCGTCGGCGGCGCCGCGTCGAGCAACCGGGGGATCGGGTCGGGCCAGCGCGCGAACCGATCGAGCGGCCTGCCCACAACCGCCCCCTGCGGCTCGTCGAAGGACGCCGCGGCGAAGCAGTACACCCGGTTGCCGGGCAGCGCGGTGTAGCCGAACCGAGCACCGCGCCCCCACACCACAGCCGCCGACTCGAGCGGCTCGTCCAGCGGGTCGGTGACCACCCGCCACGCGGTGTGACCGGTGTAGCGCGGCTCGGGAGCGTTCGGCAGGCACAGCCCACGCACCGTGCTGCGCACACCGTCGGCGCCGATCACCACGTCCGCCTCGACCGAGTCCTCGACGCCCCGGTGCTCCGCCACGTAGTCGACGACGACCCGCCGGTCACCGTTGTGCACGTCGACGACCCGACACCCCGGCATGACCACCCCGTCAGGCAGCGCGTCCGCCAGAACCCGCACCAGATCCCGCCGATGCGACACCACCAACGGATGCCCGTGGCGACGGACCAACTCGGCGTTGTCCACCCGCGACAACCACCGACCGTCCCGATCGCGAACCCCGCCCCCGGACTCGACAACCCCCACGTCCCGCACCAGCTCGTCAAGCCCGATCACCCGCAACGCCCGCATGGCGTTGGGCCAGAGCGAGATCCCGGCCCCGACCTCGTCGACCCCGGGCGCGCGCTCCAACACCCGAACCCGCCACCGACGAGCCCGCAGCGCCACCGCCACGGCCAACCCGCCGATGCCACCACCGACCACCACAGCGGTCCGCTCCACGCCCCACCCCCAGGTATTGAGCGTTCGCTCAAACGCTCGAGCAGGAGACTAGAGCACGATTGAGCGATCGCTCAAGAGGGCTCCCGTGCTGCGACGTCGGGTGCACAGTCGGGGGCAACCGGGTCGGGGTACATTGCCCGCCTCGACCACGTGGTGTAATCGGTCGGAGTCGCCTCGTGTTGTCCGGGCCGGTGTTGTGTCGCCGTCCGCCCCGACGACTCCAGCGACCGATCAGGCGGTCGGCGCTTCGCGAGCCCGGGCGCAGGCAGGTGGCGCGATCCCGGCGCCTCGCCGCGTTTCGTGCGTTGACACGTCGGGGGCGGTCAGGCTCTGGGTGCGACTGTTCACAAAGGACCTGTATTCAGTCGGACGACCGTGTATCGACCCAGACCAGGGATCCCGGTGTCTACTTCGGCATGAGCGCGTCGGGCTTGACGGCCTTGTCGACGCCGATGAAGGCGTCCGGGACCGGGTACTGGCCGAGGACGAAGTTCAGGATGGCCGCGTGCATGGCCTCCACCGGCTGGATGGTGGCCGCGGTCATGATGCCGCCCGCGTCGGTCACGTTCGCCGTGGCGAAGGTGTAGGTCTGCGCGGCGGCGTTCTCCAGGTCGAGGGCGAGCTTGGCCACGTCCGGCACCGACTTCGCCGCGCCGAGTGCCTTGACCTGGTCGGCGGTGATGGACAGCGGCGCGTCGGTGATGGTGGGTTTGCCCGCCTTGCTGAGGACCCCGTTCCACGCCCCCGCGTGGTCCTTGTGCTGCTTCATCGCCGTCTGCACGAAGACACCGATCGCGGGCGGCACGGTGCCGAGGGTGCCCTTGCCCGCCGCGTCGAGCGCGCCGGTGTAGGCGGTCACGGCCAGGTTCTCCAGCGCCGCGGCCAAGGCTACGACCTTGAGGTCACCCTCGTAGGTCGCCGCGGCCGTCGTGGCCGGGGGCGCGGCGGTGGTGGTCTTGTTCGACGAACCGGTGTCGTTGCTGGAGCAGGCGGCCAGCCCGAGAGCGCTGACACCACCGACGCCCATCAGGAAACCGCGGCGGCCCGCTGCGCGACCGCGGGTGAGGTGGGCGAGGTTGGCGGAGAACTCGTCGAGCAGCTTGCGCACACCGGGGAAAGTGGACTCGTGCAACTCGTCGAGGTCCCGGGTCATCGCGGCCAGCTCGCGCTCGCTGATCTGCATCTCGGGGCGCTTGTCGGTGCTCACTTGACCGCTCCTTCCTCGACGGGCGAAGCCTTGTCGGTGGGGTAGTACGCGTCGGGGAAGCCCACGCTGCCCGCGGCGTCGGGGAGCTTGGCGGCGTCCGGCGGGAGTGCGATCAACTGCGGCGCGCCGCCGTCGACCAGCGCCTTGACCGCGAGCAGGATCGCCTTGTGCTGCGCCTCCACGCCGGCGACGCCGGCGAAGAGCTGGCGCAGCTCGGGGGTGGAGACCTGGCTGACGTTCTTGGCGTAGGTCTGCGCGGCGACGTCCTCCAGGCTGATCGCCAACGCGACCACGTCACCCGCGCCCTTGATCGTCGGAACCGCCTTCTGCACGACCGCGGCGTACTTGGCGTTCGGGTCGTTCTGCGCCTTGCCGCCGAGCTTGGCCACCGCGCCGTTGAACGCCTCGGCGTGCTCGGTGTGCTGCGCCATCGTCTTCTCGGCGAACGCCTTGACCACGGCGTTGGCGTCCGCGCCACCGATGAACGGCAACGTCAACGCGGTCTTGTACGTCGAGACCGCCAGGTTCTCCAGACTCGCCGCGGTCTGCAGCGCCTGCACGTCCACAGTGGTGGCCGCGGCGGGCCCGGCGGCGAGCAGCGTGCCCGCACCGGCCAACCCGGCGACCAGACCGGTCTTGCCCCAACCGGGCCACATCCCGCCGGGATCGCGTGAGCCGGTTCGTCCCGAGTGGGTCTCCAGCACGGCCTCGACATAGTCATCGAGGTCCCGCTCGGCCGTGCGCATCGCGTCGGACTGCAGGTCATCGGACTCGACCATCAGCTCGCGCAACCCGCGTTCATCGATCGGGCTCACCGCACACCTCCATCGCACAGCGGACCGCGCCACGACCGTGACGACTCCTCACTGCCACAGCCATTCGACAAGACGCGTCCACAAGTGCGCCAACCCGACACACGTCAACCACTCGAACGAGTCGACATCGTCGACCACGAGCATCAGTGGTTGCGAACACGCCAGGTGGCCGTAGCCCCAGCGGGCGGCGATCCGGGTGACGGTGTCCTGGCCGGGTGTGGCGGCCCGCAGGTTGGGGCGGGCGCAGCCGAGTCGGACGCGGCGCAGGTAGGCCACCGGCGTGGTGTCGAGGTGGCAACGGAATGTCAACCGCACCGCCCGGACGTCATGAGCACTACCCGGAACGCCTGGGCGGTGCAGTTGACGCGGCGGTCATCAGTTCACGAGGACCGGCGCACCACAGGTCCACATCGAGGCCGACCGCGCATGAAGTCGTTGGCGTGTGACGCCGCCCGTTTGGTTGACTGGGGTGGTGACCGAGATCGCTACCTCCCTTCCCGAGCTGGTCGAGCGCTGGCAGCGCGGTTGGGGCGCTTCCCGTGGGTTCGACCCCGCGATCCCGTTACCTGGTGGGCTGTCGGTCGAGATCAGGCTGCCGCACCGGCAGACCGAACTGATCTCGCTGACCCCCGACGACCTCGATTCGGTGCGCTCGCTGGTGGACCGCGCGGTGGGCGCCGATGTGCCGGTGTGGCTGACGGTGATGACCTCCCGGCCTGACGAGGTCGATCAGATCATGCGCACGGCCGGGCTCACCACGCTGCCCGATGAGTCCCTGATGTCCGCGGACCTGGCGGTCCACCCGTACCCGGGGCCGCCGGAGGGGTACGCGGTGGAGGTCACGGTCGAGCGGGACGTCGCCACGGCCGTGGCGGTGCACGCCTCCGGCGAGATCGCCGCGCGCGGATATCTGGCGGTGGTCGGAACCGACGGGATCGTCGACATGGTCAGCACGGAGCCCGCGCACCAACGCCGCGGCCTGGGCAGCACGATCATGGGCGCGCTCGCCGAGGCGGGCCGTGGGCTCGGCGCCACCACCGGCTTGCTGCTGGCCAGCCCACAGGGGCGCGGGCTCTACAAGTCGCTCGGTTGGCGGGTGTGCTCGCCCGCAGTGGTCGGCAAACCCGTGTCCGGCGCACCCATCAGCTAACCGGTTCCGCAGGCGGAGTTGGTCGAACTACTACCGGTCACACCACCGACCGATTGTGAACGGTTCCACGCTCTGAGACCGCCGGTCGAGCAGATCCGGGGGTGGGTACGAGGGCCCACCCCCGGATCTCGCTAGCCGTTGATGGTGCAGGTGGTGGTTGCTGTGGCGGTGGTGTTGCTTTCCGAGGTGGCGGTGAAGGTCACTGTCGTTTGGCCGGAGCCGCTGTTTCGCTTCGCGTGCACTGGAACCCGCACGGTCTCGCCGAACTGTGCTGTGGTCAGTGCGTTGGGTACGGCGACAGTCCACTCGGAGTTGTCGGTTTTGGCTGTGACGCGGTAGACGTCGCCGTTGAGGTAGGCGCTGACGTCTTCTGGGTGTTGTCCGGCGGGCTTGGCGCCGGTGCCGGTGTTGGACAACGGGAACGCGCAGGTCGCGACGCCGTCCGGGGCAGGGTTTGCGGATGTGGATTGCACCTGGACGCCGCGCTTCTGCGGGCCCGCGCCGCTGAGTGAGCGGATGGCGACGGTGTAGGACAGGATGCCCTTGTCGTCGCGTTTGATGTCGAGGATGTAGAAGTGCAGGCGGTTGGCCTGGTCGACGTATTCGTACTGGCTGCCGGAGTTGGTGCCCGCGTGGAAGAGCGCGTCGGAGAGTTGGCGGTAGTCGCCGAGGGTGATGGGGACCTTGGTGCCGTTCGGCAGGACGTAGTCGGTCATGCCGATGTCCTGCGGGTTGGCGTCGACCACCCAGGTGAACGGGGCTTCGTCGGTGTTCTTCGTCTTGGCGAGCAGGACGCCGGAGTCCGGGGTGAACGAGTCCGAGCCCATCCGGTCGACGACCTCGACGGTGTAGTTCTGGTAGCCGCCGCCGTCGCAGTACGGGTTGGTGCGGATGTCGCACCTGGTGGACAGGTCGCCCCGGTCGAGCACGATGTTGATGCCGGAGAGCCCGGTCTTGCCCGCCTGCGCCTCGCGCGCGGTGACCTGGGCGATCACCACGCCGGACTTGGCCAGGGCGTCCCGGGACAGGCGCAGGACGTTGGCCTCGTCGAGGAACCCGAGCTTCAGCTTGTTGCGCAACGTGTGCTGGGATCCCATCGACGCGCCCGCGGTGGCCGGGACGACCCAGCGGGAGTGCGGGCCACCCGGGCCGTTGAACGCGCCGCGGGAGAGCATGTCCCAAATACCCGAGTAGTCCCGGCGTTGCGGGGTTCCGAACGGGTTGCCGTAGTTGTCGCCGATGCCGAGGATGTGGGTCAGTTCGTGCGCGAACACGCCCTGCCCCGAACTCTCCGCCTGCGTGGACGAGCCGCTGACCGCGTTGGGCCACAGCGTCGAGGCCGACGCCCACGACGTCCAGTCCACGTAGCGGGTGCGCGCCCAGTTGGGCAGTGCCGGGTCGGGTGAGCCGAACGCCTTGGGCACGTCCGCCTTGGTCGCGAACTTGATCGGGCCGAACTCCTGCCAGGTGCTGGTCTCGTCCTGGCCCGCGGACAGGTAGTAGACGAAGTCGAACCCGGCAGGCACCTGCGACCCGGCCGCGGCGACCCAGGCCGCGCGGCCGTCGGCGCGCAGATCGCGGGTGCACCGGTCGCCGGAGGGGCAGGCCGTGCCCGACTGGAACTCCATGCCGTACTCGTGGTCCTTGCCGGGCACGGTGTACGGCCCGAACGCCTTGAGGTCGACGCCGAAGCGCCCACCGGAGTTCTCCATCCAGTACTCGTGCACCGTGTGGCCGCGGTTGAGCGCGCCCGGCTTGTTGAGGAAGTCCTGGTAGAACTGCCCGACCTGGGCGCGGGGGATGTCGTGCGCCTCGGTGCCGGGGTTGCCGAACACCGTCGAATGCGCCGGTTGCGTCACGACGAACGGCTGGTTCCGGTAGTCCAGCAGGACCAGCGCCCCCTTGAACGTGCGCTTCGACCCCTTGACCGCCGGGTCGGCCCAGTTCGTACCGGGGATCTCGCGGTAGTCCCGCTCCCACGTCATGTGGTCCGGGTTGACCCAGTTCTGCGGGTCGATCGGCCCGGGTAACCCGTCGAGCGCCGTGACCCGCGCACCGTCCCGGGCCTGCTGCCACGGCTGCTGCTGGGGCCAGTGGTCGTACTGCCACTGGTGTTCGAGCGGGGCGGGGGGAGCGGCGATCGCGTTGCCACTCATGGAGAATAGCGTGGCGGTGGATAACAGCGCGCCGATCAGGAGTAACGGGCGCCTGCGAACCTGGGCGAGGTACATGCCGCCTCCGAAGTGTCGATCCACCCATGCTAGCGATCCGGACTGGTCAGGAAACCTTTGCCAGTTAACGGAAATCTCCGGAGGTATACGTTTCACCCCGCCTGATCTGTTATGCCCCCGACCCGGACGGACGGGCGCAATGGGCGCGTCGGTTGAGCGGCCAAGGTGTGTGATCGGCCAGCTGAGAATTTCGTTCCGTACTCTCAACTCCGGCGTCCTATAACGGTGTTACCACTCCATCGACGACCCTGGGGAGAGATTCACGATGACCACTCGATCACGCCTGTGCGCGCTCGCCGTCGGGCTCGCCACCGCCCTGCCGCTGCTGGGCGGTACCACGGCGGCCGCTGCCGATCCGGCCACGGCCGTCGGCGTCAGCGGTTCCGGGCGCGGGCTGCTGCCCGGAGACCGGTTCCCGATGTGGGCCGGTGACCCGATCACCCTCGACCTGGACGCCCACGCGACGCCGCGGCCCGGAAACCCGTGGCGCGCCAACGGCCGGTGGCAGGCGGTGCACACCCGGCCGGACGGCACCCTCCACGCGGCGTTCGGCGGCACCATCGACAGGCTGACGGCGGCAGGCTCGCTCGCCGTGCTCAACGGCGTCGTCACCTGGAAGGACAACCCGGACAACCCTGACCTGCCGATGATCGGCGCCCCGGTCGCGCTGAGCGTCGCGGACCGCCCCGACGGGGACCGCGTCGGCTTCGTCTGGGGCTTCGCGGGCGAGCCGGTCGCCCCGGGGCAGGCGCACGTACCGTTCTTCGCGCTCGAGCAGAGCACGCTCACCGTCCGCACACCGGTGCCGGGCCCGCGCGGCGGCGTTCCCGGCAGTCGGGCCGGTCTGCCCGAACGCCACGTCACGGGCACCCTCGACCAGGGTGACCGCAAGATCACGGTGAACGCGCACGCACCCGCTGGAGCACCGCCGTCGGCGGCGACCGGCACGATCACCATCAGCGACAGCGCGGCAACCACGGTCGACGCGACGGTCACCGAACTCGACGCGAGCGGCCCGACGGCGATCGTCACCGCGACGGTGACGGCAGGCGGCGATCCGTCGTTGATCGGCCGCCGGATCTCGGTGTCCGGCTACGACGGTGGGTCGCTCGACTGGGCGGGTGTGGTGCTTCCGGGGCAGGAAGTCCTGCCCTATCAGGGGATTCTGCCGTGGCGTCCAGCGATCCGGAGTGACCTGACCGTGCTCGATTGAGCACGACCTCGTCCGGGCCTGGGCGCATGACGCCCGGGCCCGGACGCCCGCCGCCGACCGCTGCTTCTGAGGGTGCGTAGTCGGGAGCAAACCGGGCTGTCCTGACTAGGAATGCGACCGGGCGTTTCGGGCTGCGTTCACCCGGGGAGATCGGTCAGGGCTCGCGGTCTTGTGGCGTGGAGGGCGAGGGAGTCGAGGAGTTCGGTGAGGGATTCCGTGACCCGGGTCTGGCCCTCCTCCTCGATCCGCAAGCGGCCGGTCGAGTCGAAGGACAGGTGCTGTTCCAGGAGGAAGTGGCCGCGGAGGACCTGTTTGGGTGACATGGACTGCACGACGGGGCGTAGGCCGTAGTCGATGGCCAGGAGGTGTGCGATCGAGCGGCCGACCGCGAGGGGCGCCACGGTTTTGCCCGCGAAACCGTCCTGGGGGAGGAGGTCCAGGAAGATCTTGAGGAGGCCGGAGAAGGAGGCTTTGTAGATCGGGGTGACGAGCACCACCCCGTCGGCCGCGGCCACCTTCTCGGTGGCTCGGGTGATCGCCTGGTCACCGCGGTCGGCGGAGAGGAGGGGGGCGGCGGGGAGTTCGCGCAGGCGTAGGTGGACGGCGTCCGGGAGGGTGTCCGCCACCAGGTCCGCGAGTGACGCGGTGCGGGAGACCGGTGATGGGCTGCCGGACAGCACGATGATCCTGGACATGGGGTTCACTCCGGTTCAGTGGGATTGGGCCGGGCAGTAGACACCGGTCCTCGGTTGCCGGTAGTCGCCGTGGGAGATGACCGTGTCGTGCCTGCTGATCGTCACGTCGCCCGTGGTCAGGGCCCAGGTGAGCAACTCGGGGTTGAGTCGGGCCATGACGCGGATCAGCGGGGTGTCGGTCATGGACCCGCTCAGGACCGAGTGGAGGGCGCGCGCTGCGGGCTCGGTGAGACAGGTCAGGTGGCCCATGAACGTCAGACCGGTGGTGTAGCCGACGACCACGCCGTCGGGGCCGGTGACCACGTGCGGGTCGACGCCGCCGAAGCCGCCTCGGGCGGCGAGGGCGATCTCGGAGTCCCTGGCGTACCCGTTGACCGTGCGGTGGATCTCGGCGCAGGCGGCGAGGTCGGCGGGCCGCATGGGGCGCACCGTGAAGTCGCCGACCGCGTCGGGGTCGGTGACCCGGCCGCGCAGGACGACCAAGTCGTCGCGGGCCACACAGCCCATCGAGGTGTAGAGCCGGTAGACGGCCAGGTTCGCGGTGGTCTGCACCACGTGCGCGCCGGTGCGACCGGTGTCGGCGATGGCGTCGAAGGTGGCGGCCATGAGGTGCTTGCCCACCCCGCGGCCCTGGGCGTGCGGGGCGACGCTGAGCGGGCCCCAGGTGGCGACCTCGTCGCCGGGGAGGACGAAGTTCGAGCCGAGCACCGCGCCCGCGCCGTCCACGGCGACGAGCGAGCGGCAGCGGGGGGCGGTGAGCCGTTCCCGGATCACCGCCTTGGCCTGGTCGATCCCGTCCCACTCCGGCGGCAGGCCGAGCGCGGCGTTGGCCTCGTTGAACGAGTTCAGGCAGATCCGGGCGAGCGGGTCGAGGTCACCGGGGACGGCCGGTCTGATGTGGACATCGCCGCGGACCCGCTCGACCGCGGCCCGGGGGACCGGGGCGGGGAAGTAGCCGACCCGGGTGAACCAGTCCACGTAGCGGGCGAAGAGTTCCTCGGTCATCGGGGGGCACACCGGGCCGCCGTCGGCCAGCGCCGCCTCGGTGTCGGTGAGGTCGACGGTGACGTAGGCGTTGTCCGCGGTGTGGATGGTGGCGTCGAACGCGGCGAGCATGGGGTTCATCGCGTTGTCCCGGTCGGCGGCGACGCGCTCGACCCAGGAGTCCCAGTCCAACTCGGTCAGGTGGTGGCCTAGTCGGCGCAGGCAGTCCACCATGTCGTCGAACCCCAGGTGCTGCCGGTTGCCGTGGTGGTAGGTGCCGGGCGGCTGGTGGGCGAGCGCCACCACCGCGGCGCTGACGTGGTCGACCGGCACGAGGTGGAATCGGCCCTTGCACCCCGAGGGCACCGCGCCTGCCTGCAGCAGACCCTTGATCGCCAGCCAGACGAAGTCGTGGCGCTGGCAGGCCCCGGTGGCGGTGTCGCCGGAGATCTCGTCGACCCGGTGGACCGACACCGGCAGCCCCCGGTCCCTGGCCAGTCCGACGAGCTGCTCGGCGACCCACTTGCTCTGCCGGTAGCCCGACCACAGCTCCTCCGGCGGGCCAGTCTGGTCCGATGTGGACAGTGGTCGCCCGGTGTCGCGGACGGCGGAGAACACGCCGGTGGTCGAGACGTGGTGCACCGGGACGGTGCGGTGCCGGGCGGCGAGCCGCAGGACCTCCCTCGTGCCGCTGACGTTGGCCGCCCGGAGCGCCGAGTACGGGTAGAGACCGTTGACGTGCGCCGCGGCGTGGTAGACGACATCGACCCGGCGGGCCAGCGCGTCGAACTCCTCGGGGGACAGCCCGAGAAGCGGCTCCGCGAGGTCCCCGGGGACCACGACCAGGCGCGCCGGGTCGACCTCGGCCCCCAAGCCGTACCAGTCCAGGTTCTCCTGGACGCGCCGCAGCCCGGCGGCGGCGTCCTCGGCCCGCACGAGGCAGTGCACGGTGGCCCGGGTCGTGCGCACCAGCTCGCGCAGCAAGTACGCGCCGAGGAACCCGGTCACCCCGGTGAGCAGGATGTCGCGCGGTTCGACGGACGCGGTGACCACCTCCGCGGCGGGCACGATGTCGTCGTCCAGCCAGACCTCGCCCGCGAAGTCGACGCGGTCGGCGGACTCGGCGTCGAGCCGGGTGAGCAGGTCGTCGGCGAGCACCGCGAAGGTGGGGTGCTCGAACACCAGCGTGGCCCGCAGGTCGAGACCGGTGCGCGCGACGAGTTCGTTGCGCAGTTCCACCGCGGCGAGCGAGTCGAACCCCAGGCCGTCGATCGGCGCGTCCGGGTCGATCGCCGCGGCGTCCCGGTGCCCGAGCACCCCGGCCGCCGCCGCGGTGATCATCTCGACCAGGGCGATGAGCCGCTCCTCGTCCGTGGCGAGCGCGCGCAGGTCCCGCTCGGGCTCGGGTGGGGCCTGCTCGACGACGGGTCGCGGGGAGGGGGCGCGGTCGATCCAGAACCGGCGGTGCTCGAAGGCGTAGGTGGGCAGCTCGACGGTCCGGGCACCGGATCCGGCGAAGAACCGGTACCAGTCAACGGGAACTCCCCGGTTGTGCAGCCTGCCCAGACCGGTGACCAGCGTCTCCGGTTCCGGTTGCCCCGCGCGCAGCAGCGCCAGCGCGAGGTGGTCGGCGCCGGTCATGGTCTCGTGGACCGCGGCGGTGAGCGCGGCGTCGGGGCCGAGTTCGACGACGGTGTCGACACCCGCCGCGCGCAGCGCCGCCACGGCCGGTCCGAACCGGACGGTCGAGCGGATCTGGCGGACCCAGTAGTCGGGATCGGTCCACGGCGCGTCGGCGGTGCCGGTGACCGTGGACACCATCGGCACAGCCGGTGACCGGTAGGCGATGGTCTTCGCGGTCTCCGCGAACTCGGCGAGGACCTCGTCCACCAGCGGCGAGTGGAACGCGGTGCTCACCGCCAGCCGGGTCGCCTTCACCCCGGCGGCCCGCGCGCGGTCGGCCACCGCCGAGACCGCGGGCTCGGCCCCGGAGATCACCACGGCCGTCGGCCCGTTGACCGCCGCGATGTCCACATCGGACTCGTAACCGACGAGCAGTTCGACGGCGTCGGCCGCGGACAGGCGCAGGGCGACCATCGCCCCGGGGCGGGTCGGCCTGGCCAGCAGCCGTCCCCGCGCGGTCACCAGGGTCGCGGCGTCCGCGAGGGTGAACACCCCGGCGACGTGGGCGGCGGCCAGTTCGCCGATGGAGTGGCCGACCAGGTGGTCCGGGTGCACCCCCCAGTGCGCGAGCAGCCGGAACAGGGCCACCTCGACGGCGAACAACGCGGGCTGGGCGTGGTCGGTGCGGGTGACCAGGTCCGGGTCCACCGCGCCGGACAGGATCTCGGGCAGCGGGGCGGCGAAGTGCGCGGCGACCTCGTCGAACGCCTCGGCGAACACCGGGTGCGCCCGGTAGAGCCCACCGCCCATGCCCGGTCGCTGCGCGCCTTGCCCGGTGAACGCGAAGGCCACCCGGCGGCCCGCGGCGGCCAGGTCGCCGCCACCGCGCTCGGCGAGGTCGGTGAGGCCGCGCCGCAGGTCGTCGCGGTCGGCGGCGACGACGACCGCCCGGTACGGCAGGGCGGCCCTGGTCGTGACCAGCGAGTGGGCGATGTCCAGCGGCGGGGCGTCGACCTCGATCAGCCCGCGCGCCTGGCCCCGCAGCGCGTCCCGGCTCCTGGCCGAGACGAGCACCGGGACCACCGGCGGGTCGGCGGGCTCCCGCGGTGGGGTCGGCGGCCGGTGCGGGGGCTCCTCCACGATCACGTGGGCGTTGGTGCCGCTGATCGCGAACGCGGAGATCCCCGCGCGGCGGGGCCGGTCGGCGGCGGGCCACGGGCGGGCCTCGGTCAGCAGGGCCAGCCCGCCCGACGACCAGTCCGCGTACCGGGTGGGTTCGCTGACGTGCAGGGTGCGGGGCATGAGGCCGTGCCGCAGGGCGAGCACGCACTTGATCACCCCGGCGACCCCGGCGGCGGCCTGGGTGTGCCCGAGGTTGGACTTGACCGCGCCGAGCCAGGCCGGGGTCTCCCGGTCGGCGCCGTAGGTGGCCAGCAGCGCCCCCGCCTCGATCGGGTCCCCGAGGGTGGTGCCGGTGCCGTGCGCCTCGACCAGGTCGATGTCCGCCGTGGTGAGACCGGCGTCGGCGACGGCCCGGCGGATCACCTGCTGCTGTGCGAGGCCGTTCGGCGCGGTGAGGCCGTTGGACGCGCCGTCGGAGTTGACCGCGCTGCCCCGGAGCAGGGCCAGCACCGGGCGGCCCTGCCTGCGGGCGTCCCCGAGCCGCTGGAGCAGGAGCACCCCGATGCCCTCGCCGAACGCGGTGCCGTCCGCGTCGGCGGAGAAGCTCTTGCACCGGGAATCGGCCGCGAGACCGCGCTGCCGGGCGAAGGTGACCACCGCGTCCGGGGTGGACTGGACGGTGACCCCACCGGCGACGGCCAGGGTCGACTCGCCGGAGCGCAGGGACCGGCAGGCCAGGTGGATCGCGACCAGGGACGCCGAGCAGGCGGTGTCGACCGTGATCGCCGGTCCGTGCAGGCCGTGCACGTAGGCGACCCGACCGGACAGCACGCTCGCCGAGGTGGCGAACCCGAGGTGCGCCTCGTACTCCGGCAGGCCGTGCCCGAGCCGCTGGTAGTCGCCCCCGTTGACGCCCAGGAACACCCCGGTCGCGGTGCCCGCGAGGCTGCCGGGATCGATCCCGGCGCGCTCGAACACCTCCCAGGACAGTTCGAGGGCGAGGCGCTGCTGCGGGTCCATCGCGGTGGCCTCCTTCGGGCTGATCCCGAAGAAGGCGTTGTCGAAGCCCGCGGCGTCGTCGAGGAACCCGCCCTCGCGGGTGTAGGTGGTGCCGGGGTGGTCGGGGTCGGGGTGGTGCAGGTTCGCCAGGTCCCACCCCCGGTCGGTGGGGAACGGGCCGATCGCGTCGCCGCCGTCGACCAGCAGCCGCCACAGGTCCTCGGGGGAGCCGACCCCGCCCGGGTAGCGGCAGGCCATGCCGACGATCGCGATGGGCTCGGTGTCGCGGTCCCGGAGCCGTCCGCCCCTGCCCCCGGACCCGGACCCGGACCCGGACCCGGCGGCGGGGGCACCGGTGGCCCGCTCGACGATCCGCCGCGCGAGCGAGGCGGGTGTCGGGTTGTCGAACACGGCCGTCGCGGGCAGCGGCACACCGGTGGCGGCGAACACCCGTGACGCCAGGGCGACCGCGGCCATCGACCCCAGGCCGAGCTCGACGAACGGGCGGTCCTGGTCGACCCCGGTGGCCCCGGTGGCCGCGCGGACCTCGGCGAGGACCACGTCGAGCACGGCGTCGAGGTCGTCGCCGGACACGGTTCCGGCGGTGGGCCCCGGCGCGGGCGTCCCGGCGTCGTCGGGGCGGTCCGCGAGGAGGGTGGCGGGCAGGTCGCCGAGGCGGTGGCGGGTGATCTTGCCGGACGGGGTGCGCGGGATGGCGTCGACGCGGTACACCGCGACGGGGACCTTGTGGTAGGCCAGTCGTTCGCGGCAGGTGGCCAGCAGCGCCGCGGCGTCGACCCCGGACTCCTCCGGCACCACGTAGGCCACGGGGACCTCCCCGAGCACCGGGTCCGGTCGGCCCGCGACGGCGGCGTCGGCCACCCCGGGGAACTCTCGCAGCACCTGCTCGACCTCGACGGGGTGGATGTTCTCCCCGCCGCGGATGATGAGCTCCCGGAGCCGCCCGGTGATCGTGACGAAGCCGTTGGCGTCCCGGCGGGCGAGGTCCCCGGTGCGGTACCAGCCGTCGCGCAGCACCTCCGCGGTGGCCTCGGGCTGGTTGTGGTAGCCCAGCATGAGGTTGGGACCGCTGACCCAGACCTCCCCCTCGACCCCGGCGGCCACGTCGTGGCCGGTGTCCGGGTCGACCAGCCGGACGCCGACGCCGGGGACCGCCAGACCCGCCGACCCGGGAACCCGCCTGCCGGTCGGCCAGTTGGTGGTGATGGCCGCGGCCTCCGTGCAGCCGTACTGGTCGACCAGCGGCACGCCGAACGCGGCCTCGAACCGGCCACCCAGGTCCGCGCCGCTGGCCGAGCCCGCGACGAACCCGAGGCGCAGCTCGGGGAAGGCGGTGCGGTCGGCGCCGGCCAGCAGGTGGTGGTAGGTGGTCGGCACGCCCGCGAGCACGGTGGCCCGGTGGTCCCGCAGCGCGGTGAGCACGTCGTCGACGCCGAAGCCGGGCAGCAGCCGCGCCGTGGCGCCGACCGCGACGACGCCGAACACCGCGAGGTTCTGCCCGAGCCCGTGGAACAGCGGCAGCGGCCACACCACGACGTCGCGGTCGGACAGCCCGAGGATCGGCGCGTGGCAGGCCGCGGCCATCCACAGCGAACTCCGCAGCGAGTAGCGCACCCCCTTGGGGTTCCCGGTCGTCCCGGAGGTGTAGAGCAGCAGTGCCGCTCGGTCCATAGTGGACTCTTCGTCGAACGGCCCCGCGCCCGCCCCGGACGGGTGCCACGCGTCGACGTCGACCACCCGCGCCGCGGTGGCCACCCGGTCGAGCCGGGCACGGTGCGCGTGGTCGGTGATGACCGTGGTGGCGCCGCTGTCGGCGAGCACGTGCGCGAGATCCGACTCGCCCGAGTTCGGGTTGAGCGGGACGCTGACCCCGCCCGCGAGGACGGTGGCCAGGGTCGCCTCGACCGCGGCCACCCGGTTGCCGAGCAGGACCGCGATCGGTTCCCCCGGCTCCGGGCCCAGGTCGGCCGCGAGGCACCGGGTCCGGTGGTCGAGTTCCCGGTAGGTCAGCTCCCCGGCGGCGTCGCCGAAGGCGACCCGGTCCCCGCGTTCGGCGGCGTGACCGGCCAGCAGGTCCGACAGCGGGCGGATCAGGTCAGCGCGCATGGTGTGCTCCCCGAGGTGGTCAGCGGACGGCGTGGATGGTCCTGGTGGGACAGACGAAGTCGACCGCCCCGTCCGCGCCCGCGATCACGGCGAGCCGCTCGCGGGCCTGCGCGGTGGCCTCGGCGAGCCGGTCCGCGGGCACCAGGTCCCAGAGCATCCGGGTGGTGATGTTCCAGGTCCAGGTGATGTACGCGTCGACGGAGTCGAAGTGCGACACCGCGTCGACGGTGCCGACCTCGACCTCGCTGAAGCCCGCCGCGCGCACCGCGGCGGCCGTGCTCTCGGCGTCGGCGAGCGGGCCGCCGACCCCGAGCACGGGCGTCCACGGGTTGTCCACGCCCGCGGGCAGGTAGCCGCCGAGCACGTCGGCGATGATCTCCGCGGACTCCCAGCCCGCGGCGAGCCCGCCGTCCTGGGTGGGGAACGTGGTGGCCGCGAACCGACCGCCCGGCCGCAGCACCGCGGCGATCCGGCGCAGCGCGTCCGCCGGGTCGGGCAGCAGGAACAGCACCATCCCCGCGGTGACCGCGTCGACCGGCTCGTCGAGCGCGAGGCGCTGGATGTCGCCCTGGCGGACCTCGACCCAGTCCCGGAAGGGGCTCGCCGCGGCGTCCTCGGCGCAGCGGGCGGCCATCTCCGCGGACAGGTCGATGCCGAGTACGTGGCCGGTGGGACCGACCGCGTCCGCCGCCGGGAACAGGCACGCGCCGCGGCCGCAGCCGATGTCGAGCACCCGCTCGCCCCGACCCAGGTCGAGCAGGTCGACGACCTTGCGGCCGATCGGGTTGAACATGGCCGCGTTGTAGTTCCCGGCCGACTTGTCGTACGCGTCACCGACTCGCGTCGTCGTGTCGCTCACTGGTCACTCCTTGTCGGGTCATCCGCCCGCACCGCGCGGTCGGTCGAAGGGGTCGGGGTCGTGGACGGCGCCCGCCGGAGCACGAACCCGGTCCGCAGCTCGGCGCAGTGCGCCGCCCCGTCCACCCGCCACCACAGCTGGTCCGGGGTCGGCAGCATCTCCGAGGCCACCACCTCGACCGCGGGCAGGCGGGCCAGGTCGAGCACCGAGAGCGGGTCGTGGAAGTCGAGGTGCAGCGGCTTGGGCTCGGCGGGGTGGCGGACGTACACGTAGCGCGGCAGACCGAGGTCGCGGCGCAGGAGCTGGAGCGCGCGCCAGCGGTCGAACCGGTCCGCGCCGGGCGCGGGCAGCGTGAACCGCCACCGGGCGCGCTGGAGGACGACGCCGTCGACGGTGACCCGCGGGGTGTGGGTGCCCAGGTCGACCGGCACCGGCACCACGGCGGGCCGCGACAGCGCCCGGTGCAGCGTGGAGGACAGGTCGCCGGGGTACAGGAGCCTGCGCGTCCCGTCGACCTCCACCGCGTCCCCGGCCGCCGGGACCGCCACCTCGGCGATCGCGACCACCTCGGCCCGGGGCTTCGCGGACAGGCCGCTGAGCTCGATCGACGCCCCCGGCAGCTCCGGGGTCACGTGGGCGCTGCGCCGCCGCGAGACGATCGTGGCGCACTCGGCGTCGGGGATGGCCGCGCCGACCCGCTCGGTGAACCCGGCCCACAGGCCGTCCGGGTCCCCGTGCAGCGGCCGTTCCAGGCCGCCGAAGATCGAGCTGCAGTCGTCGTGCAGTTCGGCGAGCACCCACGTCGCGGTCGCGGGGTCGGCGCCCACCAGCATGAAGTCCGGGCTGGGCAGGCAGGCGTCCCAGTCCCGCACGGCCGGGTCGGCCCAGAACGGGGCGAGCGCGCGGGCCAGCGCGGCCCCGGTCAGCTCGGGCCCCTCGGCGGCCACGAGTTCGCGGAGCCGGTCCGCGAGCCGGTCCCGCCTCGGCGTCCGCTCCGGCAACTCGCGCGCCGCGAGCGCCGCCAGGGACGCGGGGGCGCCGTCGAGCTCGGCCCGGAGCACGTCGCGGGCGTCCGCCCTGGTGAGCAGCGCCGCGAGGTACACCAGCGGGAAGACCGCCGCGGTGACGTCGCGGAGCCGCCGCACCACCGGTTCCCCGAGGTGGACCCGCTCGCTGTACGGGCTGGACCGGTCCTCGTGGAACAACCCCCGGTCGGCGTAGTGCCGTCCGGCGTGGCGTTCGCTGCCGCCCACCAGTTCGGTGGCGAGCTCGCGGGCGGCGTCCAGGTGCGCGACGCGCTCCGGCCAGCCCGCCGCGGCGTACTTGTCGCGGTGGGCGGCCAAGTCGGCGGCCGGACCGTCGGGGCGGGCCTCGGCGAGTCGGGTGAGCGCGTGCAGTTCGGTGGCGGGCAGGCGCCACGGTGCCACCGTGAGCGCGGGGCCCAGGGCGCGCGCGTGCGGGGCCCGCGCGCCGACCGGTGTGCCGTCGCTGTCGCACCACAGCGCCATGGCCTCCGCCCGCACCCGGAAGCGGCGCCCGTCCCTAACGTGCTCCAAGCCCTGCCCCGAGTCCAGCGCCCGGAACATCGGGTTGCGCCAGGCCAATTGGTCTTCCGGAGCGGTCGCCGCGGCGTCCCGGTCCGCCAGCGCCTCCACCAGCCAGGCACTGGCCTCCACGACGACCCGCTCCGGGCCGGGCGGGTCGATCGCGACCGGTTCCGGTTGCCCGGGACGCAGGTCGGCGAACAGCACCGGACCGAAGAACGACACGGTCTCGCACTTGGTGCACAGGCGTCGCAAGTAGCGGTGCACCGTGTCGAGGTCGCGCCGGGCGGGCCGCTCCTGCCGGGCCAGCGCGGAGTGGAACCCGGGGTTGGACACGAACACCGCGTGCCGCAGGCGGTCATCGGACGCCATCGCGGCGACGTACTCGTACGCGGCCGACAGCGCCGAGTCGAACTCGGCCGGTCCGGCACCGGCCAGGTCCGCGACCGCGGTGTTCCACGCGAGCGTCCACTCACGGCAGTCGAGCGCGGTGAGCAGCTCGGCGCGGGTGTCGTCGATCTCGGCGCTCTCCTGGACGAGTCTTCGGCACGCGCGCAACGCCCGCAGGCTGCGCTGCCTCGGCTCGACACCGCGCACGGCGTCGGCCAGCCGCGGCCACATCCCGTCAAGGAACTCCGCGCGCAGCGCCGCCACCGCGTCGTGGGCCGCGAGCACCCGATCGATCAGCGCGCGGTCCACTGTGGCCAGTGGCTCGATGAGGGAGATCGGGAATCCGGTGGTGCGCAACAGGGTCCACGGCTGGACCGATACCAGCAGGTCGCCGGGTCCCGCGGGTACCGTCCAGGTGAGCGCGTCATCGGTCATCGAACACCTCGCCGGGAAACGGATGTGCTGTGGTCATGGGGGAGAACCCGCTGGACGTACTTGAACACCGCATGGGTTGTCCGGTAGGAAAAAGTCACCTCGAGAGTAAGGAAGTCAGTCGCATGAGCGTTTCCTCGCGCGTCTCCGACGCCGTCGACCGGGCCACCGACGAGGTGGTCCGGCTGTCCCGTGCCATCCACGCCGAGCCGGAAACCGCCTACCAGGAACACCGCGCGGCGGCCAGGGTCAGCGGACTCCTGGCCGCGCAGGGGTTCGTGGTCGAGTCCGGGGTCGGTGGTCTGGACACCGCCTTCACCGCGCGCTTCGGCGACGGCCCGCTCACCGTCGGTCTCTGCGCGGAGTACGACGCGCTGCCCGGGATCGGCCACGCCTGCGGGCACAACATCATCGCCGCCGCGTCGGTCGGCGCCGCGCTGGCGCTGCGCGAGGTCGCCGCGGCACTCGGGATCACCGTGCTGGTCATCGGGACCCCGGCGGAGGAACAGGGCGGCGGCAAGATCCAACTGCTGCGGGCGGGCGTGTTCGACGAGGTGTCGATGGCCATGCTCGTGCACCCGGCCCCGGACGACGTCAGCGCGCCGCGCCCGCTCGCCCTGCTGGACCTCGCGGTCCGGTTCACCGGGCGGGAGTCGCACTCCGCGCTGGCCCCGCACCTCGGGATCAACGCGGCGGACGCGCTCACCGTCGCCGAGGTGGCGATCGGCCTGGGCAGGCAGCACTTCGAGCCGGGCCAGCTCGCGCACGGCATCGTCACCAACGGGGGCACGGTGCCCAACGTCGTCCCGGCCGACACCGGCGCGCAGTACAACCTCCGGGCGCCGGACATGGAGTCGCTCGGCAGGCTCAGGGACCGGGTGCTGGCCTGTTTCGAGGGCGCCGCGGTGGCCACCGGCACCACCCACGAGGTCGTCGCGGAGCCCGCCTACGCGGAGTTGGCGCACGACCCGTTCCTGGTTTCGGCTTACCGCGCGGTGGCCGCGGACCTGGGCAGGCACCTGGCCCCGGTGGAGGTGGAGCGCACCATGCCGACCGGGAGCACGGACATGGGCAACGTGAGCCGCGTGGTCCCGAGCCTGCACCCCAGCATCGCCATCGACGCGGGTGGGGCGGTCAACCACCAGCCCGAGTTCGCCGCGGCCTGCGTGGGCCCGTCGGCCGACCGCGCGGTGGTGCACGGTGCCCTGGCGCTGGCCAGGACCGCGGTGGCCGCGGCGACCGACGACGAGACCCGGCAGCGGTTGATCGATCACGGCAGCTCCAGGGTGACCGGACCGTCCACTGTGGAGATCTGAACGGCGAGCGGCCCCTCGCCGGGACCCGACCCGGCGGGGGAGTGCCGCACCGGCAACGCGTCCAGCGTCGGCCACCGGTCGGTCAGGTGGTCGTGCGCGGACGCGGCACCCAGGAGCAGACCGGTGATCGCGGTGGGGCACACCCGGTGCCCGGCCGCCGCCAGGTCGGCGGGCACCCGCGCGGCCCTCGCCTCGGCGTTGCCGTAGCGCAGGAAGAACGGCAGCACGCCGCTCTCCCAGGACAGCGCGAAGGCGGCCTCGGCCCAGGGCACGACCTGGCCGTCGGCGCGAACCGACTCCCCGGCGTAGAGGTCGGGGTCCGCGCCGGTCAGCGACCGCACCCCGGCGGCGACCGCCTCGATGTCCTCGACCAGCACGGCCCAGTTCAGCAATGCGGGCCCCTGCGCGGTGCGCTCCAGGAAGAGCTTGCCGAAGTCCTTGTCCGCCAACGCCTTCTCGTCGTGGACCACCAGCACCTCCAGGTACTGCACCTCGGGGGTGTCGAAGGGCACCACCCAGCTCGCGGTCCCGTCGGGGTTGGGGCTGCCGTCGGTGAGGCCGAACCCGTAGCGGTCCCACAGCAGCTCGCGCACCGGTTCGACGGTGCGGGCGCCGAGGAGCACGTGGTCGATCCGCGGTTTCACGCGCCCACCGCCTCGGTGGGGCACAGCGAGTACGGCAACGCGTCCCAGTCGTCGTCGAGCAGCCCGGCGGCGAGACCGCTCGCCGTGGCCCGCGCCGAGAGCAGGCCGTGCCCGGCGTGCCCGGCCGCGACGTAGACCCGCTCGCGTCCCGGTACCCGCCCCACCACCGGTTTGCCGCTCGCGCTGACCGGGCGCAGCCCGGCCCGCAGCTCCACCGGTCGTGCCCGACCGAGGTCGGGCATCGCCGCGGTGGCGAACATGAGCAACCGGGCGATGCCCTCGGCGGTGACCCGCTCGTCGTAGCCGACGTTCTCCTCCGTGGCACCGACGATGACCCGACCGTCGACGCCGGGGGCGAGGTAGAACGCCGACGACAGGATGTGGGACGGTTCGGCGTCGGCGTCGAGCACGACCATCTGCCCGCGCTGCGGCCCGATCCCGGTTCCCTCGGCCAGTCCGGCGACGCTGGACCACGCGCCCGCGGCCACCACCACCCGCTCGGCGCGGACGACCCCGGTCCTGGTGTGCGCCAACGCCTCCCCGGGCCGCTCGTCGATGTAGCGCACGAGGCTGTCCTGCGCCCAGCGCACGCCCTCGGCGAGGCAGCGGCGCCGCACCGCGAGCAGGTAGCGGCGGCCGTCGACCATCAGCCCCCGCTCGTCCATGAGGTACCGGCGCCCGGCGGGCAGCGTCAGGCCGGTCTCCGCGACGTCCGCGGCGGACAGCCACCGCCCGAGGTCGGGATCGGCGAGCCGGTCGCCGAACTGCTCGACGTGCTCCGCGCGCAGGGCCCGCAGGATCGGCCGGGTCACGCTGAACGCGCCGTACTCCGGCTCCAGCCGCAGCACGTCCGCGTCGAGCCGGGTCTTCGCCGCGGTCAGCCACGCGTGGAAGTCCGGGTCGGACAGGTAGCGCAGGGACGGCACCGCGACCCCCGCGGCCTGGTTGGTGGCGTGCCCCGGCTGCTCCCCGGCGTCGAGCACGACGACCGAGGCACCGCGCGCGGCCAGTTCCTCGGCCACGCACGCGCCGACGATCCCCCCGCCGACGACGGCGAAGTCAGTCCTCGGTGATTCGGCCATGCCCCTGCTCCTCCATTGTCCGCGCGCGGTTGAGCACCAGCGCCTTCGTGGTGACGACACTGTCGGTGTAGACGGTCTCCTGTGGACCGGTGAAACCGGTGAGGTGCCGCAGTAGGTGGATCGGCTTGCCCGCGAGGGTGAGCGCGCTCCAGCGCCCGTCCGCCTTCGCCAGGCAGCGCAGCCGAACCGTGCCGTCGGCGTGGTAGCGCGAGAGCCCCTCCACGCACCACACGAGGTCCACGGCGTCGTCGGGTCGTTCGGTGTCCGCGCCGCGCGCCGAGAGCGTCAGGACCGGGTCCGGTACCTCCCGACCGGCGTCGTGGTCCCACTGCACGGGGCCGACCCAGGTCGGCGCCGTGAGCACGCCCGCGTCGACGAGGGTGGTGCCCTCGGCGACGACCGTGAGCGGGGGCAGCACCCGGCGCCCGGCCAGCCGCGCGGCGTTGTGCTTGCCCCGCGTCGAGGTCAGGGAGAACACCAGGCCCGCGACGAGCACGACGGCGACCGACGGCCACAGCACCAGCGGCCGGTCCCGCAGCCGGTCGAGCGACCCGACGCGGTCGATCCGGTCGATCCGGTCCGGCAGGTCCGCGAGCCCGGCGAGGGGCAGCCGTGCCGTGTCGCCCCCGGTGGCGGTGCCGAGCAGGACCGGCCCGCCCGCGGTCTCCACCCGGGCGAGCAGGCGGGTGCCCGACCGGCGCGGGGTCCCGTCCGGGCCGTGGTCGCGCACGAGGTCGGCGATGACGCTCTGCAGCCGCGCCCCGGTGGCTTCCGCGTGCGCGCCGACCCCGCGCAGCAGCCCGACGGTCGCTTCGACGGCCTCGCGCCGCCCCGGCGGGTCGGTCAGCCGCCGCGAGCCGATCACCGTGCCGTCCACGACGGTCAACCCGATCGACTCGGCCGACACCGCGACGCGCGGCAGGCGCGGGGCGGGGGTCAGCAGCCCGGAGACGTTGGTGCGCACCAGGTCCACCCCCGAGATGTCCTCTTTGGACGTGCGAGGCACCGGAAGGTCCAGTGTGGACTCAGCCACGGGCCACCTCCCGCAGCGCCACCGTGCCCGACGGCAACCGGACGCCCGCGTTGGCGAAGGTCACCGGGACCGGGAACTGGCCGAGCTTGCCGCAGCCGCCGGTGACCCTGCCGTACTCCCCGCTCTCGTGGGTGTGCGGCTGGAGTCCGCGCAGCGCGCGCGAGGCGTCACCGAGCACTTCGAACGGGCCGCACCTGCGCGCCGTCCCGTTCCGCAGGTGCGCCACCGCGAAGGACACCCGGAAGGCGAACTCCCCGGTGGCGATGTTCATCATGAGCAGCTTGAGCCCGTGCGCGGCGATCCAGTCGCCGTCCGGCGCGGTGAGGTCCGCGCCGGGGTCGACCCTGGCGTGCGTGTGGGTCATCCGCGGAATCGCCACCGCGCGGTAGCTCTGCCGCCGCGCGTGCCCGGACGGGCGCAGGTCCAGCCGCGCCGCGAGCGCCCGGTCGGTCATCGGTTCGCCGACGCGCCCCGCGTCGATGAGCCGGACCTCGCGGCACGGGGTGCCCTCGTCGTCGACCTCGCTGCGGTAGCCCGCCGCGGCGGTGGTCGCGCCGTCGGCGACGGTGAGCCACCACGGCGCGACGACGCGACCGGCCGGGCCGCCGAGGTGGCTGGTGCCCGACGCGACCACGTCCGCCTCCATCGGGTGGCCGACGACCTCGTGGAAGAACGAGCCCGCCAGCCCCGGCGGCAGCACCAGGTCCGCGCCCGCGGGCAGTTCCCCCGCCCGCGGCAGGGCCAGCCGCGACCGGACCTGGTCGGCGAGCGGGTCGACGTCCGCGGTCACGCGCAGGGTGACCGCGGCGTGGCTGGTGCCGTCGGACTCGTACACCCGGACCTCGGTGGAGGCGATCCGGCGCTCGGCGCGGCCCGGGTCGTCGGGGTCGCCCGCGACCACGTGCTGGTGGCGGACACCGACGGTGATCTCCGCGCCGGTCCGCCGCGCGGCCTCGGCGAGGTCGGCGGCCTCCTCAGCGCCGACCTCGCGCAGCGGACGGTCGTACACCTCGGCGAAACCCGGTGCCGGGGCGTCGTCGACGCGGTGTTCGGTGACCCCGTCCCGCTCGGTCTCCACGCACGCCCCCCTGGTGCGGACGGCGTCGGTGTCGACCTCCTCGTCGGGGCGCCAGCGGTGGCGGACCCAGAGCGTGTGCTCGGCGAACGCCCGGCTCACGGCGTACCCCCCGACTCGGTCCCGATCACCTGGACGCGGAGTTCGCTGGTGTACCGGTGCCCCTGCTCGTCGCGCAGCCAGAGGTGGTCCGGACCGGGGGCCATGGGCTCCACGGTGAGCGTGTCCGCGCCCCTGGCGACGTGGCCCACCAGGTCGGCGGCCAGCGGCGAGGCCAGGTCGAGCAGGTAGGGCTTGCGCTCGTGCGCGCCGCGGCAGAAGACGAACCGGCACCCGAGTTCCCTGGCGACCCGGCGCAGGTGCAGGAACCGCACGTGGGGTTCCGGCGCGGTGAACCCCCGGGTCGGCACCCGGCGGCGGGCCCGCTGGAGCACCACGTCGCCGACGACCACCTCGGCGTCGGTGGCGAACGCCGGGTGCAGCACCTGGGGGTGCGCGAGCGCGGCCATGGGCGGGTACTTGACGAAATCGCTCAACGAGACGTACGCCCGGACCCCGGCGCCGTCGGGGGTGCTCAGCCGCACGCCGTCCTCGGCGACCGACACCCGCAGGTCCCACGGGCGCATCGGGCCGCCGTCCGGCAGGTCGGCCCAGGTCAGCGGGCGCATGGCCACTTCGGGTCCGGGGAAGCGGTAGTAGCCCTTGTTGCGCCTGCCGAAGTCGAGGCCGACCACCGCGCCGCGCTGCTCGGCGACCCACGCCGCCGCGTCGGCCCCGAAGGCGGTCCGGTCCGGGTGCATGGTGGCGAGCCAGCTGTCGACGAGCAGGTGGTGGTGGACCCGGGACAGCACGAGACCCGCGGTGTCGAACCCGTCGACCGACGCCGCGGCGGGGCACAGGTCGACCACGGCGTAGCGGTCGCCCGGCGCGCGGGCCGCCCCGGCGACCATGTCGTCCACTTCGGACGGGAGGTGCACCGGGGCGTGGCCCGCCTGCTGGGTGCTGGTCGCGTCGGCGAGCGCCGCGGCGGCGCGGGCGGCGTAGTCGAGCAGGTTCGACTCGCCGTCGGGGTGGTCGCGGCGGACCGCGGCGACGGCCGAGCGCTGGGTCGCGGCGCCGTGCCCGACGCACGCCTCCAACGCGGTGTGCAGCCGCTTCTCCCACCCGGCGACGAGGTCGGCGTCGACGGTGAGCGCGAACGGGGAGGAGCACTCCTCGAAGAACACGGCCCGGTCGGCGTAGGCCGCGCCCGCGCCCCGGCGGGCGGGTTTGCCGGTCAGCTCGGTGAACCGCTGCTCGGCGGTCGCCACGAGGGTGATCCGCCCCGCCAGGTCGGCCTCGGCGAGGTCGGTGAGCACCTGCTCGAAGCCCGCCACCCGCTCGACCCAGCTGTCGCGGGCCGCCGACGCGGGCAGCGCGGCGAGTTGGTCGAGCATCGTCGTCAGCGGCGCGTCGTCGTACTCCGCGGGCCCGAACGCCACGCACACCCGCTGCTCGGCGACGAGGACCGCGAGTCCCTTTGCCACCTCGGCGGCGCGCAGCCCCGCAGCGGCGCGGATCGCGCGGAAGGTGGCACCGCCCGGCGGGACGACCGCGAGCAGCTCACTGTGCTCGCCCGGTCGCCCGGTCGGGTGGAACCGGAGGTCGGGCAGGATCTTCGGGTCGCGGGCGATCGCGGTGGCGATGGCCTTGGCCGCCCAGTGCGCGCAGAACACCCGTCGGGTGCGGGGCCGGTCGACCACCAGGTCCCGGCGCTCGCCCACGCTGCCGTACGCCATCGGCCCGAAGAAGCTGACCGTCTCGTTCTTGGCGCACAACCGCTGCACGTAGGTGTACATCTGCCTGCGCACCCGACGCCACTTCGAGGTCAGCGGGCCGTCGTGGGCGCGCAGCGGGCACAGCATGTTGTGGTAGGCGTCCGGGTTCGACAGCAGGACCGCCTCGCCGACCTCCGGCCGGTCCAGCACCCGGCCGAGCCCGCGCCCGGCCTCGGCGTCCGCGTCGGCGTAGCGCTCGGCGAACCGGGCGAACGCCTCGGCCCAGGCCCGGACCGCCGGGGTCGCGGGCAGCTGCTCCGCCTTGCCCCGGTGCACCGCGGCCGAGCCGCGCTGCGCCTCGGACAGCCGCTGCTCGTGGTCGACGACCTCGTCGGCGAGGCGGATCAGGTCCTCGTCCGCGCCGAGGTCCACCAGCCAGTCGAAGGGGAACCCGGCGTGCCGCAGGACGAACTCACGACCGAGGCGCCACTGGCGCGGGCTCCCGTCCGGGGGCCGGGCCGCGTCGGGGGTGGGCGATGGGGCCCTGGTCGGGCCGGGTCGGGTCATGACTCACCTCGCGGTGCCGCGGGCAGCGGTGTGCCCGGTGACGGGCGGGCGGGGGTCAGCACCCCGGCCCGCTCGAGCTGATCGGTCAAGGTGGTCCGCCGCGCCTCGGGCAGCGGGTCCAGCGCCCCGCGCTCCCCCTCGGCGAGCCTGCGGACCAGCGGTGCGAGCCTCGGGTGCAGCCCGAACGCGCGCCCGGTCCGCAGGTTGACCAGGGTCGAGTCGACGACGACGGCGGCGGGCTCCCACGGGGGCCGGGTCCCGGCCCGCAGGCAGCAGGCGCCGAACCGGCCCGGGTAGAGCGGCACGCGCGCACCGAACCGCTCGACGAGCGCGGCGAGGTCGATGCCGTCGCCCGCGGGCCCGCCGACCACGTGGGTCCACCGCGGTAGGTCGTGCGCGGGGGAGCGGTCGATCTCCACGGGGTGGCCGAGCCGGTGCGACGGGGCCCCGGCGGGCAGCCGGAACGGGCCGATCCCGGCGAGCCTGCCCTCGTCGGCGAGCCGCGCCGCGGTGGCGGTGACCTCGTCGACGCCGATCCCGGGGACACCGACGAGCAGTTCGACCGCGGGCGCGGGGAACGGTGCCGCCGCGGCGGTGCCGTCGGCGCCGACGAGGAGGTCACCGTCGCAGCGGGTCGCCGCGACGGTGAGCCCGACGCAGTCCGACCACGCCGCCCCGGGCACCGCCCCGAGATCCGCCGGGGTGAGCCAGCCCGCCCAGCGGTCCCCGGGGACGACCTCGTCGGCGTGCCGCGCCCAGCGCACCGGTTCCGGCGACCAGGCCGCGCCCAGCCGCCACCGGGGGGACCAGTCCGCGAACCGGACCCCGGCGAGCGCGGCCACCCGCCCGAGGGCGGCGCGGTGCGCGCGGGCGAACCGACCGCACAGCACCACGTTCGACGCGCCGACCACGGCGACGACCGCCACCGCGGCGGGCAACTGCTGGTCGGTCTCGACCACGAGGTGGACCGGGCCGTCGAGCCCGGCGGCCACCGCGGTCTCCTGGTCGAACAGCCGGGTGCGCGCCGCGGCGGCGACGACGTGGGCGCTGGACTCGGTGCTGCCCTCGACCAGTTCCACGTCGTCGCCCGCGAGGCGCAGGGCGGGGTCGGTGCGGGAGACCACCCGCAGCACCAGACCGAGCGCGCGCAACGTGGCCTCGTCGGGACGACCCGCGCGGTCGAGCACGGCGGCCGCGGCGCGGACGAACACCGCGTCCGCTTCCGGCACCCGCCGGGCGAGCGCGTCCAGCGCCTCGGGGGCGAGCACCCGGCGCAGGAACAGCTCGTTGAGGTCGACGAGGCGGTCGTCGTCGGCGACGACCGGGGTGATCGTCGGATCGATCAGCGGGGGGACGACGACCAGCCTCATCCGGCCACCTCCGCGCGGGGCCGCCCCGACCTGAGGTAGACGCACCGGAACTCGGACGGGAACCGCAGGTCCCCGTCGCGCAGCCAGGCGTCCTCCGGCGCGGGCAGCACCTCGGAGAAGACGAGCTCCGCCGCCGTTGCGGCCAGTCGTTCGAGCCCCTTGAGCAGGTCGGGACTGGCCAGGTCGACGTAGACCGGCTTGCGCTCGTTCGGCGACTTGGCGAAGACCCGGCCGGGGAACCCGTGTTCCGCGGCGAGGAAGCGCATGTCCCGCAACCGGTCCAGCTCGCCTGCTTGGCCGAGCACGGCCAGGACGGCCTCGCTGGCCACGGTCCACCGCCGCCGGGAGAGCACCACGTTGCCCCAGGTGATCCGGGGCAGGTGCGGCGCGTCGGGCAGGCGCGGCCTGCGGATGCGGGGGAGGGCGAGCGCGGTGTGCACGCCGCTGTCGAGTTCCCCGTTGTGCAGCGCCAATTCCCGGCCGGGCAGCTCCGGCGAGCGCAGCACCGCCCGCTCGCCGTCGCTGTGCACCACGAGTTGGTCCAAGCCGATCGCGGTGCGCCCCGCACTCGCCCCGCCGCCGAGTTCGAGCACGATCCCGGGGAACTCCAGCGGCGGCAGACCGGTGGTGCGCCGGGAGACCACGTTGAGCACCGTCCGCCCGTCGAGGGTCTCGACGATGGCCTTGTCCCGCTCGCGCAGGACCCGGTCCCGGTCGGGGTGGAACTGCAACGCCCACGGGGTGAGCAGCGCGGCGTCGTGGATGTCGCCGAGCACGACCGGGGTCACCCCCGGCCGGTAGTCGGCCGGGTCCGGGGTGGCCACGAGCACGTCGATCGAGCACAGCACCGGCTCGGTGCCCCGGGTGGGCGGCACCAGGCCCGCGAGGTCGAGCACCGGCGCGTCGGGGTCGATGTCGACGGCCTCGGCCAACCAGGTGCCGGGCACGATGTCGAGGTCCGCCCCCGACCGCAGCACCGAGGTCAACGGGAAGCGGCCGGGGCCGAGTCGCCGGGCGAGTGCCCGGTTGGTCAGCCGGGTGGTCAGCTCCGCCTCGTGGGCGAGCAGGTCGAGCACCGGGGCGACGGCGGTGGTGAGGTCGGCGGCCAGCTCGCCCCGCAGGCTCATCTCGACGGTGCCGACCGCGGCCTCGTGCACGATGACGCGGTCGTTGTAGAACCGGCTCGTCGACGCCGGGCCCGCCGTCGGCGGGACGACCGCCTGGATCTCGTCCTGGATGCCGCGCTTGCGGTCGGGGTCGGCGTCGGGGTAGTCGGCGAGCAGCGCGAGGACCCGGTCCACCAGGTCCAGCACCGGTCCGTCCACCCGCGACCGGAGCCAGCGCAGCGGGTCGACCTCGGTGGCGGGCGCGGCGAGGTCGTGCGTCAGCCTGCCCGCGGCGACCGCGGCCCGGAACTCGGCGACCACCCGGTCGAGGTCGAGCCCCAACCGCCGCGCCAGTTCGGCCACGGTGGCCTCCCCGTCGACCGCGTCGATCAGCGCCGAGCGCGGGTCGCTGACCCGGACCGGGCGCAGCGCGGTCTTGCGGCGCGGCACCAGCCCGCCGACGCGCTCGTCGTCGGCGAGGACTGCGGCCGCGATCGCGTCGTGCACCCTGGCCGCGACGTGGGCCTGCCGGGCCGGGATGGCCCGGTGCCCCGACCAGGTCCACGTGGACGGACCGGGGACCTCCGGGGACACCGTGGCGTAGTTGATGGGACCGAAGAAGCTCATCGTCTCGCTCTTCGTCGCCAGCCGTTGCGCGTAGGAGGCGATTTGCCTGCGCAGCCGAGAGCCCTTCGCGCCCCGGCCGAGGTCGCGGTACACCGACGGCGACGAGCACACCACCGCGTCCCCGAACCTGGGGTCGAGCCGGATCCGGTCGATCTCGGCGTCGACCCGGTCCCGGTCGGCCTGGTTCGCGAGTTCCGCGCGTTCGGTCAGCGCCGCGAGATGCTCGGTCAGCCGGTTCCACTCCTGCCGCCACGCCTCGTCGATCGCCTCGGACGGCGGCAGGGGGCGCAGGTTGCGCACCTTGCTCTTGAGCCCCCTCGACAGGTTTCCGACCGGGCGCAGGGTCGCGCCGTGGGCGTGGGCCGACCGCGTGACCTCCAGGATCTCCCCGAGCACCTCGGCGCACGCGTGGTGCGCGAGCCCTTCGACGAGCTGCCAGGGGAATCCCGCGCTGCGCAGGACCAGCACCGGGAGCAGGCGCCACGGCACCTCGGCCACCGACTTCGGACCGCCGGGGGTCCATGCCTGTTCGGTCATCGTGTCCTTCTCATCGCGAGCCGGAACTCCGAGGTGGTCGGCTCGCCGTCGCGGCGCAGCCACAGGCGGTCCGGGGCCGGGCGCATCTCCGCGACCGACACCGTCCCCGCCGTCGACGCCGCCACCAGCGCGACCACGGCGTCCACCGCCAGCGGGTTGTCCAGGTCGACCCCGACCGGCTTCGGTTCGTCGGCGACGTGCACGAAGCAGAACCGGGGCACGCCATGGCGGACCCGCAGCCGCTGCACCGCCCGGACCGTGGCGTCGGTGTCCCGGACCCGGTCCATGGCCAGGTCGGCCCGGTCGAACCACCACCTGGCCCGCTGCACCAGCACGTCGCCCACCACGATCCGGGGGGCGAGGTCGCCGAAGCGCACCATCGGCAGCGACGGCGCGGGGGCGGCGAACGCCCGCAGGTGCACGTGGTCGTCCTCGCCCGCGTAGAGCACCAGGTCCCCGGTGCCCGCGCGCAGGCGCACCCGGTCGCCGTCGGCGACCACCTCCACCTCGGTCAGCGCGACGGCGCGGTCCCGCTGGTCGGTGGCGTGCGCGGTGATCTCCACGAACCGGCCGGGGAACCAGTCGGCCACCAGCCCCTTGTGCCGCCTGCGCCGGATGACGGTGGCCAGCCGGTCGGCCCCGCCCCACGGCCGCAGGTCGTCGGTGAACCCGGCCAGCAGCGTCTGCTGGTCGGGGTGGAAGAGCCCCTGGGAGCCCCAGGCGTACACGTACGGGTGCAGCTCGCCGAGCACGAGGGTGTCGACGCCGTCCGGCCCCCGTTCGAGCATGAGGTCCGGGCTGGCGAACGCGGGGGCCGCCCCGGGCGGTCCGCCGAGCGCGGCCAGCGCGGCGGGGTCGAGCACCGCCTCGTCCCCGTCGAGCGCGGCGCGGACCAGGTCGGTGTAGCGGGCCGCGAGTTCCCTGGCCGGTTCGGTGAGTGCCGCTGGCTCGCCGTGGGCGACGGCCTCGCCGACCCTGGCGATCAACTCGTCGTAGGGCATGCGGTCGACCCCGGCCGCGCGCAGGACACCGAGGCAGAACCCGTTGGCGGCGTCCCGGTTGCGCGTGCCGAAGGCCGTGGCCAGGTCGAGCACCGGGGCCAGCCCCCGCTGCCAGTGGTCGGCGACGTCGCCGCCGACCAGCACCGGCGACTGGTCCCCGGCGGCGTCGAGGGACACCACGGTGCGGTCCGCGTACATGCGCCCGCCCGCGCGCCGCGCGTCGACCTCGGTGATCTCGGTGAACCGCTGTTCCACCGCGTCGAGCGCCTTGGCCCGCTGGCGGTGGTCGGTGGCGGCGGCGAAGTCGTCGGCCAGGTCCCGCAACTCCCCGAGCACCCGGGGCCACCGGGTGTCGGGCAGCCACCGGGTGGCCCAGTCGACGAGCCAGTCCAACGGGGCCGGGGTGGTCGACGGCGGCTCCGGCCACAGCCGCACCGCGCCCACCTGGCGCAGCCGCCGCAGCGCCCCGACCACCTCCGGCACCGGCCGGTCGAGGAGGCTGGCGAGGTCGAGGACCCGGCGTTCGCCGTCGATGGCCGCGACGAGGTCGCCCTGCCACCCGGGCAGGCGCACGGCCCGGCCGTCCGGCAACCGGATCGACCCGGCCGCGCGCCCGCAGGCGGGGATCCAGCCCACCGGCAGCCGGTCGACCACCGACGGGTCGGCGCCGATGGCGGCGGCCAACTCGCACACCGCCCAGAAAGCGACCGTCGCCGACAGCGCGACCACACCGGACCCGGTCGCCGGTCCCAGCTCGATGCCCGACGCGGCCGGGTCGACCCGGCCGTGCACGAGCGGCCCGAAGAAGCTGGTGGTCTCGTTCTTCGCGCCCAACCGCTGCGCGTAGAGGTAGACCCGCCGGTAGAACGCCCGGTCCTTGGCCCGGTCACCCGGGGCGCCCGAGGTCGCGGCGAACCGGAGCACCTCGTCGTGGAACGACGGGGAGAGCTGGAGCACCGCGTCCAGCACCCGGTCGTCGGCGAGCACCGCGCGCACCCTGGCCGACCGCCCGTGCCGCTCGGCCGCGAGCACCTCGCCCAGCCGCTCCTCGGCGGCGAGGCGGTCGGCCAGGGTCCGGCGGTAGCGGGCGATCGGCTCGGCCAGCTCGGCGACGGTGAGCCCGCCGAGGTCGGCGCCCCGGCCCGCTTTCGCCCGGAGCTTGGACAACGCGCGGAGCTGGTCGCGGTCCCTGGTGCGCCCGACCAGCTCCGCGGTGCCTGCCAGCAGGTCCGCGCGCGCCCGGTCCGCCGCCAGCAGCGGCTCCCGGTAGCGGGACAACGCCTCCGCCGTCGCCGGGTCGGCGAGCGCGGCGACCATCGACACCCCGAAACCCGCGCGGCGCAACAGGACTCCGGGGTAGAGCAGCCAGCCTGGGTGGTCGCTCATGGGCTCAGTCCTGGAAGTTGATCTGGTCGAACGGCCGGTTGAGCTTGGTGCGCGGGACGGGCAGCAGGTCGAGCACGGCACTGCCCGCGGCGACCGCCCCGGCGAGCGCCGCGGCCCGGTCCGGGTGGGTGGTGCTCAGCGCCGCGGTCTCCGCGACCCCGGTCTCCCGCCCGGTGACCGCGCCGGTGCCCGCCAGGGCGAGCGCGATCCGGTACGGGTCGCCGACCCGCCGCGCGGCGGCCTCGGCCAGCTCGAAGTGCTCGCCCGCGACCGCGGTCGCGCCCTGGCGGGCGTGCCAGGTGCCCAGCTCCAGGCGGACCTCGCACTCGTGGAAGTCGTCGGTGAGGGCGGCGGCACCGGCCAGCGTGTTGTCGAGGTCGGCGAGCGCGCCCGCGGTGTCACCGAGCCGCAGCCGCAGCCCGCCCGCCCGGTACGAGTGGTGCTTGCCGAACCCGGCGTTGGCCGATCCGGTGGCCTGCTTGAACTTCTCCCACGTCGCCAGCGCGGAGTCGGTCTTGTCGGCCTTCTCCTGGAGCACGGAGATGTTGGAGTAGAGGTTGATCCGCAGGTGCGCCGAGCTCGCGTCGGTGAGACCGTCGAGACAGGCCAGTGCCTGCTTCTCGTGCTCGAAGGCGGCGACCAGCCTGCGTTCGGCGAACAGCGTCAGGCCGCGCAGGTTGTGCAGCCAGCCGCGTTCCCGGCGGACGCTGTCCGGCTCGCCGTCGGTGGCCCGCACCGCGGCGAACCCCTGGTCCAGCTCGGCGACGGCCTCGGCGAGGCGGAGCTTGCGCTTGGACAGGGTCAGCGCGGTGTACAGGTGGGACTGGGCGAGCAGCTCGGGCGAGAGCCCGGGGGCGTCGGCCCGCATGGCGCGGAAGTAGCCGAGCGCGGCGTCCTGGTCGCCGCGGAACCCGGCCTGGATGCCGAGCACCTTGAGCAGGAACGCGCGCAGGTCGTCGACCCCGCGCAGCACGACGGTCTCGAACTCGATGGCCTCGGCGAGGCCGTCCGCGGTCCGGGACCGGGCCAGCACCTCCGGGACGGCGGCGTCCGGCAGCCCGCGCAGCAGCCCGACCGCGGCCTTGGCGACGATCGCCATCCCCTCCCAATTGGCGGAGAAGAACGCGCACCTGGCGTAGGCCAGCGCCGCGGCGAGCCGGTCGACCCTGGCGGTGTCGGGGTCGGTCGCCACGAAGTACAGCTCGCCCTCGCGGGACGCGGGCGGGAACGCGGTGTCCGGCAGGCCCGCGAGGTCGAACTCGAGGTCGTCGACCCCGACCGGGACACCCGCCCGGCGCAGGCAGCGGGCCCGCTCGTGCCGGTAGTCGGCGTGCGGCCCGGCCGGGATCCGGATCTTGCGCGGGTCGACCAGACCGAGTCGGGCACCCGGGGTGACACCGGCCCGCTCCACGGCGAGCATGACCCCGCGCAAGGAGGAGAGGTCGGTCCCGCCCGCGCCGCGGAGCAGGACGGGACGGTCGAGCTCGACCGACGCCGCGCACAGCGCCGTCGCCGCGACCGACAGGACGCGGTAGACCTGCTCGCTCTCCCGGTGCAGCCGCCGTTCGGACGCGGCCAGCGCGATGTCGTCCAGCACCGGGGCGTCCGGGCACTCGCCGGGGAACAGCTGGGCCCACTCGGCCCCGTGGCGGGCCGGGAGGTCACCGAAGGTCGCTCCCTCGGCGCGCAGCGCCGACAGCGCGTAGCGCAGGCCGGTGTAGGAGGCGGCCGGGCCGTAGTCGAGGTCGAGTTCGACGGCACCCGACCCGAGGGACACCCCCCGGTCGGGCTGGAGGGAGACGGTCATCGGCGGGGGCCGATCCACGCGAGAGCAAGTGGGGCGATCTTGTTCTCGACCTCGTCGAGGTCGAAGTCGACATCGTCGAGGTCGTCCAAGTCCTCCAGTTCGGCCGCCTCGGCCGCCTCGCTGCCCGCGGGCTCGGCCGCCTGCTCCGGGGCGGTGGCCAGCACACCGAGGTCGGGGCCGGGCGCACCCCCGTCCGGCTGGTCGGCGCTGTGCTCCGGGGCCCCGGGTGAGGTCTGTTGCTCGGACATGACGGCTCCCGTCCGTGTCGGCGAAATACAAGAAGTCCACAAAGGCGCGCAGGCAATGGGGTGCAGTTGGAGAAATACAACTAATCGATGATGGGCATCCAGAAGCTCCCCTGGGTGCAGCATATGGAGCCACCTCTCGGGCCGTCAAGCAAACTGCCGCTCGGCAACCGCGAATGCCTGGGTGAGGAACTGCTCCCGAACGGCGTTATCTTTGGCCGATGTGATCGGCTGCCCGAAAGGGAACCAACATTGCCCGCATCGACCGATGATTCTCTGGTATTACGGCCATTTCATCCGGACACTCGCGCCTATTTCCGCCCAAAGTCGATCATCGGCTCAGCGGATTCCGGCGGACAGACCAAGCCGCGATCGGCCGAACCGAGTAGCGCGCCACTTGAGGCGAATCAAGCACAATCGGAACGAGCGAGCCAGGGTCGAACGTCCCGAAACGGCCCGTTGTGTGCTGGGAACCGGGTCGTGCGGCGCGCGAATCGGTCAATTGCCAGCGGTGTCAACGGCCGTGCGAAGCGGCCCTGTACGCAGGTCGACGAATTAAGCGATCGACGAATTAAGCTGCCTTGATTAAAAGGCTGGGATGTACCGAGTCGGCGGATCGTCAGAAGATTTCCATGCGCAGCCGATGGTAGACAAAAAGAAACAACGCCCTGTTTTGCCCCGTATAGCCGGTCTCATGTGGTGCGGTTGTCGAGCAGGCGGGCGCGAGCGCGATGTGGCGGTGCGGTGAAGTCGAAATGATTATCGCGGCGCCGCCCCCGGCGTACGCGCAGGTGGAAACAACGCCGGTGTGGATCGCGACGCCCGCTCGATCAATCCGCTCGACCAATCAGCGGCGGAATGGGATGCGTTCTTGGTCCGGGCGATCGGACCCGGAGCGGTCGGCGAGCCCCTGTTCCGCCCGGATCGCCGCGGCGGCGACCACGGCCGCCGACCAGTCCAGCAGCTCCCGCTCACCGAGCCGGTCGAGCACCGCGTGCTGGATCCGCTTCCACAACCCCGCCTTGGTCCACGCGGCGAACCGGCGGTGCGCGGTCGGCACGCTGACCCCGAACCGCGTCGGCAACTCCCGCCACCCGCACCCGCTGGTCAGCACGTACACGACGGCCGTGAACACCACCCGGTCGTTCAACCCCGCCGTCCCCCCACCCTGGGGGCGCGCGGCGAACCCCGGGACCAACGGCTCGACCAACTCCCACAACGCGTCCGGCACCAACCGCGCCGACAAGGCATCGACCACGACACCGATCACCCCCAACCAGGATCAGCCACACGAGACGGGGGCCGGGCGGCCACACCCCGCCACGGCCCCACGCCACTTACACGGCCCCAGAGTGCGGGCGGTTGTCACCAACCTCCCGGACTTGCCGCCGCCTCGGCCCGTTCTGCCGCCCTGTTGGGCAGCCAGAGCGCGGTGAGCACGGAGGTCACGAGCATCACCCCGGCCCCGACCAGCGCGGCCACCGAGATGCCCGAGAGGAACGCCGCCCGCGCCGCGGCCATGAGCGGTTCGCCCGCGGCGCCCATCTCCGCCGCGGTGAGCGCGGCCAGCGGCAGCGACTGGGCGGCGGTCTCGGCCACCGCGGGGGCCACCACCGTGGTCGCGGCCAGCTCGTTCCCGAACACCGCGGCCATGATGCTGCCCAGCAGCGCGACACCGAGTCCGGCGCCGAGCTCGAACGAGGTCTCCTGGATGGCCGCGGCCCCGCCCGCGCGGGCGGGCGGGGCGCTGGTCATGATCGCCTGGGACCCGGAGGTGACCGCGACGCTGGCGCCGAACCCGACCCCGATGAAGCCGACCACGATCGCCCCGTCGACCACCCAGCCCGGCACGTCGGCGCCGATCAGCGAGAGCACGGCCAACGACACCGCGATCACCCCGAAGCAGCCGCTCAGGGTCAGGCGGGTGCCCCAGTTCCGCACCATCTTCTCGGTCAGCGGCGCGGCGACGAGGCTGGCCACGGCCATCGGCAGCAGCCACAGACCGGTCTGCAGCGTGGTGAACCCGCGCAGGATCTGGAAGTACTGCGCCAGGAAGAACAGCAGCCCGAAGAACCCGAAGAACGACAGCAGCACGGCCAGGGTCGCCGCGGTGAACCTGGGCGCGCGGAACAGCGAGAGGTCGAGCAGCGGGTGCGCCAGCTTGCCCTGCCGCCGGACGAAGACCCAGGCGAGGACCAGCCCGAGCGCCAGCGCGGGCACCGCGGTCGGCGCGCCGATCCCGTGCCCGGCGAGTTCCTTGATGCCGAAGACGACGCCGAGCACCGCGCCCATCGAGAGCACCACGCTGATCGGGTCGAAGCGCCCCGGCGACGGGTCCCGGGACTCCGGGACGTACCGCGCCGAGAGGAGCAGCGCGACGACGACCACCGGGAGCCCGACCAGGAACACCGAGCCCCACCAGAACACCCGCAGCATCGCGCCCGCGACGATCGGCCCGATCACCGAGCCGACCGCGGCCGTGGCCGACCACAGCCCGATCGCGACGCCGCGCTCCCGCGGGTCGGTGAACACCGTGCGGATGATCGACAGCGTGGCGGGCATGATCATCGCCCCGCCGACGGCCCGCAGCACCCGGGCCGCGATGAGCACCGCGACCGAGCCCGCGAACGCGGCGACCAGCGACGCGACGCCGAACAGGGCCAGACCGAGCAGGAAGAACCGCTTGCGCCCGAAGCGGTCGGCACCGGTGCCCGCGGTCACCAGCAACCCGGCGACGACGAGCGAGTAGCTGTCGACGATCCACAGCAACCCGGTCGCGCCGGGGCGCAGCGACTCGGCGATCGCGGGCAGCGCCACGTTGAGGATCGTGTTGTCCATCGCCGCGAGCAGCAGACCGCTGCACATCAACGCCAGCACCAGCCAGCGGCGGTCGGTCGCCGGTCGGGTCGCGGTCCCGCTGACCGGGTCGGCCGCGGGGGGTGGAACAGGTGCTTCGGTCATGAACCAAACCTCGCCGAGAGTCGGGATGCCGTTACGGTACGAACGACTGTATCGAAATACGGTTGGACCGTACCGTACGGCGGGTTGGCTCGGGAGGGTGCGCCGTCCTAGACTCGTTCGGATGAGCTCGGGCACGACAGCACCAGGTCCGGCGGCGGGCAGTGCCTACCCGCTGCGCAGGCGCGCGGGTGGCAAGCGGCGCGACGAGGTGCTCGACCACGTGATCGCCGTGATCGCCGACCGGGGGTACGACCGGACCAGGTTCACCGACGTGGCCAAGGTGTCCAAGGTCGCGGTGAGCACCCTGCAGTTCCACTTCGGTTCGCACGAGGACATGCTCATCGAGGCGCTGCACCGGTCCACCGAGCGCGAGGTCAGCGCGATGGAGGCCGTGGTCGGCCCGGACGACCCGCCCTGGCGGACCCTGACCGCCCTGGTCGACCGCGCCCTGGACCCGGAAGCCCGGGTCACCGGCCGCATGCTGCTCGAGTTCTGGCACGCCTGCGCCAGGGACCCGGAGCTGCGCGACGTCGGCGCGGTCCTGTGCGACCGCTACCGCCAGCCGTTCGTGGCCGCCATCCGCGCAGGCATCGATCGCGGCGACTTCACCACCGACAGCGACCCCGTAGACCTCGTCACGGTCCTCAACGGCATCCTCGAAGGCCTCATCATCCCCCGCGTCCTGGACCACGACTACTACGACCCGCCGAAGGTCCGCGCGATCGTCCTGCGCGCGCTGGCAGCCCTGCTCGGGGTACCGCCCACCACCTGACACCCCGCCTGCCCCGGGGTGGTGATGCTGAATGTCCACTGTCGACGCACTGTCGCGCGCCCGCTGTGGGGCGACGATCAAGGGACCACAGTGGACACTCTGGCGGCTGGCGTTGGAGTCCGCCAGATGGCCTTGCTCGACCGGGCTTCCCGGCAGTTCACGCTCGCTGCTGAGCGCGAACGGTTCCACGGTCCGGGCTCGTCGACGCCGTGGTGCGGGGCCAGGTCCAGGCGCATCGCACGATGTAGCCGAGCAGGAGCACCTCCAGGGTGACGCCGAGGCCGTAGAAGTACGTCCAGGACTCGCCTACCAGGTTGAACGCGGCGTAGGGGACCTGTACCGAGGCGACGATGAGGTTCGTGACGCGGTTGGCCCGGGTGGGGAGGGTCATCGACAGCACGATCATGAAGATCGGGATCGCCATGAGCGCGACGAAGGTGGTCAACAACGTCTGGCTGACGGCGAACTCCCAGACGACGCCGACCTGGATGTCGGCGATGACGCCGGGTTTGAAGAAGGCGATGATGTCCACGTAGGCGTACAGGAACATGAAGCTCGTCCACGCCGCGGCGAGTTTGGCCCGCACCGGGATCCGCGGGTCTTCCAGGGTGGTCGTGGTGGGGTGGCGTGTGCTCATCGCGGGCTCCGTTGTCGTGGTGCGGATCGGTGGGTCAACGATCGCCGAGCCCGGCGGCGGGCACATCGGCGTCGAGGTCGGACCCTCCTCATCCGTGGGGAGGAAGCGGCGTCTCGTTCTTTCGGTCGGTCCCCGACGCGCCGGTGGTCTCTAGGCTGTGTGGGTGACCGCCAACGCCCTGAGTTCGCTGTGGACCGAGCCCCGCGCCGTGGACGCTCCCGGGCGGGTGTCGCGCGACTGGCTGCTGGTCGGGGTGTCGATCGTGGCGGCGCTGCTCGAAGGGGTCCTCCGCGACGACATCGCCTGGCGGCCGGTGGCGACGGCCGTGGCGGTCGGACTCGCGCCGGTGCTGCTGTGGCGGCGTACCCACCCGTTGGCCTGCGTCGTGGTGGCCTTCGGCACGGCGATGGCGTTGGGACTGGCGAGCCTGCTGGGCGGGGCGCCCACCGTGGGCCTCGACACGATGACCTACATCCTGGTGCTCGTCTACGCGCTGGTCCGCTGGGGCTCGGGGCGCGAGATCGTGATCGGGCTGGCGGTGGTGGCGGTGGCCGCGGTCATCGGTTCCGCCGCCGACCACATCGGGCCGCCCGACGCCATCGGCGGAATCGCCGTCCTGGCGTCGGCGGCGGCGGGTGGGGCGGCGTTGCGCTACCGCGCCGAGAGTTGGCGCCGGGCGTTGGCGCAGAGCCGCGGCCAGGAGCGGGTCGGCCTCGCGCGCGAACTGCACGACATCGTCGCCCACCACGTCTCGGCGATCGCCGTGCAGGCGCAGGCGGGCCGGGCGATGGCCGGGCAGCGACCCGCGGCGGCGCTCGACGCGTTGGCGGCCATCGAGGGGGAAGCGTCGCGGACGCTCGCGGAGATGCGGGCGATGGTCCGGGTGTTGCGGGACGGCGCGCCCGCGCAGTACGGCACCCGGGCAGGCGTCGCCGACCTGGTGTCCCTCGCCCGCCGCGCCCCGATCCCGGTCATCGACGTGGAGTTGCCCGCTGACCTGGACGAACTTCCACCCCAGGTCGACGCGGCGGTCTACCGGCTGGGGCAAGAGGCGCTGACCAACGCCCTGCGCCACGCCCGCGACGCCTCGCGTGTGGAGATCCGGGTGGTGGAGGACGCGGGAAGGCTGCGACTACGCGTGACCGACGACGGACGGATCGACCCGGCACGGTCGGTGGACCACGGCTTCGGGCTGCTGGGCATGACCGAGCGCGTGCAGCTGCTCGGCGGCACGCTGCGCGCCGGGCCCGCGCCCGACGGCGGGTGGGCGGTCGACGCCGAACTGCCGACGGGGGTCCGCCGATGACGGTGCGCGTGCTGGTGGCCGACGACCAGGACCTGGTGCGCACCGGCCTGTCGATGATCCTCGACGCGCAGCCCGACATCGAGGTCGTCGGCCAAGCCGCCGACGGCCACGCCGCCGTCGACTTGGCGCACCGGCTCCGCCCCGACGTGTGCCTGGTCGACATCCAGATGCCCGGGCTCGACGGCATCGAGGTCACCAGGCTCCTCGCGGGCCGGGGCGTCCCGGACCCGATCGCGGTGGTGGTGATCACGACGTTCGACCTCGACGAGTACGTCCACGGCGCGCTCCGGGCAGGCGCCCGGGGCTTCCTGCTCAAGGACGCCGGGCAGGCGCTGCTCGTCCAGGCCGTGCACGCCGCCGCCGTCGGCGACGCCCTGATCGCCCCCAACGTCACCCGGCGGCTGCTGGCCACCCTCGCGGGCAGGGACCCGTCGAGCCGACGGATCCAACCGACCGAGCCGCTCACCGACCGCGAGGAGGAGGTCCTGACGCTGGTCGCCCGCGGCCGCACGAACGCCGAGATCGCCGCCGAGCTGTACATCGGCTTGACGACCGCCAAGACCCACGTCGCCAGCCTGCTGAGCAAACTCGGCGCCCGGAACAGGGTCGAGATCGCGATGTGGGCGTACGACACCGGCCGGGCGGGGGACTGAGCGGAGGGTTCCCGCCCGGGTGGCGGCGGTCCGCGCTCGGTGGACCAGTCGACGCACCTGACGTCGGTTGGCCGGTGGCGCCGCTCAAGCGCCGATGCCCTGTGGCACCAGTGCTTTCGCTGCGGCTATCGCGCGTTTCGTTGAAGCAGTGCGGTTCCGGTCCCGGTGAGCAGGACCGGGGCGTGGGTGTCGTGGTGGTCGCCGGACTCGATGACCGCCACACCACGGCGGAGCAGAGCGCGGACGACCTCCGTCTGCCTGCACGTGAGTTCCACGCCCGCTCGGCGGAACCCGAGTCGGTTGTGGAACACGACAGACTCGTCCGCTATGTCGACCAGGGCCGCCAGCAGCGCACCCTCGGTGGACTCCTGGTAGCACGCGGTGCTCATCGTCATACCCAGATCCTCGAACGGCCGCGCGCACCCCGCTCGGTCAGCACCCACTCGGCTCCCGCTTCGCACCCGACCCGCACCCAATTCGCTGTCCGTACTGCGATTCCGCCGATTCCGCTCCTGGTCGGCGGTGAACGCGAACGGTTCTCGCGCGGCGGGGAGCCCGGCGCCGAGTCGGCCGCCGACGTGGCGACGGTGCTCGCCGCGCGCCTGTCCCGGTTACCATGATCGGATGGCGGACCAGCCCGATGTCGTCAACCTGGCCTTCGGTGCCCGGTCGGTCATCCAGATCGGCCACGTCGGCACACGTCCGAGGTTGGTGTGGTCGGAGGACGTCGCCGATGTCGTCGAACGTTCCGATGTCGGTGGCCGGTTGCTCGGCGCGGTGGCGGAGTCGGGCGTTGTCGTGTTGTCCGGCCCCGGCGGAGTCGGCAAGACCACCTTGGCCCGCTGGGCTTGTGCGCGTCTCGCCGAGGAGTTCCCCGACGGCGTCCACTGGTTCCGGCTGAGTTCCACCACCACGCGCGCCGACTTGGTCGAACTCCTCCGTGACCTGGTGACCCTGCTGGTCGGCAACACCCACCTCACCACCCTCGACGGCGCCATGGCCGCGTTTGCCACCGCCCTCGGCGACCGGCGGATGCTCCTGGTCATCGACGGCGTTTGGCGTCGATCGGACCTTGAACCGTTTCTCTCCGGCGGCCGCAACTGCGTTCGGCTGGTGACCACCCGGTTGACCGGAGTCATTCGCGGGGTCGAACTGCCCGTTGGGCCGATGACCGTTCCCGAAGCGGTGAACCTGTTGTGCCGTGACTTCCCGGACACCGGCGAACCCCGCGCCCTGGTCGACCGAGTCGGCCGCTGGCCACTCGCGTTGTCCATGCTCAACGGCGCCCTCCTCAGCGCCGCGCGCCGCCGAGCGCCGTTGGACCGCGTAGTCCACGACCTCGACTCCGCTTTGGCCCGCGACGGTGTCGCCTTCCTCGACGCCTTGGGAGACCGGGGGACCGGCATCGCCGCCACGTTGCGCCTGAGCCTGGATGAGTTGGTCGCCACGTCCCCGCACGGCGTGGATTCCCTCCACCGCTACCTCAGCCTCGCCGCGTTCCCCGCCCGCGTTCCCGTTCCACCGGAGCTACTGGAACTCCTGTGGGGCCTGGACCCTGTCACCGCAGCGTCCGAATGCGACAGGTTCAACCGCCACTCCCTCCTCGCCGACACCCATCTCCACGACGTTGTCCATGACTACCTGCGTCGCGCCCACTCCGCCGAGGTCCGCACGGCCAGCCGACGCCTCCTCGACGCCACCCGTCCGGCCGACGGCTGGCACAACGCCTCGACCGTCCTACGCGGACAACTGGTTCACCATCTGCTCGCCGCAGGGTTGACCGCGGAACTCGCCGACCTGTGCACCGACCTGCGCTACCTCGCTCGTCGCATCGCCGAGGACGGCCCCCACGCAGCCGAGGCGGATGTCGCCGCCTGTCCCGACCGCGACGAGGACCTGCTGGCGTTCTTGCGTTCCCACGGCCATCTCCTGGACTCCGACCCCGCCCTCACCCTGTACGCGCACCTCTTCGACCGGGCCGTGCTGTACCACGTGGACGAAGCGTTGCCCGTGTGGTCGCTGCGACCACACGAATCCCCGCTCGTCCGCAGGGATCCGGTGGCGCGGACCCTCGCGGGGCACCGAGGGCAGGTCTCCTCGGTCGAGTGGCGGGACGTGATCAGCGCGGTCGGCGGGGACGACGGAAAGTTCCGCACCTGGGATCCCCACACCGGTCGCCCGCTCTCGGTAACGCCGGTATCCGAGAACTGGGTTCTGCGGGCCGCGCTCAGCCCGGACAACCGGCTGCTCGCTCAGGTCGTCCACATCGAGAACAGCCTTGACTGCCTACGGGTGGAGGTGGTCGACCTCGGGGACGGTTCGGTGACCCACGTGGCCACTCTCCGCTGGATCGATCCCGGCATCATGGCGGGCACGGACGTGCGGTGGCGGCCCGACTCGGATGTCCTGGCGGTCGCGGGCGGCGGCGAACTCCGGCTGTGGCGACCGGGACGTGGGGTGGCCCGGGTCGTGGACGGCATGTTCCGCTCGGCGAGTTGGGGACCACGCGGCCAACTCGCGGGCATCACCTATTACAAAGAGCTTGCCATATGGCGGGATCCCACCACTGAGATCGAGCCGCACTACATCAATCTGCCGCATGCCGACGAGGATGGGCCCGCCGTGGTGGCATGGAGTCCGGATGGTGGAAGGCTCGCCTGTGCGTCGACCTACAAGGTGGTGGTCATCGACCTCCAGGACAGGAAGCTCAACCATGCCTGGGGAACGGCCGTCTGGTACGCGGGTCCGGTCGCTGCCATCGCCTGGCGGCCGGACAGCAAGGTGTTCGGTGTGGCCATCAATACCTCCGCTTGTGGGGGAGCGGTGCTGATCTGGGACGCGACGACGCTCGACTGCGTCGCGGTCAACGGTGCCCGCGGTGCCGCGGTCCTCGACCTCGCCTGGTCGCCGGATGGCACGGCCCTGGCGTTCGCGGCGTCGGACTCGGCGGTCCGCGTAGAAGCGGAACCCCTGCGAAGCGCACACTACGTGCCGTTCTTTGACTTCTTCGGGCTGGATAAGGAAATCAATGACGGTATGGCCGCAGCCGCCCCGGAACTGGTGAGTCACCACCAAGATAGATTCGTCATCGCCACGACCCCGGACGGTCACACCGTCGAGGTTGACGAGAGCGGCCGGTACCACTACGTCATGAACAGCACCCAGGCCTGTAGTGACTTCGGTATCGCGCGCAACGCCGCCGTTCGCGTCTTCGGCGAATCCGACATCGTCCTGCGGTTGCGCGCCGGTGACACCGTCCTGCGCGAGGTCACCGTGCGCAAACCACGTCGTCTCGCCCTGAACCCCAACCGAACCGTACTGGTCACCACTACGGAGGACGGCCGCATCGCCGCTTACGACACCCGTTCCCTGACACCGCTGTGTTCGTTGCGGATCGATGACGAGGTGCTCGCTTGCTGGTTCGACGCCGACCTGGTCGTGCGCGGCTTCGCGGACAAGTACCGGTTCCGGGTGCCGGAAGAGCAGTGATCGCGGCCTGGTCGAGGCGCGGCTCGGTCTTGGCGACGCAGGCGGAACGCGGCGGCGGACAGGGACACGGCCAGGTGGGACCACCGAACGCCGCCGGGTCGAAATCGGCCCGGCGGCGCGGGATCCACGTGGTTAGCGGAGTGCCGCGAGGCGGTCGGCGATGTGGGTCGCGGCGCCTTCCAGGAGGGTGTCGGCGATGGCCTCCACCGTGCGGGCCTGCCACGGGTCCAGGGACGTGCCCTCGACCACCTGGTTGAACGCGCCCATCGCGGGTCCGCAGTGCACCAGGAAGTCCACTCGGGAACGGGTGTCGCCCGCCAGGGCCGACCGGAGGCCGCGGTCGAAGTAGCCCCGGAAGAGCTTCGCCAGGTCGGCCTTCCCGTCCCCGGTGGGGGTCGGGGCGTCCACCCCGCCCAGGTACTTGGTGAGCACCTGGGCGCGGGTGTCGCTGTCCAATTCGGACAGGGCGCCGTGCCTGCGCCACAGTTCGTGCAGGCGGGATGCCCTGGCCGGGAAGAACAGTCCGCGCTTGAGGTAGCGGGCGCGGGCGCCCAGTTCGAACAGGGGGCCCCACGGGGCTGTCTCGATGTCGTACTCGTGGGCTTGGTGCAGGAGGTCCTTCACGGCGGGGCTGGTGGCCGCCTCCACCGAGCACTGGTTGACCGAGCCGGTGAGGATGAAGTCCGCGCCGAGCAGGAACGCCGCCGCTGCCGCCGCCGGGCTGCCGATGCCGCCCGCGCAGCCGATGTGGACGTGGTGGCCGGACGGGGTGGTCGAGCGGTCCCGCAGCCCGCGGACCGCGGGCAGGAGGGTGAGCAGGTCCGCGTTGGCGGTGACCCAGCCACCGTCGGCCTCCACGCAGAGGTCGTCGGCCACGGGCCTGGTCGCGGCGGCCGCGGCTTCCGCCTCGGTGACCGCGCCGTCGGCGACCAGGCGGCGGACCAGGTGCTCGGGCGGGGGCGCCAGGAACTCGGCCGCGATGTCGGTGCGGGCCACCTTGGCCAGGATCCGGCCGCCCTTGAGGCGGAACTTGACCAGGGCCGGGGTGAGCACCGGGAAACCCGAGGCCTCGACCAGGTCCACGCCGTGCCGGAGCAGGACGTCGACCAGGCCGAGTTCCTCCTCCGGGGCGCCGTGGCGGTAGAGGACGTTCGCGCCGAACGCGCCGGAGAGGCCGAGGTCGCCGACCAGGCCGCGCACCTCGTGCTCGACCTCCGCCGGTGCCAGTCCGCCGGTGCCGAGGAAACCGAGCAGGCCCGCCTTGGCCAGGGAACCCAGCATCTCCCGGCCGGAGACCCCGCCGTAGAGGGAACCCGCCAGGTAGGCCCGGCGCAGGCCGTACCGCTCGCGGAAGGTGCGGGCGCCGAGCGAGTCCGCGTCCGGCGCGGCAGGCACGGCAGGTACCGCGGCAGCGGGAGCGGTGGCGGCGGGAACAGCGGTGGCGGGGAGGGCAGGGGCGGCCAGCGGGTCGGCGGCCGCCCTGATCTTGGCGACCAGCTTGGTCAGCACCTGCCCCGGTCCTAACTCGACGAACTCGAACTCGCCCAGGCCCATCAGCGAGCGGACCGTCTCGGTCCAGCGCACCGGGGCGGCGATCTGGGCGGTCAGGGTCTTGGCCACCTCGCCGGGCCGGTACGGCTTGGCGTCGATGTTGGCCAGGACCGGGATCACCGGGTCCGCCAGCGGGAAGCCCGCCAGGAACGGGGCGAACTCCTCGGCGGTGCCGCGCATGTGGCGGGAGTGGAAGGGGGCGCTCACGTGCAGGCGGACCGCGCGGGCGCCCGCGGCCTCGAACGCCGCGCAGGCGCGGCCGATCTCCTCGTCCGGGCCGGAGAGGACGAACTGGTCGGGCGCGTTGTGGTTGGCCAGGTCCAGGCCGGTGAGGCCCGCTTCGGCCAGCACGCGGGTGATCGTGGGCTCGTCGGTGCCGACGACGGCCGCCATCGAGCCGCCGCCCGCCGCCGCCATCAGCGCGCCGCGCCGGTGGACGAGGCGCAGACCGGTTTCGAAGTCGAACACGCCCGCGGCGAACAGGGCCACGTACTCGCCGAGGCTGTGGCCGACCAGGTAGTCCGGCGGCGTGGGGTCCGCGGCTCGGCGGTCCAGCCAGGTCAGCGCGCTCACCACGTACAGGGCGGGCTGGGTGAACTCGGTCCTGGCCAGCTCGCGGCGCGGGTCGTCGACGCACAGCTCGCGGATCGAGTAGCCGAGCACGCGGTCGGCGGTGGCGGTGTGCTCGGGGTAGCGCTCGAACAACTCCGCGCCCATGCCCCGCCGCTGCGAGCCCTGACCTGGGAATCCGTAGACCTTCACGACGTGCGCCTTCCTCGCGGGGGCTGGGGGGACGGGGGCCGGGTCGGCCGCGGCGTCGCGCGCGCGGTCCACCACCCCGGGGTCGTGCCCGAACGGGCTGAACAGGGGCATCGACCAGGAACGGGAACCCGACCGCGGGGTGTTGCGGGCGAAGTTGTGCAGGGTGCCCCCCGGGCCGAGGTCCAGGTACAGGAACTCGCCCCGGTCGGCCAGCGCGGCCATCGCCGCGCCGAACTCGATGGGGGCGCGGACCACGCGGGCGAAGTGGTCGGCGGTCGGCCGGTCCACCACCGAGCCGTCCACACAGGACACCCAGGGCACCTGGGCCGGGGCGAAGCGCACGGCCCGCAGCGCGTCGCGGTTCTCCCGCAGCACACCGTCCATCAGCCGCGAGTGGTAGCCGTGCTCCACCGGCACCCGTTGGTGCAGCACGTCCGCGGCGCGCAGTTGCGCCTCCGCGCGGCCGATCGCCTCGGTGGTGCCCGCGACGACGAAGTGCCCGGGGTAGTTGCGGGCGGCCACCTCGCAGTCGGCCAGGGCGGGGGCCAGGTCGTGCGCCTCGGGTCCGGCCAGCACCGCCAGCATCCCGCCCGGCGGTGCCGAGCGCAGGCAGCGGGCCTGGTCGACCAGCAGCCGCAGGCAGTCCGCGGCGCTCAGGCAGCCCGCCACGACCGCGGCCGCGTACTCGCCGAGGCTGCTGCCCAGCAGGTACGCGGGGCGCACCCCGGCCGCCCGCAGCATCTCCGCCGCCGCCAGCTCGACCATCACGATGGCCGGGTGGGTCAGCCGCGTGTCGGTGAACAGCTCGTCCCGCCGCTTGCCCGGGTCGAACACCGCGGCCAGCACCGACTCGCCGAGTTCGGCCCGCACCGTGGCGTCGTGCCGGTCCAGCGCCGCCCGGAACACCGCGTTCGAGTCGTAGAGGTCCCGGCCCATCCGGTAGTACTGCGACCCCTGCCCGGAGAACATGAAGACGACGGGCAGCCGCTCCCGCTGCGCCGGGGTCACCGGTACGCGTCCCAGAACATGCCGCCTGCCGGGACCTCCACCGGGGCCGGGGCGGGGGTGACCGGCTCGTCCCAGAAGAGGCCCTGCGATTCGGGGGCAGCCGAGCCGCGGATGACCACCCGGCGGTCGAACCGCGGTTCGGGCAGCGGCGCGCGGCCGGTGTGGCCCGCCGGGGCCGGGGCGAGCAGGACGTGGGCGTTGGTGCCGCCGTCGGCGAAGCAGTTCAGCGCGGCGACCCCGGCCTCGCGCGGCCACGCCGCTGCCCGCCGCGGGAAGTACAGCGGCGAGGCGTCCAGGTCGTAGTGCGCGAGCGGCTGCTGCCCGGAGCGGAACGGCACCTGCTCGCCGTGGCTGAGCATCAACACCACCTTGATGAACGCGGCGATGCCCTCGGCGGCGAGCGGGTGGCCGATGTTCGGCTTCACCGAGCCCAGCGCCACCGGCTGCGCGGACCCGGTCCGGTAGACCGATTCCACCGCCTTGAGCTCCAGCAGGTCGGTGATCACCGAGCCGGAACCGTTGGCCTCCACCCAGCCGACGTCGGCCGCGGCGTGCCCGCTGCGCGCCAGCGCCCGCAGCATGACGTCCTTCTGCGCCTGGAGGTTCGGCGTGGCCGGGCCCGCGGTGCGGCCGTCGTTGTTGATCGCGATGCCGGACAGCACCGCCAGCACCCGGTCGCCGTCGGCGCGGGCCCGCTCCAGCGGCTTGAGCACCACCACGCCGACGCCCTCGCCGAGCACCAGACCCGCCGCGCGGCTGTCGAACACGTGGAACTCCGCACCCGGGTTGAGCAGGCCGCGCTTGCCGAACACCCGGTGGGCGCGGTCGTCGGCGAGCAGGCTCACCCCGCCGACCACCGCCGCCTCCAGGTCACCCGCGCGCAGCGCCTGGACGGCCATGTCCATCGCCACCAGCGCCGAGGAGCACGCGGTGTCGACCACCACGCTCGGGCCGCGGAAGTCGAAGAACTGGGACACGTTGGCGGACAGGTAGTTCTGCCCGGTCACCACGACCGGGTTGCGGGAGCGGTCGAGCCGGTCCGCGTCGGCGGTGTGGGTGTTGCGGCCACCGACGTAGACGCCGACCTCGCGGCCCTTGAGGTCCTCGGGCCGGTACCCGGCGTCGTGCACCGCCCGGCTGACCTCCTCCAGCAGCAGCAGCGCCTGCGGGTCCATCGCCACCACGTCGGACTCGTCGAGCAGGAAGGCCTCCGGGTCGAACCGGAGCACCTCGTCGAGCAGCCCGGCGTGGAAGTCCACCGGCCTGCCGAACCGCGCGGCCGGGACCGGTCGCAGCGCGGTGTCCCCGCCGCGCAGGAGCCGCCAGTAGTCGGCCGCGGACGGTGCCTGCGGGAACCGGCAGGACAGACCGACGACCGCGATCTCGGTGCTCCGCCGGACCTCGGAGACCACCGCCGGGGTCACCGGGGCGGTGACCGGGCTGGGCGCGGCGGTCGGGCTGGGCGCAGCGGTGTCGGTGCCGAACTCGGCCCCCAACCGCTCCGGGAACTCCGCGGCGAGGTAGCTCGCGAACCCGTCCGTGGTCGGGTGCTCCAGCAGCGCCGACGGGTCGACCGACACGTCGAGCCGCTTGGCCACCGTCTGCACCAGCTGCGACACCATGATCGAGTCCAGCCCGTAGTCGTGCACCGGCACGTCCCCGGCCAGCTTGGCCCGGTCGAACCGCAGTTCGGTGGCCAGTTGGTCCAGCAGCCACGAGGACACCGCGGCCACCGCGGCACCCGTCGCCACCGGTGCCTGGACCCGCGCGGCCGGTGCGGCCGGTGCGGGTGCGGTCGGGGTGTGCGGGTGGCGGTGGGTCAGCCGCTCCGGGTGCCAGTCGGCACCGGGCCGGACCACCGCGGGCAGCACCACCCGGGCACCGGAGGCCAGCGCCCGCTCCAGCAGCGCCAGGCCCTGCCGGTCGGACAGCGCGGCCAGCCCCGAGGCCAGGTAGGCGGCACTGCGCGCCTCGCCCATGCCGGTGTCGCGCCAGCTCGGCCACTGCACGCTGACGATCGGCAGCCCGTGCGGGCGCGCCTCCGCCACGGCGTCGAGGTAGCCGTTGGCCATCGCGTAGTCGCTCTGCCCCACGGCCAGCTGCGGGATGGCCGCGGCGACCGAGGAGTACACGACGAACAGGCTCAGCGGCTCGTCGCGGAAGCAGTCGACGAGGGCGTCCACGCCGAACACCTTGGGGCCGAGCACCCGGCCGATCGCGTCGGCGGGCTTGCGGACGAACGCGGGGTTCTCGAAGTCGGTCGTGCCCGCGCTGTGCACCACACCGCCGACCGGGCCCAGCCGCCGCTTGACCTCGGCCAGCGCCTTGGCCACCTGCTCGCGCTCCTCCAGCGCGACGGCCAGCACCTCCACCTGCACGCCTTGGTCGGCCAGCTGCGCCAACGGCCGCAGCTTGCGGCCCAGCGCGGTGTCCTCGGCGATGTGCGCCGCCCACCGCTCGCGCGGGGGCAGCTCCTCGCGGCCGGCCAGCACCAGCTTGCGGACGCCGTGCTCGGCGACGAAGTGCCGGGCGGTCAGCAGCCCGATGCCGCGCGTGCCGCCGGTCACCCAGAGCACGTGGTCGGCCGGGAACCGCACCGGGTTACCGGCGCTCGCGGTCAGTTCGCGCAGTTCGGCGGTGTGCCTGGCACCGTCCCGATAGGACACTTCGGCGGGGTCGCCGTCGGCGCGCAGCTCCTCGACCACGATCAGGCACAGCTCGTCGTCGCCCGCGCCGCCCACGGCCACGTGCCGCGACCGGAGCTGCCGGTACTCGCTCTGCAACATCCGGTACAGGCCCGTGCGGGCGGCTCCGCCGAGCGAGCCGTCGCGGGAGACCAGCAGTGCGGTCGCCTCCCGGCGGCCCAGGTCGACCAGTCGTTGCAGCCAGGCGACCCAGGTCGGCAGCAGGGCGTGGGACCGCTCGCCGCAGCCCGCGAGGTCGACCACCGCGTCGTAGGCGTCCCACCGGGTGTCCGCGGCGGCCAGGTCGGCCTCAAGCCTGCCCGGGTCGAGCACCTCGGCGCCGGGCAGCGCGGCGGCCACCCTCGCGGCGAGCGCCTCGGTGCCGGGCGCGGCGAGCACGGCGGTGCGGGTCGGGGCGGCGCCGCGGCCGGTGATCGGCGCGGGCACCCAGTGCCGGGTCAGCAGCGCCCCGGCGTCCTCGGCCACCGGTGCGGCGCCCAGCGCGGCCAGCTCGGCGTCCGCGGCGGGCAGCCAGACCCGGTCGCCGCCGAACGGGTAGCCGGGCAGCGCGGTGCGGGCGGGCCGGGTCGGGTGCAGCGCCGACCAGTCCACCCGCTGCCCGGCCAGCCAGGCCGCGGCGAACGCGTCCGGGTCGGCGGCGGGGGCCTCGCCCGGCGCGGGCCTGCGCGGGTCCACCACGCCGGTCCGGGTCCGCGCGCCGGTGGTCCCGGCGGCGAACCGGTCCAGCTCCGCGACCAGCTCGGGCAGCGCGTCGAACCGGACCGCCAGCCGGTGCGCCATCGCCTCGCGGCCGGATTGCAGCGTCCACGCCACCTCGGCCGGGGCCGGGTCGGCGCCGCGCAGGTGGTCGGCCAGCCTGCGGGCCTGGGCCACCAGCCGGTCGGCGTCGCGGGCGGACAGCACCGCCACCTGCGGCCCGGCCGGGGCCGGGGCGGCAGGCCCGGCGGTGAACTCCTGGAGGATCACGTGGGCGTTGGTGCCACCCGCGCCGAACGAGCTGACGCCCGCCGTGCGCGGTCGCGCGGCACCGCCCGCGCCCACCCGCGACGGCCACGGGGCCAGCTCCCGCTGCACCTCGAACGGGGTGGCGTCGAAATCGATGTTCGGGTTCAGCCGGTCGGCGTGCAGGGACGGGGCCAGCTCGCCGTGGCGCAGTTGCAGCAGCACCTTGGTCACCGCCGCGATGCCCGCCGCGGACTCGGCGTGCCCGATGTTCGACTTCACCGAGCCGATCGGCAGCCGCTCGGGGTTGTCCCCGCCGAACGCGCGCAGCATGCCGTTGACCTCCACCGGGTCGCCCAGCGCGGTGCCGGTGCCGTGCGCCTCCAGGTAGTCCAGGTCGGTCGGGCGCAGCCCGGCCCGGTCCAGCGCGGTGCGCACCAGGTCGCCCTGGGCCTCGGGGTTGGGCACGCTGTAGCCCGCCCCGGCGCCGCCGTGGTTGACCGCGGTCGCCTTGACCACCGCCAGCACCCGGTCGCCGTCGGCCAGCGCCCGGTCCAGCCGCTTGAGCAGCACCGCGCCGGAGCCCTCGGCGGGCACGTAGCCGGTGCCGCCCTCGCCGAAGCTGCGGCAGCGGCCGTCGGCGGCCAGGAAGCCGCGCTGCGCCAGCTGCAGGAACTTCACCGGGTGGCTGGAGATGTTGACCCCGCCCGCGACGGCCACCTCGCAGTCGCCGTTGCCGATCGCCAGGCACGCCTGGTGGATGGTGACCAGCGCCGAGGAGCACATCGTGTCCAGCGCGACGCTGGGGCCGGTGAAGTTGTAGAAGTAGGACACCCGGTTGGCCACCGAGGCGTAGGAGGAGGAGGTGGCGAAACCCTTGCCCGCCAACGCGTCCTGCACCCCGTAGAGCTGGTAGTGGCCGTACATCATCCCGACGAACACGCCGGTCCGGCTGCCGCGCAACCGCTCGCGGGTGTAGCCGGCGTCCTCCAGCAGGTGCCACACCGTCTCCAGGAACACCCGCTCCTGCGGGTCGGTGTGCTCGGCCTCGATCTGCGACATCCGGAAGAACAGCGGGTCGAACCGGTCCGCGCCGCGCACGAAACCGCCCCACTTGCCGTAGGTCTTGCCGGTGGCGGTCCGGTCCGGGTCGTGGAACACGGCGTGGTCCCAGCGCTCGCCGGGGATCTCCTCGACGCTGTCCACGCCCGCGCGCAGGTTGCGCCAGAACTCGTCCACGTCGTCGGCGCCGGGGTAGCGGCCCGCCACGCCGATGATCGCGATGTCGGCCCGTTCGGCCACCGGTTCGACCTGGGCGCTCACCTCGACCACCGGTGTGGCCGCGGGGAGCGCGACCTGGGCGGGTTCGGTCGCGGTGGGTTCCGCGCCGGGCGCGGTGGCGAAGGCGGCCGGGTGCGCGGCGGCCAAGTGGTCGGCCAGGGCGCGCACGCTGACGTACTCGAACAGCAGCGTCTTCGACAGCGGCCCCAGGTGCTCCTCCAGCCGCCGCGCCACGCTCATGGTGATCAGCGAGTCGACGCCGTAGTGCTCGAACGGCTCGGTCACGACGATCTCCGGCGCGGGCAGTTTCAGCTCCTCGGCGAGGATCCGCAGCACCAGTTCCTCCGCGGCGGGCGGGTTGTCCGCGGGCGCCGGGGCAGCGAGCGGCCGGTCGGCGGGACCGCCGGTCAGCGCGGCGAGCACCTTCTCCGGCTCGCCCGGGGTCAGCAGCAGCGCCGGGGCGGTGGTGCCCAGCGCCCGGTCGAGCGCGGCCAGGCCCTGGGCCGTGCGCACCGGCCGCATCCCCAGCACCCGGCCCATGTACTCGATCGCGGGCTCGTCGACGCGCATCGCCCCGTCCGCCCACACCGGCCAGGCGGCGGCCAGCGTGCGGCCCCGGCGGGCACCGAGGGCGCGCAGGCGCTCCCGGCGGTCGGCGAAGTGGTCGAGGAAGGCGTTGGCGAACGCGTAGTCGGTCTGGCCCGCGTTGCCGAAGGCCGCGGCGGCCGAGGAGAACGCCACGAAGTAGTCCAGCGGCTCGTCCCTGGTCGCCTCGTCGAGCAGCGCGGCGCCGCGCACCTTGGCGGCCAGCACGGCGTCGGCGGCGGCCCGGTCCTTGCCCGCGAGCAGCCCGTCGCGCAGCACCCCGGCCGCGTGCACGACTCCGCGCACCGGCCCGAACACCAGCCGGGCCTCGTCGAGCAGCGCCCGCACCCCGGCCGGGTCGGACACGTCGGCGAGCACGACCCGAGCGCCGATCGCCGCCGCCCGCTCCCGCGCCCGGGTACCCGGTTCGGTGCGCGCGGCCAGCACCAGTCCGCCCGAGGTGGCCCCGGCGGCCCGGCGCGCGCCCGCCACGTGCTCGGCGATCAGCAGACCCAGCGCACCGGTGCCACCGGTGATCACGTGCGCGCCCGCCCCGGTGAACACCGGCTCGCCCACCTCCGGCAGCACCACCCGGCGCCACGACCGGCGGGACCGGCCCGCCCCGTCCACGCGGACCTCGACATCGTCGGAGATCCGCAGGTCGGCGAGCACGGCGGTGGTGAAGTCGACCTCGGCGGCCACCGCCAGCACCCCGGCGTCGATGGCGGGGTGCTCCTGGCGCACCGACCGCAGGAAGGCGGCCATCGCCGGGTGCGCCGGGGAAGTGGCGGGCTCGCGGTGGGCGAAGCGGTAGTGCAGGGCACCCCCGCGCTCCCGCTGCCACGCCCGGAAGAAGTCCGCCGCGGCGTGGAAGGCGCCCGCCACGGCCTCGGTGGCGTCGGGGGACTCGCCTGCCAGGTGCAGGACGTGCGCCGTGGCGCCGGTCAGCCCGCGCACCGCCGCCGTGGCGTCGAACCGGTCGTCGACCGCGATCCGCCGCGCGTCGACACCCTCCGCGGCCAGCGCCGCCACCGCCGCGTGGCCGTGCGCGCCCGCGTCCAGCACCAGCACCGGACCGGTCAGCTCGCGGTCGGCGGTTCCGGCGGGCTCCCAGGTCGGCTCGAACGCGGACACCACGTCGGCGCCCCGCCGCGGCACCGCCCGCAGGGTGAACCCCTCGACCGCTACCAGCACCTCCCCGTCGGCGTCGAGCAGCCGCACGTCGAAGCGCAGCACCCCGGTCGGGGTGGCGCCCGCGGCGGGCAGCGCGTGGGCGTACACCTCGGCGGGCAGCGCGCCGAACACCCGCACCGACCCGAGGGAGAACGGCAGGTACGGCACCGGGGACGCCGGGTCGCCCGCGCCGGGCGCCAGCCTGCCCGCGGCCTGGAGCGCGGCGTCGAGCAGGGACGGGTGCAGCACGTACGCGCCCGCGTCGGCGCGGCGCGCCTCGGGCAGCCGGAGCGCGGCGAGCACCTCGCCCTCGCCCAGCGCCAGCTCGTGGATCGCCCGGAAGCTGGGGCCGTAGTCGAACCCGAGCCGGTCGAACGCGGCGTAGCACTCCCGCGCGCCGGACACCTCCGGGCACCGGGCCCGCACGGCGGCGAGGTCGACCCGAGCGGGCCGATCGGCGGGATCGGTGCCGAAGGTGCCGCTCGCGTGCACGGCCTCGCCCGCCACCTCGAACGACGACCCGCGCACCGTGACCCGCAACGGCGGCCCACCCGCCCGGACCGGGGCGGCCCAGGTCAGGTCGTGCACCCGGCGGACCGGGGCGCCGGTGGCCAGCTCACCGGCCAGCCGCGCCATCTCCAGGTACGCCACCCCGGCCAGCACCGGCGCACCGCCCACGACGTGCTCGCCGAGGAAGAACTCCGCACCGGTCAACGCCTTGGTGAAGGTGTGGGTGTCCCCGGTGGTCTCCAGCGAGTCCAGCAGGGTCGGGTGCAGCGGTCGTGGGCGCACGGGATCGACCCAGTGCCGGGTCCGGGCGAACGGGTAGGTCGGCAGGTGCACCCGGCGGCGCCGGGCCCCCGCGTGCAGCACCCGCCAGTCGACCTCGGCGCCGGACAGCCACGCCGTCACCGCGGCGGCAGGGTCTGCCGTCGCGGTGACGGACCCGGCGTCCCGATCGTGGTCGACCCGCGCGGTGCGCACCGCGGACGGGCGACCCGCCAGGTGCTCCACCAGCTCGGCGCGCAGGTCGGCGGCGTGGGCGCTGACCACGGCGAGCCGGTGCGCCATCGGCTCCCGGCCCACCTGCAACGTGAACGCCAGGTCGGCGGCCGACACCCGGTGCTCGCCGAGGTGGTCGGCCAGCCGGGCGGCGGCGGCCCGCAGCGCGTCGGCGTCGCGGGCGGAGAGCACGAACGCCTGCTCGGCCCCGGTGCCCCGCCCCTGCTCGGACGACATGTCCGGTCCCTCCATCAGGTATTCCTCCAGCACCACGTGCGCGTTCGCCCCGCCGAAGCCGAACGAGCTGACCCCACCGCGGCGCGGCAGCTCCGCCCCGGCGGCGTCGGTGCGCCGGGGCCACGCCCGCGCGGTCGCGGCCACCTCGAACGGCCCGCCCGCCAGGTCCAGGTACGGGTTCCGCTCGCGGAAGTGCAGGCTGGCCGGGATGGTGCCCTCGCGCAGCGCCAGCACCACCTTGAACAGCCCGGCCACCCCCGCGGCGGCCTCCAGGTGGCCGATGTTGGTCTTCACCGAGCCGAGCACCGGACCGGCGGCGGGCGCCGGGGCGTCGCCGCGCAGCCTGCGGAACGCGCCGCTGAGGCCCTCGGTCTCGATCGGGTCGCCGAGCGCGGTGCCGGTGCCGTGCGCCTCGATGTAGCCCACGGTGTCCAGCGGCACGTCCGCCGCCCGGTAGGCCTCGACCAGCAGGTCGGCCTGGGCGTCCGGGTTGGGCGCGGTCAGCGAGGTGGTCCGGCCGCCGTGGTTGACCGCCACCGCGCGGATCACCGCGTGCGGGGCGTCGCCGTCGAGCACCGCCGCGTCGGCGGGCTTGAGCACGACCACCCCGGCGCCCTCGCCGCGCACGTACCCGTCGGCGCGGCTGTCGAAGGCCTTGCAGCGCCCGTCCGGGCTGAGCATCTCGCCCTGGCTGAGCGCCTCGAACACCGAGGGCGACAGCATCAGGCTGACCCCGCCCGCGATGGCCAGGTCGCAGGTGCCGTCGCGCAGCGCCGCGCACGCCTGGTGCACCGCGGTCAGCGCGCCGGAGCAGGCGGTGTCCACCGCGATCGACGGGCCGCGCAGGTCCAGCAGGTAGGACACCCGGTTCGGGATGATCGACAGCGCCGCGCCGGTGAGCGTGTGCCCCTCGTTGCCGCGGCCTGCCGCGCGCTGCACGTCCAGGTAGTCGGAGTTGGTCGCGGACAGGAACACCCCGACCCGCTTGCCCGCCAGGTCCGAAGGCCGGTGGCCCGCGTCCTCGACGGCCGCCCAGACGACCTCGAGCACCAGCCGCTGCTGCGGGTCCATCAGCTCGGCCTCGCGCGGGCTGATGCCGAAGAACGCCGCGTCGAAGCGGTCCACGTCCGGTGCGAAACCGCCCCAGCGCGACCGGGAGCGGGGCTGCTCGCGCCAGTCCCAGCGCTCCGCCGGGATCTCACCGACCAGGTCGTCGCCCGCGAGGAGGTGGTCCCAGAACTCGCGCAGGTCCGTGGACCCGGGCAGCCGACCGGCCATGCCGATGATCGCCACCCGGTCCCCGCGGCCCCGCTGCTCGCCCCGGACCCGCTCCGGCGCGGCAGCGGCGGCTGCGTCCATTGTGGATTCGGCGCCGAAGTGCGGGGCCAGGTCGGCGGCGTGGTTCTCCCACAGGTGCTCGGCGATCGAGAGCAGGGTGCCGCGCCGGTAGAACAGCGTGGGGTAGACCTCGATGCCGTAGGCCCCGCGCAATTCGGCGGCGAGTGCGGTGAAACCGACCGAGTTCATGCCCACCTCGCCCAGTGGCGTGCGGGCGCCGACCTCGGTGGCGGGCACCTCGGCCAGCCGGGACACGACCTGGGCCAGCGCCGCCACCAGCGCGCCGACCCGCCCGTCGCGGATCGCCGTCCGGGTGGGTCCCGCGACCGGATCGCCCGCGCCGAACCGCGCGCGCAGGTCCGGTAGCGGCAGCGCGGCCAGCGTCGAGCGGTCCACCTTGCCGTTGAGCGTGTGCGGGAAACCGGTCACCCGGACCAGGGTGTCGGGGACCATGTGCTCGGGCAGCCAGGTCGCCAGGTGCTCCTTCGCCGGGTCCGCGGCGCCTTCGGCCAGGGTGTAGCAGGCGAGCAGCGTGTGGTTGGCCGGGCCGTGCGAGCGGGCGACGACCACGGCGTCCTCGACCCCGGCCACCCGGCGCAGCGCGACCTCGACCTCCTCCAGTTCCACCCGGAACCCGCGCACCTTGACCTGCGAGTCGAGCCTGCCCAGGTATTCGATGCGGCCGTCGTCGAGCCCGCGCACCAGGTCGCCGGTGCGGTACATGCGCCCACCGGCGAACGGATCGGCCAGGAACCGCGCCGCGGTCAGCTCCGGGCGGCCGAGGTAGCCGTCGGCCACGCCGTGCCCGCCGATGTGCAGCTCACCGGGGACGCCGGTCGGCACCGGCCTGCCCGCCCGGTCGAGCACGTACAGCCGGGTGTTCGCGATCGGCTCGCCGATGGTGACCCGGTCACCCGCGCGCAGGTGGCACGCCGTCGACCAGATCGTCGTCTCGGTGGGGCCGTACAGGTTCCACACCGCGCGGTTGCCCGCGACGAGCGCCCGCGCGGTCTCCGGCGGCAGCGCCTCGCCGCCGCACAGCACGGTCAGGTGGGCACCGCCGGTCCAGCCCGCGGCCAGCAGCATGCGCCACGTGGCGGGGGTGGCCTGCACGACGGTGGCGCCGCGGCCCTCGACGGCCTCGCGCAGCCGCACACCGTCCCTGGCCGCCTCGCTGCCCAGCACGTCCACCGTGCCACCGGTGATCAGCGGCAGGTACAGCTCCAGGCCGGAGATGTCGAAGCAGACCGTGGTCAGCGCCAGCAGGGTGTCCCCGGGGCCGAAACCGGGCCGGTCCGCCATCGAGGTCAGGAAGTTGACCAGCGCCCGGTGCGGCACGGCCACGCCCTTGGGGCGGCCCGTGGAGCCCGAGGTGTAGATGACGTACGCGGTGTCCGCAGGCCCGGCCGGGCCGGGGGAGACGGCGGCGGGCGGGTTCTCGCCGGTGTCGACGACCACGCGCGCGACGCCGAGGTCGCCGGGGACGGTGGAATGGGTCAGCACCAGGTGCAGACCGGCGTCCTCGGCCATGTAGGCCAGCCGCTGCGCCGGGTAGGCCGGGTCGAGCGGCACGTACGTGCCACCCGCGGCCTGCACGGCCAACAGCGCCACCGGCAGGTCCTGGTCGCGGGGGAGCAGCACGCCGACCGTGCGGCCCCGGCCGACACCGGCCGCGGTGAGCCGGGCGGCCAGTGCGGTGACCCGGTCGGCCAGCTCGGCGTAGGTCAGCTCGGTGTCGCCGTGGCGCACGGCCACCGCGCCCGGCCGGGTCCGGGCCTGGCGCATGACCAGCTCCCAGACCTGGGTGTCCGCCGGGTAGTCCACCGCGGCGGGCGCGGACAGCCGCGCGCGCTCGGTGGCGGTCAGCAGGTCCAGCTCGCCGACGGTGCTGTCCGGGGTGGCCACGGCGGCGGCGAGCAGGGCGGTGAAGTGCGCTCCCATGCGCTCTGCCGTGGCCTGGTCGAACAGGTCCGGGTCGTACTTGAACGTCCACCGGCAGCCCTCAGCCTGCTCGACGACCTCGAGGGTCAGGTCGAACTCGCCCTCTTGGTGCACGCCCTCCACCGGGCCGAGCACCACGCCGTCGCCGGTGCCGGTGCGCCCGCCGCGGGTCCAGTTCTGGAAGTAGAACGCGACGGTGAACGGCACCGCCGGGGCGCTCGGATCGAGGCGCTTGAGCTCGTCGGCGAGCGTCAGCAGCGGGTAGGCGCTGTGCTCCAGCGCCCCGAGCACCGTGCGGTGCACCCGCTTGAGCAGGGCACGGAACGCCTCGTCGCCGCGCACCTGCTCGGCGAGCACGACCATGTTCATGAAGTAGCCGAGCACGTCGTCGTACCCGGTGGCCGGGCGACCGGTGGTCGGCGTGCCCACGGCCAGCTCGGTCTGCTCGGTGTAGCGGTGCAGCAGCGCGAAGTACGCGGTCAGCAGCACCCCGAACAGCGAGGTCTGCTCGGCGGTGGCCAGCGCCCTGGCCCGATCGGCGACCCCGGCCGGGATGTGCCCGTCCACGCTGGCTCCCCGGAACGCGCGCACCGGCGGGCGCGGGCGGTCCAGCGGCAGCGCGGTCGCGGTTTGCCTGCCGCTCAGCCGCCGCACCCAGTACTCGCGCAGCCGCAGGCCCTCCGCGCTGTCGAGCAGGTCCCGCTGCCAGGCCGCGAAGTCGCCGTAGGTGCGAGCAGGTCGTGCCGCGGGCAACGCCTCGCCCGCGCGCACCGCGCGGTAGCCGCGGTCCAGTTCGCCCAGCAGCAGTGCGATCGACACACCGTCGAAGACGATGTGGTGGAAGTTCAGCAGCAGCGCGTGGCGCCCGTCGCCCAGGGTGTACAGGGTCGCGCGCAGCAGCGGCCCGGCCGCGAGGTCGAACGGGCGGCGCACCTCCACGCGCATCCGGTCGCGCAGGTCGTCATCGCCGATCGAGGTCAGGAACACCTGCTGGAACGGCAGTTCCGGCTCGGCGGCGACCCGCACCAGCGGGCCGCCGTCCCCGTCGTCCACGGTGGCGCGCAGCTCGGCGTGCCGGTCGAGCAGGTCCTGCAGGACCACCCGCAGCGCGAGCACGTCCAGGTCCCGGTCCACCCACAGCGCCAGCGGCAGGTTGTACGCGTGGTTGCCGGGCGCGATCTGCTCGATCACCCACAGCGCCCGCTGGCCCTGCGACAGCGCGTGCGTCGACTCCACCAGCTCCCGGCGCGGCCGCAGCACCCGCGCGGCGACAGCGCCTGCGGCGGACGTGCCCACGGCGGACGTGCCCGCGATCGGCGCGGCCCCGGCGGGAGTGCCCGGCAGGTCCGCCGGAGTGTCCGGTTGGTCCGCCGGGGCAGCCGGCGCGCCGGCGCCCGCGAGCCAGGTCGCGAGCAGGTGCTCGGTCAGCTCGCCCAGGGTGGGCCGCTCGAAGAAGTCGCCGAGCGGGATCGTCACCCCGAAGGCCCCGTCCACCTCGGACACGATCTTCATGCCGCTGAGCGAGTCGAACCCGTAGTCGGCCAGCGGCCGGTCGGGGTCGATCCGCTCGTCCAGCTTGAGCACCCGCTCCACCAGCTCGCGCAGCCGGTCGGCGACCCCGTCCCCGGCGGGCGCGGCGGACCGCTCGGCCCGCGCGGGGGCGGTCGGGCCGGTCGGGGCGGCGTGGCGCACCACGCCGTCGCTCTCGGCGGCCAGCACGGTTTGGGCCAGCGCCTCGTCCACGCCGCCCGGGGTGCGCACGGGGGAGTAGCCCTCCTCCAGCAGCACCCGGGTCCAACTGGCCACCGAGGCCAGCGGCGAGTCCGGCAGCCGCAGCTCGCCGTCGTCGAAGGCCCACCAGCCCTCCAGCACGCCGCCGCCGATGGTCAGCAGCGGGCGCACCGCGGTCAGCTCGTTGAGCACCAGCCAGCCGCCGGGCCGCAGCAGCGCCTTGGCCTTGCGCAGGGTGGCCCGCAGGTCGCTGGTGGCGTGCACGACGTTGGTGGCCAGCACCACGTCCGCGGTGCCCGGCTCGAAGCCCTGCTCGGCGAGGCCGCGTTCTAGGTTGAGCACCTGGTAGTCGGTGAACGGGTAGTCGGCGGCGAACCGCTCGCGCCCGAACTCCAGGAAGCGCGGTGAGATGTCGGTGAAGGTGTAGCCGACGCGGTGCGCGTGCTCGGCGAGCACCGGCAGCACGCACTCGGTCGTGGCCCCGGTACCCGCGCCCAGCTCCACCAGCCGCACCAGCCGGTCCGCGGGGAGCTGCGGCAGCCGCACGTCCAGGAAGCGCCGCACGGTCGCGCGGACGCGCTGGTTGAACAGGTCGGTGAGCGGGTTGCCCTTGTAGAAGTTCGCCACCAGGGCCATCGACGACCCGGGGAACATGATCTCGGTGGCGCCCACCTCGCCGCGCAGGATCCGCGGGTAGGCGGCCAGGAAGAGGCGGTTGAGCGTGGTGGTCGGCTCGATGTCGGGGTAGGCGGTGGCGAGGCGGTCGAACTCGGCCTCCCACGCCGCGCCCAGTGCCGCGTGGTCCACCCCGTCGACGGCGGCCGTAGTGGTCACCCGGTCCCCCTCGCGGGTCAGGAAACCACCGCCCACCAGGATGTTCAGCAGCGCGCTGTGCAGCGGGGCGAACCGGTCCACGATGCCCAGCGCGCGGCGCAGCCGCTCGACGTCGTGCCGCTCGCCCGCGCGGGTGAACGCCCCGAGCCGCTGGTAGGCGCCGAGCAGCACCGGCACGGCGACCGCTTCCAGCTCCTCGTACCCGGCGAGCACCCTGGCCGCGCCCGGGTCGACGTCGTCGGCGGTGTCCCCGGCCGCGATGGCGGCGGCCAGCGCCGCCGGGTGCCCGCCGCCGAGCAGCTCGCCGTCCAGCGCGGGGTCGTGGCCCATGGCGTCGAGGGCGTGCCGGTCGGCGCGGATCGGCATGGCCTGCGCCAGCCCGCTGCCCAGGACCCGCTCCACGGCCGCGATGCCCTCGGCCGCGCTGAACGGGCTGATCCCCAGGCCCGCGAAGATGTCGGAGAGCCCGGCCACCGCGCCGGAGCCGACCTGGCCCCAGTACCCCTGGTTCACCACGGTGACCGGGTAGCCCGCGCGCTCCCGCAGGAACAGGGCGTAGGCGTCCTCCGTGGCGGAGGCGCAGATGTAGGCGCCGTTGGCCGCGAAGCTGCCGAAGGACCCGGCGGAGGAGAAGAAGGACAGGAAGTCCAGCGGCTCGTCGGCCAGGACCGCGGCCAGCGCGGTGGCACCCTCGACCTTGACCCGCGTGGCCCCGGTGAAGGTGGCCTCGTCGAGGGCGGCGAGGGTGTGGTTGTCGAACACCATCGCCGCGTGGATGACGCCGTGCAGACCGCCGAACCGGCGGTGCGCCTCGGCCACGGCGGCGGCCAGGTCGTCGTGGGCGCAGGCGTCGCCGCGCACGTGGGCGACGTCGCCGCCGAGCGCGCGGATCCGCTCGGCAGTGGCCTCGTGCTCGGCGCTCAGCTCGCCGCGGCTGAACCACACGACCCGGGCGTGGTACGCGCGGGCCAGGTGCGTGCTCAGCTCTTGGGCGATGCCGCCGGTGCCGCCGACCACCAGGTAGACGCCGCGGTCGCGGAACACCGGGGCGGTCTCGGGCAGCTCGACCCGGCCCAGGCCGCGGCGGTGGCGGACGCCGCCGCGCACGGCGGTGCAGTGGCCGTCGAGTGGCTCGGCCAGCACGGCCCCGGCGGCGGCGCGGCGCCCGGCGTCGGTGGCCAGCTCGGCGGAGTCGAGGTCGACGCAGGCCACCCGCAGTCCCGGGCGCTCCTTCGGCGCGACTTGGAGCAGGCCGTGCATCCCCGCGGCGAACGGGTTGGCCACCCCCGTCCCGGCGACGTCGACGACATCGCTGGTGACGACGACGACGCGGCTGACCGGCGTGCGCAGCAGGTGGAACAGCGACAGCGACGAGTCGCGCACGTGCTCGGCGACCTCGCGGTCCCCGACACCCGTCTCGACCCGGGCGCCCAGGCCGCCCAGGTGCACGACGAGGTCCGCGCCCGAGGCGCGGGCCGGCCAGTCCGGCCGGTCCAGGCCCACCAGCTCCGCCTGACCGAGCCGGTCGGCGAGGGCCTGGCCGAACGCGGTCGAGGCCGCGGTCACCAGGACGACGGCGCGTCCGCTGTGGACAGCGGGGGTGGCCGGGCGGGCGGGCACCCACAGCGGCCGGTACACCTCGGGGATCTCGACCCGTGCCGCGTCGGCGGTCTTCGCCGGGGCGGTGGTCGGCAGGGCCGGGATCCAGTAGCGCTTGCGGGCGAACGGGTAGGTCGGCAGCTCCACCCGCTCGGCGCCCGCGGCCCCCACGCCCGCCCAGTCCACGTCGACTCCGGTGACCCACAGGGCGCCGATCGAGGCGAGGTCGTGCCGCTCGACGGCGGTGTCGAGCGCGGCGGCCTCCTCGGCGGCGGTGCGCTGGCGGCGGCGGGCCGCGCGGGCGGTGCGCACCCGGTCGCCCGCCGTCCCCTCGGCGTACGCGGCGAACAGGTCGGCGGCCTCGGCCACCGTCTCGGCGGTGAACGCCAGGCGGAACTCGTGGGCGGTGCGACCGGTCTGGAGCGTGTGCGCCACGTCCGCCAGGCGCGGGGCACCCGGGGTCGGATCGGCGGGCAGCGTCGCGGCGACGGCCTCGGCGATGGCGGCGAGCGTGTGCGCGGCGGCCGCGGCGGCGGGCGGTGGGGCGCCCAGCGCGTCGGCCAGAAGTCCGGTCAGGCGGACCCGCTCGGCCACCCCGAACCCGTACTCGGCCAGGTCGGTACCCAGGTCCAACGCGTCGACGGGCACTCCGGCGGTCTCCGCCGCCACCCGCAGGCACAGCCGCTGGGCCTCGGCGAGCGATCCGCCGCCCCCCGGCGCCGGTGCGCCGCGCCGCAGGTGCGCGGCCAGGTCGCGGGCGTACTCGCGCAGCCGGTCCTCGGCCTTCGCCGACAGCACCAGCAGTTGCGCACCGGCGGGTACCGCCCCGGGCTCGCGAGCGGGCACGTGGTCCTCGACGACCACGCAGGCGTTCGCGCCGCCGCCACCGAAGGAGCTGACGATCGCGCGCAGCGGCTGCCCGTCGACCGGGACCCACGGTTCGGCGGCCTGCTGCACCCGGAACCGGGTGGTGTCGAAGTCGATCTCCGGGTTGAGCCGGTCGGAGTGCAGGGAGGCGACCAGGCTGCGGTGGCGCAGTTGCAGCAGCACCTTGGTCAGGCCCGCGATGCCCGCCGCCGATTCCAGGTGACCGATGTTGGACTTGACCGAGCCGACCGACACCACCGGTCGCTCCGCCCGCTCGGCCGGGGTGACCCGCCCGCCGAACGCCTCGACCAGACCGGAGATCTCGATCGGGTCGCCCAGCGGTGTCCCGGTGCCGTGCGCCTCGACGCAACCGATGGTGTCGGCCTCGACCCCGGCCTTGCGCAGCGCCGCGCGGATCACCGCGGCCTGCGCGGCGGAGCTGGGCACGGTGTAGCCGCCGGTCTTGCCCCCGGAGTTGATCGCCGACCCGCGGATCACCCCGAGGATCCGGTCCCGGTCGGCCACGGCCGCGGCCAGCGGCTTGAGCAACACCGCGCCGACACCCTCGCCGTCGACGAACCCGTCCGCGCCCGCGCCGAAGCTGCGCAGCTCGTCCCCGCGCGAGATCATCCCGCGCCGGGCCAGCAGGCCCAGGTGCTTGGGGTGCAGGATCAGGTTGACCCCACCGGCGATCGCAGCGGCGCACTCGCCCGCGGCCAGGCTCTGGCAGGCCAGGTGGATCGCGGTCAGCGAGGCCGAGCAGGCGGTGTCGACCGCCAGGCTCGGCCCGGTGAAGTCGAACGTGTAGGACACCCGGTTGGCGATCGACCAGGCGTCGGAGTGCGCGTCGGTGGCCACGCCCAGCGCGGTGGCCTCGCCGCCCATCCACTCGTAGTCGCTGTTCATCACCCCGACGAACACCCCGACCGGCCCGGCCGCCGCCAGCCGCGCCGCCGGGTACCCCGCGTCCTGCAGGGTGGCCGCCGCGGTGTGCAGGAACAGCCGCTCTTGCGGGTCCATCGCCTCGGCGTCGGCCGGGGAGATGCCGAAGTACAGCGGGTCGAACTTGTCGACGTCGTCGAGGAAGCCCGCCCACTTGCTGTAGGCGCCCGCCGGGTCGAAGTGCGCGTCGGCGTCCCACCGGTCGGCGGGCACCTCCCGCACGCAGTGCCTGCCCGCGAGCAGGTTGTCCCACAGCTGCCGGACCGACCCGGCCAGCGGGTAGCGGCCCGCGACGCCGACGATCGCCACGCCCCCGGTCGCGGGGGCCGGGGTGGTGGCGCTGCCTGCCAGCAGGCTCAGCAGAAGCTTGCGCTTGTCGTCCACGGTTGTCGCTGTCTCCTCGAGCGGATCCGTCGGGCAGTGCGGTGGGCGGTGCTGGTCGCCGCGGTCGGGGTCAGCCGCGCAGCGCGGCGGCGCGCTGCGCGCGGAGGGAGGTGCGGCCCGCCGCGGCGGCGGTGGCGGCCGGGGCGGCGGCCAGGCCCAGCAGCTCGGCGAGGTTGTCCACGAACGCGCGGATGGTGGGGAACTCCACGAACGCGGTGGCGGGGACCTCGACGTCCAGCTGCTCGCTGAGCTTGGCCACCACCTCGATCAGCACCAGCGAGTCCAGGCCCAGGTCGAACAGGTTGGTGTCCAGTCCGGCCAGGTGCCTGCCGCCGAGCACCCCGCCGATCTCGTCGACCAGGTGGTCGGTGACCAGCAGCAGACTCGCCGTGGGGTCGGCCGGGTCGAACCGGTCGACCAGCCGCTCGCGCACCCGGGGCGCCGCGGACTCCTGGGCGCCCGGGTCGATCCAGTGCCGCCGCCGGTCGAACTGGTGGGTCGGCAGCGGGACCCGGCGCGGCACGCCCGCGTCGATCGCCTCGGTGTCGTCGCCGCGCAGGGCGGCGAAGTCCAGGTCCGCGCCGCGCACCCACTCGGCCGCGGCCAGCCCCAGCAGGTGCCCCAGGTCGGCGGCGGTCCCGTCGGCCGGGGCCAGGTGCAGCGCGTGCCCGCCGATGCCCGCGAGCGCGCCGTCCACGGCGGTCAGCTCGCCGGTGCCGGTCCAGGCCGCGGCGGTGGCGGCCTCGTCGTCGGTCAGCCAGCGGCCGGTCCCGGCCGAGAACACCGGCAGCACCGGCGCGGCGAACCCCGCCGGTGTGGTGCCCGCGGCCAGGGCGAGCGCGTCGGCGGGGGCCAGCGCGCCGGTCAGCGCGGCGGCCACGGCCAGCCCGGGGCCGCTCGCGGCGTACCCGGTGGGCTCGACCCCCCACGCCAGCAGGGTGCGCACCAGGGCGTACTCGTGCGCGAACGCCGCGCGCGGGCCGCCGGAGGACAGCAGCAGCTCGGCCGCCCCGCCGGACCCGGCCAGCTCGTCGACCGCCGACCGGTACTGCGGCACCGACTTGTACAGCTCCGCGGTGCTGGCGGGCGCGGTGCCGGTCAGCACCGGCACCGGGGCGCTCGGCTCGTGCTCGACCGACCCGCGCACCAGCCGCTCCTCGTCGCCCAGCGCCAAGGCCATGGCCGCGTCCCGCACGCCCTCGGCGACCAGCGCCACCCGGTGCCGCCTGCCGAGGCGGCCCAGTCCCAGGGACTGCGCGACCGCGCCCAGGTCGAGGTCGCGGTGCTGCCTGAGGTGGCGGGCCAGCGCGGTGGTCGCCCGGTGCAGGCCGTCCTCGGTGCGCCCGGAGAGCACCAGCAGTTCGCGGTCACGGGCCTGCGGGGCGGTGCTCCGCGTCGGGGGCTCCTGCAGGACCACGTGCGCGTTGGTGCCGCCGATGCCGAACGAGCTGACACCGGCCAGCCGCGGGCCGTCGGACGCCCACTCGCGGGTCTCGGTGTTGACCGCGAAGGGGCTCGCGGCGAAGTCGATGTCCGGGTTCGGTTCGGTGAAGTGCAGGCTGGGCACCAGGGTCCGGTGCTCCAGCAGGAGCGCGGTCTTGATCAACCCGGCCATGCCCGCCGCGGTGTCCAGGTGGCCGATGTTGGTCTTGACCGAACCCAGCGCGCAGTAGCCGGTGCGGTCGGTGCTCCGGCGGAACGCCTCGGTCAGCGCGGCCACCTCGATCGGGTCGCCGAGCGGAGTCCCGGTGCCGTGCGCCTCGACGTAGCCGATCCGGTCGGCGCTGACCCCGGCGACCTCGTGCGCGTCGGCGATCACCTGGGCCTGCCCGCCGACGCTGGGCGCGGTGTAGCCGGTCTTGCCCGCCCCGTCGTTGTTCACCGCGGTGCCCTTGACCACCGCGTGGATCCAGTCCCCGTCGGCCAGCGCGTCGGCGAGCCGCTTGAGGACCACCGCGCCCGCGCCGCTGCCGATGACCGTGCCCCTGGCCCGCGCGTCGAAGGCCCGGCAGTGCCCGTCCGGGGAGAAGATCATCCCGTCCTGGTACTGGTACCCCTGCCGCGCGTGGCCCAGGTGCACCGCGCCGACCAGCGCGGTGTCGCACTCGCCGCCGAGCAGGCCGAGGCACGCGGTGTGCAGCGCCACCAACGAGGTCGAGCAGGCGGTGTTGATGTTCAGGCTCGGCCCGCGCAGGTTGAGCTTGTAGGACAGCCGGGTGGCCAGGAAGTCCTTGTCGTTGGCCAGCATCAGCCGGTACTGGTCCACCGACGACGCGCCCGCGTAGCGGGCGGCCAGGTTGTGCAGCAGGTAGGTGTTCATGCCCGCGCCCGCGTACACCCCGATGTTGCCCTCGGTGCGCTCCGGGTCCACACCCGCGCGCTCCAGCGCGGTCAGCGCGCACTCCAGGAAGACGCGGTGCTGCGGGTCGAGGATCTCCGCCTCCTCCGGGGTGAACCCGAACAGCTCGGCGTCGAACAGCTCGACGTCGGCGATGGTCTGCCCGGCCTTGACGTAGCGCGGGTCGGCGAGCCGCGCGGCGGGCACGCCCGCGGCCAGCAGTTCCTCGTCGGTGAACCGGGTGAGCGTCTCGCGGCCCTCGCGCAGCACCTCCCAGAACCGGTCGGTGGAGTCGGCGCCGGGGAACCGGCAGGCCATGCCGATGATCGCGATGTCGGAATCGGAGGTGGTCACGAGGAGTCCTTTCGCGGTGCTCAGCTGAGGCGGATGCCGAGGTCGGCTGCGGTCTGGCGCATGTCGAGGAAGCTCTTGGCCACGAACCGGGCGGCGTCCTCCGTGGCGTCCATCCGCTGGAACAGCTCCACCAGGGTCTTCTCATGCGCGTCCGGGTCGCCCTCCCCGGCGGCGATGGCCAGCACCACCTCGCCCATCCGCGCCTCCACGTCGGCCAGGTCGAGCGAGCGCGGGAACTTGATGGAGAAGGTGTTGCGGTCGTAGTCGGCGTTGCGCTTGACCGACCGCACGTGCGATGCGGCGTTGAGCTTGTAGAACATGCAGTCCCAGTTCTTGAAGGAGTACAGGTTCAGCAGCGGGAACAGCGTGCAGTGCGTCTCCAGCGGGGAGGACTGGTAGAGGCCCTTGGCGCGCAGCTCCTCGACGATCCGGTCCGGGTCGTACTCGTGGCGCATCGCGATGAACGGGAACACGATCTTGGGCAGGTTCTCGTCGTCGTCGAACAGCAGCTCTTCGAGCTGCCCGCCGAACAGCGTGTCGGTCAACCGCTCGCCGAAGGTCCGGTAGAAGTCGCGCACGACCTCGCGGACGTTGGACTGCATCGTCAGGATCTGCTGCGGGTCGGCGCACAGCGCGATGTAGGGGATCTTCTCCCGGTAGGCCATCAGGATCGCGCGCAGCACGAAGAAGGTGCGGCAGGACACGCACGGCAGCTTCTCGTCGAGGTACTTGCCCGGCTTCACCGGCGCGGGCCGGTTGAACACCTCGCGCATCATCAGCTTGATGTTGTCGTCGTCGGCGTCGAGGACGAACGTGGCCGGGATCTTCGCCTTGGCCAGCTCGATGTTGCGCGCCGCGTGCTCGCTCTCGAACGGCACGTCGAAGGTGAAGGCGAGCACCCGCTTGCCGTACTCGTTGGCGAACTTGTCCAGCATGTAGGTGCTGTCCTTGCCGCCGGAGTACATGAACAGGCAGTCGTAGTCGGTGCCGGTGGCGGGCGGCGCCTGCTGGAACTCGACGAACACGTCGCTGGTGTAGCGGTAGTTCACCAGCAGGTCCGAGGCGAAGTCCAGGTTGCAGAGGTTGCACACCTGCTGCTCGTCGAGCACCACTCCGGGGTGACCTGCCTTCAACGAGCAGACCTGGCAACTGGACACGGGATCTCCTGGCTGTGGTGGGCGTCGGTGTTCGGGGGGCCGGGTTCCGGGTCCGGTCATGCGCGGCCCTGCCGCCTGCCGCGCCGCTGGGCCAGCGCGGCGGTGTCACGGGTCCGCGGCTTGCGGGCGGGGTGCGCTTCGCCCGCGCGCGCCGCGGTGGCGGCGGCCGGGGCGGGTTCGGTGCCCGCGAGGTGCCGGGCCATCGCCCGGACGCTGGGGTGGCCGAACATGTCCAGTCGGGTGATCGGCCTGCCCAGCCGCTCGCGCAGCACCGCCGCGGCCGAGGTCAGCTTGAGCGAGTCGCCGCCCAGGTCGAAGAAGGTGTCCTCGGTGCCCACCTGCGCCAGGCCGAGCACCTCGCACCACACCTCGGCTATCCGCCGCTCCAGGTCGGTGCGCGCGACCACCCCGCCCGCACCGCCCGCGATCCGTGCCGGGCCGGGGGCGGGCAGCGCCTTGCGGTCGACCTTGCCGTTGGGGGTCAGCGGCAGCGCGGACAGCGCCACCACCGCCGCCGGGACCATGTACCGGGGCAGCCGGTCGCGCAGGGCCGCACGCAGTTCCGCCGGTGCGGCCGCTTCCGCCGCCGCGGCGACGTAGCCGATGAGCTGCCGATCCCCCGGGCGGTCCTCGCGGACCACGGCCACCGCCGCGCGGACACCGGGCAGCGCGAGCAGCGCGGCCTCGACCTCGCCGAGCTCGATCCGGTAGCCGTTGAGCTTGATCTGCCCGTCGATGCGCTCCAGGTACTCCAGCCGCCCATCGGGCAGGTGGCGCACCAGGTCCCCGGTGCGGTAGGCGCGGCCGGTGCCCGACGGCGCGGCCACGAAGCGCGCCGCGGTCAGCTCCGGCCTGCCCAGGTAGCCCTCGGCCACCCCGTCGCCGGAGATGTGCAGTTCACCGGGGATGCCCGGGGGCACGGGCTCGCCGCGCTCGTCGAGCACGTGGCAGCGGGTGTTGCCGATCGGACGGCCAATGGTCACCGGCGCGCCCGGCCGCACACGGTCCACCGTGGACCAGATGGTCGTCTCGGTCGGCCCGTAGACGTTGTGCAGCTCGCCGACTCGACCGACGAGGGCCTGGGCCAGCGCGGCGGGCAGCGGCTCGCCGCCGCACAGCGCCCGCAGGCCCGGATCACCCGCCCACCCGGCGGTGAGCAGCATCTGCCAGGTGGTCGGCGTGGCCTGCACGACCGTGGGCTTGGCCCGCTCGATCCGCTCGCGCAGCGCGAAACCGTCCGCGCCGACCTCGGTGGGCAGCACCTCGACCACCCCGCCGCGCACCAGCGGCAGGTACAGCTCCAGCCCGGCGATGTCGAAGCACACCGTGGTCAGCGCCAGCAGCGAGTCCCGCGACCCGAAACCGGGGCGGCGGGCCATCGTCCACAGGAAGTTCACCAGTGCCCGGTGGCCCACCCGCACACCCTTGGGCGTCCCGGTGGACCCCGAGGTGTAGATGACGTAGGCGGTGGCGTCCGGGTCGGAGTTGTCCAGCGGCGCGACCGACCCGGCCCGGGGGGCGGCGGCCACCGGGACCGGGGTCACCGGGAAGTCCGCCAGGCCCGCGCCGAGCCGGTCGTCGGTGAGCACCAGCCGGGCACCGGAGTCCGCGAGCATGTGGCCGATGCGGGCGGGCGGGTAGATCGGGTCGATCGGCACGTAGGCGGCGCCGGACTTGAGCACCGCCAGCAGGGCCACGACCAGGTCGGCCGAGCGCTCCAGGAACACCCCGACCAGCTGCCCCGGACCCGCGCCCAGCTCGACCAGCCGGGTGGCCACCTCGTCGGCGGCCGCGTCCACCTCGCCGTAGTCCAGCTCGCGGCCCGCGAAGCGCAGGGCGGGCGCGGCGGGGGCGGCGCAGGCGATGTCGGACACCAAGCGGCTCACCGTCTGCCCGCGCGGGTAGTCCTCGTCGGTGTCGTTCCAGGTGCGCTCGACCAGTTCGCGGTCCTCGGCGGAGAGCAGCGGCACCCGGCCGAGCGCTCCGCCACCGGCCGCGGCGGCGACGAAGCGGGCGTAGTGCGCGGTCAGCCAGTCCACTTGCCCGCCGGACAACTCGTGTCCACTGTGGAACGACACGGCGCCGTCGTCGGTGATCCGCACCGCCAGCGCGCGGCTGTCGTCGGACTCGCCGCCCAGGTCGGACAACCGCACCACCACCGGCAGGCTCGTGCGGGCCGCCCCGGTCAGCTCTGGGTGGCGCAGCCGCAGGTCGCGCCGGTAGGGGGTGCGAGCGCGCAGGGCGGTCACCGCCGCCCCGACCTCCTCGGCGAGCTCGGGCAGTGCGCGGTCGAGCAGGCCCGCGGGCAGCCGCAGCGGCACCTCGGCGGCCAGCACACCCCGGGCGCTCGGCTGCCCGGTGGACACGGCCACGTCCCGCTCGCCGGTGCGGCCCAGCCGGGCCAGGAACGCCAGCACGGCGGCCAGCGCGGTGCGGTCGGCGGGCCCCGGCAGCCCGTCGGGCAGCGGCACCGGGGTACGGGTGGGCGCGGTCTCGCGCAGCTCGCCGAACCGGGGCGGCAGCACCGGTTCCAGGTCGCGCAGCACCCGCAACCACCGGGCCTCGGCCCGGTACCCGGCCCGGCTCGCACCGGTCAGCTCCTCGACCTCGGCGTCGGAGGGCGCCGGCAGCGCGGCGCCGACCTCGGCCGGGTCCAGCGGCTCGCCGTCGAGGTGGACCAGGTCGACCAGCCGCACGTCGCGGTCCCCGGTGGCCACCGTGATGCCGCCCGCGTCCCGGCCGACGACCGTGCCCGGCTCGGCGGTCGCGGCCCGGTCGAGCACCTCGACCCCGCGCACCGCGGCCAGCGCGCCGTGGCCCAGCGCCACCAGCGCGCAGCCGAAGTCGTTGCGGCGCCTGCCGAACGCGGTCGCCCGGACCAGCGCGTCCAACTCCTCGGCGGGTCTGCGCCAGTCGACCAGGCCCGCGCGCGGCGGGCCGTCGTAGCGGCCGTGGTAGGTGCGCAGCGCCAGGTCCTGCGGGGTGCGGGTGGCGGTGCCTGCCGCGAGCTCGTCGACCAGCTCGCCGAAGGTCTCCACGCCCGCGTCGAAGCAGAGCACGTCCAGGTCGCGGACGGTGGCGGTGGGCGCCAGCGGGAAAGTGCGCTGCTTGAGCAGGTCGCCGGTGTCGGCCTCGCGGGTCATCACGTGCCAGGTGACGCCGTGCCGCTCCTCGCCCTCCAGGATCGCCCAGCTCGTGGCGAACACGCCCGCGTGCCGGGGCAGCGGCCCGTCGTGGAAGTTGACCGGTGCCCGGCTCGGCAGCGCCAGCACCTCGTCGGGCAGCATCCGCAGGTTGGCGATGCTGAACAGGTACTCGAACTCCAGCCCGGCCAACCGCCGCGCCAGGTCATCGCCGAACGGCACTGCGTTGAGGCCCTGTTCGCGGGCCCAGTCCAGCAGCCCCTGGGTCGGTGAGACCAGCGCGTCGACGCGGTGGCCGCGCTCGAGCAGCAGCCGGGTGCACTCGACGAGCAGCGCTTCCTCGCCGATCACCACGCAGCCGAACGGGTTCGGGGACTGGGCGCTCACCGCCCGCCTCCCTCGGAGTCGTGGCCGGACAGCAGCTCGGCGAGCAGCGCGTCCACCGCCTCGTCGGACATGGATTCGACCAGCGCCACGGCGTCCGGTGCCCCGGCCGCCTGCTCCACCGGCCCGCTGACCTGGTCGGCGGGCCCCGGCGGCGGTGTCGGGGCCGGGGTGGGTGCCCGGCCCGCGGGGGCCGGGGCGGCACCGCCCAGGTGCTCGGCCAGTCCGCGGATGGTGATCCGCTCGAACAGCAGCGTTGCGGGCTGCGGCCCGTAGACCGCCTCCAGCGCCCGGGTCAGCTCGATGGTCACCAGCGAGTCGACCCCGTAGTGCTCGAAGGTCAGGTCCGGGTCCAGGTCGTCGGCCGCCATCTCCAGCACCCGGGCGAACACCCCGGTCACCTCCGCCAGGGCGTCCGTCCGCGCCTGACCCGCCGGTCCGACCGCCACCGGCTCGGCCACCGGTGCCCGCTCGGCGGGGACGGTGACCTCGGCCGGGGCCGCGGTCAGCGGGACGACACCGTCGCTCACCGCGGCGATGACGCTCTGGAACGCCGGGCCGACCCCGGTGGTCGGCGCCGCGGCGCTCAGCCCGCGGAAGCCCGCCGCCGCCAGCACGTCCCGCCACTGCCGTTCGGTGGCCAGCGGCGACCCGGGCAGCCGCTGCTCGGGGTCGGTGAACAGCCACCAACCCGCCGTCAGCCCGAACACCAGCGCGGGCTGGTGCTGCGGTCGGGTTCCCTCGACGGCCAGGAACACCCCGCCCGCGCGCAGCAGCCGCTTGGCCCTGGCCACCGTCCGGCTCAGGTCCGGGGTCGCGTGGAAGACGTTGGTGCCGAGGACGACGTCGTACCCACTGTCCTCAGTGGACTCGATGTCGAGCACCTCGAACCGGGCGAACGGGTGCGCGGCGCCGAACCGGGCCCGGCCCTTGCGCACCAGGGTGGGGGACAGGTCGGTGAACACGTACTCCACCGAGTCGCCCAGCGGCGCGAGGGCGGCCAGCACACCGGCGCTGGTGCCGCCGGTGCCCGCGCCGACCTCCAGCACCCGCACCCGGGCACCCCCGGCCGCGCGGGCCCGCACCTGCTCGACGACCAGCCGGGCCACCTCGGCGTTGCACCGGTCGGTCACGGGGTCGCCCCGGTAGACCGCCGCCACCCGGTCCGGCGAGCCACCGGGGAAGAGCACCTCCATGGCGTTGGCCCGCCCGGCGAGCACGTCCGGCAGCACCGCCAGGCAGTCGCGCAGCAGTTCGGCCAGCGGGGCCACCGAGGGCCGCCCCGCCACCAGCGCCGCGAGCGCCCGGAGCGTCTCCGCCTCCGGTTCGACCGCCCGGTCCGCGCCGCGCACCCGGTCGCCGTCGGCCACCAGGTACCCGGCGCCGACCAGGACGTCGAGCTGCGCGCGGAACAGGGGCGCGTGCTCGGTCACCACCCCGAGGCGGGCCGCCAGCTCCGCGCGGCTCGCCCAGGTGCCGGGATGGGCGAACAGGCCCGCCCGGTCCAGCGCCGCCGCCAGCAGCCGCTGGGCCAGTTCCTCGCCCTCGGCCACCGCGCGCTGGTGCGCCGCCAGCTCCGGGTCCGGAGCGGGCCCCCCGGGCAGCACCTGCGGCGGTACGGCCACCGCGCCGGGCGTCACCACTAGCGCCCCGTCGGCGGGGATCCCCAGGGTGTCGAGGATGCGCTGGTCGGCGTCCAGCCCCAGCACCTGCGGGAGATCCGCGGCCAGCACGCGCTCCACCACGTCCATGCCGCGCTCGGCGGTCAGCGGCCGGACACCGGCGGCGGTGAGCCTGCGCAGAACCTCTTCCCGCGCCGGGTCGCCGCCCGCGTGCCAGTAGCCCAGGTTCAGCACCCGCACCGGGAACGGCAGGGTGCGGGCCGCGTGGTGGGCGTAGGCGTCGGCGAACGCGCAGCCGGCGGCGTACCCCGCCTGACCGTGGTTGCCGTCGAACACCACGCCCGAGGAGTAGAGCAGCGCGAAGTCCAGCGGCTCGTCGCGGACCGCGGCCAGCACGGCCGTGGTCGAGTCGACCTTGGTGTCCGCCGCGGCGCGCAGCTCCGCCTCCGGCAACTCGCGGATGACCCGGTTCACCAGCACCATCGCCGCGTGCACCACGCCGTTGAGACCGCCGAACTCGCGCTTGGCGGTGGCCACCGCCCCCGCCACCGCGACCGGGTCGGTCGCGTCGAGGGACAGGTGGCGCACCCGCCCGCCCGCCCGCTCCAGCTCGGCGACGAACGCGCGCCCGGTGTCGTCGAGCGGGGAGCGGCCGACCACGACGAGGTTGGCGCCGTAGGTGGCGGCCAGGTGGCGGCAGGTGTCCCGGCCGACCGTGCCCAAGCCGCCGACCACCAGGTAGGTCCCACCCCGGCGGAACCGGGTCCGCGCCGGGGGCAGCTCCGCGCGGCGCAGCACCCGCACCCGGCGCACCCCGCCGCGCAGCGACACCGGCGAGGTCCGGGCCCCGAACGGTTCGGTGGCCACCCGGGCGGCCACCGAGGCCGCCTCGGCCGACCGGACGTCCACGAGGGACACCCGCAGGTTGGTGAACTCCTTGGCCGCCACCATCGCCACCCCGGCCAGACCCGCCGACCACGGCCGGGACTCGTCCCCGGCTTCCAGCGGGTGCGCGTCGGTGGTGACGACCTTCAGCCGCAGCGGCCGGTCGAGCGCCCCGCGCCGGTCCAGCGCGCGCAGCAGCCGGTAGAGGGCGACCACGCCGCGCTCGGTGGCCGGTCCGGCGGCGGTCTCCGCGTCGGCGGCGAGGAAGTACACCAGGTCGGTGCCCGCCGCGTCGCGCAGCGCGCGGTCCAGTTCCGCCTCGCCCAGCCCGCCGAGGCCGACGGGCAGCCGCGAGATCCGGGCGCCCCGGTGGGCCTGGACGATCCCGGCCGCCAACTCCGAGTCGAGCCCGGTGCCGACCAGCAGCACGTGGTCGGCGGGCTCCGCCGCGCCTGCGGCGGGCTCGCGCTCCCAGCGGGGGATGTAGCCCACCGCGGTGGCGGGCTTGGATTCGCGGTAGGCCAGGCCGGTGAACCGGACCCGGACCGCGCCCGACTCGTCCGTCAGGGTCACGTCGCAGCGGTCCGGGCCGGTCTCCCGCACGTGCGACCAGCCGGTGTCCGGCACCGGGCCGAACACGTCCACCCGGTCCACCGCGAACGGCAGCATCGGGCGGGCGCCCTCGCCGCGGCGGCGGACCAGCAGCGCGGCGACGGTGTGCAGCGCGGCGTCGAGGACACCGGGGTGCAGGGGGTGCGCGGCGCCGCCGTCGGGGCCGGTGCCGATCCGGCCGAGCACCTCGTCCTCGCCCGTCCACACCCGCGACACCCGGCGGAAGAACGGCCCGTAGGGCAGGCCTTGGCCGCTGAGCAGGCGGTAGAACGCCTCGTGCTCCGGGCCCGCGGTGAGCGCGGCCCGCAGCGCGGCGACGTCCACCGTGCCGGGCTCGCCGGTCGCGGGCAGGAGTCGGCCGGTCGAGCGGACCGCCTCGTCTTCCCCGACGACCTGGTAGCGGTCGCCGTCGAACCGGACGCCGACCCGCTCACCGCTGCCGGTCACCACCACCGGGACGACCCACCGCACGTCGGCGAACGCCTGGCCGACCAGCCCGCCGCGGGCTCGGGCGACCAGGTCCAGGTGCCCGACGCCGGGCAGGATCGCCCGGCCGCCGACCACGTGGTCGGCCACCACCGGGTCGGTCGCGGCGAGCACGTGCTGCCACGGACCGGGGGGTTCTGGGGTGACCTGGGTGGGCCGGGTGTCGGTGTCGAGCCAGTGGCGGACGCGGGCGAAGGGGTAGGTGGGCAGCGGCACCCGGCGCCTGCGGCGCGGGCGCAGCCGGTCCAGCACCGCCCAGTCCACCGCCACCCCGGACACCCACAGCCTGCCCAGCAGGTCGTCCTGGCCCGCCCGCACCTGCGCGGTCAGGAACTCCTCGCCGCCCGCACCCGCGGTGAACAGGTCGGCCAGCTCCGGGTTCTGCCGGACCCGACCGCGATGCAGCCACTGCCCGCCCTCGCCGCCGCCGATGGCGGACAGCTTCGCGGCGGCGTCGGCCAGGTCGGTGGCCACGAACGCCAGGCGCTCGGCCATCGGCTCCCGGCCGACCCGCAGCGTGTGCGCGACGTCGGTCAGCCGCAGCCCGTCCGCGGTGGCCAGGGCCGCGCCGAGGCGGGCGGCGTACTCGCGCAGCCGGGGCTCGTCGCGGGCGGAGAGGACCACCAGTTCCGGACCGTCCACACCGTCCGGGGCCGCGGCGGCGGGCCGGTACTCCTCCAGGACCACGTGGGCGTTCGTGCCACCCGCGCCGAAGGAGCTGACCGCCGCGCGGCGGGGGAGCGGGGTGCCGTCGGCGGCTGCCCGCGGCACCCACGGGGCCGTCTCCCGCTGCACGGCGAACGGCGAGCGGGTGAAGTCGATGATCGGGTTCAGCTCGTCGGCGTGCAGGGTGGGGAGCAGTGTGGCGTTGCGCAGTTGCAGCACGGCCTTGGTCAGCCCGGCGATGCCCGCCGCGCCCTCCAGGTGCCCGATGGCCGACTTGACCGAGCCCAGCGCGCAGAACCCGGTGTCGGCGGTGTGCCTGCCGTACACACCGGCCAGCGCCGTGTGCTCGATCGGGTCGCCGAGCGCGGTGCCGGTGCCGTGCGCCTCCAGGCAGCCGATGCTGCGCGCGTCGACGCCCGCCGCGGCCAGCGCCTGCTCGACGAGCGCCTGCTGGGCCTGCGGGTTGGGCACGGTGTAGCCGCTGGTGCGACCGCCGTGGTTGACCGCGGTGGCGCGGATGACGGCGTGCACGGTGTCGCCGTCGCGCTCGGCCTCGGAGAGGCGCTTGAGCAGGACCGCGCCGACGCCCTCGCCGGGCACGTACCCGTCGCCGCCCGCGCCGAACGCCCGGCACTTGCCGTCGGTGGACAGCATGGTCTTGTGGCTCAGGTGCACGTACTTGTCCGGGTGCACCGCGACGTTGACCCCGCCCGCGATGGCGTAGGCGCACTCGCCGCGGCGGATGCTCTCGCACGCCTGGTGCACCGCGACCAGCGACGCCGAGCAGGCGGTGTCGACCACGACGCTCGGGCCGCGGAAGTCGCAGAAGAACGACACCTGGTTGGCGATCGAGGACCGGTTGGCCAGCACGACCTGGTGGTTGCCGCGCGCGGACTCGGTGGCCGCCAGCACCGCGTAGTCGTCCCACATCACGCCGACGAACACGCCGACGTCGTGGCCCTGCCCGCCGAACGCAGGCGCCGGGAGCCGCGACGGCGGGTAGCCCGCGTCCTCCAGCGCCGACCAGGCGGTCTCCAGGAACAGCCGCTCCTGCGGGTCCATCGTGCGCGCCTGCGCGGGTGCGATCTGGAAGAACAGCGAGTCGAAGGAGTCCACGTCGGACAGGAACCCGCCCCACCGGCCGTAGCTGCGGCCGGGGGTCCGCGGGTCGGCGGCGTAGAGCGCTTCGGCGTCCCACCGGTCGGCGGGCACCGTGCTCACGCAGTCGAGGCCCTGGGCCAGGTTCGCCCAGAACTCGCCGAGGTCGGCCGCCCGCGGGTACCGGCCGCTGATCCCGATCACCGCGATCGGCTCGTCGGCCTCCGGGCGGGGCCGCACCGGGTCCGCCACCACGGTGGCCGGACGGGCCGCCGAGGGCTGGGCGGTCGACGGCTGGGGGGCCGCCGGCTGGGCGGCCGTGTCGGCCCGCGCCCGCGGGAAGAGCGCGGCCACGGCGTCGGCGTGCTCGGCCAGCACGTGGTCGGCCAACTCGTCGACCGTGCGGCACTCGAAGAAGACCGTGCCGCGCAGGCCGGGGAAGTCCTTGCCCAGCAGCGAGGTGGTCTCCATCATGAGCACCGAGTCCAACCCGTACCCGTCCAGCGCGACTCGGCTGTCCAGCGTGCCCGACGGCAGCTTGAGCACCCCGGACAGCGCGCCGCGCAGGTGCGCCACCAGCCGCTCCCGCTGCGCACCGTCCGCCGTGGTGTCTGCGGCCGCCGCGATCGGGGCGGTGGGCTGGGCGGTGGTCGGGGCCTGCCCGGTCAGCGCCGCGTCGAGCACGGCCGGGTCGCCCCAGGCGGGCACCAGCCACGGGGTGTCGGCGCGCATCGCCAGGTCGTAGCAGGCCATGCCCTGCTCGGCGGTCAGCGCGGCCAGGTGGCTGTGCCGGGTGTACGCGGCCAGTTCGGCCGCGCTGACCAGCCCGTCGACCCCGCCGACCGACCACAGCGGCCAGGCCAGCGACAGCCCGCGGCCCGGCCGCGACCAGGTCTCGCGCAGCTCGGTGTAGCGGTCGGCGAACCGGTTGGCGGTCGCGTAGCTCACCGCGCCGAAGTCGCCGACCAGTGAGGACAGCGAGGAGAACACCACGAACGCGTCGAGGTCGTCCTCGGCGGTCAGCCGGTCGAGCGCGACCAGACCGCGGGTCTTGGCGGCGAGCACCCCGGCGAACCGGGCCCGGTCGCCGTCGGCGCGCCCGTCATCGGCCACGCCCGCCAGGTGGAAGACCGCGTTGAGCGACCCGAACCGCGCCCGCGCGGCGGCCAGCGCGGCCCCGAGCGAGTCGGCGTCGGTCACGTCCGCGCGCAGCGCCAGCACCTCGGTGCCCAGCTCCCGCTGCCACGCGGCGGCGCCCGCGTCCGGCTCGGACCGGTTGATGAGCACCAACCTGGCCCGGTGGGTGCGCACCAGGTGCTCGGCCAGCACCCGGCCGATGGCCCCCCGCCCGCCGGTGACCACGCAGACCGCGCCGTCGCGCACCGGCGACCCGGCACCGGCGAGGTCGGTCACGGGCCGCAGCCCCCGCACCTCGCGGCCGGTCGCCGTGCGCCGGACCTCCACACCGGCGATCCGGTCCGCGGCGGCCAGCTCGGCGGTGATCGCCGCGGCGACCTCGGCCACCGGCGCCGCGGGCAGCTCCAGCACGAGCAGCTCGAACCTGGGCGCCACCGCGGCGGTCGACTTGGCGAAACCGGCCAGCGCCGCCCACTCCGGGCGGTCCGCCCCGTGCGCGGCCACCACGCGCACCCGCCCGGCCAGCCGGCCGGTGCTGGTCGCGTGCAGCACGTCCGACATCGCGAGGGAGACGCGCTCCACGGCATCCGGGTCGAACCCGCCGACCAGGCCGTCGACGAACGCGACGTCCACGTCGTCCGCGCCGAGCCCGACGAGCACGCCCGCGAGCCCGTCGCCCAGCTCGGCGGTGACCACCCGCGAGCGGGTGCCGGAGAGCGCGGGCACCAGGCCGGGCAGGTCACCGACCACCACCAGGGGCACCGCCGACGGGGCGGGCTCAGCCGCGGCGGCGGCCCGCCAGACCGGGGCGTAGAGCAGCGCCCGGCCGGGGTCGGCCGCCGCGTCGGCGACGGGGGCCCTCGGGTCGCGGCCCGCGAAGTCGCGCAGCACCGCCAGCACCGAGCCGCGCTCGTCGGTGATCGTCACGTCGAACCGGCGGACCCCGGCGGTCTCGCCGACCAAGCGGGCGTGCGCGAGGCAGGTGCTGGGCAGCGGGGCCAGCAGTTCCAGCGACCCCAGGCTGAACGGCACCGCCAATTCACCGGCTCGGGGGGCGGTGGTCCGGTCGACCCAGTGGCAGGCGCGCAGGGCGCCGTCGAGCAGCGCGGGCGGCAGGTCGATCCCGGTCCGCGCACCGCTGAGCCGGACCAGCGCCTCGCCAGGACCGGTGCAGATCTCGTCGACCACCTGGAACGACGGGCCGTAGGCGAACCCGGCGGCGGCGTAGTCGGCGTAGGTCGCCGCCCGGTCGCGCAGCGGGGTCAGCCGCTGCTCGATCCGCGCCGGGTCCAGCACCAGCGGGCCGGAGTCCGCAGCGACGGCGACACCGCGGGCGTGCACGACCCGCTCCGCCGCACCGCCGACCGGCGAGCTGTGGACCTCGAAGGCGAGGCTGTCGCCCTGCGGGCGGAAGGACACGAACAGGTCCAGTCCGTCCTCGGTGGGCTCGACCGCCCGGCCCCACACGACCTCGCGCAGGGCGTGGCGGGTGCCCGGGTCGAGCAGCCCGGCGGCGACGCGGACGAACTCCAGCGTCGCCGCGCCCGCGAGCACCGGCCTGCCGTCGATGACGTGGTCGCGCAGCAGCGGGTCGGCCGCGGTGAGGGTCTTGCGCAGCCGTAGTTCGGTCACCGTGGACTCGTTGGCGTCGACCAGCGGGTGCAGCGCGGGGGCCGCGGCCACCGGGTCGGCCTTGAACGGGATCCAGTAGCTCTCGTCGGCGAACGGGTACAGCGGCGCGGCCACCCGGCGGCCGGTGGTCACCGCCCGCCAGTCGACGTCGCCGCCACCGAGCCAGTGCCGGGCCCGCTCGGCCAGGTCGCCGCCGCCCGCTACGTCCGGCAGCGGGCCGCCCTCGGCGAAGCGCGACAGCGCGGCGTGGATGTCCGCGCCGTTGTCGGCCAGCACGGCCAGCCGGGCGCCCATGGCCTCGCGGCCGACCCGGGTGGTGTGCGCGAGGTCGGCCAGCGGCACGTGCTCGGTGCTCAGGAAGCGGGCGGCCGCGGCGGCGTAGGCGCGCAGCCGGTCGTCGTCGCGCGCCGACAGCAGGAACAGCACCGGCTCGTCGGTCCGCTGCCGGGCGGCGGGCAGGTCGTGCCCCGGCTCCGGGGTCGGCGACTCGGCCAGCACCAGGTGCGCGTTGGCGCCGCCCGCGCCGAAGGAGCTGAGCCCGGCCAGGCGCGGACCCCTGGCCGCCCACTCGGCCGCGGTCTGCTGCACGCGGAACGGCGAACGGGTGAAGTCGATGTTCGGGTTGGTCGTGGCCGAGTGCAGCGACGGGACCAGGGTGCGGTGTCGGAACTGCAGCAGCACCTTGGTCAGCCCGGCGATGCCCGCCGCTGACTCCAGGTGGCCGATGTTGGACTTGACCGAACCGATCGGCCAGTGGCCCGGCTCGGCGGAGGCGGACCGGTAGGCGGCGGTCAGGCCGGTCAACTCGATCGGGTCGCCCAGCGCGGTGCCCGTGCCGTGCGCCTCGACGTAGGAGATGTCGGTGGGGCCGACCCCGGCCTCGGCCAGCGCCGAGGTGATCACCCGCTGCTGGGCGCGCGTGCTGGGCACGGTGTAGCCGTTGGTCTTGGCGCCGTGGTTGACGGCGCTGCCCAGGATGACGCCGTGCACCCGGTCGCCGTCGGCCAGCGCGGCGGCCAGCGGCTTGAGCAGCACCGCGCCGACGCCCTCGCCCGGCACGTACCCGTCGCCGCCCTCGCCGAACGCCCGGCAGCGGCCGTCGGAGGACAGGAACCGGCCCTGGGACAGGAACGCGTACTTGTACGGGTGCACCGAGACGTTGACGCCACCGGCGATCGCCAGGTCGGTCTCACCGCGGCGCAGGCTCTGGCAGGCCAGGTGGATCGCGGTCAGCGAGGACGAGCACATGGTGTCCAGCGCGATCGACGGCCCGGACAGGTCCAGCGCGTAGGACACCCGGTTGGCGATGGTGGCGAAGGACGAGCCCGTCAGCGGCCCGCCGTCGCCGAGGACGTCGGCGGCACCGTGGAACTGGTACTCGCCGTACATCACGCCCGCGTACACCCCGACCTGGCGGCCGGACAGGTCCGCGCGCCGGTAGCCCGCGTCCTCCAGCGCGTGCCAGGAGGTGAGCAGGAAGAGCCGCTCCTGCGGGTCCATCACCTCGGCCTGGCGCGGGGAGATGCCGAAGAACAGCGGGTCGAACCGGTCGACGTGGCGCAGGAACCCGCCCCAGCGGGTGTGCGCGCGGCCGGGGGTGGCCGGGTCCGGGTCGTACCAGCGGGTGTGGTCCCACCGGTCGGCCGGGATGTCGGTGACGCAGTCGCGGCCCGCGAGCAGGTTGGCCCAGAACTCGTCGAGGTCGTCGGCCCGCGGGTAGCGGCCCGCCACGCCGATCACCGCGATGGCGCCCTCGGTGGACCGATCGGCCCCGGTCTCCGGGGCGCCCGGGCGGGTGCGGGTGGTGGTGCGGGCGGGCCGGGACGTGGCGGGCGCCTGCTCGGCCGGGGTGCCGACCAGCTCGGCCGCGTGCTGCTCGGCGAAGTGGTCGGCCAGTTCGCCGAGGGTGGCGTACTCGAAGAACAGGGTCTTGGACAGGCCGGTGAACCGCTTGTCCAGCTCCCGGTTCAGCTTGGTGATCATCAGCGAGTCGATGCCGTAGCGCTCGAACGGCGCCTCCTCGGCGATCTCCGCCGGGTCCAGCCGGGTCTGCCCGGCCACCAGCCCGCGCAACATCCCCAGCGCCGTCGCCCGCGCTGACCCGCCGTCCGCGGCGTCCGCAGCGAACTCGGCGGGCTCGGTGCCCGTGGTGCTCCCGGTGGGGACCGCGACCGGCGCGGCCAGCGCCGCGGTGATCCGGGGCAGGTCGCCGTAGGCGGCCACGACCGCGCCCGGGACGCCGAGCACCCGGCCGAGCAGCGCCAGCCCGGCCGCGGTCGGCAGCACGCCGAACCCGGTCGCCGCGGCCACCTCCGCGGCGGCCTCGGCGGTCTGCGCCATGCCGCCCCCGGCCCACATCGGCCAGGCCACGGCGGTGATCCCGCGCTGCTCGGCCACTGCCTCCAGGTAGGCGTTCGCCGTGGCGTAGTCGGCCTGGCCCGCGCTGCCGAAGTGCGCGGCGATGGAGGAGAAGGCGACGAGGAAGTCCAGTTCGTCGTCGGCCGTGGCGGCGGTGAGCGCCCGCAGCCCGTCGACCTTGGGGGCCAGCACGGCGGCGAAGTCCTCGTCGGACTTGCCGAGCGTGAACGCGTCCCGCAGCACACCGGCGGCGTGCACCGCCCCGGTGATGGCCCCGAACTCGGCCCGAACCCCGTCCAGCACGGCGGCCACCGCCGCCGAGTCGGCCACGTCCGCACGACGGTAGGCGAGCCGCCCGTCCAGACCCTCTGGCCGCGCGGACCGGCCGACCAGCACGACGTGCGCGTCGGGGGCCTGCGCCAGCAGCCACGCCGCCACGACCCGGCCGAGCCCACCGGCCCCACCGGTGATCACGTACACCCCGCCCGCGCGGACGCGGACGGCCGCGGTCTCGGGGCCGACGGCCTCGAACGCGGGCACGGCGCGACCGGCCGCGCCGTAGCGGACCTCGACGTCGGTCCCCGGCCCGGCCAGCTCCTCGGCGAGCACCGACGGCGCCACCCCGTCGAGCCCCACGACCTGCACGGCCAGCAGCGGGTTCTCCGCCCGCACGGACCGCGCCAGGCCTGCCAGCGCCCGCCGCCGCGGCAGCGCCTCGCCGGAGTGCCGGTGCGCGAACAGCACCCGCACCGGGCTCGTCGGCCGCAGCCCCAGCAGCCGCCGCACGATCCGCAGCGCCTGCGCGGGCTCCGCCTCGTCGACCACCACGGCCGCGGGCAGCGCCTCGATCTCCGCGTCGAACCCGATCGCCCGCGCGCCCAGCGCCGAAGCCACCTCGGTGTCCGAGGACACCACGAGTGCCTCCGGCGCTCGACCGGCGGCGGTCAGCGGCGCCGGGGTCCAGCCGCGCACCAGCAGCGCCGAGCACGCCGACTCGCGCAGCACCCGCACCGCCAGGTCCCGCATCCTGGCCAGCACGTGCCCGGCGCAGTCCAGCACGGTCACCGACGCGTGCGCGGCCCGCTCGCCGAGCTGTCCCAGCGCCACGTGCACCCGGCAGGGACCGGTCACGGCCCCGTGCACGGTCAGCTCGCCCAGCGCGATCGGCAGGAACCCGGTCGCCGCCTCGCCGTAGTGGTGGGCCAGCAGCACCACCAGCGCGTGCAGGGCGCCGTCGAGCAGGGCCGGGTTCAGCAGCGCCCCGTCCAGCTCCGCCCCCTCGGGCAGCGCCAGGTGCGCCAGCGCCTCGGACCCGCCCAGCGCGACCTCGGTCAGCGCGCGCATCCGCAGCCCGTAGTCGAGCCCGCGCGCGCCGAGCAGCGCGTAGCAGTCGTCGTGGCCGAGGCTGTCGGTGCACCGTGCGGCCACTGCGGCGAGGTCCATCGGGCCTGGCCGCTCCGGGGCGGCGGGGCGCAGTTCACCGGTCGTGTGCACCGCGTCGCCCGCCACGACCTCGAAGCCCACCGCGTCCCCGTCGCGCCACAGCGACACCAAGGCCGTCCGCGGACCATCCGCGTAGGACAGCAGTTGCTCGAATGCCACCCCGCCCAGCGCGACCGGGCCGCCCAGCGACAGCTCGCCCGCCGCCCGCGCCATTTCCAGGTAGCCCACCGCGGGCATCACCGGCGCGCTGTCGACCCGGTGGTCGGCCAGGTAGAACTCCGACCCGGACCGGGTGCCGCGGAAGGCCAGGGTGTCCAGCGTGGAGATGTTCTCGTCGAGCATCGGGTGCGGGCCCGCGGCCACCGCCCGCCGCTCGTCCACCGGGCCGGTCATCCAGCACCGGCGGCCCTCGAACGGGTAGGTCGGCAGCGGCACCCGGCCGCGCTCCTCGTCGGCGTAGTACGCCGCCCAGTCGACCTCGGCGCCCGCGGCCCAGGCCAGCGCCAGCCCCGCCCACGGCCCGTCCGCCACGCCGATCGCCTGCCCGCGCACCGCGTCGCCCGCCGCGCGGACGGCGATCCGGGAGCCGGTGGCGGCGGTCGGCGGCTCCGTGCCCAGGTCCGCGACCGCCGCGGCCAGCGGCAGCACCCCGGCGACGCAGGCGGCGACCCGCGCGGCCACGCCGTCGCCGTGCGCGGCCACCGGCCGCACACCCCAGTGCCGCCACAGCCTGCCCAGCGCGTACTGCAACGCGAACACCTGGCCGCGCGTGCCCTGCCCGTCCGCCCCGGCGGCCAGCGCCGCGGCGTGGTGCTCGGCGAACACCGGCTCGGCGGCGCTCCACCCGGCGGCCAGCTCGGCGGCTCCGGAGACCTGCTCGGTGAAGGTGAACGACACCTCACCCGCCGCCTGGTGCGCAGGCGCGGCGGCCGCGCGCAGCGCCGCGGCCAGCGCGGTCCGGTCGGTGCCGGACACCGCGATCCGGAACTCGTGCGCCCGCCTGCCCACGGCCAGCGTGTAGGCCGCGTCCGGCAGCGGGGTCGTCGCGTCCGCGGCCAGGTGCTCGGCCAGCTCGCCCGCGGCGGTGGCCAGCGCGGTCGGCGTCCGGGCGGACACCACCAGCACCTGCGTCTCCCGGGAGCCGCCGCGCACGGCGGCCGGGGGCGCCTCCTGCAGGACCGCGTGCGCGTTGGTGCCGCCGATGCCGAACGAGCTGACCCCGGCGCGCAGCGGTCCGGCACCGGTCCACGGGCGGGTCTCGGTGCTCACCGCGAACGGGCTCGCGGCGAAGTCGATGGCCGGGTTGGGGGTGTGGAAGTTGACGGTCGGCACCAGCGACCGGTTCTTCAGCATCAGCACGGTCTTGATCACGCCCGCCACCCCGGCGGCGGCGTCGAGGTGGCCGATGTTGGACTTGACCGAGCCGATCGCGCAGAACCCGGTGTCCGCGGTGGCCACGCGGAACGCCCTGGTCAGCGCGGAGACCTCCACCGGGTCACCGAGCCGGGTGGCGGTGCCGTGCGCCTCGACGTGGCCGATGGTGCGCGGGTCCACACCGGACACGGCGTGCGCCTCCCGGATCACCGCGGCCTGTCCGGCGGCGCCCGGGGCGGCGAAGCTGACCTTGCCGGAGCCGTCGTTGTTGGTGGCCGTGCCCTTGATGACCGCGTGCACGGTGTCGCGGTCGGCGATGGCCTCGCGCAGCCGCTTGAGCACCAGCACACCGACACCGTTGCCCAGCACGGTGCCGCTGGCCCCTGCGTCGAAGGTGCGCGCGTACCCGTCCTCGGACAGGATCGCGCCCTCCTCGAAGAGGTATCCCTTGTCCTGCGGCAGCTTGACGGTGACCCCGCCCGCCAGCGCCATGTCGCACTCGCCGTTGACCAGGCCCTGGCAGGCCAGGTGGATGGCCACCAGGGAGGTCGAGCACGCGGTCTGCACCGTGTAGCTGGGCCCGCGCAGGTCGAGCTTGTAGGACAGCCGCGTGGCCAGGAAGTCCTTGTCGTTGCCGACCATGACCGCGAAGTGGTCGGACGTGGCGGTCTGGTCGACGTTGGGCAGCACCTGCTGCTGCAGGTAGGTGTTGATCGCCGCGCCCGCGTAGACGCTGATCAGCCCGTCGAAGCGGGCCGGGTCGTAGCCCGCGTGCTCCAGCGCGGCGTGCCCGGTGGTGAGCAGCACCCGGTGCTGCGGGTCGGTGAACTCCGCCTCGGCGGGGGTGAACTCGAAGTACCCGGTGTCGAACAGGTCGGCGCCCGGGATCACCCCGTGCGCGCGCACGTAGGCCGGGTCGTCCAGCAGCCGCGCGGGCACCCCGGCGGCGGCGAGCTCGTCCCGGCTGAACTGGGTGGTGCCCACCCGGCCCTCGCGCAGCAGGTCCCAGAACGCGTCGAGACCACCGGCGCCCGGGAACGCCCCGGCCATGCCGACGATCGCGATGTCCGTGTCCGCCACGGAGCCGGTGCCCGCGTCGGGCACCGGCTGCTCGCCCGTGTTGCTCACTGCGCTGATCTCTCCTAGTTCTGGGCCTTGGCGTCCTGACCGGGGGCGTCCTGACCGGTGTGCTGACCGGTGTCCTGATCCGCCGCGCGCCCGGCCGCGGCCCGCAGTCCGGCGAGGTCGGTGTCCGGAGCGGTGACCAGCGCGGCCAGCAGCCGCTCGAAGCACCGGACCAGGCGCAGCGCGGTACCGCGGGCGAACACGTCGGTGCTGTACTCCAGGTAGCCGCCCAACCCGGCCGGGGACTCCTGGACGACCAGGTTGAGCTCGTACTTGGTGCTGCCCGGGTCCGAGCGCAGCAGCCGCACGGCGAGGTCGCCGTCGGCGGCGGCGCCGTCGCCCGCCTGCGGAGCGGGCAGCAGGTTGAACATCACCTGGAACACCGGCGGGTGCGCCGGGTCCGGGGTGCCGACCAGGTCCTCGACCAGGTCGGCGAAGGGCAGGTCCCGGTGTTCCTGGGCGTCGGCCAGGCTGTGCCGGGCCTGGTCGAGCAGCTTGGTGAACGGCCGGTCGGCGGCCACGTCGAGGCGCACCGCGAGCAGGTTCGTGAAGTAGCCGACCACCCGGTCCCACGGCCCGTCCGGGCGGTTGGCCACCGCCGAGCCGATGACGAGTTCCCGGTCGTCCGCGCAACCGCCGAGCAGGGCGCCGAACGCGGCCAGCAGGGTCATGTACAGCGTGGCGCCGTGCTCGCGGCCCAGGGTGCGCAGCGCGTCGACCAGCGCGGCCGGGACGCCGAACGCCACGGTGGCGCCCTGGCCGGTGCGCACCGGCGGGCGCGGGTAGTCCGTGCGCAGGGTCGCCGCGGGCGCCAGGCCGCGGAGCTGCCCGCGCCAGTACTGCCGCTGCCGGTCCAGTTCCGCCGGGGTGGTGGTGGCCCGCTGCGCGCGGGCGTGGTCGGTGTGGTCGACGGTCAGCGCCGGCAGTTCCGGCCGCTCGCCCCGGCTCAGCGCCCGGTAGAGCACCAGCAGTTCGCCCAGCACGATGTTGACCGACCAACCGTCGAACACACCCCACGGCCGGGTCAGCACCGCGACGTGCTCGGTGTCGGACCTGGCCAGCAGGTGAACGCGCAGCACGAGGGTGTCCTCGGGGTGGAACGGGCGGCGGCGCTCGGCGGCCAGCCACTCGGCCACCGCCGCGTCGTCGGCGACCGCCAGCACCGGCACGGGCACCTCGCCGACCGGGTTGACCCGCTGGACCAGCTCGCCGCCGCGCTCGGGGTAGCTGGTGCGCAGCACCGGGTGCCGCTCGACCAGCGCCCGCACGGCGGCGGCGAAGGCCGCCCGGTCCAGCTCGCCGTCGACGGCGAAGGCCAACTGCACGTTCTCGTGCGCGCTGCCCAGGTGCGCGGGCCAGGTCCGGAACCACAGGTCCCGCTGCTGCAACGACAGCGGCGCGGTCTCGCCCGCCACGGGCTCCACGTCGACCACGGACCCGGTGGGCTCCGCGGATTCGGCGGATTCGACGGAGTCGACCGCGCGCTCGGCGGCGGGCTCGCGGTCCAACGAGCGTTGCACCGCGTCCGCGAGGTCGGCGACCGTGGCGCCGCTGAGCACCAGCGCCAGCGGTAGGTGCCCACCCAGCTCGTTGCGCACGCGCAGGGTCAGCCGGGTCGCCAGCAGCGAGTGCCCGCCCAGGTCCAGGAACCGGTCCCGCAGCCCGACCCGGCCGACCTCCAGCACCTCGGCCACCAGCCCGCACACCGCCCGCTGGACGCGGGTCTCGGGAGCCCGGTACTCCGCGCCCGCGAGGTCCTCGTCGGCCGGGGCGGGCAGCGCCCGCTTGTCGACCTTGCCGTTCGGGGTCACCGGCAGCTCGTCGAGCACCACGAACACGCTCGGCACCATGTACTCGGGCAGCCGCCCACCCAGGTGCGCGCGCAGCACCCCGGTCAGCTCGTGCTTGCCGTTGTCGGTGGTGCCACCGGCCCACTGCGCGCTCGGCGCCACGTAGGCGATGAGCGAACAGGCCGCTCCCGTGCCCCTGGGCACGACGACGGCGGTGCGCACGGCGGCGTGCTCGTGCAGCACGTTGGTGATCTCGCCCGGCTCCACCCGGAACCCGCGCACCTTGAGCTGGTCGTCGACCCGGCCCAGGTGCTCGATGAGCCCGTCGTGCCGCCACTTGACCAGGTCGCCGGTGCGGTACATGCGGGCGCCTGGGGTGAACGGGTTGGCCACGAACCGCTCGGCGGTCAGCTCCGGGCGGTTGAGGAACCCGCGCGCCACCTGCCCGCCCGCGATGTAGAGCTCACCGGCCACCCCGGTCGGCACCGGCCGCAGGGCGGCGTCGAGCACGTAGGCCTGGGTGTTGTGCACCGGGGCGCCGATCGGCACCCGCACCGCGCCCGGCTCCGGGGTGTACCAGCACCCCAGCGCCGCGCCGACCTCGGTCGGGCCGCAGATGTTGGACAGCGGCACGTCCGGGAACGCGGCGGTGAACCGCTCGGCCAGCTCCGCGGGCAGCGCCTCGCCGGTGGCCTCCAGCCGCTTGAGCGCCCGGCAGTCCCGCACCCCGGGCTCGGCCAGGAACACGGCCAGCATGGAGGGCACGAAGTCGACGTCGGTGACCCGCTCGTCGCGCATGACCTCGACCAGGTAGCCGGGGTCGCGCTGGCCGCCGGGCCGGGCGATGACGACCGCGCCGCCGACCTGCAGCGGCCAGAACAGCTCCTTGATCGAGACGTCGAAGCTGATCGAGGTCTTGAACAGGACCCGCTCGCCGTCGGTCATCCGGTAGAACGTCTGGTCCCAGTGCAGCCAGTTCATGCCGGCCCGGTGGGTGATCGCCACGCCCTTGGGCTTGCCGGTCGTGCCCGAGGTGTAGAGCACGTAGGCCAGGTGGTCCGGGTGCGCGGCCACGCCGGGGTCGGTGTCGGGTTCGGCGGCGGTGTCCGGCAGGTCGGTCAGCACCAGCAGCGGCTTGCCGTCCTCGACCATCCGGGCCACCCGGTCGTCGGGCAGCTCGATGTCCACCGGCAGGTAGGCCGCGCCGGACTTGAGCACGCCGTAGATGGCCGTCATCAGCTCGAACGACCGCGGCATCCGCACCGCGACCAGCGCGTCCGGGCCCGCCCCGCGCGCGATCAGCCAGTGCGCCAGCCGGTTGGCGTCGGCGTTGAGCTCGGCGTAGGTGCGGGTCTCGCCCTCGAACACCAGCGCCGTGCGGTCCGGGGTGCGGGCCACCTGCGCCTCGAACGCCGCGGCCAGGGTCGGCGCGGGCAGCTCCAGGTCGGTGTCGTTCCACTCGTGCAGCAGCCTGCGCAGCTCGTCGGCGGGCAGCACGCCCACCGCGGCCGCCGGGGTGGTGGTGCCGTCGGCGTCGGCCAGCGCGGTGGCGATGCCCGACAGCGCGGTCTCCACGTAGCCCGCGAGGGTCTCGCAGGCCACCGAGGTGTCCACCTGCAGGTCCAGCGACAGCTCGGTGCCGAAGTCGTCCAGCGACACCGACACCGGGTAGTTGATGCCGTCCGCCGCGGCCACGAACCGCACCCCGCCGTCGGTGGTGCCGATCGCCCCGGCCGCGCCGCGGCCGGGCTCGAAGTGGCGGAAGTTGCACACCGAGGTGAACAGCGGCGCGTCGCCGTCGAGCCCGCTGCTGCGCTGGGCCAGGCCGAGCGGGCTCTGCTCGCGCGCCACCAGTTCGCGCAGCGCGGTGTCCACGGCGGACACCAGTTCGGCGACCGTGCGGCGGGACAGGTCCACCCGCACCGGCAGGGTGTTGATGAAGTTGCCCAGCATCCGCTCCACGCCCGGCACGCCCTGCAGGCGCCCGGAGAGCACCGTGCCGAACACGACGTCGAGCCTGCCGCTGGTGGCCGCGACCACCCTGGCCCACGCGGCGTGGAACAGCGCGGCGGGGGTGATCCGGAGCCGCCTGGCCTGCGTCCGCACCCGGTCGGTCAGCTCGGCGGGCAGGGCGCGGCGGAGCTGGTGCACGCCGCGCGTGCCGCCGCGCGCGTCGGTCAGCCCGAACGGCGTGGTGGGCTCGGTGACGTCGCCCAGGGTGGCGCGGAAGTACGCGGCGACCGCCGCCTCGTCGAGGTGGTGGCGGGTGTGCGCGACGAAGTCCCGGTACGGCGGCGGCTCGGGCAGCAGCTCGGCGCGGCCCGCCATGTGCACGGCCAGCTCGCCCATCGTCAGCCGCAGCGACGTGGCGTCCTCGATCAGGTGGTGCGCGTCGAGCAGCAGGTAGCGGCGTTCGGACCCGGTGTCGACGGCGGTGGTCAACCGCAGCAGCGGCGCCCGGTCCAGCGGCAGGTCCGACGGCTCGCGCAGCAGCGCCCGCGCCCCGTCCTCGCCGTCCACCTCGACCCGGCGCACCGGCAGCTCCACCCGGCGGTGGACCACCTGCACCGGCGTGGACAGCCCGGTGGTCAGCACGGCGGTGCGCATCACGTCGTGGCGGGCGATCACGGCGCGCAGCGCGTCGGCGAACCGCAGCGCGGCGGCCTCGTCGTCGGCGGCGTAGAGGGTCCGCACCCGGTACGGGTCGTGCTCCGGGTCGAGCAGGTGGTGGAAGAGGATCCCCTCCTGCGTCGACACCAGCGGGTAGATGTCCTGCACGTTGTCGGCGCCGCCGTCGACGGTGGCCACCACGGCGTCGATGTCGGCCTGCGTCAGCGCCACCAGGGGCAGCAGGTCCGGGGTGATCGGCGCGCCCGCCTCGACGCGGTTCGGCGGGACCTCGTAGTCACCGTGGTCCCCGCCCGCGTCGCCGGAGTCGATCGCCGCGGCCAGCGCGGCCAGCGTCGGCGCGCTGAACACCGCGCGCACCGACACCCGGCGGCCCGCGGCGCGCAGCCGGGCCACCAGCACGGTGATCAGCAGCGAGTGGCCGCTGAGGGCGAAGAAGTTGTCCTCGGCGCTGATCCGCGCCGCGTCGAAGCCGAGCAGCTCCGCCCACAGGTCGGCCAGCAGCCGTTCGGTGTCGGTGCGCGGGGCGACGTGGACGCGCTCGGCGAAGTCCTCGAGGTCCGGGGCGGGCAGCGCCCGGCGGTCCAGCTTGCCGTGCGCGGTCACCGGCAGCGCGTCGAGCACGACGATCGCGCCCGGCACCATGTACTCGGGCAGGCCGCTCCTGAGGTGCGCCAGCAGCGCGACCCGGTCCAGCCCGTCCCCGGCGGGCACCGCGTAGGCCACCAGCCGGTGGTTGCCCGGCTGGTCCTCGCGCACCACCACGGCGGCGGCGCCGACCTCGGGGCGCTCGGTGAGCCGGTGCTCGACCTCGCCCAGCTCGATCCGGAACCCGCGCAGCTTCACCTGGTCGTCGACCCGGCCCAGGTACTCCAGGGTGCCGTCGGGCAGCCACCGGGCCAGGTCGCCGGTGCGGTACAGGCGCGCGCCGGGCTCGTCGTCGAACGGGTTGGGCACGAACCGGTCGCGGGTCAGCTCCGGCTCGTGCAGGTAGCCGCGGGCCAGGCCGTCGCCCGCGATGTGGAGCTGCCCCACGCACCCGATGCCCTGCGGCCGCTGGGCGTCGTCGAGGACGTAGAGCTGGATGTTCTGGATCGGGCGGCCGATCGGCACCAGCTGGGGCGCGGGGTCGGCGGGTACCGCCCAGTGGCTGACGTCGACGGCGGCCTCGGTGGGCCCGTAGAGGTTGTGCAGCGGGGCGGTGTGGCGGGCGTAGTGGCGCGCGCACAGCTCCGGCGGCAGCGCCTCACCGCTGCAGAACACCCGCCGCACGCTCGCGCACCCGGCCCAGCCCGGCTCATCCACGACCGACCGCAACATCGAGGGCACGAAGTGCAGGGTGGTCACACCGAACCGCCGGACCGCGGCGACGACCTCGGCCGGGTCCTTGTGCGCGTCGGCGGGCAGCACGGCCAGCCGGGCGCCGGACACCAGCGGCCAGAAGAACTCCCACACCGACACGTCGAAGCTGTACGGGGTCTTCTGCAACACCACGTCGGCGTCGGTCAGCCCGTACTCGTTCTGCATCCACTCGACGCGGTTGACCGCCGCGCGGTGCTCGATCATCACGCCCTTGGGCCTGCCGGTCGACCCGGAGGTGTGGATGACGTAGGCCAGGTTCCGCGAGTGCAGGTCCGGGTCGTCGACGCGCTCCTCGCGCTGGCCCTCGGCGTCCGCGCCGTCCACCGTTCGGACCGCGCCGCCGCCGTCGACGGTGAGCACGTGCTCGGCGGCCGCGAACGGCTCGACGTCGGTGCCCGGCTGGGTCAGCACGACCCGGACACCGGAGTCCGCGAGCAGGTGGCCGATGCGGGCGGGCGGGTAGGACGGCTCGACCGGCAGGTAGGCGCCACCGGCCTTGAGGATGCCGTAGATCGCGGCGACCATCTCCACCGAGCGGCGCACCGCCAGCCCGACCGGCTGGTCCGGGCCGACCCCCCGGTGTCGCAGGGCGTGCGCGATCCGGTTGGCCCAGGCGTCCAACTCGCCGTAGGTGACCGAGCGCTCGTCGTCGACCAGCGCCACCCGGTCCGGGTGGGCGTCCACCCGGTCCTCGAACAACTGGTGCAGGCACCGGTCGTGCGAGTACGGGCGGCGGGTGTCGTTCCACGCGCGCACGACCCGCTCGCGCTCGGCGTCGTCGAGCACGTCCAGTGCGGACACCCGGGCCGCCGGGTCCGCCGCGACGGCCGCCAGCAGCCGGGTGTAGTGCCCGGTGAACCGATCGATGGTCTCCGGGTCGTACAGGTCGGTGTTGTACTCGACGGTGCCCAGCAGCCCGTCCGGGGTCTCGCGCAGGTCCAGGGTCAGGTCGAACTTGGTCACCTCGGCGTCGACCGGGATCTCCGAGACCCGCACCCCGCCGACCTCGGCCGTGTCGCCGGACTGACCACCCTGCAACACGAACATCGTCTGGAACACGGGGGAGTGGCTCAGGCCGCGCTCCAGGCCGAGCCCGTCGACCACCGCCTCGAACGGCACGTCCTGGTTGTCGTACGCGGCCAGCGCGGTCGCCTTCACCTGCGCGAGCAGGTCGGTGAACACCGGGTCGCCGGTCAGGTCGGCGCGCATCACCAGGGTGTTGGCGAAGAAGCCGACGAGGTCTTCGACGTCGTGCTGGTTGCGGTTGGCCACCACGGTGCCCACCGCGATGTCGGCGCTGCCGGTGCGCCGGTTGAGCAGCACCGCGTACGTCGACAGCAGCGTCATGTACAGCGTCGCACCGTGCTCGCGGGCCACGTCGTGCAGCCGGGTCAGCAGCTCGGCCGGGGCGCGGAAGGTGGACCGGGCGCCGGTGTGGGTCTTGACCGCCGGGCGCTTGCGGTCCGGCGGCAGGGTCAGCCGGGCGTCGACGCCCGCCAGCTGCCTGGTCCAGTAGGCGACCTGCGCGGCGTACGCCCCGTCCGCCAGCCACTCGCCCTGGCGCCGGGCGTGTTCGGCGAAGGTGATCGGCAGCGGCGCCAGCGGGCTGTCCCGGCCCGCGGTCGCGGCCTCGTACAGGGCCACCAGGTCGCGCACGAGCACCCCGACGGACCAGCCGTCGGACACCCCGTGGTGCATCGTGACCAGCAGCGCGTGGTCCGCCTCGGACACCCGCAGCAGCTGGAGCCGGACCAGGGGGTCGTGCGCCAGGTCGAACGGCCGCGCCGCCTCCCGGGCGCACGCGTCGGCGAGCTCCGCCTCCGGCAGGTCGCGCTCCACCACCACGACATCGCCGCCGTCGCCGATCACCTGGTAGGGCACGCCGTCCCGGTCGGCGAAGCGGGTGCGCAGCGCGGGGTGCCGGTCGATGAGGCCGCGCAGCGCGCGCAGCAGGGCCGGGCGGTCGAGCGCGCCGCGCAGGCGCATCGCCAGCGGGATGTTGTAGGCGGCGCTGGACCCGTCGAGCTGGGCCAGGAACCACAGCCGCTGCTGGGTGAACGACAACCGCGCGGGCTCCTCGACGGTGCTGCCCACGGTGTCGGTGCTGTCGGTGCTGTCGGTGCTGTCGGTGCTGTCGGTGCTGTCGGCGGTGTCCGCCGTGGCGGACGGGTCCGGGGTGGAACCGACCACCGCGAGCGGGGGTAGCTCGATGCCCCGCTTGCGCAGCAGCGCGACGAGGGCGTGGCGGCGCCGCTCGGGCAGCGACCGGATCCGCGCGAGCAGGTCCGGCACGTCCTGGGTGGTGGTCATCGTGGTCCTCTTCCGCCTAGTTCGTCAGGCCCAGGGCATCGAGCTCGTCATCGCTGAGCCGCTCGATGAGCTCGATGCCGTCGAGGATCCGGTCCACGTCCATCCCCACGGCGTCCCGCTCCGCGGTGGCCGCGTCGAGCAGCGCGGCCTGCTGGACCAGCCGTGGCGCGTCGAACACCTGCTGCACCGCCAGCTCCACCCCGGCCCGCCTGCCCAGCAGGTTGATCAGGCGGGTGGCCAGCAGCGAGTTCCCGCCGAGGGCGAAGAAGTCGCTCGTCGGCCCCAGCAGCGCCGGGTCGACCTGGAGCAGGTCCACCCACGCCGACCGGACGACGTCCTCCGCGCTCTCACCGGCGCCCCGGCCGAGGACGGTCGCCTCGTCGTCGCGGCTGTCCGCCCGCGGCGCGTGGGTGACCACGTCGACCCAGTACCTGCCGTTGTCGAACGCGGTGGGCGGCAGCGGCAGCAGTTCGCGGTGGCCGTCGTGCAGACCGGCCCACGGCACCCGCACCCCGCGCACCCACAGCTCGGCGAGTTTCTCCAGGTCCCGGTCGGCGACCAGGCCCGCCAGGAACACCTCGCCGCGCGACCCGCCGAGCAGCGATGCCAGCGGGCCGATGTCGTCCTCGGCGTCGCCCTCGAACAGCGGCGCGGGCAACGCCCCGTCCGCCGCGGCCGACGGCAGGCCGAGGTGGTGGGCCAGCGCGGTCACCAGCTCGCGGGTGGAGCCCGCGACCACGGCCAGCCGCCGCGGCAGTGCCTCGCGGCCCAGTTGCGTGGTGTACGCGAGGTCGGTGAGGTCCACCTCGCCCGCGGTGCTCAGGTGGTCGTGCAGCTGCCGGGCGGCCGTGCGCAGGCGCTCGGCCGTCAGCGCGGACACGACCACCAGGTGCGCCCCGCCTGCCTGGCGGGCCGCGGCGGCCACCGCGATCGGCGGCGGCGCCTCGACCACCAGGCTCACGTGGCTGCCGCCCGCCGCCACCGAGTTGATCAGCGCCCGGCGCGGGGCGCCGCCACGGGACCGCCAGCCGGTCACCTCCTCGCACAGCGCCACCGGGGCGCCGTCGAGGTCCAGCGCCGGGTTCGGGGTGCCGGTGCCGACCAGCGGGGCCAGCTCACCGTGCCGCAGTTGCAGCACCACCTTGGTCAACTGGGCGATACCGGAGGCGGCCTCCGGGTGGCCCAGGTTCGACTTGACCGTGCCCACCGGCACCGGCGCGGACGGGTCACCCGCGGCGAAGACCTCGCGCAGCGCCCGCAGCTCGATCTCGTCGGACAGCGGGGTGCCGTTGGCGGCGGCCTCGACGTAGCCGATGGTGTCGGCCGTGACCCCGGCCCGTTCCAGCGCCCGCCGCATCACACCGACCTGCGTGCGGTGGCTGGGCGCCAGGAAGGCCCCACCCCGGCCCGCGTGCGCCGACGCGGTGCCGCGGATGACCGCGAGCACGGTGTCGCCGTCGCGCAGGGCGGCGGCCAGCGGCTTGAGCAGCACCGCGCCGACGGCCTCGGCGGGCAGGTAGCCGTCGCCGTCGCGGAAGCTGCGGCTGCCCGCGTGCGTGCCCAGCAGCCGCATCTCGGCCAGCGCGGCGTGCTTGTCCGGGTGGATGGTCAGGTTGACCCCGCCCGCCACCGCCAGCTCGCTCTCCCCGCTGAGCAGGTCGGCGCAGGCGATGTGGATGGCGGTGGTGGACGACGCGCACATGCTGTCCACCGCCAGGCTCGGCCCCTCCAGGCCGAAGAAGTGCGACACCCGGTTGGCGATCAGGTTGAAGGACGCCGAGGAGGTCAGCGCGGCGAGCACCGGGTCGACCGCGCCGTCGGCCCGGTACATCTGGTACGCGGCGCCCACGTAGACCCCGACCCGCCTGCCGTAGCGGCGTTCGATGACCTCCCGGGTCACCCCGCTGCCCTCCAGCAGGTGCCACACCACCTGGAGGAACAACCGCTGCTGCGGGTCCATCGCCGAGGCCTCGCGGGGCGAGATGCCGAAGAACAGCGGGTCGAACTCGGCCACGCCGTCGAGGAACGCGCCGATGGCGCCCGCCCCGACCTGCTCCGCGCGCTCGGCGGGCACCTCGGTCACGCAGTCCGTGCCCGACCGCAGCACTTCCCAGAAGCCGTCCAGGTCGGCCGCCCCGGGGTAGCGGCCGGTGATGCCGATGATCGCGATCTCGGTGCCGCCGTCGGGCCGCTGCGTGCTCCCGGCCAGGGCCGGGGCGGGTGCGGGTGTGGTGTCCGCGGTGGTCACCGGGGTCGCGGTGACGCCCAGCAGGTCGCGCAGGGCCGGGGCGTGGTCGGTGGCCAGGAAGCCCGCCACCTCGCGGATCGTGGGCAGCTCGAACAGCAGCGTGCGCGGCAGCGGGCCGAAGGACTTCTCCAGCTCGGTGATCAGGTTGACCGCGAGCACGGAGTCCAGGCCGTACTTCTCCAGCGCGGTGTCCGGGTCGACCCGTTCCGGGCGCAGCTTGAGCGCCGCCGCCAGCACCCTGCGCAGGTGGCTGACCGCCCGGTCCGCCAACGACTCCGCGCCTGCGGCGGGCACCGGGACCGCACCGGGCACCGCGGGTGCGGTGGTCAGTCGGGAGAGCAACGCGTCGCGGTCGCCGACGAGCGCCACCAGCCTGCCGCCGAGGTCCGCGGCCAGCGCCTGGCGCAGCACCGCGAGCCCGCGGGTGGTGTCCAGCGGCGCGAGGCCGAGGTCGCGGAGCTGACGGCGCACCGTGTCGTCACCCATGCCGCCCGCGTCCCACAGCGGCCAGCCGATCGAGACCGCGCGTCCCCGCCCGGTGCGCTGCGCGGCGAAGGCGTCGAGGTAGCCGTTGCCCGCCGCGTAGTCGGCCTGCCCGTGGTTGCCGAACGCGCCCGCGATGGAGGAGAAGCAGGCGAACAGCTCCAGCGGCTGATCGGCGGTGGCCCGGTCGAGCACCGCCGCGGCCACCTTGGGCGCGAGCACCCGGTCGAACTCGTCGGTGCCCTTGCGCAGGATCAGGTTGTCCTGGATGACTCCGGCGCTGTGCAGGACGCCGGTCAGCGGGCCGTACGCGGCGGTGACGTCGCGGACCAGCCGCCGCACCGCGTCCGGGTCGGTGATGTCGGCGCCGCGGTAGTCGACCCGCAGCCCGGCCGCCCGCAGCTCGGCCACGGCGGCGTCGGCCCGCGCGGACCGGCCGGTGAGCACCACGGTCGCGCCCGGCGCTTCGGCGGCGATGTCGCGCGCCACGACCAGCCCGAGTGCGCCCGCCCCGCCGGTGATCAGGTACACGCCGTCGCGGCGCCACGGGCTCGGTGCGGCGACGGGGGAGACCTCGACCAGCCCGGCGGTCTCCCGCACACCGCCGCGGTAGCGGATCTCCTGGTCGGTGGTGGCCGCGTCCTCGGAGAGCCGGATCAGGTCGTCGACCCGCTCGCAGTCGATGAGCTGGGTGCGCAGCCCCGGGTTCTCCAGGGCGACCGTCTTGAGCAGGGCGGAGAGCCCGGCCAACGTGGCATCGGTGCCCAACAGCACCACCTGCACCAGGCCCTGCTGGCGCGATCCGCGCTCCAAGAGCCCCTTGGCCAGCCCGAACACCTGCCGTGCCACGTCGGCGTAGCGGGCGTCGGTGGTCGCGCCGGACGGCTCGACCACGACCGCGCCACCCGGCAGCGCGGACCGCTGCTCGGCGGTCGGCGTGCCCACCACGATCACGTGCCGGTCCGCCGGGACGTCCGCGGCGGCGGTGCCGGGGTTCGCCGTCCACGTGGGGCGCAGCAGCACCAGGTCGTGGTCGGCGCGGTCCGGGGCCGGGGCGGCGGGGATGGTGAGGTCCAGGTCGAGCCAGCAGCGCTCCCGGGCGAACGGGTAGCCCGGCAGGCTGACCCGACGCAGCGGGCCCTCGGCCACGCCGTCCCAGTCGACCGCCGCGCCGGACACCCACAGCCGCAGCAGCGGGTCCGCGACACCGCGCTCGACCCACTCGGCGAGCGCGGCGTCCACCGACGGCGCGGCGCCGCGGCCGGACAGGACACTGCCGCGGCGCCACGAACCGGGCCTGCCCGCGGCGAAGCGGGCCAGTTCCCCCCGCGCCTCGGCGACCGTCGAGGCGGCGAACGCCAGCCGCTCCTCCAGCTCCATCCGCCCGACCTGGAGCGTCCACGCCACATCGGCCAGGTCGGCGTCGGCCAGCTCGCCGAGCCTGCCGTGCAGGCGCCCGGCCAGCTCCGCCAACTGCGGCGCGCTCTTGGCCGAGAGCACCAGCAGCGCGGGCCGGTCGGTGCGCCGCTCGGGTCGCGCCGCCGCCTCGTGCTCGGCGATGACCACGTGCGCGTTCGACCCGCCGCCGCCGAAGCTGGACACACCGGCCAACCGGGGCGCGGTCCGACCGTCCACGGTGGGCCGCCGCCACGGGCCCAGCTCGCGCTGCACCCGCAGCGGCGTGCGGTCGAAGTCGATGTGCGGGTTCAGGGTCTCGGAGTGCAGGCTCGGCACCAGTTCCCGGTGCCGCAGCTGCAACAGCACCTTGGTGACCCCGGCGATGCCCGCGGCGCTCTCCAGGTGGCCGATGTTGGACTTCACCGACCCGATCGCGCACTCGTCCGGCCGGGCACCGGCGGTGCCGAACGCCTTCTGCAACCCGGTGACCTCGATCGGGTCGCCCAGCGAGGTCCCGGTGCCGTGCGCCTCCAGGTAGCTCAGCGCACGCGGGTCCAGGGCCGCCGCGGCGAACGCGTCCGCCACCACCGCCCCCTGGGCGACCGGGGTGGGAACCGAGTACCCGGTGGTCCGCCCGCCGTGGTTGACCGCGGTACCCCTGATGACGCCGTGGATCTGGTCCCCGTCGAGCACGGCCCTGGCCAGTGGCTTGAGCAGCACCGCGCCCACGCCCTCGCCCGGCACGTAGCCGTCGCCGCCCTCGCCGAAGCTGCGGCAGCGGCCGTCGGAGGACAGGAAGTGCCGCTTGCTGAGCACCAGGTGCTTGTTCGGGTGCGGGGTCAGGTTGACCCCACCGGCGATCGCCGCCGCGCACTGCCCGGTGCGGATGGCCTCGCAGGCCAGGTGGATGGAGGTCAGCGAGGAGGAGCACATGGTGTCCACGGCCAGGCTCGGGCCGTGGAAGTCGTAGAAGTACGAGACCCGGTTGGCCACGGTGGACGCGCTGCCCCACAGCGCCACGTCCTGTCCGAGTGCCTGCGCCTGCGCGCCGTAGAGCTGGTACTCCTGGTACATCACGCCGACGAACACGCCAACGTCGCCCTGGGCGGAGAGCCGTTCGCCGGTGTAGCCGGCGTCCTCGAGGGTGTGGTGCGCGGTTTGCAGGAACAGCCGCTCCTGCGGGTCGAGGTGCTCGGCCTCCAGCAGCGAGATCTGGAAGAACAGCGGGTCGAACAGGTCGATGTCGTCGACGAACCCGCCCCAGCGGCCCGCCTCGGGGTAGCGGCGGTGGTCCCAGCGCCCGGCGGGCACCTCCCGGACGCTGTCGCGGCCCGCGCGCAGGTTCTGCCAGAACTCTTCGAGATCGGCGGCCTCGGGGTAGCGGCCCGCGACGCCGACGATGGCGATGTCACCGTCGCGCGGGTCGCCCGGCCGGGTGATCGCGGGTTCCGCGGCCCGCGGTGCCGGGGTGTCCGCCGCCGCCCGGGGCGGCTCCTGGCGCAGGACGCGGGTGCTCAGCCCTTCGAGGTCGACGCAGACCGTGCCCGTCGCGTCGAGGATCGTGATGTCCAGGGCGGAGGTGGTGGCCGTGCCCGCCCCGGCGCCGTGCCGGATCCAGGCGTAGGCGGTGGTCGTGGTGGCCGCCGGGGCTCGGACACCGCGCACCGCGAAGGGCAGGCCGAGGCTGGTGGCCTCCTGGCCCGCCCGCTCGGTCGGCAGCCAGAGCCCGATGGTGGCCTGGAGCGCGCCGTCGACCACGCTCGGGTGCGAGTGGTAGCCGCTCTGCTCGGCGGCCGCGGGTAACCGCAGCTCGGCGAGCACCTGCGGTCTGCCGGTCCGGTCGGTGCCCACACCGACGGTGACCACGGACCGCTGCGACGGGCCGTAGCGCAGGCCGAGGCGGTCGTAGCGGGCGTAGACCTCGGTGCCCGCGAAAGTCGTGGCGGAGCAGGCGGCCCGGAGCTCGTCGATGCTCGGGGTGCTCGGGTGGGTGTCGTCGGCGAGGTGCGCGCGCCCCTGGCAGCACAGGGTTTCCCCGCCGTCGGCGTCGACGCTGTGGATGGTGAACTCGCCGGTCGGGTGGACGGCCGTGACCAGCTTGAGGCCGGTCGGGGTGGCCGTCGCCGGGCGGACCCAGGCCACATCGGCCAGCCGCACGCCACCGCCGAACACCTCGGCGGCGGCGGCCCGCGCCAGCTCCAGGTGCGCGACCCCGGGCAGCACCCGGTCGTCGCGCACGCGGTGGTCGGCCAACACCGGCTCGGCCCCGGCGAACACCGATTCGTACCGGGCTCCCCGGTCGTCGTCGGGCAGGCGGCGGTGCAGCAGCGGGTGCGCCGCCGCCGCGACCGGGGCCGGGGTGGTGCCGGTGAGGTGGGCGGCGATCGCGTGGGCCGTGCGGTGGTCGGTGATGGCGGTGGCGGCCACCGCCAGGCCGAGTCGTTCGTTGAGCCGGTCGGCCAGGTGCGCGGCACCGCTCCAGTCCAGCCCGTACTCGCCCAGGTCCTCGTCCGGGTCCACTTCCGACGCGGGTACCGACAGCAGCGCCGCCGTCTCGTCCACGATCGCGCCCAGCACGTCCGCCCGATCGGCGGGCGCGCCCACCGGTTCGGGGGCGGCCGGGGCGGCGGGAGCGGCGGGGGTGGCTGTTTCGGTGGTGCTGGGGTGTTCGGTCCGCAGCCAGGCGGCGAGCTCGGCGATGGTGCGGTGTTCGAACATGATCGTCGGGGACAGCGAGAGCGAGTAGGTGTCCTCGACGTCGGCGACGAGGGAGAGCAGGTTGGCGGAGGTGAGGCCGAGTTCGTAGAACCCGCCCTCCGGATCCACGACGTCCACCGAGGTGTCCAGGCGGGCGGCGACCAGTCCGCGCAGGACCTCGGCCACGTCCCGACCCTCGACCGGGGCGGCGGCGACGGTGGGGGCGGTGGGCGCGGCGGTGGCGCGGACGTCGAGGGCGGAACCCATGCGGATGCGCTTGGCCACGAACTGGCCCACCTCCGCGACCCGCACGCCCTCGGCGTTGTAGAACTCGATGCGCAGCCGCACCAACTCGTCGTCGCGGTGGACGGAATCGGCGGGGACGCGGACGTAGCAGCGGTCGCCGAGCGAACCGATCGCGCGGAACGACTCGAACACCAGTGGCAGGAACAGGCCGGGGCCCTCGTCGTCGCCGTCGTGCATCATGCCGATGCCGATGCCGCCGCCGAGCAGGCCCGCCTCGAACAGCGCGGGGTGGAACAGGAAGCGGTCGGTGCTGTCGCGGAACTCCGGCGCCAGCGCCAGCTCCGCCACCCAGTCGCCGGGCCGGTGGTGCACTGTCCCGCCGATCTTCATGATCCCGGAGTGGAGCAGCTCGTGCTCGCGGCACCACCCGTAGATCTCGGTCATGGTGGTCGCCCCGGTGGCGCCGGTCAGCGGCAGCGCGAGCCGCTCCGGGTAGTCCGGCACGGGGGAGACCTCGGCGGTGGCCACCGCGTGCAGGACCGACTCGCTGTCCCGCTCGCGCCTGCTGCCGACCTCCACCCGCAGGTCGCCTGCCGGGGTGCGGCGCCCGGCGACGGTGACCAGCACCAGTTCGCCGGTCTCCGCCACCAGCGGCGCCAGGATCCGCAGGTTGCGCAGCGAGGTGTGCGCCATGGCGTGCCCGTGCCGGGCCAGCACCTGCAACAGGAGGTCGACGTAGCCGACCCCCGGGAGCAGGGGCCGCCCGAATACCACGTGGCCGCGCAGTAGCGGATTGTCCGCGGTGATCTCGAAGGATTCGGTGAACACGAGCGAGTCGGTCATCTGGTATCCGTCTTGGCACGAGTCGGAACCGGACGGTGCGCCCGGTCCGCGCGGAATGGGGAGGACTGGCTGGGGTGGGACGCCCGGGGGAGCGGGCGCACCCGGATCACCAGGAGGTGAGCGAGAAGCGATCGGTCAAGGCGCGCGCGTCGATCGCGAACGCCCTGATCTGCTCGGCCTTGGTGACCATCTTCTCGTCACCGGTCGCCTTGGCGATGTCTACCAGCCAGGTGTAGGTCTGCGCCGGGTGTACTTCGTAGAGGAAGTGCACCTTGGAGAGCATGAACAGGACGTCGCGGAAGTTGTCGCGCTCCAGCACGTTGGCCAGCGAAAGAATGCGATCGCGGGTCTCCGAGGTGAACGGCTTGCGTGGCACGAACTCAGGCTCGCCACCTGGGCTGTAGACCGTCGGGTCGGCGAAGATCTCCTTCTCGTCGAATGGGCCGTCGAATGCGAAATCGACACAGAGTGACTGCCTCGACAATTCAGATAGGTTTACCGCTGAATGCTCGGATGCCGCGTCCAGGAACCAGATCTCGCCGGGGCGGAACCGCACCACGGTGTCCTCGTTCGAGTGATAGGCGCGCGGGCTCTCCTCCAATACCATGAACGTGCGGAAATACAAGTCCGCATTCCGGTCGAGTTCGACGAAGTCGCGGTGCGGGATCACGACCGCGTTCTTCAGGTTGCGCGTGCGGGCCATCTGCAGGTGCGCGGTGTTGAACACGGAGGTGACGATCTCGCTGAGGTAAGGGGTCCGCGCGGTGTGCTCGGTGGCCACCGCACCCCCCTCGATGTCGCGGTAGAGCCGGTCGTCGGCCTGGCCGGAGGCGTTCCACAGCGGGATGTTCTTCCAGTACCCGTTGCTGAACTCGTCGTACTCCTCCTGCACGACGGGCACGGTCTCCAGGTAGTCGAGGTCGAGTTTGAGTCTCTGCTGATCGAGTTCGATCTTTCCCAGGATGTGGGAGCGCATTAGCACAGTCTCCAAATCGATGGAAGTCCTCAGACGTGGCCGAGGGTGGCCGAAAGAAGCGGGAACACCCATTCAGGGCGCTATACACCACAAGACCGGGTCACGCCGGTCGGATCCGCGACGACGCCGCCGCGCGTTGTCCGCCGTGTCCGCTGAAGGCGGCCCCAGCTCCGCCATGCGAGAATCTAACGCGTTCCCCCCTCGACGGAACATGCGCTGACCGCTGTCCCCACGTCTTGACTGTGGAGATAGCGGCGAATGCTATTCGGTGTCGTGATCAAAAACTACCAGCGTGTAAGCGGTTATGGACTAAAGATCGCGACGGTGTGATACATGCCACACGGCGGAGATTTTACGCCAATAAGGGTTGACCTGTGTGCGAACTCTTGAAAGGGCGGACCGGTCACGCACAGCGCGGGTACGGTTACGGATTGTGCGGGTCTTTATTCGCACTCCGTGTATGTGGTGGGGAAATTCCTTCCGCATGGTGAGTTTGCCGAGATAAGCGGAATGTCGGGTTTCGTGCGAAGGCGGGCCGAGTCGGGGGACTGCCCGGCCCCGTCGGAGCTCCACTGGGCTGACCCGCGGCCGTCCGACCGGGAGGAGCGGGACGCGGCGCCGATGGCGCGCGGCGACCCGCGCCGAGGTCGGGGCGATGATCGACTCGGCGGCGGTCGCCGGAGCGGCGTCCGCCGACATCGCCGAGCCGGAGCCGTGGCGTGCGGTGGCGGGTTGGGTGCGCGAAGGGAACCGGGGCGAGTGCCACGCTGGCGCGGTGGTGGGCATGAGGAGGTCCGGTTGTTCCACGCGGCGGCTGGTGGCCCGGCGAGTTGACGTCTCCGGTGCCGAGGCTTCGGGTGACCAGCGCTGTGGCCAGGTACACCGTCGACAGGAGGCGGATGGCGGTGATGGGGAGGCCCGCGGCGGATCGGGCGGTCGGGGAGTCGTTGTTTCCATGACGTCGATGGGCGCGGAGGGAACCCCGGCTGCGATCAGGCGGCTCATTGTGACCAGGTGCGCGGTCGGTCCCTGGCACTGGGCGGCTGGTCCGAAGAGGACGCGGCGGATGTGGCCTGAGCCGCCTGGCTCGACGCCGAGGGGCGTCGTGCGGCCGAGCAGTACTCCAGGGCGGCCGACGGACTCGGCTCCGAACGGGACGGACCCGGTGCGTTTGGTGGGGAATGCACGTGCTGGAGCGGCCGGGGCGGAGCAACCGCGAGCACCTCCACCCGCACGATTCGAAAAGCACGCCCCTGCCGGGGAAGCACTTTTACCGGCTCGCAGGTCAGGGCCATCGAGTTGGTTATCGGCACCCGCACAGGCGTCACCGCCACGGCGCGATTGGGAGAAACCGCTTTGTACCCAAGCCTTTCGCCTCGCTTTGGCGTCCGTCGAAATGCTGGTGAAATGGCGATGGTCGAATCCGAGCGGGTTGTGATGGGCGCACCGTCACGGGTGACTCACGGTGGTTGGTCGAGCACGGTCCGACCTGCCCGATTCGCTGGCCAGGGCCACCCTGGTGCTGCGGCGCGGGGCGAGCGGGAGTTGGCGTTCGACTGGCTGATCGGGTGGCTCGTGGCGGAGGACGTGCCGCTGACGCCCGTGTACCCCGGCGGCCGGCGGCTGCGTTCGGCGATTTCCTTGCCCGCGAGTCGGAGCCGCTGACCGTGGCCCGGCCGCGCGGCCAGGTCCGGTGGGGGACGAACTGCCGCAAGGGAAACGGGATCCGGTGGTCGAGGCGACCACCTGGCTCGGTCCACTCGGCTGCCGGTGGTGGCGGTCGCACGCGGGTTCGACCACGCTGTGTCGGTCCACTTGCACCACCGGGCCGCCGGGAGTGACCTGCGGGGCGTGGTCGAAGAGCTATTCGACTGGGTCCAGGCGTACCGGACCCGGTGTCAGCGTGGTTCCTCCGCAACGCCGAGCGGGTGGTGGCCCGGTTCGACGACGTCCGCTTGGTCGAGCGGTTGGCCGAGCCGCGGTGACCGCCCGCTGTCGGTGCTTGGGCGCGATCGTGGGTGTGGTGTTTCGGTTGGCATATCTGGTGTTTGTGCTCGAAAGTCTCGAGTCCCATCGAGTCGGACTCCGGACATCGTGTAGGGCGACTCCGAGCCGTGGTCGGGGCGAGTTAGATGTCGTTGTCTGCCGGCTGGGTGTCGGGGTCTTGGGTCGCGTGGGGGAGGGCGACCAGGGTCAGGATGGTGTCGGCGTTGGTGCCGGATCGGGCGTAGAGGCGTAGTTCGGTGTTGTTGTCCCGGTGCAGCGCGGTGAGCCGGTGCAGCGCGGCGACTCCCGCGCTGGCGAGGTGGGTCACGCCGGTCAGGTCGATGGTCAGCGACCGCGCGCCGGTGGATCCGGTGAGGATTTGGTGTTCCACTGTGGACGCGGTGGTGGCGTCGATAGGGCCGTCGACGCGGATTCTTGGTGTGGTGGTTGGTTGTTCCAGTACCAGAAGTGGAGCGGACTGCGGTGCGTGGGTCGGTGCGCGAAATGTGGTGTCGTCGGCGGTGATCAGTTTTGCCGGTCTGGTCAGCCGCAGGCCGATGGTGGCGGTGGTGCCGTGTTCGTCGTGCTCGACGCGCAGGGTGGCTACCAGTTTCCTGGTCATGTGCAGGCCGATGCCGCGGTCCGCGGAGGGGCGTGGTTCGCGCCAGCGGCCCTGGTCGGTGACGCGCATCGAGAGCACGCCGGTGTCGGAGAGTTCTCCGGTGACGGTGAAGCTGTGCGGGTCGGGTGAGTCGATGTGGGCGTGTTCGGTGGCGTTCGCGGCCAGTTCGATCACCGCGTGCCGCACCGCGTCGCTGTCGGGTTGGTCCACGTCCGCTTCGGCCAGCCACTCGTCGACGGCGCGGCGCAGCGCGGGGAGGGAGTCGTGGGTCGCGAGCACGGTGCGGCCGAAGGGTTTCGGTGGCTTTGTGAGCTGGGCGGCCAGCAGGGTGATGTCGTCGGTGTGGCCGGTGACCCTGGTCAGCAGCTCGACCGTCTGCGTGCAGGCCCGTTCGACGGCGAGCGCGACGTCGCCCCGCATGACGCGGTCGGCGGTGGCGTCCGCGGCGACCCGTGCCAGCTCGACCGTGCTCTCCGCGACTTCCCGCCCGGGGCGCTCCAGGATGCCGTCGCTGTAGAGCAGCACCAGGTCACCCGGCTTGAGGCGCTCGTCGCCGACCGCGTTGGGCCCGCGGTGTGCGCCGACACCCAGGGGGCCGGTCCCGGTCGGTGCGAGGAACCGTGCCTCGCCGTCGGCGGGCACGACCAGCGGCGGCGGATGCCCGGCGGTGCTGTAGTGGAGTTCGCCGGTGCGGGGGTTGAGGATCACCACGCAGACGGTCGCGGCGTGGGAGCCGCGGATGCGGTCGGTGGCCGCGTCGACGGCCTGAAGCGCGGCGAGGACGTCACCGGTGGCGGCCAGGCGGTCGGCCAGCAGCACGCGCAACTGGCCCATGGTGGCTGATGCGGCGACGCCGTGGCCGACGACGTCGCCCACCACCAAGGCGATCCGGCCGTCGTCCAGGGGGATGGCGTCGAACCAGTCGCCGCCCGCGGGCTCGCTCAGTGGCGTCGACCGCGTTGATCGTGACCCCGACGACGGTGCCTTCGGCGTCGTGGCGCGGGAAGACGGTGAAGTCGATGAAGGTCTCGACCCGGCCCAGCTCGTCGTGGTCGTAGTGCGCTCGCAGCTCGCGCACCGACGCGGGTTCGCCGGTCCGGTAGGTGCGCTCGAAGATCTGGAAGATCTGCTGCTCGACGATCCCGCCGAACACCTCCAGGATCGGGAGCCCGATCACGTTCTGCCGTCCCGAGTGCTCCCGGTACGCCGCCGTGGTGGCGACCAGCCGCAGCTCCGGGCCGCCCAACGCCAGCACCAACAGCGGCATCTGGTCGAACACGTCTCGCACCTCGACCGGCTTGCCCACCAGCCGGTCGAGGGCCTCGTCACCGTCGCCGTGGTCCGACACCTGACCCGGACCCTTCCGCTTGGCGTCGCCGTCGGTGAATCGTTACCCTCCCAACACATCGGCAAAACGACACACTTCGGCGGTGCGGTACCGGGTGTGTGAGAGTGGCCTTGTGGCGCATCTCCCCTCGCGGACCGGGCGGTCGCTGGTGTTGACCCTGCCGCCGGACGTGGGCGACTCGGACCAGGCCGGGCTGCACCGGATGTTGGCCGATGCCCGCGGCCTCCTGACCGCGCGAACGTCGGTGGTGCTCGACGCCCGGGCCGTCGGGGTGGTGTCCGCGCGGATGGCGCGAACCGTGGTGGCGTTCGCCGAGGTGGGCGTCGCCCGGGGGATCCGCTGCGCGGTCGTGCTCCAGCCCGGTGCCGCGGCGCGGGTGGCCCTGGACCTGGCCGACCCGAAGACCCTGGTGGCCGTGTACGGCCGGGTCGAGGAGGCGATCGGCGGGTCCGAGGCCCCCGCCGAGGCGCCGTCGGCCGACATCGTGGACCCGGAGGTCGCCGAGCAGGTGCTCAGCGACAGCTATGCGACCGTGCGGATCAGGGCTCGCGGTGCGCGGTGCGGGATGTGGATGACGTCGGTGCCCGTCGGCGGGGTCCGGCTCGACGGCGTGGGGTTCCGGATGGGGTTCGACGCCGAGGTCGCCCCGCTGGGCAAGTACGTGTTCAGCGAGCTGGAATCCGGCCGGGTCGCGTGCGGCGCCGGGGGCGCGTGGCGGCGGTACGGGGCCGGGGACGTGTTCCTGCCCGCGCAGCCCGACCTGCCGTACCGCGCGGCGGTCGACGACGGGGTGTTCCGGGTGGCCGTGATCGAACCCGCGACGCTCGAACACGTCGCGCGCACCGAGTCCGACCGGTCGGGACCGATCCGGGTCACCGGCCACGAAGCCGTCTCCGCCGCGGCCGCGGCGTACTGGCGGTCGACCTGCCGCCACCTGCGCGACGACCTGCTCGCCAACCCCGAGGTGCTGGCGCACCCCCTGGTCGTGGGCAACGCGGCGCGGCTGCTGGCGGCCGCCGCGCTGGCCACGTTCGCCAACACCGCGCGCACCGACCCCACGATCGAGGACCGCCACGACGCCACCCCCCGGACGCTGCGCACCGCGATCGCGTACATCGAGGCCCACGCCGACCAGGACATCAGCGTCGCCGACATCGCCTGCTCTGCCTGGGTCACCGTCCGCGCCGTGCAGCTGGCCTTCCGCCGCCACCTCGACACCACCCCGATGGCGTACCTGCGCCGCGTCCGACTCGACCACGTGCGCGCCGAGCTGCGCGCCGCGGTCCCGGGCCAGGAAACCGTCACGGGCATCGCCGCGCGCTGGGGATTCAGCAGACCGGGCGCGTTCGCCGCCTACTACCGAGAAGTCTTCGACGAACTCCCCTCGCACACGCTGCGGAACAACTGACCCCGCCCGGCCTCGCTTTGCCACCTTCCAGTCGTCATGGCGAGCGACGACCTGAGCACGGCCAGGGCACCGGAATTGCCGCCCGCAGGCTGGGATCCGCGCCTGTCGAGCGCCCTTAACGTCTACTTGCGACATTCGAAGGGCCCTGCCACCGCGGATGACATGGGGCGGGAGACCGCGGCCGGGCTCGGCCTCCTGTGGAGGAAACCATTTCACCTCTGGCGCGTGCAGCGCTTTCGCGGTCTGCCGGCAACACCCGGGAGAGAATGCTGTGGAGCGGTTCAGCCCGGTATAGCCCGCGGGCGACCACTATCCAGGAGCAACCAGGTCACCGATGTCGGCGACCGTCCCGGTGTCTCGAGCCAAGGCTGCGAGGCGTGCGTCCACGGTGATCAAAGCATCTGCCTGGAGTGTGGCGACCGCGATGTACCCGGCGTCCCTGAGCGTGTCCCTGCCGTGCCTGCGGGCGATCCGCCACGCGGTGCGGCACGACACCCGGTCACCCAGAAGCCGTATTTTCGTCTCGGTGATCCGATCGTGTGCCTTCATGGCTGCTGCCCCGGTGCGCGTGCCCGCACTGACATCGCGCAAGGAGTGGCCATAGCAGCCGTCGCACAGGGTGGTGCGGGCGACGTCGAACCCGCCGCCGGGTTGGCTGAACGCGGCGATGACCGCGTGCGGGCCGGTGTTGGTCTTGCAGCCGGTGCGGGTGGCGGCGACCGGGCGGCCGGTGGAGTCGGGCATCGGGATCACGACGTCGCGCAGATCGCCGAGAATGTCTGGTCTCACCATGTCTGACGCTCTGCGCACAGATTTCCGACGATCGCAAAGCCTCTACGCCGATCGTGAATACGGACGGATGGCCCTACTGGACGCGAGGCGCGTGATAAACGATCATTGTCCGGTAGCTTGATCCACAGCAGCGGGGTGGCGGCCCGACCGGCGGTCGCCGCGCCACTCACGCGCGTTACCCGGTAGGTCGGGGAGGCCGGTTCATGGTCGCGACGGTGACGGAGCCGCAGACCCGGCGGACAGGGGCCAGCGGCGGGAAGACCGTGCGCACGTCGGTCGACTCCTTCCTCGACTCGCTGAGGGTGAAGACGAATCCGAATACGCCGCGCGCCTACAACGGCGTGCTCGACCGGGTCGCCGCACCCGTCCGGCTCGGCACGTGACCACCGATGCGCCGGTGGTTCGGCGCCTCGGCACGTCCGGCACGTCGGCGGGGACCGGTCACCCGAGATGAGGTCACATGGGCAACGCCGAGGCCGATCCGAACCCTTCGCTTCCGATGTCCCGCCGGACCCTGTTGCAGGGAACCGGGCTCGCCCTGGGCGGCACGGTCCTGGTCGGCGGGACCGCCGACGCGCACCCACCGGGCGTTCCGGTCCCGGGCCCCGGCAGCCCGGTGCGCCCGATCCCGGTGCCTGAGCAGGTTCCGGCTACCCAGGGCTTGTTCCAGGTGCCCGGGGCGCGGCTGTGGTACTGGGACACCGGCGGGCACGGTGAGCCGGTGGTTCTGCTGCACGCTCTGAGCGGCAGTGGCGAGAGCTGGCCGTACCAGCAGTCGTACCTCGCCCGGGCGGGGTACCGGGTCATCGGCTACTCGCGTCGGGGGTACGCCAACTCGCCGGTGCAGGACCCGAACGACCCGAGGACCGGCATCGAGGACCTGCACGACCTCGTGGACTTCCTGGGCGTCGGGAGGTTTCACGTCGTCGGCGTCGCCGGTGGCGGCTGGTACGCGATGGACTACGCGCTCAACCACCCGGACCGGGTGCGCAGCCTGGTGATCGGCGCGTGCGTGCTCCAGGTCCAGGAGCAGGATTACCAGGACATGGTGGGGCGGTTGCGGTCGCCCGAGGTCGACGCGCTGCCCATCCACTTCCGGGAGTTGGGCCCGTCCTACCGCGCGACCGACCCGGACGGTGTGGCCAGGTGGCTGGACATCCACCACCGGGCCGGGCCCGACGGGATCATCCAGCCCAGGGCGACCTCGCTGGACTGGGCCGTGATCGCACGGCTCACCGTGCCCACCCTGCTGCTGTGGGGGGACGCCGACCCGCACACCGCACCGCCGGTGCAGCGTCTGCTGGCCGGGCACTTCCGCAGGGTGAGCACCGTGGTGGCCAACGAGTGCGGGCACAACGTCCACTGGGAACGGTCGGACGTGGTCAACCCCGTGCTGCTGAACTTCTTCCGGACCAACCGGCACTGACCACCCGGACCACGGGGTGAACGGCCTATGCCGCACCCGCGCGGCCGCGAACCGCACCGTCTGCTCAAGCACCTCACCTGGACCACCCGGCGGCACGTGTGCCGCCGGGTGGCCGGGTTCAGCGGTGCGCGGGCCAGAGGAACGCGCGGTTGGCGTAGCCGCTGCCGTTCTGGACCATGGCGAAGCCGAGGACCGAGCCGCGTTCGTTGATCTCGCGGGGGTAGGTGCTCCCGGCACCGGGAACGGGTTCGAGCGGGGTGATCTTGCCCCGAGCGCTCCAGACCGCCACGCTGTGGCCGTTGGCGCTGCCCACCGATTCGCCGGAGTCGTTGATGTCGGCCGCGGTGCTCGCCCCGGGGAGGGCGGGCAGCCGGGTCGGGACTCCGACACGGTCCCAGGTGACGGCGGTCGGGACACCGTCCTTGTAGGAGTAGCCCGCGATGACGCCGCGGTCGTTGACGGCCTGGGGAACGAGCAGGGCGCCCTCTTCCAGCGGGGCGAGGCGGGTGAGGGCGTTGCCGTGGGCCAGGTCCCAGCGGACGAAGTAGCCATCCGCGTTGGGGTTGAACACATAACCGAACGCGGCGGTCGCGGATGCGCTGTAGACGGTCACCCGGGTGGCGCCGTCGGGCACGGGCAGCGGGGTCGCCGCGCCGGATCGGTTCCAGCGGACGGGAACCACCGTGGTCTCGCCGGGGGAGTCGGTGGAGGAGGAACCGATGATGGTGCCGTCGTCGAGCAGTGACACCCCGCTGGTGTTGGTGTGGCCGGGCAACGGGGGCAGCAGGGCGGCTCGGCCGTTGTCCCAGCGGACCGAGCGGAATCGCCTACCGGAGGTGAAAACCTCCCCCATGACGACACCGCGCTCGTTGACGGCCTCGGCCTCCGCGTTCGCGTAACCGGGGACGGTGAGTTCGGTGCGATTGCCGTCGCGGTCCCAGGTGAGCGGGCGAACGGCGTAGTCCGGCCCGTACGCGTAGCCTACGGTCAGCCCCGCGTCGTTGATGGCGGTCGCCTGCGCACCCGGGAAGCCCTCGAGCGAGGGCAGCACCGTGAGCCTGCCGCGACGGTCCCACCGCGCCGGGGCCTGCCACCCGTTCGACTCCACCGCGCCCACCGAGACATCCGACGAGTTCACGTCGAACGAGACGCTCTCGTTCGCTCCGCCCCGAGCCAGCTCGACCGGCGCGCTCGTCCCCGCGGCGCTCGGCTGCGCGACGGCGACGAGCAGCGTTGCCGTCAGCGTTCCGATTACGCCTGCTGTCAAAGATTTTCTTGGCATTCATGCCTCCCCTGTAGTTCCCTCCGACTACAGTGTGGCGCGCGCCCAGGAGAGGAAACAGCGCCCATTCGGGGAATGCGGCAGTCGCGCATTTCACCGCACGCCTCCTCAGAGGAGACGTTTGGGTGCAAGGCAGGTTGCCTCGGGTTGCTGGCTTTTTCCGCGCCGTGAGAGTCATTTGTCATCAGGCGGTGGCCTAGGCGGCAGCAGCGGAGCTCGGCCAGCACGATCGCCCGAGCCGACAACGCGGTGAACCGCACCGGCACCTCGCCACCCTCTTCTCTTCCCATGCCGTCCGGTGAGTGGCGGACGTTGCGCCCCAACTCGCCATGACGGCCCAGCCTTGACCCGTTCTGGCGACGATCGAGTGACGTTGGGAGCCTGGTGGACGGGTTTGTCCACATCTCCCACCCCGATCCCGTGTGGCGGCCGGAGCCCGCGTTCCTGGTGGTCGTCGAGCCGGCCTCGTGCGACATCAACGGCTGGCACGAGCACGCGGGATCGATGGTCAGCCGGGTTGCGGAAGCTGGCCACCTGATGGACTCCACCGCCGGCCGCCAAATGGCCTTGACGAGGATCGGCGAAGAGTCCGATGGTTGCCCGGTGATGATTCGACGTGAGCTTCCCGATGATGTTGAGGTGATCCGCGCGGTCACGGCCGCCGCGTTCCGTGGCGTCGCGCATAGCGCACCGCCGGTGGAGCCGGGTGGGGATCCGGGCGAAGCGACCCTGGTCTCGCGGTTGCGCGAGGATGCCGGTTGGGTTGCGCGGCTGTCGTTGGTCGCGGTCGAGGACGACGTCGTGGTCGGCCACGTCGTCGCTACACGTGCCCATGTGGATGCGCGGCCCGCTCTTGGTCTCGGGCCGTTGAGCGTTCTCCCACACCGGCAGCGAGCCGGTGTCGGGACTGCCCTGATGCACGCCGTTCTGGGTGCCGCCGACGCGCTCGGCGAGCCTCTGGTCGGGCTGGTGGGCGACCCTGGCTTCTACCACCGATTCGGCTTCGTCCCCTCCCGGTCGATGGAGATAGTCGCGCCGGACCCATCGTGGGGTGACTACTTCCAGGTCCGGCCCCTCACCCAGTACGACGGTGTGACCGGCTGCTTCTCCTATGCCAGCCCATTCGACCTGCTGTGAGCGAGGCAGTCGCGGCCTCGGGTCATCCGTTGCGGTGAGGCGAATGTCCCAGCGCACGGAAACGGGTTGCGGACTGTCCACTCCAGACTTGAGTGGCACGGCGGAGACGCCCGGCCCGGACCGAGTCCACGGCGACAGGAGCGTGGTACGGCCGGGCTGGGCGCTCGTCCCCGGAATCGCGCTACGAGTAGGCGGGCACGTCCCAGTCACCGCAGCTGTAGTCGCCGCCCTGCTCGGTCAGGCACTCCTTGACCTCGAACGGGTCCCACTGGTCCACGTTGTTGCGGTTGTAGCTGAACGTCCTGGAGTTCGTGTCGTCCTTCCCCGAGGAACTCACGCTGAGCGGTGCCGAGAAGCCACCGGTGATGTAGCGCCAGCGGAAGTAGCCGCGGGCGCCGTGGCTGTCGGTCTTCGTGTCGGTGACGGTGACCGTGACCTCCAGGTTGCCGTTGACGAACGTCGCCGTGCCGCGCTCCCACACCCCGACCACGTCGGCCTGCGTGCCGGTGGCGTTCCAGCCCGACGCCAGGTTCCAGCCCGTCGCGGCTTGCGCGGCGGGCGACGCGAGCGTCGACCCGGCGGTCAGCGCGACGGCCGCGGCGCCCGCGGTGATCAGTCGGTTTACCACAACACCCATCGGAATCATCCCCCTGTTCGCGGCGGATCCCCGCCTCACCACTGACTCTGCCCGCCCGGTGGGTGGTTCACCTTGTCGGTTCGCGCAACGCCCTTGGCGAAACGCGCGAAGCGGCCTCCGCGCGGTACTCGGCAGGCGTCACCCCGTAGGCCCGGCGGAAGTTCCGGCTGAAGTGCGCGGGATCGACCAGTCCCCACCGGGCGGCCACCCGGTGGACGGGGATTCCGGCCAGGAGGGGGTCCCCGAGGTCTCGACGGCAGCGTTCGAGCCGTCGGCGGCGGATCCAGTCGGCCGGACTCGTGCCGTCGGCGGCGAACAGCTGTTGCAGTCCCCGCAGGGAGATGTGGTGCGCCGCCGCGACCGCCGCGGGCGTCAACGCCCGCTCCGCGAGGTGTCGCTCGACGTACTCGTCGATCGTCATCCGCAACGCCCTTCGCCTGCTCTCCGGCGTCAGCGCCCGCTCGGCGCGCACCGGGATCGCGAGCGTCGCGGCCAGCAGGTCGACGGTGACCGAGGCCAGCGCGGGCACGTCGTCGGCCGTGAACTCGTCGGCGCGGCCGGTGAGGTCCACCAGCCACCGCGCGAAGGCGGCGCCGATCCCGCCCCGACCGCTGAACGGCACCGCGGTGAGATCGCTGACCAGGTTCGCGGGTACGGGCAACCGCGTCCTCGGCACCTGGACCAAGAGCACCGAACCGCCCGGCGGGCAGGACCGCCTGGCGGACAGCGGCCGCGAGGTGTCGTAGAGCGTGAACTCGCTGCCGCCCAACACCGCTTCCCGGTCTGCCTGCCCGATGCGAGCGGTGCCGTCGAGCACCAGGTTGACCTGGTATGCCTCGGGGTCTGATCGGCGGATCAACTTCGCGGGTCTGCTCACCTGGACGGAGGGGAACGTCAACGCCGACACCACCAACTCGTCGAGCACGAGTGTGCGCATCGTGGCGCGGAAGTCGGCCTCCTCGGGGCTCCGCACGAACGTCGGGGTCAACGAGCGCGCACCCAGCTCGACCCAGCTGTCGAACCGGTCCTCCGGCGCGAACTCCTCGGTGCTGAACTCACTGAACACGACTCCCCCAAGTCAGGTGTCCCTCGCGGACCAGCGCGCTCGTCCGCTGACGACGAGCACCCAGGCAACTGCCACCGGCGGCGGAGCGCACGTCCCGGCCGACCGGTCAGTCCGGCGGCCCGACAGGTGATCGGGCCGCCGGCGCAGGTCACACGAGATCAGCAGGCGACGACGCTGCCCCAGTCGGTGAGGTACTCGTCGAGGATCCAGCCGACCTGGTTGGTGCGCGCGTTCCTGAGGTAGGTCCAGGTGCCGCCGTCACCACTGGCCCAGCAGTAGTAGTCGAGGTTGTCGGTTGGTTCGGCCCAGTTGGGGTGTGCGCACGTCTCCGACGGACCCGTGAACAGCGAGTGCCTCGTCCGGAGCGCGGTGTGGTTGGGCTTGTTGTCCTTGTCCGGTGCGGAGACACCGCAGGCCGCTTGGCTGGTGTCCCCGCTCGAGGTGGTTGCCTCCGCCGAGGTGGCAACCGCCATCCCGATCGTCACCACCATGGTCGCGACGACCGTAGTCTTTCTGAACATCGGGAATTCCTCCGTGATCACACTGGAGCGGAACAGGATTGCTCGTCGCGCGGAACTCGGATGTCATTTCCGAGCCGCTGTCGGGCGACGGGTCGGGGCGTCGCCGGACCCGTCGGTTCCAGCCTGGCGAAGCGTTGGTCGTGCGGCCAGTGATCCGGGCTGTCCCGGACAGCGGTGCCACGTCCGGCCTGGTCGGCGGGACTTGTCCGGTTGCTCGGACAGCCCTGTCCGTCCCCCGAATGCGCGGCCCGACGGGCCGCCCCTCGGCCCGAACGCGACCTACCGGCGTTCGATGTGAAAACTCTGGTCCGCGCCACCGGTGCAGGTTTCTTGGGCGATTTCCGTATCCGGGGCGATGGTGTCGTAGCGCACGCCGAGGCACAATCGGGTCTCAGCGGGCCGCAAACGATAGGTGTCGGGGATGCCCGAGTCGGCGAGTTCCAACCGGAACAGCTGTGCGGAGTTCTCGCCCTTGCAGCCGTCCTGGGGTTCGATGAGGTTGGCCGCCACGCCGCCGGTGATCACGGTGAGGCAGCCCTGTCCGTGCACCGGGTGGTCCCACATGACGCGGTAGAGGTCGTCGTGGGCGCGTTGGAGCAGCGTGCGCGGCGGTTCCGCGTCAGCGCACGGACGCAGCGCGGCTATCTCGCTCGGGTAGCGGCCCGTGCGGTCGTGCCCCTCGCCGACGCAGAGGGTGTCCGCCTGAGCCGGGTGGATCCGTACCCACCCTGTCACCGGCGCCACCGCGGGTCCCCCGGACAAGGGTCGGATGGGTTCGTCGGCCGATCGCGACGGGGACGTGTCCAGCAGGTGCACCACGAAGACCAGGATCGCCACGATGGTCGCCGCCGCGGCGCCCACCGTCGACCAGTTCCGGCGCGCCCTGGGTGGCTCCGTGTCGGCGGGTGCGTCATCGGCCACGTCGTCAGCGGGTTCGGCCGGTTCCGCGGTCCCGCCGCGCGCGATCCGTGCCCAGGTCGCCAGCCAGGTCTCGATCTCCGCCTCGCCACCGCCGCAGGCCCGCACGAAGGCGGCCACGACCTCCATCCTCGGCAACGACTGCCGCCGCAGCGCGTCGGCGATCGTGCTGCGCGGCAGCGGCAAGCCCTGCTCCGCCGCGTTGTCGGCCAGCTGCCGGTAGGTCAACCCCGACCGGACCTTCAGCTGCTCCATCGCGCGGACGAACTCCACGGGCGAGCGTGCCGATTCCACCTCGGATCCCCTGCCGAGCCCCATGGGCCACAGGCTACCAATGACCCGGTACGCCCTACGGTGTGCCGATCGCGTCGACCTCGAACATCGCGCTGGGCGGATGCGGTGGCTTTCCCAGGGGATCCCGGCTTGGATGCGGTCGCGGAGTGGGGGGTTGTCCGAAGCGATCACCACGTTGCTCGCGGGCTCGGCGGGTGCGCCGAACTGGCTCTCGGCCGAGACCCGCCAGGAACAGGCTCACGGGGTAGCGGTGGGTCAGGTCTGGCGACCCGGTCGCCGACCTCGCAGGCACCCTCGACCTGGTCGGCCCGGCTACGGGCCCACCTGGTAGTGCCGTGCGGCCTGCGCGGCCGATAGCGCGAACGGGTAGAACGACACGAACGCCATGCTGCCCCACCAGTGGGCCAGCGTCTGGTTCGTGCCGTAGCCGTTGGTGAAGCCGTTGGTGTTCTCGTAGCCGATGCGGAAGTAGGCGGTCATGGCGGCGGGGTGGGCGCCCGCTTGCTGCATCAGCAGCGCCCCGTCGAGGTAGACCTTGATGCCGTAGGACGCGTCGTGCACCGCGATGACGTTGTGCCAGCCGCCGTCGCTGTAGGCGAATGGGCTCACCAGTTCGTAGGTCGTGGACGTGCCCTGGACCAGGAACAGGAGGTCACCGGTGTTGTTGAGGGCGAGGAGGTTCGTCTTGGCCGGCGACTGGCCGGTTTGCGTGCTGCCGAAACCGCAGATGACGCCCTGGTTGTTGTAGGTGTTGAACCAGGCCTCCTGGCTGGTGCTGCTGCCCGGGGCGATGCTGTAGGTGCCCGGCGTCGACACCCAGTGCGTCTGGTCCAGGTTCGCGTACCAGTCGGGCTCCCGCACGCACGGGTACTCGGTCTGGTTCTGCGACTGCCTGCCGCCCTGGTACGTGCCGTTCGCGTGGTTGGCGCTCTCGTCGTTGGCGACCACGCCCGTCGACTCGTTCAGCGGGTAGAGCCGGGTGGCGCCGTCGGCCAGCGGTACCGAATGGCACGTCGGCCCGGCGGAGGTGATCGTGTCGTTGGTGTTGTTGACGCGGGCGATGAAGGCGCTGATCGTGGTCGTCGTGCCGAGGTAGGCGACCAGGGCGAGCACCCCGAACAGCGCCATCAACCTCCGTTTGGTCACGCGGTCGAGTATCCTTGCCCGTCGCCGGGGAAACCGTCGGGCGCACTATTGCCCGCACCGTTCACCCGAACGAGACTGCGGCGGCGCCCACTCGACGAACTTCGGCAGTCCCGGGAATGGCCAAGTCGACGATGATGGCCGGGAGCGCGGTCAATGATCGAATTGCCGGACTGCTGGTTGCCGGACGCGCCAGACAGGTGCCCGAACTCCTCTCCGGCCAGCAGTGGTGGCGATATGGCGACTCGGTGGATGTTGCTACGTGTGGGTGGTTGACCTCACCCGGTCGAGGTGTGCCACAACACCCAGCGCAGGTCGATGGAGTTGATCTCCGCTGGTCCTTCCGCCTTGACCGCAGCGGCACGAAGTAGCCGAATGCCCCTTCGTCGGTGCGGAAGCAGTAGACGCGCGTCGCCTTCACTTGGTCGGACGGTAGGGCGAATCGCCAGCTCTCGGTTGGCAATGACGCGCAACTCACCCGGCGTTGATTCCGCAGTGTGCCGGTCGGTCGGCCAACTACGAGTGGTTCTGCGCGTACCAGTACGAGGACTACACCGGTATGTGGAGTTGCGGGTACTGCTTCATTCCGTGGAACAGCATGGGTTCCTTCCAGAACTGCCAGACCGCGGGCACGGTGCCGACCGTGTACTTCGACGACGGCACCAACCAGAACCTGGCGGCCCCACGCGTGGTCAGCCGAGGTCGCGAGGGGCGCGGAGGGCGGCGGCGGCTTCGTCCAGGTCCGTGATCGCCAGTAGGCGGCGTTCTACGGGGCCGATGGCTTCCGGGGGAAGGGTTTCGGTGGGGGTGAGTTGGCGGAAGTCGAGGGTTGTCGCGTTGTGCCAGGCGGTGGGGCGGTCGGTGGGGGAGGGGTGGACCACGGTCGCCGGTCGGGAGTGGAGGCCGGGGGTGTTGGCGCCGGGGGACACCGCTTCGGCGGCTTGGTGGGTGAGCCAGGCGGGGAGCGGGGTCGCGCCCGCGAGGGTGACCCGGGTTTGGAAGACGCGGTCGGTGTAGCGGTGCACCGCGTCGGTGAGGACTTCGGTGGCGGCCACGGCGAACTGGTCCGGTGGGCGGGGTTTGCCGAAGACGCCGCCGGTGGGGGACGGGCCGGTGCGCGCCAGGTAGTCGAGTTCGATGGCGCGGGCGGCGAGGTTCGCGCGGAGTCCCTCGCCCACGCGGAAGGGGAGGAGGCCGACGGAGAGCAGGATCGGGGTCGGGCTCGAGGCCAAAGTGGACCACAGTCGGGTCCAGGTCTCGGCGGGGGCCGCGCGCCACGGGGTGACGGCTGCCAGCCACGGGTTGGGGGAATCGCCGCGGGTGGTGCGGGAGGCGGTGATGGTTTTGCCGATTTCGACGACATCGGCGGTGTTGGGGTGGAACGGGCTGAGGGTCCAGCGTAGTTCGTCGTCGTTGTCGACGGGGTGGCCGAGCAGGGGTGCCGGGAGGGCTTGGCGCAGTGTTGCGGTCAGTGCTGCCGCGGTGTCTGCTGTGGACGCTCGGGTGAGCAGGTAGGTGCTGATGTGGTTGGACTGCGGGTGGGTCAGGTGTCGGAGCTCGAAGCGGGCGGCGTGTGGGGCGCCCACCTCCCACAGGTAGCGCACCCAGGAAGGGGCGGCGAGGTGTTCCGCCGGTTCCGGCGTGCTGTTGAACACCACCGTGCCGACCGAACCGGCCTGCATGAGCTGGCCCGCGGAACCCGTGAACTGGTTGACGGTCTCGCCGGGAGAGGTGGGCGGGGCGGCGGGGTGTTGCGCCGCCGCGGCGGCGCGGGTGACGCGCAATCCCGCCACCGCGCCGCCGTCCGCGGTCCACGCGACCGCTGGTGGGTGTTCCACTACTGTCCCCGGGTCGGCATGGTCTGGTCGCCGGGTCCGCCCGGGTCGCCCGGTGCCCGGTGCTGGCCGGACTGCTGCGGCCGCGGAGCGGGCGGCGGCGCGGGAACGGGCGGTGCCGAGTGGACGGGCATCTGGTGGCTCCCCGTCTGCTGGGGCACGTGCGACGCCCAACCGGCGCCCGTCGGCGTCTCGCCGGGGAGGTCCTCGATCGGCGGGAGGCCGTTCGGGAAGCCGTAGTTCTCCGGCACCTCGACCCGCTCGATGGCCACGTACATGCCCTCGCGGCACAGCGCGTGGATCACCTCGCGCATCGCTCTCGGGCGCTGGGTGCGCAGCATCTGGCCGATGTCGGAGAGCCTGCCCGTCATCCGGGCGACGAGGTCGAGCCAGAAGCGGACGACGAGGTTCACGCCGCGGCGGTGGCGGTACATGACCCAGCCGAGGTACAGGCTCGTGCCGTAGGCGAACACCGTCACGTAGGCCCGGTAGGAGCCGTCGATGAGGACGAGGCGGTTGGCGACCGAGCCGAAGCCGGTGCGGTTGCGCGTGGTCTCCACCGACTGGATCGGCAGTTTCCGCTCGGCGATCTTGCCGTTCATCATGCGGTACACCGCGTCCGCCGCGGCGCCGCGGTCGGCGAGCACCACGTGCCATTCACCGAGCGGTTCGGCGACCCTGCTGAGCAGGAAAGCCGCGAACCACAACGGCACCATGAGGCTGTAGCCGACGGTGCTGTCGATGCTCGTCAGGATGGCCGTGGGCAGGATCATGATCAGGAACGACTTGATGAACAGCCGGAACAGACTCCGGCCGAGCACGGTCTCGTCGAAATAGGTCTCGACCTGACCGTGTCGGAGGATCTTGTTCTGGTAGACGGCGTCCGGGTCTCCGCCCTGCCAGTGGGGCAGGTACGCCGGATTCGACATGGGACTCCTTCGAGGAGTGGATGGCGAGTCGGCCGGTGGTCGACATATCGCAGATCGCCACCGCGCCCGCGCTCGTTAACCGGCGTCCACGAATTGTCCATTCCGGTGATTTCATGGCAGGCGATTCGGGAAAGCGTTCCGGCCGAGCCGATTGCGCGATGTGGTGCGGCACCCGGACCACCACCCGATCCCGCCGCGACCGAAAGGGACGCGCCTAGTGGCCCGGGTGGCTCTCCGAACTCGGGACGGCCACGGGAACCGTGCGCATCATGGCGCCCGCGATGGCGGCGTTGCCGACGCGGTCCTGGGCGGCGGCGACGGCCGACGCGGTGGGGGACGGCGTGGTTTTGTTGTGGCCGTTCATGGCGGTGTGGGCGGCTTGGGCGTTGCCGATGACGGCGGGGACCAGGACCAGTGGTCGCTTGCCGTGGTCGGACGCGGCGGCCGTGCGGAGTTCCTGTGCCGTCACCGGTACGGCCGGGCGGTGCTGCGGCGGCGGGAAGTCGTGCATCAGGACCCCCTTGTCCCGTTGTCGGTCAGCAGTCCGGCGTAGGGGCCAAGTTCGCTGGGGCGGAACAGGCGGGCCTCCCGCTGGAACTGCCGGGACACGCCGCGGACCAGGTGGCGCATGGTGATGGTGGGGGAGCCGTGGTCGGCGGCGGCGAGGGCGGCCGAGCGGGCCGCGGCGGCGATGCCCGCGCCGGTCATGTCGAGGCGGCGGAGGGCGTCGAGGTCCACGTCGGCGGCCAGGGGGGCGGCGGGCGGGAACGCCTGCCGCCAGAGGCGGTGGCGCTCGTCGGTGCCCGGGCGGGGGAAGTGCACGACGAAGTGGAACCGGCGGGTGAAGGCCGGGTCGATGTTCTCCTTGAGGTTGCTGGTCAGCACGACCAGGCCGTCGCTGGCCTCCAGGCGCTGCAGGAGGTAGCCGACCTCGAGGTTGGCGTAGCGGTCGGTGCCGTGCTTGACCTCGCCGCGCTTGCCGAACAGGGCGTCGGCCTCGTCGAACAGCAGGACGGCGCGGGTGTCCTCGGCCTGCCGGAAGACGGCCTCGATGTTCTTCTCCGTTTCGCCGACCCACTTGGAGACCACCTGCGCGAGGTCGACCTTCAGCAACTCCAGGCCCAGCATGCCGGAGACCACTTCCGCGGTCATCGTCTTGCCGGTTCCGGGTTCGCCGGTGAACAGCGCCTTCACCCCACACGATGGCGACCGGTGCGCGAAACCCCACGACTCGGCCACCCGCGGCCACGCGCGGCACGCCGAGACGATCTCCTCGACCTGGTGCAGCTGGGCGGCGGGGAGCACGAGGTCCTCGACGGTCCGCCGCGGGGTGATCGACTGGACGGCGCCGCTGGTGCGGCCCCGCGTCACCGTGGCGATGGCGGGTTCGACGTGCTCGGCGGCGGGGTGCTCGTCCCCCGAGAGCCGGGCGTCGGCCGCCGCCACGGCCGCGACCGCGCGCAGGTCACCGGCGGTCATGCGGTACCTGGCGGCGAGGTCGTCGAGGACTTCCCCGGCCAGCAGCGGGAAGGTGGCGGTCCACATGGTCTGGCGCTGCTCGAACGTCGGGGCGGGGAGGGTGAGTTCGGCGTACGCGCGGTCGGCCAGCAGTGCGGGCGGTCGCCACGGGACCAGGCCGGTGAGGCACAGCGGGACCCGCGAGTGGAGGTACGCCCCGGTGAACTCCGGTGGGTCGTCGGTGTCGAGCCAGAGGATCGCGTCGAGGGCGGCGGCCGTGCGGAGGTCGGCCGCCGGGTCGCCGGTCCGCCGCCGCAACGGCCGCCCCGCCGCGTGGGCCAGCGCCAGGGCCGCGTCGAGCTGGCCGTCGGCGGGACAACCCCACAGGCCGACGACGTCGAGGTCGCCGCGGGCCAGGGCCTGGCCGAGCGCGGTCAGCCGGGTCGAGTCGAGGTGCGGCGTGGGAATCCGTCCGGCCGGTGGGGTGACCTCGCCCGGGTCGTGGCCGAGCAACCCCACGTCACCGCCCCAGCCGAGCAGGAACTCGAAGACCCCGGCACCGAGGAACAGCTCCTGGGCCTGCTCCACCGGCGACTCGCCGTGCGGGCGCAGGAGGCCGTAGCGGCGGAGCCGACCGGTCGGACCCAACGCGCGGCGGACGGCCAGGCGGGTCGCGGGGGTGTCCGCGAGCACCGCGACCAGCAGCTCCACGGACGGCGCGTGGCGGTTCAGGTTGTCCACCACGTAGGCGAAGATCCGCTCGTAGCCCGGGTCCAGTTCGGGGGCCGCGCAGAGCAGCAGGGCGTCCTGCTCGGACCTGGTCAGGCCGAAGCGGTCCGCCAGGGAGTCCAGGGGCAGGGTGGTGCCCCGCGTCGTGGCCAGGCGCCGCAGGTGCCGTTCGGACTCGGGTTCGTCGGGGGGTGGCGTCGGCGGCTCGGTCATGGCCTCGGCCGTGGCGTCCACGTGGGACAGCAGGACCGCCACCTGTTCGTCCGTGACGCAGAACGGCGTCAGGTCGGGGCGGGTGAGCGCCGCTGCCGCCCTCGCCTGCCGGTCGACGGCCACCCGCAGCGCCAGGTGCAGCTCCGCCAGTCGGACGCGCAGGTGCTCCGCGGCCAAGTCGCCCATGTCAGCCACCGGAGAAGGTCAGGGTCCGGCCACCGAGCCAGACCACGTCGGGCACGTCCACCAGCGCGCCGCCGCGCAGCAGGTCCGCGTGGCGGCGGCCCAGCGGCAGCCGCACCCGCACCGCCTCGTCGGTGAACCGCACCGTGGCCTCGAGGTCGGCGAACCTGGTCAGCGCGGTCGCCGGGTGGGGTGTCTCGGTTTCCCGCCACAGCGTCCAGGCGAGCACACCGAGGGACAGCGCCGCCGCCAGCCCGGTACCGCGCTCCAGCGCATCCCCCGGCCGGGCGAACAGGGCCCGCGTCAGCTCGTCGAGCCGTTCGGCGTGCCGGGGGAACTCCGCGACGACCCGCGACCCGGGCGCACCGGACACCCACAGCGGCGCGGGACGCGGCAGGCGGGTCAGCGGGTCGCCGCGCAGCGGGCGGACGTCGGTGACCAGCGGGACCCCCGCCTCCGCCAGCTCCCGCAGGCAGGACGTCGGCAGCGGGCTGTCGCAGACCACCACGGCGGGTCGCCCGCAGGCCTCCCAGTACGGCAGCAGGTCTACCGCCCGCGCGGTCCACGCGACCGGGAACAGGCCCTGCGCGTCGACCAGCAGCAGACCGCCGTCGACCCCCGCGACCAGCAGCGGGTCGACGGGATCGTGGCCGCGGCACACCGCCAGCGCCAGCACCCCGTCGAGCACCGGCAGCGCGGGGCCCACGCGCCGGGCGAAGTCGCCGAGATCGGGCACGGAGTCGAGGCAGGCGAACACCGCCGCGTCGGCCGAGCCGCCCAACACCCGGCGAGCCAGGGCCGCCGCGAACAGCGGCGTCTGGTGGAGCAGCCCGACGGAGGCCAGCGCCGGACCGACCGCGTCGAGGTAACCGGTCCGCGCCAGCGGACCCACCAGCAGGAACGGCAGCGCCGCGCACTCCCGAGTCGTTTCCCCGGCAGGCGACGCGCTCGTCTGGACAACGCGCTCGACGTCCGCCGACGAGACGTGCGGCGCGGATGCCACCCGCGGGAGAGACCGCACCAGCTCCCTGAGTTCGACGAGGGTCGCCACCGGCGACGATGGCTCCGGGATCCAGCCACGGCGAGCCACTTCGGCGGCCAACGCGCCGATCACCTCGCCACGTGGCCGCTCACCGGGACCGTCGAGGGAGGCGGCCAGGCACACCCGGAGCGTCTCGTCCGGCAGCAGCGCCAGCAACGCCGCGAGCTCCCCCCGCTCGGCGAGCTCACCGAAAAGCGTGACGGGGGAGAGCGCCGTGTCCGACACCGAGGCCCGCACCGCGACCTGGGTGTCCGAAGTGGACGACGAACCCGTCCACTCCTCCCGGGCCACCTCGCGGGGCTCCGGGACCACGCTCGCGCCGGGGTCGACGGCGAACTCGACGGACGGCACGCCACCGCTCCCGCGCGACCGCCCCCAGACGACGGACAACCGCACCGGCTCGCTGATCTCCACGTCCGGCCCCTCGCCGTCGAGATGGTCGGCGAACTGCCCGGCCAGCAGCTCCGGCAACGCGTCCACGACCAACCGCACGATGCCGCGCGGGTCCGGACCCCAGCTCCACCCACCGCGCCGGACCACGCGCACCACGCAGTTGCGCACGATGGTCTCGCCCGCGATGGGCGCGCTCACTTCTGCTTCACCGCCTCCAGGACGCCCGCCCAGCCCGCGACCAGCGCCAGCACGCCGCGGGACTGGCCGCTGGGCACCGTCGCCGCGAAGTCCGCGCTGGTCTTCCCCGCCGGGATGGTGCTGTGCTGGAGGATCGAGTCGCCGGAGACCAGCGCCACCACCGCGATGGCCTTGACCGGGTCGGCGACCGGCACCGTCACGACGAGGCGGTCGGCCGTGAACGCGACGGTCACCCCGGTCCGCAGCCGCGCCAGTGCCGGTTTCGGGTCCGCGTTCGGTACCTGCTCGACCGCGTAGACCAGCGGGTCGTCGAACACCTTGGGCTCGTCGTCGACGGTGTGGGAGTCCATGTCCTTGGCGTCCAGGGTCAGTTCCACGACCTCGGTGGGGGACAGGGACACCCGCAGGCCCAGCTCGGACCCCACGAGCGCCGCGACGTCGGCGGATGGGGTCGCGCCGACGGCGCCGACCGCGCCCACGACGTGCCCGGTGGCGCGCACGTATGCCACGTACAGGCTCATTGGGCACCGCCCGCCGCCGCGACCGTCGCCAGGACCAGGTAGTCGACCGCGCCGGACTCGTCGACGACCTCGCCGGGCGCCGCGATCGGGTCGTAGGAACGGATCCGGCACCGGACCCGCCGCTCACCGTCCACAGTGGCCTCAATCGGCGACCACAGTCCCGTCGGGCTCGGCGGTACCCGCGGTGTGAGGTACACGTGCAGCGCCACCCGGCCGTCGGCGACCTCCTGCGGCGCCACCCCGGCGGGCAGCGGCAGCAGCGTGCCGTCGGTGGCGGTGCCGGACGCGACGAGCACGCTGCCCGCCGAGATCCGCCCGGAGAAGCTCCCCGCGATGGTCAGGTTCCCGTTGGCCGCCACCGTCATCAGCGGGCTGATCGCGCCACTTCCCTGGTACAGCCCGTAAACCAGGCTCGGCGGGTCCTCCCCGGACAACACCAGCGCGGGTTGGCCCTCCTGGACCGCGGTGCGGGTGCGCAGCGAGAGCGTCCCCGACCGCGCGGCCACGGTGTCCGCCCGCACTCCCGCGTACCGCACGCTGACGCCGCGCGCGGTGCTCGCCACGGCCGTGAAGTGCCCGTCGGTCCACCGGACGTACCCCAGCAGCACCCACCACACGACCGGCGGCTCGGCGGGCGGGGCGCCGACCGGCGACGGCTGCTGCTCCTCGACCAGCCGCTCGTCCCCCAACCGCCCGAACCGGATCTGGAAGGACTCGGCCACCCTGGTCGGCGCGGACGCGGAGCCGCAGGACACCGCTCCGGTGCCGGTCTGGGGCCGGTCGACCGCGATGAGGAAGACCGGGTACGGCTCGGCCGTCGGCTGGTCGGCGCCGTTGACCTCGGTGAACTCGGCCTCCGACAGCACGACCGGCGCGGGTACCACGATCTCGCGCCCGGTCCCGTCCACCGCCAGCCCCGCCGCCGCGCTCACCTCGACGAACCGCGCGCCGGTGGCCGGGTCGGTCCGGCTCTCGGTGCGCAGCCCGAGCCCGTCGGCGATGCCCCAGTCGTGCAGGGCGCGGGCGTGGCGGGCGGCGGCGGCACGGGCGTGCTCGACGGTGGCCGCCAAGTCCGCCGCGGCGAGCACCTGCCCCTCGCTGAACGCGGGACGCAACGGCGCGGTCATCCGGACTCACCGCCCGACTGCGGTTTGCGGCTCGACGACCGGGGCGGTCGCCGCGTCCGGGGCTTGCCCTCACCGGACTCGCCCTCGGCGGCCGGTGCCCGCTCCAGTTCCGCCAGCCGGTCCTCGAGCCGCTCGGGCAGTTCCGTGCGCACCTGCGTGACCTGGTCGCGGGCGGTGTCCAGTTGGGCCCGCAGGGCGTCCACCGTCCTGGTCAGCTCGTTCACCTGCCAGCGCAGCGCGCCCATCTCGCGCAGGCTGTCGGTCACCTCGCTCGGCACCGAGTACACCTGCTCGTGCAACGTCTTCGGCAGGGTCTCACCCGCCTCGAGGGTCACCAGCCTGCTCCACATGTCCTCGACGTCACCGGTCCACTTCCACTGGTCGAGCAGGCCCACTACGTAGGCCGACCGGACCGGGCCGGTCGACGGCACGACCGGGGGCCGGTAGACCGGCGTCGGTTGGCAGCAGAGCCGTTCGGCGAGCCCGCGCAGCGGCGCCAGCTTGAACAGCCACTCGCCGTACGCGGAACCGCCGGGCAGCACCTGCTCGCGGGTCGCGGAGCACACCCGGACGACCTCGCAGCCGTCGAGCGTCAGGTGCGCGAGCAGCACGTCGGTGTCGGTGCAGTTGGTGCACGGCGGGTTCAGCGTCGCGCACATCGCGTCGATGATGAAGCGCCGCACCGCCGTGGTGAGCCGCGCCGCGGCCTCCGCCAACTGCCCCAGCTCGGTCAGGGTCAGCTGCCTGCCGCTGTCCGGTTCCGGGGTCGGCACCGGCTGCGGGACGGTGGTCGCGCGGACGTAGTCGCGCAACGCGCAGTCCGCGACACCGGGCGCCTTGTCGAGTCGGTTCAGCAGCCATTCCCGGATCCGCGCGAGGTCCGACCGGAACTCGGCGTTCAGCACGTTGTCGATCGGCGTGCCCAGGGCGACCAACCGCACCTCGATGAGCGCGTCGGCGTCCGGGTTCGCGATCCGCGCCTTGGCCTCGGCGGTGACCGCGGCGGCGGGGGAGCGGCGCAGCCGGTCCGGCCAGACCTGCTCGTGGTCGGTCTGGGCGAGCCGGTCGCACGCCGCCGCGATCGCCCGCCGGGCGTCGGCGATGTCGTCGAGGGTGGGCTTGTCCTTGTCGCCGTCGGCGTAGGTGTCGTGGCGGGCCACGGCACTGGCCAGCGCGCGCACCCGCTCGGTCGCCTCCCGCGCGACCGGTGGGGTGAAGGTCGTCTCCGCGTTGTCCCGCAACCAGGCCAGGCTCTGGGTGTAGCGGTCGCGGTCGTCGGCGGTGAACTCGACGGGCTGGGTCGACGCGGACCCGGTGATGTGCATCGGGTCCAGGTAGAACCCGAGCCGTCGGCAGAGCAGGCGGATCTCCTCGTACGCGCCGGGTGTGCCGACACTGGCCAGCAACCGGGTGACCGGGTTGTACCGGTGGTCGTCGGCCGTGTCGCACTTGACGACGAACCGGAACCCCTCCTGGATCCGCGACGGCACGCACCCCGGTGTCGGGCAGGGTTCCTCGGTGCTGAACGGGGCGACCGGCGCGATCGGGGTCTCCTCGTAGCGGATGTAGAGCCCGTAGTGGCGCTGGTCGTCGTCGCACGGGTCGCCGCAGTCGACGCCGGACGCGGTGATCCGAGCCTCGCGCACGAGCGCTTGGACGTCCACCTTCTCCTGGCAGGACACCACGATGTCGTTGCCGCAGCAGTCGAGCGCGTGACCGGGACGCACCACGACGGTCCCGCCGCCGCACGGGTCGCAGCCGACCTCCAGCCCGCACACGACACCCGGCCCCAGCACGGTCCGGTTGTGCAGGCGGTCTTTCCCGGCCACGTAGTCGACCAGCAGGCCGAGGTCGTCCTCCGTGAGCAGTTGGCCCGCGAAGAACCGCGGTCGGACGAACGCGGCCGGGTGAGCGGAGGTCCCGCCGCACCCGCACCCGCAGTCTGCCTGGGTCATCGGCGCTCCTCGGTGATGTAGAACCAGCTCTCGAAGGTGCCGCCGCCCGCGCCGGTGCCCGACGTCCACGGCCCGATGCCCGACGGCGGCAACAGGCAGCCCACGGGCTCCGGTTCGGGGTGGTCGCCTTCCGCACAGGTCACGTACGGCACCTTCCCGCCGACGTTGGTGCCGTCGACCGGTCGGCAGCAGCGGTCGAGGATGAACGCCGAGCGCACGGTGATCAGCACCCGGTCGCCGTCCTGCAGGGTTTCGCGGGTGGTCTGCCGGTAGCGGAAGTGCGTGGTGAACTCCCCGCCGCCGGTGGGTTCCTCGAACGCGCCGCCCATGTACCAGGTGTCGGCGTTGCGGCCCGCGCCGCCCTCGATCACCTGGATGTCGACCACGCCGGGGCGCAGGGTGTCCACCCGGACGTCGTCGGAGAACCGGACGACGAGCCCGCCGGTGTCCTTCTGCGTGCCGAGCAGCTCCTTGGCCTCGTCGACGGTGTAGGTGTGGCCGTGGACCCAGTTGATCCCGGTGATCACCGTCGGCACGAACGGGCCGAAGGGCCTGCGGATGTTCAGGTGGATCCGCTCGGCGGGCACCGGCTGGGCGAAGTCGACCTCATCGATGCGGGCCAGCCACAGCGTCTTGTGCTCGCACGACGAGCAGCAGCAGGTCTCGCACCGCCGGTCCTCGGGCGGCTCGTGCGTGGTCACCCTGACCCGGTAGCACTCCTCGGTGTAGCCGGACTCGCAGTCCGAGGTGTCCCCGCAGGCGCTGGTGAACACGGTCCTGGTCGGCTCGACCGGGCGCTCGGCGTACTCGACGCCGATCCACACCGTGGCCGGTTCGTCGGTGCGCTCGTCGGCGGGCAGCGCGGCCCACAGGTCGATGGCGCAGCCGCCGCGCACGACGACCTCGTTGCCGTCGCAGTCCACCCCGAGGCCCGGGGTGATCCGGACCAGGGCCGCGTGCCGGTTCGGGGGACCGCCCTCGTCGTCGTGGTCGTCGCAGTCCTCCGGCGCCACGGGCTCGACGAACAGCCCGCACACCACGCCGTAGCCGAGCAGGCAGCGCACCCGCAGCTTCAGCTTCTCCCGGAAGTACTCCTGCTCGCGCTGGAAGTCCCGCGCGGTGAGCAGTTGGCCGTGGAAGTACCGCAGCCTGCGGAACGGCGGGGCCTCGAACCCCCCGTGCTCGGCGGCCGGCGTCGCCGCCCGCGTCGTAACCTCGGTCATCTCTGTCTGTCCTCTCAAGACACCAGCGTGTGGACCCCGACGGCGGCGGCGACGCCGACCTCGACCCCGTGGCGCGCGCCCCGTGGGCCGGGCCGCAGCACCGCGTCGTGGTTGAGCCGCACCGGACGGGGACCGCCCAGCACGGCGGGCGGCAGCGGGACGAACGCGGTGTCCACCCCGACCACCGACTTGGCGCCGACCACGAACCCCGCCCCGCCGACCCGCACCGACCCGATCGCGTGCGCGGGCGCCTGCCGGTTCACCAGGCGCCGCACCGCGTCCTCGTCGACCGGGCCGGGCACCAGCACCCGGAACCGGTGGGCGTGTTCGGTGAGCGGGTCGGTGTCGGGGTCGCCGAACGCGCGCAGCGGCGCGGCGCCGAGGGCGGAGCCGCCGAGTCGGAACCGGCTCGTGGAGCGGCTGAACAGCCGGACCGACCCCAGGCCCCGCGCCGTCGCCGGTGCCGCCGCGGCGCGCACCTGCGCCCAGTGCCGCTCGTTCGCGAGTTCGTCGATCACCGGGCGGACGCCGAAGACGATGTCGACGGCCTCCGACAGCGCCGCCCTCGTCCCGCGCCCGCGGTAGAGGCGCGGGGCGGCGGCGATCAGTGCGCGACGGGTCGCCGCGTCCCAGCCCGCCTCGAAGGACAGGCCCAGCAGCCCAGCCAGCCACGGCAGCGCGTCATCGGGGACGCCGCCCGCGTCGAGCAGGGCGGGGTAGCGCTCGACCACGCGGTCGATCTCGGCGAGGGTGGCGTCGAACAGCGACAGGAACCGCTCGGTGAAGTCGTCGGCGACGGGGTCCTGGCGGAACGCGCCGGGCAGCAGGTCGGCGCTGGTCGAGCGCGGGAAGTCGAGCCGGACGCGGTGCAGGACCGGGGTGGCGGTGGTGTCGCCGGAGAGCCGGGCGCGGAGCGTGAGGTACCGGCCCGGTGGCTGGTCGACGAGGAAGTCGGTGCTCCCGGGCGGCGCCTGCTGCCAGTCGGAGTCGGCGAACCGGCCGTCCTCCGAGACCACGACCGCGATCGCCACCGCGGTACCGGCGGGCACGTCCGCCTCGACCCGGACGCGGTGCCAGCGGCACCGGGAGATGCCGCTGTCGACGAGGGTCGTGGTGAACTCGCCGTCGGCGACGTAGCGGCCGGGCGCGGGTGGCGGGACGGGCCGCGGCTCGCCTTCCCAGTCGTAGCAGGAGGTCACGTCGCCGTCGGGGGTCTTCTCGGTGAGGCAGAACCCGTTGTCGTCGGCGGCGACCAGCGTGCTCGGCGGCAGCGCCGCCGCCAGTTCGTCCAGTGTGGACTCTTCGAACCGGCGGCGACCGCGGTGGATCCGCAGCACGCCGTTGTTGTTGGTGAGCAGCCAGATCGTCCGGTCCGGGCCGACGCGCACGCCGATGATCTCACCGTCGACGCCGGTGCGGATCACTCCGCACGGGCTGCCGTCGGGACCGAATCGCCAGAGGTCACCGCTGCCCTCGCGGGTCACCAGCACCGACTCGTCCGGCCCCAGTGCCACGAGCCGCGCGCGGGCCGGCTCGCTCACCGCGACCAAGTGGTCGCCTTCGTTGCGCCACAACAGGACCCGGCCGGAGTCGACGACGGCGACCCGGTGTCCGCGCGCCGCCACGGCCACCGGCTCGCACAGCGGCCGGGGATCGCAGTACGCGGGCCAGACCGACGGCCAGCGGCCCTCGGCGCAGGTGTCCCGACGCAGCAACCGCTTTCCCGAGATCAGGTACCAGGCGCGCGGTTGGCATCCCGGCGCCAGGCGGGGGTCCGGGAACCACGGCAGCAGGTCGGCACGACTCGGGCCCTCGGGCGCGGGACCGGCGTTCGCCAGCCGCACCCCCGCCGGGTCGGCGAACCCGACGAGGTCGCGGACCCGGTCCTGGTCCTGGTCCCACCCGACGAGGTCGTCGAGCAGGCGGAACGTCCCCTCCACCGGTCCACAGGTCATGACGGCTCCACGGGGATCAGCAGCGGGCGCTCCGGCCAGACCAGGGCGGTCGGCGGGATCGCGTGATCGGCGCACCGGGGCAGTCGCAGCCCGTCGGCGATGATGGTGAGACCAGGTACGGCGAGGACACCGTCGACCGACAGCAGCACGCGCACCAGGGCGGAGTGCCGGACGGTCCCCCCGAAGGGCCACCCGGCGCCGTCCTCACCGCCGCGCAGGGGGTCGAGGTAGCCGACGACCGCCTCGCCCGCCCGCGCCAGCACGGCCGCCCGCTCCTGGTCGGGGTCGAGCACGACCTGGGACTCGACGGCGATCCGCTGGAACGCCGCCCCACCGGTCACCACGGTGATCCCGGCGGGGGCGACCTCGCGGGTCAGGTAGTCGGCGACCGCGCGCAAGGTCGCGGCGGTCGGCACCGGCGGCTCGCCGGAGTCGTCGAGCGGCGGCACGACCAGCACCCCGACCACACCCGGCACGGGTTTGCCCGGGTAGCCCGGGTGCAGGCCCGGCACGCCGTGCGCGCGGGCGATCGAGGCACCCGGCGCGCGCAGGGCCAGCGGGCCGTAGTCGGCGGGCGCGACGGCCCGTCCGCCGGAGCGCAGTTCGCCGGCACCGCGCCGCGCGGCGTCCGCGTCGGGCTCGGCGTCGGTGCCGCCGGTGGCGGGGAACGGGTTGTTGACCCGGGTGACGAACGGCAGCGCGGTGACCACGCTGTTGATCGCGCCCGCGGCCACGGCGCCCGCCGCGCCGCCGCCCACGCGGTACCGCCGCGCGCGCACGTTGCGGAAGCCCTGCGGCACGGGCGCGCCGTTGACCCCGTCGCCGAAAGTGACCTCCCCGGTCGCGTAGTCCACGACGAACACGCGGTCGTCCGGGCCGTAGGCGGCCAGGCTCGCGACCTCCTGCCAGGCGGTGGCCTGGCCCGCGGTGGTACCGAAGAGGTCCGCGCCCGGGTCGTCGTCGACCTCGATCACGACACTGCCCGCCAGGATCGGCACCTGCGACAGCCGCATGCGCCGCCCGCCGGTCGGCCGCTGGTCCTGGATCGGCTCCAGGGGCTCGTCGAAGACCGTGCGCGCGGCCGTGGCGGACACCAGGTTCAGGCGCAGCCCCGAGACCGCGGGTGGCGCCTCGGCGAAGGTGCCGTGCGCGACCCGCAGCCGCAGCCACCGCAGCACCGGGCCGGGTCGGGCGACCGGGGGACGGCCGGGATCCCAGGTGCGCGGCACGCGCAGCTCGATGGTCCCGCTCGTGCGGAGCCCGCCGGTCTGGTCCCGCACGACGTCCGCCGCCACGAACTGCCCGCCGTCGAGCACGTCCCAGCGCAGCGACGGCGCGGGCGAGCCTGGAAGCGGCGTGAGCCCACCGGACTCGGCCGGTGTGGGCGGGACGTCCGTGACCACGAAACCCAGGGTCAGCGAGGGGAAGGGGTTGGCCGTGCCCGCGAGACCGAGCCACAGGGCGCTGCCAGGCAGGGGATCGGGGCCGAACGGGGGGAACGGGCGGCTGGGCCCGTTCGGCCCGAGCGGCACCGGTTCCAGTGCGCCGCCCGCGCGCTGCGTGGCGATGGCCCCGAGGGTGGCGGGGGTCGCGAACAGGTCCTGGTCGGTCTCGTAGACGATCGGGCCGTCGGGTCCCGAGGCGGAGGTCTGGAAACCCGCGGGCACCAGCACGGACGCGCCGTCGGGCGGGGTGACGGTGAACTCCAGCAACGCCGCCGCCGCGGTCGCCGGGCGCCTGCGCACACCGGCGGTGGACAGGTGCTCCGCGAGGACCTTCTCCGGCAGCCGGTTCACCCGGGTCAGCACGGGCTCGGTCTCGGTGCCGAACAGCCGGACCAGGGCCACGCCCGCGTCCTGGCGGTCCGGGTTGGTCCAGTCCGGGGTGTAGCCGGGGATCCGGTCGCGCACCGCGGCGCGCACCGCCTCCTGGGTGGCGTCCACCAGCTCCGGCACCGCGACGGCGCCCGGTCCGTCGACGACGTGCCCTTCCTCGGCGGTGTCCCGCCCCCACCACACGTCGGTCACGACAACCCCTCCCCGGTCTCGACGGCGGGCACGACCCGGGTGCGGACCTCCCGCGCCACCGGGAGCTCGCCGGGGCGCAGCGGTGTGTCGAGGCAGGACTCGCCGGGCGCGTTCCCGTCCAGGCCGATCGCGACGGCCACGACCTCAGCGAGGTCGCCCAGGGCCCGCTGGGCCGCGCGCAGCAGCGCGGAGGGCCGCAGCGGTTCGCCGAAAGGCCAGCCGGTCTCGTCGACACCGCCGACCAGCGGGTCGAGGAACCGGCGCAGCGCGGCGCCGACCACGGCGGACACCCGGGGGCGGTCGGCGGGGTTGCCCGCCAAGTCGACCCGTATCCGGACGTCCCGGTAGGCCGGTGCGCGCACGAACACCTCGGCGGTGAGCAACCGCGCCTTGTCGAGCCGGTCGCAGACCTCGTGGAGCGTGCCGGGGTCGGGGACCGGCGCGTGGACGAAGTCCGGTGCGTCGAAGTCGGCGCGGGGGACCGCCGGGACGACGTGCACGGTCACCGCGCCCGGCACCCGCGCGCACGGGAACCCGGGGTGCTCCCCGAGCGCGGCGTAGGCCCGGCCGATGGACACACCGGGGGTGGTGACAGCCAGGGTGACGTGGTCCTCGGCGGTGACCGCGCGGCTCACCTCGCGCAGCGCGCCCGCCGCCCGGTCGCGGGCCTGCGCCGGGGTTTCCGGGTCGGTGCCGTCCGCGGCCCGAACGGGGTTGGCGCCGCGCACCGGGAGAGTGGAGGTCACGGGCAGCCAGTTGGTGGTGAGGCCACCATTGCCCTCACGACCGCCGCCGATGGTGTAGTCGACGCAGGCCTGCTCGCTGGGGTGTGGGATTCGGGCGGTGAGCCCGTCGCCGAACACGAGCGCGCCGTCGCCGCGGTCGACCAGGAAGACCCGGTCGCGGGACGAGCCGAACGTGAAGTCCACTGTGGACGACCACCGGTCGGTCGCCAGCCAGAGGGTGGCGTCGAGGAGACGTCCGGCGGCGTCGGGCAGCGTGAGCCGCTGGCCCGGCAGCCGCAGCCAGTCCGCGATCTGCGTCGACACCTTGTCCCCGGTGGCGGTGCGGTGCTCGACCTGGCGCGCGGCGGAGACGTTGACCGCCAGCCGCAGCAGCCGGGGCGGGGCCGCGTAGGTCGCGGCGCGCGTGGACACCAGCAGCCCTCGGTCCTGTGTGGACCAACCGTCCGGTGGGCGCAGGCGCACGACCCCGGACCGCCGCAACCCGGCGGTGCCGTCGCTCACCTCCGCGAATTCCCCGTGCTCGTCGCCGCCGGGGCGGAACCACGACCAGGTCAGCTCGGCGGGCACGTCGACGTCCGCGACCGCGAGGGGAGACCAGGACGGCGGCACCGGCGAGTCCAGCTCGAACAGCAGCGACACGGCGTCGGGCGCGGCGTGCGAACCCGCCAGGGGCAGGGTGAAGCGGACGGCGGCGGGCGATCCGTCGGTGGCCAGCAGCGGGACCCCGCGACCCGCGCGCAGGTCAGCGGTGCGGTCCCGGTCGGTCAACACGGTCACCTCGCCGTCGAGCGGGAACGCGGTGACGTCGTCGTCGAGGGTGAACCGGATCGCCGCCGCCGGGTCCCGCGCCAGGGCCGTGCCCGCCGGGACCCGCACCGGGACCGGTTCGGCGGAGGTCAACGCCAGCACGGTGGCTGCCGGGCGCGCGGGCTGCGGCAGCGGGAGGCCGAGCAGCCGCAGGATCGCCACGACGAGCTCGTCGGGCACCTGGTCCAGCCAGTACAGCCGCTGTTCGAGCAGGTAGGCGAACAGTTCGAGCAGGGTGATGCCGGGGTCGACCGGGGCGTGCAGCGTCCAGACGCCGTCCGACTCGGCCGGGACCCGGCGGCGGATGGCCGCCATCAGGTCGGCCCAGGTGAGGTCGTCCAGCTTCGGCGCGGGGATGGTCACGGCGTGCCCCCGGTCAGGCCGAGGTAGAACGGGAACACCAGGTTCGCCTTGGTGTTGGTGCGCCGGATCCGGTACGCGACCGCCACCGTCACCCGGGACTCGTCGGCCGGGTCGGTCTCCGCCCGCACGCCGTCCAGTTCGACGCGCGGCTCGAAGGTCCGCACGGCGTCCACAATGGACCGCTCCAGGTCGCGCAGGTGCTGCGCGCTGCCCGGGGCGAACACCGACTCCGGCGCCTTGGTACCCAGGTCCGGGCGCATCACGCGCTCACCGGTGCCGGTGAGCAGCAGCGCGCGCAGGCAGTGCTCGATGCTCTGCTCACCGACGGCATAGGACAACCGCCCGGCCTCGTCGGGCAGGATCGGGAACCGCCAGCCGGTGCCGAGGAAGGGCTCGCTCACGTGAGGCTCACCTTCGACGACAGGACGGCCCCCGGCAGCGGGATCACGGGCGGGCCGCTCGGGCCGGTGGGCGTCGGGTGGGTGTGCGTGTCGAACGCGGTCTTCAGCAGGTCGCCGAGCACCGCCTTCTGCGCCGAGCCCGCCAGTTCGACGGTCCCTGCGTCGACGGTCACCTTCGTGGCCTTGAGGGTGATGCTGCCGTCGTCGTTGATGGTCACCTGGCCGCCGCCCGCGCCGGTGACGACGATCTTCTTCGCGCCGTCGTCGAGCAGCACCTCGTGCCCGGCCCGGGTGCGGATGAGCTTCTGGTCGCGACCGCCGCGGTGCGCGGTCGGCGGCTTGTCCACGCCGTTGTAGAGGCCGCCGATGACGATCGGTATCCGCATGTCGCCCTGGTAGAAGGCGATCAGCACCTCGTCGTCGATCTCCGGCACGAAGACGGCGCCGTAGCCGCCGCCCGCGTAGAACTGGCAGACCCGCGCCCACTCGCTGACCGTCGCGCCGCGGTCGAACCACGGGTAGGCCACTTTGACCCGCGCCTCGTCGTCACCGTCGTTCGCCACGACGGTGGCCACCGTGACGCCGTAGTAGCGCTGGTCGGTGGACATGGCCCGCGGTATGTCCCTCATGCCTCGCCTCCCTGGTGGATCCGCCTGCCGGTGAAGGTGGTGAAGAAGCCGCTGGTGCCCAGGGTGTGCTCCACCCGCTTGACGAAGTAGGTGCCGGAGAACCGCCTGCCGAGGCCGAAGATCTCCAGGTTGTCGCCGGGGCTCAGCTCCGGCAGCCCCGCCACCCGGCCGGTCGCGGTGATGAACTCGTACGCGCGTTCCCGCAGCAGCGCGATCGCCAACTCCTGCGCTTCCTGCTGGCTGGTGACCGGCGAGTCGACCACGACCTCCTGGCGGCCACCCGCCGCGCTCGCCGCCGCCTGCGGCCCGCTGTCCCCGTCCGCCGAGTTCTGCCCGGCGGGCAGGTTGGCCGCGGTGGCGGTGTACTCGATCGGCTGCTTGGTCCGGGGGTCCCAGCCGCGCACGGTGAGTTGGCTGACCTGCTTGGACACCGTCAGGGTCGGGGTGAAGTCGAGCAGGTTCGGCACCAGGCCCTCGGGTAGCGTGGTGGGTCCGGTGGTCAGGCCCGGCTGGTAGGTGAGCCGGAACAGCCGGATCGCGCGGCCGTCGCGGCCGTCGGTGGGCTTGGTGAAGTACAGCGTCTCCTCGCCGGTGGCCGGGTCCGGCAGGATGTAGCAGTCGAAGTCCAGCCGCTTCGCGCGTTCCATCAGGAAGGTCGCGTCGTCCTGGTTCTTCTGCACCACGATGTCGTGGACGGGACCCTCGTGGGTGCTCTGGAAGCGCAGCTTGTTGCGCTGCGCGATCCGCTCGGCGATCTGCCAGTCCGCGAGCCCGGTGAAGGTCTTGTCCTCGTCCTTGGTGGGCTTGCGGTCCTTGAGCCGCAGCATGCCGTCCACGCCGCTGATCGACACCGTCGGCGAGGCGCCGTCGGGGAACTTGGGGGCCAGGGTGCTGATCGTGCCGGTCGCGACGGTCAGCAGCTTGTCGGCGTACCCCAACCGGACCGAGACCCGGGAGCCGAGCCGGAACGCGCGCGAGTCGCTGTGCTTGAACCGCAGGTTGACGTCGTCCCAGTTGTTCAGCTCCAGGTCGAACCCGGACATCTCGTCGAGGTCGCGGTGCACCTTGATGTCGAGGATGTCGTTCTTGGTCGTCGGGTCGGCCTCGACGCCCTCGATCAGCACCTCGAACTCGGGCGCGTACCGGTCCGGGTCGGCGATCTCCGGTCGGGTACCGGCGGGCACGGTCACCGCGGCCCCCTCACGGCAGCCGGGGCACGGTCAGCACCAGCCCCGGTCGCAGGTCGCGCGGATCGCTGATCCCGTTGGCACGGGCCAGTTCCCGCCACACGTCGGCCCGCCGGTAGACCGCGGCCGCGATACCGGGCCAGGTGTCGCCGCGGCGCACCACGTAGCTCTTCTCCACGGTGGGGGAAGAGCGCGGCGGGTCGTTGACCTGCTGCGCGGCCGGGCGGAACTCCTTGAGGGTGAGGTCCAGCTGCGCCCGCAGCGGGACGCCGTTCGGCTGGAACAGCACGTAGTTGACGTCCAGCTTCTCCACCACACCGGTGAACACGGCCTCGTCCCACACGAACCGCACGATCGGCGGCGCGTGCTCGCGGCTGTCCGGCCGCATCAGGGCGCGGATGGCGTCCACGTAGGTGGTCCGGACGTTGTCGAGCGTGTCGGAGGTGTCGACCAGCGCCTGCACCGACAGCGTCTCGCTGCCGCCGCGCACGTACTGCAGCGGCGGCGTCTCCAGACCGGGGATGGTGATCTCGGCGAAGGTGTTGCTCTTGCTCAGCTTGTAGTCGGTGGGGTTGAACCGCAGCGGGATCCGCCTGCTCCGCTCGTCGGCGATCACCGGCCGCAGGATCTCCAGCCGGGCCACCGCGCCCTGGCGGACCGCGGACTGCGGGGTCGGCGTCACCGCGAACCCCCGTCGCCGAGCCTGCGCTCGTCCACACCGTGCGCGGCCCGCGCGCACTCCTGCTCGTACAACCGCGCCCACGCCTGGATGTGCTTGTTGAACAGGCGGGTGAACACCGCGCCGTCGTCGCCGTCCACCTGGAACCGGACCTCGAGGTTGTGGATGATCAGGTTCTTCGCCACGCTGGTCTCCTACAGGACGTTCGTCAGGCCCTCGTGGGCGATTTCCAGGGACTCGACGGCCACCGCGTTCTGCTCGGCGTGCAGGTCCGGGCCGGTCCACTTGGCGGCGAGCCCGCCGTGGAAGGCCCAGGCCAGCGCGGGCACCCCCGCGCCGTCGAGCAGGATCACCGCACCGTCGCGGCGGGCGCCGAGCGAGTCGGCCAGCCCGCTCTGGTACCAGGACCACAGGAGCCGGTCGCGGACCACGCCGCGCTTGAGCACGATCCGGTTCCACGAGTGCCGCAGCGGCAGCTGGCGCACGGAGTCGTTGCGGCCGCCCTCGGCGTAGCTGACCACTTCCAGCGTCGCGCCCAGCCCGGTGACCTCCTGGAAGGCACCGGCCGCGACCAGCGGCAGCAGCACCGCCTGCGCGGGCGGCAGGTAGACGTCACCGGGGTCGAGCGTGACGAGGAACCGGTACTTCGGCAGCGGTTCCTGCAACGCCGCCAACCGGTTGAGCGGGTCGGTCACGACTCGATCACCTCCACACCGCGGTCCTGGCCGAGCACGAGGCGCAGCTGGATGAACTCCATCGGCGCCACCGGCGCGACCTCGACCTCGCAGACCAGCTGACCGGGGTCCTGCTCCGGCGGGTTGTTCGAGTCGTCGCACACCACCCGGAACGCCTGCTCGGGCCGCGCGCCCGCGAGCGCGCCGGTGCGGAAGGCCTCCAGCAGCACCGAGGTGATCGCGCGGACCAGGCCCAGCCGCAGCTCCGGCGAGTTGACCTCGAACACCAGCGGCGCCGCGGCCCGGCGGATCGCCCGGACCAGCAGGTGCAGCAGCCGCCGGTGGGCGACGTAGCGGCGGCGCGGGTCGCCGGAGAGCGTGCGCACGCCCCACACCACCAGGCCCCGGCCGCGCAGGCACCGCACCAGGTCGACGTTCGCCTCGAACAGCCGCACCTGCTGCGGCACCGGGTACTCGACGCCGAGGTCCACGGCGTCGAGCAGCACGGCGTTGGCGGGGGAGTGGTGCGCGCCCCGCTCCGCGTCGAGCCGGGCGATCAACCCGGCGACGTGCCCGGACGCCGCGACGGTCCGCAGGCCCGGGCCGGTGAGCTCCGGTACCCGCAGCCGCGGGTGGTAGACCGCCGCCGCGGCCAGCAGCGCCTCGTCGCCGAGGTCGGTCAGCGACCGCACCCAGCCCAGCACGTCGTCCACAGTGGACAAGCGGGACGGGACGTCGAGCAGGACCAGCCGGTCCAGCAGCGGCGCGCAGGTGGCGAGCGTGTCCGCCAGCAACCCGGTGTGGTCCGCACCGAGGATGTCCGCGCCGACGTCCGGCAAGGCCACCAGGGCGGGTTCGGTGAGGTCGGCCTGCGCGCTCACGGCGGCGGCGTAGTCCGCGCGCACCGGGTCGACGTCCGTGCCACCGGCGAGCACCAGGTCCCACGACGTCGAGATCCCCTCGACGTGGTCGAACGCGTCACCGACCTCCGGCGGCACCAACCGGATCAACCGGGACGCCGCCAACCGGGTCCCGAGGTCCGCGGGCGAGATGTTCGCGAACACCTCCGCGGCCTCGCCCGCCACCAGCACCCGCACGGTGATCGCGGGCGGCCCGGCGACGCTGCTGGCCTGGTAGGTGAGCACGACCCGGCCGCCGTTGGCCCAGGCACCGGGGCTGGTGGCCACGACCGCGAACCGAGCGTCGCCGACGCGCCACGGCACGCTCGCCGTGGCGCCGCGTCCCGCGACCCGCAGGACCCAGGCGGTGCGACCGCCGTTCTCGAAGAACCCGCGCAACGCGTACGGCGTGGCGGCCGAGCCGTCGGGGGGCCCGAACGCGCCGACGACCTCGTTCCAGTTCTCCACCCGCACCGGGGTCGCCACCGGCCCGCGCCGGGTGCGGCCGAGGAACGCGGCCACGTCGGTGCGCAGCGGCTCCGGTGCGGAGTCGCCGCGCACCGCGGTCAGGGTGACGCCGGGCAGGTGGGAATCAGGCAGCGCCGCGCTGGTCATCTCCGCCGCCTCACGCGTCGATCAGGAGGCTCTCGACCGCCAGCACGAGCGTCTCCATGGCGATCTCGTTCTTGGTGGCGTTGAACGACGGGCCGGTGTACTTGGTCGGCCACGCGCGGTCGAAGTTCCAGCGCATGACCTCCTGGCGGTTCTCGTCGAGCAGCACGATCGACCCGGAGGTGCGCCGCACCCGGCCGTCGAGGGCCTCCTTCACCCAGTTCCAGAACCCGACGTGGCCGGTCACCCCCCGCTTGAAGGTCAACGCGCTCGGGAACTTCTTCAGCCCGACCAGCTTGCGCACGGTGATGTCCTCGCTGCCGTTGCGGTACTCGATCACCGGCAGCTCCACGTCCAGCCCGCTCGCCTCGGCGAAGGACCCGCTCACCGCGACGCCGTCGTCGCTGACGTTGGTCACGATGACCAGGAAGTTGTACGCGGCGTACGGGTCTGTCCGCGTCACAGGTGGCATTTCGGTCGCCTCTCAATCACTTCTCGGCTAGACGAGCTGGGGTTCGCGGGTCTTCTGCTGGATCCGGAAGATCACGAACTCGGCCGGGAACACCGGCGCGACACCGATCACGCAGATCAGCCGCCCGTTCGCGATGTCGTCGTCGGTCATGGTCGACCGGTCGCAGTGCACGAAGAACGCCTCGTCCGCGGTGGCGCCCGCGAGCGCGCCGCTCCGCCAGACCGTGGTGAGGAAGTTGGACACCGTCTGGCGCACCAGCGCCCACAGCTTCGGGTCGTTCGGCTCGAACACCACCCACTGGGTGCCCTCGTCGATCGACTCCTCCAGGAACAGGAACAGCCGCCGGACGTTGACGTAGCGCCACTGCGTGTCCGACGACAGCGTGCGCGCGCCCCACACCCGCTGCCCGAGGCCGGGGAAGAACCGCAGCGCGTTGATCCCCTTCGGGTTGAGCAGGTCCTGGTGGCGCTTGGTGATGTCCGCGGCGAGGCCGTCGGTCAGCCGGATGCCGCGGATGACCGCGTTCGCGGGCGCCTTGTGCACGCCGCGCTCGGTGTCGGTGCGCGCGTAGATGCCCGCGATGTGCCCGGACGGCGGAGCCTCGACGAACCGGTTGGTGGCCGGGTCGTTCACCACCAGCCACGGGTAGTACAGGGCGGCGTAGCGGGTGTCGAAGGGCTCCCGGAACGCCTGGATGCCCTCGATGTCCAGGCCGTCGCGCGGGTCCAGGATCGCGAACCGGTCCTTGAGCTGCTCGCAGTGGGTGATCAGCGCCGACTCGACGGTGCCCGACCACACACCGGGCACCGCGCACAGCGAGATCTCGTCGATGTCCTCCAGCGCCACGATGCCGGTGCGGTGACCGCTGCCGCCGTCGGTGCCGACGAAGTCCCCGACGGTGAGGCCCGCCGCCCCGTCCGTACCGCCTTCGGTCAGCGTCAGCCAGGAGCCGGTCGCGGGCACCGGGAACCGCGCGGGGTCCAGCGACAGACCCGCCTGGGTGGCGGCCAGCACCAGCCGCGACCGGCTCGACAGGGTGCCGACCAGCGTGCCCGGGCCGTCGCCGCCGAGCCGCAGGCCGCGGAAGGTCTCGGTGACGGAGCCGCCGCCGGGGTCGTCGAACCTGGTGTCGACCGTCGACTCGACGAGCAGCAGCCGGGCGGTCTCGAACACCAGCGCCGGGGTGTCGTTGTCGAAGGTGACGACGTCGTCGGTGCCGACGGACAGGACGTTGAGGGTGGTCAGCCGGTCACCGGTGTCGAGCTGGGTGACGGCGTTCTCGTAGAGCCTGCTCGACCCGCTGATCCGCAGCGTCGGCCCCGCCCCGGCGGTGGCCCGGCGCACCCGGCGCACGGTCAGCCCGGTCCGCCACGGCGCGTGCGGCGCGGTGCCGGTGAAGGTCAGCACCACCCGGCCCGCGGCGGGCTGGGCCACGGTGACCTTGAACCGCCGCTCGTTGATCAGCACCCAGACGTCGGCGGGCAGGTCGTCGGGGTCCAGGCCGGGAACCGCGTTCACCGTGATCGACGTGCTGTCGGCGGGCGCGTCCTCGGCCAGCGCGGTGATGAGCAGCGCGCCCTCCGCCGGGTCGGGCAGCACCGGCAGCGCGGCGCTCACCGAGGGCTGCACGCGCACCCGGACCGCCGACCCCCACGACCCGGGGCTGTTCGCGGAGAACCGCAGGCTCGGCGTGGCGGCGCGGGTGCCGACCTGCACGTAGTCCCCGCGCGCCGCCTTGACCTCGGCGACCAGCGGGGCGTCGAGCACGATCCGGCGCGTGGTGGCGTTGTAGGCGGTGATCGTCGCGGTGTCGATCTCCACGTTGTCCCCGCCGCGCACGACGCTGATCGCGTCGGCGCCGGTGAACCCGATGAGGTGGCCCAGTTCGAGCGTGGTGGCGCCCGCCGCCGCGTCCCGGGCGATCGGGCTGACCAGCCCCTGCCCCAGCGTGCCCGCCGCGGGCACGGCGGTGGTGCTGACCACCCGCTTGACGTAGAGGCGCTGACCGCCGTTGTCGAAGAAGCCCTTGACCGCCAGCGGGAACAGCCACCAGCGGCCGCCCTCGGTCGGGTTGTTCGCCCAGGCGTCGCGCACGGCGGGCTCCGGCTCGGGCAGGAAGCCGCCGAACGTCGTCTGGAACTCCAGGAAGTTGGTCACCAGCTTGGGTTTGCCGGACGTGGGGCCGCGCTGGGTGACCCCGACCATGCCCGCCGTGCTGGTGCTCACCCCCGCGATCGGCCGCGGCCCCGCGTCGACCTCCTCGACGTAGACACCGGGGCTCAGGTACTCGGGCATGGTTCGGCTCCTCACTTTCCTACTGCTGGTCCACGATCTCGATGAGGTGCCGCCGGTCGCGCTCGTCGGGCAGCCGCACGGACAGCGACCCGGCGCGGCCCGGCCGCTCGGTCGCGCGCAGGACGAACACCTCGGCGCCGCCGGGCACCCGTTCGCCCTCCCACCGCAACGACAGCCGGAACGCGCCGCCGGAGTCGGTCAACGTGCGCTCCAGCCACGGCACCGCGTCCAACCCGGCCGTGCCCGACGCCTCGACGAGCGCGTTGGCCACCGGCGACCCCGACGCGCCGTCCACGACCACGCCCCGCACCACCCGCACACCCGGCGGGTAGTCGAACGCGGTGCTCGGCAGCAGCCGCACCAACCTCGGCTCGGCCGCGGCGGCGGGCGGGTGGGTGTCGTCGTAGGGCGGTGCCACGAACTCGACCCCGACCAGGTCGGCGGTGAACGGTCGACCGTCGGCCGGGTACAGCGGCTGGAACCCGGTCGCGGCGAACCGCGCCCGGTAGCGCCGGGGCGGCGCGCCCCGGCCGCCGCGCCTGCCCAGGTCCGGGAAGGCGATGGCCGCGCTCGGCGTGCGCACCGGCGCCACGTCCTCCGCCGGCAGCCACGCGTTCGCCGCCGGGTCCCAGCGGTCCAGCGCGACGGCCACCCCGACCGAGCGCGCGCGCCGGGCGAAGTCGTCGAACGGGAGGAACCAGGCCGGGCTGGTCAGCACCGACGTCTCGACGGGGGAGAACCGGCTCATGGCGTGGTCCCCCCGCTGATCGTGCGGCTGCGCACGAGCCGCAGCTCCGACACGTCGAGGGAGTCCAGGTTGACCACCCGGACCTCGTAGTTCAACGACAGCCGGTACGGCTTCTGGATCGCGTACCAGATCCAGGACTTCTGGTCGAGCGTCAGCGGGGTCAGCGTGAAGTGCAGCGCCTCCGTGCTGCCCGCCAGGCTGCCGGACAGCTCCGCGCCCGAGAGGATCGCCTCGTCGTAGAACACCTGCAGCGCGCGGCCGATCATCCGGTGCTGGGTCAGCTGGTCACCGCCCCACGGGGTGATGAGGTAGCGCAGCAGCAACGCCATCGGCGGCTTGCGGCTGGTCGGGGCGTCCGGCGGCAGCGCGCGGACCGGCGGCCGGTTGCGCGAGGTCGGGTCCTCGGCGACCTCGTAGAGGAACACGGTGAGCTTGGGCTTGTCGATCTGCACCGGCTCGGAGAGGTCGTTGAGCTCCGCGGTCGGCGGATCCGGGCTCAGCCCGACCAGGGCGCGGTTCAACGTGTCCACCACGATCGTCGACACGTCGGCGACGACACCGAAATCCCCCATGCGCACCTCCCCTGCGACCGCCGCCAATGCGGCGGTCGCGACGCGCCGACCAGCATTCCAGCAGGCCGTGGCAAATCCGTGGCTCACTTGTCGCGCGAGCGTCACCGGCGCGTTGTCGAAGAATTCGGACACGACGGCGATGCGTGTCGGTAACGCGCCGGTGACGCCGAATAGTCCATTATCCGCGCATGGACACCGTCGGTGATCGGGCGGCAACGCTGATACTGCGAGCCTGGGTCGAACCGACGGCCGCGCCGGGCCTGCGCGTGCGGATCATCCCACTGACCGATGCGGGGCCAGACAATCCCTTGGTGGTGAGCACCGTCGACGAGGCGTGCGCCGCGGTGCGCGGGTGGCTCGACGGCCTCACCCGGACCGTCGGTTGAGGACTGTCGGGTCCGACTTCTCCTGGGGGCCTTTGTACCTCTCGACACTCAAACCACGGCCTGGCTACTATGCTAGTCCTCGGGGGTAGGAGGCCATTTCCTTCGCGGCAGGGAAAAGGTGGATCCATAGAGGCAGGGGGGCCGCATGGGTGCGCAAACAGGTTCGATGACATTGTGCCTACTGAATAGCTTCAGCCTGTCGATCGGCCATTGTCGGGTGCCGATTTCCGCGGGTGCCCAACGGTTGGTCGCCTTCCTGGCCCTGCAGGACAGACCGCGGACGCGCGCCTTCGTGGCGAGCGCGCTGTGGCCCGACAGCACGACCGCGCGCGCAGGCGCGAACCTGCGGTCGTCGCTGTGGCGCGCCCAGGGCACCGGCTACCGGGTGATCGACACCTCCACCCGGGAGATCGCCATCGCCGACCACATCAGGGTCGACATCCGCGAGGCGATGGCCAGGGCGACCAGACTGCTCGACGGGACGCGGCCCTGCGACGACATCCTCACCCCGCAGACCCGGCAGGAGCTCTCCGCCGACATCCTGCCGGACTGGCACGACAGCGACTGGGTGCTGGTCGAGCAGGAGCAGTACCACCAACTCCGGCTGCACGCGCTGGAGGTCATGGCCGAACGCCTGACCGCGGCGGGCAGGCACGGCGAAGCCGTCGCGGCGGGGCTGGCGGCGGTGCGCGCGGAACCGTTGCGGGAGAGCGCGCACCACGTGCTGATGAAGGCCCACCTCGCCGCGGGCAACCGCTCCGCCGTCCTGAACCAGTACCGCCAGTGCCACCGCCTGCTCGCCGACGAGTTGGACCTGGAACCGTCCGCCCTGCTCAAGGACCTGCTCCCGGACCCCGTCGACGCGACGTCGGGTTGATCGCGCCCGGGGTGTCGCCGAGCCGGAAGACGTGGTCCGGTGCACTTCGACGGACCGGCGGCTGAGCCTCAGGGGCGACCGTCGTCGTTCACGCTCCCGCGGTCACCGGCCACGACATCGGCCGGGTCCTGAGGAGGAACACTTGAGGAAGCGCGTGACGGCACTGTGCGCCCTTGTGGTCGGAGCGCTCACAGTCGGGGTGGTCCGGGGTGTGGCGAGCGCGGCGGTGGTGCCGTCAGTGAGCTACCGACGCCGACGGCGACACCACGGTGCGTGAGCAGGCGGGCACGCTGGTCTTCACGTACCAGAGCACCATCGCGAACCTGAGCGCGAACCGGCCCGCCGACTCCCGGCGGGCCCTGACGGCATGGCAGACCCGTTCATCGCCGAGGCACAGGACCGGGTGAAGGTCACCGTCGTGCACCCCGTGACCTTCACCGAGTTCCGCGCGTCCCGCTACGGCGACCTCGGGGTCCAGGTCCGGGGCGTGTTCAGTGCCCACGGCGGCACGCCGTGGCCGCTCGACATCGAGGTCCAGTTCAAGCCGAACGGCCCGAGCGAGTGGTCGACGGTGTCGACCCTGAGCGGCTCCACCCAGTTCGAGACGATCACCCCCGAGCAGCGGCCGGGTCGCTGGCGGGCGCACTACGCGGGGGTGTCGAACCTGTTCGAGAAGGCCACCAGCCAGGTGGTCGTCGTCAAGTAGCACCGGTGGTCGTGGTGCCCGCGCCAACCGGGTGCCACGGCCTTCCGTCCGGCGCGCCGGTGGTGTGGCGCTCGTAGGCCACCGTGCCGGAACGGTCGCGTCCGGCCGGGGGCGCGACAGCCCGGCGGCGTCAGGTCGGCAGCCCGACGGCGGCGAGCAGGTGCTCCTCCTCGAACGCGAAGTGCTTCTCCAGTCCGGACACCAGCCGCGCCGGTTTCGCGCACGGGGTGGCCGGGTCGGGCGAACCGGACAGCAGGGCCTCGAACCGGTCGAGGGCGTGGTCGACGGTCACGTGTTCGGCGAGCAGTCCCGCGAGCGGGTCGACCGCGGGTGGGGTGGTCCCGTCGAGTGCGGCGCGGACTCCGTCGAGTCGGGCACGCGGGTCGGCGTGGTGCCGACGCGGGCCCGGCCGGGGGCGCCGGACAGGTCGAGCGGGACCAAAGCGACCACCGGGATCAGCCGTTCGGTCCGCACCCGATAGCCCGCGAAGGCCGGGTCTTTGGCGCATTGCAGTGCGAAGCGGTGTTCACGTTCCGTGCCCGCCCGCGCCTCCGCGCGCGCCGCGACGAGGACGACCGGCCCCGGGTGCCCCTCCGGCGCCGGGACCTCCACCGTGACCTGTGGTGGCACCCGGATGTCGAGGTACCGGTCGGGATGGTGGTCGATGCCCCCGTCGCTGCCGAACACCAGGTGGCGGGCACCGTCACCGGTAAAGACCACAGGGGTGGTTTGCGCCTGCCGGTCCGGCGCCCCGCCGTGGTCGGCAGGAGCGGCGGGGCGCCGTCGGAGACCCCGCCGACCCGGCCGCCGAGGGCCCGGAACTCGCTGATCACCGCGTCGTTCGCACCGGTCACGACCCCTCCGGTCCACCGGCTCCCGAGACTGTTCGCTGTGCGAGCAAGCTATCCGCGATGGTAGCTCTCCGTGATCGGGTCGTCGAGGGCTCACCGGTTCGGCCGGGGCCGGTCCGATGCGCGGGTTGCCGGTTTGTTACGTCCGGAATGTGACCCCAATGCGATTCCGGACGGACCCCGGTCGACATTTCGGCAGGAATCGCGGCGCGCCGGGGAAATAGTTGATGAATCCACGAAGGACAGTGGGCGGCGGGTATGCGGCGACTGGTGAGCGTGACTCAACTAGTCCGTCCGGACCACCCGAATGTCCGAAGAACGATCACTCTAGCGGGGAGCGCTACCATCCCCGCCGGCCGTAGGGGTGTGTCAGTCCACACTGTCGTGTTGTATGGGATTGCGCCGATCGAGTGATCAGTGCGCACGGGGTATCCCCCCGGTCGGATATTCCCCCCTATCCTGCGCGGCGCACATCCTTGGAAAAGAAGTGGGGAACGTGAGTCGACCCGACCACCGACGGGCCACGGTGGCCCGTGAGTGGACCCAGCGCAGTTGTCCGACCGACTCCGCGCGCGTCCGGCGGCGCCGCGACGCGTTCGCGCCGAGCGGTTCGGACACGCTACGCATAGTGTCGGCCGCAGGCGCCGGACCCGATCTGGAGGGATCAGGGTGCCCGAGATAACCGCCGCGTCCGGGCGAGGGTCCCGGGCGCCGCAGCTGCTGGCGGACGAGTTCTACCTGTCCGGTCTGGACGACATGACCGGTGAGCAGCGGCTGCAGCCGCACGCCCTGGCCGTCGGCCTGGCCGCCGCCGTGCTCGGCGAGCTGCTGCTGGCCGACCGCATGGTCATCGACGGCGGTCGGCTGCGCCCGTTCGACGAGCCGTGCGCCGACGAGCTGCAGGAGCGGGTCCGCCAGTGGATCCGCAAGGATGACTCGGTCGTGCTGGCCAAGGACTGGATCCGGGTGCTGGTCGCCCGCCAGGTCGCGGACCTGGTGCGGCACCGCATGCACGCCGCGGGCAAGGTCGTGCGCACCACCCGGCGCAGGCTGCTGCGCAAACCGCTCGAACTCTACGTCCCGCCGTCGCTGAGCACCGCGGTCGCGGCGGGCGTGCGCATCGCGGGCAACCTCGGCGTCCCGCGCGACCTGTCGCCCACCGACCTGCTGCTGGCGGGTCTGCTGCGCGCGACCGGCCGCGACCGCGACGTGCTGAGCCACTGCGAACCGACCGTCCACGACGAACTCACCGCGCAGCTGCGCCGCAACGTGGGTCCGAGTGGCACGCAACTGCTCGAACACGCCACCGAGGTCTTGGTGACCGAGGCGGTAACACCGCAGTTCTGACCGGTTTCCCAACCCGCAAGAAGGAGTATCCGTGCCCACATCCGCCGCGCAGACCCTCGCCGGGCAGCGCGTGTCCACAGCGGGCGTGGTGTTCTTCACCGCGTCCGCCGCCACGCCGCTCACGGTGTGCGCCGCCATCGTGACCACCGGCTTCGCCGCGACCGGCAAGCTGGGCCTGCCGATAGCCTTCGTGGTCATAGCCGCGGTGCTGGCGGTGTTCAGCGTCGGCTACGTGGCGATGGCCCGGCGGGTGCCGAACGCGGGTGCCTTCTACACCTACATCAGCGTCGGCTTAGGGAGGCCCGCGGGAGTGGGCGCGTCGTGGGTCGCGATGCTCGCGTACAACACGCTCCAGGTGGGACTCTACGGCGCGTTCGGGCCGGTGCTGCAACCGTTGCTGCAGCGCTGGTTCGGCTGGGACGTGCCGTGGTGGGTGCTGTCGCTGGCCGCGTGGGTGGTCGTCGGCGTGCTCGGCCTGCGCCGCATCCGCAACTCCGCGCGGGTGCTGCTGGTGCTGCTCGCCGCCGAGATCGCCGTGCTGCTGATGTACGCCTTCGCCAACCTCGCCAACCCGGCCCCGGCGGGCCTGGGCATCGACGGCCTCGCCTTCGGCGACCTGCTCGGTGACGCGTTCGGCCCGCTGCTGGGCCTGGCCGTGCTCGGCTACGTCGGGTTCGAGCAGAGCGCGGTCTTCTCCGAGCAGGCCAGCACCGGGGCGGTCCGCCGCGCCACCGTGATCTGCATCGTCGGCCTCGGCGCGCTGTACACCTTCTCGTCGTGGACGACCATCCAGGCCGCGGGCGCGGCGGACGTGGTCGCCATGGCGGGCAACAGCCCCGAGGGCCTGCTGTTCACCCTGGCCGAGCAGAACCTGGGGCCGTGGGCGGCCGACATCGGGCGCGCGCTGCTGGTGACCAGCCTGCTCGCCGCCATGATCAGCTTCCACGCCACCTGCGCCCGCTACACCTTCGCCCTCGGCCGCGACGGCGTGCTGCCCGGCGCGCTCGGCCGCACCACCCCGCGCACCGGCCAGCCCGGCCCGGCGTCGATCCTGCAGAGCTCGCTCGGCCTGGTGACCATCATCGTGTACGCGATCGGCGGCTGGGACCCGTTCGTGAACCTGTTCTACGTCGCGGGCACGGCGGGCGCACTGGGCGTGCTGATCCTGTTGTCCGGCACGGCTTTCGCCACGGTGTTCTTCCTCCGCCGCGACGACGAGGAGGAGACGCGGCCGATCCACCGCGTCGCCCCGCCGATCGCCGCGCTGGCGGTGACCGCGATCCTGGCGCTCGTCGTCATCAACTTCTCGCTGCTGCTCGGGTTCGGCCCGGACACACCACTGCGGTGGATCATCCCGGTGGTGTTCGCGGGAGTCGCGGTCGCGGGCACGCTCTACGGCTTCGTGCTCCGCGGCACCCGCCCGCACATCTACCGGGCCATCGGCCAGGGCGCCGCTCGACCCGCGAGCACCAGCGCCCCGCGCCCGGTGGGTGTCCGATGACGACGTCGACGATCACCCGGGCCACCGCGGCGGAGATCCCGCTCTGCGCGCACCTCGTGGCCAAGTCCTTCGAGGCGCTGCCGCAGACGGTCTGGCTGATCGACAAGCCCGCGGCGCGGCTCCCGGCGCTGACGGCGAGTTTCACGATCCTGGTGGAACACGCCCTGGAACACGGCCGCGTCGACCTGATCTCCGACCAGGCGGTCGCGGTGTGGTTCCACCGCGACCGCGAGGTCCCGGAACCCCGTGACTACGAGGCGCGCGTCGCCGCGGGCACGGGGGAGTACGCGTCGCGGTTCCAGTTGCTGGACGAGGCTTTCGAGTCCCACCACCCGGCGGCGCCGCACCACCACCTGGCGCTGCTGGCCGTCCACCCGGAACACCAGAACAAGGGGCTGGGCGGGGCGTTGCTGGCGGACTACCACGCCCGGCTGGACCGGGAGGGGACCGCCGCGTTCCTGGAGGCGAGCACGCTCGCCAGCTCCCGCCTGTACCAGCGCTACGGCTACCGGCCGCTCGGCGAACCGTACAACCTCCCCGACGGCCCGGCGATGTACCCGCTCTGGCGCGAACCCGCCGCGTAAGGCCCGTTCGTCGCGTGCCCGGTTCCACCCAGGAGCCGGGCACGCGCCCGTCTACGCCGGGGTGTCGGCGAGCCGGGCGTCGAGGAAGTCGAGCCGCTCCTCGCGCCAGCTCGGGGGGATGCGGCCGCTGGCGGACAGGACCGCCATGCCGTGCAACGCGCTCCAGACGACCTCGGCGTGCAGCTCGCGCCGCTCGTTGTCCGCGCGGTAGCAGGCGACGAACTCGTCGAAGCACGCCCGTAGCGGGGGCGGGGTGTCGGCGCTCGCGAACTTCAGGTCGGTGGGCAGGGTGAACATGGCCTGGTACAGCGCGGGCCGCGCGGTCGCGAAGTCCAGGTAGGCACCGCAGACGGCGCGCAGGGCCGACCCGGGCTCGGCCGCGCCCTGCCGCGCGTCGCGCAGGTGAGTGGCCAGCTCGCCGAACCCGTCCAGCGCGACGGCGCCGACGATGGCGTCCTTGCCGTCGAAGTGGCTGTACAGCACCGGCTGGCTGTACTCGACGCGTTCGGCCAGGCGCCGGGTCGTCACCGCGTCCCAGCCCTCGGCCTCCGCCAGCTCGCGCGCGGCCGTGATGATCAGCCGGTGGCGGTGGGCGCGGTCCCGCTCGCGGCGCTCGCTGGTGGCGGACATGAACCCAGTATAGCGGTGCTAGACATCCTGTCGCTGATAGGCTAGCGTCGATACTGTTGCTAGCGCCGCTAGATTCCGGCGGCGTCCGCCGGAGGGAGGAACCACCCGTGGTCACGACCATCGCCAGTGTGCTCGCCGGACTGATCGGTGTCGGCATCATCGTCATCGGCGTGCTCGCCCTGCGGGCACCGCGGGCCGCGGCGGGCTTCGGCATCCCCGACACCCCGGTCGACGACCCGGTGTTCCGGGCGTGGTTGTCCGTCAAGGCCGTGCGCGACCTGGCCGCCGGGGTCTTCGTCTTCGTCCTGCTGATCGCGGCGACACCCCAGGTGCTGGGTTGGTTCATGCTGGCGGCCGCGGGGATTCCCGTCGGCGACATGCTGATCGTGTTGCGCAGCAAAGGACCGCGTTCGGCCGCGTTCGGCGTGCACGGCGCCACCGCCGCGGTGATGCTGGTGATCAGCGTGCTCTTGCTTGTCGCGTAACGACCTCCCCGAAACGACCGCGGGGTGGACGCTTCCGGAGAAGCGTCCACCCCGCGGTCGGTCGTGTTGTCTACGGTTGTCCAACCCTGTCTCAGTAGTGGAACCTGGTGATCAGGTCCTGGAGCTTGCCGCTGAGTCGGGCGAGTTCCACGGTGGTCTGCTCGGCCTCGCTGACGCCGCGGGAGGTGTCGCCCGCCGCGGTCGCCACCTCGGTGATGGCCGAGGCGATCGAGTTGCTGCCGCTGGCCGCCTCGGCGACGCTGCGGCTGACCTCGTCGGAGGTGGCGGACTGCTCCTCCACCGACGCCGCGATGGCGGACTGGAACTGGTTGACGCGCTCGATGACCTGGACGATCTGGCCGATGGCGGAGACCGCGGCCTCGGTGTCGGTCTGGATCGCGGCCACGCGGCGGCCGATGTCCTCGGTGGCGTTGGCGGTCTCCTGGGCGAGGTCCTTGACCTCACCGGCGACGACGGCGAAGCCCTTGCCCGCGTCACCGGCCCGAGCGGCCTCGATGGTCGCGTTCAGCGCCAGCAGGTTGGTCTGCTCGGCGATCGAGCGGATGGTCTTGAGCACGTCGCCGATCTCGGCGGAGGACGAGCCGAGGCGGGTGATGATGTCGTTGGTGTGCTGCGCGGTCGCGGTGGCCTCGGCGCCGACCTTGGCCGCCTCGGAGGTGTTCTGCGCGATCTCGCGGATCGACGCGCCGAGCTGGTCGGCGGCGGCGGAGACGGTGCCGACGCTGTCGGAGACCCGGGCGGCGGCGCTGGAGACCTCGCCCGCCTGGCGGGAGGTGGAGCCCGCCGCGCCGGACACGCGGTCGTTGGTGGCGGTCAGCTTGTCCGCCGACCCGGCCAGGCCGGAGGCCGACTCGGCCACGCCCGACACCACGGTGCGGATCTGGTCCACGGCGTTCTGCAGCGCCTCGCCCATCTGACCGATCTCGTCGCCGGTCTGGATGTCGACCTTCTGGGTGAGGTCGCCCGCGGCCACGCGGTCGGCGAAGTCCTGCAGCTTGCGCACCGGGCGGCGGATGCTGCGGGTCAGCGCCCAGCCCAGGCCCAGGGCCAGCAGCACGGCGATGGCGATGACGACGACGGTCAGCCAGATCGAGGTGGTGGTCGCGTCGGCGATGGCCTGGCGCTGGGTGGCGCCGTAGTCGACCAGGCTCGTGGTCAGCTTGGCGAAGCCCTCGTTGACCTTCGGCAGGTTCGCCTGCGCGGCGGCGTTGTACTTCTGCTCGTTGACGGTGTCACCGGCGGCGGTGGCCGCGCGGCGGGCCTTGTGCGAGGTCCAGAAGGTGTCGCGGTCGGCCATCAGCTGGGTCAGCGCGGGCTGCAGGCTGTCCGGGATCGAGGTCTTCAGCTTGGCGAAGCCCGCGTCGGCGGCGGCGATGTAGGAGTCGCGGCCCTTGGTCAGGCTGGCCTGGGCCTGCGGGTCCTTCACGGTCTCGAGCACGATGTCGGTCAGCAGCGCGGTCAGGTTCGCGGTCTCGGCTGCCTTCACGTCCACCAGCGGCGTGACGGTGTCCTCGGCGATCGACGTCGCGCGGTCCCGCTGGTCGACCTGCTGGACGAGGCTGAACACCCCGAGGCCGATCACCACGACGGCCAACGCGAGGAACGCGCTGAACACCCGGGTACGCAGACTGCGGGTCAGCGGATTGCGTGACAGAGAACTGGCCATGCGAAGCACTCCTGTCCGTTGCGCGGGGGTCACCACGCCCTATCGGCCCGCATCGCCACACGATGGAGCCACCGCGCCTGTCATCGGCACGGGCGCGGGAGCCTGAAGGAGTTCTGCCAGATCAGTGGTAATCGGGGTCACAAGGGTGATGGCGTACGTGCGTGAGGTATCGGAACGCTCCCACGCCCCGATGTTTATCTGTTCAGGCCCGGGACTGCTTGTGCTGGTCAGACGGCAGTTCGATGCTGGCTCGGGGCGTTCACGTGAGGGGAGATCGCAGATGCGCAGAACGATTCAGGCCTTGACCACGCTGACCCTGCTGGGGACGTTGTTGACCCCGGCCTCGGCGGCGACCGCCGTCGTCGGGACCGGGACGGGCCACTGGAACGACAACCCGCTGCCGCTGGACACCTACGAGAACCAGGGCACCTACTACCTGCGTGACCTCGGCAACCCGGGCCTGTCCTGCTCGGACGCGACCAACCGGACCCAGTTCAGCGGGCCGGACAACGACTGGGGCAACGGCGTCGCCCGGGACCGCGAGACGGGGTGCGTCGACGCGCTGTACGCGGCCCAGAACTTCTTCCGGATGACCAGGAACTGGCTGCGCCGCTCGCCGTCCGGCCGTCCGGTGCTGGCCCTGACCGTCGGCCGGGACGTCCTGGGCGTCGGGGTCGGCACGGGTACCGACATCACCGTCGGCCACAACTCCCGGGGTGAGTGGGCGGGCACCCTGGACCTGGTCGCCAGGCCGTACGCCAGGGCCCTCGACGAGCAGACCCCGGGCGGCGTCTCCCAGAACGGCACCGCCGAGTTCATCGCCGACGCCTTCGCCACCGCCGCCGAGTGGTACGCCAACGAGTCCCCGGCGGGCGACGCCCCGGACTTCCTGATCGGCGAACGCACCGACCTGATGGGCACCGGCCCCCTGCGCGACATGGCCAACCCCGCCGCCACCTGGGGCAAGAACTGCTACGACAACACCGTCCCCCGAGGCGAGCCGTTCGCGTCCGCGGGCGTCGGCGACCACTGGTTCACCCTCGTCGCCGCGGGCTCCGCGGCCAGTTCCACCTGCAACGGCACGACGATCACGGGCGTCGGCGTCCAGAAGGCGATCACCGTCCTCTACACGGCGATGCTGTTCAAGACCTCGGGGAGCTCGTACCCCAAGTACCGCCAGTGGACCCTGATGGCCGCCAAGAACCTGACCCCCGGCGACTGCGCCACGTTCACCACCGTCAAAGCCGCCTGGGACGCCGTCACCGTTCCCGCCAATCCAGGCGACCCGACCTGCTGAACCGCTGCCCGGGCCGTTTCGGTCCACTACGGCGGTCGGCGGACCGATCCACCTCGATTATTCATCGGAAATTCGGGGAAACTGTGTCTGGACTGCCGTTTTTGGGCGGTTGTCGAATGTTGGGACGTTCCACTGACTATCCAATGATCCTTTTCCAGTTTGGGTGCGCTCATTGGGTGAACCGGGTTCGTCCGATGTTCAGATCCTTGACCGTCGAGGACGGGTGTCGCTAGCGTGAACGCCACGCTGCTGCGACCTTAAGAGGCATCGACTTGCGCGTTGTCAGCGGAGCCGATTCTTCTTACGTTCTTGGGGGAACGTATGACCGAAAAGACAGATGTTGACGGCGCGCTCGACGCGGCACACGTCGACGGTTTCGACGTGTGCCGCGTCGAGGTGCCCGACGTGGTCGGCGCGGCGCTGACGGACGACCGCGAACCGGACCAGGGGCTCGCGGAAGCAGCGCGGGAGTCATTGTCCCGCCTGGTTCGCGAGCACGTCGACGACGGCACGGGACTGCTCGTGCTCACCGGTCTCCCCGCCGAGCCGGAGCCCGCCGAGCGGGCGTTGAACCGGCTTTCCGCGCTGCTCGGCGAATCCCTGCCGCAGAACCTGGAAGGGCTGATCGTCAAACACGTGCGCGACCGCGGCACCGCGATCGGGGAAGGTGCGCGGGCCCGGTATTCGGATTCCCGATTCGGCGGGAACCTGCACACCGACGGTGTCGAGCGACCGCTGCCCGCGCCCGAATTGTTCACCCTCTACTGCGTCCGGCAATCCGTGCGCGGTGGCGCCTTGCAGTTGGTGCACGTGCGGGAGATCGTTCGGGAGTTGTCCGCCAGGCCCGATGTCCTGCGCGTTTTGCGTGAGCCGTTCCATTTCGACCGGCGCGGCGACCAGCAGCCCGGGGAACCGCCGACGGTCGCCAAACCGATCCTGTTCGAACAGCGCGGCAGGCAGGGCATCGCCTACCTGCGCAGCTACATCGAACTCGGCCACGCGCACTCCGGCTCGCCCGCGCTCTCGGCCGAGCAGGCGGCGGCGCTCGACGCGCTGGACGAGGTCGTCGGCGGCCTGGCGAGCTCGATGGTCGGCAAGCTGCGCGAGGGTGAACTCGCCATCTTCGACAACCTCTCCCTGCTGCACGGCCGGACCGAGTTCCAGGACGACCCGACCCGCGCGCGGCTGCTGCTGCGGACCTGGATCAGGGTGTCCGCCTGATATGCCGGACACGATCGACCTCTCCTCGGGGCAGGTTGTGGAGCCGTGGCCGGACGCGGTCGTCACCGCCGTCACCGACGCCGCCGCCGCCCCCGACGCGAGCCGCTACGCCCCGGTCGCGGGCGACCCCGCCCTCCGCGCCGCCGTCGCGCAGCACTACGCCCGCCGCCTGCGCCGCTCCGCCGACCCCGACCGGGTCACCGTCGCGGCGGGCGCCCGGCACGGTCTGTTCTGCGCGGTCGCGGCGACAGCGGCGGGTGGCGCGGTCCTCGTGCCGCGACCGCACTGGAGCCACTACCCCGAGCTGATCCGGCTGGCGGGTGCCCGCTCGGTGGCCGTGCCCGGCGCACCCGCGCGGGGCTGGTCGGTGGACCCGGACCTGCTGGACGCCGCGCTCACCCCCGACACCCGGGCCGTGCTCCTCAACAGCCCGGTCAACCCGACCGGTGCCGTCTACGACGCGGCCGCGATCACCGGGATCCGCGACTGGGCGGCCGACCGCGGTGTCCACTTGGTCCTCGACGACGTGTACTGGGCGTACGGGGCGGCGGCAGCCGGTGTCCCCGCGGATGACGGTGCGACGGTCGTCGGCGGGATCGCCAAGGTGCACGCCATGGCGGGTGCGCGGATCGGCTGGGTCTGGGCGGGTGCCGCGGTCACCGAGGCCGTGCGCCGGATCGCGGAGCACACGACCGGACCCGTGAGCGTGCTCGCCCAGGCGGCGGGGCGCGCTGTGCTCGCCGGGGGCGGCGGGCTCGACGACCCGGCGGTGGCGCGGCGGCTGGCGTGGATGGCCGGGTGCCGCGCGCACGCGGTCCGGGCGCTGTCGGGGGTCCCGTCGCTGCGCGTCGTCCCGCCCTCGGGCGGGATCTACCTGTGCCTGGACGCGCGGGACCTCGCCGCTCTCCATCCCGAATGGACGGACGACCGGCGGCTGTGCGCGGACTTGGCCGAGCACACCGGGGTGCGGCTGCGGGCGGGCTCGACCTTCGGGCTGCCGGGGCACCTGCGCCTGTGCGTGGCCGTCGAGCCCGGGGTCATCGACCGCGCGGCGGCGGCGCTCACCCGCTTCCTGGCCGCCGAGGCGCTCGGGAACGCGACCGCCGCGCGGTGAACCGGCGGCGACTGGAACACGACCTACCTAGGGGGAACAGTGACTGAGGACACGCGCGGCCAGGTGCGGCAGGTCGAGACCCGGGCGGCGGCGCTGCGCGAGGCGTTCGCCGAGGGCAGGCTGCTGCGGGTGGCGGGCGCGCACGACGGGCTCAGCGCGCGCCTGGTCGCCGAGGCGGGCTTCGACGCGGTGTGGGCCTCCGGCCTGGAGATCTCCGCCGCGCACGGGCTACCGGACATCAGCCTGCTCGGCATGGCGGAGTTCCTGGCCGCCGCCGCGACGATGCAGAGCGCGACCGCGGTGCCCGTGGTCGCCGACTGCGACACCGGGTTCGGCGGCGACCGCAACGCCGCGTTCACGATGATGCGCTACGAGAACGTCGGCATCGCCGCGGTGTGCATCGAGGACAAGGTCTTCCCCAAGCTCAACAGCTTCCTCGGCGCCGGGCAGGAACTGCTCGCGACCGAGGACTTCGGCGCCAAGCTGCGCGCGGCCAAACAGGCGCAGCACGACCCGGACACGGTCCTGATCGCCCGCACCGAGGCGTTCATCTGCGGGTACGGCGTCGAGGAGGCGCTCGCCCGCTGCCACCACTACGTCGACGTGGGCGCCGACGCGGTGCTGGTGCACTCCAAGGCCGCCGATTCGTCCGAGGTCGTCTCGTTCACCCGCCGTTGGCAGCGGCGCGCGCCGGTGGTGGTCGTACCGACCACCTACACCGCGTTCTCCGTCGCGGAGGCGCAGGAGGCCGGGGTCGCCATGGTGATCTACGCGAACCAGGGGATGCGCGCCACCGTGCGCGCCGTGCGCGACGCGTGGGCCGCGGTGCTGGCCGACGGCTCGACGGTGGGCATCGAGTCCACGATCGCGTCGGTGAAGGACATCTTCGAGCTGTCCGGGATGAGCCAGTGGCTGGGGCGCGGTTGATGGCCGGGGTCGTGTCGGCCGCGGAGTTCACCGCGGCGCTGAGGTCCTGGGGCGTTCGCCGGGTCACGGGTGTCCCGTGTGGACACCTGGCCGGGCCGTGGGCGCTGTTCGACCGCGCGGGCGAGCTGGTGCCCGCGGTGTCGGAGGGCGCGGCGGTGGCCATCGCGGCGGGCTGGGAACTGGGCGGGACGCGGGCCGCGGTGCTGTGCCAGAACTCCGGGTTCGGCAACCTGGTCAACCCGCTCACCTCGCTGCTGGTGCCCTACCACGTCCCGGTGCTGGTGGTGATGACCCTGCGGGGATGGCCCGACCCCGCGCGGGACGAACCCCAGCACGCGGTCATGGGGGCGAGCACCGAGGCGCTGCTCGGCGAACTCGGGGTGCCCCACGCCGTGCTGGGCGACGGGAACCTCGCCGACTGCCTCGCCCGCGCGGGCGAGGCGCGGGAGCGGGGCACGCCGTTCTTCCTGCTGGTCCCGCGCGGCGCGATCGGCGGCCCCGACCCCGTGGTGGTGCCACCGGTGGCGGACGCGTGCACCAGGGCGGACGTCGTCTCCGCGCTGCTCGACCGGCTCACCGACCACCTGCTGGTCACCACCACCGGCTACCTCTCCCGCCAGGCCCACCACGAGCGCGACCGCCCGGAGACCCTGTACATGCAGGGATCGATGGGCCACGCCGCGGCGATCGGGCTGGGCCTGGCGAGCGCCCTGCCGTCCCGGCGCGTCGTCGTGCTCGACGGCGACGGGGCGTTCCTCATGCACCTGGGCACCGGTGCCACCGCGGCCGCGGTGGGCGGCGAGAACCTCGTGCACGTCGTGGTGGACAACGGGTGCTACGAGTCGACCGGGTGCCAGCCCAGCGCCGCGCCCGGGGTCGACTGGGCGGCGATCGGCGCCGGTCTCGGCTACCGCCGGGTGCTGCACTGCGCCGACCGGACCCGCTTGCCCGCCGCGCTCGACGCCGCGCTGACCGGGCCCGGGCCGGTCCTGTGCGCACTCCAGGTCACCGCGACCCCCGACGAGGTGCACCCGCGGGCGTCCGCGGACACCGGCCTCGACACCATCGCCGAGCGGTTCCGCCGCGCGGCGGCGGGGAGGGTCACGACATGACGGTCATCTCCGGCAGGGGCGCGTTCGAGCGGCTCGACGAGATCACCGGCTGGGCCGCGGACACCCTGGTCGTGGCCAGCGCGGGCACCGTGGACCGGCTCGGGTTGCGCGGCGTGCTCCCCGCGGGCGCCGCGCTGTTCACCGACTTCCACCCGAACCCGACCGCGGACCAGGCGCTGGCGGCGGCGCGGGCCCGGCACGAGCACCGCGCCACCCTGGTGGTCGGTGTCGGCGGCGGCTCCGCCCTGGACGTGGCCAAGGCGGCGCGGGCGCTGCCCGCCGACCGCGCGGCGGCCGAGCGGGTCCTGCGCGGCACCGACGGCCCGCGCACCGACGCCCGCCTGGTCCTGGTGCCCACCACCGCGGGCCCGGGCAGCGAGGTGACCAGGTTCGCCACCCTCTACCGCGACGGGCACAAGCTGTCCCTCGACGCCGCGGGCGTCCAGGCCGACGCGGCGCTCGTCGACCCGGCGCTGACCGACAGCTGCCCACCCGAGCAGACCTGGTGCTGCGCCTTCGACGCCTTCGCCCACGCCGTGGAGTCGCTGTGGTCCAGCCGCGCCACCGACGAGTCGCGGGCGTGGGCGGTGGCCGCGCTCGACCTGCTCGTGCCGATCCTGGAGGGGGCCGCGCCGACCCCCGCGGCCGACGAGCGCGACCGGCTCAGCGCGGCGGCGCTGCTCGCGGGCCGGGCGATCGACCGCACCCGCACCACGGCGGCGCACGCCCTCGCCTACCCGCTCACCACCCACCTCGGCGTGCGGCACGGCCACGCGTGCGCGCTGAACCTCACCTGGCTCGCGCCCATGGTCGAGACCGCGGCACCGGACGAGCGCACCCTGCCCGACCCGGTGCTCGACACCCTGCGCCGCCTCCTGCGGGCGGACGGGCGCGACCTCGGCCGGGTCGTCACCGACCTGCTGGCGGCCCGCGGCCTGCCGACGCGCTGCGGGTCGGCGAACGGCACCCACCTGGTCGACGTCGTGGTCGCCGAGGGCCTCGCGTCGAACCGGGTCAGCGGCACCCCGATCCGACTCGACCCGACCGCCGTGCGCGCCGCGGTGCGGCGGCTGCTCGTCGACCCGGCGACCGGCGCCGCGGGGGAGCCCCACCACCGGTCCACGCGCGCCGCGGCGGGCGGACCGGGTTCGCCATCCCGGAGCCGGGACTGAGCCGACAACGCCCGCGCGGCGCCCGGTCGTCGACCCGGCGCCGACGCACCCACCGGAGGAGCCACCGATGACCGAGAACCCGACCACCTCGTCGCCCGGCGTACGGCTGCGGACCCACGTCCGCTTCTCCGCCGACGACCTCCCGCCGGACTGGGACGAGCTGGCCGCGGACCTCGACGCCCCGGTCTTCCACACCATCGGGTTCATGCGCGCCTACGAGCACAACCCGGTGCAGAGCATCGCGCGCCCACGCTACGTCGAGGTGCGCGACCGCGAGGGCGCGCTGCTGGCCGCCGCCCCCGCCTACATCCAGGGCGACCCGCTGAGCGTGCTCGGGCTGGCGGAGGGCGAGTCGGCGTTCCTGTCGCCGATGTGGCACTGCCCCGGGGCGCGGGTGCTCGCCCGGGACGAGTGGTCGCTGCGCGCGCTGTGCGCGGAGCTGGGGAAGCAGGCGGCGGAGGTCGGGTGCGCGCGGTGGGCGTTCATCAACGTCGAGGAGCGGTCGCCCGCCGCGGCGGCGCTCGTGCGCGCGGGCTCGCGGTCGACCGTCCTGGTACCGCGGTGGGTGCTGCACCGGGACCAGGCCCCGGACCTGCCGACCTACCTGGCCTCCCTGCGGAGTTCGATGCGCCGCGAGTTCGCCCGGCACCTGCGGCGCGCGGCCGACCACGGCGCGCGCAGCCTCGTGCACCGCGCGGACTACCCCGGCCTGCCCGCGCTCATGGAGTTCGTCGCGGCCACCGCGACCAAGGCGGGGTCCCCGAAGTACTACAACCCGCCTAAGCTGGCGGCGTTCCTGCGCGAACTGGGGGAACCGGTCCGGGTGCTGGAGGTCCAGGACCGCGACGGCGCGACGCTGTCGGTGGGGGTGTCGTTCCTGGAGCGCAAGCGGCTGCAGTACTGGGCCGCGGGCTACCTGCGCGACCGGCCGGAGCTCGGGTTCAGCCCGTACTACCGGATGTGGGGCGACATGCTCGAACTCATGTGGTCGACCGACGTCGAGGTCGCCGAGTGCGGCAGGCTCAACGAGCCGTTCAAGGTCCGGATGGGACTGTCCCCCAGGCACCAGGTCGCCTTGCTGGGGCCAGGCTCGTGACAGCGGCCGCGCCGCGCGGTGACACCCGGTTCGACATCACCGAGTGCGACCCGCGCGAGACCCCCGCGCAGTGGGACGCCATGGTGCCCGACACCGGTATCGGCTTCTACTCGTCCCGGTCCTGGAACCTCGCCATGCGCGGGCAGAACGGGGCGCGGGAGAGCGCGGTGGTGGTCCGCGCCTGCGGCGAGCTGCGCGCGGTCGTGCCCGTGTACCGCTACACCAGCGGCCCGGCCAACGCGCACCTGCACCCGGGGGCGCTGTTCGGCGGCGTGGGCGTGGACGACCCCGCCGCCCGCCGGTGGGAGCCGGTCACCGTCGTCGGCAGCGCCTCCGGCTACGGCACCGCCCCGGCGGGCACCGGGGACCTCGCGGGCTGGGCCGCCGCGGTGGCGCGGGTCGCCGACGCGGCGCGCGGGACGGTCGTCGTGCCGCACCTCACCGAGGCGGACGTGGCCAGGGTGCGCCACCACCTGCCGGACCTGCCGGTGCTGCTGACCGCGGTGCGCGTGCACGTGCCGCTGCCGCGCGCCACCGAGGCGGAGTACGAGGCGCTGCTGCGCCCCCGCACCAGGGAACTGGTCCGCCGGGAACGGCGGCTGCTGGCCCGGGGTGGGCGGGTGGTGCGGGTCGAGCCCATCACCGAGGACAACGTCGTCGAACTCGCCCGCCTGCAGACCAACACCCAGCGCAGGCACGGCAGCTACGGCGACGTCGCGCTGTTCGTCGACCGGTACCGGCGGATCCGCTCGGTGTTCGGCGACGCGCTGCTCGCCTTCGTGTGCAGGCACGAGGACCAGGCCGTGGGGTTCATGTCCTGCGTGGCGCGCGGTACCGCGCTCATCGGCCGCTCCGTCGGGCTCGACTACGCGCGGGTCGGCCGCCACGCCGAGTACTTCAACCTGATGGTCCACGAACCCGTGCGGTACGGCCTGCGGCACGGCGCGCGCCACCTCGACCTCGGCGTGGCCGGGTACGAGCAGAAGCTGCGGCGCGGCGGTGTGCCGGTTCCCGTGTGGTCGGTGCTGCTCCGCCCGCCGCCGGGGTGGTCCGCGGCGAGGGAGGTCGCGCACAACCGGGCCACCGCGCGGTCGCTGCTCGGTGAACTCGGCGAGCAGTGCCCACCGGAGGTCGCCGCGGACCTGGCCCGGGTCGTCGATCGGGGGACGGTCGGTCGATGAACCGCGACCGCGCGTTCGCGCTGCTGCTCGGCACCCGCGTGCTGTCCACGCTGTGCACCGGGCTCGACCTGGTCGTGTTCGGCTGGTTGGTGATCGTGGTCGGCGGCACGCCGGTGGCGCTGGCCGCGATGGCCGCGCTCAACGCGGCGGCGGGCATCCCGGCGGCGTTCTTCGGCGGGCCGCTCATCGACCGCTACTCGCGGCGCGCGGTGACCGCGGTGACCGAGGCGGCGCGGATCCCGGCGGTCGCGGTGATCCCGGTGCTGGCCGCGTCCGGTCAGCTGCAGACCTGGCACCTGCTCGTGGCCTCCGCCTGGGTCAACGGGCTGTACTCGCTCTCGTCGGCCAGCTACGGCGCGCTGCTCCCGCAGCTGTTCGACCGGGCGGCGCTGTTGCGCGCCAACGGTTTGTGGCAGGCCGCGTCGCAGGTGGGGGTGTTCATCGGGGCGGCGGTCGCGGGCGCGGCCGTGTCCCTGCTCGGCGAGGCCGACCCGCTGCTGCTCGGCGCCGGGGGCCGGGTGCTGACCACCGCGGGGCTGCTCGTGGTCAGCCTGCCCGCGGTGGCCGGGGTGGCGCGGCGGCGCACCGCGGGGCTGCTGTTCCGGGACATGGCCGAGGCGTGGGGTGTGCTGCGGGGACGGCCCGCCCTGCTGTGGACGACGCTGTTCGTCGCGGTGCCGGGCAGCCTCATCTCCGGCATCAACGCGGTGCTGCCCGCTTTCGTCAAGGACGACAACCACATGGACGCCGCGGCCTACGGGTTGATCGAGGCGGCCTGGGGGGTCGGCGCGTTCGTCGTCGGACTGGTGCTGGCGCGGATGGCACCACCGCGCGAGGGCACCCGTCTGCTGGCGGGGTCGCTGGCGGTCACCGGCGCGACCGTCGCCCTGCTGGCGGCGGCGCGCGACCTGCCGTGGTCGATGGCCCTCGCGGCGGTCGTCGGCGCGGCCGCCCTCGGGTCGCTGGTGCTGTTCCGCGCGCACGCGCAGGCCGAGGCGCCCCCGGAGCACACCGGCCGGATCCTGGCCGTGTCCCAGTTGGTGCTGTCGGCCGTGCTGCTGGTGCTGGCGCTCGGGCTGGGCGCGCTGATGGCGGTGGTGGCCGTGCGGGTGGTGATCGTGGTGTGGGGGGTGGCGATCGCGGGCTGCGCGCTGCTGCTGCGGCGCCTGCTGCGCCCCGCGCCGGGTAGGGATCAAGTCGGACAACCAGGGGAGAAAAGGTGAAGGGTTCGCTCAGTGTCAACCAGCCGGTGGTGCGGCAGGCGCTCAACTCGTACTTCTTGCGCGCCAGTGGAAAGCAGAACCGGTTCCGGATAATGTCGCCGTACGAGCTGTTCCCCCAGGCCCGGGCCCTGGAGGCGCGCTACGACCAGGTGAAGGCGGAGGTCGAGGCGCTGGTCCGCGCCCGCGGGTTGGCCCGCTACGCCGACATAGACCCGATCCGCGCCGCCGAGGTGTCCACCGACTGGCGGCTGTACTACGCGTACATGCTCGGCGTGCCGAACCCGATGGCGTACCGGGACTGCCCCACCGTCGTCTCCTTCGCCGAGAACACCCCGAGCGTCGTGAACGCCTTCATCTCGGTACTGGAACCGGGCGTCGGCCTCAAGGCGCACTGCGGCCCCTATGCGGGCATCCTGCGCTACCACCTGGCCCTCTCGGTCCCCACCGAGAACCCCCCGAGCCTGCGCGTGGGCTCCGAGTACCACACCTGGCGCGAACGCGAGAGCATCCTGATCGATGACACCTTCGAGCACGAGGTGCACAACACCAGCGACGAACCGCGGGTGGTGCTGATCGTCGACATCCGGCGCCCCATGGGTTTTGTCCGGGACAGGGTGAACATCGCCAGCCTCCGCCTCAAGCGGAAGTGGTCCGACCAGTACCTGCAGGGGTCCACCGGCGACATCTGAGCCGGCCAGGGGCGTACCAACCCCCGGCGGTGTGCTGCTCGGGGCATCCGGCAAAGCTCGCTGCGGCCGGCTTGGCCACCGCGCGCTGGTGGCTGACGCCGTGCTCGGCGGAGGAGGCAACTCCGCCGCCGAGCACGGCACGGTGGTCAGTACGCGAACGCCTGGATCTCGTTGACGCGGGCGATGGAGGGCACGTTGGTGGAACCCACCTTGACGAGCACGCGGACGCCCCTGGTGTTGCGGGCGCCGAACCAGGACTTCACGACCGTGTTCGTGTTGTTGTTGTAGGTGGCCACGGTGTCCCACGACCGGCCGTTCTCGCTGAGCAGCTGGATGTCGAAGTCGCGGGTTTCCAGCCCCAGGGAGTTGTAGACGGCCACGTGGCTGACGCTGCGCAGGTCGTTCCAGGTGACGGCGACCCACTCGGGGTTGTCCATGGAGCGGTTGGCGCTCATCCAGGCGTACTGGCAGTTGCTCGCGGTGCCGGTGTTGCCGTCGTTCACCTTCGCGGGCGTGTAGTACTGCGTGTAGTTCGACGACGACCGGGCCACCCCGGACAGGGCGAAGTTCTCACCCGGGTACGGCGGGCGCGGCGGCATGGTGCTGCTGGGCTGCGTCGAGGTCTCGGCGGGGGCGAGGTAGGTCGTGCCGGACGGCGGGCTCGACGGCGGCCCCTGGTAGCAGGGGTCCCACGTGCCGGTGGTCGACGGCGGTGAGCTGGGCGGGGTCGTGGTGACGGTGGTGCTCGAACCGGTGGTCGCCGCCTGGCCCGCGGCGGCCGCCGGGACGAGCACGACGGCGGTGAAGATTCCCGCGCTCGCCAGCGCCAGGGCGGCGGGCAGCGCGTGTCTGCGGTTGAAGAAGCGCACCGGGGGTTCCTCTCGATCAGGGACGACGGGTGAAAGCTACCGAAAACGGCCACATTCGAGAATCCTTTGTATTTTCGGCCAGTAATCCACAAACGCGATTGTCGAAATGTGCGAAGCCGGTGGCACGGCGGGCCGAATCAGCCATTCGGGGGAGTAGTCCGGGATGTGGGAACGACGACCGACCGCCCTAGGCTGCTGACGTGACCCCCGCGCTCCCGGTCCTGGACCTCTCCCGCTTCCGCGCCGCCCCCGAGGACCGCGCGGCGTTCCTCGACGAACTCCGGCACGCGGCGCACCACGTCGGGTTCTTCTACGTCACCGGGCACGGGATGCCCGATGAGGTGGTGGACGGGGTCTTCGCCGTCGCGCGGGCGTTCTTCGCGTTGCCGGTCGAGGACCGGTTGGCCATCGAGAACGTCAACTCGCCGCAGTTCCGGGGGTACACGCGGACCGGGCAGGAGTTGACGAACGGGGTGGCGGACTGGCGGGAGCAGCTCGACATCGGGCCCGAGCGGGCGGCGCTCGAACTCGGGCCGTCCGACCCGGTGTGGCAGCGGCTGGTCGGGCCCAACCAGTGGCCCGCCGCGCTGCCCGAGCTGCGGGAGACCGTGCTCCGCTGGCAGGCGGAGGCGCTGCGGATCAGCCGGGAGCTGCTGCGGGCGCTGGCCCTGGTGCTGGGGCAGGACGAGGCGTACTTCGACCGGTGGTTCGACGAGGAGGCCGCCTCGCACACCAAGGTCGTGCGGTACCCGGGGCGGGCGGCGCCGGAGGTCGACCAGGGGGTCGGCGCGCACAAGGACTACGGGTACCTGGCGCTGCTCCAGCAGGACGACATAGGTGGACTCCAGGTCCAGGACTCCGACGGCGGCTGGATCGACGCCACCCCCGTCCCCGGCACGTTCGTGGTCAACATCGGCGAGATGCTGGAGATCGCGACCCGGGGCTACCTGGTGGCGACCCGGCACCGGGTGGTGAGCCCGGCCGTCGGCGTGGACCGGTACTCGATCCCGTACTTCCTCAGCCCCCGGCTGGACGCGGTCGTCGAGGCCATCGAGCTCCCGGCGGACCTCGCCGGGCAGGCGCGCGGGGTCAGCCAGGACGCCGACAACCCGCTGCTGGCGGCGTTCGGGGAGAACGCGCTGGTCGGCTGGCTGCGGTCGCACCCGAAGGTGGCCCAGCGCTGGTGGGCCGACGTGCAGGCGGAGCGCGCGTGAGCGAGTGGGGTTTCACCACCAGGCAGGTGCACGCCGGGGCGCGGCCCGACCCGACGACCGGGGCGCGCGCCACGCCCATCCACCAGACCACGTCCTTCACCTTCACCGACGCGCGCCACGCGGCCGAGGTGTTCGCGTTGCGGGACCTGGAGTCCTACGCCTACACCCGCCTCGCCAACCCCACCACGGCCGTGGTGGAGGAGCGCGTCGCCGACCTCGAGGGCGGGGTCGCGGCGGTCGCCGTGGCCAGCGGGCAGGCCGCGACGGCGTTGGCGCTGTTCAACCTCGCGCGCGCGGGCGACCACGTCGTGTCCGCCGCGTCCCTCTACGGCGGCAGCCATGGCCTGTTGGAGCACACCTTCGCCGACTTCGGCGTCGCCGTGACCTTCGTCCGCGACCCCGATGACCTCGACGAGTGGCGCGCCGCCCTCCGCCCCGAGACCAAGGCGCTCTACGCGGAAACCGTCGGCAACCCGCGCGGCAACGTCCTCGACATCGCCGCCGTCGCGGAGGTCGCGCACGGGGCCGGGGTGCCGCTGGTGGTCGACAACACCGTGCCCACGCCGTACCTGTGCCGCCCGCTCGAACACGGCGCGGACGTCGTCGTGCACTCCACCACCAAGTTCCTCTCCGGACACGGCACCGCCATCGGCGGCGTCGTGGTCGACGGCGGCCGTTTCGACTTCACCGCCGAACCCGCCCGCTGGCCCGGTCTCACCGGTCCGGATCCCGCCTACCACGGCGTCGTCTTCGCCGAGGAGTTCCCGGACTTCGCCTACGCCATGCGGTTGCGCACCAGGCTGCTGCGCGACCTCGGACCCGCGGTCTCACCCATGGGCAGTTTCCTGCTCCTCAACGGGATCGAGACCCTGTCCCTGCGCCTCGACCGCCACACCGCCAACGCGGTGACCGCCGCCCGGTGGCTCGCCGAGCACCCGGCGGTGTCGGAGGTCCACTACGCCGCTCTGGCAACGAGTCCCTGGCACGGCAACGCCGAACGCTATCTCCCGCAAGGGGTCGGCGCGATCGTGGCGTTCGACCTCAAGGGCGGCTTGGACGCCGGGCTCCGCTTCGTCGACCGGCTCGACTTGTTCAGCCACTTGGCCAACATCGGCGACGTCCGCAGCCTCGTCATCCACCCCGCCTCCACCACCCACGCCCTGCTCGCCCCGGAGCAACAGGTGATCAGCGGCGTGACACCGGGACTGGTCCGCCTCTCCATCGGCCTGGAGGGAATCGACGACATCATCGGGGACCTGGCAACGGGGCTCGCGGCGAGTTAGTCCACAGAGGACAATCGGGGTCGACTGCCGGACCCGCGCGCGGGTCCGGCAGGATGACCACATGGGGGATGTAGACGAACTCGCCGCCGCGGTGGCCGACGCCCTGCCCGCGCTCATAGCCGTGATACCGACCAAGCCCGCCGCCGAACTCGGCCGAGCGGGAACCGCGGAGCGCCCTTCCTGGCGCTCGGACTCGAACCAGCACGCCGTCACGGCACAACTGCACGAGTTGCCCGCCACCGTTGTCGATCGGCTGCACGGCGCGCTGGAGCTGGCAGTCGACCACCTGGCTCTCAACGCCCCCGCCAGTGTGGCGGAGCTCTTGGTGCCACCCGCGTACACCAGTTTCCTGACCCTGTCGATGGGCGGCGAGTCCGAGGCGCGCCGGGCGATCCAGATGGTGGGCGGCCGGTGGCCGGGCGCGCTGGACCTGATCGAGTCGACCGCGGCCGCCGTGGCGGCGCACGGGCGCGTGGCACCCTTGCTGGTGGTCGGTGACGTAGGTGACGAGACCGCGGTCGCCGCCGCGCACGGCGCAGCCCACCTCGCGGCCGCCGTGGCCGTGTCGAGCGCGGTGCTGCGCGGACTCGGGGGTGGCACACCGGAGATCGTCGCGGTCGCGCTGGGCGTGGCCGTCGGGCTGCTGCGCGCCCGCCCGATGCCCGCGACCTACGAGCGGGCCGTGCTGGAACGCACCCGGGCGGACTACCTGCTGCCCGGCTCGGCGCACGGCCGCGCTCCCGTCCGGGACCACGTCATCGCCTTGACCGAGGGGTCGGACCTGGTGGCGGGTGACTTCGCGGAGAACGGGCTGGTCGAGTCCGTCGACGGCGGTGTGGTGATCCGCACGGGCCAGGCGGAGGGCGCCGTCACCACCATGTTCCACGTCTTCGCCGAGGCCCCGGAGGTGAGCACCGAGTTCTGGGACGAGGTCGTGGACGTGAGCTGGAGCGCCCGGGCAGGCGGCGCCACGATCCTCGCCGACGACCATTACGGCAGGCACGTGGACGTGTGGTCGGGTCGTCCGCACCGGCCGTCCACGACACCGCCCTGGCCCGGTGACTACCGCGTGCGCGTGTGCGCCGCCGGCCGTGACCCCGATCCGGACGGTCAGCACCGCAACGAGCACTACGAGGTGTCGGTGTGGGCGGAACCGTTCAGCGCGCCGGTCGTGCACGCCCGCGCGGACCGTCTCGGTCACCGCCTGCGCGGCGAACCCGAGCCCGCGCCCGAGGCGCGACCCGAGCAGGGGTACCTTTGGGTGTCCGAGTCGCGGATCTCGGTCGGCGCGACCGTGACCGTGGTCGACGGGCTCTCGCGGGACGAGGTCATCCGCGCGTTCGGCGCCGACCCGGCCGACCCGGTCACGGTCGACCGGATGTATGAGACCTACACGGACCAGTGGCTCGCCTTGGTCGAGCGCGACGACCGGGTTGTCGTCGTGGAGGACAACGGGTTCCAGGGCAGCAGGCCCGAGGTGATCCGGGAGCTCTCCCGGGCCGGGCGAGCGGCGAGCATGTTCTGGAACGTGAACGCGCTGACCAGGGTCAGTCTCGCGCGCGGCGGCGAACTGCTGCTCCAAGGCGAGGTCATGGAGCTGCGCCAAGGCGGGGAACCCGAGGTCGCGGCGGCGCTGGCGGGCTTGGACTTCGGCGGCCCGCGGGCGTGGACCGCCAAGGGCCTGCTGATCGTCGACCGGTTCCTGGGGACCTCGCTGGTGCCCGAGGACCTGGAACGGATCGTGGACGCCGATGTGGCGTACCTGATTGGGGGGTAGGAATGGTGGAAACGTGGTCGCCCGCGGGCACGGGGGTGCTGCGGTTGCCGTCGGGCAGGCTGGTCCGCGGTCGCGGGTTGCGGAACCCGCTCCCCGAGGGGCGGCACCCCGAATTCGGGCTCTACCTGTTGGGCCGCGCGCCGGACGGGATCGAATGGGAGCACCGGTGGGTTCGGTGGCCGGACTTCTGGTTGCCCACCGATCGCGCCGGATTTCCCGAGGTGCTGCGCGAGTTGTTGACCCGGGCCGAATCGCAGCGCGTGGAAATCGCGTGCGGCGGCGGATTCGGGCGGACCGGGACCGCGCTCGCCTGTTTGGCCGTGGTCGACGGCGTGCCCGCCGACCGGGCCGTGGCCTACGTGCGGGCGCACTACACGCGCCGGGCGGTGGAAACCCCGTGGCAGCGCCGGTTCGTTGGCCGGTTCATCCCCTGACCACGTGATCGTGTGGATCTTGAAAGCGTTACGGTATCGCGCTCCCACGATCCGGTGTACTATCGTTGCTTCCGGGAGGCTTCGATTACGAAGAACCTTCGGCTTCTCGTGACGTTCTCGTGATTCTTTCGTCACCGTTTCGAGCTCAACCGGGGTAGTGCCCGTGCCGAAGGGGCAGACGATTCCCGGTTTTATGCCACTCTTCCGGGTGGCGAACCGTTCTTGCCCGCGCCTTTCGCGGGGTATCCGCCCTAGCCTCTGAATCCACCATTCCGAAAACTGGAGTGGACCTGACCAGGTGGCGAGGTGTGGAATGCGATTGTGGAAGAGCCCCACCAACGGTGACGGCAGACGATCACGACCACCCCATCGCAGACCCGGTGCCCGGATCGGCGTGGCGGTCGCGGTCGTCGCGGCCCTGCTGACCACGGGCGGCCCTGTCCTGGCGGACCCCGGCATCGAGGAGCCCACCTCGACCCCCGCCGCCGAGCAGACCGGCCAAACCCCGGACTCGCCACCCGCCCAGGTCGACCCGGCCCAGTCCGACCCGGCGGGCACGCCGTCGGAGCCTGCGCCCCCGGCGGAGTCCACCGCACCCACCGGATCCACCGCACCCACCGGATCCACCGGATCCACTTCGGAGCAGCCCGCCGAGTCGACCCCCGGGTCCACCGAGCCCGGCGCGCCCGCCGAGCAGGCGCCCGAGGCCGTGCCGCAGGTCGAGGCCGGGGCGCGCGCCGCGGCCGCCGCGGTCGACCTCGCGCTGAGCGTCTACGCGCCCGAGGCCGCCGACCCGGGCAGCGCCGTCACGTGGACCGCGACCGTGACCAACAACGGCCCCGGCACCGCCGCGGGCTTCGTCCTCACCGCCGCCGTCCCGGTGGGCGTCACCGGCCTCGGCGGCGCGGGCTGCTCGGCCGCGGGCAACACCGTGACCTGCGCGGGCGGCGCACTGGCCGCGGGCGCCTCGGCCACGGTGACCATCAACGGCACCACCCCGGTGCCGTTCGACTTCCCGCTGGTCACCGCGTTGACCGTGGCACCGGCCGCGGGCGACACCGACGGCAACCCGGCCAACGACTCCGTGACGTCGGTGACCACCACCGCCACCCCGGCCCCCGGGCTGGGCCTCCAGGCGAACTCGCACCTCGTGGACACCAACGGCAACAACGTCGGCGACGCGGGCGAGCGCATCACCTACGACGTGGTGGCCCGCAACTCCGGCAACGTCACCCTGTTCTCCCTGGTCGCGACGCACAACGGCGCCCCGATCAGCTGCGGTGCGACCACGGTGCCGCTCAACGGCAACACCACCTGCACCGTGCCCGACCACGTCATCACCGCCGCGGACGTCACCGCGGGCCAGGTCGTCACCACGACCTCCGCCCGCGCCGCCGCGCCGAGCGGCGCCGCGGTCGACTCCGGGGTGTCCACGACGAACGTGCCGACCTTCGCGGCGGCGCCCGGCATCCAGCTGGTGCGGGTGGCGCGGCTGGTCGACACCAACGGCAACGGCCTCGGCGACGTCGGCGAGCAGATCCACTTCACCTTCGAGGTGAGCAACGACGGCAACGTCGCGCTGACCAACATCACCGTCCTCGACCCGGACTTCCCGGGCAACGCGTGCGCGGGCGTGGTCACCGCGCTGCAGCCCAACGACACCGTGGTGTGCACGCAGGTCCCGGACTACGTCATCACCCAGCAGGACGCGGTGAACGGGTCCGTCGGCCGCACCGCGACCGTGACCGGCACCGCCCCCGGCGGCACCGTGGTCACCTCGCCGGTGTCGACCAGCACGACCCCGACCTTCCAGCCGCGCCCGGCGCTGGTGCTCGTGCAGACCGTGACCCCGGGCGACGCCAACGGCGACGGCCTGGTGCAGGTGGGGGAGACGCTGCGGTACAGCTCCGCCATCACCAACACCGGGAACGTCGCGCTGACCGGTGTGGACGTCGAGGTCGTCACCGGCGCCTCGACCCCCGCGGGCTGCCCGGCGAACCTGAGCCTGGCGCCCGGTGAGTCCCACGAGTGCGTGCAGGCGTTCCCGTACGTCGTCACCGCCCAGGACGGCGCGGCGGGCGCGGTCAGCCGCACCGCCCGCGCGCGGGGCACCGGCGCCGGTGGCGTGGTCGTGCTCTCCCCGCCGGTCGTGACCAGCACCCCGGTGTTCGTCGCGGCGCCGTCGATCCGGCTGGCCTACACCGCCCAGCTGATCGACACCAACGGCAACGGCCTCGGCGACCTCGGCGAGTCCGTGCGGTTCCGGGCCACGACCACCAACACCGGCAACGTGGCGCTGACCGACGTCATCATCCGCGGCTCGATCACCGGGATCCCGGAGACCGGCTGCCCGGTGCCGCTGCTGGCGGGCGGCGCGAGTTCGGACTGCGAGCGCGCGCTCTACGTCATCACCCAGGCCGACGTGGACGCGGGCGCGGTCATCACCGCGGCCACCGCGCTCGGCACGGCCCCCGACGGCACCCGCGTGGAGTCCGCGCCGGTGACGGCGAACGTGCCGACCTTCGACCCGAACCCGGTGCTGACCCTGGTCAAGGAGGACGCGCTCGAGGACACCAACGGCAACGGGCTGGCCGACGAGGGTGAGGAGATCGACTACACCTTCGCGGTGACCAACACCGGCAACGTCGTGGTGACCGGCCTGGCCATCCAGGACGGGCTGCTCGCGGGCACCAACTGCCCGCGCACGACGCTGGCCCCGCAGGAGAACGTCACCTGCGTGTCCACCGCGCCGTACGTGACGACCGCGGCCGACGTGGCCGCCGCCGAGGTGGTCAACCGGGCCACCGCGACCGGCACCGCGCCGGGCGGCGCTCCGGTGACCTCGCCGGAGTCGCGCACCAACACCCCGACCTACGTGGCGATCCCGGCGCTGGCGCTGGACAAGATCGCCGGGCTGGTGGACACCAACGGCAACGGCCTCGGTGACCTCGGGGAGCAGATCCGGTGGACGTTCCTGGTGGTCAACAACGGCAACCAGGTGCTGACCAACGTGCGCATCCAGGACCCGACCGCGGGCTCCGTGGCGTGCGAGGACGAGACGCTCGCGGTGCTCGCCGTGACGACCTGCGCGGCGGTCACCCCCCACGTGATCACCGAGGCGGACATCCTGGCCGGGTCGGTGGACAACACCGCGGTGGCCATCGGTCAGCTGGGCGACGACCCGAACGCGCCGGAGGTGCAGTCGCCGCCGGACTCGACGGAGACCCCGACCGCCGCGCCCGCGCCGGGCCTGACCCTGACCAAGGTCGCCGACCTGCAGGACCAGGACGCCAACGACCTGGGCAACCTGGGTGAGCTGATCAACTACTCGTTCACCCTGACCAACACCGGCAACCTGACGCTCAGCGCCATCGGCGTCGACGACCCGAAGGCGGGGGCGGTGACCTGCCCGGTCGCCACCCTGGCCCCGGGCGCGTCGACGATCTGCACGGCCGACGACCCGTACGCGATCACCCAGGCCGACGTGCTGGCCGAGATCGTGCGCAACATCGCCACCGGCTTCGGCACCCCGCCGAACCGGCCGCCGCTGCGCACGCCCCCGGCGACCGCCGAGGTGCCGGTGGCCAACCCGGGCCTGGCGATCGACAAGAAGGCCGCGCTGAACGACGAGGACGGCGACGAGCTCGCGGGCATCGGCGAGACGATCACCTACTCGTTCACGCTGACCAACACGGGCAACGTGACGCTGACCGACCTGCGGATCGACGACCCGAAGGCCGGGGCCGTGACCTGCCCGAGCGGTCCGCTGGAGCCGGGTGAGACGATCACCTGCGCGGCCGACGAGCCGTACGTGGTCAACGACGACGACATCGCGTTCGGCGTCGTCCGCAACATCGCGACCGGGTCCGGGCAGCCCCCGGGCACCGGCGGCCGGGTCACCACCCCGCCGGTCACCCGCGACGTGCCGACCACCGAGTTCGTCACCGGCGGCGAGGACCCGAACCAGGCCGGTGACGAACCGCAGTTGGCCCTGGTGAAGACCGCCGCGCTGCAGGACGAGGACGGCGACGGCCTGGCCGACGAGGGCGAGGTCATCAACTACACGTTCCTGGTGACCAACGTGGGCACGGTCGACCTGGAGAACATCCAGGTGAGCGACGTCCTGGTCGACGGGGTGGTCTGCCCGACCACCACGCTGGCCGCCACCGAGTCGGTCACCTGCGCGGCGCCGCCGTACGTGGTGACCGCGGCGGACGTCGACGCGGGCAACGTGCACAACGTGGCGACCGCCACCGGGGTCACCGGTGACGGCGACGCGGTCCAGTCGCCGCCGTCCGAGGCGGACGTCCCGGCCGACCAGCCGGACGTCCAGGGTGGCGACACCCCGGACGCCGTCATGGCGGCGGACACCAGCGGTGGCGCGGGCCTGGCCAACACCGGCGCGGGCGACCCCGTGACCACGCTGGGCTGGAGCATCATGCTGGTCCTCGTCGGCGGCCTGATGGCCTTCGGCGCCCGCAGCAGGCGCCGGGAGTCCTGACGTGACCTGATGTCCTGACCGGACGACGAGTGGGCCTTGCGGAATCCGTTCCGCAAGGCCCACTCGCGTGTGGGCATCCTGCTGCGGATCAGGGTGGCGCCGGAGCTGTCGGCGCATGTCCGCTTCTTCCGCACCGACGAGATCGAGGTCGACGTCTCGCCCGAGGAGCCGCGGGGGCAGAGCGCGCTGGACGCCGTCTGCCGCTTCCTCCGCGCGGTCGGCCGCCGGCTGGGCAAGCCCGTGGTGCTCACCCTGGAGAACGCACGCGACCGCCCCCTGATCGGATACGACGTCGCGACCGATCGCCTGGTGCGAATCGCGGGCCATTCCGGTCAATGAACCAGATCCCAAACTCGTCCATTGGTGGGAACCACTTCGCTTCACTCGAATTTCGGCGAGGGTATTCCGTTGTGTTCGCGATGCCTGGCATGGTGGAGCGTCCGCATCCGATTCCGGCCGTCGGATGTGTCGGCGGAAATGGGACATCCCTACCGAGGAGACAAGTTGATGCGACGGTTATCCCTGTCGTTGTTCGCCCTGTTCGCGGTCGTGGTCGGTGGGTTGCCGCCGGTCGCGGTCGCTGCGCCCCGAGTGGCGGAGCCTGCGAACCCGCTCGGACTCGCCTACGACAACGCCTCCGGTGTGGCGCCCTACGGGAAGCCGACCGGCATGGTGGTCACCGGGCGGTGCAACCGATACGACCCGGCATTCGCCGCGGCTCGGGCGGGTGGCGCCGAGGTGTTGGCCTACCTGGCGCCGACCGAGCGGCCGGATGCCCCGGTTTGCGCTGCTGACACCGCCTTCTACGGCGGCGACCTGTCGAAGACGGCGCTGTGGCCCTATCCCTCCTACGGGCAACGGGTGAACTGGCCGAAGACGCACATGACCGACATCCGGGCCGGGTTGGCGTGGAGCAACCACGTCGTGGCCTACATCGAGAACCTGATGCGCGAGGACAAGGTCGACGGCGTCTACCTCGACGTCGTGGGCGCGCGGACGTGGTCGAAGCTCGCCGACTGGGATTCCTGGTCCAAGTCCGAGCAGCAGCTCTGGACGGCGGGGAACGTCGACCTGGTCCGCAGGCTCGACGCGAGCCGCCGGGCGATCAACCCGCGGTTCATCATCGTCAACAACAACATCTGGGACTACGCCGCGGGTACGGCCGCCGAGCGCTACGTCGACGGCATCAGCCTCGAGCACCACAAGCCGACCAGCGAGTACCACAGGGCACTCGCGGCCAGGCCGTACGGGAACGCCGGGCACCGGCGGGTCATCGCGATCGCCATGAACGCCGCCGAGGCCCGGCAGTGGGCGGCCGTCCCGGGGGTCACCCACGTGTCCTCCCAGGCGACCTACGGGACGCCGCCCGCGCCGCCGGTGCCGTTCCACCGGCTCACCGATCGGAACCGATAGGTCGCGGGCGCCGGTCGGGCGTGATTGTTTGTCGGCGACAGAATTCCTTCTCCGACGAACAATCAGTTCGGTAGCGCGTTGTCCCGGCGCAGGTCCTCGACCGCGGTCAAGGTGGTGGCCAGCCGGTCCCGTAGCTCCGGTGTCAACGGGATCCGGTCGATTTCGGCGACCACCGTGGCCGCTTTCGCCGGGTCGCCCAGGGAGATGGCCACTTCGGCGCGGTAGGCGAGGGCCTCGACCCGGTCGGTCACGGGGGCGTCCGGGTCGCGGGCCAGGGCGCCGTCGAGGATCTTGGCGGCTTGGGGTAGGTCGCCGCGGCTGTCGGCTTGGACGACGGCGTTCTCCAGTGCCTGTGCGAGTTTGCCTTGGGCGGCGGTGGTCGCGGTGGTGGGCCCGGTCGGGAAGATCCGGATCCAGTTGCCGCCCGGGTCGATCACGGTGAAGCCCGCGCCGCCACCACCGTTCTCGCGGGGTCGGGGTCGGGTCATGCGCGGGATGCCCGCCAGCGGCACCTTTCCGTAGGTGGCGCGCAGACCCGCGGCGAAGCGCTCGTGCAGCGCGGCGGTGTCGGGGACGGCGACGATGCAGCTGCCGTAGGAGTCGGCCGGGTGGAAACCGGGGATGGCCGCGAACTGTATGTCGATGTCGTCGAGGCGCACCCCGAGGCACGGGTTCGGCCGCAGTTGGCGGTAGGTCAGCTCGAAGCCGAGCGCGGTGTAGAACGCCTGCACGTCATCGATCGACGCGCACGGCAGGATGGGGACGACGGGCACTTCGGCTCTCCCAGTGGTTGTCCGAGAATCCGCCGGTGAGCGGCGGACCGGGTTCGGACACTAGGTGCGCCCCGCGCGAAACGACACGGCGGAATTAGCGAACGCGAACGGTTTGCCCGGTGTCGGGCACCAGTTCACCGATGACCACGGCGCCGGGGATCTCGCCCGCGATGAGCAGGCCGCCGGAGGTCTGCGCGTCGGCCAGGAGCAGTGCCTCGTCGGGGCTGATCGCGTCGAGGTCGACCGACGTCCTTACCCAGTCGAGGTTCCGCCTCGCGCCGCCGCTGATGAAGCCGTCCCGCAGCGCCGCCCGCGCACCGTCCACATAGGGCACCGCGGCCGCGTCGACCACGGCGGTCACGCCGCTGGCGCGGGCCAGCTTGTGCAGGTGGCCCAACAGCCCGAAACCGGTGACGTCGGTCGCGCACGTGACCCCGGCGGCGACGGCGGCCCGCGCGGCGTCGCGGTTCAGCGTCGTCATCACCGCGACGGCCTCCGGGAACACCTCGCCCGTCGCCTTGTGCCGGTTGTTCAGCACGCCCAGCCCCAACGGTTTCGTCAGCGACAGCGGCACCCCGGCGGTGCCCCCGCTGTTGCGCATGATCCGCGCGGGATCGATCGTGCCGGTGACCGCGAGCCCGTACTTGGGTTCCGGGTCGTCCACGCTGTGCCCGCCCGCCAGGTGGCAGCCCGCCTCGGCGGTGACGTCGAGACCGCCGCGCAACACTTCCTCGACCAGTTCCAACGGCAGCACGTCACGCGGCCAGCCGAGCAGGTTCAGCGCCACCACGGGTGTGCCGCCCATGGCGTAGACGTCCGAGAGCGCGTTGGCGGCGGCGATGCGGCCCCAGTCGTACGGGTCGTCGACGACCGGGGTGAAGAAGTCCGTTGTGGCCACCAGGGCGAGGTCCGGCGCGATGCGCACCACCGCCGCGTCGTCGCCGGTGTCGAGTCCGACGAGCAGGTCGGCGTCGCGCGGGGTCCGGGCGAGGCCGGACACGACCCGCTCCAACTCGCCGGGCGGGAGTTTGCAGGCGCAGCCGCCGCCGTGGGCGTACTGGGTCAGCCGCTGGGTCACCGGCGCAGTGTGCCATGATCACCGCGTGTTCCGGGGAGGCGTACCCGGCCTGGTGGCCGGCGCGGTCTTCAACACCGTTGAGCGGCGGGTCCCGCCGCTGGCGGGTTCGATTCCCGTCCGCCTCCGCCACGAGAGGCGTGCCGCGTGACCGACCCCAGGCGCACCATCCCCCGCACGGACACCGTCCTCGCCGACCCGCGTCTGGTCGACCCGCTGCGCAGGCTCGGCCGCGCCACGGTGAAGGCCGCGGTCGCCGCCGCGCAGCAGCGGATCCGCGAGGCGGCCGACCCGGCCTGGTGGAGCGACCCCGACCTCGTGGTGCAGCTGGCCTTGGCGCACCTGCCGCGCGGACCGGTCGAGGTGCTCAACGCGACCGGTGTCGTGGTCCACACCAACCTGGGTCGGGCTCCGCTGTCGAGCGCCGCGATCCTCGCCGTGGGCCAGGCGGCCGGGTACACCGACGTCGAGTTCGACCTCGCGAGCGGCAAACGGCACCCCCGCGGGGAATCGGCGCTGCACGCGCTGCGCCGGGCCGTGCCGGACGCGGGCGACGTCCACGTGGTCAACAACAACGCCGCCGCGCTGCTGCTGTGCGCGCTGGTGCTGGCCCAGGGCCGGGAGATCGTCATCAGCCGGGGCGAGCTCGTCGAGATCGGCGACGGGTTCCGCATCCCCGACCTGCTGGAGTCCACGGGCGCGCGGCTGCGCGAGGTCGGCACGACCAATCGGACCACCGCGCGGGACTTCGCCGACGCGGTGGGCGACCGGACCGGGTTCATCCTGCGCGTGCACCCCTCCAACTACCGCGTCACCGGCTTCACCTCCGCCCCCGACCTCGCGGAGCTGACCGACCTGGGCGTGCCGCTGGTGGTCGACATCGGCTCGGGCCTGCTCACCCCGCACCCGCTGCTCCCCGACGAACCGGACGCCGCCTCCGCGCTGCGGGCGGGCGCCGCGCTGGTCACCGCCAGCGCCGACAAGCTCCTCGGCGGGCCGCAGGCCGGGCTGCTGCTCGGGGACGCCGGTCTGGTCACCCGGCTGCGCAGGCACCCGTCGGCGCGGGCGCTGCGGGTGGACAAGCTGACCCTGGCCGCGCTGGAGGCGACCCTGCTGGACCCGCGCACACCCGTCGCGGAGGCCGTGGCGGCTCGCGAACCGGACCTGCGGGCCAGAGCCGAAGAGATGTCACGACAGCTGGTGGCGCGCGGGGTCGACGCGCGGGCCGTGCCGTCGGTGTCGGTCATCGGCGGCGGGGGAGCGCCCGGGGTGGAGTTCCCCAGCGCGGCGGTGAGCCTGCCGCACCGCTACGCCGAGGCGCTGCGCCTGGACCGGACACCGGTCGTCGGGCGGGTCGAGGGCGGGCGGTGCCTGCTCGACCTGCGCGCGGTGCCCGCGCACCCGGGCGACGAGGCGCTGGTGGAGGCCGTGCTCCGGTGCACGTGATCGCCACCGCGGGCCACGTCGACCACGGCAAGTCCACGCTGGTGCGGCGGCTGACCGGCGTGGAACCCGACCGCTGGGCCGAGGAGCGCCGCCGGGGCCTGACCATCGACCTGGGCTTCGCGTGGACCACGCTGCCGCGCGCGGGGGAGGTCGCGTTCGTCGACGTGCCGGGCCACGAGCGGTTCGTGTCGAACACGCTGGCGGGCGTGGGCCCCGCGCCCGCGGTGCTGTTCGTCGTCGCGGCCGACGCGCCGTGGATGCCGCAGGCGGAGGAGCACCTGCTGGCGCTGGACGCCCTCGGCGTGCGGCACGGGCTGCTCGTGGTTACGAGGGCCGACCTCGCCGACCCGGACGCGATCCGCCGCACGGCGCTGGACCGGATCGCGCGGACCTCGCTCGGCGCCGTGCCGTCGGTGGTGACGGGCGCGGGCAGCGGCCTGGACGAGGTGCGGGCCGCGGTGGACGCGCTCGCGGCGGGACTCCCGGTGCCCGCTGTGGACGGGGATATCCGGTTGTGGGTGGACCGGTCGTTCACCGTGGCGGGCGCGGGAACCGTGGTGACCGGCACCCTCCAGGCGGGGACGCTGCGGGTGGGCGACGAACTCGTGCTGCGCGACGACACCGTCCGGATCAAGGGCCTGCGCGCCCTCGGCGCACCTCGGGACGAGGTGGCGGCCGCGGCGCGGGTGGCGGTCAACCTGCGTGGTCTGGACCTCGCGGCCGTGCGCCGCGGCGACGCGCTGCACACCCGCGACGCCTGGTGGCCGACCCGGGTGGTCGACCTGGACGTGGCCGGACTGCCCCGCCAGGTCGTCGCGCACCTCGGCACGGCCGCCGTCCCGGCCCGCGTCCATCCACTCCGGACCGGTGTGAGCAGGCTCGTACTGGCCCGCCCGCTGCCGCTGCGCCTGGGTGACCGGGTGCTGGTCCGCGACCCGGGGAACCGTCGGATCGTCGGCGCGACCGCGGTCGACCTCGATCGCCTCGCCCGCCTGCCCTTCCACCGCACGGCCCAGCTGAAGGCGTTGGGCCGCGCGGGTGATCCGGTGGCGGCCGATTGGCACACCGACCCCGACACCTGGCGTGCGCTCGTCGACCGGGTCGGTGTCGAACTGGCCGGGTGGCGCGCGGACCACCCGCTGGACCCGCGTCCACCGCTGGAGACGTTGCGCCGCGCGCTGCGGCTGCCGGATGTCCGGCTCGTCGCGCCGCTGCTCGCCGCCGCCGGGAGACCCGAGGTCGAATTGCCCGAATCGGTGCGGAAAGCGCTCGATCTCGCAGCCGTCACACCGTTCCAACCGGTCACCGGGCTCGGTCGGGACGAGGTCGCGGCGGCCGTCCGGGCGGGCCGGTTGCTGCGATTGGCCGATGGCGTCGTGCTGTCGAGCGCGGCGGCGGGAGCGGCCGCCGTGGAGTTGGCGGGCTTGGCGCAGCCCTTCACCACGAGCCAGGCCCGACAGGCGCTCGGCACCAATCGACGGATCGCGTTGGCGCTGTTGGACTTCCTCGATGCCGCGGGCGTGACGACCCGGCTGTCGGACAACACCCGGCGGCTCCGCGCGCGGACGTGAATGTGAACCGCAGTCGGGTCCGTCGGCGGAAAACCGTTGTGTGAAGCGGAATCCCGGCCGAACCGGTTGATCACGGCTGGTCGTTGCTCTAGCGTCACTTCGCGTGAGCACGCCGTTGCGCCTGGACCTCGTCGCCCCCAGTGGTTCGCGCCTGTCCCTGGTGATGCCGGACGTGGGACCCGTGTCGAGCGTGGCCGCGTCCGTCCGGTTCGCGGGCGGTTCCTACGGCACGGGCTTCCAGATAGGGTCGCGCGGCTACCACGAGTTCGCCGCCACCCACGTCGCGCCCGCCACCACGACCGACCGGTTCCTGGTGCACGGCCGGGAGGTCGTGGTCGCCGAAGCGCGCGACGGGCAGTCGTCGATGGCCACGCTGCTCGGCGACTACCACGAGCTGATGACCGTCTTCGCCGGGCCCGCGCCGCGCCGCGACCGGGTGTTCTCCCTGTTCAACTCGTTGCGCGTCACCGACGACCCCGCGGGCATGCGGGTCGCGGCGCGGTCGATGACCCTGCTCGACGCCATGAGCGAGTCCGTGGTCGTGGCCGTCAAGGACTTCGGTTCGGTGGCCGTGCCCGGCCCGCGCCAGACCCGCGACCACGTCCCGAACCACGCGGGCGCGCCGACGCGCCACGGCGAGGTCTGGAAGGTGCAGCTGCCCGTTGGCCGATCCGGCAAGCCGGGCCAGGGGTTCCTGCTGGGGTGCGCGGCCGGTGTCGCCGAGGTCCAGTTCGCCGACTCGACCGCCCGCGCCGAGCGGGAGCGGCTCGACTGGCTCGACGGCATCGATGTGGCCTGGCGGAAGGCATGAGCCCGATCACCGCCTTCCACGTGATCACGTGGGCGGCCATCGTCCTGCTGTTCCTCGGGCTCGGCGCGGTGCTGCGCGAGGTGCGCCTGCTGCGCGCCGCCGTCGCCCGCGATCCCGCCGGCTACACCGCGACCCGCCCGGACCTGGTGCTGGGGCCCAGGTTCGCGGGTCGGGTCGTGCTGGCCGCGGACTCGGGGTGCCCGCTGTGCGTCGCGGTCGCCCGCGAACTGCGCGACGGCGTGCTGCTGACCCACGAGTCGCCCGAGGCCTGGGACACGGCTTTGCAGGTCGTCCGCGACCGGGAGGCCTGGCGCGGTGTCGCGCACCTGTCGCCCCCGGTGCTGATGCTGGTCGACGGCACCGGCCGGGTGAGCCGGATGGCGCTGCCCGTCCGGGAGACCCAGGTTGCCGAAATCCTTGCGGAATGGGGGGTACGCGATGGCGTTGACGCTCGATCGGATTCCTGACCACGAGTCCGGGACCGGCCGGACCGGGGTGCTCAAGGACTTCAAGGGGCCGCGCAGGCGCCGGACCGTCCTCCGCGCGATCGCGCTGGGCGCGGCCACCATCGGCTCGGCCACCCTCGCGCTGCCCCGCCGCGCGCGGGCCGAGACCGGGCCGAACGCGTTGCAGGGCTGGGACCGCACGGACTGCCGCGACGGCTACCCCAGCGGCTACGACCAAGACCCCGACACCGGCGGCGAGTTCGTCAACGCCTACGCCGCGTGCGTCGGCGGTGCGTGGCGCAGCAGCGACTTCTGCGAGGCCGGGTGGCACAAGTACGGCACCGAACTCGTCGGTGACGTGCAGGTCGACCACATGCCGGTGTCGACGACCTGCGGCACCACGTCGATGAAGAACGCCTGGCGCTGGACCACCCCGGACGGCAAGGTCTACCGCTGCTCCGACGGGTTCAGCACCTACTGGGGCGCCGACCAGTCCGGCTTCACCTACCTCACGATCTGCCGGTCCCGCGTCTGATGCCCTGGCACCCGCTGGCGCTCGCGAGCGCGTTGCTCGCCGCCACCCTGGGTGGCGCGTCGTCGGCGGTGCTGGGCGTCGGGTTCCTGTCGTGGCTGTTCCTCGGCGCCACCGCCGGGTTCGCCACGTCCGGCTCCACTTGAAGCCGCAACTCGGCCTTCGTGCTGGCCTCGCCGGTCTGGCGAGGTGTTCCCGCGCTGGCGTTCCGCGCCGGTCTGCTCGTCGGCGGCGCGTTGAGCGCCGTGGTTCTGCTGGTGGTCGGGTCGCTGCTGCGCGCGCCGGTCCCGCAGCCGGTCAGGTGGGTGCTGATCGGGGTCGCGCTGCTCGCGGTGGTGCTGCGGGACGTGCGCGTGCTGCGGTTCACGCTGCCCGAGAACCGGCGGCTGGTACCGGAGAGCGTGTTCCGGCTCGGCCGCCTGCTCGGTCCGCTCCAGTTCGGGATCGAGATGGGCACCGGCGCGCGGACCTACCTGCCCAGCGGCCTGCCGTACGTGGCCGGGCTGGCGGTTCTGCTGACCGCGCCGCTGTCGGGCGCGCTGTGGGTCGGTGTGGGCTTCGGGCTGGGCCGCGCGTTGATGACGACGGCGAACCTGAACTACCCGGGTGACTGGGACGAGCAGTGGACCCGCTACGCCAACCGGTTGGCCGCCCTGCTGGGGACCGGGTTCGTGGTGGCGTTGCTGGGAGCCGCCTGGGTGACAGCTCCCAGCTAGCCGTCCTACACCGTCTGGTACGCGCGGATCACCGTCTGGGTCACGGAGTTGCCGTCCGCGTCCTTCGCGGTGATGCGCAGCGACACGAACCCGGGGGTGTTCGGGTTGCGCAGGAGCGCCGCGCCGACGCCGTCTCCACTGTGGATGGTGAGCGCGGGTTGCCAGGTCTTGCCGTCGTCACCGGAGAACTCGGTGCGCAGACCCGTCAGCTTCGACACCGGGGAACCGGGCTGGTGCTGCGCGTCGAGCCGGAACCCGTACAGGCGGCCCGCCGGTGCGCGCCCCTGGTCGTCGACCTCCGCGCTGACCCGCACCACCAGCAGCGGTGCGGGCGTGGGCGTGGCGGCACCCGCCTCGTGGAAGGTCCACGTGTAGTCGGCTGCGGTACCGATCACCGACCACGGCACGGACCGCTTGGCGGTGGTGTGCAGGGTGTAGGTGCCGGGTGAGTCCGGGATCGGGAACGCGCCGAAGCCGGGCAGGTCGCTGGTGCCGAGCACGGTTCCGTCGCGGCTGAGTTCGGTGGTGCCGGTGACCGCGGCGGCCGGGATGGTGAACTGGTCCGGGTCGCCGCTGGAGAGCGGGGCGAGGGCGACCGAGAGCGCGCCGTCGCCGCGCACCACGCCGAACCCGAGGTCGGCGGCGCCGAACGCCGGGCCGAGCGGCGCCCGGTGCCAGTGCGAGGTGTAGCGGCCCGGGGTGTACACCCGGTAGGACACCGTGTTCTCGGCGTCGGAGACGTCCGGCGGGAACAGCACACCCACGTGCAGCCACCGGACCGACGGCGACGCGGTGAAGTACTCCACGCGCGTGCCGGGCAGCGCGACCGGGTGGGGGTCGTAGATGGCGGAGTTCGCGCTGGGCGCGTCGATGTTGGCGTAGTCGGCGCGTTGGCCCTGGGTCGCCGTCCCCTGGAGGTAGTAGCGGGCGTCGACGCGGGCGAGGTCGCGCTTGCGCACGGTGAACTTGCCGTCGGGGATGGCTCCGTTGACCAGGAACGCGAGGTTGTAGATGGCCTCGTCGGTCGTGACGGTCGTGCGGTACGTCGTGAGGTAGGTGTGGTCGGTGACCTTCTTCGTCGGCACGGTGTAGAGCCGTTGCCCGGCCCTGGAGTACCAGCTGAGGGCGCTGGTGCGGTCCGGGGTGCCGGAGACCAGCGTGAGTTCACCGGTGACGAAGGTCGGCTGGGCGCCGTCGACCGTGGTGGAGACGGGTTGGCCCTTGGTGGCGTCGAGGGAGACCGAGGTGTTGCGGTCGACCACGACACCGCTCTGCGACAGCAGGGTGACGTCGTTCTGGTCCGAGAGCTCCAGGGCGTTGACGTCGTAGCGGCCCTTGGGCAGGCGGGCGATGCCGACGCCGTTGGTGAGCCGGACCGGCAGCGCGGCCCCGGTGTCGACGTTCACCGCCTTGACCACAGTGGACGCGCTCGTGCCGGTCCGGCCGCGCAGCCGGACCTCCAAGGCGTAGTTCTCGGTGTCGAGCACCGCGGTCACGGCGGTCTGGACCACGACGCCGTCGGCGGTCGCGGTGATCCGGCCGCCGCGCCTGCCCGACAGGCCCGCCGTGTTGGCCTCCACCGTGACCTGCGCGGTGCCGTGCGCGGGCACGACGACCTGGCGCGCGGAGGTGGTGAAGACCGGCGAGTCCGAGGCGAGGTTCAGCGTCACCGGGCGGTCGCCGTCGTTGCGGTAGGTCAGGGGTTTGCCGAGGCGCGTGTTGTGCGGCCACGGCAGGAACCCGAACGCCAGCCCGTTGTCCAGCGCGGTCACGTCCTGGGCGACGGCGCGGGCCGCGTCGACCCGACCCGCGCCCTGCTCGAACACGTCCGCCGTGGGCTTCGCGGTGCCGACGATGGTGGCCTTGGCCAGGTCCGGCGCCAGGCCGGGGCGGCGCTGGGCGAGCAGGGCGGCCGTGCCGGAGACGTGCGGTGCGGCCATCGACGTGCCGGACAGCGCCGCGTAGTGGTCGTCGACCGGCGCCTTGTCGCCCGCCGGGGTGCCCGTGACGCGCGCGGAGACGATGTCGCTGCCGGGCGCGGCGACGTCCGGTTTCACCGCGTAGTCCCGGAGCCGGGGCTGGCGCGGCGAGAACGGGCTGGTGGTGTCCTGTTTGGTCACGCTGCCCACGGCCAGCGCCCGGTCCGCGGCGGCGGGGGAGGTCACGGACGCCAGCGGGTCCGGGAGGTCGAGCGCCCGGTCGTTGCCCGCGGCGACGACGAACAGGGTGCCGTAGCGCGCGGAGAGGTCGTTGAGGGCGCGCGACACCGGGTCGGTGCCGTCGCTGTACCCGCTGCCGAGGCTCATGTTGACGATCCGGGCCTTGGGCGCGATCCACTCCATACCGGCGATGACCGCCGACTCGGGGCAGCCCTGCTCGGCGCACACCTTGCCGCTGAACAGTTTCGCGTCCGGCGCGACACCCTTGTACTTGCCCTGGGACGCGGCGCCCGTGCCGGCGATGATGCCCGCCACGTGCGTGCCGTGGCCGAGCTGGTCCGCCAACCCGGTTCCGGTGAAGTCGGCCTGCTCGACGACCTTGCCCGCCAGGTCCGGGTGGGCGCCGTCGACACCGCTGTCGAGGATGCCGACGGTGACGCCCGCGCCGGTGAACCCGGCCCGCCACGCGGTCGGCGCGCCGATCTGCGGGACGCTCACGTCGAGGGTCGGGCGGGCGGTGCCGTCCAGCCACACGGACGCCCGGGACGCGGTGAACCAGCGCCAGAAGCCGGTTTCCGGCCGCAGCGCGGCACCGTCGACGCTGGGCAGCGCCCGGACCGCGGTGGCGGGAACCGGTGCGCGCTCGGTGTTGTCGGTGACGATCAGCGGGGGCGGGGAGTCGTGGGGCAACCGGCGTAGATCGAACAGCCGGGGGTCCAACCGGCCCGCGTCGATCAGCGGCTGCGCGTCGGCCGGGATGAGCAGGTCGCCGTCCCGCAGGAACCCCATGTGTTCCCGTCCCACGACGGGTTCGACCTCCACCGCCGTCCGCCCACCCGGGCCGGTCACCAGCCGCACGCGGTCACCGGTGACCAGCGTGACCACCCCGGCGACCGCCTTCGTCCCGTTGGTCGCCGGGGTTGCGGCGTTCGCCGTAGCCGCGCCCACCGGGCACACTCCCGCTATGGACACCACGGCCACCGCCGCCGTGATCCGCCTTCGCCAAGCCATGTGAGATCTCCCATCCCCCGTCGTCCGAGATGTTCAGCAGTACCAGCGGCCCGCGCCGCCCGTAACCCGGATGGCGGGGAGGCGCGAGACCGGCTTCGCCGTTCTGCCAACGAGAGCGGCCGGTGATCGTTACTGTTCCCGCTACGGCTGGGTGGAACAGGGGGAGCGGCGTCGTGTTGTGGGCCTGGGTTGTCGTCTTCGTCCTGTTCTGCGCGCCACCCGCGTGGCTGATCCGGAGGGACCGGGTGCGGGCGCGAGCGCGGGGCCGGGACGTGGTGGACGAGCTCCGGTTGGGCCTGTTCGAGACCGCGCTGCTCACCGGCGGACCGGCGCGCGCCGTGGACGCGGTGGTCGTCGACCTGGTGGAGCGGGGCGCGCTGGAAGTCAACGACACCAACCGGATCTCCGTGACGGCCATACCGGAGGGCGCGACCGCCGTGCAGCGGTCGATCCTGGCGGTGGCCATGGACACCGCCGCCCGGCTGCCCGCCGTGCGCGCCTTCGTCACCTCCGAACACGAAACCGTTTTCGAGCGCGGCTGCGACCTGCTGCGGGACAACGGACTCCTGCACACCCAGTCCGGCGGCAACGGGAAAGTCCTGTACGGCTACCCGACCGCGGCCTCCGCGGTGGGGACCGCGCTGGTCATGGGGGTCGTCCAGCTGACGGGTGAGGACTGGCTCATCGACGCCAAAGGTCTGTGGTTCGCCCTGGCTTGCACGCTGCTCTTCGTCACCACCTGGACCCTGTTGTTCATCCGCTACGGCGCCCTGTCGTCGGACCCCCGAGGCCCACTCGGTCGCGCCTGCTCGAAGGTGCTCGCCGACCGGGCAGCCGACAACCCGGACCTGGCCCCCTGGACCGCCGTCCACGGACTGCCCACGAGCCCCACGACGGACTTCCGCGCCCGCTTGCGCGGCCACGCCACACCCGGGGCGTGGAAGATGCGCAAACCCCCCTCCACCGTGACCGACGTCGACGAGGACGTCCGGAAGCTGGCCGAGCGGCTCGCCCTGCGCGACCGGGGATGACCGATCCGACGAGTGACAGGGGTGTCCGGTGGCCTGGGCCTGGTCGATCGCGTTCGTAGTGGTGTGCGGATACCCCGCCGCACTCTTGTTCCTCGATCGGCGGTACTCCGTGGGACGCCCGCCCGAGGCGGTGGCCCGGCTGAACCTGCGCGTCGCCGACAGGGGATTGCTGTGCGGCGGTCCGGGCCGGGCCGTGGAGGCGGTGGTGGCCGATCTGCTGGATCGCGACGTCCTCGTCCTCGACGACGGCCACCTGCGGCCGACCGGGACCCCGGGAGAGCGGACGGGGTTGGCGCGGATGATCACCGAGACCCTCGCGGTGACCCCGATGCCGCTGGCGGAGTTGCGCGACCACGTGGTGGGCGAGCGCGCGAAGCACCTCACCGGCAGGTTCCGGCAGTTGGGCGTAGACGGTCTCGTCCACGCCAAACGCGAGCGGTTGGCGCAGGTGGGCTGGGGCGGGCTCGCCTTCCTGCAACTCGGCGCGGTCATCGTCTTGAGCTCGACGGGCAGCAGATTGCGCGATGACGACGACGTGTCGATCTTCCAGCAGGGCGGCGCGGCCCTGCTGGCCGCGCTCGTGCTGCTCGTCGTGCCGTGGGCGCTCCTGGGTGTGCGCACCGCGCGCCGCCTGCGCGACCCGCGCACCGCCCTCGGCCACGCCTGCTCCCGGGAGGTGGCCCGGCGCGCGGGGGAGACGCTGGACCTGGGCTCCCGGGTCGCCGCGTACGGTCTCGCCCAGCCCGATGCCGCCAGCCGGGCGCTGCTCGGGGACGCCGTGCCCGCCGCGTGGCGCGTGCCCCGGCCCCGCGACCGTCCCGACCGCGACGGCCACGTCGGCGCCCTGACCCGGCAACTGCTGCTCCTGCGCTTCCGCCCGGGCGTCGACGACGCCCTGCGCGACGGCTGACCGCCTGCTCAAGATCCGCTCAAGGACCGCTCTGGGGCGGGCCGCCATCCTGTGAGGCGCACCGCTCACCGCGGTGTCGCAGGATTGTCCGGCTCGGCGTGCGACGAAGGGGCGCTGGGGAGCCGGCGTGGTCACCGCCCCGCGACGCCGGTCGCGGGGCGGCACGCGCGCGGGCCGGGCGGCCGTCGGGAGAAAGGGAGGCACGTGGAGCACACCGAACCGCAGCCGTGGGTGGCGCCGGAGATCACCGAGTACGAGACGCCCATGGAGATCACCGCGTACGTCGCGCGACAGGACTGATCACCCGCGTGCGGCGGCGGTCGGCGTACCGCCGCCGCACCGGTCGGAGCCGCCGGAGGGGCCGAGCCCGTGCCGCACACCCCGGACAGCCGCGCGCTGTCCCGCGAGGAGTTCCTGGAGAGGCTGCGGGCGCTGTCCGCGCGCTACTGGAGCTCGCACCCGTTCCACCAGCGCATGCACGCCGGTGACCTGTCCCGCGCCGAGCTGCGCGCCTGGGCGGCCAACCGCTGGTGCTACCAGGACGCGCTGCCCCGCAAGGACGCCGCGATCATCGCCAACTGCCCGGTGCCCGAGGTGCGCAGGCTGTGGCTGGAACGGGTCGTCTACCACGACGGCGCCGTCTCCGGGGAAGGCGGACGGGAGGACTGGCTGCGGCTGTGCGCCGCGCTCGGCCTGTCCCGCGCGGAGGTCGTGGACGAGCGGCACGTCGTGCCCGGCGTCCGGTTCGCCGTGGACGCCTACGTGACCTTCGCCAGGACGCGCCCGTGGGAGATCGGGGTGGCCTCGGGTCTGACGGAGATGTTCGCGGGCCACCTGATGCGCCGCCGGGTCACCGACGTGCTGGCGCACTACCCGTGGATCGACCGCGCGGCCCTGGCCTACTTCACCACCCGCGTCGAGGCCGTGCGCGACGAGGGCAAGGTGGCCGTCGACATCGTGCTCACCCACTGCCGCACCCGCGAGCAGCAGGACGAGGCCATCGCGGCGCTGTCGTTCAAGTGCGACGTGCTCTGGTCGATGCTCGACGCGATCTCGGCATGCCCGCGGTGACCGCGGTACCGAGGCTGCGCCGCGGGGTGCGGCTCGGCTACGACCCCGTCCGGCAGTCGCCCGTCGTGCTGTTCCCGGAAGGCGTGCTGCTGCTCAACACCACCGCCGAGGCCGTGCTGAAGCTCTGCGACGGGCTGTCGTCGCTCGACGAGATCGTCACCGGGCTGCGCGAGCAGTTCACCGGGGTGCGGGAGGACCAGGTCGGCGCGGTGCTGGAGTTCCTCGCCGACCGGCATGTCGTGTCGTGGGAGGACGTGTGAGCGCCGATCCGCCGCTGGGCCTGCTGGCCGAGCTGACCCACCGCTGCCCGCTGCACTGCCCGTACTGCTCCAACCCGGTCGAGTTGGTCCGCCGTGAGCGCGAGCTGACCACCGACCAGTGGCGGTCGGTGTTCACCCAGGCCCGCGCGCTGGGCGTCTTGCAGGTCCACCTGTCCGGCGGTGAACCGCTGGCCCGCCGCGACCTGCCGGAACTGGCCGCGCACGCCGCCGGATTGGGTTGCTACGTCAACCTGGTCACCAGCGGCCTCGGGCTCACCAAGGAGCGGATGACCGAGCTGGCCGCGCGCGGGATCGACCACGTGCAGCTGTCCGTGCAGGCCGCCGACCGGCAGCGCGCCGACGCCATCGCCGGGACCCGGGCCGCCGCGCACAAGCGCTCCGCCGCCGAGGCGGTGCGGGCCGTGGGGTTGCCGTTGACGGTCAACGTGGTGCTGCACCGGGGAAACCTCGACGAGGTCGGCGCGATCATCGAGCTGGCCGAGGAACTGGGGGCCGACCGGCTGGAGCTGGCCAACGCCCAGTACTACGGGTGGGCGCTGCGCAACCGGGACTCGCTGATGCCGACCCGCGGGCAACTCGACGCCGCCGACACCGTGGTGCGCGCGGCGAAGGCCCGGTTGGCGGGGCGCATGGAGGTCATCCACGTCATCGCCGACTACCACGACAGCTACCCGAAGCCGTGCATGCACGGCTGGGGCGCGCGGCAGTTGACGGTGGCGCCGGACGGGACCGTGCTGCCCTGCCCGTCCGCGCACGTCATCTCCACCCTGACCTTCGACAACGCGACCACCCGGCCGCTGGCGGAGATCTGGTACGAGTCCGAGTCGTTCACCGCCTACCGCGGCGAGGACTGGATGCGCGACCCGTGCCGGACCTGCGACCGCCGCGGCGTCGACTTCGGCGGCTGCCGCTGCCAGGCGTTCCTGCTGACCGGCGCTGCGGAGAACACCGACCCGGTGTGCCCGAAGTCGCCGCACCACGGCGTGGTGACCGGTATCCTGGCCGATTCCGCGTCGCGCCAGGTGCTGGTCGGCGTGGCGGAGCTGGGATTCCGGATGCGGTCGGAGGAACGGTGAGGGTCGTCGTGCTGGGCACGGCCGCCGGTGGCGGTCTGCCGCAGTGGAACTGCGCGTGCGAACTCTGCGCGCGCTGCCGGGCCGGGGACGCGGACGTGCCGCCCCGGACGCAGGACTGCGTGGCGATCAGCGCCACGGGCCGCGAGTGGTACCTGCTCAACGCCTCCCCGGACCTGCGGGCGCAGATCGTCGAGACGGCGGAACTGGCGCCGGGGCCGGGAAGGCGGGAGACACCGGTGCGGGGCGTGCTGCTCACCGACGCCGAACTCGACCACGCCCTGGGCCTCGCCCTGCTGCGCGAGGGCCCGGACATCGCGGTGTGGGCGCCGAAACCGGTCGCGGGCGCGCTGGCGGACGGGTTCCCGGTGCGCGACATCGTGTCCCGCTACCACTCGTGGGACTGGCGGGAGGCGACCGGCGAGTTCACCGTCGACGACGGGCGGCTGGAGTGCGCGGCGTTCCCGTTGTCCGGCAAGCGACCCCGCTACGCCGCCGACGCGGCCGACGCGCCGGACTGGGTCGTGGCCTACCGCGTGCGCGACGCCGCGACCGGCGGGACCCTGGTCTACGCGCCGTGCCTGGCCGACTGGCCGCCCGGGTTCGACGAGTTCGTCGACGGCGCCGACCTGCTGCTGGTCGACGGCACGTTCTTCACCTCCGGCGAGATGTCGCGCGCCACCGGGAAGGACGCGGGCCAGGGCCGCATGGGGCACCTGCCGATCACCGAGTCGCTGCACCGGTTGAGCGGCGTGGGGTTCCGCGCTTATACGCACCTCAACAACACCAACCCGGTTGCCGACGCCGCGTCCCCCGAACGCGCCGAGGTGGCCGCCCGGGGCGCGCACATCCTCGACGACGGCGCCCGTTTTGACCTCTGAACGCACCGATCGCCCGATGTCGTGGGCCGTTCGGGGGCGGCAGCCTACGCCATCGCGGTGGTGATTTTCAGAGCCGGACGACGGGTTGTTCACCGGTCGTCACGGCGGCTTCACTTGGCCGGGTCGGGAAGGATTGGCCCGGTGGTCCCCTCGCGGTCGCCCGGCGTCCTGCTGCTCGGTCCTCCCGCGTCGCGTCCCGACGACAGCAGGGGTGACCTGTGCGGATCAGCGTCCTTGGCCCACTCACCGTGGGCTCCGAACTGGGCTCTTCGACACCGAAGGCGGCCAAGCAGAAGCGCGTCCTCGCGCTGCTGGTGGTGCGCGCCAACACGGTCGTGTCGACCGGGCAGCTCATGGAGGAGCTGTGGGGGAGCGAGCCGCCGGACAGCGCGACCGCCACCCTCCAGACGTACGTGGCGAACCTGCGCAAGTTCCTCGCGATGGTGTTGGGGCGGCCGCACTCGGTGCGCGACATCCTGTCGACCAGCCCCGGCGGCTACCAGTTCCGCGCGCAGCCGGGCGAACTGGACGCGGAGGAGTTCACCCTGCGGGCCAACCAGGGCATCCGCGCCCTGGCCGCGGGCCAGGACCAGCACGCGGCCGAGACGCTCCGCGCCGCCCTCGGCCTCTGGCGCGGCCCGGCGCTGGCCGACGTGCCCCCGGGGCGCCTGCTGGAAACCCACGTCAACCGCCTCGAACAGGCCCGCCTGGCGGTGACCGAGCAGCGGGTCGAGGCCGACCTGCGCCTGGGCAGGCACCACGGACTCCTGGGTGAGCTGACGGAACTGACCACAACGCTGCCCCTGAACGAGAACCTGCACGCGAAGTTCATGCTCGCGCTGTACCGCTCGGGCCGCCGGTACGAGGCCCTGTCGGTGTTCCAGCGGTTGCGGGAGACCCTGTCCGACGAACTCGGCCTGGTGCCGACGGCGTCACTGGAACGCCTGCACCGGGCCATCCTCCTGTCGGACCCGGTCCTCGACCTCCCCGCGGACCCCCGCCCCCGCACGGCCCTCGACAACCTCATCGGTTCCCTGTCCCACAACGGCACCACGGACTGAGTCGGCGGAAAACCGCTTCCTGGAACCGAGGACCGGGGTGCGCCGTCAACCACCTGTGACCGACGACGACAGAGGTGGGGCCATGGCCGATGGCGCGCTGACCCAGGCGGACCTGACCGCACAACGGGCAACGGACCGTTTGGAGGTCGGCCAGCGGCTGCTCGCCACGGCCGCGGCGGTCACGCTGGTGCTGGTGACGGTGATCCACTGGTGCCGCACCCCCAACACCTACCGGGTTGCCCGCACCTACGACCTGTGGGAGTTGGCCGAACGGGTCGACGGGTCGGTTTACGTGACCGTGGGCCTGCAACTCGTCTTGGCCCTGGCGACGTTCGTGGTCACGGTCCGCCAGGACGTCGGGTCGGTCGCCGTCAGGGTGGTCCCGATCGTGGCGACCCTGGCGGTGGCGACGGTGTTCTTGCCGCGCCTCACCGTCCCCGACAAGTACGAGCACTGGCAGTGGGGCATGGCGACCTGGGTGGCCGTGGTGGCGGCGATCACCGCGTCGTGGTCGACCCTGCGCAGGCGGGACATCCTGCGCGGCCGGTTCCAGACCGCTTGGTGGTGATGGCCTCGCTCGGGTCGATCCGAGTACTTCACCCCCGACAAGGCAGGCGGTCGTCCGGCACCGCCGCGCACCGGCCCGTGAAAGCCACCTGAACCACCGAGCGCGGTGGTCGGCAGGTCGCCGTAGGCGTCCACAGTGGTCCTGGTCGACGTTGCTGGTGCCCCGGTGTGAACCGTGCCCGTCGCCGCGGCTCGGGTGGTCGCGACCTGAGCGGCGCGTCCTCGTCGAGCCCGCCACCTGCCGAGTCGCTCGGCTCGCACCCTCCGCTCTCGTCGTCACCCGTAGGGGCACAACTGGCGAACGAGCCGCCGTACCGGGTGCTGGCGCTCCCCGATCGGCGCAACGCCGGTCGCGCTGCGTCATCGGCGGACCGAGGCCCGGTCAAGGGGGAGGACACCCACCCGTGTGAGGCCCTGGAACACGGTTGGCGCAATCGTCTGCCCTGCGTGTCCGTCATCCACCGGGCCCGGCAACCACGCAGCGTCCACCTTGTTTAGTCCTCGACCGACTCCCGGTTGGTCCACAGCGGACCTTTCGGCCCACTGACCGCGTGCGGTCGCCGCGCGCTCAGGCGTTCATCCGGCGGACACCTGACCGGCCCCTTGACCGTTCCGCACTCTGGGATCGACAGTTGTCCAATCCGCCCGAGCATCGGCGGAACCCTTCTCCAGCAACGGTTCCGCCTCCTGTCAAGAGTCGGGGCGCTGCTGCGACAGGAACAGGAGGCACGGATGAAGAAGATCAAGGTGCGCAAGGCGGGCTCGGTCCGCCTGACGACCGCCGCGACCCTCTACTCGGGCGGCTGCGGCGGGACCGTCATCCCCTGATCACACCAGGGCGCCCCGGTTCGCCGGGGCGCCCCCCGACCACACCGCTGAGGCGCCCGTGACCGCACCCGCGCTCGACCCCGACCGACCGCTCGCCCTGCACCCGCTGACCTTCCACGCCGACGGCGACGAGGTGACCGTCGGGCGCGCCGACATCGGGCTGTTCGGGGTGTTTCCCCCGGACGGCGCCGAGTTGTTGCGCAAGCTGGCGGAGGGGCTGACGCCCAACGCGGCGGCGGCCTGGTACGCCGACGAGTACGGCGAGACCGTCGACATCGGCGAGTTCCTCGAGATCCTCGTCGAGTTCGAGATGCTCGTCGGCGACGGGGAGGTCGTCGCGGCGGCCGTGCCCGTGCGGTGGCGCGGGTTGGGCAGGGCGCTGTTCTCCCCGGTGGCGCTGGCGGTCTACGCGGTCGTCATCCTCGGCGGTCTCGCGGTGATGATCGCCGTGCCCGGGGCGGCGCCGCACGCGCGGAACATGTTCTTCACCGAGTCGCTCGTGGTGGTGCAGCTCGCGCTGTTCTTCGGGCAGGTGCCGATGCTGCTCGCGCACGAGTCGTTCCACGCGCTCGCCGGGCGCAGGCTCGGCATCAACTCGTCGCTGTCGGTGGGTCGCCGCTTCTACTTCTTGGTCTTCGAGACGAAGATGGACGGACTGGTCGCCGTGCCGCGCAAGCAGCGGTACCTGCCGATCCTCGCGGGCCTGTTGGCCGACGGCGTCGTGCTCGGCCTGTGCGCGCTGCTGGCCGCGGCCGTCGGCGTGGGGCACCCGATCGGCCGGGTCGCGCTGGCCTTCGCGTTCGTCACGCTGCTGAGGGTGGTGTGGCAGTTCTACTTCTTCTTGCGCACCGACCTGTACTACCTGGTCTGCACCGTCCTGGGCTGCAACGACCTGCAGACCGTCGCCGGGCAGCTGCTGCGGCTCAAGGTCGACCGGCTGCTGCGGCGCGCGGGCACCCCGGTCGACGAGTCGTCGTGGCACCCGCGCGACCGCGAGGTGGCGCGCTGGTACGTGTGGCTGCTGGTCGCGGGCTACGCGTTCCTCACGCTCAGCGCGCTGTTCGCCCTCGTGCCCGCCGTCGCCTACGCCGTGGGGATCATCGCGGGCAGGCTCGGCGGCGACGCGACCGTCCTCGGCGTGCTCGACGCCGTGGTGTTCCTCGTCCTGACGATCGGCCCGGTCATCGCCGCCGCGGTGCTGGCCCGCCGGTCGCGCCGCGCCTGACCCCTGGAGGCACCGATGCCCGCTCCCGGCCACCACTGGGTCCGGCTCACCCGCCGGGTCGAGCCCGCCGACCTGCCCGCCCTGCTCGCCGAGCACCTGCCGGCGTTGGCGCCCGCGCTGACCGCGCCCGTGGACGCGCACCGCCGCCTGCGCGGCCCCTACACGGCGACGGGGACCCTGCTGCGGACCGTCGTCCCCGACGCCGCCCCGGACCTGGTGCGCAGGCACGAGATCGAGCTGTTCTCGGCCGCGCCCGAGCTGCGCGAAACCGTCGCCGACGCCCGCGAGACGTTGACCTCGCTCGCGGTTCCCAAGGAGCGCACCAGGTTCTACTCGCGGGTCCGCACGCAGCGGATGGCGCACGGGATCGTCGAGTTCCTGCACGCGCACCTGGCGGGCACCGGGCCCCGGTCGTTGGTCGTGCTCGCCGCGGCGGCCGACCGGACGGACCTGGAGTTCCTGTCCGCGTTGGTGCGCCGCACGGACCCCGCGGTGCTGACCGTGGTCGTGTGCGACACGGGGGAGACCCCTGGCGAGCCGCTGGCCGCGGATCTGGCCGAGTACGCCACGTTCCACGAGGTGACCGCGCGGCCCGTGGAGTCCACTGTGGACGCTCGGCTGTTCGTCGCGGCCGACTGCGTCTCCGACGACCCCGGGGTATTGGCCGCCTACGAGCGGCTCTCACCCGCCGAACGAGCCGACCTGCACGACCGGCGCGCGGAGGAGCTGGAGGCGCGCGGGGAGTTCTCGCTGACCCTCGGTGCGATCGCGTACCACCGCGAGCACGGGTCGGACCCGTCCGAGACGGGGGCGGACGCGCTCGCGCACGCGTTGAACCGCTGCCTGGACATGGGCTACTACCACGCGACCATCGAGTTCGGACGGCGTGGCCGCGCGGTCGTCGACATCTCCGACATGGCTCGTTGGTGGGTCTTCACCACCAAGATGACCACGTCCTTCGCCGCGCTCGGCCGCCCGCGCGAGGCGGAGGCGCTCTACGCCGAGGTCCTCGCCGCTTCCCAGGACCCGGGCGTGCACCTGCAGGCCTGCTACGCGCTCGGCATGCTCTACACGCGCCACCACGAGGAAGCGGACCGCGACCACCTGCGCGCCAAGGGGTTGATGAACCAGGCCGTCGCCCTGGCCCGCCTCTGCTACAAAGGCGCCGACCGCGTGTTCCACACCGTCTTCCAGCGCAACGGCCTCGCCTTGGTCGAGGCGCACCTGGGCAACCCGCAGGAGGCGCTGAAGCTGGTGAGCGAGGGCATCGAGGAGATGGACGCGGAACTCGGCGCCGACGAGCACGCCCTGCACCGCTCGGTGCTGGTCCACAACCGCGCGCAGGTGCTCACCGGACTCGGACGCCTGGACGAGGCCTTGGCGTGCTACGACGAGGTCATCTCCCGCGACCCCAACTACCCCGACTACCACTTCGACCGCGGCAACCTCAACCAGCGCCTGGGACGCGAGGCCGAGGCGTTGGCCGACTACGAGACCGCGATCCGCCTCGGGCCGCCGTTCCCCGAGGCCCAGTACAACCGCGCCGAACTGCTGTTGCGCCGGGGTGACGACGAGGCGGCCCTGGCGGGTCTCACCTACACGCTCACCCTCGAACCCGACCTGGTCGACGCCTTGGTCAACCGCGCTGGTCTGTACCTCGACCTCGACGACCTCGACGCCGCCCGCGCGGACGCCGAGCAGGGGCTGCGCCACGACCCGGACAACGCGCACCTGCACGCCGTACTCGGCCAGGTCCACAGCGCCCTCGACGAGCACGCCGAGGCCAGAGCCGCCTTCGACCGCGCGCTGGCCACCGACCCCACCCTCGTGACGGCGCTGGCGGGCCGCGCCACCGCCGCCCACGCGTTGGGCGACCCGGACCAGGCCCTGTCCGACCTCGACACCGCCGTGGCCCTCACCCCCGACGACCCGGCGCTGCGCTTCAACCGAGCGTTCCTCCACGAGTCCGCCAACCGCCCCGCCCTGGCGGTCGCCGACCTCCTCGCGGCCCAGGAAGCCGACCCCGACGACGAGGACATCGCCGAAGCCCTGACCCGCTGCCAGGCGCTCGTCCCGGCGTAGCCGCCCGGTGTCGGGTCAGATGCCGCCGCCGCACCCACCGCACCCACCGCCGCAGGCGCCGCCCAACCCCGGGGGATCCGACCGGGAACGCGCCGCGGCGGCGCGCTCTCGTTCGCGTTCGCGCCTGCGCTCTCGCTCGCGCTTTCGTTCGCGCTCAAGTGCGCGAGCGCGCTTGAGCTGACGTTCACGCGCGCGCTGCTGGGCCGCCTGCGCCTCCTTCACCCGGACGACGGCGGCCCAGATCTCCGCGGCCTCGGTCCGCCGCCTCTTGTCGGTCCACGCCTCCAGGCCGTAAACGGCCACGGACAACAGGTCGTTGTGGCGGAGCGGATAGCCTTTCGTCCTCATCGGGGTGAAATGCCGAATCCGGTCCATGACGTACTCGGGTATGCGAGTCCTGGTCGCGGGCAGGTCCCGGTACCACAGCCACACGGCCCCCCAACTCACCGAACCGACGCCGAGCAGCCAGTAGGCGCCGAGGTGGTGCGTGCCGGTGACGAACGTGTCGACGATGGCGACCAGTGCGGCCAAGATGGCCACCGGGATGGGCCAGTGCGCTCTGCCCGCACGGGCGAGCTGCTCCTCGGTGCGCCAGATCCCCCTACGCACCAGGGACTCCTCGACCGCGCGCGTGGTTTTCGGCGAGACCGAGTAGTCACCGTCCGGTTTGTCGCCGAGGACGACGCCCGGCACGGTGCCCCCAAGCGGGTTCGGGCGGTCTGAAGTGGTCTGGGTGGCCTTGCCGCGCTTGGAGACCTTGTTGTCGACCTGCCAGACGACGTTCATCAACTCCATCCGGTCGCGACCCCCGACGAGCCGGGCCACCTCGTAGCCGCTGAGGTCGTCGAGGTCCACCTTGCCGCGCCCCACCGCTCGGGGCCACCACCAGCGGAGCAGGGCCGCGGACCCCGCGGTGACGAGCAACCAGCCCCACGCGACGCCGAGGTACCACCCGCTCGGCACACCCACGATCGTCCCCACCGACACCCCCTCGTGGCACGGCCGCGATCGCGGCCGTGCGGGAAGTGTCCGTCCAGCCCGGTCCGCCCGGGGCCGATCCACGCGGGTTCACCTGGTTGGCCCGCACGCGAACGGATCCGACGACTCAGTCGGTGATGTCGAGGAGTTCGGCCACGTCGTCGTCGGCCCGTCGCCGATGTCGAGGTGGGACACCCTGGCTGAAGGTCAGCACGTGCAGCGCGAGGTCGTCGGCGTCGGGTTGCCCGAGCGCCTCGAACTGGTGGCGCAGCCAGTCCCGGAAGACGCCGAACACGGCGACGGCCTACACCGGGCGAGTTCCCGAGACCGAGACGAGCGGGTGGGACCAAGCGGTGAACTCGGGGTTGTCGAGCAGGGCGTAGAAGTCGGTCAGTTGCCGGGTCGATACGCCGTCGGCCAGCAGGTGTTCGGCCGCCTGCTCGACGTTCACGCGGTAGAGCCGGATCTCGTCCGCACCACCGCGCCACAGGACGGTGCGGGTGCGGACGTCCACATCGCGCAGGCCACGGTCGACGAACTCCTCCGCCAGCGACCGGGCCCAGTCGAGACCGACTCCCCGGGCGCGCAGGAAGCGAAGAAACGGCAGGTGCACGGCATCGAACGCCGCCCGATGGGTCGTCGAGCGCGTCGTCAGGGGGTGCTCGAGGTCGAACTCCTCCAGGACGAGCTTGCCGCCCGGTCTGAGGCTGGAGACCAACCGGTCGACGACGGCGTGCCGTTGGGGCAGGTGGATCAGCACCAGGCGGGCGTGGATGAGATCGAAGTCCGTCGCGGGTGGCTCGTCGCGCACCACGTCGTGCTCGCGCACGGTGAGGACGGGGCCGTCGCCGCTCAGCCACCGGGTGTCGATGTCGGTGGCCAACACGGACCCGCCAGGACCGACCCGGTCGGCCAACCAGCGCCCGATACCCCCGTCGCCGCACCCGATCTCCCAACACTTCCACCCCGGCCCCACACCGGCCGCCGCGAGCGCGGCGTGGCTGTCCGGGTCGAACACCGCCAGCGAGTCGAACCGGGTCCGGTTGCGGGGATCGGCGTTGTCGAACACGTACTGGTTCACCTGGTCTCCGATCGGTCTGGTCGGTGGTCGAACCCCACTACCAGGATCTCGGGCGGCGCAAGCGGGTCCGCCGCTCGACCTGCCGGAGTACGCCGGACCTGGTAGGAAGCTGAGAAATCCGGCGTTCGGACACTTTTCGGGCCGCCGACACGTTGACCAGGCACAACGACCGCGGGAGGAGCGGGCATGGGACTCATCGGCACACTGGTCGGCTATGCGCTCACGGCGTTCATCCTGCTGCTCGTGGCCAGGATGATCCTGGACTGGGCGGCGCTGGCGGGCCGGGGACCGGCCTGGGTCGGCCGGGCCCGGGCGTTCACCCGCGCGACGACGGAACCGGCCATCGCGCCGGTGCGGCGGGTGGTGCCGCCGGTGCGGGCCGGGGGGATCGGCTTCGACCTGGCCTTCACGATCGTCTTCTTCGTCGCGCTGGTCCTGCGGTCGATCGCCTTCGCGCTCTGACGGCCGGTCAGGCGCGCGGGGCGGGCGCCCACGAAGTGCTGAAGGCGGCCCACAGGACAGGGGAGTGGACCGGGTCGCCGGTGGCCTCCCAGCGCGTGGCCTGGTCGCGTTGCCACGCGTTCAGGGCGGTGACGGGATCGGGGGTGGCGGTGGCGGCGTCCACCGCGACGACGACGTCCGGCAGCGCGGGCGTCCCCGGGTGACCGGGGACCAGGTGGGCCATGCCCGAGTCGGTGGGGAGCGTCCACCGGGTCGAGACGACGTACTCGGCGCCGCCGCGGACCAGCGCGGCGACGAGGCCCGCGGGTTCGGCGAAGCGGGTGTCGCCGCCGCTCTCGCAGGCGATGAGAGCGACCCGGTTGGGGAAGCGCCAAGGGGCCAGGGCCAGGTCGGCGGCCGTAAGCGGGCGGTGGGCGCCGATGGGGCGGGCTTGGCCGGGCGTGTCCGCGGTGCAGCACAGGTGCAGGCGGGCGTCGAGGGCGTGGTCGCCGGTGGTGACGTGGCCGACGTAGAGGAAGCGGGCGGCGTCGACCAGGGCGGATTGGAGGGTGGCGCGGTCGAGGTCGTCGCGGCGCAGGCCGTGGGCGGCGGCGAGGGCGTCGAGCGGAGAACCGGGAGCGACGGGGCCGAGGACCGAGCCGAGCGCGGAGGCGTCGGCGAAGCCGGGGACCCGCGGGTCGAGGACGCCCACGACCGTCCCCTGCGGATCGAAGGCGGACACCAGGCGCCCGGGTGCGTTGCGGACGGTCGCCGGGGGCAGCACCGAGACGTCCGCGCAGTGCACGGTTCGCTGGCCGACGTCGACGCGCAGCGCCTCCCAGGGGACGCGCGCGGTCGACGGGGAGGGCCGGATCCGCAGGTGCGGGCGGGCGCCTTGGGTGATCACCGCGTTGAGTTCGGTCGCCAGCCCGTGCGGCAGCAGGGTCCGGGACAGCAGTTCCGCCAAGGCGATCTCACGGTCCCGGTCGACCAGCGGACCCTGGGTGAGCGCCCGCGTCAACGCCTGCTCGGCGGTCTCGCCCGGGAGCGGCGACGGGGTGGCGGCGGCCAACTCCGCCAGCGCGCCCTGGATCAGCTCACGCGGCAGCACGAGCGCCCGGGGCTCGTCGAGCGCGTGCTCCCAACGCCACGAGAGGTACAGGTCGCCCGCGTCGACCATGGTCAACTGCACGGTCGGCGCCGTCACCACGACGCCACCACGGCGGTCGAGCGCACCGGGAACCCGTAGCGGCGTTCCGCCTCATCGATCCAAGCGTCCAACGGAGACGGCGTCGCCGGGTCGATCCGCACCCGGGGCGGAAGAGTGAAAGCCGTCGTCGTCTCGGGGACGGGAAGGGTGAGCAGCTCGTCGCGGGGCAGATCGGCGTGCGCGGGCTCCAGCGAGACCGTCGCGGCGAGGTGGTCGATGTAGGCCGCGACCAACACGACGTCACCGAGGCCGCGCAGCGCGGTGAACGCCGCGCGGGTGGCGGGCTCGGACGCGAGCGCGACCCAACGCTCCCGCAGCGGACCGTGCGGGAACCGGCCGCGCGCCGCCTCCGCCGCCAGCGCCGCGGGCAAGGCCAGGTCCAAGGCGCGCAGGCACAGCTCGCGCCGCCGCGCGCCCTCGACGGTCGACGCCCACCGCACCAGGCCGTCGGCCCGCCACCACGCCACGCCCAGCGCGACGTGCCACAGCCCGGCTCGGGTCGCGACCTCGGTGGCGGCGGCGTAGCGCTCGTCGGCGCGGTCGAACACGCCCAGGGCCGCCCAGGCCCCGCCCTGCACCTGGTAGGTCGCCACGAGGTCCACGGGTCCCGCGTCGGCGCCGAGCGCGGCGAGCACCCGGTCCAGCGCCTCGAGGGCGTCGTGCGGGCGGCCCCGGCTGATCGCGACGGCCGCCCGGCCGTGCAGGCTCACGGAGAGGCCGCGCGTGTCACCGGTGACCAGGAGCAGGCGTTCGGCCTCCTCGTAGCGCGCCTCCGCGAGGTCGTTGTCGGCGGCGAGGTACGCGAGGCGGGCCTGGCTGAGCAGCGCGGTGATCTCGGACTCCCGGTCGCCGGTGGCGGCCGCGAGGTCACGGGCGAGGTCCAGGTGCGCCGCGCTGCCCGCCGGGTCGCCGGTCGTGCCCGCGATCTCGGCGAGGACCAGGTGGACGGACGCGGCCAGCTCGGGCGCGGTGGCGTAGGCCGCTTCGAGCGCGGTCTCCGCCGCTGCCGCCGCCTCGGCGAACTGCCCGGTCGACGTCAGGAACGCCGCCCGGATGGCGTGCGCGGCGGCGATGTCCTCCGGATTTTCGGGGATCACCGTGATCTCGGTGTCGGCCGCCCACCGGGGCGGCGTCGGTTGGATCACCGTCGACCCGCGCGGCGTTCGGTGATGGTCGCGGTCGGCGTGTCGACCCTCGACCGGGCGTAGGCGATGATCGCGGCCCGGCGCTCGCTCGCGTCGGGATCGGGCTGGGTTTCCGCGAAACCCGCCGCGTAGACGGTGAGTACGCGTCGCGCGGGAGGGGTGAGCAGCACGGTCGGCGGGACGGCCACTCGTCCGGTGATCCGACCGAGGTCGTCCACGCCGTCCAGGGGTAGTTCGACGTCGCCGAAGCGGGCCGACAACCGGGGGCGAGGCGCCAGGCCCGGCGCGGGAAGCACGGTGACCTCCAAGACCGTGCCACCCGGCTCCCGTACGACCGCCCATTCGGCTCCCGCCGCCGCGTCGACCACGCCCGCGGGCACCGCCGCCCAGTCGACCGGCGACACTCCACTAAGGACGGAAATGGTGCCCGTCCGGTCGGAACCGCCCGCCGCCAAGGCGAACTCGGACCGACTCGGCGCGGCCACGGGTTCCGGCAAGGCGACGCCGTGGTCGTCGGCCAGCTCGGCGAGACGAGCGGCGAGCGCGGCGACCTCCGGGTCCACGGCGATGTCCGGCAGGGTGGCGACCGCGAGGGCACGCGCGGTGGCGTCCTCGTCGTCGAGCAGGTGCTCCACGGCGGCGGTCGCGACCGCGAGTTCCGCGTTGAGCAGGACCGGGTCGACCGCAGGCACGCCCGCGACCGATGACGCGGGCCACCACGCCTCGACCCACCCCAGGTGCGCGAGCAGGGCGCAGGCGTCGCGAACCGGCGACTCGTCTTCCCGCGCCGTCACGGATTCCGCGCCGCCCAACAGTTCCGCCGCGACCTCGGGTCCGTAGACCTCCCACAGCCAGTCGGCCGCGCGCACCGGGTCGTACACCCGAGCCGCCGGGAACACAGCGCCGGAAAGGACGTCCCAGGCGAGCAACGCGCCCCGGCCCTCCACCAGCGCCGTCCGCTCGGGGTGCGGCCACTCGCCGACGTCCACACCGGACTCGACTCGACGCGCGCGCAGTGTCTCAGCCATGTCCGTCCCGCTCGTCGAGCCGCTCCAGGGCGGTGCGCAGCCGGTCGCGCTGGTCGAGGATCACCGACCGCAGGACCCCGTCGAGCAGGTCCCACACCTCGGTCGCCACGACCGTGCTGTCGACCAGTTCCCGGCCGTGCAACCGGACCCACAGCCGCCGCAGGTACGCCTCCCGCACACCGTGCACGTCCGCGTGCACACCGTCACCGGGCATCCGGCGCGCCCGGTGGACGTACGCCTCCCGCTCCCAGCGCGTCCGCAGCTGCGCCGCGGCCCCGGCGGCGGGTGGCCCGACGAGCCCGGCCGCCGCCGCGCGACCCAGCAGCATGGCGACCCGGCCCGGCTCGGCGCCGAGCTGCCACGGCGCGGCCGAGCGGGCGATCTCGCGGCGCACCAGGTCGGGCACGTCGGCCAGCGCGTCGCGGCGGGCGGCGTCGGTGAGCGGGGCGAACAGCCGCTGCACGATGGACCGGTCGAACGGCTTGGGCAGCGCGTTCTTCGACGCCGCCGCGCCCAGCTCCGGCCGGGTCGGCAGCTCCCGGTCGGTCAGCCCGTCGGCGGCGGCCACCCCCGGCCGGTGCAGGTCGGCGGCGCCCCGCGACCCCGCGAGGTCGGTGACCAGCTCGGCGAAGACCGCGGCGTCCGGCCTGGTCACGCAGGTGGCGAGGAACCGGTCGGGCAGCACGGAGCCGCCGTCGGGCCCGGCGGCGGGCAGCGCGGCCCACGCCGCGTCGAGCATGCGCAGCAGCGCACCGACGTTGACCGGGTCCGTCACGTAGTCGCGCAGGCCCGCCACCGTCGGCCCGGCCCGGTCGTGCACGTCGGCGAGCAGCTCGTCCGCCTCGGCCACGGCCCCCGCGCCCGGGTCGCCGAGCGTGGTCGCCAGCTCGAAGCAGCGCTGGAAGTAGAGGTCCTGCGGGTTGCCCTCGGTGATGCCCGCCTTGCGCCGCCGCTTCTTGACCAGCAGGAACCACGCCGCCGTCGCGGCGAGCACCGGACCGGCCGCGGCGATCCGGTCGCGCAGCTCCTCGGCGTGCGCGACGTCCACGGCACCGGCCGCGAACCGCGGGTTGAGCACCGGGCGCAGCACCAGCGGGTCCAGGATCAGCTTCACCGTCCTGGCCAGCGGTCGCCCGGACGCGTTGCCCAGCGGCGCCACCGCCGGACCCAGCCGCGACCACGCCTCCGCGATCAGCAGCCCCCGCGGCAGGGTGACCCCGGCCTGCTCGGGGGCGACGCTCGCGCGCGGGCTGCTCACCCGCCCGAGCCTAGTCGGTCGCAACCTCTGAGCTGCCCGGACGCCCTTTTCTGTGATCGGTAGGGACGGGCGTCGCGACAGTCTTGTGCCACACCGACAACGGACCGCCACAGGGAGCACCCGATGTACCACACACCGCAGCCGTCGACCTTCGCGAGGGCGCGCCGCCGACTGCGGCTGCCCCTGGTGCTCGGGACGCCGATCGTCGCGTTCGGCGCCCTGTTCTTCGGGGTCTCCTACGCGGCCAGCCCCGAACCCGACGTCGACATCGAGCCGGGCATCGCCCTGGCCACGGTGGACGGTCGCGAGGTCGTGCTGGTGCCCTACGGCCGCCACGGCGCCCGGGGCATGTTCCAGCTGATGACCAAGGACATGTTCCAGGCCCGGGTCGCCGCCACCGACGCCGCGACCGGCGAGGTGCTGTGGGACAAGCAGGTGTCCGACGCGCTGATCTGGGACGCGACCGTGCTGGCCACCGGCGACAAGTACGCCTACCTGACCACCGACACCGGCCTGCTGGTCTTCGACGTCCACACCGGCGACATCGTGGCCAAGGGCGACGGCGTCGAGGGCCTCGGGTCGGCGTTCATCGCCGCGCCGTCGGCCTACGGCTACGACGCCGAGAACCGCAGGGTGATGGCGATGACCGCGGCGGGCGCGGTGGTCGCGATCCCGCTCGACAACCCGGTCGCCGCCCCGGTCGACCCCGCCACCGCCGACGCCTGGACGACCCGCCTCGCGGCGAACGGCCGCGGCCGGTCGACGCCGCGGATCAGCGCGTCCGAGGCCGCGCTCGGCGGGGGAGTGACGGTCGAGGCGCGCGAGCGGCCCAACGGCGCACCGGGCAAGGTCCTCGTCCGGGTCGGCGAGGACGGCACCGAGACGCCGGTCGGCAACACGGTGTTCTTCGACGGCTCGCTGGTGGTCGGCCCCGCGCCGTCCGACGGGACCGCGCCCGCGGTGGGGGCGGGCTCCGGGTACGTGCTCGTCCGCCACGACCGCTCGGTCAACGACGGCGGCACCGCGCTCAGCGCCGTCTCGCTCGACAGCGGCGCGGTCACGAGCACCCTCCCGCTCGGCTCGAACCCGACGGCGGTCGACACCGGCGCCGACGGCACGGTCGTGGTGTCCACCGGCGACTCCCTCGCCGTGCTCACCACCGGCGGCAAGCTCACCGAGCTCACCGTCGGCGCCACCGACTTCTTCGGCTCCCCTTCCTAGTCCCCCGATCCCTTTCCGCACCAAGGAGTTCACCATGAAGACCATCGCCTGGATCGTGCTGCTCATCGGCGCCGCCTGCACCGCCATGTACGTCGCCACCGGACTCGGGGGCGGCCCGGTCGCCTGGGCCAACGGCTGGCTCGCGGGCCCGATCCTGCTGGTGTTCGTCGCCCCCACGCTGTTCTCGCTGGCGGGCAAGCTCGGCGGCGGGTTCGCGGCCCTGCGCGGCGGGGTGCCCAAGCAGTTCCGCGGCGCGCCGATCGGCATGGGCACCGTGATCTCGGTGGGGCGCACCGGTCTGAGCGTCAACGACCAGCCGCAGCTCGCCATCCAGCTGCGGGTCGACGCCGCGGACGGCCGGTCCTTCGTGGGCACCGCGCGGCAGATCGTCGACCTGACCGAGCTGGGCGCGGTCCAGCCCGGCGCGGTGCTGCCCGTGCGGTACCTGCCGGACGGCAGCGTCGCCCTGGCCACCGACGCCTCCCAGCCCGAGCTGCAGGCCGCGCTCAACCGCGTCCAGCTCGCCAAGGGCCACATCACCCCGCAGCAGCTGCGCATCGCCGAGCACGGCATCGACGCCTCGGCCGTGGTCCTCGCGATGGCCCCCACCGGCGAGATCCGCGACGGCCGGACCGTGGCCAAGGTGACCTTGCGGATCACCCGGCCGGACCACACCATGTTCGACCTGACCCAGGAGAAGGCGCTGCCGCAGAGCGCGATCCCCCGCGTGCAGCCCGGCTCGGCCGTGCAGGTCAAGTACCTGCCCCACGACGAGAGCGAGGTCGCCATCGTCACCTCGCTGGCCTGATTCCCCACTCCTGATCCCACTGCGCGACCGCGGACGTTCGCGGTCGCGCAGCGGCGTCGCAGTGGCGTCGCGGTGGAACGGGTAGTGTTCCCGGGCCGGATCAAGCCGCACCGCAGGGGGCTTCGGGAATGGTGGACGCGCCGGGCTCGCACAACGAGATCAGTGGCGGGCACTTCACCGGGCCGGTCGTGCAGGCCGCTCGGATCGACCAGGTGGTGTTCGGCTCCGCTGAAGCCGCCGAGCACCCGCCACTGACCGAGTGGGCGGCGCTGCCCCGGGTCACGCCGGGGTTGGTGGACCTCTTGGAGGCCCAACGCGAGGCCGTGGACACGTTGCCCTACCGGCTGCTGGGCGTGCGGCGACCCGAGTTGGCCAAGGTGTACGTGCAGCAACGCATCCGCGCGCGTGAGGACCGGACGCCGGAGTCGGGCGAGCCCCGGCGGCCGAGCAGCCCGTTCAACGACGGAGGGGATCGGCCGCTGTCGGCCGGTGAAGCCCTCGACCGCGGTGGGCACATGGTCATCACGGGTGAGCCTGGAGCGGGCAAGTCCACCCTCGGCCACATGTACGTGCAGCAGATCTGCGATTGCTGGCTCGGTGTCGAGGGCGCGCAACCGCCGCTGCGGGAACCGGTGCTGCCGCTGCGGGTACCTGCCCGGGCCCTGGCCGACGACCGGGCGTGGAGCGAGTTGCTGGCGGCTGGCACGCGGGACGCCGTCGGACCGCTGCTGACCAGCGCCCCGGAACCCGCGCTGTTCGCCAAGCGCGCGTTCGGGGCCCGGTGGCTGGTGTTCATCGACGGCCTGGACGAGATCGCCGACCGGAGCACGCGGGAGCGGGTCATCCGCGCGATCACCGCCCGCATGCGCCGCTCCGAGCTCTACCGGATCGTCGTCACCACCCGCCCGCTGCCGACCGCGGAGATGAAGCCGTTCGAGGAGGTCGGGGCCGACACCTTCGTCATCCAGCCGTTCGGGCCGATGGAACTGGAGGAGTTCGCGACCGCCTGGTTCCGCGCGCAGAACGCCCTGACCGGCCGGACGCGGGCCGCCGAGTTCGTGCGGCAGGTCAGCGACGGCAAACTGCGCGAACTGGTGCGCAACCCCCTGCTGGCCACGATCGCCGCCATCGCGCACACCCTCGAACCCGACCGGGATCTGCCGCGCAGCACGGCGAGTCTCTACCAGCGCTTCATGGACTACCTGCTCACCGACGAGACCAGCGGCCGCCGCACCCGCGACGAGCTGCGCCGCGCGCTCAGCCACCTCCCCGCCCGGCTGGAGCTGGCCACCTGGATCGACGACCACCGCGTCGACCTCATCGAGGCACTGGCCGTGGTCCGCCTCGACACCGACAAGCCGCTGTTCGACGCCGCGCGGGACTGGGTGCTCGCCAAGACGTCGATCACCGAACCGCCGCCGGGGTGGGAGGAGGACATGCGCGCGCTGCTCACCAGCAGCGGCGTCTTCACCCGCACCGAGGACGCGCTGCGCTTCTCCCACCAGTCGTTCGCCGAGTTCCTCGCCGCCCGCAGCCACGCCAGGGACATCGACCCCGACTTCACCGCCGTGGACGACTGGATCGAGCGCGGCGTCCTGCCTGCCACGCAGGACTACGCGCTGTTCACCTTTGTGCTGTGGGGCAGTCAGGGCAATGACATCACCGCCGTCTTGCGCAAGTTGCTGGGCATGGACACCGACCACGTCCTGCTGGCGGGACGACTGCTGACCGGTGACTTGCCCGTCGGGCGCGCGTTGACCACCGAGATCATCGGCCGACTCATCGATCTGCTGTTGCTCGCCGGACTCTTCCCGGAACCCTTCGGGCCCGCTCGAGAAGTCCGTGCGGTGCTCACATCCATTGGTGTGCACCAAGACGTCGTGCTCGACCGCCTGCGCCGCACGCGGGACAACACCGACCTCCCGTTGCACGTCCGCGTCGAGGCGGCCATCGGTGTCGGGTTGATCGATGATCGGGCCGACGCGCTTGCCTGGCTCGGCAGGCAGGCATCGGTGAGCGACCCGGATGTGTTGCAGCACATCACCTCCGGCTTCGCCGACCTCGAAGCCGACAGCGGGACCCGCGTCGAGCGGCTGCTGACCGGGCTGGCCCGCGGCGCCGGGGCGAACTACGTGCTGTCCCTGGCCTATGTCTCCGGTCTGCTGGATTCGCACCGGACGGCCGCGGCGGCCGAACTCGCCCAGGACACCATCGCGGCGATGCGCGCTGATCCCCAGACCACGGCGGACCCCCTCGTCCCACCGGCCCACGGCAACCGGTCGCCCCAACGACTCCGGGACTCCTGGGTGATCGGGATCATCTCGGATGGACGGTACAACTGGGCGGGTATCGCGGAACTCCTCGGCCGCGCCGGTCTGCGCGGCGACGCGGCCTGGGCGGCTCGACTGGCACTGGCCACCGACTGCGACATCACCGCGTTCACCGAGGCGGTGACGGCGTTGCTGTCGGCCGAAGGTGCCTCAGCGGTGGCCGAGGTCGTGGCAGCCGCGTCCACGAAGTCGGTCGCGTACCTGCTCGGTTGCGCGGAGGCGGTCCAGGAGTTCGACCGCCACACCGCGGGCGAGCTGGCCCGCTCCTGCCTCACAATGCACGGTCTTCGACTCGACGGTGTGCGAAGGGCCGTGCAGTTGGCATTGGAGGCCAAGCACTCGCCCGACGACTTGGTCGCCGAAGTAGCGAACGCACCCCATCCCGCCATGGGACACCGAACCTACTTCGCCGCCACTTTGGCGATTCTCGACCACCAGTCGCAGGCCTGCTCCTACGCGCGTAGCCTGCTCGCGACCTCTGTGCTGCTGCCGAGCAACTACTGGAGCGTCATACGCACCTTGCTGGTTCACAGCGATGAACCGGAGCTGGCGCTGGTGCTGGCCGACGCCGCCGCGCGTCCTGTGGCCTACATCGCCCAACTGGCGCCGGTCTTGTCCGAGGCGGGGCGGGAGTCCGAGGCGGCGGCGCTCCTGCGCCAAGTGGTCGACACCGCACCGCCCGCCGAAGTGCTGCTGGAGATCCACGACGACCTCGACGAGGACGGGCCACGCGAGCTGCGGGCGCTGCTCCTCGACACCGTGCTCGGCCAGGTCGGTTGTTGCTCGTGCGCGGACCTGCGGAGGCTGGCCGAGGCACTGCACCGCGACGGTCGCCGCGCCGAGGCTCACGACATCCTCCGTCGAGCCGTGGTCCTCGCCATGAACACCGAGGACGACGAACTCGCCACCATCGCGGGGACATGGCTGGACCAGCGGGGTATCCACGAATCCACCGAGCTCGTCCAGGCCGTTCTCGACCGAGACCTCCCGGCGCGGCTCCGCCTGCGGGTCGCCACCCGCCTGAGCACCTTCGGCGCGCTTTCCCAGGCCGTGTGCGTGTGGACTGATGTCGTGGTGCACCACGGAGGTGAGGTGGCTCTTGGCATCCTTGCCGCAGACCGGATGATCCAAACAGGACACCGCGCCGGGGTGGACGCCGCGCTCGCTCAAGCGCTCGGCCGGGACGACCTGCCGCACTCCACCCGGGCGCGGCTGACCGCGTTGCGCGCGTGGGTCGACAGCTCCGCGCCCAGCAGTGACAGGTAGGCCGACGCCAGTTCCGGGCCGGGGTCGAGGCCCAAGTCGTCGGCGAGCGCGCGGCTGATGGTGGCGTGCACGTCGAACGCGGCTGCCCGCTGTCCGGCCGCGCGCATCGCGTTGATCAGGGTGGCGTGGACGCGTTCGTCCAGGGGGTGTTGGGCGGCGGCTTCGCTCAGCGGTGCGACCACCTCGGCGGCCGCGCCACGGGCGATCATCCCCTCGCCGTAGCGGATCAGGGCCAGGCGGTGCTCGATGGTGAGCGCGATGACCTTGGGGTGGGCGGCCAGGGCGGGCAAGTCGGCGAGCGGGCGTCCGTGCCAGCACCGCAGCGCGGCCGCTAAGGCCGGGACGGTCTGCTCGCCGTCGGCTTGCCGGAGGTGTCGTCGGAAGGTGTCTACATCGGACTCTGCCGCCCTTAGCACGTAGCCGCCGTTGGTATGGCGCAGGATCTCGCTGCGCGCCCGTGCCAGGCGGCCGGGCTCCACCAGGCGCCGGAGGTGTTTGACGTGGGTTTGCAGCACGTTCGCGGCTGTGGCCGGTGGATCGTCGCCCCACAGCGCGTCGACCAGTTCCGACCGCGAGACGTACGCCCCACCCGCCAGCACGAGCAGGCCGAGGACGGCGCGTCGCGAAGGTGGACCCAGGTCCAGTTCTTCGTCGTCCCGCCACGCCCGCAACGGGCCCAGCACCGAGAACCGCAGCATCAGACCTCCCCATGTCCCTCTGGCCACACACTCCCACCGCGCGCCGCCGGTTCGCCGTGTCCGGCGGACGATTCGTGACAATGAGCAAACGGGAGTCCCCGCCACGGCAAAGTGTCCGGGCCGCCCACGGTGTGGACGGCCCGGACCCGGGGGAGTGGCGGTTGGCTCCTACCTGACGTTGATCCCGTAGACGTAGCCGTCGGGGTCGAAGGCGTTCGAGTCGAAGGCGAACGGGCTGAACCCGCCGCCCTGGCTCAACCACGGCGTGACCTGGGTGGGACCGGACAGGCCGTTGTCGACGGCCCGGATGGACAACCTCAGGTCGTTGAGCTGCGTACCCGCGGGCAGCTGCCGCACCTGGAGGCCGACCAGGAAACCGTCCGGGTCGAACTGGTTGTCATCGGTGACGAACGGGGTCTCCCCGCCGCCCTGGCTGGCCCACGGCGAGCACACGAAGGCGCCGAACGTGGGCCTGCGCCGGGGGTTGTCGACGGCCTGGCCGCAGATGCGCACGTCCAGGTTGGTGGGGATGCCGGTGCTGCTGAGCAGGAGCTGGGCCCCGTCCGGGTCGAACTGGTTGGTGTCGAACGCGAAGGGCGACGCGCCGCCCCCGTCGACGGCGAACGGGGTGACCTGCAGCGGCCCGAGCTGCGAGCGACCGCCGTCGTCGACCACCCGGATGCCGAACCGCACGTTGGCCAGGTCCGCGCTGGCGGGCGCGGCCGTGGCCACGGCGGGTGCGATCGCTCCCGCCAGCGCCAGGACCAGCCCGACTACCCTTCGTCCTTTACCTTTGAACACTGTGGTGCTCCTCCTCGGTAGGTGGTGCGGAGGACGCTAGGGACGGCGACTGGACACCCAAGGGACGCCGACTGGACGGTGGTGGTGGGCACACCGGCTTGGTCGGGTGCGCGGCCCTCGTCTACGATTCGCGGTGTAAGCGAAGGGGAGTAGCCCCCAACATCCCGGTCGACACACTGACCCGCTCGCGGGTCCGGTCGGATGGCCTCGTTTCGACGGGGCGGGCGAGACCTTCGATCCAGGCACAGCACAGTGCCGGATCGAGGTCGCCCGCAGACGCGCCCACGGTCCGGCGCGCGAGGTAAGGACCGGAATCCGAGATGGACGCAGTGCTCGTCGGCACGCTGGTGTCGTTCTGGGTGATCTTCGTGGCGGAGCTGGGCGACAAGTCGCAGCTCATGGCCCTGACGTTCGCCACCCGCTTCAAGGTGTGGCCGGTGTTGGCAGGCATCACGCTGGCCACGGCGGTCGTGCACCTGGCCTCGGTGGCCATCGGCCACGGCCTCGGCGCGGCCCTGCCCACCGGGTGGATCAACCTGGCCGCCGCCGTCGCCTTCCTCGGCTTCGGCTTCTGGACCCTGCGCGGCGACACCCTCACCGACGACGAGAAGGCCAAGGCCCAGCGCGCGACCCGGTCGGTGGTGATCGCGGTGGGCACCGCGTTCTTCCTGGCCGAACTGGGCGACAAGACCATGCTGGCCACCATCACCCTGGCCACGGACCACGGGTGGCTCGGGGTGTGGATCGGCTCCACCGTCGGCATGGTCGCCGCGGACGCCTTGGCGATCGTGATCGGCCGGGCCCTCGGCCGCAACCTGCCCGAGAAGACCATCCGCTACGGCGCCTCGGCCCTGTTCTTCCTGTTCGGCGCGTGGTTGGCGGTCGACGCCGTCCGGCTGCTCGGCTGACCCGGCCCCATGGGTTCCTTCAGGGAACTTAGCCTGCTACGGTAGGCGAGTCTTCTGAAGGAACCCACGAAGGGATCGAGCGCATGAGCAAGGTCATCGCCGCGCACGCGGTGTCGGTGGACGGCTACATCACCGGCCGCGAACCCGGCCCCGGCCGCGGCCTCGGCGACGGGTCCACCCTGTTCGACTGGTACTTCGGCGGCGACACCCCGAGCCGGGTCTTCGACGGCTTCCGGCTCAGCGAACCCAGCACGCGCGTCTTCGACGCCCTGGCCGCCCGGGTGGGCGCCGTCGTGGCGGGCCGCAACACCTACGAGGACTCCGACCGCTTCGGCGGCGGCAGCCCGCACCCGGCGGCCCGGCTGGTCCTGCTCACCCACCGACCCGCGCCGGAGATCACCGAGCGGCAGACGCTGGTCACCACCGGCATCGAGGACGCGCTCGCCGCCGCCCATGGGGTTGCCGACGGCAAGGACGTCGGCCTCATGGGCGGCGGTGTCGTCACCGCGGCACTCAAGGCGGGACTCGTGGACGAGCTGGTCCTGCACCAGGTGCCGGTGCTGCTCGGCGCGGGCAGGCCGTTCTTCCAGGCACTCCCCGAGCACGTCCACCTCGACCTCGTCGAGGCGGTCCCCGCCCCCGGCGTCACCCACCTGCACTACCGCGTCAACCGCTGACCCGCCCGGAAGGAACCCCCGTGCTCAACCCCGACATCCGCCGCGTCCTCGACGGCACCCCGATCGCCCACCTGGCCACCCTGCTGCCCGACGGCGCCCCGCACGCCGTCCCCGTCTGGATCGGCGCCCACGGCGACCACATCGCGATCCTCACCGGCCCGGACAGCCGCAAGGCCCGCAACCTCCGCCGCGACCCCCGCGTGGCGATCTCCCTGACCCCGCCGGACAACCCGTTCCAACCGGTCATGATCCGCGGCCGCGCCGTCGAGTGGCTCGACGGGGACCGGTCCTGGGAGGTCGTCGACAGCATCGCGCTCAAGTACATCGGCCGCCCCTACGACCGCGCCGAGCCCCGGGTCGCCATCCTGATCGAGCCCGACCGGCAGACCATCGCCTGACCCCAGGTGCCCGCGGTGTGCTACCCGGCTGCGCCGACCGAGTGGTCGCCGCCGGCGTTCCGGTAACGCGCGGAAGATTACCGGTGGCGAAATCCCGCCGGTTCTGGCCTGCTGGGTGGCGGATCGGGAGGCGTCGTTGGACGGGGGGTCACGCTTGTGGTCGTGGCGAGCGTCCAGCCGAGCCGGGTGCACCTCTGTCGCGTCATCCAGTCGGACTCAGCCAAGGCCCGTCCTCCGGGCGGCAAGACCTTTCGGTCGTCGTGTGGAGGCGTCTCGGCGCGCGGAGCGGCGGACGCGGTGGACCAGAAGGGCGCCGAACAGCACGGACAGCAGGCCGAGTCCGGTCTGCCATGCCATGTCCGCACCGGTGTGTGCCAGACCGTTGGCCCGTGCGGTCGGGTTGGACGGAGCCGGGTGTGTGCGGTGTGCTCGCTGGGGCGTGGTTGGCGGTGCGGAGGGTGTGGAGTCCGGGTCGGGTTGATCAGGACCTGGTACGACCCAGATCCGGATGCGCGTAGTTCCCACGGAGATGTTGTAGGGGCTGAAGACGTCAGGTTGTGTCATCCGCCATGGGCCCACCACCTTGATGCTGTACGGGCCTGGCATCACCGGGGGGAAGGCGAAGTCTCCCAGCCGGTCGGTCACCGCGCGCGCCGAGACCTTCCCGGCGGAGTCGGAGAGGTAGATCTTGATGTCGGGAACTCCTGGACCCGTGGGATAGCCGCAGCGCGCGGTCACGGAGCCGGGCGGCCAGCAGCGGAGCGAGACCCCGGAATCGGCCCGCATCACGCTGCCGGTCAGTGTCCCGAAACCGGGCAGGACGCGGGTCGTCGCGGAGGACCTGACGAAGTCGGACGAGGTGTAGCGGACGAAGAAGTCGCAGGTGACCGAGGCTTCGCTGCCTGGTGGGGCCCAAGCGAGGATCATCGTCCGCGCTCGCAGGGTTCTCGTCGTGCTCGGCGGGATCGTCACGCCCTCGTAGGAGTTGAGGTCGCCCCAATCGGAGCCGTCGTTGCTCGAGCTGTCGCACTTGGCGTTGACACCGCGGACAGGCACCGACCCGCGGTTGGTGAGCTTCACCGTCAGCGGAGCGAGCTCGGCCGCGCGGTTCGCCTCCTCGTCAAAGCGCATCGACACGGTCAGGACGTCTGCCAGCGGGCGGAGTCCATCGATTTCCGCGGCCGGATCCTTGCCCTTGTCCACCAATGCGTGGTGGACACCGAATCTCCATCCGCTCGCCTCGACCCTGGTGGCGTACTCGCCCGCGGGGATGTCGGAGAACGCGAACCGCCCATCGGCTCCAGTGCTCGTGCTGTACGTGCCTTCGGGGCGTCCACCGGTCGTGGTCACGAGCGCGCCGGCGATCTCTTCACCCGGTTGCCGGATCCCGTCCCGGTTGGCGTCGCCGTAGATGACGCCGGTGAAGTCGGCGCGCACCTGCGTGACGATCGTGGTGAGGTTCACCGTGTTGTCCGACGGATTGGCGTCAGGTTCGTCCGACCGCAGGGTGATGGACACCGCGAGGGGCCCCGGGCCGGGGAGGACGAACAGGGCGACATCCCCCTTGACCTCCACGGTCGCGCCGGGCTCGATCCGCCACAGCGGGGGAAAGGACGGCCGGGACTGCCCGGTGCTCTCGATGGTGACAGCCGTGGCCGTCGCGGTGCCGACGTTGGTCACCGACAACCGGATGTAGGCGTAGTCCCGGATGTCGTAGGAGGGTTGGGTGAACTCGGCGGTGACGCGGAGATCGGGCGACTCCGCCGCCGGTGTAGTGGACGAGACGGTAGTAGTGGTCTCCGGGGCCGTAGGCGTCGCCGAGGTCGTCGTCGCGGACGTCGCGTTCGTGGTCGACCCGGTCGGTGTCGTTGTGCTGGGGATCGTACTGGCGCGGGGGGTGGTGGTAGTCGTTGTTGTAGGGACTCCAGTCGCCGACGAGCGCACCGTTGTGGTTGCGGCGGCGGTCTGTTCGCTCGAGGTCCGCTCGGTGGACCCCAGGGGGTCCACGCGCTGCTCGGCGACCGGGCGCGGAGCAGGCACTGCTTGTGCTGTCGCCGTCGACGCGAACAGCGAAGCTGCCGCCAGGGGGAGACAGGCGGCGACGAGCACGGATAGTCGTCTGTGCATTCTCGATGCCTCGCTTCGGTCGCCTGGGGAATCGGTACATTGCGCGCCCCAGGCTCCTCGGGGATTCTCTACGTAGGCAGGGCCGTCACGCCTGCGGATGGAATGCCCTAAGACTCCGGTGATCGACTACCTTCGCCGCCATGTGGTCTGTGCCATCCGAGCGGGCCGGTCGTCGCGACCACACGCGGACAACCGCATTCCGCTTGCATCGGCGCGCGTGCTGACGCCACGCGCCGTTTCGAACCGGCGACGGAAAAGGTGGCAATGATGAGGTAGCGGGATCCATGTCGAGTTCAGGCATACCGCGGAATTCATCGAGGGGAAGATGAACTCCGCCATGGAACGAATCCCGTCCAGTCAGGTCGCTGGTTCGGCAGGCGTCGAGCGCGTCCGCACCCGGTGCCACGGGAGTGGTGTTGAGGTCGAACGCACCGGCTCGCTGCTCCTGTGCGGCACCCGGGTGATGCTCGGTATGGCGGCGCCGCCCGACATCGCGGGTGGTTCCCAACGTCGTGCCGGCGCGTGGCTGTCCGGCACCGGCGAGATCCGGACACGGTGATGTGGACCGGTCTGTCATCCGTGGTGGCCCTGTTGTCCGGCGGCGGACCGGGCCGGTGGCGGCGCGGCGCCATCTGATCCCGGGGCTCGCGCACGGCAGGCAGTCTCGGGGCGGAGCCTTGTGGGCAACTTCTCTATCTATATAGACTTTTGCCATGGTTCGTGAGCGCAAGCTGTCGCCGCAAACGATCGCGGTGCTGGACGCGTTGGCCGCACAGCCGGATTCCTGGCGGTACGGCTACGAGTTGTGCGGCCAGGTGGGGCTCAAGGCGGGATCGATGTACCCGATCCTGGTGCGGTTGGCCGAGCGCGGCCTGCTGGAGACCAGGTGGGAGACCGAGCAGCCCGCCGGTAGGCCGCCACGCCACCTCTACCGCTTGTCCGGGCAGGGCCATGAACTCGCCCGTTCGATCACACCCACCCGGGCCCGGCGGGCTCGGTCGCCGCGCCCACGTCTGGAAGGTGCCTGATGCTTCTCCTCATGGTGTTCGTGACCCTTCTGGTCGCCTGTCTCGCGGTTGTCGTCGCCGGCTGGGTCGCCCGCGTGCGGCACGAGATCCGACGACGTGAACTCGACCTGCCCGCCTACCTCCTCGACGTCGCCACCCGCCTGTTGCCCGCCGAGCGGCGGGAATGGGGGGCGGCGATGCGGGCCGAGCTCGCGCACATCGACCACGGGCCCGCTCGCTGGTCGTTCACCGCGGGGGCGACGTGGGCGGCGGCTCTGCCATCGCCGCGGAGACCTGCGGTGTTCGTGGTGGCGGGCCTCGGGACGCTCGTCAGCGGTGCCGCCGCTGTGGCCGCGTACCGCTTCGTTCCGGAAGCGTTGCTGTTCGTGGTCACCACCGGCGTGGTGCTCACCGGCTACCTCACCGTTCGGGTCGCGTGGCCGGTTTCGACACCCGTTGTCCGCTCCGGTCGGTTGTTCGGTGTCGTCATGCTGCTCGGTACCGCCGGATGCGTTGCGGCGGTCTGCTACGCCGTGCGCACCCACCCGGCCGCGGGTAGGGATCCGGCTCGGCTGTTCAACATGGTCTTGGCTGTCGTCGTCATCGGTTACGTCGTCTTGGCCGCACGTGCTCGTCGGGCGGATTTCCGCGTTCTGGGCTGGGCGGCCGTGGCCGCCACCGGATGCGCTGCGGTGTGGGCGGTTCCGGCCCTGTCCAGGCCCCTCGGCGTGGACGGGCTGCCGGAATCCACCTTTCTCGCAGCGGGAGCGGTCATCCTCCTCGCCGCGGTCCCGGCCGCCGCGGTGACCGGTACGTGGCGCGCGGGTGGCAGGGTGGGTCTGTGGTCCGGCCTGCTCGCCGCGTTGGCGGTATTCCTCCTCGGAATGCTCAACACCCTCGCGGACCAGGCATACGTCCTCGACAACCCCGATGACGTCATCGCCTTCGACCGCAGCGGCACCGCGGACCTGGCGGGTTTCGTGATCGGTGACAACCTCGGTGGCCTCGTGCTCGCCCTCGTTTGGATCCCGGTCGTCGCGACGTCCCTGGGGCTGCTGGGCGGCGCGCTCGGAGCCGGACTGCACCCCCGGTACCGCCGAACCCGAGACCTGGCGGCCGAACTCATGCGCGGGTGAGTCCGGCCGGGCAGAAGGTCACCACACGGCACGACCGGAAGGCTCTGCCGCCCCTGCGCCGCGAGCGGCGATGATCGTCGCCAGTGGACGGATCCGGCGCATGCCCGACTCCGGTGCCACCGATGTACGCGGCTCCGGAAGCCGCCCGTGCGAGGAGGAACCGCCGTGAACGCACCAATGCCCACCCGGTCACCTGTTGTGGTCGCCGTCGACGGGTCGCCGTCGTCCGCGGACGCCGTGGCTTGGGCCGCCGCGGAAGCGGGCAGGCACGGTCTCCCGCTGCGCCTGGTCCACGTGTGCGTGCCGCCCGCGGTCACGGACCCGGTGGGCCGCGACATCTGGTTGGACCCGTTGTCCTCGCAGGGTGGGCACCTGCTCGCCGAGGCCGACGACCTCGCCCAGCGCGTCCACCCCGGACTCCGGACCTGTTCCGAGCTGCGCCACGGCTTCGCCGCCGCGCAGCTGCTCGACGCCGCCGCCGACGCGGCGGTGCTGGTGACCGGGCACCGCGGCCTCGGCGGGTTCGAGGGACTGCTGCTGGGTTCGGTGTCCGGTGCCGTCGCCGCGCACGCGCGCTGCCCGGTTGTCGTCGTGCGCGGCGAGGCGGTGACCGGGGGACCCGTGGTGGTCGGTGTCGACGGCTCACCGGCGGGGGACGCCGCGATCGAGTTCGCCTTCGAGCAGGCATCCACCCGTGGTACCGGGCTGCTGGCCGTGCACGCCTGGAGCGACGTCGCCTACGCGGGCGCGTGGATCCCGGTGCCCTTCGTGGCGGACTGGGACGCGCTGGCGCGGGACGAGGAGCGGCTCCTCGCCGAACGGCTGGCGGGCATGGGGGAGAAGTACCCGGAGGTCGTCGTCGAGCGCGCCGTGGTCCGCGACCGCGCGGCCCGGGTGCTCGGCAGCCGCAGCGCGGGTGCCCAACTGGTCGTGCTGGGCGCGCACGGCAGGCACCTGCTCACCGGTCTGGGCATGGGCTCGACCACCCGCGCGCTGCTGCACCACAGCCGGTGCCCGGTCGCCGTCGTGCGTACCTGACCAGGCTTCTCCAGCCGATCGGCGACTCGCGCGATCGTCGCGAAATCCCCGAGCGGGTCGGGGGAACGCTCCTCGTCGGCATCGTCGGCGGCAAGGATCCGGCGCGGTGGAACCGCTCCCGCGCCGGATTCCTCGCCGAACGGCGGACGACGTCGCCTGCCGGCAGCGGGAATACCGCGCCGGCGGACACCGGTCGTGGCACCTCGACCCGTCCGCCACCGCGGTCATGCGGTCGACCTCGGTGAACAAGGCAGCCGAATGTCCTCAGTGGATATCCGGTTGTCGGGAGTACTCCGGTGGCCCTGACGCGCGAACGGGGTGAACTCCTGGTTCGGGTCTTCCCGTGCGAGTGCTGGACGTGAAAGCCTGCTCCCGCGAAACTTGAGCGCGGGAGCCGTCATGGAGCGCACTGCCAGGGCAACGGACCACCTCTCCGGCCTCCGGCTGGACGAACTGCTGCGGGAGTTGCACGAGCGCCTGGGGGACTTGCTGCGCACCCGCGACAGCCTGCAGGGGTTGTTGGACGCGGTGATGGCCGTCGGCGCGGGTCTGGAACTGGACTCGACGCTGCGGCGGATCGTGCGGGCGGCCCTTGGGCTGGTGGACGCCCGCTACGGTGCGTTGGGCGTGCTCGGTGACGGGGACCTGGTGCGGTTCATCAACGAGGGCATCGATCCCGAGACCCGCGCGGACATGGGTCACCTGCCCGAAGGGCGCGGGCTGCTCGGGCTGCTCATCGAGCACCCCGAGCCGATCCGGTTGACCGATCTCACCCAGCACCCCGCGTCGGTCGGTTTTCCGCGCAACCACCCGCCGATGGGCAGCTTCCTCGGTGTTCCGGTCCACGTGCGCGGTGAGGTGTTCGGCAACCTCTACCTGACCGAGAAGCGCGGGGGACCCTTCACCGCCGACGACGAGGCCGTGGTGCAGGCGCTGGCCGCCGCGGCGGGGGTGGCGATCGAGAACGCGCGGCTGTTCGAGCGTTCCCGGGATCGTGAACGCTGGTTGACCGCGGCGGGTGAGGTCAACACCCAACTGCTCGCGGGGGCGTCGCAGGACGAGACGCTCGGTGTCATCGTGCGGCGCGTGCGGGAGTTGACCTCCGCCGACTGCGCGTTGATCCTGCTCGTCGGTGGCGACGCGAAGGACCTGCTGTCGGTCGGCGCCGCCGATGGACCCACGAGCGAGCTCCTGCCCGTGGACATCGCCGCGTTCGGTCCGCTGGTGGAGTCCGTGCTGGCGGCCGAGGAACCTCGGCAGGTCCCGGACATGGCCGCGGAGCTGGGGTGCGGGTCGCTCGGCCCCGCCGTGGTCGTGCCGCTGCGCGCCGCCGGTGGCGTGCTGCTCGCGGCGAGGGAGAAAGGGGGTCGGTCGTTCCCGGCGGACACCACGCCGATGCTGGCCTCCTTCGCCGGTCAGGCCGCGGTGGCCCTGGAACTGGCGGAGAAGCAGCGCGCGCAGCGGCTGCTGGACGTGCTCGCCGACCGCGACCGCATCGCGCAGGACCTGCACGACCACGTCATCCAGCGCCTGTACGCGACGGGCATGGACCTGCAGGGCACGCTGCGGCGCGTCGACGACGGTCACGTCCGCGGCCGCGTGCACCGAGCCGTGGAGCAACTGGACCAGACCGTCCGGGAGATCCGGACCTCGATCTTCGACCTGCACGCGGTCGAGCACACCTCGAGCCTGCGTCGCCGGGTGCTCGACGCGGTCGCCGAGATCGGCGCCGGTGGTTCGACGACCCCGTCGGTGGCCATGTCCGGCGCCATCGATACGCGGGTCCCGGACCACGTCGGCGAACACGCGCTGGCCGTGCTGGGCGAGGCGTTGAGCAACGCCGTGCGGCACGCGCGGGCAACCGAGATCACCGTGACCGTGGACGCGGGCGACGACCTCGTGGTGCAGGTGCGGGACAACGGCGTCGGCGTCGGGGAGCCGAATCGACGCAGTGGTCTGGACAATATGATCCGCCGGGCCGAGCAGTGCCACGGCAGCTGTGAGGTGGACACCCGCGGTGCGGGCACGACTGTGTGGTGGCGGGTCCCGTTGGGGTGACGGTGGTGGGCGGCCGAGCGGGTCGGGAGGCGTCCACCACCGTTGAGCCACCCGCTGGCCGCCCTCGCCTCACCGGCCGGTGATGTCGGTCTGGGCCCGCAGCACGCGCTCGGTCGTCTCGGCGTCGCGGCTGTCCAGCTCGGTCGGGGTCAGCACCCGGGCACGCGGGCCGGGGAAGACCAGGGTGCGGTGGTCGTCCTCGGTCCACCGCACCAGGTAGGGCGGGCCACCGTCGCGGCCGTGGACCTCCTCGACGAGGCCCTGTCTGGTGTGGCCCGCCCGGTCGGTGTCCAGCAACCAGTCACCGGGTTGTGCGCGCACGGTGGCCCCCGTTCATCGACGTGGTTCGCGGGTGATGTCCACGACCATGGCTTCGGGGATGGTCACCCCGGTGTCGTCCCAGGCGTAGGTGAGCGTCGAGCGGACGTCGACGACGCCGTCCACCCGTCGGGTCAACGCCGTGATGACGTCCACCCAGCTGCGGCGCTCGACTTGGCCGCCGATCTCGACCACGCCGCCCGCGACCCGGATCGCCACCGTGTCCGCGCCGATGCCGAGGGCGTCGTGGAAGACGTCGTGGGCGATCTCCTCAGCGATGTCGTCGTCCGCGCGGGTGAAGATCGACAGCAGGTCCGACCGGCTGACCACCCCGACGAGGGCGCCGTCCGCGTCGACCACGGGGAGGCGTTTGACGCGGTGGTCGGCCATCAGGCGGGCGGCGTGCGGGACGTCCGCGCCCGACGCCACCGTCACGGCGGGCGCGGTCATCAGCTCGCCCGCGGTGGTACCCCGGGACCGCACCCGTTCGGCGTGCCTGCGCAGCAGCGCCGGGACGGCGTGCGGTCGTTCCCGCACGCTCTCCTTGGCGAGCAGATCGGCCTCGGACACGACGCCGAGCACACGACCGTCCGCGTCCACCACCGGCAACCCGCTCACCCGCCGGTCCGCCATGATCCGCACCAGGTCGGTGAAGCCGGTGCCCGCGGTGGCGGTGGCGGGATCCCGGGTCATCACGTTCTCGACCGTCCTGTGCCGCATCGTGCCCTCCTTGTCCGTTTGACCTGACGCTAGGGCGGTGGCGCCGTCACCGCTGCCGCTGGACAGCCCGGGCCCGCGCGCGAAAGTCCCGGTGACGGCGGGACTTCCGGCGGCGGCGGTGGTGGTGACGGGGCACCTAGCGTCGAGGTGGGACACGTCGGGAGGAGGCGGAACGCGATGCGAGCCAGGGAGATCATGTCCAGTCCGGTGCTGACGGTGCGGCCGGACACACCGGTCAAACGGGCGGCGGAGCTGCTGGCCAACCACGGCTACACGGCGCTGCCGGTGGTCGATGACGAAGGTGACCTGGTCGGGATGGTGACCGAGGCGGACGTGGTGCGCGACCGCTTCCCGGCCGACGCGCGGCGGCCCGACCCGGGCGACGGTTCCGGCGACGGGGCGGGGGCCGTGATGCCCGCCGCGACCGTCGACCAGATCATGACCAGCCCCGCGGTCGCCATGAGCGCGGGCACCGATGTGGCGGTCTTGGCCAGGGTGTTCACCGACGACCGCCGCCGCTGCATGCCCATTGTGGACGGTGCGCGGCTGGTCGGTGTGGTGACCCGCCGCGACCTGGTGCGCGTGCTGGCCCGCGCCGACGGCGAGATCGCCGCCGACGTCCGCCACCGGCTCGCCGTGTTCGGCGGCCGGGACCGCTGGACCGTGCGGGTGGCCGGGGGTACCGCGTACATCGCCGACCAGTACGACGACGCGGGCGACCGCCACGTCGCCAAGGTGCTCGCCGAGGCGGTCCCGGGGGTGGTGCGCGCCGAGGTCCGCTCGGTGGGCGCGGATGGCGGGTTCCCGGAGTTCACCGATGAGCCCGGCACGCGGGTGGGCGGGGCGTGAGCGCGCCCGACCCGCGCCCGGTGCTCGTCGCCGTCGACGGCTCCGCCGCCGCCGACCAGGCGCTGGCCTGGGCCGCCGCCGAGGCGCACCGCGGGCGCCGACCGCTGGTGATCATGACCGTCTACCCGTGGCCGGTCACCGGTTCTCCCGACACGGTGGAGGTGGGCGCGCGGTTGCGGATGGCGTTGCGCGTGCGCGCCGAGGAGGTGGCCGAACGCGCGCGGCGCGCGGTGGCGCTGCCCGGCCTCTCGGTGCGCGTCGAGGTCCTGGAAGGCGACGTCGTCGGGCTCCTGCGGGAGGCCAGTGGCGCCGCCGAGCTGCTGGTGCTGGGGTCGCGTGGGCTCGGCGGCTTCACGGGGATGCTGCTGGGTTCCACCACCGTCGCGTTGGCCGCGCACGGCCGCTGCCCGGTCGTGGTGGTGCGCCACGCCGCGGACCGCGGCGGGCTCGGCCCCGTGGTGGTCGGGGTCGAGTGCGGCGGCTCCGACGAGCGGGCGCTGACCTACGCGTTCGACCACGCCGCCGCGACCGGCGCCGCGGTCGTCGCGGCGCACGCGTGGAGCGACACCGCCATCGAGGCCGCGGTCGCGGACGGGCACGTCGCGGTGGACTGGGCGCTGTGGTCGCGGGAGGCGGAGCGGGAACTGGCCACCCGGTTGGCGCCGTGGCGGGCCGAGTTCCCGGATGTCGAGGTGCGGCCGGTCGTCGCTCGGACGCGCCCGGTCGACCTGCTGCTGGACCAGGCGGCGGGTGCCGCGTTGCTGGTCGTCGGCTCGCGCGGTCGCGGCGGCTTCGCGGGCCTGCTGCTGGGGTCCACCAGCCAGGCCGTGATCCGCCACGCCCCGTGCCCGGTCGTGGTGGTGCGCCCCGATGAGCGCTGAACCCGGGCGCGCACCGCACACCGACCACTGGGCGCTGGACCGCGCGGGCGGGACCGTCCGGATCCGCGAACTCGTCCCGGCCGACCAGCCCGCCCTGACCGCGCTGCTGGACGGACTCCCCCCGCGCGACCGCTACCTGAGGTTCTTCACCCTCTCCAGCACGTCAGCGCGTCGCTACACCGACAGCCTCCTCGGCGCGGGCGCGCGCGGACGCCCCGCGCTCGGGGCCTTCCGCGGCGACCAACTCCTCGGTGTGGCGAGCTACGCCCGCAGCGGTGGCCCCGCTACCGCGGAGTTCGCCCTGGTCGTCGACCACCGCGACCAAGCGCACGGCATGGGCACGCTGTTGATGGAGGCACTGGTCTCCCGGGCGGGTGCGGAGGGGGTCGACACCCTCACCGCGGATGTGCTCGCCGAGAACACGCGGATGACGCGGCTGCTGACCGACCTCGGACTGCCGATGCGCTGCGAGCGGGACGGTTCCGTCTTGGGCGTCACCATCACCCTGGCGGCGGGGGAGCGCTACCGGGGCGCGGTCGACGCCCGGGAACGGACCGCCGACCTGGCCGGTCTCGAGCCCGTGCTGCGCCCCCGCTCGGTGGCGGTGATCGGGGCGGGCCGCGCTGCGGGTTCGGTCGGCCGCGCCGTGCTCGCCAACATCCTGCGCGGTGGCTTCACCGGTGCTCTCACCGCGGTGAACCCGAACGCCACCTCCCTGCTGGGTGTGTCGTGCGTGCCGTCGGTGGGAGACCTCGCCGACGCACCGGACCTCGTGGTGCTGTGCGTGCCCGCCCCGGTCGTGCCGACGGTGCTGACCGAGTGCGCCGCGGCGGGCGCGAAAGCCGCCCTGGTGATCACCTCCGGGATCACCGGCCCCCTCGCCCGGCAGGTCAGGGCCATCGTGCGCGCGCACGGCATGCGCATGGTCGGCCCCAACTGCCTCGGCCTGGTGAACACCCATCCCGACGTCCGCTTGGACGCGACCTTCGCCGCCCACCCGACCGCGGCGGGTGAGGTCGGAGTGCTCACCCAGTCTGGCGGCGTCGCCATCGTGCTGGCCGAGGCACTGACCCGCATCGGTGCCGGGGTTTCGACGCTGGTGTCCACGGGCGACAAGCTCGACGTCTCCGGCAACGACTTGCTGCACTGGTGGACGGCGGATCCCGGGACCACCGCGGTGGCGGTCTACCTGGAGTCCTTCGGCAACCCGCGCCGGTTCGCCCGGCTGGCGCGCGGTCTGAGCGCGGTGAAGCCGGTCGTCGTGGTGCGAGCCGGGGTGTCCGACGCCGGACGGCGCGCCGCCGGGTCGCACACCGCCGCGCTGGCTTCCCCCACGGCAACCCTGGACGCGCTCTACCACCAGGCCGGGCTGACGCCGGTCGACAGCCTCGCCGAACTCGTCGACGCGCTGGCGCTGTTCACCAGCGTGCCGCTGCCCGCCGGGCCCCGCACCGCGGTCGTGACCAACGCGGGGGGCGCGGGCGTGCTCGCCGCCGACGCCTGCGCCCGGCACGGGCTGGTCGTGCCCGAGTTCGGGGCGGACACCCTGGCCGCTCTCCGGGCCGTGCTGCCGCCCGGGGCCGCCGCGGCCGACCCGGTCGACACCACCGCCGCGGTCGGACCCGAGGTCATGACCGCGGCGGTCGCCGCGGTACTGGGCGACGACAGCGTCGACGCGGTAGTCGCGCTGTGCGTGCCCACCGCACTCGGCGACCCGACGCCCGGAGTGCTCGCCGCGGTGAGCGCCGACTCGGCCAAACCGGTGCTGCTGGTGCGACTCGGCCAAGCGAGCGGGGTGGCTCGCGAGCCCGTCCCGGGCGGTGGTTTCGTGCCCGGCTACGCCGATCCGGACCGCGCCGTGCGCGCGCTCGCCCACGCGGTCCACCGACGCCGGTGGCTGGACCGACCGCGAACACCCGCCGCCCGGCCGGGCGGAGTGGACCGCGGCGCGATCGAACGGCTGGTGGCCGCACACCCCGACGGTGGGTGGCTCGATCCAGCCGAGAGCTTGGCGTTGCTGGCCGCCGCGGGCGTCCCGGTCCAGCCGGGCCGCGTGGTCGCGGTCGAGCACGCGGCGGAGGCCGCCGCGGCGGAACTGGTCGCGCGCGGCAGACCGCTGGCGCTCAAGGCCGTCACCGACGGCGTCCTGCACAAGGCCAAGGCAGGTGGTCTCGCGCTCGGGCTGTGCGACCACCATGACATCTCGGCCGCCGTGACCGTCCTCCGCGAGAACTTCGGAGACCGGCTGCGCGGCGTCTTCGTGCAGGCCATGGCGGAACCGGGCACCGAACTGCTGGTGGGTGTGCGCGGCGACCCCCGGTTCGGCCCGCTGGTGGTCTTCGGGGCGGGTGGTACGGATGCCGAGGCGGGCACGCACACCGCGCGGCTGTGCCCGCTCGCCGAAGCCGACCTGACCGACCTCGCCCACGAGGACACGGCCGTCGCCGACGTGCTGCGCCGGGTCGGCCACCTGGCCGACACCACGCCCGAGATCGCCGAGTTGGACGTCAACCCGGTGATCCGCACCCCGGCGGGCGTCATCGCCGTGGACGCGCGGGTGCGGCTCGTCCCGGCCTCGCACGCCGATCCCCTTGCCCGCGTGCTGCGCGGGGAACCCTGATTTCCGCTGTTCCCCCGGAACGGGTGAGGCCCGCCGGTCGGGTCCACGAAACGATCTGCCCCGGACAAGTCGCACGGGGTGGACGTGACCACCGCGGGCTTGTACCCGTCCACAGACTTCCCGAGATGTGGAGGAATCCGTGCGGATGGATGACACGCGCACCACGCCGCCCACCCGATGGCTGGTTCACCGCACACTGTTCGGACCCCCGCGCGACACAGAGCCCGAGGACCTGTACTGCGTGGTCGACCGCGGTGTCGCGGTCGTCGACCGTGACCGGGCGCTCGTGCGACCGCACGCGCGACTGTCCACGAACACGTACTTCGGCAGGTTCCCCGCGGCCTACTGGCAGCGGTGGACCACGGCCCGGACCGTCTCGGTGGAGATCACCGCGGCAGGCGAGCGCGGGGGAGGAGGCAGCGTAGCGCTCCTCGCGTCGGACAGCGCGGGGGAGCGCCGCGTCGTGGCGAGCGCGCGGATCGATGCGGGAGGACCACACCTGGTCGCCTTCAAGGCCGACCTCGACCGGTTCGCCGACGGGGGCGCGCTGTGGGTCGAGGCGAACGCGGGCGCCGCGGAGCTGACCGTCGACCACATCCGCTGGTATGTCGCCAGCCCCACCCGGGGACACGGTGCCGCGGTGGTGATCTGCACGTACAACCGGCCGGACGAGTGCCTGGCGACGCTGCGCGCGCTGGCCACCGACACCGAGTGCGCGGACCTGTTGGACGAGGTGTTGGTCATCGACCAGGGCTCCGAAGCCGTGTGCGAGCACAGCGCTTTCGCCGACGCGGAACGCGCGCTCCAGGGCAAACTGCGCTACCTGCGCCAGGCGAACCTCGGTGGTGCGGGTGGTTTCACCAGGGGACTGGTGGAAGCGGGTCGGGACCGCCCGGTGCACGTGCTGCTCATGGACGACGACATCGTGCTGGAACCGGACACGGTCCGGCGCCTGGTGGCCTTCGCCGAGCACGCCGCGAGCCCGGTGCTCGTGGGTGGGCAGATGCTCCAGTCACTGCACCCCCGGCACCTGCACGTCGGCGCCGAGCAGACCCGGCTGCCGCGGCTGGGTGCGGGCCACCCGGTGCCGGACGCGTTGCGGCACACCGATATGACCCGCCAACACCAGGAATTGCGTGTCGACGCGGAGTACAACGCCTGGTGGGCCTGCCTGATACCGCCGGAGGTGGTCGCCGACGTCGGTCTCCCGCTGCCGGTCTTCTTCCAGTGGGACGACATCGAGTACGGGCTGCGGGCCAAGCGGCGCGGGTACCCGACGGTGACGCTGCCGGGGGCGGGTGTGTGGCACTCGGACTTCTCCTGGCGCGACTGGGACGACTGGCCGCGCTACTTCAGCCTCCGCAACGCCCTCATCGTGCACGCCCTGCACGGCGACCGGGACCTGCGCCGCACCGCGGTGTGGCTGGCGGGCGAGTTGGCCCGGTACCTGGTGTCGATGCGCTACGGGCTGGCGGAGACCCTGGTGATCGCGGTAGAGGACTTCCTGGCAGGGCCCGAAGTCCTGCTCGACGGTGGTGCCGCCGCGGCGGACCGGATCCGCAAGGCGCGGGCCGAGTACGCGGAGACCGCGGTGCACCCGTCGTGCGGTGCCTTCGGCCACCCCGTGGTCAAACCGGACCCCGAACCGTCCATGCCGAGATTGGTTCTGGTGAAGCGGGTCGTGTGGCACGTGCTCGGGATTTCCCGTGGTGCCGCGTCGATCCGGGCCGCGGACGCGCGGTGGTGGCACGTGTCCCTGTTCCGCACGGCCGTCGTCACCGACCCCACCCAGTCCGGGGTCCGGGTGCGGCAGCGCGACCTGAGGAAGGCGTCGCGCTTGGTCGCGCGAGGCGTCCGCGTGCTCGGCCGTCTGGTCGCGGAAGGACCAAGGGTGCGTCGGCGGTACCTGGCGGCGCTGCCCGAGTTGAGCGGTGAGGCGAATTGGCTGCGGTTGTTCAACGGCACAGACGAGGCAAGGGGAGAGTGATGGGAGACGACATCCGAGGCCACGCGAGGTCCGCGGTGGGGCGCTGGGTGGACGACGCGGCGTCCTGGGTGGTCCGCCGCGCCGACCGGTCCGAGCGCGGGCTCGAGGACCGGATCCGCGCGGCGGTCCGGGCCGAGTGCGAGCAGCTCGTCCGGGCCGTGCACGACGTGGAGTTCCGCGCGCGGCGGGACATCCACGCGGCGGGGGAGCGCCGGGCGGTGCGCGACACCGAGAAGTTCGTCCGCGCGCACCTGCCCACCACACCCACGTTCCCCCACCCCGACCAGACCTTGGCCCACGCGCTGGCGCACAGCCCCGAGGACGGTATGGCGCTGGAGTTCGGGGTGTTCAGCGGACAGTCCCTCAAGGCCATCGCCGCGGACCGGGCAGGCCGGGACGTGTTCGGCTTCGACTCCTTCCAGGGCCTGCCGGAGGACTGGCGGACCAACATCCCGGCGGGCGCGTTCGCCGTCGACGCCCAGCCGGTGGTGGACGGCGCCGAACTCGTGGTCGGCTGGTTCGCCGACACGCTCCCGGACTTCCTCGCCGACCACCCCGGTGACGTCGCCTTCCTCCACTTGGACGCGGACCTGTACTCGTCCACCAAGACCGTGCTCGACCACGTCGGCCCCCGGCTGCGGGACGGCTCGGTGATCCTGTTCGACGAGTACTTCAACTACCCCGGCTGGGAGGAGCACGAGCACCGCGCCTGGCGGGAGTTCGTGACGCGCACCGGGATCCGGTTCGACTACCTCTGCTACACCTCGAACGACGAGCAGCTCGCCGTCCGGCTCCGGGCCGCGTAGCGCGCCGCCGGTCGATCGGGGCCGAGGTGCCCCGTCGGTCGAGGTCCGTCGGCCGGTTCGGCGGGGGCGGCGGGACCGAGAGCATCGCAGGCGAGATCCGGGCGATGTGGAGGGTTGATGGTGATGGGCACAAGACGCGGTGTGTGGGTGGCGGTCGTCGGTGCGGTCGCGTTGGTGGGTTTCGGCGCGCCCCCGGCCGAGGCGGGCGGTCCCCGGATCATCGACCTGGGGTTCCTGCCCGACGGGAAGCACAGCCACGTGCGCGATCTCAACGAGCGCGGTGAGGTGGTCGGCGCGTCGACCTCCGGTGGGCGGTTGCACGCGGTGCGGTGGGACCGGTCGGGGCGGATCACCGACATGGGCACGGTCGGCTCCGACAGCACGGAAGCGACACTGATCAACGACAGCGGCGCTGTCGCGGGCTTCTACCGCTGCGGCGGCTCGCGCACCTGCGGTGTGCGCTGGTCGGCCTCCGGCGAACCGATTCCGCTGCCGCCGCTGGGCGAGGGCGGTGACAGCGAACCCACGGCGATCAACGAGGCGGGCCTGCTGGCGGGCTACGCCGACGTGGCGTACGACGACCCCCGCCCGGTCCGCTGGGACTGCGCGGGACAGGTGACGCGACTCCCCCTGCTGCCCGGCGACACGCGGGGCTGGGCGGGCGGCATCGACCGCGAGGGCAACGTCGTCGGGATATCGGCCACGGCCGACCGCGTGGACCACCCGGTGCGGTGGGACGCCGCGGGGCGGGTCTCGGTGCTGCCGCTGCCCGAGGGGCGCACCAGCGGCTGGGCGTCGAAGACCACCGCGGACGGCACGATCCTCGGCGCTGCCGTCGGCCCCGACGGCGTCCACCCGGTCCGCTGGGACCGCCGGGGCCGGGTCACGGAGCTGTCCGGCGACGTCTCGCTCTCCCCGGTGTGGATCAGTCCCCGTGGTCGGGTGGTGGCGTCCGGGTCCGCGGAAGGCGCCGGGTGGGCGAAGCGTTGGGACCCCTCGGGCCGCGTCACCGACCTGCCGCCGCTGGCCGGTGACACCTACCCGCAGCCCTTCTCGGTGAACGACTCGGGTGTGGCCGTCGGCCGGTCGGGCAGCGGGGTAAGCGCCCCGCACCCCGTGCGCTGGTCGGAATCCGGTGCCGTGCGCAGGCTGCCCGAACTGCCCGGTGCCTTCGGCGGTTGGGCGGGCGAGATCAACGGCCGCGGCGTGATCATCGGTGTCATGCACTACAACGACGCCAGCTCGCACGCGGTCGTCTGGCGCTGAGCGGGCAAGCCGGAGAGGGCGAGCGAGGTCCGTGATGGAGTCTGGCCACCGGGTGACCGCCCGCCCACCCGGCACCATCTCGTGCGCACCGCCGTTGCGGGCCCACTGCCCGCGGGTCGCGTTCGAGTCTGCCCACCGTCCCGTCGAGCGGTCGGCGGCACGAACCGATCCCCGCCGGCCGCGGGGGACGCACCGCGGTGCTTGAAGTCGCGGAGTCCCCCCGTCCCGATGTCCCACAGCGCGGGTCGCGGTGCACCGCGACCCGCGCCGCGGGACATCAGCGCCACAGCGCGGCGTGCTGCCCGCCGGGGAACCGGGCTTGGCCGACCATGGCCCCCGCCTCGTTGACCGCGCGCACGAAGACCGCCGGGGATCGCGTGTGATCCGGCAGTTCGTGCGGGGTGCCCTCCCGATCCCACCACACCGGGGTCGCGGTCCCGTCCGCTGGGCCCGACACCCCGACGACGATCCCGGCGTCGTTGACCGCGGCGGGCAAAGCGCTCCCGATGTCGTGCAGCCGGTCCAACTCGGTGACGCGGCCGGAGCGGTCCCACCGCAGGCCCGGCGCGACGGCGATGCCGGATCGGCTCATGCCGTAGAGGTAGCTGTCGGCATCGAGGACGACCGGGTGGCGGACGCCGTGGTCTCGGTACTGCCAGCGAGCAGCGTGGTAGCCGGCGCGGTTGACCATACCGACGACGAGTCCGTCCTCGGTCACCCCGAGCGCGGCGCTGAGCGACTGATCCGGTGCCAGGGGCAGTTCGATCACGTTGCCGTCCCGGTCCCACAGGAGCGCGCGCACGCCCACACCGGGGAACTCCGCCCAGCCGACCACCAAGCCCTGGTTGCTGATCCCCGTGGCCACGCCGTTGACGGCACCTGGTGGCTCCGGGAGTCGCACGACCTGTCCGCTCGCGGTCCAGCGCACCGGGTGGCGGCGGCCGTCCGGTGCGCCACCCGCGTAGCCGACGACCACGTCGGAGTCGTTCATCGCCTCGGGGTAGCTCTCGGCACCCGGGGACAACGCGGGCAGCCTGCTCAGCACCCCGTCCGGGGACCACCGCAGGCTGCAGTAGTCGATCGGGGGGTCCGAGCAGTGCTCGGCGACGCCGAACGCGGTGCCCCGCCGGTTGACGCCCAGCGCGTACGTGTCCAGCCCGTCGACCTGGCCCAGGTCGGTGATCCGCGCCGAGCGGCTCCACCGGACCGCGTGCACACCCGTCGACCCGGCCGTGGTGGACCTGCCCACGACGACGCCGTTGTCGTTGAGGTCGGCGGCCGAGCTCTGCCCGCCGGGCAGGGCACCCAGGTCGATCGCCGTGCGCGGCCCGGCCGCCCGTTCGGCGATCGCCGGTGGCGCGAATCCCCAGGCCATCAAGAGGAGTACCGCCGCGGTCGCGCCATGCCTTGACCGAGGGCGGGTGGATCGGGACATGTGCGCTCTCCTTCGCTGCTATGTCGGGTGTTTTTGTCAGAAGTGACGCGGAAGAACGCGTGTGGGTGAAGAGTCGCGAGCTGTGGCCACCCACAACGGGATGACAGCCGCGGCGGCCGCCCCGTTGTGGGTGGACCGGTGTTGCCGCGTCAACGCGTTGACCGTCGACCGCGACGGACCAGGAGGGCGCCGAACAGCACGGCCACCAGGCCGATGGCGGTCGACCACGCCGCGTCCACCCCGGTCCGCGCGAGGTCGCCCGCGCCATCCGATGGCGGCGCCGGGGTCGGATGCGCGACGTGCACCTGCCGCGGCGGCACTACGGTCGGTTTGGCGGGTAGGGGCGGCGGACTGGGCTCCCGCTGCTCGGGTCCGGGTTCGATCCACAACCTGAGGTTGTTGGGTCCCACCACCAGTGTGTCCAGGTCGTGCGGTTGTCGGCGGGCTATCTTCCAGGGTCCGACGATTCCGTAGGTGTACTTGCCCGGCACCACGGGCGGGAACTCGAAGCGTCCGAGGTCGTCGCTGACCGCGCGGGCGGCCACTTTCCCCGACGGGTCGGCGAGGTACAGCCTGATACCGGGTTTCGGGTGGAAGGACGGGTAGCCGCAACCCGCGATGGTGATGCCAAGGGGCCAGCAGCTGATGGAGAACCCCTCGTTCTCGTACACGTCTCCCGACAGGGTGGCGAGCCCGGGCGTCACGCGTGTCACCGCGCTCGCTTCGATCGAGGCGGGACCGGGGCCGACGGTGTCGAACCGGCACACGAGCCGGTACTCGGTTCCCGGTCGCGCGGTCAGCGGGATCGTCATGCGCGCGTGCACCACCGCTGTGGCGGCCGGAGCCAGGGTCAAGCCCTCGCCGTACATGTGGAGCGGGCCCCAGTCGGAGTCCCAATCCGAGCCTACGCACCACGCCCGCAGACGGGTGAGGGGCAGGGGTCCGCGGTTGGTCAGGCTGATGGTCAGTGGGGCTCTCTCCGCCACGCGGTTGGTCTCGTGGTCGAATCCCATGGTCACGGCCAAGACCTCCGACAGGTGACGCGTTCCCCGCAGGTCGGCCACGAGCCCCTGTCCCGCATCGATGTCGACGGACCTCGGTTCGAACAGCCATCCGCCTGCCGCCTCGGCGGTGACGGTGTAGTTGCCCGCCGGGATGTCGTCGAACGCGTACCGGCCATCGGGACCGGTGCGCGCCCGGTAGGTGCCCGCGGGCCTGCCGCCGGTCGCGGTCACCTGGGCGCCGGCGATCCCCTCGGTCGGTTGCCGGACGCCGTCCCGGTTGAGGTCGCCGAAGGCGGTGCCGCTGAATCCCGCGCGCCGATAGGTGATCATCGTGGTGGCGCCTGCGGTGTTGTCGACCGGTTCGGCGTCGGGCGCGCCCGGGTGTGCCGTGACCGTCATGGTGAGAGGTCCCGCGTCCTGGACGGTGTCCAGCGGCACCGACGCGCCGATCTCCGTCGATGCGCCGGGCTCGAGTACCCAGGGGTTGGGGGTGTACTCCCATCCCGCGGTGGCCGGGCCGGTGGTGGTCAACGTGATGTAGGGGGCGGGACCAGCGCCGACGTTCGTCACCACGAGCCGCAGGTAGGCGTATTCGCGGATGTCGTAGTTCGGCTGGGTGAACCGGAGGCTCACCCGCAGGTCCGGTGATTCAACCGGGGTTTCGCCGGTCGGGGTGATCGTGGTGGTTTCCGCGGCGGAGGGGGGTGCCGTCGAGCCGGCCCCCGCAGTATTGCTTGTGGGCGCGGGTGTTCCGCTCGGTGTCGACGGCGTGAGCTGCGGTGTTGTGGTCGTGTGTTGCGTTGTCGTGCGCGGCGGTGGCGTGGTGCGGTTCGGGTGGGTCGTTGTTGTTGTCGTGGTTGTGGTTGTGGTTCGCGTCGTCGGGGTCTGTCCGGGCGGTCTTGACGTGGCGGCCGTCGATGACGTGGTGTTCCCGAGGCCCGGAGCGGGACCCGGCGTCGTGGTCTCCGCGGCGTTCGCGGTCGTCGTCACCGCGAACAGCAGTGCCGCCACCAAAGGCGCGCACGCGGCGGCGACCGATCGGGGTTGTCGTCCGGTCATCTTCCATCCCCTCGCATCCGTGATCGGGGTTCGCTCATCGCACCGGGAGCTGCTGCGCACAACGTTGCTCAGGGGTGTTCTCGCCAGGCAGTGCCGTCCCTCCCGAGGGTGGACGGCCCTAAGGCCCTGATGATCGATCCGCGGTACGGGAGACCTCCCCGGTCTCCGGGCCCACGCCGAACCGCACAGGGCTGGACGCCTCGGAACGGCTCAACGCGGTCGGGGACGCGGCGCTGCCTGCCGCGGGATCGTCAGCCCTCCACGCGCCTGCGGCGGGCACGCCAGAGTTCGTCGGCGCCCCACACCAGGACGGGGAACAGCGGCAGCAGGGCAATCTGCCACAGCGGGGGCAACGCCATGCCGAAGACCCGGGCCAGCGGCGGGATGGCGAGTACGGCGGCGGTGAAGGCCAGTTCGAACGCTATGCCCCACAACAGCAACCGGTTGGACAGCGCGCCGATGGCGCGTAGCGGTGCGTGGTTGGTGCGGGCGGCGAACGCGGTGCCGATCTGGCAGGCGACGATGCCCAGGAAGCTCATGGTGGTCGCCTGCTGCCAGGTGTGGTGCAGCGCGGTGCCGGGGCCGGTGGGCGCGCCCGGCGTCCAGCCGCCCGCGAGGAGGGTCAGCAGGTAGCCGCCGAGGACCAAGAGCGCGGAGATGCCGCCGAGCAGGGCCCAGGCGCGGGTGAGCATGGGGCGGTCGATGACGTTGTCGCCGCGGTGGCGGGGCGGGCGGTCCATGAGGCCGGGTTCGGCGGGCTCGCGGCCCAGGGCCAGCGCGGGCAGGGTCTCGGTGCCGAGGTCGACGGCCAGGATCTGCGGCACGGTCAGCGGTAGGGGGATCGCGCCGCCGGAGAGGGCGAAGACCAGGAACGGCAGGACTTCCGGGGTGGCGTGGGCGAAGATGTAGACGATGAACTTGCGGACGTTGTCGAAGACGCGGCGGCCCGCTTCGACGGCGGTGACGATGGTGGCGAAGTTGTCGTCGGTGAGCACCATCGTGGCGGCTTCTCGGGCCACGTCGGTCCCGGAGCGGCCCATGGCCACGCCGATGTCGGCGCGGCGCAGGGCGGGCGCGTCGTTGACGCCGTCGCCGGTCATGGCGACCACGTGTCCTTGGGCGCGCAGCGCGTCGGCGACGCGCAGCTTCACCTCGGGAGAGCTGCGGGCGAAGACCAGTTCACCGCCGTCGCGCAGCAGTGCGTCGAGGTCGGCTTCCGGCATGGTCTCCAGTTCGGCGCCGGTGACCACGGTGATGCCGGAGCTCCCGATGCCGACCTGGCGGGCGATCTCGGCGGCGGTGAGGCCGTTGTCGCCGGTGACCACGATCAGCCGGATACCCGCGCGGTGGCAACGGTCCACGGCGTCGGCCACCTCAGGACGCGGCGGGTCGACCATGGCGACCAGACCCAGCAGCACCAGGTCCCGTTCGGCTTCGGTCCGCTCGGTGGGGGCAGGCGTTCCGGGCGGGACCTCCCGGTACGCGAGCGCCAGCACGCGCAGCCCGCGCGCGGCGAACCGGGCCGCGGCGGCTTCGACGGCGGCGCGGTCCTCGGCCGACATCGGTCGCGGACCACCGGGTACCTGGAGGTGGGTGGTGCGGCGCAGCACTTCCTCGGGCGCGCCCTTGGTGTTGACCACCACGCCACCCAGGTCATCCACAGTGGACATGAGGCGCAGGGTCGGGTCGAAGTGGAACTGCCGGACGCGGGCCGCCTGGCGCGGTTCGACCGAGATGTCGGCGCCCAGGTCGGCAGCGGCCAGCAGCAGCGCGATCTCGGTGGGGTCGCCGGTCGCGTCGTCCGGCGCGGCGGGATCGACCTCGGCGTTCGCGCACGCGGCCGCCGTCCGGGCGAGCAGGGCGGTGGCGGCCGCCGGGGTGCCCGCGTGGAGCGCGCCGTCCGAGGTCCAGATCTCGGTCACCCGCATGCGGTTGCGCGTCAGGGTGCCGGTCTTGTCCGTGCAGATGACCGTGGTGGACCCGAGGGTCTCCACGGCGGAGAGCCGTTTCACGACCGCGCCGCCGCGGGCCAGCACCCGCACCCCGACCGCGAGCGCCAGGGTGATCGTGGGCAGCAGGCCCTCGGGGACGTTGGCCACCAGCAACCCGATGGCGAACTGGAACGAGTCCGACAGCGGCAGGCCCGCCACCAGCACCCCCAGCGGCAGGAACGCCAACCCGACGCCCACCGCCACCGCGGCGATCAGCCACGCCACCCGCTTGACCTGCCGCTCCAGCGGGCTCTCGTCGTGGCCCACGCGCTGGGTGAGCGCCGCGATGCGGCCCAGTTCGGTTGCCATGCCCGTGGCGAACACCACCGCGCGCGCCGCGCCGCCGGTGCAGTTCGTGCCGCTGAACACCAGGTCCTTGGCGTCGAGCACGGTGCCGCCGAGGTCGGTCGCGTCGGCGGAGCGGAAGGCGGGCAGGGACTCACCGGTCAAAGTGGACATGTCGACCTCGACCGCACCGGCCAGCAGCCGCGCGTCGGCGGAAACCCGGTCGCCCTCCTCGACCAGCAGGATGTCTCCCGGCACCAGGTCGGCTGCCTCGATCGAGGCGCCCACCCCGTCGCGGATGACGCGGGCGCGCACCGGCAGGTAGGCCGCGAGCGCGGACACCGCCCGCTCGGCTTGGCGTTCCTGGGCGAACGCGAGCGCCGCGTTGACCAGGATGACGGCCACGATCGCCACCGCCAAGGCCGTGGTCCCGGAGACCCAGGCCAGGACAGCGGCCAGCCACAGCAGCAGGGCCAGCGGGTGGGTGAACTGGCCGAGCAGCCGCCGCGCCCACCCGTGTCCCGATCTCGACGTCAGCACGTTGGGCCCGTGCGCCTGGAGCCTGCGCGCCGCCTCACGCGCGGTGAGCCCCTCCGGGCGGGTGCGCAGGTCCCGCATGAGCCGTTCCACCGGCCCGCGCGGATCCGGCGGCGCGGTGTCCTCGAGGTGCGTGGTCACCACACCATCGTCGGTCGGCGCGCTGCCCGTCCCCAGGGACCAAGGGACCGGTTCCGCACCGACCTGGGGCTCGATCCGGCGCGTACTGGGCGCGCCGCCCGCCCGGATGGCCGCGGTCGTCCCATCCGGGCGGGGCGCCCGAGCGCGGCGCGGTGGACATCGCCCCGCGCTCGGGAGCGGGTCCGACTCAGCGTGCCGGACGGCGACCCCGGCGGACGAGGAACACGCCGAGCAGCACCGTCAACAACCCGGCGACGGACGACCACACCACGTCCACTCCGGTCCGCGCTAGGTCACCCGGCCCACCACGGCGGGTGTCGGGGAGCGGGTGGGCGACGTGCGTGGACCGCGGCGGCACCACTGGTGGTGTGGCGGGTGCGGGTGCCTGGTCCGGATCAGGCTGAACCGGACCTGGCTCGACCCAGACCGCGGTGGTCTGGTCACCGACGGAGAGCTCCAGCGGGGAACCGCTCGCGGTGCGCACGATCCGCCAAGGGCCCACCACGCCGATGGTGTAGGTGCCCGGATCAACCGGGTCGAAGTAGAACCCGCCGTACGGATTCGATGGTGCCGCGCGAGCGACGACCCGGCCCGCGGTGTCGACGAGGTACAGCGTCACGCCCGGCACGCGGGTGCCGGAGGGCTGCGGTTCGCACAGCGCGGAGTTCGCCAGGCAGAGGCTGGAGGACTCCTCGTCGGCCCTCAACACCCAACCGGATAGGTTCGCCTTCCCCGACAGCGTGCGCGTCGCCGCCGATGCCCGGACGATCTGGGCTTCGCCGCGCCCGATGGAGAACTCGCAGTCGACCACGAAATCGCTGCCCACGGGAGCGCTCCACGGGATCACCACCAGCGCGGGGAAGTCCCGGGTGGAGTTGGCCGGGAGGTAAGCGCCCGGTGTGTTGGGGTTGAGCGCACCCCACTCGGAGCCCCAGCCACTGGCCAGGCCGCACCACGCGCGGACCAGCAGATCCGCGTTCGCGCGGTTGGTCAGCCGGACCGTCAGGGGAACCCGGGTCGCCGCGTGGTTGTCCGCGTGGTCGAATCTCATGGACGCGAACAGGACTTCCGAGGCCGGGCGGTATCCCCGCAGCTCCGTCGGGATCTCGCCGCCGCGCCCGAGCATTCCCGAGTACCGGTCGAACCGCCACGTGCCTTGGCTGACCTCGATCGTGTAATCCCCCGCCGGGATATCGCGGAACACGAACCGCCCGTCCGCGCCGGTGCGCGCGTTGTAGGTGCCGCGAGGTACGCCACCGGTCACCGTCACCGACGCGCCCGCGAGTTCCTCTCCCGGGTCCCGGTACTCGCTCGCGTTGCGATCGCCGAACACGTAGCCCTGGTAGTACAGGAGTTCCTGGGTGACGGTTGTCGTGGCGCCCGCCGCGTTGTCGGAGGGGGTGGCGTCGGGTGTGCTCGCTCGCACGGTGACTTCGACGGTGAGCGGTCCGGGGCTGGGGAGCGCCCAAAGCGGGATCTCGCCGACACGTTCGGCCGTCGCCCCGGGACCGATGGTCCACGGGGTGGGGGCGGACTCCCAGGTGGGCGCGACCGGGCCGGACGTGGTGATCGTGATGTCGCGGGCGACCGCGGTGCCGACGTTGACGACGGAGAGCCGCAGGTAGGCGACATCACGGATGTCGTAGGAGGGCTGACCGAATTCGGTGCTGACGCGGAGATCCGGCAAGTCCTCCGCCGGTGCGCCGCTCGTGGTGGGCGGCACGCTGGTCGTCGGGGGAGCGGTGGTGGGTGGAGGGGGAGTCGAAGTGGGCGCGGTCGTTGTGGCGGTGGGTTCGGTTGTCGTGATCGGTGGCGCGGTTGTCGTTGTGTGTTGTGTGGTGGTGCTTGACGGTGTTGAAGTCGGGCTGTGGGAGGTGGTCGCGGTGGTGGTCGTCGTGCTGGGTCTGGCGGTTGTGGTTTGCTTGCTCGAGCTCGGTGTGGTGACCGCCGTCCCGGTCTCCGGGACAGCCGCGGTCGTCTCCGTGGCGCGGGCGTTCGGGGCCGCCGCCAACACCACGGCCGCCACCAGTGGCAGGCAGGCGATCGTGACGAGTCGGGGTCGTCGTCCGGGCATCATCATCCCCTCATCTCGGGTTCTGGCTCGCGCGCGAGACTGGAACCGTTCGCGCGCACCAGGTTCCCCGCGGTGACGAGCCGGGCGAAGAGCCCTCCCTCCCGCGGGCGCGCGGACCAAAGACCTCCGTGGTCGCTCACCGGGCGCGCTCGGCCCGCCTGCGCGCCAAATGAGTCCATAATGGACAATGAGGTGGTGGCGCCCGTCGGGTCGGCGGGCTTACCGGTGCCCGATCCCGGTGCCGATGACCTTCGACTCTGGCCGCCCATCCGACCCGCGCCAGAGGCTGTCGGTGATCGGAGACTGCGGCCGCCTGGCCTGATCTCACTCGACCTGGAACGGGGTAGGGCAGTGAAACGCGAACAGTACGCACGCGCCGCTCTCGGCTTCGGCGTGGCCATGGCCCTGCTCGCCGGTACGGCGCACACCGCCGCGGCGGCGCGTGGCTGCCGCACGTGGTCCGTGGCGGATCTGGGGACGTTGCCGGGCGGTACCTTCAGCTGGGCCAACGGGATCGATGCCGCGGGCCGTGCCTTCGGCAGCGCACAGGACGCCGAGGGGCGGCGTGCGGTGCGCTGGGACCTGGACAACCGCGTCACCCGCCTCCAGGCCCCGGGGACGGTGGAAAGCGGGGTCAACTCGGTGAGCGCGAACGGAACGGCCGCCGGTTGGCTGTTGGAAGGGCGTGTCCACCGCGCCGCCCGGTGGGGAGTTCGCGGGCAGCTGACCGAGTTGCCGCCGCCGCCCGGCGACACCTACGGCTACGCGGCCGGGGTCAACAACTCCGGCGCCGTGGCCGGGGTCACCGGTACCACCGACACGAGCCGGGCTGTGCGCTGGGACGAGCGAGGGCGCCCAACGGTCCTCGACACTCCACCTGACAGCCTGGCGAGCTGGGCCCATGACCTCAACGACGACGGTGTCGTTGTCGGTGAGATCGCCATGGCGGACGGCTCGGCGCGGGGCGTGCGCTGGGACAGTGCGGGTCGTATGACGGCGTTGTAAACCCCACCGGGTGCGCGAAGCGCCCAACCGTCCGACATCGCCGATGACGGCACCATCGTCGGCACTGCCCTGATCGGGTACAACGACTCTCTCCCGCTCCGGTGGGATCGTGCGGGACGGGTGAGCACCCTCCGCGTTCCCGCGGGGTCCACGCAGGCGGGCGCGCACGGCGCGAACGAGCGTGGTGTCGCCGTCGGTGGGGACGAACACCACGCCCTGCTGTGGAACCTCGGCGGGGGACCGGTCGAACTCCCCAACGCACCCGGTGGGTCGCTCGCGTCCGCGTCCGCCGTCAACAACCCGGGCGCGGTCGTCGGCGCGGTGGTTCTCCCGGACCACACCACCCACGCCGCGAGATGGTGGTGCGAGCGCCCCCAAGGGGCCTGAAGGCGCTCTCCGCCGCGGACGGGAGCCTTGGTCAGTTCCCGGTCTTCGGCTCCGCCCAGTCCCGGACCAACTCGTCGGCGATGCCGTCGGCCCACACCCGGATCTCGCTCCAGTCGCGGGCGTCGCCCGCCATCCGCTTCGCCACCGCGCGGTCGAGGAAGCCGGTGGCCCGGTCCGGGTCGAGCTTGCCGCCGAACACCATCGGGGCGTCCGCGCCGATGCGGGTCGCTCGTCTGCGTCCACCGGCGGTGGGGTTCACCCGGCTCGGGCGAGGTCCCAGCCACCCGCTCTCGAACAGCCACACCCGGCGGTCGGCCAGTTCGCGGTGGAACCGGCGGAAGAACCGGCGCGCGGTGGGGCGCCAGCGGCCCGCGTAGATCGCGGTGCCGAGTACGACGGCGTCGTAGCCGTCCAGGGCTCGGGGTTCCAGGACGTCGTGCACCGTGACGTGCAGGCCGCGCCCCACCAGTTCCGCGCCGATCGCCTCGGCGATCTCCTTGGTGGCGCCCATCTTGCTCGCGTGCAGCACCAATACCCGTTTCATGGGAACGATCCTCCGCACGTTGGAGACGACCCGGCAGTGTCGTCGGACCCGGCGTGCCGTGGACCTAGGGCACTGCTCCGAACGGGTGGCCCGGGCGAAGGCTGGGGCACGGCCCGTTCCACAGGGAGGAAAGACGATGTCCAGGTTCGAAGGCAAGACCGCGCTGGTGACCGGTGGCGCGCGCGGGATCGGGGCCGCGGTGGCGCGGCGGCTGGTCGCGGAAGGCGCCCGGGTCGTGATCGGGGACGTGCTCGCGCAAGCCGAGTGGGAGGTCGGTCTGCCCGAGGCGCGGGTGCGCCGCGCACACCTCGACGTGACGAGCGAAGCCGACTGGTTCGCCGCCGTCACCGAGGCCGAGCGCGTGTTCGGCCACCTCGACGTGGTGGTCAACAACGCCGGGATCGTCGAGTTCGGACCGATCACCGAACAGAGCCCGGAGTCCTTCCGGCGGGTGCTGGAGGTGAACCTGGTCGGCCCCTGGCTGGGCATGCGCGCGGTGGCGCCGTCGCTGCGCGCCGCCGGGGGCGGGTCGATCGTCAACATCTCCTCGACGGCGGGCCTGATCGGGTACGCCGACCTCGGCGCGTACGTGGCGAGCAAGTGGGCGTTGCGCGGTCTGACCAAGACCGCGGCGATGGAGTTCGCCCGCGACGGTATCCGCGTCTGCTCGGTGCACCCGGGCCCGATCCGCACGCCGATGACCGCGGGCTTCGACGACTCGATGACCGCCGAGCAGCCCATCGCCCGGTTCGGCGACCCCGAGGAAGTCGCGGCGATGGTCGCGTTCGTGGCCGCCGAGGCCACCTACTCCACCGGCAGCGAGTTCGTCGTCGACGGTGGCGCGGTGGTCGCGGGCGCCGGTGTGCGGCCGGACCGGGCCGAGGTGGGTGCGGGTGACCGGGGTTGAGGGTCCCGGGTGCGGGGAGGCCAAGGGCCCTGTGCGGACGGGCCCAGGGCCGGTGCCCGCCCCGGCGCGCCGGCGACAGGATCGGTGGTAGGCGGAACAGCCGCGTACCGAGCGCCCGCCGGGCGGTCAGGAGGAGGTCGTGATGGGCGAGCACATCACCGTCGGCGTCGACGGCTCCGCGGCGGGCACGGCCGCGTTGGAGTGGGCCTTGGACGAGGGCATCCGCAGCGGCTACCGAGTGCACGTGGTGACCGTGTGCCACCCGGGTGAGCCCGAGGACCCGGAACTGGCGAGGGCGGTCGAGACCGAGATCTTCGCGCGTCCGGAGGCGTCGGTGTGGCGTCGGCTGCTCGTCGGCTCGCCCGGTCCCGAGTTGGTGCGGGTCGCGTCGGACTCGGTGCTGCTGGTGGTCGGGTCCTGCGGGACCGGCGGCCTGCTCGCGACGCTGCTGGGTTCGGTGAGCGCGCACTGCGTGCGCCACGCCCGGTGCCCGGTCGTGGTGGTGCCCGCGGGCGAGTCGGCCGTGCCCTCCTTGGCGTCCTCCGCGCAGGGGGCGGTTCGATGAGCGCCGACGAGCGCGGACGGGCGGTGCGGCTCCTCGCCTCCGTCGCCCACGACGCCGACGACCTGCGGCTGCTGCTCGACCTGCTGGGACTGGACGCGGCGGAGGGCCTGCCCGACGCGCTCCGGAGGACTCCACCGGACGCGCGGCCGGTGCCGCTGCCCGCGCCCCGCCCGCCTGGCGGTCGGGCCTTGGCGGGCAGGCTCCTGGCCGACGTGTCCGCCGCGGTGAGGGCGCGGTGACCGGCTCGGGGCGGGTGTGCGAGGTGATGACCGGCCAGGTCGTCGGCATCACCCCGGACGCCCCCGTGAACGTGGCGCTGCGGCTGATGGCCCGCTCGGCGGTGCGGCACCTGCCGGTCATCACCGGTGAGCGCTGCGTGGGCGTGCTGCACGAGTCCGACCTGCTCTGGCACGTCTGGGCGAGCGGCAACGACACCACCCCGGTCACCCAGCTGATGCGTCCGGCCACACCCGTGGTGGGCCCGCCGACCGACGTGCGCGCCGCCGCGGCGACGATGGCCGCGGCCGTGACCGACGTCCTCCTGGTCGTCGACGAGGGCAGGCTGGAGGGCATCCTCACCGCCACGGACCTGGTCCGGGCGCTGGCGGGCTGAGCCGCTTCCCACGACGCACGCGTTGGCCCGGACCCACCGTGGTCCGGGCCAACGCGTGCGTCGTGGTCAGCCGGTGGCGGCGGCCAGCAGCAGCCGCCGTTCGGCGGCGCCGATGGCGGCGCGGGCGGCGGGCACCGCGCTCGGGTCGACCGAGATCGAGGTGATGCCCAGGCGCACCAGGTGTTCGGTGTAGTCGGGTCGTTCCGTGGGGGCCTGCCCGCACAGCGACGAGGTGATCCCGGCGGCGCGGCAGGCGCCGACGATCCGGGCGATCACGTCCAGCACGGCCGGGTCGGCCTCGTCGAAGACCTCGGCGCACACCGTGGAGTCGCGGTCGACGCCCAGCACCAGTTGGGTGAGGTCGTTGCTGCCGATCGAGACCCCGTCCACGCCGAGACCGGCGTACTCGCCGATCCAGTACGCCGAGGACGGCACCTCCGCCATGACCCAGCGCAGCAGGCCCCGCTGGGTGCCCAGCGGACTGGCGTCGACCAGGTGCAGGCACGCCTCCAGCTCCCACTTGGTGCGCACGAACGGCAGCATCAGGTGCAGGTTCGGGTGGCGATCCCGCACCCGTGCCAGCGCCCGCAGCTCCAGCGCGAACAGCTCCGGGTCGCGGACGTAGCGGTGGCAGCCGCGGAAGCCGATCATGGGGTTGCGCTCTTCCGGCTCGAACTCGGCCCCGCCCGTCAGCCCCCGGAACTCGTTGGTGCGGAAGTCGGTGGCCCGGTAGACCACCGGCCGGGTGCCGAACGCGGCGGTGACGCGGGTCAGCGGCTCGGCCATGGCGTCGACGAACGCGTCCGGGCCGTGGTCGGCGAGGAACCGCCGGGGGTGGGTGGCGCGCAGCGCGGAGGTGAGCATCAGTTCCGCGCGCAGCAGCCCGACGCCGTCGACCGGCAGCGCCGCGGCGGCGGTCGCGCTCTCGGGCATGGCGAGGTTGACGTAGACGCGGGTGCCCAGCGACTCGACCGGTCCGGCCGCCGCGGTCACCTGCTCGACCGCGGTGACCGGAGCCCGCCGGGTTCGGCCGGGCGTCACCACACCCGCGGTGCCGTCCACGGTGACGGGTTCGCCGTCGCGCAGCCGGGTGGTCGCCTCCCGGGTGCCCACCACGCACGGCACGCCCAGTTCCCGCGCCACGATCGCGGCGTGGCAGGTCAGACCGCCCTCGTCGGTGACCACCGCGGCGGCACGGCGGATCACCGGCACCCAGTCGGGGTCGGTCATCCGGGCGACGAGCACGTCCCCGTCGGCGAAGTCACCGTGCTCGGCCGGGTCGCGCAGGATCCGCGCGGTCCCGCTCGCCACGCCCGGCGCGGCGGCCAGACCGGTCAGCTCGGTCGGCGCGGCAGCCTGCCGCCGCTCGGTGCCGAGCGTGGTGATCGGGCGCGCCTGCACGAGCCAGGTGCGGCCGTTCGCGATGGCCCACTCGATGTCCTGCTCGGTGCCGTAGTGCTCGCGCACCCGGCAGCCCAACCGGGCGAGTTCGACCGCCTCGCCCGCGGTGAGCACCTGCCTGTCGCCCTGCGCGGGGGTGAGCGGCACGTGGGTGTCGCCGCCCGCGGCGCCGCGCTCGACCTTCTCCCGCTGGTGCCCCACGCGGGTGCTCAGCAGCCGGGGGCCGTCCTTGGCCAGCACGTAGGTGTCCGGTTCGACGGTCCCGCCGACGACGACCTCGCCGAGGCCGAGGGCGGCCTCGATCACCACCTTGTCCGTGGCACCGGTCACCGGGTCGGCGGTGAACATCACCCCGGACCGCTCCGAGGGCACCATCCGCTGCACCACCACGGCGATGGCGGGCTCTCCGGGCACACCGCGCTCGGCCCGGTACGCCAGCGACCGGGCACCGAACAGCGACGCCCAGCACGACGTCACCGCGTCGAGCAGGCCCTGTTCCCCTTCGACGTCGGTGTAGGTCTCGTTCATGCCCGCGAACGAGGCGCCCGCGGTGTCCTCCGAGGTGGCCGACGACCGCACCGCGACCGCGGTACCCGGACCGAGCGCGCGGTAGGCCGCGGTCACCTCGGTGGCGACCTCCGGTGTGATGCCCGCCTTGCGCACCAGCTCGCGCAGCCGCTCGGCGTCGTCTCCGGCGCACCCGGCGCGCAGGTCGTCGCGAACCCCGGCCGCGTCCATCGAACGCAGGTACGCCGCGGCGGTCACCACGAACCCACCGGGCACCGAGAAGCCCGCCGAGATCAGCTCACCGAGGTTGGCGCCCTTGCCCCCGGCGGTCTCCACGTCCGTCGCCCGCACCGAGGCCAGGTCGACGACCAACTGCTCTGCCATGTCTCTCCTCCGGACTTCAGGGTCGCGTGCGGGGTGGGGGTGTCAGCGCAGCCAGGGGTTGCGCCGCACCGGGGTGAGGTCGGCCCACCACCTGCCCAGGCCCCAGCGGTCGCCCGCGGCCACCACGGCCAGCACGATGAGCACGGCCGCCTCGACGACGTGGTAGTCGATCAGCGGGTTGGTCGAGTGGGTCGGCGCCCCCGAGTCGGTGAAGCGCGCGAGGGGCCACTCCGCGATCCACATCAGACCCAGCACGACCGTGCCGCTGACCGCGGCCACCCGCAGGCCGATGCCCAGCAGCAGGGCCAGCCCGATGCCCAGCAAGCCCACCATGAACAGCCAGTCCGCGAACGCGTTGCCCGCCCACGAGCGCATCGTGTCGGCGAACGGGCCGTGGTCGAGTCCACTGAGGAACCCGCGGGTGGGCGACCCGCCGTCGATCCAGCCCTTGCCCGAGGGGGTGGCGTAGCCGAGGCCGAAGGTCTTGTCCACGAAGGCCCACAGGAAGATCCCGGCCATCAGCAGCCGGGTGACGGCGAGCACCCGGGTTCCCCGGTGCGGCGGGTGGGCTTCGTGGACCGGTTCGGAGGTCGGGGCGGGGGAATCGGGGCGGGCGTGGGATCGGGTGGTCATGGTGTCCTCCTCGGTGGGATTCGGTGTCCGGTCGTCCCCCAGTCTCGAAGCGGTCCGGCAGGGGTGTCCGGTGCCCAAGGTCCTGTCTCACCGGTGTCCCGTGACCCGCGGCGGTCAAAGTCCGTTGTGGACGGTGTTGGCCGCGCTCACCGCTGTTGCGGTGCCATGCCGGGGAGGTAGGCGAACACGTCCGAGAGTGGTCTGCGCGGGGTGGGTGGCAGTGGGTGGGCCGAGGTCGGGGCGTA
>NZ_PTIX01000009.1 GCF_002934265.1 Actinokineospora auranticolor
GCGATCCAAGCCCGCCATCACATAATCGCGTAGTCGGCCCGATTGTTCCAACTTTCGCGGTTTCGGTCGTTTCCGCATGACCGCGGCACGCGTGCACGACTTCAACGCTCGATAGGCCAATCTCCCGCCATTACGGGCGACCTCACGAGCGACCACCGAATGATGCCGACCCAACACCCTGCCGATAAACCGGAACGACCGCCTCGCCCGCAACTCCCGCAAGATCGTCTCCCGCTCCTCGGCACTCAATATCACCCGACACACCACGACATGATCTCCGATCACCCACCCACGAAGATCATCCCATGCCGGCGCATCGACCAGTTGAGGTCAAGATTCCCCTATTTGCGGGGGACCCCTCGCGGGCGCTGAGGAGCGCGGACACGGGGCGAGTGGCCCCTGGTGGCGGCGGATTTCTCGGCTGGGTTGGGCTTGTCAGGATGGTCGGCGCGCGGCCGGGTTCAGGCCGGGTCGGCGCGGTCGGTCGAGATCGGGCGATGCTTCGTCGAGTGACCGGATGGACATGGCGCGTCTGATCGGAGTTCGGGCGCGAGGCAATTGTCGGCTGAAACCGGAAAATCACTGCCCGACGAGACCGGTGCACCCGTATGAGATCGGAGAGTTCTCCGCGCGGGCCAAGATGGCGTGACCGAAGGGCCGGGTGCGGGGGCTCACCGTCGAAGCCGGCGGGCTCTTGCTCGAGCGGGCTGCGGGACACGTGGCACTGATGAGAGGGGTGTTCCTGGTTGGGACCGGGCGCGAGTCGATGCGCCCGGTCCCAACCAGGAAGCGGTGTTCCCCATCGGGGCCGGTGTGTGGTGGGTCAGCCGGTGAAGTGGCCCAGGGTCACGGCGGCGGGGACCTGGTCGATCTTGGGGGCGCCCGGGTACCAGCGGAACTGGTTGGTGGGGGCGCCGGTCTGGTCGACGATCAGGGAGATCGCCGCGGTGCCTATGCCGTGGCCGTCGACGTTCTTCGGGTTGTTGTTCCGGCTGTCGGCGGGACCGTGGCGGCTTTCGGTGGAGTCGGCGATGGGGACCTGCCACTCGGCGGGGTTGGTGGCGTCCTGGGTGGGGGTGCCTGCCGCGAACATGACGTGGCCGGTGTCCGAGGCGCCCGGGCCCAGGGCGTAGGTGACGACGTCGCCCGGCACCACGTCGGCCACCTTCGCCACCCGGGTCCAGTGGCCGTTGCTCTCGCCGGGTTGGAGCTTGCCCAGCATCTGCGCCCAGTCGACGGCGTAGGGGCCGTGTTCGACCGCGCCGGTCGGCAGGTCGCACGACGTGGCGAAGGACGTCGAGCGGGTCGCGTTGGCCGCGCGGACCAGGTCGCCGTACGCGTCGCAGGCGGCGATGCGCAGGAGCACGTTGCCCCAGCCCGAGCAGTCCACGACGTAGTTGCCCGCGGCGCGGTCGAGCGTGGTGGTGTGCTGGTAGTCCGACTTCTGGTACGTGGCCAGCTCGTGCTCGATCTCGGCCCACACCGCCGGGCTGCCGGGGTCCGCGGCCGGGGCCTCGGCGGCCCGCTTCCAGCCCGGGGTCGCGCGGAAGGACTGCGGGGTCGGGGGCACGGTCGTGGCGCCCCCGGTGGTGAGGCAGCCGATCTGCTCGTCCTCCGCGGCCGTGGGCGCGCCGATCGTCGGCGCGTTCGCGGTGGTCGACGGGCTCGAGCAGGCGACCAGGGCGAGCAGCAGCGCCGCCGCGGGCGCGGCCCGGTGGACACGGGTGTGCATGGCACCAACCCTAGGGCCGGGGCCGGTCGCGGCCGTCGCGATCGGCGCTGGGCCGGTCGCACCTTAACCATGTGGGTGACAAAGTGGACGGCCCTAGCTGTACTTGGTCATGAGGTTGGTGATTGAACGCGGCTGATGGGTGGGTGCCCGGTTGAGTGTGTGGTGACCGTGTTCAGTGTTGTGGTGATCGAGCCGGGGCGCCGGCGCGGTGGCGCGGGCGTCGTTGTCCAGGAAGATCTCGCGGTGGGCCCACCCGGTGTACGGGGTGCGGTTCAGGCGCTCGACGTTGCCGTTCTGCCAGGGGGCAGTGCGGCTTGATGGTCTTGTGGCGGGCGCCGATCGTGGCGAGGGCCGCGGCGAAGTCACGGGAGATCAGGTAGTTCGTGGCGTTGGCGGTCAAGACCCGGTGAACACCGGGGATGCCCTGCTCGGCGAACCAGGCCGCAGCGCGCAGCAGGAACCCCGCGCAGGTGGTGCCGCGCTCGTCGGTAAAGGACTTCGGCGTAGGCGGGCCCGGAGTGGTCGTCGATGGCGGCGTGGACGTAGTCATAGCCCAAGCCTCGGCGGGACGCGGCCCGCGGCCGTGGGCGCGCCGGCCGCCCCCCGGGCGGGATCTTGCCGATCTTCTTGACGTCGAGGTGGATCAGGTCGCCGGGGTGCGGGTGTTCGCAGCGGCGGGTGGTGTGGCGGGTGGCGCGGACGCGGTGCCCGGTCAGCGGATCACACTCGGCCGGCCCCGGCACGCCATACCGGGCCGGCACCCGCGACACGGTGCGAGCGGGCACACCGGTACGGGCACTGATCCGAGCCGGTCCGCACCGCGGCTCGCCGCGTGCTGTCACGACCTGCCGCTCTGTCCCAGCCAACGTCCGCGACGGCATGTGATGCGGTTGGCTGGACCGATCGACCAGGCCGGCGGCGCCTTCATCACGGAACCGGCGGGCCCAGCGGTGCGCGCACCGCCGTGACACACCGAGTTCCTTGGCCCCGTGAGCGACCGACCTGCCCGCGGCGACCCGGGAAACCAGCGTCCGCGCACAGTCAAGCGGGCGTTGGCGTATCCCATCGAGGCCTCCGGTCGCGGTGACTGACGTCGCGATCACCACCACACCCGGAGGCCTCACCCATGATCAAGCCGACACACCGTCACCAACGTAGTGGCCCGGTACACCTAGCGCAGGGTGAACGGCACCTCGGGTTCGTCGAAGTGCGCGGCGACCGCCTCGTCGGTCACGTCGGTTAGGGTGGCGGGCGACCAGCGCGGTTTCCGGTCCTTGTCCACCACCTGGGCGCGGATGCCCTCGACGAGGTCGTGGCCGCGCAGGCACGCGGTGGACACCCGGTAGTCCTGCTCCAGCACGGATTCCAGGTCCGGCAACCGCTTGGCGCGGCGGGTCGCTTCGAGCGCGACCTTGACCGCGGTCGGCGAGCGGGTGCCGATCTCGGCGATGACGTCGTGCTGCCCGCTCGCGGCGAGCCCGACGAGGATCTCCTCGACGGTGTCCGCGGTGAAAGCCGGGTCGATCCACTCGGCTTCCTTGGCCAGTCCGGACGGCGGGGGCTCGACGGCGAAGCGGGCGACGACGTCCTCGCCCGCGGCCTCGATCTCCGCGATCAGCTCGGGCAGCCGGTCGCTGGGCGCGAACCAGTCGGCGAGTCCACAGTGGACGGCGTCGGCGCCGGACATCGAGGTGCCGGTGACGGCCGCGTACGTGCCGAGTTCGCCGGGCGCGCGGGAGAGCAGGTACGTGCCGCCGACGTCGGGCGCGAGGCCGATGCCGACCTCCGGCATGGCCAGCCGGGTCCGTTCGGTGACCACGCGGACCGAGCCGTGCGCCGAGACGCCGACCCCGCCGCCCATGACGATGCCGTCCATGAGCGCGACGTACGGCTTGGGGAAACCGCCGATCCGCGCGTTCATCCGGTACTCGTCGGCCCAGAACGCGGTCGACTCGCCGCCGCCCGCCACGGCGTCGGCGTGGATGGCGCGGATGTCGCCGCCCGCGCAGAGGCCGCGTTCACCGGCGCCGTCGACGAGGACGAGCCGGACCCGGTCATCGTGTTCCCACTCGTCGAGGGCCGCGCGGATGGCGACGACCATGGGGTGGGTGAGGGCGTTGATGGCGCGGGGCCGGTTCAGCGTGATCCGCCCCACCCCGTTCACCACCCGGATGAGCACGTCGGACATCCACTCTCCTCCAGAAGTCGGCTCCGGAGTCCACAATGCCACACCGGCGCGGTCAGGACTCCATGACCAGGAGCGCTTGGCCGGTGAGTGTGCCGCTCGCGGCGGTCTCGATGGCGTTCGCGGCTTCTGGTAATGGGAACGTCCGCGCCACGACGGGTCGCACGGCCTCGGTCTCGACCAGCTCGCGGAGGACTTCGAGGTCGGCCAAGCGGTCCTTGTGCACCAGGGGGCGGACGCGGATCCCGAGGAACGGCGCGGCAAGCAGGCCACGCAGCCAGCGGTCGGTGCCCATGAACCAGCGCCCGCCCGTGCCGCCGACGAGGACCAGGGTGCCGCCCCGGTGGAGCACGCGCTTGCAGGTGCGCAGGGGCGGGTTTCCGTACACGTCGATGAAGACGTCGAAGGGACCGAGGTCGTCGAGTGGTGTGGACCGGTAGTCCACGACGTCGTCCGCGCCCAGTTCCCGTACGAGGTCGGCCTTTTCGGCGCTGCAGGTCGCGGTCACGTGGGCGCCGAGGTGCTTGGCGATCTGCACCGCGTAGGTGCCGACGCAGCCGGAGGCGCCGGTGATGAGCACTCTCTGTCCTGATGAGACTTTCCCGGCGTCGCGGACCGCTTGCAGGGCAGCGAATCCCGAGATCGGAACGGCGGCGGCGTGCATCAGGGACAGGTTCTTGGGTTTGCTCGCCAGGTTGCCTTCGGGGACGGTGGCGTACTCGGCGAAGGCGCCCTTGCACCAGCCGAAGACCTCGTCTCCGACGACGAGGGTCCGAACGTCCGCGCCGACGGCTTCCACCGTGCCCGCGACCTCCAGTCCCGGGACCGGGTGCGGGCGGCGCAGGCCGGTTGTCGGCCTTGCCAGGTAGGGCAATCCGCGGATCAGGTGCCAGTCGGAGCCGACGACCGGCGAGGCCGCCACGCGGAGCAGCACTTCTCCCGGGCCCGGCTCAGGCTTGGGGATTTCCTTGAGGTGGAACACTTCTTGGGGCGCTCCATAGCGTTCCTGCACGATCGCTCTCATGACCTACTCCTCGTCCGGGTACTGGAAGACATCGTCGATGGGAACGCCGAAGACGCGCGCGATGCGGAACGCGACCTCCAGCGAGGGCGAGTAGCGCCCCTGCTCGATGGCGATGACCGTCTGCCGGGTGACGTCGACCCGGGCGGCCAGGTCCGCCTGCGTCATCTCGCCGGTGGCGAAGCGCAGCGCCCGGATCGAGTTGGTGATCCTGGTCGGCTTCCCCACTAGAACCCCCGCCGGTAGGCGATGACCTTCGCCGTCGCCCCGACCGCGGCGGACAGCACGAAGACCGCGTAGATCGCGTTGGCGATCCAGAAGTGCCGCGCCTCGGCCATGGTCAGCGCCAAGGGCAGGACCATGCCGACGCCGAGCACGATGCCCGCGAGGTACTCCCCGTGCCGGTCGATCTCGCGGTCCCGCACGTCCGCGCGGTGACGTTCGCCCGGCTTGGCAATGCCGAGCCCGATGCCGACGACGATGGCGGCGACGATCGAGGCGCCGATCGCCCAGAGCATGGGGGCGACGTAGTCGACGTCCGACCAGGGGCCCGCGCCCGCCTTGGCGATGATCACGGCCAGGTAGCCGAGGAAGGCGACGGCGCTGATCACCAGATATGCCCAGGTCTGCTTCTCCTGGTACGACATGCGCGCTCCCGATGTAAAGCAAGTTTGACATCACCAAGGTAAGCAATGTTCGACAGTATGTCAAGAATCTTTGACTCGCGATGCCGCGGGGTGGCCGGACCGATCACTCGGGTCGGTCGACCGGGATCGCGAGGATGTCGAGGAACGCGGAGGCGGCGGGGCTGCGGCCCGCGCGGTTCCAGACCAGGTACTCGACCCGTCCGGGGGCGTCGGGGACGGGGATCGTGGTGACGTCGGTCAAGCGGGGGACGTAGTTCGACGCGAACATCGAGACGCCCAGGTTCTGCTGGACGAGGCGGGCCATGAGGTCGGCGTTGGTCACCTCGAAGGCCACGTCCCGGGTGAGGCCCGCGGCGGCGAAGGCCTGGTCGGTTTGGGCTCGACCGGCGGTGCCTGCGGGGAGGTCGACGAAGACCTCCTCCGCGAGCCGGGCGAGGGTGACCGACGGTTCGCCCGCCAAGGGGTGCGCCGGGGCGACCACCGCCACCAGGCGGTCGCGGGCCAGGATGTGGGCGGCGACGCCCTGCGGGTGGGCGGTGGTCGGCAGCCCGAGGAACGCCACGTCGATCGCGCCCACGCGGACCTGCTCGACCAGGTCGTCACTCGCGCCCACCCCCAGGCTCACCCGGACGTGGGGGTAGCGCTCGCGGAAGTCGCGCAGGGCGGCGGGCAGGTCGACGGCGGCGACGGTGGGGATGAGACCGACCGCCAGCCTGCCGCGCACCTCCCCCACGGCGGCGGCGACCTCGGCCGCCGCCCGCTCGGCCGCGTCCAGGCACTGGCGGGCGGCGGGCAGGAACGCCGCCCCGGCCTGCGTCAGGCGGACGCGGCGGCTGGTGCGCTCGAAGAGCTTCGCGCCCAGTTCGCGTTCCAGGCGGGCGATCTGGTGGCTGAGCGCGGACTGCACGACCAGGCACCGCTCGGCGGCGCGGGTGAAGCTGTTCGTCTCGGCGACCGCCACGACGTAGCGCAGCTGCTGGAGTTCCACGGATCCATCTTGGATCGCGATTGATGCCGTGACAAACATGTGTTGGACTCATGGATCGCCCGGCGGTGTGATGGTCCACGTGACGACTTCAACGGCGACCGGGACGGCCACGGCGGGGAGCGCGCTGCCCCGCACGCTGCTGACCGCGCTCCCGACCCTGGCCTGGGGCTCGACCTACGTAGTCACCACCGAACTGCTGCCGCCCGGCCACCCGCTGTTCGCCGGGCTCCTGCGCGCGCTGCCCGCCGGGCTGATCGCGCTGGCGCTGACCCGCGCGCTGCCGACCGGCGCGTGGTGGGGCAAGGCCGCCGTGCTGGGCGTGTTGAACATCGGGCTGTTCTTCCCGCTGCTGTTCATCGCCGCCGAGCGGCTGCCGGGTGGGGTCGCGGCGACGCTGGCCGCCGCCCAGCCGTTGATCGTCGCGGTGCTGGCGGTGGCGGTGCTGGGTGAGCGGTTGTCGGTGTGGCGGCTGCTCTGGGGTGTCGTCGGGGTGCTCGGGGTCGGGCTGGTGGTGATCGGCCCGAACGCGGCGCTCGACCCGGTGGGGGTCGTGGCGGGTCTGGCGTGCGCGGCGACGATGGGCCTCGGGTTGACGCTGACGAAGCGCTGGGGGCGACCCTCGGGGGTCGGGCCGATGGCGTTCGCGGGGTGGCAGCTCACCACCGGCGGGCTGGTGCTGCTGCCGGTGACGTTCCTGGTCGAGGGGGCGCCGCCGTCGATCGACCTGCCCGCCGCGGCGGGGTACCTGTGGTTGGGGATCTTCGGCGGGTTGATCGCGTACGTGCTGTGGTTCCGCGGCATCACGGCGCTGCCCACGACGTCCGTCGCGGTGCTGGTGCTGCTGTCGCCCCTGGTCGCGGCGGTGCTGGGGGCCGTCGTGCTCGGCCAGACGCTGGGGGCCGTGCAATTGCTGGGTTTCGGGCTCGCGCTCGCGGCGATCGTGGCGGGGCAGCTCCCGGCACCGCGCCGCGTCGGCTGAATCGGGAGGGGTTTCGCGGTGGCGGACAACGGAAGTGTGCTGGTGACGGGCGCGACCGGCGGGCAGGGCGGTGCGGTGGCCCGCGCGCTGCTGGCGGCCGAGTGGGGTGTGCGGGCGCTCGTGCGCGATCCGCGGGGGCGCGGGGCGGAGGTGTTGCGGGCGCTGGGTGCGGAGTTGGTCGTCGGCGACCTCGACGACCGGGAGTCGTTGGTCGAGGCCGCGAGCGGCGCGCACGGGGTGTTCAGCGTGCAGCCGTCGGACATGTTCGACCCGCGGCCGGATGTCGAGGTGCGGCAGGGGAAGAACGTCACCGACGCGGCCGAGGCGGCGGGGGTGGCGCACCTGGTCTACAGCTCGGTCGGGGGCGCCGAGCGCCGGTCGGGGGTGTCGCACTTCGAGACCAAGGCGGAGATCGAGGCGTACGTCGGCGCGGCGGGGGTGCCGTCGACGGTGCTGCGCCCGGTGTTCTTCATGGAGAACTGGCGCTACATGCTTCCCTCAGCGCACAACGGATCCCGGGTCGGCGCGGTGGCTCTGGACGCTGGTACCCGCCTACAGATGATCGCCTTGGCCGACATCGGCCGGATCGCGGCCGACGCGTTCACAGATCGCGACTTCCTGGGCCGGTCAATCGAGATCGCGGGCGACGAGTTGACGGTTCGCGAGATCGCGGCGGCCTTCACCGCCGCCGACGGCGTGCCGACCCGGTTCGAGCGGCAGCCGACCGAGGAACTCCGGGCCCAGGGCGCGGAAGCGGCCAACATGTTCGACTGGATCGGCGCGTTCGGCTTCGAGGCGGACATCCCGGCCCTGCGTGGCCGGTACCCGGGGTTGCTGACGTTGGAGTCGTGGCTGCGCGGGGACAGCTAGTCCTGCCAGCCGAGCGGGTCCTGGGCGTCGAGAGTCTCGTCGTGGTCGGCAAACGCGGCCATGGTGGTGCTTATGGTGTTGTGGAAAGCCAGGATCTCGCCGTCGCGCAGCAGCATCGTCTGCACGGAACGGGTTTCGCCCGCGCGCGGGCCATCGGGGACGCGCAGGGTCGACGAGGTGCGGACCAGGTGGAGTCCCTCGGCGAGGGGCCGGGCCCAGTGCAGGCGGAGGTCGACCTGGCTGCCCCGGTAGATGCTGGTGAAGACCTTGCGGTGCTCGTCGGCGATGACCGCGCGGCCGCGCTGCACCCGGCCGAGCACGTCGACGAACTCGGCCTCCTCGGCGAAGGCGGCGGCCCAGCCGTCGGCGTCACCGTCGTTCCACGACCGCTGGAGCCCAGCGACGATGTCCTGTGCTGTTCCCATGATCGCCAGTGTGCTGGTCCGAGCGCGCCGGAGGTCGGGGTTTCACCGGGTGGCGAAGACGTCCAGGGTCAGCCGCAGGATTCGGCCGGTCATGCCGGGGGCCGCGGTGATCCCGAAGTCGTAGCGGTCGATGGTGGTGGTCGCGCGGGTGGTGAGGTCAGCGCCGTCCACCGCGACGGACTCGACTGCGAGGGTGACGGGTTTGGTGACCTCCTTGACGGTCAGGTCGCCGCGCAGGGTGCCGCCAGTAGCGGTCTGCTCGAACGCGGTGCCGGTGAAGACGATCTCGGGGTGGCGGGGCGCGTCGAGGTAGGTCGACGACCGGACCTTGGCGTCGCGGGTCGGGTTGCCGGTGGTGAAGCCCGCGGCGGTGATCCGCGCGGTGGCGGTGGACGCCCCGGGCTCGGCGGCGACGGTGATCGTGCCGGCGGCGATCGGGAAGCCGCCGGTGACTGGTAAGAGGCCGAAGACGTGGCGGGTGTCGAACCGGACCGTGGAGCGGGCCGGGTCGATGGCGTAGGTGCCGGGCTGGACGGTGGTCATGGCTCCCCCTGGGCTCGGTTCGCCGCCGATCCTAGGGGCGGGCGGGCTCACGGGGCGGGCAGGTCGGAGCCGACGGACATGCTCAGGTACCAGCGCTCCTCGGCGTGGCCGTGGCGGCTGGTGGTGACCCGGTCCGCGGCCAGACCGCTGCCGTCGTCGCCCTCGGTGGAGACGAGGACGTCGCGGCCCTGGTAGTCGGCGATGACCACGGCGGCGCCGTCCTCCGCGATCCGCCAGTACGCGGCGGCGGTGGCCGCGCACGGTTCGAGGTCGACCTCGTGGTCGGCGACGCGGGTCAGGCACTGGTCGATGCCCGCGAGGGGGCTGATCAGGTAGAGGTCGTCCGCCCCGTCGCGCAGGAAGTACCAGAACGTGGGCAGCGGGTCGCAGCCGCGGGTGGTGACCAGGTCGGTGGCGGTGAACGGGTCGGCGTGCAGGCACTCGCCGTCGATCGACGACGAGACCTGGTAGGGCCCGTCGAGCACGGGGACGTCGGCGGTCGCCGTGCCCGACGGGGCGAGGACGGTGGCGAGCACCAGGGCGGCGGCGACGCGGCGCCCGGATCTGCGGTACGGCATGGGTCGAATGTGCCCGGCGGCCGTGGCCGCGCGGCCGATTCCACCTGGTCGTGCGTCCTCCGGTCGGATGTCGTTACGCCCAGGTACCGGTCGCGCTACCGGCGGTGGCGAGCTGCGACTGCTGGTAGAGGGCGCTGAGGGCGGCTTGGCTGATCGAGCCTGCGGACTGGGTCCGGGCGCTCATCGCCAGGTCGAAGGCCTGGCGCGGGGTGGTGTCGTCCGGCTTCGGCGGCCCCTCGATGATCTTGTCGGCGAGCGCGTCGACCTGGTCGTCGGATAGCGAGTCGTCGCCCGCTTTGAGGGCGTCGGTGATGGTGGTCTTGAGGGTCGCCGCGTCCATGCCGTTGGCGGCGGCGACGTCGGTCAGGCTCGTGCCGGACCGGAGTTCGTCCTGGAGCTCCTCGGAGCTGAGGCCGAGCGCGTCGGCGACGGAGTCGAGGGCGTCGTCCACCTTCTGGTCGTGACCGCCGCCACCCGGGGGCGGGCCGGCGGGGCGGGCGCCACCGGGTCCACCGGGCCCGCCGCCGTGCCCCGGCCCGGCGACGACCTTCTGCGCGACCTCCTTGGCCTTGGTCGCGGAGAGGGTGCTGTCCGCGCTGGTCAGCGCGTCGCTGATGGCGGTGGTGAGGGTGTCGGTGCTGACGCCCTTGCTCTGCGCCAGCGTGGACATGCTCTGCCCGCTGCCGAGCGCGCCGCGCAGGTCGTCGGTGCTCATGCCCAACGCCTTGGCGGCGGCGTCGAAGGCCTTGCGCATCGACGACTGGCCGTTGTCGGCCCGCTGCGCGTACGCCAGGCTCTGGCTACCGGAGATGGAACTGACAGTCATACCTAACCTGCCTCGCGGTGGGGTTTCGCTTGCACCGGGACAGTCGGCACGGCGGTTCACCCGGTGGAGGGATCTCGGCCGTCCCACAGGCAACTCATACCGGCGCACAGCTCAGCCCCAGGTTTCCCGCGCACGGCGGCGAACGCCGGGCAGGCGGAGCGGCCGACTCCGCACGGGGGCGGAAATCCCCCTGGCCGCCGGGCACGACACGGCTATGGACGAAAGCTTGTCATTCGGGACAAGGGCGGCGCGTTGCGGATAGCGTTGATCCCCGCACGTCTCGTGGCGTGCCACAGGTCAGGTTCCGCGCCGCCGCGGCGGGCGGCACCGCGCACCCGAGGGAGGCCCGTGGAGCGGGTGGCAGCGGCGGAGTTCCAGGACGTCGCCGTGGTGTCCTGCGACATCATCGGCCACTCGGCCGCGAACGAGGCGGAGCAGGTGCGGCGGGTGGCCGCGATCAACGACATCGTGGCCGCGGCGATCCGCCGTGACGCCCGGCACATCGTCTGGTCCTCGGGCGGCGACGGCGGCCACGTGGTGTTCTTCGGCGACGAGTGGCAGGCGGACGCCGTGCGGCTCGTCGCGGACCTGTCCGGCTGGGCCCGCGACGAACGGCTCACCTTGCGCGTCACCGGCCACGTCGGCCGGGTCGCGACCCTGGTCGGCGCGGACGGTCGCGTCCAGGCGGTGGGCACCGGGATCAACTTCGCGGGCTGGTTGATCCGCCAGGCCACGGGGCACGGGATCCTCGTCTCCGACCGCTTCCGGCAGGAGGTCGCGGCGGCGCCGTCCACCGAGGACGTCGTGTTCCACGAGGAGCGCCTGCTCGTCGACCGCAACTCCCACCCCCAGCTGCTGTTCCTGATGTCCCTCGACCGGGTGCGGTCGCGGTGGGCCGAGGCCGAGCAGGACGACTACGCCTCGCTCCGGCAGAGCCTGGCCGAGCAGAACGGGTGGGAGGCGCTCTACTACTCGAAGCGGATCTCCCAGATCAACGCCAGGGACCAGGACGTCACCCGGACCCTCGAACTGGTCACCGGGATCCTGAAGTCCGGGACCCCGGGGAACCGGAGCTTCCTCGAGTCGTTGCGGGCCAACGAACTCACCGAGATGCTGAAGCTCGGCCACCTCGTCGAGCGCGGCCCCGGCGAGGTGATCTGCCGCGTCGGGGACCCCGGTGAGTCGATGTTCGTGATCCTGCGCGGCGAGGTCGGTGTCTACAACCTGGAGGGCAAGGGCTACGGCGGCACCGCGAAACCCAAGCACGTGCAGCGGGCGGGTGAGGTCGTCGGCGAGCTCGCGACCGCGTTGAAACGCCCCCGGACGGCCGACCTCGTCGCCATATCGGACGTGGCGCTGCTGTCGTTCATCAGCGAGGAGATCAAACACAAGCTGGCGGGCACCGACGCGGGCAAGGACGCGGCGCGCCAGTACGAGCTGTTCATCACCGACCGCGTGCTCCAGCACACGATCCAGGCCGCGCCGTACCTGCTGGGCCCGAGCCGCCTCGGGCCGCTCAGCGTCGCCCCCACGCACAGCACCTCGCGCGTCGGCGCGCAGGAAGCGTGGGAGGCCACGGTGCGCGACCTGCTCCCCCACACCGAGTTGGTCGAGGTGGCCGCGGAGGGCTTCACGCTCGACGTCGGCCAAGTGGCGCGGGAGGTGTCCAAGGACCGCCCGCGGCACGGTCTGTTCATCCTCGTGTCGGGCACCGTCATGGCGCCCACGGCGGCGAGGTTGTCGGGCGCCCAATGCCCCCTGCTGTGGGTGGACGTGCCCAACCTCCTCGTCCAGTCGCCGCACACCTACCGGCGGGAGCAGGAGCCCATCCTGGTGCTCTGGATCGGCGCCAGCGGTATCGACCGACTCGAGCTGCAGCAACGCGTGGAACTGCTGCGGGCGCTGAAGGACACCGTCGGCGGGGTGCCGTCCCACTTCGAGTACGACGTCTTCCTCTGCCACTCCAGCAAGGACAAGGACGTCGTCCTGGACGTCAAGGAGCGGCTGTGGAACGAGTTCGGCATCCGCTCCTGGTACGACGACGTGGAACTGACCCCTTCCGTCTCGACGCGCCGGACCATCGAGAACGGGTTGCGGACCAGTCGGTTCTTCCTGGTGTGCGCGAGCGCGAACGTCAACGCCTCCGCGTGGGCGAACCGGGAGATCGACTCGGTCATCTCGAGCGACGTGAAGCGGCAGGGCAACGGCCCGACGGTGCTGGTGCTCAAGCTCTACGAGGAGGAGAGCAACGACGAGGCGATCCCCCTGATCTTCCGGGGGTCCAAGCGGTTGAACCTGAGACGCGCGGGTGACTTCGAGAAGCTGGCGCACCACATCCTGTCCGCCAAGGGCGCCGGGAATGGGTGACACCGACCGCAACACGGTGGCGGCGCCCACCGCGGTGGCGGTGCAGGCGGGTCGCGTCGACGGGTCGGTCCACGTCCACACGGTGTACTCGGCCGCCCGCGAACCGTCGCGGGTCGTTCCCCACCAGTTGCCGAGCCACGCGCGGGGGTTGGTCGGTCGCGACGCGGAGTTCGCCTGGTTGGACGCACGGCTCGGCGACGGGCGGCCGGGGACCGCGGTGGTGACCGGTCCCGGCGGCGTGGGCAAGACCGCGCTCGTCGTGGGCTGGGCCGCCACCCGGCTGGACGAGTTCCCGGACGGGCAGTTGTACGTCGACCTCCGGGGGCACGGGCCGGACACGCCGCTGGACCCCCATGACGTCCTCGGCGGGTTCTTGCGCGATCTCGGCGTGGCGGACCGTGAGGTGCCGCGGAGTCGGCACGAGCGGGTGGGCCGGTACCGCAGTGTCACGCACCGGCGCAGGCTGCTGGTGGTACTGGACAACGCGGTGGACGAGGACCAGGTGCGTCCGCTGCTGCCCGGGCCGGGCGCGGTGGTGGTGACCAGCCGGGCGGTGCTGTCCGGGCTGGCGGTCCGCCACGAGGCCGAGATCCTGGAACTGGACCTGCTGGACGCGCGGCACGGGCTGGAGTTGTTGCGCGCGGCGGTGGGCGCGCGGGCGGTGCGGGAACCCGCCGTCGCCGAACTCGTCGAGTACTGCGGGGGCCTGCCGCTGGCGCTGCGGATCGTCGCGGAGCTCGCGCGGTCCCGCCCCGGCGCGCCGTTGGCCGGGTTGGCGGAGGAGCTGCGGCACGAACAGCACCGGTTGGACGTGCTGGAGGTGGTGGGCGACGCGCGGTCGTCGATCCGCCCGGTGCTGTCCTGGTCGCTGGACCGGGTGCCCGTCGAGGTCAACCGGGCGTTCCGGCTGATCGGGGCGCACCCCACGGGCGAGGTGGACGTGCCCGCGGTCGCGGCGCTCTGCGCCGTCCCGCTCAGCCGGGCCGGACGGCTGCTGCGGGCCCTGGTCGGCGCGCACCTGATCGGCGAGCCGCGCCCCGGCCGGTTCGCGGCCCACGACCTGTCGCGCCTCCACGCGGTCGAGTTGGCGACCGCCGATCCCGACGGCACCGCCGCCGCCCGCGTGCGGCTGTTCGACCACGTGCTGCACACCGCGGACCGGGCCGACCGGCTGGTCACCCCGAACCGCTACCGCGTTCCCCTGGACGGCGACGCGACGGGCGCGGTGGGGTTCGCGGACTACGACGCGGCCCTGACCTGGCTGCACTCGCACTGGCGGGACGCGGTCGCCCTGTGCGCGCTCGACGGCACCGGGCTCGACGCGCGGCGGTGGCAACTCGCGTACACCTGGCGGGGCTACTTCTTCCTCACCAAGCGGTGGGACGCCTGGATCGCCAGCCACCGCCACGCCCTGGCCGCCTGCCTCCGCCTCGACGACCGCCACGCCGAGGCGCGGACCCGCAACAACCTGGGCCGCGCGCTGCTCGAGACGGGGCGGACCGAGCAGGCGACAGCGCACTTCGAGGCCGCCCAGCGGCTGTTCGAGACCGTGGGCGACCGACACGGGTGGAGCAACGCGGTCGCCAACCAGGCGGTCCTGCGGCGGAGGGCGGGCGACCTGGCGGAGGCGTTGCGGCTCAACCAGCTCGCGCTGGACTACTACCTGGCGGTGGGCGCGCGCCGCAACACCGCGATCACCTGGCGCAGTCGGGCGAAGACGCGGATCGAGGCGGGAGCGTTGGACGAGGCCGCGGCGGACCTGGACCGCGCGGTCGAGATCTTCGCGCGGCTGGGTCTCGCCATCGACCTGGCGGAGGCGCACAACCTGCGCGGCACGATCGCCGCCCGCCGCGGCGACCCGGAGCGCGCGAAGCAGGAACACCTCGCGGCACTGGACGCCTGCCGCGCGTGCGGGAGCCGCTTCGAGGAGGCCAAGGCGCTCCGGTACCTCGGACACCTGGCCGCGAACGAGGGCGCCATGGCGACCGCGGTCGCCTACCTCACCTCCGCCGCCTCCCTCCACCAGGACATGGGATCACCGGAGGCAGCGGTACTCGCAGAGGAGATCCGCGCACTGGTCGACCACCACACCTGAACGCGCCGTGCCCGACACCGACGAGGCGCGCCGCGAAGTCCACTGTGGATATTCGACCGGGTCCGGGCGGCGGTCTCGACGGCGGGTCGGGCGCGCGGGGTTGCTCGACGGATCGAGGCCCGACTCGCCGTGCGCGCCGGGCACGAACTGGTCCGGGACGGGCTGGTGGCGCGCGTGCTGTTCGTGAACCTGCGCGGATTCGATCCCGACCCGGCCGCGGTGCTGGACGGGTTCCTGCGCCTGCTCGGGATGCCCGGTCGGCGGATCCCGCACGACCTGTCCCCCCGGATCGCCGCCTACCGGGCCCGGCTGGCGGGCATCGGCACCCTGATCGTGTTGGACGACGCCGCCACCGCCGAGCAGGTCCGCCCGCTGCTGCCCGGCGTCGCGGGCTGCCCGGTCCTGATCACCACCGGGCGCAGCCTCACCACCCTGGCGGGCGCCACGCACCTGACGGTGACCGCGTTCCCCCCGGGGGACGCCATGGACGTCCGCTACCCGGACGAAACCCATCGACGTCCCCGGATACCCCCACCGCCAACGCCCATTCCCGCCCTGGCCGACGAGACCGGTGCCCGCGCCTGGCTGGACACCGAACGCCCCACCCTGGTCGCGGTCACCGCCCACACCGCCACCCGCGGCCAGCCCGCCCACACCATCCGGTTCGCCGCCACCCCGCACCGCTACCTCATCGGCGGGCACCCCACCGACCCCCTGGCGGTCCACGCGCACGCCGCGCGCGCCGCCCGCCACACCGGTCTCGGCGCACCGGAAGCCGACACGATCCGCGACCACCTCACCACCCTCGACCACCCTTCGACCCGGTGAAGCCGGTCAGGGGGTGCGTTCCCAGCCGCGGTGCGGGGTGCGGGTGCCGGGGGCCGTGTCGCGGGTGCGGTAGACGATGTAGGGGCGGGTCAGGTAGCCGATGGGCAGCGAGAAGACGTGGACCAGGCGGCTGAAGGGCCAGAAGGCGAACAGCGACCAGGCGGCCAGGGCGTGCAGGCGGAAGCCCAGCGGGGCGACGACCATCAGGGCCGGGTCGGGATGGAGGGTGAAGATGGAGCGGAACCAGGGGGACACGGTCTGGCGGTAGTCGTGGGGGCTGTCGGTCAGGTTGCCGAGGACGGTGGTGCCCAGGCCCAGGAGGATCGTGGCGATGAGTAGGACGTACATGACCTTGTCGTTGCGGGTGGTGGCGGAGAACACCGGGCCGACGGTGCGGCGCCGGTAGATGAGGATGGCGGCGCCCGCCAGCGTGCAGACGCCCGCGAGGACACCGAGGGAGACGGCCACGGCGTGGTACAGGTGGTCGCTGACGCCGAGGGTCTCGGTCCAGTTCCGGGGGATCAGCAGTCCGCCGACGTGTCCCACGGCGACCAGCAGGATTCCGAAGTGGAACAGCGGGCTTCCCAGTCGCAGCAGGCGGTTCTCGTAGAGCTGGGAGGATCGGGTGGTCCACCCGAACTTGTCGTAGCGGTAGCGCCAGACGTGGCCGACGACGAACGTGGCGATCGCCGCGTAAGGGACGGCGACCCACAGCAGGGTGCCCAAGGCGCCGACCTCGACGCCGGTCGTGGAGACGGGTTCCGCGCTCATCGGGTGCCTCCGGTGGGCATGTACTCGGGTGGGGCGAAGGGCGCCAGGCCGACCTCTTCCTCCGGTGGGCCCTCGGCGACGAGCCTGGCCAGCTTCTCGCGGTCGTGGCCGCCCAGGGGCGGCAGGGTGGCGGAGACGGATTCCAGGACGTGGCGCCACGGCGACGCCGAGTCGGTGAGGGCGATGCGCATCAACTCGAGGCCCGCGCGGTGCTCGACCATGAGCCGGACGCCCGTCCGGGGATCACCGCAGGCGGCGAACTCGAGGACGACGGCCAGGTGGTCCGGGAGTTCGCTGTCGTCGAGTTCCAGTCCGGCGGCGCGGTAGGCGTGTTTGAAGCGGAGCAGGGCCATGCCGCGCTTGCGGGTGTCGCCGTAGGCGAAGTAGGTCAGGTACGGGCTGAACTTGCGGCGGTGGTCGAAGGTCGCCACGTACTCCTCGGCCAGGGCGAGCAACGGCACGGCCGAGGCGTGGTCGAGAAAGGCCGCCAGCGGTCCGCCGACCGACGACGGCAGGGTCGCGGTCGCGGCGCGCAGCAGCGGGATCCGTTCCACAAGGGACTCGTCCGGGTAGCACATCAGGACCGACTGGACCTGCCACGCGGTGAGCAGGCACGGGTCGACGGTCACGATTCCTCCTTCGGCGGGAACAGGCCGTCCGGGGTTCCCTTCCCGTCCCAGTTCAGGAGGTTCACGCGGCTGCCCTTGTCGACGGGGGCGGCGTAGGTGTCGGAGGTCTGGCGGTCGCGGAGCATGCGGAAGTTCTCCACCGCGATCGGTGACGCGCCACCGGAACTCTCACCGAACGGACCCGACCCGCCCATCCCCGGACCGCCCTCGTAGTCCAGGCTGCACTCGGTCGCCAGCTCCTCCAGCCCGTGCGCCTGCTCGGCGTGGGCGGGCGGGATCACGTACCGCTCGTCGTACTTGGCCAGCGCCAGCAACCGGTACATGTCGTACACCTGCTCGCCGGTCATCCCCACCGACTCCGGGATGGACTCCCGGGGCTCGCGTCCGAGGTTGATGTCGCGCAGGTAGCTGCGCATCGCCGCCAGCTTGCGCAGCACGGCGTCCACCGGCGCGGGATCGCCTGCCGTGAACAGGTTCGCCAGGTATTCCACCGGGATGCGCAGCGCGTCGACGGCCGCGAACAGGTTGCCGTGGTCCTCCGCGTCGTGGCCGGTGTCGCGCACGATGTCCACGACCGGCGACAGCGGCGGGATGTACCAGACCATCGGCATGGTGCGGTACTCCGGGTGCAGCGGCAAAGCGACGCGGTACTTGTTGATGAGCGCGTACACCGGCGACCGCTGCGCCGCCTCGATCCAGTCGCGCGGGATCCCGACCCGCTCCGCCTCGGCGACCACCGCCGGGTCGTTCGGGTCGAGGAACACCTCGCGCTGCGCCTCGTACAGGTCTTTGTCGTCCGGGGTGGACGCGGCGGCGAGCACGCGGTCGGCGTCGTAGAGCACCAGCCCGATGTACCGGAGCCGTCCGACGCAGGTCTCCGCGCACACCGTCGGGATCCCGACCTCGACGCGCGGGAAGCAGAACGTGCACTTCTCGGCCTTGCCCGTGCGGTGGTTGAAGTACACCTTCTTGTACGGGCAACCGGAAACACACATCCGCCACCCACGGCACTTGTCCTGGTCGACCAGGACGATCCCGTCCTCGGACCGCTTGTAGATCGCCCCCGAGGGGCACGAGGCCGCGCAGGACGGGTTGAGGCAGTGCTCGCAGATGCGCGGCAGGTAGAACATGAAGGTCTTCTCGAACTCCAGTCGGACCTTGTCCTCGATGCCCTTGATCATCGGGTCGCGGTGCAGGTGGTCCGGCGCGCCGCCGAGGTTGTCGTCCCAGTTGGCCGACCAGGTGATCTTGGTGGGTTGGCCGCTGATGAGCGACCGCGGTTGGGCGACCGGCGTGTGCTCCTGGAGCGGCGCGGTAGTGAGGGTGTCGTAGTCGTAGGTCCAAGGCTCGTAGTAATCGTCGATGCTGGGCAATTTCGGGTTGCTGAAGATGGTGAACAGCTTGCGCAGCCGTCCGCCGCCCTTGAGCCTGAGCCGCCCGCGCCGGTTCAGCTCCCAGCCGCCGCGCCAGCGCTCCTGGTCCTCGTACGCGCGCGGATACCCTTGCCCGGGGCGGGTTTCCACGTTGTTGAACCACACGTACTCGACGCCGGAGCAGTTGCTCCACGCCTGCTTGCAGGTGACCGAGCAGGTGTGGCAGCCGATGCACTTGTCGAGGTTCATCACCATCGCCATCTGGGCCATGACGCGCATCAGTAGACAACCTCCTGCGAGCGGCGGCGGATCACGGTGACCTCGTCGCGCTGGTTGCCGGTCGGGCCGAGGTAGTTGAACGCGAAGGACAGCTGCGCGTAGCCGCCGATCAGGTGCGACGGCTTGATGAGCAGCCGGGTCAGCGAGTTGTGGATACCGCCGCGCCTGCCGGAGGTCTCGGCGCGCGGGACCTCGATGAGGCGGTCCTGCGCGTGGTGCATGTAGACGGTGCCCTCCGGCATCCGGTGGGACACGATGGCGCGGGCGACGACGACGCCGTTGCGGTTGACGGCCTCGATCCAGTCGTTGTCCGCGACGCCGATCTTCACCGCGTCCTTCTCCGACATCCAGATCGTCTGGCCGCCGCGGGAGAGGCTGAGCATGAACAGGTTGTCCTGGTACTCGGAGTGGATGGACCACTTCGAGTGCGGTGTCAGGTACCGCACGGTGATTCCGGCCGGGCCGAGGTCGCCGATGCCCGGTTCGGCGAACAGCGCCGTCATGTCCAGCGGCGGCCGGAACACGGGGAGTTGCTCGCCGAGGTCGGCCATCCAGTCGTGGTCGAGGAAGAAGTGCTGGCGGCCGGTGAGGGTGTGCCAGGGTTTGCGGCGTTCGACGTTGATGGTGAACGGCGAGTAGCGGCGTCCGCCGGTCTCCGAGCCGGACCACTCCGGTGAGGTGATCACGGGGACGGGCGCGGCCTGGGTGTCGGCGAAGGCGATCCGCTTGCCCTCGTGCTCGGCGGCCAGATCGGCCAACCGCGTGCCGGTCCGCTGCTCCAGAGTGCGGAACCCCTGTGTGGCGAGGTGTCCGTTGGTGGTGCCGGACAGCGCCAGGATGGTCTCGCAGGCGTGGATGTCCCGGACCAGCGACGGACGCCCGTCGGCGGGACCACCGCGGATCGCGCCGTTCTTGCCCTTCAGGTACTCGACTTCGCGCTCGACCCGGTAGGTCAGGCCCTTGGTCGTCACGCCGAGCTCGTCCACCAACGGTCCCAACGCCCCCATCTTCGCCGCGATGGCCGGGTAGTCGCGCTCCACGACCGTGATGCGCGGCATGGTCACGCCCGGAACGGGTTCGCACTCCCCCGCCCGCCAGTCGAGGACGCGGCCGTGCGGGGTGGCCAGCTCGTCCGGGGTGTCGTGCCGAGCGGTGTCGCCACGATGTCCTTGCGCACGCCCAGGTGCTTCTCCGCGAGCCCGCTGAACGCCTCGGCGATGGCCCGGAAGGCGGCCCAGTCGGTGCGGGTCTGCCAGGGCGGGGCGATGGCCGGGTTGAACGAGTGCACGAAGGGGTGCATGTCGGTGGTGTTGAGGTCGTGCTTCTCGTACCAGGTCGCGGCGGGCAGCACGACATCGGAGAACAGGGTGGTGCTCGTCATCCGGAAGTCCAGTGACAGCAACAGGTCGAGCTTGCCGACCGGCGCCTCGTCGTGCCACCGCACGTCGACCGGGCGCACGCCCTCCGGGGCCTGCTCCGCCCGCAGCGAGGAGTCCGTGCCCAGGAGGTGCTTGAGGAAGTACTCGTTGCCCTTGGCCGACGAGCCCAGCAGGTTGGCCCGCCAGATGCTGAGCACGCGCGGGAAGTTCTCGGGCGAGTCCGGGTCCTCGCAGGCGAATCCCAGCCTGCCCGCCTTCAGCTCGCCGACGACGTGCTCCGGCGCCGGGACGCCGGCCGCTTCGGCCTCGTCGGCCAGGTCGAGGGGGTTGCGGTCGAAGGTCGGGTACGAGGGCATCCAGCCGAGCCGGGTGGCCTGGGCGATGATGTCCGCGGTGGTCTTGCCCGCGAAGTGGCTGCCGGATCCGGCGGCGGCGAGGGTGTCGGCGCCGAAGGGGTCGTAGCGGAACTGGTCGGTGTGCAGGTACCAGAACGCGGTCTGGATCATCTGGCGCGGCGGGCGGGACCAGTCGAGGCCGAAGGCGAGCTGCGACCAGCCGGTGACCGGGCGGCACTTCTCCTGGCCGACGTAGTGCCCCCAACCACCGCCGTTGACGCCTTGGCAGCCCGTCAGCGTGGTGAGGGCGAGGAAGGTGCGGTAGATCGTGTCGGAGTGGAACCAGTGGTTGGTGCCCGCGCCCATGATGATCATCGACCGGCCCCGGGACTCCTCGGCGTTGGCCGCGAACTCCCGGCCGATGCGCGCGGCGGCCTGGGCGGGTACGCCGGTGATCGCCTCCTGCCAGGCGGGCGTGTACGGCTGCGTGGCGTCGTCGTAGTCGCGGGGCCAGGCGCCGGGCAGGCCGGGGCGGTGCACGCCGTATTGGGCCAGCAGCAGGTCGAACACGGTCGTGACCAGGTGCCCGCCGACCCGCCGGACCGGAACACCCCGGCGCAGCGTGCCCGGGGACCCACCGGCCGCGTCGAAGCGCGGCAACTCGACCTCGACCGCGTCTCCCCCGTGCACGGTGAGCATCGGATCGACGTCGCCGAGGTCGAGGTTCCAGCGGCCCACGCCTTGCTCGCCGTAGCGGAAACCGAGGGAGCCTTGCGGCACAACGGGTTCCCCGGCCGCGTCGAGCAGCACCGTCTTGAAAGCCGGATTATCCACTTCGGACTGGTCGGGGAGGTCGGCGGCGGTGAGGAATTTGCCTGGCCGGTGCACGCCGTCGACTTCGTCCAGGCGGACCAGGAACGGCAGGTCGGTGTAGTGCTTGACGTAGTTCGTGAAGTAGTCGACCCGCCGGTCCACGAAGAACTCGCGCAGGATGACGTGTCCCATCGCCATGGCCAGCGCGCCATCGGTGCCGGGGCGGGCGGCCAGCCACTCGTCGGCGAACTTGACGTTGTCGGCGTAGTCCGGGGCGACTGCCACGACCTTCTGGCCCCGGTACCGCGCCTCCGCCATCCAGTGCGCGTCCGGGGTCCGGGTGACCGGCAGGTTCGAGCCCCACATGATCAGGTAGCCCGCGTCCCACCAGTCCCCCGACTCCGGCACGTCGGTCTGGTCGCCGAACACCTGCGGCGAGGCGACCGGCAGGTCGGCGTACCAGTCGTAGAACGACAGCATGGTGCCGCCGAGCAGGGAGACGAACCGGGCGCCGGACGCGTGGGACACCATCGACATCGCCGGGATCGGGGAGAACCCGGCGACCCGGTCGGGTCCGTAGCGCTTGATGGTGTGCACGTGCGCGGCGGCGACCATCTCCGCGGCCTCGTCCCACGTGGCGCGAACGAGTCCGCCCTTGCCGCGCGCGGACTTGTACCGCCGCGCCCGCTCGGGGTTCTCCACGACGTCCGCCCACGCGAGGACGGGGTCACCGGTGCGGGCCTTGGCCTCGCGGTAGAGCTGGAGCAGGACGCCGCGCACGTACGGGTAGCGCACCCGCGTCGGCGAGTAGGTGTACCAGGAGAACGCGGCACCCCGGGGGCAGCCGCGCGGCTCGTACTCGGGGCGGTCGGCGCCCGCGGACGGGTAGTCCGTCTGCTGCGTCTCCCAGGTGATGATGCCGTCCTTGACGTACACCTTCCACGAGCACGACCCGGTGCAGTTGACCCCGTGGGTGGAGCGCACGACCTTGTCGTGGCTCCACCGGTCGCGGTAGAACTCGTCGGCCTGCCGCCCGCCGATCTTGTGCAGGGTGCGCAGGTCCGGGGAGACCTCGGCGCGCGTGAAGAAGCGGCGGCCGCGCACCAGGGCCGCGCTCACCTCCGAGTCGAGGCCGGGCGGGTCGGCGGTGGTGCTCACGTCGGTGCCTTCCGTGGAACCTAGTCGGTGCGCTGTGCCGGGATGAACCGGCGCACGGCGGTCAGGGTGAACAGCAGGGTGAGCGCCGCCACGACGGCCAGAGCGGCGAGTCCGACGGCGTACGAGCTGAAGGCGCCGTAGAGCGCGCCCATGACCAGGGGCGGCACGAACCCGCCGAGACCGCCTGCGGCGCCGACCACACCGGTGACCGAGCCGACCTTGTCGGCCGGGGTCACCAGCGCGACCAGGGCGAACACCGCGCCGCTACCCGCACCGAGCGCGGCGGCCATGGTCAGGAAGGCGATCGTGGCGCCGGGCATCAGGCCCGGGGTGAACGCCTGCGCCGCCGCGCCCGCCGTGACCACCGCGAACGCGGTGGCGAGCACGCGGATCGGGCCGACGCGGTCCGACAGCCAGCCGCCGACCGGGCGCATCACGACGGCGAGCAGCACGAACCCGGCCATCCGGTTGGCCGCGTCGGACTGGGTGAGGCCGTACGAGGTCTTGAGGTAGGCGGGCAGGTAGACCGAGAAGGCGACGTACCCGCCGAACGCGACGGCGTAGAGCAGGGACGCCTGCCAGGTCGCGGCCAGCCTGGCGGTCGCGGCGAGGCGCTGGGCCAGCGGCGCGGTGGGCACGGCGCGGCCGGGGGCGTCGCGGAGGACGGCGGCGGCGAGCAGGGCGTAGGCGAGCAGCACGACGGCGGTCACCAGGAACGGGGTCTGGATGTCACCCGCGTCGACCAGGGGCACTGTGGTGAGCGCGCTGATGGCGGTACCGCCCATGCCCGCGCCGAACACGCCGATCGCGAAGCCGCGGCGGGCGGGCGGGAACCAGGCGTTGACGAACGGCACGCCGACGGCGAACGCCGTGCCGCCGTGCCGAGGAAGAAGCCGCCGACCAGCAGGGCCGCCAGGGAACCGTGGCCCCACCAGCCGAGGAACAGCACGGGCACGATGGTGGCGGCGGACACGATCGGGAACATGACCCGGCCGCCGAAGCGGTCGGTCAGCGCGCCCACCGGGATGCGCCCCAGCGAGCCGACCACGACCGGCACCGCGACGAGCAGCGCCTGCTGGAAGGCCGAGAGCCCGAGGGAGTCCTTGAACCGGGGGCCGAGCGGGCTCAGCAGCGCCCACGCCCAGAAGTTGACGGCGAACCCGAGGGTCGCCACAGTCAACATGGCCGCGCGCCTGCCCGCCGTCGGCTCACCCGCCCGCGGCTCGACCGGGTGCTTTCCCCCGGTGCCGCACTTCCCCTTCGTACCGTGCGTCGAGGTCATCGTCCCCGCCTGTCGTCCACGTCCTGCCGTCCCACCCGCCCGGGCGGACTCGCTCCGATCCCATCCGAACAAACCCGATGGGCCGCGCCGCCGCCACAGCAGAACCGGGTGAGGTTCCCGATCCGGTGAACCGGAACGGCCGTTGGCGTGGCGAACACCCTGTCGGGGTGAATCCGTCCCACGGCGCCCGGGATGGGTTTGTCGGCGCGCCGTGGTCACGCGCCAGCGATCGACCCCGCGCGGGTCGGGGTCGAGAGGACCAAGGGCGCGACGACCGTGGACCTAGGTCGGCTGCCTCCACTCTCGACAGCCCCTGGGGCTCAGGCGAGCAGGGTGTCCCGGTGCGCCCAGGCGAGGGCGAGGAGGGCGGCGCCCGCGGCCTGGGTGGGTTCGTGGTGGACGAACCGGGTGATGGTGTCCTCGGTGAAGGGTTGGGCGTCGAGGACGCGGCCCTCGTCGTTGGTGTCGACGGGGGTGCCGAACAGGTCGTCGAAGACCTCGGCGTCGATGGCGGCGACGGTGAGCAGGTCGGTGGCCAGGGTCAGGGGGTCGACGCCCATACCGAGGCAGGTGACGCGGACCCGGGTGCCGAGTTCGCCGGTCAGGCGGGCGGCGAAGGGCCACCGGTCGTAGTCGGTGGGGGCGGTCTCGGGGGTGCCGAGCAGCTCCTCGGAGAACTCGCGGACCACGCAGCGCCACAGGGAGAAGTCGGCGCGGTCGTCGGCGGCGGGTTGGAAGACGCCGACGGGGACGACCTGGTAGAGCCCACCCGCGTGCCCGACGCGCTTCGGGTCGCGCCAGTGCAGGTAGAGGTCGGCGGTCCCGGCGTGCCGGTCGACGCGGAGGGTGAGGGTGCTGATGGCGACGTTGGTGGGGCGCCGGGTCGGGTCGCAGGGTGCGCCGATGGCGTCGCGGAGGTCGAGGGCGTCGACGAGGCCGAGGCGGCGGGCGGCGTACTCGTGGGCGCAGGCCTCACCGAAGTCGATGCCGTCGAAGTAGGTGCCCGCGCCGAAGTCCACGCGGGGGACGCTGAGGTCGGCGTCGAGGAGGCGGTAGGTGGCGCGGTTCTGGAAGACGGCCGGGGCGGCGAGGGCGGCCATGGCGGACGAGTAGGTCCGGTGTGGTTCGGGGAGGGCGGCCGGTGGGGCGGCGAACCGGGTGGACCCGCCTCGGTGGAGGGTGATGGCGGTGAGCTGCACGGGCTCGGGCGGGAGCCAGGACGGGGTCGTGAGCAGCGGCGTTCCGGCGACCGTCGGTGTGTCCGGGTACTCGGCGACGGCGTCGACGGCCAGGGTGTGGCGGTGCTCGGCGAGGTAGGCGCGGACGGCGAGCCAGTCGTCGGCGGTCGGCATGGCACTCCCCCGGTCGGTTCCCGTGGGGAGGCTACTTGCCGCCGCCGTGCGCCGCCCAGAGGTGCAGGACGATGACGATCGTGAGGGCCGCGCACCAGAGCGCCACGCACCAGGGGGCGCGGTGGGTGGCGACCGCGACGACGCCGAGGACCAGGAAGGCCGTCAAGCCCACCGCGGTGAGGAACGAGACCGCGCTGGGCGGGTGCTCGCGCGTCGTGGGCATCAGCGGGCCGACCGGTCGGGTGCGGCTCGGCACCGCGCGAGGGCGGCGGCGGATGCCTTGAAAAGTGGCTGTTTGGACACCGGGTCCCAGTCGGTGCGGGTCAGTTCGTTGCCCGCCCGGTGGCCGTTGCCGTCCGGGTCGTCCCAGTACCCGTAGTGGAACGGGACGAACAGGACACCCTGGCGGATCCCGCCGATGCGGGCCTTGGCTCGGATCGCCCCGCGCGGAGAGCGGATCTCGACCAGGTCGCCCTCGGCGAGGTCGTGCTCCCGGGCGTCCCCGACGGCCACCTCGACCCACATCTCGGGTGCGGCGGCGTTCAACTCGGGGGCGCGACCGGTCTTGGTGCGGGTGTGGAACTGGTAGACGGTCCGACCGGTGATCAGGGCAAACGGGTAGTCGGGGGCTCGGGTGCGGTTGTGTAGTCGGCGGATTTGATGAGGGCCCGACCGGCGGGGTCGTTCGCGCGGTAAGCAGCTTCGTCGACCGGGTCACCGGTCATGAGGTCGTGGCCGTATGTCTCGCAGTAGTCCGGTTCGGTGGGGAACCGGCCGTCGCGGTAGAGGCGCTCGGTGCCGTCGGGGTTGTCGGTGTCGCGGGGCCACTGTACGCCACCGCGCTCTTCGAGCAGGTCGTAGCTCAGGCCGGTGTAGTCACAGGGCCGTCCGGCGCTAGCCGCTTGCCAGGCCCGGTACGCGGACTCCCCGTCGCGCCAGGGCGGGAACGGGGCACCCGATCGGTCGCGCAGGTCCATCCGCCTGGCGTAATCGAGGAAGATGTCCACATCGGAGCGTGCCTGTCCCGGCGGCTCGACGGCCTTGCGGGACAGGTGCACGGTGCGGTCGGCGTTGGTGAAGACCCCGGTCTTCTCGCCCCACGCCGCGGCGGGGAGGACCACGTCCGCCAGTTCCGCGGTCTCGGTGCGGAAGATGTCCTGGACGACCGGGAAAAGGCTTTCCCGGCGGAGGATTCCCCGCACCCGGGCGAGGTCCGGCAGCGAAACGGCCGGGTTGGTGGCGCTGACCCACAGCATCCGCAACTCGCCTTCCTCGGCGAGGTCGAGCATCTTCATGGCGTGCGTCGGCGGACCGCCGTGCGGGATGTGCCGGACGTCGAGGTTCCACAGCCGGGCGAGGTCGGCCACGTGTTCCTCGTTGGCCCATTCGGCCGAGAGACCGCAGATCCGCGCCGTTGTGTCCGGTGTGTACGGTTCAACGCGGTTGACCAGGTCGTCGAATCCCCTGGTGTGGCCGGTGATGTAGGCGCGATCGATCCAGTCGTTCGCGATGACCTCGCGCAGGAGACCGTTCATCAGGGCCACGTTCGTCCCCGGCAGCGGGGCGAGGTGGACCGTCGCCGCGCGGGCCACCGGGGTTTCCCTCGGGTCGACGCACACGATGGCGGGCGGGTTGGGACCCGCGAGCCGGTCGAGCATCCTGGTCCACAGCACGACCTGTGTCTCGGCCACGTTGTGTCCGAACAGGGCGATCACGTCGGCGTGGTCGACGTCGGAGTAGCTGCCCGGCTGGCCGTCCGCGCCGAAGGACTCCTTCAGCGCGGCCGCGGCGGTGGCGGTGCACAGCCGGGTGTTGCCGTCGAGGTGGTTGGTGCCGATGGCGCCGTGGACGATCGCGGCGAGGGTGTAGTAGGCCTCGCAGAACAGCTGCCCGCTGGTGTAGAAGCCCAGCGCGTCGGGGCCGTGGTCGGCGACCAACCGCTTGCTGTGGGCGGCGACGCGGCCCATGGCCTCGTCCCAGCCGCACTCGACCAAGCGGCCGTCGACGCGGACGGGCGGGGTGGTCAGCCGGTCGGGCGAGTTGTTCGCCTGCCAGCCGTAGAGGTCTTTGGGGTCGAGCCTGCCGTGGTTGACGCGATCGTCAGCCCGCCCTCGGACACCGACGATCGCCCCGTCCTTGACAGCGATGTCCAGTCCGTCCCCGTTCGAGTGCAGCACGGCCGCGCTCGGCACCCACGCCTCGACGTCCGCCACCGCCACCCCGTCGGCCAGGTGGTGGTCGACCCTGACAGGCCAGGGCTGTCCGGGGCCGTACGGGGTTCGCGCACCCCAGGGGTTGCTGATCCGACCGGGAAAGTGCCTGGTGGCGTTCACCCGCGCTCGCGTACCCACCCGCGCGCGCCCGCAAACGACTCTGCGGAGGTGGACGCCCGCGAGTCGATCACGTGGTGTACCCGGTGGTGCGCGCGGGTATGGCGTTGGTGTGGAGAACATCGCGGTTGTGGGGCAGGTGGCGAGGGACCTGGTGTTGCTGGTCCCCCACCTGCCGGAGGAGGGTTCGTCGGTGCCGGTGCGCGAGCGCCGGGAACTGCCCGGTGGGCAGGGGTTCGGCGTCGCCTCGGCGGCCGGGCGGCTCGGTGCCCGGGCGACGCTGGTCGGGGTCGTCGGCGGCGACACCGTGGGCGATTGGCTGGTCGAAAAGGCCAGATCCGATGGTATCCGCGTCGATCACGTGGTGCGCCGGGAGGACAGTCTGAGCGCGCTCGTCGTCAACGTGGTCGACGACGACGAGCGGTGGCGGTGTCTGGAGGACGTGCCGGACGGGACGCTGGTGACGCCTGGTGACGTGAGCGCGGCGGGTGACGCGCTATCCCGGGCCGACGCCGTTGTCGTGCAGCTGCGGCAACCTGCCGAGACCGCGTTGGCGGCCGCCGGGTGCGCGAACGGGCTCGTGGTGCTCGACGGCGCCCCCAGCGGGTACCGGGACCGGATCCTGGCCGCGGCCGACGTGGTGCGGCTGAACCGGCACGACGCCGAGTCGCTCGGCGGACGAACCGTCGACAGCGTCGCGGCGGCGGCTCGGGTGGCGGGCGAGGTACTGGCTCGGGGACCGCGGTTGGTCGCGGTGACGGCTCCCGAGGCGACCGTGTTCGCACACCCGGATGGTGCCGTCGTTGCGCCGCTGCACGGTGACGAGAGCGAGTTCCTCGCCGCGCTGACGCTTACCACGCTTCGTGGTCTGCCCGTGGAGGAAGCCGCGCACGTGGCGGTCCGGGCGGGTGCGCGCGCGGCCTGATGCTCGGACTGGCGCTTCGACGGCCGAGGCGCACGGGCGCGTCGTCGGTGGCGGGTGGATAGGCTGCGCGACGTGCCCCAGACCTCCGGTCCGACCGACCGCGTGCGCGTGTTGGAAGCGATCACCGACGTCGAGCTGCGCCACCTGGAACCGGAGGAGTCGCTGCGGGTCCTGCTGGGGCGGGTGCGTGATCTGTTCGAGGTGGACACCGCCACGATCCTGTTGTACGACGCGGACACCGAGCGGTTGACGGTGCGCGCGGCGGTGGGTGTCGAGGAGGAGATCCGGCACGGGGTGACGGTCAACCTCGGCGCGGGCTTCTCCGGTCGGGTCGCGGCCACACGGCTGCCGGTGGTGCTGGACCGGGTCGACGCGACGACCGTGGTCAGCCCGTTCCTGTGGCGCAAGGGGCTGAAGGCCCTGTTGGGCGTGCCGATCCTGGCGCGGGACGAGCTGATCGGCGTGCTGCACATCGGTTCCCTGTCCGCGCGGCGGTTCACCGAGGCGGACACGCGGCTGCTGGTGCTGGTCGCCGACCGGATCGCGCTGGCCATCCAGGCGGAGCGCAGCGGCGCCGAGCGCGCCGCGACGACGGCGTTGCAGCGCAGCCTGCTGCCCGGCCGGTTCCCGGCGGTGCCCGGTCTGCGCTTCGCGGCCCGCTACGTGCCCGGCGCCGCGACCGGGCTGGGCGGCGACTGGTACGACGTCTTCGAACTCCGCGACGGGCGGGTCGGGATCGTCATCGGCGACGTGGCCGGGCACGGGCTCGCCGCGGCGGTCGTGATGGGCCGCCTGCGGAGCGCGCTGCGGGCGTACGCCCTGGAGTACGACGCGCCCGGGGAGGTGCTGGCCAAGCTGCACGGCAAGGTGTCGCACTTCGAGAAGCGCAGCCTGGCCACGGTGACCTACGGCATCATCGACGTCCCGCGCCTGCGCATCACCCTGTCGTCGGCGGGCCACCCGCCGCCGGTCTTGGCGCTGCCGGGCCGGGAGTCGGCGCTGGTCCCGCTGCCCCCGGACATCCCGGTCGGCCTCGGTCTGCGCGGCGCGCGCCGCGACACGGTGGTCGACCTCGTCCCGGGCGCGGTGCTCGCCTTCTACACCGACGGCCTCGTCGAGCGCCGCGACCGCGCCATCGACCCGGCCCTCACCCGCCTCGCCGCCGCCGTCACCCCCGACGACCCCGCCGCGGTGTGCGCCCAGGTCATGGACGCGCTGCTCGACAACGCCCCCGGCCGCGACGACATCGCGCTGCTGGTCGCCCAGGTCACGGCAGACTAGGCGGCCTACCAGACCCTCGGGCCGGGCGCGGTGCGCATCCGCGCCCACTCGGCCGCGCGGAACGGGACGTACCGGGGTGTCGACGCGGGCTCGCGCGCGGGAAGCGCGTCCGGTTCGTCGTAGTTGGGCGCGAGGAGCCTGCTCCAGATGTCGCCGGTGACGTACCCGGCCAGGAACTCGAGCGTGCCGACGGCGAAGCGCTCCAGGACCGGGTCGTCGTCGTGGACGCGCCAGACGCTGGCGTTGGACACGACCACGGTCCACCCGCCGGGCTCCTGCGACCACAGCACCACGGGCCGGACCGCCCAGGCCCACGGGATCAGCCCGCCCGGTTCGGGGAACACCGGGTCGGGGACGTCGTCGGGGTGGTCGTCGCGCCACTCGCGCAGCTCGTCCATCTCCAGTGCGAACTGGTTCCCGTAGTCCGGTATGCCGTAGACCAGCTGGGGCGGGTGGACGGCGATGCCCTCGCCGTACGGGCTCAGGAACTTGCCGGGCGGGAACACCCGGAGCAGGTGCTTGTACTCCTCCGGTAGCGCGACCCCCATCAGCTGCTCGACCGCGTCCCATTCGGTGGTCTCGGGGGACGCGCCGCGCCACCCGCACAGCTTCGCCAACTCGTCCACGTCGCGCACCCGGCCATGGTCGCGCGGGTCAGGCGCCGCGGGCCAAGGGGGTGGCCAAGAGGTCGCGGAGGCTGGTGGTGGCGTGCCAGGTGACGGCGGGGTCGAGGTCTTGGCGGCGCCAGAGGGTGAGGGGCAGCGGAGGCGGTGGCGGGAGGTCGCCGCGGTGGACCAGACCTTCGGGGGTGGTGCCGAGAGTGGCGAGCGCGGCGACGCCGAGACCCGCGGCGGTAGCGGCGTGCACTCCCGCGAGCTGGTTGGCCTCGGCGCCCATCTCGGCCGGGATCCGGTGCCGCGCCAGGGTTTCCAGCGCGGCGGTGCGCAGCGCGCACGGGCTGTCGAAGGCGACGACGGGAACCGGGCCCGCGGGGCGCGACCACCCCTCGGCCGCGTACCAGGTCAGTTCCAGCTCGCCGACCGGTGTCGCGCGCGGGTCGTCGGCGGCGCCGAGCAGCAGGGCCAGATCGATGCGGCCGGTGCTCAGCGCCTCCCGCAGCGCCGTGCCGCGGTCGAGCCGGTAGCGGACGCGGTGGTCCGGGAGCGACCGCTCCAGCGCAGCGGTGAGCAGCGGCAGCAGCTGCGCGGCGGCGTGCTCGGTCGAGCCGATGACGATCACCTCGCCCGCCTCGACGCCGAAGGTGCGCAGGGACTCGTCGTGCAGGGCGAGGATGCGGCGGGCGTAGCCGAGCAGGTGGGTGCCGTCGGTGGTGAAGCGGGAGCGGCGGCCGTCGCGCTCGACGAGGCGGCGGCCGGTGGCGGCCTCCAGCCTGCGCACGTGCTGGCTGACCGCGGCCTGGCTGAGGTGCAGGTGCGTGGCGGCCCGCTGGAAGCCACCGCGGTCGGCGACCGCGACCAGGCTGCGCAACGGCACGATGTCCAGAACCTTCTCCATGGCACCGGAAGCTACCCGAGCACCCATCACGAACCGTGATGTATCCGCATCATGAAACGTCGTTGGACAACCCCAGCTCAGAGGGGTCATGCTCGGGTCCATGAACCAGACCCCCGACGAGATGGGCGCACCGCTCACCTGCCGTCGCTGGCTGGTCTGTAACACCTCTCCCACCACCCACCCCCTCTTCCCCACCCGGCACCGTCCCCGACCTGGCGCGCCAATCGCCGCGATCGTGCACACGAACTGTTAGGCGCGATTCACCTCAGCCTGGTTCGCAGCACCATCGCCGCCGCCCACACGGGTTTCGGTACTCCGGCAACACGCCTGTCTCCACGGCGCGCATTCCACCTATTCCTATCGAGAATGGATCACCATGTCCCGTCGCACCCTGAAACTGGGCGCCGTCCTCCTCGGGGTCGGCGGGCCGGGCCAGCACCGGACCTGGCTCGACCCCGAGATCCCCGCCGACGCCAGCGTCGACATCGACTGGTACCTCGCCCGCGCCGAGGAGGCGGAGGCGGCGAAGTTCGACCTGGTGTTCATCGTGGACAGCCAGTTCATCACCGAGAACTCCCCCAACCACTACCTGAGCAGGCTCGAACCGCTCACGCTGTTGTCCGCGCTCGCCGTCCACACCAGACACATCGGTCTAGTCGGTACGGCCACCACGTCGTACAACGAGCCGTTCAACCTGGCCCGCCGCCTCTACTCGCTCGACCACATCAGCGGCGGTCGTGCGGGGTGGAACGTGGTGACCAGCGGCGACGCGGGCACGGCGGGCAACTACAGCCGCGACGAGCACTACGACTACGCCACCCGCTACGGCCGCGCGCTCGAACACGTCCGGGTCGCCCAGGGCCTCTGGGATTCCTACGAGGCCGACGCGTTCCCCCGCGACCGCGCCACCGAGGTCTTCCTCGACCCCGCCAAGCAGCACGCCTTGAACCACAAGGGCGAGCACTTCTCCGTCGTCGGACCGCTCAACCTCGAACGCTCGCCGCAGGGCCAACCGGTCATCTTCCAGGCCGGGGACTCCGAGGAGGGCCGGGACCTCGGGGCGAGCATCGCCGAGGTCATCTTCACCCACGCCCAGACCCTCGAACAGGCCAAGGCGTTCCGCACCGAACTGCGTGAGCGGGCCGCCGCGAAGGGCCGCGACCCGGAGCACGTGCTGATCCTGCCCGGTATCCGGTTGGTCATCGCCGACACGGACGAGGAGGCACGGGCCAAAGAGGACGCGTTGCTCGGTGGCCGCAGCTTCGACCGCGCGCTCAAGGAACTCGGCCGTCCGTTCGGCTGGCACGACTTCACCCAGTACGAACTCGACGCGCCGTTCCCGGACGTCGCCTCGCTCGGCGAGCGCAGCTTCCGCACCCAGGCCGAGGGCATCACCAAGTTGGCCAAGGACAACGGTTTCACGCTCCGCCAACTGGTCGAGCACCTGAGCGAGTCCGCCCGTTCGCCGTTCGTCGGCTCGCCGACCACCGTGGCCGACACCATCCAGCACTGGTTCGAGGAAGGCGGGTTCGACGGGATCAACGTGACCGTCAACGCGCCCAGCGAGTTCGCCCGCTTCACCGACCAGGTCCTCCCGATCCTGCGCGAACGCGGAGTCGTGCGCAGCGAATACGAGTCCACCACCCTCCGGGGCAACCTCGGCCTGCCGATCCCCGAGAACCGCCACACCGCAGCCAGACGCCCGCAGCCAGAGCCCGCGCTCGTCCCGTGACCGCGGCGACCACACCGAAGGAAAGACAGCACATGCGTTCGCACCGCACCGCCCGCCACCGCCTCGCCGCCGCGGGGTTCGCCGTCCTGTTCGCCGCCACCCTCACCGCGTGCGGGAGCAGCGGGGCGTCCACCGGGTCCACCGGCCCCGCCGCGCTGAAGTGGGCGTCGTCGTACTTCCCCACGCACTGGGACCCGGTGGTCAGCGGCAGCGGCGCGCAGTTCCGCGAGCTCGCCCTGGTCTACGCGTCGCTGACCCGCACCGACGAGACCGGCAAGGCCGTACCGGACCTGGCCGCGAGCTGGGAGTACAACACCGCGGGCGACCAGGTCACCTTCCACCTGCGGCCCGGGTTGAAGTTCTCCGACGGCGAGCCGGTGGACGCCGCGGCGGTCAAGGCCGCGATCGAGCGCGCCAAGACGCAGAAGAACTCGGCGCTGTTCGGCGACCTCACCTCGATCAAGGAGGTCACCGCGACCGGCCTCGACGTGGTGGTGGCGCTGTCGCAGGTGGACCACCAGATCCCGCAGCTGCTGGGCCAGCGCGTGCTGCAGGTGGCCAGCCCGAAGGCCGCGGCAGACCCGGCGAAGCTGGACCAGAACCCGATCGGCGCAGGCCCGTTCACCATCACCCAACTGGTCCCGGGCACGAAGGCGGTGCTGAAGAAGAACCCGGACTACTGGGACGCGGCGAACATCCACATCGACACCGTGGAACTCGTCTCGGCGCCGGATTCCTCCACGGTCGTCTCCGGTTTGCAGACCGGGGTCTACAACTTCGCCGACATCGTGCCCGCGCAGGCGGACGCGGCGAAGAAGGCCGGGCTCGACGTGTTCGTGCAGCCGGGCTTCAACGCCGCCAACATCAGCCTGAACGTGAACAAGGCGCCGTTCGACAACCCGAAGGTCGTCGACGCGGTGCGGCACGCGGTCAACCGCGAGGAGTTCGTGGACAAGCTGTCCTTCGGCTACGGCGAGGCGACCGACCAGCCGTTCCCGGAGGGCTACATCGCCTACGACAAGCAGTCGAAGGACAAGTACCCGTACGACCCGGAGAAGGCCAGGCGGCTGCTGGCCGAGGCGGGCGTCAAGGCCGGTGACATCAAGCTGGACCTGGTGATCCCGGACGCGCAGCCCGCCGCCGAGATCGTGCAGTCGCAGCTCGCCGCGGTCGGCATCACGCTGAACATCAAGGTGGACAAGAACTGGTCGAAGCCGTTCTTCGCCAAGCAGCTCACCCTCTCCCTCTACGGCACCACCGGCCGCGACTCCGCGGTGCAGACGTTGACCGCCCACTTCGGACCGAACGGGCCGCTGAACCTCAGTTCCCCCTACGAGCCCGAGGGCTTCGAGGCCGCGGTGAAGAAGGTGCGTGAGACTCCGCTGGAAGCGCCGGGGTACCCGGAGGTCCTGCGGGCCGCCACGCGCGCCGGGCTGGAGAGCCGGGCGCTGGTGTTCACCTACGCCGCGCCGAACCTGATCGCCAAGAGCAAGACGATCTCGGCGCTGCCGAAGAACCCCGCGCACATCGACTGGACGGGGGTGACGATCAGTGGCCGGTGACCTGGCCCGCGGTCGGGCCGGGGTGGGCGGGCTGCTGTCCGCCCTGGGCCGCTCCGTCGCCATCTTCGTCCCCGTGTTCTTCGTGGCGACCTTCGTGACGTTCGCGTTGCGCGCGATGAGCGGCCTGTCCCCCGCGCGGCTGCAACTGGGCGAGGACGCGACCCCGGAGGCGATCGCGAACATCGAGAGCCAGTGGGGTCTGGACCGGCCGTTCCTCACGCAGTACTGGGACTGGTTCACCGACGTGCTGCACGGGCAGTTCGGGACGAGCTGGGTCAACGGCGCGGACGTGGCCACGCTGATCGGCCTCGGGCTCGGGGTGAGCCTGTCGATCGCGCTCGTCGCGCTCGTGCTGGGCACGCTGATCGGGTTCACGCTCGGCACGGTCGCCGCGCTGCGCCGCACGACGTGGGTGGACCGGGCGATCACCGGGTTCGTCACGGTTGTGTCGGTGATGCCCGCGTTCGTGGTCGGCATCGTGCTGGTGGAGATCTTCGCCGTCGGGCTGGATCTGTTGCCTTCCGGCGGGTACGTCCCCGCGACCGAGGGCTTCGGCCTCTGGCTGGCGCACATCATCCTGCCCGCGCTGGCGTTGAGCTTCGACGTGGTGGCCGACGTGGCCCGGCAACTGCGCACCGGGCTGGTGTCGGCGTACCGGGAGAACTACGTGGTGGGGGCGGTGGTGCGGGGGCTGAGCCCGCGGCGGGTCTTCTTCCGGCACGTGCTGCGCAACGGCATCGGACCGGCGCTGGCGACGCTGGGGATCAAGTTCCCGTCGCTGGTCGGCGCGTCCGTGGTCACCGAGTGGATCTTCGGGTTGCAGGGCTTCGGCCGGTTCGCCAACGACTCCGCGCAAGCGGGTGACGTCCCCGCGGTGCAGGGGGTGCTGGTGGTGTCGGTGGCGCTGGTCGTGACGTTCAACCTGATCGTCAACGTGGTGCTGGGCCGGGTCGCGCCCGCGTCGCTGAGGGGGGTGTGACCCGTGGTGCGCCGTGTGCTCTCCCTCGCCTCGGGCCGGATCTCGGTCGTGATCCTGGCCGCGATCGCGCTGCTGGCGATCTTCGGCCCACTGCTCGCGCCGCAGGACCCGTTGGCCACCAGCTCGGACACGCTCGCCGGGGTGTCCGGTTCGCACTGGCTCGGCACGGACTACCTGGGGCGTGACGTGTTCAGTCGACTCCTGGACGGTTCGCGGGCCAGCGTTGTCGGAGCGCTGGAGGTGGCGCTGATGGCGTTGGTCGTCGGTGCGATTCCCGGTATCCTGTCCGTATACCTGGGACGGGTGTTCGAGTGGGTGACGCTGCGGTTGGCGGACACGCTGATCGCGTTGCCGTTCCTGCTTTTTGCGGTCGCGGTGACCGCGTTGCTGGGCAACGGCATCACACAAGCCATGTTCGTGACCGGCGCGCTCGTGTCGCCGCTGTTCTACCGGGTCGCACGAGCCGCGACGCTGGCGGTGGCGCGGTCGCAGTACGTGGAGGCGGCACTGATCTCGGGCGCGTCGCTGGGCTGGGTCATCCGGCGGCACGTGTGGGTCAAGGTGCTGCCGCCGATCGCGGTCGCGCTGGCGCAAACGCTTGGCACCGGGTTCATCATCGTGTCGAGCCTGTCGTTCCTCGGGATCGGAGTGCAGCCGCCCGCGCCGACCTGGGGTGGCTTGCTGGCCTCGGACCTGGGCTACCTCAGCTACCAGCCGTGGGCGCCGTTCGCGCCCGCGCTGCTGATCATGGCGACCGTATGGGCCAGCAACCTGTTGGCCGACGCGATCCGGGACGTCTCGGGTGAGGCCGGGCGGGCGTTGTTCGCGGACCGGAAGACCAGGCAACCGGTGGGAGGTGCGGTGTGACGGCGTTGACCGAGATCCCGGTGGAGACCACAGTGGACCCGGTGCTCGCGGTCCGTGATGTCCGGATCCGCGGGCAGGTGGACGGGCGGGAGATCGTCAAGGGGGTGAGTTTCACGCTCGCGCCCGGGAAGGTCGTCGGCATCGTCGGCGAGTCCGGCAGCGGCAAGACCATGACGTGCCGGGCCGTGCTGGGCATCCTGCCGCCCCGGTTCGAGGTGGCCGACGGGGCGATCCACGTGGCGGGCCAGGACGTGTCGGCGTTGAGCCAGGCGGAGCTGACGGAGCTGCGCGGGTCGACGATCAGCGCCGTGTTCCAAGACCCGGCGTCGTACCTGAACCCGTCGATCCCGGTGGGCAAGCAGGTCGCCGAGGTCGTCAAGGTGAAGAAGGGGTTCGGGCGGCGGGCGGCCCGGCAGCGGGCGCTGGAGCTGCTGGCGGCGGTGCGCCTGCGCGACCCGGAACTGGTGTACGGGCAGTACGCCCACGAGCTGTCCGGCGGGATGCTGCAACGGGTCCTGATCGCGGCGGCCATCGCGGCCGACCCCCGGGTGCTCATCGCCGACGAGGCGACGACCGCGCTGGACGTGACCGTGCAGGCGGAGATCCTCGACCTGCTGGCGGATCTGCGGGACGACTCCGGGCTGGCGCTCGTCGTGGTGTCGCACGACCTGGCCGTGGTCGCGCAGCTGTGCGACGAGGTGCTGGTGATGCGCGACGGCGAGGTCGTCGAGCAGGGGCCGACCTCGCGGGTGCTCTACCAGCCCGAGCACGAGTACACGCGGCTGCTCATCAGCGAGCACGAGCAGTACGGGCTCGACAGGTTCCTCGCGCGGGAGGGTTCGTGAGCGTCCTTGAGGTGACCGGCCTCGATGTCCACTACGGACTCCGGAGGCACCGTCGGCAAGCGCTTGCGGGCGCCTCGCTGACCGTCGAACCCGGCGAGATCGTCGGCCTGATCGGGGAAACCGGCTCGGGGAAGTCGACGTTCGCCCGGGCCGTGCTGGGCCTGGTGCGGCCGTCCGCCGGGCGGATCGTGGTCGACGGAGAGGACGTCAGCGGCCACCGCGACCGCCAGTGGCGCGCGCTGCGGCGGCGCGGCGTGCTCCAGTACGTGTTCCAGGACCCGCTGCGCAGCCTCGATCCCGATCTCACCATCGCCGACTCGTTGCTGGAACCACTGCTGCTCAAGGGGATTCCGCGGGTGGAGGCGGTGGAGCGCGCCCGCGGGTACCTGCCCCGGGTGCGCCTCGACGAGGAGTTGTTGCCCCGCTTGCCGGGTGAGTTGTCCGGCGGGCAGCGGCAGCGCGTGGCGGTGGCCCGGGCGCTGATCACCGAGCCCAAGCTGGTGATCCTCGACGAGCCGGTCAGCGCGCTGGACGCGGCCAACCGCGTGCAGGTACTGGAGATCCTCAAGGACCTGCGCGATACCGGCATCGCGCTCGTGTTCATCTCCCACGACCTCGGCTCGGTCGCCGGGATCGCCGACCGCGTCGCCGTGCTCTACCAGGGCTCGGTCGTCGAGGTCGGCCCGGCGCGCGACGTGATCGCCGCCCCCGAGCACCCCTACACCAAGCTGCTCGTCGGTTCCGCGCCGACGCTGCGCATGGCCGCCGCCGGGCGAGCCGAGCGCGAGGCGCTGCGCGCGCTGCTCAACGCCTGAAAGGGTAACCCCACATGACCCGCAAGATCCACCTCGCGCTGCACCCGTACGGAGTGGGCGGCCCCGGCCAGCACGGGCTCTGGAAGGACCCGAGCGTCGCCAAGAACGCCAGCATCGACATCAACTACTACATCCAGCAGGCGCGAGCGGCCGAGCACGCGCTGTTCGACGCGCTGTTCATCGTGGACAGCCAGTTCATCAACGCCACCTACCCGGCGCACTACCTCAACCGGCTGGAGCCGCTGACGCTGCTGTCCGCGGTCGCCACGCACACCCGGCACATCGGGTTGGTCGGCACCGCGAGTTCCACCTACAACTCGCCGTTCAACCTGGCCCGCCGGTTCGGCTCGCTCGACCACATCAGCGGCGGCCGGGCGGGCTGGAACGTGGTGACCAGCTTCGACACCGGAACCAGCCGCAACTACGGCCTGGAGGAGCACCTGGACTACACGACCCGCTACGGCCGGGCGCTGGAGTCGGTGCGGGTCGTGCGGGGCCTGTGGGACTCCTACGAGGACGACGCGTTCCCGGCCGACGTCGAGCGCGGGGTGTTCCTCGACCCGTCGAAGCTGCACGCGCTCAACCACGAGGGCGAGCACTTCCGGGTCGACGGCCCGCTGAACCTGTCCCGGTCGCCGCAGGGGCAGCCGGTGATCTTCCAGGCCGGGGTCTCCGAGGAGGGCCGCGACCTCGCCGCCCAGGTGGCCGAGGGCATCTACGCGCCGGGCGGTTCGCTGGCGGACGCCCACGCGTACTACACCGACATCAAGACCCGCACCGCGGCGGCGGGCCGCGACCCCGAGCACATCAAGATCTTCATCCACGGCGGCCCGGTCGTGCGCGGCACCGACGAGGCGGCGCGGCGGCGGGCGGCCGAGATCCTCGACGAGGACAACGACTTCGACCGCAACGTGGGCCTGCTCGGGCGCGCGTTCGGTGCGCACGACTTCAGCCGGTACGACCTCGACGCGCCGTTCCCGGACGTGGCCCACCTGGCGGAGAAGGGCGGCCGGACCGGCGCGGCGAAGATCATCGACAGGGCGCGGGCGGAGAACCTGACGCTGCGGCAGGTGGTGGAGTCGTTCAGCGAACGCCGGACCTCGCCGTTCGTCGGCGCGCCGGGCACGGTCGCGGACACGATCGCGGACTGGTTCGCCGCCGGGACCTTCGACGGGATCAACCTGGCGTTCCGCAACAACGAGGACCTGAACTGGTTCGTCGACGGCGTGGTGCCGCTGTTGCAGGAGCGGGGCCTGTTCCGCACCGAGTACGAGTCGGACACGCTGCGCGGCAACCTCGGTCTGCCGATCCCGGCCAACCGCAACTCGCTGGTGCGCGCGTGACCTCGGCGACGGGTGGGCGAGATGTCCACAACGTACGGTTCCCGGTCGGTACGCCGCCGGAGCGGGTCGACGTGCTGGTCGTCGGCGCCGGTCCGGTGGGGCTGTCGGCGGCGCTGGAGCTGAGCGGTCGCGGCGTCGAGGTGGCCGTGGTCGACCGGGCCGAGGGCGCGACGCTGGTGCGGGCCGGGGCGATGGGGCACACGCCGCGCGTGGTCGAGCACTTCCGGCGGTGGGGCGTGCTGCAGTCGGTCCGCCGGGAGTGGACCTTCCCGCCGGAGTGGAACCAGGGGATCCGCCTGGTGACGTCCCTGGTGGGGCACGAGTTGGCGCCGAACCGGCGGCCGTCGTTCACCGGTGCCCGGGTCTCGTCCGAGGAGGCGCTGCGCAGGCCGCAGAGCGCGGTGCAGCAGGTGTTCCTGCGCCACCTCGACCAGCGCGGGGTGCGGGTCGTGGGCGGGTGGCGGCTGACCGGGCTGCGGCAGGACGCCGACGGCGTCGACGCGGTGTTCGAGGACGGCCGGGTGGTCCGGGCGCGGTACGTGATCGGCGCGGACGGCGGGCGCAGCGCGGTCCGCGAACTCGTGGGGATCGCCAGGGAAGGCGAGCGGGCGCGGGAGAAGCGGCTGCGGTTGATCGTGCGCACCGGCGACATCGCCGACCGCGTCGGCCCGGCGCCGAGCGGCACGAACATCGTCTTCAACGAGCGGGCGGACGGGTTCCTGGCGGCGGTCAGCACGCGTGACTGGCGGGTGTACGCGGGTCCGTTCCCGCTCCACCACGAGCCGTCGGAAGCAGAACTGCTGGCGACGGCCCAGGCCGCGTTCGGGTTCGACCTGGACCTGGAACTGGTGTCCGCCACGACCTTCTACCACGCCACCCGCATCGCCGAGACCTTCCGGGCGGGCCGGGTGCTGCTCGCGGGCGACGCCGCGCACGTGCGGACTCCCGGCGGGAACCTGGGTGAGGGCTTCGGGGACGTGGTCAACCTCGGCTGGAAACTCGCCGCGGTGCTCGCGGACCAGGCTCCGGAGTCCCTTTTGGACTCGTACGACCAGGAGCGGCGCAGGCACAACTGGCGGGTCGCCGACTACGCGCTGGCGCGGTCGCGGCGGTCCCAGGCGACGCTGTCGGCGATCCGCGCGCTCGGCGTCCCCGACGACGCGGACCTCGGCTCGGACGCCGAACGCAGGCGCGCCGAGATCCGCGCGCTGATCGGCGCGAACCGCACCGGGTCCGACGGCGTCACCTTCGACGAGCGCTACGACGAGTCGTCGGCGATCTGGTACGACGACGACCCGGGCGCCCCGTGGCGCGCCGACCGCTACGTGGACGACCCGCGTCCCGGGCACCGGGCGCCCAACGGTCTGGTGGACCCCTACGGCGACACCCTCTACGACCGCGTCGGCGACGACTTCGCGCTGCTCGTGCTCACCGAGGACCGCGCGGTCGAGCACGACTTCGCCGCCGCGGCCGCCGCCCGGTCGCTGCCGCTCACGGTCATCCACCTGACCGACCCGTCGGCCCGGGACCTCTACGGCACGGGCAACTTCTTGATCCGCCCGGACCAGCACGTCGCCTGGCGCGGCACGGTCCTGCCGGACGGCGGCGCGGCCGCGGTCCTCGACCGGGTCGTCGGTGCGCGGCGGGCAGCCCTGGCCGCGGCGGGAGGCGAGCGATGAGCCCGCGGTTCCGGCTGGGGTTCCTGTCGCACGTGCAGGGCCGCGGCGAGGACCCGAAGCAGGCCTACCGCGACGCGCAGGAGTTGTTCGTGGTGGCCGACGAACTCGGGTTCGACGTCGGCTGGGTGGCCCAGCACCACGTGCCGCTCGCCGGTGGCGGGTTGCCGTCGCCGTGGCCGTTCCTAACGCACGCGGCGGCCCGCACCCGGCGGATCCGGCTCGGCACGGCGATCACCGTCCTCCCACTGGAGGACCCGGTCCGGTTGGCGGAGGACATCTCCGTGGTCGACGCGCTCAGCGGTGGGCGGGTCGAGGTCGGGGTCGGCAGCGGCGGCAGCGACGTGGAGTACGCGGCGTTCGGCCGGGACGTCGCGCGCAGGCGCGAGCTGACGACCGAGGGCCTGGCGGTCCTGCGCGCGGCGCTGTCCAACCAGGAGGTCGGCGCGGCGGGCTTCACCATCCAGCCGCCCGCCGACGACTTCACCGACCGGATCTGGCAGGGCGTGTTCAGCGGCACCGGCGCGGCGCACGCGGCGGCGGCCGGGTCGAACCTGCTGCTCAACCGCGCCGCGTACGGCTACGACGAGCCCACCGACGAAGTGCAGCGACCGTGGGCCGACGCGTACCTCGCCGCCTGGCGCGAACCCCGGACACCCCGGATCGGCCTGTCGCGGTTCGTGTTCCCCGCCAAGGACAGGCGGACCGCGCTCGCGCAGATCGGCGACGACGTGCACCGGGCCGCCCTCCGCTTCGGCGAGCGCGGCGGGTTCCCGGCCGGGCTGGGCGTCGACGAGGCGCTGCGCCGGTTCCACTCGTTCTACGGCCACCCCGACGAGATCGTCTCCGCCCTGCGCGCGGAGCGGGTGCTGCCCGTGGCCACCGACCTGATCACCCAGTTCAACCCCGCCATCCCGGACCAGGACGCCGCGGTCCGGGCACTCGAACTCATCGCGACCGAGGTCGCCCCCGCGCTGGGCTGGAAGCCCCGGGAAGGAGCCGTGACATGAGCCGTCACACCGATTTCGCCGCCCCGGAGGGGGTCCGCGTCCGCGGCGCGGTTGTCGTCGTCCCCGGTCGCGGTGAGACGCAGGCAACCTACGCCCGCCTCGGCAGGCGCCTGGCCGCCGACGCCTACCAGGTCCGGGTGATCGACCCGGCGTCCCTCGACGACGCGGTGGCCGACGCGGCCGACCTCCCCCGCCCGCTGGTCCTGCTCGGCGCGGACTCCGGTGCCGCCGCGATCGCGGCGCTACTGGAAGCGCACGACTCGACCGCCCCGTGGTGGCCGGAGGCGGTGGTCCTCGCCGGGCTCCCCGGTCGCGCGGCCGGCCTGGAAGGCGGCTGGGACACGGAGTTGGACGCCCGCACGTCCTGCCCGGTCCACCGCGAGACGCTCACGAGCGACCCGGCCGTCGAGCGGGGTGCACTCGGCACCGCACTGCCGGACGACCTCGTCGCCCCCGCGTACCACCCCACCACCGACATCCCGCGCCTGGTGCTGGTCGGCGACGCCGACCCGCTCGCCGACCGGGCCGCGTTGGCCACCGCTGTCAAGGCCCTCCCGAGGGCGCGCCTGTCGGTGGTCCACGGCGCGCACCACGACGTCCTCAACGACCGCCAGCACCGCTCGGTGGCCGCGGAGATCGTGGCGTTCCTGGAGACCGTGGGCAACGACCTGGTCCCGGTGATCACCGTGGCGGCGGGCACCTGGTGACGACCGACGCCAAACTTTCCGAGCCGGCAACTTTGCAAGCTCGGAAAGTTTGGCTACATTGAGGGCATGGCCGATGAGGGGTTGCGGGAGCGCAAGAAGCGGGAGACGCGGCTGGCGCTGAGCCACGCGACGATCCAGCTGGCGCTGGCCAACGGGCTCGAAGCGGTGACGGTGTCGGAGATTGCCGCCGCCGTCGACGTGTCCGAGCGGACGTTCCGCAACTACTTCGGCAGCAAGGCCGAGGCGGTGGTCGCCGCGCACGTGGAGCGCGGGTGGCGGATCGCCGAGGCGGTGCTGGCGCGGCCCGCAGGCGAACCGCTGTGGGACGCGGTGACCCACGCGGTCGTCGCGCAGTTCGAGCCATCCGGCGAACCCACCGGTGACGGGCGGCCCGAGGGCTTGCAACGGCTGCTCGCGGAACCGTCCGTGCAGCACGAGGTGTTCCGCGCCCACGCGCAGGCGCAGGACCGGTTGACCGCCGCCATCGCCGAGCGAACCGGGACCGCCGCCGAGGACCTGTACCCGCGCACGGTGGCGGCCGTGGTCAGCGCCGGACTCGGCGTGGCGATGGCGCAGTGGACGCAAGACCCCGCCCGGTCGCTCGTCTCGCTGCTGCGCGAGGTCTTCGACGGCATCCGCGCGGGCCTGCCCGACCCCCGGTAGCCCCAGCACCCGACCGCGCCCGCTCGACGGGGCCGTTCGGCGTGCCCGAAAACGGAGGAACACCATGGACGTCATCGTCGTCGGCGCCGGGCCCAACGGTCTCACGCTCGCCTGCGAACTGGCGCTCGGCGGAGTGCGACCGGTGGTGCTGGACCGCCTGGCCGAGCCCAGCCGCGAGCCCCGGTCGAACGGGCTGGTGGGGCAGGTGGTGCGCATGGTCGACCGGCGGGGGCTGTTCGAGCGGCTCAGCGGGCAACCGGGTCCACCGCGGCCCAACAACGGCTACTTCATGTTCGGCGCGATGCCGCTCAACCTGGGTCTCCTCGCGGACAGCCCGCTGTTCACCCTCCCGATCCCCGAGCTGGAAACCGTGCGGGTGTTGGAAGAACGCGCACGGGAACTCGGCGCCGACATCCGGCGCGAGCACGAGGTCACCGGCCTGACTCAAGACGAAGACGGCGTCACCCTGACCGTCAATTGTCCGAAAGGGACACACGAGCTGCGGGCCCGGTACGTGGTCGGCGCCGACAGCGCGCACAGCCCGGTCCGCAAGGCGGCGGGCATCGGCTTTCCCGGCGTCACCCATGACCGCACCAGCAACCGAACCGCGCACGTCAGCCTGCCACCCGACTGGATCGACCCGACCACCGGCGCGCTGATCGTCCCAGGCCACTCCCCCGTCCAACCATTCCTCCCCATTCGCACCCCACACGGCGGCTTCTCGTACGCGCCCCTGCCCGGCAAGCCGCCGCTGGTCTCGACCGTCGAGTGGGACGAACCGCCGACCGACGCGCCGATGTCCCTCGACGAACTGCGCGCCAGCGCCGGCCGGGTGCTGGGCGTCGAGGTCCACCTGGGCCCACCCGACGGCGACGGCCCCCACGTCCTGCGGCGGATCAACGGCGGCAACACGCGGATCGCCGAGCGGTACCGGGACGGACGGGTGTTCCTGGTCGGCGACGCGGCGCACGTCTTCGGCGCGGGCGGCACGGGACTCAACCTCGGCATGCAGGACGCGATCAACCTCGGCTGGAAGCTCGCCGCCACCCTGCGCGGTGGCGCCGACATCCTCGACACGTACGAGTCCGAGCGCCGCCCGTGCGCGGACCGGACCGTCACCCACTCGCGGACCGTGGCCGCCCTGATGTCCCCCGGAGACGACGTCACCGGCCTGCGAGGCGTGTTCGGGGAGCTGCTGACCCAGCCGTCGGTCGTCGAGACCCTGGCGAACCTGGTCGCGGGCTCGGACGTCCGCTACCCCGTCCCCGACAACGCGCACCCGCTCGCGGGGTGGCCCGCCCCGGACCTGACCCTGAACACTCCACAAGGGACTGTCACGACCACCGAACTGGCTCGCGAAGCGCGCCCCGTTCTCCTCGATCTCACCGGAACCCTGGACGCGAAGGGCATCGACACCATCCACGCCACCGCGAACACCGACATCACCGCCCTGCTGCTGCGCCCCGATTCCTACGTGGCCTGGGCGTCAACCGATCCCGAGCCCGACCAAGCGGCTCTGACGGAGGTCGTCGAACGGTGGTTCGGCGTCACGCCGACCCGCCCTCAAGGTGACACGTGAGCCTGGCAACCTCCACGCGGAGCCCAGACGGAACGCGCTTGGCCAGGCGGGTGAGCCAGCGGAGGGCGTCTTCGAGTCGGGCCGTCTGTCCCGCCTCGGCGTACGCGCGAGCGAGGTGAACCAGCGCCTCCGCCCAGTCGGCCATGGGTTTGCCCGCCACCGAGCGCAACGCGCGCACCTCCAGCCCGAGTGCGATGGCAACGGCACCCCCGGATTCCCTCTGGCGCACCAACAGTTCCTTGACCGTCGCCGCCTCGAACTCCCCGTTGTCGAACTCGAACAACCCCAACCGCGCGTAGGCGGCGGCAAGCCTGGCGAAGTCGGCGTGCGCGGCGTTGAACCGGGCCTCCAGCATCGCGTTGCCGACCGCCGCCCACCTCCCGAAGCGTGTCAGCGACGCTGACCGGCCCACATCGCGCTCCGCCCGCAACTCGTCCAACAAGGCGCGGTGCTCACCGCAGTAGTGCGCCACAACCACGCCTCCCACCAGCGCGTCGGTACGACCGCCCGCGATCCACGACCTTGGCACCGACCACGCCCATTACGCCGAACTCGCGACACCAGCGCACACCCAGCACGAACAGAGTGGTGCCGTGCCCACGACGTGGGCACGGCACCACTCCCGACGGATCGAACCGCCTATCGCCACCTCACCTCAGCGAGCCCTGCGTTCGGCAACGAACGCTTCGAAACCCCGATCGAACGCGAAGTACGATGGCGACTCCATCTGGCAGGGGATTTTCATCGCTACGATTGACGCTGGTCCGCCCGCTTCTCGAATTTCGGAAAATGCGTACTTTCGAGCCGAACGCCACCGGCGCAGGGGCCCATCTGTCCGGTGGGTGTTCGGCGCTCGACGTCAGCAAACTCGCTGGGTGCCGATGTAGTAGGTCATCGAGTTGTCCGGTGCGTACATCTCCTCGGCCGCGCAGGGGATCTGCATGGTGGTTTCGATGAACTGGTAGTGGTCCGCCTGGTGATCCATCTTGGGTAGCCCCACGGCGTCGAGACCACCGTTGATGATGCCGGCGAAACCTCCCTGTTCGCCGGTGATCGGGTTGCGTGTGGCGGACGCGAACGAGACCTTGTTGCTGGCGATCACCTTGACCGTGGCGTGGTCGTCCTTCACGTCCATCACCTGGTAGTCGACGGTGAAGGAACCCATGAAGTGCTCGATGTCGTCCGCACTCTCCCACCCGTCGACCGCGGTGGCGATGGACCAGCCGTCCGCACCCATCCTGAGGAAGTTGAAGAATGGGTCGGTCTCGACGGTGTGTCGCAGCGATTTGTAGGGTTGGTACTCGTTGCCTCCCGGTCCGTAGACCCCGAACTTCATCTCATCCCGGATCATGTCCTGGACGTGCTTGGCCGCCGAGGTCTGCTTCCAGTCCTCGGTGATCCGGTCGCCGTCCTGGTGCAGGTACACCCGCGGGGTGTTGATTTTCTGATCGCTGAGGTACCAGTCCAGGAACATGTCGCGGACGCCGTAGTCCTTGCGGTGCCACGTCTCGGCGTTGGCGGGGATGTCGAAGTGGCTCCTCGCCTTCTCCCGCAGCGCCAGGGTCCGGACGATGTTCACCACGCGGCTGTACAGGGTCATGAAGAAGTTGACCAGACCGAAGAACTCCCCGGACGGGTCGCTGTTGGTGAGTGGGTTGTCACCGCCATAGGAATACCCGGTCATCTGCTGCGGGTTCCCGCTGTCGAGCACCGGGTCCACGCTGAGGAACCGCCCGAGGACCGGGTCGTACTCGCGGGCTCCGACATCCACCAGCCCGGTCGTGGAACTCACCGGCATGTTGAGGAAGCCGCGCTGGTGGGGCCACGTCCCCTGGCCCGACCCGATCTCGTTGCCGTACGGGTCCAGGTCACGGCGGGTCACGGCGAAGCCGGTCATCGCCAAGGTGACCGTCGCGGTGGCGTGCGGATCCGACACCACGTACTTCGGGTCGGCGTTGGCCACTCGGAGAGCCACCGTGACCTCACCGAAGGTGTAGTACCGGGTACCGGTCACGATGCCGGTGGCGTTGTCCCGCTTGAGTTCCTGCCCCGGCAGGTACAACGTCGCCGATGTCGGGTCGCGGCGCAGCAACTGCTTTCCGTCGGCGTCGTACACGTAACTCGTGGTCCCGGCGGAACCCACCACTGTGGACAACTTGTTCTCTTCGTTCCAGGTAAGGGTCTCCTGTCCCGAACCGCTGGTGCGCTGGGTGGTGTTGCCAGACCCGTCATAGGCGTAGCTCGTCGACGCGGAGCCGGTCGTGGTCCCGCTCAGCGAGTGCGGCTTCGCCGCGCCCGCGGCCGGGTAGGCGTAGTTGGTGACCTTGTTCGCCGCACCGCCGACGCCGTGCTCGGTCTGGTTGTCCCGCGAACCGCCGACCAGGAACGACCACGACTTCCAATACGGGTTCGGGCCGCCCACCGTCGCCGACGACGGCGCCGCCGCACAGTCATCGGTCGCGGTCCACGCGTCGGACAGGCGGTCGAGCTGGTCGTAGCGGTAGCACTCGGTCCGCACCGGCGAACCGGCAGGACCCCTGGTGTTGACCGTGCGCGTTCGGTTGCCCGCGGCGTCGTAGTAGTACCGCACGTCGTCGACCTGCTGCGCACTCGCCTGCTGCGCGGAGAGGTTCACGTTGGTGAGCCTCCGTGTCTGCGCGTCGTATCCGTAGCTGAGCCAAGCCTTGTTGTTCGACGGGCCCAGGGTCAACTGCGAAGCCTCGTCATACGGCGTGTAGGTCGACGCCGAGACGTAGGCGTTGTAGCCCGTCATGGTCCTGGGCTTGCTGAACTTGTCATAGCCGATGACGATCGCCTCCCCGGGGAGGCCACCTGCCGCGTGCGGCTGCATCATCGTGGTCAGACCGGTGGAGCTGTAGGCGTACTGGGTCGTGTAGGTGCTGCCCAGCGTGCCCTGGCTCGCGGGGATCTTGGTCACGATCTTGTTCGGGTTGCCCGAGGTGTCGTACGCCGTGTAGGCCGACTCGAACTTGCCGTCCGCCGTGTACCTGGTGGATGTGTACGGCTTGCCGACGCCGTTGGTGGCCCCGTCGAACGTCCACGACGCCAGCGGCGCTCGCGTCGGTCCCGCCCCCGCGTACGCGGCCGTCTTGCGGCCGAGGGCGTCGTAGTCGTAGGTGAGCACCTGCCCGCGACCATCGGTGGTCGAGGTGACCTGCCCCGCCAGGTCGTAGGTGGTGGTGGTCTGACCGGAGTCGGGGTCCACCTGCTTGGTCAGCTGACCGATCGGGTCGTACTCGAAGGTCCAGACGACCCCGGCCGGGTCGGTCACCTTGTTCTGCTTGCCCGCGGCGTTGAACTCGTACTTGGTGGCCTGGAAGGTACCGCCGGACACCACGTCGCCGGTGATCGTCGGCGCGGCGGTGTACTGCCGCGCTTCGACGTTGTTGCCCCGCACGTCGGTCAGCGCGGTGCTGGTCACGCCACCGGTCGGTGGGACGACCGTCTTCCGGTCACCGCCGTAGATCGTCGAGGTGAACCAGGTCTGCTGGTCTCCCTTGTACGCGGCCTCTCGCACAACCCGACCGGTGCCGTCGTAGTCGGTCAGCGTCCGGTCGTCGACCTCGGACGACGCGACACCGACCAGGTTGGTCGATGGCGCGCCCTGGATCAGGTAGCGGTTGTTGGTCAACCGCTTCCAGCCGTGGGAATCGTAGAACGCCTCGTTGACGACACGCAGCCCGTCGCGAGCCTCCACTTGCGACTGGCGCAGCTGCCCGAACGCGTCGAACAGCTTCACCTCGGTCACGTACTCCTGCGCGGTTCCGGTGTCCACCAGCCGCTTGTTGGTGACCGCGAGCGGCCCGTCGGTGCGTACCAGGTACTCGTAGACGAGAGTCGCCTGGTTCGACGCCTTCGGCTGCTGCCCGGGTTTCCACACCGCGGTCAACCTCCCCACGGCGTCGTACTCGAGGTCGGCCCGTCTGCCACCCTCGTCGACGGCCACGACGCGCTTGCCCCGGCTGGGCTCGAACTCCTCGGTCGACTTCTGGTTCTTGCCGTTCGTCTTGACCGTCTTGGTGTGCAGACCACCGTCCGCCGGAGTGTACTCCAGTGCCACAGTGCGATTCAGACCGTCCGTGGTCGACAGGGTGCGCCCCGAGGCGTCGTAGGTCGCGGTGCTCGTCGTGGCGAACACGGGCACCCCCGCGTTGACCGAGGTCACGGTGTCGCTCCTGGTGGCGTTACCCGCACCGGGCACCGCGCCGAGGCTCAATTGCCCGTCGTAGTACGTGCGACTGCCCTTGAACACGCCCGTCTGCGCGACCCCGGATGGTGGGCACACTTGTTCCGAGGAAAGGATTTCCCTCGGCTTGTCGCGGATCCACGACACCGTGTTGTCCGCGTACTTGGTCGTGGTGCACACATCCACGACGCCGGTCCCGGACTCGGTGGTGGCCTCCACCCGACCGGTCGTGTCGTACCGGTTTGTCGTGGTGAGCGTCTTGGTACCGCCCGCGGCGAGGTTGGTGACCGTCCGCGTGCGGTTCTCCTTGACGATGGTGGCGACGAGCGGGTTCAGGCCCGGCCGGGCGCGCGACCCGGTCGTGGCGACGAGCACGGGTTCGGTGACCTTGGTCGTGGTCCACGGCCCCGACTCCCCGTCGAAGGTCCGGACCTCGTACTCGGTGTCCACGAACAGCGGGTTGTCCGGCACGGTCTCGCCGAGGCTGTTCGACACGGTCATCGTCCTGGTGCCGCCGTTGGGCAGCCGGTCGCCATCCATACCCCGGTAGTAGGTCGTGCGGACGAGTGTGCGCCGGTCCACGGGGAGGCTGTCGATCCGGTTCGCCACGTCACCGGTGCGGACCTCGACTTGCTGGAAGCCGCGGAACTGGCCGTAAGTGCGGTTTTCCGGTTTGACCAACTCGTTGTCGTCGTAGTGCCAGGCGGGTGCGCCGAGGTAGGCGTACTCGGTCAGCTGCCCGGGAGACAGCTCGTTGCGGTCGTCGACGCGCACGGATTCCACGACGTACTTGTGGAAATAGTCCAAGACCGGGTTCTGCACGCCTTCCGGTGTCCAGTACACCGGATAGCACAGCTTGGTGTTGTTCGCCGGGTCGCTCGGCACATCGGTCGCGGTGCACCCCGTGCGGTAGGTGACGACCACGGCCGACCCGGCGTCGGTGTTGATGTTGGTGAGGCGCCAGTGCGCGAGGGTGGGCATGTTGTTGTAGCCCTGCACGCGGTTGGGCATCAGCTGACCCGCGAAACTGATCGGCGGCGCGGTGATCTGCGTGCCGCTGCCGTACGCGGTGTGGGTTATGCCGCGCAGCTGGAGCGAGCGGTCACCCACGGTGGGGTAGTCGAAGGTCGGCTCGTACCGGTCGACCGGAACCGGTCCCGCGCCCTTGTCGATCCGGGTGGTGATGGCCGACAACCGTTTCGTGGACCAGAATGACGGGCCGTGGTTGTTGCAGACCGCGCCCTGCTTGCACTCCTGGTCGGTGGGCACGTCCGGCCAGGACGTCGCGGTCGCTGTCGTGCGCTGCGCGGGATCGCAGGTGATCGCCCCGCCGGGGACGCACCGTTCGGCCACGTCGAAGGCAACGCTGTTGGGCGGTGTCGCGCTGTAGATCGAACCACCGATCTCGCGCAGGCCGTAGTCGACTCGCCTCAGCGATCCCGCTCGGGTGTAGCGCACGCCGGTGGTTTGCTTGTCGGCGCCGTAGTAGTTGTATTCGGGTGAGTAGTAGTACGCGCTCGCGTTGCCGTGCGGATCCTTGACGTAGTCCAGGTTCCACCGCCACGCCATGTCGCACTTGCCCGCGGCCTGGCACGGGTCTCCGCTCTTGCGGTGGTAGACCGGCACCGTCCAGGTCGAGTCGGTCACCTCCTGGGAAGTCCGGCCGGGCAGCGAGTGCAGGCCGAAGTAGTAAGCGACGCCGTCGGTGTTGGTGATCTTCCAGTACTCGCCGTTGTAGGCGCCGTTGGTGGCTCCCGTGAGCAACTCGACACGCGCGCCGTTGTCGTTGGACGCGTGCCAGGTGCCGGTGGCGTCGTCGCGGACGAGTTCGGCGGACATCTCGCCCAGGTTCAACGACACCACGTGGCCCGCCCAGCAGTAGTCGCCGGTTTGCTGGGCCGCGGGCAGCGTCTTGTCATCGGCGCAGGCCCGGTAGACGCGTTCGATGGAACCGGGCGAGTAGCCCCACCCGGAACCGGCCCACGACGCCTGGTTGTTCGTCGCGGCGGTGAGACCGTCGACCGCCGCCGAGTTGTACCCGAGGCTGATCTTGGGAGCCAGCTCACCCGCCGCGACCGGCGGGACCTCGATGGGGTAGTCCCAGGTGAACGCGCCGGTGCTGCCGGTCACCGACCACCGGCCGGATGGTTTGAGGGAACTGGCCTCGTAGTCACCCGACGGCCCGGCCGCGTCGGCGACGACCGCGAGCACGACCGGGGCGCCGCGGGTGGGCGCGCGCAGTCCCACGACCTCCTCGACCTGGTCGGTCGACAGCGCGACTGTGGCGCCGACGACCTGCCCTGTCGCGTCGTTCGACGACGGCAACGGCGTCTGGACCTGGCACCGCGGCTGTTCCGGGGTGTCGAGCACGCACGCCGGGAGAGCGGCAAGGCGCAGGCGGGAGCCGTAATCGCCGCCGATGGCCTCGTGGAAGCCGGAGTAGTCCATCCCCACCGCCACCTCGCCGCCGGTGGAGGTGTCGGGCGTGACCGACACGACCACGCCCGCGACCCCGGCGCGCGTGCTCAACTCCTGGTCGGCGACCTGCACGTGGAACGAGCCCGCGACGGTGCCCCGCGCCGACAGCGTGACCGGCAGGCCGGGAACGCGCCCCCGGGCGGAGGCGGCCACGGTGGCCTCCCCCGCGACGGGCCACGCCGTGGCGAGTGGCCGTTCCGGCGCGGGCGCGGTGGGTGGCTCGACGTTTCGCTTCGGCGGCTGGTACTCGGTGTGCGGGAGGACCTTCTCCGCGGTCGCCGACGGCGGCCCGGCGTCAACGCCGGTAGACACAACAGCGTCTACGAGACCCGCCGCCAGGACGACCGCGCACGACAGGGCAAGCAGTCGTCCGCGGCGGTCGGGTGGGTGCTCCGCCAGGAAGGGCGGAAGGGGTTCTGTTCGCATGGTCTCCGTCCAGGGGGTGAGTGGGCACACCGAGGACGCGGTCGAGCCACCGCACGGCGAGAGCGCGCAGCAGCGGCGTCGCGCCACGCGCGACGCTAATGATCTTGACCAGCCCCAGTGTCGCGTGCTGATGACGCGCCGCGTTCGAGATTAGCGAAGCGCAACGGCTTCGTGAAGGGTGAACACGGTCCGGACTAATGGCGGGTCAGGAAAGACCTCGGCGCGCGCAGGCAATTTTCGGTGAACAGATTCCGGACACTCGGCCCGCGCACTCGGAGTCGGTGGGAGATCAACGAGATGTTTCGGCGCCGCGTTGTCTGGCGTCGGTTCGCGGCGCCGCCGCCGCACCCACCAGGCCGTGCGGGTTGCGGCCGTTCAGCCTAGTAGCAATCCAAGCGGGGAGACAGTCGCCCGCATCGTAGACACGCGTCCGCGGCTCGCGCGAGCGGCCAAATGGGCGCATTGAAGCGTCAAACATTCTTTTGACGCTTTGTCGATGTCCGATATGGCCCGGATTGCTCAATCGCCACTGTTGGTGTTGCCGGGCTTCCGCTAATGTCACGCCCGTTTACTATTGTCGCCGTGCGCCACTGGGGGCCATCATGCGATTTAGTGGGATTCGGTCTGCCTCGGGGAGGCCCGTCAAGGGCGCCCTCGGCAGACGGGTGTTGATCGCCTGCCTCGCGGCGGGCGCGGTGCTCGGGGTGGTCGAGCCCGCGGCGGCCGAGAAGGCGCCGGGCACCCCGGCGGTCGCCGCCCCGGACGCGGACCTGGCGGCCAAGGCCCGCCGCACGGGCAAGGCGCAGGAGGTGCCGGACCGCACCAACGAGACCTCCCAGGTGTTCGTCGAGCCGGATGGCTCGTACCGCCTGCACAAGACCGCCTTGCCCACCAGGGTGCGCAAGGGAAACACCTGGCGCGACATCGACACCACGCTCGCCGTCCGTCCCGATGGGATGGTCGCGCCCGCGGCGTCGACCGCCGACGTCGCGTTCTCCGGTGGTGGTGACGGTCCCGCGATCACCTTCACCGACGGGGACAAGCAGCTCGCCCTGCACTGGAAGGGCACCCTGCCCAAGCCCGCGCTGGACGGCGCCCGGGCCACCTACCGCGACGTGCTGCCGGGTGTGGACCTGCGGTTGACCGCTGAGTCGACCAACTTCTCGCAGGTGCTGGTCGTGCACAGCGCGGAAGCGGCGAAGCAGCCCGGGTTGGCGGAGCTGCGGTTCACCGCGGTCGGCTCCGGCGTCACGGTCCGCAGCACGGACGACGGCGCGTTCACCGCCGTCGGGGCCGACGGCGCGACGGTGTTCCAGGGGTCCACCCCGGTGATGTGGGACTCGACCACCGACCAGCAGGCGGGACCGGCGCGGATCGCCGACGGCTTCGGCGCCGGGCGGGTCGCGAAGGTGCGCGCGCGCACCGAACCCGCCGCGGCCAAGCGGGCCGTGCCCGGCAAGTCCACATTGGACATGGTGATCACCCCCGACCAGCAGGCGCTGACCGGCCCGGAGGTGCGCTACCCGGTCTACATCGACCCGATCTACTCCAAGTCCAAGGCCAACTTCGCCGGGTTCACCAGCAACGGCTGGTACTACTTCGACGTCAACATGCTCGCCCAGGTGGGCTACTGCAACTGGGGAGCCGAGTGCGGGGCGGTGTTCGTCGCCCGGTCGTTCTTCCGGTTCACCACCCCCGAACTTCAGGCGCGCAACGGGCGCCAAGCGGTGCTGCACAAGTCGTTCTTCTACGCCTGGCAGGCGCACGGCACCAGCTGCACCGATGAGCAGGTCGCGCTCTACCACACCGGCGAGTACTCCGGTGCCACCCGCTGGCCCGGCCCCTCCGGCTACCAGGTCAGCACAGCGGTCTCGCACGCGGGCGACCAGTGCGGGGGTACGGCCTCCGTGGCGTTCAACGCCAACGCCGCGGTGCAGACCACGATCAACACCAACGCCTCGACCATGGTGCTCGCCCTGATGTCGCCGAACGAGGGCAACAAGTACCAGTGGAAGAAGTTCATCAACAACCCCGCGCTCGACATCTACTTCTCCTTCCCGCCGCAGATGCCGACCGGTCTCGGGTTGCAGAACGGCGTCCTCTGCGACAACCGGCTGATCTCGCCGACCTCGACCCCGACGGTCCTGGCGTCCGCTGTGGACAACAACGACCCGCCGCTGAACATCAGCCTCGGTTACCAGCTGTTCAACTACCCCGGCAACCAGGTGGTGCACTCCGGGTCGACCACCATCGCCTCCGGGGCCACGGGTGCCTGGACGGCGCCCGCACCGGTCGGGGACGGCGCCTACTACGCGCGGGTCTCCTCGACGAACATCTTCCCCGGTGAACCCGGCTACGGCCTGGGTTCCGGGGCCACCCAGGACCTCTGGTTCGACGTGATGGCCGCGCCGCTGACCAAGACCCCGGTGGTGCGGGAGAGCCCGGACTACCCGCGCGGCCAGTGGGGTGCGCAAGCGGGCTCCCCCGGGGACTTCCGCGTGTCCTACGAGGGCGGTGGGATCGTCGGTTTCGCCTACACCTTCAACGGTTCCGGAACGCAAGCCGTGCCCGCCACGACCGACTGCGACTACGACCGCGCCTTCGGCACCAGCGGCGGCTGGGTGTCCTCCGCCGGTGAGGCGACCATCCCGGTGCCGAAGAACCTCAGCCCGGGCAGGCACACCCTGCACGTGAAGGCGTTCGACATGGCGCACAAGATGTCCGCCGAGTCGCAGGTCTACGAGTTCTGGGTCGCGCCGAACCTCTCCGGCGCGGGCCAGGTGTGGCTGGAGGCGGAGAACCTCGTGTCCTCCCAGCCCCCCGGGCAGAACCGGCCGCTGACGCCGCAGAACAACTGCTGCTCCACCGTCTGGTCGGGCGGCGCGCAGCTGATGTTCCAGGGCAACGCGGCGGGCCAGTCGTTCACCATGGACGTGCCGGTGGCGACCGCGGGCGACTACCTGGTCGGCACCGGTCTCACCACCGCGCTCGACTACGGCACCACCACGTTCAAGCTCGACGGCGTCGCCGTCGGCCAGACCGGTGAGTCGTCTCCCCTCGGCACACCGGTCGACAACTTCGACCCCACCCGGGTCCGGCACCGGCACGTGACGCTCGGCGCGCACCGCCTCACCGCGGGCACGCACAAGATCACCGTCACCGTCGCGGGCACCAACCCGGGCTCGGTCGGCGCCCGCTACTTCGCGGGCGTGGACTACGTCTCCCTCGGGTCCACGACCCGGCTCGAGGCGGAGAACGACGTCCAGGTCCCGGTGACCCAGCCCGCGGGGCAGAACCTCGCGGTGACCGTGTCGCCGACCGACCCGACCTCGGGTGGCAAGTGGTCGCAGGGCGCCGCGCGCGGTGTCGTGTTCACCGCCGCGGGCCAGCAGCTGCGCGCGCAGTTCACCGCCCCGATCGCCGCCGACTACAGCATCGGGCTGGGCGCGCTCAGCGACCGCTCCGCCGCGAAGTTCACCTACCGGGTGGACGACGTGGTCCTCAACCGGACCGACACCCAGCCCTGGGGTCGCGGTACGCCGAACCCGGACACCGTGGAGCACGTGGCGCTGGGCGGGCTGCACCTGGCCGCGGGGACCCACACGCTGTCGGTCACGCTGGCCACCGGCGACCCGGCGGCCGACGAGGCGTTCTGGCTCGACTACCTGCGGATCACGCCGATCACCGGCGCGACCGCGGCCGACTTCGCCTCGGCCATGAACAACAAGGGCACCGCGGTGGGCGGGTCCGTCGCCGACCTCGACTTCCAGGGCTACGGGATGACCCCGCAGTCGCTGGCCGACATCGGGTTGGCGCCCGGTTCGGCGAAGACCGTCGACGGCGCGACGTTCGTACTGCCCGCCGCGACCGCCGCGGGCGACAACGTGGTGGCGCTGGGGCAGAAGATCCCGTTCCCGGCCGCGCAGCAGGTCAAGGCCAACGCCGTCGGCCTGCTCGCGCTGAGCACCTGCGGCAACTCGCGGGCGACGACCGCGACCCTCACCTACACCGACGGCACCACGCAGAACCCGGTGGTGCCCGCGGTTCCCGACTGGCTGGAGAGCACCGCCGCGTCGCCGCTGCCCGCGCTGGCGAACCTGAACGCCAACGGGTACGTGCAGACCGCCATGCGTCCTCGGGTCCACGCGGTCTTCATGCCCGCGGACCCGTCGAAGACGTTGCAGTCCATCACGCTGCCCAACTACGGGACCTCGATGGCGGGTAGCTGCGGCGAGCCCGCGCTGCACGTGCTGGCCATGGCGCCGCGCAACGCCGCCCAGGGTTGGGTGGGGACGTGGGGTGCCCCCGCCGACGCGGTCACGGCCCCGCCCGGCGGCGCCGGGTTCGCCAACCAGACCCTGCGCACGATCGTCCGCCCGACGGTGACCGGCCCCCGGGTGCGCGTCCGCCTGTCGAACCCGTTCACCAAGCAGGCCGTCACGATCGGCGCGGCCACGCTCGGCGCGCAGACCGGGGCGACACCGGCCACGCTGGCGACCCCGGTCGCGCTGACCTTCGGCGGCGCCGCCGCGGTGACCATCCCGGCGGGTGGTGAGGTCGTCAGCGACGACGTCGCCTACCCGAGCACGACCGGCGGCAGCGGTGCGCTCGTGGTCAGCACGCACATCACCGGCGCGGTCGCCTACGCACCGGTGCACGCGCTCACCACGTCGCCGAGCTACCTGGCGTCGGGCAACCAGGCCGCGCAGTCGGCCGCGACGACCTTCTCGACCCTGCTCACCGGCACGCACTACCTGTCCGGTGTGGAGGTGTCGACGTCGACACCGGGTGACGCGAGCAAGGGCACCGTGGTGGTCGTCGGCGACCAGTTCACCGGGAGCACCCCGAACAACTGGGTCGACCGGCTGCCCGCCGCCCTGGCCGCGCAGGGCGAGTCCGTGCCCGGCGGCCTGGTCGACGCCACCAGGCGCGGTGTGCCGCTCGCGGGCGCGTGGCGGCTGAACGAGGGGTCGGGCACCACCGCGGCGGACTCGTCGGGCGCGGGGGCGACCGGCACGCTCAGCGGTCCCGTCGGGTGGAGCGCCGAGCACGGCGGCGCGGCGGTGTTCAACGGCAGCAGCACGGTGATCCAGACCTCCGGTCCGCTGCTGGACACCATGGCCCCGTACACGGTGTCGGCGTGGGCGAAGGTGACGTCCGCGACGCACTTCTCCGCGGTGGTCAGCCAGAGCCAGACCTGGGAGCCGACGTTCGTCCTGGAGTACAACTCCGCCGTCGGCGCCTGGTCGCTGACGGCACCCAACCAGGACACCTCGGCGCCGTCGGCCTACCCGGCCGCGCGGTCGGGTCCCGCGCCGCTCAACACCTGGACGCACCTGGTGGGGACCGTCGACCCGGCCACCGGTGACATGGCGCTCTACGTCAACGGCGTGCTGGCGGGCACGGCCAAGAACCCCACGCCGTTCGCCACCTCGGGTCCGCTGACCATCGGCGGGGTCAAGAACCTGCAGGGCCGGATGGTGAGCATGTTCGAGGGGCAGATCTCGGACGTGCGGGTGTACCGCCACCTCGCCTCCGCCGAGGACGCGGGCATCCTGTACGCGGGCGGCGCGCCGACCGGGCCGACGGCGGGCGTGGGCGCCGCGACGCTGGTGTCCGCGGCGTCGCGGATGAACGACACGGTGTTCGCCCGGCCGTCGCTGCGGACGGCGGTCGTGTCCGTCGGCGCGAACGACATCCTGGCCGGGGCGAGTAAGGCCACGCTGCTGTCCCGGGTGGGCGCGCTGACCAAGGCGGCGAACACGACCTCGGCGCGCTCCGCCCGGCGCGTCGACGGGTCGCTGGTGCACGTGATCGTCACGACGATCGCCCCGATGGGGTTGGCGGCGAACGACCCGCGTGAACTGGTGCGCCGCGAGTACAACGCCGAGTTGCTCGCCAACTACGGCAACTTGGAGGCGGACGGGGTGATCGATGTGGCAGCCGCGGTCCAGGACCCCGGCAACATCCAGTCGGTGGCACCCGCCTTCCTCACCAGCGGAGCGCCCAACGGCGGCTACCACCAGGCGGTGGCCGACGTGGTGGCGGCGGCGGTCGCCACCTTCCCGCCGGTGGAGCTGTAAGCGGCGCCGATCGCGCCCGGGGCTCCCCAGTCCCGGGCGCGATCGGCGTTCCCCCGCGTGGTCAGTCGGCGAACTCGGCGAACATGCCCGGTTCGTAGGCGCCCGCCGGGGTGCGAGCGATGACGTTGATCCGGTTGGCCGCGTTGATCAGGGCGACCTGGCAGATCAGGGCAGCGACCTGGTCGTCGTCGTGGTGCTTGGTGACCTCGGCCCAGGTCTCGTCGGTGACGCCGCGGTGGTGGTCGGCCAAGCGGGTGCCCTCCTCGGTGAAGGCGAGGGCGGCGCGTTCGGCGTCGGTGAAGACGGTCGCCTCCCGCCAGACGGCGACGAGGTTGAGGCGGGTCTGGGTCTCGCCCGCCGCGGTCGCGTCCTTGGTGTGCATGTCGGTGCAGAAGCCGCAGCCGTTGATCTGGCTGGCGCGCAACGAGACCAGCTCCTGGGTGGCCTTGGGCAGCGGCGACTGGGCGATGACCATCGCGGCGTTGGCGAACCGCTTGCCGAACTTGGCGGCGATGGCGTTGTCGAACAGGTTGACGCGGGCGCTCATGGGGTCGTCCTCACTCGTTGTCGTGCCGTGGACGAACACCAGATGCTCGCGCTGCCCGGTCTGTGACGGTGACGTGGGCCACCGGGGCCCACGTGTCACACCGCGGCGGCGGGCGGTGTCTGATGGACGCTGTCGAGGGAAGGAGCACCCGTGTCCGCGGATCCCGCCACCCAGGCGTTCGTCACGCACCGGAACCTGCTGTTCACCGTCGCCTACGAACTGCTGGGTTCGGCGGCCGACGCGGAGGACGTGCTGCAGGAGACCTGGCTGCGGTGGTCGTCGGTCGACCTCGGCACCGTGCGCGACCAGCGCGCCTACCTGGTGCGGATCGCCACCCGGCAGGGCCTCAACCGGCTGCGCGCGCTGGGCAGGCGCAAGGAGAGCTACGTCGGGCAGTGGCTGCCGGAGCCGCTGCTGACCGCGCCGGACGTGGCCGAGGACGTCGAGCTGGCCGACAGCGTGTCGATGGCGATGCTGCTGGTGCTGGAAACGCTCACCCCGACCGAACGCGCGGTGTTCGTCCTGCGCGAGGTGTTCGACTTCGGCTACAACGAGATCGCCGACGCCGTCGACAAGACCCCGGCGGCGGTCCGGCAGATCGCGCACCGGGCGCGCTCGCACGTCACGGCCCGCCGCCCGCGCGGCACCTCGTCACCCGCCGAGACCCGTGACGTGCTCACCGCGTTCCAGCGCGCCGTCGAGACCGGCGACGTGCGGGGCCTGGTGGACATCCTGGCCCCGGACGTGGTCATGATCGGCGACGGCGGCGGGATCAAGCAGGCGGTGCTCAACCCGATCTTCGGCGCGGACAAGGTGGCCCGCCTGCTGGTCGGCGGCACGTCCCGGGTGCCCGAGGCGACCATGCGCCCCATGGACGTCAACGGCTTCCCCGGCCTGGCGATCCACCTGGGCGCAGAGCTGGACTCCGTGGTGGCCGTCCAGCTGGACAACGGCCGGATCACCAGCCTGTACGCGGTGCGCAACCCGGAGAAGCTGTCCCACATGGACCGGGAGACGGCCCTGCGCCGGTGAGGCCGACCGGTCAGCTGTCGAGGAGGCGCCAGGTGGTGAGGGCCAGGGTGGCTCTCGTGGCGCCTGTCTGGGTGGTCAGGTCGAGGTCGAGGGTCCTGGCGATCTGCTCCAGCCTGCGGGAGACGGTGCTGTGGTGCAGGTGGAGCAGGTCGGCGGCCTGGCGCAGGGAACCGGTGGCGCAGTAGGCGTCGAGGGTTTCTCGGTGTTCCGGGGACATGGTGGTGATCGCGGTGACGTCGGGGTTGGCGCGGGCGGTCGCTTCCGGGACGTCGGCCAGCAGGGTCAGGGCGCCGAGGTCGGTGTGGTGGACGACCGCCAGCCAGGCGGCGCCGATCTCCTCGTCGTCGAGGGTGATCGGCAGCGAGGTCGACGGCGCGGCGTCGCCCGGCGCGTCCCGGCCGTCGGGGGACACGCGCACGACGCGGCCGGTGCCGTGCAGGCGGATGCCCGCGACGCGCGCCGCGACCTGGCGGGCCAGCCGCTGCTCCTGCTCATGCTCGCCCTCTACTACGCCGACCCGGAAGTGGAGTTCGACGCTGGGCTCTCCACCGCCGACCTCTACGCGGGACTGCTCGACACCTACGCCCGCCGGGAGGCGACCAAGTCCGCGGGGTGCGCGTTGGACGAGGACACCGTGCGCCGGAAGGCGGCGGACCAGCTCCACCGGCTCGCCGTGGCGGCGCTCGGCATGTTCAACCGGGGCCGCCAGCACATCTCCGAAGACGAGCTGTCCGCCGACCTGCGGGCGCTGGAGATCGACGGCACCGGCGACCAGCTCATCGGGGAGTTCTTCTTCGTCCACATCAACCAGGCGCACACCACGAGAACCCAACGGGTGTACGAGTTCCTGCACGCCACCTTCGCCGAGTACCTGGTCGCGGTCCGCGCGTGCGAGGTCCTGCTCGTCGCGGTGGCGACCATGCGGGCCGGTGCCCGCAAGTCCGTCGACGACGAGCTGTGCACCCTGCTGTCGCACCAACCGCTGTCCACCCAGGCACCGGTCCTGGAGTTCGCGGCCGAGTGGATGGCCAACCGGGACGTGGCCGAACGCGCCGAGCTGGCGGGCGCGCTGGACCGGCTGATCGCCGAGCACCGCAGCCGACCGCCGTCCCCCCGCTACACGACCTACCAACCCCTGGAACCGGACCGGATCCGAGCCACCGCCGCCTACTGCGCGAACCTGGTCCTGCTCCGCGCGCTCGCCCTGGGCGAGGAGAACCCCTCGTTCGACGGCGCCCGGTGGCCGCGGTGCGTCGCGCTGTTCGAAGCGGGTCTCGACCACAGCGCCTACACGTCCGTCCTTTAGCGATTTACCAGGACAGACCGGAACATCCTGTGGTTCCACCTCGGCGGAACCGCGGAAACCACCGCCGTCCAACGCGCCCTGGCACAGGACGACAAAACCCTCGCCGAGGACATCCGCGTCGGCGCCGCGCTCCGCAGCCCGAAGCCCTTGCACCAGGACACCCATCCGTCGCTGTCGCCGCACGAGTTCGCGACACTCGTCCTCCGCGTCCTGCAGGCACTGCCGTACGCGGGCGACTGGCCGAGGTTCGAGTTGCCCGAGCTCGAGAACGAGACGAGACTCGCGCAGATCGCCTGGGACCTGGTGGAGTACCGGCTGGGACCCTGGCAACCGAAGGTCGCGGGCGATCTCGCCGCTTGGGCGCTGCGCACCTCGCCGCTGCGCCCGTCACCGGCCAGCATCGGCGAGATCACCCGGCGGCACCCCGAGGTCAGGCACGCGCTCCGACAGGCGCCTTAGCGCGGGTGAGGACGACGCAGAGGGCGGTCTGGACCAAGCCGAACACGGACCAACCGAAGCGCTCCCACGGGCTCGGCGACGCGGCGTTCATCAGGGCGCCGATGGCCATCAGGACGACGAGCGCCCAGGTCAGACGCCGGATCAGCCGGGGCGAGCCGGGTCTGGCCAGCACCTCGCCGCGGCGGAGCACGACCACGGCCGCGCAGGCCCAGACGACGACCGCGACCGCGCTGGCGACGCGCAGGCCCGCGGGGAGGTCCGGTCGGGTCCCGCCCCAGGCGGCGCGGCCGAGCGGGGCGCCCAGGGCCAGGGCCAGTTGGAAGGCGGACAGGCCGGTGAAGAGGGTGGCCGCGGCGATGGCGGTGCGGCGGAGGGTCATCGAGGGTCTTCCAATCGATTGAGGGCGGTGAGGGACTCGTCTGCCCAGGCGAGGGTGGCGCGGGCGGCGTGTTCGCCCGCCGAGATGGTGAGCAGCGAGTACGGGGTGTCGGGGCTGTCCTCCGCCGCGACCTCCGCGCGGAGGAACGCGTAGCGGGACAACGACTCCTCGGCCTCGGTCCGAGCGGCCAGGATCAGGTCCCGGCACGCCTCCGGGCCCAGTTGGCGGCCGAAGAACAACCGCAGGAGCAGGCCGTTGCGGGGTGGGGTGCGCTGAGCCGGTTCGGCCAGCAGTTCCCGGAGGCGGGTGCGGCCGGAGTCGGTCAGTTCGTACGCCATCGACTCCTGCCTGCGGATGTGCCCGACCCGCTCCAACTCGGCGAGGGTGGGGTAGATCTGGCCGAAGCTCTCGCTCCAGAAGTGGCCCAGCACGTCGCGGATAGCCTCCCGGGCGGCGTAGCCGGTCATGGGCGCCACGCTCAGCGCGCCCAGCACGGCGACCTCGGTTTGACTGCGTCGGACCACGGCGGCCGTCCTCTCTGCCAGATATATCTAACAGATAGCACAGGTCAGAGCCGTCCCGAAAGGACGAGAAGTGTGCCGGGGTCCGCTACTAGAGTCGCGGGCGTGCCGAGGGTGCTGGTGACCGGGATGTCCGGAACGGGGAAGTCGACGGTGCTGGCCGCGCTGGGCGAGCGCGGCCACCTCGTGGTCGACACCGACACCGACGAGTGGAGCCGCTGGGTCACCCTGGACGACGGGTCCCCCGACTGGATCTGGCGCGAGGACGCGATCGGCGCCCTGCTCGACGCGCACCCCACGCTCTTCGTCGCGGGCTGCAAGTCGAACCAGGGCGCCTTCTACGACCGGTTCGAGCACGTGGTCCTGCTGAGCGCGCCCGTCGAGGTGATGCTCGACCGGATCGCGACCCGCGTCACCAACCCCTACGGGAAGACCGCGGCGGAACGCGCGGAGATCCTGCGGAACCACGCCGTGGTCGAACCGTTGCTGCGCAAGCGGGCCACGCTCGAGATCGACACCTCGGCGCCCCTCGACGACGTGGTGGCCAGACTGCTCGGCCTCCTGTCCTGAGTGGACAGGAGGCCGAGTGGCTCAGTACTGGTAGAAGCCCCGGCCGCTCTTCTTGCCGAGCAGGCCCGCGTCGACCATGCGCAGCAGCAGCGGCGGCGCGGAGTAGAGCTGCTCCTTGAACTCCGCGTAGAGCGAGTCCGCGATGGCCTTGGTGGTGTCCAGGCCGATCAGGTCGGTCAGCCGCAGCGGGCCCATCGGGTGCGCGCAGCCCAGCACCATGCCGTTGTCGATGTCCTCGGCGGAGGCGAAGCCGGACTCCAGCATCCGGATCGCCGAGAGCAGGTACGGGATCAGCAGCGCGTTGACCACGAACCCGGCCCGGTCCTGGGACAGGATGACCTGCTTGCCCAGCCGCGCCTCGACGAACGCCTTCGCCCGGTCGCGGGTGTCCTCGCCGGTGAGCAGCGACGGCACCAGCTCGACCAGCTTGAGCACCGGCACCGGGTTGAAGAAGTGCACCCCGATGACCGACTGCGGCCTGCCGGTCGCCATGCCCAGCTTCATGATCGGGATGGACGAGGTGTTCGACGCGAAGACCGCGTCCGGGTCCTCGACCACCTTGTCCAGCGTGGCGAACACCTCGGTCTTGACCTGCTCGTTCTCCGCGACCGCCTCGACGGTGAGCTGGCGGTCGGCGAAATCACCCAGGTCGGTGGTGAAGCGGGTGCGGGCCAGTGCCGCGTCGCGCTCCTCCTCGGCCAGCTTGCCGTTGCGCACACCGCGGGCCAGTGACGCCTCGATCCGCTTGCGCCCCGACTCGAGCGCGGCGGCGTTCACCTCGGCGACCACGACGTCCAGGCCCGCGCGGGCGCAGACCTCCGCGATGCCGGACCCCATCAGGCCCGCCCCGACCACCCCGACACGGCTGATCTCACTCACCCGGACAACTCCTTCGGTCTCCACCGGTACGGCCCTCAGCTTCACACATTGCGCCGGTACTGCCCACCGACCTCGAAGAACGCCTCGGTGATCTGGCCCAGCGTGCAGACCCGGGCCGCGTCGACCAGCACCGCGAACACGTTGCCGTCGCCCGCCGCCGCCTCCCGCAGCCGGGTCAGGGCCGCCTCGGCCTCGGTCCGGTGCCTGCGCTGGAAGTCGCGGGTGCGCTCGACCTGCGCCCGCTTCTCCTCCTCGGTGGCCCGGGCCAGCTCGATCTCCACGACCTCGTCCTCCTCGCCCTTGGTGGGCAGGAAGGTGTTCACGCCGATCAGCGGCAGCGTGCCGTCGTGCTTGCGCTGCTCGTAGAGCATCGACTCGTCCTGGATGCGGCCGCGCTGGTAGCCGGTCTCCATGGCGCCCAGCACGCCGCCGCGGTCGGAAATCCGGTCGAACTCGGTGAGCACGGCCTCCTCGACCAGGTCGGTCAGCTCGTCGATGACGAAGGAACCCTGAAGCGGGTTCTCGTTCATCGACAGGCCCCACTCCTTGTTGATGATGAGCTGGATGGCCATGGCGCGGCGCACCGACGACTCGGTGGGGGTGGTGATCGCCTCGTCGTAGGCGTTGGTGTGCAGGGAGTTCGCGTTGTCGTAGAGCGCGCACAGCGCCTGCAGCGTGGTGCGGATGTCGTTGAAGTTCATCTCCTGCGCGTGCAGGGAGCGGCCCGAGGTCTGCACGTGGTACTTCATCTTCTGCGACCGCTCCGCCGCGCCGTAGCGCTCGCGCATCGCCACCGCCCAGATCCGCCGGGCGACCCGGCCGATGACCGAGTACTCGGCGTCCATGCCGTTGGAGAAGAAGAACGACAGGTTCGGCGCGAAGTCGTCGATGTGCATGCCGCGGGCCAGGTACGACTCCACGTAGGTGAAGCCGTTGGCCAGGGTGAAGGCCAGCTGGCTGATCGGGTTCGCGCCCGCCTCGGCGATGTGGTAGCCGGAGATCGACACCGAGTAGAAGTTGCGGACCTTGCGCTGGATGAACCACTCCTGGATGTCGGCCATCATCCGCAGGGAGAACTCGGTGGAGAAGATGCAGGTGTTCTGGCCCTGGTCCTCCTTGAGGATGTCGGCCTGCACCGTGCCGCGCACGTTGGCCAGCGCCCACGCGGCCAACTCGGCGTGCTCGTCCTCGGTCGGCCGCCTCCCGTTGTCCGCCACGAACTTGTCGACGCGCTGGTCGATGGCGGTGTTGAGGAAGTACGCCAGGATCGTCGGCGCCGGGCCGTTGATCGTCATGGACACCGAGGTGGCGGGCGCGGTGAGGTCGAAGCCGTCGTAGAGGGTCTTCATGTCCTCCAGCGAGGCGATCGAGACGCCGGAGGTGCCGATCTTGCCGTAGACGTCCGGCGGGGTGTCGGGGTCGCGGCCGTAGAGGGTGACGGAGTCGAACGCGGTGGACAGCCGGGTGGCCGGGTTGCCGTGGGAGAGCAGCTTGAACCGGCGGTTGGTGCGCAGCGCGTCGCCCTCGCCCGCGAACATCCGGGCGGGGTCCTCGCCCTCGCGCTTGAAGGGGAACACGCCGGCGGTGAACGGGAACGAGCCGGGCAGGTTCTCCTTGCGCAGGAAGCGGACCAGCGTCGCGTCGTCGTCGAAGCGCGGCAGGGCCACGCGCGGGACCTTGTTGCCGGACAGGGTCTCGCGCCAGAGCTGGGTGTGCAGCTCCTTGTCGCGGATCTTCACGACCAGCTCGTCCGCGCGGTACTGCTCCACGGTGGACGGCCACCGGTCCAGCAGGTCCTCGGTGTCGCGCTCGACGCGGCGCCGGGCCTCGGCGGTGAGCCGGTCGATGTCGTCGGTGCCCGCGCCCGCCTTCGCCAGCGCCTGCCGGGCCAGGGTGAACGCGGACACCTCGCGCACGGCGTCGACCTGCTGGTCGGTCTTGCGGTGGTAGCCGCGGACGGTGTCGGCGATGTCGGAGAGGTACCGGGCGCGCTGCGGCGGGACGACCGTGGCGGCCGAAGTGGACACACGACCCCCCACCTTGGGCAGAACGCCTTCGTGGAACTTGACACCCTTGTCCGCCAAGAGGGTGCGCAGCTCTTGGTAGAGCGCGGTGACGCCGTCGTCGTTGAAGGTGGCGGCGCTGGTGCCGTAGACCGGCATGTCCTCCCAGGACTTGCCGAACGCCTCGCGGTTGCGCACCAGCTGGCGGGCCACGTCGCGGCGGGCGTCGTCGGCGCCGCGGCGCTCGAACTTGTTGATCGCCACCACGTCGGCGAAGTCCAGCATATCGATCTTCTCGAGCTGGGACGCGGCGCCGAACTCCGGCGTCATCACGTACAGCGAGACGTCGACGTACGGCACGATCGCCGCGTCGCCCTGGCCGATGCCGGGGGTCTCGACGATGACCAGGTCGTTGCCCGCGGCCTTGGCGGCGGCGATGGCGTCGGACAGGCCCTCGGGGACCTCCGAGCCCGCGCCGCGGGTGGCCAGCGAGCGGAAGAACACCCGGTCGCCGTCGAGGGAGTTCATCCGGATGCGGTCGCCGAGCAGCGCGCCGCCGCCGCGGCGGCGGGTGGGGTCGACGGCGATGACCGCGACGCGCAGCTTGTCCTGCTGGTCCAGGCGCAGGCGGCGGACCAGCTCGTCGGTGAGCGAGGACTTGCCGGAGCCGCCGGTGCCGGTGATGCCGAGCACGGGGACGCGGCGGTCGGCGCCCTCGATCGCGGCGCGCACGTCCGCGTCGAGGCTGCCCGCCTCGATCCGGGTGATGGCGCGGGCCAGCGCGGCGTGGTCGCCCGCGAGCAGCGCGTCGGCGGTGACCGGGGCGCCCTCGGCGGGGTCGCGGTCGCAGGCCTCGATCATCGTGTTGATCATGCGGGCGAGGCCGAGGGTCTGACCGTCCTCGGGGGAGAAGATCCGCGCGACGCCGCGCGCGTGCAGCAGCCTGATCTCCTCGGGGACGATGACGCCGCCACCGCCGCCGAAGACCTTGACGTGCCCCGCGCCGTGTTCGGCGAGCAGCTCGACCAGGTAGCTGAAGTACTCGACGTGTCCGCCCTGGTAGGCGCTGATGGCGACGCCCTGCACGTCCTCCTGGATGGCCGCGGTGACCACCTCGCGGACCGAGCGGTTGTGCCCGAGGTGGACCACCTCGGCGCCCTGGGACTGCAGGATGCGGCGCATGATGTTGATCGCCGCGTCGTGCCCGTCGAACAGGCTGGCCGCGGTGACGAACCGGACGGGGTTCGCCGGTCGGTACAGCTCCGAGGGCATCATCGCCTCCAGGGTGTGGGTCGCGCTCCGCGAATAGTTTGGCTTCCTACTTTCGGAGGTGCAACTACCTGTGGTCGACCCGACACTACCGGGTCCGCCTAGGATGGTCCGGTGACCCCCGAACCGGTGGCCAGGATGATGGCCGGTGACCTCGCGTCGAACACCCTGGGCATCCGGGTGCGCACCGCGGCGGTCGGCCACGCCTCGGCGGCGATGACCGTCACGGAGACGATGGTCAACGGGCACGGGATCGCGCACGGCGGCTACGTGTTCCTGCTCGCGGACACGACCTTCGCCTGCGCGTGCAACAGCCACGGGCCGGTGACGGTGGCGGCCGGGGCCGACATCACCTTCGTCGCCCCCGCCCACCTGGGTGACGAGCTGGTGGCCACGGCCACCGAGCGCACCCGGTACGGCCGCAGCGGCATCTACGACGTGACGGTGACGCGCGGCGACGAGGTCGTCGCGGAGTTCCGCGGTCGCAGCCGGACCCTGCGCTAGCGCGCCAGCAGGAAGACCGCGCCGCCGACCACCGGGCCGACCAGCGAACCCACCACGACCTGGGCGACCGTGTGGTCGCCGAGCACCACGCGGGACCAGCAGACCAGCGCGACGACCGCCACCAGCAGCAGCGACCACGGCCCGTAGAGCAGCGCGATCGTGGCCACCGCCCCGCCGGAGACGGCCGCGTGCAGTGACACCTTCCACCGCCGGGTGACGACCACGCACACCGCCAGGGTCGCGAACATGGCCAGGGCCAGCGCCAGGACGTCGCGCGGCGCGTCGGCCCAGACCAGGATCCCGATGCCGACCGCGGTCGAGAGCAGGCCGACGCCCAGCGGCAGCAGCCGGTGCTCGCGGTCGCGCACGTGGTGGGTGTCCCAGCGGCCCGCGCGAGCGCCGCGGATGATGAACACCATCGGCAGCACGCTGGAGAACAGCGCCACCTCCAGGCCCCACAGCGCGGTCAGCGCGAGGTCGTAGCCGGTGGCCGACCAGGCGACCGCCAGCGGCAGCACCAGCACGACGGCGGCCGGGGAGAACACCTCGGTGACCACACGGGCGAGGCGGCGCGGAGGGGCGTCCATTCGGCACATGGTGTCACCCGGAGGTCGGATGTGCCCCACCCGTCGGGTGTTGGTCCCATCCGGGGGCGGTCCGGTGGCGAATGCTCCGTGAGACCCAGGTCCACTCATGATCGGAGCCGTTCCGGTGCCCGTTGCCGACACCCTCGCCGAGCTCGCCACCCGCGCGCTGGGCGCTCCCCCGCCGATCCGGCTGCGCGCCTGGGACGGCAGCGAGTCCGGACCCGCGGGCGGTCCGGTGGGGATCGTCCGCTCCAGACGGGCGCTGCGGCGGCTGCTGTGGGACCCGAACGAGCTCGGGTTGGCGCGCGCGTACGTCAGCGGCGACCTGGACGTGGAGGGTGACCTGGCCGAGGCGCTGGGCCGGTTCTGGGAGCTGACCAGGGCGGCGCGGATCTCGCGGCCGTCGCCGGTGGTGCTGCTGTCGATGGCGGGGACGGCGCTGCGGTTGGGCGTCGTGGGGCCGCGGCCCGCCGCGCCGCCGGAGGAGGCCCGGTTGACGGGCCGTCGGCACACGCGGTCACGGGACCGCGCGGCCATCGCCCACCACTACGACCTGTCGAACGACTTCTACGAGCGGGTGTTGGACCCCCGGATGGCGTACTCCTGCGGCTACTGGACGTCGACGGACCCGGGGTACTCGGTCGAGGACGCGCAGCGCGACAAGCTCGACCTGGTGTGCGCGAAGCTGGGCCTGCGCCCCGGGATGCGGATGCTGGACGTGGGCTGCGGCTGGGGTTCGCTGACCATCCACGCGGCACAGCACTACGGGGTGAACGTCACCGGCATCACCCTGTCGGAACAGCAGCGGCGGTTCGTGCAGGACCGGATCGACCGCGAGGGCCTGGGCGACCTGGCCGAAGTCCGGTTGCAGGACTACCGCGAACTCGCCGACCCGCCCTTCGACGCCATCGGGACCCTGGAGATGGGCGAGCACGTCGGCGCGGAGAACTACCCGGTGTACGCGTCGATCCTGTTCCGCATGCTGCGCCCCGAGGGCCGGTTGCTGCTGCAGCAGATGTCGCGCGGCGCGGTCGAGCAGGGCGGGGGTTCGTTCATCGAGTCCTACATCGCGCCGGACATGAACATGCGACCGGTCGGGCAGACCGTGGACCTGCTGGAACGGGCGGGCCTGGAGGTGCGCGACGTGGAGGCCCTGCGCGAGCACTACGTGCACACCTGCCGGGCGTGGGCGTCCACCATCGAGTCGCGCTGGGCGGAACTGGTGTCGCTGGCGGGCGAGCGCACGGCCCGCGTCTGGCGGCTCTACCTGGCGGGCAGCGCGCTGGCGTTCGAGGAGAACCGGATCGGCGTGCACCAGGTACTGGCGGTGCGCCCGACGGTGGAGGGCCGCTCCGGCATGCCCCGAACGCGCGTCGAGGCCTGGGCGTGACCGTGCGACGATGGCCTGGGCACCACCGAGGGAGGACGAGCGCATGAAGGTCGGGGACACCGTCGAGGACTTCACCCTCAAGGACGAGACCGGCACCGACCGCCACCTGGCGGACCTCCTGAAAACCGGACCGGTCGTCCTGTTCTTCTACCCCGCCGCCATGACCGGCGGCTGCACGGCGGAGAGCTGCCACTTCCGAGACCTGGCAGGAGAGTTCGCGGAGTTCGGCGCCCACCGGGTGGGGATCAGCCCGGACTCGGTGGCCAGGCAGGCCCAGTTCTCGGCGACCCACACATTTGATTTCCCCCTCCTGTCCGACCCGGACGGCGCGGTGGCGACGGCGTTCGGGGTCCGGCGCAAGTACGGGCCGCTGCTGACCAAGCGCAAGACGTTCGTCATCGAGACCGACGGCACGGTACTGGCGGCGATCAAGAGCGAACTCCGCATGGCGGTCCACGCCGACAAGGCCCTGGAAGTGTTGCGGGACAGGCAATCCGAGACGGCTTAGCCGGTCAGTATCGCGCGGTCACGCCAGGCCATTCGCAGCAATGTGAGGGCGCTGCCGGACAGGCGCGGCTCACGGCTGGCGATGGCGTCTTCGTCGAACACCGCGACGATAGAACTGCCCGACCCCGAGTTCCAAGGGCTCGAGCACGAGGCTGCAGCGCTGGCAGGACCTGGCTACCCAAGCAAGCAGCAACTGGCCATCGGCGCCTCGCCCGCTGAGGCTTGGTCGACGCGCCATACCTGAACCGAGCTTTGAAGACCGAGTACAGCCTCAGCTCGTCCGAGTACCGCCAGCGCGTCGCCACCCACCGCAGCGACCAAGGTTCACCCAATGCAAGGCGATGATCACTCAACGTAGACCAATCGGCGATTCCCCGCACCCCGCCACCCCTCCCCGCTAGGATCACCTGGACGGGAGGGACAAGACAACCATGCGCGATTCCGACGGCGGCGGCGGCTCCATCGCCCCGGACATCTCCAACTTCCTGGGTACCGCCCAATCCGGCGGCTTCGCCGTCAACGAACGCGGCGGCCAAGCCCTGCTCGGGGCGATCCGCAATCTCATAACATGGATCGACGACAACAACGCCAACTGGGCAAGGCTAGCCCGAGAACCCAAGTTGGGGTCGACCAACGCTGCTCAAGTAATGAAACCCTTCATGGTAGCCGTAGCGAATGATGACCGCGGGTTCATTACACAGATGCGGGCGCTGCGAAAATCTTTGGTTGATGCCGAAGCGGCTATCGAAGCGGCCATCGCCAATTACAAGGAGGTTGATGGTAAGGGTGTTGCCACATTGGGACAAATCGGAATCTAGTCCAATAGATCTCCTTTGACCGAATAGGATCGACAGGCACATGCGCGCCAAGTCCAGCGCCGTACTCCTGACAGCCCTCGCGGCCGCCACCATCGCCGGATGTTCGACCTCCACACCCGGAAAACCAACCGCCCAGCTTGAAAGCAGTTCGACCACCGCAACCGATAGACCGACCAAAACAACGTCGCAATCGTCCAACTCACTGGCGGACATAAATCCATGCGACATGCTCACTTCAGCTGTCAAGGCACAGTTGCGCATCACAGACGCCGGAAAACCCAGTGACGTGGGTTCAGGACGCGGATGCGACTGGCACGCAGAGGGCACAAAACGCCCCTGGGTGCTCAGCGTCACCCTCTATGACAAGCTGGCTGCAGACGACGTGTCCACCGACCTACAGGTAAAGCCCCTGCCGGACATCAATAATCGCAAGGCAGTGCAGATCACGGACAAAAATGGCTTGGGCGAATGCACTGTTTCCGTGGCCGTAACCAAGTCGAGCAGCCTCGCAGCCATGGCCATGGCAGATGGCGACGAAGCGAAGGGATGCGAAGTAGCTCGCACCATGGCCGAACTGATCGAACCCACACTCCCCCGCCAATAGCAGCCGACGACTTCTTCGACAAAGACCGCCTTACGCCCGTCGGTCACAATAGTCAAGTTGGCGCCACCAGCAACAGCGCCGTAAGAGTAATTATCACTCCAATAATACAATCGAACCCGCAATGGCAAGAAACAACCCCGAGCGAGCCGCGAGGACGCGACCATCGACAGGAACACCTCCGGCAAGGGGAGGTCGAGGACGCGAACTCCAGGCCGCCTAGATAGCCACCGGGTCTCGATGATTATCACCAGGAAGACAAGGGTGATAATGGTCGTCATGACCCGTGTCGACCGGGCCAAAGCCTGCGAAATGGCGCGAACTCCAGCGGAATTGGTCGAGCCCGGAATCCCTCGGCAGTGACGATGCCCACAGAGGACGCCTCGATAGCCGGGCGCGTCGGCCGTTCCGATAGGACCCGGGTCGAATCGGTTTGCCGATCGCCGAGCGCAACGGCAGATCGCCCACTTCCGGTGTAGGCGCGACCCGCCGCCAGCCACGTGGCCTTGAACTCGTGCGCCACGATTTATCGGCGATCAGGGCGATTTGGGTGAGGCTCGGAAGATCGCCGCGATCCCGTACATGGGTTCGCGGTATGTGGATAACTCGTCTGTGGGGCGGTTTCCCGGCTTGCCGGCAAACCGGGCCGTGGCCCCGATGGAGACCACGGCCCGGCGGGGATCAGCAGGCGACGCGGGCCGTGCGGATGGTGGTGGTGCGGACCGGGGTGCCGTCGACGGGGGCCGGGTCCTCGGCGGTGGGCTTGACGCCGCCCGCGGCGACCTTGTCCAAAGTGGTCAGTCCGCGGTGGTCGACGGTGCCGAAGACGGTGTAGTTCGGCAGCAGTCGGGAATCGCCGTAGACGAGGAAGAACTGGCTGCCGTTGGTGGCGGGCCCGGCGTTGGCCATGGCCAGCAGGCCGCGGGCGTAGAGCTTGCGGGTGCCGGTCGTGTCACCCGGGTAGTTCGGCAGGTCGGTGGGGAGCTCGTCCTTGTACTTGTAGCCGGGCCCCTTCTCCCCCGTCCCGCTCGGGTCGCCGCACTGCAGCACCTTCAACGTCGGGTACGCGGTGAGGCGGTGGCAGGTGGTGAAGTCGTAGAAGTGGTGCTCGGTCAGGTGCAGGAAGCTCTGCACGGTGCACGGCGCCTTCGCCCGGTCCAGGGTGAGGCCGATGGTTCCCTGGGAGGTCCGCAGGTCCACCTCGACCTTGCCGCGGCTGGGCGTGTGCTTGGGGTCCCGGGGCAGCGGCACCGGCCGCGCGGCCGGGTCGTCCGGGGTCTCGGTGTACTGGCAGGGCCCCTTGGTGACCTTCGGCGGCGGCGGCTGTTCCGCCGACGCCACACCGGGCACGGCCACGGCGGCCGACACCACGACGGCCAGGGCGACAACCCCACGCATGAGCAGGGACACGAACTCCTCCTTGGTGAACCGCCCGGGTCTCGGGCGCCCCGCGAGGGTAGGCCACCCGTTCATCACCAGAACAGGTCCGACCGTTCACACTCGGACACCGCCGATCGGCCCAGTGGGAACACGTTCGAACACTCGGCTACACCGGCCCACCCCGAACCGCCACAGGATCCCAGCTCCCCACCCAACGCAACACGGCGACACCGGACCGACCCCGAAACAACCGCGGAAACCCCACCCACAGAACACAACGCGGCTACCCCGGACCGACCCGTAGCCGCCGCTCGCGTGCCCGCCCCACCTCAGCGCGACCCGGCTACCCCGCACCCACCCCACAACCGCCGCAGAACCCCAGCCCCCGCAGAACCCAACGCGCCCCCGTCACACGCCTTGATTGGGTGGACTTGCTTTGCGTGGGGGGGACGAGCCTGCCAAGCTATCCTGCGGGTGGGGTGGGCTTGCCCCTCCCCACCGCTCTTCCCCACCGCAGGCTCGTAGGGGCCCCACGCAAAGCAAGTTCACCCGATCAAGGCCGCGCATCTCTTCCGCGAACAGCCGGACAAACAAGCCCGGACCACCCACCAACCGCAACTACTTCGGCGGCGCCACAATCACATCCGCAGGCACCTCAGCGTCCGTGCGCAGCGCCGCGAACAGCTTCTTCGCCTTTGCCTCGTCCCACAGGATCACCGAGCCCACCCCCTTCACGGACTTGCTGCCCCCCATCGGCACCGTGGTGGTCACCAGCCCGTCCCCCGCCCCCATCGCGAACGCCAGGCTGGGCAGGTTGTGCAGGTGGTCCCCCTCGTCCAACGTCACCGCGTCCGGGGCCGCGCCCAGCAACGGGATCACCTTGAACGGGTTGATCAGCGTCCCGAAGCTCGTCGCCTTGTCCGTCAGCGCGCCGATGAACTGCCGTTGGCGGATCACCCGGTCTAGGTCCGCCCGCGGGCCCTTCCGGGTCCGCACGTACCCCAGCGCCGACGTCCCGTCCAACTCCTGGCACCCCGCCGGGAGGTTGATGCCCGCCAGCGGGTCGTCGATCGGCGCCTCGAGGCACATCTCGACGCCACCAACAGCGTCCACCACGTCGGCGAACCCGCCGAAGCCGATCTCGATGTAGTGGTCCAGTCGCAATCCCGTCTGGGTCTCGACCGTGCGGGCCAACAACTGCGGGCCGCCGAAGGCGTAGGCGGCGTTGAGCTTGTTGCTGCCCTTGCCCGGGATCGGCACGTACGAGTCGCGCAGCAACGACACCAGCGTCGGCTTGGTCCCGTTGTCCGGGATGTGCATCAGCATGATCGTGTCGGTGCGCTGCCCCTTGGCGTCCCCCGTCGCCAGCCGCTGTTCGTCTTCGGCGGAGAGGCCCTCGCGGCTGTCCGAGCCGACGATCAACCAGTTGCTGCCCGCGCCCGCCGCGGGCCTGCCCTCGTAGTCGACCAGGGCCGCGACGTGGTTCAGCGACGTCTCGAGGTACAGCCACGTCCCGCCGAACAGCCCCAGCAGGGCCACCAGCACGATGACGAGGATCCGCCGACCCCGGCGCTTGCGGCGCGGCGGGGACGCCCCGAACCCGCGACCGCCCGCGGGCGGGCCACCCTGGTACCCGCCCGACCGCGCCTCCCGCGGCGACGGCGGCTGGTACGCCGGGATCCGCTCCGGCTGGTAGGGCGGCGGGTTCTGCCCACCGGGCTGCGACATCTTGCGCGTCGGGTTGTAGCGCGGACGACCCTGTCCCTGACCGTAGTTCATCGCGAACCCACCAACCCCGACACCGCCCCAGTCGCTTGGAGGTGGAATTGTCCCACCTTCACCCGAAAAGACGCCCTACGACCCAACCGGTTGCCCCGACCGCCGCACAAGGTACGGCCCGGGTGGGCGCCCACCCACCCGGGCCCTCCTCATCGGCCGATGCGCAACTGGCGCACCCCGAGGTATCCGGACCGGAACCCGGCTTCGCAGTACGCCAGGTAGAACTCCCACATCCGGCGGAACGTGCCGTCGAAGCCCAGCGCCGACACCCGCGGCCACGCGGCCAGGAACCGCTCGCGCCACTGCCGCAGCGTCTCGCCGTAGTCCGGGCCGAAGTCGCGGAACTCGCCCACCCGCAACCCGGTCTGGGCCAGCGCGCGGTCGATCGCCTCCGGGGACGGGATGATCCCGCCGGGGAACACGTACTTGTGGATCCACGTGTACCCGCCGCGGGTGGCGCGCAGCCGGTCGTCGGCGATGGTGATGGACTGGAGCCCGAACCGGCCGCCCGGCCTCAGCAACCGGTCCACCGCGGCGAAGTAGGTGGGCCAGTACCGCTCCCCCACCGCCTCGATCATCTCCACGCTGACCACGGCGTCGTAGCTGCCGTGCGCCTCGCGGTAGTCGCGCAGCAGCACCTGCACCCGGTCCGCCAGCCCGGCCTCGGCGATCCGCTTCTCCGCGAGTTCCTTCTGCTCCGCCGAGATGGTCAGCGACGTGACGCGCGCGCCGCGCCGCGCGGCCCGGATCGCCAGCGAACCCCAGCCGGTGCCGATCTCCAGCAGGTGCGTCCCCGGCCCGACCGCGGCGTAGTCCAGCACGCCGTCGAGCTTGCGCGCCTGGCCTGCGGCCAGGTCGGTGGAGCCGTCCGGGAACCAGGCCGACGAGTAGGTCATCGTCTCGTCGAGGAACTCCGCGAACAGCTCGTTCGACAGGTCGTAGTGGCGCCGGATGTTGCTGCGGGACCCGGTGAGGGTGTTCTCCTCCGCCGACGGCTGTCGCGGGTCCACCCAGCGGCGGAACGCCTGCAGGCGCGGCGGGATCAGCGTGCTCATCCGCGCGGAGAACTCGGTCAGCAGGTCCGCGAGCGCGGTCGTGGTCCAGTCGCCGACCATGTACGCCTCGCCGAAGCCGATCTTGGAGTCCACGCCGAGGCGGTGGAAGAACGCGGCGGGCCGGTGCACGCGCATGACCGGAGAGTCCGGGCCGCCCGCGCCGATCCGGCGCCCGCCGGGGAACACCACGCGTACCGGCATGGCGCGGACGGCGTTGTGGAACAGCGCCCGGGCGATCCGGGCGCGGAACGGGTCGCGGGGCGGGGTGGCCAGCCCGTCCCAGGCCGGTCCCCGCTGGTCGGCCGCGGTGGGCCGGTCCAGGGCGGTCTCGGCGAGGGCGTCCTCGGGCAAGGGGGTGTCGGTCAGGGGTGAATCGGTCACTGGACTCCTTCTTGCCGGGCGTGCCGGGGACGGCGGACCACCGGGATCCGGCGCAGCCACAGCGCGATGCCGTGGGCGCGGATGAGCGCGGTGACCCGGTGGGGCATGAGCGGGCGGCGCAGCACCATGCGGGCGACCGCCGCGGGGGTCGCGGCCAGCCGGGTGCCGGTGAGGGTGGCGGTGAACGGGGTCGTGCCGCCTTGGCGGAGGGTGACGGTCAGCGCGAGCCGGTCGCCCGGCTCCGGCAGCCGCATCCGGTAGTGCCCGCCCATCTCGAGGAACGGCGAGACGTAGAACTCCTTGTCGACGCGGGCGCGCCCCGCGTGGTCGGTGCGCAGCAGGTAGCAGTGCCGCTCGCCGTAGGTGTTGTGCACCTCGGCGACCACGCACTCCACGGCGCCGTCCGCGTCGTGCACCCAGTACACGGTGATCGGGTTGAACACATGGCCCAGCACCCGGGCGTTGGCCAGCATCAGCACCCGGCCGGTGACCTCGACGCCCTGGCCCGCCAGCCAGGCGAGCAGGTTCTGCTTGATCGACCGCGCGGGGTCACCGAGGTGGTCGCGGGCCTCGAACCGGGCGAACGGCCGCAGCCAGCGGGGTAAGCGGGGCAGGTCGTCGAGGTCTACGAGCCACAGGTACACCGGGTGGGTGAAGTCGCCGTGGCGGCGCTCGAAGCGCACGTGCCGGACCCGCGCGTCGTAGAGCGCCGCGGTCATCCGCCCCAGCCCGACCCGAGGGACTCGGCCGCGCGGACGCCCGCGGCGCAGCCGTCCTCGTGGAAGCCCCAGCCGTGGTAGGCGCCCGCGTAGGCGAGGGTGCCGTCGTTGAGCTCGGGCAGCCGGGCCTGCGCGGCCACCGTCTCCGGGGTGTAGATCGGGTGGTGGTAGGTCATGCGGCGCAACACGCTGCCCTCGGCGACCTGGTCGGGGGCGTTGAGCGTGACCACGTAGTCCTCGGGTTCGGTCAGGCCCATCAGCCGGTTCATGTGGTAGCTGACCCGCACCGGGCCGTCGGCGGAGTCGCAGGCGGGTTTGAGGTAGTTCCACGACGCCCGCGCCCGCTCGGCGCGCGGCAGGACCGACGCGTCGGTGTGCAGCAGGGTCTCGTTGGTGGAGTACTCGAAGGCGCCGAGCACCTCCCGCTCGGTGGCGGTCGGCACCGCGAGCAGCCGCAGCGCCTGGTCGGGGTGGGTGGCCACGACCGCGTGGTCGAACCGGTGGGCGCGGTCCGCGGCGTCGCGCACCTCGACGTGGTCGACGTGCCTGCGCAGCGCGCGGACCGGAGTGGACACCGACACCGTGGACAGGCCCTTCGCGACGAGGTCCACATAGGTGCGCGACCCGCCGACGACCGTGCGCCAGGTCGGGGAGCCCGACACCGACAGCAGCCCGTGGTGGTGCAGGAACTCGAACAGGTACCGGGCCGGGTAGCGCATGCTCAGCTCCGGACCGGCCGACCAGACCGCGGACACGACCGGGATCAGGAAGTGGTCGACGAAGTACCGCGAGTAGCCGCCCACCACGACGAACGCGCGCAGCGGGATCTCACCGGGGTCCTCGCGCAACACCCGCGCGGCGTGCAGGTGGAACCGCTTGACCTCGGCCAGCATGGCCAGGAAGCGGGGCCGCAGCAGGCTCCTGGGCTGGGCGAACACGCCGAGCGGGCCCTTGGCACCCGCGTACTCCAGGCCGCACCCCGCGCAGCGCACGCTCATCGACATCTCGGTCTCGCGGGTGCGCACCCCCAGCTCGGCGAACAGCCGCAGCAGGTTCGGGTAGGTGCGTTCGTTGTGCACGATGAACCCGCTGTCCACCTGGGTCACCCGACCGTCCGGGGTGGCCAGGTCGTGGGTGTGGGCGTGCCCGCCGAGCCGGTCGTCGGCCTCGAACAGGGTCACGTCATGGCGGCGTTGGAGCAGGTGGGCGGCGGTGAGCCCGGAGACCCCGCCGCCGATGACCGCCACGCGGCGTCGATCGCCACCCGTCACTGGTGTCCTCCTCTAGAGCGGAACGCGCAGCCCTTCCGGCGCGGGCTGTCGCATGGCGTTCGTAATCCGCGGGTCGGCCGGTTGGGTCTCCAGCGCGCCGAGTACGAACCCGGTGGCCAACCGGGTCCACTGGCGGGCCCGGCGGAGCATGGCGTGCCGTTCGCCGCGCACGTCGAACCGCGCGACCCGGTCGGTGACCTCCTTGGCGCGGCGGGCGTAGTCGTAGGAGTCGTGGGCGTAGGTGGTGCGGTCGAGGTCGCCGTGCGCGATCAGGATCTCTCGACCGGCGAGTTGTTCGACCGGCTCGCCTTCCGGTGTCCACGGTGCCAGTGCGCACACGGCCCGCACCGACGGGTCGTCGGCGACGCGCAGCCCGACCCGGCCGCCCATGGAGTGGCCGACGATGGCCACCGGCAGGTCGCCGAACTCGCGGCGGATCTCGTCCAGCGCCCACCGGGCGTCCTGGACGGGGTCGAGGTCGGGGGCGTTCCAGCCGCGGAAGCGGTTCTTCAGCAGTCGGACCGCGACGCCGTGCGGGGCGCCCTTGGCGGCGATGTCCCTGGCGAAGGGCATCATCCGCAGGTAGGCGGGGTACCACCGGGAGCCGGGGACACGGCTGTGCTCCTGGCCGCCGTGCAGTACCAGCGCGACCGCCCTGGCCTGGGGCGGGCGGGGCGGGCCGTAGGCCGCGAGTCTCGGCGCTGGGCCGGAAGAGGTGGTCACGTCCTCATCTTCGCGTATCCGGCGCGGGCGGCTTGGTGACGGGAAACGGTCATGGGGAGAAGTGTCGGGTGCCCCCGGTAACCTCGCCCGGTGAGTGACCACCGGCAGATCGAGGCCAGCACCGGTACGTTCGACGCGATTACCGCCGGTGAGCCCGGCGGCAGGCCGGTGCTGCTGCTGCACGGCTTCCCCACCGCGGCCACGGCGTGGGCGCACCAGGTGGCGGTGCTCGGGCACGCGGGGCTGCGCGCGGTCGCGTTCGACCAGCGCGGGTACTCGCCGTCGGCGCGGCCCCCGGACATCGCGGACTACCGGCTCGAGGCGCTGGTCGAGGACGTGCTGGCGGTGGCAGACGCGCTGGGCTGGGCCGAGTTCGACCTGGTCGGGCACGGGATGGGCGCGGTGGTGGCCTGGCACACCGCCGCCGAGCACCCGGACCGGCTGCGCACGATCACCGCGGTGGCCAACCCGCACCCGGGGGCGCTGGCCGCGGCGGAGCGCTCGGACGAGGACCAGGCGATGCGCTCGCAGCACCTGCCGGTCCTGCGGGAGCGCTCGGCCGAGCGGCGGCTGCTGGCCGACGGCGGCGCCGCGCTGCGGCAGCTGTTCGAGTGGCGGGTAGCGACTCCGGACGTGGACGATTACCTGGAGCGGCTCGCCGAGCCGGGCGCGCTGACCGCCGCGCTCAACTGGTTCCGCGCCGAGCGCTGGAACACGCTTCCGGACAAAGTGGACGTGCCCGCGCTGTACGTGTGGGGCACCGAGGACGTCACGGTCGGCTCCACGGCAGCCCTGAGCTGCGGGGACTGGGTGAGCGGGGCGTACCGGTTCGAGATGGCCGAGGATGTCTCGCACTGGGTGCCGCAGGAGGCGGCGGACTGGCTGACCGGTCTGCTACTCGATCATCTGCGGTAGTCCCCTCTAAGCTGACTTTTCATGGCCGTCCCCCGGGTTGCGGGCCTGCTGCTCGCCGCGGGCGGAGGCAGGCGCTTCGGCATGCCCAAGGCACTGGCGCCCTACCGCGGCGGCCTGTTGGTGGAGCACGCGCTGGCGGCGCTCGAGGGGTTGTCGCCGCGGGTCGTCGTGCTGGGCGCGGGCGCCGACGAGGTGCCGCCGCTGCCCGCCGAGGTCGTGGTCAACCCGAACTGGGCCAGTGGACTGGGCTCGTCGCTGCGGGCGGGGCTCGCGGCGCTGGCGGACTCCGCCGCCGTCGCGGTGGTCGTGCTGCCCGTGGACACCCCCGGCGTCGGCGCCGCCGCGGTGCGCAGGCTGGCCGCGCTGGCCGCGCCGGACGCGCTGGCCCGCGCCGAGTACGGCGGGCGGCCGGGGCACCCGGTCCTCATCGGACGCGCGCACTGGGCGGGGGTCGCCGAGCTGGCCGTCGGCGACACCGGCGCGTCCCCCTACCTGGCCCGGCACCCGGTGCGCGGCGTGGACTGCGCCGACCTCGCCGACGGGGCCGACGCGGACCGTCCCGAACAGCTCACCTAGCACAACAAGAGGAGAAACCCATGCCGGCTGACGCCTACGGCGAGCAGGTCCTTGCCCACCTGGCGAAGGTGGGCGAGCACAACGCGGACGCGCTCGACGACGTGTCCGACCTCGTGCTGGCCTGCGTGCGCGCCGACGGCCTGGTGCTGACCGCGGGCGCGGGCCACTCGCTGGCCGCCGTCGCCGAGACGTTCTTCCGCGCGGGCGGCCTCGCCTGCGTGCGCCCCCTGTTCACCGAGGAACTCCAGGTCTTCGGCGGCGCCCGGCGGGCCACCGCGGCCGAGCGGCGGCCGGGGCTGGCCAGGGAGGTGTTCGGCATGGTGCCCCGCAAGGGCCACGAGGTGCTGTTCATCTTCTCCAACTCGGGCATCAACCACTACCCGGTGGAGCTGTCCGTGACCGCGTTGGAGGCGGGCTGCCCGGTCGTGGCGGTCACCTCCCCCGCGGCGTCGGCCGACACCCCGCCGCGCGCGGGGACGAAGCTGGCGGTCAACGCCACGATCATCCTGGACACCCTGACGGGCCCGGGTGACGTGGCGTACCCGGTGGACTCGCCGGTGACCGCCTCGCTGTCGACGCTGTGCAACGCGTACCTGTGGAACCAGGTCCTGGCCCGGCTCTTCGACAAGGCCGCCGCGGCGGGCGTCGAGCTGCCGCTGTGGCGCAGCTCCAACGTGGACGGTGGGGACGCGGCGAACGCGGCCTTCCTGGAGCGCTACGGCGACCGCGTCCCGCAGCTGGGCTGAGCACGGCCGCTGACCGGTGCCGGATCTCCCCGGGCACCGGTCAGCGGTAACCCAGTTCCTGGAGTCTCGCGGTGACGGCTTTGCCGATCTGGACCGCGGGAACAGCGAGGTCCTCGGCGTGCACGTCCACGATGACCGGTCCGGTGTGGACAGTGAGTTCCACCGCGCCGTCACCGATCGCCCAGGTGCCGACGTCGGGGACCAGGGGCTTGAGCGGTTCGCTCGACCAGGGGTCCCCGGACTCCACGCGAAGACCCGCGGCCAGGGCGGCCGCGTCGGCGGGGTCGGCCGCCGTCCAGCGGACGGAGACCATCGCGGGAGCCGAGCCGTCCAGATCGGTGTAGACGCAGCGGAGTGGGCGGGGCAGCGCCGCGCCCAGGAGGGTGCCCGGTGTGCCGACCGGCTTCGGCGGGCGCGCGGGCCACGACCGCGCGAGGTAGTCCGGGGTGAGCAGGTCGCACGGGTCGGGCCAGCGGTCGGGCGGGGCCGGGGCGTTGCCGTGCTTGACGGAGCCGTCCGGTGCGAGTTCGACGGCGGTCACCAGCATCCCGGACGCGATGAGGAGCCGGTTGTCCACGACCCCGATCGCCGCTCCGCCACCGACCACCGCGAGCGGGGCGGACCGGGTCGAGCCGGTGGCGGGATCGATCCGGTCGACCGCGACAGGCAACAGGTCCACCAACGGGGTGAGTCCCTCTTGCGTGCCACCTGGCGAGGCGCGGTAGCCGAGCACCGCGCCACCGGCAACCGCCATGGACTGGTAGGCGTTGCGGCGCAGGGTGTTCGTCGGCAGGTCACCACTCGGGCGCGGTTGCGACCAGAGCACGCCCCGACCACCCAGGTCGACCGCGACGAGCGGGTCGTCGGTGCCGTCGATCCCGGACACCACCGCGGTGGTGCCGACGACCGCCATCACGGGCAGGTAGGCGGGCAGGCGCCCGGCGAAGACCGCGCGACCGTCGGACGTCAGGACAGTCCCCGCGCCCTCCCCGGTGACCAGGATCGCGCGGCGGTCCATCACCAGGAACTTCGGTCGCTCCGGTGGTAGCGGTGTGGCCCAGCGCGGCTCCCCGGTGCGCGGGTCGAAGCCGAGCACGGCCCGCCCTTGCGCGCACTGGGCGACGACCACCGCGAGGTCGTCGTCGGACGCCACCAGCGGCTCGGTCACCTTGCGCACGGGGTCGTCGGCCAAGAGCGTCTCGTCGCGATCGGTGACCGCGCACCCGCTGAAGCCACCGACGGACAGGCCCGCGAAGGGGCGGTCCCACGCGAGCGATCCGGTGCGGGCGTCGACGCCCGCCAAGCCCAGGTTGCCGCTGTCGTCGTAGGTCGGCGTGACCACGACCCCGGCACCCGCCGCCAAGCGCAAAGGCGAGTACTCCGGTCCGAAGTGGCCGTTCGACGGCAGGAGTTCGGCGCGGTCGTCGTCCCACCGCTGTTCGCCCGTCGCGGCGTCGAGCCCGATGGTCGACCAGTCGTACTCGGCACCGGGCTCGGTCACGCGCGCCGTGTCCATCGCGACCGTGACCGCGCCCCCGGTCACCGACCAACTGGTGACGTTCATCCCCTCGGGCGACCGGAACCGCCACACCGTCCGGCCGGTCCGCGCGTCGACGGCGGTCAGGCCGCTCTGCCGCCCGGCGAACACCGTGCCGCCGACGACCGCGTACCCGTTCGCCCACACCTCCGTCTGCCACGCCAGGCCCGCCGCGAGCCGCGGCGCGTCCGGTGCGTCGGGCACCCCGGGAGACTCGGACGTGCAACCGGCGGCCATCAACAACAGCGCCAAGACAACCGCCACTGTCCTCATCGGAGGCACCTGTCCTCGGGTCGCGTCCCGCACACGTACCATCCATAGCTCGCCGGGAAGTTCGGCAGGAAAACGATTCCGTACCGTCCGTCGGCGGGTTTTCCGGTGACCTGGAACGGAGACCCCGCAGCGGCGGACACCGTCAACCGACCGGGGTTCCCGTCACCGTCGACGTAGTCGACCGCGATCCGGAACGAGTAGGACGCGAGCCTGCCGAAGAAGGTCACCGAGAACTGCTGGGTCTCGTCCTTGGCCAGTTCGACGTGGTGGTCGGTGAACCACGCGGTGTCCGGCTTCAGCGGGTTCCGCACGATCAGCCGGGGGTCGTCGAGGTTGGCGCTCAGCTCGATCGCGGGTTTCTCGCTGCTGGGCGGGGGATAGACGAGCAGCGTGCCGGTGAGCGGGGGCCGCCGCTCGGATATCTCCGGTCTGACGTCGGTGACCTGCACCGGCGTCGATCGGTTGCCCCGGAGCAGGAACGAAACGGTGGTCGTGCCGACCGGGACGAACCCGCTGTCCGACGGCGGGCGGTACGCGTCGGCGGTGGTGTCCAGCAGGCTCTCGTACTCCGGCCCCGTACCCAGTCGATCGGGCCGCGCGTACTCCCGATCCCCCACCACCGCGGCGGCACCCACCAGCGAGATCGGGTCACCCCGCTCCTCCGGCCCGGAGTCGACTTCGACGGCGAACCACACCCCCGCCGCCACGAGCACCACCGCGACGGCGGCGAACACCGCCCACCGGGGCCGCGAGTAGTGGTGGTGGGTGTTCTCGACCGTGGCCGACCGCGCCTGCACGACGAGCCCGGTGACCACCGAAGACTCGATCGAGTTGGCCACCTCGGCCGCGCGGTCGTCCCCGTCCGCGCGCTCGCGCAAACCCATGGTCGCCCCCGTCCTCGATCCAGGAGAAACCCACTGTATCGACACCCGAGATCCGCCGTCCGCCAATCCACCCCGATGGCGCAAGCCTTCCCGCGACCGCGCGTCGTCGGCCGGTGACCGGTTCCCCGGTCACCGGCCAACTCCTTTCCCCCGCCGAGTTGGCTCAGGAACGGCGGTCCCACCGCGTCTTGCGGACGCCGTAGGTCCACGCCACCGCCGTCCAGACCACAAGGGACAGTTCGGGCAACCACAGGCCCAATGCCGGTCCGCGCACCAGGTCGGCCACCGCTCCCCCGGGCAGCAGCAGCATGTACTCCTTCACCTTCGCCGGATCCGTTGCCAGCACCCAGATGCCACCGCCCAACGCCGCGAAGAAGAACGGCGCAGTGGTGATCTGCGCGGCTTCCGGCGTCGCCGTGACGGAAGCGGTCAACAGGCCCACCGCCGCGTTGACGGCGACGCCACCGACCAGCGCGATCGCGAAGGCCGCCGGATTCGCCGGGGCGGGCGCGCCCGCGGCGAACGCCACGCCGCTCATGACCAGGCACTGGACGATCCCGAGCACCACGAACGGCGCCAGCACGCCGAGCAGGATCGTCAGGTCCGGCAGCTCACCGGTGCGCAGCCGCTTCAACGACAGGTCCTGGCGGCGGGCCGCGCAAGCCGTCGTGGCGCTGATGTAGACGGTCAAGCCCTGCGCGGACACCAGTTGCGCGGTGAGCACGAAGGTCCAGTCGGGGTGGCCGCCGGTGAAGCTGAACAGCGCGCCCATCACCAGCGGCAGCACCAGGGCCGTCGCCGCGGTGGTGCGGTTGCGCAGCAGTTGGCGGACTTCGGCCCGCGACAGCGCGAGTACCGCGTTCACGCCGCCACCACCTGGTCGCGCACGCCGTGGAACACGTCCGCCAGCGACGCGTGGTGGGCGCGCAGGCGCGTCAACCGCTCACCCCGCGCACCGGCCCACGCCAGCAGCAGCGCCAGGTCGTCCTGCAACGCGCGGGTGCGGATCTCGACGCGCCCCTTGGCGAACTCGTCGGGGTCGATCGCGCCGGACACGGCGGGCAGCTCGGCCGCGATCAGCCCCTCCGGCCGGTCGAAGCCGATCCGGGACGCCTCCCTGGCCAGCACGTCGACCACCGCGCCGGAGACCGCCACCCGCCCCTCGTGCATGATCGCCAGGCGGTGGGCCAGGCGTTCGGCCTCCTCCAGGTAGTGCGTGGTCAGCACGACGGTCGTACCGCCCGCCACCAGCTTCTCGACCAGGTCCCAGGTGCGCCCGCGCGACTCCGGGTCGAGGCCGGTGGTCGGCTCGTCCAGGAACAGCAGCTCCGGGCCGCCCAGGGTGGCCACGGCCAGGTCCAGCCGCCTGCGCTCGCCGCCGGAGAGCCGGTTGACCCGGACCCCGGACTTGCCCACCAGGTCCAGCGCGACCAGCGCCTCGTCCACATCGGAGGGACGACTGGTCAGCGACGCCCACAGCCGCAGCGTCTCCAGCACGGTCAGCTCGCCGCTCGCGCCGCTGTCCTGCAGCAGCACGCCGGTGCGCGGCCGGATCCGGGCGCGGTCGGCGTCCGGCCGCAGCCCGAACACCCGGACCGCGCCGCCGGTCGGCGGCCGCAACCCCTCCAGCACCTCCAGCGTCGTCGTCTTCCCTGCGCCGTTCGTGCCCAGCAGCGCGAACAGCTCCCCCTGCCCCACTTCGAAATCGATACCCCGCACGGCCTCGAACGACCCGTACGCGCACCGCAGCCCCTGCACGGTGATCACCGGTTCCCTCATGACCACGAGTCTCGCGCCGCGAGGGCGTCGGCGGCAGGCTCACCGGTCAGCAGTCCGTGGATGATCCACACGGGGTGGGCGTGACAAATGTCAGGACCTGGTGAACGCGCGCGCCGGGGCGTCCACCGCTCGTTAGATTCGGCGGGTGAGCGGACAGGCACCGATGACCAGGGCGCGCAAGTACATCTGGTGGACCCAGGGGTTCACGATCGGCATGTTCACGCTGCTGCTCGTGTTCAACCTGCTGGCCACGGTGGGCGCCCGACCCTGGCCGACGGTGCTGCTGGGGCTCGCGGCGGTGGTGGTGCTCCCGCAGTGCCTGCGGCTGAGCACGCTCGCCATGCCCGGGATCGGCCCGGAGCGGACCCGGGCCTGGGAGATCCCGCTCACCATGCTGGTCGCCTTCGGCGCGTGGTGGTTCTCCGCCACGATCGCCCCGCTGACCATGGCCTGGTCGTTCCCGCCCAGCATGCTGATCGCCACGCTGGTCCCCACGCTGCGCGGCTGGCGGCGGTGGCTGCTCGCGTTCGGCGGCGGCGCCGCGGTGGCGCTGTCGGTGTTCCCCTTCGCCGAGGACCCGCGGCTGTGGACCCCGCCCTGGCTGATCGCCACGGCCGTGATGCCCCCGCTGTTCGGCCTGGCCAACCTGCTGCAAGTGTGGCTGTGGTCGGTGCTGTGCGAGCTCGACGGCGCCCGCGCGGTGGCCGCCGAGCTGGCGGTGGCCGAGGAGCGGTTGCGCTTCGCCGCCGAGCTGCACGACATCCAGGGCCACCACCTGGAGGCCATCGCGCTCAAGGGCGAGCTGGCCGAGCGGCTGGTCGGCCACGACGACGACGCGGCCCGCGCGCAGGCCGCCGAGGTCAGCGAGCTGGCCAGGACCGCGTTGCGGGAGACCCGCGCGGTGGTGCACGGCTACCGCCGCACCAGCCTGTCCACCGAGATCGGCAACGCCGTCGACATCCTGCGCGCGGCGGGCATCAGCGCCACGGTCACCGGCGCGGCGACGGACGTGCCACCGCCGCTGCAACCCCTGTTCGGCGCCCTGGTCCGCGAGGGCACGACCAACGTCCTGCGGCACAGCGCGGCCACCGAGTGCGCGCTGGCCATCCGGGTCGCCGACCGCCGGGTCCGGGTGGACCTGCGCAACGACGGCGCGCGGGACGACCGGGCCTCCCGTGACGGCAGCGGCCTGACCGGACTGCGGGAGCGCTTCGCGGCCGTCGGCGGGACCGTGCGCGCCGAGCTGGTCGACGGCGCGTTCCGGCTCACCGGCGAGGCGGTGGCCCCGTGACCGGGATCCGCGTGGTCCTCGCCGACGACGAGGACCTGATCCGGGGCGCGCTGGCGGCCCTGCTGGAGCTGGAGCCCGACATCACGGTGGTGGCCCAAGCGCGCGACGGCGCGGGCGCGGTGGCGGCGGTCGCCGCGCACCGGCCGGACATCGCGGTGCTGGACCTGGAGATGCCCGCGCTCGACGGGATCGGGGCGGCGCGCGAGATCGGCGCGGCCGCGGCGGTCGTCATCGTGACCCGGCACGCCCGGCCCGGCGTGCTGCGCCGCGCGCTGGCCGCCGGGGTACGCGGGTTCGTGCCCAAGACCACCCCGGCCGCGCGGTTGGCCTCGATCCTGCGGGACGTGCACGCCGGTGCCCGCTACGTCGACTCCGAGATCGCCGCCAGCGCGCTGACCGAGGACACCTGCCCGTTGACCGCGCGGGAGCTGGAGGTGCTGCGCCTGACCCGGGTCGGCGGGTCGGTGCAGGACATCGCCAACACCGTCCACCTCGCGCACGGCACGGTCCGCAACTACCTGTCCTCGGCGATGACCAAGCTCGCGGTCACCTCCCGCCACGACGCCGCCCGCATCGCCTGGCAGGAGGGGTGGATCTAGCTCGGCACCTCGGCTTCGGCGAACTGCGTGGTGTAGAGGTCGGCGTACCGGCCGCCGGAGGCCAGCAGGTCTTCGTGGGTGCCGCGTTCGACGATCCGGCCGTCCTCCACGACGAGGATCTGGTCGGCGGCGCGGATCGTGGACAGCCGGTGGGCGATCACCAGCGCCGTCCGGCCGCGCAGCGCGTCGGTGAGCGCGGCCTGGACGGCCACCTCCGACTCCGAGTCCAGGTGCGCGGTGGCCTCGTCCAGGACGACCACGCGCGGCCGGGCCAGCAGCAGGCGGGCGATGGTCAGCCGCTGCCGCTCGCCGCCGGAGAGGCGGTAGCCGCGCTCGCCGACGACGGTGTCCAGACCGTCCGGGAGGGACTCGACCAGCTCGGCCAGCCTGGCCTGGCGCAGGGCCGACCAGATGGCGTCGTCATCGGCCGACGGGTCCGCGTAGACCAGGTTGGCGCGGATGGTGTCGTGGAAGAGGTGACCGTCCTGGGTGACCACGCCGACGGTCTCGCGCACCGCGGCCAGGGTCAGGTCCCGCACGTCCACACCGGACAGCCGCACCGCGCCGGAGTCCACGTCGTAGAGCCGGGGCAGCAGCCCGACGATGGTGGACTTGCCCGCGCCGGACGAGCCGACCAGCGCGACCAGCTGACCGGGCTCGGCGGTGAACGACACCCCGTGCAGCACTTCCTGCCCGCCGCGCCGGTCGAGCACGGCGACCTCCTCCAGCGAGGCCAGCGACACCTTGTCCGCCGCCGGGTAGCCGAAGCGCACGTCGTCGAACCGCACCGACACCGGCCCGTCCGGCACCGCCCGAGCGCCGGGCCGCTCGGTGATCATCGGCGCCAGGTCCAGCACCTCGAACACCCGCTCGAACGACACCAGCGCGGTCATCACGTCCACCCGCACGTTGGCCAGCGAGGTCAGCGGGCCGTAGAGCCGGGTCAGCAGCAGCGCCAGCGCCACCACGGTGCCCGGGGCCAGGCTGCCGGTGAGCGCGAGGTAGCCGCCGAGGCCGTAGACCAGCGCCTGGGCCAGCGCGGACACCAGTTGCAGGCCGGTCATGAACCAGCGGGACGCCATCGCGGTGCGGATCCCGATGTCACGCACCCGCCCGGCGCGCGCGCTGAACTCGGCCAGCTCGGCCTCGGGGCGGCCGAACAGCTTCACCAGGGTGGCGCCGGGCGCGGAGAACCGCTCGGTCATCTGGGAGTGCATCGCCGCCGAGAGCCCGGCGGCCTCCCGCTGCAGGCCTGCCATGTGCTTGCCCACCCGCCGGGTCGGCAGCACGAACACCGGCAGCAGCACCAGCGCCAGCGCGGTCACCTGCCAGGACAGGGTCATCATCACCCCGACCGACAACGTCAACTGGATCACATTGCTGACCAGACCGGCCAATGTTGTGGTGTAAGTCCGTTGCGCTCCGATCACGTCCGAATTCAGCCTGCTGACCAGCGCACCGGTGCGGGTTCGGGTGAAGAACGCCACGGGCATGCGCTGCACGTGCCCGAACACCTCGCGCCGCAGGTCGAAGATCAGGCCCTCACCGATGTGCGCGGACAGCCACCGCTCGACCACGCCGAGCCCGGCGGAGACCACGGCCAGCGCGGCGATGGCCACCGCCAGCCACACCACCTCCGACACCTGCGCGTGCCGCACGATGGCGTCCACGACCCGGCCCGCGAGCAGCGGAGTGGTCACGCCGAGCACCGCGACGCACACGGTGAGCAGCACGAACCCCACCAACCGGGGCCGGTGCGGGATGGCGAAGCGCAACACCCGGCGCACGGTCCCCTTCCGCACCTCACGCGGCGCGTCGGCCGCCTTCATCACGCCCGCGAGTACCCGGCGAGGACTGTTCACGCGTTTCCCTCCAGCGTCCACGCCGGGTGGTGGACCGGCGCCGTACCGGTTTACCCGAACGCCCGACGGCCCTGACACCTTCCCCGGCCTACGGACGCGCACCCGGCCCTCGGTAACCTGCCGGGGCGGGTGGCCGCTCGCGGCCGGGGGACGGGGAGGGCACGACACCGATGCCGTTGAGGGTCGCGAAGGCCGGTGTCCGGCTGGACCTGGTGCTCTACCTGGGGTTCGCGGTCTTCGCGGGCGTCACCGCGGCGGGTTCGGAGTTCTACGGCTACCGGATCTGGGGCAACTGCGCGCTCGTCGCGTACCTGGTCGCCGCCGCGCTGGCCGGTCGGGTCGCGCTGCGCGGCCGCGGGTCGCGGTGGCTGCCCGTGTGGCTGAGCACCCTGGTCGGGACCATCGCACCGCTGCTGTACCTGTCGTTCCGCCGCGACCCCGGCTACACCTGGGGCCCGTGGCCGTGGTCGTTCCCGTCGCAGCCCGAGGTGTGGGTGGTCGAGCGGGCGGCGCGCGCGTGGCTGGCCGACGGCACGCCGTACCTGGACCTGAACACCCTGGGCCGCGCCCCGCACGCCGACGACTACACGCCCTACGGCCCGTCGATGTCGGTGTTCGGGCTGCCGCGGGCGCTGTTCGGCGACCACCCGCTCACCGACGCGCGGGTGGCCTTCCTGGTGGTGACCGCGGGCGCGCTGCTGCTGGCCTGGCACCTGCTGGGCAGGCCGACCGTCCCGGTGCCCGCCGCGCTGCTCGTGGTGGCGAGCCCGCTGACCGCGCTCACCCTCACCGTCGCGGGTGACGACGTGGCGGTGGCCGCGCTGGTCGTGTTGGCCGCCGCCCTCGCCTACCGGGACACCCGCTGGAGTCCATGGTGGACCGGAGCGCTGTGCGCGGTGCTGGTGACGATGAAGCTCACCGCGCTGCCCGCCGCCGCCGTGCTGGCCGTGGGGTTGCTGGCGCACCGGGGACTCCGCGCCGCGGCGGCGTTCCTGGTGGCGCTGCTCGCCGTGGGCACAGCCGTCGTGCTGCCGGTGCTGCTGGTCGACGCGGGCGCGTTCGTCGAGCACGTGGTGAAGTTCCCGGTCGGGCTCGGGCGGGCGTCCTCGCCCGCGTCGAGCCCCCTGCCGGGTCACCTGCTCGCCGGTCTGGGGGCGGCCGGGCACGCCGCCGCGCTGGTCCTGTTGGGACTCGCCGCCTGCGCCGTGGCCGCCTGGGTCGCGCTCCGTCCACCGCGGACAGCCGCGGATGCCCTGGCGCGCACCGCGATCGGGTTGGGCGCGGCCATCGCGCTCGCGCCCGCCACCCGGTGGGGATACCTGGTCTACCCGGTGGTGCTGCTCGGCTCGGCGCTCGCCTTCGCCGCCGCCGAGCGGGTCCGGGTGGGAACCGGGGAGTCCGCACCGGGCTCACGCTCCGGTGTGGACAGCCGGACGGGCGACCCGCCACCTCGGTGACCTCGCGGTCCGGACCGGGTGCGGCCGCCTGCCCGCCTTACTTCTTCTTCGTCCTGGTGGCGCCACCCCGCCCGCGCAGCGTCACACCGGACTCCGTCAGCACTCTGTGGATGAATCCGTACGAGCGGCCGGTGTTTTCCGCGAGCGCCCGGATGCTGGCGCCCTTCTCGTACTTCTTCTTCAAGTCAGTGGCAAGCTTGTCGCGCGTGGCACCGGTGATCCGCGCGCCTTTCTTGAGGTCAGCCACGTTGTCCGCCTTCCGTCGCGAGTGGCGGGGCCCACGGGTGGCCCCTACCGCCGCAATGATCGAACACCGCCGCGCGAAATGCCAGACGAGACGAGCAAATGATGACCGAGGACCCGTGATCACACCGGATGCCCGGATCGGGACCCAGTGTGATCCGGGAATACAAGATCCCAGCAAAACGGCGATTTTCAGGCGAGCTGAACGAGCTCCAGGTACTCGGCGGACCAGTGGTCCTCGGTCCCGTCTGGGAGCAGGATCACCCGCTCGGGTTCCAACGCCTCCACCGCACCGGGGTCGTGCGTGACCAGCACGACCGCCCCGGTGTAGCGGCGCAGCGCGTCCAGCACCTGCTCGCGGCTGGCCGGGTCGAGGTTGTTGGTCGGCTCGTCGAGCAGCAACACGTTGGCCGCGCTGGACACCAGCCCGGCCAGGGCCAGCCGGGTCTTCTCGCCACCCGAAAGGGTGCCCGCGGGCTGGTCGAGCTGCTCGCCGGTGAACAGGAACGTGCCCAGCAGCGACCGCAGCTGCTGCTCGGCCGCGTCCGGGGCGGCGTGCCGGGTGTTGGCCCAGACGCTGGCGTTGTGGTCCAGGGTCTCGTGCTCCTGGGCGTAGTAGCCCAGGCGCAGGCCGTGACCCGCGACGACGCCGCCGGAGTCGGGGGTCTCCATGCCGCCGAGCAGCCGCAGCAGGGTCGTCTTGCCCGCGCCGTTGAGGCCCAGGATGACGACCCGGGAGCCCTTGTCGATGGCGAGGTCGACCCCGGAGAAGATCTCCAGCGAGCCGTACGACTTGCTCAGCCCCTCGGCGGTGAGCGGGGTCTTGCCGCAGGGCGCCGGTTCCGGGAAGCGGATCTTGGCGACCTTGTCCGACTGGCGCACCTCGTCGAGGCCGGAGACCAGCTTCTCGGCCCGCTTGATCATGTTCTGCGCGGCGACGGCCTTGGTGGCCTTGGCGCGCATCTTGTCGGCCTGGGCCATCAGCACCGACGCCTTCTTCTCCGCGTTGGCCCGCTCGCGGCGGCGGCGCTTCTCGTCGGCGGCGCGGGCGTCGAGGTAGCGCTGCCAGCCCATGTTGTAGATGTCGACCTCGCCGCGCATGGCGTCGAGGAACCACACCTTGTTCACCACGTCGGCGAGGAGCTCGACGTCGTGGCTGATGACGATGAGGCCGCCGTTGTGCCCCTTGAGGAAGGTGCGCAGCCAGTTGATGGAGTCCGCGTCGAGGTGGTTCGTCGGCTCGTCGAGCAGCAGGATCGTGCCCGCGCCACCGCCGACACCCGACTCGGAGGCGGCGAACAGGATGCGCGCCAGCTCCACCCTGCGGCGCTGCCCACCGGACAACGTCCGCAGCGGCTGGGCCAGGACCCGGTCGGCGAGGCCGAGGTTGGAGCAGATCCGCGCCGCCTCGCTCTCGGCGGCGTACCCGCCGAGGGACGCGAAGCGCTCCTCCAGCCTCCCGTACTTGCGCACGGCCTTGTCGCGCACCGACTCGTCGGCGTGCTCGGCCATCGCGGTCTGCGCCTTCTCCATCTCCCGCAGCAGCTCGTCGAGCCCCCGCGCCGACAACACCCGGTCCTTGGCGGTGACCGAGAGATCACCCTCGCGGGGGTCCTGCGGCAGGTAGCCGAGCTCGCCGGTGCGGCGCAGTTCGCCCCCGTAGGGCTCCCCCTCACCCGCGAGGACCCGCAACGTGGTCGTCTTGCCCGCACCGTTGCGGCCCACGAGGCCGATGCGGTCGCCCGCCTGCACGCGCAGGGAGGCGTCGGAGAGCAGGATGCGCGAGCCCGCGCGAAGTTCGAGATCGGTGGCGGTGATCAAAGGAAGCTCCGGGAGAGGTGGCCGTGGTCGTGGGCAGGGGTCATCCGCCCGCGTGCCGTGGCACGTGGGCCCGACCGGCCGTCAGTCGATGAGGATCACGCCGTCTCGGAGGACCACGTCCCCCAGTCTACCGGCGCCCGCGAGCGGGTTCCGGGGCTAGTGCCCCGACCCGGGAGGTCGGCCGTGTACCGGCCTGTCCACGGCCTGGCGGGCAAGGCGCCGGAACGGCCTCGTACTGGGCGTACTCGGTCGTTTCGGCAACGCGGCCTGGCGGGTCGAGAGATGGTCGATGTTCCGGGTCGGGGCACTAGGGTCGGGGGGATGGGCGAACTCGCGGGCAGGGTGGCATTGGTGACGGGCGCCAGCCGGGGCATCGGCCTGGCCATCGCCACGGCCTTGGCGCGCGAGGGCGCGTCGGTGGCGTTGTCAGGACGCAAACCGGAACCGCTGGACGCGGCGGTGGCCGAGGTGGCGGCGGCCGTCCCCGGGGCGGCGGTGATCGGCATCCCGGGAAACACGGGACAGGACGAGGACCGCGCGCACGTGGTCGACCGCACGGTGGCGGAGTTGGGCGGCCTGGACGTCCTGGTCAACAACACGGGCATCAACCCGGTGGGCGCCGCCCTGATGGACGCCGACCTGAACGCCGTCCGGAAGGTCTTCGACACCAACGTGGTGGGGACCCTGGGGTTCGTGCAACTGGCGCACCGGGCGTGGATGGCCGAGCACGGGGGCGCCGTGGTGAACGTCGCGTCGGTGGCGGGGCTGCGGTCGACGGGGGTGCTCTCGGCGTACGGGGCGAGCAAGGCGGCGCTGATCCGGCTGACGGAGGAACTGGCCTGGCAACTGGGCCCGGGGATCCGCGTGAACGCGGTGGCGCCGGGGGTGGTGAAGACCCGCTTCGCCCAGGCGCTGTACACGGGTCGGGAGGCGGAAGCCGGATCGGTCTACCCGATGAAGCGCCTGGGGACCCCGGAGGACGTGGCGGACCTCGTGACTTTCCTGGCAACGGACAAGGCGTCCTGGATCACCGGCGAGACGATCCGCGTCGACGGCGGCCTGCTCGCCACCGGCACCCTCGGCTGACCACCCGCAGGCAGCCCCGACCTCAATCCCCACACCCGCCTAATTCACGCCCCACCCACCCCACCTCGCCACCCGCTTCGCCCGCCCCACCCCGAACGAGCGCAGCCCCCCACCTCGAACAAGCGTTGCCCGCTCCACCCCGAACGAGCGCAGCCCCCGCCCTTCCTCAGGGGGGACAGCCCTGCTCCAGTTTATCGAGATCGGGGTGGCCGAAAGCCGGTTGCCTGCTGCCTGTGGACGAACGCGCGGGATGTGGACAGTCAACGCAGCCAAAAGCCCAGGTCAGCCGAGGTTCGGCGGCGGCCTGTGGATGGAAAGCACCCGATCGGGGCGCACGGCGAGGCTCGACAACCGCTGGGTCGGCGACCACCGAGCGCGGCAAGCGCGCGAAGAACAACGAACCGGCCGGGGGACGACCAGCAGGTCGCGATCGGGGCGCCGCCGGTCGCGGCCGCCCACGCGATCAGCCACCTGCCCGGCCTGGCCACGCGCCATATCGCCGACCTCTCACCCCAGTCGCGCGAAGACCGATGCCCAGGACGCGTTCGTTGTCGCCCTGCCGCACACCCGCGCCCGGTCAACGTCGGCGACAGCGCCGCGGCCGGGCTGGAGGTACTGGCCGGACTGAGGCGCTCACCACGCGGTGGAGTCCGGCCGCCGGTCCCGGTCAGCCACGTGGGCGCCGGGGTCGGCGGCGTACATCACCGGCGACATGCAGATCGGGTCGCCCCGCCACGCCCAACCTCGCGGGGGGATGGATGGTTGGGCGTGGCGCCGGGGGGCGACCGGTCTGTGGGGTCAGCCGGTTGTGGTGGTGGGAGCCGGTGAGCTGGGGGTCGTCGAGGGGGTCGGTGCGCTGGGGGTGGTGGAGGGGGTCGGATTGTTGTCGCGGGGGCCGGGACGGGCCGGGCGGCCTTCGGGGCCGCGGTCCCGTGGGCCGTCGCGGAAGCCGGGGCCGCCGCGGAACTCCGGGCCGCCGCGGCCGTCGTGGCCGGGGCGGGAGAAGCCCGCTCGTCCGCCGGGGTGGCCGTCATGGCCGATGGCGTAGCCCGCGATGCCGCCGACCAGGAGCAGGGCGACGCCCGTGAGACCCGCGACCAGGACGCTCACCTGGCGTCCCGCCACGCGCGGGCCGCGGGGGCGGGCGGGTGGGGTCGGGGTGGGCGGCGGGGTGGGGTCGCCGGTGGGGAGTTGCTGGGTGGAACCGCTGTCCGACGGGGTGTCCTGGAGGGCGGCGCTGTCGGGGGAACCGCCGCCGTGCCCGGTGGCGGGTGGCGGCTGCCGTGGGTCCTGGGGTGGCGGGGTCTCGCTCATGGCACCACTGTGCGGCACGAACCTGTGTTTCCCCTGTGGACCCCTCCCCCGCGCGGGTCAGTCCGGGTCGCGCAGCACCACCTCGACGGCGAAGGCCCGCTCGGCGGCGTCGTCCAGCACGGTCCGCCGGGGTTCGGGGATGTCGAGCACCCGCGGTACGGCGAGCGCGAAGACCGGGGCCAGCGCGCGCTCGGCCCGCAGGGTGTCGAGGGCCTGCCGGTCACCGCCGAGGACAACGGCGGACAGCTCCCCGACGCGACTCCCCAGCACCTCGCCGACGTCCCGCGCCGCGGCCTCCAAGGCGTGCCGGGCCTGCCCCTCCCGCCGCCGGGCGAACCGCTGCTGCGACCAGCCGCCCGCGGCGCTGCGGCCGTGCACCAGGTGGCGGTCGGTACGGGAGACCACGACTTGTCCCGCCTCCGCGACGCCAACGCTGTGCCCACCGAGCCGGACCAGCAGCAGCCCGACCCGACGCGGCACGGCCAGGTGTTCGACCAGGGCGCTGACGTCCAACCCGTCCCGCTCCCCCACGACACCCGCCAACGGCCCGAACGGCACAGCGACGGTCGCGGTAACCCCATCCCCGGACCAGACAACGATCTCGTCGGGCCCGACGACCGTGCGCACCACACCCCCGTTGCGCTCGGCGAACCGCGCGAACCACCCCGGCACCCGCCCGGCCACGACCTCGACGGCCCGCCCGCCCCCGGCCACCGCCCTACCCTTGCCCATGGCACCCCACGGTACGGGTCACGCCGAGGGAAGACGTGCGACACCCGCAGCGGGCAACCGCTCCATCACACCCGCCGGACACGGCCTTTCGCACGCACGGGATCGCCACGGAAAGACACCCGCGCTCAGCAACGCCTATCCCCGCACACAGCACCCACCAGCACGAGCCGCGCCGGATGAAGACGTGCGGCACCACCGCAGGAGGCAGCCTCGCTCGGGCGAGCGTCACCTCATCATCATCCACAGTGCTCACCGGGCCACTCCGGACAAAGACGCGCGGCACCACCACACGAACAACCGCGCTCGGGCGACTGTCCGCCTCCCATCGACAGCTCCCAGCGGGCCACCTCGGATGAAGACGCGCAGCACCACCACAGGACACGACCGCGCTCGCGATCGTCCACCTCTCATCCGCGGCGCCTAGTGGCCCTTAGATGAAATCCGCGGTATCGCCACAAAAGACGGCAGCACTCGGCAACCGAACCTCTCGCCCATGGTGCCCTACGGAGCCAACCCGGATGAGGGCATAGGGCACTACCACAGGAGACAGCCGCATCCGGGCGATCGCCCGCCGCGCGCCCACGGCGCCCACTGGGCCACCCCCGGACAAAGAGGCGCGGCACCAGCACAGGACACGACCGCGCTCGGACGGTCGCCCGCCGCACACCCACAGAGCCCACTAGGCCACCCCGGACGAAGACGTGCGGCATCGCCACGGGACACGACCGTCGTCGACGATCGACCACCTCTCGACCACCGCACCCGGTGGGCCACTCGGATGAGGGCGTGCGGCATCGCCACAGGAGACAACCGTGGTTGGCGATCGCCCGGCCTCTCAGCCACGGCGGCCAGTGGGCCACCCCGGATGAGGGCGTGGGGCATCGCCACAGGGGGTGCCTGTGGTGGGGGTGTGCCGGGGACGTCCTGGATGGGAACGGCCGACCAGGTAACGGAAGAGCCGCGCACCGGGGTTCCCGGTGCGCGGCCCTTTCACCTCATCGGGTGGCCTCAGGCTCCCGGAGGCGGGGTCACGTATCCGTTGATGTGCAGGGAAACCGCGCGGATCGAGCCGGTGTCCCCGGCGGCGCCGTCGGTGGCCTTGTAGGTCCAGTTGCCGTTGGCCTGCACCGCGGTGAACGGCGTCAGCGACTGGTTCGGCCGCCACGTGCCCGTGTAGGGCGCCACCGCCGACGACAGCGAGGCGAAGGTGGCCGCCGCCGAGTCGTCGAAGACGACCTGGCAGAGGTTGTTGCCGCTGCCGCCGTTGCGGTTGTGCAGGGTGACGGAGGTGCCGTTGGGGGCGGTGAGGGTGCCGACGAGGTCTTCCACGTAGGTGTGGTCGATGCCCACCGTGGTGGCGCCGATGGCCGAGGTGCACGTGGTGCCGTCGACGGAGAAGGTGACCTTCGACGCCGGGCCGACGCCCGACACCGGGATGGTCACGCTGGCGCCGACCGTGCTGATGTCCGGCACCGCGACGGGCGGTCCCGTGTACGAGAACGTCTGGGCGACGGGCGACGGCCTGCCGACCGGGAACGAGAACGTCCCGCGCGTCGGCGACGCGGCCGCCGCGAAGGTCACCCGGGCGTCCAGCACGACCGGCGTGCCCACCGGGTGGCTCAACGGCACCCGCACGGTGAACTCGCGGTTCACCGTCTGTCCCTTCGCGACGGTGCCGTAGCCCTGGGAGCGCGGGGTGATGACGACGTTGGCCGTCGGCGAGGTCACCACGACGCTGGTGGACACCGCGTCGGCGTCGCCGGTGTTGGTCACCGGCAGGGTCACCGCGACCGTGTCGCCCGGGTCGACCAGGTCCCCGCCGTCGGCGGGCGCGACCTTCGGCGACTGCGCCAGGGCGCGCGGCTGCGGGCTGGCGCCGGTGTAGGCGAGCACCCGGTCGGCCAGGATCACACCCGCCCCGGTGCGGGCGTCGAACCCGGCGGGGCCGAGGTCGACCGCCGTGTTCACCAGTGCCTCGCGCACCTCGGACCGCGCGATCCCCGGGTTGCCGGAGAGGACCAGCGCGGCGATCGCGGCGGCGTGCGGTGCCGCGGCCGAGGTGCCGAAGAACGGCCGGAAGCCGGAGACGCTCGTCTGCACGCCGTCCGCCGCGGTGATGTCCGGCTTGGTGCGCACTTCACCACCCGTGGCGCCGACGTTGCCCGGCGTGATCGGGGTTCCGTTGGGCTGGTAGAAGACCCGCCGCGGGCCGTCGGAGGAGAAGCGCTCCAGCTTGGAGTTGGCGTCGAACGCGCCGGGGAAGGGGCCGCGCGGGTTGGCCGGGTCGCCGGTTTCCAGGTCGAACGGCAGCGGGTTGTTGGCGGGCGCGGCGGCGACGCTGAACGCCTGCTTGGCCGCCGAGTGCCCGACGGTCACGCCGGGGGTGGTGAACGCCTTGAGGCCGTCGGCGGAGTTGGTGAACCGGCCGCGCAGCGCGGAGAGCGACAGGTACCGGTTCTGCCCGTTGAACTTCACGACCGCCAGCCGCAGCCCGGCGCCGGTGGCGGGGGTGCGCAGCAGCTCGAACGGGTCCTGGGTGCCGTCCTGCACGTCCTGGCTGAACGCGACGACGTTGCCCGCGCTGTCGAACAGGTACAGGTCGTAGTCGTTGGCGGAGGCGCCGAGCGGGTCCGACCAGTGCAGGGTGACGGGCACCGAGGTGGACTCGGTGGACACCGGCTCGAAGACCTGCGTGGTGGCCGAAGGGTCGAAGTCGTGCGCGGTGCCCGCGAACTTGCCGACGACGTGGCCGGAGTCGACGAAGTCGCCCTCCCAGTGGCCGGACGTGCCGTCGCCGGTGTTGCCGTCGTTGCCCGCGGAGGAGAAGAACAGCGCGCCGTCGGCGGTGACGTCGTTGACCGCGCGGGCGATCAGGCCGTCCTGGAACGGGGATTCGACGAAGTACAGGACGTCGTCGACGATGATGTCGCAGCCGTGGTTGCGGCGCAGGGTGCGGATGTTGTCGGCGAAGCTGGCCTCGCTGTTGAACGCGGAGGCGAAGCCGAGCTCGGCGCCGGGGGCCAGGTCGTGCAGGATCTCCAGCATCGCGGTGCCCTCGTCGCCCTCACCCTCCTGGGTGGGCACGACGTCGACGGCGGGCAGTTCGCCCGCGGCCTGGGAGACCTCGAGCGAGTCGATGCCGTCGGAGAGCGCGCAGAGCTTCACGCCGACGCCGGTGACGCCGTAGGTGGCGCGGGCGGTGTCGGCGTTGTGCGCGCGGTCGCCCTCGCTGGTGACGACGGCGGCGCGGCCGCTCTCCCGCGCCTCGACCGCGGCGCGGACGCGCTCGGCGATGCGGGCGGCCTTCTGCTCCTTGGACTCCGGCTTGGCGGGAACGCCCGCGCGCGGCTGCTGCGCCGCGGTGATCGCACCCGCGGCCTCGCTCACGTGCCGCACGTCGGGGCGGCCCGCGACCGCGGTCAGCGCGGCGAGCGGGACGTCGGCGCGCACGGCACCGGCGTCGGTGGACACCGACCGGATTCCCGCGCCCGCCTTGGTGAGGGAGCCGAGCAGGTCGTCGGAGACCTTGTCGGCGGTGATGTCGACGAGCACGGTGCCGCCGGACGAGACCTTGGCCCCGGTCTGCACGCGCGGTACCGCCGCGGCGGCGGCGCGGTCGCGGCGCAGCTTCTGCTCGACCAGCAACCGGCTGTCCAATTTGGACTCGGCCTTGGTCTGGACCTGCTTGAACCGCTGCAACGCCGCGATCTGCCGCGCGGCGTTGTCCTGCGCGGCGGTCGCGGGCAGCGGCTGGGCCGCCACCGGCGCGACGACCCCGAACACCAGCGCGGCGGCGCAAGTGGCCGTCACGGCTGGGCCGCGACGCGACAGCGCCGATCTCGACCGGACTGGGCGATCGGATGAACGCACGGGTCCTCCCCCGTCTGTGCGTGCCCCGACCCACGCGCACCGACGCCGGGGAAGCCCCCGGCGACGCCAACGTAGGGTTCACACCAACGGGTGGACATCTACCGTTCGAGTGATGATCACTCACATGATGTGACGCTCGGTATTTACCCACCACTGTCTTGCGACGCCCGATACGGCTAAGTGCCAACAAGATCTCGCCGAGCGTGGTGGTCTGTCTTGACAGCGCCCGATGCCCGCGACGGGCACCCGGGCCACGCGGGAACGTCCCGTCCGGGCGTTCGCGGGAGGTCGCCCGGACGGTCCGGAGTCATCGGGAACGGAGAACGCCGGAACCTCGGTCCGCTTGCGTGGTCGACAGGCGTACGGCGATGCCGAGCCGCCCGCTCGGCCGTCCACACTCGGCCCGGCTCACTCGCGGTTGGTCCCACCGACTTGCCTGTCGCGCGGAAGCAGGCGGCCGGGCCGTCGACGGGACGAGCCCGTCCCAAGACTCTCGTTTGGCTGGCTGGAACACCCTGCGGCTACGGCAACATCGGGCCAAGCAGCCGTGTGGAGCCCCGGCCCGCCGCACCGCTTCTCGCTCGTCGCCAACGCCCGCGAGGGGTCCCCCGCAATAGGGGAACCCCTATTTCAATTCTCTTCGGTCGCGGCGGGCGGGCGAAGTGGTGCAGGCGGGTCTGTGGACAACTTCGACGCATGTGGCCGGACACCGAAATCACGCCCCGAGCGGCGGCGGCCAGGGCGCCGACCGCGCGGGCTACAGGACGAAGGCGTCCGACCAGAACTGGCCGGTGCGGCCGGAGAGCGCTTCCAGGAGGGTCGCCGCCTGGCCGTCGGTGAGGGAGGCGACGAAGTCGATGACGGCGCGGCCGCGGGCCAGGGACAGCAGGGCCGCCTCGCCCGTCGGGGTGTCGCCGGTGGCGCCGACCAGCGCGCCGGGGTGTTCGTCGCCGAGCCACGTGTACTCGGCGCGGGCGAGTTCGACCAGGTCGTGCAGGCGGCGCGGGAGGCGGTCGGCTTCGTAGCGGTCGGCGAGCCACTGCTCCAGCGCCTCGACCAGCTTGGTCAGCAGCCGGGCCTGGCCGCGCTGGTGCAGGGCCAGGTCGGGGCGCAGCAGCACGAAGCGCCGGTGGACGAACTTGAGGACCTGCACCTCGTGCCACTGCCCGCCGCCGAGCAGGACGTGCCCGGAGCGGGTGGGCGGGTCGGCGATGACGTGCACGCCCGCGACCAGCCGCGCGGTCCAGCCGGAGGAGAAGCGGCCGAACGCCTGCTCCGCGTCGACCGAGCCGTCGAAGGGCACCGACAGCAGGTCGTCGACCAGTTCCGCGCGCACCCGCGACACCGCGGCGGCGAAGGCGTCGTCGTCGAAGATCCAGGAGTCGCGGGCCAGCAGCCGCCTGCGCAGCCGCTCCAGGGACTGGCCGGGGCGGCGGCCCGCGGTCAGGTCGCTGGGGTCGAGGCGGGCGAACTCGCGGCGGTCGGACTCCCACTGGCCCAGCTCGGCCGACACCGGGGCGTGCTGCAGGACGCCGATCCGGTGGAAGTCCTCGAGGTCGTGGATGGCGTAGGCGATGTCGTCGGCGTTGTCCATGATCGACGCCTCGACGGTCTGCTGCCACGGCTCGACCAGCCCGTCGAACACCGCGCGGGCCTCGGCGAGGTCGTCGAGCTCGGTGACGTACGCGGAGAACTTGCTGGACCCGGTCCCCGGCGAGTCCGCCGGTTCGGCGGCGCCGCGCGGCGGGTCGGCCAGGTCGCGGGGGTGCGGGACGGGGTGGGACAGGCGCGTCCACGGGTACTTCAGCGTCGCCGCGCGGACGGCGGCGGTCAGGTCGAGCCCGGCGGCGCTGGGGCCGCGGGTGTCGGTCGTGGTGATGATGCGGAAGCTCTGCGCGTTGCCCTCGAACCCGTCGGACAGCCCGAAGCGGTGCCGGGCCAGGCGGTCGAGGACCTGCTCGCCGAGGTGCCCGAACGGCGGGTGGCCGAGGTCGTGGGCCAGGGCGGCGGCCTCGACCACGTCCGGGTCGCAGCCGCCGAGGTCGGCGATGAGCGGCGCGGCCTCCGGGTCGGCCGCCAACCGCTCCGCGATGGCCCGCGCCACCTGGGCCACCTTGAGGCTGTGCGTCAACCGGTTGTGCAGCAACCCGGACCCGCTGGCGCTGACCACCTGCGTGACCCCGCCCAACCGCGCGAAGAACGGCGACGCCACGATCCGGTCCCGGTCGGCCCGGAACGGGTTGGCCGTCAGGTCGTTCGCGGCCCGCGCCCCGTCGCGCCGCGCCACCCGCCGCTGCTCGTGATCCGACATGCGCCGAGCCTAGACAGGCCCGTCCACCGATGCGGGACGGCGGTCGACCGACGCCACGTCACCGTTCGCCCCGGCCCGTCGGCCGGCCCCTTGAGCCCGCCCCGGCACGATCCTCCGCGAGGGGCGCTTCGCAGGCTCCGTCACCGCCCCCGCGCTTTCACTGCCGACGTCGACGCCGGCGCAGCCCCCGCCACTCCACTGGGGGGACAGCCCTGCTCCAGCTTATCGGCGGTGCGGGCTTTTCCTTGATGGGCGAGAAACTTGTGTACTTTTCATCGTGACGTCGCAGGTCACGGCGCGGACTGAGTGGGGGGAGAGTGGCGGGCGAAGCTCCCGGTAAGACAGCAGTCGACCAAGATCCGATGCCCCAACCGGGAGCCTCGCCGTGCTGTCTTACCCTGCCGCGATTCCGCTGTCCAACCACACCCTCGTCCACTTGGCCGATCTCATCCGCGCGGAGCGGACGCGACCTAGGTCCCGATGGCGTCGACTGGAACCCGGTCGCCAGGCACTGCTCGTACTTGCCCACCTGCGCAACGGTGACACCCACGCCCGCCTCGCGGTCGGATCCGGCATCTCCCACAGCACCGCCCGGCGCTACATCCGTGAAGCGGTGGACCTCCTCGCCGGCTCGGCCGAGGACCTCCGTGCCGCCGGCGAAAGGGCTGCCCGACTGGCCTACGCGGTCCTTGACGGCACCCTCGTTCCGATCGACCGCGTCGCCGACCAGAAGCCGTACTTCTCGGGGAAACACCGACGCCACGGCGTCAACGTGCAGATCCTCGCCGACCCGGCAGGGCGGTTGGTGTGGGCCTCGCCAGCCCTACCGGGCGCCGTCCACGACCCGACCGCAGCCCGCGCACACGGCTTGATCGACATGCTGACCACCAACGACGTCACCGCTTTCGCCGATAAGGCGTATCAAGGCGCGGGTGGCACGGTGCGCACTCCGTTCAAGCGCCACGCCACCCGGCAACGGCTCTCACGCGACCAGAACGCGGTCAACCGGGCACATGCCCGCATCCGCGCACTCGGCGAACGCGCCGTGTCGCTGCTCAAGGGCCGGAAGATCCTGCTCAAGCTCCGCTGCTGCCCACGCCGAGCCACCGCGATCGTCGTCCTGCACCATATCGAAACCTGCCGTCAACCACGATGAAAAGGGTTCACTGCTCGGGGGTATGTGGATAACCCGCGGAGTCGGGAAGTCGGCAAAAGATGATCTTAATGGGCGACCGACAGCGGGATTTGAGCTGGTGGGGCGGGATGCGCCTCGAGCCGGTGGGCCGGAGCGGAGGGCGGTGGAACTTGGACTGGGAGGAGTGGTCCGTGGACGAATCCGGCCTGTTGACAACGTGGCCCGGATCGGGCGGCGGGATGGGTCGCGGCGAGGTGTGGCCGAGACGGCTGCGTGGTGGGGGCGGAATACGTTCGCGAGGGCTGGCAGAGGAAGCGATCTGTACTTGTTCGGTGAGGTGAGAGGTCGACTCGGGTTGGCGGGGAAGCCGGCCGCGGGTGAGTCTGGGCGGAGGGGCGAGTGGAGGTGGGTCGGTGGAGCGGCTGGACGTCGTGGTGGTCGGGTCCGGACCGGCGGGGTGGGCGGTGGCGGCGGCGTGCGTTGGCGAGGGGCTGGCGACGGCCGTGGTGGGCCCCAAGGTCGGCGAGGTGTGGGGGTCGACCTTCGGGGTATGGGGTGATCAGGTCGACGGGCTCCCCATGGGCGCGAAGGTGAAGCGGGCCACCAAAGTGTGGGGATCCGGACGGGAGCTGCGAAGGGGCTACGCCGTGCTGGACAACCCCTCCGTGGTGGCGGCGTTCCGCGCCATCGGTGTCGTCGAGGTGGTGGACAAGGTCGTGACGGCCGAGTTCGGCCCTCGAGGGGCCACCGTGGTGTTGGGGTCGGGGCGGCGGGTCGCGTGCGCGGTCGTTGTCGACGCGAGTGGGTTTCGGCGGGTTCTGTCCGGGGGGCCCGTGCGGGGTACCCGGGTGGAGCAGACGGCCTACGGGGTTGTGGTGCGTTCCTCGGACGTCGGTCCTCCGGTCCATTCGGGTGAGGCGGTCTTCATGGACTGGGGGCTCCCCCCGACCTTCCTCTACGCCGTCCCGCTGCCCGGGGACCGCGTCCTGCTGGAGGAGACCTCCCTCGCCGCGCGCCCCGGGATCGGGTGGGGGGAGCTCAAGGACCGCCTCCACGCCCGGATCGGTCCGGTGTCGCCGCTGGCGGTGGAACGGGTCCGGTTCCCCCTCGACGTGCCCGCGACCCCGGTCCGCCACCGCGGCTGCGTTCCCTTCGGCGCCGCGGCGGGGATGGTGCACCCGGCCACCGGGTACAGCGTGGGCGACGTGCTCGCGACCGCCCCCCGGGTCGCCACCGCCATCGCGGCGGGGCTGGCGCGGGATCCGGTCACGGCGGCCGGGGCGGGGCGGGCCGCGGTGTGGTCGCCCGGGCCGCGGGTGGTGCACGCCCTGCGCCGGTACGGGTTGCGGGCGCTGCTCGGGCTGCCGCCGCGGCGGTTGCCCGAGTTCTTCGGCGCCTTCTTCGACCTCCCCGAACCGCTGCAGCGGGCCTACCTGAGCGAACGCGAGCGACCCCGGGAGGTCGCCGCGGCGATGCTCGGAGTTTTCCGGGCCGTCCCGTGGGAGATTCGCCGGAAGCTGTTGGTATCCCGACATTCCCCACCCGGATGACCAACGGCCCCACGGAGATCGTTATCCGAAACACACGAAGATGAACAGATGGTGACTAACTATCACCACAGCGCGATAGCCGGGCAAGATGACAGGGTGACCGTCGCGACGGATGTCAGCTTCGCCTTCCAGCCGTTGCTCAGCACCCGCACCGGGGAGCCCGTGGCCGTCGAGGCCCTGGCCCGCCCGCGCAGTGGTGACGTGTACGGCCTGCTGCGCTCCGCGGGACGGGCGGGACGGCTGGTGGAGACCGACATCTCGCTGGCCAGCCGGGCCGTCCTCGCCGCCGCCCGGCCGGACCCGCCGCTGCCGCTGCACGTCAACATCGTCGCGGCGACCGCCACCGCCGCCGAGGACCTGGCGCGGTTCCTGCGCCCCGCCCTGGCGCAGACCGGCCGCAAGCCCGCGGACGTGGTCCTGGAGATCACCCCGCCGTTCAGCCGGGTGCACCGCGCCGAGCTGATCAACGGGCTGGACGCGCTGCGCGCCGAGGGCTACCGCATCGCCTTCGACTCCCTCGGCGACGGCGACCTGCCGCTGTCGCTGCTCGCCGACGTCGGACCGGACCTGGTCAAGGTCGACGCGCACCTGGTCGCCGGGCTGCCGGACGACCCGGCGAGCCTCGCCGTGGTCGAGTGCCTCGCCCAGTACTGCACCCGGACCGGCGTCCGCCTCGCCGCGGTCGGGGTGGAGTCGGAGGACCAACTGCTCTGCCTCAACAGGCTCGGTGTCCGGCTGGCGCAGGGCAACCTGCTGGCCGGGGAGAGCCGCTCCGGCGGGATCTCGCTGCCGCTGCCGCGCCCGGTCGCGGAGATCATCGAGCTGAACGCCACCACCGGCGCGTCCACCGTGCCGCTGGTGTCGGACTACCTGCGCCCGGCCACCACGATGTCCGAGGAGGCCACCGCGGAGGACGCGCGGGCCACCTTCGCCGACGACCCGAAGGTCACCAGCGTGGTGCTGGTCGACGCGGAGGGCAGGCCGGTGAGCACGTTGCTGCGCAGCCGGTTCCTGCTCGCGGTCGCCGGTCTCTACGGGCACGCGCTCAACGCGAAGAAGCCCGCGGTGCGGCACGGCGACAACCCGCGCGCCATCCGCGCGGACGCGACCTGCCTGCAGCTGCTGGACCTGGTCGGCGAGGCCGACCACGACCGGCAGGGCGACGAGGTCGTGGTGGTCGACGCCGACCGGGTGTGCGTCGGCGTGGTGCGGCTGTCCGAGGTGGTGCGCGGGGTGGCCGAGGCCAAGATCGAGCAGGCCGCCGCGCTCAACCCGTTGACCCGGCTGCCCGGCAGCGAGGCGGTGGACCGCGACATCGACCGGCGGATCCACGCCGCGGAGATGTTCGTGGTGGCCTGGCTGGACGTGGACGCGTTCAAGCGGGTCAACGACACCGTCGGGTTCGCCGCAGGCGACGACCTGATCCGGCACATCGGCCGCGTCCTCTCCGACGCCGAGCGGGACCTGCCCGGCACCCGGGTGGCGCACGTCGGCGGCGACGACTTCCTGGTCGTCACCGACCTCGACGAGATCACCGCGCTGGCCTCCCGGCTGGTGGACCGGCAGTGGACGACGGAGAACATGGCCGTCACGGTGTCGCTGGCGTCCCTGGTGTGCGGGGTGGGCTCGGTGTCCTCCTACCGCGAGGCGTCGCGGCTGCTCGCGCCGCTCAAGCAGCGCGCGAAGGCCGTGCCGGGGTCGAGTTGGGTGCTCGGCCGCCCCGGCACCGACCGGATCGAGGTGCTGCGCGGCGCCCGCGCCCAACACGCCAGGGTGAGCTGAGAACCTCCACAAGACCTCCACGCCCGCGGCCCGCAGCCGCGGGCGTGGCGCGTTTCTGGGCACGACTCGCACGATTCCTCCACCACACCTCCACAGTGGACGGCCAACACTGTCCGGGGCCACCGCGTCTTCTCCGGTGGCACGAGGAGGAGGGGGTCTGGGTGGCTCGCACACCCGAACCGGACTGGTGGGCACCGACCGCGGTGTTGGCCGTGGGGTGCGCGACGACGCTGGTGGCCCTGGCCTCGGGCAGCGGGTTGTGCGCGGGCCTGCGGTGGTTGTTCGACCTCCTCGCCGCCTGGATCGACAGCGTCCGCCCACTGTGATGAGGGCGGGGAGGAGCACGTGTGCAGGACGTACGGCCGATGGCACCGGTCTACCAGTTCGAGGTCCGCAAGACGTACGAACCGTCGTGGTGGGCGCCGACGGTGTTGTTCGTCGTGGCGTGGGGGCTGGTGTTCTGGACGCTCGACAACCGGGCCGCGATCATCTGCGGTGGCAGCCCGACGGGCAACCTCACCATCTGGCTGCGCTACACGCTCGCGTTCTTCGCGCTGCTGCGCGCGGCCAAGCTGTTCCAGGAGTGGGGCGGCTGGCGTGCGGGGTTGACCTGCCGGATGGCCGCACTGGTCTTCCTGGCCTTCACCCTCGCCCACGACTGGCCACCGCTGCCGAACAAGGTCTGGTTCGCGCTCAACTGCTGGTACTGAACGGGATGGGGTGAAGAAGGCATGCGCGACACGTGGCCGCTGGTGGCGTCCGAACGACCGGGTCCTCGCGAAGTGCCTGTGGCGCTGAACGAGGAGGAGGACCACGTGGTCGAGTACGACCCGCCGTCCTGGTACCACTTGGCGTTCCGGTGGCGGGACCGCGACCCGAGTTGGTGGCGGCCCGTCCTGGTGCTGGTCGCGGGGTGGGCGGTGACGTTCTCCACGCTGGCCGACCCGGGGCCGGTCCTCTGCGGCGTGCCGTTCGGCGGGGTGGTGATGCTGCTCCGGTACTCGTTCACCGGCTACGCGACGCTGCCGGCCCTGCGGCGGCTGCGGGAGTGGGGCGGGCGGCCGGTCTCGCGGGCACGGCGGGCCTGCTCGCGTTCACGCTCACCCACACCTGGCCGCCGCTGCCGCACGAGGCGTACGCGACCGTCGTGTGCTTCCCCCTCTAATCCACCACAGTGGACAGTTCCGCGCGGTTGCGGATGCCCAGTTTGCGGTAGATGCGGGTCAGGTTCGCCTCCACCGCCTTGATCGACAGGTGCAGGGCCGCCGCGATCTGGCGATTGGTGGCACCCTCTCGCAACCTGCCGAGGATCTGGTTCTCCAGCTCGCTCAGTGGCGCGTCGGGAGCGTCCAGTTTGGACAGTTCGGCCGCGGCCAGCTCCACCCAGGGCAGGCAGCCCGCATCCGTGTACCGGCGCAGCGCCTCGGCGAAGGCCTCTCGCGCGGCGGCCTTGCGGCGGGCGCGGCGTTCCAGGGTCCCCAGGGTGAACCAGGCGCGGGCCAACTCCAGCGGGTACGGGTGTGCCTCCGGTAACGCCTCCCGCAGCGCGTCCGCCGCTGGGCGGGGGTGGCCGGAGACGGCCATCATCACGGCCGCGGCCCGGTCCAGCCCGAGGGTGACCACGGCGCGGCCCTGTGCGGCCACCCGGGCGCGGGCCGCGCGCAGCGCCTCTCGGGCCAGGTCCAGGCCGCCGGACAGCGCCAGGGATTCCGCCAGGTCGGCGTCGTGCAGGAACAGGGCGGGGTCGGTGAAGCCGATGTCGTGCAGGGTCCGCTGGCACTCCCCCAGGAGTCTGGCCGCGGTGGCGTGGTCGCCGCGCAGGATGGCGACGCGGCCGCGCAGGCCCAGCGCGTAGCCCGCCCACTCGCTGTCGCGGGCCTGTTCGTCCGCCTCGGACGCGCGGGCCAGCAGGTCCGCCGCCAGGTCGAGGCTGCCGGTGTTCAGCTCGGCGAGCGCGCGCATGGTCAGACCGATGCCGGGGTGCCGGTCGACGTCGACCCGCAGCGACGCGCCGAGGAGGGCGACGCGGCGGGCCTCGGCGCAGCGGCCCGCGCGCTCGTAGGCGGAGGTGAGCGAGTACAGCACGGCGATCAGGTCCCGGACCCGCCCCGACGACTCGGTTTCGCGGCGCAGTTCCTCCAGCCGCTCGACGGCAGCGGCGACCTCGCCGCGGCGCAGGCTGATCACCGCGAGGTAGACCCGGGAGAACACCACCGGTTCCGACAGCGGGGCGCCGGTAACCCGGGCCGCCAGCCTGCCCAGCAGGTCCGACTCGACCTCGGGCCCGGCCACCGCGGCGAACGGGATGCGCATGATCAGCGACCGGACGGGCAGCGTCGGGTCGTCGGCGAGCGCGGCGAGCCGGTCGGCCTCGTCGAGCCGGGCCTGGGCCTCGGTGACCTGACCGAGGTGGGTGCTCACCTCGGCGCGGCGCAGCAGCACCGACGCCAGCAGCGTCGGGTCGTCGCCCGCGTCGGCGACCACCTCGTCGAGCAGCCCGGCGGCGGCGACGATGTCGCGCCCGGCCAGGTCGAACAGCAGCAACCGGGCCCACGCCCTGGTGGTGCCCGCCGCGGTGCGCAGCAGCGCCTGGCACAGGTCGGCGGCGGTCGCGCTGAGCCCGGCCGCGGCGGCGGCGCGTGCGGCGGCCAGCAGCCGCGCGGCCCGCTCCCCCGGCTCCGGCGTGCGCTCGGCGGCCAGCCGCAGCAGGTCGGCGGCGCTGCCGGGGGCACCGCGGGACACCGCGAGCGCCGCCGCCTCGACCAGGTCGGCGGCGATCGGCGCGTCCGGGCGGGCGGTGGCCAGCGCGCGGTGCCGGGCCCGTTCGATCGGGTCGGACACCGCCGCGGCCAGCACGGCGTGCGCGGCGGTCCGCTGGTCCGCGGTGGCCTCGGCGGCGACGATCTCGCCGAGCAGCGGGTGGCTGAACCGCAGCCCGCCGTCGTGGTCGGCGACCAGCACCCCGGCGGCGCGCGCGGCGGCCAGCCCGGGGTCGCCCAGCGGCACGAGGTCCAGGCCGGGCCGCACCGCGACAGTCACCAGCCGCAGGACGTCCCAGGCCCGGTCGGGCAGCGCGGCGAGCCGGGCGCAGACCAGTTCGCGCAGCCTGCCGGGCACCGGCAAGGGCTCGTCCTCGGGCACCGAGCCGCCGTGGCGCAGCAGCGCGCGGCCCAGTTCCAGGGCGTAGAGCGGGTTACCGCCCGCGGCCCGGCCGACGCGGGCGGCGGTGGCGGGCGGCAGCGGGTCGTCGAGCCGGGTGCGCAGCAGTTCGCCGAGCGACTCGAGGTCGATGCCCGGGACCTCGACCTCCAGCGGCGGCGCCGGGGACAGGTCGGCGCGGGTCGGGTCGCCGTCGCCGCACTCGGCGAGCAGCACGACCACGGGGTGGTCGCCGAGCCTGCGCGCGGCGAAGGCCAGCACGTCGGCGCTGGGCTGGTCGAGCCACTGGGCGTCGTCGACGACGAGCAGCAGCGGGCCGTCGTCGGCGAGGCCGCGCAGCAGGTCGACCACGGCCAGGCGCAGCGCGAGCGGGTCGACCGGGTGCGCGGCGGGGGCGCGCAGCAGCGCGGTGTCCAGTGCGGACCGCAGGTGGTCGGGCAGGCACGCGGCGCGTTCGGCGAGGACCTTGGCCAGCAGGTCGTAGAGGGCCACGTGCGGCAGGTCGCGGTCGGCGGCGGCGGGGCGGGTGCGCAGCACGTGCGCGTAGTCGGGGCGGACCTGGTCGAGGAGGGTGCCGAGCAGCAGGGACTTGCCGATGCCGGACGGGCCGTGCAGGAGCACACCGCGGCCGTCGGCGAGCGCGCCGAGGCAGCGGGAGAGCAGTGCGGTCCGGCCGAGGACCGGGGGTGCGGCCGACATAAGCCGAGAACGTACCCAACGCCCGGTTGCCCGGACGAGGCGCAAGTCACACGAATTTCTCGCCGTCGCGGCGTGTAACCGTCCACCCGCGACAGAGCGACGGGCGGTTGTCGTGCTCGATCGCCGGTTCCAGCGGGGCTGGTCGGTGGCGCGAGGTCAGGCACCCAACGGCTTCTCGGAGTGTCCGATATCACCCCACATCGGACCAAAGGGGTCGGACAACGCGATCCGCCAGCCGGACAAAGCGGTCGGAATGTGCGAAGTGGACGGCCGACCGCCGGGAAAGTCTACGGGTGGAAAACTTCCGACCCGGGCCGGACAACCCGGGAAGCCTGTCCTGACTGGGAATGGGAACGCGCGGGCGAAGCCGCGGCGGTCCGGCGCAGTGGTCCCGGGCCGCCGCGGCCGTTCCCCGGCTCCGGGCGGGGCCACACCGCCGGAGCCGGGGAACGGGTCAACCGATCAGCCGAGGCTGACGTCGTCGAGCAGGAAGTTGGTCGCCAGGTAGGCGTCCTCCACGCCCGCGAACCGCAGGGTCACGGTCTGCCCCTTGTAGGCGGACATGTCGAGCGTGCGCTCGACGTAGCCGCTGCTGGCGTTCGCGTTGGAGTACGTCACCTTGGTGGTGCCGTTGACCTGGACCTTGAGCGTGTCGTACGCCGTGGTCCCGGTCTCCTGCGTGGTGACCTTCAGCCAGTACCGCAGGGTCGGGGTGCCCGAGGACGGGACCGTCACCTGCTGGCTGATCGCCTCGTTGGCGGTCGAGCCGTTGCCGAGCAGCCAGGCGTAGTACGAACCGGTGCGCGCGGTCTGCTGCGTGCTGTTGGTGACCACGGCCTGCTCCGACCACCCGGTCTGACCGGACTCGAAACCGCCGTTGGTGATGGCGTTGCCGGTCGGCGGCGTGGTCGGGCCCGTCGTGGTCGTCGTCGGACCGGTGGGGCTGGTGGTGCTGGTCGGCGGGGTGGTGGTCCCGGGGTTCGGCAGCGCGGTGCCGACGCTGACGGCGGCCCACGCGACGCTGGTCAGGTACCGCTCCTGGCTGTTGGTGCCGTACAGGTCCGCGGCGGCCTGCAGGGTCGCGGTGCGCGCCCCGGCGTAGTTGGTCGTCGAGGTCATGTACGTGCTCAGCGCGCGGTAGAAGATCGCCGCGGCCTTGTCCTTGCCGATACCCGCGAAGGTGGTGCTGTTGCAGGTGCCGCCGGTGTGCGAGAGCCCGCCGATGGTCTTGCTGCCGGTGCCCTCGGACGCCAGGTAGAACCAGCGGTTGCCGATGCCCGACGAGTAGTGCACGTCGACCTGGCCCGCGGTGGAGCGCCAGCAGCCGAGGCTGGAGCCGTCCGCGGCCGGGTTGTCCATCCGGCGGAAGTAGCCGGTGGGCATGCGCAGCTTCTCGCCGATGTAGTAGTCACCCGGGTCGTTGGGGTTGTTCGCGGAGAACTCGACCATGGTGCCGAAGATGTCGCTGGCGGACTCGTTGAGGCCGCCGGACTCGCCGGAGTAGTTGAGGTTCGCCGTGGCCGCGGTGACGCCGTGGGTCATCTCGTGGCCGACCACGTCGATCTCGGTCAGCGGGGTGTTCTGGTTCTGCGAGCTGCCGTCGCCGAAGACCATGCAGAAGCAGGAGTCGTCGTAGAAGGCGTTGAGCAGGCCCGATCCGATGTGGACGTACATCGTGTGGCCCTGGCCGTTGTTGCGGATGCCGTTGCGGCCGTAGGTGTTCTTGTAGAAGTCCCAGGTCTTCGCCAGGCCGTAGTACGCGTCCACGGCGATGGTCTGGCGGTTGCTGAGCTGGCCGTTGCCCCACACGTTGTCGGCGTCGGTGTAGGCGGTGGCGCGCGACGACGGGCTGTTCTCGGAACCGCCGTTGCCGTCGAGCACCCGGGTGTTGCCGCGGCTGGCGTCGGTCAGGGTGTAGTTGCCCGAGCTGCCGCTGGTGGTGATGTCGACGGTGCCGACGTGGTAGCCGTTGCCGGTCGCCTCGTGCCGCTTCTCCCAGCGGTCGAGCAGCGCGCCGGACGCGGCGTCGGTGACGACGACCTCGGCGCCCGCACCTTCCACGGTGGTGCGGTAGGCCAGGACCGGCTTGCCCTTCGCCGCGTAGACGATCAGTTCCGGCTTCGCGGCGCCGGTCTTGTTCTCCGCGGTGAGCGCGGGCGCGGCGGCGGCGGCGCGGGTGGCGGCGATCGCGGGCGTCGTGGTCGCGACGCTGATCGTCTCACCGCTGGCCTTGTCCACGGTGTTGACGCGGCCGTCGGCCGCCCGGTGCACCACGAGGTCGCCGCCGAGGACCGGCAGCTTGTCGTAGGTGCGGTCGTAGCGGACGTGGCGGGTGCCGTCGGTGTCGACGACCACGTCCTTGGCGACCAGCTTCTCCTTGGCGCCCAGGCCCAGGAGGCGGGCCGTGGAGTCGGCTTCACCGCTGGCGCGGTCCAACTCCGCGGCCCGCGCCTGCGGGCTCAGCGCGGCGGCACCCCGAGTGGTGCTCGCGGCTTGGTCTTGCGCGGCGCCGGCCTGGCTGGCGGCCACCCCGATGACCACACCACCCACCGCCGTCGCCACCGCGGTCGCGGCCGCGACCACAGCTTTGCGTGACATGAGTTTTCTCCTCCACCGGACCCGTTAGGACAGGGACCCGGGTCCACGGTGGTGGACCCGGGCTGGCGGGCCGGTGCGGCGAAACTAAGTGGCCGTGCGCACCGTGAAAAACACCACGGGGGATGCGCAAGGGTCACACAAGGGTCCCCCGGGGTTCACTCGACAGTGACGCTTTTGGCTAGATTGCGCGGTTTGTCGATATCGCGGCCGAGCGCCTTGGCGGTGTGGTACGCCAGGAGCTGCAAGGGGATCGTCAGCAGGATCGGGTCCAGTTCGGGCTCACCGCGCGGCACCCGGATGACCTCGTCGGCCAGGCCGTCGGGCAGGTCCGCGTTGGTGACCGCGATGACGGGGCCGCCGCGCGCGCGGATCTGCTCGATGGTGCCGATGTTCTTGGTCAGCAGCTCGTCGTCGGGGACGATCACGACGCTCGGCATCTCGGCGTCGATCAGCGCCAGCGGGCCGTGCTTGAGCTCCGCGGCCTGGTACGCCTCGGCGTGCACGTACGAGATCTCCTTGAGCTTCTGCGCCCCCTCGCGCGCGACGGGCCAGCCGCGCACGCGGCCCAGGAAGAACATGTGCCGCGCGTCGGCGAACCGCTTGGCGATCCGCTCGATCTCCGCGTCCTCGGCCACGATCCGCGCGACCCGCTCCGGCAGCGCGCGCAGCCCGGCGACGATCCGCTGGCCGGAGGCGGCGCTCAGGTCGCGGACCCGGCCCAGCAGCAGGCCGAGCATCGCGAAGGACACCGTCATGTTGGTCAGCGCCTTGGTGGAGGCCACCGACACCTCGGGGCCTGCGTGCAGGAACACGCCGCTGCCGCACTCGCGCGCGATGGCGCTGCCGACGACGTTCACCGCGCCGATCACCCGGCCGCCCTTGCGGCGCAGCTCCTGCACCGCGGCCAGGGTGTCGAGCGTCTCGCCGGACTGGCTGATCGCCACGTAGAGCGTGTCCGGGTCGACGACCGGGTTGCGGTAGCGGAACTCCGAGGCCGGTTCGGCGTCGGCGGGGATGCGGGCCAGCTCCTCGACCAGCGTCGCGCCCATCTGCCCGGCGTAGTAGGCGGAGCCGCAACCGAGGAACTTGACGCGCTTGATCGCGCGCAGCGCCATCGGGTCCAGGCCGAGGCCGCCCAGGTGCGCGGTGGCGAAGCGCTCGTCGAGGCGGCCCGCGAGCGCCCGGGCGATGGCCTCGGCCTGCTCGGCCATCTCCTTGCGCATGAAGTCGCTGTGCCCGCCCAGCTCGTAGTCGTCGGCGACCAGGTCGACGGTGGTGGGCTGCTTGCTGGTGGTGCGCCGCGAGTCCAGCGTGGACGTGCGGTACTCCCCCGCCGTCAGGGTGGCGAGCTCGCCGTCGTCGAGGAACACCACGCGCTGGGTGTGGTGCACGAGCGCGGCCACGTCGGAGGCGACGAACATCTCGCCGTCGCCGACGCCGAGCACGATCGGGCTGCCGTTGCGGGCGACCACCAGCTCGTCGGGGCGGGTGCGGTCGAGCACGACGAGCCCGTAGGTGCCCTCGACGCCGCGCAGGGCGGCGCGAACGGCGTCCTCCAGCGTCGGCGCGCCTGCCAGCTCAGCGGCGACCAGGTGGGCCAGCGCCTCGGTGTCGGTGTCGGAGACCAGCTCGACGCCGTCGGCGACCAGCTTCGCGCGCAGCGCCTCGGCGTTCTCGATGATGCCGTTGTGCACCACCGCGATCCGGCCCTCGGCGTCCAGGTGCGGGTGCGCGTTGCGGTCCGACGGCTCACCGTGGGTGGCCCAGCGGGTGTGCGCGATGCCGGTGGTGGCCGGGCTGGGCGCGGACTCGGCGAGCCGGTCGCGCAGGTCGCGGACCCGGCCCTCGGTCTTGGTCACGGTGATCCGGCCGCGGCGCAGCACCGCGACCCCGGCGGAGTCGTACCCCCGGTACTCCAGCCGGTGCAGGCCCTCGACGAGGACCGGGGTGGCCGCGCGGCCACCGATGTATCCGACGATCCCACACACGTGCGTGCTGCTCCCTTACCCGTAGACGATGCGGCGCAACTGGCGTTCGCTCAGCGCGGGCGCGGCGACCGGTCGGGCGGCCAGTTCGGCGGCCACCCGGGTCCAGATCTGGGCGTTGCGGTACTGCCCGCGCCGCAGCTCGGCGTGCCTGCGCCGGACGTAGTCCTCGACGGTCTCGCCGAAGTAGGCCACGATGTCGGCGACGACCCGCGCGGCCACCTCCGGGGACAACCCGGTGGTACCCGCGACGTGCCGGACGAGGTCCGGCGGCGGTGACTCGGTCACGCCAGACCTTGACACCCGAGAAGCTCGATGGGCAAGTTTCCTGCCCGATTTCGGGCAGGAAACTGGGTCAGCTGGGGGTGACGAACCCGGACTCGTAGGCCGCGATCACCGCCTGTGTCCGGTCGCGCGCGCCGAGTTTCGCCAGCACGTTGCCCACGTGCGTCTTGACCGTCTGGAGGGTGACGAACAGCCGCTCGGCGATCTCGGCGTTGGACAGGCCGGTCGCCATCAGCCGCAGCACCTCGGCCTCGCGCTCGGTGATGCCCGCGAGCCGCTTGTGCGCGGTGCCCCGGCCCGCGGCCAGGGCCCGGATGGCGGCCGGGAACAGCAGCGACTCCCCCTCGGCGACGACCCGGATCGCGCGCACGATGTCGGCGGCGCGGGTGCGCTTGAGCAGGAACCCGCTCGCGCCGACGCGCAGGGCGTCGTAGACGTAGTCGTCGTTCTCGAAGGTGGTGACGACGATGACCTTGGGCGGGTCGGGGTGGGCGACGAGCCGCCGGGTGGCGTCGATGCCGTCGACGCCGGGCATGCGCACGTCCATCAGCACGACGTCCGGGGCCAGGTCGGCGACCAGGGCGGGCACCTCGGCGCCGTCGGCCGCCTCGCCGACGACGCGCAGGTCGGGCTCGGTGTCGATGATCATCCGCAGGCCGGTGCGGATCAGGTCCTCGTCGTCGACGAGCAGCACGGTGGCGGTCACGCGTACCGCCCGAGGGGGAGCCGGACCCGGACGACCCAGCGGCCGTCCTCGGGCCCGGCGGTGATGTGCCCGCCGAGCACCTCGACCCGTTCGCGCATGCCCACCAGTCCCTGTCCGCCACCCGCGCGCGGCGCGCGGACCCGGTCGCCGATCGGGTTGTCGATCTCCAGCTCGACCTCGGCGCCGACGTCGAGCCGCAGTCCCACCGGGACGGTACCGGCGTGGCGCAGCGCGTTGGTCAGGCACTCCTGGACGATCCGGTACGCCTCCCGGGAGACGGCGGCGGGTGGGGCGTCGAGGTCGCCCGCGAGGTCGGCCGTGACCTCGGCGCCCGCGAGCCTGGTGCGCTCGAGGAGGCCGGGGAGGTCTTTGAGGGTCCACTGTGGAGTCTTGGTTGCCGGGTCGGCGGCGCGCAGCAGGCCCAACACGTGGTCGAGGTCGGCAACGGCGGAACGCGCGGAGTCCTCGATGGCGGCCAGCGCGCGTTCGACGAACTCGGGTTCGGTGTCCAGCACCCGCCGGGCCGCGGCGGCCTGCACGGTGACCACGCTGAGCGCGTGGCCGACGGAGTCGTGCAACTCCCGTGCGAGTCGGTTGCGCTCGGCCAGTTGTCCGGCCCGGTGTTCCAGCCAGGCCAGCCGCTCGTGGGTGGAGGGGCCGAGCAGCCGCGGCGCGGCGCGGGTCAGCGCCGCGCCACCGAGGGTGGCCAGGTGGAAGATCAGCAGCACGGCCCCGATGCCCACGAACGGCACCCAGGCGGCCTGCCAGCCGTCACCGAAGCGGAGCGGGCCGCCGAGGAAGTTCAGCTCGCCGGTGTAGGGGACGGTGAACGCGACCACGGCGGCGGGCGGCACGGCGAGGGTGAGGCCGCTGACGATGGCGCCGGTGACGAGGTGGGCCAGGAACCAGAGGGCGAAGCGCCACCGGGCCGACCAGGACGGGGCGGGGGCCTGTTCGGGAACCTTGTCCCCCAACAGTTCCCGCGCCGCCGCCACCTCGACCACCCGGACGGCGGGGATGAACGCGATGACGACCACGAACAGCAGGGAGAGCAGGCTGGTCAGCGGGACCACCAACCACATCGGCCAGCCGGTGGTGGCGGGCGGGATCACCGTCCCGGCGGCGAAGGCGCAGGGGGTGAACAGCGCGCCGCCGAGCACGAGGTGCGCCCACCGGCGGTAGGTGCGGGTCTGGAAGACGGGCCCCAGTAGTCCTGCCATGGGTTCGATCGTGACAGGCCCGCGGTCGCGGCGACTCCCGCTCGAGGACGATTCGGCAGGGCTACCATCGCCGGGGTGGAGATGATCACGCATAGCCCGACCGAGGGTGTTTACCCGGCCACCGCCGACTACGCGCACGCGGTGGAGGTGCGTGGGGCGGAGCGGTTGTTGTTCGTGGCGGGGACGATGGGGTTGGACGCGGCGGGGCGGCCCGGGGCGGGGTTGGCGGAGCAGTTGGACCTGATCTGGGACAACATCCGGGCGATCCTGGCCTCCGCCGGGATGACGGTGGACAACATCGTCCGGCTGACCAGCTACCTGGCCGACCCCGACCACGCCGAGGCGAACGCGGCGGCGCGGGTCGCCGCGTTGGGCGGCAGGCCGGTGCCGACCACGGCGATCGTGGCGCGGACGCTGGTGCGCGAGTGGCTGGTGGAGATCGAGGTCATCGCGGCGGGCTGAGGGGGCGGTCGCTCGCGCCGAGGACGGCGGAAGGACGTGGCGGCAAAGGAAGCGGCCCGGTGGGAGTGTTGGCCGGGCAACAGCGGTCAAAGCCGCCATCGCGGTGAGTCGATGGGCTCGACCCGGTGGCGAACGCGGCGGGTGGGCAAGGCGGGTTGGTGGCCTGGGGGCGAGCCGAGGGGCGTCCGCGTCATCGCGCGTGGGTGTGGGTGGCGGTGCGGAGTTCGGCGAACTTGGTGGCGAAATCCGGCAGTTGGTAGTGGGCGTTGAGGCCGCTGGGGTTCGGCAGGACCCAGACCCTGGCCGACTCCAGGGGTTCCGGCTGTTCGCCGAGTACCGCCTTCGGCTCGCCGAACGCGGTTCGGTAGGCCGTCACGCCGACCACCGCGAGGATGTGGGGGACGTGCTCGGCGACCAGCTTCCGCAGGCGGATGCCGCCCTCCGCCAGCTCGTCGTCGGTCAGCTCGTCCGCGCGGGCCGTGGCGCGGGCGACGAGGTTGGTGACGCCCAACCCGAAGTCCGGCAGCAGGTCCTGCTCGTCCGGCCGCAGCAGGCGGGGGGTGAGGCCGGACAGGTGCAGGGCGGGCCAGAACCTGTTGCCCGGTCTGGCGAAGTGGTGGCCGGTGGCCGCGGCGTACAGGCTCGGGTTGATCCCGCAGAACACGATATCGAGGCCGGGGGCGATGACGTCGGGAATGGTCTGGTCCTTTGCCGCGGCAAGCTCGGCGCGCGTGGGTCGGGGCACGCCCATCATGGGACCACTCGGGTGATCATCTCGGCTACCGGCGAAGGTTGTGCGGGGCGGGTTCCCCGAGGTGTGACGCCGCTCGCTTAGCGGACCCCGGGGTGGATCGTCTACAAACGGGGACGATCCACCCCGAGGCGGCGAACTAGACCGTGAAACCGAGGGCGCGCAGCTGTTCGCGGCCGTCCTCGGTGATCTTCTCCGGGCCCCACGGCGGCATCCAGACCCAGTTGATCCGGAAGTCGTCCACCAGGCCGCCGCCGGTGAGGGCGGCGCGGGTCTGGTCCTCGATCACGTCGGTCAGCGGGCAGGCGGCCGAGGTGAGGGTCATGTCGATGGTGGCGGTGTTGTCGTCCTCCACCCGGATGTCGTAGACCAGACCGAGGTCCACCACGTTGATCCCCAGCTCGGGGTCGACCACGTCGCGCATGGCCTCCTCGAGGTCGTCGAGGGTCGCCAGGTCCGCCCGCGGCTGCTGGTCGGTCATCCCCGCGGCACCGCGCTGGACTTCTTCTGCACTCATCGGCTTGTCTCCTCAGCAGCCTTGGCGGCGGCGTCCTTGAACGCCATCCACCCCAGCAGGGCGCACTTCACCCGGGCCGGGTACTTGGCCACGCCCGCGAAGGCGATGCCGTCCTCCAGCACGTCCTCGTCCGGCTCGACCGCGCCCCTGGCGTGCATCAGCTCCTGGAACGCGTCGAACTTCGCCAGCGCGTCAGCCAGGGACCGGCCCACCACCAGGTCCGTCAGCACCGACGTGGACGCCTGGCTGATCGAACAGCCCTGCCCCTCGTACGACACGTCCGCGACCGTGCCGCCGTCGAGCCGCACCCGCAGCGTCACCTCGTCGCCGCAGGTCGGGTTGACCTGGAACGACTCGGCGTCGAACGGGTCGCGCAGGCCGCGGCCGTGCGGGTTCTTGTAGTGGTCCAGGATGATCTCCTGGTACATCTGCTGCAGCTGCATCAGGCCACCCCGAAGAAGCGCTTGGTCTCCCGCACGCCCGCCAGGAACGCCTCGACGTCGGCCAGGTCGTTGTAGACGTAGAAGCTGGCCCGCGCCGACGCGGGGACGCCGAGGCGCCGGTGCAGCGGCCACGCGCAGTGGTGCCCGACCCGCACGGCCACGCCCTGGTCGTCGAGGACCTGGCCGACGTCGTGCGGGTGGATGCCGTCCACCACGAACGACACCGCGCCGCCGCGGTCCACCCCGTCGGCCGGGCCGACCACCCGCACGCCCGGGATCTCGGCGAGCCCGTCCAGCGCGGCGACGGTGAGCGCGTGCTCGTGCGCGGCCACGCGGTCCATGCCCAGCGCCGACAGGTAGTCCACGGCCGCGCCGAGCCCCACCGCCTGCGAGGTCATCGGCGTGCCCGCCTCGAACCGCTGCGGCGGCGGGGCGAACGTCGACCGCGCCATCTCGACCGTCTCGATCATCGAGCCACCGGTGAGGAACGGCGGCAGCGCCGCAAGCAGCTCACGGCGCCCGTAGAGCACGCCGAGCCCGTACGGGCCGAGCATCTTGTGGCTGGAGAACACCGCGAAGTCCACGCCGAGCGCAGCGAAGTCGACCGGCGAGTGCGGCACCGACTGACAGGCGTCGAGCACGGTCAGCGCGCCGACCTCCCGCGCCTTGGCGACCAGTGCCGCGACCGGGTTGACCGTGCCGAGCACGTTGGACTGGTGCGTGAACGCCAGCACCTTCGTCCTCGGCGTGACCAGCGAGTCCACATCGGACAGGTCCAGCCTGCCCTCGTCGGTGACGGCGAACCAGCGCAGGGTCGCCCCGGTGCGCTGCGCGACCTGCTGCCACGGCACCAGGTTCGCGTGGTGCTCCATCTCGGTGACCACGATCTCGTCACCGGGGCCGAGCACGAACCGCGCCGCCTCCGGGCCCGCGGTGGCCGCGTTGCCCATCGCGTACGCCACGAGGTTGATCCCCTCGGTGGCGTTCTTGGTGAACACCAGCTCGTCGGCGGAGGTGCCGACGAACGCCGCGATCCGCGCGCGGGCGGACTCGTAGGCGTCGGTGGCCTCCTCGGCGAGCTGGTGCGCGCCCCGGTGCACGGCCGCGTTGTGCGTGGCCAGGAACGCGCGCTCGGCGTCGAGCACCTGGTTCGGGCGCTGCGAGGTGGCCCCGGAGTCCAGGTACACCAACCGCTTGCCGTCGCGGACGGTGCGGCTCAGGATCGGGAAGTCGGCGCGCAGGGCGTCGACGTCCAGCGGTGCGGTCACGGCGGTCACTTCGACCGGCCCCCCTTCTGGATCGACTTCTAACCCGACTACAACGCGATCAGACGCCCGCGGCTTCCGGCGAACCGGTGTACTTCACGTAACCCCCGGCCTCGAGCTGGTCGGCCAGCTCCGAGCCGCCGGACTCGACGATGCGGCCACCGGCGAACACGTGCACGAAGTCCGGGGTGATGTGCCGCAGGATGCGGGTGTAGTGGGTGATCAGCAGCACGCCGGACTCGCCGGACGCGCGAAACCGGTTGACGCCCTCGGACACCACGCGCAGCGCGTCCACGTCGAGGCCGGAGTCGGTCTCGTCCAGGATGGCGATCTTCGGGTTGAGCAGGGCCAGCTGCAGGATCTCGTGGCGCTTCTTCTCACCGCCGGAGAAGCCCTCGTTGACGCTGCGCTCGGCGAAGGCGGGGTCGATCTCCAGCTCCTTCATCGACTCCTTCACCTCCTTGACCCAGGTGCGCAGCTTCGGCGCCTCGCCGCGCACGGCGGTGGCCGCGGTGCGCAGGAAGTTCGACATCGACACGCCCGGCACCTCGACCGGGTACTGCATCGCCAGGAACAGGCCCGCGCGGGCCCGCTCGTCGACGCTCATCTCCAGCACGTCCTCGCCGTCGAGGGTGACCGAGCCGCCGGTCACCTCGTACTTGGGGTGGCCCGCGACGGCGTAGGACAGGGTGGACTTGCCGGACCCGTTCGGGCCCATGATCGCGTGGGTCTCGCCTGCCCGGACGGTCAGGTCGACGCCCTTGAGGATCTCCTTGGCACCGTCGTCGGTGGCGACCGAGACGTGCAGGTCCTTGATCTCCAGGGTGGCCATGGTGGTTGCTTCTCCAGTCGGGTGTGGCGAAAGTCAGTTCAGTTTCCGGGTGACGTCGACCAGGACGTCGTCGCCGTCGACGGTGACCGCGTACACGTCGACGGGTTCGGTCGCGGGCGGCGCGGAGGGGGCGCCGGTGCGCAGGTCGAAGCACGACCCGTGCAGCCAGCACTCCAGACCCCTGCGGGTCAGCTCCCCCTCCGACAGCGCGACCGCGGCGTGCGAGCACTCGTCGCGCAGGGCGTGGACCTCGTCACCGCGGCGCACCAGCACCACGGCGACGCCGTCCACCTCGACCGCGAGCGGCTTGTCGACGTCCAAATCGGACAGTCCACAAGCCCGCGTCATACCCCGACGGCTTCCAGTTCGGCCTCGATCGCGGCCTCCAAGCGCTCGCGCACCTCGGGGACCTGGATCTTCATCAGCAGTTCGTGGAAGAAGCCGCGCACGACCAGCCGCCGCGCCTGCGCCTCCGGGATGCCGCGGGCCTGGAGGTAGAACAGCTGCTCGTCGTCGAAGCGGCCGGTCGCGCTGGCGTGGCCCGCCCCGGCGATCTCGCCGGTCTCGATCTCCAGGTTCGGCACCGAGTCGGCGCGGGCGCCGTCGGTGAGCAGGAGGTTGCGGTTGAGCTCGTAGGTCTGCGTGCCCTCGGCCGCCGCGCGGATCAGCACGTCGCCAACCCAAACTGTGTGCGCGGCTGTGTCATCGGCCCCCCCACCGCCTTGCAGAGCGCCCTTGTAGACCACGTTGGACGTGCAGTTGGGCACGGCGTGGTCGACGAAGGTGCGGTGCTCGAAGTGCTGGCCCGCGTCGGCGAAGTAGAGCCCGTTCAGCTCGACCTCGGCGCCCGGACCGGCGAAGGCCGCGGTCGGCGAGACCCGGACGACGTCGCCGCCGAGGGTGACCGCCGTGTGCCGCAGCACCGCGTCGCGCCCGATCTTGGCGTGGTGCGCCGAGACGTGCACCGCGTCGTCCGCCCAGTCCTGGATGGACACCACGGTGAGCTTCGCGCCGTCGGCCAGCACGAACTCCACGTTGTCGGCGTACACACCGGAACCGCGGTGGTCGAGCACGACCACGGCCTCGGCGAACGCCTCGGCGCGGACCTGCACGTGCCCGTAGGCGACCTTGCCCGCGCCCGGACCGGTCACCGTGACGGTGGTCGGCCCCGACGCGCGGGTCTCCTTGGCCACGGTGAGCACCGTGGCCGCGGTGAACGAGCTGTACGCCTGGGCCGCGACCCGGTCGGCGGGCACGCCGCCCTGCCCGAGCCGCGCGTCCCCGCGCGCCACCGACTCCACGGTGACCTCGGCGGGCGCGTCGACCTCGACCGACGCCGCCCCCGACGCGGCCGCACCGGTGTGCAGGCCTGCCAACCGCTTCATCGGCGTGAAGCGCCAGATCTCCTCGCGCCCGCCCGGCACCTCGAAGGCGTCGACGTCGTACGAGGTGAACCACTCCGCCCGAGACGACTCGGGAGCGGCCTTCTTCTCAACAGCGGCGGTCATGTTTAGCCGACCGCTCCTTCCATCTGCAGCTCGATCAGGCGGTTGAGTTCCAGGGCGTACTCCATGGGCAGCTCGCGCGCGATGGGCTCGACGAACCCGCGCACGATCATGGCCATGGCCTCGTCCTCGGTGAGGCCGCGCGACATCAGGTAGAAGAGCTGGTCGTCGCTGACCTTGGAGACGGTCGCCTCGTGGCCCATGGCCACGTCGTCCTCGCGGACGTCCACGTACGGGTACGTGTCCGACCGGCTGATCTGGTCGACCAGCAGCGCGTCGCACTTCACCGTCGACTTGGCGTGGTGGGCGCGCTTGTTGACCTGCACCAGACCGCGGTACGAGGTGCGGCCGCCGCCGCGGGCCACCGACTTGGAGATGATCGTCGAGGAGGTGTGCGGTGCCATGTGGACCATCTTGGCGCCCGCGTCCTGGTGCTGGCCCTCGCCCGCGAAGGCGATGGAGAGCACCTCGCCCTTGGCGTGCTCGCCCATCAGGAACACGGCCGGGTACTTCATGGTCACCTTGGAGCCGATGTTGCCGTCGACCCACTCCATGGTCGCGCCCGCCTCGGCCTTGGCCCGCTTGGTGACCAGGTTGTAGACGTTGTTCGACCAGTTCTGGATCGTGGTGTAGCGGCAGCGCGCGCCCTTCTTGACCACGATCTCCACGACCGCCGAGTGCAGCGAGTCCGAGGAGTAGATCGGGGCGGTGCAGCCCTCGACGTAGTGCACGTAGGCGTCTTCGTCGACGATGATCAGCGTCCGCTCGAACTGGCCCATGTTCTCGGTGTTGATCCGGAAGTAGGCCTGCAGCGGGATCTCGACGTGCACGCCCTTGGGGACGTAGATGAACGAGCCGCCGGACCACACGGCGCCGTTGAGCGCGGAGAACTTGTTGTCCCCGTGCGGGATCACCGAGCCGTAGTACTCCTCGAACAGCTCCGGGTGCTCCTTGAGCGCGGTGTCGGTGTCGAGGAAGATGACACCCTGCTTCTCGAGCTCTTCGTTGATCTTGTGGTAGACCACCTCGGACTCGTACTGGGCGGCCACACCGGCGACCAGGCGGGCCTTCTCCGCCTCCGGGATGCCCAGCTTGTCGTAGGTGTTCTTGATGTCCTCCGGCAGGTCCTCCCAGGACTGGGCCTGCTTCTCGGTGGAGCGCACGAAGTACTTGATGTTGTCGAAGTCGATCCCGGACAGGTCGGCGCCCCAGGACGGCATCGGCTTGCGGTCGAAGAGCCGCAGCGCCTTGAGCCGGGACTCGAGCATCCACTCGGGCTCGTTCTTCTTGGCCGAGATGTCCCGGACCACGGCCTCCGACAGGCCGCGCTGGGCGCTGGCGCCCGCGACGTCCTTGTCCGCCCAGCCGTACTCGTACTTGCCGAGCGTCGCCAGGGTCTCGTCCTGGGTGAGCGGCTGGGGTGTGGTGGTGCGCTGCTGCGCAGCGGCAGTCATAGGGACTTCCCTCCATCCGGAACGTTCCGCGCCGACGCGCCCGGGAGCGGCGTGTTCGGCACGTGTGTGGTGCAGGCGGCGTCGCCGCGGGCGATCGTGGCCAGCCGCTGCACGTGGGTGCCCAGCAGGTCGGCGAACGCGGCGGTCTCGATCTCGCACAGCTGCGGGAACTCGGCGGCGACGTGCGCCACCGGGCAGTGGTGCTGGCACAGCTGCTCCCCCGTGCCGACCTCCCGGGTCGACGCGGCGTACCCCTCCCTGGTGAGCGCGGTGGCCAGGGCCTCCGCGCGCCGAGCGGGGTCTTCGGGGGTGGTGACCGCTTCGCGGTGCCGGTCGACCAGGGTGGCCACCCGGCGTTCGGCGAACGCGCGGACCGCCTGTTCCCCCCCGCTCTCGGCGAGGAAGCGCAGCGCGGCGACCGCGAGGTCGTCGTAGGCGTGGCCGAAGCGGGACCGGCCCGCCTCGGTCAGCAGGTACAGCCTCGCCGGTCGGCCGCGGCCCCGGCTGCCGAGGCGGGGAGCCTCGCGGGTGCTCGCCTCCCCCTCGGCGACCAGTGCGTCCAGATGCCTGCGGACGGCGGCGGGGCTCAGGCCCAGCGCCTCGGCGATCTCGGCCGCGGCGACCGGACCCCGTTCCAGCAGCAGCCGGGCGACACCGCGGCGGGTGCGACCGTCGGCCTGCTGCCCGGCCGCGGCGGGACCGTGGCCGGTCTCCTCCGGGGCCCGAGGAGCGGGGGCGGTGTTTTTCACAACGCGAGTGTGTCCTATTTACCGGCCGGAGGCAAAGAGGGGTGTAGCCAGGGGTGAACTGGGCCACATCCGGCCCGGCGCGCCACAGCGTTTCCGCAGTTCAGAGCGGGGGTGGCGGTTCACTGGCCGAGCTCGACGGCGAGCTGCCGCTCGGTGACCAGGGTGCTGCCGAGGAGTTCGCGGGCGTTCGAGCCGAAGGGTATCCCGTCCGCGCGCAGCGCGGCGCGGAAGGCCGCCACCCCCGCGGGCACCCGGCGGGCCTGGGCGAGCAGGTCCGCGGCGGAGGCGGCGTCGCCCCGGGCCGAGGCGGCGCGGGCAGCGGTGCCCAGCACCACCCGCCGCACGGCCGGGAGCGGGTTCGCGCGCAGCAGCCGCCGCCGCGGGTCGACGTCCTCGGCGCCGGTGTCCGCGACCGCGGCCATGGCGGTGCCCATCCGCGCGTCGATCGACTCGAACCGCACGACGGCCGCCATCGCCGCGATCCGCGCCCGGTCGCGCTGCCCGAGCCCGCCGTGGACCACCGCCTGCCGCATCGCCAGTGCGCCCATCGCGGCCACGTGGGCGCGCACGCGCGGGGAGCCACCCGCGCCGACCTTGGCGCCGCTCGCGCCCGCGATGGCCGCGCCGCCGATGTCGCGGACCCAGGCGGCGGTGAGCAACCGCTCGGAGAGGTCGAGCAAGACTTCCGGTTCGGCGCGCAGGAACGGGACGGGGCGGTAGTCCGGGGTGATCGAGCGGAGGGCCAGCGCGCCGATCGCGCCCGGGAGGGAGAAGTCCGGTCCGGGGCGCACGACGGCGTCGTCGAGCCAGGTGACGATCTCCCGCGCGCGCCGGTTCTCCGTGGCGGCGGCCAGCGCGGCCGCGTCGACCAGTTGCCGGTCGACCCGTGACTCGCGCACCGACAGCGCCTGCGCCAAGACGGCCGCGAGCACCCCGAACACGGCCAGTGGCAACACGTCCGGTGTCGGGTGGAAGACGCCCGCGCACAGGAACAGCGGCGCGAGGAGGAACACCGCCGCGCGGGTCACGGCGAACAGCGGGAGCCGCGACGCCCTGGCCACCGTGGACTTCCAGGTCGGGAGCGGCAGCGCGGTGCCAGGCAGAGCAGGAACACGAGGAGGAGCAGGCGGTACCCGGCCCAGCCGGTGAGCGCGGGGGTGCCCGCCCACCGGACGGCGATCTCGGCGCCCACCGGGCTCGCCGCGAGCACCGCGCCGACCAGGACCAGCGTCGACTCGCTCGCCCGCAGCGACATCCGGTGCGCCCGCAGCAACCCGCTCCGGGCTCGATCGGCCAGGAGCAACTGCCCGCCGAGCAGCACGGCGCCCCCGATCCGCAGCGCTTGGTCGGCGGTGGTCGCACCCGACGGCGGGACGACCAGCACGGCGACGACGGGCAGTGCCGGGGCGAGCAGCGTGGCCACGCGCCACCGGCTGTCCTGCCACCGGTGCGGCACGCCCACCACGGTCACGAGGTACGCGGTCCTGGTCACGCGCTTGTGCTCGGCCAGGGCGCAGCCCGCCAGCAGCGGGATCACCACCGCCGTCAGCAGCACCGGGTCGGGGTCGCGGATCAGCGCGAGCGTGACGATCCCGGCGAACAGGCCCGGTCCGAAGAGGAACGCGACCGTCGACAGGACCAGCACCACGGCGACCGCCCAGCCGGTGCCCGACCGGACCAGGTCGACCAGCGGGCCCGGCGCGGCGACGACCGCCACGCCCGCGAACAGCTCGACGAACCCGCGCACCGCGCGCACTCCGGTCCAGTCGAGCCCACCGAGCCCGCGACCGAGCGCCACCAGCCCCGCGACCCCGGCCAGCACGACCGACAACGCCGTCGGATCCGACACGTGAGCCCCCAACCGGACGGTCGATCGAGCGGTCAGTCGGTGCCCGGCCCGCTCCCCCGGTGCGCGGCGACCTGGACCACGTGCGCCAGCTGCCGCTCGGTGGCCAGTGTGGCGCCCAGCAGGTCGCTCGCGTCCGCGCCGAACGCGATCCCGTCGGCGCGCATCGCCACCCGGAAGTCCTCGGCGCGCGCCGGTTGCACCGACCGCAGCAGCGCGGCCGACGCGGTCTCGTCGCCGCGGTGGAAGGCGAGGCGGGCGGCGGCGACGGCCAGCACCCGCTTGGCGGCGGGCGGGAGGTCGTCGTGTTCGGCGAGCATCCGCGCGGGCTCGTAGCCGTAGGGGCCGTCCGGCGAGTCGGGGTGTTCGACCAGCCGGGGGCCCGCGGCCGCGGACAGTTCGACCGCGGTGTCGACGACGGCCGCCATGGCCAGCGCGGTCGCGAGGGTGGCGCCGATGGCGTCGAAGGTGTCCACGGCCTGGCGGGCGGCGGCGCGCGCGGCGTCACCGTGGTCGAGTTCGCCGAAGACCTTGGCCTGCCACATCGCCAGGTCCCCCACCGCCGCGGACTGGGCCCGCGACCGCGAGACCGCGGTCTCCGGCGGCGACTTGGACACCACCCGCTCGAACGCGGTCGACACCAGCACCGTGGCGAGTTGGAGGCACTGGTCCGGTTCGACGCGGGGGAACGGCAGCGGCACGTAGTGGGCGTCCACGGCCCGGTGCGCGAGCGCGCCGACGGCGTCGGGCAGGGAGAAGTCGGGCACCGGCCGGTCGACGGCGTCGTCGAGCCACCGCTCGACCGCGTGCTCGCGGGAATCCTCCGGCAGCGCCATCAGCAGCGCGGCGTCGAACACCTGCCGTTCGACCAGCAGCCTGCGCGCCCCGAGGACCTGGACGAACGCGGCGGGCACCGGGAGCAGCACCGAGAGCGGGAGCAGGTCGGGCTCGGGGTGGAAGACCACCGCGGCCAGGGACAGCGCGACCAGGGCGGTCACGACCGCGCGCAGCAGGATCACGGCCACGACCAGGGCGTTGCCCGGGACGCGGGTCGAGTAGGCCCGCAGGACGGCCAAGTGGACCACGAACACCGCGGCGAGCAGGCCGTACCCGAGCGGGCCGGTCAACGCGGACGTGTCCACCCAGTCCGTGACGACCGACGCGCCGACCGGGCTCGCGGCGAGCAGTGCCAACGCCACGGCCAACGTCGATTCCGTCGCCCGGAGCCGCCGGCGGTAGACGCGCAGCAGCCGGTACCGGGCGCGGTCGGCGGCGTACAGCTGCGCCCCGAGGATCACGGCGACGACGACGCGCGACACCCACTCCGCCGCGCTCGCCCCCGGCAGCGGGACCGCGAACACGGCGACGAGCGGCAGCACCGGCGCGACCGAGGCGACAAGCCGCCACCACGTTCCCATCAACCTCTCGTCCCGCCCGGACGCTCCGATCAGGAGGACGGCCGTCCGGGTCAGCGTGAACTGGTTGTGCAGCGCGCAGGCCAGCACGCCCGGGACCACTACGGCCGCCAGCCACACCGCGTCCGGTGTCTGGATGAGCGTGGCGGTGAGCAGCCCGACGAGCAGGCCCGCGCCGCAGAACCCGAGCACCGCGGCGCCGACGACCACGGCCCACACCCACCCGGGGTCGGCGCCGACGAACCGCACCAGGTCGTCGGCGCCGCAGAACCCGAGCACCGCGGCGCCGACGACCACGGCCCACACCCACCCGGGGTCGGCGCCGACGAACCGCACCAGGTCGTCGGAGAACAGGACGAGCAGGAGCGCGGCGGCCAGCTCGGCCCAGGTGGTGACCCTGCGGTACCCGTCCGCCGCGCAGTCCAGTTGGCCGAGCCGGGTGCCCAGCACCGACACCCCCGCCGCGACCGCGAGCGCGACCGACACCCACGACGCCTCGACCACGGTTCCCCCTCACCAGTGGACTACCGGGGCAGTCGACGCCGGTGATCTTGCCGTTACCCGCCCACCGGTGAATCACACCGGGCGGCCCGGCGGGTTCCGCGCACTGGCGATCAGCGGTCCGCCCACCCCGCTACCCTTCCCGACGTGGTGGTGGGAGACACGGGACGGCGGGCACGGGGGCGGTGGCCCGCCGGGGTGGAGTCGGGTCCGCTCGACGAGCGCGAGCGCAAGCAGCTCGACGTGGTCCGCCGCTTCGGCACCGTCGGCTCGCTGCTGCTGACCATCGGCTCCCTCGGCGCGGGCGCGGCCCCGGTGTTCAACCCGGTGTTCCGGCTGCCGGTGCTCGGCCTGTTCAGCCGGATGACCACGGTGTCGCTGGCCTTCGCGTTCACCGGCGTGTTCATGATCGTGCTGGCCTGGCTGGCGCTGGGGCGGCTGTCGCGGCCGGGCCGCGAGCGCGCGGTGTCGGTCCCGCAGATGGCGCGCACGCTGGTGATGTGGATCGCGCCGCTGGTGTTCACCGTGCCCAGCTTCAGCCGCGACGTCTACAGCTACCTGGCGCAGAGCGAGATCGTCGCGCTCGGCCAGGACCCCTACACCGTGGGCCCGGCGCAGGCGCTGGGCGTCAACCACCCGCTCACCCAGGGCGTGCCGACGATCTGGCGGGACACCCCGTCGCCGTACGGCCCGCTGTTCCTCACCCTCGGCAAGCTCATCAACTGGCTGACCGGCGACCACGTCGTGATGGGCGTGGCCGCGCACCGGCTGCTCGCGCTGCTGGGTCTCGCGATGATCGTGTGGGCGCTGCCCCGGTTGGCCCGGCGGTTCGGGGTGAGCCCGGTGAGCGCGCTGTGGTTGGGCGCGGCGAACCCGCTGGTGCTGTTCCACCTCGTGGTCGGCGTGCACAACGAGGCGCTGGCGATCGGGCTGATGCTGGTCGGGTTCGAGCTGGCGCTGAGCCGGATGCCGCGGGTGACCCCGGACGGGCCGTTCCCGCCGTGGCAGCGCGGGGAACTGCTCTGGTACGCCGTCGGCGCGGGGGTGATCACGCTCGGCGCGGCGGTGAAGATCCCGGCCGCGCTGGCGCTGGGCTTCCTCGGCGCGATGATCGCGCGCCGGATGGGCGGCACGTGGAAGCAGCTGGCGGCGGTCGCGGGCGGGTTGTTCGTGGTGTTCGCGGTGGTGCTGACCGCGACGTCGCTGGGCAGCGGGCTCGGGTACGGCTGGGTCGCGACGCTCAACACCGCGTCCACGGTCAAGAGCTGGATGGCGCCGATGACCGCGCTCGGCTTCGGCGCGGGCGGGCTGGGCATCGTCCTGGGGCTGGGCAACCACATCGACGCCGCGATCACCGCGAGCAGGCTGGTCGGCACCGTGATCGGGCCGCTGATCACGGCCAAGCTGCTGGTCGACAGCTTCCGCTGGAAGCTGCGCCCGCTCACCGGCCTCGGCGTCGGCCTCGGCGCGGTGCTGGTGTTCGGCGCGACCGTGCAGCCCTGGTACCTGCTGTGGGCGGCGGTGCCGCTGGCCGCCGCCGCGGGCAACACCCGGTTCCGCACGGCGGCCATGGTGATCAGCGCGGGCCTGGCGGTCGCGCTCGGCCCCACCGGCTCCGGTTTCGACGGTCGGGTCTTCGTGCTCCCTTACGCCTACATCGCCGCGATCACCGTCACCGTGGTCGCCGCGCTCGCCTGCCGCCGGTACGCGCCGCGCGGCGAGCGGGCGCCCGCCGCGTCCGTGACGCCGCGCACGCCTTAGGCTTCCCGCTTGTGAGCACGCCCGCCGTCGAGGTGTCCGACCTGGTCAAGAGCTACGGGCCGACGACCGCCGTGGCCGGTGTCGGGTTCCGCCTCGACCGGGGCGCGGTGCTGGCCCTGCTCGGCCCCAACGGCGCGGGCAAGACCACGACCGTCGAGGTGTGCGAGGGCTTCCGCCGACCGGACTCGGGGCGGGTGCAGGTGCTGGGCCTGGACCCGGTCACCGAGGGCGCGGCGCTGCGGCCCCGGATCGGCGTGATGCCCCAGGGCGGCGGCGCGTACCCGGGGGTGCGCGCGGCGGAGATGCTGCGGCTGGTGGCCGCGTGCGCGGCGAACCCGCTCGACCCGGCGTGGCTGATCGACGTGCTGGGGCTCGCCGGGTGCGCGCGCACCCCGTACAAGCGGCTCTCCGGCGGCCAGCAGCAGCGGCTCTCGCTGGCCTGCGCGCTGATCGGGCGGCCGGAGCTGGTGTTCCTCGACGAGCCGACCGCGGGGATGGACCCGCAGGCCAGGCGGCTGGTGTGGGAGCTGGTCGGCGCGCTGCGCGCCGACGGCGTCGCGGTCCTGCTGACCACGCACCTGATGGAGGAGGCCGAGGCGCTGGCCGACCACGTCGTCATCGTCGACGGTGGCCGGGTGGTGGCCGAGGGCACCCCGGCCGAGCTGACCGCCGAGGGCCCGGACGAGCAGCGGCTGCGGTTCCGCGCCAAGTCCGGACTGGACACCGCGCTGCTGGTGGCCGCGCTGCCCGAGGGCTGCCGGGTGACCGAGCCGACCGCGGGCGAGTACCTGGTGACCGGTGTGGTGGACCCCCAGGTGGTGTCCACGGTCACCGCGTGGTGCGCCCAGCAGGGGGTGCTGGCCGAGGAGCTGCGGGTCGGTCGGCGCAGCCTCGAGGACGTCTTCCTGGAACTGACCGGACGGGAGCTGCGCTCGTGAGTGGACGGTTCGCCCCCGGCACCTTCGCCCCGGCGCCCGGCGCCGGGCGCCCGGTCCGGATGCTGCTCGCGCACGCGCGCACCGAGGCGTCGCTGACGCTGCGCAACGGCGAGCAGGTGCTGCTGACCCTGCTGATCCCGCTGGCCCTGCTGTTCGGGCTGACCCTGGTGCACGTCATCGAGCTGCCCGAGCCGCGGGTGGCCGCCGCGGCGCCCAGGGTGTTCGCGCTCGCGGTGATGTCCACGGCGTTCACCGGGCAGGCCATCGCGCTCGGGTTCGACCGGCGCTACGGGGTGCTCAAGCGGCTGGCGGCCACGGCGCTGCCGCGCTGGCTGCTGGTGGCGGGCCGGGTGCTGGGTTGCCTGGCGGTGGTGGCGCTGCAACTGGTGGTCCTGGCGGCGGCGGCGGCGCTGCTGGGCTGGTCGCCGTCGGCCGCCGGTCTGCTGTGGACGGTGGTGCTGGTCGTGCTGGGCACGCTCACCTTCGGCGCGCTCGGCGTGCTGCTCGGCGGCGCGCTCAAGGCGGAGGTCGTGCTGGCGCTGGCGAACGTGGTGTGGCTGGTGCTGCTGTTCGCGGGCGGGATCGTGCTGACCACCGACGCGCTGCCCGCCGGGATGGCGGAGGTGGTGCGGCTGCTGCCGTCCGCGGCGCTGACCGAGGGGCTGACCGCGGTGCTGGCGGACGGGACCGCGCCGCCCGCGTCCACTGTGGTCACGCTGCTGGTGTGGGGCGCGGGCGCGGGCCTGCTCGCCACGCGCACGACCAAACTCGTCTGAGCGTTCAACGAAACCCGTCGCGGAGAACGCGCTGCCGCCGGACGGGTCGTGGGGGGAGTAACCCGGCCGACGGCAGCTTCACCGGAAGACGGTGGGGGAGTCCGCCCTCCACCACGCATGGTAGTTCGCCGTGATCACCGCGTGGGCGGGTTTGGTGAAGAAGCGCCGACTATTTCTCCACAGCTTTCCCCAGTGGCCGCAACGGCGACTGTCGCCCGCCGCGGCGCTGGGAGAGCCACGGCACAGGGCGGTGGAGGCGCGCGGTGGCGCTCGGTGACCCGGGCCTACCATCAGCGGGTGCCGCTGGAAACGCTGAAGACCCGCCTCGACCGGTTCCCCGCGCCCGGCCTGGCCCGGCAGCGGACGATCGCGATCGCGGTGGTGGTGACCCAGGCGCTCATCGCGGTCACCGGCTCGGTCGTGCGGGTCACCGGCTCCGGGTTGGGCTGCTCGACCTGGCCGCAGTGCCAGCCGGGGAGCCTGGTGCCGGTCGACCACCCGGAGTTCGCCGCGCTGAACCAGTGGATCGAGTTCGGCAACCGGCTGCTGACCGGGGTGGTCGGCGTGGTCGCGCTGGCCGCGTTCGCGGTGGCCTACCTGACCAGGCCCCGGCGGCGGCACTACTTCCGGCTGGCGGTCGTGGTGCTGGCGGGGGTCGGGGTGCAGGCGGTGCTCGGCGGCATCACGGTGCGGCTGGACCTGCTGTGGTGGACGGTCGCCGTGCACTTCATGGTGTCCGCGGTGATGGTCTGGCTGTCGGTGATGCTGGTGCACGCCGTGCGCGAGGACGACGGCCCGGCCACGCGCAGAGGCCCGGCGGGGCTGTCGGGGCTGTTGACCGCGTCGGTGGCGGTGCTGACCGGGCTGCTGGTGGCGGGCACGGTGGTGACCGGCGCGGGCCCGCACGCGGGCGACCCGGAGACGCCGCGGCTGGCGCTGCCGGTGGAGACCCTGGCCCACGTGCACGCCGCGTTCCTGTTCGTCTACCTCGGACTGCTGGTCGGCGTGGGGGTGTTCCTCAAGGTCGGCGCGGTCGACGCCGCGCTGTGGCGGCGGTACGCCGTACTGGTGGGGGTCGTGCTGGCGCAGGGCACGCTGGGCTTCGTGCAGTTCTGGACCGGCGTCCCGGAGCTGCTGGTGTCGCTGCACGTCGCGGGCGCCATGTGCGTGATCGCGGCGACGGCGGCGCTGTGGTGCGCGACCTGGGAACGCCCCCTGGTCGAGGGCTAACCCCGGGTTCGAGCGGCCATCTTGGCGCGGTGCCGGGAGCCGATGCGGGTCGCCGCGGTGGTCTCGCGGTCCCAGTCGGCGGCCTCCAGACCGCTCACCTCCGCGACCAACGACTCCCCCGCCGCGGTGTCGGGCACGATGACGTCGCCCATGGTGCCGTCCTTGCCGACGAGCACCACGCGGGCACCGGCGCGGCCGATGTTCGCCACCACCGCGCGGGTGGGCGCGCCGTGCGCGGCGACGAACGCGGCGGCGGCGCGCGCGGCCCTGGTGTTCTCCTGTGCGGTCACGGGTCGAGCGTAGAGCGCGGGGGAAGCCCCCACCGGCCGGGAGTGAGCGCGCGCACTCCTGCATGCTGGGACGGCACCGCGCCCCGCGGGCGATCGGGCGGAGACTCGGGGCACCGATACGGATCTGGGAGGTCCTGTGGCCAAGGCGATCGTGGTGGCGGAGAACGGCGGCCCCGAGGTGTTGACCTACACCGACGTGCCGGAGCGCGCGCCGGGCGCGGGTGAGGTCGCGGTCCGGTCCGCGGCGGCGGGGGTCAACTACATCGACGTCTACCACCGCACCGGCCTGTACCCGCTGCCCCTGCCGCTCGTCCTGGGCCAGGAGGGCGCGGGCACGGTCACGGCCGTCGGGGACGGCGTCACCGGTGTCGCGGTGGGCGACCGGGTCGCGTGGACGGGGGTGACGGGCAGCTACGCCGAGCACGTCGTGGTGCCCGCGTCGGCGGCGGTGCCGGTGCCGTCCGGTGTGGACGACGAGACCGCGGCGGCGTTGCTGCTGCAGGGTTTGACGGCGCACTTCCTGGTCACGTCGTCCTACCCGGTCCAGGAAGGCGACACGGTCCTGGTGCACGCGGCGGCGGGCGGCGTCGGTCTCCTGCTGGTGCAGCTGGCGAAGGCGCGCGGCGCGCGGGTGATCGGCACCGTGTCCACCGCGGACAAGGAGCGCCAGACCCGGGCGGCGGGGGCCGACGAGGTCATCCGCTACACGGAGGAGGACTTCGTCGCGCGCACCCGGGAACTGACCGGCGGCGAGGGCGTCGCGGCCGTCTACGACGGCGTGGGCGCCACCACCTTCGACGGCAGCCTCGCGTCCCTGCGCCGCCGCGGCACCCTGGCCCTGTTCGGCGCCGCGAGCGGCCCAGTCCCCCCACTCGACCCCCAGCGGTTGAACAAGGCGGGGTCGGTGTTCCTGACCCGCCCCAACCTGGGCGACCACCTCGCCACCCCGGAGGAACTCCGGTGGCGCACCGGCGACCTGTTCGCCGCCGTGGAGAAGGGCACGCTCACCATCACCATCGGCGAGCGCTACCCGCTGGCCGAGGCCCGCGACGCGCACACCGCCATCGAGAGCCGCCGCACCTCGGGCAAGCTCCTGCTGATCCCGTAGTGCGACATCGGGTCGGGTCCGGGGCGGACGCGCGACCGCCCCGGATCAGGTCGGGTGGTTGAGCGAAGTCACCAGCTCGACCAGTTGTAGCCGGAACGCCTCGTAGTCGCGGACCGCGCCGAGGACTACGGGGTCTTCCCGTTCCGCCACCAAGGCTTCGGCGTGGACCTCCCGGCCCGCGGCGGTGATCGTGACGGTGGTGCGGCGGCGGTCCCGCTCGTCGGTGGCGCGGTCGACGAAGCCCGCGCGCAGCAGTCGGTCGACGGTGCGGCTCATCGTCTGGTCCGTGACCTTCGCGCCGCGGGCGAGGGTGCGTTGGGATTGGGGGCCCGCGTTGAGCAGGTGCAGGACTATGAGGCCCGCGTGGGTGAGGCCGCGGGTGCCGAGGTACCGCTCCCACGAGTGCTCGACCAGCCGCGCGGCTGTGGAGAGCAGGCGGCCGGTCGGCCAGGTCGCGATGGCGTCTGGGTCCACTGTGCCCTCCCGGTCGGTGTTAGAGTGCGCGAACGTTCAGCCCGCTGAACGAATCACCCCCGGTCACCCAAGGGACGCGCTCGATGACTGCCAACCGTACGCGCTGGATCTTCCCCGCTCTGCTCGTCGTCCTCTGGTTGGCCATCGGCGGTATCGGCGGGCCCTTGCAGGGCAAGCTGTCGACGGTGCAGCGCAACGACAACGCCGCGTTCCTGCCCGAGTCGGCCGAGTCGACCAAGGTGGCCGAGCTGCGCAAGGGCGAGGCCGGGGCCACGGCGCTGCCCGCGGTGCTGGTGTTCGAGCGGTCCGAGGGGCTGACCGGCGCCGACCTCGCCGCCATCGACACCGTCCTCGGCGAGGTCAAGGGGCTCGGGCTCCAGGCCGCACCGGTGGAGCGGGCCAAGGAGCAGCCGGTCCGGGCCGCGCAGGCCGTCGTGCAGCTGCCGACCGGCGGCGAGAAGCTGCGCGCGCTGGTGGCCGACATCCGGGCGACCTTCGACGCGCTGCCCGCCGGGCTTTCCGCGCACGTGACCGGCCCGGGCGGGCTGATCGCCGACTTCACCGCGGCCTTCGGCGGGATCGACGGCCTGCTGCTCGGCGTCACCGCCGCCGTGGTCGCGCTGATCCTGGTCGTGGTCTACCGCAGCCCGATCCTGCCGCTCGTCGTGCTGCTGACCGCCGGACTCGCGCTGTGCTTCGCGGTCGCGATCGTGTACTGGCTGGCCCGCGCGGACATCCTCACGCTCAACGGCCAGAGCCAGGGCATCCTGTTCATCCTCGTCTTCGGCGCCGCCACCGACTACGCGCTGCTGCTCATCGCGCGGCTGCGGGAGGAGCTGCGGCGGCACGAGACCGGCGCCGCCGCGATCCGCGCCGCGCTCAAGGCCGCCGCCGGGCCGATCGCGGCCTCGGCGGGGACGGTCGTGGCGGGTCTGCTGTGCCTGCTGCTGTCGGACCTGCGCTCCAACTCCAGCCTCGGCCCGGTCGCCGCGATCGGCATCGTGGCGTCGCTGGCCGCCGCGCTGACCTTCCTGCCCGCCGTGCTGGCGCTGCTCGGCCGCGCCGCGTTCTGGCCCTTCCGGCCGAAGCTCGGCGACACCGACCACAAGACGACCGGCGTCTGGGCGCGCGTGGCGGGTCTCGTCGGCCGCAGGCCCCGGTTGACCTGGGTGGTCAGCACGGCCGTGCTGCTGGTCGGGGTGGCGTTCCTGCCGCAGCTCAAGGCCGACGGCGTGGCGCAGAGCGACCTGTTCCTGACCGACGTCGACGCGGTCACCGGCCAGCACGTGCTCGCCGAGCACTTCCCCGGCGGCACCGGCTCCCCAGCCGTCCTGGTCACGGCGGCGGGCGCCGCCGACGAGGTCCGGCGCCTGGCCCAGGACACCGAGGGCGTGGCCGTCGCGGCACCGGCCCGGGCACCGCTCGCGGACGGCCGGGTCGAGGTCATCGCGGTGCTCAAGGACGCCGCCGACAGCCCCCAGGCCCTCGACACCGTGCAGCGCCTGCGCGACCGCACGCACGGCGTCGGCGGCACCCTGGTCGGCGGACCGACCGCGAGCCAGCTCGACGTGCGGACCAGCTCGCTGCACGACCGCAAGGTGATCATCCCGGTGGTGCTGCTGGTGATCTTCCTCATCCTGGCGCTGCTGCTGCGCGCCCTGCTCGCCCCGCTGCTGCTGATCGCCACGGTCGTGCTCTCGTTCGCGGCCACCCTGGGCGTCGGCGCGCTGGTCTTCAACCACCTGCTCGACTTCCCGGGCGCCGACCCGAGCGTGCCGCTGTTCGCCTTCGTGTTCCTGGTGGCCCTGGGCATCGACTACAACATCTTCCTGATGACCCGGGTCCGCGAGGAGGCCGCGCACCTCGGCACCCGCGACGGGACCCTGCGCGGCCTGTCGGTCACCGGTGGCGTGATCACCTCGGCCGGGGTGGTGCTGGCGGCGACCTTCGCGGCGCTGTCGGTGATCCCGATCCTGTTCCTGGCGCAGATCGCGTTCCTGGTCGCCTTCGGCGTGCTGCTCGACACCCTCCTGGTCCGCTCGCTGCTGGTCCCGGCGCTGACCGTCGACATCGGACGCCGGATCTGGTGGCCGGGCGAGGTCGGCCCCGGGACCCGCTGACGAGCTACCGCACCGGCTCGTACGTCATGACCAGGGCGCCTGAGTCGAACGGCACGGTGCGCACGGGCCGCAGGTCGACGTACTTCGCCAGGCCCGCGAACAGCGACGGCCCGTGGCCCACGATCCTGGGGTGCACCACGAACTCGTACTCATCGATCAACCCCAGCTCCGCCAACGCCATCGGCAGCCGCACGCCACCGACGAACAGGCCGTCGCCCGGCTCCGCCTTGAGCCGCCGCACGGCCGCGGCCAGGTCGCCGCGCACGAGTTCGGCGTTCCAGTCGACCCGCTCCAGGGTGCTCGACACGACGTACTTGCGGGCCGCGTCGATCGTCCGGGCGAAGGGCTCCATCCACCCGGGCCGGGCCCCCGGCGCCGCGGCGGGCCGCCACGCCGACTCCATCATCTCGTAGGTGGTCCGGCCGAACAGGAGCGCGTCGGCCCGCGCGAGGTTCCCGGCGTGGTGGCGGTGCAGTTCCTCGTCCGGGGTGATCGTGCGGTGGTCGCAGCACCCGTCCACGGTGAGGTTGATGGAGTACCTGAGGGGTCGCATCGCGCGAGGCTACCCGCGGGCACCGACAACGCCCGGAAACGCGAAACCGGCGGCGTGCCCGCGAGGCACACCGCCGGTTTCGGCGGAAAAGGGGCGGATCAGCCGCCCGCGACCTGGACGGCGTCGACGACGAAGACCAGGGTCTCGCCGGGGGCGATGGGGCCGCTGCCCTTGCTGCCGTAGGCCTTGTCGGGCGGGATGACCAGCACGCGGCGGCCACCCTGCTTCATGCCCTGCAGGCCGTCGTCCCAGCCCTGGATGACCTCGCGCTGCCCGACGCTGTTCACGGTGAACGGCTGGCCGCGCTCGAACGACGAGTCCGCGACCTGGCCGTTGGACCACGTCACCAGCTCGTAGTTGGCCTGCACACCCGAGCCCACCTTGATGACCGGACCGGTGCCCTCGACGAGGTCCTTGCTCTGCAGCTGGTTCGGCGGCGCGCAGACCTTCGGCACGGTCACCTTCGGCTGCGCGCCGGGCGCGCCCTCGACCAGCAGGTCGTCGACCGAGCACTGCGGGCCCGAGGACACCGACTGGATCGAGCTCGGCGGCGCGGACGTGGTGGGCGCGGCGGTCGTGCTCGCCGGACGGGCCTTCCCGGTCACCACCGGGTCCCCGGGCGGCTGGGTGGAGGCCCGCTCGGAGTTCGCGCACGCGGTCAGGGACAGCAGCCCGACCAGCGCACCGATCATGATCTTGCCGACATCGCGCATGCGCCGGAGCTTAGCGACCCGGCCCGGTCCACCCCGCGCCCGGCGCCGTGATTTCCTCACCCGATATGCGCAATCCACGCAACCGGACCGCGGCGTACAGTTGCGGAACGCGCCCGTTCGGTCACCCGATCCCGGCCCGCGCGGGTCCGCCGAGGAGGTGACCTGCCTTGCCCGCGGACGCCAAGGGCATCCGCACGCACCCCATCCAGGAGATCTTCTGGACCCGCACGGGGCTGTTGCTGCTCATCCTGGTCGTGGTGTCCGGGCTCTCGCTCTGGGCGTCGAGTGCCGTCGACCCCGGGGTGCCCCGGAACCTGCTGACCGCGCTGGGCACCGGCACCATGGTGTCGGCGGTGGTCGGGTTCGGCCAGACCCTCATCACCGCGTCCGCCGCCCAGCGCGCCATGGTGGCGCCGCTGGTCGAGGAGAGCCGGAAAGCGCTGCACGACCTCGCCGCCGAGTACCGCTCGCTCAACCGCGAGTTCTTCCCCACCGACGTGTTCGAGGCCAGCACCGAGCCCGACCCCGGGTTCAACGCGCTGATCATGGCCGACCTGCGGCAGACCAGGCAGGTGTGGTTCCGCGGCTTCTCCGGCCGCTACGCCGCCGCCCGCATCCTGCTCTCCCCCGGGCAGAGCGAGGTGCGCGCGGTGCTCGCCGACCCGCGCGAGCGCGGCGCGATCAGCGGCCGGGCCCGGCACCTGGCGCGCCAGCAGGGGCCGACCGCGGACTACGAGGCCATCGGGCGGTCGCTGCACGAGGAGGTGCGGATCGGACTGGTCGGGCTGTACCTGGCCCGGTCCGGGTGCGCGTCGATCGACGTGACGGTGATCGCCGACCCGCCGCTGGACCGGGTCGAGCTGTTCGACGACTGCGTGTGGCTCACCCTCTACAGCGCGGTCGCGGGCGCGCCGTCGCTCTACCCGCGCACGCTGCGGTTCTCCGAGGGCTCCTTCCTCTACGACATGCAGCGCGCCGAGTTCGCCAGGGTGCACGCCGCCCGGGACGCGCCCCGGGTCGTGATCACCCCGGACACCAGCCGCGAGGAGTTCCTGGCGCACTTCGGGAAGCTCACCGGCACACCGCTCCCCGAGGCCGAGTTCCACGAACTGGAGGCGCGGTTCCACCGGTTCCGCGCGGAGTTCTCCAGCAAAGCCGAGTTGCAGACCTGAAAGCCGTGCCCCACCCCGTAACCGAGCCTTGAGAGCTGATGCCCGTGTCGTCCGCGGTACCGGCGCTGTCCCAGTTGGCGCAGCGCATGCGAGAGATCGATCTCACCCAGCGCAGGTGGGCGGCCGTGCACGCGGGCGTGGCGTCCTGGGCCGCCACCGGGGTGTCCCAGGTGGACGGTTCGGCGCTGGCCGACGACCGGCTGCGCGGACCGCTGCTGCGATCGGTCTTGCGCAGGCACCTGCTCGACCTCGACCCGGGCCGCGCCGAGGCGCTGGTCGCCCGTTCCCGCGAGACGACGACGCACTTCGCCTGGTGCCTGCGGGACAACGCCGACGAGCCGTTCACCTTCTGGCTGCACGAGTACAAGCCGCCCGCGGACTGGCGGCCCGGCTACGCCGACTCCGTGCACAACCACCGCTACCACTTCTGCACGGTCATCCTGCGCGGCGGCTACCGGCACGAGCGCTACCGCACCACCACCGACCCCGACACGGGCCTGATCACCGCCGCGGCGCTGACCCGGCGCACCGAGTGCCGCGCCGGGGACTCCGGGGTGCTGATGGCCGAGGAGTTCCACCGGATCCCGCACGCCGACGAGGGCACCATGACGTTCCTGGTGAAGTCGCGGCCGGTGACCCGGTCGAGCCTGTCCTACGACCCCGCGACCGGCACCGGCCACCGGCACGTCCCGGTGGAGGCCAGGTTGGAGGAGCTGACGAGGCGCATCTAGACCGCCCTCCGCCGCGGCGCGGAATGCCCCGTTCGCCCACGCGCGTGGACCAACGGCTATACCATCGCCCCCGCCCGTTTGTCCAACGGAAGGGGAAGATCGGTCATGTCCGTCTCATCACCGCTGCCCGCCAGTGTCGAACATGGGGAGAGCGTGCCCCGCCACGCCGTGGACCACGTCGAGGCGCGGGTGCGCGCGCTGTGCGAGCGGTACGCGCGCAAGCTGCCCTTCCACGGCTGGCACCACGTGGGCTTCGTGCGCGACAAGTCGGTCGAGTTCGCCCGCCTGAACGGCTCGGACGTGTCCGTGGTGGAGACCGCGGCGCTGGTGCACGACGTCAACTACCTGGTGCGGCGCAACTCGCCCGCGGCGGCGGGCAGCGGCCTGCGGCGGGCCGTCCTGGCCGACGCGGGTGTCGCAGACCCGGTCGCGGAGTGGATCGACGCGCTGGTCGACGAGGCCGAGATGCGCACCAGGCACCGGCACATCTCCCGGGAGGCGCAGGCGCTCAGCGACGCCGACACGCTGTTCAAGGCGCTGCCGGTGACCCCGGTGGTGCTCGCGCACCGCTACCTGGCGGAGAACGGGGTGAGCCTGCGCGAGCTGGCGAACAAGATCGTCGGCGAGCAGCGGGGCGCGCACGACGAGGGCTTCTACTTCTACTCCCCCGCCGCCGCGGCCGCGTACTCGCGGTGGGCCACGGCGAACCTGGAGCTGTGGCAGTGCATCAAGGAGTCACTCGACGACCCCACGGTCGAGCGGCTGCTCACCGCCGTCGGGTGAACCGGCACCGCGGGTGTCGACGTGACGCAGAACATGGTGTGACCGGACGGAGTGCGCGTCGCCGGGAAGCGGCGAGAACCGGGTGGAAACCGGTCAGAACGGCCAGCCGGTGACCGGCAGGCCCAGCGCCGAGTCGACGGCGAGCGCCACGAACACGGCCGTCAGGTAGGTGTTCGACAGGTGGAACAGCTTCATCGGCTTGGCGGGCTCACCGCGCCGCACGGCCGACTCCAGCTTGTGCGCGTACACCAGGAACCAGGCGCCCGCGAGGATCGAGAACGCGGCGAACACCCAGCCGGTGGCGGGCACCAGCAGCAGCGTCCACAGGACCATGACCCACGAGTAGATGACGATCTGCTTGGCGACGTGCTGCGGGGTGGCCACGACCGGCAGCATCGGCACGCCCGCGGCGGCGTAGTCGTCGCGGAACTTCATGGCCAGCGCCCAGAAGTGCGGCGGGGTCCAGAAGAAGATCACGCCGAACATGACCAGCGCGGGCCACCCGACGTCGCCGGTCACCGCGGACCAGCCGATGACCACCGGCATGCAGCCCGCGGCACCGCCCCAGACGATGTTCTGCGAGGTCCGGCGCTTGAGGACCATCGTGTACACGAGGACGTAGAACAGGATCGCGCCCACGGCCATGGCCGCGGCCAGCAGGTTCGTCGTGGCGTAGAGCCAGCCGAAGGACAGCACGCCGAGCACCAGCCCGAAGACCAGCGCGTTGCGCGTCGGCACCGCGTGCCGGGCCAGCGGTCGGGACTTGGTGCGCTTCATCACCGCGTCGATGTCGGCGTCCACCACGCAGTTGAGCGCGTTCGCGCTGCCCGCCGCCATGGTGCCGCCGACGAGGGTGTTGAGCACCAGCCACGGCGACGGGATGCCGCGCGCGGCCAGCAGCATCGCGGGCACCGTGGTGACCAGCAGCAGCTCGATGATGCGCGGCTTGGTGAGCGCCACGTAGGCGCCGACCACGGCCCGCGCGGACCGCCGGGCCGGGGTCTCGGCGGTGTCGGCGGGCACGGGGATCACCGACGACATCTCGCTCCTCCGGGTCTGGTCCGCACTCTCGTCCTGCACCGCCGCGACCGGGTGTCGGCCCTGTCACAGCGGGGGCGCGCCGTCCGCGCGAGAGCCGCGGCGACGGGGGAAATGTTAACCGCGCGGTATCCGGGTACACGTATCGGGTGGCTGGGTGTCGCCGGCGAACGGTGGGAGATCACACGGTGGGGGTCCCACGACTACGCTGGCCGACGGACCAGGGATGACACGCGGAACGGCCGTACCCGCCGCCCCCGGGATCGATAAAGCCCGGGTGCGCAAGACTGTGGTCCGCCGAACCGCCCGATGGGAAATGGGAGCTGGAAGTCCGTGTCCGTCAGTAGTGAACTGCCCGCCGAACTGACCGAACTCACCCGAGCGACGCTCCCGGATGACTGGACCGACCTCGACCGGCGCGCCGTCGACACCGTCCGGGTGCTCGCCGCCGACGCCGTGCAGAAGGTCGGCAACGGCCACCCCGGCACCGCGATGAGCCTCGCGCCGGTGGCCTACGCGCTCTACCAGCGGGTCATGCGCCACGACCCGAGCGACCCGCACTGGATCGGCCGCGACCGGTTCGTGCTCTCCGCTGGCCACTCCAGCCTGACCCAGTACCTGCAGCTGTTCCTCTCGGGCTACGGCCTGGAGATCGAGGACATCCAGGCGCTGCGCACCTGGGGCTCGAAGACCCCGGGGCACCCGGAGGTGCGCCACACCGCCGGTGTCGAGATCACCACCGGGCCGCTGGGCCAGGGCCTGGCGTCCGCGGTCGGCATGGCCATGGCCGCCCGCCGCGAGCGCGGCCTGTTCGACCCGGACGCGGCGGCGGGCGAGAGCCCGTTCGACCACCACGTGTACGTCATCGCCTCCGACGGCGACATCGAGGAGGGCGTGACCTCCGAGGCGTCGTCCCTGGCCGGGCGCCAGGAGCTGGGCAACCTCACCGTCGTCTACGACGACAACAAGATCTCCATCGAGGACGACACCACCGTCGCCCTGTCGGAGGACACCGCCAAGCGCTACGAGTCCTACGGCTGGCACGTGCAGGTCGTCGAGGGCGGCGAGAACGTCACCGGCATCCTGGACGCGCTGGCCGCGGCCAAGGCGGAGACCACCCGCCCGTCGTTCATCCTGCTGCGCACGGTGATCGGGTTCCCGGCGCCGACGCTGCAGAACACCGGCAAGGCGCACGGCGCCGCGCTGGGCACCGAAGAGGTCGCCGCGGTCAAGAAGATCCTCGGCTTCGACCCGGAGCAGAGCTTCGTCGTCGAGCCGGAGGTGCTCTCGCACACCCGCGAGGCGGTCAAGCGCGGCGAGGCGGCGCACGCCGAGTGGCAGACGTCGTTCGACGCGTGGAAGTCGGCCAACCCCGAGCGGCACGCGCTGCTGGTCCGCGCGCAGGCCTACGAGCTGCCCGCGGGGTTCGACGAGGCCCTGCCGACCTGGGAGCCCGACGCCAAGGGCGTGGCGACCCGCAAGGCCTCCGGTGACGTGCTCAACGCGATCGGCGGGCTGCTGCCGGAGCTGTGGGGCGGCTCGGCCGACCTGGCGGAGAGCAACAACACCACGATCAAGGGCGCCGACTCGTTCGGCCCGCCGTCCGCGGCGACCAAGCACTGGAACACCACCCCGTACGGGCGGACCCTGCACTTCGGCGTGCGCGAGCACGCGATGGGCTCCATCCTCAACGGCATCGTGCTGCACGGCCCGACCCGGCCCTACGGCGGCACGTTCCTGGTCTTCAGCGACTACATGCGACCCGCGGTGCGGCTCGCGGCGCTGAGCAAGCTGCCGGTCACCTACGTGTGGACGCACGACTCCATCGGTCTCGGCGAGGACGGCCCGACGCACCAGCCGATCGAGCACCTGGCCGCGCTGCGCGCGATCCCGGGCCTGATCGTGCTGCGCCCGGGTGACGCCAACGAGACCGCGGCCGCGTGGCGGACGACGCTGTCGCAGTCGGACGCCCCCGTCGCGCTCGCGCTGACCCGGCAGAACCTGCCGGTGCTGGCGGGCACCAAGGAGAAGGCGCGCGAGGGCGTGGCCAAGGGCGGGTACGTCCTCCTCGACTCCGAGGGCGAGCCGCAGGTCGTGCTGATCGGCACGGGGTCGGAGCTGCAGATCGCCGTCGAGGCCGCCGAGGTGCTGGCCAAGGAGGGTGTCGCCGCCCGCGTCGTGTCGCTGCCGTCGGTCGAGCTGTTCGACGCGCAGGACAAGTCCTACCGCGACTCGGTCATCCCGCCGTCGGTCAAGGCGCGCGTGGTGGTGGAGGCGGGTATCGCCCAGCCGTGGCACAAGTACACCGGCGACGCGGGCGAGATCGTGTCCATCGAGCACTTCGGCGCGTCGGCGGACTACCAGACCCTGTACCGCGAGTTCGGCATCACCACCGAGGCCGTCGTCGCCGCCGCGCGCAAGTCCGTCGCCGCGGCTTCCTGATCCGCCCGACCTCAAGAGGGAGGCACGAAATGACTGACATCCTCAAGCAGCTCTCCGACGCCGGGGTCTCGATCTGGCTCGACGACCTCTCCCGGGAGCGGCTCACCTCCGGCAACCTCGCCGAGCTGATCCGCGACCAGCACGTCGTCGGCGTCACCACCAACCCGACGATCTTCGCGTCCGCGCTGGCGGACGGCGAGGCGTACGACGCGCAGGTGCGCGAGCTGGTCGAGCGGGGCGCGGACCTCGACGCCGCCGTCCGCGAGCTGACCACCTCGGACGTGCGCAACGCCTGCGACCTGTTCCGCGACGTGTTCGCCGCCAGCGGCGGCGTCGACGGCCGGGTGTCGATCGAGGTCGACCCGCGGCTGGCGCACGACACCGACGCCACCGTGGCCGAGGCGCTCGACCTGTGGAAGGCCGTGGACCGGCCCAACCTGCTGGTCAAGATCCCGGCCACCGAGGCGGGCCTGCCCGCGATCACCCGGGTGATCGCCGAGGGCGTCAGCGTGAACGTGACGCTGATCTTCTCGGTCGAGCGCCACCGGGCCGTCATGGACGCGTACCTGGCAGGCCTGGAGCAGGCCAAGTCCAACGGGCACGACCCGCGCTCGATCCACTCCGTCGCGTCCTTCTTCGTGTCCCGTGTGGACACCGAGGTGGACAAGCGGCTCGACGCGATCGGCACCGACGAGGCCAAGGGCCTGCGCGGCCTGGCCGCGGTCGCCAACGCCCGGCTTGCCTACGCCGCCTTCGAGGAGACCTTCTCGGGGGCGCGCTGGGAAAGCCTGGCCGAAGCGGGGGCGAACAAGCAGCGTCCACTGTGGGCGTCCACCGGCACCAAGAACCCGGACTACCCGGACACCCTCTACGTCGACGAGCTGGTCGTCGCCGCGACGGTGAACACGATGCCGGAAAAGACCCTGCGCGCGGTCGCCGACCACGGCAGGATCACCGGTGACACCGTGACCGGGCGGGCCGCGGAAGCCAAGGACGTCTACGACCGGCTCGCCGCCGCCGGGATCGATGTCGACGACGTCTACCGCGCCCTGGAGGACGAGGGCGTGGACAAGTTCGAGAAGTCCTGGGCGGAACTGCTCGAGACCGTCCGCGGTCAGCTCGACCGTGCTAAGAGCTGAACGCACAGGTTTTTCTCATGAGTGATACCAGGAGAGGCTGACGCCACGTCATGGCAGAGCACCTTGGAGATGTCGCAGTGACCATCGTTGACGAGCGGCTCACCGAGGAGGCCGCCCCGCTCGTCCGACAACTCGTCGAGGAGCGGGTGGCGTCCGCGCTCACCGCGGCGGACCCCACGCTGTGGGGTCCGGCCGCGGAGTCCGAGTCGGCCATCCGGCTCGCCTGGACGACCCTGGCGGAGACCTCCCGCCCCCTCCTGGCCGAGATCGACGCCCTCCGCGCGGAGTTGCACGCGGAGGGCGTCGACCGGGTGGTCCTCGCGGGCATGGGCGGTTCGTCGCTCGCCCCCGAGGTCATCACCGGGACGGCGGGCGTGCCGCTGGTCGTCCTGGACACCACCGACCCCGGTCAGGTCGCCGACGCGCTGGCGGGCGAACTTGCCCGTACCGTGCTGGTGGTGTCGTCCAAGTCCGGGTCCACTGTGGAGACCGACAGCCACCGCCGGGTCTTCGCCGCCGCGTTCGCCGCGGAGGGCATCGACCCGGCGTCGCGCATCGTCGTGGTCACGGACCCGGGCTCGCCGCTGGAGAAGTCCGCCACGGAGGCGGGCTACCGGCGGGTCTTCCAGGCCGACCCGAACGTGGGCGGCCGGTACTCGGCGCTGACCGCGTTCGGGCTGGTGCCCGCCGGGCTGGCGGGGGCCGACGTGGCCGCGCTGCTCGACGAGGCCGCCGCCGCGGCGGTCGTGCTGTCCCAGGACAGCGCGGACAACCCGGCGCTGGTGCTGGCCTCGGCGCTGGGCGCGGCGCACGCGCGCGGCGCGGAGAAGGTCGTGCTGGCCGACACCGGCTCGGGCGTCAAGGGCTTCGGCGACTGGGCCGAGCAGCTGGTGGCCGAGTCCACCGGCAAGGAGGGCACCGGCCTGCTGCCGGTCGTCGTGGAGTCCCCGACGGCCCCGGGCTTCGCCGACGCGGGTGACGACGCCACGGCCGTGGCGATCGGCGCCCCCGGCGGCGGCGCGCGGATCGCGACCCGGGGCAGCCTGGGTGGCCTGATCCTGCTGTGGGAGTACGCCACGGCGATCGCGGGCAGGCTGCTCGGGATCAACCCGTTCGACCAGCCGGACGTCGAGGCGGCCAAGAAGGCCGCGCGGGCGCTGCTGGACTCCCCGGGCACCGAGGAGCGGGCACCGGCGCTGGTCGAGGGACCGGTCGAGGTTCACCCGTCCGAGGGGTTGTTGCCGGAGGGCACCACCACGCTCGCGGGCGCGCTGAACGCGCTGTTCGCCGCGGCCCCGGCCGCCGGGTACGTCTCGCTGCAGGTCTACCTCGACCGGCTCGACGACGCCTCGGCGACGCTGCTGCGGACCGAGGTGGCGCGCAAGACCGGGCTGCAGACCACTTTCGGGTGGGGGCCGCGGTTCCTGCACTCGACCGGCCAGTACCACAAGGGCGGGCACCAGAACGGTGTCTTCCTCCAGGTGACCGGCGCGTCCGAGGTGGACGTCGAGGTCCCCGACCGCCCGTACACCCTGGGCGTGCTCCAGCACGCGCAGGCGCTGGGCGACGGTCAGGTGCTCGTCGAGCACGGCAGGCCCGTGCTGCGGCTGCACTTCACCGACCGCGCGGCGGGTCTGGCGCGGCTGGTCGAGGCGCTGGCGGAGGTGGGCGCGTGACCGCCAGGACGTGGGTCAACCCGCTGCGCGACGAGCGCGACAAGCGGCTGCCGCGGATCGCGGGCCCGTGCGGCCTGGTGATCTTCGGCGTGACCGGTGACCTGTCCCGCAAGAAGCTGATGCCCGCGATCTACGACCTGGCCAACCGCGGCCTGCTGCCGCCGGGCTTCTCGCTCGTCGGCTTCGCCCGCCGGGACTGGGAGGACCAGGACTTCGGGCAGGTCGTCTACGAGGCGGTCAAGCAGCACGCGCGGACCCCGTTCCGCGACTCGGTGTGGGACCGCCTCGCCGAGGGCTTCCGGTTCGTGCAGGGCTCCTTCGACGACGACGCCGCGTTCGACAAGCTGGCCGAGACCGTCAAGGAACTCGACGAGCTGCGCGGCACCAGCGGCAACCACGCGTTCTACCTGTCGATCCCGCCGGGGGCGTTCCCGGTGGTGACCAAGCAGCTGGCCCGCTCCGGCCTGGCGGGCGCCAAGCCGGACGAGTGGCGGCGGGTGGTCATCGAGAAGCCGTTCGGACACGACCTGGCCAGCGCCAAGCAGCTCAACGGCGTGGTCAACGACGTGTTCCCCGAGGACTCGGTGTTCCGCATCGACCACTACCTCGGCAAGGAGACGGTGCAGAACCTGTTGGCGCTGCGCTTCGCCAACCAGCTGTTCGAGCCGATCTGGAACGCCAACTACGTCGACCACGTGCAGATCACCATGGCCGAGGACATCGGTCTCGGTGGCCGCGCGGGCTACTACGACGGCATCGGCGCCGCGCGCGACGTCATCCAGAACCACCTGCTCCAGTTGCTCGCGCTGACCGCGATGGAGGAGCCGGTCTCCTTCCGCCCCAAGGCGCTGCGCACCGAGAAGATCAAGGTGCTGGAGGCGACGAAGGCGGTCGGGCCGTTCGGCGAGACCACCGCGCGCGGGCAGTACCTGGGCGGCTGGCAGGGCGGGCAGAAGGTGCCCGGTCTGCTGGAGGAGGAGGGGTTCGACAAGAACTCCACCACCGAGACCTTCGCCGCGATCACCCTCGAGGTGAACACCCGGCGCTGGGCGGGGGTGCCGTTCTACCTGCGCACCGGCAAGCGCCTGGGCCGCCGGGTCACCGAGATCGCGGTGGTGTTCAAGCGCGCCCCGCACCTGCCGTTCGACGACACCGCCACCGAGGAACTGGGGCAGAACGCCCTGGTGGTGCGGGTGCAGCCGGACGAGGGCGTGACCCTGCGGTTCGGCTCGAAGGTGCCGGGCAACGCGATGGAGGTCCGGGACGTGTCCATGGACTTCAGCTACGGCCACGCGTTCACCGAGTCCTCCCCGGAGGCCTACGAGCGGCTGCTGCTCGACGTGCTGCTCGGCGAGCCGTCGCTGTTCCCGGTCAACCAGGAAGTGGAGCTGTCCTGGGAGATCCTGGAGCCGGTGCTCAAGCACTGGGCCACCGCCGGTAAGCCGGAGGGCTATCCATCGGGCACCTGGGGCCCTGATTCCGCTGAGAAGATGCTTTCCCGGACCGGGCGTCATTGGAGGCGACCGTGAGTTTCCCCGCTACTCCCGCGATAGATAGCCGACCGGGTGCGGGTGTCCCGCGAGGGCACAGGAGGCGACCGTGATCATCGACCTGCCCTCGACCACCACCTCGCAGGTCAACTCGAAGCTGGTGCACCTGCGCGAGCAGGGTGGCGCCACGGCGTTGGGCCGGGTGCTCACGCTGGTCATCGTGACCGATGACGGCGCGAAGACCGAGGACGCGATAGACGCCGCGAACGACGCCAGCCGCGAACACCCCTGCCGGGTGATCGTGGTGGCCCGCGGCGCGCGCAAGGCCGCGGCCCGGCTGGACGCGCAGATCCGGGTCGGCGGCGACGCCGGTGCCAGCGAGGTCGTGGTGCTGCGGCTCTACGGCGCGCTGGCCGACGAGGGCGCGGGCTGCGTGATCCCGCTGCTGCTGCCGGACGCGCCGGTCGTGGCGTGGTGGCCCTTCGAGGCGCCCGCCAAGCCCGCGGAGGACCCGATCGGGCGGCTGGCGCAGCGCCGGATCACCGACTCGGCCGCCGAGCGCAACCCGATCAAGGCGCTGGAGGTGCGGCAGAAGCACTACACCGACGGCGACACCGACCTGGCCTGGACCAGGTTGACGCTGTGGCGGGCGGTGCTGGCGGCGTCGCTGGACCTGCCGCCGTACGAGAAGGTCACCGCGGCCACGGTCACCGGGGAGGGCGACTCGCCGTCGACCGACCTGTTGGCGGGCTGGTTGGCGGCGCGGCTGCGGATCCCGGTGAAGCGGGCCAAGGCGGCGACCGGCCAGGGGATCGTCTCGGTCGTGCTGGAGCGCAAGTCGGGTGCGGTGGAGCTGGTCCGCCCCGACGGCAAGGTGGGCACGCTGACCCAGCCGGGCCAGCCCGCCCGCCGGGTCGCGCTCCAGCGGCGGGAGGTGCGCGACTGCCTGGCGGAGGAGCTGCGCAGGTTGGACGCGGACGAGCCGTTCGAGGAGACGTTGCAGGGGTTGGGCAAGATCGTGCGGGGTCGTACGCCGGTGAAGGTGCCGTCGAAGGCGCCGGTGCCGGAGCAGGCGGGTACCCCGGCGGTGAGCGCGGCGGACGCGGCGTCGGCCGCCGAGGACGCGGCCAAGCCGTCCCCGAAGTCCAACGGCAAGGCGGGCAAGACCTCCGCCAAGTCCGGTTCCCGCACCGCAGGCACCCGCCAACCCGTGAAGAGCGGCAAGGGGAAGTAATGAGCGAGCAGAGCGTTGTCGTCCACCAGTCCGCGGAAATCCTCGCCGCGGCCACCGCGGCTCGCCTGATCACCACCCTGACCGACCTGCAAGCCACCCGCCACGTGGTCGCCATCGGCCTCACGGGTGGGCGGACGGGGATCGAGGTGCTGAACCAGGTCAACAAGAGCCCGGCCCGCGACGCGGTGGACTGGTCCGCCGTGGAGATCTACTGGGGCGACGAACGCTTCCTGCCCGCCGGGGACCCGGAGCGCAACGAGACCCAGGCCCGCACGGTCCTGTTGGACCACGTCCCGGTCCCGGAGTCCCGCATCCACGCCATCCCCCCGTCCGACGGCGACTTCGGCGACGACCCGGACGCGGCGGCGAAGGCGTACGCGGAACTGATGACCGGGGTGGCCTTGGACGTGCTGCTGGTGGGGGTCGGGGAGGAAGGGCACACGTTGTCCGTCTTCCCGGACTCCCCGGCGGTCCGCGAGGGCAGGGCCACGGTCATCGCGGTGCGGGACTGCCCCAAGCCGCCGCCCACGCGGGTGTCGCTGACGCTGCCCGCCGCCCGCCGCGCCTCTCAGGTGTGGCTCGTGACGGCAGGCGAGAGCAAGGCGGAGGCCGTGACGGCGGCCTTGTCGGACGCGTCGGAGACGGACATCCCGGCAGCGGGCGCGACGGGTCGGGACATCACATTGTGGCTCGTGGACCGAGCGGCTGCGGGACGGTAGTTCGGGTAGGACTGGACGCACAGAGGCCGGTGGGCGGATGTTCCGCTCACCGGCCTCTGTTTGTCCCCGCTACGCCCTGCCCGTTTCAACGCGGCCGAACCGCAATCGGAACGGGATGGGTCGTTCGATGCTCGTCTCACGCTGCGGGCCAGACAAGCGCCGGGCCGGGTTGATTGGTCTGACCCCACGCGAAAAACATGGGCGGCCTCGATCGGGCGAACTTGCTTTGCGCGGGGCCCCTACGAGCCTGCGGTGGGGAAAAGCGGTGGGAGGGGCAAGCCCACCCCACCCGCGGGAGAGCTTGGCAGGCTCGTCCCCCCACGCAAAGCAAGTCCACCCAATCAAGGCGTATGACGGGGGCGCGTTGCGTTCGGTGGGGGCTGGGATCCTGCGGCGGTTACGGGGCGGGTCCGGTGTGGCCAAGTCACGTCGAGGTAGAGCGGGCACGCGAGCGGCGGTTACGGGGTGGGTTGGGAGAGAAGAGTGATGGGTGGGGATGGGGGCAGGAGTTCGGCGGCGGTTGGGATGCCTAGCGCAGGCCGTTCTTCTTGGCCACGGCGATCAGCAGGTCCGGGTCGTCCGAGATCAGGCCGTCCACGCCCAGGTCGATGACCCGCTGCATGGTCGGTTCGTCGTTGACCGTGTACGGAACGACCTTGAGTCCCTTGCGGTGCAGGCCTTCGACGTCCGGTCCGTGGAAGTACGCCGGGTTCTGCCGCAGGTACCAGTCCGCGTCCTGCACCGTGCCCTGCGCCGGGTCGTGCACCTGCCAGTTCGCCGACACCGTCGACGCGCCCGACTGGCGCACCAGCCGCGCCAGGTCGCGGGTCTTCCACCAGTCGAGGCCGCCGGTCCAGGGCGACTTCACCGACGGGTCGCCGTAAACCGCCCGCAACGAGCACTCGTCGGCGATGGTGGCGCACTCTTCCGGGCCGTACTGCCACACCAGGGCCACCGTTTCCAGCGACGGTAACAGCTTCTTCGACAGCTGGATCGTGCGCCAGTCGAAGGACTGCAACGTGACCCGGCTCGTGAAGCCCGCGCGGCCGATCTCGCCGACCACCTTGCGGGTGAACACGTCGTACGGAGCCGTGTCGTCCGCCGTGGGGCTGATCTTGGTCTCGATGTTCAGCCGGATGTCCGTCCGCCCACTCGCCCGGACCGCGCCGAACACCTCGGCCAGCGTCGGAATGCGCTGACCCGGCACAGCTTGCTGCTTGGGGAACTCCGGCAGCGTCTTCACACCGCAGTCGAGCGTGCGGATCTGGGCCAACGTCAGGTCGTGCACGCGCTTGCCGACATACGGGAACTCCGGGTCACCCGCTCGGGCCGGCGCCGTGTCGACGCAGTGCGCCCCGTTGATCGTCCGGTCGTGCAGCACGACGACCGCGCCGTCCTCGGTGATCCCCGTGTCCAACTCCAAAGTGGACACAGCCGGGTTCGCCAGCGAATAGGCGAAGGCCGCCAGGGTGTTCTCCGGCCGCACGGCCCGCCCACCCCGGTGCGCCTGAAGGTCGAACGGCGACGCGTACCCACGCGGCAGCCGGAACCCGCGCCGCGCCAACAGCCCGCGCAGCCGGTCCGGGTAGTCCGTGATCAACCCGTCCACGCCGTCATCGATCAGCTTCGCCATCGTCGGCACGTCGTCGACCGTCCACGGGATCACCTTGATCCCGTTGCGGTGCGCGTGCCGCACCATCTCCGCCGTCACGTACGGCCGGTACCCCGGGTCCTCCACAGACCCGCCCTGCGGGAACCCGTGCACCGGCGAGAACGCCGTGGCCCCGAAGGTCTTGATGGCCCGGATCGGGTCCCCACCGAAGTCATCGATGTCCAGCCCGCCCAACCACGGCGACTTGCCCGGCTGTCCGGTCTGCAGGAAGTCGTAGTTGGTCAGGGCGACCAGCGGCAGCCGGGGCGCGAGCTGCCGGACCCGCATCAGCGCGCCCCAGTCGAAGCTCTGGACGCTGACCCGCCGGGTCATCCCGGCGGCCTCGATCTCGCCGACCGTGATCCGCGCGAACTTCTCGCGGGGCGCGGTCTCGCTCGGCGCGCCCGCCTCGACCTTCGTCTCGACGTTGAACCGCACGTCGTCCGCGCCGTAGCGGCGCGCCAGCGCGAAGACCTCGCGCAGCAGCGGCATCCGGGAGCCCGGGGTCAGCTCCTGCCCCGGGAAGTCCGGCAGCCGCCGCGAGCCGCAGTCGAGGGTGCGGACCTGGGCCAGCGTCAGCGTGTTGACGTACTTGCCGACATAGGGGAACTCGGGGTCGCCCGCGACGGCGGGCGCGGTGTCGCGGCACTTGCGGCCGTCGACGCGGCGGTCGTGGGTGACCACCGCCTGGTCGTCCTCGGTGATCTGGACGTCCAGCTCCAGCGTGCTCACGCCGAGTCGGATGGCGTTGCCGAAGGAGCTGAGGCTGTTCTCCACACGCAGCCCGATACCGCCGCGGTGCGCTTGCAGGTCGAAGTCACGCGGCTTCGGGTGCGCGGCCGCCTGGCCGGGCAGGAACGCCACGCAGGCGACCGCCGCGGCGCAGGCCCTCAGGGACAGGGAAGGGGTCATAGCCGGATGGTGTCCACCCCAGTGATCCACCCCGTGACCACCACATGGCCCCCGCCTGAACGACTGCCCCTCAGGCGCGTCCCGGGAACTCCGCCCCCAACAACCCCAGCATCGCGGTGGCCTTCACCGCCGTCTCCTCGAACTCCGCCGCCGGGTCCGACAACGCGATCACCGCCCCGCCCACCCCGAACGACACCTCACCCGCCCGCACGACCAGGGTCCGGATCACCACGCTCAGGTCGGCGGCGCCGGTCAGCGAGAAGTACCCGACAGCCCCCGAGTAGACGCCGCGCGGTCCGGCCTCCAACTCGTCGATGATCCGCATGGTCCGCACCTTCGGCGCCCCGGTCATCGAACCGCCGGGGAACGCGGCGCGCACGCACCGCGCCGCCGAGACGCCCTCGGCCAGTTGCGCCCGGACGGTGCTGACCAGCTGGTGCACGGTCGCGTACGTCTCCACCCCGAACAGCTCCGGCACCGACACCGACCCGACCTCCGCGTAGACCCCGAGGTCGTTGCGGACCAGGTCGACGATCATCAGGTTCTCCGCGCGGTCCTTCTCCCCCGACGCCAGCTCGGCGCGCAACCGCGCGTCCTCGGCGGCGTCGCGCCCGCGCGGCCGGGTCCCCTTGATCGGCCGGGACTCCACCGCGCCGTCGGCCGACACCGACAGGAACCGCTCGGGCGACGTGCTCAGCACCGACAGCTCCCCCAGCCGCAGCAGCGCCCCGAACGGCGCGGGGCTCGCGCGCCGCAGGTACCGGTACGCCTCCCACGCGTCGAGGGTCCCGGCGGCGGTCAGCTCGTTGGTCAGGCACACCTCGTAGGTCTCGCCGTCGCCGATCGCGACCTGGCTGGCGGCGACCATGTCGAGGTACGCGGCGCGGTCGTGCCGGGCCGTCAACGGGCCGAGGGCGACCTCCGGGGCGGGCGGCGGCAGGGTCTTGCCCGCCAGCGACCACAGGCGCGCGGCCGTCTCGGACAGCCATTCCGAGCCGTCGGCGGCCAGCTCCAGCAGGTAGACCTCGCCGGTCTCGTGGTCGAAGGCGACGGCGCGGTCGACGAAGAGCATCCGCGCGTCCGGGTCGGGCGATTTGTGTGCGCGGTCGCCGCCGCACTCGGCCTTCAGCTCGTAGCCGAGGTAGCCGACCCAGCCGAGCGCGAAGTCGAACGGCAGGTCCGGCACGGCCACGCGGCGGTCGGCGAGGTCGGCGTCGAGCCAGTCGAGGAACCCGCTCTCCACCACCGACTCCCCGGTGCCGGAGGTGACGGTGACCGTCCCGGCCCAGACGTCGGCGGTCGCCACCCTGGCGTGCGGACCCGAGGTGTCGCCCAGGAACGAGAACCGGCCGCCCGCCGCGCTGTCGAGCCAGAACGCGTGCGGTGAGTCCCGGTAGAACGCGTCGAAGGCGACCTCGGCGGACACCGGGACCCGCAGCCGCTCGACGACCACGCGGGCCGTCGGCTCCGGCGGGGCCGGTCTCTCGGCGGGCAACGCGACCGGCGCGACGACGACGGTCTCGCGCGGGTGCTCGGCCCACCAGCGGCGGGTCAGGTCCTGGAAGTTGGCCAGCAGCGCGGCGCCGTGCTCGGTGCTGACGGACTCCGGGTGGAACTGCACGCCCCACGCGGGCCGGTCGCGGTGCCGCACCCCCATGAGCACGCCGTCCTCGCTCCACGCCGTGGCCACCAGCGCGTCCGGCAGGTCGGTCACCGCCAAGGAGTGGTAGCGCACGACGTCCATCGGCGACGGCAGCCCGGCGAACAGGTCGCGGCCGTCGTGGCGGACCGCCGACAGCCGCCCGTGCCGCGCCTCGGGAGCGTGCCCGACCCGGGCACCCGCCAGCAGGCACAGTCCCTGGTGGCCGAGGCAGACCCCGAGCAGCGGCTGCCGGGCGGCGGCCAGGACCGCGCGGCTGAGCCCGAAATCGCCCGGGACGCCCGGGTGTCCCGGGCCCGGCGAGATGACCACGTTGTCGAAGTCGACGAGGCCGCCGAGGTCCCAATCCTCGTCGTTGCGCACCACCGTGGGCCGCGCGCCGTCCAGGACCGCCAAAGCCTGGTACAGGTTGTAGGTGAAGGAGTCGTAGTTGTCGATGATGAGTGTGCGCAACGTGACTCCCTCGGCGGTGCTCGTTCGTCTTTCCCCTGCTCCGTTCGGGGATCGTCCGTTTGCTCCCGCACAGTTGTTGGTCGGTCACCGTCCCGAGGCCGGTGTTGTCTGTCTTGATGGGTGGCGACACCGCGCAGCACGTCGCCGCAGGAAGGGCGTTCCATGCCACACCGCCGGCGCAGGCAAGCCCGGGACCGGGAGAATGCTACCGCCCGGCGGGACGTGCCCCGTCCGCGCTCGGGCAGGCACGACTCGGCTGAGCTGCGAGAACAACGCGCGCGCTCGCCGCGGTCGGTGTCGGGGACCAGTGGGGTCCCAGGAGCACTAGGAGGAGGTGGCCCGCTGGTCACGCCCATGGTCACACCGGACGCGGTGCTGCCGGTCCGGCCGCGCGCGCTGCGCCTGCCGCCCCGGCTGGCCGCGCTGCACGCCAACCAACGGGTCCGCGAGCTGTCGTCGGACGTGCTCGCGCTGGTCGTGGCCGCGCTGGACATGTGGCTCGTGGTGCCGGAGGACGCCACGACCTACTCCTACTACCTGACCTGGTGCGCGCTGCCCGCGATGCTGCTGCGCAGGCACCTGCCGTTCACCGCGGTGCTGATCACCATCCCGGGGTTCTTCGCGGGCTGGGCCCAGCTCGCGGCCATGATCTCGCTGGGCGCGCTGGCCCGGCGGCGGATGCTCACCTGGCCCACGGTGGTGGGCGCCGTCCTGGTGGGACTGTCCCGGTTCGTGCTGTGGCCGTGGCCGAAGTTCGTCGAGCTGACCTGGCGCGCGCACCTGTCGGACTTCATCTACGGGGTGCTGGTCGCGGGCATGCCGGTGGCGATCGGGCTGCTGATGGCGGTCCGCCAGGAACTGTCCACCCGGATCCGCGAGCTGGCGCGCAGCCGGGAGCGGGAGAAACGCCTCTACGCGGCGACCGTGCGGTCGGCGGAGCGGGCGAAGCTGGCCAGGGAGATGCACGACGTGGTGTCCCACCAGGTCACGCTCATCGCCATGCAGGCCGGGGCGATGCAGGTCGACGTCACCGACCCGGCGACCAAGGAGGCCGCGGAGACGATCCGCGCGCTGAGCACCCGCACGCTTGAGGAGCTGCGCGAGCTGGTCGGGGTGCTGCGGTCGGGGGTGGACGACGAGGACACCCAGCCCGGCTTGGAGCACATCGCCGACCTGGTCGACGGCAGCCTGGTCGACGGCGACCAGGTGAAGCTGGCCATGGACGCCTGCGCGCTGGACCTGCCCGGCCCGGTGTCGCGCGCGGCGTACCGCACGGTGCAGGAGGCGCTGACCAACGTGCGCAAGCACGCGGCCGGATCGCGGACCTCCGTGCGGATACTGACCCGCGACGGCGCGCTGGTGGTCGAGGTGGACAACGAGCGGCCGCGCACCGGGCAGGTCGGCACACTGCCCTCCGGCGGGCACGGGCTGCTCGGGCTGCGGGAGCGGGCCGGGCTGCTCGGCGGCGAGTTCGACGCGGGCCCGACCGACGACGGCGGTTTCCGGGTGAGCGCCAGGTACCCGCTGACCGCCTGACCCGCGCGTTCCCCCGTCCCGGTACCGGCGAAGGTCCCGATCGGGTGGTGTGCCTCAGGCCACGTTTCGCCGCGCCGAAGCCCCCGAGTGATCGGAATTGGTCCGGGGGCACGAGTGGAGCGGTGAGCGATGCTGAAGCGAATCTCCGACCTGAGGGTGGGCGTGCGTGTGGGCGCCGCCATGGCCGCGCTGTTGCTGCTGCTGTGCGCGCTGGCCGTCACGGCGGTGTCCAGCCTGGAGCGCGAGCGCGACTCGGCCGAGCAGATCGCCCGCTCCCGCGAGCTGACCCAGCTGGCCCTGCAGGTGAAGTTCCGCTCCGCGGACTTCAACGGCTGGCAGACCGCCTACGCCTTCGACGTCCAGCGCGGCGTGCCGGGCGCCACCGCGGACAACGCCAGCGCCCGCGCGGCGTTCCTGACCTCGGCGCAGTCGTTCCGCGACGAGCTGGCGAAGCTGCGCGCGTTCGGCCTGGACACCGACCAGACCGCCGACACCGACAACATCACCACCCTGTTCGAGCAGTTCATGACGCTCGACAAGGACGTCGTCAGCAACTACAACGCGGGCACCCCGGAGACCACCGGCCACGCCGCCGAGCTGGTCGCGGTGAACGAGATCGCGATCTTCAACAAGATCGCCGAGCAGATCGACCGGCTGGTCACCGACGTGCACGGCGAGTCCGCCGCGGCGGCGGCCGAGGCCGAGTCCCGGGCCGACTCGGGCACGCTCACGACGGTGGTGCTGGCGGGGGTCGCGGTGCTGCTGGGCGCGCTGCTGACGCTGCTGCTGGTCCGCTCGATCACCCGACCGCTGCGCGACCTGCGCTCCGGCCTCACCGCCATCACCGGCGGCGACCTGACCCAGCGCGTGGACGCGAGCCGCGGTGACGAGCTGGGGCAGGTGGCGGCCAGCTTCAACGAGCTGGCGGAGCGCACCCAGGAGCTGATCAGCCGGGTGGCCGACCGGGCCCAGGAGGTCGCGACGGCGTCCAACGAGCTGTCCGACGTCAGCGGCAGGCTCGCCGCCACCGCGGGCCAGACCAGCGCCGAGGCGTCGTCGATCAACCAGACGGCCGAGGAGGTGTCCGGCATGGTCACCGCCATGGCGAGTTCCTCGGAGCAGATGCGGGCCGCGATCGACGAGATCACCCAGAACGCCAGCCGCGCCGCCGACGTGGCCACCGACGGCGTCCGCGACACCCAGCACGCCAACGACGCGGTCAGCGCCCTGGGCTCCGCGACGGCCGAGATCGGCACCGTGGTCAAGCTGATCAGCACGATCGCCGAGCAGACCAACCTGCTGGCGCTCAACGCCACCATCGAGGCGGCCCGCGCGGGCGAGGCGGGCAAGGGCTTCGCCGTGGTGGCAGGCGAGGTCAAAGAACTGGCCCAGCAGACCGCGACGGCGACGGAGGACATCGTCAGCCGGATCAAGGCGATCGAGGAGGGCAGCACGGAGGCCACGTCGGCCATCCACCAGATCGGCGAGGTCGTGGGCTCGATCTGCGACACCCAGACCGTGATCGCGGCGGCGGTGGAGGAGCAGACGGCCACGACGGCGGAGATGAGCCGCAACGTGCACGAGACGGCGAACGCGGTGGTGCAGATCGGCACCGGCATCGCCGGGCTGGCCCAGGCGACCGAGGACACCAGCGCCGCGGCCACCGCCGCCAAGCGCACGGCGGAGACGCTGAGCGGGGCGGCGACCGACCTCCGCACGCTGATCAGCGCGTTCCGCTACTGAGTCGAGCAGGCGGCCCGTGGCAGTCCGGGGTGGACTGCCACGGGCCGTTCCTGTTCCCGGCCTGCCGCGCCCGCGCCGTAGCTAGGATCGGGGTTGTTGGATGCCCGGAACGGGCGGCGTTGTGCAGCGAAGTGAATGAAAATGGGCGTGGGAGCGGACAACGCCGCAGGTCAGGAAGTGTCGTCCCCGCGCACGCGGGGTTGATCCGCCTTCCTTGCCCCACACGGACCGGCCCTGCTCGTCGTCCCCGCGCACGCGGGGCTGATCCCGCGTCGGAGTCGGCAGAGAAATACAGGCAGGTGTCCTCCCTGCGGACGCGGGGCTGGTCCAAGGTCGGCCACGACGTCGCGCGGAACATCCGTGCGGGGCTGGTCCGATCCTCTCCAGCGCCGCCCACCGGGAAATCCGGGCGTCCCCGCCACGCGGGGCTGGTTCCGCTGAGTCGGCGGAGTGGCTAGAGGGTGCTGAGGGTGGCGAGCATCGGTAGGTGGGGCGTGATCCGGGTGGTGGCCACCACGCTCCGATAGGTCTTGTCCCTGCGGCCGGTGTGGAGGGTGTCGAGGCGGGTCCTGGCCTGCCGCAGGAGGGGGAACACGTCCGGGGGGATGGGGCGGTTGCCCGCCACGCGGTCCGCGGCCCACTGGGCCGTCGCGCGGAGGGCCTCGATCTGCACCACCAAGTCCGTCTGGTTGCGGACCAGGCACGCGACCTTCTCCCCCGCCGCCGGGTCGAAGACCCGGTCCTTGTGCCAGATCACCAACCCATCGCCCACGTCGTAGTAGCGGGCCGCCTTCTTCGTGTCCCGGTTGACCTCGCACAGCCGGGCCGGATCGAAGCTGCCGGTGGGCCCCAAGCCCGCCAGCCCCGCGAGGCACGACTGCACAGCGGGCAACCCCGTGTCCAGATCCGCCGCCACTCCCCCGTCCGCCGACAGCGGAGCCGCCACCGTGTGCACCGCGGGCGGTCCGGCGACGACAACCCCACCCGCCAACCGGGGTGCCACCAGGTCACGCAGGTCCGACGCGATCCCCTCCAGCGACCGGTTCCCCTCCGCACCCCACGTGCGCGCCTCCACCAGCGCGGCCATCGCGCCCGCGAACTCCGCGACCGGCCACTGCCCCGAAGCCCGCACGGTGATCGTCACCGCCACCGCGCTCGGGTACAGCAGCACCCGCGCCGTCGCCGCGGCGGGGCCCGGTGTCGCGGGCACGTTCGCCAGCCGGAACGGCACCACCCGCTCCCACAGCGCGTCCTGCCGCACCTCCCGGACCGCCTCGGGGCGGGCCAGGTAGGCCGACCAGAAGCGGCTCCAGGTGGCCGGTTCGGTGTCCGGGTCCCAGGGCATGATCAGGTCCGGGCGGAACGACCGGTACACCCCCGCGTGCCCCGACCGGGTCGTCAGCGCGCCGCCGCCCGCCAGGACCTCCGGGTACGGCCAGACCCGGCTGATCGTGCACAGCGCGCTGCGGATGGCGGCCATCGGGCTCCTTCGAGGGTCGGCTACCCCACCTCATCTCCGGGAACCGGTGATCCGCTACACCCGCGTGTAGCGGATCACCGCCGCCGGTAGATGTTGTGCACAACGACGACGAAAGAGGATGGACGTGCGATCACTGGTCCGCGTGCTCGCCGTGGTGTGGCTGCTGCTGCTCGCCACCCCGGCCGCCGCCGAGACCCCGATCACCGCGACCGCCACCCCGGCGCAGGTGGCGCTCCCACCGGGCCGCTCGGCGACCGTCCTGCTCACCCTCACCAACTCCGCCCAGTCCCCGACCACCGCCGCCATCCGGGTCGTGGCCTCGGAGGACACCATCACGACCACCCCGGCCGCCACGACCGTCCCCCTCGGCCCCGGCCAGTCCCGCACGGAGACGTTCAAGGTCACCAGGACCGCCGAGGGGTCCGGGCAGGACGTCGGTCTGTCCTTCGTGGTCGACTCCCCGGGCGCGTCCGCGGTGGTCGCCGCGAGCGTCAAGGCGGTCCCGAGCGCGCCACTGGCCACGGCGACCGTCGAGTCCGGACCGGACCGCGTCAACCAGAACCGGCCCGGCTCGGCCACGATCGTCATCGGCACCGACCGCGAGACGGCGGTCCGGGTCACCGCGCTGACCGCCACCCCGGCCCCGGACACCTGGCTGGAGGCGACCTGTCCCGACGGCCGCACGGCGCAGTGGCGCGCCGGTCGGAGCGATTCCTGCGCGTTCGACCTGAAACCCCGCGCGAAGCAGGCCATCCCGGTCCGCGTGTACTCCGACGACCTCACCGCCCCCGGCACCCGCTCGGCGCTCTTCAGCATCACCGCGCAGGAGGGCGACGACGCCGCGACCGCCACCACCCTGGCACTGACCATGCCGGTCACGCTGGAGGTCTTCGGCGAGTCCGACATCGTGCAGAGCCTCGGCGTCCCGGTGTTCCTGGTGGTCCCGGGCGTGGTCACCGTGCTGGTAGTGGGTTTCCTCCTCCGCCGCGTCCGGCCGCGCTTCCCCGCTGCCGAGTCCGAGTCCGTGGTCGCCGCGGTCACCTGGACGACCCTGCTCGGCGTCCTGGTCTCCCTGGTCATGGCGAAGCTCTTCCCGCTGCTGACCGGGTGGCTGTGGCCGGGCACCCGGCGGGACTACACGCAGCGGTACAACTTCCTCGACCTGTACCTCGTCCTCGCCTACAGCGTCGGCGTCGCCGTCGTGGTCTGGCTGCTGGTCGTCCTCGTCCACGGCGTGTGGGCCGCCACCCGCGTCCCCTCCCCCGACGACTCCCCGCGCACCCTGCTGTGGAAGCTGGCCACCCGGGACACGCTCCTCCCGCTGGTCGAGGTCGACGGCACCCCAGCCGTCCTCATGCGACGGACCAAGACCGGCGAAGTCATTGTGGCACCACGGATCCAAGTGGAGGCCACCGCCGATTCGGCGTTACCGCAGAAGGTCGAGGACCTGGTCCGCCGGCACGAGCCCGCCAGGCTGTGGTGGTTGCTCGACCGCGCCATCAGCAGGCAGGAGGCCGTGCTCTCCTACCACCCCGGCGACATCACCGAGGTCCGCGTGGTACCCGAGGTGACCGCCATCGGCCGCGACACCGACGTCGTGCGGATGGCGACGGAGGCCTGAAAATGTGATTGGCGGCCGGACCAAGCATCCGGCCGCCGCCCGACCCGAAGGCAGGTAGTCACCGGTAGCCTACCCCACCGGCCACGCTCGTGATCATCAGCCGGTACTCGGCCGCGGCCCACTCAGGGTCGGTCTCGCAGAGCTCGCGGTAGCGGCGGGCGCAGGCGGCGAACCGGCCACCCGGCGCGCAGTACAGGTCCAGCACGTCCGCGGCGCCCGCGTCGTGCGCCATCCACACCCCGATCAGCAGCAGCATCCGGTCGGCGACCACCTTGGTCCTGGCCAGTTCCAGCACCTCGATGGTGGCCCGCGCGCGCCGCCGGTCGTGCTCGTCGAGACCGGGCGCGGGCTGCGGGATCGCGCCCTTCCAGGTGATCAGCCGCTCCGGGTCGGCCGCGGGGTCGGCCGGGTCCACCAGGTACGGCCGCTCGGCCGCCAACCCGGCCCGGTCGGTCGAGTCCAGCACGCGGGGCGCGGCCGTGGGGAAGTACGCGGCCTTGCGCCGGTTGCAGTTCTCGCAGCTGCCGAGCAGGTTGTCCGGGTCGTGGGCCAGCAGGTGGTAGCCGGTCGGCGCGGGGCCGCCCACGTCCACGATCTCCGGGGCGTCCGGGTCCGCCCACACCGCCACCCGCCCCTTGGGCCGGTAGTGGTCGACGGTCCAGTCCACGCCCTCCGAGCCGAGGTAGGTCTCGCAGTACGCGCACTTGCCGCGCTGGAGTTCGGCGAGCCCCGGCTTCAACCGGCTCCACGAGTTGGCGGACCGGTTGTCGTGCTTGCCCGCCGCGCGGTTGCGCTCGGCGCCCTGGTGCGCCTCGGTCCGCCACACCGGCGCGTCGGCGCCGAGCCGGGCCAGCAGCGCGGCGCGGCCCGTGAAGGTCCTGATCACCCGCGACGGCCCCCGAAGGCGTCGTCGACCAGCGCGGCCAGGTAGCGGCGGCGGGCGTCCTCGTCGCCGTCCACCGCCAGCCGGGCCAGTTCGGCCAGGTCCGCGGCGACGCCGGGCGCGCGGGTGGTGTCCAGGCCGAAGTACGAGCTGAGCAGGACCTGCTCGGCGTTGAGCCCGTGCACCTCGGCCTCCACCTCCCGCAGTCGCGACACCCCCGCCTCGGGATCGTCGCGGGCGACGACGATGTTTCGCGCCTCGAGGGTGCCGGTGACGATCGGGCTGTGCGTGGTCAGCACGAACTGGACGTTCGGGAACATCGCCGCGACGGCGGGTACCACGACCCGCTGCCAGGACGGGTGCAGCAGCAGGTCGATCTCGTCGACGAGCACGATGCCGCCCATCGAGCCGAGCGGGACGTGGTCGGGGGCCACGGCGCACAGGTGGAACAGCAGGTCGCCGAGCCAGCCGAGGTAGGAGCGGAAACCGTCGGAGAGCGCGCGGAAGGGCACCGGCAGGTCCCGGCGCAGGAACACCGCGTCCTCGCCCTCGAACTGCTCCGCGAACCGCACGCCCTCGGGCAGCAGCCGGTGCAGGACCTCGGTGACCTCCCGCTGCCGGGCCGCGCCGACGGTCGGCAGCCAGGACCCGAACGGCACCAGCGTCACCGACTCGTCGAACAGGCTCGACACCCGCTGGAACCGCCGACGCCTGCGCCCGCGCTCGTGCGACGGGTCCGCGCGGCTGTCGTCGGAGGTGCGGCGGGTGACGCCGTAGCCCGCGATGAAGAACGCCGGGGACGCCTCGTCGAACAGGTCGTCCCAGTACGGGCCCGTGGTGTCGGCCTCCACGACTTCCAGGTCGCGGCGGCGGCGCACCCGCACGTCGCAGGCCAGCCGCTCGGGCCCGTGCAGACCGCCGAACACCAACCGGCCCTCGACCAGCGACGACGGCCGGTTCTCGCGGACCAGCCGGTACGGCACGAACCCCGAGCTGCCCAGCACCGGCCCGAGCGCCACCATCGCCGCCGCGCGCAGCACCGTCGACTTGCCGGTGCCGTTGTCGCCGAGCAGCAGGTTGACGTTGGGCAGGTTGAGGTCGGGCTCGTCGCGCTCCCCCGGGTACCGCAGCGCCAGCCGCTCCTCGCCGAAGCAGCGCAGGTCGCTGATCCGCAGCTCGGTCAGGTACAGGTACGGCAGGCCGACGGGGACGTCGGGCGGGCGGTACGGCCGATCGGTGATGGACTGGACCGGGGTCGGGTCGCTCTCGGCGTCCCGGATCCGTTGTCGCTCCAGCCGTTCGCGTTCGCGCTGCTCGCTGAGCCGCCGCTGCCTGCGCCGGTCGCGCCGGGGGCGGTAACTCGCGGCGAACCAGTAGCCACTCACCGTGGCCGTGAGGAACGCGGCGACGAACCCGAGCACCACGGTCAGGCTCATCGCGACCACCGCATAGGCGGAGTGTATGCCGACATCAGACCACCGAACACCAAGACGAGCCCGTCACCGCGCGATCCGGCGCGGGCCCGTCCAGGGCTCGCCGCGAGCCTCCCGGCCCGCGCGGGCGGAGCCCTCAGCCCTCGCGCTTGGCGCGGAGCTTGGCCAGGGCCTCGGCCAGGATCGCCTCGCCGTCGGCGTCGGAGCGGCGCTCCTTCACGTAGGCCAGGTGGGTCTTGTACGGCTCGTTGCGCGGGGCCTTCGGCGGCGCCTGCTCGTCGAGGCCCGCCGGGAGCCCGCAGCGCGGACAGTCCCAGGACTCCGGCTTCTCGGCGTCCAGGGCGAACGACGGGCGCGACTCGTGCCCGTTCGCGCACCAGTAGGACACCCGCTGCCGCGGCGCGGACTCGCCGCGCTCGGACTCACCCATGGGACCAGCACCGACCCGGGTACCCCGGATCGCGTTACCACCGGCCATTGATGTTCACACCCCCACCACGTGGTTCGACGCGGGTCCCGGCCATCCCCGGGACGCCGCGTCCTTCGCTGTTTTGGCCATCGACCCGCCGGGCGGCGCGCATCAGCCGATCTTCACCAGCAGCCCGAGGCCGATGACGCAGATGAGCCAGACGGCGCCGACGAACAGCGTGACCCGGTCGAGGTTCTTCTCGACCACGCTGGACCCGGACAGGCTCGACTGCATACCGCCGCCGAACAGCGAGGACAGGCCGCCACCACGGCCGCGGTGCAGCAGCACCAGCAGGATCAGCAGAAGGCTGGAGACGATCAGAGCGATCTGCAGGGTCAGAATCATGTGGTCCTCGCGGTCGGTCGGTTGAGGTCTCAGATTACCCGGTGATGTTGGCCGGTTCGACCACCGGCCCGACTTGGCGTGGCGGCCCGGTTACCAGATTTCCCCGGTCGTTCACCGAACAGGCATCCGCACGTGCAGGTGACGGTCCGGATCGGTGGAAATGGGAACGCCGGGACACCCGGTCCCGGCGTTCCCACCTGCGAAAACCCATTTCCGGCGCGCATTGCCCGCCGGACCGCGCGTCAGGGCAGCGGACCGCCCGCGGCCATCGCGCACAGTTTGGTGAACTCGTCGGCCTGCAGGCTCGCGCCGCCGACGAGTGCCCCATCGATGTCGGTCTGGGCGACCAGTTCGCCGATGTTGCCGGATTTCACCGAACCGCCGTAGAGCACCCGGACGCCGCCCGCGACCTCGTCGCCGTACTTGTCGGCGAGGGTCTTGCGCAGCGCCGCGCACACCTCCTGCGCGTCGGCGGCCGTGGCGACCTTGCCGGTGCCGATGGCCCACACCGGCTCGTAGGCCACGACGACCTTGGCCACCTGCTCGGCCTTGAGGCCCTTGAGGCCCGCGACGAGCTGCTCGGTGCAGTGCTCGACGTGCGTGCCCGCCTCGCGCACCTCGACCCGCTCGCCCAGGCACAGGATCGGCGTGATCCCGTGCTTGAGCGCGGCCTTGACCTTGGTGTTGACCAGCTCGTCGGTCTCGGCGTGGTACTCGCGCCGCTCCGAGTGGCCCACGGTGACGTAGGTGCAGCCGAGCTTGGCCAGCATCGGGCCGGAGACCTCGCCGGTGTAGGCGCCCGAGTCGTACCGGGAGATGTCCTGCGCGCCGTAGCGGAGCAGGAGCTTGTCGCCGTCGACCATGGTCTGGATCGACCGGATGTCGGTGAACGGCGGCAGCACGGCCACCTCCACCTTGGCGTAGTACTTCTCGGGCAGCGAGAAGGCGATCTTCTGCACCAGGGCGATGGCCTCGAGGTGGTTGAGGTTCATCTTCCAGTTGCCCGCGATCAGGACCTGGCGGGAAGTCATTCCGCCTCCAGCGCTGTGTCCAACACCAACACACCGGGGAGGTCCTTGCCCTCCAGGTACTCCAGCGACGCGCCGCCGCCGGTGGAGATGTGCGAGAAGCCGTCCTCGGGCAGGCCCAGCAGCCGCACCGCGGCGGCCGAGTCGCCGCCGCCGACCACGGAGAACGCCGACGAGTCGACGATCGCCTGGGCGACGCCTCGGGTCCCCTCCGCGAACGGGGCGTACTCGAACACGCCCATCGGGCCGTTCCAGAAGATCGTGCCCGCGGCCGCGATGACCTCGGCGTAGCGCTCCACGGTGATCGGGCCGACGTCCAGGCCCTTCCAGCCCTCGCGGATGTTCGCGGCGAGCACGGTGTGGGTGTTCGCGTCGGCGGCGAACGCGTCGGCGATGACCACGTCGGCGGGCAGCAGGATCTTGTCCGGGTGCTCGGCCAGCAGCCGCTTGCAGGTGTCGATCATCTCGGCCTCGAGCAGCGAGTCGCCCACGCCCAGGCCCTCGGCGGCCAGGAACGTGAAGCACATGCCGCCGCCGACCAGGATCTTGTCGACCTTGGGCAGCAGGGCCTCGATGACGGCGAGCTTGTCCGAGACCTTGGACCCGCCCAGCGCCACCACGTACGGGCGGGCCGGGTCGCCGGTCAGCCGCTTGAGCACCTCGACCTCGGCGAGCACCAGACCGCCCGCGTACGCGGGGAGCCGGGTGGCCACGTCGTAGACCGAGGCCTGCTTGCGGTGCACCACACCGAAACCGTCGGAGACGAACGCGTCGGCCATGGCCGCGAACTCGTCGGCGAGCGCGCCGCGCTCGGCGGCGTCCTTGCTGGTCTCACGGGCGTCGAAGCGCACGTTCTCCAGCAGCGCCACGCCGCCGTCGGCCAGGCCGTCCACAGTGGACTTGGCGGACGCGCCGACCACGTCGTCGGCCAGCGCGACCGGCGCGCCGAGCAGCTCGCCCAGCCGCGCGGCGACCGGGGCGAGGGAGTACTTCGGCTCGGGGGCGCCCTTGGGGCGGCCCAGGTGCGCGGCCACCACGACGCGGGCGCCCGCGGCCGCGAGCCGGGAAATCGTCGGCAGCGACGCGCGCACGCGGCCGTCGTCGGTGATCTTGTCGCCGTCGAGGGGGACGTTGAGGTCGGCGCGCACCAGCACGCGCCGACCGGCCACACCCTCGGCGAGCAGGTCGTCGAGAGTCTTCACTTCGCTGTGCTTCCTCCTCGGGCGGCCGTCAGAGCTTGGACGCGACCAGCGCGGTCAGGTCGGCGAGGCGGTTGGAGTAGCCCCACTCGTTGTCGTACCAGCCGACGACCTTGACCAGGTTGCCGCTGACCTTGGTCAGGGGCGCGTCGTAGATGCACGACGCCGGGTCGGTGACGATGTCGGCGGAGACGATCGGGTCGGTGTTGTAGCGCAGGATGCCCTTGAGCGGGCCCTCGGCGGCGGCCTGGTAGGCGGCCTGGACCTCGTCCAGGGTGACCTCGCGGCCCAGGGTGACGGTGAGGTCGGTGGCCGAGCCGGTCGGCACCGGGACGCGCAGCGCGTAGCCGTCGAGCTTGCCGTTGAGGTCGGGCAGCACCAGGCCGATCGCCTTCGCGGCGCCGGTCGAGGTGGGCACGATGTTCAGCGCGGCGGCGCGGGCGCGGCGCAGGTCGGCGTGCGGGGCGTCCTGCAGGTTCTGGTCCTGCGTGTACGCGTGGATGGTGGTCATCAGGCCGCGCTCGATGGTGAACGCGTCGTGCAGCACCTTGGCCAGCGGGGCCAGGCAGTTGGTGGTGCAGGAGGCGTTCGAGATCACGGTCTGCGAGCCGTCGTACTGGCCCTCGTTGGCGCCGAGCACGACGGTCAGGTCCTCGCCCTTGGCGGGCGCGGAGATGATGACCTTCTTGGCGCCGCCCTCGTCGACGTGCTTGCGGGCGTCGGCGGCCTTGGTGAAGAAGCCGGTCGACTCGACCACGACGTCGACGCCGAGGTCCTTCCAGGGCAGCTTGCCCGGGTCGCGCTCGGCGAGCGCCTTGATCGTGGTGTCGCCGACCTTGATGCCCTCGGCCGTCACCGACACGTCCTGGGGCAGGCGGCCCAGGACGCTGTCGTACTTGAGCAGGTGGGCCATGGTCGCGACGTCACCCAGGTCGTTGAAGGCCACGATCTCGATGTCGTGGTCGCTGGCCTGCACGGCACGCCAGAAGTTGCGACCGATCCGACCGAAACCGTTGACACCTACGCGAACCGTCACCTGTGTCTCCTCGTCCTAACGTTGGTCCGATTGGGGGCCTTGACCTGACTTCCGACCCAGACCATGACCCTAGCGTTCACCGGGGCAGGTGCTGGTCAGGAGGTCGGCCGTCTCTCTTTATCGAATCAGAGACGGATCCCGGGGACAACTGTTCGACGAGCGTGTGGTCGGACGACGAAGCAGCACCGGGAATCGATTCCGAACGGCGCGCGCGCCCGGCCTTCCGAACCGATCAGGAAGCGGCGACTTGATCGATGCTCGTCAACCGCTCGAACGCGGGCCGGGACACCGGACAACCGGGGGCATGACGAGCGGAGTGGAGTCCGCCAGCCCCCACGCCGGGCGGACTCCACTCCGTTTCCCCCCAAGTGCGGGTGCCCCTCCCCCAAGTGGCACCCGCGCCTTCCACAGGAGAAGAGCGGGCGCCGGGGAACGAGATACCGGGTGAGACCCAGCTCACAAGACCCCTTTGGCGGGCACGGCGCGAGACGCGTTTTCGGGGGTCTCCCGGCATCCGCGCGCACGCGGTATGGCACCCGGCCGAACACCGCGTGACCAGGCCGTTCGCGGCCGGTCGGGTCAGGCGTCGGCCTCGAGCATGTCCGGTGTGACGGCGGACTCGGTGTCGGGCAGCCCGAGGTCCTTCGCGCGCTTGTCGGCCATGGCCAGCAGCCTGCGGATGCGGCCCGCGACCGCGTCCTTGGTCATCGGCGGCTCGGAGAGCTGGCCCAGTTCCTCCAGCGACGCCTGCTTGTTCTTGAGCCGCAGTTGACCGGCGGCGGTCAGGTGGTCGGGGGCGTCGGGGCCGAGGATCTCCATGGCGCGCTGCACCCGGGCGGCGGCGGCGACCGCGGCGCGGGCGGAGCGGCGCAGGTTCGCGTCGTCGAAGTTGGCCAGCCGGTTGGCGGTGGCCCGCACCTCGCGGCGCATCCGGCGCTCCTCCCAGTTCAGCACGCAGGAGTGCGCGCCGAGGCGGGTGAGCAGGGCGCCGATGGCGTCGCCGTCGCGGACCACGACCCGGTCGGCGCCGCGCACCTCGCGGGACTTGGCCTGGATGCCCATCCGGCGGGCGGCGCCGACGATGGCCAGCGCGGCCTCCGGGCCGGGGCAGGTGATCTCCAGCGCGGACGAGCGGCCGGGCTCGGTGAGCGAGCCGTGCGCCAGGAACGCGCCGCGCCACGCGGCCTCGGCGTCGCACACCCCGCCGGACACGACCGGCGCGGGCAGTCCCCGGACCGGGCGGCCGCGCGGGTCGAGCAGTCCGGTCTGCCGGGCCAGGCCGTCGCCGTCCTTGACCACGCGCACCACGTAGCGGGTGCCCTTGCGCAGGCCGCCGGAGGTGATCACGTGCACGTCGGCGTGGTGGCCGTAGAGCTCGTGGATCTCCTTGCGCAGCCGCCGCGCGGCGGCGCCGGTGTCCAGTTCGGCCTCCACGACGACCCGGCCCGCGACGATGTGCAGTCCCCCGGCGAAGCGCAGCAACGAGGACACCTCGGCGCGGCGGCAACAGGTCTTGGACACGGCCAGCCTGCTCAGCTCGTCCTTGACAGCGGCGGTCATCGCCACGGGGTCCTCCTCTCCGAGCCGGGGTGGGCGGATCCTCCTCCCCTCCGCCGGCGGGGTACATCCCATCACGACCGCTGTCGCGGCTCAGCGTCCCCTCACCGACGCGATGGCCTCCCGCAGGCACGCCGCCAGTGCCCCGGGGTCGTGCCGGTCGGGGGTCGGCGCGGCCGCCACGGCGGCCAGCCAGGTGTCCGCCCCGAGGGCCGACGCCGCACGTCGGAGCCGGTCCGGGGTGGCCACGGAGTCGGCGTCGGCGATGACCGCGTCGACCCGCAGCCGGGGCGCGTGCTCGCACAGCACGTCGAGGTGGCGCTCCGGGGAGAACCCGGCGGTTTCGCCCGGTTGGGGGACGAGGTTGAGCACCACGACCCGCGCGGCGGTGGTCCGCACGAGCGCGTCGTGCAGTTCCGGCACCAGCAGGTGCGGTAGCACGCTGGTGAACCAGGAGCCGGGGCCGAGCAGCACCACGTCCGCGCCGAGCACGGCCTCGACGGCCTGCGGGCACGCGCTCGGCGGCGCCCGGTGGCCGTGCAGCCGGATGCGGTGGACCCGGCCGGGGGTGGTGGCGACGGCGACCTGGCCGCGGATGCGGCGGACCGTGGTCGGGTCCTCCTCAAGACCGGTCACGTCGGCCTCGATGTCCAGTGGCGCGGTGGACATCGGCAGCACGCGGCCCGTGGCGCCGAGCAACCCGGCCGCGTGCGCGAGCGCCTCGACCGGGTCGCCGAGCACCTCCAGCAGCCCGGCGAGCACGAGGTTGCCCACGGCGTGCCCGGCCAGCGCGCCGGTGCCGCCGAAGCGGTGCGCGAAGACCCGCGCCCACGGCCCGTCGGTGCCCGCGAGCGCGATCAGCGCCTTGCGCAGGTCGCCGGGCGGGAGCAGGCCGAGTTCGCGGCGCAGCCGCCCGGACGAGCCGCCGTCGTCGGCGACGGTGACGACGGCGGTGACGTCCGGGGTGATCAGCCGCAGCGCGCTGAGCGTGACGTGCAGGCCGCGACCGCCGCCGAGCGCGACCGCCTTGAGCGGGGTGTCCGTCACTCGCGCCCCAGGTCGCGGTGCACGACCTTGACGGCCAGCCCGTCCTCGTCGGCGAGCCTGCGGGAGAGCTCCTCGGAGATGGCGACGCTGCGGTGCTTGCCGCCGGTGCAGCCGATGGCGAGCGTCAGGTAGCGCTTGCCCTCGCGGCGGTATCCGGCGCCGATGAGCCGCAGCAGCTCGTGGTAGCGGTCGAGGAACTCGTCGGCGCCCTCCTGGGAGAGCACGTAGTTGCGCACGTCCGCGTCGCGACCGGTCTGGTCCTTGAGCTCGGGGATCCAGAACGGGTTGGGCAGGAACCGCACGTCCATGACCAGGTCGGCGTCCATCGGCAGGCCGTACTTGTAGCCGAAGGACAGCACGGTGACCCGGGTGGTGGCGTTGGCGTCGGAGCCGAACGCGTCCTCGATCTTGGCGCGCAGCTGGTGCACCGACAGGGTCGAGGTGTCGAGCACCAGGTCGGCCTCCTCGCGCAGCGGGCGCAGCAGCTCCCGCTCGGCCCCGATGCCGTCGATGAGCCTGCCCTCGCCCTGTAGCGGGTGGCCGCGGCGGACCTGCTCGAAGCGGCGCACCAGCACGTCGGTGGTGGCCTCCAGGAACAGCACGCGGGGCCGGTAGCCGCGCGCGTCGAGGTCCTTGATGATCGCCGAGAGGTCCTCGGTGAAGGCCCGGCTGCGCACGTCCATCACGACCGCGACCTTGGTGATCGCGCCCCGGGCCTGCGAGCCGAGCTCGACCATGGTGGAGATCAGCTCGGGCGGCAGGTTGTCCACCACGAACCAGCCCAGGTCCTCCAGGCACTTGGCCGCGGTGCTGCGGCCCGCGCCGGAGAGTCCGGTGACGACGGCGACCTCGATGCCCGGTCCGCCCGCTTCGGTGCTCACTGCTGCTCCTCCGCCTTCCCGCGCGCCGGGGCCTCTCCCGCGAGCGCGCTGTGCACTGCCTGCGCGGTGCCGGGTCCGATGCCCGGGACACCGCCGATCTCCTCCAGGCTCGCCGCGCGCAGGCGCTTGAGCGAGCCGAAGTGCTTGATGAGCACGGCCCGGCGGCCCTGGCCGAGGCCGGGGATGTCGTCCAGCGCCGAGGTCAGCAGGTTCTTGGACCGCTTCTGCCGGTGGTAGCCGATCGCGAAGCGGTGCGACTCGTCGCGGACCCGCTGCATCAGGTACATGGCCTCGCTGTTGCGCGCCAGGATCACCGGGTCCGGGTCGGCGGGCAGCCAGATCTCCTCCAGCCGCTTGGCGATCCCGATCACCGCGACGTCGGTGATGCCGAGGTCGGCGAGCACGTCGGCGGCGGCGTTGGCCTGCGGTCCGGCGCCGTCGACGACGAGCAGGTTGGGCGGGTAGGCGAAGCGCTTGGGTTTGCCGGTGTCCGGGTCGATGCCCGGTGGTGCGCCCGGTGGTGTGCCCGGTTCCGCCTGCTCCGGCGCGCCGTCGCGGTACTTGGCGAACCGGCGGCGCACGACCTCGGCGATCGAGGCCACGTCCCCCTCGGTCGCGGCCTCGCGCAGCGCGAAGCGGCGGTACTCGGACTTGCGGGCCAGGCCGTCCTCGAACACGACCAGCGACCCGACGACGTCGGTGCCCTGGTGGTGGCTGATGTCGACGCACTCGATGCGCAGCGGGGCGGTGTCGAGGCCGAGGTCGTCCTGGAGTTGCTGGAGCGCGGCGGAGCGGGCGGTGAGGTCGCCCGCGCGGCGCAGCTTGTGCTGGGTGAAGGCTTCCTTGGCGTTGCGCTCCACGGTCTCCATGAGCGCGCGCTTGTCCCCGCGCTGCGGGACGCGCAGGGCGACCTTGCCGCCGCGGAGGCCGCCGAGCCAGTCGGCCACCGCCTCGGCGTCGGCGGGGAGTTCGGGGACCAGGACCTCGCGGGGCACGGGGCTGCCGTCGGTGCTCTCCTCGGAGTCGACCTGGTCGCCGTAGAACTGGCTGAGGAACCGGTCGACCAGGCTCGCGACGGCGGACTGCTCGTCGCCGTCGTCGATGCGGTCGATCACCCACCCGCGCTGCCCCCGGACCCGGCCGCCGCGCACGTGGAACACCTGGACGGCGGCTTCGAGGTCGTCGAAGGAGAAGGCCACCACGTCGGCGTCGGTGCCGTCGCCGAGCACGACCGCCTGCTTCTCCATGGCCCGCTTGAGCGCCCCGATGTCGTCGCGCAGCCGCGCGGCCCGCTCGAACTCGAGCTCCTCGGCGGCGGCGGCCATCTCCTTCTCCAAGCGGCGGACCATGGCGTCGGTCTTGCCGGAGAGGAAGTCGCAGAAGTCCTCGACGATGGCCCGGTGCTCGTCCTGGTCGACCCGGCCGACGCAGGGCGCGGAGCACTTGCCGATGTAGCCGAGCAGGCAGGGCCGCCCGATCTGCCCGTGGCGCCGGAAGACGCCCTTGGAGCAGGTGCGGGCGGGGAAGACGCGCAGCAGCAGGTCGAGCGTCTCGCGGATGGCCCAGGCGTGGGCGTAGGGGCCGAAGTAGCGCACGCCCTTGCGGCGGGGGCCGCGGTAGACGTGCAGGCGGGGGAAGTCCTCGTGCAGGGTCGCGGCCAGCACGGGGTAGGACTTGTCGTCGCGGTAGCGGACGTTGAAGCGCGGGTCGAACTCCTTGATCCAGTTGTACTCCAACTGGAGCGCCTCGACCTCGGTGGAGACCACGGTCCACTCGACGCCACCCGCGGTGGTCACCATCTGCCGGGTGCGGGGGTGCAGGGAGGAGACGTCGGCGAAGTACGAGTTCAACCGACTCCGCAGGCTTTTCGCCTTGCCGACGTAGATGACCCGGCCCCCGGGGTCGCGGAACTTGTAGACGCCGGGGGCATCGGGAATGGTCCCCGCGGCGGGCCGGTAGGTCGACGGGTCAGGCACGGGACAACCCTACGACCGCCCCCCGACAACGGCGTCCCTACCCGCCAGGTCGCGAGCCCCGGCGCGTCGCCCGGCCCGGTCCACCACCTCCGCGGCGGACCGGCCCCGCACCACCGCGGCCGCGAACCGCGCTCGACCGGATCACGGGGAGACGCGACCGGGCGAGTCCGCTAGCGGACGGCGTGTAGGTTGCCGTCGGTGCCGATCAGGCAGCGGGCCGTGGTTCGCGGTTGCGCCAGGAACTCCGTCAGGCAGCGGCCCAGCTGGGCGTGGCCTTGGGCGTTGGGGTGGAAGGATTGCTGGGCCATGTGGATGCCGAAGGCGTCCAGGCCGCCGGTGACCCAGGCCCAGGGGTCGACCGTGACGCGGTTCTGCCACTCCGTCGACACGTCCGCGCCGCTGCAGGCCTCGTGGCCCTCGGTGGCGCGGGAGAAGTCCAAGTAGGACAGTCCGGTTCGGGCCGCGATGCCGCGGAAGGCCTCGGCGAACTGGGGAACGGCTTGCGTGCGCCCGTACTCCGCGTCCGGCAGCCGGATCGGGCACCCCTGCGGTCCGTGCTGGACCGGGTCCATCTTCTCCGTCACCGGCGACGCGTACGAGGTGATCACGAACCGGTACGCGCCGTCCGCGTACCCGGCCTCGCGCATGGCGGTCCGGACGTCCGCGACGGCCCGCTCGACCTTGGGGGCCATGGCCGCCAGCCGCTGGGGCCACTCGGTGGCGAGGTGTTTCGCGCAGCCCGCGCCGAAGGGGTTGAACCAGCGGCCGACGCAGTCCAGGACCGTGTCGGCGAAGCGCGGGTCGTCGTTGGCGCCGATCTGGAGGACGACCGCGGTCACGCGGTTGGCGCGGGCGATGGCGACCAGCCTCCGCGCCTGGGAGCCCTCCGTGTAGTGGGTGGTGTCCGCCAGCGACACGTTCGACGCGTCGGCGCCCGAGCAGGCCAGGTTGTACGTGCGTTGCGCGGCGGAGGTGCGGTGGATCAGGGCGTTCGCCGAGCGGTGGCACCAGTTGCCGCCCTCACCGCGGGTGCCCGGCTCGTAGTCGCCCGCCCCCTCCCCCGAGATCGCGCTGTCGCCGAGCGACACCACGGCCGTGGGGCGGTCGTCGACGGGGGACGCGGCGGCCGATGGCGCGGCCAGGCCGACCGCGCACAGGGCGACGGCGGCCACACCGAGTAAGCGGGGCATGGGGACCTCCCGAAAGGGGTGATGGTTGAGATCGACTCAACCATCACCCATCCGGTGAATCCATAACCCAAACGGACCCTAGGCCAGTACGACGTTCTCCCCGTCGACCTTCACCTCCACCACGGCGAGCCCGGTCTGCGCCTGCCCGCTCTTGCGCGCCCCGGTCGCCGGGTCGAAGGTGCTGAAGTGCCGGGGGCACGTGATCACGCCGTCCTTCGGCGGGTCGACCGTCGCACCCTGGTGCGGGCACGTCGGGTCGAAGCCCTTCACCGTGGTCCCGTCGCGCACCAGCAGCACCTTGCCGGACGGCCCGCCGTTCACCAGCAGCCCGCCGCCGTCGGGGATCGCCGACACCGTGCTCAACGCCCCGGACGAACCGGTGGCGCCACCGGACGAACCACCGGTGGTGCCCGCCGGAGCGCCACCGGGGGTGGTCGTCGTGCCGCCGGACCCGGAGCCCGTGTCGGAGGAGCACGCGGCGAGCACGCCGGGCGCCACCAGGGCGACCATCAGTCCGCAGAGGACCTGCCTGCGGTTGCGGCTGTCAGCGGGTGTGGTGGTGTCGGTCACGCCCAACCTCCTCGGGAATCAGTTCAGGGATACACCGAGGGGTACGTGGAGCGCGCGACGAGAGTTCACCCCCGCCGTGATTCACAGGTTACGCACAGGTACGGCCTACAGCCCCAGGTGCACGCGCAACGCGTCGTCGATGGCCTTGAGCAGCACGGGCGGCACGCGCCCCAAGCGCCGCCGCACGCGGGCCGTGGCGACCGTCCGGATCTGCTCCGCCTGCGCCTTGGACTCGGCCAGCAGACCGCAGTCGGTGGCGGGCAGCAGCACCTGGAAGGGGAACACCCGGGTGGTGTTCGACGTGATCGGCACGACCGTGACCGTGCCGCGCCCGGTCCGCTGGGCCACCAGGTTGGCCGCGTCGTTGCTGACGATCACCGCGGGCCGGGTCTTGTTGGCCTCCGAGCCCCGCGTGGGGTCCAGGTCGACCAGGTGGATGTCACCGCGCCGCATCGAGCGCGCCGTCGGCGGCGGTCGGTTCCCAGAGCAGGGCGTCCTCGCCGGCGTCCCACTCGTCGAAGGCGGCGAGGTACTCGTCGCGCAGGGACGACTCGCGCAGCAGACCGATGGCCAACTGGATGACCGCCGAGCGGTTGCCGTGCTCCGCGGCCCGCCCGAGGTACTCGTCGATGAACCGGACGTCCTCCTCCGGCAGGCTCACACTCAGTTTCACACCACCGATGCTACCTCCGGTGGCACCACCGGTACTACCCCTGCGGCTCCGCGGCCCCCGCGGCGGGCTCCACGGCCGCCCGGTGCAGCCGCCGCAGCTCGCGGATGGCGGTCACCGCCCGGTCGCCGTCGATCGCCTGCACCGCCATGACCGGCACGTACTCGTCGTCCGGCAGCTCCAGCCGGGCCCACGCCGCGCCGTCGGGGAAGCTGATCCCCACCACCGACTCCCACGGGTACCGGGTGCGGCCCAGCAGGTTGCGCACGGTGACGCCCGCGGCGTCCGCGGTCACCCTCGGCCAAGTCAGCCACAGCACGCCGCAGGCCAGCAGCACCCCGATGCCGACCATCGCGATCTGGTCGGACACCTGGAAGAACACCCCCGTGGAGGTGGTGCGCAGCAGGATCGCCACCACCGTGAACACGGCGACGAACACGGCCGCGATGGCCCCGCTCACGAACCGGACCTTCCGCGGTCGGGCGTTCACCGAGGCGCTCACTGGAAGTCCCTCTCCATCCACGGCTGGCGCAGCCCGCGCAGCGCCAGCGCCGTCTCCAGCGCCGCCGCGCACGCCTCGTAGCCCTTGTCCTCCACCGAGTCCGGCAGCCCGGCGCGGTCGAGGGCCTGCTCCTCGGTGTTCACCGTCAGCACACCGTTGCCCACCGGCGTCGCCTCGTCGAGCGACACCCGGGTGAGGCCCGCGGTCACCGCGTCGCACACGTACTCGAAGTGCGGCGTCCCACCGCGGATGACCACGCCCAGCGCGACCACCGCGTCGTGGTGCTTGGCCAGCTCCTGGCACACCACCGGCAGTTCGACCGCGCCCGGCACCCGCACCACGGTCGGCTCCACGACCCCGGCCTCCTCGGCCGCGACCAGCGCCCGGGCGAGCAGCTGGTCGGTGATCCGGTTGTGCCAGCGGGTGGCCGCGATGGCCAGCCGCACCCCCTCGCAGCGCGGTACCCCGCCGGTCGGCCTGCCCTCGCCGCTCACGCCTCAGTGCTCCCCACGGACCCGTTGCTCCCCGTGGAAGCGGTTCCCACGGAGTCACCGGGCACAGTGTCCTCCCCCAGGCCGAGCCGGTCGGTACCGACCTCGTACTGCTCCAGGTTGCCCAGCTCGTGGCCCATGCGGTCGCGCTTGGTGCGCAGGTAGCGCAGGTTCTCCGGGTTCGGCCACACCGACAGCGGCACCCGGTCGACCACGGCCAGCCCGTAGCCCTCCAGGCCGACCCGCTTGGCCGGGTTGTTGGTCAGCAGCCGCATCGACTTGACCCCGAGGTCGACCAGGATCTGCGCGCCGGTGCCGTAGTCGCGGGCGTCGGCGGGCACGCCGAGCGCCAGGTTCGCGTCGACGGTGTCGGCGCCGTCGTCCTGCAACTGGTAGGCCTGCAGCTTGTGCATGAGGCCGATGCCGCGGCCCTCGTGGCCGCGCATGTAGAGCACGACGCCGCGGCCCTCGGCGGCCACCGCCTCCAGCGCCGCGTCCAGCTGCGGGCCGCAGTCGCAGCGCAGCGAGCCGAACACGTCGCCGGTGAGGCACTCGGAGTGCACCCGGACCAGCACGCTCTCGCCGTCGGTGAGGTCGCCGTAGACCAGCGCGACGTGCTCGATGCCGTCGAGCAGGCTGTCGTAGCCGACCGCGACGAAGGTGCCGTGCGCGGTCGGGATGCGGGCCTCGGCGACCTTGGTGACCTGCTTCTCGGTGCGCCGCCGGTAGGCGATCAGGTCGGCGATGGTGATGATCGTCAGGTCGTGCTCGGCGGCGAACACCTGGAGCTCGTCGTAGCGGGCCATGTCGCCCTCGTCCTTCTGCGACACGATCTCGCAGAGCACGCCCGCGGGCCGCAGCCCGGCGAGCCGGGCCAGGTCGATGGCGGCCTCGGTGTGCCCGGGGCGGCGCAGCACGCCGCCCTCCTTGGCGCGCAGCGGCACCACGTGCCCGGGCCGGTTGAAGTCCTTGGCGGTGGCGTCCGCGTCGGCCAGCAGCCGGATGGTGTGCGCGCGGTCGGCGGCGGAGATGCCGGTGCTCACGCCCTCGGCCGCGTCCACGGTGACGGTGTAGGCGGTGCCGCGGGCGTCCTGGTTGGTGTGGAACATCGGCGGCAGGTCGAGCCGGGCGCAGTCGGCCTCGGTGAGCGGCACGCAGATGTAGCCGGAGGTGTAGCGCACCATGAACGCCAGCAGCTCCGGGGTGCACTTCTCCGCCGCGAAGATCAGGTCGCCCTCGTTCTCGCGGTCCTCGTCGTCGACCACGACGACCGCCTTGCCCTCGGCGATGTCGGCGATGGCGCGTTCGATGGCGCTGAAGTCACGCACCGGGGTTCTCCTCTTCGATACCGCTGGTGCCGGGGGCGGTGCCCGCGGCCAGGTGCGGGGTCGCCAGCTTCTCCACGTACTTGGCGAGGACGTCGACCTCGAGGTTCACCTTGTCCCCCGGCGCGCGCAGGCCGAGCGTGGTGGCGCGCAGCGTCTCGGGGATGAGGCTGACGGTGAACCAGTCGGCGCCGACCTCGACGACGGTCAGCGAGACGCCGTCGACGGTGATCGAGCCCTTCTCCACGACGTAGCGGGACAGGCCGTCCGGCAGCGCGAAGCGCACCAGGTCCCAGTGCTCCGACGGCTCCCGGGACAGCACGTGCCCGGTGCCGTCGACGTGGCCCTGCACGATGTGCCCGCCGAGGCGCTGCCCGACGGCGGCGGCGCGCTCCAGGTTGACCGCGTCGCCCGCGGCGACGCCGTCCAGGCTGCTGCGGCGCAGGGTCTCGCGCATGACGTCGGCGGTGAAGGTGCCGTCGGCCAGGTCGACCACGGTCAGGCAGACCCCGTTGACGGCGATCGAGTCGCCGTGCCGCGCGTCGCTGGTGACCAGCGGCCCGGCGATGGTGACCCGCGCGGCGTCGGGCAGGTCCCGCACCGCGACGACCTCGCCCCGCTCCTCGACGATCCCGGTGAACACTCCGGTGTGCCTCCTTGAACGAACTACCGCGCCGATCCACCCATCGTGGCCCTTCCGGGGGGCCGCCGGCGTCCCCCGGTGACGGTCGACACGCCGGGTTGCGCCGAACGCCACACCCCGGCGCGCGCCACGACTTCGGAGCAACCACGCGCGGGGCGGTGGTGTTCCCCGGCGGGCCGTTCCGGTCCGCGGACCGCATCGTGGGACGACCCGCGCCACCACACCGCGCAGTGTCCCAGTCCGCTGTGGCCGGATGTGTCGAAGCCCCCTCGGCCGGGTGGCCGAGGGCGCTTGCCCGGACACCGGGCCGCCGAATACCGACGGTCCCGCGCGACGACCAGCGGGGTTAAGCGAGCACTCAATGGGGGAACTACCGTTTCTCGACCGCGCTGAAATAGGTCAGGCGAAGCGGTGGTTCGCATTGCGGGCCTGTTCCCGCAATGCCGCGACGGCCTTACCGGGGTCGCTCGCCCCGTAAACCGCGGACCCGGCCACGAAGCAGTCCACGCCCGCCTCGGCGGCCTGTTCGATGGTGTCGCGGTTGATCCCGCCGTCGATCTCCACGAGCAGGTTCAGGTGCCCGGTGTCGACCAGGTTCCGGACCGTGCGGACCTTGTCGAGCACGTCGGCGATGAAGCCCTGCCCGCCGAAGCCGGGCTCGACCGACATCACCAGCAGCGTGTCGAACTCGCGCAGCAGCTCGACGTACGGCTCCAGCGGGGTGCCCGGCTTGATCGACAGCCCGGCCTTGGCGCCCGCCGCCCGCAGGTCCCTGGCGATCCGCACCGGGTCCTTGGCGGCTTCGACGTGCACGGTGACGTTGTGCGCGCCCGCCTCCGCGTACCCGACCGCCCAGCGGTCCGGGTCGGAGATCATCAGGTGGCAGTCCATCGGGATGGACGTGGCCTTGAGCAGCGCCTCGACGACCGGGAGCCCGAGGGTGAGGTTCGGGACGAAGTGGGCGTCCATGACGTCCACGTGGACCCAGTCCGAGCCCTCGATCGCCGCCAGCTCGTCGGCGAGGCGGGCGAAGTCGGCGGAGAGGATGCTGGGCGCGATCATCGGGGTGTTCGACACGGGGACCCAGCATAGGCGTCCGGTTGGGCCGGTCAGCCCAGCAGGTCGCGCACCGCGGCGGCGGCGCCCCAGGAGTGGCACACGCCCATGCCGCCGCTGCCGTAGTTGTGCACGACGAGCGCGTCGCCGAGCCGTTCGGACTCCAGCCTCGGCGCCGCCCGCCACGGCCGCAGCCCGACGCGATGCTCGATCACCCCGGCGTCGGCCAACCGGGGCTCCACTTCGGCGCAGCGGGCCAGAATGCCCTCCCCTGCCAACGCGTCCGGGTCGCGGTCCCAGACGTCGCGGCGGATGATCCCGCCGAGCACGACGTGGTCGCCGTGCGGGAAGTACGACGCCCACTCGGAACCCGCGCGGGCCTCGTAGTAGAACTCGGTGACGCCGGGGTTCTCGACGACGACGTGCTGCCCCCACCAGGCGCGCACACCGTCGTCGCCGACGAGGTCGCGGGCGCCGACGCCGGTGCAGTTGACGACCACGCCCGCCTCGGCCGCCGGTTCGGTGAGCGACCCGACGCGGCGGATCTCGACCTCCGTGCCCAGGTCGGCCAGGCGCGCGGTGAGGTGGTCGAGGTAGCGGGGCATCTCCACGAGCGGGATCGTCGAGCGCAACGCGGTGCGCATCCCGGGCCGCAACTCCGCGGGCTCGCAGAGGCGGACCTCGGGCAGGGTGTCCCACCACGGCGGGGGTTGGTCGGTGAAGTCCGAGGTCTGCGTGCCCCGGCACAATCGGACACCCGTGGCGGGGTCCGCGGCGAGGCGGGTCAGCTCGGCCAGGGTGGTGCGGGTCCAGCCCGCGCCGGGTTCGGTGAAGTCGGGGCCCCACATGGCGCCCGCGACCGCGGAGGTGGTGTCGCGGGGCCGTTCGGCGGAGAGCACCCGCACCCGGGCGCCGCTCTCGGCGAGCCGGATGCCGGCGCTGAGCCCCATGACGCCCGCCCCCACCACGATCACGTCGGTTGCCATGCCCGACAAACTAACCGAAGCAGCCCCCCATTCCGAGGGTTAGGTTCAAGGCATGACGATCACGCCCACCCTGCTCTCGGTCAATACGGGCACACCCCGCCCGATCGACACCCAGGCCGGTGTCAGCGCCATCGACAAGCGCCCGGTGGCCGGTCCGGTGCGTGTGGACACTCCGGTCGACGACGGCGCCGTCGGGGTCGAGGGCGACCACGTCGTCGACACGGCCTACCACGGCGGACCGGACCAGGCGGTCTACGCCTACGCCCGGGAGGACCTGGACCGCTGGGAGTCCGAGGTGGGCGGTGCGCTGGTCCCGGGCGCGTTCGGGGAGAACTTCACCACGCTCGGCGTCGACGTGTGCGGCGCGGAACTCGGCGAGACCTGGCGGGTGGGGGCGGACCTGGTGGTGCGGGTGACCAAGCCGCGCACGCCGTGCCGCGCGTTCGCCGCGCACCTGGCGCGGGCGGGGTGGGTGAAGGCGTTCACCCGGGCCGCGCGGACGGGCGCGTACCTGCGGGTGGTGCGCCCGGGTCTGGTGCGGGCGGGCGACCCGGTGACCGTCGTGGACCGACCGGGGCACGGCGTGACCGTCAGCGCCGTCTTCCGCGCTATGACGCTGGAGCCGGGATTGCTGCCCGGATTGCTGGCCGCCGGGGCGTATCTGCCGTCGTCGGCGCGGGCTCGGGTCGAGGCGCGGTCGGGGGGTTCGGCGTGAAGAAGTCGATGCGGGTAGCGGCCTACGCGGTGTGCGTGGAAGAGGAGAAGGTCCTCCTCGCCCGGTGGGTGGGGCGCACGGGGCGCAAGTGGACACTGCCGGGCGGTGGCCTGGATCACGGCGAGGACCCGGTGGACGCGGTGGCCCGCGAGGTGACCGAGGAGACCGGGTACACCGTGGCGGTGGAGGCGTTGCTGGGCATCGACACCGTGCGCCGGGAGTTCCACCACAGCGGCGTCGGCGCGGCCCTGCGCGGCGGCCGGGTCACCGACTGGCACGGCATCCGCGTGGTCTACGCGGCCCGGGTCGTCGGCGGCGAGCTGCGGTTCGAGGTGGGCGGCTCCACCGACATGGCCGCCTGGTTCGACCTGTCCGAGGTCCCCGGCCTCGACCGCACCGACCTCGTGGACACCGCGCTGTCACTGGCGCGGCACCGCCCGCCTACGGGGCGTGCCTGAAATTAATTTATTAGCGGAATATGGCCACTCGCAGAAAGTGTCCACCCTCCGCGAAGGAGTTCGGGTAGCCTCGTGTCATAGGGGAGGAATCACGGGGGTTCACCGGTTCTCTGGGGAGGGAACGCGGTTCGGTGGACCACGCCCTGATCCTTTCCGTTCCGAATTGACAGATATCCGGAAACGGATTTTGTGGGGGTTCACCTGATGAGTAGCCATGCCCGGAACAGCTTCTTCGTCGTGGGCGAGGGAGTGATCGAGGCCGACGAGAACGGCGAGCCGGTCACCCGGGAGCCGTCCACGACCGAGGAACTGCGCCGCTTCCGGTTCTCCCGGCTGGGCCCCAAGGGTCCCCAGACCGAGGAGGACGTGCGGGTGGCGCTGGCCACCGCGGTCACCGACCAGTCCGTCACCCAGCCCGACGGCGACATCCCGGCGGGCTTCACCTACCTGGGGCAGTTCGTCGACCACGACCTGACCCTGGACCGCACGGCCACCCAGCTGGGCAGCGACGTCACCATCGACGACCTGCTGCAGGGCCGCTCGCCCGCGCTGGACCTGGACTCGCTCTACGGCCGCGGCCCGCAGGACCGCGACGACCGCCGGTTCTACGCCGACGACCGGGTCAAGCTGAAGGTGGGCACCACCGCGCGGCTGCCGGTCGACGGCGACATCATCGGCACCGACCTGCAGGGCTTCGACCTGCCCCGCACCGGTGTCGGCGCCACCCCGGGCGAGCGCCGCACGGCGCTGATCCCGGACATCCGCAACGACGAGAACCTGGCGGTGGCGCAGACCCACCTGGCGTTCATCCGGTTCCACAACCGGGTGGTCGACCACCTGGCGCTGACCGGCCTCAACGAGCGGCGGCTGTTCGACGCCGCCCGCGACGAGGTCGTGCGCCACTACCAGTGGATGCTGCGCACGGACTTCCTGCCCCGGATCATCGACCCGGAGATCGTCAAGGACGTGTTCACCAAGGGCAGGCGCTTCTTCGAGGTGCCCCGCCACGGCAACGGGCACCCGAACCTGCGGCCCACCATGCCGGTCGAGTTCGCGGTGGCGACCTACCGGCTGGGCCACTCGATGGTGCGCGGCGCCTACCAGTGGAACCGGATCTTCAACACCCAGGGCCCCGCGGGCATCGCGACGCTGTTCCAGCTGTTCACCTTCAGCGGCACCTCGGGCAGCCTCAACCCGAGCCAGACCGTGGACCAGCTCGACGACCCGAACTTCCCCGGTTTCGGCTTCGAGCGGCTGCCGTCGAACTGGATCGTGGACTTCCGCAGGCTCTACGACTTCACCGAGGCGAACCGGCCGGACCTGGCCGCGCCCGGCGGCCAGCTCAACCGGATCAAGCGGATCGACTCGCTGTTGGTCAACCCGCTGACCCAGCTGCCCGCGGGCACCTTCGGCGGGCGCGGCACCCAGTTCCCGGCGATCCACCGCAACCTGGCGTTCCGCAACCTCACGCGCGGCACCATGGTCCGGCTGGCGACCGGGCAGCAGATGGCCGCGTTCCTCGGCGTGCGACCGCTCACGCGCGACCAGTTGCTGAACGGCTCGGAGGGCGCGGTGCTGACCGGGCTCACCGACGCGCAGAAGGAGACCGTGGCGACGAAGACGCCGCTGTGGTTCTACATCCTGCGCGAGGCGGAGCTGAACAAGGGCAAGCTGGGCCCGGTCGGCGGTCGGATCACCGCGGAGGTGTTCCACCGGTCGATCGAGGGCAGCCGGGTGTCGATCGTGCGGGAGCCGTCCTGGCGGCCGACGCTGGGTCCGGACTCGAACACGTTCCGGATGACCGACCTGCTGCTGTTCGCGTTCGAGGGCAAGAGCGACCTGCTCAACCCCCTCGGCGACACCAACCCGACCACACCGACCGCCTGAGAGCGGCTGAGGCAGCTCGGCGGGGACCCCCGTCCCGTCCCCGCCACCTTCTCGACCTCCCCCGATCACTCGCGCACTTTCGAACGATCATGGAGATGTCGATGTCGCTACTCAGGAACGTGGAGACCAGGTGGGCACCGGTGGAGAGAGCCCTGGGGCAGTACGCCCCCACGGCGCTGCGGATCTCCCTCGGCCTGGTCTTCGTCTGGTTCGGCGTGCTCAAGGTCACCGGGGAGAGCCCGGTGGCGGAACTGCTGGGGGCCACGGTCCCGTGGGTGGACCAGGGTTTCCTGGTCCCGGCGCTGGGGTGGGTCGAGGTCGTGCTCGGGCTGGCGCTGCTGGTCGGCAAGCCCCGCAAACTGGCGCTGGTGGCGGTGGCCCTGCACCTGACGGGCACCTTCCTCACCTTCATCCAGGCCCCCGGCCAGGTGATGACCGACGGCAACCCGCTGCTGCTCAACACCAGCGGTGAGTTCGTGCTGAAGAACCTGGTGCTCATCACCGGGGCACTGGTCCTGCTGGCCCACCGGCCCCAGGACTACAAGCTCCGGGACGAGACCCCGCGTTCCTAGCACCGGGGGTGTCCCTCGCACCGGGGGACACCCCCGTCTGTCCACTCAAGACTCCCGCCCGTCAGTCCCCTCGCTGACAGCCACACCCCGACGCGACCTTGGCGGCGGTGACGGTGATCGTGGTGTCGACCGGGCTCTCGTGCGCGGTGCAGCAGGCGTTCACCCCGCAGCAGGCCCCCGTGGGCTTGACGGCTCGGACGATCGCGGAATGCATGCGGTCGGCCACCTGGTGGGTCGGGGTGATCTCGATGTCGGTGAACCCGGCGGCGGCCAACCCGTCGCGGTATTCGGCGAAGGAGAGCGCACCGGCGATGCAGCCGGTGTACGCACCGCGTTCGGCGCGCTGGGCGGGGGTGAGGCCGTCGTCGGCGACGACGTCGGTGACACCGATCCGGCCGCCGGGCTTGAGGACGCGGAACGCCTCGGCGAACACGGCGGGCTTGTCCACCGACAGGTTGATCACGCAGTTGGAGATGACCACGTCGACCGCGCCCTCCGGGAGCGGGATGGCCTCGATGGTGCCCTTGCGGAACTCGACGTTGGTCGCGCCCGACTTCGCGGCGTTGGCCACCGCGAGGTCGAGCATCTCGTCGGTCATGTCCACGCCGTAGGCCCTGCCGGTCGGTCCCACGCGGCGGGCCGACAGGAGGACGTCGATCCCGCCGCCGGACCCGAGGTCGAGCACGTACTCACCCTCGCGGAGTTCCGCGACGGCGGTGGGGTTGCCGCAGCCCAGGGACGCCGCGACGGCCGCCGTGGGCAGGACTTGGCGCTCGTCGGCGGTGTAGAGGGCGGAGCCGAAGTTCCCGTCGACCTCGACCGGCTCCGGCCCGCAACACGATCCGCCGCCCCCGGCGACCGCCCTGGCCGCCGCGGCGTAGCGCTCGCGGACGGTTTCCCGCAGGTCGGTCCCGCTCAGCTCGCTCATGACCCACACTCCCAACAGCTTGTATCGAAGTTTGTCGATGCAAGCTTGCCCACTGCTTCGAGAGCTGTCAATATAGAAATATGTCGAAACAAGACCTCGCCCCGGCGGCCTCCGCGGGGTGCTGCGCCCCGGTCGCCGCCGCGCCGCTGGACGAGGAGCGGGCCACCGGGTTGGCGGCGGTGTTCAAGGCGCTCGGGGACCCGGTGCGGCTGCGGCTGCTGTCGATGATCGCCGCCCGCGAGGTGTGCGTGTGCGAGCTGACCCCGGCGTTCGACCTGTCGCAGCCGACGATCTCCCACCACCTGAAGCTGTTGCGGCAGGCCGGTTTGATCGACTGCGAGCGGCGAGGCACCTGGGTCTACTACTGGGCCCTGCCCGACGCGCTGGACCGGCTGGTCGGCTTCCTGACCGCGGCCCGGGCGGACGCGTGACCGCGCCGCTGCCGCGCCGGGTCGCCGCCGAGGGGCTCGGGACCGCGCTGCTGGTGGCCGTGGTCGTGGGTTCCGGCATCCAGGCCACCGAGCTGTCCCACGACGTCGGCGTCCAACTGCTGGCCAACTCGCTGGCCACGGTGTTCGGCCTCGGGGTGCTGATCACCCTGTTCGGCCCGGTGTCCGGAGCGCACTTCAACCCCGCGGTCACGCTCGCGGTCTGGTTCACCGGACGCGACGGCCTCACCGCCCGCGACGTCGCCGCCTACCTGCCCGCGCAGGTCGTCGGCGCGATCACCGGGGCGATCACCGCGGACGCGATGTTCGGCAGGCCACTGGTGGAGTTCTCGACCCACGACCGGTCCGCCCCGCACCTGCTGCTCGGCGAGGTCATCGCCACCGCCGGACTGGTCCTGCTGATCCTCGGCCTCGCCCGCGCCGACCGCGCGACCGCCGCCCCGATCGCCGTGGCCGCCTACATCGGGGCCGCGTACTGGTTCACCTCGTCGACCTCGTTCGCCAACCCGGCGGTCACCACCGGCCGCGCGTTCAGCGACACCTTCGCCGGGATCGCCCCGACCTCGGTCCCGGGGTTCGTCGCCGCCCAACTCGTCGGCGCCGCCCTCGGCCTGGCCGCCGTCACCCTCGTACACGGACGCGGCCGAGCCGCCGCCGTCCCGCGCGAACCCGTGGAAGGACACCCGTGAGCACCACCGCCCCGCGCCCGTCCGTGCTGTTCGTCTGCGTGCACAACGCGGGCCGCTCCCAGATGGCCGCCGCGTTCCTCACCCACCTCGCGGGCGACCGCGTCGACGTGCGCTCCGCCGGGTCGGCGCCCGCCGACACCGTCAACCCCGGCGTCGTCGCCGCGATGCGCGAGGTCGGCATCGACATCTCCGCCGAGACACCCAAGATCCTCACCGTCGACGCCGTCCAGGCGTCCGACGTGGTGATCACCATGGGGTGCGGGGACACCTGCCCCGTCTTCCCCGGCACGCGCTACCTCGACTGGACCCTCGAGGACCCCGCCGGGCAAGGTGTCGACGCCGTCCGCCCCATCCGGGACGACATCGAGGGGCGCGTACGCGGGCTCCTCGCCGAACTCGGCGCCTGACCCGGCACCTAGCCCAGGTGCTTCAGCGCTTCCCGCCGCGACAGCGGCGACAACCCCGGGTGGCTGTCCACGAAGTGCGTCACCCACCCCGGGTCGACCCGCGCGTACTGCCGCAGCGCCCACCCGATCCCCTTGCGCAGGAAGAAGTCCTTGTCGTCCTCATTGGACTCGATCGCATGCGCCAGCAGGTCCAGGTCCGTCTCCCCCTTCGCGGGCAACTGGCAGATCACCGAAACCCGCCGCTTCCACCGATCCGCGTCGGTGGCCCACGCGTACATCTCCGGCGTCACCACGTCCCGATGACTCAACAGCAACGCCCCGACCTGTCGACTCGCCAGCTCGTCCACGTGGTCCCACCACGCCCCCGTCACCACGAACTCCTCGAACAGCGGCAACATGTCCACATCCCGCCACCGCCCGAACACCCGGTGCGCCAACAGGTCCGTGGCCGCGTACCGCTCCTCCCGGAACTCCGCCTCCCGCCACAACTCCCCCACCGCCGAGATCCACTCCGCCCGATCCGCGGGCGCGTGGGCGGCGAACACCGGCTTCAGCGCCAACTCCCGAACCGGCTTCGGCACCCCCCGGAACGGCATGTCCGACTTCATGTACCGCTGCATCTCGGGCGCCCGCCGCGAATCCGCCGCCGCCTTCAACGCCGCGCGCACCGCCGGGACCAGCATCACGACACCCGCCGGGTCAGCGACCGCACCAACGGGTCCGCCTCGACCGACTTGTCCTGCTCCGTCAACGCCCGCACCAGCGTCCCCAGCACCCCGCCCACGATGTCCTCATTGGACTCGTCCGACAGCAGCGCCGCCGCCCGCCGCGCGTCCGACTCCGCACCGGCCGCGTCGCCCAGGTCCAGCCGGATCAGCGCGGCACGGCCCGCGAGGAACACGTGCCAGTCCACGTTCCCCACGCGGACCGCGAGTTCCTCCGCCGCCGCGTTCGCCGCCAGTGCCTCCGCGTACCGCTCGTGCTGGGCCAGCACCGCGGCGCGGAACCCCACCACGTCGGCCAGCAGTTCCAGCGCCCCCGGCAGTTCCTCGTCGACGACCAGGTCGCGAGCCCGGTCCAGGGCGGCCAACCCGGCCTCCGGGTCGTCCAGGCCGACCGTGTGCGCGAGCCGCACCAGCGACTCGGCGGCCTCCACCGGCTGGTCCACCGCCAGCCACTCGGCGCTGGCCCGGCGGAACGCGTCCGCCGCGCCCGGGTCGCCCTCGTGCAGCCCGCACTCGCCGAGCTGGTGGGAGACGAAGGCGCGCATCCGCCGCTCGTCCTCGGGGCAGTCGGCCAACACGGCGGTGAAGTGCTCGGCGGCGGTCGCGTGCTCGCCGATCCCCCGGCACGCCACCCCCAGCTGGTACCGGACCCGCCGCAGCAGGTCGGCGCGGTCCACCGGGCACAGCCGCAGCGCCTCCTCCAGCGTCTCGGCGGCCTCCAGGTGCCGACCGGCGTCGAGGTAGCCGGTGGACAGGTTCAGGTACGCGCGCACGACCGCGGCCCGGTGGAACCACGCCCGCGCGGCGGCGAGCGCGTCGAGCGCCACACCCAGGTGCTGGGCCAGCAGGTCGGCGTGGTCGAGCACGGCGGTGTACTGCGACAGCATCCGCGCCGCCCACGGCCCCGGGTACGGCCGCACGTACGCGATCAGCTCGTCGAACCGGTCGATCGCGTCCGGGATCCGCCCCCCGGCCCCGAGCAGCCGGGCCCGGTTGCTCATCAGCATCATCGTCGGCCCCTCGGGCCACGACTCCCCCAGCAGCTCCTCGACGATCCGCAGCGCCTCGTCGAACTCGCCGCGCATGGCCAGCACCGACGCGGCGGCGTTGCCGACCGTGCCGCGCAGGTGCGGCGCGCCGTCCTCGACCGCCGCCGCGGCCGCCGCGACCAGGCGCTGCGCCTCGTCCAGGTCGCCGGGCAGGGCCGCGTTGGCCGCGCTCAGGTTGGCGTACACCACCGACTCCGCCCGGCGCGCCACCGCGAACGCCAGCGCCAGGTGCGCGTGGGCCAGGTCGGGGTCGTCGGCCGAGTCGGCCATGTCCGCGATGTCGGCGTGCAGCCGCGCCAGCGCCTCCGGGTCGTCGAGCGCGGTGATCGGCTCGACGAGGGCCAGCAGCTCCGCGGCCGTCTCGCGGGCGGTCGCACCGGGCCGCAGCTTCGCCCGCCACGTCGCCACCCGGGCCGCCAGGCCCGCGGGCAGCTCGACCTCGGCGGGCAGGGACGCCAGCAGCGCGGCGCCGGTCAGCAGCCGCTCACCGTCGAACGCCGCGCAGATCGCCTCGGCGGTCGCCACCGGGTCCGCGGGCGGCTCGGCCTCGACGGACTCCCTCGGCGGCTCCACCGGCACCGCCACCAGCACCGGGCCCACGTCGGCGAGCCCCAGCGTCCGCGCGACCCGGCGGCTCACCGCGTCCGTCCCGTTGCGACGGTCGAACGCCGCCGCCGTCGTCCGCGCCCGACCCTCGCAATAGGACCGCAGCTCCTCGCCGTCGAGCGCCCGACCGTCCACTGTGAACGCCTGGCCCGCGCGGTCCGGCACCCGGCTCAGCAGCAGCGCCGCGGCGGCCGCGAACTCCTGCAGCACCCGGGGGCTCGGCGGGTCGGTGAGCACGTCGAGGTTGTCCGCCAGGATCTCCAGCCCGCGCGCCTCGTTGCCCGTCACCGCGCAGAAGCTCAGGTGCCGGTGCAGCGCCGACCGGCTCTGCGGGGTCCCGCGCACCACCCGGTACGCGACCAGGTGCGCCCGCGCGGCGTCGTCGAGCCGACCGGTCGCCAGGTACGCCTCGATCAGCGAGGTCAGCACCCCGTGCGGCTGCTCGGCGCAGTCCGACGGCTCGTCCAGCACGCGCTGCCCCGCCGCGATGGCCTCCTCGAACCGGCCCCGCGACACGAAGTACCCGACCTGGCTGTCGACCACGCACGCCGGGCAGTCGCTCATCTCGTCCGGCTCGGCGGCCCGCCACGCCGCGAAGTGCGTGTCCGCGGCGGCGGTGTCGCCGATGTGGTGGGCCAGCGCGCGGCGCTTGTCGTGCACGGGGTGCGGCGAGTAGCCGTGCAGCCGGTACCGCTGCTCCAGCTGGTCGACCAGCGCGCCGATCTGCGCCAGGGTGAACCGCGGGTCGCCGATCAGCCCCGTCGGCAGCCACTTGTGCATCCAGGTGAACTGGTGCACCGCCCAGTCGTCGAACGCCTCCGGGTGGCGCTGCTCGGCGCCGCGCAGCCAGGCGAACGGGGTCAGCATCAGGTCGTAGCGGCGCACCTCGCGGTAGGCGTTGATCAGGATCAACCGGCCCACGACGCCCATGCCCGGGTCCCCCGACGCGTCCGCCGCGCGCACCGCCCGCTCCAGCGCCTCGCACTTGGCGGTCCCCGCGGGCAGCTCGTCGGCCTCGTGCAGCAGCGCGGTCAGCCGGTCGCGGTCGGCGAGCCGGTGGTCGCGGCCGACCGGGTCGTGGTCACCGTGCGCACCGCGGTCATGGTCGTCGTGGCCATGGCCGTAGTGGTCGTGCCGGTGGATCTCGTCGGCCACGCGGGTCCCCCTTAGGTCGTCTCAACCGGTCGTCTCAACGCCCGATGGCGCGGTCGAGCAGGTCCAGGAACGAGCCGGTGAGCGCGGCGGTGTCCTTGGGCCGCAGCGGCCGGTGCGACTGCAGCAGCGCGTTGACGTACAGCGCGCGCACCGCCGACTCCAGCAGCGCGTCGTCGCGCACCTCGGCCAGCCGGGCCACCAGCGCGTTGCGGGTGTTGAGCACCAGCCGCCCGGCGGCGCCCGAGCCGTCGTCGACCAGCTGCCCCAGCAGGTCGCTCCACAGCGGGTCGGCGGTGTCGCGCAGCTGCGCGGCGTCCTGGCGGCGCGCGCCCTCGGCGTCGACGATGAGCAGCGCGGGCAGCGACACCGGGTCGAACTCGCGGAGCGTGGCCTCGCAGTCGTGCTCGGCCAGCACCGCCTTGCCGACGGCCAGTGCGCGGGCGAGGGCCACCTCGGTGTCGTCGTCCGGCCTGCCCAGCGCGGCCAGCAGCTCGCGCGGCTCGACCCGGCGCGCGGTGTCCGGGCCGTCGCGCTCGGCGAGCCTGCGCAGCAGGTCGGTGTCGTAGGCGTAGCCCGCGTTCACCAGCCCGATGTCCTGGGCCGCGGCGACCGGCGCGAGCTGGCGGAACTCGTCGACGTCCGGGGTGAACAGCACGGTGGGGTGGCTGCGGCGGAACTGGCGCAGCGGCAGCACGCCGCGGGTGGTCTCGTACGGCAGCCACCGCTCAGCCAGGCCGAGCAGCTCGTCGTCGACCAGGGCCAGCGACTTGATGCCCATGTGGTGCGCGGCCAGCAGCGCCCCCGCCCGCTCCGGCTCGGCCGCGGCCAACCGCACCAGCCAGTCGCGCACGTGCCCGCCCAGCGCCTCCCGCACGGCCAGCAGCGTCTCGTCCTCGTAGAGCGCCTCCCGGCTCGCGGTCGGCCGCAGCGCGGAGGTGTCGACCACGCACCGGACGAAATACGCCCAGTCGGGGAGCAGTCCCTCGATCGAGGTACCCACCAGCATCCGCTTGAGATACACGCGGTGCGCCTGCCGCGCACCGGGATGGGCCCCGGCGGGCAGCACGAACGCCACCCCGGTCAGCCCGACCGCGCCGAACTCCAGCGGCAGCGCGTCGAACGGCTCGAACCCGAACGTCTCCCGGCCGTACTCCAGCAACCGCAGCCGGTGGTCGGCGGCGCCCTCCCCCGGCACCCGGTCCCACGGCGGGCCGTCCCCGGTGACCGCGCGGGCGCCGTCCGCGCCGACCACCCGGACCAGGTACGGCAGCAGCGACCCGTACTCGGCGGCCAGCGGCGCCACCGCGGCGAACTCGGCCCAGTGGTCGCAGTCCCGGCGCGGCCGCAGCACCAGCGTGGTGCCGACCTCGGCGCGCGCCGAGTCGTCGACCTCCACCGTGTAGGTGCCGTCGTTGCGACCCACCCAGCGCACCGCCGGGCCGCCCGCCGCCGACCGGCTCACCAACCGGACCTCGTCGGCCACCAGGAAGCAGGACAGCAGGCCGACGCCGAACTGGCCGAGGAAGTCGCGCCTGGCGAAACCCAGCTCGTCGCGTTTGGACGTCCCGCCGAGCGTGGACAGCAGCGTGTGCACCTCGGCCTCGGCCAGGCCGACCCCGGTGTCGCGGACCCGCAGCGTGCCGTCGCCGGTGTGCTCGGGGCACTCGATGGTGATCTCGGCCGGGGCACCCGGGTCGCGCAGCCGCCGCGCGGTGACCGCGTCCACCGAGTTCTGCAGCAGCTCCCGCACGTACACCCGGGGGCTGCTGTACAGGTGGTGGCTCAGCAGGTCGATGACGCCGCGGAGGTTGACGCCGAAAGTCTGAGCCAAGGTCGGACCTCTGGGATGCCGTAGTGGGAGCGCTGGGGTGTTTTCGAGCACCGGGCGGCGCGCGGCGCGCCGCCTGCGGGCCTGGGGCGCCCCGGGTGCCCGCCGAGCCCAGCTCACAGTACAGGCGTCCGGTGACCTCGGCCCGGCCTTCACCCGCCCGCGCGATCGGCGACGGCCACCCGGGGGAACGACCGGTGTCACCCCACGGCGCAACTCGGTGTCGGGCCCTCCGGGCGATCACCTAGGATCGACCCTGCTCACCCGCCCCGCCGGGTGCGCGCCTGTCCGCAGAAGGACCCCGGGGAGCTGTCCACAAACCATGTCCGGAGCCAACGACTCGTACGACCCCAAGGAGGTCGCGGCGCTCGCGCCGGACATCCTCCAGGCCGCCGTCGAGAAGGCCCGCGAGGAGTTCTCCTCCGCCGCCGACCTCGACGCGCTCGCCGCGGTCAAGCCCGCCCACTTCGGCGACCGGTCGCCGCTGTCGCTGGCCCGCCGGGAGATCGGCGCGCTGCCGCCGCAGGCGCGCTCCGAGGCGGGCAAGCGGGTCAACGAGGCCCAGGCCGGGGTCAAGGCCGCCTTCGACGAGAGGCGCGCGCAGCTGCAGGTCGAGCGCGACGAGCGGGTGCTGCGCGAGGAGGGCGTCGACGTCACCCTCCCGTGGGACCGCGCCCCGCGCGGCGCCCGGCACCCGATCACCCAGCTCGGTGAGCGGATCGCCGACGTGTTCGTGGCCATGGGCTACGAGGTCGCCGAGGGCCCCGAGCTGGAAGCCGAGTGGTTCAACTTCGACGCGCTGAACTTCAAGAAGGACCACCCGGCGCGCACGATGCAGGACACCTTCTACGTGGCGCCCGCGGGCTCCGGGTCGGTGCTGCGCACGCACACCTCGCCCGTGCAGGCCAGGGTGCTGCTCGACCGCGAACCGCCGGTCTACGTCGTGTGCCCGGGGCGGACCTTCCGCACCGACGAGCTCGACGCCACGCACACCCCGGTGTTCCACCAGGTGGAGGGCCTCGCCGTCGACAAGGGCCTGACCATGGCCCACCTCAAGGGCACCCTGGACGCGTTCGTCAAGGCGATGTTCGGCGCGGACGCGCACGTGCGGCTGCGCCCGTCGTTCTTCCCGTTCACCGAGCCCTCCGCGGAACTGGACGTCTGGTTCCCGGCGAAGAAGGGCGGCCCCGGCTGGGTCGAGTGGGGCGGCTGCGGCATGGTCAACCCGAACGTGCTGCGCGCGTGCGGCGTCGACCCCGAGGTCTACTCGGGCTTCGCCTTCGGCGTCGGCGTCGAGCGGGCGCTGCAGTTCCGCAACGGCATCCCCGACATGCGCGACATGGTCGAGGGCGATGTCCGGTTCACCCTTCCCTTCGGCACGGAGGCGTAGTGCGGATCCCCGTCAGGTGGTTGGTCCAACAGCTCGAACTCACCGAGGAGCACCGGGTCCTCACCCCCGAGGCGATCGCCGACGCGTTCGTCAAGGTCGGCCTCGAGGTCGAGGACGTGCACCCGCTCGGCCCGGTCACCGGCCCGCTGGTGATCGCCCGGGTCGCCGAGATCGAGGAACTGACCGAGTTCAAGAAGCCGATCCGGTACTGCACGGTCGAGATCGGCGAGCCCGAGGAGGACGGCGAGCCCGCCGAGACCACCCAGGTCGTCTGCGGCGCCACCAACTTCGTCGAGGGCGACCTGGTCGTGGTCGCGCTCCCCGGCGCCGTGCTGCCCGGCGACTTCACCATCGCCGCGCGCAAGACCTACGGCCGGGTCAGCAACGGCATGATCTGCTCGGCCCGCGAACTGGGGCTGGGCGACGAGCACGCGGGCATCCTGGTGCTGCCCAGCGACGACGACGTGGCCCCCGGCGACGACGCGATCGACCTGCTCGGCCTCACCGACTCGGTGATCGAGCTGGCGGTCACCCCCGACCGCGGCTACTGCCTGTCCATGCGCGGCCTGGCCCGCGAGCTGGCGTGCGCGCTGGACCTGGGCTACGTCGACCCGGCCGCCATCGAGGTGCCCGCGGCCGAGGGCAAGGCCGCCGCGGTCACCGTCGAGGCCGACACCGGCTGCACCCGCTTCGCCATGCGCCGGGTGACCGGGGTCGACCCGACCGCGCCGACGCCGTGGCACATCCGCCGCACGCTGATGCTGGCGGGCATCCGGTCCATCTCGCTGGCCGTGGACGTCACGAACTTCGTGATGCTCGAGCTCGGCCAGCCGATGCACGCCTATGACACCTCGCGGCTGCGCGGCGGCATCACCGTGCGCCGCGCCCGCGCGGGCGAGAAGCTGCTCACCCTCGACGGCACCGAGCGCGCGCTGGTCGCCGACGACGTGGTCGTGGCCGACGAGTCCGGTCCGATCGGGCTGGGCGGGGTCATGGGCGGGGACCACACCGAGGTCCGCCCGGAGACCACCGACATCCTGCTCGAGGCGGCGATCTGGGACCCGGCGAACACCGCCCGCACGGTCCGCAGGCAGAAGCTGCCCAGCGAGGCGTCGCGGCGCTACGAACGGGTCGTGGACCCGGCGCTGCCGCCCGCCGCGCTGGAGCGCGCGGCCCGGCTGCTGCGCCAGTACGGCGAGGCCCGGATCCTGCCCGGCCGCACCGACGAGGGCAGCCCCACGGCGCCCGCGCCGGTCGTCATGGCGATGGACCTGCCCGACCGGGTGGCGGGCGTCCGCTACGCGCGCGGCGTGACCGCGGGCAGGCTCCAGCAGATCGGCTGCCGGGTCGAGGTCGGCGCGGCCGAGGACGGCACCCCCGAGGTCACCGCGTACCCGCCGAGCTGGCGCGCCGACCTGGCGCAGCCCGCCGACCTGGTCGAGGAGGTCCTGCGGCTGCAGGGCTACGACACCATCCCGTCGGAGCTGCCCAAAGCCCCGGCCGGGCGCGGCCTGACCGGCGCCCAGCGCCGCCGCCGCGCCGTGTCGCGGACGCTGGCGGAGCACGGGTACGTCGAGGTCCTGCCGTTCCCGTTCGTGTCCCCCACCGTGTGGGACGCCTTCGGCCTGCCCGCCGACGACGTGCGCCGCACCACCCTGTCGGTGCTCAACCCGCTCGAGTCCGACCGCCACGCCCTGGCGACGACTCTGCTCCCCGGCCTGCTGGACGCGGTGACCCGCAACGTGTCCCGCGGCGCCCGCGACATCGCGCTGTTCCACATCGGACAGGTCGTGCTGCCCCGGGCCCAGTCCGTGCCGATGCCCGACCCGGGCGCCGACCAGCGGCCGACCGACGAGGAGCTCGCCCTGCTCCGCGAAGCCGTCCCGGCCCAGCCGGTGCACGTCGCGGTGGTGCTGGCGGGCACCCACCGCCGCGCGGGCTGGTGGGGCCCGGGCGAGCAGGCGAACTGGGCCGACGCGGTCCAGGCGGCCCGCGCGGTCGCCGAGGCCGCGGGCGTCGAGCTGACCGTCGAGGCGGACACCCTCGCCCCGTGGCACCCCGGCCGCTGCGCCCGCCTCAGCGTCGGCGGGTTCCCCGTGGGGCACGCGGGCGAGCTGCACCCGAAGGTCGTCGAGGCCCTGGGCCTGCCCAAGCGCACCTGCGCGATGGAACTGGACCTGGACCTGCTGCCCCTGGTCGAGCGCAAGCCGATCCCGGCGGTGTCCCCGTACCCGCCGGTCCTGCTCGACGTGGCCCTCGTCGTCGACAACGACGTCCCAGCCGCCGACCTGACCTCCACCCTCCGCACGGGCGGCGGAGACCTCCTGGAAGACCTCCGCCTCTTCGACGTCTTCACGGGCGAGCAGGTAGGCGACGGCAAGCGCTCGCTGGCGTACTCCCTGCGCTTCCGCGCCCCGGACCGCACGCTGACGGTCGAGGAGGCCACGGCCGCCCGCGACACCGCGGTCGCCGCCGCCACCGAACGCCACGGCGCCGCCCTGCGCGGCTGAGAGCACAACGCGCGAAGGGGCGGGTCCGTTGTGGACCCGCCACTTCGCCGTACCGGGCGCCGCTCCGCCGGGCACCCGGACGGCGGGCACGGCAGCATGAGGGAGTGCACTCCACCCTGCCCACCGAGACGATCACCCGCTGGCGCGCCGACGCCATCGTGCTGTTCGACTGGCTGATGAGCACCGACCTCAACACCGTCCCGATCACCCACCCCGCCCAGAAGCAGGCCCTGGCCGACCTGCTGACCCGGACGGAGGTGGACGTGGACGTCCTCGACGTCACGCGGGAGGAAATCGACGCCGCCCAAGCGGAAGTGGCACACGACATGGGCTGGTGACTCAGCCCCCACGAAGCCGCTTCACCATGGCTGCGGGACCGGCTCCCGGCAGTCCAGTCGGCCAGATCGCGTTCGTCGGAGCAGGCGCACCCCAACCGGCGGCTGTGCCTCAGGGCAGGTGGATCTCGAACGCACGGGACAGACCCACCCGCCACAGCGGCAACCCACCCGGAGACGAAACCGGGGGTGCGGGCCGCAGCCCACACCCCCGGTCCACGGGAGAGAACTAGCCCCGTGCGCCGATGATCAGCTTCTGCAGGTCCGCGCGGGTGATGTCGCCACCGGCGACCGCCGCGCGCTGCTTCGCCGCCGCGGCCGGGTTCGGCTGCGGCACCGGGTCGCACTGGGCGTCCGAGTGCCTACCGGGCTTGCGCGCCGGGAGGGCGCCCGTGGCCAGGTAGTCGGCGATCTTGTCGTCGGTGCACACCACGCCGTTGAGGGAACCGGAGTGGGTGGTGCCGTTGACGCCCTCGATGAGGACCGACTTCGGGAACCGGCTGCGCAGCTCCAGGCTGCCCTCGTACGGGGTCGCCGCGTCCAGGGTCTCGCCGATCAGCAGGATCGGCGGCGCCTTGGACCCGTCCACCGGCACCGGCTTGCCCGCCTTCGCGCCCCAGGTGAGGCACGGGGCGTTGAACCAGGCGTTGCCCCAGGTCTCGAACGGGGCGCGCAGGAAGGTCAGCCAGTTGTCCACCTGCCACCGCGACCACTGGGTCGGCCACTGCACGTCGGTGCACTGGGTCGCCAGGTACATCGCGAAGCTGTTGTCCGAGCCGGGGCCCTGGCCGTTGGAGGCGTCGTACAGGTCCTTGAGGCCCTGCCAGTCGCCGTCGTGGATCCAGGCGGAGAACGCGTTGGCGACGTCCTCCCAGCCGAACACGTAGTACCCGGCCTGCAGGAAGATGTCGGTCCACTCGTCCGGGCCGATCACCCCGCCCGCGGGCTTCTTCAGGAACTTCGCCTGCTCGCGGTAGAACAGGGCCTCCACGTCACGGCCCTTGGTGCCGAGGTGGTAGACGCTGTCGTTCTTGGCGATCCAGTCGAAGTAGACCTTGATGTTGCGGTCGAAGGCGACGTCCTGGTCCAGGTTGGCCTGGTACCACACCTTGCGGGCGTCGACGTTGCCGTCGAGCACCATGCGGCGCACCCGGTCCGGGTACAGCGTGGCGTACACCTGGCCGAGGTAGGTGCCGTAGGAGAAGCCGTAGTAGTTCAGCTTGTCCTGGCCCAGGGCCTTGCGCAGCACGTCCACGTCGTTGACCGTGTCGGTGGTCTTGACGTGGTCGAGCAGCTCGCCGCCCGCCTTGTCGCAGGCCGCCGCGTAGCCCTTCGACCGGTCCAGCCAGGTCTTCTCCAGCTGCTTGCTCACCGGCACGTAGAACGGCCGGTTGTACGAGAAGTAGGAGCCGTCGCAGGCCAGCGAGGGGACGCTGGAGCCGACGCCGCGCGGGTCGAAGCCGATCCAGTCGTAGGCCTGGCCCGCGCCGTTGGGCACGAACTCGCCGAGCACCGACAGGGTCAGGCCGGAGCCGCCGGGGCCGCCCGGGTTGGTGACCATGATGCCCTGGTACTTGTCCGGGGTGACCTTGGCCTTGATCCGCGAGACGGCCAGCTTGATCTTCGTCCCGGCCGGCTTGGCGTAGTCGAGCGGGACCTCGAGGAACCCGCACTCGGCGCCGCGCCGCGCCAGGCCCGGGCTGGCGCACGTGCCCCACGCGATCGGCGCCGGGTCGTAGTTCACCTGGTTGGGCGCGGGCTTGGGCTGGCTCGGCGCCGCCTGGGCCGAGGGCACCAGGACCGCGCCGCCCACCACGAAGCCCGCCGCGGCGAGCGCCGCCACGATTTTCTTCACATTGCCCCTTTTCGTCACGCTTTGTCCGGAAACGGGTGTCGTTCGCGGACCGGTCGATGCTGCCCCGAAACCGTCCGCATGGGAATAGCGACAGGCGGTTTTTTGCGTTCGTGAAAGCGATCGAGGCGGATACGAGCGGTGACGAAACGGTTGTCGTAGCCCGTTCAGCGCAAAGCGACCAACGTGGACCCGCGCTGTTCCAACACGATCGGACCAATGGTCGACATCGCGACCGGTCCCGTGTGGTCACCGCGGTCGACCGGGAAGCGACCGCCGACGGCACCGCTGACCGGGTCCACCACGGCCAACTCGCCCGCCCGGGGCACCAACAACCGACCCGCGAACTCCACCCCCGCGCCGAGCGCGCCCTCGACCCTCCACAGCGGACGGAGATCGTCGCGGGACAGGGCGACGGTGACCGTGCCGGTGTGCCAGTAGAACGCGCTGCCACCGAGGAACCCCGACACCACGCGCCCCGGCGGGTCGGCGCGCAACTCGCCGTCCGGCACCTGGACCGGGTACTCGCCCACCTGCTGCCCCGCCTGGTCGAACACGACGACGCGGGCGGGGTCCGGCAGGGCGATCGCGATGTGGCTGTCGGTCATCGCGACGAGCCGCGCGGACGGCCCGGTCAACAGCGAGAAGACCTCTTCGACCTCGTCCGGATCCTTGCCGGGGGCGGTCTGCACGCGGTAGACGGTCAACCGGTCGCCCGCCTCGCCGGGGCACCGCTCGATGACACCGGCCCGCCCACCCCACAGCCCCATCGAGCCGTAGGCGCACCCCTTGCGCAGGTTGGGCCGCGACCACACGATCGTCGGCCGGGTGCCGTAGTAGGAGGCGGTGACCAGGTCGGACCGCATGTTGATCACGAAACGAGCACCGGTGGAGGTGACATGGTCGCCGTCCCCGAACAGCCGCGTGCCGAACTCGGAGTCGAGGTGGCGAGCGGCCGCGCGCGCACCGGTGCCCCCGTCGAGGGAGGTGGCCTCGCTGCACCCGCCACCGACGCGGGAGTCGCCCGCGGGGAGCAAACCACCATCGGTGCCGTAGAGCGCGATGACGTTGCGCGGCACCTCGAGTCGTTGCGGCGGGACGGTGTCGATCGGGGCAACGGTGCAGAGGGTCAGGTCGCGGGCGTAGCGCCACCGGACGTCACCGGTGCGGGGATCACGGCCCTGCACCTCGTTGCCGCCCGCGGTCACCACGGTCGGCCCGGTCACCGCGGGCACGGGCGTGGCCGGGCTCTCCGCCCGCCAGACCTCCCCCAGACTCAACGGAAACTCGACCGGAGCAGCGGGAGTGAGCGGCGCACCGGGCGCGGTTTCGGAGGTGGTCGCGCGGAGGTCGCTGGTGCGCCAGGTGACCACGGCCCAGACGATCAACAGGGCCGAAAGGACACCCAGAAGGACCCAATCCCGCGTCCGGTTGAACGACCGCCGCCCCACGCCCTGACCGCTGTCCCCACCGCGCTCATCCACACCGGCAGCTTACCGATCTTGAACGTCCCACCCCGGGCAACTGGGAATGGGAAAGCACGACCGCACCCCATCCGCCCCACCGCCACGCCTCCCGCGACTTGGCAGTCCACAGCATCTTGTCGGCGCCACCGAACCACACTTCTCGCGGCCCCGCTCAAGCCTCAAACGCCCCGTCCGCACTCGTGATTGCCCGCACTACTCGCCGTCCGTGGCCGGAGGTCGCCGCACCGCTCGCCTCATCAACCACGGCCACCCGAACCAGCTCGACCTCGTCCAACACCCAACCGCCCGCGACCTCGAACCAGCGGCCACCCCACCTTGCCCCGGGCGCTCGTCACCTCAGCCGAACCCACCACGCAACGGTCCTCCCCCGCGCAGCCCAGCCCGTACCCAAAGATCACCTCTTCCAGGAGGCAACCCCAAGTCCCACAAGCATTGACTCTGGCTGCCCAACATCAGGCCCAAGCCACGATCGCGGCATTAGGAAGCTCATCAACCACCTCAACCACCTCGGTCTGGTCGAACACCTATCTGGCCCACAGCCCCAACCAGCGTGTCCCACTCCACTCACGCTCTGCTGCTTTTCAACGCAGACGCAGGCCGCCCACCAGCCCCGCCCACACCCCAAAGATCATTTCTTCAAGAACCCCGACCGCCCCAAGCACAGCCCCCACCCCCTCCACCGGGGGAGGGGCAGCCCTGCTCCAGGATATCGGCGGAGGAGCAGCTGGAACCGGGGTGCGATTTCCTGTGGACGAAAACGGCGCATGTGGACAAGCGATCGGCAGCGAAGTACCAGGTCAGCGGTCCAAGCCAGTATGGCTGTGGACAAACGCCACCCGATCGGGGCGCGATGAGCCGGATACTGAAGGGTGGCGGAGAGAGGTCGACGCGGAACCTGGTGACCGCGGGGAAGTCAGCGGTGGGCGCGGGCGCTCGTGTACAGGCAGACGGCGGCGGCGGTGGCCAGGTTGAGGCTTTCCGCGGCGCCGTAGAGGGGGACCTTGACCACGTCGTCCACTGAGGACAGAACAGACTCGTCCAGGCCGTGGGCCTCGCTGCCGAAAACCCACGCCGTGGGGACGGCCAGGCTGCCCGAGTCGATCGCGGCGTCGAGGTCGTGCGAGGCGTGGCCGTCCGCGGCCACCAAGCGCAAACCGGCGGCGCGGCAAGCCGAAAAGACCTCGGACACGTCACGCGAGCGGGCCAGCGGCAAGTGGAAAACGCTGCCGGTGGAAGCCCGCACGCACTTGCCGTTGTGCGGATCCACCGTGTCGCCCGCGAAGAGGACCGCCCCGGCACCGGCCGCGTCGGCGACCCGGGTGACGGTGCCCGCGTTCCCCGGGTCGGAGACGCCGACCAAGACGGCGACGAGCGGAGGACGGGCGGCGAGCGCGTCGGCCAACGACCGGTCGACGAGGTCGCACACCGCGACGAGGCCCTGGGGGGTCACCGTTTCCGAGAGGCCGTCGGCGGCCTTGTCGGTCACTGTGGACACCAGCACGCCGAGCGAATCCGCGCGGTCCAGGAGGTCCGGGTTGCGCGCGGCGGCGGTCTCGGTCACGAACAGCTCGTGCACCACACCGTGCGCCAACGCCTCGCGGACGGCTTGGGCGCCTTCGGCCAGGAAACGGCCGGCTTTGTCGCGGCCCGCGCGGCGGGTCAGGTGCCGAGCGGCGACGACCCGGGGTGTGCGTTCGGTGAACGGCAGCACCCCGGGTCGCGGGAGACGCGTGCTCAGGAAGCGGCCTTGCCCTGGGTCCCGGCGTTGGTCCGGGCCAGCTCGACCAGCGCGGTGAACGCGGTCGGGTCGCTCACCGCGAGCTCGGCGAGGATCTTGCGGTCCACCTCGACGCCGGCCACCCGCAGGCCCTCGATGAAGCGGTTGTAGCTCATGCCGTTCTGCCGGGCCGCGGCGTTGATCCGCTGGATCCACAGCTTCCGGAAGTCACCCTTGCGGGCACGACGGTCCCGGTAGGCGTAGTTGAGCGAGTGGAGCACCTGCTCCTTGGCCTTGCGGTACAACCGCGAGCGCTGGCCGCGGTAGCCGCTGGCGAGCTCCAGGGTCGTGCGGCGCTTCTTTTGGGCGTTGACCGCCCGCTTGACGCGTGCCACGGGTCCGTCCTGTCCGATCTAGTGGGCGCGCGGCGGCGCGCCCGGGTGGTCAAGGGTGGGGAAAAGCCCCGATGGGCCGGAGGGTCAGCGGCCGAGCAGCCGGTTGAGCCTGCGCACGTCCGGCTTGGCGACCTCTTCGGTGCCAGACAGGCGGCGGGTCACGACGCTCGACTTCTTCTCCAGCTTGTGGCGCAGACCCGCCTGCTGGCGACGAAGCTTGCCCTTGCCGGTGATCCGCACGCGCTTGGCGGTACCGGAGTGGGTCTTCATCTTCGGCATTGTTCGATCCTCAGTCTTCGTGCCGCCCGGCGCGCTCTTGGCGGGCGCGCGGGCGGCCTTCGGGGGTGTGCTGGCCGGGAGGGTTCCCGGCCCCGGTCACTCCTCGGTGGAGATCTCGTCCGTGGAGCTCTCGCTCGGTTCGTCGGAGTCCGCGCTCGCCTGGGTCGGCTTCGGCTTGGGCTTCACGTTCTTGTGCGGCGCCAGCACCATGATCATGTTCCGGCCGTCCTGCTTGGCCGAGGACTCCACGAAGCCGAGCTCCTCCACGTCCTCGGCGAGCCGCTGCAGCAGCCGGAAGCCCAGTTCGGGGCGGGACTGCTCGCGGCCACGGAACATGATCGTGACCTTGACCTTGTTCCCGTGTTCGAGGAAGCGCACGACGTTGCGCTTCTTGGTCTCGTAGTCATGGGAGTCGATCTTCGGCCGGAGCTTCTGCTCCTTGATGACGGTGAGAACCTGGTTCCGCCGGGACTCGCGGGCCTTCTGCGCGCTCTCGTACTTGAACTTCCCGAAGTCCATGAGCTTGCAGACGGGCGGGCGGGCCTGGGGCGCGACCTCGACGAGATCAAGATCCGCTTCCTGCGCGAGTCGGAGCGCGTCCTCGATGCGGACGATGCCGACCTGCTCGCCGTTGGGGCCGACGAGTCGGACCTCCGGCACGCGGATGCGGTCGTTGATGCGTGTCTCCGTGCTGATGGGGCCTCCTTGGTCCGGGTTGCGATCCCCCACCCTGGCGGGTGGGCGTTGCCACACGTCGTCATCGTCGCGACGTGCGCGGCTCGTGAGGTCCCCAAGAACTGCGTCGAGCCCCGAGTGCCGTGGCACACCGGGGCCCGCTTCCGACCGATTACCCGACGACGGACGTCGAGAGACCACGGCGCCCAGGGCGAGCCTGGTCGGCCGTGGCAACCGGACCCGGCCGCCTGAGCGGTGGCGCGGGTGGGAGCGGGGGCTCCACTTTGCCGCCCCCGCGCTAACGGGGGCTGGTCGCACGTGCAAGGGTAGCAGACCGTGAACGACGCCACCGCCGAGCCCGGCCCCGCCACCCCCGATGACGACGCGCACCGGGACAACGCGCGCGACCTGGTCGACATTCCCAGTGTCGAGGTCATCAGCCGAGCGGCGGTCATGCTGATGTCCGCCGCCGCCGAGCGCCTCGGCTTCGCCGACCCCGACCCGGACACCAGCCCCCACCGCGACCTGGACGAGGCCCGGCGGTTGATCACCGCGCTGGCGGGGTTGGTGACGGCGTCGGTGGAGTACCTGGGGCCGCACGCGGCGCCGATCCGGGACGGGTTGCAGTCGTTGCAGAAGGCGTTCCGGGAGACGTCGGCGTTTCCGGATGAGCCCGGGCAGGGGCCTGGGGAGAAGTTCACCGGGCCGGTTTACTGAGTCGGTTCAGTGGGCTGTTGGTCGGTTGGGTGGTGCGGGTTCTGGTCGTGGCCAGGCCCGCACTGCTTGGTTGGGGCTCGGTGGTTGTGCTGTCGTTGGGGGATATCGGCTGATCGCTGGAGCGGGTTTGGCGTTATGGCCGCGGGAGCGGGTTCGCTTGTGGGTGCTTTCGTGACCCAGGAATGACTTCCGCCCGCGTCGTCCAGGGCGCCGCGCCGCCGACGGCCTCGCTTCGGTCACCTCGACAACCCATCCACCTTGATCACCTCACCTTGCTCCGACTTGGCCCGCGTCTGCCTCTCGGCTCTCGCCCTACCTCATTTCTCTTGCCCTGGCTCTTACCCCAATGCGTCTCTCGCCTCCACCTCTGGCCCTGCATCCGGGCCCCACGTCCCCACCTCCCCGCTCCCCGTCCCAACTCCCCGTCCCCACCTCCCCGTCCCACCTCCGCATCCCAACTCCCTGTCCCAACCCGCGTCTCAACTGCGCGTCACCGCTCCGCATCCCGACCCGCATCTCAGCTCCGCCCCAACCACACCCCCGCCTCCCAGTCCCACTCCCGGCCTGCCTCCCAGCCACGCACGGTGTCCCTCGTCCTCGTTTTGCTTTCAACCACCCCCGCCCCTTGCGGTCACCTCCTTCGATCTGGCCTTCAAACCAATATCTAGATAGCTGAATGCTTATACGAATACCCGAGAGAATGGCGCGCGGTGCCCGCTATCCACATGTCCTCGACTTATCCACAGCCCCGAGCTACGTCCTTGTAGCCTCTGAGCAGCGCCGATAGGGTCGGATCAAGGGCCTGCCCCCGGGCGGGAGGGGTCTGTGCGTGGCGGCTCGGGCGGTGTAGCAGCGGGCGGCGGAGAAAGGGGCGGACGAGCAGGCGGGCAGCGGGCAGCGGGCAGCGGGCAGCGGGCAGCGGGCAGCGGGCAGCGGGCAGCGGGCAGCGGGCAGCGGGCAGCGGGCAGCGGAAGAGCGTGGCTCAGGGGCCGGCGCGGCGGTACCAGACCTCCGGTCGACCGACCGCGCCGTAGCGGGGTTGGCGGGAGGCCAGGCCGTTGTCCGCAAGGTGTTCGAGGTAGCGGCGGGCGGTCACCCGGGAAACGCCCACTTCGGTTGCCGTGGCGGTGGCGGAGAGGCCGTCGGGGTGGGCGGCGAGGACGGTGGCTACCGATTCCAGGGTTTGGGTGCTCATGCCCTTGGGCAGCGCGCCGGCGCGGAGTGAGCCGAAGGCCGCGTCAACCGCCACCTGGTCGGTCTCCCCCGTCCCACCCACCCGGGCCCGGAAGCGCGCGTACCCCTGAAGTTTGTCCCGCAGCGCGGCGAAGGTGAACGGCTTGATCAGGTACTGCACCACCCCCGCCGACACCGCGGCCCGCACCACCGCCAAGTCTCGGGCCGAGGTGACCGCGATGACGTCGGCCGTGTGGCCCGCCGAGCGGATCGAGCGGAGCAGGGCGAGGCCGTGGGTGTCCGGTAGGTAGAGGTCCAGCAGCACCAGGTCGACGGGCGCGCTTTCCAGGAACCGCAGGGCTTCGCGGCCGGAGCGGGCTACGCCCGCGACCGCGAAGCCCGGTACGCGGGTCACGTGTCTGCGGTGGGCCTCGGCGGCCACCGGGTTGTCCTCGACCACCAGCGTCCTGATCACGGGCATAGCCAACACGGTGTGGTCGTCACCTCGTCACCGGCAGTCGGACGGTGAAGACCGTGCCCTCGCCGTGGGTCACTTCGACGACGCCGCCCGCGCGCCGCACGGCCTGGCCGACCAGCGCCAGGCCCAGGCCACGGCCGTCCGCCTTGGTGGACCAGCCGCGGCGGAAGGCTTCCGGGGGTAGGCCCGGGCCGCTGTCGGCGACGCGGAGCACGACTTCGCGCGGGGTGCCGCCGGTGGAGACCCGGACTTCCGGGCGGCGGTCGCGGGCTCCGTCCACGGCGGCGTCGACGGCGTTGTCGATCAGGTTTCCCAGGATCGTCACGAGTTCCCGCGCGGCGACGGGGACCGCGGCGAAGTCGACCGAGTCCGGGGTGATCACCAGGTCGACCCCGCGTTCGGCCGCGTCCGCCGCCTTGCCCAGCAGCAGGGCCGCGACGACCGGTTCCGACACCGCCGACACGACCTGGTCCGTCAGGCGTTGGGCGACGGCCAGTTCCTCCGTCGCGAACTCGACCGCCTCGGCCGGGCGGCCCATCTCGACCAGGGACACCACGGTGTGCAGGCGGTTGGCGGCCTCGTGGGCCTGGGCGCGGAGGGACTCGGCGAAGCCGCGCATGGTGTTCAGCTCGCCGGTCAGGGCTTGCAGGTCGGTTCGGTCGCGGATCGTGACGACCGTGCCTTGTTCGTGGACCTTCGTCGAGTTGACGACGAGCACGCGGGTCTCGGTCAGGTGTAGTTCGTCGCGCATCTCCGTGCCCGACAGCAGGCGCTCGACCAGGCTCTCCGGCAGGCCGAGCCGGTCGACGCGGGTGCCGTCGGCGGCCGGCGGCAGGTCGAGGAGCACGCGCCCGCCGTCGTTGCACAGCGTGACCCGGCCGCGCTGGTCGATGAGCACCAGGCCCTCGCGGACCGCGTGCAGGATCGCCTCGTGGTGGCCGAGCACCCGGCTCAGCTCCCCCGGCGCCATGCCGCCGGTCTGCCTGCGCAGCCGCCGCGCGACCAGCGCCGCGCCCAGGCCGCCGAGCAGCAGCGCGACGCCCGCCGCGCCGAAGAGCCACAGCACCCGATCGCCCACGCGCTGGCTGATCGTCGCGAGCGTCACCCCGGCGCTGACCAGGGCGACCACCCGGGGGCCGTCGAAGACCGGGACCACCGCGCGCACGGACGGGCCGAGGGTGCCGGTGTAGGTCTCGGTGAACGCGCGCCCGGCCAGCGCCTCGGCGGTGTTGCCGAGGAAGCGGCCGCCGATCATCGCCGGGTTGGGGTGGGTGTACCGGGTGCCCGCGGTGTCCATGATCGTGACGAAGTCGATGCCGGTGTCGGCCCGCAGCCGCTCGGTGTAGGGCTGCAGCACCGCGGTCGGGTCGGGCCCGGTCACCGCGGCCACCACGGACGGCGCGTCGGCGACGGCGCGGGCGAGCACGGTGGCGTCGGCCGCGGTCGCCGCCTCCGTCCGCTCGGTGACGTCCACCCAGGCCAGCGCCGCGCCCGCGGCGACCAGCACCCCGACGATGACGACCTGCAGCACCAGCAGCTGCCGCGCCACACTCCACCGCCCGCGCACCGCACCCCTCCCCGCGACCGCTATGAACGCAACCGTGACCGGCGCCACACCCCCCGGGATGGTAGGGCCACCCGAGTTCCGGGAGGCCACCGTGTCCGACCAGCCCGAGCCCGCCGACCGGCGCGGGGTACCCGCCCGGCGCGACCGCACGCACCTGCTGTACGTGGCCGTGCTGGTCGCCGTCGCGCTCGGCGTCGCGGTCGGGCTGCTGTTCCCCGCGACCGGGAAGTCGTTGGCACCGCTGGGGACCGGGTTCGTCGCGCTGATCAAGATGATGATCGCCCCGGTCATCTTCTGCACGATCGTGCTCGGCGTCGGTTCGGTGGCGAAGGCGCGCAGCGTGGGCCGGGTGGGTGGCCTGGCGCTGGGCTACTTCCTGGTGATGTCGACCGTCGCGCTGGCGATCGGCCTGCTGGTGGGCAACGTATTGCACCCGGGCGACGGCTTGCAGCTCACCGACGCAATACGCCAAAGCGGTGCGGCACAGGTCAAGGAGGCCGAGGGCACCACGGAGTTCCTGCTCGGCGTCATCCCCACGACCCTGGTCTCCGCGCTCACCGACGGCGAGGTCCTACAGGCCCTGCTGGTCGCGTTGCTCGCCGGGTTCGCGTTGCAGCTCATGGGTTCGGGTGGCGAACCGATCCTGCGCGGCGTGCGACACGTGCAACGGCTGGTGTTCCGGATCCTGGCGATGGTCATGTGGATCGCGCCCGTCGGCGCGTTCGGCGCCATCGCGGCGGTGGTCGGCGCGACCGGCGCGGGGGCGCTGCGCAGCCTCGCCGTGCTGATGCTCGGTTTCTACGCGACGTGCGCGGTGTTCCTCGTGGCGGTGCTGGGGCCGCTGCTGTGGCTGGTCGCCCGGATCAACCTGTTCGCGCTGCTGCGGTACCTGGGCCGCGAGTTCCTGCTGATCCTGTCCACGTCGTCGTCGGAGGTCGCGCTGCCGCGGCTGATCGCGAAGATGGAGCACTTGGGCGTCGGCGGGCCGGTCGTCGGGATCACCGTGCCGACCGGCTACTCGTTCAACCTCGACGGCACCGCGATCTACCTGACGATGGCGACGCTGTTCGTGGCCAACGCGACGGGCGCGCCGCTGTCGGTCGGCGAGCAGGTGGGGCTGCTGGCGTTCATGGTGATCGCGTCGAAGGGCGCGGCGGGGGTCAGCGGCGCGGGTCTGGCGACGCTGGCGGGTGGGCTGCAGTCGCACCGGCCGGACCTGGTCGACGGGGTCGGCCTGATCGTCGGCATCGACCGGTTCATGTCCGAGGCGCGGGCGCTGACCAACTTCGCGGGCAACGCGGTGGCGACCGTCCTGGTCGGCCGCTGGACCGGGGAGCTGGACCACGCGCGGGCCAGGGCCGTGCTCGCCGGTGACGACCCGTTCCCCGAATCGACGCTTACGCCACGGTTGGCGCAATCCGACGACGCCGCGGCGTCACCGGGGTCCCCGGCGGCGGACGGGCGGTCCACGCAGGTCAGTGACCACGCGGAACAGCCACCCGGCGTACCCGAGCCGCGCCGACAGCCGACAACCCGTTCCGCCGCACGGGCGAACGCACCGGAAAGTGCACGGGAACCGTAGCCTGCACCATGTCCGGTCGTTTAACCCCACGAGCCGCCCGCCGCCGATGCCCCCGGTGCGGGCGGTTCGGTCCTTCTCGGGGAAGACCGTCGAACCGGGCCGCGTCAGTGCGGATTTCCCCGCGCACCCGGGAATTCCGCCGACCCCCGTCGGATTTCGTTGGCAGGAATGGGCAAACGGCCCTACCGAAATCCACGCGGCCCAGGGTTCGCGCCCGCTCCCCCACGAAACCCCGCGCACCGGGCCCATTCCGGCAAGCCGTATGCGGATCCGGTGTTTTCCCACGGGATCCGCGACCTTCTCGCCCGGCGAACACTTGATCACGAGTGGGACTCGGCCTCCGTGCGGCGTACGCGTTCGGCCTTACCGTGCTCCCCATGACCGTTCGGTGGGCGTTTCTCGCGGCGTTGGCCGCCACCGGTGCGCTGCTGTTCCGCCACCCCGCGGCGCCGTGGGCGCTGACGAGCGGGTGGGACCTGCTGTGGGTGATCCCCGCGGTGAGCGCCGCCGCGCTGTTCACGCTGTGGCGGTTCCCGGCGCGGGGCTGGGCGTGGGTGCTGGTGGTGGGCGCGGCGGTGAACCTCATCGACGGGGTGGTGTGGATCGCCAACTGGCCGCCGGACCGCGAGAGCGATTTCGAGACCTGGCTGCGCGTCACCTCGGTGGTCACCACGGCGACCGCGGTCCTGCTGCTGCTCGGCGTCCTCGGCGGCGCGAGCAGGCTGCGCCACCTCGGTCACCGGGCGCGCCCCGCGGTCCTCGCGGGCACGGCCGCGACCTGCTTCCTCATCGGCGGGCCGCTGGCGCTGCGCAGGCTGGAGCCCTCGGCCTGGGACGTGGTGCCGTTCATCGCGGCGGGCCTGGCGCTGGCGGGCGCCGCGGGGGCGGTCCTGATCACGTGGCGCGACACCGAGTCCGCTCGGGGCGCGGTGACACCGCTGGTCACCGGGTTGGCGGCCATCGCGGTCACCGCCGGGACGGACGTGTACCTGGTGCTCACGGGGTACTACCTCCGCGAGCGAACCGGTCCCGGGGAGGACGACGCCGCGGAGGTCATCGCCGTGGGCGTGGTCTCCGTGGCGCTGCTCCTGGCGCTGGCCGCCGTGGTCGCGTGGCGCGCGGCCCCGCGGACGCTGGCCCTGGTGCTCACGGCGCTCGCGGGCTCGGCGCTGCTGCGCATCGGCATCCGGTACCTGGAAACCGTCGGCAAACCACCTGACGCACCGGTGGACCACCCGCTGAGCGCGCTGAGCACGGTCGCGGTGTTCGCGTCCGTGGTGGTGTTCGGCGCGGTGTGCTTCGCCGCGCACCTGGACCCGATCTTCATCGTGGCCGCCGTGGCCGCGGGCATCGCCCTCCCCCCGCTGGGGGCGGAGAACGCGCCGATGGCCGTGGTGGCGGTCGCGGCGGCGGTCGGCCTCACGGCGCTGGTCGCCGCGGCGACCACCGTCGAGACCGGGGGCGGGCCGCTGGCCCCCGTCGTCCTCGTCGGCCTGGTCGCGATCCCGGCGGTGCCGTCGGGTGAGCGCGTGCTGGGCAGCGCGTACCCGGAGCCGATGTTCACGACCTCGTGGCTGCTGGCGCTGCTGCTCGTGGCCGCCGCGCTGCTGGTGCTGGTGGGGCGCGCGCTGCGGCCGCGCCCCACCGAGCGGCCTCACCTGGTCGAGGTCGGTACCTGATCCCAGCGGACGAACTTGAAGTCGGTGCTCTCCCGGCCACCGTTTGGGGTGTTCTCGCCGTCGTGCAGGACCAGCAGGCCGTGCGGGAAGTCCCGGCCGAGCGGCGTGGTGGTGACCGCGGCGCCGTCGCTGTGCTGCACGCCGTCCACAGTGGACGTGCCGGTCACCTCGAACCCGCCGGTGCGGCGGAAACCGCGGGTGATGTCGTAGGTGACGAAGGTGCTGTCGCCCTGGCTGGAGGCCAGCAGCAGCCGCTCGCCGCGCTTGCCGGTGGCGATCGTGAGCCCCTCGGCGTCGGCAGTCAGGTAGCGACCGGCGGCGGGCGACGGCGGGCCGGTGAAGGCGCACTCCTCGGTGGCCTCGTCGTAGGCCGCGGGCCTGCCGTACTCGCGTACGCGGTCCACAAGGGACGGTGTGCCGAACTCGCCGCCGCGCAGGGGGATCCGCCAGACGCCGACGTCTTCCTGGGCCGCGTAGAGCGCGCCGCCCACCGGGTCGTAGACCATGCCCTCGACCTGCGGGCCCTCCCCCGGCTCCGCGCACGGCGACCAGTCGCGGCCGTCGACGCGGAAGGACGCGGGCAGGTCGACGGTGTCGGCGCGGCGGTAGGTGATCCGGCCGGTGCCGTCGTCGGCGAGGCGGAACACGCCGAGGCGGGTGTCGTGGCGGCGGCTGGTGACCACCCACGGCGCGCCGCCCGCCGGGTCGGGGACGACGGCGAGGCCGTAGGCGGTGCGCTGCTCGTCGACCTCGGTCTCGGTCGCGCTGAACGCGCGCGGCGGGTTCGCGGTGGTGACGTCGGCGAGCGTGCCGCGCGCGTCGATCGCGTACGCCCGGATCCGGTCGCGACCCCGGTCGGAGACGAGCGCGAGGTCGAGGACGCGGCGGCCGATCCGGGCACCGGTGACGACGTCGACGTTGTTGAACCGGCCCGCCTCGGCGTCGGGGGTCGGGGCGGGCGGGGTGGCGAAGTGCTGGACCTGGCGGCCGTGCAGGTCGAACACCGCGAGGCCGCCGTTCTTCAGCGTGCCGAGGACGCGGCTGCGCTCGGGGTGCGCGCGGTCGACCCAGATGGCCGGGTCGTCGGCGTCGGCGTTGCCGCCTTCGTCGTCGTCGAAGGCGGGTGGGGTCTCGCGGAGGGCACTGGTGGTGGGCAGCCCCGCGTGCGCGGGGGTGACCAGGAGGGTGAGGGATCCGAGTGCGGCGGCGATGATCCAGGGGGCGCGCATGGCCGGTGATCTTCCCCGGCGCGGGTTGCCCCGGGCTGACCGCTTGGTGAACTACGTCACCATATGGGGTGGATGACCCGGCGCACGGGCGTGCCCGCGTGGCGCAGGCGGGCGACCGGGGAGCGGTCGTAGCCGAAGCCGTGGCTGATGGGTTGCAGGTCGGGGCTGACGGCGCGGACCACGCGGAACGGGCCGGTCGCCACATCGGCGCTGGTCACGTCGACGACGGCGACCCGGACGCCCTTGCTGCCGAGGTGCCCGGAGAGGTCGTCGATGGTGGTGTCGAAGGCGGGTTCGGGCAGGTCGGCGAGGCGGGAGGTGCCGCCGCAGCGGAGCCGGTCGAAGGCCGCGACGCGGTCGGCGGGGAAGTAGAAGGCGGCGTGGTCGAGCGCGCCGCGCACGGCCTGCGCCCGGGCGGGCACGACGACCTCGCGGTCGCGCAGCAGCGTCGCCAGGTGCGGGGCGGTGCGGGCGAGTTCGAACACGGCGTCGCGGATGGCGGCGCGCGGGGACCGGTCGGCGCCGAGGCCGATGGCGGCGCCGGGCCAGCGCTTGCCGTCGCCGACGGCGAGCGCGACGGCGGTGGTGCCGTAGCGGGAGGTGTGCAGCAGGTAGATCTCGACGGTGGGGCCCGCGGCGCGCAGGCCGTCGACGGCGTCGGCCACCTCGGGGTCGAGGGTGTCGTCGAGTTCGACGTAGCGGCCGCGGGCGCCGGTGAGCCAGGTGGTCATCATGGCGTCGCGCTCGACGAGTTCGAGGGTCGCGCGGACGGTGGCGGCGTCGGTGTCGAGCGCGGCGGCGAGGCCGTTGGAGGTGCCCTGGCAGATGAGGTGCTCGGGCAGCAGCGTCATGGCGAGGTAGCTGAACACGGCGGGCACCCACACCGGGTTGTCGGTGCCGAGCCAGGTGCCGCGCACCCACGGGTGGTCTACGCGGCGGTCGAAGGGGGCGTAGCCGAAGCCGGGGGCGGCGTACTGCTCGGGTTCGTAGAGCGCGAACTCGCGCGGGTCGAGCACCTCGCCGTCGAGGTCGGCGGGCCGCGCCCACACGACGCGGCGGGGGTCGGGCAGGGACGCGGAGTACCGCTCGACGGCCTCCCCGACCGCGGCCAGGATCGCCTGGGCCGGGTCGGTGCCCCTGCCCCACCCGAGGGGCAGCGCCCGCGGCTTGCCCGCCCGGTCGAACACGTGCGGCGGCGCGGCGGTCGCCACGTGCGGCGCGCCGTCGAAGGGGGTGTGCACGGTGATCCACGGGATGACGCCGGTGAGCGGGTCGACCCAGCCCGCGAGGGCGGTGAGGAGTTCGGCGGGGTCGTCGGTCTCGGGGACGTCCTGGGGCGCGCCGCCCTTCGCGCCGCCGCACGTGCCGCAGTGCGCGAGCGGGATGACCCGGTGCCAGAGCGGTTCCCCGGCCCCGACCTCGACGATGTGCCCGACCAGGTCGGTGGCGCCGTGCTTGGTGGCGGCCCGGACGAGGTCGGCGATGTGGTCCAGGGCGGGCCGCCCGCTCGGCTTGAGCGCGGGTGGCGCTTCTCGGGTGGCGTGCCGGGCGGCGGCCTTGCGGGTGCGCGCGCAGCCCGCGCAGCCGGGGGTGTCCGGGATGGACAGTGGGCCGACGTGCGCGGTGGCGGTGGCGAGGGTGATGGTCAGCACGGGCAGGCGGGTGCCGCGCAGCCACCGGTCGAAGTCGGGGTTGTCGTTGATCCCCACGACGAGCCGGGTCCCGGGCACCACCCGCCCGGGCGCGTCGAGCACGACGACGGCGCTGCCGAATTCGCGGCGCAACCGTTCCCGCACCACGCCGACCGACAGGGGCACCGGGACCGGGCGCACCACCTGGGTGATCTCGACGTCGTCGGCGGGCTGGGCGCGCCGAGGCCCGCCCACGGCCTGGGTTGCCTCGCTGTCGTTGAGGGGGTGCGCGGACCGGGGCTTCACCGCGAGGGTGGCCTCGCCATCACCAGCACCAGGCCGCCCACCGACAACGGCGCGAGTGGCCTCGCCATCGAGGTCCCGAACCTCTTGAGCCCCTACCGCCCGCGTGGCCTCGCCATCGAGGTCTTGACCTGCCTGAGCCTCGTCCCCACGATCGCCCGCTGCGGGGCCGGAGCCGTTGGTGTCCCGTTTCCGAACGGGGTTCACGGCCTGGGTGGTCTCGTCCTCGTCCCCCACACCGAACCGGACGTCGTCGTCGTTCTCGATGCCGGGCCACCGGACGTCGCCCGTCGGGACCGTGTCGTCCTCGTCCTCGTCCTCGTCGACTTCGTCAAGTTCGTCTTCGTCGGCATCGCCCGCGTCTTCCGCCGCCGGGTCCTCCGACTCGGCGGCGCCGCTCGGCTTCCCGGTCTCCACCGGTGTGGCCGAGTCCGCCGCGGACTCAGCCACAGCCTCGACCGTGCGCAGGGCGACGACGAGTTCCCCGCCGCCCGTGCCCCCGACCGCGCGGGTCACCTCGAGCGACTCCGCCTGGGGTGCCGCGGGTTCCTCGACCACGACCTGGGTCCGCTCGACGTCCTCCCCCGACACCGAGGCCGACGCCGACGCGGTCTCCGGCAGCTCAGCGCCCACCAACGAACCCCCAGCCACCTGGTCCCGTTTGTCCGCCGCGCGCCGCGCGGGGCAGCACCCGGAAGTCCGCGGCACTGGTCACGCCGCCGTGGCCCCACCGCCGCCCACCGCGGTCGTCCACCAAGGCCCGCACCGCGGCCACGCTCCGCTGCGACCGCTCCACCCGGGCTTCCGGTTCCCTCGACATCGGTGGTGTCCTCCTCGTCCGGCATGTCGATCAAGCCGCGCCTACGAGGTAGGAGCCAGCATCCGCGACGGGGATACACCGTGTCCAGATGTCATTTCCGCTGGTTACGGGGCGTCCACTCGCCACTTCCGCGGGTAGCCGGACCGGGGTGGCGGTGCCCACACCCGGCGGGTGCGGGCACCGCCGCGCTACATGACGTGCGCGAGGAACTGGCCGGTGTGGCTGGTCTCGTCCTTGACCACGTCCTCCGGGGTGCCCTGGGCCACGACGACACCGCCGCCGGTGCCGCCCTCGGGGCCCATGTCGATGAGCCAGTCGGCGGTCTTGATGACGTCCAGGTTGTGCTCGATGACGATCACCGTGTTGCCCTTGTCGACCAGGCCGTTGATCACGCCGAGGAGCTTGCGGATGTCCTCGAAGTGCAGGCCCGTGGTGGGCTCATCGAGGATGTAGACCGTGCGGCCCGTCGAGCGCTTCTGCAGCTCGCTGGCCAGTTTCACCCGCTGCGCCTCGCCGCCGGACAGGGTCGGCGCGGGCTGGCCCAGCCGCACGTAGCCGAGGCCGACGTCGACCAGCGTCTTGAGGTGCCGGTGGATGGCCTTGATCGGCTCGAAGAAGTCCGCCGCCTCCTCGATCGGCATGTCGAGGATCTCGGCGATCGTCTTGCCCTTGTAGTGCACCTCGAGCGTTTCCCGGTTGTAGCGCGCGCCCTTGCAGACCTCGCAGGGCACGTACACGTCCGGCAGGAAGTTCATCTCGATCTTGATGGTGCCGTCGCCCGCGCACGCCTCGCAGCGCCCGCCCTTGACGTTGAACGAGAACCGGCCCGGCTGGTAGCCGCGGACCTTGGCCTCGGTCGTCGACGCGAACAGCTTGCGCATGTGGTCGAAGACACCGGTGTACGTCGCGGCGTTCGAACGCGGGGTGCGGCCGATCGGCGACTGGTCGACCTGGACGAGCTTGTCGACGTGCTCCAGGCCCTTCACGCGCGTGTGCCGCCCCGGCACCTGCCGCGCGCCGTTGAGCTTGTTCGCCAGGACGGTCGCGAGGATGTCGTTGACCAGCGTGGACTTGCCCGACCCGGACACGCCCGTCACCGCGACCAGCGCGCCCAGCGGGAACGACACGTCGATGCCGCGCAGGTTGTGCTCGCGCGCGCCGACCACCGTCAGCTGCCGCTTCTTGTCGATCGGCCGCCGCAGCTCCGGCATCGGGATCACGCTGCGCCCGGCCAGGTACGCGCCGGTCAGCGACTCCTTGTTCTTCAGCAGCTCCTTGAACGTGCCGCTGTGCACGACCTTGCCGCCGTGCTCCCCCGCCCCCGGTCCGATGTCGACCACCCAGTCCGACGCGCGGATGGTGTCCTCGTCGTGCTCCACGACGATCAGCGTGTTGCCCAGGTCGCGCAGCCGGGTCAGGGTCTCGATCAGCCGGTGGTTGTCCCGCTGGTGCAGGCCGATCGACGGCTCGTCGAGCACGTACAGCACGCCGACCAGCCCCGACCCGATCTGCGTGGCGAGCCGGATGCGCTGCGCCTCGCCGCCGGAGAGCGTGCCGGACGCGCGGTCCAGCGACAGGTAGTCCAGCCCCACGTCGAGCAGGAACCGCAGCCGCGCCTGGATCTCCTTGAGCACCGCGCCCGCGATCATCGCCTCGCGCTTGCCCAGCTTGAGGTTGTCGAGGAACGCGGAGCACTCGCCGATGGACATGTTCGAGACCTCGGCGATGGACCGGTCGCCGTCGGGGTGGTCGAGGGTGACGGCGAGGATCTCCGGCTTGAGCCGGGTGCCGCGGCACGAGGGGCACGGGACCTCGCGCATGTAGCCCTCGTACTTCTCCCGCATGTACTCCGAGTCGGTCTGCTCCTGCCGCCGCTCCAGGAACGGGATCACGCCCTCGTACGCGGCGTAGTAGGACCGCTCGCGCCCGTACCGGTTCTTGTACCGGACGTGGACCTGGTCGGTGACGCCGTGCAGCACCGCCTTCTGCGCCTTCGCCGACAGCTTGCGCCACGGGGCGTCCATCCGGAACCCGATGGTCTCCGACAGCGACGTCAGCAGCCGGGTGAAGTACTCGGCGGTCTGCCCGCCCGCCCACGGCGCGATCGCGCCGTCGGCCAGGGACAGCTCGTCGTCCGGGACGACCAGCTCCGGGTCGACCTCCTTCTTCACGCCGATGCCGGTGCACTCGGGGCACGCGCCGTAGGGCGAGTTGAAGGAGAACGAGCGCGGCTCCAGGTCCTCGACGCCGAGCGGGTGGCCGTTGGGGCAGGCCAGGTGCTCGGAGAAGCCGCGGACCCGCTTCGGGTCGTTCTCCGGCAGGTCGACGAACTCCAGCTCGACGAGCCCGTCGGCCAGCCGCAGCGCGGTCTCCACCGAGTCGGTGAGCCGCTGCTTGGAACTGGCCTTCACCGACAACCGGTCGATGATGACCGCGATGTGGTGCTTCTCCTGCTTCTTCAGCTTCGGCGGCTCGGTCAGCGAGTGCACGACGCCGTCGACCAGCGCCCGCGAGTAGCCCTGGGTCTGCAGGTTCGCGAACAGGTCGACGTACTCGCCCTTGCGGCCGCGGATGACCGGCGCGAGCACCTGGAACCGGACGCCGGACTCCATGGCCAGCACCTGGTCGACGATCTGCTGCGGGGTCTGCTTGCTGATCGCCTCGCCGCAGGTGGGGCAGTGCGGCTTGCCCGCGCGCGCGTAGAGGAGCCGCAGGTAGTCGTAGACCTCGGTGATGGTGCCGACGGTCGAGCGCGGGTTGCGGCTGGTGGACTTCTGGTCGATGGACACCGCGGGCGAGAGGCCCTCGATGAAGTCGACGTCGGGTTTGTCCATCTGGCCGAGGAACTGCCGGGCGTAGGCCGACAGCGACTCGACGTAGCGGCGCTGGCCCTCGGCGAAGATCGTGTCGAAGGCGAGGCTGGACTTGCCGCTGCCGGACAGGCCGGTGAACACGACCAGGCTGTCGCGGGGCAGGTCGATGTCGACGCCGCGCAGGTTGTGCTCCCGGGCGCCGCGAACGACGAGGCGGTCGGCCACTGAGGTCCCTTCGGTAGTGCAGGGGCTGGTTCGGGGCGCTGGGTCGGTCCTGGGTGGACCCGAAGCGGTGACCCTGTGTCACCAGCCAGTGTTACCCAGCGCGTGGGGGTGCCAGTCATGGGGGTCTGACCAGCGGTGTCGTCCCCCCTACCACTCGTGATCTCCGGGCGCGCGCGGGTGCGAGGACCCGCGACAGAGTGCCTGGAGCGGAAGGGCAGAGGGATGGCGTGGGGATGCTAGATCGGGGCACCGACAATTCTGGACGACGTCTTCGACCAACGCACCCGTGCCGGCGGTACCGGTCAGTAGGCGCGGCGGCCTACTCTGGAGGTGGGAGCGCGTTGCTCCGATCACACCAGCCGCGCCGCGCACCAGGCCACAGCCATTCCACCAACGGAAGTTCGGGGGTCGGTATGAGCGTTTCGGACACGTCCACCAACACCGCAAGCGCGGTCGACGCGAGCCGGGGGCCGGATCTCCCCGGTCAACGCCGGTCGGACTCCGCGCAGGCGCGGGCGGCGGACGCGCACCAGGCGCTCACCGAGGCGTGGGCGGTGCTGCACCGGGTCGTCGCGGAGCTGCCGGAACCGGCCTTCCGGGCGCCGAGCAGGCTGCCGGGGTGGTCGAAGGCGCACGTGGTGACCCACCTGGCGCGCAACGCTGACGCGCTGGTGAACCTGATGACCTGGGCGCGGACCGGGATCGAGCACCCGGCGTACGCCAGCCGCGCGGACCGGGACGCGGACATCGCGGCCGGCGCGGAGCGGCTGGCCCAGGTGATCCGCGAGGACCTGTACGCCGCTTGTGATCGATTTCACACCGCGTTCCACCGGTTGTCGGACGCCGAGTGGTCGGCGACCGTCACCCACCCGTCCGGGTTGCAGCTGGTCGCGGCCGAGCTGCCGGAGCTGGCCCTGTTCGAGGCTTGGCACCACCTGGTCGACCTGGACGCGGGCGTGGAGTTCGGTGACCTGCCCGCCGCCCAGTTGGACCGGCTGCTCGACATCGCGGTGCGGCCGGTCCGGCTGCGCGCCGACGGGGAGCCGCTGCGGGTGGTCGCGCAGCTCCCCGACGGCCGTCAGCGCACCTGGGAGCTGGCCATCGCCACCCAGTCGAGTTCCGCCGAGGTCTCCGGACCGGCGGCGGCCGTGCTGGGCTGGTTGACCCGCCGGTCGGACGGCTCCGGCTTGACCGGCACGCCGCCGGAGCTCTCCGCCTGGGCCTGAGCGGGCACCTGCGGCAGGTCCCGCAGGGCGCGACCGGTCGCGGCGAGCGCGCGCCGGGCGCGGCGCCAGATGACCGGGCCGTTGGCGAGCAGCCAGCGGTGCGCGGGCTGTTCGACCAGCCGGGTCATCGCCCAGCCGAGCAGGATGGCCAGGGCGACGCAGGCCACCAACCGGCCCCAGGCGTCGACGCCCGCGTCGAGCAGCAGGCGGGACAGGACGAAGCCGAGCACCTGGTGGGTCAGGTAGACGCCGAAGGAGATGCCCGCCAGCCAGCGGATCGCCGGGTTGGCGCCGCGCAGGACGGGGATGTCCCAGTCGGGTCCGCCCGCGGCGGCGATGACGCCGAGCAGGACGACGCCGAACGCGATGGTCGACGGGGTGTCGTTGAAGAACGCGTGCGCGTCCTGGGCGGCGAGCGCGGCGAGCACGTACACGGCCATGTGGACGGTGGACATGCGCTTCCTGCTCCACAGCCAGATCGCGGCGCCGACGCCGAACAGGGCGACGCGGTGCAGGGCGAGGCCGTCGAACGCCGACCTGATCCACTGGGCCGCGTCGTCACCGCGCCAGGCGAAGCGGATGACGATCGGCGCCACGACCAGGGTCCACAGCAGGACCGGCAGCCGGATGCCGCGGCTCCACCCGCGCGGCCAGAGGATCGCGGCGGCGGTGAAGGCGAAGACCTGGATGGGCAGGGTCCAGTAGGAGGCGTCGATCCAGTGGAACTGGGGCGACCACGCCTGGATCATGAGGAGGTTGCCGACCAGGTCCGTGGGGGTGGGCAGGGGCCACCCGAACGAGTCGGCGACCGCGCGCGTGACACCGTAGGTGACGACCACGGCGACCAGGTACGCGGGCAGCAACCGGGCGAGCCGGTTGAACAGCCAGCGCCCCGTGCCGCCGCGGCGGACGGTGACGCACACGAAGTAGGCGGAGACCACCAACAGGGTGCTCGCGCCGAACTGCAGCGGGAGCACGAACGGGTACGGGCCCAGTTCGGGGTGGTTGATCGGGGATTGGTGGGTGATGTGCTGGACGACCACCGAGTACACGGCGACCACCCTCAGCACGTCCCAGCTGATCTTGCGCGGGGACCGCTTCTGCTGCGCTGTCTCTGATGTCTGCACAGGCTCACAGGTGTCGGCGACGGGGACGGGGAATATCAGGTCACGCTCAGATAACAGGATAAGGGCTGTGTCTGAGCCCCGCCTGAGAAGGTCCGGCCGAGCAGGCTACCTTCGGCGACCGTGGACCTCGTCGACGACTACACCGGCCATGTCGAGCCGGGCGGCCCCGCCGCCCGCCGCACGCTCCCCGCGCTGACGATCACCAAGGTGTCCGTCGGGCCGGCCGACAACAACGCGTACCTGCTGATCTGCCGGGCCAGCCGGGAGGCGTTGCTGGTGGACGCCGCCAACGACCCGCAGAGGCTGTCCGACCTCATCGGGTACGACCAGGAGCGCCCCACGCTCCGCACGATCGTGACGACCCACCAGCACCCGGACCACTGGCAGGCCTTGGGCGCGACGGCGGGCGCGTTCGGCGCCAACACGATCGCGCACGAGCTGGACGCGGCCCCGCTACCGGTCCCCCCGGATCGTTTCGTGGCGCACGGGGACACGATTGATGTGGGAGAAGTCACACTGGAGGTCATCCACCTCCGCGGCCACACCCCGGGCTCGATCGCCCTGCTCTACCGCGACCCCGGGGGCGTCCCCCACCTCTTCACCGGCGACTCCCTATTCCCAGGCGGCGTCGGCAAGACGTCCACCCCGGAGAACTTCACGTCGCTGCTGACCGACGTCCGCACCCGGATCTTCGACGCCCTTCCCGACACCACCTGGTTCTACCCCGGCCACGGCGACGACTCGACCCTCGGCACCGAACGCCCCCACCTGGACGAGTGGCGCGAACGGGGCTGGTGAGGCCGGCTAGAGCGCGTCGGCGAGCCGGTCCATGACCGGCACGCGCCGGTCGCCCGACACCAGCCTCGGCTCGGCGATCGCGAACGGCGCGTCGGCGCGGACCGCTTCCAGGACGGACACGTACCGCCGGTCCGCGGACAGCACGAGGTCGCAGTCGACGAGGTAGGAGCTGTGCTGCTCGTCCAGGGGGTTGCCGTCGGTGACCTTGTGGTCGGCTTGGACGATGCGCACGGCCCAGCGCAACCACTGCCGGGGCACCGCCGCCGGTTCCACGTCCCGCAGCCAGAACGCGGTGAAGTCCTCGGGGGCGCGTCGCAGCTTCGCCAGGTCGACGTGGGCGCCGATCCAGTCGGCGTAGGTCGTGTCCTCCTTGGTGACCACGGCCCGACCGGCGACGTCGACCAGTTCGTGCCAGAAGACGTGCCGCGCCTCGATCCGCCACAGCTCGGTGGGGTCGCCTGACCAGCCCGGCAAGGACCTCTCGGCGTCGTCGGGCGTGGCCGCCACGACCACCTCGGTCAACGGCCGCACCCGGGTCTTGTCCCTGAGGAAGTTCGCGCGTTGCTCGCGTTGCACGGCGAGCAGGTGTGCCGGCTTCACCGCGCCCACGGTGCGCAGGTACCGGTGCATCTCGGTCGAGTCGTCCAGCGCCTCTCGCCACACCCCTTTGGTCCAGTACGAGTTCAGCGACGCGACCCTGGCGGTGTCCGGCCTCGACCGGATCCACCCCGGTCGCAGCTCCCGGATGGCGCGGACGATTTCCCCGGCTTCGGACTCGGCTTCGGAGCGGAGCCGCGACCGGTATCCCCTCGCGAGTGCCTCGACTATGCGTTGCCGGGCCTCGGGGACACGGAGCCGGACGACCTCGAGGAGGGTGCTCGGCGGCACGAGGACCTCGTATCCGCGCTGCCGCATCAGCGTGTCGAAATCCCGCGCCACGCCTTCGTCCCCGATCGCGGACCAGATGTTCGTGTCGAGGATGACGCGCGCCCCTGGCATCCGGACTCCCTTCGCTGCCCCATTTCTACGCGATCTCACCCGTCCGGTGGCGGTGCGCGGGCGCCGCCACCGAACATGATCGAAGTCGCGGTCCCGGTGCCGGGGAGGTCGTGGCGATGCGGTTCGTTCCGCTGGTGGTGCTGAAGAGCAAGGTGGGCGAGTTCGGCGCGGTGATGCGCCTCGGGGCGGGGCACGCGCCCAGGATCCTCGTGGAGTTGCTCGACTCGGTCCGGATCGAGGGCGGGCGGTTGCTGCCCATGTTCACGGAGGCGGCGGTCCAGATGGCGGAGCGCGGCCAACCGGTGTGGGTGGATGTCCGGGCGATGGGCGGGGCGCGGTTCCCGGGTGGGTCGTTCGCCTTTCTGGACGACCACATCGAGTCGACCCTGGACGGCCAACTGTCCCTGGACGTGCCCGCGATCATTCCCGTTGTCCACGACAACGCCTCGGACAGCGAACTCGCCGCGGTGGCCCTCCTCCAGCAACACCGCCCGCGCGATGTCGTCATCAGGTTCCACGACCTGGCGCCTGCCTGCCTCGACGACCGGCTGCGGCGGGTCGTGCGGGGTTCTCGGGCGAAGGGGGTGCACGCGGTCATCGACCTGGGATACGTCGACGACGCGCGCCCGGAGTCCGTTGTGCCGTTCGCGCGCGCCTTGGTGGACCGGCTCGGCCCGGCGGCGGTCACGGTCTTGGCGGGCTCGATCCCCGCGAAGCGCAACGGATACACGACCACCACCCGCGCGCGGCCGGAGTTGGCGCTGTGGCAGGCGGTGTCGGACGAGGTGCCGGTCCACTACGGCGACTACGGGGTGGTCCACCCCGCGATCCCGCCGCCCAGTACCCCGGGCAAGCGGTCGGTCCACCCGTACCTCTACTACACGACCCCGGGCCACGTGGTCGCGTTGCGGCGGCCGCTGGAGAAGGCGGTGGAGCGCGCCGCGGCGGCGGGGTTCGCCGACCTGGCGTCGGAGTTGGTGGCCCGAAAGGACTTCGCGGGTACCGCGTTCTCGTGGGGTGATCGGGAACTGTCGGGCTGCCGACGAGGCGGCGTCCGCGGTGCGAGCACCACCTCGACCTGGGTCGCCATGGCGACCTCGCACCACGTGGCCCACCTCACCCGGCGGGGCCCGTCGGAGTGGTGACCCAGGCCGTCGGCCGGTGGGGAAACGGGCGAGACGCCAACCCTCACGGATCGCCGGAACCGCGATATCGGCACCGGTGAACTGGCGATGTGAGCGCCGCCCGTTCGGATCACCCTCCCCAGCGCCTTCGCCAAGAAGGTCCCGCGAGCCGTGTCGACCTCGCACGTGACCGCACGGCGGAGTCGTACCGATTCCCACCCATCGGCGCCGGACCGCCGGGCACGACGCTCCGTGCCGCGATCGATGACCGACCGGTCCGCGAGCGGTTGGCCGACCACCACCGGTTCGGCCGTGAGACCACCGCCTCGCCGATCGTGAGCAGCCGCTCGGCCAGTCCGGCCCCGGTGACCTCGGACTCGCTGCGGCCGCGACGGGTTTCGCGTACGTGGTCCTTCACCCGAAGATCCGGACCCGCCGGGGGAACCGGCGCCGGAAGATCATGTCGAGTGGAGCGATCTCGTGTCGCGGGACGTTCGCGGTCGCCGGTGTTCCGACAGGTGTGAGAAGTCAGCGCAAGGTGTCGCGGAGGGCGGCGAGGACTTGGACGTCCTCGGTGATGTTGTCGACGGGGAGGCGGTCGTCGCCCTCGATCAGCGGGTTCAGGGATGCCGCGATCGTGGGGTGGAGGTCGGGTTGGGTTTTGAGGGCCGTGCGGAGGGCTTGGGTGACTGGTGGGGCTATGCGGGCCAGTCGGCTGAGGGGGATTGAGGTGTGCAGGGCGTTGAGGGCGATGGTGGTGGCGTCGGTGGGGGTGATCTCGTTGAGGGATTGGAGGGTGGTCACCGCTATCGCCGACGACCAGGGGTCTGGGCCGGACCAGGTTTCGCGGCCGTTGTGCGCGATGTCGGTGAGCACGGCCACCCAGGCCGCGCGGCGGGTGGGGTCGGCGGCGACGAGGGTGGTGCCGACGGTGATGGCGGCGAGGAGTGGGAGTTCGGCCTCGTTGGTGATGGCCAGGACGGTGGGCCAGGCGTGCTCGGGGAGGATCTCGGCCGCGGTCAGCTGACGGTGGCGCCCGGGGAACGATGTCTCGGCGGTGCCGTTGAGCAACGAGCGGCAAGCCTCGCGCAGGGATGGGGAGGGGAAACGCGACCAGGCGGTCAGGAGGGAGCCGCTGGTGTCGGCCAGGTGCCAGGCCTGGGCGAAGGTGGATTCGCGTTCCTCGGGTGGGCCGAGGACGGCGCGGGCGGCGGTGAACCACGCTTCCGCGCCGCCCGGGTCGGCGGCGTCGAGTGCCTGCTCGACGAAGGCGCGCAGCGATGGCGGGTACAGGGATGGGGCTTGGTGGGCCAAGTACTCGGCGACCTCCTTCGGTGCTGCGGGGAGCGCGGACACGGCCGCGCGGACGGTGGCTTCCGACGCGGGCAGCGCCGCGAGCACGTCGACCCACAACGACGACGGCCACGCGGCGAGCGCGGCGGTGGCGACCGTCAACAGGTCCGCGGCGGCCCAGTCCGTCGGGTTGCGCCGCGCGGGGAAACCGATGAGGGACACGGCGAAGCTGGTCCGTGTTCGGCGGGTGGTGACGGTGGGTTCCTCGGGGAGCCGGGTCGCGGCTTGGGCCAAGGGGAACCAGCGCGGGTCGCGGGCGGTGAAGAGCGCGGTCGCGGCGGACGCGGGATCGGCCGCGCCGAGCCGGACGATCGCGTCGTCGATCCGCGGGTCGGGAATGGCGACGCGGATCTCCGCGAGGGCGGCGATCAGCCCGGCGGCTTCCGCCGGGGAGGTGGGGAGACCATCGGTGACCGACGCGGCGGTGCTGGACGGGGCCTCGATTCCGGGATCTGCCGCGGGGTGTGAGTCCGGTTCGAGCAGGTCGCCGGGAGCACGGTCGGTCGGGGGCTCGGGACTGGATGTGGCGAGGGCGAGCAGGCCGTTGAGGGCGGGTTCGGTCGCGGACCGGGACACCGTCGCGGCGGCCAGCCAGCCTTCGGTCAGGTCCGTTGTGGACACGATCCCGTGGAGTCGTTCGAGGACCGGGATCGCGTGGCTACCCGCGTTGTAGGCCAGGGATTCGAGGGACAGCTCGGTGGTGGCCTGGGTGCTCCAGAGACGCACGAGGTCGTCCACGGTGCCCGGCAGCGCCTTGCCCTTCGCCACCGCCGACCAAGCGGCGGCGAAGGTAACGGTGTCGTCGGCGCGGGCGCGGACGGTGGCGAGTTCGTCGGCGGTGAGTTCGTCGTGGACGAGCAGGGGTTCCATCAACGCGGCGGCGGCCGTGGGGTCGGTCTCGGCGGTGAGTCTGTGACGCAAGACGGGACCGGCGCCGGTCACGTGGGTGGCGAAGCCGTAGACCTCGGCCCGCACCAAGGGATCCAGGTCATCCACAAGAGACAGTATCGAGTGGATGATGTCAGCCAGGCCCGCGCGGGCCGAGCGGTCGAACTCGTCGACGTCGACGTCGTCCGGCAGGTACGTCGACACGCCGCTGGCGCCCAGGGCGATCGACTGGGCGTAGCCGCGCAGCAACCACAGGGCGCCCGCACGGCCGGGGGCGGTCGTGTCGAGGGCGGTGTCCACAAGGAACGGCAGGGCCGCGACGGTCGCCGGGTAGACGCTGCCCTGGTGCAGGATCGACGCGGACAGCTCGTCGACCGCGTCCGCCCAGTCGTCGCCGCGCAGGCGGGCCAAGAGTTCGGGGGTGTCCTCGGCGGTGCCGTAGGCGTGCTCCAGGGTGTCCCAGTCCGGCTGCGTCATGCGGGGAGCCTAGAGGGTGCGCTCGTACTCCAGTTGCGGCAGTGGGTTCCCGTCGCCGAAGTCGTGGGGGCGGGTGGCGCCGGTGGGGGTGAAGCCGGATTTGGTGTAGAAGCGACGTGAGCGCGGGGTGCCCTCGAGGGTCCACAGGTGCACGGCCGGGTAGGCGCTCAGGCGGCGCAGGGTCTCGGTCACGAGCGCCTGGGCGACGCCGGTGCCCCACGCGTCGGGGTGGGCGTAGAAGCTGTGCAGCTCGGCGAGACCCGGGCGGGTCGGCGAGTCGACGCTGTAGGACAGGGCCAGTGGCCGGTCGTCGAGGGTGGCGAGGAGCAGCAGGTCGGCACCGACCCGGGCGTGCCAGCGGTCGCGGCGGTCGCGGACGCCCGCCTCGGCGAAGTCGGCGGCGAAGAACGGGCCGTAGGCGGCGGCCCAGGAGGCGGCGTGGATCTCGCCGAGGGCGGCGCCGTCGCCGGGGCTTGCCGTGCGGACCCTGATCACCCGACCCAGCCTAGTAATCTGCACCGGTGCGGGACGAGCCGGTTGTGGAGATCTTCACCGACGGGGCGTGCAGCCCGAACCCCGGGCCGGGCGGCTGGGGCGCGGTGCTGCGCTACGGCAGGCACGAGCGGGAGCTGTACGGCAGCGAAACCGCCTCGACGACGAACAACCGCATGGAGCTGATGGCCCCCATCCGCGCGCTGGAGAGCCTGACGCGCCCGTCGGTGGTGCGCGTCTACACCGACAGCACGTACGTCAAGGACGGCATCACGTCCTGGCTCCCCCGCTGGAAGGCCAACGGCTGGCTGACCAGCGCCAAGCAACCGGTGAAGAACGACGACCTGTGGAAACGCCTGGAGGCGGCCACCACCGCCCACGACGTCGAGTGGCGGTGGGTGAAGGGGCACGCGGGTCACCCGGAGAACGAGCGGGCCGACCGGTTGGCCGTGCGCGGGGCGAAGGAGGCGAGCGACGCGGGGGTGCGTGCTGACGCGCCTGCCGCCCCGAAGCCGAGGAAGACGGGCCCGTGCACCGCGACGACCAAGTCCGGCGCGCCGTGCTCGGCGAACGCGGGCCCGTCGGGGTTGTGCCATTTGCACGACCCGGCCGCGCAATGCGGCGCGCTGCTGCGCAACGGCAAGCGCTGCGCGGCGGCGACCGGCGGCGGTCCGTGCGTCCACCACAGGGATCGAGGGGACGCGGTGCCGGACGAGGGCCTGTTCGCGACCTGACCGGCCGAGCCTCATCGACGAGCCAGATGACGGCGCCGCTGGGCGTTCGGTCACCGCGAACAGCCGACGAGGCGAGCGGCGGCGGACCGTGCGATCGCGGTGTCGGGAGAGGGCGTGTTCGCGTCCCGACTCAAGTCAGGACTTCTCGCCGGATGAGGGCCGCGGCCGGAAGGGGTTCCGGTCGCCGCGCGGGTTCGCCTTGAGCGGCCGGTGAGGCGCGCTGCGGTGATCTTGGTGTGCCTCCGGCCCCCGAAATCCATTCTACCGGCGAGCACCGACGAAACCGGAAGGTCGACTGTGGGGCTGTGGACAACTCGCGATCTTGGGGCCGGGTTGTGGCGGACGGGGGCGCCATGGGGTTCCGAGCGGAGGTCAGTCGCCCACGGGTGGAGGTCGGCGGGCGGGTGACGGCTTCGCGACCCGACCCCCGGGTCCAGCGGGCACGGGTGGCGGACGGTGAGGGCCCGTGGGAGTCCGGGGTGGAGGTCGCCCACGCGTGGAGGTCGGTGGGCGAAAGCCTCGTGGCCCGCTCAGGGCTCGCGGCCGAGTGCGTCGGTCAAGAGAGCGTGGGTGGCCTCGTCGAAGGCTACGAGGCGGATGAGGATGACCTGGGTGGGGGTGGCGCGGAGGGTGGTCACGGCGATCTCGGCGGCTTCGGCGGGTGGGTAGCCGTAGACGCCGGTGGAGATGGCGGGGAAGGCGATGGACGTGGCGGAGACGCGGTCGGCTTCCTCCAGGCAGCGGCGGTAGCAGGAGGCCAGGGTTTCTGGTTCGCCGTCGGTGCCGCCCGACCACACGGGACCCACGGTGTGGATCACGTGGGTGACGCGCGGGGACAGGTCGAAAGCCGGGGTCGTCTTCGCGTCGCCGGGGTGGCAGGGGGCCAGGCGGTTGCCCGCGGTCGCCAGCCGGGGGCCCGCCGCGAGGTGGATGGCGCCGTCGACGCCGCTGCCGCCCATGAGGAACTCGTTGGCGGCGGTGACGATGGCGTCGACGTGTTCGCGGGTGATGTCGCCCCGGGCTACCTCGATCGTCGGCATGGCACCAGCATGGCGCGCCCGAGCCTCGACGGCACCGCGTTTTTCCCAGGGCGTAGGGGGGCAGCCGGGGATCTCGTCCCAGAGGGACCGGAGAGCGGTCAGGCAGACCTGTGACCACCTCCACCCGCCAAGATCACCGTGCCCGCTTGACACCGGCCGCCGACCACCTTCACCATTTCACTAATAAACTAGTGAAATGAGGTGTCGTGCTCATCTTCCACCTGGACCGCCGGTCCGGTGTCGCGACCTATCTCCAGCTCGTCCACCAGGTCAAACAGGCGTTGCGCCTCGGGGTCCTGCGGCCGGGCGACAAGCTGCCCACGGCCAAGGAGGTCGTGGCCGAACTCGCCATCAACCCGAACACCGTTCTCAAGGCCTACCGCGAGCTGGAACGCGAGGGACTGGCGATCGGCAGGCCCGGCCTCGGCACCTTCATCGAACGCGGACTCGGCGCGCGGGCCGACCACGGCCACCTCCGCACCGCGCTGCACGCCTGGTTCCGGGACGCCAGGGCGGCCGGGCTCGGGCCGGAGGACATCCGAGCGCTGTTCGACGCGGTCGCGGCGGAGACACAGGGGGAACGGACAGCGTGAACGCGTTCAGCACAACGGGGTTGAGCAAGCGCTTTCGTCGGAAGTGGGCGCTCAGGGACTGTTCGCTCGCCATCCCCCGCGGGCGGGTCGCGGCGCTCGTCGGTCCTAACGGGGCGGGTAAGACGACCTTGCTGCGCTTGGCCGTCGGGCTCATCCGGCCCACGGCGGGTGAGGTCACCGCGGCGGGCGCGGTCGCCTTTCTGTCTCAGGAAAAGCCGCTCTACCAAGGGTTCACCCTCGCCGAGACGATGCGGTTCGGCCGTGAGCTCAACCCCTCGTGGGATGGCGACCTCGCCACCGCGAGGATCGCCGAGCTCGGCCTGTCGCCGAAGTCCAAGATCGGCGCGTTGTCCGGTGGGCAGCGGGCGCAGGTGGCGCTGACGCTCGTCCTCGCCAAGCGGCCCGAACTGCTCGTCCTCGACGAGCCACTGTCCAATCTGGACCCGCTGGCGCGGCACGAGGTCATGCGCGCGCTGATGGCCGCCGTCGCCGACTCCGGGATGACCGTGTTGCTGTCCTCGCACGTCGTGTCCGACCTGGAGAACACCTGCGACTGGCTGGTCGTGCTCAACCGGGGCCGGGTGCAGGTCAGCGGTGCCGTCGACGACCTGGTCGACGAGCACCGACTGCTCACCGGCCCCGCCGCCGAGGTCGACGCCGTCGCGGCCCGCACGGAGGTGGTCGACCGCGCCGACGCCGCCCGCCAGTCGACCCTTCTGGTCAACGGGGACCCCGGTCCGTTGAGTCCGCAGTGGACGCGGCGCGCGGTGGGGCTGGAGGACCTGGTGCTCGCCTACCTGCGCAGCCCCGACGCCGCCGCGCTCCCCCGGCCCACCCTGACAAGCGCCTGAGGAGCGACCATGTTGTGGCTCACCTTCCGCCAGCACCGGGCTCAGGTCGCGGCGACCGCGGCCCTGCTGGTCGCGATCGGCACCGCGCTGCTGGTCAACGCCGCGACCGCGACCGTCGACGACGCCGGGTTCGGCGTGCTGGCGCCGCTGATGACCTGGCTGCCGATCCTGCCCGTGGCCGTCGGCGTGTTCTGGGGCGCGCCGCTGGTCGCCGCCGAGCACGAGCGCGGCACGGCCCTGCTGGCCTGGACCCAATCCGTCTCCCGCGACCGGTGGGTCGCCGTGAAACTGGCGCTGCTCGGCACCGCGGTCACGGCGGGCGGCTTGCTCTTCGGGGTGATGGTGCAGGCCTGGCTCGACCACTACGCGGGCATCCCCGAGGCGAACCGGTTCGCCCACGGCTACTTCGTCCTGACCGGCGTGGTCCCCGGCCTGTGGTGGTTGTTCGCCTTCCTGCTCGGCGCGGCACTGGGCGCGGTGCTGCGCCGGACGGTCGCGGCCATGGCCGTCACCGTCGGCGCGCTGCTCGTGGTGATGCTGGCCCTGACCAGGCTGCGGGGTTACTACGTCGACCCCGTCCTGGTCCCGATGGACGGCCCGTTCGACGGCCAGGTGTTCGCGGGCGCCGACCGGTGGCTGTTCGTCAAGCCGGTCCTCGGCCCGAGCGCGGCTGTCCCGGGCATGCTGGTCCAGCCCGCCGACCGGTACTGGCGGTTCCAGTGGACGGAGGCGGCGATCCTGGGCACCGCGTCGCTCGCGCTGGCCGGGGCGGCGGTCGCGGCCGTGCGGCGCCGAGCGTGAACGACCGGGAGTGGCAACTGGCGATGACGGGTGATCACGCCGGGCCACCGCGCTGGGTAGGGTTGCTCCCGTGAGGTGTGTTCCCCCGGGCCGCGGCGGCGGCCCCCAGCGCGTGCCGTCCCGTGGCGCGCGCCGCGGCCATGAGTGAGCCCGCGACACGGGACCGGTTCTGGCTGTCGGATCACACCTTCACGGTGCCGCTGGACCACGCCGACCCGGACGGCCCCACGATCGAGGTGTACGGGCGGGAGGTCCGCCGCGACCGCGAGGAGCGGCCGTGGCTGCTGTACCTCAACGGCGGCCCCGGCTTCTCCTCCCCCCGACCGCTCGGCGGCGAGGGCTGGCTGCGGCGGGCCCTGGCCGACTACCGGGTGCTGCTGCTCGACCAGCGCGGCACGGGCCGCTCCACTCCGGTCACCCGCAACACCCTGGCGCGCCTGGGAAGCCCGGCGCGGCAAGCCGAGTACCTGACCCGGTTCCGCGCGGACTCGATCGTGCGCGACGCCGAGCTGGTGCGCAAAGCGCTGTCGGTGGACCAGTGGAGCGTGCTGGGGCAGAGCTTCGGCGGCTACTGCGCGGTCACCTACCTGTCGTTCGCCCCGGAAGGCCTCAAGGAGGTCCTCATCACCGGCGGCGTCCCCGGCCTCGGCGTCACCGCGGATGACGTCTACCGCAGGCTCTTCGCGACCGTCGTGGACCGCAACGCCGCGCACTACGAGCGGTTCCCCGAGGACGTCGACCGCGCGCGCCGGGTCGTGGACCACTTGCGCGCGAACGACATCCGGCTGCCCTCCGGTCGCGCGTTGACCACGACGACGTTCCAGAGCCTGGGCAGCCAGCTCGGTTCGGAGACCGGCAGCACCCGCCTGCACTACCTGCTGGAGTCCCCTTTCGACGGCCCGGACCTGTCCGACGCGTTCCTCGTCGAGGTCGAGCGGGAGCTGGGCTGGACCGCGACCTACCCGCTGTACTCGGTGCTGCACGAGGCTTCCTACGCCGACGGACCCGGCGCCACCGCGTGGTCGGGGAGCCGGATCCGGGCCGAGTTCACCGGGTTCGGCGTCGACGACCCGGGCCCGCCGCTGTTCACCGGCGAGGTCATCGACCCCGCGGTGTTCGACACCGACCCGGCCCTGGTCCCCTTCCGCGAGGCCGCGCACCTGTTGGCGCGCAAGGACGACTGGCCGCCGCTCTACGACGCGGCCCAGCTGCGGGCGAACCGGGTGCCGGTGGCGGCGGCGGTGTACCGCGACGACATGTACGTCGACCGCGAGCTGTCGCTGGAGACCGCGCGGACCATCGCGGGCGCGCGCCCGTGGCTGACCGCGGAGTGGGGCCACGACGGGCTGCGGGCCAGCAACGGCGCGGTGCTGGACCGGTTGATCGGGTTGGTGGTCAAGCCCGCAGGAGGCCCTGGACCCGCTGGATGAACTCGGCGGGCAGCTCCTCCGGCGGGGTGATCAGCACCCGGCCCTCGACCGCGAAGGCGTTGCCCACCAACTGGACGTCGGCGTAGCAGGGCACCCCGGCCTCCTCCAGCGGACCGACGAGCGCGCGCAGCCGACCGGAGGTCTGCTTGCCGAGTTCGCCGATCTCCGCGCCGTCGACCCGGAGCGCCACGACGACGCTGGTCGAGCGCGGCCCCGCCCGCTCGTCGAGGTGCAGGCTCGCCTCGACGAGCGCGCGGCCCGGCAGGTAGGCGCGGTCGATGATCGGCACGAGCACGTCGAGGTGGTCGCTCTCGCGGGTCAGCTGGAACGGCCGCCCGGGCGGGATGCGCAGCGCGGCCTGGTCGACGGAAGTGATCGGCAGCGCGAACTCGGGGTCCGCGATGTCCAGGGCCACCGAGGCGGCGAACTCCGGCCGGTCGCGGGTCCACCACAGCCGGGCCCGGCACGCGCCCGCGCCGCCGAGCCGCTCCAGCGGGACCCGGTACGCCGCCGCGCCTTCCGGCGGCAGGTGCCCGACCGCGTGCCCCTCGACCAGCACCTGCACCGCTCCGTCGCGCAGCCGCAGCTCGGCGGTGGTGACGCGCTCCCCGGTGGACTGTTCACCGGACAGCGCCCGCAGCGCGGTCTGGATCTCCACCACCGGCTGGGCGAAGTGGCCGCGACCGCGCAGCGGCGGCGCCTGGTCGGCGGGGCGCGGCAGCGGCACGACGGGTGCCTTCTGCGCGGCGAGGATGCCGCGCAGCCGGGAGAACTCCTCCTGGTGCGCGCGGGTGAAGGCGAGCTGGTAGCGGCGGCCGTCGCGCAGCCGCAGGTCGAGCCTGCCGTTGCGCAGCGGCCCCGCCTCGTGCACGGTCACCGCGGCGATCTCGCGCACCGGCACGGAGAGCGGGCCGCCGCCGAGGGCCAGTCGGCCCACGGCGTTGGTCGGTGTGACCGAGAGCGTGCCGTCCGCCAAGGCGACGGTGATGCCGATACCGTCCACGACCCGCTCCTCCGCTCACCGCGCCACCGGGAAGTCGATCACCGGCCCGGTACCGATGTTACGCAGCCGGTCCAGGTCACGACGTGACGTAGTCCCGGAGGTGTTGGGCCGTCAGGGTGTTCGCGTCCGCCACCAGCGCGGCCGGGGTGCCGGTGAACACGACCCGGCCGCCGTCGTGGCCCGCGCCGGGGCCGAGGTCGATCAGCCAGTCGGCGTGCGCCATGACGGCCTGGTGGTGCTCGATGACCACGACGGTGTTGCCCGCGTCGACGATCCGGTCGAGCAGGCCGAGGAGCTGGTCGACGTCGGCGAGGTGCAGTCCGGTGGTGGGTTCGTCGAGCACGTAGGTGCCGCCGGTCTCGGCCATCCGGATGGCCAGCTTGAGCCGCTGCCGCTCGCCGCCGGAGAGGGTGTTGAGCGGCTGGCCCAGGCTGAGGTAGCCGAGGCCGACGTCCACCAGCCGGTCGAGGATCCGGCGCGCGGCGGGGACGGCCCCGGCCTTCCCGGCGGTGAAGAAGCCGTGGGCCTCGTCGACCGACATGGCCAGCACCTCGCTGATGTTCTTGCCGCGCAGGGTGTGCGCGAGGACCGCAGCGGTGAAGCGCTTGCCCTCGCACTCCTCGCAGACCGAGGCGACACCGGCCATCATCGCCAGGTCGGTGTAGACGAGCCCGATGCCCTTGCAGGTCGGGCAGGCGCCCTCGGAGTTGGCGCTGAACAGGGCGGCCTTGACGCCGTTGGCCTTGGCGAAGGCGGTGCGGATCGGGTCGAGCAGGCCGGTGTAGGTGGCCGGGTTGCTGCGCCGGGACCCGCGGATGGCGGACTGGTCGACGACGATCACGTTGTCGCGCTTGGAGAGCGAGCCGTGGATCAGCGAGCTCTTGCCCGACCCGGCGACACCGGTGACGACGGTCAGCACGCCGAGCGGGATGTCGACGTCGACGTTGTCGAGGTTGTGGGTGTCGGCGCCGCGGATCTCCACGACCCCCTGGGGCGTGCGCGGTTCGGGCCGCAGCCGGGCGCGGTGGCCGAGGTGGCGGCCGGTCAAAGTGTCGGACCCGGCGAGACCGGCGTAGTCGCCGGAGTAGCAGAGCCGCCCGCCGCGCGTGCCCGCGCCGGGACCGAGGTCGACGACGTGGTCGGCGATCCGGATCACCTCCGGCTTGTGCTCCACGACGAGCACCGTGTTGCCCTTGTCGCGCAGGCGGACCAGCAGGTCGTTCATCCGGGCGATGTCGTGCGGGTGCAGGCCGACGGTGGGCTCGTCGAAGACGTAGGTGACGTCGGTGAGGCTGGAACCCAGGTGCCGCACCATCTTCACCCGCTGCGACTCGCCGCCGGATAGGGTCGCCGACTCGCGGTCCAGGCTGAGGTAGCCCAGGCCGATCTCCACCAGCGAGTCCAGCGTGCCGCGCAGCACCGCCATCAGCGGCGCGACCTCCGGGTCGGTGAGCTTGGCGGCGAACGCGGCCAGGTCGCTGATCTGCATCGACGCGCACTCGGCGATGGTGTGCCCCTCGACGGTCGCGGAGCGCGCCGCCGCGTTGAGCCGCGACCCCGCGCAGTCCGGGCAGACCGCGAAGGTGGCGGCGCGGTCGACGAAGGCGCGGATGTGCGACTGCATCGACTCGCGTTCCTTGGACAGGTACAGCCGCTGCACCTTCACCACCAGGCCCTCGTAGGTGAGGTTGAAGGTGTCCAGCTTGAGCTTGGTCGCGGGCTTGTGCAGGAAGTCGTCGAGCTCGCGCTCGGTGTAGTCGCGGATCTTCTTGTCCGGGTCGAGCAGGCCGGAGTCGACGAACGCCCGCCAGTACCAGGAGTCGACGGCGAAGTTCGGCACGGTGATCGCGCCCTCGTTGAGCGAGAGGTCGCGGTCGACCAGCTCGTCCACGTCGACCGCCGAGACCCGGCCGATGCCCTCGCACGCCGGGCACATGCCCTCGGGGTTGTTGAAGCTGAACGCGCCCGCCCCGCCGAGGCGCGGGGTGCCGAGGCGGGAGAACAGGATGCGCAGCATGGTGAACGCGTCGGTGGCGGTGCCGACGGTGGAGCGCGCGTTGGCGCCCATGCGCTCCTGGTCGACGATGATCGCGGCGCTGAGGTTGTGCAGCGCGTCGACGTCCGGTCTGCTCTGCGCGGGCATGAAGGACTGGACGAACGCGGTGTAGGTCTCGTTGATCAGCCGCTGCGACTCGGCGGCGATGGTGCCGAACACCAGCGACGACTTCCCGGAGCCGGACACCCCGGTGAACACGGTCAGCCTGCGCTTGGGGATGTCCAGGGACACGTCGGCCAGGTTGTTCTCCCGCGCGCCGCGGACCTGGATGGTGTCGTGGCCGTCGGCGGGGTGCCGGTTCTGCATCAGGTGGTTTCCTTACGACGTAAACTAGACGGGCTGGCGCCGACACTTTACGGCATAAGGAGATGTCTCGTGGTGATTTTCGCCTCCCAGGGCGACCCCCGCCGCACGATGGCGCTGCTCTGGCGCGACACCGGGTCGGCGGCCGCTCCCGACCGGCGGCCCGGGCCCCGGCCGGGGCTGACGCTGGACGCCGTGGTGGCGGCGGGCATCGAGGTGGCCGACGTCGACGGGCTGGCGGGTCTGTCGATGCGCGCCGTCGGGGAACGCCTGGGGCGCACCGCGATGGCGCTCTACACGTACGTGTCGGACAAGGCCGAGCTGCTGGACCTGATGTACGACCAGGTGCACGCCGAACTAGTGGCGGACACCGCCGACGGCGCGGACTGGCGGACCGCGCTCGCGGCGTGGGCGGCGGAGTCGTGGGATTTCCACCTGCGGCACCCGTGGGTTTCGCAGGTATCGATGACGCGGCCGGTGCTGGGACCGAACGAGAACGCCGCGATGGAGCGGTTGCTGCGCATTCTGCGCCCCACCGGCGTTTCCGCCCGGCGGACGCGCGGAATCGTCGGCGCGCTGACGCACCTGGTGCGCGGCGCCGCGGCGATGGCGGCGGAGTCGCGGCAGGCGGCGCGCGAGACCGGGCAGTCGGAGGCCGACTGGTGGTACGCGCGCTCCCCGGTGCTGGCGGCGGTCGCGCCGGACTACGAGACCCGGTTCCCCCTGCTGACCTGGCTGGAAGCCGGTCGGGACGCGGCCGACGACGACGCGGTCGGCTACATGGAGAACGAGGCGCGGCAGGCGCTGGCCGAGGGTCTCAAGGTCATTGTCGCTGGTATTGACGTTTCCAGGACACCCTCGGACACGATTTGACAAAAACACCTGATCGCCCGTTCCGCCTTTACTCGGGCGGACGCGGTTGACAATGAGCTATATGATTGGCACCCCAGTGGGGTCTCGATTGCGGGGTGCGTGCCGATGGGAGTCGTACGGCGTAGCGGGTGGCCGCGAACGGTCGATTCCCGGCGGTGACCGGTGTGCGGCGCGGTGCGGGCGGGGCCCACACGCTGGTCGGCAACCCCCGGGTGGTCGTGCAGGCGCAGTCGATCAGCGGCGGGATCCACTACCGGGGCGACCCCGGCGGGCGCGGGGTGCTCACGCACCAGGAACGCCTGGCGCGGCTCTCCGGGCTGCGCGACCTGACCCCGGACCGGTTGGCCTTCGTCGGCCCCGGTGACGACCACCCCTCGCACCCCGCGCGGCTGTTCGCAGCCCTGCGCGGGCGCGCCGACGACCGCGGCGTCGTCTTGGTCGGCCCGGCGGGCGCGGGCAAGACGCGCACCTGCCTGGAGGTCGCGGCGCTGGCCGAGCAGCAGGGCTGGCGGGCGCTGCACGTGCTCGGCGGCGAGCAGTCCGTCGAGCAGATCGTCGACGCGGTGCTGGCCGACTCCGCCCCCGCGCTCGTCGTCATCGACTACCTCAGCGAGTGCCGCGGCCTGGACCACACCGACCTGCGCGGCTGGCTGATCCCGGCCGCCCGCGCCCAGGGCGTGCGCGTGGCGGTGCTGGCCACCGCGCGGCCCGGCTGGATGCTGCTCGACGACGCCGACCCGGTGCACCTGGAGTTCGAGACCGTCGAGCTGCGCGCGGACCACGAGCACTTGGACGCGATCCGCGCCGCCATCCTCGACCTGGAGGCCCCGACCGCCTGCAGGCTCTACACCCGCGAGTGGGTCGAGCGGGTGTGCGGGCGCAGGCCGGTGATCGCGATGCTGGTCGCGCGGGAGATCGAAGCCCGGGCACGCAGCGGCGCGCGCCCGGAGGACGACCCGCGCCGCGACCTCGCGGGCTGGTTGCTCAGCAGGCTCTGGGAGGACGGGCTGGTCCTGCCGCGCCCGAAGCGCGCCTTCGACCGCGTCGAGCCGGACGTCGGGTTGCAGGTGGCCGCGGCGATGGTCGCCGCGTGCCCGCAGCCGCGCGAGGCGCTGGAGCGGGTCGCGGAGGGCGTGCTCGGCGACACCGAGACCGCCGGGGACGACGCGCGGCAGTACGTCGACACGCTGCTGCGGATGCGGTGGATCGAGGAGGACGGGCCGACCCTGGCCGTGGTGCACGACATCGTGGTCGACCAGCTGCTGGAGCAGACCATGCTCAGCGGGCCCGGCGACCGGGTGCGGCGCGGCGTGGCCACGGCCATCCTGGCGCCCGCGGTCGACGACGCCCGCACCATGGGCCGCTACGCCACGAACCTCGCGCGGCTGGTGCGCGAGCTGGGCGCCAAGGGCCGGGCCGACGACCTCGCCGGGTTCTGCGGCGAGTGGCTCGCGGACAACGCCGCGGCGATCGGGCAGACCCTGCTCGCCGACACCGAGTCCGGCGGCTACACGCTCGGCACCCTGCTCGGCGGCGCGCCGTGGGCGACGGCCGCGCTGGCCGGGTGGCCGTCGCTGATCGGCCCGTGGCTGGCCGAGCACGGCCGCACGGCGCAGGCCCGGCACCTGTACTTCAAGGGCTTGGCGGTCGCCTCCGCCGACCGCGCGGCGCACCTGTCCGACGGCGCGGTGCTGTGGCTGCGCGAGCACGGCGCCCGGGCGGGTGCCGGGTTCGTGCTCAGCGCGCTGCTGGCCAAGGCCGACCTGGGCGCGCACTCCGACGCCGTGGTCGGCACCGCGCTGGACTGGGTGCGCAGGCACTGGCGCCGCGTCGACGCGCAGTACGTGCTGACCGGGGTCCTGGGCAGGCGCCAGGACGACCTGGACGCGGCGGTCGCGGTCGAGCACGCGCGCCGGTGGCTGGGCGAGCACGGCGACCGGGACGACTCCCGGTACGTGCTCAACGCGCTGCTCACCCGCGACGACCTGGGCCTGGCCACCAAGGAGATCATCGGCTGCGGGCTGGACTGGCTGGCGCGCCACCGCGGCCCCGAGGGCGCCATGGTGCTGTCGGTCCTGTTGCGGCGCACCGACTCCGCGGTGCCGACCGGGCTGGAGTGGCTGGGCGCGCACGGTGCGCTGCCCAACGCCCAGTACGTCCTGGAGCAGCTGCTCACCGCGCGCAGGCTCGACGGCGCGCAGGCCGAGGCGGTGGTGCGGCACGGTTTGCTGTGGCTGCTGGACAACCTCGACCGGTTCGCGGGCGGTTTCCTGCTCCAAGCCCTGCTCGACGGCCGCGACCTGGGCGCGCACACCGGCGACACGCTCGACCTGGCGGTGGTGTGGCTGGGCAGGCACGGTGCCGAGCGGGTCGCGGGCGCGGTGCTCGGCAGGCTCGTCGGCCGCGACGACCTGGGCGGGCGCGGGCAGGCGGTGGCCGCCGCGGCGCGCGAGTGGCTGGGCGCGCACCACGAGTCGCACACCGCCGGGCCGCTGATCGCCTGCCTGCTGCGCCGCCCCGACGCGGGTGGCGTGCTGGCGCACGGGGTGGCGTGGCTGACGGCGAACCGCAAGCACCCGCGGTCCGGGTCGATCGCGGTGGCCCTGCTGCGCCGCCCGGACCTGGGCGGGCACCGCGACACCGTCACCGCGCACGCGCTGCGGTGGCTCGTCGGGCACCGCGACCACCCGGCGGCCCCGGACATGCGGGTCGCGCTCGGCTTCCCCGACCGGTCGGGGTGCGGCGACCTCGCGGGGGCGGTCGCGTGGGTCGGCGGTCACGCGGACGTGCCCGCGACCGAGGTGCCGCTGCGGCACCTGCTGCTGCACGAGGACCTGGGGTCGGACGAGTCGACCGTGGTCGCGCACGCGCTGGCGTGGCTGTCGGCCAACGGCCTGCACCCGGACGCGGCGGCGCTGATCGACGCGATCCTGCCGCGCACCACGGGCACGGCCGCGATCGAGGTCGCGCTGGCGTGGCTGGCCGAGCACCGGCTGCCCGGGCGCGCGTTGATCCTGCGGTCCCTGCTCACCCACCCCGACCTGGGCGCGCGCGCCCCGGCCGCGGTGGCGCTGGCGGTGGACTGGCTGGGCGAGGAGGAGGACTTCCTGCGCGAGCCGCACCTGGTCGTGCTCAAGTGCCTGCTGGACCGCCCCGACCTGCCCGCGCGGGCGCACGCGGCGGCGGTGACCTGGCTCGACGACCACGACGGCACGTCCAGCACCGCGCAGGTGCTGAACCTGCTCGTCGACCGCCCCGACCTGGGGGTGTGGGCCGAGCCGGTGACCGTGCGGTCGCTGGCCTGGGTGCGGGCCAACCCGGGGCACGCGGGCGCGTCGGCGGTGCTGAGCAAGCTGCTGACCCGCCCCGACCTCGGGCCGTGGGCCGCGCACGCGATGGCGTACGCGTGCACGTGGATCGCCGACTCCGGCCACGCCACCCGCGCCCGGTTCGTCATCGGCAGGCTGCTGGCCCGCCCCGACCTGGGCCCGCTGGCGGTCCGCGCGGTCGACCAGGCGCTGCGGTGGCTGGACCACAACGAGGTGTACCCGAAGGCGTGGTTCGTGCTGATCCCGCTGCTCGACCTGCCGGGCGCGCACCGGGCCGCGGCCCGCGCGCACGCCCGCGCCTGGCTGGCCGCCACCACGAACGACCCGGGCCGCCGAGCCGACATCGAGACCCGGCTGGCCCGGGTCCACTAGGCGATACTGCGTGCCATGAGGTTTCGGACCACTGTGGAGCTGGGCGGCAAGACCGCCACCGGGTTGCGGGTCCCCGCCGACGTCGTCGAGGCGCTGGGGCCGAAGAAGCGGGTGCCGGTCAAGGTCACCGTGGGCGGGCACACCTACCGGACGACGGTCGCGCCGTACGGGGGCGACTTCTTCGTGCCGCTGAGCGCGGAGCACCGGACCGCGGCCGGGGTCGCGGCGGGCGACGAGGTGGACGTCGACATCGAGGTCGACACCGAGCCTCGCGTGGTGGAGGTGCCCGACGACCTGGCCGCCGCGCTGGCCGAGGGCGGCGCGCGGGCCGCGTTCGACGCGCTGTCCTACAGCCACCAGCGCGCGCACGCGCTGTCCGTGGCGGACGCCAAGACCGAGGCCACCCGGCAGCGCCGGATCGCGAAGGTAGTGACCGCCCTTACCTCATAACTCCCTGTCTCCAACTCATAGGGACTGATACGGTAGATTAGATAACTATGGAGATGCTGTCCGTGGAGCAGGTGGCAGACGAACTGGGACTGCACGTGCGCACCGTGCGCACGTACATCCGCGAGGGCAGGCTCAACGCCGTCCGGATCGGGAAGCAGTACCGGATCACCCGCGCCGACCTGGAGGCCATGACCGGCGCGCCGCCGCCGGTGGCCGCCCGGCGCGCCGAGGCCGCCACCACCGTGCGGGTCGACGGGATCGGCCGGTCCGACATGGACCGGATCTCGACCCTGCTCACCGCCTCGACCGCGCGCGGCGAGGGGGTGCGGATCCAGATCTCCTACGACGAGGACAACGCCAGCCTCACGGTGATGCTGCTCGGCGGCCTGGCCGCGACGGCGGAGCTGCTGCGGCTGGTGCACGTCCTCACCGACCAGGAGGGACGAGGACCGTGACGGTGCTGCGCTGCGCGGCCGACGGCCCGCTGCTGACCACCGCCGACGACGCGAACGACCTCATCGGCGAGGCGTGGGGCGCCGGGGCGACCGCCGTGGTGCTGCCGGTCGAGCGGCTCGACGAGCGGTTCTTCCGCCTGTCGACCGGTTTCGCGGGCGCGTTCATCGGCAAGTTCGTCAACTACCGGCTGGTGCTGGTCGTGGTCGGCGACATCGCCGCGCACCTCGAGCGCAGCGAGGCGCTGCGCGCGTTCGTGGCGGAGGCGAACCGGGGCAGGCAGTTCTGGTTCGCCGCCGACGCGGCCGAGGCCGAGACCCGACTCGCCCAGGTGTGAGCGAACACCACACCGGGGCGCGCGGCAGGGACCATCCAACCAAGGTGGACAGCCGCGTGAACCCGGTCCCGGACAAGGGAAGCGGCCCTGCCGTCGGGGGGTGACAGGGCCGCGCTCTTGGTATCGCCAGGACGGCCCGCGCGTTACCGGTTGTTGTGGACCGGTTCGGCACGGCCCGCCGGGACGTCGGGTGTGGACGGTTCCAGGGGGAGGGTGACGCGGAAGCGGGCACCGGTGCCGGGGCCGTCGCTGTGCGCGGTGACCGCTCCCCCGTGCAGGGCGACCACGCCGCGCACGACGAGCAGCCCCAGGCCAAGACCGGAGCCGCGGGCACCCGGGGCGCGGGTGAACGCCTCGAACAGCGACTCCGCGGTCGCCGGGTCGAAACCGGCGCCGGTGTCGCTGACCTCCAGCACTGCCTCCCCCGGCCGGGTGGCCAGGGACACGGCGATGGCGGTGTCGACCGGGCTGTGCCGGACGGCGTTCGCCAGCAGGTTGCGCAGCACCTGGTCGAGCCGGACCTGGTCGCCCAGCACCCGCACCGGGCTGTCGGGCAGGGTCACGGCCACCGCTCGACCGCCGAGTTCGACCGCGGCGACACCCGCGCGCACGAGGTCGCGCATCCGCACCGGCAGCCGGTCGACGCGCAGCGCGCCGGTCAGCACGCGGCCCGCGTCGAGCAGGTCGCCGGTCATCCGGTTGAGCCCGTCCACCTGCCGCTCCAGCACGGCCAGGGCGGGGTGCTCCCCCACGTCCAGGCTCAGCACCTCGGCGGCGGCGCGCAGCGCGCCCAGGCAGTTGCGCAGCTCGTGCGACACGGCGGCGAAGAACCGGTCCTTCGCCAGGTGCTCGGCGCGCAGCGCGGCCCCGGCCTCGGCGAGCCGGTCGTTGGCGGCCTTGAGCTCGCGCGACCGGACGAACAGGTCGACCCGCATGCGCTCCAGGCTGGCCCGCAGGTGCTCGTCGCCGGTGCGGCCCACGACCAGCTCGGTGACGTCCTCGACGCGGTGCAGGATGTACGCGATCGCGCCGTCGGCGCCGATCAGCGGGGTGTTGACCGGGCTCCAGTGCCGCTCCACGAACTCCCCGCCCGGCCCGACCGGGATGTCGTAGCGCTGCAGCGGCATCGTGTCCGGCAGGCCGGTGGCGAGCACCGTTTCCAGCGACCTCCGCAGATTCCGGACACCGTCGGCGCCGACGAGTTCCGGGTTGTCGGGGAAGGCGGTGAAGAGGTGTTTTCCGAGGAGTTCTTCGCGTTTTGTCGCGGTCGCCGCCAGATAAGCCGGATTCACCTCCACGATCACCAGGTCCGGGCCGAGCACGAGATAGGGCGACGGGGTGGCGGCGAACAGCAGGGCGAAGTCCATCAGGAGTCCAGCCGGTACCCGAACCCGCGCACGGTGGTGATCTTCGGGACGGTCACGCCCGCGGCGACCAGCTTGCGCCGGATCCGGTAGACGTGCTCGTCGACCGTGGTCGCCGCCTGCCAGCGCGACGACGAGCCCCACACGTGGTCGAGCAGCTGCTCGCGGGAGAAGGTCTGGCCCGGCGCCGAGGCCAGGAACTCGATCAGCCCGTACTCGCGCGGCGTCAGCGCGATCGGCTCGCCCGCGCGCCGCACCTCGCGCGCGCCGGTGTCGATCTCCAGACCGCCCACCCGGATGGCGGTCGGCGGTGGCGCGGGCGGCTTGGACCGGCGCAGCACGGCGCGGATCCGGGCCGCCAGCTCGCGCAGCGAGTACGGCTTGACCAGGTAGTCGTCGGCGCCGAGTTCCAGCCCGACGACCCGGTCGGCCTCCTCGCCGCGGCCGGTCACCACGATCACCGGCAGCGGGTTGTCCCGGCCGCGCAACCCGCGCAGCAGGTCGAGGCCGTTGCCGTCGGGCAGGCCGAGGTCGAGCACGACGAGGTCGGGCTCCTCGCTGTCGACCAGCCGCAGCCCGGTCCGCACGTCGGCGGCGGGCAGCACCCGGAAGCCCTCGCGGGCGAGGTAGTCGCGGGACATCGCGGCCAGGTCGGCCTCGTCCTCGACCAGGATGACCACCGGTCGGGCGGTGGGAAGTGACTCGCTCTCGGATTCCACTCCGGCCTCGTTGAGGAAATGTTGATTCGGCTGGGACGGCGCGGCCAAGACCGAACGGTATCACTGGGAGAGAACACCCCGCATAGGTCGGGTGACCGCCATTCGGGGCATAACTGAAACCTTTTTGGGAACGAGGCGCGGATCATGGTGAGCAGGGCGCGGTTGGCGGACGTGTTGATCGACCTTTCCGACACGCTGGCGCCTGATTTTCGGTTGTCGGGCTACCTGCGCTCCCTGGCCGCGCACTGCGCGCGGTTCGCGGGCGCCGACGCGGTGGGCGTCGTCCTCGCCGAGGGTGACGGCTCCCTCCGGGCGCTGGACGCGCGTCCGGGTGAGCGCGTGTTCGCCGACCTGTTCGACCTGCAGTGCGCCCAGGGCCCGGCGGTGCTGTGCTGCGCGACGTCGGTGGATGTGGCGGGCGCGGTGGACGCCTGGGCCGGGTTCGGCGTCGCCGCCGAGGAGGCCGGGTTCCGGTACGCGCACGCGGTGCCGATGCGGCTGCGCGGTGTCGCGACGGGCGCGGTGGTGCTGTACCGGGTCGCCGACGAGCCCTTCGACGAGGAGGAGATCGCCGCGGTCCGCGCCCTCGCGCACATGGCCGCCGTCGGCATCGGCACCGAGCGGGCCGTGCGGCAGCGGCAGGTGCTGGCCGACCAGCTCCAGTCCGCGCTGGACAGCCGGGTGGTGATCGAGCAGGCCAAGGGTGTGCTGGCCGAGCGCAAGGGGATCCGGCTCACCGAGTCGTTCCAGGAGCTGCGCAGGCTGGCCCGCAACCACAACCTCAAGATCGGCCAGGTGGCCGAGGAGGTGGTGCGCAGCGCCCTGCCCACCCCGGTGGCGGCGCGCGGTTGACGGAACGGGGCACTCGGGCGGGAGATCGGCGGCCGGGAGAGGATGGCCCGGACCGATCACTCCGATCCGGCGCGGATCGGGGCTCTCGACACCCGAGGAGCACGCATGGCAGAGCAGAAGCCCGAGGTAGAGCCGCACGACGGCCCGCCGCCCACCGACCTGGTGGTCACCGACCTCAAGGTCGGCGAGGGCGACGAGGCCGTGCCGGGCAAGGTCGTCTCGGTGCACTACGTGGGCGTGGCCCACTCCAGCGGCGAGGAGTTCGACGCCTCCTACAACCGCGGCGAGGCGTTCGACTTCCCGCTCGGCGGCGGCCGGGTCATCGCGGGCTGGGACCGCGGTGTGGCGGGGATGCGCGTGGGCGGTCGGCGCAAGCTGGTCATCCCGCCGCACCTGGGCTACGGCGACCGCGGCGCGGGCGCGGTCATCAAGCCCGGCGAGACCCTGATCTTCGTGGTGGACCTCCTCGCGGTCCACTGACACGCGGTAGGGCGCTTTAAGCCCACGCGGTAAGAGGAGTGCGGTAAGTCGGCTCGGACCGGCACAGTCTGAAGCTCCCCGCCCGTCGCCTGACAACCCGGCGTCGGGCGGGGCTCCACCGGCACCCACACCAGATCGGCACTCACACCAGCGCGGCCAACCGCGCCAGCAACGGCCGCACGGCCTCCGGCGACTCGACGTGCGCGTTGTGGCCGAACCCGGGCAGCACCACGGGATCCGCGACCAGCGCGCGCAGGTGCTCGGCGGGGGACATCGGGTCCGTCTCCCCCGCCGCGAGCAGCACCGGGCAGCGGGCCGCGGCGAGCAGCCCCGGCAGATCCGGTCGCCCCACAGCGAACGCGCGGGGGTCGACCGCCGCGCGCCAACCGCCGTCACGGCCGTTGACCGGACCGGCGGGCAACCCCGCGAGCCTGCCCGCCCACGCCGCGGCCTCCTCGCGGGTGCCGAACACCTTGGCCGGTTTGGCCCCGAGCGCGGCGCCCTTGGCCAGTTCCTCCGGCGTCCAGCTGACCTTCACCCCCAGCGCCCCCACCGCGGCGACGCGGACGCCGAACCAGCCCGACGCCAGCGCCAGCGCGACCACCCCGCCCAGCGAGTGGCCGAGCACCACCACGGGCTCGGCGGGGTCCAAGCCCTCGGCGACCCGCGCGGCCAAGCCGCCGAAGGTGTAGCGGTCGAGCGGGGCGGCGGTGCCGTGGCCGGGCAGGTCGGGCGCGCGCACGGGACCCGCCCAGTGCCGCGCCGCGTCGAGCCCGGTCCACACCTCACCGCTGCCCGCGAGCCCGTGCAGCAGCACGAGGGTGGGCGCCTGTCCGTCGGTCACGGCGTGATCCTGCCGCACCGGGACCGGGGTCCGGCAGCCCCCGCGAGGGGGTCAGCAGCCGCCGCAGGTGTAGTAGGTGACGTCCCAGTGGTTCGACTCGTAGTAGTAGATGTTGCCGCTGGCCGACTCCCACTTGTCACCGCCGATGGAGGTGAAGGTGTTGTGGATGTAGTTGGTGAGGCAGGTGCTGAGGGCGAAGTCGAGCTTGTAGCCGTTGTAGTGGCTGTAGGTGCCCGCGGCGTGGCCGACCTCGGTGCCGCCGGTGATGTTGAGGCCGCAGCCGCTGGCGCTCTTGAGGGTCTGCGCGCCCTGGATGGTCGACTGGTTCACCTGTTCGAAGGACGTGCAGGTGGCGTTGTTGCGGTCCGAGCAGTTGCCGCTGGAGGACCAGGTGATGCCCGACGCGGTCAGCTGCGCGGTGGCCTGGGCGTGGGTCAGCTTGGTGACCAGCAGCGCCACCTGGGTGTCGGCGTCGGGGGTGAAGACCGGGTCGTGCTCGGACGCCGCGCCGGTGGCGGTCGGGGCGGTGGCGAACGCGGGGGACGCGGCCAGGACGACACCGACCGCGGCGGCGGCTAAGACACCAAGAGCCCGAGTGAACACGCGCACGAGTGACCTCCGAGTGGGGTTGGAGAGTGACACCCGGTAGCCTATTTGTCACTTTCTCGCCGTCAACCGGTTTCAACGGTGACTTTCCCACCGGTCATGCCCCGTTCACCCCGCGCCCACCTCGGCCGCGTCGAGCGCCCGGTTGGCGCGCCGGTCCCGCATCGCCAGCAGCAGGGCGACGAGGACCAGCGCCACCGCCGCCGCCAGCGCGACCGCCAGCGCGAGCGGGTAGTCGTCCCCCGAGCCGCCGAGCACGGCCTGGTAGATCGCCGCGAGGGTCGCCGTGCCGACCGCGGTCCCGATGCGCTGCCCGGTCTGCAGCACGCCCCCGGCCACCCCCGCCATCCGGTTGGGCACCCGGGCCAGCGTCATGGTGGTGTTGGGCGAGATCACCGCGCCGCCGCCGACCCCCGCGACCAGCATCGGCAGCGCGATCCACCAGCCGGTGGCCCGCCCGGGGCCCAGCAGCGCGATCCCCGCCACCACCGCCAGTCCGCCCGCGACCAGCGCCAGGCCGACCACGGTGATCAACCGGCCGTACCGGGCCACCAGCCTGCCCGCCACCGCCGCGGACACCGCGCCGCCGATCGCGAACGGGGTGACCGCCAGCCCGGACTGCCACGGCGTGTAGCCCAGCCCGGTCTGGAAGAACAGCGCGAAGACCAGCCACACACCGGTGAACCCCGAGAAGTACGCCAGTCCGACGCCCGCGCCCGCGAGGTAGCCGGGGGTCTCGGTGAACAACGAGGTGTCCAGCAGCGGCGCCCGCCCGCGCCGCGCGGTCCGCCGCTCCCACCGCAGGAACAGCCACCCCAGCGCGACGGCGACCGCGAACAGCCACCACAACCGGCTCAGGCCGCCGTCCTCCGCCTGCACCAAGGGGAACAGCACGGCGAGCACGGTCGCGCCGAGCAGCAGGGCGCCCACCACGTCGATGTCCGGCCTGCCGCCGGACGCGCGGGCGGGCAGCAGCCGCGCGGCGAGGGCGAGCGCGACGAGTCCGATGGGGAGGTTGACGTAGAAGATCCACCGCCAGCCCTCGGGGTCGCCGAACACCGCGAGGATCAACCCGCCGAGGACCGGGCCGACGGCGGTGGACACGCCCACGGTCGCGCCGAACACGCCGAAGGCGCGGCCGCGTTCCGCGCCGGAGAACAGGTCCTGGATGAGGCCCGAGTTCTGCGGGGTGAGCAGGCCGCCTGCCAGGCCCTGCGACAACCGCGCCACGACCAGCCAGGTCAGGTTCGGCGCGGCGCCCGCGAGCACGCTGGTGAGCACGAAACCTGTGAGAGCTATGAGAAACATGCGCCTGCGGCCGAGCGCGTCGCCGAGCCTGCCGCCCGCGACGAGGGAGAGGCCGAAGGTGAGGGCGTAGCCGGAGACCACCCACTGCGCGGCGCCGGGCGCGGCACCGAGGTCGGCGCGGATCGAGGGCAGGGCCACGTTGACGATGCTGACGTCGAGCAGGCTCATGAAGCCCGCCGCCTGGGTCACCGCCAGCGCCCGCCACCGCCGCGGGTCCGGCTCGGTCGGCGCGTCGGCCTGGCTGTTGGTCACCCTAACGTCCTACCCCCTGACGGGGAGGAACGCACCATCGGTCCACTCTTCGTCACACCGGAATGGTTCGTCCCCTTCGGACGGGGGAATATGAAGCACGATCGCGTTAACTCACTGCCTTCACCGCGAAGCTATTGCCACACCGTGCGACGATCTTGTTCTCCCTGTGCACACTCGGCCGCCGGAGGTGTCGGTTTCACTGCCCTAAGGGGAGCCCCGACGGGGCGAGATCCCCGCCACGGCACCGATCCCGCCGCGTACGGGTGCTTCCTTACGGCGCCACGGGTGCACCGCTTGGTACACGCAGAGCATCGCCCACAGCTCCTGCGCCACCCCGTGGGGGTCCTGGGAGCGCAGCGCGACCGGGCCCGCCTCCAGCGACTCGAACAGCGCCTCGAACCGCCAGCGGGTGCGGTGCAACGCGGCCAGCTCGGTCGCGGGCGCCTGGTCCGGGTCCAGCAGCGTGGTGACCAATACCGCGTCGGGCACCTGGACCACGCGCACCGCCAGCGAGCCGCCGACGGGGTCGCCGTCGGGCAGCAGCCGGGACAGGTAGGTGCCGTCGGGCAGGGTGTGCAGCCGCGGCAGCGCCACCGGGACCCGGGCCCGCCACAGCAGGTCCGCGCCGCGGTCGGCGGCGGCCCGCCAGAGCCGGTGCCCACCGACCACCCGGTGCGAGACCACGAGCGTGCCCGGACCGAGCGTGTCGAGCACCAGCGGCGCGAGCTCGTCGCGGTGCGAGCCGACGGCGACGTCGAGCAGCGAGCCGGTGTCGTGCCCGGCCAGCACCGAGACCCGCACCGTGGGGTGGGCGAACGCGGCCAGGTTCGCCGCGGTGTCGGGGATGTCGACCGCGCCGCCGTCGAGGGTGCACACCCGCATGCCGCGCCAGCGCGCGGTGTCCACGCGGTCGGCGGCGGCGCGGCGCTGGAACAGCCTGCGCATCACCTCCGGCCCCAACCGCTTGCGGGCCTTGGTGATCGAACCGGTGCTGGGCGCCGACCGGGTCCCGGTCGCCACGCCCGCCCACCGCATGCCCGCGGTCAACCGGGCCAGCACGGCGTCGTAGCCCGCGCCGCCGAAGAGCCATAAGGCGAGGGTGAAGTAGACCATTGTGCGCGCGGGCAGCGCCCGCGACCGCTGCTCGCGCGCCCCCGCCGCGTCGATCGCGGCGTCGACCTCCTCCGGGGGGAAGGCCCTGATCAGCATCCCGATCGCCACCCGGTCGGACAAACGGTCCCGCGACGCCTTCGTCGCCCGTGTAATTCCGCCCACAGAAGGACCTTTCACCCGATGCCAACTTAAGGAAGTAACGCCTTGTCGATCTTGTCGACGAGTGCGGCGACATGAATAGCATCGGGAGCCGGGCACGCGCCAGAGGCCCCGGACCGCCAGACAATTCTCAGAAGACCTACCCTCGGAATCCCCCGGCCGTCGAGCGCGGGCCGGGCGACGTTTTCCCCTACACCCATTCGGCGGGTAAAGCACGCCGCCGAGAAGGAGTGATCCGAGATGTCGGCAAAGAGACTCGCCACCGCCGCCGCCTGCGCGGTGGCCGCCGCGCTGGTACCCGCGACCGCCGCCCAGGCAAGCACCGCACCGGTGCGCGGGGCGCTGCTGCTGACCGTCACCACCGCCGACGGGCGCAGCGACGTGGCGTACCTGGAGTGCGCTCCCGACCGCGGCACGCACGCGCACCCGACGGCGGCGTGCGCGGCGCTGTCGCAGGTGAACGGGGATGTGGCCCAGCTGCCGGGCAACCCGGGGCAGCTGTGCACTTTGGAGTACGCGCCGGCGCGGGCGACCGTGCACGGCCTCTGGGGCCCGCGGTTCGTGCGCTACCAGCAGACCCACCCCAACCGCTGCGCGCTGGCCGCGGCGACCGGACCGGTGTTCGACCTGTAGGTACGGCACCGGGCCGCGCGCACCCGGTCCGGCCGAGGCCTTGGCACACCGATGAGTAGTTCACGGTCACTTCCACTAACCGTCACATCAATCACCTTATCGGGTGTCGCCACATGGAATGACACCGCGTAGGAAATGCGGTATCGGCGAACGCGCGCATTTGCCAGTCGAGTCCGTGTTCGCCATCACGGCGCCCGGGTTCCCGGCGTTTGGCGGTGGCCGCGGGTTCCCTCCCGCGCGGATCGTTGTCGTTGCCGGTCGCGCCGCGGATCGAGTCGGTTCGCACTGCGGTTCGCCGCGCGTTCGACGCGGTACCGCCGGTCGGTTCCACCCTGCGGCGCCACGGCGGGCGGGGAGTCGGGGACCGTCCGCCGACGCGATCCGCACCGCCCGCCCGGTCCCCACCGGTGCCCGCGGCGAACCGTCACACCGTTCCCGATCGCGGGATGGCCCGAACGAGTGAGGAAGGGTGGTGTTACAGCGCGTGCCTGTTAGGTTCTCGCGGGTGACCGGACAGATCTGGACGCTGCCCCGCGCGCTCGACCGGCCCACGACCCCCTCCCCCGGGGTGGCCGACCCCGACGAGGCAGCCGAGTTCCTCGAGCTCTTCCACGCCGAGCACCCCGACGCGGGCCCCGCGGCGCCGCGCGTGGCGTGGGCGCGGGCCGAGATCGAGCTGACCGGCACCTACCAGCACACCAGCGCCGAGCTGGCCTTCGGCGCCCGGGTCGCCTGGCGCAACAGCGCGCGCTGCATCGGGCGGCTGTACTGGCAGTCGCTGCGGGTGCGCGACCTGCGCGCCGTGCACACCGCCGCCGCGGTGGCCGACCAGTGCGCGCGGCACCTGCGGCTGGCGGGCAACGACGGCCGGATCCGGCCGATGATCACCGTGTTCGCCCCGGACGCGCCGGGGCGGCCGGGGCCGCGGATCTGGAACGAGCAGCTGATCCGGTACGCGGGCTACGCCGACGGCCCGGACGGCCGCGTGCTCGGCGACCCGCGCTACACCGGGTTCACCGCGGCGCTGCGGGAGCTGGGCTGGCGCCCGCCCGCGCGCCGGTCGCCGTTCGACGTGCTGCCGCTGGTGGTGTCCGCGCCCGGCGAGCCGCCCCGGTTGTTCGACCTGCCGCCGGACGCGGTGCTGGAGGTGCCGCTGCGCCACCCCGACCACCCGTGGTTCGCCGAGCTGGACCTGCGCTGGCACGCGGTGCCCGCGATCAGCTCGATGCGGCTGCGGATCGGCGGCGTGGACTACCCGGCGGCCCCGTTCAACGGCTGGTACCTGGGCACCGAGATCGGCGCCCGCAACCTCGCCGACCACGACCGCTACGACCTGCTGCCGGTCGTGGCCCGCGGCCTCGGCCTGGACACCTCGCGCGCGGCGTCGCTGTGGCGGGACCGGGCGCTGGTGGAGCTGAACGTGGCGGTGCTGCACTCCTACGCCGCCGCCGGGGTCGCGATCAGCGACCACCACACCGAGTCCGAGCGCTTCCTCAAGCACGTCGAGCGGGAGGAGCGGGCGGGCAGGCGCTGCCCGGCGGACTGGAGCTGGATCGTGCCGCCGATGTCCGGCTCGCTCACCGGCGTGTTCCACCGCTACTACGACACCGAACCGCTGCGGCCGGAGTTCATCAGCGACGACGACGCCGTGCGCACCGCGCTGCACGGCACGCCGCCGCCGCTGCCCGGCGGGGCCGGGTCGGCCCCGCCGGTGTGGTCGTTCCTGCGCGGCGCGGGCACGGCCACCGAGCCCGCCGTGCCCGCGGCCCGGTACCCGGACCGGGTCCCGGATCAGTCGAAGGGCACCCAGTCCAGCTGACCGAGGTCGTCGAGCCGGGAGACGAGCGTGCCCGCGGGCGAGATCGTCCACAGCGCGTCGCCCGCGACCAGTGACCGCCGCACCTGCGTCGGGCCGTAGTGGCCGACCGGGTGCTTGAGGCTCCCGACCTGGGTGATGGCGTCGCGGGTGACCTTGAGGCCGAGCACGGTGCTCGCGCCGTCGCGGTTGTTGACCGGGATGACGAGCAGTTCCCGCTCGGCCCAGTAGAGGAAGGCGTGCGGGTCGAACTCGGCGTCGGAGGTGGCGCCGGGCAGGCGCACCTGGCCGATCCGGCGGGCCTCGGCGCCGGAGGTGTCGAACAGCGAGACCTGCAGGCCCGTGACCCGGCCGCGCTCGTCGGCCTCCTGGCCGATGCCCAGGAGCCGGTCGGGGGCGAGCGGGTGCAGGTAGGCGGAGTAGCCGGTGATCTTGAGCGCGCCGGTGACCTTCGGGTTCGCCGGGTCGGCCAGGTCGAGGGTGTAGAGCGGGTCGGTCTGGCGGAAGGTCACCACGTAGGCGGTGGTGCCCGCGTAGCGCACGGAGTGGATGCGCTCGCCCTTGCCGAGCCCGGCGACGCGGCCGACCGTGGCGAGGGTGTCGCCCTGCCTGCTCAGCACGCTCACCGCGCTCTCCGAGTCCGGCTTGCGGCCGCCGCGCGGCCGGACGTCGCCGGTCGTGGTGGCGACGCGCAGGTTCCCGTTGTACTCGGAGAGGGCGTACTGGTTGATCAGCGTGCCGTCGACCGCGCCCGAGGCGGTGTAGACGGGTTTGCCGGGTGCGGTGATGTCGAAGGCGTGGATCTCGGTGTCCACGCCGGTGGGCAGGTCCTGGGGGGTGCTCTCGGACCGGGCGACGCGGTCGTCGGCGATGTAGAGGGAGCGGTCGGTGCCGTAGACGGTGTCGCCGTCGGCCGCCACCGCGACGGGGTCGCCCTGGTCGAGCGGGGTGAGCATGGTGAAGGTGAGCACGGTGAGCATGGCCGTGCCGGTGTAGCCCGAGGGCCTGCGGACCGCGGCGCACTCGACGAGCCTGCCGGAGTCCTCTTTCTTGTCGGAGTACAGCTCGTAGTGGGGCAGCCAGGCGTCGAGGGGCGCCTTGTCGATGATGTCGCGGTTGTGCGCGATGGCCTCGTCCGCGGTGCCGCCGGTGTTGCCGAAGTTGATGCGCGGGGTGGAGCGGACGACGAGCCGGGCGACGGCGCCGACCTGGCGGCCGTCGAGGTAGGTGCCGTCGACGTCGAGCCTGCCCGCGATCTCGCCGGAGCCCGCGAGGTCGACGGCCAGGAAGCTGGTGCCGGGGTTCGGGTTCGGGTAGGAGTCCGACGGCGGGACGGCTTCCGGGGTGGTGGGCGGGGCGGGCTTGCGCTTGCCCGTCGGGGGGACCTGCGTGGGGACTTGTTGGGGGACGTCCTGCCGGTAGGAGCGCGGGACGACGACGAGGGCGCGGTCGCCGTGCAGGAGCATGGCGGTCGGGTAGCCGGGGAGTTGGACGGTCGAGGTGACCCGGTGGGTCTCGACGTCGACCACGCGCAGGGACGTGTCGGTGATGGTGACGACGCGCCTGCCGTCGGTCTTGACGATGTCCGGCTCGTCCGCGGACTTCTCGTGGTTGTTGGTGGTGGAGTGGTCGGGGGCGGGGGCGCTCTTCGCGACGGCGCCGCCCTCCTGGGGTACCTGTTGCCGGGGCGCGCCCGCGCCGCTGTCCTCGGCGGCGCCGGTGGCCAGCGGGACGCCGTCGATGGTGTCGAAGCCCCAGGGTTTGACCTGGTCCTTCGCCGCGCGCTTGAGGTCGGCCTCGGCGGTGGCGCAGTCGTCGTAGGCGACGAGGCGGACCGCCCTGGAGCGGTCTTGTGTGGTTCCACCCCCAAAGAAGGTTTTTGTCGAACTGGTGTCGGAGGTTGTCGGATCACCACCGACCGCCAAATAGGCGCCTGCCGCCACCCCCGACCCGACTAGCAGGACAGCCATCACGGTGACCCCCAGTCGGGCACCGACTCTCGGGAATCCGTGTCTTCCACCGCTCATACCCGGATGGACGTACCGGGACGGGGGATACGTTGCACTAGAGTAGGCAACTGTCGGTGTTTGACAGTGTGCGGTGCGTGTCGATCTAGGTGAGTTTTCCCACAAAGGCGCACGAACCCGCACATCCGGGCTACGCTAGGCGCATGACAGTCGCGCTTGAGCACGTGCTCGCCAAGGCGGGCCTGCGGGTCGACCCGACCGAGTTCCTGGAACTGGTCGAGGAAGCGGCGCGCAGGTTGTCACCCGCCAACCCCGATCCGGCGGACTACTTCTCCGCGGACCAGCGCGAGGCCCTGACCGACGTCGGCCTGGACCTGACGCCGCGGCGTCCCGACGAGGTGGACTCCCGCGCCCGCGCGGTGGCCGCCCAGGCGGTGCTGCGCGACTCGGCGCTGACCGTGGCCGCCGCCGCGGAGGCCGTGGGCGTGGACACCAGCCGCATCCGCCACCGCTTGGCCGCCGGTCGCCTGGCGGGCTGGAAGGACCGCGGCGGCTGGCGGCTGCCCGCGTGGCAGTTCGCGCCGTCGGGGGTGCTGCCGGGTCTGGAGGCGGTGCTGGCCGCCGTGCCGGACGACCAGCCCCCGCTCGTGGTCGCCGCGTTCATGACGACGCCGCAGCCGGACCTGCGCATCGACGAGGAGCCCGCCACCCCCCGGCAGTGGCTGCTCGCGGGCGGCTCCCCCACCCGCGTCGCCGCCCTGGCGTCGGCCCTGGGCACCCCGGCCTGAGCGGGACCTGACCAGCAGATGTCCCGGCTCCCCCAGCCGCCCGCCCCCGAAGACCTGAAACCGCTCCTGCGCGTGGACGAGGACGTCGTCGCGCTGCACAGCGGGACCCACCTGGTCCGCATCTTCGCGGCGGCGGGCGCGCACCGCCAGCGCTGGAACTCGTTCCGCTACACGGGCCCACTCCCCCACGCCCGCTTCGACCCGCAACCCCTGGGCCCCGACGCGGGCCCGGCGACGGCACCGGGTCACGGGGTGCTCTACTTCGGACTGAGCGTGCGGACGTGCGTCGCGGAGGTCTTCCAGCAGACCTCGGTGGTGGACCGAACCACGCGAAAGCCCCACCTGGTCGTCTTCCGCCCCCGCCGGACCTTGAGGTTGCTCGACCTCTGCGGCCTGTGGCCCACCAGGGCGGGCGCGTCGCAGGAGATGAACAGCGGCACCAAGACCACCACCCAGGCCTGGGCCCGCGCCATCCGCGAGGCCTACCCGGACCTGGACGGGGTGTGGTACCGGTCCTCAATGGACAGTGGGGAGCCCGCGGTCTGCCTGTGGGACCCGCCCGCCAGCGGCTCTTTACCACGGACGCCGGATGTGTTGCTACCGCTGGACTACCCTGGTCTGGACCTCCCGTTGGCCCGAGTCTGCGAAGAACTCAACTACACCCTGCTCTAACACCACACTTCGCACGGATTCCATACACCACCCAAAATCCACCCCAACGCACCGCGGCAACACCGCACCCACCTCGAAATCGCCGCCTGAATCCCCCAGCCCCACCCAACCCAACGCGGCTGTACCGGACCCACCCCGTAACCGCCGCAGAATCCCAGCCCACCACCTGACGCGACGCGCCCCCGTCATACGCCTTGATTGGGTGGACTTGCTTTGCGTGGGGGGACGAACCTGCCAAGCTTCCCCTGCGGGTGGGGTGGGCTTGCCCCTCCCCACCGCTCTTCCCCACCGCAGGTCCGTAGGGGCCCCGCGCAAAGCAAGTTCACTCAATCGAGGCCGCGCATCTTTTCCGCGAACAGCCGGACCGATCAACCCAACCACGCCGCCAACCGGCACCCCGCGGGCCACAAGATGATCAACGCACGCCTCCGGCCCCCGGTATCCATTCTAAAGGGAAGGACCGACAGTTCCGGGCAGAGATGATCATGCCTGTGGACAACCCGCCCGAGGGGCAGCGGCTCGACCGGATTCGGTTCGCAGCCGGTGGGCGAACGCCCTCGCCCACCGGCTGCGAACGGCCCGAGGTCCTACGCCGCCCCCGGGCCGCACCTGTTCACAGGTGCCTCTCCCACCAGTGCAGAACCGCTTCGAAGCGTTGTCCGCGGTGGCGGGGTTTTCCGGATCTGGTCAGCTCGTGACCTTCTCCGGGGAAAAGGAGCATTTCGGTCGGCACCCCGCGCCTGCGGAGGGCCACGTACATGCGCTGCGCCTGTTCGACCGGGCAGCGCCAGTCATGTTCCGAGTGGACGACGGCGAACGGGATCTCGATCTGGTCCGCGTACGTCAGCGGGCTCCGCGCGGCCCACTCCGCGGGCGAGTCCCCGCAGTACGCCTCCGTGAACCACCACCCGATGTCCGACGTCCCCGCGAACGAGTCCCACGCGTTGACCGCGCGTTCGCTCCAGGCCGCCTTGAAGCGGTGGCCGTGGTGCGCCGCCAGCCACCCCGTCATCCACCCGCCGTACGAACCTCCCATGATCCCCACCCGGGTGGGGTCGACGTCGGAGCGCTCCAGGACCGCGTCCAACACCGACAGGACGTCGTCCACGTCGACGGTGCCCATGGCGCCGATGATCGCGCGGCCGTGGGACTCGCCGTAGCCCGCCGAGCCGCGTGGGTTGGGCAGCACGACCGCGTACCCGGCGGCCGCGTAGACCTGGGCCTCGTCGAACAGGCCCCAGCCGTAGTACATGAACGGGCCGCCGTGCACCGACAGCAGCACCGGGTGCGGGCCGTCGCCCTCCGGCAACACCAGCCACCCGTGGGTCGCGTACCCGTCGGGGGCCGACGCCTTGACCTCGATCAGCGGTCGTACCGCCACCCGCGCGCGCAGCGGCGCCGAGAAGTCCGTGAGCCGCCGGGTCGTCTCGTCCTCGACCAGGACGACCTCGCCCGCGGTGTCCCACGTGGACACCGTGCACACGACCCGGTCGCCGTCGGCGGCGAAGCCCTTGACCAGGCTCTGCTCGCCCGCCACCAGGGTCAACTCCGACAGCGTGGCCCCATCCGCACCACGCGCCACACGGCGCAGTTCGACCGCGCCGCGGTTGCGCACCGCGACCAGGATCCCCGACGCCGTCTCCACGGGCCGCCCCGCCGCGACGTCGCAGTCCACGGTCTCCGGGTCGGTCAGCCGCGCGGGCGCCGCCGAGCCGTCGAACGGCACCGTCCACAGGCCGACGTTGCGCGCGACCGACGCGGTCCCCGGGAACGCCTCGCCCAGGAAGGCGACCGTGCCGTCCGCCAGCGCCACCGGGTGCTCGACCGTGCCCTCGCTGCGCGCGACCAGCACGGGCGCGCCGCCGTCGGCAGGAACCGCGTAGAGATCGGTGTTGACCGAATCGTCCGCGCCCCAGTCCCGCTTCGCACTAATCAATACATGCGCACCCGACAATGTCCACGCGGGCGCGGAGGGCTCGCCGAGCCCCTCGGTCAACTGCCGGGGCTCGCCACCCCCGGTGTCCACGACGAACAGTTGGGGTGGACGGTCACCCAGGAAACCCACATCGTCGAATCGGTACTCCAGACGGGTGATCCGGCGCGGCGCTTCGGCGGCGGGCTCGGGAGTCCGTCCGTCGGCATCGGCCACGCCGTAGCGCCCGGCCTCGGGAACCCGTGCCACAAAAGCGATCCGCCGGGAGTCCGGCGCCCACACCGGCGCGCCCGCGCCCAAAGGAAGCGCCGCGACCGGGCGGGCCTCTCCGCCGTCGACCGGCATCACGTGCAGGACCGGCGCGGACGACGCGTCGGCGCAGCGCAGGAAGGCGACCAGGGTGCCGTCTGGGGACGGCGCGGGCGCCCAGTCGCGGAAGCCTCGGGTGAACTCGCGCACGTCACCGCCGCCGAGGCCGACCCGGTGCAGGCCGCCGCGGTAGGCGTTGGCCGCCAGGTCCGGGTTCGCGAGACCGACCAGCAGCAGGTCGCCGCGCAGGGCGGGCGCGCCGGGCGCCGCCAGCAGTTCGATGTCCTCAGGGCGCACGCGATGAACCGTACCCGACGGTTAGCAAACCTCAGGACCCCTTGATTATTCCCACTCGTCCACAGAAAAGCGGCGCGCACCGTGCGTGCGCGCCGCTTTCACCCGACCGTGGTGAGGTCAGTGCCGGGGTTCGACCGGCGACGCCGAATCCGACGCGGAGGATTGCGCGCCCCGGGATTCCGCGACCGTGGATTCGTCGGTGGCGGCGGGGGTGCCCGCCGCGGCGGCGGCCGCCTCGTCCCGCTTGGACTTGCGCAGACTGGCAACTGTGGTGACCGCCAGGACACCGATGATGACCGACAGCGACACCGCGATGTTGGGCACCCACACACCCACTTCCGCGCCGCCGTTGATGAAGGGCAGCGAATTGGTGTGCAGCGCCTCCAGCACCAGTTTCACGCCGATGAAGGCGAGGATGACCGCGAGGCCCACCGACAGGTAGATCAGCTTGCGCAGCAGGCCGCCGAGCAGGAAGTACAGCTGGCGCAGGCCCATCAGCGCGAACGCGTTGGCGCTGAAGACCAGGAAGGGTTCCTTGGTGAGCCCGAAGATCGCCGGGATGGAGTCCACAGCGAACAGCAGGTCGGCGGTGCCGATGGCGATCATCACGATGAACATCGGGGTGACGAACCGCTTGCCGTCGACCTTCACGAACGAGTCGCCGCCGTGGTAGGTGTCGGTGACCGGGAAGACCTTGCGGGCGATCCGGGTGAGGGCGTTCTCCTCGTACTCCTCGTCGTCGCCGCCGATGCCCTGCTTCGACAGGTTCCACGCCGTGTAGATCAGGAACGCGCCGAACAGGTAGAAGACCCAGCTGAACTTGGCGATGGCCACGGCGCCGACGGCGATGAACATGCCGCGCATCACCAGCGCGAGCACGATGCCGATCAGCAGCACCTTGTGCTGGTGGATCCGCGGCACCTTGAACGCGGCCATGATGATCAAGAAGATGAACAGGTTGTCGACCGACAGCGAGTACTCGGTGATGTAGCCGGCGAAGAACTCGCCCGCGTACGTGCCGCCGGAGAACGCCCAGATCGCGCCGCCGAACGCGATCGCGCATCCGATGTAGAACGCGACCCAGCGACCCGCCTCACCGACGGTCACCTCGTGCGGCTTGCGGTCCACGATGAACAGATCGATCGCCAGCAGCGCGATCAAGCCGCCGATCGTGGCCAGCCAAGCCCAGGTGGGGACAACCATGGATCAAACCTCCGGTGTACGGGCACGTGCGCATGCCGACAACCGGAGGTCTCTTCCGCCGGAAAACTTCCGGCCACCGGCCCCGGGACCCGCGAGTGGTCCGTGCTGACGACACCGGTGCGAAGGAATACTCCCCTCCGACACTTTCGATGTCCGATTCTTCCCTGTCGCCTGACGGCACACCAGTCCGGGTCCCCTCAACAGCCTTTGGGTTTGGTCACAGCCAAGGTTCCTCAGGTGTCGACATGCCCGTCCGCGCGCCGCGCCAAACTCTGCCTTATCAGCACCGACCAGCGGAACCTCGATCACCCATCAGTGATCATCGCGCGGGAACCGGACGCGGCCGGGTCCGCGCCGGACCGGTCCACCGCTCCTGGGAGCACTCTCAGGGAATGTCCAATACGGTCGGCGGCGTGCCTTCGCTCCCGCGCCCGCGGCCCCGCCAGGTGATCACCACCCTGGTCGTCGTCGCGCTCGCCACCGCCGGTCTGGTCTGGGCCAACGCCGGTGGCGACCCGCCCCCGGTCACCACGCGCGCGCAGCTGCTCACGCTGCAGAGCGGACCCGACCGCGACGAACCGGTCCGCCTCGACACCACGCTGTACCTGCCGGAGACGACGCCCGCGCCCGCGGTGCTGGTCGCGCACGGTTTCGGCGGCACGAAGGACAGCGTCGAGCAGGACGCGCGCGAGCTCGCCCAGCGCGGGTTCGTGGCGCTGGCCTGGTCGGCGCGCGGGTTCGGGCGCAGCGAGGGGCAGATCGGGCTGAACGACCCGGACTACGAGGTCACGGACGCGAGCAGGCTGGTCGACTGGCTGGCCCAGCAGCCCGAGGTGGTCAAGGACGGGCCCGACGACCCGAGGGTCGGCGTGACCGGCGGTTCGTACGGCGGTGCCCTGTCCCTGCTGCTGGCGGGCATGGACCGGCGCGTGGACGCCCTCGCCCCGGTGATCACGTACAACGACCTCGGCCAGGCCCTGCTGCCCAACTCGGCGGGCGCGCCCGCGGGTACCCCGGCGGGCAACCCGTACGGCGCCGACGGCGTCTTCAAGCGCTCCTGGGCGGGCATCTTCTTCGCCGCGGGCACGGGCGCGGCCGGGCTGGCCAACCCGACCTCGGACGCGACCGAGCCGGGCACCAAGGACGACGGCAGCGGCGGCGCGGGCGGTACCGGGGTCCCCGCCCCGGCCGACGAGGCGCCGGGTGGCGGCCGGTCGCAGGCGGGCCCGGTGGACCCGTGCGGCCGGTTCACCGAGGCGGTGTGCCGGGCGTACGACCAGGTCGCGCGCACCGGCGTGGCCGACAAGGCCACCGTCGACCTGCTGCACCGGGTGTCGCCGGTCTCGGTGACGGCGCGGATCACCCAGCCGACGATGCTGGTGCAGGGCGAGCAGGACACCCTTTTCGGTCTTGACCAGGCGGACGCGACCGCGCGGCAGGTGAGCGCGGCCGGGGCGCCGGTCAAGGTCGTCTGGTACACCGGCGGGCACGACGGCGGCAAGCCGGGGCCGGAGCTGCGCGGTGAGATCGCGGACTGGTTCGACTTCCACCTGCGCGGTCGGGGCGCGAACCCGGGGACCGGTTTCGAGTACGCCGTGCAGGGTGCTCTGCGGGCGCAGGGGGCGCCGTCGGTGCGGACGGTCAGCGCGGGGGCGTACCCCGGTCTGGCGGGCGCTCCGGGCGCCGAGCGGCGCGGGATCGAGTTGACGGGCCGGGAGCAGACCGCGGTGAACCCGCCGGGCGGGAATCCGGCGTCGATCAGCAGCATGCCGGGGTTGGGGTCGGTGATCGCGGGTTCGTCGCGGCTGTCGGGCCGGATCTCGGTGGACCTGCCGGGGCAGGCGGCGCGGTTCGCCAGCCAGCCGATGACGTCGCAGCTGCTGATCGCGGGCGCCACGACCGCGCGGCTGCGGGTGGCGAGCGCGGGCGGCGGGGCGCCGGAGGGCGCGGCGTTGTTCGCGAAGCTCTACGACGTCGGCCCGGACGGGACGCGGACGCTGCCGGGTTCGGCGGTGTCGGCGCTGCGCACGCCGCCGCTGCCCGCCGACGGGAGCGCGGTCGAGGTGACGGTGGCGCTGCCCGCGGTCGTGCGGCCGATCGAGGCGGACCACCGGGTCGAGCTGGTGGTGTCGACGACCGACCAGGCGTACGCGTCGTCGCCGGACGCGGCGGCGTACAAGATCTCGCTGGCCGATCCCGCGTTGCGGGTACCGGTGGTACCGGGGACGCGGTCGAGCTCGGCGCCGCCCGCCGGGCCGCTGATCGGGATCGCGGTGGTGCTCGGCGTGGTGGCCCTCGCGGTCGTGTGGGGCGTCGTGCGGCGGCGGCGCGCGGACGACGCGGACCCGGACCTGGCGGACGTGCCGCTGGTGATCGAGGACCTGTCGAAGGCGTACCCGGGCGGCCTCAAGGCGGTCAGCGACCTGTCGTTCCGGGTGGAGCGCGGCCAGGTGCTGGGCCTGCTCGGCCCCAACGGCGCGGGCAAGACGACAACGTTGCGCATGCTGATGGGCCTGATCCAGCCCAGTGCGGGCACGATCCGCGTGTTCGGCCACCGGATCCACTCGGGCGCACCGGTGCTGTCCCGGATCGGCTCGTTCGTCGAGGGCGCGGGTTTCCTGCCGCACCTGTCGGGCCGGGCGAACCTGGAGCTGTACTGGGCGGCGACCGGGCGTCCGGTGGAGAAGGCGCACTTCGAGGAGGCGCTGGAGATCGCGGGTCTGGGCGCGGCCGTGGAGCGGAAAGTGCGCACCTACAGCCAGGGCATGCGCCAGCGGCTGGCCATCGCCCAGGCGATGCTCGGCTTCCCGGACCTGATGGTCCTCGACGAGCCGACCAACGGCCTCGACCCGCCCCAGATCCACCAGATGCGCGAGGTCCTCCGCCGCTACGCGGCGACCGGCCGCACGGTCGTGGTGTCGAGCCACCTGCTGGCGGAGGTGGAGCAGACGTGTGACCACGTGGTCGTCATGCACCGCGGCAAGCTCGTCGCGGCGGGCAAGGTGGACGACATCGTGGCGGGCGGCGGAGAAGCCACTTTCCGCGTGGACAACGCCACCGCCGCCGCCGAGGCCCTGCGCGGGGTCACGGGTGTCAGCGACGTGACGGTGGACGGCGACCTGGTCCACGCGGACCTGGACGGCCTCCCCCGTTCGGCTGCGGTGACAGTGCTCGTGCGCGCGGGGGTGGCCGTCGAACAGGCGGGCCCCCGACGGCGCCTGGAAGACGCGTTCCTGCAACTGGTTGGTGAGGAATCGTGAGCGAGAGCGGGCACAAGGCCGGGTACGGGGTGCCGTCGGTGACCAGTGGCGAGAACGTCACCACCGTGCACACCGACCCGGCGGCCATCGACGACATGGAGGTCGCGGCCAACCGGGACCACTCCGGGTTCGACGCCGACGGGTCGGTGTCCGGGTTCCGGTCGGCGCGGACGTTGCCTTTGCGGGTCGAGCTGATCCGCCAACTCCGCCGCCGCCGGACCCAACTGCTGCTGGGCTTCCTCGTGCTGCTGCCCTTCATCCTCTGGGCGGCCTTCGAGTTCGGCACCAGCGCGAACAACCGCCGCTCCGGCGGTTTCGTCGACCTGGCCACCGCCAGCGCCCCGAACTTCGTGGTGTTCGTGCTGTTCGCGGCGGGCAGCTTCCTGCTCCCCATGATCGTCGCCCTGTTCTTCGGCGACACCGTGGCGTCGGAGGCCTCCTGGTCGAGCCTGAAGTACCTGCTCGCCATGCCCGTCCCGCGCGGCAGGCTGCTGCGCCAGAAGGCGACGGCCTCGGGCCTGTTGTCACTCTTCGCGCTCGTGCTGCTGCCCGTGGTGGCCCTGCTGGTCGGCCTGCTCTTCTACGGCTCCGGCGAGGCGGTCAGCCCCACCGGCGACGCGATCACGTTCTCGGACTCGCTGCTGGCGATGGTGTTCTCGGTCGTCTACATCTCGGTGAACCTGCTGTGGGTGGCCGGGCTGGCGATGTTCCTCTCGGTCGCCACCGACGCCCCGCTCGGCGCGGTCGGCGGCACGGTCCTGGTGGCGATCCTGTCCCAGATCCTGGACCAGATCACCGCCCTCGGCACCCTCCGCGACTACCTGCCGACGCACTTCGCGTTCGCCTGGTCCGACCTGATCTCCACCGACATCGACTGGTCGAACATGACCCGGGGCGCCTTCTCGGCGGTCACCTACGCCGCGATCTTCGGCCTCTTGGCGGCCCGGCGCTTCCGCACCAAGGACGTAACCAGCTAGCCCCGTGCCCGACGCCCGGGTCCCGGTAGAAGTTGATCATTGATCCGCTACCGTGATCCGGCGTCGCGACGGCGGAAGGTGCGGGCGGAGAAGTGGACGAGGTCGACTACTACGACCTGCTCGGGGTGCGGCGCGAGGCGTCGCACGGGGAGATCAAATCGGCCTTCCGGGCCCTGGCCAAGGTGATGCACCCCGACGCGGGCGGCACGGCGGGCACGTTCCGGCTCCTCAAATCCGCCTACGAAACCCTGTCGGACGGCCGCAAGCGCGCCGAGTACGACCGGGGCGTCACCACGGCGGCCCCTCCCCCGACCGCGCCCGCGCGCCCGCCCCGCCCGCGCAGGCGGATGTTCCGCGACGACCCCACCTTCGTCCCACCGGCCTGCGACGTCCCCCCGGCGTCACTGCCCTGGTGGCACCTGACGAAGTACCAGACCCGCATCGGCACCGCGGGCGCCCCCGGTCACGCCCCCGCCGCGTACCTCGCGCTCACCAACCTCGTGCTGGTGCTCCCCCTGGTCCTCCCCGGCTGGCTGCCACCGGCACTCCTTGTCCTCTGGCTGGCACTCGTCGCGGCCGCCATCGCTGCCACCGTCCGGCTCGTCCGCCGCTACCTGGCCGCCGCCCGTACGCAGAAGGCCGTGCGCGAGGAGTTCGGCGAGCGCACCGAGTTCGGTGTCGCCGACGCCGAGCCGGTGGGCGAGCGCCTCACCTCCGACCTGCTGACGACCTACCTGAGCAGGCTCCCCGGCGCCCGCGTCTTCCACGGCCTCTCGCGCCCCGGCTCGGTGTTCGCCGACATCGAGCACGCCGTCCTCTGTGGACATAGACTCGTGCTGATCGAGTCCCGGCTCTGGCTGCCCGGCCACTACGAGATCGACGACGACGGCTCGCTGTGGCGCAACGACCACCCGTTCCGCGGCGGCGGCACGGACCTGTTCGCCGCCGTCAAGGCGTTCGCCGACCACCTGCCCGGCGTCGAGGTGTGGGGCGTGGTCATCGTCTACCCGAGCCGCGACGGCGAGGTCACCACCGACGACGCACCTGGTCTCGGCGTGTCCGCGATGGTGCCGACCGCGTTCGTCCGCGACGTCGGCGAGTGGCTCGCCGCCGAGTGCGCGACCGTCGACCACCACGTGCTGCGCGCCGTGCGGGCCCGTGTCGTGAAGGAGGAAGCCGCTTAGATGCTCGTGCACCTCGCCATCGGCGACGCGTACGGCGCCGGGTTCGAGTACGCCCCGGCCGCGTTCGTCACCGAGCACAACACCCTCGAACGCTATGTCCAGCACGGCAAGCACGCCGGGATCACCCCGGGTCGCTACACCGACGACACCCAGATGACCCTCGCCGTCGCGGAACTGCTCGTCGACGGCGGCCCGTGGACGCCCGAGGCCCTGGCCGACCGGTTCTTCGAGGTCTTCGACCGCGACCCGCGCGAGGGCTACGCGTCCGGCTTCCACGGCCTGCTGTCCGATGTGGACAGTGGCGCCGAGCTGCTGCGGAGGCTGCGCCCGCACAGCGACAAGAGCGGCGCGGCGATGCGGGTCAGCCCGGTCGGCCTGCTGCCGACGGTCCCGGACGTCCTGCGGTACGCGGACATCCAGGCGCGGGTCACCCACGACTCCCCCGGCGGCGTCGCCTCGTCCCAGGCCGCCGCGCTCGCCGTCTTCTACTGCGACCGCGCGCCGGGCCCGTTGGCGGACCTGCCCGCCTGGATCGCCTCGCACGTCGAGGGACCGTGGGAAACCCCGTGGCGCGGCACAGTCGGCTCCGCGGGCATGGACAGCGCACGCGCGGCGATCACCGCCCTGGCCGCGCACCGCACGATGAGCGCGCTGCTGAGGGCGTGCGTGGCGTACACCGGCGACGTGGACACCGTGGCCACCATCGCGCTCGCCGCCGCGTCCCGGTCACCGGAAATCACCGACGACCTGCCCGCGCACCTGGTGGACACCTTGGAGGACGGCCCGTACGGCCGCGCCTACCTGTCCACTGTGGATGAGAAGTTGACCCGGGGCCGACCGGCCCCGGGTCCTCCGGGTCAGCCCCGGCAGACCAGCCAGGAACCGGATTCCTTGACCAGCGAGTAGGTGCGGCGGTCGCCGCCGAGGCCACCCGGGTCCGACGCCAGCACGGTGAAGGTCGGCGGGTCGGCGGCGTCGTCGACCCGCTCCAGGGTCAGCTGCACGCCGAGGAACAGCGTGGACGCGCGGGCCCGGTCGCGTTCGCAGGTGACGTCGCCGAGCGCGTCGACGTCGCTGACGTTGACCGCGTCGACGAAGGCGCGGGCGGCGGACGTCGGGTCCGAAGTCGACTTCCCGCCGACGAGGGTGAACGCGGCCACCGCGGCGCCGACCACGACGACCGAGACGCCGCCGATGAGCAGCATCCGGCCGCGGTCGGGCGCGGAACCCGGGTCGCGCTGGGGTTTCGGCGCGGCCGCCGGTCGCGGGGTGGCGGTCTGTGCGGCCCGCGAACGGCCGGGCTTGGCCGGGGCGGACTCTCCGGACCAGGTCGCCTCGGGCGGCGGCACGCGGCGCTCGCTGAACTCGCGGCCCTCGTGCCGGACCAGCGTCGTCCAGGCCATGCCGTCCCAGTAGCGCTTCTCCACCCGCCGCTCGGGGTCGGGCTGCCAGCCGGGGGCCAGCACCTTCTCGATCTCCGTCGCGACCGGCGCGGGCAGGTCGGGCCGGGTCCGCATGCGGACCAGCAGGCTCCAGGCCGCGGCCCGCTCGCCCTCGTCGCGCAGCCGTAATCGCAGCTGCCGCAGCAGTTCCCGGGACTCCTCCGGCGCCAGCTCCGGCTCTTCCAGGCGCTCGCGCAGCTGCTCGATGTAGGGCACCACGGGCTGCGGCGGCAGCGGCTCCGGCAGCGGCGGGGCGGCGGGCAGCTTGAGCAGCACGCCGCGCAACTGGGGAATTCGCTCCGTAATGGACAGTCCACCGGGGGTGAACACCGGCGCGGACGCCAGCTCGGCGGGCAGCGCCACGTCCGCCGCGGAGATCACCAGCACCGGGCGGTCCAGCGACGCCGCGTACTTGGCCGTGGCCACGCAGCCCGGGGAGCGCATGGCCGCCGGGGAGGCGACCAGCACGAACACGTCGCAGCGCTGCACGCGCTGGAGCACCGTCTCCCACCAGCGCGCGCCGTTGGGCTCACCGCGGTCGAGCGCGACCTGCCTGCCCAACTGGGCCAGGTCGGCGCGCAGCGCGGCGGCGGCGTCCCGGTCGGACGGTGCGTGACTGACGAACACCTGCATCTTGAAATCTCCGGCGATTCAGGGCGATCAGTCAGCGTCCCGACAGCGCACGGCTGATATCGCACACTCGCCACTCACCGTTCTCCTCGATGAGCGGGATCCTCAACCGCACCGAGGTTGCCCCGACGGTGCGTGTGGCGAGAACGGTGAAACGGGGATCGGACCCGGTTACGCTCACGCTCTCGAGCGTAACGTTAGCCGCGTCGAGGAACGCCGTATACAGGTGGGCGTTGTCTTCGCGGTCCTTAGCGCACACGAACTGCTGCATCGCGTTGGCGTCGTGGGTGTTGACCGCGTCGACGAAGTTGCGCGCGACCTGCGTACCAGCCGCTTCGTCCGGTCCGGACTCCAGCAGGAACGCCCCGGCGGCGGCCGCGCCACCCGCGACGACGACGGCCGCGGCCGAGCCGATGAGGATCACCTTCCGCCGCTTGGACATCGGCGTCCGCCGCCGGTGGTCGACCGGTTTCGCGGATTCACGTTCCCGTTTGGCCGGTTCCCGCTTGGCGGCCGGGGTCTCCTCGACGACGCGGGGTAACGGGCCGGTGCTCGTGGTGAGGTGCGCGTGCGCGCGCGGGGGCTGGTTGCGGTCGTTGAACTCGCGGCCCTGCTGGCGCACGAGCGTCGTCCAGCTCTGCCCGTCCCAGTAGCGGCCCTCGAACCGCTCGCGCGGGTCGGGCTGCCACCCCGGCGCCAGGATCCGCTCGACGGCGTCGGCGACCGGGCGGCTCAGCTCGGCCCGGCCGCGCAGCCGCACCAGCAGGTCCCACACCTCGGCGCGCTCGTCCGGGTTGGCCATCCGCTTGCGCAGCTGGGTCAGCAGTTCCACCTGGGCCCGGTCATCGAGCTCGGGGGCGTCGATGCGGGCGAGGTAGGCGTTGAGGTAGGAGGTGGGGATCTCGGGCTCCTGGGGCAGGCGCAGCGGCAGCGGCCGGGCGGCGGGCAGGGCGCTGAGCGCCTTGCGCAGCACGATCACGCTCTGCTCGGTGCGGTGGACGTAGTCGACCGGCGGGTCGAGGCCGTCGGGGATCACGCCCCGGCCGACGGGCCGCACGAGCACGGGCAGGATCGGCCTGCGCAGTGCGCGCGCGTAGTGCAGTTCCGAGAGGCAGGCCCGGGAGCGCACCGAGTCGGGTGAGACGGCGAACGCGAAGACCGCGCACCCACGCACGTGGCTGAGCACGTCACCCCACCAGTCCTGCCCACCGTGGCTCTCCCGGTCGTACCACACCCGATTGCCGAACCGCTCGAAGTCGGAGCGCAGCGTGGAGATCGACGCCTGGTCGCGGCGGGCGTAACTGATGAATACGTGCATCCGCACTTCTCACGTTCACGGTCCGTAGTTCGCGGGTGCACGCACGTTATGTTGGCGATCGCGGGAACGACAGGGACCAACGGCCCTAGTGGGCGGATTGGGAGCGCGCCCCGTATCCGGAAGATCGCAGGCCGGAGGCGATGTGTGGCACATGATGGCAACTCACGAGTGGATCTTGGATCGGGTCGGTGATTGACGGCCCCCACGGCACCCGGGTGATCACATTGGGTAATGGAGATCTTGTCCCGCGGCCCGCGCCGAGTCCGGAAATCGCGCATCACGCCGTCCCGGGCGGGCGCGGGCGCCGGGATCGGTCCACCATGGGCGGCGTGGCAGAGGCGGATCCGGTGGCGGCGCTGCGGGCGGAGTTCCGCTCGGAGCTGCCCAGCGCCGTGGAGGACATGGCCGAGCGGGACGTCCGCGACCTGGCGGCGGCGCTGCGCGCGGCCCGCAAGCGGCAGGGCAGGCACCTGACCGAGGCCACGGACGCCTCCGTCGCCCAGATCCCCGCCCTGCTCCGCCCCCTGGTGCGTCGGGCGATCGGCCGGTGACGGGCACCCGAGCGGAGATCGCCAAGCTGGCCCGCCTCCTCGGCGACCCCCCGGAGCGCTTCGCCTACCTGGCCGCCCTCCCGGCCGCGGACGTGCGCGTGGTCCGCGAACGCGCCACGGACGTCCTCTTCGGCGCGAACCGCCAGGTCTTCGACCGCATCGCCGCCGCGAGCCGACTCGTCCCGTCCGCCATCACCGCCGCGATCGCCCAGCGCACGTTCGGGCCGCTCCTGTCCGCCCGGGTGGCAGGCGCGCTGGAGCCTTCGCGCGCCGTGGACCTGGCGGGTCGACTCCCGGTGCCGTTCCTCGCCGACGTGGCCGCCGAACTGGACCCGCGCCGCATCGCCGACGTCCTCGCCCTACTCCCCGTCGAGCGGGTCCTGGCTGTCGGCAAGGAACTCCTCCGCCGCCGCGACCACATCACCATGGGCCGTTTCGTGGCGGACCTACCGGCACCCACCCTCCGGGCCACGATCACCATCCTCAATGAGGAATCCCTCCTGCGGACGGCGGTCTACTCGGAGTCGGTCGACCGGTTCCCGGTCCTGTTCGCACTCCTCCCGGACGAGCGCCTGCCCGCTGTCGCCCACACCCTCGCCGCGGCCGACGCGGAGTTCGCGGAGGACGTCTACCCGCTCCTCCCCCACCTCGACCCGACAGCTCTGACCCGCCTGGCCGCCGCCGTCCGCACCCTCCCCGCGGCCGAGCGCACCGACTTCGCCGCCCTCGCCGAGACCACCGGCGTCCTGGACCGACTGGGCTCCCTCGCCGAGGTGCTGTCCTGACCCTGGACACCACCCCACTACTCGGTGATACCGTGTAGCAGTACTCGGTGGCACGTACTAGTGGGGTGCGGTGGACGACCTGACGGAGATGTTGAAGGGCACCCTCGAGGGCTGCGTGCTGGAGATCATCGGCAGCGAGGAGACCTACGGGTACGCCATCACGCGCCGGTTGAACGAACTCGGCTTCGCCGACGTCATCGAGGGCACGGTCTACACCATCCTGCTGCGCCTGGAGCGCGGCGACCTGGTGCGGGTGACGAAAAGACCGTCGGAGAAGGGCCCGCCGCGCAAGTTCTACGCGCTCAACGCGGCGGGCCGCGCGGAGCTGGCGGCGTTCTGGGCGAAGTGGGAGTACCTGTCGTCGCGGATCGACAGCCTCAGGGAGAGCGGGAAATGACCTTCTGGCAGACCATCACCGGCAGCGACCTCACCCGCGAGTGGAAGGCGTTCGAGGCGCGGGCCGCCGCGCTGCCCGCCGACCACCGGGCGGCGTGGGCGCGGATCAAGGCGTACCTCGGCACCCGATCGGACTTCACGGGCCGCAACCTGGTGCCGATCCTCGACAGCGCCCTGATCCTGCTGGAGGAGACGGCGGCGGACGGCCAGTCCAGCCACGACGTGCTGGGCGAGGACATCGAGGGCTTCTGCGCGGAGTTGGCGGGCGGGGAGGGGGCGCGCGACTACCGCGACCGGGCGCGCGACCGGTTGAACGGCAGCGTCGCGCGGAAACTGGGCAGGCTGGGAGGCTGACATGGGGATTCGGGGCATCATCGAGGGCAAGCGGCAGTGGCGGGCGCACGTGGCGCGGGTGCGGGCGCTGCCGCCGGACTACCGGATCGTCTACGAGGAGATCGAGAAGTACCTGTTCCGGGTCGGACCGATCGACCCGCGCGACGGGCAGCCGCTCTCGGGGGTCCTCGACTTCTTCGAGGAGAGCGCCGCGACCGGGAAAGGCGTGCTGGAGGTCATCGGCCACGACGTCGCCAAGTTCTGCGACGAGCTGGCAGGCTCCCGCACAGCCGAGCACTAGCTCATTTTCGCGACCCCGCGCTGGAGCGCGCCCGAACGGCGCGCTCCAGCGGGTCGACTCCTCAGTCGGTGCAGTCGATGTACTGGAGCGGTTCGAAACCGACGACCTCGTACTTGCCCGCGTCGAAGTCGCATGTCCAGTAGGCGGTGGTGAACAGGCCGTCCGTCTGGTCGGCCTGATAGGTGTTCGCTTTTGCGAGCCACTGCCGGTTACGGAGAGATCCTTTCTTGTGGCGCATTTACGCAGGCTCCACGCGAATTCGATCGTTGCCCTCTTCGCGCGGGCGGGTCAACCACCCGCACCGAGCTGTCACCCATCGAGAACCGAACCCGTCCGCACGCGAACCACTCGTACGCGAGGATTTCCTACCAGGGAACGGTCTCGCCGTGGAGGTTGAGGAATCGCAGCCCCAGCGCCCCTTTCCGCGCCTCCAGGACATCAACAATCGCCGGAACGCTGTCCCGGGGCTCCAGGGACGCGCCCGGCCCGCCCAGCGCGGTCCGGTTGTGACCGGGGTCGATCAGCAGCTTCGTCTGCCCGTCCCCCGCGTGCCGCGTGGCGTAGCTGCGCATCAGCTGGTTCAGCGCCGCCTTGCTCGCCTTGTACAGCTCGTACCCCGGCTCCACGTTCAGCGACACGCTGCCCTGGTCCGACGACATCACCGCCACCGTCCCGCCGGGCACCACCAGATCCCGGAACGCCTCCAGCACCCGCAGCGGACTCAGCGCGTTCGTCACCATCACCTCCGTGAACACCTCCTCGGACACCTCGGAGATCGGCACGTCCCCCCGGTCAATCGCCGCGTTCACGAACACCAGGTCCAACCGCCGCCCCGCCAACCGCGCCCGTAACCCGGCCACCTCACCCGCACTCGTCATCTCCAGCGACTCGACCTCAACCCCCACCAACCCCTCATCGCTCCCGCGCGTCGTCGCGATCACCCGCCACCCCCGCCGCGCCAACTCCCCCGCGAGCACGAACCCCAGCCCACGGGACGCCCCCACGACCAACGCGACCCGTTCCACACGACCACCCCTTGAATAGACGAGACGTTGCGTCTAGACAGTACCCCACTACGCTGTCGGCATGCCCCCGAGGACCCGCTCCGGCAACCGCCGCGACGAGACCGCCCGGCTCGACGTCCTGCACGCCGCCGACGACCTCCTCGTCGAGCACGGCTTCGGCGGGCTCACCGTCGAGGCGATCGCGAAGCGGGCGGGGGTGGCCAAGCAGACGATCTACCGGTGGTGGCCGTCGAAGGTCGACATCCTCCTGGACACCCTCATCGAGGACACGGAGAAGCGCCTCCCGATCCCCACCGACCCCCCGACCGCGGACACCATCCGCGAATACCTGCGCGCCTACGCCCGTTTCGTCACGGAAGACCCGGCGGGCAAGGTCCTCCTGACCCTCATCGCCGAGTCACAGCACAACCCGGCGACGGCGAAGACCTTCCACGAGCGCTACCTCGGCCCGCGCCGCGAACAGGAACGCGCCATGATCACCGCCGCCACCGACGCGGGCGAGATCACCCCGAAACTCCCCCCGGACGCCACTTTGGACGTCCTCCTCGGCCCCATCGTCTACTGCGCCCTGACCAACTCGCCCATCCCCCGAACCCTCGCGAACACTCTCATCGGGGAACTGCTCGGCCCCCGCTGACCCCGCGAACCACCCGCCCTCATGGGAACCGCCGACGCCCGCGGAGAGCCTGGTCGTCGAGAGGCGGAGGCACACCTCGATCACCTCGACGTGACCGCTCCACTCGTCACGAGGGCGAGAGTCCAACAACCTGACAACAGGGCCACGAGCACGAGCCGGGTAACCGCCGCTACGGTCCGACACCACCTGAGCGAATACCCGCAGGTCGACCATCGCCGATTGTCATGTCCGCCACACGACAAGCTCGCCGCCAATACGTCGACAGAAAGCAGCTATCACACCTCTTGCTCGCACACAATCAAAACCATCTTCCAAACGTCCACTCAACAATAGACGTTTGATGGATTGGAGGATCGGAACCGACCAAAGCGCATAGCTTTGCACATCACCTAATCGGACGATTGGGCCTCCTTACCCGGCGCGGGGGTCCGTCTGGCCCGTGTCGTCCTCCGGCCCAATGCCACTAACTTACGGAGCATCGTTGCAGGTCAACGGCATCTTGAGGGGTGCCGTGCGAGAGGCAGGCGGCACGTGCGACGACGCCCTGCGGCACACCATAGTTCCATGGCCCGCATTGGGGCATCGAGCGAACACGCAACCCACTGTCGCAAGTGGACTTGATCCGAGTGTTCCAGAGGTCGATCGCCAATCGCTTAGACCGATACTGGCCAGCGAAAACGCGCTAAGTTAGTGGCATTGGTCCTCCGGCCCACCGCGAACCACGGCCACCGGCACATCACCGCCATTGTCCGGGCCAGTGAGGAAGTATTTCCACCTGGCACGCGCCACGGGCAACCGGGGAAGCCACACCAGCACACCGTTGAGCAGCGCCGCGACAGCCGTGGCGAGGTAGGCGCAGCCGAGACCGAGCGTCGTCGACCACGCCATGGTGACCCCCACCACCACCGTGCAGAGCGCGAAGACCACCAGTGCCGCGAGCGCCAGGTCGTCCCGACCGCGCCGAGTCGCGACCGACCATCCCACTGCGGATACCGCCACACCCACCAAAGCACCGTTCAGGGTCGCGTGCTGTCCCTGGATCAGCACATACGCCAAGATCGCCCCGCAGAAGCCGAAGATCGTGACCAACGGGCGCAACCGGTCGTCCCTCGCGACCAGGCCCGCCAGCCCACAGGCGAAGACCAGCACGGCCGCGCCCACCGGGGCGTCAGACCGCATCGGCAGGCCGATCGAGGCAACCACCGCCAGCAGCACCACCGCGAGAGTCGCCCAGTTCCGCCCGCCCGACCGGCTCTTCCACGCGATGAACAGCAGTACCGCCGCGAATCGCAGGAGGAACCACCGGGACGCGCTGTCGTCGGTCCACACCGCGGACGCCGCGCATGACAGCCCGAGGAAGGACGTCGCGACGAAGGTCAACCGTCGGGTCGCCCGGTCGACGCCCCGCGTGATCAGCCCGACGACCAAGAGGCCGCTGACCGCCGCGATGGCTCCACCCCGTTGCAGCGCGGGTGGCCACGACAACACCGAGAGGATCATGCCCGCGCCCGACATCACCGACGCCGCGTAGAACACGGTCCGGACTACCGGCGCTACCTGTCCGCGCCTGCGCACCGACACCGCCAAGGCCACGGCCAGGGTGATCGCGCCCAAGAGCAACACCCACCAACTGTCGGCGATGTCAGAGATCTTGTTGATGTACACACCAAGGCAGACCGCGTACAGCAACGACGCACCGGAAGCCAGGTACCTGGTCCACGTCGGCGACGGGTCTCGCGGCCACGCCCGCTCTGCCGTCGCGGATGTGCCCGACGGAGCCGGTGCAGCGGGTTCAGGGGGCGTCGGTGCGTCGTCGCTCACGTCCATCAATGTCGCTGAACCCGATCACGGCGTTGCACGACCGACCCGATGGGGTCACTGGATTCCGGTTCCGTTCGCGGTTCGACCGGTTCCACAGCCCATACTCACGCCCCGGTCGGGCGCTCGCGGACCGGGCCGAAGATGTCCTCCGGGTCGATGTTCATGACGACTTCGCAGTCGCAGTAAGCGCCCTGGTCTTCGAGGCCGATCATCAGGCTTTCCAGATCCACCGCCCGTTCCTCTGCCCACGCGATGGTGGCGTGGAGGGTGTGGTCGCAGCCGTGTTCGGCGACGGAAGCCTCGACGGAGGTGACCAAGGAATCGAGTTGGGCGAGGTCGAGAACCATGCGCTCGCGGGAGGCTTTGTGTTCGGCGCGGAGGTATTCGTCCTTGAGGCGCTTGCGTTCCTCGCGAGATGGCATCAGCGGGACCTGCGGTTGCTCAGGTAGTCGCTGACCACCGCCGCGCCCAAGCCGTCCAGGTCGGGGGCCACGACCCGGCCCGCGCCGCGGCGGGCCAGGAGGTCTACGAAGGCGGCGAGGCTTGGGTCGTCGCCCAGGCGGAAGACGGTGACCGAGGCGCCCAGTTTGGCCAGGGAGTCCACCTCGGCGAGGGTCTTCCGCAGGGTGGATTGGGTTGTCGGGTAGTGGAAGACGGCTTCGCCGTCGGGTTCCAGGTGGGCTGTGGGTTCGCCGTCGGTGACCACCAGGACCACGGGTTGGGCGTCGGGGTGGCGGCGCAGGTGGCGGCCTGCCAGGAGGAGGGCGTGGTGCAGGTTGGTTCCCTGTTCCCACACGCCTTCCATGGCCGTCAGTTCGCCGATGTCCACTGTGGACGCATGACGGCCGAAGGTGATGAGTTGCAGGGCGTCGGCGCGGAAGCGGGTGCGGATGAGGTGGTGCAGGGCCAGGGCGGTGCGCTTCATGGGGACCCAGCGGCCGTCTTGGATCATGGACCAGGAGGTGTCCACGCAGAGGGCCACGGCGGCTCGGGCGCGTTCCTCGGTTTCGACCACCTCTACATCGGACACGTCGAAGTGGACGTTGTCGTTGGTGGACATGGTGCGCAGCAAGGCGTTGCGGACGGTTCGGGGGACGTCCCAGGGTTCGGTGTCGCCGAATTGCCAGGGGCGGGTGGAGCCGGTGAGTTCGCCCGCGGCGCCCGCGCGGGCGGTGTCGCGTTCGCCGCGGCGGGCGCGGATGGCGCCGATGACTTCGGAAAGCACGGTTTCGCCCAGGCGGCGCAGGGCTTTGGGGGAAAGGGTGAGGGTGCCGTCGGCAGAGCGTTCCAGCAGGCCCTGGGAGCGGAGTTCTCGTTCCAGCTCGGCCAGGCGGCGGGCGTCGACCGACGATTCCTCGCCCAGTTGGCGGGTCAGGGCTTCGAGGTCGATGTCTTCCAGGCGGGCGCCGGGGTAGGACTGGGCGAGCTGTTCGGCCAAGGCGTCCAGTTCGGCGAGGTCGGCCATGGCTTGGGCGCCTTCGCCGAAGCCCAGGGGGTTGTCGCCGCGGAAGCGGGTCGAGGAGGTCCAGTCCTCGCCGGGGCGGAGGGCTCGGAGGTTGGCGTCCAAAGTGGATACCTGTTCGGCGAAGCGGGGGTCACCGAAGGCGTTGCCCATGAGTTCGGCCAGTTCGGCGCGTTGGGCGGCGCTCATGGAGTTCATCACGCGTTGGGCGGCGGCGGATCTGGCCGCCAGGGCGTCGACGAGTTCCTCCACGGTTTGGGGGTTCTCCGGGAAGAACTCGCCGTGGTCGCGCATGAAGGCGGCGAATTGGTCGTCGGTGTCGTCGCCGCGGAGGTGGGACAGGAGCAGGGCGTTGAGGTCCGCCATCATCTCGCGGATTCGCTCGGTCTCCTGCGGGCCCATCTCGCTGAGGGCCTGCTTCATGCCCTGGAAGCGGGATTCCATGAGTTCGGAGCCGAGCTTGTCGCGGATCCGCTGGTACGCCTCGCGTGCCTCGGACGAACGCCAGTCGTAGTCGGCGAGGTCGCGGACGGCGGCGGCGGTGCCCGGGGGTAGTGCGTCGAGCTGGGCCTCGCGGAAGCGGGCGTCGTCGGACGGGTCGGGGAACAGTTCCCGGCGCTCGGCGTCGAGGGCCCGGTCGAGCAGTTCGCGGACCTCGGTGAGGGTGCCGTCGAGGCGGTGGCGGCGCTGGATGCGGGAGCGGCGCTCCCACACCCGGCGGGTCAGTTCGTCCAGGCCCCGGGTGGTCCCCTCGCCGCGGCGGAGGAGTTCCTGGAGGGCGGCGCGCGGCGACGAGCCCTCCATGACGTCGCGGCCGATGGCCTCAAGAGCGCCCCGCAGGTCGACCGGGGGTGCGAGCGGGTCGGGTCCCTCGTGCCAGGGGCCGTACCGGTAGCTCACGGTCCGTACACCGCCTCCCCGTCGGAGGAATCCTTGGCCAGCTTGCGGGTGAGGTACAGGTATTCCAGGGCCAGCTCGACGGCCGCCGCGATGCGGCCCGGGGCGTCGGTGGCCTTGACGTCGAGGCGGGCCGCGACCTCGTGCAGGACCGGCAGCTCCGGCAGGGCGGCGAGCAGTTCCGAGCCGGGCACGCGCTCGCCGGTGGCCACGAGGTGGCCGTCGACCACGGCGTCGACCAGCGGACCGAGGTCCAGACCGGCGAACCGGTCGCGGGCGGTCTCGGCGACGGCACGGCGCAGCAGGTGGTTGAGGTGTTCGGTCTCGCGGCCTTCCTCGCCCGACTCGAACTCCAGCTTGCCGCGCAGCACGGCGGGCACGGCGTCGAGGTCGATCGGCCGGGCCACGGCGGGCTCCTCGCCGATCAGCGCGGAGCGGCGCAGGGCGGCGGCCCCGACGGTCTCGGCGGCGGCGACGGCGAACCGGGCCGAGACGCCCGAGCGCTGGTCGATGGCGGTGGAGTCGCGCAGGTTGCGGACGAACCGGGCCAGGACCTCCAGCAGCGCGTCGCTCACCTCGGCGACCAGTTCCGACTCCTGCCGGACGACCTCGACCTCGGCGCCGACGCTGCGCGGGTAGTGGGTGCGGACCTCGGCGCCGAACCGGTCCTTGAGCGGGGTGATGATCCGACCGCGGTTGGTGTAGTCCTCGGGGTTCGCCGTGGCGACGAGGAGGACGTCGAGCGGCAACCGGAGGGTGTAGCCGCGCACCTGGATGTCGCGCTCCTCCATGACGTTCAACAGTGCGACCTGGATCCGCTCGGCGAGGTCCGGCAGCTCGTTGATCGCCACGATGCCCCGGTGCGCGCGGGGGACGAGTCCGAAGTGGATGGTCTCGGGGTCGCCGAGCGCGCGGCCCTCGGCCACCCGGACGGGGTCGACGTCGCCCACGAGGTCACCGACGGAGGTGTCGGGGGTGGCGAGCTTCTCGGTGTACCGCTCGGACCGGTGCCGCCAGCCGACCGGCAGCTCGTCCCCCAGCTCGGCGGCCAGCCGGATCGACCGCGGGGTGATCGGCTCGAAGGGGTGTTCGCCCAGCTCGGAGCCCTCGATCACCGGCGTCCACTCGTCGAGCAGCCCGGCCAGGGTGCGCAGGAGGCGCGTCTTGCCCTGCCCCCGCTCCCCCAGCAGCACGAAGTCATGTCCAGCCAGCAAGGCCCGCTCGAGCTGGGGGAGGACGGTCTGGCCGAACCCGACGATCCCGGGCCACGGGTCCCGCCCGGCCCGCAGCGCGGCCAGGAGGTTGTCCCGGATCTCGGCCTTCACACCTTTGGGGGCATGCCCCTGCGCGCGCAGTTCACCGACAGTACGAGCGCGCGTGTTCACAACGGTCACGACCCGACGTTACGCAGGATCGGTCGCCAGGTCGACGTGGAGCCCACTCCAACCCGACACTTCCGCGAGATCGCGAGTTGTCCACAGCCAAGATCATCGCCGCCGGTTTCTGTCACCCCTCCCCCCTAGAATTGATTCCGGGGGGCCGGAGGCTACGTTGATCATGTTCGCAACCACCGGTTGCACGTTGCACCGGCTGCAAATCGCCCCCTGACCTGCGCCGATGGGGTGGACTTGCCGCGCCGCTCTCGGGATTCGCCCCCGGTTCGCCCTAGCGTGACGCCATGGGCAAGAGCTACTCATCAGCCGCGTACCGAGAACTGGGCGGACTCCTCCGCGAAGCCCGCAAACGAGCGGGCCTCTCCTCCACCGAACTGTCATACCGCCTGGACTGGCTGGTGTCGTACCTCTCCCGAGTGGAGAGCGGCAACCGACCGGTGAGCACCCCGGATGTCATCCACTACTTGGTGCAGTGCGGGCTGAAGGTCAAGGAGATGCGCCCGTACGTGGAACTCAGCAAGATGGCCGAACGCAGGCAGGGCTACTACCTGTCGGACGCGAAGATCAACGGTCCCCTGCAATCCCTGATCTTCCACGAGTCCCTGGCGAGGTCCTCGATCATCTACGAGCAGCAGGTGGTCAATGGGCTGTTGCAGACACCGGACTACGCCCGCTCGATCATCGGCGCGGGGGCGGGTGTCACCGAGGAGGAGGTTGTCGGCGCCGTCCACACGCGGCTGGACAGGCGCCGCATCCTGACCACGCCCAACGCCGGTCGGTTCGCCTTCTACATCCACGAGCAAGCGCTGCGGCTCCGGATCGGCACAGACAAGATCATGCACGAGCAGCTACTTCACCTCGTGCTCGTCGCTGCGGCGGACAACATCACGGTGCAGATCGTGCCGAGCGACGCCGGGGAACGATCCGTGCTAGGCGGCGCGTTCAACGTGATGACGTTCGAGAACCACAATCCCATGGTGTACCTCGACAACTACCACGGCGGCGGTCTCATCCTCGAAGACCCCGACTACGTGCGCAACTACCGCGACCTGGTGCCCAAGCTCGCAGAGGTCGCGCTGGATAAGGGACAATCTCGGGAGTTCATGGCCAACTTGGCCGATGAGTACGACCGAGGGAGTCACCACGTTGTCGGAGATGTCGTGGCGAAAGAGCAGCTTTAGCGGGGAACAGGGATCGGCCTGCGTCGAGGTCGCCTGGCGCAAGAGCAGCTACAGCGGACAAGAGGGAACCTCGTGCGTTGAGGTCGCCTGGACCGGCCAGCCGTCGATTGAAGGTGTCCTGATCCGGGACTCCAAGAACTCCACCGGCCCCACCCTCGCCATCCCCACCCGCGCCTGGCACACCCTCCTCGCCACTCGCTAGGGACCACCGGCGCGGCGGCGTCCTACGTCCGCTGCGCCGGTCCCAGCTCCTCCTCCAGGATCTCCCGGAAGCGGTCGATGTCCTCGACCGACGCGAACGCGCGTCCCGGCACCGGGTGGAACGATCCCCCGCCCGTCCGCAGCACGAAGCTGCGTTCCGTCTCCACCCAGCCCGTCAACTCCCCCAGCACCACATCGCTGCACGCCGTCCCGTCGGCCGCCATCATCCGCACGGCCCCCGACGACACCTCCGCCGTCACCTCGCGCCCCGCGATCGGGTCCCGCCGGAACGACCGGCGCACCGCCACCGTCGGCAACGACCCGATCACCACCGCGCACACGAGTCCGAACACCCCGGGCCACACCTGCCCCACGACCACCAGCACGACCGAGAACACCCCGAACGCCCCCGCGAACCACGGGACCCACCTCGCGAACGGCAGGGTGGCCCGGATGCCGTCGGACCAATCCCCCGGTTCGGGTGTCCAGCGCAGTCGCATGGTGGCGAGCATAGGGAGCTGATCTCCACGGTCGGGAACGGGTCGCGTAGGCTCGATTCCCGTGTCGACTCCAAGTGCCACCTTCGCGGTGTGGGTTTCGGCCTGGCTGAACGGCTCCGCCGCCGCCGACGACGTCTTGGACGCCCTGAGCCACTGGTCTCAGGCGCACGACGTGGTCGCCGTCGACGAGTCCACCGCGGACACCCTCGACGTCCCGCCGCGCGGTCGCGCGGGCGGCCAGGTCGCCGCCCTGCTCGCCACCGTGCGCCGCGTGGGAGCCACCGGTGGGCGGATGGTTCTGCCGGTGCCAGGTGATGTGCGCGGCCTCGGCGGCCGCAGCGAGTTCGCGGGCGTCGCGCTGCACGCCGGTGAGGCCCTCGTGCTGCACGGTGCCCCGTACGGCCTGGTCCCCGAGCCGATCGCGGACGGCGTGCTGCGCTGGACCGCCTTCGACATCGGCGCCGCGCCCGCCGCCGAGCACCTGCCGCTCGGCGAGGCCGAGCACGAGCTGACCGGGGCCATGCGGGTCGCGGCCGGGGTGCTCACCGAGCTGGGCGTGGCCAAGCACCGGGCGGGGGTGCGGGAGGAGATCACCGCGCGGATCGCGCACCGGTCGGCCGCGCCGTGGCCGGAGGGGACGCCGCCGCGCGCGCTGCGGGTGTTGCAGCGGTCCAACGAGGTGTCGGCGATCTTGGAGCTGGCGTCGGAGGACGCGCCCGGTAACGCTCTGTCGTCGTCTTCGGCGCGCAGGCGGGCGGAGGCACTGCGGCCGCTGTTCGACGCGGTGCGGATGGCGCGGCTGGCGGCGGTGGACGAGGCGGTGCGCGTCTTCTCGGACCACGCCGAGCAGCTGTAGCCCGCTGGACCATTCCCGGACATTCGTCACCATTCACAAAGACATTCACTCACATTCACCATACGATTCGCGCGGATGGCCCCGGACCCCTCACGGTCCGGGGTCGTTTCCATCCTCAACCATTCCGATGCACGTGCAGCGAATGGTTGTTGACGAATTGCGCGACGTCGATCGACCATGTCGACGGTTGGCGAAAACCGCGTGGTAGCGGGAGGTTCGCCGAGGCCGGGGCGGGAACCGGACAATCGGCGAACCCATCTTGCGATCGGGTCCCCGGGTGCGCCAGCATGACCGTGATTTCGGGTTAGAGCTGCGAAAACATCCACATCGGGCACGACATAACCCGATGCTATGGGTCTTTGGGATGAGCGGCCGGGCGAGAACTCCCCGATAGTGATCGCACTGGACCAACCGTTGTTACCGGAGTCACACCATGACCGCACAACTCGTCGACCCCAAGCAGGCCGCCCGGCCGCTTGCCCTGGACACCAACCACCTCGGTGCCCTGCAGATGGTCGCGCGCGGTGAGGTCGGGGCGTACGGCGCGGGGGCGGCTCTGCGGCACCGCACGGACGACCTGGGCGTGCTGATGGTGAGCGCGCTGTTCACCCTGCGCCGCGACGGCTTCATCGGCTTCGGCGACGCCGTCGCCGACCCGCACGACGGCTGGCTGCGCGCGGGCCTGACGTCGGCCGGTGAGCGGCTGCTCGACATCTGGCTGCGCCGCGGCAGGCGGTCGCCGGACGAGGCCGCCCGCAGCCGCGACTGGTTCGTGCTCCTGCGCTGCGCCCAGCGCGGCGACCTGGGCATGACCGAGGCCAACCAGGTGGTGGACCGCGGGATGCCCGTGGAGAGCCGGCTGGCGTCGCGCCTGCGTGAGCTGGTGTCGGCGGGCCACCTGATCGTGGGCGCCGCCCGGCTGCGCGACTGCCGGATGGTGACGTTGAGCGAGACCGGCAGGCAACTGCACACCCGACTGGACCTAGCCCAGACGGCCCACGGATGAAACCGACCAGGGACCCACGCGGCGAGGTGTGCTGGGGAACCAGCGCCACCTACGGCGGACGGGCACACGTGGTCCTCATGAGCCGCGCTGCCGGCCTGTGCGGACTGCCGGTGGACACGCGGCACCGCGACCGCCCACCGGCGCGAACCGTGTGCCCGGAGTGCGCGATCGCCTACGTGGCCGCGGTGTTCCCGACCGGGGCGACAGCGCCAGACCTCCGGCACGAGGTCCGGCTGCGCGCCTGATACGGGTGGCGGAGTCGGGGGTTCCCCTGCACCCCCGACTCCGCCCCCTCCCTTCGGCTGAGGTGCCCCCAGCCCGTCCACCACACTTGTCCCAGCCCCACGTGTGCGGGGACCACAACACACGAAGCCGCCTGGGCGCCCGCGTGACCGAACCAGCCCCGCGTACGCGGGGACGGCGGGAACCTGTCGCCGATGGTGATCACCGTTTCAGGAACAGCCCCGCGTACGCGGGGACGACTCGTCCGCAGTAGCCCATCGAGACGGGCGCGCCGGATCAGCCCCGCGTGCGAGCCCCGCCTGGGCGGGGACAACTCCTCGAGTTGCTCGAAGTACACGTCACCGGCGGAACCAGCCCCGCTCGCACGGGGACAACACGGTCAACACCCCGAACTACGTGGGCGAGCTGGGATCAGCCCCGCAGGCGGGGGGACGACCTTGTCATCGGCGCCTTCTGCCGACGTGGCCCGGGACCAGCCCCGCTCGGGAGGACAACCTGTGTCCGCACCCCCGCCGCGGTGCCGCTGGGACCAGCCCCGCTCGCGCGGGGACGACATGGGCCGTATCACGGAGAAGGTGTTGGACGCAGGACCAGCCCCGCTCGCGCGGGGACGACCAGCGCGATGACCACCCGCGGCACGTGTTCGCGGGACCAGCCCCGCGTGCGCGGGGACGATACTTGCTGACCTGCGGCGTTCCCAGCCGCACCACCCATTCTCATTCACTTCCGCGGCTCGCCACCGCCCACTCCCCCAGACCTGTGGACAGGTCCGAGGCATGTGGATAACCCGTCCCCGACACTCAGCGGCGGTCGACCTCTACCCCCGGCTCGGCCGCTTCGGCGGCTCACAACAAGCCACCGCGCACAACGCCCCGTTCGCCGCGCACCCCAGCACCGGGAAGTCCGACAGCTTCTCCGCCGTCTCCCCCTGGAGATGTTCCCGCACCAACTCCACCACCAGCTCCGCGAACCGCGCGTCCCCGTTCGGCGTAGCCGCGCGGGCGAAGCCCATCCCCAGCTCCTCCGCCTTCTCCCGCGCCTCCGTGTCCAGGTCCCACACGACCTCCAGGTGGTCGCTCACGAACCCGATCGGGCACACCACCACCGACCGCACACCCGCACCGTGCAGCGCCTCGACATGATCCACGATGTCCGGCTCCAGCCACGGCACCTGCGGCGGCCCCGACCGCGACTGCCACACCACGTCGTACTCCGCGGCCCCCACCGACTCCGCCACCAGCCGCGACGCCTCCGCCACCTGCCGGGAGTACAGCCGTCCCCCGAACGAGACCGGTCCGGCCGCGAGGTCCGCCGAGTCCGGTACCGAGTGCGCGGTGAACACCAATCGGTAGTCACCCACAGGAGCAACAGCCCGCACCGCGTCCGCGAAGGCCGCCACGAACAGCGGGTGGTCGAAGAACTGGCGCAGCTTCACCAGGTCCGGCGCGCCCTCGACCGCGTCCCGCGCCCGCGAGATGTCCTCGTGGTACTGCCTGCACGCCGAGTACCCGCCATAGGCGCTCGTCGGGAAGACCAATGCCCGCCGGATCCCGTCATCCCGCATCGTTGCGACGGTGTCTTCCACCATCGGGTGCCAGTTGCGGTTGCCGAAGTAGATCGGCAGGTCCAGGCCCGCGGCGGCCAGCGCCGACTCGACCGCGGCGATCGCGGAACGGTTCAGTTCATTGATGGGTGACACACCACCGAAGTGTTGGTAGTGCTTCTCCACCTCGTCCAGGCGAGCGGCCGGGACGCCCCGGCCACGGGTCACGTTCTCCAGGAACGGACGGACGTCGGCGGGCCCCTCCGGCCCGCCGAAGGACAGCCACAGCAGCGCGTCGGCCATGTCGCTCAGAGCCCCAGGGCGTGCACGCCCCCGTCGACCCACACCATCGACCCTGTCGTCGCCGGGAACCAGTCCGACAGCAGCCCGCACACCGACTTCGCGACCGGGATCGCGTCGTCGACGTCCCAGCCGAGCGGCGCCCGGTCGCTCCACCCGGCCTCCAGCTCACCGAAACCGGGGATCGACTTCGCCGCCATGGTGCGGACCGGGCCCGCCGCGACCAGGTTGACCCGGACGCCCTTCGGGCCTAGCTCGCGCGCCAGGTACCGGTTCACCGACTCGAACGCGGCCTTCGCCACGCCCATCCAGTTGTACGCGGGCCACGCCACGCGCGCGTCGAAGTCCAGGCCGACGATCGACCCGCCGGGCCCCATCAGCGGCAGCGCCGCCACGGCGAGCGACTTCAGCGAGAACGCCGACACCTCCACCGCCACCGACACGTCGCTCCACGGTGCGTCCAGGAACGGCGCCCCGAGACACGACTGCGGAGCGAACCCGATCGAGTGCACCACACCGTCGAGACCGTCGACGTGCTCGCGGACGCGGTCGGCCAGGGAGTCGAGCTGCTCCGGGTTCTGCACGTCCAACTCGACGACCGGCGCGGGCTTGGGCAGCCGCTTGGCGATCCGCTCGACCAGGCTGAGCCTGCCGAAGCCGGTCAGCACGACCTCGGCGCCCTGCTCCTGGGCGACCTTGGCGGTGTGGAAGGCGATGGACGCGTCGGTGATCACGCCGGTGATCAGCAGGCGCTTGCCGTCGAGCAGTCCGGTCATCGCGGGGTCTCCTCCGGGGGTGTTCTTGGTTGTGCGGTAAGGAAAGTGCTAGTGGCCCATGCCGAGGCCGCCGTCGACCGGGATCACCGCGCCGGTGATGTAGCCCGCGCCCTCGGAGGTGAGGAAGGTGACGGCGGCGGCGATCTCCTCCGGGCTGGCGTAGCGGCCCGCGGGCACGGAGGCGAGGATCTGCTTGCGGCGGTCCTCGGAGACGGCGTCGGTCATGTCGGTGGCGACGAAGCCGGGGGCGACGACGTTGGCCGTGATGTCGCGGGAGCCGAGCTCGCGGGCGATGGATCGGGCCATGCCGACCAGACCGGCCTTGCTGGCGGCGTAGTTGACCTGGCCGGGCGAGCCGAGCAGGCCGACGACCGAGGAGATGTAGACGATGCGGCCGTAGCGGGCGCGCAGCATGCCGCGCGTCGCGCGCTTGGTGACCCGCCAGGCACCCGTCAGGTTGGCGTCGATCACCCGGGTGAACTGCTCCTCATCCATTCGCATGAGGAGGGTGTCGTCGGTGATGCCCGCGTTGGCCACGAGGATCTCGACCGGGCCGTGCTCGGCCTCCACCTCGGTGAACGCCGCGTCGACGGCGGCCGAGTCGGTGACGTCGCAGCGCACGCCGAAGAGGCCCTCGGGGGCGCCGGAACCGCGGTGGGTGATCGCCACCTTGTCGCCCTGGGCCTGGTAGGCCCGCGCGATCGCCAGTCCGATGCCCCGGTTGCCGCCCGTGACCAGTACCGACCTGCCCATTGCCCTGCTTCCTGTCCACCGGGAACCCGTCGCCAGTGAGGCTATCTGGCGGGGTGGCGGGCGCCGTGCGCGGCCGGGTGTACTCGCCGGTACCGTGATTCGTCGCTCTGCGCGCCGAATCGGTCTCACTGTGTGATCGCAGACCGGATAGAATGTGGTGTCATGCCCCAGTTCACCGGTTGGCCCGAACAGGCGTACGAGGTACTGCTGAAGCTGGAGGGGATCCCCACCCAGCAAACCAGGGACCGGGTCCGCGCCGACCGCGAGCGGCTCGTGCGCCGCCCGATGCTCGCGCTGCTCGACGGCCTCGCGTCGGCCAACCCCCGGTTCGCCGACTACTCGGTCTGGCACTACGGCAAGAACGTGTGGTGGTGGCAGCACCAGGGCGCGATCGTCCGCCTGGCCCGCAACGTCGAGATCGGCCTGCGCTTCGACCTGGACGGCCTGCACGTCAAAGGCGCCTGGCACTACCCCGACCCGGCCCAGGTCCGGCGGTTCCGGGCGGCGGTGGCGGAGGACGACAGCGGCTGCGAACTGGAGCGGATCATCGCGGAACTCCCCAAGGACTACGAACTCCACGGCGACCTGATGCGCCGCGCACCCCGCGAGTACCCGCCGTCGCACCCGCGCGCGGAACTGCTGCGGTACCGGTCGATGGTGGCATCGCGGGCGGTGTGCTCGGAGGAGTCACTGCACTCGGCGGAGGCGTTGGCGGAGGTGTTGAACGCGACGGAGGAACTGGCGGAGCTGCTCGGTTGGCTGGCGCGGCACGTGCCGGAGCAGGTGTGATCAGTCTGGTGTGGACAGTGGGTCGGTCGCGGGGGTGCTTCCGCGCGCCGTTGGCGACGACGTTGGGCCACGGGTCGCCGCGGGGGAAGTAGCCCCGGTCGCGCAGGACGGCCTTGGCGTCTCGGAGGTCAGGTAGGTGAGGAAGCGGCTGAGCGGTCCGTCGTCCTTGCCGCGGCCGTAGGAGTACTCGACGACCCAGACCGGTAGCAGTCCGACTCGTGCTGCGGGCCGATCGTGTTCGTGACGTCCGCGAAGGCGCTCGACCCGGCGACCTCGAGGGTGCCCTCCGCGCACTTGCCGACCAATCCGCCGGCGCCGTCCGCGAGCAGCACGGTGGTCGACGCGCTGACGACGACCAGGGCCAGACCGCCCAACACCAGGCTGCGGCCGTTGCCCTTGGTGGTGTCCCGGATGATCCGACCGCCGCGCGGGAAGTTCCGGCACACCACCGCGGGTTTCTCGGTGGCCACGCCGGAGAGCAGCACCAGGGAGCTGGTGAGGTCGCTCTCGTGGATCTCCCTGCTCCCCGAGTTGGTGATCCGGACCAGCGCGAACGCCGGATCCGGCACCAGTCGACCCTTGTCGCGCGGCTCGACCTCGATGAGGTCGATGTCCGGCGCTTCGCGCGGGGTGACGCCGATCGGGGCGTCGAGGTGCACGCGGTAGGCGATGCGCTTGAGCCACAGGTTCCCCGCGTAGCCGAGGATGGTGACCACCAGCATGACCAAGGCGATCGCGGCCTCGGTGTTGTTGTTGATCCAGGATCCGATCGCCTGTTGTGCGGGCAGCACGACGGGCCATCTCCCGCACCGGCAAGGTAGTGGTTGTCGATCTTGCCAAACGGCGGTTCACGGACCGTTGTCGCGGAATTCGCGCGGCGCGGAGGCGGTTGTCCAGGAATTGACCAGTGGTGGTGCCCGCTATTCCATGGATGGACAGGCGTGGCCTTGTTCCCGGTTCGCGTTCGGATTGGGCGCCCGGCCTGGTGGGTGGCCGGGCGCTTTCGCGGTCAGGGTAGCCGTTGGCTCAGGACGAGGGAGCCCGCGGCGGCGATGAGTGCCGCGATGGTGCCGAGGATGAGCCACGGTCGGCTGGCGTCGGCTTCCTTGATCTCGTAGCCGATCTGCTCGCCGAGGGTGTCGTAGACCTTGCGGAGTTGGTCGGCCGTCGCCGCCTTGTAGAAATCGCCCGCGGAGAGGGAGGCGATTTCTTTCATGGCGTCGTCGTCGACGGCTACCGATTGGGTGCGGCCTTCGATTTCCACCGTGCCGTCGGCGGTGCCGAAGGAGATCGTGGTGATGGGGATCTTGCGTTCCGCGGCGGCTTTGGCGGCGGTGAAGGAGCCGCGGGGGTCGTCCTCGTTCTCCGTCGGGATGGTCTGTTTTCCGTCCGACATGAGGACTATGCGCGCGGGCGGGGGGCCGTCCGGGCCGCCGACGACCTGGGAGAAGCCGTCGATCGACTGGAGGGCGGCGAAGATGGCCTCGCCGGTCGCGGTGGACTGGGCGAGTTTCAGGTTGTCGATGGCCTTCGCGACGCCGCCGCGGTCGGTGGTCGGGGCGACCAGGACCGTCGCGGTGCCGGCGAAGGTGATGAGGCCGAGGTTGACGCCCGGGGTCAGGCCCTCGGCGAACGACTTGGCCGCCACCTGGGCCGCTTTGAGGCGCGTCGGCGCGACGTCGGTCGCCTCCATGGACAGCGAGACGTCGATGACCAGCATGACCGTCGCCCGGTTGCGCGGGACCCGCTGCTCGGCCGTCGGGCCCGCCATGGCCGTGGTCAACAGCATCAGCGCGAGGACGAGCACGATCGCGGGGATGTGCCGCAGGCGGCTCGGACCTCTCGGCGCGACCTTTTCCAGGAGTTCGAGATTGGTGAAGCGCAGCGTCCGCTTGCGGCGCATGCGTTGCACCATGACGTAACCGACGACCAGCGCGCCGATCGCCACCAGGAGCAGGAACCACCAGGGGGCGGAGAAGTTCCGGAAACTCAACGTCACGCCGCACCCCCCGACCAGCGGCGTTTGCGGGCCACGACGAAACGCACCGTGTCGGCGATCCAGTCGGAATCGGTGCGCAGGACCAGGTGTCCGCTGCCCGCCCGGCGAATGCCCGCGGCCACCGCGTCCCGGTGTTCCGCGGCCGCGGCGGCGAATTCCTTGCGCAGCAAAGGGGAAGCGGTCACCTCGCGTTGACGACCGGTTTCCGGGTCCGCCAGGACGACGGTGCCGACGTCCGGCAAATCCACGTCACGCGGGTCCACCACCTCGACCGAAATCAGTTCGTGCCGCAGCGACAAAGCGCGCAGCGGGCGCTGCCACTCCGTGTCGCCGAGGAAATCCGAGACGACCACGGCGAGCCCGCGGCGGCGCGGTGGTCTGCGCAGCTGCTCGATCGCCTGCGTCAGGTCGCCGCGCACACCCTCCGTCGCGCGGGGGGTTTCCGCGACCTTGCGGACGAGGCCGCGCGCGTGGGCGAGCCCGCCGCGCGCCGGGACGCGAATGGTGCGTTCGCCGGTGGAGATCAACGCACCGATGCGGTTGCCGCCGCCCCGGGTCAGGTGCGCGATGGCCGCCACGGCCGCGACGGCGAGGTCGCGCTTCTCGCAGCCCGCGGTGCCGAAGTCGAGGCTGGCGGACAGGTCGACCACCACCCACGTCTCCAGCTCGCGGTCGGCGACCGTCTCGCGGATGTGCGGGACCGTGGTGCGCGCGGTGACGGCCCAGTCCATCCGGCGCACGTCGTCGCCGGGCTGGTACGGGCGGGCCTCACCGGGCTCGGAGCCGGGACCCGGCACGAGACCGAGGTGGTTGCCCTGCAGCAGGCCGTCGAGCCTGCGCCGGACGTCGATCTCCAGCAGCCGCAGCCCCGCCTCCATGCGGTCGCCGCGCAGCACCGGGGGGACCCAGTTCGGGCGCTCGCCGTCGGTGTTCCTCTGCTTGCTCACGGCCTGCCGTTCACCCCGGCCGCCGCCGGGTGCCCGACCGGCTGCTGGGGTCGCGCGGAGACCTGCGGGAGCGGCACGGTCTGCAGGACGCGGGAGATCATGTGGTCGATCGGCACGCCGTCGGCCAACGCGTCGTAGGAGAGCACGAGCCGGTGGCGCAGCACATCGGGGACCACGTCCACGACGTCCTGCGGCAACACGTAGTCCCGGCCGCGCACCAGTGCGAGAGCCCGCGAAGCCGCAACGATGCCAAGGCTCGCACGCGGCGAAGCACCGTAGGCGATCCAGCCCGCAACGTCGCTGAGCCCGTGCTCGGCGGGCGTGCGCGTTGCGAGCACCAACCGCACGGTGTAGTCGACGAGCGCGTGGTGCACGAAGACACTGGAGGCGACGCCCTGGAGCCGGACGAGTTCCTCGGGGGTCAGCACCTGACTCGGCTCCGGAGGGGTGACACCCATCCGGTAGACGATCTCGCGCTCCTCCTCGACGGAGGGGTACTCGACGATGATCTTGAACAGGAAGCGGTCGCGCTGCGCCTCGGGCAGCGGGTAGACGCCCTCGTTCTCGATCGGGTTCTGCGTGGCCAGCACGAGGAACGGCGTCGGCATGGGGAAGGTCTTGCCGCCGATGGAGACGTGCCGCTCGGCCATCACCTCCAGCATCGCCGACTGCACCTTCGCGGGCGCGCGGTTGATCTCGTCGGCGAGCACGAAGTTGGCGACCACCGGCCCCAGCTCCACGTCGAAGCGCTCACTGCCCTGCCGGTAGATGCGCGTGCCGAGGATGTCGGCGGGCACCAGGTCGGGGGTGAACTGCACGCGCGAGAACGAGCCGCCGACGACGCGGGCGAAGGTCTCGACGGCGAGGGTCTTGGCGACGCCGGGGACGCCCTCGAGGAGGAGGTGCCCCTTGGCCAGCAGACCGACGAGCATCCGCTCGACCAGGCGGTCCTGCCCGACGATCACCCGCTTGACCTCGAACACGGTCCGTTCGAGCAACTGCGCGTCGCGCGCGGGGGTGGTGGGCGTCTCGCTCGCGAGCTCGGCCTGCCCAGGCTCGGTCACCGGCATCCTCCTCTAAGCCTACGGTTCCGGGTACAGCCAACCGCACCGACGGTGAGAGCCCTGTGAACTCATTCTGGGAACGCGTCGAGATCGCTGGGAACGTCGATGTCCCGGGCGGAACCGTCCATATCGTCCACTCGGACGGGTGACAGCGGGGTGAGGGTGCCGCGGAGGGAGGCGTTGGCGGAGTCCGCCGGGAGAGCTCGGCGGAGGAGGTCGGTGGGCCAGGCGCTGAGGAGCCACTGGGGATGGTGGTCGCTGTCGGTGAGGACGGCACCGGTGTGGGTGACCGCCTGGCGGAGGCGGGTAATGGTGGTGGGGGTGATTTGCGGGAGGTCGGCGGCGAGGAGGACGACTCGGTCGGTGGTGATGAGGTCGAGGCCGGCGGCCAGGGCGGCGAGGGGGCCGGAGCCGGGGGTGGGTTCGCGGGTCCAGCGGACCTTTGCCTCGGTTTCGCGCCTGGGGCCGACGATGACGATCTCGTGGGCGCCGGGGAGGGCGGCGAGGACGCGGTCGAGGAGGGTTCGGCCTCGGATGATGAGGCCGGGCTTGTCGACACCGCCGAGGCGTCGTCCGGCTCCGCCCGCGAGGACGACGGCGGACCATGGCTGTTCCACGTGCACCATGAGAACACTTCGGCGCGGAGAAGCCCCGCTGCGGACGGGGCTACCGAACCAACGCGTTAGGGCGATCGGCGCGGAGGACGCGACCAGCTCTGGCTGACTTCGGGGCAACCGTCGTGGCGCTGGTCATCACGGGACCAACCCCGCATGCGCGCGGACAACCCGAGCTCGATGGCCCGTCGATGAGCGCGGCAGGACGAGCCTCGCGTGCGCGGGGACGACTGGCCCTCGGCGAGCAGCCCATCGGAGACGAGCGGACCAGCCCCACGTGCGTGGGGACGGCAACCCGGCTGGAGGAAACGGCAGGCGTTGACGGGAGCAGCCCACGTGCGCGGGGATGATCTCGACCCCCGAGAACGATCAGCCCTGCGGGCGGACCAGCCCCGCATGCGCGGGGTCGACATGGCCGGGCAGGTCGGGCGCCTGGGCAGTGTCGGACCAGCCCCGCGGGTGCGGGACGACACCGGGGCGATCTTCTTCCTAGGCATCATCCTGGGACCAGCCCCGCGTAGGCGGGGACGACGCGTGCTGGCCTCGGCACCGCACAGACCGTTCGAAGCGGCCCGCGTGGGCGGGGACGACTTCGTGTTCTCAGGCTGGCGCGTCACCACCGGCGGAGCAGCCCCGCGTGCGCGGAGATGACGCCTCCACCAACTCTCGCGCACCACATGGGTCCGGAGCAGCCCGCGTGCGCGGAGACGACATCGCCAGCGTGTTGTTCTCCAACTGCTCCGACGGAGCAGTTGCGCGTGTGCGGAGACGCCGCCTGCCGCAACCCCGCGCTGGCCAAGCAGGCGGGAGCAGCCCGCGTGCGCGGGGACGGCATCGGACAGGCCACCGCAGTGCCGAACGCGGTGGGAGTAGCCCCGCGTGCGCGAGGACGACGGATACGCCACCTCGCCCCTGCAGGGCTGGTGGGGATCAGCCCAGCGTGCGCGGGACGACCCCAGGGTCTCCATCGCGCGGCGCAGTCGGCTCAGAGCGGCCCCGCGTGCGCAGGGACGACACCTGGATCTTGCTGGCGGCGGTCTCGTACCGCGGAGCAGCCCACATGCGCGGGGACGGCTGCTCAAGGGCGCGTTCGAGGATCTCCAGGTCGGGACCAGCCCCGCGAGCGCGGGGACGACATCTTCTCCCCCTGCCGCCACCCAGTGACGACCGGAGCAGCCCCGCGTGCGCGGGGACGACCACCTCACACACCAGGGCGTCGATCGTGTCGGTGGGAGCAGCCCCACGTGAGCGGGGACGACATCCACAGCGTGACCAGGGAGGGACCGCCCACCGGAGCAGCCCCGCGTGCGCGGGGATGACGCGCCGAGCCGTTGGAGCGTGAGCAGCGGCGAGGGAGCAGCCCCGCGTGCGCGGGGACGACATCGCCTCCGACCTCGACGTGGACGCCGAGTCCGGAGCAGCCCCGCGTGCGCGGGGACGACACTTGTTGACCTGGGGCTTTGTCGGCCGTTCTGCTCATTTTCGTTCACTTCGGGCGTGCCGGGTAGGGCGGGTGGCGCGGCCGGGGGCGTCGAGGATAGGTCTTGCGGTTCGGGGGCGGCGTGCCGTGGCAGGCTGACTATGGTCCGGATTGAATAGTTGACACTGACTAGTTGGGTCAGGATAGTTGGTCCTGGCTAGAGATGAGGGTGTGGTGGCCAAGAGGCGTTCGGTGGGCAATCCGCTGGCGTTGGCGGTGTTGGCGAACCTGCTCCTCGAGCCCCTGCACCCCTATGAGATGGGGCGCAGGCTCAAGGAGACCGGGAAGGACCGCAACATCAAGTACAACCGGGGTTCGCTCTACATGGTCGTCGAGCAGCTCCGGAAGGCGGGCTTCATCGCCGAGCAGGAAACCGTGCGGGACACCGCCCGGCCGGAGCGCACCGTCTACGCGCTCACCGACGCCGGGCGGGTCGAGTTGGACGACTGGATGCGTGAGCTGGTCGCGAAACCCGAGCACGAGTACCCCAAGTTCGGGGTCGCGCTGTCCCTGCTCGGCGTCCTCGAACCGACCGTCGCGGTCGGGTTGCTCGGGGAGCGGTTGGCCGCGCTCGACCGCGAGGCCGAGGCGATCAGCAGGGAAACCGAGAGCACGCTCGACCAGGGCGTGCTGTGGGTCTTCCTCGTCGAGGAGAACTACCGCCTGGCCGTGCTGGACGCCGAGCGCCGGTTCGTCACCACCCTCATCGAGGCCCTCAAGAGCACGGACTACGTCCGCGCCTGGCACGAGATGTTCGACGAGGGGAAACAGACATGGGAGCGGTAAAGACCGCGCTGGTCATCGGGGGCGGCATCGCCGGGCCGGTCGTGGGGGCGGCGCTGCGGCGCGCGGGTGTCGACGTCGTGATCCACGAGTCGTACGACAGCCCGGCTGACGGGGTCGGTGGTGTCGTCCAGGTGGCGCCGAACGGGCTGAACGCGCTCGCTGCGGTGGGGGTCGCCGATGAGCTGCGCGGCCTCGGCCAGCCGACGCGGACGATGGTCATTGAGGACAGTCAGGGCCGCAAAGTCATGGCCTTCAACGGTTTGCCCGGTCTGCCGCCGAGCCGGACGCTGTTCCGGTCCGACCTCTACCGCGTCCTCAACGACAACGCCGCGGCCAAGGGCGTCCGGGTCGAGTACGGCAAGCGGCTCGTGCGCGTCGAGGAGAGCGCGTCCGCGATCACCGCTGTGTTCGCGGACGGCACCAAGGCCACCGGCGACATCCTGATCGGCGCCGACGGCATCCGCTCCACGGTGCGCGGCCTGATCGACCCTTCCGCGCCCGGCCCGGAGCCGGTCGGGCTGCTGGGTGTCGGTGGCTGGGGTCCGCCCGTCGAGGGGTCGGGCGGACCCGACGTCATGCACTTCGCGCAGGGCAAGCGCGCGTTCTTCGGGTACTGGGCGGCCTCCGACGGCAGCGGCACGCTCTGGTTCAGCAACCTGCCCGACCCGAAGGCGCTGTCGATGGCCGAGGCCCGCGCCGTCCCGACGTCGGAGTGGCTGCGCCGGGTCCGCGAGGCGCACGCCGACGACCACCCGGCCCGCGAGGTGCTGGCGGGTGCGCGCGACCTCGAGGTGACCGGGGCGATGGAGATCCTGCCCACGGTGCCCCACTGGCACCGCGACCGCATGGTCCTGGTCGGCGACGCGGCCCACGCCCCGTCCCCCAGCTCGGGTCAGGGCGTGTCCATCACGGTGGAGAGCGCCGTCCAACTGGCCCGCTGCCTCCGCGACATCGACGACCTCGAAACCGCCCTCACCACCTACGAACGCCTCCGCCGCCCGCGCGTGGAGAAGATCATCGCCGCCGCCCGCCGCACCAACAACACGAAGGCCGCCGGTCCCGTCGCCCGCGCTCTGACCGCGATGATCATGCCCATCCTGACCAAGACCGTCATCACCCCACGTCGCATGTTCGGCGAAACCCACTCCCACACCATCAACTGGGACGAGAAGCTGACGGCCTGAAACGGGCCTGGCCGCTTTGGTGGGAGGGGCGGGTATCCGCCCGCGCGGGGTCGGCGAACCGGGACGAGGCAGCCCGCAGCCGCCGCAGCGCCGCGCGAGCAGTTCACCGACGCCGCAGTTGTGGTGTTGCGCGACGGACGGCCAAGGGGCTCGGATAACGGAGCCACCTAGTCGCCGCGCATGGAACACAACGCCAACGCACGCGAAGCAGACGTGGCACAGAGGTAGCGCTGGCAGGAGACGCCAGCCCTCCCACCTCGCAAGAACGCCAACGCGCCCAAGTCGGGCGCCACGGGAGTGTGCAACCGCAGGGAACGCCAGCCCCGCCACGCAACAGTGCCGACGGGCGCGAGCAGGCCCGGCACGGGAGTGGCGACGACAGGCAACGCCATCTTCCCAGCACACAACAACGTCGACGCGTGCGAAGCGGCACGCTACGGGTATAGCGACCATGAGCAAGGCTCCCGGTGCACAGCAATGCGGGCGAGCGAGAAAGTGGCCGAGCACGGCGTCGAGCATGTCGAGGGTGGCGCCGGTGGGTCCGAGGCCGCGGCGGGAGAGTTGCGGGGCAACGGCGCCGTGGGCAGCGACCAGGGGCGCTGGCGGCAGGGTGATCTTGTCGCCGACGCCGCTGGTGGAGTGCTTGTCCACGGTGGGTCGGTCGCCGTCGAGTGGGCGCGCGGCAGCTCTCGCGATCGGCCATCCGCCGATCGCGGCCTCGCTTGGCCCTGGTCCGGGCGCCTTGCCATCGACGCCTGTGCCATCGACAACCTCGTCGACGTCACACGCGCCATCGGCCGCCCCGCCTTGTCCTGGATGTTGGCGCCGGATATCAGCATCCACGAGTGCGCGGACGTTCGCATCGACTTGTCCACAGCCCCCGTCGGCGCTGTTGCGGCGCGGGCGAGATCGGTGTGGGTGGGGGGCCGCGCGGAGCGCGGATGGCGGGGTTGGGCTCGGTTGTCCACATGCCCACCAACCATCTACAGGCTCCGGAACCGGCTACCCAAGTCCGGAACCGTTCCTACACAATGAGATCGGGGCACCGGCCAGGAGGTGCCCCGGTGGACCTCGATCGGGAGCTAGCGCCGGTAGCCCTCGCGTAAGGGGCCGCCTACTCGGGACAGGACTGTGTGGACCGCGGCCAGCAGCCGGTCGGGGCCCTGGTTCGCCACGTCCTGGAACGCCACGACCAGCTCTTGGGCGAGGGCGGGTTCGGCGGAGCGCAGGCGACGCCAGAGCCACTTGCCGGTGCCGAGCCAACGGCCGTGGTGGGCGAGGGCCAGTTCGGCTGTTTCGGTGAGGAGGCGGGCGGCCACGAAGACCGCTTCGCCGGGGGTCGGGGTGCCCGCGAGGTCGTCGAGGAGGTCGGTGATGCGGTAGCGGATGTTGTCGGTCTCGCGCTTGGCGAGCGGGGGTGGGCCCGCCGCGAACCGGGCGGAGGCTTCCACCTGGAGTTCGGTGCCCACGCCGTCGCGGTCGAGGAGGAGGCGGCCGGTGGCCCACATGTGCAGGGTCGGGGAGCGGCGGGCGGCGGTTTCGCGTTCGACGAAGGTGCGGAAGGACTCCTCGGTGTGGGCGAACACCTCGACGACCCGCTCCCGTCTGCGGAGGGTGTCGCGGTGTGCGGCGTGGCCGGGGAGCAGCAGCATCAGGTCGACGTCGGAGGTGGTGGTGTCGCCGCCGATGGCGGAGCTGCCCGCGAGGACGGCGGCGAGGGCCTCGGGGTAGCGGTCGGCGAGGACCTCGCGCGCGATCCGCTCGGCCGTGCTGTTCACCTGGCCACCCGCCCGGGGTGGCTGGGCACGGTGGGCGACGGAGGTGGGGAGCAGGCCGGGGTTGCGGGGCGACCCGAGGATCGGGTGTGAGCCGGAGTTACCGGGCGACCCAAGGATCGGATGTAGGTCAGGGTTGAGGGGCGACCCGAGGATCGGGTGTGAGCCGGGGTTCGGGTGTGGGGTGGTGGCCGCATTCGGTCCATGGTGTCGCCGTTCGTGGGTCGGTGGGGGTGTCCCACAATTTCTGGGACATGACTGGTCCGGTTGGCTCAGCCGCCGTGGTGGATGAGGGTTCTGCCCGGGAGATCGTCCCGGCGGGGCCGGGTGTTATTCCAGGTAAGGGGCGTATTGGTGAACTGGGTATTACCGTCGGACCTATGGCGAGCACCAGTCCGGCCGTCGAGATCGAGGTCGGTGACCACACCGTCCGGGTGAGCAACCCGGACCGCGTGTACTTCCCGGCGCGTGGGGAGACGAAGCTGGACCTGGTCAACTACTACTTGGCCGTGGGTGACGGGATCGTGCGGGCGCTGCGGGAGCGGCCCTGCATGCTGCACCGGTTCCCCAGCGGGGTCGGCGGCGAGAAGGTGCACCAGAAGCGGGTCCCGAACGGGGCGCCGCCGTGGCTGGAGACGGTGCGGGTGCATTTCCCCCGGTACAACCGGCACGCCGACGAGCTGTGCGTCACGCGGCTCGCCGACGTGGCGTGGGCGGTGCAGATGTCCACTGTGGAGTTCCACCCGTGGAACTCGCGGCGGGCCGACACCGAGCGGCCGGACGAGTGGCGCATCGACCTCGACCCGATGCCGGACTGCGACTTCGCCCGCGTCCGGCGGGTCGCGGGGGTGGCGCGCGAGGTGCTGGACGAGCTGGGCGCGACGGGGTGGCTGAAGACGTCCGGGGGCCGCGGGCTGCACATCTACGTGCGGATCGCACCGGAGTGGGGCTTCGGCGACGTGCGGCGAGCGGCCTGGGCCTTCGCGCGGGAGGTGGAGCGGCGGGCGCCGGACGAGGTGACCACGACGTGGTGGCGCAAGGACCGGGACCCGTCGGCGCTGTTCGTCGACTACAACCAGAACGCGCGGGACCACACCGTCGCCTCGGCCTACTCCGTGCGCGGTGTGCCGGAGGCGACGGTCTCGACACCGCTGCGCTGGGACGAACTGGACGCGGTCGACCCGCGCGACTGCACGATCGCGACGGTGCCCGCGCGGTTCGCCGAACTGGGCGACCTCCACTCCCCCATCGACGACACGGCCTACCGGCTGGAGGACCTGCTCGACCGGGCGGAGCGCGAGGAGCGAGACACCGGCAACCACCCCACGGACCCCGATTAGCGCGGGTCCGGCATCGGCGCCCGGGGGTGATCGCGGCGATGACGAGTTCGATCCGGTGGCAACTGCAGGGTGCCGCGCAACTGCTTGTGCCGGTTGAAGCGACCCACAGCGCTCGGGCAGATCACGCCGCGAAACACCTCCGCGACGTCCACGAGACCGCGCATCCGCCGCCGAGGTCGAGCCCGAACCGCGTGCCGCAGCCCCAGAGGTGCGCGGCGCCGCCCGGAGCGAGTTCGGGTGGGTGAACGGCGCGGTCGCGATCCAGCACGGACCCACGACCGTTCACACCATCCCGCGGGCCCCACGACCGGGTACGCCCAGGCGCTGTCCGGCATCAGCGCCCGAGGGTGATCGCGGCGATGACAAGTTCGGCCCAGTCGCAACGCGGACTGCCGGGCCGCGCAACCGTTTGTGCCGGTTGAAGCGGCGCACAGCGCTCGGGCAGATCACGCCGCGAAACACCTCCGCGACGTCCAGGAGACCGCGCATCCTCCGGTGATCACGCCGCCGATATCGAGCAGCCCGAACTATTTTGCCGCAGCCCCAGAGGTGCGCGGCGCCGCCCGGGGCGGGTTCGGGTGAGTAAACAGCGCGGTCACGATCCAGCACGGAGCCATAACCGTTCACGCCACCGCGCGGGCTCCACGACGCTAGCTCGCCCAAGTGCTGTCCGGCATCGGCGCCGGGGGTGATCGCGGCGATGACAAGTTCGGCCCGGTCGCAACGCGGGTTGCCGGATCGCGCAGCCGCTTGAGCCGGTTGAAGTGGGCCACAGCGCTCGGGCAGATCACGCCGCGGCGCACCTCCACGACGTCCACGAGATCGCACGTCCGCCGGTGATCACGCCGCCGCCGATGTCAAGCTTTGCCGTTGACCAAGTGGTGCCGCGCGGGGCGGGTTCGGGTGGCTGAACAGCGCGGTCGCGATCCAGCACGGAGCCGCAACCGTTCAGGCCACCGCGCGGGCCCCCGACCCCGGCTCGACCAGGCGCTGTCCGGCATCGGCGCCGAGGGTGATCGCGGCGACGACGAGTTCGACCCGCCGGCAACGCGGACTGCCGGCTCGCAACCGCTTGACCAGTTGAAGCGGCCCAGTGGTGCGCGGGGCGGGTTCGGGTGGCTGAACAGCGCGGTCGCGATCCAGGACACGTGGCCGTGCTCGTTGCGAGGCTCGCGACCTGGGCTCGTCTGGACGCTGTCCGGCAAGTCCGGTGCGCGGGATTCGTGATCCGGGCGGGAGCCGCGCGTACCGGGTTGTGCTTGGGCTTTCCGCTCGTGCGGTCAGGGGCCGCGGATGCGGGACAGCGTCTACGGGCACCACGCGGCTTGTGGAGGGGAGTCCGGGGTCGCGGGGCCCTTGCCGCAGGACGCGACCGGTTCCAGGGGGTTGACGGAGACGGCGAGGATGGTGATGAACTTGCGGATCGGGACCCGGCTCCCCGCGTGGTCGATCAGTCCACTTTGGCCGTTGAGCGCGGCCGCGCCGTTGATCTGGTCGATCTCCCGCCACACCGCGCCCGGTGAGATGGGGACGTTGCCGAGGCGGCCGACGGCGGTGGCGAAGACGGCGGTGGCGTCGAAGGTCAAGGCCGCCTGGCCGTCTTGGGTGAAGTGGTTGCCGTCGGCGCAGTCGTCGAAGAGGTCGCGGGCGCCTGCTTGGAGGTCGCCGATGCCGTCGCAGCGCGGTGTGGTGGGGCCGAAGGAGACGTAGTCGAACGGGACGTCGCTGCGTGAACCGATCGACGCGACGTACCGGGAGATGTCGTCGCCCGCGACGATCCGCCGGGGCGGGTTGGCGCAGGGCCTGCTGGAGTAGCCGTCCAGGAAGCGCTGGAAGTCGGCGGGTCTGCCCGCGAAGAACACCGCGGGCCGGTCCGGGCGCTCGCACGCCTTGTCCGAGACCTCGCGCGCGCTCGTCTTGTCGGCAGGCGCCCCTTCCGGCTGGTAGCCGACGATGTCGACGCGCATCCCGAGGCCCGTGCCGCGTTCGAACACGTCCTCGGCGAGGTTGGCGCTGTAGATGTCGGCCTTGTCGTCGGACCGGTAGACGATGATCGACGTCGTCGCGAGCTGGTCGTGGATGTAGCCGACGACGTCGGCCTGGCGCTGGTTGGTCGGCGAGACCTGGTAGTAGGTGCGGGACTGGTCGACCAGGGTGTCCGCCGGCAGGGTCACCGCGATGCTGGGCAGACCGAGGTTCCCGAGCGCCCGGACCGTGTCGAGGGTCGGCTGACGGCTCTGCGCGAGCCCGACGACGCCGATGACGGTGGGGTCCTCGGCGACGAGTTCCTTGATCTTGTCCACCATCAGGCCGCCGTGCTTCATCTCGTCGCCCGCGTTGGCGACGAGGATGCGCAGCAGCGGGTCGCTGCGGTTGCTCCGCCGGAGCAGGGCGCGCTGCTGGGCCGCGACGCCCATGAGCCGGTAGGTGTTGGCGGTCAGCGAGTCGTCCCGCGCGCTCAGCGCGGTCACGAACACGATCGTCGCCACCGGCCTGCTCTCCGCCGCGGCGACCTCGGCGTTCTGGTTCCGGACCACGCCCTGCACGGTGTGGAAGCGATCGATCTTCTGGCTGCGCAGCGGACCCGCGTTGGCCAGGAACGGGACGTCGCCCTCGGTCACGCCCACGCAGTCGTTGCCGACGCGGACGAGGTGGCGCGCCCCCGCCGACTCGGGATCCTTGCCGCAGTGCGCGTACCCGTCCTGCGCGGTCTGGGTCCGGACGTTGTCGAAGTAGGTGTAGCCGACAAAGCCGACCGCGCCGACGAAAACAGCCGGGACCAACGTCAGCAGCCAGGTGCGGGACCACATCGGCGCCGACCTGACCTCCATCGCGTCCCGCGCGGGGACGGCGACGTCCTCCGCCGCCTCGGAGGGGATGACGATCGGCAGGTACCAGGCGGTGGGGCGACGGGACCCGGCTGTCCCGGCCGAACTTGTACCGCCACGCCTCGTACGCCTGCCCCGCGCCCGACGCGGGGCTGGAGGGGTTCGGCGAGCGGCCCTCCTCCGGGTTGGCCGCGTCGGGCGGCACCTTCTCGCTGCCGCTGATGACGACCAGCGGGTCGAACGCGCCGGTGTCGTTGCGCACGTCGTTGATCGTCTTGAGCAGGGCGTAGCCGCCGTTGACCCGGGTGATGCCGTCGAGCAGGAGGGCGGGGTAGGCGGTCCGCCGCCAGCCCCGCGGGCGCCACACGCGTCGCTGGTAGGCGCGCCGCACGTCTTCCAGGAAGGCGTTCACGAGGAGCTCGACCAGCTGGTCCGGGTCCGCCACGGGTTCCGACACGGCGCGGGGGCCGAGGGTGGCGGTCAGCCGCTCGGCGAACCCGAGGAAGGTACCCGGGTCGTGGGGCGCGAGGTAGGGCTGGTGGAGCAACCAGCGGTACTCGGCGCCGCCCGGGCCGAACCCCCGCAACCGGGAGGTGAACAGCACCGGCGGGAGGACCGCGAGCAGGAACTTCGCCCACCACGGAGTCTTGTCCTCGAGCGCCTGGTGGGCCGGGTCGGCGGCGAGTCCTTTCGCCCGCTTCTGCACGATGTCGCGCTTGCGGAGCTTGTTGCGCAGCTCCACCACGGTGTCCAGGTTGTCGCCCGCGAGTCGCTGGGACATCAGCCAGTGGACGAGTTGGAACCGGCGGAAGGGGAAGCGGCCGTAGCGGACGTTGCCGCCGGAGGACAGCGTCCGCGCGCACTCCCACAGCACCTCGGCGACCAGCTCGACCTCCGACTTGGCCCGGTCGACGGCGTCGTCGACGGGGAAGGCGCGCAGGGCTTGCGGCACGCGGGTCGGTTGCGCCGAGCGGAGGTAACCGGCGAGGGCGGGGAGCAGGTCGCCGTGGTCGGCTTCGCGGACGAAGCAGACCATCGGGATGCCGCGGTGCCTGCCGGAGCGCCGTCCCCATCCGCCCGGGGCCTCGCCGACTTGCGGCCGCTCGGTGAGGCGCTCGACCAGTCGGACGACGTCCACTACACCGTCGAACGGGCGGAGGCTCGTCCGCTCGTCAGATTCTCCAGCCACCTGACCTCCTTATGGCGACGCGATCAGATCTACCACAGCGAGCGGCCATTCGATCGCGTTTTCGCGCGCCCCGGTCGGTTTGGCGAGATTTCGTCGGACGGGTCGAAGGAACGCGCTGGGCGGCCAATCGCTCGCATTCTCGCGGCCCCATTCGAGTGAATTCATGTAACGTCTCGAGCGCACGCGGAAATTCGCCACGGGCGGCCTGGGCTGGCACAGAGGTGTCAATCATGCCTCTAAGGAAGCAGGCAGGGACTTCGGTTCGAATCTCACCTCGGCCACGACCGATATCGGTCGGACATTGACGCGGATTGGCCGTGAGCGGCGGAGAAAAGATCCGGCAACACCGCCCCCGAAGGGAGTATGTCGAGCCTCGTCGGGTTATCCGGTGGCGGGGACGGTTAAGGTCGGGAGGTGGAGATCGGGAACCGACGGCGAGACCAGCCCCCGCCGCCGTGGGTGGTGTTCGAGGCGTTGGTGGAGCGGTCGCCGCGGTGGTTGCGGTTGTTGGCGGACGAGCGGGTTCCTGACGTCGTGGAGGCGGTGTCGCCGTCTTTGGTGGTGTGGTCGTCGTTGTGGGTGCGGCGGGCGGACGCGGTGGTGCGGTTCGAGTTGGCGCCGCGTGGGATGGGAACGGCGCTGCGTTGGATCTTGACCGTGGACGAGCCGGCACCGGACGCGTCGCTCGTGGGCCACCTGCGCAGGCGCGTCAACGAGTTGATCAACGCGGACCTGCGGTACTCGTTCGGGCAGTGAGGGTTGCCGGGCGGGGTGCGGGTCGGGTCAGTCGGGTGGGTTGAGGGTGACCGTGCCCTTGGCGCCGTCCACTCGAACGGTGTCTCCTGTGGACAGTCTCGTTGTCGCGTCGCCGCAACCGACTATGGCAGGGATGCCCAGTTCTCTGGCCACGATGGCGGCGTGGGACAGCGGGGCGCCGATGTCGGTGACCACGGCGGCGGCTCTGGGGAAGATCGGGGTCCAGCCGATGTTGGTGGCGGGGGCCACGAGGATTTCGCCGGGGCGTAGGGACTGTGCCTCTTCCACCGTTGTGGCCACGCGGGCTGTTCCGGTGATGATGCCCGGCAGGCCGGGGAGGCCAGTGATCTCCGTTGCGGACCGGTGGGGTGGCGGGTTCTTGGTGTGGATGTCGGTTCTGCGGTCGGGGGTGGACGCCCAGGTGACCGGGTCGAACTCGCCTCTGATCATGGGCGGGTAGGGCGGAAGGGCGCGGTAGGTGCGTAGGGCTTGGCGGCGGGGCGGGAGGGCGGCGAGTGGGGTTTCGTCGCCTGCCAGTAAGAGGAGGGTTTCGGGGAAGGTGAGCAAGAAGATATCTTCGCCGAGGGTGGTCAGGGTGGCGGCGCGGAGGTAGAAGGCTCGGAAGACGGTGAAGGTGCGGACCATCTCGGAGCGGGCGCGTTCCCTGGCGCGGGCCGTCTCGGCGGCGCGGTCGGCGGCGCGGCGGAGTCGGGGGGCGCGGCGGGGGTGGGTGGTTTCCAGGTGACGCCACGCGTCCGCTCGCGCTTCGGACTGGCGGGCCAGGAGGTCCAGGGGGTCGGGGTGGAGAGCGGCCAGCTCGCGGGTGGGCCAGGTCGGGTCCTCGTAGGGCGCGGGGCGGAGACCTCGAACTCGTCGGCGCAGCGGTGGCCCCAGTGGCGGACGTAGGTCTCCTGGTCCAGGTCGCCGTCGCGGAGGTGGGCCAGACCGACCAAGGGGCCGAGGCTCGCGAGTTGTTCGGTGTCGTGGAGGCCCGTGGTCAGGAGTACGGCGTCGTCCCCGGCCAGTGCGCGCAGCCGCACCGTCACGCGTTGACCCGCCCCGCCGGTGCGGGCGCCCGCGTCGAGGGTGGCGCAGTCTCGGCGGAGCAGTGCGTCTATGTCGGACCGCCAGAGGGCGAGCAGTTCGCCTTTGGTGGTGCACTTGGTGATTCGGTCGCGTAGTGACGCGCAGCGGGCGGGGGTGCGGGCCAGTAGCTCGGGGAGGCGTTTGCGGTATTCGCGGACCTGCTTGAGCATCGGCACGGCTGTGGCGACGGCGGCGCGCAGGACCTGGCGACGGGACATGGGGAGACCGGGGATCTCGACGCCGCGCGGGACGCGACCGAAGGAGCGTTCGGTCCGGCGGCGGACGAGGCCGCCCAGGCCCAGGGCGCGGCCTACCGCGACCTGGGGGCTCAGGTTCAGGTAGAAGCGGCCGCCGATGTTGCCGGTGGTGGGGTGGCCGCCGACGGTCGCCGACGACAGCTCGCGGACCAGGGACCAGGTGGCGGGGGTCATGACGCTGGGAATGGCCTCGCCGACGTTGGCGGAGGTCCACAGGTAGTCGCCGCGCAGGCTGTCGTTCCACACCTCGGCGACGGCGGTGGTGATCGGGCGGGCCTGGAGGATCGCGAAGCCGCCCGGGTGGGCCGCCCACTCGACGTCCACGGGGACGCCGAAGAGGTCCTGGATGTCGCGTCCGATGGCGGCCAAGGCCAGGACCTGGGTTTCGTCGAGTACCGGGGCGCGGCGGCGGTTTTCGGGCACGGCGACGTTCCGCGTGCCCTCGGGAGCGCACACGGTCATGACGGCCTTGTCGGCGATGTGACGGCGCGTTTCAGCGCCACCGGACACGGTGTGGGTGTCCGGTGTCACCTGGCCGCCCACCACGGCCTCGCCCAGGCCCCACGCGGCGTTGATCACCGTCTCGGTCGGGTCGCCGGTGTCGGGGTTCGCGGTGAACAGCACACCGGCGGACGTCGCGTCCACCATGCGCTGCACCACGACCGCGATGGCCAGCCCGTCGTCGGGTACGCCGTGCCGCGCCCGGTAGGCCACGGCGCGGTCCGTCCACAGCGACGCCCAGCACCGGCGCACGGCGTCGAGGACGGCGTCGGCGCCCTCGACGGCGAGGAAGGTGTCGTGCTGACCGGCGAAGGACAGCTCCGGCAGGTCTTCCGCCGTGGCCGACGAGCGGACCGCGACCGGGCCGCCGCCGAGGTCGGCGTACGCGCGAGCGACCTCCCGGATCACCGCGGGCGGTACGGCCCAGCGCATGAAGCCCGCCGGGTCGCCGTGGTGGGTGTCGAGGAAGAGGAACTCGCGGTAGGCGGCCGTGGTGACGTGGAAGCCGTCGGGGACGGGCAGCCCGCCCCGCGCCAGCCGGGCCAGCGCGGCGCCCTTCCCGCCGACGGCGGCCGGGTCGGCCGCGGGGTCGTCGAGGGGCAGGACCACCGCGTCGCTCATGCGGGACATCGTCGCAGGCAAGGCAACCCCCGCCCGGGACACCACTCGAGCCACCCGATCCCCGCGGACGCGGTGCCGTGAGCGGGAATCAGGTCCCGGCCGCGGCGGACACGGGTGGTACCTCTCCCGGCCACCTCCACGGCACCCATGGCACCGCCGATCACCGGCGACCCCGCGCGCACCCGCCGCCGACGCCGGCACAGCGGCCAACCTCGGACGGGATAACAGGACGCGGGCGTCACGGCCCGGAAACGCTCCCAGTGGGTCGAGTCAGGGAACCCAGGTGCGTGGATCCGCGCGCCATCGCGGGGCCGTGGTTCGGTCCCGTTGTGTGTGCCGGTGCCTGGTCGAGGTCGTCGAGCCGGTGGGGCTCGGCGTGCAGGAACGCCTCAGGTCTTGGTCAGGATAGCGGTTCCGGCCAAGGGAAGTCGGGGACTCGAAGGGGCCTGTGGACAACTTCCGCGGGGGACTACTCGCCCAGGTCGGCGGAGAGCCAGTGTTCCGGGTGGAGGTGGATGGTGATCGCTTCGCCGTGGTTCTCGGTGGCGAACTCGATGTACTCCTCCAGGCGCTCTGGGGCGATGTAGCGGGTGGCCATCTCGCGCAGGGTTTCCGGGGTGCCGGGTTCCGTGCGGACGACCGGGCCCTCCACCGACACGTACCGGACCGTCGGCGTGAGGCGTTCCACCATCAGGGAGAACCGGCCCGCCGCCGCGATGAGACGGGCCTTGCGCGAATCGACGCCGGTGTGGATCCACAGGTCGCCGCCGGGCTCGTACTGGTACCAGATGGGCACGACGAGCGGTGCTCTGCCATCCTCCGCGGCGACCGCCAAGGCGCCGATGTGGGGCTGCGCCAGGAACTCCTCACGTTCTTCCACGCTCAATGCCATGATCCCAACATACGACAGAACACCGACCGGCCGGTCCGCGCCGCAAACCACGGGTCTTGTCCCCTGTTCCGGTGACGGTCCACCCGCTCGACCTCTCCGGACGCCGCTGTCACCCCGTTCGGTATAAGGAGACGTGATCTTCGACGCGGACGAGCCCGCAGCGGGCCCCCTGGCCGACCTCGACGGCTACCTGGCGATGCCGCAGGTGGCCGGGCTCTGGCTGGCCCCGGACGGGCGCGCGCTGGTGGTCGGCGCGGCGACCCCGGACCACACCGGCACCCGGCACGCCAAGGCGCTGTGGGAGATCGACCCCGACGGCGTCCGGCAGGCGCGGCGGCTGACCAGGGGCGCGGAGGGCGAGACCGGCGCGGGGTTCACACCGACGGGTGACTTGCTGTTCACCTCGACCCGTCCGGAGCCCGGCGCGGACGACGGGCAGGCGCTGTGGGTGCTCCCCCGGTCGGGTGGCGAGCCGTGGGTGGTGGCGCGGCCGCCGGGCGGGGTGCGCGGGGTCGCGGTGGGCGCGGACGGGACTGTCGTGTTCGGTTCCGGCATGCTGCCGTCCGCCACCGACCTCGGCGCCGACCAGGCGCTGCGCGCGCGGCGCGAGGACGCGGGCGTGTCGGCGATCCTGCACGACGAGTTCCCCATCCGGCACTGGGACCGCCACCTCGGCCCGGACCGCCCCCGGCTGTTCGTCCTCGACCCCGGCGGCCCCCGCGACCTCACCGGCCACGTCGGCCGCGCGCTCGGCGAGGACAGCGCCTGGGACGTCACCCCCGACGGTTCCACGGTGGTCACCACCTGGGCGGTCACCGAGCCGTGCGGGTCCCAGCGCTACACGCTCGTCGCCGTCGACAGCGCGACCGGCGCGCGCCGGGTCGTCGCCGACGACCCCGGGCACGAGTACGACGCGCCCCGTGTCTCCCCCGACGGCACCCGGGTCGCCGTCGTCGTGCACCGCCGCAAGGACCCGCACGACCCGGGCGACCGATGGCTCGGCGTCGTGGACCTGGCGGGCGGCGCGGTCACCCCGCTGACCGCCGACTGGGACCGCTGGCCGCACGCGCCCCAGTGGACCCCCGACGGCACCGCCCTGGTCTGCGCCGCCGACCACTTCGGCCGCTCCCCCCTGTGGCGCGTGGACGCGACCACCGGCGAGGTCACCCGCCTGACCGACGACGACGGCGCCTACACCGACCCCCGGGTCTCCCCCGACGGCCGCTGGGTCTACGCGCTGCGCTCCGCCATAGACAGCCCACCCGCACCGGTCCGCGTGGACCTGGCCGACGGCACCACCACGCCCCTGCCCGGCCCGGCCGAGGCCCTGGGCGCGACGGCGGCGGTGCGCGGCACGCTCACCGAGGTCACCGCGACCGCCGCGGACGGCACCCCGCTGCGCGCCTGGCTGACGCTGCCGCCGGACGCCTCCCCCGACTCCCCCGCGCCGCTGCTGCTGTGGGTGCACGGCGGCCCGGTGCTCTCCCGCAACAACTGGTCGTGGCGCTGGAACCCGTGGATCCCGGTGGCCCGCGGCTACGCGGTGCTGATGCCGGACCCGGCGCTGTCCACCGGCTACGGCATCGACTTCATCCGCCGCGGCTGGGGCGCGTGGGGCACCAGCCCGTACACGGACCTGATGGCGATCACCGACGCCGCGCTGGCCCGCCCGGACCTCGACCCGGCGCGCACCGCGGCGATGGGCGGCTCGTTCGGCGGCTACATGGTCAACTGGATCGCCGGGCACACCGACCGGTTCCGGGCGATCGTCAGCCACGCGTCGGTGTGGGACCTGGACCAGTCGACCGACACCGCCGACATCGCGCACGACTTCCGCCGCGAGATGACCCCGGCGATGGCGGAGGCGAACTCGCCGCACCACTTCGCCGCCGCGGTCCGCACCCCGGTGCTGGTGATCCACGGCGACCGCGACTACCGGGTGCCGATCAACGAGGCGCTGCGGCTGTGGTGGGACCTGTGCTCGCACGCGGGCGAGTCGCACCCGCACCGGTTCCTGTACTTCCCGGACGAGAACCACTTCGTGCAGGCGCCCGGCAACGTCAAGCTGTGGTACGCCACGGTGCTGGCGTTCCTGGCCCAGCACGTCCTCGGTGAGGAGTGGCACCGCCCCGACCTGCTGGGATGACCCGCCGGGACGGTGCCGGGCCGACTTCGCGAGCGCCCGGTCGCAAGCCGCGGCCGGGCCGGGTGATGGGAACGAATGTCACTGTCCCCCGAAGAACCGTCATTACGCGCGCGCGTTGAACGGGTGTAATCGGCCTACCGACACGCACAAGGAGAACGCCCATGCGGCCGTACACGAGGGCTCTGGGTGCCGTCGCGCTGCTCTTCGCGACGATCCCGCTCTCGACCGGGTCCTACCAGCTCGTGGGTGCGCAGCAGGTGGAGCTCCAGGCACGGGCCAGCGTCAGACCGGCGGCGCCGCCGACCCCGCAGCCGGTGGTCGCGGTCCCCTGCCACCACGAGGTGGGGTAGTTCGCGCTTCCCAGGGGTGAGGGAGCGGGGACGCGCGCGCCGCCGCCGGTGGGGGCGGACCACCGACCGGCGGCAGGCGCGTCCCCGTTATCACTCCACTGTGGATGGTTACGCCCCGTGCGCGCGCAGCGCCGCCGAGAACCACTCGAAGGCCGGGACGCGCGGCGGGAACGGCTCACGGCCGTTGAGGACCCCCAGCAGCGCCCAGTACCGCTCGACCCGCCGGTCGGCGAACCGGTCCAGCCGGTCGGCGGCGGCCACGCGGTCCGCGGCGGGCAGGTCGGCCGGGATGATCCGGTGCAGGACCTCCCGACCCTCCGCCGACTCCGGCGCGACCCCCGCGTCGAGCGCGGGCACGGCGTGCTCGACCACCTTCGCCGGGTCCGGGTCGCCCGCCACCGGCGCGCCCTCGGCACCCGCGACGGCCATCTCGCGCACGCGGGCCTGGAAGTCCGGGTCGGCGACCAGTTCGGCCAGCTCGACCCAGGCGTCCACCTGGTCGGCGGTCGGCTCCTCGGGCAGGTCGGCGGGCAGGCCCCGCATCGCCTGAGCGATGCCCGCACCCGGGGCCGCCGAGTCGACCCCCTCGAAGGTCCGGTCGACGAACTCGTCGATGACGCGCTGCCGCTCCTGGGCGGACAACCGGGCCATCTTGTGCATCAGTCTCATCTCCTCTGTCGAGCTTCCCCGCTGCGCGACCGACCGCAGGACCGCTCGGCGCAGCCGCAGGGTCCGGATCTCGGTGTCGATGGCGCGCACGTGCGCCTCGGCGACGTCGGCGAGGGTGACCTGGTGGCGCAGCACGCGCTGCACGGTGTCCAGGTCGAGGCCGAGGTCGCGGAGGGTGCGCACCAGGTCCAGCCGGGCCACCGCCTCGACGTCGTAGAGGCGGTAACCACCCGTCGACCGGTCGGTGGGCGGGATGACCCCGCTGTCGGACCAGAAGCGGATGGTCCGCACCGGGAGCCCGGTGCGGGCGGCCAGTTGGCCGATGGTGAACAGGTCGGTCACACGGATCAGCGTGGAGGTTCCAGTGGGTGGAGACTCAAGCGGGGTTATCTTTCCGTGACCTGAGGTCGCCCGCGGGCGCGACGCGCTTGAGCAGCGCCACGAGCTGGTCGCGCTCGGTGTGCGACAGCGGGGCGAGGATCTCGGACTCGGTCTCGCGCACGCGCACGTCGAGCCGCTGGAGCGCCAGGGCGCCCTCGTCGGTGAGGGTGACGACGTTGCGCAGGCGGTTGACCGGGTGCGGCTTGCGGTCCGCCTGCCCGGCCGCCTTGAGGCCGTCGAGCAGGGCGACGAGGTCGCAGCCCTCGAGCCCGGGCAGCCTGCCCAGCTCGTCCTGGTACGCCGACCCGGTCTCGGCGAGCGCGGCGAGCACCACGTAGTGCCGCTTGTGCATGCCGTGCTCGGCGAAGCGGTCCCGCAGGGCCCGTTGGGCGTGCTCGGCGAGCCGGTCCACCAGCCACACGGCTTCGTCGAGGCGGTTGCGGGCTCCCTGGGGCTGCGGCATGGCGAATACGGTACTTGCCCGGTCCGGGTTCGCGGAGTACGCGGTCACCGTGGTCGCGTGGGTCGCGCGGGTGCCCGCGGACCTGGACGCGGCGGCGACCGCGCTGCCGCGGGCGGCGTCGCGCGGATCGTTCAGGGCACCGGGCGCCGGGCGGGCTCGCGCCGACCGCGCGGGATCCCGGGCGCCCGCACGGTGATCGGGACGACGGAACCCGCGGGTGCGACGCGCGCGGCAGGACCGAAAAGGATGGTTCTCCACATCCCACCGAGTTGTCCACAGGTCTTCCGCCACACCGTTTTCCCGCACCGGCCGGTGATAGCGTTGAAATCCGGGGACCCCCTGGCCAGGCGGGGGATCTCTGTGGCATGCGCGGAATCGGGTCGACACGATCGGGAGCCACGCGCGGGAGTGGCCCAGTCAAGCGGGAGTAGCGCAGCCGAGCGGGAATGGCCCAGCCGAGCAGGAGTAGCCCAGCCGAGCGGGAATGGCTCGGCTGGTGCGGGCAATTCGGCCGTGTGCGGGCAAGTGGGGTCAGGTGAGCACGTGCGATGTGGTTGTGGGGCGGGGAATCGCCCCACAACCACGTCCGCGCGTCAGGCGCCCACGTAGTCGGCGAGGTGTTGGCCGGTGAGGGTTCCCCGCTTGGCGACCAGCGCCGACGGGGTGCCCTCGAACACCACCTTCCCGCCGTCGTGGCCCGCGCCGGGGCCGAGGTCGATGATCCAGTCCGCGTGCGCCATGACGGCCTGGTGGTGCTCGATGACGATCACGGACTTGCCCGCGTCCACCAGGCGGTCCAGCAGGGCCAGCAGGTTCTCCACGTCGGCCAGGTGCAGGCCGGTCGTCGGCTCGTCGAGGACGTAGACGCCGCCCTTGTCGGCCATGTGGGTCGCCAGCTTCAGGCGCTGCCGCTCGCCGCCGGACAGGGTGGTCAGGGGCTGGCCGATGGTCAGGTAGCCCAGACCGACGTCCACGAGCCGGGTCAGGATGGCGTGCGCGGCGGGGATCTTGGACTCGCCGTCGGCGAAGAAGGCCTCGGCCTCGGTGACCGACATCCCCAGCACCTCGCTGATGTCGCGGCCGCCCAGGTGGTAGTCCAGCACGGACGCGTCGAAGCGCTTGCCCTCGCAGACGTCGCAGGTGGTCGCGACGCCCGCCATCATGGCCAGGTCGGTGTAGATGACGCCCGCGCCGTTGCAGTTCGGGCAGGCGCCCTCGGAGTTGGCGCTGAACAACGCGGGCTTCACGCCGTTGACCTTGGCGAACGCCTTGCGGATCGGCTCCAGCAGGCCGGTGTAGGTGGCCGGGTTGCTGCGCCGCGACCCGCGGATCGGGGCCTGGTCGACGGCCACCACCCCGTCCCGCTTGGCCACCGACCCGTGGATCAGCGAGCTCTTCCCCGAGCCCGCGACACCGGTCACCACGACGAGCACCCCGAGCGGGATGTCGACGTTGACGTCGCGCAGGTTGTGCGTGTTCGCGCCGCGGACCTCCAGCGCGCCGGTGGACGAGCGCACCGACTCCTTCAGCGACGCCCGGTCGTCCAGGTGGCGCCCGGTCAGCGTCCCGCTGGCCCGCAGCCCCTCGACGGTCCCCTCGAACATCACCTGACCGCCCTCGGAACCCGCGCGCGGCCCCAGGTCGACGACGTGGTCGGCGATGGCGATGGCCTCCGGCTTGTGCTCCACCACCAGGACCGTGTTGCCCTTGTCGCGCAAGCGCAGCAGCAGGTCGTTCATCCGCTGGATGTCGTGCGGGTGCAGGCCGATCGTGGGCTCGTCGAACACGTACGTCACGTCGGTCAGCGACGAGCCGAGGTGCCGGATCATCTTGGTGCGCTGCGCCTCGCCGCCGGACAGGGTGCCGGTGGGCCGGTTGAGGCTCAGGTAGCCCAGTCCGATCTCGACGAACGAGTCGAGGGTGTGCTTGAGCGCGGCCAGCAGCGGCGCCACGGTCGGCTCCTTGAGCCCCGCCACCCACTCCGCCAGGTCGCTGATCTGCATGGCGCACGCGTCGGCGATGCTGATCCGCTTGATCTTCGACGAGCGGGCCAGCTCGTTGAGCCGGGTGCCGTCGCAGTCCGGGCAGGTGGTGAAGGTGACCGCGCGCTCGACGAACGCGCGGATGTGCGGCTGCATCGACTCCTTGTCCTTGGACAGCATCGACTTCTGGATCTTCGGGATCAGCCCCTCGTAGGTGAGGTTGACGCCCTCGACCTTGATCTTCGTCGGCTCCTTGTAGAGGAAGTCCTGCATCTCCTTCTTCGTGAACTTGCGGATCGGCTTGTTCGGGTCGATGAAGCCGGACTCCGTGTAGATCTTGACGGTCCAGAAGCTGTCGGACTTCCAGCCGGGGATGGTGAACGCGCCCTCGGCGATCGACTTCGAGTCGTCGTAGAGCTCGGTGAGGTCGATGTCGTTGACCTGGCCGCGGCCCTCGCAGCGCGCGCACATGCCGCCGGTGATGCTGAAGCTGCGCCGCTCCTTCACCTTCTGGCCCGCGCGCTCGATGGTGACCGCGCCCGCGCCGCTGATCGAGGCCACGTTGAAGGAGAACGCCTGCGGGGAGCCGATGTGCGGCTTGCCGAGGCGGGAGAACAGGATGCGCAGCATGGCGCTGGCGTCGGTGGCGGTGCCGACGGTGGAGCGCGGGTCGGAGCCGATGCGCTGCTGGTCGACGATGATCGCGGTGGTCAGGCCGTCGAGCACGTCCACCTCGGGCCGGGCCAGCGTCGGCATGAAACCCTGCACGAAGGCGCTGTAGGTCTCGTTGATCAGCCGCTGCGACTCGGCGGCGATGGTGCTGAACACCAACGAGCTCTTGCCCGAGCCGGACACCCCGGTGAACACCGTCAGCCTGCGCTTGGGCAGCTCGACGCTGATGTCCTTGAGGTTGTTCTCCCGCGCGCCGTGCACGCGGATGAGGTCGTGGCTGTCGGCGGCGTGCGGCGCGGCGGGCCGCTTGGCCTTGGTCATCGTCTCTCCATCGTTGTCCGACTGCGCCGCCGTCCGGGCGACAGTCCACTGTCTACCTGATGACGGCGCCCACCGGGCGGGGTCCGCGCCCGCCCGGTGGGCAGGCGCCTACTTGACCTCGTTGAAGCGGACCTGGTTGCCGGACGGGTCGCGGAACGCGGCGTCGCGAACACCGTACGGCTGGTCCGTCGGGTCCTGCAGCACCTCGTACCCGGCTGCCTTGATCTTCTCGAACACGCCGTCGAGGTCGGGGGTGGCCAGGGTGACGCGGGAGTAGCTGCCCTTGGCGATCAGACCGGAGATGGTGGCGCGCTCGTCGTCGGTCAGGTTCGGGTCCATGCCCGGGGGCTCCAGCACGAGCGCGGTGCCGGGCTGGTCGGCGGGGCCGAGGGTCAGCCAGCGCAGGCCGTTGTAGCCGACGTCGTTGCGCAGCTCGAAGCCCAGGGTGTCGCGGTAGAAGGCGAGCGCGGCGTCGGCGTCGAGGTGCGGGAGGAAGCTGTACGCGATGGTGATGTCCATGCCGAAGACACTAGGAGCGCGGCGCGGGGGATCGCTTCTCCAAAGCTGACCGTCTCCACCCGATCCGGTGACATCCCGCGACGGCCCGGTGACCGCCCTGTCGTCTTCACATGTCTTCCTCCCCTTGTCCGGCAACGGGATTCGGATGACGTTGGGGAGACGTCCGGTGAGCGGACCGGTCGCGTCGGGTGATGGTCCGAGACGGGAGGGTGTGCGCATGTGGCGGAGGCTCGCGGTGGTGGTGACCGTGCCGGTGTTGGTGGTGGGCGGATCGGCGGTGGCGGTGGGGCAGCCCTCGTCGCACGGGTGCGCGGCGATCGAACTCGTCCCGCTGCCGGGCGACGCGTGGGCCGATGCGAACGACGTGAACGAGGACGGGGTCGCGGTGGGCGTGTCCGGGGTCGGCAAGGACATCGACCACGCGGTCATGTGGAGCCGCGACCGCCTCCCGGTGCGCCTGGAACCCTTGGGCGCCAACGACGAGACCACCGCGGTGGCGATCAACGACGCGGGGGTCGTCATGGGGACGGAGACGACACCGGTCGGGGAGCGCGCGGTGCGCTGGGACCGGAAGGGCGCGCACGAGCTCGTCCCCCTGCCCGGTGACGTGCGCAGCCTCCCCACCGCCATCAACGGTCGAGGTGACGTGGTGGGACGCTCCGTCAGCAGCGCGGGGTACAACGCGCGGGTGGTGCTGTGGGGGCGCTCGGGCGCGCCGGTGGAGTTGTCGGTGCCGCCGAATCACCTGGGCGACGTCGCGGGTGTCACCGACGCGGGCGTGGCGTATGGCTTCCTGGAGGCGCTGGACGGCTCGCACCCGCTCAGCCAGGCGGCGTTCTGGCGACCCGACGGCGCGCTGCGGCTGCTGGAGGTCCCCGAGGGCTCGGTCTACTCCGAGGTGGAGGACGTGAACGAGCGCGGCGTCGCGGTCGGAAGGGTCAACGGAACCGCCTACCGGTGGGACGCCGACGGGCACGGGCAGCCCCTGGACGACCTCGCCGAGGAGAACACGGACGCGTTCGCCGTCAACTCGCGCGGTGAGTCCGTCGGGATCTCCGTCATCGCCTTCACCCGCGGCACGCGGTGGGGCCGGGCGGGCCACGTCCGCGAGCTGTTCCCGCCCGCGGACACCTGGATGCCCTGGCCGCACGACATCAACGACCGCGGTGTCGTGGTCGGCACGGCCCAGCGCGGGTGGGACACGTACCCGGTGGTCTGGGCCGCGGGCAGCGACCAGGCCACCGAACTGCTCGACCCGCACGGCGCGGCGCTCACCGGCGGTGGGGCCGCCAAGGTCACGAACTCCGGCTACGTCACCGGCGGCCGGGCGGGCGACCGCGGTGTGATCTGGCGCCTGCCGCGATCCTGATCGACTGGGCTACCGTCGGCCCGTGCGCCCCGCAGGTCGGTACGTCCCGGAATCGCCTACTCGGCTCGGCCGGTCGCCGGGGCCGGTCGGTACCGGGCTGGTGTACCTCGCCCTGCTGTTCCTGGGCTTGGCCGGGCCCGTGACCTCGCTGGTCGCGGCCGACGCCGACCTCGGCGTGGTGGAGCTGGTCGGCGCGGGCCTCACCGTCCTGTTGATGCCGCTGGCCGTGTTCTTCTGGCGCGACCTGGCCAGGAACCGGCGCGACGAGCGCCGGGTGCGGGCGGTCGGTGTGCCTGCCGCCGCGACGATCGCCGCGGTGACCTGGGCGTCGGTGGGCGACGAGACCGGGGTCGAGCTGACCCTGTCCGTCGACGGCCCGGGCCTCACCCCGTTCGCCGCCCAGCTCACCTGCCTGGCCGAGGACGACCTGCGCGAGGGCACAGTCCTCCAGGTGCTGGTCGACCCGTCCGACTACGCGTTCACGGTGGTCGGACGCTAGCGGCTTGACCCTCACGCGGCGTCATGGCGCAGAGTCGGGGGCGTGGAGGAGCACCTGACCGTGGGGCGCGTGTCCGACTTGGCGGACGTCAGCGTCCGCACGCTGCACCACTACGACGAGATCGGCCTCGTGCGGCCGTCCGCGCGCACCACCGCCGGGTACCGGGCGTACTCCGCCGCCGACGTGGAGCGGCTGAGCGAGGTGCTCGCCTACCGGCGGCTGGGCTTCGGGCTGCGCGAGATCGCCGATCTCGTCGACGACCCGACCACCGACGCGGTCGCGCACCTGCGCAGGCTGCGCGGCCTGCTGCTGGACCAGCGCGACCGCGCCGCCGCGATGGTGACCGCCATCGACGGGGAACTGGCGGCGCGGGCCAGGGGGATCAGACCGAGTCCGGAGGACCAGCTCAAGATGTTCGGCGCACAGCTGTACGACACCATCGGCTCCGCCTACCCGGCGACGCGGCGCACCGAGCCGCGCATCGCCGCGCAGGTCTGGGCGGCGCTCGGCGACGCGCGGACGGTGCTCAACGTCGGGGCGGGCACCGGCTCGTACGAACCGCCCGACCGCGACGTCACCGCCGTGGAGCCGTCGGCGGTCATGCGGGCGCAGCGCCCACCGGGCTCGGCGCCGTGCGTGGCCGCCGCGGCGGAGCGGCTGCCGTTCGAGGACCGGTCCTTCGACGCCGCCATGGCGTTCAGCACCGTGCACCACTGGCGCGACCCGATCGCCGGGCTGCGCGAGCTGCGCCGGGTGGCCCGGCGGGTCGTGGTGTTCACGCACGACTCCAGCGACGCGGGCTGGCGGCAGCGGTTCTGGCTGTCCCGCGACTACCTGCCCGAGGTCGCCGACCTGGTGGTGGGCAGGCCCACGATCGACCGGCTGGCGCACGCGCTCGACGCCCGCATCGAGCCGGTGCTCATCCCGTGGGACTGCGCCGACGGGTTCTTCGAGGCCTACTGGCGCAGACCCGAGGCGTACCTGGACGAGCACGTGCGCCGCGCGGTATCGATCTGGACGAGGGTCGGCCCGGACGCCGAGCGGCGGGCGGTGGACCGGCTCCGCGACGACCTCGCGTCCGGCCGGTGGGACGAGTGCAACCGCGACCTGGCGGGCCTGGAGGCGGCGGAACTCGGCCTGCGGCTGCTCGTAGGGTGAGCGCCACCGCCGAGCCGAGGACCGCCGATGCCCTTCACCGCCCACTGGGACACGTACGCGCCGGACGAAGTGCCCGGGGAGGAGGAGTTCACGGCCGAGTCCCCTGGGGACGTGGACCGCTTGGTCGCCCTGCTGTCGGACCCGCACGCGTCGGCGGCGACGATCGTGCACGCGGGCCGCGCGGAGGTGGTGTCCCCGTACAGCGGCGAGACCGTGCCGGACCACCTGCTGTGGGCACTGGTCCACAGCGGATTCGGCTACCTGCACTACCACGACCCGGACCACGTCTCGTGCGTGCCGGTCGGCGACCCGACATCGGCCCACCACCACTACGACTACACGGATTTCGAAGCGGGCAGCGGACTACCGGTGGACGTGTTCACCAAGGCCCTCAAGCAATTCCTCGCCACAGCCACCCGCCCCACCGTCGTCCAGTGGCGAGAGGGCTGACCCGACTGTCGGTCTAGAGAACCCTTGTGGCGTAGGAGACGATGCCGCCGTAGCGGACCGGGGCGATGCGCACGACGGAGCCCGAGTACGGGGCCTCGACCATCTGGTCGTTGCCTATGTACAGGGCCACGTGGTGGATGCGGCCCGAGGTGGACCAGAACAGCAGGTCGCCCGGGGCCATCGCGGACAGGGGGACGCGGCGGCCCGCGTCGGCCTGGTAGCCGCTGTAGTGCGGGAGGTCGACGCCGACGCCGGCGAAGGCGTAGATCATCAAGCCGGAGCAGTCGAAGCCGATCTTGGAGAAGTCGCCGTAGCTGTCGGCTACGCCGCCGTCGCGGATGCCGCGGGTGGGGCCCCGGCCGTTGCCGCCGCCCCACGCGTACTCCACGCCCAGTTGGGAGATCGCGCGGTCGATCACGGTCCGCGCGCGCTCGGAGGCCGAACCGGACGAGGTCGGGTGCGCGCCGCCCGCGGCGGCCTTCTTGGCGTTCTCCTCGTCCTCGCGCCGTTTGTCCGCCAGCCACTTCTCGTAGCGCTGCCGTTGGTCCTGCAGCCCCCCGACCTTGGACTGCGCCTCCTCCAGCTGGCGCTCGTAGTCCGTGCGCGTGACCCGCAACTGCTCGGCGCGGCCCTGCTGCTCGCGCTGCGCCTGCCGGGCCAGTTCGGTGGCCACGTCGGCGGCGTGCTTGGCCTCCTCGGCCTCGCTCTGCCTGCGGTTGGCCACTTCCAGCGCGGCCCGCGCCCGGGAGTCGAGGTTGGCCTTGCGCAGCCGGGCCCGCTCCAACTCCTGCATGGTGTCGAGTTCGCTGCCGCTGATGGCGTTGAGCATCTGCACCCGGGCCAGCAGGTCCTCCGGGCTCTTCGCGCCGATGTAGGCGGTGATCGAGCCGACCGTGCTGCCCTGCTTGAAGCTGCCCGCGGCGAACGCGTCGAGCTGGGCGCGGGCGTCGTCGATGGCCTGGCCCGCGCCGTCGGACTCGCGGCGCGCGGCGTCGGCGTCGTCGCGGGCGCGGCGGGCGGAGTCCTCGGCGGCGCGGAGGTCGACGAGCGCCTTGTTCGCGTCCTCCAGCTTGGCCTCGACGTCGGCCTGCAGGCCCATGAGCGCGGCCTCGGCCTCGGCGAGCTGGTTGGTCAACCGGCCGACGTCACCGGCCCGGCGCTCGGCGTCGGCCTTGCCTTGATCGATCTCGGAATCGCTGGGGTTGGGCGGCGGCGGGGGCACCGCGGCGGCCACCGAGGTGCCCGCCAGCGTCGCCGCCAGGGCCACCGCGGTCGCCCACAGCCCCAGCGACAGCGTCCGTCGTGCGGGCACCGCTCCACCTCCCTGCCCCTGGGCGGCTCCCCCCGCCCGCGTCGCACCGACTGTGCCACTTGGGACACTCGCCGACCACTCGTACCAGCGGGAACACCGGCCACGACGGCAACTCCCACCCGACGCCGCGACGCTGCGTGGCGACTCCCGGGTCGTTTGTGGACGGTTCAGCCACCCGAACGAGGGTTGGTGTCCCCCGCCCGATACCGGACTGGGAGCATGGTGTGGTGTCCGAAGCCGACTCCCGACCCCGCGCGCCTCGTTGGGGTGTCCTGCTGTCCGCCGCCGCCTGCGGGCTCGGCGGGCTGCTGGTCGTGGTCGGGATGTTCCTGCCGTGGTTGCGTTCCGGAACCGTGCTGCGGGACAGCTTCCAAGTGGCCGGGGTGATCAATACCCTGGGCTTCCTGGAGGGCGACGTGCTGCACCTGCTGCTCTACGCGTGGTTCGGGGTCATCCCGGTGCTCACGCTGGGTGTGGTCGCGTACGCGTTCGGCTTCCGGCGGACCGCCGCAACGTTCACCGGGGTTCTGGCGATAGTCACCGGAACCGTTTCGGGGTCCGCGACCGTCGAAAGCGGTGGCGTTGACAGCTCATTGGGCATAGCGGCGACCGGACCGACGACCACGCTCATCGGCTCGGCGCTCGCCGTGCTCGGCGCGGTCGGCATCGTAGTGAGCGGGCGCAGCAGCGCTGGCAGGATCGCAGGAGGGGAACAGTGACTTATCCACCCGGGGGTGGCGGCCAGTGGCAGCCCAACGACCCGAACCAGCAGCCCGGGGGCTTACCCCAGGGCCAGCCGGGCTACCCGCAGGCGGGCGGGACCCCCGCGCAGGGATTCCCCCAGCCCGGCCAGGGCGGTTTCCCGCAGACCGGCCAGACGCCCGCGCAGGGCTACCCGCAGGCGTTCCCGCAGCAGCCCTACGGCGGCCAGGGCTACGGCCCCGGCCCGGAGCAGCCGGGTTCGTCGAAGAAGCGCAAGGGCCTGATCATCGGCACGGTCGTGGCGGTGCTCGCGGTGGCCGCGGGCGCGGGCGTGACCGTGTGGGCGCTCAACCGCGGTAGCGGCCCGGCGGGCGCGGAGAGCCCGACGGCGGCGGCGACCAGCCTGGTCAACGCCATCGGCCAGGGCGACGTCGCGGGCCTGCTGACCGGGCTGGCCCCGGCCGAGCGGGACCTGATGACCACGTTCAACGCGCAGAACACCAAGGAACTGCAGCGGCTCGAGGTCTACAAGCCCGGCGCCGACCCGAACAAGATCGCGGGCCTGGAGATCACCACCGCGGACCTCAAGTTCGACGAGGGCGCGGCCGAGAAGATCAACGACCACCTGACGATCACCAAGCTGGTCGGCGGCACGGTCACGATCAACTCCGACGCGAGCAAGATGCCCTTCACCGAGGAGTTCATCGACAACGCGTTCCCCGAGGGCTACTCCAGCAAGTCGGAGAAGAAGTCCATCAAGATCGAGGACGAGGTCAAGAAGAACGACGGCAAGGCCATCCGCATCGCGACCGTCAAGGTCGACGACGAGTGGTACCCGAGCCTGTTCTACACCGTCGCCGACTACGCGCTGGCGGACGCGGGCCTGGAGTGGCCCAAGACGTCGATCGCGGCCAAGGGCGCCGACAACCCCGGTGACGCCGTGCGCGGCCTGCTGGAGGCGGGGCTCGACCAGGACGTGAAGCGGGCGATCGAGCTGCTCCCGCCGGACGAGATGGGCGTGCTGCACGACGTGGGCCCGGCCCTCGTGGACGCGGCGGGCAAGGGCGGGTCGCTGGGGATCACCATCGGCAAGCTCGAGACCGAGACCGCGGACGTCGACGGCGGCACCAAGGTCCTGCTCAAGGAGGCCGAGCTGACCAAGGACGGCGAGACCGTCCGGGTCAGCAAGGACGGCGAGTGCTACGCCGTCGAGGCCAACGGCGAGAAGCAGAAGGCCTGCGCCGACGACGTCGCCGAGAAGGCCTTCGGCCGCTCCGCCACGCGGGACATGGACCCGGGCGCCAAGCAGGCCCTGACCAACCTGATCAAGGGCATGATGGCCAACAGCGGCGTGGTCACCACCGAGGTCGACGGCAAGTGGTACGTCAGCCCGATCCGGACGGTGACGGAGCTCGAGGTCACGGCGCTGCAGAGCCTGCAGCCGGAGGACATCAAGGCGCTGCTCCGACTGTCGAAGTAAGTTCTCCTGGTCGAACGGCCCGCCCCCTCCCGGGGGCGGGCCGTTCATCGTTTTCCCAGCTCAGGCGCGGTATTCTCCGGGCGTGCTCGATACCGAGGCGTTGGAGCGGTCGTCCGTGGTCGCCAACCGCGACATGAACCGCGAGCGGGGGCTGGCCGCGTACCGGCGGGAGCTGGGGATCGAGCTGCCGCCCGCCGGGTCGTGGCTGGACCTGTGCTGCGGGACGGGCCGGGCGCTGCTGGAGTGCGCGAGCGACGCCCGGGTGACCGGGGTCGACCTGGTCGCCCCACCACCGCACCCCCGGGTCGAGTTCCACACGGCGTCGGTGCTGGCTTGGGAGCCGGAGGAGCCGTACGACCTGATCACCTGCGTCCACGGGTTGCACTACGTGGGCGACAAGCTGGCGGCCCTGACCCGGATCGCCGCCTGGCTGACCCCGAACGGCCTGTTCACGGCCAACCTCGACGCGGCGTCGATCGAGGCGCCCCGACCGGTACGGCCGCTGCTGAGGCAGGCGGGCTTCACCTACGACTCGCGCCGCAAGCGCATCAGCCTGGAGGGCGGGCGACAGGTCACGTTCCCGCTGACGTACCTGGGCGCGGACGACAAGGCGGGGCCCAACTACACGGGCCAACCCGCCGTCACGTCCCACTACACCTGACGACCGCATCCGAGGCTGGTCCCGCGACTGGGCTTGAGGTGCAGGCACCTGTCGCGAGCTGCCCGGCACGCCGGACGACGAAGCCGCCTACGGTACGCACGAGCTTGCCGAAGAACGGTCCCCGCGCGCGGGGACGACCATGTTGGAACCTCGACCAGGAAGCGCCAACCGGACCAGCCCCGCGTGCGCGGGGACTACACCACCATCAACACGAAGTTCGACAACCAGAACGGACCAGCCCCGCGTGCGCGGGGACTACACTTCCTGACCTGCGGCTTCACAGGCTACCGCGCCTATTATCTTGCACTTCGAGCTCCGCACCACCAGCCTCACCTACCTCGGGTGCCACCACGATCACGCCGGAGCCAGGAACTCCAGCCGGTTGCCGTGCGGGTCGTCGGTATGGAAGCGGGGACGGCCCGGGATCTCGTCCGGGTTCGCCCACCGCACCTCGTGTCCCGCCGCCGCCAGGGTCGGGGCCAGGGCGTCCACATCCGCGACGAAGGCCGGGTGCGCCTTGCGCGCCGGGCGGAAGTCCGCCTCGACCCCCACGTGCAACTCCCCGCCCCCGGGCACCGCGAACCAGCACCCGCCCCGGACCGCCAGCCGTGGCGGTTTCGGCAGCTCAGCCCACCCCAGCACCCCCGTGTAGAACCCCCGAGCCGCGTCCTCCCCACCCTCCGGGCAGGCGATCTGAACGTGATGGATCACATCCACTCCCTTCGGCGAGCCCCCTTGAAGGGCTATACAGGACAAGCGTACTGTTAAAACGGTGAGGCCGTCGCTGCGCTCCCGGTGGGGGTGCGCGAGACTCACCGTCGGAGTACCCGAACTGACTTTGCGCCGCCACTGGAGTTGGACGTGACCACACCGAGTAAGGACAGCTTCGGCGCCCGCGCCACGTTGACGGTCGGGGACGCCTCGTACGAGGTGTACCGGCTGGACGCGGTCGAGGGGGCCGGGCGCCTGCCGTACAGCCTCAAGATCCTGCTGGAGAACCTGCTCCGCACCGAGGACGGCGCCAACATCACCGCCGACCACGTGCGCGCGCTCGCCGCGTGGGACCCGGCGGCGGAGCCGTCGACGGAGATCCAGTTCACCCCCGGCCGCGTGGTGATGCAGGACTTCACCGGCGTGCCCTGCGTGGTCGACCTGGCCACCATGCGCGAGGCTGTCACCCAACTGGGGGGTGACCCCGACAAGGTGAACCCGCTGGCCCCGGCCGAGCTGGTGATCGACCACTCGGTCATCGCCGACGTCTTCGGCCGCCCGGACGCCTTCGAGCAGAACGTCGACCTGGAGTACGAGCGCAACAAGGAGCGCTACCAGTTCCTGCGCTGGGGCCAGACCGCGTTCGACGAGTTCAAGGTCGTCCCGCCCGGCACGGGCATCGTGCACCAGGTCAACATCGAGCACCTGGCCCGCGTCGTGATGACCCGCGACGGCGTCGCCTACCCGGACACCGTGGTCGGCACCGACTCGCACACCACCATGGTCAACGGCCTGGGCGTGCTGGGCTGGGGCGTCGGCGGCATCGAGGCCGAGGCCGCCATGCTGGGCCAGCCGGTGTCCATGCTGATCCCGCGCGTGGTCGGCTTCAAGCTGCACGGCGAGCTGCCCGCGGGCGCCACCGCCACCGACCTGGTGCTGACCATCACCGAGATGCTGCGCAAGCAGGGCGTCGTCGGCAAGTTCGTGGAGTTCTACGGCTCCGGCGTCACCGCCGTGCCGCTGGCGAACCGGGCCACCATCGGCAACATGAGCCCCGAGTTCGGCTCCACCGCCGCGATCTTCCCGGTGGACGCGGAGACCATCGAGTACCTGCGCTTCACCGGCCGCTCGGCCGAGCAGGTGGCGCTGGTCGAGGCGTACGCCAAGGAGCAGGGCCTCTGGCACGACCCGGCCGCCGAGCCCGCCTACTCCGAGACCCTCGAGCTGGACCTGGCGACCGTGGTGCCGTCCATCGCCGGGCCGAAGCGCCCGCAGGACCGCATCGAGCTGACCGACGCGAAGAGCGCCTTCCGCGCCGCGCTGGGCAGCTACACCACGGACGCGCCGAAGTCCGCTGTGGACGAATCGGTCGAGGAGTCCTTCCCGGCCAGCGACGCCCCCGCGGTCAGCAGCGGCAACGGTGACGGCGAGCCGTACGACTACCACTCCGCCGCGCGCGGCGCCGAGGGCCGGGCGAGCAAGCCCACCAAGGTGACCGTGGACGGCGCGGAGTTCGAGCTCGACCACGGCGCGGTGGCCATCGCGGCGATCACCTCGTGCACCAACACGTCCAACCCGTCGGTGATGATCGGGGCGGCGCTGCTGGCGAAGAAGGCCGTGGAGCGCGGCCTGGCGCGCAAGCCGTGGGTGAAGACCACGCTGGCGCCGGGGTCGAAGGTCGTCATGGACTACTACGACCGCGCGGGCCTGACCCCGTACCTGGACAAGCTGGGCTTCAACCTGGTCGGCTACGGCTGCACCACGTGCATCGGCAACTCCGGCCCGCTGCTGGAGGAGATCTCGGCGGGCGTGCAGTCCTCGGACCTCGCGGTCGTGTCGGTGCTGTCGGGCAACCGGAACTTCGAGGGCCGGATCAACCCGGACATCAAGATGAACTACCTGGCGTCGCCGCCGCTGGTCGTGGCGTACGCGCTGGCCGGGTCGATGGACATCGACATCACCACCGAGCCGCTGGGCACGGGCACCGACGGTGAGCCGGTGTTCCTCACCGACATCTGGCCGTCGCCGCAGGAGGTGGCGGAGGTGATCGCGTCGGCGCTGTCGGCGGAGAGCTTCGCCAGCAGCTACGCGGACGTGTTCGCCGGTGACGAGCGCTGGCAGTCGCTGCCGACGCCGACCGGCAACGTCTTCGAGTGGGACGCGGAGTCGACCTACGTGCGCAAGCCCCCGTACTTCGACGGGATGGAGATGAAGCCGGCGCCGGTCACCGACATCTCCGGCGCGCGGGTGCTGGCCCTGCTCGGCGACTCGGTCACCACCGACCACATCTCCCCGGCGGGCGCGATCAAGCAGGACTCCCCGGCGGGCGAGTACCTGACCTCGCACGGCGTCGAGCGGCGCGACTTCAACTCGTACGGGTCGCGGCGCGGCAACCACGAGGTGATGATCCGCGGCACCTTCGCCAACATCCGCCTGCGCAACCTGCTGCTGGCCGACGAGAACGGCGGCCAGGGCGTCCAGGGCGGCTACACCCGCGACTTCACCAAGGGCGGCGAGCAGGCGTTCATCTACGACGCCGCGCAGAACTACGCCGCCGCGGGCACGCCGCTGGTCGTGCTGGCGGGCAAGGAGTACGGCTCGGGCTCGTCGCGCGACTGGGCGGCGAAGGGCACGTCGCTGCTGGGCGTGCGGGCGGTCATCACGGAGTCGTTCGAGCGCATCCACCGGTCCAACCTGATCGGCATGGGCGTCCTGCCGCTGCAGTTCCCGGCGGGCGAGACCGCCGAGTCCCTGGGCCTGGACGGCACGGAGACCTTCGACTTCGTCGGCGTCACCGCCCTGAACGACGGCTCGACGCCGCGGACGGTCCAGGTGACCGCGACGAAGCCGGACGGCGCGAAGGTCGAGTTCGACGCGGTCGTGCGGATCGACACGCCGGGCGAGGCGGACTACTACCGCAACGGCGGCATCATGCAGTACGTGCTGCGGAAGATGGTCAACAGCTGACCAGCGCTTCCGACACGGGGCCGTCCGCGAGGACGGTCCCGTTGTCGTATGGAGGTGTGGGTTCCGGTGAGGTCACCGCGCCATGCGGCGCCCTGGAAGCGGTGCAGGCACCCAATGTGGGACAGCGCCACTAGTGGGGCTGTCCCACATTGGGTGCCAAGGGGCGGCCCACACCTGCCGAGGAGCCCGCTCCTCGCGGCGCGCGCGGATCTCGACGTCCGGGGTCAGGCCGGGTCGAAGATGCCTCGGTCGGGGGCGCAGACCTGGCCTGGGACCGGGGTTTTGAGGGTGATGAGGTAGTCGGCGGCGGCGCGGTCGGCGCAGCTGTTGTCGCCGAGGACGCAGTGGCCGAAGTTGTCGGTGGAGAGCAGGGTGGCGTTGCCCAGTTCCTTCGCCATGTTCTGGGCGAAGGTGTAGCGGGTGGCCGGGTCGTAGAAGTTGCCGACGACCAGGACCGGGGTCTTGGTGGGGCGGTTCCAGGGGCCCGCGAAGCGGTCGGGGTGGGGTACCGGCCATTCGGCGCAGGTGGCGGTGTCGCCCCAGGCGCCGTAGCGGCCGAAGGTGGGCATGGTCTTGTCCCAGCGGTCGGCGAGGGCGGGGACCTTGTTCAGCGGGGTGGTGAAGGGCTTGTCCAGGCAGTTGACGGCCGCGTAGGAGTCGTCGCCCGTGTAGGGCGTGTCCGGGTGGGTGTCGCGCAGCGGACTGCGGGTCAGCGCGGAGCGAGGGGCGGCGCGGGCGGCGGACTGTCCGTTGTGGATGATCGTGTGGAGCTCCTGGAGCAGTTCGGCCAGGTGCTTGAGCGCGTCCCGCTGGTAGAGGGCGCGGCCGATGGCGGTGACGAACAACTCGTGGGTGACCACGGTGCCGTCCGAGAGGGTGACCGGGCCGTGCGCCTTGACGTACTCGCGGTCGGCGTCGTACTTGGCGCGGGCACCGCCGCTGTAGGCGCAGGCCGGGCCGACGCGGTCGCATTCCTTGAGGAAGGCGTCCAACGCGACCTCGAAGCCCTCGGTGCGTTGGCGGTCGTACTCGACGCCGTTGGTGGTGCGCAGGGCCGGGTCCACGCTGCCGTCGAGGACGATGGCCCGGGTTCGGTCCGGGAACAGGGCGCTGTAGGTGGCGCCGAGGAGGGTTCCGTAGGAGAAGCCCACGTAGGTGAGGCGCTGGTCGCCGACGGCGGCGCGCAGGAGGTCGAGGTCTCGGGCGACGGCCTTGGTGGACATCTCCGGGAGCAGGGGGCGGGCGAAGCGGTCGCAGAACCGGGCGTACTCGCGGTCGCCCTCGATGGTGGCGGCGATGTCCCCCGCGGTGCGCGGAATCTCGTGGATCTTGCCCCGGACCGCCGCCGCGTCCTCGGCGGTGGCGAAGCAGCGCAACGGGGTGCTGCGGCCGATCCCGCGCGGGTCGAAGCCGACGACGTCGAAGCGGTCGAGGACCTCGGGGCGCAGGAAGCGGTCGGCGGCGGTGGGCATGCCGAAGCCGGGACCGCCCGGTCCGCCCGGGTTGACGAACAGCGAGCCGATGCGGCTGCCCGCGGCGCCGGAGGCGACGCGGCGCATCAGGGCGATGTTGATCGTGCCGCGGCGCGGGTTGTCGTAGTCGAGCGGGACGGCGTAGTCGGCGCAGCCGTACCGGGAGTGGTCGGCCGGTGGGACGCCCGGCAGCGCGTCGGCCGGGCAGTCCTTCCACACCACCGGCGCGGCGGTGGCGGCGGTGGCGGCGGGCGGTGACGCGGCCGAGGCAGCCGAGGCGGCGACGGGCGCGGTCACCGCCGCGGTGGCCAGCGCGGTCGCCACGACGGCGGCGCGGGCCATGGATCGTGCGGTCACGTGATTTCCCCCTGGGTGGTCGTGATTTCTCCGACCCCATGAGACTCACACGCGAAACACCGGGGAAAAATCCGCGAAGCGGCCTAAACCGTGCTGACGTCCGGACGGTGACGAAAGTAATGGGCCGATCGGGTCGGTAAAGCGCGCCGACTCGATCGGCCCATCCTAAAACGGACCGCGTTCCCCCATCAATCCGTCATTCGGCCCTGGCCAGCGACAACGCGAAGCGGCCCGCGACGTCGGTCCACCAGTGCTCCAACGTCAGACCGGCCGCGGCCAGCTCGCCCGCCACCCGTTCCCGGCGGAATTTCGCCGACACCTCGGTCCGCATTTCCTCGCCCTCGGCGAAATCGATGCTGAGGCCCAGGTCCGCGATCGTCGCGGTGACGGGGCGGCGGGCGCGCAGGCGCATCTCGATCCATTCGTTGTCCGCGTCCCACACCGCGACGTGCGCGAAGTCGTCGAGGGCGAAATCGGCGGACAGTTCGCGGTTGAGCACGCGCAGCACGTTGCGGTTGAACTCCGCTGTCACACCCTGCGCGTCGTCGTAGGCCTGGACCAGGGTTTCCTCGTCCTTCACCAGGTCGGTGCCGAGCAGCAGCCACTCACCCGGCCGCAGCACGCCCCGGATGGTGGACAGGAACTCCGCGCGCTCGCCCGGCAGGAAGTTGCCGATCGTGCCGCCCAGGAACGCCACCAGGCGCGGTGACTCGCCCGGCAGCAGCGCGAGGTGCTCGGTGAAGTCGCCGACGACCCCGCTGACCTGCACCCCCGGGTACTCCTCCGCCAACGCGGCGGACGCGTCCCGCAGCGCGGACTCGGAGACGTCGAGGGCGACGATGTGCTCGAGGGTCTCGTTGCGGCGCAGGGCGTCCAGCAGCAGCCGGGTCTTCTCCGACGAGCCGGAACCCAGCTCGACCAGGGTGCACGCACCCGTCAGGCCCGCTATCTCGTCGGCGCGGGCGGCCAGGATCTCCCGTTCCGCGCGGGTCGGGTAGTACTCGGGCAGCCGGGTGATCTCCTCGAACAGCTCGCTGCCGCGCGCGTCGTAGAACCACTTGGGGGGCAACGTCTTCGGGTTCGACGACAGGCCTTCGCGCGCGTCCTTGGCCAGCGCGCGGGCCGCGTGGTCGTCGGGCAGGTGGACTGCCACGTGGTCGAGCCGGGAGTCGGTCATGGGGCGTCCTTCGCGGCGGTGTCGAGTGGGTGCACTCGTACGGAGACAGCGGGATCGGTGGTGGCGACGACCAGGGACCGGTCCGGTACCGCCGTCCACTGTGGTGCGTCGTCGAACGGTTCGGAGGCGAGCACGACCGAGTCCGCGTCGGCGCGGACGGACAGCGAGTGCCACCAGGTGGTGGCGACCAGGGTCGTGCCGTCGGTGAGCAGGAGGTTGAGCCGGGAGTCGGGCGCGGCGGCGGTGACCGACCGCGCGACACCGGCCAGGGCGTCCACAAGGGACTCACCCGCGCGCAGCCGGTGGCGCGCCAGCGCCCACAGCAGCGCGCTGTCGGTCGGCGCGTCCAGCGTCAGCAGGTCCACCGTGGGCAGCGCGGCGGCGAGCCCGGCCACGCTGCCGGGCCAGCCGCGCACCACCCCGTTGTGGCTGAACAGCCAGCGCCCTTCGGCGAACGGCGCGCACGCGGTCTCCACGACCGGCATGCCGACGGTGGCCGACCGCGCCGCCGCCAGCACCGCGCCGCTGGACACCGCGGTCGCGAGCTGGGCGAACGACGCGTCCGTCCACATCGGAACGGCCCGCCGGTACCGGACCGGCGGCGCGCCCGCGCCCGGGTACCAGCCGACACCGAAGCCGTCGGCGTTGACCGTGCCGCCGCCGCGCATGTCCAGCGGTGCCCAGCTCTGCCGCAGCAGACCCAGCGGCGGCGCCAGCAGCAGCCCGGCCAGGGGCACGGCGGGGCCGAGGTAACCCAGATGGCGGCACATCCCTCAGCGCGCCTCGGCCGGGGACGCGTCGCGGGCGCAGCGGAAGCCCGAGAAGATCTGCCTGCGGATCGGGTGGTCCCAGTTGCGGAAGGTGCCGCGCACGGCCGAGGCGTCGGTGCCGAAGGAGCCGCCGCGCAGCATCTTGTAGTCGCCGCCGAAGAACACCTCCGAGTACTCCCGGTACGGGAACGCCGCGAACCCCGGGTACGGCCGGAAGTCCGAGTCGACCCACTCCCAGACGTCGCCGACGAGCTGGCGGGCGCCCAGCGCCGACTCGCCCAGCGGGTACGACCCGACGGGCGCGGGCCGCAGGTGCCGCTGGCCCAGGTTGGCGTGCTCGGGACCGGGGTCCTCGTCGCCCCACGGGTACCGGCGGGACCGCCCGGTGGCCGGGTCGAAGCGGGCCGCCTTCTCCCACTCCGGCTCGGTCGGCAGCCGCTTGCCCGCCCACTTCGCGTACGCGGCGGCCTCGTGGAAGCAGACGTGCACGACCGGCTCGTCCACCGGAACCGGCTCCACGACGCCGAAGCGGGTGCGTACCCAGCCGTCGCCGTCGCGCTCCCAGAACCGGGGCGCGAAGAGCTCGGCCCGCTGCCGGTGCGCCCACCCGACCTCGCTCCACCAGCGCGGCTGGTCGTAGCCGCCCGCGGCGATGAAGTCGAGGTACTCGCCGTTGCTCACCGGCACGGTGTCGAGGTAGAACGCGTCGACGTGCACCCGGTGCGCGGGCCGCTCGTTGTCCAGCGCCCACGGTTCGGTCGAGGTGCCCATGGTGAACGGTCCGGCCGGGACGAACACCTCGCGCTTCACCGGCCGCGTCGCCGGTGCCGGGTCCGGCGCGCGCAGCACGGGCGCGCCCACGCGCAACTGGTGCGTGGCCAGCATGGTCTCGTCGTGCTGCTGCTCGTGCTGCACGATCATGCCGAACGCGAAGCCCTGCTCGACGAGCCGCCTGCCCTCCAGCGGGGAGGTCTCCAGCACGTCGAACACCTTGTCGCGCACCTCGCGCACGTACCGGCGGGCCTCGACCGGGGACAGCAGCGGTAAGGACGGCCGGTTGGCGCGGGCGTGCTGGAAGGCGTCGTAGAGCTGGTCGATGTCCTCGCGCACCGGCTCACGACCGCCGACGTCGCGGACCAGCCACAACTCCTCCTGGTTGCCGATGTGCGCGAGGTCCCAGACCAGCGGCGACATCAGCTTCGAGTGCTGGCGGACCAGGTCATCGTCGTCCACCGCCGCGGTGAGCGCGTCGCTGCGGGCGCGGGAGCGGCGCAGCTGCTCGGCCACCTTCTCGCGGACTTGCTCCGGCCCCAGAAGCCGGTCTTCGGTGCTGGTCACGACTGCCTCCCGTTCGTCGCGTTCCCGTCGGCGGCGCCCACCCGCGGTTCGACGGCACGCGCCCGCCCGGTCGCGTCGCGCAGCCGGGCCAGGCGTTCGGTGATGTCGGCGGCGGTGCCCGGGGGTAAGCCGAGACCGCTGATCGCCGGGATGCCCAGGTCGAGGACTCGGCGCGCGACGCGCGCGAGGTCCGGGTCGGTGCGGCCGAGCCGGGCGGCGTCGAGCCACCGGTCCGCGGCGGGCGCGCAGGCGTCGACCACGGCGTCGACGGTGCGGCGGTCGGCCATCAGCGCGACGAGCAGCGCGGCGGGCACGACCCACGCGTCGCCGTCCTGCGCGTCGAGGTAGCGGATCTCCAGGTAGCCCTGCGGGCGGACCGGCGGGAACATCGTGGAGATGTGGTAATCGAGGTCGTCGGTGGTCGGCGGGCCGGGCAGCGCGCCGCCGATCCAGTCGGCGAAGGTGACCCCGGTCGGCGCGTCCCAGCAGCCGCCGGGTCTTCGCAGGCAGAGCAGCGGCGCCTCGAGCACGTAGTGGGCCCACGCGGCGGCCGGGTCGTCGGTGACCGGGACCGGGCGGGACCGGGGCGGGTCCACGCCGAGGACCGTGCGCAGCCGGGCCGAGGCCCAGCCGGTCGGCGCCCCGGCGAGGTCCGGCGAGTTCGCGAACAGCGCCACCATGACCGGGCCCAGCCGGTGCGCCGCGGCCCAGCGGGCGGCCGCGTCACCCCGCTCGCCCACGTCGAGGCAGACCTGCAGGCCCGCGCTGGCGCACATCATCGTGACGCCGTGCGGGCCGATCGGTGCGAAGGCGCGTTCCATCGCGGCGTAGCGGGGGGTGTCGAGGACTCGGCGCGGGGCGCGGTGCGCGTCGAGGGCGCGGGGGCCGAGTACGAGACCGGCCTGGTCGAGCAGCCCGGCGAGGTGGTGGTGGTCGGCGGTGACCACGTCGACCAGCGGGCCGAGGGCGGGGCTGGGGAGGGACGAGATCTCGACCTGGCCGCCGGGCTCCAGGGTGAGCGGGGAACCGGAGGGCAGCGGCAGGTGGGGGCTGTCGGGGCGGAGGGTCACCGGGGTGTGCGGCCCCAGCGCGGCGGCGAGGTGGTCGGGGTCGAGTCGCCGCCGGGGGTCGTCGCGGTGGTGCACGACCCACTCCAACTCGACGCCCAGCAGACGCGGCGGCCCGTGCTTGAAGCACACCGAGGCCACGTACGCCTCGGCTTCCACTCTGGCCCGCAGCCTGCGCCCGTCGGTGGACATGTGCTCATCTCCCTTCCGCTGATCACCGGCGCCCGGTCCGGTTCGACCGGGTTTCCCCGTTGGTGGTGCCGAAAAACCGGGCCGACCCCCGAAAAACGGCTGGCTGACCCCGGAGAACGACGCTACACGCGGCCACCGACAGCCGCACGGATCCGAACGGGCCCCGCTCGACGCGCGGGAGGCGGTGTCCACTGGACGGACGTGACACCCAATACGTACGTACGGATTGCTTAAGCCGGGGCCTACTGCCACGATCGTCGGGTGCCACGGGTGAGCCAGGACCATCTCGACGCGCGACGGCGCCAGATCCTCGACGGCGCCCGGTCGTGCTTCGCGCGCTACGGCTACGAGGGCGCCACCGTGCGCAGGTTGGAAGAGGCTACCGGACTTTCCCGCGGTGCCATTTTCCACCACTTCCGCGACAAGGAGTCGCTGTTCCTGGCGTTGGCCGAGGACGACGTGCTGCGGATGGCCGAGGTGGTGGCCGCGCAAGGTCTCGTTCAGGTGATGCGGGAACTGCTGTCGTCGCCCGCGGGCACCGGCGACACGCTGAGCCCGGCGGACTGGCTGGGGACCCGGTTGGAGGTGTCGCGCAGGCTGCGCACCGACCCGGAGTTCCGGGCGCGCTGGGCGGAGCGGTCCGAGCAGCTCACGGTGGCCACGCGGGAGCGCCTGCTGCGGCAGCGGGAAGCGGGCAAGCTGCGCGACGACGTGGACGTGCACGTGCTGACCGCGTTCCTCGAACTGGTGCTGGAGGGCCTGGTGTCGCACCTGGCCATGGGCCTGCCCGCGGACGACATGGACCCCGTGCTGGACCTGGTCGAGGAGACCGTTCGACGGCACCGCCGCTCGGGGTGATGCGCGCGTACGCGGTGGCCGCGAGCCTCGCGCGCGTCGCCGACGAGATGGTCGGGGTCGCGGTGGTGCTGCTGGTGCTGGCCCGCACGGGGAGCCCGGCGGCGGCCGGTGCGGTGGTCACCGCGTACACGCTGCCTTCCATTGTGTCCGGTCCGGTGTTGGGCGCTTGGTTGGACCGGACCGCCTATAGGCGTTCGGTGCTGGCGGGCGGCGGGGTGCTGCTGGCGGCTACCTGCGTGGGTCTTGCCGCGACGGTCGGTACGGGACCGTTGGTGGTGCCGGTGCTGCTGGCGGCGGTCACCGGCTTGGCGTTGCCGCTGACCAGCGGCGGTTACTCCAGTTTGGTGCCGCGGTTGGTGGCCGCCGAGCGGTTGGGGTGGGCGAACGCCCTGGACGCGGCGGCGTTCAACGTCGGCTCGATCACCGGGCCAGCACTGGCCGGTACGGTCGCCGCGGTGGTGAGCCCCGCCGCGGCTGTGTTGTTGATCGGGGTGCTCGCGTTGGCGGGGGCTGTGTGCACGGGCTTCTTACCTCGGGTGGACACCGAGTCTCGGGAGCGGGAACCGCTGTTGCGGACAGTCCGGGCGGGACTGGTCCACCTGGTACGCACCCCTCCCCTGCGTGGCGCCACCTTGACCACGGTTCTGGGGTACGGCTCGGTCGGGATCCTGGCCACCGCGATGCCGCTGCGTGCCGAGGAGCTCGGTCACGGCCGTCCGGCCGCCGGTTACCTGTGGACGGCGTTGGAGGTCGGTTGCCTGGTGGCGGTCGCGCTGCTCGGTAGGCTCGCCGCGATCCCCCGGCCGGAACGGACGGTGTTCGCGAGTACCGCTGTCTTCGGGCTGGTCATGTTCACCTGGCCGGTTGTGGACGGTTTCGCGTGGACACTGGTCGTAGTGGCCGTGGCCGGTCTCGCGGAGGGGTTGGCGCTGCCCGCGATCATGTCGACCCGCCAGCGGTACACACCGCCGGACCTGCTGGCCCAGGTCTCGACCACGGGCGCCAGCCTCAAGATCGCCGGGTACTCGCTGGGGGCGCTGGCGGGTGGCTGGCTGGTCCCGGCGGCCGGTCCAGGGGCGGCGATGGCGGTCACGGCGGGCACGCAACTGCTGGCCGCGGGGCTGGGGACAACTTTGAGCGCGGCCCGCCGGAAGCTGGTGGACTGAACGCATGGAACTGACAACGGCCCACGATCGGGCAAGAGATGTGTTCGACCGGGCCGTGGGCGCGGTCCGGGATTGGGACGGGCCGACGGCGTGCGGTGCGTGGAACGCGCGTGAGCTGGTGAACCACCTGGTGTCCGAGCAGTTGTGGGTGCCGCACCTGGTCGGGGGCGAGACCATCGAGCAGGTCGGCGACCGGTACGACGGCGACCTGGTCGGCGACGACCCGGTGGGGGCGTGGGCACGGGCGTCGGAGGTGTCGCGGGTGGCGTGGGCCGGCGTGCCCGACGACCGGGACGTCCACCTGAGCTACGCGACCGTCCCCGCGCGCGACTACCGCTGGCAGATGATCCTCGACCTGGCCGTACACGGCTGGGACCTGACCGCCGCGACAGACCACGACCCGGCGATCGGGGACGCGTTAGCCGAGGCGCTGCTGGCCGAGTTCACCCCGGAGATCGCCCGGTGGGAGGGCACGGGCATCTTCGCCGCCCCGGTCCCGGTCCCCGACCACGCGGACGCGACCACCCGCCTGCTCGCCCTCACCGGCCGCGACCCGGCCTGGCAACCGTGACCATCGGCCACGGCGAACCACCTGGTACGGCGGCCTCGGACCGCCTCGGCGGGGGGTTCTGGGTGCTTGGGCGCTGCTGAGGAGGCCGCCGGACTGGAGTGATCGCGTCGCCAAGGCCCAGTCGGGTGATGATGTCGGCGGACTCGGCCGCAGTGATCATGCCGCCAGGAACGGCCGGGACTGACGTGCCGCCGAGACCCCGGCGCGGCCGTGCCGCCTGCCTCGGTAGGCACCGCCATGCCACCGAGACCGAGGCGGTCGCGCCACCGGGCTCGGTCGAGGTGGCCACGCCACGGCACCGGCGGGCTGCCGTGGCGCCCCCACACTCGATCGGGTGGCCATGTCGCGAGGACTCGGCCGAGGTAGCCGGACCGCCGCGCGTGTCCGGCGGCCGTGTCACCTGGGCTTGGCCGGGGTGTCGTGGCACCGGAATCGGTTGAGGTGGCCGTGGCCCCACGGTCGGCAGGAGCGTGGCAGAAGTGCGCGTGCCCACCGCGCTCGGCCCGGATCGGCCGCGCCGCCGCATTCGATTGGCGACCGCGTCACCTGGGCATGGCCAAGAAGGACGTGCCACCGCGCTCCGGCTGAAGCGGTCGGGGCAGCCGTGTCGCCGGGCTCGATCAGCGCGGCCGTGCCACCGGACTTAGCCGGAGCCTCATCTCGGCCGGGCAGTCGCGCCACCGGACTTGGCCGGAGCCTCATCTCGGCGGGACCGGCCGTGCCGCCGCACTTCGCTGGGGTCGGTCGGTCTCCGAGGTCGGTCAGGGCGGTCGCGCCACCGCACTCGGCCGGAGCCTCATCTCGGCCGGAGCCGTCCTGCCACCGCCCCCGGCCGGGGCAGGCTCGTCCCCCGAGTCGGGCGACTGTGCCACCAGGACTCGGTTGGGCAGCCCCGTACCGCTCGACCGGCCGGGACCAGCGCGGCGGCCCCGATCTGCTGCCGCCCGCGCCCAGCGGTGCCGACGCCGCCGGGCCGAGGCGACCGGGTCGCCGGCGGGGTGTGGCGGGTTCGGTGCGATCAGGCATGCCGGGTGTGGGAGCGGTCGGACCGCGGGGTCCGCGCGGTGCTCGGCGGGGCAGTGGGGGTGACGTGGGCGGACACCCGGCGCTGATCACCTCCCGGGCGGGGCCGGCGCCCCTTAGACTGGGCCGGTTCGCAGGACGTCGGGGATCCGGGCGGGAGCCCTCGGCGTCGGGTCACGTCTGTCGAGGAGTACCGGCCCCGTGCGCAAGGCGCAGAAGAAGAGCCCCGGTCGCAGTAGCGGGCCGGGAGACAGTCCCGGCGACCATAGCGACCCGGAACCCGGGCGGTGGCCCCGGTGACCGGTCCCCTGATCAGCGTCCTCGGCCTGCTGGCCGTGTGCGCCCTGACGCTCGGCACCGCGCTGTTCGTGGCCGCCGAGTTCGCCCTGACCACGCTGGAGCGCAGCCAGGTCGACCACCACGCCGCGCAGGTCGGCGACCGGCGCGCGCTGGCCATCCAGAAGGCGCACCGGACGTTGTCGTTCCAGCTGTCCGGGGCGCAGTTGGGCATCACCATCACGACGCTGGTCACCGGGTACATCGCCGAGCCCGCGCTGGCGAACCTGATCGAGCCGGTGCTGGGCTGGACGGGCGTCCCGCACGCGGCGGCCTCGGTGATCGCGCTGGTGCTGGCGCTGCTGGTGGCCACGTCGCTGTCCATGGTGTTCGGCGAGCTGGTGCCGAAGAACCTGGCGATCGCCAGCCCGCTGCCCACGGCTCGCGCGGTGGCGGGTCCGCAGGCGGTGTTCTCGTCGGTGTTCCGGTGGCTGATCAACGGCCTCAACGGCTCGGCGAACTGGGCCGTGCGCAGGCTGGGCGTGGAGCCGCAGGAGGAACTGCGGTCGGCGCGGTCGCCGCAGGAGTTGGGCGGCCTGGTCCGGTCCAGCGCGGCGTCCGGCACCCTCGACACCGGTACCGCGACCCTGCTGAGCCGGTCCCTGCGCTTCGGCGACCGCACCGCCGAGGAGCTGATGACCCCGCGCGTGCAGGTCCAGGCCCTGCGCGCGGACGCGACCGTGGCCGACCTGATCGACCTGGCCCGCGGCACCGGCTTCTCCCGCTTCCCCGTGCACGGCGGCGACCTCGACGACGTGCGCGGCGTGGTGCACGTCAAGCAGGTGTTCGGCGTGCCCGCCGCCCAGCGCGCGACCACGCGCGTGGCGTCGCTGGCCCGCCCGGTGCCCTCCGTCCCGGAGACCCTCGACGGCGACGTGCTGCTGGAACGGCTGCGCGGCTCCGGCCTGCAGGTCGCGCTGGTGGTCGACGAGTACGGCGGCACGGCCGGACTGGTCACCCTCGAGGACCTGATCGAGGAGATCGTCGGCGACGTCCGCGACGAACACGACCGCGGCGAGGTCAGCCCGGTCCGCTCACTGGGCCGCGACAGCTGGATGGTGTCCGGCCTCCTGCGCGACGACGAACTCGCCGACGCCACCGGCTTCCGCATGCCGACCGGCGAGTACGAGACCGTGGCGGGCCTGGTCCTCACCCGACTGGGCCGCATCCCGGAAGTCAACGACGAGATCCGAGTAGCGGGCTGGCGGGTCACCGTCATGCGCATGGACCGCCACCGAGTAGCCGAACTACGCGTGGCGAAGCTGCCCGTGCGATCGGAGGCGGGCGCGTGAGCGACCTGCCACACCTGGGACTCCAGACGTCGACCAGCGGACACGACACCGCGACAGAGCAGCCGCCAAGCCGCGTCCCCGGGGTCGACGGCGAAGGCCGCGGGGCGGGCCGTCGGGTCACGGTGACGCGTGTCGGGCACCGGAGTGCCGGGCCGCGTGTGGCGGAGCCGCGATCGGGGGCGGGCGCGTGAGCGACGTGCTGGCGTTGGCCGCGACCGTGCTGTTGCTGCTCGGCAACGCGTTCTTCGTGGGGGCCGAGTTCGCGATCATCACGGCTCGGCGGGACCGGTTGGAGGCGTTGGCGCGGGAGGGGAAGACGCGGGCCGGGGTGGCGGTCGAGGCGAGTCGGAACCTGCCGCTGTTGATCGCGGGCGCGCAGCTGGGGATCACGATCTGCTCCCTCGGTCTCGGCGCGTTGGCCGAGCCGGTGTTGGCGCACCTGCTGGAGCGGCCGTTCGCGGCCATGGGGCTGCCCGAGGCCGTGGTCCACGGGGTGGCGTTCGCGCTGGCCCTGGGCATCGTGGTCACGCTGCACACGGTGCTCGGCGAGATGGTGCCGAAGAACCTCGCCATCGCGGGGCCGGAGCGCGCGGCGATGCTGCTCGTACCCGTGCACCTGGCGTTCTGCCGCCTGGTGCGGCCGGTCCTCGGCCTGTTCACGGCCGTGTCGACCGCCGTGCTGAAGCTGTTCGGCGTCAGCCCGCGCGACGAGCTGGAGAGTGCCTACACCCCCGACGAGCTGGCCACGCTCATCGCGGAGTCGCGGCGCGAGGGTCTGCTGGACGACTCCGAGCACCGCAGGCTGACCAACACCCTGTCCTCCGCCGAGCGGACGGTGGCCGAGGTGCTGGTACCGCTGGAACGGCTCAAGTCGGTACCGCACCCGCCCACCGTCGGCGCCGTCGCCGCGGCGGTCGCCGAGACCGGTTTCTCGCGGTTCCCGGTGCGCATGCCGGACGGCTCCCTCAACGGGTACGTGCACGTCAAGGACGTCCTCGACCAGGTCGACTCCGACCCCGCGACCCGCGTGCCGTGGTCCCGGGTGCGGGGTCTGCCGGAGCTGCCCGCCGACTCCCGCCTCGACGAGGCGCTGACCGCGCTGCGCCGGGCCCAGAGCCACCTGGCCAAGGCCGTGTCCGCCGACCGCGAGGTGCTCGGGGTCGTGGCGCTGGAGGACCTGGTGGAGGAGTACGTCGGCACCGTCCGGGACGGGACGCACATCGGCGACGGGTGAGCGTGGGGGACAATGGCCCGCGATGGCTCCCCTCACCGACTCCCAGGTCACCGTGCTGCCCGAGGCCGAGTGGCAGGCCCGCCGCGACGCGCACGCGCGGCGGGTCCGGCAGTGGACGGGGCCGCACCAGGAGCGGCGGCTGCGGCGCGAGAAGCACCCGGTCCTGGACTTCCTCTTCACCTACTACTCGCACCGGCCCGCCCACCTGGAGCGCTGGCACCCCGGCCACGGGGTCGTGCTGGCCGGTGCAAGTGCGCGTGAGTACCTGCGGTGGAAGGAGTACACCGCCGTCCCCGAGGGCGTGACGCCGCTGCCGTTGTCGCCGCAGCGGCGGTTCACCGCCGGGTTCGTGCGCGACCTGCTGGCCGCGACCGCGTCCCGGCCGCCGCGGCTGGGCTGCTTCGGGCTGCACGAGTGGGCCATGGTGTACCGCGCGGGCGAGGTCCGGCACGAGGCGTGGCCGCTGCGGCTGGGGTCGGCGGGCACGGACGCGGTGGTCGAGGCGTCGACGATCAAGTGCAGCCACTTCGACGCGTACCGGTTCTTCACCGAGCCCGCGCGGCCGCTCAACACCCTCGCGCCGAGCCGGGAGGGGCAGGTCGCGATGGAGCAGCCGGGGTGCCTGCACGCGACCATGGACCTGTTCAAGTGGGCCTACAAGCTCGCCCCGCACACCCCGTCGGAGCTGGTGGCCGACTGCTTCGAGCTGGCCGTGGACGTGCGCGCGCTGGACATGCGGGCCAGCCCGTACGACCTGTCCGCGCTGGGCTACGAGCCGGTGCGGATCGAGACCGAGCGGGGCCGCGCGGACTACGTGCGGGCGCAGGTCGCGTTCACCGAGCGGGCCGCGCCGCTGCGGACCAGTCTCGTTGCCCTGTGCGAGGCCCTGCTGGCGGATCACCCGGACGATCCCAGCTGAGTCCGCCGTCCAGGTGAATTTCTCCCGGCGTACGGTGACTTGACGCGTCCCGTTCCCCGAATAGAGTGCTGGACGCCCCGATGCGCGCCGTGAACCGGCACCGCGCCGCGCGAAAGGACGTGATGGGTTGTCATGCCTCGACACCACGGGGGACGTCGAAGGCGGTGGCCGTTGGTCGTCGTGGGACTGGTGTCGCTGCTGGTCCTCGGCTGGGCCGGGTGGGGCTGGCTGAGCGGCGGTCCCACCACCGGGCCCGCGCGCACCGAGGAGTGCGCCCGCACGGCGGTCCTGCGGGTCGCGGTCGGCCCGAGCGCGGACCTGCCGGTCCGGGAGGCCGCCAAGCGCTGGAACGCGCGGGGGCCGGTGGTCGACGGGACCTGCTACGAGGTCGTCGTGGCCACCGTCGACTCGGCGCGGGCCCTGGCCGGGCTGACCGGGCAGTGGGACGCGGGGCTCGGCGAGCGGCCGGACGCGTGGCTGCCGGAGTCGTCGCTGTGGACCGACCGGTTGAGCCGCTTCGACGAGAAGCTGCTGGCCAACGCGCCCGAGTCGGTCGCGCACAGCCCGGTCGTGCTGGCCACGCACGAGGCCGCGGCGGGGCTGCTGCGGGAGCGGGCCGGGTTCCGCTGGAACGACCTGACCGGCTTCACCGCGGACACCTCGGGGTGGGCGCGGTTCGGCCGGGCGGAGTGGGGCCGGATCACCGTCGCGCTGCCGGACCCGAAGAACAACGCGGCGAGCGCGCTGGCAGTGCAGGCCGCGCTGCTCGGCCCGGCGCAGGAGAGCCCGGTGACGCAGGCGGCCCTGGCCCGGCCACCGGTGGCGCAGGCGCTGGCGGCACTGGCGTCGTCGCAGCAGCGGGACGGGCTGGGCTCGACGTCCTCCGCGCTGGCCGTGCTGGCCGACGCCCCGGACCCGGGGGCGGCCCCGTACAGCGCGGTGGCGGCGCTGGAGGTGGACGTCTACCGGCGCAACTCGGCGTCCGACGGGAAACCGACGCCGCAGCGCCCGCTGTGGGAGGTCGTGGCGATCGGCCCCGGCCCGTCGGCGGACTTCCCGGTCGCGGCGCTCAACGCCCAGCGGGTCGAGGCCACCGACGCGTTCCGCCGGTTCCTCCAGGAACCGGACCAGCAGCGCGAGTTCGGCCGGGCGGGGCTGCGCACCGACACCGACAGCCGACCCGCCAACCAGGTCGGCCTGCTGTGGGACGACAAGGCCCAGGTCGGGTTCGTCGCGGCGGCCGCGGACACGGCGCAGCAGATCACGACGACCTGGGACAGCACCGTGACCGGCGGCGTCGCGGCGACGATCCTCGTGGACGTGTCCGAGAGCATGGGCACCGAGGGTGGCGGCGGTCGCAGCCGCCTCGACTGGGTGCGGGACGCGCTGAACAAGTACACGGACTACGCGACGGCCGGATCCCTCGGTGTCTGGCCGTTCTCGCACGAGCTGGCGCGCGGCAAGCCGTACCAGGTGGCGGTGCCGACCGGCCCGGTGGTCAACCGGCGCGACCGGGTGCACGAGGTGCTGAACGGCCTGGAACCCGCGGGGCGGACCGACTTCTACGAGTCGGTGGTGGCGGGGTACCGGGCGGCGGTGCAGGGATATGTCCCCGACCGGGCGAACCACCTGATCGTCATCACCGATGGGGGTGCGGACGGGTCGGTGGACCTGGCGCAGGCCAAGGCCGCGATCAAGCGGGCGGCGAACGAGCGCAAGCCGGTGACGGTCGACGTGATCGCGATCGGGCCGGACGTGGCGCGGGAGGAACTGCTCGACCTGACGGCGTCGACCGGGGGTCGGCTGGCGGTGCTGACGGACGCCCGGGGCGTGACCACGGCCTTGACCGAAGCGGTCACGCACCGTCGGTGAGCCCGCTTAGGATCGGCGCATGCGAACCGCCATCGCCCGTGCGCTGACCGTGCTGTTGCTGCTCGCCCCGGCCGCGTGTTCGGAGGCCACACCCGGGGTGGCCTCGCCGGAGGCGGCGAGTGGGCCGATCGAGGCGAAGGTGCCGGTGAAGTTCCGGCCGGTGGTGTCGCAGCGGGCGGGTACGGAGGCTTCCGGGCCGGGTGAGCTGGTGGGGTCGGACGGCAACGTGTACGCGCTCGGGGACCCGATCGGGGATTTCAGCCGGTTCAAGAACGTGAAGGCGGAGCTGACGTCGGGCGGGTCGTGGGGGGTGATCATCGATCTGGTGGCGGAGGACCAGGCGGCGTTCGGTCGGTGGACTACCGAGCACGTGGGTGAGTCGGTGGCGATCGTGGTGGGGGACAAGGTGATCTCGGCGCCGCAGATCGCGTCGCCGATCACTGAGGGGTCGGTGCAGATCACGGGGACGTACTCGGAGCAGGACGCCCGGAAGCTGGCGAACCAGATCACGGGGCGCAGCTGATCTCCGTCTGGGTTGTCCACAGGCTTGATCGTCTTCGGCTGGAACTGTCGGTCCTCCTCGCTAGAATGGATATTGGGGGCCGGAGGCATCGATTTGATCATCGCTCACTGTCTTCCTTCGTCGACACCACCCTCGCCGGGTTCGCGGCGGTGAGCGGGGCGGCCGGTCGGGATGACGCTGGTCGTCCCTCGGGTTGTCCACAGGCTCGCTGTTGATCTTCTGGTGGGGTGCCTCGAAGTCTCCGGACAGCGGCTAAACAACGGTCGGTATCGCTGACTTTCGAGCGTGGTATGCGTGGTGCACTTCTCGTGGCGTGCG